>NZ_AJYZ02000043.1 GCF_000272045.2 Vibrio crassostreae 9ZC13 | reverse complement strand
ATATCTTCGTATAAGGAGGTGATCCAGCCCCAGGTTCCCCTAGGGCTACCTTGTTACGACTTCACCCCAGTCATGAACCACAAAGTGGTGAGCGTCCTCCCCGAAAGGTTAAACTACCCACTTCTTTTGCAGCCCACTCCCATGGTGTGACGGGCGGTGTGTACAAGGCCCGGGAACGTATTCACCGTGACATTCTGATTCACGATTACTAGCGATTCCGACTTCATGGAGTCGAGTTGCAGACTCCAATCCGGACTACGACGCACTTTTTGGGATTCGCTCACTATCGCTAGCTTGCTGCCCTCTGTATGCGCCATTGTAGCACGTGTGTAGCCCTACTCGTAAGGGCCATGATGACTTGACGTCGTCCCCACCTTCCTCCGGTTTATCACCGGCAGTCTCCCTGGAGTTCCCGACATTACTCGCTGGCAAACAAGGATAAGGGTTGCGCTCGTTGCGGGACTTAACCCAACATTTCACAACACGAGCTGACGACAGCCATGCAGCACCTGTCTCAGAG
>NZ_AJYZ02000042.1:708117-725492 GCF_000272045.2 Vibrio crassostreae 9ZC13 | reverse complement strand
ACCGAAACCGAAAAGCCAATGATATAAAATCCCTAGTTTCGAAAAATATGGCGATTTTTAGACATTCAGAGTGTTTTCGAACTTTTGCCCAGCAGTTTGCCTTGCAAATATCCAACAGACAAGGGATTACTTTTAGTAGGGCAAATACATGTTAACATTGTTAACTCTGACTGGTAATGGGGCATTTTCGTGTTACATGCCCCGTCAGCGCACTTCTGAACAATTCTGTGTCAGTGACTTTGCTAAATTAGCATTCAAGAATTACCCTAGATATTGCGAGCCTCCACTGCAGTGGCGGAGCGACAACTCAGCTGAGAAAGGAGTGGAGAATCTTAAATGCTCTTGCAGGGGCGGTCGAAATTAGGTTTATCCACCGAAAAGCAAAAATAACATCCTGATCTGCTCACGTTATGATTGCGTAGTTTCATGGTTACCAAATGAAACAACATTTACATAAAGTGAAAGACCACGCTATTTGTCGTTTCTCCAGATTTGATAACCACTTTCTCGGGTCGCTTTCCCCAGCAAGTGTGCTGCTACCGGAGCGGTAATGAAGATAAACAACATTGTGCCAATCACTCGTGAAATCACCGTGATTTCTGGCATGGCCACCGCCACCGCTAATAACAATGATGCTAAGCCCACCGTACCCGCTTTAGTCGCGGCGTGCATTCGTGTGTAGAGATCGGGCATTCGTAAGATCCCAAGACTTGCGATGAGCGTAAATAAGGTTCCAAGACAAAGTAAAATCCCAACGATAGTGTCCATTACACCTCTCCTTTTCTTTTAAAGATAAGCCTGGCAAACGCGATGGTTCCTAGGAAGGCCACTAGACCGAGTGTAATAGCAATATCCAACAAGGGTTGCTGCCCGCTATCTAGGGTATAAACAGCAATAAAGCCCACCGTCACGAATGAAATCAGATCAAGCGCGACCACTCTATCGGCAAAGGTTGGACCGAGCACCAAGCGAATGAATGCCATCAAGATACTGAGCAGTAGTCCGATATAAGCGAACGTGATGCTCATCTGTAACCAGATACCGATTTCTAATCCATCAGTCACGCGTCACCTCCAAAATCCGTTTTTCTAAACCGTCTTTGATTTCTCGAATAACCTTTTCGTGATCGGGTGCAAACATCGCGTGCACAACCATGTGCTTCTTATCTGGTGTAACATCTAAACTCAAGCTTCCCGGAGTAAGAGAAACCATGTTTGCGAGTAAAGAGATCTCTAAATCTGACTCAACATCTAACGGGACATACACGATATCTGGATCACTCAAATGGGTTGGCGTGACCACATCCCAGACGACTCTGGCTACCGAGATCACCATCTCGTAACAGAAGAAAAGAAACAGGCCAACAAAAGCACGGAAGCGTCGGAAGTAACTGTTTTTCAAACCAAACGGTTGACTGAGTCGCAACGCCAAAAAGCCAACCACAAAACCAAGAATGAAGTTCGTGCCTGTATAGTTGCCGTTTAGCAGCATCCACGCTAAGGCAAGAAACAAGTTCAAAAATAGATAAATCATTGGCTCCCTCCCGATGAATTCAATGCCACGTGTTCAGCTATTTCGCTGTCACCTATTGCACTGTCAGCCAATGCACTCTCTCCAAGAGCCGCTTTTACGTAGGCTTGGGGCTCAATCAACTGTTCTGCTGCCTGCACTGAAAATTGGTAAAACGGCTCGGCTGCCAAACCGATAATCAGACTTAACGTGGTCAATGTGGCTATTGGCACACAATACAATCCTTTTGTGTACTTGTTCATTGGCTGAGTTTTGAGTGTTTGCTGAGGCTTTTTCCAAAACACCTCGTTCCAGATCTTGGTCATCGAGAACACCGTTAACAGACCCACTAAGAGCGCGGCCCCTGCAAGCCAATACAACTCGGTTTGCAAACTAGATTTGATGACAAGGAACTTGCCCCAGAAACCCGACAGAGGTGGAAACCCCGCTAAAGAGAATGCAGGAATGAGAAACAAGAAAGCTAGCCAAGGCATGGCTTTGTAGACTCCGCCTAATTGCCCAAGTTTGCCCGAGCCATAGTTACGCTCGATAAAGCCGCCAATCAGGAACAAATTTGCTTTCACAATGATGTGGTGCACGATGTAGAAAATCGCACCCGCAATGGCGAGCGGCGTGTAGATCGCCAATCCCATGATCATATAACCGATCTGGCTGATGATATGGAAAGAGAGAATTTTTTTAATGTCGTATTGGCTCGCGGCCCCCAATACACCAGTTAACATCGTAAGCCCCGCCACCCACATCAGAGTTGGCTGCCAACCACTTTCTGATAGCGGAAAAATCAAAGTGAACACACGAATCAGCGCATACACTCCAACCTTGGTCAGCAACGCAGCAAACAGTGCGACAACGGCGCTTGGCAATGTATGGTAAGAAGCAGGTAGCCAAGCAAAAACGGGAAACAACGCCGCTTTTATCGCAAACGCGAATAGGAACAGTGCCGCGAGCAAAGTTTTGGTGTCAGACGGAATCAGTGCGGCTTTGGCGTGTAAATCCGCGAGGTTCAAAGTCCCTGTTGCACCGTAGAGTAAGCCAATCGCGAGCAAGAAGACCAAGGTCGATATTAGATTGAGCATCACGTACTTCACTGCTCCATCCACTTGTTGCTTTGATCCATCTAAGATCATCAAACCAAACGATGCTATCAACATCACCTCGAACCACACATAGAGGTTGAAAATATCTCCGGTAAGAAACGCACCATACACGCCGGCCAACAAGATATGCATCAGCGCATGAAATGTGCCGTAAGATGCCTTTTCTTGCAGATCGCCCATGGCGTAGAACACGCTCACTACACCAATAATGGCCGTCACCATCACCATGGCGACGGCAAGATAATCCGCCACAAAAACAATGCCAAATGGTGCCGCCCACTGACCAAACGCCACTGCTTGCGGACCGCCGTTGATGACATCGTGCGTCAACAATGCTGCAATCACCAAAGTCGCCAATGCGCTTGTGCCACTTATCGCATCCGCCAGCGCGTTGTTACGCTTCGCGCAGAAGATGGCGACAGCGGTAAGAAGCGAAATCACTGCGGGTAACGTCAACCAAATCGTCGTCATTCATCCTCCTCAGAACGTCGCATCGCATCAACATCGGCCGAGCCCGCTTCTGAATATGCACGGTAAAACAGCATCAACGCGAACACCAACAAGCCAAAACCAATCACAATGGCAGTCAGAATTAAAGCTTGAGGAAGCGGGTTTGCCGCACCTTCCGGTGGTAATTGTGAATTCGCATCAATCAAAGGCGGTAGTCCGGGCGTTAAACGTCCGGCAGTGAAAATCGCGATGTTCACGGCACTACTCAATAAGATCAAACCGAATAATAGACGCAAGATGTGTCGCTCAAGCATAAGATAGACACCAGCCGCGACAAACACACCGACCACGAGACTCCATAGTATTTCCATCAATCCAACTCCTCATTCACACGTAACAACATCCCCATCACGCCACCAATGATGGCGAGGTAAATACCGACGTCGAATATCAGCGGTGTGCCGAGCGGTAGAATATCTTTCCACCACAAACCGGTTAAGAACGGCAAATTGAAAGCAAAGCTCATCAGGCCAGCCACGAAGCTTAAGAAAATACCAAATAGAGCAATGCTAAATGGCGCGAAATACAAACGATCCCGAACGTACTTTGGCGACTCTGCAAACATCAGTAACGCAAAACCAATTACAGCAATCAGCGCACCGATGAAACCACCACCCGGCTCGTTATGTCCACGCAACAATAAGTAAAGTGAAAACACCAACATCAGCGCTGCAACGATGTGTGCAGTAGTGGCAAAAATAAGGGAATGGATACGATTACGTTTGTGATAGTGCGTTTTCAACAAACTCACCGCAGCGATACCAGCCATCACGACCACGATTACCTCACCCAACGTATCGAAGGCTCGAAAATCAACCAAAATCACGTTGACGATGTTGCGTCCATGTCCGCCGGGAACACTGTTTTCTGCGAAGAAATCAGCCAGAGTGGCATCTAAAGGTTGGGCGGTGATATTGATCAACAACGCCGTTACCGAGATACCAATCACACCAGCTATCGCCGCGTGCAGCAACTTTCGGCGAATAGGATGTTGCGGCACCGTCATTAAGCCCGGAATGTGACGTATCAACAGCACCACAAATACAACCATCAAGGTTTCAACCAGCAATAAGGTTTTCGCGACATCTGGCGCGCTGTAAATCATAAAGACTAAAGTGGTCATAAAGCCCACAACACCAAGCGCAGATACCGCCAACAAACGAGACTTGGTAAAGGTACAGACTAAGGCAGCAGCGATAAGTAGCAGTGCAATGCTTACCTCGTAGAAATTAATGTCCGTTAATGCAGCAAATCGAGCTCGTGGGATCACTAACGGACTGCTTAACAGTAATCCAGCGAGCACAATATAGAACAGCAACACGTAATAACTTAAGCGCTTTTGCTGTAATAACTGCGTTTGCCATTTAGCTAACCGCATCATGCCTGCCATAATTTTGTCGAAAACGGATTCGGCTGTTGGCACCACGGCCCCTTCACGTTGTCCGCCCACCAACAGCCTTGGGTAGACTCGATATAAAACAAAGCCGAGTAACAAAGTTAATACACTCAGCACCAACGGCAAATTCACGCCTTGCCAAAGCTTGGCTGCTTGTGGTGCTGAGTCAGGCAAGCTCGACGAAACCCCCGGAATAACCACATTGTTGTTGATCCAATCTAAACCAAGCACCGGCGCAAGCACACTGGCAATGGCAAGCAACATTGCTGGCAGCCAAAGCCCTTTACTGGATTCCACTTTCTTGGCTGGCGTTGGATTACCTTCATAAGTCGCGAAGAAAGGTTTCACGATCAGCGCCAACGCCAACGCCACCATAATGACGTTAACCACAAGGAAGATAACGGTAAGGATGACGCTCACCTCCAGACCGGATTTGTACATGTACTCTTTGCTCAAGAACCCGAGTAATGGTGGCACGCCCGATTTCGACAGAGCAGCGATGATTGCGGCTACGAGGCTGAGTGTTAACGCTGTTTTCAAACCATACAACATTCGAATGTCACGCGTTCCCGTTGCCTTATCGATATTACCCACCACCATGAACAGCGCGGCTTTGTAGAACGAGTGAGCCAAGACAAACAGCAGCGCGGCCATCATCGCAAGCTCAGTACCCATACCAATCAACAATACCAATTTACCTAAGGCAACATTCGTGCTGTATGCCAGCATCAACTTCAAATCAGTTTGCTTGAGCGCTAATAACGCACACCATATAGCGGTAAAGCCACCAAAAATGCCGAGCGTGTAAAACCAAATATCGTTGTGTGAATAGATAGGTGAAACACGGGCAAGCAAATACACCCCAGCCTTCACCATAGTGGCCGAGTGAAGATAAGCGCTCACTGGCGTTGGCGCTGCCATTGCATTAGGTAACCAAAAGTGGAATGGAAACTGCGCCGATTTGGTGAACGCACCGAGCAAAACCAGAACCAGCGAAGGCAGGAACCATTCATGTTGTGCAATCAGCGTACTTTGCGCGACGATGGTACTTATCTCATAGCTGCCAGCCATTTCACCCAACAGTATCAAACCTGCTAATAACGCTAAGCCACCAGCGCCAGTGACAATGAGAGATTGAAATGCGTTCTTGCGGGATTTATCTTTCTCGTGATTAAAGCCAATCAAAAGATACGACGTTATGGTGGTAAGTTCCCAAAAAACAAAAAGGAGTAGAATATTGTCGCTCGTGACAACACCTAACATCGCTAACATAAACAGCGTCAGATAGAGGTGAAAAGAGAATCGAGACGAATCCCCCTTGAGATATGCCAGTGCATAAATCTGGATCAATGCACCGATACCACTGATCAAACACGCGAACAGGAAAGATAACCCATCCAACTTGAAGCTCAGGTTTACATCTAAACTAGGAACCCAATTCGTTTGCCAACTCACGCCTCCCGGCTCATACCAACTGATGAGCAAGAAGAAAATGACCATGGGTAGAACAGGAAAAATCATGAGAATCAAAGAATGATCTTTTGAACCTGTTGTGTGTTTTTTTCCTATTACACTATTCAATATCGCCATCCATTTCGTTACGTTCACGCGTGTATGGGGACTCATAGAATCGAAGGAAAAAAGCCTTCTCCTGATACTTCATGCTTCAACCACATTGTTGATTTGGGCATCAGGAAGATAATCCGAGCAAGGCATGTGAACGGATTATCTAGTTTACGAAGGCTTTGAATAAGACCGCTAAAATTAAGTCACGATCATCCATTCCAATATAGATAGATCCCACTGGTTCAAATTATTTGCTGTCGAGAACGACATAAGAATGCATGTCACTATGGGAATTGCTCTGGTCAAATAAAAAACTCGACTCTTCATTCACTGCACTCAGTGCGTCGTAGGAGCAGTCTCCGATATCGTTTCTCGGGCATGCATAAATGTGAGAGCGCTCAAGCATTTCAGTTTGGCAAATAGGACATAGTTTCTTCATACTACCCTCCACTAAGAAGTTATTAGTCTGTCGTGTGCACGCTTACTTCAGTATTGCTATTTCCGCTTTTCGAGATCAATTTGTTACTTGATTGGAGATATAAATCCCTCTGGTTTCATTGCCACTAAGGAGCAATTAATTGATTGAAGAATATTCTCGGCAGTATTGCCAATCACATAACCAGAAATACCGGTTCGGGCTAAGGTTCCCATGACCAACACGTCAATCTCTGCCTCATCAACACACTCCGGAATTTTATCGTCCGGTTTACCATGCAGGTGATGAACAACCACCTCACCAGCAATACCTGAGTCATCAATTAATTGCTGCAAGGCTTGTTCGTGACGCGCTTTCTCTTTAGAAACCTCGACAGACAGCTGAGCCTCATCAACTTGAATCCAAACGTGATTGTCGAGGTAGTTCTCTAAATAATGTTCCCAACAAGAGATAATGTGTAATCGGCTATCACAGGTATCCGCAATCGAACGAGAGAGCTCTAACAATCGACACGATAGTGCCTGCTGCTCATCGTTGATAGCCAAGGGATCGACCGCAACCGCAATACGTCGTTTGTCTCGTGGTTTAAATATTGGTCGATGCAGCCATACTGGACAAGGACATTTACGCAATAAAGTCATGTCTATCGCTTTAAAGCCTTCCGCCCCTTCACTGAGTGGTTCAGCCTCTTTAATGATCAGGTCATTATGATTCAGCATCGCTTCTTGGATGATACAAACCGCCGGATTTTCACTGCTTTTAACTCTCAGGGGAAACGGCACCTGCTCTTCAGAAATAGCCAGGTCTTCAAGCAAATTTTTTACGCTCTGCTGAAGCGAATCATGTAAAGACTGTTCATAGCTTTGTTGATATTGAACGAGATCGGTAGGAAAGTCAGGACAGGCAATCAGGCCCGAAACTGGAACGTGATTGTTAGCCGCTATTCTAATCGCTTGACCCAGAGCGTCACTGTGGCCAGGCAGACCTTGTGTTGCAAAAAGTATGTTCTCGAATCGTCTCATACACACCTCCTTGGTTGTTCAAATAGTAGCCAATATCAACACGGCTTTGCTATAACAAATTTGTAACCATTAGTTATCAATATCAATACGCAATCGCAATCAGTTAGTTACATGTAAAATAGCAATGAGTGAGTTTACAGATCAACGTGCTCAGACAGCTATATGTAACAAATTACGTCAAAATTTATCGCGAGCTAAAGCAAAAACTTATTCAGAAAGGATGTCGGCAGAAACCCAGAACAGTAGACACCACACTGATTAGAAAATGTAGGTCAAACGACTTTCCACATAATTTGATAGAAAAATGTCCTGAATTGAAAAGGGGCAAAATGAGCTACAGTTTCCCCTAAATTAACAATTCAGAGATAACTAAAGGTATGGAAAGTCGCTTAACGTAGCGCCCTGTATTGATGGTGCAGACCACTGAAAAGTATACGTGACCTTCATGACAATATGCTTTTTCAAATATTTAAAAGCATGCTCTATAATGCCTCTCAATAAAAGAACCCAAACAAAGGGTTGGGCTCAACTCAATAATCATCAAGCCATTGTCATGGTGGTTATATTCCGATTAATTTCCCCAGATTTGGCTGACAAACTCTGGATGGTCAATAAACGGATTACGATTCCCTTGAAAATCATGTACCGCCTTATTTCGGTCGATTTCTTTTTGGCATACTGGATCTTCAGAATGCCAACGCTTTAGCATAGTAAGTAGCCAAGGTTCAAAAACAGTTGTATTGGTTCCATCCAGAACGGCATCAGAGCTTGTAGAGTTCCCTTCCCAATTAGCGATTTCATTTTCATAGCGTGTTGCCATGTAGAAATATGCTCTTGCAAAATCACCTTTAAACTCATCAATTGGCTCAAACACCGTATACCCACATAACCAAGAGAGTTCGCTGCACTGCCTAACTTAGAACCATTGCTTGATGTGTATGTCGCGCTACTCACCTCACCAAATGGCCAATTACTACGTTTCGAGTTAACTTAGCCATCAGTGGCAATTAAATGGTGACCGTCAGAGTTCATTGGCTCGACTTTCCCACCAAACCAGCTTTTCGGGAATGAGTGCTCACGGTTGTAGCAATCACCTTCTTTGCTGTATTGACCACATTGATCCGCAACCTTAGTAAATTGGATTGAATCTGAGCTTGAAGGTTTCTCCGAATACATATCGGGAATCGACTCATCAGTGTCATAGTATGCGTCTAGGTCAGCCTCAGACACCAACCTCCAAATAGCGGCGTAACCCTGACTGCTATGATTATCAATAATTTGATATAAGGCCGTTTTTAACGCAAAGCCCACTTTTCCTTCAGCGTCTTTGTAATACTCACCTAACACTGGAGGTTCAGTTGGTGGTGCAGTTGAACCACCAATCGAAAATTCTGTACTCTGACTTGCTTGGAAATCACCACCAGATGCCACAACGGTTCCATTTACCGACAAACTGTATGAACCATTCCCCACACTGCAGCACATTCCATCTCCATAAGAATCTGAGACTTCTAGGGTGTAGTTACCATCCGCTAAACACATTTCCACTTCATTGATGGTGTTATTTTTATAATCTGAACCAGAATAAAGATTTTGAGAAACTGAGTTTTTGAGAGACCAACTAGTTTCAGAACCATAGTTATCCGTAACTAGCGTGAGTGCGGCACTTGTGTCATTGCAGCTTTGTGTTGGTGGAGTCTCCGTAGGCTGAAAGTTATCTAAATACACCACTTCCGAACTATCAAAACCTGCATCATCATAAAATCGTACGCCCACAACGATATCTTTAGTGCTCGTAGCGCTGTACGAGTGAGTCAATGCTTGCCACTGATTCGTTAAACCATTATTCGAGTAACCTAAATAGCCATCAACAAAAAGGCGAGCTTTCACGTTGCCTTCCGTGTGGTAAACATCGACAGAGAAATCATAAGTTTTCCCTTGTTCAACACGTATCGTTTGAAGAAAGTCGGTATTACTTTGAGTACTTGTATTCACTGTTACTTGTGCTGAGAAACTGCCATTATTTACAGGATCGGTAGAGAGCGAAAGTGCAATGCCGGAGTCAATCACACTCCAACCAGATGGTACGTTTCCTTCCCAGTTTTCAAAACTTCCATTTTGCATTTGCGCATGCGCACTCGCTGAACAAAGTAATGCAACGCCACTTAGTGTTATTATTCTATTTATCATATAACACTCTGTTTAATTGGATAAAAACCAACTAAACTTAGAAAGTAATCAAAAAATGAATGGAGGTATACATTACATTTATAAATGTAAGCATTATGGGTTTTATTGATATGTGTGATGTAAATCAATGTGACATCGACCTGTTAAATAAAGGAATAGAAAAGGCTGAGCAGATTATCTGACTCAGCCTTTTTACTTTTCAGAACTCGGTCATTTATCACCAGTGAGCATATCGAAAAAGGTCTGTCTCGATTCTGGCGTGTTGTCTCTATGAGTTTCGTATTTTACATGCGCGTTTGCATCAACTGCTTTTGATAGCTTGATGCTCCATAGTGCTTTCATTTGATTTGGTACAATTGAATATCGGACATCGATAATACGCAGCTCGTCTGTTGGGTCCTGAGCGATATAACCATTTGAAAACCAGCGGAAACGTTCTATGTCTTTGGCTTGTTGAGAGTCCGTGTCAAGCCAAGGTAAATCCCTGCTAACATTCAGCTTCGCAATCGACTCTCCGGGATACGTGCTTACCGATGTGCCAACCCGCACTGCGTCTACATGGTAATGAGCCTCTGTTTCGTACACCACTTTCCAAACCAAGATATTCGCAAAGCTTGGTTTTGCCTCTAATCGAATCGGTGTGTGTTGCCTTTCTTGCGCTAATTGCCACCCAATCGCCTCTGCCCTGTCTCGCTGAATCATCCCTAATGTTGGATAAATTAGCGCCCAAGTAAACGCAACACGCGCTAGCCAAGGCGCTCGTTTTAACGTCGCAAACATAAGCAACACTAGAATGGGAAGCGTATAAACAGGATCGATGATTGATATGGTATTCCAAGAAAAACGCGCGTTGGTGAAAGGCCAAAGTAACTGCGTGCCATAGGTGGTACAAGCGTCTAACAGTGCATGAGTACCATAGCCCAGAGCACAAAACAGCCAACTTTGTTTGAAAGAAAGCCCACGTTTTTTTGCAATCAGGTGATGCAGAACCAAAGCGCAGATCAAACTGCCAATGGGAATAAAGAAGAGTGAATGGGTAAATTGTCGATGAAATTCCAAAGCCAACAAAGGGTCACTTTGAGACTTAATCAGTGCATCCAAATCTGGTGCTAACCCGGAGAGCAGCCCTAATACCCCAGCAACAACCAAATGTTGTTTTTTGCTGGCCGATTGTGACAAAGAAGCGCCTAACACGCCCTGCGTTAAAGGATCCATAAATCACTCATTGATAGCATTCCGTTGAATCAAACAAAATACATTTAGCTATAGCGGTGAACTGTTCATAACTAAACGGTTTTATCAATATACTCATGTACATAGCTGTATAAGCATAGACCGATAAACAAAAAAAGAGCAGTTATGAAACTGCCCTTTTCTAATTATTGGTGGTTGATCAATTTATTCGTTTTTGTTCTGTATATTCACACTTGAACGATCTTTTATTAACGAGCAACCATGCTTGCTGCGATAACCACCAGCAGTACTGAGAAGATTTTCTTAATCGTTGGAACCGGTAAATGGTTGGTGGCTTTTGCGCCTAACGGAGCCGTAAACCAAGACGTGCACACAATACCCAACAGCGCAGGCAGATAAACAAAGCCTGCAAAGCCATCAGTTAGAGCAAAGTGGCTACTGCCCGAGGTTATGTAACCGATAGAGCCGAATAGCGCGATAACAATGCCACACGCAGACGCACAGCCAATCGCCTTTTTCATATCGACCGAAAAGAACGTGAGCAAAGGAACGAGTAACGCACCGCCACCAATCCCGATCATTGCCGACAAACCGCCAGTAATGGTTGTCAGAACCGTTAATACACCTTTATTCGGTAGCTTTCGCTCTTTAGGCGCGTCACTTTTACTGCTTAAGAACATCTTAATTGCGATAAGAACCACGCTCACAGCAAACACGATACGAACAACCTTTTCAGGTAATAACGCCGCCATAAAACCACTAACCAAAGCACCTAGAGCAACACCCAACATGATCCAAGGTGCCAAGTCCCAAGGCACGTTGCCGTTCTTGTGGTGAGCGAGCGCAGAAGACGTTGAAGTAAATAGAATCGAGGCCAGTGAGGTCGCAATCGCAGCGACAACAACTTGGTCAGACGGTAGAACTTCTAAATACAGTAAAATGCTGCTTAACACAGGAACAATGATCAGCCCTCCACCAATGCCCAAAAGCCCGGCAAGAAAACCAACACCACTGCCTAGTAACGCACAGTAGAAAATCAACAACAGCAATTCACTCATTTCATCCATCTCTTAATTAAATTAATTATCTTAAATAACACACTATTAATGTGGCTATATTTCCATCAAGCTAATTAATATAACTGACACCGACTAAAATATTCAAACAGAATAGATCATGAATATTCCTCATGTTGAATGTGAAGTAATACCATTGTTAATGGTCAACCTATCAACGTATAAAAACCTTAAGCGATTAACTTTATACGACATTAATTCTACTAAGCATTAATTTCAGACAGCATAGCCTTCGATTCTTAATCCGGTCACAAGCAAAAAATAAAAGCCGTTTTAATACTAAAGACCGAGAGAATCAGAAAAAAAATTGGGATACCAAATCAGCATGAATAAAGAATTTAATTTTACGATTAAGAGCATTAGCCTCGACGAAAACTACCAGCCTGCAGACAGCACGCGTATCACTACCAACTTTGCTAACCTGGCTCGCGGTGACAGCCGTCAAGCGAACTTACGCAATGCACTACAAATGATCGATAACAGTTTCAACGCGTTAGCGCACTGGGATAACCCTAAGGGCGACCGCTACTCTGTTGAGCTTGAAATCATTTCTGTTGATATGGATATTGAAAGCAACGGCGAAGCATTCCCTTCAATTGAAGTGCTGAAAACCAATATTGTAGACCGTAAAACTAACGAGCGTATTGAAGGCATTATCGGAAATAACTTCTCTTCTTATGTTCGAGATTATGACTTTAGCGTACGTCTATTGGATCATAATAAAGGCCAAGATAAATTCAGCATTCCAGAAGATTTTGGTGACTTACACGGTAAGCTTTTTAAATATTTCGTTAACTCTGACGCTTACAAAAAGAACTTTAATAAACGACCTGTTATTTGCTTAAGCGTGTCAGATAATAAAACCTATTACCGCACTGAAAACCAACACCCAGTATTAGGTTTTGAATACCAACCAAATGAGTCTTCTTTAACTGAACAATATTTCAAAAAGATGGGCTTACAGGTTCGTTATTTCATGCCGCCTAACAGTGTTGCACCTTTGGCCTTCTATTTCTTTGGTGATCTGCTGAACGATTACTCTAACCTAGAGCTTATCAGCACCATCAGTACCATGGGTACGTTCCAGAAAATCTACCGACCTGAGATTTACAACGCGAACGCGGTTGCGGGTAACTGTTACCAACCAAACTTGAAAAACTTGGATCACTCGCTGACTCAAATCGTGTACGACCGTGAAGAACGAAGCCAGCTAGCTGTTGAACAAGGTAAATTCGCAGAAGAGAAGTTCATTAAGCCATACCAATCAGTTCTAGAGAACTGGTCGGCAAATTACGCACTTTAATCGTCTATTGCGCTCTCAAACCACCCAAGGATAGGCAATATTATTATGAAAACACTATTACCGACTTCAACAGCGGGCAGCTTGCCGAAACCGTCTTGGCTTGCACAACCAGAGACGCTTTGGTCGCCATGGAAACTTCAAGGTGACGAACTCACAGACGGCAAACAAGATGCGCTGCGTGTCTCTCTGCACGAGCAACAGCAAGCAGGCATTGATATTGTAAGTGACGGCGAACAAACACGTCAGCACTTTGTAACGACCTTCATTGAACACTTGAATGGTGTTGATTTTGAAAAGCGTGAAACCGTTAAAATTCGCGACCGTTACGATGCCAGTGTGCCTACAGTGGTTGGCCCTGTTTCTCGCCAGAAATCCGTGTTTGTTGAAGATGCGAAGTTCTTACGTCAGCAAACCGACCAACCGATCAAATGGGCTCTGCCGGGGCCTATGACGATGATAGATACGCTTTACGATGCACATTACCAAAGCCGTGAAAAACTGGCGTGGGAATTTGCGAAGATCCTCAACGAAGAAGCGAAAGAGTTAGAAGCTGCAGGCGTTGATATTATTCAGTTCGATGAACCTGCGTTTAACGTGTTTTTTGATGAAGTGAACGATTGGGGCATTGCTTGTTTGGAAAGAGCCATTGAAGGGCTTAAATGCGAAACAGCAGTGCATATTTGTTATGGCTACGGCATCAAAGCGAATACGGATTGGAAAAAGACACTAGGCACCGAGTGGCGTCAATACGAAGAAGTCTTCCCTAAGCTGCAGCAATCGAATATCGATATTATCTCTTTAGAGTGTCACAACTCTCATGTACCCCTTGAGCTACTTGAACTGGTGCGAGGCAAGAAAGTGATGGTTGGTGCGATTGATGTAGCTACCGATTCGATTGAAACACCGGAAGAAGTGGCTAGCACTCTTAGAGAAACACTTAAGTACGTTGATGCCGATAAGCTCTACCCTTGCACCAACTGTGGCATGGCTCCCCTGCCTCGCGACATTGCTTCAGCGAAGCTTAATGCGCTAAGTGCTGGCGCAGAGATCGTTCGGAAAGAACTTTCAGCGTAACGCTTTCCTTAAGAACAAAAGCTATCCCCTGAAGCCTAAGTATCACATCGATGCTTAGGCTTTTTGTTATGTGAGTTAAGGAGCTTTACGCGCTGCTTACCAGGTTTTATCTAGGTCTTGAGCATATAAAGAGATCGCTCGTTGGTACTCTTTGATCGCTTCGCTATTCGTCGTGGAAACTAAAAGATCAAGTAACAGCGACGTCGCTTCTTTATGGCGACCTAAATTGTACAAACACATCGCGTAGAAAGGCTTCACTTCTATCGAGTTAGGATACTCAGCCATAGTCTGTTCGAAATAGCCTAAAGCCTCTGCATAAAGGCCAATGCTTCGATAAGTACTCGCCAAACCGAACAACGCATCAAAGCGCTCTACTGAAGAAAGCACGCCAGACAGAGACAACACATAGTGCTCAATCGCTTGTTGCTCTTTGCCCTGGTTGTCATAAGACCACGCTATCTGTAAATGAGCTTTCGCTGCATAGTTTTCATCAGTGAGTAGCGTTGCCAACAAGTCACGCGACTCTTGATACTTTTCTTCTTTTCGCAACTCGATGGCTTGTTTGATAATGGTGTCCATAGTCTTTCCCTGACGCTTGAGCGCTGTGCTATGCGTTCATTTCTTCGAACATCTGTTTGTAAGACTGAGTTTGCAGTGCCGATTGAGTCAGCCCGAATTTATTGGCTAACAACTCAAGCTCACTTTTATACACAGACAACTTAGATTCATCGTCCGTCATGATAGCAAACTCAGCAAAATCACCTATACCCGCAAGAGAATCGACGGTGATATGGAACTCTCCAACAAAGTAAATACTGCGAGTTTTCTGCGCTTTAAGAATCACTTCGTATCCCAGGTTCTCTAGCATGCTCTTAGCATTCGACGCATCGGTGATGTTTGTCGCTTCACATCGATCAGGCTCAGGGCCTTTTACGATCCATAATTTGATGCCCGACGGCTCCATAGTACGAATACACAAGCTTTTGTTCCGAGCCTGTAAGCTTCTATCGGGGCTATCGAAATACCAATCACATTCCTGATTGTCTTGCAGCATTACTTCATGAGGAATTAGGTTCAAAGTTTTCAAGAACTCAGACTTAGAGCTAAGTCGATACTTCAGCTCAACCTCATATTTGCCTTTGAAATGGTCGTTAGTCATAAGATAGCTCAGTGCAAAAAAGGCGATACTAGCACACGAACCAAATCCGAAATACAAACTGACGCACAACACAAACTAAAGCCGTGGAACTATGTTCGACACGCTAACACACGCTGCCATTCTTCTTGGCTCATAGCGCCTTTAGAAAGGTAAATATTGTGTTTCTGCATTGCACCTTTCGTGTATGAAAGCTTGATGAATGAGCCAATTTCAAACGGAAGAAAGCTACGCTGTAAAGTCACATCACAAGCAACGCCATTTAAACGTACATGACCGTTCGTGATTTCAAACGAGCTATCGCGAAGCTTCCACCACAACATTAGAATTTTTATTAATGGAGGAACACAAATTATCAGCCCTATGGTTAGCAGCGATGAACGATCACCGTCTGATATCCAATAGACAAGACCTAGTGCAATAACAATAAACAGCAACTCTGAAAATAAGTATTTAACAAAATTTAGTTGGATACGGTTATCCATGACACCCTCTCAATGATGACCCTAAAGGCAGCTCCATTTCAACGAGCCCTTTCACTTCAGACAACTGAGTAAAACCTTTTGATTGATAAAGCTTAATGGCGGGGTTCTCACTGAACACGCGCAACACTAACTGAGCCGATGCTTGATTGTTCGCATGTTCAATAGCCAAATCGAGACACTTAGAGCCAAAACCTTGACCTTGACAGTCAGCTAATATCTGCAAGTCCCTAAGAAACGTTGTACCACTAGCGTAACTGAAGCGAACAACACCAATACGGCGATCCCCCACATAAATTTCATAGTTATCCAGCTCATCCCAGCTGCGTAAAAACTGGCTATGACCCCAAGCGATTCCACGAGCTTGATAGTAACTCGCCATATTCGTTTTGGTGATCGATTCAGCGAACTTAGGCTCTGAACCTTTGACCAACCTTACTTCCATATTGTGTCCTTTGTTTTCAAATCACATCTGAATACGGCATAGCAAAATGCCGTATATGTTGAATCATTTTTAGGTACATACTGGTTTCACTTCCTTCCATTGTGTATCCCATTCTTCGCCTAACAAATTAGAAAGTTTTTCACAGTCGTATAGATAGCGAAGACTATCTTTACAGTACGCAGTAAGTATTTCAGTTAACTGACCAGACGCTTTTTCGTTGTCTTTGAGTTTTCCGTACATCATCAAACCAGTCCTAAAGGTGTCTTGATCGAGGTCAGACGCTTGCTTCGATAACATCCCAAAAGAAATAGCGTTAATAGACAGGGCTAATGCAATCGCATCGCCTTCATCTCCCTCTAATTCACAAGCACTATAACGAGCTAACAAGTTCGATGTTTTAATTAATGGGGCAAGGTCTTTTGTATTTGCATATTTATAGGTTTCAAAACCTTGCCGCACCGCAGCTTTATGACTGTCTTCAATGCTCACAACATAGTCTGTCAAAACATGTAAGCTCGCATATGCACCTAGCCCGAAAGCCACAATGAACACGGCGATTAATCTGATCACTTATCTCTCCTAAAAGAACCTTGTGCTGGTTAATTTTAAACGGCGTCTTGTAGTAACAACCCTACTTGCCATCGACCTTTTCTATAAACCAACTTCCTTGGCACGGTCCATTGGTTAAGTGCCATCGGCCATCAAATCTATTGCCACTGCCATGTGCGGAAAAACGATAATCCCATTGGCGATGTTTAGCATATAAACGTAAGTCGCCGCTTTCCGTAACCCAGCCCTCTAACGGTGTACCGTTGTAGGTAAGCCTTAGGGTAGCCTTACCCTCACGAATGGTTCCGGTAATAGTTGTGCGTTCACACATATTATTGCCAGTGGTGTT
>NZ_AJYZ02000042.1:651643-708107 GCF_000272045.2 Vibrio crassostreae 9ZC13 | reverse complement strand
TGCCCAGCAGTTTGCCTTGCAAATATCCAACAGACAAGGGATTACTTTTAGTAGGGTAAATACATGTTAACATTCTGTTAAATCTGACTGGTAATGGGGCAATAATGATTCCCAGAACATACAAAAAAGCCGCTGGATTGAACCCCAGCGGCTTATTATTTTCTAGCATCTAGCATCTAGCATCTAGCATCTAGCATCTAGCATCTAGTGCTTAGATTAGTTGTTGCTGTGCAGCTCGCTGTTTAGCTCAACCGCAGACTTGTTCGCTAGGCACTCGATTTGGCCTGTGATTGAGTTGCGACGGAACAGAAGATCAGACACGCCAGCAAGATCGCGAGCTTTAATGATTTCTACTTCATTGCCTTCTTTATCTAGCATGCGAACCTTAGTACCCGCAGTCACGTAAAGACCAGACTCAACTGTACAACGGTCACCCATAGGGAAGCCAAGGCCCGCGTTTGCGCCTAGTAGGCAGTTTTCGCCGATAGAGATAACCATCGTACCGCCACCAGACAGAGTACCCATGATAGAAGCGCCGCCGCCGATGTCTGAACCGTTACCTACAACAACACCCGCAGAGATACGACCTTCAACCATGCTCACGCCAGTTGTACCAGCATTGAAGTTGATGAAACCTTCGTGCATTACTGTTGTGCCTTCGCCTACGTGTGCGCCAAGACGAACACGAGAAGTGTCAGCAATACGAATACCTGTTGGTACTACGTAGTCCACCATTTTAGGGAACTTGTCTACGCAATCTACAGACAGAGCACGACCTGCAAGGCGAGCTTCGATTTGACGCTCAGCCAGCTCAGGTAGGTCGATAGGGCCTTCGTTTGTCCATGCGATGTTGTGCAGTAGACCGAAGATGCCGTCCAGTACCGTACCGTGTGGTTGTACTAGGCGGTTAGAGATAAGTTGTAGCTTTAGGAAGCCTTCAGCAACTGATGCTGGCTTCTCGTCAGTAGCAAGAACAACAAGAACAAGTGGCTGTTCAGACGCTGCCGCTTTTTCTGCGAAAGATGCGTTAGCTGCATCATCGTTTGCTGCGAATGCTTTCGCCAGTTCTGCGCTTTGTGCAGCAGAGATTTCGATAGCTTGGTTGCCTTCAGCGTAACCTGACACTTCAGCTACAGCTGCTACAAGAGCGTCGCTTGGGTTTAGAAGCGGGTTAGGGAAGAACGCTTCAATGATTTTATTGTCGCGATTTTTGGTTGCCGTACCGAAGGCTAGTGAAAAATAAGCCATGTTGAATCTCCATGTGTTGAGTCTTGATTTTGCTATTCCAAAACAACGGCTCGAATAACAAGCGCTGCCGTTAGCAAAGTTAATTTAATTGCGTTCATCATAAAGAGAGCGCCCTCGTTATGAAAGGGCGTATCGGGATAAAGTCTGTAAAATGATATTGCTTGTCTTTTGAGAGATAGTTTTCATTATCCGGATATTATACCTCGCTCTTAAATATGGGCGTTCTTACTTAAGTAGCGCGGTGCCATTTCATTTCCATGCCTGACACTTATCTTTAGTCCATCCTCTTGTTAGCCGTATCAATAGAGTGAGTCACACTTTCTTTATAAATTCATGTTTATTATCAGAATTATTCGACTTCTGTTGATTAATCGCTTGTGCCTACAGTTAGGGTAAATACTCAACTTTCCAGACATGTAATTAAGAGAACGATCACTAAAACCCTGCAAGATGTCAGTATATTGCCGGCCATAACGACATTAAAACGATTAATAAAGGATCTTCTATGAATTTTACTAAGTCTTTACTGGTGTTATCTATCGGCGTAGCGATGGTTGGTTGTGGCTCGGACAGTGACGATATCGCAGTGACATGTGACACTGCCGCTTCTTGTACCAAGTTTACTGTTTTACATACCAACGATAACCATGGTCGCTTCTGGGAAAATAGTAAGGGTGAATATGGAATGGCGGCTCGTAAGACGTTGATTGATAGTATTCGTGCGGAAGTGACTCAAAACGGTGGTGAGACGATCCTACTGTCCGGTGGTGACATTAATACTGGTGTTCCAGAGTCTGATATGCAGGATGCGATACCAGATTTTGTTGGCATGAACCTTCTTGGTTACGATGCGATGGCATTAGGTAACCATGAATTCGACAACACCTTGGATGTGCTTGAGATGCAATCTGAGCTAGCTGACTTCCCGATGCTTGCGGCGAATATTTATATCAAAGATGGAGACACAGTTACTGATGAACGCCTTTTCTCTCCATATAAAGTATTCACCATTAATGGTTTAAAGATTGCTGTTATTGGCCTGACAACCAAAGATACGGCTAAATTAGTTAATCCTGACAACGTCGCGACAATTCACTTTGCCGACCCACAAGTTGAAATCAAAAAAGCCATAAAAGAAATAGAGGCCAATGAAACGGTTGACCTGATTTTTGCTACCACGCATATGGGGCATTACGCAGATGGTCAGCATGGTAGTGAAGCGCCTGGCGATGTATTGCTTGCTCGCTCTCTAGAAGAAGGTCAGCTAGATGCAATTATTGGTGGACACTCTCAAAACCCTGTTTGTATGGAAGGCAATGAATACGCCGACTTCAACCCAGGGGATGACTGCAAACCTGATCAGCAAAATGGTACCTACATCATGCAAGCTCACGAGTGGGGTAAGTATGTAGGCAGAGCTGACTTTGAGTTTTATGACGGCAAACTGCATTTAGCGAAGTACGATCTGGTTCCTGTGAACCTAAAAGAGAAGGATGAAAACGGTGATTATCAGTTTATTCAATCTGAAATAAAGCCTGATGCAGCTGTAAAAGCTACTCTCTACCCATATCAACAACAAGGGCAAGATCTCCTCGATGTCATCATCTCAAAGACAGATGCAAAACTGGAAGGTGATCGTGATGTTGTTCGTTCAGAACAAACTAATCTTGGTCACTTGTTAGGAGAAGCATACCGCACTTATGAATTGGTGAATGCTGACTTTGGTGTAATGAACTCTGGTGGTGTCCGTGACTCAATTGCGGCAGGAGACATTGCTTATCGTGATGTACTGACGGTTCAACCTTTCGGGAACTTCGTGACTAAAGCAACGATGACAGGTGCTGAAGTAAAAGCGTATTTGGACGTTGTTGCGACGAAGACTGCAGGATCCGGCGCTTATGCCCAACTCGACAATATCAGCTTAACGGTTGACTGCGATTTGAGTGATGTGACCATTCGAGACATCAATGGCAAAGGTTTTGATTTAGCAGACACTTACACGTTCTCCGTGATCAGTTTCAGTGCGGCTGGTGGTGATGACTACCCAGTAATTGACGTTGAATCGACACAGTTAACGGATGCCTCGGTACTGCGCGAATTCTTTGTTAAGAACCCTGATGTCACTGCAGCGAATTACGCACCAGCGGATGGTGATCTAATCTACATGAGTAAAGGTTTAGAAGTAAAAGGCTGCCCTGCGAACTAATTTATAATTCGTAAACAAAAGCGCCAAAGAAAATAGCCAGCGAATCGCTGGCTATTTTTGTATCAGAAATTTGTTGTTCTGAGCTGAAACAAACAGTGCCTTATAAGCTTGCTCAATCCCTTCAATCAACATCTGCATACCGATTTCCGCGAGTATCAAACCCATCATTCGGGTAATTACATTCAATGCACTTGGTCCAACGGCTTTAACGAAGCGCTCGCCAAATACAAACAATACGTAGGTTAAGGCGCATAGTAGGCCAAAGGCGACGATGGTTTCGTAGATGCCTTCGGTGCTGGCAAAGTTCATCGCGGTGGCAATGGTGCCCGGTCCGGCTAATATTGGCATTGCCAGTGGCGAGACGGCGATACTGAGCGCCGCATCTTGTTGAGCGTCTGAGTTGACCTTCTCTTTTGCTTTAGAGTGTGTTGAGTCACCTTACAGCATATGAAAGCCAATCAAGAACACGAGGATCCCGCCGGTGATACGAAGCGCGTAAAGCGTGATACCAAAGAGGTCGAAGATGAGTTTACCCGAGACAGCAAAGGTGCTGACGATGATGAAGGCGATGAACACTGAGCGGAAAGCGATAGACTTGACCGTTTCCCTATCATTATCACCTGTTAATCAAAGAAAGATCGGTGTGTTGGCGATAGGGTTCATGATGGCAAAAAAGCCCATGAACACGGTAATGGTATGAATGATGAGCTCTTTCATATTATTCCTTTGAAAATATGTAGTTAAATACGACAGCAGAATGTATTTAATCTTAGATACAAATAATTATTAGAAATAGATAGTAGAGCAAGTGTGAATAAAAAACAGCCAGCATAAGGCTGGCTGTTTGGTTTTAGTGATAGGTGTAGAGTTTTAGTCGTCCGTTATTGCTTGATTCTCAACTAACAGACTCTACATAACA
Source organism: Vibrio crassostreae 9ZC13 (assembly GCF_000272045.2). Taxonomy (GTDB): domain Bacteria; phylum Pseudomonadota; class Gammaproteobacteria; order Enterobacterales; family Vibrionaceae; genus Vibrio; species Vibrio crassostreae_C. The sequence continues at coordinate 703,734 of NZ_AJYZ02000042.1, read as the reverse complement.
GGCAGATTGTGGGACTCACTTTGTCGTTATGCGTGTTGAGATTCACTCACTGCCACAGCCAATGCAACCGTCGCTCCGACCATTGGGTTGTTGCCCATGCCGATGAAGCCCATCATCGCCACGTGAGCAGGAACTGAAGAGCTACCTGCGAACTGAGCATCAGCGTGCATTCTGCCCATGGTATCGGTCATGCCGTAAGACGCTGGGCCTGCTGCTACGTTATCTGGGTGCAATGTTCGACCTGTACCGCCACCTGAAGCAACTGAGAAGTATGGCAAACCTTGGCGAGTGCGTTCTGCTTTGTAGATACCCGCTACTGGGTGTTGGAAGCGTGTTGGGTTGGTTGAGTTACCCGTGATACTCACATCCACTTCTTCTCTGTGCATGATCGCTACACCTTCACGTACATCATCAGCGCCGTAACACAAGATCTCGCCACGAGGGCCTTGTGAGAAGCGGCGACGTTCTGTTTCAACTAGCTCACCCGTTTGGTAATCAAATTGAGTGCGAACATAAGTAAAGCCATTGATGCGAGAGATTAGGTAAGCGGCATCTTTACCTAGACCGTTCAAGATAACTTTCAATGGTGTTTTGCGTGATTTGTTCACGTTCAGTGCAATCTTGATCGCACCTTCTGCAGCAGCAAAAGACTCATGGCCTGCAAGGAAAGCAAAGCAGTGGCTCTCTTCATTGAGAAGGCGAGCAGCCAGTGCGCCATGGCCGATACCGACTTGGCGTTGCTCCGCAACACTGCCGGGTTTTGTGAATGCTTGAAGGCCTTCACCAATGATATTCGCTGCTTGTTCTGCGTTGTTCGCTTTACGGAACAGAGCCAATGCTGCACCAAGAGTGTAAGCGTCAGCTGCGCTTTCAAATGCGATAGGTTGAGTGTCCATCACTAATGCTTTTGGATCGACATTGTGTGATAAACAGTATTGGTTTGCTTGCTCTAAAGAGTCGAAGTTCATTTTTGCCAATACGCGAGTTACTGATTCATTAAATTGAGTGTTCATCATATCTTTCCTCTTTTATTGGCAAAAATTATTGTTGGCGTGGGTTAATGGTGGTCACGGCTTCGTCGAAGCGACCATAAGTCCCTGTCGCAAGGTCAGCAGCTTCATTCGCTGGTACGCCTTGGTTAATCGCCTTCATCATTTTGCCGAGGTTGAGATATTCATAGCCAATCACTTCGCTGTGATCATCAAGTGCAAGCTTAGTTACGTAACCTTCTGCAAGTTCTAGGTAACGAACGCCTTTCGCTGAGGTTGAATAACTGGTGCCGACTTGGCTACGCTGTGTTTGACCTAAGTCTTCTAGTGCTGCGCCGATCTCTAGGCCACCTTCAGAGAAAGCAGACTGAGTTCGACCGTAAACAAACTGCAGGAAGATTTCGCGCATCGCGACGTTAATCGCGTCACATACCAAGTCAGTATTCAGCGCTTCTAGAATGGTTTTTCCGGTGAGGATTTCCGCAGCCATCGCGGCAGATTGAGTCATACCTGAACAACCAATCGTTTCGATTAATGCTTCTTCGATGATGCCGTTTTTTACGTTAAGAGTCAGTTTTGCAGCACCTTGTTGTGGTGCACAAGTGCCAACACCGTGGCTTAAGCCAGAAATAGCGATGACACCTTTTGGGCTAACCATTGCGCCTTCAACTGGAATTGGAGCTGAATTGTGAAGATCACCCCTTTGAATAGGGCACATTGATTGAATTTCTGAAGAGTAGTGCATAATGTTTTCTCACTTATAGAGCCATTTAAGGCCTAGGGCGTTGAGAAAACAGGACGTGTTGGAAGAGGTGCGGCTAATTCACTACAGATCTTGAGTATCGATAATCCAAAGGTGTCATGGAACTTGGTCTTAATAGACTAAGTCCATTTCAAAATGGAGGAATAGCGATACGTCCAACAGTATTACCTGTTTTCGATTCTGTAGGAGTCATTAGCACTGTTCGGAAAGAACGGGCGGTTGAAGCAAAAGCTTAGGTGGAACCCCATCACCTGATGGCTATAGATTAGATCTTCCTCACACTTTCATGCAAGCGAATGTTTAGAGCGATTTCGACTATAAACAAGCTTCATTATATTTCGATAAGTATAAAAAAACGCCAATAACGAACTCTGATTAGAGGCGTCATTGACGTTTTTTAGAAAGGTATCAGCTAGTTAAGCTGCATCTTCTTCTGCGTCTTCAACAGCTTCAAGCTTCTTAGCTTTTTTCGGAGCTGGCTTACGCTTAGCACCTAATGCGTAAAGAACTTCTTCTTTGTTCTTCGCTAGGTACATTGCAAGTTCTTCTTGCTTGCCTTCATCTTCAACTAAATCGCTTTTGCCTAACAGTTCAAAAAGCTCATCAGCCATATCCAGCATTTTGTCGTATGCGTCAGCTTCGGCTTTAGAGGTAAAAGTCATTTTCTCTTCTCCGTTGCGTTCCACCACGTACTTGACGATAACAGCCATGGTTAATCCTCTAAGTTTGATAAATTTTACTGGCTTTTTATACAGTTTCTGATGTTAAAAGTCCAGTTGGAGCCCGTACTATGCGGCCTCAATCTTGATGTGCCGCCCAGTCTTCACAATAACTCATGAAAGATTTCAGCAGTGGGCTTTGATATTTGTCTTTATGGACCAGCATCCAGAATCGGCGTTTCATATCAAGTGGCACATTAAGCGCTTTTACTCGGCCTGAATCGATCGCTCGCTGAGCAGCTAAACGAGACAAACAGGCAAAGCCAAGACCGGCAGAAACAGAGTTGATGATTGCTTCTGTGGTGTTGAGTTCAAAAGATTCATACCAATGTTCGATGCGCGGTGCGACGGCACGAAGGAAAAACTCGCGAGTCCCTGAGCCTGATTCACGTAAAATCCAATGGCTGTCTTCTAAATCGCTTAAAATCACTTTTTCTTTGGCAACGAGAGGATGTTGATTACTAACAATAATGCACATTTCATCGCTGCTAAACTGACTCGAAATGAGTTCAGGGTGTAATGTTTTTCCTTCAATTAGCGCGATATCAAGTTCATAATCCACCAACTTTTGGCAGATCAGTGCACTGTTTGAAATGAACAAGCTTTGATCCTGATGTTGAGTTCGTTCGCGAAAGCCTGACAAAATAAACGGTGCGACCTGATTACCAATCGTGTCACTCGCGCCGACCTTTAGATTGCCACTTAAAGGCTGATCATCACGGAACAAAACATCAATACCAGCAGCACGATGTAATATTTCATCCGCCAATGGAAGTAACTTATGTCCCTCTTGGTTGAGAATTAATCGGTTGTTGACCCGGTCAAATAGAGAGTGGCCGAGTTGTTTCTCCATTTCGCCTAGTGCCATGCTGACCGCAGCTTTAGACAGAAACAGAGCCTCAGAGGCAGCAGTCAATGTCGAGTGCTGAGTAATAGTGACGAACACTTTGAGCTGTTTTATTGAAATATTAGCCATCAGATTCCTAGTTTTACTCTGCTGGTGAAAATGGATTCTGTTCAGTATTGATGAACACTTGTTATATATAATTGGATATTGTTTAACGAAGCGCAAGCGTATTATGGCTTCAACAAGCTGATGAGTTCACAAGTTTAGTGAATTAGGTTTAAGAGAGGCTGACATGATTCAACGTATTAAATATAGATTAACAGGAGCTCCAACACCCATGGCAGGGTTAGCACTCGCAATTGCAAGCTTAGGCTGGTGTTGGGATGGTGTTCTAGTCGCACAAGGTATCTTACACACACCGGGTTTGGTGCAGTGGATCAGTGCTGGCATTACGGCGGTATTACTTCTTGTTTTAGCTGTGAAATTTTTGATTCATGGTCACCTATTGCGTGAAGATCTTGCTCACCCTGTTGTCGGCAGTGTGGTACCAACATTTGCAATGGGGTGCATGGTGGTGTCAGCGTCTTTGGCGCCAATCTCTCAATTCTTACAAGAAGCTATGTGGTTGGCTTCTGTGGCTTTGCATGTTGTGTTTCTAATGAGCTTTTTGTACCACAGAGCTAAAAACTTTGAGATTCACCACATGGTGCCAAGCTGGTTTGTGCCACCGATCGGTATTATCGTCGCTGACGTCTCTTTCTCAGGTAATCCAGTTTTAGAGCCTGTAGCGAACGCTACTTTGGTATTCGGCTTATTGGTTTACGCTGTGATGCTACCACTGATGGTTTACCGTTTGATCTTCTCTCACGAAGTGCCAGATGCAGCAAAACCAACCATTGCGATTATGGCAGCACCGGCAAGCCTATCTTTGGCGGGTTACTTAACCGTTACTGCTAACCCTTCACCTGTGATCATTGGTTTACTATTTGGTATTGCAGTGTTGATGACGTTCATTATCTATATGGCGTTTTTCAAACTACTTCGTCTTCCATTTAGCCCTGGTTATGCAGCGTTTACCTTCCCAATCGTGATTGGTGCAACAGCCTTGTTCAAACTGGCTGCGTGGATGCAAGCACAAGGTATTGAAGCGCATTACATCAATCAAGTGTTTGGCCTAGCGTATCTAGAATTGATTGTGGCAACGTTTGTAGTGGGTTATGTGGCGGTTCGTTATTACATGAATTACAAACCTCACCGTGTTCTAAGCGCGGTAGGCAGTAGATTGTAAGAAGCAATAGTTCAAAAGATAAACGGAGCTTAAGTTTTCAGTATTTCATAAGCTTATATTCCTAATCCAAACTCGGCACTTATGCTAATCTGGCAGTATATTGTGGCAAGATTAGCGTGAGTGCACTTTGTTTACTGTTTACCATTCCAATAAAGTCGATACTTTAAAAATCCTTCTCGTTCATTTAATCAAAAGTGATCCTTTAGCCAACCCTTTCGAAAAAGAGCAGATCTTGGTTCAGAGCCCAGGTATGTCTCAATGGCTTAAGATGGAACTCGCCAAAGAGTTTGGTGTAGCAGCAAATATAGACTTTCCTCTTCCAGCAACCTTCATTTGGGATATGTTTACCCAAGTGCTTCCTGATGTACCTAAACGCAGTGCTTTTAACAAAGAAGCGATGACGTGGAAGCTAATGAGTTTGCTACCTGCGAAGCTTGACCACCCTGATTTCTTACCTCTACAACGCTACCTTGAAAACGACGAAGATGATTCGAAGTTGTACCAATTGGCAGAGAAAATTGCCGACATCTTCGATGGTTACTTGGTGTATCGACCGGAGTGGATGGCGATGTGGGAAGCGGGAGAGCCCGTTGCCGAGTTAATTGATGATGGGGGGCAACAAGAACATCCTTGGCAGCCAATTTTGTGGAAGACACTCTATGAGCAAACCCTGTCTCAAGGCCAATCGAAGTATCACCGTGGTAACTTGTATCACGACTTTATTGAAGCGTTAGCCAATCAACAAGGTCAGCTACAACACTTACCTAAGCGTCTGTTTGTGTTTGGTATCTCTTCGCTGCCTCCTCGTTATATGGACGCGTTGAAAGCACTTGGTGAGCAGATTGATGTTCATTTGATGTTTACCAACCCTTGCCAACATTATTGGGGCGATATTCGCGATCGTAAATACTTGGCAAGAGTTGAAGCGCAGCGTCGTAAGCAGTTTGCGTTGGTTGATGGTTTACCTCAGCTAGAAGGTGAAGTATCACCTTTGAAAGATGGCATTGAAGCCAACGTTGAAGATGAACTGCATACTAGCCAAGCTGTCGGTAATAGCTTGTTGGCGTCTATGGGTAAATTGGGCAGAGATAACCTGTTCTTGCTGTCTCAATTAGACAGCGAAGAGCATGAGTTCTTTATTGATGTCGAGAGAGACAGCCTGCTGCATCAACTGCAAGCCGATATTCTTGAGTTAGAAGAACACCAAGACGATCACATCTTAGACTCCAGCAACCATAAACAAGTGGTTGAGCTGGGCGATCGTTCGTTGACGGTACACGCTTGTCACAGCCCAATGCGCGAGGTTGAAGTTCTTCATGATCAGTTGTTAGCAATGTTTGACGCTGACCCGACATTAAAGCCACGCGATATCATTGTGATGGTGGCAGACATCAATGCTTACAGCCCTGCTATTCAGGCGGTATTTGGTAATGCTCCGGGTGAGCGTTATATCCCTTACTCGATCTCGGATAGAACCGCAGATCAAGAGAGCCCAATCCTGACCGCGTTCATGCAGTTAGTCGCGCTACCGAACACGCGTTGTCTAGCTTCTGAACTTCTAGAGTTATTAGAAATCCCAGCGATGATGGCACGCTTCGGTATTGATGAATTTCAATTTGAACAAGCTAAGCAGTGGGTTGAAGAAGCGGGTATCCGCTGGGGCGTCGATTCTTCTACGGCAACAGAGTTTGATTTGCCTGCCACCGAGCAAAATACTTGGCTATTTGGTATCCAGCGTATGTTACTGGGGTATGCGATGTCGGATTCCGCAGGTTTGTTTGAAACTGAACACTCTCCAATTGCTGCTTATAACGAAGTTCAGGGTATTAACGCCGAACTTGCTGGTAAGTTAGCGCACTTTATTGATCGTATTGCCCATTACCGTCAACGCCTTGCCGAGACGCAATCCATCGATATGTGGCGTGAAACCTTGCTGCAAATGATTGATGACTTCTTTGCCGTTGAACTAGAAGGCGAGGTGGTGCTTAAGTCGATTCGCGATGCACTTTATCAACTCAATGAACAGCTTGATGATGCCTTGTACGAACAAGAGCTATCGCCAAGCATTATCTATCAGTACTTGAATAATAAACTGTCGGGCGCGCGTATCAGTCAGCGTTTCTTAGCGGGGCAAGTGAACTTCTGTACCCTGATGCCGATGCGTTCCATCCCGTTCAAAACTGTTTGTCTGTTAGGCATGAATGACGGTGTTTACCCTCGCTCAATGCCGCCAGAAGGTTTTGACCTAATGAACGGGCGTACTCGTCCGGGAGATCGTTCTCGTCGTGATGATGACCGTTACCTATTCTTAGAGGCGATGTTGTCGGCGCAAGAGTGTTTATACATCAGTTATGTCGGCCGCTCGATTCAAGACAATACTGAGCGAGTACCGTCGGTATTGGTTTCTGAGTTGATTGAGTACTGCCACCAGAACTACTGCCTAAGTGCAGATCAAGCGCTACCAAGTGATGATTCTGGTATCAAGCTGACTCAAGCGATGAACTTTGAGCACACCATGACCCCGTTCAGCCCGGCAGCCTTTACACAAGGTGATGCAAGTCATGTATTGAGCTACGCCAAAGAATGGCTTCCTGCAGCTAACCGTTCCGGTGAGCGCAGTGGTGAATTCAATCGTGCCTTGGATGACTATTTGCTTGGTGTGACTTATCCGTTAGAACTCGATTTGGTTGAGCTACAGCGTTTCTGGCGCCTGCCAGTGCAATACTTCTTTAATCGTCGCCTAAAGGTAGTGTTTGAGCCACCGCTTCCGGTAATGGAAGACGACGAGCCGTTCGTGCTTAATGGCTTAGAAAGCTTCCAGCTTAAAGATGCGCTGCTGCAGGTACTGTTGGATCACCCAGAAGGAGCAGATGAAGCGGTTCGCTTGTTTGTTTCTGAGCAAAAAGCCCAAGGTCGATTACCGGTTGGTGCTTTTGGTGATATCGAGTTTGAAACCAACCGTGTTCAAGCAGAAGACTTAGCCAAAGAGATTCGATTTGTAAGTGGGCAGCCACAGCAAGATCTTGAGGTAAATATTGAATTTGACGTGCTAGGTGAAGGCAAACCGGTTCGTTTGATGGGCTGGCTTACTCAAAACTATCAATCGGGTTTAGTGCGTTTTCGTAGTGGCAAAATACGCTCTCAAGATTACTTGGCCGCGTGGATCGATCACTTGTGTTGTGCAGTGATGGGGCACGGCAAAACGACTCATATTATTGGCTATGACAGAAAAGAAGGCGTGGTTCACCAAACGCTACAGCCTATTGGCGATGCGCAGCAGGCGAAGAGTTTGTTGGCGGAGTTAGTACGACTGTTCTATCAAGGTATGACAGCACCACTGCCTTACTTCCCGAAAACCGCATTGGCTGGCGTTGAAGCGGGCTTTAGCCGTGGTAAATGGGTCGATGATGAAGAGAAGTCACTTAAGAAAATGGCCGATACTTTTAATGACAGCTTCGCTTTCACGGGCGAGGGTCGAGATACCTACATCTCGCGTATTTGGCCTAAGTGGGACGATGAGCTGGCGGCTGAGTCGCGTATGTATTCAACGCTTGTGTTACAGGCGGCAAGGTTGGCTGCTGCCGATCTGGAAGATCAGGAGTAAGTGGCTGTGATCGATAAGATCAATTGTGTGTACGCTGAACTAATGAAAGACGAAAGAGAGTCGCTGGTAAGCATTTGGGACGCTTGCTTTCAAGGTGAAGGGAATCAAGATGAAGAGAAGCAAGGTACAGTAAATAAAGTGGCCGCCAGTAAATCATTATTAGTGTAGGGCGTTCGCTGTACGGCCACAGGTCAGAGGGACCATTATTCTGTGGTTCAAAGTAACGCCGTAAAGTACAAAACTCGTACGTGCTCCTGAACTCGTGGGCGCATAGTAGCGGGGCGATCCGAATTGATCCGTGAGAGAGATCGCACTAACTATTAACAAATTAGCGTAGGACGTAAATTGAATGACGTTTTCCACGCTAGGTCACATTTGTAACAACACATTTATCAGAAGGCAGTAAGGCATGACGACCACAAGCAGTGTTCAGGTAATCGCTCCACAGACACTCGATACCATGACGTTTCCACTTCATGGCGCGCGTTTAATTGAAGCATCAGCGGGTACAGGTAAAACATTTACCATCGCTGGCTTGTACTTACGCCTACTGCTCGGGCATGGCACGGCCGCTCCACAAGGTGATCTGACTGAAGCCACTCGACACCATGAGCCGCTAACCGTAGACCAAATTCTGGTGGTGACCTTTACCGAAGCGGCAACCGCAGAGCTGCGAGATCGTATCCGTGCTCGAATCCATGATGCACGCATTGCGTTTGCTCGCGGGCAAAGTGATGACCCAGTGATTGCGCCTCTGTTGCAAGAGATCGAAGACCACGTAGGCGCTGCGAAAACACTGCTCAATGCCGAAAGGCAAATGGACGAAGCCGCGGTCTACACCATTCACGGCTTCTGTCAGCGTATGTTGACTCAAAATGCCTTCGAGTCTGGAAGCCGCTTTGATAATGAATTTGTGACCGATGAAAGTCACCTAAAAGCGCAAGTGGTTGCTGACTACTGGCGTAAGCAGTTTTACCCGCTGCCGATTCAACTGGCTGGTGAGGTTCGTAATATTTGGGGGTCACCTGCTGCGTTATTAGCAGACGTAAATCGTTATCTGACAGGATCTCCGCTGAAATTGACGGTAGATGCGATGTCGGGCGACCTGCAAACTCTGCACAACCAAAACCTAGATAAAGTGAAGCAACTTAAAGCGCTGTGGTGTGAATCCGAAGCGGACTTTTTGGCTTTGATCTCTGCTTCGGATGTGAACAAGCGTAGCTACACTAAGAAATCTCTGCCGACATGGTTAGAAGCTGTGACAGCATGGGCGCAGAGCGACACTCATGATTACCAGTTTCCAGATAAACTAGAGAAGTTCTCACAAGCAACGTTAATTGAAAAAACACCAAAAGGCGTCGCACCTCAGCATGCCGTTTTCGAAGCGATTGAAGATTTCTTAAATCACCCAGCCGACTTGAAAGCTCCATTGCTGGCACATGCGATTACCCATTGTCGAACTATGCTAGCAAAGGCGAAACAGCAAAAGCAGTGGTTATCATTTGATGATTTGTTGACTCAGTTATCTGCGTCGATTGATGTCGATGAGCAGTCCTTGCTGGTGGAAAGAATTCGCACACTCTACCCAGTTGCAATGATCGATGAATTCCAAGATACCGATCCGCTGCAATACAGTATTTTTAGCCGAATCTATCTCGATAATCCGCAGTGCGGCTTGTTTATGATCGGTGACCCGAAGCAGGCTATTTATGGCTTTCGTGGCGCAGATATCTTTACCTATATCAAGGCGAGAAACCAAGTTAGTGCTCACTACACCTTAGGCACTAACTGGCGTTCAAGTGCCGATATGGTCAGCGCAGTAAACCAAGTTTTTATGAACTCGGATAGCCCGTTTATCTACGATCAAGACATTCCATTCTTGCCCGTTGCTGCCAGTCCATCGGCCGACAAACGCCAATGGGTAATGAACGGAGAAACTCAGCACGCACTCACCTTTTGGCTGCAAGAGGCTGAAGACAAGCCGTTACCAAAGGGCGAATATCACAAGGCAATGGCAGAGGCGACGGCGAGTCAAATTCAAACCATTCTGACCGCTTCTCAAAACCAGCAAGCCTATTTTGATAACGGCAAAAAACAACATGCCGTGAATGCGGGTGATATTGCTGTCTTGGTTCGAACCGGCAGTGAAGGTCGCCTGATCAAAAATGCGCTGTCTGAACAAGGCATTGCGAGTGTGTATTTGTCGAACCGAGACAGTGTGTTTACCAGCTTAGTCGCACAAGATATTCAACGCTTGCTACAAGCTGTGCTGACACCTGAAAACGATCGAGCATTACGCGCCAGTTTAGCGTCGGAGTTGTTTGCTCTGGATGCCGCATCATTGGATGAACTCAACAACGATGAAGTGGTGTGGGAAAACGTCGTTAACGAGTTTAGAGAATATCGTAAGTTGTGGCTTCAGCGCGGCGTGTTGCCAATGCTTCGCAGCGTGATCAGTAAACGACATCTCGCGGAACGCTTACTGGAAGAAGAAAATGGTGAGCGCTCACTCACTGATTTAATGCACATTGGCGAATTGTTGCAACAAGCTAGGCAGGAGCTCGACAGTGACTATGGCTTGTTGCGTTGGTTGGCAGAAGCGATATCAGATGCACAAAATGGTTTAGGCGGCAGTGAAGATGACATTCAACGTCTTGAGTCAGAGAGAAACTTGGTTCAAATCGTTACTATTCACAAATCGAAAGGTTTGGAATATGACCTTGTATTCCTCCCATTTGTCGCGAGTTACCGAGAAGCGAGCGAAGGCAAGTTCTACGACCATGACTCAGATACCACGGTACTTGATATTACGGGTAGCGATAGTGCCTTAGCGCAAGCCGACAAAGAGCGATTGGCGGAAGACTTACGTTTGATTTACGTGGCGCTGACTCGTGCTGTTTATGGATGTTTTATTGGCATGGCACCGCTACGTAAAGGGCGTTCAACCAAAGAGCCGACCGGCGTGCACTTGAGTGCCATGGGCTATTTGGTTCAAAACGGACAAGAGCAAGGCATCGCCGAGTTGCATCAAGCTCTATCGGCTATTGAGGGTAAGAATTCCAGTGTGCTGTTAGCCGAAACACCTACCGCTCATGAACAAATTTTTGTGCAAACAGAGCAAGTGAGTGACGACTTACAGGCCAGTGAACTTAAGGCTTCAATTGACCGAGCTTGGCGTATCACCAGTTACTCGGGGCTTGTCAAACAGGGCAGTCACGGTGCGAGTCATGACGCGACCATTGAGGTGTCTGGTTTTGATATTGACTCGGCTGATGAGCAGGATGAGTCTGAGTTGATTGAGCCTGAACGCTCTATCTTTACGTTCCCTCGTGGTGCTCGCCCAGGTACTTTCTTACACACCTTGTTTGAGGAGGTTGAATTTACCGAGCCAGCAACCAGTGAACATAACACGCAAGTAATCACTCACTTATTAGAATCAGAGCAATATGAATTAGAGTGGCTACCTGTGCTTCAGCAACTGGTCGATACAGTGCTGAACACCGCATTAGACGGCAAGAACTTAAAGCTAAGCGAGAAAGACTCGACGCAACGTTTAGTTGAGATGGAATTCTTACTGCCGATCGAAGTATTGGCTGCATCTGAACTGAATCAAACCATTCAATATCACGATCCATTGTCAGCCAAAGCGGGCGATCTAGGTTTCCAAACCGTGCAAGGTATGTTGAAAGGCTTCATCGATTTGGTGTTTGAGCACCAAGGTAAATACTATGTACTCGACTGGAAATCGAATCACTTAGGAGATGATGTTGCTGTCTACCATGGCGAGGCATTGAAATCGGCGATGGCCGACCACCGCTACGATCTGCAATATCAAATCTATGCGCTGGCACTGCACCGCTTCCTACGCAGTCGCGTTGCGGATTACAGTTATGACGAACATTTCGGTGGGGTTTATTACTTGTTCCTAAGAGGAATGGATGGCCAATCACAACAAGGTGTTTTCTCGGCGAAACCAACACTGGCTTTGCTCGATGAAATGGATCAATTGATTGACGGTAAAGTGATAGACAGACGTTCAGCACAATTGAATGACGATGAAACTGGACAGATGGGGCTTTTATAATGACAACAACGACCACTAATACCGGCATAGATACTGCGAACACAGCAAAGCCAGTTTCACTTATTCCTGAGCAACTGATGGATGTACTCCAGTTTCTTGCGGATAAGGGTTCTATTCGTCAGTTGGATTATCAATTTGCCCGTTTTCTTGCTCAGCAAGCCACGAGCTACCCTCAAGAGATCGGCTTTCTCGCGGGGGTAGTGAGCCATGAATTAGGCAAAGGACACATTTGTACTCAGCTTATACAGCAGCATACGACAGGCCCTGAACTAGCGGCAGATCTTGCTCAGTTACTTGGGTTATACGGTGAAACTGCACTGCAATTGAACCAAAAACTGTTGGGTATTGATTGGGTGGCTGTGCTTCAATCATCAAACTTAGTGGGAACGACCAACGATTGTGTTAAGCCTCTAATGTTCGATGGGCAGCGTGTCTATTTACAGCGTTATTGGAACTACGAAGTTGTGTTGGCTGAGACCTTAAACCGTTTAAGTAAGCCGGTAGAGTTCAATACTGAGCAGAAAAAAGCGCTGACTGAAACGCTCAATCTGCTTTTTGCACGTAGCTATCATTTTCTGTTTAACGCCTTAGCCAGGGCTGAAGCAAATCAGCAGACGTCTCAGGTATTACGCCAACAATTGGTGTGTGACCATCTTGATATTGTGAATGAGCAGGCTTTAGATTGGGGATCAATCGACCAAGCGATTGTACAAGCTAAGCAGGTGACGGACTTAGATGTGTTGGACGACTTGGTGCCGTTATCGGCATGTTTGAACTGGCAAAAAGTCGCGGCAGCGGTGGCGCTGAGTCGTCGTTTTGCGGTGATTTCTGGTGGGCCGGGTACTGGTAAAACAACCACGGTAACCAAATTACTGTCGGCGATGGTCGAGCAATCTCTCAGCCAAGGTAAAACACCAACGATTAAGCTAGTGGCACCAACGGGTAAAGCGGCGGCGCGTTTAACCGAGTCGATCGGTAAAGCAATTGAACAGCTGCCATTAGCGCCTGAAGTGAAAGCCAACATACCGACCGAATCGAGCACCTTACACAGATTACTCGGCGCGATTCCTAACCGTGCTGAGTTTAGGCATAACCGACGCAATCCACTCCACCTTGATATCTTGGTAGTGGATGAAGCTTCAATGGTTGATCTGTCGATGATGTATAAGCTGGTGGATGCACTTCCTGAGCACGCAAGGCTCATCTTATTGGGTGATAAAGACCAACTCGCTTCAGTAGAGGCAGGTGCTGTGCTCGGTGATATCTGTTCATTCAACTCTGCAGGGTACAGCACAGCGCAAGGCAATTTGATTGCAGAGATGACAGGTTTTGATGCGATAGCTAAACCAAGACAAGACAAAGCTGGAGCGGTGAATCCGCCTGCGATTGCGGATAGCTTGTGTATGCTGCAGAAGAGTTATCGTTTCGATGCGCGATCCGGTATCGGTCAGCTGGCAAAAGCAATCAATAATGGTTCTGCGAATCAAGTAGACCAAGTGTTTGCCAAAGGTTTTGGCGATATCGAAAACCACCCTCTGTCGAGTGACAGTTATAACCTGATGCTGCGTACTTTGGTTAACGAGTATGGTGCGTACCTCAATAGAATGAATGTGCCGTTGGAAGAGTTAGAAACTCAAGAAGCGAGAGCGAAATCGGTACTCGATTTGTTCAGCCAATGCCGACTGTTGTGTTCCATTCGTGAAGGGGATTTTGGTGTTAAAGGCCTCAACCACAGAATTGAAAGAGCACTGGCCGCAAGGCGTTTGGTGAGCCCTCATAATGATGAGCTGTGGTATCACGGACGTCCTGTTATGGTGACGCGAAATGATCATGGCTTGGGTTTGTACAATGGTGATATTGGTATCTGTATGCTTGAGGCGGGTTCTAGTCAACCTGACTTAACCCCTCGTTTGAAGGTCTATTTTGAGTTGCCCGATGGCAGCGTAAAAGCTGTGCTACCAAGCCGAGTGCCCGATCATGAAACGGCTTATGCAATGACAATACACAAATCTCAGGGTAGTGAATTTGATCTGACCTTAATGATCTTGCCGCCAGATTTCAGCCCTATTTTAACGCGGGAGCTTATCTATACAGGTATTACACGTGCGAAGAAACGACTGATGATGTTCAGCGATACAAATGTGTTGAAGCGTGGGATTAAGGTGAAAACAGAGCGAGTGAGTGGTTTAGGCAGTCGCTTAACGAATTAGTCGTTTTGGACGGCTAGAGAAGGTTTTGAACTTAGGGCTAGACAAACACAAAGCAACCATCCTTGGTTGCTTTGAGCGTTATTAGGAATCAGAGCCTAAAAACGCTCGAGTGAACGATATGTGGTTTATCTTGTACTTTGCTTGGCAATTCAAAATAAACTCTTTTAGATTCTCGCTAACAGGGAACACGCAGTGTACGTCTAGCCCTTCTAAGAATTGGTTATCAGCCATATCCCAAAAACTTTGCAGCGAGTTACAAACAATGGTTCTCATATCAATATTGCTCTTTTTGCTGTTTATATTAACGAGCAGAGCTAATGTTAGCGTGCTGGCCGTCAACGGGTATAGCAATCCGTGCAGTGACCACCTCAATGAGTTCGACATGACTATCGAGATGGCAATTCCAATAAAAACATTTGTTAAGATTATTAAAGCGTCTAAATTCTATACAATTATACGTGTGAGTGAAAGTGCATAGTTAATAAATCTCATATAGAAAACGATTACATTTGCAATTATTTTTCCTTTGAAGTGAGATTTTAGTCCAAAACTTTATTTACACATTTAACGCTAAGATTTTTGAGTTACGTTGATAGTTGTACAGCCCCTGTTTTTCCATCGGTAGCTCATCAACTCCGATCTCGTAAAACCCTTGTTCACGGAACCAATGCAGGCTATGTGTGGTTAAAACGAAAATTTGGTCGATATCACGAGACTTCGATTGATGACGCATGTAGTCCAGTAATATTTGCCCACGGTTTCCATCGCGATAGTCAGGGTGAATCGCCACACACGCCATCTCTGCCATGTGATCTTCCGGATACGCATATAGTGCAGCGCAACCAATAATCAGTCCGTCTTTTTCGATAATCGTAAAGCGGTGAATCTCTTGTTCCAATTGTTCTCTTGAGCGACGAACGAGAATGCCTTGTTCTTCCAAAGGACGAATAAGGTCAAATATGCCACCAATATCGTCAATCTGAGCTTGTCTTACTTGCTCGGCACTAGCCATGACCACTTGGGTTCCAATACCGTCAAAAGAGAACAACTCTTGGATTAATGCGCCATCTACCTTGTAGCTGATTAGATGACAACGAGGCACACCAGCTCGACAAGCGGAGATCGCTCCTTTCAAGAAGCGCAGTGTTCCTGTGCTCATGTCTTCGGCAGGATTTTGAGATTCCGTTAATCGTTCTAGAATTTGCTTGGCATCTTTAGGGAAGAGTTCGGCGAGCACGTTACCGCGTTCATCTGTTACCCCTTGTTCGGAGCAGAAGCCAATCAGCTTGTCGGCCTTTAGACGAATAGCAACTTGGGTAGCGACCTCTTCAGAAAGTAGGTTAAAGCTTTCGCCTGTCACGGAGCTGGCAATAGGGCCAAGCAGTACAATTGAACCTTGGTCAAGCGTGCGATTGATCCCTTCGATATCGATTCGACGAATACGCCCGCTATGGCAATAATCCGTACCGTCATCCACGCCAAGCGGTTGAGCCGTAATGAAGTTACCACTCATAACATTGAGTTGAGTGCCTGCCATCGGCGTGTTGTTTAAGCTCATTGAGAGGCGTGCGGTGATGGCAAGTTGAAGCTGTCCAGCAGCCTGCATAGCGACGCCCAAAGAATATTCATCAGTGACCCTAATATTCTTGTGATAAGGCGTATGGCAATCTTGCTTGGCGAGCAATTGGTTGATCTGCGGTCTTGCCCCGTGAACGAGAACAATC
This sequence comes from Vibrio crassostreae 9ZC13, assembly GCF_000272045.2. Lineage (GTDB taxonomy): Bacteria > Pseudomonadota > Gammaproteobacteria > Enterobacterales > Vibrionaceae > Vibrio > Vibrio crassostreae_C. The sequence continues at coordinate 687,506 of NZ_AJYZ02000042.1, read as the reverse complement.
TTTACTCCAAGGCTGTGGAGCAAGGCTATATCACTAATAATGTTACCAAAGTTCCTGTCGGCAACGGCTTCGCCTCCCAGCATAATGACCATGGTTTTGCCACGGTGAGCATTTACGTAAGGGGTTGATTGTCTGAAACCTTTTACTAGCGCTGTACTTCTTAATTTCACAGAACAAGTCCATTTTGTTTATTTATTCGATAATTTAGCATTTAAATTCAAATGTAAACAACACCTTTTTGGAATAAAGCGCAAACTATTCTTATCTAGGCTTCAATATATAAACTGTCTCAGTGTAGAATGCGCATAGCATCCTTATGAGTAGTCACCGAATGCAACAAGCTCCAGCAACAAAGAACAAAATCGATGAGATAACCAAAGGTCTCTACAGCGAAGCTGATCAGCGCAATCAATCTAAGTTGAAGCGTAAGATCATTGAACGTTGTTTAATGGTTCTAGCCTTAGTGGGTTCGTTTGCGGTGGTTTCTTTGTTCGGCGATGTGCTTTCCCGAGTGCAAAATGCGGCGACGCCCGACAATCTGATATACGGCACTTGGATAGAGCAAGATGTTGCACATTATGCGACCGATGAGTTTGTTCTGAATGCTAATGGTGTGTCAGTTCGTGGGTCTGTTGTTTCGACGAGCTTTGACTTTGATGGAAACTACTTTGAATACAAGGCGGGTGATAAAACCTATCGCTTCCGCATGACCAATTCTGACAATACAGAAATGGTGCTCGATTCTGACAGTCACTACAATCCCATCTTCCGCCTTAAGGGCCATATCGATAACTCCGTCCGATAGGTTATCTTCTTGTAAACTCTTACAATCTAAGATTGTGTTATCTGACTGTTTTTGTCATCCTCGATGCATAGAATTTTTAGGATGACTCTTGTGATTAAAAAATGGCTTCCCCTTGTCGCTGCCTCTTTGTTATTTGGCTGTGCTCAACCCACTGATCTTGCTCAGCAACACCTTGATGACGAATTTCCTCGCACCTTGAATAAGGTCGATCAGGTTGAATCCAATAAACCAAGAGACTACACCGCATTTGCAGAACAAGCTGAGATGGTGGTTTCTAAATCCCCTTCGATGGCTAAAATCTATGAGCCGCTTTATCAACAACTCAATGAGTGGGCGATGTTGAGTGGAGATCCAAGCGAGCTAGCGAATTTTGGCGTTCAAACCGCTCAACTAGGTGGTGGTGATAAACAAGGCAATGTTTTGTTCACGGGCTACTTTTCTCCTGTGATGGAGCTGCGCCACGAAGCGAATGAAGAATATCGTTACCCTGTTTACGGGCTTCCTGAGTGTGGTAAAGAGTGTCCAACACGCCAAGAGATTTACAACGGCGCACTAGAAGGTCAGGGCCTTGAGTTAGGTTACTCAGCAAACCGTATCGACCCATTTATGATGGAAGTACAGGGCAGTGGATTTGTACACTTCGGTGATGATGACACGCTGCAGTATTTCGCCTACGCGGGTAAGAACAATAAAGCTTATGTGAGCATTGGCCGTGTTCTGATTGAACGAGGCTTAGTTCCACGCGAAAAAATGTCGCTAAAAGCAATCAAAGAGTGGGTATTGGCAAACGATCCTGAAGTGGTCAAAGAGCTGCTTGAGCAAAACCCATCTTTCGTGTTTTTTGAAGCGAGAGACGACCTATCGGTAATGGGCAGCGCGGGCATTCCTCTATTACCGATGGCGGCGGTAGCGGGCGATCGCTCTATCTTACCTATGGGAACACCGATTCTTGCTGAGGTTCCACTACTGAATGCTGATGGTACTTGGAGCGGCGCTCATCAACTAAGACTGCTATTGGTTTTGGATACGGGCGGCGCGGTTAAGCAAAACCATTTGGACCTTTACCACGGCATGGGCCCTCGAGCGGGTACAGAAGCGGGCCATTACAAGCATTTTGGTCGTGTGTGGAAGCTCGGTTTAGATGGCAGCGCAACTGAAGCGCCTTGGGCTTTGCCTCCTGAAAAGGTTGAGTAAGCTACAATAAAATAGGGCATTGAAAGCGAATCGCTAATCCCCTAGACTTTTTATTCAAGAGTGCGTATAAAACGCACTCTTTTCTTTTTCTCAGAAATAAATTGGCGGCAACAATGCGTGAATTGACCACTCCAGCTTCAGAAAACTATGACCAACGATTTGGTGGCACCCGTCGCCTATATGGCAATAGTGAAGTCGACATACTTAGAGCAGCACACGTGTGTGTGATCGGTATTGGTGGTGTCGGTTCATGGGCGGTTGAAGCGCTTGCTCGTACTGGTTTAGGTGAGCTGACTTTGATCGATATGGATGATGTGTGTGTGACCAACATCAACCGTCAGATCCACGCAATGTCGGGTACCGTTGGTAAAAGCAAAATTGAAGTGATGGCAGAGCGCGTTAAGCTGATTAACCCTGAGTGTAAAGTTAACCTGATTGACGACTTCATCGGCCCAGACAATCAGGCTGAATACCTGTCGAAAGAGTTCGACTTTGTATTAGATGCGATTGACAGCATGAAAGCTAAGGCTTCACTGTTGGCATATTGTCGTAGCAACAAAATTAAGGTGATCACCACTGGTGGTGCGGGTGGTCAAATCGATCCGACTCAAATCAAAGTGGCTGATCTGACGAAGACGATTCAAGATCCGCTCGCGAAGAAGCTAAAAGATACCCTTCGTCGTCATCATAATTTCCCTAAGAATCCAGCACGTAAGTTTGGTATCGATTGTGTGTTCTCAACTGAACAGCTGAAATACCCTCAAGCTGACGGCAGTGTCTGTGCTGCGAAAGCGACAGCAGAAGGTCCAAAACGTATGGATTGTGCGACGGGTTTTGGTGCGGCAACAGTTGTAACGGCGACGTTTGGTTTTGTAGCTGTTTCGCGTATCGTTGAAAAGCTGATTCAAAAGCACGCTAAGTAACGTCTTTTACTCAATTAACAATCGACTGGATATTAAAATGACCACATTCCCAAGCTCTCCATTCGGCACTGAAATTACCAGTGATGATATCGTCGCGAAGATGCAGACATTCAGCGGCTGGGAAGACCGTTATCGCCAAGTGATTCAATGGGGTAAGAAACTGCCAACGATGCCTGATGAACTGAAAAGTGAGCAGGTGATTGTCTCTGGCTGTGAAAGCCAAGTGTGGTTGGTTTCTCAAAATATCGACGGTGTTTGGCACTTTTGTGCTGATTCTGATGCTCGTATTGTGCGCGGTCTGATTGCATTAGTGATGGCTGCGTATGATGGAAAAACATCAGAGCAGGTTCAAGCGTTCGATATTGATGGTTACTTTGAACAAATCGGTCTAATTACCCACCTTAGCCCATCTCGCGGTAATGGATTAAAAGCGATTGTTGCTCAAATCCAAGAGCTAAGTGCTTAATATCTCCTTGATACACAGAAGCAAAAAGGGTTGACGTTAAACGCCAACCCTAAGTAATTTCGCTACTCCCTAAAGCATATCAACGGCTTTTTCTATCGCCGCTACGAGCTTTTCAACATCATCCATGTTGTTGTAAATACCAAATGAAATTCGAACCGTTCCTTTCACATTAAGTGCATCCATTAATGGGTGAGCACAATGATGTCCTGCACGTACTGCGATACCTTGCTGATCCAGTAGAGTCGCTATATCTTGATGGTGAACACCATCCATCACAAAAGTAATCACACTTGCGTTAGGTTGATACCCTAAAATCTGAATGTCATCCAGTTTACTGAGAGCAAGATAAGTCTCGTGTTGTAGTTGGTGGATATGATTTTCGACATCTTGTTGTACAAAACCACTTAACCATTCTATTGCGGTGCTTAGTGCTATGGCTCCTGCCACATTTGGCGTGCCCGCTTCGAATTTGCCAGGCAGTTCTGAAAAAGTAGTGCCAGAGAAAGAGACGCGCTCGACCATTTTGCCACCACCATGCCAAGGTGGCATCGCTTCTAACAATTCAAGCTTGCCGTAAAGCACACCGATGCCCGCAGGGGCATAGAGCTTGTGTCCAGAGAATACGTAGAAATCCGCACCTAAAGCTGCAACATCAATAGGCTCATGGACGATGCCTTGCGCGCCATCGACCACAACAATCGCATTCATCTTGTGTGCTTTTTCTATGACAGCTTCAATTGGCTGACGAGAACCCGTTACGTTGGTTACCTGAGCTAATGCAACAATCTTGGTTCGTTCATTTAAAAGCGTATCAAACGCGACTAGGTTAAATTCGCAATCCGGTGTCATCGGTACTTTAACGACTTTAGCACCGGTTTGCTCTGCGACAATTTGCCAAGGCACGATGTTGGCGTGATGCTCCATTTCGCTGACTAAGATCTCATCGCCAGGCTGAAGAGTACTTCTTGCGTAAGTTTGAGCAATTAAATTGAGCGCCTCGGTGGCACCACGAGTCCAGATGATCTCTTTTGAAGAGCTTGCACCGATAAACTGAGCGATCTTATCTCTGGCTGCTTCAAACTGACTGGTCGCGTTCGCTGTTAAACTATGGCTACCGCGGTGAACATTGGCATTTTGCTTGGAGTAATACTGGCTAATGGCATCAATAACTACCTGAGGTTTTTGTGTCGTTGCCGCGCTGTCTAAGTAAATCAATGGTTGTTGATTGATGGTTTGTGATAGCGCAGGGAACTGCTCTCGGATGTGATTGATATCAAGCATCTATTCTTACCTAAAATCTTGGGAATTGGTGCTAGCGTTGTGCTTAGCGGTATTGTTATTTTATCGCGACTTGTTAACCGTTGCTGACTAATCTTGATGATTCCAGCGATTTTCTTGCCCTTTGACTTGAGCGAACAGTCTTTGGTTAACAGGAACGTCTATCTGATGCTTGAGTGCAGTCTTAATAAGGTAGCCGTTAATGAAGTCGATCTCTGTTTTACGTTGGTAAAACATATCCTGCTTCATGGATGAATTGTTCTGTGCCGTGGCTTGGATAACCTGTTTGACGCTTGCTTCCAATTCATCGAATGAACAAACGATCCCTTCGGCTTGCATAACCTGCGTGAGCTCTTTAACGATAGAATTCAAAATACCCTCAAATCTTTTATCTGCAAGTTCGCCATTCTTGATTTGTTCAAGGCCCGTGAGTGGGTTGATCGCACAATTGATGGCGAGCTTAGTCCAAAGCGCGGTTTCTATTTGTGGGTTCCAACGCACAGCAGGGAGAGCATCATCTAAGACATCAACTAAAAACGCACACTGTTGGCCGATTTGGTTGAAAGCACCCAACTGGGTTTGTCCGATTCCTGTGTGAGACACATTATTGCGGTCGGGTTTGAATGCAGCTTGAGTAGTGGTTGCCAATATTATTGGGTAAGCATCAATTTGAGTGGCTATCTCATCAACCGCGCCCATTCCGTTATGCATGAATATGAGAATGGTGTCGGGATCGAGATGTTGAAGCAGTGGAGTGGTTGCTTCTGCTATTTGCCAAGCTTTGACCGTGAAAATAACCAAGTCACTCGCTGATAGCTTTTCGATATTGTTGTTACTGAAGGAAAGGGAAGCTTGTCCATCAAGTGATAAGTCAATTGAGTTATCAGTGGAACGACTCCACAAAGACACATTATGACCAGCTTGAAGTAGTTTTATTGCCCATAAAGAGCCGATGGCCCCTGGCCCAACAATAGTGATGTTCACAGCAATACCGAGATAAGAAAGTGATGCTGCAAGGATAGCGAGGCATTAAATGAAAGCAATAAAAAATGGCACCCGAGGGTGCCATTTAGGAAACTTTCTTAGAAGTTCGATTAGAACTTGTAAGTTACTGCAACGTAGTGACCGAAGCCTGTTGATTTGAATCCATCAGTATCTTTAATACCGTAGATGTCTTTGTAACCTTTTAGGCCGTAACCAACAGCAAAACGATCTGAGTGCCAGTAGATACCATTGTACATTGCACCACCGTTACTTGCAGAAGAGTACTTGTCTTCCAGACCAAATTGGTAATCGATGTAACCTTGGTAAGAGACGAATGAACCGTTCTCGAAGAAGTAGAAAGGTTTAAACCAGTTTGCAGAAACTTGGTAACCGTTCCAATCTTTGTTGTTTGAATCGTATGTACCGTAAAGGTTTAGGCCAATTTTGCCTAACCACGGAACCATTACGTCAGAACCTAAACCAACTTTTTGAGTGTTAACGCCAGAGTTACCACCCCATTCCATAAGTGTAGATACGTAAAGCTCTTGAACTGGACCGAAAGAAAGATCTTTACCTGTAAGTCCGTCTAGAGACATACGAGGAGCGAACTTCATGAACATCTTTTCAGCACCAGCTTTATCGCTGCCTGGATCAGACGTTAGGTTGAATACGTCAACATAGCCATAAAGGTCGAAGATTCCCGAGCGGCCACCGAATTCCATCTCTAGGTAATCATGTGAAGACTCACCTGGAAGTTCGTCAATTGCAGCCATAAGGTTGAATTGCATCCATTTGTAATCGTTCTTATGGATGTCGCCGTCAGAATAATCAGCCGCCATTACTGGAGCAGATGCTGCTGCAAGTAGGCCAAGAGTTAAAAGTGATTTACGCATAATGGAACTCTCTATGTTTGAAATAAGTAACCCGCTAATCCGTGCGTGTTTATGATGTCCGAATGTCGAGCATAATAGCGATTTTGTTCTCAAATAAAAGTGAGACGGAGTGAAAATTACAATTATTAAGGTGAAGCTGATCACACTAATGATCTAAATGATGGAACTTTAATGTGGCAATGCATCTTGATGCACCTCTAATTCTATTGATTTTGTGAAACTCGATTATTTTGTGGATAAATAGGTGAAATACTGTGCTAAGCAAACGATTCTACTAATTAGAGTGATATGCATATCAAAATCAACAGTATTCTTTTCTAAGCGTTTTCTCTTAAAAAATGACAATTCAACCCGTCTTACAATCCAGTCTTTGATCTATCTTTGACCGAAAACGGTGGGTATTGCTGGCAGCACTCCGGCGCTAAGTGATGTGAAATTCAAAGATTATGCGAATGGCATTTATGTTGCGGCGGGGTCTTACTTTGTGACGATTACTGTAGCGGGTCAGCCTTTGGTTGTGGCGATTGATGATTCGATGGGAACAGGTTTTAATCTTATCGTGAGCGACACAACAGACTAGATCTGAAGACCGAACGTAAAAGAGGGAAGCTCAATGCTACCCTCTTATCATTTTTTTTGACTCTATTCTTGATTGTTTTTGGCTTTTTCTAATAAATCCGTGAAAAAGTGGCGCAACGAATAGAGCATGATCAAACTTGGAATCACCATAAGTGCGGTTAGTATAAAGAAGGTTGACCAATCATTGAGGTAATCAACCAACTCACCACTGAATGAAGCCAGCGTTGTTCGACCGAAATTCCCCAACGATGCTAACAAGGCATACTGTGTCGCTGAGAAAGCTTGCCCGGTTAATAGTGTTAAGAAAGAGACAAACGCTACGGTTGAAAACGCAGTTGTAAAGTTATCGACAATGATGGTTGTCAAGAACAAGGTTTCACTCGGGCCAGTGTGAGCGATCCACGCAAACATTAGATTACTGGCCGCCATTGCCACACCGCCGATCATCAGTCCGCGTACAATACCGAATTTCACATTGAAGACACTGCCTACCAAAGTGAAGAATATCGTCGCGCCCCAGCCAATTAACTTGGAGTAATGACCGATCTGTTCATTACTGAAACCTATCTCTTTATAGAAGGTGATCGACATGCGACCTAGGAAGGCTTCACCTATCTTAAATAGGAATACGAACAGCAGTAGGGTGATGGCAACTTGAACTCCGTTTCGTTTGAAGAAGTCATAAAACGGTTCTAACACGGTAACACTGAACCAAGCCACGACTTTCGAACCGACAACCTTATTGTGGCGTTGCTGAGCCTGTTCTTGCAGGGCTTCGCGTTGTGTATTTGGCTCTCCGACAAAAAGAGTAAACAGCATTAGTACGACAACGACGCCTGCCATTCCGTAATACACGCCATTCCAACCGATTGAGTCTGCGTTAATAAAGGCAAGGTAGCCTGGTAGGGAATACCCCGTCCACCAACCAATTACGGCCATTGCAGAAGCTTGCGGCAGTTTTGATGCTTCGGATTTTGGGAAGGTATCAATACGAAATGCATCAATCGCGATGTCTTGCGTGGCTGAGGCAATGGCAATAGCGAGCGCCAACATTGAAGTAAACGCCAAGTTCTCTGCGGGATTGACGCCTGCGATGAATAAGGTGCCGATTAAAACAATGGTTTGGCAGAAAAAGATCCAACTGCGGCGCTGGCCGAGTATTGCGTGAAGCACCGGCAGTTTTACTCGGTCTACCAATGGTGCCCATAGAAAGTTAATCGCATACACGGCAAACACACTGCCAAAGTAGCCGATGGCAGCACGCGTTAAACCTGCATCTTTTAGCCAACCAGACATATTGGATCCAATAAGAACCCATGGGAAGCCACTCGAACAGCCGAGCATAAACACCCAAAGTAGGCGTTTATCTAGGTAGCTGCGGAAAGTCTGCATCCAAGAAAGAGAGGGAGTGCCTGATGACATAGGGCGTCCTTGTGTAGAAAAACGCCCTTAAGAAATAAGGGCGTTAGATTGGATTACTTAAGAAGGGTCACTTTAGTGATGACGATTGGGTCAACTGGTATGTCTGACATGCGGCCCATTCGCTTGGTTGGAATCGTTGCCATCTTTTGAACAACATCAAAACCTTCAGTTACTTTGCCGAATACAGCGTAGCCTGGGTTGCTACCTTTTGCGTTCAAGAAGTCATTATCAGAGAAGTTAATGAAGAACTGACGAGTTGCAGAATCTGGCGCATTAGTACGAGCCATCGCGATTGTTGCTGTATCGTTCTTCAAGCCATTGCTGCCTTCATTCTTGATAGGAGCGTAAGTTGCTTGTTGATTCATCTCTTGATCGAAGCCGCCACCTTGAGCCATAAAGCCAGGAATAACACGGTGGAAGATAGTGCCTTCGTAGCTGCCGTCAGCAACGTATTTTAGGAAGTTCTCCGCACTAACCGGTGCTTGTTCTTGGTTAAGCTCAATAGTGAAGTCGCCTAATGTTGTTTCCACGTTTACTTTAGGACCAGCCCAAACGCTCACGCTCACTAGCATTAATGCGATAGAAGATAAAATACGACCCATTAGAAACGTTCCTTCATGTAAGTTTGTAGCTCTTGGTCGTTAGCGATCTCAGTAAGAACCAAGTTGATCACGTCATTAAGAACCATAGAGATGTCGTCGTTAGATGCACTCAATGCACCAGTGCGTGTTGCAGTGCCGTTGAATGTTTTAACTAGTTTGCCTTCAGGCGTTTCAGCGGTAACTTCAAGCGTTACTTTACCGTCCATTTTGTTTTCCATAATGGTGTGCTCTACGGTAACGAGTGCTTCTTGAATCTCTAAAACAATCGAGTTTTCACTGTTTACGCTCGCACGAAAACCTTGAGACTCTAACTGCTGTGCAACAGCATTTTCTAGAGAAATACGCATGTTTTGCTTAGCGTGAATTGGCTGAATGTTTGAACGGCCACTATCAACCAATGCAACATATTGAGCGGCACGAACATCTTTACTGGTTAGTGTGTATGTTTTGCCTTGTACAAGGTTGCTTGAGCTTAGTGAAGCTTCTGGCATTACATTGATCTGTTCTTGCTGAGGGGCTGAACATGCTGTCAAAGCCATAATAGAAGCAGCCAAAATCAGTTTTTTCATTCCTTTATCCTTTCTAAATTCACACCAGAAGCTCGGTATCTTAAATTCTTGTGAAGTCGTTTCTGCTTATTTATTAAAATTCGCAGGTTCTCTTGTTGCTTGTAATATCTCAAATTTTTGGTTTAGTTCAAGCGTTTCAACGTTAGCTTCACCAAATAGTCTTGCTAGTTTGACATCGTATCCGAGGTGTCGGTTGCCAATAACAATTAATTTGCCTCCATTGCTTAGAACATGCTTTGCATCACAGAACATTTGCCACGCAATGTGATCCGTAATCGCTTGTTGCTGATGGAATGGAGGATTACACATCACTAAGTAGGTGCTGTTTTTCTTGAAGCCATCTAAACAGTTGTTGGCGATGAACTGGAATTTGCCTTCTTCACCAAGGTTATCTTTAACGTTTTGGCGCGCCGATTCCACCGCCATAAAGCTTTCATCCACACAGGTGATACGGGCTTGTGGGTTCAATTGCCCTGCTTTTACACTCAATACACCGTTGCCACAACCAAGATCGATGATATGACGTAGCTCAGGATCTTGAGGGATGTGCTCTAGCATATAGCGAGCGCCTTGATCGAGTGCTTCCCCTGAGTAAACATTTGGTAAATTTTTCAGGCGGATATCTTCACCGTCTACATCCCATTCAACAAAAGGCTCTACCGTTTGAATTGGCTGGCAGTTTGGAGATGAGAAGACTAAGCGGTGTTTTTTCTTCGCTAGTGATGTTTTGGTTTCGCCTAGGTATTTTTCGAACAGGTTAAGCGTAGAGGTGTGAATCTCTTTTACCTTGTTGACGCCGATCACTTGGCAGCCTTCAGGCAATGCTTGGCGTAGCTGACTCAATTGCCAGATTAGGTGACGATTTGTTTTTGGCAGCTGCATGATCACAAGATCGATACCGTGTGGGATATCATCCATCGTGTTCAAGAAGTTCACTCGGTTACTTTGATTGCGCTGCAAGTTTTTCAGGGCACCACGGTGAGAGATAAATGAGTCGCTCATCATAGTGACATCATGATCTTTCGAGAACCAAGCGGATAGGGCACCGAAGCTGTCGTTCATGATCAGGATGTGTTTGCCAGGTTCGAGGTTCATCTCTTCAACATGACTGATCAGGTATTCGTCGCCCGCATCCCAAGCTTGAAGGGTTTCATTTGAACGTTTCGGGAAACGATGTAAGGTTAAAGTTCTATCGTGAAGGGTAAGTTCGGTTTTCATTGCTTGAGATACTTATGTAAGAAATAACAAAGATATTGTCTCAAATGCAGGCTGAACAAGATAGAAAAAACTCAACCAAACCTACGCCATTCGCTATCAAATACTCAGACAGTCGACCGCTTAGGGTTTATACTCATCCCACGGATAATGCCAATACGTTATTAAGGAATCACAATGATCCAAGAAGTTATCGAAACAAAATTGCACAATGAGTTTTCACCAAGTCATTTAAACGTGGTTAATGAGAGCTATATGCACAATGTTCCGGCCGGTTCTGAGAGTCATTTTAAAGTGATTGTTGTCAGTGATGTGTTTGAAGGATTGCGTCTTATTGCTCGTCATCGAGCGGTAAATAAAGCTCTTTCAGAAGAGCTAGCGAATAATATTCACGCACTGTCCATTCACACTTATACAAAAGATGAATGGATGAAGCAGCTCGATAACGTGCCAGACAGCCCTATGTGTATGGGTGGTGGCAAGTAACACAGCGAGCATATTGACAAAAGGTGGTGATGCCGCCTTTTTTGTCGCCAAACCTATGTGTTTTTCGTTGTTATATCACTCAAACTGATGGCAATTTGAACGACTAAAAATACCTACAATGAGTAATGTTTTTATTAACAGTGTTTCAACATAACTCGTAAAATATTAGTTTGTGACAGAGTATTAATCTCTTGTTTAAAACACGATTCAAAAGCCAATCTATCTGTGCGGCTCGTCAAATTTATACATATTTGAGAGTCCATATGCTTCAAATCTCACCAAATAAAGGCCGTATTCAAGTTATTGGTCATGGCATCAAGTTGTCAAAAAATGCTAGAATACGGCACCTGATAAATCTCACATAATATTTGTGATGAGTTTATTAATGTAATGTTGCGATTTTGGTATCTCAAATTTACCAAAACCGGACACTGTAATGTCGTGTCTAAGGGCGATTTTAAAACGTCCCGAATTTACGCAATTAAAAGAATCTTTTTCCCGATAAAGTAGTGCAAGTGCGTATGATTACAATAAAGAAGGGTTTGGATCTTCCTATCGCAGGAACTCCATCCCAGGTGATTAATGATGGTAAGTCCATCACTAAAGTCGCCTTGCTTGGCGAAGAGTACGTTGGTATGCGTCCTACGATGCATGCTCGCGTTGGTGATGAAGTGAAGAAAGGCCAAGTTCTTTTTGCAGATAAAAAGAACCCAGGTGTTGTATTTACTTCTCCAGCAAGCGGTAAAGTTATTGAAGTGAACCGTGGTGCTAAGCGTGTTCTTCAATCAGTAGTGATTGAAGTAGCAGGCAATGAGCAAATCACGTTCAATAGCTATGAAGCTAACCAACTAGTAGGCCTTGACCGTGAAACGGTTAAAGCTCAGTTAGTTGAGTCTGGCGCATGGACCGCTTTGCGAACTCGTCCGTTCAGCAAGGTTCCAGCAGTTGATTCTGAAACTCAGGCTATTTTCGTTACTGCTATGGATACTAATCCGCTAGCAGCTGAGCCAGAATTAATCATTAACGAGCAGTCTGATGCTTTCGTTGCTGGTTTAGATCTTCTTTCAACTCTGACTAACGGTAAAGTGTACGTTTGTAAAAAAGGTACTAGCTTACCTCGTTCAGCTCAGTCTAACGTTGAAGAACATGTTTTTGATGGCCCACACCCTGCAGGTCTTGCAGGCACGCATATGCATTACCTATATCCGGTAAATGCACAAAATGTAGCGTGGAGCATTAACTACCAAGATGTTATCGCATTCGGTAAGCTTTTCCTTACTGGTGAGATTTACTCTGAGCGTGTTGTTTCTCTGGCTGGTCCAGTGGTGAACAACCCACGTCTAGTTCGTACTCAAATTGGTGCTAGCCTTGAAGAGTTGACAGACAGCGAGTTAATGCCAGGCGAAGTTCGTGTGATTTCTGGTTCTGTACTTACGGGTACTGAAGCAACAGGTCCACATGCTTTCCTTGGTCGTTACCATCAGCAAGTTTCTGTTCTACGTGAAGGTCGTGATAAAGAGCTATTCGGCTGGGCTATGCCTGGTAAGAACAAGTTCTCTGTTACTCGTTCATTCCTTGGTCACCTGTTTAAAGGTCAGTTGTTCAACATGACAACGACAACAAACGGTAGTGACCGCTCAATGGTTCCAATTGGTAACTACGAGCGCGTAATGCCTCTAGATATGGAACCTACATTGCTGCTTCGTGATCTATGTGCAGGCGACGTTGATAGTGCACAAGCACTTGGTGCGCTAGAGCTAGATGAAGAAGATTTAGCACTGTGTACCTTTGTATGTCCTGGTAAGTACGAGTACGGTCAGTTACTTCGTGAATGCCTAGATACAATTGTGAAGGAAGGGTAATTTTCATGGGCCTTAAAAAGTTTATTGAAGACATCGAGCATCATTTTGAACCAGGTGGTAAACACGAAACGTGGTTTGCGCTTTACGAAGCTGCAGCAACACTTTTCTACACACCAGGTACAGTTACAAAGAAAAGCTCGCATGTCCGTGATAGCGTTGACTTAAAACGTATCATGATCATGGTTTGGCTTGCGGTATTCCCAGCAATGTTCTGGGGTATGTACAACGCAGGTGGTCAGGCTATCGCAGCACTAAACCACATGTATTCAGGTGCAGAACTAGTTTCTATCATTGATGGTAACTGGCATTACTGGCTAACCGAAATGCTTGGAGCCTCCTTAGGGGCCGATGCAGGTTGGGGCAGTAAGATGCTCTTGGGTGCGACTTACTTCTTACCTATCTACGCAACGGTATTTATCGTTGGTGGTTTCTGGGAAGTACTGTTCTGTATGGTGCGTAAGCACGAAGTAAACGAAGGTTTCTTTGTTACTTCTATCTTATTTGCGCTTATCGTTCCGCCAACGCTTCCTCTATGGCAAGCAGCACTAGGTATTACCTTTGGTGTTGTTGTTGCGAAAGAGATCTTCGGTGGTACGGGTCGTAACTTCTTGAACCCTGCTCTTGCTGGTCGTGCGTTCCTGTTCTTTGCATACCCTGCACAGATTTCAGGTGACGTAGTTTGGACTGCTGCAGATGGCTTCTCTGGTGCAACTGCTCTTAGCCAATGGGCTCAAGGCGGCGGTAGTGCACTAATGAACGTAACATCAGGTGAAGCAATCACTTGGATGGACGCATTCATTGGTAACATTCCAGGTTCTATCGGTGAAGTTTCAACGCTTGCACTTATGATTGGTGCAGCAATGATTGTTTACATGGGCATTGCTTCATGGCGCATCATTGCGGGTGTAATGATCGGTATGGTTGCAGTATCAACACTATTTAACGTGATTGGTTCTGACACTAATGCAATGTTTAGCATGCCTTGGCATTGGCACCTAGTTTTAGGTGGCTTCGCGTTCGGTATGTTCTTCATGGCGACTGACCCAGTATCAGCTTCATTTACCAATAAAGGTAAGTGGTGGTACGGCATCCTAATCGGCGCAATGTGTGTAATGATTCGTGTAGTTAACCCTGCATACCCAGAAGGCATGATGCTTGCGATTCTATTCGCAAACCTATTTGCTCCTCTGTTTGACCACGTTGTAATCGAGAAGAACATTAAGCGGAGACTAGCGCGCTATGGCAAGTAATAACGATAGCATTAAAAAGACGCTGTTTGTTGTTATCGCATTGAGCTTAGTGTGCTCAATCATCGTTTCAACAGCTGCAGTTGTTCTTAAACCTAAGCAACAAGAGAACGCGGTTCTGGATCAGCAAACTAAGATCCTTGAAGTTGCGGGCATTGAGCTTACGGGTAAGATTCCAGACCTGTATAAAGAGAACATCGAACCTCGTCTAGTTGATTTCGCTACTGGCGATTTCGTTGACGGCGATGCTGCTGCATACGACCAACGTAAAGCGGCAAAAGATCCAGCTCAGTCAATCAAGCTTTCAGCTGAAGATGACATCGCTAAGATCCTTCGTCGTGCTAACACGGGTACTGTATACCTTGTGAAAGATGGCGCTGAAACTTCTAAAGTTATCATCCCTGTTCACGGTAACGGTCTATGGTCAATGATGTACGCATTCGTTGCGGTAGAAACTGATGGCAACACAGTTTCTGGTATCACTTACTACGAGCAAGGTGAAACTCCTGGACTTGGTGGTGAAGTTGAGAACCCATCTTGGCGCGCTCAATTCGTTGGTAAGAAATTATTCGACGAAAACCACAAACCTGCTATTCAGGTTGTTAAAGGTGGCGCTCCTCAAGGTTCTGAGCACGGTGTAGATGGCCTTTCTGGTGCAACACTGACTAGCGTTGGTGTTCAACATACATTTGACTTCTGGTTAGGTGATATGGGCTTTGGTCCGTTCCTAGCAAAAGTTCGTGACGGAGGTCTGAACTAATGTCTAGTGCAAAAGAAATTAAAAAGAGCATCTTAGCGCCGGTGTTGGACAACAACCCAATCGCGCTACAGGTTCTTGGTGTGTGTTCTGCTCTTGCGGTAACCACTAAGCTAGAAACAGCATTTGTTATGACTATCGCGGTAATGTTCGTTACTGCTCTGTCTAACTTCTTCGTTTCTTTGATCCGTAACCACATTCCTAACAGTGTGCGTATCATCGTTCAGATGGCAATTATCGCATCACTAGTAATCGTGGTAGACCAAGTGCTTAAAGCATACCTATACGATATCTCTAAGCAGCTATCTGTATTCGTAGGCCTAATCATTACTAACTGTATTGTAATGGGTCGTGCTGAAGCATTCGCAATGAAGTCTGCGCCAATCCCATCTCTAATCGATGGTCTTGGTAACGGTCTTGGTTACGGTTTCGTTCTTATCACTGTTGGTTTCTTCCGTGAGCTTCTAGGCTCTGGCAAACTATTTGGTATGGAAGTACTACCTCTAGTGAGCAACGGTGGTTGGTATCAGCCAAACGGCTTGATGCTTCTAGCACCTTCTGCATTCTTCCTAATTGGTTTCTTGATTTGGGCAATTCGTGTGTTCAAACCAGAACAAGTAGAAGCGAAGGGGTAAGGTAGTCATGGAACATTATATTAGTCTGCTAGTTAAATCGATTTTCATCGAAAACATGGCGCTTTCTTTCTTCCTAGGTATGTGTACATTCCTAGCGGTATCTAAGAAAGTTAAAACTTCTTTTGGTCTTGGTGTTGCGGTAGTTGTAGTACTTACAATCGCTGTTCCTGTAAACAACCTTGTTTACACACACATCCTGAAAGAAAACGCGCTTGTTGAAGGTGTCGATTTAAGTTTCCTTAACTTCATCGCATTCATCGGTGTTATCGCGGCACTTGTACAAATCCTAGAGATGGTTCTAGACCGTTTCTTCCCACCTTTGTACAACGCACTAGGTATCTTCCTTCCACTGATCACAGTTAACTGTGCAATCTTTGGTGGTGTATCTTTCATGGTAACTCGTGACTACAACTTTGCTGAATCTGTTGTTTACGGCTTCGGTTCTGGTGTGGGTTGGATGTTAGCTATCGTTGCTCTTGCGGGTATCCGTGAGAAGATGAAGTACTCTGACGTACCTCCAGGTCTTCGTGGCCTTGGTATCACGTTCATTACTGTTGGTCTGATGGCGTTAGGCTTTATGTCTTTCTCTGGTGTTCAACTGTAGGGTAAGCACCCAGTAATAAGGAATAACAAATGTTTAGTATTATTCTTGGCGTAGCGATGTTTACCATTATTGTACTGGCTCTAGTACTAGTGATTCTTTTCGCTAAGTCTAAGTTAGTACCATCAGGTGACATCACTATTTCAGTAAACGGCGACCCTGAAAAGGCGATCGTTACTCAACCTGGTAGCAAGCTACTTGGTGCCCTGGCTGGCGCTGGTATCTTCGTATCTTCTGCTTGTGGTGGCGGTGGCTCTTGTGGTCAGTGTCGTGTAAAAGTTAAGTCTGGTGGTGGCGACATCCTTCCAACTGAACTTGATCACATCACAAAAGGTGAAGCTCGCGAAGGCGAACGTCTTGCATGTCAAGTTGCTATGAAAACTGACATGGAGATTGAACTAGACGAAGATATCTTTGGTGTTAAAAAGTGGGAATGTACTGTTATCTCGAATAACAACGAAGCTACTTTCATCAAAGAACTTGCTCTAGCGATCCCTGAAGGTGAAGAAGTACCGTTCCGCGCGGGTGGTTACATTCAGATTGAAGCTGAACCACATCACGTGAAATACGCAGATTACGATATTCCTGAGGAATACCGTGGTGACTGGGATAAGTTCAACTTGTTCCGTTATGAGTCTATCGTTAAAGAGCATTCGATCCGTGCTTACTCTATGGCTTCATACCCAGAAGAGAAAGGCATCATCAAGCTTAACGTGCGTATCGCAACTCCGCCGCCAAACAACCCTGACGTAGCTCCTGGTGTTATGTCTTCATACATCTGGTCTCTTAAAGAAGGCGACAAATGTACTATTTCTGGTCCATTTGGTGAGTTCTTTGCTAAAGACACAGACAATGAAATGGTATTCATCGGTGGTGGTGCAGGTATGGCGCCTATGCGTTCTCATATCTTCGACCAACTTAAGCGTCTTAAGTCTACTCGTAAGATGTCTTACTGGTATGGCGCACGTTCTAAGCGTGAGATGTTCTACATTGAAGATTTCGATGGCCTAGCGGCTGCAAACGAAAACTTCGTGTGGCACTGTGCACTGTCTGATCCTCAACCAGAGGACAACTGGGACGGTTACACTGGTTTCATCCACAATGTACTGTACGAAAACTACCTGAAGGATCACGAAGCTCCTGAAGATTGTGAGTACTACATGTGTGGTCCACCGATGATGAACGCTGCTGTTATCGGCATGCTGAAAGATCTTGGTGTAGAAGATGAAAACATCCTACTAGATGACTTCGGTGGTTAATCCACTTAAGTGATTGATATTATGGCTGACTCCTACGAGTCAGCCATTTGTTTTTCTAAGACAGCTTTTGACAACATACTGGCTTATATAAGAAAGAGTAAGGCATTCAAAATACCTATTTTTTACTCTTATTTTTCCTTATATAAATCCTCAACATTAGACAGGAGTAAGCAAGTGAGAATTTGGCTTGTTGCATTAACTTCTTTGATTTTTCTTGCGGGCTGTGAGCAGTCAAGAGAGCAAGTGCATTTGAGTGGCCCAACGATGGGCACGAGTTACAATATTAAATACATCAATGGTGATGAATTTCCTGAGTCTAATGAAGTTCATACAGAGATCGATCGTCTACTTGAAGAAGTAAACGACCAGATGTCGACTTACCGTGAAGATTCCGAATTAAGCCGTTTCAACCAGCATAAAGGTGCGGATGCGTTCGAAGTATCTGAGCAAACAGCGACGGTTGTGAAAGAAGCGATTCGTTTGAACGGTCTTACTGAAGGAGCTCTGGATGTAACGGTTGGTCCGTTAGTTAACTTATGGGGTTTTGGTCCTGAAGCTCGTCCTGAAGTTGTGCCATCAGATGAAGAGCTGGCGGCTCGCAAGGCTAAGATTGGTATCCATCATCTTAGTGTTGAAGGCAACATGTTGAAGAAAGACCTACCTAACCTGTATGTCGATCTATCCACGATTGCAAAAGGTTGGGGTGTTGACGTCGTCGCTGACTACCTTGATTCTATCGGTATTCACAACTACATGGTTGAAGTCGGTGGCGAAATTCGTCTGAAAGGTTTAAACCGTGAGAACGTGGGCTGGCGTATCGCGATTGAGAAACCAAGCGTTGATGAGCGTAATATCCAAGAGATCATCGAGCCGGGTGATATGGCTATCGCAACCTCTGGTGATTACCGTAACTATTTTGAACGTGATGGTGTTCGTTACTCACACATCATCAACCCTGAAACAGGAAAGCCTCTTCACCATAAAGTGGTTTCTGTGACTGTTTTAAACCCGTCTTCAATGACTGCAGACGGCTTATCTACGGGCCTTATGGTCTTAGGTGAGGAAAAAGGAATGGAAGTCGCAAACCAACATAACATCCCAGTGTTCATGGTGGTAAAAACAGCAGATGGCTTTAAAGAAATTGCTTCTGAAGCATTTAAGCCATACTTAGGTAAATAAGGTAAGCGAGATAATTATGAATACATTTCTGATTACATTTGGTGTTTTTCTTGCAGTAATCGCAGCGATGTCAATTGGCTACATTATCCAAAAGAAAGTTGTGAAAGGTAGCTGTGGCGGTTTGGGTGCTGTTGGTATTGATAAAGTATGTAACTGCCCTGAACCTTGTGACGCGCGTAAGAAGCGTGAAGCACGTGAAGCTTACCGTGAAGAGAAGCTGGCTGAGCGTCAACAAAAAGAAGCGGCTTGGAGTAAAGACCGTATCGCTTAATTGGTGACAGTCATAGGGGATAGAGTTATCTACGCCCTCAAATTGAAAAGCTCAAGATTATCGTCTTGAGCTTTTTTAGTTTTGAGGTCTAGCAATTAATCTTGGTATACCAAAAATGGAAACAGAGGCGAATGACTATTGTTCGATTTGCATGCTGTTACGCGCAAACACTAGTTGGTTTCTACCTTGCTCTTTTGCCGTATAAAGAAGCTCATCAGCGGCTTTGATCTGTTCATCTAACTTCGCGTCTAAATCGGTTACGCCGATACTGATACTGACCTTGATTCTTTGAGAGTCATGCTCAACAACATGGCTTTCAATGGCTTCTCTCATGGACTCTAAGTTGTCAACAAAGCTTTCAAATGCGCCGCACGACTGAATACAAAACTCTTCGCCACCAAAGCGCACAGCGACATCGTCTTTGAAATGATCTTTGATTATTTTCCCTACATCGATCAGCACGGCATCACCACCATCGTGTCCAAAGGTATCATTCACTTTCTTAAAGAAGTCGATGTCCATCATCGCGATGTTTCGTTGATCGCAGCCTTTACAAGGATGATTGAACAGGTAGCGACGATTCCATAAGCCAGTAAGAGCATCCTCGTTGGCATGTCGAAATAGCTCGTTGGCCGCTTCTTTCATATCAAGCAGTTGATGGATACGGCAAAAAAATTCTTCTTGGTTAAAAGGCTTGTAAAGGAAGTCGTTAGCCCCCGCTTTAAGGAATCGAGCTGTCATGGTGCGATCATCGCTGCCTGATAACCCTAGAATAGCCAACTGGTTTCTGTCGTGATCGCGTCGTATCTCACGGATCATCGCTATACCGTCTTTCTTCGGCATATCATGGTCTGTAACAACGAACGTAATATCGGGATCGTTATGAAGGAGCTTTAATGCTTGTTCGCCATCTTCGGCTTGGATAGTTTGGATATATTGGTGTTCTAGAAGTTGAGCTATGTAACGGCGAACGACCGCTGAATCATCGACAACCAATGCTTTGTGATGGCGATTATTCGAAATTCTTTGAACCAGGGGAAGTAGGTAGCTTACTGATGACATACTGTCTTTAAGTATGTAATCGATAACGCCTTTGGCTAGGACTTGCTCTCGCAGTTGATTGTCGAACATCCCGGTCAGGACAATGATTTTCTGTTGATAGCCTAAGACGAGATCAATGATCTCGCCGTCTTGGCCGTCAGGTAAACAGTAGTCGAGGACTGCACACAAGAAATCCGTTTCTTGCTCTAAGATCGCTTTGGCTTCTTCTACAGATTCCGCCAACGCAACTTCATAGCCATCGTTCTTAAATTGTTGGTAAAGATAGTTTCTGAATGCGCGACTATCCTCTACCACTAGTATTTTTTCACTCAAAAGCTATCCCTACTTATAGACTAAATACTCCTAACAATACTATCAGAATAGTGGGCGGCGAATGAAGTGAAACCTGTTGAGCTGGACTCCAGATCATTTTAAATCTGAGAATAATTGATTATACTGTTCATAGATACAGTTGTAAGGTTGAGTTATTTCCAAATGTGCAGTTCGGACCAAGAGAAAGTCAGAAAAATAATCCATGTCGATATGGATTGTTTTTACGCGGCTGTAGAAATGCGTGATAACCCTGCTTACCGAAATCGCCCGTTAGCTGTTGGTGGGCATGAAAAGCAACGCGGCGTTTTGAGCACCTGTAATTATGAAGCCCGCAAGTTTGGTGTTCGCTCTGCAATGCCTACCGGAAAGGCCCTACAGCTTTGTCCTAATCTATTGGTTGTGCCGGGAAGAATGTCGGTCTATGTCGAGATATCTAAAAAGATCCGTGAAATCTTCTCTCGATACACATCAATCATTGAACCACTTTCCTTGGATGAAGCTTTCCTTGATGTCACCGATTCTAAGCGGTGTCACGGTTCAGCAACACTTATTGCCGAGTCTATTCGCCGTGATATTTGGAACGAACTGAACCTGACAGCTTCTGCAGGAATTGCACCGATTAAATTCTTGGCGAAAGTGGCCTCAGATCTGAATAAGCCCAATGGTCAGTTTGTTATCCCTCCACAAGACGTGCAATCAGTGATCGATGAGCTACCACTTGAAAAGATTCCCGGTGTCGGCAAAGTGAGCATAGAAAAGCTGCACCAAGCGGGTTTCTTTACTTGTAAGGATATCAAAGAGTCTGACTATCGAGACCTGCTACTCAAGTTTGGCCGTCAAGGTGCATCACTCTGGAAGCGCAGTCATGGCATTGATGATCGAGAAGTTATCATCGAGCGCGAGCGAAAATCGGTAGGTGTAGAGCGCACCTTTACCCAAAACATTTCAAGCTACGCAGAATGTTGGCAGGTAATCGAAGATAAGCTATTTCCTGAACTCGAAACTCGCTTAGAAAAGGCTAGCCCAAGTAAAGCGATCATCAAGCAGGGCATTAAGCTCAAGTTCGCCGACTTTCAACAAACCACGATTGAACACATCCATGCCTCTCTCGATCGTGAACACTTCAAAGAGCTGCTTAGTGAAATACTGAAAAGACAACAGGGGCGAGAAATACGCCTGCTTGGTTTAAGCGTAATGCTGCAACCTAAAGACCAAATGCGTCAGTTGAGCTTCTTTTAAAGATAATGAGTGAGATGAATACCGACTACGCTTCATAGCCTAGTCGGTTTTTTATAAGTAAGAATTACCTAGGAAGTTGTTTTACTCGCGCTAAGGTATCACTGAACGGTTGCTGCTCTAGCTTGCCGTAACCGACCATTTTACTGGCTTTGAGTTTGGTTGAAAGCGGGGTGGCGATTCCACATAAGAAGCGAGTAATTGCCTCGTCGGTAATCAGTTGTTGGCTAGCCGAAATAAACTCATGTATCCATGTCATCACCGTCTCATCATCGATAGGTTCAACATCAACGGTTGGTAAGATTGCCACTTCTCCTCGACATACAGAGCAGTGACCGCAGTTTGTTGGTGCTTTATCATCGGCAAAATAACTCGCAAGGCGTGAGCTTAGGCAAGTATCCGCCTCAAAGAAATTCAGCATTTGGTTAAGGCGGTTTATCTCGCTGTTTTCTTTTGCTTTAAACAACTCAGTTAGACGCTCTGACAGTTGCATCATATCTTCAGAAGTATTGTGGATCGCGTAGACATCGGTGATCTGCTTGCTTTCTAGTTCAATCCAACCTTGTTCATTGAAGTAGTCGATAGCCGCAATCACACGCTGACGATCGGCTTGGAAGTGTGTCCAAAGCGCATCGAAGTCGACTTGGCACCACACTCTTGCTTGAGGAGAGCATTGGAAAATCGCTTCGACAAATTGACGACGTTCACTTTGAAATTGCTCTGTGATCTGCTGTTTCGGACGAATGAATTTAAATTTGTAGTCTGCGAAGTAGCTGTACTTGGGCTCAATCACACCTTCAATTTCGAGATACACCAGTAGTGTTTTTAGCGGTAACTGACGAATGTTGGATTCACGTGATAGTTGATTAAGCATGATCTCCCATTGATTCGAGCCAGAAGCGCCAATGTTTTGATTTTCGTAGATCTCTTTTAATACCGCTTGGATCGATATGTTGTCTGGCGTATCACCAAAAACGAAGTTCTCGAGTGTGCTTAAACCGTGTTTGTTAGCCAGTAAAATACATTCAGACGCTTGCCCATCTCGACCAGCTCTGCCGATCTCTTGTGAGTAGTTTTCGATCGATTTTGGTAAGTCAAAGTGAATCACTCGGCGAATGTTGGACTTATCCACGCCCATACCAAACGCGATAGTTGCGACGATACAGCTCACGTCATCATTCATGAATTGGTGTTGAATAGCATCTCTATTTTCAGGCTTAAGACCCGCATGGTAAGCCACTGCATTAACGCCAGCATTGCGAATCTGCTGAGCCACCATCTCTGCCGTTTGTTGAAGGGTGACATAAACAATAGTCGGAGCGAGAGAAGCTTGGTTAACCACATTGCACAAGGTTTCTAGCTTACTGGTTTGTTCACAAGGTTGAATCGACAGATCGAGATTTTGACGATAGAAACCCGTAACCACAACGCGCTCCTCATCAATTTCAAACTTTGACTTCATATCTTGGATAACCGCTGTAGTCGCAGTGGCTGTCAGTAGTAGAACCTGAGGAATATTGAGCTGTTTTTGGTATTGAGGAAGCTTCAGGTAGTCGGGTCTGAAGTTGTGTCCCCATTCTGAAATACAGTGCGCTTCATCGACCACAAGCAGTGAGATCGACACTTGGGAGATAAACTGACGAAAGCGTTCGTTCTTCAAGCGCTCGACGGAGATCATGAGGATCTTGGTGTCACCGTTACGCACTGACTGCATAACCTGTTGTGTGGTTTGTCGGTCTTGGCTTGATTCGATTGCCGCTGCGCTAATGCCTTTACTGTGCAGGAAAGCGAGTTGGTCTTTCATCAAGGCTAACAGTGGCGATATCACCAAGGTTAAGTGCGGTAACTCTAATGCTGGTAATTGATAGCACAGCGATTTACCTGAGCCTGTCGGGAATATCGCGGCAGTCGAGTGACCAGATAGAACGTTATCAATGACTTGCTTTTGCCCATTGCGCAGTGAGTCGAATCCGAATACTTGTTTTAGCTTCTGCTCAATCATTTATGTTCTACCTGAGTTATTAAGTGTCGTATTGATGCTAAAGCGGGCGCCTATTCATGATAGCGTCGCTTGATGAATCAAATGTCTTGCACCTGATTGTACCTAATTCTATTCTGTAGCTCCTATAGAAAAGCACCCCAATAGTATGAATAAGTCAAAGCTTCGCCAAATAATCATAGAGCAACTCGAATCCCGATTACGTATCGCACAATCTGCGACTCAGCGTGCGATTGATGCTGCGACCGATGAAGAGACTGTGCCTGAACATAAGTACGATACATTGGCATTAGAAGCTTCGTATCTTGCCCATGGTCAAGCGATGCGAGTGCAGGAGTGTGAAGATGATATCCAGTGCTACCGGAATCTCGTCTTACGAGACAGTGAAAAGATTGCAGTAAGCAGCTATGTTGTGGTTATTGACGAAAATGATGAATGTAAACACTTTTTCATTGGGCCAAGAGTCGGAGGACTTTCTGTCGCGTGGAATGATAATGAGGTTGCTATCGTAACGGTGAACGCACCTTTTGGTCAGGCTCTAATGGGTAAAGAAGTCGGTGATGAAATTGAGTTTAAGGTTGCAGATAAACAGTTTTGCTATGAAGTAATATCTATCGACTAACTGAGTAACGGATATATATAAAACGTTTCTCTGACAAAGAAGCATATACCAAGGGTATAGTAATCTGTCAGATTGATGAGAGGATGTTATGAAAAGCTATGTATTTATGAAAAACAGTGTATTAATTGCATCGTTAACTGCGGCGATGGCAGTTGTGAGCCTGCCAACGTTTGCTGCTCAGTGTCGAGTTGATTTGAAGAATGAACTAAGAATCGATGATCAAAAAGTCGAAATCCATCAAGTGAATGGTGATACGGCCGTTTTTGATGATAACAACGACCTCTATATCCATGGTGAGAAGGTTGAGCTTGATGCCGACCAACAAGCGGCGATTGAGAAATACCGCGAAAATATGAGTGAGTACTTACCTCGAGCGAAACAAATGGCGAACGATAGCTTAGCGTTAGCCAATGACGTGATTGATGATATCGCGGCTAGCCTGGATTCACCTGAGTCATTTGATAATGTAAAAGAATCGATGAAAACCTACTTTGCAGAACTGGAAGCGCGTTATTACAAAGATGGCGAATTAGTGTTACCTGCAGAAAGCTTTGATTCGATGGCCAATGGCTGGTCTGAAGATTTCGAGAAGGCGAAAGAAATCTTTAACCAAGAATTTATCTCTAGCGCTTTTAATGCGATGTCAGAAAAAATGAAACAAGATGGTGGCCTAAACCTGACTGAATTGGCTGACAGTATGGCTGAATTAAAGCTGAAAGTTGAAGAGCGAATGAAAGAACACTCTCAACAAGTACAGGAGGAAGCGAATGAGTTCTGTGATTCACTTGATGAGATGGCGGAACAAGAGCAAGAACTGCATGAAATCATTCCGAACTTAAAAGATTACCAAGTCTTCACAATTTAATTCGAGTCTAGTGATGAATAGTAAGAGCACCGGTCGGTGCTCTTTTTGTTTGTATAAATGGAACCACACGGCGAGTATTTATCTCAATTCAATCCATTTCCTTCTTAAGCCTACTGCTTCGCTTTGTTGCTTATAATTGAACGATAAGACTGGTTTTTTGTTAATTTTGTTGTTCTAAATAGCGCATTGACTGTAAAAATCAGAGAATTGTTCATTTATTGGTTGTGCCTATCATTGCTTTTTATTACTGTACTTCTCAACTAGTTCACTGATTTTTAATGCGGGCGATATGGACCAACAATCTTCCTCTTCAAGAGAGCACTTTAGCTCTCGTTTAGGTTTTATTTTAGCAGCGGCTGGTGCAGCGGTTGGCTTGGGTAATATTTGGGGTTTCCCGACTCAAGTTGCTAGCAACGGTGGTGGCGCTTTCCTTTTAGTCTATTTGATCATGATCTTCGTGGTTGCTTTCCCTATGTTGGTGGTTGAGATGGCTATAGGCCGTCACGGCCAAGCAAACCCAGTTGATAGCATGCGATCTTTGACGACAAACCCTTTGGGTAAGAAAGTCGGTGAGTTTGTCGGTTGGGTTGGACTGAGTGTACCAAGCGCAGTGTTGGCGTTTTACAGTATTGTTGGTGGCTGGTTGATCTGTTTCCTAATTGGTGCGGTCGCGGATCTTATCGGCCTAGAAGCGATTGCTGATTGGTTTAAGGGCTTCAGTGTTGAGCGCAACGTATTTGGTACCGTCGCGTTCTATGTACTGACTATCTTGATTGTGCAGGGCGGTGTTAAGCAAGGCATCGAGAAATGGTCGACTCGTTTGATGCCTGCGCTGTTTGTTTTATTTGGCTTATTGTTTGTTTACATCATGACGCAATCTGGCGCGATGGAAGGCCTAAAACATTACCTTATTCCAGACTTTGAGAAAGTGTGGGATAGAAAACTGGTTCTGGCGGCAATGGGACAGGGGTTCTTCTCACTCACTATTGGCGGTTGCTCGATGTTGGTTTATGGCTCTTACTTAAGCAAGAAAGAGAACCTACCAAAAATGGCGATGAACGTAACTCTGGTGGATACTGCTGTCGCTTTTATTGCTGGATTAGTGGTGATGCCAGCAATGTTTGTTGCGATGCAAAAAGGCGTTCAAATCTACGCTGAAGACGGCTCACTATTAAGCTCTGACACTCTAGTATTCACGGTTTTGCCGTTGATGTTTGATAGTTTAGGTGTGCTTGGACAGATCTTTGCGATTGTGTTCTTTTTACTACTAACGATTGCTGCACTGACTTCTTCGATTTCGATGCTTGAAGGCCCGGTTGCGCTAGTGAGTGAGCGTTTCAATACTAGACGAACGCCAACAAGCTGGGTGATTGGTGGTGCTATCGCGCTGTTTAGTGTGGTGATTGTTTACAACTTTGCTGCGATGTTTGGCATGGTAGCGATGATTGCAACTCAGTATCTTCAACCAGTCGCTGCACTGATGTTCTGTGTGTTTGGTGGTTGGGTATGGAGCCGAGCTTCAAAAGTGAAAGAGCTTGAACAAGGCAGCCCTGATTTTCAACTTGGTTGGTTTGGTAAGGTTTGGCCAATGTATGTGAAGTTTGTGTGCCCAATTTTGGTAGCAACGGTTATCTGGGCATCTTTCGGTTAATGCAGAACCCTATCTGGGGTTTTTGAAATTACCTCCTCTGAACTTGAAATATTAAGCACAAAGCCACTCATAAAGAGTGGCTTTGTTGTTTTTATATAAAGCTTAGTGGCACGAAATATAAAGCTATAGCGGCACGAACAAGATAGAAAAAAGGCGCTGAACATAATATTCAGCGCCTTTGCATTGTTCGTTAAGCAATCGTGATTACTTAATTTCCATACCTTGAGCTTGCAAGTCCGCATGGTAAGAAGAACGTACAAACGGGCCACACGCTGCGTGAGTAAAGCCTAGCTCTAGAGCAATCTCTTTCAGCTCATCGAACTCAGAAGGCGGCACGTAGCGTTCTACTGGTAAGTGGTGACGGCTTGGTGCTAGGTATTGGCCTAGTGTCAGCATAGTCACACCATGTTCACGAAGGTCTTTCAGTACTTGAACGATCTCTTCTTTTGTCTCACCAAGACCCATCATCACACCTGATTTTGTTGGGATATCAGGGTGCTGCTCTTTGAATTTCTTCAGTAGATCAAGAGACCACTTGTAGTTCGCACCTGGACGCGCTTTACGGTATAGACGTGGCGCTGTCTCTAGGTTGTGGTTGAAAACATCTGGCGGGTTGTCTTTCATTAGGTCAAGCGCAACGTCCATACGACCGCGGAAGTCTGGAACCAGTGTTTCGATACGAATATTTGGGTTGAGTTCGCGAATCTCACGGTTACAGTCAGCAAAGTGCTGAGCACCGCCGTCACGCAAGTCATCACGGTCAACTGAAGTGATTACAACGTACTTCAGTTTCATGTCTTGAATTGTTTTAGCTAGTTTCTTCGGCTCTTCAGCTTCAGGAGCAACAGGGCGACCATGGGCAACATCACAGAACGGGCAGCGACGAGTACAGATAGCGCCAAGAATCATAAACGTTGCCGTACCGTGGTTGAAACACTCGGCTAGGTTAGGACAAGACGCTTCTTCACAAACTGAGTGCAGGTTGTTTTTGCGCATTGCTGATTTGATTTCTTGAATACGATGGCTGTCTGAAGGAAGTTTAATCTTCATCCATTCAGGCTTACGTAGAACTTCTTTCTGTTCAGCAGGCATATTCTTTACGGGAATTAATGCCATTTTGTCAGCGTCACGATATTTAACGCCTTTTTCCATTTGGATTGGTTTGCTCATGATTTTATGCTTCTGCTGTAATGTTACTGGTGGCTTGAATGTCTACTTGGTCATAGCCGAGTAGCTCTACGAGCTCTTGTATTAACTGTTGCTCAACGTTTTCTAGTTCACTTGGTCCACCGAGTTGGCTTACCTGCGCCATTTCCATACCTTGGTAACCACATGGGTTAATACGCAGGAATGGAGACAGGTCCATATCGACGTTGAGTGCTAGCCCGTGGAACGAGCAGCCACGTCGAATACGTAATCCGAGTGAACAGATTTTCTTGCCATCGACATAAACACCAGGAGCGTCAGGTCGGGCAGCTGAATCTATATTGTAAGCTTTCAGAGTATTGATTACGAGGTTCTCGATATGAGTAACCAAATCACGCACTCCGAACTTCTTGCGGCGGATGTTAATCAGAAAGTAAGCGACTAATTGGCCTGGGCCGTGATAAGTCACTTGGCCACCGCGATCGCTTTGTATTACAGGGATATCACCAGCATTCAATACATGCTCGGCTTTACCTGCTTGTCCTTGAGTGAAGACAGGGTTGTGTTCAACCAACCAAACTTGGTCTACGTCTTCTTCCGTGCGTTCGTCTGTGAACTTATGCATGGCTTTCCATACAGGTTCGTAATCCTGACGGCCTAATTTTTTTACGATTAGCTTATTTTGCAAAGCTGCACTCCCTCAAGGATTAATAAAGTGAACGCATTATAAACGCGAAACATGATTCTAACTACAGACGGACTGCAAGGTTTTTCAACTTTCTTTGTATTTATTGAAAATTAAGTTGAATGAATTTGAGCTAGATAGGGTGCTTTAAACAAAAACAGCGGCAATAAGCCGCTGTTTTTCATGTGCAATCGGAGATTACAGAACCATACGAACGATTTCGATCTCGCCCAGTTCTTTATAAAGAGTTTCTACTTGTTCAATTGAAGTCGCAGTAATATTGATAGAAACAGAGTGGTAGTTACCTTTCGCACTCGGTTTTAGCGTTGGGCTGTAGTCACCAGGAGCATGACGCTGGATCACTTCTAGTACTAGCTCAGTCAGTTCTGGCTTAGCGTGGCCCATTACTTTGTAAGTGAATGAACAAGGGAACTCTAAGAGGTCTTTTAGTTTTGCATCAGAATTGATGTTCATGATTAGCTCCAAAAGGCTAGACGCTCGCAAATTGGCGAAATGTCGATAAAAAGCGTGTTCGGTCAACAGACACGAGTAATAAGGCGGAATATTACGTGTAAATATCACCGAACTCAAGATCAACAAAAGCCGCACATGGCGGCTTTTGGTTCACTAATGAGCAAATCATGAACTTACTCATTAGGTTAGCTATATAACAAGCTTAGGTTTTACCTAGAACAAA
Source organism: Vibrio crassostreae 9ZC13 (assembly GCF_000272045.2). Classification (GTDB taxonomy): domain Bacteria; phylum Pseudomonadota; class Gammaproteobacteria; order Enterobacterales; family Vibrionaceae; genus Vibrio; species Vibrio crassostreae_C. Next base: position 658,004 of record NZ_AJYZ02000042.1, on the reverse strand, counting down.
CCTTTGGCTTGTTTAGAATAAACCCTTGAATAGAAGAACTAGGTAGTCCCATAGACGGCTGAATAGGCTGCCTTGGTCTACATCTTCAAGTGCTAGTAGGGGGTATTCAGCAACGTCTTCACCGTCTACTTGGTAGAATAGTTTACCAACTACATCGCCTTTGCTGATTGGCGCTTCTAGCTCTTTCTCAAGAACGAAGCTTGCCTTCAGGTTCTTAGCTTGACCACGAGGTAGCGTCACGAAAGTATCTTCGTCGACACCTAGCGCAACTGTGTCTTTGCTACCCATCCAGATCTTCTCTTCTACGAAGGTTTCACCCGCTGTATGTGGCGCCACTGTTTCGAAGAAACGGAAGCCGTAGCTAAGCAGTTTTTTGCTTTCTGTTTTACGAGCATTCGCATTCTTGGTGCCCATAACTACAGCAACTAGGCGCATTTTGCCTTCGGTCGCTGAGCTTACTAGGCTGTAACCTGCATTGCTTGTGTGGCCCGTTTTGATGCCATCAACGTTCATGCTCTTATCCCATAACAGACCGTTACGGTTGTATTGGGTGATGCCGTTGTAAGTGAATTTTTTCTGCGAGTAGATACGGTACTCATCAGGAACGTCACGAATCAGCGCCTGACCAAGTAGCGCCATATCGTAAGGCGTTGAGTAGAGGTTCGGGTTGTCTAGACCGTGCACGTTAGCGAAGTGCGTGTCTTTCATGCCGATAGAGCTTGCCCAAGCGTTCATTAGGTCAACGAATGCATCTTCAGAGCCAGCGATGTGTTCAGCCATAGCAACACATGCGTCGTTACCTGATTGAATGATGATACCGCGGTTTAATTCTTCAACTTTAACCGTAGTGCCCACTTCAACGAACATCTTAGATGAATCTGGGAAGTTTTTAGCCCAAGCATTTTCACTGATTACAACATCGTCGTTTAGGTTGATGTTGCCACGGTCGAGCTCTTGGCCGATCACGTAGCTCGTCATCATCTTGGTTAAACTTGCTGGAGAAAGCTGAGTATTCATCTCTTTCTCTGCTAGTACTTTGCCTGAATGGTAATCCATCAGAACAAAACCTTTAGCGGCGATTTGAGGTGCATCAGGAACAACAATAGGAGCGGCGAATGACGATGTAGCTATCGTTGCAGAAAGAGCAACAGAAGTAGCAAAAATCGATTTAACAAGTTTATTAGATTTAATCATTTTGAATGCAATTATTTGGTGAACTATTCATATATTAACAGAATCACTCTGTCACACCAGAGCGCTGATTACCAGAAGTAACTGTTAGATTAATTAGCGAGTTAGGGTGTGTTTTTTTATATAAGCTGACGGGTAACCCATTAGCTTAACTTGTTCTAATTTCTCTTGAGTCAGAGCATAGTCATGAAATGGCCCAATCATCAGACGGTATTTGTCATCATTTGGCTGCAAGAACGTTGCTACTTCTAGCTTTTCGGCTAGATCTTTCGCTAACTTTTCGGTCCTATCTTCATGTGGAGATGTTGCGACTTGAATAATAAATTGCGGTAAAGCAGCCTTTTTATTTGCGTCGGTTGGCATAGCCACAGTAATGACTTCAATCTCAACATTTGTCGTGCCGGTTCTCAACACATCGAGCTTGTAAGCTGCCGCATAACTAAGGTCAATGATTCGGCCTTCATGGAATGGGCCGCGGTCATTGATACGAACAATTGTCGTTTTGTTGTTGTCAGTATTCGTCACTTTTACATAGCTTGGAATTGGCAATGTTTTGTGCGCCGCAGACATCGAATACATGTCGTAGATCTCGCCGTTCGACGTTAAGTGGCCATGAAATTTCTTACCGTACCAAGAGGCTTTGCCTTTCTCAGTAAACCCTTCGGTCTTCTTTACGATCTTGTAGTCTTCGCCACGTAAAGTGTAATCCGTGTTACCACCTAAACTATAAGGTTCATACTGAGGGTGAGCATCCTCGAGATGCTCTACTGAGATCGGTGCGTCTGGTGCAATATCTGAATCAATATCGTAGCGGCCTGTTGGCTGCTTTGAAGAACAACCATTGATTAAAATCGCTAGCCCCAAGATAGAGACTATTTTTTTGATTGGCAGCTCTTCAACCAAGGATGCTTTTTTTTGAAACGTTGTAATAGACATCGATTAGGTCGCCTTTGAGAATGCTTTTCTGTGTGTATGGATCGACATTAAAATACCAAAACCAGCCATAAGGGTAACCATTGAAGTACCACCATAACTGACTAAAGGAAGAGGAACACCAACCACAGGTAGAATGCCACTTACCATGCCAATGTTTACAAAAATATAAACGAAGAAGCTCAGTACAATACTGCCGCCCATCATTCGACCGAATGCGGTTTGAGCTTGGCTCGCAAGCACTAAGCCACGTCCAATAATAAACAGGTAGATAGCAAGCAAGAACAAGATACCAATCATGCCCCACTCTTCGGCGATGACCGCAAAAATGAAGTCGGTGTGGCGCTCTGGAATGAATTCTAATTGAGATTGAGTGCCTTGCAGCCAACCTTTTCCTGATATACCACCCGAACCTATCGCAATCTTACTTTGAATGATGTGGTAACCCGCACCTAATGGATCTGATTCAGGATCAAAAAGGGTTCTAACACGCACTTTTTGATATTCACGCATCAAGAAGAACCATAGGATTGGGATAAATGCCCCTAATGCGATTGCGGCGCTAGCAATGATTTTCCAACTGATACCAGCCAGGAATATCACGAAGATACCAGATGCGGCGATAAGGATAGATGTACCTAGGTCAGGCTGCTTTGCGATTAGAATCGTCGGTACAAACACCATCACTAGCGAGATCGCTAATGTTTGGAATGTTGGTGGAAGTGAGCGCTTACCGATAAATCGTGCCAGCATCAAAGGCACCGCGAGCTTTAATAGCTCTGACGGTTGGAATCGAACAAAGCCGAAGTTTAACCAACGCTGGGCGCCTTTAGAGGCTTCACCAAAGAACAACACGCCCAATAGCAAGATGACACCACCTACAAATAGCAGTGGTGCCAAGGTTTCATAAGTACGAGGTGAGATTTGCGCTAGGAAGATCATCACACCTAAAGACAGAGCCATGCGCATCGCCTGGCGGTCCATCATCGCAAGGCTTTGTCCGCTTGCGCTGTACATGATCAGCAGGGCAAAGCCCATTAAAACCAGAATGCCAAGCAAAAGCGGCAGGTCGATATGCAGCCTTTCGAATAGGGCTCTATTTCGTCCAGTTGAAGGATCAAGTTTCATTATTTAATTGGCTCACTTTGATAATCTTCTGCAAGGATAATATGGTCTAAAATCCTTCTTACTACTGGGCCGCCGTTAGAAGAACCGCCACCTGCGTTCTCTAGAACGATAGTCACGACGGCTTCAGGATCTTCAAAAGGCGCGTAACCCGTAAAGAGGGCGTGATCGCGTAAGTGCTCTGCGATTTCATCCGCGTTGTACTCTTCATCTTCTTTTAAGCCGAATACCTGTGCGGTACCCGATTTACCAGCGGTTTGGTAAGACATCTTCTGGAATGAACGTCTTGCCGTACCTTTCTTACCGTGGTTAGCCAGCCTCATACCTTCCTGAGCGATATCCCAATACTTCTTCTTAACCCCGGTTAGCGGTGGGTAAGTTTCAATGTCCGACATGATTTGTTCATCGAATGGACGACCGTTATCAATGGTTGAACGAAGTAGGTGAGGTGCGGTTACTTCACCTTCATTGACCAAAACTGATGTGGCTTTTGCAATCTGCATGGGTGTTGCAGTCCAGTAGCCCTGTCCAATACCAACTGGAATAGTATCACCTTGATACCAAGGCACACGGTGTCTGGCCATCTTCCAATCACGAGTTGGCATATTGGCTTTGCTTTCTTCATAAATATCGATGCCAGTATAATCACCAAAGCCGAACATCATCATCCATTTGGATATGCGATCAATGCCGAGATCATAAGCAATTTGGTAAAAGAAAGTATCCACTGACTCTTCAATCGCTTTCTCTATATCAACGACCCCGTGTCCCCAACGCAACCAGTCACGGAATGGTCTTGTTTTTGAATTAGGGATCTTCCAATAACCTGGGTCATTACGCGTTGTATTAGGTGTAATCACACCTTCTTGCAGAGCCGCAACAGCAATGAATGGCTTGATCGTCGATGCTGGTGGGTAAATACCTAGCGTTGCACGGTTAACCAAAGGGCGGTCTTTGTCTTGAAGCAGGGCGTTATAACCTTTAGACGAAATACCATGTACGAATGCATTTGGGTCGTAGCTTGGGCTAGATACCATGGCTAACACGCCATTGTCTTTCGGGTCGAGAACGATAGCTGAGCCACGGCGGCCATCCAGTAACTTATGTACGTATAGTTGTAGCTTGATATCCAAGTTGAGCACGATATCTTTACCCGGAACCGACGGTACAAATTTTAGAGTACGGATCACTCGTCCACGGCTGTTAACTTCGACTTCTTGATAGCCAGCGGTACCGTGAAGCATGTCTTCGTAGTAGCGCTCAATACCAAGTTTACCGATGTCGCGAGTGGCTTGGTAATTGGCGTCTTTCTCTTCGCGAACCAGGCGCTGCATATCACGGTCATTGATGCGCGATACGTAGCCAATCACGTGAGTTAACACATCACCATAAGGGTAGAAACGTTTTAGCGTACCTGTAACTTCAACGCCTGGGAACTTATGTTGATTTACAGAGAAGATCGCAACTTGTTCTTCGGTAAGCTGATTCAGAATAGGTACTGACTTGAAGCGTCGTGAATTGCGACGATCACGATTAAAGCGCTCGATACGCTCTGGCGGGATCTCAATTAATGCTTGCAGACGAGCAAGCGTATCATCCATATCTTTAATTTTTTCGGGTATGATTTCTAGATTGAAAACCGGGCGATTTTCGGCAAGAAGTACACCATTACGATCGTAAATCAAACCACGGTTAGGGGCGATTGGAACGACCTTGATACGGTTATCGTTAGAGCGGGTTTTATAGTCTTGATATTGATTGACCTGAATGTTGTACAGATTAACAACCAACATCGATATCATGACTATGATCCCCGCAAACGCAACAAAAGCACGATTAGTAAATAGTCGTGCTTCTGCTTTGTAATCACGGATTTGGCTACGTTTACGTAACATTAACGCTTATTCTCGATGATAAGGGTGGTTAGCAGTGATGCTCCAAGCTCGATACAAGCTTTCAGCCATGATAACGCGTACTAATGGGTGAGGGAGAGTAAGCGCAGACAGAGACCAACTTTGGTCTGCGGCCGCTTTACATGCAGGTGCTAATCCTTCAGGCCCGCCAATTAGGATAGATACGTCACGTCCATCCAGCTTCCAACTTTCTAATTGCTCAGCAAGTTGAGGTGTATCCCACTTTCTACCTGGGATATCGAGCGTGACAATACGGTTGCCTTTTGGAACTGCAGCCAGCATCGCTTCACCTTCTTTTTGAAGAATGCGTGCAATATCTGCATTTTTACCGCGCTTTCCTGCAGTAATTTCAATGAGCTCTAATGGCATATCGTGAGGGAAGCGGCGTTTGTATTCTTGAAACCCTTCTTCAACCCACTTTGGCATTTTTGTGCCAACTGCGATTAACTGGATCTTCAAAGCTTAGCCCCAAAGTTTTTCTAGTTGGTACAGTTCACGGTGTTCTTCTTGCATAACGTGAAGCATGCTTGTCCCCATATCTAGAACAACCCATTCACCTTCTTGCTGGCCGTCCATGCCTAGTGGCTGCATACCTGCTTTACGTACTTCATCAGCAACATGCTGTGCAATAGAAGCAACATGGCGCTTAGAGGTACCTGTACAAACAATCATGTAATCAGTAACGCTTGATTTGCCTTCTACATCGATAGTCACAATCGATTCTGCTTTCATGTCGTCGGCTTTGTCTGCAAGAAAATCTTTTAGTTCTTCACGTAACACGGGGTGTTCCTTTAATCTGAATTTAGCTTTTTAGGGGCTGTCGACCCTAGAATATACCACGCTTTTATGCGTGAAATGGTATTGAAGCTGAAGGGATACAAAACTCTACGCTTAACTGATGAATTAGTGGCCAAGGCGACTGCTCATATTGAGTTTTTGTCATCAATTCAGCTTGAGTGAGCAACGCGAACAAAGAGTGTAATTGAGAAATCGAAACTCTTGTTAGCGCGGCGTTATAAAGAGGCTTTTTAGATTGCCAGATACGGTGTTTTTCGAAGACCTGACCAATCGGCATCTGTTTCATTTGTTGCTGCATTTGTAATAGCAGAGCAAGCTCTCGTTGTATGCTACGTAATAAAATGACGGGTTCGACACCTTCAGCTTCTAGCTGACGCAGGATTCGTTGTGCTCGATTTCCT
>NZ_AJYZ02000042.1:638013-651420 GCF_000272045.2 Vibrio crassostreae 9ZC13 | reverse complement strand
TTGTGCTGGTTTTCCTTCCCCTGCCAATAGGGCATCACTCCAATGGAATGGAGTGAAGTGGTTGTGGCGGCTCAGCGATTCTTCTAAGCGCACTAAGGTTAGCTTTCCATCTGGATATTGAAGTGCCAGTTTTTCGAGGCTTTGGGTGAGTGCAAACAAGTTACCCTCATGCCATTGCGCCAGCATCTGAATAGCTTCAGGATCTGGCGACAACCCGACTTGACGGCAGCGTGCTTGAACAAATTGAGGTAGCCTGCTGACATCAGGCGTTAGGCAACTGACCCAGTGACCCTGATTCGAAAGAGCCTTAAACCACTTAGCGCTTTCTTGAGCTTTGGTGAGCTTAGTGCCCACCAAGATTAACAAGATATCACTGTGGATATGCTCGGAGATTGCGAGTAGCTCTTTCGCTATTGCGGCATTGACGCCTGACTCTGGCAGTTCAAGCTCGATGACCTGACGGCTAGAGAATAGGCTCAGTGCTTGAGTGCAGTCGTAGACTTGATTCCAATCGAGACTGCTATCAATCGCAAAGCGGTGACGTTCTTCAAAGCCTTGCTGTTTTGCAGCCTTTTGAATCGCTTCTCGGCTCTCTTGCAACAGTAGCGGTTCGTTACCAAAAATTAGGTAAACATTACTCAACTGTTTAATAAGTTGCTCTGATAAGCGGTCAGCAAAAATACGCATCAAATAAACCTATTACTCAGCCGAATCGCTAAGTGTTGGTTGTTCTTCTGAAGCTGGTACGATCTCAACATTCTTGATGTTGTATTGCTTTTCGAGTTCTTTCACTTGAACGTGCTCTAGTGCATCTAGGTCCATGCTATCAGCTGCAATGTTCGCTTTTAGTCGAGCCATCTGACGAAGGATTTGGCTTGTTGCCAACTTACGCATCTCATCTTCGATCATGTCTCGTTCAACCGACTTCGCAAGTGCAGTTAGCGGGTTATCTAGGTAACTACGGGTAACACTGGTTGAGAACGTTTTTGAGCCAAGATCTGGGATTGTTACGCGGTATGAAGCGCGGAATGTCAGTTCTTTCTCTGCTGCACGAGTGTTTTGGTATAGAGACAGAGTTCGCTCACCTACGCTCTCACTAATAATATGCAGGTTAGGTGTATTCTCAGCCGGTGGCACAATTTCTACATCATTCATACGCAGTTGACCTTTCATCATACGTGTAAACGTACTGTATTGGTCGTAACTGGTTACGGAGATCTTGTTGAGTTCTTCTGGTACGGAGTAATCACCACGTAGGTGGAAACCACACGCACTTAATAGGCTGACGGTTAAAACAACAACAGTAACTTTCAATGAAGATAGTGAAATCAGGCGCATTATTTGATGGCTCTCATGAAGGTAGAATACTTATTTAAAGGCTTTAGTTCGTTTGAGTGGTTAGGCTCAAGTCTAAAGCGCTTAAATAAGTAGACAGGGCAATTAGCTACCCTGTCTACAGACTGCTTTTGATGAATTAAGTTCGTTAATTCTTTAGCAATTGCATTGTGCTAACGAAATTAGTTAGCAACGATGTTTAGAAGCTTACCTGGTACGAAGATAACTTTACGGATAGTTAAGCCATCTAGGAACTTCTTAGCGTTCTCATCGTTTAGACCAAGCTCACGAACTTGCTCTTCTGTTGCATCAGCAGCAACGGTTAGTTTCGCACGTAGCTTACCGTTGATCATAACAACGATAGTTTTCTCGTCTTCAACTAGCGCTTTCTCATCGAAAGTTGGCCATGTTGCTGAGTCTACGTTTGATTCACCAAGTGCAATCCACATTTCGTAAGAGATGTGTGGAGTCATTGGGTAAAGCATGCGTACTACCGCTTTTAGCGCTTCGTCAAGGATTGCACGGTCTTGTGCAGATTCTTGAGGTGCTTTCGCCAGCTTGTTCATCAGTTCCATGATTGCAGCGATTGCCGTGTTGAACGTTTGGCGACGGCCAATATCGTCCGTTACTTTCGCGATAGTTTTATGGATATCACGACGAAGTGCTTTTTGGTCGCCAGATAGCGCAGAAGCATCAACAGATTCAGCAGCACCCTTAGAAGAGTGAGCGTGAACCAATTTCCAAACACGTTTAAGGAAGCGGTTAGCCCCTTCAACGCCAGACTCTTGCCACTCAAGCGTCATGTCTGCAGGTGATGCAAACATCATGAATAGACGTACTGTATCAGCGCCGTACTTGTCTACCATCTCTTGTGGGTCGATACCGTTGTTCTTAGACTTAGACATTTTGATCATGCCTGAGTGTTCAACTTCACGACCTTGATCGTCGACTGCTTTTTCGATGCGACCTTTACCGTCACGTTCAACCGTTACGTCAGTCGGTGCAATCCACTCTTTGGTGCCTTTTTCGTTTTCGTGATAGAACGCGTCAGCCAGAACCATGCCTTGACATAGTAGTTGCTTGAACGGTTCATCAGACGTCACGTAGCCAGCATCACGTAGAAGCTTATGGAAGAAACGAGAGTAAAGCAGGTGCATACAAGCGTGCTCGATACCACCAACGTATTGGTCAACTGGTAGCCAGTAGTTTGCTTTCTCTGGATCTAGAATGTCGTCTGCTTGCGGTGAACAGTAACGTGCGTAGTACCAAGAAGACTCCATAAACGTATCGAACGTGTCAGTCTCACGTAGAGCGGGTTCGCCGTTGAATGTTGTTTCAGCCCAAGACTTGTCAGCCTTGATTGGGCTCGTTACGCCATCCATTACTACATCTTCAGGAAGAATGACTGGCAGTTGGTCTGCTGGTACTGGGTGAACTTCACCGTCTTCAGTGGTTACCATTGGGATTGGAGCGCCCCAGTAACGTTGACGAGATACACCCCAGTCACGTAGACGGAAGTTTACTGTCTTCTTACCTTTGCCTTCAGCTTCAAGCTTCGCAGCAATTGCATCGAATGCTTCTTGGTACGCAAGACCATCGAATTCACCAGAATCAAACAGTACACCTTTTTCAGTGTAAGCCGCTTCAGACACGTCTAGTTCAGAACCATCTTCAGGTTTGATTACTGGGATGATATCGATGCCGTACTTAGTTGCGAACTCGTAGTCACGTTGATCGTGAGCAGGAACCGCCATTACCGCACCTGTGCCGTAATCCATAAGTACGAAGTTTGCTACGTATACAGGAACAACACGACCGTTAAGAGGGTGGATAGCCGTTAGGCCAGTATCCATACCTTTCTTTTCCATCGTTGCGAGTTCAGCTTCAGCAACTTTAGTGTTACGACACTCTTCAACGAATGCAGCAAGCTCTGGGTTGTTCTTCGATGCTTTCTCTGCAAGAGGGTGACCTGCAGCGATACCAACGTAAGAAACACCCATTAGTGTATCTGGACGTGTTGTGTACACTTCTAATGGTGCTTCTTCGCCGTTAACAGCGAAAGATAGCTCAACACCTTCAGAGCGGCCGATCCAGTTGCGCTGCATGGTCTTAACCATTTCAGGCCAACCTTCAAGGTTGTCTAGATCGTCTAGTAGCTCTTGAGCGTACTCAGTGATTTTAATAAACCACTGTGGAATTTTCTTTTGCTCTACTGGAGTGTCACAACGCCAGCAACAACCGTCTTCTACTTGCTCATTTGCCAGTACTGTTTGGTCGTTTGGACACCAGTTCACTGAAGATGTCTTCTTGTAAACCAGGCCTTTTTCGTAAAGCTTAGTGAAGAACTCTTGTTCCCAACGGTAGTACTCTGGAGTACACGTTGCGAATTCACGGTTCCAGTCGTAACCAAAGCCTAGAAGCTTAAGCTGGTTTTTCATGTACTCAATGTTTTCGTAAGTCCAAGGTGCAGGCGCTGTGTTGTTTTTAACCGCTGCGTTTTCTGCTGGTAGGCCGAATGCATCCCAACCAATTGGCTGCATTACGTTTTTACCTTGTAGGCGTTGGAAACGAGATACCACATCACCGATGGTGTAGTTACGCACGTGACCCATGTGCAGTCGGCCACTTGGGTAAGGGAACATAGAAAGACAGTAGAATTTTTCTTTGTTTGGGTCTTCACTTACAACGAAAGTCTCGCTGTTATCCCAGTGTTGTTGAACCTTTTGTTCAATCTCTTGCGGGTTATATTGTTCTTGCATCGATGGTATCCGGTTATCTTGGAATTTGTGAGTTCGGTTAGAACAGAATCTTACAGATCGTCATAGAATACCTAAAGGAGCCTAGTACAACAATAGTTATACCCTTCATACTTGCAGTTGCTGCCTAGTAGATGGCGTAATTTTCACTGAATTTCGCTGGGCAACTATACTTAAGAGTATGAATTGCATTTGTTTGTGAGCGGGAGTGCATTGCGACACATCCGTTTGCACGCGTAAAAGTTGGTTATCTTAAGGAGGTTGTTATGCCGAAGAAAAAAGCGCTCTATGAAGAAGTCGTCGAAGAGGTGATTGAAACGCTGAAGCATAGCCCTGAAGAGCTCAACAACAAAATCGAAACGTCGGGCAAGTTTGCGAAAGCAGCTAATGATATGACTAAAGATGAGCTTTCATTGATCTCTGCCTACGTGAAGTCGGACTTAAAAGAGTTTTCCGAAAGCTATGAAGAGAGTAAAAGCGGTCCATTCTATTTGATGATTGCGGACTCTATTTGGCAAGGGCTGTTGGATATTACTGATCGTACTAAGGTGGAATGGGTTGAACTGTTCCAAGACTTAGAACACCAAGGCTTGTATCAAGCGGGTGAAGTCATTGGCTTGGGAACCTTAGTATGTGACGAGTGTGGTCACCAAACCGAATATAACCACCCAACCAATATCATTCCATGCATTAAATGTGGTTCTAAAGGGTTTAGTCGTAAAGCCCTTAAACCGTAAGCTTCTGAACCATAGCGTATCAACGCAAAACCACAGCAATGAAAAAGGGTTGACCCGATCAGTCAACCCTCAAATCACTTTTCGTCGAATCTAGCTTTTTGGCTTTCTAATTACCCAACCAATCACCAAGCTGAGCATCGCCCAGATATACAGTGGCCAAGTACCTACTGTGTGATAAGGCGTTTGACCATCCGTTGAAATGAGTTCAGCTTTTAACACTGCCGTTTCAAACTGAGGCACTTGCTTGATTATATTGCCTTTGTAATCAGTAACTGCCGTCACACCGTTGTTGGTCGAGCGAATAACCGGCTTACCAAGCTCCAGAGCACGCATCTGTGCAATTTCCATATGTTGCAGAGGGCCAATCGAACGACCAAACCACGCATCGTTAGAGAGCGTTAAAATAAAGTCAGTCTCGTCGGTTACGTTCTGTCTAACTTGATCATTAAAGATGATCTCATAACACAGTGCCGGCGCTAAGTGACGACCATTTGCCACTATGTTTGGTTGAACAAAGTCGCCACGGCTAAATGATGACATTGGCAAGTTAAAGAAAGGTGCTAATGGACGCAAGATATCTTCAAACGGCACAAACTCACCAAATGGTAACAGGTGGTGTTTATGGTAGCGTTCATCTGGATCGTAGCTGTACTCACCGTATGGATTCACACCGAGAGAAAGAACACTGTTGTAGTATTTCTTATCTTCAGACTGATTCAGCACACCGGTAATGATCGAACTGTTGTTCATCTTCGCTGCGCTATCCAAGTTACGTAGGAAAGATGGGATCTCAACTTCGAATGCTGGAATAGCCGCTTCAGGCCAGATGATGATATCCGCTCCCCAGTTTTCTCTGCTTAGGTCGGTGTACTTCATCATGGTTGGCCAGCGATGACTCGGTAGCCATTTACTGTCTTGATCGACGTTGCCTTGTATCAAGACGACTGACGTGGTTTTTTCAGGGTTCGGCGTGACCCAGTCGATGTTGCGAATACCAAAGCCTGCACTAAATACGACGGCGGGAATGAGAGCGATGCTCCAAGCCCGGTTAACAATCGCATAAGTGAATGCAGAGGCTGAAACAATGATCGCTAAAGTTACTAGCTCTACGCCGCCAATCGGTGCAAATGAACCCAATGGCGAATCGATTTGGCTGTAGCCTAACCAAAGCCAAGGGAAGCCCGTCATTACCCAGCCACGCAGCCAATCACAGACTAGCCAGAATGCAGGAGCTGCAAGGAAAAAGCGGCTTAGGTTATTGGCAGGGAAGAATTTATTCAAACCCCAGGTAAATAGCCCTGAATAAACGGCTAGGTAGCCAACAAGCAATGCCATCAAAAATAGGTTGGCTGCCAGTGGCATGCCGCCAAAACCATCAATGCTGACGTATACCCAGCTGATACCTGTGGTGAATTGACCTAAACCCCATGCGTAGCCAATCCAAAGCGCACTTTTAGGAGAGCGGTTGTGGATCAGTAACAGCAACAAAGCTGGGCTGAGAATAGCAAGAGGCCATATAGAGTATGGAGCGAATGAAAGGGTGGTTATAGCGCCAACAAAAACGGCCGCAAGCGGCCGTAATAGGCGATGAATAAAGGTATTAGTCATCTAATTTCTGTCATCTCTTTAGAGAGAAGTTGTTATTCTTCGATAGTCGGAAGAGGCTGTTCGTCAGGAATGGTTACCTGTAGCTGAATCACACGACGGTTATCTGCTGATGTTATTTTGAAATGGTAGTTTTCGATTTCTACAATTTCGCCACGAACCGGCAGGTGGCCGAGTGCTGTCATAACCATGCCGCCTACCGTATCCACTTCGTCGTCACTAAAGGCAGTGTTAAACGTATCGTTGAACTCTTCAATAGTGGTTAAAGCTTTTACAGAGAAGGTATGCTTACTCAGCTTACGAATATCTAGCTCTTCTTCATCGTCGAACTCGTCTTCAATTTCACCAACGATTTCTTCGAGGATATCTTCAATGGTTACCAGGCCAGAAACTCCACCAAACTCATCGACAACGATAGACATGTGGTAACGCTCTTCTTGGAACTCCTTAAGCAGGCGATCAACTCGCTTACTTTCAGGAACAACCACGACAGGGCGAATCACTTGTTCGATATCAAATGGAGCACTTTCTGAACCCAAATACTTAAGTAGGTCCTTCGCTAATAGAATGCCTTCAACATGGTCTTTATCTTCACTGATCACTGGGTAGCGAGAGTGTTGAGCATCAGTAATGAGCGCAATCAATGTATCTAGATCATCTGTGCGTTCAACTGTAACCATTTGAGAGCGAGGCAGCATGATATCGCGTACTCGCATCTCTGAAATTTCCATAACACCCTCGAGCATGTCGCGTGTGTCGTGGTCAATTAGGTCATTAATTTCTGAGTCGCGGATTACATCTACGAGCTCTTGGCGATCTTTTACTTCACCTTGAAATAGTTGGCCTAGGCGTTCAAAGAAGGACTTTCTACTCGGACCTTCAGATTTTTTACTTCCCTCAGAAGTGGGGGGGTTACCTTCGTTCATGATTTCTCAAAAAATAACGCTATCAGAAGTGTGATAGCACACGTTACAACTCAGATTCCTGTGAAAATCACAGGTTCGATGAGTTATTGTTTCTCTGCAACCTACTTTACTAGAATCAATTTACTTTTCTAGAATGTAAGGGTCTTCAAACCCCATAGATTGCATGATTTCTGTCTCGAGTGACTCCATCTCTTCAGCTTCATCATCTTCGATATGATCATAACCTAGCAGATGCAGACTGCCATGTACAACCATATGAGCCCAGTGTGCTAGCAGAGGCTTACTTTGCTCTTCTGCTTCTTTTTCGACAACTTGGCGGCAGATAATGAGGTCGCCCAGTAGATCTAACTCGATCCCTGGAGGAGCCTCGAATGGAAAAGACAACACGTTAGTTGGCTTATCTTTGCCACGATATTCATGATTGAGCTGGTGGCTTTCTTGTGTATCAACGATACGAACCGTCAACTCAGCGTTCTCTTGAAACTGAGGAATTGTCTTGTCCAACCAAAGCTGAATATCTTGCTCAGTTGGAAGACCTTGCTCATTTTCGACCGCTAATTGCAGGTCTAGTTCAATAGACATCTATTTATCACCTTGTTCTGCAATTACAGAGCTATTTTGTGTTGCTAATTGTGTCGTAACTACCTGCTGAGCCTCAAGAAGTTTGGCTTCACGCTCTTCACGTTTACGCTTTTCAAACTCTTTGCGCTCTTTCTGGTCTTTTGCTTCCCACTTCTCGTATGCGTTGACGATACGAGCAACTACAGGGTGACGAACGACGTCTTCAGACATGAAGAAGTTAAAGCTAATGTCGTCGACTTCATTGAGCACTTCAGTCGCATGGCGTAAGCCTGATTTTGCACCACGAGGTAAATCGATTTGCGTAATATCACCTGTGATCACAGCGCGTGAGTTAAAACCGATACGGGTTAAGAACATCTTCATCTGTTCTACCGTGGTGTTTTGGCTCTCATCAAGAATGATAAACGCATCATTCAATGTACGACCACGCATGTAAGCCAGTGGCGCAACTTCAATTACGTTACGTTCAATCAGCTTCTCAACTCGCTCAAAGCCAAGCATCTCAAACAGCGCATCGTAAAGTGGACGTAAATATGGGTCTACTTTTTGGCTTAAATCACCCGGTAGGAAACCAAGCTTCTCACCGGCTTCAACAGCAGGACGAGTCAGTAGGATTCGGCGAACCTCTTGGCGTTCAAGTGCATCAACTGCTGCAGCAACGGCTAAGTAGGTTTTACCTGTACCTGCTGGCCCAATACCAAAGGTGATGTCATGAGTCACCATGTTCATTAGGTACTGTGCTTGGTTTGGCGTTCGAGGTTTGATGACGCCTTTTTTAGTCTTAATGGTCACTTCTTTGCCGTAGTCAATTTCAGACTCGACGTGTTGCTCCAAAATGCCTGACTCGGTGATCGCCAGATGTATTTGCTCTGGTTCGATATCGATTATGTTGCCTTTAACTGGAGCCGTTTCAACATAGAGGTGTTTGATGATGTCTAAAGCTGCGGCTGTAGTGTGAGGCTTACCGACAATGGTGAAAAAGTTGCTACGGTAATTAATCTCAACGCCCAGACGACGCTCAAGATGCTTGATGTTGTCGTCAAATGGTCCGCATAAACTTGCCAAGCGCTTGTTGTCTGCTGGTTCTAGATTTATCTCTAAGGTAACGATTTTATTGCTCAAATTAGCCTCTCATTTTGTGCCACTCACTCTTAAATAAAACAAAGAGCAAAAAGCCCGATTTAGACCGGGCTTCTGATGGTGATATCCCTATTTCTAAGATGGTCACTTAGTTAGGTAATTTCAAGCTTTGTGTTTGCGCTTTGTGCTCAAACAGTTGTATTGCCTATGGCGTAAATGTCGCTACACCTAGCTCGTCTTCACGTTTTGTGTTCGCCATCATTTGAGTCGGCGAGATCACGCTGCGAAGATCCATGTCTTTCTCAGTACGTACTATTTCACCACGGAGTGAGTTAGCAAATACTTCTGTGATTTTCACGTCTACGAACTGGCCGATAAGGTCAGCAGAACCTTCGAAGTTCACTACGCGGCTGTTTTCAGTACGGCCGCGAAGTTCCATTAGGTTCTTTCTTGATGGGCCTTCAACAAGGATACGTTGCTCTGTGCCTAACATTAGACGAGAGAAACGCATAGCTTGTGTGTTTACCGTTTGCTGCAGTTCGTACAGACGATCTTTCTTCTCTTGTGCTGGTACATCACATGGGTAATCTGCCGCTGGCGTACCTGGACGTGGAGAGAAAACAAAGCTGAAGCTCATATCGAAATCAACGTCTTTAATTAGCTTCATTGTATCTTGGAAGTCTTGCTTAGACTCACCAGGGAAACCAACAATAAAGTCAGAGCTGATTTGAATGTCAGGGCGAGCTTTACGCAGTTTACGGATAATAGATTTGTACTCGATAGCCGTATGTGGGCGCTTCATCATCGTAAGAATACGGTCACTACCACTTTGTACTGGTAGGTGAAGGAAGCTCACTAGCTCTGGTGTGTCTTTGTAAACTTCAATGATGTCGTCACCAAACTCAAGCGGGTGGCTTGTTGTGAAACGAATACGGTCGATACCGTCGATAGAAGCAACAAGACGAAGCAGTTCTGCGAATGAACAGATATCGCCTTCGTGTGTTGGACCGCGGTATGCGTTTACGTTTTGACCTAGCAGGTTAACTTCACGTACGCCTTGCTCTGCAAGTTGAGCAACTTCGAAAAGTACATCATCCATTGGACGGCTAACTTCTTCGCCACGTGTGTATGGTACAACGCAGTAAGTACAGTATTTAGAACAACCTTCCATGATAGAAACGAACGCCGTCGCGCCTTCAGCTTTTGGCTCTGGCAGGTTATCGAACTTTTCGATCTCTGGGAAAGAGATATCCATTACTGGCTTTTCGTTAGACAGTGATGATTTAATCATCTCTGGCAAACGGTGTAATGTTTGTGGGCCAAAGATAACGTCTACGTAAGGTGCACGTTGACGAATGTGATCACCTTCTTGAGTCGCTACACAGCCACCCACACCGATCACCACACCTTCTTTTTTATCTTTAAGCGTTTTCCAACGACCAAGCTGGTGGAATACTTTTTCTTGCGCTTTTTCGCGGATAGAACAAGTATTCAATAGTAGTACGTCTGCTTCCTCAGGTACTTCAGTTAGCTCATAGCCATTTGCAGCGTTAAGCAGATCGGCCATTTTTGATGAATCATATTCATTCATCTGACAGCCCCAAGTTTTAATTAGCAGTTTCTTACTCATTATATGTTCGCTCGATCGTTAGTTTAATTTAAGGGAGCAAATCGCCCATTATTCATCCGCTAGCCCCGTTTGTCATAATTCGGTATTCAATTTTATGACAGGCTCTAGCGGCAAGCGGCGTATTGTACTGGTTTCAAAACCGACTGACTAGTAGTCTGAACAAATCTCTTATGTAGTGGTTTTTATTATCGTTAACGCCATATGCCATAAGGGATAACCCTTTTTTCGAATAAGGTTTTTGGTTACAAGTTAGTTATGAAAAAGTACAATCAAAAACAGTCAAAGAATCAAACTGATAAGTACGAAATATGAACAGTTACGATATTGTAGTAGTCGGTGGCGGCATGGTTGGCGCAGCAACAGCAATCGGTTTTGCAAAGCAAGGTCTGAGTGTTGCGGTGATCGAAGGTTTTGCCCCACAAGCTTTTGATGAATCGCAAGCGATGGACATTCGTGTGTCAGCGATTTCTCAAGCATCGGTCGATTTGCTTGAAGATCTTGGTGCATGGCAAAGTATTGCAGCAATGCGAGTGTGTTCTTATAAACGTTTAGAGACGTGGGAGCACCCAGAGTGTCGTACTCGATTTGATGCTGCCTCACTAGACCTTCCTCGTTTGGGCTATATCGTTGAGAACAGACTCATTCAATTAGGTTTATGGTCTCAATTTGATGCCTACGACAATCTCGAACTGTTATGCCCAGAAAAGCTCGATGTGATTGAGTTTGGTGAAATCAATATCGTAAAGCTTCAATCAGGGGCTGAGTTGTCTGCGAAGTGGGTGGTTGGTGCTGATGGTGCGAATTCAGCCGTTCGCCAACAAGCTGGAATTGGCATCACGGCTTGGGATTATCGACAACACTGTATGCTTATCAATGTAGAAACAGAACAACCTCAGCAAGATATTACTTGGCAGCAATTTCTACCAAGTGGCCCTCGTTCATTTTTGCCTTTGTGTTCTCTAACCTCTGACGGTCAAGAAGTCGGGCTGGGCTCGTTAGTTTGGTATGATTCTCCACTGCGTATTAAGCAACTGTCAGCAATGGCCCCTGAAAAACTACGTAACGAAGTACTTACTCACTTTCCTAAAGAGTTAGGTGATATCAAAGTCTTGAATTCGGGTTCTTTTCCTCTGACACGACGTCATGCTCAATCATACTCGAAGAATAACTGTATTTTGGTCGGAGACTCTGCGCATACCATCAACCCTTTGGCTGGGCAGGGTGTTAACTTAGGCTTCAAAGATGTATCAGTACTGCTGGATGTCACCAAAGAAAAGGGTGAATTGAACCAGTCTGTAGCAAGACGCTATGAAGTGATAAGAAGAGGCGACAATCTAATGATGCAAAGTGGCATGGATTTCTTCTACAAGACATTCAGCAACGACATTGGCCCACTGAAATTTGTACGTAATGCTGCTCTAAAACTAGCTGAAAATTCAGGCCCGATTAAAGCTCAAGTATTGAAATACGCTTTGGGTCTCTAATTGAGCGTTTAAGACTGCTTATGAAAAGAAGGAGAGCGAATGCTCTCCTTTTTTGTATCAGATGACTACTATCGCTGTTGCGTCACACAAACCGGTGCATCGATCTCTAAAGAGTACCCTGTATAAACCAAAGACCCATCTTCATTATCTCGCTTGAATGAGGTGATGTTGTTGGAGTGCTGGTTGGCGGCGATAAGCCATTTCCCATCGTTCGTTATATGGAAGTCTCTTGGGAATTTGCCTTCAGTGTCGTAGCTATCAATGAAAGTCAGCCTTTGAGTCTCAGAGTCGATTTTGAAGCTACTGATTCTTGATTGGTGTCGACATGACACATAAAGGAATTGCTCATCAGGCGATAGCTTAATCGCAGCTGCGGCTTCTCCCTTCTCCATATTAGGCAATGCATCAATCTCTTCCACTACATTCCAAATGCCTAAAACCTTTTCCAAAGTCAGCAACGTTTCAGAGAGTTCACAGACCACATAGGCTCTGTCTTCAGCTTTGTTAAAGATTAAATGGCGAGGTCCATTGCCGGCGGGCACCTTAATAGACTGCATTGGCTCATCAAGGAACTCTTCTTGCTCTTCATCAAAGCAATAGAAGTTGATGCGATCGGTGCCGAGATCGACAGTCACAAACTGTGGTGAGTTTTGTAAGAACAGGCATTGATGGGCGTGTGGGCTAGTTTGTCTCTCTTTGTTTGGCCCGGAACCAACCATCTGGATTGTTTTGAGTCGTTTATCGATGCTGCCGTTGATACTTAAGCTAAAAATATCGAATGTGCCTGATGAGTATTGCGACGTGATAGCAAACTTATTGTGTGGATCTATCGCGACGTGACAAGGGTGATCTCCCGAGATGAGGCTTGTATTGTGTGTTAGCTGTGAATCAACATTAGGTATATGAATGAGCTGGGGCTGTTTTTGCTGGTCCACTTCCGATGCAGTATAGATCCCAGTCTTTGTTACAGTAATAAAAGAGGGGTTAGTACATTTGATGATCAGCTCTAGAGGTAATAGTTTTCCTGTTTCTAGATCTAACTGAGTTTGATAAACACCTCGGCTTTTACTTGGTGTATCTGTGTAGCAACCGATCGTTAAGGGGAGGGGTTTCATAGGCTAGTCATACTCAATTAGAAAATGGAGCTGACATTGTCTTATAAAATCGTATTAAAAGTGAGGTTATAGAAGAGAATACTTGGTGACTTGGCTAGCAGATTTGCATATTCCAGATAAAACAAAACCCAGCTAAAAAGCTGGGTTCTATTTAATG
>NZ_AJYZ02000042.1:637776-637867 GCF_000272045.2 Vibrio crassostreae 9ZC13 | reverse complement strand
TAAATCTGGTGCGTCTACCAATTCCGCCACGACCGCAGCAAATCTTTATAGTCATATCGAATATTGGTGCTTCAATAAGACGTTGTATAAG
>NZ_AJYZ02000042.1:637360-637527 GCF_000272045.2 Vibrio crassostreae 9ZC13 | reverse complement strand
TCGGCGCCAGAACCTAAATCTGGTGCGTCTACCAATTCCGCCACGACCGCAGCAAAGCTTTTACTCTAGCGAAGAGTATAGTTAAGAAGACTTATGGTTTGTCTAAGTAACGTTGTAATGGCTGGGCTACCTGGATTCGAACCAGGGAATGCTGGCATCAAAAGCCA
>NZ_AJYZ02000042.1:636749-636992 GCF_000272045.2 Vibrio crassostreae 9ZC13 | reverse complement strand
CCTGCGACCCCATCATTATGAGTGATGTGCTCTAACCAACTGAGCTAAGTAGCCATAATAAATCTAATCGATTCACTATTTGTTCTCTAATGAAAGAGAAATAATGGTGCGGTCGGAGAGACTTGAACTCTCACACCTCTCGGCGCCAGAACCTAAATCTGGTGCGTCTACCAATTCCGCCACGACCGCAGCAAATCTTTATAGTCATACTGAATATTGGTGATTCAATATAACGTTGTAATA
>NZ_AJYZ02000042.1:636479-636546 GCF_000272045.2 Vibrio crassostreae 9ZC13 | reverse complement strand
TTCCGCCACGACCGCAGCAAATCTTTATAGTCATACTGAATATTGGTGATTCAATAAAACGTTGTAT
>NZ_AJYZ02000042.1:601111-635929 GCF_000272045.2 Vibrio crassostreae 9ZC13 | reverse complement strand
GACCGCAGCAAATCTTTATAGTCATACTGAATATTGGTGATTCAATATAACGTTGTCTTTTCTTTCTCGAAGAAAGAATGGTGGCTACTGCGGGATTTGAACCTGCGACCCCATCATTATGAGTGATGTGCTCTAACCAACTGAGCTAAGTAGCCATCTGAGAGCGAGACAATATAATATAATCTTGCTTTCAATGCCATTATCTTTTTAAAGATAATTACACTTTAAATTGTGGCTGGGCTACCTGGATTCGAACCAGGGAATGCCGGCATCAAAAGCCGGTGCCTTACCGCTTGGCGATAGCCCAACAATGATATCAATTAAGATATCTCAATATGGTGCGGTCGGAGAGACTTGAACTCTCACACCTCTCGGCGCCAGAACCTAAATCTGGTGCGTCTACCAATTCCGCCACGACCGCGTTATTTCCTAAAAACTCTTTGTTACTAAAGACAAACTTTAATATCAAATAGAGTGCTTAGGAAATGGTGGCTACTGCGGGATTTGAACCTGCGACCCCATCATTATGAGTGATGTGCTCTAACCAACTGAGCTAAGTAGCCATTTCCATATTGTTGCTCATTTCGAAACGTTGCCGCTTCGCTGTGAACGGGGCGCATTATGCGGAGTTGAGTGAAACCCGTCAACTTTTTTTTTGAATAAATCGCGAATAAACATCTGTTCGGTTTCTTTTTAGGCAAAGAGGCGTATTTGTCGACAAAAAACAGGTCTAAAAGGCGATATATATAGGAAGTTAAGTTTCTGGTGAGGGACAATTTAGAAAGGGGAAAAACAAAAAGGCCAGTGAATTCACTGGCCTTTTTTCTAGATGTTTAATCAGAATTATACATTGAAGCGGAAGTGAACAACGTCACCATCTTTAACGATGTATTCTTTACCTTCAAGGCGCCATTTACCTGCGTCTTTCGCACCGCTCTCACCGTTAAATTCGATGAAGTGATCGAATCCAACAACTTCAGCACGGATGAAACCTTTCTCGAAGTCTGTGTGGATCTTACCCGCTGCTTGTGGCGCAGTTGCACCTACAGGGATTGTCCAAGCACGAACTTCTTTAACACCAGCTGTGAAGTAAGTCTGAAGAGTCAGTAGTTCGTAACCAGAGCGGATCACTCGGTTAAGACCTGGTTCTTCGATACCCATATCCGCAAGGAACTCTTCGCGATCTTCGTCATCAAGCTCAGAAAGCTCTGATTCGATTGCTGCACAAACAGCAACAACAACGTTGTTTTCGTTTTCTGCGTATTCACGAACAGCGTCTAGGTATGGGTTATTTTCAAAACCATCTTCTGCAACGTTTGCGATGTACATTGTTGGCTTAAGCGTTAGGAAGTTTAGGTAGCCGATTGCTGCCGCTTCTTCTTTGCCAAGTTCAACAGTACGTGCCATACCACCTTCAGTTAGAACTGGAAGTAGCTTTTCTAGTACAGTGATTTCGAATTTAGCGTCTTTGTCGCCGCCTTTCGCTTTCTTCGCGTTACGTTGAATTGCACGCTCACAGCTGTCTAAGTCAGCCAGTGCAAGTTCTAGGTTGATCACTTCGATATCTTCAATTGGAGATACTTTGCCAGCAACGTGAACAATGTTTTCATTTTCAAAGCAGCGTACAACGTGACCGATAGCGTCAGTTTCACGGATGTTAGCTAGGAATTTGTTACCAAGACCTTCACCTTTAGATGCGCCAGCAACTAGGCCCGCGATATCTACGAATTCCATTGTCGTTGGAAGGATCTTCTGTGGATTAACAATTTTTGCTAATGCATCTAAGCGTAGATCTGGAACCGGAACGATACCTGTGTTTGGTTCGATCGTACAAAATGGAAAGTTTGCTGCTTCGATGCCTGCTTTAGTCAGTGCGTTAAACAGAGTTGACTTACCAACGTTTGGTAGACCAACGATGCCACATTTAAAACCCATGATATAAACCTTATTCTGCTTTGAACGTATGTAAGCGATTTTGTGCTTTTGGTAGGCCATCTTTTAATAAGATGTCTAGGCTGCGAACCGATTCGTCAACGACGGCCTCGATACACTCTTGCTCTTTTTGAGGAGCTTTGCCTAATACATAACCTGCAACTTTATCTTTGTGTCCTGGATGGCCGATGCCTAATCTAAGACGATAGAATTCTTTATTGTTACCCTGCTTGCTGATGATGTCTTTCAGACCATTATGTCCGCCATGACCACCACCTTTTTTAAACTTTCCAATACCAGGAGGCAGATCTAACTCATCGTGAGCGACCATGATCTCTTCTGGTTTAATTTGGTAGAACTTTGCTAAGGCTGCAACTGCTTTGCCTGACAAGTTCATAAAAGTCGTTGGGATCAGCAAACGAAGATCTTCACCGTGAACCATGATACGACCCGTTAGGCCAAAGAACTTTGGTTCGTTCTTTAGTGTCACGTTATGTACACGCGCTAATTCTTCAACTACCCAAGCGCCCGCGTTGTGGCGAGTTTTGGCGTATTCTGGACCTGGATTAGCCAGTCCAACGAGAAGTTTTATTTGTTGGCTCAAGGTATGGATCTCTCTTGGGATTTCAAAAAGCGCCGTATGATATCACAGTTTATGAAAAAGGTGCGAGCTAGCTGATAGCTGCGCGATTATTCCTGTTTGTGATAACTAGCAGTGCAATATTACTCAGACATAAAAAAAGCACTTCATTGACTGAAGTGCTTAATATCTTTCTCTCGCGTGTTTCTAAAACCAAGCTTTTGTAAAAAAAGCTATTGGGCTTTGATTAGTTGAACATCGCTGAGATTGATTCTTCGTTGCTGATACGACGAATCGCTTCAGCAAGCATGCGAGAAAGGCTAAGTGTTGTCACTTTACCCGTCGCAGCCATCTCTGGAGATAGAGAGATAGAATCCGTTACGATAACTTGGTCTAGAACAGAGTTCTTGATGTTGTTCGCAGCAGTACCAGAGAAAACAGCGTGAGTTGCGTAAGCGAATACACGCTTAGCACCGCGCTCTTTAAGCGCTTCAGCTGCTTTACATAGTGTGCCACCCGTATCGATCATGTCATCAACGATCACACAGTCACGACCTTCAACATCACCGATTAGGTTCATTACTTCAGAAACGTTAGCACGTGGACGACGCTTATCAACGATAGCGATGTCAACATCACCTAGCGCTTTAGCCGTTGCACGAGCACGTACAACACCACCAAGGTCTGGAGAAACCACTACTGGGTTTTCTAGGCCACGGTTCGCCATGTCTTCTAGAAGAACTGGAGTGCCGAAGATGTTATCAACAGGTACATCGAAGAAGCCTTGGATTTGCTCTGCGTGTAGGTCGATAGTAAGAACGCGGTCAACGCCAACGTTAGAAAGGAAGTCTGCAACAACTTTTGCAGTAATTGGCACACGAGCAGAACGTACACGACGATCTTGGCGGGCATAACCGAAGTAAGGGATTACAGCAGTAATACGGCCAGCAGAAGCACGGCGCATTGCGTCAATCATTACCACCAATTCCATAAGGTTGTCATTGGTTGGTGCACAAGTTGATTGAATCAGGAATACATCGCTACCACGAACGTTTTCATTGATTTGAACAGCGACTTCGCCATCAGAAAAACGGTCTACAGTAGCATCGCCAAGAGAGATGTATAGACGATCAGCAATACGTTGGGCTAGTTCAGGTGTTGCGTTACCAGCAAATAGCTTCATATCAGGCACGGTGGAAACCTCGGGTTGCGTCCAGTTTTAAATAGATTGTGGGTGGGCTGATTGGTATTCAGCCAGAGTTTCTTTTAAAGGAGAAATGTTTCGTCCTTTCGCTACAAAAGCGGAAACTGTGTCAGGCAGTTGTTCCAACACCAATTCGGCTTCTTTTTTGCTGCTAAATTCAGCAAAAACGCACGAACCAGTGCCAGTCAATCTCGACGGCGCGTATTGTAGCAGCCATGAAAGTTGCTTATCAACCTCTGGGTACAGCATTCGCACAATTTTTTCGCAATCGTTTACGTATTCTTGCTCTAGAAGCGTTGATAGCGCTCGCTTCGGCGTATTTCGAGTTAATTCTGAATGTGTGAATATGTCTACAGTTGCTATGCTCACTTGAGGCTTAACAACAAGATACCATTTTTCATCCGGATTAGCGGGCTGAAGCTGTTCTCCAACCCCTTCCGCAAAGGCTGCATGGCCTCGAACGAACACAGGAACGTCAGCGCCAAGTTTCAATCCGATCTCTGCGAGCTGATCATCAGACAGGTTGAGTTGCCATAGATAGTTAAGTGCGACCAACACGGTTGCGGCATTTGAAGAGCCTCCACCAATACCGCCACCCATAGGCAGTACTTTCTTGAGTTCAATATCGGCACCGAAAGAAGTCGATGTATATTGTTGAAGAGCGGTCGCGGCTTTCCAAATCAGGTTGTCTTCTGTTGCAACGCCTGGTATTTCCGGTGTGATTGTGATTGAGTTCGTTTCTTCATTAACGGCAACCGTTAGTTCATCGCCAAAATCAACAAACTGAAACAAAGTTTGAAGCTCGTGATAGCCGTTGTCACGTCGACCTGTGATGTAAAGAAATAGATTCAGTTTAGCCGGAGAAGGCCAATGCGTTGGCGTTGTTATCATTTTTTCAGTGTCCACTTCGAAACTACAATGTTGATTTTGTTATCGTCTTGCTTGAATGACAATCGAGTAGGGAGGGGGATGCTTTCTACATTAGTGTTGTCTTCATCTGAGAGGTGTTTACTCTGCATCTCAGTATTTCGATAATTAGCGAAGTTCAGTGTCCATAGCTGGCTGCTGACTTGTTTGGTTAGAGACTCAAGCGTGTTAGTTGTATTTAACTGGTAGCTGTCAGCTTGGTCTGGAATGCCAAGGAACCATTGAGACAGGTGATCAATAGGTATCTGCAAACCTGTCAGTTGCTCAACCAATACAGAGGCACTTGCGTGAGTAAATACTTGGTCGTCATAGGTCACCACTTTGGCCCCTGACGGATCTATAGTCAGGTTCAATGCGGTTTGACCGAGGAATGTCGTGAGCCTTAATTGACTGTGATTTGGTGAATGCTTCCAAATGAAGTTTAGGCTTTGGCGCTGCTCTGGAGAAATGTAGGCGAGCTTGCCCGAGGCTTGGTAGTTTTCTATCTGTAGAAGTCGGTTTTGGTGACTTTGCCACTCAACACTGGTCGGTTGTTCAGGTATAGACGAGCAACCCACCATAATTATGGTCATAAAAATAAGAGACGTGATTCTACGAAGTTTGCTCATATTTGCTCACAACTTGTTCAAATTTATCTAAAAAACGCTTCAACTATAGCATTGAATTCACGAACTCAGGAAAACAAATCCCGCTTGCTCTTTAAATAGAGCCATGCATCAAGTAAAATTCGCCCCTTGTTTCCATTCCCTGATCGAGAACTTCTGATACATGTCTTTGCTTGCCGTAGGTATCAATCACAATACAGCGTCGGTTGAATTGCGAGAAAAAGTCGCTTTTGGTCCAGATAAATTATCTGAGGCACTCAAGCAACTTAACGCAAATGCACACGTGAATGGAAGTGTCATACTTTCTACCTGTAATCGAACTGAAGTGTATTGCGACGTTAAAGGCGTGGCTAAAAACAAACTCATCGATTGGTTGTCGGTTTTCCATCAAGTTAGCCCAGAAGAGCTAAAGCCAAGCCTTTATATCCATGAAGAGCAGGCGGCGATTAAACACTTAATGCGCGTTGCTTGTGGTTTGGACTCTTTAGTCTTGGGTGAACCGCAGATCTTAGGTCAGGTGAAGCAAGCGTATACGGACTCGCGAGAGAACAAATCCGTTGATGCTTCAATGGAAAAACTATTCCAGAAATCATTTTCTGTTGCGAAGCGTGTTCGAACTGAAACTGAAATCGGCGGAAGCGCGGTTTCTGTAGCTTACGCAGCCTGTACCTTAGCCAAGCATATTTTTGAATCCATCGCAGATTCAACCGTGTTACTGGTTGGTGCGGGTGAAACCATTGAGCTGGTGGCTAAGCACCTTTCGGCGAATGGCTGTACAAAAATGATTGTGGCGAACCGAACTCGAGAACGTGCTCTAGGGCTAGCAGAAGAATTTGGTGCTGAAGTGATCAGCTTGAATGAGATCCCTGATCATCTTCATCGAGCGGACATCGTAATTAGCTCAACCGCAAGTCCATTGCCTATTATCGGTAAGGGTATGGTTGAGACTGCTCTAAAAACAAGAAAGCATCAGCCGATGTTATTGGTTGATATTGCCGTTCCACGTGATGTGGAATCGCAGGTTGGTGATCTAAATGATGCCTACCTTTATTCGGTTGATGATTTGCAGTCGATTGTTGATGGCAATATCGAACAACGTAAAGTTGAAGCGATTCAAGCTGAAGCGATCGTCAGTGAAGAAAGTGCCGCGTTCATGAGTTGGATGCGCTCTTTACAAGCGGTAGACAGTATTCGAGATTACCGTAAATCGGCTAACGAAATCCGCGAAGAATTATTAAGTAAAAGTTTACAATCGCTTGCCGCTGGCGGTGACCCTGAAAAAGTTTTACTCGAGCTCAGCAATAAGCTCACAAACAAATTGATCCATGCTCCAACGCGCGCACTTCAAAGTGCAGCTGAGCAAGGAGAACCTGCAAAATTAATGGTCATTAGACAGAGTTTGGGCTTAGAAAACCCTCAATAATATTAGACCTCCAACAAGATAAGACATTATGAAAGCCTCGATTCTAGTAAAGCTTGAAACACTTGTTGAACGCTATGAAGAAGTTCAACATCTACTTGGTGATCCAGATGTAATCGGGAATCAAGACAAATTCCGTGCACTTTCGAAAGAATACTCTCAACTTGAAGAAGTGACAGCTTGCTTCCAGTCATACCAGCAAGCGAAAGAAGATCTAGAAGCTGCTGAAGAGATGGCAAACGAAGACGACGCAGAAATGCGTGAAATGGCTCAAGATGAAATCAAAGATGCGAAAGCAGCAATTGAGCGTCTGACTGATGAGCTACAGATTCTTCTTATTCCAAAAGATCCAAACGATGAGCGTAACTGTTTCCTAGAAATCCGCGCAGGTGCGGGTGGTGATGAAGCAGGTATCTTCGCGGGCAACCTGTTCCGTATGTACTCTAAGTTTGCTGAGAAGAAAGGTTGGCGTGTTGAAATCATGAGCAGCAATGCTTCTGAGCAAGGCGGCTACAAAGAGATGATCGCTAAGGTTAGTGGCGACGCTGTTTACGGCACCATGAAGTTTGAGTCAGGCGGTCACCGTGTACAACGTGTACCTGAAACCGAATCTCAAGGCCGTGTTCACACGTCAGCATGTACGGTTGCGGTTATGCCTGAGATCCCAGAAGCGGATCTTCCAGAAATCAAAGCGGGCGACCTTAAAATTGATACTTTCCGTGCATCAGGCGCGGGTGGTCAGCACGTTAACACCACGGATTCAGCAATCCGTATTACTCACTTACCAACGGGTACAGTAGTAGAGTGTCAGGACGAGCGTTCTCAGCATAAAAACAAAGCGAAAGCGATGGCTGTTCTTGCTGCTCGTATTGTTCAAGCAGAAGAAGAGCGCCGCGCGGCAGCGGTTTCTGATACACGTCGTAACCTACTAGGTTCGGGTGACCGTAGTGACCGTATTCGTACGTACAACTACCCACAAGGCCGTGTTTCGGATCACCGTA
The DNA here is from genome assembly GCF_000272045.2 of Vibrio crassostreae 9ZC13. Lineage (GTDB taxonomy): Bacteria > Pseudomonadota > Gammaproteobacteria > Enterobacterales > Vibrionaceae > Vibrio > Vibrio crassostreae_C. The sequence goes on along the minus strand of NZ_AJYZ02000042.1, from coordinate 628,260 downwards.
TCAACCTTACAATTTACCGTCTTAACGAAGTACTTGAAGGTGACATGCAAAGCTTGCTTGATCCTGTACTTCAAGAGCACCAAGCCGATCAGCTTGCTGCACTTGCAGAGAACAACTAACCAGTATGCAGTCAGCATATACGGTTGAAAGTGCTTTAAAAGCAGCAATCGTAAAGCTTCAAGAGGGTGATAACACATCACCCTCTATTGATGCCGCGGTACTGCTTTGTCACGCCTTAGATAAACCAAGATCTTACCTACTGACTTGGCCTGAGAAGCATCTCACCTCTGAGCAAGAGTCTGAATTCAATGCCCTTCTAAAACGTCGCTTAACCGGTGAGCCTGTGGCTTACATTATCGGTGAGCGTGAGTTTTGGTCACTGCCGTTAAAAGTTTCCCCTTCTACATTAATCCCACGCCCAGATACCGAGCGTTTGGTTGAAGTAGCGTTGGATAAAACCTTTGGCAAGCAAGGCGCGATTCTCGATTTAGGGACAGGTACAGGTGCTATCGCGTTAGCATTGGCGTCTGAGATGCCGAATCGACAGGTGACGGGTATTGATCTTCGCCCTGAAGCGCAGCAGCTTGCGACAGAGAATGCACAGCGTCTCAACATCACCAATGCGACTTTTTTGCATGGTAGCTGGTTTGAGCCTTTGAGCTCTGAAGGCGTTGTGAAATTCTCTCTGATTGTTTCTAACCCGCCATACATTGAGAAGAATGATCCTCATTTGTCTCAAGGCGATGTGCGTTTTGAGCCGATCACAGCACTGGTTGCTGAAGAGAAAGGGCTTGCAGATATTCGATACATTTCTGAAAACGCACGTGGCTTTTTGGAAAATGAAGGTTGGTTAGCATTTGAACACGGCTATGACCAAGGTTTGGCAGTTCGTGAGATTATGCAGGCGCTCGGTTATCTCGATGTTGTCACAGAGAAAGATTACGGTGGTAATGACCGAGTGACATTGGGTCGTTACTGTTCATAGTTAGTGATTGTTAATCGTCTTGTGAGCAATGGATGATGAACTTGCTAAATTGATACCTTTAACTCGACAATACATTTAACCCTATAATGCATTTAACGCAGAAATACAGAGATTTTATGCAGAACTACAGAGCATTAACGGGTATTGTGAGGCTCGTGTTAACGAAAGCACATATAAAAATATAAAGGAATACCATGTACGAAGGTCTAAAACATTTTCACCTATTAACGATTGCTATAAGTGCGCTACTTCTCTCGATTCGTTTCGCTCTTATGATGGCTAACTCACCTAAGCTTAAGCATCCTTTCTTGCAGCGTTTCCCTCATATCAATGACTCGTTGCTATTGCTATCGGGTATTGGTTTGATTTTCATCACTGGCTTTATTCCATTTACACCAGCAGCACCATGGTTAACCGAAAAACTAACTTGTGTTATGGCTTACATCGCATTAGGTTTCTTTGCGCTTAAGCTAGGTAAAAACAAGCTACTGAGAGTATTCTCTTTCTTTGGTGCGCTTGGCTGGTTAGCGATGGCAGGCAAAATCGCAATGACCAAGACACCAACATTTTTCGGTTAACTATCTATGTACGAATTTTTTGATGAAGACTTTGACCAGCTAGAGTTAGCTGAAGGTGCATTGATCTTAAATAAAGCGATTAACCCAGAAACTCAAGACAGTTGGGCAGAGCAAGAGCTGGCGAGATTGTTAAAAGACGCCGAGTTTGCTTTGGTTAATGAAACCGATGAACAGCAGAAGTTTGAATCTTTTATTCGACTATTCTTTTATGAATGGGGTTTTGCTGGCGATAAAGATGCGTATTTCTCTTCGGAAAATGCGTTCATCGATAAAGTGCTTGAGAGAAAGAAAGGCATTCCAGTGAGTCTGGGGGCGATCTTTCTTTTTCTAGGTCGCAAGCTAGGCTTTCCTGTAGAGGGCGTCTCTTTCCCGACTCAATTCTTACTTAAAGTAAGTTGGTACGGGCAAGCTGCAGCCTATATTAACCCTTATAACGGTGAGTATGTTGGCGAACAAACGCTGCGAGCATGGTTAATTGGCCATGATGGCCCATTAGCTAAGGTGAAACCTGAGCACTTAGAAGTCGCCGACCACCCAACAATTATTGGTAAGTGGTTAGCCCTGCTCAAGAGTGCACTGCTGCGAGAAGAGCGTTATACACTTGCATTGAAGTGTACTGACCTTGCTTTGACGTTTGTACCTGATGACCCATATGAAATCCGTGACCGCGGTTTTATCTATCAGCAGCTAGACTGTCACCAAGTAGCCGCAACCGATTATCAATACTTTATCGACCAATGCCCAGATGACCCGGCATCTGAGTTACTGAAATCTCAAGTGAACGTCATGAACGAAAAGACAGTGGTTGTTCACTAATTAATAATTATTTAGAGAGAATATGATGGAACAGAAAACAGTTCATATTGGCGATATGCCAATTGCTAACGACAAGCCATTTACGCTATTTGCAGGCATGAACGTTCTTGAATCTCGCGATCTTGCTATGCAGATCTGTGAGCACTATGTAAAAGTAACCGAGAAGCTGGGCATCCCTTACGTATTTAAGGCGTCTTTTGATAAAGCGAACCGCAGCTCAGTTCATTCATACCGTGGTCCAGGAATGGAAGAAGGTCTCAAAATCTTCCAAGAGCTGAAAGATACTTTCGGCGTGAAGATCATTACTGATATCCACACAGAAGCTCAAGCTCAGCCTGTTGCGGATGTGGTTGATGTAATCCAACTACCTGCATTCCTAGCTCGTCAAACTGATCTTGTTGAAGCAATGGCTAAGACTGGCGCAGTAATCAACGTGAAGAAGCCTCAGTTCATGAGCCCGAATCAAGTTGGCAACATCGTTGATAAGTTCGCTGAGTGCGGTAATGACAACATCATCCTTTGTGAGCGTGGCGCTTGCATGGGTTACGATAACCTTGTTGTGGATATGCTTGGCTTTGGCGTAATGAAGAAGTCTTCAAACGGTAGCCCAATCATCTTCGACGTGACGCACTCTCTACAAATGCGTGACCCATCAGGTGCTGCATCTGGCGGTCGTCGTGAGCAAACGGTTGAACTTGCTAAAGCGGGTCTTGCTACGGGTATTGCGGGTCTGTTCATTGAAGCTCACCCAAACCCAGACCAAGCTCGTTGTGATGGCCCATCTGCGCTACCTCTAGACAAACTAGAGCCGTTCTTGAAGCAGATGAAAGCACTTGATGACCTTATCAAAGGCTTTGAGCATATTGATATTAAATAATTGAGATGGATGTGAAGTAACGGAAACGTTATTTAACAAAGTTGATCTAAGAAAGCCCAGTTCTCTGAATTGGGCTTTTTTTTATCTCGTAAAATCAGCCGAACATAAACCGTCCATTTAAAGAGTTGTTAACGTGGCGGGTTATTACCTAAGAAACTCTTATATGAGTGTGAGGTCAGTCCTGTTTGCAGTAAATTACTGATATTCATCACACTTTGTAAGTAAACGATTGCTTGTGATGCAGGGGAAGTTTGAGTGTAATCTCATAATTTTGTTACACTTAACTGTTGACCTATGCGTGACCAATTCGACATAAATATGAAATCGTTGTGTTACATCTAGAATGTTAATTTAAGATTAGTCATGTTGAAGTCTTATTGTTCGAACTCCAGGAAAGGGGTCGCAATAGATTATAAAAAGCAGTGGATTCCCTAAAAAGTTCAAAGGTATGACAATGAAGCAACGCCTTATTCTAAAGACAGCACTAAGTGCTGCAATTCTAGCTACTCTAGCTGGGTGTGCGTCTCAATCAGCTCATGATTGGAACCAAGACGAAACTTACAAGCTAACGATTCTTCACACAAACGATAACCATGGTCGTTTCTGGCAGAATAAATATGGCGAATACGGCATGTCTGCACGTAAAACGCTAGTTGACCAACTTCGTTCAGAAGTTGAAGCAGAAGGCGGTAGCGTGTTGCTTCTATCTGGCGGTGACATCAACACGGGTGTTCCAGAGTCAGACCTTCAGGACGCAGAACCTGATTTTAAAGGTATGAACAAAATTGGTTACGATGCCATGGCATTGGGTAACCACGAGTTTGATAACTCTTTAGACGTATTACAAAAGCAGATCGACTGGGCTAACTTCCCAATGCTATCTGCAAACATCTACGATAAAGCGACAGGTGAACGTAAGTTCCAAGCTTACGAGATGTTCGAAAAGCAAGGCATCAAGATTGCGGTTATTGGTTTAACAACTGAAGATACCCAAAAGATTGGTAACCCTGAATTTATCGCAGGCATCGACTTCCGTGATCCTAAAGAAGAAGCGAAGAAGCTAATCGCTGAACTTAAAGAAACAGAAAAACCGGATCTAATCTTTGCTGTGACTCATATGGGTCACTACGAAAATGGCCAACGTGGTGTTAATGCTCCGGGTGATGTCGCACTTGCTCGTTACCTAAACGAAGGCGATCTAGACATGATCGTTGGTGGTCACTCTCAAGAGCCTGTATGTATGGAAGGCCCTAACGTTGCGAAGAAAAACTTCAAGCCGGGTGATGAGTGTAAGCCTGACGTACAGAACGGTACTTACATCGTTCAAGCTCACGAGTGGGGCAAGTACGTAGGTCGTGCTGATTACGAATTCCGTAATGGCGAGCTAGAGATGGTGAGCTACGACCTGATTCCAGTTAACCTTAAGAAGAAAGTTAAGATCGACGGTAAGAAGCAACGTGTTCTTATTCAAGATGAAATCGCACAAGACCCAGAGCTACTTGAATTCCTACGTCCTTTCCAAGAGCAAGGTCAGGCACAGCTAGAAGTTCAAATCGCTGAGACAAATGGCAAGCTTGAAGGCGATCGTAACGTCGTTCGTTTCCAACAGACCAACCTAGGTCGTTTGATTGCGACTTCTCACATGGAGCGTGCAAAAGCAGACTTCGCTGTGATGAACTCTGGTGGCGTTCGTGACTCAATTGAAGCCGGTAATGTTACTTACAAAGATGTACTGAAGGTACAGCCTTTTGCAAACATCCTGACTTACACAGACATGACGGGTAAAGAAGTTCTGGATTACCTAAATGTAGTAGCGACTAAACCAATCGATTCTGGTGCTTACGCTCAGTTTGCTGGAATCTCTATGACAGTAGCGAACGGTGAAGTATCGAATGTATTCATCGGTGGCAAACAGCTTCGTCTAGACGAAACTTACCGTTTCACAGTACCAAGCTTTAACGCTGCTGGTGGTGACGGTTACCCTAAACTGTCTGATCACCCAGGTTACGTAAATACTGGTTTTGTTGATGCTGAAGTACTGAAAGAGTACCTAGAAGCAAACAGCCCGGTTGACGTGAACAAGTACGCGCCTTCAGGCCAAATGGTTTACAAGTAATTGTATCAATAGGTGCTAAATTAGATTGACTCTAGCACCATGATAAATTTAACTAAAGCGACGCCTTGGCGTCGCTTTTTGTTTATCTATCGTTTGGATTTGTTATGACCCCTGCAATCAATCTCGCCAAGAGAAAGAAAATCGCTCATAGTGTGCACCAGTATCATCATGATGCGAATAATACGAACTATGGTTTAGAAGCCGTTGAAGCGCTTGGTCAAGATCCCAAACGTGTATTCAAAACGCTGTTGTTCTGCTTGAATGGTGTGGCGAAAGATTTGGCGGTTGCCGTTATTCCTGTCGACCAGAAGCTAAATCTAAAGCTTGCCGCTAAAGCAGCGAAAGGCAAAAAAGCAGAGATGGCCGATCCTGAGATTGCTCAGAAAACCACGGGTTATGTTGTTGGTGGCATTAGTCCGCTTGGACAGAAGAAAGCACTGCCTACCTTCGTTCATTCCAGTGCGACAGATTTTGAAACGATATGTGTGAGTGCAGGTAAGCGTGGGCTAGAGATTGAATTAGACCCAAAAGACTTAACATTTCTGACTCGCGGCCAGTTTGCTGATTTATGTTTATAGATTGTCGTCGTCATGATGATAAAACTATCGAATGACCAACAAAAACGCCCGCTAGACTAATCTAGCGGGCGTTTTTATATCGAGAGTCTCGTCTTACTGATTCAGACTACTTCTTCAGACCTAAAGTACCACCAACACGCTTTGGTGCAGGTTTGTTCGGTCTGTTTGAATCTTGGCTGCGGTTTGCCGGCTTCCCGCTTCTACGATCGGTATTATCGCGATCTGTGCGATTGCGATCCGAACGATTTCTATCTGAATTAGAACGCTCTGAACGAGAGTTCGATTTCCAGTTCTCGGTATTACCACCGCTTTCACCATTCGATGAATTGCGGCCACGCTTTGAATTAGGTGCATGACGGAATTCATCCGCATTGTTACCGCGGTAGGTGCGTGTACGGTTCTCGTTTTGATTACGGCGCGCTGTTGAAGCTTGGTTCTCTTCACGGCTATCAAAAAGTTTCGCGTCAGTCGCTTTGCGAATGCGTTGACCTTTCGCGTTCATTTTTGACGCATCTTCCGTACTTACTGAGCCTTCACACATCGCTAAAATTTCAGTGATCTCTTCGTCGCTCAGGTAGCGCCATTTGCCGTTAGGAATACCGTCTAGTGAGATATTCATAATACGAACACGACGCAGTTTAAATACTTCATAACCGAGCGCTTCACACATACGGCGAATTTGGCGGTTAAGGCCTTGTGTTAGCGTAATTCGGAATGAGAACTTAGTCTCTTTCTCTACTTTACATGGCAAAGTGACTGTATCGAGAATGTGAACGCCAGCGCCCATTTGCTTCAAGAATTCCGTCGTAATCGGCTTATCTACACGCACCACGTATTCTTTCTCGTGGTTGTTACCTGCACGTAGGATCTTGTTTACGATGTCGCCGTCATTGGTTAGGAAGATAAGGCCATCAGAAGGCTTATCTAGACGACCAATCGGGAAAATGCGCTTGTGGTGGCCAATAAAGTCGACGATGTTGCCAGGAATATCACGCTCAGTCGTACAGGTGATACCTGTTGGTTTATTGAGAGCAATGTAAATCGGCTTCTCTTTTGAGCGAACAGGCTTATTGTCGATCTCAACATCATCACCTGGCAAGACTTTAGTACCCATTTCAGGGATCTTACCGTTAATAGTAACTCGGCCTGCATCAATCAGTTTATCGGCTTCGCGGCGTGAGCAAAAACCAGTTTCACTGATGTATTTATTAAGGCGTTTAGCTTGGGATTCTTGTGACATGATATTCTCTTAGCGTTTCACAACGGAAATGTAGATAAACAAAAAGCAACCTTTGGATAGTTGCTTTGAGTTGAAATTCGTTAACTGAGGTAATTTTAGCACTTGGTGTGAGTCTAGGCACGAAATATCGATCTTGATGCAAAATCGTTACTAGTCCATTTATCTATCTCAACCTATTAACTGGTGTGTTTTTGATGGCGCTCTCTGTTCTCTAGCTTTTTCTCATTACTCTTTCTGAGCATTACGTAGACTGCGCCCGTACCACCATGAAATTGCTGAGCAGAATGAACACATTGAACGTCGTTGATTTGTGTTAGCCAATTTGCCACGTAGCTTTTCATCATTGCAGGTGGATTCGAACGCTCACCCTTACCATGAACAATGATGACGGTACGAACATCCATTCTTAAACACTGACGCAAAAATGAAAGCACTTCGTTACGTGCGTCTTTCAGTGTTTTCCTATGAAGGTCGAGCTTGGCTTGAATAGGGTATTTTCCTAGGCGCAGCTTTTTGTATACGCCTTCTTGTACACCGTCTTTTTTATAAGCAACAACATCGTCTGGCTTGATCATTGGCGAATAGTCTAATGATAAGTAGTCTTTCTCGTCGTCAGACAGCCACATAGCGGCTTCACGCTTAGCAAGGTGAGATTCGGTGACTCGGTGTACTTTCTGGTGTTCAGCGGTGTCATGGTCGATACGTTTAACATCGCCCATCATTTCTTGGAATAGATCTAAGTCATCATCATGAGACATAGTGTGTATCTCAAGTTGGAGAAGGATAGGGTAAGTATACCTAAGTTGAGGTTAGGTTTAAAAATGAAAAAACCGGAGAAGACAATAAGTCTGCTCCGGTGCAAAGCGTTTTGACATTTACTTATATACTTAAAAGTAAATGATTTAGGCAGAGCGATTCTAGTGAGGAGATTTTTCAGTCATAACTTTGTATATGAAGAAGCCTCCATAAAACATCATGAGACCCAGAGCCCCGAAGATTACTATCATTGAAGATAGTCCCACCGCATTACCAAATAGGAGATCTAGCCAAAAGTCCATGTGTATACCTCAAAGTTATATGACATGGCTTAGTGTATTAACAAGCATTATCAATTCACTGATCTGGATCAATCCTGTTTCATAAGTTAAATACTTGTTGGTAACTGTGTGTTTTTCGTCACATCATGCTCGTTGTTGTATGTCTTTTGTTCGAACGATTCAAAATCGCAATAAATATGAGAAAAAGCCCTTGCGGATAAATTCAGAACCCGTATTATACGCTCCATCGACAGGCAATCAGCCAGTTAGATATCTCGGTGAATAGCGCAGCTTGGTAGCGCATCTGGTTTGGGACCAGAGGGTCGGGGGTTCGAATCCCTCTTCACCGACCACATTAGAAAAAGCCGTAGCAGAAATACTACGGCTTTTTTGCATTTTAATCTGGTTTAGAACATGAGAATGGGGCTGGAATGCCAGTCCAATCGAATCCCTCTCACCGACCACATTTAGAAAGCCTGCTCCTTAAGCAGGCTTTCGTCGTTTCAGGACATGAGAAATGAGATTAGAACCTAGGTAGGGTTCGCCTGATGTTCAAAATAAGCTATTGGCCGATTACATAAGAAAAAGGCTTCTCAGCAATGAGAAGCCTTTTTCGTATTTGTAGTTTTTACAAGGGAGCAAGGCTGAAATGCTAGTTTCATCGAATACCGCTTTAGCATGTCTTTCCATATTCGAAATGTTATCGTTTTCTTATCGTGATAGCACCAAATCTTGGCTACTGGACGAACTCATTTGTCGCAACGTTGTTCTTAACCCAGATCAAAGCTTGTAAGCGATTCTTCACCTTGATTTTTTTAAACGTGTTGTGAAGGTGTGCTTTGACCGTATTCTCACTGACATAGAGGGTATCTGCTATCTGAGTGTTAGATGCGCCATCACCGAGTAACTTAATGATCTGCTGCTCGCGTTTGGTCAGCTTGAGGTAATAAGGACTGGTTTTCGCGCACTGCCTCTCTCTGTAGAAGCTAATGTACTGGTAAATGAGCTTTCTACTCATCCACATCTCGCCTTGCAAAATGCAGTTAAAGCCGGCCACGAGCTTTTCAAGCGTGTCCGACGTATAAAAAATGCCGACAAGATACTGCCATTTAAGCATTTCAGAGTGCGGGAAATCGCCTGGTGTATTGAGTAGCACTTCATGGACATCACTTGCTACGTCATCTCTGAGCTCCTGGTATTTCTCAATGTATTGCTTACTCATTGTCGGGAAATCAATAATAATCAGAACTAAGTCATCGTTTTTTAGGGATTTAGCACTGAGCCTTTCCGGTGATATGAGTTTTATGTTCAGGTTAACTTTCTGTTCTATAGACTCTTTTAGTAGTATCGATTGTAAATTGTTCTCCGCAAGTAAAATGGCGTTATGAGCCTCCAGTTTAGCCATGTGGAACTCCTTTTCTTAACTCATTACTTGAACTTTAGGTGTTTTAGTTTAAAGCACGTATTGTTATTTTGCTAATTTTTAAAGCTAATCATTCATCAAATTTATGAAATTAATTTAATAGTATTGTCGAAGGTAAAATAATACTTAAGTAGAAAGAGGGAATTACCGAGATTTATGGTTTTATTTTATTGATTGTACAGTCTTTATGAATTTTCCAGATCCCCTTGTTTGGGTGAAGTTTTATAGTGGCAGGAAACTGATTTATATTAATAATCAACGTTGTAATACCACTATTCGTATTCTGGTTGAAATTAGAGTTGGTGTTCGTACTCAACGTTAATGAAGATGCCACACTGTTATTTATGGTCAGAATAAGACTTTTATTTTTTATCAGGCACTGTACTGAATTTAAATCAGAAGAAAATCCATTAAAATGGAAAGAAATAAATAAAACGGCGACTAGCGCCGTTTTAATGTATGCACTGACACTCATATTAATTTTGGTAAATAATACCGACATTACCGTAAGCACCATTACCTAATACGACAGCACTATCATGTGATGTTTGTTCAACCGTAAATTGGTTCATATTACTGTTTTGTAATTGAACGACCGCATCAGAATGAGAACCTGTTTGTAGAACGAATACTCTATTATCGTCACTGTTCATTAGATCAATGTCGACATCGTTCCAATCACCACCACCTACGCTATTATTAACAATAGTCTGTACGTAGTTGTCATCACCGCTGATATCAATTGCAGCGTTATTGTAGTCAACGTCACCGTTACTGAATTCTGTATATGTTTGGTTTGAATCGCCATATATAGTCGTTTCGGCTCTGTTGCTGTCTGCTCCTCCAAGAGCTACGGTAACGGAAATGTTGTCATCACCCATTTGTGTTACACGAAGATCGTTAAAGTTACCGTATTGCTCAACTTGAACGCGTGCTTGGTTAGATTGTCCGTTTTGGTCAATTAGAGCATTGTTATACGAACCTCTAAGTTGAACATGTGCTCCATTTAGGTTACCGCTTTGTTCAACGACTACATCAGATTTGTAACTCGCGTGCGTATCGACCAATGCTGTGTGACCATCTGTTGTGCCTGACGTGTTTTGATTAATAGTTACATTAGCCATGTCACCATTACCCATTTGCCAAAGCGCTGTGTTGTCACTAGCTGAGGGGATCGTTACTCCGCCAGCTGCAGCGGTAAGGGCTGCGTCAATACCAAGATCGGTTGTGCCTTCAATCACTCCAGTTCCAGGAGCTGAAGCTGGATAGGGAGCGGGTAGCGGATCTGCGTGAGCTACATTCAAACTAATGATGGCACCGACTAACATTCCAATTTGTGTAAGTTTCATAAGTTGTATCCTTATACATTTCCATGTCGACGTTGTTGTTGCTTCACAGAGAAGCAACTTGAATCAAGCTTCCATACTGCGCGCTAATTGGCTTGATTGATGTGAATTCTCATTGAGCTAGACGCTTTCACTAAAGCAAAGTCGTTGCCGTCTTGAGAAATTCCTAAATTACTTCTTCCAGAACCAACCAAATAAGCAGTATTGCCATTGCCTTTTTGGTCAATGCTCAGCTGACTACTCTGTCTTGAGAAGTTAGCTTGTCCGATAACTGCTAAATTGTTATTCCCGTCTTGGGAAATAAGCGCTTCAGAATTTACTCCGAGTTGCCCAATTGCGGCATCGTTATTTGAACCATTCTGGTCTATTAAGGCGGTATTATTGCGCCCTGTTTGACCAATGTATGCGGAGTTAGAACTTCCGCTTTGCGTTATCTTCGCTCTGTTGTTCGCGGTAATACCAGGACTGCGTTGCTTTATTATTGCTATTGAATCAGTAGCATTAGATATATTTAATTCTGAATAATTATCTAAATCTCCAGAAGAGAAGCTTTCTAAATAATTATAATCATTGACTATATCTTGATTAACATTATGTAAAAAATCCCCTTCTATATCTGACGCGATAGCATTATTAAAACCTCCTGATAAAAAATATAAACAAGTTAAGCTGATAAGTGATGCTTTCCCAATTACCATCATCTTTACCTTAAAGTGTTCGTGATTATGATCCCTACGAAAATAAACTGCGTAGGGAATGAGTGAACCTTTGTGTTATCGAAATCCTAGGCCTTGAATTTACGAACAGCTATAAACTTAAAGTTGAAAATATTTAGTTGTTCATATGAAATTTAATTAGTATTTGACCGAATCCTACCAACCTTAGTTAATCAATTCCCTTCAGTAATTAATTCGAAAGTTTATATATGCCACTGTAAGCATGAATTACGCTTTATTCAGTTTCAACGAATCACATTCTCATTTTGTAAATAGACTTTGAATGGGAGCACATATGAAAATCAAGCTGCTTACAATAACTCTGCTTTCCTTTGCTCTTCATGCAGAAGAAAAGAGTCATGGTCTTGAAAATGCTGCTCCTTTAGAAAATGGACAAAAACTTGAGGACTCGACAAATAATCTTAAGGAAAAATTCAATGACTTCAGTGAAGTCGATGGAATTATTGTGGACAGAACCATTACGCGGTTGGGAGAGGATTTCTATTTTTTCTTCTCGCAATCGCTCAATGATAGTTATCCCGACCTTAAGGAAAATTTGACGGTAAAAGAAAGGCCAACGGCGTTATCAGGAAGCATCATAGAGGTTCAACACTCTAGAAAACCGATCTTCCGTACGGCGTTGTCCCCTGGTCGTAGACAAGCGAAAGAACGCGCTGCCGATGCAACACGAGTGGTTGGGAATTACATCATCCGATGGCAAGCGGAACGGATCTTTCAGGACACTTACGATCTAGACCATGATGAATTTTAAGGAGCCAAGGATGTCGATATTTTTCAGAAAGGCCGCGCTCATTGCGCTGATAGTTTCGCCTTCGGTTTACTCAAGCGAATTAGTTTATACGCCCGTAAATCCAAGTTTTGGCGGAAACGCTTTAAACAGTTCTCACCTTTTTAATCACGCTAATGCTATCAATGATTATGAAGACCCAAGTGCAAGGGATATCTTTGATGAGCAAGAATCAGCCTTAGATCGTTTAGCGTCTAGTTTAGAGTCTCGTTTGATAAGCCAGTTGCTTGCTGACGTGGGTAACGGAAATACAGGGCAGTTAGAAACAGATGACTTTTTCCTCAATATTGTTGACGACTCCGGGACCTTACTCGTTCAAATCGTCGATAAAGCGACAGGGGAATCAACAGAAATCAGTGTTTCGGGACTAAACCCAGACCTCTAATCACAAGGATTGTGTTATGAAATCGATCATTATCGTCTTCTTGACCTTTGTGTTGGGAGGGTGCACTTACTCTATGCAAATTCCAGAGACTTCTGAAACGCCAAAACTGATGCCGAGAGGATCGACTTATACCGATCTCATCTCATTACCTCAGCCTCGCGGCAAAATATTGGTCTCAGTGTATGACTTTAGAGATCAAACAGGCCAATACAAGCCTCAGCCAAACAGTAACTTTTCCACAGCAGTGCCACAGGGTGGGACGTCTTTATTGACGACAGCACTTATCGACTCTCAGTGGTTTGTACCTCTGGAGCGTGAAGGGCTCCAAAACTTATTGACTGAACGTAAGATCATTCGAGCGGCTCAGAAAAAAGATAAGGTCGTAAATAATCATGGGGCAGACTTGTCGTCTTTGAGTTCCGCTAACATCGTCATCGAAGGCGGGATTGTGGCTTATGACTCGAATATCGTGACAGGCGGTGCGGGTGCTAAGTATCTTGGGATCGGTGGTTCTGGACAATATAGAACGGATCAAGTCACTGTGAATTTAAGAGCGGTTGACGTTAGAACCGGGCAAGTTCTATTGAGTGTCACCACCACTAAAACTATCTCTTCACACGAGATTGGGTTCGGCGCATTTCGATTTGTTGATTACAAAGAACTGTTGGAAGTAGAGATGGGCTATAGCCAAAATGAACCGGTCAATATTGCTGTGATGTCTGCTATTGATGCCGCGGTGATTCATTTGATTGTGAAAGGAATGAAGCGTGGAATGTGGTCGCCGAGCGATCCGAATGCATTAGAAAATCCGATTATCGCACGTTATTCCGAAGCGAGTACAGACATACTTTAAGCTACCGAGTAAGCAGCAAAATAGGGCTATGCGGAAAACGGACCTTTCCCTTAGCCCTGTTTTTTTCTTCAAGCAACTCAATGATCAATTCACATCGCACGTAATATCTTTTATCGGTGTTTCCGAGGTAACAAAACAAACATACGCTTCCGCTGGCTTATTCGGGCCTATTCGAATGTAACCTGCCTTTATTTCATCTTCATCAAACGTCACCGAGTGAGAACTTCCCGTTTGGTTGTCGTAAAAGTTTGCTTCAAAATTACCATTCATTTGGCTTGCGATACGGTTTCGTGTTGTAGATGTTGTGAACGTAATATTGGCGCAGCGCATCGGTGGTTTCTCTGTAATGAGAAATTGCCCACTTTCTTTATCTATCACGCCCCCCTTTGTATCTGGCTGAATGTCGATAGCTTGAAATTGTTCTACCGTACAAGTTTCTTTGGCAGACGCTGCCGTGGGCATCAGCATCGTGAGGGCTAAAGGGAAAGCAAAAAGTACTGGTTTCATTAGAACAACGCCATAGGTAAAAAGAGCGAAAGATAATAGCACTGCAATGGTGCTATTAAATGTAAAGATTCTGTTATTAAGGAAATGCTTTTATAACGAAAACAAAATGAGGTTGAGCATCGTTAGCTTTTTTAGCTAGTCTCAAATTGACATTGGGCTGATTGGCTTTGTGATTGCTGAATGACACTGAAGCCTTTCTTTTCTAATAACTGTATAAGGTTACCTTCTCCAATTAGGTGCAAGGTACCAACTACTATCATGTAGTTCCCTTTAGTCTTAAGCTTCCAATCATTGGAGGATAGTTTGTTTGCCCAGTCTATGTTGCGATCGGTTAAGAATGCTTTCTCAAGTTCAGGCGACATCTCTGACAGTTCTGAGAAGGCTTCCAGCTTCGCTAAATCACCCGCTTTCCAGCTTTCAATCAGGCAATGAACCACGCGATCAGTTTGGTCAAATTCTTCAAGGCTACTGACTAACCACTCTTTACCGTCGTCCTTTTGTTTTGTCATCAGGTCTATTTGGAATTGCAGAGGCTCCAAACTGATAACCGGAACATCTTGGGTAGTCGCTTTGTTCGCTAGCGTCGCATCAACGCCGCTGGCGGAGCCATAACCAAGGTTTTTTAACTGCTGCATTTGTATGGAGAGAGAAGTTGCCCAAGGCGGTGAGCGAAGCAGTTGTTGCGTCGGCATGCCCAATGATTTTGATATGTCGGTTAATAATTGCAGCTGTTCTGTATTGAGTACATCGGCAGTCGTGAGTTTGTTGCGGGGATATACAACGCCATCAGACTTTCTGATATCCGTTTCGATAATTAAGCCATCACTGTTTTTTAGCGCGTCGGTGATCGCCGAAGGAAGGGGGTACATACTCTCGTCTCCAACGTGCACTGAACCTAAGATAGTGAGTGTCAGATCATCCTTTTGTGCTTGCCAATAAAGGGGCTCGGCGACCGCTTGCCTAGCTGAAAAAGCGAGAACGAATAAAACCATGTACCAGAGTGGACGCAAAGGGAGCTCCTTAAGGAAGTATTAAACTCGTTAAAATCGATTTTGACGATGTTTTTTAACGGTTTTTTTTGAGAACAATGTCACGTTGTTTGTACGAAAAGTATAACAATACGCTGAAACTCTAAATCCTTTCTGACTACCAATGACACGATTTTATGAAATCGGTAAAAAAGATTGTGATTCATTTCTCAAATTTTACGTCAAAATTAAAATGACGGAAGTGCCGTTGCTTGTAACTTGATGATTTTATTTAAATTAAATTCATCAATATTTTTGAGATTTGAAGCCGGTCACTTTATTAGCTCGATTTAATTCACGGTAAAAAATAAGCCCATATAGTTTATCTAACTTTCGAAGCGCTCCATTTTGCTTCTTACTCAATTTTTAATTTATGGGTGAATACGATGTTGAAGAGAAACTTACTATCTGTAGCGGTATTGGCTGGCCTAACAGGTTGTGCAGTAACGCAAGCACCAGAACAAAAAGTAGTGAATGCACTGGCTGATAATCTTGATGTTCAGTACGAAATTCTAACTAATCATGGTGCGAATGAAGGCTTGGCTTGTCAGGACCTAGGTGCTGAATGGGCGTCATGTAATAAAGTGAACATGACGCTAACCAATGACGGTGAAGCGATTGACTCTAAAGATTGGAGCATCTACTTCCACAGTATTCGTCTTATTTTAGATGTTGATAATGAGCAATTTAAGATCACTCGCGTTACTGGTGACCTTCACAAGCTAGAACCTACTGAAAAATTTGACGGCTTTGCGGCTGGTGAAGAAGTGGTTCTTCCGTTAACGAGTGAATACTGGCAACTGTTTGAAACTGACTTTATGCCAGGTGCATTCGTGACGGCGGCAAACGCAGAACCTAAGATGATTGCATCATTGAATACAGAAGATGTTGCATCGTTCGTAACTGGTCTAGAGGGTAATAACCTTAAGCGTACGCCTGATGATAATAACGTAATGGCGACAGCGGTGACGCGTTTTGAAAAGAATGCTGATCTAGCAACTCAAGATGTATCAACAACGCTATTGCCAACGCCAATGTCGGTAGAAGCCGGTGAAGGTTCAGTTAGCATTGCTGGTGGTATTGCCCTACCTAAAGACGCATTCGACGCTGAGCAATTCGCAGCAATTGAAGAACGTGCAGATGTGGTAAACGTAGATGTGAGTGGCGACCTACCTGTGAGTGTCGCTGTTGTTCCTACTCAGTTTACGGGTGATTTAGCGAAATCTGGCGCTTATGAACTAAGCATCTCGGAAGAGGGGATTGCAATTAAAGCGTTTGATAAAACGGGTGCTTTCTACGCAGTTCAGTCTATTTTTGGCCTAATAGATAGTCAGAACGCTGAATCATTACCACAACTGTCAATTAAAGATGCGCCGCGCTTTGATTATCGTGGTGTGATGGTGGACGTTGCTCGAAACTTCCACTCAAAAGATGCCATCCTAGCAACGCTAGATCAAATGGCGGCATACAAGATGAATAAACTGCACCTTCACCTAACGGATGATGAAGGTTGGCGTTTAGAAATTCCAGGTTTACCAGAGCTAACGGATGTAGGGTCTAATCGTTGTTTTGATTTGGATGAACAAAGCTGCTTACTGCCTCAGCTAGGTTCTGGTCCAACAACAGACAACTTTGGCTCTGGTTTCTTTAGTAAAGCGGATTACGTCGAGATCCTAAGCTACGCTAAAGCGCGCAGCATCGAAGTTATCCCTGAAATTGATATGCCAGCACACGCTCGTTCAGCTGTGGTATCAATGGAAGCGCGTTACACTCGTCTCATGGCGGAAGGCAAAGAAGCAGAAGCGAACGAATACCGCTTGATGGATCCGCAAGATACATCGAATGTAACCACGGTTCAGTTCTACGATAAGCAAAGCTTCATTAACCCATGTATGGAGTCATCAACTCACTTCGTCGATAAAGTAATCTCTGAAGTGGCGGCAATGCACCAAGAAGCGGGCGTACCGCTAACGACTTGGCACTTCGGCGGCGATGAAGCGAAAAACATCAAGTTAGGCGCAGGCTTACAAGATATTAATGCAGAAGATAAAGTGGCTTGGAAAGGCAACATCGATTTGTCTAAGCAAGATAAGCCGTTCCAACAATCACCACAATGTCAGTCATTGATCGCTGATGGTACTGTAAGCGATTTCGGTCATCTACCAAGCCACTTCGCAGAACAGGTTTCTAAGATTGTTGCTGAGAAGGGTATTCCCCACTTCCAAGCATGGCAAGATGGTCTGAAATACAGCGAAGGCGAGGAAGCATTTGCGACCGAAAGTACACGCGTGAACTTCTGGGACGTTCTTTACTGGGGCGGAACTTCATCAGTATACGATTGGTCAGCAAAAGGGTATGACGTGATTGTCTCTAACCCAGACTACGTATACATGGATATGCCATACGAAGTTGATGCAGCTGAGCGTGGTTACTACTGGGCAACACGTGCAACCGATACTCGTAAGATGTTTGGCTTCGCACCAGAAAACATGCCACAAAACGCAGAAACATCATTAGACCGTGATGGCAATGGTTTTACTGGTAAAGGTGAGGTTGAAGCGAAACCTTTCTACGGTCTGTCAGCTCAACTTTGGTCAGAAACAGTACGTACTGACGAGCAATATGAATACATGGTGTTCCCTCGCGTATTGGCAGCAGCAGAGCGCGCATGGCACCGAGCAGATTGGGAAAACGACTACAAGGTTGGTGTTGAATACTCTCAAGAAACTAACTTAGTGAATAAGCAAGCGTTGAACAGCGACTTTAATCGCTTCGCGAATATTCTTGGTCAACGTGAGCTAGCTAAGCTAGAAAAAGCGGGTATTGATTACCGACTACCAGTTCCAGGTGCGAAGGTTGTTGACGGTAAGCTAGCGATGAACGTTCAATTCCCAGGTGTAGAGCTGCAATACTCTGCTGATGGCGAAAACTGGCTAACATACGATGAGCAACAACGTCCATCAGTTTCTGGTGAGACTTACATCCGCTCTATTTCAGAAAGTGGTGAGAAAGTAAGTCGAGTGACCTCAGTTAAATAATCGATAAGCACTATTAGTAGAAGAGCTCCTGACCTTTATCTTATTCAAGATAAAACGGGAGCTCTTTTTGTTTACTGCGAATTAGGTGCATATCCAAAACTGAAACATATAGAAATCGCCTTTGGTCATATCATCAACAATGCACATAAGGTGACTTTAATCCCAAAAGTGACGCGCTTCTCATTATTCTCTTCAAAAAATAAGCCCCCTGTAAAAAACTCTAAATCAGATGTGATTCAACTATCTAGATCTAATTTTTCTTCGTGAAATAACGTGATCCCGATCTGTATATTTTTCCATCTTAAGTTTTTTATCAATTTTTATGTTTTTAAGTTGTTGATTTTAAAGTTTTAAATAACTTGTCTTTTTTTGATAGTGAGAGGGATCACTCTGCTGTCCCTTTTATTTTTAAACGCGAATTAATTCGAGCAACATAGATTTCATGCCAGGGAGGCTACCAACTACTCAAGCGGTGAAGGTGAATGATGTACCGAAGATGTGCCGCTGAAAAAATTAAACTAAGGCAGTTTACTATGAAAAAAATTATCGCTCTAAGTGCTCTTTCTCTTGCTTTCGCTTCTAGTGCTTTTGCTGGTTCTTCTTACGTAACGGGTAACATCCAAATTCATGACGATGGCCGTATCCACGGTTCTGACATGACTTCTACGCTAGAAGCTGGTCACACGTTTGACAACTCTCTAGGCGGCTTCACGGTTTATTCTGAGTTTGATGGTATCCAACTGGGCAAACTTGAATCTGAAAATGGCGGTGCAGGTAATACTACTCCAGGCATCACTGTAGGTGGTGAGCAATCTTTCAACATCACTGACAACCTATGGGTTGCTGCGGGTTACCAACACCTATTCTCTGCAGGCGAAAGCATTCAGTTCCGTCCACTAGTTAAGATCGGTTACAACTTCGACAACGGCATCTCTATTAGTAACCGTACTCGTGCACACATCGATGATACTTCAGCTAATGCTGACACAGACTACCGCATGGATAACCGCATTGCTTACACAGTGAATGCTGACCTAGCGCTTAGCTACAACAACGTATACATGATTGATGCTGAAGCGATGGACCACGAGTTACGTGCAACATGGACTCGTCAAGGTGTTCAACCTTACTTTGAATTCCGTAGCCAAGCTAACGGTGTAGATTTCGCAAACGGCGATTCTAAGCAGAACAACGCATTCGTATTCGGTGCTTCTTACGGCTTCTAAGCTGATTCGCTTGGTTGCTTAGTCTATTAGATTATTAGCCGAGTGAGCTTCTTCGCTAAATATCTTTTTGCTAAATAGCTTGCTAGCTAATTAGCGAGGGGAACATAGCGGTACTAACAGCCCGGTTGGTGCCGCGACAAGATTTGCTTTACTGTCCAAAAGCAAAGAGCCTAGCAAGTAAACCACAGTCTTGGGTTTACTGAATGCTAGGCTCTATTTTTATGACTTCTTTTTATTGCTGTGTGTTGGTCTGTTTAGGTTCTATTTCCCGTTGTAGTGACGGTATTCAAACACCTGACCTTTTTCATTAAACGCATACACAGAATACTCGTCTTTCTTATCGCCATATTCCATGCCTGGCGAACCCATTGGCATACCCGGAACCGCTAAACCAATCGCATTACGTGGTGGGTTTTCTAGAAAGGCTTTAATGTCATCTGCTGGAATGTGTCCTTCAAATACGTATCCGTCGATCTCTGCAGTGTGGCAAGAGGCTAGCTCTTGTGTTATCCCTAGTTTCTGCTTGATTGGGTTCATATCATCGTGGAGCTTCTCAGTAACATCGAACCCAGCATCTCGCATATGTTCTGTCCATTCTGTGCAGCAGCCGCAGTATGGAGATTTGTGGTTTAGAACATCAGTAGCTAAAGCTTGTCCTGAGATTGCAGCGAGTGCAGTAAGAGTCATAATTTTACGAATCATGGTTAACCTCATGAATATGGTTTTTGTTGATATTAGAATGAGTGGGTTTGAACAGTCTTAATCTGTTGGCATTGCTGACTACGGTGATTGATGACATCGCCATCGCAGCGCCTGCAACGACAGGGCTAAGTAAAAATCCAAAGAATGGGTAGAGCACACCAGCCGCAATTGGAATACCAAGTGAATTATAGATAAAGGCACCAAACAGGTTTTGCTTCATGTTTCTCACGGTCGCTTGGGAAAGCTCAATCGCGTTACTGACAGATAATGGCGACGAGTTGAGTAGTGTCATTTGCGCACTTTCAATCGCCACATCGCTGCCGCTACCCATTGCTATGCCTATATCTGCTTGAGCAAGTGCAGGCGCGTCGTTAATACCGTCTCCGACCATGGCAACACTCTTATATTGCTGTTGCAGCTGAACAATGTGTTGAGCTTTCTGCTCTGGAAGCACTTCTGAAATCACTTCGTCGATACCGACGTTTTTACCTATCGCTTGAGCTACAGAGTCGTTGTCGCCCGTTAATAGCACAGTGTGAATTCCGGCGGATTTTAGTTGAGCTATCGCCTGTTTGCTATCTATTTTTAACGCGTCTGAAATGCCCAATATGCCTTCCAGTTTTTGGTCAATCGCAATGAAAATAGGCGTCCACGCTTGCGAGCGGCAAAGCTCGATGAAATCCGCGCCAACCTCTGTATTGATACCTAATTGGGTGAGGTACTTAAGCGAGCCAACTTGCACTTTCTTGCCGTTAATTGTTACTTGAACCCCAAGCCCTCGTTGGTTTTCAAATTCGCTGTGTCGGAGTACTGAAACTTCCAAGCTCTCTGCATATTGGCAAACGGCTTTGGCAAGTGGGTGCTCAGATCCTACTTCTACTGAATAAGCACAAGCCAGTAATTCTTGTTCTGATAAATCGCCATAAAAGGCTTGCTGAACGGTTGGCTTACCTTGGGTTAATGTGCCTGTTTTATCAAACACGACAGCATCAATTTTGCTTGCAGATTGCAACACATCGGCATCTTTGATCAGAACGCCAAACTCAGCGGCTTTGCCAACGCCGACAGTAATTGAAAGTGGTGTCGCAAGGCCTAAGGCACATGGACAAGCGATGATCAGCACTGTGGTTGATACCACTAACATGTAACTGGCGCTTGGTTGTGGGCCAACAAAAAACCAAACTAAGGCGGCAGCAACTGCGATTGCGACCACAACCGGAACAAAAACGGCTGAGATAGAATCGGCAAGCTTGGCGATTGCTGGTTTACTGCTTTGCGCTTGGCGAACCATTTGAATGATCCGAGCCAGCATGGTGCTTGATCCAATCCCAGTCGCTTCAATAATTAAACTACCATCCCCATTAATAGTGCCCGCAGAAACGCCATCATTTATTGTTTTGACGTTGGGCAGTGGTTCACCGGTCAGCATCGACTCATCGATATAAGATTCACCTGAGACTACGACACCATCAACCGGTACTTTTTCTCCGGGTTTTACTCGTACCTGCATGCCTACCTGAATCGCTTCTACTGCGATGGTTTGTTCTTTGCCATCGACAATAACCACCGCTTTTTGAGGCTGTAAGTTAATCAATGCCTGTAAAGATTTTGTGGTACGCGCTTTGGCTTTGGCTTCGATGTAATGACCCAAAGAAATTAAGCCAACGATCATTGCGCTTGCTTCAAAGTAGACATGGCGAGATGGTTCTGGAAACCATGATGGAATCAGCACAACCAACATTGAATAGAACCATGCTGCGCCTGTACCTAGAGCGACTAAGGTATCCATGGTCGCGCGCTTATACATGAGAGACTGCCAAGCATTCGTGAAGAAGCTACGACCTGAGGTAGCAAGCAGTATCAAACAAACGACACCAACCAAGCCCCAAGCCAGTTGATCGTTAAATGTGGCAATGGTCATGCTGCCGCCGAACACGCCCCATGCCATTAGCGGTGCCCCAAGCAGTAGCGCACCCACTGAATTTTTTAGGAAGGCCTGTTGAGTGCGAAGTTGTTGCTCTTGCTGTTTTTGTTGTTGTGTTGCCGCATCATCAACAAACTCGGCGCCATACCCCGCAGCTTTGACTGATTCGATGAGCTTGTTTTCAATGAGATCACGTGTTTTGGAGGTGAAAACCAAGGCAGTTTGTTCGGCAAGGTTGATCTGAGCTTGGTCGACAAACTCATTCTTTTTCAGTGCTTTCTCTACCGAAGAGACACAACTCGCACAAGTCATCCCCTCAAGAACAAGGTGATAGGTATATTGGCTAGCTGCGGTTTTATCTTCACTCTTTTTATCTGCTTGTTCGTCTTCTAAATCTGAACTCGATGAAAGGTCATTCGTTTCTGAGTAGGGAGCTGCGTGGTAACCCAGGCTTTCGACCAGCTTAATCACCTCAGACTCAGAAAGCAGAGTAACCAGTGATAATTCCTGTTTGCTGACTTCTAGGTTTAAGGCTTGCTCAGTTTGTTCAAGCGCTTTAGTCAGTTTGCTCACACACTTGCCGCAACTCAGACCGGATAGCGAAAGGTGCAGCTGATTACCCATAGAATAGCCAAGCGTTGCTAACTGTTCGTTGAGCTGAATGTAACTAAATGGAGTCGAAATATCGATGTAGGTCGGCGATATGTCATTAATCATCGTGCTGTCGAGATCGCTAAACAGTGTGCGAACTTTCTTCGCGCAACCCATGCAATTTAGGCCGTTGAGCGCCGTTGTGTAGTAGTTCATATCGATACTCCAATTCTCATCTACGCCTAACATAAACCTTCCCGTAAGGGTAAGGTCAAACATAAATTCAAGAATTTGATCTTGGTGGAGTGCTAGCTGGTGGTTTCAGTTTGGAATGGAAGAGGGAAATTAAGAATGTGCGGCTATAATCTACTTGCTAAGACTATCTATTTACGACTTTAAGGGCGTAATTGGCCTTTCAATAACGGCTTTCGTACAACAACAGCGCATTAATCATTCACTACTGATTGTAGATTTAAGCGGTGGTGATAAAATAGCGCCCAAAATTTAGTGATGTTTGACTATTGCAGGCCTTGTAATGGCGAGCACTAAAAGAATCACCTACATAATCAAGGTATTTAAATGACGGTTAAAACTCGTTTTGCTCCTAGCCCAACTGGCTATCTTCACGTTGGTGGTGCACGTACTGCACTTTACTCTTGGCTATTCGCTAAGAACCAAGGTGGTGAATTCGTTCTACGTATCGAAGACACGGACCTTGAGCGTAACTCTCAAGAAGCGGTTGATGCAATTCTAGAAGGCATGCAATGGATGGGTATGGAATGGGATGAAGGTCCTTACTACCAATCTAAGCGTTTTGACCGTTACAACGAAATGGTTGATAAGCTACTTGCTGAAGACAAAGCATTCAAATGCTACGCGTCTAAAGAACTGCTTGATGAAATTCGTGCAGAGCAAGAAGAAAACAAAGAGATGGCTCGTTACGATGCTAACCACCCTAAAATTGTTGCAGCAAACGAAGCAGCAAAAGAAGGTGATGCATGCGTTATCCGTTTCCGTAACCCTAAAGAAGGCAGCGTAGTATTTGATGACCAAATCCGTGGTCGCATTGAAATCGCGAACAGCCAACTTGATGACCTAATCATTCGTCGTACAGACGGTGCACCAACATACAACTTCGTAGTTGTAGTGGATGACTGGGATATGGGTATTACACACGTTGTTCGTGGTGAAGACCACATCAACAACACACCTCGTCAAATCAACATCTATGAAGCACTAGGCGCGCCAGTTCCAACTTTCGCTCACTGTGCAATGATTCTTGGTGATGACGGTGCGAAACTTTCTAAGCGTCACGGTGCTGTTTCTGTAATGCAATACCGCGACGAAGGTTACCTACCAAATGCACTAAACAACTACCTAGTTCGTTTAGGCTGGTCTCACGGTGACCAAGAGATCTTCTCTCAAGAAGAGATGATTGAATTCTTCAGCCTGAAGGCTATCAGCAAGTCTGCTTCTGCATTCAACACTGATAAGCTACTTTGGTTGAACAACCACTACATCAAGACTTCTGAGCCTGAGTACGTTGCTAAATACCTGCAATGGCACCTAGACGCACAGAAGATCGATACAACAAATGGCCCAGCTATCACTGAAGTGATCAAGCTAGTTGGCGAGCGTTGTAACACGCTTATCGAACTTGCTGAGCAATCTCGTTACTTCTACGAAGATTTCTCTGAGTTTGAAGCTGGTGCAGCGAAGAAGCACCTACGTGGTGTTGCTAAAGGCCCACTAGAGCTTGCTCTTGCTAAGGTTGAAGCACTTGAAGATTTCACTACTGCAAACATCAAAGATGGTGTAATTGCAGCTGTATGTGAAGAGCTAGAGATCGGCATGGGTAAAATCGGTATGCCACTTCGTGTAGCAGTAACAGGCGGTGGTCAGTCTCCTTCTGTTGATGCTGTGATGGAGCTTGTTGGTAAAGAGCGCGTAATCGCTCGTATCAAGATGGCTCTTGAGTTCATCGCTGAGCGTGAAGCTAACGCTTAATCCTATTTCTCTTGTTTGAGATAGAATGTACTTGAGATAGAACGATCATCAGCCGACAGCTTAATTCGCTGTCGGCTTTTTATTGTTTAATGAAAATACGGTCAACGTATTTTAGGACGAGACAGTTATAGCAAGTCTTGAGCTTTTGCTAAAACACTGAGTTTTGGGAATATATTTTGGCAGCTGTGCTGGTGGTTCATCGGGTTCATATCTGCAATCGCATCTTCGACAATCACCACGTTATAACCCAGTTCAAATGCTTGTCTAGCCGTTGATTCGACCCCAATACTTGTTGCTACCCCGGTCAGATAAATATCCGTAATACCTTGCTCACAAAGCTGCTTCTGCAAATCTGTGTTGGTAAATGCACCCCAGGAATATTTGGTTAGATAGCGATAATTAGGGTTTAGGCGCAGGCTTTCGATGACCTCTCCCCATACGATCTTTGATGCGTCAGGCTGAGCCGCTTTATTTTGCAGTTCCGTTCGGCCTTGTGGACGACCGGCTACATTAACAATAATTACGGGTAAATCAGCATCATCAAATGCATCGCAGAGAGCAAGGCTATTCTCTATGATCGGTCGGGACACGGTTTCCGGTAATTGATCAACGATACCTTGTTGCAGGTCGATAACGACAAGCGCAGAGCATTTACTCATTTTCATTACTTTATGCCTTAGTGGTCTTTGTGTGAGGTTATAGTGGTTAACTTTTACGGTGTATTAAGCGGGTGTAAAAGCGGATGAAAGCCAGTGCAACCATCATATAAATGAGTAGGTTCAAAGGGGTAGTGACGTCATAAACAGGCACAAGTTGCGTTGCGCTCATGGTAATCATTACTAATAGGTTGCCCCCGAGAACTCGATAGACCATCCACTGATTACCAGCGAACAGGCGATACACCGTAAAGACATTAACAAAGTAAAATGCCATTAATTGCCATACTTCGGTCATCGAAGGTAACAGCAGAACATACTGAATGAGGAACAGTGACCCAAAGGCTAAGTAGCCAATGGTCCAGTGCTTTATCATTTGCCTAGGCATGTTGCTTAATATCAAGGCGCAAATGGCACTGTTAATGATGAACAGACTTCCCGATGATATTGGTAGATATATCCAGACTAGAATTGCTGAGATGAAGCTCATTGTGCCGACTAACGTATTGCTTAATCGTTGCTGGCTGTTGTCAAGTAATCGGGCAAATAAGCGCTTTTTCTTAAAGTTACCCTGGTAGAATTGTTTGACTGTCTCTGGAAAAGGGGGCTTGTAATCGACATTAACCGATGATGCTTCAATAAAAGCCATAGCCTGGTTAAGTATCGAAAAATCATTGTGATCAACCCCTTGATCATGGGCGTTTTGCAGTAACTGTTTGGCAACCCAGATTGCTTGAGTTTGCTGTTGATGCTTCCACTGCTTTCTGGCAGGCATACGGCCATGCAAATCGGGCAGTCGCATCAGATCGTTCAGCGCTTTGAAGGTCGGGCTTTCAATATTTAACTCGCAGCTCGTGTGTAACTGGAAACGCTGCGCTGAGTCATTGCAAGCGAGTGAATGAATGAGGGGAGACATCGCCTCTAAAACAACACTGACTTCGTTGTTAAAGCGTGTGTCATCATCCTCAGGCCAAACCACGCTATAGATGGTCGTATAGACCACGAAGCCAAGCAGGGTTTCTTGCAGCCTTAGTACCGCAATATTAAATGTAGCTACACCATCAAAGCTGCCAGATATCGCCAGCAGGATGCAGACAATAAATGCCGTAATGTAAGCATAGCCGATGACCGGATCGGAACCCATGTATATACAAATTGCGAGTAACAGTGCGATGTTTGCTAAAAAATAATATCGATCTTGCCCAAAAACAGCGATTAACCAAAGCCCGACAAACGCGCCACAAAGCGTCCCCAACAATCTGAGAATGCCTTTTTTCTTGCCAGCAGTAATAGTATCAGTGATGGCCAATATATTGACCACGATAGCCGCCCAGTAAGGCTTCTCAAGGTTAAAATACAACGCAAGGTAGATAGCTAAACAAAATGCTAGGGCAACCTTTATGGCATTCTTGGCTGGAGTGCTCAGTGACTTTATAATGAGTAGCATAGTGGGGTTTAGCGGCAGAGGGATCGAATACGAGGATATTGCCTGATCTTTTGGTCAGCCTAAACTCTAGTTTGAAGGCCTTGATCCATCAAATATAGCAACTCTATTGCATCGTTTAACATTCAGGGGAAGGGGGGCGATCAGTCACTCTACTTATACGATATTGTTCGATGCTGATAATGATCGATAGATCTTCTAATAGTTAATAGCGATAGAACATCAGGTT
Source organism: Vibrio crassostreae 9ZC13 (assembly GCF_000272045.2). GTDB lineage: Bacteria > Pseudomonadota > Gammaproteobacteria > Enterobacterales > Vibrionaceae > Vibrio > Vibrio crassostreae_C. Next base: position 601,150 of record NZ_AJYZ02000042.1, on the reverse strand, counting down.
TATCGTTCTTCTAAGCTGGCTAGTTGTTCCGATTATTTT
>NZ_AJYZ02000042.1:560221-600561 GCF_000272045.2 Vibrio crassostreae 9ZC13 | reverse complement strand
GCCTCTATTTTTCAACAACACCCAGCGTGAGCGCTTGACCCATTGCCTCGCTTTTTATCTTGCTTGAGCTTGTTGGCTTGGTCGACTCTGACTCTATCCATGACCTCACGACCGAACTTAGCGACAACATGGAATAAGTCGTAAACGATTTTTGCGTTCGGGCAATGCGCTTGAACTTCAAGGTCAAAAGCCGTATTCATGTCCATCGCGACCGCTTCGATATTATTGCCATGCTTGCCTAACAGCTCGAAGAACGGTCGTATGTCCTTGCGGCTACGGCCTAACCCTATCCAAATGACTTGATGAATCTTAGCGTCAACAATGACCGTGGCATACCTATGCCCTTTAAAGATAGCGAACTCGTCCATGACGAGCTGCCTTAGCTCTTCCCATTTCACTGACGGTACAACTTGTCGAAGTCGGCGTTTATCTATCTCTTTAATGGTGTGCCAATGTACGCTTGTTAACTGGGAGATATGCTTAATGGGAAGAAGAGGCAGCAGTTGTTCTATATAACTTTTTAAGCGCTTCGTTATACGAGCATAAGGCTCTAACCAAGATAGAGACTCTGTTTTTATGCCGCAGTCACGACACTTGATTCTTCGTGTTTGAACGGAAAGTTCAACAGGAACACCGAGCAACATGGCCTCTTTTACATGACGCCATTGATACTCATGAATAGCCTCGGCCTCGAGACCACAAAGGCACTTAGCCTCAGAGTTAGGTTTAAGAGTCAGGGTAATAAGTGATGCTGTCTGGTGAGACTTTACTATTTGAAAGCCTTCCCAGAATGAAGATAGGAAAGTATGATTCGGCATGAAAACGGTAGTTTGTGTATGATTTTTGTTTGGCGACTAAACCATGTCACTTACTACCGTTTTTGTTTTTAGTTCCCGCTAATGCGCGATGAACCTTTTTATTTACTTAGCGTTTTATGTAGCTAAGCTTAGACTTTCTTGAAGATGATAGAGGTGTTGATTCCACCAAAAGCAAAGTTGTTGCTCATCAAGTATTCAACATCCAATTCGCGACCTGAGCCCGTGATGTAATCGAGCTTGCCGCACTGTTCATCGACATTCTTAAGGTTTAGGGTTGGGCTGAACCAACCGCTATGCATCATCTCTAGGCTGAGCCACGCTTCAATTGCACCACATGCACCAAGCGTATGGCCAAAGTAACTCTTAAGAGAGCTGATTGGTACTTCACCAAAGATATTCGCTGTCGCGTTACTCTCTGCAATATCACCTTTTTCAGTCGCAGTACCGTGCGCAGAAACATAGCCAATCTTCTCAGCTGGAAGTTGTGCGTCTCTCAATGCTTTCTCCATACAGATTTGCATGGTTTCCATCTGAGGTTGAGTCACATGAGCCGCATCACAGTTGCTCGCAAAACCTATGATTTCTGCGTAGATCTTTGCGCCACGAGCAACAGCATGTTCGTACTCTTCAAGGATCAGGGTTCCAGCGCCTTCGCCGATAACCAAGCCATCACGCTCGCTGTCGTATGGGCTAGGGGATTTCTTGGGTGTGTCGTTTTTTAAACTGGTAGCGAAAAGGGTATCGAAAACGGCAGACTCAGTTGGGCATAACTCTTCACCACCACCGGCAACCATTACGGTTTGGTAACCATGCTTGATCGCTTCATAGGCGTAACCAATGGCTTGGCTTCCTGAAGTACAGGCGCTGCTGGTGGGAATCACGCGGCCACGCAGACCAAAGAACAGACCTACGTTTACCGCGGCTGTGTGTGGCATCATTTGAACGTAAGTGGTTGCTGTGATTGCTCGTGTCGACTTCTCGTTCAGCATTACTCCGAAAGCACCAACCGCATCGGTACTGCCAGTTGAAGAGCCGTAAGCGATACCAGTTTCGCCATTGGTCAATACATCGTGACCAATTAAGCCGGCTTGCTCCAATGCATTCTCAGTCGCAACGGTAGCTAGGCGTGATACACGGCCCATGCCACGCACTTGCTTACGCTTGTAGTGTTTAGGCAGTTGGAAGTCATCAATAGGCGCGGCAAGTTTTGTGTTGAGACCATCATATTGCTCGAAGCTTGGCATATATTGAGTCGCATTTTCACAGGCCTTTAGCTTAGGCTCTATCTGTTGCCAGTCGTTACCAAAAGCAGTAACACCAGACATTCCAGTTACAACAACGCGGCGGGTCATACTAAGCCTCCATTTACTGAAATCACTTGGCGAGTTACGTAGCCTGCAATATCAGACATTAGGTAGCTGACTAGGCCGGCTACTTCTTCCGGCTCACCCATACGGCGCAGTGGTACTTGAGGAAGTGCATGATCTTTCACGTGCTCGTCAACCATACCTGTGTCAATTAAGCCAGGAGCGACACAGTTTACCGTGATCTTGCGTTTTGCGAGTTCTAGAGCAAGAGACTTAGTTGCGCCAATCACCCCCGCTTTTGCTGCAGCATAGTTAGTTTGACCACGGTTACCCATAATGCCGGATACCGACGCTAGAGTGACGATACGGCCACCTTTACGCTTTTGAACCATAGGCATTACACAAGGGTGAAGTACGTTGTAGAAGCTATCTAGGTTGGTATGGATCACACCATCCCACTCTTCTTCCGTCATCGCGGGGAATGCAGTGTCACGAGTAATGCCCGCGTTGTTCACTACACCATAGTAAGCACCATGTTCAGCGATATCAGACTCAAGCTTTTCGCGACACTCGCTTCGTTTGCTGATATCAAATTGAATAAGACGTCCAGCGCCACCCAGTTCGGTGATCGACTTTAGCGTCTCTTCAGCACCTTGCTTGTCACCCATGTAATGAACGGCGATTTCAAACCCGTCTTTCGCGAGTTGAATAGCGATCGCTTTACCAATACCTTTACTGGCACCAGTGACTAAAACCTGACGGCTCATGATGGGCTCCTAGTTTTCATTTCTTGTAATTTTTGTTCGGTCGGCACGTAGACGTTGAGTTGGCATTGAGCCACTAACTCACCTCGGTCTTCGACTCTTGCGGTAAACACAGCCATACCGCTGTCTTCCATCATCTGTTCGGCGTAGATATCAAGGGTCTGACCTTGAGTAAACTCATCACACAGTGATTTATAGCGACGAGAGCCGAGTAAGAATCCGATTGGGGGCGTGGTGCCGTTTTTAAGTGCGTGATATCCAGACCATGCCGCTACAGACTGCGCCATAAACTCGATTCCAACATATGCTGGTACCGTTTGAGATTCGGCGTCAAAGAACAGATTATGGTCACCAATATCGACCTGACAGTGGATCGACAACGCCTCTACGCTGATAGCACGATCGATTAATATCATCGGATCATCGTGAGGGAGAAGTTGGTCTACAGAAGGGATATCAGTCATTTACTACACCAAAAATCAGGCTAATGTTGTTGCCACCAAAAGCAAACGAGTTGCTTAAGATGTTCTTTGCTTTAAGTTTCTGTGAACAGTTTACCAAATCAATCTCAATATCTTCAGCTTTATCCTGACATTTTTGTAAGGGAAGCGGTAAGTCATATTTCAAAATATGCCACGCAATTGCAGCCTCAATCGCACTTGCTGCGCCTAGAGTATGCCCGGTCAGCGGTTTGGTAGAACTGACGGGAACCTTGTTTGCAAAAATACGATGAATGGCTTTACTTTCCATCGAGTCATTGAGTGGCGTTGCTGTACCATGTGCATTGATATAACCAATGTCTTCTGCGTTTAACTGTGCAGAATGTAACGCTTTTTTCATTGCTTGTTCAGCACCATTGCCTTCAGGGTGTGGCGCTGAAATGTGGTGTGCATCAGAGCTGTCCCCACAGCCCAATAAGGCAATGTTTGACGTGTCTTGTGCTGCATTAACACCGGCTAACTTTGTTTTGCTGAGCAACATAAATGCCGCTGCTTCTCCTATGTTGATACCTTCTCGGGTTGCACTAAATGGCTTACAATGTGTTGTTGAGAGTGCTTCAAGACCGTGGAAACCATTGAGTGTCAGCTTACACAATGTATCCACACCACCCACTAACACGGCATCAGCCATACCTGAATCTAATAAGCGCTGGGCGGTCAGAAATACGCGGCCACTGGATGAGCAAGCCGTAGATATGACGTAGTTTGGCCCCGTTAATGCGCAATACTGGCTAACGAACTCTGAGGTATCACCAAGCTCTTGTTTTGAGTAATGGTAATCTGCTGGAAACTCGCCGTTTGCCAATTTTTGTTTGAAGACTGCTTCACCATCGGAGATCCCAGATGTGCTGGTGCCAATAACAACAGCAATTCTATCTGCGCCAAACTGAGATTTGGCTTGCTCGATAGAATCTTCAATTTGGTGAAGAGCCGACAGCGCCAGTTGATTGTTGCGAGTGGCGTATTGCGTAAGATCTGAAGGAATCGGTGGTAGTTCACCCGCGATCTGACCAACGACAGTGTGTTTACCATCGTTCAGCATATCGTGCACTTCGACCATATTTGATTCACGCTCGTCTTTTAGACAGCCATGAATATCGGCAATCTCTGAGCCTAGCGCTGAGTGGAAACCACAGTCTTGGATGTAAATAGGCATAGTGTTCAACTCTTACTTGGATTGTCGACAATCGTTGAGTTCAACGTTTGTATGGTGATGTTGTAGCCCAGGGTCAAATGTTTGAAAACAATGTCGCCTGCCGTTTTGTGTGTACCAGGATCTGTTTGGTAATCAATTTGAATGATTGCCTGTTGGTTTTCATCAAATACGGTTCTTGTTTTGTCGGTATCGACTAGGTGCCAACCTATGCTTTGTAAAGGCTGAGCCCATGCTTCAGCCGGCCATAAGGTAAGCATTAAATTAAATAGCACCTGTTCAGGTTGTGGCAAAGTTGCGCCAAGCCCAGACAAAACCTGCGTATCAATTACTTGATTCTGGTATTGCAGCGATAGAATGCGAGTACCCCAAGAGGAGAACCCCGCCAAAACCACTTTACCTGGTGTGACTTCGACTTGAACCGGAAGCTGCTGTGTATCATTTTCCCACGTAGCGCTAATCAACTGACTGGCTGTTAATGAGTATCCCAGTTCAGCTGGCAGTGGTAGTGCTAGATCGGTGTCTTGATCGATAGACACGCTCGCACCACTTGGCTGCTGAGAAACCATCGAGCAGGCACTCATTAGAATGCCCACTAGTATGGCGAAGGTTACCTTTAATGTCTGGATCATCTAAAAGCCTCTCGAGTAATTGGTCCTTCTACGTTTTTACTACTGTTGATCGCGAGTGGAGAAAGCAGCCAAGCGACAAAGATCCCTGTCAGAACCGTCACCCCGAAGCTATGAATAGCATGAGTCTGGCTCAGCGACAGTAAGCCGAATGAAAGTAGTGTTGTGAGACCTGACAAGGTGATCGCTAATAAGGTGCTCAGCGATTTCTTTTGCTCAGCAAAGAACAGGGTGTAGTCTATGCCAATCCCTAAAATCAGAATCAAACCAAGCAGGTTAAATAGGTTCAGTGTCGAGCCTAAAATGCCCGTGACCGCCAAACCTGCTACGCCTGCAATCAATGAAGGCAACAGCATTAACAGGCTTTGCTTCACACCATAGCGCCAGCCTAACAGCATGCCAATAGCTGCCAATGCTATCAATAACAGCTCGGTAATCTTGACGCGGTACTCAGCAAAAAGAGAGGAGATTTCATCCGCTTTATTGAGGTGTTTCACACCTTGCTTCTGAGCAAAATCTGACTCCAACCACTGTGAGAACAGCTCAGCTTCAGTGACGTCTTTTATCAAAATGACCGACGCTGCTTGCCCGTCGATAGGTTTTAACCAAAGTGGTCGAACAGGCTCTGAGACTGGAGACTCCAAAAATCCAGATACCGTGATTGGTTCGAATTTTGGTAGTTCTGGAAACGTAGACCAACCGAGAGAGCTTTGTAATATATGGCTTTGTTGACTATAGAGTTGTTCAACCAACTGATAGTTATCATGCTGTTCTTGTTTACTTAACAAGTGTTGATTGATGCTGCGATACCCGGAGATACCTTGGCTATTGACCAGCGAATCTAAGCTTGTGGTGATTTCTGTCAATTTTTTGAGTAGCTTTTGGTCGCTCTGAGCTGTGACCAAAAGCATATTTTGACCACTGCCTAACCCTGATATCTCAGTAATGGCTTGCTCTTGTTGTTTGAGTTGTTCGGGCATAGCCTGAAGCTGGCGAATATCGTCGTCGTAACGAATTTGACTGAGTGACATCAAGCTAACGACAGTCACTGTTAACGGTAAGCCAATTCTAAATTTTTGGTTGCTCCAAAGGCTTAACCAAGTATGCCAAAGTTTCGACAGGGGAAGAGGGCGCTCTTGGCCTGGTTTTACCGCTAAAACGGGGTACCAGCACACCACACTGGCGTAAGCTGCGATCAGTCCAATCGACGAAAACAGAGCCAGTTGCTGCAAGCCTGGGAATGGCGCAACCAGTAGCCCTAAGTATCCGATTAAGCTGGTGATTAAACCTAGAGTGATGGCAATGAAAATATGCTTTAGGCCTTTATCGCTCTGCCAGTGGCTTCCTGCGGCCAAACGGTCAGTGAGATAGTGAAAAGAGTAATCGATGGATACGCCAATCAAGCTAGCGCCAAACACCAAGCTGAATAGATGCACCTTACCAAAGATAGCGACAGTGCTTGCCAGTGCAACCAATAATCCTGTACTGATTGAGAGTAAAGATAAGGCAAGTGGTAGCGCACTACGAAATGTCAGCCACACCAATAAAATAACGCCTGCCAATGAGCCCAAACCAATGGTACTGATTTCTGATTTCGCGCTTTCGGTACCGTAATTGGCGTAGAACACCACACCAGTATGCTGCACCTTGACGCCAAATTGTTTTTCGACCTCGCGCTCAATTGAATCAAGATCTGGAAGTTGTTCTTGAATCGCCAAGCTATAAGGTGAGTCCGCCAGAGTAGCCGTGACTAAAATATGAGTTTGCTCATTCGACTGGGCCGTGAGATAGCCCTCTTTCAGAACAAAGTTACTTGATTGGACGCCAATAGCACTGATGTAGTCGCGAAATAACAAGAATGGGTCGAGAGATAACTCTGCTGCAGTGACGCCTGAGAATGGATTGTACAGAGACTGAATGACATATTGAGCTCGCGAATCAGGCGAGTGTGTCAGCGTCTCTTTTTGTTGTTGGGTCAGCAGTTGAGATCGGTGACGAAAATAGAAATCGCTCCACTGGCTTTGAGTGCTGGCGTTGATTTTACCTTGAACTTGCTTAAACAGAGTTGGCTGACTTGAAAAAGTTCTTTGGTTGAGAGCTTTTTCAAAAGCGTCGGTCGCAACCATGGTTTGTTCGATATCGGGAGCGCTTATGATAAATACCACTTGCTCGCTCATCGAGCTGGATATCTGCTGAAAGGCTTGCTCTACCATTGGGTCTTGCTGGTTTTCGGGCAGTAACTTTAGAATGTTGCTTTCAATCGGTACCGACGAAGAAAAAGCGAATTGTTTGGTCAACAACCCGCTAAACAGCATTACAACAACAAGCCAAACAAGGGCAAGACTAGAGTTGGAATTGTTTCGCTTCAGCATCTGATAATACTTCCGGTAGATGGCTTAACTGACTGAATTCGATCACTGTGCTATCTCCACGAATCTCTTTCAACTCAATACGTTCAATATCGCTGTTGCCTTGCAGCGTGATAGCCTCAAACACCGCATTCATCGGTGCATTTTTGGGCTTTAGAGTCAGTGTCCATGCTTGTACATTTTCATCAGAGCTGGTGTTAGTTGCGGGCTCAAAATTGAGTGCGAACTGTTCCTGAAGTTTTTGCGTGTCCCCATGAAACACTGACAAGAAGATATGGCTGAAATAAAACGCCATTGGATTTTCTTTGTCGGTGATGATTTTTGCGGGTTGATCGGCAAACCTTTGGCTCAGTTTGTTATCGGTGAGCACTAAGTTCACGGGAAACGGAGTGGTTTGTGTCCAGAGTAAGCCACTTGATTTGTCTAACAGAAATGTACCTTGTGACGTTAAAGGCTGGGCGAACATCTCCATATTGCGTGTTTGAGTGAACTCACCACGCACAATACTATTTTCGCTGAGCACCGTCTGCAGCTCTGAAATAGAATTGACAGCAGCAGAGTTTTCTTTGGCGCTTACAAGGCCGCTTGCCATCATCGCAGTAAGTCCAATTAGCGCGATATTGATGTATTTGCGACTGCGTTTAAACAGATTCATGGTTCACCTGCTGTGGGTTAGAGGTTTGTGTTTGATGTTCAGTTGCTAGAGGTAAGCAACCAAATTGGTGCCAGTGTTCGACTTTGTCAGTAAACACTTTGGGTGAGGCAAAGCACATCTCTTGTTCTTCGATGGTGACGGCAACCTGCATGGTGTGAGCACGTGTCATTCGAGCACCGGTTAGAGCATCATGAATTTCATAATCGACGCGCAGGCGATTTTCCCACTCGGTGAGTTTCGCCGTTACCTTAATCTTGTGATTAAACGGTATCGCCTTAATGTATTTCACGCGGGTATCGATGATAGGCCACATGTAGCCAGAATCCTTCATCTCATGGTAGTTGTACTCAATCTTATCCATCATGATGCGCCTAACTTCTTCAAAGAATCGGAAGTAGTTGCCGTGATAGATCACGCCCATTGGGTCGGCATCTTGGAATGAGGTGATAAGCGTCACCTCAGATTGTAATGGGTGAAGGATTTCAGACATAAATCGCTCTCAACAATATTGCGTAAAGGGTTGGCTACTTTATGAGTAAAGTGACCAGTGCTGACTTTGAATACGAGCAATGAAGTGGCGTAGATCGCCTTCAAGTGGTCGATCTTCTACGATAAATTCAAACTCCTTAAGCACTTCGTCGCGAATGTGCTTGAGGTTCTCACTCATGTGGTGCTCATCAAGCTCATTGTGGCGCTTACGAAGTTCGAGTGCTTGTGTCCCCGCCAGTAGTGACGCTGCTGCCACTTGTTCGGTTAGCTCTAGAACGCGTAAACAGTCACGAGCTGCGATGGTGCCCATACTCACTTTATCTTGGTTGTGACACTCAGTTGAGCGAGAGAATACGCTTGCTGGCATGGTGTGTTTCAATGCTTCTGCTGTCCAAGCTGAAACGCCAATCTGTACTGCTTTAAAGCCGTGGTTGATTGGCTTACGTTCGCCTTCAGCACCCGTTAGGTTGAATGGCAAACCGTTGTTGAACTTGTAGTCCATCAGCTGAGCCATTTGACGGTCAAGCAGATCAGCAAGGTTCGCAACTGCAGTTTTTAACGTATCCATCGCCATTGCAATGTGTCCACCGTAGAAGTGTCCACCGTGCAGTACGCGCTCATTATCACCATCGATAATTGGGTTGTCGTTGGCACTGTTTAGCTCGTTCTCGATCATTTGGCGTAGCCAAGGCAGAGAGTCTTGAACCACGCCGATAACATGTGGAGCACAGCGCAGAGAGTAACGATCTTGGAGGCGATCACTGTTACGTGGCGGGCGATCCGCTTGCAGATCATCACGCAGCCATGCAGCAACTTGTTGTTGACCAGGATGAGGTTTGACTGCAAACAGCGCTTCATCGAAATGGAAGTCATTGCCGTGCATACCGACTGATACCATAGCGGTGATCTTAGTTGATAGCTGAGCTAGATATTCCGCACGCTTGTAAGCGATACAAGCTAATGCCGTCATTACAGACGTACCATTCATCAACGCCAAGCCTTCTTTTGGCTTAAGTTTGATAGGGCTAATTCCTAACTCTTTGTAGACGTCACTGGTTGGGCGCACTTCACCTTTGTAGATTACATCACGCTCACCAATCAGTGCTGCGGCTAAGTAAGACAGAGGTGTTAAGTCGCCACTGGCACCAACAGAACCTTCTTGAGGAATGCGCGGTGAGATGTCTTGGTTGATTAGGGTAACGATCTGGTTGAGTAGATCGTGAGTCACACCAGAGACACCTTGTGATAACGAACAAAGACGAGTTGCAAGGACTGCACGAGCTTGTTCGTGAGACAATATTTCACCTAAACCACAGCCGTGAAAACGTGTTAAATGCAGTGGTAGCTCGTCAACTAGGTTTGGCGGAATCGCAACCGTACATGAGTCACCGTAACCCGTCGTTACACCGTAAATCACACCTTCTTCTTTCAATAGGCGTTCTAAGAAAGCGACACCACGGTCGATCTTAGATGTGAATGCTTCACTTGTGTTCATCGAGGCTTTTGCGCCTTGTGAGATTGCGACAACATCCTCAATCGTGAGGCGCTCGGCACCAAAGGTGATGCTATTTGGATTCTTTTTCGTCATGGTGCTTGCTCAATGTCCAAAAATTAAAAAAGTTGTACCACTGAAGCGGTGCTTGCAGTGTGTAGTGCTGAAGTCGATTTGCGTATTTTTGCACGACTTGCTGTAAAGATTGTTCGCGAGTCTTTCTTGGTAGCTCGATCTTGTTGCTAAAATGCTCGAAATAGACATTAAAATGCGGCTTAGATTGTGAGTCGTCACGTAACCCAAACAGCAAAAATACGGGTGCTTTGAGAACCGAGGCTAACATAAATGGACCTTGAGGGAATGGAGCTTCCTTACCTAAGAACTCAGCCCATACTGAGCGGCTCTCTTTGCTGGTGGAAGTTCGATCGCCAACAATCACGATCCATTCGCCTTGCTCTAGTTTCTGTTGTAACAAGATAGCGGTATCAGGCCCCATCGATGTCACCTGAATCAGATTTAAATCAGACTGCGGGTTAACCGCTTTCATCACGGAATTAAAACGTTCGGCGTGTTCTGTAAAAACCAGGGCGTTGATTTTGATGTTCGAGTGTCTGCGACCTAAAGCTCGGCACAGCTCAATATTGCCAAGGTGAGATCCAAGGATTAGCACACCTTGCTTATTTGCCACCATGCTCTCGAACTGGTCTTGGCCATGAATAGTCAGGTTATCTGCCGAGAAATCACCTTTCCATGCCGCGAGCTTGTCGAGCATCGTATGGCCAAATGAAAGCAGATGGTTGTAACTGGTTAGTTCTCCGGGGAGCTCAATATTTTGCTGTTCCGCATAGGCTTTTAATTGGAATAGATATTGTTCGGAAGCGTTTCGCGCACGCTGGCCCGTCAAGTGGTAGTAACGCATCACACCACGCAGAATGAGGTTGAACACACCGCGACCTAACAAGGTATAAATGGCTAATAACAGCTTAATGCCTAATACTGTGCCGCGTTCTTGAGTGCGGGACCAGTGTGGTTGTTCAGAAGCTTGCGGCTCTGAATCAGTCGATAAATTTGGGTTATTATCAGCTGAATCGGATTTGAAATGGCGAGCAATCAGTTTTGGTGCTCTTGGCAGCATGCTGAAGAATAGACGTGTATGCATCCAACTGATTTTGACGTTATCCCACAACGCATCGAAATGAGAGGTGCCGTTCTCAGGATAGATAACGCGCGTTTCAACGAAGTCTATGTCGCAACCTTCCCAATACAGGCGAACCAAAATCTCGATATCGAAGTCCATTCTCGAACCAACATCGTACTTATTCAACACAGTTTGAGTTTGGTTGATAGGATACGCTCTAAAGCCACACATGCTGTCTTTAATTGATAAAGAAAGGGTTTCTATCCATACCCAGATATGTGTCGCGTAGCGCCCATAGAGCCTTGCTTTGGGTACGCTGTCGTCGTAGATAGGCTGGCCTGATATCAGACGTTGTGGCTTAGCTTGTGAGGCCTCAATCAATGTTGGCAAGGCTTCCAGGTCGTGTTGCCCATCAGCATCTATCTGAATAGCGTGGCTAAAGCCTAGTTGCTGCGCTTTTTTGATTCCGGCTTTTACTGCGCCGCCTTTACCTTGGTTCTGTTCAAGCGTCACCAAGGTTACGTTTGAATTCTCTGCTAGGGGAGACAGAAACTGTTTTGTTGTGAGTTCACTGCCATCGTCAACGATGATGATCGGTAACTCAAAATGATGAAGTGACGACACCACAGCCGGCATGGTTGCGCCATGGTTAAAGCACGGGATAAGGAAGCAAGCCTTGTAGCTGCTTTCTTTTGTGTGGTGTTGAGAAGTAGCCTCGACGGGAGCGCTATTCACTTTTTTCTCCCAGCTTCATTTTGCCTGAAGAGTGGGTCTGTTCACCGTTGTTTGATGTGTAACTAAAGCTCAGCTTGTCTTTGTCAGCATCCCATTTGAGTGATAGCTGGATTGTAGCGTCAGGCAGGATAGGCTCTTGGAACTTAATGACTTCCATTCCTTTAAAGAAACCAGGAACGCCTAACTCTTGGACTGCGTAGTGAAGTGCCCAATCAATTTGCGTGACGCCAGGTAGAATAGGGAAGCTCTTGAAGTGCCCATTAAAGTCGGTGATATCTCCGCTAACATGAAGTGTCAGGGTCGATTCATTTTCTACCGTGTCTACAGCAATGATGTTTGGTTTTCTTTTATCCATAGGGCGTGCTTAGAATCCTTGGGCAAATATTGGTTCTTTGACAAAAATATAAAAAGATAATCTCAGTGTAAAATACGATCAGCGGTTTCTATGATTTTATTAGCTGTTCTATGTGAGATGTTAATCGCTTACCTTGGCTGTTGAGGGGGATCTCATCGACAACACGGTATTTTCTCGGGATTGCGATTGGCTCTAACCACTTTCTGAGTTCTGTACGCAGCATCAACCAGAATTTACCTTTGCTCATGGTCGATAGAGCGGCTTGGCCTTCATCTGATAATACCAAAACAGAGGCTAATATTAATCGCTCAGGCTCCTCAAATGGAATAACCACGCACTCACTTATCCAAGGCAGTTGCTCCAGTCGCTTTTCCACTTCAACCAGTGATACTCGCTTTTCTTCTATCTTGATCACTCGGTCCGTTCGGCCCTTCAATATGAATTGATTCTCCGAGACCATCTCGCACTCATCAGAGGTTTGATACCAGTTATTCTTATCGATGTACGGCGACAATAACTTAATGCAACTCTCACTGTTGAGACTAGCCTCAATACAGGCAAAAAGCTGCCAAGGCGTTTGAGCGCTCTCTTGCTGACGAAATGCGATGCCACCGGTTTCTGTGCTACCAAAGACTTCAATCGGTAAATGACCAAGCAGATCTCGTGACTGGTGAGCCGACTCGGTAGGCAATGGACCACCCGAAGAGAAGATTCCTGCAAGTTGTACCTTGTTGGTCTCATGCTTTAATCGTTTAAGTAGCGCTGGGCTGCTGATCAGTACACAGTTTTGATTTGCGTGAGATAAGATCTGTTCTGGGTATTCAAGGTTGTGTCGAGCAAATGGAACACCAGAGCATAGTGGCCATAAGATTCTAAACAGCAAACCATAGATATGTTGATGAGAAACTGTGCTTTGGATTTGGTTTCCCTTGAGTAACTCACCCCAGTTCTTGTGTAACTGAGCGGTCTCAATATCGAGGTGCTCTAACGTTTTATCTATCGCTTTTGGCGTGCCACTTGAACCTGAAGTGAACAGAGTTAATGGGACTGTTGCCAAATCAATGGTCGTAAGATTCTCGGTTAGAGGTTTTTGTGCTTCAGTGTTTGAATCCAATAAGGTTTGGATATTACGAACGTCATTCACCTCAACTTCGCCAATCGAGTTATCAACTAGCAGGCAATCAAACTGCTTACTTAACTCAGCAAGCGCACATGGCTGGTAGTTGCCCGGTAAGATGATGTGTTTGTTGGCTGCTGTACATGCCAAAAAGGCCACCGCAAATAGGTAGCTGTCTTGGGTACAAATCGCGATTCGTTGAAAAGGGGATAAAGACAAAAATTGTACGAGTTGAGATAAGTCGTCGTTAAATGTTTGCCACGTAATCTCGCTATTGTCGTCAAAGCAGACAATAGATTCAGGGGCTCTGTCCTGGCTAAGAAGCTCAGACAACGAGGTGTAAGATACGGTTTGGGTCATAACAATTTAACTCTGACGAATGCGCTGTCTTACTACCCACTCTCCTGCAAAGAGTAACCCTGCAAACAGATAGCTGAGTAAGCCATTGTATAGGGTCCATACTTCTAGCGGTTGGAAGCAGGTGTAAAGGGCAATAGAGCCATTGATAACAAAGAACAAGCACCACACTTTGGTGACTTTTCGTGTGTAATCAACGCCACTTTGCGGAAGTTCAGGCTCTTGAAGGCGAGCAAGACGTTCGATAATCGTTTGTGGTTGCCATAGGCTCGAAGCGAATACAACCAGCATACAAACATTAACGATAACGGGATAATAGGTTAGCCAGCCGTGTTGCTTAAAGGCTAAGCCTAAAGCCAGCAGAACAATACCGGCACTTCCACTGATCCAAGCTAGGTGTTTTAGCTCTTTGATTTTAGCCTGACCGCCGGTGAAAATGCGTACAGCAAAGATAGCGGCTAAGGCAATACCAACGGTTTGTAAGCCAAACTTGTTGAGTCCAAAGTAAACCGCTATTGGATAAGTGAAAAGTATAATTGCCGACAGTAAAGTCAGCAGAGGACGCATTAGGCGTCCTTCAATAGTTCAACCACAGATTCGACAACGTCATTAACGGTGCGCACTGCTTTGAACTCTTCAGGTTTGATCTTCTTACCTGTGACGTTCTGTAGGTGAACGACCAAATCAACGGCATCAATGCTGTCTAGGTCTAGATCAAGATAGAGATGAGCTTCAGGGGTGATATCTTCAGCGTCAAGCTCGAACAGCTCAATAAGCGCATCTTTAACCTGGTTGTATACTTCTTGTTGGTTAGCTTGTGTCATAAAGATCTGTCTAGTTATTCGTTTGAGAAGAGATGTAGTTCGCTAGATTTTCAACTGACGCAAAGTGCTGTCGAGTGTTTGAATCATCTGCATCGATAACAATGTTGTACTTTTTCTTGATAGCAAGGCCAAGCTCAAGGGCATCGATAGAGTCTAGTCCAAGTCCATCACCAAATAGTGGAGCTTCCGTTTCAATCTCATCAATGCTCATGTCTTCAAGGTTCAATGCGTCGATGATCAGTTGTTTCAGTTCGTTGTGTAATGTTTCCACTTTGGCCTA
Organism: Vibrio crassostreae 9ZC13; assembly: GCF_000272045.2. Lineage (GTDB taxonomy): Bacteria > Pseudomonadota > Gammaproteobacteria > Enterobacterales > Vibrionaceae > Vibrio > Vibrio crassostreae_C. The sequence goes on along the minus strand of NZ_AJYZ02000042.1, from coordinate 585,579 downwards.
CTTAATGCTTTATCTGAATGCTGCTTTAAGGGGGCGATTCTACATTATATGAGGTATTTTCGAAATGCCGATATCGCCTGTTATGTTATTGATACGCTAAATGTTTTCTTCGGAAGGGAAAATTGTTTGTGCAAGATGATGATTAAGGCGCCTTGCTGCCGAAGTTAAATTATTTGAGCCTTCAATAAATGGTTCGACTTCTATTTTACCTTTCACCGCGACATGAAAAAAGGGCTTCGACGCAGGAACTTGATACCATTTTTTCTCTTTCGTTAAGAATGTCGGAGAAACCGTAATATGAATCACGCGTAAATCGGTTTGTGTTCGAGTCGCGATTTGTGCCGCCCCACGCTGTAAGGATGGTTCAATTCCTGGCGTTGTGCGAGTTCCTTCGGGAAAAATCAGCATGACATTGCCACGTGAGAAGCGTTCTTCACAGCGCTCTAAAAGATCGTCAGGGGCTTGGTTCGGTATATAACCTGCCGCTTTGACAATCCTTTTCATAAAAGGGTTTTCCCAAATGGCCGCTTTGACGAGGCAATCACATTGAGGAAGTTGAGAGGCGATCAGCACATAGTCAATCAAACTTGGGTGGTTGGCGACGATAATGCAGTTACGGTCGTTACGCAGTAGTTCTGCACCATCAATTCGGTAATCGATTGCTCCGGTGAACTTCATGATTTGGCAAAAGGCGTTGAATGAGAAACGAATCAATCGCTGTGCTTTAAGCTCTCTTTTAATGGTGTTGGAAGTCGTTAGCGCGATAGTGGGTAAGATTAAGAAGCTTAATACTAAGCCACCTAGACCAAAGATGGTAAAGCACAGCCCAGTCGCGAATACTCGCCAATATTGGTCGATTTTGCTCATGATTGTGGACCTGTCTCGGTGTTATTTACCCAAGACCAAGTTTGGTGCTTGCCAGCAATAGCCCACTTATTTGCGCCCAATAAGATATGTTGGAGCGTTTGTAGCCCTTGTGGTAACACGGAAGGTGCTTGGTTGGCTTCTACTGTTCTAGTAATAGAATATTCACTGCCAACGCTGAGCACTAAGCCCAGAGCATAATCCGTATAGTCTTGTGTTTCGTATTCTTGGTAAAGCTCAGGCAAAGGCTGGTCGAAGTCAATGACGAGTACACGATGTGACGGGTACTGATGTAGGTAAAGATAAGCTTCGATCAGAGCGTTGTGGAAAGTATCTTGGCCGGCCGCAATAGAGGTCAGAGGGATTGGTGCTTTCGCTGCGATGGTAGTTAACCCTGCAGCTGTATTATGCACGGACTGTGAAAACGCCATTGGCGAGGCATCATCACCTTCCAATATCGACTGGATCAAGGTTGCGGTTCGGTGCAGTTCACCATGTCGACTGGCAAAAACCAGATAATCAATCGAGTTGTCTTTTAAGAGTGTCAATGCAGTTTGAACGGCCAATTTACTTTGTAGGCTCATTCGGCGGCGCATCATCGGTGGGATCGCTTTAAATTCAGTTGAGCCATCTTGTGGCCAATCTAAATTAGTGCTCCACGCTTGCCATTGGGCAACAGAATTGAGACCAGCCGAATTTGCAGACCATTTCTCAATATTAAACGACATTAATTGGGATTGATTTGACATAGAGTATTGATTTGCTTTGAGTCTAACTAAATACTATGCGCGCTTATAAATAAACACAGATAAGGAATTTAAATGAAATTACTAAAAATAGCAGTTTCAATGTTATTCATATTCGTTCTTGCAGGATGTGGACGCGTCCAACCTGTAATGAATGTTGAGGATACTCCAGTTGCACTGAATCTTCAAAGTAAACAGGTTAAATCAGCTATTTCTGAATCTGCTGAAAATCGAGGCTGGTTGGTTTCAGAAATAAAGCCTGGTTTGATCCGCGCTGAATTGTATGTTCGTTCGCACCACGCTGTGGTTGAAATTCCTTATAGTGATAAGTTTTACTCTATTCTTTACGTTGAATCAGAGAATTTGAAGTACGACGATGGTGAAATACACCGTAATTACAACCGTTGGGTTAATAACTTAAACGTTGATATTAAACGTAAGCTTGCGCAAATGGCAGCTGAGTAACTCTCTATTATTTAAAGTTAGGTTTTTCGTGTCGGAATATAAATTAGATCCATTCAACGCATTAGAAGCAAAAACAGAAGCGCAGAAATTGTCTTTCGCTCCGATTGTTTTTCATACTGCTCGTACACTTCGTGATTTAGGCATTTTGAAAGCGTTAGATGACGCGGGCAACGAGGGTTTACCAGCAGAGTCTATCTCTGAATCGACCGGTGTCTCTGAGTACGGCGTGAAAGTCCTGCTCGATATGGCGTTAAGTGCTCATATTGTGACTTGGGAAAAGCCTAACTACAAAATGGCTAACCTTGGTTTCTACCTTCTGCATGATGGTATGACTAACGCAAACATGGATTTCACAGCCGATGTTTGTTATGCCGCGATGATGCATCTAACAGAAGCGATTGAAGAAGGCACACCTGCAGGCTTGAAAGAGTTGGGTGATTGGGAAACCATTTACCAAGGCTTGTCTCAATTGCCAGAAAAAGCAAAAGAGAGTTGGTTCAAGTTTGATCACTTCTATTCGGATCGCTCGTTCCCTGTGTTACTTGAAAAAGTCTTCAGCAAGAAACCTAAGTCGCTGGTGGATATCGGCGGCAACACGGGTAAGTGGGCGATGCAATGCTGCAACCATGATGCGGACGTTGAGGTGACGATTGTTGATTTGCCACAGCAGCTAGAAATGGCAATGGCAAACGCGGCAAAGCATGGTCATCAAGAGCGAGTCACGCCATTCCCAGCGAATATGCTCGATAAACAGCAAACTCTGCCAACGGGCGCGGATGTTTGGTGGATGAGTCAGTTCCTTGATTGTTTCTCGCCAATGGAGATTCTGAGCATATTAAAGCGCGTTCGCTCTCATATGTCAGAAGATGCGACTGTCTATATCCTTGAACTGTTTTGGGATTCACAGAAATACGATGCGGCTTCTTATAGCTTAAACGCGACGTCTCTCTACTTTACCTGCTTGGCCAATGGCAACAGTCGTTTTTACCGCAGTGAAGATTTCTTAGAGATTGTTGAAGAAGCGGGCTTTGAAGTGGTAACGCGTACCGACGATATCGGTCTTGGTCACACGCTTCTAGAATTGAAAGCTGGCGCGCAATAAAAATAACAAACATGGCTTAAATAATGAAAAAACTATCAACTCAAGTGGTGATCATCGGAGCTGGGCCATCAGGGTCTATTGCTGCGTCTTTACTTCATAAAAAAGGCATCGATGTTCGAGTGATTGAAAAGAGCGTATTCCCTCGCTTTTCTATTGGTGAAAGCCTATTACCAGCTTGTATGGAAGTGATTGAACAGGCTGGGATGACTGACGCAGTGATCAACGCTAACTTCCAATACAAAGATGGCGCTGCCTTTCGCAAAAATGGCGTTTATACGGCGTTTAATTTTGAAGACAAGTTCTCTTCTGGCCCTGGAACTACGTTTCAGGTTCAGCGAGGTGCCTTTGATAAGGTTTTGGCAGATACGGCTGAGGCGCAGGGTGTCTGCATTGATTACCAACATGAGTTAATGGGCATTAATTTCACCGACGACAGCACCATTTTAGATGTACAAGTGCTGGGTGGAGAGCGTTATCAGATAGAAGCGCAATACGTTCTGGATGGCAGTGGTTTTGGTCGAGTGCTACCAAAAATGCTTAACTTGGCAGAGCCGTCATCGCTCCCTCCACGCAAAGCTATTTTTACGCACATTAACGATCATATTGCAGAGGTGGATACCGATCTTGAATATGACCGAAATAAAATTCTTATCTCTGTGCATCCAACCAACCCTGATGTTTGGTATTGGTTGATCCCGTTTAGTAACGGTGTCTCTTCGTTTGGTGTCGTAGGAGAGCCTAAGTTCTTTGAGTCCTATCCAGAAGACAAGATTGCTGCAATTAAACAGCTGGCAGCGGAAGAGCCGGGCTTGGCTGAGATACTGGCAAGCGCCGAGTATCCAAACCCTGCGGGTGAAATTGGTGGCTATTCTGCCAATGTAAAACATTTGGCGACGGATAAGTACGCGTTGCTTGGCAATGCCGGCGAGTTCCTTGACCCGGTGTTCTCGTCAGGCGTGACGATTGCGATGAAGTCGGCACAGTTTGCGGTTGAGTGTGTTGAAAAGCAACTTAACGGTGAGAAGGTAGATTGGGAACGCGATTATGCCGCTCCTTTGATGGTTGGTGTAAACACCTTTAGAACGTATGTTGAGGGGTGGTACTCAGGTACTTTGCAGGATGTGATTTTCTATCAAGATCCAAATCCAAAGATTAAGCAGATGGTGTGCTCAATTCTGGCGGGTTACGCATGGGATCAAGCCAACCCTTATGTGAAAGAGTCTAAGCGCCGATTGGCGACACTGGCTGAGATATGCCGAAACTAGGTAATCGATTTTGTATGTAGCAATACTCTAAATTGTCACGATGGATCGTCATAAATTAAAAACAGCCGCAATGTGCGGCTGTTTTTGTATCTGAAAAATATGGGTGGTCAGCTTAATCGGATTTAAGCCTATTTTAAGTCGATGCTGTTCAATCGTCCCATAAATATAAGTAGATCAATTACGTCTTTGTGAGCATCAAGCAGCGCACGTTTGGTTTGGCTATAAGCGGCAAGTCGGCCGTGCTTTCTGATTGAACATACCTTGGTTTTGTACTTGTAGTCACCATTCTCAGAGAAGACGCGCCACTTAGCGATGTAGCATTCGTCGCGGTGTTCAGGATCACTCTGAGTTGGATTTGGTTTGAATACAATTTTGGGTTCTAGACTATGAGGCAGGCGCGTCATCAGGTAGGGCTCTTTGAGGACTTTGGGCCAAAATTTACCCCAAAGCTGTCTGCCCAGTTCATCTCTTAATTTAATGGTTTTCTTTAGTGCTTTGTCTTCACCCATACGAACAAAACCGACCGATCGATGCAGCACCGTATCTTCGGGAGTATGGATGTGGATCTTAAAAGCGGTTTTACCTTTCGAGATAAAGCGGTAACCGGTAGCACCAATTAGATTATTCTGACTCATAGTTTGCTAAGTGATGATTATGTTATTAATAAGATTACGCCAAATACTGCAAAACCGAAACTAATACCCATGAAAAAAATAAAGCCTTAGCATCTTTGCTAAGGCTTTATTAGAAACTCTGAGACGAGAGTGTCGCTAACTACATGATTTTCTGCATCACATCACCAATTTGAATGCTTCCCGCAAGGCTTGGCTGATCAATCGTGAGTTCCGCTTCGTTTTCGTAAACGCGAGAAACCGTTAGGGTGATGTCGCTTTGAGAAACCTTGTTGCGTGGCAAACCGCGTTGGTCGATAAACGAACCTGTGTGCCACAGTTGCAACTTGTCACCTTGTTGTACGCCATGCATTCGACCTAAATCAATGGTCACCGTGTTACCAAATACCGCTGCCACCTCTGGAAGCGTGATCTTACATGACACTTCAGATTCCAAGTCCAACATAATATTGCGGCTAACACGCAGCATCATACTGCCGTAGGTTGATGCCCAGAAACGAGCACTGCGGGTGTCCACTTCACTGGTCTTAGCAAATGGCCACTTTGCCACTTCACGATAGCTACGGTTGTAAACCTGATGTCCTGTTTTACCATCGAAGACTTGCATCTCTAACGCAAACTGACGATTGATGATGTCGTCTTTCAAAAGCTTGGATTCGATGGTCGCGGTTAAATCGGTAATGTCGCCACCAATGATGTACTGCGCGCCAGTGTCTTGGGCGATCATCTTGATCACCTCTGGTCGACGCTTGTCGATATCGTAATTGGTCGTGCCAACGGAAACAAAGCTGCGAGACTCTTGCGCCAGCTGTCGGTCCACGACATGGCCAAAATCATCACCAATGTTATAGATTCTGCCCATTACAGCTTGCTGAGGGGAGGTCACATCAATGTTGCCGACTAAAAATGTCTTCTTGTATTGGCTCTCATGGCAAGCATTTGCCGAAGGATAGATATCGATCCTTGCGGTGATCATTATATTGCCACTGCGTTTTTTCTCTTTCTCTACCAAGATGTAGCGCACTTCATGATTGGTAAATTGAAACTCTTTCTTGTTTGCGTCGAGGTACGGCGTGAGGTTGGAGATACTACCAATATCAGCACCTGAGAACTGGATCGCTTTATATACCGCGTCTTCCAGAGCATGAACCCTTGCCGTTTCCTCTGAGGATACGATGGCTGCGGTACCGGTAACTTCATACCAAGAGGCATGAGCACTGAAGCTTATGGTTATCAGTGAACTTATTGAAAATAAGTAAGAAATTATTTTTTTCATCTATTCGTTACCAGTTGGGTATAAATATTGCTTAACAAATAACTATAAGCTTGAAGCTGACTTAAGTGCGTTTTTCTTAATCTGAACCATTAATGAAAAGCAAAGACTGTTCCAACATTGTAATCCATTGAAAAGAATAATGGTGAGAACATATTGGAACAGGGAGCACTAAACCTATCTGGAGATAAGAGAATGAAAAAATGGCTCGTAGTAATGAGTGTCATGTTGTTGACCTCATGCGCTTATTCGCCAATCTATAACGGCAAGTCTGAATATTCAGGCAGTCAGTTTATGTTGATGGATAGCCCTCGTCATACCATGGATTTCTTCGTGGAAAGTATGACCGAAGATCTGATCATTTCGAATACGAGTATCTCAGCAAGAACTCCGATAGCGATTACGTCGTTTGTTGACCTGCAACACATGGACACAACGAACTGGCTAGGAAACTCGGTATCAGAAGGTTTCATTCATCAGTTTCAGCGTCGTGGCTTCAAGGTTGTTGATTTCAAAACAACAGGTTCTATTCAAGTGACTCATCAAGGTGACTTTGCGTTAAGCCGCGATTGGAAAGACTTAGCTCAAGAACAAGACGTACAGTACGTACTGACAGGCACCATGCTTCGCCAAGAAGGCGGTGTACTAGTAAATGCTCGCGTTGTTGGCATGCAAACTCGAATTGTAGTGGCGACGGCACAAGGCTTCTTACCTGCAGACCGTATTGGCCGTGACCTAGATACTCTCAACAGTATTCGAACTCAAGATGGCGTGATCATTCGTTCCGATCCAACGATCAGTCAGCCTTATACTGTTATTCTTCGCCCTTAGGAGTTCGAGATGAAGAAGTTAATGTTTGTTGTTGCCGCTTTATTGCTTGTTGGCTGTCAGCCATTGCAGAGCATGAGACCTGATGATTTCTTAGTGGCTGTTGGCTATGCGAGTATCAGTGAGCAGAAAGGTCGTAACGACGAAGAGAGACGTATCCGCGCGATGAGAGCCTCTAAGATCGATGCTTATCGTGAGCTTGCTGAACAGGTTTACGGCATGCGAGTAAGCGGTCGAGCAGAACTTGAAGATCAACGGCTTGGTACAGAGCGTACGTCAGGTGCGGTTGATGGTGTTATCCGTGGCGCAGAAGTGGTGCGCAGTTACCCTGTGGGTGATAGCTACGTAACAGAGCTTCAGTTGGATATTCGCAAGATGGATCAGCTACGTAACTACGGTGAAGTTCAGGCAGTACCTGAGAAGAGACAACAAACACTGTTCTAATTTCGGTGTTCGAATTGAATATTCAGTGATATTGGTTGCTACTCGCTTTCCAGATGGCATATCGGCAACCAATAACTAATATGGATGTAAAAGCGGCAAGTATGAAAATACTTGCCGCTTTTTTGTTTATCGATTTTGTCAGGGTGTTCAAAGGCTGATTAGAAATTTTGATAAAGAACAACGACAAAAATAGCCTGAGATACAGACTTAAGTAGGAGTGTTGTTGAAGAGTTAACTTAACTAGGCTTTTACGTTGGTTCCCAGCGTAGAGATAGTATGCGTTTGACCACCGGCATTGTAGGTCATGCCAATTTTTCCGTGACTTTGTTGCATCATATTGCTGAGTTTTTTGAAGCTAAGGTGCGCTCGATTTAAGGCTTCGCCATTCACAAGGTTCGCTTGCTGGCAATCGTGCACTATGGACTGGATCTTAGTGACTAACTGAGCAAGTTCAGGGTTCTCGGTCAGTTCTGAGATATTGGTATGGGCTGCGATTCGCTGATCGGTTGATCTTAGTTGTTCAACTAGGACCACTTTTTCTTTGGCGATTCGCTCAATATCGTTTGATTGTCGGCTCGTAATAGCGGTTTTCTCTGAACTTAGTAATTCAGATAAGGCTTTGGCATTTTGAAGTTGAAAATTAACTAAATCTGCTAGTGCCGCCATAACGTAAACCTATTCATAACCTCGTGTACTTTAAGACAATAACTTCAATGAAAAGTTAGTGTTTTCTTAAAGGCCTTTTAATTCATCTTCGAACTTGATCATGTTGTCAGCCAGTTTCTCTGGATCGACAGTGTATGAACCATTCGCAATTGCTTCTTTGATCGCTGCTACTTTCACAGAATCAAAGCTTGGCTGTGCTGCCATATCTTGGTGGAGCTGACCAATCGCTTTGCCTTGTTGGCTCAGTGAAACCGCATCTTTGCTTGCTGGTGATTTAGTTGATACATCAGAGCGTGATGCCTCAGAACTAGAATCAGAGCGTACTGCTGATCGGTTAGTGGTCGTTAGGGTTTGCCCTGAACGAATATTATCAATGCCTGCCATAGTTAAGCCTTTTTCTTCAAAAATGGGAACCTGTACAGTCAATATCGACCAAGGGTTCGAATACTTTAGCAATTTTTAGCTCAATAGTCGAAAAGGGACAAAACACCGCAGCCGTTATATTTGGCGTTAGAGTTGAGGGTGAAATCGCTAACGATACCGTCAATTTAGAAGTAAAGAGTTAAAAGTAAACCGTGACTTCAGACATGCTGGTAACAATCCCTTCAATTATACGCTGTGATTTATCATTTTTCACTCTTACTTGATCACCCATAGAGCCATCGGTAAGCGCAGTTCCTTTGGTGGTAATGGTCATGCCACCTTTTACTGCCTGTATGATAACCTTCTCGTTTCGGCACACGACACAGATATCACCTCTTTCTACAACATCGCCCGGTCTTAGGTTCTTTTTTACCTTAGCGCCGATGACCTGATGTGGAGCTGTGAAACCTTGGCGACGAAACTTGTTAAGAGAAATCATAGCGGTGGTGACATCGTATTGACCGACGATTTCGCCTCTCGCGAGTGAGCGAGTGGTGGTGACAAGAGGCACCGACATCGAAAGGCGCACCGGTACATAAACTCGCCACTCATCAGGAACACATTGCACTAAAACCGTAATACTGCTGCGGGTATTGGTGGTCGTTGAAGCGCTGGTCTCTAAAGGCACTGGGCAGTCTGTCGCTTTGATTCTTGAGTCAACATTTGCTGAATTAACAAAGAGTTCGCCACCTTGTGGCTGCTCAACTGTATCAAGGATATGTTGCTCCGCTGCAGACTGAATCATCTCAATTTGTTCTGGGGTCGCAGCTTGTACAAAAAAACTAAACAATATTGATAAAATGCCGATAAACTTAGCGACAGTTTTAAAAGTAGCTCTACACATTGCTATGGAAAGAGGTGGCAAATTTGTTTTATAATACGTCATTCCGTTTCTCTGGTGGTTCGTAGCCTGCAGTAGACTAACACTTTTTATACAAAAAAGTTTGATATGGAGATGAGCTCATGACGGGTATTCTTGATTCGGTGAATCAGCGTACGCAACTCGTCGGTCAAAACCGATTAGAATTACTAACCTTTCGCCTAATGGGGCGTCAGCGTTACGGCATTAATGTCTTTAAAGTAAAAGAAGTGCTGCAATGCCCTAAGCTGACAAAGATGCCAAACTTGAACCCACTGGTTAAAGGTGTAGCACACATTCGTGGCCAAACGATCTCTGTGATCGACTTGAGCTTAGCGATTGGTGGCCGTCCTACAACGGATGTTGAAAAGTGTTTTGTGGTTATCTCTGAGTTTAACCGAACCATTCAAGGTTTCTTGGTAAGTTCAGTTGAGCGCATTATTAACATGCACTGGGAATCGATTCTTCCGCCGCCAGATGGCGCAGGTAGAGCTAACTACCTGACAGCGGTAACCAACATTGATAATGAATTGGTAGAAATTCTTGATGTTGAGAAGATCCTTGCAGAAATTTCTCCTGTTGATGAAACAATGGACAGCAAGATTGCTGAAGATATTGCGAAAGTAGAACAAGAGAAAGAACTGGTTCGCCGCATCTTGATTGCTGATGACTCGACCGTTGCTCGTAAGCAGGTTCAACGTGCTATTGAGTCGATTGGTTTTGAAGTTATCTCGGTGAAGGATGGTAAAGAAGCCTACGAGAAGCTGATACAGATGTCATCAGAAGGCAGTATTTACGATCAGATTTCATTGGTGATTTCTGATATCGAAATGCCAGAAATGGATGGATACACGCTGACTGCTGAGATTCGTCGTCACGCCGAACTTAAAGATTTATACGTAATTTTACACTCATCGTTGAGTGGTGTATTTAACCAAGCCATGGTTGAGCGTGTTGGAGCTAACTCCTTCATCGCTAAATTCAACCCAGATGAGCTTGGTGCAGCTGTAAAAGCTGCGTTAACTAACTAAAAGAGACATTAATGACTGCTATAACAATAAGTGATCAAGAGTATCGCGATTTCAGCCGTTTCTTAGAATCTCAATGTGGCATTGTATTAGGTGACAGCAAGCAGTATTTAGTGCGCAGTCGTCTAAGCCCATTAGTAACGAAGTTTAAGTTAGCTTCTTTGTCTGATTTGTTGAGAGATGTAGTAACAGGTCGAAACCGTGAGCTGCGTGTGGCTGCTGTCGATGCCATGACGACGAACGAGACACTTTGGTTCCGTGATACTTACCCGTTTGCTGTGCTTGCGGATAAGCTTCTACCGGAAATAGCGGCAAATAAACGTCCTATTAAGATTTGGTCTGCGGCAAGCTCTTCAGGCCAAGAAGCATACTCAATGGCAATGACGATTCTTGAAACTCAAGCTCGTAAGCCAGGTATGCTGCCAAATGTATCGATTACCGCAACTGACATCTCAGCAAGTATGTTGGATATGTGCCGCACTGGCGCTTACGACAACCTTGCATTGGGACGTGGACTTTCTCCAGAGCGCCGTCGTACTTTCTTTGAAGATGCGGGCGATGGCCGTATGAAAGTGAAAGATAACGTCAAGCGCATGGTGAACTTCCGCCCTCAGAACCTGATGGACAGCTATGCATTGTTAGGCAAGTTCGACATTATTTTCTGTCGTAACGTGCTGATTTACTTCTCGCCTGATATGAAGTCAAAGGTACTTAACCAGATGGCAAATAGCCTGAACCCTGGTGGGTACTTACTATTGGGCGCGTCTGAATCGTTAACAGGCTTAACCGATCGTTTTGAAATGGTTCGCTGTAATCCAGGCATCATCTACAAATTAAAGTAACGAGCGGCACCGATATTAGGTGTAAGGTTACCGTCTAAATTTAAAACCCAGCCAAGTGCTGGGTTTTCTTTTTCCTGCTTAAGCTATATCTTTAAGTCAGAGTGACATTCCAATTTACTCTATTTTTTGGCTTGTTTATTGCAAGTTTACCCACGAGTAACCTGTAAAAGCATTGATAGACCGCCTTGTTTCAAAAGTTGGTATATATATTGCTTTGGTTATTTCATAACAGTCAGTTCTTGAGTTGAGGTTTACATGGCTATTTCTTTTGACAATGCTTTGGGCATTCACCAGCACACAGTTGGTGTACGTGAGCGTAACGCTGAGGTGCTTTCCACCAATATCGCGCAAGCAAACACGCCTGGGTATAAAGCAAAGGGATTAGACTTTAAGAAATCACTGCAAGCGGCAAGTTCTGGGGCAAGCATTGGTCTTAGCCGTACAGATGGTCGGCACATTTCTGCCTCAACAACGGTGAACGGGGAAACGAAGTATCGCATTCCTACCCAACCTGATACAGGAGATGGCAACACGGTTGATTTGGATTTGGAAAGAAACCTTTTCATGCAAAACCAAATTAGGCATCAAGCCTCTCTCGACTTCTTAGGAAGTAAGTTCAAGAATTTAACTAAAGCGATTAAAGGGGAATAATTAGATGAGTTTATTCAATGTATTCAATGTGACTGGTTCTGCGATGAGTGCTGAATCTGTTCGTCTAAATACGACCTCGAGCAACCTTGCGAACGCGGACAGTGTAAGTAGTTCTGCTGAAGAAACTTACAAGGCTCGTCACGCAGTGTTCGGCGCTGAGTTAAATAAAGCACGCAACAGTGGTCACACTGTGCCTGTGAAAGTATTAGGTATTGTGGAAAGCGATAAGCCGCTAAGCGCGGAGTACAACCCGGATCACCCATTAGCGAACAACGAAGGCTATATCTACAAGCCTAATGTCAACGTTATGGAAGAAATGGCAAACATGATTTCGGCATCACGTGCGTACCAAACAAACGTACAGGTTGCTGACTCGAGTAAACAAATGCTGCTGCGTACGCTGCAGATGGGTCAATAAGGATAAGGAGGTAGCACATGGCTGGAATCAACAACAATGTTGGTCAAAGCGGCTTGTCCTATGTTGACCAGCTGAAGAGTCTTCAAGATGGCGCTAAAAAGCCCGACGAAACAACAGGTAAGCAGGATCTTAAACAAGAAGACTTCTTATCTTTGTTGACTAAGCAACTAGCACAACAAGACCCTTTCAAGCCGGTTAGCAATGACCAGATGATTGCGCAAATGGCTTCATTTGCGACCGTAGATGGCATTGGCAAAATGAATACACAGTTTGAAAGCTTGAATTCATCAATGACCTCTAACCAAGCTCTTCAGGCCTCCTCTTTAGTTGGGCGTGATGTATTGGTTCCTGGTGCGGCAGGTGTAAAACCCGGTGATGGCGGTATGGCGGCAATGGTTAAGCTTCCTCAGGCAATGGACAATGTAATGGTCCGTGTTGAGAACGAAGTTGGCCAATTGGTTCGCACATTTGATATCGGCTCTAAACCATCTGGTGATACACGTGTTGAATGGGACGGAAAAGACGAAGACGGTAACCCATTGCCGGCCGGTAAATACAACGTGAAAGCGTCGGGTTTGCTGGATGGCGAGAACACAGAGTTCCAAGTTTCCAGTTATGCGAACGTGAACAGTGTGCTTCTTGGTAAGGGCGATGGCAACGTACTACTCAATCTGGCTGGTTTCACATCGCCAGTACGACTTGCTGAAGTACTAGAAGTTGGTAAAGCGTAGCTCTTTATTGAGTGACTATGCTAGCTAGATAGATTAGGAGAATAATGGAATGTCATATGTAGCTTTAAGCGGCCTATCCGCTGCACAATTAGACCTGAATACAACCAGTAACAACATTGCGAACGCGAACACATTTGGCTTTAAAGAGTCTCGTGCCGAGTTTGGTGATGTTTACTCAAGCTCGTTGTTCACTAACGCAAAAACGACGGCAGGTGGCGGTGCGCAAGCTAGCCAAGTGGCGCAACAGTTCCACGAAGGTTCAAGTATTTATACGAACAACCCAATGGACTTACGTGTAAGTGGTACAGGTTTCTTTGCAGTATCTAAAGACCGCATGGTGCCAGAGATTAACGAATTAACGCGTAATGGTGCATTTCACCTAAACAAAGACAACTACATGGTTACCGCTAATGATGAGTTTCTTTTAGGTTACGATGTTGATCCAAACTCGGGGGAAGTTCTTTCTTATGCGCCAAAGCCTCTCGACATTCCTGCTGAGTTTGGTAAACCAAAACAGACAGAAAACATTGAAGTAGGGGTTAACCTTCCTGCAAACGGTGATCTTAAAGACCCGGCTGCATTTAACTTCAAAGATGCTGATACTTATAACCGTGCAACGTCTTCGACGGTATACGATTCTATGGGTCAGTCTTACAAGTTAACGACTTACTACCTCAAAGATCAGACTCAACCAAACACTTGGCAAACGTACTACACCATGTCAGATGAGAACGGTGAAAAGCCGGTCAACATTACTGGTGGTGATGCGACGAATGCACAAGGTCATGTTGGTCACACAATGAAGTTCAACAATGACGGTACGTTAGCAAGCCTAAACAATGGTCAGCCGATTAACTCGGAACCACTGGGTGCTGGTGCGAACCCTATTGACTTGAACGGTGCTGATCCAACTCAAGTGCTTAAGTTTGGTTTAGATTCTTCAACTCAGTTTGCCGCTCCGTTTGAATTGACTAAGTTTGATGAAGATGGCGCGACAACAGGTTTCTTAACAAAAATCGATTTCGATGAGTACGGCAGTGTTCTAGGTACTTATTCAAATGGTGAAAACGTGATGCTTGGCCGTGTAGGCTTGGTTCGTGTACCAAATGAGCAAGGTCTGGATAAGAAAGGCGGTACTCAATGGGATTCTACCAACGACTCTGGTGACAAGATCTGGGGTGAATCGAACAAAGGTTCATTTGGTAGCATCAACAACGGCTCGCTAGAGCAGTCGAACATCGATATGACTCAAGAACTGGTTGATTTGATTTCTGCTCAACGTAACTTCCAAGCGAACTCGCGTTCTCTAGAAGTACACAACCAGCTACAACAGAATATTCTTCAGATTCGTTAATCGTTTCGAGCGTTTGAATCATCTGCGAATACCCAATTCAATGTTATTGAATTGGGTATTGTTGTTTGTCTTCTTATTTGCCGCCCCTATTGCCGCCCGGTAATGCCTCTGGCAACAATTATTCCTCAATGATCCTTTGACGATCACCCATCTTCGTTCGTTTTCTATTTAAAATATTGATAAATAACAGTTAAAAATATTGGCACAGTGTTTGCTTTATTAGCCCCAGAAGATGATTTTTGGAGCAAAATTATGGATCGCGCACTGTTTCTTGCCATGAGTGGCGCTAAGCAAAATATGCAAGCTTTGCAGCTACGTGCAAACAACCTTGCCAACGTAAGTACAACGGGTTTCCGTGCTGATTTAGCACAGGCACGTTCAATGCAAGCGTATGGCGAAGGCATGCCTACTCGTGTTTTCAGCATGACAGAGCGTCCGGGTCATAATTTCGCTCAGGGTAGTGTGGTTACTACTGGCCGAGATCTAGACGTTACCATTCAAGGTGATGGTTGGATTTTAGTGATGGACAATACTGGCCGTGAAGGTTTAACACGTAACGGTAACCTAAGGGTTGACCAAAACGGTTTACTAACCAACGCAAGCGGTCACTTAGTGCTTGGTGAAAACGATGCACCAATCACGCTGCCAATCCCAATCAGCAAAGTAGAAATTGGTACAGACGGTACGATTTCGGTGATTCCTCAAGGCGCTCCAGCTGAAGAATTGGCCGTGGTTGATCGTATTAAGCTTGTACGTCCAGACAACCAAAGTTTGTTTAAAGACACGAATGGTCTATTCCGTTCGAAAAACCCAGATCAGGCATACGAAGCAGATGCAGCGGTAACGTTGCTAAAAGGTGCTATCGAAGGCAGTAACGTAAATGCCGTAGGTGAAATGACCAGCCTAATTGACTTACAACGTCAGTTTGAAATGCAGGTCAAAATGATGAGCACAGCAGAGGAAATGGACAAGTCGTCTGATTCACTGCTTCGTATGAGCTAATAGAATTTAAAGGACATTGCTATGCATCCAGCATTATGGGTAAGTAAAACGGGTTTAGACGCCCAACAAACCAATATCTCAACGATTTCGAACAACCTTGCCAACGCCTCGACCATTGGTTTTAAAAAGAGCCGCGCGGTATTTGAAGATCTGTTCTACCAGAATATTAATCAACCGGGTGGTCAATCGTCTCAGAATACTGAGCTGCCAAGTGGTTTGATGCTGGGTGCCGGTTCTAAGGTCGTCGCGACTCAAAAAGTGCACACTCACGGTAACGCACAAACGACATCTAACAGCCTAGACATGATGATTGAAGGCGACGGTTTCTTCCAAGTTGAAATGCCAGACGGTGAAACAGGTTACAGCCGCAATGGTCAGTTCACACTGAACGGTGAAGGCGCGATCGTAACGTCGGGCCAAGGTTATCCTCTACAACCAGAAATTGTGATTCCTGAAGACGCGATCTCGGTAACGGTTGGTAACGACGGTGAAGTATCGGTTCGTCTACGTGGCGAGCAAAACAACGTCGTGGTTGGTCAAATTACCATTACTGACTTTGTAAACCCAGGTGGTCTAGAGCCAGTAGGTCAAAACCTTTACTTGCCAACTGGCGCGAGTGGCGACCCACAAGAGGGTGTACCGGGCTTTGATGGCCTGGGTAACATCCGCCAATCGATGCTAGAAACATCGAACGTAAACGTAACCGAAGAGCTGGTAAACATGATTGAAGCTCAGCGTGTATACGAAATGAATTCGAAAGTTATCTCGTCAGTAGACAAGATGATGAGCTTTGTTAACCAACAGCTGTAATTGGTTTATTCGCCGTTTACTTTTTTAATTAATCTATCTGTTTTTGCTAATTGACCCATTTACCACTGCCTGCTGAGAGTATATCGCCATGAAACGTATTTTTTGTTTAGCTTTGTTTATGTCTATGTCGGGATGTGCTGTTCTGGACCCGATCGAGACTCCGGCAGAAGAAAATGCAACCACAGTGGTTGATGCGGTTGAAGGCGATAAGTCGGCGCAAGAGAGCTCTGGCATTATTGACACGCTTCGTGGGCGAACCGATCCAATTGCTGGTGACCCTGCATGGGCGCCAATCAACCCCAAGCAGAAACCAGAGCATTACGCAGCGGCAACGGGCTCACTGTTTAATGTGAACCACATTGGCAGCATGTATGACGACTCAAAGCCTCGTGGTATTGGTGACATCATCACTGTAGCGCTAGATGAGAATACTCGAGCGACCAAAAAAGCCAACGCAGACATGTCTAAGTCGAATGATGCATCGATGGAGCCGCTGGCTGTTGGTGGTCAAGAGCTGACGATCGATAAGTACAACTTCTCTTACGATCTGAGCAACACCAATACCTTCGCTGGTGATGCATCAGCCAACCAAAGTAACAGCATCAGCGGCTACATTACCGTTGAAGTCATCGAAGTATTAGCTAATGGCAACCTAGTGGTTCGTGGTGAGAAGTGGATGACACTGAACACCGGCGATGAGTACATCCGCCTAAGCGGTACCATCCGTCCAGACGATATTGACTTCGAAAATACCATTGCTTCAAACCGTGTTTCTAACGCACGAATTCAGTACTCAGGGACTGGCGTACAGAAAGATATGCAAGAGCCTGGATTCTTGGCACGATTCTTTAATGTATCTCTGTAGAGCTTGATAGGACGACGACATACTGACAGCCTCTATCACTCAGCCACATTTAGCTAAGCTATTATAAATTAAAGCAATACAGACAGGTTACTCAATGAAAAAACTGACACTCGTACTATTCGGCATGCTATTTCTTGCCACCAGTGCCCATGCTGCGCGAATCAAAGACGTGGCAAAAGTGGCGGGTGTTCGTAGTAACCAACTTGTCGGTTATGGTTTGGTCACGGGCTTGCCGGGTACTGGTGAGACAACTCCCTTTACCGATCAAACATTTAACGCAATGCTGCAAAATTTTGGCATCCAATTGCCGCCCGGCACTAAGCCAAAAACCAAAAACGTCGCGGCTGTTATTGTGACTGCTGAACTGCCAGCATTCTCTAAGCAAGGGCAAGAAGTTGACGTAACCGTTTCTTCTATCGGTTCAGCAAAAAGCCTTCGTGGTGGTACCTTGCTACAGACCTTCTTGAAAGGTCTAGACGGTCAAGTGTATGCGGTCGCGCAGGGTAACTTGGTGGTAAGTGGCTTTAGTGCACAAGGTAACGACGGTTCTAAGATTGTCGGTAACAACCCTAACGTTGGTATCATCTCTAGCGGTGCGACGGTTGAACAAGAGATCCCAACGCCATTCGGTCGTGGTGACTACATCACCTTCAACCTAATCCAATCAGATTTCACAACGGCTCAGCGTATGGCTGATGCGGTTAATAATTTCCTAGGCCCACAAATGGCTTCAGCGGTAGACGCAACTTCAGTAAAAGTTCGTGCACCGCGTGAAATCAGCCAGCGTGTAGCATTCTTGTCGGCTATCGAAAACATCGAGTTCGACCCTGCTGAAGGCTCTGCAAAAATCATCGTCAACTCTCGTACAGGTACGATTGTGGTTGGTAAGCACGTTCGCCTAAAAGCGGCGGCGGTCACCCACGGTGGTATGACGGTTGCAATTAAAGAAAATCTAAACGTAAGCCAACCGAATGCATTCTCTGGTGGCCAAACGGTAGTGGTCCCTGATTCTGATATCGAAATCACGGAAGGCGATGGTAAGATGTTCAAATTTGAACCTGGCCTAACGCTGGACGATTTGGTACGCGCAGTCAATGAAGTGGGCGCTGCACCTTCTGATTTAATGGCAATCCTTCAAGCACTGAAACAAGCGGGTGCGATTGAAGGCCAATTGATCATTATCTAAGAAGGGGTAAAGCATGATTAAAAATAACAATGACATCGGCTTTATTCACGATATCGGTAGCCTAGACCGCCTTCGTCAACAAGCGGTAAACGGTGAAGAAGGTAGCGAGAAAGAAGCATTAACCGCGGCGGCAAAACAGTTTGAATCGATTTTCACCTCGATGTTGTTTAAGTCAATGCGCGATGCTAACTCGAGCTTTAAGTCGGATATGTTGAACAGCCAGAACGAGCAGTTCTATCGTCAGATGCAAGATGACCAAATGGCGAGTGAGTTAAGCGCTTCAGGTTCATTAGGTCTTGCAGATATGATCGTGGCTCAACTAAGCGCTGGCCAAGCAAGCGATACGTCTGAAGAGAAGGTTCGCAGTGAAGGCTTTGATGCTTCATTGCAAAGACCGCAATATTCAGGCCGTTCGGAAGAGCGAGCGTCAGACGTTCAACCTGCGCAAGCAGCAAAACAGCCAGTATCCTTTGATTCTCCAGAATCGTTTGTGACCTCAATGAAGCCTTACGCGGAAAAAGCGGCAAGTGCGCTTGGTGTGGACTCGTCTCTTCTATTGGCACAAGCTGCCCTTGAAACGGGTTGGGGTTCTAAAATGGTTAAGAACTCTTTGGGCAACAGCAATAACTTATTTAACATCAAAGCAGATAGAAGTTGGAAGGGCGATAAGGTCGCGACTCAAACTCTTGAGTTCCATGGCAAAACCGCCGTTAAAGAGTCAGCTTCCTTCCGTTCTTACTCTAATTTCGAAGATAGCTTTAATGATTACGTGAAGTTCTTGAACGAAAATCCAAGATACGAAACGGCGCTACAGCATCAAGGCAATTCAGAGAATTTCATCAAAGGTATTCATCAGGCTGGTTACGCAACTGACCCTAACTATGCAGACAAGGTTTTACGAGTTAAAGCCAAGATTGATGAGATGAACTAGCGTCATAAATCAACATAGAGAGCTTGCTACTGGCAGGCTCTTTTCTTCTCCGCCCCTTCAGTTCTTACGCGTAATTCATAGTTATCTCCTTACACTTCAATAAATTATCGTCTTTTAATTTCCTATTGTTTGTGTTGGCACATATATTGCTTTTATCTTAGTAATATACGGTTGTAGTTAATCAGTTCATTCTGGTTTTGTTAAGTTTTTTGGGGGCATTATGGCGTCGGATCTTCTGAATGTAGGGGCACAAAGTGTTCTTACGGCTCAGAGACAGCTCAACACCACAGGTCATAACATTTCTAACGCTAACACAGAGGGCTATAGCCGCCAGTCTGTGATTCAAGGTGTGAATGACCCGCGCCAGTACGGTGGGCAATCCTACGGTATGGGGGTACATGTGGAAAATGTTCGCCGCTCTTGGGATCAGTTTGCCGTCAAAGAACTTAACTTATCGACAACCAATGCCGCCAACAAAGGCGATACCGAAGCCAACCTCGATATGCTGTCGAGCATGTTGTCGTCGGTCGCTTCAAAGAAGATTCCAGAAAACCTCAACGAATGGTTTGATTCCGTTAAGACTCTCGGCGATACCCCAAATGATGTGGGTGCGCGTAAGGTCGTGTTAGAGAAAGCAGGGCTTGTAACTAAAACCTTGAATGAATTTCATGAAACAGTTCGTCAACAGTCTGATTCTACGAATAAAAAATTAGATATGGGTATCGAGCGAGTTAACCAACTTGCGTACGAGATCCGTGATGTTCAGCGTTTAATGATGCGAACTCCTGGGCCTCATAATGACCTACGAGATCAGCATGAAAAGTTGATTAATGAGCTTTCTGGTTACACCAAAGTTACGGTGACACCACGCTCAAATGCCGAAGGGTTTAATGTCCATATTGGTAATGGCCATACCTTGGTCTCTGGTAGTGAAGCGAGTCAGCTGAAGATGGTTGATGGCTTACCCGATGCACATCAGCGCCGCCTAGCGATTGTTGAAGGTAAGTCTTTAAAACCGATCACCAGCAGTGATATCGACGGAAAAATCGGCGCCATGCTAGACATGCGTGACGAACATATCCCAGCAATCATGGATGAGCTTGGTCGTTTGGCGACCGCGTTTTCATATGAGGTCAATAGTCTTCAAGAACAAGGTTTGGATCTTAACGGCAACGTAGGCAAGGATTTGTTTACCGACGTGAACTCAGAGCTGGTGGCAAAATCTCGTGTCACGGCTAGCGGGCAATCGAAAGCCGATGTTGCGGTATACATTGATGATACTTCTGCCTTAAAAGGCGGTGAGTATGGACTGAAATACGATGGCAGTGATTATGTCGTGACTAAGCCGAACGATGAGACCGTTAAGATGGCGACCGACTCTAGCGGTAGTGCTTTTTATCTTGATGGCATGCGAGTGGAAGTACGTAACCCTCCTGAACTAGGAGAGAAACTGTTACTGCGTCCAACGCGTAATTTTGCTGCGCAGATTCATATGGAAACCAAAGACCCGAAAGACATTGCTGCGCAAAGTTATGAGGCATCGACCACGTTTGCCAAGGGTACAGCGGGATTTAAAATCCTAGAAGCAGGTCAACTGCGTGAGTTTGAAGTGATTGTCTCACCAAAAGGTGAGCAGTTTGCTGTGACGGATCCGAAGGGTAACATTTTAATGCAGCCTCAACCGTATCCGCCACAAGGGCCAGTGACCATCAACGGTACAACGTTTGAGCTCACACCCGGTGCGGTGGCAAATGATAAGTTTACGGCAAACCTTGTCCCATCAGAAGGTGACAACGGTAACCTGCGTAAGCTACAAGATCTTCAAACAGGAAAGCTGTTGAATGATGGTGAGTCTACGATTTTAGACCTTTACCACAACTTGAATACTAATACGGGCTTGAAGTCTTCAACGGCAAATCGCCTGAGTGATATTGCGACATTAGAAAAACAGTCGGCTCAAGAACGTATTGCTTCTATCTCGGGAGTAAACCTCGATGAAGAAGCGGCAAACATGATGAAATTTCAGCAAGCGTATATGGCTTCTTCACGTATCATGCAAGCAGCCAATGATACGTTTAACACTATTTTGGCTCTGAGATAGGAAGGTATAAATGTTGAATCGTATCTCTAGCTTCCATAATTATCAGTCAGTACAAAACGACTTGCGCCGTCAAGAGAACAAGGTGCATCACAACCAAGCACAACTTGCTTCGGGTAAGAAGTTACAGTCGCCAAGTGATGACCCATTAGCGACGCACTATTTACAGAACATTGGTCAGCAGTCAGAACAGCTTAAACAGTATGTCGATGCGATTACTCTAGTCAGAAACCGTCTTGAGCATCATGAAGTATTGGTTTCTAACACTGAAGGCTTTGCTGATGAAGCAAAACGAACCGTGATGGAAATGATCAACGGTGCGCTTTCTCCGGAAGACCGTTTAGCTAAGAAGCGTGAAATTCAAGAACTGGCGAATAACTTCCTGCATTTAGCCAACTCTCAAGATGAGTCGGGTAACTACACGTTTGCAGGCACTAAGCCGAAAAATCAGCCTTTCTTTCGAGATAACGAAGGGAATGTGACATATCAAGGTGATGACTACCAACGCAAGATGCGTGTGGCAAGCAGCTTTGAAATGGCAATGAATGATCCGGGCAGCAAGATGTTTATGGAAATAGACAACCCGTTCGGTGACTACGAACCTCAGTACGAGCTTGAACCTGCGTCTGAGTTATTGCTCGGGCGTGCGACCAACAGCGATGAAGATGGGTCTACTTATAAAGTGACGTTTGTCGACATGCAGACGGGCAATTTCGCTTATCAGCTTGAAAAAGACGGCGCAGTGGTTGCGGCAGAAGATTTTGATCCTTCGACAGGCATTGTTTATGAAGGGCTGAATATTCAAATCAAAGGCCAAATCACTAAAGGTGATTCGATCACCTTAGAACCACGAGAGACTTTCTCTATCTTTGATACGTTCAAAGAGGCTGCTGAGCAGGCTGAAAACCCGGTATCGGATGCATCAGCAACAGCGAAACTGCACCAAGTAACTGAAGAGTTCCACGCTGCGTTTATCCATTTGACCAAGGCAAGAACCGATGTTGGTGCACGCTTGAGTACTTTGGATATTCAAGAGCAACAACATGAAGATTTCAAGTTGTCTTTAGCAAAAGCAAAAAGCAACTTTGAAGACTTGGATTACTCGAAAGCGATCATTGAGTTCAATGAAAACTCTCGAGCACTACAAGCTTCTCAACAAGCGTTTGGCAAAACCAAAGACCTGACCTTGTTTAACTATATTTAATGATCAATCGGTATTTAATGGTGGCTTGTCGATCACCATGGCGTTGATTCCTTGCCGTATGTGCTATGCCATACGTGCGAATGACGCCACAGTTTGCCGCTTTTTTGTACGAAGCATGATGTTTCTAGAATAGCGGCAAAAAACGGCAATAAGGAAGGTGAATGTTTTTCATCTTCTAATAGTAGAAAATCATAATTGCGCAGTGTTGTTTGTAAGCTTCTGATTTTTAGATAATTAAAAAATTATTTATATGATATTAAACTTGGCATACAACTTGTATCTGTGTTGGTTATAAATGATTAATACAGATCTTAAACCTTGTATAGGGTTTATCGAGTAATACACGGTCAGTGCTTATCCATATGAGAGTAAAGCTGGCCGCTTCGCAGAAACTTTGCGAACTCATAAGGAGAGCAAAATGGCTATCAATGTAAGCACTAACGTATCTGCTATGACAGCACAGCGTTACCTGAATAAAGCATCTAATGACTTAGCGACTTCTATGGAGCGTTTGTCATCTGGTCACAAGATCAACAGCGCGAAAGATGATGCGGCAGGTCTGCAAATCTCGAACCGTCTAACCGCTCAGTCTCGTGGTCTTGATGTGGCAATGCGTAATGCCAACGACGGTATTTCGATTGCTCAAACAGCAGAAGGCGCGATGAACGAATCGACTAACGTACTACAACGTATGCGTGATCTAGCGATTCAATCATCAAACGGCACTAACTCGCCGGCAGAGCGTACTGCACTGAACGAAGAGTCAATGGCACTTCAAGATGAGCTTAACCGTATTGCGGAAACCACATCGTTTGGTGGTCGTCGTCTACTGAACGGTTCATTCGGTGAAGCTTCATTCCAGATCGGTTCTAACTCTGGTGAAGCAATGATCATGGCTCTGACAAGTATCCGTGCAGATGACTACCGTATGGGTGGTACTACGTTCGATTCAGAAAACGCGAAAGATAAGAACTGGGAAGTGCCGCCAACAGCGAGCGATCTTAAGTTCGAATTCAAAACCAAAGCGGGTGAAGACATCGTTTTAGATATCAATACCAAAGCGGGCGATGATATCGAAGAGCTTGCGACTTACATTAATGGTCAGTCTGATCTTGTGAACGCATCGGTTACTGATGATGGTCGCATTCAACTGTTCGTTGCTGAACCTGACCTTGACGGCCCAATGTCTATCTCTGGTGGTCTAGCGTCTGAGCTAGGTATTAAGAGTGAAGGCCGCGCAACCTCGGTTCAAGATGTTAGCTTAACCAGCGTTGCGGGTTCACAGAACGCGATCAGCGTGATTGATTCTGCAATGAAGTACGTGGATTCACAGCGTGCTGATTTGGGTGCAAAACAGAACCGTCTAAGCCACAGTATTAATAACTTGGCAAACGTACAAGAGAACGTAGACGCTTCAAACAGCCGAATCAAAGATACGGACTTTGCGAAAGAGACGACGCAAATGACCAAATCACAAATTCTGCAACAAGCAGGTACTTCAATACTTGCTCAAGCAAAACAGTTGCCTAACTCTGCAATGTCATTATTGCAATAGTTATTGGTTGAACTTGCTGCTCGTGTTCAGACGTGAGCCATGCAGCAAGGGAAACTGGCAAGCATACTTACTATTGAATGTTTAGCTCTCTCATCTCTCACCTGCTATCCATTTTTGCAGTAAGAATGCAACGGCAAGTCGGAAATGTGTTCATTTCTCGATGATCTCCACACAGGCTCTGACGCGCCAACTAGCCCCGGTTCTCTCAAAGGAAAAGGGGCTTTTTCCTTTCTGTATTTCTTGTTTTTGCTATTTATTTTCCTGTGAACTTTCTCGCACTACCTTTTCCAAATCTCTATTTGATGGTTCTTCTTCACGACAAATAATGTCATCTATTACACAAGATTTGCGTAAGTCAGAGATCTTTGGCGATTGATCATTTCTCGACCTTGAGCCATTTAGACGGCGGTTCGTACGCTTTCTGAACAGGTTAAGATCTTTTTCCAATTGAAATCTATCGCTGTATTAGAAAATGATGAAAATTAAGTTGTTGATAAATATTAGATTAATATTTTTTTTGTGGTTTTTTGAAAGTTTTTCTAAAGCTTCTGATTTTCGCGCCGTTATTAAAAGTAACTTTGAGAGAACTACTTGGTTTTCCGAGACGTCGGAAACCGCTATACCGGAAAATCAATTGGAGAAATCACCATGGCAGTGAATGTAAATACAAACGTTTCAGCGATGACAGCGCAACGTTACCTAAACAACGCAAACAGCGCACAACAAACATCAATGGAGCGTCTAGCTTCTGGCTCAAAAATCAACAGCGCAAAAGATGACGCTGCGGGTCTACAAATCTCGAACCGTTTGAACGTTCAAAGTCGTGGTCTTGATGTTGCTGTACGTAACGCGAACGACGGTATCTCAATTGCACAAACAGCTGAAGGTGCAATGAATGAGACGACTAACATCCTGCAACGTATGCGTGATTTGTCTCTACAATCTTCAAACGGCTCAAACTCAAAATCTGAGCGTGTAGCGATTCAAGAAGAAGTAACAGCGCTGAACGACGAACTGAACCGTATCGCGGAAACGACGTCTTTTGGTGGCAACAAGTTGCTTAACGGTACTCACGGTACTAAATCATTCCAAATCGGTGCAGACAACGGTGAAGCG
>NZ_AJYZ02000042.1:419551-559416 GCF_000272045.2 Vibrio crassostreae 9ZC13 | reverse complement strand
GAACTCGGCACTTAGCCTACTAGGTTAATCGATTAAAAAGCCACGTTGACTATAAGCGTCAACGTTAGGCTTCCACAAATTAGCTCGTGGTGAGAGATGAGCGCTAAACAGACCCAGCTTCGGCTGGGTTTTTTATTGCCTGCAATTTGGAGAAGGGGGGAGTTTTGGTGTTGGTCGTTGATTGGAAAGCGAGATTCCCTATCACGCTCGCTCCTCACTGTAGGGAGTGACGGGAATTGGGAAATGATGGTTTCCTCGCTTACTACATCGAAGCAGTCTTTCGTCACCCCAGAATCGAGTAGAACGAGATATCAGGGATCTCTTCTGACTTTATATTCAACACTACGCTCATTAACTTAAATAATGGGGCAACTTTAGCGAATGTCGCCCTATTAATTGAAGCCCGATCACACTTTCCTTTGTTGTTGAAAAGAATATGAAAAAAAGCGCATTTTTTATTAAAGCTTCTAATTAAGGCGCCGTTAAAGGGATTGAGAGAAATGATATGTACCAATGTAAGGTGAGAGAGACACTGGTGCATAAACAAAATTGACATGTATTAGTGTGAGGTGAGAGTCACATAAGTACATTAAAAAATGCCTAAAGGAGATCAACTATGGCGATTAATGTAAGCACAAATGTGTCTGCAATGACGGCTCAGCGCTACCTAAATAGCGCGGCTGAAGGTACTCAAAAATCAATGGAGCGTTTGTCTTCTGGCTATAAAATCAATAGCGCAAAAGATGATGCTGCAGGCCTACAAATCTCTAACCGCTTAACGTCGCAAAGTCGTGGCCTAGATATGGCTGTGAAAAACGCGAATGACGGTATCTCTATTGCACAAACAGCTGAAGGTGCGATGAATGAGTCAACCAACATTCTGCAACGTATGCGTGACCTTTCTCTTCAATCTGCAAACGGTTCAAACAGCAAGTCTGAGCGTGTTGCTATCCAAGAAGAAGTATCTGCTCTAAACACAGAACTTAACCGTATCGCTGAAACAACCTCTTTTGGTGGTAACAAGCTTCTTAACGGTACTTACGGTAGCCAATCTTTCCAAATCGGTGCTGACTCAGGTGAAGCGGTAATGCTTTCTATGAGCAACATGCGTACTGACACTCAAGACATGGGTGGTAAGAGCTACGGTGTTACTGAAGGTAAAGATGCATCTTGGCGTGTAGGCGCTGGCGCTGATCTGACTATCAAATACAACGATAAGTTCGGTGAAGCTCAAGAGCTATCTATCTCTGCTAAAGAAGGCAACGATATCGAAGAGCTAGCAACTTACATTAACGGTCAAAGCCAAGACGTTAAAGCGTCTGTAGGTGAAGGCGGTAAACTACAACTTTTCGCTTCTAGCCAAAAAGTTGAAGGTGATGTTGAGTTTGGTGGCAGCCTTGCAAGTGAGCTAGGTATTGGCGCAGGCAAAGATGTAACCGTAAATGACATCGACGTAACATCAGTTGCAGGTGCAAACGAAGCAGTATCTATCATTGATGGTGCTCTAAAATCTGTTGATAGCCAACGTGCTTCTCTAGGTGCTTTCCAAAACCGTTTTGACCATGCAATCAGCAACTTAGACAACATCAACGAAAACGTTAATGCGTCTAAGAGCCGTATCAAAGATACCGATTACGCGAAAGAAACAACAGCTATGACGAAGTCTCAAATCCTACAACAGGCGAGTACTTCTATCCTAGCTCAAGCAAAACAGTCACCATCAGCAGCTCTAAGCTTATTGGGCTAAACTTACCTCGGTAAGTAGCGGTAAACTCTACTCTGGGTAGAGTTTTACTGTTTGGCTCATAAAGGAGGGAGGGAGAGTGTTATGGAAATATCATCCAACGCATCGAACATCCAGCCTTATGGCTCACCTAATGGCATTAAAATTGCAAGCGATGAAGGTAGTAGTGCGTCGAGTCTTTCGCGACTAAAAGAAGCAACACCTTATGACAAGGTAGAGAAATCGAAAGAGGAAGCTACCGAAGCGGCGATTCAATTAGCTCAACATAGACAAGAGTTAAATGATGAAGAGCGAGTCAAAATGGTGGAGAAGGTAAACGAGTTTATCTCCTCTCTCAATAAAGGTGTGGCTTTTAAGGTCGATGAAGAATCTGGGAGAGATGTGGTTACCATTTATGAGACCACAACCGGTGATATTATTCGCCAGATCCCTGATGAAGAAATGCTTGAAATTCTAAGACGCCTAGCAGCCCAAAACTCGAATAGTCGAATATTTGAGGTGAAGGTTTAAGTCGTATTATTGAGGTGATTTAATGAGTTTTGGCCCAATGGGGATTTCGTCTGGCATGGATATCAATTCCATGGTCAGCAAAATTGTTGATTCGGAGCGTGTACCTAAACAGCAACGAATCGACAATGAACGAACGCGAATCGATACCAGCATTAGTGCCTATGGAAGACTCAGAGAATCCCTTGATTCGATGAAAAACCTGATGACAAACTTTCGTCAGGAAAAAGCTTTTGCTGTGCGAACAGTGGAAAGTACCGATGAAGCGCTTGTCTCTGCAACCGCGACTACCGAAGCGATCGCTGGCAAATATGCCATCGATGTGTTGCAGCTTGCCCAAAGCCATAAAGTGGCTTCTGATGTACTGTCAGAGGACATGAAATTTGGCCCAGGTAAGCTGCAGGTTTCGCTTGGTGATGACAGCTTTGACGTGCAAGTTGGCGACAGATCGAGACTTATCGAAGTTGTTCGTGGTATCAACGGTGCAGATAGCAACCCAGGCGTTCGTGCATCTATTATCAACGATGTCGAAGGTCCAAGACTTATTATTGCCTCGAACCAGTCTGGTTCAGATCAGCAGATCAGCATTAATGTTGAGTCAGATGCTGCCAATCCCTTAAAAAAACTCGAATATAAAACGCTTGAAGAACGTGTTAAAGCGCTAGAGAAAGCGCGCGTTGCTGCTCAAGATATTCTAGCTCTAACCCCTGCAGGAAAAGCCGTCGAACTCATTGATGAAGTGATCGCTAGCGATGACCCAAATGCGAATGAAACACTCGATAAAGATGGCAATATCATCCCTGCAGCCCAAACCGACTCTACTTCAGATGCTGACGGAGACTCTCAAAGTCTCAGCTACGGTGAGCAAGCCGCAGCCGACGGCCAAGCAGCCCTAGACGCAGCTCAAGCGGCAAAGTCGGTGATGCCTGAAGACAATATCCCTGGCTGGACTGAAACCGCGTCAGGTACGCTTTTAGATTCTTACTTCACACCAGAACTTGAGCTTGATGAAAAAGCGATAGAGAAGGCACCCGATGTGCCGGGGTGGTCAAATGCTGCCTCAGGTACTCTGACCGATTCATACGTGACACCGAAAGAAGCCCAACAAAAGCTTGAGGCTGAGCAAGCGCGTATCGAAGAGAAGATCTCACAAGAAAAAGCGGAGTTGGCTGAGAAAGTTCAAAAAGGCGAACTCACCGCAGAGCAAGCCAAGAAAATTGAGCGTGCCAAATTAGAACCCGAAGAGCGCGAGCTCTTAGAGAAGGTCGATAAAGCGCAAGCAGACCTTGAACAAGCACAGCAATCTTTTGATACCTATAGTGGAATGACTGAAGTTCAGGCTGGCCAAGATTCTATGGTTGTCCTAGATGGTGTTGCTCAACTCTCTAGTAATAACAATGTGATTGAAGATGCCATTGAAGGTATTGATATTACGGTGAAAGGAAAAACGCCAAAAGATAAGCCGCCGGCAGAAATTGGTGTGGAGTACGACCGTAATAGTGTTCGCCAAGACATTGAAGCTTTTGTTAATTCTTATAATCAGTTTTACCAAGTGTCTAAAAACTTGGCGGGTGTTGACCCAACGACTGGCCAAAAAGGCCCGCTTTCTGGTGACAGTACCGTGCGTAACGCCGACTCACGATTAAAAGGTGTGTTCTCATCAAGCATTGAAGGCGCGCCTGATAACCTAAAATCTTTGACCGAGTTTGGTATCACGACCACAAGACAAGGCTCGCTAGAAATCAACTACGATATGCTTGACCGTCAACTCAACAATAACTTTGATAAGTTGGGTGAGTTCTTTGGTGGCAACAACGGTTTCGCCAAAAAAGTGGAAGATGCGATTCAAGGTATCACAGGTATCACGGGTTCAATCCGTACTAGAGAAAAGAGCTTGGTCGAGCAAAACTACCGTTTGGTTGATGACCAAAGCGCGCTCGACCGCCGCATGGACAGCCTAGAGAGCCGTACCCACTCTAAGTTCACAGCCATGCAAGATGCGACCAGTAAGATGCAATCTCAGCTGGGCAGTATGATGAATGCGTTGGGCTAATAGATGAATAGCCAGCTACAAGAGCTTTGTGAACTCGATCAACTAATTATCTCTAAACTGGAATTTAGTGAAATTAATGCTGAAGAAATAACGCAGCTTGTCGATAACAGAGAACAGTTATTGCAAAACGTGCTTCAAATAATCGACTCACATCCCGACGTTAAGCAAAGTTCTGAATGGTTTGAAGCCATTACCAGAACCAGAAAATTAGTCGAATTGATGCAGTCTGAGACGAGTCGAGTAGGTAAGACCCTACATAAATACCGTCACGGCGCTAAATCAGTTCAACAATACAAAAAGTTTTTATAGAAGAGGTTTACTATGCGCGGTTCTTTACAGGCATATAAAAAGGTATCAGTGGATAGTCAGCTAACGGCTGCCTCACCGCATAAGATTGTACAAATGCTAATGGCCGGTGCTATCGAGCGTTTGATTCAAGGCAAAGCGGCAATGCAAGCAGGCAACATCCCAGTGAAAGGTGAGCGACTTGGTAAGGCTCTAGATATCATTATTAGCCTACGTAGTTGCCTATCTATGGACGATGGTGGCGATATTGCGAAAAACCTAGATCAACTTTATGAGTTCATGATCACGCAAATTTCTGCGGCAAATCACAAAAATGACCCACAGCCTATTGATGATGTTATCGATATTATTCGCGAAATTAAGAGCGCTTGGGACCAAATTCCGAACGAATATCACAACTTGACGTCCGCTGACGTAGGTATTTAAAGAAAAATTGCAGTTTTAACCAATCTCATATCCCTTAATTGGTTGGTTGCCTTATTTTTTTAATCAAATAAAATAGAAGCCATTAGATAGCCTAATGGCTTTTTTCGTTGCTGATTTCCTAAATTTGTCCACGTAGACCATAATCATTGATACATCTCACTGTTTTATAGACTACGTTGCTCACCGTTTTTCCGCATCGCACCAAAATAAAGGCAATAATTCCTACTTATGCAAGGTTTGGCAAAACTGCTTGTCGTCGACGATAACGCTCAAGATCGTCACAATTTAAGCACAATATTAGAGTTTGTAGGAGAGAGCTGCGAAGTAATCAGCTCTGAACAAGCACGTAAAGTTGACTGGTCACTACAGTGGGCCGGCTGCATTATTGGTACCATTAAAGGTAAAGGCTTCAACGCATTACTGAATGAGAAGCTTGTTCACGCCAATCACATCCCTTTACTGGTGATTGGCAAAAACAATCACCCGGTTGACGAGTTGACTAACTATGTTGGTGAGCTTGAACTTCCTCTTAACTACCCGCAATTAAGTGATGCATTAAGACACTGTAAAGACTTCTTAGGCCGCAAAGGTGTTCAAGTTGTGTCTTCGGCACGCAAGAACACCCTGTTTCGCAGCCTAGTAGGACAAAGTGCTGGCATTCAAGAAGTACGTCACTTAATTGAACAAGTCTCTTCTACGGAAGCGAACGTGCTGATTCTTGGTGAATCTGGTACAGGCAAAGAAGTCGTAGCGCGTAACATTCACTATCACTCTAAACGTCGTTCAGGGCCTTTTGTTCCTGTAAACTGTGGCGCGATTCCACCTGATTTGCTTGAAAGTGAACTGTTTGGTCATGAGAAGGGCGCATTTACTGGGGCGATTACCGCACGTAAAGGCCGTTTTGAATTGGCTGAAGGTGGCACACTGTTTCTTGATGAAATTGGCGATATGCCGATGGCGATGCAAGTTAAGCTGCTACGAGTACTGCAAGAGCGATGCTTTGAGCGTGTAGGTGGCAATAGCACCATACAAGCTGATGTTAGAGTGATTGCGGCAACCCACCGCAACCTTGAAGATATGATCGACGATGATTCGTTCCGTGAAGATCTTTACTACCGCTTAAATGTATTCCCGATTGAAATGCCGGCGCTTCAAGATCGTAAAGAAGATATTCCACTGTTGCTTCAAGAGCTGATGACTCGAATGGAAGCGGAAGGCAGCATGCCTATCTGTTTCACGGCTCGTGCTATCAACTCTTTGATGGAGCATTACTGGCCAGGTAACGTTCGTGAACTAGCGAACCTGGTTGAACGAATGGTTATCTTGTATCCAAACAGCTTGGTTGATGTGAATCACCTGCCAACTAAATATCGATACAGCGATATCCCTGAGTTCCAGCCAGAGTTTAATAGCTTTGGATCTGAAGAGGAGCAAGAGCGTGATGCACTTGCTGACTTATTCTCAGAAGATTTCAGTTTTGATCAGCAAGATGATATTGCCGACAATGCTAATGCGCCTCAAGAGTTACCGCCAGAAGGGGTTAACTTGAAAGAGCTACTCGCGGATATGGAAGTGAATATGATCAATCAAGCGTTGGAAGCGCAGGGCGGCATTGTTGCTCGTGCTGCTGACATGCTTGGAATGCGTAGAACCACTCTGGTTGAAAAAATGCGTAAATATAACTTGCAGCGATAGTGTCCAGTTTTCGATGAAAACGAAAAACTAGCACACACTTTTTAGCTATTTGGTAACTCTAGCTAAGTGAACAGATAAACCATAGTCGAGTTGTTGCTTGCTTAACTATGTGATAAATATAGCAAATAGCCTGACTCGTGTTGTACGTCTCAGGCTGTTTTAGTATTTGAGGCAAATTTTTGACATGCGCGTATCTAACGAACCAGAAAATCAATCACACCTAGATTCTGTTGAACAGCAGGTTGAGCGCTATAAGCAAGTACTCGACGTGATGCCAGCTGGGGTTATCTTGTTAGATACACACGGCGAAGTGAGAGAAGCGAACCCTGAAGCGCATCGTATTCTTGGTGTTGAGTTGGTTGGCGAGAAGTGGTTTTCAGTGATTCAAAGTGCCTTTGACCCAAAAGACGATGACGGTCATGAGATCTCATTGAAGAACGGGCGAAAAGTGCGTTTGGCGATTTCAGCCTCTACCACGGGTCAGCTGATTTTGATTACCGATCTGACCGAGACCCGACTATTGCAGTCTCGCGTGAGTGATCTTCAGCGTTTGTCTTCATTAGGTAGAATGGTGGCCTCGCTTGCCCATCAAGTGCGAACGCCGCTTTCAAGTGCGATGCTGTATGCATCAAACCTTGCCGCGCCAAATCTGCCGCCGGCAACAAAAACGCGTTTTCAATCTAAGCTTATGGATAGATTGCATGACTTAGAGAAGCAAGTGAACGACATGCTGTTGTTTGCCAAAGGTGGTGACAACAAAGTCGTTAAGCCATTTACTGTGGCTGAATTGATCACTGAATTTCACCCTATGGTGGAAGCGGCATTGAAAACTAACCAGATTGATTATTGCCAAGAAGTTGAGGGCGAACAGACTCAAATGTTCGGCAACGCCAATGCTATCGCCTCAGCGTTAAGCAACCTAGTGTTGAACGCGGTTCAAATTGCGGGTAAGGAATCGCAGATCGATGTGTTTTTTAGGCCCGTAAATGGCGAGCTTAAGATATCAGTGCAAGACAGTGGCCCCGGCGTACCGAAAGAGCTTCAAGGTAAAATAATGGAACCCTTCTTTACCACTCGTTCACAAGGTACAGGTCTAGGCTTAGCGGTTGTACAAATGGTATGTCGAGCACATGAAGGCCGACTGGAATTGATATCAGAAGAAGGCGACGGCGCATGCTTTACCATGTGTCTACCGCTTGAAAGAAGTGCTTCTTCTGAAGACTAATAAGTTTTAACTGAATTTACACTGGAGAATCCTATGGCTCAAAGCAAAGTGTTAATCGTCGAAGATGATGAAGGTCTACGCGAAGCCCTTGTCGACACACTCGCGCTTGCTGGCTATGAATGGCTGGAAGCGGATTGTGCGGAAGATGCTCTGGTCAAATTAAAATCGAACTCCGTTGATATTGTCGTATCTGACGTGCAGATGGCGGGCATGGGTGGCTTGGCACTATTGAGAAACATTAAGCAGCATTGGCCAAATTTGCCGGTATTGCTAATGACAGCGTACGCCAACATCGAAGATGCCGTTGCTGCAATGAAAGAGGGCGCTATCGACTATATGGCAAAGCCATTTGCGCCAGAAGTGCTGCTCAACATGGTCAGCCGTTATGCGCCTGTAAAGTCGGATGACAATGGTGACGCTATCGTTGCTGATGAAAAAAGTATCAAGCTAATGATGCTGGCTGATAAAGTTGCGAAAACCGATGCCAACGTCATGGTGTTGGGCCCGAGTGGTTCTGGTAAAGAGGTGATGTCTCGCTACATTCACAATGCTTCTAGCCGAAAAGATGGCCCGTTTGTCGCGATTAACTGCGCGGCGATCCCAGACAACATGTTAGAAGCGACCCTGTTTGGTTATGAAAAAGGCGCATTTACTGGCGCTATTCAAGCTTGCCCGGGGAAATTCGAGCAAGCGCAGGGCGGTACAATTCTGTTGGATGAGATCAGTGAAATGGATCTTAGCCTACAAGCCAAACTACTGCGTGTTTTGCAAGAGCGCGAAGTTGAGCGATTAGGTAGTCGTAAGAGCATCAAATTGGATGTTCGTGTATTAGCGACCAGTAACCGAGACCTTAAACAGTATGTTTCTGAAGGGAATTTCCGTGAGGATTTATACTATCGTTTGAATGTATTCCCAATTTCTTGGCCACCACTGTGTGAGCGAAAAGGTGATATTGAGCCTTTAGCTAAGCACTTAGTTGAGCGTCATTGCACCAAACTTGGTATGCCTGTACCGGTTATGTCAGCGCAAGCGATCAGTAAACTCGTCAATTATCCGTGGCCGGGCAATGTTCGCGAATTAGACAATGTGGTACAGCGTGCGTTAATATTGAGCGAACAAGAGAACATCTCTGGTGAGCACATTCTTCTTGAAGGTGTCGATTGGCAAGACGCAAGCAGCCTACAACAAATCGTTGAAGGCACTGACGTAGCTGCGCCAGAAATCAAGCCGATTGCCGAAGCAAACCCAATCAATAAAATCGCGGCTAGCAGCGAAGGGTTAGGTAATGAGCTTAGAGATCAAGAGTATGCGATCATTCTTGAAACCCTGATTGCATGTAATGGCCGACGCAAAGATATGGCTGAAAAACTGGGCATTAGCCCTCGTACACTGCGTTACAAGTTGGCTAAAATGCGCGATGCTGGAATAGATATCCCAAACTGAGGATAGATTAGTAGTGTCAGCTTTCTGACTAGTGTAATACGATATCTAGTCAATTTAATGTGTGGCACGCTAATTGCTCTGTCAATAATATAGCTAAATAGATAGTCATAATTTTGACTCCTGAGGTAGTAGATGAGAATAGATGGTTTACAAGGCGAAATGCAGGCGATGATGGTCGAAGCTGCCAGCGCGCGTCCCGCAGCAACGGGGCAAGCGGTCGGTGCAGATTTTGGCAACATGCTGACTAATGCCATCAATAATGTGAACTCATTACAAAAGACTTCAGGTGATCTTCAAGCTCGTTTTGA
This sequence comes from Vibrio crassostreae 9ZC13, assembly GCF_000272045.2. Lineage (GTDB taxonomy): Bacteria > Pseudomonadota > Gammaproteobacteria > Enterobacterales > Vibrionaceae > Vibrio > Vibrio crassostreae_C. The sequence continues at coordinate 549,709 of NZ_AJYZ02000042.1, read as the reverse complement.
TAGTGGCGACCAAAGCGTATCCCTATCGGACGTGATGATTGCTCGTAATAAATCTAGTGTGGCTTTTGAGGCGACGATCCAAATTAGAAATAAATTGGTCGAATCGTACAAAGAGCTGATGAATATGCCGGTATAAGTTGGGTAGTTAAATAGTGGCAGATAATAGTCAAACAACAGATTTAACCGTAAGCGATAGCAACGACCACGCACTGATTGCAGGCTCTGAGCTAGACGGAGAAGGGCAAAATCCCGATTTAGGTGAACGCAGTTCATCGAAGTTCGATATGGCTGTCGGTGATCTCGATTTACTTCGTCAGGTCGTCTTAGTCCTTTCTATCTCTATCTGTGTAGCGCTGATTGTGATGCTGTTTTTCTGGGTAAAAGAGCCAGAAATGCGTCCATTAGGGGCTTACGAAACAGAAGAATTGATCCCCGTTCTTGATTACTTGGATCTGCAAAAGATCCAGTACACGCTTGAAGGCAATACCATCTCAGTACCGGCGAGTGAGTACAACTCATTAAAGCTTAATATGGTACGAGCGGGTTTGAATCAAGAGCGAAACGCGGGTGATGACATCCTCATGCAAGACATGGGTTTTGGTGTATCACAACGTTTAGAACAAGAACGCCTTAAATTAAGCCGCGAAAGACAACTTGCCAAAGCCATTGAGCAGATGAAACAGGTGCGTAAAGCTCAGGTTTTATTGGCCCTGCCGAAGCAGAGTGTTTTTGTACGTCATAATCAAGAAGCCTCTGCTTCTGTATTCCTAACTCTAAAAACAGGTACTAACCTCAAGCAGCAAGAAGTTGATTCTGTTGTGGATATGGTGGCAAGTGCCGTTCCGGGAATGAAAACCTCACGTATTACGGTGACCGATCAGCATGGCCGATTGTTGAGCTCAGGCTCTCAAGACCCTATGTCAGCGGCGCGTCGTAAAGAACACGAGTTAGAGCGCAATCAAGAACAAGCGCTGCGTGAAAAAATTGACTCCATCCTGATTCCTATTCTTGGGTTTGGTAACTACACCGCTCAGGTTGATATCCAGCTCGATTTCAGTGCTGTGGAGCAAACCAGAAAACGTTTTGATCCGAATACACCGGCGACTCGAAGTGAATACACCTTAGAAGATTACAACAATGGAAATACGGTGGCGGGTATTCCGGGTGCGTTGAGTAACCAGCCTCCAGCGGATGCCTCAATTCCACAAGATGTGGCTCAGATGAAAGACGGCGCGATGACAGGTCAAGGCTCTGTTCACAAAGAAGCGACTCGAAACTTTGAGCTAGACACCACCATCAGTCATGAACGTAAACAGAGCGGCACGGTTAATCGTCAGACGGTTTCTGTTGCGATCAAAGACCGCCAATCCTTGAACCCAGATACGGGTGAAGTGGTTCATACGCCAATCCCGGCGAGCGAAATCAATGCGATTCGCCAAGTACTGATTGGTACGGTGGGCTTTGATGAAACTCGTGGTGATTTGCTCAACGTATTAAGCATGCAGTTTGCACCTCAAGTAACAGATGTTGTTGCTGATGTGCCAATCTGGGAGCATCCAAACTTCAATGATTGGGTTCGTTGGTTTGCAAGTGCCTTGGTTATCATTGTGGTGGTGTTGGTACTTGTTCGCCCTGCAATGAAGAAACTGCTTAACCCAGCAGCAGACAACGATGAACAGATGTACGGACCTGATGGCATGCCAATTGGTGCCGACGGCGAAACCAGCTTAATTGGTGGTGATATTGAAGGTGGTGAGCTGTTTGAATTTGGTTCAAGTATCGACTTACCAAACCTTCATAAAGACGAGGACGTGCTGAAAGCAGTACGTGCACTTGTAGCGAATGAACCAGAGCTAGCAGCTCAAGTAGTTAAGAATTGGATGGTAGATGGCTAACGAAATAGTTCCACAACAAACTGAAGGCGGTGAAGTGCTTGATGTCTCTAGCGTGGATATCGGCTCTATCTCAGGCGATGAGCGCGCTGCGATCTTGTTGCTCAGTTTAAATGAAGAAGATGCTGCTGGTATTATTCGTCACCTAGAGCCAAAGCAGGTTCAGCGTGTGGGTAGTGCGATGGCGCGAGCTACAGACCTATCCCAAGAGAAAGTAGGCGCTGTGCACCGTGCTTTCTTAGATGATATTCAGAAGTACACCAACATTGGTATGGGCAGCGAAGACTTCATGCGTAATGCGTTAGTTGCTGCTCTGGGTGAAGACAAGGCGAATAACCTTGTTGACCAAATCCTTCTCGGCACAGGTTCGAAAGGTTTGGATTCGCTTAAGTGGATGGATCCTCGTCAGGTGGCGAGCATTATCATCAACGAGCACCCTCAAATTCAAACTATTGTGTTGTCGTACCTCGATGCCGATCAATCGGCTGAGATCCTGTCTCAGTTCCCAGAGCGAGTTCGTCTGGATCTGATGATGCGTATTGCCAACCTTGAAGAAGTTCAACCTTCGGCGCTTGCTGAACTGAATGAAATCATGGAGAAACAGTTCGCGGGTCAAGCGGGTGCTCAAGCTGCCAAAATTGGTGGCCTGAAAGCCGCGGCTGAGATCATGAACTACATGGATAACAACGTGGAAGGCGTCTTGATGGATCAAATCCGTGACCAAGACGAAGACATGGCAACACAGATTCAAGATCTGATGTTTGTCTTTGAAAACCTTATTGAAGTTGATGACCAAGGTGTTCAACGACTACTACGTGATGTTCCACAAGATATTCTACAGAAAGCACTTAAAGGTGCAGATGAAGGTCTACGTGAGAAGATCTTCAAGAACATGTCTAAACGTGCTGCCGATATGATGAGAGACGATATTGAGGCGATGCCGCCAGTCAAAGTCTCTGATGTTGAAGCGGCTCAGAAAGAGATTTTGGGTATCGCGAGGAAGATGGCAGACAGTGGCGAAATTATGCTGTCTGGTGGCGCCGACGAGTTCCTTTAATACAGAAATCTCAAAAGCCCCACACTGTTGGGGCTTTTCTTTATCCAATCTCGAACCACAGATTAACTCAGTTTAACTGCTTGAATTCACAATACAGTTAAGCCACTCATAGATAGGTACTGATATGTCAGGTGATAGAAAACGCGGCTTCCTTCGCCCTGAAGAAGATAATACGGTTGCCCAACCTCAGAAATGGGGGCTGCCTGACTACACCTCTGACGTGAGCAAACAAGCCAAAGAAACCGCTTTTAACTACGACCCTAGTTGGATGCCAACGGTTGAAGAAGCCATTGAAGATGAAGAGCTGGTTCTGACTGAAGAGCAAATCGAGCTGATTAAACAAGGCGCTTATCAGGAAGGGCTGCATCAAGGCCAAGAGGCGGGCTTTAAGCAAGGCTATGAAAAAGGCAAAGAAGAAGGTTTTGCTGCCGGTCACGAAGAAGGCAACGAAGCCGGCAAGCTTGAAGGCGTAACCGCGGGTCAAGAGTACATTCAACAGCAGGTGGCCGTCTTCATGGGGCTGGCAAACCAGTTCGCTCAACCATTAGAGTTGATGAACGCTCAGGTGGAGAAGCAATTGGTCGACATGGTGCTTACCATGGTCAAAGAAGTGGTTCATGTTGAAGTGCAAACCAATCCACAAATCATATTAGATACCGTTAAAGAATCGGTAGAGTCGTTGCCGATTTCTGGTCACGCAATCACATTGAAACTCAATCCGGAAGATGTGGCGATCATTCGCTCTGCGTATGGCGAGACTGAATTGGACTGCCGTAATTGGACGCTGGTCGCAGAGCCAGCACTCAACCGTGGTGATGTACAAATTGAAGCGGGTGAGTCGAGCGTTAACTACCGCATGGAAGATCGTGTAAAGAACGTTATTCAAAATTTCTGCGGCGCAAATCGTCACCAAGGTCATGAGTAATGCTTGAGTTAGCGAATCGTCTCAGTCAGTACAAAGTCGAGGGGCTAAAATCGCGACCAATTGCCTCTGGTAAATTAGTACGCGTTGTTGGCTTAACGCTTGAAGCGACCGGCTGTAAAGCGCCAATCGGCAGTTTGTGTTTAGTCGAAACTATGTCTGGTCAGATGGAAGCCGAAGTCGTCGGTTTCTCTGGCGATAACCTCTTTTTGATGCCGAGTGAGCAAATCACCGGGATCTTACCTGGCGCTCGCGTCACGCCAATGACTACCGAAAGTGGTATCCCTGTTGGAATGGAACTGCTCGGTCGAGTGATCGACGGCGTAGGTAATCCACTCGACGGTTTAGGTCCAATCTATACAGAGCAACGCGCTTCATTTAATGCGGAGCCAATCAACCCGTTAGCTCGTAAACCGATTTCTGAACCACTCGATGTCGGCTTGAAAGCCATTAATGGTTTGCTAACCGTGGGTAAAGGGCAACGTATCGGTCTGTTTGCTGGCTCTGGTGTCGGTAAATCCGTAACTCTGGGCATGATGACTCGAGGCACAACTGCGCAAGTAGTGGTCGTAGGCCTAATCGGTGAGCGTGGACGAGAAGTTAAAGAGTTTATTGAAGAAATTCTTGGTGAAGATGGCCGTAAGCGTTCGGTTGTTGTGGCCGCTCCTGCCGACTCATCACCATTGATGCGCTTAAAAGGCTGTCAAACTGCGCTGGCTGTCGCCGAGTATTTCCGCGACCAAGGTTTAGATGTTCTGCTACTCATGGATTCATTGACCCGCTTTGCTCAGGCTCAGCGTGAAATTGCTCTGTCTGTGGGTGAGCCGCCAGCAACCAAAGGTTATCCGCCATCAGTCTTCGCTAAGCTTCCTGCGCTGGTGGAACGAGCAGGTAACGGCAATGATGAACAAGGTTCAATTACCGCTTTCTTTACTGTGTTAACCGAAGGCGATGACCTCCAAGATCCGATTGCCGATGCATCGCGAGCGATTCTCGATGGTCACGTTGTGTTGTCGCGTGAAATGGCTGATGCCGGTCATTATCCTGCGATTGATGTTGAGAAATCCGTCAGTCGTGTTATGCCGCAAATCACCACTGAAGAACATGTCTTGATGTCGAAAGCGGTAAGGCAAGTGCTGTCTATCTGCCGTAAAAACCAAGATTTGGTGTCGATTGGTGCTTACAAGCCAGGAACGGATCCAGCAATCGATAGTGCCTTCACGTTGAAACCAAAACTGGATGAGTACTTGCAGCAGAAGATGAAAGAGACCGTCCCATACGACATGTGCGTCAACATGTTGAAACATGTATTGGGTGGCTAACGGGTGAATAAGGTTAGTCATGGATAACGCATTAGAATTTTTGCTCGATCAAGCCAAAGATCAAGAGAACCAAGCGGTACTTGCGCTCAACAAAGCGAACTCTGAGCTGCAAGGCTACTATGAGCAGGTTGCGCAGATTGAAAAGTATCGACTGGATTACTGTCAGCAGCTCGTTGACCGCGGCAAGGCAGGCTTAACGGCGAGCCAATATGGTCACTTGAACCGCTTCTTAACTCAGTTGGATGAAACATTATCCAAACAGAGAGAAGCCGAGCACCACTTTAAAAATCAAGTCGACAACTGCCAAAGCTACTGGATGGAGTTACGCAAAAAACGTAAATCCTACGAGTGGTTGATGGAGAAAAAGCAGAAAGAGAAAGCAAAGCTGCAAGATCGAAGAGAACAAAAGCAAATGGATGAGTTTTCGACTCTGTTATACAGCCGAAAGAAGATGTGATCCTAAGCCACGAATGACGTCAGTGCTGTTCTCTATATTGTGAAAACCGAACTTATAGGCATGTTTCTTGCTCCGTTTTATATAAAATTGCGCGTTATGCCCACCAAAGGCATGAAAAGCATCCGACTTTCTTTTTGTTGCCTGATTCATGGCAGCAAAGCTAGTAGATAGAGCTTGTATATATGAATGTTAGTCTTTCCTCAAATTCAGCGACCAACAAAATGTCATCGTTGTTGGACACCGGTTCTGCCTCTTCCAAGGTAGAAGAAACCGGCGACTCTAAAGGTTTCTTTGAGTCCTTTAAAGAAGCGCTCGGCTTTGAAGAAAGTGACAGTAAAGTCGCAGCAAAAGACACAGAAAGCACTGCGAAACCTGATACTAAACAGACATCTACCGAAGGTGAAGCGTCAGCCGAAGCGAACAAAGGTGATTCCGCTGAATCAAAGGCTACTGACGAAGTGAGCGAAGCGCAAAGCAAGCAAGCAGCTTCAGAAGTAGAAGGCGAGAAAGCTGCTGATAAAACATCAGCAGAGGCTGCGTCTGGATCTGAGGCTCAGCTCAAAGCCAATTCGGGCACTGATAGCACTGTCGCTGATAAGACTGTTGCAGATAAGGCAGATGGTAAAGATGCGCAGGATACGACTAACGAATCTAAAGAACATATTGCTCAATCCCAAACTCAGGGTCCATCAGCGGTAGATGGTGCTACGCAGGCATCGCAAGCCAATGCAGCGATGAGCGAAGGCAATAAATTGCTTGGTCAATTGGATGAGGCAAACAAAACTCTAAATCAAGCGCCAAACGGCAAAGGCTTGCCTCAGCAAGGTCAGGTAGATCAAGCCCAAGGTAATATCACCGGTGCTTCTGATGCAGGAGCTTCCGTTACCGATAAGGCGACACAACAAGCTAAGGCTGCAAATCAAGAGAAGAGCCTTGAAGTCGATTCTGAAATCGCTGTACTTACCGGAGGTAAGGGTGTTTCTCAGCTAACTGATACTGAAATTCGACAGTTGATGGATAAAGGCGTCACTCCAGAACAAATTGAAGCCAGTATGAGCCGAGAGCTGAGCCAAAAGAATGCAGCTAGTGCGGTTGCTGCCGAGCAGAGCCAAGCATTGTCAGCCGTGGATATTGAACTGGCAAAGCAAGTAGATGCCCATACCAAAGCGCTAAACCAATTGAATGGACAAATCGAATCAGAGCAGTCTGTTGTCGATAGCTTGCTTGATAAGCAACAAAGTGGCGCTAAGTTGACGGTTGATGAGCAAGCCGCTTTGGCTAAAGCGACCTCTAACCTAGACCTGTTGAATCAACAGCTCGCTAACGTTCAACAACAAGTAACAGCTTTGCTAAGTCAAGCTCCGGCTGCGAACAGTGCGTCTGGTGAACCCACTGCTATCGATTGGGATAATACGGATTCAAGCGAAACTAAAGCCTTAGCTTCGGCAGCATCAACAGCAGCTGTAGCGACGGCTACACAACAAGTGTCAGCGCAGGCCGCTTCTCAATCAGCAAACAATGCTCTTACGGACAAGGCGGCAATGCTGCACGCCAATAATGCACATGCAGCCCAACAGGCCGCAGCTCAACAAGCTAATGTGGCTTCACCTCAGCAGCAAGCAACGTTGGATCCAGCTTTAACCGCGCAAGGAATGGCGATGAATGCAACGCCAGCTGCCACAAAAGCAGGCTCGACTGATACGCTTCTTAAAGCGGGCGCCGGTGCAGCAGCACTGTCTGGTTTGGGTAAAGCGGGTGCTAAAGAAGATTCTAAAGATTCGACCTTTGCTCAGCAGATCGCTTCTGCGGCTGGTGCACAAGGTACGGCAACGGTGGGTTCAGCACCTACGCGAGCTGAAATTCAAGCTGCTCAACAAGCGCCCTTACAGCTCACCAAAGAGCTAGCCAATGAGCAAGTGGCTGAAAAAGTACAAATGATGATGTCTAAGAACCTTAAGAACTTGGACATTCGTCTCGACCCACCAGAATTGGGCCAAATGAAAATCCGCATGACCATGAATAATGACGTGGCAAACGTGCACTTTACGGTGAGTAATCAGCAAGCGAGAGATGTGATTGAACAAACCTTACCTCGCTTGAGAGAGATGCTTGCTCAGCAAGGTCTGCAGCTTGCCGATTCGTCTGTTCAACAACAGAACTCCGGTCAGGGACAAGATAGATACAACAATGGTGAGCAACAATCCGGCGCTAACCGCACAAATGATACGCAAGGTGATGAAAACCTTGATAGTGGCAGCAATCTTGAATTGAATGTCGCATCAAAGCGTGATGGAATTAGTTATTATGCCTAATATCAGGCTAAGAACGCTTGGTTAATAGAAAAAACCAGTTAATAAAAAGAACCATCAGTTAATCGCAAGAACAGGAAGTTAGAGTAAGATATGGCCGCAGAACAAGATGCACCTAAAGGGAAGAGCAAGCTCCTTATAATTATTATTGCCGTAGTTGTGTTACTGCTTGGTATAGGTGGTGCGCTGTACTTTTTCTTAGGTTCTGACGATAGCGCCTCTGAATCTCAGTCTCAGCCAGCAACGGCTGTGGTCGCTGCAGAGCCGGTTATGTATGTTAATATTCCTCAGCCCTTCTTGTTTAATGTGACAGGTGACAAAAAAGATCGCCTAGTTCAGATAAAAGCACAGCTCATGGTACGTGGCAGTAAGAATGAAGACCTGGCTCGTTACCACTCTCCACTTGTAGAAAGTACGCTACTGGCCACGTTCGCTTCGGCAACGGTTGATCAATTGCGCTCACCAACAGGCCGCGTGGAACTGCGTAATAAGGCAACAGAAGATATTAAAGCAAGCCTGGCTCAAGCTGTTGGCCAGCCTGTGATTGAAAAAGTGTTATTCACTGACTTCGTAATTCAATAGGTAATTTGTGACCGATTTATTAAGCCAAGACGAAATTGATGCGCTGTTACATGGCGTTGATGATGTTGAAGAAGTTGAAGATGTCTTAGAAACCGAAAATGACAATGCAGTCAATTTCGACTTCTCATCTCAAGATCGAATCGTCCGTGGTCGAATGCCGACCCTTGAACTTATTAACGAGCGCTTCGCACGCCATATGCGTATCAGCTTGTTTAATATGTTACGTAAAACGGCTGAAGTGTCGATCAACGGCGTACAGATGATGAAGTTTGGTGAGTACCAAAACACATTGTATGTACCCACCAGTTTAAACATGGTTCGTTTCCGTCCATTGAAAGGTACGGCACTCATCACCATGGAAGCTCGTCTGGTTTTCATTCTCGTAGAGAACTTTTTTGGCGGTGATGGTCGTTTCCACGCCAAGATTGAAGGTCGTGAATTCACGCCTACTGAAAGACGAATCATTCAGTTACTGCTGAAAATTGTTTTTGAAGATTACAAAGAAGCTTGGTCGCCAGTGATGGGGGTTGAGTTTGAATACTTGGATTCCGAAGTGAACCCAAGTATGGCGAACATTGTGAGCCCAACCGAAGTGATTGTTGTGAGTTCGTTCCACATTGAAGTGGATGGCGGTGGTGGTGACTTCCACGTTGTCATGCCTTACTCCATGGTTGAGCCGATCCGTGAACTGCTTGATGCGGGTGTTCAATCAGACAAGATGGAAACCGATGTTCGTTGGAGTACCGCACTGCGTGATGAGATCATGGATGTGCCCGTCAATTTCCGCGTGAATTTGCTAGAGCAAGATATTTCCCTTCGTGATCTGATGGAGCTGCGCCCTGGTGATGTTATCCCAATGAACATGCCTGAGCACGCAACCATGTTTGTCGAAGAACTGCCGACTTATCGTGTGAAAATGGGCCGTTCTGGTGAGAAGCTTGCAGTACAGATTTCGGAAAAAATTCAAAGACCACATGTGGTTAAAACTGATCTCGCTTTTCTAGGTAAAGACTTATTGTCTGAGCTCGAAAACAGTGATGATGACGACGAATAGTAAAATAGATAAAAGTATAGGAATTGGTAATGGAACCTAGTGAAGATCAAAAGCTAGCAGACGAATGGGCTGCAGCACTTGGTGAAGATCCTTCAGCGCCGTCAATTGATGTTGATGATGTGCTTGCGGCACCACTTGATGAGCTAACCGATTCATCATCTCCGATTTCTGAAGATGAGCGTCGTAAGCTGGATACCATTATGGATATTCCAGTGACTATTTCGATGGAAGTTGGTCGCTCTCAGATCAGTATCCGTAATTTACTTCAGTTGAACCAAGGTTCGGTTGTTGAGCTAGATAGAATTGCTGGTGAGTCACTGGATGTGATGGTAAACGGTACCTTGATTGCTCATGGTGAAGTGGTTGTGGTGAACGACAAGTTTGGTATTCGTTTGACTGACGTTATTAGCCAAACAGAACGAATTAAGAAGCTGCGTTAATGAGCTTTTTGTCTCAAAGACTTGCGGGCTCTTTTCTCGGAATGACAGGTTTGTTACGAGGAATCTTGGGAGTAGGGCTATTAACGGCTCCTTCCATTGCCTTTGCAGCAACACCGCCTTCTCTCGATTTAGCGACCACCTTTGGGTCGCTAATTTTCGTTATAGCCTTCATTTTATTTATTGCTTGGCTACTCAAGCGAATGCAAGTACCTGCGATGTCGAATCAACAAGGTTTGGCGATTGTTAGGCAAATCCCTGTTGGTACTAAAGAGCGTATCGCTATTGTGCAAGCGGGTGATGAACAGTTCTTGGTAGGGATTACCACACAATCGATTCAGCTGATCTCTAAGCTCGATAAACCTCTTACTCAGGAGATGCTGGAAAAAAGTACATTTTCAAGTCAGCTTTCCCAGCTAATAAAAAAAGATGCAAACAAGTAACGGACTTTTGAACTCCTCTTACTTTCACCAAGCCGGAGCTTTCCGAGCGGTGAAAGTGTGGTTGGTTCAGCTTATTCTCCTATGCTCAATCGTATTCAGTGTGTCGGTATTTGCACAAGCTGAAGACGGCACCGTCATTCCTGCGAATACCGCTGGCTCGGAATCGGTCACTATCAGCACGATGGAACAAGACCAAGCCAAATCGACAACCATGACCACGGGCAGCTTGACTGGCAATGGTGGCGGCATACCTGCCTTTACCATGACAACCAATGCCAATGGCGGTGAAGACTACTCGATTAACCTGCAAATTCTCGCGTTAATGACCATGCTTGGCTTCTTGCCGGCGATGGTGATTTTGATGACATCGTTCACTCGTATTGTGGTTGTGATGTCTATCTTGCGTCAGGCGATGGGTCTACAACAAACACCGTCTAACCAAGTCATTATTGGTATCGCGATATTCTTGACCTTCTTCATCATGTCGCCAGTGATTAATCAAGTTAACGAACAAGCAGTTCAGCCTTATCTTAATGAACAGATATCGGCACGACAGGCATTTGATGTTGCCCAAAAACCGATTAAATCCTTCATGCTCAAGCAGACTCGAATCAAAGATCTTGAAACCTTTGTTGAGATTTCTGGCGCGGAAGTGACTAACCCTGAAGATGTTTCGATGGCGGTTCTGATTCCAGCATTTATCACATCGGAATTAAAAACGGCTTTCCAAATCGGATTTATGCTGTTCTTGCCTTTCCTAATCATCGACTTGGTGGTGGCATCGGTATTGATGGCTATGGGTATGATGATGTTGTCACCGATGATTGTATCGCTGCCGTTTAAGTTGATGCTGTTTGTTCTTGTTGATGGCTGGAACTTGATACTCTCCACACTCGCCGGCAGTTTTGCCTTGTAGCTGGGGGAATAATGAATCCTGAAATATTCGTAGAGTTGTTCCGAGATGCCCTTTGGATGGTATTAATCATGGTTTGCGCCATCATTATTCCTAGCCTGCTGATCGGTTTGGTTGTGGCTGTTTTCCAAGCTGCGACCTCAATCAACGAACAAACCCTGAGTTTCCTGCCGCGTTTGATCGTAACTTTGTTGGCGTTGATGCTATTCGCACACTGGATGACCCAGATGATGATGGAGTTCTTTTTTGAGCTCATCGAACGCTTGCCGCAAGTTCTGTATTAAACCGATATGGAATACCCAACGAGCCTTGTACTAGAGTGGTTAGCCAATTATTTTTGGCCATACACTCGCATCTCAGCGATGCTGATGGTGATGACGGTAACAGGGGCACGCTTCGTGTCGCCGCGTATTCGTCTGTATTTAGGCTTGGCGATCACTTTTGCGGTGATGCCTGCGATTCCGGCCGTTCCCAAAGAGATTGAACTTCTGTCCTTTCAAGGCTTCCTGACTGTCTTCGAGCAAATTGTGATTGGCGTGGCCATGGGCTTTGTTACCCAGTTCATGATTCAAACCTTTGTTATGCTGGGTCAGATCCTCGGTATGCAATCGAGCTTGGGTTTTGCATCAATGGTCGACCCGGCTAACGGGCAAAATACGCCGGTACTTGGTCAGCTGTTCATGCTGCTAGCGACCATGTTTTTTTTGGCGACCGATGGTCACTTGAAAATGCTGCAGCTGGTGGTGTTTAGTTTTAAGACCTTGCCGATTGGCAGTGGCTCTCTAACCTCTGTGGATTTTCGAGAGCTCGCATTGTGGCTCGGTATCATGTTCAAAACAGCACTGGCGATGTCCTTATCGGGGATTATCGCGCTGCTAACGATTAACCTTTCTTTTGGTGTAATGACGCGTGCGGCACCTCAATTAAACATCTTTTCTTTGGGTTTTGCATTTGCGCTACTCGTGGGTCTGTTACTTTGTTGGTACATCCTTGGCGGCTTGTATAGTCACTATGAGCTATTCTGGATGCAGGGCGAACAACAGATATGTCGTCTAATCCGGTTAGATTGCTAGGAGACTGAAATGGCAGAGTCAGACGGTCAAGAACGCACAGAAGACGCCACGCCCAAACGCTTGCAACAGGCCAAAGAGAAAGGGCAGGTTGCAAGGTCAAAAGAGCTAGCGTCAGCATCGGTATTAATTGTCGGTGCGATTGCTTTAATGTGGTTTGGCGAATCGATGGCGAAGGCTTTGTTCGAGGCGATGCAACGCCTGTTCTCTTTGAGTCGCGACGAGATCTTTGACACTAACAAACTCCTAGAAATCGCTGGTGGTGCACTGGTGAACCTGCTGTTCCCGCTGTTTTTGATACTGATAACTTTGTTTGTTGCTGCCGTCATCGGCGCTGCGGGTGTCGGTGGGATTAACTTCTCAATGCAAGCGGCGATGCCAAAGGCGTCTAAGCTCAACCCACTCAGTGGTATCAAGCGTATGTTTGGCCTGCAAAGTTGGGTTGAACTGCTCAAGTCTATTCTTAAAGTAGCGCTCGTATCGGGGATGGCGATTTATCTGATTCAAGCCTCTCAGCATGATTTAATGCAGCTGAGCATGGACGTCTATCCACAAAACATCTTCCATGCCTTGGATATCTTGCTCAACTTTATTCTGTTGATCAGTTGTTCTTTGTTGATTGTTGTGGCGATTGATATCCCATTCCAGATTTGGCAACACGCTGATCAGCTGAAGATGACCAAACAAGAAGTCAAAGACGAATTCAAAGACACTGAAGGTAAGCCGGAAGTGAAAGGCCGAATTCGTATGCTTCAAAGGGAAGCGGCTCAGCGTCGCATGATGGCTGATGTCCCTCAAGCGGATGTGATTGTGACCAACCCGGAACACTTTTCAGTGGCGCTGCGCTATAAGCAGAATCAAGACAAAGCACCAATTGTGGTTGCTAAAGGTGTCGACCACATGGCGATGAAGATCCGAGAGATTGCGCGTGAAAATGACATCTATATCGTTCCAGCGCCGCCATTGGCGAGGGCGCTTTATCATACCACTGAGCTAGAACAACAAATTCCTGACGGTCTGTTTACAGCAGTTGCACAAGTGCTTGCATATGTTTTCCAGCTTAAACAGTACCGAAAACGAGGTGGTGAGCGACCAAAGCTACAAGATTCTAATATGCCGATCCCACCTGATTTACGTCATTAGATCAATTGCTTGAGCTCTGCGTGATGAACCCTGATAATAGCGAGCTAGCTAATCTTCCTTTTATAGAGGTGATGGCGATAATTTGACGTGAGATGTTGGTACAGTGTTTGCTGTAGTAGCCTGAACATTATAAGCCCATAGCAAACAGCCCTGACTAAGACCTAATCCACTTGTTCAGAGAGCTACAACATAGCGAAACTGTCTAGATTTATGAAATTCTCCCTGCCTTTTGTGGACAAGCTACCTAAAATCCCTAACCGTGCCATGCCTGCGATTGGTGCACCTGTTATGGTACTTGCAACGCTTGCTATGGTGGTGTTGCCCATTCCAGCTTTCTTGTTGGATATGTTCTTCACCTTCAATATTGCACTGTCTATGGTTGTGCTATTGGTATCGGTTTATACCCGCAGGCCTTTAGATTTCGCTGCATTCCCGACCGTCCTGCTGATTGCGACTCTACTTCGATTGGCCTTGAACGTTGCTTCGACACGTGTGGTATTGCTCCATGGTCACGAAGGTGGCGACGCGGCAGGTAACGTGATTGAAGCCTTCGGTAACGTGGTTATCGGTGGTAACTACGCGGTTGGTTTAGTGGTGTTCTTGATTCTTATGATCATCAACTTCATGGTTGTAACCAAAGGTGCGGGTCGTATCTCGGAAGTAAGCGCGCGTTTCACGTTAGACGCCTTACCGGGTAAACAGATGGCAATCGATGCCGACTTGAACGCAGGTTTGATCGACCAAGACCAAGCGCGTCTGAGACGTTTTGAAGTCACCAAAGAAGCTGACTTCTACGGTTCGATGGACGGTGCTTCTAAGTTTGTTAAAGGCGATGCGATCGCTGGTATCTTAATCTTATTCATCAACATCATTGGTGGCTTGAGCATTGGTATGGCTCAGTTTGATCTTGGTTTTGGTGAAGCAATCGAAATCTACACGCTACTGACTATCGGTGATGGTCTGGTTGCACAAATTCCATCTCTATTACTGTCTATTGCAGCTGCGATGATGGTAACGCGCCAAAATACTGATGAAGATATGGGTGAGCAACTTGTCTTCCAGATGTTCGACAATCCAAAAGCCTTGATGATCACCGCCGCCATCCTTGGCATCATGGGTATTGTTCCGGGTATGCCACATTTCTCGTTCTTGAGCCTTGCCATCGTTGCAGGCGCGGGGGCGTATTACATCGATAAAAAGAACAAGAAGAAGGCGGAAGAGCCTAACCTTCCGGCGACAGTTGAAGCGAATGGAGAAGTAGGCTCTCAGAAGGAGCTCTCTTGGGATGATGTTCAACCTGTCGATATTATTGGTTTAGAAGTGGGTTACCGTTTAATTCCTTTGGTTGATAGAGACCAAGGTGGTGAATTGCTTGAACGCGTTAAAGGTGTGCGTAAAAAGCTGTCTCAAGACTTTGGTTTCTTGATCCCAGCGGTACACATTCGCGATAACCTAGAACTGACACCAAACAGCTACCGTATTACCCTGATGGGTGTTGCTGTGGGTGAAGCTGAGATTAAGCCAGACATGGAGCTCGCGATTAACCCGGGCCAAGTCTATGGCATGATCGATGGCGAGCCGACGATTGACCCTGCCTTTGGCCTTGAAGCGGTTTGGATTCGTGAAGAGCAGCGTGAACACGCACAAGCTCTAGGTTATACCGTTGTAGATTCTTCTACAGTACTGGCGACACACCTTAGCCAGCTGCTAACCAACAACGCATCGCAGCTCATTGGCCACGAAGAAGTTCAGAACTTACTTGAGATGCTCAGCCGCTCAACACCTAAGCTGGTGGAAGGTTTTGTACCGGATCAATTGCAGTTGGGTGTGGTTGTGAAAGTGCTACAGAACCTGCTGAATGAAGCGATTCCAATTCGTGACATTCGAACCATAGTCCAAACTTTGTCGGAGTATTCAGGTAAGAGTCAAGAACCTGACATACTTACTGCGGCGGTTCGCATCTCATTGAAACGATTAATTGTTCAGGAAATCAATGGTATAGAGCCCGAGTTACCAGTGATAACCTTGATTCCTGAGCTGGAACAAATCTTGCATCAAACCATGCAGGCATCCGGCGGAGAATCTGCTGGTATTGAACCTGGTTTAGCCGAACGTTTACAGACCTCTCTCAGCCACGCTACACAAGAGCAAGAGCTGAAAGGTGAGCCCGCGGTACTATTGACCTCTGGCGTGTTGCGTTCGACTCTGGCTAAGTTCGTGAAGAACACGATCCCAAGCTTGCGAGTCTTGTCTTACCAAGAAATACCGGACGAAAAGCAGATACGTATAGTACAAGCTGTTGGTAATTAAGCCGCCTAATTAGAACGGACAATCGAATTGAAAATTAAACGATTTTTTGCAAAAGATATGCGAACGGCTCTGCTCCAAGTTAAAGAAGAACTTGGTTCAGAAGCGGTGATCATGTCTAACAAAAAGGTCGCAGGTGGCGTGGAAATTGTTGCCGCTATTGATGGCGAATCCAGCCCGTCGACAGCGAGCCAGAGATTAAATAAACCTCAGCAGCCTGCACAAAGCCAATATACGCAAATGGCCGCGCCCGCAGCTCCTGCTGGGCGACGTCAACTAGACGATGACAAGGTTAGCCTACAGTCGAATGTTGAAGGTGGACGCTCAATGACTAAGCGCTTTGCGAATATGCTTAAGCAATACAGTCATGGCGCCGATGATGAGCCACAGCATCGTGCAGAAAATGAAGATTCATTGTCAGCATTGCTCAATCGCCAATCAAGCACGGGCCATAAGCCTCATAGTCATCAGACTCAAAGCAATTTGCAGTCTCATGGCCATCAGCAATCTCACGGTAACCAACAGTCTCACGGAAATCTTGATTCTGCATTTGCTCGTGAAACGGGTTTGTCTAAGTTGATTGCTGAAGACCGCAGAGTAGAGCGCCCGACACCTCGCTTGGATCCTACCCGTTATGATCGTGGTCGAGAGAACACTCAGTCCAAAGGTTCTGATACTGAAATGGAAACGATGCGCGAAGAGATGACCTCAATTCGTCGTCTGTTAGAGCATCAAGTTTCTGGGTTGATGTGGCAAGAAGTTGAGCGCCGTGAACCACTGAGAGCCATGCTTATTAAGCGCCTTGAACGTATGGGTGTATCTGCAGAGCTTGCCGATCAAATGGCTTGCTACATTCCTGAAGATACTAAACCTGCACGTGCATGGAAGGCTCTGTTAGCTCTGGTTGCTGACCAAATCTCCGTTACACAAAAAGATATTTTAAAACGCGGCGGTATTGTGGCTCTACTTGGCCCAACCGGCGTGGGTAAAACAACGACTGTTGCAAAGCTAGCTGCACGTGCTGCCATGGAATATGGCGCTGATAACGTCGCACTAGTGACAACTGACACATATCGTATAGGTGCACATGAGCAGTTATCGATCTACGGCCGAATTATGGGTTGTCCTGTAAGAGTTGCTAAAGATTCTAGCGAACTGGCCGATGTAATATATCAGTTACGTAATCGTCGCCTGATTCTGGTCGATACTGCAGGCATGGGACAACGAGATGTTCGCCTATCTGAGCAGTTAGACACATTGATGCAAGAGAGTGGTTCCGTTATCAATAGCTACCTTGTGTTGCCTGCAACCGCGCAACGCAAAGTGCTGCAAGAAACAATTGAACACTTTAGAAGAATCCCGTTGTCGGGATGCATCATGACTAAGCTGGATGAATCCCTAAGTCTAGGTGAATTCATCAGTGTCGTAATACAAAATGCATTACCAGTTGCTTACATAGCAAATGGTCAACGAGTTCCTGAAGATATCGTTATAGCTCAGCCAAAGTACATGATTGCTAAGGCTAATGAGCTATTAGAAAAATCTACAGAGAATGAACCTCATTACTGGAATAGCGATTCTGAAGGGCTCTAGGCGGCGGATAAATATGAATGAAAATATGATACATGACCAAGCTAGCGGCCTCCGTCGCTTAACCAAGCCTTCACTCACAAAAGTTATCGCTGTAACCGGTGGTAAGGGAGGCGTTGGTAAATCTAATGTGACGTTAGGTATGGCTATTTGCATGGCGCGCCAAGGCAAAAAAGTCATGGTGCTAGATGCCGATTTAGGACTAGCGAACGTCGATATCATGCTAGGTATTCGTTCTAAACGAAACCTTGGGCATGTGTTGGCTGGCGAATGTGAACTTAAGGATGCGATTGTCGAAGGGCCGCACGGAATTAAAATTATTCCAGCGACATCGGGCACTCAAAGCATGACTGAACTTTCACACGCACAGCATGCTGGTTTGATTCGCGCATTCGGTTCGCTTGAAGACGAGATGGATATCTTGTTGGTTGATACCGCAGCCGGTATTTCGGACATGGTGATCAGCTTCTCAAGAGCGGCGCAAGACGTGGTTGTCGTGGTATGTGATGAACCTACCTCGATCACGGATGCATATGCTTTGATTAAGCTTTTAAGCAGAGAACACCAAGTTCAGCGATTCAAAGTTGTTGCAAATATGGTCAGAAGCTACCGCGAAGGCCGAGAATTATTTGCAAAGTTGACTTTGGTCACAGAGCGCTTCTTGAATGTGAGCCTCGAACTCGTAGCATGTATTCCTTTAGATGATAAAGTACGTCAATCAGTCAAGAGACAGAAAATCGTAGTCGATGCGTTTCCTCGCTCTCCAGCTGCATTGGCAATCAGCTCTTTGGCTAACAAAGCCTTGACCTGGCCAATACCAAAAACACCGAGCGGACACTTGGAGTTCTTTGTTGAAAGGCTGCTGAATCGTACTGAATTTATAGAGGAACCATTTGGTGAATAAAGCGCTTACTTACGACCAACACGCTAATCACAATAGCCAACAGGCTTTTTTTGAGAAGTACTCTGTGTTGGTTAAACGTATCGCTCATCACTTGTTGGGGCGATTACCGCCTAATGTATTGGTTGATGACTTAATTCAAGCTGGCATGATCGGCTTGATTGAAGCGCAACAAAACTATGATGGTACCAAAGGCGCAAGCTTTGAGACGTATGCTGGTATTCGGATTCGCGGGGCAATGTTGGATGACATTCGCCGTGGGGACTGGGTGCCGAGATCGGTTCATAAGAACAATCGAGAAATCAGCAGTGCAATTGCGGAATTAGAGGGTATCCTCAACCGCGACCCGAGTGATGCCGAAGTGGCAAAACACATGGGGCTCAGTTTAGAGCAGTATCACAGTGCTTTAACTGACATTAATTGCTCAAGACTGGTTGGAATTGAAGATTTAGGCGTCTCAGATGATGTAATATCTCCGAATGAAGACTCTCAAGATAATACGCCTTTTCAAGGGGTTGCTGATGAGTCATTCCGCCAAGCTTTGATCGATTCGATAAAACAACTTCCGGAAAGGGAAGGCCTTGTGCTTTCGCTTTATTACGACGAAGAACTCAATTTAAAAGAGATTGGGGAAGTGTTAGGTGTCAGCGAATCTCGTGTCAGCCAAATACTGAGCCAATCTATGCAGCGTTTACGCACTAAGTTAAGTGCTTGGACACAGAACGACTAACAACACTGATCCTATTCAGTGGAGGCTAATTTGAACAAAAACATGAAAATTCTCATTGTTGATGATTTTTCAACGATGCGCCGAATTGTTAAAAACCTACTTCGCGATTTAGGTTTCAACAACACTCAAGAAGCAGATGATGGCTTGACCGCGTTACCTATGCTGAAAAAAGGCGAATTTGATTTCGTGGTAACTGACTGGAACATGCCAGGCATGCAAGGGATTGACCTGCTTAAACACATTCGCGCAGACGCAGAACTTAAGCACCTTCCAGTGCTTATGATCACAGCTGAAGCGAAGCGTGAGCAGATCATCGAAGCTGCGCAAGCGGGTGTTAATGGTTACATTGTGAAGCCTTTCACTGCTGCAACGCTGAAAGAGAAACTTGATAAGATTTTTGATCGCTTATAAGCATCAATAAATTTAGGCACTTCTAGGTAAACACTGACTGATAAGTTATCTGTTTATCTCGATAGCCTAAGCGCACAAAGTATGCGGAGTAAGGCCGAATTCAGGATGATTTCATTAGAACAAGCAAAAAAATTAGTAGAGCTGCTTGAGAACGATGAGCAGCAAAATGCTGATTCTCTTGTGAGAAGCATTTATGAAGATAACTTTAGTCTTCAAGACAATCCAATGCTTCAAGAAATAGGAAGTCTGACACGCGACCTCCACGACTCTTTGACTCAATTCAATTTCGATGAACGCATCAGCGTTATCGCAAATGACGAAATCCCTGATGCAAGGGATCGCCTTCAGTATGTCATTGATAAAACGGAAGTTGCGGCAAATAAGACGATGGACGCTGTCGATCGCTGTATGCCAATCGCAGACAACCTACACGAGTGTTTACTTCAAGTAAGGCCTCAATGGAATGAACTGATGCATGGCCGCATTGAGCTGGCACAATTTAAAGCTTTATGTCACCGCATTGATGGATTGCTTGTCCAAGTAGAAGGCGACAGTACTGAACTACGCGGACAATTGACTGAAATCTTGATGGCTCAGGATTTCCAAGATTTAACTGGGCAGATAATCAGCAAAGTTATTACCTTGGTGAATGAGGTGGAAGGACGTTTGGTCGAGATTCTCACGGTATTCGGTGCGAATCAAAAAGAGCCAACTCCAGAGTCAGAAAAGAAAGCATCGATTGCGCCTGAAGGTCCAATTATGAACCCAGAAGAGCGCGAAGACGCTGTCGCATCTCAAGATGAAGTCGACGATTTGTTATCCAGTCTTGGATTTTAAAGGTAACGTATGAGCTACGATTTAGACGAAGATATTCTTCAGGACTTTTTAGTCGAAGCAGGAGAGATCCTTGAACTCCTATCAGAACAACTGGTAGAGCTTGAGAATAACCCTGACGACAAAGACCTATTAAATGCTATTTTCCGTGGTTTCCATACAGTAAAAGGTGGTGCTGGTTTCCTAGCATTAACTGAGCTGGTGGATACTTGTCATGGTGCTGAGAATGTGTTCGACATTCTGCGAAACGGCCAACGCAGCGTAACATCAGGTTTGATGGATACCATGCTGCAGGCGCTAGATACAGTCAATGTACAGTTTCGCGCCGTGCAAGATCAGGAACCTTTAGTGCCAGCCGACCAATCTTTATTGGATGAACTTCACCGTCTCTGTAAACCAGAGTCTGCGGATGAAGTGGCACCAGTAGAAGCGCCTGCACCTATTATCCCTGAACCTGTTGTTGCAGCGCCTGAGCCTGTTATTGCTCCGGAACCTACTGCTGAAAGCTCAAACATCAATGCATCTTCAGTCGATGATATCTCTGAAGATGAGTTTGAACGCTTGCTTGATGAGCTTCACGGTAAAGGTGGTTCACCAACAGCGCCTTCTGCACCAACACCGCCGCCAGCACCCGCTGCACCTCAGTCTGTTGCTGACAGTGGTGATATTACTGATGACGAATTTGAAAAGTTATTAGATGAATTGCACGGTGCGGGTAAGAGCCCGACAGCGGCAAGTTCAACGCCTCCTCCACCGCCAACGCCGCCAGCAGCACCTGTTTCGGCGATGTCTGAAGGCGATGATCTGATGACTGACGAAGAGTTCGAGAAGTTACTTGACCAACTACATGGCTCAGGTAATGGACCTTCGATTGAAGAATTGGATGCCGCGACTAAGCCAGCAGAAGTTAAGGCAGTAGCACCTCAAGCTGCGCCTAAACCTGCTGCGCCAGTTGCCGTTAAAGCTGAGCCAAAACCGAGCGCTCCAGCAAAAGCTGAAGTTAAAGTGCCGGCTAAGAAGCAACAAGCTGAAGCGACAGTTCGTGTTGATACATCAACACTGGACACCATCATGAACATGGTGGGTGAACTGGTATTGGTGCGTAACCGACTAGTCAGCCTAGGCCTCAACAGTAACGACGAAGAAATGTCGAAAGCTGTCTCTAACTTAGATGTTGTTACTGCAGACCTTCAAGGTGCGGTAATGAAGACTCGTATGCAGCCGATCAAGAAAGTATTTGGTCGCTTCCCACGAGTTGTCCGTGACCTTGCTCGTAGCTTGAAGAAAGACATCGTTCTTGAAATGCGTGGCGAAGAAACGGACCTTGATAAAAACTTAGTAGAAGCACTTGCTGATCCCCTGATTCACTTGGTGAGAAACTCTGTCGATCATGGTATTGAAATGCCAAACGACCGTGTTGCTGCGGGTAAATCACAAACGGGTAAAGTGATTCTGTCTGCCTCTCAAGAAGGTGACCACATTGAACTGGCTATCGTTGATGACGGTGGCGGTATGGACCCTGATAAGCTTCGTGCTATCGCGGTTAAACGTGGCCTGATGGATGAAGATGCAGCGTCTCGCTTATCAAATAAAGAGTGTTTTAACCTGATTTTTGCTCCTGGCTTCTCAAGCAAAGAGCAGATCTCGGATATCTCTGGTCGTGGTGTGGGTATGGACGTTGTGAAAACAGCGATCAACACACTGAACGGCTCTATTGATATTGATTCAGAAATGGGACAGGGCACCAAGATCACCATCAAGGTTCCACTAACCCTAGCGATTCTACCAACCTTGATGGTCGGTGTTGCCGGTCATCCATTTGCATTGCCATTGGCTTCTGTAAACGAGATCTTCCACCTAGATTTAAGCCGCACAAACGTGGTTGATGGCCAGTTGACGATTATCGTTCGCGATAAGTCTATTCCGTTGTTCTACTTGCAAAACTGGCTTGCTCCTAAAGCGGGTATTGTTGAGCTGCGTAAAGGGCACGGCCATGTTGTTATCGTACAACTTGGTAGCCAACGTGTTGGTTTTGTTGTCGATACGCTTATCGGTCAAGAAGAAGTCGTGATCAAGCCGCTTGATAAGCTTCTGCAAGGCACGCCAGGAATGGCAGGTGCGACAATTACAAGTGACGGACACATTGCATTGATTCTAGATGTGCCGGACTTGTTGAAGCAGTACGCAGCTGCGTCAAGAATTTAATTTAAGGATAAATATGGCGATTAAAGTATTAGTCGTTGATGATTCGAGTTTCTTTCGTCGTCGCGTTAGCGAGATCATCAACTCAGAGGCTCGCCTAGAAGTCATTGATGTAGCAGTAAACGGTAAAGAAGCCGTTGAAAAAGCGAAACAGCTAAGACCTGACGTAATCACGATGGATATTGAAATGCCTGTCATGGACGGTATCACTGCCGTTCGTGAAATCATGGCCGCGTCTCCAACGCCTATTTTGATGTTTTCATCGTTAACGCATGATGGAGCGAGAGCAACGTTAGATGCGTTAGATGCAGGTGCTCTCGACTTCCTTCCTAAGAAGTTTGAAGACATTGCACGTAACCGCGACGATGCAGTTGCATTGCTTCAACAGCGTGTGATTCAGATTGCAGCGAAGCGTGCGTTTATGCGCCGTGCTCCTATTGCGCCGAGAGCGACTGCGACGACTGCAACATCTACGCCATTGCGCCAACCGATTTCAACAGCAGCTTCGACTTCGACAGCGAAGCCTGCGGTTGCATCAACGGCAAAATTCAGAGCGTCAGGTAAGAAGTATCAATTAACAGCAATTGGTACGTCGACTGGCGGCCCTGTTGCTCTACAGAAGATTTTGACTCGCATCCCTGCTAACTATCCACACCCAATTGTGTTAGTTCAGCATATGCCAGCAACATTCACTGCTGCTTTTGCGAGCCGATTGAACACCTTGTGTAAGATTGAAGTTCGCGAAGCGCAAGACGGTGATGTGTTAAAACCTGGCGTGGCGTATCTTGCTCCGGGTGGTAAACAGATGATGGTGGATGGCCGCGCAGGGTCTGCACGTCTAAGAATTATCGATGGCGGCGACCGCATGAACTACAAGCCTTGTGTGGATGTCACATTCGGCTCTGCAGCGAAGATCTACGGCGACAAAGTGTTGTCTATGATCCTGACTGGTATGGGCGCAGATGGTCGAGAAGGTTCGCGTATGTTGAAAACTGCGGGCTCGACAATTTGGGCACAAGACGAAGATAGCTGTGTTGTATATGGTATGCCTCAAGCTGTAGCAAAAGCTGGCATTTCTACTGAAGACCTCCCTCTAGACCGTATCGCGGAAAGGATCTTGGTCGAAGTTGGGTTAGCTTAGGTAAATCGAAATGATTGTTTGGAGTGTTGCAAACCAAAAAGGTGGTGTTGGTAAAACGACCACGACCGTGACTCTAGCAGGTTTACTTGCGTTGAAGGGGCACCGTGTTCTGTTGGTTGATACTGACCCACATGCATCACTGACCACCTATCTGGGTTACGATTCAGATACGGTGGAATCGAGCCTGTTTGATCTGTTCCAGCTGCGTGAATTTAACGCGCAGACGGTAAGACCTTTGCTTTTACAAACGGAAGTCGAAGGTATCGATATTATCCCTGCGCATATGTCTTTGGCGACATTAGACCGTGTAATGGGAAATCGAAGCGGCATGGGGTTGATCTTGAAGCGTGCTTTGGCCGCTTTAAAAGATGACTACGACTATGTGTTGATCGATTGCCCGCCAATTCTTGGTGTGATGATGGTCAATGCATTGGCTGCAAGCGATCGTATATTGATTCCGGTACAGACGGAATTTTTGGCGATGAAGGGCTTAGAGCGCATGATTCGCACTTTGACCATTATGCAGAAGTCGCGCAAAACACCGTTTAAGGTGACGATTGTCCCGACGATGTACGACAAGCGAACCAAAGCCTCACTGCAAACATTAACGCAGCTCAAAGATGATTACCCAAACCAAGTTTGGACGTCTGCTGTGCCGATTGATACCAAGTTTCGAGATGCGAGCCTAAAGCGCTTGCCAGCCTCTCATTTTGCATCGGGTAGCCGTGGTGTATTTGCTTATAAACAGTTGCTTATTTATCTCGAAAGGTTGGCGATAAATGAGCGCGAATAAAGAATCAACATTGGCGCAGCCAAGTCTCTCCAGTGAACAAGCACTGGATGATTATTTTACTGCGCTGTTAGGTGATGAAAGCTTTGAATCTGACGATTTTTTTGTTGACGAGTCGAGCGACGAATCACAATCTGAAGAGCCAGAGCCAGAGCCAGAGCCAGAGCCAGAGCCAGAGCCAGAGCCAGAGCCAGAGCGCCAATTTTCGAGTCACCACTCTAGCTACGCAGAAATACGCGCGGCTGAGTTTGAGGTTCCTAACCTTGAAGATGTTCAGAAACTACTCAGCCGTTTAGAGGCGACCAATGTTGTTGATGAACTGAACCTTGATGAGTTGATGGATCAGAACACCCAGAAAATCGCCCAGCAAGCAGACATGCAAATGTTTGATGCCGCGGTTGAGTCTGTTCAAGTGTTCGAAGAGCCAGAGATTCAGGATTGGAATCTTCCAGAACCCGATTTATCAATTGTTGTAGAGCCACCTGTTGAATCGCAGCAAGTTGAAGAGTTACAAGCTGAATCGTTGGAGACGGAACAAGTAGAAGTTAAGGCTGTTGAGCCTGAACTTGACGTTCCTGATCCCGAGACAGTTATTGAACCCGAAACTCAAGCAGGAGGTGCTGACCAGTTTACCTCTTGGGAAAGTACGGTTCGCAAAGAAGACTTTCAAGTCTTGTATTTTGATGTAAACGGCGTGACCTTTGCGGTGCCACTTGATGAGCTTGGCGGCATCCATCGCCTTGAAGAGTTAAGTCATATCATTGGTAAGCCAGCTTGGTATTTGGGTTTACAAACCAACCGTGATAGTCAGCTAGATGTGGTCGACACCGCAAAATGGGTGATGTCTGAGAAACTATCAGGTGACGAATACAAAGAAAACTATCAATATATAGTGATGCTTGGAGAGAGCTTGTGGGGCCTGGCGGGCACAGAGCTCAAAGGCACCGAGCTACTTAATACAGACAAAGTACGTTGGCGAGAAATGGCAGGGAAACGCCCATGGCTCGCTGGTATGGTAAAAGAAAAAATGTGTGCTTTGATTCATGTTGAAGCATTAATCGCCATGCTAAACGCAGGGCTAGATGTAAAAGCATTAAGCTAGTAATAAGCATTGGGCTAACAATAAGCATCAAGTTAATAATAGTGGTCGGTAACGACGGCAAGAGGATTATCTATGTCTCATATGAGTGAAGTTGAAGTAAGAAAAGAGCAAACGAATGATGAAGTACTTCAATGGGTGACTTTCCAGCTAGAAGAAGAAACTTACGGCATCAACGTAATGCAAGTACGTGAAGTACTACGTTACAGCGAAATTGCTCCAGTACCGGGTGCTCCAGATTACGTTC
Source organism: Vibrio crassostreae 9ZC13 (assembly GCF_000272045.2). Lineage (GTDB taxonomy): Bacteria > Pseudomonadota > Gammaproteobacteria > Enterobacterales > Vibrionaceae > Vibrio > Vibrio crassostreae_C. Next base: position 523,856 of record NZ_AJYZ02000042.1, on the reverse strand, counting down.
TAGGTATTATTAACCTACGTGGTAACGTTGTTACTGTTATCGACACTCGTTCTCGCTTTGGTTTGATGCAAGGTGAAATCACAGACAACACTCGTATCATCGTTATTGAATCTGAGCGTCAAGTAATTGGCATTCTAGTAGATAGCGTTGCTGAAGTGGTTTACCTGCGTTCTTCTGAAATCGACACAACGCCAAGTGTTGGTACTGATGAAAGTGCTAAGTTCATCCAAGGTGTAAGTAACCGAGATGGCAAGCTACTTATCTTAGTAGATCTAAACAAACTACTAAGCGAAGACGAATGGGATGAGATGGCTCACCTGTAATGTTTGAAGCGCTTCCTTTAAGCCCTGTCGCTCTGATATCAGGCGTTGGGGTTTTTACGTTATTTATCCTGATTTTGATTAGCAAAGTAAAACGTGCGATTCAAAAGCAGCTCGATCAGTCACGCCTGCAAGTTCGTAACTTGGACAAAGAGCTTCAAAAATCGAGTAAGCAATTACTTGAGGTTCGCTCTGTTGTGGTTGGCCTTGGCCAGAAAGTGACGGAACAGCAAGATCTGATAAAGCACTTGAATGAACGCATTGTTGAGTTGGAACATGCTGACACCGATGGACGCTTGTACACGCGTGCAACGAAAATGGTTCAGCTTGGTGCCGGGATAAACGAACTGATCGAAGAGTGTGAATTACCTAAAGCGGAAGCTGAGCTGATGATGTCTCTACAGAATAAGCTCGCGGGTAAGGAAAAAGTCCCTTCGTTGAGAAGTAACCCTTCATCGTACGATCAGCAACCCGATGCCTCTCGCGATCGCAGAGACCCGCCTCGACGTCGTTAAATTGAGCGCTTAATTCGTATTGAGCAATTGATGTTTATTACGTATTCCTCTTAAAAGAAGCTTCGGCTTCTTTTTTTATGCCTGCCCGGTCTATATAGAACGATGTTTATAAGTGCTTGTATCTACGACAATATCTTGTTTGTTGATGAAAATGTGTAAATTGTGATGAGGTGGTAACAGTTTCTTACCGACTTTGTTCTATCGAAAACGCCTAGTCCTGTTTTGTCACCATGTTGGTGTGCTACTATAGCGCTCTCATTACTCGACTAAATTTACCTATGCTAGAAGTCTCAAATTTAACTGCTATTCGTGACGACAGGATTCTGTTTGAATCGTTGTCTTTTCAATTGAAACCAGGTGAGCTGGTTCAAGTTGAAGGTCGTAACGGTACCGGGAAAACGACACTCCTTAGGATTATTACTGGCTTAGGCGATCGCGATGACGGCACTATCTCTTGGGATGGTGAGTCTATTGAATCGAGTCGAGATGTTTATCATCAAAATTTACTTTTTCTTGGTCACCAAACAGGTGTAAAGCGCGAACTTAGTGCTTATGAGAATCTGAGCTTTTATCAGTCTATTCACAGTGGCGGTACCAGCAAAGAAGAGCTTTATCACGCGCTGGCTCAAGTGGGGCTTGCGGGCAGAGAAGACGTACCTGCGGGGCAACTTTCAGCAGGCCAACAGCGCCGAGTAGCGTTGGCTCGCCTGTGGTTGAGCAAGCAAATGTTGTGGATTCTCGATGAGCCGCTGACTGCCATCGATAAGCAGGGCGTGAAAGTTCTCGAATCTCTTTTTTCTCAGCATGCAGACAACGGTGGCATTGTGTTGTTAACCACACACCAAGATATGTTTGCTGATAGCCCGAAACTAAGAAAAATAAAGTTGGGTGAGTAATATGATCTCTTCAATGACCACGATTATCCGACGCGAACTGCTTATCGCGTTTCGACGTCAAGCGGATATCTTTAACCCTTTGTGGTTCTTCATCATTGTTATCACGCTTTTCCCTTTGAGTATTGGCCCAGAGCCAAACCTACTTGCGCGTATTGCTGCGGGTATTGTTTGGGTGGCCGCTTTGCTCTCTGCATTGCTCTCTTTAGAGCGTCTTTTCCGTGATGATTTTCAAGATGGCGCCCTTGAACAGATGATGCTGATGCCAATCCCGTTGCAGTTGGTAGTATTGTCCAAGGTCATAGCACACTGGTTGTTGACCGGGTTACCATTGATTTTAATCAGCCCATTATTGGCTGTTTTGTTGTCTTTAGATTTTGATACATGGCTCTCAGTTGTGTTGACCTTGCTGGTAGGAACACCCGCATTGAGTTTTATTGGTGCGATTGGTGTTGCGTTAACCGTTGGGTTACAGAAGGGCGGAGTCCTGTTAAGCCTGTTAATCTTGCCGCTTTACATCCCCATTTTGATTTTCGCGACGTCAGCGATTGACGCTGCGGCTTTGGGCGTTGCGTACAACGGCCAATTGGCGGTGCTTGGGGCAATGTTAATGGGTGCGATGACTATGACGCCTTTTGCGATCAGTGCCGCACTTAGAGTGAGTGTGAACTGATTGGGGTTCCGTTATCGTATAGCCAATGTGAACCAAATGTGACGATTGGACTCATAGAGTCAATAAAACTGAAAGCAAGACAAATAAAATTATTATAATTATAGCTTTAATAGCTGTAAGCAATATGAAGTAAGAGTGAGATTACAACATGTGGAAATGGCTCCATCCCTATGCCAAAGCAGAAACCTCTTATCAGCTTGCTGGTAAACTTTTGCCATGGTTTTCGATCCTAGCGCTATTGTGTCTATCCGTCGGTACCGTGTGGGGGCTTGCATTTGCGCCTTCTGATTACCAACAAGGCGATAGCTTCCGTATCATCTACATCCATGTACCGTCTGCAATCTGGTCTATGGGCGTTTACATGTCGATGGCGATTGCTGCCTTTATCGGTTTGGTATGGCAGGTAAGGCTATCAGACATGGCCGCACTGGCGATGGCACCGATTGGTGCTGTGTTTACCTTCATTGCGTTACTAACCGGCGCTGTTTGGGGTAAACCAATGTGGGGCGCCTGGTGGGTTTGGGATGCGCGTTTAACCTCAGAGCTGATTCTTCTATTCCTATACTTGGGTGTGATTGCACTACACCACGCTTTTGACGACCAAAAAACAGCAGCAAAAGCGGCAGGCATTTTGGCTATCGTTGGTGTCATCAACCTACCTATCATTCACTTTTCAGTAGAGTGGTGGAACACACTTCACCAAGGCGCGACGATCACTAAGTTCGACAAGCCTTCTATTTCAAGTGACATGTTATGGCCGCTTCTTCTTAACATCTTCGGCTTCGCCTTTTTCTTTGGTGCTGTGACTATGGTTCGTTTCCGTAACGAAATTATCAGTAAAGAAAGTCACCGTCCATGGGTTCGCAAGCTTGCGGCTGAAAAAGCGTAGTAGGGTAGGTAATTATGTATTTTGAATCTTTGAGTGATTTCTTTGCCATGGGAGGCTATGCCTCCTATGTATGGAGTGCATTTGGAATCACATTTCTCGCGATGATCATTTTACTGGTCGTAAGCGTTCGTCGTGGTAAGCAATTACTAAATGAAGTACAAGCTAAGATTGATCGTCAAGCTCGTATCGATGCAGCAAAAAATATGGAGAACACTCTATGAACCCAAGACGTAAAAAGAGGCTGGGCATTGTCTTAGCGATCTTTTTTGGTATCAGTGCGACTGTTGGATTGATGGTTTACGCACTTAACCAGAACATGGATCTGTTCTACACACCAACTGAGCTGGTCAACGGCAAAGATGGTAAGAAACCTGAAGTTGGTCAACGCCTACGTATTGGTGGCATGGTCGTAGTCGGCTCTGTAAGCCGTGACAATGAATCACTACGTGTAAGCTTTGATTTGCAAGATGTAGGCCCTAAAGTAACAATTCTATACGATGGCATCCTTCCTGATCTTTTCCGTGAAGGCCAAGGTATTGTTGCTCAGGGTGTTCTTAAAAATGCAACGACAATCGAAGCGTTTGAGGTGTTGGCAAAGCACGATGAAGAGTACATGCCTTCTGAAGTTGCGGAAGCAATGAAGAAAACCCATGAGCCTTTGCAATACACGACTGAACAAAAAGAAGGAAATGCTCAATGATAGCCGAGATCGGCCATTTTGCGATGATCCTGTCCTTGGGACTTGCATTGCTGCTAAGCGTGCTCCCATTGTATGGAGCCGCTCGAAATAACACATTATTGATGAACAGCGCACGACCGTTGTCGTGGGGTATGTTCGGATTCTTAGCGATTTCGTTCTTTATCTTGTGTTACGCGTTTTACACAAATGATTTTACGATTCAATACGTAGCAAGTAACTCAAACAGCCAACTACCTTGGTACTACCGAATTACGGCGGTTTGGGGTGCGCACGAAGGTTCATTACTGCTTTGGGTTCTCATCCAAGCGGGTTGGACTGTAGCAGTAGCGACATTCAGTCGTGGTATGCCTCAAGAGTCTGTGGCTCGCGTTTTGGCTATCATGGGTCTGATTACTGTCGGCTTCTTGCTGTTCATTATCGTGACGTCTAACCCGTTCTTACGTACATTGCCTTTCTTCCCTGTTGATGGCCGTGACCTGAACCCACTACTGCAAGATCCGGGTTTGATTATTCACCCGCCAATGCTTTACATGGGTTATGTAGGTTTCTCTGTTGCGTTCTCTTTCGCAATCGCTTCTCTAATGAGTGGTCGTCTTGATACGGCATGGGCTCGTTGGTCGCGTCCTTGGACAATCGCAGCTTGGTTATTCCTAACGGTAGGTATCGCACTAGGTTCATGGTGGGCTTACTACGAACTTGGCTGGGGTGGCTGGTGGTTCTGGGATCCAGTAGAAAACGCTTCATTCATGCCTTGGTTGGCTGGTACTGCTCTAATGCACTCACTAGCGGTAACTGAGAAGCGTGGCACATTTAAAGCTTGGACAGTACTGCTGGCTATCTCTGCATTCTCGCTAAGCTTACTAGGGACATTCTTAGTTCGTTCGGGCATCTTGGTATCGGTTCACGCATTCGCGTCGGATCCTGCTCGTGGTATGTTTATTCTAGGTTTCCTAGTCTTTGTTATCGGTGGTTCACTGCTGTTGTTTGCTATTAAAGGCGCATCGGTTCGTGTTCGCGGTAACTTCGATCTGGTTTCTCGTGAAAACGCACTGCTTGGTAACAACATCTTACTGATTGCAGCGCTTGTCGTTGTGTTAGTAGGTACGCTACTGCCATTAGTTCACAAACAGTTAGGCTTGGGCTCGGTATCTATCGGTGCACCATTCTTTGATATGTTGTTCTTCTGGTTAATGATCCCGTTCTCGTTCCTGCTTGGTATCGGTCCTCTGATCCGCTGGAAACGTGACAACCTGTCTAAGCTTGTTAAACCAATGCTGATTTCAGGTGCACTCTCACTTGGCTTGAGTGCGCTAATGGTTGCTCTACTGTCTGACCGCTTCAGTGGTACTGCGTTTGCTGGTTGGGTAATGGCGTTCTGGATCATCTTCATGCACGGCTTTGAGCTGCATGAGCGTGCGACTCACCGTCATACATTCTTGAAAGGTCTAACTAAGCTACCTCGTAGCCACTGGGCAATGATGTGTGGTCACATAGGTTTAGCCGTGACAGTGATTGGTATCGCGATGGTGCAAAACTACAGCATCGAACGTGATGTACGTCTGGCGCCAGGTGAAAGCTACCAGCTTGAAGAATACAGCTTCCTGTTTACAGGGGTTCGTGACAAAGATGGTCCTAACTACGATGGTTACATTGCTGACTTTGAAATTACTAAAGAAGGCAAATACATCAACACGCTTCACGCTGAAAAACGTTTCTACACCACAGCTAAGTCTATGATGACAGAAGCAGCGATTGACCGTGGCGTAACGCGCGACCTTTACATTGCAATGGGTGAACGTTTAGACGACAACAAATCTTGGGCTGTACGTATCTACTACAAACCATTTGTACGTTGGATCTGGGCAGGTTCTTTGATTATGTCGATTGGTGGCGCTATTGCTATCAGTGACCGTCGTTACCGTTTCCGTAAGCCAATCAAAAAGTCGGCTGAAGAGCAGGAGGCTTAATTCGAATGAACAAGAAGATTTTATTCATTCCATTGATTGCGTTCATGGTTCTAGCTGGAATCTTTGCAACGCAATTAATGCGCAACCAGTCGGGCGATGACCCAACTAAGCTAGAATCCGTATTGATTGGTAAGCCTGTTCCTGAGTTTGGTCTAGAAGACTTAGAACAACCAGGTAAGTTTCATGATCAAGCGATCTTTAAAGGCGAGCCACTGCTTCTTAACGTGTGGGCGACTTGGTGTCCTACTTGTTATGCAGAGCACTCTTACCTGAACAAGCTTGCGGATCAAGGCGTTAAGATCATTGGTCTTAACTACAAAGATGATCGCAACAAAGCGGTTGGTTGGCTAAAAGAGTTGGGTAACCCGTACCTAATTAGCCTGTTTGATGGTAATGGCATGCTAGGTCTTGACCTTGGCGTGTATGGCGCGCCTGAAACTTTCCTAATCGATGCTAACGGCGTAGTTCGCTACCGCCATGTTGGTGACGTGAACCCAACCAACTGGGCATCGACGCTTGAGCCGATGTATCAAGAGTTGTTGGAGGAATCGAAATGATTAGAAAGGCACTGATTACTCTATTCGCTACGTTCGCAATTTCAGCGACTGTTTCTGCTGCGCCTATCGAGTTCCATGAATTTGATACCGTAGATCAAGAACAGCAGTTCAAAGAGTTGAGTAATACGCTACGTTGCCCTAAATGTCAGAACAACACGATTGGTGATTCGAATGCTGAGCTAGCGGTCGACTTACGCCAAAAAGTGTACGAGATGACAAAAGACGGCAAGTCTGAGCAAGAAATTATTGATTACATGATTGCTCGTTACGGTAACTTTGTAACGTACAACCCGCCACTGACCTTAGCTACATCGATCCTTTGGATTGGTCCGTTTGCGGTTGTTGTGTTTGGATTTGGTTTGATTATTTTACGAAGCAGAAAGTCAAAATCAAAAGCAGCAGTAGAGTCAAATAAAGACTGGGATGCAGACAAAGAAGCTCGCTTAAAAGCGTTACTCGATGAAGAGAACGACGGAGATAAGAAGTAATGACTCTATTTTGGATTTCTACCATTATCCTTTCGCTAGCGGCAATTTTCTTAATTGTTCTGCCTTTCATTAACAAGAAGGCAAACAATGACGAGATGCTTCGCGACGAGTTGAATAAAGCGTTCTATAAAGACCGTCTTGTCGAGTTAGAAGTAGAAGCAGAGGAAGGTCTTGTTGATAACCAACAAGAACTGATCGATGATTTGAAACAGTCTCTGCTTGATGATGTTCCTGCACAAGAAGAGATGAAGAAGACTCAAATCTCTACGCTTGGTGTGGTTGTACCGTCGATCATCCTTGTCGTCGTTGTGACTTATGGTATGTACTTTAAGTTCGGTGCGTTGGACAAAGTTCAACACTGGCAAGAAGTGAGCTCGAACCTTCCTGAATTGTCTAAAAAGCTAATGTCATCGGAAGGTGGTGCACTAACGGATGATGAGTTGGAAGATTTGACTCTAGCGCTTCGTACTCGTCTGCATTACCAACCAAAAGATTCAACAGGTTGGTTGCTACTCGGTCGTATTGCACTGGCTAACCGCGACGCTGAAACAGCAAAAGATTCTATGGAACGAGCTTACAAGCTTGAACCTAAGAATGAAGATGTTCAGTTAGGTTTCGCACAAGCACTGATGCTTTCTCCTGATGAAGCTGATCAAAACCAAGCTCGTTTGATTTTGAGCCGTTTGATTCAAAACGATTACGTTGACCTTCGTGTGTTCTCACTGCTTGCGTTTGATGCGTTTGAGCGTCAAGACTACCCAGGTGCGGTGAAGTACTGGAGCATCATGCAGCAGATGATTGGTCCACAAGACAGTCGCTATGAAATGCTTTCGCGCAGTATTGAAAGTGCTCAGAAGAAAATGGGCGACAATATGGGTGTCGACCAAGGTAAGACTGTTGCTGTAACGCTCGATCTATCTGCAGACGTGAATGCTGACCCTAACTCAGTGTTAATTGTTTCAGTACACAGAGCAGATGGTTCTCCAATGCCTATCGCAGCCGCTCGTTACCCACTAGGGACTTTCCCTCGTACTGTTGTTCTAGATGACGGCAACAGCATGCTGGAAGGACAAGAGCTGTCTAGCCTTGAAACTCTGATGGTTAGAGCTAGGCTTGATACAGACGGCAACGTTTCAACTCGCGAAGGCGATTGGTACGGTGAAAGTGAAGTGGTTGAACTGGGTGCTCCAGTTACCATTGATATCAATAAGCAATATTAATCACCACTTTGCATAGGTGTTAGCTATTCCGATTTGCAGATAAACGGTATAGACTTAGCCAAACAATTGAGGCCAGCGATTGCTGGCCTTTTTTATTATTTGAATTCCTTATGGAAAAGGTGATATGTCTGTCAGTGTTTTAAGACTCTCGAGTTTACTTTTTATCGCAAGCTTAACGGTTGGGTGTTCAAGTGCGCCGGACGAAAGTGTTGACGATGATAACCTCGAAACCTCTGAATACGTCGAAGAGTCCCACCCGAATGATCCTTTTGAAGGCTTCAACCGAGCGATGTGGGATATCAACTACGAATATCTAGATCCTTATTTAGTTCGCCCTGTTTCCCTCGCTTATGTTGACTACACCCCTGTGCCAGTACGTTCTGGTATATCCAATTTTCTAGCCAACTTAGACGAACCATCAAGCATGGTGAATAACCTTATTATGGGCAATGGTGAAAAAGCACTCGACCATTTCAATCGTTTTTGGATTAACTCAACGATTGGTTTGTTAGGCTTAATCGATATTGCCAGCGAAGCGGGGATCACCAAATACGATGATAAGTCGTTCTCTGATGCGATTGGTCATTACGGGGTAGGGAATGGTCCCTACTTCATGGTGCCGGGTTATGGCCCAATAACAACGCGTGAAGTAACTGAAACCGTTGATGGTATGTATGTGCCTCTGTCTTTCTTGAACTTCTGGGCTAGCTTAGGAAAGTGGGCATTCGAAGGCATGGAAACTCGTGCTCAGTTAGTGTCACAAGAAGCGCTGTTGGATGACTCGCCAGATCCATATGCGTTAACGCGAGATGTTTATATTCAACGTCGTGACTTTAAAGCCGAGATCGAGCCTGAAGAGGTCGACCTTGAAGAAGAAGATTTGATCGATGGTTATCTAGAAGATTACTAGAAACATGATTTAGAAAATCGATAAAAGAAAGGCTCGATGTTTAAAATAACATCGAGCCTTTTTTATATGTGCTACTTTAGATTAAGTAACCAGATTAGAAACGGTAGTTAGCTTGGATACCTACTAGCCAAATGCTACCCGTTACTTCACCTTCAAAAGTGCCGCCAAACGGTGCTGATGCTGCGTCATCTTCTAGCATTTTCGCATCTTTCGCTAAAATGTAAGTGAAGCCTGCATCTAGAGTTAATTGCTCAGACCATTGGTAGCCAGCACCAATACTTAACCAAGTGCGGTCCGTTTCTGGGATCGTCGCAGTACGGTGCTCTTCACTTACAGCTGAAGTATCGTATGCAATACCAGAACGTAAAGCTAACTTAGGCGTCATTTGGTAAGTCGTACCAACTGCAAAGCGGTAGTTGTCTTCCCAGTTCTCTTGCTTGATCTCTTGAGTTCGAGCTGGACCGAATTCAGGGATGTCGGCAACAAGCTCTTTAAAGCTGCTCCAATTTGTCCAGTTTACGCTCGCATGCACCGCTACTTTGTCTGTTAGCTGATGAAAACTAGCTAATTCTGCTGTAGCAGGAAGAGCTAACGCCATAGAACCGTTGTACTTAGATTTAACTGGTCCACCAATTGCGTTTGCTACGGAATCAAAAGCAAGACCTTTTGCGTGACCTTCCAATGTTAGATCTACCTCAGACTTGTAGGTGAAGCCTAAGCGGTTGCTTTCATTGATCTGCCAAGCTGTACCGACTTGCCAACCCCATGCTGTATCATCACCTTCCATGTATTTAAGTGCATCACCTTGGTTTACCATGGTTGGGATTGTTGTTGCTGATACCGCACCAAAGCTGCCTTCAGCCATGATGTAACGAATACCACCACCAATAGAAACGCTTTCAAGTACTTGGTATGCCGCGTTTAAGTTTAGCTCCATTGTGGTAACGCTTGCTTCGTTACCGTGGTTTGCGCCACCAAAATCTTTACCTAGATCTGTTTCCATGCCGTAGTTAGTACCAGCAGCAAAACCTAATGCAAACTTGTCGTTGTACTTATGAGAAACATAAAAGTTTGGGATCACGGCACTGTGTGCAAAATCGCTAGAGTTAGATGAGGACTTAGCGCCAGTAAAAGCAGATGTAGAAGTACCATCGATATCAATGTTCGGGTCAACATAGATAGCACCAACAGAAACCTGTGTGCCTTCTAGGTAAGTAAGAAGGGCAGGGTTACGCCATTGTGAACCAGCGTTGTCTGCGATTGCTGCTTCACCAGCATACGCACGGCCGAGGCCTGTTGCTGAGTATTCTGCTAGTTGAAAACCAGCCGCTTGAGTGACGGTAGAAGTCGAAAGTAGTCCAACTGCCACTGCAGCAGATAGAAGAGTCTTATTCATTTTCATTATTATGTTCGCTGAACCATAAGTATTTAGTGTCGTGATTCTACGTTTAGAGTTATTACTTTAAAAATGAAATTCGAATAAAACAGTGTTTTAGGGATTAAATGAGTAAATGTGTTTAATTATTAGAGAAATAATCTAAATGTTTCGGCTGTGTTGCGAAGTTTGAGCGTACACTTGTAGGCATATTTTGCCTCTGCAGGCTACAGATGTAAGCTTAAATTGATGTGGGTCAGTAGTTTAGGCAATAAAAAAGGGTCGCATAATGCGACCCTTTGGGATTACTTATTAGCTTATATTAGAAGCTACGGCTGTATTGAAGACCAACTAAGATAGCATCAGCATGAGTTGTTGCTTCTATTGATGAAATTGTAGTTCCTGATATTTCAGTAGTTTCATTGACTTTTACATCATCACCCAGTAGGTAAGTGAAGCCGAAATCTACGTTTGAAGCTGTATCAATGTGGTATGTGAAGCCAGCAGAGAACCATTGACGATCAGAATCTGGTACCGAAACTGATGTAATACTATCTTGGGCACTTGTGTCGTACATGTAACCGGCACGTAATGTCCAATCTTTATTCATGTAGTAAGTTGTACCAAGAGCGTAATGCATCCCATCTTGCCATTTATACTCATTTAACTCACCGGCTTTGTCAGCCTCTAGTACGTCAAATGCGCTCCAACCAATCCATTGAACGCTGTAGTGAACAGCAAACTTAGAGTCTGGTAGCATATGGTAACCAGAGAACTCAATCATGCTAGGTAACGGCATGTTTAATGTATCGTTTTTGTATGTTGCGTTAACAACATCTCCTGTTGCTGGGTTCACTCCAATACCAGTAATATCACCTTCAGCTTCTAGAGTTGGGCTGTAACGATATGCTAAGCCAAATCTATTATCTTTATCTAGCTCGAAAACTGTACCCAAGTTAAAGCCTACAGCCCAACCGTCAGCGTCTGCATCTAGAGCTGTGTATTCTTGAACACCTGTAGGGTTTGCTACATTATTAGGCAGCGTAATTTTACGCTCAAGCTTACCTTGTCCATAGATGAAGTCTAAACCTGCACCAAAGCTCCACTGTTCATTCAAACGGTATGAGCCAGCTACCCCTAAGTTCATACTTTTAACGTCAGTTAGGCCACCATATTCAGAACCTGCAAACGAATCGTCAAACTCAGTTTTAGTACCAAAGTTAGTGTAGGCATTGACGCCCCATGCAAATTGGTCATTAACAGGCACAATTAAGTGGATGTTAGGTGCGATAGAAGTATCACCCGCATCATCATAGTTTGAAGGTGTTGAACCAGTTAATGCGCTAGTGTAAGTGGCATCTTTGACTTCAATTTTCGAAGTGATCGAAGTGAAACCTAAAGATAGTTCAACTTTATCAAACAGTGCCATTGCCGCTGGGTTACGAGCCATTACTGACGCGTTATCTGCGATTACTGCATCACCAGCAAAAGCACGGCCAAGGCCGGTAGCTGATTGTGCGTTAAGTTGGAAACCTGCTGCCATCGCTTGCGAAGACGCCAGTGTAATTGTTACTGCTAAAAGAGACTTTTTAAACAGACGCGTGTTGTTGGTAGTCATTCATTTATTCCTTTATATATCCGCCTCTACAGGGCGATTAATTTGAGCAATTGCTCAATGGTGGCTGATCCTATTCGCAAGTATACGATATACAAATCCGACCATTGGGAATTTTGAGTGGAAAATTATGGAAATGACGCCTATCTGGCACGAAAATGGTGTGAAATGCTGTTTTTTAGAGTTTTAACTCTAGAGGTATTGGTGGTGTGAATGGTTTTGTGGTTTATTTATAAATAAAGCCCAGCAATATCAGTAATATAATTGCTGGGCCTTTTGTGACGGGGCTTTAAGAGCGAATCAGCTCATTGGTTTGATCATTTTTGTCAGCTTTTCGGCGATTTTGGAAACATCCTCACCATTTTCACCCACAAGGATTAAGCTGCTGCCATCTACGGGTGTTACCGAGCCGGACATGCCTTTTTCATCAAAATCGATAGGTTTGTCTGTTGGAATACCGGTTAAAAACAGTGTTACTTTGCCTTTTGCGCCTTGGAAGACCATATGTACTGCGTTGGATTTACCAAAGCCACAGTGGTTTAGGTAATAAACATGGTAAGGGAAAGCGTCATCAAACTGAAAAGCAAATGGGTTCATTTTTGCGTTGATCTGCTGCGATGTAACCTGTTCATCGATGCTACTAACAAAGCTCTTCTCATCAACAACATGCTTCATCGCTGTATCAACTAAACTAGCTTGCGCAGGTGAAACGAATGCATTTCCCCAATTCACTTGGCCAACTAATAAACCTGCAACGAATGCTACTGAGGCGGCCATTGCCATTGCTCGTCTCGCAAACGTTGGCCTTACTACTTTGCTTTCTTCGCTTGAGGTCTGATTGAACAGAATACGATCAGCAAGATCGTCTGGCACATCCACATTCATCGCAGAGTGGATCTGTTTATCAAGCGCTAGTACATCGTCTAAGAAGTTACTATTGGCTTCGCTATTCGCGGTCGCATCAACAATATCTTGTGTACGTTGTTTAGGTTCCGACAATACACGACGACGAAATTCCAAATCATCCATTATGTTGCCCCCTCTCTGCCTCTTCTGTATCCAACAGCTCTTTCAACTGATTTCGAGCTCTGAATAAACGTGTCATCACCGTGTTTTTGTTGAGATCGAGAATATCGGCAATCTCATCACCACTAAAACCACCAATCACTTGCAAGAAGAGAGGTTCACGGTAATCAATTTCAAGTTTCATGATCTGGGCTTGCAACCACTGATGCTGATGGTGCGGGTCATCACTGACACTAGCATCGTTACCGTGATCGTCGATATCAACCAGATCAAACTGTTTGCGTTCAAAACGTCGAGCGTTCTCGCGTCTCAAGATGGTAATCAGCCAAGATTTGGCGGCTTTTTCATCTTGAAGGCTATCGAGTGACTTCCATGCACGAAGGCAAGTTTCTTGAACTAAGTCTTCGGCAATGCTTTTGTCTTTGCATAACCAATAGGCGTAGCGAAAGAGGTCACGATGATAGGCGCGCACAAGTGCTTCGTATTTTCTTTGTTTGTCCATATCAGAGTTGACCGGACGCTTGGCTGTTTTCTTTCCAAACATTTTTATTATTGACACACGAGCCTCCATAATTGCTCTGCGTATAGCTGTCCTCTATACGTTGTGCTTCGTTTTTATATTTTTAGAGCTAACGATCGGCAGGAAATCGTAAAATCACATTAAAATTGATCTACTTCAAAATCTAAGGCCTCGAACTCGTTATAGTACACCTTGTCGTCTAGTTAGTCATTCGTGGCTAGCATGTTGAGCAAGACGACACTTCCTTTTGAAGGCTGACTTTACTTTCTCCTAATCAGGAAACTGATTATTTCAATTGGCGCTAAGTTAATTGCTTTATATACATTCCGACCACACAGCTTTGTGTGGTTTTTTTTTGCCTCAAGAAAACCATTCCCTACACAGCGATAACAGTCTTTGCTTACAATAGTTTAGTCTCTTACGGCAACCTTTCCCCCAAAAAGGTTCGCCTGAATGCGCAGTTATATTTTCAAACAGTGAGATACTCGTATCACGTTTATTTAAACGCTCGTTTGATTTAATTAACAACTTCTTTACAATGCTTCAGGTCAGACCTCTTAACTTTAAGGAGAAACCATGGGCAAACAGGAAGTCAAAACGCGTTCTGGAGAACGTGTTGCCGTTGTCGCTGGATTACGAACCCCATTTGCTCGTCAGAGCACAGAATTTAGCCAAGTGCCTGCGGTTGACCTAGGCAAAATGGTTGTGAGCGAAATGCTTGCAAGAACGGATGTCGATCCTGCGCTTATCGAACAAGTTGTGTTCGGCCAAGTAGTGCAAATGCCAGAAGCGCCGAACATTGCGCGTGAAATCGTGTTGGGCACAGGCATGAACATTAATACCGATGCCTACAGTGTCACACGAGCATGTGCGACCAGCTTCCAAGCGGCAGTTAACGTGACCGAAAGCATTATGGCTGGCACGATTGATATCGGTATTGCGGGCGGTGCGGACTCTTCTTCTGTATTGCCTATCGGTGTTTCGAAAAAGTTAGCGGCAAATCTATTAGCGCTGAGTAAAACGAAAACTATGGGTCAAAAGCTGAAAATTCTTAAAACACTTTCAGTAAAAGATTTGATGCCAGTACCACCTGCAGTTGCTGAATACTCGACCGGTTTATCCATGGGACAAACGGCTGAGCAAATGGCTAAGACACACGGTATTACTCGCGAAGCTCAAGATGCACTTGCTCACCGTTCTCACTCTTTGGCTTCTCAGGCATGGAAAGAAGGCAAGATTAAAGACGAAGTGATGACGGCATTCCCGGCACCTTACAAAAAGTATCTAGCGGAAGACAACAACATTCGCCACGACTCAACGGTTGAAGGATACGCCAAGCTACGTCCTGCTTTTGATAGAAAGTACGGCAGTGTAACGGCAGCCAATGCTACGCCACTGACTGATGGCGGTGCAGCAGTGATGTTGATGCGCGAAGGTAAAGCCAAAGAACTAGGCTTAGAAGTGCTTGGTTATATTCGTGGTTATGCGTTCTCAGCGATTGGTGTTGAAACAGATATGTTGATGGGCCCGACTTACGCGACCTCACAAGTATTAAAGAACACCGGTTTAGAGTTGTCAGACCTTACACTGATCGAGATGCATGAAGCATTCGCTGCCCAAGTTTTGGCTAACGTTAAAATGTTCGCGAGCGATGAGTTTGCACAGAAGAATCTTGGCCGCGACAAAGCGATCGGTGAGATTGATATGGAGAAGTTCAACGTGCTGGGTAGCTCGATTGCTTACGGACATCCGTTTGCAGCGACTGGCGCGCGCATGATGACTCAAACATTACGTGAACTGAAACGTCGCGGTGGCGGCTTGGCATTGAACACAGCTTGTGCGGCTGGTGGTTTAGGTGCAGCAATGATCTTGGAGGTAGAATAATGTCTACGACTCTTGATGCAACAACAGAAAAAGAAACAGTCGCTCAACCAGATTCAACCTCTGCGACTGAATCAACCAAAAAGAAAGCGACAGCATTTACTCTCAATATCGATGAGCAAGATATTGCTTGGTTAGCGATTGATGTACCAAACGAGAAAATGAACACGCTGCAAGCGGCTTTTGCTGAAGAAATGAAAGCCATCTTCGAGCAACTCAAAGAAAAGCAAAGCCGAGTTAAGGGCCTAATCGTTCATTCTCTTAAGCCAGATAACTTTATCGCTGGTGCTGATGTAAGAATGCTTGATGCGTGTAAAACGGCTGACGAAGCACAGTCTCTGGCTCGCCAAGGGCAGGAGATGTTCCAAACGCTTTCTGAACTACCGTACCCAGTAGTCGCAGCGATTCACGGCCCATGTTTAGGTGGTGGTTTAGAGCTTGCACTGGCGTGTGATTACCGTGTATGTACCGATTCAGATAAGACTCGCGTTGGTCTGCCAGAAGTACAGTTAGGTCTGTTACCAGGCTCTGGCGGTACACAGCGTCTACCTCGCCTTATTGGTTTGCTGCCATCTCTTGACCTAATCCTTACGGGTAAGCAACTGCGCGCTAAGAAAGCGAAATCGCTCGGTGTTGTCGATGCTTGTGTGCCTGAAACTATCCTGCTTGAAGTCGCTAAAAGCTTTGTTGAAAAGAATACGGGCAGTAAAAAAGGTAAGCGTCTGGCGTCGAAAAGCCAAGCGTCGACTAAAGAAAAGCTGATTTCACGCACGGGCCTTGGTCGCAAAGTGATTTTTGAACAGGCTTCAAAGAAGACGAATCAGAAAACACGCGGCAATTACCCAGCAGCGGATGCGATTTTAGACGTGATTCGTTATGGCCTTGAGAACGGCTTTGATAAAGGTCTTCAGTATGAAGCGAAGCGTTTCTCAGAACTGGTTATGACTTCAGAGTCTAAAGCCCTTCGTTCGATTTTCTTTGCAACCACGGAAATGAAAAAAGAACACGGCGCAGACGCAGAACCCAAAGCGGTTAAGCGTGTTGGTGTGCTAGGCGGTGGTCTTATGGGCGCAGGCATCAGCCATGTCAGTGTTGCTAAGGCGAAAGTGCCTGTACGCATTAAAGACGTATCAAATGAAGGTGTACTGAACGCGCTTAACTACAACTTCAAGTTGTTCGATAAGCAGCGTAAGCGTCGCATTCTGAGCCGAGCGGGCCTTGAAAGTAAGATGCTTCAACTGTCTGGTGGTATCGACTTTACGAGCTTTAATCACACCGATGTGGTGATTGAAGCGGTATTTGAAGACCTCGACCTTAAGCAGTCAATGGTTGCGGACATCGAAGCCAATGCCAAGCCAGAGACTATTTTCGCGACGAATACGTCTTCATTGCCGATCCATAAGATTGCGGAGAAGGCGCAGCGACCAGAAAACGTGGTCGGTCTTCACTACTTCAGCCCAGCCGAAAAAATGCCGCTAGTAGAAGTTATCCCTCATGAAACTACGTCAGAAGAGACGATTTCTACGGTTGTTACATTAGCGAAGAAGCAAGGTAAAACGCCGATTGTTGTGAAAGACACGGCTGGTTTTTATGTGAACCGTATTCTTGCTCCGTACATGAACGAAGCAGCGCATTTACTGCTAGCGAACGAGCCGATTGAAAAGCTCGACAGCACGTTATTGGACTTCGGTTTCCCGGTTGGTCCTATCACTTTATTAGATGAGGTGGGTGTTGATATCGGTGCGAAGATCATTCCGATTTTAGTGAATGAGCTTGGCGATCGTTTCCAAGGTCCTGATGTGTTCGATATTCTTTTGAATGACAATCGTAAAGGCCGCAAGAGTGGTAAAGGTTTCTACACTTACAAAGGCAAGAAGAAGGAAGTGGATAAGTCAGTTTACAAGCTGCTTAAGCTGCAACCAGATCCTAAGTTGAGCGATAACGATATCGCGATGCGCTGTGTGTTACCTATGCTAAACGAAGCGGTTCGTTGTCTAGACGACGGCATTATCCGCAGCCCTCGTGATGGTGATATCGGTGCGATTTTCGGTATCGGTTTCCCGCCATTCCTAGGTGGTCCGTTCCGTTATATGGATCAAATCGGCATTAAGTCACTGGTTGAGATGATGAACGATTTCGCTAAGAAGTACGGTGATCGTTTCGCGCCATGTGATGGCCTACTGACACGTGCTGGATTGGGTGAGTCTTTCTACAAGTAACTCTCTAACTCATTGATTAAGAAGCCCGTATCAAGCAATTGATGCGGGCTTTTCTGTTTTATGAACGAGTGTGAAAGGAATGAGATTCCCGACTCAGTCGTTCCTCCTTCTCGGGAATGATGATTGAGAGATAAAAAGTAAGTTATTGCGTTGATTAGAAAGGTGGTCAAACACACGTCAATCAAAACTACCGTCATCTCCTAAAGCGACGAAGGAGCGTAATAGGAGATCTGCTTTTGGGCTGCATCCAATAAAAAAGGTTGATGCTTTCACATCAACCTTATGATTTTCATTCCAGCTTTATCAGCCTAGCTCAGTATCTTTCGGGCGTAACTGAAACTCATCAATAGAGCCAATTTCAACACCTGCTGACAGCTTCTCTTCCTCATTATGAGCATTACCGTGAGCATGCATAATCAGGCGATTTGCCGTGCGTGGTTTTAGCTGGCTAACCACAAAACGCATCATGTCTGAGCGAGTTAACCCCTTAAGGTCTTCCAATACGCGCTCTCTCTGGTTGAACTCAACATCCTTATTGCCTATCGCAACCCATAAGCGCTGAGCTCGCCCTCGCAAAGTCGTATCTGGTGTCGAAATCTGATTCCAGAGACCGCGCTTACTGCTGTGCCATTGATAGTCGTTAAGCTCCAACAGCACCATGTAAAAGGCATTGAGGAACTCATCTATTGAAGCTAACAAGTCAGCAGGGGCGGCATTCGGTGATTGCACATACAACACAATACCAGGGTGTCGGTTGAGCGGCATATTGCCAGTACCGACCATGTAACCTAGCTGCTGCTTGGTTCGTATCTCATGGAAGAAAGTGGCCGACATCAAATGGTTTGCCAATGAATACAGCGCGATATTTTTAGGTGAAATATCAGGGCATTGGTAATAAACCACAATTGCTGAATCATCTTGGTTACACACCACTTCACGTTGGAAGCTGCCGTTTTCACCGAGCATGATGAGCGGACGCAGTGATTCTTCGTAAGCCTGATCTTGAACACGCAGTGCATCTTTTAGCGTTTCAGCCATCTTGTGTGCATCGGCTTTTTTCCAGTCGCCATACACAAACATCTCAACATGAAGTTCCGCCAAGATTGCTTGAACAAAAGAGGAGAGCTCATCGACCTCTATCGTTTCTAGGGCTTCAATTAACACGGAATAGGGCGGGTTATTTGGTTGAAGTATCCCAGTCATTGCATTAAACAACTGCGAAATAGGGCGATCTTGCGACGCGTTGTTCCAGTTTCTGAGCAATTGATGCTTGATGGTTTCGAAGCGTGTTGGACTAAAGTCGCGTGCTTGGAAACGTTCAAGAATCATATTGAGCAGTTGTGGCTGTTTCTCGCTAAACCCGGACAGAGTGAGCGTTACACCGCCCTGATGGGTGTACATGTTGTAGCCCATTCCGGCGATTTCAGCCTGATACGTATCTTTTTCGAGTGAGTCTAAGAACATTTCTACACACAAGCGTGTTTTAACGATATTTCTTGGGCTAGCGACTGAGTGCGGGCTATCGATAGCGACATACACCACACCTTTAGGAACTCGAAATTGATGGTCTTGCAGATGCCATAGCTTAAAGCCATCGAGCTCTTCTAACAGTTGTGGGAACTTAGCGTCACCTTCGAGTTCAGTCGGGTCTAGATCGTAGCAAATAAACGGGTTTTTGCTTGGGAGTTCAAACTGCCAACCGGGGTTAATGCACGTAAAGCATTGAACTTGTTCAGCGCTAAAAGGTGTGACCGAGTAGGGAGTAAAGTACCACTTCGCTTCCCTGTCATACTCGAATCCCTGAGCAACAATGGTCGCTCGCATGTTGTCTACGGTTAAGTAAGGCAGCAAAGAACGCTGTAATTCGTCATCGAAATGCGACATTTTGTAATCGCCATACACCACATCTTGCTCTTGGTAGTGCTGCATGTTGATGACGAGGTGGCTGACGACATCAAGCGGTCTTGCTGGCTCTTGAAAGCGGAAAGCAGACTCTAAAACGGCGCGTTTTTCTAGGTAGCGCCACTCTTCTATGCCTTGTTGTTCGACTAACTTGATGTACTGAAATATCGCTTGGATGATGTTATCGGTTTTGGTTAAACCTTCTATGGTCAATGAGCAACTGACTGTGAAATCACGGTAGTTACTGCCACTCGCGCCACCACCTGCAGAGAGAGATGTTATCCAGCCTTTCTCTTTGAGTTGCATCATCAAACTGCCTTCACCTTCGTAACCTAAAAGGTGGGCAAAGAACGACAAAGGCTTAACGCCGTAGTGTTCGTCCATGCTTGGCATCGGGAAGGTTAAGATCAGTTTGCGCACTTCTTTAATCGGCTCAACGCGGACTTGTACACCCGTACTTAACTCGCCGACAATCGGAACTTCAACCTTTTTGCCTTGTAGGTTGTGATTGGTGATTGAGCTAAAGCGATCCTCAACCCAGCTTTGCATCTCATCTAACGACTGATTGCCAGACAGTGTCAGTGTCATCAAGTCAGCAGAGTATTGTTGCTGGTGGAAAGCCAAGATCTCTTGTCGAATCGTCTCGCCGTTTCTGTCACCCAACGTATCGATATTACCGACAGAAAACTTCGAGAATGGGTGATTGTGATTCACCAGTTCTTTGGTAACTTGGTACAAGCGTCGTGAGTCGTCGTTGAGTTTCATCTTGTATTCGGAGTCAACGGCTTGGCGTTCTTTGTCTAACGCTTCTTCGTTGAAAAGGGGAGCGGTAAAAAATTGGCTGAAGCGATCGAGTGCGGTTTCAAAGGCATTCAATTCAACATCAAAAAAGAAGCAGGTGTGCTCTGTTCCTGTCCAAGCGTTGTTGCTACCGCCATGCTGGCTGATAAAACTTTGGAACTCTCCGACCTTTGGATACTTTTCAGTTCCCAAAAATAGCATATGCTCTAAGTAGTGAGCTAAACCCTCTCGGTCTGTAGGGTCATCAAAATGCCCCACATTGACGGCTAATGCGGCTGCTGCTTTTTGAGCATTTTGATCCTGAACTAACAGTACACGTAACCCGTTATTTAAGGTTATGTAGCGGTATTGATGTTCATCATTTGGGCTTAAGTGCACAGGAGCATCTCCAGAGAAGGTGGTTTTTAAATTATGTACCCGATGATTCGGCGTGCAAACCTTGTGATCATATTTTGGGATATGAAGTGCTTTTTGGCGATTTCTAAATCACTTTTATCGATTTTTATCAGTAATTTATTTTCTTTTAACAAGATTGTTAAGAAAGTCGAACTCTTTGGCAAGTGACTTGATATAATTATTTATATTGACTGCGGTTTCTCTGGATTGAGAGCCAAACCTAAGTAGCGTTTCGCTGATATATGGGATATATCGACTTTCGACATGTTACGAAGACAGGATTGAACATGAAAATATTCATTATGCGCCACGGTGAAGCAGAACATTTTGCCAACTCGGATGCAGAAAGAGCGTTGACCAAGCGCGGGAAAATGGCTTCTCTTGCCGTGGCACAAGCTGCAAATGAGCAGGGGATTAGTCAATTCGATAAAGTGCTGGTGAGCCCATATTTAAGGGCACAAGAAACGTGGTTAGAGATCTCTCAGGCGTTTTCTGGAAAGAAAGTAGAAACCTGTGATGATATTACGCCTTATGGAATGTCCGACGATGTGTTTGATTTGACCTTAGCAATGGCTGAAGTAGAAAAACTAGAGACCATTTTATTTGTTTCTCATTTACCTCTAGTGGGCTACCTAACTGCAGAGTTTGCAACAGGCATGGCGCCGCCTATGTTTCCCACTTCGGGCCTAGCGTGTATCGACTTCAACCTTGAGACACAAAAAGGTGAGTTGCTTTGGAACATCAATCCATAAGCTCGTTGAGCTCTGTTTGATGACAAAGTTGCAGACAATTAGAAAGGGCATCTCAATATGATTGGGATGCCCTTTGTTGTTTTTTGGTGAGAGAGAGTTTGTTAACCAGAATTACTTCTCAGGAACCGAAAGCAAGACTAACAGCGCGCCATTGCCGCCAAACTCTAACGGTGCTTGGTGGAAAGCCATCACGTCTGGGTGCTGTGCTAACCACAAAGGCACCTTCTGTTTAAGGATGTGTTTACCGATACCGTGTTGAACACAGGCACACGCCACGCTCTCTTTCACGCAGTGCGCAATCATCGCGCCAAGCTCACGTTTGGCTTCTTGTTGAGTCATACCATGCATATCGAGATACACGTCAGGCACGTAGACACCACGACGGAGGCGCTTGACCTCATATTTAGAGACATCATCACGCGCATAACGCGTCGGACCGTCTTCGCTAAGATGCGGAATGAACTCATCCGAGAAATAAAACTCGCTATCACTGGCTTGTCTTGCCGTTCGAGTAATTTCTTTTTGCTTGGCATTTCTTTTTGGCTGCTGGACTATGGTATCCTGTTGCAACTTTTTAACGCCCTTTACTGCATCGTTGAACAGGGCGAAATCGTCATCGAAGTCGGTGTCTTTTTTGCTCATCAGGTTATGAATTCTAATTAGAAACGTAATTAGCAGTATTGTAGCGCTTTTCGGAGACAATTTTGGATAAGATTTTTGTAGAAGAAGCGGTATCAGAACTACACACGCTTCAAGATGTGATTCGTTGGACTGTTAGCCGCTTTAACGCAGCGGGCCTATTTTATGGTCACGGCACTGATAACGCGTGGGATGAGGCAGTACAACTTATCTTACCTACTCTTTATCTGCCGATTGATGTTCCTTCGCATGTGATGAACTCTCGTCTAACGAGCAGCGAACGTCTACGTATTGTTGAGCGCGTAATCAAGCGTATTAATGATCGTACACCAACGGCTTACCTAACCAACAAAGCTTGGTTCTGTGGTCTTGAGTTCTTCGTTGATGAGCGCGTTCTTGTGCCTCGTTCTCCAATTGGTGAGCTGATCGAAGCTCAATTCCAACCTTGGTTAACTGAAGAGCCAACTCGCATCATGGATATGTGTACGGGTAGTGGTTGTATCGCTATTGCTTGTGCTCACGCATTCCCAGACGCTGAAGTAGATGCGATTGATATCTCTACTGACGCATTGCAAGTTGCAGAGCAGAACGTTCAAGATCACGGCATGGAGCAGCAAGTGTTCCCAATCCGTTCAGATCTTTTCCGTGATTTGCCAAAAGAGAAATACAACCTGATCGTATCTAACCCACCTTACGTGGACGAAGAAGATATGAACAGCCTGCCAGATGAGTTTACTCACGAGCCAGAACTTGGCCTAGCAGCGGGTACAGACGGTCTGAAATTGGTTCGTCGCATCTTAGCTAATGCACCAGACTACCTAACTGACGACGGTATTCTTATCTGTGAAGTTGGTAACTCAATGGTTCATATGATGGATCAGTACCCAGAGATTCCATTCACTTGGATTGAATTCTCTAACGGTGGTCATGGCGTATTCATGATCACTCGTGAGCAGCTTGTTGCTTGCGCTGATGAGTTCTCTATCTACAAAGACTAGGTTTCAATTATTAGGTTAGTGCCCCTATCTTAGGGCTGTAAGCTTAGAACCTGACATCTAGTAAGACGTTCGATTTGAAACGTTTTTATTTAAACGCCATGCAGCAATGCATGGCGTTTTTTATTGCCTAGATTAAAGATGTTTGCATTTATATCGAAGACGTTAAGCGCAATATTTAGTTGATTAATATGAGGGCTTATTACATATTGGTGTTTAATATTTAGTCGTTTTAGTGAGTTAAGGAGGATTCACGATGAGCTTTGATACATGGATTTATTATTTATTAGCGGTGCTAATTTTAACGGCATCACCAGGCCCAAGTTCTTTATTGTGCATGACCAAAGGTGTGCAATCTGGCTTTAAATTATCGATATTTACTGCCTTGGGGAGCTTAACTGCGATTACTGGTATTTTAACTTTATCGTTTACCGGGCTAGGGGTAATTATTGCTTCGTCTGAAGTGGTATTTAATGTCATAAAATGGACTGGTGCAGCTTATCTGATCTTCCTCGGTTGGAAGTCTCTGCGCTCTAGCCAACAAGATTATGACAAGTTATCGGATCAACAAGGCGGTGCTCAATCTGTCAAAGAAAGCGCTGCGCAGCATTACTTAAGTGGCTTTATTGTTGGCGCGAGTAACCCCAAAGCTATCTTGTTTTTTACTGCACTTTTCCCACAGTTTATTGATCCCTCAATTGCGCTATTACCACAGTTTACCGTGTTTGCTTTTACCTTCGCAGTGATGGAATTGTCTTGGTTATTGGTGTATGCCTACTTGGGGGCGAAGTCGTCAAATTGGTTGTTTGCGAAAGGTCGAGCCAAGGTCTTTAATCGTGTCACTGGAGGTGTCTTTATTGGGGCTGGCGCACTGCTTTCGACGACCAGTCGAGCATAACTTTCTGTTTTATCAGAGAGGTGAATGGTTACAGAATATTCTTGATGCTGTCATAAAAGGTTAATATTAATGTGCTTGCTGCTTTTGGCGAAAAGCCGATATATTGTAGTTACACCATCACGTTCTCAAGGAGAGACATATGCAGCATCAAGAAATGATTCAACACAGTAACTTTGGCGTAATCAGTCGTACTTGGATTTTCTCTACCCTTTCTCTAGTGGGTATTCTTGCTCTAATGTAGTCAGCTTCATGGCTCTATAGTTTTAGTTTTTATTATGAAATCACTTGTTAAAAAGTCTTCAAAGTCAGAACTCTTTCTCTTATAAATGTGGCTTTTCTCATCAGGCTAGCCACTTAACTTTTTCTTAGTCATCTTCTTCTAGCAAGCATCCCCCAGTAATTTACTCCTAGTCACCACTTTCTTCTTGTGGAATGGTTTATCACCTTACCTCTATAAACAAGCGCCATCGCACTTCTGAAGTTGTTACGAAACTGTGATAATCTTAAGTTATCTTTTATCTACAGTGTATCTCTCATGTCTGTCTGGGATTCTATTTCATTTAACAATCGATTTACTGCATTACCTCGACTGTTCTATACCCCAATTCAACCTACACCGCTCAGCAATGTCCAATGGCTCGCATGGAATCATAAGCTTGCGGATGAACTCGGTTTTTTGTCATTTGATGATGCTTCCGAGGAATTGCTTGAAACGTTATCTGGCAATGTTAAACCTGAGCAGTTTTCGCCTGTAGCAATGAAATACGCAGGCCACCAGTTTGGTTCTTATAACCCGGATTTAGGTGATGGAAGAGGGCTGTTATTAGCTCAAATTATCGCGAAAAGTGGCGAAACGTTCGATTTACACCTTAAAGGTGCCGGTAAAACGCCCTATTCACGTATGGGCGATGGACGCGCTGTTATTCGATCAACCGTTCGTGAGTACTTATGTAGCGAAGCGATGGCAGGGCTCAATATCCCAACCACTCGCGCGTTGGCTATGATGACCAGCGACACACCGGTATATCGAGAGAAGCAAGAGTGGGGCGCATTGTTGGTGCGTGCTGCCGAATCACACATCCGTTTCGGTCACTTTGAACATCTGTTTTATACCAATCAGTTGGCTGAGCATAAGTTGCTGGCCGATAAAGTCATTGAATGGCACTTCCCTGAGTGTCTCGATGAAGAGAAACCCTACGCTGCTATGTTTAATCAGATTGTTGACCGTACCGCAGAGATGATTGCGTTGTGGCAAGCGAATGGTTTTGCTCATGGCGTGATGAACACCGATAACATGTCGATCATCGGGCAAACTTTCGATTATGGTCCGTTCGCGTTTCTTGATGAATATGACCCAAGATTGATCTGTAATCACTCGGATTACCAAGGTCGTTATGCGTTCAATCAGCAACCAAGAATCGGTATGTGGAATTTATCGGCATTGGCACACTCGTTGTCACCGCTGGTGGAGAGAGCTGATTTAGAGGCGGCATTGGAGCAGTACGAACCGCAAATGAACGGTTACTTTAGTCAGATGATGCGTCGTAAGTTGGGGCTACTTTCGAAACAAGAAGGTGACAGTCGTTTGTTTGAATCTATGTTCGAGCTGATGTCGCAAAACAAAGTCGACTACCCAAGATTTTTTAGAACGTTGTCGAATTTGGATACCTTGCAGCCGCAAGAAGTGATTGATTTGGTTATCGACCGAGAGGCAGCAAAGCTGTGGGTAGATAACTACTTACAACGCTGTGAACTGGAAGAGAGCTCAGTGGCAGAGCGCTGCGAAAATATGAGGCAGGCAAACCCGAAATTCATCCTCAGAAACTACCTAGCTCAACTGGCGATAGACAAAGCAGAGCGCGGTGATAGCAGCGATATTGACGCTTTGATGGTGGTACTGGCAGACCCTTATGCGGAACACCCGGATTATGAATACCTTGCGGCTCTACCTCCTGAGTGGGGTAAAGCCATGGAGATCAGCTGCTCTTCATAACCAACCAATAGCGGATTAAGCCCTAAAGATTCAGATAGAGGTCACTAAGTTGTGATCTTTATCTGTTTGTTCTTCTAACTTTACAAACATGTCAATAATCAAACAATCGGCCAGCCTATACACTATGTGAATAAGTTGTAAATTTAATAGGTTTGGGCGATGCCAACAAATACTCGAATTCTCGTGGTGGATGATGATCAAGAAATCCGCGAGCTGCTGGAAGAGTACCTCACAAAATCTGGTTTCGATGTTTCTTCTGTGGGAGATGGTGTTGAACTAGAAGCTCATCTGCAAAACCAAGGTTATCCAGATCTGATTCTGCTTGATGTGATGCTACCCGGTGACGATGGTTTTACCTTGTGTCAACGCGTCCGTAAGCAATCGAATGTGCCTATCATCATGCTGACTGCCGTATCGGATGAAACCGACCAAATTATCGGCTTAGAAATTGGTGCTGATGATTACATTGCCAAGCCGTTTAGCCCTCGTCAGTTAATGGCGCGTATCAAAGCGTTGTTGCGCCGCGTTCAAGTGGTGGATGACAAGACAAGTGATGCATTGCCAAAACAGATTGTTTTTGGTGATTGGACGCTTGATACGTTAGCGCATCGAATTTCCCACAATGAAAACTCGGAAGAGATGGATTTGTCGGGCAGTGATTTTTCTCTGTTGATGTTGTTCTTAACTCGCCCTAACGAAGTTCTCGACCGTGACACTATCTCATTCGCGACCAGAGGCCGTGAAGCGTTGCCTTTTGAGCGAGGCATTGATGTGCAGCTTAGTCGTCTGAGAAGCCGATTGGGCGACAGTGGCAAGTATCCTCACTACATCAAAACCATGCGCGGTAATGGCTATATCCTCGCTGTGCCTGTTCAGTATGAACACTGATAATCAAGTGATGTTAATGAGCACCTCGGCAATGAAGTATTTCCTATGAACGGGTTGAGTCGGTTAAAGCCAAACTCTTTGGTTGCCAGAACATTGTTACTGACCTTGTTAGCTGTGGTGATAGCTCAAGGTATCGCAACGTCTATTTGGTATAGCGAATCCAAACACAAAGAACTGGAGGGGATTCGTTCTGCCTCTTCAAGCATGGCCAATATGTTTGCCTCGACGGTGACTTTCTTCCAGTCTCTGCCCGTTAAATATCGCCATATCGTGTTGGATCAAATCCGCAATATGGGCGGTACGCGCTTCTTCGTTTCTTTCAATAAAGAGGCGTTGATTGTCGAACCGATCCCTGATACCCGTTTAAAAACCGCCTCGATTGAAGCGATAGAAAGTGTTTTGAGTAGCAAGCTCAATAAAGTCGAATCAGTGCGGGTTGATTTCTCTCGCCCTGAACATCTTCGTTTGCTTAAAAATGACATCTACTTGAGCGATCTCCCACGATCGTGGGCACATCATACTTTAACCTTAGAACCTCTTAACCCTCCTATTCTGGTTGTTCAGATAGAATTAGCCAGTCATGAATGGGTGTATATCGCCGCGTTGTTGCCTGCGCCTTACGTCAAACTCGACGATACGATTCTCGGCAGAGAACAGGTGATCTTCTTAGTTTCCTCGACCCTCATTCTTTTGGTTTTGACTTACTTGATGATTCGTCGGCAAGTACGCCCTCTTAAAAAATTAGCAAGAGCGGCCAATGAGATGAGTATGGATATTCAGCAGCCGCCACTTAACGAAGAGGGGGCTACTGAGCTGGTGACGGCGACCCGAGCGTTTAATCGAATGCAGCAACGGATTCGTCGCTATGTTGCCGACCGTGAGCACCTTTTCTCTGCAATCTCACATGATTTAAAGACACCAATAACACGGCTTAGACTACGAGCCGAGCTATTGGAAAGCGAAGTAAAGAAAGACAAGTTCAATAAGGATTTGGATGAGCTTGAGATGATGGTTAAGGGCGCTTTACAAGCGGTAAGAGATACCGACCTTCACGAAAACAACGCCATTATCGACCTCAATGAGATGATGCTCTCCGTGATTGAACTGCACAACCAACATCAAACCTTGGTTGAGTTTGAGCCCATTGTGGTTGACCCGTTAGTCGCCAAACCATTAGCCATTAAACGTGTGCTGACCAATCTTATCGACAACGCTGTGAAATATGGGACATCAGCTGAAGTCGATATTAACAGTGATTCGGTGTGGGTTATCGTGACTATTCAAGATCACGGAAAAGGTATTCCTGAAGACAAGTTAGAGTTGGTGTTTGAACCTTACTTCAGGCTCGCCACTGACGACCAAGGACACGGTTTAGGGCTTGGAATCTGTCGAAACATCCTACACGGACACGGCGGAGATCTCATTATTCGTAACTCCCCTCAAGGCGGCTTAGAAGCTAAAGTCTATATTCCACGCGGCCTAGAAGTTTAATGTAACAATTGTGTTACATTGAGCTTACCTTTTGTTTCAATCTTACAAATCAGAATAAGTAGACTCTGTATTGAACCGGACGTCGAGTCCGCTAAAACATGGAAGATAATAATGAAAATCAATAAAACCCTACTTACTCTATCTCTTCTTGCTGCCTCAACATTTTCTCAAGCTGGTGAAGTGGAAGTGCTTCACTGGTGGACTGCCGGTGGCGAAGCGAAATCCGCAGCTGTACTGAAAGAGATGATTGAAGAACAAGGCCATACTTGGAAAGATTTCGCTGTTGCTGGTGGCGGCGGTGAAAGTGCGATGACTGTTTTGAAAACTCGAGCAGTGTCGGGCAATCCTCCATCTGCGGCGCAGATTAAAGGTCATGATATTCAAGAGTGGGGTGGTTTAGGTTTTCTAACGTCTCTCGATGCAACTGCGAAACAAGAAAAATGGGATGAGCTACTGCCAGAAGTGGTCACTAAAGTGATGAAGTGGGATGGCGAATATGTCGCAGTTCCTGTCAACGTTCACCGTGTTAACTGGCTTTGGGCGAACCCTGTTGTTTTAGAAAAATCAGGCGTGAAGGTTCCAACTACGTTAGATGAGTTCTTTGTTGCCGCAGACAAGATTAAAGCGGCTGGCTTCATTCCACTGGCTCACGGTGGTCAACCTTGGCAAGACGCGACGGTATTCGAAGCGGTGGCACTTGATGTGCTAGGCAGTGAAGACTACAACAAAGCGTTCGTTGACCTGGATATGGACGTGTTGTCTGGTGACAAAATGGTGGAAGTATTCACCAAGTTCAAAAAGATGCGTGATTACATCGACAGCAACTCTCCGGGTCGTGATTGGAACGTAGCAACTTCGATGGTTATCAATGGCGAAGCGGCAATGCAGATCATGGGTGACTGGGCGAAAGGTGAATTTACTGCGGCAGGCAAAGTACCGGGTAAAGATTACATCTGTGCACCAGCACCGGGCACTGATGGCCAATTCACTTTCAACATCGATAGCTTTGCGTTCTTTGAGCTGAGTGACAAAGAGAACCAAAAAGCGCAGCAAGACCTAGCGAAAACCATTCTTACCAAAGATTTCCAAGAAGTCTTCAACCTTAACAAGGGTTCTATCCCTGTACGTCTAGATATGGACATGTCTAAGTTCGACCAATGTGCGTTGGATTCAATGGCAACCTTCAAAGCGAGTGCGAAATCTGGCGATCTTGTTCCGAGTATGGCTCACGGCCTAGCGACAACAAGCTACGCTCAAGGCGCGATTTACGACGTGGTAACCAACTTCTTCAACGAAAAAGATGCCGATCCAAAACAAGCGGCGGCTAAGTTAGCGAAAGCTGTGAAAGCGGCTATCTAATATAACTTGATAAGCGACACACAACGCACGTGAGTGACGGGTTGTGTTGCTTTACCAACCCCCCAGGGTGGGTAGGCTCGTAGGGAGCCTATCTACTCTTCACTCCCAATTCTGATATGCGTGATGCTGATGTGGTGCCGAAAGGTAAGCCATTGGCTCGATTGTGCAACAAGGATAAGTTATGGAGCATGTTTTGACTGAGTCGACTCCAAAACCCACAAGGAGCCAGCCTGCGCCCAAGCCTAGCTTTGCTGACAGGTTGCAACATTGGTTACCCAAGATTGTACTGGCGCCGACCGCGTTAGTGACCGTGGTGTGTATCTACGGCTATATATTCTGGACGGCGGCGCTGTCGTTTACGAATTCTCGATTTTTACCGAGCTTCAACTTTGTTGGTTTAGCTCAATATGAAAAGCTGATGGACAACGATCGCTGGATCACCTCAATCACCAACCTCGGTGTGTTTGGTTTTCTGTTCATGGCGATTGCTATCTTGTTGGGTGTGGGTTTGGCGGTATTGCTTGACCAGAACATCCGTCAAGAAGGCGCGATTCGTACCATTTATTTATACCCAATGGCGTTGTCATTCATCGTGACGGGTACCGCTTGGAAATGGATTCTCAATCCGGGTCTTGGCATTGAAAAACTGATGCAAGATTGGGGCTTTACCGACTTCAAATTCGATTGGTTAGTCGACTCTGAAATGTCGGTCTATACCTTGGTTATCGCAGCACTTTGGCAGTCGTCAGGCTTCGTGATGGCGATGTTCTTAGCCGGCCTTCGTGGCATTGATTCTTCAATCATCAAAGCCGCTCAAATTGATGGGGCAAGCTTACCCACTATTTATCTGAAAATCATTCTACCTTGCTTGCGCCCTGTGGTTTTCAGCGCGGTGATCATCACCTCACACATTGCGATTAAGAGTTTCGACCTTGTGACCGCGATGACAGCGGGTGGCCCAGGTTATTCATCGGATCTTCCTGCGCTATTCATGTACGCACACTCATTTACGCGTGGACAAATCGGCCTTGGTGCTGCCAGTGCCATGATGATGCTTGCTGGTATCTTAGCGATTCTCGTGCCTTATCTTTACTCTGAACTTAGGGAGAAAAAGTCATGATGAATAACATCAATTTTGCTCGAATCTTTATTTATTCAGCACTGCTTTTCTTCTGCTTGGTGTATCTAATGCCATTGTTTGTCATGGCGCTGACCTCATTCAAAACTCTGCCAGACATCAAGGCAGGTAACTTGATGAGCTTACCGAAAGAGTGGGTGTTTGATGCTTGGTATAAAGCGTGGGACACCGCCTGTACGGGCGTGAAATGTGAAGGCATCAAAGGCTACTTCTGGAACTCGTTCCAAATGGTGATTCCTGCGGTTGCGATTTCAACATTGCTCGGTGCATTCAATGGTTATGTAGTGACGAAATGGCAATTCCGAGGCTCGAATCTGTTCTTCAGCTTACTGTTGTTTGGTTGCTTCATTCCGTTCCAAGTGGTGCTACTACCAATGGCAACCATGCTCGGCAAGATGGGGCTAGCGAACACAACCATCGGCTTGGTGATTGTGCACGTTATCTACGGCATGGCGTTTACAACTCTGTTTTTCCGTAACTTCTACATCTCGATTCCGGATGAATTGATCAAAGCAGCAAAACTGGATGGTGCAGGCTTCTTTACCATTTTCTTCAAGATCTTATTACCGATCTCTACGCCTATCATCATGGTGACGGTGATCTGGCAGTTCACCGCAATCTGGAACGATTTCTTGTTCGGGGTGGTGTATTCCGGCTCAGAGACTCAGCCAATCACCGTAGCATTAAATAACTTAGTCAACACCAGCACGGGCGTTAAAGAATACAACGTTGATATGGCTGCCGCGATCATCGCCGCGCTGCCAACGCTGTTGGTGTATGTCTTCGCAGGAAAATATTTTGTTCGTGGCCTAACGGCAGGATCAGTAAAAGGATAATTACCCATGGCAACATTAGATTTAAAACAGATCCGTAAAACCTATCGCAACGCGGACAACGAAACGTTAAAGGGCATCGACATCAGTATCGATTCGGGGGAGTTCTTGATACTTGTCGGCCCTTCGGGGTGTGGAAAATCCACCCTAATGAACACCATTGCTGGGCTAGAAAATATTAGCTCGGGTGAAATCGTGATTGATGGTGTTGACGTGGCCCAGGTTGAACCTAAAGACCGCGACATCGCGATGGTATTCCAGTCGTACGCACTTTACCCAAACATGACGGTACGCGGCAATATCGCCTTCGGCTTGAAGATCCGCAAGATGCCACAAGACGAAATCGACGCAGAAGTGAATCGCGTCGCTGAAATGCTACAAATCGAACAACTGCTTGATCGTAAACCATCGCAGCTATCTGGTGGTCAGCGTCAACGTGTCGCTATGGGGCGCGCTTTGGCGCGTCGTCCTAAGCTGTATCTGTTCGATGAGCCGCTTTCTAACTTGGATGCCAAGCTACGTGTCGAGATGCGACACCAGATCAAACGTCTGCACCAAAAGCTGAACACCACCATTGTCTACGTGACCCATGACCAAATCGAGGCGATGACCTTGGCTGACCGTATTGCGGTGATGAAAGATGGTGAACTGCAGCAACTCGGTACGCCGCAAGAGATCTACACCAAGCCAAATAACATGTTCGTGGCGGGCTTTATGGGTTCACCATCTATGAACTTCATTAAGACCATGGTGGATTTGGATGATGAGCAGAATCCGATCATCAAAGTAACGGGTACAGCTGAGCAAGAGCACCACATTCGATTACCACAAAGCATGCGTGAGCAAGATGGCAAAGAAGTGGTGATTGGCCTGCGCCCTGAACATATTACCGAGCAGAAAAGTGAAGATGTGTCGGCAACGACCAAGCTAGACTTGCAGTTAGAAGTGCTAGAACCAACAGGGCCAGATACGATTGCGATGGTGAAAGTGAACGACCAAGAAGTGGCATGTCGCTTGTCGCCAGAATTTGAAGTGTCAGTTGGGCAAATGGCGCCGCTGCATTTTGACTTATCAAAGGCGGTATTCTTTGATGCTCAGACTGAAGCGAGAATTGATTTTTAGTTTTTGAGACAGTAGCTCAATGAGAGTCTAAGCTTAAGCAAAGGCAGTATCACTAATTACTAATAAGTAACGTGATGCTGTCTTTTTTGTTGTTTTAGCCTGTTTTATTTCCTCACGAAAACAGAGGGATAAACGAGATAAATGGATTAACTGCAATAATATCGCCAAATAGCCTCCGTTAGCTCTATAAAGCTGACCGAGAACAGCGTAGGATCGCGCTACTTTAGACCAAATACTAGGTTGCACATTAGTGCATAAACAGAAGAATACATGAAACTAACAGCAAAACCCTCAGCTAGTAACGCTTTACTTATTTCTATTACGACACCGGACTTCAAAGGTGACGAAGCAAAAGAGTCTCTTGCCGAACTTGCTCGCTTAGTAACAACCCTAGGGTTTAAAGTGGTCGGTACACAATCACAGCACCACAGTTCAACACAACGACAAAACGTGTTGGGCGCAGGTAAGCTTGCAGAAATTGCACACCTCACCGGTTACCAAGGTTCGATTGAAGAAGCAGAAGATGAAGATTTTATCGATGAATCTTTTGATTTTCGCGCTAGTATCGATGAATTAGATTTTGATGATCTTCCATCTGAAGATGTGGAGTTTGGTACTGCTGATGTTGTGGTATTTGACTGTGATTTGAGCCCTTCTCAACTGCGCAATGTTGAGGCTCACTTAGGTGTCGAAGTGTTTGACCGCACCGGTATCATCATCGAAATTTTCAGTCGCCACGCTCGCACTCGTACCGCACGTCTGCAAGTAGAAATTGCTCGCCTAAACTACTTAGTACCTCGACTTCGTGAAACAGCAGACGGTGACAAAGAACGTCAAATGGGTCAGGGTGCTGGTGAAACCTCACTAGAGCTTGACCGTCGTAAAGTACGTGACCAAATTGCTGCGCTTAAGCGTGAGCTGGTTGGCGTACAAGATGAAATGAAGAACCGACGCACACAGCGTTCGGAACTTTTCACTGTTGCTCTGGTTGGTTACACCAACGCGGGTAAATCTTCGATGATGCGTGCAATGACCGCAACCGAAGTGAGTGGTGAAGACAAGCTGTTCGCAACCCTAGATACCACGGTTCGTGCACTTCAGCCGATCACTCAGCCGCGTATCTTAGTGTCAGATACGGTTGGTTTTATCAAGAAGCTGCCACATGATCTGGTTGCTTCATTCCACTCAACGCTTGCAGAAGCACACGACGCGTCACTACTGCTTTATGTGGTTGATGCTTCTGACGTTTCATTCCGCGCACAGCTTGATGTGGTACACGAAGTATTAGCGCAAGTGGGCGTTGAAGGCAGCGAAAAACTATTGGTACTGAACAAGTGCGATAGATTGAGCGAAGAAGAACAGTTAGAGCTGATTGAAGAATTCCCAGATGCAATGCTGACCTCGACTCGTGACCCGCTCGATATCACCAAACTACACAAGTACATTGTGGGTGTGGCTGAACAAGGCATGATCGAAGAAGAGATCACGATTCCTTATTCTGGACAAGGCATTATCGGTGAGATTCGCTCAAACATGAGTGTGGTGAAGGAAGAATACGACTACGAATGCATCAAGCTTACTGTACGCTCAAGTGCAATTGATTTAGCGCGCTTGAAAAAGCGTATGCAGAAGTCTTAATTTTGTAGCGAGCCTGGCAAGAACAACCAAAAGAAAAGCGACCCGATAAGGTCGCTTTTTTGTTTCCTGTCGCTGAGTAATTAGTTACTCGTCAACCAGTCCATTTAGGTCATTTACGCCATTCTTTGAGTTGGCTTCCAGCGTGCTAGCTCTGGATCAAGCTTGATACCTTGCGAAGTCAGCAGGTTAACACGAGCCAAGTAGGCTGCGCCGTGCATTAGGTGTTTTGCTAGGTCGACTGCATTACGCTGCTGGTAATCATCTAGGTAGCTGTCTTTCGCCCATGCGTTGAATGCGCCAAGTGCAGGGCCAGCCCATACTTGGTAATCCATCTCACGACCTTGTTCGCCGGTGTTTGACCAACGGCTAGAAAGACCCAAGTACCAACGGAAGATCAACGCCATTTTACGCTTTGGGTTGCCTTCAGCGCGTTCTATCTGTTTAGGATCGCGCTCGTTAAAGTGCGCCACAGTCCCCGCCCAAATATCATCCAGTGTTGAACGGAATACTTGCTTCTCAAGTTTCAGGCGCTCTTCTACTGGAATCGCTTCAATTGAATCGTAGCGAGTGTAAAGTTCGTACAGTTTGTTTGCACGCATTGGGAACAAGGTACCACGCTTAACCACTTGCAGTTTCACGCCCATTTCGAACATGTCTGCTGCCGGAGCCATAGTCACGTCAGCCATTTCAGTTGTCGAAAGCAGCTTACGTGTGTGTTCGCTCGCGCCAGCCTCAACACACGCTTGGTTGATTGAACCAGTAACAATGTAAGCAGCACCCATGTTAAACGTCGCTAGAGCAGCGTCAGGCGTGCCTACGCCACCACCACAGCCAACACGCAGCGGTGTTTTGAACTGGTACTGTGCTTGGATTTGCTCTTTCAGTGCAAGAATCGTTGGTAGTAGGGTAACCAGTGGACGATTGTCGGTGTGACCACCAGAATCGGCTTCTGCAGTAATGTCATCAGCCATAGGAACCAGCTGTGCTAGCTCCATTTGTTCTGCTGTGATTCGACCTTCATCAACCAAAGCTTGCAGCATTTTCACCGGAGCAGGTTGCATGAACTTACTTGCAACTTCAGTACGGCTTACCTTAGCAATAACCTTGTTACTAATCTGAATCTCACCTTGTGCATCACGGCTAAGGCCAGCTGCACGGTAGTGAACGATTTGCGGTGTTAGACCTAAGAAGGCAGAAGCCTCAACCGTTTTCACTTTGTGCTTCAAAAACAGCTCTACACTGCCGCGCTCTAGTGCGGGTTCGCTTGGGCTATGAATCAGGTTAAACGCATAAGGGCCGTTTGGCAGTGCTGCTTGGATACGGTTGATCGCTTGCTCAACGCGAGACGGGATTAAGCCCGCGGCGCCAAATGAACAAAGAATGCCAGCTTGACCAAGCGCAATCACCAACTCTTCAGATGAAATACCGTTTGCCATTGCACCTGCATAGTAAGCGTATTTCACGCCATGACAACGGCGAAAATCTTCGTCGCCTAGGCTTTGTGTACCAAGAGCAGGAGCAAAGGCGCTAACAGGTTGGCTGTTCGCTGCACTTGCTGAATCACCCGATGTAATTTCAGCTTGTTGGCTGACGCCTAAGCCTTTTTCTGGGTGGCTCACTACGTAACAAGCAAGGCTTAAGTCTTTCAATATTGTCGACATTGCTGCGTTATCAAAGCGAGTTGTGCTCTCTTCGATCTGCCAAGGCCACGGAGATAGCTTTTCGTTATTGATTGTAGTTTGAGTTGTCATACTAAATTCTTTCCTAGTTCTCTGTCAGGCTTATGCTTCTTCGATACAAATCGCGATGTCTTTCACTTCGTAAATACGCAGACCATCTTTGCTCAGGTTTGCGTCGCCAACGATGATGCGTTTGCCGTCTTCGTCTTTGATTGCAGTGATGTGTACATCCAGTGACATCTGTTTGTTCAGAGGGTTAATCTGACCACGGTATTTCCACTTCACTTCAGATTGGATTTGACCGAACTTTGGATTGCGGAAGTCAGCGCCAAGATCTTTGTTTAGCGCATAGGTTTGCATCAGCTCGATGATCGCTTCGACACCTAGAGAACCTGGCATTACAGGATCTTGATGGAAGTGGAATTGGAAGAACCAATCACTTGGGTCAATCGTACGCTCAGCGTATAGGTAACCAAGACCGTCTTTACCACCATCGTTAGTGATCTGCACGGTATCGATAAAGTTCAAACGACCGCCGGCCAATTTGTAGTGCTCTTGTACTTCACCAGTAGACGAGACAGGTGCATTGAAGTAACGCGTCGTTTTGTCTAGCAGGTTGATGTTTACATCCGGCGTGCGGTTGTTATCAACGTGCCAAGGATGAGTCACCTTACCGTTGTCCAAACCCAGTTGGTCTTTCAGTGCTGCGCCTTTGAAGTAACCAAATACCGCTGTACCTTCGTAGAATGGCACGCCGTCAGTGCTCAGTTCGAAGCTAAAGCTCTGTACGATGTTAGTGCCCATCATTACGGTTGAAAGCAGGCGAGAATCATTGGTGATCGTTTTGCCACGCAAGTCGACGTTACGCAGCATTTTGCCGCTGCCGTCTAGGTTACGGAAAAACAGTTCTTCACCTGGGAAGCCTAGTGTGGTGCCCATGTAGCCAGAGATGAAGCCGTTTGGCTGCAGTGAAATCTCCATCAACACCGAATAAGGCATCAAGGTATGGTGGCTGTTTTCATCAAAGTACCATGCATTTTCTGGCACTTCGTATTCTGCGATACACGATGACGGTTTCTTGAAGTCGCCACGCTTACCGTCGATTTCTACGACACGAGTGGTTAACTGCAAGTCGCCACACGGAGTACGTGGTGGAATCATCCCACGGTAGATAGAGAAATCAGGGCCGAAACATTTTTCGATGTCGCCAGTCGCGAATTCGAACATGTGGTATGGCGTGAATGGAATCGTATCGGGTGTGCGGTTCGGGTAATCAGGCGTTACCGGAGCTTCAACATGTTGAAGAGGAATCACGCCTTTATTTGGCGCTGTTTCTAGGTCTTCAATTTGCGCCATCAACGGCGCATTTGCTGAAGCTTGTTGATTCACTGCTGGTGTATGGCCCAAGCTTTTATGGTCCAAGTTTTCGATAACAGGGGTCGCGACAGCTGTTTCTAAAGAAGGCAGGTAACGAGTACATTCGTCGTCTTCTTTGATCATCACACCTAAGTTTTGGAAATCAACAATCACTTTGCCGTTGAGCAAGATATCGATGTTGGCTTTCGCGTATGGACGAGGGCTTAGACCAATCTCAGTCACTTCCATGCGGTAAGTCAGTTCTGCCGATTGTGGTAGAACTTGACCACGACAGCGTACTTGTTGAGGGGCATTTTCAAGCGGTTGGAAACGCCCATTTTGAACAAGCGTGTGCATGCCAAGGTGCATCATGAAGAACTGAAGCAGTTGACCACAACCTTCTGCCATCAAAGAACCAGCCATTACTGAGTCATCTTTGAAGTGACAAGGGAAGTACCAGTGCTCAGGCTCTAGCTGCTTGTGACCTTCAATCAGACCAAGTCCCCATGTGCCGCCTTGCGGTTCAACACGGCTAACCTTTTCGATCATCATGAACTTCTCTGAGCTGAAGCATAAAGAAGGCTGGTGGCTATTGGATTGGTGAGTAGGACCAAAACACTCTGCAATGTTGGCAGTCAGTAGATGACGCAATTCTTGGTGGTTAAACTGCGTTTTAGGGCAGTGCAACATAGGGTCGAAGCGTTGCTTAGTTGCAAGCCTACGAGCCTTGATTTCGTCTTCAGTGTGAATCACACCTTTGCCGTCTGCTAGTTCTTCATCAGTGAAGAAGCCCGCACAGCCGTTATCCATTTTCAGGATCATCTTGTCGCCAACGAAACACTCGTACGAGAAGAAGAACAGTAATGTGTCGCCATTGCGAGCAAAGTTGTTGATTGAGATATCGTAACGCAGTGTATCGCCACCACGAGGCAAGTCGCCAAGGAAGGTCAGCGTACAATCAAGCAGGCGATAAACACGCTCGCCTTTGTTTTCAAAATCAATGCCTAAGTAGCTGATCAGCATTAGGTCACACTGACCAGATTCAACTGCAACAGCCCAAGGGATCTGACCATCAACAAGATACGGAGCATCAACTGGGATGTCGTACTCTGTGGTCATGGTGCTTGGCTTGTACTCGTTCACTGTCGCGTTGAGCTTGGTTACACGAGATACCAATAGGTAGTCAGTGGTTGGTAAGCGAACGCGGCGCGAGTAGCTATCGATGATCGCGTAGTCAGGGCCAAATACATTGGCGATGTCGCCTTCAGCGTATTCAACCAGATCATCGTAATCCCAGATACATGGTTTACGGATAGGTTTTACTGGTGCTGGTGTCGCAAGTGCGTTTACTGGCGCTGACTGAACCTGAGCTGGTTGAGCTTGCACAGGCTGAGTTGATGTTTCGGCTGAGCTATCTAAACCAGACGTAATTGCGTTTAACTGTGCTTTTAATAGGTTCATCGCGGATTAGCGGGAACTAAAAACAAAAACGGTAGTAAGTGATATGGTTTAGTCGCCAAACAAAAATCATACACAAACTACCGTTTTCATGCCGAATCATACTTTCCTATCTTCATTCTGGGAAGGCTTTCAAATAGTAAAGTCTCACCAGACAGCATCACTTATTACCCTGACTCTTAAACCTAACTCTGAGGCTAAGTGCCTTTGTGGTCTTGAAGCCGAAGCTATCCACGAGTATCAATGGCGTCATGTGAAAGAAGCCATGTTGCTCGGTGTTCCTGTTGAACTTTCCGTTCAAACACGAAGAATTAAGTGTCGTGACTGCGGCATCAAAACAGAGTCTCTATCTTGGTTAGAGCCTTATGCTCGTATAACGAAGCGCCTAAAAAGTTATATAGAACAACTGCTGCCTCTTCTTCCCATTAAGCATATCTCCCAGTTAACGAGCGTACATTGGCACACCATTAAAGAGATAGATAAACGCCGACTTCGACAAGTGGTGCCGTCAGTGAAATGGGAAGAGCTAAGGCAACTCGTCATGGACGAGTTCGCTATCTTTAAAGGGCATAGGTATGCCACGGTCATTGCTGACGCTAAGACTCATCAAGTCATTTGGATAGGGTTAGGCCGTAGCCGCAAGGACATACGACCGTTCTTCGAGCTGTTAGGCAAGCATGGCAATAATATCGAAGCGGTCGCGATGGACATGAATACGGCTTTTGACCTTGAAGTTCAAGCGCACTGCCCGAACGCAAAAATCGTTTACGACTTATTCCATGTTGTTGCTAAGTTCGGTCGTGAGGTAATGGATAGAGTCAGAGTCGACCAAGCCAACAAACTCAAGCAAGATAAAAAAGCGAGGCAATGGGTCAAGCGCTCACGCTGGGTGTTGTTGAAAAATAGAGGCAACTTAAATCCACGGCAAGACAGCTATCTTACAGAAATATTGAATATCAATAAGGACTTAATGACCACTTATATACTCGGGGCACAACTCAAAGAGCTTTGGTATTGTGAATCAGAAGCACATGCTAAAGGGCTCTGGGAGGCTTGGTGGGCACAAGTACAAGAGAGTGGAATTAAGCCATTGAAAGAGTTCGCACGAAAACTGAGTCCTTATCTTCACGGTATTATCGCATCGGCAAGTTATCCGCTAAACACCTGCACCCTAGAAGGGATAAACAACAAGATAAAGCTAATCAAGCGAATGGGGTATGGGTATCGAGATACCGACTACTTCTTCTTGAAGATAAAAGCGGCTTTCCCCGGAAAGCCGCGATGAACCTTTTAATAGCGCATCAGCCATCTGCATGCCTTGGGCTCGAGTGTGCAGGAATGCTTTGTGTACCTGTTGAGCTGCTTGCTGATTTTGAGCAAAAGCTTGGTTGTGTGGTGTTACAGACGGCTGTGATGCTGCATCCGTATTAGCGTCGATATTTGATACGCCATTTTTAGCGGATAGGACATGAGTCATATTGCTGTGGTTACCTGTTAGCTGACTGTGGCGAGTTGGCGCCAGAGTAGGGGATACTGATGTAGGAGTTTCGATGACTGGCTCTACCGCGTTCTGCGCTAATGCCTTCTTCTCTAACTCTTTTTGCGCAAGGGCTGCTTTGATGTTTGCTGTCGTTGGAATCGACGCCACTTTTGCTGCTTGTTTGCCAGAAGCTTTCTGCTGAATCGTTGCCAAGTTAGTCACTGGGGTTTGGGCAATATGTTGATAGATATCGCGACCACCAAGAGTCACTTGCTTAACCAATTGACGTTTAGCATCGCTCGCCAGTTCATTGCTTAAACGAACGGAAAGTGACTGAGATTCAACACTCGACTGGCTTAGTAGCAGCTGTGAACATTGTCCTTCGCTGATGTTGGCAACAATCGCGCTCTTAGAGCTGATATTTGGATTCAGAGACTCAAGGTTCAGGTTGAGGAGACCGTGTAGCAGGCTTGCCATGCCAGAAGCTGCAGAGCAGTGACCAACACGTTGGCTCGCTTGAGTGGTCTTGGTAACTTCTAAGTTGAGAGATACAAGCTCGTGTGACAAAGACTCAGGTGCATGGTTAAGCTCAAGCAGAGAAACATCGTTTGAGCTCATACCGACTTGAGTCAGTAACTCATCAACAACGGCGTTGTTACGCTCGCTTGAGCCAAAGGCCAAGGCGTTAATGCTGCCGTAAGCTGTGTCTTGGTTGCTCGCTACTCGACCTTCTTCCACAAGAACAATTGCACCTGCGCCTTCGCCCACATTCCAACTGCCGTCTTGCGGTTGTCCGAATTTTGGATCAAGCGACACTGGGCTCACGCTGTTCTTCAGAATCACATGTTCCGCACTGCCGCTTAGGTCGACGGCTGCAATCACGACTGCATCCATGGATTCTTGCGACATCAGGTTTTGCGCGACATCGACACAACGAGCAACTGACTGTTCAGCGGCTGAAATCGTAAAGGCAGGGCCATTAAAGTCCCATAATGAAGAGATGCGCGAAGCCATGATATTGCCGATGAAACTGGTGTATTGGTTCAGTTTGGCTGCGTCCATCACACTGTCCATCGCGATGGTTTCTAGCGATTGGTATTCGTCTTGTGTTAGCTCAATACCCATGTTGGCAAAGCTGTCAGCCAATTGGCTATGCAGGTTTACGCGTCCACGGAATTGGTGCATCTCAAGCTCAGTTTCCATCGCTACCAGTACTGCAACCTTTTGGCCTGCCACAAGCTTGGCATCTTTGATCGCTTCGTCTGCAACTTTCATCAGTAGCAACTGCTGAGAGATCAAACGGTCATCTTCATTCGGCGGTACTTTGAAGCGTAGGAAATCGAGGTCGAATTGATCGATGTAAGCCCCGTTTGGAATGCCGTGTAAACCAAACTGATTCAGCAGTTCTGGATGTTGGTCTAAACCTTTCCAGCGCTTCTTAGGCAAAGCAATGAAAGCATCGTTGTTGGTTTCAATCGCAGTGCTCAGCGCGTTGATACTTTGCAGAGAACCGAAGTGAGACGCGAGGCCAGTAATGCTTAAATTAGACGGCTGTAGGCTTGGAGACGCTGACTCTAAAGTCTGGTTTACATGACTGGTGTCAGAATATGCTTCAAGCAGTAAGTGAGCGTTACAACCACCGAAACCAAATACAGAAACGCCCGCACAGCGCTCTGGGTTGCCCGCTTTACTTGGCCAAGGTTGAACCTGTGTTGGCAGAGTCTGTGAGCCAAATAAACCTTCTGGCGACGATAGTGGCTTGTCTAAGTTAATACTTGGCGGAAGCACGCCTTCTTTCATCGCAAAGATCATCTTCATGATCCCCGGCATACCCGCCGCAGTCAGCAAGTGACCGAGGTTGGACTTCGCAGAGCCAATTAATGGCGGGTTAGAACCATTCAATTTGTCAGCAAAGAAA
Source organism: Vibrio crassostreae 9ZC13 (assembly GCF_000272045.2). Taxonomy (GTDB): domain Bacteria; phylum Pseudomonadota; class Gammaproteobacteria; order Enterobacterales; family Vibrionaceae; genus Vibrio; species Vibrio crassostreae_C. Next base: position 481,352 of record NZ_AJYZ02000042.1, on the reverse strand, counting down.
CGCTCCATTGAGGTTAACTCAACCTTGTCACCTAATGGTGTGCCGGTTGCGTGACACTCAATCACTTCGATGCTGTCTGGGGTTAGGTTTGATGCCTCGTAAGCGCGTTCAAAGGCTTGTACTTGTCCTTTGCTATTTGGGCTTAATACGAACTGGCCACGGCCATCGTTCGACAAGCCAATACCGCTAACGACTGCGTAGATGTTGTCGCCATCTCGCTCTGCATCAGCTAAGCGTTTTAGGACTAAAACACCGGCACCTTCGCCAGCAAATAGACCTTTACTATTGCTATCAAACGGAACCGAAACACCGTGGTCAGGGTAAGCGTGGAAGATGGAGAAACCCATGTTGATAAAGAATGGGTCAGCACCGGATACCGCGCCTGCCAACATCATGTCGGCTTTGCCCGTGTTCAAGTAATCACACGCTAACTTCAATGAATACACTGAGCTTGCACATGCCGCATCTAGGCTAAGTTGCACGTTGCCTAAACCTAGCGCATCAGCCACTAACTTCGAGGCGTTGTGTGCTGCAGCACCATTGATCGGATTAAGGTCTTGCGCGGTTTCATTGGTTGGTAGCAGTGAAAACTGGTCATTAGCCAATTTAGCTTGTAGTGCCTTTTCGACGACCGAGTGATACATCGGCAGAAACAGGTCGTTCGAGCGTGTGGTTGGGAACGAAAGGGCACCCATGATCACGCCTGTACGCTCTAAAACATCGGCATTTAAATCAATGCCGGCGTCAACTAACGCCTTACGACTGGTATCCAAAGCCCATAGGAAACTTTGGTCAACACCGTTGAATGATTCTGCTGTCAAGCGGTAGCCATTGCTGTCGAAATTGAAGTTTTCGATGTAGCCGCCTTTATCACAGTAAAAGCGGTCTGACTCACCTTGCACGCCCTGATAGCTTTCAGGTTCAGCACCTAATTTTTCAGCGCTTAATGTGGTTCGAGAATCTTTTTTATCCAGCAAGTTTTGCCAAAAGTCTTTTGGCGTATCAGCTTCTGGGTATTGGTTAGCAATACCGACAATCGCGATCTTATTGCACTTCACTTGCTGCTTATTCTGAGCCTGATATTTATATTGAGATGGTTTCGATTGAGAACTCATACTAGCTCTCCTTGATGATTCACTGCGCTGCCTTGAGACACACCACTTAATTGCTTAGCGGCGGTGATCTGTTGTTCTAGCCCTTGAATAAGTGGCTCGACAGACAGTGGAATTTGATGAGTAATGAGCTGGCCAATACACTTGATGAGCGTGACAACATCGTCACCGCCTTTGGCATTGGAAGCGATTGTGCAGTATTGGTCTGCTACGTTGTCGCTACGATTGATCTTGTCGATCAATGTGCTGGTTTGACGATCGGCACCCACTTCGACAAACAGACGCGCACCTTGTTGACGTGCACTTTGGATCAACGCGGTGAAATCCAGCGTCGAACAGAAAGTGTCGGCAATCGAAAGGGCGATGCTGTCGCTGTCTATATTGATTGGTGCGCCAGTCGGTAGACCTGCTGCGCTGATAAAGCGGATATGCTTTGGCAACTCGTCGAACAGTGGTTGAGTGTAAAACTCACGCACTTGGCTATGCTGACTCAGCGCTGGTGTGGTGTGCATCGCAGTAACACGGTTAGCGGCAATACCACGTTTACCCAGTTTCTTGAGTAGTGCACGACATGTGCTTTCACAACCTGCTAGCACGCAAGTATCACCTTGGATGATAGCGAGATAAGCGCGTGGGAACTCTGGTAACAGAGCTTCAATCGCTTGCGCATCACTGCGAACCACAAAGCTATTCCATTGGATGCTTTCGTCGCCGTTCAGCTGCCAATCTTGACGTACTGCGGTGAGTTCGCCAGAAATAGCCGTAGTGAAGATAGGACTGGTTTGAGTCATCTCAATCAGCGCATGTGGGTTTTTCCAAACATTCAAGCTAGCCCACATGGAAGCCTCACCCTTGGAGTAACCCAAAGCGAAGTCTGGCTGCACTTTGAATTCATCACACAGCAGTTGTGTTAACAGATAACTACTGCCCACACCGGCAATTGCCAGTTCACTGAGCGACATTTCTTGCGCGTCTTCAGCATAGGTTTTGTCAGCCTGCAGCATCTCTTTCAAGTTACCTTCACGTTCTAAACGAGCAAATAACTGTGGGAAATGGTGGTGAAATTCACGCAACATACCGGGATAAACCGTGCCAACGCCAGGGTAAACAAATGCAACACCACCTTTGCTTTGAGGCTTTGGTGAGAAACAACTGCCTGCTGGAGTCTTGTATTGGCTATTGTCAGCCATTATTTTTGGCAACGCATTTTCTAGCGCTGTGATCTCTTGCAGTGCAGCATCGATTGAAGCCGCCTGAATCACGATATTCGCACCACAGTCAGCATTGTGTTGAGCGCTTTGGAAATGACTTAGGTTTGAATACATCAAGCTGGCGATAGCAAGTTCTCTGTCTGCCGAATCACTAACGCATTTAAGCTCAGCTCTTAGTGAGGCCAACTGAGAAACCAATTCAGTTTGCTCGCAGCCAGAAACCACAAACATCAAACGCTCGCTGGATAGCAATGGTTTTGGTTCGTGCAAACCGGTCGCTTGAGTCAATATCAGGCTGGTGGCTTTTTGGCTATCGTCACTGAAAGTTAACGCAGCAATACGTGCTTTGTTCGGCTCAGTGAACCAGTAATGGTTAGGTAATGAATGGCTCGGTAATGAACGGCTAGATATCGCATTAACCATATTCAACAATTCATCAAACTGCTGAGAAGCAGATAGGACGGAGTATTGTTGTTGATGGCTTAAGTCTGAAGCGGGGCGGCGTGACATATCCAGAGCAAGCTGAACGCTATTTCCGGTAGCTGTATCTACAAAGCTCGCCAAATTCGCGTGTGGGTGAATCTTATTCTGAGCAGCATTCAGCGCACTTAACATCAACAATGATGGTGAGTGATGATCCAAACAGAGCTTAACGACATTACCTTGATTGACTGTCTCGATGGCGTGAGCAAGTGCTTGATTAAAATTGCCATCAACCACAACAGTTATCATCTCTGGGAACGAGGGAAATAAGTCGGCAGAAAGCTCAGCCGCGTTTGCTGGCTGAGCTAAAAGAGCTATGCGCAATGGCATCGCTTTATTAGTAGGAACAGTCACTATGACAATTGCTCCTTTTCTGCTTTTTTAGTCGCCTCTTTCTTCGATACTGCTGAGCTAGACTTCGGCAAAAATGCGTCGTTTAAGCTCTTGCTGATGGTGACTTTGGCACCTTTCATTACTGCGCTTAAACGACCATCTTGGTGGTAAAGCGAGATATCAGCTTGCAGAGACCGAGCCGTGCTTTTTATCACGCTCAGCTCTAGCCAACCTTGGTCACCATTGCGCATCGGTGCGTAGCAAACAAACTCACCAATTGAAGACGGTAGGCTTGCCGCGCCGTATTTCAATCGAGCCCATACCAGCATTGCTTGCAACAGATAATCTTCAGCAAATGGCTGACTATCGCCAAAACCTTGCTTCGGAATAAATGATCCGCAGTCGCTGTTTTCAATCCGAGGCAATTGGCACTGAGCCAGTAAGCCTAAGTCGTCAAAGCGTTCAACTGAAGTAATACCTTGCAGTCTTGGTCCATGAAACAGAGTGCCGTCACTGTATAGAGCTTGTGCCGTTGTTACTGGTGTTGAAGAGTTAGCTTCAAAGCGTTTTGTCGACGCTTGTTGAACATCTTCATACACTTGCACAGAGGCAACTTGCAACTGAGCTTGATACTGTGGTCGCCCTTGGCAACTGATCACTGCTTTTAGCTGCTCTTTTGATTTAGCATCAGAGGACGGCTTCTTAGTGTCTGCAGACAAGACAAGCGTTAGCTCTTGCACTTCATCAGTATCAAAAATCACACCTTTCAGCAGTTTGTAGTTGTGAACGCTAACGTTCACCCCTAACAGTTGCTCTGCGACTTCACGCATCCATTGGATGGCACACACTGTCGGTAACACAGGGTTACCGGCAATGCAGTGATCTTGAATGAAAGGCAATGCCTTTGGATCAAGATGACGTGTCACAGTGATGCTTGTATTCAGCGGACTCTTTGCAAGATGCACAGACTCCGCATTAAGCTTTTTTACAGCAGCTTCCTTGTTGTCAGAACCTTGCATGCTCGTACCAACCAGTAGTTGAATGCCAGTTTCGTTCAGTAGTTGAGAACTAAACAGCTCTGCACCCGCTTGAAGAGGAATTACGTACACACCACGCTCTGTGAACATACGTTTCAGTGCTGCGTTGACCATGCCACCGTCCCACGGTCCCCAGTTGAAGCTCATTACTTTCGCTTGAGGGTTACGCGCTGACAATTGTAGAGCCGCTTTGTTTAGGATCTCGTTAGACATCGAGTAATCGCTTTGGCCTGTGTTTCCGTAGAAACCCGCCGCCGAAGAGAACATCGCAATCAGTTTTAGCTTGCTGCTATCAAGACCGCCAAGAACTGCTTCTAGTCCGCCCACTTTGGTGCCGTAAACCATGTTCAGTTCATCAAGCGTTTTATCTTGAATGTGTTTGTCAGCCAGTACACCTGCACCATGGATAAGACCTGTAATGTTGTCGAAGTTTGCCAGCGTTTTCGCTACTGACTCATGGTTCGACACATCTAAGCTTAGGTATTCAGCGCTCGCGCTAATCTCGTTGAAAGCGGCAAGTGCTGCATTGATTTCAAGGCTGCTTAATACTGGTTTTAGCAAGGCATCTACTTTCTTCGGCGTTGGTTTGTCACCTGTTGCTTGTAGGTGAGCGATAGCCGCTGGTTTTAGCTCTTTCTCTTGCTTGCCTTGTGCCCACTGAGGTAGCTCAGCTGAAGTAATATGCTTACTACGACCGGCAAGAATGAAGTGAGACTTACATTGCTTAGCAAGTGTTAGCGCACATTCAAACGTCACGCCTTTAGCGCCACCCGTCACGAGAACTTTGTCGCTCTTGGTAAGCTGAGCGCCTGCGTTTTTGGTTTGTGTAGCTCCTGGTGTTGCCGCAATCAATGTTGCACGACCAGATTCCCCGTTTTCTGCATGGCTAAGGCCGATTTCAACCGTGTTGGTATCGATATCGAACAGTTCACCTGTGATAGCTTCAGCTAGGTGACGAGCATCAATAGAAGCGTCAGCATCCAATGCGCGGCAGAACACGTTTGACCATTCATGGCTCAGTGTCTTAGTTAGACCAGACAACGCGGCTTGGTTGAGTTCTGCATTCGCTAGTTGCTTAGTATCTAGGTAACCAAAGCCACCATCGATACAGCTTAGTGTGAAGAACACACTACGACCAGAAACGGCATTCAGTTGGCCATTTAGGTGCTTCGCGAATAAGAACGCTGTGGTTAGTGAAGCTCTGGAGTCTGCATTCAAGTTAACCGCTTGCTCGTTGCTTTGTTTCGCATCAACGATAGCTTGTAAATGAATGAAGCCAGCAATCACTTTGTTTGACGTTTTAAGGTCTGCTTCGATGTCGTTAATAACTGCAGTCACACCAGCATCATCGATGCTGTTGAGTGTGTAGCTTGCGATTTCACTGTTTAAAGGTGACGCGGCAGAAAGGGCACTACGCACTACGGCAACTTGAATGCCGTTAGCGGTCAACTTTTCTGCTAGAACACCAGCGTTGTGACCATCATCTGTGATCACGACGCAAGCGTCTTTTGAGAAACAATCGACGAGTTTATCTGCCGCTGGTAGCTTTTTTAGCGCTACCTCATTGTGTGGAGGAAGTTCCGCTGTCGCTGTTTCTGCGATAGGCGTTACTGATTCAGCTTTTGGAGTCGCTACGGGTGCAGCAGCGGATAGCTTGCTTTGCATGTAAGTAACGATTTCACCAAGCGTACGACACTCAGCTAGGTCTTCAGGGTTTAGTTCTGGCAGCGTTGGTAGCTGGTCTTGAACCGTACCCAAGATCTCAACGCGTTTGATTGAGTCGATACCAAGGTCTGCTTCCATGTCCATCGCTAGGTCGAGCATTTCTGCTGGGTAGCCTGTTTTGTCGGCAACCACTTCCATCATTGTTGATTGAACGTGAGCAGGGTTTAGGTCGTTGCTTGCGCTTTCTACAATTGCCTCTACTTCTGCAGCAGGAGCTACTGTCGCTGCTTCCGAACTAGGAGCTAACTTGCTGTTCATGTAGTCAACGATTTCACCCAGAGTACGACACTCAGCTAGGTCTTCAGGGTTTAGCTCTGGCAATGTTGGTAGCTGGTCTTGAACTGTTCCAAGGATCTCAACACGTTTGATTGAGTCGATGCCAAGGTCTGCTTCCATGTCCATTGCTAGGTCGAGCATTTCTGTTGGGTAGCCTGTTTTATCAGCGACTACACTCAGCATTGTGCTTTGAACTTGTTCTGCGTTTAAACTGTTTGATACTGCTTGCGCTGGTGCAGATGCTTGAGCCGCTACTGGAGCCGCTACTGGAGCAGAAGCTGGAAGCTTACTGTTCATGTAGGCTACGATTTCGCCCAGAGTGCGACATTCAGCTAAGTCTTCAGGGTTTAGCTCTGGAAGAGTCGGTAGCTCGTCTTGAACTGTACCTAGAATTTCAACACGTTTGATTGAGTCGATACCAAGGTCGGCTTCCATATCCATTGCTAGATCTAGCATTTCAGTCGGGTAGCCCGTCTTCTCTGCGACTACTTCTAACATGGTTTTCTGAACGACAGCCGCATCTAAACCGCTAGCTGCTTGAACTGAAGTTGCTGCAGTTTGAGCGACTACACGAGCAGAAGCCGGAAGCTTGCTGTTCATGTAAGCAACGATTTCGCCAAGAGTACGGCACTCAGCTAAATCTTCAGGGTTTAGCTCTGGAAGAGTAGGCAGTTCATCTTGAACCGTACCAAGAATCTCAACACGTTTAATTGAGTCGATACCAAGGTCTGCTTCCATATCCATTTCTAGATCAAGCATTTCCGTTGGGTAACCTGTCTTCTCAGCAACCACTTCTAGCATGGTTTGTTGAACGACTTTTGCATCAAGACCGTTAGCAGCTTGAACAGGAGCAGTTGCGCTTGGCTTTGCTGCCACAGGCGCTGATGCTGGCATCTTGCTGTTCATGTAGGTAACGATTTCACCAAGAGTACGACATTCAGCTAAATCTTCAGGGTTCAGCTCTGGTAGGTTCGGCATTTCGTCTTGAACGGTACCAAGGATCTCTACGCGCTTGATTGAGTCGATACCAAGGTCTGCTTCCATGTCCATTTCTAGATCAAGCATTTCCGTTGGGTAACCCGTTTTCTCGGCGACCACTTCTAGCATCACTTTTTCAGCATCGGCTGATTGTACTGCCACTGGTGCAGCCACAGGAGCCGGTTGCGCTTTAACTGGCACAGGTTGAGCTGCAACAGGCGCTGCCGCTTGAGCCGCTACTTGTGGTGCAGGAGCTGCTTTCTGTACTGGCGTAACTTGAACAGACTGGGCTTGAACTGGCGCGGCTTGTACAGTAGTCGCTTGTACTTGAGCTACAGGCTGTTGAACGATAGCTGTTGGTGTAGCTTGAATTACTGGCTGAGCATTTACTGGCGCAACGAAGGTTGGTTGTGTCGTTTGTACTGAACCTTGCGTCAGCATATTAAGTGCTGAGTTGTTGCTGTGTGCTTGCATCTCTAGGTAATGAGCGTGAGCTTTTAGCGTTTCAGCTTGGTGCTGGTGGAACATTTCCATAGAACGTTGCAGGTTCTCTGGAATTGTTACGCCTGCTGTTGCCATTTTCGCTTGCTCAGACATTAGGGTGTTGAACGTGTCACCGTATTGCTGAGGAATTGCAAGGAACTGCTGATGTACTTCTGCTGCTTGTTGTTGAGCATTGAAGAACGATTGCAGTGAAGATTCATCAACCGTTACTTGAGCTGCTGGCTGAATAGTCGTTGGTGCAGCTTGCGCCACTTGAGGTTGCTGAGCTACTTGTGCACTTGGCGCTGCTGCAACTGACTGTTGTACATTTGAAGCTTGAGGAGCAGCCACAGGTACTTCAACGATTTCTGTTTTAATCACTTCTTTTTCCACGATTTTCTCGACTTCAACTTTCACTTCAACAATCTCAGTCTTTTCGGTGACGTTGCCCGAAGCCAATGATTGATCCATTTTCTTACGAGTAGCAGGGCTGATGTAGTTGGTTGCATTCAGCTTGATGTTCATTGGTGATGCCTTTGCAGGTTCAGCAATGTCAGCTTGGTAAGGGTCAATGTTGTCTAATGAAACACCTGTCACGCACAGTTGAACCGCAGCTAAACGAAGCTGTTGGTCACTGTCTCCTTTAGGGCTTGGGTTGATGCTGATTGCGTAAAGTTCTTCGTTTTTATCAGCCAGTGTTTTCTCAACCAGCTTTTGAAGAATGTTTTTCGGACCGAACTCAACGAATACGCGCGCGCCTGCTTCATACATCGCTTCAATTTGCTCGCTGAAACGAACCGATTGCAGCATGTGTTGTTTGAATGCTTTCTTAATCGCTTTAGCGTCTTTGCTGTGCAGTTTGCCCGTTGCGTTTGAGTAAAGCGGCAGCGTTGGAGCGCTAAATGAAGCTTTATCAATTGCAGCTGCAAATGGCTTTTGAGCATGAGCAACAAGCGGGGTGTGGAAAGCACCAGATACTGGCAGAGCAATTGCTTTGAAGCCTTGCTCAGTTAGCGCTTGGGCTGCCTGCTGAACGGTTGCTGTTGGACCCGCAATAACCAATTGAGTCGGAGCGTTGTAGTTGGCAATGCTCACGCCTTCGAATTGGCTGATGCAGCTTTCAACGGCTGGAAGTTTGTCTGCGTCTAGAATGACCGCAAACATAGTACCGCTGTCGCCTTGTTCAGGTGTCGCCGCCATTGCATCGCCACGAGCGAAAGCTAGCTGGTAGTAATCGTCTTGCGAGATAACACCCGATGCACATAGTGCGCTTAGCTCACCAAAGCTGTGTCCTGCGACCATGTCGGCTTTGAAGCCAGCTTGAGTCATGATGTCGAACTGACCCATAGACACAGTACCAATCGCACTTTGCGCATTGGCCGTGTTGGTTAGTACCGCTTCTTGAGCTTTGGTTGCTTCTGGTGTGAAGGTTGGAATTGGGAATAGAATTTGCGACAGAGCCGTTTTCTTGTGCTGACCAAATACCTGATCCGCTTGAGCAAGCTGTTGGCGCATTTCAGGGTAATGACAAGCAAGCTCTCGACCCATGTTTAGGTATTGCGAACCTTGACCAGCAAATAATGCAGCCACTTTACCAGCACCGTTTTCAGCAATCAGTGCCGACTCACGGTAGCTAGTACCGTTTGGCATTTGCCAATGTGTTTTGGTTTGGCTCTCAAGCATAGAAACCGCTTGAGTCAGTTGCGCTTGAAGGTCTGCTTGGTCAGTCACGACTAAACCAAGGCGAGCGTGCTTAGCGTCCACTTCGCGTAGAGCGTGCTGCTCAGCAAGCGCTTCTAGTTTGAACGCAGCATCGGCAGCTTGAGTTGAAACCTGCTTGAGCTCATTGATCAATGCTTGACGAGATTCTGCGCTGAATAACAGAGTTTGCGGTACTTGGCGTTGACGGTATTTATCACCGCGAGCGTGCTCTGGCGTGTACTCTTCCAATACAACGTGGAAGTTAGTGCCACCAAAACCAAATGAGCTGATACCTGCACGGCGTGGTGTACCGTCGACACGTTTCATCCAAGGACGCGTTTGTGTGTTTAGGTAGAACGGTGAGTTCTCGATATCTAACTTAGGATTCGGAGCCGATACGTTGATCGTTGGCGGCAGTACTTTGTGGTGCAGTGCTAATGCAGCTTTGATTAAGCCAGCAGTACCCGCGGTTGATTTAGTGTGACCAATTTGAGATTTCACAGAGCCTAACGCAATGTGTTGCTTCTCTTCATTGTTCTCACTGAATACCGAGTTTAAGCCACCAAATTCAGCCACATCACCTGCAGCAGTGCCTGTACCATGTGCTTCTAAAAGGCCAAGCGTGTGCGGTGCGAAACCAGCATCATCGTAAGCACGTTTAAGCGCCTTTGCTTGTCCTTCAGGGCGAGGTGCGTAAATACTCTTGAATTTACCATCCGAAGAAGAACCGACACCTTTAATCACTGAGTAGATTCTGTCGCCATCGCGCTCTGCATCTTCAAGACGCTTAAGAGCAACCATGCCAATGCCTTCACCAATCATCATGCCTTTGGAGTCGATATCGAAAGGTTGAATGGTTTCATTAGTGGTAAATGCAGGTGTTTTAGAGAAACTCATGTACATGGTTGGTGAGTTATCAGTACACACACCACCTGTGATCATCATTTCACTGCGACCTTCAACCAGCTCACTCAGAGCCATGCGCATTGCGGCTAGAGAACCTGCACACGCAGCATCTACTACACAGTTAATGCCACCAAGGTCAAAGCGGTTAGCAATACGACCTGAAATAACGTTACCCAATGAACCAGGGAACGAGTTCTCTTCCCAGTGGATGTATTGGTCTTGGAACTTTTTGATCAGCATTTCGCTGTCTTCGTCGTTGATGCCACTGCTCTTGAAGACTTTTTTCAAAACAGGGTATTGAAGACGAGCATTTAGGCTTTGAGCGATCTTCTGACCACCACCCACACCGAGCGTAATACCGATCTTATCGCGATCGTAACCTTCAGGAAGTTTCGCATCTTCAAGTACTTCTTTTGCCACGATCAGAGAAAGCAGCTGTGACGTATCAGTCAGTTCAAGGATATTTGGCGGAAGACCGAACTCCATAGGGTTGAAGTCAACTTCTGGGATGAAACCACCGCGCTTACAGTAAGATTTGTCTGGCGTTGTACGATCTGAATCGTAGTAATCTTCTGGACGCCAGTGCGTATCAGGCACTTCGGTAATTGCATCGATCTTTTCGCTGATCAAATCCCAGAACTTGTTTAAGTAACGAGAGTTCGCAAACATGCTTGCCATTCCAACGATAGCAATAGGCATGTCTTTAAGACGTTTATTAAGTCGAGTGTCGTCGACTGATTCCGGGGTATTTTTTTCGGGTTGGCTCATTATGAGTCTCCACTTGAAATCACTGAGGGCGATGTCGTGTTTTGAGGCTGCGCTTTTAATTGAATCGAAAATAAATCTGAAACAGATTTGGACAAACGCAGCTGAAGAGTAAGGCTACCGAAAGTCGGCCACCTGACTGAAATAGGGGGTGCGAAGTACAGTGACTTGCAGGGGTTGATTACGTTTTTCATGCTATAAGAGGGCATTCGAATGTGAGGTTGATGTCCATTTAAATCCTGTCCAAAGTACTGCTTTATGCAAAGCAGGTATCCGCAATAAAAACGTGTGATTTTGTTTAATGGTTGAGCAGGCTACCCGAGGTGAGTGGTCGATACAATGCTCCCAGAGACCACTATGATCTGTTCAGACCAGATGATTTTTCTGAACTTTTGTTTTTTGTATTTTTAATGGAATTAACTTATTGATAATTAATGAGTATGGGTGGTTTTTTAGTGTTTATACTCTATATTTTGACTTGGTGAGATCTATGTCAGATTTTTGTAAGTAACATTTAATAGATGCCTGTTCCATAAGGTGGAATGTGATCTGTGTTTTAATTTGTTATTATTTTAAAAGTTAGTTTTAAGTCCCTATATGAAGGGTGTTTCCTGCGCAGATTCTCTATGTTTATCTCAAATCATAGGTGAGTTAAATTTGTTCGTTTTGATGTTTTATTGATGGCTTTATGAATAGTGATTTTTAAGAAGTGAGTGCTCAAAAGATGGAAACACCAGTCGTTGATTTGTGGCTTTGTTCTCTAAGCAATTTGGATGAAGGTACTGATCATGTGTCGTGCCTTAAACAGAAACTGACCGACGATGAAGTCGCTAAGGTTGAGCGTTATCGAATGCCTTCATCTCAGATCCAAGCGCTCTATGTTCGTAACTACTTACGAGAGGTTCTGTCGATCTACTCTGATTTGACGGCTGAAGAGTGGCGATTTGAGTATGGTGAAAAAGGCAAACCAAGCTTGATTGCAGAGCAGCAACACAAAACCGGACTGAATTTCAATATTAGCCACAGTCAAGATCATTTACTGATTGCTGTCTGCCGAACGAAAGGGCAACCACTACAGCTTGGGGTGGATATAGAACATGCAAGAAGCTCGACCAACATCGCGGCGATCATGAAGCATTACTTTTCGGAATTTGAGATTAACGATTTACTCGAGCTGGATGAGGTATCTCAAAGAGAACGTTTTTTTGATTTGTGGGCACTGAAAGAGTCGTACATCAAAGCGACAGGTAAGGGGTTGGCCACATCATTGAAAAGTTTTTCGTTCGATTTTTCCAATCTAACTCAACAAACGCTGCCAGTTCATTCGTCGGGTTTACGACCAGAGTTACATGGAGGAATCATTGTCCATAACGGTGTAGGGTTGGATGCTGCTGAAAATGACAATACTTCAACAGATTGGCAATGCAGTTTAGGAAGGCTGGATAACCAGTTTCGATTTGCCGTGACGCTTGGTGGTGCAACGCTTCCTATGCAATTAGAGATTAAGTGCTTCCCCAAATCGAAGCTACTTGGCTGAGTTTACGTTCGTTACACTAGAACCTTTAGCTTCTAATCTTGAACACGGCTCGCTCTCAGCCATTCGTAATATTGGCTAACTCGTTTCGCCAAGCATCGCTTTTAATACTTCTGCGGGTACAGGCTGAAGTTGTTTGTCTTTATCTAGGCAAACCATCTCGATATCACCAATCACGGCAGGTTTGGTTGCATCTTTACGCCATACCTCTTGTCGCCATAAGGTTTTGTATTTGCCATCGAGCTCAAAAGAGGTTCGGATATCGCAGATCTCTGCGAACTCAACGCCGTCTTGAAAGGTCATATTGGCTTTATACACCGCAAACCCCAGTCCATGTTCATTCCACAACTCTGCCAGTTTATCGCTGCCCAACACATGCTCGCGCGCACGCTCAAAGTATTTAAGAAAGTTAGGGTGATAAACCACACCTGAGTGATCGGTATCTTCGTAGTAAATCTGTACTGGGTGATGGTAGATCTGACTCATGGGTAGCAACTCTTGGTAAGTAGTGGATCAGTAAATCTGACTAAGTTGTGCAGCACTCTACAGGATAGGTTGAAATTACTTCAAGGCATCATCGTGAAAGGGGCTTTTGGTCAGACCTCATTTATCACTGATGCTTTGGTCAACTCCCACCCATTTACAAATATTCTATGTGTCATTTTCCACCCATTAATTTTTGTAGCGAGTTAGCGACAACTGCAGGCAGATCTGATGAAGCCTTGCGGTTAAAGGCTTGTTAATGAATTGTGTCAATATGGCGCGCTAATTGCCTTAGTGAAAGCACGCAGTTCCCATTGAAGGGCTGCTTTGTTTACTAAGGAGAATAATAATGTTTAAGCCTCTTACCCTGCTGTCTGTATCTGCTCTGGCGCTTACAAGTTTTAATGCTGCTGCAAACTGTGACCCTGGTGAAATCGTGATTAAATTCAGTCATGTAACCAATACCGATAAGCACCCGAAAGGCATCGCCGCTTCTTTACTGGAAGAGCGAGTAAACACAGAAATGAATGGAAAAGCTTGTATGCAAGTTTTCCCTAACTCAACACTTTACGATGATAATAAGGTACTGGAAGCCCTGTTAAATGGTGATGTTCATATGGCGGCGCCATCGCTGTCAAAATTTGAGAAGTTCACTAAGAAATACCGCATTTTTGACCTTCCTTTCCTATTTGAAGACGTAGAAGCCGTTGACCGTTTCCAAAACTCAGAATCTGGTGAAAAGCTGAAGAACGCGATGAAGCGTCGTGGCCTGCAAGGTCTTGCGTTTTGGCACAATGGCATGAAACAGATGTCGGCGAACAAACCTCTTATCAGCCCTGAAGATGCAAAAGGTTTGAAATTCCGTGTTCAAGCATCGGATGTATTGGTGGCTCAGTTTGAACAACTAGGCGCTAACCCACAGAAGATGTCTTTCAAAGAAGTGTACGGTGGCTTGCAAACTAAAGTTATCGATGGTCAAGAGAACACATGGTCAAACATCTACGGTAAGAAGTTCTTTGAAGTACAAGACGGCGTGACCGAAACTAATCACGGTATCTTGGATTACCTAGTTGTAACGTCAAACGACTTCTGGAAAGACCTACCTGAAGATGTACGCACACAGCTTGGCACTATCGTTCAAGAAGTGTCTGAGACGCGTAACGCAGAATCTTCAAAAGTTAACCTAGCGAACAAAAACAACATCATCGAAGCGGGTGGTGAGGTTCGTACACTTACGCCTGAACAGCGTGAAGCATGGGTAGCTGCACTTCAACCAGTATGGAAGAAGTTTGAAAAAGACATCGGTTCAGACCTTATCGATGCAGCGTTAGCTTCAAACCAATAACACCGCTAAGGGAGTGGCGAGTATTCGTCACTCCTTATTAAAACAATTATAAGCGGAGTCAATTATGGAAAAGCCTCAAATGGAACAACCAAATTCTAGCGAATCAGCACTGGAAACCTCTCTTTTTTCCAAAGTCGGAAGAGTTACGGATGTGATTGAAGAGTCACTAATCGCATTTTTCCTTGGCGCAATGACGCTACTTACTTTTGCCAACGTGGTATTTCGATACGCATTCAATGACAACATCTTATGGGCACTGGAACTGACCGTGTTCATGTTTGCTTGGATGGTGTTAGTGGGCGCATCTTATGGCGTTAAAAAACACTTCCACATTGGTGTTGATGTGATCATCAACCTTGCCCCAGAAAAGCTACGCAAAGTGTATGCGCTCATCGCCGTGACAAGCTGCCTAGCATTTTCAATCTTACTTCTTATCGGTTCTTGGAATTATTGGTACCCATTCGCGACCGATCGCGCATGGTACGAGACCGACGATATTCCAATGCCAGAGATGCTTCAGTTTCTTGCTGACTGGCTGAATGAAGGCGAGCGATACGAGAAACTGCCACGTTTTATTCCTTATATGGCGCTGCCGATTGGTATGGCAATGCTAACGTTCCGTTTTGCTCAAGTTGCTTACCAAGTCGTCACAGGCAAGCTTGACCGCATGATTGCAGGACACGAAGCCGAAGAAGAGCTGGATGCGTTGAAAGCAGACGTGCTAGCGGGCCCTGACGAAGATGCAACAGCGGTATTGAATTCGACTCCGCAGAACAAAGCGAATGAGTCGAGTACAAAATCTAACGGTAAGGAAGACTAATCATGGCAATGTTATTTCTATTTTTAATGGTAATTGCTTTCATGTTGGTCGGTGTACCAATTGCAATTTCCCTCGGTTTATCGAGCGTAATATTCTTATTGATGCACTCAGATGCGTCATTAGCTTCAGTCGCACAAACGCTGTTTAATGCATTTGCAGGCCACTACACACTCTTAGCGATTCCTTTCTTTATCTTGGCCTCTAGCTTTATGTCTACTGGTGGCGTGGCGAAACGTATTATCCGTTTTGCTATCGCGATGGTGGGTTGGTTCCGCGGCGGCTTGGCGATGGCGTCGGTTGTGGCATGTATGATGTTCGCAGCCCTTTCTGGTTCATCTCCTGCAACGGTAGTGGCGATCGGTAGTATCGTTATCGCAGGTATGATCAAAAACGGCTACTCAAAAGAGTTCGCGGCAGGGGTTATCTGTAACGCAGGTACGTTGGGGATCTTGATTCCACCGTCCATCGTGATGGTGGTATACGCGGCGGCGACCGATGTATCGGTAGGTCGTATGTTCTTAGGTGGCGTTATTCCTGGTTTGCTGGCGGGTGTGATGTTGATGATTGCTATCTACATCGCAGCACGTATTAAGAAGATTCCGGCACAGCCATTTGTGGGCTGGGGCGAGATGTTCGCAGCTGCAAAAGACGCAAGTTGGGGTCTGCTACTGATTGTCATCATTTTGGGTGGTATCTACGGCGGTATTTTTACACCGACGGAAGCGGCGGCTGTTGCAGCGGTATACGCGTTCTTTATTGCCAACTTTATCTATAAAGATATGGGGCCGTTTGCGGACAAGAAAAATACAAAGCCTGCTTTGGTTAAAGTGTTCCAAACCTTCTTCCACAAAGATACCAAAGACACGCTCTATGATGCAGGTAAGCTGACGATCATGCTGCTGTTTATCATTGCCAATGCTCTGATTCTTAAGCATGTACTAACCGAAGAACGCATTCCTCAGATGATCACTGAGTCTATGCTTTCTGCGGGCTTAGGTCCGATCACCTTCTTAATTGTGGTGAACGTTCTACTCTTGATTGGTGGGCAGTTCATGGAGCCATCAGGCTTGCTGATCATCGTTGCGCCGTTGGTATTCCCAATTGCAATTGCACTGGGCATCGACCCTATTCACCTAGGTATCATGATGGTTGTGAACATGGAGATAGGGATGATCACACCGCCTGTGGGGCTCAACTTGTTTGTGACCGCAGGGGTCGCGAAGATGTCGATGATGAACGTAGTAAAAGCCGCACTGCCATGGGTTGGCGTGATGTTCTTATTCCTGATTATCGTGACCTACGTACCTTGGGTATCAACATGGTTACCGACTACCTTGATGGGACCGGAAATCATAACCAAGTAGTGGGCTGTTTAGTTACACGGCTAGTGTAACGAACGGTTTCATTATCAATGTAAATAACGGCGATAGATGAAGAGTTACACCTTTTCATCTATCGCTTTATTTTTCCCGCGCCTTATTGTGCCGCTTAAACGCCTGTCATAACCTTTCCAGCGTACTTTTTTCTTTCTTCGCTCGCGCCCAGATCTTCTTTCTACTTCATAATGGTCATCAATCAGCACTGTATCTACAATGACAGGAATGGTCGTTTTTTCATTCATATGCAACTTATCCTTAAAGTCGACATATAAATTATGGAAGATGAACCTTATCTCTGCCAGTTTCGATATACATTCAGATTAAGCTACGCTTTGCGTTTTATTTCGTGTTTGATTCTTTTATCTCACAGCTTAATTATTCACTTCGAAATCTATTGTTTTACTTAAAATTATCTTTGTCGATTTGATAACGCTGCATTTTGTCGTAAAGCGTTTTTCTTGGGACATTTAATTGAGACATAGTTAATTTTATACTCCCTTCATTCTCAATCAACGCGCGTTCGATCACCGCTTTTTCGAACTCTGCCACTTGGTCCGATAGGCTAATGCTGGTGTCTGAGTGGCTCTCTGAGTTCGCACCATCACCCAGTTGAGCTAATTTCCCTAGTAAGATGAAGCGTTCAGCGCTGTTACGTAATTCTCGAACATTTCCCGGCCAATCATGAGCCAAAAGCGCGTGCAGCTCCTTTTGTGGAAGGGCAGGGGCAGTCTTGCCATAACGCGCCGCAGCGACCAGTAAGAAGTGGTGGAAGAGTGCTGGGATATCTTCTTGTCGGCTTCTTAACGGCGGTAAATCTAAGGTCACAACATTGAGTCGATAATAGAGGTCTTGGCGGAAAGTGCCTTCTTCAGCGGCTTTCTTTAGGTCGACTTTAGTTGCCGCAATCACTCGAATGTCTAGAGGGACTAAACCATTAGACCCAACCCTTTCGATGACGCGTTCTTGCAAGACGCGCAACAGGCGAATTTGTGCCTGCATTGGCATGGACTCAATTTCATCTAAGAATAGAGTTCCGCCCTGAGCAAATTCAAATTTACCGACACGTTTGCTTTCTGCGCCAGTGAATGCCCCTTTCTCATGGCCATACAGTTCACTCTCAATCAGATTTTCAGGCACTGCGCCGCAGTTGACTGCGACGAAGTTTTGTTCTCGCCTGCTGCTTTGTTCATGCAGAGAACGTGCAACTAATTCTTTGCCGGTACCTGTCTCGCCAAATAGCAATATGTCGGCATTGGTATCGGCAACGTGAGTGATGATAGACCGCAGCTCCGTCATTGATTGCGTATCACCAATGATTCTAGGGCCGAGCGCTTGGCTGGCTTTGAGTGAACGTTTTAACTCAAGGTTCTCTAGTGTGAGCTGACGTTTTTCTATCGCTCGCTTAGTGGTTTCGATTAGGCGTTCATTAGCGAAAGGTTTTTCAATGAAGTCATAGGCGCCGTATTGGATGGCTTGAACGGCCATTGAAATATCGCCGTGACCAGTAATCATGATCACGGGGATCTCTTTGTCTTTGTGCATCACGGTGTTGAGCAGATCATGCCCGGATAGACCTGGTAGACAGATATCAGTGATGATCACGTGAGGTAAGCCGTTTTCTTGAATCGCGAGCAGAGCAGACTCCGCATCGGGAAAGAATTCGGCATCAATATCGGCGAGCTCAAAGCTCTGTTCAATAGCCATTCTCAGATCGGATTCATCATCAATGAAATAGACGTGACACATAGTTATTCCTTTAATCTTTTATTTTTATTTTTATTTTTATTTTTATTTTTGGTGAAGGTGTACTGGTTTGCTTAGCGACTAATCTGATTCTTTTGTTGGAGCTATGGGTAACTCGATACTAAATCGAGCACCACCTTGTGGGCTGTGATCGGTAACTAGCTTGCCATTTATTCCGCTGATTATTTGTTGAGAAATCGATAGCCCAAGTCCAAGTCCATTTTTCTTGGTGGTATGGAAGGGTTCAAAAAAATTTCCGTTAGAAGGGGAGGTGAAGCCTGGACCATTGTCATCGACATGAATCAGCAAGGTCTTGGCTTGTTGATGGTCGGGCTTCTTAATCTCTAACAGAATAGCTAATTGTTTGTCGTCTTGTTGTTCCATCGCCTGAATCGCGTTAGTCAGCAAATTAATGATCACTTGTTCCAATTGAATGGCGTTGGCGAGCACGCAAGCATCAAAGGTTTCAGGAAGTTCGTTGAGCTTTACTCGTTCACTCTTGAGTTGTGGTTTCATCAGTTCTTTTGACGAGTGCAATACTGGCAGTATCTGTAACGTGTGCAGCTCTTCCGCAGTGGATTTCTTTGCAAAGGAACGAAGCTGGTGGCTTATATTAGCCATACGGTCAGTGAGCGCCGAGATTCGCGATAGGTTGTCATCGACACGCTCGGTTTTTTCTTTGGCAAGAAACAGTCGGCCGTTGTCGGCATAACTGCGAATCGCAGCAAGCGGGTTATTCAGTTCATGGCTGATGCTTGCTGACATTTGCCCCAACACTGCCAGTTTGGCGGCTTGGATGAGTTCGTCTTGTGTCTGCCTCAGTACATGTTCAGTTTCGATTCGGTGCTTAATCTCGACATGCAACTCTGATGTTCGTTCAAGCACTTGAAATTCTAGCTTTTGCTTGGCTTCGGATTGCAGTCTATCTATCTGAGCTCGTCTTTGTTGTCGATGGTGATTGAGTTGCATCGTTAGATAAATAATCGCAAAAATAAGGCTCAAAACCACAAGGTAAGCAACCAAGTCCCACCAAACTAAGTGGGTTGGAGAAAATACCCGTATGGTGAGTCTTGGTTCGGCTAGGAAACGCGAAGAACTAAAGAACTGCTCTTGGACGAGTTTGTGTGGCGACTCAATACGACTGGTGGCACTGTCTAAATCGCCGGAGAAGTGCAGGCTTTCTATTTTTGTATCGAGATACTGCCTGCTTTCTTGAATTCGAGTGTGTTGTACTTCGCTTAGCGGCTGAAGGCTTTTGAACAGCCACTCAGGGTTACTCGACATAAATACAATTTGATCTTTATCGTCAGCAACAAAAAAACTCTGTTTGCCTTTCCAACTTGCTTCAATCAGCGATAAATCCATCTTTACGACAATGACGCCAATAATCTCGGCGGCATAGGAGACGGGGTAAGAATAATAATAGCCTCGCTTTCCAGAGGTTGAACCTAGCGCAAAATATTGATTTTCATTGCCAATAATCGCTTCTTGAAAGTAGGGGCGGAAAGCAAAGTTACGACGAATAAAAGAACGCGGTTGATTCCAGTTACTGGCTGCAATGGTGGTGCCGATACTGTCTAGTAGGTAGGTGTCGGATGCTTGAATCACCGAGTTTACGTGCTCTAGATAACGATTAGTGAGTTCGATTTGCGCAGAGTTACTTGGAGAGTGCAGGGCAT
Source organism: Vibrio crassostreae 9ZC13 (assembly GCF_000272045.2). Taxonomy (GTDB): domain Bacteria; phylum Pseudomonadota; class Gammaproteobacteria; order Enterobacterales; family Vibrionaceae; genus Vibrio; species Vibrio crassostreae_C. The sequence goes on along the minus strand of NZ_AJYZ02000042.1, from coordinate 461,359 downwards.
CGACCAGCTCTTTGTCTTTTGAAAGCAGCTCGGGAATGTGCGCGAACTTATCCAATTGGTTTGAAATATGAACAGAAAAGCGGTCCAGCTTAGATTGATGATCATTTAACAAACTTTCATGGCTCGTGCTCCACACCCAATGACCGCCAAACACCATCAGTAAACTGTATGTGACCATTAACAGTATTGGGATTTTAAAAGCTTGAAACATGAAGGCTCTCCGCTGATTTCTTTGGTAAACAATCAAGCCTGTCTTCTCTCGTTTATGGTAGTAAATAGCGGTAGTTTTTGCTGAAAGCAGAGAGTGAACAGATGGATGTAGGTTAAGGGTTTGTAACGGGGATTGTTGAAAAAGTTATCGACTCTGAGGGGTAAAACAAGAGCAAGATCTCTTTTTAAGGTTTTTAGCAAAAAAAGCCCTCGATTCCCTTGAAAAAGTCGCTATTGTCCCCATTTCTGTTGTGCTAAGTGATGATTTGATCGTTTTTGTATCACTTAGTTGGACGAATTTAGAGCATTCATCATCATGCAGAGGTGAACGGCTCGACAGAGATTAAACAGATCGCTAGAATGTCGCGTCTAAAATTTCTGTCCTGAGGCTAATCGGAGATACCTTTCTTGTTTCTGAAAACAAGCTTTATTGCGTTTTAATCGACGTGTGAAGAACGAAGATATCGCTGATTAGTCTGGTGTTTGGTTGAATAATCAATTCAGACATCAATGCTCGATTTTAAATTAGGTGTTCGGATAGAGCACTACACAAGGATGCAGCCAACAACGTCTGCTTTTGAATTAAAGCTAAGTTACGGCTCATATGCTCAGATTACTGAGCCAGTTTTGAGGTTTATATAATGCAAGTTACTGTTGAAACGCTAGAAGGCCTAGAGCGCCGTCTTAATATTACTGTTCCTGCTGCTAACATCGAAGATGCAGTTACAGCTGAACTACGCAACATCGCGAAAAACCGTCGTTTCGATGGTTTCCGTAAAGGCAAAGTGCCAATGAAGATGGTTGCTAAAATGTACGGCAAAGCAGTACGTCAAGACGTGATGGGCGAAGTAATGCAACGTCACTTCATCGAAGCGATCGTTAAAGAGAAAATCAACCCAGCTGGCGCACCTACTTTCGCACCAGTTGAAAACAACGAAGGCGCTGACCTAGTATTCAACGCAACTTTTGAAGTTTACCCAGAAGTTGAGCTGAAAGGTCTAGAAAACATCACTGTTGAGAAACCAGCAGTAGAAGTTAAAGAAGCTGACGTTGAAGAGATGATCGAAACTCTACGTAAGCAACAAGCAACTTGGACTGAAGTTGAAGCTGCTGCTGACGCAGGTTCTCGTGCAACTATCGACTTCGTTGGTTCTATCGACGGTGAAGAGTTCGAAGGCGGTAAAGCTGAGAACTTCCCACTAGAGATGGGCGCTGGTCGCATGATCCCTGGTTTTGAAGACGGTATCGTTGGTAAAACAGCAGGTATGGAATTCGAAATCGACGTAAACTTCCCAGAAGATTACCACGCTGAAAACCTAAAAGGTAAAGCAGCTAAGTTTGCAATCAAAGTAAACAAAGTTGAAGCTCGTGAACTTCCAGAACTAAACGAAGAATTCGTTGCTAAGTTCGGCGCAACTGACGGCGTTGAAGGTCTTAAAGCTGAAGTTCGTAAGAACATGGAGCGTGAGCTTAAGCAAGCTGTTAAGAACCGCATCAAAGAGCAAGCTATCGACGGTCTAGTTAACGAAAACAACATCGACGTACCTTCTGCTCTAATCGATCAAGAGATCGGTGTTCTACGTCAACAAGCTGCTCAACGTTTCGGTGGCAACACTGAAGCTGCTGACCAACTTCCACGTGAGCTGTTCGAAGAGCAAGCTAAACGTCGCGTAGTTGTAGGTCTTCTTCTTGGTGAAGTAATCAAGACTGAAGAGCTAAAAGCTGACGACGAGAAAGTTAAAGCTATCATCGAAGAGATGGCTACAGCATACGAAGATCCAACAGAAGTTATTGCTTACTACGAGCAAAACGAGCAAATGATGAACAACATGCGCAATGTTGCTCTAGAAGAGCAAGCTATTGATGCAATCATCGCTAAAGCTCAAGTTTCTGATAAAGAAGTTAGCTTCAACGAGCTAATGAATCAGCAACCTGCTTAATATAGTAATATCTGACGTAGAAGGTTGACGTACGGTCAACAATTCTGCTAACAATGGTCCGTATGATTTAATCATTCGGGCCATTTATTTTAGGGACATAAGAATATGAGCTACCAAGAAAAAAATACAATGCCATCGATTATGGACGCACTAGTTCTTATGGTGGTTGAACAGACTTCCCGTGGTGAACGTTCTTACGATATTTATTCTCGTCTATTAAAAGAACGTATCATTTTCTTAACAGGTCAAGTGGAAGACCACATGGCAAATCTTGTCGTGGCTCAACTGCTTTTCTTGGAATCAGAAAACCCAGACAAAGATATCTATCTTTACATCAACTCACCTGGCGGTAGCGTAACAGCAGGCATGTCTATCTACGACACAATGCAGTTCATCAAGCCAAACGTGAGCACAGTATGTATGGGTCAAGCTTGCTCTATGGGTGCATTCTTACTAGCGGGTGGTACTCCTGGTAAGCGTCACGTGCTTCCAAACTCACGTGTAATGATTCACCAGCCACTTGGCGGCTTCCAAGGCCAAGCGTCTGATATTCAAATTCACGCGCAAGAGATCCTAACGATCAAACAAAAGCTAAACAAACTATTGGCAGAGCACACTGGTCAGCCTCTAGAAGTTGTTGAGCGCGATACAGATCGTGATAACTTCATGTCTGCTGATCAAGCAGTAGAATACGGCTTGGTGGATTCAGTTCTTAATCACCGCGGTCAATAATTGCAGGGCAATTGTTTAACGCAAAGTGATTCAAATTGATATACACTCAAGCATAGAGAGTTAAGGCTAAGAGGTTAGCGAATGACAGATAAAAGCAAAGAGGGTGGTAGCGGTAAACTGCTTTACTGCTCTTTCTGTGGCAAAAGCCAACACGAAGTTCGCAAGTTAATCGCAGGTCCTTCTGTTTACATTTGTGATGAATGTGTCGATCTTTGTAACGACATTATTCGTGAAGAAATTAAAGATGTTCTTCCTAAGAAAGAATCGGAATCGCTGCCAACGCCGCGTGAGATTCGTGAGCATCTTGACGACTATGTAATCGGTCAAGAATACGCGAAGAAAGTGCTAGCAGTTGCAGTTTATAACCACTACAAGCGTTTACGTAATGGTGATACGACAGCTGAAGGCGTAGAGCTAGGTAAGAGTAACATTCTTCTTATCGGTCCTACTGGTAGTGGTAAAACACTACTGGCTGAAACATTGGCTCGTTTCCTAGACGTTCCTTTCACAATGGCAGACGCAACAACACTAACCGAAGCGGGTTACGTGGGCGAAGATGTTGAAAACATCATCCAGAAGTTGCTTCAGAAATGTGATTACGACGTAGCGAAAGCGGAACGCGGCATTGTTTACATCGATGAAATCGACAAGATTTCTCGTAAAGCTGAAAACCCATCAATCACGCGTGACGTGTCTGGTGAAGGTGTACAGCAAGCTCTACTAAAACTTGTTGAAGGTACAGTAGCTTCAGTTCCACCTCAAGGTGGTCGTAAGCATCCACAGCAAGAGTTCTTGCAAGTGGACACGTCTAAGATCTTATTTATCTGTGGTGGTGCGTTTGCAGGCCTAGATAAAGTGATTGAACAGCGTGTAGAAACAGGTTCAGGTATCGGCTTTGGCGCAGAAGTGCGTTCAAAAGATGAAACCAAAACTATCGGTGAATTGTTCACTCAAGTAGAACCTGAAGATCTAGTGAAGTATGGTCTGATTCCAGAATTCATTGGTCGTCTACCTGTGACAACAACACTGACAGAGCTTGATGAAGAAGCGCTAATCCAAATCCTATGTGAGCCAAAGAATGCACTTACAAAACAGTACGCAGCATTATTTGAGCTTGAGGATACAGAGTTAGAATTCCGTGAAGATGCTTTACGTGCCATTGCTAAGAAAGCAATGAACCGTAAAACAGGTGCTCGTGGTCTACGTTCTATCTTGGAGGGTGTTCTACTAGAAACTATGTACGAACTGCCATCTTCAACTGATGTAAGCAAGGTTGTGATTGATGAGTCGGTAATTAATGGTGAGTCAGAACCACTATTAATTTACAGCAACTCAGATAACCAAGCAGCTGTTGCAGAGTAGGTCTTTTTTAGACAAGTCACTCAAATTGAAAAAGGAGGTAAGCAATTACCTCCTTTTTTTTATTCTTCCATTGAATCCAGTCGTTTAAGCCCCATATACTGCTTTATAAGTTAAAGCGGAAGAGAGAAATATATGAACTTGGAACGTTCCGAGCGTATCGAAATCCCCGTGCTACCTCTACGTGATGTAGTGGTTTACCCACACATGGTTATTCCATTGTTTGTTGGTCGTGAAAAATCGATTACTTGCCTTGAATCGGCAATGGAAGCTAACAAACAAGTACTACTTGTAGCGCAGAAAGAAGCGGACACTGATGAGCCTTCAATTGACGACCTATTTAAAGTAGGAACTGTCGCTACCATTCTTCAGTTACTAAAGCTCCCTGATGGTACTGTTAAAGTGCTTGTCGAAGGTCAGCAGCGTGCAAAAATTCACCAATTCAAAGAAAGTGAGTTTTTCTTAGCGGACGCAGAATACGTTGTAACCTCAGAACTTGACGAAAAAGAACAAGAAGTGGTTGTTCGCAGCGCGATCAATCAATTCGAAGGCTTTATTAAGCTGAACAAAAAGATTCCACCAGAAGTTCTAACATCTCTGAACGGTATTGATGAGGCAGCTCGCCTTGCTGATACGATTGCTGCACACATGCCACTTAAACTGGTAGACAAGCAGCACGTTCTAGAAATCTTAGATGTGACTGAACGTCTGGAATTCTTGATGGGCCAAATGGAGTCAGAAATTGACATCTTGCAAGTTGAAAAACGCATTCGTGGCCGCGTTAAGAAGCAAATGGAAAAATCTCAGCGTGAGTACTACCTGAATGAGCAAATGAAAGCGATTCAGAAAGAACTTGGCGAGATGGACGACGCTCCTGATGAATTCGAGACTCTGAAGAAGAAGATCGAAGACTCTAAGATGCCTCAAGAAGCTCGTGAAAAAACCGAGCAAGAACTGCAAAAACTGAAAATGATGTCGCCAATGTCTGCTGAAGCAACAGTAGTACGTAGCTACATTGATTGGATGGTGGGCGTTCCTTGGGCTAAGCGTTCAAAAGTGAAAAAGAATCTAGCGAAAGCGGAAGAGATCTTAAACGAAGACCACTACGGCTTAGAGCGTGTTAAAGAACGTATTCTTGAATACTTGGCAGTACAAAACCGTATCAACAAGCTAAAAGGCCCAATCCTTTGTCTTGTTGGTCCTCCTGGTGTAGGTAAAACCTCGCTAGGTCGTTCGATTGCTGCGGCAACGGGTCGTAAGTACACGCGTATGGCACTTGGTGGCGTTCGTGATGAAGCTGAGATTCGTGGTCACCGTCGTACGTACATCGGTTCACTTCCGGGTAAACTGATCCAGAAGATGTCTAAAGTTGGTGTTAAGAACCCACTGTTCCTATTAGATGAGATCGATAAGATGTCTTCTGATATGCGTGGCGACCCATCTTCAGCACTTCTAGAAGTTCTAGATCCAGAACAAAACAACGCATTTAACGATCACTACCTAGAAGTAGATTACGATCTGTCAGATGTTATGTTCGTGGCAACATCGAACTCGATGGACATTCCTGGGCCTCTACTGGACCGTATGGAAGTGATTCGTCTATCTGGTTACACAGAAGATGAGAAGCTGAACATTGCTAAGAGCCATTTACTGGACAAGCAAGTTCAACGCAACGGTCTTAAGCCTCATGAAATTGAGATTGAAGACTCTGCAATCATCGGCATCATTCGTTACTACACGCGTGAAGCGGGTGTACGTAGCCTAGAGCGTGAAATCTCAAAAATCTGTCGTAAAGCAGTGAAGAACATCTTGCTAGACAGCGATCTTAAGTCTGTAACGGTTAACATTGATAACCTGAAAGAGTACTTAGGTGTTCAACGCCACGACTTCGGTAAAGCGGATGAAAGCAACCGTATCGGTCAAGTAACAGGCCTAGCGTGGACTCAAGTGGGTGGTGATCTACTGACTATCGAGACCGAAGCAATGCCGGGCAAAGGTAAGCTAACGCAAACTGGCTCACTTGGCGACGTGATGAAAGAGTCGATTCAAGCGGCAATGACAGTGGTTCGTTCTCGTGCTGAAAAACTGGGTATCAACTCAGATTTTTACGAAAAACGTGACATTCACGTTCACGTACCAGAAGGTGCTACACCGAAAGATGGCCCGAGTGCGGGTATCGCAATGTGTACTGCACTTGTCTCTAGCTTGACGGGTAACCCGGTTAAAGCAGAGGTCGGTATGACAGGTGAAATTACCCTTCGTGGTGAAGTTTTACCTATCGGTGGCTTGAAAGAAAAACTGCTTGCTGCACACCGTGGCGGCATCAAAACTGTACTGATCCCTAAAGACAATGAGCGTGATTTGGAAGAGATTCCAGACAACGTAATCGCTGACTTGAAGGTGATCCCGGTTCAGTGGATTGATGAAGTACTCAAAGTCGCGCTAGAACGAGATCCGTCAGGGGTCGAGTTTGACGTGAAAAAATAGTGATGCATAGCAAAAATAAATAAAGAATTACGCTGATAGGCCCGAAAAGGCTTGTCAGCGTTTTTTTTGGACGCTAAGTTATTGATCAAAGCGGCAGCCCTTTTGCAATAAGGCTTGCGGCTAAATTAAAACCAAAATGGAACGTACAGTCATCAGAAGTAGTCACAGATGACACATAGGGGAAAAACAGTGAATAAAACACAACTAGTAGAATCAATCGCAGAAAACGCAGACATCTCTAAAGCTTCAGCTGGCCGCGCTCTAGACGCATTCATCGAAGCAGTTGGCACAACGCTACAATCTGGTGACCAAGTTGCACTTGTTGGCTTTGGTACTTTCAGTGTTCGTACTCGTGCTGCTCGTACAGGTCGTAACCCAAAAACTGGTGAAGAGATCCAAATCGCAGAAGCTAAAGTACCTGGCTTCAAAGCGGGTAAAGCACTTAAAGACGCATGTAACTAATTTTCACTGCTGAAACCTCCATTTAAGAGGGGAAGGCAGTAAAATGCGTTTACTGTTTGAAAAATGATGTTTCATTCTTAAACAGTATGTGTACAAAGCACATTGAACTTATTTAAATTATGCGCATCCTACTGATGCGCATTTCTTTTTCTGATAATATCGCGTGAATAGATTTTTATTTTGAAGCCAATGCTTCATATCCGGAGAGCACTTAAATTATGATGGATCGATTACGCGAAGGCGTGAATAGCATCGCGGTAAAAATTATCCTTGGGTTGATTATCCTGTCATTCGTATTCGCAGGTGTAGGCAGCTACATCACCGGTGGCGGTAACAACGCAGCAGCTAAAGTTGGCAACACAGAAATTGCTCGTGGTGAGTTCGAACAGGCTTACCAAAACGAACGTAATCGTATGCAGTCTCAACTTGGCGATTACTTCGCGCAAATGCTTGCAGACCCTGCTTACGTAGAGTCTTTCCGTAAATCAGTACTTGATCGCATGATCAATGACGTACTGCTTGAGCAGCAAGCTGAGTCTCTAGGCCTACGAATCAGTGATTCTCAAATCCGCACCATGATTCTAGAAATGCCTCAGTTCCAAACGGCGGGTCAATTCGACCAAGAAGTTTACCAATCGGCACTACGTCGTGCAGGTTTCAGCGCAGAGAGCTTCGCTGAATACATGCGTCGTGACCTTATGCGCAACCAGCTTGTGACTGCACTTCAAGGCAGTGAATTCGTTCTTCAGGGCGAAATCGATACTCAGAGCAAGCTTATCGCACAAACTCGTGACATTCGCACAGTGACACTGTCTGTTGCTGACCTTGCAAAAGGCATCGAGTTAACTGACGAGCAAATCGAACAGTACTACCAAGAGAACCCAGCAGCTTACACTCGTCCAGAGCAAGCTAAGGTATCTTACATTGAACTTTCTGCTGAAGCGCTTAAGTCTCAGCTTGAAGTAAGCGATGAAGAAGCACAGAAATATTACCAAGAGCACCTAGACAAGTACTCAACGGAAGAGCAACGTAAAGTTAGTCACATCCTAGTTCAAGGCGATGACGAAGCGAAAGCTCAGTCAATCCTAGACGAGCTAAATGCAGGCGCTGATTTTGCTACGCTAGCGGAAGAGAAATCTGACGACTTCGGTAGTGCAGATGTTGGTGGTGATTTAGGTTGGATTGAACGCGACGTTATGGACCCAGCATTCGAAGATGCGGCTTTCGCTCTTGAGAATATTGGTGATACGACTGGCCTAGTTAAATCTGATTTCGGCTACCACATCATCAAGCTAGACGAACTAAAAGCGTCTCAAGCTCAGCCTTACACTGAAGTAGCGGCAGAGATTAAGACAGAGCTTCTAGACCAACACGCAGTTGATCAGTTCTACGAGCAACAAACTGAGCTAGAAAAAGTAGCGTTTGAATTCCCAGATTCTCTAGATGATTCTGCAGAAGCTATCAACGCGAAGATCACAACGACAGATTTCATCTCTCAAGTTGACGCTCCAGAAGTTCTGATGACGCCTGCGGTTATGCAAGCTATCTTGAGCCCTGAAGTGAAAGAAGACGGTCTAAACTCGGAAGTTATCGAAGTTGCACCTGAGCACGTCATTGTTGTTCGTGTAGAAGAGACTCGTGATGAGACAGTTCTTCCTCTAGCTGAAGTGAAAGATCAAGTTGTCGCTGCACTGTCTGCTGTACAAGCAGAGCAGCAAGCGGTTGAGCTAGGTGTTTCTCTAGTGAACGAACTTGAGCAAGGCAATGAAGCAGTACTAGCGGACAACAACCTTGAGTTCACTGAACTTGAAACGATTGACCGTAACTCGCCATTAGCGGCATCTGTATTCGCTCTAGCGAAACCAGAAGCAGGTCAAGCTGTGTTCGGTCAATCTAAAGACCAAGACGGTAATATCGTTGTTGTTGAGCTTTCTAAAGTAACGGCTGAGATCAACCCAGCCTACAGCACTCAAATTGGTGCACAGTTGGAGCGAGTTGGTAACCAGCAAGACCTGACTAACGTATTAAACGTACTTCGTAAAAACGCAGACGTTGAATACTACGTAGTGGGTCAAGGTCAGTAAGCGTTTGATTACCTCAGTAGCAAGCTCAAGTTAGAGCTTACTACTGAAATCAACACGTGATTGTTAGGCTTTAATTCAGATTTGTGAGCCAACAAACAAGCTGATGAAAATAAGATGTATAACGAAGCGGGTCACTTAGGTGATCCGCTTTATTTTTATCTGGTGATTGTGTTATCTAGCGCGGCAAATGCATAAGTTACGTTTTTTGAACAAAGGAACTATTTATGCGCACGATATATTCAACACTAATTCTTTCATTTCTGATGCTCTTAAGCCCTGCCGTGTTTGCAGACAGCCCAACCAAGGCTGAGCTTTACGAAGGCATTGAGATTACGGTCAACATCAATACCGCGACGGCAGAAGAACTTTCAGCACTATTGGTTGGCGTGGGTGACAAGAAAGCCAAAGAAATCGTCGATTACAGAGATCAGAACGGGGCATTTACTACTGCTGATGATTTGGTGAGTGTCAAAGGGATAGGTGAAGCGACGGTTGAAAAGAACCGCGAAAGAATTCAACTTTGACCCGTTTTTCTACTTGTTAGAAATGAAGCGATAGATATGAAGCCTCCGGCCAATGCACCTGCTAGGTGGGCTTCAATCGCGATACGAGCATTAATCAGTTCACCAGTCGTGCTAGAAGGGCCAATAAGCTGCTCCCAAGCGATTTTAGCGACTAATCCGAATACTAACAGCCAACTAGACTTCCTGCCGTTTAAAGCCTCTCTGAGCGCGAATAAGCCAAACAACCCATGCAAAGTGCCCGATAGGCCAACGTAGATCTGAATACTTGAAAACAACAGAGCGACGCCAGTCACTAAACTGATCACAAGCAAAGCAACAACAAGCTGTTTTTTACTCGGTTGAAACAGGTAGCTGATGATCCACAAGCCTGCTAGATTCATCAGAAGATGCGAGTAGTTGGTATGTGAAAAGTTTCCTGTTAGGATTCGCCACCATTGCCCATCGGCAATCGCATTGCTATCCCAAACGACCCAAGCTTGTATTGGCTCAAATTGGAATAAGACGCATAAAAGTGAAATGAAAATTAAAACAGGGTACACATTAAATCCATGTCTCGTTATTGCCCCCAATGCAGCAAGGCTTTGAAAGCTTGTATTTGTCAGTGGGTTACACCACTCGAATCGAATGTTGAGCTTATCATTCTTCAGCACCCATCAGAAGAGCATCGTCCGATGGGAACAGCGCGTATTCTCTCGTTATCTCTTAATAACAGCGTGACGTTTGTTGGCGAAGACTTTTCAGACAACGAACAACTCAACGCATTGTTGTGCGATGAACAGTATCAACATGTGATTTTATACCCAAGCGAAAACTCTGTTTCAGTTGAGTCGGCGACATCTCCCAATAAGAAGCTGCGTGTGATTTTATTGGATGGCACGTGGAAGAAAGCATTCAAGATGTGGCAAGTATCGAGTAACTTGCATGCGTTGAACACGGTTCATTTACCGAAAGATCTCAAGGGTAATTACCGAATTCGCAAAGCACCCAGTGAAAATAGCCTTTCAACCGTTGAAGCTGGCTATCATTTACTTAGCTTGTTAGAGCGTGATGGCGACTTTAGCCCTTTGCTAACGGCATTTGACCAAATGATTCAGTTTCAAATCAATCAAATGCCGCCGGGCGTGTTTGAGAAAAACTACTTAGATTAAGCCGTTTTAGTAAAGTGAGTCAGGAATTAAAACTCGGTATGAGCTGAGAACAATTGCTGATGCATTTTCTGCGCAAGATCATCAGTCATCGATGAAATGTAATCGGCTATCACGCGCATTTTTCGAGACTCATCTTGATGTTGTAGCCATTGCTTCTTGATGGGCAGTGGCAGCAAGCGTTCAGGATCTGCGCTGAATGCTTCAAACATATCCATGATGATCTGTTGACCTTTGTATTCGATGACCTGAACCTGTGGCACTTGAATAACGAACTCGCTGACAAAGTGTTTCAGCTTATCGAGTGTGCCGTCCATGCTCGGCTCGAGCACCGCATTGTAAGCCAACAGTACATTCTCAAAGTTAGCCTCCACTCGCTTAATCGAGATACTGGTCAACAGTGCGTTGACTATCCCACCAATCGCATCCTTTCGACGATACTGTTCACCAGAGAAAAGCATCTCTGTAATTGAATCTAGGTGTTCACAAATCCATGGGTCGGCCATCTCTTTCAGTTGAGGGTAAGCCGATTCGACCCACTGAGCTTTGGTCACAGAGCCAAGCACAATCGCATCTTCTAAATCGTGCACGCCATACGCGATGTCGTCAGCAAGTTCCATGATCGAACAATCCAGTGACTTATATTTGGTCTTGTTGTGCTCAAGTGGCTCGGTATGCGTTTTTCTTTTCTGTTTTAGGAGCTGTTGGTCGCTGCTTGAAAGCGGTTCAAGCACCCAGTTAAACAACTCTTCATCATGATCGTAGATGCCTTTTGCTGGCATCCAATCTTTAGCTCGGAGTTGTCGTTGATGCTTAACGGGTTCAGACTGCAATTTAGCTTGAACCTCACTCAGCAGAGAAGGGTACTTAATTAGACCTAACAAAGTGCGTCGAGATAGGTTCATCCCGTGATGTTCAGTGTAAGGTTCTAGCTGTGTGACTATGCGAAACGTTTGAGCGTTGCCCTCAAAGCCGCCGTGGTCGCGCATCATGTAGTTGAGTGCGACTTCGCCGCCATGTCCATAGGGTGGATGACCGATGTCGTGAGCCAAACACAGTGAATCAATCAAACTGTCTGAGGGTAATAGGTCTCGAAATTCGGGCTGCTTTTTCTTCAGTTGAGCGACGATACCGGTGCCAAGCTGAGCGGCCTCAAGAGAGTGGGTAAGGCGCGTTCGGTGAAAGTCGTTGACCGTGGTGCCATGGATCTGGGTTTTCGCTTGTAAGCGACGGAAAGCAGCAGAGTGAAGCACGCGCGCACGGTCACGCTGATACGGGCTGCGGTGGTCATCCCGTCTTATTTTATGTTCATCGTCATTTCGATGCTGCCATTCTTGTTCGAGTACAAAGGGTGGTTCGAGTTGAGAATTCAAAATAGCACCTATCAAATTGATTTTATTTAGCTAATTAAAAACAACTTATACCCAGCTAGCTTATCTCGTCTAGTGATAATTCAAAGCTCGGTGCGAATGTGGTGAGAAAGTAGTCCATTTCTGGGCTTTTGCGTTGTTCGAGTGTCTCTTCCAATCGGCGCTTGGCTTGCTCGTATTCATGATTGCCCGCACTGAGCTCTTCCAAGCATTTCAGGTACGCACAGATAGTATCTGCCTGCTTGACGATGCTTTGCTCTTCTTTACTCGCAGTACCAGATATTAAGAAGGGGGCGAAGTCGTCTCTGAACTCTTCTGGCAACATCGAAAGCAGTCTTTGTTCTGCCGCGGCTTCTATCTTCTTATACTCTTGTGCAATATCCGGGTTGTAGTATTTAACTGGCGTTGGCAAATCACCCGTCAGTACCTCACTGGTGTCGTGGTACATGCCAAGCAGAGCAATGTGCTCGGGGTTAAGCTGACCATCAAACTTCTTGTTTTTGATCAGTGCCAAGGCGTGTGCCACGAAAGCAACCTGTAGGCTATGTTCTGAAATGTTCTCGCTTGATACCGAACGCATCAGGGGCCAGCGTTGAATTAGCTTCATGCGTGCGAGATGGGCAAAGAAATGGCTCTGTTTCATAAATGTCCTTATAGTACCAATCGTAGTAAATAACTGGTCATCCTAGCTTGTTAAAAAACTCGATAACTATGTTAGAATTTTTGATTGTAGAATAACTACTTATCGAAGCTGCTTGTCGAAAATAGCTGCCTTGTTCTCAAGCTTTTTCCCTACGCTATTTCTGAACACTTACTTACTGTGATTGGTATAAACAATACTCCACTCGTATCTTGTGTTTGCACAGGGATACGAGACAGCGGATACAAAAAAGGCTCCTAAACAGGAGCCTTTTAAGCATAGAAGTGAATGAATACAAGTTAAAGTCTTTTAAAACAGCAAATTGTAGCCATCTTTCTTTGTGCTCATTAACCTTCGATGAGGTCGTCTTGGCTGTAAGTCTGTAAGAAGCGCTCTAAACGACCAATTGCGATTTCTAGATCTTCGATGTGCGGCAGAGTCACGATACGGAAGTGATCCGGTTTCGGCCAATTGAAGCCCGTACCTTGAACCAATAGCACCTTCTCTTGCTTAAGGAAGTCGAGTACAAACTTCTGATCGTCTTTGATGTTGTACATGTTGGTGTCGATTTTAGGGAACAGGTACATTGCACCTTTCGGTTTCACACAAGAAACGCCAGGGATCTTGTTGATCAGTTCCCATGCACGGTCACGCTGTTCAAGCAGTCGACCGCCTGGAAGAATCAGCTCATTGATACTCTGATAGCCACCGAGTGCGGTTTGGATAGCGTGTTGCATCGGAACGTTGGCACACAAACGCATTGAGGCCAGCATTTCTAGCCCTTCTACATAGCCTTTCGCTAGGTGTTTAGGGCCTGTTAAGAACATCCAACCACCACGGAAACCACATACACGGTAAGCTTTAGATAGGCCGTTGAACGTGACCATTAATACGTCTTCAGCAAGCGTTGCCACTGAAGTGTGTACCGCACCGTCGTAAAGTACTTTGTCGTAGATTTCATCGGCGAAGATGATCAAACCGTGCTCACGAGCAATCTCAACCACTTGTAATAGGAAATCACGGCTGTATACCGCGCCTGTTGGGTTGTTCGGGTTGATAAGAACGATGCCGCGCGTCTTTGGTGAGATCTTCGCGCGCATGTCGTCTAAATCTGGATACCAATCAGCATCTTCATCACACATGTAGTGAACCGGTGTACCACCAGAAAGCGCAACAGACGCTGTCCATAGTGGGTAATCCGGAGCGGGAACTAAGATTTCATCACCATTATCCAGTAGCGCTTGCATAGACATAACGATAAGCTCTGATGCGCCGTTACCAATGTAAACGTCTTCTACATCAAGGTTACGTAGGCCTTTTTTCTGGTAGTGCTGAACAACCGCTTTGCGGGCTGAATAGATGCCTTTTGAGTCGCAGTAACCTTGAGATGTCGGTAGGTTACGGATTACGTCAACAAGGATTTCATCAGGGGCGTCAAAACCAAATGGGGCGGGGTTACCAATATTAAGCTTCAGTATTTTATGCCCTTCTTCTTCCATGCGCTTAGCATGTTTGAGTACAGGCCCCCTGATTTCGTAGCATACGCTGTTGAGTTTTGACGACATCCCGATATTTTGCATTGCCGATTTCCTGAAATTAATTTAAATACTTTATTAAAGTACCGCAAAATGGCGTTTGATAGAATAAAAATCTGATGAATGTCGCATTTCAGTATCACGTTTAGCCTTTTTGTTGTCACTCTTTTCTAAATTTTAATTAATCGCTTTCTTGGTTATTGGCTAAGATGAATAAAGGGGCGGGATCGCTTAAAATCACAGGAATGTTGAAAAGATATAGTACATTCTTGATCTAAGTGGGTACTGCCCATAAAGTATCAAACTAATATAATAATAATTTAGATGTGAACGAGGTCGATTTGTCACATTTCCAGCAAACTATCTCCGCTTTGATTGAGCGAGTACAAAATGCCCAAGCAAGCGAAGTTCGTTGTGTTGAAGTTCTAACGCAAAAACCATCGTTTGCATTTATAGAATGGCTTCATGCTCAACCGCTCTTTCCTAAGTTCTACTGGCAGTCACGCGACACTCGTGAAGAGGTTGTTGCGCTCGGACAGTTACATACGTTTTCAGATCCTGCACCCGCGTACGCTATTCTTGGTGAAGACCAACGAATCTGGGGTGGACGCTCGTTTGATGGGCACACCGCAAAGAACCGTCGCTGCATGGAGTCGTTTTTCTTCCTTCCTCAGGTTGAATTGATCCGCTTTGACAATACTTGGTCGCTGGCGGTTAATTTGTCCCCTGATCGCGTTTCTTCTATTAATGCTTTGAATAAGCTTTCTGTAGAAGCCGCGATATTGGCGCCTTTGTCTGCCCATATTGAACAGATCAATCACGTTCCAGAAAGAGAGCAGTGGGGCAACCTTGTCGATAAAGTGCTGCAAGGCATTAGCGATGAAGAGTACAAAAAAGTCGTTTTAGCACGTAAAACCACACTGCAACTCGATGCGCCTATCTGCGCAGCTCAATTACTTAAAGCCAGCTATCTGCAAAATCACCACAGTTTCCACTTTATGTTGGTGCTGGATTCTAAACACAGTTTCATTGGCTCGACACCAGAGCGCTTATATAGCCGACATGGTATGGAGCTTGATACCGAGGCGCTTGCTGGAACCATTGGTCGCGGAGAGAACGCTACTGAGGATATGGAACTGGCCAACTGGCTTTCTCAAGACAGCAAAAACCTCAATGAGAACCAGTATGTGGTCGACGACATCATTGAGCGTCTCACTCCTCATTCTCAAACGGTCCATGTTGAAAAGGATGCGCGTCTAGTGCGCTTGCGTAAGGTGCAGCATTTGAAGCGCAATATCCATGCTCAGCTCAACAATGGCGTTAATGGTGTGCAGTTGCTTGCTGCCTTACAGCCAACTGCTGCGGTGGCGGGTTTACCTCGTAAAGAGGCGATGGATTTCATTCTTGAACACGAACCGTTTGCACGAGGTTGGTATGCAGGCTCTGTAGGCTATATCAGTCATCAGCGAGCGGAATTCTGCGTGGCGATTCGAAGCGCCTTGATTGTAAACGATCAAGTACAACTGTTTGCTGGCGCGGGGATCGTGCCGGGATCGGTTGCCGAACATGAATGGCAAGAGCTGAACAAGAAGATGTCTACTCTGCTTAGCTTAATTTCAGATCACCCTCCATTGGGTGTCGCGTCATGAATCACGACCAAGCCGTATTAAATAGAGTTTGGTGTCACACGTTACTTGAAGAGCTTGCACGCAATGGCGTTGAACATGTTTGTGTTGCTCCGGGCTCTCGCTCAACGCCGCTAACTCTCGAAGCTGAAGCCAACTCCAAGTTAACCTTACACACGCACTTTGATGAGCGTGGTCTTGGGTTTTTAGCTTTAGGCTTAGCAAAGGCTAGCAACAAACCGGTTGCGGTGATTGTGACATCAGGAACCGCTGTGGCGAATTTGCTTCCTGCGACGGCTGAATCTGGGCTGACCCGAGAGAAGCTGATCTTGCTAACCTCTGATAGGCCCATCGACTTGGTCGACTGTGGTGCCAATCAAGCGATTCAGCAGCATGGTATCTTTTCTTCCCATGTAGAAAGTGCTTTAAACCTGCCAAGCCCAACCACACAGATTTCATTGAATTGGCTTCTAACATCGGTTGATAGCGCGCTTGCGAAACAACGCAATGTTGGCGGTGCGATTCATATCAATTGTCCGTTCCCAGAGCCGCTCTATTCTAAGAGTAGTGCTGAGATGTATGCGGATTATACAAAGAGCGTGGCAGTTTGGAGAGCTTCAACCTGCCTTTACTCGAACACTTATTTGCCCAGTCATTTAATCGCTCAGCCTGTCTCAGCAAGTGATTATGTCGCTCGTAAAGGCGCAGTGATTATTGGTTCTATCGAGAATGAAGCTGCAATTAAAGCCAAGCAGTTTGCGACAGCTTTGGGCTGGCCAGTATTCTGTGACCCTCAATCGGGTGTCAGTAGTGACTGGAAACACTATGATTTATGGATGCAAAGTGACGCAGCCAAAGCACAGCTTAGTCAGTGTGATTTTATTATCCAGTTTGGTGAGCGCATCGTATCTAAGCGTCTTAACCAATGGGTAAAAGAACAAGCTGCCACATTTTGTTTATCGCAGTACATCGTTGTTTCACCAGATGCACATCGTATTAATCAAGATCATCTGCCTCAAACTCATATTGTCGCTGATATCGAACATTGGTTATCAGAGCAACATCTACCAACGCTGTTGGGAGAACATGCTGGCTGGGCGGCATCTTTGGCGGAAGTCGCGAATACGGTTCAGCAGTTAGCGTTGGCGCAAATCTCTAATAACGACCAACTGACAGAGTTGAGCGTTGCCGTTGACTTGTCGTCTAGACTTAAGGGCAGAGAGCTTTTTGTGGGAAATAGCTTGATGGTAAGGCTGGTGGATATGCTGTCATCAATCTCTGCGACTCAAGTCTACAGCAACCGCGGTGCATCGGGCATTGATGGCTTGGTGGCGACGGCTGCGGGTGTAGTGAAAGCCAACCAGAACCCCTTATTGATGTTGATTGGCGATACTTCTTTGCTTTACGATCTCAACTCACTGGCTCTGCTGACTCATAATTTAACGCCGATGGTTATTGTTGTGACCAACAATGATGGTGGTGCGATCTTTGATTTATTGCCGGTGCCAGAGCAGCAGAAACAGTCACTTTATCAAATGCCTCATGGTTTCAGTTTTGAACACGCTGCTGCGCAATTCCAGTTGGGATACGCTGCGCCAGAAACCTTGAATTGCTATCAAACCATTATCGAACAACATTTCGAACAGGGTCAGGGTACCTTGCTCGTGGAAGTTAAGACGCCTCCCGAACAAGCGTCTACTTTGCTGAAACAATTCAGTTCAATGCTCACCGAGGCATTAGCCTAAGGACTTTACATGCTTTACTCCGATTATTACCCAGCTGTACAAGATTCTTCTGACAAACCTTTGCTTGTTTTCTTACATGGTTTACTCGGAAGCGGGGATGATTGGAGTGCATGCCACCCCTTCCTCGAAGACTTTCCTCGTCTTTGCATAGATTTGCCCGGACACGGACAAAGCCGGTTTATCGACCCTGTAGGCTTTGATCATTGCTGTACCAAGATAGTTCAGTGCATCACATCTCAGCTGGCTCTCAACGATCTTCCTGTCGATTATCCTATCGTGGTGATTGGGTATTCTATGGGGGGAAGGCTTGCCATGTATGGGGTAACAAGCCCTTGCTTCGAAACTCTTAACTTAGAGAAAGTCATCATTGAAGGTGGCAACTTTGGCTTGGAATGTGATGAAGAAAGAGCACAAAGGTTAGTACACGATACGCAATGGGCTGTTCGCTTTGCACAGCAGTCGATTGAAGATGTTTTAGACGATTGGTATCAACAAAGCGTCTTTTCTTCACTAAATCATGAGCAAAGACAAACTTTGGTCATAAAGCGTAGTGGTAACCTTGGAGTATCCGTAGCAAATATGTTGTTATCTACTTCGTTAGCTAAGCAACCGGATTTACGTGCCACATTGAAATCTCATGAGCATTTATTGCATTATGTATGTGGAGAAAAAGATCGTAAATTCATGGAGCTAGCTGAGAATAGTGGCTTTGAATATAGTCAGGTGGATTACGCGGGTCATAATGTTCATTTTGAGCAACCAGAGATGTTTTCAAATCTGATCATCCAATGTATCGCCAGTCGTTGATGAACTGACTGAGCGAACCTCTCGTATCAAGCGCTATAGAAAGCAGAGCAACACCGTCGCGACTCTACGCTAGTCGCGCTCTCTAATAGAACAATGGGAATCATCATGGCTAAAACAGTAGGCATCACAGAAGAAGAACTTTACGCAGCCGTTAACTGGCGCGATGAAAGCAGTCAATATGAAGATATTCAATACCACAAGTCTGATGACGGTATTGCGAAAATCACGATTGCTCGCCCTCAAGTGCACAATGCGTTCCGTCCACAAACCGTAAAAGAGATGATCAATGCACTGGCTGATGCTCGTTATGACGAGAAAGTTGGCGTAATCATTTTGACTGGTCTTGGTGAGAAGGCGTTCTGTTCTGGTGGTGACCAAAGTATCCGTGGTGACTACGGCGGTTACCAAGATGACTCAGGTACGCACCACTTGAATGTACTTGATTTCCAACGTCAAATTCGTACTTGTCCAAAACCAGTTATCGCAGCGGTATCGGGTTGGGCAGTCGGTGGCGGTCATGTACTTCACATGATGGCAGACCTTACTATTGCAGCTGAAAACGCGCAGTTCGGTCAGACGGGTCCTAAAGTGGGTTCTTTCGATGGCGGTTGGGGTGCTTCTTACATGGCTCGTATCGTTGGTCAAAAGAAAGCACGTGAAATCTGGTTCTTGTGCCGCTTCTACGATGCACAAGAAGCACTGGACATGGGCCTTGTAAACACCGTTGTTCCTGTTGCTGACCTAGAAAAAGAGACAGTTCGTTGGTGTCGTGAAGTGCTTCAACACAGCCCAATGGCACTGCGTTGCTTGAAAGCGGCACTGAACGCTGACTGTGATGGTCAAGCAGGCTTACAAGAGTTGGCTGGTAACGCAACCATGATGTTCTACATGACAGAGGAAGGCCAAGAAGGCCGCAACGCATTCAACGAGAAACGTCGACCGGACTTCGACAAGTTCCCGCGTAATCCATAGTCTTTCTCCTCTTCAAAATGAGTCGCTAATAGCGGCTCGTTTTGTTTTGATGTTCCCCGTTTTTTAGGAAACTTTATGAACTCAGTGAATTCTCAGCGTCACGCTAAACTTTACCGTTATCAATTACCTATGGATAGTGGTGTGGTTCTTCGTGACAATAAGTTGAACGAACGTGTTGGCTATATCATCCAACTTGAGTGTGATGGTAAAACTGGTTTTGGCGAAGTTGCGCCTTTGCCCGGTTTTAGCCAAGAAGATGCCGAACAAGCTGGCATTCAGCTTCAACACGAATTAGAGCTTTGGAGCCACAATAAGCCTCAAACGCCTTTCGACGAGCTGTATCCTTCTGTCGCGTTTGGCTTTTCAATGGCGATGATGGAATTGCGAGGCGATCTTAACGCTCAAGGTAACTACCAAGCGGCGCCTTTGTGTACAGGCGATCCAGATGAACTGATTCCTGTATTGAATGAGATGGTAGGCGAGAAGGTCGCGAAAGTGAAAGTCGGCCTCTACGAAGCGATTCGCGATGGCATGTTGGTTAGCTTATTCCTTGAGTCGATCCCTGATTTGACTCTAAGACTTGATGCCAACCGTGCGTGGAAGCCAGAGAAAGCGAAGCAATTCATTAAATACATTTCGCCGTCAATGCGCCAGCGTATAAGCTTTATCGAAGAGCCTTGCCAAAAGCCAGAAGACAGTTTGGCCTTTGCCATTGACCATGGTGTGGCGATTGCGTGGGACGAGACACTGCAAGAAGCGGTGCGCAGCCCGGAATTTGATCTTAGCGACCTTACTGGTGTTAAAGCAGTCGTGATCAAGCCAACTCTTATTGGTTCTGTCGAGCGTTGCGTGGCAATCATTGAGCGAGCACAGAAGCTTGGAATGAAACCTGTATTGAGCTCAAGCATTGAGTCGAGCCTAGGTCTGACTCAGATTGCTCGTCTGGCGCAGCAATATTTGCCAAATGAAGTGCCGGGGTTGGATACGATTGGCTTGTTCAAGCAGCAGCTAGAGGTTTCTTGGCCGGGCTGTCAGTTGCCTGTCTCTACGCTTGAAAAGCAACAATTGATTTGGTCTTCTTAGACCGAGCTATTTGAATGGCTATTTAGTTAGCTTAACAAGTTCTTAATCTATTTTTGGTTATCATATGATGCGCCCACAATCTAATCATCCCCCGCTCTGGGTAAAGTGGGCGCAGCAAAACCCACTTCAACCAGCGTTAGTGACCACTCACCGCACTTATACTTGGCAGCAAGTGTTTGTGTTGGTTAGTGAGTACCAACAACAGCTATCTCATCAAGGCCTATCTGAAGGTGATGTACTGACGATTGTTGGTAAGAATCAAGCTGAAGTGATCCCTGTTTATCTTGCCGCACTCAATTTGGGTGTGGTTTGTGCGTTTACGATGCCTCAGCCTAGTTTACGCCTGAAGCAAAAGCTCGATTCCTTATATCAAGCAGATCAACAGAGCTACCTTTGGCTCTTGGGCAATAGCGGAATAGAGCAATCAGAGACTGCCGATTTGAATACTCAGTTGGTGACCTTGCCTTGCCTAAGTGAACTGAAGTTTGATGGTGATGATGAGCAGATAACGACACCTCAAGAATCCAATTTCAATCCGCAAAATCTAGCGAGCATCGTATTCACTTCAGGTTCTACCGGAAACCCAAAAGCGGTCGTTCATACACTTGAGCAGCACCTATGCTCTGCGTCAGGGCTGCTTGAGGTGTTTCGTTATCAACAAGGTGACACGTGGTTACTGAGTTTACCTATGTACCATGTGTCGGGGCTGGCGATAGTTCATCGTTGGTTGGCGGCTGGTGGTTGCATCAAAATAGGCACAGGTCAGCTTGAAACCGATATAGAAGAATGCAGTCATGCTTCATTGGTCGCTACTCAACTACATCGATTGTTAAAGAGTAAGCAAGCACTTACTTTAACGCATGTACTTTTGGGTGGTAGTCATATACCAGAAGCACTTGGGCTCGAAGCTCAACAAATGGGCATCGAAACATGGCTTGGATACGGCATGACTGAAGCGGCTTCAACCGTGACCGCGAAGCTCGTTGATGCCGGCAGCACCGCCGGTTTTGTCCTTAACCATCGCCAGCTAAAAATTGAAGAACAACGTATCTTTATTGGTGGCGAGACGCTCGCGTCCGGGTATTACTATCAAGGTAACTTAACGCCATTAGTTGATAAGAGCGGTTGGTTTGATAGCAAAGATCTTGGTGAGTGGCTTGGCGAACAAGTGTCGATTATTGGCCGTGCCGACAACCAGTTTATTTCTGGTGGTGAGAACATTCATTGCGAAGAAATTGAGCGAGTACTCAATCAATTGTCTGAGGTTAATCAGGCTTTTATTGTTCCCATTGAAGATGATGAGTTCGGATTTCGACCTGCAGCGATTGTCGATTGTGCTGAGTTGCCAACCAAAGAGTGGTTTATCGAGCAGTTAACTGGTCGTCTTGAACGGTTTAAATTTCCTATTGAGTATTATCGAATGCCTCAGCAGGAACAACATGGTATTAAGGTTTCGCGCGCTGGATTGGCGCAGTGGTTACAGCAGACCCGTTCTAAATAGAGCGAAGAGCAATAAAATGAAGCGCAATACACGGTGACTAGTCGTAATTGCGCTTCAGGGGGGTGTGACGGTGGTGAAGCCGTCACAAATTCTAATTATTTATCGTGTCATTCAAGATTTGGCGTTAAGCGAGTGCCTTCTTCATTTGTTCAGCGACTTTATCTACCTTACCTAGACCAATGATAACTTGTAGACCACCTTTCCCAACCGGTACCACACCTGCCGCACCGAGTTTCTTCAGTTTCTCGCTGTCTGCTGCACCTGAGTCTTTCACAGTTAAGCGTAGACGAGTAATACAGTTATCGACTTCTAGAATGTTGTCTGCACCGCCAACCGCTTCAATGTAGCTGTTGGTTAGGTTAGCCAATGCTTCTGGCGTTTCAGTTTCTTTTTCTGCTTCCATCTCTTCACCACGACCTGGAGTACGTAGGTTGAACTTGATGATAGCGAAGCGGAAAATACCGTAGTAAAGCGCGAAGAACACCACACCTTGAACCAGTAGCATGTACCAGTTAACCGCGAGTGGGTTTTGGCTTGATAGTACTAGGTCAACGAAACCAGCAGAGAAGCCGAAGCCTGCCATCCATTCCATGCTTGCTGCAATGTAAAGCGATAGGCCTGTTAATACTGCGTGCAGTAGGAACAACACGGGTGCTAGGAACATGAAGCTGAATTCTAGTGGCTCTGTGATACCCGTGAAGAATGAAGCCATAGCTGCCGCAAGCATGATTGCGAATACTTGGTTTTTGTTTTTCGCATCAGAACAGTGATACATCGCCAATGCTGCTGCTGGTAGGCCAAACATCATGATAGGGAAGAAGCCCGCTTGGTACATGCCAGTTTTACCTGGAATACCCGTACCGTTAGCGATAGATTGCGCGCCGCCTAAGAAGTTTGGAATGTCGTTAATACCAACAACGTCGAACCAGAACACAGGGTAAAGAGCGTGGTGCATACCTACTGATAGGAACAAACGGTTGAAGAAACCAAACAGACCAGCACCCACCGCACCCATGCTTTCTAGTTTAATACCCAGAACGATCAGAGCGTCGTAAACAGCTGGCCAGATGTAAAGTAGAGCAAAAGAGAGAGCCATACCTGCGATTGAGGTCAGGATAGGAACCAAACGCTTACCGCTGAAGAACGCTAGAGCTTGAGGAAGTTCAACCGTTGAGTAGCGGTTGTAGATCTCAGCAGAGATGATACCCACAATGATACCTACGAATTGGTTGCTGATTTTGCCAAATGCCGCAGGCACTTCACTGAGTTCAACATCCATTAACTGAGCAACAGAACCCGGAGCAAGTAGCGTGGTGACGACGAGGAACATCACAAAGCCAGACAGTGCCGCAGAACCATTCTTATCACGGCTCAAACCAAATGCGACACCCACCGCGAATAGAACCGCCATGTTGTCGATGATCGCGCCACCAGATTTGATCAAGAATGCGGCTAAGATACTTTCAGAACCCCAACCAACAGGATCCAACCAATAGCCGATCCCCATAAGGATTGCTGCAGCTGGCAGTGTGGCTACGGGAACCATCAATGCCTTACCTACTTTTTGCATATACCCGAGTATATTCATATGTGCCCCTAAGTTTGTAATTAATTTTTTTAATGTTTCTGCTCGTCAACGTATGGAGTCAAATATTGATCGAGGCAGGATTTTAAGTAACTGCGGTTATTAAAAACTTATTTCTTAATGCAAACAAACGAAACGGGTAGTAGTATGAATTAAAATTTTTAATGCATGAGTTCGTATGGCTAACCATCAATCTTTACTTAGAAATCTTCATACTTTTAATGTTGCTGCAGAGAAAATGAGCTTTACGCTAGCGGCTAGAAAGTTGCATTTGACTCAGGGAGCCGTTAGCCATCGAATCAAAGTGTTAGAAGGTGAACTCGGATTTAACTTGTTTGTGCGAGGGACTCGTAAACTGGAACTAACGGAAGAAGGTCAGCGCTTTCAACGAACGTTATCCAAGTCGTTAAGCTCTATTTTTGGTGAGATCGAAGACATTACCAACACAGACTTGTATGGACAGATCAATATCGGTACCAGTCCTGCATTTGCCAACAGTTGGTTACTGCCGAGGTTGGCTGATTTTAAACAGCGATACCCAAAGTTTAATCTCAATATTTTCTCGCAAGAAGAGCAGGATTTTCATCAAAATCATCTCGATGTCGCTATTTACTATGGTGCTGAAAATCTCAAAGACATGCATCGACAGCGCCTGTTTGGTGAAAAGTATATTCCGGTATGTACACCGAGTTACGCGGCTGAACACGACATCTTTGATGATGGCTTAGAATCGCTGCACCGGATTAATTTCATTCATGCACTAGGGTCAGATGTATGGCAGCGTTGGATTAAACACCACGGCTTAGATGTGAACTTGTTTGAGCAATTTTACTGTGTGAGCCACCGGGATATGGGCGTAAGAAGTGCCCTCAGCAATATCGGTGTCGCGATGGGGCGCTATCATTTTGTTAAGCAGTATGTTCAGACTGGTGAGCTGATAACACCTTATCCGAGCATGGATACAGACCAAGGGTATGACTTAATCTGCCCGCTAGGCACGGAAAAACGCCCTAAGGTAAGAACCTTTATTAAGTGGTTAGAAGGGCAGTTGCGCTAGGTTAGTTAATTTAGCAATTAGATAGTTCAAAACAGAATTTATTATCTTTATAACCATCCATCATAATAAGCCATATAAATAACGGATTATAGAATAAGGTCTTATTATGAAAATTGCCCTCACCATTGCGGTTTTACTGCAGATAGGCCAAGCAATCATCTCGTCAGGGTTGACTCGTTCGTTGGCTGAGCTCACCGCATTTGTGTTGGTTGTGGTACTTGTTTTAATGAAAAGAGAGAGCAAGAAGAGTGATAAGCCCCTGTTTGATTCGTGATTGTTACAACAAAGAATACCCTTACCACAAACGATAAAGGCAAAGCCCATTGGAGCTTTGCCTTTTTGTTTTGTTGCTCGCTAACTTGAGTGTCTAGTTCACCGAACAAACATCTAAAGCGTTTCTATGCGGGCTAAGCGAGAGTTAACCACGCCAATGAACCCGTTGAGATCATGACCCACATTGTAATACCAAACATCAGTGGTTTCGGCCCTGCCGCTTTTAACTTCTCAACTGAAATACCACAGCCAATTAAGAACAAACACACGACCAGTGCTCGCTTAGACACATCAAAGATTCCTTGATAGACCATCTCAAATTGTGGCAGTAAGTCAGTCACCGCGATAGCGGCGCAATAGAAGAAAATGAAGTAGGGAACCGTAATCTTCTTTTGATCGTTCTTGAAGATCATCGCACTAATTAAAGCGATAGGGATGATCCAAAGTGCGCGAGCGAGTTTCAATGTTGTCGCTGTCGTCAGTGCTTCTTCGCCATACGCTGAAGCTGCACCTACTACAGAAGACGTATCGTGAATCGCTATCGCTGCCCAAGTACCAAATGTTTGTTGGCTGAGCTCAAGCGCGTGACCAATCATCGGGAATAAGAATAGAGCAACCGAGTTCAACACGAATACGGTGGCTAATGCCAAGCCAATCTGTTCATCGTCTGCTTTGATCGCGGGTGCCACTGCTGCTATCGCGCTACCACCACAAATCGCGGTACCAGAAGATATAAGATAGCCCGTAGTGCGGTCTAGCCCCATTTGTTTCGCCAAGAACCAACCAATGACTAATGTACCGATAATCGTCGTTACAATGAGCCCAATACCATCGCCTGTTACTGCTAATGCTTTTTCAAACTGAATACCAAAACCCAAGCCAACAATAGAGTAGGCCAGTAGCTTTTTGGTAAGCTTGCCGACTTCCAAGTGTTCAGGGACTAATCCTAAACTAGCAAGCAGGAAACCGATAACCAGGGCTGTCGGTGAGCTAACCCAAGGCGTTAAGCAAAGCAGTGCAGCAAGATAAAATGGAACGGACTTTTTTAGGTTCATTGTATTTAGAGTCTTGTTTTGTTGTGGCGTTATTGTGATGAGACCACTATACGTTCAATAAAATGATAAGTAAGTCTAAATGAATTGAACAAACGTTAAGGAAAACTTAACGCTTGTTCAACTGATATGAATAAAGGGCTGGTTAACTAGCGTAATGATCCGCGAAGGTCAGAGACTGACTGTCGAAGCGTTTCACAAGAGGCTTGTTTAGGTGAAATCGGCTCGCCAGCTTCTATCTCTAGCTTAGTCCAGAAGCGAGTGGGTAACCCTTTGCAGGCACGACCTTTGTAACGACTAAAGTAGCTACCCCATAATCCTTTAAGAGCCATAGGAATCACTGGGACAGGGGAACGTTTGATGATCAGCTCCATACCACGCATGAACTCAGCCATTTCGCCATCAGAGGTGAGCTTTCCTTCTGGGAAAATACACACGATGTGATCTTCATGCAGGGCACGCTCTACTTCTTTGAAAGCGTTTCGAATCGAGTTGCGGTTGGTCGCGGAGATTGGAATCACCCCAGCTCTTTTCAAGAAGCGTCGAATTGGCGGAAACTTGGTGTAATCCTCTTCCATCACAAAACGGATCAAGCGAGGGCAAACCGCACTCAGTAGCAGTGCATCCATATAACTCACATGGTTGCAGACAATCAACGCACCGCCCTTTTCTGGCAGGTGATGTAAGTTCTTATGTTTAACTCTGTACATGGTGTGAGTGACCACCCACGTAAAGAAGCGGAAAGCGTAGATAGGCACCTGATAAAACAGGTACAGCATCACCAAAGTGTTGCACACTGCGAGCAAGATAAACAGCTGCGGAATTGAAAGATCTAGAACACTAAGGCAAACAATACCTAATACCGCACTTCCCACCATGAACAGTGAGTTGTAGATATTGAGCCCGGCAATCACTTGGGCACGCTCGTCGGGCTTGGCACGTAACTGCATCAGTGAATACAGAGGAACAATAAAGACACCGCCAGAGATACCCAGAAGCAGAAGGTAAGCAAACAGTGGCCACAGCTCTGAGTAGGTTACGAATTGATGGAAAGAACTAAAGTCAGGCAAAGACTCCGGGATGGATATCGCCATCAGAAGACCGAAGATCGAGATACCTAAGCTGCCCATTGGCACGATGCCGATTTCAATTCGGTGATTAGATAACTTATCGCAAGCTAAAGAGCCGATTGCAATGCCTACCGAGAATAGTGCCAGTAAAAAGGCGACGGAGCTTTCAGTGCCGTTTAGATGCAGTTTAGTGAAGTTGGGAAACTGAGTTAGGTAAGCCGCACCAAGGAACCAGAACCAGCTGATAGACATCAGTGCTTGAAAGGTCGGGCGGTCTTTTTTTGCAATCGCCAGTGTCGCGCGGGTCAGTTTTACAGGTTGACACTTTACTTTAAGGTCTGGTGCATTACTTGGCGCTTGTGGGATAAAGCAGCTTGATACATAGCCAAGCACGGCGAACGAAACAATACACACCGCAGCAATGAGCTTCGCGCCTTCTTCAGATGCAATGATGCCTGCGCCTAGAGTACCAATCAGGATCGCTAAGAATGTACCTGTCTCGACGAGAGCGTTACCAGATACCAGTTCTTTTGTTTCTAACTGCTGTGGAAGCAGGGCATACTTCACCGGACCAAAGAAAGCACTCTGCGTTCCCATAAGGAACAGGAGCAGAAGTAATATTCCGTAGCTTTCGTAGATAAAACCGACCGCACCCAGTGACATGATCACTACTTCGAGGAGCTTAACTTTACGGATAAACCACGATTTTTCGTATTTGTCAGCCAGTACACCGGCTAAAGCAGAGAATAGGAAGAAGGGTAGAATAAAAAGGCCAGCGGCCAAATTAATGAATAGATTGGTGGAAATAGGCAGCGTGTCTACGCTTGCGAAAGCAACAAACAGTAACAGGACATTTTTGAATATGTTGTCGTTAAAGGCTCCTAGAAATTGGGTAATAAAGTAGGGTAGGAACCTTTTTTGCGTTAACAGCGAAGATTGGCTGCTGTTGTTCATTGTCTTTCCTTGGATGATTACCAGTTGGTTAAGTAGTTTGAGACTAGGTTATTGATCAGCTCTTTACCATCAATAGGCTCAGAGGCGAAAAATTTATCATCAACGCTAAGTAGAGTAATTCCGTGTACTCCAGACCATAATACACGGCTGGCTTTAACGACTTCGCTTTTCGTATGTTCAGGAGCAATCGCTACTAGCAACTGCTCTAGCATGCCTGTCATTCTATCGATGCGGTTCGATTGCCATTCAGGAAGGTTTTCACCGTTCATGTTGTGCTCAAAGATAAGTTGCCAACGGTGAGGGTGTCTCTGTGCAAAATCGTGGTAGCAGTAGGCAAGGTTGAATAGAGCTTGTTGAGGGTTGCTCGATTGTTCAACAGCTGCAGCGGATTCTGACGCCAGTTCATCTAATGTTTGAGCGACCACATGCAAAAGCAGTAGGTTGTAGTTACCAAATACATTTACTAAGGTACTTGGAACGTAACCAATCATATTGGCGATTTTACGTAGACTTAGCTCGTGATAAGAGTGCTCTTCTAAGAAGTCGGTTACCGTTTTTAAGGTTAATTGCACTAATTGTTCGCGAGTATGATCGTTTCGTCTTGCCATGGGTACTTTCTATTAAATGAACATCGTTCAATATTTTAATGCTGCCCTTGAGTGCCGTCAATCCCTTCGCTAGTTTAGTAATCAATTAATAGCCGCAATATTATGATACATGTGTAAACACGGTGAATATTTCATTGTTCTTTGTTAACGAGTATGATTAAGGTGTCGAAAGATAAAAAACCTATAAAGGATAATAATGAAACGATTTTTCTCACTAGTCGCGATCCTGTTGGTAACAGTCGCGGTGACGCCAATCGCGGAAGCGAAAAAGTTTGGTGGTGGTAAGTCATTTGGCAAAAGCTTTAAAACGGCTCCAGCACCAAAACAACAAAACACGAATTCGATCCGTCAAGATCAAACAGGTAAGAACACAGCAGCTAACTCTAGCAAGAAAGGCCTTATGGGCGGTCTGCTAGGTGGTTTACTTGCTGGTGGTCTTTTAGCTGCATTCTTTGGTGGCGCATTTGAAGGTATCCAGTTCATGGATATTCTGATTATGGGTCTGATTGCTTTCCTAGCGTTTAAATTCCTACGCGGAATGTTGGGCGCGAAGCAGGGCTCAATGAATCAGCAGAATGCACGTGGCCAACAGCCAGCATTCGGCGGCATGGGTCAGAACAAGTTTGAACAACCTAAGCAACAACCAAATGTTCATAACTTCGAGCAAACACAACCTCAATCACAAGGCGCTGCTAGTGGTTTCGGTTTTGGTGCACAAAGCGATGTTCCACATAACTACCCACCGGGCTTTGATCAAGCGGCATTCATCAATGGTTCTCGTGAGCACTACCGTACACTGCAAGGTGCATGGAATCACAACGAGCTAAACACGATTGAAGAATACGTATCTCCAAGCCTATTTGAAGACCTAAAAGCTGAGCGTAATAAGCTAGACGGTGCTCAGCACACAGACGTAATGTACGTTGATGCTGAAATCGTTCGCGCAGACCACGATGGTAGCAAAGCACAGCTAAGCCTTCAGTTTAGCGGTCGTTACCGTGACACAGCGGATGGCGTTGAAGAAGATATCACTGATATCTGGCATCTAGAGCGTGACCTAACAACTAACAATGCACCTTGGTTAATTGTTGGTATTCAAGGTTAATTCCAGGATTTAACTCAACATCAATAGGATGTAGTTATTCGGAATAACACCAAATAATAGAAAGCCCCTGCTGAGAAATCAGCAGGGGCTTTTTTGCGTCTAATGATATGTATCTTAGTTAAAGATTGGATTAACCTGAGACTAACTAACTGATTTTATTTGGATGTAATGAGTAATGACAAAGTTCTTTGAACCCGTATTGGAGCCTGAGGTTACTTTGCAGCAGAAACAGATAATTGCGAACGAATGCGAAGAACATGTATCGACCCATTGTTTAGGCTGCGCTGCTTATCTGGTTTGTGAGCGTCATGCTGAAGTATGGGATCACTGATGTTTGAATGATTTAGCTCGATTAGTTATTTGTAGTAGCGGGTTAGTGTTTAGGAAGTTGAGGGTTGTTTTAGAAGACACGTTTAGTAAGAGATAAAGCTCAGAAACGAAAAAAGCCAACTCAATGAGTTGGCTTTTCGATTTTCCAATTAAGGAGAATATGGTGGAGGGAGACGGATTCGAACCATCGAAGGCAGTGCCGGCAGATTTACAGTCTGCTCCCTTTGGCCACTCGGGAACCCCTCCAGGGTGTGTCTTACTCTTCACAAAGTAAGCCTAAATTGATGTTTTCCCATAAGCCCATCAACTAGGTTGTTCTCTTAACTCTCGAAAGAGGTAAGAAGAATATGGTGGAGGGAGACGGATTCGAACCATCGAAGGCAGTGCCGGCAGATTTACAGTCTGCTCCCTTTGGCCACTCGGGAACCCCTCCAGGGTGTGTCTTACTTTTCACAAAGTAAGCCTAAATTGATGTTTTCCCATAAGCCCATCAATCAGGTTGTTCTCTTAACTCTTAAAAGAGGTAAGAAGAAATATGGTGGAGGGAGACGGATTCGAACCATCGAAGGCGGAGCCGGCAGATTTACAGTCTGCTCCCTTTGGCCACTCGGGAACCCCTCCAGGGTGTTTTTCCTAACTCATAATGGATAGGCTAAAGAGATGTTTTTCCCAACGCATCTCTCAAGTGCGGAGCGCATCATAGCAAACACGTTAAACCTGTAAAGAGTTTTTCTTATGGTTTTGTGTTGAATGCTGCCTTTTTGGGCAAAGATGGCGAAAAGTACGCATATTGCTCGGGAAGTGAACATCTATACTAAGGTTTACGTAGTGATAGGTAACACCTTGAGGTAACTCGCTTTCTACATTGTGTTTGGTTTGTGCAATTCGCCAAGAAACGTAAATGGAATTTAATCTAGATTTACACTTCTTGACGTTACAGCATTCATCAGTTGATAGAATACGGTTAATTTCATTTATAGATATTAATACCAATCGTAGTAAATAACATGTCATCCTAGCCTGTTAAAATGCTCGAGAACAGCGTCAGAAATTTTGATTGTAGAATAACTACTTATCGAAACTATCTGTTGAAAAGAGCTACCTTGTTCTCAAGCCTTTTCCCTACGCTATTTCTGACCACTTACTCACTGTGATTGGTATAAACCTTACTTGCAGACCATTATTATGAAGCATAAATCTGTTTTAACCCTGCTTAGCTTGTCTATTCTTATGGCGTCTCCAGCCGCACTAGCTAAACGCATGGGCCCTAGCACTGTCACTGTTGTTACTGAGCAAGTTGATATTCACCAAGTTAGCCAATCTCTTTCTTTGGTAGGTAAGTTAGAAGCAGAACAATCTGTGATCATTACCTCTGAAGTAGCGGGCAGAGTTGACTCTATCAACATCAAAGCCAATCAAGATGTCACCAAAGGGCAGATGTTGGTTCAATTAGATGACGACAAAGCAAAAGCTGCAGTTGCAGAAGCGCAAGCGTACCTAAAAGACGAGCAACGTAAGCTAGCGGAATTCCAACGACTAGTGAAACGCAACGCGATCACGCAAACTGAAATTGACGCTCAGAAAACTAATGTAGAGATCGCCAATGCTCGCCTAGCTGCCGCCAATGCCAATCTTAAAGACTTACACATCAGCGCACCTTTCTCTGGCACGGTCGGTTTTATCGACTTTAGCCGCGGTAAAATGGTGACTGCAGGTACTGAACTCGTGACCTTAGATGACCTATCGGTAATGCAATTAGATCTGCAGATCCCGGAGCGCTACCTTTCTAAACTGTCTAAAGGTATGAAAGTAACGGCTCGCACTAGCGCATGGGGCGACACTCAGTTCACTGGTACTGTAGTAGGCATTGATTCTCGTATTAACGCTGAAACCTTGAACCTTCGAGTTCGAATCCACTTCGACAACAATAATGATTATCTAAAGCCAGGTATGTTAGTGGCGGCGGATATGGACTTCCCACCAGTGGAAGCGCCAATCATTCCAGTTCAAGCGCTTGAGTATTCAGGTACGAAGCGTTTCGTTTATGTTATCGACGAAGATAATAAAGCAACTCGTACAGAAGTTTTCCTTGGGGCACGTATCGATAACGAAGTCGTGATCGACAAAGGCATCGAAATTGGCCAGAAGATCGTGGTGCAAGGTATCGTGAACATGCGTGACGGCGTCTTGGTTCAAGAGCTTGCCGTTAATCGCCCAGCTGATGCAGCAAGTGATAAAAAAGCACAAGAAGGCGCTAACTAATGTTGTTATCTGATGTTTCTGTAAAGAGACCAGTAGCGGCCGTCGTATTGAGCCTACTATTGGTTGTGTTTGGTATTGTCTCTTTCAATAAGCTCGCGGTTCGTGAGATGCCAGATATTGAAAGCCCGGTAGTATCGATCAGTACTCGTTATGAGGGTGCGTCTGCCACCATCATTGAAAGCCAAATAACCTCCAACCTTGAAGACCAGTTATCCGGCATCAGTGGTATCGATGAGATCGAATCCACAACGCGTAACGGTATGTCGCGTATCACGATTACTTTTGAGCTTGGTTACGACCTCAATACCGGTGTGAGTGATGTTCGTGATGCTGTAGCTCGTGCGCAGCGTTCATTGCCCGATGAAGCCGACGACCCAATTGTTTATAAGAACAATGGTAGTGGTGAAGCTTCGGTCTACATCAACTTAAGTTCGACGGAGATGGACCGAACGCAGTTAACCGACTACACCGAACGTGTGTTGATTGACCGCTTTAGTTTGATTTCTGGCGTGAGCTCGGTGGATATCTCAGGTGGCTTGTACAAAGTAATGTACGTAAAGCTGAAACCTGCGCAGATGGCGGGTCGTGGCGTTACTACCTCGGACATCACTTCTGCTCTGAACAGTGAGAACATTGAAAGCCCGGGTGGTGAAGTACGTAACGATGCGATTGTGATGTCGGTTCGTACTGCTCGTTCTTACACTGAAGCTGAAGATTTCGAATACCTAGTCGTTAAACGTGCCTCTGATAACACACCTATCTACTTGAAAGACGTAGCGGATGTTTACATTGGCGCAGAAAACGAGAACTCGACCTTTAAGAGTGACGGCGTTGTTAACGTAAGTATGGGTATCGTGCCTCAGTCAGATGCGAACCCACTTGAGGTGGCTGACTTAGTCCATAAAGAAGTCGAAGCAATTCAAAAGTTCTTGCCAGACGGTACTCGTTTAGCTGTCGATTATGACTCAACAGTCTTTATTGACCGTTCAATCTCAGAGGTATACAGCACACTCTTTATCACGGGTGGCTTGGTTATCCTCGTGCTTTACATCTTTATTGGTCAAGCACGTGCAACACTTATTCCAGCGGTAACCGTACCTGTATCTCTGATCTCGTCGTTTATTGCCGCGTACTACTTCGGTTTCTCCATCAACCTGATTACCCTGATGGCACTTATCCTGTCGATTGGTTTGGTGGTCGATGATGCGATCGTGGTGGTTGAGAACATCTTCCACCATATTGAACGTGGTGAATCGCCACTGCTTGCGGCTTATAAAGGGACGCGTGAAGTAGGATTCGCGGTAATCGCAACAACGCTTGTATTGGTGATGGTATTCCTGCCAATCTCGTTCATGGATGGCATGGTCGGTCTCTTGTTTACGGAGTTCTCGGTACTGTTGGCGATGTCAGTGATTTTCTCGTCTGTCGTAGCATTAACGTTAACGCCGGTTCTGGGTAGTAAGATCCTTAAAGCGAACGTGAAACCAAATCGCTTCAATCGATTTGTAGAACGTGTGTTTGGCAAACTTGAGTCTGGATACCGCGCGGTATTGCGCCGTGCTTTAAACTGGCGTTGGGCAGCTCCAATCATCATTATCGCGTGTATGGGCGGTAGCTATGGCTTGATGCAACAAGTGCCGTCGCAACTGACGCCTCAAGAAGACCGTGGTGTTATCTTTGCGTTTGTTCGTGGTGCCGATGCAACCAGTTACAACCGTATGTCTGCCAATATG
Source organism: Vibrio crassostreae 9ZC13 (assembly GCF_000272045.2). Lineage (GTDB taxonomy): Bacteria > Pseudomonadota > Gammaproteobacteria > Enterobacterales > Vibrionaceae > Vibrio > Vibrio crassostreae_C. The sequence goes on along the minus strand of NZ_AJYZ02000042.1, from coordinate 427,109 downwards.
GACATCGTTGAAGAGCGCCTAATGCCGCTGCTTGGTCAAGGTTTCTTGAAGTCATTTAGTATTCAATCACCAGCGTTTGGTGGTAATGCGGGTGACCAAACGGGCTTCGTAATCATGATCCTAGAAGACTGGGATGAGCGTGACGTTACCGCACAAGAAGCGTTGAACGAAGTTCGTAAATCGTTGAACGGCATTCCAGATGTGCGTGTATTCCCGTTCATGCCGGGCTTCAAAGGTGGTTCAAGTGAGCCTGTTCAATTCGTACTTGGCGGTTCTGATTACTCTGAACTTCAGAAGTGGGCAGAGCTCTTAAAGCAAGCGGCTGAAGATTCTCCAATGATGGAAGGCGCGGACATCGATTACTCTGAGAAAACACCAGAGCTATTGGTAACCGTAGATAAGCAGCGTGCAGCAGAGCTAGGTGTTAGCGTTTCAGACATTTCAGATACGTTAGAAATCATGCTTGGCGGCCGCAGTGAAACGACCTTCGTTGACCGTGGTGAAGAGTACGACGTGTATCTGCGTGGTGATGAAAACAGCTTCAACAACGCGAACGATCTAAGCCAAATCTACATGCGAACTCAGTCTGGTGAGCTGGTTACGCTTGATACGCTGACGCACATTGAAGAAGTGGCTTCATCGATTCGTTTGTCGCACTACAACAAGCAGAAATCGGTGACCATTAAAGCGAACCTAATGGAAGGTTACACGCTGGGTGACGCGCTCGATTTCCTTGATGAACAAGCGATTGAACAGCTACCGGGTGATATTTCAGTGAGCTACTCTGGCGAGTCAAAAGACTTTAAAGAGAACCAATCAAGTATCCTAGTGGTGTTTGCGCTAGCGATGCTGGTCGCATACTTGGTACTGGCCGCGCAGTTTGAAAGCTTCATTAACCCGCTGGTGGTGATGTTCACCGTACCTATGGGTATCTTCGGTGGCTTCTTAGGCTTGGTGCTGATGAGTCAAGGGCTCAACGTCTACAGCCAGATTGGTATGATCATGTTGATCGGTATGGTAACCAAAAACGGTATCTTGATCGTAGAGTTTGCTAACCAACTTCGTGACCGTGGTATTGAGTTTGAAAAGGCGATCATTGATGCTTCTGCTCGACGCTTACGTCCAATCATGATGACGGCATTCACGACGCTGGCTGGTGCAATTCCATTGATTACTTCAACGGGCGCAGGCTATGAAAGCCGAGTGGCTGTGGGTACGGTTATCTTCTTCGGTATGGGCTTCGCGACATTGGTTACTCTGTTCGTAATTCCTGCGATGTACCGACTGATTTCAGGATCAACACGCTCTCCGGGTCACGTGGAAGCGGAACTTAATAAAGAGCTTAGCCATGACAACGTGGGAAGAACCAGTCACGGTTAATGAACACGCACGATTAATGAACACGGAATAGTGTAACAATATTGAAAAGCCTGCGTTTGCTCCTAGCGAATTGCAGGCTTTTTTTGTATAACAAACAGAGCTCAACGAATTAATACAATAAATCGAATAAAGGAAAGTAAAGTGGCTGAATTTAAATACAAAGATCTTTCTCAAGAAGAACAAGATAAGCTGGATGCAGCAACCTTTCGTCGCCTGCTAGCACACCTAGATAACAATAAAGATGTGCAGAACATCGATCTGATGATCTTGGCTGGCTTCTGCCGAAACTGTTTCAGTAAATGGTACAAAGCGGAAGCAGAGCAACAAGGCTTAGACTTGGATATCGATGACGCTCGTGAGCGTGTATACGGCATGACTTACGATGAGTGGAAACAAAACCATCAACCAAAAGCGACGCCTGAACAACTCGCGGCATTTGAAGCGAAGCAGAAGCCAGAGTAATTTGTTCTCGTTAGTGGCTGACTAATAGAATGAATAAACAAAAAGAGCCCATCAAGGGCTCTTTTCTATTTCGAACTATCGGTTTTGAACTTAAGCCAACTCACCCGTTTGCGAGAAAGCTTCTAACTTCGCTGCATAAGGTTGTAGGTCACCGATATTCAGATTTACCCACTCGTCATTGAAGTAAGTGTCTAGGTAACGCTCACCACTGTCACACAGTAAAGTCACGATAGAACCTTTTTCTCCACGTGCTTTCATTTCACTGGCTAATTGAAGCACACCGTACATGTTAGTCCCGGTTGATGCGCCGACCTTGCGACCAAGAATGTCAGATAACCAATGTGTCGTTGCGATACTTGCTGCGTCTGGGATTTTACGCATTTCGTCAACCACACCAGGAATGAAGCTTGGCTCTGCTCGTGGGCGACCAATGCCTTCAATCTTGCTGAATGTACTGCCTTTCACGTTCGCATTGCCTGTTTGGAAGTATTCGTGGAATACAGAGTTCTCAGGGTCGACAACACAAAGCTTAGTTTCATGTTGTTGGTAGCGAATGAAACGGCCAATCGTCGCTGAAGTACCGCCAGTACCTGGGCTCATTACTACCCAAGCCGGAACTGGGTGATCTTCCATCTGCATTTGATTGAAAATCGAGTTCGCGATGTTGTTGTTACCACGCCAGTCGGTTGCGCGCTCAGCGTAAGTAAATTGATCCATGTAGTGACCGTTCAGTTCTTCTGCTAAACGACGAGACTCATCGTAAATTTCATCTGAGCGGTCAACAAGATGCGCTTGGCCGCCGTAGAATTCAATTTGCTCGATCTTTTTCTTCGCTGTGCATTTTGGCATTACCGCGATAAATGGAAGGCCAAGTAGGCGAGCGAAGTAAGCTTCAGACACCGCAGTACTGCCCGATGAAGATTCAATGATCGTGGTTTCTGGGCCAACCCAACCGTTACAGATAGCGTATAAGAAGAGAGAACGCGCTAAACGGTGCTTTAAAGAGCCTGTAGGGTGTGTGCTTTCATCTTTAAGGTAAACATCAATGCCTTCGATACTTGGTAGATCGAGCTTGATAAGGTGCGTATCCGCTGAGCGTTGGTAGTCCGCTTCAATTTTACGAATCGCGTTGTTAATCCATTGATGGTCAGTGCACATAAACGTTCTCCTGATCGAGTGTAGGAATTCTTTGTAATTGGTATGGTTCTAATTTATCTATAATCGGAGAGAAAAACTTTGCCATATTTGCTTTGTTTTGCTTAAATTGTAGAAAATTATTCTCTTTAAATGCGATTTGGTGAAAGTGTGATAGATGCCGTAGATAAAAAAATATTAGGGTTACTGCAAGAAGACAGCACCCTGTCATTGAACGATATTTCTGAAGCGGTCAATCTCACTACAACGCCTTGTTGGAAAAGGCTTAAGCGCCTCGAAGAGAACGGCATTATTGAGAAAAGAGTTGCACTGCTGAACCCGGAAAAACTGGATCTTTCCTTTACTGCGTTCGTATTGGTGAAAACCAGTGATCATTCTCATGAGTGGTATGGTCGTTTTGTGAATACTGTGTCGGAGTTTCCAGAAGTGATGGAGTTCTATCGCATGGCTGGCGAATATGACTATATGATGAAGGTTCAGGTGAAAGACATGAAGTGCTTTGATGATTTCTACAAGCGCTTGGTGAATAGCATTGATGGTATCTCTAATGTGACCTCGACATTTGCGATGGAACCATTGAAGTACACGACAGCATTGCCGCTTTAAGCTACGCCTAGTTACGCATTAACAATCGTCTGAGCTTAACTATCGTCTCAGTTTAGATATCGCCTCTGCGATAAAGAAAAGGATTATTCATGTTTGCAAAAGTATCTACCGCTATCCAGCTGGTACTGGCGGTCGCCATTTTTTACTTGGGTTCCACCATCTACTCATTGACTAATAAAGTCGGTGAAATCGTTGATACTTACCCGCAAGTTATCGAAGACATATCGGGCCTCACCAAAGGGCTCAAAGTAGAAGAGCTATTAGCGCTTGCAGAACATGTCAGCGATCTTGCTCCTCAAGTTTTGAACACAGTCGAAGAGGTCAGAAAGACGATCGATGATGTGAATCAAACCGTAGCCTCGGTCGACAACAAAATCCCTGCGATATTAGATGAAGTGAAAAATGTTCGAACGGAAGTCGAGCAGGTAAGAACCGATGTTATTCCACCAACATTAACTGAATTAAAGAGATACCGCGTAGACGTAATGCCACCAATGCTCGCTGAAAGTAAGTCTTACCGCGAACAGACTATTCCTGTCATCGTCACGGAATCTGAAATGCTACGAGCGGAAGTCCCAGGTATTTTGGCACAAGCTAATTTGTTAGCTGATAAGAGTAAGGAACTCGCTCAGGGAGCCGCTGAGGGCGCGGTGAAAGGCGTAGTGTTATCGCCATTTAACCTTCTACGAGACGCAGGTGATGGCATTAAAACGCGAGTTCAAGGCGAGTTTGAGCCAACGTTAGAAGTTGAGTAGGTTTTATTGATTTTTGCGTGACGAGTTTTCTTAAGCGTCATTAAAGAAAGAGGCTAGGTATTAAACCTAGCCTCTTTTTGTTTGTGCGTATTTGGGGTTTGTAAGAAGCGTTTATCCGCTATTTATTTGAGTGCTATTTAGTAAAACGCATCACACCTTCTTGTACTGCTGTCGCTACCAGCTCACCTTTCTGGTTGAAGATCTCGCCGCGCACTAGGCCGCGAGTGTTCGCTGCCGTTGGGCTTTCAATCGCATAAAGCAGCCATTCGTCCATTTTGAATGGGCGGTGGAACCAGATTGAGTGGTCAATCGTCGCCACTTGAAAATTTGGCGTCATGATAGAGACTTCATGTGGGTGAAGCGCCGTCACTAAGAATCCCCAATCCGATGCGTAGGCAAGCAGGTATTGGTGGATCAAGTGGTTGTCTGGCATCGCGCCATTCGCTCTTACCCAAAGGTATTGTTTCGCTTCCGTCTTCTTAGGTTTCAGTGGGTTTACCACCGTCACCGGACGCATCTCAATCGGCTTTTCGCCACAGAAGGTTTTGCGCAGTTTCTCTGGTAAGAATTCCGCAATGTGGCTCGCTAATTCAGTTTCTGAGGCAAAGTTCTCTGGTCCCGGAATATCAGGCATTGAAATCTGGTGCTCAAACCCTGGCGCATCGCCATGATAAGAAGCAGTGAGATAGAAAATAGGGCGGCCATTTTGAATCGCTTTTACACGGCGTGTGCTAAAGCTGCGTCCATCTCGTAGGTTCTCAACATCGTAAATGATTGGCTTTTCAGGATCGCCGGGAAACAGAAAATAACTGTGGAACGAGTGAACACTACGGTCGTCTTGAACGGTATAACGAGCAGCAGAAAGCGCTTGTCCCAATACCTGACCGCCGTATACCTGTGGTAGGCCTAGGTTCTCACTTTGCCCACGGAATAAACCTTCTTCCAGTTTTTCTAGCTGAAGTAAACTTAGTAATTCTTGTAAAGGTTGACTCATCGCCAGCATTCCTCTTCGTAAAATGGGTGTCAGATTATGGTGTTAATCATTTAGCTTAGTCAGATATCTGTCAATAAATCATAGGGTTTCAAGACAGAATATGAAAGCTCTCTTATAATTGGTGAGTAGATTTGCCGAGTCCGGCAAACATGTTGAGAGAAATTGAATATGAAAAAGGCTCTAATTCTTATTACGTCTTTAGTATCGTTTGGCCTACTTGTTGGTTGCCAAGCAACATCAGAAACGAGCGCTTCTCAAGAAGTGGTTGCAGAGAACACTCAAGTGATTTCAGGAACAGTAAGCTACCGTGAAAGAATTGCATTGCCAGAGAATGCAGTGGTTACCGTTACGCTAGAAGATATCTCACTGGCTGATGCACCATCGACGGTTATCGCAACTCAAGAGTTCACCACAGACGGTAAGCAAGTACCGTTCGCATTCGAGCTGAGCTACGACAACGACAAAATTAAAGCTAACCACCGTTACAACATGCGCGCATCGATTCATGTTGACGGTAAACTGCGTTTCATAACGGACACGATTAAGTCAGTAATTACTGATGTAGAAAATACACAGCAAGCAGACCTACGTTTGGTTGGTGTTCGTTAATCAGAAATCGATGCCACTGTTAAGGCATCTTGATTGGCTTAACTTAGCCAGTTGAATTGACGATTAGTGGCAGCTCTAGGGCTGCCATTTGTATATTCTGAGTTTAACTTTTCCTGCATCACTCACCTCAACCCCTTCTTTAACCAAATGCTGCTTTTGTCGGTCGAACGAATCAGCCTTTAAAGATATTTCACCCTTGCTGTTTATCACTCGATACCAAGGCAGTTTGCTACCTTCTGGCAGGTTACCCAGCGCTTTACCAACATGGCGCGCATAGCCCGGAAATCCTGAAAAACGTGCTATGTCTCCATAAGTTGTTACTTTCCCATATGGAATTTGGTGAATCACAGCAAAGATTTGGCTCAAAAATTGGTCCATACTAAATGTTCCTAGTTCATAAATACCAATCACAGTAAGTAAGTGTTCAAAAATAGCGCAGGGAAAAAGCTTGAGAGCAAGGCCGCTCTTTTTGATAAGAAGTTTTGATAAGTAGTCATTCTCCAATCAAAAAATCTAACGAGGTTATCGAGTTTTTTAACAAGCTAGGGTGACCAGTTAATTACTACGATTGGTATGGTACCACGGATCGGTAGAAGGAGAGGGCTATGGTATTTACAACGTTTCAGTTCTTGATCACCACATTATTAGCGGTTGTTTGCGCGAGAGCAATCAGTTTAAGTGAGGGAGATATCCCGGTGCTTGCAATGGTAATTCCTGCTTTATGGATTTTACCGCAGGGGGGCATAGCAGGATTAGCTTTGCTTGTTTCCATGACCACTTATGGTCTAACCCTTCCTTTGCAGCCTATCACGCTGTCTGTCAGTGCGTGGGTACTATTCCCGTTATTGATGGTGGTCTTCTCAAGACGCAGTAGTTTGTCGGTCGTGATTATTTCCGGCTTGATTGTGACTACTTTGCAGGTCGGGATCATGGTGACACAATCAGCAGGCAAGCTTGAAGGTGTCCCGTGGGTTACCACACTTCAAACCTTATCAATCATCGTGATTTGGTGGGCGGCAAATCATCTTAAGCCTGCCAGCCGACACAGCTGGTGGTCATTAGGCTTAATACTTCCATTATGGATAGCCGATTTACCTTATGCCGCTTTGGTTGCCTTGTGTGTAACGGGCATCATGGCATCGATGGAAACGCTGACGCGCTTGAAAACCTTCCGCTGGAATAAACTATTATGTTGGACACTGCCAACGGTTGGTTTTGCGGCTTTGGTGATTACCCCAAGTATCGAAGTACCTAGTCCAGTTTTTGTAGTATGGTTGTGTCTATTAGGCACCGCGTGGATGACAGACTACATCATTCGCACAGAAGATAATGAAGATATCGATATCTAGTACTCCAGCAATCCAAACCTTCCAAATGCAGGTAAATGGTGAATTTACCTGCGATTTTCTAGTGGTTTGAATAAAGGATAAGCACTTAGACCGCAATTGTTCAAAAATAGGGTGGAAGGGCTTGCAATGGTTGCTGTGATGCTTAATAATCCAATCACTCTTTGAGGCAAGCCTCTTAGAAAACGAATCTATGGGGGCCTGGTCCTCCCGCAACAATAGCTCGTGAACTCGGTCAGGCCTGGAAGGGA
>NZ_AJYZ02000042.1:393958-419330 GCF_000272045.2 Vibrio crassostreae 9ZC13 | reverse complement strand
AGGGACCAGCCGCAGCGAGTGACTTGTGTGCCGGGATGTGGCTGGGTTCCCACCCCTTATGATGTTTGCAAACTAACTTAGCATAAATTGCAAAGAAGTTAGCAAATTTGCACTATAAGTCAGCATAGTCTATTTTTTGTCGTAGGTTTACAACAAAAGTGATGCGCACTATGTTCGACCAAACCAAAAAATCCTCTCACGTTCACAACATCTGCAAGTTCATGAGCTTGAAAAATGATGCTGTTGTTCGCACTCTCTCTGTTTTAGAGTTCGATTTTTGTTTCCATCTCGAATATAACCCTGATGTTAAAGGGTACATATCTCAACCACACGGTTTTTATTACTACTTTAATGGTCGCAAGTGTCGTTATACGCCAGATTTTTTAGCCGATAATCATAACGACCAATCTACTCTTGTTGAGATTAAGCACTCAAGCCAGATTTTAAAACCAGACTTCAGGCTCCGATTTGCTGAAAAACAGCGAGTAGCACTAGAAGAACAAGGAAAACGCCTTGTTTTAGTGACAGAGAAACAAATTCGTATTGACCCAATATTTAGTAACTTAAAGCTGTTACATCGTTACTCTGGTTTGCATTCCATCACTAAAGCGCAAAAGTCTGTTCTCGGATTTATACAACGTAGACAGAAAGTACAATTACGCGAAATCTCCGACCACTTAGGACTGTCTGAGCATGAAACTCTGATATCAACACTCTGTTGGCTATCGTCAGGGAGAGTTAATACTGATATTAGAAGCTCTGATTTTGGTTTGAATAGCTACGTTTGGTGTTAGGTATGACGTCAGATTTTGATGACGTTTTTGGTTTCATTGATGAAATGGAAGCTTCTGCCAACGAAGCGGAATTAGTAACCCAAATACCGAGTGATTTATTTGAAGAAGATAAATCGTATCTCCCTTCCATTGATACCTATCCTGTAAAAACTCAACAAGAAGTATTACGACGTCTTAAAGTCATTCAATTTACTGAAAAACGTCTAAAAGGTGGGTGGACAGAAAAAAATCTTGTACCGATTTTAAATCAGGTTGAACAAGAGCTAGGGCTATCTCCACCGAGTTGGCGAGTTCTTGCCGGCTGGAAGAAAATGTATTTTGAATCAGGGAGAGCCGTTCTTTCGCTCATTCCTAAACACGCCCAAAAAGGAAATAGAACCGTTCATACAGATTCACAGTCGCTCATTGATGAAGCGATTGAAAAAAAATACCTGACTAAAGAGCGTTTAAGCGTTGCAGAGGCTTACCGCTATTACAAAAGCCGAGTAATTAAAGCCAACCAAGAAATAGTCGAAGGCAAAATCAAGCGAATTAGCCAAAGAGCATTTTATGACAGAGTGAATAGTTTACCACCCTATGATGTTGCAGTGGAAAGGTATGGAAAGCGATATGCAGATAGAGAGTTTCGTTCTGTAGGCCAGCAAATAGAGGCGACGAAACCGATGGAGTACGTTGAAATTGACCATACTCCAGTCCCTGTCATACTGATTGATGATGAATTGGATATTCCATTAGGTCGCCCATATCTAACCATGCTCTATGACAGGTTTAGTAAGTGCATCGTCGGCTTCAGCGTTAACTTTAGAGAGCCTAGTTTTGATTCCGTCAGAAAAGCACTATTAAGTACTTTGCTAGACAAGCACTGGGTAAGCGAAAAATATCCCTCAATAACAAATGATTGGCCATGTCATGGAAAAATAGACTATCTGGTCGTTGATAATGGTGCCGAGTTTTGGAGTGATAGCCTAGAGGACTCTTTGAGACCTTTGGTGTCGGATATTCAATACAGCCAAGCTGCCAAACCGTGGAGAAAGACCGGTATAGAAAAGTTATTTGATCAACTAAACAAGGGGTTGGTTAACGCTCTGCCTGGAAAAACATTCACAAACCCCACTCAGCTTAAAGATTACGATCCTAAAAAAGAGTCTGCCGTTAGAGTTTCTGTATTTATGGAGTTAATACATAAATGGGTTATCGACCGCTATCACATGGACTCTGATAGTCGAGAAAGGAATGTTCCTTATCATAAGTGGAATGAATCGAAATGGCTTCCAAATTTCTACCAAGGACAAGCTGCGGCCGAGTTACGTATTGAGTTGGGGTTGTTAAGGCACCGGACGATAGGGATCGCTGGGATAAGGTTGCACAATTTGCGCTATCAATCGGATGAGCTCATAGAGTATCGAAAATACAATTCGGTTAATTCACAAGGGAAACTCTTCGTCAGGACAAAAACCGATCCGTCGGATATAAGCGCTATCTACGTTTTTCTTGAATCAGAAAAGAAATACATAAGAGTCCCAGCGGTTGATAACAGTGGGTATACCAATGGACTTTCGTTGTTCGAACATGAGCGAATTCAAAGAGTGCGCAGGTTGAATACCCGAAGCCTCGTCAATGAAGAGTCTTTAGCCGATACCTATCTCTATATGGAAGCTCTTATTGAAGGGGAAGCAGAGAGAATGCGTAGTTCTAAAAACAAAAAGCTCACCCAACCTAAAACAGGGAATACTTCTAAGATTGCAAAATACAGAGATGTTGGCACGGAAGGATCTGGCTCAATCGTTAGAAAAAATGAAAGCAGTAATTCAGCATTAAACGTTGTTAGTACTCAACTATCATTGGACGATGATGATCTTGAAGAGATAGAGGGCTACTAATCGTGAATTTTACTTCCATGCAGTGTGAACAATTGAAAGCCTACGATAATTGTTTTATTGAGTACCCCGAAATTACGGAGATCTATTCGATACTTGACCAACTTCGCTTTAATCAATTACTAGGCGGTGAACCTGAGTCATTCTTATTAACCGGTGAGTCTGGAAGTGGAAAAACCGCTTTGATCAATAACTATCTTTCACGCTTTAAGACAGGATCGAGTTGGTCCAAGCAAACAGTCCTAAGTACCAGAATTCCTAGCCGAGTAAATGAACAAAATACTCTAACTCAATTTCTCGTTGATCTGGACTTAGAATCAGGAGGCCGCTCAGTGCGAAAGAGGAATGAAATAGCACTTGCTAAAGGAGTGGTCACTCAGCTAAAACGTAAATCTGTCGAGCTCATCATTGTTAATGAAATTCAAGAGCTTGTGGAGTTTTCTACAGCAGATGAACGACAGACCATTGCGAATACATTCAAATATATTAGTGAGGAAGCATGTGTATCATTTGTATTAGTTGGAATGCCCTATGCCGATATTATCGCTAAGGAATCACAGTGGAACTCTCGATTGAGTTGGCGCAGAGAAATCAATTACTTTAAATTACTCAAGGTTGAAAGCGCTTCGAAAAATACCAACACTCAATACAGTATTGATTCCGAACAGAAGCTACACTTTGCTAAATTTGTGGCTGGACTAGCTTCCAGAATGGGATACGAGGAAACGCCGGTATTGACTAAGAATGAAATTCTTTACCCTTTGTTTTCAATGTGTCGTGGAGAGTGTCGAAGGCTCAAGCACTTTTTGAAAGATGCCATGATTATGAGTCTTAAAGAGAATAAAAGTACCGTGGATAAGGAGATACTCGCGAGTACATTTGCTCTGAAGTTTCCTTATCTAGACAATCCATTTGAATGTTTGCTAGAGGAGCTGAAGTTAGACCAACTTGATACAAGTTCAGCCTATAATACGAGAGCGATTACTTCAGAAGATAAGATTCTCGCCCCTCGTTTTACTGATGCTATTCCATTAAGCATGCTACTAAGCAAAAGCGCCCTAAAGGTTTAAGAGGTTTGTTGATGCACAACGATTAAGACTCTAATTTAGCCAATAACACCGCCTTCTCTTCATCACTCATTTTATCAATGGCGCACGCTAGCTCAGCGCTCAATTCGCTCCTACAGAAAAAGTAGTTTAGCGGCACATCTAATTCTTCAGCCATACGTTCAAGCGTACCAATATCGGGTACATGCCTGCCTTTCTCGTAATGATTCATACGACCGCTAGCAGAACTCTGCTCCATACCAATTTTCACCCCTAAATCTTTTTGGGTGATCTTGGCTTTTTTACGCGCAGCTTTGAGCCTCGCAGGGATGGGGTTGTCTTTTTGCACTTACACATTTCTTTTCAACCTTTAGATAACTTAGATTGTCTAAGTTTTACTGATTTTTGTATACTTAGCAATCCTAAGTTTTTATTACCTGTAAGAGTCACATGAAGAAAGTAACCAGAATTAACCCTCACATGTTTAACCTATTGATTGAGAAAGGGATGGATAATTTCTCCGTCACAGACGCTAGGGATGCTTTGCTAAACAGTGCTTCAACCTTCTCGAGTAAGGACGACGCTCGAAAGTATGTTTATAAGCAACTTCTATCTTTTGAGGAGAAAGGCTGGCTTTCTGTTATTGGGGTTCGCAGAGACAAACGCTACCATCAAACTAACGAATTCAAAGCGCTCACAATTGAGCCTAGATCGGGTCGAAATAGGAAAGCTAAGGTCGACTCAACGGATATTCAAATTCCAGAGTGCTCTCTAAATGCACTAGAGCGAGAGAAGAAACAGCATGAAGGTGAGCTGGCGATTACTCTAGGCGAGATTGAGGAATACCAATCGTTGTTAGCGCGTTTCCCAAACAACAAGCAAGATATGCAGCCGCTATTTAATGCAGCAAGAGAACGCTCAGCCAAGCTATTAGGCAGAATTAATGCACTAACCAACTGGATGCAAGTCGCCCAAAGTAAGGCTCCTCAATGTTAAGAGCATGGCAAGCCGAGTGTGCAGATCAAGCTGTCGAGAAATTCACTTCAAACAAGCATTCACACTTCTTCTGCCAAGCGACTCCTGGAGCGGGTAAAACCGTTATGGCCGCCGAGGTTGCGAGTCGGTTATTTGAAATAGGCATGATTGACTTAGTGCTGTGCTTCTCGCCCTCTCTGACTGTTGCTGAAGGGATGCAAAAGACCTTTTCATGGAAGCTCGAATGTTCCTTTAATGGAGGTTTGGGTTCTCTTGGAGGCTCTTACACCTACCAATCAATCCGTTTTTTGGATGAAAACTTTTGGTACACCGTCAGCAAATATCGAGTTTTAGTCATATTTGATGAGATCCACCATTGTTCGTTTGATGACGAGGGGCGGTCAAATTCATGGGGGCTAGAAATTGTTTCTAAGATCCAAGGCTTTGCTCGTTACACTCTGGCGCTGTCGGGCACGCCTTGGCGTTCTGACCGACTACCGATCGTCATGGCTGAGTATTCCGACCCTGATGGTAAGGTTGTTTGCGATTATCAATACGGCTTGCAACAGGCAGTTGAAGATAAGGTATGCCGCCGCCCTAAAATCGTTTTAATCGATAATGAACACCTGAGCGTTAAGGCTGGCAGTGACAATCAACACTTCGCCTCTATTCTTGATTGCCTTAAACAATCCGATGTCTCTTACCAAAGCGTCATTCACAACGAAGACGCTATGAATTACATACTAAATAGCGGTTGCCAAAAGTTAGAGCAGATAAGGCAAGAGTCCCCAAGTGCTGGAGGCTTGGTGGTCGCCTCTTCTATTAAGCACGCTAAAGACATTCAAAAGCGACTTGTTGAGCACTTTAATCAATCAGCATGCATAGTGACTTATCATCACGATAATCCGTTAAATGAAATTGAATCTTTTCGTCATTCAAGCGTTCAGTGGATAGTCAGTGTTGGGATGATAAGTGAAGGAACGGATATTCCAAGGCTGCAGGTTTGCTGTCATATGAGTTCGGTAAAAACGGAGCTTTACTTTAGACAAGTCCTTGGAAGGATATTGAGAGTTAATGATTCACCCAATCAAGAAGCCTGGTTGTATACCTTTGCCGAAGAAAATTTGATTGGGTTTGCTGAAAGAATTGAGCAGGATATTCCTGATAGCTGCTTGTACATTAAACAAGAGAATAATGTGCCGAGCGCTACTGATGAAAAGCACCTGACACCGAGTACCGTGTCGGGAAGCGTTCAATCTGATCGACCTCACCCAAGCCTACTTAATTGGGGAGAAGCTTCAGATGTTATCAACTCAAATAATGTAGGACTCACTTTAGCTTTGGATGAGCTGAGATTAGGTCAATTTAAGCAGAGGGTTATTGCAGCGTTCACTTAAACTGTAGTAACTCATATTAGATCTTACACATCGGCTTGTTAGTCACGACTAGATCGTACAAGCCGACTTGTTGAAATTGTACGACAGAATGTAAGCGTGCCATGAACACCGCATTCTAATCCTTCAGCACGAAGAATAAGATCATCTCTCCAACCCAAAGGAGAGTTGAAATGGCAAAACGACGCACCGACCTAGAATGGCAATCACTGTTTGAACAATATGAAAGTAGCAGTGTTACCCAACGCGCTTTTTGTGAAGAGCATGGACTGAGTTTATCCACGTTCTTCGCCAAACGGCGTCAACTCCAAACAGCAAGCCAATCGGAATCTGTCGGATTTGTTAAAGCCGAAATCGTTGAAAAGACAACCAAGTATCAGGCCCAGATAGCTACGGCGAACATGACACTTCTCATCAATGATGTGGAGCTGAGCATTCCTCAAGGCACGCTAGCCACCTATCTTGCTGAACTCATTGGAGCGTTGTCATGAAAGGTATGCTCAGCGCTTCAGACATTTACCTTTATCGTGAAAGCGTCGATTTTAGAAAGTCCATCAACGGCCTTGCAGCGATTATCGAAAATGATACTGACTTGCCTCTTGGCAGCGGTGCGCTGTTCCTGTTTACCAATAAACAGCGCGATAAGATTAAAGTGTTGTACTGGGATAAAACAGGCTTCGCCCTCTGGTATAAACGCCTTGAAAAAGCCAAGTATAAGTGGCCTTCAAAAGAGAAAAATCAGGTGTTTACCCTCACTCAATTTGAGCTTGACAGACTGCTTTCAGGCTTCACAATTATCGGCCACGAACCCATCAAAATAAACGATTTTACAATGAGTTAATCGAGAATAAAGCCTTATTCTCCAAGCGTTAACGGCACGATTTTAGTATAATCAATGCTATGAAAAAGACGCCAAATATCAACCCAGAAAGCCAAGATGTTGCCGAGCTACAAGCGATGGTAGCTGCTCTGATGTCGGAGAAAAATGAGTGGAAACAAGAGCGCCAATCGCTGCTTGAACAACTCAAACTCGCCTTCGACCGTCAGTTCGCGAAACGCTCGGAGGCATTAAAGCCTTACGATGAATCACAAGGTGACCTCTTCAACGAAGCGGAGTGTGAAGCCGTTAAAGAAGACGAGGTTGAGGTGACAACCACGACCACAACGAAAAAGCGCGGTAAACGTAAACCTCTGCCTAAGACCTTGCCTCGTGAGGTTATCGAACTTGATGTAGACGACCATGAAAAGCAGTGCGCTTGCTGCAATCATAGCCTGCATAAAATCGGTGAAGACCGCAGCGAGAAGCTAGAGTTCACGCCAGCGGTACTCAAAGTGTTGGAATATGTTCGTCCTAAGTACGCTTGCCGCCAGTGCGAGAAAACAGGTGACAGCAGCCGTATCGTTCAGAAGCCATCCCCTCAGAGTCTCATCCCTAAAAGCTTCGCCACAGAAAGCTTGCTGACCAACATCATTCTTGGCAAATACCAATACGCGATGCCACTTTATCGCCAAGAATCGCTGTTTACCCAGTCGGGTATCGAGCTATCACGCACCACCATGGCAAGGTGGGTTATCCAAGTCAGTGAGAAGTTCGCCCCGCTGTATGCCGCCTTGAAAGAGCACCTACTTCAACAAGTGGTGGTTCAGGCGGATGAAACGCCGCTCAATGTGCTCAAAGAAGAGAAGCAGTGTTATATGTGGCTCTACTGCTCAGGCGCTGACTCACCCGAATCGGCACTGCCGAATGTGAAAAATATTGCCTTGTACGACTATCAAAACAGTCGCGCGAGGGCGTGTCCCGTGGACTTTTTAGGTGACTACAACGGTTATCTACAAACCGATGGCTACGCGGCTTATGATGGTCTGCATCACGTCACCAATGTAGGGTGCTTAGCGCATGCTCGTCGCAAGTTCATGGATGCTAAAAAGCTTCAAGGGAAAGGTAAATCGGGCAAGGCTGATAAGGCGCTGGCTAAAATCCAAAAACTCTACGGGATAGAATCACGCTTAAAAGGTGCGCCTGCCCAAGAGCGAAAAGCAGAGCGTCAAGCGCTTGCCAAGCCGATACTGGATGAGCTTTACCAATGGATGACGACCCAGAAGGTGATTGGCTCTAGCCCACTAGGCAAAGCAATAAAGTACACGCTCGGGCAATGGCCTAAACTCATTCGTTATATCGACGATGGTCACTTATCTATCGATAATAATCGCGCTGAACGCGCAATTAAACCGCTGGTTATTGGCAGGAAAAATTGGCTATTCTCCAACACACCAAATGGCGCTGAGGCGAGCGCGATGCTTTACAGCATCATCGAGACTGCAAAAGCCAACGGCCTTATCCTCTATGACTATATGGTCAAGTGCATGAAAGAGCTAGCAAAAGCAGAGCCCGATATCGATGCACTCCTGCCTTGGAACTTCAAACACTGACAAGTCGCCCCGTAGGTTCATGGGGCGGATACCAAAAAAATACAAGATGCAGCTCAATAAAGACAAATAAGCCAATTAATGATCTAAGTAGCATATGGTAGGCTGGTAAATTATATGAAAATCAATTGAGTAGCAATTTCATGAACCGGAAACTGTTGAAAAACATATCACTCCTGACCGCATTGACTCTTACTGGGTGCGCTATGACCAGTGGTGAGTTAGCTCTTCATCATATGTCTGACTATGAGGAGTACGACTTAGCTAAAACTAACCATTCGAAAGCCCAACAAATAATGACGTTAGTTGCGCGAAACAAACCCAATGGGGTCAACGACTTAGATGCACCATCGTCAGTTTCTAATAATGTGGTTCGTATAAACCAAGGAGCGCAGTTAGTTAGCTTACTATCGGGTGATTTAAACGCATTTCAGGCGGGTTTCAATATTATCGGTTCAACAGCAAGTTACAATGAGTTGAATTCACGCTATAGAGGAAACGCCATCTTTACCTTCACTGTATTTTCAGACTCAGATTATATGCTACTTGATAACACTATTGGTCAGATTAGTGCAAGTCACGAAAATATGATTAAAGATGCTTATAAAAGTCTAGACCGTGATGTAGTTAAATACACACCTGATGAAATCTCTCGAATATCAAACCGTGCAAATTTAGTAGCGCCATTAGTTAAAGGCTCAACTACCAATATCGATTGGTGCGCAAACCCAGATGCGTTAGAAAAAGAAAGAAATAAAGAAGACGTAAGTTCATATCAGTGGTCTTCATGTGTCGTTTTCATTGTCGGAGATAGTGTTGCATATAAAAATATCACCAATGCTGAAAGTCTCCCTTTCTTAGAGGAAGGTCAAAACTTACTCGTCACACGAACTTTTCTTCCTGATATGTTTCCGGTGAGTAAGTTACATTCTGAAATTCCAAATACTTATGCCTACATTCCTTACTTCAAGCTAATGACTCTAAGAGGTCAGAAGGGAATGAGCGAAGAACAACTTAAAGCCACAATCAAAGAAGTAGCAAATGAAAACTGGTCAAAACAATCAATCATCGTAGATTTAACAAATGGCAAGACAATGGACTTCGGTTTATCTGATTAAGTTGATGTGAACCTGAATCAAACTCTGGTAGAGGTAATCATGATGGTTCTAATGGTGTCTGGATTCTAGTTTCTCTTTTTCGCTTGTTGTTTGTCTCTGTAGTTTTAGGTTTGCACATCCATAAAAACGGCACTCAAGGTGAACGCACCATGAGTACCGTTTTTCTTACTACTTGAATATATTGCGTAATGTGTATCTCACGTTTTTTGGACACTTTAGGGCTAGAAAATGCCACGGGTAAAATTCAACCTGAGAAGCTTTTGGATAAAAGCGAGTCAGCGGTTTTACTAAATTAAAGACTCACGGATAAGATTAGCGATTATTGGTTATAAAGATGAAGAATTTTTCTCAGCTTTTTCTTCTTGCGTTTTTTTCTTTGACTCAACATTTAACTGCTCATTTAGCTCTGTTGCATTTTTGAACAATTCAGTGGCATTGTAAGTAAGTTTAACCTGAGGATAGCCAGTCCAAGTTTCAACAGTTATGTGTTGGAAGTCATTAACCCACAAATGATCAAGTCTATGATAACGGCCTTTATCAAATTCTATTAAATCACTACCAATTGAATATTTATTATGTTTAGCTTGATCTTTTAGATATTTATCTTTCAAACCCGTAATTAAGCCATCATAAATTTTAGCATCGGAATACTTATTCTTATCTAATTGTCGATCAGATTGAGGTTTCCACCAAAACTCGATGCTATATAAAGTATCATTGATGAACTGCAAACGATGATCTCTTGCTGTAATTCCGTTAATCTCAGGGACTTTTGAATCTCCGTAGACGTAAAGAATTGGTCTTTTAGAAGAACCTGTAAACCATCGCTTTTCATATTTAATATTAGATGCTTTGAGTTTACTTATAACGTCTTGATACTTATCAGCGCCTAACTTCAACCCAAAAAACTCTTTCGGTATTTTCACTTCATTCTGGAATGATTCAAATTTATTTCTCGTAGATGGCTTATACGCATCTGAACTAACGACGATGTAGTTCCCAGAAATATCTAATACGGTTCTTTTATAACTATCAACATCGAATGTATAAACAAACTTACCAATATGACCAACGGTGCTATGATAAAAGTCATTTGTTTTATTTGATAATTCTCTTTTTCGGTCAGACGAAAGATATTTCTGTCCCTTACCTTCTAAAAAATATACCGAAGAATATGTAGCACCGGGGTCTACAATTTCCACATACTCTTGCGCATTAACCGAAGTACACAGGCACATACCAATAAGAAATTTAACCATCTTCATAAAATCACCAAGCCATTAATTTTAAATATGTTATATGATAATTCTGCAAAATAATTAACATTTAGTCAAGGCTAAGTAAATCAAGTAAAATAAGAATTATAGGAGTTCAACCAAACATAACGGAAATGCACATTAACAGGACGTGAATAAGCATTTTATCTAGAAAATAATGTGCTATTTCGTGTTTCACGCCCCTTTATAAACACTGTTATCATCAAGCTTTGTTTTTCGCTTAATTACGAGGGAATTTGGGGCGCTTACGACAGAATCGCTTGGTGATCACAGCCGACTTGTTGAAATCGTAACTCATTCTTGGACAGAAATGAGTTTCGAAGAACCAAGTATTAGCAAATCACGAATTAGCATAAGTATGGAAAGTCACTAAGCTCACTGTCCAGTATTGATGGTGCACTTCACTGCCTTGTTTTTACACAAATCTGACATTGATGAATGCCATAAGCTATCGATATAAATATCAATATATTGTATTATTATATCCGTATTTATACTTATTAGGATTTTCTATGTTGATTCACGAATTTTCGAATAAGGACGTTACCGCTGAGCATGTAATTTTAGCTCAAGCAATACTAGCAGGGACTGCTCAAGGTGATAAAAGTAAAGCACAGCGCTTTATGATTTTTGTAAATGAGATTCCAGATGCGCCGACTGTGCAAAACCTGATTCCACGCTTTAGTCAATTTATGAAGCGCTTTAAAGCCAGCTGACATTCAGAATACTTTACACAGGGATGTGTAATTAAGATCACCAATTCCCCCCTAAACACTACCTACTTTTAAACTCTATCTGACCCTATGCTCGCTCTATATCTAGCCATTGTTGTCGGAGGACAATAGAGTTTGATCAATTTTAAAAACGTTTCTGGACAGAAACGCGTTAGAACAGGTGCTCTATTGCGTTTCTGTCAGATTAGGAAAAGTATGTTGATGCTTTAGACGTTTGTTACACCTAATTTTCGATGATATCGAAAACATGCTGAGCACAAGCTATTGGCGAGTTCATGATATCGGGGCCCGAAATTCTAATACTGCGTATTCCTATAGCTTCTAGCTTTTCATCTATTGCTTTATCTTTAGCAATGGCTTCTTCAGAAGAGTGATGAGCTACAGAATCAACAAAAATCGCCACACGCTGTTTAGCAAAGTAAAAATCAGCCTCTGTGATTGTCTTGCTCAAAGCTTTAGTTCTAACACCACCTTCCCACATTGTTTGCAAAGTTGGGAAAATAGTTCCGTCTGTTAGGATGTGGGTTTGAATTGTAGGCTTTAGCCCGAAACTGTGCATAGCTTGAAGCAAGAAAAGCTCTATAGGAGAGTCGCACCCCCAGATTTTTACCGGTTCGATGTTATCAAATGGTTTAAAGTATCGAGAGAACCTAAATTTTCGGTAATCATTGAGCAAAGCCTTACTTTCACCGAGTAATGATGTGCACAAACCGGGATCTAAAACGTCTGACTTATCGTATTTTGATGCAAGAAAATAGGTGTTATAAACAAACCCTATTACATCTGAACACATTTGCTCGTTAACTGGCATTCCTTCACCAACACAATACAAACCAAACGCATTTGAAAACGGATTGAACCCCATATAATGTGGGTTGCCATCTAAAATGCGCTCCAAGTCGATTTTATCGATCCAATCAACTCCGACGGATGATGGTAGTCCTCTTTTTTGCGCAGGTCTTAACGATACATGGTATGGAAGTCCAAAAAGTTGACCATCTCTTTCTTCAAATGCATAGCAACAAACTACTACATTGATCATTTGAAAATCATCACCGCGCTCACGATAAAACTCAATGGCTTCATCAGATGGATTTACATTAATCAGACCGCCAGTCAGTTTCAGGATATTGCCTTCTATCGGCTGATTACCGTCAAGATCAAATAGGTCGTGACCCAAAAAATCACCGAGAGCACCATTTAAATCTATTTGGAAACGACCAGATGGCAAACAACCATAGTTAGGAAGCTTGAATAACTCTTCTGGTCTATTCTCTATATCTGCTGCTTCTTGTGCCATAACTTCCTCTATTAGATATAACGCTATTTAAACTGCAATAAGTCATGAAATTCTAACCAATATGTCGATTTTCAATTCTTACTTCAAATGATTACCTGTGACTGTAGAATCAAAGAAGATTATATTTCTGCTCTCGCTCCTTAAAGGCACTAATACCCCCCTCAAGGATATGACATACATGCTGTCGAATACCTAGCTCATCAAGTGATTGATAGTCGTAGCTATTATCAGACTTCAAGCTATGCTCTAAGCTACCACCAAGATATTCAAACTGGTGTGCTCCTGCTGTACCTGATTGCCCTCGCTGGTCTGCCACAACAACACACTCTGCATCGGCTGCCACCACTAAGTTAGCGTTGTGTGTCACCATAATAATCTGGCGCTTACTCTTACACTTACGAACAAAATCTTTAAGCTCTGAGTAAATCGTTCTGTTATCCAAGTTATCTTCTGGCTGGTCAATCAATATTGGGTGCGTTGAGTTACTAAGCTCAAGCATCAAACTGAGTAAGACCAAACCACGTTTACCCGGCGACATATGTACAATGCTGTCGTTCTTGTAAGTAACAAGGAAGTCGATCCCAAAGTAGTCAGCGTAAAGTAGTTTGTATGCATCTTTCAGGCTGTGATTCTTACGCAAGGTAGGCGATTGACTGCCTCTAATTGTATTGGCGGTCTTCTCAACAAAGGCTGCGTGAGTATCCACGTCAAAATGGTAATCACCGTTATCGTCCAGAACATCGTTAACGACTGTGCGAATTGCCCCTGATTTGTGGTAGCAACTAACGAACGAATCAAACTTGGGAGCATCGACAACAACCTTTGCCTCAATCTTTATGTCGTCATCCATTTGATGATCGCTGACTATGGAGCAGTGAGACTTGTATAGATTGATTAGTGAACTAAACTGCTCATTTAGTTCCTTGATACACTCTTCACCTTTCTTAGTGATTGCCTCAAGCTCTTTTATTTTGACATTGATTCTTGCTAGCTTCTCTCGCTCAGCCTTGAGTTGCTTGTTCAGTTGTTCAAGTGCAGCTTTGTCTTTCACGTCTTCTTCAAGGGGTTTCAGCTCACGCTCTATTCCCTCTAGCTTCTCGTTTAAAGCTGTCAATCTATCGGGGATCGACTGTAGCTTTTTATTCGCCGTATCCTTGGTTGTACTAAACCCTACTACCAAGTCTTCTTGCATCGAATTTAGTAAGCCTTTGAGGACAGTTGATAGTGCAATTAGTCCTGAGTCTTGCTGTAGTTGACCTCGAATCGTATCAATCCATTGGTCTTGCCTGTTATCAATACTCTCAGTAAATCTTTGTAAGCCCGACTGAATATACGTGAGCCTATCTTTTGCCCTGATAACGCACTGTCTTCTATGAACTAGGTAGGCGTAATGCTTCTCTTGTTCTTCTGCCCATTTAGACTTTTCTCGAACCTCTTTTGCTCTAGCTTCAAGTGCTGCAATCTCATTCTTAACAGACCTTTCGTTACCAATTTCGTTCAGCTCATTGAACAGCTTTTGGTATTCACTAATCAGTAAGAATCGAGTATCAATCTTGTCATTAATGGATGAGTTGACTGTGCGTACTCTATTCTCAAGGGCATTAACGAAGTCTTTGTATTGATCATCTTGAAGTAGAGTTTTAGATACCAACTCGTTTAAATCTTCTCGACCATCTTTATCAGCCAATTGGTTGATGTAAAGTTGAGGTATATAGGTGATAGCCTTTGCTTGGTTGTCAGCATCAGACAGCCTAGACACTTCATTATTCGACCATTCAACCTCGAAATCTAAATTAGGAATGTCGCTGTAGGTTGATGACTTTGATAGCTCTACTCTGGTTGAGACTTCGCTAGGGTTGATAGCCTTCGCTATATGGTATAGAAGCATTGATTTACCGGACGACTTACCACCAATGATTGTGTTCAGGTCTTTGTTAAGCGGTATCCACTTCTTCGAAAATTTATTCGAACCTGAATTATCAATGTATCTCACCCGTTTAATGGTCTGATATTCAGCTTTCGTTTCTGGGGAAAGTTCACCAATAAATGCACGGTCAGGCTCAAAAACAACCTGTTTTAGACCATTGAACGTAGGGTCAGCCTTAATCCAACAGTATCTCTCATGGTCTGGTTTAAACAGCTTTTCGATAGAATGTGCATCCGAGCCATGAACACAAGGCACGAGACGACCAAGTTCACTTACAATATCTTCTCTGCTTTTAGTTCCTTGACCAGTAAAGTATTTAATGTCGCTTGGTGTGGCTGAAAATACCATATCAATAAACTGGTAGATGTCTTTCTTTAAGCCTGCAAACCCACCATCTTTAATACCAGATACACCATCATTAGAACCATTTGCCGCAACAACGATTGAGTTTTCTTTTAACCACTTCTCTCCGCTGTACCATTTTTTGAGCACATCGTAAGACGGTTTAAAGTTATTAATACCTTCTTTTAATGACGTTTTATTACAATTGGCTGTCTCTGGATACAATGCTCGACCATAGCTCATTAACTGGTCTTCAGAGCAGGCATAGTTTTGACCATGATGGTCTATGCACAAACGACTAAGAGCGTTCTTGATTTCAGCTATATGATGTGTGGAATCAGGATTAACGAGTATGTGGATGTTTATCCCTTTATTTTTTTCGGTATTGGGGGTAACCCTAAACTCAATATTGGGGATAACTGTTTCGATATTTTTCATTCGCCCTTGGCGGCGATACTCCACAACCTTTTCATAACCAGATATAGAGCAATAATCCGTGATACCAATTACAGCAACACCAGAATCTGACTGCTCGATAGCTGAAATGTAACCGTCCCAGTCGCCTTTAAATTGTGTTTCTAATACTGAATCTGGGGTGTGAACGTGAAGGTCCCATCGCCTCCATTCTGAACCGTGTTCGTACAAGCGCATTCAATTTCCACTAAACTAATAATTTTTATGAAATTTATCACATATGACATGATGTTTAGCTTGATTTCGGTCACATATTGATTGAGAGGTTACTAACGGGACTG
The DNA here is from genome assembly GCF_000272045.2 of Vibrio crassostreae 9ZC13. Taxonomy (GTDB): domain Bacteria; phylum Pseudomonadota; class Gammaproteobacteria; order Enterobacterales; family Vibrionaceae; genus Vibrio; species Vibrio crassostreae_C. The sequence continues at coordinate 403,364 of NZ_AJYZ02000042.1, read as the reverse complement.
GCTATGAAAGAGGTAGTGGCGGGGTCAGGTCTTGTGTTTTGTCACGCATTACTTTTTATATATCAAAACTAGCTGACTATCTGTAACGTATTTCGAAGCGTAGCAAACTTTGGGGCATTTTCGTGTTTCATACCCCGCCATCACGTCTGTGATCACCAAGCGATTCTGTCGTATTTTGAATGAGTTCATAGGCGTTTTTTGCAAAATATGTTGGCCTCTATGGTTGCAATGCATGAAATATCTCCGATACTAAAACTTAGAAACTCTAAGTTTTAGGTGGCATGTGAATACAGACATTCAACTTTATTCTGACGAATCGCTTGAAAGCTTCTTGTTGCGTTTATCGCAAGAGCAAGGTTACGAGCGATTTTCTCATTTCGCCGAAGACATCTGGTTCGACACCATGGATCAGCATGAAGCGATGGCTGGTTCTTTCCCCTTAGAGCTCGAACGAGTTAATATCTACCACGCTCAAACCACAAGCCAAATGCGAGTGCGGGTTCTCATTCATCTTGAGAACCAACTAAAGCTCAATAACTTTGGTGTACTGCGCCTAGCGCTATCACATTCAAAAGCTCAATTCTCTCCGCAATACAAAGCTGTACATAGATTCGGGGTTGATTACCCTTATGCTTTTCTTCGCAAACGCTTCACGCCTATTTGCCCGCTGTGTATTGACGAAGCTCCCTACATTCGCCAGCAGTGGCAATTTATCTCTCACCAAGCTTGTGAACATCATGGCTGTAAGCTGATTCATCACTGCCCTGAGTGTAAGTCGAGGCTTGAATACCAAAGTACCGAGATTATTAGCCAATGTGAATGTGGTTTCGAACTCCGAAATTCGCCAGTAGAAGATGCGCCAGAGGTGGAGGTATTAGTTGCTCAATGGTTGTCAGGGAATGATTCAAAATCCTTGGGATTACTAAAAGGAGAAATGACGTTATCTGAGCGCTATGGCTTTTTACTTTGGTATGTAAATCGTTATGGCAATATCGATGACTTCAGTTTCGAATCATTCATCGAATACTGCGGCTCTTGGCCAACCTCATTGTGGCAAGACTTCGATGCTTTGAAAGAGAAGGCAGAACTCGTTCGAGTAAAAGATTGGAAGAAGGTATTTTTCAATGAAGCCTTTGGTGCTCTGCTTAAAGATTGCCGTCAGTTACCCAGTCGGCAGCTGAGTCACAATATCGTACTTACTCAGGTGTTAGCTTACTTTACAAAGCTAGTGGCAACAGTGCCTTCAAGCGCTAAAGGAAATATCGGTGATGTACTGCTCAGCCCCTTAGAAGCTTCCACATTGCTCTCTTGTACAACGGATGAAGTGTATCGGCTGTATGAGTTTGGTGAGATTAAAGCCGCGATCAGGCCGCGAATGCATACAAAGATAGCGAGTCATGAATCGGCGTTTACTTTAAGAAGTGTCATCGAAACAAAGTTGACTCGAATGAGCTCTGAAAGTGATGGTTTAAGTGTGTATCTACCTGAGTGGTAATTATGACGAAATTAAGTGACTTATTAACAATTGAAGACGAAGCAGTAAAGCAGTCTGCTTTAAAGAAGATGTTCATGCCCTATACGGAAGATGTCTGTGTTGATGGGTGTGAAAAAGAAGCGCTAACGATCTTACTCAATCTCAGTTCAAGCCATCAATCAGATAGATGCTTGGATTGGTTGGATGTTGCCCGAGCTAAAAGGCATTTAAAAGCGGCTGAGAACCTAGAGGCGTCCCTTGGTGAAATCAAATGGTTCCATACTCATAATCTCAAGTTTCCAGACTGCCGAGTTAAAGATCAGCGGATAATTGCACAGCCTCTTGCTACAACCGAGGCGTTTATATCAAGCTCAGTATTAGAGCAACGTTTGGGGTGGGCGCATAACTCTGCGGTGTATCGTCACACATTGTGGTTATTGAATCCTTTTAGTTGGCAATCACAGCGACTATGCATTCTTTCTCTTATACAGCAAGAAAGCCCCGTTTGGATTGAGTTGCTCAAAGAATTTGGGTTAGGTGCTAAGTCACTCGCTCGCTTAAAACATACAATTGAAAAGCAGCTCCCTGATAATCATTTTCCCGATAGTGTCAGTTCTTACAGTAAGCAGCTACGGTTTCCTTGGGAGGGTGGTTATATTTCGGTGACCCCAGTGGTCAGTCATGCCATCCAAAGTGAGCTAGAAGTGAGATCGCGAAGTCAGGAAAGTAAACTCAGCTTTGTGTCTTCGTCATTGCCAAACTCGGCAAGTATCGGGAATCTGTGTGGCAGTTTAGGTGGGCATATGAAAGTCCTTAACTACCCGCTAGACGTCAAACCAGCGCAGGGTGGGACGTTAACTGAAAGTCGCAAAAAGAGTGGTCACTACTTTGATGACTATCAGGTAACTAACGCCAAAATTTGTCAGGTGTTAAATCACTTAATTGGATCAGAGCCATCAAAAACACAGAAGCAAAGAGAGAGCGCTCGTAAGGTTAGAAGTAAGATATTGCGAAAGCAGATAGCCCTGTGGATGCTCCCATTAATTGAGTTAAGAGATATCGTTGATGCTGAACCCAATCAACAGAAATTGAAACATGATGACACTTTAGTTCAATCCTTTTTGTCGCTACCAGAATCGGACCTAGGCTCTTTAGCTAGTGAGTTAAATCGTCGCTTGCATCTCTCGTTTCAGAATAACAAGTATGCCGCAAAGTTTGCCTATCATCCTAAGCTTATGCAGGTCGCCAAAGCCCAAATTGTATGGGTACTTGAACAACTCAGTAAACCAAATGGAAATGAAGATAAGGTAACGGGTGAGCAGTATATCTATTTGTCATCAATGAGAGTGCAAGATGCGGTCGCAATGAGTAGCCCATACCTGTGTGGTGCTCCTTCTTTGACGGCTATTTGGGGGTTCATGCACCATTATCAAAGAGAGTTTAATAAGCTAGTTAATTGTGATTTCCCGTTTGAGTTTTCGAGTTTCTCTTTTTATGTTCGAAGCGAGAACATTCAACCGACAGCGAAGCTTACCGAGCCCAACTCAGTGGCCAAAGCACGAACGGTTTCTAACGCGAAGCGACCAACTATTCGTAGTGAACGATTGGCGGACCTAGAAATAGACTTAGTTATCAGAGTCCACAGTGACAGCCGAATTTCAGACTTTAAGTCCGCGCTTAAAACGGCACTTCCCGTAGCTTTCGCCGGAGGGGCATTATACCAACCACAGCTATCGACCCAGATTGAGTGGCTAAGGACGTTTACCAGTAGGAGCGAGCTTTTCCATGTCATAAAAGGGTTGCCAGCATACGGACGATGGTTATATCCAAGTGAGAACCAGTCGAGTGATTTTGATGAGCTAGAGCGTTTTATTACTAAAGACGCTGATAATTTGCCAGTTTCTATTGGCTACCATTTGTTAGAACAACCAACTAAACGGGGCAACTCAATCACCCGTTGTCACGCTTATGCAGAGAATGCGATAGGGTTAGCTAAGAAAGTGAATCCGATAGAAGTTCGTTTTAGTGGAAGAGATCACTTTTTAAACCATGCCTTTTGGTCGATAGAATGCAGTAGCGAAACTATTCTTATAAAAAACTATAGGGATTAATCGCTTATGGAACTTTGTACTCAGCTGAACTACGTACGCTCTCTTTCCGCTGGCAAAGCATATTTCTACCATCTTTCGAAAAGTGGTGAGATGTGTCCCCTTGAAATTGATAGAACTAGGCTGCGAGCACCAAAAGGTGGTTATGCAGAAGCATATAAAGGGAGCAAGTTTGTAAAAAAGAATGTTGCTCCACAAGATTTAGCTCATTCCAATCCTCAGTTCATCGAAGAGTGTTATGTAAAACCTGGTGTTGATGATATCTACTGCGCATTTCCCCTTCGAATTCGAGCAAATTCTCTAACCCCAGGCATCTGTAGTGACGATGAAGTGCGCAGTAAACTTTCGTTACTGGCTAACACTTATAAAGAGCTCAATGGGTATCAGGAGCTCGCTCATCGATACGCGAAGAATATACTGCTTGGTACTTGGCTTTGGAGAAACAGGGAGTGTCGAAAGCTGTCGATTGAAGTGACCATCAGTGATTCAGAAACCTTGATTGTAGAAAACGCAACAAAGCTTTCTTGGTATGGTCATTGGGATGAGGCTTCAGCAGAATGCCTAGAAAAGCTCACAGCCTATTTGATGCGAGCCCTGTCTGACCCAACCGAATATTTCTATATGGATGTCAAAGCTAAAATTGGAGTTGGTTGGGGAGATGAGGTTTACCCAAGTCAAGAGTTTTTGGATAGCCGAGAAGATGGTGTTCCTACTAAGCAGTTAGCTACTGTCGAACTATTGGACGGAAAGGAAACTGTTGCATTTCATGGTCAAAAAGTTGGTGCAGCGTTGCAATCGATTGACGATTGGTGGCATGAAGATGCAGATAAGCCCTTAAGAGTGAATGAATACGGGGCAGACCGAGAATACGTTATAGCAAGGCGACACTCAGCGCATGGAAACGACTTCTATCAACTGCTCAGAAATACAGAGAGCTGGATTGAAAGTATGACAGCTTCTCAAGTCATCTCAAATGATGTGCACTTCATCATGTCTGTCTTGATTAAAGGCGGCCTATTCAATTGTTCCAAAGCGAAGTAAGGGATAGATATGACTGAGCGTTACTATTTCTTAATACGTTACATGCCTGCACAAGCCGACCATAAATTATTGGCAGGGCGGTGTATATCCCAAATGCACTTGTTTATGGTCAATAACCGACAAGCGATGAATAGGATTGGTGTGAGCTTTCCTGATTGGAATGAATCGACAGTCGGCCAAACTATTGCCTTTGTTGCCGAAGATAAGGAGATGATGGTTGGACTCTCTTTTCAGCCCTATTTCTCTATGATGGTAAATGAAGGTTTGTTTGAGATCTCCAGTGTCTGTGAGGTACCAGACACTGCGGCTGAAGTGAGGTTTGTCCGTAACCAAATGATCGGGAAAAGCTTTTTAGGCTCTAAGAAACGCCGAATCAAACGCAGCATGGCGAGAGCCGAACTGTCTGGTGCTGGACCATCATTACCAGTCACCAATGAAGAGCGTGTCATCGATAGTTTTCATCGAATACCAATCTCCAGCGGTTCATCAGGGGAAGATTATATGTTGTTTGTACAAAAGGAGTTTGTCGGTGATCGCGTTGCAGCAAACTTTAATAGTTATGGTTTAGCCACCAATCAAGAAAGAAAAGGGACGGTACCTGAGTTACGTTTTTAAACCCTTTTTCTAAAGCTCTTTTTTAGAGAATTAAAAACAAGGACTTACAGAAGTAAGGAGAAAAAGGGTATTTTGGTGAATTGTGACTTTAAGCATGCAGAATCAGATTGTTAGAGACTATATTCTACAGTGTCCTGCCGAATAGGCAGCTAAGAAATACAACTCGACCAATTTCCTTGCCGTAGTACTGTGTCCTGCCGAATAGGCAGCTAAGAAATACCCCAATCCTTATTATTGATCTACACCGTCGTGTCCTGCCGAATAGGCAGCTAAGAATAGGCCAGGAAGAAAGCAACCTTCCTGCTGAACAAGCAGTTAATAATAAAAACCATCAAGTTTAAGCTTGGTGGCTTTTGTTTGTTTACAATCGGTTTTATTCGTCCCACTTTCTAACATGGAAATGCCCCAAAGTGAGCCAGAGAGGGGGTGAACTCTGTTTCAAACTCAGGAACTTGCCTTACTTTTCCTCATGCCTAGAGTTCTAACTTTGTCCCCAAATTTCTAACCCACTAGACCACTAGACCACTAGAGACTGATCTTCAATCACAGCTACGCACGAATACGTTGTTTAAGTGTTTCTAAGCTATTGAATAGTCGGTAACTAAATGGAAGTTCTTCAGTGATAACGTGCCTTGAATAGGAAGCTATGTGTGTTTGCACGGTTTGCACCTGAAAATCGGATTTATACTGTATTATGTGCTTATTTTTCAGTTGGTTAAGCAATGAATTTCGGATATGCTGAAAGTGTGAATTCGTGCCTGCACGATATTAAAATGTTAGGTGAAAAGGAGTTCACTCAAAGTATGAAGACTGTTTCAAAGTCCATAATGTTGGCGATTTCGATTTTTTCAGTTCTGGGCTGCAAAGATAAATCTGAAGTCTATTCAAATCCGCCAGTTCACTTAGTGGAGCAAATAGATGCATATTTTCCATTATCTATCAAATATGTAAGAAACAATGAAAATATAGCCTTATCTCAAGGAGAGCCACTATTGCCTCAATACCTCGAAATAGCTCGTAAAATTGGCATTAAACACCCTGAAAAAGTACGTGTTTATTATGCGGACAAATTGCCTTTACCTAAAAACGAATCACTTTTATTTCAGATGCAGCGGTTAGGTCTTGATTCTCCTTATTTCACAGGCACTACGTTTGGATATGGTATTTGGATTTCCACTAAAGCTAAGGGTGATAAATTGCTTCTCTCACATGAGTTAATTCATGTAAAACAAGCGGAAGAGTTAGGTCTTGATGAGTTTACAAAAAAGTATTTACTGCAACTCGCAATCTTTGGTTATCGGGAATCCCCGATAGAGCTTGAAGCTTATGAAAAAGCGGGTAATTATTTGTAATCTTCGTGTAATTCACCTAACAAACGACTATGGCGTCAATGATTAATTTTTGGCAGTGTTTTCATCCCACATGGCGCCATCTCTCAGCATAGAGTTAAGAGTCACAACCATCTTTCGAACACACGCGATTATTGCGACTTTCTTAGGCTTTCCGGCAGCTACAAGTCGAGCATAAGTTGCTTTGAATACGGGGTTACATTGCATGGCTGACATCATTGCCATATATAACACTGTGCGTACTTGCGCTCGACCGCCTTGGATCACGCGCTTACCTTTGTAGCGCCCACTTTCGCGTGTTATTGGAGCGACACCAATTAGTGATGCCGCTTGTTTATTTGTGATGTAGCCAAGTTCTGGTACGTTGCTAATTATTGATGCAGCGGCAATGTTTCCTATTCCAGGGACGCTCTGCAATATTGTGTTTTTAGCCTGATATTCAGGGCTATCTTCAATGAGTTTAACGAGCTTTTCTTCTAACTTGGTGATTTGATTTTTTATCGTGGTTAGCATCGGTTTGATAGTCGGATGGAGAGAAGCGGGAAGTATCTGGATTCGGTTCTTTTCCATGGTTTGCATGGATAACAACTGGTTTCGGCGAATGACTAAGTCACTCATTAGGCGTATGTTTTTTGGCTTTATGACAGTAAGAGCTGGTTTGATTGCTTCTCCATAGTGAGCAATCAATTCTGCATCTAAACGATCATTTTTGGCTCTGCGGCCAATAGCACCAGCGAACCGTTTTATGTGGACAGGGTTTGCTCTGACAATAGGTAATTGAGCCTCTGCACATGCAAGAACAAAAGGCATTTCTAATCGGCCTGTTGCTTCAATAACGATTCGTTCAGGACTGTGACTCTTAATCGTTTTGAGTGCTTTTTTGATGCCTTTATCATTGTTCTCTACTGAGAAAAATAGGTCTAGTGGCCTGATGTGGATGTCTAATTGTGTTTTGCCGGTATCAACTCCAACGTTGATGCTTTGATTGATTTTGGTATTCATAATAAGCTAACTCATGCTTGCGTAATGCGGGTTCGAGACCCAGTCGACTATTCGAGGTTTATGCTTGAAGTCCTATGTAGCGTTCATGTTTGTTATCGGTCTCTCGATAGAGGAGCCAGCGTTTAAACGAACTACTACATAGAAAGCTTTAGTTGCAGCTAAAGCCTGGGTCTCACATTACCCGATTGGAGTGCTTATTATCCATACAATCTGTTTAAGAATGATTCGCAACGCTTGGCACCTTTGCTATGCGTTGCGTTTTGTGTTTAAGGTAGTCTGCGGTGGCATCGGTATTGCGTTGCTCACACCTTAACAGGGCTACATGGACAAAGTGTTCGAGCACCTATGCCTATCTAGGCGCAACTTACTAAGGAATCAGATTTTGAAAAAAATAATATTACATGTGTTCTTAATGCTATTCGTATCGGCTAAGGCGATTGCTGCGACACCTGTCGATCTCAGTAATTATAAAGTTGCTGAGTCTGATGTAGCTTTTGGGAACATTACAAAACTAGCGGAAATAAATACCTTCTTTCATTTTCCTGTGGGAGAGTTCGATTTAAACAATCAAACCGTCGTTCGTATGAACCAGGATACAACCTATAGCGGAGCTATAGTCAATGTTTCTAAAGGAGCGTCAATTACATTACCAGAAACCAATGGTCGTTATATGTCTGCTATGGTCGTTCAAAATGACCATTACATCGACCAGGTTTTTACTACACCGGGAACACATGAAATCAAGGCTGACACCGACTTTGTTATGGTTGCCGTTCGCACCCGAATTAATCCTAACGACCCTGAAGATATTGCCCAGGTTCAGGCTTTGCAGAAGCAAATAGCGATTTCGGCTGAAGCAACGGAACCACATGTATTGCCAGAGTACGATATGGAGCAACTCATTGCACTTAGAGACAAACTGGCGGCTGAGGCAGCCCAAAAAGGTTCTCTAAATAATATGCAAGGCGCTCGTGGAACTGTCGATGAACATATGCACCTATTAGGTACTGCAGCTGGCTGGGGGCTATTGCCAGATGAGAATGCACGATACCTATCCTACGCGCAGCAAGACGGTAAAGGTTGCTTCACGGCAAATTACAAAGTTCCACCTTTCAATACAGGCGGTTTCTTCTCTATTACTATGTACAACGCTGATGGCTGGATATTTGACAAGAAAGCTATTCTGAATGAGTACAATATCGATTTTAATAGTGACGGAACTTTTGACGTGAACTTTGGAGGCTGTGGTGAATCAGCCAAGAACAATCTTCCAATAGTAGATGGCTGGAATTTCCTCATGCGCATCTATGAGCCTGATTTAGAAAGTCTGGATAAGTACACGATGCCAACGCCGAGCAAAGTCAAGTGAGCGTTGAAAAAATCACATAACAAACGCATGCAGTCGGACCGAATGCCCGCTACGCGGCCATTTGGTCGCTGATGCAAGGCGTTAGTTGGTACCGCTAATAAGAGTAATATTTTATTGTAAGCGCGGTGTATTCTAAATTGGCTTTGCATGTGTTTCGCTCAGTTTTCGCCATTCACTTTTAGGTGATAACCAGCGAAAATCAGCCTCATTTGTCAATTTAAGGTTTAGTGTGTTCGCTTCAATGAGTTTAATTGAGTGGCTCAAAGTTCAACTTTTTGTACGTAGCGGTACTGGGTGCTTTTTAATTCTCATTTCTACTCATTAAATTCATGTGTTGTTGGTAAGGTAAATATGTTTAACTATCAACAACTAACAAGGCATTCAAACGGACAAAAAACAGTTGGTTGTTTTCACTCCGTTCAACATTTTAACCAACAATTTTTTGCCA
>NZ_AJYZ02000042.1:393002-393948 GCF_000272045.2 Vibrio crassostreae 9ZC13 | reverse complement strand
TAAGTACCACATAAGTGTGGCAGATCCTCGGTAGGGGGAATCCATGTCATTCGTTATGTTCTATGCTGAAAGTTGTTGAGTATTGGCAAAGGGTTTACGTATGACATTTTATGATTGGTTAGGTACTACTAAGTTAGCGCCTTCTACAGTTGAAGATTACTTTTACTGTATTAAATCAAAAATCAGTGACTGGGCAAATGAGCATAAAGTTACCGATAAAAACCTGTTACAAGTTACTGATTGGAATGAGTGGATTGATATTGAAAAAGGAATAAATTCAATACCCATTTATAAGTCATGGAATGAATCAGCTCACAACAAATATAGTAGCGCTCTCAAATGGTATAAAAGCTATTTGCATGACCTAAAGCAAGCTAATTCTATATCAGGTGATATTAAGGAAGTGTATGAGTCCAGTAGGGATAGTACAGTCAAAGCACGTTTAGTTGATGCTCGGCTTGGACAGGGGAAATTTAGAGATGCGCTAATATCATTGTGGGGCTCGTGTAGTGTTAGTAATTATGGCTTAAGCAATATGCTTGTAGCATCCCACATTAAACCGTGGCGTGTGGCAACAGATCTTGAGAGACTAGACCCTTACAATGGATTGTTATTGATACCTAACTTAGACAAGGCTTTTGATAGTGGCTTAATAAGTTTCGATGACAAAGGAAAAATTCTTATCTCCAATGCTTTAAGTGACCCAGAAAAACTTGGCATCAATACTGAGTTAAAGGTCTCCCTACATTCAGAAAATAAAGAGTATCTCTCTTATCATCGTGAGAACGTGTTTAGACGAACATAACAAGCAATTTAAGAGGGATTCACAACGCTTGGCACTTTTGCTTCTACTTCAAATTTAGTGTTTATGACACAATGCTTTAGGTATGGGTAGTGGCGTTGTTCACCCCTTAATTGGGCTACATGGACTCCCTCTTTTGTCAAT
>NZ_AJYZ02000042.1:315257-392840 GCF_000272045.2 Vibrio crassostreae 9ZC13 | reverse complement strand
TGCTCGGGGGATTTTACGGGTACAAAGCGAGTTGATGGACGCTGAACAGCTTCGCAGATAGCGACTGCATCATTAAGGTCGTTCTTCCCTTTAGTTCGATAAGGAACCACGTATTTAACGGCCATGATGCGGGCGTCATGACCCAGTTTATTGAGTGTTCTTGCCCAATAATGTGCACCACCACACGCTTCAACGCCTATACGCATGAGTGGCATATTTGCTATTGTAGTCAGTAGTTTAGAGCGGGTTACTGACTTATGAAGTATGACCTTACCATTTTGGTCTACGGCATGAAGACTAAAGTGGTTTTTAGCTAGGTCGATACCGCAGAAATAAGAATAATCAGACATGGTGCCTCCGATGCATTTAAGTACCACATAAGTGTGGCAGATCCTCGGTAGGGGGAATCCATGTCATTCGTTAGGTGCTTTAGGGGTAGTTGTAAGTTGAAGTGGTTATTATTAAAGATGAATAAATTTAGTCAAATGGCGTGCGAGAGATATAAAGTATTTAAGCCTGTTGTTATAGATAGGCTTCTGAATTTATACAGTAAGTTGTTATACGAAAATCATCATAGCTATACTTTTCGCAATCAAGAAGTTGCTGCTTGTGTTATATGCCTAACAAAAAAAAGATTTTGGCTTATCATGTTTTCGTTGTTTCCTACAGTTTTTATGTCCAGCGAAAGTCTTCAATATCCTTTGGTTTCATTGTATATATCAATAAATGCAGCAGGTATTTTTTATATTGTTTTTAATTTGTATCCAGAGGTAAAGCAGAACTTTCGGTCGGCTAAACAGGCGTATCTATTAATCTCAAACATCCGAAAACGTAGAGCTTGGCTGTACAGTGAGTTTTTTGATGTGAATTTCTTTACAGAAGCAAATCGATTCCTTTCAAAAGAGAAATTTTCTGAAATAATTGAAATGCTAAGAAAAGCAAATGGTTATAGGACAGAATCCTGTGGGAATAACGGAAAATCAGTTTATTATACGCTCACTCCTCCGTTAGCCATAGCTATCAAGAACAGGGAAATAAATGTTATCGGTTACGATGTGCAAACGCTACAGGATGCTTGTGTCCATATAGCGAGAGACAATCTCAAAGATATTAAAAAGCTTAAAGAAATTCCGAACATTTCAGCTTTGGCGTTATACGATGCGATAAGTTATCTAGAACGTGAAATGGAACTAATTTTGCCTAGAGCGTTAACGGGATTATATGAAAATGACCTTGTTTCATACTTTCTCTATGCACCAGATAAACTTAATTATTACGCTCAAAAAGAGTTGCCGTACTATGTAGGAGGTCGGTTTGACTTGAAATTTGAAGCAACAAAAGAAGAGTCAATGCTAGCACGAGAGCTTTCAACGAAATGTTTCGCACGCACCTAACAATCGCATCAACACGATTTACTACACTCGGCATCTCAGGTTGTCGGGTGTTTCTCGTTTTAAGGTGTCAATTTTTAAGTACAATTGCATAGTAGTAAACGTGTTATGCAGGCGTTGCATTATTGGAGAAATACTTGAAGAAAATATCAATAATCGAAGGCTGCTCATTGTTTATAGCGGCAATGGCAATGATAGCGACATTTTGGCAAGCAGATATTTCAGAAGAGCACAATCGTAGAAGTGTCGTTCCGTATATTGTTGTGGAACAACCAGAATTGAATGAGGATGGGAGCGTTTCCTTAGCTATTCGTAATGATGGGTTAGGACCTGCAATTATCACTGGCATCGACTTTCATTTTAATGATGACATGCTAACTCAACGAAATGAACTGAATTGGAAACAAGTAGCTTCAACGTTTGAAAAATCGACAGGTCATAGTACGAAAGATTATCCAGTAATGTTTTATGGTATGACGGGAAAAATTCTCCTTTCTGCTGGAGAAGAGTTTGTATTGTTGTCCATTGATGAGAAGCATGTGAGCAACGATAGTGTTGGTTTTGCAGCGAGTTACTTTAACTACTTAAAGCCATCATTTTGTTACCGCTCTATATATGGTGACCTGTTCTTTACTAAAACCTCCAACGTGGAACGTCAAAAAGGCTCTTGTAATTTAGATGGTTCGGTGAATATTTTTGGTTCAGATATTAGATTTAAAGCTCCGTGGGATAAAGCTTTAAGTCACTCTGATATCTTTGGAGAATAATGCTAACTGTTTAAGACAGATTTCCAACGCGTGGCATTTTTACTATGCGTTGGTCTTAGTGATTAAGGTGGAATGCAGCGGCTTCGGTATTGCGTTGCTCACCCCTTAACGCGGCTATAACACAAAATCAGGCTATTGCTCAAAATTGCTATTTGAACTATTATTTGTACATTAAATTGTACCATAGGGAGTTCAACATGAGCCGCATCCATTTTGATCAAGATATTCAGCCTTTGTCTGAATTTCGTGCTGGCGTGACGTCATTTATTAAACAGATTAACGAAACTCGCAGACCACTAGTTATCACACAACGTGGTAAGGGTGTTGCGGTTGTCCTTGATGTTGCAGAATATGAAGCAATGCAAGAGAAGATCGAGTTACTGGAAGAAATGCGTACTGCTGAAGCACAATTAGCTTCAGGTTTAGGTGTTTCCAATGAAGACGCTCGTGCTCAAGTATTGGGGCGCATTAAGAAATGAAAGTAGTCTGGTCACCACTAGCATTACAAAAGTTAGGTGATGCAGCCGAGTTTATTTCACTGGATAATCCAGTGGCGGCAGAAAACTGGGTTAATGAGGTTTTTGATAAAACTGATTTACTCTCAAGTATGCCTGACATGGGGCGAATGGTTCCTGAGCTGCCTCATACCAATTACCGTGAAATTTTGTTTGGTCACTATCGAATCATATATAGCCTCAGCCATGAAATTCGCGTCCTTACAGTACGAAATTGTCGTCAGATACTAACGGAAAGTGACGTGTAGCAATTGTGTTATAACAAGCAATTTAAGAGGGATTCCCAACGCTTGGCACTTTTGCTCCTACTTCAAGTTAAGTGTTTATGGCGCAATGCTTTAGGTTGGGTGGAGGCGTTGTTCACCCCTTAATTGGGCTAGTTGCCCAGAGGAAGTAATCAATCCATTGGGAACTTTTGTTTCTGGTGGAGTACGCGCATAATTCGGATAATGTCGCCTTCGATCCAATAGGAGACGATCATTGAAATCTCAGGAATTATAAGTAATTGCCCACGAATGCCGTCTCTCTGTACACCCATTAGAGGCTGCTCAAGCAAGTTTTCTACTTTTGTTTCAATGAGGTTGTCAGCGTTTTCTGCCGCATCAGGGTTGAAGTCATAGATAAACTCAAAGATCCTTTCACGATCATTGAGTGATTCTTCTTCCCATAAAATCATTGCTTACCTCGATTACGTATTCTGGCTTTGCGTTCTTCCATTCGAGATTTAGCAGTTTGGTGTTCAACGAAAACGGATTCTCCTGAGTCAAACTTCTCAAATGCTAGGTTTACTTGTTCAGTTAGCCATGCATCGTGAGATAATGTCTGTCTTTGTTGCTCAGCGAGTTGCTCAGTAAGCTCACGGCAAGCACCACTCAGTGTGCGACCTTGGCTCTCAGCCATCTGTTGAGCTAGGCGTTTTGTTTCTTCATCAACACGAAATTGAATTCTAGTGTCCATGATGTATTCCTTTATTGGTGTGTGTACAAATGTTAGCACTCACCTTTGAGATGGGCAACTGACAAACTACTATGGCGCCAATAACTAACTTTTGGTGCTATGTTTCATCGCACATAGTCCCATATCTCATCAACCATTGCAGAACGTTAAATGATAGGTCACCACAATCTGTAGAGGAAAGTGCATTGAAGTTAACCAATAAACTCGTACGTTACCCGCACATTGATGTTGATCGTGCGTTTGAAAAAGAAGCTGAATTATTGCAGCAAATTCAGGCGGGTGAGATTGGGCAAGCCTTAATGTTGTGGCAAGCAAAAGCGCCGACACTTGTTTTGCCCGCAGGTAAAAAGTGGCCTGTGACCGTAGAGTCTAGAAAACAACTCGCGGCACAAGGTTGGCAACTCACCTCACGTAAAACAGGCGGCGCTCCCGTTCCCCAACTGCCGGGGATCATTAACTTATCGCACATTTACCATTGGCCTCGTGATGAAGCCTACAACATCCAAAAAGCGTATCTACATCTGTGCAATATCTTAACCCTGTTTTTTAAAGAACTGGGTATCGATGTGGATGTACACGCGACTCCCGGTTCTTATTGCGATGGTGATTACAATCTCAATATCAACAAACAAAAAATAGTGGGCACTGCGCAGCGTGTTTTGCTTAAACAAGGGGGCGGCCAAATTGTACTTTCGCAAGCCTGTATCTTGTTGGATGTCGACTTAGAGAACATCGTTGCACCCGTAAATTTTTATAATCAAGTTTGTGGCAATCCAACCGTGGTGGACGCGCAAGTTCATACTCCGTTGTCCGCACATCTGACAACTCTACCCAACGTAGACTCACTCTTTCAGCAGTTAAGCCAAGCTTTCATCAAGCATGCGTGATACCAACCTTTCGTTAACGCCAAACTAATTTGCCGATGGTAGAACGATTTCAATACTATGTGTCGATGACAACGAATGGGTTGAACTTGAGGCGGTGAGAACTTTATAATGTTACTTGTAACATAATAAAGAGTTCAAATAGTTATGACAGAACAGCAGAAGAAAACTCGAACCACACTTCAAGATGTTGCAGACAAAGTGGGGGTCACAAAGATGACCGTCTCTCGTTACATGCGCAATCCCGATTCAGTCGCAGCCAAAACTCGCGTTAAAATTGCAGCGGTTATTGAAGAGATGGGATACATCGAAAACAAAGCGCCAGCTATGCTCTCTAAATCGTCGAGTAAAGCGATCGGTATCTTGCTCCCTTCGTTATCAAACCAAATCTTTGCCGCGTTTGTTCAAGGTATCGAAACGGTTACTAAAGAGAATGGCTACGAGACGTTGCTTGCTCACTTTAGCTATGATGCTGTGGAAGAAGAGGAAAAGATTGCTTCGCTGCTTTCGTATCAAGTTGATGGGTTGATATTGACGGAAAGCCACCACACCCCCCGCACGTTACAGATGATCAAGAATTCAGGTGTTTCTGTTGTTGAAACGATGGAACTCCCAACCAATCCGATCGATATGGTTGTTGGCTTGGACCATATTGATGCTTCTTACCATGTCGTGAAGCGAATGATTGAAGCTGGTAAACGCTCTATTGCTTACTTTGGCGCTCGATTGGATGCGCGAACCAAGTTGCGTTTGCAAGGCTATGACAAAGCGATGTATGAGGCTGGATTAGAGCCTAAACACGTGTTGACTGAACAGCACTCTAACTTCTCTTTGGCTGAAGATCTGCTTGATCGCGCTCTTGCGGATTACCCAGATCTAGATGGCGTGTTCTGCACCAATGATGACATCGCGATAGGTACCTTGCTCATTGCCCAGCAACGTGGAATCCAAGTGCCGCAACAGCTATCTGTGGTGGGCTATAACGCGTTAGATATCGGTCAAACCATACGCCCAAAACTGACTAGCGTGGATACGCCACGTTATGAAATAGGTAAGAAAAGTGCCGAGCTACTGCTTGCCCGATTGAAAGGTGAGCCAGTCACGGAAACGGTAGTGGATATGGGCTATCGCATCACTGATGGCGAAAGCGTTTAACCAAGTATGGTGGAAACTGAAAGGGGCATCGAAATGATGCCCCTTTTGCTTTTACATTTAAGTAATGACACAGCTAGACGATAAAACTCGCCCCTTGTTCTGCACTCGAAACGCTTTGGCGCATCACGCTAAATAGGTTGCGCCCCATGGTTTGCTGGTTGGCGTCTGCCTCAAATACCTTCGCTTGGCGAGATTGCATGTCGTTGAGGTTATTGAGTTCGCCACTCGCGCAATCTAAGCGCAGGATATCGCCTTCGCAAACAAGCCCAATAGTTCCTCCTCGAATAGCCTCTGGTGAGACATGAATCGCGGATGGGATCTTTCCTGAGGCTCCAGAAAGGCGCCCATCAGTAACCAGAGCCACTTTAAACCCTTGTTTCTGAACATTACCTAGAATCGGCATGAGCTTATGCAGTTCAGGCATACCGTTCGCAGCTGGTCCATTATTTATCACCACAACAATGCAATCTTTGTTGAGCTCACCTCGTTGATACGCAGCTTCTACCTTATGTTGGCAATCAAAAACTACCGCAGGTGCTTCTATTACACGTCGCTCTTCTGCAACCGCTGACACTTTAATCACTGCGTTGCCAAGGTTCCCTGAAAGGACTCGCGTTCCGCCTGTGCTTTGGAATACCTGTTCTTGGCCTGCAATTACCTCTGCATCTGCCGACTGTTTGCACTTTTTCCACGTTAGCTTTCCATTTTCAAGCTCTGGAATACTCATTTGATCTTCAAACGAGCCAAAGGTAGGTGTGACATCTCGGTGCAGTAAGTTGGCTTGATCTAAACGGCGTAGCAGCGCGGGAACTCCGCCTGCCGTTTGGAACGCATTCATATCTGCTGGACCGTTGGGATAAACTCGAGCAAGTAAAGGCACTACATCGGATAGATCGCTGATGTCTTGCCAAGTCAGAATAAATCCTGCTGCGCGTGCTACTGCGACCATGTGAATGCTGTGGTTAGTGCTGCCACCTGATGCGAGTAGGGCAACAATGCCATTGATTAAGCTTTTAGCGGTAAAGACTTCAGAAAGCGGGCGGAAGTTTGCGGCTTGTGGTGTCATTGAAGCAATTTCAATGGCGGCATGCTGAGTGAGTGATGCGCGCAATTTAGAGTCAGGATGAATAAACGCTGAGCCCGGAAGCATCAGCCCCATCGCTTCAAATACCAGCTGATTGGTATTGGCTGTGCCGTAAAAAGTGCAGGTGCCCGCTGAGTGATAAGCGTTGCACTCCATATCCAGTAAGGCACTTTTTCCTACCTTACCAGCCGCGTATTCTTGGCGAATATGTACTTTCTCATCATTGCTGATGCCCGTTGCCATCAAGCCCGCCGGAACAAAAGCGGTGGGTAGATGTGCAAAAGAGAGCGCGCCCATCAGTTGTCCTGGAGCTATCTTGTCGCAAATACCAAGTAATAGGGTTGAATCAAACACGTTGTGACTCAGTGAAAGAGCGGTCGATTGAGCAATCAAGTCCCTTGAAAACAAAGACATATCCATGCCTGGTTGCCCTTGAGTTACCCCGTCGCACATCGCAGGAACACAGCCTGCTACTTGAGAGGTGTGGCCGAACTTAGCTAACGCCTTTTTGATCTGATCTGGATAGTGTTGATACGGCTGGTGAGCGCTTAACATATCGTTGTAAGAGCTGATTAACGCCACATTGGATTTAGTGAGATCAAGAATCGAGCGTTTCTCATCGGAGCAAGAAGCTGCGACAGCATGAGCCAAGTTGCCGCAAGAAAGCCCTTTACCACCTTTGCCAGCAGAGGCTTGGTGTTGGGTTCGGTTTAGAAACGCTTCATGAGTCTCTTTGCTTCGTTCAATTAATCGTTGAGTCACCGCTTGGATGGTTGGAAGGGTCATGCTGTTTCTGCCTCATCAGTCATTGAAAGCACAATCGCAGCACAGTCCACAACGTCATCAATATCGCCATCAATGCTGATGACAACCGTATCTGGCTCGTGATCGGGTCTTTCTAATGTTTCGAACTGGCTTTTAATCATGTTCTCTTTCATGAAGTGGCCTTGGCGCTGACGCATTCGATGCAAGATCAGGTCAATGTTGCCATCTAAAAAGAGAAAGGTGAGGTTTTTGTTCCCTTCGCGAATTTGGTCGCGGTACTTCTTCTTCAACGCAGAACACACAATAATGCCGTGCTCATTTTTACTTTCTAGGCTGTACGCTGCATCACGAACGCGTTCCAGCCATGGAATGCGATCATCATCATTAAGAGGTTGGCCTGACGCCATTTTTTGAATGTTTGCTCGAGGATGAAGGTCGTCACCATCAATGAACTTACGCCCAAGTTTTTTTGCCAACTGCTCGCCTATCGTGCTTTTCCCACAAGCACTGACACCCATGACGATGACACTACTACCAGCCATAACTCAATCCTCTTAACAAATTTGCGCGTGATCTCAATTTTGAACATCGCTTGTAAATATGGCTTTATCTTATAAGCGTTACCGGTAACATGTTACCGGTAACTTAAGGAAGTGTGATGAAGGACACAAAACAACAATTCACAACAATTGTGATTGTTTTTGCATCCTACTGACGGAAAATTAGTCACATCTCACTATATTCGCGTTTAAAAATCACTGGAAAGAGATCTTTGGGGGATAAAATGGCCAACGATTACCGCGCAATTGCGAAATCTGTTGTTGAGCATCTTGGGGGCAAGACAAATGTGGCTGCCCTAACACACTGTATGACTCGACTACGATTCGTTTTACACAGCCAAGATGGCGTCGATATTAACAAGCTAAAAGCACTGAAAGGTGTGATGGGTGTTGTTGATAATGGAGACAAAGTACAAGTTATCATTGGTAACGAGGTATCGTATGCATACAAAGAAGTGATGGCGCTTTGTGAGCTATCCACTGTATCTGAGTCAGAGGTTCCTGCTAAAAAAGAGAAGCTAACGGCTAAGTCAATTGGTGCGAAAATGTTGGACGCACTGGTTGGTACCATGTCGCCTCTTATCCCAGCAATCATTGGCGCTTCAATGGTCAAACTGCTCGCCATGGTACTTGAGATGCTGGGCTGGGTTGAGCCAAATGCACCTACCTTGATTATCTTGAAAGCGATTGGCGATGGCGCCTTCTTCTTCCTACCGGTTATGGTTGCCGCTTCCGCATCGATCAAATTCAAGACCAATATGTCTCTTTCCATTGCGATTGCCGGTGTCTTAATCCACCCGAACTTTATGGAATTGATGGCGCAAGCAGCAGAAGGCAAGCACGTTGATTTCTTCGGTATCCCAATCACGTCAGTGAAATACACCTACACGGTTATTCCTGTACTTGTGATGACTTGGGCTCTTTCTTACATAGAACGTTGGGTAGATAGCATTACCCCTGCTGTGACTAAAAACTTCCTGAAACCTATGCTTATCGTATTGATTGCAGCTCCGGTTGCTATCGTACTTATCGGTCCATTTGGTATTTGGGTTGGTACTGCACTTTCAGCGCTTGTTTACACAATTCATGACACATTAGGTTGGTTGTCGGTTGCTATCATGGGCGCACTGTGGCCTCTACTTGTTCTTACTGGTATGCACCGTGTATTTACTCCAACGATTATTCAAACCATTGCTGAGACGGGTCGTGAAGGTATGGTTATGCCTTCAGAAATCGGTGCCAACCTCGGTATGGGTGGTGCGTGTCTGGCTGTTGCTTACAAAACCAAAAACAGCGCACTAAAGCAGACATCATTAGCCGCAGGTGCTTCAGCTATCTTCGCCGGTATCTCTGAGCCTGCATTGTACGGCGTGCTTGTTCGTCTGAAACGTCCACTTATCGCAACAATGATTACTGGTTTTATCGTAGGTGCATTAGCGGGCATGGGTGGCCTTGCGAGTCACTCGATGGCAGCACCAAGCTTGTTTACGAGTGTTCAGTTCTTCGATGTGAATGACCCAATGAGTATCGTTTGGGTGTTCGGTCTGATCGCATTGTCTATTGTTCTGTCATTTGTTCTAACCCTAGTTTTAGGCTTTGAAGATGTTCCAGAAGATGATGCCGATGAGAAAGCAACTTCAGAGTCAGCAAACAAAGAAGCTGGTAAGGCAGAAGACAAGCCGACAGTAGTGTCCGCGTCTTAATTAGAATTGATTAATTTATTCAGTCACCTTACTTCAGCGTAAGGTGACTTTTATTGTTTCCGAGGTATTCGATGTCAAACATTCAATTTCCCGAAGATTTCTTATGGGGCGGCGCTATTGCTGCAAACCAGTCTGAAGGCGCTCACTTAGCGGGTGGTAAAGGCCTAACAACCGTAGATATGATCCCTTATGGTGAGAACCGCATGCCAATTAAGCTTGGTCAGGTTGATAAGGTGACGCTCAGCGAAGACGAGTTCTACCCAAGCCATAACGCGATAGACTTTTATCACCGTTACAAAGAAGACATCGCCTTGCTGGCAGAGATGGGATTTAAAGTCTTCCGCGTATCCATCGCTTGGAGCCGAATCTTTCCAAAAGGTGACGAGCTAGAGCCGAACCAAGCTGGCTTAGATTTTTACCGTGATGTTTTTGAAGAGTGTAAGAAATACGGTATTGAGCCGCTCGTTACCTTGTGCCATTTCGATGTGCCTATGCACTTGGTCAACGAGTATGGTTCGTGGCGTAATCGTAAGATGATTGAGTTCTTTAGCCGTTACGCGAGAACCTGTTTCGAAAACTACAAAGGCTTGGTGAAATACTGGTTAACTTTCAACGAAATCAATATTTTACTAGCGAGCCCGTTTTCTGGTGCTGGATTGTTGTTTCAGGAAGGCGAAAATCACGATCAAGTGAAGTACCAAGCAGCTCACCATGAGCTAGTAGCAAGCGCTTTGGTAACCAAGATTGCCCATGAAGTTGATGAGCAAAACCAAGTGGGTTGTATGCTGGCGGGCGGTAACTTCTATCCATATTCATGTAAGCCAGAAGATGTGCTGATGGCTATGGAAAAAGACCGCGAGAACCTGTTCTTTATCGATGTTCAATCGCGTGGTTACTACCCATCTTATGCTCAAAAAGTGTTTGATAACAAAGGTGTGGTGCTTGAAACACAAGAAGAAGATTTCGAGATTCTGAAAAATACTGTCGATTTCATTTCTTTCAGTTATTACGCTTCACGCTGTGCTTCCGCTGATATGAATGCAGGAAATACGAGTGCAGCGAACGTCGTTAAGTCCATCAAAAACCCTCATCTTCCAGCAAGTGATTGGGGCTGGGTCATTGACCCTACAGGTCTTCGAATTACGATGAACACACTCTATGACCGTTACCAGAAACCACTTTTCTTGGTAGAAAATGGCTTAGGTGCTCGTGATACCTTGGATGACAATGGAGAAGTGAACGATGATTACCGCATTGATTACCTTCGTCAGCACATTGTTGCGATGCATGAAGCAATGGAAGACGGTGTACCATTGATGGGTTACACACCTTGGGGTTGTATCGATCTTGTTGCGGCGTCGACCGGAGAGATGAGCAAGCGCTATGGGTTTATCTACGTGGACAGAGACAACCTAGGCAATGGTACGTTAAATCGTATTCCTAAAAAGTCATTCCACTGGTACAAAAAAGTGATCGCAAGCAACGGCAGCGACTTGGCTTAATTTGTCTGTTTGATAATGAGAGAAATGAACAATGAAAACAATTGAACAGCGACTCAGAGATATTCGCATCGTTCCGGTGATCGCCATTAATGACGTTGCTCAGGCTGTGCCGCTTGCGAAAGTACTGGTTGAAAATGGCTTGCCTTGTGCTGAAGTGACATTTCGTACAGAAGCGGCAGCAGAGTCGATTCGTTTGATGCGTGAAGCTTACCCTGAGTTACTGATTGGCGCAGGTACTGTGCTGACTACAGAGCAGGTGGATACTGCCATTAATGCGGGTGTTGATTTCATTGTCAGCCCAGGTTTGAATCCAACCACAGTCAAATACTGTCAGCAAAGAGGGGTTACGATTGTTCCTGGAGTGAGTAACCCAAGCTTGGTTGAACAAGCAATGGAAATGGGGCTTAAGACACTAAAGTTCTTCCCTGCCGAGCCATCTGGCGGTGTCGCAATGTTGAAAGCGTTGACGGCTGTTTACCCGGTTAACTTTATGCCTACAGGCGGTGTAAGGCCAGCGAACGTTGAGTCTTACTTAGCACTGAAATCAGTCGTTGCCTGCGGTGGAACTTGGATGGTACCGACAGACAAAATGGACAAGGGTGATTGGGATGGAATCGCAGAATTAGTCCGAGCGGTCGGCTCCAGATAGTTCGATAGAGAGATACATAGCTAGAAAATGAAAGGGCCAGCTGACACTGGCCCTTTTTGTGGCTGCTTCAAACGATGTAGAGGTTACTCGTTACCAAGCAAAGGTTTTAATGACGTTTTGCTTAGTGATTGGGTTATGCGCGATGTCTTGATTTATCTTATCAAGAAACGGCTTACGAGCCTGAGGCAACATGCCACGCATTGGTGAGATGTTATTGCCGTGGTCACCCCAGTAGTAGCAATCGAAATCTTCTAGGTTTTCGAGCAAGTATTTTTCTTCTTCCAGAATCTGCAATGGCGTTGGTAAAACAAACTCGCCACGGTTTACTTCTTTTTCCAATACCGATCCCGGTTGAACGGCTAAAGCCATTGGTGCAATCGCATCCGGCTGCATGATGTTCAGCAAGCTGGTGGTATTAATTGCATGCTCACGCGTCATGCGCTTTTGAATGTGTTCAAGCACAATTGGGTCACCGGACTCCAAGCCAGAATAGGCCATGCTTAAACCTGCCGACTTAATCTCTTTTAATTCAGACAAGCTCTTACGACGGAAGTCATTGAACCCCGAATACAGAGAAATGTTCTTGCTCTCTGGGAAGGTGATCTTGATGTAATCCAGAATCGAAATCAGCATCTCGGTTCTAATAGCCATCACGTTACCATCGACCAAAAAGATAGATTCAACATGCGGGTAGATTTTTCTCGCCGCATCAATATCTTCAAAGATGTCTTTGATGTCTCTTACTTTGAAACGCTTATCATCAAACATCGTGCAGAAGGTACACTGGTTATTACTGCACCCCAATGTTGTCTGGATGAGTACGCTCTCTGCTTCCATCCAAGGACGATAAACTTTACCTTCAAAACGCATAAATGCTCCTCGGCCGTAGCCTGTGTTGTTTCGACGGGGGCAAGTTTAGCAATCTGCATCTTGGGTGATAATTGGGCAAAGCGGGGAATCAGTATTAAAGAAATCTTAATAATCGAAAGAGCGCGCAGTTCTTTGTCTGTATGGATAGAACTGCGGCTTGGATTGTTGGGGGAGTGTTAGTGGTATTTTTATTAATTAATGATCAGTGCGCAACGCACAGCTTTTCTTCGAGCAATTGATCAAGCACGGTCACCAGCTTGTGGTTCTTGGTGTTGTCTAATGCGTCGGCGTGCGGGTCTTTGAACAACCCAGAATCATTATCAAAATATTGACCGGAAGCGTTGGAAAACTCATCACTGAGCGCAGCACGACAAAGAATATCGGCACCAATCGCCAGATCGTTTCCATCAACGCCATAAGCATCTTTCACCAGTTTACTGCCAAGGAAAGAGGCTGGGTTTACAGGGATAATTGCGGTGCCTTTGTCTAAAAGAGTATTGGCTAATTCGATGGACCACATCGTTAGCGCCAGCTTACTTTGCGCGTAAACCGGACCATCAAGTTCACCCGCACTCGGGCTGATTAATGCCTCTAAATCGACGGGTGCTTGGGCTGCTGAAGATAGGTTGACGATACGACCTGTCGCATCAAAAAGAGGAAGCAGCTTTTGTGTCAGTAGATACGGCGCAATGGTGTTTACGACAAAACGCACATCAAGATTGTCTGGAGTGGTGATGTCCGACACCTTATACACACCTGCGTTGTTAATGAGTATATCGAGTCGTTTGTGATCGCTTTTGATTTGGGTTGCGAGCGCCTCAACTTCAGAGAGCGTCGATAGATCTGCGATGTAGCTTTCGATGATTGCATTCTTAGACAGGCGAGACAAAGCGGTCACGACTTTATTGACCTTAACTGGGTTGCGGCCATGAATCAGAACATGGTGCCCTTGCTGCGTTAGTGCTTTTGCGGTCTCTAAACCAATGCCATCCGTGGCACCTGTGATCAGAATTATTTTTTGCATATTCCGTCCTTCAAAAAATAGTTTGAACAACGTTATAACAAAGATTAATGACACATAGTTGCATTTGGCTCACAAGCTGAAGACTCAAATGTGAGTCTATGGGGCAAATAATGACCATTTTAACACTTGGTGGTTAACCGTTGGCGTTTAACGATTAAGTAAGACAATGGGTCAGTTTGTGACTGACCCAAATTAAGAGAAGTGACCGAGTTATTTGATGTCTTGAACGTTCATAACCAGAGTTTCCCAGTTACGTTGGTTTTCCATATCGTGCTCTAGGCCTTGCTCATCGGCAATTTGGAAGCGCTTAACCGCAGGGGTTTTGCTCGTAGCTTGATACAACCAATAAGCTTCCGCTTTGAGTGCTTCGGCTTCGTCAGCATCAAAGTCTCTTGCCCTTGAACATTCACAGTACCGAAGTCAAAAGTGACGGTAAGAATTCCATCCTCGGCTTGAGCTTTAAACGTTGTATAACCTTGATATACCATTTCCATATTCCTTCTGAGAGATTTCATTTCAGCCTATTCAGTGTGAATGCGACCTAAATTCAGGCTAGCGAGGAATGTTCGAACCAACAATTAACCATTAAACGAAACACTATTAACGAATTATTAAGAGTGTTGGCGCGTTTGATAATTTCAATTTATTCAGTGTCTTAGATGGATACTTTAACGTTGAAGGTATCTTGCTAATTCGATTGTCAACGAAATCTAAAAACTCATTCCTTGTCTGGCGCTCTTATCCTTTTCATTTAGCTTCGTATACTGCTCAACTAGGTAATTAGCCCCAAGGTACAGACAAGAGTGAACCGACTTATGCAGATGAGATCCGCGACTTTGAAAACCATTATTGAGAAAACGCTGCCACTGACGCTGGGTGTGTTTGCGATCATGATGGTTCAATTGGTCGATTCGATCTTTATTGGTCAGCTAGGGGTGAATGAATTGGCGGTTCACGGTATCACCTTGCCATTTCAAGCAGCGTTTACCGGGGTTCAAGTGGGCATCGGTGTGGCGGCAACGTCCATTATTTCTCAAGCGGTAGGGGCAAAAGAACAACGTAAATCTACTTCAATTGCGACGCTGTCGGTTGGATTTGGAGTGTTGGTGATTGCTTTGATCTGCATAGGGCTGATTGTTTTTAGCGATTCTGTTTTTGCGTCGTTTGTGAATGATGTCTCTGACGCTCAATACCAATCCATGCTGTCTATTTTTAATGTGTACTGGCCACTGTGGTTGTTCAGTGCATTGATGGTGGCGGTGCTTTATCTGGCCACCTGCGTTTATCGTGCCAATGGCGATACCAAAACAACCGGAAGCATGTTCTTGGCTGCTAGCGTGATTAACCTAATTCTCGACCCTATTCTGATCTTTGGATTGGATATGGGTATCGCAGGGGCGGCGATCGCATCGAGCATTGGCTACGCTTTCGGCGCAATCTACATGCTAATCAAGTCTCGCGGCAAAGGTTGGTTTGGCTTCAATGGCGCGTGCAGTAACCGAATCAAAGGCTACAGTTTTGAGTTATTCAAGACGGTAATGCCAACCACTGCGAATCAGATATTACCTGCGGTCAGCGCGTTCTTCTCAATGCTATTGATTGCGAGAATCGGAACCGATGAGATGGCTTTTTGGAGCTTACTCGCCCGTGTTGAAAGTTTTATGCTGGTGTTTTCTCTTGCTCTGACGATGTCTATCCCGCCTATGATTGGTCGTTACCTAGGGGCGCAGCAGCGATGCAAAATCCCTGAGCTATTGAATACAACAGCGAAGTTCTTATTGGTTTTCCACACCGTGATGGCAACATTGTTGGCGCTGTTTAGTGGCTGGATTATTCCTGTTATCTCGGAAGAACAAAGCATACGCAGCTGGTTTGAAGTGACCTTGTTATTTATACCGTTCAGCTATGGGCCGCTTGGGCTTTGCATGTTGGTTGCGTCGGTCTTTAATGCCTTGGGTGTGCCGCGTAAAGCTTTGAATGTCTCTTTCCTACGCTTGTTTGTTTTCTACATTCCCGCTTTATGGATCGGCTCGATAACCGGAGACATGGTCAATGCGGTTATTGCTGCGACAGTCGCCAATGTTTTAGCGGGCGCTTTTGCATGGTTTAAGCTTAATGCCTATATTAAAACTCACATTATTCCCCGTGCCGCTGCGGCCAATAAGCAGCGTGTACTCAGCGCAGGCTAGCCATTATTGATGAACATTGAACATCTAAAATTGTTTGTGCGACTCGCGTCTACGCACAATATAGGTCAAGCAGGACAAGAGCGTGGGTTGTCACCTCCGGTAGCCAGTATTCATATCGGAAAACTCGAAGAGAGCCTAGGTGCTATCCGCGTCGATCACGGTGAAGCGGTAAGGGATGTATGTGTCGATGGCTTGGGCATTGCCATGTGCGCGAGTTGGATAGCATACAAGCAGCTCGCGGAAGGTTCGCTGGTTGAGGTGTTGCCGGATTACCCTTTAAAGGATGAGGCGGCTATCTGGGCGGTATACCCGAGTGCTCAGTTACTTGCACCAAAGGTGCGCGTATTTATCGATTACTTTGTTCAATATTATGGTTCACCTTCTTATTGGGATTGCGACGTAAACGGGCAAACTCAATAGCGATTCAGAAGCATATATTGAGAACAAATAAGAAAGCCCCAACCAAAAGGGAGGGGCTTGTTTTTATGTTCTTTATAGAACGTTTTTCTAGCTAACTGCTGTTGTTTTTATTTAGTGTATCAGGCGTTTAATGAGCGTGTACCGCTGAATCTTGGTATAGCTCTGCATCAACTTCTTCGCCTTTACTTGGGCGCGGTACAATCTCAAAAGAGGTGTCAGCTTCTGTCAGTGAAGACAGCAGTTTGTTAAGTGATGTCTTATCACCTTTCACGCCTGCTTGTCCGTCTTCTAACAGTTTTCCAAGGCTTGTTTTCTTAAGCACGATGTCAGACACGTCAGACTTATTGATGATCAGTGTCGTATCCGCATCTTGCAGCTCTGATACTTGGATGTTGTTCAGGTTGCCGTTAGACATCTCAACGTAGTAGAACTCTTTTACATCAGGCAACTGAATATTCAATGTAAATGGTGTTTCTTGTGCTTTTAGCGAATCCACTTTTACGGCTAAGTAATCGAGTAGGTTTTCAATCGTCATGTTCGCTAACACATCCGGAGATGCAGTTTTCGGTGCGCCCGGTTGTGTGCCAATACGAAGCTCTTGAGCGCCGGTTAGGTAGATGTTTCTCCAACCTGCACCTTCTGATTGATAACCCAATTGCTCGTACGTATCTGCCAATAAGCCACGTGCAACTTTGTTCTCTGGTTCTGCTTGAATCACCTTATTCAGTGCTGTTGCAACGAAGCGATATTCACCTTCTTGGAAGTCTTGCTGCGCTTTTTCAATCACAGCGTCGCTGCCGCCCATGTATTCAACAAACTTCACTGACTCTGGCTTGATTGGTAGTGGATTTAGGTTAGCTGGGTTCATGTCGAAGTAACCAAGATACATGTTGTACACCGCGCGGGCGTTGTGAGAGTAAGTACCGTGGTAACCGTTGGTGTGCCAAGACTGTTGAATGCTGTCTGGCATGACCTTGTAAATCTCGTCCCCGATGTCTTGTAGAACCACACCGTTATTGGCTAAGCGAAGCGTTTGGTTATGAGTAAAACCGTAAGCGTCACGCTGCATTTTTAGGTAATCAGAGATCTCTTGTTCGCCCCAGATTGGCGATGAGTGAGACGCAAACAGCACCTCAGTATCTTCACCCCAAGTGACTAACATCTCGTTGATCTTCTTAGACCATTTCAAGCCGTCACGTACTTTAGCGCCACGCAGCGTGTACAGGTTATGCATGCCTTGGTAAGTCAGCTCGCCAGTCCAAAGTGCTTTCATGCTTGGAATATACGTCACCATTTCAGAGGCCGCTTCGGTACCTGAAGCATCCATGAATTGCATTTCTAGGCCGTCAATAACCAGAGTTTCAATCTCTTCGTTATGGTTCAGCTCGTAGTCTGGCAGTACGTAAGTAATGCTACCGGTTGATAGGCCTTTCGACAGTGCAGCATCAACAATACCGTGCTCGTGTCGGTTCAGGGTTGCACCATACTGATAAGCGGTACGACGAGACATTGCATTACCCGCCAATACGTTTTCGTCGACGATCTCTTTAGTAATGTTTTTCGAACCGTACACTTTTACATCTGGGTATGCGTCTTTGATTGCTCTTGCGCCACCAAAGTGATCAGCGTGCGAGTGAGAGTAAATCATAGCAACGACGGGCAGTTCGCCGCCATCAGGCACATTGCTCTTGAAGAATTTGAGTGATTTCGCGGCCGCTTCTTTGGTAAGAAGAACGTCGTAAGCGATCCAACCGTTGTCACTACGAATGAAAGAGATAGACGCTAAGTCAGCACCTCGAACTTGGTAAACTTTACCCGGAACAACTTCATATAAGCCTTCTGCTGCTTGGTTCAATACCGCTTGGCGCCACAGTGAAGGGTTTACTGAATCTGGTGCTTGGTCTGCATTCGTCACACTTGGGTCGATAAAGTTAAAGCTATTGCGAATGATGTCGCCCGTCTCTTGGTCGAAGCTAGCAATAAGACCCTTGTTGTTATTGTCGAAAGCGCGAGTGTCGGCAAAGTTAAGTGTTTTTGCGAACTCTTGGTTTGCCTTAGTCGTCATCTCGGTTGCGCTTTTGCCACCTTGGTCGCCAATTTCGCTGAAGTGTGCGTGGTCATGGTTAGCTGCAACTGCAGGGAATGCGAGCGAGATAGCTAGGAACAGTGATGCATTTTTGAACGTGCGTGAAGTCGTCATAAGAGCCTCTTCATTTCAGAATTTTGTTTCGTTGAGGCGATTATAGGAATAAGACATATAGCAAAAAATAAAGTAAGCTTTATTTAATACATCACGATTGGCTATGTATTGAGTCATGCAATGGTTGGGGAACGAAGGCGAATCCTGACCTATGATTGATTAAGGCCACATTGACAGGGAGAGTAACGGTGAGCGACGTGGAAAAGTTGGATTTAAATCTATTGAGCGTGTTCTTAGAAGTGTATCGATTAAAGTCGATCACGCTTGCATCAGAATCGCTTGGTATGACTCAGCCTGGGGTTAGTGGGGCATTGAAGCGATTGCAATCTCAGCTTGATACCGACCTGTTTATTCGTGAAGGGCGTGGGATTATTCCGACTAACGCTGCGGTGCAATTGGCAGACCGAGTAGAGCCTGCTCTAGAAGGGATAAGCAGCGCAGTAAGCACTTTAAAGACATTTGATAATCAGCAGCATCATGTGTTTCGTATCCTGGTGAATGAGATTGGATTAACCAAGCTTCAACCTCTCGTCGAGCAAGATGAGACGTTGGGCAATATCTCGATTGAATTCAATATGGTGCCGAACAACGAAGAAGAATTATTGCAAGGCTTGAGCATGCAACAAGCTGATTTAGCGATTGATATCCATTACCCGCAAGTTAACGGCTACATGAAGCAGCCGATGATTGAAGATGAGTTGGTGCTGATAGCTCGAAAGGGGCATCCGAGAATCAATGGCTCTGTGACGCAAGAGCAATATTACAACGAAAAGCATGTTACTTTTAGAATGCGTCGAACCCGTTTATACACGGCAGATTATTTTACCAAGTCGCCACTGAAACAGAGAAAAGTGAGTGCCGAGTGTGACTCGCTGATGACCATGTGTGTGCTGGTATCGGGCTCAGATTGTGTCGGCAGTACATCGCGTGATTTTGCCAATCAATTTTCCGAATCCTTCCAGCTTCAAGTCCTTGATCAGCCGTTTGAAATCTTACCTATGCAGCAATACATGATTTGGCATAAAAGAACCGATTTGAACCCTGCTCATCAGTGGCTGAGAAACAAGATTCAGCAATATATGGCTGATTAACGAGCCGCTCTTGCTGCTCGTTTCTGTTTGGCGCTCTCTATCATCTTAGAAGGCGTCATTCCTGTCACCAACATGGTGCCGGTGATAACCAGAATTGAACCAACAATCGTATTGATGCCAATTGCTTCATCTAAGAATAAGTTACCCCATAGAATACCAAATACCGGAATGATGAAGGTCACGGACAGGGCTGAAGGTGCGCCGAGTTCAGAGACGAGATTGAAGTAAAGTAGATACGCTAACCCAGTACATACCGCGCCTAATAAGACAACCGATGTAGTGATCGTAACGTCGGGTGTTTCTCTCATCGGAATAAAGAATACAAACGGCAAAACCAGCAATACCGCAGCCCACATGCTGCCATGAGCATTGTTGAATGCCTCAACTTTAGGGGCTTGTTTGGTATAGTTTGACGCTATTCCGTAGCTAAAGGCAGCCATCACTGCTGCAAAGATAGGAAGCATAGCCTCACGGCCAATGTTCATCGCATCCCAACCGACTAACACGCCAACTCCTGTTACCCCAATCCCAAGTCCCAATAGAACTTTCGCCTCGAGTGCTGTTTTGGTCCATATTGCACCAATGATTGCCGCCCATATTGGCGCGGTAGAGTTCAAGATGGCGAGTGTCGAGGCGTTAAGTGTCTGCGCGGCATAAGCGAAAAGCAAAAAAGGAAGTGTGGTGTTAAACAGGCCGAGAATGAAGAAGTGTTTTGCGTGATCATGAAAAGAGAGCTTCTTTTTTAAATAGAAAGAAACTAAAAGCAGAGTAAGTGCTGCAAACAGAACTCGCGCTTCAATTAAGACTGCGGGCCCTAATGGATTGGCGGCCATTCTCATGAAAAGAAACGAGCCTCCCCATATAGCCGCAAGTAGTATCAGTTTTAAAAAGCTCACAGTTTGAATCTCAGATTGTGTAAAACCTGACTATGGAGGAAAGATAACTATTACACAAACATAGATGCCAATACTGTGCAGTTATGGACATAAAATCGAGCCCGTTAATCAGGAACAATTTCGATGAATTTCGTTCTGTTTATTGTTCCTTATTTGATGAGTAATCTAGCGTTAGACATCAAACTTAGGCAAACAAAATGAAGATTGAACACATCGCAATTTGGACCAAACAACTCGAAGTACTGAAGCGATTTTATGAAGATTATTTCGGCGCGACATTGAACTCAAAATATCACAACCCAACTAAAGGGTTTTCTTCATACTTCCTCTCGTTTGATACGGGAAGTCGTTTAGAGATTATGGAAATGGACTCTGTCCCTGAATCGAAAGACGACATCTATGACCAGTTCACAGGCTTCATTCACATGGCGATATCATTAGGTTCGGAACAGGCGGTCGATCAACTGACTCAACACTTGGTCGAAGACGGCTATGAGCGCTTAGATGGCCCAAGAAGAACAGGCGATGGCTATTATGAGAGCTGTGTACTCGATCCGGATGGTAATCGTTTGGAACTTACCGTTTAATGTAGAGACTTAATTGAGTTACTCATCTACTAACGGAACTGAGGTATGACAATGATGAAGCTTGCTGTGACTTTCCTTTTTAGTCTTGGGCTTATGGGATGTGCTACCTCAGAACCGGTGTATGAGCAGGAGGCGGACTCAAAGCCTGAACCATCACAACCCATAGGTTACCTCGGTTTTAAAGCTCACCAAGAGTGGGCGATTCAATTCAATGATTGCACGGTCTACGATTTAATCGGTGCACAACCTTACCAGTGGTTTGATCGCACTTCAGCCTCTGTGAGCTGTTATACGTTTAAGCCAAACGATGCCATCGAGCCTTTATCTGTCTATGCCGACGCAAACTTCGACAGCAATAAGCTAGCCCCGATTAACCTATTTCAAGAGCTGCAGGTATCAGAGTCTGGCTGGGGCAAGTTTCCTGCCGTCTATGAGACCAACGGTACCAATTGGCTGAAAGTCAAAGAGGGTTGGATTCACCTCACTTTAGCCGATCAGACACTCGTTCAGTTCTACCCTGGCACTCAAGACCAATCTGGCAAATCACTGCATGATCAGTATTTTGAACAGCATTGATCGTAATGCTGACTGTTGATTAGTCTTTAGATTGATCAAAAAAGATCTTTTAACTGTTGCTGAAACCGGTTTCAATCTGTATCTTTGCTTTTATTGAAATCGATTTCAGAGTTGTAATTGCAGCTCAAATTCTGATCTTTTTCACGAATAACTTGTAGTGAGTAATGGTATGAACAACGAATTTTCGAACGATTTTTTATGGGGCGGTGCAGTAGCAGCGCATCAACTAGAAGGCGGCTGGGATGCGAATGGTAAAGGTGTCAGTGTTGTTGATGTATTAACAGCGGGCGCTCATGGTGTACAACGTCGAATCACCGATGGCGTGATTGATGGCGAAAACTATCCTAACCAAGTCGCAGTGGATTTCTACCATCGCTACAAAGAAGACATTAAGTTATTCGCTGAGATGGGCTTTAAGTGTTTCCGTACCAGTATCGCGTGGACGCGTATCTTCCCAAATGGCGATGAAGCTGAACCGTGTGAAGCGGGTTTAGCGTTTTACGATGATCTGTTTGACGAGCTGTTGAAATACGACATTCAGCCTGTGGTAA
Organism: Vibrio crassostreae 9ZC13; assembly: GCF_000272045.2. Classification (GTDB taxonomy): domain Bacteria; phylum Pseudomonadota; class Gammaproteobacteria; order Enterobacterales; family Vibrionaceae; genus Vibrio; species Vibrio crassostreae_C. The sequence goes on along the minus strand of NZ_AJYZ02000042.1, from coordinate 370,504 downwards.
CACTGAGCCACTTTGAAATGCCTTACCATCTAGCTAAGGAATATGGCGGCTGGATGAACCGCAAAGTGATCGACTTCTTCGTTAAGTATTCAACTGCAGTGATGGAACGATACCAACACAAAGTGAAATACTGGATGACGTTTAACGAGATCAACAACCAGATGAACACCTCGGCAGATATTTTCGGTTGGTTATGCTCTGGCGTGAAGTTCCCGCAATGTGAAAAGCCGCAAGAAGCCATGTATCAAGCGGTTCACCACCAGTTTGTTGCGAGTGCGTTGGTGGTTAAGAAAGGTCACGAGATCAATCCAAATCTTCAAATTGGCGCAATGTGTGCGATGGTGCCTTTCTATCCTCGTTCTTCAAAGCCAGAAGACATCATGGTGGCACAGCAAGCGATGCGTGACCGTTATTTCTTCTCGGATGTAATGGTGCGTGGTCATTACCCAAATTACGCTAAGCATGACTGGGCAATCAAAGGCTTCAATATTGAGATGCAGCCCGAAGATGAGCAGATCCTAAAAGAAGGCAAGGCTGATTACTTAGGCTTTAGCTACTACATGTCTAATACCTTGGATTCTTCTTCTCACCAATCGACTGAAGAAGCGATGGACGGCGGTCATGAAAACTCGGTCGATAACCCGTTTATCCAGTCTAGCGATTGGGGCTGGCCAATTGACCCAACCGGTTTGCGTTTCTGTTTAGCGTCTCTGTATGAACGTTATGAAGTGCCATTGTTCATCGTTGAGAACGGTTTTGGCGCTGTTGATACCATTGAAGAAGATGGCAGCATTAATGACGACTACCGTATCGCTTACCTTGGCGACCACATCAAAGAGATGAAAAAAGCCGTTGCGATTGATGGTGTTGATTTGATGGGTTACACCCCTTGGGGCTGTATCGACTTAGTTTCGTTCACCACGGGCGAGATGAAAAAACGCTACGGATTCATTTACGTAGATAAGCACAACGATCAATCTGGCTCACTAGAACGCAAGCGCAAGAAGTCTTTCGAGTGGTATAAAGGTGTGATTGCATCTAACGGTGCCACTATTTAGAATGCATTCCCCAGCGCAGTTATGTGAACTGTGAGCTGTCATTTTGCAATGAATTAGTCGGCCTATGTCGGCTAATTTTTTATAAAGGAAAAGAAGCGAATGGTAACCATGCTTGATGTCGCAAACCGCGCAGGCGTATCTAAATCGACCGTTTCTCGTGTCTTAAATGGCAAGAACATCGTGCGCCCAGATGTGGTGAAAAAGGTATTTGATGCGATTCAAGAAACAGGTTATCGACCGAACTTGTTGGCTCAGCAATTGGCGACCAAGAAGACCAATTTCATCGGCTTTGTAATTACCAATGAGTTGTTCAATGGCCCTTACTTCTCTTCCTTGATGTATCACGCGGCTTCTTATAGCGAAAAGTCGAATCACCAATTGGTGATCACCGATGGCAAACACAGCGCTGAAGACGAAAGAAAGGCGATCAATTTCCTGCTGGATATGAAGTGCGCGGGCATCATCATCTATCCGCAATGTTTAACCGAAAGCGAGATAGCTCAGATCATCGAAAGCACTGACACTCCGATTCTGGTACTCAACCGAGAAATGCCGTCGAAGCCCAATCATGCTATTACCACCGACCATTATCAGAGCGCTTGTTTGATGGTTGAACACATCATCGAGCAGGGTCATACCGATATTGCAGTGATTCGTGGTAAAGCCGGTTCTTCGACCGATGAGCTGCGTTACCAAGCCTATCAAGATGTGTTAACTAAACATGGTGTTGCATTGGATGAGTCCAACGTTGTTCAAGGTGATTGGACGATGGAGAGCGGTTATCACGCGGCTCAAGCTTTGGCAAAAAGCAGAACCACATTCACTGCTATCTTGTCTGAAAACGATGATATGGCGATTGGTGCGATTAAGGCGTTAACCGAACTTGGGTACTCATTGCCTCAAGATGTTTCGATCGTCGGCTTTGATAACAGCAAAGTGGGGGCGTTTTTAACGCCAAGCTTAACGTCTGTGAGTGTGCCATTAGAGCAAATGACGCAAAAGGCGATCCTGCAAATTGTCGGTGAAACAGAGCAAGCGACCACCATCAATACCACTGGTAGTTTGGTGTTACGTGATTCGATAGCGAAGCTAAATTAGCACTGTTCGAATTTCATATTTTACCTACAAAAAGTGACGAGCTGCGCATCTCTTAAACCAAGCTCAAACACTCCTTATTCACTGTTATTTAGATGTGCGATATTGCGTTTTTGGTCGATGAATTGACCACCATTAGTTAAGTAATGTGGAGCTAGATAAGTAATATGAAAATAGCTAATTGATGTGAGAACAGGTAAGTAACGTGAAAACAGAAAAACAAAAAATGCTAGCAGGTGAACCTTATCAGGCTTGGGATAAAGAGCTTTATGCAGCTCGTATCGAATGTCGCAAGGTGCTTCAAAAACTCAATAACAGTATTCCTGGCACATCTGAATGGGAAGCAGCAACGCAAGAGCTCATTCCGGACTGTGAAAATGCGCATTTAGAACCTCCATTTCGTTGTGACTACGGCTCGAACATCAAGCTAGGCAAGAACTTCTACGCTAACTTTAACTGCGTGATTTTGGATGTGGCTGAAGTGACTATTGGCGACAATGTGCTGCTTGGTCCGAACGTTCAAATCCTGACTGCAGGTCACCCACTCGATGTGAAAGGCCGTGTAGAAGAAGGCGTTGAGTTTGGCACACCGATTAATGTTGGCAACAATGTTTGGCTTGGCGGTGGTGTAATTATCTGCCCCGGTGTCACCATTGGCGAAAACAGCGTGATTGGCGCGGGCAGTGTCGTAACCAAAGACATCCCAGCCAATGTGGTTGCAGTCGGTAATCCATGTAAAGTGCTGAAAGCGATCGATAACGAGTAATAATCAGATTGAATTGATAAAGCCCGAACCTAGGTTCGGGCTTTGTTTTTTCTATTCTTGCTAGATGCTAGATGCTAGATGCTAGATGCTAGATGCTAGATGGAACAGCTTGTTGTGCTTGCTTTTTATCTAACGCACCACTGAATCGAGTCAGAACAAGAGCGATCAAAACGATCACAGCACCTACCCAAGGGGTGTTCATTAATCCAGATTTCGCGACAATCAAACCACCGCCCCATGAGCCTAATGCAATACCGACGTTGAAGGCTGCAATGTTCAATCCAGAAGCGACATCGACGGCGTCTGGTGTGTATTTCTCAGCCAGTTTCACAACATACACTTGTAGTCCTGGAACGTTACCGAATGCGAATGCACCCCAAACCAAAATGGTAGCAACAGCTGCGTAAGGGTTTACTGCGGTAAAGTTGAATACCACCAGTACTGCGGCTAAACCAGAGAAGATAACGGTCAGTGCTTTAATTGGGCCCATCTTGTCGGCCATTTTTCCGCCCCAGATGTTACCGACCGCCACTGACACACCGTAAACCAACATGATTAAGCTGATTGAGCTCGAATCAAATCCTGATACATTTTCCAGTATTGGAGCAAGGAACGTAAACGCTGTGAATGTGCCGCCATAACCTAGTGCTGTGATAGCGTAAACCAACAGTAAGCGTGGTTGAGTTAGAACCTTTAGTTGTGCCGAAATCTTCGCCGCTGGTGGTTGCTTAAGGTTGCTTGGAACCAAGATAGCGCTACCGATAAGAGCAATAAGACCAAGCAGAGCCACTATCAAGAAGGTCGCTTGCCAGCCAAAGGTTTGCCCGATATAAGTGCCCAGTGGTACGCCGGTTACCAATGCAACCGTTAAACCTGTAAACATGATCGCAATGGCACTGGCTGCTTTATCTTTTGAAACCAAACCTGTCGCGATGGTCGATCCAATCGAGAAGAACACGCCATGGGCAAGGCCAGTCAAAATTCGTGCGGCGATCAGCGTGTTATAACCCGGAGCTTGCCACGCCAATAAGTTACCAATGACAAACAATGCCATCACGGTCAGCAACACCGCCTTACGATTCCATTTGCCGGTTAATGCCGTTATTACTGGTGCGCCAATGGCAACGCCAAGCGCGTATAAACTGACTAATAGGCCTGCCGATGGCAGAGATACATTCAAGTCGCTCGCCATGGTAGGAATCAAGCCTACGATGACAAATTCTGTGGTTCCGATGGCAAAGGCGCTGAGCGTCAATGCAAGTAATGCTAATGGCATAATCATCTCTCTTACTGTTCTTTGTTAAATACCGAGCGCGATAAAATGGGGCAGCTTGTGACTGCAATAGGAGCGCTTCGTTTGATGGCGAGGATTATCTAGCAAAATATATTTGTGAAAAATGCCATCATTAACAAATAACCTTTGTGTTATTTGCAATAATTGGAGAGTTAACCGATCATTGGATTAAGCTGATGAGATCGCAAAGACTCAGATGATTTGAGCTGTGATGAGCACAAGCGAGATGACATTAAACAAAATGAAGATAGCGAAGGAGCCTCATGTTAACCCGTTCAGATGATTTAGAAATGGTACTCACCGTTGTCGATGCTGGTGGTTTTTCTGCGGCGGCAGAGGCGCTGGATGTGCAGGTCGCCAAGGTGTCTCGTTCGGTGAGTAAGGTTGAGTCGCAACTCGGCGTCTCAATATTCAACCGAACAACGAGACGCGTGGAATTGACGGAGGAAGGGCGGCAGTTTGTCGATTCAGTCAGGGTGGGATTACAGATGATTCAGAGCGCGGAAGAAGAAATCGTGTCGCGCGGAGAGTTGCCAAAAGGTCGTTTAAGAGTCGATGCCGCCAGTCCATTCGTATTCCATCAGCTAGTGCCGTTGGTGCAGTCATTCAAAGAGGCTTACCCAGACATTGAGTTGGAACTCACTTCCAACGAAGGCTTCGTTGATCTTCTCGAAAAGAGAACTGATGTTGCGATTCGAATCGGTAAGTTGTCCGATTCAACACTGCACGCTCGCCCGTTAGGAAAAAGTTTACTCCATATTGTGGCGTCACCTGATTATCTCGCTAAGCGTGGGCTGCCCACCAAACCTGAAGATTTGAGTTCGCATCAAATTGTGGGGTTTGCGGGTAACAAAGTGCTTAACCATTGGCCTTTACCAAACCAAAGTGATGTCGCGCCTACTGTGACAGCCAGTAATGGTGAAACCGTGCGTCAACTAGTCTTAGCTGGAAATGGGATTGCTTGTTTATCGGGGTTTATGGTGCAGGAAGATATGGCTGCGGGTCGCCTAATCCCTATTCTGGAACAAGACAAACTTGCCAACACAGACCGAGAGCGAGTGAATGCGGTTTACTACAAGTCGTCATCGGTCTCTAAACGTATCTCGGCGTTTATCGACTTTATTCAGCCCCGTTTGAGCTTGTAGGGAAGGCTTGTGTAGGGACGATAAACGTTATGTAGCGTGAACAATGTTTTCGGTGTTGATCCTTACATGCCCCTTAGATGAACAACAGCTTTAGCGCTTACGTAAGTAATGCGTTTGCACAATCTCATATAAGTAAGTCGACACGCCTGTTAGTGTGAAATCAAGCGGTGAAACTAGATCTCCAAACAATGGTGAAGCATCACCCAGACCGAATAGAGCTCACCATTGACATGGTCGAAAAGCCGCTGAGTTTATACTGTTTGGCACTCACCCAACTTAAGTGATTTGTGGGCCAATTTACCGACCTTTAAATTTATACTGGATAATTACCTATAAATTTCAGGCTTTAGCAGTAATAATCAATGAATAGATCGGAATAGCTTGTTCATTGAAAAGCTGTACGGAAAGTTTCTAAAGACGCCATCGTGAAAAGGAAGTCAGATACATGCCTGTGCACCAACGCATCAGTTTAACGTTAATCTTAATCGCCGTTTTAGGTGGGTGTTCTTCACTTCCTGAAGGCATCGATCATCCAACAGAACCGCCAACCTCTCCTGCACCTAGTTCTTTATCGGTTCTAACCAATGAATTTCAGCCTGAAGCTTTAGAGCAAGGCACCACTGCGGTTCGTCTGCAAGAGTCTGGTTGGGATGCCTTGGCACAGCGATTAGCGCTGGTCGAAAGTGCCGAGCACACCATCGACATTCAATATTACATCTGGAACTCTGACGAATCGGGCAGCTATCTCGCTAGCCGTTTATTAGCAGCGGCCGAGCGCGGTGTGAAGGTTCGCGTAATGCTGGATGATATCAACCTCAACGAACGTGAAGGGTTGCTGTCGGCACTGGATGCACACCCGAACGTCGAGATTCGTATCTTCAATCCAACACCAACACGCCGTGGCTTCAGTAAATGGCTGAGCTTTGTCGGCGACTTTTCTCGTTTAAATCGCCGTATGCACAATAAGTCGTTTACCGTCGATGGTACTTTGTCTGTGGTGGGTGGCCGTAATATCGGTGATGAATACTTTGACCTTTCTGATGAAATCAATTTCCGAGACCGCGATGTATTAGTCATGGGCTCGGTAGTTAACACCATCCAAACCAGTTTTGTTGAATACTGGAACAGCCGTTGGTCTTACCCTGTCGATATGCTGGATGATGACGAACAACCTGATCTCTCGAAGATAGATAATATTGTCGTTCCGCATTATCAAAATTACCCGGAATTGCCACTAGATCGTAAGGCTGCTGATAGTTTGCTGAAAGAGGTGATTGGTGAGATGGCATGGGTGAATGCGCGTTTTGTTTACGATCAGCCTGTTCCTGATGATTCAGACAATACCGATGAACCGAAAGCGACCGCGATTCTTCTAGGTAAGTTAGCGAGTGAATCGAAACAAGAGATCTTATTGGAATCGGCTTACCTTGTATTCGATGATGGTCAGCTTGAAGAGTGGCAAGTGTTGAACAATAAGGGCGTTGAGATAAAAGCGCTAACTAACTCTATGGCGTCTAATGATCTGGTGACTAATCATTCTGCTTATGCAGGCAGACGTTACGACATGTTGGAGCATGGCATCGATCTGTTTGAGCTAAAACCAGAATCTAAGCTGTGTGAAGCATCGACTCAAGACGTGTCTAAATGTGCGCCTGAAACGGCCTATGGCTTGCACGCTAAATCAGTCGTATTCGACCGCAGCATCGCGAGCATCGGTTCATTTAACTTCAACCTGCGTTCTACCTACCTCAATACGGAATCGGTTTTGATCATCGAGAACAAAGAGATTGCTGAAACGTTAGCTGACACCATTGAGCAAGCGATGAGTGAAGATAATAGCTGGCGCTTGGAACTGGAAGACGGCGATGTGTATTGGTATTCAGGCGATCAACGTTGGGACAGCGAACCTGACACTGGTCAATGGGAACGAATGCAGTCTGGCTTCCTACAGTTGTTACCGATTGAGAAATATCTGTAAGCTAGCCGCCTCCGGATAAATAAAAATGTCAGCGTATATTACGCTGACATTTTTGTTTGTACTGCTGTTTGCTGCTAGCTCTAATCGCTTAACGGCTTAACGGCTTAACGGCTTAACGGCTTAACGCTTGGTCAGCTGCTTGCTGTTTAAGTAAGGCAGGATATGTGGGCGAGATTCACCAGAGAGTTTCTGTGTGATCTGCTGTGACCAACTGCTCTGCTTTTGGTTGCTTGAACGGCTTGCGTAGTAGCTTTGCATCGAATCATCGTAGCTGGCAATTTCATCTAGGCTCAGCGGTTGGTATTGGTTTTCGTGCATTACTACGTGAGCAGGGAGGCGAGGTTTCACCTCTGGTTGTTGTGCCGGGTGACCTAAGCACATCCCGAACAACACGGCGGTGTGCTGTGGCAGTTCTAACAGTTCATCGACTTGTTGTGCGCTGTTACGCAACCCGCCAATGTAAACGCCACCCAAACCTAGAGACTCAGCAGCCAGCATGCAGTTTTGCGCCATGATGCCAGAATCGACCGCGCCAATCAGGGTCAGTTCAGTAAAGTCGGTTTTCACTTCAGGGTTAATTTGAGCGTGGCGTTGATAGTCGATACAGAACACCAAAAACTCAGCCGCGTTCTCCACGTAAGCTTGATTGCCTGCGTATTCAGCTAGCAACTTGCGCTTCTCTGTGTCTGTCACTCTCACGATAGAAACAGCCTGCAGTAAGCTCGATGATGAAGCCGCGAGACCAGCCTGAATAATCACATCAAGTTGTGCTTTTTCAATCGGTTGATTTGTATATTGACGAATGGAGCGGTGCCCCAGAATAGTTTCAATCGTGCTGTTCATAACTCTCAGACAGTCCTTGTGATGATGGCGTAGAGAATCACAATAACGACAATTACCATGAGCGTAAAGGGTGTTCGAGCCTTTCTGGTTGACATATTTCAGCAGCGTCAGCCCAGTTTTTGAGATTCTATTTATAATCGATTAATGCCAGCTGCTATGCCGCTGGCATTTTATTATTGAGCGAAACTTGCTTCGAAATAGGCACTAAATGATAAAAACTGTCGGATAAAATAGGGCATACTGGACTCAATATATAAACCCAAGAAAGTAACCACGCGCATGAATCCGATCTGCCTCAACGACCCTTTTTCTCTTCCTAATGGCCAAGTGATCAAAAATCGCCTGTTCAAATCGGCAATGAGTGAACAGCTAGGTGATAAACATCATAACCCTAAGCAAGGTTTAGTCACGCTTTACCAGCGTTGGGCTCAAGGAGGAATTGGCCTATCCATGACGGGCAACGTGATGGTCGATAGAGGTGCGCTTGGTGAACCTAAAAACGTTGTGTTGGATGAGCAAAGTGACTTAAGCGTATTTCGTGAGTGGGCGAAGGCTGGAACACAAAATGGTTCGCAGATATGGATGCAATTGAACCACCCAGGTAAACAAATCCCTAAATTCTTATGTGATAGCCCGGTTGCGCCTTCGGCTATCTCTTTAGAGCGTGGATTAGAGAAAGGCTTCAATACACCACGAGCTCTGGCTGAAAAAGAAATAATCGCAATCATTGATAAATTTTCGCTGAGTGCAAAGCTTGCAAAACAAGCAGGCTTTACTGGCGTGCAGATTCACGGTGCTCATGGTTATCTCGTGAGTCAGTTTTTGTCTTCGAGACACAATCAACGCCAAGACAAATGGGGTGGCTCACTCGAAAACAGACTTCGTTTCGTGCTTGAGGTTTATCGCGCGATTCGAAAAGAGGTTGGTGAAGATTTCCCTGTCGGAATTAAGCTCAACAGCGCCGACTTCATGAAAAGGTGGCTTCACTGAAGAAGAGTCGATGCAGGTTGTGCAAACACTGAGTGATAACGGTATCGACCTGATTGAGATCTCTGGCGGCACCTATGAAAGTCCATCAATGATGGGTTCAAAGAGCAAAGCTGAATCAATCAAGTCCAGCACAGTAAAACGTGAAGCGTATTTTATGGATTACATGGTTAAGGCGAGAAAACTCGTGAGTACACCGCTGGTGGTCACGGGTGGTTTTCGAACCGCGCAAGCAATGAATGAAGCATTAAACACCTCGGCGACCGATTTTATTGGTATTGCGCGAACAATGGCGGTTGATCCTGATTTCCCTAACAAGTTAATTGAAAACCCTAGCCACGGCATGCCACTAACGGTGCCAACCACAGGAAAACCCGCATTAGACAAGGTGGCGATGGTCGGGCTGGTTTGGTATGAACATCAGATGTGGCGCATTGCCTCTGGCAAGAACGCCGACCCAAAACTAAGCGCACTCGGTGTGGTGGTAAAAACAATTCTCAGCGCTGGCTGGCACGCTTTCAAAAAGCGCAGAGTGTAAGCAGTCATGGATTGATAAAGCAGAACTTTGAGGAATTGAAGTTCTGCTTTTTTGTTTGTCTCCTTTTAAGTTCTCGATAAATACATCGCAGAGCACCCTCAGCCAGCTTAGCTGTGGTACTAATCTAATACCAACATGAGCATTGGTTATAGTGTTCATAAGTGGCAAATCAGAGTAGACCAACTAGGATGAATTGAATTAAACCCTACAAATAATTCAATAACATGGTAGTTGCTATGAAGAAAATAAACCTTTTGTCTGTCGCGATCTTATCCAGCCTCTCTTTCTCATCTTTTGCTAAAGATTGTGATCCTAATTTACTGCCTTCTTGGAAGGACAGCGAGAGCAAATCCGCTATCGTCGACTTTGTTGGGCAAGCCACCAAAGCTGAATCCGATACGTTCGTTGCGGTAGCCGATCGCATCGCCGTGTTCGATAATGACGGTACGCTTTGGTCGGAAAAGCCTTACTACTTTCAATTAGCCTTTGCACTAGATCGTGTGAAAGAGATGGCGCCTGAGCACCCTGAATGGAAAACGGAAGAACCGTTTAAGTTCGTACTTGAAGATGACATCAAGAGTGTTCTAGGAAGTGGCGAAGAAGGTTTATTGAAAATCATCATGGCGACACATTCTGGTATGACAGTAGAGCAATACCAGCAAGACGTTGAGCAGTGGTTAGCGGTAGCAAAAGATGCACGTTTCAATAAAGCTTACACAGACCTGACTTACCAGCCAATGAAAGAGATGCTGATTTACCTACAAGAGCATGACTTTAAAACTTACATTGTATCGGGAGGAGGCGTTGATTTTATGAGAGCATGGGCTCCTCAGGCTTACAACATTCCTTCTGAACAGATTATCGGCAGCGCGCTTAAATACAATTACAACTATAACGATGGTAAACCGACGGTCACTAAAGACTCTTCCATTTTGACCATCGATGACAAAGCTGGAAAAGTATCGAATATTCAGCATATTATAGGTAAAAAGCCTATTCTAGCTGTCGGGAACTCAGACGGAGATCAAGCGATGATGCAATGGGCAACCAGCCAACCAAACTCAATGGCTATGATTGTTCATCACACTGATGGCGAACGTGAGTGGAAGTACGACCGAGAGTCTCATGTTGGGCAACTCGACAAAGCATTAGACGAAGCGAGCTCAAGAGATGACTGGACACTGATCGATATGAAGTCAGATTGGTGTGAGGTGTACTAACGCCAAAACTTTGGTTGGTCAAAAGCAACAAAGGCTCGGGTTCTTAATTCGAGCCTTTTTTATGAACGGAGGTTTTTGGAATAAACGGTTTGAAAGTAATGGTTTGGAAAGAATGGTTTGAAAGGAGTAAGGTGTTATGGGCTCGCTTTAAGCAAGAACGTACTATAAATTTGCAACGCATAACGATTTAATCGGGTTAGTCGGAATCTAAAGGGACAGGAATATGAAAACGATCGGTTTGCTCGGCGGTATGAGTTGGGAGTCGACAGTGAGCTACTACAAATCCATCAACGAGGGCGTTAAAGCCACACTCGGTGGGCTCAATTCTGCAAAGGTTTGTATGTACAGCGTGAACTTCGATGAGATAGAAAAGCTTCAACATCAAGGTCGCTGGGCTGAGACGGCTGACATCTTATCGGACGCGGCTTTATCGGTAGAGAAGGGCGGCGCGGACTTCGTCCTGATCTGTACCAATACCATGCATAAGGTCGTTCCTGAGATCGAAGAGAAAATCACGATTCCTATCTTACATATCGCAGATACCACGGCGCAGAAGCTGCTTGAACAGGGCGTAAAGAAAGTCGGATTACTCGGCACGGCTTTCACGATGGAACAAGATTTCTATAAAGGACGCCTGACTAACAAATTCGGTATCGATGTGGTGATTCCTGATGAGGACGACCGAGAGAAAGTGCACAACATCATTTATCAAGAGCTGTGCCGAGGCGAAGTAAAAGAAGAATCTCGAGCTGTCTATCGTCAAATCATTGATAAGCTAAGCCAACAAGGTGCGGAAGCCGTTATTCTGGGGTGCACTGAAATCGCCCTACTGATTCAGCAGCAACACACTGATGTTCCTCTGTTTGATACCACTGCTATCCATGCAGAAGCGGCAGTACGTTTGGCGACGAGCGATTAACTTCTAGCTCTTATTCTTAGCTCCATAGCAGTCCTCTTTTAGTTTTTGTGCGATTTTTATTCAGTTGAGTGAAAGTTTTTTGTACAAAAGCGGGTCGTTAATTAATGAAGCGATGCTTTGTTCATTAACTAAGGCTTTATCGGCAGGTAAGGCTTTAGTTAATGACTGAGGTATTCGCGCTTTTAAGCACTATGCTTTAGTCATGACTAAAAGAGGATTAATTATGAAATGGCTTATCTTATCTGTAACGCTATTGTTTGTGGCGGGATGCCAATCAACAGGCTCTGAAACATCTTCACATGATCAAATGAATAAAGTAGATACAAGCGGGTGCAGTAGCTAATCTCTTTGTAGAAACATTTTTCAGCTGCTTCGATAACGATTGTTAACTCTACTTGTATATAGATCTACCTTATAAAGCCTTGTGTTCTTACAAGGCTTTCTTCTATGTAAAGCATCTTATTTTTTTAGGTGGATGTTGTAAATTTGTGAATCTGAACTGTCTATATTCTAGGCTGTGTACTGGATCTCATTTGTTATTTGAGTCCCTTGCTAAGGTAAATAATGAATGTGTACTACCAATCACTTTACTCAACTTAAGAGGTTTCTATGCTAGGTGAAAATCACTCTCTTGTTCACGAATTTCCTGAAATGAAAGACAAAATTGCTGAGCTTGCTAAAACTGACGATGGCTTTGCAGCAGATATGAAGACATACGACAACCTTGATAAAGAGATTCGTAAACTAGAGCTGAAAGATTCACCCATTGATGACGGCTCGATGCACCAATTGAAACATGATCGTTCTGAGCTTAAAGATTCACTGCATGCTCGTTTAACGGGCTAGTGAGTTGGTAATTTTGCTGGCTAGCTAAATGGCGAATTACAGACTTAGACAAAAACTCCTTCGGGAGTTTTTTTTCGTTTTGGCTCAATCACTTCTTCATAATTCAACTGAGTTAATACGTTGTATTGTTATGTTAATAACGCATAATGAGGGTTACTGGTACACGATTTTTAAGATTTTATTGGTAATCTCATGAATATTGAACACCTCAAATTGTTTGTTCGTTTAGCTTCCACACATAACATCAGCATGGCTGGGCAAGAGCTTGGTTTGTCTCCTGCTGTTGCAAGCTCGCACATCAGTAAACTGGAAGACAATTTAGGCGTTCGCTTGGTCCACCGAACCACTCGTAAGGTCTCTTTAACCGAAGAGGGGGAAGCATTCTTACCTCATGCTGAAGAAGTGTTATCGAGCGTGGATGCTGCCAAATCGGCGGTCGGTGTGGGTTGTGATTCTCCAACCGGAACGTTGCGAGTTACCGCATCTGCGTCTTTTGGACGTTTGCATCTTGTTCCTGCCTTACCTGGATTCTTAGAGCGCTACTCTGGGTTAAAAGTCGATCTCAGGCTATCAGATTCGATGGTGGATGTTGTTGAGGGTGGCTTTGATATCGCGATTCGTATCTCGGAGCTGAAAGACTCGACTCTGATTGCCCGAAAACTTGCGACAGACAAGCGTATTGTGTGTGCATCGCCTGATTACTTAATCAAATATGGTAAGCCAACTACACCTCGAGATCTTAACGATCATCAATGTATTAGCTTAATTGGTTTAGAAAACTGGACCTTCAATGCTGAAAGCGGGCCTAAGACGATTAAGGCATCTGGGTCGTTCAGGGCAGATAACGGGGAAGCACTGCGTGACGCAGCCTCAGGTGGTATGGGGATCACGGTGACATCGAATTGGTGTGCCTATGAACAACTGAAAAGCGGTCAGCTGGTTCAAATATTAGAAGATTACCCATTAACATCAGAGCCTGCAATTTGGGCTGTGTACCCAAGTACAAGGTTACTTGCACCAAAGGTGAGAGCCTTCATTGACTACTTCTCTGAATATTATGGTAATCCGCCGTATTGGGAGAAAACATAGAGACAAACGTTATTAAAGCGCTGACATGGTGAGCGTTTTTAAATGTGTTGTTTCGTTGAGATAAAGAATAGCAACCTTTTGTGAAGTTGATAATCAACCGGATTAATAAAACACTATTTAGTTTTTGTTGAAAATAGAGGTGTGAATAAAGTCTCAGGCTGAGCGGAATAGTAGACAATAAAAAAGCTTAGCGTGGGGAGCGCTAAGCTTTGTCATTATTTATATTCAGGAGCGGATGGTTTTGCTAGAAGAACTAACCGACTTGAGAAAAGTTCACCACAGTGCTTTCAAGATTCTCTTTTAAGTAGCTAGAAACTGCATGCTGCTCTGTTTCACTTAAGTACAGGCCAAGCTTGGTTCTGCGCCACAAGATGTCTTCGTCAGTCATCGCCATCTCTTCATTGATCAAGTAATCGATCTCAGCTTGATAAACGCCGTGTGCTTCGCTTGAGAATTGGGTACCAAGATCAGCTTCGCTCGTTGCACCTTCCAGCAGCTTCCAAGTGTAAGTACCAAATTGAGTCACATAACGTAGTAACAGTGCTTCTGATATCCAAGGGTACTTGGTGTGGATCATCTTAGCGAGCTGTTCTCTGCTGCAGCTGAAGTTACCGCCTGGAAGCGTGTTGTTGGCTGTCCAAGGCGCACCCATATTGGTTAGGTGTGGTTCTAACTTCTTAAGTGCTGCTTCGCCTAGCTTACGATAAGTGGTCAACTTGCCACCGAAGATCGAAAGCAGTGGTGCTTGATCAAGTTCTGCGTCTAATTCGAGCGTGTAGTCACGAGTGATCGCTTGCGGTGAATCAGATTCATCGTCACAAAGCGGTCTTACGCCACTGTATGTCCAAACCACATCTTCACGACCCAGCTGTTTAACAAAGTGTTGGTTAACAATATCAATCAAGTAATCCACTTCGACATCATCAATTGCGACGTTGCGTGGGTCGCCTTTGTATTCAAGGTCGGTAGTACCGATGATCGAGAATTTATCTAGGTAAGGGATCATGAACACAATGCGATTGTCTTTGTTTTGCAGAATGTACGCTTGTGGTTCGTCATGAATGCGTGGCACAACAATGTGTGAGCCTTTGATAAGACGAATATTACGAGGCGAAGCCTGCTCTAATCCATCATCAAAGAACTGTTTAACCCAAGGACCAGCAGCGTTAACCAGCGCTTTTGCTTTGCGTTCAAAGCGTTGGTTTGTCATCACATCAAGGATCGTCACATGCCAAATACCACCTTCTCGGTGCGCTTTTTCAACACGGCAGTAGTTACGTACTTCTGCGTTGTTTTCTTTTGCTGCCAACACGTTGAGCAATACCATACGAGCATCATCAACCCAGCAATCTGAGTATTCGAAGCCTGTCTTCATTTCTGGTTTCAGTAGCCCTGATTTTGCTAGGTTGACTGTCTTACTTCCAGGAAGAGTGGTGCGCTTACCCAAGTTATCGTAAAGGAATAGGCCACAGCGAATCATCCAAGCTGGGCGTAAAAATGGTCGATGAGGTAAACGGAAACGCATTGGCTGAGCAACGTGAGGCGCTTTTCTTAACAAGACTTCACGTTCAGCGAGTGCTTCCGAAACCAAACGAAATTCGTAATGTTCAAGGTAGCGTAGGCCACCGTGGATAAGCTTTGAGCTAGCAGAAGACGTCGCAGACGCGAAATCATTTGCTTCGTATAAGCCAACGTTTAGACCACGACCTGCTGCATCTGCCGCGATGCCTGCACCATTGATGCCGCCGCCAATCACGATCAAGTCTAAAGTGGAAGATGTACTGTTGTTTGAATTATTTTGTTGAGCACTCATGGTTTTGACCTCTTTCTGAGCGAACGAGCATTTTAGAACATAATTGAATCCTATATGAACTTTCGTTTGCGGTCATTTATTATTTTCGTTTATGCGCGTTTTATGTGATTTGGGCATAAAAAAACCTCTGCTTATGAAAGCAGAGGTTCAAATAAGACTAATTCGAGCATAGAAGCGACAGTGACAGCGAGCAAGTTTTACTTTATTAACTTTTCTATAAAGAATGGTGATTCATTTAAGAAAGTGGCGTCACTGAGCTCTTATGTTTAGTTATTCGCTCATAGGACGAGCGGTATCGATCACTTCTAATGGTATTGCCGAATCTTTAAGGATGTTGAGAATCTCTTCCGGTGGCTGCTTATTAGTAAACACCATGTGGGCCTGAGAGATATTGCCGAGCTTAACCATCGCGTTACGACCAAACTTAGTGTGGTCGACGGCTAAGAAGATGCTGCGACTGTTTTCGATGATGGCTTGTTTTACACGAACTTCGTGGTAATCAAAATCGAGCAGTGAGCCATCAAAGTCGATGCCGCTGATGCCTAAGATGCCGAAATCGAGGCGGAACTGCTTTACAAAGTCGAGTGTCGCTTCGCCAACAATACCGCCATCGCGGTTACGTACTTCACCGCCCGCCAAGATAACCTTGATCTCTGGGTTCGGAAGAAGGATGCTGGCAACGTTAATGTTGTTGGTGACGACTCTTAGCTGTTTGTGATTTTTATTGAGTGCACGTGCCACTGATTCTGGCGTGGTGCCGATATCAACGAACAGGGTTGCACCATCTGGGATGTGCTTAACCAGTTCGTCGGCGATCACGTCTTTTTCGTTGAAGTTAAGCGCTTTACGCGTGTTATAAGAGGTGTTTTCCGAGCTTAAAGGAATGGTTGCACCACCATGATAGCGACGAATTTTGTTTCTATCGGCAAGTTCATTGAGGTCTCGTCTGATGGTTTGTGGGCTGACATCGAACTTTTCAACGAGCTCTTCGGTGCTCACATATCCTTGTGTTTTTACCAGATCTACAATCTGCTGGTGTCTTGGTATCTGCTTCACTTAACTTACCACTCCCTGCGCGCAAAGGGCTCTAGCGCGTCAAAATCGAAAATATAAACTCACGCTATTGTGCTCGAATTGATGAAAAGAGAGAAGTAATGATGGTAAGGAATCATGTCTAAACCGCAAAAACGCTGGTCAAAAAGTGGAATTTGAGCCTGAAACGCAAAAAAGAGCACAAAATAGTGCTCTTTTTAGTTTCGTTTGCTGAGGTTCGAGCAATCTAATCGATGAGGCTGCTCGAGTTCCTAGGTCAACGATTAATGATTAACGATGAGCTGAATACTCAGTATTACTCTTCGTCGTCATCGTGCAGTTCAGACCAAACCTGTGCACACTTGATTGCACGCTTCCAGCCTTTGTAACGGCGGTTACGTTTCTCTTCGTCGTGGTGCGGCATGAAGGTGCGGTTAAGAACGGCTTTGTCTTGAAGCTCGTCAATGCTGTCCCAGAAACCAACCGCTAGGCCAGCAAGGTAAGCGGCACCAAGAGCCGTTACTTCCGTTACTTCAGGGCGGTGAACCTCAGTATCAAGCACGTCTGATTGGAATTGCATTAGGAAGTTGTTCGCTACTGCGCCGCCATCAACACGTAGGTTTGCTAGCTTGATGCCAGAGTCCGCTTGCATCGCGTCTAGTACGTCACGCGTTTGGTAAGCAATACCTTCCAAGGTTGCACGGATGATGTGGTTAGAGTTAACACCACGAGTCAGGCCAACAATCGTACCGCGAGCGTAAGCATCCCAGTATGGTGCGCCTAAACCAGTAAACGCAGGGACTACGTAAACGCCGTTTGAAGAATCTACTTTGGTTGCGAAGTACTCAGAGTCTTCTGCGCCAGCCAGTAGTTTCATTTCATCACGTAGCCATTGGATTGATGCGCCGCCCATGAATACTGCACCTTCCAGTGCGTATGCAGGTTCGCCTTTAGGGCCACATGCTAGTGTGGTTAGAAGGCCGTTTTTCGATGTGACTTTCTCTTGGCCTGTGTTCATTAGAAGGAAACAACCAGTACCATAAGTGTTCTTAGCTTGGCCTGCTTCTACACACATTTGACCGTAAAGTGCAGCTTGTTGGTCACCCGCAATACCCGCGATTGGAATACGAGTACCGCCTTTACCACCAAGGTTCGTTTGACCGTAAACTTCAGAAGAACGCTTCACTTCTGGCATCATTGATGACGGGATCCCCATTTCATCAAGTAGCTTTTGATCCCAGCATAGGTCGTTGATGTTGAACAACATAGTACGTGACGCGTTAGTGTAATCCGTAACGTGAACACGTCCTTGAGTCATCTTCCAAACCAACCAAGTATCAACCGTACCGAACAGTAGTTTGCCAGCTTCAGCGTCTTCGCGAGCGCCTTCAACGTTGTCTAGAATCCATTTTACTTTGGTACCTGAGAAATACGGGTCAAGGACTAAGCCAGTATTGTCACGTACGTAGTCTTCTAGGCCACGCGCTTTAAGGTCTTCACAGATGTCGGCAGTTCGGCGACACTGCCATACGATTGCGTTGTAAACCGGTTTGCCAGTTTCTTTGTTCCATACAATAGTAGTTTCACGTTGGTTGGTGATACCAATGCCGGCTAGCTCATCGCTGCGAATGCCTGCTTTAGCCAAAGCTTCAACCAATGTAGAGCTTTGAGTCGCCCAGATTTCCATTGGATCATGCTCAACCCAGCCCGCTTTCGGGTAAATCTGAGTGAATTCTCGTTGAGAAGAACTAACGATGTTTGCATCGTGATCGAGGATTACAGCGCGAGAACTTGTGGTGCCTTGGTCTAGGGCAACAATGTATTTTTGCTCGGTCATGGTAAGAATCCTTTTTCTTTCGTTATTTATATTTTAGTAAATGTAAGGTCGCTTAGGGATTAAGCTTGAGCTTGTTCAGCTTCTTCTTCTGTTTCACATTGGTTTGGAATTGTGCAGCCTTGGCCTTCTACTGGTAGGTAAGCACCGATAACACGTGGGTACAACCAACCACCAAAACACGCACCAGCAATTGGAGCAAGAATTGGAACGATGAAGTAAGGAATATCACGTGCACCGCTTAGTGCGAAATCCCAACCTGCAAAGTAAGCGAACAGTTTTGGCCCGAAGTCACGAGCAGGGTTCATTGCAAAGCCCGTCAGTGGACCTAAAGAACCACCGATAACCGCGATAAGAATACCGATCAGTAGAGGGTTCATTGCACCGCGAGATGCGCCGTTGTTCTCATCACCTAACGCTAAAATGGCAAACATCAACACTGCTGTAATCACGAATTCCACAGCAAAAGCGCCGAAGAAAGAAAGTGAAGCATGTGGGTAAGTCGAGAAGATACCAGCAGTTGATAGTGCGTCTTGGCTGCTACGAACGAAGTTATGTGCGATTTCGTAGTCAGTAAATAGGTTGCTGTACAGGCTGTAAACCAATGCTGCAGAGCAGAAAGCGCCAAGCAGTTGCGAAATGATGTAAGGCACCACTTTCGCTTTATCGAAGCCATGGAACATGGCCAGTGCAATCGTTACGGCTGGGTTGATGTGTGCGCCTGAAACGCCGGCAGTACAGTAAATTGCAATCGCAACACCGAAGCCCCAGATGATGCTGATTTCCCATTGTCCGAATGTCGCACCAGTTAATACCAGAGCGGCCACACAGCCAACGCCAAAGAATATGAGTAATCCTGTACCGATAAATTCAGCCAAGCATTGCCCAAATAAAGAAGGGTGTTTGTTTGTTGTCATGTTCGAGTCCTTTTTAGTTTTGCTTATCTAGCACGTGTATTGTGCATATATTTGCGAACTCGAAAATAAACGAACATCAAAAGTGAGCGTTTGAGCATAAAATTGTTAATTAAAGTCACTTAAAATGTTAATCCGAACACTTTTGCTCGAAAAAGATGCTCGCATGAACGTCATTGCTCGAATTGATAGGTTGCGAAGCCGCTCAAACTACCTATATGTAAATGAATGCGCAACTGGTACGAGGAGTTTATGTTTGGATTTGTGATGCTACTTCGTGAGTGGCGGATTATTAGACTTAATTAGGGAGGGCTGTGTGATGTTTTTGCTATGTAACAAGTGCGTTAACAAATGAGCTTATATGCATAAATGAATAAACTGCCAACTATGTTGTAGTTTGGCAGTTTTAATTTGGGTGTATGTTCTTGTTATACGAGACGAACTTACCGCTCTAAACCAGAGCTGCCACTTTTCCTTTCGCAACCAATTGATCTCGAACTGAGTCATACGCCCAGTTGAACGCAATCGCGTAAAGTACGAAGAAGATAACTAGGCCGATGTCCATGATCAGTACGGTTAGGAAGTCGAGTTGTAGAACCCACATCAAGACAGGTAGAGTCACTGTCATTAAGCCAAGCTCAAAACCTAATCCGTGCAGGATACGTGTTTTCGTGGTTCTTTTGCTTCGGTCTGCTCCGTAAATTTTGTCGTAGCCATAGTTGTAAACGTAGTTCCACGCCATCGCTATCAATGATATTGCGAGCGCTAAGCCTGCCATTTCGCCTGCGCCGTTTCCTGTAATATAGGTTGCAAGCCCCGCCATCAAAACCAAAGCAACCAATTCAAATAGCACCATGTGCAACATGCGTTCTTTATGTGACATTTTTCTAACTCTCTTTACGATTAAATAGCCGCCGATGGGCTAATGATTTGGCTAGATAATATCTACTTAAGTGATAATATAAAGATAGTTAGTATCATATTCAGTGATAGTAAGTTTTGGGAGACACCGAATGTACAACATTGAACAACTGAAAATGTTTGTGTATGCCGTTGAATTAGGGTCATTTTCTGCCAGTGCTCGTCATTTGGGGAAGGTGCAGTCGGCGGTGAGCCAAGGCATCAGTAATCTTGAAATAGATTTTAATGTTGAGCTTTTTGATCGTTCGACTCGAAAGCCTTCACTAACCAAAGCGGGCGAGCAGTTATTTAAACAGGTGAAAGCGATCGTGCTTCAGGTTGAAGATCTGAATGTGACGGTTAGTGCGATGGGCAGTGGTGAAGAGGGGCTCATCAAAATTGCATTAGATGATTCACTATTGGTCCCGAATCTATCTAAGATCCTTAGTCAGTTCAGTCAACAATTCCCTGCGACTGAAGTGGAACTGGTTGCGTGTACCACGACAGAGGTCAATCCGTTAATTATCGAAGAGAGGGCCGACATTGGATTAATGTTTACTAACTTGGCTTTTGATGTCGGTTCTGAACCTTGCTTTATTGGGCACTTACCGTTTATTGCTGTGTGTCATCCAAGTCATTCGCTCGCAAAAACAGGTGTGGCGAAACTCTCTGATTTACTCCCGCATCGTCAGTTAATGTTGAGGGGAGACAAAGGCAAGGTGATGGACCAGTTTCCACTGATTGCCGGTAAGGTATGGTGGTCAAACAGCTTTATTGTGATCAAAGAGATGGTACTCGGCAGCGATATTGGCTGGGCCTACTTACCTAGGCACCTTGTCGAAGAGGAGCTGAATAAGCAGCGTTTAGTGGAGATTAATGTCTCATTCGATCACAAAACATGGTCGCCGCCCGTTGATCTTGTTCTGTCTAAAACACGCTCTAAAGGCCCTGCGTTACTTTGGCTTGAACAAGCTTTGAAAGGCTTATTAGACGAAACGTAAACTGGATGAGACTTAAATTGGATCAAACTGAATAAAGAAAAGGCTCACCGTTTAACGTGTGAGCCTTTCTGTTTGACGTGATGCTGCTTTTTATCAGCTCTAGATGTAGACGCTAGACGCTAGGTTTAACCGTCTGACCGTTGTAGTACTTGTCTTTCATCTTAAGCGCCACGTTCACTAGGTAAATCAACACAGGTACTTCAATCAGTGGACCGATAACACCGGCAAACGCTTGGTCTGAGTTGATACCGAATACTGAGATAGCAACGGCAATCGCTAGCTCGAAGTTGTTACCTGTCGCTGTGAATGCAATTGATGCGTTCTTGTCGTATTCAATACCCATCTTCTTACCAATGAAGAAGCTGATGAAGAACATCGCTGTGAAGTAGATAGTCAGTGGAACAGCAATCAACAATACGTCCATTGGCAGTTCTACAATCATCTCGCCTTTTAGGCTGAACATCAGAACGATAGTCGCCAGTAGTGCAATCAGTGTGATTGGAGAGATGCGTGGAATAAACACATCGTTGTACCACTGCTCGCCTTTCATCGACACAAGGATCTTACGGCTTAGGAAGCCCGCTAAGAATGGGATACCTAGGTAAATAAGTACACTGTGTGTAATATCGATCATCGAGATATCAACCATCATGCCTTCGTAACCGAATATCGGTGGTAGAACGCTGATGAACAACCACGCCATAAAGCTGTAGCTCACCACTTGGAATGCACTGTTTAGAGCAACCAATGCCGCGCCGTACTCTTTGTTACCACCACCGATGTCGTTCCAAACCAGAACCATCGCCACACAACGAGCAAGACCAATCAGAATTACGCCGACCATGTAACCTGGGTGGTCACCTAAGGATGTTAGCGCCAATACGAACATCAGAATAGGGCCAACAAGCCAGTTCATGATCAGAGATAGTTTGATCGCTTTCTTATCTTTGACCACGGTGCCTAATAGGTTGTAGTTAACCTTAGCAAGAGGCGGATACATCATTAAGATAAGGCCAATCGCAAGCGGAATGTTGGTGGTACCAACCGACATCGATTCATTCCACTGTTCGATCTGTGGGAACAGGGTGCCAAGCAATACACCAAGGCCCATGGCAATAAAGATCCACAGTGTTAAGTAGCGATCTAGAAAACCTAACTTTGGTTTCATGATAATCTCTCTTTGTTGATATCGTTAATCGTCGAAAAACGATTGGTTGTGGCAAAAAAACACGCTTAAAAGTAAAGGCTATCAAAGCCGATCATTCAAGCGTGAACTTCTATTTTAAAATGCTGTTAAATATCGATTCGAAGCGTTGAATATTGTCGCGGTCGATGCGGTAACACATCTTCGGCGGAATCGACTCAGCCGTAATAAAACCTGAGGCTTTCAATATTCTTAAGTGCTCTGATACCGTTGATTGAGCTAAACCCAATTCACTCACCAGATCACTGTTCAAGCAGCCGCCCGATTTTTCTAACGTGGAAAGGATACTCAATATACGTATTCTTGCTGGGTGAGCGAGTGCTTTCGCCAGTGCGGCCATTTGCTTTTCTGCTTTAGCATCACCGTGTTCGATGGGCAGAGAACAGCCACCAGATGTCGAGCAAGTTGAGTTCATATTGACGTCTCACTTTCATTAATCGTTAAAAGACGATTAATGATAAGCCTATTTTAAATAGGGGTCAATGCTCACTGTCTATTTGAACGAACTCTAAGGTGGCGATTCAGGGACTATGGTTGAACTCTGCTTTGACTCAGCTACGCAAAATGGCGTGAACATCGATTAAACGCCATTTTGCTCGGTTATCCGCTAGTTAAGAACGGTATAGCCTCGGTTGATCATACAGTTACGATTCACTTGAAACTTCTGCTGCTCAGATAGCTCGGCGGATTGTCTTTTTTGAGCACCGTGCTTTAAAGCGCCGCTGATAATACCGATGCCAGCACCAATTTTTGCACCATCATGACCACTCCCGCCAGAGACGGCTCCACCAACCGCACCCAGCGCTGCACCCTTAGCGGTTGAACCGACAATATCGCTGCCAAGAGAATCGACCTCTTCAGGCTTCACTTGTTGAGCGTATTGCTCACATTCATACAGATCGGCGTGATACTGTGTTTCATCAACACCTTTAGTATCGACAATGATTTGATTAGCAAATACTGAACTTGATGCTACAAGCAATATCGCTGCGATTGGAGAGAATGGAAATTTCACAATATAGACCTCTAGAGTATTCATTGCATTGTTAAAGTGACGTGTAGTTCTCGATGAAATCAAGGCGACGATCGGTGTACTCACCAGAATCCAACATCTTAGATAACCCGCGAAGCGTGTTGTAAGGCTGAGAAACGGCCACCATGTTAATGAGCCAATACGGAATATCGCCACCTGGATCACTCAATACTCGATAAGAGATATGGGTGGTGTTTTCGTCGATTGGTGTCAGGATCCAACTCGCCTCTAATTCAGCCACTCTGATGATTTTTTTATTATTGTTTGGCAGGTAATCAGGCCTACCATGCTGATCAATGGTGACAACCATCGTCTCTGGATCTTGAGTGATGACGTTCTCTACGATAGCTTCACGATCGGCAACTGGCCAAGGTGCCTTGGTATAGGTTTTGGTGATCGTGTGCGCCGCACTAAAATGCTCTATTTCTTCCATGTCATCGATGTTTTCTACCCATTGCGTGCTAACAGAGGTATCGATAAAGAGTGCGATAATAGAAGTGAGGGACGCGTTGATGTCGCCTTCTGCTCGAAATTCTTTAAAGTGACTGCCTTCAATTTTACGGTTATAAACCTCGATGCCTTTTTTATCGCGTGCCAGTGACCAGCCATCGGTGTCTGATGCAAACACCGAAACTGAACAAGCAAGAAGAAGCAAAGTAATAATCTTATTCATCATGTTAATGAGCGCCCTTTCCAGCTGATTTTATTGGTTTTAGATAAGCGGTAACTGTTCAGCACGAGTAGGCTTTGAACACAAATACCGAAGGGTACGGTTAACGCAAATTTTGCGGGAACAAACAGTTCCTTAACCAAAATGAAGTAGGTGACGATCGACACCAAGAGCATCACAGAGCTGACAATGAGCGAATAAGCATGAATGGCAGACATGTCACTGATGAAGGCGTTCGCCGATACCAGCATCAAAAGCGGTCCCGCCCATGCGATGATGTTGGCTTTGATGAAGACTTTTAAAGCTTGTGCTTGCGATTGACAATTCACAATAAGATTCATGTTTTTGGAAAAGCCAGCCCAGATTGAGTTGAAGTCTGAATACATGTGCGTACTCATTAGTTTGTCTGCAAATGCCCAGAAAATCTTAAATCCATTGACCTTCATGACTTTTGCAAAGGCGATGTCTTCCGATATCGCGTTTGCTACTGCGGCGTGTCCACCGACTGCGTCGTAGGATTTTCGGGTAAACAACATCGCCTGACCGTTAGCAATCGCTTCTTCCTTAGTCATGTCGTTCGAGTTTTTAAAGTTCATATAAGATGCGATCGATAGAAAGATGCCCGGCAAGGTCGCTTTTTCTGCCACAGACGCAAAAGTTTGTTTTGGATTAAACGATAAGAGATCAGTTTTTTGTTGGATAGCAAAGTCGATAACGCTCTGTAGCATCGCGGGTGCTGAATCGGTATCTGCATCAATGAAATACACATATTCACCGCTCGCGTTGAGTGCGCCAGCCATACATGCATTGCTCTTACCAAGCCATCCGGTCGGTAACGTTCTACCTGAAATACAGCGCGCGTTAACGTCGAACTTACTGATCAATGCTTCTACTTTTGCACGGGTTGAGTCAGTAGAAAAGTCATCAACAACAATGACTTCAAACTTGTCTTTTGGGTAGCTCTGCTTCAATAGAGAGCCAAGGCTGATTTCAATATTGTCTTCTTCATTTCGCGCAGGAATAATGACGGAAACAGTCGGCCACTCAGTTCTTTTGAACGATATTTTAGGTTCAATGTGAATACGATGGCGCTCTAAGTTCGCAAGTGTGATTAGAAACTTGACGGTAACGATGCAAAGCAAGGTCGTAATAATAGCTAAAATCATAATGACTGTGGTCGGAATAAAGTGATGGAGAGACAGGAAAGAATATAGTGGAGTGTGACCTAACGCACATCTTGTATGTAGGACTTAACCCTTCAAACTGGAATGCGCTTCTGTTAGCGTTTGCCTTGGAAAGATGTGAAACAGTGACTGACAGGCGGTAAAATAAGCATTGTATTCACCAGCGACTCTAGCGATATAATCGAACCCAGAACCGTTACTCAAGATAACGAATGATCATAATCCAATAATAGGTACGCCCGACATGCCCCAACAAAACATCAAATTTATCGCGACTGATATGGATGGCACCTTACTCGATGAGCATGGAAAGCTCGACCCAGAGTTTTTCAATCTTTATGAGCGCTTAGAAGCGCAAGATATTATTTTTGCTGCCGCGTCTGGCCGCCAGTATTACAGCTTGCTAGAAACATTTTCCCCGCTTAAAGATCGCATGATGTTTATTGCTGAAAACGGCACATTAGTGATGCACAAAGGCCAAGAACTTTACAGCTGCTTGCTTGATACCGATGCCATTAAAGAGATCATTAAAGAAGCTCGAGCTATTGAAGGCGCGCATGTGGTGCTATGCGGTAAGAAATCGGCATACATCGAAACCAAAGATGAGCGTGCTCTGGCGGAGATCTCTAAGTACTACCATCGCCGTGAGCAAGTAGAAGACTTACTGGCGGTAGAAGACGATTTCATCAAGGTGGCTATCTGTCACTTCGACGGTTCACAAGAGAAAGTGAACCCAACTATTGATGCCAAATTCGGTGAGAACTACCAAGTGGTTGTAAGCGCAAAAATTTGGTTAGATGTGATGAACGCTGAAGCGTCAAAAGGTGCGGCGATTAAACATCTACAGAACGCATTAGGTTTCACTTACGAGCAGACCATGAGCTTTGGTGATTACCTAAATGACTTGGAAATGCTTAAAGAGAGCTACCACTCTTACGCGATGGAAAACGCGCATCCAAAGTTAAAAGAGATCGCGCGTTTTGGCGCGCCAAGTAACGTTGACGCGGGTGTGTTCCAAGTACTTGAGAAGTTGCTAGCGTAACGCTCTTAAGCTAGATTCGATTTTTATCAAAGCCAACTCGTGAAAATGAGTTGGCTTTTTTGTTGGCTGCTGTTGTGTTGAGTTAAATTTGAACGAGTGTTCAGCTTGTTGTAGTCTAACCAGAAAGATGGGTATTCACTTTGAATTGGATACGCCTTAGTAACGATATTTGGAATGATTATGAGCAAGAAACTTCAACTTGATATTATTTCTGACGTAATGTGCCCGTGGTGCGTAGTCGGTTACAAAAACTTAGAGCTAGCCGTTGCGGAACTTGGTTTAGAAGACCAGATTGAACTTGAATGGCAGCCGTTTGAGCTTAACCCTGACATGCCGCAAGAGGGCGAAAACCTGCGTGCCCATATCATGAGAAAATACGGTTCTAGCGCAGAAGAGAGCCAACGTTCACGAGAACAGCTTTCGGCTCGCGGCCAAGCGGTTGGTTTCGATTTCAATTTCTATGACAGTATGAGAATGGTCAATTCACGTCATCTACATGTACTTCTCGATTTTGCACTAGCGCACGGCAAACAGACTGAGTTAAAGCTACGCTTCTTTGCTGCTCACTTCACAGAGCAAAAAGACCTGTCCGATCTTGAAGTCATTGCACAAGAGCTTGAAGCGGTTGGCTTAGACTCAACGAAGGCACTGAAGCGCCTAAAGAACACCGACAACTTGAAGCAAATTGAAGCGCAAGAGTTTGAATGGCAACGCATGGGGATCTCTGCGGTTCCTACTGTGGTGTTCAACCGTAAGAGTGCAGTAACGGGCGCGCAGACGGTAGAAACCTACAAGCAGATTCTTCAAGAGCTTATTGCTGAATCATAAACGGATCATTGCTATCAATTAGAGTCTGAATTTCATGGAATCACTGTCACTCGCTCAAGTGCAAAAACTGGTATTGCTTTCGCAAAAGCTGCCGCCTAAGAAGTTGCCACCTAAAAAGCAACGCAATGGGGGCGCTTTGGCGAACACGTTGTCTGCGATTGAAAACCTTGGCTATGTGCAAATTGATACCATCTCTGTGATTCAGCGAGCTCACCACCACACGCTTTGGAATCGCAATCAAGATTACCAACTGAACCATCTTGATAAGCTGTTAGAGCGTCGAGAAGTATTTGAGTATTGGTCGCATGCCGCCGCGTATTTACCCATGCGTGACTTCCGATTCAGCCTACACCGCAAGAATGGCTTTGCGAGCGGTAAGCTCAAGCATTGGTATAAAAAGAATGACGCACTGATGGCTCATGTTCTCAAACGTATTGAGAATGAAGGGCCGTTGATGGCGAAAGATTTTGAAGGGGATAGGCCAAACCCCGGCGGTTGGGGCGGTAAACCGGCCAAGCAAGCATTAGAAACATTGTTCATGCAAGGCGACTTAATGGTGCCAAGCCGAGTTAACTTTCATAAGGTGTATGACCTAACCGAGCGAGTTTTACCGAGCGGAATTGATACCTCTGAGCCGACAGAACAAGAGTACATCGAGCATCTGATAACACGTTATTTAGAGGCTAACGGAGTTGGAATAGCGTCGGAAATGAGCTACCTACTCAAGAACACAAAGCCTTTGATTCAGAGAGCACTCCAACAGATGCTTGAAGATAAGCAGGTTCTGAAAGTAGATATTCAAGGCTCTGATTACTATGTCCTGCCAGGTGCTTTTGAACTGCTGAATCAACCTCTTTCCAGAACCAAGCTTAAGATACTGTCTCCGTTTGATAACCTGCTGATTCAACGAAAGCGAATGCAATCATTGTTCAACTTTGATTACCTCCTAGAATGCTATGTTCCAGAGGCCAAGCGTCAGTTTGGTTATTTTAGCTTACCGATTCTGTGGCAAGGTGAGCTGGTGGCACGAATGGATTGCAAGGTCGACAGGAAGAGTGGTTTGCTCAATATCCGTAACTTGGTTGTGGAAGAGCGAATTAAAAACCATGAGTTGTTGGTTCATGCTTTATGCGATGAACTAAAACACTTCATGGTGTTCAACCAATGTGATGAGATGATCGTCCATAACACCACGCCCTCTGATCTTGGCAAGCGCTTGATGAGCCAATGGCAAACAGTCTAGCGGTCTTTGTTGTTTAGAAAGCGCTTAGTTACTCAGCAAACGCAGCTAACAAGAACTCGACAAAGGTTCTGTTCTTCAACGACAGTTGCTTGGTTTTGTAGAGCAAGTGAATCGGCTTTGGTAACGGCGCCATGCCGGGTAGGATTTCCAACAGCGCTCCACGATCAATCTCTTCTGCGACTAAGATAGTCGGTTGCAACAACACGCCCACACCCTGCAGGGCGGCATACCGCAACACATCACCATTATTCGACATCAAGCGCACACGTTCTTTATTCGGTGTGGCGTGAGGAGCTTGGCTGCTGTAACTGAATCCAAGCGATGGGTGCTGCGCCAAGTCTTCCAATACTCTGATTTCAGCATGTTGGTTTAGGTAAGCGGGCGCCGCGCAGTAACACATCTCATAATCCCCTAAATACCTTGCGACCAAGCTTGAATCGGATAGGTCACCAATTCGCACAATCAGGTCAATGTCAGATGAATAAGGATCAACAAGGTCATTATTCAACATCAGCTCAACGTTAATGGTTGGGTGATGCGCGAGAAACTTAGCTACGATAGGGGCGAGTACCTTGTTTCCATAGGTGACAGGGCAGTTTATTTTTACCGTGCCTTGTGGTTGATTTTCCAAGGTTTGAATCAGGTTCTCTGCATTGCTGATGTCTTCGAGAATTCGCTTACACTCACGATAGTAAAGCTGTCCTGAATCGGTTAACGATTGCTTACGCGTGGTGCGGTGGATCAGCTGAGAGTTCAGACTGGTTTCTAATGAATGGACATGCTTACTGATCATGGTCGCCGACAGGTTGAAGTGGTTTGCGGCGCTGCGAAAGCTACCTTGTTCCACCACATAGACGAAGACTTTCATGCTGGTTAACTTATCCATTGAACATTCTTGGTTGATAAACAATAAACAAAACGTGAGTTTATCAATTATTAGGGGTTAATTATATTAATGGCAAACCGATAATTAACTAAAATAAGAGCGTGCAATGCCTCAAACGAATGAAACTATCTTTGTTACTGCCGAACTTAAGATCAAAACCAACATAGAACGAGCAGCTGCGCTCGAAGCTATCGAACAGTTTTGTTTAGACATGCAAAGCGAACCGGGCTGCCTACAAGCAATTGCAACCTATGATCAAAGCCAAAGCGATCTTGCTAGAGCAATACGTTAACCGTGAAGCGATCAATCAGCACTTTGGAATGCCTCATACTCAAGCGTTTATTGAGCGTGATATAACGGAATTAGTACAAGCATTTGAAACTCATAAGAAGGAGATCTAAGCCATGAAATGGGGAATCCTAGGAACCAGCTTTATCTCAGGCGTAATGGCGGATGCGATTAAAGGCGATGCTCAAAGCGAGCTATATGCTGTCGCTGGTCGTACTGAAAAAACACTTAACGAGTTTGCAGCCCAATACCAACCAACACGAACCTTCAACAGCTATGAAGCTCTGATTGAAGATGAGTCAGTCGACATTATCTACATCGCTCTACCAAATCACGTTCACCACGAATACGTGATTAAAGCGGCTCAAAAAGGCAAAGCGATCCTGTGTGAAAAATCGTTATCGGTTGATATGGAAAAAACCGAGCAAGCTCTGCGAGCGGTAAAAGCATCTGGCGTGTTCTTCGCAGAAGGTTTGATGTATCTAAATCACCCGCTTATCGCTAAGCTTCATCAAGAATTAGCGACAGGTGAGATTGGCGAAGTGCGCTCAATTCAGGGTTCATACGTTGCGGCGATTGACCAGTTCGTTAACCCTGCGAGCAAAGGCGCGTTGTACAACTTAGGTTGTTACCCAATGTCACTGATTCACTCTGTCGCGCAACACCAGTTTGGTGAGAGTGTGTTTGATGACGTGCAGATTTCAGCCATTGGCCGACGTGGTCAAGATGGTAACATCTGCGAGTCATCGGCGATGATGCGCTTCAACGACCACTTCACAGCGCAAATCCATACTGCAGAAGACCACGGTTTAAAGCATGGCTTTACGATTTTAGGCAGTAAAGGCTGTATCATTCTCGACACCAACCCATGGTTACCGACCGAAGACAACACATTCACGGTTGAGATCTACGAAACATCGACACGTGAAGTAAAAGTCGAAGCGCAAGGCGATGGCTTCCATTATCAAGCGCGCAATATCCGCCAAGCGGTTGAGCAAGGTGATACACAACTTGCTGCGCCAATGGCAACCCACCAAGACTCTCGCGTAATCATGAAGTTATTAACTGATTGGGAACAAGCGGCGAGCTAATGTTTTAGTAAATTCTATACTCGTCTCATGTTTGATCGCCTCGTAAGCTATCAAACATGAGGCGTTTCCTCTATATCTTCCAGTCGACTCTCCCCAATAAATACTTTGCATTTGAAACCGCCACAGTGTCCAATATCAGGTAGTACGAAACTGACCGAAAAACCTTATTTTTTAAGGTGTTAAATAGGACCTTTGCCGCATGCGTAAATCAGATAAGAAAATCGAGAATCAAATCAGAGACGTGTTAACTGACGTTTGTGAAGACACGCTGAAAGGCTTCGATGGTTTTTTATGGGTGACTCACTCGGTCAACTTCTCATCTTTTCCGCAAAGTTTGAAAATTGTCTGTGTATTCGATACCAATCAGGATAGAACGAACTTCTTAAGTGGCGAAGGTCAACAGAGTGTCTCAGGGGCTATTCAACAAGCGTTCAATCAAGTTGGAATTCAACTGAAGAATATCGATAAGCATGTTAGCTACGATACGCAAGAAAATTGCGATCGCGACCATCAAGGGAAGTGGAACAAGAGGCTTTAAGGAGCGTTGTCATCGTTCTTGTTTAGACAGCCTATCCAAATTGAGTTTCAATAGTGTGGCGCTCAAACTGAGATTCGATACAGCAAATCCAAGTCCTATTCTGAGTTCTAGGCTCTGATAACTTCTCATCTTCCAAACCGTATTATTCTCATTTTGAGAAAATCTGAGCTGATTTCTCGTTAGCCGGAGATACTTGGTTTCCAAATAAAATTAAAATCACAAAAACTTATATTTTCCTTAATGCATTGATTTTGAATCGGCATTTGCTCGTTTTACTTGCCACCGATGAAACAAGACAGACGAGCACTTGAACAATAGAGCCATGTAGTCGATACTTTTTTCGTATTTTGATTCCTAAATTGACACGTAAGTTGGCTGACTTTTCGTTTTGTGATTTAAGGCATGACAGTATCGATTAGGAAATTTGAATCATGAAAACCTACATTTCTGGGCTGCTCGCACTCATACCGTCATGTTTAATCGCTGGTTACGCTTTTGCTGTTGGTACAGCGGTTGTGCTGCCAGGGCAACATGAAGTTGGTGTTGATCTTTTGGGCTCCCCACTATCTACGAATGCCGTCATTGATTGGGAAATTTCCAACAGTGATATTGTGTTCGGAGCTTATGCCGACAAAGCCGACAATGAGCGGGCCACGACAATTGGTTATATGTACAACCAAGTCATGGCGATGAACTCGGGTTGGTTGGAGAACGATCTCCGTAACCAAGCTGAGTTAGAAGGCCTCAATTTCGAAGACTATTTCCTGCATTTTTCTGAAGATACTGTCATTGCCGAAGTTGATAAAACTCATGGCGAAAAGACCCTTTTAAACCGAAAACCTATGATCTTGGGTTATACAGCCAGTGAAGACCATGCTGGTTTTTGGTTGTATCAAGAGCCTCCGTGGGATGCCGATGTGTTTGAGAATTTCGAACAGGGTGGGGCTTTGTATGTCTATCATGCTGAACAGTTCGAACGGCTGACCTTTAAGTTCTCACAGTTTGCTGGCAGCGGTGAATTTTGGATTGAATACCCAACTGCTATTGATTCTCAGGGTAGGGTTTCACAATGGGAAAGGCTTGATGTAAAGAAAGACAAAACGCTCAATATGACCAAAAACCAATCGGTGATCTGGAACCTTCCGGATAACTGGTTAAGAGCTACAACTCATGATGGGAGCGGTGCGAGTTATGGCGGCGGCCAGTATTTTGGTTCAACCTTTTTGAGAGATGGTGGGCGCTTATACGTTGTGAGAGTTCGTTGGCAAAGTGAGAATGCCGACGACAGGCCGCGTTTAAAAGAAGTAAAACTCAAAAACAGTTTTCCAACCGTCAAGTTAACCGATGCTCCGACTTCAACCCCGGACGGCAATGCTATCAGCCAATGGCGAAAAATCCGTGGTTTTGATGTGTCTGCAGACCTAGATGGTGATAACTACTTGTCGCCAAGCGAGTATCGAAATCGAACCAATAAGAACGCGACAGCACGTTTTCGTTGGGAATCAAGAGTGGTGCCATTTGGTCGAATGTGGAGCGCTAACTCATCTTGGTCGCTAACGAACGTCGCAAACGCGGATTATCTATCTGCTATTCATCGCTACTACAAGCAAAGCTGGGCAAGACAAGGTTTGAATGGTGCGTACAACGACGACACAAATAAACTCATTGGCTCGAACCAGTTCTATGTTCACTCTGGCGGGCATGTTCAAGAGTTAGGAGCTGTTGCGGGTTCGAATCAAGCGGATGATCTCTACAAGCAACAATTTTCAGCGTTTCTCAAAAATCTTTCTGCTTTAGAAAGTGATGCGTCGATTGGGTTGAATATCGGAACCGCGAACTTACTGGGTCGAAATGGACAGTCTCATCTTAGCGAGGCGGGCTCTCTGTATTTACGCGAGCACTACATTTTTCCGTCTACTGGGTTTAGTGGTTACTCGGGGATCTCAAAATTCTGGGATAATTCTGCGCTCGCCTACAATGGGCAAAGTGTTATTTTTCAGGCGACAACGCGTTATGGGCGAGTTCAGTATCTTGGAAATAGTGAAGATAATTGGAAGCAAGACCAATACTCGACCCTAGCGATCTACCACCTCAATCGACACGCTCAACATAGCTACTTTAATCAGTGGAACAATGGTTACGTCTATGGAAGTGGCAATACGACGGCTGACACTTTCTGGCAAAGTGGTGTCCCTAAAAACATCGCCTACCAACCCAGTTCGTTATTGGCCGTTGACTTGGGAGAGCCGAGTCATCAAATCCCACATGGCTTTGCGCCGATTCCTTTGATGCTTTCGACAACGACACCTCAGCCTGCTGACTACACCATCGTTGGCGATTCCTCGATGAACGAAATGGTGCATGCTGATCTGCCCAATGGTATCACTCACGTTCTACCGACGTTCACGTACTTTATGTATCAATCTGAAAATCAGGTGGTTGCTGGTGGCCCTGAGGACATGGTGTTAGCGAGAGAGTTCAGCAATGGTCGTGTGTTGTATCGCACGGATTTCCACGGTAAGAATCCGAGCTTTTATGACGCGGCAAAACTCACCATCGCGCTGGATGTTCCAATGAAACCTGTTGATGCTAACGGTAACGTTGGTGACTATGTGAGTGAAATAGAAATTGGCGGTTATGAAGGGCTGTTCTTACTTTATTAGAACTAATGCGAGTGAGCACTCTCGAACCAGAGCAGACTAGAGCTTAGGTTCGGGATATGAGCTTATTCTTTTTACACTGCTTAAATTCTTTGGCGATCCACGATTGCTCGTTTAAACCATTGTCGATTAGAGCAAAAAGGTAGCCATCGACTTTGCCTGAAGCCGCAGGATATTCTTGAAAAGCGTGCTTAGGGTAGCCGGGGTAATCCATCTCGTATTGAGCGTCTAACTGCTTACCGAGTTGACGCCATTTTACGAATAACTCAGAAGAAGATGTCTCAACCTTATATTGGCCCAAAATGCGTTGGTGATGGGTTAACGCCACTTTAGCGCAGTGATTGGTCTGTACGACTTTTTGTATCAACTCAACTTGTTCTTCACTCATGGTTTTCGCCAGTACATTCTCTTGTTCGATACGCGCCATTCGCTCACCAAACGTTTCAGCATGGATGGGAAACACAAAAGTAAGCGGTAAAGCCAATACCAAAAGACGCTTGTAGAACATAACCAAACTCGTTAGAAGGATTCGCGGCTATTATGCCGCCCGCCGCCAATATTATTAATGAATATAAACGCTTAATTGTAAGAATTATTTTTGTCGAGTAGATAAACAGATGATTTTGGAGTAGTGGTATTCAGGCTCTGAATGTTTGGTTATTTTACGAAGCGACACCGATAACAGAATCAACCCAATATCTAACCATCTTGATTATAAATGTTGGATATCAATCGAGTGGTAGGAAAAACCGATTGCTTTAGCGGCGTTCAACAAAGCTTGTTGAGTCTTGAATACCCTGGGTTGCATTTTTCTGTCGGATTCAAGAAAGCTGTTTACTCCCCACTTATGACTTTTGACCATTAAGTAATAACCATTAGCTCCAGGGGACACGACACCAATTGCTGCTTTCAGGTCGCCACGACTGAAATGTTTTTTGAACTCACGTAATACCATATCAACATCCTTATTCGATGATAAAAAAGGGAGCGCATTGCTCCCTAGTTAGTGCTTTTCTTAATGTTTACAAGAATGCGCGGTATGGCAGTTCTGGGTCATTTGTGAAGATGTCTGCAAAGCCACGGAAGTGCTGGTAGTGCATGCGGCCTTTATCTGTTGGGTATGTGTATTTACCACCAACTTGCCAGAAGAAAGGTGCGAAGCCGTATTGAAGACGTTCTTTCTTCATGTTCCACAGCATTTCGATTTCACGCGGGTCATTTTGGAAGTTAGCCCAAATGTCGTGGTGGAACGGAACAACTACTTCACAGTTCAAAGACTCAGCAGCACGAAGAATGTCTGAAGATGTCATTTTGTCTGTTACGCCACGTGGGTTCTCACCGTAAGAAAGCAGTGCAACGTCGATCTTGTGGTCATTACCGTGTTTAGCATAGTAGTTTGAGTAGTGAGAATCACCAGAGTGGTAAACTGAACCGCCTGTTGTTTCTACTAGGTAGTTCACTGCACGGTCGTCCATTCCGTCTAGAATTTCTTTGTCTAGGGAAGATGTTCCTTCAGGAAGTGTCACTAGAGCTGTACGGTCGAATGCGTCAAGAACCTTGATGTTCACGTCTTTGATTTTGATCTCGTCGCCAACTTTAGCAATAACACACCGATCTTCTGGCACACCCCATTTCATCCATAAATCAACACACGCTTTAGGGCCAATGAATTTAACGTGGTCGCCGCAGTTTTGTAGAACTGCCGCTGCAACGTTGATATCAATGTGGTCGCCGTGGTCATGAGATGCCATAACTGCATCGATCTCTTTGATAGCGAAAGGGTCCAATGGGAAGATCGCGGTACGTAGGTTTGGTTGAAGTGCTTCCACACCGCCCATACGCATCATTTGGTGCTGGTTTTTCATTTTTTGAACGGCTTGTGTTTTTTTACCAGTACCACACCAGAAGTCCATTGATAGGTTTGCACCTTCTTCTGATTTTAGCCAAATACCTGTACAACCCAGCCACCACATAGAAAAGGTACCCGGTTGCACAACTGTTTGTTCAATCTCTTCATTTAACCATGTGCCCCACTCAGGGAATGTATTTAGGATCCAAGACTCGCGAGTGATTTCGTTTACATTGCTCATGATAATACCTTTTATTTCAATAATTTGATTAATTTTGGATGTAGGGAGCCGAGCGCCTTAATTTGGATTAAGGCACTGAGCTAAATTTATTATTATTGGTGGGCTAGTTAGCCCTGCGATTTAAACTAGGATGACTTGCGTCCCTTGAGCTTCAATCAGTTTTACGACTTCGGGATTGGCGTCTTTACCGGTGATGACGATGTCTATTTGCTTGGTGCTGCAAAAGAGCATTCCGGTACGTTGTCCAACTTTTGAGCTATCGACCACGACGACAAGCTTATCGACCTGTTCGAGCATTTGTTGTTCGGCTACGGCCGTTAACATGTCGGCTTTGTACAGCCCGGCATCGGTTAAGCCTTTACCTGAGGTGAACATCCAGTTTCCCGCATAGCCGCCTAATGAATTAGGGGCAGGGTTTAGAAAGATGTTCTGCGCTTTGTTGTATTGACCACCAATGATGATGACATCGTCATGATCTTCGTTGATCAAGTAGCTTGCGAGTGGAAAGTAGTTCGTTACGATTTGAACGTCATCGCCACATAATTGCTGACCGAGTAGGAAAGCCGTCGAACCACAGTTGATCACGACTGTATCGCCAGCCTGACAAAGCCCTGCAGCTGCTTGAGCAATCTCTGATTTCTCTTCATAGAACTCAGTGCTGTTGATATTCAGTGGTGACCACTTTCTCTTCTGAGTTTCTACTCGTTCCGCACCATTTCGAATTTTTCTAAGTCGGCCAACTTCATCTAACTTAGCGATATCGCGCCTAGCAGTAGCAGGAGAAACGCTAAATTTATCAATAATATGAGAGACGTTGATTGTCTGCATATCTTCTAACAGCGACAAGATGCCGTTATGTCTTTGTACTTCATTCATATTTATCACTCTTTTTGTCGTTGTGACAATTTAATGATTACTTTTGATTTGTTTTGATTCTAATAATCACCATCATGATTGTCAAACCACATCGCTATAAAAACCAGACATTAATCACAATGTTTTATAAGTGGTTGATTTTATTGTATTTATAATTTTCACGTGTGATCTAAAGCTCAATTAAGCACATTCTGGGTGTGGTTAATTGATATAAATCAAAGTAATCACAAGTGAGCATTGAATGATTACTTTTGATTGGTAAAGTCTAGTTCGTGAGCAAAACTAGAATCATCACATCCTACAAATCATTAAAATTAAAAATAAATCAGGGGTAAAGATATGGAATTCTTATACGATATTTTCTATATTTTTTACAGTCAGGTAATGACCAAAGCACCGTTGCTACTCGGTCTTGTTACTTGTCTCGGCTACATCCTTCTAAAACGTGACGCAACAACTGTTATCTCCGGCTCTATTAAAACCATCGTTGGTTTCATGATAGTGCAGGTAGGTGCAGGAACATTGGTAGCGGGTTTTAAACCGGTTATTGAAAAAATGAGTGAAATACATGGATTAACGGGATCGGTAATCGACCCGTACACCTCCATGATGTCCACCATGGAAACCATGGGCGACAACTACTCTTGGGTTGGGTATGCAGTATTACTGGCTCTTGGGCTAAACATTCTACTTGTTGCCTTCCGACGTATTACGGGTATCAGAACCATCATGCTGACTGGGCATATCATGTTCCAGCAAGCTGGCCTCATTGCTGTTTTCTACTTCGTGCTTGGTGCAGGTATGTGGGAAACCATTATTTATTCAGCAATATTGATGGCGTTGTACTGGGGTATCTCCTCAAACATCATGTTCAAGCCGACTCAAGAAGTCACTGGTGGTGCGGGTTTCTCGATTGGTCACCAACAACAGTTTGCTTCATGGGTAGCCACCAAGGTTGCACCGAAGCTTGGCGACAAGAACGACAGTGTTGACCACATCAAACTGCCTAAGTGGTTACACATTTTCCACGACAGTATCGCTGCAACAACGTTAGTAATGACTGGCTTCTTCGGCATTATTCTTCTTTCGTTCGGTCTTGATAACCTTCAGGACATGGCAGGTAAAACGCACTGGTTTATCTACATTTTTGAAACTGGTTTGAAATTCGCTGTTGCCATTCAAGTCATCGTTACTGGTGTTCGCATGTTCGTTGCGGAACTGTCCGAGGCATTTAACGGTATTTCTCAACGCCTTATTCCTAACGCTGTTTTAGCAATCGATTGTGCTGCTATTTACGCCTACTCTCCTAACGCAATGGTATTTGGTTTCATGTGGGGCGCAGTGGGTCAATTCACCGCTGTTCTTGCAATGCTAGCGTTTGACGCACCAATCATGATCATTCCTGGCTTTATCCCAATGTTCTTCTCGAACGCCACTATCGGTGTGTTTGCTAACCACTTTGGTGGCTGGAAAGCGGTGATGAAGATCTGTTTCGTGATGGGCATCATCGAAGTGGTTGGCTCTGCGTGGGCAATCCATATCTTCGCTCAATCAGGTACTGAGTTTAATGGCTGGATGGGCATGGCTGACTGGGCTCTGGTATTCCCACCAATCATGCAAGGTATCTCAAGCTCTAGCATGTTCTTCTTTGTGATTTTGGCTTTGGCTGGCATCTACATGTACTTCGCTTCTAAGCAACTACGAGCTGAAGAAGACGCAGAAGCTGCTGCTGAAACAATGACCGCAGTAACGCCTGAAGGTATTGAGGTTGAAGTCGCGGTTCCACAACAATCGACAGCAACCGCTGAAGCACCATCTGTTTCAACAACGGCAGCTTCTACAACATCAGAAACTCGAATCTCACCAGCCGCTGACCAGAAACCGGTTCGTGTCTTAGTGTGCTGTGGCTCAGGACAAGGTTCTTCAATGATGTGCTCTAAGAAAATCAAAGAGTATTTGGACAAGAAAGGCATCCCAAGCTCGACCTTTAACAGCGCCATCACTGATTACAAATCACACCTTGGTTCATTCGACATCATCGTTACTTCGGTTGCTCTTGCAGCGAAGATCACGGGTCTGCCGGAAGGTAAGCAACAGTTAGCGGTTAAGAACATGATTATGGTGAAAACTTTCGGCGACGAACTTGTTTCCATCATCGAGAACAACTTCCATAAATAATTAAAAACGGCTCAGTGGTGTCGCACTGCTGAGCCAATAAAAACAATTATATAAGTGAGCAATAACATGAACTTAAAAGAATCTCTTATCAAGAATAACTCTATCCTACTGAACGCAAAAGCAGCTGACTGGAAAGCGGCGATCAAGCTTGGGACTGATGCATTGGTGAAAGCGGGTATTGCAGAAGAGCGTTACTACGACGCGATTACCAAAGCGATTGGTGAAGAAGGCCCTTATATCTGTATTCACGATGCGTTCGCACTGCCACATTGCCGCCCTGAAGACGGTGTTATTCGTACTGGGTTTGCGCTAACCGTGCTTGAAACGCCAATTACGTTTGAAGGTGTTGATGAGCCTGTAGATGTGCTGATAACACTAGCGGGTAAGGACTCAGAAGAGCACATCGAAGGCACCATGCAAGTGGCGAACTTGATTGAATTCGATGAAGACTTCTCAAAACTTCGCGCGTGCAAAAGCCCAGAAGAAGTGGCGCGTTTAATTGATGCTGCATTGCTTCAAGCGGAAGCGGCGTAAGGAGGCAACGATGTCTAAATATAGCCAATTGAAACAACGTGTTTTAGAAGCCAATTTGCAACTTCCGAAATACGGTTTGGTGACATTTACTTGGGGTAATGTCTCTGAGTTTGACCGTGTTAACGGAGTGATAGCGATTAAACCATCAGGTGTCGAATACAGTGATATGACGGCTGAAGACATGGTGGTCGTCGATCTCGAAGGCAAGGTTGTTGAAGGGAAACTCAATCCTTCAAGCGATACCGCAACGCACTTAGAGCTCTATAAAGCTTTCCCTGAAGTGAGTGGCATTGTTCACACGCATTCACGCAGTGCCACCATTTGGGCACAAGCGGGTATCGACATCCCAGCCTTAGGCACCACTCACGCTGATTATTTCTACGGTGACATCCCATGTACACGTCGATTGTCTCACTCTGAAATTTCTGAAGAGTACGAGAAAAATACTGGCTTGGTGATTATTGAAGAGTTCAAGCAACGTCGAATCGATCCAATGGCCGTTCCAAGTGTGATTGTTGCAGGACATGCGCCGTTCTCTTGGGGCAAAGATGCCAACGACGCCGTTCATAACGCGGTGGTATTAGAAGAAGTGTCGGCAATGGCGTTGGCAACGCGCACCTTGAATAG
This sequence comes from Vibrio crassostreae 9ZC13, assembly GCF_000272045.2. Taxonomy (GTDB): domain Bacteria; phylum Pseudomonadota; class Gammaproteobacteria; order Enterobacterales; family Vibrionaceae; genus Vibrio; species Vibrio crassostreae_C. Next base: position 330,260 of record NZ_AJYZ02000042.1, on the reverse strand, counting down.
CGGCATCAAAATTCAGCCAGAACTATCCGACAAACACTACTTACGTAAGCACGGTGAAAATGCTTATTACGGCCAACAGTAAATCGGATTTCGTTTAAGTAAGTCGTTTCTATTCGAAGTAGCTTCAATATTGATTAGGCCCGACTTCAGGGAATAAGTAGAGGACTCTATGTATAAAGTGCTGGCGTTAGATCTCGATGGAACCGTGTTAAAGGATGATCACACGATTCATCCAGAAGTAAAAAAGGCGATTCAAGAAGCCAAACAAAGTTGTCACGTCATGATTGTTACTGGCCGACACCACACAGCAGCACGACCTTACTATTACGAATTGGGGCTAGATACTCCAATCATCTGCTGTAACGGCACTTATGTTTATGACTATCAAACTGAAACGGTATTGACTCAAAACGCCATAGAGAAAGATAAGGCACTTACTTTCATTAACATGGCTGACGAGTTTCAGCTCAAGATGGTGATGTATATAACTCATGCCATGACGTACTCACAGTACAACCCATTTGCCTACATGTTGGCATTGGAAAGCTGGGCTGAAACGGCACCAGAGCAACATCGCCCACAAATTTACCAAGTGGAATCATTCATAGAAACAGCTCAACAAGCTGAACACGTTTGGAAGTTTGTGGTAGAGGGGAGCCAAGATTCCGTCGACCGTTTGATGCAACACCCATGGATAGGAGAGAACTTCAACGGTGAGCGTTCTTGGTCAAACCGAATCGACTTTGCTGCAAAAGGTAACAGTAAGGGCCTACGCCTTGCTGAATACATCGCAGAACTCGGTTATCACGCCGATGACGTCATTGCCGTCGGTGATAACCACAACGACATATCCATGATTAAGTACGCCGGATTCGGTGTAGCGATGCTCAATGCTGATGACATCGTCAAATCACACGTTCAACGCGTGTGCTCAACAGATAACAACCATGATGGCTTAGCCCGTCTAATACGTGAACAAATTAAAGGATAACAACATGACTAAACCAATGATTCAGATCGCCCTAGACCAAACAAATCTTCCTGCCGCAATTGAAGTGGCAAACAACGTTGAAAGCTTTGTTGATGTGATTGAAGTGGGCACTATTTTGGCTTTTGCTGAAGGGATGACAGCGGTTTCTACCCTTCGTAAAAACCACCCAGACCATATCCTTGTGTGCGATATGAAAACCACCGATGGCGGCGCAATTTTGGCTCGAATGGCATTCGAAGCGGGTGCTGATTGGATAACCGTTTCTGCGGCTGCACACATCGCAACCATTGGTGCGTGTAAGAAAGTCGCTGACGAATTTAACGGTGAAATACAAATCGAAATTTACGGCAATTGGACAATGGACGATGCTCAATCTTGGGTCGACCTAGGTATCTCTCAAGCTATCTATCACCGTTCTCGTGACGCTGAATTAGCTGGTGTGGGCTGGACTGAAGAAGATCTTGTGAAGATGCGTGCATTGTCTGAAATGGGCATCGAGCTTTCTATCACAGGTGGCATCGTGCCTGAAGACCTTTACCTATTTGAAGGCATTAAAGCGAAAACCTTTATTGCAGGTCGCGCACTTGCGGGTGAAAAAGGTAAAGAAACAGCAGAAGCACTAAAAGCTCAGATCGACCGTTACTGGAATTAGGAGGCGTTATGTACCAAAACTTATTACGCCACCGAGTAGGGCTTTATGAGAAGGCCCTACCTAACGAACTCAGCTGGGAAGACAAACTGGCAACAACCAAAGAGCTCGGCTTTGATTTTCTTGAGATATCGGTAGATGAATCAGACGAGCGCCGTAGCCGTTTGGATTGGAATGACGATGAAGTGTATGTCTTACGTCGCCTGTGTGAAAAGCATGGTGTAGCGCTGCAATCCATGTGTTTAAGCGCGCATCGCAAGTTCCCATTTGGATCTGCAGATCCGGTGATTCGTGAACAAGCGGCTATCCATATGGAAAAAGCGATCTCACTCGCTTACAAATTGGGTATTCGTACCATCCAATTGGCTGGGTATGACGTTTACTACGAGCCTGCGGATAAGGTGACTCACCAGAGGTTCATTGAAGGCATGAAGCTTTCTGCGCAGTTGGCGGAAAGGTCGGGCGTTATGCTCGCTGTGGAGATCATGGATACCGATTACTTGAACTCTTTGAGCAAGTTTGAAGTGCTGAGTCGTGAAGTCAATTCACCGTATTTCACGGCGTATCCAGATGTGGGTAATATCTCCGGTTGGAATTACGACATAGTGACGGAACTAAAGTTGAGCAAGCCTCATATCACTCAGATCCACCTCAAAGACACTTATAAAGTGACTGACGAATACAAAGGTCAATTTCGAGACTTAGTGATTGGTGATGGTGAAGTCGACTTTAATGCCATTTTTGAAACATTGAAAGAAACGGAGTGTGTCGTACCACTCGTGATTGAGATGTGGGCTCAAGATGAGCGTTGGAAAGAGAATATTCTGACGGCACAAAAGCGTTTGAACGAGGTATGTGTGCAAACGGGTGTTCCGATGTTGTTTGACCACTAGCTCTACTTAGAATGATTAACCCGTTTCTCTTTGCGTTCTCAATGCTCCTAACGAAAAGAGAAAATGCAGCATATTGCCCCCCAATATGCTGCATTTTTATATCAACATGTCGCTCTAAACTGTTGAAGCTGAGGTTATGTCAATTTCGAAATAGTGGCTGTTCTTAAACAGCGATAGTCACATGATCACGGCCTACTTCAGCCATCTTAATTAGGTAGTCCGTATGGTATTTCTTCTTGATGACGATTTGGCTACCGATTTCAGCAACAATCTTTACCACTTCCAACGCATCAGAAGGATGCAATGAAGAGTCTTTTGAAATTTCGATATTAACGCCTAAATTTGCCAATTTGATGATGTCGCTAGAATGCATGATGATGTCCAAGATGTTTGATTTTCGTGGACTATACCATCTTCAATTTATGCAACTCTACTCTGCCTATCCTAAAATTTCGGTCGATGCTCTCAATCTATGATTCCAATATGTAAGTAGTAGATCTAACTCACAAATTGCGGGTATCAATAACCTCAATGTGAGGGTGACGTTATGTGCTTAGTATTTACTTTATATACTGCCCCTATTAAGTGATTGGCTTGCTGATCTTCAATAGGGGCATTTTTGGATCGGGCACTCATCAAAACTAATATTCTTTTGGATCTCTCAGTATGAAAATTGTTATTGCACCAGACTCGTTTAAAGAATCTTTATCGGCTGTATCGGTGGCGGCGTGTATTGAAAAGGGCTTTCGTGAAATCTTCCCTGACGCTGACTATGTGATCTTACCTTTGGCCGATGGCGGTGAAGGTACGGTAGATGTATTACTGCAAGGCTTAGCAGGGCAAAAGCGAACACATCAAGTTGAAGGGCCGTTGGGCGCATTGGTTAATGCTGAATGGGCGATGTTAGAACCATCGGAGCATAACCAGAACAAAACGGCATTGATTGAAATAGCTGCAGCATCGGGCTTGGATTTATTGAAACTAGAGCAGCGTGATCCTTTGGTTGCTTCTTCATTTGGCACAGGGCAATTGATTTTGGAAGCGATAGAGCAGGGTGCTCAAACCATCATTCTTGGATTGGGTGGCAGTGCAACTAATGATGGTGGTGCGGGTATTGTTCAAGCGTTAGGTGGGACACTGTTAGATAATGCAGGGCAAGAGCTTAACCGAGGTGGTGCTGCACTTGCAGAACTCGCATCAATAGATCTTACCGGCTTAGATTCGCGCTGTGCAGATGTCGAGTTGATTGTGGCGTGCGATGTTGATAATCCATTGTGTGGTGACAACGGTGCTAGCCACGTATTCGGCCCACAAAAAGGGGCGACACCTGACCAAGTCTTGATACTGGATAAGGCGCTAGCGAGTTTTGCTCAAATCGCTGAATCGCAAGGTTGTGTTGGTGGTGATGACCCCGTTCACAAGCGTACTGGTTATGGCGCGGCTGGTGGTGCTCCAATGGGGCTTGGTTTGTTGTTTAACATGCAGATTAAACCGGGTATTGAGATGGTGCTTGATGTTTTGCAAGCCGATGAAGTATTGAAAGGCGCAGATCTTGTGATTACCGGCGAAGGGCAGATGGACAACCAAACGCTACAGGGGAAAACACCTTACGGCATTGCCAAACGTGCGAGCTTACAAGGTATTCCCACCATAGGAATTGCAGGATCTTTAGGTTCTGAAGTCGAAGCCTTATATGGTGAAATGAGCAGCTTGTTTGGTACAGTGCGCTCTCCTCAGTCACTCGAGCAAGTACTGCGAGAAGCTGAATTGAACCTAACCAGAACGGCGAGGAACATTGCCTCAACTCTGAGGTTAGGCCATGCCATTTTTAAATAAACCGAAGTTATACATAGGCTTATTCGCAGTGAAGTTCAATAGGTTTCATAGATAACAACGATAAATATAAACGATTATATTTTCTGCCAACTCAGGTCTATTCTTTATCCATATTGTTTTAGTGGTTTTTAAAGTATTGAATCCACTTAAATCTAAGATGTGGCAACGATGCGATATCTTTAACCTTAAGGAATAGACCATGAGTAAAAAACTGACCACAGCTGCGGGTTGTCCTGTCGCTCATAACCAGAATGTTCAAACGGCGGGCAAACGTGGTCCACAACTTCTTCAAGACGTTTGGTTTTTGGAGAAATTGGCCCATTTTGATCGTGAAGTGATTCCAGAGCGTCGTATGCACGCGAAAGGCTCAGGTGCTTACGGCACATTTACCGTTACACACGACATCACAAAATATACCAAGGCAAAACTATTTTCTGAAATAGGTAAAAAGACCGACCTGTTTGCACGTTTTACGACAGTTGCGGGCGAGCGTGGCGCGGCTGATGCAGAACGTGATATCCGTGGTTTTGCATTGAAGTTCTACACTGAAGAAGGTAACTGGGACATGGTGGGTAACAACACGCCAGTATTCTTCTTACGTGACCCTCTTAAATTCCCAGATCTAAACCATGCGGTTAAACGTGACCCGCGCACAAACATGCGCAGCGCGAAGAACAACTGGGATTTTTGGACCTCTCTACCTGAAGCACTTCACCAAGTGACCATCGTAATGAGTGACCGTGGTATTCCTGCGACTTACCGTCATATGCATGGTTTTGGTAGCCACACGTTCAGCTTTATTAACGCAGACAACGAGCGTTTCTGGGTTAAATTCCACTTCAAATCTCAGCAGGGCATTAAGAACTTGTCTGATGCAGAAGCAGGACAATTGATCGGTAATGATCGCGAGAGCCATCAACGCGATTTGCTAGACAGTATCGACAATCAAGACTTCCCGAAATGGACGCTGAAAGTACAAGTGATGCCGGAAGCGGATGCAGCGAAAGTGTCTTACAACCCGTTCGATCTTACTAAGATCTGGCCACACGCGGATTACCCGTTAATTGAGGTGGGTGAGTTTGAATTGAACCGTAACCCACAAAACTTCTTCGCTGAAGTTGAGCAGTCGGCATTCAACCCTGCAAACGTGGTTCCGGGTATCAGCTTCTCACCAGACAAGATGTTACAAGGTCGTTTGTTTGCTTATGGTGATGCGCAGCGTTACCGTTTGGGTGTTAACCATCAGCATATCCCAGTGAATGCACCTCGTTGCCCAGTACACAGCTACCACCGTGATGGTGCGATGCGTGTTGATGGTAACTTTGGTAGCACATTAGGTTATGAGCCAAACAACGAAGGTCAATGGGCAGAGCAACCAGACTTTGCAGAACCAGCATTGAACCTAGATGGTGCTGCAGCGCACTGGGATCACCGCGAAGATGAAGATTACTTTTCGCAACCGGGTGACCTGTTCCGTCTGATGACGCCAGAGAAACAAGCGATTCTGTTTGATAACACTGCTCGTAACCTAGGCGGCGTTCCTAAAGAGATTCAACTACGTCACCTAAGACACTGTTACAAAGCTGACCCTGCATACGGTGAAGGCATTGGTAAACTGCTTGAAATCGACGTGAGCGAATTTAAGTCGTAATCAATCATCTTGATTCGTTAATTGAAAGGCCGTTGAGTGAATCACTCAACGGCCTTTTTTGATCTCGCTGTTTATTAAGCAACCCTAAATCATTGAAAAATTTAATAATCCACATTGATAGTTTTTACCTATCGAATTGATAAATCTATCCCATTATCTTTGTAAGAGTGATGGGATTATTCTACGACTATCAGTTTATAAAGTAGAAGAGTTTGAGATGAATAAGAGCGCATTAATCGTTGAAGGTGGAGCAATGAGAGGCATTTTTGCTGCCGGAGTTTTAGACGCCTTTATGCAAGACGATTTCCGTCCTTATGACTTTGCCATCGGCGTATCTGCAGGTGTGTCGAATCTGGTTGGCTACTTATCTCATGCACCAAAACGCAGTTATGATGTGATCACCACGATGGCGACGGATAAGACCTTCTTTAACCCTGCTCGCTTTGCCAAGGGCGGTAACTTAGTGGACGTTAAGTGGTTATGGAACGAATCCAATCAACGTTATCCGCTGGACTGTGGCGAGCTATTTTCAAGTATCCCACTCATTGCTGCTGTCACAAATGTCGATACGGGCAGTGCAGACTACTACCATATTAAGCCAGAAAACCTTTCTAATGTTGTTGAAGCAACAACGGCTTTACCTATCGCTTACCGTGAAACTCCGTGTTTCTCTGGTGGCTGTTATACCGATGGCGGTGTAGCCGATTCGATTCCGGTTCGTGAAGCATATCGCCGTGGCGCACGCGATATTACCGTGATTCTGTCTCACCCATTGAGCTACCGAATGAAGCCTCAAAAGCACCAATGGATGCTGAAGAAACTATTAAAGAAATTCCCAAATATTGCTGAATCGATGGCGGTGCGTGCTGAAAACTACAACCAGTCTCTGGAGTTCATTCGTAACCCACCCAAAGATGCGACCATTAAAGTGATAGCGCCGCCAGAAGCGTTCGCAGTAAAGCGTTTAACTATGGATCAAAGTACTCTTAATGCAGGTTATGAGATGGGCATTAAAGCGGGTGAAGAGCACCTTGCCATTCGAAAAGGCGTGTATGGTTTAGACACCGAAGATTGTCATTTCTGCGTCTAGGAACGTTTTTAGGATACTGGATAAACGACAAAGCCACGCTGTTCACTTCAGAATAGCGTGGCTTTGTATTTGTAGACCTAGTTTGTTTTTAACTCAGTCTGCTATTAACTCAATTAGCGATTAAACGAGTTCGTTACCGCTGGTGTTGCCAGCAAAGAAGGCATCAACACTGGTGAGCGTTGTATTGGCGATGTTGAACAGAGCATCTTTGGTCAAGAAAGCTTGGTGACCTGTGAACAATACATTGTGACAAGCAGATAGGCGACGGAATACGTCATCGACAATCACATCGTTAGATTTGTCTTGGAAGAACAGCTCTTTCTCGTTGTCGTAAACATCAAGACCAAGCGCGCCGATTTTGCTTTGTTTGAGCGCTTCAATCGCTGCGGTTGAATCCAGCAGTTCACCACGGCTGGTGTTGACGATCATCACGCCATCTTTCATCTTCTCAAATGCCGTTGCATCCAATAAGTGGTAGTTCTCTTTACTCATCGGACAGTGCAGAGAAATCACATCAGACTCTTGGTAAAGTTCGTCGAGTTCAACGTATTTAGCGCCTAACTCAACAGCTAACGGGTTTGGATATGGGTCATAGCATAAGATATTCATGCCTAAACCCTTCAGAATTCGCATCGTCGCTAGGCCAATCTTACCCGAGCCAATCACACCGACCGTTTTACCGTGGAAGTTAAAGCCAACTAACCCCTCAAGAGAGAAGTTCGCATCACGAGTGCGTTGGTATGCCTTGTGTAGTTTACGGTTCAAACACATCATCATGCCAACCGTGTGCTCTGCTACTGACTCTGGTGAATAAGCAGGAACGCGTACCACTTGCAAGCCAAACTCTTTGGCTGCGTCTAGGTCGACCTTGTCAAAGCCCGCACAGCGCATCGCGATTAACTTGGTGCCGCCTTGAGCAAGAATCTCTAACACGTCTCGCGATAGGTCATCGTTTACAAACGCACAAACCACTTCGTTGTCGTGCGCCATTTTTGCTGTTGTTGTGGTGAGTCGAAAATCGTGAAAATGAAACTCAGCGTTGAGTTCGCCTTTTGCCAGTTCGAATGATTTTTCGTCGTATGATTTTGAGCTAAAAAAAGCAATGTTGAGCATGGCTTCCTCTCTTACCTAAAATATAAATAACCCACTAATTCATTCTCTGAAACGGGATTAAAACAAGGGCATGTTGACCTTTCGCGGTTAAGTTTTGTTCGAGATAAAATCGTTTTAATCGCGACGAGAGGTTTGCCGCCTAGTCATTCTAAGCAAAACCCTCTCAACAAAGAGTAAAACGATTTTAGCCGAACCCTTCGGGCAGTGTTTGTGGTTCCTTTCTACAGCGTTATCGAATTCTCATGTAGGCGAGCTACACGTCGAATTCTCTGCCTTGTATAAATAACCCACAAACGGCTGCAAAAATCAGCTCGATAGGTCAACATGCCCTACAACTCTGTTCAGTGTGCTAGAGTTTTTTTCTCTTGTCTATCACCATTAGTCATTGTAATTGCTATGGTTATTTGATCTTTTGTCTTCACTTATTGAACATTAAAAATCACATTACGAGGTTGCTTGCTTATAAGTTCATCAATATTGAATGAATCTTACTTTCGGGTGTGGAACGTTGAATTTTCCAGTGTGACGGAATACGTAAATGACTCATATAAAACCTCTTCTCTAACTGTTCTTTGAAAGTTGTGCTTCTGTCTAACGAGTGGCGGTTGTTATTTACCAGTAGTTCTCACTGCTGAATTGACCGGGTTTTCTGCGTAAGTGCTTTTCGAAACCTAAGCTAGTTAGCGCTTCGCTTGTGTCACGAACCATTTGCGGATTGCCGCAAAGGTAGAAAAAACTGCGGGTTTGATTGAAAGCGACAGACGCGGCTTGCTCGAGGTCGCCTCCAAGTAACAAATTTGGGATTCGTCCGCGCAAAGTTCCGGTAACTGATTCTCTAGAAATAATTGGCACATATTTAAGTCTCCCTTGAAAGTGATTAACGAGTTGAGTGATACGATCTCGATAAGTCAGGTCTTGCTCTGTTCTTACAGCATGCACTAGAACCAGATTCTTGAATGAAGAGGCTTTGTCTGAAGCCAACTCATTTTGCTGTATCTGCATGCTCTCAAGTATTGAGATAAATGGGCCTACCGCGGTTCCGGTTGAAAGCATCCATAGATCGTCGGCGATCTCTGGGATCTCATCTAATGTCATAAAGCCACTTGGGTCTTTCCCGACAAAGATGTCATCACCAGCTTGCAATTCGTGAAGTTGAGGCGAGAGCTGACCGTTCTGATCCTTAATAATCAAAAACTCTAGATGCTGATGTCCTTGCTCATGCTCTGGTGCATTCACCATAGAATAAGCGCGTCTCACAAACTCACCTTCGTTATTGAGCAAGCCAAGCTTAGTAAACTGACCTGCCTGATAAGAAGAGACAGGTGCACTAACCTGGAGTGAGAACAATTGATCTGTCCATTCTGTTTTGTTTAGGACTTTGCCTGTAACTAAACCATGAGGAATATCTGTCATATCATCCACCTTTAAGAAGAGAAGTTATCTCATTAAGGATACTCAACTATTTACACTTTAGAGTTGCATGTACCACGCCAATAATGAGAATGCTTATCAATACTGATTGAAGGTTAATTATTGGGTCGAATGTTGTCAAAAAGACAATATACTATTTGAGTCCAAATGACTCGTACATGTGTTTTTGGTTTCGTTTTAATAGACTTTAGCTGGTTGAACATCGTTAACATAGGTTGAGTGGTTTGACCCCTAGGATATTCAATCAATTACTGAAGAGAATAATTTATAGATGCGTATAATGGCGGCTTTCGTTCTCAATATAACTGTGTTTTATGCTTGATAATCTTCGTATGGCCTTGAACGTATTGTTCGTGACCATTAATACTGCATTCACCGCATTGGCTGTGAGCCTGTTTGCCCTAATCAAACTTATTTTGCCAATTTCTGTCGTTCAAAAATCATGCACTCGCTTAGCTAACTTCACATTCTGGTGTTGGGCTTCTCTTAATTTATGGATGTTGAACGCCAATAACGATATCGAATGGCAAGTGGAAGGGGGGGAAGATATTTCGACCAAGCAGTGGTATTTGATGATGTCTAACCACCTAAGCTGGGCAGATATTGTGATTTTGTCTTCAATCCTAAAAGACAAAATGCCGATGACGAAGTACTTCTTGAAACATGAATTGTTGTACGTACCATTTGTTGGCTTGGCCTGCTGGGGCTTAGATATGCCATTCATGAGACGCCACTCTCGTGAGTTCCTATTACGCAACCCAGAACGCCGTAATGATGATTTTAATGCAATCAATAAAGCGTGTACTAAGTTCAAATTAGCACCGACAACATTGGTTAATTTTGTTGAAGGGACTCGTGCAAACCACGAGAAACTGGCGTCAGCAAAGACCCCTTATCGCCACTTATTGAAGCCGAAAACTGGGGGCGTGGCATTTGCTTTATCTGCAATGGGCCCAATTTTGGATGGCATCGTGGATGTGACCTTAGCTTACCCTGAAAACCAAACCTCTCCGTTTGAAGATATGCTGAAGGGCAAAATGACTAAGGTCGTTGTGCGTATTAAATTGCATCCAATGGATGAGAACGTGAACGGTAATTACTTTGAAGATAAGGCTTTTAAACGTCGCTTCCACAATTGGTTGAACAGCACGTGGAAAGAGAAAGACGTCTACCTTGATACGGTTTATGGGGTTGATAAGCCTTCTGAGGTAGAGACAGTTGACGAGCCTGATGTGGCTTATAAGAAACAAGAACAGTAAGCTAAAACTGAATCGATAGCATTAATAAAGCCGATAGCTCATTGAACTATCGGCTTTTTTATTAATTTGACTTTCTTAATATTCAAACCATTAAGTTAGTACTTACTATGGCTTAACCGCCTGGTAAGCATCAATAATATGCTTTACTTGGCTAGGTTTGCCTTGCTTCTCTTGTCCTTGATGGATACGTAAGTAGTGCTGCAATGTTTTGGCTTTGTATTGCTGTGATACCTTCACTTGTTCATCACAACTTGGTGTCCAGATCTTGTCACCGACGTTTGATATCTCGCTAACGGTTTGGCTCTTTTCTGAATCACCGCGACTATTACTCACCAATAAAATCTCGTAGTAACGACGGTTCTCTTCAATCAACACTTCATCAATAAGACCAAAATGGATCGCCTTTAAATGGCTTCTCAACTCGAATTGCTGATGCACCGGACAAAGCAAGAAATCGATCGCTTTGTCTGGGTGTTGACGATGAATATCATCGACGAGCTTTTGAGTAAGATCGCCACCGACACCCGCAATAATAACTAGGTGTTTGCCTGTATGTTTCTCAAGCGGAATAGCGGCGACATCCATGCAGTAGACTTGCCATTGGCTGCTAACCGTTTGTTCGGCTCTGTTATCTTGCGGAAAGTAGCGCGTTAGCTTGCCTTCAAGCTCACTCATCAGAGACGGGACAATGTCGACAAAGTGAATCTGAGGCGCTTTATTATCCGATAACAGTTGAACACCCAAAAAGCCATGATCACAGCAACAGTCCCAAATATGCTGGTAGTCATTGCTGACAAGGGAGTGGAGAGTTTGCAGTCGGTTACTTAGCTTCATAAGGTTCGCGTCGTTAGAAAAGGGGTGTTGTCTTATCGAAGGCGCATTGTAATGACTTTCTAGAAAAACAAAAGCATCTAGGGTATGAATCCTAGGTGCTTTGTTTTCATCGGTATCCAAGTAAAGGATAAAGTGAGCTTGTTAGGACAACCTATGAAGCCTTTGCAACAGCCCTGATGTGGCCTTCAACTCGATTTTTTCCAAGCTGTTGAGCAATCAACTTTGCTTGCTCCGCCAGTGCTAGAGCTGTATCTGGCTCTCCCTCTATTTGTGAAAAACCGACACTCACGCCTAAAGAGAGGCTGATGTCTGGCGTCACAATAGTTTTCTCTGCTACGCCAATTCGGCACTGGTCTAGTTGGAGCTTGGCGTCGTTGCCGTCGTTTGCTTTAAATAATACTGCGAACTCTTTGCCTCCAATACGAGCAAGGCATAGTCCTTTAGGCTTCGGAAAGTACGAGCGTAGTGCTTCTGCTGTCAGCTTGATCATCTTGTCACCCACAGCTTCACCATAAGCACGGTTCACGTGGTCAAAATTATCGATATCAAGCAGTGCAACATAGGTGTCGGGCTCGCTCACGTAGTTTTCGATAGTGATGCTGAAACTGCTTTTATTGTCTAACTGCGTCATCAGGTCTTTGCTACTCAACTGGTGCTGAAGCAGTAAGTTGGACAGTGAGACTTCCGTGTAATCTCTGATCATACGCAGAATACTCTGGCTGATCGGTAAGTTTGCGTTTACGTACAACACTGCGATCAACTGCTTGCGAGAGTGCAAAGGAATACAGTAATGACGTTGGTGTATTTTGAGTTTACACGCCAGTGGATCGGCGTACTTACCACTTCGGTAAGCCATAGTGTCCGGTGTAAATCGCTCTGCAAGGGCTTTGTCACAATGTACCGTGGATTTGTTTCCGTGATAGTCGATGGTACTGAATGCGTGGTTCTCAAGCTGATAGAGACAGAATTGAATGCCTTTTTGGTAGGTGAAACTATCCAGTATGGATTTTAACTCTCGCTTAAAGCTTACAAGGTCATCGACTTTATTCAGTTGCGACAAGGACACGTTCAAACGATAAGCCAAATAGTTTGCGCCAATCCACAATAGAAGCAGTGAACCAAGTACCAAGCCAGTTAGCGTAAATTGGTGTGAGCTGGTTAAGATATCGTGGCGATCGGTGCCCGCAATGAACACCCAATTTAAGCTGTTGTCTGCGTCAAATACCGATATTTTGAAGTTATCTTGATAGTAGTATTCATGTTTACCCGCCAATTCACCTTGAGATAGTTGGTGGCTTATCCCTGCATGGAAGCTGATGGATTTAGAACCGATACGCTGTGGATCCGGGTGGAATACCAGTCGCTCTGTTGCTCTGTCTACAACAAATACATAGCCATTATTAAGCGTTTTTAAATCTCTTAAACCTTGCGTGGTATGCATTAAATCAAACTCAATCCATATTTCTTCGTTGAGCTTTTCTGCAGTGTGTTTAACGGCGAAAACCCATCGTCCATCGGCTTTTTGGTAAACGGAAGAGATGTAAAAATCTTCTACAACACCGTCTATTGAATGCCATTGTATTGTGGCGATTTGTTCATTGGAAAGAGGAAGGCCACGAGTGGAGACATAATGTTGGGAGTTAGGTTGGTATCGAACGATATCGGAGAAATTTGGTGTTCTTCTTAGAATATTATCACTCAATTCTCTGAATTTTTTATCACCGATTGGAGCCGTTTTAGGCAAGCCTAGACTGGTTTCTAAAAAATAGAGTTTGCCGAATGTGGCTTCGATGTTGGAACGAATGGTAGAGCTTGCGATACGAATGTTTGATGATGATTGTTCTGTTGCTGCTGTTTCTACTTTTTCAAGCTGAGTCATAGCAAGATAGAGCATCCCTCCAGTTAATAAAATAATGTATGGTTTAAAAAGCCGAATTAATGTTTTAGGTAAAGCCATGATATCCAAAGACGTTATAGATTCATTTTTATAGTACGGCAATACTAAACAGTTTCATTAACCACATCAATGCAAATGATTCCATATGGATGAATGATTTTTGTGATATTCAGCTAACAAAAAAGCCAGCTGTAAATATAACTGGCTTCTATGGTTTTCGGTGTTTTATTAAGCTGACTAAGCTTTTGCTTTAATCAAATCAGCCTGATCTGGCGAATAGTGCAAAATTGCCATCGAAGTTGGTGACAACAACATTTCACCTTCTGCATGACCGGGTTTAACGTTTCGCAAGTTGGTATCACAGATGGTTACCCAGTTTTGTTCACGGTCATTCGGTAACGAGAAACGTGCTGGCGCATTGGTTTGGTTGATAAGATAAATTAACTCGTCGCCATCTTTACCAATACCTAAATGCAAAGCGACTGAGCTTAAGCGGTTCCAGTCGTCATGCTCCATAAGTGTGCCATCGACACGGCTCCAGAAGATGCGGTTAGAGTTACGCTTTTCGCCACTGAATGCCTTAATAAACGGCACCATGTATTGCTGACGAGCAGAGATCATTTCAGATAACCAAGTCTTGAAGTAAGTCTTGCGCTCTGAATCTTCCCAGTTAAGCCAGCTGGTCACGCCATCTTGGCAGTAAGCGTTGTTGTTACCTTTTTGAGTATGAGATAACACATCGGCCGTCAAAATATGAGGAATACCAAAAGCAAACAGCAGGCTCGCCATGAAGTTGCGTTTCTGCTTTTCACGTGTTGCGATAACTAACAGGTTTTCGGTTTCACCTTCAACACCGTAGTTTTCAGAACGGTTATCACCATGCCCATCGCGGTTATTCTCACCATTTTCTTCATTGTGCTTGTGCTTGTACGAGACAAGGTCCTGCATGGTGAAGCCATCATGGTAAGTGATGTAGTTGACGGTGAGTTTGTAAGGCCAGTGCGCTGCACTGTAGATATCACGAGAGCCCATTAGGCGTGTAGCAAACTCTTTTAGGTAACCCTGATCACCGCGCCAGAAGCTACGTGTGATGTCTCTCAGCTTGTCATTGCATTCATTCCAACCAAGCGGGAAATTACCCACTTGATAACCATTAGGACCAATATCCCACGGCTCTGCGATTAACTTAGTTTCTTTAAGTACAGGGTCTTGAGCTACGGCTTTAAAGAAAGCAGCCTCAGGGTTGTAGTTGTCACCTTCGCGCCCCAGTGTCGCTGCCAAGTCAAAACGGAAGCCGTCGACTTGGAATTCACTCACCCAGTACCGAAGTGTATCCATCACTAAGTTGAGTGCAGGTTG
>NZ_AJYZ02000042.1:214046-315247 GCF_000272045.2 Vibrio crassostreae 9ZC13 | reverse complement strand
TAAGTACCACATAAGTGTGGCAGATCCTCGGTAGGGGGAATCCATGTCATTCGTTACGCATTCGGACTTCGTTAATGAGCGAGATAAGTTGGATACCGATGCGTATCGTGAGTACTTAGAACAGCAATTGCTAAACGATGAGTTGACAGTTTTGGTTGCAACAACGGCTCTAGGCATGGGATATGATAAGCCAAATTTAGGTTTCGTTATCCACTTCCAAGCTCCGGGGTCAATTGTAGCATTCTATCAACAAGTTGGCCGTGCTGGACGAGGCATTGACTCTGCGGTAGGTGTTCTAATGTCAGGAGAAGAAGATTCCAGAATTCACGACTTTTTCCGAAAAACGGCATTTCCTACAGAAGCAAATGTAAATCGCATTTTGAAGGCTCTAGATCCTGTTGAGTATTTAACACCGGAAGGCCTAGAGAAGGAAGCGAATCTACCAGGGAGAATTGAGCATGTACTTAAATTTTTAGCTGCTGAGTACCCAGCCCCTGTTGGGAATGTTGGGAAAAAATGGCATCGAAACCCAGTTCCTTACCAAATGGACATGAATAAAGTCCAGGAAATTACTGATATTAGAGAAGCTGAGTGGGCTGAAATAGGGGAGTATTTAACAACAGAAAACTGCCTCATGCTTAATGTCCGTAATGCTTTAGATGATCATTCTGATGAGCCATGTGGTAAATGTAGAAATTGTATTGGTGAAGACTTATTGCCTACCGACGTCGATACTGCACTTGGTCAAAAGGCGGCTGACTTTTTGTGCCGAAGCGAAATGGTAATGGAGCCAAGAAAACAAATAGCAGTCTCAAATGATGAAGCGGCGAAAACGTTCGTCAAATATGACTTTCCGAGGTTGCTGGGTGATTTAGCAGCAGAACCTGGTCGAATTCTCTCTCGTTGGGGAGATGCCGGTTGGGGCCAAATGGTGGCTGATGACAAGCACAACAACCACTTTAGAGATGAGTTAGTAGATGCAGCAGTCGAGATGATAACTGAACGTTGGAAACCAGATGCTTTTCCAACATGGGTATGTTGTATTCCTTCATTAAACCATAAGACGTTAGTTCCTGATTTTGCAAAACGTTTAGCAGATAAGTTGGGCCTTCCTTTCGTGGACTCTTTGGATAAAGTATTAGAGAATGAACCACAGAAATGGCAGCAGAATCGATATCATCAGTGCTCGAACTTAGATGGTGCATTCAAGGTCACTAAATTGGGACCTGAAGGTAGTGTTTTATTAGTTGATGACGTAGTTCGTTCGAAATGGACCTTCACGGTAGGTGCTGCATTATTGAAGCAAGCTGGCAGTGGTAAAGTATACCCAGTCGCGCTAGCTTCCACATCGGTAAATGATTAATGAATTTAACAACAACAGCACAAGCGATAATCCTGCTTACCAGTTACTTTGGCAAGCAGGACAAAGACGCAGCAAAGCCGCTCACTAATGCGGAATGGGCACGTTTCGCTATGTGGCTGAGAGATAGCCAACTCAGTCCCGCTGACTTGCTGGATAACGACAAGAAAGCGTTATTGTCGCAGTGGCGAGACCCTAAAAATAAAGTCACTCAAGAACGAATTGAATCTCTATTAAAACGCGGTCATAGCATGGCGTTAGCACTCGAGAAATGGAGCCGTTCTGGGTTGTGGGTGATTACCCGTGCAGATAAAGATAGTTACCCTAAACGTTTACTTCATAAATTAGGTAACCAGGCTCCTCCTGTACTCTATGGTTGCGGAGATAAAGATCTACTGAAGGCTGGTGGTGTTGCAGTTGTAGGTTCGCGTAATGCTACTCCTGCAGATCTTGCATATGCTGAGCAGGTTGGATGCAAAGCTGCAAGTGTGGGCTTGGGTACGGTTTCAGGTGGGGCACGAGGTGTTGACGAAACCTCAATGCTAGGGGCTATGAATGCTGGTGGTGCAGTGGTTGGCATACTTGCTGATAGTTTGTTGAAAGCTTCTACTTCAGCAAAGTACCGTAGTGGCTTAATGAATGGAAACGTCGCTCTTGTCTCTCCTTTTAACCCAGAAGCTGGCTTTAACCGTTTTAATGCAATGGACCGCAATAAGTACATTTATTGTCTTGCGGATACTTCCGTTGTTGTTCACTCTGGCTCTAAAGGCGGCACGTGGGAAGGTGCACTTCAGAACCTTAAAAAAGGTTGGGTTCCTACTTGGGTCAAGCAAACTCAAGACTCTGCAGCTGGCAATGCAGCAATAGTTGCGGCTGGCGCACAGTGGTGTAGTGGTGTTATTGAAGATTTAGATATCCAATCTTTATTAGTTAGTCGCTCTAACCATACCACTAATAGTCAAAATGATTTATTCAGTCAGCCACAAGCTACTCTTTTCTCTCAGCCTGACGATGTATCAGGGAAAGAGAATAAAGAAAGTATCAAATTTGAAGAACAATCAGAACAAGAACTTGTAGCTGAGGCGGTGATATCAGAAGAGGCGCAAGCCCTTACACAGGTTGAAGCTACGCCTACTGTAGTATCCAAAGAGAGTTTTTATCAATTGTTTGTTCAGTATCTTGCAATTGCAGCTCGTGAACCAATATCAGAAGCGGAACTTGTTGAAGTATCAGGCCTGCATAAAGGGCAGGTGAAAAGCTGGTTATCCCTCGCTCTAGAACAAAATTTGATAACCAAACTAACAAGACCGGTTAGATATCAATGGGTTGATAAAAATTGAAGGTGAATTATCGCAGTTAGCAGGTTAACAGCGACTAAAAAGGGAAGGTGACTTCCCTTATCTGAACTAAGAAATATCGTTATTGTTACGACAACTTAAATTATCTGCATTTAGTTAGTTCAACACATGTAGATTACGATATTCGTCATAAGCGTACTGATCGGTCATGCCGCTAATATAGTCTTGGATGAGGCGGACTCGAAAATAAAACTCCCAAACATCGTTATCAAAGTCGTAGGGTAAATAAGGAGGATCAGCCGGTTTATCTTTTTCTTGTTTTAATGTTTGTATCGCTATTTCGTATGCTCGAAGATGCTTGTTGGGTAGCTTCTTGTAGAGTCTTCTCTCGTATAGAGGGGCTTTTTCAATGTTGGTAAAAGTCTTTTTGCTCAATAGTAATAAGGGCTTATACGCATCAAGTAACCCCGTAATGATTCTATATCCTTGTAGCTCACTTTTTTCCACTTCTGGATCGCAGAAAGCATAGTTCATAGCAACATTCTTAAGAGCTTTAACTGATGCATGATTCTCGCTATGATCTTCAATTAGTGCCCTATTGAAGCTCCCATGAAATACCTTCTCTATATTATCTATAAACTGCTTGCACGCATGTTGTGGTAGGCGTTTGTTTATTTCTACACGAAGAGTAATGAAGAAGTGGCTGTTCGCACAGTTATCAGCTTTTGAAGCGCTTTCACTGGCGACATTAACGATCCTTCTCATCTCGTCATTGCTTTGTACCCCGTACTTTTTTACAAGAGATTGGTATTCGTCGTCTAAAGCATCTTTTAGTTGCTCTACGGTGAGAATGCCTTTTTCAACTGCATCCTCAATGTCTGCAATCCCGTAGGAAATATCATCCGCAGCTTCCATTATGTATGAAAATGGGGAGCGGCAATGAGTGATCCGCACCATAAGTTTTGGACACTGAGTTAAGTGAGTACAATCACTAACGAGGTGAACAATGACAACTAAGAAAACACGAATCAAACATGCTCCTGAATTTAAAGCCGAAGCACTTAAGTTAGCAGAGAAAGTCGGTGTCGCTGCTGCCGCACGACAGCTATCGTTGTATGAATCTCAAATTTATGGGTGGCGTAAAGCCGTCAAAAAAGATGCGAAAATCAGCGATAGAGAAAGGGAGCTCGCCACTGAAAATGCCAAACTCAAACGGTTATTGGCTGAGCAAGCTGAAGAGCTAGATATCGTAAAAAAGGCCGCCACCTACTTCGCGAAAAATCTAAAGTAGATTGCTATGAGTTTATGCTCGAACACCTGATGAAATATAGGATTGTCCGTATGGCTAAGGTGTTTGAGGTTTCTCGAAGTGGGTTTTATTATTGGATTGATAATCGCCATAAAGTCACTCAACGCAACGAGCACCGAAAGCAGCTTGATATCAAAGTTCGAGAAGTCTTTGATGATAAAAAGGAACGCGACGGTGCAAGGCGTATTCAAAAAGAACTAGAGGCAAATGGTAATAAGCACGATGTAAAAACCATTGCCCCGAACTTGCTTGAGCAAGATTTTAATGCAACAGCACCGAACCAAAAATGGGCTGGAGATATTACCTATCTAGCGACAAGCGAAGGTTGGATGTATTTAGCGGTTGTTATCGACTTGTACTCACGGCAAGTCGTTGGTTGGTCAATGAGCACCAGAATGACCGCGACTCTGGTCTGTGATGCGCTATCAATGGCATTGTTCCGTAGAGGCATGCCCGAAGGGGTGATTATCCATAGTGATAGAGGTAGTCAATATTGTTCAAAAGACTACAGATACTTAATCTCAGCCCATAATTTAAAACAAAGTATGAGTAGGAAGGGAAATTGCTGGGATAACGCCTGTGTTGAAAGCTTTTTCCATTCAATGAAAGTAGAAGCCGTCCAATACGAGCCGATAATGACGCGAGAAGAGATGCGCCAAGCACTTTTTGAATATATCGAAGTTGATTATAATCGAACAAGAAGGCACAGTGCTCTTGGGTATCTAAGCCCAGTTAACTTTGAAAAACAATATGTCGCTTAATGCGGTGTCCAGTCTAACTGGAGCAGATCAGCACCCTAGAAGGGATAAACAACAAGATAAAGCTAATCAAGCGAATGGGGTATGGGTATCGAGATACCGACTACTTCTTCTTGAAGATAAAAGCGGCTTTCCCCGGAAAGCCGCGATGAACCTTTTTTGTGCCTGTAATTCCTTGTGTTATCTCGTTCTTTATGAACAATCAAAAAAGTCCACTGAATGTGGGCTTTGATGTAGATCTTGTCGTCTTCTAAGCTAAGCTCGAATGATCATTTGCTCGCGCTCTGGACCTACCGATACCATCACGATTGGCACACCCATCAGCTCTTCGATACGAGTAACGTAATCTTGCGCTGCTTGAGGAAGGCTCTCAAACGTGCGGCAACCCGTGATGTCTTCATCCCAGCCAGCCATATCTTCATATACGGGCTTTAGCTCAGCCGTTTGTGGCCAAATCGGGTTCTCTGTGTGCTCTCCTGAGTAAGCAGTACAGATCTTAAGCTCAGACAAACCAGACAGGCAATCAATCTTAGTCAGTGCGATTTCCGTTGCAGCTTGCAGGTCAACACCGTTGCGAGTTGCCACTGCATCAAAGTAACCCATATCACGTGGTCGACCCGTAGTTGCGCCGTATTCGTTAGAGCTTTCGCGGAAGCTGTCTTGTTCTTCCATTGCAGTTACTAGCGTGCCAGTACCAACAGACGAGCTGAATGATTTAGCAACAGCGATAACACGTTCAGGACGAAGTGCAGGTAAACCGCTACCAATGCCAGCATAAGCTGCGGTTACATTCGAAGATGTTGTCCAAGGGTATTCACCGTAGACAAGGTCGCGACCTGCGCCTAACTGAGCTTCAAACAGTAGGTTTGCGTCTTGTGATTGCAGCGCTTTAAGCGGCTCAGTTACGTTGCAGATGAACGGGCGCCACGCTTTAGTTACTTCAAGTAGCCATTCTGTCATTTCAGAAGCAGTCTGGGAGAAGTCACATTGAGGGTAGAGCGCTTTAAGCTGAGGCATCTTCCAATCAAGTAGGAATTGAATACGCTGCTCTAAAATTTCAGGTTGATTCAGCCAACCGACAAGAATGCCTTTCTTCATTACACGATCGCCGTACGCTGGTGCAATGCCTTGACGTGTAGAGCCGTAAGCGCCATCGCCCAAACGCTCTTCTTCAAGCGTATCTTCAAGAGCATGTAAAGGGAGACACAGTGTCGCACGATCTGAGATCGCCATTTTCACTTTGATGCCAGCCTCTTGAACTTCTGCAATCTCTTTAGTTAGCGCAGCAGGGCTGATCACCATGCCAGGGCCAAGAACCGCCGTACAATTAGGATTAAAAATACCACTAGGTAGTTGGTGCAGTTTGAATGTACCGAAGTCATTTACCACAGTATGACCTGCATTGTTTCCGCCTTGGAAACGAATGCTAGCAGAAGCTTGGTCTGCTAAAAAATCGACGATGCGGCCTTTGCCTTCATCACCCCAGTTTGCGCCCACAACAACGATAGATGGCATAATTTTTCTCCTAACTGATTGAGGAATCATGTTAGGCCTACAAGGTGGATAAGAGAAATTAATTATCTTTATTATCTTGATAAGGATTTCATATATCCTTAAAGTCTTAAGCTACAAACGAGATTCCCTATCACGTTCGTTCCTCACTGTAGGGAATGACGATGGGGCATTCTTTACTTTTAGGGAATGATATTAGTGACACGAGAGAGAGGACATGATGCTCGATATTAATTTGTTGAAGACGTTTGTGACGCTTGCGGAGTACAAGCATTTTGGGAAAGCGGCCGATGCACTGCACATGACACAACCCAATGTGAGTTTGCACCTAAAACAACTGGAACAACAAACACGCATAAAGTTGATAGAGAGAAGCCCTTTTCAATTGACTCAAGCGGGTGAACGGCTATTGGAAACAAGCCAAAGAACGCTACTCGAACTGCAGATTTGTCAGGCCGATCTCAATGCCATTAACGACCTTAAAATAGGGACGTTAACCATTGCCGTAAGTGACATCATTTCTCGATTTTTGCTAATTCGTCCGTTCCAGAAGTTCAAAGCGCAGTATCCCGGTATTGACCTTACGCTCTTGAATACCACGTCATCTCAGGCATCGAATTTAGTTAAAAATGCTCAAGCGGATATTGGTTTTGTTATCGCCAAAGAGCAGCACAACGAGTCTTTGTATTTCACTAAGCTGCAAGAGCTTTCTTGGTGTGCGCTTGGCGATGGGGTTGATATCCGAGACTCTGATGCAGAGCTCACTTTGATTCTACTAGGTCATGATACGAGAACGCGTGACTTTATTGATGAAGGTTTACCAAGCCTTAATCTACCTAATTATAGGGTGATGGAAGTAGGGAGTGTCGATGCTCAAATCGACTGGGCAGAAGCGGGATTTGGTGTGGCTATTGTCCCGGAGTTTGCGGTATCAACCAAGCAGCACCTGCATTCGAAAGTGACACCATTGACCAACTTCTCGAGCACCAGTCTTGGTTATATTGTTCGGCAGAACCAAGTCTTGTCGAAAGCAACCAAGCAGCTGTTAGGTTGGGTGAATGATGAGATTATTTCATTGCAAAACAAATAAATACAATCATTGAGTTTGACTCAATCAGCGCACCTCGAGTGGGCTTTTTTGTCCCTGGAAAGCCTCGTTTTTACTGAATCAATAATCTTTGGAACAAACTAGCGCTCACCATCAACTATTCGTCCCGCAAATCAGAGTTTCAAAATTCATCGTTGACAAAGTTTGACAATCAAACTAAATTTCAAATTATTACTTTGATTATCAAATTACTTGTCAATCAAAAGGCTTTTATTTGCAACGATCATCTAACCACAAACACAAGCTAAGGACGCCATTTTGAGTTTTCCAACACGTCACCAACACAACTTTTCTTCACATAACAGTCAAGGTGAGAAACGCACGTTCTATGTCCTGTTATTGACCGTCGTTACCATGGTTGTCGAAATTGTTGCAGGTACTATTTACGGCTCGATGGCATTGCTTGCCGATGGTTGGCACATGGGGACGCACGCCGCAGCGTTTGGTATCACCTTATTTGCATACCGTTATGCGAAGAAACATGCCGAGAGCGAACGTTTCTCTTTCGGTACTGGCAAAGTCAGCGTGTTAGGGGGCTACACCAGCGCGATTGTATTGGGGATTGTGGCATTGTTGATGCTGGTGGAATCAGTACATCGTTTGTTTAACCCACAAGCGATTCAGTTCAATGAAGCGATCATCGTTGCTTGTATTGGTTTAACTGTGAATGTGGTGAGTATGTTTTTACTTGGCGATCACCATCATGATCACGGACACGAGCATGGCCACAATCATAGTAAGAATCACGGTCATTCACATAGCCATGAGCACGACAGCGACCATGGTCATAAACATGGCGAGCATCACGGACACCATCATGATCACAACCTACGCGCAGCCTACATGCATGTGTTGGCGGATACTCTAACTTCGCTGCTTGCGATTGTTGCGCTGCTATTTGGTAAGTTTTACGGTTGGAACTGGTTAGATGCAGCAATGGGAATGGTTGGCGCATTCGTGATTGCTAAGTGGACGATGAACCTTATGAAACAAACCAGTCCAATCCTGCTTGATGAGAATATCGACCAAGATTATCGTGATTCAGTGACTGAAACCTTAACGCCTTATGCGTCGGTTACCGATTTCCACATGTGGAAGGTGAGTGGGCATCACTATTCAGCAGCGATTACTCTTGAATCAAACAGTGATAAAACCGTCTCTGAATATAAACAAATGCTCGCCAAGTTTGATAAGATTAATCATCTTACTCTTGAAGTGCATTCAAACGACCATGCGAAATATAGAACAGCTTAACCAAATACTGACTGAGTTCTACGATAAAATGTCTTCGTGGGAGCAGTCTGTTGTCAAAGAGATGGGTTATTCCCTGGCTCAAGTACACACCATTGAAGTACTTGGTATGCATGGTGCGTTAAGAATGAAAGAGCTCGCTGAAAAGTTGGGTATTACCACGGGTACACTTACTGTTCAAATAGAAAAGTTGGTTAAAGCTGAATTGATTGAGCGCCATGAACACCCAACAGATCGTCGTGCGATTGTGGTTGCCTTGACGGATGAAGGGCAGAAGATACACGTTCACCACAATCAGCTTCACTTGAATTTGGTTAATGAGCTGACGCAAGATATCGAAGAAGACGAGAAAGCGGTGTTATTGAAGTGCCTAACCAAGATGGTAAAAGCGTTTTAGCCAGCCTTGAATTCGCACCTAACTCTTTAGCTGCAAAGCGATTGACTAGAAAATCAAAAGATGGACCTGACTCGAATTGAGTAGGTCCATTTTTTTCGCCGTTTACGCTCTACTGTACAATCATCAATAGACGGATTCACTGTTTAAAAACCAAGTCAAAACCTCCAATATTGCGCTTCGCTCGTGCTCTTCTGGAGAGCCAAAAAAATGTCATCATAAATAATGCATCCAAATGTGCGTCAAAGTCTTTTAATTCAATGCCTTGTATACCGTGACATTCAAGCCATTTATGTTCCGTCAAATAGCTGTCTCTCACTTTTATCATTCAACTAATGTACATGTATTCAATTTGTGTTATTGATGCTTTTATCTTTAGTGAAAAGATTCATTCTCTGTTTGAATACCATTGAGAATGTCACTGCTGGTGGGCTGAACAGTCGCTAGATTTAGTGCTCATTACTGATACAAAAAATATAACAATAATCAGGTCGCGCAAGTTGGATATCCATTCTTTGATGCGATTTATTTGGATACTCATAGTTAATTTAGTAAAGACGAGCCACGTATATGAACATAAAGAAAAAGCTCTATTCGTTGGGGATGTTCTCCATCTTCGGCATGATTTCACTGCTGTTTACCACATCACAATTTGCAGACACCACCGCTCAAATGAGCGAAGCCAAACAAATTACCAAAGAGCTTGAAGTGCGTTTGCTCAACCTTCGCCGTAACGAGAAAGATTTTTTACTGCGTAGCGATATGAAATACCTCGACAAGTTCGACGTAAACTACAAAAAATTCTTAGCGTCTGAATCTGAGCTAGATACAGTGCTCAGTGATTTAGGTTTAGCCAACAGCACACACCTACGTGAAGACATCGAAACCTACCACACCAGCTTTGTTAACTTAGTTAAAGCGAGCGAAGTCTATGGGCTATCACGTGACAAAGGTATGCTAGGCGAGTTTCATGTTTTGCTCGATAACATCAGCGCGACAGCCAGTGCGGAACAAAAAATCGAGCTTTACCTGCTCAATGACTTAATTGAGAAGGGGGAGTTTGACCCGAGTGTTCTTTCTATAACTTCAAATATGATTAGCTCAGCTGCTTTGATTGACGCTGCTCGCCAAGTGGTTGAGCAAAAGCGAGTGATTGGCTTGAAGCACAACGAAGGTCTGCTTGGGCAAGCTCGCTCGGGTTCTCATGCTATCGAGACTCAGTTTAAAGAATTCTCGGCGGTGCTAGACCAACAAACGCAGCAAGAGATGGACAAACTATCGCTGATCAACAACATCCTTTGCGTCACACTACTTGTGTCGATCATTCTGTTCAGCTGGTTAATCGTCCGTTCTATCATTGGCAAAATTGAGTCACTGCTTTCGGTTATCCGTAATATCGTTAACTCAAACGACGTGTCTATTCGCTCTCACCTAGATGGTAAAGACGAACTCAGCACGCTAGGCCAATACTTCAACCAACTGTTGGATCAACTGGAAGGGCTTATCGCTGCCTCTCAATCTAAGTCACTGCAACTGACACAAAGCACATCGAACATGCATGATGAGCTAGAGTCAGTAATCAAACAGTTTGAAGTTCAAGCAAATCACACATCTACAATGACAACGTCAGTTCAAGAGATGGTACTCACCATTGGCGAGATCTCTGAAAGCACATCGGTTGCCGCTGAAGGTGTACATCAAGCGAAAGTGAATGCCGATAAAGGCCGTGAAGTGGTGGTTGAAACCATCAGCAACATCACCCAGTTGTCTGAACGTCTTTCAAGCAGCCAAGATTCGATCAGTTCACTGAACCATCATGTTGACCAGATCGGCGATGCAGTAAACATCATCCAAGGCATTGCAGAACAAACTAACCTATTGGCATTGAACGCAGCAATTGAAGCAGCACGTGCGGGTGAACAAGGTCGTGGCTTTGCGGTAGTTGCCGATGAAGTACGCGCACTAGCAAGCAGAACGCATCAATCGACCACAGAGATAACTTCAGTGGTGAGTGCAATTCAAAGCCAGATGCAGGCGTCGATGGCAGAGATTGGCGAGTGTAATCAACAAGGTCAACTAACGCTGAAAGATTCGGAAGAGCTGGATGCGAGCTTGCAACTTATCTTGAGCGACATGGAAAGCATCCAAGGTAATTCAGAACGTATTGCTTCAGCGATTGAAGAGCAGGGCGCAGTAATGGCGCAAGTGAGTGACTCAATTACTGAGCTGAACACTATCTCGAACGACAATAACGCTTCGGCGCAGCATTGCTTAGTTGAAGTGGACAAGGTAGCAGAGCAAGCGAACGATATGGACCAAGCGGTCGCGCAGTTCAAGACTTCATAAACAACATAGAACTTACTAAAACAAAAGGCGTGGATCATCTACGCCTTTTTTGTGCCTGAAATTCAAATAGATAAATGACGAGAATAAAAAAACGGCCCGATCTGGGGGAAGATCTGGGCCGTTATATTGCGTATTAAAGGGGGGACTACTTATTTCGGCCTTCCAGCACATCCAGTGCCAGTTCAACCGCTTTATCAATATTGTCGCATCCCGCTAACTTACCTGAGCTGATAGGACCAAGCACATTAGCGTATAACGAGAGCTGCTTGTTAAATGGCAGGCTCAACTGCTCATATAAACGCTGGCGAATCTCGGCATGTTGCTCAGGAGCGTGAGCAGCAAGGCTTTTCAAAGTGTCATAAACAAGAGTGGTGGTAGTGTTCATTCGTCTCTTTATCATTAAGTGGGAGGCGCTTATTTTATAATCTTTTCGTATTCTTTTACTGTGACATAAGTCATACAATATTATTAATGCGTTTATCTTTTCAATCTAATGAGAATAAGGCATTCCAAAATAGACTTAAGTATCTGTGAAATATAACTAAAATAATGACAGACTATCGAACACACAAACGAATTGGCGCGTTTCTGGCAAACGGTTAAATCTATAGGAAGAGGAACAACATGCACTACGACGTATTCAACGGAGACGCAGATGGCATAATCGCGTTGTTACAGCTGCGATTAAGTGAGCCAAGAGAGAGCGTGCTCATTACTGGTGTTAAGCGTGATATTAAGTTGGTCTCTCAAGTTGTTACTCAAACTATGGAGCCGGGTAAGCAAGGTGATGTTTCTTCCGTTACCGTTTTAGATGTATCGATGGAGAAAAACCTGCCTGCACTGCACTCACTGCTAGACGCAAACATCAATGTATTTTATTGCGATCACCACCGAACAGGGGATGTCCCAACTTCTAGTCATTTAGATACTCTGATTGATACCGCGCCAGAGAGCTGCACGAGCTTGCTGATTAACCAGAAGCTGAATGGTGCGCATGTGGCTTGGGCAATCGCAGCTGCCTTTGGCGACAATCTAAAAACGGTGGCGGCGCGGCTAGCGGATGAAAATGGATTCGCTCAATCTCAAAAAGAGTTTCTAGAAGAGCTAGGTACCTTGATTAACTACAACGGTTACGGTTCGTCACTCAGTGATTTGCATTTCACGCCAGCTGAGCTCTACGAAACCCTTTATCAATACCCGAACCCGTTTGATCTTTTGGATGATAAAGACTCGGTGTTTTATCGACTGCGAGCTGCTTATCAAAATGATTGCCAGCAGTTATCAAACCTTGCTCCTGTTTATGAAAGTGAAGTCGCACGTGTGTTTGAACTACCAGGCGAGACTTGGGCAAGGCGCATCAGTGGCGTATTTGGTAATGAAATCGTTAATCAAGATCCAAACCGAGCGCAAGCAGTATTAACGAAAAACCAAGACGGCGAGTCTTACACGGTGAGCTTACGTGCGCCATTATCAAATAGAACGGGTGCAGACGAAATTTGCTCAAGTTTTGCGACTGGCGGAGGAAGAAAAGCAGCGGCTGGAATTAATCAACTTAATGAACTTGATAAGGTGAATTTTATTTCACTATTGGATGCATATTATTCATCTGGCACTGACGGTTAACTGAAAAACTCCCGACGTATACATTCAAAATCCTACAAATTCTTGCTCCTATATTCCGTTATACGTGTGTATTGCTAGCACATGTATGATGGCTATATCCAAGCTGTTTTAGTGATATCACTCGCAATGGTATCTGGTCTTAGGTCAGTAATTACGGCGTATTTGGGATGATTTTTGCCGATTTAAAGTTTATTTTTTCCTATCGGTGATTTTTTATATTTTTGGTTAATTATCTTAGTGAATTAAGGTTGATCAAATATTTATATGGTCAATGCATTCAGCCGAAAATAACAGTTTTTAGCATTTCAATTTGAATGAAAAGTCAAAATCATATTGATTCTGATATTCAATCTGTGACTTAAAATCACAAGTTAAATCAAAGGTCATCTTTTCCTATAAATTCCATTACTTTTCTATAAATATTCATGATTACAATGAATTGGTTCGGTTGTGATTGGCACAGCTGTTAAGTAAGGAAGTGGGACTAATGTTGAAACGTAAAGCTCTACAATTAGCAGTATCGCTCGGCATGGCGGCAATGTCTGGCGCTGTTTATGCGAATGGTTCAGATATGACGAATCCAGACTCTGGCGTGGTGGTTGGCTATTGGCATAACTGGTGTGACGGTGGCGGCTACCAAGGTGGTAATGCGCCATGTGTGACGCTGGATGAAGTGAACCCAATGTACAACATCGTGAATGTGTCATTCATGAAGGTCTACGATGTGGCTGATGGTCGAATCCCAACTTTTAAACTGGACCCAACCATTGGGCTTTCAGAACAACAATTTATTGACCAAATCTCGGAACTCAACAAGCAAGGTCGCTCTGTGCTGTTGGCTTTAGGTGGTGCGGATGCACACGTAGAGCTAGAAACCGGTGATGAAAGAGCCTTTGCTGATGAGATTATCCGTCTAACTGAGCGTTACGGTTTCGATGGCCTAGATATTGACCTTGAACAAGCAGCCGTAACCGCAGCAAACAATCAAACCGTGATTCCTGATGCTCTTAAGTTGGTAAAAGACCACTACCGTGCTGAAGGTAAAAACTTCCTTATTACTATGGCGCCTGAGTTCCCGTATCTCACGACAGGCGGTAAGTACGTTCCTTATATCGATAATCTAGAAGGCTATTACGACTGGATTAACCCACAATTCTACAACCAAGGTGGCGATGGTATCTGGGTTGAAGGCGTGGGTTGGATTGCTCAAAACAACGATGCGTTAAAAGAAGAGTTCATCTACTACATTTCTGATTCTCTTATCAACGGAACGCGTGGTTTCCACAAGATCCCACATGACAAGCTCGTGTTTGGTATTCCTTCAAGCATCGATGCTGCAGCAACCGGTTTTGTACAAGAGCCACAAGATTTATACGACGCATTTGATAGCCTAACGGCGCAAGGTCAACCGCTACGTGGTGTGATGACTTGGTCTATCAACTGGGACATGGGCACCAACAAAAACGGCCAACAATACAACGAGCAGTTCATTAAAGACTACGGCCCGTTTGTACACGGTCAGGTAACGCCACCACCAGTCGAGGGCGAGCCCGTTCTTAAAGGTGTCGAAAATACGCGTGTTCTTCACGGCACAACGTTTGATCCTATGGATGGCGTGACGGCAACAGACAAAGAAGACGGCGATCTAACGTCATCAATCGATGTTGAAGGTTACGTTGAAACCAGTGTTATTGGCACTTACGTTTTGACTTACCGAGTGAAAGACAGCGATAATAACGAAACCACTAAAGCGAGAACGGTAGAGGTTTTCAGCCAGAAGCCAGTATTTAATGGCGTATCTGACACAACAGTTGTGTTGGGTACTGCATTTGATGCTATGGCAGGCGTGACGGCGAATGATGCTGAAGATGGCGACCTGACAAGCACTATTACACACACTGGCAGTGTCGATGTAAATGAAATCGGCAACTACACACTTGTGTATAGCGTGACAGACAGCGCGAACCAAACTGTAACCGCTGACCGTAAAGTGTCTGTGACTGATGGTTCTAACTGTGCTGCGACATGGGATGCCGACACCGTTTATGTTGAAGGTGATCAAGTATCTCATGACGGTTCAACGTGGGGAGCAGGGTGGTACACTCGCGGTGAAGAACCTGGAACAACAGGTGAGTGGGGCGTTTGGAGAAAAGTTTCAGACTCTTCATGTGGTGGTAACCCAGATCCGGGCGATGACTTAGAGCTTTCGGTTTCAGGACTTCAATCACAATATGCGCCAGATAACGGCAACGTGCGTTTAGATCTGACACTGACATCAAATGAAGCATTAGATGTTACCGCTATGGTGATCAACAGTGAAGGTACTGTGGTTGAGCAAACTAAGGTTAACGTAACGGACAGCCGTGCTATTACCATCGACTTATACGATGTAGCGGAAGGGCAATATGCACTTGAAGTAGTCGGTAAAGCATCTGACGGTGAAATGGTGATGGTAAACGATTCGTTCGCTGTTAAAGACGGTGGCGGAACAACACCTCCTCCAGGTGATTACCCTCCATATGAAGCGGGCACAAACTACGCAGCGGTTGACATTGTGGTCGGCAGCGATAATGGCTTGTACGAATGTAAGCCTTGGCCATACACGGCATGGTGTGCAAGCGCGTCTTACGCTCCAGCAGATAGCCAATACTGGCAAGATGCTTGGACAAAGCTGTAGTCTGATAGCTCAACGCTAGCAATATAAAGTAGACGATCAAAGAGAGGCCATTGTGCCTCTCTTTTTTATGTTTAAACAGTTCTGACTTAGAGCTTTAAAACCCACTTAACCTTAAACTCTGCTCTGCATATTGCTCTAGATCAAAATAGGAGTGATTATCAATTGTATTACATGTTAAGAAATAGCACTATGCGCACATTGAATTTTATATATTGTTAATATTTGCATAATGAATCTTGCTCAAGTCGACCTCAATCTACTCGTTATTCTTAAACACCTTCTTGAAGAGAAGCACGTTTCCAACACGGCATTGGCGCTGGATATGAGCCAACCTACGGTGAGCCGATCTCTGCAAAAACTGCGTACCGTTTTCAATGATGATCTATTGGTGCGAGCGGCTTATGGCTATGAGTTAACGCCAAAAGCAGAAGCCATTAAGCAAGATCTCAATTCGGTACTGACACGTTTAGAAAAGCTGGTACATGGCGATGTATTCGAACCGCAAAGCAGTGACAGTACGGTTCGCTTCTTTGGTTTAGTGCCTAATGTCGCGCACTTGCTGCCCAAGGTAGTTGCGGAGATACGTCAACAAGCGCCAAACATGACTGTTGATATCGACTCGATTCCTAAACGACACTTTGAGCCTCTGTTATCCGGTGATGCGCACTTTGTGTTGTCGACCCACGAGCCGTTAAGTTCAGAGCAAAATTTGTATCGAATGTTCGTGATTAGCCGCGATTACCGTTTGCTGATGAGTAAAAAACATCCTTTGGCGGACAAAGAGATCACGGTTGATGACTTGTTGAATAGCCAACTTGGTCAAATCTCACTGCAAGGGGATAAGAAGCTCTCGATCGAAAGTCGATTTAAAGATCTTGGCTTGATTGATAAGCAGCGCCAGCTGTCCATTCCAATTCAGCTTTCCAATTTTAACGTCGCGCCGGATATGGCAGAAGCAACCGACATCATCTTTCATTTACCGACACCTTTTGCTCAACAAGCCGCTACGCAAAGAGATCTTGTTTGTAAACGCGTGCCTAAAGCGTTGCGCCACCCATCAGAAGACGTCTACTTATACTGGCATAAGCGCTTTCATAACGACCCGATGTGTCGCTGGGTTCGCAATATATTCAAAGAGCTTTATACATAATCCATCTGCAGGGTGAATGAAAATTACGAATACCTATCAAGTTGGATATAGATCTCTTTCATTATTTGAATGGTGAATAACGAGAATCGATTTTTGGTATGAAACTTTCGTTGATAAGAGTGGTAGTTGGTTGTTTAATGCAAATCATTATCATTACCAATCAAATATAAGAATGAATATCATGTCTGAGAGATCTCTTTTGATTCGCAAACCTCTTTTGGTTCGTAAACCCCTTTCGATCGCAGTCGCTGTTATTTGTACCTCACTTTCAGCTAACGTGTTGGCGCAAGAAGAAGCGCAAGCAACAGATGAGCAAATGGTTGTTACGGCAACTCGTACCGAGATGGCACTAAAACAAGCGCCAGCTTCAATGTCGGTTATCACCGCGCAAGACATTGAAGACAGCCCTGGTATTACCTTGGCGGACATCGTTGCAGAATCAACGAGTGTAGAGTCTGATTTTGATAGCACACGTGCTGGCCGTCAGATGATCTCTATTCGTGGTATGGATTCAGATTACACTCTTATCATGGTGAACGGTCGTCGTTTAAGCTCTGCAAGTGCCATCATCCGTGGTAACGACTTTGACCTATCAACGATTCCTGCTGATTCGATCGAACGTGTTGAAATAATCCGTGGCCCAATGTCTGCACTTTACGGTTCAGATGGTATGGGCGGTACAATCAACATCATCACTAAGGCTCCAGAAAACGATTGGAGCTCTACACTGAGCATGGACACTTCATCTCCACTTGATGGTGATGGAGGGGAAGAGTATTCGATGGGCTTCACGACATCTGGTGCGTTGATTGAAGACGAGTTGTTTGCTCGCCTTTCTGTTAACCAGACAAGCCGTAACGCTTGGCAACCATATTCTGGTACACACAGCTTTGGTTACGATCGTTCAGATGTAACAGCTCTAGAAGAACGTGACACGTTAAGCTTACTTGCAAGCCTGACATGGAATGCGACAGATAACCAAACCATCGATTTCGATTTTGGCTACAGTGATGATGAACGTGAGTCATCTGCGGAAAACGTATCATCTGTGATTGAGTCTGACACACGTGTTGTACGTCAGAGCCAAGCGATCACACATAGTGGTTTTTGGAGCTGGGGTGACACGCAAGTACGTTATTCACGTGAAAATGTGACAGATAATGATGCTGCGGACTCAGATACTAACTATAGCAGTGACATCGAAGAGCTGACTCAAATTGTTGAAGCTTCGGCGACCACTTATCTTGGTGATAGTCACACCGTAACGTTTGGTATGGACTACCAGTTGAGTGAATTAACCAACAAAGAAAACTTAGTCAATGGTACATCTGAAGCTTATCAAGGTGCGTTATTTGTTCAAGACCAATGGTTAATGACGGATCAACTAACGGCAACCATTGGTGGTCGTTTAGATAAGCATGAACTGTACGGTGAAGAGTTCAGCCCACGTGTGTACTTGGTTCATCAAACAACGAATGACCTGATCATCAAGGGTGGTGTGGGTAAAGCATTTAAAGCACCAACATTGACTCAAAATCAGACAGACTACACAGTTAATAGCTGTAAAGGCGTATGTGATTTACATGGTAATGAAGATCTTAAGCCCGAAACCAGCTTGAACTATGAGATCGCTGCGATTTATAGCCAACCTCGTTGGAATGTTGAAGGTGCCTTATTCCGAAATGAAATCAACGACCTAATTGATCGTGATGAAACCTATTGTGAGAACGGCGGAGTGTTTGAATCGGGTAAAGGTTGCGCTGATAGTTCAAGCTCAACTGGCTATGTGAATGGTAAGCGTACTTATACAAACGTATCAGAGGCTGTAGTTCAAGGTGCTGAGCTTACAGGCCAATTCCAAATTACTGATGAATGGGGTGTGTCTGGTAATTACACATTCTTAGACACTGAAGATAAGTCTACTGGTGACGAATTACTTGAGCGTTACAAGCATTCGGGTTTAGTTAAACTGAACTGGAGCCCAACTTACGATCTAAGTACCTTCGTGAGTGCGCGTTACCGTGGTGAACGTCAGATCGAAAGCGATCTAACTCAAGACGCTTACACAACGCTGAACCTAGGTGCTGTCTACAACGTGAATGCTTCAGTACGACTACGTGCAGGTATCACGAACTTAACTGACGAAGCTGTATCACAAGAGCTAGAGAGCATTGGCTATGTTGAAGAGCCACGTACTTACTACGTAGGTATGACAGCGGACTTCTAATTTAGAGTTCAGTAACTGATAGCTTGATACAAAAGAACCCACACTGGCTGATGCTCTAAAAGGAGAATGGCGAGTGTGGGTTCTTTTTTGATCTATAGGTTTGGTTTAATTTGCCGTTTATCTATTAATCTAGATTTTGACACATGTGATCAGCGCATTACCGGACCGAGTATCCCAAGGAATCAGCTTGTCGTAATCGTGCTCGAAGATATTAACCTCGAAGTAGGGCTTCAATATCTCGATTAACTCTTTAAACGAGAATGCCACCATTGGGTGTTCATCATTCCACACTTGAGTTTCACCAGCAGTCGTCTTTTCGATGCTAAGCTTTAGCGCTTGCTTATCACCCTGACCAGAGTAATACCAACCAGAACGGAACGTGAAATCGTCTTTGTCTTGGTTTGTTGTGTGTCTAACAAACAGGTCGTTGCTGATCTTGTCTTTATCAACCACGTTAAAACAGAAAATACCTTCTGGCTTTAACGCACGATGCACACTTTCAATACACTCTTTAAGCTTCTCAAGGCCATCGTTGTAATGGATGGAATACAGGAAGCAAGTGATAAGATCGAGTGGTTCCGTGACCTCAAAGTTACTCATGTTTTGTACTGAGAACTTGGCTTCCGGGCAGCGAACTTCTGCGATATCTAACATCGGCTTGTTAAGATCTAGGCCACCGCTTTGGTAACCGAAATCAATAAAATGACGAACGTGTGGGCCAGTGCCACAAGCTAAGTCGAGGTGTGTTTTTCCTTCATTTCCAAAGATTTGATGGAGTCTACGTACGCAGTTACTTTGCGCTTGGTAGTCAATATCTACACACATTAAATCATAGTAACCGGATAGGTCGGTATAGAGTGCGTTGGCGGACATATTTGCCTGCAGCATAAGCTGAAAAATTAGGGTGGCGCATCATATACCGAAATTGGAAAATCGCAATCAAATATTCGATCAATGAAAGCGTTTTATTTTCTAACTTATGGTCGTTTTAAATGAGACCGTTTAAAGGGATGTTTAAGCTGCCAACAACATCAGTACGCGTGTCATCGCTATTCACTTTGCCCTGACTACTTATTCGTTAACTAAAACAGGTGTTGCTCCCTCAATGCAGCGACCATACGGGCTTTGCGGAACGCTTTTATCACGAGACGAGATAGGAAAAATATGGTATCTAGGTAAACCCAGTGTGACATTTATAATTTTATGATTAATCAGTAATTTTACTGATTCAAACCGAGTTCTTGAAAAGGAAACAATTCAGGAAAGTGGGCTGTTGATAAAAACCAAATCACTCAAGCTAAATAAGCGAACTAAACAAGGAGAGTTGAAACAATGACATCAGCAATAAATGCACAGGGTTCAATGGAAAATAGAACAGCATTGGAAAGCAGTGCTTCAATAGAAATTAAGGTGGATGACTTGTCGGGTGGGGAAGTCATTGAATTACTTGAAGAGCACCTCGCTGATATGTACGCCACTTCGCCAGCCGAAAGCGTTCATGCACTGGATCTAGATGGGCTCAAGTCACCAGAGATTACTTTTTTCAGTGCTTGGAAAGACAGCCAACTACTTGGGTGTGTTGCCATTAAAGAGCTAAATACCCAACACGCTGAACTCAAATCGATGAGAACCTCACAGTTTGCTCGAAAGTCAGGTGTTGCCAGCCAGCTTTTACAGCACGTATTGGATACAGCAACCGCCCGCCAGTATCAAACAATCAGTTTAGAGACCGGCTCAGAAGACTACTTTAAGGCTGCGCGTAACCTGTATGAAAAGTTTGGCTTCGGATACTGTGAACCCTTTGCTGATTATGTGTTAGACCCGCACAGCCAGTTTATGAGTATTGAGTTGCGTTAAGAGACTAGCCTTAGATGTCGACTTACTTTGCAGGTTTCTCCCTTGGCCTTTCGCTGATTCTTGCGATTGGCTCTCAAAATGCGTTTGTTTTAAAGCAAGGGCTTAAGAACCAACACGTATTGGCAGTTTGTGCTGTATGTGCCATTTCTGACGCCTTACTGATTAGCTTTGGCGTGACGGGCTTTGGCGCAATCGTTAAACAGTTCCCACAAATTGAGCAGTTCGCCCGTTATGGTGGCGCTATCTTTTTGGGTGTCTATTCATTCTTAAGCTTCCGATCAGCATTTACCGAAAACCACGCCTTAGAAGCCACGGCAGAAACTAAAGACTCATTAACCAAAGCGATTGCGATGTGTTTGGCGTTCACTTGGCTTAACCCGCATGTGTATTTGGATACTGTGGTATTGCTGGGGTCTATCTCAACTCAATATCAACCGGATCAAATGTTGTTTGGCGCTGGGGCGGTATCGGCGTCATTCGTGTTCTTCTTTTCACTTGGATATGGCGCTCGCTTCTTGGCTCCAATGTTTAAGAACCCGAGAGCGTGGAAGGTGTTGGAATTTGTCGTTGGCGTGATCATGGCATCTATTGCAATATCTTTGATTGTCTAGCTGCGCGTAATTAGGCTTCCATTTTGGTATAGGTGTTGAATACACGCCAGTAGAAAGCCTAACCTTACGTTTAATCTCACAAGCAGATGCAGTAAATATCGAATTCTTCGGCCCGAATGGTAATAGACTGGCAAGCCGTGATGTAGCGTTTAGCACAGTAACTCTGGGCGCTTCGTACAATTTTTGACGACCTCTGTGAAATAGCTTAAAGCTAAAGCTATGGACACCTAAAACCGCTCTAACGTTGAGCGGTTTTTTTATGTCAAAAATAACGATTGGTCACGCTATGGGCGGAGTTGGTCCAAAGCCTGAAATTAGTTGGTTTTCACAAGCTTATAAAAGGGAATTATCTCGACTATTTTGGTAGATTAAAGGTATTACAGACTTCCAGTGAGCAGCAATGAAGATTCTTCACACGTCCGATTGGCACCTTGGCCAAAACTTCTACAATAAAAGCCGCAAGAATGAACATGAACGGTTTTTACAATGGTTACTTGAGCAAGTTACAGAGCACGACATCGACGCGATCATTGTTGCTGGCGACATTTTCGATACCAGTACACCGCCGAGTTACGCTCGTGAGATGTATAACAAGTTTGTGGTCGATTCGAACAAGATCGGTTGCCAATTGGTGTTATTAGGTGGAAATCACGATTCAGTCTCTGTGCTTAAAGAGACACAACAACTGCTCAAATACATGGGCGCAGACGTGATTCCTAATACCAATGAAGATCATGCGACTCAGGTTGTCGAACTAAAAGGCAAGAACGGCGATGTAGAAGCGCTGGTTTGTGCCATTCCTTTTATTCGCCCTCGCGATGTGTTGATGAGCCAGGCGGGTGTCACTGGCGTTGAGCGTCAGAAGCAACTCGGCGATGCAATCAAACAGCATTATCAAAGTGTTTATGATGCGGCGGTTGCTAAGCGCGCGACGTTTGTAAATAGCGAGCACATGCCGATTATCGCTACCGGTCATTTAACGGCGATGGGTGTCCAACAATCGGATTCTGTGCGTGATATCTATGTCGGCAACCTTGATGGTTTCGCCGCTGATGGCTTCCCAGACGCAGACTACATCGCACTTGGTCATATCCATCGCCCACAAGTGGTGGCAAAGCGTGAATACATTCGTTATTCAGGCTCTCCAATCCCACTAAGTTTTGATGAACTTAAGTCTCAAAAACAAGTGTGTGTGGTTGAGTTTGTTGAAGGTGAGCGCACCATTTCTCAACTGCCTGTTCCCACATTCCAACCTCTAGCTGAAATCAAAGGCGACTTGAGCGAGATCGAATCTCAGCTTAACCAATACATAGGTTTAGATAGCGACCAAAGCGTATGGTTATCGATAGAAGTGCAAGCGCAAGATTACTTGTCGGATCTACAAGAACGTATGCGCGCACTGACCGAAGGATTGAATGTGGAAGTACTTCAACTGCGCCGAGCAAGAGAGCGTCGTAATCAAGCATTAGAGCAAGAGTCGGCAGAGACCTTATCTGAACTGAGCCCGATGGACGTGTTTACGAAGCGTATTGCCTTAGAAGAGTTTGAAACCGATTCTGAAAAAGCGCGTTTAGAGCGCATGACGGTGAAGTTCAAACAAGTGATGGTCGAAGTGTCTGAAAGCGCTCAAGCGCCCAATAAAGTAGAAGAGTAATCGTATGAAGATTTTAAGCCTAGAATTTGAAAACCTGAACTCTTTGAAAGGGCGCTGGAAGCTCGATTTTACCCAATCGCCGTTTGCAGAAAACGGTCTGTTCGCGATTACTGGCCCAACAGGGGCAGGTAAAACCACCATTCTTGATGCGATTTGTTTGGCATTGTTCCACCGCACACCGCGTTTAAAGAGCATCGCTAAAGGCAACAACGAATTAATGACGCGTGGCACGGGTGAGTGTTTCGCTGAGCTTGAATTTGAAGTGCAGGGCAAAACGTATCGCTCTAACTTCCACCAAAAGCGAGCTCGCGGAAAGCACGATGGCGCATTACAAACGCCAACGTGTGAATTTGCGGATGCGGACACCGATAAAGTCTTAGAGACTATGTTGACCAAGAAGACAAAGTTGGTGGAGCAGGTAACTGGTCTCGATTTTTCGCGCTTCACTAAATCCATCATGTTGTCTCAGGGTGAGTTTGCGGCGTTCTTAAATGCCAATGCTAACGACCGTGCAGAGCTACTTGAAGAGCTGACGGGAACAGAAGTTTATAGCCTGATTTCAGAGCGTATCTACGATCATTTTAAGTCGAGTGAAGAGTCGCTTAATCAACTTAAAGCGAAAGCTGAAGGTGTGAGCTTACTGTCTGAAGAGCAAATCAAAGAGCTGACCGCAGAGCGTGAAACGCTAGAAGTAGAGCAGAAGCGTTTAGCCGAGCAATTAAAAGAGTGGCAAGTGCATCTTAGCTGGTGGAAAGACGTGACCAAAGCTGAGCAAACTATTGCGGCCAGTGAGCTCGATCTGAAAACCGCTCAAGATGAACTAGACCGTAACCAACCGTCACTAGAGCGCTTGGCAAACAGTGAGCCGGCTGAAAAGCTGCGTCCAGTACACAAAGATTTAAAGCGTTGCGAACAAGAGGTGAACACTACTCAAGCTCACCTAGATAACAGCACCAAGTTACTTGCCGTTCGTGATGCAGAAATGCAAGACGCGCAAACTAAACTGACTCAAAGCAGTGCGATTGTCGAACAGGTAAAAAGTGAGCAACAAGATCAAGATAAGATCATCGATCTCGTGCGTCCGCTAGACAACCAAATTGCCGTACTCAAAGATAAGCAAACTGCGACCGTTAATGCAGCGAACACGCTAAACGAGCAACATACGCAGCAGCTTAATCAACAGGTCGTTTTGGTTCAAAAAATAGATGCACTAAAGCAACAAGATCAACGCAGTACTGAGTACTTAAATACGCATCAAGCTGACCAGCATTTGGAAAAATACTTAGGTCAGTGGCAAGCAAAGGTCGAGCAAGTTCGTACTCTAGAGCGCCAGCATTCAGAGCAGTTGAATTCAGCGAAGCAAGCTTTGTCTGCAGTTGATGCACAGCAAACGATCATCAAATCCGCGCAAGATGCTAAAGCAACGCAAGATAAAACTTTAGCTGAATTGGTTGTTCTCGAGAGTAGTGCAAAGCAACAGTGGGAAGCCTTGCAAGGCAACACCAGCGAGCAAGTGTTGAATTCGCAAAAAGATCTGTTGGAGTTTTGGAACCGCAATACGCACTCATTACTTGAGATCAACCGTGGTTTTCTAAATGCCCAACAACAGCTGCACGTGAAAACACAGGCACATCAAACCAACACCCAGTTGGTCGACAAGCTTTCGAAAGAGCGTGAAGTGTTGGTGGAGCGATATAAAGAGAAAGAGACTTCGCTTGAGCGATTAACGCGATTGATTGATCAAGAAGGTGAATTAGCAAAATATCGTGCAGCTCTAGAATCTGGGTCTGAATGCCCACTGTGTGGTTCAACAGACCATGCGATTGAACAGTCTCAAGATATTGCAAATTTGGTTGCTCAAAAAGATAGAGAAAACCTAGAGCTAACGGCTATCAAAAAAGAAGGCCAAGAGCATCGTCAGCAGTTAGATTCTCTTGCCCCTATGATTGCAGCGTTGAACGATGATATTCAACGTGCGCAAGCGGATATTCAGCAGGCTCAATTGAATTGGCAAGGCGTTGTCGGCAAGCTTCAACAGAATTTATCGGATTTTGTTGGCACGGCTCCTGAACTGGCGCTGCTAGCGATTAACGATTTAGGAAATGAAGCTACGGTTACGACCTTTGCTCAGCAGTGTGAACTTCAACTAAGTCAGATCTCACAGCAACTCAAAGCGTTGAGTGATGCTAAAGCGCATTATGCCGAAGCTGAGAAACAACGCCTGTCTGTAAGTGTTATGGCTGACAAGGCACAATCGAATCTCGAGTTGGCCGAGCAACGCTTAGCGGATCTGAATAAGCAAAACCAAGTCGCAAACGAACAAGTGACTCAGATAACTCAAGCGAAAGAGCAGCAATGGAACGCTTTGAAAGAGAGCATTGTTCAAACTTCTATCGAAGCGCCTGAACTTGAACATATCGATGATTGGTTTACTGCGAAATCGCAAGCATCAAGCACATGGCAGAAAACCAAACAGCAACAGGCCGATATTGAGAAGCAACTGATTACTCAAAATGCCGAATTGAAAACGTTAGACGACAAGCTAAGCAGTGTTGAGAAAGAGCTCGCGACACTGACGCAAGAGAGTGAGTCTTTAGTGTCAGAACTCACTCGTGTAACGGCTGAAAGAACAGAGTTGTTTGGTGACAAAGACATTCAAGCCACCAGCAATGCGATGAAGCAAAGAGTCACTGAAGCAGTAAATGCATTTGATGCCGCGCAGTTAGTGCTTAACCGCAGCGAACTTGAACATCGAACCGAGCAAACCAAACACACTGGTTTCTCGGACGAGTTAGTCAGTAAGCAATCGAGCTACACACAAGCGTCGAATGCTTGGTTAGAAGCGCTGAAAACTAGCCCGTTCGAAGATGAGGCTAATTTTGAAGCAGCGTTGTTAGATGAAGAGGTTAGAACTCAACTTCAAAGCCTGAAGAAGTCTTTAGACGAAGCGATTGTCAGTGCGCAAGCTAGGTTGAACGCCGCCAAAGCGACACAAGTGGATCTACTAAATCACGAAAATGCGAAAGCATGGCAAGAGCAAGACCAACAGCAAGTTGAAGAAGCGACTACTGAGTGTCAAAACGCACAGCAAAGCCATGCGACCAAGATCGGTGCAATTTCTGCCAATCTTGAAACGGATAGCCAGAACCGCAGTAATCAGCAAGATCTGTTTAAGCAAATTGATGAGCAACAAGTCGAGTTTGATGATATCTCTCGTTTGAACTCACTTATTGGCTCTAAGAACGGCGACAAGTTCCGTAAGTTTGCCCAAGGTTTAACATTGGAAAACTTGGTGTACCTTGCGAACAAGCAGCTACAACGTTTGCATGGTCGTTACGAGCTTAAACGTAAAGCCGACGATGGTTTAGAACTGCAAGTGCTCGACACATGGCAGGGCGATGTGATGCGTGATACAAAGACTTTATCAGGTGGCGAAAGCTTCTTGGTGAGCTTGGCGTTGGCATTAGCGCTTTCTGATCTTGTGAGCTACAAAACCAGTATTGATTCTCTGTTCTTAGATGAAGGTTTCGGCACGTTGGATAGTGACACATTGGACATTGCCCTTAACGCGTTAGATAACTTGAATGCATCAGGCAAGATGATCGGTGTCATTAGCCACGTTGAAGCACTGAAAGAGCGAGTGCCCGTTCAGCTTAAAGTGACAAAACACTCTGGCTTAGGTGTGAGTGAGATGGAGAAGCAGTACAAGGTTGTCGCTTAGGTTGTTACTTTGGTTCTTGCTAAATTTATCTGCGCAGAAATAGAAACAGAGCTAGATGAAGCAGATCCCCGACTCAGTCGTTCCTCCTTCTCGAGGATGATGGAGTCGGGAGTAGTCACAAATCACTACGCAGTCACTCCTTAAAGTCAGGAACGAACGTCATAGAGAACTAGGCTTTGTTCGTATTGCCTTCGTCATTCTCTAAAGCGAGGTACGAACGTAATAGGGAATCTAGATTTGTTCGCATTACCTTCGTCATTCCCTAAAGCGAGGTACGAGCGTAATAGGGAATCTCTAGTAAACGCAGGAAGTGGATGCTTCAAGAAGGGAACGGCCATGCACAAGAAACCCCATTTACCGACTAAGATATGTCCTGTTTGCCAAAAGCCTTTCGCATGGCGTAAAAAATGGCAGCGCTGTTGGGATGACGTGATCTACTGTTCTGAACGTTGTCGTCGTAATAAGTCTTAGTCCCATAATCTGAATAGATCAGGTCAATCCTCATGATCTAAACCCGTTAACTCCAATATTTCCTTCCTTTGTCGTAATTTTGATGATCCTTTAATCGTTTCGTCATTCATTTCTCAAGTTAATATTTCTATCTGTAAGATAAGTGATGTATAAAGGCGGCATGAAGATACCTAAAAGAATACAGCCTTTAGTTGACGACGGTTTAGTCGACGAGGTGACAAGCCAACTCATGAGTGGCAAAGAAGCATCGGTGTACATTGTGCGCTGCGGCGATACGATCCGTTGTGCCAAGGTATATAAGGAAATAAGCCAACGCAGCTTCAAAAAAGCGACCGCGTATCGTGAAGGCCGAAAAGTCCGAAATAGCCGCCGCGCTCGAGCGATGGAAAAAGGCTCTGGCTTTGGTCGTGAACAACAAGAAAAGGTTTGGCAAAGTGCTGAAGTGGATGCCTTATATAAACTGGCAGAAGCGGGTGTTCGTGTGCCTGTCCCTTATGGTTGCTTTGATGGCGTACTGCTTATGGAGCTGGTCACTGACGATGAGGGTTACGTTGCACCACGTTTGAACGATGTGGTGATGTCAGCAGAGCAAGCGATCGAAGACCACGCCGTGATGATGACTTACGTAGTTAAAATGCTGTGTGTTGGTTTGATCCATGGTGACTTGTCTGAGTTCAACGTATTGGTGGATGAGTACGGTCCAGTAATTATCGACCTACCACAAGCGGTTGACGCTTCGGCTAACAACAACGCTGAGTGGATGCTGGCTCGTGACATCAATAACATCCGTGACTATTACGCTCAGTTTGCTCCTAAACTGGCAAAAACCGAGTATGCCAAGGAAATGTGGGCGCTGTACGAGAAAGG
Organism: Vibrio crassostreae 9ZC13; assembly: GCF_000272045.2. Classification (GTDB taxonomy): domain Bacteria; phylum Pseudomonadota; class Gammaproteobacteria; order Enterobacterales; family Vibrionaceae; genus Vibrio; species Vibrio crassostreae_C. The sequence goes on along the minus strand of NZ_AJYZ02000042.1, from coordinate 287,053 downwards.
CGACTTGAAGCCAGACAGCAAACTGACGGGTGAGTTTACGGAAACCGACGACTTGGCTGATATCGAAGCCATCATGCAAGAGATAGACGCTGCGCGAATTGAAGAACAACATCGACGCGAGCGAGCTAAAGAAGAGAAAGAAGGTGTTGACGATACTAAGTTCAATTGGGCTGAATAATCGTGATGATCAGTTTTGATCTTTAGCTAGATATCAACCAAACGCCTTTTAAAACAGAGGCGTTCTTTCTAAATAAAAACCCAATGGAGCTTCAACTCTGTTGGGTTTTCTTTTTTAGCACTAATGAAAGACGGACACTCGTATCAACTACCAATTTAACTGTTCACCATCGTAAGCGTAGAAGTGCCCACTGTTATCCGGTGTGGCAGTGCGAATAATATCGACCAACTGATGGGCGACATAGCTTGACTCAAACAACTTACCTTCAGGGACATTGGTCTGAAAAGGCTTCGACAGAGCTGTGTCTGTCGTGCCCGGGTGCAGAGCCAACACGGTGCCTTTCTTAATGGTGCGTTGCCATTCGATCGACATGGTTTTGATGAACATATTTAGGGCTGCTTTCGATGAGCGGTAGCTATACCAACCGCCTAATCTGTTGTCTGCAATACTGCCAACCTTTGCGGATACCACAGCAAACTTTGGATTGTCGCTCGCTTTAAGTATCGGCGTGAAGTGTTTTGCTAATAACAAGCTGGGCAGGGTATTCACAGAGATGTTTTTGAGGAAAAACTCAGGGTCGATGGACGACAAGTTCTTTTCCGGTCCAAGATCTGGAGTGTGGAGCATACCCACGCAGTTGATCAGCCAATCAAGTTGTTCAAACTCAGAACTCAAGCGCTTAATATCAGCTTCGTCGGTGGCGTCGACTTTGTGCCAGCTCAAGCGATTGTTTTCTAGTTCCGGCTGTTGAGAGTGGTAAGTCGCGTCTACATGCACATCAAGAAAATCAAACCGAGAGAGCTCAGATAATAGGTGTTTAACCACAGCGAAACCAATACCGCCGCTCCCACCGACCACCAATATGTGTAATCTGAGTTGCTCCACCATTATAAATTCTCCAAGTTTGTGATTCGTTGTTCAGCAGTATCGAGAATCGCTTGTTGTGATTGCTCATCCATGTTGTCCCAAGAGCGATATAACATGCCCATACGTGGGTTGCGGTTTAACGCATCGCGGTGCTGGTCCATAAAGCGCCAATACAAGCTATTGAAAGGGCAAGATTGCTCGCCGCTGCGTTCTTTTATCTTGTAGTGACAGCCTTTGCAGTAGTCACTCATGCGGTTGATATAGGAACCGCTGGCAGAGTATGGTTTGGTTCCTACGATCCCGCCATCCGCAAACAGTGCCATACCTCGCGTATTTGGCATTTCAACCCACTCAATCGCGTCGACGTAAATACCGAGGTACCAACTGTCGACTTGGTCAGGGTCTATACCCGTGATTAAACAGAAGTTGCCAGTGATCATTAACCTTTGGATGTGGTGCGCGTAAGCAAACTCAAGAGACTGGTCAATCGCATGCTTCATGCAGTTCATCTTGGTTTGTCCGTCCCAAAAGTAATGGGGCAGGTTATTATGTGCTGAGTAATGGTTTTTGTTGGCGTAAGCAGGCATGTTTGCCCAATAGACGGCGCGTATGTACTCTCGCCATCCCAGTATTTGGCGTACAAATCCTTCGACCTGTGCAATATCGATGCTTGGCTTATCTGGTGAGCTGTCTCGAAGACAGGATGCTTGGTAGGCCGACAGTGCTGCATCAATCACTTCTTTAGGGCTCAGCAGTTTACTGTTCAACGAAAACGAAATACGGCTATGATACAAGCTCCATTTAGAGTCGTGCTCTGTCGTCATCGCATCTTGAAACTGCCCAAATAACGGCAAGCAGACTTGGCAGAAATGAGCGAGTAGAGACAAGCTTTGTGCGCGGTTCACCGGCCATAGTAACTGGTTACCGACTTGACCAATAGTTTGCACTTGGTGGTGCTCGATACGCTGCAAAATGTCGGTTATGTCATTGGTAAACATTAGCGGCTGAGGCAGGTTTTCGATGTCTTGTTTCTTGAGTTTCTTTCGATTGTTCGCGTCGTAATTCCATTTGCCGCCAACGGGCTTTCCGTCTTCTAACAAAATGTCGAAACGCTTTCTCATTCGGCGATAGAAGTGCTCCATCATGATGTGTTTGTCTTTCGGAAACTGTTGTTCGATCTCTTCGAATGGAAAGAGGAAGTGTTCTGTATCACAACAACCTTTGGTCGCATTGGTGAGCTTGAGCTTGTTCATCTGCTCTAAAAGGCGATATTCATCTGGCCTTTGATATTCGAATTTCTCTGCGCCGAATTCGTGTACATAGTGCTTTAGAAGTGTGTCTAGGTTTTCAAATTGCGTTGTGTCGTCAAGAGTAAGGTGGAGTACTTGATGACCTTGTTCTTTGAGTTCGTTAGCGAAGTAACCCATCGCACAGAAAAACGCGGCCACTTTTTGAACGTGAGAGGCAACATAATCTGTTTCTTGTTTTAGCTCAGCAATGATGTAAATAACGTCATCGTTAACCTGTCTAAACCATGAATGCTCAATGTTGAGTTGGTCACCTAATACAAGTCGTACCGTTTTAAATTTCATAATGCGTCCTGGTTTGTGAGGCTTGTTGTGACTGCGTTACCGCCTGTCCATTGATTGATGAAGGCATGGTCTGGGTCGTACATTTCAGTACGTTGATTCAAATCGAAATGACGTGATTTGTTAATTATTAGACGCTTACGAGTTGATAGGCTGACAAGATCACAAATGACTACTCTAAGTGGGAAATAGGAGATTTCGATCAGGATGAGTGTGTTGAAGAGGATATCAAGCCAACCAATAATACCGATAGAGGTTGGCAATGCCGGTTATTTTTGAGTGTCGAACTGGAGCTTCTATTCCATTGGAACAACGAGAATATCGATAGGGGAAGTATCGATGATCTGTTTAGAATGGGAGATGAGCTTATGCCAAAAATCATGGTGATGGCCGCATAGCAATAGGTCAACGCCGTTGGCTTCGATGGCATTTTTGAGCTTATCGTTCAAATCACCCGTTCCCACGAAAATGTGCTTGATTGGGTGTTTGGCGTAGGCTTCAAACTCTTTCAAATGCTTAACGGCATCTTCATTGATGGGTAAATCACCGTCATTTCCCTGAATATCAACGAGCTCTGGATAAATTTCTCCATGCGTACCATCGATATAAACAAATGAAATGCCAGCCTCCAGTTTATCAGCGAAGAAGGTCGCTCTATCAATGAGAATCTTGGTGTCGTCAGACAGTTCAAGTGCGACCAGAATATGTCGGTAATCCATAATTAAAGCCTCTTGTTGTGAGTTATGTAACAAGCATAGTTTCTGTTGACGCAAATGATATCGAAGAGATCTCATATTCCGTAAAATCATCATTCAATGTTCTTCTAAGCACTATCGTATTTATATCGCTTTGATTGGTAAGAAATTTACAAAAGGTTGATATAGTGGTTGAAGCGCTAGCTTATGCTGTTAGATAGGCTTGATAGTTCAATGCGCCAATAACGAAGAGGCATCAATGACAGCACTACTAACCATTCCCACTCGAACATTAGGTTTCGACTACGATATTGAGATCCGAGACTGGTCTCAAAAGCTCGTCGGCTTTCATGTGTTTGAAGATGGTAGACGACCGCTTGATGGAGGCATTGGGCTGAGCCTCAACCTTGTTGAACAGTTTGACGTGAATGGTCGTTGGCTAAATTCATTACCTGCGCGTTATCGTGAAATCACCGACGACTTTCCAGAATACCAATACCAGATGTTGTGGCTTGCTGCGAATACTTATGAAGCCGCGCAATTGCTTGAATTAAGGCCTGTTATTTTGGCTTTGATCTGCATGAAATACAGTGTCGACAACAAGAAAGCACTGGCACTAAGTCGCTTAGGGCAGAAGAAGATCCTTACCAAGTTGGGCTTAGACGGCAGCAAGGCGACACTCAAATTCATCGACAAGCTAGAGCTTCATTACAATGTTGGTGATGAACTCGACCACATTGTTCGCATTCTCGAGCCACTGCAAAGACGAGTTCTTAAGTTTAAGCATTACTCAAAAGTTGGATACACAGCCCTGCGTTTGGACCAAGTTCATCCATTTCTAACTGGTAGCAGGCTAGGGATTGCAATGGTGGAAGAGGGCAGACTTAACGCACCGTCGAAGATGGCGATGTTCCAAGATGCGATATTGCTAGGGCAAGATTTGGAGATGGATGATCCACTGCGCGCGATTACCAGTCAGAACTCTTTTGCGATGTTTGAACAACTCCATGACCGCTGGACGGAGCAACGCCAATTACGTCGTTTGGAGGGTAACTGCCCAATGGATAAAGACATCCCTTATCCCGTTCCTTTACTTGGCAATGACAACATTCATCCGCTCACGGATTATTACGACCTTGAACACGAAGGCATCGAGCAGAAGCACTGTATTGGCGTGTATCACAACCGAATCATGAGCGATCGTTATGTGGTGTTCCGCATGCTCAAGCCTCAGCGTTTAACCATAGGTTTACGCCGCGTCCCGAGCAAAGCATTTCCTTTTGAAATAGACCAAATCTGCGGAAAACGAAATGCACCTCCGTCGGAATCCGCTCGCCAAGTGATTCACGACTGGCTAGAAGCGAGTAAGCAAAAATATCCTAAGCAATAGCCATTAAGTAGAAGGAATACAGGATGTTTCAACAAGGCGATCTTTGCCCTCATTGTGGTTTGATTATTGTGATGCCTACGGATCTGCAAGGTGAATGCCTAGGATGCGGCGAAGAAATTAATCAAGACCCAGCAGACAATTGCGAAGAAGAAGAGTAACTTTATCTACACTGATATAAACCAAGGCTAGGATGGCGGTAGTAGCCTTTCAAAGGATGGAAAGACATGCAGAAAGTAATCTTTAGAAATTGCGATGAAAGTTCGCCATATTGGAGTGATTTAGAGCGCTTGTTTCAAAGTGAATGGTCGGATTTTAAGTTTAAAGATACCTATAAAGACTGCGTACAACTCCCTCCAGTAATAGTAGTGCTTCGCGATAATGTGGTCATTGGTGGCTTGGCGTATTCCCATTTTCAGGAACCTCATCAAGTGCGGGATGTTGTTTGGGTTAATGCTGTTTATGTTGATGCTCAATGGCGTGGCCAAGGTATTGCAAGTGAATTGATTAGTCGCGGTGTAAAACAGGTTTCTTCTACAGTACAAACTCAACTGTACGTGTACACCAATGTAATGGAACTCTACCAAGGGTTAGGTTGGTCAGTCGTCGATATCGACTCAGAAGCAAACCATAAAGTGATGAGTATAGAGCTTATTCGATAAGCTCGGAGCAAAGCCGACTATTAGGTTATCTACCTATCGAGTATTGAACCTATCTCTTTATCAACAACGTATAATCCTGTTAAATTTTCGTTTGAAATGATACCTATATCGCCTTTAAATCAAACAACTCGCTGTTGATTAAAACGATCACTACGATTTATTGCAGCAGTTGTTGAGCACAAAGCCTATATTGACTAGAATGACGCACTTTTTTTATTTACGTACATACAGGTAATGAACATGAGCGATACTAATTCAAGACCAGCTTTACCAGATCATCTTGCAGGCAACCCACGCAGCCCACACCACGTTGCTGAGTGTTTCGAATACCCAATCGGCATTCGTCTAAATGGTAAAGAGCGTACTGATGTTGAAGAATACTGCATCAGCGAAGGTTGGGTTAAGATCCCTTCTCCAAAAGCGCTAGATCGTTTTGGTCAGCCGATGCTTATTACTCTAAAAGGCACTGTAGAAGCTTTTTACATCGACGCATAATCATGTCGTGTGGCTAGCTAATACTTCGAGTAATTAGCTAATGTTTGCTTAATTAGCCAACATCAAGACACCAAGCGTTATTACCTAAAAGGGTCTAGAGAAATCTAGACCCTTTTTGTTTGCATTGATTTTAGCGAACTTCTTTAACCAATAGCCCAAACCACCTTCATAACTCCACAGATTCAACCAAAATTGTTGTTATTCACTATGCATTCGCAGTAATAACAAAGTTGTTGTTGGTTGATTTATGTTCGCTCGCTCTTTTTGGATTTGTTCGTACTCGAAAGTTCTGATGTTTAATTAAACAGATACAAACAAAAATATGAAGCGCAGTCTAATTAAATGAAACTAATATGCTGTATTTAAAGTTATTTTTTGTTAATAACTACCTCTATCACAGAAATTAATCCTGAAGCACATACAATTCCCTTGATTTCGAATGAGCGCTAAATTTTTTCGTTCGAGCATTTAAATTCTTCCTTCGCCCAATAATTATGAGGTTCCTATGTTTGGAATATTCAAACCTATGGCGCATATCGATCGCTTGTCATCAGATAAGATCGATAGCACCTACACACGACTACGATGGCAGCTGTTTCTTGGCATCTTCGTTGGCTATGCGGGGTACTACTTAGTCCGTAAAAACTTTAGTTTGGCGATGCCTTATCTCATTGAACAAGGTTTTAGCCGTGGAGAACTAGGGGTTGCATTAGCGGCGGTATCTATCGCTTACGGCTTATCTAAGTTCTTAATGGGCAGTGTTTCTGACCGTTCTAACCCTCGTTACTTCCTCAGCGGTGGCTTGTTAATGTCGGCACTGGTGATGTTCTGCTTTGGCTTTATGCCTTGGGCAACAGGCAGCATCACTGCGATGTTTATCCTGCTGTTCTTGAATGGTTGGTTCCAAGGTATGGGTTGGCCAGCTTGTGGACGAACCATGGTCCACTGGTGGTCACGAAAAGAACGTGGTGAGATAGTGTCAGTATGGAACGTTGCTCACAACGTGGGTGGCGGTTTGATTGGCCCAATGTTCTTGTTGGGGCTGTGGGCTTTTAACGACGATTGGCGAACCGCTTTTTATGTTCCTGCATTTTTTGCCACTCTCGTTGCTGTCTTTGTTTGGTTTACTGTAAGAGATACACCTCAATCTTGCGGCTTACCACCGATTGAAGAACATAAAGACGATTACCCAGACGACTACGATACGTCTCATGAGAAAGAAATGACGGCGAAAGAGATCTTCTTTAAGTACGTTTTCTCTAACAAACTGTTGTGGTCAATCGCTATTGCCAATGCGTTTGTTTACCTTATCCGCTATGGCGTACTCGATTGGGCTCCAGTTTACTTAAAAGAAGCAAAAGACTTCTCTGTAGATAAATCATCTTGGGCTTACTTCTTGTATGAGTGGGCAGGTATCCCTGGCACCTTATTGTGTGGTTGGATTTCAGATAAGTTATTCAAAGGCCGACGTGCACCTGCAGGTATCTTGTTCATGGTTCTAGTGACAGTCGCTGTGTTGGTATATTGGCTGAATCCAGCAGGTAACCCAACGGTTGATATGCTGGCACTGGTTGCGATTGGTTTCCTTATCTATGGTCCTGTAATGCTGATCGGTTTGTATGCACTGGAACTTGCGCCTAAGAAAGCAGCGGGTACAGCTGCTGGTCTAACGGGTTTGTTTGGTTACTTAGGTGGCGCGGTTGCTGCGAACGCAATACTCGGCTTTATGGTTGACCATTACGGCTGGGATGGCGGCTTCATTATTTTGGTCGGCGCTTGTGTGGCTTCAATCATCTGTCTGCTTTACGCCTTCTTAGGTGAGCGTGCGCACCATAAACAAAAAGATCTCGAACGAGAGAGAGAAGCGCTAGCTCAGTAGTGTATTTACTGAATCACATCTATAAATAACAACAGAGGCAGGTATATCCTGCTTCTGTTTTATCAAGGGAAACAATAATGAAAACAACGTCACTGTCTCTGACCTTATTAGCACTAAGTTTATCTACAAATGCGTTCGCCGATCCTTTAGTGATTGCGCATCGCGGCGCTTCTGGTTATTTACCCGAGCATACATTACCGGCTAAAGCACTCGCTTACGCAATGAAACCTGACTATATCGAACAAGATGTAGTGATGACCAAAGATGACCAATTGGTGGTTTTGCATGATCACTATTTAGATCGCGTCACTGATGTTGCTGACCGCTTTCCAGACCGTGCAAGAGCAGATGGCCGCTATTACGCGATTGATTTTACGCTTGCCGAGATCAAATCATTAAAAGTGACCGAAGGCTTTAACCTCGATGACCAAGGTAAAAGAGTGGCAGGGTACCCAACGCGCTTCCCAATGTGGCAGTCTGATTTTCGTGTCGCTACCTTTGCAGAAGAGATCGAGCTGATCCAAGGCCTAAATAAGACCTTAGGTTATGACGTGGGCATCTATCCTGAAATTAAAGCACCTTGGTTCCATCGTCACGAAGGCAAAGATATCTCCAAAGCGGTACTTGCAACCTTGCATCAATATGGTTACCTATCAAAAGACGACAAAGTGTATTTGCAGTGTTTTGACGCCAATGAACTTCAACGCATTAACGATGAGCTCATGCCAGCGATGGAAATGGATCTTAAGCTCGTTCAGTTGATGGCTTATACAGATTGGAATGAAACCATGACGTACCAAGGTGACAAAGCAACGCCGTACAGTTACGACTGGATGTTTGAAGCTGGTGGCATGGAAAAAGTGGCGTCTTATGCGGAAGGAATAGGCCCTTGGAAGCCAATGTTGGTGGACGATGCATCGACCAAAGATAACATCATTATTAAACCGTTAATGAAGTCAGCAAAAGACGCGGGCTTAGATGTTCACCCGTACACGTTCCGTGCTGACCCAGGAAGAATCCCAGCTTATGCTGATAACTTTGATGGCATGTTGGATGTCTTCTACAACCAAGTCAAAGTTGATGGTGTGTTTACCGACTTCCCAGACAAAGCGGTCGACTTCTTGAACCGTTAATACCCCGTCAGTTACAAGCTATTAGTAACGAGATACTAAGAGCCAAAAGCACCGACTAAAGGTGCTTTTGGCTCTTCTTTCACTTTTTGGATCTCCTTGTACTGGCCTCGAAATCCTACCTATATTCTTCTTTCTCAGCCCGCATTTTGATATTCACTCGGTTTACAGCTATAACCTGACTTGATAGGTTACTCCCAATGCAGCCAGATGCTTAATCTATAAGTGTTTATCGGCTCAACCTGATATTGAATTTGGAAAGATCATGGAAGAAAGAAGCAAAGCTTATCTTGATAGCTACCTCAACACATTACCAGCAGACGTTGCTTCGCAATACACCTCCTTTAGTGCTGATTATTACTGCGCCGACGAGTACAACGCTAACCTCTGCGCACAGTTGATTTTAAAAGGTGAAAAACAGGCGTCCTGCGGCCTTGAACACTGGTATACCCATGAAGGCGAGACGAGACCCATAGTTGGTCACTTGCAAGTCGTCACCGATTGGGATGGTAAGCCCGTATGTATTGTTGAGATCACGTCGGTGTCGTCGTGCAAATACAACGAAGTGACGGCGGAGTTTGCTGCTGCCGAAGGCGAGGGTGACAAAACACTCGAATGGTGGAAAGAAGCTCACTGGAACTTCTTCTCTCGTGAATGTGAAGAGCTCAAGATCTCACCAAGTGAAGACATGTTACTTATGTTGGAGCGTTTCAAAGTGGTTTATCAATAGTGAAGTTCTAGCGCGTGCCGTGTTGAATCGAAAGGCATGGCACCTTAGTCTTCATTTGAACAAAGCCAGAAGATTAACAATCACAAGGAGAGTGATGTGAAGATAGCGATATTGGATGACTACCAGAACGTCGTTAAAGACCTCGATTGCTTCAACAAACTCGAACAATACGATGTCACGGTATTTACCGAGACTTACTCAGAGCAAGAGCTCGTCGCTAAGTTGGTCTCGTTTGAAGCCATTGTGCTCATTCGTGAAAGAACCGAGATCACCGAATCTTTGTTATCACAACTCCCCAACCTCAAGCTGATTAGCCAGACGGGCAAAGTGAGCAACCATATCGACCCGCAAATGTGCGAACGATTTGGTGTTACCGTTTTAGAAGGTCGAGGCTCGCCTGTTGCGCCTTCCGAGCTATGCTGGGCGCTGATTATGGCTGCATCGCGCAACATTCCTACTTACGCGTCAAACCTTAAACAAAACCAGTGGCAGGATTCTGGCTCGTTAGGGCTAGGTCGAACTTTGAAGGGCTTGAAGCTTGGTATTTGGGGCTACGGCAAGATCGGCAAATGCATTGCACAATATGCCCAAGCATTTGGGATGTCTGTCGTAGTGTGGGGGAGCCAAGTTTCACGCGATCAAGCACAAACAGATGGCTTCAAAGCAGCAACAACCAAACAAGATTTCTTTCGAGAAGTTGATGTGCTTTCTTTGCATTTGCGTTTGAATGATGTCACCAGAGGATGTGTTACGGCACACGACCTCAGCTTGATGAAGCCGAACTCGCTGTTTGTGAACATCAGTCGTGCTGAGTTAGTGGAACCGATGGCTCTGTATCATGGACTACGTGAGGTACCGACCAAAACAGCCGCTATTGATGTGTTCGATTGTGAGCCAGTAACAATAGACACCGAACCGCTATTGTCCTTACCAAACGTCACAGCGACTCCACATTTGGGCTATGTTGAACAAAATAGCTACGAACTCTACTTCGATATCGCTTTCGACAACATTCTGTCCTATCAAAGAGATGGCATATAGCGATAGAATCTGCCCAAAGCAATAAAAAGGTAGAGAAGTATGAGCTTAACAATCAGAGAAGTCGCGGTAGAAGATGCACAAGGCATTATTGATGTATTAAATCCAATCATTATCGAAGCGCGCTATACGATCTTGGATCAGACTTTTACTGTTGATGAAGAAAAGGCATTCATTGAGTCGTTTCCAAAACGTGGTGTGTTTAGCGTTGCAGTCAACGAAACGACCAACCAGTTACTTGGTTTTCAGAATGTCGAACCATTTGCTACTTACACTAAGGCCTTTGACCATGTTGGTATTATTGGCACTTATGTTGATGCAAATAGCCGTGGGCAGGGCGTTGCAAAACAGTTGTTTGATTACACATTTAAGGCAGCCAAAGCGAAAGGTTACGAAAAGCTGTTCGCCTATGTAAGAGCAGACAACGAGCGCGCGTTAGCGGTATACCTTAAGCAAGGTTTTGAAATCGTCGGAACGGCTAAGAAACACGGTAAGATTGGCGATCAGTACTTTGACGAGATCCTTATCGAGAAGTTTTTATAGGCTCGCTTAAACATTAGATAATTCATCGTATGCAGGAGGCAAGATGACAAAGCTAATCGAATTAACAGAAATAGTCTTATTCGACTGGGGCAATACGCTGATGGTCGATTTCCCTGACGCACAAGGGAAGATGTGTGACTGGGAAACGGTACAAGAAGTGAGTGGTGCTCGTGCATTACTGGCTGAACTCTCCAAAAATCATCAAGTCTACGTTGCCACCAATGCTGGTGATTCCAGTAAAGACGACATCATTCGTGCCTTTGAGCGCGTTGGCCTGTCTCAATATATCTTGGGTTACTTTTGTAAGGCGAGCATTGGCTTTTCTAAGTTCGAGTCGGGGTTCTATCCTGCCATTATTTCTAAGCTCGGTGTTGCACCACCAGACATCACCATGGTTGGCGACACTCTAGAGAAAGACATTTACCCAGCACTTGAAGCGGGTTTGCACGCGGTGTGGTTGAACACGGAAGGAGTTGAGCTTAAGTCACAGCATCCACGTATCGTACAAGTTCAATCCCTAAGCGAACTGTTGGATAAACGCCATGGATGAACATTCAGAGATCTGGCGTCAGTATTACCAAAAAGCACTAAGCAAACCTCATTTAAAGAGAACTGAATTCGCAATCAAACTGAATGAGTCAGGCTTAAATGTTGCGATTGATTGTGGTTGTGGAACAGGTAGTGACATCGCTTTTTTAGAACAACAAGCGTATCAAGTGTATGGCTTCGACGTTAATCCTGATTCGATTGCTATATGTCGGGATCGTTTTGGTCGCAAATCTTTGGTCGAGATATCTGAAAGTGGATTTGAACACTATGATTACCCAAAATCTGGCGTAGTGATTGCCAATTCGAGTCTGTTTTTTGCTGACCCAACGCGTTTTGACGGGGTTTGGCACAATATTGAATACTGTCTTGAAGTAGGTGGCGTATTTGCAGGTGATTTCATGGGCGTCGATGACAGTTGGGCACATGGCTATCGAACTCCAACAACGCCGTTAACGAAAGCCAAAGTACTCAGCTTATTCAACGACTTTGAGATAGTACGATTCCATGAGCGAGACGAACAAGCACTCACGTCGCTGGGTAGGGTGAAGCATTGGCACACATACTCGGTCGTTGCGATTAAACGCCGTTAAAATGTCAGTAACTAAAACCCGTTCGGATGCTTGTCTGTTTTGACGCCAATCTCTCATCTCTTTGCTGTCTAATCCTCTAAGCTAAGTCTAATTTCCACTATAAGGGCTAGACTATGAATATCGAACGTCACGGAATATCGTTTGGAATTGAACGTGTTTGCGGTGAAACCATCGTTGTGTTTAAAGCGAAAGGCAAGCTTACACACGATGACTATCAAGCAATGATGCCAATTCTAAATACCACGCTAGAAGAACTCGATTCATCTAAACTCAAGATGCTGGTCGATATCTCAACCTTAACAGGATGGGAGTTACGTGCAGCTTGGGATGATTTCAAATTGGGATTAGAGCTCAATTCGAAGATAGACAAAATCGCGATTTATGGTGATAAAAGCTGGCAAGAAATGGCATCAAAAGTCGGCAGTTGGTTTGTGTCCGGTGAGATTAAGTCATTCGAAGACCATGACTCTGCGCTTAAGTGGCTAGTCGATTGATTCTATCTACGAACAACTAGAAAGCAATCCGTAAACAACGCCGATGACAGTTGACGAGAATTGTCTCGAACGCTGTCATTTTTCGTTTTGGCGATGATATTTCCTATTCGATTCAATAGAGTATATTCCTTCCAGCGTGTAACATACCCAGGCTTTGTTTGGTCGTGACTAATAGAATAGCGCGGCCAGATTCAGTAATAACGAGAACTAAAACAGAAATAAGGTCTAAGAACATGCATAAGGTAATTGATAAGCTAGCTTGGATATTCATCAAAGACGGCAAACTGTTGATGGTGAGATCAAAAGGCAAAGAACTGTTCTACCTACCGGGTGGTAAGCGTGAAGCTGGCGAAAGTGACGAGCAAGCACTGGTTCGCGAAATCAAAGAAGAGATCTCGGTAGATTTAGTGCCTGATTCAATCAAATACGTTGAGACCTTTACAGGTCAAGCTGATGGCAAAGCGGAAGGCGTATCGGTGAAATTGACTTGTTATCTTGCCGATTATACTGGCGAACTCTCTCCAGATGCTGAAATCGAAGAGCTTAAGTTTGTTGATGGCAACGACAGAGCGGTATGTTCATTGGCAGCACTGGTTGCGCTTGATTGGTTAGACGCGAACCAGTATTTGGCTTAAGGTTTTAGCTGATATTAGCTCATGCTGAAGATTGATCTTCAAAAGATCATCGCTTACGAATAGCTTGAAGGGCGGCTGTCTTTCATCAACAGGTCGAGTTTCCTTTGAGCTTTCTTCGTGTCATGCAAATCCACCACCTCAATCATTTCACACTCATCTCGTACCATCTCATTAATCAGGCTTGGATAGTGTCTGCAATCTTCTGGTCGGTCTAAGTAAATGCTGCATGTGTACTTGGCTTGAGCCTTGGTGTCTTTCGTCGGAACCAGCTCCAGAAAAGGGCAGCGAGTTAAACGTTCACCAGATTCAGGGTCAAACCAGATCTCGCTTCCTCGGACATACTCAAAGATGTCTGGATTGAACAACTCCCACAAATCAATCTCTTCTTGCGTTGCGGCAAGGTCACCATCTCCGTATTTGATACAGCATTTCCCGCATTGATTACAATTTTTCATTAGTGACTTCATTGGTTGGTGAGCTTTTATCATTTTACCACTGATAGGCGTGGCACGTTGACTTTGTTGTTCATGGTTAAGCCGTTACGGGGCGAGAACATGGAATGGCGGCGCTTAAAAACAATTTATCTATGCACCACCACTCCAATCAAAGCTGTAAACAGTGATACAATTTGCGCCTAGCAAGTTATTAAAACAAGGTATAAAAATGAGAACCGTATACACCACCGAAGGCAACATCAACGCAAAGAAACAGAAAGACGCTTACCCAAAGTTGGCGCTATGTGATAACTGCGTTCTCGACTATGTGGTGATTGCTCAAGGCGAACGTACTTACAAGCCATGCGCAAAATGTGGTGCCGACGATTAATGCGCCTTGATAAATACCTATGCAAAAGCACTGACCTAACCAAGCCTGAAGCTATTGAACGCATCCATAATGGTGAGGTGAACGTAAACAGTGAGACGGTCACCGATGAATCGACTCAGGTTCACGAAAGCAACACCATCTTGTTAAATGGTACTCCGCTTAAGTTACGAGAATTTCGATACCTCCTAATGCACAAGCCTGCGGGTACTATCTGCTCTAATATCGATGAAGCTTATCCTTCACTCTTTAACTACATCGAGATAGAAAAAGCATCAGAACTGCACATCGCAGGGCGCTTAGATGCCGACACCACAGGTTTAGTCTTAATTACCGATGATGGGCGATGGTCATTCAACATCACGCTGCCAACCAAGTCATGTAAGAAGGTGTATCGCGTGACATTGTCACGAGATATCAAAGACGATGTCGCTGACAAGTTCAAAGCGGGCGTTCAATTGCAAGGTGAGCAACAACCGACGCGTCCGGCAGAACTCGAAGTGATAACCAATAAAGAAGTGCTCCTGACCATTACAGAAGGCAAGTTTCATCAAGTAAAACGAATGTTTGCTGCGGTAGGAAATCGAGTTGTTGGACTACACCGTGAGCAGATTGGTGATGTTCGTTTAGATGTTGAAGCAGGTCAGTGGCGTTATCTAACTAAAGCCGAAGTCGACTCATTTCAGCAAGACTTTGAATAAGGGCTCTCAATAAACGCTGTAACCACTTAAAGCGTTAAGCGTGTCAGCACCAGAATATCAACACTATAAGGATGTAGGATGGAAAACCTCAAAGTCTCAGAAATTAAGTCTTTTGTACCCGCGAAAGACTTCGATTTATCCAAGCGTTTTTACCAGTCAATCGGCTTCGAGCTGATGTCTGAATTTCACGATGTCGCCTATCTACGACACGGCGGTTGTGCGTTCCTTCTGCAAAACTTTTATGAACCTGCGCACTGTCACAATTACATGATGCACTTGCTGGTTGAAGACGTAAAAAGTTGGTATCAACACATCCAAAACTCTAATGTAGTGTCGGAATTTGAAGTTACCGTTTCCGAGGTTGTTGAACAGCCATGGGGAATGCTTGAGTTTTGTATCACTGACCCAAGTGGTGTGCTGTGGCGTGTGGCTGAAAACATTAGGCCGCGTTAATTCATCCAACTTGCATTAAGGCCAGTGAAAACTTCAAATTATCCATCTGTTTCTTTATTTATGCCGACATAAGGCAATGATCAAATAGGTTCAAACATGGATATAAAGGCTAAAATGCACAGCCAAGACGTTTACTACTGTGACGACGTGGATTTGGTTGCTGAGCAAACTCAATGCTTAGAAGTGCTATATGATTTCAATCACACTCGCCCGAGCGAAGGTGATAAACGACAACAAATCATGAAGCAGTTGTTCGCCGAAGTCGGTGAGGGCTGCTACATTGAACCACCATTACATGTGAACTGGGGGCGTCACACGCACCTAGGCAACAACGTATACGTGAACTTTAATCTAACTCTGGTCGACGACACAGACGTATTCATCGGCGACAACGTGATGATAGCGCCTAACGTGACCATTGCCACTGGCACACATCCCATCAGCCCAGAACTCAGGCTAAAAGCAGCGCAGTTCAATGTTCCCGTTCGTATTGGCAACAATGTATGGCTTGGCGCGCACACCGTCGTACTTCCTGGCGTCACCATTGGTGAAAACTCAGTAATAGGGGCAGGGAGTATCGTCACCAAAGACATCCCAGCCAATGTCGTCGCAGTCGGCAACCCATGCAAAGTGGTACGCGAAATCAACGAACGCGACCGAGAGTATTACCACAAAGATCGCCGTATTCCCGATGAATTAAAGTAAGCGACTTTTCACACGCCTGAAATTAGCCGTGACATAAGTCATTGTTATGCAGTGGCTTAGTTGTATATTACTTATCTATCTTAGAAACTAGACAAAATTATTCTGGAGTTAAGTGCAGAATTTTTCTGTCTGGTAGCTGTTATACGATAGCGTGCATAGCATCCTATACTCTCACTGGTAACAGTTAGAATACGTTGGTGGTTATTATGAGCTATAGAGATACTTCATTGTGGAATGATCTAAACGAACTCAGATGCTTAGAGGCTTTTAAAAAGTTGGAAAGTGAAGGGTTTCCGAGAGGCAAGCAAAGTGAGTATGCCCGTGAAATATCACTGAAGTCTGGATTAGAAGTCGGAAACATTAGTGCAAAAATTTGCAACTACAAATCAGTTGCTGGCATAAACAACGTGTCTCACGCTTCTGTTAATACGAGAGATTTTTACAATAAGTATAAATCTTACAGCATTAGTGAAATTCATGAGTTAATGAAGTCACTTGAGTAAAATCGTATATACAAAGCATTTAAGAATGATTCCCAACGCTTGGCATTTTTTGTTCAATCGTTGGGTTTCGTGTATATGGTGGTATGGTTCAGTGTTGTGGTAGCGTTGCTCAAACCTCAATACGGCGGCGCTCGATAAAATTGAATATGGATGGTCATGGATAATATCGAAAGAGAGCTTTATCAAGCAGCAGTAGAACTAGTAAAGGTTCGGTATCCATCAGGTTGGGGTGGCGCAGCGGCTGTTCGAACAGATTCAGGAAAAATATTAACAAGCATTGCTCCTGATACTAAAAATGATGCTCTTTCACTATGTATGGAAGTGGGGGCGTATTTAGAGGCTCACAAACTCAATGAGCGAGTGACCCACTCGTTATGCCTGTGTCGTGAAAGCGAGAACGATGAGTTTTTAATCTTGTCACCATGCGGAGTTTGCCAAGAGCGCCTTGTCCACTGGGGTGGGGATGTTAAAGCAGCAATTACGACTCCAGATAATTCATTGGTTTTTAAAACTATACGTGAACTAATGCCTCACCATTGGTCACTGGTAAACGGTAAAGCACTATAGCAAACCGTTTAAGATTGATTCACAATGCTCGGCACTTTTACTTCAAGTCGGCTTAGTGTTATAGCACAATGGCTTAGGTAAGGTGTTGGCGTTATATGCACAAGTGGTTCGTCCTTACATTGTCGTCATTCTTACCTGTTTACTTAGAATCAAATAGCTAATGATTCCACCGAAGACGGGGAAGACTAATGATAATAATAGTATCAGTCCTTTTCTCTGAACTTCATTGTTAGCTAGTACGATTATGAGTGGTAAAAACCAAGTAATGACCGCAGATGTGAAAAGAGACACTCCTAAAATTGTAAATGTCATTTCATTGTGAACGCCTGAATAGTTGACTACAAAACTTAGTATCAACATGAACCAAAACAGGGCAATAGATTGTTTTAGTAACCTCAGCATTTTCATTAGCATTATTCTGGGAACTCTAATTAAGCAATAAATGTGGTCAATGTAAGCTTTTGTTTTATTGAAATCTAGGATTGTTCCATTACAGGTATGGAAGTGTGATGTTTGTGAGTGCATATAACAAATAATTTAAGCAGATTCGCTACGCTTGGCGGTTTGAGTTTGAATCGGCTTTAGTGATTAAGGCACAATGGGTGAGGTGCTCGCGATGTCAGCTACTTCAAGCGGCGATAACTCGTCTATCCAATTATGCTTATCGGAGTGAACCATGCTCTCTTATAAAGTGTCTGATATTTTAGATATTCAAATGTTGAGGCTCCGATGAATTTTCTCCGTAAGTATAAAATCAGTTCCCTTTTCTACGTTAGTGGACTTTTATGTTTCATTGTTTATAACACCATAGGTTCATACGTAGATGAAAATGGTGTGTTGGTTGAGCCATTCGGGTTTATTCCTATATTTTGGCTTTTTGAGCTACTTGCGTTGGTGGCTTTGGTCGTGACCTTCGTTAGACATAAAAAGTGCCAGTAATCCATTTAAGCTACGAGTACACGAAGATGTTTTGTTATCACAAACAACTTAAGCGCGATTCGGTACGCTTGGCATTTTGGCATGCGGCGGTATTGGTGTTTCCACTCGTTTTAACTTCAGTGGGTTAGGTGTTAAATTTGAGAGTATTGGTAGCGTTGCCATCTGCTCAAGCGGGCGTTATGTTATTAATTGAATTCAACGTTTATAAAGGATGAACATGGTAGTACTTAGAGGAATGCGCCAAGACGAATATCCAGCATATTGTCAGTATTTTATTGACGATTACAGTCAGGAAATAGCTAGAAACTATGGGCATTCTTTAGACGTTTCAGTCGAATTGGCAAAGAAGGACTTGCATCGGAGCTTCCCTAACGGACTAGAGAGCAATGAGCATTCGCTATTATGCATTGATGCTGAAGTCGATGGTGAATGTAAGCTTGTGGATTACCTTTGGCACTCAGTCAATATTGGGGATAAATCTACGTTTATCTATGACTTCTTCATTTCGAATGAACATCGAGGTCTAGGTTATGGTACTCAATCAATTTCTGCATTAGAGACCCAACTACTTGCTATTGGTATCAATCAAATAAAACTGAGGGTCGCATATCATAATAAGCGGGCGCTTAAGTTGTATAAAGAAGTTGGCTTTGAGGTTACCGGTTTCAATATGTCTAAGAAACTAAGCGGGTAGCCTCAACATATCAAGCTACATACATAGACCGGCAGGTTTCATTCAAATATGGAGTGAAAACATGAAGTCAGATTTTTCAAAACTTGCGACAACCGAGTACGGAAATATACTAAGTAACGATCACTTTATTGACTTTAGTATTGGTCCTCTTTGGCAGGGAATGCCGCGAATTTGTGGAGAAGCGTTTACTGTCCAGTTAACGTCTGGTGATAATTTAATGCTTCATTCAGCCATATACGAAGCACCAGAAGGTTCGATCATTGTAGTAGATGGCGTTGATAGCGAATATGCTGTAGCCGGCGGTAATGTATGCGCAGTCGCGAAGAGTCGAGGTATCAAAGGCTTTATTATTGATGGTGTCATTCGAGATTTGACTGAAATTTCAGATATGAAGTTTCCAGTTTTTGCGAAAGGTGTTCATCCAGTTCCGGGAAAGAAAGAGGTCTATTCTGAATTGGGCGCTCCAATCACTTGCGGCGGAGCAAAGGTCTCTACGGGAGATATCATTGTTGCCGATGTAGAGGGTATTGTCGTTATTCCTAAACCCAGAAAAGACGAAGTGTTTTTAATGGCTTCACAGAAAGCGAGTAAAGAGGCGTCATTAACACTCGCTGAGTGGGAAACGAGTCATAGGGCTAAAATAGCCCAAGCAATAACGTCTGCGAAACAAAAAACTTAATTGGTGCAGCAAGTTGATTTGTAATGCGTGGCATTTGTCATCAATTAACAGGCGTTAGGCGACAACGAATAAATTCATCCATGGAGAAGAGAGTGATCGTACGGACTGCGACGCAAGAAGACTCAAGTGTCTTGTTAGAGTTTATTGAACAAAAAGCTGACTTTGACCGGAGTATGAAAGGGTTTAGTGGTGAAATCTCGACAACTATAGAGAAAATCGAACGCACATTATTTGGTGATTACGCATTTGCCCATGCATTAATATTAGAACGGAATTGTGAGCCTTTTGGCTTCGCACTGTATCACTATCGATATTCATCCTTCAGTGGAGAGCCATCAATCTGGCTTGACGACCTATTGGTTACAGGAAATCAAAGATCACAAGGGTATGGCCGTGAACTTATGTTGGCTTTAAAGTCACAAGCGGAGTCATCATATGCCTCTCACATCTCATGGACGGCAAGTCCACATAATAAGAAAGCGCATGATTTCTACAAAAGGTTGGGTGCAGAGGTTGAGCGAATGGATGGTCAAAGACCTTATTTCCGTTGGGCAATGTGCGATTCGTAAATGAATCAAAAGGGAACTATGAAAATAACGACGCTGGTTGATAACTCTCGACTGGATAACAGGAAAGATTTAGCCGTTGAGCGCGGACTATCACTGCATATTGAAACTGAATCGCTAAAGATCTTGTTCGATATGGGAAGTGGCGATACGTTTTGTCAAAACGCACCATTACTGGGTATTGATATTAAAGATGTAGACCTCGCTGTCATATCACACAGGCATCATGATCATTGTAATGGCACCGCTGATTTTGTTGCTCATAACTCTAAAGCCAAAGTGTTTCTGAAAAATTGCGAACAGAAAAGCTATCATTTCCGGGCTTTCGGTTTCAAAAGTGATGTCGGGATCAATCCGGACTTACTAGAAAACAGCAACGAGCGGTTAGTCTTCGTTAATCGTACTACTGAGATCGCCCCAAATGTCTTTGCTATCACAGATATTAGCGTGAAACACGAACAACCTAAGGGTAATAAATACCTTTATACACAGTCGGAAAATCGACGGGAGCGCGACTCATTTGATCATGAATTACTGTTAGTGATTAAAGAGCCAGATGGTTTAGTTATATTCACGGGATGTGCGCATAGTGGCGTTCTTAATATGGTTGATACAGCGGTTACTCTGTTCCCAGGAGAGAGAATAAAAGCGGTTGTCGGGGGCTTCCATCTAGTGGGCTTACCATTGTTCAATAGTATTGGTGGCACAAAGCAAGACATTAGAGATCTTGGATTGACGTTGTCTCAATACCCCATTGATAAACTGTATACAGGGCACTGCACAGGCAAGAAAGCTTATGAGTTGTTGAAAGAAGTATTAGGCAAGCGTCTGGAAGCAATGCCGACAGGTCGGCGTATTCATGTGTAGCGTTGGTCAAACCTTAGATGGATGTTAGTTAGGTCACGATGAATAAACAAAAACTAAAGAACCTCATTCAACAAGTTCCTGAGCTAATCGATACAGCCAAAGTATGTCGTGAGGTGGGCTTGCCAAACTTCTATATTGCAGGCGGAGCTATCACTCAAATCATCTGGAATGATATCGAAAACAAACCGCTTCTAGACCAAGTCAAAGACTTCGATGTTGTCTATTTCAATAGTACCTCAGCTATCACCGAAGATCAGTTCAAAAACCGCATTCGTTCGCGGTTAAGTCATTGTGTCGACGTGGACGTAAAGAACCAAGCGACCATTCATGAGCATTACGCTAAGAAGTTCGGTTGCTTCATTCAACCATACGATCGTGTTGAACAAGGTATCGAGTCTTGGCTCTCTGCATTTGCTATCGGGTTTACTTTGAATGATTCAGGCGGCATCAAGTTGTTTTCACCATACGGTGTAGAGGATGCGTTTGATATGCTGATTAAACCGAATAAGCGAGCAATGACAGAAGAAAATTACAACAAAATGACCACTGGCTATAAGGCTCGATGGCAGCAAGTAAAAGTGCTTCCTTGGAATTGATCTATAAAGCTTTGTGGGATCGCTCTTAACATTGGGTATTTAATTCAGTTTGGCGTCAGTGGTAAATTTGAATCTAGTCTCAGCATTGTTAGTGACTTAGTTGTACGTTATGTGATTTGGAAACAACGAGGTCTGGTTTATGAAATACGCTCCAACTAAAGATGAAATTACGTTTGATGATTTCGCGAAATTAGATATTCGTGTCGGCTTAATCGTAAAGGTTTCTGAAGTCGTTAAATCAGATAAGCTGATGAAACTCACCGTCGACTTTGGCGATCATCAGCGATCAATCTTGGCTGGCATCAAACAAGAGCGTGAAAACCCCAAAGAAATCGAAGGTAAGCAAGCTTTGTTTGTTGTGAACTTGCCTGAAAGAAAGATGGCGGGTGAAATGTCTCAGGGTATGTTGTTTGATATTGGTTATGAAGACAAATTAAATCCGTGTTTAGCTTGTCCTGAAACCGAAATGCCTAATGGTGCTCGAGCTGGGTAACGTACACACTTGGATGTTGGAGTTGTTTTGGTCTTTGTTCGAAGTTCCAGATCCCAATGAAAATGTGGTTTGGGTTCAGCAAGCGCTCTCATTGCAGAGCAAACTGGCTTTATAGCGATTGGAACATCGAGTGTGGCAATTGCACGCAGTCACGGAGTGGATGACGGTACATAAGTGAATAACTGAAACAAAAAAGGATAAATAAATGCAGTTTGCGAAGGCATTTGAATACAAAAAGTGGGCAAATAGTCAGTTACTTGATTTTGGAGCGAGACAATTCTCAAAATTGCCGGAAAACGATGGCACATTTTTCGTTAGAATTTTAAACCATACGACCGTAGTGGATAGTCTATTCATAAGTCGAATTCTCGGTGAACCAGAAAAATATACTGCTGATAATACCGTTGAAACCCCTTCGTTTTCAGAGCTGCGTGAGAGAATGGCTCACAATGACAAATGGTTAGTGCAGTATGCGCTGTCGGCCTCAAAAGAAGAATTAGACAAGGTTATTCAGTTTAACTTCGTAGATGGTGATATAGGAACAATGTCTGTTGAAGAGATTCTTATCCACTTACTCACACACGGTAATAACCACAGAGGTATGGCGTCTAGGGTGTTGGCTGAAAACGATTTAGAACGCCCAAAGGACACATTTACCCGCTATCTGCACTTTGCTGAGCCATCACGTAGAGGTAGCGACGTGTTGAAAGAAAAGTAAAAGGTTA
Organism: Vibrio crassostreae 9ZC13; assembly: GCF_000272045.2. Classification (GTDB taxonomy): domain Bacteria; phylum Pseudomonadota; class Gammaproteobacteria; order Enterobacterales; family Vibrionaceae; genus Vibrio; species Vibrio crassostreae_C. Next base: position 264,282 of record NZ_AJYZ02000042.1, on the reverse strand, counting down.
TGTACTTAAGAACAGCACATACGCATGAGTTGGATGATATTTATCTCATGGGTTTTGATGTATGGGGAAGCCAGTTGTCGGTCGATGAGTATCTAGCTTCTTGTTACAACAGTGGTAAGTATCAGAAAGGAACTTGGTATGTGCTAATAGAACAGGAACAAATTGTGTCTTCTTTGATTGTTTATCAGAGAGAGTTTGGCCTTTTGGAAGGAAGCCGTGGGTTGGGTTCCATTGCAACGCCACCAGAATTAAGGGGCAAAGGCTATGCTTCAAAATTAATTAACTTGGTAAAAGATGAGCTATTCCAAAATCAAAATAGTAAGGCGTTGTTTCTGCATAGTGATATTGACAAAGAGTTTTATAGGCGACTAGGATTTACCGCAATTGAAGGGTCTGACTGTATGTACAGTACGAGTGATAACGCGGAATTCAAAGGCGCGATACCTGCGTATTTTTAATCGCTAACATTATATTTGTTTTTATGAAGAATAAATGGTCAACGGTTGAAGCTTGGTGTTTAATTTAGGGAATGAATGAGAGTTTTAATAGCAGGTGCCAATGGTTATATTGGTCGTCACATTACGAAGGCATTCGTAAACAGTGGTTTTGATGTTTTTGGATACAGGAGGGACAAAGGCATTGTCCCTTGTTCGGATTACATCAAAGACCTATCCACAGATTATGAAGATTACTTCGATGTGGTTATCAATTGCGCACGCCCTCACTGGTCAGAATTTTCGCCAGTTGAAATCGTAGACATTGAACATGGTTTGCTCACACAGCTTGATAGGTTTGCGTCTGAAGATGCGATAAAGATCCACACATCGGGAGTTTGGCTGTTTGGTCATGCATCTCAACAAGACCTTAAAGAGTTTAGGCTTAAACCTTTAAAGGCCGTTGAGTTAGACGTAAAAACAATTCATTCCGTGATTGGTACTAACTGGCATATCGTTTACTGCCCGAGCTTGGTATATGGCGGTGACAATTGCCAATTAAAGCGAATCATCGAATCGTATGCAAATCGAACCGTTAAGGTAGCTGTCCCATCCCAAGGGTATAATCAATACGTCCACGTCTATGACATCGCCAAATTCTATTTGTTGTTAGCGCAAAAGCAAACCTCAGAAAAACAGCATTTTATTGCAGAAACTAAGGGTTACAGCCCAGCTCATTTTGCTCAACTTTTATTAGAATCAAACGTGATTCGAAAAGTAGATGAATGTTCTTGGGTTGAATTCGAGGCTTTAAATGGCTGTGAGGTTGTAGATATTGAACAACTGAACCTCACACTTCCAATTAGCCCTTTTTTCAAAGCCAATGAACTTATCAGCGACTACATAAAAAGTTGGATGTAATGAAATCAATAACAAAACAATCAATTTAGCTTTCGTGTTACGGTGTAAAGTATCAGTGAGGATCTGAGATTGGCGAATGGTTATTGCTTATCGCAGCGTTCTCTATTTTTATCATAATCATTCAAGGAAGAAGCATTGTGAAATTAGCTCAGTTAAATATTGCTCTAGCGAAGTACGCTTTAGATGCACCAGAAATCAAAGACTTTGTCGATAATTTGGATCTTGTTAATGGCATAGCCGAAAGCAGTGAGGGATTTGCCTGGCGTCTTAAAGACGAATCTGGTGATGCGACCAATATAAAAGCGTTCGATGATCCGAATATGATCGTCAATATGTCGGTGTGGGATTCAGTAGACTCGTTAAAGAACTTCATGTTTAGAACTCACCATCGCGACTTCATGCGAAGAAAAAACGAATGGTTTCATCGTTTAACTGAAGATACGTATGTTCTTTGGTGGGTTGATGATGAACATATTCCGAGCCTTGATGAAGCCATCGAGCGGTTAGAGCATCTAAGAGAAGTGGGTGATTCGCCTTATGCATTTACATTCAAAACCAATTTTACTGAGTCAGAAGCTCCTAGATGAAGCACTTGCAATGTCTACACCTCGGTAATACGTTATATAGCTAATGTATTTTCGCAAACAAATAAGGGGAACACTGTGAGCACTTTGCCAGATGAAAACCAGAAACGATTTATTGCTGTTTTAAGTAAGAAGATGGATTTGGGAAGAACGCTGAATGTACTAGGGCATTTAAGTGTTGGCTTGTCGAATCAATTGAACGAGGGTGAAACCTGTTACGTCGACTATCAAGATATGGATGACGGCACTCACCCTAATTTGTCTCACTATCCTTTCATTGTTTTGAAAGCCGACAATTCAAACAAGCTTCGAAAAGTACGTGAAGAGGCTATTAGCCGTGGTATCAAATTTACCGATTTCACGAGTACGATGATCGAAGGTGGCTCCATCGAGCAACAGCAAAGAACTAAGCAAACCAAAGAAGCAGACTTAGAGTATCTCGGAGTATGCTTCTTTGGTGACACTGAAACCCTGCGTGAATTTACAAAGAAGTTTAGCTTGTATAAGTAACTCACTTTAGCGGTTTAGCTATCTGCTAGTAAGTGCATCGAACATGTTACATAAGCCGTTAATCTATAGATAGGAAGTCAATGGAATACCAATTAGATATTGAACCTTCCGATGACGACATTAATGAAGTCCGAGGCGGGTTAATCAAACACAACACACCGTTTCTGGAAGGGATCCCCAAGTCTCAAGTTGCGTACTACGCGATGGAAGAAGGTAACAAAGTCGGTGGCATTATCGCTGACCTTTGGGGAAGCTGGTTACTGATTAAGTTCCTCTGGGTTGACGATTCGATGAGAGGAAAGCAAGTCGGCAGTGAGCTGCTTGAGCGTATTGAAGAGTATGCGAAGTCTCAAGGTTGTACGTCGTCATTGGTCGATACATTAAGTTTCCAAGCTAAGCCTTTCTATGAGAAACGAGGGTATGAATGCCAGATGGTGTTAGAAAATTACCCTGTAGATTCCTCGCTATCGTTTCTCACCAAGTCGCTCGTCAAAAAGTAGCGTATTAAGCGCCCGTTTATACAAGGAGAGTAGATTGGTCAACATTCGGGAAATGGCAATTTCAGACTACGACTCAGTGATCGCGTTGTGGTGCCAGACAGAAGGCATGAGTATTCGCGATGCCGATTCGAAAGAAAGCATTGCGAGCTATTTAGATCGTAACCTCGGTCTAAGTTTTGTGGCTGAAAGCAACAACGAGATCATTGGCGCTGTGTTGGTCGGTACGGATGGACGTCGTGGGTATTTACAACATTTAGCTGTCTCGGCCAACTTCAGAGGGCAAAAGTTAGGTTGTAAGCTTGTCGCAGAGGCGGTCAACGCCCTTGCAGGGTTAGGTATCCCGAAGACCCACTTGTTTGTCTATAACGACAACATCAATGCTCAACAGTTTTACGAAAAATTGGGCTGGTTTCCTCGAGATGAAGTTCGAATGTACTCGTTTAATAGCTCGGATAATAGTAACGTTTAGCCTTAAAGGTTCGCGCTGGCTGAGCTTGAATTTGTAACAGATTCGCGTGCATCTTCCCAATATCAAAACAATCCTTGGAGTATTTAGAAATGTTGTTTTCTAGTCTGTCTAAACCATTGGTTCATGGCTCCGAGTTATGTTCTGAACTGGTCAATTTCTTAACCGAGCATAAGAGTGATTTCGAAGAAAAGTTAATCCCTGATCTGTCATACATCGATGATATGGCACATGTGGTGAACGGCATTAAAATCAAAGACGTTCTACACATCAATGCGAATCAATATCGAGTTCAATATTCGTTTGATTGGGAGTTGTTTCTAGGTTGTTCAGATAGGAACGAAACCGGTGTAGAGAATGGAAGTGTTCTATTCACGCTTGAGGACGATAACGTTCTTAATATCAACTTCCCAAACTACGGTTCTCGAGACACTAGCGATGAGCTCTAGTCGGTTCAGACTAACTTGTTTTATCCTGAATAATCGGTAACAACGAAGAAGAGGTAAATTTGAGTCCAATCGCTATCCTTGTCCATGTCCCAAATATTGAAGAAGGGCTGAACTGGTACCAGAAAGCATTTCCACATGCCGTTGCCATTTATCATCCAGATTCTGATTTTACAGTTTTGGATCTTAACGGGTTCTCTATTGAAGTTGTGCAAGCCGACAGTAAAGTTAATGCAGGTAAAAAAGGAACAGTACTGTATTGGTCAGTCGACAGCGTTGAAGAATCTCTTGTTTATTTTCAGTCAATTGGAGCAACGTTATATCGTGGTCCAATGGCCATAGAAGGTGGGCTAATCATGTGCCAAGTAGAGGACCCATTTGGTAACCTAATTGGCTTACGAGGTTAGAACTTCTCCCGCCTCTCAATAAGGGACTATGTGGTTTGTATAAAAAGGAACAACAATGATAACTATCGAAAGGCTTGAAGAATCACATGTGGCGTTAGTTCAGGCCATCCAACTCGCCGATGAACAGGTCAAGTTCGCTGGTACAGCTGCAGAGTTTTTATTAGACGGCAGTGAAACGACGCACTTGCACGTGATTAAGTCTGATAACGAAGTTGTGGGTTTCTTTAAGCTGGATATCGCTTACGCAGAGCACTACGAATTCTGCCCTGAAGGAAGCATTGGCTTGAGAGCTTTTGTGCTTGATAAAAACCAGCAAGGTAAAGGTTTAGGAACAGGCACGGTGAAGGCTTTGTTTCCGTATTTAAAAGCGAATTACTCAGCGTATGAGTCGATTTACTTAACTGTGAATTGCAAAAATCCGGCAGCATTCAACTGTTATAAGAAAGGCGGCTTCGAAGATATCAATCAACAGTATTTAGGTGGCGCAGCAGGCCCGCAATTTATCATGCGCGGTCGAATTGCTTAGTAATAAATTATTGATGAGAAACACCTGCACAGCTGTATGCAGGTTGAGAGTCTTAAAGAACACGAGAAGGAAATTTGATGAAGGTTCAATATCTTGAAGTGGTTACCCCAGAGGTCGATGTCGTTTGTGCAACATACGCTCAGCTCTACAACGTGAAATTCAGTGGTGCAGATGTGAACCTTGGTGGGGCGCGCACTGCAAAGCTATCTAATGGCGGGGTAATTGGCATTCGAGCACCGCTTCGTGAAACTGAAGAACCAACTGTTCGTCATTACACGTTGGTTGAGGATATTCAGTCTGCAGTAACTGCAGCCGAGAAACTAGGCGCCGAAGTTGCGGTGCCGCCAATGGAGTTACCACGTCACGGCATGTGTGCCATTGTTATTCAAGGTGGCGTCGAACTGGGATTCTGGGAGTTATAGGTGATGCATAGCTTTTAGATTGTGAAGGACGAGATACTACGATTTATGATGAGACACCTAGTGTCTTTGCCTGCTTCATGGCATCATTCCACGCAGCTAAAACCCCAACAAGGTATGTTATGAAACAGAATGTTGTCCACATTGCACTCGTGGTAAAAGACTACGATGAAGCGCTTGATTTCTATGTAAACAAGCTTAAGTTTGATCTCATCGAAGACACGTATCTACCAGAAGAAGATAAACGCTGGGTTGTTGTTGCTCCACCAAATTCAACCGGTGTGAGCCTGTTACTTGCTAGAGCTTCCAAGCCTGAGCAACACGATTTCATCGGTAACCAAGCTGGTGGACGCGTATTCCTATTCTTAAACACCGATGACTTCTGGCGTGATTACGAACGCATGACGTCTTTGGGCATAAATTTCGTCCGAGAGCCTAAAGAGCAAGGCTACGGTACCGTTGCTGTGTTTGAAGATCTTTACGGTAACTTGTGGGATCTGCTTCAGTTAAACCCTGAACACCCTATAGCTAACAGATAGATAAGCAAGCTTAGCCCACAACCATAATTCTAGTCATACGGATTGGCAGGAGCGACATGGAAGTCACTAGGTATCAACCCAAGTATTTAACCGCTTTACAGGCGCTCTATCTAGAATCAAGACAGGACACCTTTCATTGGGCTGATGCCGACGCTTTTAAGTTATCCGATTTCGAATTAGATACAGAAGGTGAAGAAATATGGGTCGCCGTTTCTGGCAATAAGGTTTTAGGTTTTGCCTCTATTTGGAAACCTGAAAGCTTCATCCATCACCTCTATGTTTGCGCGCGAATGCTACGTTCTGGGGCTGGTTCTGCTTTACTCAATACTTGCAAACAACATTACCCTGATCTGACATTGAAGTGTTTGACTACCAATGAAAATGCGGTTGGCTTTTATCAGTCGCAAGGCTTTGTAATCTCGTCCACAGAGGGAGAGGGATTAGAGCGTTATCACTTAATGACTTACCAAGTTTAGTAATAATAAGCTTAGTAATAACAATCATGGCGATCACAATCTCTGCAATTACAACAAGGGTAATCAAGTCGGGAGCTAAACAGAGAATATGGAAATAAAACAGCTGTCAGCGATGGAGGTACTTCCGGTTAGGCATCAAGTGCTTTGGCCTGATAAACCGATGTCGTTTTGTATGGTGCCAGATGACGAACAAGCAACGCATTACGGCGCGTTTATTGGTGAGCAGTTGGTTTGTGTCGCGTCTATCTATATCCAAGGCAATGAAGCGAGGCTGAGAAAGTTTGCCACGCTGCCTGAATTCCAAGGGCAGGGAATCGGTTCAAACGTGATTGATCATGCAATCTCTAACCTCAAAGATTTAAACATCCAATATTTTTGGTGCGATGCGCGTACAACGGCTTTAGGTTTTTATCAAAAGTTTGGGATGGCTGTAGAAGGCCCTGAATTTGAAAAATCGGGTGTTGCGTATTACAAAATGTCGGTTCATTGGGAGTAACGCTTCTCTTTCGTTAGGTTAACCCTCCGCACCGCTAAATCATCAACTTAAGTTAAGGAAGCTCATCGTGGAAGAAATCAAAGGCATTCTGCAATTCATGGTCGAGATTGAACAATTAAAGGATGTTCATCGACAGACAAAACCGGTTGGATTGGATCGATATGAAAACTCCGCTGAGCACAGTTGGCACGTCTGTTTGAGCGCACTCATGTTGAAAGACTATGCCAATGAAGAAATCGATATTACGCGAGTAATGAAGATGCTGCTGATTCATGATCTTGGGGAAATCGATGCCGGAGACACCATCATTTATGCCAGTGAAACCGAAGAAAACAAGCTCAAAGAGAGAAACTGCGTCGAGCGGTTGCTGAAATCATTGCCGAGCCATTCAACAAGCGAGTATTTGGATTTATGGCTTGAGTTCGAAGCCGGTGAGTCACCAGAAGCTAGATTTTGTAAGGCGATCGATAGAGTGCCGCCTTTGCTTCATAACATCCATGGTGGTGGTCACAGCTGGAAGAAGCACAACATATCCAAAGACAAAGTACTGACCTTCAATGGCGAGCGTATTTCTAAAGGCAGTCGTGCCTTATGGAAAGAGCTAGAAGTGCAACTTGAAGGTGCTGCGGAAAAAGGGCTATTAAAGTAAAAGTTAATTTCATACCTTAGCGTAAGAATAGCTTTAGCTTTTCAATGAGGGAGATCTCGATGGTAACTGATTCAAGATGCATGGCACTTACCTTGTGTCTCATTTCTTTCTAATAAAACTCTAGTGGACAACAATAAGTTCGATAACCGAGTGATAAGTTGTTAGTATGTATCAAATTTATAAATATCAGTTGGCTTATATAAATGCTTGATAATAAGTATATTAAACACCCTTATCACTGTGAGCAGTGCGACGCACTTACCCCGCACCTTGCTGTTAGCGCTTCCGATGCTGAATCTAAAGCGGACGCTGAATCTGAAAAGAAACAATGGAAGTTAGGCGTGTTGATGGAGTACCTGGTGACGTTATTGTTTAGAGGTGACCATAATGTTCCCAGTTTTTATGTAGACAGTGATTACGAATACCAATGTGAGAAATGTGGGACTAAGTCGTGGCATTAATTGGGTATGAAAATTTGATGTAAATATCCTGACAACAATAAATATGTGTCAGAAATCGCAAGGGACTGTATGGAAATCATATCCGAAATTGAAGTGTCTAAAGAGCAACATCAAGCCATTACCGCTCTGAGAAATAGCTCTTTCCCCGATCATCAGGTAGAGCGTTCTTATTATAAACAACTCCCTCATATGCGAGCTCTGCAATACCGTGAAGAACGACTCGTCGGCTACCTTGGTCTTGATCACCGTATGGTCAGTGTTGGTGACAGTGCGTACAAAGTATTAGGTGTTATTGATTTTTGTGTTGCTGAGAATGTCCGAGGGCAAGGTGTTGGTAAATCTATGCTGTCTGAATTGGATGGGTATGCAAAGAATAGGGATGTCGATTTCATTATTTTGATATCAGATCTTCATGATTTCTATTCCTCACAAGGGTATGTCCAAATTACTAGTACTAACTCTTGGTTAAGACTTCATGAGCACCTTAGTTATGGCGTCGCTGTTGAAGAAATTGATGACCTATATGTAAAGCCATTGAACGGAAAACAATGGCCTTTAGGGGATATTGATTGGCTTGGCTATATGTATTAGCTCTCTTGTTTTAAGTTACTCCATGAGTTAACGATGTGAATAAACCCTAGGTAAACTGATGATAATAAGACGCATTAGAAAAGTGATCCTCTCTGCAAACTGAGAATGGAATCGCGTCTATACTGACATGGGTTACGTCGCTGATTTTAGAAGTGGCGCTATGAATGTAAGTTTGATTAGGTTAAATCTCTGAGGTGACGATGAAAAAATTACTACCACTATGCGCCATTTTACTCTCTGCATCATTTTTAGCTGCGGCTTCTGATGGTTTGATTAAATACCAAAGTAATTACTCAGTGAAAGAGACCGCTGACCGCTTTGAAGAACTCGCTATAAGCAAAGGTTTGACATTGTTTGCGCGAATTGACCATCAGAAAAACGCGAGTAAGGTCGATCTTGAATTGAGACCAACGGAAGTCATCATCTTTGGTAACCCGAAAGTAGGGACACCATTAATGCAATGTGCTCAAGAAGTCGCGATAGATTTACCGCAGAAGGTGTTAGTCACTGAGGATTCTAATAAGAAAGTATGGTTGTCTTACAACGATCCTAATTACTTGGTAGAGCGTCACGCGATCAATGGCTGTGACGAGGTCGTTAAGAAAGTATCGGGTGTACTAAGCAAGCTATCAGAAGCGACAGTGGCGAAAAAGAAAGCAAAATAACCAAGATCAATAAGCACTCATTAAGACTATTAATGGGTGCGATATGACGATGATATCGCCCATTAGTCATTGTGTTGACAACTAAGCAACAGTATATAAAAGTAGTTTTATGAAACTGAATTTAGCGCAATCTAACCAACGAATTATCATCATTCCATAGGAATGGTGGGATTGTTGATGCGCTTTGTTTATCGAACCCACCCGTAAGGTGGGTTTTTTGTCGCTGTCTTATGGGTTTTATCTGAATAGAGGAAGTCATATGAAAAAGATCGCGGTTTTTGGCAAGCCTGGGAGTGGAAAATCCACAGTCAGCAAGGCGTTAGCACTAGCTACAGGGATAGAGCTTCACCAGTTGGACTCTATTGTTTACAAGGCCAACGGAGAGTTTGTTGAACGTGAAGTATTTGAGGAGGCTCATGAGAGCATACTTAAGTCAGAAAGCTGGATCATCGATGGTTTTGGCCCTCTAGGCTCGTTCAACACACGTTTAGATGCAGCTGATACCTTGGTTTATATCGACCTTCCTTATTCAATTAGCTACTGGTTTGTAACCAAGCGAATGCTCAAAGGTCTATTCGTTAAACCTGAAGGCTGGCCTGATGGAAGTTCAGTTATAAAAGGCACGATACAAAGTTATAAGACACTAAAACTGTGTCCTAAATTTTGGAATGACGACTTTAAAGCGCAGTTAGAATTGCGCGCTAAAGAGAAAGAGGTTTACATCATCAGAAGCGTGACTGAATTGAATAACTTTGTTCATCAACACGTCACTTAACAGTCGAGAGCTTACCTTTCTTTGAAACGCTTTAATTTGCTCATAACTTCATGAAAATATATAGATTTAACTCAACATGTGGCATATTTGCCATGTGTTGAATTTGTGCTTTGAATTAAGGCTATAGATATTATGTATGGAAGTGAGAAGACGAGAGCGTTCTGCTGTAACTGTAAGGAACTTACACTGCATAGGTACACGATGTTCAGTAGCCAAGTGCAAAAGGCACCACAAGCTGAAGATAAAGAACCGAGCTTACTCCAACGAATTTTATCGGAGTTTCTATCTTTTGGTGTTACAGGTTCGGGCGCGACAGGTGATTACAAATGTACCCAATGTGGAACATATCTGAATACACCAGACAACCTCGACTGAGTTTGTGAGTTTGGCTTAGGCAAATAAAAACGGGAAGACCTCAATGATCTTCCCGTTAGATATTACTTAACTCATCGTGCTATTGGCAGTTTGAGTGAGAAGTCTTATGCACAACACTTCTTGTATTTTTTACCGCTGCCGCAAGAACACGGATCGTTACGGTTAGGGGTCTTTTCAAACGTCATCGTTTTTGGCTTGTTCAGTAGAGTATCAAGCTCGATGGTGTTCTCTTCTTTGTCTGCGTCGACTGTAACAGTAACGAAGATAGAATTTTCAGCGGCTAGTGCTTCAACTTCTGCTTTGCGCGCTTCAGTTTGAACCATTACTGCGATTGGAGATTCTTCGGTACCCGCTTTTACATCGCGGTTTACGTTGTAGCCAGCAAGAACGTGGTTCTGTCTTGTTTCGATACGGCCTTTGAAAAATAGTTTCGACATTGGGTACTCATAAAAAATGTTGAATGGCGCTATTTTTAACGACGATAGCGCAATGGAGCGGGGATTATACGCATATATTGCAATTGATAAAGCAGTGATGTGAACAAAGGCTGTTTGGTTATTGTTTGCTAGTAACGGTTTGCTCTCTAGCATTGTTCGGATTGGACTAATTTTCAAATTCAAGACAATAAGATTTCCCTAAATAGGCTTATGAATGATAAATTCAAATTATTAATCGAAACAAAGAGATAGTGTATGAAGTTAGATGCCATCCTGTGGGATTACGATGGAACCTTAGTCAATTCCGTTCCAAAGAATATCGCAATCACAAAAGACATTATCTCTTTAGTCGCGCCACACTTGTCAGGCGACAACTTACCTAAATATTTGCTCAGCGAAGCGCTTTATCATGAAGCCAACCACGGGGCTAAAAACTGGCAAGCCTTATATATCGACTATTACGGCTTATCACACGATGAAATGTTGATCGCTGGTGGAATGTGGGCAGAGCATCAAGAGAAAAACCAAACAGCCGTTGCCTTGTTTGAAGGAATGGAAACCGTGGTTAATCAGTTTGCTCATCTTCCTCATGGGATCTGCTCTCAAAACTCTCAATTGAATATTCGTGGTGTGCTCGACAGCTATGGCATTGGTGATTTGTTTAAATCGGTAGTGGGTTATGACGATGTTTCGAGCGGCAACCAAAAACCCCATCCATTTGGTGGTGTGAAATGTGTCGAGAACATATTTGGCGCCGATCCGACTAACGAGCTTTGTTTGATGTACATCGGTGACCATGAAGCGGACACACAGTTTGCTCGCAATATTGAAGCCGCGCTGGGTAAAAACGCAAAAGTGATTGCCGTTGCAGCAGGTTATAGCCAATCGAAACCTGAAAATTGGCAAACCAAGCCCGATTACATTGCTAACAGTGTCGATGATCTTTTAACGATCATTAGCAAGTACGCATAACGAAGCAGACATTTAAAAATCACCACACGTAAATAACTTGAAGGAAGAATAATGACACCAAAACAAGTGGTATTGGGATTTTGGGATGCAATGCGCAGTAATGATTTTGCAAAGGCAGGTGAATGGCTAACCGCAGATTTTGAAGGCTATTGGCCGCAGTCGTCTGAATTGACGTTAGGGCGCGACAACTTCACTGCAATCAATACTGAATACCCAGCCAATGGTGTTTGGGAATTCACGCTCAATTCGATTGTCTGTGAAGGTGATACGGTAGTCACGGACGTTTCGGTCACTGACAGTGTGTTGAAAGGCCGAGTGATCACCTTTCACACGGTGGTTGACGGTTTAATTCAAAAGCAAACTGAGTTTTGGCCAGACCCATTCGAAGCGCCGGCGTGGCGATCGCAGTGGGTTCAGATCGTATCGAACAATTAGTTTGTATCGATACGATCAGTTTGTCACGAACAACTAGGTCGTATCGAATAATCAGGTTGCACAGAATAAGTAAACATTAGGAGGTTTCATTGAGCAAGGTAGTGGTTGTAACCGGCGGAAGCCGAGGCATTGGCGCAGCGACGTCTAAATTATTGGCCAGTAAAGGCTATGCCGTATGCGTTAACTTTATACACAATGAGTCGCGAGCTGAAGATCTAGTGAACGAGATTCGCGAACAAGGCGGAACCGCGATAAGCGTGCGGGCGGATGTGTCTGTTGAATCGGATGTGAAATCTTTGTTTGAGATTGCTCGTAACAAGCTAGGCCCAGTGACTCATTTGGTCAATAATGCCGGGATCTTGTTTACCCAGTCACCATTGGTTGATATTGAATTGGATCGCTTTGAAAAGGTGATGAAATCCAACGTATCAAGCTGCTTTCTGTGCAGTAAAGCCTTTATCAAACAAGCCGATGGCGCGGGTTCGATTGTGAATGTATCGTCTGCCGCTTCTCGCACTGGCGCACCGTTTGAGTATGTGGATTACGCAGCATCGAAAGGTGCGATGGATTCACTCACCAAAGGCTTATCGCTTGAATTAGCTTCACGCAATATCCGAGTGAATGGCGTAAGGCCAGGTTGTATTTATACTGAGATGCATGCAGACGGCGGAGAGCCAGATCGCGTAGACAGACTAGCTTCGCAGTTACCGTTACAACGAGGTGGCACACCAGAAGAAGTCGCGAACTCTATCGCGTGGTTATTATCAGACGAAGCTTCGTATGTCACCGGCTCGTTTATTGATATTGCAGGCGGTCGATAGGGCACGTTTGCCTTTACACTAATATAAACAAGTTACAACCATCAACACGCAACAAAAGTACCTAACTAAAAGAACGAAACTAAGAGTACAACCATGAAAAACTATTTTGAAAGCCCGTTTGTTGGAAAGTCACTCAAAGAACAAGTGACCAACCCGAACATCATCGTGGGCGAGCACAGCTATTACTCGGGTTACTACCATAACCACAGCTTTGATGACTGTGCGCGTTACCTATTACCGGATAGAACCGACATCGATAAGCTGATCATTGGCAGCTACTGCTCGATTGGTTCTGGCGCCGTGTTTATGATGGCGGGCAACCAAGGCCACCAAAACCAGTGGGTGAGTACCTTCCCGTTTTTCTATCAAGACGATGAGAAGTTTGAAGGTGCGATAGACGGCTTTGAACGCTCTGGTGATACCGTGATTGGTAACGATGTGTGGATTGGTACAGAAGCCATGATCATGAGTGGTGTTAAGGTTGGTGACGGAGCCATCATCGCAAGTCGAGCGGTTGTGACTAAAGATGTCGCGCCATACTCGATTGTCGGTTCAAACCCAGCACGCCATATCCGTTATCGTTTCAATGAGACTGAAATCGCTCAGTTGCTAGAAATGAAATGGTGGGAATGGAGCGAAGAACAAATCAAAGGCGCAATGTCGCTAATGTGTTCTTCAGACATTGGTGGTTTGTACCATTATTGGAAAGGATTCTTGAAGCCTTAAATTGTCGTTCACAGATGAAATGTGAATGGTGAGAACGAGATTAAATTTAACAAATTACTCAATAATCTGATTATGGCAATGCGATTGTGATACGAGTAACTTATTGATTGTAAAGATATTGAATAGTATGGCATGTCGCATTAGCGTGGTGGATGAATTGGAAGGGTATTATGATTAGTTGCAACGATTACGATTATATTGAGATTGTGTGTATGCACCGATACCCAATCAAATTAACGCTGAAATCTGGCGAGCAGATTGAATGTGTCGGATTAGATACTCAACGCAATGATAGCCGTGAAGAGTGCATTAAGGTCAGTATTCAAGGTGTAGAACAACTTGTCGTACTCACAGACCTTTCCACACTAGAAGTTTGTGTCGACAACCCTCATTTTCAGCAGATTTCATTCAAAACGTCATAGGCTTTCAAATGAATAACACCATAGAACAATGCTATTGCACCGCGTGCAGAGAAGAGACACAACATGTTGTTGTGTTGGTCAGAAAGACGAGTGCGTTTGCAGAGAAACCTAACCAAAAGCGAAGCGAGTTTTGGGCAGGCATGATAAAAGGTTGGTTCCTTGGCCCGTTTGTCGCGTCAATGGATGAGTTTTCTCGTCACCTTGTCTGTGAAAAATGTGGCCATAAAGAGATACAAGATTAGCATCGTTATCTTATAAAACATTGGATTCAATACAGTTAGATCGTCAATTGGCTTAGGAATAGAACGAATGAAAGTTGAAACGATAGAAGCCGTAAAGGCGTATGGTTTTTCAGTAAGAACCACCAATACCGATGAGATGGACCCAGCAAGAGCCAAGATAGGGCAATTGTGGCAGGGCTTTTTTGACCAAGCATTTCCGAAATTAACACCGGATTCAAAAGTGTATGGCGTTTACACTAACTACGAGTCTGACTTTACGGGCGAATTTGATGTTATCGCGTGTACTAATGCACTTACGGATCAGAATGTTGATACGCTTGTAGAAACCGCAATACAATCAGGTAAATACTTAACGTTTTCTGCTGAAGGTGAATTACCACAAGCTGTGATCGACCTATGGGGTGAAGTGTGGGCGTATTTCAGCGCTGCTGACTGCCCACATGTGAGAACTTACACGACAGATTTTGAACTATACAAAGGTGAAACTGAAGTCGAGATTTCGATAGCGATTCAGTGATCAGGTTAAAATGAACAAAAGGCTTAGCTTAGACTGTGTTTGCCAGTTAAGAGACAGTAGTTACCGGTAAAGAGACAACGGAAACCCAGTTAAGCCTTTGAATATCTGCTCATTACAAAGAAGATACAGTGTCACGTACTTATCTTGATTACTACGCTTTCTCTATCCTTGAATTACCATTATCCACCAAAAAGACAATCGTGCTTGGTTTCATTCCACAAAGGGTATTGCTTCATGACTTGGGTGTAGAGCTTACTTTCAAGGTGCGCTCTTAACCAACGTCCTACGTTTTGATATTCCGATTTCACAAACCACTTCTTTTCGACTCGCACAAACTGACTGACGAAAGGCATCACCGCAAAATCGGCCAAGCTTGGGCTTTCTCCAAAAAAGTAGGGCTGATCGGTAAGTCGCACTTCTAACTGCTTAATGAAGGTTTCGCAGGCTTGTCGGCGTTGTTCAACATCGATGTTTCGGTAACGAACCGATGCACGATACCTTTCTAAGTGACCAATAAATTCTTCATCGTTGGTTTTAATGAGCTGCTGAACTTGTTCGCTAAGCGTTGGATTGCTTGAACGCAGAAGATCTTGAGGATCGTTTTGTTGAAGTGACCAGTTCATCACATCCAAGCTCTGTTCAATGACTTGTCCATTGGGTAACACCAATACAGGCACTGTTCCTTTTGGCGAACTGGCCAATAGTTCGCTAGGCTTGTCTTTGGTAACGATTTCTCGAAGTAACACTTTTTGCTGTGATAGTGCGATGCCCATTCGTCCGCGCATTGCATAAGGGCAACGGCGTAAAGAATAAAGGATAGGTAGATCGGATTCGTTCGGCATTATTGAGGTCATTTAGTTTGAAAAGTGTTGTACGGTGGTAAAGAGATCGTGATGTGGGTAGAATACGCGGCTTAAAAATTATAAGTAAGTGAGCGACTTCAAAAATGAGCAGAAAAATTGAGTTATTAGCCCCAGGTGGCGATGTAGAAGCGATAAAAGCCGCCATCGTAGCGGGTGCTAATGCAGTTTATTGTGGTTTAGACACATTCAACGCTCGTAACAGAGCCTCTAACCTGTCGTTAGACGAATTGAATGGTGTGATTCGCCTTGCTCATGAATACGGCTGTGAAGTGTTCCTGACTCTTAACGTTGTGCTACTGGAGCACGAGACTAAGAGCATCACCAAACTGCTGAACCAGCTTGTGAACACCAAAGTGGACGGCATCATTGTTCAAGACTTGGGTTTATTCAACCTGGTTAAGAAGCATTTCCCATCGTTAGACGTTCACGCGTCGACTCAGTTAACTACGCACAACGAAGGTCAGATTAAGTTCTTGTCTAAGATTGGCGCGACGCGCGTTAACTTGTCTCGTGAGTTGAACCTGCCTGAAATCAAGATGCTGACGGAAGTGGCACACGATCACGACGTATTAACCGAAGTGTTCGTACACGGCGCTCTGTGTATCGCATTCTCTGGTCAATGTTACTCAAGCTCAGTAAGTGTGGGTAACTCAGGTAACCGTGGTCGTTGTAGCCAAGCGTGTCGTGATGAGTACGAAATCACCAACGCGGGCAACAAGTTCCCGCTTAACCTGAAAGATAACTCAGCTTACTACGACCTACCTGAATTGGTTGATGCGAAAGTCGACTCATTGAAAGTAGAAGGCCGTATTAAAGGCGCACACTACGTTTACACTGTGGTAGACACATGGCGTAAACAGATTGATAGCTTTGTAGAAAGTGGTTTGTTGATCGAAGACGATTCGAACCTACACAAAGTATTCAACCGTGATTTCACCAACTCTTTCCTAAAGGGCAACCTAACGAAAGACATGTTCATCGATAACCCGCGCGACAACAGCATGAACTACGCTGTTGAAAAAGCGACGGAGCAGAACAACGAAATCTCAGTTGTACAGATTCAAGAAGTGACCAACGAACTTCACCAAGCGAAAGACGTTCTTGGTAACGAAATGCGTGACAAGATCGAGTTCCTTGATATTCGCAAGACACCAGTAGCACTGTCGTTCAGCGCAAAAGTGGGTCAACCATTTACGGTGACTGTGAACACGCCAAAAGAGAACTTTACTCTTCAATCTAAATCGCTATTGAAAGCGGTTGAAGAGAAGGCGATTACTCAAGAGCTACTTGAGAAGCGCTTCAAAAACGTGAAGAGTGCAGTTCACACGCTAGAAAGCCACGACTTCAGTGAAGTGGATGCAGGCTTGTTGATTCCTCTAAAAGAAGTTTCAGACCTAAAAGACGAGATCGACTTCATTCTGAACGGCTCTGTGGAAGTGATTAAGCACGTTGAAGTGCCAGCACTGCCTCAGCACCCTAAAGTGAACGAGAAGCCGACTATGTCGATGCTTATCGCCGATGTAGAAGACTTACACCTGTGTGACGTGACTGACGCGGATGTTTACTTCAAACTTCCAGAAAGCTTCAAGAAGCGTTGTAACAAGTACATCGACATCTTGGCAGCAAACCCACGTTTGATTCCTTGGTTCCCAGCGGTATTGATCGGTAAAGATTACGACGAAGCGGTTCGTATTCTTGAAGAGATCAAGCCAGCTCGCATCGTAACCAACAACACGGGTATTGCTTACAAAGCTTACGAGATGGGTATTGAGTGGGTTGCAGGCCCGTTCATGAACACGACCAACTCTCACGCACTGGTTACTCTGAAAGAAGAGCTGAACTGTGCAGGCGCATTCATTTCGAACGAGATCAACAAAGGTCAGATTCGTCATATTCGTCGCCCAGAGAACTTCAAACTGTTCTACAGCATTTACCACCCAATCTTGATGATGACCAGCCGTCAGTGTTTCTTCCAAAGAACCGTGGGTTGTAACAAGCCAAGCATCGAAGCAGGTTGTATGTTGAAGTGTGAGAAAGCGACCACGATTACCAACGTGAAAGGCATCTCTTTTGCGGTTGATAAACAGAAGGGTGGCTACCCAAGCATTTACAACCACGAGCAGTTCTTGAACCACGACGCAGTAACTGACTTCTCTGGTCTGTTCGACGAGTTCTTCATTGACCTAACCAACATCGGTGCAGGTTCTAAAGAAGTGAAAGACAAAGTTGAGCTTATCAAGCATTTCGAAGCGCTACTGAACGGCGTTGAAGGTTCACAACAGAACCTAGAGCAGATGGTTGAAGTTCGAACTAATGCTCAGTACGTTCAAGGTTTATAGGGTGCAAGGTCTATAGCGTACAAGGTTTATAGGGTTCAATGTCTATGGGCTGTAAGGCTTATAGCTTCTAACGCAAAGAGCGTTCAAGGTTTATAACGCTCAACCGCTTATAAGCACTCTGAACCAATAAACAAAAGGCCACTCAATCGAGTGGCCTTTTTAATGTCTGAAACTTTCTGAGTCTTTCTCAATCAGCGAATACGTTATTCCGTCACTGTTTCTTGTTTGAAGCATGGGCTCTTCAACGTGTTCATCTTTTCGATTTCATTGGTTAAGCGCAGCGAGAGCAGGGCTTTCTGGTTCGAAGCAAAATCAAACATCACGATAGTCGCAGTGCCAACGGTCGTCAGTTTCTGTTGAGCCTTACTGACAATCGCGTATTCCATGGTGAATCGGTCATCTTGAATATCGGTAACACGTGAGCCGACCATCAAGGTATCTGGATACGTGACTGGGCGGAAATACTTACAGTAAGTGTCACCAAGAACAGGGCCAACTTTGGTAATCGCCATCTCTTCCATCAACTCAACGTGCTTGAAAAAATCTAAGCGAGCGGTTTCGAAATAGCGAAAATATACGGCGTTGTTAACGTGATTGAGTGCGTCCATTTCTCCCCAAGCGACAGGGATTTCTGTTACTACCGGGTAGTCAGATAATAGTGCTTCCATGCGAACTCTCTTATTGTTATCTGTGTAATTAACGTTATTTACTTATCCTTCATCGGAATAAGTTGTTATTGGAATAAAAACCCTACCGCTAAATTAACAAAACTGCAACACGCGTGATTTAAGTTTTTGAAGCTTGAAACCACACAATGTCAGTTACTTAGTTGCACATCCACTCAATAGTTAGGCACTAAGGTGTTTGAATTGCAGCTCAACCAAGCGTTGGTACAATTCGCAGCTATTGATGAGAGACTGGTGGTCGCCGATGTCTACTAGTTGTCCTTTATCGAGCACCGCAATTTGGTCGGCGTGTTTAATTGTTGATAATCGATGGGCGATAATGATCGTCGTTCTGCCACGCATTAACTCTTCTAACGCTTGTTGTACGTGATGCTCACTTTCACTGTCTAGTGCGCTGGTTGCTTCATCCAACAATAGAATATTTGGATCTTTCAAGATGGCACGTGCGATAGCAATACGTTGTCTCTGCCCACCAGAAAGCCTTACACCACGTTCACCAAGAAAGCTGTTGTAGCCATCAGGTAGGTTTTGAATGAACTCGTGTGCGTGCGCTTTCTTCGCCGCTTCGATCACTTGCTCGTCTGTTGCCTGCGGGTTGCCGTAGCGAATGTTATGGAACACATCGTTACTGAACAGAGCAGGTTGTTGCGGCACCAATGCCATCTGCTTTCTTAGCTCGTTAGGATCAAACTGATTCAGTTCAACACCGCCTAAGGTGACCTTACCCACTTGTGGGTCGTAGAAACGTTGCAGCAGTTCGAACAGGGTAGTTTTACCTGCGCCAGACGGGCCAACCAGTGCCAACACTTTGCCTTCATGGGCAGTAAGCGTGAGGTTGCTTGTTGCGGGTTGGTCCGGTCTTGATGGATAACAGAAGGTCACATCATCAAATGCAACTTCTGGCGTTACGTTAGCAAGCGAAGTTGGATTCGCAACTGGCGCAACAATATGGCTTTCAACTTGTAGGATCTCGATTAATCGCTCGGTCGCACCTGCCGCGCGTTGCAGTTCACCCATCACTTCAGAAATCGTACCTAACGATGAAGCAACCATAATTGCGTAGAACACAAACGCGGCTAAGTCACCAGCCGACATAGTGCCGTTGATAACATCACTGCCGCCTACCCAAAGCATGCCTGAAATAGCACTAAATACAATCACGATCACGCCAGAAATAAGAATCGCGCGCTGTTTTACACGCTGGCGACCAATCTCATACGCCTTTTCCACTTCTACCGCGAATGATGCTTTCTCTTGCTCTTCTCGGCTGTAGCTTTGCACCGTTTTAATGTGCTCAATTGCCTCACCTGCGTAAGAACCCACATCAGACATGGAATCTTGGCTTTGGCGAGATAGGGCTCTTACACGGCGCCCATAAACAAGGATCGGAATCAAGATAAACGGCACCGAGGCCAATACAATCAACGTCAGCTTAATATTGGTTGCAAACAGCATGATGATCGCACCAATACACATCAACGCGCTGCGCATCGCCATAGAGAACGATGAACCTATGATGCTTTGAAGCAGAGTGGTATCCGTAGTAATGCGCGACATGATGTCGCCACTGCCATTGGTCTCGAAGTAACTTGGATGCAGCGTCACGACATGATTGAAAACCGACAGGCGTATATCCGCACTTACTCGCTCACCAACAGAAGAGACCAAATAGAAGCGGAAGAAGGTGCCAATCGAGATCAGCACGACCACCACCATGATGAATTGAATCGCGCTGCCTAAGTCTGACAACGATTGTTGGCTGAAGCCTTGGTCGATAAGAAGACGAATACCGTGTCCGACTGAAAGGGTTAAGCTCGCTGTGAAGATCAACGCGATCAACGCAGCAATAACACGACCTTTATAAGGCTGAATGAATTTACTCAGCTCAAACAAAATACTGAGGCTTTTTTTCTCAGGTTTGGGTTCTGGCGCTTGTTGAGTCGATCGCTGAGTCTGTCGCTGGTTCGAGTCGAGCGTAGAAGAGACATCGTTTTGCATATGACTGCCTTAATGTGTTATCGCTTTAAAAATAGATGGCTTGTTGCTTGTTGCTTATGGCTAATTGCTTTATGACTTATTGCCTGTACTGCGCGTTGTTCGCTGGGCAGTAATTGTTGTTGAGAATCGAACCCATTAAAGCATTTATTGCGCTGTGACGCTCCCTAGGAAACTCAATTTCCAATATTTCATCAACACTAAGTGAATAATTCGAAACGACCTTAAAGGAAAACTAAGCATTTTGATCCAGTCAGTTGGATAGGAAATCAAGCTATTTAACCCTAATTTTTATGCAAGTAAATTAGCGTTGATAGGAGAGTGCACACATAAACAAGCAACCGTGCAATGATTTATAAATTGATAGCAAAACGTTTGCTATTTATCTCGATATTAGCTTTATCAATGACTTGTGAGTTTTGGTTGTAAGACCAGTTATAGCGACTGTTTTTTGTGGAATATTTGTTACAAAAATTCAACAAAGTAGTTTTTTATACATTTTTCTTGCATAAAACCTCGGATTGAATAGAATAACCAACAAATGACAATTAATGCAGTATTGTGGCATGAGTATTCAAGTAAAGAGCATCAACAAATCATACGGTGATACCCAAGTTCTTCACGACATCAGTTTCGACTGTGAGAGTGGCGAAACCTTGGTATTGCTTGGCCCAAGCGGCGCGGGCAAGAGTTCATTACTGCGTGTATTGAACCTGCTTGAAATCGCGGACAACGGCGAATTAGACATTGCGAATGAGCAATTCGATTTTTCAAGCCAAATCCAAGAGAAGCAGGGGCTTAAACTTCGTCGTAAAGTCGGCATGGTGTTCCAGCAATACAACTTATGGCCACACATGACGGTGATGGAAAACTTGATTGAAGCACCAACCAAAGTGGCGGGTTTGGATAAGCAAGAAGCGATTAAGCAAGCGCAAGAAGTCCTAAAGACACTTCAACTTGCCGACAAAGCAGACGCTTGGCCACTTCAACTGTCTGGCGGTCAACAACAGCGTGTTGCGATTGCACGTGCGCTGATGATGAAACCGGATGTGTTGTTGTTTGATGAACCAACAGCGGCGCTTGATCCTGAGATCACCAACCAAGTCGTGAGCATTATTAAAGAATTGAGCGGAACGGGCATTACCCAAGTGGTCGTGACGCATGAAGTCGATTTCGCGAAGAAGATTGCTAGCCACGTTCTGTACCTAGAGAAAGGGTACATCGTTGAACACGGCACCAGCGATTCATTCGTTAATCCGCAGACACCTGAGTTTGCCGAGTATCTGACTCATTAAGTAAGTCACTTATTAAAAGAAAGTTGACTCACTAGATCTAGCTAAACACAACATCAATTAAAACAATCAAATTATAAGAATGGCCACAGGCCGCTATTACACAGTATTCGGAGTAACAAAATGAAAAAGATTCTACTAGCTTCACTTATCGGCCTTGCTTCTTTTAACGCAGCAGCTCAAGAAGAAATCAAATTCGCGATGGAAGCAACGTACGCACCATTCGAATACATGGATGAGAACAACCAAATTCAAGGTTTTGACGTAGACCTAGCAAACGCACTTTGTGAAGAGATGAAAGCGACCTGTACTTTCCACAACCAAGCATTCGATAGCTTGATCCCTGCACTTAAATTCAAACGTTACGATGCCGCTATCTCGGCAATGGACATCACAGAAGCGCGTCTTAAACAAGTGAACTTCTCTAACGCATACTACGATAACTCTGCAGCATTCATTTCTTTCGAAGGCAAAGTAGCAGACCAAGCAGCACTAGAAGGTAAGCGTGTTGGCGTTCAAAACGGTTCTACTCACCAGAGCTTCCTACTTGAGCAAATGACTGGCGTAACAGCGGTACCTTACTCAAGCTACCAAGATGCATTCATCGACATGAAGAACGGTCGTATCGATTCTGTATTCGGTGACACAGCCGTTGTAGCAGAATGGTTCAAGAAAGAAGACAACCTAACGTACGTAGGCGACCAAGTAACAAACCAAGAGTACTTCGGTAACGGCTTTGGCATCGCAGTAAACAAGAGCAACCAAGAACTTGTAGATCAGCTTAACGTTGCACTTGCAGCAGTGAAAGCGAACGGCGAATACGACAAGATCTTCAACAAGTACTTCGGTAAGTAATTTATGGAATTAACGGGTTACTCTTTAGGGCTCGTCGAAGCAAGCTGGATGACTGTTCAGCTTGCGTTCGTAAGCCTATTGGTTGGATTGGTTCTAGCAGTTTTGTTTGCAAGTGGTGAGATGTCTCGTCGTATTGCAATCAAATGGCCAACGACTGCATTTGTGACGATTGTTCGTGGTTTACCAGAAATTCTGGTCGTACTGTTTATCTACTTTGGTTCGACACAAGTTCTGTTCATGATCACTGGCGATTTCATAGAAGTGAGCCCGTTCTTATCTGGTGTTGTTGCACTGTCACTTATCTTTGCTTCTTACGCTTCGCAAACCTTGCGTGGTGCATTAAAAGCAGTAAGCAAAGGGCAGAGAGAAGCAGCAAGCGCGCTTGGTATTTCTCAGTCTCGTGCATTCTTTCGTATCGTGTTACCTCAAGCGGTAAGACACGCACTACCAGGGTTAACCAACCAATGGTTAGTGTTACTGAAAGATACCGCGCTAGTTTCGCTAATTGGCGTAACAGATTTGCTGAAACAAGCACAACTAACATCAGCGGCAACGCACGAAGCATTTACTTGGTACGCGACCGCAGCAGCAATCTACTTGGTCATCACTTTAATCACACAAAGATTGGTAAAAGTGATTGATGGTAAGTTATCTATTCAAGGTTTGGGTAACAAAGGGGCAATGGCATGAATCAACAATACCTCTCTCAAATGCTTGAAGGCTTAGTGACCAGTCTTCAACTCACAGGCGCTTCATTGCTGGTTGGTTGTATCTTGTCACTGCTGATGACGGTAACGCTAATTCTAAGAATACCGGCGATTCACTGGTTCACTCGTGGCATCATCACGCTGTTCACTGGCACACCATTGTTGGTTCAAATCTTCTTGGTGTATTACGGCCCGGGTCAGTTCGATTGGATTCGTGAAAGCTTCATGTGGACTTGGTTAAGTCAACCTTGGTTCTGTGCAATGTTAGCATTGGCTTTGAACACTGCAGCATATAGCACGCTACTGTTCAGAGGTGCATTCAACGCGATTCCAGCAGGGCAGTGGGAAGCATGTCGCGCACTTGGTATGGACAAAATCGCAACGCTTAGAGTGTTGCTTCCATACGCACTACGTCGCGCCGTTCCAGCTTACTCGAACGAAGTGATTCTTGTATTCAAAGGCACGTCACTGGCAAGCACCATCACCATAATGGATTTGATGGGTTACGCTCAGCGTATTAACGGCCAAACCTACGACACACTTACTGTGTTTGGTATCGCCGGCGCATTCTACTTAGCAGTAAACGGCATACTAACGCTGATCTTCCGCCAAGTAGAGAAGAAAGCCCTCGCATTCGAAGCCGCGTAAGCTAGCCACAAACAAATTTAATTAACGTATAAAGCCTGCCATTTATGTTCGCATAGATGGCAGGCTTTTTTGTGTTTGGGGTATGTGTAGTGGTACTGTTTTTATATCTAGTAGAGCGGGGTTTTTGCGAAATTCATACTATATAGAAATATTCTGCATTTTGTCATTCAATGAGTCTATCTATGTTTTAAGTCACTGAATTTCTGTGATTAATCGTGGTAAATTGCTGTACATATGAAACTAGATAGAAAAATCCTATATTTAAATGCAGAATTTTTCTGTCTAATAGCTGTTAACTGGCAGGTGAACCCTGCACAATACAAATAATAATGGTGAAATATGTCAGAAAGAGCGAGTATTCGATTTTACGATGTGAAACATTGCGGGCTGTTTAAAGCTAGGGCTCGTCAAAGCACATTGGGGAGTTTCAACGAAATTTTACACAATATCTATAACTGGGCTGCCGAGCCAGGGCGCTTAGTTCTGAATACGTGTAGTTACGAGGTCGGCGAAGATTTTGAACAAGAGTTTTTAGAAACGTATTTGGTTTCTGCGCAAAAATATAATGATGACTACCTATTTTGCTTTTGGAACCGAACACATGCCAGTGGTGATTCCGTCTATGCTTTGGATGCAGGAACTCAGTTGACGAATGTTTCTGAGCAAACGTTTCACCAAGGGAACTTGCCGGAAAGTTCAATTCCAGGATATGCAACCTACTTTTGGTTCATACCGTCTAAATCTGTAATGGCTACAATTACCTTTGGTAATCCTCGCTCAGGTATGAATGCGTTTAGTTATTGGTTAGAGAGCTTTTTCCGTACTGAAAGTAGGTTTGCAACTTTTGATGAAAGTGATCAGTTTATCGGTTATCGGTCTGCTTATGGCACGATTCACAACGATCTTGAACCTAGGTTTAGTAAACAACTGTATCGAAACCCTTCGAAAAGACACCTCATACTTTCAAACTGTCAGCATATTCGTGGAGTAGTTCGCCGTATCAACCTCGAACGTGGACAAGTCGCAGATAAAGGCTTAATCGACAACTTAAAAAGCCGTGTCGGCATATCAACCGAAACAGCGATTCATGATCATGATGTGTCTCTTAAATATGAATTTAGCTACACGCCGACAGAGAGTGAAGTTCAAGAAATGTTCTCAACATACGAGACTTCACCAAGTAAAAGTAATTGGGAAGACGTAGGTTTTGTATTTCCTGACAACAATGGTTTTGGCGCTGAGAAAACAGAGTGGTTGAGTAAGTCGTTTGCAAAAATAAAAATAACGGTCGATATTGAGTGGGTTTTGGTAGGACAATTAGTTAAAGGTGATGTACTTCTTCAGACACTACATTCTCATCGAAGTGAACTGGTCAACTTGTTAGAAGATAACGTGTCAACTTTGGAGCAACGACAGAGCGCATGAAATCTAAATTAGCAAAATTCATTCTGCTAGTTGCTACGTTTCTGGGTTCGTATTATGCAGTGACTTTGGGTATGAATATTTCTTACGCCAAGCAAGCGAGTTTATTGTCGGAGATTAGAAACGTCTCAGCTATAATCTTTGGCGTAACTGGTGCCTGGTTAGCTCTTGTATATCCTAAGGCTTTGGCATCGACAGAACTGGCTCTAAAAGCTGCTAATGATGCTGTTTATGAACAAGCGCAACATGATAATAATGTATTGCTTGGTTTTATAAAAACAATCATTACCTCAATTGTTGTTATCGCAATTAGTGTTGGGATTCCGTTCGTTAAAGAAGTTGCTGTCCAAATCAGCTTTTTGAATGAGTATCGTAATTACCTACGAGGAATTTTGTTTTTTACAATCGTGGTACTAGCAATCATTCAGTTGTATCTTTTGTTTGCAACATTTCTACAAACAAAATCTGCGCTGAAAGATGTTAAGGGCAAAATTGCAGAAGCTAAAACTAGGAATGAGCGTTCACATAACCAGCGTCACTAAGCCAGTTAACAAACAATTTAAGAGTGATTCAGCACGCTTGGCATTTTTGGTTTGAATCAAGTTTAGTGATTAAGATGCTCTATTCAAATGCTGTGGTAGCGTGCTTCACACCTTAATTGGGCGATATGACCCCCTCTGTCAATAAGAGCGTAGAAGTTTCTGCTCCCGCATTTATAGAGCCTTTCTTGTTATTTAAGGGATAGTGTTATCACATAGATGAAGCAAGTAATGTCGTCGGTTCTCATGCTGATATACGTGGATTGCTCATCGTTTGATGAGTAGAGCCTACCTTACTTGTTCCGTCGTAGCACCTGTCTTCAGTCTATGCTCGTGGTTCAATATAGCCGAAGCAATATTGCCTTGTGTTCTAAGTCTTCTGTTACATTGGGTTTATGAAAGTCTGAGTCGTCCATCGAATAGTAGAGTAACAAGGGCATTTCTCATACCGTATTTTTGGTAATTAGTTCTTCCTGTCGATTATCGAATTTGTCCTAAACCCACTATTAAGGCAGGGAACCCCAATGAATAGAACGCTATGGTTCGCACTCATTTCGCTTTTGTTTTCAATGACAATGGTATTTTGTACATACAGTTATGGCATAGAGAGCCACGTTGAAGTAACCACACTCACTTTAGTATTGTCTGGCCCTCTGATTTTTACCTTTGCGCTTGTTGTCATTTTTTGTGGCGCACCAGTCATTAGCAAGTACAAGTTACTTGGAACCATCGCAATTTGTGTGCATGGATTTACAGCCTCACTGCATGTGCTGTGGAACGGATTTATGTTCGTCGATGTGATTAATAAACAAGGCTTAGGTCCGGGACAAGGTTATTCTGGCTTGATACTTTGGGTTGGTAGTATCAAGGCGATGCTACTTGGTTTGGTTGTGGGAGTATGCCTGCATTACTTGCTACGATTATTTAGAAAGGCTGCAGTAAGATAACTGTTGGCTAGTTAGTGGGTTGTTCGTTGTCTATAGGAGTTGTCGCTGTGTTTTATAGTAAGGAATTCAACAAGGGATTGCTGCTCATCCTTGTTGCGATAAGTGCTTTCATTGTCGTTACCTCGGATAATAACCCCGGGACATTAGTCGCTCACGCCATCAATGGTTTAATTGCTTTGCTCTTTTTCTCCATGACCATTGAGGTCAAAGACAATGTACTAAGTTGGTATTTCGGCTTTGGCTTTTTGCGTAAGAATGTAGAAGTGTCAGACATTACCGAGACATCGTTCTATCAAAGCAAGTGGTATCAAGGTATTGGTATCCGAATGCTGAGCGATGGTTGGTTGTATAATGCATCGATAGGTTCAGCGCTTAAGTTAAGCTTAAGTAATGGAAAGCATGTTTACATTGGTTGTAAGGATACGGACGGTTTAAAGCTGGCCTTGAAACCGCTAACGAACAGATAAACGAAAAATGATTTATTAGGCTTGGCACTTTTCGTTTAAAGTTGGGCTAATGTTTAAGGTTCTATGCTTTAAGTGAGCTGGACTTTAATATCACAACAAATGAATCGGAGGTTGAATGGACAGAGCAATCAAAACACATTTCGACGAGTATCCCGATGATGTTCGAGCTCGGCTTGAAGAGTTGCGTTCATTAATCTTTGAGCTTTGCTCTGATTTGGAACTAGGTGAAGTCGAAGAGTCTCTGAAATGGGGCGAGCCGAGTTACAGCGTTAAGACGGGCAGCCCAATTCGAATCGACTGGAAATTGAAGTCACCAAACAACTATTACTTGTTCTTTAACTGTCAAACGAAGCTAGTCGACACATTCAGAGAATTGCACGATGGCACATTGGTATTTCAAGGTAATCGGGCAATCGTCTTGAACCTAACTGAACCACTTCCCAAAGCACCAATCAAGCAGTGCTTAGAGTTAGCCTTAACTTATCAACAACGAAAACATCTACCGCTTCTTGGCGCGTAATTCTTACGCGCTGTCATTATATTTCTTAAACTGGTTATCTGTGTTCTAGCTATCACTCTTTAAAGCGTTAAGAGTGTACCATCTTGATTAGTATCAAGAGGCTAGGGAATCTCTATAACCAACGCTGATTGTATTGCTTACCGTTTAAAAAGGTGTTCTAGTCACCTTGTATTTCAAACTTAAAAGGAAGTTGTATGAATTTAGATAAAGCCAAAAAACGTATCGCAAAGCAGGTTAAAAAAGGCGACCACGGATACCCAAAAATCACGTTAGCGTACTACGGAGCGACCAAAGATCTCGCAACGGAAGTCGCGGTTCAATTTATGCTGGGTGAGGGCGATGGTGTTCAAGAAGAGCGTTTTTCTTGTGAAACCGAAATCCGAGATAATGAATTAGTTCAAACGACGTTACTCAAGATAATCGAGCGAGCAAATGTTAACTCAGTGATTGAAGTTGAAGGCGTGGCAGTTCTTTAGTTTGCTTTAGCCTGGAAACGAAGCCAACACGAGAACTCAGGTGTATAATCCACATTTTTATCAAATTGGGCAGGACACATGGCGATCTCGTTTGAAACTCAAAGACTAAAAGTAGAAGAAGTCGCAGGTGAACTTACTGTTCCTGAACGTTCGGCTCTGCTTGAGCGAGTACCTGGCATTCTAATCCCGTCAGTCGTTGAAAACCTTCCACCATACTTTCATGGTATTGTGTCAGGTGAGCTGGCTGAAATTTGGCTCGATCGAATGTTGTCGGAGAGCCGCTTACTTCAAGTGAAATCCAACGATAATCAATTAATTGGTTTTCTGTTCGCTTATGTAGAAGACGAAAGTGATGCTCATATTGGCTACTTGCTTGCAGAAGAGTTCTGGGGCAAGGGTTTCGCGAGTGAGTTATTGCAGAGTTTCATCACAGAAGTCGCAAAAACCGAGTCATGGTCCACACTGATTGGCGGTGTCGATCGTTCAAACATAGCCTCTGCCAACTTACTTAAAAAGCTAGGTTTTGTTGAGCAAGCCTCTGACGAAAGTGCTGTGGTTTTCTATGAATATAAGCTTTCTCGTCTTAACTCTTAACTCTGAGCTCTTAATTTCTAATCCCTAACTCAAGCCACATCTGCGTTATACATTCATTGCCAATGTTTACGTCAATTGATAGGGAAGAAACCTTATTACACAATTCAACTGAGAACCGAGAGCAGCGAGTCTAGTTAACGTGGGCTAATTCGGCACTCTGTGTTTCATTAGCGACTCTCCAATCGCCCCCTAAGGCTTTATAGAAAACAGGCTTTGTATCCACATTAGACCATACTGGTTTAGCGACCTCGACCATCTACCATTACGATGATTGTTTTAGAGATGATGCTGAGATCAGCGGCAATCCAAGACTTAACCGAACATAGGCTTAGTGCATAACTGTGGTCAAAACCTACTTTACGACGTACATCATCAATACAGGTGTCGTAACCTTGATTTACTTGTGCAAGCCCTGTAATACCAGGCATTACACCGTATGTACGGTCGGCAAAGTAAGGAATTTCGTTCTCTAGTTTGGTGTAAAAAGTAGGGCGTTCAGGGCGCGGGCCAATTAGAGACATTTCACCTTTCAGTACATTGATCAGTTGTGGCAGTTCATCAAGACGTGTCTTTCTCAAAAAGCGGCCAACAGGCGTGATTCGTGGGTCATTCGCGGTAGCCCAAACTGCACCAGAGCGAGTTTCTGCATCCTCGTACATGCTACGGAATTTCATGATCTCAAAGATTTCCATTTTCTCCGGTGTCGATTTACCAACGCGCAATTGACGGTAGAAAATAGGGCCACGAGAAGTGAGTGCAATCGCCATCGCAATCAACGGGAATACGGGCGCTAGCAAAATCAAAGCAATCAGTGAGCTTACAAAATCGAAAGTACGTTTAGCACGTGAGATTTTGTATTGGTATAGGTTTTGGGTAGATAGCTGTTCGATGTTCATCATAATAAGTCCTTAATGATTTGCTCGTGTCCAAGGTGAGTTTTCTAGTCCGATTAGGTAACGAATGCCACCAATGAAGTTGGCGTAGTGTCCAACTATCAAATAAGAGATTAATGAAATAGGTTTGTTTACTAGACGCTTTGGCAAGATGCAGCCAAGGACGCCAATGGTATAAACGGCAACTTGAGCCCATAACAGCGCTTCAAATACCAAGTAGTTGCTAAGTAAGATTGAGCACACTAAGCACACAATCATTAAATATGGAGTGAGTAGGCGAAGTCCTTTTCCTGAAAAGAACGCAAACGCGATGCCTTTAAACTTCGGGCTGAACAAGGCAAATAATCGAATCGCTTGTTGCATGTTGCCCGCTGAAATACGAAGTCTTCTTTTGAAGTCTGTTTCTAGGTTCGATTCTTCTAGCTCTAATGCCACCATTTGGGTTTCGTATTCGGCGATGTAACCTTGTTTAACGATTTGCATCGGTAAGATGAAATCATCATTAATAGTGTTGAGTGGAAGCAGTTCAAACAGGTGTGTTCTAAACAAGTAGAAAGCGCCATGAGAACCCAAGCTAGAACCTAACGAAGCCTCAGACTCTTTAACCGCGGTTTGGTACTGCCAATACGTGTTTTCGCCTTCATTGCCTGTTGGACAAAGTTGATACGTTGCGTTTACCACTCCAACCTTGTCACTTTCAAAATGAGCGGCAGCTATAAGCAAAGCATCCAATGAAATAAGGGCAGAAACATCACTCATCGCCGTGATATCACTGGTTATACGTGTCACTTCTTCATTAACAACCGCGACTTTACCTCGGTTTACTTGATGGTCATGTATCTCAAAATAAACATCACTGCACATCGCTTCTTGTATGGTCATTTGTGCAATGGCGACTGTGTTATCAGTGCAACCATCGCAAGCGATAATGACTTCCAACTTCTTTTTTGGGTAATCGAGTGAAGCAAGGTTACGAATCTTGTCTGCGATCCACTGTTCTTCGTTAAATGCAGGAACAAGAACGGTGATGGTCGGCAACGTGCCATCTTGCTGTTCCTCTTTGTAGCAACGATGACTCTCTTCAACTTTGCGTGCGGGGTGGCTTTTCGCATACCAACGCAGTAACAAAGGGTAGGCTGCGTGATGATAGACAATCAACGCACCTGAAAACAAACAAAGTCCCGCAAGCAACCAATCAATCATGCGTAAGCTCCTTCTGATATATCGTTGTAAGACGAAACCATTTTGATGATGTCGAAGTTTTCGAGTACGTAACGACGAGGTGACAAAAAGCGTTCATTTTGCTTTTCTAATAGCGCACTAGCTAACCCCACAATGCTGCCGCTTTTGACGAGGGCGCCGCTGACTGGACATAAGGTTTCATCGACAGCTCCTACATTCATTGCGACGGTAGGGATGTTGCACGCCTGAGCTTCTAGTGTAGAAAGCGGCAGTCCTTCGTGGCGTGAAGGTAGGCAGAACGTATCCAACGCTCCGTAAAACGTGGTCATGTCTTCAACTAAGCCAAGAAAGATGACTCGGTCACTCAGATTCAAGCGGCTAGTCAGTTGCTCTAGTTGATTGCGTTTCGTACCGCCGCCAGCCAATGCGACAACCATGTTTGCAGGTAAAAGAGTCAGTGCTTTAATAAGTTGGTCTTGGCCTTTGACATGTTCTAGTCGACCTGCACAACCGATGATGTGTTTGTCTGTCGGCAGGTTTAGTTTTGCTCTCGCGTGTTCTTTCGACATCGGCTTAAACTTCTCACAATCAACGCCATTTTTGATGGTAATGATGTTCTCATAAGAAAAAGCAGTGCGTAGTTGGTTATAAACACGTGTCGCGTCGGCAACTAACGTTGGTTGAGCAGCTTTTAAAGCAAGCGCTTGTAATCGACGACGTTTGTTGTTGTTCAGATGCCACGCGTCATGTTCGGTATGGATTCGAGTTGGAACCCCGGTTACGCGAGCGGCATAACCAGCGTATAACAGTGGGCCAATATGATGGGTATGAACCACATCAGGGCGAATCGCGTTGAAGGCTTTAATTAGCTTAATAATGATATTGAATTGTACGCCTGGTGCTTTATCCAAAAAGACGATTTGCTTTTTGTATGGCTCTAGCTTCGGCCAGTTGTTTATAGACTCTTGTTTAGTACCCTCTAAACTGACAATCAACACTTGGTCTGTTGGTTTAGCAAGGCGGAGCAAATCCAGAGTTAGGGTTTCTAATCCACCCGGTGCAAGGTGCTGAACAACGTGTATGATCATTTTGCCATGCTTCGTTAAATGCGTATTCATAGTTTGGACCCTGCCTTTGTGATTCTTATTTCGCCTTTCTGACGTTTCTCTTGAAGTAACTTCTTTAAAACGTTTAACTACACAAGGAGATTGCAGGAGTTGTGCCAATTAAATAACCTATATTTTTCATGCGTTTAGATTATTCAATTCTAGGGCAGTTTTCATTTCTCAAAATGGGAATCAAAACAAAATACAATTGAATGGCAGTTTGAATCATAGGGCTGGGTAAATCGAAAGTAGCATTAGAACTGGGGCTCTAAATAAACAAAACGCCAACCGAGTGTTGGCGTTTTGCTCTAGGATGCACGAAGCTAGGAAATTTGAAAGCTGTGAATCTAGCAAGTCATAAATGGCTTTGAGGCTGACTAGCTCATTTTAGGGATCACCGTTATCACAGGGACACCCAAGATATCTTCGATTTCGTCTTTGCGTTTGATTGAAGAATCAAACAGTTCAAACAATACCGCTAAACCAATACCCAGTCCGATACCTGCAACGAATCCAGCCAGAATAAAAACAAAAGTCGGCATGTTAGATTTGACACTCGGTGTGAAAGGCAAATCGATAATCTTCACACGTTTGTTTTGCTCAAATACACCAAGCGAACCCGTTAGTTGAGCCATTTCATAACGCTCTGTCAGTTCATCATATAGTTGACGTTTGATTTCAACTTGACGTTTAAGGCGGTACATCTCTTTTGCATTTTCGCCGAAGTTATTGGCCTTGTGTTCTAATTCGAAAATCATAGTTCGAAGGCTTTTGGTCTCTTCAGTTAAAGACTCAAAGCGAGCACGAACCAGCTGTAGGCTGTGTAATTGAGTGACCAGAAGAGGTTGGGTATCAGAAAGTTTGTTCAGTGTCGTACTACTTGCGATGTCCCAAAGCTGGTCGCTGTTCATCGTTGGCTGGGTTACCTCGAGCAAACTCTTACGTTCATTCTCTAGTCTGTCTAGCTCACGCACTTTAGCTTGCACAGCACTGTGCTTGTCCGTGTATTTAGCTTGTAACAAGGTAAGGTCGCTACGAATGTCGATGATCTGGTCTTCTAATTTACCGATCACAGGGTTGGTTCTTGAAAGTTGTTGGTCGATTGACCCTAAACTTTTTTCGACACCCGATAACTCGGCCTCTTTTTCTGCCAGTGTTTGTTTGAGTGAAGCTAAGCGATTCAAACTTTGGCTCTGTACCTCAGGCGTCGAATGAACATTCTCATTCATGTATGCAGCTAGCGCTTCTTCTGCTTCTGCAAGCTCTGCGCTACGTTTGTCGATATGGATTTTCAAGAAGTTACTTGAATCTTCAATCGATGAACGTTCCGGTGCGAGTAACTGTTCAATGAAATGTTCACTTACCGAGCGCAGCGTCGCTTCCATTCCATTTGGTGTGTTCGACGTTAGACTTATCTTTAGAAAATCTTTTCCAAGCTGAGTCACCGTTAGACGTTGAGACAGGTCAGTAATGATCTCTTGTTTCTCAATTTCAGGCATATCTGGCGTGGTTAATTGCAGTTCATCAGCGACCGAGTAAAGCACATGTCGACTGTGAAGCAGTGTTCTCAATGCGTTAAGTCGATCTTTGAGCATCGTCGAAACGGCAATGTCTTCCAAGAATGGATTCATCTTGGCCGTTTCTTGAATCAACATACTGGTATGCGCGTCATATTTAGTTGGAGCCAACTTGCTCACACCAAAGCCTACAAAGGGCAAAATAAGCATTGGCAGAACGATAACGTAGCGTTGGCGCCACATCGCATTGATGATGACTAATAACCGCAATTTCAGATTATTCATAATAGCTCCAACATCCAATGTACGAAGTTACCACGGTTCTGCCAGCTCTCTTGTTCGACGACAGAGATAGGTGAGTTGCTTAGCTCGCGTGCATGATCAAGCGCCCAAATCATTTGGTTGGCACTGCCAACCGTGGTTACGTGCCCTTGATATGGAACCAAAGCAGGGAACGGTGTTGTGATAATGGGTGTGCCCGCCGCAAGGTATTCCATTAGTTTGAGTGGGCTACACGCTCGGATCTGCTCGTTATCAACAAACGGCAACAAGCTCACATCCCAGTGTTGAGAATAGCTTGGTAGCGTGTGGTGTGGACGAGGGCCAAGGTAATGTACGTTACTCAACTTAGGCAGCATGAGCTTATCAAGCTCGTTTGGACCTATGAAAACAAAGTCCCATTCCGGCATCGCATTCGCAACATGATCAATCATTTCATAATCAAGCCACTTAGAAAGGCTGCCATAAAAACCAGCAATAGGGCGGTGGTTGCTTGGTAAATCTTTTGCTCTTGGTGCGGGTGTTGAAAATAGGTCTACGTCGACACCATGTGGTAGCAAGTGCGCTTTATGCTTTGGAAATTTACCCATCAATTTTTTGCTAGCCGCGAATATAAGCGTTGATTTTTCGATTAGCTCTGATTCGTGCTGTGCAACGGTGTCATGATCAACACCAGCCAGCGCGCTAAAATCATCACCGCAGTAATAGACCACAGATGACTCGCCTAAGTGTCCGCACAAATCAATAGCGGTCGGAAGAGAAGTCCATAGGATAGGCGCGTTCAGATTAAGCTCCGCAATAATCGGTTTTAGTTGGTGCAACATCATTTGCTGAGCCAACTTTCTAGAAAATTTAGAAGCAGGCGCAGGGATTGTCTTTAAGTTAACGATAGTAATGTTGTCGTGTCCCTCAGAGTCGAGCATGTTTTGAGTTACGGCCTTGGTTTTACCAAACAACTTGTTGAACGCTCGGTTTGCATCTTTGGCGGACAGCTTCGGTTGTCTTAAGCCAATTGAGTTGACCCATAAGACTTTGTGCTGCTTAGCAAGGTGACGAACTAAATGTTGAGTCGATGAAGGTAGGCCACCAAAGTCTTCACCAAATACGATTAAATCACGCATGGTCACCTCCATGAGTCTCTAACGAATCGAACATATCGGATTCTGTCACTTCAACGGGTTTAATGTGACCGACAACTCGAGCTGGGTTGCCACCTGCGATTGCAAAAGCCGGGATGTTCTTTGTTACTACGCTGCCTGCGGCTATTACGGCACCTTCGCCGATGGTTACGCCACCTTTAACCGTCACATTCGTGCCTAACCAAACATCGGGTTCAAGAATGATGTCACCGATTTGCTGAGGGTCGTCACCTTCACCTAGCGCTCGGCGTTTTGCATCAAGCGGGTGTCCAGAGTATCCAAATAGAAAAGCGCCGCCTGCGATTCGTACGTTGTCAGAGATAACCACTTTACCTCCAACAGCGATAGTCGACTGCCAACCAATGTCGACGTTATTGCCAATCGACAATAGTGGGTGTTCCAAGCCTTCAAGTTGTTGAGTACAACCAGAGAATGTCGTGTGGCCAGAGATACGGCAGTTGTCGCCAATCGTAATTTGCACCGGACCGCTGACGAAAGGCAGTCCACCATACAAATACAGGCGTTTGCCACATTGAGCCACACGACCTTTGAAAGCCGGAGTCCAGTAAAAGAATCGCGTAAAGCCAGAAACCAGATTCACCACTAGCTTGTGCGCTTGATATAGGCAGCGATTAAGTACTTGAGGGGTAGGTAGCTCTGCGCTTCTGATGTCTTTCAAAATGAAAAACACATTTCTAATTCGAGAATTAGGATGAAACTTAAGCCAATGTTTGAATTGATGTATAGATACTGACGTCATAATGAAAATCCTCTGTTTTGTTATATAGAAGTACTTTCATATACTGTGCCATTTAATAAATATAATATTTTCAATGAGTTAAAATATAGCTTTTAGGTTTTCTCATTTTGACAGGCAGTTTGAGATACGTTTGAGGCGCAAACTGTGAGTGCTGCGAGGATATAAATCGGCCAGTTGAAGCCTTGAGTCAAAAATGTCCCCGACACTATTGTGCCAATCAGACCTGCATAGATCGCATAGGCGACCGCATTAAGCTCGGGGGAGATTTCTGTGGTCGAGTTTTTTAATCTCGTTAGCGTAGAGCGAGAGGTTTTGATCAAAGAAACGATAAGGCAGACAAAAATGATCAGACCAATAAAGCCAGTCTCTGCTAACACACCAAACCAAGTACTGTGAACGGCGTGATTCAGTCCGTCCCAGTGCGAACTATAAAAGAAGTAGTTCGAGAAGAAGTTGTTCAACCCTACGCCAGTCAGTGGATTTTCAACTGCCATTTTTACTGCCGCTTCCCAAGCATAGATTCGCCCCATTGCAGATTCATCGATACCTTGTTCAGCGGCACCACCAGAAGATCTGTCTGAGATCCCAGCAACCAAGTAGAGCACTACGGCCACGACAGTTCCTACGGAGATTAAGAGAACTTTAGAGCGCACTAGTTTCCACGCAAAAATACCAATCACCGCAATACACCCCAGTAATCCGCCACGGCTTTGAGTCGCAATAATGGCGGCGAGCAGTAACAGACAAACTAAGGCACTGATTAAACGTTTGGATCGTGAGATGCCAGTCGTGGTGGCTTGGCTTATTGTAAAGGCGAGTGGGAACATCAGTACCAGTGCTAGGTCGTTCGGGTCACCTAACATAGAGCCAAAATCGCGGCCAATAGTCACGCGTGAGCCCTCGACAAGCCCAATACCATTTACTGAGTTGTACACGGCAATAGAGCTGACTAAAGCGCCAGCGTAGATGATCGTCATCGCGGTTTTTGCGAGATTTTCCGTGGTGTTTACTAGCCAAGTAATCGCAAGCGTCATCACTATAATTTTCCAATAAACGCCCTTGAATTCTGCTAGTGCTATTGGCCTGTTGGACGCGAAGATAATACCAATGAAAACCAATACCCAAAATATGGCGAGCCAATTTAAACAAGGGTGCCAGAAGATTTTAAGTTCTTTACTGATTAATGCATGCCATAGAAGAGCCGACAGAGCGCCTAATGAAAGCATCAGCGGTATTTTTAGCGAATAGAGCTGAGGTATAGCTTCGTGAATTCGGAAAAATGAAAAGACAACGAACAATAGAACTAACCAGAATGTTTTGTTTAACACGAATAACCCGGCCAATGGCACAAGAGCGAGCGCCACAATGACAGCAGGGTGAGGCACAAAGTACCAAACAACACCAAGCCCAACACACAAGGTGCTGATCGTGATGATGACTGGCAATCTATTGGCTTCAGGGTTGACCATTGTGACCTCTATTGGCAAATAAACTCTTTAGGACTCGGCTCGTAATCTTTTTAAGACGTAGTTACGCCTGATGTTAAAGATTGCAAAGTGAGTGCCAGTTATGCATTTTATTTAACTTACTGATTTAATGTTGGATTATTAAGTGAGGGCGTAGCCTTGAGGTGAGTTTTGTCATTTTGAGAATCAGTATAAAACTGACTAAAGTACTTAAATCATCAAGCCCAAATAACCAGTTATCGACTAAGGCTAGAATTAACGGTCGAGTTGATAGATTTCCAACAACTGCGGGACAACGGCTTGTGGAGAGTATTGGTTTTTCACGGTTTCTATCGCGTGACTCTTGAGAGAGTTACGTTGCTCGTTCGTCAATGACATCCACAAAGATAAAAACTGTTCTAGCTCAGCTTCTGAATTTGCAAGGTAGCCGTTAACTTGATGCTCGATGAGTTGAGGCAAGTTACCAACTGAGGTGGCGAGAACGGGAATGCCACGAATCATGGCTTCTAATGCCGCCATAGGTAAGCCTTCAAAGCGAGAAGGGATGATTAACAGATCGATTTGGCTCCAGACGTCGTCCATATTGGTCTGATGCCCATGAAAGGTCACATTATCAGGCTGCGATTTAACTAAGATGTCCATTTCTGGCCCGTCACCAAAAAGCTCAAACCGAACATCAGGAAACTGTTTGGCTAATGCAACAAATCGATCAGGCGCTTTTTCATGGCTCAATCGCCCCACAAAACCAACATGGAATGGGCTTGATGAAGGGGAGCTTGTTAACCCGGTTGGCATTTTAACAAAGTTATTCAATTGATGGGTTTGACTCGGCACTTTCGCTTTAATCTTTTCACTGACCACGAGCGACTGATCAGAAAGAAAACTGCTGTAACGGTCGAGCCAATCATAAAGCCATACTTTGCCTGTTGGGGTTTCACCTGCGTGATAAGTGGTGATTTGCTTTGTGTTGTTGAAACGAGGCGGAAGCTTGATTAACTTGCTGACCAAACTGGCTTTGTAACCATGAGCATGGATAAGCCTTGGTTGATAATGTTGAACTGCACGTTTCAGCTGTGTCGCGCTATTGCCATTTGAATCTACAGAACATGAGGCTAAATCGGAGAGGTAACTAAAAGGGATGTTCAGCGCATTCAACTTTTCAACGATGATCGCTTCAGGATTAAACTTAGTCAAAAGAACGATACGAACAGCCTCTGAATACTGAGCGCTTTCCGATATCAGGCCTTGTGCTAATTCTAAAACATGCGTTTCTATGCCTCCAAAAGTTTGGCTGTCGATCAACAGCCAAATCTCATGAAGGTTTATGTCGAGTACACCTTGGTTAGGCTTGATTGTACTCATCTTCCGATTCCCAAGCCTGTTTCTTACGATAAACAGTAGAAGGGCTAAGTTCTAACAGCACAGCAGCGTTTAACACATTCCCATCGCAATGATTGATGGCATGTTGAATGGCTTCACGTTCTATTTGCCACATTGGACGAATAGCACCTTCGCTTGTGGTAAATGCAGGCGTCATCGGCTCGTTGTGAGCTTGAGCAACTGACGATTGTTCCAACTCTTCCGGAGTAATCGGTGGCAACTTAGCTTCTGGTGCTTCAACAACTGCAGGTTGAGGCGCAGTTACTCGAATTGGTGTCACTGATTTAGATGATGGAGCGGCATCTACTTTATTCATCGGAGGCGGTAACATGTCTTTAGTCACGCTCGTTTCATTGTTCAACACCACGATGTTACGGATGATGTTTTGCAACTGACGCACATTGCCTGGCCACGCATAACGTTTAAGTAGATTCTGCGTTTCTTTGTCTATTGATTTGAACTTCTTCTTGTCTTGCTTCGCGTAAAGTTTCAAGAAGTGATTAGATAGGGTGACAATGTCACTTCCTCGTTCACGAAGCGGTGGCATTTCGATAGGCACAACGTGAACACGATAGTAAAGGTCTTCTCTAAAACGTCCTTCTTCTACTTCAACCAGTGGATCGCGGTTGGTCGCACAGATAATTCTGACATCCACTTTAATCTCGCGGTTGCCACCGAGTGGAGTAAACGTACCAGTTTGCAAAAATCTGAGGAGCTTCTTCTGCATCTCCAGTTCCATTTCACAAAGCTCATCGAGAAATAGGGTACCGCCATGCGCTTGCATTGCTGCACCTTTCCGGTCGGTTGTCGCACCGGTAAACGCACCTTTAACGTGACCGAAGATTTCACTCTCCATTAGGTCTCGAGGGATAGCGCCGCAGTTAATGGCCACGAAGGGTTTACCATTACGCTGACTCTCTTGGTGAATGGCTTCCGCACACACTTCTTTACCTGTACCACTTTCGCCGTTAATAAACACGCTGGCAGTGGTTGGTGCTACCGAATCAATGATCTTGTAAACCGCCTGCATGGGTAGGCAAGAGCCAATGAAATTATGAAAACGATCACGATCGAATTTGCTTTGCATGTTATCGACGAGGTTTTCGAGTTTCGCTCTTTTTAGATGCAAGCTAACAGAGGTCTTGAGTCGATCGGCTTGAATGGGTTTCTCTAAGAAGTCTTCTGCACCGCGTTGGATAAGGTCTACCGCGATGTTTACTGAACCATGCGCTGTCGCGATGATGACAGCGGTCGGTATTTCGTTAGCAGTAATCCAATCTAAGACTTCTTCGCCTGGCATGTCAGGAAGCTTAAGGTCGAGAATCACAAGCTGTGGAGAGTGCCTTTCAATGAAGGTCTTAGCTTCCGCGCCGGTTTCGACGTGGAAAATATCATAGGGCTCGTCTTTTACGTACTGCTTGTAGAGTACGGCGAGTGAGGTGGAGTCTTCAACTAACAATACCTTAGGGCGCATTGTGTATTCCTTTTGAAACTTTATCCTAACCAATCAATAACATAGTGATATGCAACCATCAATACGAGTCTTGTGTATTTGTTATCTACCACATGCAATCTTTTAAGAAGCGGCCTGTATAACTTCTCGCATTGCTGTTCATGATGGAGCCCATCTTATGGCGACTATATTAATAACGACTGTTTTGAGTTTTTAATCTGATACCGATAATGAACATGCAAAGCTAGCTGAAGCCTGCCTCTTTCCTTTCAAGCAAGGCTTTTATTGAACGCTCTGCGAGCTCTAGTAATTCATCAACTTGTCGAAATGCCGCATCATGACTCTGTTCTAAACATAGCTTTTCTAAAGCTCGAGCTAATTCACCCAAAGGGCGATTACCTAACGAAAGCGCTGTGCTGCCGAGAGTGTGGACCTCGAACTCAAGTGTTTGAGCGTCTTTCTGCGTGACTGCCTCTTTTATAGCGACCAAGCGTGTTTGTGATTCTTCGACATAATGGTCGATCAAGATAGGGATAATGTCCGCACTTGTATCGCGAATCATTTGCTCCAGAACGCTTTCATCGACAAGCTCGCTCACTTGTTGTGAGTTTAGATTTGTAGCTGCGTCTGACGCTAAAGTAGAATTCATCAAACTAAGTCCTTTTATTGAGCTTAATATCTGTTAATACTATTAAGTTTTAGTCATTTTCTAGAATAATTTCAACTGGTTGCCGTACAAATAGAGCATTTAATTGGCATCTCACTCATCTTGCTATTGGGTTTGTGACAAACCTAACGGACTGATTTTATTTTGCTTTCTCTTATGAAATATAAACTTAGGTGCCTATAAAGCCTAAGGTGCGGGTAGATCTCAGAAGAAAACGAGCCCGATACAAATAAAAAAGACCACTGCAGTGAATTAACAACAGTGGTCTTAGAGCGGGGTAAGCAGTTTGGGCTAATCTAAATAGCGATAACGCAAATAGCGATAATTTAAACAGCCGAGCTTTAAATCACGAAAAGTAGGACTACGAAGCTTTATC
The DNA here is from genome assembly GCF_000272045.2 of Vibrio crassostreae 9ZC13. Classification (GTDB taxonomy): domain Bacteria; phylum Pseudomonadota; class Gammaproteobacteria; order Enterobacterales; family Vibrionaceae; genus Vibrio; species Vibrio crassostreae_C. The sequence goes on along the minus strand of NZ_AJYZ02000042.1, from coordinate 222,902 downwards.
AATCTTTGGCTTTGGGTCGGCTTCTACTTCTTCCTCGCTACTTTCTGAGAAGATATCAGCAACAGCGCTTCTCTCGAGTTCACCTTTTAGATTACCGTCTTCATCAACAACTGGAAGAGAGTAGTCACAAGACATAGTGTCCGGTAGCACTTCTTCAATCACCGCATCTGGTAAGATGGCAGGGACTTCTTCGTATATCTCATCACTAAAATCATGTACCGATGAATCTTCAACTGCGTCTTGTAGGCTCTCTTGTGTGACTAGGCCTTGATAGCCGTCATCCGTTACGTGATAAGCGTAATCGTTTTTCAGCATCTTCATCTGTGCCAGAGCACCTTCAATCGTTTCTGATGTGATTCGATACAGAGGAGGCTGCATAACGGTTTCAACGGTCAGTGCACGAGCACGGTTTACGTCTTTCACGAACGCTTCCACGTAATCATCGGCTGGATTTAGCAGAATCTCATGTGGTGTGCCTTGTTGTACTAACTCGCCGTCTTTCAAAATTGCGATTCTATCGCCTAGGCGGAGTGCTTCGTCCAGATCATGTGTGATGAAAACAATCGTCTTATGAAGCTTCTCTTGAAGTTCGATAAGCTGATCTTGCATTTCACTTCGAATCAAAGGGTCGAGTGCCGAAAAGGCTTCATCCATTAACAAGATTTCAGCGTTAGTACACAGAGCGCGAGAAAGGCCAACACGTTGTTGCTGACCACCTGAAAGTTGCACAGGGTATTGCTTGCCGTAACCTTTCAAGCCCACGGTTTCTAACCATTCGTTGGCTTTTGCTAAACGGTCTTCTTTTTTGATGCCTTGTACTTCCAACCCGTACGCAACGTTTTCAACCACAGTGCGATGAGGCATTAAGCCAAAGCGTTGGAATACCATCGACATTTTATGACGACGGAACTCTTCTAGCTGTTTAGTGTTGAGGCTCATCACATCAATGCCTTCAACCATGATTTTACCTTGAGTCGGGTCAATCAAACGGTTGAAGTGGCGAATCAGCGTCGATTTACCCGAGCCAGAAAGCCCCATGATAACGAAGATTTCACCACGGTTAATCTCAAGGTTGATCTCTTTCAAACCAACGGTATGACCCGTATCCGCAAGAATCTGATCTTTGTGTTCGCCGTTTTGAACTCGGTTCATAACAGACATTGGTTTCGGTCCAAACACCTTGTACAGACCACTAATTTCAATCAATGGTTTAGTCATGCTTGAATCCTCCTAAATGCGCATTAGTTCTTCTTGCGTACGCTTGTGAAGCGCGGTCAAAAAGGATTGCGAGGGCAACGATGGCGAAACCATTCATCAAGCCTAATGTGAAGTACTGGTTAGTAATCGATTTGAGAACCGGTTGTCCTAGGCCTTTCACACCAATCATGGATGCGATAACAACCATAGACAGTGCCATCATGATGGTTTGGTTAATACCCGCCATGATCGTGGGCATTGCTAGAGGAAGTTGAACACCCCATAAGCGTTGCTTTTTGCTCGCACCGAAAGCGGTAGCGGCTTCAAGGACTTCTTTATCAACTAAGCGTATGCCTAGGTTAGTTAGACGAATTACAGGTGGAATCGCGTAGATAACCACGGCGATTAGCCCTGGAATCTTACCGATGCCCAGTAGCATTACCACTGGAATCAAATAAACGAACGCAGGCATGGTTTGCATGATATCGAGCATCGGCGTAACAATTGACTGAGCTCGATTTGAACGAGCCATCGCAATACCAATCGGAATGCCCAAGAATATTGAAACCAAGGTACATACAGTGATGATACTGAGCGTCCGCATGGTGTCTTCCCACATTCCAAAGTAACCAATGAGAAGTAGAGAAGCAACACAGCCTAGAGCCAGTTTCCAAGAACGGCTTGCTGCGTAGACAAGGCTGGTACACACAGCCAGGACTATAATCCAAGGTGTTGAGATAAGGAGTTTTTCAAACCAAACGAGGAATGAAAGAAGAGGGTCAAAGAGAGATTCAATCATTTCGCCGTATTCACGGGAAAATTCACGGTATGCGCCATCTAGCGTCTTTTTTATGGTTCGTAAATCACCGCGTTCCATCTCTGGAAAGCTTGATAACCAATTGCTGTCAGCCATTTTATATCCTTATAGTTCGGAGCCACTTGTCCATGCGATAAGAAAATCGCTAATGAAAAGGGCTCCGAATCATGAATAACATCAAGTATAGCGACGTTATTTCTGTTTTATTGTTGAAGCGTAATTACTTGTTATTAAATCAAGCTCTTACAGCTCTGCTTCAACTTTCTTAGCCACTTCTTCAGAAACCCATGGGTGCCATACTTCTGGGAATTCACTTAAGAAATGCAGACTCGCTTCTTCGCCATCAGCTTGGTTGTCTTCCATCCAAGCAAGTAGCGAGTTCATTTTGTCGTTCGTGAAACCACGTTTAGTAAAGTAGTCGTATGCTTCAGGAGCACGTGACGCAAAACTTTCAGTGGTAATCGTGTGAACAGGTGAAGGCGGGTACATGGTCGCTTTTGGCGATTCACAATCTTCTTTAGTGGTACAGTTAAGGAACTCTTCCTCATTAACGCCACTGCCAAAGTCGACTTTAACCATGTCGTATTTACCTAGCACAGCCGTCGGTGCCCAGTAGTAACCAAACCAAGCTTCTTCACGTTCATAAGCTTTTGCGATAGAGCCAGATAAGCCGGCACTCGAGCCTGGATCAACAATCGTGAAACCGCTGTTTTCTAGCTCAAGAGCATTAAACAGGTTTCCGGCGCTGATCTGACAGTTCCAGCCTGCAGGGCAGCTGTAGAATGCAGATGTATCTGGGTCTTCAGGGTGTTTGAATAAGCTTGCGTTTTTGCGTACGCCTTCGATGGTTGCCATTTCAGGGTACTGTTTTACTAGGTAAGCTGGAACCCAAAAGCCTTCTTCGCCGCCGTTCACAAGTGCTTTACCTGCGTAGCGAAGACGTTTTTCTTCAACACCTTTATCTAATGCGTCTTTTAAGCTGTTGCTCCAAAGTTCAGGTGCAACATCAGGCTGGCCTTTTTCGATCATAGACGTGCCTGTTGGCATAGTGTCGCCAGGGATAAGTTCAGCATCACACCCATAACCATGTTCAAGGATGAATTGGTCGATATTGGCGATCAGTGTTGCAGAGTTCCAGTTCATATCTGCGATTGTTACGCTGCCACATTCTCCAGCGTTAGCATTACCGCTGGCTGCTGCTACTAACAAAAATACGGAGCTTAACTTGTATTTCATATTGAGTTTCCTTTCTCTTTAATAATACAACTAAGGTAACCAAGGTAAATTGATTATCTAAATTGCTCGATGGTGATCCTTTCCGTGTATTTGAACCATTTGAGCAGAAGGAGGGATGGGTGAAGTTTGAATAGATAAACGTGCAAAGTCAGTGAAGTGTGATTTGCCAATTCATCCACTGTGTTTCAACAGCCATCGGATAACTTTGTCAAACTATTACAAATTCGTCAAAAACCACCTCTATTTATAATCTTAGGGAATAATCGTACGAATTCCATCTTTGATGCGATTTACATGGCACTTTAACCGTCTGTGTCACATTACCGCTAAAGTTAGGTGTGGGGCTGTTTATTTTTGAAGGGATTTAAAGGTGGTAAGACCATGAATGACGTGTGTGAAATGCGTTGAATGGTTTTTAAAATCTTATTTTCAATAATAATTTCGCCAAAAACACCCAATTTGGTTTTGGAGGTATTTAGAGTTGTCACGGCTTGAAATTTAATAGGATAGGTGGCTGTCATGGTATAAATGACAGCCATACAGTTGTACAAGAAAGTTACAGTGGCACGGAAAAGTTACATCGGCAGGTTCAAAAACTCATTTTGATACAGCTTGTTTGCCAAGCTATCGCGAAGCTTAACGGGGATAAATTTCATTCGATTGATTTGTCTGACCAACTCTTGTGCAAAGCTAGGCTTTTGTTTCATGTTCATCACGCAGCCCATTAGATTGATACTTTGTGCATCAAGCAGCTTTTTCGCTTGTTCTAGGTGGTGACTCGACGTTTCTCCATAGGCGACAACAATTAGTGTACTGCCACAAGCGCTCGCGACAGACTGCGCCGGAATATTGCCTTTGTTTATGTTGAGAAGCGGTGAGGTATCAATGATGACTCTGTCGTATTTCTCTAACCATTTGTTGACCACTTTTTGTAACGTTGTCGGATCTTTATAAGCCAATTGCGTTGAAGCAACTTGTGGAGCAGGTACACCGATAAACGTACGCTGAGATTCAACATGTTCAATCAATTGACCTTGCTGATTATCTTCTAGCATATTCAAATCTTTGAAAGCAGGGTTGAATAAGTTGAGATCAACATAAAGTGTTGAATGACCCGCAAGAAGAAAACGCTCAGCTAGTGCGGTTGCAATAGATGTTACGCCGTCACCTGAATGGCAGGCGGTGACGCATATTGATTTTTGGCCGTTAAGTTCAGAAGCTAAATACAGTTGCTCGACTTCGGCATGGGTCGCTGAAATTGTCATTATAAAGCTCCTATTAATACGATGGTGGTGGTGATACGCAGTATGTCATCAAGTCCGACGCGTGCTTTTTCAATAAAGCTTTCGCGACGGTCTGGGATGTAAATCGTGTCACCAGCGCGTAGCACCGGCAAATTGTAAATGTTCGCCGTTTTGCTGAATTCAACAAGGTCAAAAGTACGAGCCTGACCTTGGCAGCAAGACATATTGACGATGGTAATTTTTTCTACATAAGCATTGTCGGTAGGGCCTGCTGCTTCTGCCAGAATATCTAGAATGGTCATGTTGTCGTTGAACACATAACGCCCCGGATTGTTAATCGCACCAAGCACACGAACGGTTTCTTCTTTCGGTGTATCTAACCAGTTTTTGCCTTTCTCTGGGATGTAAATCGTGTCGCCAGTGGTTACGTTTGGCAGTAACGATTCGTCACCGGTTTCAAAGTACAGTGATAAGTTAAGTTTGCTTACTTGCGAATAGGTTTTGTCACGATGCGTTACTCGAACGTTGTGGATGTCGGCGTCCTTTGTTGGACCGTCAGCCGCAGACAAGATATCAAGGAAGTGCATGTCTTTGGTGAAGCGGTAACGACCGGGTGCATTCACTTGTCCAAAGATGTAGATCGAAGCATCAGAGCTTTGACGAACCCATTGTGATTTATTGTCTGAAGGATCTTGTGGCAAGTCGTGAACACGCACGATAGAGCCCGCTCGAATTTGTGGCATTTGGTCACGTGGCGCACCATTTCGAATAAAATCATCAAGGTTAAACACAACTAGCTTTCTACCAGTAACAACTTCGATTTTCGATGTGTCAGCGCGTAGCGTAGGGCCACCGACGTGTGCCAATAATCCCATGAAATTCATTTCATCTGACCATTCAATACGACCAGGTCGATTCACCTCACCAATCACGTTAACTGCTCTGTCTGGCGTGATTTTCAACCAAGACTTCTCGTTCATGTCGGTTTTCTCGGGAACGAAAATCGCGTCACCAGCTTTGATGCTAGGAGGGTTAGAGTTAGGTAAGCCTTCAGTGTAAGCCGCTAAATCGAATTTAAGCACTCTGCCATCTGCTTTGATAACACGGATTTGTCGTGACTCTGCAAATCGAGTTGGGCCGCCCGCATTCGCCAAGATATCCATAAAGGTCGCGTCTCTTTTGCCTTCAAAAGCACCAGGGGCTGCGACTTCGCCCATTACGTAAACCATGTTGGCGCCGGATTTGATCTCTTCTTCTTGCTTGGGAACGAAAATGGTCGCACCCGGGCGTAAAATTGGAAGCAGACTTTCGTCACCAGAATCTAAGTAACGTTTTAGGTTGAATAGCGTTGGGGTGTTGTTCGAAATCACTCGGATTTGCTCAACACTGGCATAACGAGTTACGCCGCCCGAACGCATAAGTACGTCGACAAGGTCGGTGTTCTCTTTGTAAGTGAACGAACCCGGCGCGTTCACCTCACCAAACACTTTGATGGAGTTACGAGAATCAGCACTGTCACCTGAGTTAGCAAGCTTTGCTGCGTCAAATTCTTGCTCGATGTTACCGACTAATGGAGAAGCTGGAACGAATAGTGAATCCAGTGATTGAAGAGTAGGTAATGCTGACTCGTCTCCTGAATCAAGGAATCGTTTGTAGTTAAACTCTTTCTTGTCTGCGCCTCGCTTAAGAATCAGCTTATCCAGTTGCGCGCCCGGGCGTAAACCACCCGCAGCGTAAAGTGCCATTTGGATGCTAGAACCTAATGCGAGAGTGTATTCACCAGGCTGTTCTACATAACCTTGTACGTAGATGATGATTTGCTGCTCTTTTACATAGACTGAAGCGTTCGAAAGATCTTTATAGGCGGTTGCCAGCGACTCTAGAACCACTTTGTTAAGCTGCTCACTGTCGTAACCTGCAACAAACACAGCGCCTACTTCAGGAAGGGTAATACGGCCACGCTTATCCACTTGGAACCCCGTGTTTAAGGTACTTTCACCGGGTACGTTAACTTGGATAAGGTCACCGACTTGAACCGCGTCTGAAAACTCATCGTTAGCATTGACGACATTCGCAAAGCATAACGGTAGGGTGATGATAAAAGCGATCAAGGATTTCATAATCCACCTCCCATTTTCTCGGCATTCTTAGGCGAGAAAATTTCAATACTTACTCGGCGGTTCGTTAAACGCGTGCCGTCGGATTCACCTTCAAAAAGAGGGACGGTTTCGCCAACAGAGACGGCTTTGATTCGTTGAGCGCCTAGTCCAAAAATAGTCAGGTAGCGTTCGACTTGTTTCGCTCGTCCAAGTGCTAACTTGTCGTTGTATTCTTCGGCACCCGTTGCATCAGCATGGCCGGTAACAACAAGGTCTAGGGATTTGTGTTCTTTAAGTAAAGTGGTCGCCTCGGCCAGTCTTCCCATATATTTAGGATTTACTTCAGTCGAGTTTTCCGCAAATTGGTTGTCAACATTAAGCAGGTCATACAACTGTTCAATAACCGACAGTTGCATTCTAAATTGATTTTCATTTTTTGGTGGCTCACAGCGGGCTTGTGAAGTTACGTAATCCAGTTGGACCTCAAGTTCATTTAGGCGTTTTCTTTGGATCACTAAGTCGTTGGCTGCATCCAGTAATAGACCGCCTTGAAGTTCACGAGCAATACGATTTTGCTTTTCGATTGCTTGAACAACAGCAGCTGGGAAACACCAACGAGCACCTTCTTGGATCAAAGCATCAAGGTGCAATTTAGCGAGCTGCCAATCAAAGCGTAATCCATGTTCTGGACCAAGAGGCTCGTCTGGCATGACAGGAGAGAAGTCTGAGTTTTGATAGTTAATAGAATCGTAACTTTCAGCCAAACCCCCTGTGCCTTGTTCAGGATAGCTAGTACAGCCACCCAGAACGAGAGCGGACAGAGAAAGGGCTATGTAGTTTTTCAGTATTTTCATGCCAACGTCCTATGTTTCTAATTTTTCTTATTATTTTTTTGTTACTTCTAGCTTAGTGGGTCTTCATGAATTTGCAGGATTTTTTGAATTTACTGGGATAGCGTGGCCAATACGTAGTAGGTTCATAATTTCAAGAGGCTGACCAGTCACATTTTCAAGTCGCATGTTGCGTTCGCGCTCAGTCAGACGTTTGAACATATAAACAATCGCGCCAACACCAGATGAATCTAAAAACTCAACCTGGCTAAAATCAACTTCGATTTCAGGGTGACCATCGTTAGAAATCACATCATCGATGTCGGTTTGTGCATCACGACTGCCTGCTGCATCCAGATCACCGAAAATAGAAAGTGTCAGTGTCGTTGTGTTTAAATCAGTCTTACGTAGTTCCATAGCGATATCTCCTTTTAAGTATGTATGGACAACTGCACTGAATGTGCCAACTTTTATGTTGTTATTTTTCAATAATTTATGTTTAGTACGAATTCCTATCTCAAATTGAGAAAAGACGTTTCTCAATATGAGAACTAAAAACGGCGGAATATATGAGAGTTATAGGTCATTAATTTAATGAATAAATGAAAAGGTTAGATAAGGTTGATGAGTGGATCGCATCTTCTAGCAAAGGTTGTCTACCTACGTGTCAGAACGCTTAGGATTAAAGGCGTTTGTTGACTACTACAGATATCAATACGGAGCAGATGATGAGATTAACTAAATTGGCGATAGCAACTCTATGGGCGTGTTCGCTTTCTTCTCATTCATCCTATTTACCTCCCGACCATTTGGTACTGGCCAATACATACCAACAAGGCATTGATGTTTCTGAATACTGGAAGAGTGAAAAGCTTGATGGGATTCGGGCTCTTTGGGACGGACAACATCTTTATACACGCAATGGTAATCGCATTTACTCGCCCAAGTGGTTTACTGAAAACTTGCCTAAGGTCCATCTCGAAGGAGAGTTGTGGGCAGGAAGGGGCAAGTTCCACCTTGTTCAATCTACCGTTCTCGATCATACGCCGAGTGACACAGCATGGCGCCAAATCGATTTCATGCTGTTTGATATGCCAGGCGCTGCGGGAGATTATCAAAAGCGCTATTACAACATTTTGCATTGGGTAAGCGTGATTGGAGAATCTCATGTCAGCTACATAGAACATGTACCAATTCACAGTGAAGAGGCTTTGTTTCATCAACTTGATAATGTCGATGAGCGTAATGGCGAAGGTTTGATGCTTAGAAAAATCACCAGTCGTTATCAAGCAGGCCGAAGTAATGATTTGTTAAAACTGAAAAGGCATCATGATGCCGAAGCCACAGTTATTGGCTACAAGGGTGGGACAGGGAAGTATAAAGGGATGATGGGTTCAATCTTGGTTCACACAGAAGAGGGTGTGGAATTTTAT
>NZ_AJYZ02000042.1:206633-213826 GCF_000272045.2 Vibrio crassostreae 9ZC13 | reverse complement strand
ACCAAATGAGACTCGCCCCGCCAGAGATCGGCAGCCGTATTACCTTTCGTTACAATGGTTTTACTCAAAACGGAAAACCCAAGTTTGCGCGCTTTGTTCGAGAGAAGAGTGAATATTAAGGCAGATACGATCTACCTGACCATTAAACGAAAAAGAGCCCTGAAAATCAGAGCTCTTTTTTATTCGAAATCAGATAGACCGACTTAGCGAGTACGAATCTAGCGAGAACTAAATTCTAACTGAACGTCATCGTCCTGCTTGTGCATCCAGTGTAGACGCATACCCAGCATAATCGCTGCTGATGTTAGACCGACAATGAAACCAATCCAGAAGCCGTGCGCACCCATAGGGTCAACAATCCAATCTTTCATTCCTAAGATGTAGCCGATAGGAAGGCCAAGCAACCAGTAAGCCACAAAGGTGATGTTGAAGATTGAACGCATGTCTTTGTAGCCACGCAGAGCACCCGCAGCGATAACTTGGATGGCGTCAGTACATTGATAAACCGCCGCGAACAACAGCAACTGCATTGCAACCATAATTACTGCCGTGTTCTCTGTGTAAAGTAATGCAACCTGTTCTCTAAACAGAATCGTTAACGCCGCTGTCATAAGGGCTGTCACTAAACCAACAATGATACCTACGTGTGTCGCGATCTTAGCGCCTTCGGTGTTGTTTTCGCCCAACTTATGCCCAACACGAATACTCACGGCTGCACCGATACTCATTGGAATCATGAAGACCAGCGAAGAGAAGTTGATCGCGACTTGGTGCGCGGCAACAATCAACGAGCCAAGTGGGGCAACCAACAAGGAAACAACCGCAAACAAGGTTACCTCGAAGAAGATAGCGGCTGCGACAGGGAAACCAAGTCTAAACAGGCGAATTTGAGCTTTAAGTTGCGGCTTATGGAACGTACCGAAGATGTTGATTTTCGCCAAACGCTTTGATGTTAAAACGTAAGCGAACAGTAGTGCAAACATCACCCAATATACGATAGCCGTTGCAACGCCACAGCCAACACCACCCAGAGCAGGAGCACCAAGTTTTCCGTATACGAACATCCAGTTCAGCGGGATGTTTAATAGCAAGCCAATAAAACCAATCACCATCGCAGGCTTGGTTAAAGACATACCATCGGTAAAGCTTCGCAATGTTTGGAACAACAAAAACGCAGGTACAGCAAACATCACCGCATTCATATAGCCGATGGTCTTTTCCGCCATGAGTTGTTCAATGTCCATCCACTCCAATATCAATTGTGTTTGAAAAAGCACACCAATGATTGGAAGGGAGATGACGAGCGCTAAAAATGCGCCTTGTTGAATTTCGAATGGAATTTTTACTTGTCGACCAGAACCATTCAGTTGTGCAACGACAGGAACCAACGCCATCAATAGACCAACACCAAATAGGATTGATGGTAGCCAGATACTTGCTGCAATCGAAACCGCCGCCATATCGATAGCACTTACGCCACCGGCCATTACGGTATCAACAAAACCCATTCCAGTTTGTGCAACGGATGCGATCAATACTGGGGTCGCAAGTTTAATTAGATTCGAGGATTCTTCTTTGTAACGATGCACAAACAACTCCAAATAAGAGGGAAAATTAGAATAATAGTGTAGGAAAGGACATTCTGAAGGAATCAGAGACAATGATCTTAAGCTTCCACTGGACGAATCATAAAGAAATGTCACAATAACTGCTATGAAAAACTGTTATTAGGGCGTGTTGATCTTTCGAGCTGATTTTTGCAGCGAGTTGCTGGGCCTTTATACAGGCAGAGGCTTTGATGTGTAGCTAGCCTACATGAGAAGCCGATAACGTAGTAAAAATGACCAGCAAACGCTGCCCGAAGGGTTCGAGCTGGGCGCCCCCGCAAAAAGCGTTTTACTCTTTGTTGAGGGAGATTTGCTTAGGATGCTAGGCTACTTCCCCCTCGCCGCGATTAAAACGTTTTTGACTAGGCGTCCCCATCCGAACAAAATTTAACCGCGAAAGGTCAACACGCCCTAGAATACTAAATAGGAATCTTATGTTTACAGGTATCGTTCAAGGCATGGCAACACTGGTTGCTATCAACAAAAAAGAGTCGTTTCAAACTCATACCATTGAGCTAAGCGATGAAATGGTTGAAGGATTAGCCATTGGTGCTTCAGTAGCTCATAACGGTTGTTGCTTAACGGTAACGGAAATTTCAGGTAACCAGATTGCTTTTGATTTAATGCAAGCGACATTGCGATTGACGAACTTAGGCCAACTGAATGTTGGTGACAAAGTGAATGTTGAGCGTGCAGCAAAGTTTGGTGACGAAATTGGCGGGCATAGCATGTCTGGCCACATTACTCTGATGGCTAACCTAGTCGATGTGATTAAAACAGAAAACAACCGTACACTTTGGTTCGAACTACCAGAAGAATCGATGAAGTACGTATTGAGTAAGGGTTACATTGGTGTTGATGGTTGTTCATTGACGATTGGTGAAGTGGAAGAGAACCGTTTCTCTGTTCACCTGATCCCAGAAACTCTGAATCGTACTCTGTTTGGCGGCCGTGAAGTAGGCGACCAAGTGAACATTGAGTTCGATCCACAAACGCAGGCAATTGTTGATACTGTCGAGCGTGTATTAGCGAACCAGAAATAGCCACTAAGCGCATTGAATCGGTGGCAATAAAATCACACCGATGACCAAATTAAAAAAGAGCACGTGAGGTGCTCTTTTTTGATCATGGTTTAAACGAGAAACTGATTGTCAGAATACTTGTTCATCATCGGCATCAATCGAGAGATTAATCCTGTCTCTTACCTCATCTACCTGCATGTCGAGGTGAATGGCATTGCAACACGCTGGACAATCATCATAGAAGTCTTGGCTACCATTAGATGCATCAAGCGTGATGTTAATACCGTGCCCACAATGCGGACAGGAGACATGTTTCTCTGTGTATTTATGCATGGCAAATTCTCCTCACTGTAACTGATACCAATCGTATTCGGTTATAAACAGCTGTAATTGGTATTAAACGGCCTGTATCTTCTGAATGCATGCTTCAGTGTGTGCTAAATATTCGCCGCCAAATTGATTGCAGTGGTTAAGAAGATGGTACAAGTTGTAAATGTCTTTCCGATCAGTATAGCCAACGTCGAGTGGATTGACGCTCTGGTAACCTTCATAAAACTCTTTAGGGAAACCTTCAAACAATTCCGTTAATGCCAAATCACACTCATGGTCCCCCCAGTAACAAGCAGGGTCGTAGCAAATTGGGCCAAACGCAGAGTTAGCAACATTGCCATTCCAAAGATCCCCATGAAGCAAAGAAGGGCGAGGGTTGTGGCCAGCAAGACGCATATTCACCACATCAACGATGTCATCGATATCACCAAACTCGATGCCTTTCTCTTTGAGCAGTTGCAGTTGGAAACCAATGCGTTGCTCAGAGAAAAAGCGACCCCATTTCTTATGCCAAGGGTTGGGTTGAAGTGTGCTGCCGATATAGTTGTCTTGGTCGCAACCAAACTCTTTTTGCTCGCCCCATTGATGAAGCCGCGCAAGCTGAACGCCGAAATCGAAGCTATTGTTGCCCGTCTCGAGCGGTTTGGTCGGCAAGTAATTCAGAATAATGAACGAGCACTCTTTGGTTTTGCCAATAAGCACCAACTCAGGAACGTAAACAGTGGAGGTTTCTCTTAACAAGCGTAAGTTCTCAGCTTCAATTTCAAACTTAGGTAAAAATTCTCGCTGATTCACTTTCACAAAGTAACGCTCATTACCATCGCTGATCATATAGCAATCGTTAATGTCGCCACCAGAAACCTTGGTACGTTCAGTAATCTGAAAGTTAAATAGAAGAGTATCTGAAAGTTGTTGAGAAATGGCCTGCCACATAGGAAATCCTCAAAGACTGAAAGTTAAAAAGATTGAAGGTTAGAAATACTGTTTGTTTAATAGCAATAGTTTAGGATAAATCTGAACAATTTATAGACGCACTCGTCAATGTTCTTAGCTCTTCTTCATCTTACGTAGAATCAATTGGCCGAATTGTGAACTCGAACTGATTCAAGCTCTTTGAAATACAAACATAAATTGAAAACCTGACGTGATGAAATAGTTTGGAACTGGTCTCACAATCGAAACGGTTTTGAACGCCACAAACTGGAAAAGAGGTTTGAGCTTGTTATTGTCTAGCGACTAAATCAAATGAGCTTTTAGAGTAAGTTGAAAGGGCTATTGTTAACTGGCGCAATACTTTGCTTCAAAGTTTGTCTTACACTTCTTTAGCGTGAATTTACTTATGTCGTAAGTAGGCAGGTATACCACATAAAGCTATATCGATTTAATTTTAAGCTGAAATACTAACTAGGATCATTTAAATGTGGTTTTGGGCAATAAAGTGATGACAAATAGCTTCATTTACATAGTATTAGGCAAGTACGTATTAATCTGCTCTAGAGCTTAAAACGGAGAATTATTGTGGTTGTAGAAACCGATGGCTATTTGGCTTTAATCGAGCACCTATCATTCAACCTTGATGTGTTTACCAATAGTAATGGTGATACTGGAAACGAAAGTGTCGAAGACATTGTTACCGACATGATTTCAACAAACATCATGGCTATTTTCGAGCAAAACCCAGAGTTGCATTCGAACGTTCGTTTTCAACTTTTGAAAGAAGCAGATGCCGTAGTAGCGGATCTTGGTGAAGTATTAGCGGGTGTGTGGGCTAAGAAAGCGACTAACGAACAAATTGTATTCCTCGATGAGTACATCGCGTTAGTGAAGAACCTGTTTGATACTGCTGTTGCTAAATACGATTAACGGTTTGTTTGCTCATTTATCGTCGTAATTAATCAGCATCATAACAACGGGCGTTTAAGTCGTATCTTTCTAGAGTTACCTCGCTCAGCGGTTTATCTTTCGAACCGCTATAAACGCCTAAAGTGCCAAAACTTGGATGCCCAGTAAGGGTTATCTAACCTAGAAATAATGACACCTTTCGATGTCGAGGCATGTAGAAATTGGTTGTTTCCTAAATAAACGCCTACATGTCGCACCGTCATCGAAGTCTTGAAAAACACCAAGTCACCGCTTGTTGCCTGCCCATACGCAATTTCTTTTCCCTTTTTACTCTGGTCTTTTGTGGTTCTTGGTAGAGCTTGTTGAGTCGCATTTTGCACGGCGATTTGAACAAAAGCAGAGCAATCTATACCTCGAAATGAGGTCCCACCGAAATGGTATGGCACGCCTTTCCACTGTTCATACACGCTCATATAAGCGTTTGTAGTCAATTGTTCTGACTTTGATAGGGGTTTCTGTGCGGTTTGACTAAGCTGAGAAGGCGAAGGTGACGAGCTACAAGCAGCCAATGTTGCTAAAGTTATTGTAACTACAGCCATTTTTCTGATTTTCATATGTAACTCTTCTGACAAAAAACTGAAATAAAAACGTCATCAAGGACTTCTAGTATACGACCTAACTTAAGGATATCTCTTTTCGTAGTCAAACTGGATTTCACATGCCCGACACAAATTTATCAATAAAACCCTCACGTTATACATTCTCGCTCATTCAAACCGTCACTGCTGTATTTATTTCCATTCTTTTACTTGTTACTTTTTTATCAATGGTTAGCATTCGGGGCGTTGAACGGGTCGGGGGACATTTTGATGCACTCTCGGAACAAGCATTACCCCTTGCTCTACATAACGCCGAATTAACGCAAAGCGTATTAGAACAAGTAAAACTTCTCACTTACAGCACCCAATCAACCGACTTAGATACACTGAATGCCACAAGGGGCTCAATTGACCAACTCGCTACAGAGAGCAATACCACGCTAGAGGAACTCCTTTTTATCTCCCAATCTTTTCCTGATGCAATCTCTTTAGAGCAACAACAAAACCTTGTCGATGACATGGCGCAACTGCAAACCATGACCAACACGGTACTGCTGGCACAGATCGAAATTCAAAGTAAGCAAAATCTGATCGACAGTAAAATGGGCGAGTTCCGTTATGGCGTTGGGTCTATCGGACCAGAAATGAATCGAATCAGCTCATTCTTGGTTGAAGACAACCCAGAAGCGAGCGATGCAGCGAACCGATTTACATCCAGCGCGTCTGCTATGGCGAACACCTTCTTGATGCTGATGATGCAATCTGACATTGATAAAGCACAAGACGAATACCGTCAATTGAGAAACCGAATCGCAGGTCTGAACTTGGCTTACAGCGACTTTGCCGATTGGCACCCAGATATCGCTGAGTTCGCGAGCTTAACGGCGCCTTACGAGATGGTGAAAGAAGGCTTTACCGAAGAAGGCGTAATCAAACAAATCCTCTTGAAACTCGAACTGGTTCAGCAGCAAGAGCAAAACTTAACGCAAGTCATTAACTTAGCGAACACCGTCATTAGCACATTGAATCAACTGTCTTCCACCGCTTCCCACCTGATTGATGAAAGTGAACTGGTTGTAAATCAAACCATCACCAATATTGATCGTGTGTTGTTTATCAGCGGGCTAGTGATTGCCGTAATCATTGTGATTTCATGGTTCGTGTTACGCCGTTGGATGAATAAAGGGCTTAAAAACATAACTCAACAGTTGAGTTCACTGGCAGATCATGACTTCTCTAAACAGAGTGAATTACTGGGGCCGCTAGAGCTGCAAGTTATTACTTCAAAACTCAATACGGTCGTTGATTCAACCGCGGACTCGGTTCGTTTAGTAACGCGTAACTGTGAGACGCTTTATCAAACGGCTGAAGTAAGCCATGACGCTGCAGAGCAAACCAATTCGAGCTTGAACGAACAGAACGAATCACTTCAGAATATGATCACCACCATTACTGAGCTGGAAGCATCGATTGGTGAGATTGCTCGTATTTCTAACGCATCGAACGACGATGCTCAAATAGCAGAAGATGAGTCAGTGAGTGGCAGCCAAGTGGTTGGCCTTAACCAACAACGATTACAAGCGCTTGAGCAATCTCTTAGCATGAGTGAAGAGTCGATGGCTGACTTGGATGGTCGAGTGAAACAGATTCGTGAAATGGTCGATATGATCAGCGGAATCGCTGAAAACACCAACTTATTGGCACTGAACGCTGCGATAGAAGCAGCGCGAGCAGGTGAACAAGGTCGAGGTTTTGCGGTAGTTGCAGACGAAGTGCGTAAATTGGCGAGCGGC
>NZ_AJYZ02000042.1:109670-206364 GCF_000272045.2 Vibrio crassostreae 9ZC13 | reverse complement strand
TAGCGGCAGCCGATCGCTCACGTGCTTCTGTAACGGAATCGAGAAGTGAGATGGCCAATGCACTGGAAACCAGTGGCGATGTAAGACAAGCCTTCGAGAAAATCGAATTTGCGGTTAGCCAGATCAAAGGGCGTGTTGAGCAAATCATGGTGGCTACCGAAGAACAAGCTCGTGCAACTGTCGATGTTACCCATTCAATCACTCGAGTATCTGAGCAGGGCGAGAATACTAAGCTGCAACTTGAATCTATGATCGAGAGTTCAGAGCAAGTCGGAGAGATAGCAGGGCACCAACAAGCCATGCTTCATAAGTACGTATTGAAGTAAGTGTGTCAACGTCGTCCGGAAGTGGGAATTGCCGCTGAAAGGTGAGAAGCTACGCATATAAAAATGGTGCAATCTCTTATGAGTTTGCGCCATTTTTTATTATTTTCTTGAGGCGTTAGGTCTTGTCTTTCGAATGAGGGAAGGAAGCGAATGGTTGGCGTAACATTAAATCTAGCCGTTGCTCTTTACCATCTTGAATCTCGGGAACACCAATAAGCACCTTGTCATGACCAAGCTTGGGTTGGGCGCGGTAAGTCTTAAACCAGATGTCCCACACAGATAAAAAGAAGCCAAAGTTTGAGTGCGTTTCCTTAACAATGACCGAGTGATGAACGCGGTGCATGTCTGGTGTCACAATCACTTTTCTCAATCGTTTATCGAACCATAGCGGAAGACGTGCATTGCTATGGTTAAACATCGCGCTCGCATTAAGAACAATTTCAAAGATCACGACAGCAATGACAGGCACACCAAGTGCGATCACCAAACTTACCTTGATGAGCATTGAAAGAATCATCTCAATAGGGTGAAAGCGCGTTCCGGTTGTGACATCGATATCTAGATCCGCATGGTGAACTCGATGTAGCTTCCACAACCAAGGAACACGGTGAAACACCAAGTGCTGTAGGTAAATGGCACAATCCAAGAGCAATACACAGATCAGAATGGTCAATTCTTTCGGAAGTGACAGGGTATTGAACAGACCCCATTGGTTTTCTTGTGCGATAACCGCCGCTTGAAATGCTGCGATAGGAATTATAGTGGCCAATAGAAAGCTGTTCAAAGCGACTAACGCAAAGTTGTTTCCCCAGCGAAACCATTTGCTTTGAGTCAGTGCTTTACGTGGAAAACGGTATTCCCAAAGCGCACACAATCCAAAAACGACAATAAAACAAACAAGGCGAAGCAGTGATGGGTCTTGCATGGGAATTCCTTCTATCATTCTAAGGACACTGTAAGTACAATCGTGCCACTTTTCTAGAGTTATCGTTATTGTCCATGAGAATCCACGCTTTTCACCGTTTATATCAACATCGTTTGTCCATTGCTACCAAACCGTTTAATGCGCGCGGGTGTAAAGTCGTGCGATGTGAATTCTGTAAAATCAAACAAGACAGCTGTATCTGTGAACATCAACCTAACGTTGATACGAACGTCGCGACTATGTTGATCTTGTCAGACAACGAAATCTTAAAGCCAAGTAACACTGGTCGTTTGATTGTTGATACGGTTAAAGACAGTTACGCCTACCTTTGGCATCGTACTGAGCCAAATCAAGAGATGTTGGATGTCCTCAAAGATGACAAATACCAACCTGTGATCGTATTCCCTGAAGACTATACCGACGACAAAACGCGCGTAGTTCAAGATCTGCCACAAATGCGTGACCCAAACAAAACACTATTGCTGATTTTCATTGATGGCAGTTGGCGCGAAGCACGACGTATCTTCCGTCGCTCAGAGTATCTGCAAGATTTACCGGTGTTGTCGATTGAGCCGGAATCGGTTTCTCAATACATGATGCGTAAGTCAGACAACGAACAACATCTATCAACGGCCGAAGTAGCGAGCTTAGTTTTGAAACAAGCCGGTGAAGAACAGGGCGCTAAGACTTTACAGCTATGGTTTGAAGCATTTCGTGAAAGCTACATGTTGAGTAAGACACGTTATAAATCGGATCCAACCAAACCAAGCCTGAATGCTTTCATAGAGCATACTAAAAGTGAGACGTCACTCTAACCTTTAACCGCTTTGTGCTGACTTGTTGTTCAAACAGATTCGAACACGAGATAAGTTTGTTATCTATCACGGTTTGTAGGGGGAGTGTTATGGATAATGCTTCCTAGTTGTTTAATTTAAAAATTTTATTTGCCCGAATTTAGGGAAAAATTGGAGAGATTTCATGTATTACGGCTTTGATGTTGGCGGCACAAAAATTGAGTTTGGTGCGTTCAATGAAAAACTTGAGCGAGTAGCAACCGAACGCGTACCAACGCCTACTGAAGATTATCAACTGCTACTTGATACGATTGCCGGTTTGGTAAAAAAATACGATAGCGAATTCTCTTGCGAAGGCAAAATTGGCCTTGGTCTTCCAGGCATGGAAGATGCGGACGACGGCACTATGCTTGTTGTTAACGTACCGGCTTCAACAGGTAAGCCATTACGCAAAGACTTAGAAGCGCTGATTGGTCGTAGTGTTAAAATCGAGAACGATGCGAACTGTTTTGCGCTGTCTGAAGCGTGGGATGATGAATTGAAAGATGAACCATCAGTAGCTGGCCTAATTCTAGGTACTGGTTTTGGTGGTGGTTTGGTTTTTGATGGCAAAGTATTTTCAGGACGTAACCACGTTGCTGGCGAGCTCGGCCATATGCGTCTTCCTATTGATGCATGGTTCCACCTTGGCGACAACGCACCGTTACTAGGCTGTGGTTGTGGCAAGAAAGGTTGTTTAGACAGCTACCTATCTGGTCGCGGCTTTGAACTGATTTATGAGCACTACTTCGGTGAGAAAAAGAAAGCGATTGAAATCATCCAAGCGTACAACGAAGGCGAAGCAAAAGCAGCTGAGCACGTTGACCGTTTCATGGAACTATTGGCTATCTGTTTCGCAAACCTATTTACTGCACTTGACCCGCATGTTGTAGCACTAGGTGGTGGACTTTCAAACTTCGAACTTATCTACGAAGAGATGCCAAAGCGTGTTCCTAAATACCTATTGTCTGTAGCGAAATGTCCAAAGATCATCAAAGCGAAGCACGGTGATTCAGGTGGCGTTCGTGGTGCTGCATTCCTTAACATTAAGTAATCGTGACTTAAGTTAAGCTAGCTAAGGTTAGATAGTTAAAAAGTACAAATAAAAATGCCGCAATCTCGAAAGAGGTTGCGGCATTTTTTATTGTTCGGTGCTTTCGTTTCTTTAGCTATTAGCTGTTAACTACAAACGAAAAGCTAGAAACGACATATCAAGAAAAGAGCCAAGAGGGCTTACTTCTTCTTTTTACCAACACCAAGATTGTCTTTTTGCTTCAACGTAAGCTTAGTAAAGCCAAGCTTGCGGAAGTAGTTGTCTTGGTAGTTGCGAACCGCTTTAGTATCAGAAATCAACTCAAGCTGTTGCTCAGTTTTTAGATACTCAGAGATATCGATGCCTTCAGCTGCAGCAACAGCTTCTTGGATCGTGCGGTGTTCTTGTTTTGAAAACAGTAACTCTTTGTCTTCGTCTTTGTAAGTGTACAGAATGGTACGAGCCATGGTTGCTCTCCAATAGAATTATTACTTTGCGCGCACTCTACATAAAAACCGTACGTGGCTCAAGGTAATGGTAAGAAATCTTAAGATTATCGTTCTAAACGTTTAGCGTAATTTAAGCTATTTGTCTTTTAGGAAACGAACAGGTTGTTTTTTCACGAAACGAAAAAAACAAAAGCCCCTTAACATTGAAAAATCTATATAGGGGCTTCGTTTATGTTTTGGCGAAGATCTTCCAAATCATTTAAAAAGCAGCTAAGTCAATTTAGGTGTTTGAGCTTTGAATCAAACACGACCTTGCAGAGGAATGATCGTCACTGTCTCGCCAACTTTCACAGTATCAACTGCTGGAGAGATTTCGATTAAGCAGTTCGCTTCACTCATTGAACGCAGAATACCTGAACCTTGCTTGCCCGTTGTTTTCACTTCAAGCACGCCAGATTCATTCATTGAGAACACACCACGGCTAAATTCAGTACGGCCTTGGCGTGAGCGCAGTTGTTCAGTTGCTACAGCATTTGCTTTTACTGGTGTCCAGTTCGTTTGACCTTGAAGCTTGCGGATCGCAGGCTCAACAAAGTTAATGAACGACACCATCACAGCAACAGTGTTACCCGGTAAACCAAAGAACGGCTTGTTCTCAATCTTACCGTAAGCCAATGGGCGACCTGGACGCATGTTGATACGCCAGAAGTTGATTTCACCCAGTTTATCTAACGCAAGCTTGATGTAATCCGCATCACCAACAGACACACCACCAGAAGTCAAAACCATATCGGTTTCAAGCGACGCAGAATGCAGCACATCCATCATCTTCTGCTCATCATCTTCAATGATGCCGTAATCGACGATGTCACAGCCGAGCTTTTGAAGCATGCCGATGATAGTAAAACGGTTCGAATCGTAAATAGAGTTTGGTTTTTGCTCGCTGCCCGGCGCTTGAACTTCATCACCCGTAGAGAACACACCCACTTTCACTTTACGCAGAACAGGGCAGGTACCAAAACCTAACGACGCCATCATGCCCATTTCTGGCGCTTCAATGCGTGTGCCACGTGTAAAGACAGGTTGGCCGATTTCTAAATCTTCACCTGCCATACGGACATTTTGTCCAACCGAGATTTTAGCATCAGGGAAGCTAACTTTATCGCCATCTTGGACGGCTTGTTCACGCATCACGACAACATCAACGCCTTCTGGCATTGGTGCGCCGGTCATGATTTTAACGGCTTCACCTTGTTGCACGATTTGCTCGTAGCTGTGACCCGCCATGACTTCAGCAACGATGTTGTAACTGTCCAATTCTAGATCTTCACTACGAATTGCATAACCGTCCATTGCAGAGTTGGTATTCTGAGGAACGTTGATTGGCGAAATCACATCTTCAGCCAGCACGCGGCCGTAGCCTTGCAGTAATTCAACACTCTCTGTGAGATCGAGTGCGTCAATGCTATCAACAATCTTTTGTTGGCCTTGAGTAACGGTTAAACCTGCAGGAGAGAACGAATCACAACAAACAGCTGGCGCTGCGTCTTTTGAAAGTGAGCATGACACGGCTCTGCCTGTTGTAGAGACAAGGTCAAAGGACTGCGCGTAATCGATGATGAAATCACGAATCGCTTCTAAGTCGCTGATCGCCATTTGTGGCAGTTCTGATTCCACTTGGCTGTCTGCAGCAATGGCAATAATGTTGTCATCGTTCGGGTATAACCAAGGTTTACCGACTTCATCTCTGTGCAATTCAATTTTAGGGAAAGCAATGTTCTTGCAACCTTCAACCAAAATCAGATCAAGCGTGTTGGTATCGAAACGTGTCAGAAGGTAATCAAAATCAGCTTCGGCTTCTGGCGTTTCTGTCATCATCACGTGACGGTTACGAGAAGCGATCAACATTTGATTCGCGCCCGCTTTACGTAAGCGGTAACTGTCTTTACCTGGCTTATCGACATCAAAATCGTGGTGAGCATGTTTAAGAACACCCACTTTTAAACCCGCATTAGTCAGCAGAGGCAGTAACGCTTCAAGTACCGTTGTTTTGCCTGTACCGCTATAAGCAGCAAAGCCCAATAGAGGAAGGTTAGGGCGTTGTTTTGAATCTTTCATTATTGAAGCGTTCCGAATTGGGTGAGTTCTTCTGGCGTGTTCAGATTAACAAAGCAGTTAGGAGAATCGCTAAAATCGACATATTCCGTGACACATTCTTTGTATAGCAAGATGATTTTACGATCACCACGTTCCAAAAACGCTTCTAGCTTTGGCAGAACACGTTTGTGGAATAGGGTGAATACAGGTTGCTTAAACTCGCCATCATGCGCGACAAGAATGTCACTGTCTTCTTTAACTGCAGAACAAAAACGCTCAACAAGGTCGTCACTGATTTGTGGGCTGTCGCAAGGGACAAAGCCGACCCAGTCTGTGCTCGCGTTTTTAAGGCCAGCATGAATACCGCCCAATGGACCTGGATAGTCAGGGAAGGAATCGGAAACAACCGGAGCAAATGCTTGGTAACTGTCTAAGTTACGGTTGGCATTGATGGTGATGCTGACATCTTGTTGTGACAGCTTGTTTATAACGTATTGAATAAGCGGAGAACCGTTGAGCTCAACAAGTCCTTTATCTTTTCCGCCCATGCGGCTGGCCTGTCCGCCAGCCAAAATAACCCAACTAGTTTGCGTTGGAAGCAGCATAAATATTCTCTTGTGCTTTATCTTTCTGAATAACTTGCAGAAGCGGCGATTCGGTCAAAGTATTGTCTTTGATCCACCATTGCTTCTTACATAAGTCGGTTAACGCGTTAGTTTGGTGACTAGTGATGACTAAACTCGCGCCTCTTTGAAGAAGATCTTCGGCCATTATCACCAATCTTTCAATAGATTCTTTGTCTAAAGAGGCACTTGGTTCATCCATAAGCAAGATTGACGGCTTAAGAATCCAGGCTCGTGCCATTGCAACGCGTTGACGCTCACCACCAGACAACACAGAAATGTGTTCATCTGCCAAGGTTTCTAAACCTACCATTCTCAATGCATTAATTATTTGAGCTCGCTTATCTTTTTGGCTCTCTTTGTTAAAGCGAATGCCATAAGCGACATTTTGGTACACCGAACCATCAAAAAGATAGGGGGTTTGATGCAGGTAGATAATGTCTTTAAACTTGAGCCTAGGAAATAAGATCTGCTGCCAGCTTTGTGTCGGAGACTGAATGCGGCCAGAGCTGGGCTGAATCAATCCAGACAATATTTTAAGTAGGGTCGTTTTACCCACACCATTATCTCCTTTGAGATAAATGGCATCGTTGGGGCCGATCGACAATTCGGGAATATGGAACAAAACACGCTCTTTGTAGCGCATTGAAATTTGCTGCGTTGTTATTTTTATACTCATGACAGCGTTCCTAAGTTCTTAAATAGCCTTTTCCTCTCACACTGGAAAGGAAAAAGTTAAGGGCTAATGCCAATGCTAATAACACCATACCGAGGGCGACGCCTTGAGCGAATGCGCCTTTGTGGCTTTCCATAGCGATAGCTGTTGGGATGTTTCTTGTCATCCCCATAATGTTGCCACCGACCATCATTGAACAACCAACCTCAGTGACGATACGAGAGAAGGCAGCGATAGTTGCAGCTAAAAGAGGGAAGCGCGTTTCCCAAATTAACGTACACGCCACACGAGTCGTTGATACGCCAAGCGTGCGCGCCGTTTCAACCGCTCGGCGGTCACTGGCCTGCAGAGCGCCGTGCATCATCGCGACTAGGATTGGGAAACAGATCAGCATCTGACCTAGAATCATCGCCTTTTGGGTGAACAGTAATTCCCAATCACCTAACGGGCCAGAGCGAGAGAGCATCATGTACATCAACAAACCGATAACCACGGTTGGGATAGCTTGCAGGGTGTTGATCACCGATAATAATGCCCACTTCCCGGGGAACTCGGTATAAGCCAATAAGAAAGCCATGATGATTGCAGGAATAATCACTAATGAGATGGCGGACAAAGATACGCTGAAAGATACCGCGACGATTTTCCACAATTCGTGGTCAAAACTCACTAGTAGGTTCATTGCATCAATCGTTGTTTGCCATAGGGTCATGAAGTATCTCGTGTGAATCGATAATAGGTCTTTATCGGTAATGACTGATGTTAATCATAGCTGACACAATATTATTGAGCCTATATTGGCCAGCTATTGTTTCTTTAAATGCTTCAGTTAACTGGTTAGTTAAGCGTAGTGCTAATTGGAATTAGTACTTACAACAAACCATTCTCAGCTTGTTATAAACGAATCTACGCTGACGAAAAACTACTCTGCGCTCGCTACAAACAGCTGTTTGCCATGCAGTTTAAAGTCGTTAATCAGTTTCTGACCTTTAGGGTTCACCAACCAATCACTGAATACTTTCGCTGCTTGGTAGTTAATGCTTGGGTAGCGTTCTGGGTTAACAAGAATCACTTGGTAAGGGTTAAACAGGTTCTTGTCACCTTGGAAAAGGATTTTAAGATCCAATTTGTTTTGGTAAGCCAACCAAGTACCACGGTCTGTCATGGTGTAGCCTTGCATCTCTGACGCCATGTTCAAAGTAGGGCCCATGCCTTGACCAACACTGCGATAACCACCGAAGTTTGGTTCAATTTTAGTTTGTGCCCAAATACCCATCTCTTTCTTATGAGTACCAGAATCGTCACCACGAGAAACGAAGGTCACGTTATTGTTCGCGATTGCTTTGAACACATCAGTCACTGCTTTTTGAGATTCAATCTTCGCCGGATCGCTTTGAGGACCAACAATGACAAAGTCGTTGTACATCAGCTTGCGAGGTAGAACCCCGTAACCTTGTTCAACGAAATTCGCTTCAGCCTTTGGTGCGTGAGTCATCACTAGGTCTACATCGCCATTCTCACCCATACGAAGTGATTTACCTGTACCCGCCGCTAGAACATCAACTTTGATACCAGAATCTTTTTCGAACTCAGGTAATAAGTAGTCAAGTAGACCTGAGTGGTAGGTACTTGTGGTTGTTGCCAATTTGATATGGGTGGTGTCTTCCGCGCTGCTAGCCGTGTAACTGACGATAGATAGAGCTGCAATAGTTAGGGGAATTGCTTTCATTATTATTATGTCCATTCTGTTATAAATGAATGACATGCCTTCAGTTTTAACGGGCTCAAAAAAGGGCATGTGCATAAGACGCTAATTGTTGTAATTAGAAATCTACACCTTATAAGCAATCTTAATGCCAATAAATCATGCATCAGATCTCATTAAATTGCTGTTATTTCGGACAAAACTGCGTCATTTAACCCTCTAAAATGAATCAAAACATGAGCTAGGACAAAATGTCGCACATTGTCCCTGTTGCACAAAAGGTTAATTGGTACACTCTGTCCCAACTTTCCCCACCGGCTAATCATTATGTCTTTACCTAGTTCATCTGCACCCAACCTCAACCCGAACACATTGACTCAATATCAAGCGTTTTCCGTCTTGGTTGTGGATGATGAAATGGGTATGCAGGCTATTTTAAAGAAAGCACTGGGTAAGTTCTTTGGCAAGGTATCGAGTGCGGGTTCGGTTGAAGAAGCCGAAATACTGCGCTCGAGCGAGCATTTTGATCTCATTGTTCTTGATATCAACCTGCCAGGTCGGTCTGGTATTGAGTGGGAAGAGGCGTTTAACGACAACGACAAACGTGCCGATGTGATTTTCATGACAGGTTATGCTGATTTAGAGATGACGATATCTGCGCTTAAGCTTGGTGCTTCAGATTTTATTCTTAAGCCGTTCAACCTCGAACAAATGATACAAGCGGTTCTGCGTTGTATGGACAAGCGCCTTGACCAAAGAATGCAGTACGCGTTGAAGCGTGATGTTAGCCGTCATATCAAGACCGAATTAATCGGCAATTCAGACAAGACTAAACAGCTTAAATTGCTGATCAGTCAATTCGCACCGTCAAGAGCATCAGTTCTTATAGAAGGTGAGTCGGGTACGGGTAAAGAGTTAGTTGCTCGTGGTGTACATGAAGCTAGCAAGCGTAGCGGCCCATTTGTACCAATCAACTGTGGTGCAATTGCGCCTGAGCTTTTAGAAAGCGAATTGTTTGGCCACACGTCTGGTGCCTTTACTGGTGCGAAGAAAAACCGTGAAGGTCTATTCAGAGTCGCAAGTGGTGGCACCTTATTCCTTGATGAAATAGGTGAAATGCCATTGCCAATGCAAGCTGCGCTATTACGCGTACTAGAGCAACGCACAATTCGTCCAGTTGGCAGTGAGAAAGAGATCGCTGTCGATGTACGAGTCGTCGCAGCAACAAACCGAAACCTTCAAGAAGAGGTCGATAAAGGCCACTTCCGTCGCGATCTGTTCTACCGACTCAATGTACTTAAGATTGATGTTGTGCCATTGAGAGAGCGACCGTCTGATCTGATAGAGCTTGTTCCATACTTCACTCGTCTTTTATCAAGTGAACTGGGTATGCCGGTTCCAAACTGGGCACATGAAGATATCTTGGCAATGAATGAATACGAATGGCCGGGAAATATTCGCGAACTTAAGAACTTAGTCGAAAGATGCATTCTTTTAGACAAGCCACCAGCACACTATTGGCGCGAAGTGAATGGTGATCCAGCCCCAACCAGCATTTCAGTGACGGTGTCACATGGCGCGGAAATACCAAACTTAAATAATATAGACGCAGCTGAGGGTTACCCGAACACTTGGACACTCAAAGAAGTAGAAAAATCTCACATAGAACAACTGGTGAGTTTTCATGATGGCAATAAATCTGCAGCAGCGAGAGATCTCGGTGTGGCACGTAAAACACTAGAGCGTAAGTACAAAGAGTGGAACACAGAAGGCTCTGAATATGCCGATTAGACGTCATTGGTGGACAAAATGGGCGTTCCGGTTCAAAACCATGGTGCGTTATCGCCTGCTATTTCTAACATCCGCTCCCATCATTCTTACCTTATGTGCGCTTGTCGCTATAACACTGTATTGGTCAGTACATTACACGTGGCAGGGTGCTCTGATTGATGTCGATGAGCGTTTGGATGTTGCCGACAACAGTATCCATCTAATTCAGAACCAACAGGCCTATAACGTTCAAGCATTTGCTGAGTCTTACAACTTCCGAATCAAACTCACGAGTGATATTTCGAAAGAAGAGCTCACTCGTTGGGTTTCTGAAAACAAATCTCGCTATGAACTCGATTTCTTGCGCTGGCGTAGCGTCGAGAGCATGGAGAAAAAGCTTGAATACCTCAACCTGACACACAAAGAATCGTTCTTTAGTGTATTAAACCAAAACCAACTCAACGATTTAGACCAAAACCTTGCCAGGCAAGCCGAAGTCCCAATGCTCAATAGTCAAAATGTTGAAACTCGGGGTTTAGTTAGCCGCACCGTTGTATCGATTCGTGACAAGAATGATCACGTGATTGGTTTTCTTGATGGCGGGATCCTCCTTAATAACAGCACACAGTTGGTTGATCAGATCAGCAATCTCATTTATCCGCAACGCGAGGGCTTTAATCGCCGCATAGGTACCGTCACTGTGTTCCTTGATGACCTACGTGTCAGCACTAATGTACCGTTGAGCAGCGAAGAAAGTGCAGGGCGCGCAATTGGTACTCGTGTTTCTCACGAGGTTCATTCTAAAGTATTGAACGAAGGTAAAGAGTGGCTAGATAGAGCGTATGTTTACGACGCTTGGTACATCACTGCGTATCAACCGATTCATGACCAATTCGATAACGTCATCGGCATGCTTTATACCGGTTATTTGATTTGGCCATTAGTGGAAACATACTTGACTAACCTTGGTGAAATCAGCATTACGATTGTGTTGTTGTTACTGGCTTCTGGTTTGATCGTTCACCGTGGTGCGCGTGATCTTTTCAACCCAATTGAACGCATTCACAAAGTGGTGAAGCTAGTGCAGATGGGGCAAGACAAGCGAATTGGTACTCTTGGTTTGAACGATCAACACGAACTCACCTTACTCGCTAAGCAATTCGACAAGATGTTAGATTTGCTGCACGAACGTAATCAAGAGATTCAACAAGCTGCGTCTGAACTCGAATGTAAGGTTCATTCTCGTACTGCTAGCTTGAAAGAGAAAACCGAAGAACTCGAACTACATATCAAACTATTAAACCAAGCTCGAGACAAGCTGGTGGTCAACGAAAAGTTAGCCGCGCTAGGCGAATTAACCGCGGGCATTGCCCATGAGATTAATAATCCGACAGCGGTGATTCTTGGCAACGTCGAATTAATGAAGTTTGAACTCGGTGACGAAGTCGCTCGTGTAGATGAAGAAGTCCACGCGATCATGGAACAGATTGACCGAATCCGAAACATCACACGAAGCCTGCTTCAATACAGCCGACACGGCGGTGTACAAGACGAAATTACGTGGCAACATATCAATCCAATAGTGGATGAAAGTATTACGCTCGTAAAAACAGGCGCGAAAAAGAAAGGCATTGTCTACGTATCACACCTGCACGCTAAAACGTCTGTGGAAGTTAACCGAAACCAACTTTTGCAGATTTTGGTTAACCTACAGATGAACGCGATTCATGCCATGGACGGACAGGGCACATTAACTATCTCAAGTGAAGACTGGGTGGAGAATGGCGTGTCTCATGGTGCAATCGTTCATGTCGAAGACGAAGGCTGCGGTATCAAAGAAGAACAATTGAAACGCATCTTTTCGCCTTTCTACACCACCAAACGTGACGGTACAGGCTTAGGCTTATCAGTATCTCAAAGTATCTTGAGCCAAACGGGTGGCGAGATCCGAGTTGAATCTGAGGTAGGCAAGGGAAGCCGCTTTAGTATCTACCTTCAGCAAAAAGCGACACCACAGTTATTGGTCTCAAACCTATAATTTTTTTAGCTTTAACCTCGAATCGAATCCAACCATATTATCACCCGATAATATCTCTACTGCGCTTGGGCTATTAAATGAACGTTTCAGCCCAAGCACGAAAATCCTGCACTACTAAACTATCGTCAACTAAATCTCAACCTCTGACTGTTTGACGAGCACCTCTTTTTAAATATGTAACACAGTGTATATCTTTTGATCTTGATGCATATCATCTGAACTGTACGGATTTTTGATACATTGACCCCAAATTCATAATCAAAAAATATAATAAAGTCAGTCAGCTATGAAATTAAGTAACGCGAATAACTTAGTCAGAGATCTGCAATCAGGCGTGACTGAAATAAGCCAAGTCGTTGGTGTGATTCGTGATGTATCAGAACAAACGAACTTGTTAGCGCTCAACGCAGCAATAGAAGCGGCACGTGCAGGAGAGCAAGGAAGAGGATTCGCGGTTGTTGCTGATGAAGTTCGAAATCTTGCTAGCCGCACTCAGAATTCAACTAACGAAGTGCAATCCACGATTGAGAAACTGACTCAACAAGCAGAACGTACCTTTGAGGCAATGCAAAGCAGTAACGAGAAGGTTGACCACAGCGTTGTCGCGTCTAACGAAACTCGCCAACAACTCGATGTGATTGTGAATGAACTGCATAACGCTAACGACATGGTCGCGCAGATCGCCGCGGCCTCGGAGCAGCAAAGCACGGTAGCCACTGAAATGAGTGAAAGTGTCACTGGTATTCATCTCGCTGCAAATGAAGTGCTGCAGGCCTCACAATCGCTCGCAGAAGACAGTCAGAAAATGGCGAACACCACAGAGCACCTTACTGAGCAATTGAAATACTTTAAGGTTTAGCCTAAATACAACTGAGCTGAAGATAAAAAGCCCATAAAAAACACCTCCGCACTTGAGATAAGTTCGGAGGTGTTTTTATTTATGGTTAGTCATTTGCTATAAGAAACTAACGTCAAAAGCATCAAGCCTAATGCGCTGCCACTGAAATCTTCGGTGGGTTGATGTTGTGCTTCTTAAACTCTTTCATCACACGCAGGGTAATGTCGGTTTCAAACAGCTTCTCATACGCAGTATCCACAACATAAGCCTTACAGGTTAGCTGTATCGCTAGGTAGTTATCGGTAATCGTCTGTTTAACCAAAACCGTGACAGGCTTCGGTAAGTGGATGTAACGACTCGAAGACGCAGCTTCTTGAATTAAGTCACGGGCTAGGGTGATGTCTTCATCCATACCGACGTAAAACGGAATCACCACCTGCATGTCCAACGCACCGTAGTTACCACTGGTGGTCACTTCATTTAAGAACTTGTTGTTAGGAATGGTAATGATGTCATCGTTCAGCGTTCTCATTCGCACTGAACGCAAACCGATGGTAATGATATCTCCGTAGTTGCCTTCGAACGTGACGCGGTCACCAACTTGAAAGGGTCTATCAATCATTACCGTGATGCCCGCGATGAATGAAGCTGCCAAATCTTTAAGCGCAAAGCCGACTGACACGGCGAGTGTACCACCAATCAAAGCCAGTATTTGGTCGTTGATTCTAAAGCTCATCATGAACACGATAAGACCGGTGCTCACATAGATGAAGAACTGAGTAAACGACTGCAGTTTTTGTAGTAGCATTCGATATTGCACGAACTGACTACCAAAGCTGGTCACTAACGAGTTGATGAACTTAAGCAATAACCACATCGCAGCAATAACGATCATGGAGAAGAACACGCCGCTCCATCGCACAAGGCTCGCTATTTTAGATATGTTTTCTACGTTAGCTAACTCTTCCGTCGCAAAGGTCGGGAAACTGACAGCACTTGCCAAGCCAACAAATAGTAGGATAAATAACTTCTTCATTTTACTTCACCAGTAGATGTTGACGGTCGAGAACGTTCGTAATATGGCGGAACCAGTGCTCAGAAATCCGAGCCTTTTCTTCATGCCAACCAATATAACCACGGCTTTCAAAGTAACGCAGAATCCCCGTTATCTCTGCCGTGCTCAACTGTGTACATTCAGACAATACTTCCGGAGAAGCGATTTCCAGTTGTACGATAGAACGAAGTACAGCCAGCATAGGTTTCGGCATATTTTCCAGCTCCTGGGCTTCAGGAACATGGAACAGACGCACCACGGCTTGATCTGTCTCTTTGTTTCGGTTCAAAGAGAGTCGGAAGAAACGCAGCGCAACGGTAGGGTTGCCATCAGAATAGTGCCACAAAATTCGATAGAAACCTTGGCGTGCACGTTCTTCTTCACTCATATCATCTTGGTCCCATTGCTTAGGGACTACTAAACCATCAAAAGACAACGGCTTCTCAAGCTCCGTATTGATACGGCTATTTAGAAGTTCACCCACTTGTTTCTCTGTCCAACGCGGAAGGAAACACACCAAGTCAAACAGCAAACGTTCGCCACGCGCTCTATCCACAAATCGCCAGCTTGATTTGGCGATCGATATCACGACACGGTGGTTCTTTTTAGAACGACGCAGAAGGTTGGTCAAACGAATCAAATCAGACAGGCCACCGACCATTGGTTGCACCAGTCGTTGTGCGTTATCAATCGCGATAAGGTAAGTGGTATTGCTCTTACGAAGATGCGCTAATATTTGAATTTCAGTCGCTTCTTCGTCCAAGCCAATGCTCACGGCTAAATGCGCTAAAAGCTCTTGGTAACCCGCATAAGGGCAACTCACGTATACAGGCTCAGCGTTAGAGACTTTGTGCAGTAAGGTATATAGCAGCGTTGTCGCGCCGACACCACGTTCGCCAGACACAATACAGATAGCCGGGCTGTCTGACATTAAGTAGCGTGATAACTGCTTAATTTCATCTCCCGCGTAATCTATCAACGTACTGTCGATATTACCCGGAAGAATGTATTCATAGGTTTGATCGCCTTTGATTCGAACCAAGTTTTGCTGATTCTTATCAAGGTCAGACTGTTTAGCAACTTCAATTCTAAATAGATAAGCTAAGGCCTGGCTAAACAAAGTGTAATTGGATAGCAGGGCCATAATTCGATGTTGAAAGTTGTAAACACTCAACCATACGATGCCAATGGCCGTCGCCAATATATTAAGTAAGAAGGTATCCTTGCGGTTTACTGCCCAGTTCACCCATACCGGACGATCAGAGATGTGTTGCAGCGTATCGAAGACTTTCGCACGCCATAATCTAAGCACTGAAATGGTAACCAGTACAAACCAGAAAAATAGGGCGCTGTAGATCCAGCTATAGATAGTGCCTTTGCCTAGCGTGATACTCGATATTTGCAAAGTCACACCCGCAACAATGAAGCTCCAAACATAACGGTGAATGGTCGATAGGCGCAGCGCAATCACTTCTTGATTAGATGTGCGGCCCAAACGATACGCAAATTCCAAAATAAAGCTGATAGCAATCGAACCACCTAGAATCCACCAAGTGAAGATCTCAAGGAAAATCAGGTGTTGCAGGCTAGGGATGCTGGAGAGCACTCTTAGAGAAAGCGTAATCGCAATTAACCAAGCAATCGCACGATCAGCGCGGCTGATGTACCAGATCACACGTACTAAAAATGGAGGGTTCGTTTTCGCTTCAAGAAAATTAATTCTGAACAACTCAATCAAACGAGTGCTATTGGCAAGCCACCACGCTAAACCAAAATAGATAAACAACACTTTTAACGATGCACCAATCACAGGCACTGGCGAAATAAAGATGTCTTTAACGAGCGCTTTAAAGCTACGAATTTGGAAGTAAACAAGATACTCAATGTTGAGCTTGGTTAATTCCCACTCTTGCTTAAATTGAGTTACACCATAGGGGCCAAAACCCGTTAGGCGCTCTTTATTAGCGGAATTCGTCTGCTCTAACAGGTGTTGCTTGCTCACATTCAAGCTATTCAAAGTGACGTAACTGGTTTGAACGGCAAACCATTGATCGGCGTCGTTGTTCGCTCTGTAGGCTTTTATCTGTTGCTCGAAGGTTTTGATTTCCTGCTTTTGAACTTGTAGCACTTCAGCGAGCAATATATTGACTTGGCGTCTGTCCGACGGTTCCATAAAGAGGGGGTCGGGTAACGAATCAATTCGATCATCGAGATCAACAGCAGAATCGGATACCTGCGGCTGAGATTGTAAGTCATATTCCAAGTTGGCATGACTAGGCCAAGAGAGAATGGCCAAAGTGAGGATTAAGAAGCGCGATAGTGAACGCATAAAAGTCTCTTAGAATTATGAGGTTAGGATTACTATAGTTAGATAATCTGACTTTGTGAAATCCAACCCCGTGTCGGGGGCGAGTACTTTATTCCTGTTTCGAGCGATTTTGTCATGAAATTGTCAGGGATTAGGCTAGTATTTGAGCATCTTTATTATGTCTTCTGTTGCGTTGATCGGGTTGGCTTTTACTGTGACCAATCAGCATACGATATATTCAATGGTTGGCATGATTTGGGACGTTATATACCGCCCGTTATGGTGCGCTGTTCGATATTTTGTTTTTCCTTAAAATCGACGGTTTTACGGCGATAAATAGAAAACCAAAAATGTGAGTCAGTTCAAACTATGATTTGGCTAGGTTATCACTTACTTAATGGCCAGTAATTGCAATCAATACTTGCAGTTAAAGCCCTGAACAAGTAACGTTGCGGCGTTTTTCACATTAAAAAGGTAATGGCATTGATCTCCACAGCAAATATCACCCAACAATTCGGCGCTAAGCCACTTTTCGAAAATATTTCAGTTAAGTTCGGCGAAGGCAACCGCTACGGTTTAATCGGCGCGAATGGCTGTGGTAAATCGACGTTCATGAAGATCCTATCTGGTGAACTTGAGCCAAGTGCTGGTAACGTAAGCTACGATCCAAACGAGCGCGTTGCTAAGCTAAACCAAGACCAGTTTGCTTACGAAGAATTCACGGTAATCGACACGGTTATCATGGGTCACAAAGAGCTTTGGGCTATTAAGCAAGAGCGTGACCGCATTTACTCTTTGCCAGAAATGAGCGAAGAAGACGGCATGAAAGTGGCTGACCTTGAAGTTCAGTTCGCTGAAATGGACGGTTACATGGCAGAAGCTAAAGCTGGTGAGCTTCTTCTAGCGGTAGGTATTGAAGAATCAATGCACTTCGGTCTGATGAGCGAAGTAGCACCGGGTTGGAAACTTCGTGTTCTATTGTCTCAAGTACTGTTTGCAGACCCGCATATCATGCTTCTTGACGAACCAACGAACAACCTGGACATGGACACCATCAAGTGGTTGGAAGATACGCTAAACCAACGTAACTGCACAATGATCATCATTTCGCACGACCGTCACTTCCTAAACTCTGTTTGTACACACATGGCTGACCTTGATTACGGCGAACTTCGTCTATTCCCAGGTAACTACGATGAGTACATGACGGCTGCGACTCAAGCTCGTGAGCGTCTACTGTCTGACAACGCTAAGAAGAAAGCACAAATTGCTGAACTTCAAACGTTCGTATCTCGTTTCTCTGCTAACGCATCTAAAGCGAAGCAAGCAACGTCACGTGCTAAGCAGATCGATAAGATCCAACTAGACGAAG
This sequence comes from Vibrio crassostreae 9ZC13, assembly GCF_000272045.2. Taxonomy (GTDB): domain Bacteria; phylum Pseudomonadota; class Gammaproteobacteria; order Enterobacterales; family Vibrionaceae; genus Vibrio; species Vibrio crassostreae_C. The sequence continues at coordinate 188,317 of NZ_AJYZ02000042.1, read as the reverse complement.
TTAAAGCGTCTAGCCGTCAAAACCCATTCATCCGTTTCGAACAGTCTAAAGAGCTATTCCGTAACGCACTTGTGGTTGAAAACCTATCTCAAGGTTTTGAAGAAGACCTATACAACAAGTTCGACGGTATTTTCGAAGTAGGTGAGCGTGTTGCTATCATCGGTGAGAACGGTGTGGGTAAAACAACACTACTTAACACACTAGCTGGCGCTCTTGAGCCTCGCACAGGTGAGTACAAGTGGTCTGAAAACTCAAACATCGGTTACTACGCTCAAGATCACGCACACGATTTCGAGACAGACATGAACTTGTTTGATTGGATGAGCCAATGGCGCCAAGAAGGCGAAGACGAGCAAGTTGTTCGTGGCTTCCTAGGTCGTATGCTATTTGGTCAAGACGACATTAAGAAATCTGTAAAGGTTATCTCTGGTGGTGAGCAAGGTCGTATGCTTCTTGGTAAGATCATGATGCATAAACCAAACATCCTGCTAATGGATGAGCCAACAAACCACATGGATATGGAATCTATCGAAGCGCTTAACTTGGCTCTTGAGAACTACAAAGGCACATTGTTCTTCGTATCTCACGACCGTGTATTCGTAGACTCGCTTGCAACTCGTATCCTTGAAATCAAAGATGGCAAGATCAACGATTTCCGCGGTACTTACGCTGAGTTCTTGAAAGCACGCGGCTAATACCGTATAGCAAGAGCTAATACGTAATAACACGTTAGTACGTATTAAAAATTAGAAAGGCCTCTATCTTAGCAATCAGATAGAGGCCTTTTGTTTTTCCATACCGCATAAATCAACTAGCTTGCGTTAATCACTAATCACTAGTACTTAAATTGCGCCACAATCTTCTCTAGCTTCACACTCACACTCGAGACTTGTTCACTGCAACGCACTGATCCAGAAACCACGGTATAAGTATCACTGGCAAGGTGAGCGATATCTGTAATGTTTCGGTCAATCTCAACGGAAACCATCGATTGCTCTTCGGACGCTGTTGAGATCTGACTGTTTAAGTCGAACATCTCGCCAACTTGGAAGTGTATTCCTTCTATCGCATTCACCACGTCTTTGGTTTGGCTTTTCACCAGCTCAGTTTGTTCTAAGCTCGCTGTCATCTTAGCGACAGTCTTGTCTATCCCAGTGGTTAAACCATGAATCGTTGATTCTATTTGATGGGTTGAATCGTTAGTCATTAACGAAAGCTCTCGCACTTCCGAGGCAACCACAGCGAAACTTCGTCCATGATCGCCAGCACGCGCTGCTTCAATCGCAGCATTAAGCGCCAATAGGTTAGTTTGCTCAGCAATACCTTGAATAGTCGTCACCACCTGATTGATTTCACGACTCTGTTCTTCGAGCTGAACGATGAGATCCTGAGACTCTGCAATGTTTTCTACCAAGACATTAATACTGTCGTTTGTTGATTGTGTCTTTTGCAGCGCTTGATGGGCATTTTCTTTGATCTTCTCGGCATTGGTTGCGGCATTTTCGATGTTCGCCGTCACCTCATTACTCGTCATCACTAAATCGTTAACTGCCGTCGCTACCGATTCAGATTGCTGCTTTTGTTTCTCTGCATTGCTCATGCTTTTGACTGCCGCTTCTTCAGAGCTGCATGAACTGTCTGTCAGCACCGTCATCACGCCGGATAGCTCTTTGATGTTACCGTGCAGTTTATCGATGAAGGTATCGAACGAGTGGGCAAGTTGAGCGAGCTCGTCGTTACCTTTGGCGTTCATTCTGACGGTTAAGTCTCCATCTCCATTTGCAATAGACTCCATCATCACGTTTATCGCTTTGATACGACCCAGGATGTTGCGACCGATGAACACCAATAACAGAGAAAGTAGAGCGACGATAGCGGCACCAAACAGATGTAACATGTTTTGTGTGTTTCTAACTGCCGCTGTAATCGCTTGGCTTATCTCATTCTGCACTTCTTCAATGGCTTGTTCCGTTTTATGGACATTGCTACGTAAGGCGCCTCTAAGCCCCAACTCTGCAGACAAACCTAGATTGCTGTTAGCAACCAACAGAGTTTCAACCGCAGCCTTATATTCGGAATAGGCTTGTTCAGTCGCAATCGAGGTTTGGGAGTAGGGTTCAAACTCAACAAGAGCAGTGGTTAACGCCGCATTCGTTTGGCTATTAATACGTGCGAGGTAATGGAAGTCTTTTTCGATCAGTTCTAACAACGCAAGTTCCAGTGCCAAACTTGATTCTGATTCTGATTCGATTGCTGATTTTAGCGCTGTTCTTTTTCCATCAAGAGCTGCGACAAAACCCAAAGGTGGGTTTGTACGTTCAATGTCGTTCACTTGATTGACGATCTGGTGGAACTGTTTCTGGTACTGATGAAGAGTATCGGAGATCTTGGTCATTTGATCGGTCAGGTGAAGTTCGTGCGAGGTTAGGGTTTGGTTCAACGTCACCAATCTTTGATTCAATGTGGCGGCGGTTTTATCGAAACGCTCTGCGTATTTTTGATCGTGGCGAGACAAGAAGTCTTTCTCATGTCGCCTAAGCGTTAATAAATCGACTGAGCTTCTGAGGTTTTCGGTTGCAGCGATCTCCAATGATTCCAATTTGTCTAAGCTGAACTGCTCGTAGATGGCATAGATAAAAACAGAAATAAACACGGTGAGGTTGATTAAAATAAACTTACTGCGAATAGAAAGAGACAGCGGTCTACGCTGAGGTTCCGATTGATTACTCATGGTTAATTCCCTTTAAGCCGGTGACGTTGATATTCATCTTTAACTTTTATTAATAGATTCATTAAATTGATGAATATGTAACTAATGGCTTATTGGAGTGTTAAATCAAGATTTGCTTTAGGAAAAGCTAATTTAAGACATGATACGTGTAGGTTTAGATGGTCTGAAGCGTGAAACCTGTATCGGGGACGAATTGGAATGGAAACTTAAGGATATAAAAAAGGTGCAGCTGATACTGCACCCATTTAACAAATTAACTAAGCACGAGTTAACTTTACGTTTACTGCTCGCCTTTGACGTCAAAATCAATCTTGTCTGCACCCGTGAACACTTGGAAGCGTAAACCTTTAGCGCGAGCAATCGTAGTGATGCCGAACTTCTGCGCTAAATCTAAGCCCATTTGTGTAACGCCAGAGCGTGACAGTAGAACAGGGATTCCCATCTGCGCAACCTTAATCACCATCTCAGACGTTAAACGGCCTGTGGTGTAGAAGATCTTATCTTCACCTGTCTCTTTGTTAAGCCACATCTCACCAGCCAATGTATCAACGGCATTGTGTCGGCCAACATCTTCAACAAACGATAGAACCTTGTCGTCTTTGCAAACAGCACAGCCATGAACCGCACCCGCTTTCTTGTAGGTGTCGTTATAATGAGTCAGCGCTTCTAGAGCCGTATAGATTTCAGATTGCTTAATCTTGGTTTGAGGCACTTGGTAATCTTCCAATTGCTTCATCACGTTGCCATACATGGTACCTTGGCCACAGCCAGAGGTAACTGTCTTCTTCTTAAGCGCTTGCTCAAGTTGGCTCGTATCTTCTTTGGTGATAACCGCTGCTGAGCTGGTTTCCCAGTCGATGATGATTGATTCAACGGCTTCTGGATCAGAAAGGAAGCTTTGGTTTTTCAAATAACCCAAGACTAATGCTTCCGGGCGTGAACCCAATGTCATTAGAGTTACGATCTCTTTCCAGTTCAACATCACGGTAAGAGGGCGCTCACACGCGATCTGTTTCGTTAGCTTTTCGCCATATTCATCAAACACTTCAACTTCGATTGTCTGAAGAGGGTTCTCACTGGTTTTTATTATGTTTGGTTTTACCACAGTCATTTCCTACTTAATGAGATAGCGATTATAAGGGATAAGAAGTTAGGCAAGAGTCATCATACGACTCTTTAGAATACATGCGTTCTCTGTCACTTAGTCAGTCTTAGCTTTAACTCAAGCATTTAGCAATTCTCATTCCAAAATAACGGGGATTGATGGAAACATGAAGCATTAGATTAAAATAGCGCAAAATATGAGAGTTCACCGGGTGGAGTTGTCTGAAATAACCAGTATCGACTAACGTTATAGTGACAACTTGATAACGAACGCTATAGATACGCTCTCGCAGTTAATCCGTATTGGCGTGTTTATTGCTTTGTAGAGGGTATATGATTATGCGAAGTACAAAATGTCCTACGTACGATCAGAATAAAGGAAATCAATTGGGTGCAGTATGTCTGAGATAAAAGAATTCCAAGAACACTACGAAAAAACAGAATCAGCTTGGCCAATAGGTGTCCAAAGAATAGAGAAAGAGATCAAAACTGGCATTTGGGTAACAACTCAATGGGAACTCATCGGTTTTGAATTATCACCTGAACATGAAACCCCAGACGTATGTTTGCTTCAGTTGCACAAAGACGAGCGTACAGACTATCGTTTCAACCTAAGCTCTCAGCAACCTAAGCTTTTCTTAGTGATGGATAATGTCGATTCAGGCGTTAAGCCCGTCATTCAGTTACTTACAGCATCACAAACCGTTGCAGGGCAATACATGGACGGTGACAACCAAGTCCTTTCATACGACATTCCGTTACCTGTACAAGCTTGGATGGAAGCGTTCATCGGTCGTCATGGTGAGTTATTAGAAGCAAGACGTAAGAAACGTAAAGGCGCGGGTCGATCAAATGGCAACTAACTTTTTTAGCCGTTGGTCTCAACGAAAGCTTGATGAATCAACCGACCAACCTTTAGAAGCGCAACAAACGCTTGAGGAAACTGAGCTTACTTCCACTGAGGCTTCGTCTGCTGCTTCATCTATAGACGCAGAAACATCGGAGTCACTAGAACGTGGAACTTTGGAAAAAGAGTCTCCAGAACACGCTGTCGATTCTCAAACTATTGACTCTCAGGAGATAGCATCAGAAACGACTGAAGACTTGTCTGTTGCTCAATTATTGGTGTCAGAAGCTTCAGAAAGCGTAAAAAAAGCGGCATTGCGTAAATTATTCCTCTCAGAAGAATTCAACGTTCGTGATGGTTTAGATGATTACGACGACGATTACAGTAATTTGAAGTCTCTTTCTGAAGGGGTTGCGGAAACCTTGCGTGATTGGGTTAAAGACAAAACGGAAGAAGAAACTGCGCCAGAAGAAGAGCAAATCATTGATAATAAAGACGAAGGTGAAGTTTTAGAAAATTCTGAAAGCGATCTTGAGGTATCTGATAATAAACTTGAAACGTCAGAAAGTGCCGAAATAACCGAACAAGAAAAAGAACTGTATAAAAACACAGTACCGGATAATAACGCTACAATGTCAGACGAAGCAGACCTGAAAGAGGTGGGACAAAATATACCACACAAAGAATAGGTACATTTTGACTAAACACTCAATGAACCGCTTGCGACAAAATGTCCCAAGCGGTTTTTTTATACGCACAATAAACGTTATATAGGATTAAATCACTGAAATATAGGCATATTAAATTGGCATGGCATTTGCACAATAACGTTCATTATCAACTTTTTTGTAGATAGACGAGTTCACGGTCTGACGAACGACACACTGGCTAAAGGGTTAGTTGTTAACGGATTACTCAGCAAGTTCTCTCTCGCTTACTACAATAAAGGTTGAACAGATTATCCATGTCCAAAGATGGAACTGAGCAATGCTTAAACAATTATTAGAACAAGCAAATTCAAATAACGCTAAAGCAAGACTGTATGCATTTGAAAATACAGTTGAGTTAACAAATCTGATTCCACCTACTGTTAGCTACGAAAGCGGCGGTAATACACTTGTTATTGGTCCAACTGCGATCATTGAAAGTGCTGCGGCTCAATTACCTCAATTGACGAGCCTAACCTTATTGTCAACAGATGGCGAAAAGGGCACAAACCCAGAACTGTACTTCGCGAATTCGGTTCAAGTATCCGGTTTCCTTGGCACGTTTGAAGTTGTGATCGAAAACAAAGGCACATCAAGCAATCTAGCGAAAGTCGCGATTAATCACGATTGTTTCGATGTTGTTTTAGACCTATGTCTGAATAGCTGCATGACAGAAGAAGTACCTGTACCGGGTTATTACCCAGTAGGTCGTGGCTATCCAAAACTTGCTGAAGCACTGGAAGAGATTCCAACGCTTATGGGCACATTTGATAAGCCTAAGTTCTTCCGTCTCGACACTGACCTTTGCGCGCACAGTTCTCGTGGCGTAAAAGGCTGTGAGCGTTGTGTAGATGCTTGTCCTGCTGGCGCACTATCAAGTGAAGGCTCTGATAAGACGGGTCACAAGATTGAGATTAACCCTTACCTATGTCAAGGCGTTGGTACTTGTGCAACGAGCTGTCCTACAGAAGCGATTACCTATGCGCTGCCAAACCCTGATGACACTCAAAAGTTTATTGAACGTACGCTAGCTAATTATGAGCAAGCGGGCGGTCTGGATCCAATCGTACTTATCTGTAGCTCTCGTCATGAGACTTACAATGTAATGGCGCTAAAAGCACTGCCAGATAACGTGATTCCAATTGTCGTAGAAGAACTGCCATCTATTGGTATCGATACTTGGTTTGCAGCTTTAGTTAATGGCGCAACTCAGGTTCTGTTTGCCGCATCTCGCTTTATGCCAGAAACGATCATTCGTGTTCTGAATAACGAAGTAGGGATTGCTCAAGAACTACTAGATCAAATCGGTATTCCAAAAGAAACCATCGATATTCTGTACTTAGAATCTCTACGTGAATGTCCTCCAACACTTTGTGTGGATTCATTCGACCTTGCACTTGGCGATCTTCAAGGCAACAAGCGCCAACGTCTATTTACAGCACTTGATGCGATGTCTTCAGCTCGTATTCCTGTTGAAAATATTGTTGAGCTTCCGTCAAACGCACCTTACGGCAACGTTTCGTGTGATAGCAAAGATTGTACGTTATGTATGAGCTGTGTGGCTGTGTGTCCGACACGTGCACTTCATACCGACGGGGCTTCTCCATCACTTAAATTTGTAGAACAAGACTGTATTCAATGTGGCTTGTGTGAAAAGGCATGTCCTGAAAATGTTCTGACTCTTACGCCTCGTATGAACTGGGTAAAAGAAGAACGTCAAAAAGCAGTTGTGATTCATGAAGAGAAAGCTGCGGAATGTGTACGTTGCCATAAACCATTCGCACCTCAGTCTATGATTGACATGTTACAGAACAAGTTACGCGGTCACTCTCACTTTTCAGATGAAGCAGCGATTAATCGTATTGCTATGTGTGAAGACTGCCGTGTGGTGGATATGTTCGATTCAATGGCTCAAGACCCATTGAAACAATTGAAATACTAGGAGTTAGCCTTGGAAACGAATTTGGATCAGGCACAAGAACAGACACTAAGAACTGAGATCTATTTGGTTCTATCCGCACTGTTTCGCAGCGCACCTTCTGAAGAGGTGATCGACTTTCTAAAAACACTCGATATTGAAGCGTCTGAAAGCGCAATGCAAAAGGCTTGGATTGCCATTCAACAAGCGGCAACAGAATCAAACCGTGAAGCTCTTGAAGACGAATATCAAGATTTGTTCATCGGTATTGGGCGTGGAGAAGTCGTTCCATTTGGTTCTTGGCATCGCACTGGCGCCATGATGGAAAAACCATTGGCAGAGATTCGTCATGACTTAGAGCTTTTAGGCATTGAGCGTGATGATCAAGTGAAAGAGCCAGAAGATCATATTGCTGCATTGTGTGAAGTAATGGCAATGCTAACCGGTGAAGAAGAAGCGCTTCAACAAGCCGTTTTCAATAAGCACCTTGGTCCTTGGTTTAACTCTTTTACGCGTCAGCTTGAAAGTGCAGAAAGTGCGAACTTCTACAAATCGGCCGCTCAACTGTGTGAAGCATTCTTAACGTTAGAACAAGTGCGTTTTAGCGTGAATACAAAAAGCAGTAAGCACAAATTAAAGATTGATGTGAAAAACGTCACTGATTACGAGTAATCGAGCAGTACGCGATTATATCGATAGAGGGGCATTAAGCCTCCAAAAAAAGATCTACCGTAAGGTAAGGAAGCAATGATGAAAGATAATAAAGATATAAATACAAGCCGTAGGGATCTACTCAAAGGCTTGACGACTGCAGCCGTTGCTGGTGCCGTTGTCGCTGGTACAACTAAAGTGGCAACCGCTTCAGAAACTGTTGAAATTTCGAAAGAAGACGTGAAGAAGACAGGGTATCGTGAGACGCAACACATTCGCGATTACTACGACACACTTTAGGAGATAACGGATGAAACTTGTCAAACGCTCCGATAGTGTGAGCAAAGAAACCAATCAGCTAGGTGTGTCTCGACGTGCCTTCATGAAAAACACTTCATTAGCTGCTGGTGGCGCAGTGGTAGGCGCAAGTCTATTTGCACCAGGTATGATGAAGAAAGCACAGGCTAAATCAGTCGATCCAGAAGCGAAAACAGAAGTGAAACGTACTATCTGTTCTCACTGTTCTGTGGGTTGTGGTATCTACGCTGAAGTTCAAAATGGCGTATGGACAGGTCAAGAGCCTGCATTCGATCACCCATTCAACGCTGGTGGACACTGTGCGAAAGGTGCAGCACTTCGTGAGCACGGCCACGGTGAACGTCGTCTTAAGTACCCAATGAAATTGGAAGGCGGTAAGTGGAAGAAGCTTTCTTGGGAACAAGCGATTGAAGAGATCGGTAACAAAGCGCTAGAACTTCGTAAAGAGTCTGGCCCTGATTCAGTTTACTTCCTAGGTAGTGCGAAACACAGTAACGAGCAAGCTTATGCATTCCGTAAGATGGCTTCGCTTTGGGGCACCAACAACGTTGACCACCAAGCACGTATTTGTCACTCAACCACAGTAGCCGGTGTTGCGAACACTTGGGGTTACGGTGCAATGACAAACTCGTTCAATGACATGCACAACTGTAAATCGATGCTGTTCATTGGTTCAAACCCAGCAGAAGCTCACCCAGTAGCGATGCAACACATCTTGATCGCGAAAGAGAAGAACAACTGTAAGATCGTTGTTGCGGATCCTCGTCGTACGCGTACTGCTGCGAAATCAGATCACTACGTTTCTCTTCGTCCAGGTTCTGACGTTGCGTTTATCTGGGGTGTGTTATGGCACGTCTTTGCAAACCAATGGGAAGACAAAGAGTTCATTAAACAACGTGTATTCGGCATGGACGAGATCCGTGAAGAAGTCGCGAAGTGGAACCCAGCAGAAGTTGAACGCGTAACTGGTGTTAGTGAAAAAGACGTATACCACACCGCGAAACTACTTTCTGAAAACCGTCCGGGTTGTATCGTTTGGTGTATGGGTGGTACTCAGCACACGACTGGTAACAACAACACACGCGCTTACTGTGTACTTGAGCTTGCGCTAGGTAACATCGGTAAATCAGGCGGCGGTGCAAACATCTTCCGTGGTCACGATAACGTACAGGGCGCAACTGACCTTGGCGTACTGTCAGACACACTTCCAGGCTACTACGGCTTGTCTGAAGGTTCTTGGCGTCACTGGTCAAAAGTTTGGGATATCGACTTTGACTGGGTGAAAGGCCGTTTCGACGACAACGCATACGGCGGTCAAAAACCAATGAACAGTGCAGGTATTCCTGTATCTCGTTGGGTTGATGGCGTACTTGAAGACAAAGACAAGATTCGCCAACGCGAAAACATCCGTGCCATGTTCTACTGGGGTCACGCGGTGAACTCTCAGACTCGTGGTCCAGAGATGAAAAAAGCGATGCAGAAGCTGGATATGATGGTTATTGTTGACCCATACCCAACGGTTGCAGCGGTAATGAATGATCGTACCGACGGCGTTTACCTGCTACCAGCAACGACTCAGTTTGAAACCTACGGCAGTGTAACGGCGTCAAACCGTTCTCTACAGTGGCGTGACAAGGTTGTTGATCCTCTATTCGAATCTAAACCTGACCACGAAATCATGTACCTGCTTTCTAAGAAGCTTGGTTTCTCTGATCAGCTGTTCAAAAACATCCGTGTTGAGAACAACCAACCACTGATTGAAGATATTACACGTGAATTCAACAAAGGTATGTGGACAATCGGCTACACAGGCCAAAGCCCTGAGCGTTTGAAAGAACACCAACAGAATTGGCACACATTCCACAAAACGTCTCTAGAAGCAGAAGGCGGTCCAGCAAATGGCGAGACTTACGGTCTACCTTGGCCATGTTGGGGCACACCAGAGATGAAACATCCGGGTACACACATCCTTTACGATACGTCTAAGACGGTTGCTGAAGGTGGTGGTAACTTCCGTACTCGTTTTGGTGTTGAGTTTGAAGGTCAAAGCCTACTGGCAGAAGACAGCTACTCGAAAGGCTGTGAGATCAAAGACGGCTACCCAGAGTTCAGTGACAAACTACTGAAACAACTGGGTTGGTGGGATGATCTAACTGCAGAAGAGAAAGCGGCTGCTGAAGGCAAAAACTGGAAGACTGACGTTTCAGGTGGTATCCAACGTGTGGCAATTAAACACGGCTGTATCCCATTTGGTAATGCGAAAGCACGTGCGATTGTTTGGACATTCCCAGACCGTGTACCACTGCACCGTGAGCCACTTTACACACCACGTCGCGACCTAGTTGCTGATTACCCAACGTGGGACGACAAAGAAGCTATCTTCCGTGTTCCTACGCTTTACAAGTCGATTCAAGAGCAAGACAAATCTGGCGAATACCCGATTATCCTGACCTCTGGTCGTTTGGTTGAGTACGAAGGTGGTGGTGAAGAAACCCGTTCTAACCCTTGGCTAGCAGAACTACAGCAAGAGATGTTTGTTGAAGTGAACCCGAAAGATGCAAACGACATCGGCTTTAAAGACGGTGACGATGTTTGGGTTGAGGGTGCAGAGAAGGGCCGTATTAAGGTGAAAGCGATGGTTACACGTCGTGTGAAACCGGGTCTGGCATTCATCCCATTCCACTTCGGTGGTAAGTTCCAAGGCGAAGATTTGCGTTCTAAATACCCAGAAGGCACTGATCCTTACGTTATTGGTGAAGCTGCTAACACAGCAACCACATACGGTTACGACCCTGTCACGTTGATGCAGGAAACGAAAGTAACCCTTTGTAATATTCGTAAAGCGTAAGGAGTCTTAAAATGGCTAGAATGAAATTTCTTTGTGACACCAAGCGTTGTATCGAATGTAACGGTTGTGTCACTGCATGTAAGAATGAAAATGATGATGCTCTGGAATGGGGTATTCAACGTCGTCGCGTTGTGACACTGAACGATGGCGAACCAGGTGAAAACTCTATCTCAGTAGCGTGTATGCACTGTACTGATGCCCCTTGTATGGCAGTTTGCCCGGCAGACTGTTTTGAACATACGGAAGACGGCATCGTACTTCACAATAAAGATCTGTGTATCGGTTGTGGTTACTGCTTGTTTGCTTGTCCGTTTGGCGCACCTCAATTTCCTAAACAGGAAGCCTTTGGTGAGCGCGGTAAAATGGACAAATGTACCTTCTGTGCTGGCGGCCCAGAAACAGAGCCAGGTTCTGTGGAAGAGCGTCAGAAGTACGGTGCGAACCGTATCGCTGAAGGCAAACTACCAATGTGTGCTTCTTTATGTTCAACCAAAGCACTGCTAGCGGGTGATGCAGAGAAAGTCTCTGATGTATTCCGTCAGCGTGTTGTTGAACGTGGTGCGAAAGGTGCAGGTTGGACAGACGGCAACGACCTTTCTTACGATGCGACTAAGAGCTAAGTAGGAGAGACATATGCTTACAATGTTTAAGCGTCTCTTCCTTGTTGTGCTGCCGATGTTGGCAGCACTAACAATGCTTTCTCCTATGAGTCATGCATCTGAGACGAACTCATCACAAACTCAATCGAGCTCTGCTCAACGAGAAATCACACAGCTTGCTGGTGCCGATTTTTGGCGACAAGTAAGAAATGGTGAGGAAGGTTACACCACATCTCAATCAGCTGAGCACGGTGTGTTAATCAGTACTCCAGGTCAAACTTGGTACATATTGAAAGAGAAGTGGATGTCACCAGCCGGTGCGGTCGCTATCTTTGGCAGTATTGCTTTTGTGACTTTGATGTACGTTGTGATTGGCCCGCTAATGTTAAGCGCGCCAAGAACGGGTCGTAAAATCAAACGTTGGTCTCGACTAGACCGTGCATTGCACTGGAGCATGGCGTTTACCTTCTTAACACTGGCGTTCAGTGGTTTGATGTTGGTTTACGGTAAACACTTCTTGAAGCCGTACATTCCAACGGATCTGTGGGGCTTCATCGTTCTACTAGCTAAGCAATACCACAACTACATCGGCCCAATTTTCTATGTGCTGTTGATGGCTGTTCTTATCAAGTGGTGGCGCAAGTCTATCTTCAAGATGGTCGATATCCAGTGGTTCATGAAACTAGGTGGTATGGTCGGGAAACATAAAGGTTCTCATCCATCTGCAGAGTTTTCCAACGCGGGTGAGAAAGCGCTGTTCTGGCTATTGATTGTAATGGGTAGTGTGGCTGCGATCAGTGGCTTGGTTTTAGACTTCCCAATCTTCGGTCAAACCCGTCGAGATATGGAGCTCTCAAACCTAGTCCACATGTTGGCTGCTTTGATCCTTATCTGTGGTTTCGTGTTCCACATCTACATCGGCTTGTTCGGTATGGAAGGGGCACTAGAAGGCATGGTAACAGGCGAAGTTGATGAGACTTGGGCTAAAGAGCACCATGATCTTTGGTACAAAGGAATGATGGAACAAGAGAAAAACGGCGTTGAACAAAGCGCTAACGCAGCAACAGAGAAAACGGAAGGGGTGAATAAGAATGAACAAACCTCATAAAGGTATTTGGGTTGCTTACATCCTCAGCTGTTTTACACCATTTACTTGTCTTCTCTCTGGTGTAATTGCCATCATCTACGCGGGCTATCGTTTAGATAAAGGTGAAGACGGCGAAGTAGTGGATACCCATTACTACGGCTTGATTCGCTCGTTCTTCTTGAACTTGACGTTCTTTGTTGTACTTATCGTGACAGTAGCGACCTCTAATGGCGTGTTGATCGGTGTGAACGATTACTGGTATCAAAATCATATTATCGATGACATCGCTTACTACATACCGTATGTAGGCATGTTGTTCGGTGGTGTTGCGATTGTGGTTTGGTTTATCCGTATGTATCAAGGCATGCAGCGTTTAAGTCAAAACCTACCACAAAACCCGACAACAGGTCCAAACTTGTAGTCGAGTATCGGCTCACTAGATAGCGAATTATCTAGCACAATAGTCCTTTTGAAAGCCCAATGATTTCGGTCATTGGGCTTTTTGTTTCTAATCAGCAACGAAACTTAATGAAGCATAGTATTGACCGCTTCAATATGGTGCAACTCCCTTAATTGGTGCAATTCTTGTTTCCATTTTCACGCTCATTAAGAACCAAGAAAGTGCACCGATAAATTTATTATCAATTAATCAGTAAGTTAAAAGCAAAAACTGTTGCACGAAAATTACACCACACACTTGGAACGCATCTTGCGTTCACTGTTGAGTCTTTAATTAATTACAACATTGAATCGCACGATATCAGTGCAAATCAGATAAAGCGAAGGAGAATGCTTTAATGAGTGAAACGGTGACTCAAGTTCATAGTGCAGTACAAACCCTTACCCAAAGTTCAGATACTTTATTCCTATTACTCGGCGCCATCATGGTTTTCTTGATGCACGCTGGCTTTGCATTTCTAGAAGTCGGTACCGTTCGAAAGAAGAACCAAGTCAACGCGCTGGTTAAGATCCTTTCCGACTTTGGTGTCTCCGCCATTGCTTACTTCTTTATCGGTTACTGGGTTGCTTACGGTGCACACTTTTTTGCAGACGCAGAAACACTTTCGCAAGGCAACGGATATGAACTGGTTAAGTTCTTCTTCCTAATGACATTCGCAGCGGCAATTCCTGCGATTGTTTCTGGTGGTATCGCAGAGCGTGCTCGTTTCTATCCAATTTTGATTGCGACACTGTTTACGGTTGGTTTCATCTATCCATTTTTTGAAGGCATCATTTGGAACGGCAACTTTGGATTCCAAGATTGGCTAGAAGGTCAGTTTGGTTACGTGTTCCATGACTTCGCAGGCTCGGTAGTGGTTCACGGCGTAGGTGGTTGGATTGCTTTGGTCGCAGTTTACTTCTTAGGGATGCGTAAAGGTCGAATCCGTGCAGGCAAACACACCAACTTCGCACCATCGAATATCCCATTCTTAGCACTAGGCTCTTGGATCTTATGTGTGGGTTGGTTTGGCTTTAACGTGATGTCAGCTCAAGCGATCAATGGCATCAGCGGTCTCGTGGCAATGAACTCTCTCATGGCCATGGTTGGCGGTATTCTTGCGGCTCTAATTGCAGGTAAAAATGACCCGGGCTTCATCCACAATGGTCCTTTGGCTGGTCTCGTCGCTATCTGTGCGGGCTCAGATTTGATGCACCCACTTGGCGCTTTGGTGACGGGCGGTGTGGCAGGTGCGCTGTTTGTTTACCTATTTACTTATATGCAAAACAAAACACAGATCGATGATGTACTGGGTGTATGGCCTCTACACGGCGTATGTGGTGCCTGGGGTGGCGTTGCTGCTGGTATCTTCGGCCAACAAGCTTTCTGGGGTCTAGGCGGCGTGAGCTTTGCTTCTCAGTTGATTGGTACAGTCGCAGGTGTTGCTGTTGCTTTCGTCGGCGCGTTAATCGTATACGGTGTGTTGAGCAAACTAACAGGCCTACGCTTAAGTGAAGAAGATGAATTCAACGGTGCGGATCTTTCTATCCATAAGATCTCTTCTATCAACGAAGACTAACGTTGTTCACTTGGTGGGGTAAAGCACATCAAGTAGACAACTGTTGAACAGAACTAAGCGGCTTCGGTCGCTTTTTTGTTTCTATGGATAGCAAAACAGAGAATTTGAGTAACAACAACCACAACTATCAAGCGAGTTATGTCACAAATAGCCAATGAATTCAGTTGCCTAAGACTATGGTCTAATCCCCAAAACTATTGTTGGAATTTGAACAGTGCTAAGCTGTTACAAAGTGACATATCTAAAAGGACGTTATATGCATTTCCCATATCGAAATATCGTAATTCTTACTGGCGCTGGCATCTCTGCAGAGTCGGGGATACAAACATTCCGAGCACAAGACGGGCTATGGGAAAACCACAAAATCGAAGATGTAGCGACGCCTGAAGGGTTCGCAAAAGATCCTGACTTGGTACAAGCCTTCTATAACAAGCGTCGTCACGGCCTGCAAAGTGAGAGCATTCAGCCCAATTCAGCCCACAAGGCGCTAGGAGAGCTCGAAGACAAGCTTGATGGCAAAGTTACCATCATTACTCAAAACATCGACAATTTGCACGAGAGAGGCGGTAGCAACAACATTATTCACATGCATGGTGAACTTTTAAAAGCGCGTTGCAGTGAATCCAATCAAGTTGTAGAGCACAAAGGCGATATTGAAACGGGTGAACTTTGTCATTGCTGCCAAATCCCTGCACAAATGCGTCCACATATTGTTTGGTTTGGCGAAATGCCACTAAGAATGGGCGACATTTATTCCGCACTGGAAGAAGCGGATCTGTTTATCTCTATCGGAACTTCAGGTGTTGTTTATCCAGCGGCAGGCTTTGTTCACGATGCGAAAATGCATGGTGCACATACTATCGAGATAAACCTCGAACCAAGTGCGGTTGAAAGTGAATTTGAAGAGAAGCGCTACGGCAAGGCGAGTATCGAGGTGCCTAAACTGGTTGGCGAGTTATTATGTACAGAGAAAGGTTCTTTAACGGCCTAAGCCTTGTCTTTAATAACACACATCAGTTTCTGAATCTGAAAAAATAAAGCGGCTTACGCCGCTTTATTTACTTAACTTCTTAACTAACAATAACTTAGTTGTTTACTTTAAGTTTTTGGAAGTACTCGTCATAAATAACGCTCGCTTCACCAACTTCATCTTGCCACACACCGTTATCCATCACTGATTGTGGTGGGAAAACGTTCTTGTCTTCAGCAAATTCTTTAGGAAGAAGAGGGTAAGCGGTTTTAACTGGTGTCGGGTAACCGATCTCTAGAGCAATTTTCGCAGCGTTCTCTGGGCGAAGAAGGAAGTCGATCATCTTATGAGCCGCTTCAGTGTTCTTAGCGCCTGCTGGAATTGCTAGGCTGTCCATCCAGAAGATAGCGCCTTTTTCTGGCCAGATAATGTCAATCGTTGCGCCTTCTTGGCGTGCCATGTAAGCAGAACCATTCCAAAGCATACCAAGAGACACTTCACCTGCTAGGTAAGGGTTCGCTGGGAAATCTGAGTTAAATACCAATACGTTTGGCATTAGCTTACGAAGTTCTTCGTAGGCTTCTTTGATTTCTTCAGGGTTAGTCGTGTTTGGAGAGTAGCCCAGTTTAGATAGAGCGATATGGAAAACCTCACGAGAGTCATCCATCATCATCAGTTGACCTTCCCACTGCGTATCCCACAGATCGCCCCAGTTTTTAACTGAAGACTTGTCTAGCATGTCTGAGTTGATACCAATACCCGTCGCACCCCAGATGTATGGGATTGAGTAGTTGTTATTTGGGTCAAATGGCTTATCTAAGTAATTTGGATCCAAATCTGCAAAGTGGCTTAGCTTGGTTTTATCAAGCTCTTGAAGCATGCCTTCTTTACGCATCTTAGAAACGAAGTAAGTAGAAGGAACCACTAAGTCGTAACCCGTACCTTGAGTTTTTAACTTAGCGTACATGCTTTCGTTAGACTCATAAGTTGAGTAGTAGACTTTAATGCCCGTCTCTTCTGTGAAGTCTTCTAGTACTTCATTTGGAATATATTCAGACCAGTTGTAAAAATACAGTTCTTGGTCAGCTGCGAAAGAGGGTGTAGAAAGTAAAGTAGCAGCACACAATGCGCCGGTATACAGTGTTTTTTTCATTACTGTTCCGTTCATTTGTTTGATTTGGAGCTGGGTAGTGAACCCAAGGTAAAGGATTTCGAAAAATCGCGATATATTATAGCAGCGATATAATAAAATAGGCAGCCTAAGCTGCCTATTCATTGATATTCTTATTTTTAACTTATTGATTATCTACGTTGACCTGTTAAGTAAACTGGTTACTTAGCCACAGTTAGATAATAAGCTAAATTACTGACCTGCTTTAAGTTTCATGAAGTAATCTTCGTACTTCACTGTCTTATCGCCAACCGCAGCTTGCCATTCAACACGATCAAGGTCTTCTTGCGATGGGAATAGCGCAGGGCTATCTTTGAACTTCTCGTTAGACGCTTTAACGGCCGTTAGGTAGCCTGTGTCACGAGAAATTTGCTCAGCAATTTCAGGGCGAAGTAGGAAATCAATCATCTTATGAGCTGCTTCTACGTTTACCGCACCAGAGCTAATCGCAAAGTTATCAACCCAACCGATACCGCCTTCTTTAGGGAAAACCAGTTTGATTGGTAGACCTTCGTTTTGCGCTGCAGCAGCAGAACCGTTCCACAGCATACCAAGACCCACTTCACCAGACATGTAAGGCGCGCCTGGGTTGTCTGAGTTAAATACTAGAACGTTTGGCATAAGCTTTTGTAGCTCAGCGTACGCTTCGTCGATCTCTTTTTCGTTGGTTGTGTTACCAGAGTAACCTAACTTACGCAGTGCGAT
Source organism: Vibrio crassostreae 9ZC13 (assembly GCF_000272045.2). Lineage (GTDB taxonomy): Bacteria > Pseudomonadota > Gammaproteobacteria > Enterobacterales > Vibrionaceae > Vibrio > Vibrio crassostreae_C. The sequence continues at coordinate 170,643 of NZ_AJYZ02000042.1, read as the reverse complement.
GTGGAACACTTCACGAGTGTCGTCCATCAGCATCAGTTGACCTTCAAGCTCTGGCTTCCATAGATCAGCCCAGCTTTGGAAATCTTCTGGATCGTACATGTCAGTGTTAACAGCAAGACCTGTGATCGCAACTACGTGTGGAATAGAGTAGTCGTTGCTTGGGTCGTACGGCTTATCTAGATAGTTAGTATCTAGATTCTTGAAGTTGTTCAGCTTAGTTTTGTCGATCTTTTGTAGCATACCTTCGTCACGCATCTTAGATACGAAGTAAGTCGACGGCACAACTAGGTCATAGCCTTTGTTGTGTGTTTTTAGCTTTGCGTACAGGGTTTCGTTCGACTCGTAAGTCGAGTAGATCACCTTGATACCAGTTTCATCAGTGAACTGTTCTAGAATCTCACTGTTGATGTAAGGTCCCCAATTCATGAATACCAATTCTTTGTTATCTTTTGCAAATGATGGTGCAGATAACATTGAAAGCGCACATGCACTACCAGCTAATAGAGTAGCCCATTTTTTCATTGACGTTAGCTCCAAACTAAACGTTGCCCGAAGGCAGTAGATAGAAAAACAGAATGGCAATTTACCATTCTGTTTATGATTAACACTTTTTTTGAACTTGAAGTCTCTTAACTTCTTAATCAAGCCAGTCTCTATATAGAGTAGGAGACTTACTTGATTTTTTCTCTCGCTAATGACTGAGAAATGATCACCAGTATTAACGACACCACTAACATCACTGTTGCTAGGGCGTTTACCTCAGGAGAGATACCCACTTTAACCATTGAGTAAATCTTCAGTGGTAAGATTTCATACGTTGGGCCGGTTACGAAAGAGCTAATGATTACATCGTCCAAAGACAGAGTGAAGCTCAATAACCAACCCGCAGCAACCGCGGGCTTAGCAAGAGGCAGAATGATCTGTTTTAGAATCGTCCATTCACTTGCACCTAAGTCTTTTGCTGCTTCTAGCATCTTCACATCAAAGCCATTCAAGCGACTGTATACCGTTACTACAACAAACGGTAGACAGAAGGTAATGTGAGCAGCAAGTAGGGTAAAGAACCCAAGTTGAACACCCATTACCAAGAATAGCGCAAGAAGCGAAATCGCCATTACGATATCTGGAGACATCATTACGATGAACAGCATGCCATTTACGATGCCTTTACCTTTAAATTGGTAACGGAATAGGGCTACTGCTGTAAGGCTCCCGACAATCGTTGCGGCTGTTGCTGAGAACACCGCTACGTTGATCGAGTGCCACGCAGCCTGCATTAGGCTGTCGTTGTTAATAAGCGCGTCATACCATTTAGTGGTGAAGCCACCCCATTTCATACCAAACTTATTGGCATTAAACGAGTTAGCGATCAATACGATAATAGGTAGGTATAGAAAGGCGTATACCAGCGCCATAAAGCTGAACTTAACTGTGCGCCCCATTAGTCTAGCTCCACTTTCTTGTTCAATAGCTTACCTGCTCGGTAGTAGGCATACAGCATCACAGCCATTGCCATGGTCAGTGCGATACTCGTCGCTGCGCCAAACGGCCAGTCTCGAGCGTTGAGCACTTGGCTCTTAATCACGTTACCAATCAATAGGTTCTTAGCTCCGCCTAATAGGTCAGAGATGTAGAACATACCTAACGCTGGCAGTAGCACTAACAAACAGCCGCCAATAATGCCCGGCATTGTTAGTGGTAGTACCACTTTCAATAGCGTTTGCAGTTTGTTCGCACCTAAATCTTTAGCCGCTTCTAAATACGTATCGTCCAGTTTTTCAATCGCTGAATACAGCGGCAGAATCATAAACGGAAGTAGGATGTACACTAAACCGATCATTACTGCGGTTTCTGAGTACATGATACGTAGCGGTTTATCAATGATATCTAACGCTAACAAGCTTTTGTTCAAGACACCTTGCGTACCCAGTACAATTTTTAATCCGTATGTACGAATCAAAGAGTTCGTCCAGAATGGTACTATCACTAGGAACAACATGATTGGACGCCACTTCGCCGGCATTTTTGCCACGATGTAAGCGAATGGGTAACCAATAATCAAACAAAGTAGGGTTGCGACAATTGCCATATAGAAAGAGTGCATCAACACTTTAAAATACAGCGGGTCAGCCAAACGCACGTAGTTATCGAGAGTGAAGGTCATCTCGATCAAGTTCGCTTCATCACGAGTTAAGAAGCTAGTACCAATGATCATGATGTTTGGAATCATCACGAACAACACTAACCAACCTGTGATTAAAGCAACAATTGCGTTTTGTAAATTAAACTTCTTGCTCATCTTCTAATACCACTTCCCAGCTCTCAACCCAAGTTACTGCAACTTTTTGGCCCAGTGAGTGATCAACATCAGGGTCATCTTCGTTGAAGAATTCGCTAACCATGACACGCATACCAGATTCAAGTTCTACGACTGAATCTAATGTCATGCCTTTATAGGTTCGCTCGACAATGTGGCCAACAATACCGCGTTGCTCTGACTCTTTAATTTCTTCGATTCGAAGATCTTCAGGGCGAAGCAATACTTGCAGTTTTTGACCCGGTGTTACGTCTTTATCGTGATAGATAATGGACTCTTCACCTTCGATTGTCGCAACAATGCGTTTTGAATCTTGACGAGATTTCGCTGTCGCTTCGAATACGTTAATTTCACCAATGAAACGCGCTACAAATAGGTTCTTAGGCTCTTCGTAGATCTCTCTTGGTGTTCCGTCTTGTTCAATCACGCCATCACGCATAACAATAATACGGTCAGACATAGACAGCGCCTCTTCTTGGTCATGCGTTACAAAAATGAACGTGATACCAAGTTGGCGTTGTAATTGTTTCAGCTCGATTTGCATCTGTTTACGTAGTTTGTAATCCAGAGCAGATAGAGATTCATCCAACAAAAGAACTTTAGGCTTATTAACGACAGCACGAGCGATTGCGATACGTTGCTGTTGGCCACCAGATAGCTGGTGTGGCTTTCGTTGTGCCATTTGTTCTAGGCGCACCATTTTCAAAGCATCCATTACACGAGGTTCAATCTCGCTGTTTGGAACTTTCTGCATGCGTAAGCCAAATGCCACATTGTCGAAAACGGTCATATGCGGGAATAGGGCATAGCTTTGGAATACAGTGTTTACATGCCTTTGTTCAGCAGGAACTTGGGTTACGTTTTGTTCAGCTAATAGTATTTGACCACTATCTGCCGTTTCAAAACCCGCAATCATTCTTAGCACGGTTGTTTTACCACAACCTGATGGGCCTAAAATCGTGAGAAACTCACCATGATTTACGTTTAAATCCAGATTGCCGATGACTTCCTTACCATCGAAACTTTTACTGATGCCAGTTAGCTGTACTACTGGCTTTCCTACTGATTTTTTAGCGTTCAACGTCTGTTTTTCTCCACCTTGGTTCTATTTGAGACCTGTTGCTATACACCTTTAAGGCGCGCATCATAATCACCAAAAACGTGAATTCAAAGCATTTTTTACCTTTCGAAGATAAAAAATTTCGCAGGTAAAAGTAAACATCCTTTACCATACTGTTATTTACTGGGTTTACACCCTAACAAGTGTCTAATTATTAACCATCAAGACGCAAAAGCAAGCCTTGTTACAGATTCATATTTTAGTTTGTATCCGACATATGAGTATAATGAAGGTAATTTTTTATCAATAAGTTAGGTGGCTTCGCTTAATCGGCACACCTAGGTATCAATATGAACAACGACATCGAAAAAGATTTTAATTTGGGCGGTAGTATCAACCGTGCACTTTCTGGCGATTATGAGCTCAAAGCAACGGCTGTATTCCAAGAAGCTTGGAAACATACGATAAGTCACTTTCTTTCGTTTTCCCCAGCGATTATTGCTTTGATGTTTGTGCAGCTCGCTATCTTTTATATCGCACTAAAACTACAGCTTGGTGATCCCGCGGTTATCTTAGATGCAGTTATCGACCCAGAGTCGTTCACGCCACAAATCGTTGAATCGATTTTTATTGCGAACTTTAGCTATGAAGTGATCAGTGCGCCTATCTATGCGGGTATCTGTTTAATGGCAATGAGTCACGCCGCTGGCCTACAAACCAAAGTACGCCACATCGGTAAAGGTTTGCAGTTTACGGTTCCGGTTATTCTAGTGACTTTGTTTAGCCTAATGCTTCAAGGCATCGCAGGTATGATTCTGCCGTTCTTGTCTATCTACTTCTCACTGGCGTTCAGCCATTCGATTCTGCTGATTTGTGATAAGAAAGTGCCGCCAATGCAATCGCTGCTGCTTTCTCTGCGTGCTGTCAACAAAAAAATCTTCACCGTTGCTTCTATCTACCTATTAGTAATGCTGATGTTCATCGTCGCGGCAATGATGTACGGCATTGGCCTTATCTTCGTTTTACCTTTCTTCTTCCACGTGAAAGGGATTCTTTACCGCGAGATGTTTGGCATTAAACTCAAACTGATCGCGTCAGACAGACCAAAGAGCGACGACGACCACAACGGTAGCAACAATAAAGACCCACAGGTATTCGATGCATAACAACTCTAAATTAAGCTCAAGTAAATCACTTGCGCTAAAAGTGACAGCATTAGCCTTAGTTGGCTCGATCTCGTTAGTTGGCCCAATGCTTTACCAACAAGAAGAAGAGCGCAGGCGAGCGGGGCAAAAGGCTTCAGACTCAGAGCAAAACTTTGGTGACTTGACCGTCTCTTCTGATAAGCCAGATTTCGCAGCGATTGAAGATGTAAATAAAAAGAAAGACACCTTCTTTTCTTATCTTCGCCCAAGTATCAACATCGAAAACAAGCGAATCACCAAAGAACGGGCGTTTCTAACCAAGCTTTCAGAGACGGGGTTGAACAATGTTGACTCTGAAGACGCGTCATACGCAAAGAGACTAGGGAAGCTGTATAGCCTGCCTGTACCTTCATCGGGCTTAGATGACGCTTGGCTGAAAGAAATGTTGAATCGTGTAAACGTGCTACCTGAAGCGCTTGTGTTAACTCAGGCGGCCAATGAATCAGCTTGGGGTACATCTCGTTTCGCCACTAAAGCAAATAACTATTTTGGACACTGGTGTTACACCAAAGGTTGTGGCCTTGTTCCGCTACAACGTAACGAAGGTAGCTCGCATGAAGTCGCAACATTCTCTTCAAGCCAAGAATCCGTACATCGGTATTTCATGAACCTTAATCGTAATCGTGCTTACGCCGATCTAAGAGTGATTCGTGCAAAACTTGATGCGCAAGGTGATGATCTTTTAACAACTGCAACGGCGACAGAGCTCACCAATGGCTTGTTAAAATATTCTGAGCGAGGTTCCGACTATGTGACTGATTTACAAGCTATGATCCGTCACAACGAGGTATACTGGAAAAAGTAACTCATTTTGATACCAACTTGGTTGCCTTCGATAGTCGGCTTATACCAGTAATATCACAAAAAGAGCAGCTCATTAGCTGCTCTTTCTATTTATAAACGCTCAACTTCGACAAGATTATAATAATGAAAAAGACAGCACTCGCTTTATTAGCCTCATTAAGCCTTGGGGTTTCTCTTCCTGCTTCAGCGCAAGAATACATGTTCACGTATTCTAAGCTTTATACTCAGCTGAAAAACAACACCAAAGAAGGGCATGATGATGTCAAAGTTGCGGTCTTCTTTGTTGATCAACAAGCTCAGCAAACCTGTCACATCAGCAAAGCTTGGATGGAAAAAGAAGAGCACTACGAAGAGCTAAAAGTCTCTCCGGCCAATGAACTGCTTCTACCGGTAGATCAAAACCTACGCTCAGCAAACCCTCTTATCTTTGTACAAACTCAAGAACAGGAATGTGCGTATTCTTTTGTGGTGATGACTCAAGAGCCTTTAGCTGGCACAGTAGAAGTTGCACAGATAGAAAACCTATTGCCACAGATGCAGGCGATGCTTGAAGACGTCAGCGGTATGTTCTCTGGTTGGTTCACGCCAGATATCCAAGGGTTAACGCTAGAGTTCGCTAATAAGCTGGAAGGCAACATCGAGCTTTCAAATGGCAAGCAACTACCAATCAAAGAAGGACGTGCGAAATTCACCTTAGAAGAACTGAATGGAAGTGACAGCATCACGTTGCCAGAACCAACAGTTCGCGTATTGCCGTACATTCCCGCGCAATAATTTTTAACAGAATCATTGTTAGTGAAGTAAAAGCTTAGCGAAATTATCCCCCTAAGTTTTTGCGACATATCTTAAAGCAGCCTCATCGAATAAGATCAGGCTGCTTTTCTTTATCTATGATACCAAGCGAGAGCTTGTGAAGCCGCGTTTCTCTGCCGTTTAGGCGCTTATCGAACAATAAAAGCAGAATCTTTCTATTACTCAGCTTGTTTATCCGGCCGTTACTATTTCAACATCAAATAAAAATCCGTATAATCCACGCCCTAAAACAGTCCCACTAGCAATCTACAGTCGGTAATACGACGGTGTGAGAGTCGCAATGAACCAAAACGATAATAGAAAAGAAACACTTGAATTCAACAAACTTCAGAAACGTCTGAGAAGAAATGTTGGAAATGCCATCATCGACTACAACATGATCGAAGAGAATGACGTAGTAATGGCATGTATTAGTGGCGGTAAAGATTCATTTGCGATGTTAGATATTTTGCTACGTTTACGTGAAGCAGCACCGATCAAATTTGATGTTGTGGCAGTAAACCTAGATCAAAAACAACCTGGGTTCCCTGAACACATTCTTCCTGAGTACTTTGAAACACTGAACATTCCTTACTACATCGTAGATAAAGACACGTATTCAGTGGTTAAAGAGAAAGTGCCAGAAGGTAAAACAACGTGTGGCCTATGTTCTCGTCTTCGTCGTGGTACTTTGTACTCATTCGCAGAGAAGATTGGTGCAACTAAGATCGCTCTGGGTCACCACCTAGACGACATCGTTGAGACCCTGTTCCTAAACATGTTCCACGGTGCGCGCTTAAAGGCTATGCCACCAAAGCTTCGTTCAGATGATGGTCGTAACGTTGTTATTCGTCCACTGACTTACTGTCGTGAAACGGACCTAATCAAATACGCAGAACATAAAGAGTTCCCAATCATTCCTTGTAACCTATGTGGCTCTCAAGAGAATCTACAGCGTCAGAACATTAAAGCGATGCTAATTGATTGGGATAAGAAAACGCCAGGTCGTGTTGAGAAGATCTTCAAGTCAATCCAGAACGTAAGTCCAAGCCAACTGGCTGACCGCGAGCTGTTTGACTTCGTGAACCTTCCACTAGACCGTAGTGAAGACCGCAAAGCGTACGAATTCGAAGAAGCTGAAATTTCATCTTCTAACATCGATGAGTCAATGTTCATCGACGTAACGAACGTATAATAAGAATAATCGTTGTAGAGCAATAGATGCGCCTACAACAGACAAACAAAAACGCCTCAAGCAATGCTTGAGGCGTTTTTTTATAAGTTAAACTATCCCTGACCTAACCTTTCGAAAGGTTAGGGTCTAGTGGGCTGACGTAACCAGACGGTTTAAGAGCCAACACATCACAGTTAATCTTATCGATAACATGTTCCGCGGTATTACCAATAAACACGGCAGACAAGCCAGTACGACCCGTTGTACCCAGAATCACCATCGCAGCGTTATTTTCAGAAGCGACGCGAGGAATAACATCTTCTGGCAAGCCTTGTTCAACCACAGTTTGTTCTTCACACATACCGTGCTTCTGGCGCAATGCTTTCATTGCCGTTAAGTGATGGCCACGAACCGCATCGGTATAAGACGTTGGATCAAACTCTGGCAGTTCAATGGTAATATTCGCAGGTGTCACAGGGTAGGCATTCACCAAGAACGGTTCCGCATCCAAACGACCGGTGATCTCTAGCAATCTGTCGGCCATCGTATCGTTAAGCTCTAAATGAGCTTCTGTTTCAGAACCTACATGAACTGAAGCAAAAATCTTCGCGTGATCTGGCCAGAAATCGTTTTTAACCAATAGCACTGGGCTAGGGCACTTTCTCAACAGATGCCAATCGGTTGGAGTGAAGATGACAGATTCCAAAGTATCGTGTTTACGCGTACCTTTGATTAAGATGTCGTGCTCACCACTGTAAACCTCGGCAATGATCGCTTCGTATGGGCGGTTATGCCAAACCACTTGTACATTAAATTCAATAGAATCATCTAGGTAAGGTTCTGCGACTTTATTCATCCAAATTTCGCGTTGATGAATTACGCCTTTGCGCATTGCGTCTCTTTCATCGATAGAGAGCATAGATGTCATTTCATACGAGAAGTCGTATATCGACAAAAAGAAAGTGATGTGGCTTGTTGAGGTGCTTTTCTTAGCAAGTTGGATAGCACGAAATAGAGCAGGCTGCTCATCGTGATTAATGTCTGCGACAACTAAAATTTTGTTATAGATACTCATAACTAAGCCTACTTTTCAGACCGAACATATAAATAATGTAGCGTAGTTATGGAGAGATTAAGAGAAATATAAGAGGTTTTAAGAGAGAAACATGATGTAGCTCATTATTGAACTACATCATTGATATCTAGATTATTCTTTTGAAACGCCAGCAAGTTCCATCAACGCATCGTGATCTTCGATAGTGATATATTTGCCTTTAACGCTCAAGATGTCTGCTTTTTGGAAACGACCTAGAAGACGGCTGATTGTTTCAACAGTCAAACCAAGGTAGTTACCAATATCACCACGAGTCATCGTTAGGCGGAACTCACGCGGGCTGAAGCCACGTTGAGAGAAGCGAGTAGAAAGGTTGTAAAGGAATGCAGCAAGGCGCTCTTCCGCGTTCTTCTTAGAAAGAAGCAGAATCATTTCTTGGTCACCTTTAATCTCGTTACTCATCAGGCGCATAATTTGCTGACGCAATTTAGGCATTTTTCCTGATAGGTCATCAAGAATCTCATATGGGATTTCACATACCATAGAAGTTTCTAGCGCTTGTGCGAAACTAGGGTGTTGGTCACCAGTAATCGCATCGAAGCCAACAAGATCGCCCGCTAGGTGGAATGCAGTAATCTGCTCATCACCTTGCTCGGTAATCGTGTAGCTCTTGATCGTTCCAGAGCGAATAGCATATAGAGATTTAAGCTCGTCACCGGCTTTAAATAACTCTTGGCCTTTTTGAATAGGCTTTTTTCTCTCAATGATCTGATCAAGTTGATCGAGTTCAGATTCATTCAAAGTAAACGGAATACAGAGCTGGCTAATACTACAATCCTGGCAATGGATCGCACAGCCACCAGACTGAACACGTTTCGTCACAGGCTTTTCAGAAATCATAACAATCTTTCACTATTTGATATACGTCAATATTTTAGCATTCCTTTATCCAGTTGGGTAGTAAAAAAACCGGATTTAAAGGTTACCTATACGGTATAAATAATGAGCTGCAATGCCATATATCCGGTATAGAAACCGTAAAGGAGGATTAAAATTGCGCCTAATTGGCGAAATAAGTCAGCTTGTTGCAGTTTTTTGAGGAAATTAGCGCCCATGCCTACTGTGAGCATTGCTGGAAGCGTACCTAAACCGAAAGCAAGCATGATACCGGCACCGTTGTACCAACTTCCTGATACGGCCGCCCACGTAAGCATTGAGTAAACTAAGCCACATGGTAGCCAACCCCAAATAAAGCCAAACGGCAAAGCATGGCTAGGGTGCTTCAAGGGTAGAAATGATTTACCTAAAGGAGAGATATAGCGCCATAGTTTCTGCCCGGCTTTTTCAAAGAACAACAAGCCGAACCACCATTTACCGATATACAAACCTAAGACGATCATAAAGCCAGCTGCAAATAATCGCAGACAACCTAGCAGAGCGTTAAAATCGCTTAGCTGACCTATCGAAGAGATTGCACCGCCAATCACACCACCAATCACGGCATAACTTAGCAAGCGCCCTAGGTTATAAAGTAGGGGAATAACAGGGGAAGGTTTACTGTTGCCAATCGAAAGAAGCGACGCAATACCACCACACATTCCCATGCAATGGCCTGCGCCGATCAATCCAACAACAAAGGCTCCGATCCAATCAGGCGTCATCGTTCTTTTTGTCTACGTTAGTTTGGCTTTCGCTGTTAGCTTTCTCATTCTTGACAGGTTTACTATCAGAATGGTTGTGAGCCTTTTCGTCTTCATCAAACAGTATATTGTGACCTTGACGTTCTAGGTCTTCAAACTGTTCGCTCTTCACCGCCCATAGAAAAATACCAACAGCGATGCACACCAGTACAATCGCAATGGGGATCAGGATGTATAAACTTTCCATTATTTACCTTGCTCTTTTAAAAGCCTTAACGAGTTAGACACAACAATAATAGAGCTGGCAGACATGCCCACAACGGCAATGTATGGAGCAACCAAACCCGCGACAGCCAATGGAAGGATAAGTAAGTTATATCCTAATGACCAAGCTAGGTTTTCACGAATTATCTTACGTGTTTTTAACGCCAAAGTACGCGACTTAAGTAATCTATCGAGCTTATCACCCAGTAACACCATATCCGCAGAAGCTTTCGCCACGTCTGTACCGCCGCCCATAGCGACAGAAAGGTGGGCACCTGCAAGAATAGGGGCATCGTTAATGCCATCGCCAACCATCATGGTAATGTCACTTGCATCTCGAGAGTTCAGGTAAGCAAGTTTATCTTCAGGTTTCGCGTTAGCAACAATATCAGTAATACCAATCTCTTCAGCAACAGGCTTCGCGTTAATCAAAGAATCGCCAGTAAGCAGAGTTGTTTTGATGCCCGCTTCTTTAAATTGCTTAATAAACTCGATGCTTTCTTTACGGATTGGATCTTCATAAGTAAATGTAGCGATATGACGACCCGCCATCGACAAGTAAATGCCGTTGCTTTCCGATGGTTGAGCTTCACCTAGAATGAATTCACTACTACCAATCGCAACTTCTTGGCCATTCCACTCACCAGTGATACCTGAACCAATCACGTTATTAACTGACTCTACTTCGATCTCATCAGAAAGATGAGTCTTGAACGCCTTAGCGATAGGGTGGTTAGCGTGTTGTTCCAGGCTCGCCGCTACTTTGAGACAAGTGTCTTTATCAAGTTCAGCGAAGGTTTCAACTTGGCTGATACGAATATCACCCTCAGTCAATGTACCTGTTTTATCGATGATCAAGTGATTCACTTTGCACAAGGTTTCGAATACGTGGCCTTTGCGCAGCAAAATACCGAAGTTACCCATGCGAGACGTTGAACAAGTAATCGCCGTCGGTGTTGCCAGTGACAGAGCACAAGGACACGTTGCTACCAATACCGAAAGCATGATCCAGAAAGCGTCTTCTGGTCGTGTTTGGTGCCAGTAAAACCAAGTGCCGAATGAGATGATTAAGATAACCGCAACAAAGTATCGAGCCACAACATCAGCAATTTCTGCAATGCGAGGTTTAGACAGTTGCGCTTCGTCTTGCAGGCGAACGATGTTGGAAATCACCGAATCCGCTTTTGATGTCATCACTTCCAGTTCAAACGACTCATCACCATTCAATGTACCAGCGTAGACAGTATCGCCTTCGTTTTTGACCACATGGATAGATTCGCCAGTCAGCATCGATTCATCGATATGAACTCTGCCAGACAATACTTTGCCATCGGCAGGAATGTGCTCACCCGGTAGAACGCGAATTTGGTCGCCAACTTTTAAGGTTTTGACTGGAACTTGTTCGCCATCTAACGTTGTTGCCATAGCAGGAACGAGCTTAAGCAGGTTACCACTAGCAGCGGCGGCTTTACGACGAGCGCGCATTTCAAGGAAACGACCAAGCAGTAGGAAGAAGGTAAACATCGAGATAGATTCGAAGAATACTTCACCTTTCTCTGTCAACGTTGCGACCAAACTTGCAACGTAGGCAAACAAAAGAGCGATCGACACAGGTACATCCATACCCAATGTTCGACCTTTGAGGCTACGCCACGCGTTGATATAGAAAGGCAATGCAGAGTAGAGCAGAACCGGTGTTGCAAAGATTAAGCTCACCCAACGGAAGTAGCTTTTGAATTCGGGCTCAAGGTTACCAAAGACTTCAAGATAAAGCGCAACAGCCAGCATCATGACCTGCATGGTTGCTAAACCAGCAATACCAAGACGATAGAGATAATTCTTCATCGAACGATGATAGGCGGCTTCTTGTTGATCAGCCTCAAAAGGTGCGGCTTTGTAGCCTAGGGTATGGATTGAAGACAACAGCTCGCTCAGTTTCGTCTGAGTGTTGTCCCAACTGAGCAGGGCGCGGTTAGTCGTGGTATTAACACGAATACTAACAACCCCTAACTTTGAAGAGACTTGCTTCTCAATAAGCCATGCACAAGCAGCACAAGATACACCTTCTAGTGACAATGTCACTTCAGAGGTGTTTTCAGAGTTACGGACGAACTCCAATTGAACATCTTCGTTGTCGTAATGACTGAGTGCCAGAAGTTGCTCTGGCACGAGATCCGCTTTTTCAGCTGGAGCGGTACGATATTGGTAGTAAGAGACCAAACCGCTATCAACGATTGTCTGGGCTACGGTTTCGCAACCCGGACAACACATAGGTCGCACCGATCCTAAGATTTCTACTTTAAAATCCGTTTCCGCTGGTACATCTTCACCGCAGTGATAACAGGATTCACACATAAGCTTTAGTTCGTTAGTTGAGTAGGAGTATCAATAGGGAAGTTCATGCGACCTTGCACTAACCATTCAGAATCATGCGGAGAAAGCTCAATAAACCATGGACCTTGCATTTCATGGTCCAGAGTCAACGTGTAGTTGCCTCTCGCATCAGCGGTCAGTAGCTGAGTAAAATCACGGTCAGGCAGCGTTCGGTGCACGAACATTGCGCTAATAGCAGGGAAGTGGTCTAGCTTGCCTTTGTCTAGGGTAATGATAACTGAGTTACCTTTCTCGCTAACTGAAGCTGACAGGCCAAGCTCTTTAGCAACATTTACTTTCGAAATGTCGACATTAATACCTTTACCTTTTTTATAGTAATCTTCAGTGACAACGTTAACTGAATGGTTGGTAAGTATCGCGACTCGAACCAATGTCAGCATAGAAACGCCAACGGTTAGGAAGATCAAAAACCACGGCCAAAACTGCTTATACCAAGGTTGTTCCATATTATTATTCTCAATATATACAATGAAATAAAACTAATTTTTACAAACACTTAAGGTTATAACTGTAAAAGAAAGACAGCCCCTTAAGAAGGGGCTGTTATTATTATGTTACTCTTTATCTGAGTTGCTGAGGCTCCAGACGTAGGCAGAGACGAGCTGAACCTTATCCTCACCGAGGATGTCCTTCCAAGCCGGCATTACACCAGAACGTCCGTACATGACTGTTTCCGTCACATCAGCGCGAGAATCGCCGAATAGCCAGTCGCGGTCAGTCAGGTCAGGGGCGCCAACAGCAGGGTTACCCTTACCATCAGTACCGTGACACGCTGCACACACTACAAAGCGCGCTTTACCAGCTTCTGCTTCACGTGCGTTTACGCTACGACCTGAAAGGCTAAGCGTGTAGCTAACTACTTCTTTTACGCCTTCTTCGCCAAGAGCGTCTTTCCAACCTGGCATTTGACCGACACGACCATGCATGATGGTAGTAACGATAGCTTGTGGTTCACCACCATATAACCATGCGTCATCAGTTAGGTTCGGGAAACCTTTCTGACCACGTGCATCAGAGCCGTGACACTGAGAACAGTTTTGTAGGAACAAACGTTGGCCCACTTTGATTGCATCAGCATCTGATGCAATGTCAGGGACGGAACGTAGACCATTTTCGTCGTGAGCTAGCTTTCTGAATGCTTCACCAAAGTAGGTGTCTGCATCATCAAGCTCTTTCGCGTATGCGTCTAACTGTTTGTTTGCTTGCGCAGCAGCGATTGCAGAGCGAGACTCTTCTACGCTACGAACTGTTTGGTTTGAACTCGTCCAACCTAGTAGACCTTTAAAGTTGCCAAGGCCTGGGTATAGAGCTAGATAAACAGCTGCAAACACAATTGTGCTAACGAAAAGGTATGTCCACCATTTAGGTAGCGGGTTATTAAGCTCACGAATACCATCGTATTCATGGCCCATATCCTGACCTTCTTCTACACCTGTTTTATCGTTGGAACACCAACGAAGTAAGGCTGCACAGCCAATCAATGTACCGATTGTGATTACTGTTACCCAAATACTCCAGAATGTACTCATTACTTCGTCACTCCTTGATTTTTATCTTTCGCAGGTGCTTCATCAGCGAACACTAGGTTTGCATCTTCGTCGAAGCGCGACTTACGATTTTTACCGAAAGCCCACCAAACGATGCCGATGAAACAAGCAAAAACAGTAACAGTCCAAACACTTTGAAATGTAATAATGTCCATAATTATTCCTTATTTCATTGCGTGGCCAAGCGATTGAAGGTAAGCGATGATTGCATCCATCTCTGTTTTTCCTTCAACATCTTGTTTAGCGTTAGCAATTTGTTCGTCTGTGTAAGGAACACCAAATTGATTACGGAAGATTTCAAGCTTCTGTTTAGTCAATTTGCCATCAAGTACATTCTCAGCAAGCCATGGGAAACCAGGCATGTTTGATTCAGGAACAAGTTCGCGAGGGTCGATAAGGTGAACGCGGTGCCACTCATCAGAGTAACGATCACCAACACGCGCTAAATCAGGACCAGTACGCTTAGAACCCCATAGGAATGGGTGTTCCCAAACGCTTTCGCCAGCTACAGAGTAGTGACCGTAACGTTCAGTTTCAGAGCGGAAAGGACGAATCATTTGGCTGTGACATACGTTACAACCTTCGCGAATGTAGATATCACGACCTTCCATTTCCAGAGCAGAGTAAACACGTAGATTTTCTACAGGTTCAGTAGTCTGCTTTTGGAAAATAAGTGGGGTAATTTCTACTAAAGCACCAAAACTGATAGCAATAACGATAAGAATCGCTAGTAGGCCAACATTCTTCTCTACCAACTCATGGCGATTATTTGAATTTGAGCTCATTCTAAATCTCCTTAAGCCGGTTGAGGGATAGCTTTAAGGCTATCTTTAGGTGCAGAAACAGTTTTGTACGTGTTGTATGCCATTAAGAACATACCAGATAGGAAGATGAAACCACCTAAGAAACGTACAAAGTAGAACGGGTAAGACGCTTCTACAGATTCAACGAAGCTGTAAGTTAATGTACCGTCAGAGTTAACTGCACGCCACATCAGACCTTGCATCACGCCAGAGATCCACATTGCTACAATGTAGAAAACCGTACCAATCGTTGCTAACCAGAAGTGAACATTGATTAGGGATACAGAGTACATACGCTCTTGACCAAATAGTTTAGGAACTAAGTGGTAAACCGAACCGATAGAAACCATTGCAACCCAACCTAACGCACCAGAGTGAACGTGACCGATAGTCCAGTCCGTGTAGTGAGATAGTGCGTTAACCGTTTTGATTGCCATCATTGGGCCTTCGAAAGTCGACATGCCGTAGAATGATAGAGAAACGATTAGGAAACGTAGGATTGGGTCGTAGCGAAGCTTATGCCACGCACCAGATAGAGTCATAATACCGTTGATCATGCCACCCCAAGATGGAGCAAACAGAACCAAAGACATAACCATACCTAGAGATTGAGTCCAGTCAGGAAGTGCAGTGTAGTGTAGGTGGTGAGGACCAGCCCAGATATACAGAGACACGAGAGCCCAGAAGTGAACAATCGACAAACGGTAAGAGTAAACAGGGCGACCAGCTTGTTTAGGAACGAAGTAGTACATCATGCCTAGGAAACCAGCTGTCAATAGGAAGCCTACCGCATTGTGTCCGTACCACCATTGCACCATTGCATCGATCGCTCCGGAATAAATCGAGTACGATTTAAACGCAGAGACAGGAACAGCTAGGCTGTTAACGATGTGCAACACGGCAACCGTGATAATGAAGGCTCCGAAGAACCAGTTTGCTACGTAAATGTGCGATGTCTTACGTTTAATCATGGTTCCGAAGAACACGACCGCATAAGCTACCCACACAAGAGTAATAGCAATATCGATTGGCCATTCAAGTTCTGCGTATTCTTTACCAGAGGTTAAACCTAACGGTAAAGTAATTGCAGCGGACAGGATAATCGCTTGCCAACCCCAAAAGGTAAAGGCTACGAGAGGGCCACCAAAGAGACGCGTCTGACAGGTACGTTGTACAACATAATATGATGTTGCAAACAGCGCACTTGTACCGAACGCAAAAATAACCGCATTAGTATGCAGGGGACGTAAACGACTGTACGTCAACCACGGCGTATCAAAGTTTAGCTGTGGCCAAACTAATTGAGCGGCAATCAAAACACCAACGCCCATACCGACAATACCCCACAAAATTGTAACTAGGGTAAATTGACGGACGACCGTATAGTTGTAGTTTTGTTCAAGCTGCTTTTCTTGGCTCATTTGCATGCTTCCAATTTCTTATTTACTACACTTTACTTCCAACACGACTCACGTCGTAATGCCACCCAAATTAGAAAAGGAAATTCAGCCTATTCAGGGCTTTATTTCCACTTGCTGATTTTAAAAAAAAGTGGCATTTTCAACGCGACACTATACTTGAATTAACAAATCAATGACAGAGTAGTAACCTTACGCTTGGTCTGGAATTGGATTTTTATTTAAAAACTTTGAACTTTGTAACAAGGAGTAAAGATTATAATGGCGGCACAAAAGCTAACAAAAGGCAGGCTTGTTCAAATTATCGTCATGTTGGTTGTTTTAATAGCTGCATTTACTTGGAGAACAGTAACATACGATAATAACGAAACAGTAAACTGTATAGTTTCAAAACCTTGTAAATTTGGTATTGATAATCATAATATTTCAGTTTCAAGCAATAACCTAGGGTATTCGATCGAAACATCTAAAACTGGCAAATTTATCATTAGCTATAATGAAAGCGGAATTCTGGAAGAAAAAGGACCATCAAATTGGCTGTTACAAACTAGTGATAAGACCTCCTCAATAACGGTTACATTTCCACAACAGGTGAGCACGTTTTCTGTAAACCTTTCTAAGGAGTAACTGAGAGAAACTGGGGCACACCTCGGTTCTTTTGATAGAAACATGTACCAAATCAGTGAAACACAATGCATTAAAGTGTTATAAAGAGAGCATTAATAAAGTTACCCAGAATCTATGAAATTTCTATCAAAAGTCTCTTACTCCCTAGACGATAAAATCGCAGTAGATGAGTTGCTCAGCGGGGTGGAAAACCCTGACGATATTGCTTGTCTTATTTGCTACTGCACAGAAGAGTATTCGACACTCGCTGTGCAGAGATATTTCGTAGATGCTCTCCCGAACACTCCCATACATGGCTGTACTACTTGTCACGGCATTATGACCGAAACTGGTTTTCATTCTGGTCCAGTCATTGGCGTCCTCATTATTCATGACTCGGGGATCAACGCCTATGGTACGGGAATCGAACATTTCAGCGACTCCATAGACCGCAGTACCTTCAGCGCGATAGACAAAGCACTCAAGAACGCCAACCGAGAAGGTGAAATTCCTGATCTTATCTTGCTGCATTCCACACCGGGTAACGAAGAAAAGGTGATGGCGGCTATCGATAAGAAATTTGGTACTGAAGTGCCAATTATTGGTGGCAGTGCTGCAGACAACCAGGTTTCCGGAAATTGGAGTATCTTCACCGAAGAGTCGCTGTCTATAAATGGTGTGTCTTTAACGGTAGTGTTTGCGTCTCAGTCCATCTATTCCTCTTTCAGCGCGGGTCATACGCCTACGCGGTATTCAGGCACCGTGACCAAAGTAAGAAACCGAATTTTGTTGGAGATAGACCACAGGCCAGCCGTCACCGTTTACAACGAATGGACTAATTTCCACTTAGATGGCAGTGATGATGGCTACATATTCGAAAAGTCGTCAGTCTACCCATTAGGCAGGAAAGTCGGCTCTTCTTACGATTACCCATATTTCAAATTGTCTCATTCGATCAGAGAGACGGAGTGTAATGGGATTGAGCTGTTCACAGACATCAGTGAAGGCGACACCATCTACCTGATGCAAGGGTCTAAGCAGCAGTTGATTAGCCGCGCCGCGAATATCATTCACTCCTCATACTACAACGACATGGATCTTGAAGAGAAACTAGGGGCGATCAATATCTTTTGTGCAGGCCCAATGTTGAACCTTAAACAAGATATGGATGAGGTTTGTGACCAAATAAATCAAGCACTTAATGGGCTCCCATACATATGTCCATTTACGTTTGGTGAACAAGGCAGGCTCTCTGGTGGCGAGAATGCACACGGGAATTTAATGGTATCGTCTGCAACGTTTTATAGGTTGAAAAAGTAATGGGTTCTGAAGGTCAAGAAGCGCTGCAAGAAGCACGTATTGAACTGCAAAAACTAAAAGCCCGTGAGCGAAAGCTGGCTGAAGAGAACAGGGTGATCTTATCAACCATCTCTGCGATCAGTAAGGCAAGTAACATATATAAGATATTCTCCAGTCTCGAGTTCGTGCTCAAAAAATACATTAAGTTTGATGACTTTATCGTGGTATCAAGGGTAGGGAACGAAGGCAGTTTCAAAACCCTGCTAAGCAATAACAAAGTCTTCGAACAGATGAATTGGAGTGATTGTGGCAAGTTATCTCGAGTGATCAATGGAGAATGCGCCATCCTTTTTGAACCCAAGTCTCTGGGTGAATTCAATTCCTTACATCCCATTATCCTCGATCAAATCAACTCTGTTCTAATTACTGGTATCGATAGCGGACTAACACAATCCGTCATCATCTTTATCCACTCGAATACCAAGCACTTTAGTATTGAAACTAAGGCCACACTAAACCGTTTTCGACCGTTGATAGAGCGTGCTGTTTTCGATATTGAGAACAAAGAAAAGCTTGAAGCAACCGTTCGAGAACGTACCGCAGAGCTTGTCACAGCAAGAAAAGACGCAGAAAGAGCCAACAAGGCCAAGTCTGAATTCCTCGCGATGATGAGTCATGAATTAAGAACACCGCTAAATGCCATAATTGGCCTAATAGACACCCTAAAATCCACATCATTGAACGAAGAACAACAGTCTATACTGCTTAATATGAGCACATCATCTGAGCTATTGCTGGCAATTATCAGTGACGTATTGGATTTTTCTAAGATTGAATCTGGGTGTTTCTCGTTGGCTCCTCAATGGAGCAACGTAAGAGACACTGTAACTTTTGTATTATCTGAACAAAAGAAGACAGCAGACGATAAAGGTTTGCCGCTAACAGTAACTAGCGATATCCCTGAAGGTGAACTTCATTACATCGACCCAAGTCGCTTGGCACAGATCCTATTTAATTTGATCGGTAACGCGATTAAGTTCACTGAGCGTGGGCATGTCCATGTTTCTATAAAGTACCAGCAGAGCTCTTTCTATATAACGGTGGAAGACACAGGGATTGGCATTAGCTCGCAACAACTTTCGTCGCTGTTCAGTCCATTTGTGCAAGCTGATAGCACAATCACACGTAGATTTGGTGGCACAGGTTTAGGCTTGGCCATCACTAAAAGACTGGTTGAACTGATGCGCGGGCGCATATCGGTAAAGAGTGAGCCTGGAAAAGGCTCCAAATTCGAAGTACAGTTGCCAGTGCTTACTAGAGTTACGAATAATCTGGCTAACAAAGAAGACGAATCTTCACGAGAGTTAAGAAGCCGTTATTCAGTGTTAGTTGTCGAAGACAATCCAACGAATCAAATGGTGATAAAGTTAATCCTTACAAGACAAGGCCACGAGGTTTTCATCGCAAGTAATGGTGAAGAAGCGATTGGCTTTATTGAAAGAGGCAACGAATCAATAGACATTATCTTAATGGATGTGTCGATGCCGGTCATGGATGGATTAACCACAACCAAATACATGAGAGACGCAAACATCAAAACACCAATCGTTGCGCTAACAGCACACACATCAGTAGAAGACAAATGTTCGTGCTTAGATGTCGGCATGAATGATTTCGTGACCAAGCCAGTAAGAACTAAAGAGATCACAGAAGCAATTGATCGATTAATGCTTGAAGTCTAATAAACGTATTCTTAATCGAAGATTAGGAAATATGTTTATTAGGTATTTTATGGTAAATAGCCTTACTGTTAAATAGAACATCGATTTGGTAGATAAACAAGAGGCAGGGCATCGCACAAAGATACCTGCCTTATAAACATCAAAACCCATTTAACATAATATACATAATACGCACCAAAAAGGAGGTTGAAATCTGAGAGGTTTCAGGGCCTGTTGTAATTTTACGTACAGCACCGCATGAATGTATCTATTTAATTACTGGCTGGCTTTGACTCCGCGTTAATTGGATTAAATCGTGATGGCTTTATCACATGTCTGCTCAAACTTAATTAAGACTTCTAATTACGGATGCCTCTCCAAAGTTAGTCCAGAGTCTCTGCTGGTTGAGTGTTAAAAGCTATTACCCTGATTTTGCTTACCAAAAGAACCTAGATGATTAACGCTTCCACTAACTCTCGGTCTATTGTCCGTACTACCAATAAACTGAAAAGACTTGGTTACTCTTGTTCGCTAGATTTAACGGTCCCAAAAGACCAAGCGAACTCCCGAATCATCTAGTCTTGTTTACCTATGTTGGCTTGTTCTTCACCAAATTGAATCAACTATCAACGTCATCAGTAACATCCGTACTCGTTTTTCAAACCACTAACTTTGAATTTTCTGATGCCCAACGGTCATTGTTACCAAACTGCGTTGCCATCCAAAACGAACTTCTATAAACGACTTGGCTAATCGTAAGTTACAGTGCAACATAAATTCTATTAACCTCTGTCTGGACTATATTAACTTGTCTCATAACTGCGATAATGACACTTCTATTACCAACAAGTCTTTAAAATCAGATCTTTAGGCTAGTTCTCAATTAGTTAGAGTATCTTTTGTTTGTTAACATATTCTGGAACAGAATAACTTATTATCTTAGAAGGCTTTACATGAAAATCAGTACAATCGCCCTATCGCTATTCACCGCTTTTTTTGGCATCAGCTCGCAGGCGCTTGCTAGTGAAAACGAAAACTCACCTAGAGAGCATGGTCATTTTTATGCTGGTGTTGATATCGGCTTTTATAATGAAACTGAATTAGAATATCGTGGCAGCGCCATTGAAGATTCATCTGATCTATCAGACTTTAGCTATAACTTGGTTGGAGGCTACGAATTCAATACACATGATGTCGTCAAACTGGGGCTAGAAGCCGAGTACCGAAAAATCGGAAAAGTTAGCTATAACGACTTAATGGATATTGAAGGCCATGCTTTCTTCGTAAACATTAAACCAAAGTTTATTGTTGAAGGTGACGTATTAGATCTGTATGTATCTTTATTAGCCGGTGTTGGCTCTATGGATATGGAAGCGAAAGCTTTTGGAGTATCAGACTCTAAGTCTGAAGCAGCCTACCAAGTTGGTGCTGAGCTTGGTGCGATGGTAACAGACAACATCGATATCCATATTGGTTACCGCTATGCAAACGTTGAAATTGAATCCATCGATGTGTCACCTCAAACCGCTTACCTAGGTGCAAGGTACCACTTCTAAACTTGATTCACTCGTAGGCTCAATACTACTAAAGCCGTCCTTTTAAAGCTCGGCTTTAATTTTAATCACCTATTTCCCTACTCGACCTCTACTTTGACAAGACAATTCAACCATAAATAAAGTTACGTTGTATCTTCTGTAAAAAGTTACAACTTGAAAGCTTTGCCCTAACGCAAAATAAACCACTTTAACAGGCTACTATTTCGTGTTTAAATTTTTATCTATCAAACAGTTATACGAATAAATTTGGTGATTAAGCAATCAAATGCTATGCATTCAATCCTTAAAAATAAATTAAAGTGTTAACATCAGGCAATTTTGTAAACTAGGTGTTTGATATGTTGCCTAAACTTTATAAGTTCAGATCGCTCCACGACAGAAACATACAATCTATTTCCGAGTGTTCGTTGTGGTTTGATTACGCTAAAACTTTTAATAACCCTTTTGAATCTAACCACGCATTCAACAAAGAGCTTCAACAAAACTTTAAGATCATGTGTTTCTCTCAGTCGAACGACCACCCAATACTATGGTCGCAGTATGGTGACAACTTTAAAGGCATGTGTATCGAGTATGATCTCAACTGCTATAACGGCGAGGCCAATCTCAACTGTTTTGAAGTCCAGTATGAAGACGAACCGAATATGTTCCGCCCGACATCGCTAAGAGGTTTACAAACATCAAGACTGGGAGCTGAGATATTCAAAATTAAGCATTCTAATTGGCGTTATGAAAAGGAATACCGCTGGGTATTACCTGATGACGAGATGATCGGAAATAAACTCTACCTTAATAGAGAGTGCCTAAGCTCGGTGATTCTGTCAGAGCACGCTCCTGCCGACAGGAAATTGAAAGTTCTGATGACTTGCCAGCGCCTTGGTATCCCTGTTAAACACGCAATAGCAAAGCAAGAGTCGTTTACCTTCGAAGTGGTCAGTTAAGTAGAGTGTAATCCTACTGTTTAGCGCCAAAACAAGACATTCACATAAAGTTACAGCGCAACAAAAAAGAGAGCGACATTAATGAGACTCTCTCTTTTTATTACATGTTCACCGTAAGCTTTCCCAATCCTTTATCTTGCATCTGCTCAATCGTCGCGATAGACATTTGAACAGTTGAAAACCAATAAGGTCGGTGCTTAACGTTAAATAGTTCACTATTATCTAACGCCTCGAAAACAGAATATTTTCTACCTTGAGCCAAAGCTGCACCATAAACCGTTCGCTCAAGTACTGGAATGTCATTCACTTCCTCTAGAAGTGCCCTCTTGATGAACTGATTTCCAGGGCTCCAATCTATAAATTCAACGAGGTTTTTTAGTAGCTTAAGCTCTAGCTGCTCGACCATTGATTCAAGAAACTGTGTGTTTGGCATCACCTCAGTACAAGCATAATATTCGTCATGCTTGTCACTTGCTTCACGATAACCAAGCATCGTTTTTACCAATGCGTCTTCAAACGTTGAAGAAAAGTGGTTACAAATTAAAAACAAAGGCAGAACTCTCAACACACCAAGTAAAATGCCTACGTTAGGATCTTTAACCGACGTTTCTTGAAGTCGAATTCGAGTCGCATTTGACGTCACGACCAAGTGTTGCCAAACCTTAGGTGTGATGTGTTTAATGTTGCCATCATTCCACTTAATCAGCTGTTGACTCATTAACAATGGGAACAATAAACGACAATTTTCTATTCCTATTTGTCGTGCTGCAACTTTTGGATCGAGAATTACCTTAGATTTCTTTCCATATTTATCTGCAAACTCTTGATTGGAAACAAACTCGATTAAACTTGAGCTCAATGGCCTACTTTTCGCGGATATTTCATGGAGTTTGGAAAAGTTTAAAGATGGCGAATACGCAACACTAGCGAACTGATTGTAATCGGG
The DNA here is from genome assembly GCF_000272045.2 of Vibrio crassostreae 9ZC13. Classification (GTDB taxonomy): domain Bacteria; phylum Pseudomonadota; class Gammaproteobacteria; order Enterobacterales; family Vibrionaceae; genus Vibrio; species Vibrio crassostreae_C. The sequence continues at coordinate 147,102 of NZ_AJYZ02000042.1, read as the reverse complement.
TAAGTCTGAAAACAACGAACTTATTAAGGTACCTTGAAGCTTCTCAAGCATTAGCGCAGAAGCGGCATTGCTGACATCATCGATAACGTATCGTAAGGTTTGTTGCTTCGCGTCGACTTTTTCACGACGAGCATTGACTCTATCCTGCTCGCAGCGCAATAAAATACGTTGATTGTGAGATATGCGGTCAGATTCATCAAATATGACACTATCACAATACCTATTTTCCAAACTTAGTAACGTGTCTACTGTAGATTGTGCGAGCTTATATTCAGGTGAGATTAACCATCGATTAAAGCGAGCTTCAACATTGATTGAGACCTTCCTTGAGATCTCAACTACTTCAGGGGTATAACTTTTATTTGCTAACAACAACCGTGACTTTCCTTTGCCGTAAATGCTCTTGTATCGGCATATCCTGCCTTTATAACAAAACTAATATTAATAGAAATTAGAGATTGGTTCACGAAATTGTTTCAATAAAATTAAGGATATTTAGTTATAGTGCGTTGAGAGTGGCTAGTGTGTGATATGTAGCCGGATATACTTTTCTGGAAAGCTGTATTTGAACCTTTTCTTCGTCGGTAGGTGTTTTTTCGCCTGCTTGCAAACTTTACTATCTCCAGACGTTCTCACCTTTTTGATTCTTGCATAACCTTTAGAGTGCTTCATCTCAATCATCAGATCGCAATAACCCTCGAAATCAACATTACTCTTGTTGAGCCCTTTCATGACGGTGACTTTTATCTTTTTAGCTACAGGATTAACCAATGCATCGTCGGGAAAAGCGACTGGGGATAAAAAACATAATAGTAATACTAGATATCTCATACTGCTCTCTCTTTGTTGAGGGTGAGAACAGTATGCGGAGATTTAAGAGAAATGAAGGATTAACTTAGTATGAGGATTGACCAGCTAACGCGTAACTCTCAACGATTACGCTTTCTTTGAGCCTTTAGACTTAAAACCATTATGCGGGAACACGTTACGAATACGTTGCTGTACGTTTTTAGGAACATCTTTAGTGAACTTGAGATTGTAACCAGAACGTTTTGCATACACTTTTAGCTCGCCTTTAAAGGTATTGTTATGACCAATCTCTTGAAGGTTGTGCTTAAAGCTCGGTGGAAGATGCCCTTTAACTTGTTCGATCGCCCCGTCGCTAAATTTAATTTTCAATACCGGTCGATCGACTGCTACTAACCAAAAAACTAATACCGCACCGATTAAGATTACGTACATCATAATGTCACCACTACTGTTGATGGTTATTTATCGTCAGAAAGGAGCTTGCTTAAGTCTTCTTTGAGGCTAGTCACCGTCTTGCTGGCCTGCTCACTACGAGACGCTTCGCTAACCAAATACTCGATGGCATCTGAGAGCGTACAACCTAGCTCGTTCGCACGTTGAGATAGCTTTTCCCATACACGGTAATCAAGGTCGATTGATTTCTTCTTTGTATGAACTTGTTCAGCATTGAAGTGGCGTTTTCGCTTAGCTCTGATCGCTTGTTTAAGCTTGTTATCGAGCTCAGGAGACATGTTGTTAGAGATCCACTCAAGAACACCCGTAGGCTGGTGTTCCAGCTTCAATAAGGCTTTAACAGCAACGTCAGCTTCACTTGAATCTATGTGGCAGGTGATCGACTCGCCTTCTTTCCATTTTTTGACCAGATAGTTCCATTTCCAACCACATTCCAAGTTTTCAAGTTGCTGATATTTCATGTCTAATCTCGAGAGTTAATCCTAGTGACAGCGTAACCCAAAATAGGCTATTTAACAATTATGATCTTGAAAGAATAGACCAAGATCATACTTATATTAGCTTAGTGATTAGTAACTACAACATAGAGCTACAAGCGAGATCGGTTTTTCTATATACTCCCTACCTCATTATCATAATCAGAAACTTAAATGACTCAAGTAGATTGGCGACATGTTACGCCTCAGTACGACGAATATAGCGCTCAATTAGAGCAATTCCCTGACATCTCGCCTTTCCCGTTTTCAGATATTCAACATAGATTCAAAGATGCGTTAACCCGCTTTGTCCGTTTGTCTAACCTTTCGCGTGTTTTACTTGTAAACGCTCCAGACAATTCGATCTATCGTCAAATGATTGTTGAATCTCTAGTCACTGCTTTAGATGATCACACTCTGCCGGTTATCAAAACTGAGTCTTTAAATGCTGCCTCTCTATTTGACCAAGTTCAATCGAAAGACGGTAAGGTTATTGCGACAAAACCTGGCCTACTGGCTAGAGCAAACAACGGTTATCTGATCGTTTCAGCAAACCTGATCTTGGCAAACCCAGGAAGCTGGTTACTGCTTAAATCTGCGCTGCTTGGTGAAGCTGTAGAGCCTATCAGCAGTAACCCTGAACACTTGAATCAGTCGCCAACCTTACCTCTTACTTACAATATTAAGTTAATTGTAGTTGGAGACAGAGCTCAACTAGGTGACCTTGATTACCTAGACAGCGATATTCAAACCGGTTTTTGCCTATTCAGCGAAATTGAACAGGACATTAAGCTCTCAGAAGACACTCTGACTCAATATCTTGGTTACCTTAAGTGGCTTCAACAACGCTATGAATTACCAAACATCACGCAACAAGCGTTGACTGGCATTCTTACTGCCGGAGCAAGAGAAACCGAAGATCAAAGCTATATCCCACTGTGCCCTATTTGGCACAACGCGTTATTGAACGAAGCTTTGATTGAAGCCGACAATGGTGAGATTGATATTCACCATATCCAGCAAGCTCAACAGCACAAATACAACCGTGAATCTTATCTACCAGAACGCGCCCTTGATGATATTCGTGATGGCCAAGTCATTATCGAAACTGAAGGTGAACAAGTTGGTCAAGTTAATGGATTGACGGTCATCGATGTACCGGGACACCCGATATCGTATGGTGAACCTGCACGAATTTCCTGTGTTATTCACTTTGGTGATGGTGATATTGCCGATGTTGAGCGCAAAGCCGAACTTGGTGGTAATCTTCATGCAAAAGGTATGATGATCATGCAAGCATTTGTGAGCAGCGCACTCAACCTTGAAGATCCGCTACCTTATGCCGCTTCTGTGGTATTTGAGCAATCGTATTGCGAAGTAGATGGCGATAGTGCTTCTCTTGCAGAGCTTTGCTCTTTGGTGAGTGCTTTGTCTGAATACCCTATCAATCAACAAATTGCGGTTACAGGTGCAGTTGACCAATTTGGACGTGTGCAAGCTGTTGGCGGGCTAAACGAGAAAATCGAAGGCTTCTACCATGTGTGTAAGCACAACGGCTTAACTGGCGAACAAGGTGTGATCCTTCCAAGATCGAATTTAAGGCACCTCGCACTAAAGCCTGACCTTATTGAAAGCATTAAGAATGAAGAATTCCATATTTGGTCTGTGTCTAATGTAGACGAAGCAATTCCTCTCATTATAAACAAGCCATTTAGAGACGATGAACAAGAAAGCGTTCTGAGTAAAATCGCGGAACGTATTGAAAACTTTGAAAGACATGAGCACCCTATTGGAATCGTTGGACGCATTAAAAACTGGTTTGTCTAGTACTGATCGGACTTGTTTAGCGTACACCTGTTCACTAATATGCACCTATCAAAAATCGGAGTAATTGATAATGCAAAACAAACGTGATTCTTACACTCGCGAAGAGCTTCTAGCATCAAGCCAAGGCGAACTATGGCCACAAGGCCCTCAACTACCAGCACCGAACATGCTAATGATGGATCGCATCACTAAGATGTCTGAAACTGAAGGTGATTACGGTAAAGGTTTAGTTCTTGCTGAGCTGGATATTACTCCTGACCTATGGTTCTTCGATTGTCACTTCCCAGGTGACCCTGTAATGCCTGGTTGTCTAGGCCTTGACGCAATGTGGCAGCTGGTTGGTTTCTACCTTGGTTGGGTTGGCGGCGAAGGTAAAGGTCGTGCTCTAGGGGTTGGCGAAGTGAAATTCACTGGTCAAATTCTGCCTACAGCGAAAAAAGTAACTTACGAGATCCACATGAAGCGTGTTGTTAACCGTCGTCTAGTTATGGGCCTTGCGGATGGTCGCGTACTTGTTGATGGTAAAGAGATCTACGTTGCTAAAGATTTGAAAGTTGGCCTTTTCCAAGATACGTCAGCATTCTAATCTAATAGTTAGATTTTTAGTAAAGCAGCCCATGGCTGCTTTATTTTCGTTCCAATAAACTTAGTTATAGTGCATTAAAATATCCCGTATTAAGCTTGAAACAGGATAAATCCACCAGCGATACGCTTATGATAGCGAAACTAGAATGCTACATAGCTCTGGGAGTCTTTGTATTGTTCTGAAACTAACAAGGCTCCAGCCGTTGTAATCAACAGACAATGGAGCCCTGACCTTGAATTCTTTACGCCCTATCTACTTATAGAGACCTGATTGCTTATCATCTTTGGCGTCACGCCATCCACCTAACCAATAAGAGCGAGAATCCATTTGGCTATATGGGCAAGCTTCTTGCGACCGTCCATTTAAACCAGCCTTGTAACCTTGAGATTGTGCTCGCTCTAGTCGATCACGCTTTTGTCTCTTCATAGTGCAGTCCTCATACGGGTGTTCCATTTACTAACATACAATGATTACAACTTTACGGAGTTTTTGTGACTCCAACTTTAAGAATCGGTCAAATTTTCACTTTTCTCAAGGCGAAAAAAAGCCCGAGTTCAGAATTGTGAACTCGGGCTCAGGAGATAAAATTATTTAAATTTTCTGCGGAACCCTAATAGACCAAGCACAGTCAAAGTTAACCAACCTAGGCTACCACCTTGGCGATCTACTTTCTCGGTATCTGCGCTACGAGTTTGAATATCATCTTTAGTTGCACCAGCAATTGGAACCAGTTTAACGGCTACAACCTCTTCTACCGCGTTAGATGAAGCGCCACCACAGTAAGAGTTGTGTGATGTTGTATCATACGCTTGTGCCTTGCCACCCACGGTACATTTTATAGCAGTACCAGAGATAACACCTGCATCATTAATATCTGTTGCATCAATAATTCGGAAATAATTATTAGCATCAGAGTAGTCTTGACCATCAGCATTTGCACCATTGGTCAGATCATCTAGCCACCAAGCCTGATTGTTAAATACTGCGTCAACTCTCACATTATTTGGAGCCTCAACAGCATAAGGGTAAATAAAACCACGGTGTCTACGCTCACTACCATCAACTTCACGAGTCGTTTCCGCATCAATTTGGCCTACAAATTCATTGTAGTTATTTACCGCTTTAGCTTCACCGCTTGAGCCACTGAAGAAGATACCGCCAGACAAATACGTTGCTGTTGGGTTTTTAGCATCCGTTACAATAAAAGGCTTATTACCGGCACTACCATTTTCAGGAACATAACCGTTACGTTTTGAATATCCAACTGCAAACAAGTTGTCGTTAATATCGGTTGCTACTGAGTTACTGTATCTAGCATCATCGTTAGATGAACCAGACTTAACCTCTGCACCGCTAATTTGTGTAGTTGTCCACGTTGCCGTAGCGAGATCGAGTGAAGTACTCACAAAGACACTTGCATTCATATCTTGTAGATCGCCGTTTCCATCAGCAGTATTATAGCCTACACCATAAAAAAGAGAGTCCGATTCAACAATTGAACGCATGCTGCCTTGGGCAAAATAATCGCCCTGTTGAGCGTTACCAGATCTAATCCAGTCGATCTCTTTCGTTATTGTGCCATCCCAAATAGCCGCCTTTGAACTAAACGTTGTATCTGACGTATCCGTTTTAGCTCCTTCCGTAGATACACTACCTACATTGTAAACTTTGTCGTTACTTGCTTTGATAGCGTGCCATGCACGAGTTTCCGAAGTGCCTGTTGGCCCATTTGGTGTAGTTGTGAACATCGCGTTATTACGAATACCACCTTCAGATTTAACCCCCAAAGGCTCAACTTCATCGGCATCGTTTATATAAAGCGAGTTAATTACCGTATTGCGGCTATCAAAGGTTTCGCCACCTTCAACAAAGGCTTTCGCATTGACATGAGTAAGGTCGTTTCTTTCCTTATTCCAAGTATCATTCCAACGATTTTGAGCCCAGCTTTCACATGTAGAATATCTTAGCTCTCGATAGCAGTAGTTTTCAAAATCATCAAACTCTTGAATATATTGAAACGGAGCGTCCATCGCGAATGGTACTTCTTCACGATAGCTAACAGCTTCAACAGTATCGCGTGTTTCGCCGGCGAGTTTAAATGAGCTGTCACCACAATTTTCCGCATTTGACGCAAAACACCCTTTCGCAAGTACTACACCACCAGCATCCTTTGCAACACCAGGCTGAATCGCGACACCAAATATCTCTGACGCACCAGTAATTGAAGGCGTTACTTCAACTACCTTGTAAAGCGCAGCGTTGGCATTAGTTGCAGCCAAAACTAGGGCTGCAACAGTTGTTAATTTGAATTTAGTACAAGTCATTATTACTTCTTAACTTTCCTGTTGTAGTGCCTCGAGCTCTTCCCAGCGCTCAAAAGCAACTTCAAGCTCCTGCTCTGCTGCAGATAGCTTATCTAATACTGGTTGTGTCTGCTCTACAGATTTTGAAAAGAAGCTTGGATCGTTGACTTCTTCCTGAAGAGTTTCAATTTGAGTTTCCAATTCTTCCAAACGCATTGGTAGCGCTTCTAGTTCTCGTTGTAGCTTATACGATAACTTCTTAGGTTTAGCCTTAACTGGCGCAGTTTTGGGAGTTTCCTCAACTACTTTCTCAGGCTTTGATGGCTTTTCAACCTGTCGGTACTCTAATGCTTGCTTTCTTTGCTGCTGAGCATCGTGGTAACCACCAACAAATTCTTCAATAACGCCATTACCCTCAAAGATCCAACTTGTCATCACTGTGTTATCAACAAACTGACGATCGTGACTCACTAAAAGCAGCGTACCCTGATAGTTGGCAAGCAAATCTTCTAAAAGTTCCAAAGTTTCGATATCTAGATCGTTGGTTGGCTCATCGAGAATCAACAAGTTGTTCGACTTAAGGAAAATACGCGCCAATAACAGACGGTTTTTCTCACCACCAGATAGTGCTTTAACAGGAGTGCGAGCACGTTTTGGAGAGAATAAGAAATCTTGTAAGTAGCTTAGAGCATGACGCTCACGGCCACCTACGGTCACTTCTTGCTTACCATCCGCGAGGTTATCAATTACAGACTTCTCAGGGTCTAGAATTTCGCGGTATTGGTCAAAGTAAGCGACTTCAAGCTTAGTACCACAATGCAAACGACCTGAATCAGGCTTAAGCTGGTCAAGAAGCAGCTTAAGTACCGTACTCTTACCACAACCGTTAGGACCAATCAGAGCGATACGATCGCCACGCATGATGTTGAAGCTGAAGTCCTTAACAATCTCTTTGCCTTCAAAGCCAAAGTTAAGATTCTCAGCTTCAAATACAATCTTGCCTGAACGCTGGCCATCGTCGATTTGGATAATCGCTTTGCCCTGCACTTCACGACGGTTCAAACGTTCTTCACGTAGCTTCTTAAGCGCACGAACACGGCCTTCGTTACGAGTACGACGAGCTTTGATGCCCTGACGAATCCAAACTTCCTCTTGAGCAAGCTTCTTATCGAATTCAGCGTTTTGCATTTCTTCTACACGAAGCGCTTCTTCTTTCTCAACAAGATAGTTTTCGTAATCACCCGGGAAAGAGCTCAATTTACCGCGATCAAGATCGACAATACGTGTTGCCATCGATTTAATGAACGCACGGTCATGCGAGATAAAGATGATTGAACCGCGGAAGTCTTTCAGGAAACCCTCTAACCATTCAATGGTCGCAACATCTAAGTGGTTAGTCGGTTCGTCAAGTAGAAGCACGTCAGGGTCACATACAAGCGCACGAGCAAGTGCTGCTTTACGTTGCCAACCACCAGACAAATCCGTCAGTTTGGTTTCTGCAGTTAGCTTAAGCGCCGCCAATACGTTGCTTACGCGATCTTCAAAGCGCCATGCATTCGCATGATCCAATTGCTCTTGAACACGAGTAAGACGATTTAGGTTCTTTTCACTAGGGTCAGTACCGATGAGATCCAGAAGATCATGATAGATCTTCAGCTGTTCACCGATTTCAGCTAGGCCACCAGCAACGTAATCATAAACGGTACCTTGCTCATTGCGCGGTGGATCTTGCTCAAGGCGCGACACAACCACATCTTGTGTGATTTGCATCTTGCCGTCGTCCATGATGATGTTTCCAGACAGGATTTTCATCAACGTAGACTTACCAGCGCCATTGCGCCCTACTAAACACACACGTTCGTTTTCTTGCAGTGCGAAGTCCGCACGATCTAATAACGGGTGATCGCCAAACGCTAATTGCCCATTATGAATTGTAAGTAATGCCATTCTTCTTTAACCAATCATTAAGTTCTAACAAGCCAAATGGCCAGTTAAGCTCTGAGCTTTGAGAAAGGTCAGAGCTTTCAAATTTGAGCACCGGAATAGTGACCCCGTAACGGGAAAAGAGCTCATCATCAAATGCAATGTCAACAACGTTGACGTGATGGCTAATGTTTAACTGTTCCGTGAGTTGGAATGCCATCTCACATAGATGGCACCCTTCTGTACTGTAGAGAGTCAGCACTATATATCCTTATACGATCTCTTAACTACTTATGTGTAATCAACCAGCAGTTATGAATGTGCTTATTGCGAGAGAAGTCCAATGGAAGTGTCTTCGCTGAGATATTCTGAGCCTTAAGACCTAACTCATCTAAAGCTTCCAAGTCCATTTTGAAGTGACGCTTGTTGTTAGAGAACACAATCGTGCCTTCTTCACGAAGAAGACGTTTAAGGTTTTCCATCAGCTGAATGTGATCACGTTGAACATCGAAAGATTGATCCATACGCTTTGAGTTAGAGAACGTAGGTGGATCGATAAAGATCAGATCGTAAGAGCCCTGCTCTTTAGCTAGCCATTGTAGACAGTCAGCTTGAACAAACTGATGTTGACGACCAACACGACCGTTAAGCTCCATGTTCTCTTTCGCCCACTCTAGGTAGGTATTAGACATATCAACAGTAGTTGTAGAACGAGCACCACCCACAGCAGCATGAACAGATGCACTTCCTGTATAAGCAAACAAGTTTAGGAAATCCTTACCTGCGGCCATCTCACCGATACGACGACGAGTGATCTTATGATCTAGGAACAACCCGGTATCTAGGTAATCATGAAGATTAACAATCAGCTTAACGCCATACTCGTTCACTTCTAAGTTCGATGAGTCTTGAGCCAATTTCTGGTATTGAGAACGGCCTTTCTGTTTCTGACGAACTTTAAGCACAACGTTGTTTGCTTCTACGCCTGTTACTTGAATAGAAGCACGGATGATATCGGTTAAGCGACGTTTTGCCTTCTCTTCCGGTACATCTTTAGGCGCTGCGTATTCTTGAATCACAAGGTGACCTGGGTATACATCAATCGCTACATTGTATTCTGGTAGGTCAGCGTCATAGATACGGTAGCAATCTAATTGCTCTTTCTTAGCCCACTTGCCAATTTTACCGATGTTCTTTTTAAGACGGTTCGCGAAATCAGGTGCAATCAATTGTTCTTGCTCGCCTGATGGACGCTCTGACATCGGACGATCTGAAATTGAGTAGTTCTTTTGGTGACACGGTAACGCACCGTTGTTCAACTTGAACTGTTTATCTGCACGCATGCGTAAGCAGCTTAGTAGCTCGTCTGAGCTAGAGAAGATAGATGCGTTACAGCCACCAAATTCAGCTTTAAGCTGTGCACCGAATGCTGTGTAAAGTGCAATAAGACCCGGCTCGGTACCAAGACGTTCACCGTAAGGCGGGTTAGAAACAATCACACCATCAGTAAACTCTGTAGGACGCTTAAGCTTTGCAGCATCGCCTACTTCGAATTCAATCAACTCTTCAACACCGGCACGACGAGCATTGTCACGCGCAGTTTTGATCATACGTTCATCATTGTCGTAGCCATAGAACTTACATTCCACTTTCTTAACACCACGACGACCTTGAACGTTCGCTTCAGCTTTCACTTCAGCCCATAGCTCTGGTTCGAAATCTTCTAGTGATTCAAAACACCACTTCTGACGTTTAACACCTGGAGCCATGTTTGCAGCCATCATCGCCGCTTCAATCACTAACGTACCTGAACCACACATTGGATCTAGGAAAGGCTTAGTTGCGTCCCAACCACTACGAAGAAGAATCGCGGCAGCAAGAGTTTCACGTAGTGGTGCTCGACCTGATTCAGGACGGTAACCACGTTGGTGAAGACCGCTACCTACCATATCAACACCAAGAATCGCTTTATCACGGTGTAAACGAACGTGGATACGAATGTCTGGGTTCTCTTTGCTAATAGAAGGACGAGGTAAAGACTTCTTCTCAAAGCAATCAACAACGGCATCTTTTACTTTCATCGCACCGTATTGGCTATTACGGATTTCGTTGTTCGTACCATTGAAGTCAACAACAAAACGCTTAGAGCTATGGAATTGATTTACCCAGTTAACCGCAGTGGTTGATAGGTACAAATCCATGTCGTCCATACAAGTGAATTCAGAAAGGACACGTACAAATCGAGAAGCCAAACGGCTCCACAAACAACAACGATAAATTTGCTCATTGGTCGCTTTGAATTTAACACCTGCTTGAACAGGTTTTGCGTTTGTAATCCCTAGTTGGGTTAGTTCTTCAACTAATAAATTCTCAAGGCCGTTTGAGGTAACCGCTAGATATTGATTCATAGTGTTCTTTTATTGATAAAAATGAGTTCGATTATACCTGAATTTGTAACTAGAGCATCACACTAAACACGTCTTTTCATTGAATCTTTCGACTAACTGGCTAGCAAATGCACAGTCTTGAAGCGATCGCTTACCCACATCCCCTTAGAACATAAGACCTATCAAACCAACTTCATTTCTGACCACTTATTAACCAAAGTAGCAATGTGAATTTATATTCACCTCAAAACTGGTATATACCAAAGGAGATTTATGGATGAAATTTAGCTACAAAAGACCAAAAACAGGGAATAAAGACGGTAGATTTACTCTTCTGGCGATGAAAACGGGCAGAAATTAAGGTGAAAAAATAGTCGTAAGTTCACTATTTAAATGGTTAAGCCGTGATGTATTTATCAGGATGAGGTTTTTTAGGCACAAAAAAATCGGCTAATGAGCCGATTCTGAGGAAGGTTTATACGTTTGTGTGCTGCGATGCGTGGTTGAAATGATGTGCTAGATTAGAGGTTAACCTACCATCGCTATGTGTGTCTGATGAAGGATAGCGTTCGCGTCTACCATTCTATCGTGCATCACCTTGATTGAGTCTCCAAATCGCAGTCCTTTTGAAGGCGTTAACAGGAACTCTTCTAGGTCAACAAATGCACATAGGCTCGCACACTCTCCCACTTCTAATACAATGAAATACCCTAAGCTATGCTCGTTATTCATTTGTACAATATCCCCTTCTTGAGGATATTCATGGCCAGTACCTTGTGAGTCGAAGAACCAACTCTTAGGCTGTACAGGCTTATGGAAACGCTTTGCTGCCACACAATAGAGTGCTAATTCAGCTTGACGAGGCTCAGACAGTTCTAAGCCAGAAATTTGTTCTTTGAAGGTTTGGTATGAAGATGCGTCATCAACGGTGAATTCATTATCTCGAAACGCGCAGTCCACCAGCTTATTGCGGACCAGATTCGTTTTGAAAATCATATCCTCTCCGAGGTTTAGCATTAATGAACATTGCTGCTCATCGTAATACCAACTCCATGTATCGCTAGGTTTAAGCATCATTTCGTCTCACACTGTTGAACCATTCCATTAGGTAAAACGCAAAATTACCTTCAATTACAGTAATTTTACTGAGCAATAGGCAAAAAAAAAGAGGAAATGAATTCCTCTTTCTTGTCGCTTTTCTCTACAACTCAGTGAGTTACAGTGTCTCTTTTATTAAGACGATGCCAGATTGTCGCTTTTCAGAAATAAAAGCGTCTTGCCGTTTAAAGATTTTTAACGATGTCACCTACAAGGCCTGGACCTTTGTAAATGAAACCAGAGTAAACTTGTACAAGCTTAGCGCCTGCCATCATTTTCTCTTTTGCAGCAACATACGAGTCAACACCACCTACTCCAATGATCGGCAGTTTGTCACCCAGCTCTTCGTGAAGTTTACGAACTACTTCAGTACTACGAGATTGAACAGGACGTCCACTTAGGCCACCCGCTTCATCACAATGTTTCATACCTTCAACGATTGAACGATCCAATGTTGTGTTTGTTGCGATCACACCATCGATCTTATTTTTGATCAATGATTCACAAATTTGGCGAATTTCGTCGTCGCTTAGATCCGGAGCAATCTTAAGAGCAAGAGGAACATATTTACCATGCTTCTCTTCCAGTTCAGATTGTTTCGTTTTAAGTTCAGACAATAGATCGTCTAGAGCTTCGCCGTATTGTAGAGAACGAAGTCCTGGAGTGTTTGGTGAAGAGATGTTCACAGCAATGTAACCAGCGTATTGATATACCTTCTCCATACAGATCAAGTAATCTTCAGCGCCCTTTTCAATTGGTGTGTCTTTATTCTTACCAATGTTAATGCCTAAGATGCCATCGTAGTTCGACTTCTTAACATTCTCAACAAGGTTATCGACGCCTAGGTTGTTAAAACCCATGCGGTTGATGATACCTTCAGCTTCAACAAGACGGAATAAACGAGGTTTGTCGTTACCCGCTTGCGGACGTGGAGTCACTGTTCCTACTTCTACGAAACCAAAACCCATTGCGCCAAATGCATCAATACATTCGCCGTTTTTATCTAGGCCAGCAGCAAGGCCAACTGGGTTTTTAAAAGTAAGACCCATGCACTCTACAGGTCGGTGAGGTAATTGTTGGCGATACAAAAGATCAATAGGTGTGCCTGTGAAGCGCTTGAAATTTTGAATTGCAAGATCATGTGCCTTTTCGGCATCAAGTTGGAAAAAGCCAGTTCTGGCTAGACGGTAAAGCATTGTGCCTCCGATAGAAAAAAGCCCCGTGTAAACGGGGCGCTATTATTTACTTATTTACCCAACTATTCAATCTATTACTGTCTGTAAGGGTAAGATAATCAAGTTTGCTAACGAATGAGGTTCATTATTAAGCAAACGTTATCGTTTCTTCAAGTTATTAAGCCATTTCTAATCTCAACCTTAGTACAGCCATCAGGTCACTTAACAACAAACAACGTTTGCGTCGAAGTTTGTTCTTCAAAAGTCGTTAGGCCTATTGTTTCCACTTTACCGAAACGAAAAAGGCAGACCTTTTGGCCTGCCCTTATACTTTTTCGTCTTATCTAGTAACTAGTCTTTTGACATGCAGTTTAGATTCAACAGCATCAATTCACGCAGTGCTACTGAGAACTTAGCAAACTCATGAACAGAACCTACTTTGAATTCGTTTAGGATGCTTTCCCAACGATGTAGAGAAACAGAGTTACTTTCCATCCAGTCATCAAGCGCTTTAATCACATCGATATCTGAAGCACAACCACAGTTAAGTACTTGACCAGTTAACTGGCGTTGCTGCCAATCCAGATCTTCTCTGAATGCTGCACGCGCCAGTGCTTGCCAGTTGTTGTCTATAGCTTGGCCATTGATTTGCTTCAAGAACCAGTGCAGTGACAAACGGTCGCCTAGGTTGAAGTAAAGCTTAGACGCTTGCTGTACTGTTTTACCTGTTTCACGAGCCACTGTAGATATATCCAGTGCTGAGTACAGGCTAGACAAACGAGCCACTGAATTAGCCAGCTCAGCGTTTACACCTTGGTCAATCCATACTTGAGCCATTGCTTGATGCTCTTCTACTTCTGAAGCCACTAGGTTTTCATCCAGCTTCTCAGTAATTGCGACGACATCACCTTGGTAAAGCTCAATCAATGCATTCACTGACTGTTTACCGGTACGGTTTCTTAGCAACCAGCGTGCTAGACGACGAAGCGTACGACGTACATGGTAAAGCAATTCGTATTGAGCTTCAGAACTTGAGATGTTGTCCAGTTCACGGATGCTCTTCAATACCTTACCCAGGCCGTAGATTTCACGTGATGCCGCGTAAGCATTCGCAATATCAACAATGTTCGCGCCCGTCTCTTCTTGCAAGCGAGTCACGAAGTTACAGCCCATCTCGTTAACCATTTGGTTAGCAAGCGCAGTCGCAATGATCTCTGCACGAAGTGGATGGTTATCCATGTGCTGAGAGTAGTTACGGCGTAACTCTGTTGGGAAGTATTGCATCAGTTGTTGAGCATGGAACTCATCATTCGCAATGTCATCACTCACAAGATCTTCTTTTAGTACCATTTTACCGTAAGCGATCAATACTGATAGCTCTGGTCTTGTTAGTGCTTGGCCCTGCTTCTCACGTTCTAGCAGCGTTTCGTCATCTGGGATGTATTCCAAACCACGGTCTAAGTACCCGGCTTTTTCCATTGTGTGGATAAAGCGGATTTGCTCTTTCACTAAGCCTACACCTTGATGCTCAGTAACAGAGATAGACTCAGCTTGGCAGTAAGCGTCGTCTAGTACGATTTCACCTACTTCATCTTCCATAGATTCAAGAACTTGGTTACGTTGCTTAACGGTAAGATCACCATTAGACACCAAGCCATTCAAGAAGATCTTAATGTTAACTTCGTTATCCGAGCAATCTACACCACCAACGTTATCGACAAAGTCAGTATTAACTCGACCGCCCGTTAGAGCGTATTCAATACGACCCAATTGAGTCATACCCAAGTTACCGCCTTCACCAACAACCTTAGCTTTCAGGTCACGGCCATCGATACGTAGCACGTCATTTGCACGGTCACCCACATCGGTATGAGTCTCACTAGAAGACTTAACGTAAGTACCAATACCGCCGTTCCAAAGTAGATCAACTTTCATAGACAAGATCGCTTTGATCAAGTCGTTTGGTGCCATTGATGCTTTCTTGGTACCCAGCATTTTCTGAATTTCAGGTGTCAAAGAGATAGACTTCGCTCGGCGAGAGAAGATGCCACCACCTTGAGAAATCAGGTCTTTATTGTAATCTTCCCAACTTGAACGAGGCAGATTAAACAGACGGTCACGCTCTACCCAGCTTGATGCTGATTCTGGATTCGGGTCAATGAAGATGTGCATGTGGTTAAACGCAGCTTGCAAGCGAATGTGCTTAGATAGCAGCATACCGTTACCAAATACGTCACCCGCCATATCACCCACACCAATGGCAGTGAAGTCTGTGCTTTGACAGTTAATACCCATTTCGCGGAAGTGACGTTTAACCGATTCCCAGCCACCTTTCGCCGTGATACCCATGGCTTTGTGGTCGTAACCGTTAGAGCCACCCGATGCAAACGCATCACCTAGCCAGAAGTTGTACTCTTCAGCTACTGAGTTCGCTAGATCTGAGAATGTCGCGGTGCCTTTATCGGCTGCAACAACCAAGTATGGGTCATCTTCATCGTGACGAACAACGCTCTTAGGTGGGATAACCTCACCTTCAATGATGTTGTCTGAAACGTCTAGCAATGCACGGATGAAGCGCTTGTAACAACGTTGACCTTCAGCAAAGATCTCGTCTCGGCCAGACATCATGTGTTGACGCTTACAAACGAAACCACCTTTAGCACCAACCGGTACGATAACCGTGTTCTTAACTTGTTGCGCTTTAACTAGGCCTAGAATCTCAGTACGGAAGTCCTCTTGACGGTCTGACCAACGTAAACCACCGCGTGCTACTTTACCGCCACGTAAATGCACACCTTCAATGTCTGGTGCGTAAACGAAGATCTCAAACGCAGGAACCGGCGCAGGGATATCTGGAATCTCGCTTGGTCTCATTTTCAGAGCCAACCAAGGTTTAGACTGCTTATTCTCGTCTACTTGGTAGTAGTTAGTACGAAGCGTTGCAGTGATCATTTCCATGTAGCGACGAATGATACGATCATCATCCAAGCTTTCTACATGATCCAACTGTTCAGTGATCTTCTTAATAAGATCTTGTTGGCCTTTTACGCTGCCCTTCAGTTTCGGGTCAAAACGCTTGCCGAATAGGCTCACTAGCCCTTTCGCTAATTCTGGGTAATGAGACAATGTGTCTTCAATGTATTGTTGGCTGAATGGGAAACCAACTTGACGCATGTAACGAGCATAAGCACGTAAGATTGAGATTTCACGGCCAGAAAGACCAGCGCCAAGTACTAAGCGGTTGAAACCATCGCTGTCTAACTCACCCGCCCAGATTGCCGCAAAGGCTTGTTGGAAAAGATCGCGAGCTTCACGAAGATCAATGGTCTTATCGCTCTTGTGCAGCATAGAGAAATCAAGGATCCAATAGGTCACACCGTTGGTTTTACGCACTTCATATGGAGATTCACCGATAACGCGTAGGCCAAAGTTTTCAAGCATTGGCATAACATCAGAAAGGTGAATTGGCTCATCGCTGTGGTAGAACAACTTCAAACGAACGGCTTTTGAATCTGCCGCTTCTTCTTGAGGACGGTAGAAAAGCATACCCAGTTTGTTGTCTTCACTTAGCGCTTCTAAACGTTCAATGTCGGCAACAGCAGAACCTGGCATCATGTCTTCTTTGTACGAACGTGGGAATGCACGCATGTACTCTTTCGACAATGGAAGACCTTTGCTTTCACCGAAGTTTGCAATGATAGATTCAGACAGACGGTCATCCCACGTAGACGATACTTCCATTAAATTTTGCTCAATTGTTTTCACGTCCACATCCATGTTGTTGTTATCAACACGAACAATATAGTGCGTTCTTGCTAGCGGGCTTTCAGAGAAGTACGTTGTAAATTCAACCTCTTCTTCACAACCAAAGTACTGTTTCAAGATGCGCTGTGTTTGGCGACGAAGCTCAGTGTTGTAACGATCTTTTGTTACGTAAACCATGCAGCTAAAGAAACGACCAAACGGGTCTTTGCGAACAAACAAACGCAGGAGATCGCGATCTTGCATTTGTACTACGCCCGTACCGACTTCTAGTAGCTCTTCTTCTCGAGCTTGCAGCAGTTCATCACGTGGGTAGTTTTCAAGAATGTTGTGCAGCGCTTTGTAAGAGTATGAACCTTCACGGTAACCACTCGCATCCAAAATACGTTCTACTTTCTCGCGAACAAGAGGAATCGTTTCAACGGTTTGGTTATAAACGGCAGATGTGTAAAGACCAGTAAAACGGTGCTCACCAATGACCTTACCGTTCTTATCGAACTTCTTAATACCAATGTAATCGTTGTAAGCTGGGCGGTGAATGCGTGAAGCCGTGTTGCCCTTGGTTACGATAAGCACATAAGGCTTTTTCGCTTCAAGACGTGCCGAATCAGAAAACTCAGATAGCTTAACGTTACGTACACGATCTGAGTTCGCAAACAAACCAAGGCCTTGCTCCTTGGTCGGTTGCAGTTCAGTGTCGCCGTTAACTGAAACTAGGTCATATTCCTTATAACCCATGAATGTAAAGTTGTGTTCACCTAACCAACGAAGAAACGCCAACGTTTCATCAAAACGTTGGCCATCTACAGGAATGCTCTCTTTCTGCTTTTCTACTTGATTGGTTACTTCTTCAAGTCGTTCTACCATCTTCAACCAATCGTTCACAACTAAGCTAGTATCGGTAAAGATATCCAGTAGCTCCGTTTTAAGAGCTGTCATTTCAGCTTTACTGCTAAGACGGTCAACCTCAATATGGAAAAGCGATTGGAATGCACCTTCGTTATTGCTTACACCGACAACACTGCCCTTATCTGAGCGAGAGATTTGTGTTGGGTTATGAAGCATAAGGTGAGAAGAAAGGTCTAGGCGAGTAAGTGCCATTTTTACGGAATCAACAAGGAATGGGCTGTCTGGAACGACTATCTCAACGATAGTGTGAGTAGACTGCCAGCCTTGACGACTTACCGTCGGGTTGAAAACGCGTACAGAGATTTCGTCGGCTTTCTTTTCATTGATGTGATGCCATAAGCTAACTACAGCACCATATAAATCGGATTCGTTTCTCTGAGTCAGATCGTCGTGAGAAACGTTACTAAACAAGTGTTGAGCAAGTTGAGTTACGAGAGGTCGATGAGCAAGGTCAAGTTTGTCTTGAATCAGCTTGTAAACTTTTTCAAGTAAAACTGGAACCACAGTTTCACGTGCGGTCATAGTCACACTCCACAATTAGAATTATATTTTATTATTAGGGGGATCACTTAATCTGGTGTTTGAAACGTGCCGTTGAGCGCTTTTCTACTAACGAGTTAAGCAAAGGTAATGCATTCATTTATTGTAAAAGCATTATTGAAAAATAGTTAATTGTTTTGGAGGTGGTAAGAGCTGAAATGTTTGATTATGTGATTAAGATTCCTTTTAACTCACTAGGCATGCCAAGGTTTACAGAGCTTCTAACTTAATAAACTTATTTTTTTGGTCAGTTGTCAGCCTAAACTGCCCTCTAACCCCTATTTGTGTAAGAAATGGTCTGAATCGAGTTGCAGGTAACTGTAAGCGTAAACCTGTTGTTGTTATCACTTGAACTTTACTTGCCGTACCAGAATAGCTGGCCAAAAACTGCTGATATGAGATGTTAAGTTGGAAAATATAGCGATTCATACGATACCTGTATAAATATACAGTGCCAGTGTTTTTTGGCACTTTTAGATGTCTGACAGTGAAACTGAACTTGAAGCTGCTCTAGCTTATCGAAAATTCGATGAACCAGAAACAAAAAATCAGTGGCAGATATTCTCTACCACTGATGACCTTTCGTTGTAGCAAACAGTTTATTAGTAAACCGCTTATTAGCAAACAGTTACCTGAATGCGCGCTGACTTAAGCCTCTAGTGCTTTCGTCACTTTCTCAAACAAGTCTTTTGCTAGGTTGTCCATGTTCTTTAACGTCTCTAGTTCTTTTTTGATCAGAGCTTGGCGTTCATCGTCGTACTTACGGAATTTAAGAAGTGGATCAATCAGACGTGAAGCCACTTGCGGGTTGCTGCTGTTCAGTTCACGTAAGATCTCGCCTGCAAATGCATAGCCTTGACCAGACTTGTCGTGGAATTGAACCGGGTTCATGTTTAAGAATGAACCGACCAAGTTACGGGTACGGTTCGGGTTCTTCAAACTGAACGCCTGGTGCGACATCGACGCTTTGATCACTTCAAGTGCGTTTGAACTTGGGTTTGTACCTTGCAATGCAAACCACTTATCCATAACAAGACCATCGTGTTTCCACTTGTCACTGTAATCCACCATCAAGGTTTCACGACATGGTAGTTGTGCACTGTTTGCCGCGCCCATTGCTGCCATCGTATCTGTCATGTTGTTTGCTTGCTGGTACATCGCAACAACCAAGTCATTACCCTGCTCTGTATGTGCTAAGTAACTTAGGCAAACTTTACGTAGAGTACGCTTACCAATCGAATCGTGATCGACCGTGTATTCTGTTAGTGCGTGGCTGTGATAAACCGCCGCTAACTCGTCTTCAAGTTCTGCAGCTAGTGTGACTTTCATTGAGTTAAGAACCGATGCGACCGCATCAATATCAACGCGCTCGTACCAACCCGATACTTCATTGTGGCTTGGTAGAGAAAGCATTTCTGCAATAAACGCAGGCTCTAGTGAATCACTCAGCAGTACGCCACGGAATGCATCAACAACAGAATCAGAAAGCTCAAACGCTTGACCCTGCTGAACTTTCTCCACGTTACTGCGGATGTACTTCGCTAATAGCATTTGACCCGCATCCCAACGAGAGAATTCATTGCGAGCATTCACCATCAAGAAGATCAGTTCTTCATCTGAGTAGTCATATTCCAATTTCACTGGCGCAGAAAATTCACGAAGTAATGATGGGATCGGTTGCTCAGAAACGTTTTCAAACACGAACGTTTGCTCTGCTTCTTTCACATCTAATACATTATGAACTGGCTTACCGTTACATTGTAACTCAACAACTTCACCCGCAGCTGTGTACAGCTCGATATCAAGAGGAATATGCAGAGCCTGCTTTTCCGTTTGCTCATGAGTTGGCGCTGTTACTTGGCGAGTTGTTAACGTGTACTGTTTCTTCTCTGCGTCGTACTTACTTTCAACAGACAGCGTCGGCGTACCAGATTGGCTGTACCATAAACGGAACTGAGATAGGTCGATGCCCGACGCATCTTCCATTGCCGCGACGAAGTCTTCACATGTTGCAGCCGTACCATCGTGACGTTCGAAGTAAAGCGTCATGCCTTTTTGGAAACCGTCTTCACCCAACAATGTGTGGATCATTCGGATCACTTCACTGCCCTTTTCGTACACAGTCAATGTGTAGAAGTTATTCATTTCTATCACTTTTTCTGGACGAATTGGGTGAGACATCGGACTTGCGTCTTCAGCGAATTGTGGCCCGCGAATAATACGAACATTGTTGATTCGGTTTACTGCGCGAGAGCCAAGATCAGATGAGAACTCTTGATCGCGGAATACGGTTAAGCCTTCTTTCAAGCTCAGCTGGAACCAATCGCGACACGTCACTCGGTTACCTGTCCAGTTGTGGAAATATTCATGGCCGATTACTGCTTCAATACCTAGGTAATCTGTATCCGTTGCAGTTTGGTCGTTTGCTAGAACGAACTTCGAATTGAATACGTTCAAGCCTTTGTTTTCCATCGCACCCATGTTGAAGAAATCAACGGCTACGATCATGTAGATGTCTAAGTCGTATTCAAGATTGAAACGTTCTTCGTCCCACTTCATTGAGTTAATCAAAGAAACCATCGCGTGGCTCGCACGGTCTAGATTGCCTTTATCAACAAAGATTTCTAGGTCAACTTTACGACCCGATTGTGTAGTGTATGCGTCACGAAGTACATCAAAGTCACCCGCTACTAAAGCAAACAAGTACGCTGGTTTTGGATGTGGGTCTTGCCACTTCACCCAATGACGACCGTTTTCACCTTCACCTTCATCTACACGGTTACCATTACTTAATAAGAATGGGTTCTCTGCTTTGTCTGCAATTACCGTTGTAGTGAATTTCGCCAACACATCTGGGCGATCCATGTAGTAAGTGATACGGCGGAAACCTTCAGCTTCACATTGAGTACAGAACGCGCCACCCGACTTGTACAAGCCTTCAAGTGCACTGTTCCCTTCAGGGTTAACTTCGGTAACGATGGTTAGAGTAAATTCTTTTGGAAGGTCATTCAGCGTAAGTTGAGTTTCAGACTGTTCATATTGAGTCCACTCTTTACCTTCTACCAAAACAGAAACCAACTTCAAGCCTTCACCATCAAGTACTAATGTCGTGCTGTCTTTCTCCTGCTTAACACTAGAAACAGCCGTAACAATGGATGCTGAGTCGTACAAATCGAAAGTAAGATCGATTTCAGAAATCGTGTGAGATGGTGATTGATAATCTTTACGATACTTGGCTTGAGGTGTATGTGCCATGACGGGTTCCTTTTGATCGTTATACGTAATTATTTTTTAACTGTATATATCTAAAGGTTGAGCGCCAATAAAACAAGGGGAATATTAAAAAAAGGAGGCATTGTAAGAAAATGCCTCCATGTTTTGCTATTTTATCAATCAAATCAGACAGGAACGCCTAAGAAATGAACTGTGCACAATATTATCAACGAGTACGCCGTTACTGCTAAAACTCACGATTATCGAATGCGATTGAGTACCGCAAACATATCTCCCTCTTCACCTTGCAGCGTTAACACATCGCTGTTCAGTGTATATCGAGTGCCGTGTTCACCGTTCTCATAAAGTAACACTAGTTGATCGCCTTCTGTGTAATACACCCCGCGACGAATGACTTCACCACCTTCTTCATCTGATACTCGGAACATGAATATAAAGTCCGGCTGAAGGACTAAATCCATTTTTTGAATGTTACTCGCACGTAGATCGCTTCCAGACAGTTGGGCACTGGACCAGATTCCCGCCAATGCATTTGGCAAGGCCTTGGTGAACATAACACCGTTAAGATTCAGCATGTTGTGATTACTGCTGTACGCGTAAACCTGAGGTTCTGAGGTATTCAAACCCAAAATAATCGTGTCTTCATTGGCGTTATACAAACCTTCCCAATGATCGACACTGTAGTCTTTCTTTTGGATATCGATAGTGAATGAGTAGTTTGAATCAAGAGTGAGCTTGATCGCTCTAAAGTTTTCAGTGCCTTGCTCAGGATCAGGATTCATCAAATACCAATCACCAAGCAGCAAAGGAAGGTCAAAATGAGATAGATTACTATCACTTTTTGATTGTTGGCTACTCGAAGCGACCTCGCTCCCAAAAGCCACAAAACTTAAACAAGATAAAAATAGTAGAATCCATTTCATAAGCGTCCCCTCGTTTTCTTTAAGCTTAGGCACGTAATGAATAGAAAGCGAAAAAATATGATCTAAGTCACTAAATTTTAAGTGCGAAGTAACTTAAATGTCATTATCACTCGAAAAATAATACTTAAGTTTAGTTATTTTTACAGTGTACTTCACAGCCGAAAATCAAATAACAGTGGTTCTGCAGCAAGTTAAAAAGCGAGGAAGCATGCCGTTAACATGACATTATTCGAGGCAAGAACACAGGTACAAAAAAAGCGAGCCTAAGCTCGCTTTTCAAATAGTACGTCTTTAAACAATCACCTTATAACAGGTATTTTGTTTATTTCTTGATCATATCCAGCATGATAGCAACTGATTCATCAAGATAAGCATCCGGGGCTTCGTAGTCTTTTGGAATATCATCCAACGTTTTAAATGCCTCTAACTTAGCGGCTTTTTGACGTTGGTTAATACGCTCTAGACGAAGCGCATCCGCATCATCACTCTCTTGTTGACGAACCTTTTCATTCAGAGAAAGGTCATTGTCGTCTTTATCTGCCTTATATTTTTCAATATCTTGCGCGATAAAGCCAAATTCCATGTCTGTTGCGATACGAGCTTCGTGTTTAGCCGTCAACGCTGCGATCTGCTCATCGTTACGCTGTAACACTGAGTACTTCGCTTTGTCGATGCTGTCCCAAGGAAGAGCGTTGTCTTCAACACTTTCACCAGTATCTGCAGGATCAATTGGCGTTGGGTAAGCAATATCAGGTACTACACCCTTGTTTTGCGTACTACCACCATTGATTCGGTAGAATTTTTGGATTGTGTATTGAACGTAGCCTAACTCTTTATCGAACAAATCATAAATATGATTCAAAGAGCGATGCTGTTGCACCGTACCTTTACCGAAAGAGTTTTCACCCAAGATAATTGCACGGCCATAATCTTGCATCGCTGCTGCAAAGATTTCAGACGCTGAAGCACTGTAGCGATTCACCAATACCGTTAACGGGCCTTGGTAACTGATTTGACCATCAGTATCGCTGTTCACTTTGACACGACCGTAGCTATCACGAACCTGAACAACAGGTCCTTCTTTGATAAACAAACCAGAGAGTTCAGTTGCTTCAGTCAGTGCACCACCACCGTTGTTTCGGAGGTCAACAATAATACCTTCAACACCTTGCTCTTTAAGCTCGGTGATCAGTTTATCGGTATCTTTAGAAAGGCCAACGTAGAAACTTGGTACTTCTAATACACCAATTTTCTTGCCGTCTTTCTCGATCACTTCTGATTTAACAGCGCGGTCTTCTAAACGAATCTTATCGCGAACAATTGTGACAACGTGACTTTTTGCATCTTTACCATCTGGCAAGATCTGTAGCTTAACTTTGGTCCCTTTAGGGCCTTTAATAAGTTGTACTACATCGTCTAAACGCCAGCCGATAACATCAACAATTTCTTCGCCATCTTGACCAACACCAACAATGCGGTCTCCATCACTCAATTGTTTGCTGTTTGACGCAGGGCCACCAGCAACTAAAGAGCGAATAACGGTGTAGTCGTCTGTCATCTGAAGCACAGCACCAATACCTTCTAGAGATAGGTTCATCTCAGATTGGAATTGTTCTGCATTTCTTGGAGAAAGGTAACTGGTGTGCGGATCAACTTCACGCGCAAATGCGTTCATGTAGATCTGGAAAGCATCTTCATTATGCGATTGCGTAATACGCTTCATCGCATTGTTGTAACGCTTTTCCAAAACTTCTTGAATCTCTGGCCACTCTTTACCAGTAAGTTTTAGATTCAACGCATCATATTTAACGCGTTTTCTCCAAAGCTCATTCACTTCAGCGATATCTTTTGGCCACTCAGCTTCACTACGATTGAGCTCAATACTTTCATCGGTATCAAACT
The DNA here is from genome assembly GCF_000272045.2 of Vibrio crassostreae 9ZC13. GTDB lineage: Bacteria > Pseudomonadota > Gammaproteobacteria > Enterobacterales > Vibrionaceae > Vibrio > Vibrio crassostreae_C. The sequence goes on along the minus strand of NZ_AJYZ02000042.1, from coordinate 122,794 downwards.
TAATCTCTGTATCTAGCAAAGACAATGCATATTGAAAACGTTCAAAACGCTTCTGCATAGACAGATTATAAACATCGAATGCAATCTGGTTATTGCCCGATTTCAGCTGATCATCAATTTGTTTAGATGACGCAGAGAAAGAGTCAATATCAGCTTGAGTGAAGATATTACGATTATAATCCAGCATCTCTAAGTAACGATTAAAGATAGCTTGAGAGAAATCATCGTTAAGATTGAAGTGTTTATAGTGAGAACGAGTAAATCGAGAAGTAACACGTTTACTAGCAGTTTCGTGTTGGACCCCAGGAGCGAGTAGAGGTAAATCGTCCTGATCTAATTTGGCTTCAAGAGCCTGAGCTGAAGCTGCTAGCCAAAAGCTAGCAGCAATCAGTGTCAATTTTGAACGGCATTTCATGCGTAGGAGTATCTCCTTTAAGCGCGCAAGTGCTCCGCTTTAACAACCATTTGTAGGCCGTTTGCTAACTGAACACGCACATCTTCCTTATTGATTTCAACAATGGTCGCAGCCATGTTTCCTTTACCCATGTTCACATTTACTTCTTTGCCAGCGATGAATTCGTCAGCATTCAAAGCGCGTGTTTCTACAGGCTTTTCTACTTTTGGTGCTTTAGGCGCTTCACGACGAGGCTGTTGAGCTTTCTTCGCCTTAGGTTTCGCTTTGCCTTCTTCACGAGCTTTTTGTGCTTGTTCTTTACGACGAGCCTGAACTTTCGCTTTGCTTTCTGCAAGTGTAGCTTTAGCGTGTTCAACGTGCTCTTCTTCTAGTGTGCCACACGCGTTGCCGTCTAGGTCAACACGTTCTGCGCCAGCTTTTACGCCGTGCAGGTAACGCCATGATGATGTGTACTGTCTTAACGCTGCACGAAGCTGAGTCTTACTTACTTTTTCGTCTTCATTTAGACGTTCAGCAAGATCTTGAAAAATACCAATTTTAAGTGGCTTCGCTTCACCTTCTAGAGTAAAGCATTTAGGGAAACATTCAGCAATATATGCGATAACTTCTTTGCTGTTTTTTAACTTTTCAGTGTTTTCCATGTGGGTTCCTGGTTTTTGCGGTTTTCCGCGAGCATTAAGAAAATATTTTTACGTATTATAGAGAGATGCTTGGGAAAAACCACAGTAAGAGAATAATTTATGCCTTGTTCGCGTGCGAATTAAGCAGCTTTTCCACTTCTGCCATGAAAAATGTCAATCCGTCCTCGTCAATTTGAGAAAAACGGCCAACATTTGGGCTATCGATATCAAGAACACCCGCTATTTTTCCGCCAATCGAGAACGGAATAACGATTTCTGAGTTACTTGCAGCGTCACAAGCGATGTGACCTTCGAACTCATGAACATCATGAATGCGCTGAACTGTATTCGACGCAACCGCAGTTCCACACACTCCACGCCCTACCGGAATTCGCACACAAGCAGGTTGACCTTGGAAAGGACCCAGTACAAGTTCGTCTTTTTCCTTAGCTTGGTCCTGCTTCATTAAATAGAAACCCGCCCAATTCAAGTCATCCAATTCCATGAATAATAATGAACTGATATTAGCAAGATTAGCAGTTAGATCGGTTTCTGATTCAATTAATGCAACGGCTTGTTTGGTTAAGCGTTGGTAATGTTCTATTTTCATATTAACTTCCAATTAAATTGAGACTTCCATTATCAAGAGAACGCAGTAGAATGCGGCCATCAAACTAAATAGGACTTATTCTCATTACAATGAACAATTCAGAAGACACTATTAGCCGTTCTTGGTTAATAACTCAAGTAAAAAAACACAAGTCCAAATTACTGTTTGCTAACATTATTGCCATATTTGCAACTCTCATTAGTGTCCCTATCCCGTTGCTCATGCCATTAATGGTTGATGAAGTATTACTCGATAAGCCCGCTTCAGGCTTAGAGATGATGAACCACCTACTTCCATCTTCATTACAAACACCGACTGGCTATATAGCACTAACTTTGTTGTTAGTGATTATCATGCGCTCCGTTAGCCAAGCGTTGAACATTCTGCAAGGGCGTCAGTTTACGCTTGTGTCCAAAACAATTACCTATCAAATGCGCAGCAAGATGATAGATAAGCTTGGTCGCATTAGCATTAGACAATACGAAACCAAAGGCAGTGGCGGTATTAATGCTCACCTAATAACAGACATAGAGACAATAGATAAGTTCATTGGCTCGACTCTTTCTAAATTTATCATCAGCTTCCTGACCGTGTTCGGGACAGCGATCGTGCTGTTGTGGTTAGAGTGGCGTTTAGGATTGTTCATTCTACTGGTCAATCCTGTTGTTATTTATTTCTCTCGTAAACTAGGCAGCAAGGTTAAGCACCTTAAAAAGTACGAGAACCAATCTTTCGAACGTTTTCAGAATCGCTTGGTGGAAACCTTAGATGGTATTTACCAACTGCGTGCAGCGAATAAAGAACGCATTTTTCTCGATGAGCTTAAGATTCAAGCAAACCAAGTAAGAATCGATGCCGGCAAATACGCTTGGCAATCTGAAGCTGCTGGCCGCGTTTCGTTTCTCCTCTTCTTGTTGGGTTTCGAGCTTTTCCGCGCTGTCGCTATGCTAATGGTTCTATTCAGTGACTTAACCATTGGTCAGATTTTTGCGGTATTTGGTTACTTATGGTTCATGTTGGGCCCGGTTCAAGAGCTGCTAGGGATTCAATTCTCTTGGTATAGTGCAAAAGCGGCACTGCAACGCATCAACGATCTACTTCAATTAGAAGAAGAGAAGCGCCCGATTAGCAAAGTAAACCCGTTTTATGAAGATCAAGAAGTGACAGTCGACATCGAAGACGTTACATTCTCTTACACATTAGAAAACACTGTTTTAAATAGGCTATCACTACACATCCCTGCAGGTAAGAAAGTCGCTTTGGTGGGTGCGAGTGGTGGTGGTAAATCTACCTTAATCCAGTTGCTAATTGGGGTTTACCAAGCGGACTCAGGTTGCATTCGCTATAACGGTGAAACAACCGACGACATCAGCTTTGATGTAATACGTAATCAAATTGCCGTTGTTTTACAACAACCTATACTCTTTAACGATACATTGAGGCATAATCTGACCCTTGGTGCTGAATACGATGAAATGTCGTTGTGGCGTGCGCTTGAAGTCTCTCAAATGCAAGATGTCATCAAGCAACTCAGCAATGGCTTAGATACACAGATTGGTAGGAATGGCGTCCGACTGTCTGGCGGTCAACGACAACGCTTAGCAATAGCTCGTATGGTGCTGAGCAATCCTAAGTTTGTTATTCTTGATGAAGCGACATCTGCACTCGATACAGCAACAGAGTCAGCACTGCATAAAGCGTTGAGCGAGTTTTTGAAAGATCGCACAACTTTGATAGTGGCTCATCGATTATCAGCGGTGAAACAGGCCGATCTAATCTATGTTTTAGAAGATGGGCAAGTAACACAAACGGGAACACATGGTGAATTGGTTGAACAACAAGGACTTTATCAAACACTCTACGGCAGTGTGCAATCGCACGCCTGATGTTTGTAGTCCTAAGCATTTAAGTCGGGCATCGAGCCTAACTGACGTTTCAACTTGGGAGGTCGCGTGACCTCCCCATTCCCCACCAACCCTTTATCAACTCAGCATCAATGCGATAGTAGCTCAGTGCGCCTTTGTCAGGGCTGCGAACTCCCCGTTGATAAAATGGACATCCCTTTAGGGAAATCCGCTTACTGCCCAAGGTGTGGCACTCAGCTTTATAGAGGAGGCACCCCTAGCCTGTCTGGAAACCTAGCAATCGCTGTCACTTGTTTATTGCTATTTATCCCATCGCACTTTTTCGAATTCATCAGTATTCGCTTGATTGGTGTCATGATACCCGCGACTTTACCATCCGGCGTCTTTACCTTAATGGGCGAAGGTTTCCCTTTGCTTGGTTTGCTGATTCTGTTCTGCAGTTCGATCGCTCCGTTGCTTGTATGTAGCTCGGTACTCATTACCCATTTATCATTGCGATTCAAATTTTTTACACCATTTAGGTATGCGTTAGCCATCATCCAGACATTAAAACATTGGATGATGTTGGATGTGTTTCTGGTAAGTTTGGCGGTCTCATGTTTCAAACTGCAAGATTACTCAGATATTTTTGTCGGCCCTGGATTGGTTGGCCTCATTCTTCTGCAGCTTTTCAGTGTATTGTTGGTAAGCCGCATCAGCGTGCGTCGCTACTGGGAAGCTTGGACAAAAGAATCTGACTACTCATTTACTGAAAGTAAGAACGTACACTGTCACAACTGCCACCTATCTCAACCGGATGGGCATACTTGCGTGCGTTGTCACCATGACTTATACCACCGCAAGCCCTACTCTATACAGAAGACATGGGCACTGTTGTTTGCCGCATCAGTGGCTATTGTGCCAGCCAACGTCATTCCGATTTCTATCCTTATCACCAACGGACAAAGGCTAGAAGACACAATAATTTCCGGTGTCGCGTCGCTAATAAATAGCGATATGTATGGCATTGCAGCGATCATTTTCATTGCCAGTATCGTCGTTCCCGTCGCGAAAATACTGGGCCTCGCGTACATCTTAATCTGTATCAAGATGAAGCGTACGATTTACCACAGACAACGTATGACCATCTATTTCATCGTGAAATGGGTGGGAAAATGGTCGGTTATGGATCTATTCGTTATTTCGATCATGATGACCTTGGTCGACCGCGGACAAATTTTAAACTTTACACCAGGTTATGGTGCAGTCGCTTTTGGCGTCGTGGTTGTTCTCACGATGCTAGCAGCGGAAAGCTTAGATCCTAGGCTAATTTGGGATAACTACACCTCTAAAGATGAGTCAGTGAATGAACAACGATAACCAATCACAAACGTCATATTCACCAGAAGTAAGGAAAAACAAAGGCATCTCACCTTTGTGGATTCTGCCGATATTAACCGTCGCATTAGCCGGTTGGTTGGTCATGAAATCGATCCACGATGCAGGCCAACGTGTTCAGATATACTTTTCAGATGCCGCAGGTTTAGTCGCAGGTCGAACAACGATTCGTTACCAAGGCTTAGAGGTGGGTATGGTGCGCGACATCACCTTATCCAAAGATCTATCGAGCATCTATGTCGATGCTGACATCTACCCAGAAGCGAAGAAACTACTATCAAAAGGCACACGTTTTTGGCTCGTAAAGCCAACGGCCAGTTTGTCTGGTATCTCTGGGTTAGATGCACTTGTTTCAGGTAACTATATCGCTATACACCCTAGCGAAACTAAAGAAGAGCCAGAAACCGTTTTTCAGGCTTTAGAGTCGTCTCCTTCTGATTTGCTGGCTTCTGAAGGTTTGAATATTTCACTGACGACCAAAGATCTGGGTGGTGTGTCTGTTGGCTCTCAAATCGTTTATCGTAAAATCCCAATTGGTGAGGTTTACAACTACCAGTTAAACGACAACGCGAAATCCGTTACGATTCAAGCGTCGATTAAAGATGAATACAGCCATATCATTACCGACCAAAGCCGTTTTTGGAATGTCAGTGGCTTAGGTGCCAGTATTGGCTTTTCTGGTGTTGATGTTCGCTTAGAGAGCCTAAGTGCATTGCTTGGCGGTTCAATTGCGGTCGACTCTCCAGGAGAAGGCCAACCGGTTGAGATGAATACTAAGTTCAAACTCTACCCAGATCTGAAAACAGCGGGTCGAGGTATCTCTATCAAGATTGCCGTTCCCGATGATAATAAAATCAGTGCAACGGGTGCTCCGATCATGTATCGCGGCATTGAAATCGGTCAAATCACTGATTTATCGCTAAGTGAAGGGCGTGAAAACGTCGTTGCATCTGCCGCTATCCAACCGGCATTCAGTGACTTTTTAAACAGCGGCAGTAAATTCGTTCTAGAAGAGGCTGAACTGTCGCTTACTGGCATGAAAAACATCGCCAATTTAGTGACAGGTAACTTTTTAACCTTGGTACCGGGTGAAGGTGAAAAGGCGCGTCGATTTACTGCAATCCGCAAAAATGAATTCAGTCAGGAACAAGAGAAATCCGTTGCGATTCGCTTAACGTCGAACAATTCGTTCGGGTTAGATGTCGGTACACAACTTCTCTACAAAGGCATTGCCGTTGGCTCTATCATCCATGTGGGATTAGTTGATGGTGTTGGTACGGGCTCTGATAAACACGAAGTCTTCATGGATGCACTTATCGATAATGAGTACGCGCACCTTATCAAAAGCCACAACCGTTTCTTTGTGACAGGTAGTGCGACTGCAGAGCTAACCGAATCAGGCTTGAGTGTTACGGTCCCACCAGCAAAACAGCTTCTTACCGGCTCGATTAGCTTTGTGAGTGAAGGTAAATCTGAAGCTCGAACGGACTACCAACTTTTCCAAAGTAAGTCGTTAGCAGAAATTGCTAAGTTTAATCAGTCTGGTTCAAAGACACTTTCTTTGTTTGCCAGTGAGTTACCTTCAATTTCTAAAGGCAGTCCACTCCTCTACCGCAACCTACAAGTGGGTAGTATTTCTGATTTTCAGCTTGCCGACGGTGGCGTAAGAATCAAAGTCACAATCGAAAATCGTTACACGCACTTACTCAACAAGCACACTGTTTTCTGGAACCGATCAGGCGTTGAGGTTGATGCGTCGCTATCGGGTATCAGCATTAAAGCGGCACCAGTTAAAACCCTTATCCAAGGCGGTATTGCTTTTGACTCTCTGCCGGGAATCGACAACAAACTTGGTGACGTGTGGAAGCTTTACAAAGATTCAAAATCTGCTCGAAAATTTGGCCGCGCGATTACTATCACCTCTTCTGGCGATCAAGAAGTCAACAAGGGCATGGCGATCAAATATCAAGGTGTCACTGTTGGTGAGGTTACTTTGGTGATTCCGAACTTCAACAAGGGCGGCATTGAAATTACTGCGCGTATTTTACCTGAGTACGTCGACAAGATTGCCGTGACGAACAGTCACTTCTGGTTGGCAGAACCTGAGATTGGCCTTAATGGCATCAAAAACGTCTCTGCGCTGCTCTCTAAACACATCAACGTAGACCCGGGCAAAGGTGAAAGAAACACGAAATTTGAGCTTAGCAAAGGACCTGTGCAGCCTGAAGGCAAGATATTCCAACTGCAAAGCGAAACGCGCGGCTCAGTATCTGAAGGTACACCTATCCTATTCCGTGAACTAGAAATTGGCAGTGTTATAGATGTTCAGCTGGGCGAGTTTGCTGATCGCATCATATCTACGATTCAAATAGAACCTGACTACGCGTATCTAATCCGCGCAAACACCGTGTTCTGGAACGTGTCGGGCGTCGATGTCTCTATCGGCCTGTCAGGCGCAAACATCAAAGCCGGAACGGTAGACAGCTTGTTAAGAGGTGGTATTACATTCTCAACGCCACCGACAAATGAACTTCAACCAGTAGCAAGCGAAGATCAGTCTTTCTACCTCTATCCTCAAGCCGAAGATGAGTGGAAATCATGGAGAACCGCAATTCCTCGTCCATAGAGTGAACTCTCTGACGTTTCTGGATGATTAATTCTTCATCAAAATGCAGCCATTAGGCTGCATTTTTGTTGTTTGCTGCAAATATGGTTTAGGACGGCCTCATTTTGCTTTAAACTCCCCGCATTAATGCAATAAATCGAGATACTCTTTTGCACGCTAACGTATATATTCCTGAAGAATTCCTAACGCACATCGAAGCAATCATGCCTAGTCATCTAGATATGGCTTCTTTTGTTGCGTCATGCCAAAAACCACTTCGTAAAAGTATTCGAATCAACACATTGAAAATCAGTGTTGAAGACTTCCTAGTACGAGCAAAAGAGAAAGGCTGGGAACTGGAACCTGTACCTTGGTGTGAAACGGGCTTTTGGATTACAGCGGACGAAAGTGAAGCGCCACTAGGTAATACGGCAGAACACATGTCTGGTCTTTTCTACATCCAAGAAGCCAGCTCGATGATGCCACCCTCGGCACTTTTCCAAGGCGAAGCTGATTACCAAGCGGTGCTAGACACTGCGGCTGCACCCGGCTCTAAAACAACGCAAATCGCTGCGCTAATGAATAATCGCGGTGTATTGGTTGCCAATGAGTATGCAGCAAGCCGTGTGAAAGTCCTTCACGCTAACATCGAACGTTGTGGCGTTCGTAATGCCGCTCTAAGTAACTTTGACGGTCGAGTTTTTGGTGGTTGGTTACCAGAACAGTTTGATGCTGTGTTGCTAGACGCACCCTGCTCTGGCGAAGGTACCATTCGTAAAGACGCCGATGCGATGAAGAACTGGACGTATCAATCTGTGGTCGATATTGCCGACACGCAAAAAGATCTGATTGAAAGTGCATTCCATGCTCTTAAACCTAATGGTGTTTTGGTTTACTCAACGTGTACGCTTAGCACCGAAGAGAACCAACAAGTGTGTCATCACTTAAAAGAAACCTTTGGTGATGCGGTTGAATTTGAATCTCTTGAATCACTATTCGACAACGCAAAAGCAACCACGACAGAAGAAGGCTTTCTTCACATCTTCCCACAGGTCTATGACTCTGAAGGTTTCTTTGTTGCACGTATCCGTAAACTAGCGTCTGTTACTCCACCAGAAGTTAAAAAACGTATGGGTAAATTCCCATTTGAAAAAGCATCAAAGAAAACTCAGCAAGAAGTCGCTGAACAACTAATGAGTACTCTCGATATCGAATTGCCAAGCGATACTCAGGTTTGGATTCGCGACAAAGACGTTTGGCTATTCCCAGAAGCGCTAGAGCCGATGATCGGTGAGTTCCGTTTTTCTCGCATGGGAATCAAGATCGCTGAAACCCATAAAAAAGGTTACCGCTGGCAGCACCAAGTAGCGACAACGCTCGCAACAGGTAATGAAGCTAATGTTGTAGAGCTTAGTATTGAAGATGCTCGTGAATGGTTCATGGGCCGCGATGTTCGCCCTGAAAACTTGTCAGGAAAAGGTGAAGTACTAGTGAAGTACAATGGTGCAATCATCGGCCTTGGTAAGTGGGTTGGCAACCGAGTGAAGAACGGTTTACCACGCGAACTCGTGCGCGATAAGAACCTTTTCTAAAAGCGTTCGCACTGAATACACCTTAATAAACAAAAAGCCCAAACAACGTTAATTGTTTGGGCTTTTTCTATTCTATCGGCCATATAAGTCAGTGTGCGAGCGCTTGTAAATCAACAGCTAATTATATAAATATCAATTCAAGTCACTATTTCCAAAAAGAAAAATTGCACTTTAGAGAATCTAAACTAGACTTCAATCTAACAGTCAAAAGATTAAAACGATTAGCGTAGGCTCTTCGGAGCCCTTTCCCCTAAGCCCAAACAGGAAGGTTTGGGCTTTTTTTTGGTTCATCGCGGATTAGCGGGAACTAAAAACAAAAACGGTAGTAAGTGATATGGTTTAGTCGCCAAACAAAAATCATACACAAACTACCGTTTTCATGCCGAATCATACTTTCCTATCTTCATTCTGGGAAGGCTTTCAAATAGTAAAGTCTCACCAGACAGCATCACTTATTACCCTGACTCTTAAACCTAACTCTGAGGCTAAGTGCCTTTGTGGTCTTGAAGCCGAAGCTATCCACGAGTATCAATGGCGTCATGTGAAAGAAGCCATGTTGCTCGGTGTTCCTGTTGAACTTTCCGTTCAAACACGAAGAATTAAGTGTCGTGACTGCGGCATCAAAACAGAGTCTCTATCTTGGTTAGAGCCTTATGCTCGTATAACGAAGCGCCTAAAAAGTTATATAGAACAACTGCTGCCTCTTCTTCCCATTAAGCATATCTCCCAGTTAACGAGCGTACATTGGCACACCATTAAAGAGATAGATAAACGCCGACTTCGACAAGTGGTGCCGTCAGTGAAATGGGAAGAGCTAAGGCAACTCGTCATGGACGAGTTCGCTATCTTTAAAGGGCATAGGTATGCCACGGTCATTGCTGACGCTAAGACTCATCAAGTCATTTGGATAGGGTTAGGCCGTAGCCGCAAGGACATACGACCGTTCTTCGAGCTGTTAGGCAAGCATGGCAATAATATCGAAGCGGTCGCGATGGACATGAATACGGCTTTTGACCTTGAAGTTCAAGCGCACTGCCCGAACGCAAAAATCGTTTACGACTTATTCCATGTTGTTGCTAAGTTCGGTCGTGAGGTAATGGATAGAGTCAGAGTCGACCAAGCCAACAAACTCAAGCAAGATAAAAAAGCGAGGCAATGGGTCAAGCGCTCACGCTGGGTGTTGTTGAAAAATAGAGGCAACTTAAATCCACGGCAAGACAGCTATCTTACAGAAATATTGAATATCAATAAGGACTTAATGACCACTTATATACTCGGGGCACAACTCAAAGAGCTTTGGTATTGTGAATCAGAAGCACATGCTAAAGGGCTCTGGGAGGCTTGGTGGGCACAAGTACAAGAGAGTGGAATTAAGCCATTGAAAGAGTTCGCACGAAAACTGAGTCCTTATCTTCACGGTATTATCGCATCGGCAAGTTATCCGCTAAACACCTGCACCCTAGAAGGGATAAACAACAAGATAAAGCTAATCAAGCGAATGGGGTATGGGTATCGAGATACCGACTACTTCTTCTTGAAGATAAAAGCGGCTTTCCCCGGAAAGCCGCGATGAACCTTTTTTTTGACCGAAAGGACCGCTTACTTAACTAAGCTGATACCTTCTTTGTCGATAGTGATCTTGCCAGATTTGTATAGACCACCAATTGTCTTCTTGAACGTACCTTTGCTGGTTCTGAATGCAGAGAAAATAACTTCAGGAGAAGACTTATCATTCAAAGGCAGGTAACCGCCTTTCTTCTCAAGCAGGTCAAGAACCTTAGTGCTTAAGTCATCCATCTTAGCCACACCAACCTTCTGAAGAGACAAATCAATCTTACCGTCTTCTTCACGAACGTTTTTAATGTAGCCTTTTAGTGTTTTACCAATGAACAGCTTACCGATGATGTCAGATGGGAAAATCATACCCCAGTGTTCACCGTTCACGATCGCTTTGTAACCTAACTGGCTGCGCTCAGCGATAATGAGATCGACTTGCTCATTTTGCTTATAAGTCGCAGGCGTGTTGTCTAACCATTTGTTGAACTTCGTTGTACCAACGATACGGCTCGATGCTTTATCGATATACACATATACTAAGATTGACTGACCTTCGTTTAAACGGCCACGCTGCTCGCTGAAAGGAACAAGAAGGTCTTTACCTTTCACGCCCCAGCTCATGAATGCACCAGTGCTGTTAACACCTCCAACCGTCATCAAACCAAACTGGCCTACTTGAGCTATTGGTTTTTCAGTCGTTGCAGCGATCTGGTTGTCAGAATCTATGTATAAGAAAACATCTAGCTTTTGACCAATTTCAACACCTTCAGGAGTAAATCGTTTCGGCAGCAACACGGTTCCATAGTCGCTCGCGTCAAGGAATACACCGAAGTCTGCTTGTTTTACTACTTCTAAGTTGTTTATTTGACCAATATTAATCATCAAGGTTGTCTCTACTTTAAATTTGGCGGAGATTATACGTGATCTCTGATATGCTTTCGCTAGTTTCATTCATATTTTTACATTCTAGGAGACATCGTTGATCACCGTTGATAAACAAGATGCGATAACACTTAAAATTAACCATGCCATGGCTAAGACCAAAAAGCTCGACATGGACGTTTATCTATTCATTCCCGGTGAACTTGGACTGACTCCTGAAGTGCTTTCTGAAAGTGCCTTTTTCTACAGCTCAATCACTCAAAAACGTGCCTACTATAGTGACAAAACACTTTTACCTTTGGTACACAGTCGCTTGGCAAAACGTGGACGCTTATCTACAACACAGTATCGTGTCAGTTTGAGTCTGTTTGCCTACCAATATGTTATCGCGTTAGATAAAGCAGTCAGCAGCTTAAATAAAACTGATAGTGACGACGTAACGGCTGATGAAGTAGATGAAGTCATTGAATTGGCTTTAGATATCTTGAAGAAGCTACGCCGAAGCATCCCTTACGAAGAAAATCTCAAGCGCTACTACGCTAATATCGATAACTACCTATCTTGGTATACCGAGCAAAAGTTCCTATCGCTCGTTTCACACATGCCACGAGGTAGTGAGTATTCAACGATTAAAGAACGACTCTTAACGCTTTGTGATAAAGAGACCGCGCACCGTAAACTGAACCGCTACAACTCAGCAAGAGTTCGAGAGGACGTTACCCGCTTGAGTAACAAGATGCGTTTGCTGCGTCGTTTGATTGAACACCCTATCGTGCTTAAAGAAAAGACAACGTCGATGGGTAAGAACGTTAAGCGTGCCGTGAAAGGCATCGCGACCGGTTTGGTGATGGTTGTCGTGACCACTACTGTGATCTTGGCTCGTGACTTTCTTGGTGAGATTACCGCCTCTTTCATCGTGGCAATGTCTTTCATTTACGCACTGCGTGAGATCTTTAAAGATGACTTGAGAGACATCCTTTGGCGCTGGCTGCGTAAAGGCAAGCCAAAATGGAAGCGTCGTTACTATGATCCAACGACCAACAAGTCAGTAGGCCATAAACTGGAATGGTTGGACTACGCAAATTTTTCTAAGCTTGCAGATCGCATTCAGTCGATCCGTAAAAAGCGTGTGGTACAACGTGAAGAGCAAATCTTGCATTACCGCTCTCATACTGAGATGTCGACATCGACCTTTATGAGTGGTTATGAGGAGACTCGTGAAACGTTATCGATCAGCCTAAGAGCGCTGACACGGTTGATGGATAAAGGCTCAAACAAGATCTACCGCTTGAATGAAGGACAAGTGAGCCGCGAATCAGTAGAAAAGCGTCATCTTCTCAACCTGATCATTAAAGAGAACAACCATGATAACGAACCAACCTACTACCGTTGGAAGATCGTTATGAACCGTTCAAAAATAGTTGATATTGAGCAGATCACTCAAGAGTCATAGAGCCGTTATAAAGTTCTCTATAACGGTATGTGGAAACCATTCACATACCGTTGTTTTATCTCTTCAACGTTACCCATGACTTCTAAACCAAAATCTATTATTTAATCGCTATTTTCTTGAAGGGACTTTCTTAATTGAAAGCGTAAGC
>NZ_AJYZ02000042.1:104063-109423 GCF_000272045.2 Vibrio crassostreae 9ZC13 | reverse complement strand
AAGCGTGACCTCCGCCATCGGCTCGTCACCATGTAAAGATGGGCAAGTCGCGATAATGGTTACGGGTTGATTGACCCGTTCTCCGGTCGACATGGTTTCTGCCAGCATAGTGTTGATCAGCTCACCGTCGTTACAAGTGAAATGCACATCACCTTCAGGGCGCTTCAAAAAGTTACCCGTCACCTCTTTAAAAGCCAACGAGATCTTTTCACCTTGCTGCTGAGATTTGCTCATCGCAAGAAACCCACCAGCGACATCCGCACCTACAGCCAAAACGCCAAAGTACATACTGTTAAGGTGATTCTTAGTACGCCTTCTAAGCGGGATTTTCACTTCAACATGTTGGTTGTCCAACGCGAGTAGTTTTGGTCGGCACAACCAGATAAGTGGGACTTTGAAAAAGCCAAACATGCTTAAGTAGAAATTTGCTTTTTGTAGAGGGGTCAACATTCGAATTACCTAGCCAAGTTAGTCATCAGACCAGTTAATCGACTAGCGATAAGAATGTCAAAAAAATGTTACAAAAAAGAGATATCATCGCACAATGATATCTCTTTCATTCTCAAAGCATTAGCGCCTTAAGTCGGCTTATCAGGCAAGCTAATCGATTTACGCAGTCACGACCGTTTCAACACCTTCAAGGTCAGCAATGTAACCTTGTAGACGTGGATAATCGACTAAACCTTGCGTAACTAGCAGCACTGGCTTCTTCGCGTTCAGGGTTGCTTTAACAATCATATCCAACAAGGTAATAACCGCTTCGTTTTGTGGATCAAAAGCGTGTTGCTGAGCTTCATTGTGTTTGTCTACGCCTAAAGTGAAAGACGCTAAGCTATCAACGTTTACCACTACACCATCGAAGTAATGCAGTAAACGTTCGCTCAGTAGCACTGCAGACGGCACATCGCACGAGAACAGTACTTTCAAACCGTTAAGGCCGCGTGGTAGCCCTTGCTCGGCAAGCAGGTCAATAATCTTAGCGGCATCGCTTAACGCACGAACGTAAGGCACAACTACTTCAACGTTGATGCCCTGCTCACGTAATGCCTTAATAACCTGACATTCTAAAGCGAAAGCCTTGCTGTATTCTGGTGTCGCGTAACGAGCAACGCCACGAACACCTAGTGCAGGGTTAATCTCTTCTGCTTCACAGTTCCCGCCAAGCAGCGAACGGAATCCATAGCTGTCTGCACTGCTTAATGCGATACGAACAGAAGTGTGATTTGGCTGAACGGCAGCTTGAATGGCAATCACTAAGGTCGAAACAAAATGCTCATCGACTGTTTTATCGCCAAGGATCGCTTCTAAAGACGTTTTTTCAATATCAGTCAAAGTATCTAAGTGACTCTCGATACTTGGGTGGTAGAAGACACGATCCATCACTAATTCTGATAATGAAACGTATAAGTGGTTAGAATTATTATTATCGTTGTAAGAAGGCAGCACATCACCTAAGACGAGTTCTGGGTGCAAAGTGCTTTGATTTTCTTGAGTCATTGCTGCTCCAGCATTTTTATGTTGTGTTCAAACGAAAATACCGATAGCTGCCTGTTAATACAAGTGAAAATCCCTTATTTGACGCTGGCCTGCTGATAAAAATAAGAATATTAGCAATAACTGAGATAACTTTGACTCAATAGAGTTTATTCCTCTGTTCAATTCCGTTATCTTAACCACTTCGCAATAGAATAAAAAAGCTATCACATGCCATTAAAAACTGATGAGTTGAGAACCCAAGCTCTGGGTCCTATGCCAACTCCTGCCGAACTAGGCAATGCACACCCTATTACTGACGACGTTGCTGAGCGCATTAAAAATTCTCGCCGCCAAATCGAAGATATCCTAACTGGTCGTGATAACCGCCTATTAGTTATCGTAGGCCCTTGCTCTGTTCACGATACAGATGCGGCACTTGATTACGCTGAGCGCCTAAGCAAAATTCAAGACCAGTACAAAGATGAACTGTTCGTTGTAATGAGAACCTACTTCGAGAAGCCTCGTACTGTTGTAGGTTGGAAGGGTTTGATTACAGATCCTAACCTTGATGGTTCATACGCACTTGAAACAGGCTTGAACAAAGCTCGTAAGCTTCTGCTAGATATCAACAAGCTTGGCCTAGCTACCGCGACTGAATTCCTTGATATGATCACAGGTCAGTACATTGCAGACCTTATCACTTGGGGTGCGATTGGCGCTCGTACAACTGAATCTCAGATTCACCGTGAAATGGCTTCTGCACTGTCTTGCCCTGTTGGCTTCAAGAACGCGACCAACGGCAACATCAAGATTGCTATCGATGCAATTCGTGCAGCACATGCTTCACACTACTTCTACTCTCCAGATAAGAACGGCCGCATGACGGTTTACCGTACTTCTGGCAACCCATACGGTCACGTTATTTTACGTGGTGGCGATAAAGGCCCTAACTTCGACGCTGAATCTGTAGATACTGCATGTAAGCAACTGGCTGAATTCGATCTACCTCAACGTTTGGTTGTAGACTTTAGCCACGCTAACTGTCAGAAGCAACACCGTAAGCAGTTAGAAGTTGCACAAGACATTTGTGAGCAAATTAAATCTAACAAGAACCAAATTGCAGGCATTATGGCAGAGAGCTTCATTATTGAAGGCAACCAGCCAATGACAGACATTAACAACCTAGAATATGGCAAGTCGATTACTGACCCATGCCTAAGCTGGGAAGATACTGCAACAATGCTAGACATGCTTGCAACAGCAATTAAAGATAGAAACTTAGCTTAAGGAAACAACACAATGCCATCATTTGACATTATCTCTGAAGTAGAAGCAGTAGAACTGCGTAACGCAGTAGACAACGCAAACCGTGAACTATCGACTCGTTTCGATTTCCGCGGCGTTGACGCAAGCTTTGATTACAAAGATGAATCAGTAAAATTGACTGCTCAAGACGATTTTCAACTGAAGCAAATGCGCGATATCCTTCGCAGCAACCTAACGAAGCGTAATGTTGATCCTAACGCGATGGAAGCGAAAGCGGCAGACCAAACAGGTCGCACTTGGCACCAAACGGTTATCTTTAAGCAAGGCATTGAAACTGATGTCGCTAAGAAGATCGTTAAGCTAATCAAAGACAACAAAGTTAAAGTTCAAGCTTCTATCCAAGGCGACAAAGTTCGTGTTACTGGTAAGAAGCGTGATGACCTACAAGCTGTTATGGCTCTAGTTCGCGGCGGTGAACTTGGTCAACCTTTCCAGTTTGACAACTTCCGCGACTAATTATTGAGTTTGAGCGACCGCCTATTTGGGTTGCTCATTCATCAGCACAATGTCGTGTTTGAAATAGCAAAAAGCCACTTCTCGAAGTGGCTTTTTATTTATCTGGTCCAGCTTTAGTTTTATTCCGAGCCTCTAGCCGATTTCAAACAACCAGAAAGCTCTCATTTCAACTAGAAGCAATTACCTCAACTGAGTACTTGGGCTGCTGACAATTTTAGATCTTTGCCGACCAACAGATTAAACTCTACGCTTGCTGGTGGAATAAACACACACACTCGTAATTTCTCTGCTCTTGCTTGCTCAAGCTTTGTTGATAGCTCTCCGCTGTTGGCGTAGCTCTCTCTTTCTGCATCTCGGCGGCACAGGTCGATAAATTCAAATGGACAATCGCTCGGTGAAAGTACGAGCTCTGCCTCCTGCATCAAACGTAAAGCCTTCATAGACAGCAGCTCGACATCTTGCTCGAATTCAATCCAAGTGACCTGCCCTTCGCTATCAATGCCTTCGGTTAGCGCTTGCTGGTAGTAAGACTCTAACTGCTCTCTGTCATTCACCTGCTCGATAAAGCTGGATGACAAGAAACGCTCCCAAAATTTACGACGCTCGTCGACGGTTGGGAATGACTCTTTGATTGAATTGCGTTTTGATGCACCGAAGTCTGCTATCAAACCTATGTTTTGTGGCAATACCGTTTCGAGTTTTTCTCTGATATTTCTTACTAAAACAGGTGATGCCCCGCCACTAGAGATGGCAATTTGGATTCTGCCGCGATTTATCATCGAAGGTGTGATGAAGTCGCAGTAAGGAAGATCGTCAACCACATTGACTAAAATGCCCAGTTTTTTCGCATCATTATACACTTGGTGATTCAAGCTTGGGTTGTCTGTTGTGGCCCAAACCTGCAAGTAATTTTTCGATATGATCTGTGACGAGTAAAAGTTTTGAACCCAGTGAAGCTTGTTCTCGTCCACAAGCTGCTTTAAGTAAGGCGCTACCTTGGGAGACACCAAAGTCACATCCGCTCCCGCTCGTAGTAAGCTATCGACTTTACGGCAAGCAACCTCACCCCCACCAACCACTAAGATTGGCTTATTTTCTACATCCAAAAACATTGGGAAATAACGCATGTTCTTCCTTGAGACTACTTCAATAACTATTCAGCCATGCTACCAAATTTGGAGCATATTCATAACTATCGAAGTGTAATAAAAATATTTATTGACCAAATTTCAACATTTCTTAAGTTTAATGTTTCATCATTGTGATGTGGATTCAGAATATTTATCTAGTCGATTATCAATATAAAAATCTAAATCTCGTTGCACCAACAGTGTGAACCGTTGCACTATTTACATTCACTTAACATTTGGTCATTCTAATTGTGTTCGGATTTGTGATTTCATTCAAAATTCTTTTTAAATTATACATTTGTGAAACTACGGATCCTTTCCTAACCTTATAAACAGTTGTTTAAATCGCACACAGTTTCATTTGCAAAATGCAACTCGTTTAATTTGAACAACAAGGTCATAGAAAACGCAACACATAAGAGAAACTCAAACGAGCACGAGTATCAGGTGTCACCTGGTTAACAAGGAAGGATACAAATGACAAATAAACTAACACTTCTTGCTTCAGTAGTAGCTGCATCAACTGCGATGATGGCAACATCGGCATCAGCGGCAGAAAGCACTCTGGACAAAGTCACATCTCAAGGATTTCTAACTTGTGGTGTAAGTACCGGTCTTCCAGGGTTCTCTAACCCTAACTCAAAAGGTGAATGGGAAGGAATTGATGTTGAGTATTGTCAAGCTCTTGCAGCGGCTGTACTCGGTGACAAGACTAAAGTTAAGTATGTACCTCTAACAGCAAAAGAGCGTTTTACTGCGCTTCAATCTGGCGAAATCGACGTACTATCTCGTAACACAACATGGACATTACATCGTGACACTGCTCTAGGTCTGAACTTCGTAGGCGTTAACTACTACGATGGTCAAGGCTTCATGGTTAAAAAAGAACTTGGCCTAACAAGTGCTCAAGAGCTTGATGGCGCTTCTGTATGTGTTCAATCAGGTACAACAACTGAACTTAACCTAGCCGAT
>NZ_AJYZ02000042.1:83476-103813 GCF_000272045.2 Vibrio crassostreae 9ZC13 | reverse complement strand
AAAGCCAGTGGTATTCGATACGGCAGCACAAACATCGAAAGGTTTCGACGCAGGTCGTTGTGACGTGCTAACGACTGACCAATCTGGTCTATACGCACTTCGCCTAAACCTAGCTGATCCTAAATCTGCAGAAGTACTTCCTGAAATCATCTCTAAAGAGCCTCTAGGCCCTGTTGTTCGTCAGGATGATGATCAATGGTTTAACGTTGCTAAGTGGACACTTTCAGCAATGATTAACGCGGAAGAATACGGCATCTCTTCTAAAAATGCAGACGAAATGCTTAAGTCAAAAGATCCAAACATCAAACGTATTCTTGGTGTAGACGGTCCTAAAGGTAAAGGCCTTGGCATTCGCGACGACTGGGGTTACCAAGTAATTAAGCAAGTTGGTAACTACGGTGAGAGTTTTGAGCGTACTGTTGGTACAGGTTCTCCACTTCAAATCTCTCGTGGTGTAAATGCATTATGGAATGCGGGCGGCTTTATGTACGCTCCACCAATCCGTTAATAAATTTTCAAGCATCAATTAGGGCGGAGTTTTCCGCCCTATTTATTAAATGGATTTGAGGTTATAGTAGTATGAAACCTAATGAAACTATTTCTCCAGCTCAGGCAAAGCCACAGCCCAAAAGTGCCAACTTATTTTACAACCCCACTTTTCGCTCCATCATTTTCCAAATTATCGCCGTCGGGGCGCTTTGTGCTTTCTTTTACACGATTGTAAATAATGCACTCACAAACTTAGATTCCCGTGGTATCACCACTGGTTTTGATTTTCTCTCACAAGAAGCTGGTTTTGGTATCGGCTTAACACTGATTGAATACGACGAGACCTACTCATACGGTCGTACATTCTTTATCGGTCTTCTCAATACCGCTTTGGTTTCAGTACTCGGCATCATGCTAGCGACAGTGCTGGGCTTTAGTATGGGTATCGCTAGACTCTCTTCAAACTGGCTAGTTAGCCGATTTGCAGCTGTCTACATTGAGATATTCCGAAATATCCCTCTGCTATTACAAATCTTTTTCTGGTATTTCGCCGTTCTACAAGCCTTGCCTTCTGCTCGTCAAAGTATGAGTCTAGGTGAAGCAATTTTCTTGAACGTACGCGGGTTGTACTTCCCTGCTCCAGTCTTTGAGCAAGGCAGTAGCATTGTCATCGCATCATTGATTGTCGGTATTATCGCTACGTTTATTATCAACATCTGGGCTAAGAACAGACAGAAACTGACCGGCCAACAAACACCGATGTTGCGAATTGCCGCTGCGTTGATTTTAGGCTTACCGTTGATAACTTACTTTGTTATGGGCATGCCTATCTCTGCAGATTACCCTGTGTTGAAAGGGTTTAACTTCAAGGGTGGTGTTACGATAATCCCTGAGCTTGCTGCATTGATGCTCGCTTTAAGTATCTATACAGCAGCGTTCATTGCTGAGATTGTTCGTTCAGGTATTAACGCGGTAAACCATGGGCAAACTGAGGCTGCGATGTCTCTAGGTATCCCACGTTCTAGAACTCTAAAGCTTGTCATTATTCCACAAGCATTAAGAATCATTATCCCACCACTAACCAGTCAGTATCTAAACCTGACCAAAAACTCATCACTTGCGATGGCCATTGGTTATCCTGATCTTGTCTCTGTATTTGCAGGAACAACACTTAACCAAACTGGACAAGCTATCGAAGTAATCGCGATGACAATGGGCGTCTACCTAACCTTGAGCCTATTAACGTCCGCTCTAATGAACATATACAACCGCAAAGTAGCGTTGGTGGAGAGATAAGATGAGTACACATCAATTTCAACCTGATCTTCCGCCTCCAGCGAATACCGTTGGGCCAGTCGGTTGGTTAAGAAAAAATCTATTTAATGGACCTATTAACAGCGTCGTCACTGTGATTCTTGCTTACTTTGCTTTCACCCTATTATGGGCAATAGCGGATTGGGCATTCATCAGTGCCGACTGGATAGGAACCACACGCGATGCCTGTACTAGCGAAGGCGCTTGTTGGGTTTTTATCAGCGTTCGTTGGGACCAATTCATGTATGGCTTCTACCCAGAAGCTGAACTGTGGCGACCTCGCCTCTTCTACGCAACGTTGGCCATTTTTGTAGCCTTACTGGCTTATGAAAAAACACCTAAACGTACGTGGATTTGGTTGTTCTTCGTCAACATCTACCCATTTATCATTGCCGGCTTGCTATACGGTGGCGTCTTTGGGTTAGAAGTTGTTGATACCCATAAATGGGGCGGCCTATTGGTTACACTGGTCATCGCACTTGTTGGTATTGTAGTGTCACTCCCTATTGGTGTTGCACTTGCTCTTGGGCGTCGCTCAGAGATGCCGATCATTCGCAGTATGTGTACCGTATACATCGAAATTTGGCGTGGCGTACCGCTCATTACAGTTCTATTCATGGCTTCAGTAATGCTGCCACTCTTTTTATCAGAAGGGACAGAAACCGATAAGCTCATTCGAGCACTTGTAGGGGTAGTTCTATTCAGTGCAGCCTACATGGCCGAAGTAATTCGAGGTGGTCTACAAGCAATACCAAAAGGCCAATACGAAGCAGCTGATGCTCTGGGGTTAAGCTACTGGAAAAAGACCGGGCTTATCATTCTACCTCAAGCTCTTAAAATCACGATTCCTTCAATTGTGAACACCTTCATTGGTTTGTTTAAAGATACCAGTCTTGTTTTGATTATTGGTATGTTTGATGTACTAGGAATTGGCCAAGCCGCGAATACCGACCCTGAATGGCTTGGGTATTCAACAGAAAGTTATGTATTTGTCGCGTTAGTGTTCTGGGTGTTTTGTTTTGGCATGTCGAGATATTCGATATGGCTAGAAAACAGACTTCACACCGGTCACAAACGATAATTAACAAGATCAAGGACGTATTATGACGCAGCAGACAGAAAACAACTCTCAAGGTCTTATGATCGAGTTGAAAGACATGAACAAGTGGTACGGTGAATTCCACGTACTTAAGAACATCAATTTAGAAGTTAAAAAAGGCGAGAAAATCGTTATCTGTGGCCCTTCAGGCTCTGGTAAATCAACGATGATCCGCTGCATCAACCGATTAGAAGAGCACCAAAAAGGTCATATCTTCGTTTCAGGTAATGAATTAACGGAAGACCTAAAGAACATCGAAGCCGTGCGTAGAGATGTCGGCATGTGTTTCCAACACTTCAATCTGTTTCCACATCTGACGGTATTAGAGAACTGTACTCTGGCTCCAATCTGGGTCAAAAAGATGCCAAAAGAAGAAGCCGAAGCGATTGCAATGAAGTACCTAGAGCGCGTAAAAATCCCTGAGCAAGCGGACAAGTTCCCAGGTCAGCTTTCAGGTGGTCAACAGCAGCGTGTAGCTATCGCTCGCTCTTTGTGTATGAACCCTCAAGTGATGCTGTTTGATGAGCCAACGTCGGCGCTCGATCCAGAAATGGTTCGTGAGGTGTTAGACGTAATGGTTGAGCTTGCAGAAGAAGGCATGACGATGCTTTGTGTAACGCACGAGATGGGCTTTGCTAAAGAGGTCGCGGATCGCGTTATCTTCATGGATGCCGGTGAAATCATAGAAGAGAACAACCCTGTCGATTTCTTTGAAAACCCACAATCAGACAGAACGCAGAACTTCTTAAGCCAAATCTTACACCACTAATGTGTTATGATGCATAAACTACAGAGGCGGCTTAGGTCGCCTCTTTGTTTTCAGTGTTATAATTAGTTTTTCAAGATTATAAACAGCGATTCAGTGCGATTAAAATTGAACAACGAACCTTAACTGCACTTTAAGAAATACTTTGTTACACCTTCAGAAACACTTAACCGACTATTTTGATTATTATTTTACGTATACAAGAGGAATGAGAGACTTGATTTTTCGAACTTTCACCCCCATAAATGTACTAATAACTATTAAAGTCACCTTACGAGGAAGATTATGAACAGCCCTATGTTTTCACGCACAGCATCTCAAGAAAGTGCTCTGCAAACCAATAAAGTGTTGCGTAACACCTACGCATTACTGTCTATGACACTACTTTGGTCTGCTGTTGTAGCAGGCGTATCCATGGCGATGAACCTTCCTCGCCCGGGTCTTATTATCATGCTAGTTGGCTTCTACGGCCTACTTTTCCTAACAGAAAAGAACCGTGACAACAGCATGGGTCTAGTCTTCACATTCCTATTTACAGGTTTCTTAGGCTACACCATCGGTCCAATCTTAAACATGTACGTTGGCGCAGGCATGGGTGATGTCATCCTAACTGCACTTGGCGGTACAGCACTGGCGTTTATGGGCGCATCAGCTTACGCACTAACAACTAAGCGTGACCTGTCGTTCCTTAATGGCATGCTATTAGCTGGTTTCGTAGTACTACTTGTAGGTATGGTTGCAAACATCTTCCTACAAATGCCTCTACTATCATTGGCAATGAGCGGTATGTTCATCCTGTTCTCGACTGGTGTTATCTTGCTTACAACGCAAAACATCATTCGTGGCGGTGAAACAAACTACATCTCTGCAACGATCAGCTTGTACGTATCGATCTACAACATCTTCATCAGCCTACTAAGCATCCTAGGCATCATGGGCAGCGACGACTAATCGTTCCCATCATTGAAGAATATCTAGCCCAAGAGCCTACCTCTTGGGCTTTTTTGTATCTATAAGTACGATATTTCATTGGATAGCTACAATTTCTGTTGAGAAAGACAAACTTGGTCATGTACCCTATCCGCATAGTTAATTGGATTCTGGATTAAACATGTTTGAATATAACGGCAAGCAAATCGAAACCGACGCTCAAGGCTACCTATTGGATTACACGCAATGGGAAGAAGGCATGATTGAAATTCTTGCTCAAGACGAGGCGATTGAACTTACAGATGCACACTTAGAAGTCGTACATTTTGTAAGGAGCTTTTACGAAGAGTTCAACACCTCACCAGCGGTTCGCATGCTCGTTAAAGCAATGGAAAAAGCTCACGGCCCAGAAAAAGGCAATAGTAAGTACCTTTTCAAGTTATTCAAAAAAGGCCCTGCAAAACAAGCGACCAAGCTCGCCGGTTTACCTAAACCAGCAAAGTGCTTGTAAAACCTAACCCGCTTTAGGTCATTAAGTTACGTTCAATATAAAATACTGTAGTGCTACAACTACAGTATTTTAAACGCCCCTATGCGTACGTCCTGGCGCTCACTATCTTTAACTTGATGCATCACAACGTTGTCTACTGTTGCGCTCGAAGGGCCAATATAGAGCCAAGCATGTAACTTCTCAATTTGCTGACTCTCTCCGACAACTAACACTTCAACTCGACCATCATTTAAGTTCTTTGCATAACCTGAGAGACCCATAGCTTGCGCCTGCCTACTGGTGTGGTAACGGAACCCAACACATTGAACTACGCCTGACACGACAAAAATATATTGTGAACTTTCCATAACGTTGCCTCATAAATTATATGAATGATATAGTCGAGTTTCTATTCATTCACCGCTTATTGGTGGACTTACTTCGAGTATAACGATTATGAAAGAAATCCCATTTCGTTGGATTGACAAATATCTCATTCACCTAAAAATCCAAGAAAAGTTCTATCTACTCTTCTTATTGCCTCTTCTCGCCCTGGTTATATTAACTCTCGTTTTAGATAGTGCCGCGGACTCTTTACTTGCTCACCTTTATCAAGAAGAAATGCTCTTGATGAAAGGGCTTATCGAAGCGGGTCAACTCACTAAAGATCAAGTAGCTCAGCTTGTCAGCAGCTCTGAAACCATCTCTTTAGGCTACGGTGCTGGTTCTGTTTCAGTGATGAATGGAGCGTTCAGCCTAGTTGCTAACCATGACCAAAACCTTTGGTCTGCTCTATCGACGACTCAGGTTTCTATCATCGCTGTAACCCTAACGCTTATCGCACTAGGTGTTTACTACATCATGACCTTTATTGGCGGCGCGATGTTCTCTATGAACAAAGCTCTGAACACGCTTGCGAATGGCGACTTAACTTGCCGCATGAACTACTTCTTAGTTCGTGACGAGTTCAGTGAAATCGCGATTACAATCGATAAAGTTGCGGAGCGTGAACAAAACATGGTTCTATCAATCCAAGAGTCTGTCGCTCTCATGCAGCAGATCAGCTCGGACTTGAACCAGTCAACACAACAAAGTTCAGACATCTCAGGTAACCAACAAGAACACCTGAATAGCTTAGCAAGTGCAACGGAACAAATGGCGGCTACCATTCGCGAAGTCGCTACCCTTGCTCATGCGTCTAGTTCACAAACGATGGACGCTCGCGGCGTTGCTCAGAGCGGTCAATTAAAGGTTTCAAATACATTGGAGTCTATCTCTAGCCTATCTCAAGAGATCCAATCCGCTTCACAAGCAGTAGAAGAGCTGGATGCCAACGCTGCGCAGATCGATGAAGTAGTCGCAACCATCAACGGTATTTCTGAACAGACTAACCTGTTGGCGTTGAACGCCGCTATCGAAGCCGCACGTGCTGGCGAGCAAGGTCGTGGATTTGCTGTTGTTGCCGATGAAGTTCGTGCCCTTGCCGGTCGTACTCAGCAAGCAACGGTTGAAATCCAAAGCATGATTGAATCATTACAACGTAACAGTCAATCACTGACCAAGCTGATGGAAGTCACGGTGAACAATGCTAACGAAGGCCAAACACTGATGTCAGAAGTGAACGTCGAGATCGGTTCATTAGCGGAAAAAAACCAGTCTATTTCAGATAGCAGCACTCAAATTGCTACCGCGGCTGAAGAACAAGGCGTAGTCGCTGACAACATTGCACAGAGTGTTGAAGAGATTCGTCATCAGTCAGACAGTATCTGCGAGATGATCAGTAAGAGTAATTCCAATGTTGACCAACTTCGTAAACAAAGCGATACGATGGAAGGTTTGCTGACAGGTCTTAAAGCTTAATACTGATATCCACCACAATGTGTTGATTAATCATTACTAGGGCTGCTTTGGCAGCCCTTTCTTATTTGCTTTTCACCTGTACTTCCCCGACAATACCCCTCCTTCAAATTCAACAAACAGAGTAAATTATGACTCCTTCAATTCATCTAGCTAAAGGCCGAGATAAATCACTACGCCGCAAACACCCTTGGGTATTTTCACGCGGTATCGATAAGGTCGAAGGCGAACCAAAACAAGGTGAAACTGTAGACGTATATGCTCAAAATGGTCAGTGGCTTGCAAAAGCGGCTTACTCACCAGAATCTCAAATTCGAGCTCGTGTTTGGACATTTGAAAAAGAAGAGATCAACAAGGCGTTCTTCGTAAAACGAATTCAAGACGCACAGTCTTTACGAGAAGACATCATTGAGCGTGATGGTCTAACGGGCTACCGCCTAACGGCCGCAGAGTCAGATGGCTTGCCAGGTATCACAATCGACAAATACCAAGACTTCCTTGTTTGCCAACTGCTAAGTGCTGGCGCTGAGTTTAACAAAAGCGTATTAGTTGAAGCGTTAATCGAGTGCTTCCCTGATTGCAACATCTACGAGCGTTCAGACGTGGCAGTTCGTAAGAAAGAAGGCTTAGAACAGGTTGTTGGCGTTCTTCACGGTGAAGAGCCACCTAAGTCAATTGTGATTGAAGAAAACGGCGTTAAGATCAGCGTGAACATTATGGAAGGCCACAAAACGGGCTTCTACATGGACCAACGTGATAGCCGCAAAGAATCTATGAAGTACGTTAAAGGCAAAGATGTCCTTAACTGCTTCTCATACACAGGTGGTTTTGGCCTTTACGCGCTTAAAGGCGACGCAAAGCGTGTTATCAACGCTGACGTATCTCAACTAGCTCTTGATACAGCTAAATTCAACGCTGAACTTAATGAGTTTGATATTTCGAAAAAGCGCGCTGTGTTCCTAAATGCTGACGTTTTCAAACTGCTTCGTGAATACCGTGACCAAGGCACTAAGTTTGACGTAGTGATTATGGATCCGCCAAAATTTGTTTCAAGCAAGAATAACCTAACTTCAGGCGCCAACGGCTATAAAGACGTTAACATGCTTGCAATGCAAATCCTGAAACCAGGCGGCACTCTACTCACCTACTCTTGCTCTGGCTTAATGGGTACTGATTTGTTCCAAAAAATCATTGCTGATGCAGCATTAGATGCAGGCCGCACTGTTAAGTTCGTAGAACGCTTCGAGCAAGCAGCCGACCACCTAACAGACACTGCCTACCCAGAAGGTTTCTACCTGAAAGGCTTTGCTTGTAAGGTTTTATAATAGCGACTAAAAATAAAAACCACCTTACACAAAGGTGGTTTCTGTTTGGGCTAGAGACCGAAGCTTATGCTTCGGTCTTTTTATTTACCCATCGGTATACTTTAGACCACTTTGGTCAAACAAGTAGTTGGCTAGGTCATCCGTCGCTACTCCCTCAAACTCAATCGATACTGAATCACCACCTTTAGTAACGGTAACAACAGAACCACCATTACCATTAGATGAGACTGAGTCCTTAATATCACCTAAAAGAGAATCGATTTCACTTGAGTCTAACTCTTCAAATAGTTCAGAAAGGTCAATTTTATCGCCTTCATTCACATCAAAGTCTTTGATGACATCAGCGCTTCCATCTAAGTCTCTGTCTAACCAGGCGAATAAATCGGCTCCTTCCCCACCGGTCAACGTATCGCTGCCTTCTCCGCCAAATAAGAAGTCGTCACCCAAGCCACCATCTAAAGTGTCATCTCCACCTTGACCATACAAGATATCGTTACCGTCACCACCTGACAATTCATCATCAGCATCATTTTCTGACGCAGTGCCGAACTCTTCTTTGTGACTAGTGACGTAATCATGAATCGTCTTAGCATCAACGTCAGCTAAACCCGAACTGAGTTTTTGAGCTACATATTCTTGGAGCGTTAGCTCTGTCGAACCGTCATCAGCAAACAGCACTGGCTGATCACCAAACAATATGTCATCACCACTTTGTGCGGTGATCGTATCTTCTCCCGGAACAGCCTGAACCGTATCTCCAGCGATTGCTTCAGCAAGGTCTTCAACTTTGATGTTGTGGTCAACCACTTTGTCTGTATCAAACATTTCTAAGGTGTCTTTGTCGACATTACCACCAAGGCCAATAGCCTGTACCGCAGACAAACCAGCTAAAATATTAAACATGTGAACGGCTTGTGGGGTCACCTTATTGCTGCCTGTATCGGAAGCGCTGTATTTATCCCTAAATACAAGCTCATTACCATCAATTTTCAACGTACCAAGCCTAACGCGACTACCATTGTTATCTAGATAAGGTGAATATACGTGCGCATGGTTATGGCCATGACCATTATCATATTCAACAACCTTAACACCATTTACTTCTATGCTTCCTGATGGCTGCAAAGATGCTAGGTCAAAATCGGAACCAAGGATATCTTGTAAGCTTAGAGCGTCACCCTTAGATTTATCCGCATACATCCAGAACTGATCAAGTTCATCATCGTCCAAATCATCCTCTGTTGCTTGGTTAATTTCACCATCAGTGATAAAGAACGAATGATTAGTCGCGTCATTATCTGGTAGTGAATTAAACCAGTCTATCGCAGAATCGAAGCCAGCCTCATAGTTGGTTCGTCCTGAGTTGTCATCAATTATCGTGTTGAGGGCGTTCTCAAACTGAGTTTTAGGGTTAGCTGAACTCAAATCGATACTAATGACATGAGACGCATTAGTTTCAAATTGTGTTAGCAACACGTTCACAGTACCTGAGTTTTCACCGCCTGCACTTTCAACTAACTTATCAAATGCCGCCTGCAATTCAGGCTTAGCTTCGGCAATCGTACCCTGCATACTACCGGAAGTGTCGAAAATAAACGCGATGTTGTAATCCTGCCCTGGGATAATTTGCAAGCCTGATGTATCGCCGATGACAATGTTACTGTTTTCATCAGTAATGATGTTATCAGATCCACTTTCACCCATTAATATACTGTGATTGCGGACTGATGCAGAAGATGTGGCATAACTGTCCTGCGAAGTACCATCCACTTCAACCGAAGTTGCTGTAGCCTTGAGTTCAAAGTCTAGGTCGCCTTGGTACTCAAAAGGTACTCGAATCTGTACATCTCCAAGAACGTTACCTGCAGCATCAATATCTAACTCATAAGTTGCAACACCATTCTCAGATGATACTGGCTCTACAACCTCTCCATCTATTTCTAGCTTCAACCCTGAAGGAATCCCGGTTAGTTCAACTTTGTCGCTTAAGGTCTCGCTTCCATCGACATCAACAAGCGCAACTGACACATCAATCGGTAGAACTTGCTCTTCTAGAATTTGATAAGTGCCAGATTCATTGTCCAAACTCACGATAGTATCTTTGAATACAATCTGCTCTATCTCATAAAGGTGATCACCAGCTTCTTTATCACTAGCACCTACTTGGTCGGCCGTATCAATGAAACGTTTGTCTTCAACAATCCAATATGGAACTTCACTATGATCATCAGCAGGGAACCAACGTAAAACGTAGTCTGATATGTCCCCTGTATAAATAACACTGTCCACTTGGTTAGGATCATCGATCGAGCCTATACCTCCGTCAAAGTGGTCGTTATAAGCGCTTCCTATAAATGTATCACTTCCCTGTGTACCCGCCGATACATCACCGACAAAGTGGACGGGAGACAATGCTACATCATCTGGATTGCGCTGATCTTTCGCTATAAACAAATCATCTTTGTCAGTACGATCATCAGTAGTATCAGCGTTATTAATCACGTCTCCACTAGAGGTGAGTCCCTCAACAATATTACCCGTGTTACCCATTTCTAGTAGAGTGCCATTATTAAATTGATCTTTAATGGCCTGTTCGTCAGATGTATCGAAGCTAGGTTCCACTCGAATTGTTTTCAAATCACCAATAGTAATAGTAACAACAGGAGCATCAGCCACAGGCGTAATATCTACCGTAAGCGTATGTTCTTCTGACGTACCATTCTCGTTTACAGCCTTGAACTTAATTTCAGCGTAGTCATTCGATTTATTGCCTACACCTTCAACATTGAAGCCGTCATAACCAGATTCGTTAGCATCTGGATTAAAGCCTATCACGCCTGAAGTTAATTGAGCCGAAGTAATCTGAGTCGAGTTTAGCGGCTGCCAATTTGGCTCTTGAACAGTGCCAAGGTTAATCACCAACGCTCCATCGAGTGGTTGATGAGTTATCACCACATCGTTGCCAGACTCAATCCCAAAATCATCAATCGATAGCACTAAAATAGTATCTTCTTGTCCAGAGGCTTCCTTACTTTCAGCATCTGGTCCAACAGGTACTGGATGGACAATTAGCTCGAAGGCCCCATTCGAAATCTCACTGGTATCGCCAACAATCTCGTCTGAAATAGCTTCAATCTTAACGCTATAAGTGCCTGGTTCATCAACCTGAATCATCAGATCAGCGAGCACTGTTTCGGCAGTACCATTTGATGTTAACCAAGCAGATATATCAACTTCACCATCAGCATTAACAACAAGTTCCTGATCTCCAAGTTTAACAATTGAACCTTCAGGCAAACCAGACACGACGAGTCTCAACGTCTCTGAACCATCGGTATCAACAAGCTGAGTCGTGATCTTAGAGACATTGATAAAGGTATCTTCCAGCCCTTCATTAATATCGAACGCTGGGTAATAACCACCCTCTAAGGATTCATGTTCAACCTGTGCCCCGATATTAACTTTATCCTCAAGCGAACTTACATCAGGAACAATATCGAAGTTGTCCGTGTTAAAGTCTACGGGTTCATTGCCACCAACTGCGACACTGATAGTGGCATTACCTGGACCAGCCTCGTTGTCGTGGAATGCAGTAATTGTGTACCAACCAGATGTCGATGGTACAAAGGCTGAAGACTCATAGGTACCGCCTCCGCCCCAAGTTTGAGAGGCCATGGTTTCACCACCGACTTCAAGTCTAAATGAATCATCTGCATGACCACTAAACACGTATGACTCACCAGCAACTAGGAATACCAAACCAGTAAGTTTGCTCGAAATGTTTTCGATAGCTGGAGAGTTCTGAGTGCCAAAGTCTGGCGTCTGTGTGACTTCTGAAGTGTTGGCAGCACCTGCAGACTCGATAGCTTGTTCAACAACGTCCGGAGCGACACCGCTACCATTGTTGTAATCAAAGTCTAGGTTCTCCCATTGCTCTAACTTAAAACCTTCATTTAAATCTACATTTGGTGTTTCTACAACTAACTTAGCAAGTGTCGTATCAGGGCGAATATCAATCGACATCGTCGTACTAGAGCTGGTGTTGATGCCGTCAGAACTGTGGTAGTTAAACTCCGCATAATCTTGCTGATTATTACCAGTTACTACATTATCTTCATCAAACATTGATGTACTAGATTCATAGCTTACTGGGTTGAATATCAAGAAACCTTGTTCAACCTGCTCTTGGCTTACTGATACTCCTGTGCCAATCGTTTCAGTATTTAACAGAACCCATCCATCAGTAGATTCGTTGTACAGATACATATCACCCGCACCTGGAGCACTAGTGATAACAATCGACAATTCGCTGGAATCTGCATCAGAAACGTTGAAATCGGCCCACTTAAACGTAATCGATGAACCTTGGGCTTGTGCCTCATCGCCAATGACATGTGAGTCCTGTGCTTGCGGTGCTTCATCATTATCGATGATCGTTGCAATACCTTGCTTGCCACCCACTTCGAGCGTGAAACTCTCATTTAACTCATCAATGCCGTCTTCGTTAGTTGGTACCTTGATGTCAAACGACGTTACTCCCGCAGGCACAACAAGCTGACCATTAACAAGCGTCACGCCCTCAGTGAACTCTACGTTGTCGGTGAAATCTTTGTTATCACCGAGCTCGGCAGAACCGGAGTTTAACGACCAATCAAATCGAGTCTCTTGACTGCTTGTGTTAACTAGGTTCACCGTGAAGACAGCCATATCGCCTTCAATTACTTGTTCATTATTTGGATTAACCGCGTTGCTCACTGTATCGATAATTGGAGCTTCATCGTTATCAGTAATGCTACCCACTGCGGATTCACCATCAACAGTCACGGTGTAGGTTTCAGCGATTTCATGGAGGCGGTCATCAATTGTCGGAATCAAGATTGCAAAATCCTTCACTCCAACTGGGACAATCAGTTTTCCACTTTGCTGATCATAGGTGACGCCATTAGTAAAACTAACCTGACTCAAGTCGAGATCTTTTTCGTCACCCGAATCATTCGCAGCATCCGTGTTCTTACCAAAAGTAACGTCCAACGCAGATTCAACAAGTGCACTTGAATCCAAAGTGACTTTAAAGCCAAGTTCATCACCTTCAACTACTGAGTCTGCTAGCAGGTCTACAGACGCAACACTAGAAGGGGTTGGTAGAGGGTTGACGATAACATTAACTTCAGCACTCGCGATTTGGCCATTATCATCAGTAATCTGATATTTAAACGTTGTTTCACCGACAAAGTCATCGCCAGTTAAATCAAAGTATACGATGCCGTCTTTGATATACGCATTACCTTCCGTTTCACCGTATACATAGGTAATACGTAGATTGTCGCCATCTGAATCGATATCGTTATTTAGAAGCTCAGAACCGATAATGCCAGCAAGCTTCGATGTTGGAATCTCAAGAATGCCACCTTGATTCACTGCATATGCGCCTTCACTAGAGGCTTTAAAACCAGTTAGGAAGTAATCTGATGCATCATTATCATGCGTTGCTTGGTTGGAATACTCAGTTGCTTCAAATACCACAGTATCAAACGCGATTGGAATACCATCAGGACCAAGCGGTGTTATTTCGTAAGTACCTTTATTGTTACCGTCTTCAGCAACAAACGTATCACCTGCAACCGCTACGCCATTGAGGTACGCTACCCAACTGCCTTGTTCATGATTATCAGTGAAATCACCGTCATTACCTTCGTTTTTAAACAAGTTAGATACTGAAAATGTAAACTGAGTCGCAGGGCTATCTAAGTTGATTTCAAACTTCTCAGATTGCTGCTCTGCACGATCATATTCAATCTGAGCGCCCAATCCACCTACTTTACCGGCAACACCAATCTTAATGCCGCTGTGTGCGAAGTCTTTATCTTGGCCATTGAAGCTAGCATTTAGCTCAGCGCCTTCGGCTGACCATGGAGAGTCATTGTCTTCACTGAACTCACCCAGTTTAACTTCAAAGCCTTGCGGATCGTTATTCGCATTCAGGTCACCAGACTTATCGATAGTAACTGTCTTAACTTCACTTTCGTTACCATCACTGTCTACTGCTTTATATTCGAATGAATCTGACGCCTTAGCTTCAAGAGAAGTCAGCTCCCAGTTACCTGGTCCTTGTGTGCTTGCTTCCACCGAAACAATCTCAGCACCTTCAGGAGCGACAATCGTGACATTTAGATTATTGTGGGTGTCATCATAAAGGAAGGTTTGTTCTTCTGTGACACCATTACCATAATCAAAGGTGACTATAATCTCCGCTCTTGATTGAACACTATCATCAGCATTTGGGGCAAACCAGCCACCCAAACCACTTAGACCAACCGTTACTGAGTCCGCTGGACGAGAAGAGAAATCAATGTTGATTGCCTCGTCTTGGTGAATACCGCGATTAGTCGATGCAATACCGAAACCCATATGGCCTTGCTGACTGTTGTTTTGTACTAAAGGCTTAGCGTCAACGTTATTTCGACCTTCCGAGGTAATTGTGACGACATCACCATTATCAAATTTCAGTTCACGAGTATACGCATCTACTTCATCACCCCAGTTATGGAACTCTGCAGTGCTATGAGGGCCTTTATCTAATGTGGATGTATCATCAACACCTAAGAAGAAGCCTGTTGATTCTTGGTCATCTTCATAAACGATGTTGTTAGGATCTGCATACGTCTGCCCAACTACCACTTCAACCTTGTTATTTCCATCGACATAGTAAAGAGTTCCTGAATCAGGCAGCTCTGTGATGATCACGCCGAGATTTGTATCTGCGTCATTATCGTTATCATCTTCATTATCAGAAATATGGTCTGTACCATCACCTTCGATAGTCCCCATCCCGGTATCGAAAATAACTTGCGAAGAGCCATCTGCATTGAGAGAAATAGAGAAGTCTTCAGCTTGTGGCGGGTTATCATGGCTATCGTCAATAGCTACATTTTTATCAGCACTAGACGTATCTAGCTTCTCAAATACATCGGTACCATCTTGGGTTACGGATACAACACTAACGTTAAACTCTTGTCCAACTTCGTATTCGTTGTCTTCTTCAGTTTGAATCTCAAAGGTCGCTGTATTTGTATTTGCGTCTACGTTTACAGTTATAACTTCAACAATATCTTCATTGCTCGCGTTTGTGTAAGAGTACTGAAGAGTAACCACACTATCTTCAGGCACTTGCTCACTTAGCGTAATCGTAAATGGGCTTGTCTTATCACCTTCAATAACTGAATCGGGACCAGTCAGGCCAACTGTAACGGTATCCTTGTTTGTGTCTGCCTCATCGACAATGCTAGCTATATCTGAGTCCTGTTTGTCATTTTCAACAAACTCGCTAGTTGAGCTAGCTTTTAGAGTTACAGTTTCTTCACCCTCTAGCAATTTATCATCAAGAACCTTGATGAAGACTTCTAAGCTATCAGAGCCGCTAGCAATAATAAGATCGGCAAGCTCTTGCTCTGAAAGCGCTTTATAATCTTGTCCATCTTTAACGTAGATCGTGTCTTCGTAATCGACACCTTTAGTTGCAGAGTCCCCTGCCGACCCTAGTGTAAGAACAAGACCAACGTTCTCTGAGACAAGCTCATCTAGGTTGATTTCAAATGATAGATAAGCCTCATCACCTTCAGTTACTGGTAGACCAGCTGTCACAGTCAGTTCTGCTACAGGTAATACATCGACATTAACTGTAACGGTATCTGTACCACCGTTGCCGTCTGACACGGTAACAACAAATGAATCATCTCCATCAAACTCGTTGTTCGGAGTGTACTTCCACTCGCCGGTTTCAGGGTCGATCTCAACACTACCGTTTGTAGGTTGGCTCACCGTGTAAGTCAGGTCAGTGTCGTCAATATCGGTTGCAGTAACCTTACCAGATACAGAGTTATCCTCTTTAGTCGATACACTTATTTGATCAGTATCGCCAATCGGCACTCCATCTTTGACAAATATTGGAGCATCATTTTCTGGAGTGACATTAATCGTAACCACTGCGGTATCAGTACCACCTTTACCGTCAGAAACTGTGTAAGTAAACGTAGCGATACCATTGAAGTCATCCGCAGGAGTGTAACGAACGGTTTGAGAACCATCTTGTAGTTCAACTAACTCAACCTGACCGTATGTTGGATCAATCACTAAACTATCTAAAATAATTAACGTATCACCATCAACGTCAGAATCATTCGAAAGTAACTCGCTACTAGGAATATCGAGAGTTATATCTTCTTGTGTCTGAAGGTTTTTAATCACTTCTTGAAATTTGATATTATCTAGATAAGTCCCACTCTTGTCGCCTTCAGTGCCAACTTCTCTAAATGAAAGGGTATTTGAACCATCGCCACTACCACCTAATAATTCCAATGACTGAGTTTGCATTATGTTGCTTTCAGGGGTGATCGTAGCAACAACTTCACCGTTCCAAATAACCTCAAGCTCAGCACTCGGCAGTCGTTCGTACATTGCCGTATCAAAAGACAGTTGGTATATGGTACCGCTTTCCACACCTTGAATTTGTTGGGTAAGGGTTACATTGTCACCGTTACCTTCCATATCAATCATACGATCGCCGTCTGTTTCATCAACAGCATAGCCTTCTTGAACTGAATCTAAAGCACCAGTTCTTGCATCGTAGGACCAACCATCTAGTTGGTCGATTCGAGAACCCCAGCCGGCATTTGATACCGATTCATAGTCTTCAAAGCTACCATTGACGATCAGGTTATCACCTAACGCTCTTGAATCATCGTTCGCGATAGGGTCATCATTTACTGGTGTGACATTAACGGTCACTGTCGTAGTGCTTTTTTCACCATGAGTATCAACAATGGTGTATTCGAAAGTCGCTTCACCATTGAAGTCTTGGTTAGGTTCAAACACGACATTGCCATCTATCAGCTGAACAGAACCGTTTGTAGCATCGGTTGCGTTGACAGAAAATATGGTTATGTCATCCCCATCAACATCGAAATCATTGGCTAGCAGCTCACTACCACTAATAGTAAGAGCCTGATCTTCTTCCGTTATGAGTTTGGGTGCATCTATTCCGGTAACTGTAATGTTATCGATGAACGCACCAAGCGAATCAGATTTACCCGCACCAGCAAAAGCGATTAAAGTAGCATCACTACTAACATCAAACTCTGCATTTACTTGATACCAACCTTTGTTATCCGGACCATCTAGTGTTACAGAAATGCCTTCTGGTGCAGTCACTGTTCCATCCGCATGCAGCGTAATAGTTGTATTCCCAACAGTAAAAGTCATATCAGACGACGAGTTGCCGTCTTGGCGAGGGTTATAATCGAACTCTACCCTCAAAGAATCTTGATCCGACGTATCAATTGATGTCGTCATCACCGTGTTTTTATGTGGGTCTAGCTCTGCGTAAAAATCACCGTCGGTAGCATCAACAATTAAGCCGTCTCGCTCAATCTCTATACCATTAGTAAAGTCCCATACCTCTGATGGGTCTTTAGAAACAACCGTCCAACCCGCTGGGTTTGCCATATTTTCAAATGACTCGGTAAGCAATATGGTTTCTTGAACGTTTTTGTAAGAATCACTGATGGCTACAGGCGCATCGTTGACTGGCGTCACCGTCAAGTTGAACGTGCTGTCTACCGGTGTGCTGCCATCTTCGTTGCCGTCTTCAACGTTAATATCGAAAGACGCCGACGTGGTTTCGCTGCCGTCATGCTTGAACGTCACTTTCCCCGCCGCCAACTGCGCCACCGTGAAGCTGCTCGACTCGACGCCGTTCACTAAGATTGTGCCGTTACTCTCGTTGCTGACCGTGAAGCTCACGCCTGTGTCCGTATCGTCAACGTCCGTATAGCCAAGATCTGCCGCCGTGATCGTGTAGCTGCCTGCTTCATCCATTTCACCCAACAGATCGCCTGTCAGCTCCGGCGCATCATTCACTGGCGTCACCGTCAAGTTGAACGTGCTGTCTACCGGTGTGCTGCCATCTTCGTTGCCGTCTTCAACGTTAACATCGAACGACGCCGACGTGGTTTCGCTGCCGTCATGCTTGAACGCCACTTCACCCGCCGCCAACTGCGCCACCGTGAAACTACTAGACGCGACGCCGTTCACTAAGATTGTGCCGTTGCTCGCGTTGCCGACCGTGAAGGTCACGCCTGTGTCTGTATCGTCAACGTCTGTATAACCCAAGTCAGCTGCCGAGATCGTGTAGCTGCCTGCCTCATCCACTTCCGCCGCCAAATCGCCTGTTAGTTCCGGCGCATCATTCACTGGCGTCACCGTCAAGTTGAAAGTGCTGTCTACCGGTGTGCTACCATCTTCGTTGCCGTCTTCAACGTTCACATCGAACGACGCTGACGTGGTTTCACTGCCGTCATGTTTGAACGTCACTTCACCCGCCGCCAACTGCGCCACAGTGAAATGGTTCGACGGAACACCACCGACTAAGATTATGCCGTCACTCGCGTTGCCGACCGTGAAGGTCACACCTGTGTCAGTATCATCAACGTCCGTGTAGCCTAGGTCCTCAGCCGTAATGGTGTAGCTGCCTTCTTCATCCACTTCACCCAACAAATCACCTATCAGCACTGGTGCATCGTTCACAGGAGTGATATTAAGCGTAACTTCTGCTTCGTCTTCCCCACCGTTCCCATCGGTCACTTTATATTTAAAAGTTGCCTCCCCGTTATAGTCGGTATCCGGTGTGAATGTAATTGTATTGTTTGTGTAGTCGACAAACAGCTCACCATTAGTCGCGGAGGTAATTGAACCCACAACAATTGAGAGCTCATCACCATCAATGTCAGTATCATTCGCCAACAATTCATCAAAAGAAATCGTGATAGACGTGTCTTCAGCAGTAACAAGTTTAGATTGATTAATACCTGTCACTGTAATGTTATCTAACAACGCACCGTAGCTATCTGAAGCACCAGCGCCTGCAAATGTAAGGTCCGTAACGTCCCCTTGGACTTCGAACTCAGCCGTGATCTTATACCAACCATTTGCGTCAGGTTGCCCTATTTGGACATTAAGTCCGTCGGCACCCGATAGAGTTCCATCGGCGTGAACAGTAACTAACGTGTCACCGACTTTAAACGTCATGTCAGAAGATGAATTACCGTCTCGTCGAGGGTTGTAATCAAATTCAACACGCACGCTATCTTGGTCTGACGTATTAATATTTGTTGTGATCGCGGTGTTTTGATGAGCATCAAGCTCAGCGAGGTAGTCACCGTCTGTCGCTTCAGCTATGAGACCGTCACGCTGAATCTCTAGACCATTTGTTGCTTCCCAATCATCTAGTTCGTCGCCAGTTACTACAGTCCAACGACCTGTGTTTGTCATGTTTTCAAAGGACTCAGAGAAGAGCAGCGTCTCACTATGAGTTTCATATGTGTCATCAATCGCTACTGGACCGTCGTTGGTGCCTGTCACGGTAATGGTCGCCGTTTGTGGTGTGACGCCACCTAAGCCATCCACGACGTTGTAATTGAGAACAATCTGTTCGCTCTCTCCCGCAGCCAGATAGTTAAAGGCACTTGGATCAATCACAAGCGTGTAGCCGTCCGCGGCCAGCGACAGTCCTGTTGGCAAGCTATCTAGGTCAGCAATCGACAAGATCGCATCCGCGTCCACGTCGTCTGCGCCTTTAAGTAGGTTCAGGGTTTGCTCTGGCGCATCTTCATGGGTGGTCTTCGTCAGTGCATCGCCCACGGTTGGCGCATCGTTGCTGCCTTTCACTTCAACCGTGATTTCATGCTTCGTCTGACCATCCGCAGATCTAACCACCAAGGTTTCGGTGTAGGTGTCACCGGCATCAAGCTTGTCTGCTTTCGTATCATCCAGGGAGTAACTCCACTTACCCGTGGCGTCATCAAACTCAAAGGTGCCGTATTTACCCGCTAGCTTAGCGTCGGCGACTTCTTGGAAGGTGCTTTCACCCTGGTCAGGGTCTTCAACTTTCAGTGTGCCGCCCGCTGTAACATCACCGATTGGGTCTCCATCAACATCGATGCCCGCTTCAACAACGCTGGTGTCTTCATCGCCGTCTACTGTGATGGTCGCTTGGTCGTTACGGCCATTCACT
>NZ_AJYZ02000042.1:81847-82435 GCF_000272045.2 Vibrio crassostreae 9ZC13 | reverse complement strand
TCGCTCTCTCCCGCAGCCAGATAGTTAAAGGCACTTGGATCAATCACAAGCGTGTAACCGTCCGCGGCCAGCGACAGTCCTGTTGGCAAGCTATCTAGGTCAGCAATCGACAAGATCGCATCCGCGTCCACGTCGTCTGCGCCTTTAAGTAGGTTCAGGGTTTGCTCTGGCGCATCTTCATGGGTGGTCTTCGTCAGTGCATCGCCCACGGTTGGCGCATCGTTGCTGCCTTTCACCTCTACTTGTATTTCGTAACTATCGGTACCATCAAGTGATTTCACTAACAAGCTTTC
This sequence comes from Vibrio crassostreae 9ZC13, assembly GCF_000272045.2. Lineage (GTDB taxonomy): Bacteria > Pseudomonadota > Gammaproteobacteria > Enterobacterales > Vibrionaceae > Vibrio > Vibrio crassostreae_C. The sequence goes on along the minus strand of NZ_AJYZ02000042.1, from coordinate 82,142 downwards.
TGTGTACGTATCACCTTGATCTAGCTTATTAGCTTTAGAATCATTCAGCGTGTAAGTCCAATCGCCAGTTGATTCATCAAAGGTGAATATGCCGTACTTACCTTGCAACTTCCCGCTATCTACCTCGTTAAAGCTCTCTTGACCTTGATCGGCATCTACAACGCTCAGCTGACCTTCTGCATAACTATTACCAATCTCATCACCTTGAGCATCAATACCCAACTCAACAATGTCAGCACTCTGCGGGTCACTCACACTGATGACCGCTTTGTCATTAGTGCCGGTGACAGTGATG
>NZ_AJYZ02000042.1:80843-81087 GCF_000272045.2 Vibrio crassostreae 9ZC13 | reverse complement strand
GCCACTTTCATCGCTCATGGTGTACGTCACCACGACTTGCTCTGTTACACCTACTGGCAGGTGATCAAAATCTTCGCCAGTCGCTTCAAACACAAGTTTGTTATTAACGATGGTCACCAGACCTTTGTCCGAGCTCACATTGTCTAAAGTGAACTTAGCACCATCGTCTAAATCGGTGTCGTTAGCCAATACATCGACGGTTACTGTGCTGTTCTCTTGAACTGCCCCGGTGTCTGCATTGGCC
>NZ_AJYZ02000042.1:80617-80833 GCF_000272045.2 Vibrio crassostreae 9ZC13 | reverse complement strand
GCGGTCGATGTGATCGGCTCGCCACTTTCATCGCTCATGGTGTACGTCACCACGACCTGCTCTGTTACACCGGCTGGCAGGTGATCAAAATCTTCGCCAGTCGCTTCAAAGACAAGTTTGTTATTAACGATGGTCACCAGACCTTTGTCCGAGCTCACACTGTCTAAAGTGAACTTAGCACCATCGTCTAAATCGGTGTCGTTAGCCAATACATCT
>NZ_AJYZ02000042.1:80336-80565 GCF_000272045.2 Vibrio crassostreae 9ZC13 | reverse complement strand
GCCACTTTCATCGCTCATGGTGTACGTCACCACGACTTGCTCTGTTACACCTACTGACAGGTGATCAAAATCTTCGCCAGTCGCTTCAAACACTAGTTTATTATCAACGATGGTCACCAGACCTTTGTCCGAGCTCACATTGTCTAAGGTAAAGGTCGCACCATCGTCTAAATCGGTGTCGTTAGCCAACACATCTACGGTTACTGTGCTGTTCTCTTTCACTGCACCA
>NZ_AJYZ02000042.1:39367-79902 GCF_000272045.2 Vibrio crassostreae 9ZC13 | reverse complement strand
TGTTACACCGGCTGGCAGGTGATCAAAATCTTCGCCAGTCGCTTCAAACACAAGTTTGTTATCAACGATGGTCGCCAGACCTTTATCTGAGCTCACATTGTCTAAGGTAAAGGTCGCACCATCATCTAAATCGGTGTCGTTAGCCAATACATCAACGGTTACTGTGCTGTTCTCTTGAACTGCCCCAGAGTCTGCATTGGCAATTGGGAGATCGTTAGTGCCGGTGACAGTAATAGTCGCGGTCGATGTGATCGGCTCGCCACTTTCATCGCTCATCGTGTACGTCACCACAACTTGCTCTGTTACACCGGCTGGCAGGTGATCAAAATCTTCGCCAGTCGCTTCAAACACAAGTTCGTTATCAACGATAGTCACCAGACCTTTGTCCGAGCTCACACTGTCTAAAGTGAACTGAGCACCATCATCTAAATCGGTGTCGTTAGCCAATACATCAACGGTTATTGTGCTGTTCTCTTGAACTGCCCCAGTGTCTGCATTGGCAATTGGAAGGTCATTAGTGCCTGTGACTGTGATAGTTAACGTTGTTGTATCAGTTGCACCTTGGTCATCAGTTACTGTGACTGGTACTTCAATCTTTAGTTCTTCACCTTCGGATAGATAACCATAAGAAGACGCATCGAATTTATAACTACCGTCTTCGTTTAAAGTTAGACCTTCAACTAAGGTGTCCGTAGTAAACACTAGTGGTTCACCTACAGGTTGATCTACATCCGTAGCATTGATGCTACCGCTAATAACCTGGTCCTCTAATAAGGAACGGTCCTTAGGCTCTGCTACTGGCGCATCATTCACTGGCGTAACATCAATTGTGACAGTTAACGTGTCTGTCAGACCAGTTTCATCCGTCACGATAACTTGGAAGCTATCTGGACCGTTATAGTTTGCATCTGGAGTGTATTGCCAAGAGCCATCTTCATTTAGGGTAAGGCTACCGTTAGAAGGGCCCGATTCAACTGAGAAGGTAAGAAGGTCATTATTTGCATCGGTCGCAGTTAACTGGCCGCTTAACAAAGTATCTTCTGGAACAGATGCACTTAGTGCATCTTCAAGCGCGCTAAAAGAAAGGTCTACAAAGATTGGCTCTTGTTGTGCGAAACGGAATTGCTCTAGAAGGCTCAGGCTTTGAGTACGAGACATGCCTAGCGCTTCAAAACCCGTAGTGATAAACTCAGTACCAGGGATTGTTTCTTCGCCATCACGCTCGATCGTTCCGCTAATTCCTAAACTCGAGCCATTTTGACCGGCAGCTGTCGCAAACTCTTCACCGAGTTCAGCAGGATCTTGGCCTTCTTCTAATGCAGCAAAAATATCAGCGATATCTTGGTCAAGTTCAACTTCACCGTCTTCAGGTGAAAAACGCTTAACTGATACCTGAGGTTCATTAGGTCCATTTTGAGATTCAAGAGTTACATCTCCAGCCTGTAGAGGCTCTCCCTCTTCGAGTACTCTAACCGTGCCATCAACTGAAATAACAATGCGCTGACCCAATGCAAGAGCACCGGTCAAATTCAATGCTGTAATGTCCATATCAACCCCTAAAAACCATTTTCGCTTGTCACGTCAACTTTGTGACATCTTATTTATAATATTAGCCGAAATATAACATTTAACATCACATAATTCCTAGTTATGAATCGTGCATTTAACATACCGAGTGACAAGGTAATGACGCTGATCACATCACACAATAATGAAAGTGCTCACACTATCAATATAAGTTATTGTGTTTGCGAAAAATAACAGAGCTAAAAACGTAAAATTGACGTTCTCAAAATCATCATAAAACGCACAGCAAACTGTTAACAACTTTACAACCATTTACGGTAGCTTCTCGAGCGAACGTTATTTTTTTGGCGGTTCATCTAAATTTCGTATCTAGCACATTAAAAAGCGTAGGTTTAGATGCAGTCCAATTTGGAGAGATGGAAATTGAATTACATTCAAACGACAACATTAGGGTTAGCTATAGCGCTAAGTTTGCCGGCAACAGCACAAACCTTAGAGCAAGCCGTTGCGTTTACATTAGAAAGCAACCCTGAAATCAAAAGTGCTTATAACGAATATATCAGTAAGCGTTATCTTAACGACGCTTCTGGTGGTGCTTATCGACCAAGTATAGACCTAGATGGTGGGATTGGTTATGAACATACAGATCTTGCAACCAACCCTGGCACTACCGATCTGACTAGAAAAGAAGCAACAATCACCTTGACCCAGTTAATATGGGATGGCGCTAATACATCCAATGATATTGACCGTACTGCGGCTGATGCAGAGTCCGTGCGCTATCAACTACTATCTAACGCGCAAGACATCGCTTTAGAAGTAACAAAGGTTTATCTTGATGCAGTGAAAGCCTATGAAGTGCTTTCTCTTTCAGAAAGTAACTTAGCGACGCACAAAGAGATATATAACGATATTCGTAAGCGCGTGGAATCAGGTATTGGTTCAACCGCAGATATGTCACAAGTTGAAGCTCGTATTGCGAAAGCGCACGGGAATTTGCTTGCTGCTCAAAACAACCTTTTTGATACGCATACTCAGTTTAAAAGACTTGTTGGTCAATCTCCTTTAGGGTTAACTTTCCCTCGCGCAGATGCGGGTGCAATTCCTTATACCGTTGATGGTGCGTTGGCAAAAGCGTTTAACCAGCATCCAGTCATTAAGATTGCACAAGCCGATGTTGACTCAGCGAAGTTCCAATACAAACAATCTAAGAGTACCAACTACCCGACTGTTTCTTTTGAAGCCGCTCAAACTTGGCGTGATGACGCCGGTGGTACAGAAGGCAGCAGCGATGAGTTTTCTGCCATGGTTCGTTTAAGATACAACCTTTACAATGGTGGTTCGGATCAAGACCGCACAGAAAGTGCAGCCTACCAACTCAACAAAGCCAAGGACCTTCGCGAAAGTACTTACCGCAATGTAGAAGAGAGTCTACGTCTATCATGGAGCGCACTTGATTTAACGGTTCAGCAAAAAGAGTTCCTATCTGACCACGTAGACTCGGCATCAGACACGGTAATCTCATATGAGAAACAATACCGTATCGGTAAACGTACCCTTCTCGACTTACTTAACACTGAGAATGAATTATTCGAAGCTCGTAAAGGCTATTTAGATGCTAAGTATGACGAGCAATACGCAAAATATCGCGTAATGAACGCAACTGGTAACCTACTCATCGGTTTACGAGTTGAGATCCCAGAAGAATGGAATGAAAAGGTGGAATATTAATGAAGCTTACCAACACAGTATTATCGCTTTGCTTCATGGTTGTATCTGCCAATGCTTTAGCTGAAAACAACGAAGATGAATTCGAATATCGCGCTCTACCGCCGGTCACTCAAATTTACGATCTTCAAGATGATGACAATGACGGTGTAATAAACGCGCGAGATTTATGTCCCGATACACAAATTGGTGCCGAGATCGATAACGACGGTTGTGGATCATATTTCGAGTCATCGGAAAAGAAAGAGCTGCATATACTCTTCGCTAATAATTCAACGGAAATAAACCCTGTCTTTCTAGGGCAGATACGCCAAATGGCGGCATTTTTAAAGCGCTACGAAAGTACCAGCATTGAATTGCAAGGTTATGCCAGCAAAGTAGGTAACGCGGAACATAACCTAAAGCTTTCGAAAGAACGTGCATCACATGTAAGACGAGCGCTAATTAGCAACGGTATTCAGCCATCTAGAGTCAGCATCGTAGGTCATGGTGATTCTGAATTCAGCAGTGATGACACCCAAATCAATCACGCACTACATCGAAAAGTTGTTGCTTCCGTTGTTGGATTTAAGGGTAATATCAAAGAAGAATGGCACATCTTCACCAAAATTAAAAAGTAGGCGTACCCAGCTTTTACCATACTGAAACGTTATCTTAAGTTAACGTTTCAGTATGGTGATAATTCCTTGAATAGCATATACCTAAGCCGTCTATAATGTTAATCTTGCCACGTTATCAACATAGAGAATTAATCCATGAGCAAACTAACAGCTGATACTCAAGCAAATCTAGAACTTTTCGTTTCTGAAACACAAGAAACTAAACTGGTATGGGGCCTTCGCAACGAAGAAGGTTGGCTAGCATGTGACTCAAGTGAATTCGAAAACAGCGAAGTGATGCCATTCTGGTCTTCAAAAGAAGATGCTCAAACTCACAACGTTGAAGAGTGGGCTGACTTCGAAGTATTAGAAATTCCACTAGATATCTTTGTAGAAGATTGGTTACTGACTCTTGCTGAAGACGGCGTTCTTGTTGGTACTAACTGGAATGCAACATTAGAAGGCAAAGAACTTGAGCCTTCTGACCTAGCGAAATTATACATCTAATTTCCGATATCGGTCGCACGATTCGCGCGACCGATATACCTCTGATTAGTATCAATAAATTAGAGACCTACCTCGCATAACCACGTAGTCGCACCATTCAAAATTTGAAGCAACATCAAACTAATAATAGAATATCGTTCTTTATCTGATTGATCGTCTCTTGTGAATCACTTCGTTTTTGTTACCTTTCTACTATTCATTAGCTTTTGTTCTTATAGCCAAGTATCAACATCAGATCGTGACCACAATTCACCAGTCTATACCTCCAATCTAAGCTCTACTCCAAATGCTGATTGGAACGCGCTTTATCTCTCTACTTTAAACCACTCTCCTGAGCGCGCATTAAACATGCTGCAAACACGCTACATCGGCTCAACGGTTTATGGAGATAAGCTTTACCTTGCGTCTCTTCTGTATCAATACATGAGCCACCGAGATCAGCCGTTCTACGGAATCGCTTCAAACGACAATGACTACCAAGCGATAGAAACAGCGTTTATTTCTGCTCTGAGGAAAGACGGCAAAGGCCAATATGAACAAGCACAACAAGGCTTTCTAACACTTTTGGCGAAAATGCAATCTCGCAGTGATTTAACTGGTAAAGCCTTACTAAAGTACCAGCTATGCCGATCGCTTAACGAGCAAGCTAAATACCATCAAGCGAACTATTACTGCTCTGCCCTTCAGTCAGATTTACATGACATCGCTGACCCTGTATTACCAAAATTCGGGACTTATCGAGTCATCGCGAACAATCATCATTTCCGCAGTGACTATCAAGCTGCACTAGACACCTACCTATCACTAATAAACGTGTTTCCACAAGGGCATGATATTTCAGGGGTTTACAACGATGTGGGTAACTTGCTCAAAGAATTAAAGCAATATGAAAAATCGGCGGAGTATCTAGAGCAAGCTCTCATTCTCAGAGTAAACGCTTCAGATTTAATGAAAGCACAAGTGCATCACAGCCTTGCGGATCTCTACCTTAACCAAGAGCAAAGTGAACTAGCAATTCACCACTTTCAGACAGCAAGAACACTGCTGAGCTCAACGTCGCATAGCTACGGTATTGCACTCACAAGTCTTGGCTTAGGAAAAGCGTACACTCAAACGAAAAACTATGATGTGGCGAGAACCTACCTAATTGAGTCTCTTTCAGCTTCGAGCGAACTGAGCAATGATGTCATTCGCATCAATGCTTACTTGGCGATCAGCGATATGTTCGAAGAACAGAAACTGCCAACGGAAGCACTCAACTATGCTCAACAAGCGCTAGAATTAGCTGAACAAGTCACAAGGCATAAATACATCGCGCAGTCACTTCTTCAGCTTTCTGATATTCATCAATCACTCAGCGATTACCAACAAGCTTTCTATTTCTACCAGCGATACTCGTCAATACAAATGGAAGCTAGAGATATCGACAATCGACTCGCACTCGAAGCGCTCGGCCTGACGCACGCCAAATATGAACAAGAACTAGAAAGCTCTTTCCTGACACATCAGACGAAACTCGACCGCGTTCAAATTGAAAAAATGGAACATCAAAGATGGATGTACAACATCGTTGTTATTCTGTTGCTTTGCGCTGCAAGCTTCACGGTATTGATAAACAAAACGGTTCGCGCAAAAGCAGCAATTGATGGCTTAACGAAAGCATATAGCCGAACTGAGATAATTCGAAGAATCAAAAGAGTGAAACGCTGTAAAGGGACGGACAAACAGCATGTGCTCGTGCTGCTCGATCTAGATAGGTTTAAGAAGATTAATGATGAGCATGGGCACCCTACTGGTGATCGGGCACTGGTCCATATTAGTGATCAAATTAAAAAACACTTAGTGAATGGTGAATTGTTTGGTCGCTTAGGGGGTGAAGAATTTGTCATCATGTTAACCGATACCCCACCAGCAGAGGTACGAGAACGCGTTGAAGAGTTGCACTACGCCATTTCAAGCACTGTCTTTTTATCAGAAAGCAAAAAGTCACTTAATGTGACCGCGAGTTTTGCTTATCTAGCAACCTCAAACGCATTAAGTGACTTTGATGACTTGTATTCAGTGCTCGACCAAGCACTCTATCAAGCCAAAAGCAACGGCCGAAACTGCATTATTGATGCATATAACGAACCGATTGATTTACCTGAAATTATTTATTCTCAGCCTGTTTGCGAACCAACTCAGCCATGATGCTTTCGCGATCACCGAGGTAATCGTTAAGGCCAACTTTACGCAGTTCACATGCCGGACAATCGCCACAGCCATCACCAACAATGCCGTTGTAACAAGTCAGTGTTTTGTTTCTAACAAGTTCAAGTGCTGAGTACTGGTCTGCTAGCGCCCATGTCTCAGCCTTGTTTAACCACATTAGCGGTGTTTTGATATCAAGCTGCTTATCCATACCTTGTACAAGTGCAGAGTTCATCGCCTTCACAAAGTCATTACGACAATCAGGGTAACCAGAAAAGTCTGTTTCACACACACCTGTAATCACGGTTTCAGCACCGATTTGGTAAGCGTAAATACCCGCTAGAGTCAGAAATAGAATATTACGACCAGGAACGAATGAATTCGGCAGCCCATTCTCTTGCAGCTCATGAGACACAGGAATATCGTCACGAGTCAAAGAGCTGATAGCCAGTTCATTCAACAGAGTCACATCCATCACTTTGTGCGCTTTCACACCAAGCTCTTTCGACAATGACTCAGCAACTTCAATCTCGAGTCTATGGCGCTGACCATAATCAAACGTAATCGCATGAACTTCATCATACTCTTTTAATGCTTGAACAAGACACGTTGTTGAGTCTTGACCACCACTGAATACTACCACTGCTTTTTTCATCTTAAATCCTTACGAGAACCTTCTACTAGCGACTTATCTTGCCCAGTAAAAATACAACCTATGCGATGCTCAAATATTTGTGAGTTTGTATTGATAAGCGCCAATTGCGCTCAATGCAGGTATCAATACAAAGCTGAGTAGCGCGGTCTTTTTGGCTGATTGGTTGCAGAGCGATAACAGTGTCGTTAGGAACTGCTGCTCGCTCCAATAAACCGTCAAGTTGTTCGATGTCTTTGCTTGTACCTACTGGATGCTTAATTTCGTTAGCACGTTGCAAGGCGCTATCTAAGATTTCCAGTTTCGCTTTCATCGCCACTTTCGGTGACACCGTAACCCAAGTGTCCGGTGTGGCTTTAACTTCTGATGTTCCGCTAGTCTCAATCTGACAGCGACAACCGTGCTGCTCAAACGCTTCAGTAAGAGGAACAAGATCATAAATGCATGGCTCACCACCAGTAATCACAATGTGCTTAGCAGTGTAACCTTGCTTGATATATTCATTCACGATTCCTTGTGCATCGATTGCTGACCAAGTAGGTGAATCTTCTGTCTTAACCATAATATCGCCAAGGCTGGTTTCCTCTTCTGGCAACGCTTCCCAGGTCTGCTTGGTATCACACCAAGAACAGCCCACTGGGCAAATTTGCAGACGAACAAAAACAGCGGGAACGCCAGTAAACACGCCCTCACCCTGAATGGTTTCAAACATTTCATTAATCTTGTACAACTTTCCCTCAGCTCAATCATTTGATGAAATTAATCAACCGCAGACCTTAAAGCACTTCCCCCTTTTGGTCAAACAAATGAGTACTGATAAATGAGTTGTTCAAAGCCCTAGCCTGAACTTTCAAGTTCCCTTATCCTTTCGCCCATAGATTTCGTTAGCTTTTAATTTTTTAGTAAGGAACAACATGTACAAACTGATTGCTCTTGATATGGATGGCACACTACTCAACAGTGAAAAAGTGATTTCTCAAGAGAACAAAGACGCAATCGCCAAAGCACGAGCTGCAGGTGTGAAAGTAGTTCTCGCTTCTGGTCGCCCTTTAGAAGGCATGCAAAGCAAATTAGATGAGCTTTCGATTGACGGCGAAGATGACTTTGTACTCTTCTACAACGGCTCTATGGTTCAGAACGTATCGACAAAAGAGATCATTCACAGTGAGATCAGCAACGGTAAAGCCGCAAAAGAGATTGCTGCCCTCGCTGGACAGCTTGGTGGTTATGTCCATGCTTTCAGCAAGATCCACGGCTTAATCACACCTGAGAACAATGAGTACACTGGTATTGAAGCGCGTATTAATTGCTTAGATATAACCGAGTTCGACTTTTCTCAACTAGAAGATGACCACGAAATCATCAAAACTATGATTGTCGCTGAACCAAGCAAGCTGACTGAAATCATCGGTAAGTTGCCACAGGAGCTTAAGACTCAGTTTACTATCGTACAAAGTGCACCATTCTTCTTAGAGTTCCTAAACCCGAAATCAAACAAGGGTGTCGGTATTGAAGCGATAGCGAAACACTTAGGCATTAAAGCGGAAGAAGTCATCTGCATGGGTGATGCTGAAAACGATCACCATATGCTTGAATACGCAGGCCTTGGCATTGCAATGGAAAACGCAATGGAAGAAACCAAGAAACTGGCGGATCACATCACAGCTAGCAACGACGACCATGGTGTAGCGGTCGCGATTGAGAAGTTTATCTTCAACTCATAAACGCTCAACAGGTTCTAATAAGAATTACTTTTTGCTTGTTTCAGAAATGACAAAGGCTGTGCACTGCACAGCCTTTTTGATTTTGTGTTAGTCGAGTCGCTTACTCTCTTTTCCATGGCAGACGAAATGCCACCACACCAAACAGAATCAAGATTGGGAAACGTAACGTTTCAACAATAAATGAAGCAATACCGCTGAAAGAGACAAAGCTTCCAGCCCAGCTAATCAGCAGATTTCCCGCTAACAACATCGCCATCACTCCAAGAACGATCTTGAATGAGAACTGACCAACCAAAGGTTTCGAGTCTGTTAACGTCACTAGGCATGCAATCGTCATCAAAATCGCCACCCAGAATGAGAATGTTGGCAGTGGCCATATCACCGTCAGAACAATCGACAGTAAGCACAATGCCCACCAAACACCTTTAGAACTCAATAAGGCGCTAATATCAACATCCGGTTTCGCGTCTAATCTCACGATATGCCACGTCGTTAAAGCGCCTAATACGCCACCCATTAATACATCACTAAAAAACGCACTACCTGAATAAGACTTAAATAGCATGATCCACAGCAGGCCAGCGAGCACTACCAGAATGGCTTTTTGCTCCAAGAGGCGCTTTAGTTTCCAAAAGACTAACAAGGTTAAACTGACCCACAAGGCAGCCAACAGACTTGGAAAACTATACCCACTGCTCATCACCAGTTTCAATGTTGGCAAGTAAGCGTGTGGACGTGGAAAACCAAAACCTTGGTGCGCGATTAAAGTAAGTAGTGTCACCGAGATCAAAGTGAAGCCAAACTTCAACGCGAAGTTACGGCCAAAGTACCAAGCAATTAACGGCAATATCACAATGAAGACCCATGGCTTGGCCAACAAGTCAGTCAAAAGCACAGTATTCGCAAATACGCTTGGCATCTTATCGAACGTGTTTTGAAGTGACACAATCCAATTTAATTCAACTTGATGGACTTTGGGTGCCGCGCCCACCAGCTCAGTCACATACGTCACCGGTTGATCTGTCGCAGATAAAAACAGCTCGTTAATCTCAGACCACTGTTCTGGGTAGCGGTATTGGTGATCTTGCAATTCAGTAGGAGGAAGTAACATCGCTCGGCTGACTTCCACGCCATAATGAGGAGCAAACCAAATCGGCAGCTCAAAGCCACCTAACTCATTTCGAGCCTTGTAACTGATCACTTCAGAGTCAGAAATACAATCAAACACGACGGCACTGTCGGTATAACCTAGCACATCACCGACCGTTACCGACAAACCAGCCTCTTCCCACGTTTCACGTTGCGCCGCGACGGCTGGCGGCTCACCTGAAACAACAGTGCCTCCCGGTAGAGACAATTGACCGGTGATCAACTCATCAACCAACACGATTTGGTTATCAGCACGTACTACACACAAGGCGCCCGCGATATGATCGGGCAAAGTGTCGTTTGCCCAAGCGGAAGTAGTACTCAAAAGAGACAGTATGAAAACTAATAAATATCGAATAACCAACGAGTTTACCTAAAAAATAATAGAAGAATATTGAAGACTGCTGTTGCAGTTGAACTATTGTAATCAAAGCCACACAAAATCGCTGTCTACGTTTTGTGCAAAGCCTTCCTCATCCATTGAATGTGAGGTGTGAACCCCATTTTTTGATAGAAGTCCTTGGCAGGCGAGTTAAAGTCCCAAACTTCTACAAAGACTTGTTCAACCCCATAATCATCAAAAGTACTTTCAACTTTGTTAAACAACTTTTCAGCAATCGATTCTTTTCGATAATCAGGCAAGACAAACAGTTCATCGACACTTCCCATCGGCACTGGTTTGCTGACCGTTGAGATAAGCTCACAAAAATGCCCAGAGATAAAGCCAACAATGAGCTCTCCTTTTAATGCCACATAAACCAAACATTCAGGGTCATCCAAGTATCGTGCAATGCTTTTTTCCTGCTCAATCTCTTCTGCCGTTTTAAAGTGCTCTGGGCTAGCAAGGTGGTGGTGATGGTGGAGATCGAACATTAACTCGTTAAGTTGTTCTAAATCCGCGTGCTTTGCGGCCCTTAAGGTGACATTCATGACTATTGCGCTTCTCAAACCAAATTAATATCTAAACTGAGTCTAGTTTACTTGGCGTGAGTATCTATACAAGTTATTGAATTAATTCATTGTTTGAAGTGTGTATTTTAGATACAAAAACGGCCACATTACGTGGCCATTCTGTTTGAATGATTTTGAATTAAACGAATATCGAAGCTATGGTTTTTGCTGTGGTTTTTGCTGTAGCTTCAGCTTTATGCACCGTTATCTTCTTTCTCTTCTTTGAGTTCAGCAAGCTGTTGTTCTAGTTCAATAAGCTTAATTTCAGCCTCTACTTCAGCAACTCGCTTTTCTGCATCGGTGCGATTGTCTTGCGCTAGACCATCGGCAGTAACTTGGGTTCGTTGTGCGTTTCTTGCATCATCCGTATCTTTCATTGAACCAGCAACACCACCAGTCACACCACCCAATGCAGCACCCTTCGCGGCTAAGCTCGCATCTCCAGTTAGAGCGCCTGCTGTCGCTCCTAATAAAGCACCACCCACAGCACCACGATTACGTGCAGCATTCTCATTTTCGTTATCCATTGCTGGTGATGCGCAACCAGAAAGAGTCACAATCAGTGTCGCTAAAAGAAAAGGTTTAGTGAATTTCATAGGAGTCTCGCTTAGTTCTTCGTTTTGAGTAGAACCATCTTAAGCAGAGCCGTTAATAAGATAAATAAAGCCACGTTTAGACGATACATCATGTTCAGCTATGTATTATTCAGCCATCGCATAACTGATTAATGATATATAGCTTTGAGCTCGCTTTATCCTCACCAACAAAAAAGGCGACCAATAAGGTCGCCTCAATCGCGCTTTCTCTATAATTCTTGCCTTTCACATATCTCTTAGCCTTTAGACCAAAAGTTTTGCACGTTTTCTGCGCTAGGTGGTGGCCTAACACCGCAATCTCGATAATGATTTTTATCGCCGATCCCCAGTATCTTGCCATTTTCGTCATCAATCATAGCGGCTACTTTGACACCGTCTCCCACATGACGAGTTAACACAACAATTTCACCGGCTCTTTCAGACCTTACCGCGCCTAAGATTTGATATTCGTAGCGACCTTTCCTTGAATTAACGATCATCTTCGAGTTAATCGGATCGGCTTCATACCCCACGCCCATATCAAAAACTGCTTGATAGAGATCGACGCCAGTCTTGGACACACATTTAAATATCTTGGGATGACTCAATGGCTCTAACAACGCTCTACTCGCTTCATCCTTTGAAATACTGGCACTAGCAACACCACTGACCAATAAAGCAATCAACAAAAAGTAAGCTCGCATAAAAAGACCTCAATATGTGGGACTCATAATGAGGTCATAGTAAACGCAATGGATAAGCGGATGAATAAAGTAGAGTTTAGGTAAACCATCACGCCGGATTATGTATAAATCAACAAGCCGAAGGTGAGATTACCTAAACTGCGACGTCTATTTGCCGAGCTTTTCAGCAATTTCAGTTAAGCTGGTAGGGTCGTCAATAGTTGAAGGCACCACATATTGTTCACCTTCTGCGATCTGCCGGATCGTTCTACGTAAGATCTTACCTGAGCGTGTCTTAGGTAACCTCTCAACAACCAAGGCTTGCTTAAAACAAGCTACCGCGCCGATCTCATTACGAACCTTGCCAACCAATTCCCTTTGCAACTCAATGCCATCGACTTTTACGCCATCTTTTAACACAACTAGACCTAAAGGAAGTTGTCCTTTCAAGTCATCGTGAATCCCGACTACCGCACATTCTGCAATGGCTGGGTGACCACCCACGATCTCTTCCATTTCTCCAGTCGACAGACGGTGTCCCGCTACGTTTATCACATCGTCGATACGGCCCATAATAAATAGATACCCATCTTCATCGAGATAGCCACCGTCCCCAGAAACATAATAGCCTGGGAATTGGCTCAGATAGCCAGATTCAAATCGATCATGATTACGCCAAACCGTTGGCAGACAACCGGGTGGTAGTGGACGTTTGAGTGCAACAAAGCCTTGCTGATTAGGCTGTGCCGTTTCACCCAATTCATTAAGAATCTCGACTTGGTAACCGGGCACAGGCTTAGTTGAAGAACCTGCTTTCACTGGCAAAGATTCCAGCCCTGTCGGATTGGCAGAAATAGCCCAACCCGTTTCGGTTTGCCACCAGTGGTCAATAACCGGTTTATTGGTATGAGACTCAACCCAATCCAATGTTGGCGGGTCCAAACGCTCTCCCGCCATAAAAATCGACTTGAGCGATGATAAGTCATACTTGGTGAGTAACTCGCCTTCAGGATCTTCTTTCTTGATAGCTCTAAATGCCGTTGGCGCAGAAAATAACACATCGACGTTGTACTCTTCACACACACGCCAGAATGCCCCCGGATCTGGCGTTCTAACTGGCTTTCCTTCAAACAAGATGGTTGTGCAACCATGAATCAATGGCGCATACACAATATAGGAATGCCCCACTACCCAGCCGACATCAGAAGCCGCCCAAAACACACCATCTTGCGGCATATCGTAGATAGTGCTCATCGAGTATTTCATCGCGACCGCATGACCACCATTATCGCGCACCACGCCTTTTGGCTTACCCGTCGTCCCTGATGTATACAAGATATATAGTGGGTCAGTCGCTAGAACAGGCACACATACGTGAGGCAAAGCATCCTCAACAGCTTGCTGCCAAAGTACATCACGTTCGTTGTTCAATTCGGCTAGAGACTGCTCTCTTTGGAATACCACCACTTTCTCAGGCTTCCATCGGCTGTCCATGATCGCGCGATCGACCATCGGCTTATATGGCAGGACTTTATTTATCTCGACACCGCAGGATGCAGTAATCAACACCTTGGGCTCGGCATCTTCAATTCGAACGGCAAGCTCATGAGGGGCAAAACCACCAAACACCACCGAATGCACCGCACCTAGTCGTGCACAGGCCAACATTGCCATCGCCGCTTCAGGAATCATTGGCATGTAGATCACCACACGATCACCTTTGGTAACGCCTTGCGTGGCTAACATACCAGCGACTTTAGCCACTTGGTTACGCAATTGATTGTAAGTGTACGAGGATTGAGTTCCTGTAACTGGAGAGTCGTAAATCAGTGCGGTATTGTCACCTCGCCCATTTTCACAATGATAATCCAGCGCGAGCCAGCAGGTGTTCATCACCCCATCAGGAAACCAACGCTCAATTCCGTTATCGTCAGTTTGTAATATCGTTTTTGGTGGTTCAAACCAATCTATCGCTTGTGATTGTGTTTCCCAAAACGAATTTGGGTCTTCCCTCGCCCATTGATACTCGGTGATGTAATCTGTTTTTCTAGTCATTCGATTCGTAGCAGACATAGTGCCTCCTCCATGATTTATCCATTAGTCCAAGCGACTAGCTTTTAACAGTTTCACTTGGGTGCACTCTTTTCTCAGCGTTGTATTCGTGAACATTTAACCGTTCACGACAATCGCTTTACTTGGGAAAAGGCACACGAATGGCACCTTCCATGATCACTCGGGCACTACGACTCATAATCGCCCTCTCTATTTTCCACCCACTTTCGGCCTGCAGCGCTTTCGCACCTACCTTTAAGGTTCCTGACGGGTGTCCAAAGGTCACGAAATCACGACTTCCCTCACCGGCTGCCAAGTTCACTAAGGTGCCAGGAACACTTGCCGCTGAAGCAATAGCAACCGCAGCCGTACCCATCATGGCATGGTGCAGTTGCCCCATAGACAAAGCACGCACAAGAAGGTCAGTATCTTCAACAGCAACCGATTTACCACTTGAGGCTTGGTACGCTTGAGGCTTAGCAACAAACGCAACTTTAGGTGTATGTTGGCGTGATTCTGCTTGCTCTAGGGAATCGATAAGGCGCATCGCGACTGCACCATGTGCTCGAATGGATTCAAACAGAGCCAAGGCATTGGTATCACTGTTAATATCCGATTGAAGCTCTGTGCCTTGATAGCCCACAGCTTCAGCATCAACAAAAATGGTTGGTATCCCTGCATCGATATATGTCGCTTTGATGCAACCCAGATCTGGAACATCTAAAAAATCGACAACATTCCCTGTCGGAAACATTGAACCACTCGCATCGGCTGGGTCTAGAAAATCAACTTGGATCTCAGCGGCGGGGAAAGTGACACCATCGAGCTCAAAGTCACCCAACTCTTGGACTTCACCACCAGCGATAGGTACATGAACAATAATGGTTTTCTCTATGTTCACTTGCCATACTCGCACCTCGACCACGCCGTTTTCTGGAATACGATTCGAGTCGACTAGGCCACTATGAATAGCAAATGGGCCCACTGCAGCAGACAGATTGCCGCAGTTACCGCTCCAATCAACGAACGGCTTGTCTATTGCTACTTGGCCGAATAGGTAATCAACATCGTGATCGGCTTTACTACTTTTCGAAACAATCACGGTTTTA
Organism: Vibrio crassostreae 9ZC13; assembly: GCF_000272045.2. Classification (GTDB taxonomy): domain Bacteria; phylum Pseudomonadota; class Gammaproteobacteria; order Enterobacterales; family Vibrionaceae; genus Vibrio; species Vibrio crassostreae_C. The sequence continues at coordinate 64,456 of NZ_AJYZ02000042.1, read as the reverse complement.
CTGGTGCTGGATGTTGCGCCACCCATGCCATCGGTTTGTTTGCCATAAGGATCTGGACTACCAATCACGCGCAGAAGTAATGCGTCTCGAGCTTCTCCGGCAACTTGCGCAGCTTCAGGTAAGTCACTTAAGTTGAAGAAAACACCTTTGCTTGTTCCGCCCCGCATATAGGTAGCAGGTACTTTTAACTGTTTGATGTTCATAACTAGCTCCTAATTTGCAAGAAAGTCTTTGGCGAAACGTTGCAACACGCCACCAGCGCTATAAACATTCACTTCGTCTGCCGTGTCTAGTCGGCAGGTCACAGGAACATCAAGCTTTTCACCGTTTTTACGAGTGATGACTAGAGCCAAATCAGAACCCGCTTCAATGTCGCCGTAAACGTCGTAAAGCTCGGTACCGTCCAATTCTAAGGTATTGCGATTGGTCCCCGCTTTGAATTGCAGAGGCAACACGCCCATGCCAACCAAGTTGGTTCTGTGAATTCGTTCAAACCCTTCAGCAACAATCACTTCAACACCCGCTAAACGCACACCTTTGGCTGCCCAGTCCCGTGAAGAGCCTTGCCCATAGTCTGCGCCAGCAACGACAATCAAAGGTTGCTTGCGATTCATGTAGGTTTCTATCGCTTCCCACATTCGCGTAACTTGACCTTCAGGTTCAACTCTTGCTAATGAACCTTGCACGACTTCTCCAGCGTCCTTCACCATTTCGTTAAACAGCTTAGGGTTGGCGAATGTTGCTCGTTGCGCGGTTAAGTGATCGCCTCGATGGGTCGCGTAAGAGTTAAAGTCCTCTTCCGGCACTTCCATTTTGGTGAGGTATTCCCCCGCAGCGCTCGAAGCGAGAATCGCATTTGAAGGGGATAAGTGATCTGTGGTGATGTTGTCACCCAAAATCGCTAAAGGTCTCATACCAGATAGGCTTCGCTCTCCCGCCAGAGCTCCTTCCCAATAAGGTGGTCTGCGAATATAGGTACTTTGAGGTCGCCAGTCATAAAGCGGTTCAGTAGTCACCTGTTCCTCGTCTGGCTGGAACATTTTCACGTAGATTTGTTGGAATTGCTGAGGCTTAACATGTTCACCGACCACTGCATCGATCTCTGCATCACTCGGCCACAAGTCACTTAAATAGATCGATTTTCCGTTGCTGTCTGTACCTAAGCTGTCTTTTTCGATATCAAAGCGAATCGTACCCGCCAAGGCATAAGCAACCACTAATGGCGGTGAGGCTAAAAACGCTTGTTTTGCATAGGGATGGATTCGACCATCGAAATTTCGATTCCCTGACAACACAGCGGTTGAGTACAGGTCGCGGTCGATGATCTCTTGTTGGATAGCAGGATCTAGGGCTCCGCTCATACCATTACAGGTAGTACACGCATAACCGACGATACCAAAGCCTAGTTTTTCCAGCTCAGGAAGCAAACCCGCCGACTCGAGATAGAGCTTGGCAACTTTAGAACCTGGAGCAAATGACGTTTTCACCCACGGTTTACGAACTAATCCAAGCTGATTGGCTTTCTTAGCCACCAATGCTGCGGCGACCACATTTCTTGGATTACTGGTGTTAGTACAAGAGGTAATCGCTGCGATGATTACGGCACCATCAGGCATCTGTTCATCGCTGTACTGCTTAGCATGCTGCTCTTTCCAAGATGTTTGACTGATACCTTGTTCAGCCAGCTCTCTGGTTGGCAAACGACGATGTGGGTTAGACGGCCCTGCAAGATTGCGTTCAACCTTAGACAGATCAAACTCTAATACCCGTTCGTATTGAGCAGAATCGAGATCGTCAGCCCATAGCCCAGTTTGTTTAGCGTAGCGTTCGACTAATTCAACCTGCTCAGGCTCTCGACCAGTGAGTTTCAGGTATTGAATGGTCTGCTCATCGATGTAGAACATCCCCGCTGTTGCACCGTACTCTGGCGTCATGTTGGAGATGGTTGCGCGGTCACCAATGGTCAGCGCACGAGCCCCTTCACCGAAGAATTCCAAATAGCTTGAGACCACTCTCTCATTGCGAAGGAACTCCGTTATTGCGAGCACAATATCCGTTGCGGTTATCCCTTCTTGTCGTTGACCAGTCAGTTTAACGCCCACAATATCAGGCAAACGCATCATTGACGGGCGACCGAGCATCACTGTCTCAGCTTCCAAGCCGCCCACACCGATCGCAATAACGCCCAGCGCATCTACGTGCGGTGTATGGCTGTCTGTGCCGACACAAGTATCCGGAAACGCGATGCCTTCTTTAGATTGAATGACTGGAGACATTTTTTCCAAGTTAATCTGGTGCATGATCCCGTTACCTGCGGGAATCACACTCACGTTTTTAAACGCGGTTTTACACCATTCGATAAAGTGAAAACGGTCTTCGTTTCTTCGCTCTTCAATCGCTCGGTTTTTATCAAAGGCTTCGCTATCAAAACCTGCATGTTCCACGGCTAAAGAGTGATCAACAATCAGTTGAGTTTCGACCACTGGATTAACCTTGGCAGGGTCTCCACCTTGGTCAGCAATCGCATCTCGTAAGCCAGCTAAATCTACTAAAGCGGTTTGACCCAAAATGTCATGACACACGACACGTGCTGGATACCAAGGAAAATCTAAGTCGCTCTTACGCTCGATGATCTGTTTTAAGCTATCTTCAAGTGCAGCTGGATCACAACGTCTTACCAATTGTTCCGCCAGCACTCTCGACGTATAAGGCAAGGTTTTATAGCTGCTCGGAGATATCGCATCTACCGCTTCACGAGCGTCGAAATATTCTAAATGGGTACCGGGTAAAGGCTTACGGTACTGCTTTGGTTCAAATTTCACATCAGACATACATCCACCATTATCTGTTAAATTCTATTCGTTGGTTCTCGAGGTCTTATCACATGAAGATAAAAGTCACCTCGAGATATAAGTCGGCTCGATATAGAGAACTAACGTAAATGGATTGGCAGCCAGTCTTGATGCTCTGGCCCGGTGTAGTCTGCACTTGGGCGAATGATGCGATTATTTTCTCTTTGCTCGAACACGTGTGCTGTCCAGCCTGTAAGGCGACTCATCACAAAGATTGGCGTGAACAGTTTGGTTGGGATGTCCATGAAGTGATAGGCAGAGGCATGGAAGAAATCCGCATTACAGAACAAGCCTTTCTCACGCTTCATGACTGCTTCAACACGCTCTGAAACGGCGTAAAGCTGTTCATCTCCCACCTCTTGAGCAAGCTCTTTTGACCAACGCTTGATTAAGGCATTTCGAGGATCGCTTTCACGATAAATAGCATGACCGAAGCCCATTATTTTGTCTTTGTTAGCAAGCATCTGCATGATGTTGGTTTCGGCTTCATCGGCGGTTTGCCAATCTTGGATCATTTCCATTGCCGCTTCATTCGCACCACCGTGCAGTGGGCCTCTTAGTGTGCCAATCGCAGCCGTTACACAAGAATGAATATCCGACAGTGTTGACGCACAAACACGAGCGGCAAAGGTAGAGGCATTAAACTCATGTTCCGCGTAAAGGGTTAGCGAGCAGTGCATCACCTTCTTATGAAGTTCACTAGGCGTTTTGTCAGTCAACATCTTCAAGAAATAGCCACCCAAACATGCTTCGCTTTGATCTTCCGTATCAATGCGCACGCCATCATGGCTAAAGCGATACCAGTAACAAATAATCGCAGGGAAAAGCGCGAGCATTCGTTCAGTCGCAGGCAATTGTTCTGAAAAATCAGATTCTTGCTCTAGATTACCTAGCATCGAACAACCCGTTCTCATCACATCCATTGGGTGAGCGTCTGCAGGAATAAGCTCCAACAATGCTTTCAAAGGTTGAGGTAAACCACGTAAACCAACCAACAATGTTTTGTAATCGTCTAGCTCTTTTTCATTGGGCAAATGGCCTCTTAATAGCAGATGTGCCACTTCTTCAAACTGAGCGTGGTTAGCAAGATCGGTAATGTCATAGCCACGGTAAGTTAAACCCGTTCCTGATTTTCCTACCGTACATAGCGCAGTCGACCCTGCACTTTGACCACGTAGACCAGCACCACCGATTGCCGGTGCGCTGGCTGGTTTGTTTGCTGTTTTTTCACTTTTTTGCTCTACTTTTGAAGCATTTTCGACAGCGGCTTTATCACTCAAAGATACAGACATGGTGAACTCCTTTTCTGTGTTAGCCGCCTGCACTCTTTGGTGCTGCCTATTTATATGCCCGATGATCTTTATCATCGGTACTGGATTTGGCGACTAACCATTTCACGTTATTGGATTAAGTTGATTTTTGATTAATTGAAACTGGTTTACCCTTCGCTTGAAAACAACTGATCAAGCTTGTTCTCGTAGTCGTGGTAATTAAGGTGTTCGTAAAGCTCCTTACGGGTTTGCATTGAATCCAACAGAGCTTCTTGATTGCCTTCAACTAGCAAGTGCTTGTAAACATTCTCCGCCGCTTTGTTCATCGCACGGAACGCACTCAATGGATAAAGCACCATGTCGACACTTGATTGGGCTAACTCGTTACAGCTGTAGAGTGGTGTTTGGCCAAATTCAGTGATGTTCGCAATAATAGGCACGTGCTTGCCCGTTGCTGATTTCAGCGCTGCCGAGAACTTCACGTATTGATCGAGTTGATTCATCGCCTCAGGGAAGATCATGTCTGCGCCCGCTTCAACACAAGCTATCGCTCGCTCAATTGCGCTATCAATGCCTTCAACCGCCAATGCATCCGTACGTGCCATAATCACAAAGCTTTCATCGGTTCTAGCATCGGTTGCCGCTTTGACTCTATCGACCATCTCTTGCTGACTTACAATCGCTTTATTTGGTCGATGACCACAGCGTTTCTGGGCCACTTGGTCTTCCATATGGATTGCTGCTGCGCCTGCCTTCTCCATAGCGCGAATCGTACGTGCAATATTGAATGCGCCACCAAATCCCGTATCGATATCCACCAGCAATGGCAGATCACACGCGTTGGTAATACGTTCAACATCTACCAACACATCGTTCAATGTGGTGATGCCTAAATCAGGCAACCCATAAGACGCATTGGCGATGCCTCCGCCAGACAAATAGATCGCCTGATGCCCCAAGTTCTTTGCCATCATCGCGCAATACGGATTCACCGTACCGACGATCTGCAATGGGTCGTTGTCTTGCACAGCTTGTCGGAACTTAGCTCCTGCTGATAACTTCATAATGACGCTCCCTGTTAATTGTTAATTTCTAATCTTTATGACTACTGATGTTTAGCTCTCGCCAGCGAAGAACCGCTAGCAAATACCAGTCGCCAATTAATCAAGATCTTTGGATTGAATTTGTTGCTCTATAAGTAATCGGCTTCCCGAGATGTGTCTTCGCATTAGCATTTCTGCTAGCTCTTCATCACGGTTGCGAATCGCTTGTAGGATGTATTTGTGTTCATCGAGCGCCTCTTTGGGCCGAGACTGAGCCCTAGGCGATTGATAGCGGTACATGCGTAATAGGTGATAAAGCTCATCACACAACAACGAAATGAGTTTGCTGTTACGACTCGCTTTAATAATGCGGTAATGGAAATCGAAATCCCCATGTTGATGAAAGTAAGAAGAACCTTCGACTTCATCGATGTATTTTGAGTGTGTCGACAATAATCCTTCAAGCCCGACAAGCTCTTCTTGTGTGATATGTCTTGCTGCTAAGCGAGCCGCCATGCCTTCCAATGCCTCTCGCACCGCGTACAACTCGAGTAGTTTGTCTGCCGAAAAAGTAATCACTCGCGCGCCAACATGTGGAATGCGTTCTATTAGGCCAAGCCCTTCAACTCGCATTATCGCTTCACGTAATGGGCCTCGGCTTACTTCGAAGCGTTTAGCCAATTCAGGTTCCGAAATCTTACTGCCCGGTAGTAATTCACCGCTAACAATCGCCTCAACGAGATACTCAGTGAGATTTTCTGATTTAGTGTTCTCTTTATCGCTAACACGTGTTTTCGTGTTTGCATTTAAGCTGAGATCTTTTATCACAGTATTCATATTCACGCTGCTCACTTCTGATTGCCGACCCTAACTGTCAACAATTTCATAACATGAACATAAAATACACGATTGAATTGTCGACAATCAAGCCAATTGTCGACAATTTAGACTAAGGTAGTATTTTTCATAGACGATTAAAACTAATCCAAAAGGACACTACAAACAACTCAACCATCTGTTATTTATCGATTTAAGCAAAGAAAGAGCCGCTAAACCCTTCCCTCCCCTGAAATCACTCGAAACCAATGTGTCGACAACTTATAGACAGACTTGACAAACGCAGAGCACTTTGTGTCGATCTACCTGTTCACCGATAAACAGATATAAAAAAGGCGCACTCATGTGCGCCTTTCATTCATAGACCCCGTTCTAACAAGCCACCTTTACTCAAGCAATCTGACGAGTAACATCTAGGTATTTGCCGATATCAACGAAATCAATTTGTTCCGGCTTCAGATACTCTTCTGCATAACGCAGGTGAGTGCCGCTGGTTAAGAACAATCTAAACAGTTCGATATCGAGATGCTCGTCCAATGCCATTTTATACATGATGTCGACAGCAACACTGATTGGCTTAGCCTTCTTATAAGGCCTATCTGCAGCGGTTAATGCCTCAAAAATATCAGAGATCACCAGAATACGTTCTGGGATTGAGAGGTCATCACCAGTCAGCTTCCTTGGATACCCTGTACCTTTAAGTGTTTCATGGTGAGTTGAAGCGTAGCGAGGAACACGACTTAGCTCTTTCGGGAATGGCAGGTTCTCAAGCATCTTAATCGTGCCAAGCATGTGCTCGTTTATCTTAAATCTATCTTCAGCAGTCAATGTACCGCGTGCAATACTCAGATTGTAGACTTCGCCTAGGTTGTATAAGTGCTCAGGCACATCCATTTTAATTTGATGTTTCGGGTCAAATTCTAACGGCCTATCTCTTTTCACTATGTGCTCTGGCTTATCACTCAAAAGTGGTTCTGTGGCTGGTAAACTTGAACTCGGCTCTCGATTCATTGCCTCTATCGGTGATAGACCAAGTTGATCATCAAAGTTACGCGTCCAAGTCGTTTCAGCTATCAAGCGAATACGAGCAACTTTGTCATCACTCATGAATTCACCACCAACATTAGACGTCGCGATAAACTCAAAATCATCTTGTAGCTTCTGTTGCGCTTCAGCCAACTCTGTTTGGATTTGTTCGCTCGCTAGCTTGCCTTCAAGCTGTTTCGTTAATGCTATTATTTCAGCATCACGCCACAATACCTCAAATCGAGTTCTCACCTCGTGAATTCGGTTGTAGTTGGCCTCAAGCTTCGTACCTTTATCGACGATGTGTTCCGGCGTTGTTATTTTTCCGCAGTCATGCAACCAAGCCGCAATTCTAAACTCACGGCGCTCATCATCATTTTTAAACTCAAAATTTTTAAAATGATCAGATTGTGATTTCTCAGCCACGTCAGCTAGCATCAAACCTAGCTCTGGTACACGGTTACAGTGCCCAGCCGTATAAGGGGACTTGTCATCGATAGCTTGGGCGATAAGCTTGATAAACGACTCTACAAACGCCTCTTGCCTCTGTTCATGTCGTTTAAGCTCCATTGCCATTTCTTTTACAGCAACAGATAACTCCCACACTTCTTTAATACGAGTATTAAGCACAGCTACGTTGTCATAGTCACGCAACTTAACCTTGTGAGTCTCTTTCTCTAATTGGCGAATAGGACGTACTATCGGTGTACCAAAGACCCAAGCCACAGGCAAGGTTAAACTCATCAGTAAAATCGTTACACCAACAGAGGTTGCTAGACGCTTATTGACTGTACTGAAGACTTCAGATTCGGGAATCAATACCGCAAAATACTCAGAGTAGTGTTCGCCCGTGTCTATTTTCTTTAAATAGAGATGCTTGATCTCGCCATTCAACTCTACCCTTACCATACTGCCTTCAACCGTTGCTTCCTTAGTCAAATCATAAAGTTCAGTATAAGGAACCGTCGTATTCGTATTAAAGCCGGTATCATGCAGCCACTTTTTCGCTAAGGCATCAAGTTGTTCACCACTTAACTTACTGATAGCTTGATCAATGATTGGGAGCAATTGTTTATGCTTGCTCTGCAGCACCAAATGGAATTGGTTTGAGTAGTTCTGTTTTAGATCTTCTAGAGTCCCATTGACAACAAGGCCTGGCTGGAAAAACCTATCTAATGCAAACGAGAGTACGGGTTCTGCTTCTAAGAAAGCAAAGTTCTCTTCGCTTTCAATTGAATTAAATGCAGACTCTAGGTTTTCAAATTCAACTAAATCAATGTTCGGAAAATCCTCTCTCAACTTAGGAATAATTGACCACCCAGATAAAATGGCAACTTTTTTACCCTCAAGCTCGGCATAATTAGTGACAACCTTCGCGCCGACCCTTGTCACGATAGAAAATGGCAATTCATAAATTGGAGTCGTGTATAGGCCATCTATGCCATTATTTTTATAATGTTGAACCGATTGCAGGCCATCAATACTTCCTTCTTGAAACTTACTGACAAGTTCGCCCCAAGAGAAACCATTAACAAATTCAAACCTGATCCCTGTCATCTCACCAATCATTTTAAGAAGGTCTATCGCATAGCCGTTTGGTTTTCCCGCCACTGAAAAGTCCATCGGCCCCCAATCATTTTGATTAGACACTAACAGCGGAGGGGTATCGTTAATCAAGGCTTGCTGCTCAGACGATAGCATCAATGTTGATACATCAAACTCCGATTCCTGATTGTTAACCTTGAGGTTAGACGCAATAATATTACCCGATTTCGAATATAAGAAAGACTCAACCTTACTGTCTTCTGCTAAGCCAAGCGCCGTACCTGATAGTTTGCTAGCTAAAGAAGACAACACAATATCAATACCAATCACATGTTGAACTTCAGATTCGATTTTCGAATCAAACGCTAAAGAATAAGTTTGCCCGGTAATTTGTAAATGCTGGAAAAGATATGGCTGAGTTTTTTCGACCGACTGAACATTGGCAGAAACATACCAAGGCCTGGTTGTTGGAAGGTAGTTGCTCTGCTCCGTAGTTGAGTTTCTTAGCGTAAACTCTTGGTCAAAATATTTCGTCGTACGGACGCGCTCCTCCCCTATATTATGAATCTCAACCACAACCCAACGGTCTTTTTGTTGTGCACCGATTTTTTCTCTAACGACAGGGGCAGATTCTAGATTAATAATTTGGAAGAAGTTTTCATTAGATGAGCCAATGTAAATACTATAAAAGAGAGGGTTATCTTTAATTGCTTCTGAAAGAATACTACGCGACTCTTCTTTCGATATTTTGTTACTTATAGAACGTTTCACTGAAGAAAGTAAACGCGCCGTATTGGCTGCGTCAGAATCAACCGCGCCGATATAGTTACTCAGCTCTTGGGACACCATCGTCAACTTTGATAGGGTATTCTCAGTCGCCATTTTTTTACTGAAGTAATATTGCAGTGAAACCGCAACAACAGCGGTAAGAAATGTCGCGAGTAAAAACATTCCTCCAACAGTAAATCGTAACGAAATTTTTTTTAATGCCATTATTTCATCCTTGAATAATCGCCAACTCCAAAGTTAACAGCCTAGCGCAATCAATACCGCTTAAGTTGCATATCAACTATAGTAACTCTATTCCACATCTAAAATCTAACACCTCTATACACCTGACTCTTTTGCAGAAATAGTTATCGTAGTCACATCTAACAATATAGACCAACAACCAATGCACTCGAGTAGAAAACGCTAGTTAAATCCAACCTTTGTCAATGAATTCAATCATTCTGAGACAATAACTACGATTTTAGAATCCAGATATCATTCAACAGTAAATGGACAAAAACACGTTACCGTGAACTTTATGAACAATATTAATCCAATGTTCCTTATTCTCAATATCGCCGCATTACAGACATTTCATTAACACACCGTTAACTTTAGCTTCATCTGCTAAGCAATATCCTACTCATCTGTTTAGTAGCTGGAAATAAAACATAAGTTTCTCTCCATTGAAGAGATCCCCTACATAAGGAACGTGAACCATGTTCAAGGCACTGAAACCTACTCTTGCGGCTTCTATCATCGCAGCAACCTTTTCTTTCAACACTTTTGCTGCTGACGTAGAAAAAATCCACTTCCTAATCCCTGGCGGCGCTGGTGGCGGTTGGGATATGACAGCTCGTGGTACGGGTGATGTATTGGTGAAATCAGACATCGTAGAAAATGTCTCTTTCCAAAACCTTTCTGGTGGTGGTGGCGGTAAAGCGATTGCTCACCTAATCGAAACGGCTCAACGCCAAGAAGACACGCTAATGGTGAACTCAACGCCTATCGTTGTTCGTTCACTAACGGGGATCTTCCCACAATCTTTCCGTGACCTAACTCCTGTAGCTGCAACCATTGCCGATTACGGCGCAATCGTTGCGTCTGCAGATTCTAAGTACAACACGTGGGAAGACGTAGTAAAAGAATTCGAAACAAACCCTCGTAAAGTAAAAATTGCTGGCGGTTCAGCTCGTGGCAGCATGGACCACCTTGTGGTTGCTGCAGCGTTCAAAGGCGAAGGTTTTGATGCGAAGAAAGTGCGTTATATTGCCTACGATGCTGGTGGTAAAGCGATGGCGGCACTGCTTTCTGGCGAAACACAGCTTCTTTCAACGGGCCTTGGTGAAGTGCTAGAGATGTCTAAATCTGGCCAAGTAAAAGTGCTTGCTGTGACGGCGCCAAAGCGTCTTGACGCTGCGCCTAACATCCCAACACTGACTGAGTACGGCAACGAGACAGTATTTGCTAACTGGCGTGGTTTCTTTGCGGCACCGGGTACAAGCCAAGCGAAAATCGACGAGTGGAACGAAGCTCTTGGCAAAATGTACAAAACCGATGAGTGGCAAGTGGTTCGTGACCGTAACGGTTGGATCGACAACTACAAAGCAGATAAAGATTTCTACGCCTTCCTAGAAGACCAAGAAAAACAGATGGGCGATCTAATGCGTGAGCTTGGTTTCTTGAAGTAACCAACAACCAGAGAGGGTCTATGTGCCCTCTTACTCTTTCCTTGTTTCGCCGTACATGAGTTAACTTCAAACTCCTTTGTTTATTCGTAGACGTATTACTAACGCTTGCCGATTCGTTGTAAACGCAAGTGGCTGATAAACCAGTACCGTAATTCGCTTACCTTTGGTTAGTGATCCCAGACATTTCATTGACTCGCTCATGTACGGCTTTTTTACTTTTCTACACCACCCAAATGGAGTTGGATATGTCGGACTTACCAACCAAATTTTTCAGTAAGGAATCTTTGCTTTCAGGCGATCGTCTCGGAGCTTTGATCTTTATGCTGGCGTGCTTGTGCTACGGCTATCAAACCACCCTCATTCCGCTGTTTCCCGGTGATGAATATGAACCCTTTACCGCGAGAACACTGCCTACCCTGCTGGCTTTCATCGGTATCGGGTTATCGTTGATTTTGCTTGTCACTGGAGAACCAAACAAGAAAGTCAAATGTGAAACAACGCCGCTGAACTGGAAACTGCTGATTGGCTTCTTGGTGTTAATGGCACTGTACGGTGTTGGATTAACGTATCTTGGCTTTGTTTTAGCTACAAGCTTCTTCTTATTAGCGGGCTTCTACCTATTGGGTGAGCGTCGTAAATCTATCTTGTTTGGCGCGTCGTTTCCTTTCGTTATCGCGTTCTTTCTTCTTTTAACTCAAGGCTTAGATATCTACCTAGAGCCTGGTTTAATCTTCACTCTTTGGTAGGGATAGCATTATGTTAGACGGAATTTTACAAGGACTTTCTACCGCTGTGATGCCAATGAACATCATGATGGTAATCGTGGGCTGTTTCGTAGGTACCTTCATCGGGATGCTTCCGGGGTTAGGTCCAATCTCAGCCATTGCTCTGATGATCCCTATCACTTACGGCCTAGACCCATCTTCTGGTCTTATTTTGATGGCCGGTGTTTACTACGGTGCGGTATTTGGTGGTTCAACATCATCAATCTTAATTAATGCTCCGGGTTGTTCTTCAACGGTAGTAACCGCGTTTGACGGCTACCCGATGGCTCAAAAAGGCCAAGCGGGTAAAGCTCTTGCACTCGCGGCTTACTCTTCTTTCACAGGCGGTACGCTTTCAGCAATCATGCTTTTGATTGCCGCACCGGCTCTAGCAAGCGTGTCATTGAGCTTCCAATCTTCAGACTACTTTGCATTGATGCTATTAGGCTTATCCGCTGTAGCGGCGTTTGCAGGCCCAGGTCAGGTAATCAAAGCGTGGATGATGACCATTCTTGGTTTAATGCTATCAACTGTTGGTATCGACAAAGGCGTTGGCGTTGAACGTTTCACTTTTGGCCTAACGGATCTGATGGATGGCTTCAGCTTCCTATTATTAGCGATGGCAACATTCGCACTGGGTGAAACCTTGATGGGTATTCTAAAACCAGAACAAGACACCAGCGCAGAAGAAAGCCAAAAGATGGCCGATATTGGTAGCATGAAGGTCACCAAAGAAGAGTTCAAAGAAGTAGCGCCAGTTTCGATCCGCTCTTCTATTCTCGGTTTCTTTACCGGTGTTCTACCGGGCGCAGGCGCGACTATCGCAGCTTTCTTAAGCTACGGCATGGAGCGTAGTCTAGCGCCAAAAGACAAGCAGAAAGAGTTCGGTAAAGGCAGTATCCGTGGTCTTGTTGCTCCTGAATCAGCAAACAACGCAGCTTCAAGTGGCTCATTCGTTCCGCTACTGACGCTAGGTATTCCGGGATCTGGTACCACTGCAATCATGCTAGGTGCATTGATCGCTTACGGCATCCAACCGGGCCCTCGCCTGTTCGTTGAACACCCAGACGTATTCTGGTCGGTGATTATCTCTATGTACTTTGGCAACATTGTATTGGTTATTCTGAACCTGCCTTTAATCCCTTATATTTCTAAACTGCTAGCGGTACCTAGAACGGTTCTACTGCCAATGATTATCTTCTTTTCAATCACTGGTGTGTACTTGGTGTCATTCAACACGATGGATGTGTTTGTGATGCTAATTGTGGCGATGGCAGCGATAGCGTTGAGGCTAGCCAACTTCCCACTGGCGCCATTACTACTTGGCTTTATCTTAGGTGGTTTGATGGAAGAAAACTTAAGACGCGCACTGATGATCAGCGATGGTGAGCTAAGCTTCCTTTGGGAGCGTCCTATCACCATGACATTCACTATCTTGGCTGTATTGGTTCTTGCTAGTCCGATTCTGGTTAAGCTGTTCAAGAGCTTTAGAACAAAACCAGTAGAAGTGTAAAGCTTTACCGAATCAACTAAACCTCAACGAAAGGAGCCATTGGCTCCTTTTTTCATTTAGAGCCTCAATTCGAACCAACGGTTAAAGATGGTAGCAAACTCACAAACCTATCTTTACAACACACATGGCGCTGATATTCATAACAAATTCAAGTAAGGTAACCAATTAGTTAACGTATTGGATTCTAAACTATGGATTGGTTGATTCTATTCTTGTCAGGCGTGATTGGCGGTGTGCTTAACTCCATTGCGGGTGGCGGCAGCTTTATCACCTTCCCTGCTCTATTGTTTGCTGGCGTTCCACCAATAGCAGCCAACGCGACCAATACCTTTGCTTCGTGTGCCGGATACATTAGCGGAGCCTACGCTCTGCGCCACGAAATTCAATCTGGTACCAAGCAGCTAAAACTGACCATTGCTTTATGTGTCATTGGCGGTGGTATCGGGGCTTTCTTGCTACTTCACACACCAGAAGCTCTGTTCACTCAATCCGTTCCTTGGCTGTTGCTGTTTGCAGCTTTGCTATTCACGTTTGGCGGCACGCTCAATAAATGGTTAAAGCAAGCCACAGCAAAACATAAGCATGCCACCAGCGCAGGTGCATTCTTTTCCGCTTTATTGCTTTTGATTGTTTGTATCTACGGTGGTTATTTTAATGCAGGTTTGGGCATTGTGACATTGAGCTACTTGGCGCTGGCTGGTTACACCAATATCAACGTCATGAATGGCATCAAACTGCTCGTGTCCGCGTGTGCTTCCCTCGCAGCGATCGTATTTTTTATCGTGAATGGCTCTATTGATTGGCCGTCAGGCATGGCCGTTTTGATGGGGACCTTGGTTGGTGGCTATTACTCAGCAAAAATCTCTCGCCGCATCCCACAACAATATGTTCGTAACACAGTGATCATCGCGAGTTTCTTAATCACCGCATATTTCTTTTATTCAAGTTAATTGGGGTTCAAACATTACATAGACTAAACAGAGGTCACCGGTAAAAATGACATCTGAGTTTATCTTTCACTACTTTATAGCTCATAAAACAACCACGCAATAATATGTGAAGAGAGTCTGCCAATTAGCAAATTTGAGAATAATTTAGACTCTTTTTAGCCTTTATTTTACTGAGAATGGGATAATTCTTATGTGGTACGTGATACTTCATAGGAGACGTTATGAACATTAAACTCGGTCATGTCATGTCATCAAGTCGCCTCATCTGCTTTGTCGCTTTTCTCACAGCAACATTCGCATGGATCTTAAATATGCCAGCTCTGTTTTCCGTGTCAGCACTATTTTTGATTATCAGTGCGATCGTTTATATCGCCGATCTTTGCAAGAATAAAAAGAAGAGACGCGATCGGTAATCTTCACGGTTTCAAATTTAACTCATAAAAAAGGAGCACTTAGGCTCCTAATATATTCTGTGCTCATCACGTCGTCGAACTAGCGACGTCCGCTCTAACGGCGAAAGTTACGACCGTTGCCACCTCGGCGCTCTTTGAAAGCAGACGCGGCTTTAGCTTGTGACGCTTGAATAGACTCAACCGTCAACTCCATTGGTTCACGAGGTTCTAAACCGTGACGGAACGTACGTGAACGTGGTGGCATCTGATATTCGATATCAGACGCTTTAGGCATACGCTTAAAACGGTACAGGTAAAAGTTTTCTACCTTCTCACGAGCCCATTCTGTCTTCTTTAAATATTTAACAGCACTTGCTACCGTTGGTTTAGTGTTAAAGCAGTTCATGCGCATTGCCGCATCTAAAATTTCCCAACCATAATGATCGACTAATTCAGTGATCATGGTTTCAAGCTTTAAGCCGTGCAATGGGTTATTTTGTTGCAGTTCGATTCTTTCTTCTTCAGTCATAACATTACCTTTTTCAAGGCAACTAAAGGCCTTGAATTTACTCTAGAACACCGTCATCACTGACCATTTCTAGCTCAATCACTTGGGCATTACATCCATTGCCCTTATTTATGCCTTTATGATGGCATAAAGCATGCTCGTTATCCTATTTATCTTTAAAATTAATTTCGAATTGGTCATTTAACATTCGGGGTATCATCAACGGCCCTGCATCTCGGGTGTCTTCTTCGGTTCCGAAACCTCACCATTCAAATTAACAAAAATGCTCAAGCAACAAAAAAGGATGCCGATTAGCATCCTTTTGTTTTCTCTGTATCGCTGATAAGAACAATATTGTTCTTAACTGAATCTAACTAACGATTATACGTCGTAAGTTGTAGAAGCAGTATCGCCGCCTGTACCAGTCCAGTTTGTGTGGAAGAATTCACCACGTGGACGGTCAGTACGCTCGTAAGTGTGAGCACCGAAGTAGTCACGTTGAGCTTGTAGAAGGTTCGCAGGAAGACGGGCTGTAGTGTAGCCATCTAGGAACGTTAGTGCAGAAGTCATACATGGCATTGGGATGCCAGATTCCATAGACTTAGCTGCAACTTTACGCCAAGCGCTCATGCAGTTGTCTAGGATACCTTTGAAGTAGGCATCTGAACCTAGGAAAGCGATCTCTGGGTTCGCTTCGTAAGCATCACGAATGTTGCCTAGGAATGCAGAACGGATGATACAACCGCCACGCCACATAAGTGCAACGTTACCGTAGTTTAAATCCCAGCCGTTTTCGTTCGACGCCTCACGCATTAGCATGAAACCTTGAGCGTAAGAGATGATCTTAGAAGCCAGTAGAGCCTGACGAATTGCATCAACCCACTCTTGCTTGTCACCTTCAACTGGAGCAACCGTCTTGCCGAACAGTTTCTCAGCTTCAACACGTTGGTCTTTAAGTGCAGACAGGCAACGAGAGAATACAGACTCAGTGATTAGAGTCAGTGGGATACCCATGTCTAGTGCATTGATACCTGTCCATTTACCTGTGCCTTTTTGGCCAGCAGTGTCTAGGATCTTCTCAACTAGCGCTTCACCGTCTTCATCTTTATAGCCAAGGATGTCAGCAGTGATTTCTACTAGGTAGCTGTCTAGCTCAGTTTTGTTCCAGTCAGCAAATACAGCCTGCATTTCGTCGTGGTTCATACCTAGGCCGTCTTTCATGAACTGGTATGCTTCAGTGATAAGCTGCATGTCACCGTATTCGATGCCATTGTGAACCATCTTAACGAAGTGACCAGCACCGTCGTTACCAACCCAATCACAACAAGGCTCACCCGCGTCAGTTTTCGCGGAAATACCTTGGAAGATAGGCTTAACCGCTTCCCAAGCTTCAGGAGAGCCGCCTGGCATAATTGAAGGACCGAAACGAGCACCTTCTTCACCACCAGAAACGCCAGTACCGATGAAGTGGATGCCTTTCTCACGAAGAGCAGCAACACGACGGTTAGTGTCTGGGAAGTTAGTGTTACCGCCATCAATGATGATGTCGCCTTTGTCTAGAAGTGGTACAAGCTTGTCGATGAACGTATCTACAACGTCACCAGCACGAACCATAAGCATCACTTTACGTGGCGCTTCTAGCTTCTCAACTAGCTCTTCTAGAGAGTAAGCACCAACAATGTTAGTACCTTTTGCTGGGCCTTCTAGGAACTCGTCTACTTTAGCAGCAGTACGGTTATGAGCCACAACTTTGAAGCCGTGGTCGTTCATGTTTAGGATAAGGTTCTGACCCATTACTGCTAGGCCAATTACACCGATATCACCTTTCATTATTTTATCTCCTTGCGGCTATTCGCACTTATGCGATAGCACTTGCTGCACTTGAATCTAGGAACCACTCTGTTTCGCCAGCTTTAGACTGGATTTTCGCTGCCGGATAAGGCAATTCTGAAGCAGGAGTTGTATGAATTTCTTTAACGATCTCAACTTTACCTGCACCCAGTACTAGGAAACTGATTCGTTTTGCTGCTTCTAAAACTTTTGCCGTTTTAGAAACTCGGGTTTGACCGGACTCAGGATGAGAAGCTAATAGAGAGAGTCTCTCGTCTTGGTAATCAGTTACACCCGGAAATAGCGAAGCTGTGTGGCCATCGGCACCAACACCTAACAGAATCCAATCGAAAATAGGCGTGCCGTTTTCACAAGGAATCACATCAGCCATTTCTTTAGCAAAGCGCTCGGCTTCAGCGTTAGGCTCATCTTCACCACGGATGCGGTGGATATTCTCTGCCGGAAGGTTCACGTTCGAAAACAGTAACGCATTCGCTTCACCGAAGTTGCTTTCAGCGTCATCTGGTGCCACGCAACGTTCATCGCCCCACCAAAAATGAAGGTTATTCCATTGAATACCTTCTGCGTATGGTGCTTGAGCTAACAGCTTAAAGAGCATTTTTGGCGTGCTGCCGCCCGACAATGAAATATGAACAGGTCTGCCCTGTTCACTGTAAGCTTTCATTTCGTTTGCTAGGTTTTCAACGACCAATTCTGGCGTTGCAAAGATCTTGTGATTGATCATAATTCGCAGTAATCCGTGTCTGTTAAGTTTTTGCATGGGAAACGCCATGCTCGGCCATCACGTTGCAGAAGCTCATCCGCCTCCTGTGGGCCCCAAGTACCACAAGCATAGCCAAACAGTGCTTGAGGATCTTGTTTGAAGTCTAAGATTGGTTGAACGTATTTCCAACATGCTTCTACCGCATCAGTACGTGCAAACAGAGTTGCGTCACCGTTTAACGCATCAAGAAGCAGACGCTCATAAGCCGTTAGCATTTGAGTTTCAGGCAAGTCAGAGTAAGAGAAGTTCATCTTGACTTCTTTTGCCTTAAAGCCTGCACCAGGTTCTTTCAAACCAAAGCTCATCTGGATACCTTCATCCGGTTGGATACGGATAATCAGTTTGTTCTCTGGTGCATCTTGGCCAAATACTGGATGTGGTGTGTTCTTAAAGTGAATCACGATTTCAGTTACACGTGTAGGTAAACGTTTACCAGTACGTACGTAGAAAGGAACACCATTCCAACGCCAGTTATTGATGTGAGCTTTCAAGCCGATGTAAGTTTCAGTACGAGAGTCATCCGCAACACCTGGTTCTTCACGATAACCTAACAATTGCTGGCCGCGAACGTCTGATGCTGTGTATTGACCTAGGACCAAGTCTTTACGCAGATCATCTTCTTCTAGTGGTTTTAGACACTGAAGGACTTTAACCACTTCGTCACGAATAGAATCCGCATTGATTTGAGCTGGCGGCTCCATGCCTACCATTGCTAGTACTTGTAGCAGATGGTTTTGGAACATGTCGCGCACAGCCCCAGAGCTGTCGTAGTATCCGCCACGTTCTTCAACGCCTAGGAACTCAGCACCCGTGATTTCAACGTAATCAATGAAATTACGATTCCACAGTGGTTCAAACATCGCGTTTGAGAAACGAAGCACTAGAAGGTTTTGTACCGTTTCTTTACCAAGGTAATGGTCGATACGGTAGATCTGGTGTTCTTGGAAGTGATGATGGATCTCTTCATCCAACGCCTGAGCAGATGCTAGGTCGTAACCAAATGGCTTCTCAATGATAAGACGACGCCAGCCGTTCTTCTCATCGTTCAGGCCATGCGCAGCAAGGTTTGCTGGGATCACACCATATAAACTTGGCGGCGTTGCCAAATAGAACAGTGTGTTATGGTTTTCGAATTGGTAGTCTTGCTCAAGATTATCTAGACGTTGTGCTAAACGAGCGTAGTCGTCTACATCTGAAGTGTTGATCGCCTGGTAATGCAAATGCTCAATGAATGCATTTAGCGTCTCTGGTTCAGTTTTTTCCATTTCCTGAAGAGACTTCTTCAGCTTCTCACGGTAAGACTCGTCGCTGTACTCAGTACGGCTCACTCCAAGAATCGCAAAGGATTCAGGAAGTTGATTGCTAGCATACAGGTGGTATAAAGCAGGAATTAACTTACGATAAGTTAGATCTCCCGACGCACCAAAAATAACGATGCTGCTGTTTTCAGGTATTACCATCATCTTTCCTATAAAAACAAGGTTTTTAGTATTCGCCAAAGGTATCAGCGACATACAAAAATAGATAATAGGTCTTAACTATTACATCAATAGTAAGCGCCTATTAAATTTGAGAATGCGTTTGGTAAACGAGGGTGAAAGCTATCACCTCTATTCGGGACAGTATTGTCTATGACTATTTGATTTACATCAACCACTGTGAAAGCAATCGATTAAATATTGACTCATTTCGAACAAATTCTAATCGATAGTTCCGTTCATTTGACCCGAGGGAGAAGCAAATCGGCATTCTCAAACAGTGTAGTCAAGAAAGAACGGTATCTGGTCGGTGGAGTGAGCAATAGGAAAGGGAGAAAAAGGTAAAACCAGCTTATTCAACTGGCTTTATATTTATTTTGATGGTGTCGTGTTTATCTTTGCGCTTTGTTGTAGCAGCGCTCCGGGCGACCTACGGTACCGTAATTTAAGTCTGCGACTAACTCACCAGTGGTAATCAAAAATTCTAAATAGCGTCTGGCGGTGGTTCGGCTAGCACCAATTCGTTCTCCGGCTTCATCGGCGGTAATATTAACGGCATCAGCTTGCTGAAAAATGGCTCTGATCTTATCCAACGTTACGCCATCAATGCCTTTGGGTAAGGTGGATACTTTTCCAGAGTCCGCTTTGGCATTGGCTTGCAGCATCTTATCAACCAAACCTTGATTCAAATCCGACACACTTTCAAACTCTTGTTGTTGAGATTGATACTTTTTCAGTGCCGCTTCCAAACGAGGGAACATTACTGGTTTCAATAGATAATCGACCACCCCACCACGCATTGCTTGCTGCAGCGTATCGACATCCCGAGCAGCAGTAATCAAGATAACGTCGCAGCCTTGATTGCTCCCTCTTACGTGATTAAGAATATCGAGCCCACACCCGTCCGGCAGATACACATCCAATAACACCAAATCAGGTTTTAAGATGTCCAGTTGCATGAGCGCTTCAGACTGTGTGGTGGCAATGCCGACCACGTCAAAGCCACCCATCTGTTCTAAATAACGATGGTGTAGCTCTGCAATCGCAATATCATCTTCAATGACCATGACTCTCGTGATTGCGTTCATTTATGTTCTTCCTTTAACCATGCTTTTTCCGTCACGATGATCTTCGCAAGATCGTTTCGTGCTTAATTATTGTTCTTCTTTTGGCAGATAAACCGTCATTCGCGTGCCAAAATCGTGGTTGTCGACCATTTCAAGCTGCCCTTGATATCGGTCTGCCAGCTGCTTTATCAGATACAAACCCACACCACGATTTTGCTTCGCTTTGCTCGATACGCCTTTTTCGGTGAGTGCTTTGGTCGCCAACTCTTTCGGCAAACCGCACCCTTTGTCTTCTACTTCTACGATAATTTCATTACCAAAATCACTGATTGAAACTTCAATAACCCGACGCGCTGGCGCAATTTGACCCTCTTGCTTAATCGCCGTCATGGTGGCGTCAAAGGCGTTATCAATCAGGTTGCCAAGAATTGTGACAACGTCACCCGCGTTTAACCAGCTAGGCAGAGCTTCAAGCCTTGATCCCTCTTCCACTTTAAGCTCTAACCCAATCTCTCGAGCTCGCTCTGTTTTGCCTAAAAGCATGCCTGCAATAAGAGGGTCTTTCACCGTCTCTCTTAAGAACTCAATTAAGCTCTGGTAATGAGCGGTTTCTTGACCAATCAATTGTTGAACAGAATCCAACTCGCCCATCTGAATCAAGCCACTAATAGTGTTAAGCTTGTTTTGATGCTCGTGGGTTTGTGAACGCAGTAGATCAGCATATTCTTTGGTTTGTGAGAGCTGGTCTGTTAAATCGTTGATTTCATCTCGTAATCGGAAACTCGATACCGCCCCGACCACCTCACCTGCCACTATAATCGGGCTTCGGTTAGCAATGATTCGCTTATTGTTTAAATACAACTCAACATCGTGGTCGGTGTCGCCGGTTGATAGCAGTTGTTCTAAATCACTGCCTGGCAATACATCAGAAAGGCGCTGTTGATTGAGTGCTTTATCCCTGTCTATCGATAAAATATCGCAGGCACTCTTATTAATTGAACGTAAAATGCCGTGCTTATCGATGCTCAGAATGCCCTCTTTCACGGTACTCATGGTTACATCTAGCTCAACATACAACCGGCCTATCTCTTCAGGCTCAAAGCCCAAAATAGCGCGTTGAAAACGGCGAGATACATAACTCGAAATCAAAGCGTTGACCGCAACCACCAGCAACGCCATCACAATCAAAAAGGCTAAGTAAGGTTCGATTCGATCTTGCAACGAATCCAATAAGTAACCAACTGACACCACACCAATAACGGTACCTTGGGTGTCTTTTACCGCGGATTTACCACGAACTGAAAAACCCAGCGATCCTTTGGCTGTCGACACATAAGACTCGCCCAATACCAATGCTTTTTGGTTATCGCCACCACGCATGGGTTTGCCGAGCCTGTCATCGTAAGGGTGAATCAGGCGGATACCTTTATCATCTCCAACAACGATAAACGCCGCGCCAATGAGCTGAGTAAGGTTACGAAATTTAACTTGGGTTTTTTCAGACAAAACGTAGGGAGCGCCATTAGGGTCCAACGTTCCATTTTCTTGAATAATGCTGGTGACAAGTGGCGATTCAGATAGAAATTCAGCAACACCTAACGCTTTCAAACCCATCTCTTGTTCTTGAGATTGTTTGATGTAGTAAAAACCAGCCGCTGCAAGAATCAAAAGTTCAACGAGGCCAGTGACCGTCATGATAATCAGTAACCTTTTACGGAAACTGATACTGCTCCATTTCATATTCCACCGTCCCTAGTGTTAGACGATCAATGTTAACACCAAGTTAATCGCATGACCTTTCTAGGGACGTGAATTTGTGACTGCTACTCAACTAAATAATTGAGCAGATTGTTAATTGATAATCCTTTACGTTGTTCATCTCGATTAATCGTTCATTTTTAGGACTGATTAGCTTAAAAACCAAAATAAACGAATAAATATTGAGCTAGATCACTAAGCTTTTAGGTGTTTTTTAGGTTGTTTAAAATAAATACAATTATAATGGTTGCATATGAAGAAGTTTATTGTTGCTAAGCCATAGGTCATGATTTTCAGACCGCGCTTTGAATCGAAACTTCGATTAACAAAATAGCAACAACCCTTCGCTCGCTGGACGTATCTATAACTAAAAATTGCACGCTCGCCGCTACGGTTGCTGAACAAACAGGTTATCTATCTAACCTCATTCACACATCCTTATTTACACTACTGGCCAGCATGACAATCAAGAGGCGCCTGATCAAATCAGCGCCCAATAATAAAACATTGATGAGCAGGAAGTATCGATCAGTGGCAACGTCCAATAGAAACAGGATAACAAACATAACGTATAAACATTGTTGAAAAGGAAACAAGGCAATGAAACGCGATAACTTTGGAATTTGTCTTACTAAGACTATGCTGTTCAAACACTTACAATCGACTTTTACTCACGTAAGAGCCTATGAGAAAGATGGCACCTCCCCACTCGATCTCAAGGTATTGTTAGCATTCCCGCAAATGTCAGGGAGAGATTTATTACAAACAATGCAAGGTTCAAGACAATTGGTATGGCGCGCCGATCACCATTGTCCTAGCTTTAAATAAGCCACTTCATTTTGTAAAAACACTTCTATACTGAACTTAAAGAGCACGCTTATGCGTGCTTTTTAAGTTTCATTTATCTTTGATATTCACGTCACTCAATCTTATTTACACTTGATTAACGAGTTATGAAAATTTCTATTCATATGAGACAATCTATTCAAGACAAATGACTATCGCCCTGTTAACATTAGAGTTAATACTCTAATTGGTATTTAATGCAGATGACCAAACCAAAATTCCGATACCTTGCGATCGCCAGTATGCTTCTCGGCACTATGGCTTCGCCAGGCTATGCAGCTCCGCTCACTTTTTCTGAAGCGTGGCAAATTCTCCAAGAGAACAACAACTCTCTTGCGGCTCAACAAGCCAACGTTGAACGTTATCAACACCTTCAGAACTCAACAAGTAGCCTCAATCTTCCTTCTATTACCTTAGGGGCTAACTACACGCACCTTGATAGTGATGTGACGATTAATGGTGAACAGTTTTCAGATAGCTTGAGTGGAGTAAACCCTGCTATATCCGCGATTTTGCGCCCTCTAGTTGGTGGCGTTACCTCAACGATTACCGAACAAGACATCTTTAGCTCTTCCATTCGTGCTGTGTGGCCTATCTTCACTGGTGGTCGAATAACCGCTGCGCAAAATGCGGCTGAAGGTAAAAGCGAAGAAGCGCAAAGCCAACTGTTGATGGAGAAACAAGCTCGCTACGAAGACTTAAGTAAGTATTACTTCTCGGTGATCTTAGCGGAAGACGTGGTGAGAACGCGTCAAGCCGTTGAAGCAGGCTTAACTCAGCATCGTGATTTCGCCATCAAGCTTGAACAGCAAGGACAAATCGCCCGAGTAGAACGCCTACAAGCCGATGCTTCTTTAGATAAAGCGATTGTAGAGCGCACGAAAGCTCAGAACGATCTTAAAATTGCGCAATTGGCGTTGACCCAAATCCTTGGTCAAAATGAAAGTGTAGAACCCTCTGAACAACTGTTTATCAATAAGAACCTGCCTCATATGGACGTGTTCATTGACCAGACACTCATGACCTACCCCGGCCTTAAGATTCTTGATGCAAAAGAGAAACAAGCAAGCAGCTTAATTAAAGCCGAGAAAGGTAAATACTACCCAGAGGTTTACCTTTATGGTGATTACAGCCTGTATGAAGATGACTCTCTAGCCAGTGAAATGAAACCCGATTGGTTGGTTGGCATTGGTGTGAATGTGCCACTGCTTGATACCTCTGGCCGTTCCGACAAAGTCGCTGCGGCTCACAGTGCCGTATCACAGGTTCAATTCCTTAAGTCACAAGCTAAGCAAGACTTAACCGTGTTGGTACAAAAGACTTACCTTGAAGCAAACCAAGCGATTGAAGAGGTTCAAGGCCTAAACTCGAGCTTGTCTTTAGCTCAGGAAAACCTATTACTTCGTAAAAAAGCCTTCACACAAGGGTTATCTAACTCATTAGAAGTGGTTGATGCCGAGCTTTATCTTGCGAGCATTAAAACCCAGCAATCTGCTGCTCGCTTCAAATACCTAATCTCTCTCAACAAGCTGTTAGCGCTAACCAGCGAAATGAATGCTTACTCCAGTTACTTAACCTCCTCTGTTCCGTCTGATTTCGACTCAAAAACAGACACCGTTAGCCAGTCAAAAGGATAATTCATGAAACCTATTAAGCCCCTTCTTCTATCTTTAGTTGGTATCGGCGTTATTGGCTGGGTCGGATACAGTTTCTATCAAGCTTATCAACCTCAGCCGGTTAAGCTTCAAGGTCAAATCGATGCGCAGCAATACAGCATCTCATCGAAAGTACCTGGCAGAATTGATGAAATATTCGTGCGCAAAGGCGATTCGGTTGAAAAAGGCGAATTGATCTTCTCTCTACTAAGCCCTGAGATTGATGCGAAGCTAGAGCAAGCAAAAGCTGGTCAGAAAGCCGCTGGTGCATTAGCACAAGAAGCAGAGAATGGCGCGCGTACTCAACAGATCCAAGCGGCTAAAGACCAATGGTTGAAAGCCAAAGCAGCTGCCGATCTGATGGACAAAACCTACCAACGTGTAAACAACCTTTACAACGATGGTGTGGTTGCCGAGCAGAAGCGTGATGAAGCCAAAACACAGTGGCAAGCGGCGAAGTACACCGAAAGCGCTGCATTCCAAATGTATCAATTAGCGCAAGAAGGTG
>NZ_AJYZ02000042.1:37219-39215 GCF_000272045.2 Vibrio crassostreae 9ZC13 | reverse complement strand
GGGGCCCGCCACTCAAAAAGCGTTAATGGCAGCGGGTGCGGTAGCGGAAGTTGAAGCTTACGCAAAAGACACACAGATCCACAGCTGGTTTAATGGCGAAGTCTCTCAGGTTCTATTGAGCAGTGGAGAACTTGCACCACAAGGCTTCCCTGTTGTGACTGTTATCGACACCAAGGATGCTTGGGCTGTGCTCAATGTTCGTGAAGACATGCTTAAGCATTTCGAGAAAGGCAGCCAGTTTGAGGCGTACCTACCGGCTCTGGATAAATCATTAACTTTCCAAGTAACTCACATCGCCGTAATGGGTGATTTCGCAACTTGGCGCTCAACAGACGCAGCACAAGGCTTCGATTTACGTACTTTTGAAGTAGAAGCGCACCCTGTCGATACGAGCGAAACACTGCGTATGGGCATGAGCCTAGTGGTTGAGCTTTAGGTGACTTATGTCTGCTAACTCTCAATATACTGGATCGCAATCTAGAGGCTCGCAATCAACTGAGCATCATAGAGCGAAGAATACCTTGCTTCGGCAGTGGGCGATTGTCCGCAAAGACAAATGGTTGTTGTCTTGCCTAACTTGGATTCCTTTGCTGCTTGCTGCCAGTATCTGGCTGATTTTTTCACAAGGGATCGCTCGTGACTTACCGGTCGCAGTTGTCGACCTTGAGCACAGTCAAATCTCGCAACAGTTCACACGCCTTGTTGATGCGTCACCAACGCTGCAAGTCACTCAGAAATACAGCTCTGCGAGTGATGCGGCGAAAGCGATGATCGAACGTGATATCTATGGTTATGTTGTGATACCAAGGCACTTCGACCGAGACCTTCTGCTCGGCTTGAATCCGCAAGTGTCTGTATTCTATAACAGCCAATTTATCTTAATCGGTAAGCTGGTGAACTCTGCCTTGCTGCAGGCTCAAGGGACTTTTAACGCGCAACTTGAAGTCGTGAAACAGCTGTCACACGGTGATACCACGGTGCAATCCGCATTAGGCCAAGCAGTAACGGTACAAAGCCAGATCACGCCGCTGTTCAACAAGAACACCAGTTATGCACAGTTCTTGGTGTCTGCGGTTATTCCTGCACTGTGGCAGATCATGATTGTGGTGGGCACGATATTGGTTTTGACGGCGAACGTTAGAGCTCGTGGGCTTCACGCTTGGTTATCCAACGCCCCTATGAAGTCACTCGCATCAACATTAACGCCCTACCTTGTCTTGTTTTTGATGTTTGGTATCGCGTTTAGTTTTTGGTTCTATGTGCTCTTAGACTGGCCATTTAACGGCAGCTTTGTGGCATTGACTATTGCCCAACTGCTAACCGTGATCAGTTGTATCATTATGGGTTGTTTGTTTTTCTTCTTAACACTTGATCCAGCAAGGGCGATGAGTTTCGCTGGCGCATTTACGGCACCAAGCTTTGCGTTCATGGGTATTACCTTTCCAGTAACAGACATGAATACAGCTGCTCAAATTTGGAGAAGCTTATTGCCCGTGAGTCATTACATCGAAGTACAAACGGCGCAGTCTAGTTATGGTGT
This sequence comes from Vibrio crassostreae 9ZC13, assembly GCF_000272045.2. Lineage (GTDB taxonomy): Bacteria > Pseudomonadota > Gammaproteobacteria > Enterobacterales > Vibrionaceae > Vibrio > Vibrio crassostreae_C. Next base: position 37,675 of record NZ_AJYZ02000042.1, on the reverse strand, counting down.
GAGCGCAGCACAGTCTTTGATCAGCCTCTCTTCTATGTTGTGGTACGCAGTTCCTGCTTTCGTGGTAATGTTGCTAATTAAGAAACACTTGGCGCAATCAGATCTAACTGCACAAGCAGATCCATCTACAAAAGCAGGTCTATCAGCAAAAGCAGTTTTATCTGCAAAAACAACGCCGTCAACACAGCCAGAAGCATCAGCACAACAAGGAGTAAAACGATGAGCTTTACTCAACTGCTCAAGCAAGAACTCTTAGCGGTATTGCGCAACCCTGTCGTGCTTCTTACGGTATTTGGTGGTGTGGTCTTCTATTCCTTCTTGTATCCATTGCCTTACGCGAACCAAGTTCCTCAACAACTGAAAGCTTCGGTTGTGAACTTGGATAAGAGTCAAAGCAGCTATCAATTAGAGCGTATGGTGGATGCCACCTCTCAGATCGAATTGGTCCGTCGAGAT
>NZ_AJYZ02000042.1:13734-37052 GCF_000272045.2 Vibrio crassostreae 9ZC13 | reverse complement strand
GCCGATGCAAAACAAGCCGTGCTTAACCAAGAGATTGGCGGCTTCCTCGTCATTCCAGAAGATTTCTATAAAGACTTGTTGCTCGGTAAGAGCCCGACGCTTTCTTACGCTGGTGATGCTTCTTACTTCTTGGTCTACGGAACCATTGTTGAAGGGCTTGCCAAGGCCGGTGGTACGTTAGCTGCGCAAGTTAAGGTCAGCCATTTGTTAGTCGAAGGTGTGCCTTTAGAATCGGCAGCCAAAGGCTACAGTGCATTCAGCTTAAACCTGAAACCAACGTTTAATAGTCGCATGGGATACATCGATTACGTAGTTCCAGCCGTCTTTGTGTTAATCCTGCAACAAACCTTAGCCATGGCTTCTGGTTTAGTGGGTGCAACCCAAAACGCTCAATCGACATTTGGCTACTGGAGTAAGACCTCTCCAGCGAAACTGATGCTTGCTCGCTGTTGTACCTTAGTCGGCATTTATTACTTGTTGTCGATGTACTATTTCGGCGCTAGCTTTTCGATGTATGGGATAAACCAGCTCGCCTCAACAACACAGATCTTAACCTTACTTCTGCCCTTCTTACTGGCCAGCTGTTTGATCGGGATTTTTATTGGTGAGTTAGTACCACGAAGAGAACTCGTCACGGTTGTAGTGTTAATCAGTTCAATGCCACTGATCTTCTCTTCAGGTTTTATCTGGCCAGTTGAAATGATGCCTGAATGGTTAGTTCTGTTATCACAGCTATTCCCAAGCACACCGGCTATCCAAGGCTTCTTAGCACTTAATCAGATGGGTGCATCTTGGCAAGAAGTGGCGTCTCAATGGACATTACTATGGGGACAGGTTTTATTGTGGGGTTCGTTATTGGCACTTAAGCTCTACCACAAATCCAGCAAAAGCACAGTTGGCAATAGCAATAGTCATCGAACCGTTTAGTTTTATGTGCTAGCGGAAAGTATTCATGCTTTCCGCTCATCAAAAAGCTCTGATAAAGGGCTTTTTTAATATCCTCAGATCCGAACACACCTTTAGCCTTCGTATGTTTAAACACCTCGAAAACATATCGAATACTCGAACTCTCCTACGTTCCCTCTATGTCCCCCCTATGCCCCTACAGCCCATCACTCTGAATTCTCCTTCACCCGTCCCTAAAACAACTACTGCATATACTTTTCTCAGCCTACAAAGCACCGACTTATTCCCAAATGATGACAAAACCCGAACAATTGTAAATTTATTGTAAAAATTTCTTTGTTGGCATTATTTTTATGTATAGGATTATCAGTAGGACTTGGTAGCCCGAATACCATAGTCTTATTGGTGCACATACCAAAAGGATATCCATACAAAGCAAGATCAGTACTTATATTTATTTCGTTTTTCGACCTAGCTACAGCCGTTTATGTTGCCGTCGAATGAAGTAGATAAACCACTGAGATATACAAATCAAATAGAAAACAAACACAACAGCAACAAACATAATTTATTAAAAAGACAGGGAAAACCATGAAAAACATACGTGAATTATTTTTTGGGTTTATATTATTGTTTAGTTCCAGTGCATTTGCAGAAGAAGGATCATTTAACCAAGCTATCAGCAACTTAAGTCAAAGTGTTGATGGGTTTTTCAACGACTACACAGGATGGTTCGTTGGACTCATATTTAAAAGTGTACCGGTTGGCGAAGCCAACTTCCCTATTATTGTTGGCTGGTTATTACTCGCTGCGTTGATCTTTACTGTTTACTTTGGCTTCGTTCAATTTAAGCGAGTCGGTATGGCTGTAGATATCATTAGAGGCAAGTACACAGACCCTAACTCAATAGAAGACGGCGAAGTTTCCCATTTTCAAGCTTTAGCTACTGCCCTTTCTGGAACCGTCGGGCTTGGTAACATTGCCGGTGTGGGTGCTGCACTTGCGATTGGTGGCCCTGGCGCGACATTCTGGATGATCTTGTGTGGCCTTCTGGGTATGGCTTCTAAGTTCTGTGAGTGTACCTTAGGTGTGAAATACCGAACTATCCTACCTTCAGGTGTTGTTTCGGGTGGTCCAATGTACTACCTAAGCCAAGGTCTGGGTGAAAGAGGTTTAGGCGGACTAGGTAAAGTGCTCGCTATTGGTTTCGCATTAATGTGTATTTTGGGCGCATTGGGCGGCGGTAACATGTTCCAAGCTAACCAAGCACACGCCATGTTAACTTACGCATTTGATGTACCAAGTGAATACGGTGTGATCACTGGCCTTGTACTTGCTTCTTTAGTTTTCTCTGTGATTGTTGGTGGTATGCCCTCTATCGCATCGGTAACGGAAAAAGTTGTTCCTTGGATGGCTGCTCTGTATATCGGTATGGCTCTGATTGTTATCGGTTCTAACCTTGATCAAGTCGGCCCTGCGTTCAGCGCAATCTTTACAGGTGCATTTACTGGTGAAGGTGTTGTTGGTGGATTTATTGGTGCGTTAATTCAAGGCTTGAAACGTGCAACGTTCTCGAACGAAGCAGGTGTAGGTTCAGCAGCTATCGCTCACTCAGCGGTTAAAACAAAAGAACCAATCACCGAAGGTCTAGTATCACTATTAGAACCGTTCGTTGATACGGTAATCATTTGTACAATGACCGCATTGGTTATCACTATCGCTGGTTTAAACGTAGGTCCATTCGATGGCTCTGGTTTAACGGGTGTAACGCTGACTGCTGCATCGTTTACTGAAACGGCAGAAGTATTCAAATACACACTCGCTCTCGCGGTAATTATGTTTGCGTTTTCTACCATGATCTCTTGGTCGTACTACGGTCTTAAAGCTTGGACTTACCTATTTGGTGAAGGCAAAACAACGGAGCTGATTTTCAAAGTGATGTTCTGTGTGTTTGTTGTTATTGGTGCCACGATTCAATTTGGTGCGGTAATCGACTTCTCTGATGCGGCTATCTTTGCGATGTCTATCTTCAACATTCTTGGTCTGTACTTCTTGATGCCAGTTGTGAAGAAAGAACTGCAATCGTTTGTTGCTCGTGTGAAATCAGGCGAAATCAAAACGTATGAGAAATAACGTTTAGTGGAATGAGGTTTTGCTCTAGTAGCTAACTGCATTCTAAGAAACGACACAGCTCTAAAAACGAAACTGTTCTAAAAATTTTTGTAAGACCCTTTGCTTGAGAAAGCGAGAACAGGACTGCAACTTATCCAAAATCCCTACCAGCTTGGCTTGTGGGGATTTTTTATGTCTGAACGATTAGGCGAATAACTACCTTCAATGCCCTGCTCACTCTTTTCACCCTTTTCACTCTGTTCATCATCGTGTTCAACATCGTGTTCAACATCGACACGACGAACCAACTCTTCTACTTTGATCATCTCTTTTTGCGCTAATGGCGAGCGACAATCATCGAAACAATAAGCTATGGTGCAGTTCTCACAAAGATACTCTGGCATCACTCCATCCCTTGTCGTCAAAGCAGCCAAATGCGAGCTAGCAATCGACTGCGTGTTCATCCTGAACAACGCTATTATGCAGCGACTCTGAGCTGAAAATATGTATGCAAAGTCATTTAATAGACAACAAGTAACATATCATTGTGGATATACGTAACTATTCACAAATATCTAAGCAAACAATGAAAACACGCAAATAATCAATAATGAGAAAGCACCGGATCTATGCTCTCGACAAACGCAAAACGCCCACATCACGTGTGTGATGTGGGCGTTTCAATATTTAGTGAAAAACTAACGCTAGGTTGGTAAAGCCTTCGGCTTATAGACCCATCTCTTCAGTGAGAGTTTTGATCTGTTTGAGGTCCATGGTGTGGACTTCAATCATTTGTCTTATATCACTCAGTCGAGAGTTAGCGTTATCTTGCTTCTCACACGCGTCAGATTTCGCATCCCATGATGTGCCATCTAAGTAAACATCACACGCTTTCTTAAGAGAACCAAGATTCTGCTCGAGTTGATCTCTTTCTTTCTCAAGTTTTTCAAGTTCTTGAGAAATCTGTAATTCTTTTCGGAAAACTTCACGCGCACGCTCAAACAAAGTCGATTGCATGTCAGCCTGACGATTAAGTTTCTGGTTGTCTTGCTGAGTTTGCTCTAACGTTTGCTTCTGTTCATTTAGCTGTTGCTCTAACGAGTAGTTCGCCTTCTCTAAAACCGAAGACTGCTTCGCTAATTCCTGGAGCTCTTTTTGATGCTCTTCCGTTTGTTTCACTAGAGCGGCTTCTACTTTCGCATCGATTTCGGTATCAACTTTTGCCACTTTAGTTTCAACGGATGTCATCAACTGTGCTCTGCTGTCATGCAGTTCTTGATAACGAGTTTCGAGTACCTGGTAAGTGGACTCCCACTTAGAAGCCGTAACTGTAGAACCAATTAAGCCACCCAGTGCTAAACCTATAACCGCAGCAATGCCGATATAGAGCTGACTGCGCTTATCGCGTTCTTCTATAACAACCACTTCATCTTGTTCGCTTTGTCCAGATTGCTGGTTCACTAGCGGGTACTCCCAAAAATTTATTTAACGTTACGCGGTCACTGACACGAATGCCAATACTGATTGTGAAGGCTCAGTTAAACCTATCGCTCAAGCCAGAAGCACTTGAGCTTTGCTAACACGTTTATCCTATCTGCTCACAGACAGATTTAACGAGTTAACTCCGAAATCATCAGGCTGGCAGTATACAAAAGGAAGCTGCTAACGATAACAATCACTACCCATTTTTGCAGTTTTTCGTTTGTCCGGTAACGAAACAGCACAAATGCCAAAGCCAATAAAAAAACAATCGCTATTAATCGAGTCATAACTCCTCCTTGTTTCTCTATTTTATACCATTTAAATAAGCAAGTTACGTCAGAGACTCGTTGTTTGATCATTTAGTTGAACAACATTTGAGCAAACAGATATTTTGTAGCTGACATCACATTTTATATGATCTAGGATACGCCTACAGATTACCTAATTATTTAGGTAATTGTTCCGATGAAGACTGCAGGAGAGTGGTTTTTAACTAAATATTAACATTTAGTTAGATAAACCCGCCGAAGAAGTAAATCTTTCAGGTGCTTTATGCTGGAGAAATCCAGAAAAGTGAGGACTGTCGTTGGAGGAACCTCTGGAGAGAACCGTTAGATCGGTCGCCGAAGGAGCAAGCTTAGTGCCCGTTACTTATCTATAAGTGATTCGCTAAGTGAAACTCTCAGGCAAAAGGACAGAGGAGTGGAAAGCAACAGCCTTAATTAACACAAGAATTCTATCTAGAAATCCGTATGTATTAAGTAGTGCGCCCGATCCCTGAGATCTGCACTGCCTTCCCTCTTCTCCTTAAATTTTTAATTTATTAAGGGGAATCTATGAACCACCTAAAAGCTACACTACAAACCATCAACCAATTCGTTTGGGGACCACCACTGCTTATTCTGCTAGTGGGTACAGGTATCTACTTTACTTTTCGCTTAGGCTTACTCCAGTTTAGACACCTCCCAACTGCACTGAAAATGGTGTTCAGCAAAGACAAATCTGGTACGGGTGACGTATCGAGTTTCGCGGCTTTGTGTACTGCACTTTCAGCAACCATTGGTACAGGTAACATCGTTGGTGTAGCGACCGCAATCAAGATTGGTGGCCCTGGTGCCCTATTCTGGATGTGGCTTGCCGCTGTATTTGGTATGGCGACCAAGTACGCAGAATGTCTACTCGCCGTTAAATACCGCAGAACCGATAGCAATGGCGAAATGGTTGGCGGCCCAATGTACTACCTGCAATACGGTGTCGGCTCACGAATCTTAGCGGTAATGTTCGCTGTCTTCGCGCTCGGCGTTGCTTGCTTCGGTATCGGTACCTTCCCACAAGTCAACGCTATCTTGGACGCAACTCAAATCTCATTTGGCGCTTCGCGTGAGATGTCTGCTGTCGTTCTTACGATATTAGTGGCAGTGGTTACCCTTGGTGGTATCCAATCTATCGCTAAAGTGGCAGGGAAAGTTGTTCCTACTATGGCGGTTATGTACGTCGTCGCGTGTTTAAGCGTTCTGATTTCAAATGCCGACCAACTACTGAATGCCATTACCCTTGTTGTGACTTCTGCGTTTACCAACACAGCAGCAACCGGTGGTTTCTTTGGCGCGAGCATCATGCTTGCTATCCAATCAGGTATCGCTCGTGGTGTGTTCTCGAACGAATCTGGCCTAGGTAGCGCACCAATGGCTGCAGCAGCGGCTAAAACAGACTCATGTGTGAAACAAGGACTTGTCTCTATGACAGGTACCTTCTTCGACACCATCATCATCTGTACGATGACAGGTTTGGCGCTTATCTTAACGGGTGCTTGGCAGACTGATCTTTCAGGCGCTGCGATGACCACTCACGCATTCGCTGTTGGTCTGAATGCAGATACCCTTGGCCCTATGTTGGTTTCTGTTGGCTTAATCTTCTTTGCGTTTACAACAATTTTAGGTTGGAACTACTACGGTGAGCGCTGTGTTGTGTTCTTGCTAGGTACCAAAGCTGTATTGCCTTACAAGATCATCTTCATTGCGTTGGTGGCTTCTGGTGCATTCTTAAAGCTCGACATGATCTGGATAATGGCTGATATCGTGAACGGCCTAATGGCAATTCCGAACCTAATCGGGCTTATCTTGCTGCGCCACGTTGTTATCGAAGAAACCAAGCTATTCTTCAAACCGTTGACGTCTTCAAATGATTGTGAAGCAGTTAAAGCGTAAACTGAAGTGATTGAATACCAAGCCCGCATTCAACTGCGGGCTTTTTTATTTTCATCACATAGCGAAACGTCTTAAATTATTATGCAGCACATATGCCCTTATAAATAACAAGAATATTAAATCGACCACTATGCGATTTAATAAAGAAGATAGAAGACTACTAAAAAGAACACTAATAAAACCAACACTTAATTAGATATTACTTATATTTAACAGATTGTGCGTAGGTGTCAGGCGTTTTGTAACAAACATATTAAATTTCTTTTCGTTTCAACGACACAAAAAACCAGAAGAATAAAACATGTGACTTTAATTCATATATTAGTCAGTTTATAGTCATCTACATTGTAGAGAGAATTATAATAAAAATAAAACGTTGGCTATATGATCAGATTCGACCCGATTAAAAACCGTATTTATAACGATGAACGTTCTATTAAAGTAGGATACCGTGAAACTCGGGTCCTGGAGTTATTACATAAAAACTCACCCGATATTGTTAACAAACAAGATATTATTAGCTTCGCTTGGGGAAACGAGTTCATAGGGGATACGTCACTAGCGAAAAGTATAAGTTTACTGCGCCAAGGGTTCGTTAGATTAGGCATCAAAGAAACCCCAATCGTCACCGTTCCTAAGGTGGGCTATCGCCTTATCGATGAGTGCGTGGTAATCGACTCCCCCATCAATAATGCAGCCACAACTCCCCTTGCTGATGCGAGCAACCTGATACCCGTCGGCAATAACGGTATTGCTATCGGTGCAGCTGTTGCAGTCGAACCTAAGCCTAACCCTAAACAAAGTTCGTCGGCTTACTTTCCCACTGCTGAAAACCGAAACAAGTTGTGCTACTTCACCACTGGCTGCTTACTGTTGGCATCAGCGTTATTGGCTTTTGCTAAGGTTAATGAGAGAAACCTCAGCGATATCAAACCCGTTAACCGGCTCAGCGAGCAATGGATAGGTCAAATACAAGTTTTCCAAGCCCCTGAAATGGCGATGACGCCTGAGCTAGAAAGCATTCTCTATCAGTATCAATGTGATTGCGTGGCGTACATTAGCGAAGAAGCGGAATATTCTGAGCTCTCTATTCTGAACAAAGCCACACGCCAGTCCGTCAACATCTTTTACACGCCAACCCAACTAGATCAAGCCAGTACCGAACTGGCCCTATTCCTAGAAAGAGGTCAATTATGATGCCAATCGTTGCGCTCATTTCTGCATTCGTTTTATTGGTTGGCATATGGAGTATCCCTTCGCCCCAACCAAAAGAAGAGCATCGCTACCAACATAGCGTGGTGGACCTGATAGTGAATGACAATGTATTACGTACCGACGGATTAACGAAAATAAGTAACAACAAGGTGCTGCACCTGATGTCCGTTCAAGACGACAACATGCCCGACCCACTTGTTCTGCGATTCAGAGGAACAGCCCGTCCTTCTCAATCACTTTTCTTTTCTATTTCTGGCACCATTGACTTAGTCTCTGTGCAAAAAATAAATAAAACAATGAATGACAGCCGATTGGCGCCTTACCTGTTAATCAACAATGACCCATTAACGGTAAAGATTGATATCTTAAGTTCGAATGATTTATTTGCCATCATTAAAACGTGTAATACAGGCCGAACGCAACTTCTGGCCAAACGATAATTAGAGATAGTTTAACCACTAGCAAAAAGTGCCCTATTATCAAGTAGCAAGCTTTTCCGATATTACACATAAAAAACGGATGGTTATTTTCATTATTTTATTAGTAATACAATTATTACAGTCTTCCTTACTTTAAGTGTTTGCATTTTAAAACCGATAGCAAAGCAAAATATTCAAGTTAGATTTTTACTCTTTGTCACTCACTACCTGCCCACCTTAAAACTACGAGTATTGTGAATGGTTATACCTGTTCTTCTAATTAACCATTCATACAAACGCCAAAAATAACGTCAAATAATTTTGACGTCTAAGCCCGAATAATGGGCCTTCATTTTTCTAAAAACGGTTTGAGCCCCATCAAACAATTTACGTTCAGTTGCATACTCTTTCACCGTAAAAACACTAATGACAATACAAGCCATTGAATTAACTGGGCAATTTAATTCAACCCTTTTCAGTATCTATCTATTTATCAACATGAAAAAGTGAACTTGTCTTGTTAACTGCACGGCACACAAAACATTATCAAAATAGAAAAATTACAAATGAGGGAATTGTTAATGATCACAGTAAACAGAAGTCTCTTAGCAACCGCAGTGTTGTCTGTTCTATCAACCGGTGTAAATGCGAAGATTTACCCAGACCAAATAGTGTTTGACCAACTTGGTGAAGATGTCTGTCGCTCTGGTTATCGTCCTATAGACCGTTATGAAGCAGAAGAGCAGAAGAGTACTTTGGTCGCTCGCATGGGCACTTGGCAGATCACCGGGTTAAAAGGAAACTGGGTAATCATGGGGCCGGGTTATCATGGCGAAATTAAGCAATCAAGCAGTGGGTCAACGTTCTGTTACCCAAACAACGACCAATCTGAAATCCCCAACTATTCCGCCAAATCGGTTCAGGAAGGCAGCGAAATCGATGTTCAGTATGAATTAGTGAACAACCGTAACGACTTTGTACGCCCATTAAGCTACTTAGCCCACAACCTAGGTTACGCTTGGGTTGGCGGTAATAACAGTCAGTACGTGGGCGAAGACATGACGATAAAGCGCTCTGGCAACAGTTGGGTAATACAAGGAAATAACAATGGCTCTTGTAGCGGCTATCGCTGTGATGAAAAAACCAAAATCACCGTCGACAATTTTGCCTACACCGTTAACGACGACAACTTTTGGCATGGTGATGTTGTCGAGTCGGATCGTGAACTAGTGAAAACGGTTTACGCGACGGCAAGAAACAACAGCAACATCGCGCAACAAGTGGTGGTAGACCTAAAAGTAGACGAATCAACAAACTGGTCGAAAACGAACAGCTACGGATTCTCACAGAGCGTTCAAACAGAGAACACCTTCAAGTGGCCTTTGGTTGGCGAAACTAAGCTCACCGTTAAGTTCGAGGCTAACCAAAGCTTCGCTGAAACAAATGGCAACTCCACTAGCGAACAAGTAACACTTCAAGCTCGTCCTATGGTTCCTGCGAATTCGGAGCTACCGATTCGAGTTGAGCTGTATCGTTCAAGCATCTCTTACCCGTACCGATTCAACGCCGATATTAGCTACGATGTTGAATTCAACGGCTTCCTTCGTTGGGGTGGCAACGCGTGGCACTCTCATCCAGATAACCGCCCGTACAAGGCTCATACCTTCACCATGGGCCGTGGCAGCAGTGAATCTGCCGACATTCGCTACCAATGGGATCACCGTTACATCCCAGGTGAAACTAAATGGTGGGATTGGGGCTGGGCGATTAAAGAAGCTGGCTTATCAAGCATGCAATACGCGACTGGCGGAAGCTTACGCCCCTTCCACTCTTACGTGTCTGGAGATTTCTACGCTGAATCTCAATTTGCAGGTACTATCGAAATTGGACAAGCAACACCAATTACTAACAATCTACGCAGCAAAAGAAGTACTGATTCCGTCAACGAATCTACTGAGCGCATTGGCGACATCGAAGTTACCACCAACTTTAACGCCGATGAGTTGAGTGACTTAGGTTTCGAAGGTGCTGAGATGAACATTAGCGTCGTTGAATAACTGCGCTGTAGAATAAGATCGGTACAAAGATCTACCAGTAATAAAGCACAAAGCCCACGTCGTGGGCTTTCATATATTCATGTTCAACTGGAAACGGTGAACTACACAGGCTCTTCCATCAGAAGCTTAACACCCAGCCCAACCAACACCATGCCCGTCACGCCTTCCATCCACTTCATAAAACTCGCGTTTTTGAGCAAGTTTTTAGCGGAATTAAGAGCGCCAGCCAAACCACATTGCCATACCATCGCAATCATAAAGTGTACCGAAGCCATCAACATAGATTGCAATAAAGGCGAACCTTCAGGGTTTACAAATTGAGGTAAAAAGGCCAGATAGAAAACTGCTGTTTTTGGGTTAAGAACGTTAGACAGAAAGCCTTCACGCAAAGAACGCTTTGCACTGTAAGCCTGCTGAGCTTGTTCTCCGACCTTCAAACCGCCACCGTTTTTCATCAACGCTCGCAAACTGCTTAAGCCAAGCCAGATGAGGTAAACCGCACCTACCATCTTAACGGCTTGAAAGAGTTCAGCGGATTGGGCGAGGATTGCAGATATACCCACAGCAGAGAAAAACGCGTGTACATACAAGCCGCTACAAATACCAAAGCTCGTCATACAACCGTCAGCTAAGCCAGAGCGGCTAGTATTGCGAATCACCAAAGCCGTATCTAAGCCCGGCGTTAGCGTTAAAATAGTGATGGCAATTAGAAATGCCTCAAAGTTCAAAATATCCATATCATTGTCATTTTTGTTCAGCGATCTATCATCAATACCGTGTATCTGAACAATTCGCAAGCAACAATTGCCACCAGCTATACAACTCACTGATTTTGTGCACAATAGAACAGTTTGATTTGTTAAGAAATAGTAAATTCAAGGCATCGTACCGCCTCATGCTTTTCTCGCTATATCTTCGACTGCGAAGGTCGGCGTCATTAAAAAGCAAAGCCATAATCAAAATACACGAGATGAACCTTAACGCTGACGCAGCCCTAAGGATCATTTAAAGAAACCAAATTAAGAGTAGTCAAATGAGCGCATTCAAAAAACTAGTCGAACACTCTCAAAAATGTTCACGCTTTCAACACCTAGCTTCTATTTGTGGTTGGGACCAAGCTTCAATGATGCCAGCAGGTGGTAACCAAGCTCGTAGTGAAGCGATGGCCGAGCTTTCTGTTCATATTCACGGCTTAATGACTCAACCACAGCTTGGCGATTGGATTGCAGACGCTGAAAATGAAGCGCTGAACACTGAGCAACAATCGTCACTTCGTGAAATAAAACGCCAGTGGCAACAAGCAAACCTACTTCCAGAAAAACTGGTTGAAGCGAAATCTCTATCGGGTTCAAAATGTGAACATGCGTGGCGTAGCCAACGCGGTAACAACGACTGGGTTGGATTCGAAAAGAACTGGCGTGAAGTGGTTGAGCTTTCTCGTGAAGAAGCGCAGATTCGCGCAGACGCAGCCAATCTAACGCCTTATGATGCGATGCTGGATATTTATGAACCGGGCACCAACTCTACTTCACTTGATACCCTATTTGCAGACGTTAAAACTTGGCTTCCAGGTTTAATTGATGAAGTGATCGAAAAACAATCGAGCGAGCAATTTAACGCACCATCAGGTATCTATTCGACCGAGAAACAGAAAGCACTGGGTTTAGAAGTCATGAAGCTGCTTCAGTTCGATTTTGAACACGGCCGATTGGATGAAAGTGTTCACCCATTCTGTGGCGGCGTCCCTTCAGACGTGCGTATCACAACACGCTATGACGAAGCGGAATTCGTTCAAAGCTTAATGGGTATTGTGCATGAAACAGGCCACGCACGTTACGAACAAGGCTTACCAAAACACCTAGCAGGACAACCAGCGGGGGAAGCTCGTTCTATGGGCATTCATGAATCTCAATCTTTATTCTTCGAGATGCAAGTCGGCCGCAGCGACCCGTTCATTGGACACTTAGCGAACTTGGCTGGTCAGCAATTCTCAGGCTCAGAATTTGAGAAAGAAAACTTTCAGAAGATCTACACGCGCGTGAAGAAAGACTTCATCCGTGTTGATGCCGATGAACTGACCTACCCTGCACACGTTATCCTGCGTTACGAGATTGAGCGTGACTTGATCAACGGCAAGATCAAACACACTGACGTGCCAGAGTTATGGAATACCAAGATGCAGTCTTACCTTGGTTTAAGCACTCAAGGCAACTTCACTAACGGCTGTATGCAAGACATCCACTGGACAGACGGCGCATTTGGTTACTTCCCATCGTACACATTAGGTGCGATGTACGCGGCGCAGTTCATGGCTTCAATGAAGAAAACGGTAGATATAAACTCTGTGATTGAAAGCGGTGACCTATCCCCTATCTTCACTTGGTTAGAATCAAACATTTGGAGCAAAGGCAGCCTGCTGACCACTGATGACTTGGTGAAAGGTGCAACGGGCGAAACCTTGAATGCGCAATACTTCAAAGACCATTTGAGAAGTCGTTATCTGTAGATAAAACGCCCAACTACATTGAAGGTTTCTACTTGCAAAGCTTGCTGTGTAAGTAGAACCAAGCTGAAAAAAGCATAGTACAAGTATTGTAAGTCAAAAGTCACAATTATGGCTGAAGGGTAGCTTTGGTTCTAACTAGAAAAGGGGCACTTCTGAGTTACGAAGTGCCATCTGTGAAGGTTCTGGACAAAAACGTTTCAGAGGCTTTGCTAAATTAGTAAGTTATGGATAACTAAAAGTATCGAAAGTTGCTTAACTTGGTGTCCAATATTGATGGTGCAGATTACTTAGTGGTCTTTACAGAATAATTTATTTACAAACACTCATTCCTTAAGAGTTTCTTAAGTTTCGCGTTTTATTTTGTTAATAACTACTCAAACAAAGGAAGCGCTCATGAAACACCATGCACAAACTTCTGCAGATGGCTTTACTTTAGACATCGTTTATCCAATGCATCCGCTTTGGAGCCAAGTTATCGAGCATGTTTCTCAGCGTTATCAAGAAGCATTCTTTGCCGAGCTCAAACAGTTTATGCCGGCGTATTTAACCCTCATTGAAGGCGGCCAAATTGTTTCCGTATGCGGCTTTCGCATCGCCGAAGATGAGCCTTTGTTCCTTGAACAGTATTTAGAAGACGACGCCCAAAAGCTGGTTTCTAACGTATTTAACTGCGACGTAAAACGTTCGAACTTAGTGGAGTTTGGTCACTTGGCGTCTTTCGCTAAGGGCATGTCATCTCTGCACTTTTACCTCATCGCAGAAATGCTGGTCAACCTCGGTTTTGAATGGTGCATCTTCACCGCGACAGACCCACTTCACGCCATGATGGCGCGCCTAGGATTGGAGCCTCATATCATAGCGCAGGCCGATCAAAACAAAGTCCCCGATGCCGAGTCCACTTGGGGGTCATACTACGAACATCAACCGCGTGTGTTAGCTGGCAATTTGCAAAAAGGACTCGAACGTCTTCGATTAGTCCAAGAAAGAAAACGCAAACAAGCCTAGATAGAAAAGTAAACGTCGTTAAAACCGCAAACACAACCAGAACAACTTGGTTAAACACAACGCCAGAATATAGGTGAAGTATGAATATTCTCCTCGATGTCATTACAAAATGGGCAAAAACGACACCAGACCGAGCAGCACTTGTCGGCTACGAAGCGAATCAAACGGTTGAACTAACTTACTCTGAAGTGTTAAACAAGATCGAACTCGTTGCCGCCGAGCTTATTGCACAGAACATCAAAGCACTCGCGCTACGCGCAGAAAACGGTATCGATTGGGCCATTGTTGATTTGGCGGCGATGGCGGCAGACATAGTCGTCGTACCTATTCCGACTTTTTTCTCTGATGCACAAGTTGAACATACGTTAGAGCAATCAGGCGTCGATGCTTTAGTCGGCGATTGGCAAGCATGGTTGGCTTCTAATCCTAAGCAAAGCTTTAACCAGCAAGACCATCCGTTTTCCATTGCAAATTTGCCTTTGCTGCGTCGTAGCCAGTTGAGAGATGAAGATACACAGGTAGCTTATCTACCAGAAACCGGAAAAATCACATTTACGTCTGGCTCGACTGGTCAGCCTAAAGGCGTGTGTTTAAGCAATGATCATTTGTGTTTGGTGGCGAAATCGATCGCCCACGCAGTAAACGGCACGGCGCACTCACACTTAGTGCTGCTTCCGTTATCGACGCTTCTCGAGAACATAACCGGCGTTTATGTCCCACTCATGTTGGGCGTGACGTCATATATTTTACCCGGAGAGCAAACCGGCTTACTCGGTTCAAGCCAATTCGAACCGCATCTGTTTGCACAAGCATTAGCGACCATCAAACCAGAAAGCTTAGTGCTAACACCGGCTTTATTGCTTGCGCTCATTCATATCGCGAAACAGCAGCCCTCTCTTGTGGATTCTCTAAAATTTGTTGCTGTTGGCGGCGCAAGAGTGTCGTCGCAACTGATTAACACCGCGCATGCGCTGAACATCCCTGCGTTTGAAGGTTATGGCTTGTCTGAATGTGGCTCCGTCGTTTGTTTGAATACACCAGCCGCATTTAAAGCAGGAACGTGTGGCAAACCACTTCCCCACGCTCAGATTCGTATCGCGGAAGATGGTGAACTGCTCGTCAAAGGCAACGTTGCTCTTGGTTATTTGAATGAGCCGTTTACTCAAGAATGGTTAGCAACTGGCGACTTAGCCCAAATTGACGCGCAAGGTTTTGTCACTCTCTCGGGGCGTAAGAAGAACCTTATCGTCACCGCGTATGGCAGAAATGTCTCACCGGAATGGATTGAATCAGAAGCGTTGGCGTTTTTGCCGATGACGCCGCTGATCGTTACTGGCGATAGCCAACAAACATTATGCGCTGTCATTGCCAATAGTGAAGACGTCGAATCAAAGGTTCATGCATTAAACCGAACCCTACCCGATTACGCACAAATCCGAACCTTATTGCTACTGGACTACCCACGAGCCATCTCTGATTGGTACACGGATAACGGCAAGCTCAAACGAAATCAAATCGAACATGATGTGGCTCAGTTATTAGCGAGCACAACGCCTGAATTAACGCTGCAAGCGCAAAAGCTCCAACGCATCGATTTGCCCTTTCAGCAACACATTACGTCTTTCCAAACTGCATCTTAGTTAACGGCTTCTTAAGGAGAAGGTTATGACTTTATTTTTCGAACAACTCAAACAAAGCACTGCCGCTGCTCAACAAGCAATGTTAACTGCGCCAGTCATCGCAGAGGTTCAACAAGGAAACATTTCCAAAGATATGTATATCGCCTTTCTCACCCAAGCTTACCATCACGTTAAGCACACCGTTCCCTTGCTGATGGCGTGTGGAGGCCGACTATCTGGCGAATACGAATGGGTACGAGATGCCATTGCCGAATACATCGAGGAAGAGAAAGGCCATCAAGAATGGATTTTAAATGACATCAAAGCGTGCGGCGGCGATGCCGAAGCGGTACGCAATAACAAAGGTATAGGTCAAGTCGGTGCGCCGATTGAATTGATGGTTTCCTACCTTTACCACAAAATTGACCGCCACAACCCACTCGCGCTGTTTGGGATGGTGTGGGTATTAGAAGGCACCAGCGTCGGCATTGGTGGCCAAATGGCAGAAAAAATCCAGTCAACGCTAAGCCTACCGCCTTCAGCAATGACTTACCTGGTTTCACACAGCGTGTTAGACCAAGATCATCTGCAATTTTTTGAATCACTGATGAACAAAACCACCAAAGTGGAAGATCAACAAGTCATCATCGACTCCGCAAAAATGGTGTTCGCATTGTACGGACAAATGCTGCGTTCTTTGCCTTCTTTCTCAACCCAACAAGCGGCGTGAGGTGAAGCATGATCATTAACAACAGCACCATTCTCCTGACAGGCGCAACGGGCGGAATAGGGCAAGCCATCGCGCAAGAGTTAGCAAAACGCGGTGCCAGCCTCATTCTTGTTGGGCGAAACGAAGAGAGCTTGCAAACACTACAGCGCGAACTGTCGAATCCAGAACGCCATGACCTAGTCGTTGCAGACATCACCTCATCAGAAGGATTAACTACGATTAAAGATCGAGCGCGCCAACATCTAAAAGTGGACGCACTGATTAACAATGCAGGCAGCAACGATTTCTCGTTGTTATGCCACAAGCGACCAACGCAGGTTGCAGACGAAATCCAACTCAATCTCGTTGCGCCGATGCTGCTGTGCCAATCGGCGTTGACGTGGTTAAAACAGCCTGGGGTGATTCTCAATATTGGTTCCACATTCGGCTCAATTGGCTACCCAGGCTATACCTCCTATTGCGCGGCAAAAGCGGGGTTGCACCGTTTTACCGAATCGCTCGACAGAGAACTGTTCGCAACCGGAATCCGTGCGCTGTATTTGGCACCAAGAGCGACAGAAACCTCACTCAATAGCGATGCCGTCAATGAAATGAATCGACAGCTGGGTAACAAAACGGACTCGCCGCAAGTTGTAGCCGATCACGTTGTCACCATGTTGGAAAAAGAAATTTCCGCGAAATGGATTGGTTGGCCAGAAAAGCTTTTTGCTCGCATCAATCAACTACTTCCAAGCGTGGTTTCTTCTGCGATTCGTAAGCAGCAAGAAACCATTCACCAATACGTAAACCGAGTCAGTCACTGAAGAGGACATGGACGATGAATACCAAACAACTACTTTTCGCTTTGACGGTTTGTTCAACGTTAGCTTCGACCGCTGCGTTGGCAGGTAATGCTCCACTGCAACAGGTTCAAAAGAAATGGGCGGAATGTCAGTATAGCACGCCCGATGGTGACGAGAAGGAACAATGCTTCCATCGTGCGATTGCCAAAACCAGTATTTATCTCGACAGAGAACCCGGCAATCCCGAACTCACTATTTGGCTGGCAATCAATAAAGCATCGCTGGCTGGTGCTCAAGGTGGCTTAGGTGCACTATCACTCGCCAAAGAAGCCAAATCTTTACTCGAAGGGGTAATTGCAACGTCACCGCAAACGCTCGATGGCTCTGCATACACCAGTTTAGGTTCTCTGTATTACAAAGTTCCGGGGTGGCCAATTGGCTTTGGTGATGACGATAAAGCCGAAGAAATGTTGAAAAAAGCGTTAGAGATCAATCCAAAAGGCATCGATCCGAACTATTTTTATGGAGACTTCCTTGCAGAAGAAGGTCGAGACAAGGAAGCGAAAGTGTATTTGACTCGCGCAATGCAAGCATCACCTCGCCCTGACCGACCTTTGGCAGATAAAGGCCGAAAACTGGAAATTGAAGCGACTCTTGGGAGATTGAAATAAATCATGCGCTTATTACTCGTAGAAGATGACAAACTACTCGGTCAATCCATGGTGACTTCATTAAGTCGCCATGGTTACACTGTGGATTGGGTGGAAAAAGGGTCTGGCGTGACTAGCGCACTCAAAACAGAAGCGTTCACCGCCGTAATATTGGATCTCACTCTCCCCGATATCGATGGACTGGAAGTTCTGCGTAATATTCGCAAAGGCGGATTTAAGCTCCCAGTGATGATACTTACCGCACGAGACGACATTCGCGATCGCGTTCAAGGCCTTGATGGCGGCGCAGATGATTACCTCGGAAAACCGTTTGCACTCGAAGAGTTGCTCGCTCGCTTGCGTGTGTTGATTCGCCGTCAATCCGGTAGTGCAGAAGAAATCATTCAAGTTGGACAGTTATCTTTATCCTTATCGGAACAAAGCATTCGCTACGATGACGCGCCGCTTAAACTCACACGCAATGAATTTAAAATCCTCACCAGTTTGATGACGAACGCCGGACGCGTGCAAAGTAAGGAGCAATTGCAACAATCACTGCACGGCTGGGATGAAGGTTCAAGCGACAACGCTATCGAAGTTCATATTCACAATTTGCGTAAAAAAGCGCCCAAAGTGGTCATTAAAAATATTCGCGGTGTGGGGTACATTCTTGAAAGATAAGAAATCGTACTCGATCAAACGTCAGTTAACTCTATCAGTAGTCGTGTTGGTAAGTGTTCTCTTACTCATCTCACTTTATTTCAGTTTCCAATCTGCGAAGCACGAAGTCGAAGAAGTTTATGACGCTAGGCTTGGACAATCCGCAAAATTAATGTTGCTGACGCTCTCAATTTCAACGGAAGAGAGGACTCTCGCTAACCATCGAGAATTATTTAATGAGTGGATGGAAAACATTGAGTCAATGTCAAAGTCTGACGACGACAATGTCACAAAGTTCGGCCACCCTTATGAACAAAACTTGGTTTTTCAATTCTATCGAGACAACACACTAATCTGGAGCTCTGATCAAAGCTTGTACGCACTCTCTACGTCCTTTGATAATAACGGCTACGCTGATATCGTAAAAGACGCTACACAATGGCGTACATTTCAGATTTCACTACCACAAACAAAACATGATAATGAATACGTCGTGGTTGCAGAAAAATACAAGATACGTAAAGAGATCATCCACGAAATTGCCCTATCCACATCAATAGAACAATTGCTGATACTACCAACTTTGTTGCTTTTGCTGTTTTGGTTGATCGATAAACATTTCCGACCGATTAACGACCTGCGCACCGCCATCACACAAAGAAACGTACACCGATTAGATCGCATTCATGTAAAAGAAAACACCGTTGAACTCGCACCACTTGTCGATTCGCTCAACTCTCTCCTCTCTGAACTAAAGTTAGCCTGGCAAAGAGAGAAACGCTTTACACGTGCTGCAGCGCATGAACTAAAAACCCCACTAACAATCCTTCGTCTTAACGTAGAAAATGCGCTTGAAAGTAATGATCCGGAGCAACTGAGAGGAGATTTACTCAACATTCTGCAAGGCATTGAACGCACTGACCGCCTTATCCATCAGCTACTGACTTTAGCTAAAGTAGATAGCTTATCAGAACGTGTATTCGACACCGTTGAACTAACCCCTTTGTTGCAAACCGTTGTTGCTGATTTGGCACCGTTAGCATTGAAACATAAGCAAGACATCAGTTTATCATCTTCCAACATCGCTATATCAGGTGATCGAATGTTGTTAGAGGTGTTATTTCGTAACCTCGTCGATAATGCGATTCGTTACTCCGGCGAACACAGTGACATCCAAGTCAGCGTCATAGAGAAAAATAATACAATCAAAGTTTTAATTTCCGATACTGGCCCAGACATCCCGAAAGAAACTCGTGAAAGAATCTTCGAACAGTTTTATCGGGGTCATTCCGAACATGGCGATGGTGCGGGTTTAGGGATGTCAATTTGCAAAGACATTACTGCACTACACCGTGCAACACTTGAGCTCATTCCCAGAGAAAATAGTAGGAATACGTTTATAGTAGAGTTCCCAAAGTATGGAGAAAGAGCATAAGTAGATTTCATCAAGAAATGTGCTTATCAGGCTCACATTAGTATTTGTATGATCATTTTTATTAATAGTATTTGATTGAGTATTTAGTCTAACAAATAATGGGGCGTGCGACGTGAAGTCGTATGAAGCGCTGTTCACCGCTAAACGAGTGAACCATCTGTATCACCAGATGAACCTAGGAGCCTGAATAAAGTAGCGGCTTTGACAATGTAACGAAGGTTGGTATTTTCCAATCGGGATTGAAATCGTGAGAGGACGATCCTCCTGATAACCACAACATCGGGTGAGTGCTAGGTAGTCAGCATGATGAACATAAGTGAATCCGCGTAAGGTGCGTTATGTTGTGAAACAGCGGAAGTGGTTAATACGCTGTAGCCAAAAGGCACGAGAGTCGGAAAGAGATTGCCCCATGCTCTTTCGTGATCATTGAACTCTCCGCACCATAGCGGGCATCTAAACTGACATTGCGTGACATACGGAACACGGTAAGCCTGTATCACTCCCTACGGGAAAGCCTCTGTGGCCGATAGTGATGCGGGTAGAGGAGGTTGGAAAAAGCAAAGGCTGCATTGTAATGACGCAGATACAGGTTTGTGCCTGATCACGAAAGTGAGCCCACTTCCAACTGGTCTCTCGTTGCGAGAGAGTTTGAAGAACTTTATTAAGGAAGAAAAGCAAATGACGATTTCGAATGAGATTAGTGCATCTTCTGACAGTGCACCGTGGCAATCCATTAACTGGAAGGCCGTAGAGGCGAACGTCTTAAAGCTTTAAATGCGTATCGCAAAGGCAACTAGAGACGGTAAACACGGCAAAGCAAAAGCATTGCAGTGGATACTGACTCACTCTCGCTCAGCAAAACTTCTTGCTGTTAAGCGAGTTTCTCAAAATAAAGGCAGTAAAACGCCTGGAATAGACGGCGTTGTCTGGAACACAGACACGCGTCGTATGAAAGCAGTAAATCAACTGAGTCGGAAAGCTTATCAAGCGAAACCACTCAGGCGTATCTATATCCCCAAAAAGAATGGCAAGCTTCGACCTCTGGGCATCCCATGCATGATAGACAGAGCACAACAAGCGCTACACCTATTATCGCTAGAGCCCATATCAGAAACAACTGCCGACCCGAATAGTTATGGCTTTAGAGCAAATCGTAGCACGGCTGACGCTGTCGACCAGTGCTTCAAGTGTTTGGCTTTAAAGAAATCGGCTAAATGGGTTCTTGAAGGAGATATTAAAGCTTGCTTCGACAAAATCGGGCATCAATGGCTTATGGATAACATCGCCATCGATAAACGGATGTTGGAGCAATGGCTAAAGTCAGGCTTTGTAGACAAAGGGCTGTTTTACGACACCGACGAAGGCACTCCTCAAGGCGGAATTATATCCCCCACCTTGATGTTGATGACGTTATCGGGTCTCGAACAGCGCATTAAGTCTACCGCGCTTAAGAAAGGAGCAAGAGCTAACTTTATTGGATATGCCGACGATTTCGTCGTCACTTGCGCTTCAAAGGAAGTGCTCGAGAACGATATCAAACCGTTGATTGCTGATTTCTTAGCGGAAAGAGGCTTAACATTATCCGAAGAGAAAACGCACATTACTCATATCAACGATGGCTTTGATTTTCTTGGGTTCAACCATAGGAAGTACAAAGGGAAACTGCTCATCAAGCCGAGTAAATCCAATACGTTGATGTTCTTAAGCAATCTGCGTGAACTCATCAAAAAGCACGTAACCCTTCCAGTGAATGATCTTATCAAACTGATAAATCCTAAACTCAGGGGATGGTCGAACTATTATCGGCACTGCGTAGCTAAACAGGTATTCGGATATGTAGGTCACAAGTTATTCCATACGTTATGGCACTGGGCTAAAAGGCGTCATCCAACAAAGTCTAAAACTTGGATTGCCCTAAAATACTTCATCAACCGAAAAGGCCAATGGCAGTTTCACGGTTGGCAGAAGATCATGGATATGGATTGCCAGTTCAATCTCTTCCAAATAGCCAAAGTGCCAATAGAAAGGCATGTGAAAATCCGAAGTGCAGCGACACCCTTTGACCCTCTTTACCAAGAATACTTGGTAAAGAGAAAATCTAAAAGGCTAGCTCGTAACTCTTGGAACGAACCTGCTTCGACTGCTTTATAAGTTGCTGGGTATCAAACGATGCCTTCGTGGAGGCTTGAGCCTAGTGCAGTGAAAGTTGCACGCTGGGTTCTTAGGGAGACGGCACTTGGTAACAAGTGTCGTCCACCCGACAGATCTGAGCTAGCAGGCACTTTGCAAGAAAAGCGCCACGAGTAAAGCTTCAGGCTTATGAAGCCTCTGGACATTTCCGTTTTAGCAAGATTGCCAATTAAGCAAAGCATGAATTAAAAGGATAGAAAAAGTCGCTTACGTGATTGTCAGGGATCATTAGACCACTACAACTTCAATTGTCAGTTATAACTAAAACGGCACCTAGCCTTTGAGCAAAAAACCCTATATAACTCATCCCCACCTTCATGCTCTCTTACTCGAAAGAAAAAAATACTCTTCCCTCCCTCCTCATACGCGAGAGCTAGCTCAGCATCATCTCTTATCAAACCTTCAGCTACTAAGTGAACTTCTAATGCATCGAGTGCTTTTTCTTCTAAGGCTTTATCGTGAATTGGTTTAAAACCTCCAAATGAAAGGGAAGAAAAAAAAAGAGCAAAAACAAAAAAAACAATTCGCATAACTATTCCTTTTTTATTAGTTCAATACTAATTCCAGTTTAGTAAGAAATTAAGATTGTCGCAGCAGTGAAACTAAATAGATAGCTCTCGTTTCATGCAATTAAAGTCGGAGTTCATCATTCTTATTATGGTAAATGGGTAAATTAGCTACCAAAAACAACCCTCAGACCTCCTCAAACGCTCTCAGCGAGGATTTTGGGCTTGTTCAAGGCTATGCTCATACTACCTTGTATGTGTGTGACTCTTTCAGTGCGATTTACAGAGCAAAAACTAGCGAATTCGTTTGAGTCAAGAACTGTACTCTGCCCCCACTTTTCGTACTTTGTGAGTTAAGTCGCCCCGTTAGCAAGAATTTGGACAGCCGCAACTACCTTAAAATGCAGGTCACATTCTCCACTGGACGGACGGCGCATTCGGTTACTTCCCACCTTACACATTAGGTGCGATGTACGCGGCTCAGTTCATGGCTTCAATGAAGAAAACAGTGGATGTAAACTCAGTGATTGAAAGCGGTGACCTATCCCCTATCTTCAATTGGTTAGAATCGAACATTTGGAGCAAAGGCAGCCTGCTTACTACTGATGATTTGGTGAAAGGTGCAACAGGTGAAACCTTGAATGCGCAATACTTCAAAGATCATTTGAGAAGTCGTTACCTTTAATGGAATAAATCGATAGAGGCTGATCAGTTTATTGATTCAGCCTTTTTAATCACATTTTCAAAACATACTTAGATTGATTTGAAGGTTTTATCCCTTCATCGAACTTAACAATCACGGAAGATTCTGGTACCTACTAGCACGAAATTGGACAT
>NZ_AJYZ02000042.1:13618-13724 GCF_000272045.2 Vibrio crassostreae 9ZC13 | reverse complement strand
TTGGACACCTGAAGCAAAGCGGCACGCTGACCATTGAACAGGATTTGATTTTCATCACTAGTGAACTTCTGCTGAATAACGGCAACATCACCGAGGCGAACCTGAA
>NZ_AJYZ02000042.1:0-13608 GCF_000272045.2 Vibrio crassostreae 9ZC13 | reverse complement strand
AAGTGGTGACTACTCAGCGGGATTGTGGGTGAGGCGACGCTATCGGCTCCACTAGCCGTTCAACTTGAACTGTGGGGACTAGACCCAACACAAGCGAACATCTTGTCTACTGCGGTTGTGGTGGTAGGTATTACTTATTTCGCTATCGTTGTCGGTGAGTTGGTACCAAAGCGTTTTGCTCAGTCTCAAGCTGAAAACATTGCTGTGTTAGTCGCGCTGCCAATCTTCTGGTTATCTAAAATCGCGACGCCGTTTGTGTTTGCGTTGTCGGCTTCAACGGAAGGTATTCTTAAGTTGATGGGCCGAGGCGGTGAAGAAGATAGCGTTACCGAAGATGATATCCATGCACTTGTGAAAGAGGGCTCAGAATCGGGTGTGATTGAACGCGGCGAACAAGAGATGATTCGTAATATCTTGCAGCTTGATGATCGTCTTGTGAGCTCATTGATGACTCCGCGTCGAGACATCGACTTTCTGGATGTCGACCAACCCGTTGAGCAGATATTAAAGAAACTGCGTTCATCAAAACACAGTGTGTTTCCATTGTGCCAAGATCACCTCAATAAAGTGGTGGGTACAGTGTCAGCCAAAGCCTTGCTGAATCAGGCGGGCAATCTAAGCATTCAAGTGATCATGGGGCTGTCTCGCTCGCCGATCTATGTTCCAGAATCGATGAAAGCTCTGCGCCTACTTGGCTACTTTAAAGAGTCGGGTACCGAGATGGCATTCATTGTCGACGAGTATGGCGATGTTCAAGGTCTTGTGACTCATTACGATATTCTTGAGGCGATTGCTGGCGAGCTATCGAATAATCCGAACGATCTTTGGACCGAGCAAGTGGAAGACGGTTTGTTGGTGGATGGATTGATTCCTATCAGTGAACTGAAGAACCGTTTAGAGCTATCGGATTTTGAGGGCGAAAGCGAGAGCTTCCAAACGTTGAATGGCCTTGTGACTTGGTTAATAGGGCGCTTACCGGATGCAGGCGAAGTTGTTCAATACCAGCAGTGGCAGTTTGAAATTATCTCTGTTGAGAATAACCGTATTGTGAGCATCAAAGCGACGCCAATAGCCGGTGACACAGAAGACGCTAATAGCTAACAGTTCGACCAACCAGCAAGCGGCAATGGTTCATTGTCTGTTGTTGTCTATTACCTCTTTATTGTTCATTATCTCTAAGATTAGGTATGCTTCACCGCATACCTATTTTCGTTTTTATCCTTTGTTTCTGGAGTTCCCTTTGTCAGACCATCAATTCACCCCTCAAGATGAAATCTTCATGCGACGCGCCATCGAGGTGGCTACGCAAGCAGAGAGCGAGGGAGAGGTTCCTGTTGGTGCAGTATTAGTAAAAGATGGGGAGATTATCTCTGAAGGATGGAACCGTTCGATTGGCAGCCACGATGCTACGGCACACGCAGAAATTGAAACCTTGCGTAAAGCCGGTCAAACCTTAGAAAACTATCGGCTACTCGATACCACTTTATACGTTACGCTAGAGCCTTGCCCAATGTGCGCAGGTGCCTTGCTACACAGCCGAGTAAAGCGCATTGTGTTTGGTGCTCCAGACTTAAAAGCAGGCGCTGCAGGTACAGTGTTGAATTTGTTTGAAAGCCAGGCCTCATACCACTATGCCGACGTTGAACATGGTTTGTTAGAGGAAGAGTGCCGTGAGCAATTACAAGCGTTTTTCAAGCGTCGTAGAAAAGAGATAAAAGAGAAGCGAAAGCAAGAACGTCTGTTGGAAGAGCAGCGTTTAGAAGCAGAGATGAAGGCTGGCAATAAGAAATAGCAGCGTACTTTCGGCACTCTCTATCGCAAGAGTGCCAAGCAAACTGACTGAGTAACTACATTTACTCAGCAATCATCTGCATGAAAGCGCGATTGCGCCAAATGATCTTCTTCTTATTATTTGAAAGCATACGCTTACGACGGTTTGCAGCAACGGTCTTATCAAGGCGTTTCGATTTCAGTTTCTTCATCATTTCAATGATTTCCTATTTGTCGTCTGACTTTTTAGTTTGGACTAACGATTTAATTATAGTGTTATTCGTTTATTTGGCCTGTCGCGCGCTTGGCTTACCCAGAAGAGCAGTTCTAGCGAAAACCCAGCACGGAAGTGCAACAGAGCATAATCTTGATTATGGTGTGCCGTTATAAAGTTCGATTGTTACTGCAATATGACACATCGATTTTCACGGCCTTTTGTCGAGCTTATTCTTTTATGCGCAGTTATAAAAAGCACAATAAAAAAGAGCAATGCTTAATGGCATTGCTCTTTTAGTTTCTATTGCGAAGATTCTGAACTGCTTACTGTCGATTCAGCAGCGCTAATGCTTGATTCAGCACTAGAAGTCTCTAAAGGTGGGATGACAATCAAACCCTCAAGACTCTCTTCTTGTTCTTTATTACGCTTATTTACATGGCCGATGATGCTTTGGTAATAACGGCGAATGTTCTCAACGTAATTTCTAGCTTCATCACCACGCGCATAGCCGTAGCGAGTTTGGCTGTAGTACTTCTTCTGTCTTAACAGAGGCAGTCTGTCTTTCACATCGCCCCAAGCATCGGGATCGCCACCTTGTGCCTTCGTGAGGCGACGCGCGTCCATCATGTGCCCGTAACCGACATTGTATGAAGCAAGTGCAAACCAGATCTTTTCGTGTTGAGTGATTGAATCTGGTACTCGGTTCACGATACGACGCAGGTACTCAACACCGCCTTGTACCGACTGGTTCGGGTCGAGACGGTTGGTTACCCCAACACTCTTCGCGGTGGGCAGTGTCAACATCATCATGCCACGAACACCCGTTGGTGAGCGCGCAACAGGGTTCCAGTGTGATTCTTGGTAGGCCAAAGCGGCAATCAAGCGCCAATCAAATTCTTGAGAGTACCTTTGAAATAGCGGCGACCATTTTGGCAACTTGCTGTCCAGTGCGCGGATAAAGGCACGAGTATCAACGTAGTCAAAAGTGCCGATGTGGCCGATGTATTTCTCTTCTAGTGAAGCCAGTTCACCAGACTGTTTTAGGTTACCGAAGAACTCAATCAACAGAGCATAAAGGCTTTCATCTTCAGACTTCTGCAAATACCAAGAGATAGGTTGGTCTTCTGTCAGCTCAAATGCCAAGGCAACATCTGGGTACAAACGTTGCGCCAGTGATAGCTCGATAGAGTCGGCCACTGTGAATAAACGTTCGCCTGTTGATACTTCTTTTAGCAGGTCATTGATGTCTGCATTGCCAACCGCGTCATAGATGAAGTCATCGTGCGTTTTCTGCAGCAGTTTGAGTGTTGGTTCAAAGTGCGAGTCTTTCACCACAACCAAAGAGGGCGTCAGCGTCTCGCTTGATACCGCAGCTTCTGATTCAGCTTGTGCTTTTACAAACTCAGCCTGACGCTCATTCTCAAAATTGATCAATTGCTCAAGGTTTCTTGGGCGCCATTGGCCCTTTTTGTACACGACCTGTTGGCTTACATAGTAATAAGCAGGCGCGGCGCGGTAAGCGC
Source organism: Vibrio crassostreae 9ZC13 (assembly GCF_000272045.2). GTDB lineage: Bacteria > Pseudomonadota > Gammaproteobacteria > Enterobacterales > Vibrionaceae > Vibrio > Vibrio crassostreae_C. Next base: position 10,098 of record NZ_AJYZ02000042.1, on the reverse strand, counting down.
GTGTCAGTTTGTTATTTTGCGTTAAGCCGGTCGCGATAAGGTCGATCTCGCCTTTCTTCAACGCAGGGAATAAGCCTGACAAACGGTAAGCGGGTTTAACCTCAAGCTTTACACCAAGCTCCTGCGCAAATTCACGAGCTAATTCGTAATCCAAGCCAGCAGGACCATCAGGACCGATGTAATAAGAGAGTTGGTTATTTAGGGTGCCGACACGAAGAACGCCACGATCTCGTATCTGCTCAAGGACACTTTTAGGTTCAGATTCAATCTGGCATCCAGCCAACCCAAATAGGGCGATGGCGAGCAGAAGGAACTTAGACGAAAAGATGAGCGTAAATTTAGGCATCAAAATGAAATCTCGAAAAGTGGAAGCTCCTTTATACCAAACCCCGCAAGGCTGGCAAAGCAGGTTTAATTAAACAGTTGTAAAAGTGGTGATAAATGCAGCAAAAGTACCATTTACGCAGAAAGATAAAAAAAATCACGCAAACGGTTGCTTTTGGTGTTACGTCACAAAAAGAAATGCTTTATAATGCGCTCGCATTGAAGAGGTGGGATCGGCATAGGTTTTTAAACCTTCGGGAATAGCTTCGAAGAAAACAGTTAGGTTTTTCCTTTAACCCACTGAATTTATTCCAATACTACCTTAATCAACTGCATAAGAGACGTAAGCACATGAGAATTTTGCGTGGCTCCCCAGCTCTATCTGAGTTTCGTGTTAACAAGCTTTTAGAGCTTTGTCGTGAATTAAGCTTACCTGTAACAGGTATTTACGCTGAGTTTGCCCACTTTGCTGATCTAACGGCAGACCTAGATGAGTCTGAAGTTGAGAAGCTAGAAAAGCTACTGACTTACGGTCCAACGATTGAAGAGCATGAACCTGAAGGTTTACTGCTGCTTGCAACGCCACGCCCAGGCACTATCTCGCCTTGGTCTTCAAAATCAACAGATATCGCACACAACTGCGGACTGGCTAAAGTGTCACGTCTAGAGCGCGGTACTGCTTTCTACATTGAAACCTCTGCTGAACTTTCTGAACTTCAACTTGTTGAGCTGAAAGCAATCCTGCACGACCGTATGATGGAAGTGGTTTTCACTGACTTCGAATCAGCGGCGGCACTATTTACCGTTGCTGAGCCTGCTCCTTATGCGGAAGTTGACCTACTAACTGGTGGACGTAAAGCGCTTGAAAAAGCAAACGTTACCCTAGGTCTTGCACTTGCAGAAGATGAGATTGATTACCTTCTTGAAAGCTTCACTGAGAAGCTAGGTCGTAACCCGACTGACATCGAACTAATGATGTTTGCACAAGCGAACTCAGAGCACTGTCGTCATAAGATCTTTAACGCTGATTGGACTATCGATGGCGTTAAGCAAGAAAAATCATTGTTCAAGATGATTAAGAACACCTTTGAAACGACACCAGAACATGTTCTGTCTGCTTATAAAGATAACGCAGCGGTAATGACAGGTTCTGAAGTTGGTCGTTTCTTCCCAGATCCAGAAACTCGCCAGTACAGCTACCACCAAGAAAAAACACACATCTTGATGAAAGTTGAAACGCACAACCACCCAACGGCAATCTCACCGTGGCCAGGCGCATCGACAGGTTCAGGCGGTGAAATCCGTGATGAAGGCGCAACCGGTATTGGTGGTAAGCCAAAAGCGGGTCTTGTTGCTTTCTCTGTATCTAACCTTAAGATCCCGAACTTCGTTCAACCTTGGGAAACTGACTTTGGTAAGCCAAGCCGTATCGTTACTGCTCTGGATATCATGCTTGAAGGTCCTCTTGGTGGCGCGGCATTCAACAACGAATTTGGTCGTCCAAACCTACTTGGCTACTTCCGTACTTACGAAGAGAAAGTAAACTCTCACGCAGGTGAAGAAGTGCGTGGTTACCACAAACCAATCATGCTAGCTGGTGGTCTTGGCAACATCCGTGATGAGCACGTTCAGAAGAAAGAGATCCCGGTAGGTGCAAGCCTAATCGTTCTAGGTGGTCCTGCGATGAACATCGGCCTTGGCGGCGGTGCGGCATCTTCAATGGATTCTGGTTCTTCTTCTGAAGATCTTGATTTCGCTTCTGTACAACGTGAAAACCCAGAGATGGAGCGTCGTTGTCAGGAAGTTATCGACCGTTGTTGGCAGCTTGGTGATGCGAACCCAATCGCATTTATCCACGATGTGGGCGCGGGCGGTATCTCGAATGCTCTTCCTGAGCTAGTCGACGATGGCGAGCGTGGCGGTATCTTTAATCTACGTGACGTGCCAAACGATGAGCCGGGCATGAGCCCACTTGAGATCTGGTGTAACGAATCTCAAGAGCGTTATGTAATGGCGGTTGCTGATAAAGACATGGCAACGTTCGACGCGATTTGTAAGCGTGAACGTGCACCGTACGCAGTGGTTGGTAAAGCAACTGAAGAACGTGATCTGAAATTAGAAGATTCACACTTCGACAACACGCCAATCGACATGCCAATGGACATCCTATTAGGTAAAACACCTAAGATGCACCGTGACGCGAAAACGCTAAAAGCTAACAACCCTGCGATTGACCGTTCTGGCATCGAGATGAACGAAGCGGTTGACCGTGTTCTTCGCTTGCCAACAGTCGCTGAGAAAACATTCCTTATCACCATCGGTGACCGCTCGGTAACAGGCCTTGTAGCTCGTGACCAAATGGTTGGTCCATGGCAGGTTCCTGTTGCTAACTGCGCAGTAACAGCGGCAAGCTACGACTCTTACCACGGTGAGGCTATGTCTCTTGGTGAGCGTACGCCAGTGGCACTTCTAGACTTCGGCGCATCGGCTCGTCTAGCGGTTGGTGAAGCAATTACTAACATCGCAGCGACCAACATTGGCGATATCAAACACATTAAACTGTCGGCTAACTGGATGTCTCCAGCAGGTCACCCAGGTGAAGATGCAGGTCTTTACGAAGCGGTTAAAGCGGTTGGTGAAGAACTATGTCCAGCTCTGGGTCTAACTATCCCAGTGGGTAAAGACTCAATGTCGATGAAGACTAAGTGGGAAGAGAATGGCGAGCAGAAAGAAGTAACGTCTCCGCTATCTCTTGTTATCACTGCGTTTGCACGTGTTGAAGATGTTCGTAAGACGATTACTCCTCAGCTTCGCACTGACAAAGGTAATACAAGCCTAGTTCTTATCGACCTAGGTAACGGCAAAAACCGTATGGGTGCAACAGCACTTGCACAGGTTTACAAGCAGCTTGGTGACAAGCCAGCAGACGTAGACAACGCAGCGCAACTAAAAGGTTTCTACGAAGGCGTTCAAGCACTTGTAGCGAACGACCAAGTTGTCGCTTACCACGATAAAGGCGATGGTGGTCTATTCGTAACGCTAGCAGAAATGGCATTCGCAGGTCACTGTGGTGTTAATGCAAACATTGAAGCGTTAGGTGAAGACACGCTAGCAGCACTGTTCAACGAAGAGCTAGGTGCAGTAATCCAAGTCCGTAACGACGACCTAGACGCAGTACTTTCTACTCTTGCAGCTAACGGTCTAGAAGCATGTTCTCATGTGATTGGCTGCGTTGTTGGTGAAGGGGAAGCATCAGATGAACTAGTGATTAAGTCTGGCGAGTCTGTAGTGATTGAACGTAACCGTACTGAACTACGTACTATCTGGGCTGAGACAACGCACAAGATGCAAGGTCTGCGTGATAACCCAGTATGTGCTGACCAAGAACATGAAGCGAAGAAAGACAACTCGGACCCAGGTCTGAACGTGAAACTGAGCTTTGACGTAAACGAAGACATCGCAGCACCGTTCATCAACACAGGTGCTAAGCCTAAGATGGCGATTCTACGTGAGCAGGGTGTTAACTCTCACGTTGAAATGGCAGCAGCATTCGACCGTGCAGGCTTCGAAGCAACTGATATTCACATGAGCGACATCCTAACAGGTCAAGCGGTACTAGAAGAATACAACGGCCTTGTGGCATGTGGTGGCTTCTCTTACGGTGATGTACTAGGTGCTGGTGAAGGTTGGGCGAAGTCGGTTTTGTTTAATGACTCTACTCGTGACCAGTTTGAAAACTTCTTCAAGCGTGAAGATACCTTCTCTCTAGGTGTGTGTAACGGTTGTCAGATGCTGTCGAATCTACGTGAACTTATCCCAGGTGCGGAGTACTGGCCACGTTTCGTTCGCAACGAATCTGAGCGCTTTGAAGCACGTTTCAGCCTAGTAGAAGTTCAGAAGTCAGATTCTGTATTCTTCAACGGCATGGAAGGTTCTCGTATGCCAATCGCTGTTTCTCACGGTGAAGGCCGCGTAGAAGTACGTGATAACGACCACCTAAACGCGATTGAAAACTCAGGTACGGTTGCTCTACGTTACGTTGATAACAACGGTAACCAAACGCAGCAATACCCGAATAACCCGAATGGTTCGCCAAACGCTATCACAGGTTTAACAACGACTGACGGCCGCGTGACAATTATGATGCCTCACCCAGAGCGTGTATTCCGTACGGTTGCAAACTCTTGGTCTCCGGAAGGTTGGGGCGAGAATGGCGCTTGGATGCGTATGTTCCAAAACGCACGTAAGAACGTGGGTTAATTGAAAACGATTTAAACAGTGTTATCGGGACAATAACCACAAGCGCAGATCGAAAGGTCTGCGCTTTTTTTGGTGGTGAGTGTGGTGTAGGGATCACCGTATAGTGGATGTGTGTATAACAAACTTTTGGACAGAAATGAGTTTTGGAAAATCAAACATTAGCAAATGACTAATAACTTCAGGTATGACAAATAACTAAACCTGATAGAAAAACTGCCACCAAAGAGCAAAAGACAAGACCTGACCCTATTGTTTTTTGTACGCAAAAAAACAGCAGTCAGTGATAGGGTTTAATCGCCAAATAAATTCTACGCAAACTACCATTTTCATGCCGGGCTAAATGACATGGTTCAGCATGCACTCCCAAGGGCCTCAAAGGGAAGATTGAGCACCTTCTGCCCATTTGGTCAGCTTTAAATCGTCCAAAATAAGCAGCACGCAAGGCACAACAATTGACGCTAGTAACGTAGCCGAGACTAAGCCAAACGCAATACTGGCAATTAACGGGATCAGAAATTGCGCTTGCGTACTGGTTTCGGTTAACAGTGGAAGCAATCCTGCAAATGTGGTTAACGAGGTGATAAATATCGCTCTAAATCGGTCACGTACCGCCTCTCGACAAGCGTCTATCAAGCGCTCGCCTTGGGCGATATTCTTCTTAATAAAATTGACCAACAGAATGTTATCGTTAACGACGATACCCGCTAAGGTAGCAAAGCCAACCAAGCTTGGAATAGTCAAATCGAACCCCATGCCCAAGTGCCCCCATACCACACCAATCCAGCCCATAGGGATTGCCAGCAGCACAGCAATCGGTTGAGTGTAGCTTTGTAACAGGAACACTAAAATAAGATAAATCCCCACCACGCCAAGAGCAAAGAAGGTCGCCAGCGAGGAGCCCGTATCTGAGCTTTCTTTATCCTGACCTTGCGAGGTGAAGGTGATGTCTGGGAATTTGTGTTGAGTTTGCGAGACAAATTCGCTATTGAACTGCAGCATGATTTCACGCGCATTGGCAACCCGCGTATCGATATTGCCTTGCACAACCACAGTGTTCATCCCATTAATGCGGTGAATTCGCGAGAAGGCTTGTTTTCTGTCAAACGTCGCAACACTTGATAATGGAACTAGGGTTCCATTGCCTGCCGTCACCATCAAGTTATTCAACTCATACAGGCTAGCTTGGTGCGTAAACTCATCCAGTCTCACACTAATATCCACCAGCTCGCCTTGTTGGAAAACCGTCAGATCAGTACTGCCTTTTACCGCGCTGCGCAGCGTTTGAGCAATGTTGGAAGCATTAACTCCCATCACGCCAGCTTCATCTTTAAGGTTAACGTGAAATTCGGTTCTGCCCTCACGCAGATCGGTGGAGAGGTTATAGACACCGTCAAATCCCTTCAACCATTTCACCAGCGAGCGGCTGACTTGATTGAGCTCTTGTAACGACTCACCCTGAACCCGAATATCAATGCCATTGCCAGCAATGCCCCGTTCTTTATCGGTAAACTTGAGTGAAACCACATCCGCCGTAGGGCCTACTTTTTGTTTCCAATCTTGGATCAGATCTTTAATGCTCTGCTGCCTAAATTGCGCTGGCAATAGATCGGCACTGACGGTTGCCATATGCGGCCCCGACTCATTAGCATCAGCATTTGAGTTGAACATGATCGTGGTGCTCGCGACCAAAGGTTTTGAGCTTGGGTATTTCTCTGCGTATTCTTGGTTGAGTTCATCAAGCGCGTTTGAAACCTTCTCCACCACCGCCTCTGTCTGGCTCAGTAAACTGCCTTGAGGGAGCAAGATACGCGCCTGCAGCACATCACTTTCCAAGGCAGGCATGGCTTTGAATTTCAGCCAACCTGACGAAATGGAAGCGGTTGAAATCATCACCACCATCACCAATATCCCTACTGAAAGATAAGGTGCATTCATCGCCTTGACACTCACTGGCACAAAGAATCTGTCTCTGATGTTTTCAAAACCGGCAATGAACTTGTCCCGTATAGGATTAGAGCGAGATTCAGTATGGCTATGTGCCAAATGAGACGGCAAGATCAAGAAAGCTTCTATCAGACTAACAAGCAAGGTAATCAATAACACGATGGGAATATAGCGTAGTACTTCGCCCATCTTGCCTGTGAGAAACATCAGCGGCCCTATCACCATGATGGTGGTAGCAAACGATGCAATCACACCTGGGAAGACTTGTTTGGTACCTTCAACTGCAGCGTCAAACGCGGGTAGCCCTTGTTGCCTCTTGGCAGCGATGTTTTCTGCAATGATCAACGAGTCGTCCATTAGCAGACCAATCGCGACAATCAGCCCGACCAGCGTCATCATATTCAGGGTATAACCGAGAAGTTGTATCGCAAAAATGGCGCCAAGGAATGAAACCGGCAGCCCCATGGTGACCCAAAAGCTAAAGCGAATATTAAAAAACGCCCACAACATCAAAAATGCCAGTGCTAATCCCTGTGCGCCATTGCTGGTGAGGATTCTCAGACGCTCAATAATATTAGTGCTGGAATCTTGGGTGATGGTTAAAGCGACGCCTTCAGGGGCTCTCGCCTGTTCTTTTTCAACGATGCTGACGATCGCATCTTTGACCGTTAAGGTATCTTGAAATTGCGTTTTGGACACCTGAAGCAAAGCGGCACGCTGACCATTGAACAGGATTTGATTTTCATCGCTAGTGAACTTCTGCTGAATAACGGCAACATCACCGAGGCGAACCTGAGTCCCCGTCTCACTGGATTTAATCACGATATTTTCGAAGTCTCTGACGTTGCTGCCTAAGTGGTCGAAGCGGACGCTGATCTCTTCCAAGTCATTACTAAATACGCCAGCAGGAGTGCTGATACTTTGCTGTTGTACTAGATTGGACAAGTCGGACACACTCAGGCCGTACTGCTGCAACTTCCACTGCGATACGCGAATTTCTATTTCTTGATCCGCAAAACCGCTCACGGTCACCTGAGCGATCAATGGGCTCTCTTTTAACTTGTGCTTAATTTGTTGGGCATAGAGATATAAGTCCCTATCTGACATATTGCCGGTAATCGCGACACTGGCCACCGTTGCCACTCGGTCCAGTTTCGACACCGTGATCTGCTCAACTCGATCCGGAAAATCACTGATGGCGTTAACCTGCTGTTGAATATCGCTGGTTAAAGTGTCAATGTCTTCATCATCGCCGATTTCCACATTGGCGATGACCAAACTCTCTCGGGCATCACAGCTTAACTCTTTAATTCCACTCAGCTTATCGAGAGAATCTTCCAACGGGTAACACACTTCTTCCATCATCTCAAAAGGTGACGCGCCCGGATAAACTATCCGAACCTCAATATTTTTGGTCGGCGTCAACGGAAAAGTGTCTTTCTGCAGTTTGGGCAAGGCAAAAGCCCCTAACAGCAGTACCGCCATCATCAGGACATTGGCGCCAGTGGTGTGCCGAGCAAAAAAAGCGATCATAATTTTCCCTCTTTCTGAATCGCGTTTAGGGCTTTAAATCCGCTCTGCGTATCCAACCAAAGGCCGATTTTCTCATCCGGTTGCGGTTGTAAAGCCATCCCCTCAACGGCGGGTGAAAGTTTACTTAGCACAACCACATCACCGAATTCCACGCCAGATTTGATCACCGCAACCTGCCCTTGGACGAAATCTATCCTGACAGGTTTGCTTTTCAGTTTACCTTCAGAGACAGTGTAAACTTTACCATCATGGATGGCGTTTATCGGTAGCAAGACTTGTTGCTCCATCATTGGTGCTTTAATCGTGACTTTAACGAAAGTCCCACGAATAAGTGGTGGCTTCTCCCCGGGAATGGCTTGCTGATAGGGCTGATTTACTTGTGCAACCAGGCTTTGGCTTTGAGTCTGAGCATCGATTTCACCGCCGGAGCGGCTGATCTCGGCAGGCCAAGTAATTACTTTATCGCCTGCTTGGAGCTCGACTGTCGCGCTCAAGTTGCTATGAACATCTTCGTCAAGCGAGTCAAAGCGATTGGAATTTCTTAGCGGACGCATTTTACCAAGCGGAAACTGCGCCCGAACCTCAACGGCATCGATGTCATCCGCTTTGAGCAGCAATTCCCCCTTGTTGACATACTCGGCGAGTCCAACCAAGGTTTCGACAATGCGAATATCAAATGGGGCTTTAATTACGGTTTGTTCGAGATCTCGGTTTGCAAGTGCTAGTTCCGTTTGCAAAACCTTTTGCTGCGCTTGATTAATTGCCAGTTGGTTTTTCTGTGTCTGGAGCTGTTGCTGGCTGCTGAGCAAGTCTTTGGTCGCGCGGTCTTTCTCTGTTTTGGAGATATGCCCGGTTTCACTCAATTTGATTGAGCGGGCATATTCTGACTGTTGTACCTCAAACTCTTTCTCTGCAATCTTGAGCGAATCGATAATGGTCTGATTCGTTAGCATTAGCACTTCAAGCTCAGCTTGCAAACGGGCAATAGTAAGTTGATAAGCGGTGGGGTCAATTCTAAGGAGTTCGCTGTCTTTGCGGATAATAGCGCCCGTTTTGTATTGCTCAGAAACCCACACAACCGCGCCGTCAAGTTCAGACTGTGCCTGCCAGTCTTGAACAGACTCGGTATGTCCATATCCGATGGCAGAAGGTTGGATATTTCGCGGCTCGACTTTCAACACCCGAACCACCTTTTTAGCAGCCGTATTACTCGCATTAGGCGGTTCAGCCTTCATCCCTGGTGCGATCACCAATAACGCGATGCCCAACAAAACAGGAGGAACAAACAGAGCCCTTTGTAACCAGCTATACCTAGTCATAGCGATTCCCTTACTATATATTAGCTTTTCCTTAAGCAAAAGGTAGCACACCAACATAAGCGGATTTGCTTCCTTGATCTCAAAATAAGTCAGGCCTCACAAATGGAGGCCTGATTGAATTGAGCTACTGATTGTTTTTGCCTTTGCCCATGGTATTTTTGGGGTTCACCATGCCTTGATGAGCATTAAACTCTTGTTGAGAGATAGCGCGATCCGCGTTGCTATCTAACGAAGCAAAACTGTGGCTTTGATTGATATTTTTCAACGTACGTCCCTCTTCTGCTCGCTGGGCAATACGTTCTGAGCGTGCTTGATTGAACTCGGCTTCGGTTATCTTGCCATCACCATCGAGATCAAACTGTGAAAATACTGGGCGTGACATATTGTTATTCATGCCTTTATTCATTCCACCAGCCATTGCTCCGAAGGCAATAACGATACCGAGTAACGCGATTATCGTGCTTTTGATTTTCATGACGTTTTCCTTCTCTTTGTTTCACTACTTAAGAATATACTAATGTAAGTAAGATAACGTCATGTGATGTAAAGGTATGTAAAGATGGCTAAGTAGATATCGATTTATGTTCTTATCGGTTTGTAAGCGCAGCGCAACAGAAATTATGAAACTTCTGCCGCTAGTACTCTGGTAAGAGTACAGGCATAGCTATGTCCAAATGGTTTTCAAATTATCCCAAACTTTCAGCCACCGAAACCGAAA
>NZ_AJYZ02000041.1:989753-996529 GCF_000272045.2 Vibrio crassostreae 9ZC13 | reverse complement strand
TAATACGGCGGCCTAGCCACTCACCGTCGAAATCGGTAGAAGGAACAAATTGGGGACTATCAGGAAGTTTAGGAAACGACTCGGAATTGTTGGGTCCGAACCACTGGAGTTCACGACCAACAAGAAAGAAGACAACAACGCCGATTGATATCGCTATCACAAATCCCTTTTTCATTAGCCTCTTCCTAATCCGCTGACCTTAAGAAAAGAACCCTAACATAATGAAAAGTAATAACTTACCATCAGTTTAATTAACTTTGATATATTCCACAAATTGCATTCAAATGTTGAATATAGAGAAAGCGGCATCGTACAAAATACCGCGCATTGAGAATCAATTATGAGCAGTGCCGGAAGCTCTGCACAGAAAAACCCTAACCTTCCAAGGCATTGCGCCAATACTGAACGGTTTTATCCGACACCAACCCTGTCTCGGTCGCCGCTGATACTAAAAAGTCACATAACCTAGCCGCAACCTCTTCATTACCCAACAAGTACAAACTGCGAATGGCTCGCGTTAACCTTAGCTGGTTATGGTCATGATTCTTTAACCATACGTGATTAGCCGGGCTAAGTGGTAACGATGAAGATATTTCACTCCCGTTTCGCTGCATACCCCAAAACTCAAGCATCAGGTCAAGCACTTGTAGATGAGCTGTGCGGAGCGCTTCTGAATTAGCAAAAAGCACCTTATCTTCTTGAGTAACCAACGGGGCATGTTGATTAAACTTAGTCCCCTCATCTATTGGGAAGAACACTTGAATGTACTTATGGTCATGCTCCAACCAAAAATGATTGTAAGCCAATAACTGTTCTATATTTCGACCAAATTTGTCCGGCGCTTCACCAGATATAAAGCGAGCAATCTCACTCATTTTAAAATCCTACTGACTATAAACCCCCACTTGTGGGCGAATGCATTATTACGCAGTAAGCCGTCAAAAGCCTAGTCCTTTACGTTGTAAGTACCGATTTGGCTTAGAACTCCACGTCCCACGCGTTAGGAATCACTTTTGAATAATTTCGACTTACTTTTCTAACAAACGACACGGGAACTCTGCGACACATTTTAGCTCTGCTGTATGTTCAGGGAATCGTTCCTGAAGAAAACACAATGCATCCGTTGGCGTTGGCGTTGGCGTAGCGTATGAGTTTTAGACTAAAGCCAGCAACCAGTGTGTTAATAACTGAGTACCAAAACCTGAACGACTAAAAGAGGTAGGTAAAATAAGCAGCGAAAGATTACATCTTTCAAAGAAAAACCCTTCAGAAAGCGTCCTTCGGTGCATAGAATTTCAAGCGACTTACACTAGTGAATAATGTAAGTCGCTAACATAAGAGGCTAACGCAAGCGTCTGAACACAACCTGCTGGTCGAGCTCATTCTGATAGTCCGTGTAATCAAGCCCTTGATCAAATATGTACTCAGTGACAAGAGTACGAATGCACTCAACCAATGTGCTTGCTTGCCAAGGCTTTTCAAAGTAACGGTCGATGCCTGCTGCATTAATCGCATTGATGGTATCAGTATGAGTGGCCTGCCCCGTAAGAAGAATTTTCTTGGTATTCGGAAAGCGACTGTCATGGAACACTTCAGTGAGTAACTCCACACCCGTTTTCCCTGGCATCACATGATCAGACACGATGACGGTAATGTGTTCGCCTTCTGCGTCAAGTTCATCAATGAGATCAAGCACTTCTTGCGCTGATTCACAATCTTCAATATTCAGCCAACTCGCCAGCGGCTCTAAATCTTGTATCACTGCGCTCAGTACTTCTCTCTGGTCATCGACACAGATTAAATTAAGCTTCTCCATGTTCACCCTCTATTGGTAACTTGATTCTAAATACAGTTTTAGAAGCATCACTTTTCACAATGATACTTCCGCCATAACCTGCCACAATCCGCTTAACTACTGATAAACCCAAGCCCAATCCAAACGATAAACCACCTTTTTTAGTGGTGAAGTTGGGCTGAAATATCTTTCTACGAGTCCCCTCGTCTATCTCAGGGCCGTTATTCGTGATCGTAACTAATATTCTTTTCTTACTTAATCTGGTTTGAATTTCTATTGCGGCATCGTCTGAATTCGACATTGCATCACAAGCATTCTTTACAATGTTGACCCAAATCTGAACGAGCTCTGTTTTCGAGCCTTTAAAAGGCGGCAAATCTGCAGGGCTCAATCGCACAGATACTCTACGCAACTCACTTTGTAACAACGATAAGGCATGGTTAATGGAGTCGTTAATATCAACCGCTTCTTCGGTGTCAATATCAACTCTGCCAAGTTGTTTAACCGATTTTACGATGCCGACGGTGTGTCTAGATGCCAAACGTAAATCATGTAAATCACAACCCATCTGCCAAAAGCGAATCGCTTCTTCTGGGTTTTTCAGCCAATGTTTTGAAATAACGTCTGTTGCATATGAAGCGTCAATTGGAATCGCCTTTGCAAGAGAGCGAGCAATGTTCTTGTCTAAACCATATTTTCTTTCAAATTGTCGCCCACGTGTTCGCGCTTCTGACGACGACGTTTTCTGACCATGCATTAACCCAAAATCGAAAAATTGGCTGGCTTCTGGATGCACTTCTTCAAGTAGATCCATGATGACCGTTTCAAGTCGGCCAGATTTACTATTAACTACACCAATAGCGTTGTTAAGCTCATGGGCAATCCCTGCAGCCAATTGACCCAAGGTCGTCATTTGCTCAGCAGTATGTAACTTCTCTAGCGCTTTTTGTTTCGCTATCGCTTCTTGTGTTGCACGGCGTTGACGACGCGACAACTCATTGACAATCACAGGTGTGAACTGTGCGGTAAGAGGGCCAAATTTACGTTCATCTTCTGCAGGCGTGTCTTTATCGATCCACGCTAACTCAACATCGGTTTTAGCAACAACCGTTGAAGATGCTGTCCAATTACCTGAAAAGAAGCTATGAACGCCTATAAAAGCCCCACTACCCGCGCTAAATACTCGCACTTGCGGTGTATTCGCATCGGTATAAAACCCTTCCAGTTCTCCACTAAACACATAATATAAACGAGTGTTTAACGCTGATTGTTCAATAATGGTGTTACCGGCACAGCACGTCACCCGACGTTCTGTTTGGTTAAAATAGCGCTCGATCAGTGCTTCTAGCTTTTGTTGATACACGTATCGTTATCCTATGTGACCAATTGAATGTAGCACCCACACCATAACAAAACTCAGTAGCACACCAACCACACCCAAAATAATACCGATTCTGGCCATTTGATTACTTTGCACATGACCAGTGGCATGAGCCAACGCATTCGGTGGCGTACTGATTGGCAGCGACATACCTAATGAAGCGGCAAAAGTCACAACCAAAATTAACGTTAGCTCACCGCCTAGTGGCGTGAGTGAAGCCATAGACGAACCTAATGCCGCCATAATTGGCATTAACAAGTTAGCCGTTGCGGTATGAGACATAAAGTTTGCCATTACCAAACACAAGAACGCCGCTCCGAACAACACCACATAGGGTGAGTAGCTATCAAACGGAATGCTGTGTACCACGAGCCTTGCTAAACCAGTTTTATCGAGAGCTAAACCAAGCGCAATACCACCTGATACAAGCCACAGTACGTCCCAAGAAATCTTTTTCAGGTCTTCTTTATTGATGATCCCTGTGAGTGAGAACACAGCGACAGGAATCAGAGCGACGGTATAAGAGTTCATGCCATGGCTTGAGCCCATTAACCAAAGAATGATGGTCAGCGCAAAAGTGACGTACACCGCAATGGCTTTGGGCGTTTTAAGGAATTTACCTTTGATGCTTAGCTCGATTTTCTTTTGGTCAGCTTTGTACATAAAGCCGATTAAAAACCACGCTAACGCCATCATAATAACGACAAACGGCACACCAAATGCCATCCATTCACCGAACGTAATGAGGTTATCGCCAACTAAATATTTAAGTGCGATAGCGTTCGGCGGGGTACCGATCGGGGTACCAATGCCACCGATGTTAGCGGCAACAGGGATACAAAGCGCAAACGCTATACGACCGGGGTCTTTCGGGCCAAACACAGCCAATACCGGCGTTAAAATAGAGAGCATCATTGCCGTTGTTGCTGTGTTAGACATAAACATCGAAAAGATGCCAGTGATCAACATTAAGCCGAGCATCACAAACTTTGGGTCTTGTCCAAATGGCTTCAATAATACACGGGCTAAGTTTACGTCTAATCGATACTTAGTGGCGGCCATCGCTAAGAAAAAACCGCCCAAAAACAACATGATGATTGGGCTGGCGAATGTCGCCATGATGTCGCTGTATTTTAACAACTCACCAAAATGTTCCTGCCCATGCTCAAACCTTAAAAAGATCAGCCCTTTATCCGACAACATCAACAATTGCAGAACGATAATAACAACAGACGTCGCGTAGATCGGGATGGGCTCGAACACCCAGCACAATGCCGCTAATAAAAAGATCGCGATAACGCGTTGTTGAATAATCGTAAGGCCTTCAAATGGAAACGCTGATAGCGGCATTACGAGGATAATGAAAGGAATTAAAATAGGGATAATGTATTTAATATAGGGGCGCATAGCACAAAAACTCTTCCTGAGATAACAACTACTTAGAAATTAGATTTAAAGTTCTAATTTAGTCCGACAACGAATTATCGACCTCTTATCACTATCTCACTATCGGCTAGATCAATGATTCCGTAATCGCGATATCCCCTTTTTCGATTCTGTGCGCTACCTCTACGTTTGTATGTGATTTACTGTTGAAATTAAATTCAGGAGAGTGGTTTCTACGTTTCTAGTCATGTCCATAAATTGAGGGCCACTTCTGATAAAAGCGTTGAACAAGCTCACTGGGTTAGGTATGCCTGAAACTTGTCGTATCGACTAAGAACCCCACGAAACGGGGTGGCTCTATCTCTAAATTGACTGTCTTAACAAACGACACTGATACTCGGCAATGTGCTTTAGCTCCGATGTATGTGCAGGGAATCGTTCGTGAAGAAAGCACAATGCATCCGCTATGGTTATCTGGTGTAGATTCGACGTATAACCAAAAACCAATCGGTGGATATTGTCATAGAGCTCATCTGAATTATCTGAGCTTTGACACTGCGCTAAGATAGCTTGGTCAATCTCATCGTCAGGATCTTCCAAAGGGCTATTGGCTTGTCGATAAAGATTAGAAAGCATCGAGTCATATTGCTCTTTCGACAGCTCTTCCTTGCAACGTAATATCCACGTAAGCGTAATTAGGTTATGCCCAAAGAAACCAAACTGCTTTAAGCATGCTTGTAATACGCTATTGAGCTCTACGACTTTACTTGTGCCAGTGCTTCGGTCGCCGTCAGAACCTGTCGATGTTACAAATTCTGTGAAGCGGTTAAGGAATGCTGGCACTTGAGACGGCTCTAGTTCACGGTAAACACGGTTCAGCGCCAATAAGATAGTCACATTGTGGGAAAGATACTCACTGGTTTGAGAAGCCTGTGAAACGTAATGCGAGAAGATGTCTTGAAAGCCCTTATTCTCATGCCATTGCATTAAAGCAGCATACGACGCTGGGTATACCCCATTATCCAATATCCTGTGAATACGAAAATCCGTAAACTTTGGCGCTTGTAGCGTTGCAGAATACTCACCTAAAACCTCAATCTCAGTTTGGTCTATCAACTCACTCGTTTTAAGCCACACATTGTCTGTTTTAGCGAAGTAGTTATTAAGGTGATTCGAAGCCAAATAAGCTTTTAAAGAATGAGGTTGATGGATGCTGGCACTGCTATAAAGTGCCTTTTCCAATAGTTGGTCGCTTGTCATGTTTCCTCCGTGAAACTGACGTTTGATAAGAGAATCTAGACTGCTCAACACCGAACGTCCAAATACACATCATATGCTTATCGTAATGCACGGAAAAATGCCATGCATTACGATTCAATCTTAAACAGTTTGTTATGCGTTTACTTTCGCTGAAACTTTAGACGTTTCGCTTCTTTAACTTCCAGCTTTGTCTTTTCAACCTGAAGTTCCAATAATTCATCTAGCTTTGGTTGAAGATAAAAGAACCACCTAAAGAACCCATACCCCATTAGAGTTAATCCCAATGCAGTGAACATACTAGAAAAACCCATATAGAATGGTTTATCAGCCTTTAATAGCTCGATTTTCTTTTCAAGTACCTTTATTTGATGTTCTTCATGTGAATTTGGGTCCGCAATAAGCTCCAATTTAGATAAGCCGATAGAGTAGCCCATTAGGTTATTGTTGAAATTGTTATGCGTACTGTTGAATAGCCATCCGCCAAAAACAGTTAAAACTAGACCAAATAAAGCCAAGAATTTATATATATTATCCGTTGGCATACGTGCACTTGAGCTGAACATTGATATCTCCATATTTCTGACACATAACGAATGACATGGGTTCACCCTGCCAAGGATCTACCACACTTATGTGGTACTTCAATGCATCGGAGGCACCATGTCTGATTATTCTTATTTCTGCGGTGTCGACCTAGCTAAAAACCACTTCAGTCTTCATGCCGTAGACCAAAATGGTAAGGTCATACTTCATAAGTCGGTAACCCGCTCTAAACTACTGACTACAATAGCAAATATGCCACTCATGCGTATAGGCGTTGAAGCGTGTGGTGGTGCACATTATTGGGCAAGAACACTCAATAAACTGGGACATGACGCCCGTATCATGGCCGTTAAATACGTAATCCCTTATCGAACTAAGGGAAAGAACGACCTTAATGATGCTGTTGCCATA
>NZ_AJYZ02000041.1:856902-989164 GCF_000272045.2 Vibrio crassostreae 9ZC13 | reverse complement strand
TTTGATAAAAGCCGTGATTTCTCTGCTTGGCTAGGACTAGTACCAAAGCAATATTCCACAGGAGGAAAACCTCGGTTAGGCCGGATAACCAAACACGGCGACAAATACTTAAGAACACTATTAGTTCACGGCGCAAGGACCGTGATTGCCAACCTTGGCGACAAGCAAGATAAGTTAAGTCAGTGGTACAGAGGCGTTCTGGAACGAAGAGGAATGAACCGAGCAATAGTGGCACTTGCCGCGAAGAACGCACGAATTATATGGTCGCTTTTACACAATCAAACAGAATATGAAAACTATGCTGCCTAAGTAAAAACTTAAGCAGCATAAAGAGTTAAACCCACCGGGTCATTGCAGACGCTAATGATGGAGATAGGTTAAGACCACTTGCGGAGAGCCTGTTAATGCGGCGGACACACTAGATGTCATCTAACGAATAAGGCACCGCAGTCGCGCAAAGTCATCAGGGCCACGACGTATGCGAATCGTCGATAAGTAGGCCGAATGTAGAGCGGCAGTCCAAAACCCATCAACATAAGTTTAGCGGATGTTTGACAACCGGGGGAATCCATGTATCCCTGTTAAGGTATGAGCAACACAATACCGAAGCCACCGCATACCACCTTAAATACTAAACGCAACGCATATTGAAAGTGCCACGCGTTGCGAATCGCTATTAAACAGCTTGTTAGCTCGTTTTACTAACGCACTAGACCTGATACTTCGCTGAGATATTTGTCTGCGATTCTTGATGTTTGCGAATCGATAAATGGGTGCTGTAAAATCACCTTCAGGCGACTCTCTGTTTCTAGCAAAATTTTTCGGTATAGTTGTATATGTAATTTAGTAAACTTAAGATTAAGATTACGGTAGTTCTGACGGGCAATGTCAATTGACTTACCATGCCTTTCAAGTTCTCTACGATTTAAATCTACCTCACTAGCAATTAATTCATCGTGATTTAATGCAGTTTGCATCTTTTCCGTGAATTCCTGAGCATTATATCGATAAGAATTTAATTTACGGTCCACATCATATATTTTCAAATATTTCGTTGATTCTATAAACTTACAAATCCGTTTATCAGAAGACCTATCTTTGGCTAAATGTTCGCTAATATCATTAATAGTTTGAATATCCGCGCCTTCTTTCTTCAGATGTTCACGAGCAAGTTTTAACCACTTAAATGTCTCTTCTTGATTTTCCAAGTTAGGATCTTCTCTCGACGCCATCTCGATATCTTCTTCCGTCGCCTCTCTTACACAACCATTTACCACTTCTAGCAGATCAGAATTGTTTATATCCTCAGGCGTGGAATAATCAGCGTTGTTTACAAGTTCAATTCCACCCTCTATGTAGCTTTGCGCCACTAGCCTAGAACAAAACTGTTTCCTGTTTTTTCCTTGAAGTATATTGGGCAATACAGCTTTACCGGCTTCAGTCATGCTATATAGACTACCAACTTTTGCTCTCGCATTATCACAAATACTTTCTAGTTTAGAGTGAAGAGCAGGATCTTTAAGGCGTAAAACCTTAAAGCTATCCTTTGAGGACAAAAGTATTCGCTGAGGGTTTTTCGAAAACACTCCTCCCTTCTTTACCGCATGAATTAAGGTATGGTCGATATAAATCATTGCATGTGAATAATCGCTTTTAGTCGCTTTTTTTATCATTTCACTGATGACTGGAGTTTCACCTGCCTCTAAAACAATATCACCTTGTTGTAACTTTTTTAAATCTAATAAATACTTCATTATTGAGCCTAGTTGTTATTACATACTGACGAGCTAACGCCTTGCTAAGCGGAAAAGAATAGTTAGATATAATCGCGAAGCGATGGCCAACTGTTGTTTTTCCGTTTAAGCAACTTGTTATGTTACTTTTAAATAGATACTACTTTAGATCGATTACTTAGTAAGCCAATCTAGATTCATCAGAAGTCGAATTTCTTTAGTTGCTTTATCCAATAATGTTTTTGATACATTTTCATTGACTTTGACTCCATCAATTATTTTGACATATGCGGGAGTTGGTAAATTCATCAAAGAGTAAAACAACAAAAAATAGGTAAGCACACTTCCACAATAATATATTATACGATGCTCTAACTGTGAAGTAAGAAGAGGTATTGATAATGCTAGCAATAGTAGAGTGAAGGGATGGTCCATATCAAGACCAAGGAGCAATAGTGTAACAAGTGATAAAATGGATAAAATCCCTATTATAATGTTTACCTTCTGAATTTTATATATAGCAAATCTTTTATCTTTTTCTATTTTACAAAGATTTTCGTTAATTTCTCTAACTTTTTTTTCATTAGACAACTTTAAAATTTCATCTGTTTTATCAATTAGAAATTTACTAATACGATCTAATTCATTATCAAATTCATTACCTTTAAAGTAAACGTTATGTAGTTTAAGAAACTCTAGGTAAAGTAAAGAAAAAGCATCATACTCTTTACTAAAAAGAACCTTTAAATTTTCTTTATCTTTATCTTTATCTTTATCTAAATTCTCTAAGGATTCATTCAATATATTGAATCTATTATCTAATTTCCTAAACTTAGTACTAACTAACAAAATAATTTCCTTTTATGACTAATAAGTAGATCAGTAACGTTTGTAACATAACAGCTATTAGATAGAAAAATTCCATATCTAAATTCAGCGTTTTTCTGTCTAGTTTTTTATATGACCTATCTTAATCGACTTACCCCATTCATAACAATAACTTATCGTTATTAGTTTGTGATTGAGCAAGAAAATGTAGAATTTTTCTATCTAACAGGACTAAATGTAGAAAAGATTAGATCTGTACTTAGTAACATTGTTAAAACAAGTTTACTATTGATAATAAAGACAATATTTCCAAAACCCGGTTATTTACTCATTTGTAATTAAGATAAAAACAGAGAAATATCGAAATTAACTTAGAGAAATTCACTCTATAGATTCAAACAAAGCGGATTTTGATAACTCCTAACCCATCATATATTTACGATAAATAACAATACTTAATTTTATAAAAACAATTTGATCAATAAGGACTTTTGTAAACTTTGAATTACATACTCTAAAAATAAATCTCCCTGATAAACTTGTCATAAATCCAAATGCTCTTCCAATCTTGATTCGCAACACATGGCATTTGTGTGTTGCATATAGACTTCCTATAAAGTCGTTGGGAAGAAGGAGTTTATATTAAAATCAGGAATAAAAAATGAACCAACAACGTCAACTAAGCTGGAAAATAGCAGCCATTCTAG
The DNA here is from genome assembly GCF_000272045.2 of Vibrio crassostreae 9ZC13. Taxonomy (GTDB): domain Bacteria; phylum Pseudomonadota; class Gammaproteobacteria; order Enterobacterales; family Vibrionaceae; genus Vibrio; species Vibrio crassostreae_C. The sequence continues at coordinate 985,896 of NZ_AJYZ02000041.1, read as the reverse complement.
GTACGTCTTTCGGCTTTACTGCACACGCTGCAGAAATGGTCAAAGTCGATAATGATGCATTACTACAACAGAGCCTCATCGCGCAGTCGAAGAGTGTTGTCCCACTAGAATTAGGTTTTTCTGAAGTTAAACGGGTGGTACTGCCCAATGGAAAAACCAAAGTCCGCTATCAACAAACTCACTTAGGTTTACCCGTCTTTGATACTTCGGTCGTGGCCACCCTTTCCAAGAACCAACCCACTCAGGTGTTCGGCTCCATGGCACAGGGGATCAGTGGTGACCTGTCCAACATCGCGCCAAAACTGAATCAAGAGCAAGCGATTGAAGCCGCACTGTCTGCTCACCGCAGGTTTACCGTCGGCAAAAAGTCCATTGAAAATAAAAACGCGAAACTGATGGTGAGATTGGATGAGAACCAAGTCGCCCAAGTGGTGTATCTGGTCGATTTCTTTATCGCGTCCTCAATGCCAGAGCGCCCTTTCTACTTTATTGATGCCACGACTGGCGATGTGCTCCAAAAATGGAATGGACTAAACCACGCTAAAGCATTAGGTACTGGCCCCGGTGGCAACCTCAAAACCACTCGATATGAATATGGCAGCGACTTCCCTAGCTTTCCCATCGACAAAACAGGCACGACTTGTACGTTAGAAAATGAATCAGTTAAGACAGTCGATTTGAGGAACGGAACCTCTGGCAGCGCAGCCTACAGTTACAACTGTGCCGACGGCACTAACTACACCGACCATAAATACATTAACGGGGCTTACTCGCCTCTTAACGATGCGCACTATTTTGGTAATGTCGTATTCGATATGTACAAAGAGTGGATGAACACGTCGCCTTTAACTTTCCAGCTGACGATGCGCGTTCATTACGGTACCGATTATGAAAACGCCTTTTGGAATGGTACATCCATGACATTTGGGGATGGCAAAAACACCTTTTACCCATTGGTCGATATCAACGTGAGTGCTCACGAGGTTAGCCACGGGTTCACCGAGCAAAACTCCGGCCTTGTGTACCAAAACATGTCGGGCGGTATCAATGAAGCCTTCTCCGATATTGCGGGCGAAGCGGCTGAATACTACTTACGTGGCAGTGTGGATTGGGTGGTCGGAAGCGATATATTCAAATCAGAAGGCGGCTTGCGTTACTTTGATCAACCTTCAAAAGATGATCGTTCGATTGATCACGCCTCGCAATACTACGATGGCTTGAACGTTCACTTATCTAGCGGTGTTTATAACCGTGCCTTTTATCTTTTAGCGAACAAGTCGGGTTGGAATGTACGTAAGGGCTTTGAAATATTCACGGTTGCCAACCAGTTGTATTGGACGGCAAACAGTACCTTTGACGCAGGAGCTTGTGGCGTAGCGAAAGCCGCAGCAGACATGGGCTATGTGGTTGCCGATGTTGAAGATGCTTTTAATACCGTCGGCGTTAATGCAAGTTGTGGTTCAACGCCGCCAACTGGCAATGTGCTGACGAAAGGCACGCCAATTTCGAACCTAAGCGGGAACCAATCCTCAGAGAGCTTCTACACGTTCACTGTTGATTCTGCATCTAGCGTGACGGTTTCAATGTCTGGTGGTTCAGGCGATGCCGACCTTTACGTGAAATCGGGAAGCAAACCAACCACATCCAGTTACGACTGTCGCCCTTATCGTGCTGGCAACAATGAGCAATGTAGTGTGAGCGCGCAACCGGGCGTGACTTATCATGTGTTACTTCGCGGATACTCTAACTACTCTGGCCTAACGTTACGTTTAGATTGAGTTAGAGCGAGCCTCTTAAACAGGTTATAAAACGAAGAACTAGCGGTTAACCGCGAAATAAAAACCTACTCACTTTGAGTAGGTTTTTTCGTGAAACACCAGTGTAGTTAATAATATTGTAAATTATTTACTGATACGTTTATTAATTTATAAATATCAAGGTTACTTAGGCGTTGTTTTATAAAAACAGTTTAAATTGAGATCCTGTGCTGCACAACGAAACAAAAATAACTGACTAACTTTTGAACACATTCACGTTACTGATAGGTTAATCCTTATAGGGCAAATGCTCTATTAATGATAAAAACTAAAATAAGGATTATTTATGAGACCATCTTTTCCTATCAGTATGGTGCTTGCAACGACAGTGGTTGGCTTCCAGTCTTATGCGCAAAATATTGAGACAACGGATTCATTAGGTATTGCAGAAAGTAGCGCTGCGCAAAAGCAATCTTTGGCGTTGCAAATCAGCGAGCGTTATTCCGATCTTGAGCTTTCATTGAAGGCTCAGATCTCAGAAAAGAACTTATCCGCGCCTGTAGATAAATTGAGCTCTACTCAGCCCTACTCTGCATTTTCAAGTAGGATGCAGAAAGCGGATCTTGGTTATCGCAAGATGAAAGGGATCAACGACTTCAGCGACTCTGTGTTAGAGGTTCGCATGGCTGATGAAGCGATGATCGAAGCTTGGAAGAATGGTGAAAACCCGCTGTTTGCTTTCGAACCATCAGGCGATGATTCAAACTGGCAATACATCGAAGCCTATGATGTGTATGGGCAGGTTCACGAACTAGACGTGTACCAAATGCCAGACGTCCCAGTGTTTGTGGTTGATAGTAACGGTGCTGAAGAGCTCAAAGCAGGCCTAATGGCGATGCAGGCAGAGATGCAAAAGCTGGGTACTACAACGCAAATCAATGCCGTTAACGATACCAATGCCGACGAGAGTAAACCTCAAAAATCGTCTTTGATGAACAGGGCTCGTCGCTCGATGGCCTTGTCGGAACCTGAGCCGTTGAATACAACACAATTAACCAAAATCCGTTTAGCCGTCGACCAAGAACCTTGGATCTCTGGTAAAGCGGAAATCTACGCTATCGTGACGGGTGTCGATTCAAGTCGTTTAGAGCCCCAGATCGACCTCGTTGAGATGCCTTATCTGGACTACGACAAACAGACGTACTACCCGAACCAGACCGTCATCTTCTGGCCTCGCTACCGTTGGGGCGCTGCAGACATGATCTTGATGGAACACGATGATGGCACAGACTACAAAGCGCTAGCAAAACTCTTGGTTCAAGCCGCAGAAGAGATACTGAAGATGATTCCTGATCCAGAAGTTCAAGGTTATGCGATCATCCCTCAGATAACAGGCAAGATTATCGATGTGATTCCTGATGGCGTATTAGTGAATGATGATGACTTCGTGGATGTGTACTACACCTTAATGCAGAACACACCTTATGTAGACCGTCCGGGCGCAGGCGGAAATGCTGTCGCATCGTTTGCACCAGTCACGATTTCGCCGACAGAGTAAATCGTTTCTTATTCAGTTAGGGCTTAATCACATAAGCCCTAACTCTTCATTATCGAAGGTAAGTCAAACACAAGAGACCTACTCAGAACCTAATTACAGGGAGTAATCAAACACAATGATGTCTTCTAAAAGCGGACGAAACACATCTTTCAGCACATCATGCTCAGGGTGCGGAAGGTAATTCTGGCGGCCTTCTTCATCGGCGAACGTCATTAACACCGAGTGGGTATAACCTTGATTCTTGTTTTCAGGGCTGTCATTTAATCCCCATTCGACTGAAGTGACCCCTTCAACCTTGTTTGGCATCGCTTCAAACAGCATCTTTAGTTTTTGAACCTCTGAAGCCTCAGCGTTTTCTTTAAACTTAATCAGTAAAATGTGACGAATCATTCCCGTTTCTTTTCGAGTCATTCCTATCCCTTTTCGAGTCGTTCGCTTACTGGTTTGTAATGCTTAACCAACACCTAATAGCGTTCTAGATTAGAGAACAACAAAATGCCACACGTTACACAACATGCCAAGGCTAGATCGCTAGAGTTTATAAAATACTCCACAACCCAATAACGAAAAATGCTGCACCCGAGGGCCCAGCATTTCTCATGACAATGGTAAGCACATCTTTAACGTTAATCACGACGACCTGTAAGCTGGATCGTTTGGTCTTGATCGACGCTCTTGTGGAATTTTATTCCGCCGTTAGACGCTTCATTTCTTCCTTCCAGTGTTAAGTCAGATTCAACACGCTCAGCCTTTACTTGATTACCTTCGCTTCTTGTCATGTCGATAGTCCCTGTATACGTACCGTCAGCCGCGAAAGCCGTGTTCATAGACAAAGCCATCAATCCAAGTGCGATTAACTTGTTCATACATCACCTCGTTGTATTTCTAATTCTTTGTTCGTTTGGTATCTGTGTTTTTGTTGGAGTAACTTTAACAATCGAACATGAACCATAGATGTGAGCTATGTGATGAGCAGCCGTCGTTCACAGAAAGACGCGCCTTTGAATCAGTGGCTATTCCAAATGTTGAAATCCACCCTAAAAAACAAACAAGCGTAGTTCAGCATCTAAAGGCCTAAATGATTACCGGGTTAACCGCTTAACTGCTTAACTGCTTAGCTGCTTAACGACATAACTCCCCTATCATCCAATAAAGAAAAGGCTCCCGAGGGAGCCTTTGATTAGGGTTCTAGTGACTATTCGCTTATGTTTTTATTTTAAAATGCTTCTTCGAGCGTTTGTTCATTCTTTTTTTCTGTCTGTTTTTCAACGGTTTCAACCTCTTTCAAGCGCGCAGTGAAGTGTCTTAACACCGGCGGCTCGTAGGTAAAATCGAGCCCTTTCACTTGTCCTGCATTCTCTTTCACTTTTTCGAATGCTTCGATAATGAAATCCATGTGTGTTTGTGTGTAGGTCGCGCGAGGAATAGTAAGGCGCAATAACTCCGCAGGGCATGGGTGTTGTTCACCGGTTGCTGGGTCGCGACCTTGCAGCAATGAGCCAATCTCAACCGCTCTGATACCCGCGACTTTATAGAGTTCGCACGCCAAAGCATGTGCGGGAAACTGACCAGCCGGGATATGAGGCAGCAATTTACCCGCATCGACAAACGCAGCATGACCGCCTGCTTGCTGGCACACGATGCCCATCGCTTCTAAGCCATCAACAAGGTATTGAACCTGGCCAATACGGTACTCTAACCAATCTTGGCGCATGCCGTCATAAAGGCCAACCGCAAGACGCTCCATCGCGCCACCTTCTAAGCCACCATAGGTTGGGAAGCCCTCTTGCACCACACACAAGGTTCGACACTCTGTGTACACATCCATGAAAGCGTCGTCTTTAAAGCACAACAAGCCGCCCATTTGTACCATGGCATCTTTCTTGGCAGACATAGCTAAACCATCCGCGTATTTGTAAGACTCACGCGTGATCTGTTCGATTGTCCAATCCTGATAACCCGCTTCACGTTGTTGAATGAAGTAGGCATTTTCTGCGTAGCGTGCCGAGTCCATGATCACAGGAATATCGTACTTCTGAGCGATTTCATACACGGCTTTTAGATTGGCGATAGACACTGGCTGTCCACCAGCAGAGTTACAAGTAATGGTGCTCACAATGTAGGGAACATTGGCTGCGCCCGCTTCTAAGATCGCTTCTTCCAGCTTCGCCACATCGAAGTTGCCTTTGAAATCCGCGTTCACTGAGGTATCGAACGCTTCTTTGGTATAAACGTTCTTCGCCACACAGCAATTCACTTGGGTGTGGCCTTGTGTTGTATCGAAGAAGTAGTTCGACAAGGCGACCATTTTGCTGCGTTCGAGCCCTTTCTCCATTTCACGCTTCTTAATAAGAACCGGAATGTAGATCTGCTCTGCACCGCGTCCTTGGTGTGTTGGAATCGTCAACTCGTAACCGAAGATATCCTTAACCGCATTCGACAATGCGTAGTAACTGCGGCTACCACTGTAAGCTTCATCACCCATTAACATCGCGGCTTGCATACGCTGAGTGATAGATCCTGTTCCGCTGTCTGTCAGTAAGTCGATAAACACATCATCACTGTCGAGCAAAAATGGGTTCATGCCCGCGTCGACAATGGCTTGTTCACGATAGGCGCGAGTTGTTCTTTTTACTGGCTCTACAACACGAATACGAAACGGTTCTGGTAGATGTTTGAAGTTTTCCATAATAGTACCTTTCTATACATTCCGATCAGGTCGAAATCTATTTTATGTAGATGTCACGAATCCTCACCATTAATTTAATAGCTCCGCATGAAGATAGACGGAAATTAACAATGAAAATAAAAAATTAAATAATGAGTTATTAATCGAACCTAAACAGAGGCTGGGATAATTAGCGAGAACGACAAAACAACGAATATTCTGCACGAAATAATAAGTGCGACATTCATGCGTTCAAAGGTTATCAAAGCTGCTGATAGGTAAACAAAGCACGCTGCTTTGCTGGCGTGTGACGCCTAGAGGGTACTACTCTGAAGAAAGGCGGAACGAGAGCTGGTGATCTAAGGTATACCAAGCTAACAAGGTTAGCCATGTTGTTGATTGCCATTTCAGATACATGTTCACAATATATCCCTACGTTGAAATCAAGATGATCCGAAATTTAAATATAGTGTAATTGTTTTATAAATACAGCTTAGAAAAGTATAAATGTGATCAACATTTAGAATGATGATTAAATACGATAGCATGTTATATAAACTGTGAATCACAGCCGTTTATATACTATTAAACTAGTTCAGCGAGTTACTTAATAATATCGAATCTCTTTTAAACTCAATGCTTTCTCGAATATGGGGCGAAGATGGCTGTTTTCTGAAAATCTATTGAGCTAAAAAGCCAAGATCTAGAAAAGATAAGCTCTGATGAGGCTCAAACCTCACCAGAACCGTATTCGCAGTGAATAACTTACTTCTTCTTCACGACTTGCTTGATGGCCATTTCAGCCAGTTTTGGCGTCGCTGCTTTCAATGCACTGGGGGCAACCTTCTTACCCGCCTTGACCGCTTTATTCAGTTGGCCTTTAACCGACGTCCCTCTTTTCATGGCTTCTAAACGTTGGCGATTTCTCTGAACGTTATTTGCGTCAGCGATACGCTCGATCAACGTCTGCCTTAAAGTATCTAAACCAAACTGTACCTTTTCTGGCGCAATCGCCAGCGGTAACACGATATCGGTTTGCAGCAATATATGATTGTATTCGAGCGCTTGAGCAATGATCTTCGCTTTGGTCGATGTTGGATTCTCTAAGTCATACGGCGGTTGCCAATCGTCTACAGGCTTTAATCTGTCTACCTGATTCACAACCGACACCACAATCGGCTTCTTGCGTGAGATGTTGTTAGGATCGTCATAGAAAGCATCAAATCTATCTTTCAATTGCTTATCCAAATCACGCGCAGATTGATTAGCTTTAAGCACCCATAACACCACATCGGCTTGGGTCATCTCTTTCAGCATTAAGGCTTCGGTTTTAGGATTGCCATCAAGCCCCTGAAGATCAACAACGCGAACATCATTGTCGTCGACAAACGCGTTATACACCGTTGAAGTGTCGGTTGATGGCAGCACATCCACTTCTGCAACCAACTCTTGCTTGAGTGCATTGATAAGTGAAGATTTACCCGAACTGGTTTGTCCCACCAGCACGATTCGCACAGGCTCTAGCTCTGGAGCAAAGCGTTGTTCGTCGAGTTCAGAAACATCAGACACTTTAAGTGCCTCATCTTCAATGCTGAAACGTCCGCTGTAGAGGTCAATCGCCACCGCCGCAACTTCATCTAACAAGGCTTGTTTGGCGGCGTATTGCATGTCATCAACCACACCCCTTGTCATTGAAGATGTCGCTTGCTCTCTCCCTAAATCAGAAACAACTTTTAGCGGGTTCAAATAGAGGTTTTTGAGGTGATTCCCCCAAATAGCGGCCTTAACGATCTTCTGCCCTAGCTCGCCATATTTATCATAGGCTTCGTAGCCCGCCTTAATGTAAGAAACCTTGAGATACTCAATGCCCGGTATATGCTCTCGCACTACCAGTTTGTAGCGTCGGCTGACCTCTTCGAACAGCTTTAGTCCTTCAGGAATCGAGAAATCGAGCGATTTTTTATCAAACTTTTTCGCAACGAATTCAAGTACCTCTAAACCGGTTTGATCTAGGTTGCCCCACTCTATGTCGACCATTAATTGTTGGCGTACATGGTGTTTTGAATCATTCCAGATCGACAGTTCTTTTTGAGACCAATCAGCCGAAGCCTTAACCAATGCATCGTTAATATCAGCTTTTTTATGCTGTGATTCAGCTTCAGCAGTATCCTCGCCAAGGCCGCCACTCTCTTTATTCGAGAAAGACTCTTTATTTGAAGAGCGGCTTGAAGAACGGCTAGAAATGAATAAAGGAATGGTGAACACCAAGGTACTCACGGCAATGGCAATCGACATTTCGAGTAGATAACCGTATTTGATCGCCAAGAAGACACCAAAACCCATCATGATAATGCTTGGGAAGATCGCCGAAATCAGGGCAATGCCCCAGCGTCCGCTCGATAGCACCGCCAGTAATCGAAATAGGTTTCTAATTTTCTTCATAACCCGACGCCGCCTTTCCTTTTTTCAGAGATTCTTTGTAGATCTTCTGCATCTCTTGTTCAGACACTTCTTCACCTTTGTTCTTATGATAGAAGTAAAAACAAGCCGCGCGACCTAAACCATAAGAGGTGCCGAAACTCATTGCCGCTGCAGCCACCGCACCTACCGTTTGACCATAAACTGGAATCAGCTTTATCAACTGTCGAGTGCCCAGCTTCATTCCGTATTGCAAAGCAAAGCTGCTTCCCAGAGTGCCTATCAACTCACTAAAGACTCTCTTATTCCATTCGACCCCATATTGATTGGCCAAGCTGTGAAGCATTTTGGCTTGAATCGCAGGTACCGACACCAAACCAACACCCGGAATCAGGTCACTCGCTGCGGCACTTCCTGCATACCAAAGCACTTCGTTTTCTACTTGATCAAAGTTGGCTTCTTCTTGCGTGGAATGTTCTTTGTCTTGCACCATCATTCCTATCACCGGAAGAATACTGCTCAGCTTTTCTAACAAGATGTCATAGTTGTAAACCGCTTCGCTGTTAGACATAGCGTTGTCATCCGTTTCGAAATCGACCGCTACCGATTCAAACTCTTTACCCCAAGCCTTCTCTACTTGGTTGGTGTTGAACTGAATTTGCCTTGCTCGATCTGGTTCACTGGAAGACAACACCGCCGTATGAACCAGCAACAAGTGTTTAATCTTCTTCTGTTTCTTAATCTGTTTTAGAGCCGTAAGCACAGCGGATTGTTCAGGTTCGTCGGCTTTCATTACAACGACTAACGCATTACCTGCCTGACCAATCTCTTCCAAATCCTCTTTCGCATCGTAATTCGCTTCGCTGAGTCCTCTGGTATCAAGAAACCTCATCACGGGTTTGTCTTGCGGAAACTCATACGACATCGCCGTCATGGTACAAGGCGCAAAACCATTGCCCACTTCTACAGAAGAGTCGCCCGTGACCGCTTGAATAAACGATGACTTGCCCGCCCCCGTTTTGCCCAACAGCCACAATGTAGGAAGATGCTTGCGCTGATATTCATGAGCCTGAGTCAAGTCTGGGTTCTTGCTCGGATTAATGAAGTCTTTTATTTGATCAAACATGTTTAGAGTAACGCTCACTTGATGTTGAGATTCGAGTTGATGACAAAGCAATACTGACTTATATAATCACAAATCATATTAAACTTATGTTTGTTCAGTCGCACAGGTTTACAATGCCTAAACGCTTGTTTTTATTTACGCGCTCATTTTTATAGACGCTTTTTTATACGTACGGGTATCATCGTATTGATTCGGGTACCTAACGAACATCAACAAACACAGAGAGCTCAAAGAGAAGTATGGAACAAATTTATTTAGCTGGCGGCTGCTTGTGGGGTGTACAAGAATTTATTAAGTACGTTCCTGGTGTTATCAGCACAGAAGCAGGCCGTGCTAATGGAAGCGCCCAGCCAACAGAGAACAAAACGACACAAAGCGACGGCACACAAAGCGATTACAATGGCTACGCGGAGTGCGTACAAATTGAATTTGATCCAAACATCACGTCAGTCACGATTTTGATGGAACACTTGTTTGAGATTATCGACCCTTACAGCTTGAATAAACAAGGTGTCGATGTCGGAGAGAAATACCGCACAGGTGTATACAGCACTAATGCAGAACACTTAACCGAAGCTAAGCACTATATTTCTTCAAGAGATGATGCCGACCGTATCGCTGTTGAGGTGTTGCCGTTGACCAATTATGTTGCCAGCGACGACATCCACCAGCATCACTTAAGTCACTTCCCTGAAGATCACCACTTATGTCATATCCCTTGGGATCTACTGCATAAGTATAAATCACAGTAGTCTCGACGTAAGATTGAGATGATCACGACCTAAGATCGATAAAGCCTCAACAGACATTATCTGTTGAGGCTTTTTAAGTGTTATGGTCAGGACAGCTATCGTGAATTGATTTGGTAGCTTAAACCATTAGCCATTAGCCATTAACTAATAAATTACTTAGTCGTATTCTCAAGCACGTAGTCTGGACCCGCTGTTTCAGCCGTCACGACCGCAAGTTTAGACACGTCTGCGCCTTCACCTTGATAAGCGTTCATGCCGTTTTCTACAACAACTTTTGGTAGCTCAACCGAGTAGCCTTCGATCAGTTCAGAATCCGTTACTTGACCTACGTAAGTTTCGTCTGTGTAAGTTGCGCCAACTAATGGGAAGTCTTGCGTTGCACGTACACTTACAAACTCAGGTGACTGCGAGTTATCAACCACGTTGTGTTTAAACGCCACATCAACGCCCGCATAAATGCCTTCCACTTCTGCGTTGTCAAACAAACTTACACGGTGGCTTTGGTTGCCGTAAACAATGCCCCACTCAGTATCGACTAGAGAGTTGTTCTCAATGGTGATGTTTTTCGGTGTCCACTGCTTGTTAAGCTCTTTGCCTTTCACCGATTGATCTAGCTGCTCACCATTCGCTACGTCGATGATGCCTGTGTTAATAACAATGCCGCCACGTAGGTCAGCGTTGCCTTCAATCAAGCCATCGCGGCCTCGAGTGTTTGCAATGTAGTTGTTACGAATCACATGATCTTCATCGTAGATACGGACGCCGCCCGTTAGGCGCTTTCCATTGCCAAGAATCATGTTGTTCTCAACTGTGTTGCCTTTTCCGTGACGCAGTGAAATAAGCGCGGTGCTTTGGAAAATAGTATTACCTGAGATCGTGTTGTCGCCCGACTTAATCGAGATAAGCTCACGCTCACCATCCATATCGATCATTAGGTTGTTCACGAACTTAGAACTTGAATCCCACTGTGAAGATTTAGAATCACCAATACGGATCGCTTCCCAGCTGTTGCCGTTGTAACGAATCGCTTCTTTGATGTCGAATTCGTTGAACTGGTTAGGCTTTTGATCCATGAAGATGTTATTTGCGATCAGGTGGTTGTCAGCTGTGTCATCTTTTTGTACACCAATCAAAGTGCCGCGTTTTTGCTTACCTTCGAAACGGTTGTTGATGACTTTGCCGTCTTTACCCCATAGAGATACCCAAAGGTACTTTGGATACTCAGAACGACGCTCGTCTGGCTCGTACGTGTAATCGTGGTTGAAGTAGTAGAATGTTGAGTTTTGAAGCGTATTGCCATTACCCATCATACGAACTGCACCAAAGCGTTCTTTAGGGCCGCCTTCAGTAAATACCAAGCCATCAAGCGTGATGTCATCGCCTTTCAGTTCAAACTGAATCAACCCCGTGATCCACGCAGAACCTGCTTGCTCTGCCTTGATAGTGATGTCATTCGCCGTGATCGTCACTTGACCTAAGTTCGCGTATTTACCGGCAGGGATAACCACTTCGTCGCCATCTTTTAGGTTTTCAAATTGTGCTTTAAGCGCAGCCACTTGCTCTTCCGAAGCAACGGCTAAAGTGTCGCCATCTACCTCTGTTAAGCGGTCACTGCTCAATAGGTAACTACGGTCGATTTCGCTAATAGCTGGCGCAGCTTGTTCAGCGACACTGACTACGGGCGCTGTTTTTTCTTGTGTTGTACAGCCAGTTGCAAAAGCGAGCGTGAACGCGCTAATAATGCTTACCGATAATAGTTTTTTGTTCATCGTACATCTCACATTAAAGTTTGGATTATAAAAATGACGACCACCCGTTCAGGTGGCCGTGATGTTATTTAGGATGCGAATTAGATTAGCCTTCGGCTGGAGTCACTTCGTCTTGTTGCTCGACTTTGTCATCGACTGCTTTAACAAGTAACAGACCAACAGAGAACACAATCAAGCCACACAGAACGAATACCATGCGTCCCCACATTGGGTTTGGCAGTACGAACATAGTCATTACGCCCACACCCGCTACCGCGATAAGTGAACCCAACATACGACGTTGCTTGTTATCCAGTTTCTTCTGTTCATTACTTTCAGCAACTAGTGGCGTCGCTAGGTTGTTGAAGAACTTGTCTACGTCTTTCTCACGGTGCTCAGCAAGAGGCTTGTAGAACAGTGTTGAAAGAATAAAGAAGCCAGCAGTAAATATGATGTGACCGATAAGGCCGATAGCCACTTTCAGGTCAGCCCACTCACGGCCAGTTAGTTCATTTAGACCGAACCAGTTTTGAATCATGTCCGCAGTGATAACGAAACCAACGAAGTAAGAAACCACACCACCTACAACTAGCGTGCCCCAACCTGCCCAATCCGGTGTTTTACGGATGAAGAAGCCACAGAATGCTGGAATCGTCATTGGGAAGCCGATCAATGCGCCCACGTACATCATGGTGTCGAAAAGGCTCAGACCTTTAAGAGAGTTGATGAACAGAGCAACCAAGATGATCGCGATGCCAAAGAAAGTAGACGTTAGTTTAGAAACAACCATTAGCTCTTTCTCTGTCGCTTTAGGACGAAGAATCGGCTCATAGAAGTTCTTAACGAAGATACCTGAGTTACGGTTTAGACCTGAGTCCATTGAAGACATTGTTGCTGCGAACATAGCGGCAATTAGAAGGCCAACCATACCTGCAGGCATGTATTCTTGAACGAAGTAAAGGTAAGCGAAGTCAGCGGCTTTGCTGCCAGCTTCTGGGTAAGCTGCTGCTAAATCAACACCTTGACCTGCCATGAACCAAGAAGGCATGAACCAGATGATTGGACCAAGCGTCATTAGTACACAAGCAAGTAGAGCTGCTTTACGTGCGTTATTTGAATCTTTCGCAGCAAGGTAGCGGTAAGAGTTAAGCATGTTGTTGGTGATGCTGAACTGCTTTAAGAAGATGAACACAGCCCAGATGCTGAAGATGCTCATGTAGTTCAGGTTATCACCCGTAATGAATGAATCTGTTGGGAAGTCGTTAACGATCTGCGTAACGCCGCCACCGTGGTAAATCGCAACCACAGCACACGTCACCGTTACCGCCATGATGATAACCATCTGCATAAAGTCAGATGCGATTACCGCCCAAGAGCCGCCCGTCACTGACATCACCAGTACAACCAGACCCGTTAGGACAATCGTCGTTGTCATATCAAAGCCGAAGATACCCGATGCGATGATTGCTAGACCATTCAACCAAATACCTGCAGAGATAACGCTGTTTGGCATACCAGACCAAGTAAATACTTGCTCATTCACCTTACCAAAACGCATACGAATCGCTTCAATTACCGTCACAACACGCAGTTGACGGAACTTCGGAGCGAAGTAAAGGTAGTTCATTAGGTAACCGAATGCGTTCGCGATGAAGATAATCGCTACGGCAAAGCCATCGGTAAAGGCTTTACCTGCTGCACCAGTAAATGTCCAAGCACTGAACTGGGTCATAAATGCGGTTGCACCTACCATCCACCACAGCATATTACCCCCCCCACGGAAGTAATCACTTGTCGTACTTGTAAACGTTCGAAACATCCACCCTATCGCAATTAAGAATAGGAAGTAGATGCCAACTATCAGGGTATTGAGTTCCATCGTTAGACCTTTTATTTATGTTTTTTTGTTGAGGTCACTATAAATAAACGGCAAGTATATTTGTACTACAATAATCCAAATGCGTGACAATGATCTTACAGTCTGACACTCAATTAATCATACAAGTGATCGAGTTCAAAGTTGCACCACCTAGGAGCGCAATTCCTCAAGTCAGTGCAGTTATCCGCACTAAATTTCGACCAAAACCCCGAAAAACATGAACAAAGTCTCTAAAAATCGAAGATTCATCGTTAAAAACTATTATTCTTGACGATCAAAGCTTAAAGAAGAGCAGCAAAAATATCGTTAGATATAATTTATAAAAATGAATTAAACCAATATATTTGTAGTACAAATAAGATCGATAATTTGCTTTTAAAAGTTCCCTATATTAGGCAGCCAATAATGAAAACTTGAAAACCACTATTAGATACTGACAGGGATACACGGAAGTGAAATGCTTTTAACACACCCGTTACACTTTCCCCGTCCAATAAAAAGGTGTCATTATGAAGAAATACGTTCCAATCTTAATTGCTCTTAGTACGGTATCTTCTATGAGCTATGCAGCAACACCGCGTGAAGATGCTGTTGACTACTTACAGATGCGTAAAGGCGTGGCTTACCAAGTAAACCATTCAAAACCTTTCTCTGGTCAATTTGAAGAGAAGTTCGATAACGGCCAAGTCGCGACCCAAGCTCAGTTTGCCGATGGCTTAGAACTTGGGCTAGAAACTAACTGGTATCCGAATGGCCAAGTCGCTTCTAAAGTGAATTACGTAAAAGGTGAACTGCAAGGCAAAGCTGAAACCTGGTATCCAAACGGACAGAAAAAAGCAGAACTCAATTATAAAGACAATGAACTATCAGGCACCGCCTCTCGCTGGTATCCCAATGGGGAACAAAGCTTGACAGCTGAATACAGCGACGGACAAAAAGATGGATTGGTAACGGACTACTACCCGAACGGTAATAAGGCCAGCCAAGCGAAGTTTGATGAAGGTGAAGTCGCGAACGGAAAACTTACTCGCTGGAATACTAACGGTGACAAAGTTGAAGAACTGACCTTTAAAGATCACAAAGTCACCTCTAAACAGGTGTGGATGCCTACAGAAAGCTAAGCCTCAAGAACAGCTCTCACGGAGCTCTTTGATATAACTAAACGCCTGCTGTTAAAGTTTGCAGCTACACGTCTGCAACTAAGAGACAAGAGAAGAGAAGAGAAGGGAAACGAACATTCATGTGATTAAGCGTGAATGTTCGTGGCTTTGATGCTGTAACAGACTCACTTGAGCGTGTTGTCATCAACCTCAAAGCCTATTCTTAAGCCGCGGTTTACACGCTTATTGAGCCGCACACGACTCTCTACTCAAATTTCAAATAAAAAAACGCTCATGTTGCCTGTATCAACATGAGCGCAAGGGTAGATCTTCGACTACCATCTCCTACCTTTCTAGATGAAAGCAGAAGTTATAATTAGAATAGTTGGGAGCAATAATCAAAATGCTTTCGCAAGCACTTCAACGATTTCTTCTTTGTCGCTGATGAGAACAACGGGTAACGATTCGAACCCAGTTCATTCCTATCAAGTTCATACTTATATAGCAGGCTATGTCACTACCTTGCCTACTACATTTCAAACCTTCTCTGATTGAGCTTTAAATCACCTCAAGTAAATGTCTCATGTTCTTAAAGCGGTGGATTTAATCCATTTAGCTTCAAGACCACTCTTACTTATTCGGCTTCACACCGTCTGTTCATGCAATCAACACAGCAAAGTTATGTGTTGCTACAGAAAGTTAGTAAATAATAATGTATTACAAATAAAAATGATATCTAAAGGTTCAATTTTTTGCTGTAGCGCACATTTATTGATGAACAAAACTCTTCAAAACCATTATCAACAGCCAAACAAAACACTAAAAATCATAAACTTACCAATACAAACTAACTTTGTAACCCTTTGTAAATAGTGGTTTTGTCCTCACAACACGATCCAATTCACAGATCATGCGCCTTCAAATCGTTAGTATATTTGTATTATTTAAATGCAAAACAAATTTGAAATAACCAAGAAATAATTTCAAAAACAAAATGCATTGAAGACACGAACTACTCTATTGGGCTTGTAATTATGGCCAATACTCAACCTATAAATATGGAATTAATACCATGAATAAAACTAAAATCGTGATTGCTGTGGCATCTGTACTCGCTGCTGGCTCTGTATCTGCTGCGTCTTTCGATATGAGACACGAATACAAGAGTCATACAGAACAACACGCTACTCGTGTAAAACTTGGCGATAGCATTGGCAACTTCCTTGTAGATATCGAAGCGAAATTCAAGGGAGAAGACGGTAAATTCATGGAAGATTTGAAGAACAATGGTTGGGAGCTTGGTCTAAACTACCGTCATGTACTAAACGATAACTGGACAATGACTTACGGTATGCCAATTGAAGGTCGTGAATCTGGCGTTACATACAAGCCTCAAGTTCGTGCAACATACAAAGTGGATAGCGTTGATGGCCTAAGCCTAAGTGCTCGTTACCGTTACGATATGAGACAGAACACTAGCACAACTGAGTACCAGGTCGACGATAATGGTGACATTGTCGGTGTTGAGAAAAATATTGAAAACCAACGCCGTCACCGTCTAACGGCAAACGTTAACTACTCAATGGACAACTGGCGCTTTGGCCTAGAAGGTAACTACTACAAAGCTGATGGCTATGACATCTACGACAACGACGATACCAACTACGAGTTGAACGCAAGCATTCGCCATATTATGGGTCAATGGGCACCATATGTAGAGTTTGGTGATGTGAGCACTTCATCAACTAAAGCGACTCGTGAACTGCGTAGCCGTGTTGGTCTAACTTACAGCTTCTAATCGATAGCTACATGAATAATCTAAGATAATTACTGTCCTAATTTTCTAAGACCTAAACAAAAGCCAGCTTAATCGCTGGCTTTTTTTCCTTTAAAATCAGTAAAATAAGAGCCGCGCACTTGCAGCTCTTTTTCCTAGTGACTAATCCGATAGAGAAAGGCAACGGTCACATTATCGTTAGGCACAACTCGCTTCTGCTGAGCCAAAAACAATTCCGCTGTCGAAACTGCATCAGCTAACGCATTGTGGCTGTTATACTCAGGAAGACCATACCTTTCACGTGTGCCTGCCAAAGTTAAATCTACCTCTTCATGATTACTGATCGCTTTCTCCATAGATTTTTCAATACACAATGTATCTAACCAAAGCAAAGGCACCGTTCTCAATCCGTAACATCGAAGTAGATATTGACTAATGAACTTCTCTTCTACAACACAAGCGTGCGCAACAATGATTTTACCTTTTGCGGCTTCAAAAAAGGTCAGCATGGCATCATGAATTGACGCGCCCTCTTCCAACATTTGCGGCGTAATGTGATTAATAACCGCGGTTTCTGCGTTGATCTGAGAGTCGTTGTTAAGATAGATGTGTTTGGCAGATGCCAAATCAATTCGCCCCTTAACCACATCAACCCACCCCATCGATAAAATCAGATCTTGTTCACTGTCTAAGCCCGTCGTTTCAAGATCTAACACAATATACTCACTATCTTTAGCCAAATCCGCCATCTCTGGACACGGCTGTTCAACAAGATCGTGTAATGCTTCAGGCAGTTTAACCGTATTTAGGTATTGCTTTCGCTTGCGCTTGACTCGCTCAAGCGGATGAAAATAATTTAACAATGCTCTCATTAGCGCGCTCCAAAACGAATCTTCGCCGCCTCTTGGAGATCAGCTATGATCCTAAAGGCATCTTTCAAGTGCTTACGTTCAAAGCTACCAAAGCTATCAGGGTTGATGTTGTTGTCTGGTACCTCCCCATTCTTCAAAGCTTCAAGTTGATGACCAAATCGGAAAGATAAAATGAACTGATACGCACCCAGAATGTTCTTGAACGCGTCATCACTGAGCATACCTTTCTCGTTCGCAGCTGCAAAACGCTCGTCGGTTGCAGACAAATCACATTCAACGGCTAGCCCGTATATACGTGCGAGATCGATAATCAGGTTAATCGCGTATTTCTTCACATTGAGCGTTTTCTTGTTCTCTCCCGACTTCTCTAACACCAAGCTGTTAAAAATGCCCAATGGTGGATTAGTGTTCACCGCATCTTTCACCAACGTGCTCAAAAATTCTCGATTATTGCGAATATTGGAGTGCAACTCATCACGAAGAATGCCCTCAAATTCACTGTTGCCGTAAATAGTGCGAATTTCAAGGAAAACACTGATATTGAGTAGACGCTCATATTCAGGGTTTGCTACCCACTTCTTGTAGTAGTGCTTCCAAACACCCAGTGGCTGACACCACTTTGGCGTCGCAGCCATGAATTTTCCTGGGCATAACGGATAGTCACAACTTGCCAATCCATTTGTTACCATCATCGCTAAATGCTTGAAATAAATACGGTCACTGTCAGTTGCATCGTCAGCAAGAACAATCGCGCTGTCTTGGTCCGACAACATGTGCACTTCATTACGTGCGTGCGATCCGGCTACGATCCAAGAGAAATCACACGGTGGTGGGCCTAACTTATCAATCGCTATTTGAATCAATCGACGGGTGTAGGCGTCCATAATCATGGTCATTACCTTGCCGACGGTTTCAGGCGCCACTTTACCTTCCACCAGCGCTTCAAAAATAGCTTGTCGCTCTGAGGTGAACGAAGACATGGTTTTCACGCTGCCCGCGTATTTGATTTTCTCGATCAAGAATATCGCTTGAACACGGTGGTTTTGAACCAAATGAGACGTAGTAAGAAGACCAACGACCTTATTCTCTTTCACAACGGGCAAGTTACGGATATTAAATTGCATCATGATAGAGGCCGCATGCAGCACCAGATCATCCGGTTTTACAGTAAGTGGAGAGTGCGTCATTACCTCTGAGATCAGGCTATCAGTACTCACGCCGTGGGCAATCACTCGCTTAGTCATGTCTCGGTCGGTGATCAAACCAACAATGGTTTCACCTTCATAGATCACGGCACACGGTGAGCGTTGATGAAGCATTTCAACCGCAACCGACTGGATGGTTTGCTCAGACTTAACAATTGCCACCTGCCCGCTTGCCACTTCCTCAACTTTACGAATGAACAGGCCTTTCTCTTTATTCGACCAGACCACATCCAGTGCCGACTTCAAGCGAACCTGCGCCTGTGAAGCAAAGTGTTCTGCGCAACTTGGAAAGGCTTTGAAAAGCGTTTGAAGTGCCGAGTGTGGAATCACATAAAGTAAGGTGTTTTCGATTGCGACAGCTCTATAGCCTTTTTCGTCGTTGACTTCAGAATCTAAGAACGTAAAGCCAAACAAATCTTCACTGCCTAGACGGGCACGAAGCACACCGTCCGATTTTCTTTGCTCCATAGATCCTGTTCGAATGATATAGAGCGACTTTTCTTTTCCTGACTCGCATAGATCGACGACATCCCCTTTGGCTAGATAGGTAATCTGAACATTAAAAGCGAGGTCACGAAGCGCTTCTTTAGGGATCTTATCGAAAGGGTCTATCTGACCGATGAACTGAAGAATATTTGGCAATAGAGACTGAGGCATATAATCACACTCGCATTAATTTGATTAGTATTATTATATAACTAACAATGCTGGTTACTAGCGGTTTTAGCAAAACAACGCACATAAGACTAAATATTGGACATCGGTCAAGTTTTCATCAATTTTGGATGTAAAAAAAGCACGTATTAAACGTGCTTTCAATAGATAACTGTCTGTAGTAACAGCAATTTTAGGTTGACTCCACTAGGTATCCAGAGCAACGCTCGATAGAAACGGCTAAGACCTTAGAGTTGAAACCTCACCCAAAACACTAAGCTAGCTTGCTACTGGCAATCTGTGGTTAGTATCTAATAGATGACTTGCAGAAGCTTGGCGTGCTTTATCACTGTTACCCGCCATGATTGCTTCATAAATTTGACGGTGTTCATTAATACACGTACTTCCCTCTTCTGAAGAATGAGAAATAAAGTTAACAAACATTGTCGTTAAGATATTGCCAAATGGAAGGTAAAAGTCATTACCTGTTGCATTGAAGATGAGGCTATGGAATTTCATATCAATATCTAGCCAACTGTCTTGGTTAAACTCTTCAGCACCTGATATTTCTACCATCTGTTGGAAAATGCCCGACAGTTCAATGCGTTGTTCAGCGCTCGCGAACTGAGCAGCCAATGCACATGCTTCTGGTTCAATCGCGCGACGTAAGCCCAAAAACTGATGACAGAATTGGTCTGTATCTGCCAAACCATCCATCCATTCGATCAATTGCGGGTCTAAAAAGTTCCAGAACGCACGGTCAACAACGCGAGTACCGATCTTTGGTCGAGATTCTAGTAGGCCTTTTGAAGTAAGAAGCTTAACCGCTTCTCTTAATGCAGTCCTACTAATTCCAAATTGCTCACACAGAGCCATTTCACCAGGAATGATAGAGCCTTGAGGCAAATTGCCCGACAAAATACCACGTGCGATTTCACGTGCAACTTGCACATGAAGGCTTCGCTTAGAGCCTGAAATCGAATTGAAAGAGCCAGCCATGTGTCTACTTACTTATTAGATATGTATTATTTAACCCGGACTATAGCACTGATTTATATCTTCACCAACACAGCATCAGAATAACGTGAGGTCACTACCAATAAAGGCTGGAGCAATATTTCACAAACCTGCTCATCTTTAGGTTTATAAAACCAATTCAACCCATTAATTCATACAAATAGTTCTCATTTACAATTTCAATGTATGCGTGAACTCACAAAACCACCCTTACTCTCACTATTTATGTCGGTAATAACCCGTTTTTAGATGAACACCCTTGAATATGGCAAGTGTTATTGTATGATTTATTGGTGTAAATAATCTACAATATAGGCCGCTCTTATGTTTAACGATTTAAAAGGCAAACGCATTCTAATTACGGGCTCTACTGCTGGTATGGGTTTAGCTACCGCACGTGTCTTTGCAAAATACGGCGCAAAAATCGGCATCAATAGTCGTGCTTCTAGCCCAAAAGTCGATGACGTTCTATCTGAACTTACCGCACTGGGTGGCGATGTTGCCTTTTTCCCTGCAAACCTAATGGACACATTAGAGTGCGAAAGGTTAGTCAAAGAGTTTACTGATCATTTTGGTGGCATGGACGTGTTGATTAACAACGCCGGTGGCCTTGGTGGTCGCGCCAATCTAGAAAATATCGATGATGAGTTTTATGAGCGCGTAATGAACCTTAATGTTCGCTCTGCACTGATGACAACTAAGTTCTCTATCCCGCACTTACGCGCCTCTGCTGCTGAGTCCGGGCAAACATCTTGTGTGATTAGCACAGGATCTATTGCCGCTCGCGAAGGCGGTGGTGTTGGTGCTGGCATCTATGCCGCATCTAAAGCTTGGTTACACGACATTCACCGTAATTGGGTGAAAGAGTTCGCACAAGACAATATCCGTTTCAACATTGTTTCACCAGGCACTATCGATACCGCATTTCACGATGGTAAAAGCGACGATTTGAAAGCGACCATTGCTAACAACATTCCAATGGGACGCTTTGGCAATATTGATGAAGTTGCTCCTTCATTTGCTTTCTTTGCATCGCACGCTTGCAGCGGTTACATCACAGGTCAAATCCTAGATGTTAATGGCGGACAAATAACGCCTTAGTTAGCTGATTTATATAAGCTATCTCAGCGATTTAAGTTCGCCACACTATATAAGGTCAAAAGACCCGAGTAGATGAGGGAAAACCTCACACTAAATTCGACGTATACACTGACACTAAACGCCAGATTCGTCTGGTTTTTGGTGTTTTCAAAGTTTCAATTTCAGGTGGTTTAAATGTCAATATTTACATTGGTGGAAGATTCAAGCCGCCGAATTCATGTTCAAGTGGCGAGACAAATTGCTCGCAAGATCTTGTCAGGCGAGTTAGAAGAAAATCAAAAGTTACCCAGCGAAATGGAGCTGTGCGAAATCTTTGGAGTGAGCAGAACTGCCCTTCGAGAATCAACTAAGCTACTTTCGGCAAAAGGTTTAATCGAGTCGAAGCCAAAAGTGGGCACTCGTATCAAACCGAGAACACAGTGGCACTTCTTGGACCCGCAATTGCTGTACTGGATCCAAGATTTAGAAGATACTAAACCCTTCTTGTCTCAATTTTTAGGCTTAAGAAAAGCGATTGACCCGGAAGCGTGTGCGCTCGCTGCAACCAATGCAACTGTAGAGCAACGCAAAGAGCTTTCGATTCTTTTCCAGAAAATGACCATCGCAGCAAATAGCTTCGATTATGAAGAGTGGACGACCAACGATCACCTGTTTCACCAAACGATTTTCTTATCGACAGGTAATCAATTTTACATTCCATTCGCGAACATTCTGTCGACTATCTTCAAGCAGTTTATCGACCACTCCGCTGAAGGCGGTCGCTTCTGTTTAGAAGAACACAAAGCGATTTACGACGCAATAATGTCTGGCGATGCCAAGCAAGCTCGAATTGCTTCTCAAGTCCTGCTAGACGATGAGAACCAAAAGCTCTCTAGGGTTGAATTAGCCATCGCATAACCGAGATTAACCAAACTGACTTGTTTTTCAAAGACACAAGTCAGTCTTGTTTTAGCACCCATTTTTTAACCATCAACTACCGTAGTGTTTTCTTCTTTAAACGCTCTACTCCGCCACCTCAGAGAAAGCTTACGGTTATACACATAAGGTGTTGTTTGTGTCTTCACAATCGTACGTAAGGAAAAATTTCTCTCTCGCCTGGCCCCTCGCCTTAAACGGTATCTTGATGCAGTCGATGTTGATGATCGACACACTGCTTGTCTCTCCTCTTGGTGAAATCCCTTTAGCTGCAATGGGGATTGCGACGACTATCGTTGCCTTTGTACTGGGAATTCAAATGGCGCTGGCAAACGGTACTCAGTTAGTATTAAGCCGCGCAGTGGGCTCTGGCATCGCCGCATCATTATCTAAAGCATTTTGGGCAGGGTTATTTATCAACCTTGGCGTAGCAACACTATTTTGGCTTCTACTTACTTTTTTCGAACAACCCTTGATTCAAGCTTTAACAGATGACGCTTCCCTTCACTTAGAAATCAGCCGCTATCTAGACATCTCGAAATACATCGTTATTTTTACCGCGTTAACGCAGGTGATCATTGCTTTATTTAATGCGCTAGGCAGAACTAAAGTCCCATTCAAAGGTTACTTAATTGAACTGCCTATCAATGCTGTACTCTCATATGTGCTGATTCATGGTTTTTCTAATTTTGAAGGGATTGGTGTTCAAGGCGCCGCGCTAGGCAGTGTTATTGCTATCACCCTTCGCCTTGTGTATCTGGTTCTTTGCGTGTATTTGAGCTCAGCAATTTCACTCAAATTAGACGCCCAGCGATCTGAGTTCATGACAAACGTTCGTCGTCACTTTATCGAGATATTCCCTGTCGCAGCAAATGTAACCATGCTATTGATTGGCGCAACGATTTATCAGTTACTGTATTCGCAACTTAACATCAACGCGTATGTTGCGATTACTTTGGTGATGCCTTGGATCAGGGCTGTCTCTCAATTTATTACTGCTTGGGCTCACTCTTCCGCAATTACTATCAGCCAAGCGATTGGCTCTAAAAAGATGGATGACCTAGTCAAAAACGTCGATACCAGTATTGATATTGCGGTCGTCATTTCTTTTGTGTGTGCAATCTTGTTCGCAGGATTAAGTCTGGTTATTGGTGACATTTACCCGAACTTGGATGAATCTACCTATCAAGCATTGGCCGTTATCGCCCCACTCTACATCTTCTTGCCGATTGTCCGTGGCTACAACACGGTTCATGGGAATGTATTAAGAGCACTAGGAAAAACGACCGCAGTCTTCAAAATCAACTTTACTGGTCAATGGGTAATTTCAATTCCATTGTGTGCATTGATCATCTTTGGATTAGACGGTTCTATCTTTTGGGCTTTCGCTATCCAACCATTCGAAGAAGTCGTTAAAGCTTTCCCATTCCGTCATTTGGCTCGAAAGTCTCTTAAAGAGTTTGATGCCGACAAAGCTAAAGAGTTGATGTATGACTAAACTCCGTATCGAGTTGCCGTCCTAAAATCTTCCCACGCGTTCTGAATACAACCTTGTCTTTTGACAAGGTTGTATTGTTTTAGCTGTACCATTCATTGGTAGGCTTCAGCACACCCTCATTGATACCAAGGTCACATTAATACCAAGGTCATCTTAAAACTCATATAAAACAAAAAGACCACTCAACATTCGGTTAAGTGGTCTTCGAAAATATTCCTTAAGGACTGCGTCTAGCTAGCCTATTGGTTATGCTATGTGCTATTTACCGTTCAACTTAAGCGCTGAGAAAGTCACACTGTTGTAATCGCCATTCTTTTTATCGATAGCGAAATCGCCAGTACCGCCACAACCAGGTCCCCATACAGGGTGAGAATCGCTCACGCTACATTGGCCATATGCGCCCGCTTTGTAGTAAAAATCATCTTCAGCATAACCCGTTGGTGAATCAAGTTCATCGATGCCCTTACTCAGGTCGATTTCATACTTAACGGTATCGTGACGCTCGGTTTCAAACGTTAGGTACATCATGGTGCCTTTCACTTCCACTTTGTAACTAAACTCTTCACCAAGAGCAATACCCGCTTCACCCGGCTCTGCAGGGTTTTCCCACGTGTTACCCCACACTGGATAAGCGATATCGGCACGGTTAGGATCTTTTTTCTCTAGGTTACGTTCATAGTTCCAGAATACTGAACCCATTTCTTGGTCAGGAAACTTCTTATAGAAGATCTTTAGTGGTTCATTACCATGCCCATAACCGGTTCCAGCTTTGATTAGCTCATTATGTTTTTTAGCGTGAATCTGACCAACAACCACCGAGTGAGCTGGGTACTTTTCTGGGAACTTAGCGTTAACTGAGACGTGATTAACTTTTAATGTCGCTTCTAATGTTCCGCCAACAGCACTGTATTCACTAGCCGCTGGGTGACTCGACAGTGCCCACTGGTTTCCTTTATCAGCCGTATCGATAGAGAAATCTGCGCCTCTTGGCATTTGTCGTAATTCAGAACGCGCATTCTTCGAGTTTTTCGTCGTAATCGCTTGGTT
This sequence comes from Vibrio crassostreae 9ZC13, assembly GCF_000272045.2. Lineage (GTDB taxonomy): Bacteria > Pseudomonadota > Gammaproteobacteria > Enterobacterales > Vibrionaceae > Vibrio > Vibrio crassostreae_C. The sequence goes on along the minus strand of NZ_AJYZ02000041.1, from coordinate 960,804 downwards.
CTGCACTTCAAATACAAGGTTGCCGTCTTTATCAAGATGGAAGAAATCACTATGTGAGTAGCTCATCATGGCTACCCCTTCTATTTCATCAACACGACCATCTTCATTAATATCTGAAGGTATGGTTATTTTCCAATTATGCATATCGAATTTATCGGCAGGTACGGGGTAAGAAACACCGTTATTTGCGAAAGTAACCATTGGTACAGTCGCTAATAGCGCCACTGCTAATATGTTTTTCTTAAACATGACTCATCCTTTATTGTTAACAGATACCGAGTACACACTCAGTACAGAAACCACTTTTGAACACGAATTAGTACTAAATATTTTCTCTTCGACTTAAATAAGCCAACCGATAAATAGAATTTACATTTAGCCATTTTGTAACTTTTATTAAACATCTGGCTATGGTTTATATTTATGCCTCTCAACATGCTCCCTATGTTTAAGCCACGATGGTTAAAATCATCATTATTAACATATAGAAACACTTAATATTTGTATTATTTTAACACATGCAAAAAAGTGAGTTTCTAAGGTTTGTGAATATGAGAAGTACGTCATGATTGATTTAATACACAAGCCCTAAATTGAGATATTCATAACATTTAGCTATATATTTGGGCCATTAGTCAGAACTTTTTGATAGATCTCACAGAAATCTGACTCAATAGTAAATACCATATTTGTCATACATTAATTTAATACCATGTAAGGTATTGGTTTGTGAGCCACGGGTACATTGGATGTATCCAGAATAAAAAAATAATAGTGAGACAAAGGTATGAATTCTGTTACAAAAATTTCTGCAGCTGTTGCATGTACTCTTTTAGCGGGCACAGCTACTGGTGCATCTCTTGATTATCGTTACGAGTATCGTGCTGCGACGGATTATACAAAAACAAATGGCGACACGGCTCACGTAGATGCTCGCCATCAACACCGAGTGAAGCTAGGTGAAAGCTTTAAACTGTCAGATAAGTGGAAGCACTCAACGGGCCTTGAAGTTAAATTCCATACTGACGATTCTTACTACGACGCAGATTCTGGCGAAGTTAAATCAGCAAACAGTAGAAGCTTCTATGACGGCAATTGGTATATTTACGGTATGGAAGTAGAAAATACAGCAACTTACAAAGTCGATAACAACTGGTATCTACAAGTTGGTATGCCGATCGCTTGGGACTGGGATGAGCCGAACTACAACGGCGGTGACTGGAAGATGAAAAAAGTCACTTACAAACCTCAATTCCGTGTTGGTTATAATGCGGATATGGGATTAACGACTGCCATTCGTTACCGTCACGAGTATGCTGATTTCCGCAACCACACTCAATTTGGTGACAAAGATTCAGAGACTGGTGAGCGTTTAGAGTCAGCACAGAAATCAAAAGTCACACTAACGGGTTCTTACAAAATTCAATCTCTACCTAAACTTGGCCTTTCTTACGAAGCTAACTATGTAAAATCGCTAGATAACGTACTTCTATATAATAGTGATGATTGGGAGTGGGACGCAGGTTTAAAAGTAAACTACAAGTTTGGTTCATGGAAACCTTTTGCAGAAATCTGGTCATCTGATATCAGCTCGTCTTCTAAAGATCGTGAAGCTAAATACCGCGTTGGTGTTGCTTACTCATTCTAATAATAAAATAGTCAGAATATAAAATAGCCCTCTCCTCTTGTAATTTATTTGGGCATATTTTAATTACTTTATTTTAAATAATAGGATGTTCTAATCAGAATTAGCTTCATCCTAATAAATATTTAACGACTATTCATTATCTATTTCTTATGTGATTTACATATGGATTTAATATCATAAAGAGAATATTTTATGCAGATTTCTAAAGTCGCTACAGCTGTTGCTCTTTCGACAGGTTTATTATTTGGTTGTAACAGTGACGGTTTACCTATCCCGACCGATGGTTCTACTGAACCAGGTAACCAACCTTCAGCATTAACTACGGGTTACTGGCAAATCAGTGATGGTAACTCCGCTTCAATATCCGCGTCATCAAACGCTGATCTACCAAATGTTTATGTTTTCCAAGAAGATGGCAATCATAAATACTATGACGATGATGATGACTTAGGTACTTACACGATTAAAGATGCAAGTGCTTCTACTAATAATTATGATGAAGAAGCCGGTACGGTCTCTTTCACATATTATGAAACAGGCACATCAACGATCGAAATTCTAGATGGTGTTTTTTCTTTCGATGACGCTGGTGCTCTGAATATTTCAGATAACACCACTGGCATAGACTACTCTGGTTCAGACCAAACTGCGACTGACGCCGTACAAGAAGCTATCCGTGAAGCCAATGAAGCAAATGGTATCAATGGCTACGTTCAAATCTTGGACACCAACAATGGTGGTGTAAAGAATGATGTGGGTGAACTACGTTTGAAATTGTCTGACAGCAGCACAGGGGCAACAGTAGACAGTATCGCATCAGGAAAGGTAACCGTTGACTTAATCTACCAAGTAGATGAAAACACCGAGCAAGAAGCGAATGGTTCAGGTAATAACGCTTATATTAGTCTCTACGCTTCTGGTACTTCTAACACTAATTTACACGGCGAAGTTATTTTTAATGCTGGAGAAATTTTCTACCGTTCCACGGTTACCGATAGTAGCGGTAAACCTCAAATTCCTGATGAGCCTGTAGGCACTTACACTTTAGGTGAAGATCTCGCGGTTGAAATCAGTTGGGCGAGCGGTTACTACACATTCAAAGTCAATGACACTGTATACGACAATAGCGGCAACGGTTTTGAGGCTTTCGACAAAGCTGCCGTTACTATCGTGTCATTGAAGCTTGGTGATACTTCCAACACAACACATTACGAATTGAACGCTGATAACTTTAAAGTTTATTCAAATGACACGACTACTGACGAGTTAGTATTTGAAGATAACTTTAATAACTATCCGAATGGGCAACTTTTGTCAGGCAATCCGTATAACAACAATACTGCGGAAGCGACTGTTGTTGTGGATGGCGGTAGTACTGAGCCAGAGCCAGAACCTGAACCAGATCCAGATCCAGAGCCCGGCGAAGTAACAGACAACTTCGATTCTTATACTGTAGGTACGCAGATCGATGTGGCTAACCCTGCGTACCAGACAAAAGGTGTTGATGGGGTTTTAAATACAGCAGTGATCAGTAGTGACTTTGCCAAGTCGGGTTCTAACTCTTTACGAATTGAAGATGGTGCGGACTCAACCACTGATAATAACAAAGCTATCGTTGGCCGCGACTTTGCTAGTGGCGCAGCAGAAACTGGCTCTGTTTCTACATCTGTATACATCCCTAGCGATGGCTATGTAAAAGCATCATACATTTTCTTAGGTTCTAATAACGATGCATCATCTAGTGGTCGCTTCACTGAAGTTGTATTTACATCTAGTATGATTAAATTCCGCAACGAATCAGGCAGCCAAGTTGACCTTGCTTCATACTCAAAAGACACATGGGTAGATGTGACCATTTCATGGGTAGATACAGACATTACCGTCAATGTTGATGGAACAGACTACACTGGGTTAAAAGCTGAAAGTGCAGGTGGTTCCCCGACCGCTATTGCGCTATACAATGGTGACAATGGTTCAAAAGGGACATACACCTACTTCGACAACCTAGATTCAGACCTATTCTAGTTCTCACTAGAAAGTCGGTTTGACTTGATTGCTAGATAAAACAAATCCCTATCAAAGTAATTAGATAGGGATTTTTTATTGTTAGCTCAAGAATAAAAGCAGACTGGCGATTCAGTTAAGCTCTCTGACTCAGCGGAACTTTGCTTCAGCGTTGAATAAGCACCGATGCTGCTAGTAAAGAACACCCCTTGCCTCTCTAATTATTTAACCCTCTCAAAAGCCCTGTATCTATCATAGATAAACAAAACCCCTCAGCTCAGCACTCAACCCACAAATTATTATTCAACATCACCGTACCATACAATCAAGGTATTTACGGCCTGTAAGCAACTAACCCTCAAGCGCATCCCCTTGAGCACTGGATTCGTTTAACCATCGACTTGAACCCGCCTGAGTATTTCATGAAGCATTGGCGCTAATAGAATGATGGCTAACCCTGCCCTTCTAGTTATGAAAGAGTTGAAACACTACTTATTGCTGTTGCTAGGAGTCTTGCTAAACAACCCAAAAGTGGAGGTTTCAAAAACAGTACGGGAGTAATCAGCCGAGTTAATGCTTATTAGTAGACCACGCACAACAATACGTTCATGTGTAGACGTCGCATTAGTACATACCTTGAGAACGAAGTCGAAGTTTTCTAGCTCTGGCGATTCCAAAATAATATTGGCATTGTTTAGCTTTGAATGAGAGCCAATATGACCTGTTGTCAGCTGAGATTAATCATGACTGAGGTTAATGGTGATCGGCGATTGGGGAGAGGATAGTAACTGAAACTGATAATGACTACAGTTAATACTGAATGAGCTTAATGATATTGTCTTAAACTATGTGTAACTGATAACTTCAACTTAAACGACAGGCACAAAAAAGCCTCCAAACCCTGAGGCTGGAGGCTATTGCGATAGCTTAATATTAAGTGTTATTCGGTTAGATTACTTTTTGTATTGATCGTGCGATACGTCTAGTTGGTAGAAAGTCGCTTGTGAGTAATCGTCTAGGTCGCCGCTGATGTTTTGGTTGTAAACACCGGCTTTGAAGTACATGTACTTGCCGCCTACGTCGTAACCGCTGTTGCTCATATCAACCACTTGTACAACGTCGTCTTTGCCTTCACGCATTAACGTTACAGTCATCGTGTTGCCTTTAACGTCAATACGGTAGCTGAACACTTCGCCAAGTGCGATACCATCGTCACCCACTTCAGCCGTCATGTCGCCCACTAGAGGGTAGAAGTCCTCTTTAGTTGCATCTTGGCTTTCGTGTGCGAAGTAAACCGCACCCGTTGCTTGGTTTGGCAGTTTACGGTAGTACAAACGAATTGGTTCATCGTTTTGATCGTGAATCTGACCAATGATAAAGCGGCCTACTTCGTTCGCATTACCTGTTGTTGTTGCGTGATCGATTTTCAACGTTGCTTCTAAAACGCCATCAATACCAGCAGCAGCTTCTAAGTCAGACTCAGGTGCGCTTGAGAATACCCAGTTGTTCTTGTTAACACCTTTAGTGCTAATAGACTGGTCACCACGGCGCATCATTTCGCGAAGCTCTGTACGCGCATACTTAGTATTTTTAGAGGTACGAACACCTTTCACGTAAGACTTGAAGACTAGACCACCATCGTCAGCTGTGTAGAAGATCTCTGGGTGTTGGTAACCGTTTGCAAGGTTCCACTCAGAAACATCATCAGGCTTACCGTTTTTGTCATGGTCGAATGGTTGAGATAGGTACCAATGAGTCATGTCGAAGTTTTCGCTCGGTGCATTACCTGCAACTGGTGTTGCTGGTAGGCCTGTCGGAACAGGTAGCGCGCTGCGAGTGTCACATTTAACTGAAGTCTCACAAGGGTAAACCGCTGCTACACCAAAGTTACCTGAACGAAGATCTTTGCGCGCATCTTTACGTGCTTTTTCCACTGCTTTCATTTCAGCGATCATTGCCGCTTCTGCAGCTACTACGTCTGAAGTAATGATATGGCTAGCGGGACAAGCGTTAATGTTACAGTTAACCGCAGCTAACCCTGTCACACTGTTCCAACCATTTTTGGTGTTACCGTGACCAACGTATCTTACGTAGCGCGCTTGCACTGCTGGCTCGAATTGGAAACGCTCTAGGCCGATCGCTTTACCTGAGCTCAGTTGGTTTTCAAGTACGGTTGTCCAGTTTTCGCCATCGACACTTACTTGAATATCAAATTTAGACTGGCGCTCGTTACCTTTGCTGAAAGATGCTTGAACCGCATCAAATTCTTGTACTGAACCATAGTCTAGTGTTGCCCACTCACCGTCACCCGCAGATGACCAACGTGTTGTTAGGTCTTGGTCAATGAGACGATCAGGTCCGTTACCATCATGGCTACTAGCGGCAACAGCAACTGGCGTCAGAAGCGCTTCACCAGTTTCTTTGTTATTTGGGAAATCAACAGTCGGTGTGCTCGTGCTCGCACAACCAACTGCAAGTAAAATAGAAGAAGCGAGTAAGGTTTTTAGAGTAATTTGTTTCATATCTAATCCATTATTATAATACAAAGACAGCGTTCATAAGTGAAAGATAAATTGGCAAACACGAGCTATAAGGCGTTTTCTCTCTCAGTATTTGCGATAACACAAAAATATTACGTAATCTTATAATACAAATAAAACACTTCGTTGGATAAATGAGACTGGGAACACTTTTCGCTTTTTCCATACTTTAACTGGATCACACTTCCTATTGATAAAAGACAATATATAAGAATTGAGAATACGAAATGAGATAGCAAGGCCAGAACAAGCGAGCTGTAATCGTGTGTATTTTCAGGGTTCGGGCAAAATATTTGTCCTTCCAAACACATCACTGTAAGTGTCCAAAAACAAAAATGACCACATTGTAGGTATCAATATGGTCTTCCTCATTACCGACATGGCTCATCAAACATCAGAGAACTCAGTTATGCTCTGCTCTTAGAGAACTAAAGCTCACATCAAACACTTCACCCACATAGTCGCTATCAGGCTTAAACTGCGGATAGATGCCCGCTTTGAAATAGAAAGCGATGTCTGTCGATGTCCAATCTGATGTTAACGAAACCGTGTCCCCATCTTTATCTGTGTAATCTTGTCCCCAAGGGATTAAATGAGAAACGGTGTTGGTTCCATCTAAATCATGAGTCGCCAAGTAGATACCGTCTTGATTGGCACGAATCGTATATCGCCACTCTTCACTTGCCGAATAAGTCCCTAACTCGACACTGAACGGGTCACAATGATTACAGTCTTGGTTGTTGCGCTCAAAATCAGAGTTCAGTATCACTCTTACTGGCTTACTCTCGCCTTCCCATAATAGTTTCACCAATGCTTGATTGATCTTCCAACCATGGATTTGTCCAAGTACCACTTTTGGATCTTGATTGTTGATGTTCGGGTAATCTTCAATTCGCAAGCTTGCGGTTAACTCGTGACTGGTAGCGTTCGTTCTAGTGTCGTCCAAATACCAACTTGTATCTTCATCGCTGGTGCTACAATCCGGTTGAACACTGCTTTGATACAACTCCCTGAGCTCAGAGCGAATATAGCTAGAGTTTTGGGTAGAGGTGCCGTATCCCATATCCGCTCTAAAGTGCATTCTTCCTTCATCAGTATTGAAGTAAGAAAGATCAATATCACTGTCGTACACATCGCTGTCATTTGAAAGAAGATCTTTACTCGATTCACAACGTTCTGGTTCTAACTCAGCAGCACTGTCACCACCGCTTCCATACCAATCATTCTTACTCGGTGGAATAGTCAGCTTCCAATCATTAATGTCCCAATCGTTTGATCCATCGATTTGAGTCGTGGTGTATCTCAACGCCTGATAGTAAGCAATCGCTTCACCATTCTCAAATTGGTTATAGATACCCGCTTTGAAGTAGCTCAATAAATGCTGCCAGTAAGCGATGTCTTGATTCACTTTTACTTCATCATTCACTTTGAGCGACAGTGTGTTCTCATAAACAGAAAGATCAAATTTGGTAAAACTGTCCAATTCCGCCTCACCTAAATCGTAGCGATTGTATGACGTGGCATAACAATCCGAAGAGTCAGCAGCGCTGCTACAATCAATGGCATTGTTTTTCATGACTGCCCAGTAGTGACCTGTGAGGCCATCTCGTTCTTGCTCCCAAACCACACGCAATAGCGGATGAGGGATATAACCCGTACCACTCTCATCAGTCCCCTTATTGTGTATCTGCAGCAACGTCACTTCATCATGATCAGCGGGAGAACTCGCCATGGCATGCTCAATATCAGGCAAACTTATTTCCGCATACAGACTGCGCCTTACGCCCGCTTCGTTGATATCGAAGTTTTCTCCCTCACGAACTTCAGAGCGCATCTTGTAGTTCGTCATTTTGAAGATAAGATTTTCCGTCTCTTCATCAGCATAAAAATAATCACTGACATAACCATCGAAGTTACCATCTTTGACTTCAGAGGTTTTATTGCCCTCCTCTCCATTAGGATCAGAGACCTGAAGATCTGAGCTGGAAAGGATGTTTTGATACTTGGTAATATCATAGGGAGCAACAACACCAGCGGGCATTCCTGGGTTATTGGTATCGGAAGGATCACTGCTGTCACTGGAGCTGCTTCCACCGCAGCCATACGTAAGCGAAGCGAGTACTACGACGAAGATTGGCTTATTCACATTTATCTCACTTATCCATAAGAATAGAGTGACAATGTATATTTGTACTATTTTATGTCAATTATATATTTATCAGAATGTGAGATGCGGCAAATGAAGTGGGATGAATGAGTATTGCGTAGAGTTAGACTCAAGAAAAACGCAGAAAGGCCACTCTAAACTCGCAAGCTATTGAGTGGCTCTCAGATCAACAACTAAACTTAGTATGTTGATTTTTAAATATAAATATTAGAAAAGTTAAACCTTAAAGCTGCTCATCAAGTCACTAACGCTGCCGTTAAGTGTTTTGATTTCTGCTGATTCAATCAACTGATCTTGGCTTAGCTTATTAAGCTCCTCAACAAAGCTTTCAATCTTATGCATGTTCTTAGCAATGCTCTGAATAAGGGCGTTCTGCTCAACAGACGAACCCGAAATATCGTTATTAAAACGACTTACCGTTTCCATCTGTTCCGTTAGCTTGGCCAACATATTTACCGCTTGAACCACTTGGGCACGCGTCATTTCACAGTTACTTTTGGTCAACTCAATCGATTTAACCAAACCATCTGATTTAGACTGCAAGCCAGACAGCGCTTCATCAATTTCAGAAGTACTGATTTGAGTTCGGTTGGCTAACGCACGGACTTCATCAGCAACCACCGCGAAACCTCGGCCATGCTCACCCGCTCTCGCCGCTTCAATAGACGCATTCAATGCCAGCAAATTAGTTTGTTCCGCAATTCCTCCAATCACAGACACGATAGACTGGATGCTCTGCGTTTCATTCGCCATTGAGCGAATATCATCAGAGGTGGTGCAGACTTGCTTCTCAAGATCACTGATATAGGTTTCCGTCACGGTGTTAATTTGTTTCGTCTCATCACTGAACACAGCGGCCTCTCTTGCTGCTTCTGCCGCCGACTGAGAACTCTTCTCGACTTCGTTTGATGCTTCAGATAAGCCGTTAATTGCAGAGACCACTTGAACCGTTTCATCAGTGTGAACTTTCAGTACATCGCTAGTTTCTTTACAACCTTCACGAATACTCAGTACCTTAGTATCGAGATCCGAGTTCTTAAATTTGACGTCCTTAACCATCTCTTGCAGACCAATGATGAACAAGTTGATGTCTTTGGCGATATGCCCTAAGTCATCATTCCCCTTCTCAACAAGCCTTTGAGTCAGGTCTCCGTTACCTTGAGATAGATCGTGGACGATTTTTCTCAGTGACACGATTGGGCGGTAGAAGCGATTCAGCAGTAAAATCATCAATATCACCGAGCCAAGCACACATGCCACGATAAGGATACGCGCACTCGACATCACGCCATTCAACTGATTGAGCGCGAGTTCAGGATCAATACTAGATATCATGTACCATTCTTTCTGGCTGCCAATATCCACTTTCTTGGCCATCAAAATTCTCTGGTTGCCATCAATCACACCCTCAATGAATTGGTCAGGCTGTTCAATGGCACTATTGAGTCTCATCTGAGTATCTGCAGAAGATATATTGCTTTGCGGAAGTACGTTTTCGACTGTTGAAGCGACCACCATCCCTTTCTCGTCGATAATAATGCCTTTGGCTTCGTAGATACTGTCCAGCTGTTTAAGCTGAGTTTCCAAATCGTCAAAACGTATGTCGGCCATGATGACACGATCTTGGTATGAGTAGGTCACACCAATCATAGGTACTTGAGTACTCTTGGTGAAAAACAGATCACTAAAAGATAAACCTGATTTCAATTTCGCTTGTTGATACCAAGGACGAGTCGTTGGGTTGTATTTTTCTTTGATTCCAACACCGTTTGGGAAAGACTCTGAAGGACGAGAAGTGTAAGAACGACCATCATCAAAACCCACTACAATCTTGTCAATACCACCGAGCTTAGCGGCAAAATGCATCAGCGCTTCGTTTGGTACTTGGTATGGGGATTTCATGAACTCTTGTGCAACGGAATTGACCGTATCGATGGTGCGCTGGACGGTGCTTTCAATCTGATTAATTTCTATCGTTAACGAGTGATCAATCTCGTTATAAATCGTTTGGTTTACTTGATCAGTCGCCAAGTTAAGCGTGAACCAGTTCGTAAATGCCAAGGCACTGGAACTGACGATCGCCACCATTAAAATCAATTTTCCTTTAAACCCTAGAGACAATTTTGAATTCATAAAACTCATAATCCATATCAACCTATGTCTATTATTTTTATCCGAATGAAATGGTCATTTTTTAGATATTCAAAGATACGGGAAGCAAAACTTGTTCATGCCGTTTCATCGTCACAACCATCAATTTAATTAATATTGTATGTTTAATTGACTACACTTTCTGTGAGCAATCTTGACATATCAAAACTGGTTAAAATCACCCTGTGACATAGGTATCATTTATGAGTTTGAACTTTTAACATGATTAGAAAGGAATAATTAACCAATTAAAAATGATCAACTTTCAGATGATTACCTCACAACTTCGCCGATAATGCCTCCACTCAAATTATTCATATCACTTTCGGTCACCTGACTAGGAAAGTGAGCCTTAGGTCACATTTTCACTAACCAACCATTCACTCAAGGCATTCAATCTTAAAATTTATTTGTAATACAATAAGCCTTAAGTTATGGTGTATTTGAATCATAACTTAAGTTCTTTCTGGATGCTTTTGTTCAGTTCAAAGTGATAATTGAAGCAGCCGCTTTAAGGTCATTGAACTCGTTTAACGTAGAAACTGTCGGGGGATCTCGTTATTCGTTTTTTCACTTTCTATTGATCATTTGTTTTTCCAGACGGCTCGTCCGAACATGCCCATACAGTCACCAGCTGTGTGGGTTTTTTTTACTTTCTTTTCAGACCCGATATACGAGCGGTGTTAAGCCATCGCCAACAATCAGTTAAGTGCACTGGTTTAAGCTTGCGAGGAAAAGTGAGTGAGTTGGTGCTAGAAGGCTTTGAATTTACAAATAGATATAGATATAGAAACAAAAATAGGAATTGAGGCAGTAACAAAGTTGAACAGAGTTTTGAGTAGGTGTAGCTGAGGAAGTAGAAGAGTTTAACGAGGGAACAAAGGGTTGGGTATGGCAGATAAAAACGAACCTCGCTGAGGTATCGCCGCCTAAAAAGACAGGCAATACCCTAGCGAGGTCGTACGTCGATTACTTCTCTAGTTTAGCGAAGTAGTCGAAGATTACTGGTACGTCGTTGTTACCCATTCCTGCGTCAACAGCAGCTTGTAGGCTAGTTGCAGTACCTTGAGCAATTAGAGACTCAGTACCTAGCTCTTCACAAAGAGCAAGGAAGTAACCAAGATCTTTGTTAGCGTTAGCAACAGAGAAACCTAGCTTCTCTTCGCCGTCTACTGCGTAGAACTTACAGAATTGCATGAATGGTGAGTTAGATGGACCTGCAGACATGATGTCAAACAGTTGTTGGCCATCAACACCAGCGCGTTGAGCAACAGCGAAAGCTTGAGACATAGTCGCAACAGTCGTCATACCCATGAAGTTGTTTACAAGCTTAGTAACGTGACCAGAACCTAGAGCACCTAGGTGGAATACGTTTTCGCCTTGCTCTTCAAGAACAGGTTTAACTTTGTTGAAAGTTTCCATGTCGCCAGCAGCCATGATGTTCAGAAGACCATCTTTAGCGTGTGCAGGAGTACGGCCTAGAGGTGCGTCGATCATGCCCGCGCCTTTTTCAGCTAGAGCTGCGCCGATTTTCTTAGTAGAAGCAGGGATAGAAGTACCGAAGTCTACTAATACTGCGCCTTCTTTGATGCCAGCTAGAACGCCGTCTTCGCCGTAAACGATTTTTTCAACAACAGCTGAAGTTGTAAGACAAAACTGAACGATGTCACTTGCAGCAGCTAGTTCTTTAGCAGAAGTGAATGCAGTTGCGTTGCCGCGATCTGTAACGCGAGCAACAGCTTCAGCGCTTAGATCCATTACGTTTACGTGGTAGCCACGCTTTTGTAGGTTTTCAACCATGTTGCCGCCCATAAGACCTAGGCCAATGAAACCGATTACAGGTTTAGTCATGTTCAAACTCCAAATATAGTATTGTATGATTATATGGTCATTATAATAACGACGTCTTTTCCGTTACGCAATAGTTTTAGGGTAATCCTTCAATGCTTAGACGCAAGTTGTGACGGGGATTCACTTTACGAGAAAATATGGTCACGCTTTGTACTTACAAGAGCGATATCCCAATCAAAAAAAAACCTATTGATGAAATAATGCACTCTAAATGTCATACGATTAATGAGAATAAGCCACTCCAATAACGATTATTAACCTGCCGTCCCTTTTTTCAGACAAGATTAAGGCTGCCCACTGTCAGTAGTTGACAAATTATTGGAAGACAGTCACTGCCCTAGCCTTAGTAAGGTTTACTGAACACGGGTTTTAAACCAAGTTTTGTCGCCACTTACTAAGCCTGGCACTCTTGCTACTTAGCCTCTAACTAACCAACGCAACCTCTTCCCACCTCGTAGGCTACTGCCTGTTCTGTGCAAACAAAAAAACTCCGAGCTTTCACTCGGAGTTTTTAGTATCTAGCTTCTGTTGCTTCAGCGAATTACAGTTCGATTGAAACCGTTTCACCATCAACATTTAGCATTAGCGTGTTGCCTTCAAGCTTGTGAGACACTTCAACTTGCTCGCCTTCGTTCTTATTAGGAACAAGAAGCGTAAGGATGTTGTGCTCTTTTGATGGCTTGAATTCCACTTCAACGTGACGGTGGATTTCAAGATCTTTGAACTCGTATGGGTCAACTTCGCCAAAACCTTCAACGTTCTTAACTGACGTGATGTTATCAGCAGACTCGTTGATGAAGTTTACGTCTAGGTGCGCAACTTCGCCACGGATAGTGAAAGACTTGTCTGCCACGTCGTTTGCGAAAGTTGTGTGCATTAGCCAAGTCATGTCTTTCTCTTCAGAAAGCGTTGCCTTGTCTTGCATTACGAATACTTTACCTTGAACAAACCAGACCTTACGCTTGTAAGATTCAATTTCAGGAACGAAGTACTTGTAAGATGCCGTTGCATCACCCTCAACCATCTTCACATCAGATTCAGTGTCGAAATCAGAGATGTTGCCGCCCGCTTCGATACAGAAGCGATCTTGGTGGTTTTCGTAGCCCGTGTTCTTGTTCTCGCCGTACTGACCTTTACCGCCAAATAGTGGAAGGTTCTTAGAGAACGTTTGACGACGCCATTTAGTGTGCATATCAACACCGAAACCACCGTAGTAGCCAGTGATTGACGCTAGCGTTTCACCGAATGCATGCAACGTGAATGCGTTTTGGTCACCGTGAGAGTGGCTGATTGAGCCAAACGGAGAACATTTGAATACCATGTGAATATGGTTATCACGCTCAGTCATCTTGTTGTGGAATGCAGCCCAACCCGTGATTGGGAATACTTTCAACAGTGGGTCATTCGATGGTGCTTTCTCTTCAGGTGCATCCCAAAGGAAGTTAAAGCGAAGATCATCGTAACCGAAGTCCCACCAACCGAAGTTGTAGAATTTTGTGTGCGCTTCAGTATCACGGCCTTTCAGTTGGTTGTAGTACCAAACATACTCAGGCTTCTGGTTAACACCTGCGTAGTGCTTAATGTTGTAAGCCAGTTTTAGACCTGGGAAATCACCGATTGAAGACTGGTCACAGAAGCTCGCGCGCTTAGAGTGAACAGGCATGCAGTAAAGCGGGAAATCACCTGTGTTTTCGTAGAATGTTTTGTTGAACATGTCTACGCCACAGTATGCTTTCAATAGATCGAATGCTTCGCCTAGGAATGCAGTTTGTGTGTTCCAGTAGTCCGGACCTTCAGCCCAACCGCCGTCTACACCGCCCCATGGTGGGTAGTGTACTGCGTAGTATTCTAGAGCGTATGCAATGTACTCGCCTGCTTTCGGGTGATCGTGGTAAAGCGCGATACACGTTGGGATGATAGCAGAAGAGATAGAACGAACACCGTGGCTGTTCAGTGGGTTGTTCAATAGATCAACCGTCACTTTCAGGTGGTGCATGATTTCGTCTAGACGCTCAATCAAAGCATCTTGAACTTGCTGACGTTCTTCATCTGTAAAGTAACCGTGTAGCCAGTCGTAACCCCAAGCCATAGCCGCGATAACACGGAAAGCTGCTTCATCGTTATAGCCACGAGAAGTCACGCCTTCTGGATCGTACGTAGACAGTTTTAGAGTCCAAGCTTTTGCTTTAGCAATTAGCGCTTCGTCTTCTTTCACAACACCAGCAATTGCTAGGTTACGTGTCGCGTTCAGTGCCATTTGGCAATCAACGTACATTTGACGCCAGTAAGGACGCCATAGAGAAGCTTTACCTACCGTCTCAGCTGGGTACGCTTGAGGCTCTTCGAAAGGAGCAGTCTCAAGGAACTTAACTGTCGAGTTGTTATAGAAATCATCAAACATGCAGTGAGCTTCATCAGCTTTCACTTTCGCTTTGAATTCTTCTAACTGATCTGCTTGAACAAGAAGACGTGGACGTGCTTCGCTCAAGTTGTCTAGGAATGATAGGTCGAAGTCACGTTTCTGTACTTCGATAGGGAGTAGGTCTACAAGATTACCTGCTGAAGTATCATTCTCCAGCTTCATCTTCCTGATTGCATCAAGAGATTTTTGGTCGCTCATTCTAACTCACTTATTTTTCAAGTTGATTGAAAGGAATTAGCAATAATATACGTCTTATTGTAGGACAATTGAATCTATTTCGGTTCGATTGAACCATTTTGTACAGTTTTCGTGATTTAGGTCAGATATCTTCCACCTGACAGTTTTTCCGTTTCGCAGAACAAAAAATGCGACGCCCTTTCGAGTCGTCGCATTCTATTATAAACGTTTTCTCTATATTAGCTTTCGGTTACTGCTTTCGCTTGCTTGCCGCCGTCATCGACCGCTTTAACCAATAGCACACCAACACCACCAACAATCACACCACAAAGGATAAAGACTAGACGTCCCCACATTGGGTTAGTAAGTAGAGCCATTAGCATGATACCGACACCCGCTACCGCAATCAGTTTACCAAGCATTTCACGCTGTTTGTTATCCAGTACTTTCTGTTCTGCTGACTCCGCAACCAATGGAGTAGACAGATTGCCGAAGAACTTATCAACGTCTGCTTGACGCTTCTCAGTTAATGGCTTGTAGAACAGAGTTGATAGGATGAAGAAACCACCTGTCAGCGTAATGTGAGCAATCAGACCGATAGCTACCTTAACATCAGACCATTCACGGCTTGTTAGCTCTTCTAGACCGAAGATTGAAGACACCATTTCAGCGTTAACAACGAAACCCACGTAGTAAGAAACAAAACCACCAACCACTAGCGTACCCCAACCAGCCCAGTCCGGAGTCTTCTTAATAAAGAAGCCAAGGAATGCAGGAATTGTCATTGGGAAGCCGATCAGTGCGCCTACATACATCATGGTATCGAACAGGCTCAAACCTTTAAGCGAGTTGATGAACTGTGCAATAAGGATGATAGCAATACCAAACACGGCAGAAGTAATCTTAGAAACCGTTACTAGTTCTTTTTCGCTAGCCGTACCTTTACGAACGATTGGTTCATAGAAGTTCTTAACAAAGATACCCGAGTTACGGTTTAGACCAGAATCCATTGAAGACATTGTCGCTGCAAACATCGCCGCAACTAGAAGGCCAACCATACCTGCTGGCATGTACTCTTGTACGAAGTATAGGTAGGCAAAGTCACCCGCTTTCTTACCTGCTTCTGGGTAAGCTGCTGCTAGGTCGACACCTTGACCTGCAATGTACCAAGAAGGCATGAACCAGATAAATACACCACAAAGCATTAGCACACACGCTAGTAGCGCCGCTTTCTTCGCGTTCTTTGAGTCTTTAGCCGCTAGGTAACGGTAAGAGTTAAGCATGTTGTTAGTAATAGAGAACTGCTTCACGAAGATGAAGAATGCCCAAATGCTGAAGATGCTTAAGTAGTTAATGTTGTTACCAGAAAGGAAAGAACCGCCTTCCGCTACAGGGAAGTTATTCACGATTTCACCAACACCGCCACCTTGAACAACAGCAACAACAGCACATGTCACGGTTACTGCCATGATGATAACCATCTGCATAAAGTCAGATGCAATTACCGCCCATGAACCACCCGTTACAGACATTGCCAATACAACCAAACCGGTAATCCAGATAGTTGCTGTCATGTCGAAACCGAAGATACCAGAAGCGATGATTGCTAGTGCGTTTAACCATACACCGGCAGAAACAACACTGTTTGGCATTGAAGACCAAGTGAACACTTGTTCGTTAGTCGCACCGAAACGCATACGAATTGCTTCGATTACCGTTACTACACGTAGTTGACGGAACTTTGGAGCAAAATATGCGAAGTTCATGAAGTAACCAAATGCGTTGGCTACGAAGATGACCGCTACTGCAAAACCATCGTTATACGCTTTACCTGCCGCACCGGTGAATGTCCATGCACTAAACTGGGTCATAAAGGCGGTTGCACCAACCATCCACCACAACATGTTACCGCCCCCGCGGAAGTAGTCACTGGTGGTACTTGTAAATGTTCTAAACATCCAACCTATCGCAATCAAGAATAGGAAATAAATGCCGACAATAATCGTGTTGAGTTCCATCGTGTATCCTTTGTCCGTTGTATTTTGTTACGAGGACTATAGGAAATCTCAAACTTTATTTGTAGTACAATAATCCAAATAAGTGATGGCGATCTTATTTTGATTGATTAAGTTAATTATATATATGACATAGGATGGAATATGGCCAATCCATCAAGGCAATTACTGGTGTTTGAGGTAAAAACTCAAAAAACAAGGCCAAAGAACATCACACCCATTAAAATCAAAGACTTATGATAAAGTGAGACTTTGCACACTTATTAACAAATACAACCAAACACATATAAATATAAAATCCTCAAAAATAATAAAAGCCAAATCAGAGCTAAATCACCCTCATTTATCACACAATAAACCAGCGTTTTTTATCTATTGAGAGTGGATAATTTCATTAGAATTCTACTTAAATTAATCAATATAGAAGAGGCATATCCAGTTCAAACGATGGTAGATTCAAAATATACAAAAATGAAAAATCATGGATGACGCATAATTATTTGGGGGTCGAGAGTGTCTAAAACGAATATCGAGCGTAATATTATTTTTATTATGATGGTAAAGAGAACGACCGCTAGGCGTATACAAGAAGGAACTGGCTTAAGAAGGAGTTAAGCGAGGATGAACCAAAACAGTGCCACACATGGTGCAACACGCTTTCTAAAAACAAAAAAGCATGCACTTGGCATACCTTTTTGATTGGTTCAAATGAAGTTGAAAACCGTGTTTAGCTTGCAGTGGCTAAACGGTGGTTAGCGTCTTGCAAGTGAGCGGCTGACATTGTACGAGCTTTTTCACTGTCGCCAGCCATAATCGCTTCATAGATTCTACGGTGTTCATTGATACATGTGCTGCCCTCTTCAGAAGAGTGCACGATGAAGTTAACGAACATGGTAGTCAGAATATTGCCGAATGGCAGGGAGAAATCGTTACCTGTCGCATTAAAGATCAAGCTATGGAAACGAATATCGATGTCTGTCCAACTTTCTTGGTCAAATACTTCAGCAGCATCCACTTCTACCATCTTCTGGAAGATCTCTGAAAGCTCGATACGTTGCTCAGCAGTCGCAAATTTTGCAGCTAATGCACACGCTTCAGGTTCAATCGCACGGCGAAGGCCTAAAAACTGAGAACAGAATTGGTCTATGTCGGTTAGACCATCCATCCATTCAATCAGTTGAGGATCAAGAAAGTTCCAGTATGCGCGATCCACTACACGAGTACCGATTTTCGGGCGGGACTCTAACAGGCCTTTAGAAGTCAGTAGTTTAACTGCTTCACGAAGTGCCGTACGGCTGATACCAAACTGTTCACACAGCGCCATTTCACCAGGAATAATAGAACCTTGCGGCAGATCGCCAGACAAGATTCCACGAGCGATTTCACGCGCTACTTGCACGTGCAGGCTACGCTTCGAGCCCGAAATTGAATTAAAAGTGCTAATCATAAGTTCACTTATTTTATATGTTATGTTTATGTATTATTTAAGGATTACTATAACAGTATTTCAACCTACAGCCAATTGAGTAAAATCCAAACGAATCACAACCTGCAAATTTTTATAATCAGAGATTTAAAAAACATCCTGTGAGAAACGTTATCTTAAATCACTCATAAATCCGTACTCAAAACTAACCCTCTTTGTATCAGTATGAAAACCACCAGCACAGCCTCGAAAAACCATGGGAAAAAGGTACACCTTTAGAAGCGCAATTCATTAACCGCCAGAGATTATTAAATGAGATCCCCTTCCCAAATTACATCAGCCTCTGTCCTACACGCATAAAAAAACCGAGCAACTCACAACGAGTTACTCGGTTTGACTTATTTCCGATATTCTTTGTCATCGACATTAATTTCGTTCAGTTACTTAGATGCGAACACCCTTACAATCGAACATGATATGGCGCTTCGTTCCCGCAAAGCACCACATCAGCACACACCATCGTTAAACGGTATGTGTGTTGATCATTTACAGTTGAGCAAATGATCCTTGCCACGAGTATGTCTCACCCGCGAACTCAACAGTGTGAGTTGCTTGCTGCGTGTCTTCAGCTTGGTTTGAGATACCGTAGTGGTAAGTGTTGCCAGAAGTAGTCTGAATGCGAACAACAGTCCCGACACTGTTATGGCCCACAACAGATACTGATTTAACTAGACCACGAGCGCCTACAGAGGCTTCGATAGACTCGTTAAAGTAACCATGCGTTTCTAGTACAGAAGCAAACACGTGGTTTTGACCAGACTGACGTAAGATGAACGCAGGCTCACTCTTAAGGTTGAAGTCTGGATCGTTAGCACCAGTGCGAGCAAAAATCACTTCGCTGCCCGCATTAGCGCTGGTTACTAGGCTGTAGTAGCTGCTGTCATGTAGCCAGCTTACTAGAGAACCTTCTTCGTTCACTTTGCCTGAAGCAACGTTCCATAAATGTTGGTAACCGTTGTCTTCACCTAATGGCTTAAGCGTTGTTTCCATGTTGTAATCGAAGTCAGTGCGAATGATTTGACCCGAGTGGTGAACTGGTAAGTCGTACTGGTGCTCAGCGTCAGCTTCGATGCGGTACACATCAATTACTAGCGGTTTTTCGAACTCAGGTAGTTCAGCAAGAATCACGCTGCGTTGCATGTCTACGCCAGTGTAGTACTCAGAAATTGTGCCGCTCATACCTTGTAGCGACTGGTCGTCTGCTACGAAGAAGTGCTTCTGACCAAACTTAGACTCAGCCAATGCTGTGTTGAAGTTGTTCTGCGTTTTCTGATCAACCGTTACTGTGTTGTGAGCAACCGTCTGCTTACAGTAAGACTTGTTCTCCGGGATGTAACGACCGCCAAACTTAGGCTCAACGTTTACCCAACGACCGAAGCCGTAATCGTGCAGCACTTCGTGGCCACGGTTGAATACGCTTAGGTGCAAGCCATCGTAGTGACCATGGTCTAGCGCAGAGTGGTACTGGTGATCAGAGCCGTGCTGACCAAACCAGATCAACGCCATTGTGTCGTCGTCTTGCTCATCACGGTGACGAAGGATGCTTACGCCACCTTTTTCGCCTTCAGGGCCGTCCGTTACAAACAGGCTACCCCAGTTAAATGCTTTGATGTCGGCTGCTGCATCAACCGCGTCAGACAGTGTTTTACCCGAAGCATGAACCCAAACGTTTTGTTGGTGATCAGCCATGCCAAGCAGAGTTTCAGTCTGCTCGTAACGGTGGTAACACACAGACGTTGCCATGATAACGCCTTCATCGTTGATAGAGATTGTCTTCGATGAATCGTTCAGAGCTGGCAATGTACCGTCTGGGAATGCTGTTTTGAATACAGAGTACGACGTTGTCTTGATCACTGAGTCGTTGAATTCATAGATACCAACTTCAGGCTGACGACGTTCAATTGCTTCTGCGAACAGGTAGATTGGACGTAGCGAGAAACGGTGGTAGTAAGGACCTTCCATGTAGTAGCCGTCTGGCGAAAACAGTTGGTCAAGTTGTGCTAAGAAACCGCCGCTTACTTTGTCTAGTTTCAGGCCGTAAAGCGCTTTGTCTACAGACTCTTGGTCGTTGATTGCGTAACCACAGATACCTACCGCTGCCACAGCCCATAAGCCGTGGTTGTGTACGATATCGAAGTCGTGTGCGTAAGTCACAACGAACATTTCGATCATTTGCTTAAGAAGATCGTCTTCGATCAGACGCTTTTGCTCTTCAGAGATCGTGTGGTAAATACAGCTGTACGCACAAGAAGCGTAAAGCATCCACATGTTCTCGTTCAACGTTTGGTGGAACAACTTACCCGGAGGGTTAGAGTCACGGCTTACGTTGCTTTCAAGCGTTGGGTATACCGTCGCGTACGCAGTTAACATATCAACGATGTAGTCACGGTATTTTGTTTCCTCAGTGATAAGGAACAAACGGCCGGCTAGATCCATGTGGATGTAGTTTTGCTTGTGACGGTTATGTTCGTAACCGCCGCCTTCACCGTGACCTGGAACTTCAATGCCAACTTCAACCATGTAAGCGTCAGTTTGTTTAATATCGCGAGTCAGTGCGTTACCTAAAAGGCTATCCTTGCCAAGTTCTTTACGAAGCTCTGCTGCTTCATCAAAGTTAAGTAAAAGTGGTTGATAGCTCATTATTATTTCCCCTGCTCTGCTGTGCTTGCTAATTCTGGGTTTAAAATTATTTCTACTGAGTAGAAGCCTGTCCAGCTGTATACTTTGCCGTTCAGTTCTACTTTGTGTTCAGTGCTGTCAGTCGCGCCAAGTTGGTTGCTGATCATCACTGTCACGTTTGATTTCTCTGTCGTAATTTCTACTACTGAACCGATATTGGTGTGAGCCACTACTTTGATGTCTTTCACAACACCACGTGCACTTACAGATTGCTCGAATTCTTCGTTGAAGTAACCGTGCGTTTCAACAACAGAAGCAAACAGTGTTGTTTCGCCTTTGCTGCGTAGAATGAATGCAGGCTCTGAACGTAGGTTGAAGCTTGGGTCGTTAGCGCCAGTGCGAGTAAAGATCACTTCAGCATTGTCGTTAGACGTTGCACCTAGCCAAGTGTAGTAGGTGTTGTTTTGTAGCCAGCTTACAAGTGCTGTGCCCTTCACTTCACCGCTTGCCACGTTCCATAGGTGTTGGTAACCGAAATCGTCACCTAGAGTGTTTAGCTCTTTGTTTGCTTGGTATTCAAAGTTAGTGCGAACAATCTGACCTTGATATTGGTGTGAGTAGTCGTACTGATGCTCACCTTCACCGCCTTTCTCAGAATCTAAACGGTAAAGATCTAATAGTAGCGGAGATTCTAATTCTTCAAGGTTTAGCATGAACACGCTGCGTTGCATGTCAAAACCTTCGTAATGATCGTTAGCAAATGCGCTCATGCCATTGATTTGCTCGTCTTCTACTTTGAAGAAGTGCGGCAAGCCGTGTACTGCATCTGCACGTTCAACGTCAAAGTTGTTCTGACATTTTTCATCAATCGTTACTGCGTTATGTGCAATTGTTTGACGAGCGTAAGATTTGTTTTCGTCTAGGTAACGGCCGCCGAATTTAGGCTCAACGTTCACCCAACGACAGAAGCCGTATTCACGCAGTACTTCTTGACCACGGTTGAAGAAAGAAATACCCAGCGTATCAAAGTTACCGTGACCCATGCCGTGTTGGCCGTAGTTCATCACTAACTGAGAAACGTCGCCTTTCTTATCCTGCATACGGATAAAGCCTTGCGCGCCGTTGTGACCTTGAGGGCCTTCGTTCAATTCAACACTTGGCCAGAAAGGCATGCCGATTTCTTGCTCAGCAGACGCCGCTTCATAAGCTTTAGATAGCTCAAGACCACATGGGTGCATCCAAACTGCGTCTTGAATCTTCGCCATACCAAGAATGTTTTGGTCAACGCCGTTTTCAGATGAGTAATGTTTGCTGTAAACGCTCACTGCAACCTGAACACCCATGTCTGTAATACCCATTGTGCGAGATGCATCGTTCAGAGCTGGGAATTCGCCGTTCGGGTAAGCCGTCGCAAGCATCGCTTGTACTGTGTTACCAATCACGCCGCCTTTGTAGTTGTAGATATCCACTTCAGGCATATGACGGTGAATCACTTCAGCGAACACACACGTTGGACGAATCGCATAACGGTGGTAGTAAGGACCTTCCATGTAGTAGCCAGACGGTGCAAACAGCTGAGAAACTTGCGCTAGGAAGCCGCCAGTGTCGTTACGGTCAATGCCGTACACCGACATTTCAAGGTACTCACGCTTGCCAAGAGCAAGACCACAAATACCGACAGCCGCTACTGCCCAAATACCGTGATTGTGAATTCGGTCGAAGTCGTGTGCGTATTTAACCGTGAACATTTCTAACATTGGTTCAAAAATACGAGACTCAATATTGTCGCGTTGTTCTTGTGTCAGGGTTGAAGCAACACAAGAGTAAGCTAAGCTTGAGAACATTAACCAGCAGTGTTCGTTCAGGATTTGGTGGAACAAACGACCTGTAGGGTTAGTGTTTTTCTGTACGTGGTAATCAAACGTTAGGTATTTATCTGCGTACTCTTCTAGTAATTCTGTAACAAAGTCAGCGTACTTTTGCTCTTTAGTGATCAAGAACATGCGACCAGCTAGATTCATGTACGTGTAATTTTGCTTATGGCGGTTATGTTCGTAACCCCCAGCTTCACCATGACCTGGGACATCAATAGGTAAACGCATGAATGCTTCTAGATCTTTCGCGTTCGCTGCAATGGTTTTGCCCATTAAGCTAGAACGGCCCACTTCAAGATGAAGCTGCTCGATTTCTGCTTCAGTCAACAATACTGGTTTAGTCGTCATATTCTTTGTCACCCTCAATAAAGAGTTTATCTGCTTAAACTTTGATTAAATTTTCAAACTCCATATAAAGTAATACAATATGAGCTTTAATTATACCTATTCGTCGCTAAATGATGAGTAGAGTCACATAATTAGCCATAAGTCATTGATGTAGCTGGCTAATGGTAAATATTAGCCATTTATTAAGTTGTTGATTTATTTACGCTATATAAAGTATCGCTTGATCAATATCACACAAATTTAGATATATTGTATTACAATTAGGCTCATTCCCTTATGATGGATGCAAGTTAAGTAACACTTAAAAGATTTAAACAGATTAGGAGATACACAATGAACTCTTTCTTTATCCTAGATGAAAACCCATGGGAAGAACTTGGTGGCGGCATTAAGCGTAAAATCGTTGCTTACACTGACGATCTAATGGCAGTACACCTATGTTTTGATAAGGGCGCGATTGGCCACCCTCATACTCACGAAATCCATGACCAAATCGGTTACGTAGTTCGTGGTAGCTTCGAAGCTGAGATTGAAGGCGAAAAGAAAGTCCTTAAAGAAGGCGATGCTTACTTCGCTCGTAAACACATGATGCACGGTGCAGTTGCACTAGAGCAAGACAGCATCCTTCTTGATATCTTCAACCCTGCGCGTGAAGATTTCCTAAAATAATAAACAGCGCAACCTCAGTTGCTAAGGTAAGCATATGAAATCATTAAACATCGCGGTCATTGGCGAGTGCATGGTTGAGCTACAAAAGAAACAAGACGGGCTTAAGCAAAGTTTCGGTGGCGATACACTAAATACTGCACTTTACTTGTCTCGCTTAACAAAAGAGCAAGATATCAACACGAGCTACGTAACAGCGCTAGGCACTGACCCATTCAGTACCGACATGTTAGAAAAGTGGCAAGCGGAAGGTATCGACACTAGCTTAATTGCTCAGCTTGATCACAAACAACCAGGGCTTTACTACATCGAGACCGATGAAACTGGTGAACGCAGTTTCCACTACTGGCGTAATGATGCTGCAGCAAAGTTCATGTTTGACCAGGAAGACACGCCTGCTCTACTTGATAAGTTATTCTCTTTTGATGCGGTTTACCTAAGTGGTATTACGCTTGCTATCTTGACAGAGAATGGACGCACGCAGCTATTCAACTTCTTAGACAAATTTAAAGCGCAAGGCGGCCAAGTATTCTTCGACAATAACTTCCGTCCAAAACTTTGGGAAAGTCAACAAGAAGCGATTTCTTGGTACTTGAAGATGCTTAAGTACACTGACACGGCTCTACTGACGTTCGATGACGAGCAAGAGTTGTACGGCGACGAAAGCATTGAACAGTGTATTGCACGTACGTCTGAATCTGGTGTGAAAGAGATCATCATTAAACGTGGTGCTAAAGACTGCTTAGTAGTTGAAAGCCAAAGCGCTCAGTACGTTGCTCCAAATCCAGTAGACAACATTGTTGATACAACAGCGGCTGGCGATTCGTTCAGCGCGGGCTTCCTAGCTAAGCGCTTAAGCGGTGGCAATGCACGTGATGCAGCGTTAGCAGGTCACATTGTGGCAGGGACTGTGATTCAGCATCCAGGTGCTATCATTCCTCTAGAAGCGACGCCTGATCTGTCTCTATAATTACGCACTTTAACTATTAATCAAGGGTTTGCTTAGTTGAAAGCAAGCCCACATTTAACGTGAGAAAGAATTCATGACGACATTAAATGAACAACTAGCAAACCTAAAAGTAATTCCTGTAATCGCTATCAACCGTGCTGAAGACGCTATCCCTCTAGGTAAAGCACTTGTTGAAAACGGCATGCCATGTGCAGAAATCACGCTACGTACAGAATGTGCAATCGAAGCGATTCGCATCATGCGTAAAGAATTCCCAGACATGTTAATTGGTTCAGGTACTGTACTGACTAACGAGCAAGTTGACGCATCTATCGAAGCTGGCGTTGATTTCATCGTAAGCCCAGGTTTCAACCCGCGCACTGTTCAATACTGTATCGATAAAGGCGTTGCAATCGTACCGGGTGTTAACAACCCAAGCCTAGTGGAACAAGCAATGGAAATGGGCCTTCGCACGTTGAAGTTCTTCCCTGCTGAGCCTTCTGGCGGTACTGGCATGCTTAAAGCACTAACAGCGGTTTACCCTGTTAAATTTATGCCTACTGGTGGTGTAAGCTTGAAGAATGTAGATGAATACCTATCGATCCCTTCTGTACTTGCGTGTGGCGGTACTTGGATGGTTCCAACTAACCTTATCGACGAAGGTAAGTGGGAAGAACTAGGCAAGCTTGTTCGTGACGCAGTTGATCACGTTAACGCTTAATCTGTTTTAGATTGAGTGATGAAGCCTCACCTCGGTGGGGCTTTTTGTTATCTGTCATTTATTGCGCTGACTAACCGTAAACACGCTCAATCAACGTTCTGTTTCCCCTATACCCTATCGCCTTTCTCCCTATGGGCTCGTAAAGATCCGTGACTAAGACAGGCAAGAACGAGTAATGTAAGGCTTTCAATCTACGTCAGTATGCATCTAGCGAAGCGTTACTGGTGCCCCCTATCGCCTATCCAGTTTCTTATCCAGCCCCTTATCCAGCAATGTTCCTTTTCGATACGTCATCAAACATCTCTCGTGGCATCTAATGAAGGTCACAATAGACAAAGTGAGCCGCAAAATGTGTCCCGTCCGTCCAGTTTAACGCCCACTCAGTGACAAAAATTCCAAATATGCACCTCTATGGCACGAAAAAATGAATAAATAGCATAGAAAGGCTACAGAGCCGCAGACAAATACAAAATAGCGAAGTGAAAACAATGAGCTACACTTGAAATCCCAATACAGAATTTTTCAGTATAGAGTTCCAAATTAACGTGAATGTCGTCGCACAACACACCAATTTGTAGCACATTTGTTACGGTTATAATTAAAATCTTATAGATACGGCAAAGTAAGCGCTTTTGTATATATTGTAATACATATAAACATTTAACCCTCAATTTATTTTAGATCTCAAACAAAATACACTCACATTTAAATTCAATTAAAACAAATACTTATATAACCACGTGTTAGAGGCCGAAAAATCAATGCGACCTAGATCATACTAAAGACATATTGTAGTACAAATAAACCTTGGGACGCGTTAATCTAAGCCCAGTTAATTATGATATTTAAAAGGCTGAAAAGATGACTATTGATACTTTTGTTGTTCTCGCCTACTTCTTCTTTTTAATCGCGATTGGTTGGATGTTCCGTAAGTTCACCACCTCTACAAGTGATTACTTCAGAGGGGGCGGCAAAATGTTGTGGTGGATGGTTGGTGCAACT
Organism: Vibrio crassostreae 9ZC13; assembly: GCF_000272045.2. GTDB lineage: Bacteria > Pseudomonadota > Gammaproteobacteria > Enterobacterales > Vibrionaceae > Vibrio > Vibrio crassostreae_C. Next base: position 934,164 of record NZ_AJYZ02000041.1, on the reverse strand, counting down.
GCCTTCATGACACAATTTTCAGCATGGACGTTTACAGGTGCCGCAGGACGCGCATTCAATGACGGTTTCGTTATTGTAATCCTATTCTTAGCCAATGCTTTTGGCTACTTCATGAACTATATGTACTTCGCTCCAAAGTTCCGCCAACTTCGTGTGGTAACGGCGATCGAAGCTATTCGTCAGCGCTTTGGTAAAACGTCTGAACAGTTCTTCACATGGGCAGGTATGCCGGACAGCCTTATCTCTGCAGGTATCTGGCTAAACGGTCTAGCTATCTTTGTAGCAGCGGTATTCAACATCCCAATGGAAGCGACCATTGTGGTAACGGGTATGGTTCTAGTATTGATGGCAGTAACCGGCGGCTCTTGGGCGGTTGTTGCTTCTGACTTCATGCAAATGCTTGTAATCATGGCCGTGACAATCACTTGTGCGGTAGCAGCTTACTTCCACGGTGGCGGCTTAACTAACATTGTTGCTAACTTCGACGGCGACTTCATGTTAGGTAACAACCTAAACTACATGAGCATCTTCATCCTTTGGGTTGTATTCATCTTCGTGAAGCAGTTCGGTGTAATGAACAACAGCATCAACGCATACCGTTACCTATGTGCAAAAGACAGTGAAAACGCACGTAAAGCGGCAGGCCTAGCATGTATCCTTATGGTTGTTGGTCCACTAATTTGGTTCCTACCACCTTGGTACGTTAGTGCATTCATGCCTGAGTTCGCTGAGCAATACACATCAATGGGCGACAAAGCCGGTGATGCTGCTTACCTAGCATTCGTACAAAACGTAATGCCAGCAGGTATGGTTGGTCTTCTTATGTCAGCAATGTTCGCTGCAACGATGTCTTCTATGGATTCAGGTTTGAACCGTAACGCTGGTATCTTTGTAATGAACTTCTACAGCCCGATTCTTCGTAAAAATGCGACTCAGAAAGAGCTGGTTATTGTAAGTAAGATAACGACTATCATGATGGGTATTTTCATCATTGCGATTGGTCTATTCATTAACTCTCTGCGTCACTTAAGCTTGTTCGATATCGTAATGAACGTAGGTGCGTTGATTGGCTTCCCAATGCTTATCCCTGTCCTACTAGGTATGTGGATTCGTAAGACACCTGACTGGGCTGGTTGGTCTACTCTAGTGGTTGGTGGTTTCGTTTCTTACATCTTCGGTATCTCTCTGCAAGCAGAAGACATCGAGAACCTATTTGGTCTAGAAACAGCGCTTACAGGCCGTGAATGGAGCGACTTGAAAGTAGGTCTTAGCTTAGCTGCTCACGTAGTGTTCACAGGTGGTTACTTCATCATGACTTCTCGCTTCTACAAAGGCCTATCGCCAGAGCGTGAGAAAGAAGTTGACCAACTATTCACTAACTGGAACACGCCGCTTGTAGCGGAAGGTGAAGAGCAACAAAACCTAGATACTAAACAGCGTTCAATGCTTGGTAAGCTTATCAGCACAGCAGGTTTCGGTATCCTAGCAATGGCTCTGATTCCAAACGAACCAACAGGACGCTTGTTGTTCCTACTATGTGGTTCAATGGTACTAACCGTTGGTATCCTATTGGTTAACGCATCTAAAGCTCCGGCTAAGATGAACAACGAGTCAGTTGCTAAATAGCTAAATAAGCAGCTAACAAGTTAAACCAAAATGAAGCCCATGTTATTCGATAACATGGGCTTTTTGTTTGTCTTCGGTTTATCAAAACGGAATATGAAACGCACCTCGATCAATGCTCACAAACCATAGAAATACCTATCTCCTGCCCTCGTTTTATCTTCTTTTCCAACCTTTCCAATGGTTTGATCTCTTTCTCTGATTGTTTCTGTTACTTTGAATGACAACACAAACACAACAGACAATTACAATGAAAAAAACATCACTATTACTTGCCTCCATTGCTCTGGCACTTTCTGGTGTCGCACAAGCTGACCAGCTAGAAGACATTCAAAAATCAGGCACTTTGCGTGTGGGCACTACTGGCGACTACAAGCCTTTCTCTTACTTCGATGGTAAAAGCTACTCTGGCTACGATATCGATGTTGCACAGCACATCGCGGAACAATTAGGCGTTGAATTGAAGATTGTTCGTACCACATGGAAAGCTCTACTGACCGACCTAGACGACGATAAGTACGACATCGCGATGGGCGGCATTACGCGTAAAATGCAGCGTCAGTTAAACGCGGAACAAACTCAAGGCTACATGACCTTTGGTAAGTGTTTCTTGGTTGCGAAAGGCACCGCAGAACAGTACGACAGCATTGAGAAAGTGAACCTTTCTTCTGTTCGTGTGGGCGTGAACATTGGCGGCACTAACGAGATCTTTGCCGACGCGAACTTGCAGAACGCAAGCTTCACACGCTACGAGAACAACCTCGACGTACCGAAAGCAGTAGCAGAAGGCAAAGTTGATGTGATGGTGACAGAAACGCCTGAAGGTCTATTCTATCAAGTAACTGACGAACGTCTTGAAGCGGCACGCTGCGAAACTCCATTCACCAACAGTCAGTTCGGCTATCTGATTCCTAAAGGTGAACAACGTTTGTTGAACACGGTGAACTTCATTATGGATGAGATGAAATTGAAAGGTGTTGAAGAAGAGTTCCTGATCCACAACTCCCTTAAGTAACTCTTTTCAATTTATACCGTAACAAAAAAGAGCCAGCAATGCTGGCCTCTTTCGTTATGGTTCAATGGTTCGCTTTAACCGTGAGTTATCACATTCTGCTGTACCAATGCATCCAGAATGTCCGAAGGCATGGTGCTACTTAAGGTTAGCTGTGCCGCAAGGTCTTCAACCACAATCACCTGTTCCGTAGTACCTAAGCCATCCGGGTTGATCGTAAGCTCAATATCATCCCCGTCCACTTTCGCGTCTATTTGTTGTAGCAACGCGGTCATGTCTGGAGATGTATTTTTAAGCTCCGGCAACACTTCTCTCAAGTCAATGCTGTCCCCTTCCGACAAATCAAAGTCGGTAATCGTATCTTCAACACCATCTTCGATGTTAAGCCATACGAACGAGTCCATACCATCACCACCAGTCAGAATGTCTGAGCCTCCGCCGCCAATCAGGGTGTCGTTACCGTCACCGCCAACAAGCGTATCGTCACCTGCGCCACCTTCAAGTCGATCATTCCCTGAACCACCCGTTAAGTCAGTCGCATTAGCACCAGCCAGTAACTGAACATCATCGGTTTCCGAAGCCAAGTTAATATCAACTGCGTTAGACACAATGTTCAAGTTAAGGTCAATCGATGCAGAGGTTGCTGTATCGTTGTTGTCAGTCTCTTCAGAAACCGCCTCGACTTTCAGTGTGTAGTTACCTGGAGTTTGAGAAAGCCCAACCGCTTGCAAGCTTTCAATTGCATCTGCCGTTGCTACCCAAACACCACCGCCAAGATCCGTCACAGAACCCGCAGCACTGGTGATTTGAGCGCCAGCAGGTACATCACTGATATGCAGCGTTAGCTCTTCTGTAATGTCCGTTAAGGCTGCGATAATCCCAACTAAAGGAATGCCACTCGCACTCACAGACTGACTCGCAGTAATGTTTCTCACGTAGTTAGTCGCACTATCGATAGACAGGGTTGGTGCATTCGCCACTGGCGTCACCGCGATGTTGTAAACCACAGGTGCTGTCTCTATCGCAATACCTGAAGGGTTGCCGCTGTCTTTGGCAACAACTTCTAATCCAATGCTATTGGTTGGAGACAGGCTCGCATCAAGGAAAACACCATTTGGACTGGTTGGCGTATCAATCAACGCATTCAGGTCACTCAATGTCCCCACTAAGATGACTGAACCCGTGTTGTTGCCGTTAACAACAACCGTCGTCACTGCTGGAAGTGATACATTCAATGTACCGTAATCCACCGTCAGCGTGACGGTCATCAGATCATCAGAAAATGTATCTACATAATCAGGGTCACTGACATTGATACCACTCAACAGTTGACCAGCATCCTCGTCAATAACCGTAGTGACACTGTCACCATTAACGACCGGTGTATCGTTCACTCCATCGACAATCGCGGTGATCTCCGCTGTATCCGTTAGGAAGTCATTAGCGCCGTTGGTTGTACCATCATCCTCTACGGTATAGGTAAACTTAACGTTGCCGTTGTATTCATCAGCTGCCGTAAATACCCAGTATGGGCCAGTGATCGTAGCATCATCAGCACCACCTACGTTCTCGAAGCGTTGTAGTTGACCTTGGCCTTCATCGAGCGCCAGATTAGTCACGGTAATCGTGTCGTTTTCCGGATCGCTCGTCGCAGCAATTAAATCGCCCTCTTTGATGATCAACTGACCTTCTTCAAGGATGTTGCCTAAGTCGATGTCCGTTGCTACAGGGGCGTCATTCACTTCCGTTACTTCAAGACTAATTTCAGCACTGTCGGTTAGGAAGTCATCCGCGCCATTAGTTGTACCGTCATCAGTAATTGAGTAATTGAATTTAACGTCACCGTTAAAGTCGTTGTCCGCTACAAATAGCCAGAATGGTCCGGTAATCGCCGCGTCATCGGCGCCACCTGCATTTTCAAAGCGGGTTAGTTGGCCTTGTCCCTGAGTCAGAGTTACACCAGTTACTGTTAAGTTGTGGTTTTCTGGGTCAGAGCTTGCTGCAATTAAATCCCCTTCAACAATGACGATTTGACCATCTTCTGCAATCGAACCTAAATCAACGTCTGTCGCGACAGGTGCATCATTCACTTCCGTTACGATGAGGCTAATTTCAGCGCTATCGGTCAAGAAATCATCCACACCATTGGTTGTGCCATCATCGATAATGGAATAGTTGAATTTCACATCACCGTTGAAATCATTATCTGCAACGAACAGCCAGAATGGTCCGGTAATCGCCGCGTTATCGGCGCCACCTGCGTTTTCAAAGCGCGTTAATTGGCCTTGTCCTTGAGTCAGGGTTACACCCGTAACCGTCAGGTTATGGTTTTCAATGTCAGAACTTACTGAAATCAAGTCTCCTTCCACAATCACTATTTGACCATCTTCAGCAATCGAACCTAAATCAACATCAGTTGCCACAGGAGCGTCATTCACTTCCGTTACTTTAATGGTGAAAGTAGTTTGGTTGGTCTGTGCTGTATTCGGATCACCCGCATCAATCAAGCCATTATTACCGCCGTCATCGAGTGTTGCATTAATCGTGACTAAACCACTCTGGTTGAGATAGTTCTGGTCTGGGTCTGGTTTGAAAGTCACGGCTCCATTAGTCAATGCGGTATTGATGTCGGCTTCTTTACCGGTAATCACCAATGAGCCACCAGGTTGCAATACAAACGTCACGTCAGGTGAGCTCGTAAACTCAAACACACCTTGCGCTCCCGAAAGTGTTTGATCGACTTGCAACGTAAGAACATACGGAGCGTCTGGATTATCAAAGTTAGCATCAACGTCGTAGATACTAAAGTTGTCGATAGCAACACTAATGTCTTCCGATGTTTCAATATTCGTTACGTTCACAAAGATCGGTTGATCGTTAATAGGATCAATCACCAGATCAACATCGAAGCTGGTTGGCGTCCCCAAATATTCGGTGTTATCAGCGTCAGTATCCACAGAGCGAACGGTAATCTGCAGCGGGCCATTAATGCCTAATACATTACCCGTATCGCTATTGTGTTCACCTGAATTGAATACGATCTTATCGAGCGACTGTGCAGGAACATCAAGTGTCCAAAGCTGCGTAACTGGATCATAACTAGCCAAGGTTGTGCCGTCTGGATAATAGATAGAGGCATCTTGAGGAACGCCCGCAACTTCTACTCGAAGTGTCTCTGGTGCATTCTCGGTATAAGTGCCGTTGCCCGTTGCAGATAGCTCTTTATCCAAAATCGTCGCATTGATTTCGATATCAATGTTTTGACCTTCGTTACCTGTCACAGAATCTGTTGGATTAGTATCAACATCATCACCCACAGGTACCACATGCAGCTTAAAGCTTGGCAGATTTGATGCTGCAGTAGGCACACCCAACAAAGATTCTTGAGTAAATACGGCAACACCAAATTCAGCCGTACCACTGAAGTCCTTAGGCGGTAAAATCGAAATCTCACTCAAGTCGAACGATAACCCTGATGCTTGAGGTAGTTGAACACTCCACTCACCACCACCATTATTCTTCACCGTGTATGCCGAACCAGCATCTGCACGCATCTGGAAGCCATCAGGTACATCTGTAAACTTAATCGACACAAACTGTTCTGAGCCATCAAGGTCAGTCAGTGCAATCGATACAGGCCCTGTGCCCGACAAAGAAATCAGCTGGTCCTCAGTACCCGTAATCTCGATAACATCAGGATCGCTACCCGGGCCAGTGACAGACACGTCATCCACCACAGGAACGACTTCAAAACTGACATTGGTAGAGAAAGTATCGGTATCAGTCGCGCTGCCAGTTGGCGAAGCTGCATCATTGTATGTAGCAGTATCGGTAATCGTCCCGCTGACATTCACTTGCACCTGATTTACGTCATTATCTGTTGGGTAATTTAACGCCGGTCGGAATAGTACATTATCCAACGCGCCTGCATTAATCTCAGCTTCATTAAAGGTCACCGATGTGCCAAGCGATACCCCTGCGCTGGTATAGAAAGCCCCAACACTCGTGTCATTTAACGTCAGTGTGATAGAGGTGAATTTTTCGTCACCACCTTCAACTCCGCTTACTTGGTCATCAATGGTCGAGCTGAAATCAAGTTGGATATAGGTATCTTCGTAGCCGACTGGATCTTGCCCTGTTTGACCGTCGGTATCGACAGGGTTAAACGAATCGTCAAGCGAACCAACGACAGTAACGTCAATATCTGGGTTACCTTCAACATCAGGAGCAACTTTAATGACTACTTCTGTCACTAAAGTTTTCTCATCACCCGACAATACGTCTTTAGTTACTATCGTCAACGGCAACCTAAAGTCGCCGGAGTAGTCGGCTGGTAAGTTAAGTAGTAGTCCAGAGAAGTCAGTCGAGACCCCTTGATCAACGGTAGTCTGGAATACATATTTGCCGTTAACAAAGTCGAGGTCGCTGCTTCCCGATAAACTAATTGGGAAGGTGACTTCGTTCGCCGCTCCTGGATTAATGGTCACACTGTCATCAATAATGATGGTCACTTGATCAGTTGAGTCGTCTTCGCCCGAGAACGTAATTAGACCATTCAATGCCGTCCCCAGATCTAACTGGGTGTCCTCAATCGCATCAACAACACTGTTTGGTGTAATATCAATATCGGCAGCAACCTTGTTACTCCCAACCACCACTTGAGGAAATGACAGAGTGACTTCTCCGTCCCTACGAGCGGCCGTAGATGACTCAACCTCAGCACCATCACCTCGGTCTATCACCGTACTAAAGATGTCCATCTTGATGTCATTGAACCCTCCAGCCCCGCTGTTTCCTGAAGGAAGAACAAGGCCGTTCGATGCACTGATGCTAAATATGTCTTCATTCGTTACAACCCAGCGCCCATTGCCTTCATAAGCAGCGCCAATAACGAGCAGTTGATTGAGTACAGCATCTGATAGCTCCGAACCGTCCACGTTTGTTAATTCAATAACTAACTGGTCAACTTCTTCGATAGCGGACGAAGCATCTGTTTCTTGATATCGAATGACGAACTCATCCGTAACCGATGTATTATCGCTGTTGGTTGTGAACTTAAGCACGCCAGTGTTTGCATCAGCAACTACGGTTGCTAGTGCTCCAGTACCCAGCACATCATCGACGATAAGCTTGTTGCTAGCGTCTTTCGGCTCAACGACTGGACGTACGATAACATCAATCGAGCCCGTGATTGTCGCGGTAGCGATGCCCTGACCAGGATCAGTCGCATCAACATACTCATGATCTCGCTCTTCGATCATGACAACCGTATTAAGCGTAAAGTCGGTGCTCGAGTCTTGTTCAGGTGTGATCTGAATAAAATTATTGTTCAGTGCAATTTGAGTAAACTCTTCTGCCGTCTGTCCACTCTTCGGCGTAATGGTTAAAGTGCCTGCTGAAGCATCGTAAACCCAAGTTACATCGCCATTAACCACAACACTTTCAACATCTGTCGGAATGGCACTGATCACAATAGAAGTGAAATGCTCATCATCATCAATATAATCAGTACCCTCTGGGTGCCAATCAATACTGATCGCCGTATCTTCATCGCCATTAGTGACTGTGCTGTACGTCGCTGAGGTATCGATTCTAGGTTCGACCAACACTCGCACTTCTTGGTCAAACGTAAGCGTATGACCGTCATTCTCAGTCACGATCACTTTACCCTGAATGTGAATGTTCTCTGTTGAAGAATCGACAGGTCTGATGCGGATTCCTGAGGTTTTACCTGCGTCAGTGATGTTCGCTTCGTAGATAGGTTTAGAAAGATCGGGGCTACCACCCGGACCGGTTTCGTAACCGACAAAGTTAAGGTCAATAATGGTACCGTCACCGTCTTCCAGAATAACGCCATCAGGAATACCCGAGAGGATAACGGTTATGGATTCTGAACCATCGTCAGGTAATGGGGTTTGATCTACTGCTGCAGGATCAGGTCTTCTCTCTCCCGACAACACGGTGAAATCAAGCTCGGCGTAGCTGTCTCCATTCTGGCTCTCTTGGATCGTGGTTTGAACACCAGGTGTTGTGCCATCGGTGATTGCTGTCCAAGCCGAACCGTTTGTACCGCCATAAGGAATATCTGCAACCCCTTTAACCTCAACGTTAACCGTTTTAGTTCCTAGGATTTCTTCATCAACTTGTGCACCAGTAGAGAGGTTCGCAGTGTCTTTAACCACACCGGTTACATCAAAAGTAAAATCGACATTGCTGTGTTTAGTCGGAACAATCTCTACGTTGGCGAGATCGGAATACGCCACTTCCTGATAATCAATACCGTTAATGGTGATTGTAGGAACTGGGGTCGTAGTTCCAAGGAAATAAAGCACCGCCCCTTCGGTAATATTACTGATACGAACAAATAGCTCTTCTGAACCATCAGTGTCCACTGAGCCGTTCATTGTGATGACTTCGTCTAGCGTGAAGGCATCTTTGTTGTCCAGAGGACCTAGGTAGTCTGGGGCATCAATATTGTCTTCGTTAATACGAATCCTGTTAACACTGAATGAACCAGGATCCGCGTCGGCAGTCACATCAATGATAATATTTTGCTCAACAGAGCGAGCGGTCGTTTTGTCTAACCCGCCGTTCGCTGAGTCATCGTATGGGTTAAGCGTCTCTTCCGTAATTGCCGTCGCTTTGAACTCAATTTGTCCAGAGAAGTTGCCGATTGGGTTAACGACTGTGCTATTGATATCAGCAGATGCGATGATATAAACACCATTAACAGGCGTTAACACATTGCCATTTTGATCAAGTAACTCAAACTTCCCATCACCCTGAATCGCTTCAAGTTCATAGGTAATCGTCTCAGTATTACTGTTATCTTGCGATTCAGCATTCAGCTGCAACGTAACATTGTCTTCATCTTCATTCACTTGATACTGATAAGTACTGTTGGCGTCATCCCACGTTGCAATATCCGCTACCGCTTCAATCTCGATTCTGAAGTTTGAGTTAACGGTGTGATCCGTATTGCCATTTTTCTCAATTTCTAGCTCATAACGAACGCGCCCACCAGTTTCATCCGAACTAGCGTGTTGGTCCGGAACAAAGAACAAGTTGTCTATCGTCGCAATAGTTTGTCTTGGCTCATTCGGATTTGGAGCAAAGCTTTGTTCGAGTTGAGGAGGACCAAATATAATGCTCCCATTTGACTCAGGCACTAATTCAATGTAGTCAACACCATCAAAGTAATAAAAAGTACCTTGATGACTATCACCTCCGTTCGGGCTTTTAATCGTCAACTGGCCAATAGATTCAGCGTTATCTTGGTCATACAGACTAACTTGCAGCGCAACTTGAGCTGGCGCATTAGGCAAACCATTTTGGTTATCTTGAATATTCTCAAGAGCCGGCTCATCGCCTGTTGCATAAGGTATGGTTGAGTCTCTACCCGCATCCTCGAAGGTCGTCACTTTCAGAGCGATTCTTGTAGAGTCCCTATCAGTAATCGTTATATCTAACGGTGTTTCAGAGGTATCTAAATCGCCATCCGTCGCAATCACATTAATCGAAAAATCGATGGTGTCTAGGCCGTCATGATCGAGATAGCCGTTAGCTCTAAATTCAACCTCGCCATTTGAGTTGATACGCAAACGCCCTAGCTCACGGGTGTCCACGCCACCACTACCATCGTCGGTTTGTTCGTACACTCGTACTTGTTGACTACCGCTATTTAAATCGAAACTGCTGCTGTACGGCCCGCTGTTTCCTGTACGGAAAACAATATCTGCACCATTACTGGTAATGCCCTCAATTCGACTCAGTACCGCGCCATCCGCGCCGACATCCGTCGCATTAGCAAACATGTCAACTTTGGAATTACCATAGCCCTGGCCTTCAATTCGTGTGATCGATTGAGTTGTCACCAATGGAACATCATCAGTCACCGTGATTTTCAAATCGATCGCGTTTGATTGGTCTTGATCAAAATCTTCTGCAACAACAGAAAAGTTAAGGTCAATTGCGTTTTCATTCGCGCCATCAGGGTGCTTAAGTGGTTTAAACAATTCAAACTGATAGCTGTTATCCGAGGTATCGAAAATAATCTCAAACACAGCTTCATTACTCGTTGCAGTTTGAGCAACGTAAGTAAATGTTGTGCCGCTTTGTGAAACAGCAAGCCACTCTAAACTTTCTCCGTTGGAGGTTAAGCCAGTCAGAACCAAATCTTCATCAACCAGTTCATACTTCACAACACCATCCGCGCCTTCATCGACAGTGAACAGGCCATTAATAATGGTGTCTTCAGATTGATCGGAACCAATACCAGTAAGATCGTCTTCATCGACAACCGTTTCACCCGTCGGCGCACTCATTACTGGCGCATCGTCTAGCACCTCGATTGGCAATACATATTGGTTAGAATCATCGCCGTCACCATCAACCGCAACGACATCAAATGGAATCGTTAAGGTATTGGAATTCGGGCTTGTTGGATGGTTTAGAGGACCTAGCAACGTAAACGTATAAGAGCCGTCATTCGCTAGCGCGAGCGTGAAGATAGGAGTTCCACTTGTCGTCGTACCTTGATAGGTCGTTGTGTTGGCGGCACCTGTGACTTCTGTAATAGAAATCGCTTCAGTTCCAGAGGTCAATGTCGCTTCAAGCGCAGAGATATTACGCAGTTCGTAAACCTCTACTTGGTCTGCACCTTCTGTGGTAACAAATGCACCTGTTGCTTGAGAAATCGCAGAGCCGAGATCATCTTCATCAACCACAAATGTGCTGGTCGCTGTCGTATCGGTAATGACAGGCACATCATCGGTGATAGTAACGGTCAAAGGTTTCATCACAGAGTCGGTATTGTCTTGGTCGACCGCGATCACTGGCAGAGTGAATACTTGATCGTTGTTGCCTTGCACAGGCAGATGATCGAGCTCTTCCAACAAAGTGAAGGTGTATTCGCCTAGCACTACACTATTAAAAGTGATGGTAAAGATATCCGTTTGAACACCCCCACTCTCAACGAAACCAATATAGGTTCCGCTGTTGGCTGGATCTTCTTTAAGCTGAACCACTAGGCCATCCGATTTCAAATCACCAGACGTGTTGAACTGAGTGGTATCAATACGGAAATAGCTCACATCATCACTTCCCGCTGTGAAAGCAATGGTTTCAGTTTGGCTCACAGGTAAGCTCGGAGATGAACCATCCACGAGATTCGCTTCTTCCAATGCAACCGTTGGTACAGTATCAATTACCGGTGGAGCACCATCTGAAATCGTCAATGTCACGGTCGAAGTAACAATATCACCGTCTTTATCTTCTGATGTCACGGTAATCGTCTTAACGATATCACCACCAGAATGATTCAGGTTTCGATTAGGCTCAAAGCGCACATCACCTTCAAGCGTGATAAACAACGAACCTTCCGTAAATACAAACTCTTGCTCACCAGTGTTGGTTTGCACCAGAGACTCTTCAGGCTGACTACCATAAGTAAATTTGGTTATGGTGGCGCCATCAGCACTTTGCGCAGGCATCACATCAAATGTCGTTGTGGTAGGTGTGCCCGTGCTTGGTTCAGTGATGCTAAGCGCACCAGACTTCATTAACTGGACATCATCGGTGATGGTTACTGAAAGCGGTTTAGACGCTGAAATATCGCCATCGGTGTCTTGCGCGTAAACAGAAAGATCAAAACTCAGATCGTTGCTTCCTAAGCCATCAACGTGATCCAAACGCTCAAGCAGCGTAAAGGTATACTGGCTAGGATTAGTATCATCAAAATCTAGGGTGAATATGATTTTCTCACCACCCGAACCATCCGTCGTAAACGCAATGTAGTCGCCAGAACCCGCAGGCTCCTCACGTAAACTCAATTCAAGGCCATCAGACTTCAACACGCCGTTGGTATTGAACAGCCCAGCTTCAACGACTATTTTTCCAATGTCATCACTGCTCGCTAGCGAGGTGATAGTCTGAGTCACACTGACAGGCGTTCCGCTAGGTGTCGAACCATCCGCAAGTAAGCTTTCCGACAAGCTGACACTTGGCACAACGTTGATTGTTGGTCCATCGCCATCAACAATCGTAAGCGTGACTGTTGATGAAAAGGTATCTTTATCAAAGTCAGAAGACGTAAACACAATCGACTTAACAATGTCGCCCGCAGAATGATCTAGATTTCGGTTTGGTTCGAACCTTACATCACCGCTTAGCGTGACAAACAATGAGCCTTCAGTGAAGGTAAACTCTTGCTCGCCATTGTTAGTTTGATCCAAGGTGATCGCTGAACCGCCACCAAAAGTAAACTGAGTAATGGTCGCCCCATCAGCACTTGGTGTAGGCATTACATCAACAGTAGCAGTGGTTGGTGTGCCAGTATTTGGCTCTGTGATGCTTAACGTGCCATCTTGCATCTGTTGAATGTCATCTTGTATCGTTACCATGACATCGCGTTTAACCGAATCATCACCATCGGTATCAACGGCGTAAACAGGCAGGTTGAAGTTGAGGCTGTTATTAAGATCACCATCAAGGTGATCTAACGCCTCAATCAAAGTGAAGGTGAACTGCCCTTTATTAACGCTATCAAAATCAATGGTGAATACATTAGTTACGTTACCGGCCCCGTCATCAGTAAACCCGATGTAGTCGCCAGGTGAAGCAGGATCTTCTTTTAACTGAACAACAAGACCATTTGATTTGAGTAGGTCGCCAGGATTGAACTCGTTGGTTGCAATTCTAAAGTGGCTTAAATCATCACTACCCACGGTATAAGTGATCGTTTGTGTCGAGCTAACCGCTGAACCACTCGGCATAGAGCCATCAGCAAGACCAACTTCCGATAGGTTAATATCTGGCACTACATCGATAACCGGATCAATTCCGTCTTTGATCGTCAACGTGACATCCGCGGTATCGGTATCGTTATCAAAATCACTGGTCGTCACGACTATCGTTCTCACGATATCGCCAGATGAATGGTCTAGATTTCTACTTGGTTCAAAGCGCACCTCACCTTCAATCGTGATGTACAGTAAGCCATCGGTTACGGTAAAAACTTGTTCTGTAGACACAGTTGGGTCTAACATAACAGCCGTGCCACCATCGTAGATAAACTGAGTCACTTTCGCGCCATCAGCACTCTGTGTCGGCATAACGTCGATTGTTGGCGTGGTTGGCGTACCTGCTGCTATATCAGCAAGTGAAGGCTCAGTGATACTTAACGCCCCATCTTGAACGCCTTGTACATCATCGGTGATCACCACGGTCATTGGCGACATTGCAGAATCATCACCATCGGTATCAACCGCTAAAACAGGGACATCGAAACTTAGAGTATTGTTTTGTAATCCATCTGTATGGTCTAACGCTTCAAGCAGTGTGAACGTATATTGCCCTAGATTGGTTGTCGAGAAACTGATCGTGAAGACGTTGGTTTCGACGTTAGAACCGTCCTTGACGAAGCCAATGTAATTACCAGAATTCGCTGGCTGCTCTTTAATCTCAACCTCTAATCCATTCGACTTCAAAGCCCCCGAAGTATTGAACTGAGCAGGGTCAATTCTGAAATAACTAACATCGTCACTACCCTCTGAGTAGGTAATAACTTGAGTCATCGCCACTGGATTGCCGGTTGGCGAAGAACCATCAGCGAGATCCACTTCTGAGAGCGTAATTCCAGGGACCAAATCGATCGTTGGAAGATCACCATCGGTAATCTTCAATGTCACGGTAGATGAGACGATATCACCATCAAGGTCAGTAGATGTAACAACAATCGTCTTAGTAATATCACCACTCGTGTGATCTTGATTTCGCACAGGCTCGAATCGTATCTCACCTTCTGTGGTAATAAATACAGAACCTTCAGTGAACACAAACTCTTGCTCGCCATTCACATTGAGATCAAGGCTTTCTGCACTGTTTCCATCAAACACAAATGAAGTGATTTTTGCTCCATCTGCGCTCTGATTTGGCATCACGTCCAGAGTATTCGATGTTTCGACGACTCCAGCAGGCTCACGACTGGTTATTGTGCCGCCTTGCATCAACTGCACATCATCACCAATAGTCACGCCAAGCTGAGAGACTAACGAATCGTCGCCGTCACTATCCACCGCATACACAGGCAGATCAAAACTCAGGTCGTTGTTGCCACGTGCATCTTGATGATCCAAGGCTTCGATTAAGGTAAAGGTGTATTCACCTAAGGTTGTCCCAGAAAAACTCAACGTAAATACTGTGGTTACCGCATTCGACGAGCTGGTTGTAAATCCGATGTAGTTGCCCGACCCTTGCGGATCTTCACGTAATTCAACAGCTAAACCATTCGATGTGAGTGCATCATTGGTATTGAACTCTGTTGGTTCAAGGCGGAAGCGGACCACATCATCACTTTGATTAGTGAAGGTGATGGTTTCGGTTTGACTTACCGCACTGCCACTTGGGGCTGAACCATCCGTCAGGTTCGTTTCAGATAAGCTAACCGTTGGAATAACATCAATGGTTGGAATATCACCATCGGTGATCGTTAACGTAACGGTTGACGTGACTGAGTCTTTGTCGAAATCGCTTGAGGTCACCACTATCGACTTAACAATATCGCCGGCCGTATGGTCAAGATCTCGATTAGGCTCAAAGCGAACTTCACCTTCGAGGGTAATGTACAGTTTGCCTTCTGCGAAGATAAACTGCTGTTCGCCTGCAATATTTTGATCGAGGGTGTTTACGACGCCATCATAAGTGAACTGAGTGATGGTCGCGCCGTCAGCACTTTGGTTTGGCATGACATCAAAAGTAGCCGTGGTCGGTGTACCAGCCGCTAAATCAGCGACGGTCGGCTCGGTAATATTGAGCGCACCACCTTGCATGATTTGAACATCATCATCAATCGTTACATTAAGCTGCGATACCAGTGAATCATCACCATCACTGTCTACCGCATAAACAGGCAGATCAAAGCTCAGATCATTGTTCGCTAGGCCAGCAACATGGTCTAGCGCTTCAAGTAGAGTGAAAGTGTATTCACCTAACGTGGCTGAAGAGAAGCTAATGGTAAACACGGGGACTTCAGCGCTCGAACCGTTGGTAATAAAGCCTATGTAAGTGCCCGGATTAGCAGAATCTTCTTTTATCTCGACCGCAAACCCATTCGATTTCAGTACACCACCGACATTAAACTCAGTTGGTTCAATGCGGAAACTCGTCACATCATCACTTTGGTTAGTGAAAGTAATCGTCTCGGTTTGACGTACTGCGCTACCGCTTGGTGTCGAGCCATCGGCAAGCTGTGTTTCTGATAGCGTCACGCTTGGTACGGATTCGATGGTTGGAATATCGCCATCAGTAATCGTCAGTGTGACCGTTGACGTCACCACATCGTTATCTAAATCACTTGAGGTCACGACAATCGATTTGACGATGTCTTCGCTCGTTGTGTGGTCTAAATTACGATTTGGCTCAAAACGCACTTCACCTTGAAGAGTAATGAATAACTCTCCTTCCGTGAAGCTGAACTTTTGCTCGCCATTGTCAGTTTGATCAAGTGTTCGAAGTTGACCATCGTAGGTGAACTGAATGATTGTCGCGCCGTCAGCACTTTGCGTTGGCATCACATCGATGGTATTGGTCGTTACAGTACCACCAGCCAAATCAGCAACATTCGGTTCAACGATATCTAATGTGCCGTTTTGCATGATTTGGACATCATCACCGATAGTCACATTGAGTTGAGACACCAGTGAATCATCACCATCTTTATCAACAGCGTAAACCGGCAGGTCAAAGCTTAGGTTGTTATTTCCTAGCCCATCAACGTGATCTAACGCTTCCAACAGTGTGAAGGTGTATTGACCGATATTGGTATCCGAAAAACTAATCGTGAACACGTTCGTTTCAACATTAGGCGCCGTCGTCACAAAGCCGATGTAGCCACCCGGCGTACTTGGGTCGACTTTCAACTCAACCGTCAGTCCATTCGATTTTAGAAGGCCGCCAATATTGAACTCAGTAGGTTCAATACGGAAACTCGTCACATCATCACTTTGGTTGGTGAAGGTAATCGTCTCAGTTTGACTGACCGCACTGCCGCTTGGAGTAGAGCCATCACTCAGGTTGGATTCAGATAGCGTAACACTTGGTACATTATCAATCGTTGGAATATCGCCATCGGTAATGGTCAGCGTAACCGTTGAGGAAACAAGATCGTTATCAGAATCACTTGAGGTCACCACTATCGATTTAACAATGTCTCCACCTGTGTGGTCGAGATTGCGATTAGGCTCGAAACGCACGTCGCCCTGTAGGGTGATATACAGCGAACCCTCAGGAACATCAAATTTCTGTTCACCCGTATCGCTTTGGTCAAGTGTTAGTACCGCTCCACCATCGTAGGTCAACTGAGTAATGGTCGTTCCATCAGCGCCTTCTTCATCAAGAACATTAACCGTTGTCGTGGTCGGCGTACCTGCCGCTAAATCCGAGACCGTTGGCTCTTCAATATCGAGTGAGCTATTGACCATCACTTGAACGTCATCGGTGATCGTCACCGCCAACGGAGACATCAGAGAGTCGTCACCGTCGCTATCGACGGCGTAAACAGGCAAGTTGAATGTGAGGTCGTTATTGCCTTGAATCGGCGTGTGGTCAATCGCTTCGATAAGCGTAAAGGTGTATTCACCCAAATTAGTACTGCTGAAATCAAGAGTGAAAACGGTAGTTTCAGTATTCGAAATATCAGTCGTGAAACCGATATAATTACCCGAACCTGCAGGTTCTTCTCTAATCTCGATCACCAGACCATCGGACGTGAGAGAATCGCCAACGTTAAATTCACTAGGCTCTAAACGGAATTTCTCAACATCGTCACTTTGGTTGGTGAAAGTGATGGTTTCTGTTTGGCTAACCGCACTGCCGCTTGGTGATGAGCCATCAGCGAGATCCGATTCTTCAAGAGCAACACTCGGAACAGCATCGATAGTAGGGTTATCACCATCAGTAATGGTCAAAGTAACGGTTGATGTCACCGGGTCGTTATCAAAGTCATTCGACGTCACGACTATCGACTTAACAATGTCTTCACTCGCAGAGTGGTCTAGGTTACGGTTTGGCTCGAAACGCATTTCACCTTCAAGGGTGATGAACAAGCGACCTTCTGCGAAGTTAAACTGCTGCTCGCCTGAAATACTTTGATCCAGTGTATTTACGACACCGTCATAATTGAACTGAGTGATGGTCGCGCCATCTGCACTTTGATCGGGCATCACGTCAATGGTGTTGGTTGTTACAGTGCCGTCAGCAAGATTTGGCTCGATGATATCTAACGTACCGTCTTGCATGATTTGAACATCATCACCGATAGTCACATTAAGCTGAGACACCAATGAATCGTCGCCGTCCGTATCAACCGCATAAATAGGCAGATCAAAGCTCAGATCGTTCTTATCTAAACCATCTACATGGTCTAACGCTTCAAGCAGAGTAAAGGTGTATTCACCCAATGTGCTCGTAGAGAAAGCAATCGTAAACACTGGGATTTCAGCGCCCGAACCGTTGGTAATAAAGCCAATGTAAGTACCCGGATTAGCCGAATCTTCTTTTATCTCAACCGAAAATCCATTCGATTTAAGTGCACCGCCCACATTAAACTCTGTTGGTTCAATACGGAAACTTGCTACATCGTCGCTGCCTGCGGTAAAGGTAATCGTCTCGGTTGCGCTAACTGTACTTCCGCTGGGAGCAGAGCCGTCATTAAGGTTGGTTTCAGAGAGAGTCACAGGCGGGATAAAATCAATGATCGGATCTTGGCCATCGGTAATACTTAACTCAAGCGTCGAACTATCAGTATCCCCATCACCATCTTCGGCTAAAAATGAGAACTGTTTGACGATAGTTTCACTGCTTGAGTGGTCGATATCACGAGCGACTTCAAAACTGAAGTCACCGTTTAATGAGATAGTGACGACACCTTCAGTAAAACTGAAAATCTGGGTAGCATCGGGGAGCAGGCTTTGATCGAGTGAGTAATCAACACCGTCGTAGTTAAACGATTGAATTGTAGAACCATCTGCGCCTTCAAAATTGAACAGGTTATACGAAACAATAGTATCGCCCGCTAAGGTCGGCTCGGTGACTGATTCAACCTTATCAACTAATTCAACGACATCGTCTTTAACATTAACGAGGATCTCAGCAGCTTCTGGTGTGTTCGAACCTCCAGACAGTGCAGAACGGTCGCCATCTGCATCAACAGCATAAATTGGCAATGCAAAAGTTAGCAGCGCATCTTCAGCGCCTTGATGAGAAAGTTCTTCATAAAGATTAAACTCATAGTTGCCCAATGAAGGGCTATCAATTTTAACATCAAAGACCGTAATTCTCGTTCCATTGACCTCAACGTAACCTTCATAAGTTCTTACACCACCGATCTCACCAATCAGCTCAAGTAGCACAGCCTCACCATTTGAAACCAAGCTGCCACCCGTATTAAATTCCGTCGGCTCCAGTTCATAATGGTCGATGATGTCGCTTTCGAAAATATCGGCAGTGATACTTCCGCTCCCCGCTACAGGCGCGGTTCCCTCTTGTGAGCCACCAATGATGCCTGCTTCATCGACACTAATACTGTCGACATTAGTAATGACTGGGCTATCGCCATCAGTGATAACAATGTTGATGTTATTGGTTACAACATCTTGGTCGAAATCGGTAATCGTGATCGGTAAATCGAACGTCAGTGAATCGGTGCCCACTTGTTCTATTGGATTAAACTGCTCGAATTTATAAGTACCATCGGTATCTAGTGAGATAGTGAGAACAACCTCACCTCGACCTTGAATGGACAAAGTGATCGTTGTCCCATCATCAGATAGCCTTGCAAGCGTATTTTGATTATCACTGAGCAACCCATCAAACTGGTCCAGTGCACCAGCATCAAATACAGCTGATTGAAGATTATCACTACCAATATTGGAGAACGTTCCTTCAATTGCTGCACTGCTAGTTTCTACGTTACTGATATTCACACTTTCAGCAGACGGATCGCCCCCATCAACCACGGCAACTTGCGCATTAATTGGTGTTGCTAATGGGTTTCCGGCGGTGTCTTCACCTTGAATATCAAAAGTGATGTTAATTTGATCGCCTGTATAGGAAACCTGACCGCCACCAACAGACGTTACGTGATCAATTGGTTGAGAAATCGTTGTGGTCAATGAAAGCTCAGCGTTGTTTCCAACACTAACAACATCGATGTCGATGCGTAATACTTCATCGGTGCCTTGAACACCAATGATAGAGTTCGTCGCCGCATCATAAGTAAACGTAACGGGTTGACCACTTGAAGTAATATCACTGTTTAGCTCTGTGAGTAGCGAAGCGAGAGACAGTGCTTCTGGAACAAAAGAATCAGGGGAGAGCGCTAAACTACCAGCAATAATCGTTTCGGTAGTTGTAATAGATTGGGGGTAGGTATTGCCAGAAATGGAGCCTTCGGTGAGCACTTCACTGATTGATTGACCTCCCGATGAACGGGTTATTGTTCTGAACTCTTCTCGGTCTTCATCAACCGTTTGTTCTGCTAGACCTGCGGTCTCAAAAAATGTCGACGGATGAGTTTCGGTGTAGTTGTAGTCAATCGTCACAAAGCCAGCGTTTGCAGAACCTAATCCGCCCCCCGCAGCCGTTGCTTCTAAGATTTGGGTCGGATCGGCACCACCTAAAATGGCTTCTTGGATAGCAGCAAATTCATCATCATCAAAATCTCCTGCATCGGCTTGCTGTAAGTCAAAATTAACTTCTCCAGCGATAGGAGCATCAGCCCACACTAAGTCTTGATCAACACAGCCAACACAATTACTTGCCACCTCAGTGACACCGTTTGGGTTACCTAATAACAGCTCTGCTTGGTTTGCAGTGATAACAATCTCGTTTTCACGAATAATATCGCCAACTGAAATTTTTCGTGCGCTTCCATCAGACTTAACCGCAATGACTTCTCCACTCACTGCCTCTACAACTGCAGCTTGGCGCGAAACTTCAATACCCATATATCCCCCGAGGTCACAAAATGCTGTATTGCCCAACATCGTGAAAATGATAGTAATAACGGTTTCAGGCTTAAATTATATTCAGAACTTATTCTCTGCATTAACAATCAATTACGTAGACTGATGTATGTGATGAGTCAGTTCCGTTTCGCCTGTTTTTTTATAGTTTACTGAACTTTAAGCCTAGTCTTCCTTATCCGAAATGTCATGTCTGTGCGAAGTGACTTCTTTTCACAAATCTAGGCATTCACTTTAGTTTGTTCATGGACTAAGCAAAAGTTTATAGGGTGTTGATTAATATGCAATAAAACGCATACCTTAATTACACCTCAAATTTTTATAAATATATACAGTAATAAAGTTGATAAATCATTAGGATTTATGGGCGATTGATAGGGTCGATATATACCTAAACCCCAAAGAAGAACTAAATCCCATATTTGAGACAAGGTGCAGCATAAAGCTGATGAGAAACTGTTCAAACACCGTATATGGCGTCAATTACATATACAACAGTTAGAGTATTGAATGGGTATACAGGGACAATGAGTAGAAGTTGCAAATGGATATTTCGAGGTATCCAAAAAAGCCCACTAAGTTGAACCTTAGTGGGCTTTAAAATCAGTATATAGCGTTATGCTGTTAGCAATGACACACAACTATTTAGCAAGGCGATTTGCAGTCCAGACGTAAAGCAGCTCGAGAGCAATCGTCGCACCAGCCAATGCCGTAATTTCGCTTTGGTCATAGGCAGGAGACACTTCTACAACGTCCATACCAACCATGTTGATACCCTGTAAGCCACGGATGATTTTGAGCACTTTATCTGAGTTCAAACCACCACATACTGGTGTGCCGGTACCCGGAGCAAAAGCAGGATCCAGACAATCGATATCAAACGTTAAGTACACTGGCTTATTACCAACAATACCTTTCACTTGAGCAATGATCTCGTCCACGCTCATGTCGTTCGCTTGCATCGCGTTAATAACGTTAAAGCCGTGCCCTTCCTGCTTGTACTCTGTACGAATACCAATTTGCACTGAATGTTCAGGCGAAATTAAACCTTCATTTGGCGCATGGTAGAACATAGTACCGTGATCGTAACGACTACCCTGACTGTAAGTGTCAGTGTGCGCGTCGAAGTGAATCAGAGCCATCTCACCGTACTTCTTGCCATATGCTCTTAACAAAGGCAGTGTAATGAAGTGATCGCCACCTAATCCAAGCAATGTTTTACCGCTATTTAAAATCGCATCAGCCGCCGCTTCTAAACGTTGAGTTAGGTCTTCTGCATCACCGCAATCAAACACAAGGTCGCCAGCATCAATGACCGAGGTGTGTTCAAATACATTGAAGTCCCAAGGGAATTTTTTACCTTCCCACGCCAAGTTTACTGACGCACGACGAATCGCATCAGGTCCCATACGAGCACCCGGACGACCAGACGTCGCCATATCTAACGGCGCGCCCAACACAACCACATCAGCATCGTTGTCGATTGGGTTTTGCACCAATGGACGACGCATAAACGTCATCGCATTGGAGTACAACGAGTAATCTGGTTTCGTAAATAGATCGTTCATTAAAAATCCTCAAGATAGGTGTAACCCATCAAGCCTTGCTCTAACTCTTCAAGTACGCTTTGCTGCTCTTGCGCTGGTACTTTCGCCGTTACCAATTCTTTGTAGTTCTGACGAATTAGGTCCATATCGATATGAACATAACGCATCATGTCTTCAACCGTGTCGCCTTCGTTGATGTAGTCAATGTTCGCTTCTCCGCTCTCATCAACGTTCACCACCACACTGTGCGTATCACCAAATAGGTTATGCATATCACCCAAGATCTCTTGGTATGCGCCTACTAAGAAGAAGCCCATCAGGTAAGGTTCGTCTGGATTCCATGCTGGAACTGGCAACGTTGTTTCAATGCCCTGGCCGTCAACATACTGATCGATCGTACCGTCAGAATCACATGTGATATCCAGTACTACCGCGCGTCGCTCGTCCGCATTGTCCAAACCACTTAGAGGCAATACAGGGAACACCTGATCGATACCCCAAGCATCTGGCAACGATTGGAACAAAGAGAAGTTCACGAAAAACTTATCAGCCAAACGCTCACTCAACTCATCCAAGATTGGACGGTGGTAGCGGTTCTTAGTACTCATACGAGAGCTAAGTTCATAGTTAATACGCAAAGACATCTGTTCTGCCCAAGCACGGTGCTGAAGGTTCAGCATGCCTGTCGCAAATTGGTTGTGTGCTTCTGCGATATCACTTTGCGTGTCGTTGTAGATCTCAATCAGCGCGCGGTCATCATTACCTGCATCTAACTCCAAGAAGTTCTTCCACATGTTGTTTAGCAACAGTGGTGCGTCTGCTTCTGGCGCAGCCATATCTTCCGGTGAGTAGCTTTCAGTACCAATCACGTTGGTGATCAACACAGCATGGTGCGCAGTCAGTGAGCGACCAGACTCCGAAATAATCACAGGTTGTGGCTGATTGTAGAGTTTACAAATATCCCCTACTGTCATCACGATGTTACGAGCGTACTCAAGCAAGCCGTAATTCATTGAGTTTGAAGATTGGCTACGCGTGCCGTCGTAATCGACTGCCAAGCCACCACCAACATCTAAGAACTTCAGTTGAACGCCAATATCACGCAGTTCACAGTAGAAACGAGCTGCTTCACTCACGCCATTTCGCACGTCACGAATGTTTGCCATTTGTGAACCTAGGTGGAAGTGCACAAGTTCAAGTACATCCAGCTGGTCTTCGGCTTTCAAGCGTTCGATAACAGTAAGCACTTGTGATGCAGACAAACCGAATTTCGACTTCTCACCACCACTTGCTTGCCATTTACCTGCGCCTTGAGAAGCAAGACGGATACGTAAACCCAAACGAGGTTTTACGCCAAGTGCTTTCGCTTCAGAAAGAACAAGATCAAGCTCAGACAACTTCTCTAGAACGATAAAGACTTTGTGGCCTAGCTTTTCGCCAATCAGCGCAAGACGGATGTATTCTCTGTCTTTGTAACCGTTACACACGATCACAGAGCTCGCTTTTTGAGCCAGCGCCAATACCGCTAATAGTTCAGGTTTGCTGCCCGCCTCTAGTCCTAGCTGCTTTTGCTCTAATTGAGCTTGGCTCGCTAAGATCTCATCAACCACTTCTTTTTGTTGGTTAACTTTAATCGGATAAACAAGTAGGTAACGATTGTCGTACTGATATTCGTCGATCGCTTGGTTAAATGCGTTACAGATATTGTGCACACGTTGATGCACTATTTGAGGAAAACGCACAAGAGCAGGTAAACCAATATTTCTTTGCTCTAACTGTTTTACGATCTTACTTAGTGGGACTTGATGATCCGTCTCGCTCGGTGAAACATACACCTCACCGTTATCATCAATTCCATAAAAACCTTGGCTCCAGTGCTTTACATTATACTCAGCACGGATGCGTTCCAAATTAACCGAATTTTCCAATTCTAGAGACCTCACACTATAGGGCCATCGACAGAAGATACCTCTTTGGAATAGCGAGGTATAACCCAACAAAAAGCGTTCAAAAACGATTTGTTGGCTGCATTAACCGATATTATTAAGAGCGAGTCCAACCATTGATATTTGTGGTGACGATTACGTTTTTTTATCGACAGATCGACTTAAAATGACAGGTAAGGAATTACAAGGTTTTAGGGTAAAAAACAGGCTGAAGCGCATTAAATATAAAGCAATTTCTCACATTAAATTAGGGAGAAAAAATGTGCAGAAACCAAAAGATTTTTAGTAAATTGAGTGAGGTTAAGTCAGAGTTGTGACAAATATAAGCACTTCACAATCTGAACTCTCGCTATCACCAACACAGCTTGTGTCCCGCGATTCGATGCCGATAAACACTTCATTCTTCCTACTAGAACTCGCTCACTTCAATGTTGTAACCGCTCAATTTTTGAACTTTTCTCGCGCATATCTTGTATTCGGTTCAATCTTCTTGTAATTTTAACTGACCAACCAATCGGTCAGCCTTAGAATTTAGGGGATACTATGAGCCATAATCTAGACCTTGAACCAAACACGTCGAGCACCAACGACATGGATCAAATATTCAACCGACAACAAGATCACTACCGTAACAACGTTAATCCAACACTTGATCAGAGACGAAATGATCTCTCAGTCTTGAAAAAACTATTAATGCGCTACCAAGAGCAGTTAATTGAAGCGGTATCAGAAGATTATGGCCATCGAGCAGAGCACGACAGCTTAATTGCTGACATCACCCCTTCCCTACACCAGATCAATTACAGTGATAAAAACCTGAAGAAGTGGTTGAAGCCTTCACGTCGAAAAGCCGGCTTGATGCTAACACCAGCCAAGATTACTGTGCATTATCAGCCAGTAGGTGTGGTTGGTATCATCGTGCCTTGGAACTTCCCAGTCATGCTCTCTTTAGGCCCTCTGATCACAGCGTTAGCAGCGGGCAACACGGCGATGCTCAAGATGTCGGAGTTTACTCCAGCGACCAACCGAGTTTTAAAAGCGATGTTGGCCGAAGGCTTTAGTGAAGATCAGATCGCTGTTATCGAAGGCGAAGCTGACGTTTCCGCTAAATTTAGCCAACTGCCGTTTGACCATATCCTTTTCACAGGCTCAACCGCTGTGGGTAAACACGTTATGAGAGCAGCGGCTAACAACTTAACACCAGTTACCCTGGAGTTAGGCGGCAAATCTCCAACCATCATTGCCCCTGATTTTGATGTAGCTGACGCTGTTGAACGTATCCTGTTTGCAAAAAGCTTAAACGCTGGCCAGATATGTGTAGCGCCTGATTACATCTTATTGCCGCGAGAAAAATCGGACGAGTTCATCACAGCCTATAAGCGTTATTTCAAGAAGCTTTATAAAGCCGGTATTGAGAGCAAAGACTTAACCTCAGTGATCAACATGCGCCAATACAATCGCTTGAAAGGTGTTATCGAAGACGCACAAGCCAAAGGCGCGGTTATTCACACTGTCACCGAACAAGCACAAGATGATGTAAACCACAGAATGACGCCACACCTTCTAACCGAAGTGAACGACGATATGGTTGCGATGCAAGAAGAGTTGTTTGGCCCTATTCTGCCTATCGTGCCTTATGACTCTATTGAAGAAGCGATCAGCTACATCACAGCAAGAGAACGTCCACTTGCTCTGTATCTGATGAGTCATGATAAACAGACCCAAGACCAGTTCTTATCGAATACGCATTCTGGCGGTGTTTGTATCAACGACTCGCTAGTGCATGTGGCAGCAGAAGATGCGCCGTTCGGTGGCATTGGCCCTTCAGGCATGGGACACTATCACGGTATTGAAGGCTTCAAGACCTTTAGCCATGCCAAAACCGTTCTAAGTAGAGGAAAAATTAACTTCACTAAGTTAATGCACCCTCCTTACAACAACCCAATTAAAAAGATTCTGTTCAAAGTACTAAATAGATGATTACGAAAAGGCAAAAAATCCTAGATGCTGCGCTCCTGCTCTTTTCTCAGCAAGGGCTCGAGGGCACATCTACAGGACAAATAGCGAAAACAGCAGGCGTAGCAAAGGCGACACTGTTTCACCACTTCGAGAACAAATCTCTACTGATTGATGAACTGTTTCGTGAACTGAAAATAGAGCTATTTTCTACCCTTGACCAGCACACCGAAATCGCTGAACAAGATCGCTACCAAGCCTTTAAGTTCATGTGGATCACAGGGCTTGAATGGGCGCTAGAAAATCCAGTTGCGATGAAGTTTTTCACCAATGTTCATTTCGACCCAACGACTCAAACTCGAGAAGTCATCGTCTCAAAGATGTTCGCATCGTTAGACGAGATCATTTTGAAAGGACAAGAAACTGGTGAACTGATGGTATTAGACATCAATCTTGTTAGGCACTTCATCCACAGCCACTTTTTGATTTGTGCAAACTGGTTAATTGAACAGAATGAGTTGCCACCAGAGCAGTCAGCCAAGTACATCAGCGATAGCTTTGACATGTGCTGGCGAGCTGTCGGCGGGCAAACCAAGTAGCTTTAAGCCCAAGGCTCTAAGCTCTAAGCTCTAAACCCAAAGATATAAATTCTAGACTCAACTTATTTCCAATAATGATCACTAAAGCGCCACACAGGCGCTTTAATTATTTGAACACAATTTAACCACCTCAGCATATTGACTCAGAGTACGTTCTTTCAGTACCATCCCACCATCATTTCAAAAGAGAATAACGCCATAATGAAGTACTAACATCCTGACATCCGATTTATTTTTATAAAAATCATTTGGACACTCGGGGTTAGTGGGCGTTACTTCGTCATCTATTTTCGCGACAAATCAAGTTCTTAAAGATCCGTATTTTGACAACATGCATCTTGCAGAACTGTACCTCAAAGGCAGAAATTATCTCAACGCAACTTTTCTATCTTTGATTGGTCATCTACCTAAGTAACGTCTTGGCGATCTATTCTTAAACTCCTATGTTGGAGCCTATGTAGAAAAGCGCCTCACCCCTTTTACTCGTTTACACGTAAAGGGAGGTATTTTTATGCCTACTATATTAGCCAACAATCTCTCATTCCAGCTCGATACTGGTGAGTGGTTATTCAAAGACATCACCTTTATTTTGAGCTGTCGCCTGACAGGCTTGGTCGGAAGAAATGGGGCTGGGAAGTCACTACTGCTTTCGTTACTGGTCGGGCAAACACAACCCACATCAGGCAGCATTTCCAAACAAGGCTCGATCGGCTTTTACTCCCAGTTGCCTTCAAAGCTATTGGATAGCACAACCAGCATTGCTGACTTCTTGGGGATCACCGAAAAGTTAGACGCATTACATGCCATAGAACAAGGCAGCTGCGAACTTCAGCACTTCAATATCGTTGGCGAGGATTGGGATTTACAAGCGAACACAAAGCAACTTTTAGCCACATTGAAAATAACCAGTGGGTTAACCACACCGTGCCATACATTGAGCGGCGGGCAGCTATCCCTATTGCAGCTTCATCGCTTATTCGTATCAAACTACGACGTACTGATTCTCGACGAACCGACAAACCATTTGGATAGCGACGGGCGTAATTGGTTACTAGAACAGTGCCAGTTATTTGAAGGAAAAGTGCTTGTCGTCAGTCACGATCGAAGCTTATTGAGACACATGGAAGGGATCTATCATCTCAACAGTTTGGGATTACGTTTCTACAAAGGAAACTACGATGATTACTTCACGCAAATGTCGAGTCAAAGTGAAGCACTGGACAAGCAGATAACGCATCATCAATCGGAAAAGAAACGACTCGAGCGCCAAGCTCAGATTAACAAGGAAAAAGCTCAACAACGTGAGGCTCAAGGTAACCGACTCCGAAAATCAGGTAGCCAACCCAAGATATTATTGGATGCCATGAAAGATAAAGCAGGGCGAACCCAAGGCGCATCGGCAACAAGCCACAAGAACTTAAAGGATCAAAACCAACATAAGCTTCAATCTCTTAAAGAACAGCAAGAGCAACTGAAGCCGCAAGCGTTGTACCTACAACAAGCGAATGCTACTAAAAAACACTCACTATTAACCGTTGAAGAGTGTCGCCTAAATTTTGGTTCTGGTGTTCCTATTAGCTTATCTCTATCACAAGGCGAACGATGCTATCTAACCGGGGCTAACGGGTGCGGAAAATCGACTCTGTTAAAAGCCATTCATGGCCAGCACTCGAACTATATCGGATCCATTAAGCGCTTAGGGGCGACCGTATACTTGGATCAACATTTTGGCCTGTTAGACACCAACGACACCATATTCGATAGTTTGATGACACACAGCTTTGGGTTAACAGAAAGTGACGCACGAACCTTGCTCGCTGGAATAGGGTTCAGGCGAGACTCCGTATACCGAAAAGTGTCTCATTTAAGTGGTGGTGAAAAAATGAAACTGGCGATGTTGATCGTTAGCCACAAACAAGACACCCCGCTTCTATTGCTCGATGAACCGGACAACCATCTAGACATCGACTCAAAGCAAGTATTGGCGTCCGCTTTACGTGAATACCAAGGCGCATTTATCTTGGTGAGTCATGATGCTGATTTTGTTAAGGAGGTCGGCGTCAGCCAAAACCATATACGACTTTAACCTTCGTAAATTCGTTCACTTAGTGTAGTTACGCGAGCATCGCTCCGGTGCTCGCCTTTCTCGATTGAGACAAGTAAACTACACGCCTCGAACATCTATTCATAAGGCTAAGGTTTGCATACTCTAGAACAATTAAAATCAGGGCAACTTAAAGGTATTAAGCGCTTAAAACTGTCGGAAAGTCTCACCGAGTTTCCTCTAGAAATCATAGAGCTTGCAGATTCTCTTGAGATCCTAGACCTTTCAGGTAATCAGCTGTCAGACCTACCAGCCGAGTTATCAAAGCTAACTAACCTGCGTATTATCTTCGCGTCGAATAACCTGTTTACGCACCTGCCTGATGTTCTTGGGTCACTTCCTAAGCTTGAAATGATCGGTTTCAAGACCAACCAAATCAAAACCGTAAGTGAAGTATCTCTACCACCTCAATTACGCTGGTTGATCCTGACCGACAATGAGATTGAGGCCCTGCCTAGCTCACTAGGTGAAAGACCGCGACTACAGAAACTGGCATTGGCGGGTAACAAGATTCGCGTGTTACCAGAAAGCATGGAAAACCTATCCAACCTTGAGCTAGTTCGCCTGTCTGCAAACCAGTTGACTGAATTCCCAGAGTTCCTTATCAAGCTACCAAAACTGGCTTGGTTAGCGTTTGCGGGTAACCCGTTTTGCAAACACCCTAGCAGCTTAGATAGTGTACCTGCGGTTAGCTCTCAAAGCTATTCACTGAATCAAGTACTTGGCCAAGGCGCATCTGGCGTGATCTCGCATGCAAGCTGGCTAAACAGCGACTTCGATTTTCCACAGGAAGTGGCGGTTAAAGTGTTTAAAGGCGAAGTCACCAGTGACGGCTACCCACATGATGAACTGGAAGCGTGCTTGCAGGCTGGACACCATAACAACTTGGTAAAATCTATCGCCCAAGTAGAGGAACAAGATTACCTAGCTTTGGTGATGGAACTCATTCCAAACAGCTACTACAACCTAGGGCTACCACCAACACTCGAGACTTGCACGCGTGATACTTTCCCAGAAGGTTTCGAACTTTCAATTGCTCAAATCAATAGCATTACAGAGCAGATGATTGATGTGTTTGAACACCTTCATGCCAATAAAGTCTCTCATGGTGATCTATACGCTCACAACACTTTAGTGAACGAACAAGGTCAGATGATCTTTGGTGACTTTGGCGCTGCGACTATCTACGGCTACCTAACTGAAGAACATCAACAAGGTATTCGCCGAATTGAAGCACGTGCATTGAAGTACTTTATTGAAGACCTACTGACGATTTGTGCAAAGCAAGATCAAGACAGCGAGCTTTATACTCGATTGGCGAACTTCGAAGCTTAATAGAAGTATTCAGTCAGATTGAAGACAACAAAGCCAACATCACTGTTGGCTTTTTTATATGCTAATTAAACGAACCAGCGTTTAGCTTTCAACTTGAACAAGCTTCAAGTACGAATGCAGCTCTCCGCTCTTATACTCAACCGCAGAGTGAATATTAAGGTCAGCACGAGCCACAACAGCAAACTGGTAGCAGTTCTCACCCTTCAGAATCTCGACGTGTAACAAACCGTCTTTTAGTTGCCACTGCCCTGTTGTTTCAAATCGGTCGAACAAACGATATTCAATCAAAGAACCGTCAGCATTGAAGTGCACTTCAGTGATGTAACCGCCGGGGCAGCTCTTCACCCAAACTCGATTCTCGATATCACTGACCGTAAAGTTACGCCTTGTGTCACGCCACGCTAGAAAGCCTTCGCTATCATAAAGAGCAATGTCGAGATCAGTTCTAGAGATTAACGGCTGCTCATTTTGCTCACGACAATAAAGTTGAAGCAAAATTTGCTGAACTGTTTCGCTCTGTAATTCACTCATTGTGGCTTCCCTTTATCATTGCTCTGCGTTAGACGCAGTATTGATCAACAAATTCTATTTAAAGCGGGCTACACAAGCTCGTAAGAAACCACATACAGTTGAGAGATACCCGGGTAGATATCTTGAATCACGTCTTTCAGTACTTGCAGCGTCATGTTCTCTTGCTGAGCATGGAACTCACCTAAGTCATCAAACAAAATTGGCTCAACGCTGATGATCTTAAGATTACAGAACACACGGTCTTGCTCTAGCGTCGATACTTCCACAACACTGCCTGGCTGGTAGTCTCGCTCAGATTCATCACGAATAGTAATCGTCTTCTTGCCAGATAGGATGTCAGTTTCAAAACGTTCGAAGAACGTCATAGTGGTCGGTGCGGTCATTTATTTCGGTCGCTTTACATTTAAAGGTTAGGTAAATGTTTATATACCAGAATGCGTGTTCAAGCGAATAAAAATTAGGTGCGGGATGCGAGATGCGAGATGCGAGATGCGAGATGCGAGATGCGAGATGCGAGATGCGAGAGAGTATGGCAAAGCCAAATTACAGGCAATAAAAAAGGAGAACCGAAGTTCTCCTTTTCTTAAACCTTTAAGCTAACTCTAAATTATAGAGATGCTTTCGCTTTTTCAACTAGAACAGCAAATGCTGCTTTGTCGAATACTGCGATGTCAGCAAGAATCTTACGGTCGATCTCGATAGATGCTTTCTTTAGGCCATTGATGAAACGGCTGTAAGATAGACCATTTTGACGAGATGCCGCGTTGATACGTGCAATCCAAAGTTGACGGAATTGACGTTTCTTGTTGCGACGGTCACGGTAAGCGTATTGACCAGCTTTGGTAACTGCTTGGAAAGCTACGCGGTAAACACGTGAACGTGCTCCGTAGTAACCTTTAGCTTGTTTTAGAACTTTCTTATGACGTGCACGAGCTTGTACACCACGTTTTACGCGAGGCATTATGCTTCTCCTAAACTAAACGAATTTATAAACTAAAAAGAATTAAGCGTATGGCATCATACGTAGAACTTGAGCAACTTCACATTTAGGAAGGATCGAGTTCGGACGTAGCTGACGCTTGTTCTTAGTAGTACGCTTAGTCAGGATGTGACGTTTACCAGCGTGCTTAAACTTAATACCACCAGCAGTTTTCTGGAAACGCTTAGCAGCACCTTTGTTGGTTTTCATCTTAGGCATGATGAATAACTCCGCATTGTTGAGTTGTTAATAACATAGTAATTAGGGCGAATAAAACCCCGCAACCTGAGGCTGCAGGGTTTAATTACTTGCAAAGCCGTTAATTACTTCTTTTTAGGGGCCAACACCATGATCATCTGGCGACCTTCAATTCTCGTTGGGAAAGATTCGACTACTGCAAATTCTTCAGTATCCGCTTTCAAACGATTAAGAACGTCAACACCGATTTCTTGGTGAGCCATTTCGCGGCCACGGAAGCGAATTGTTACCTTCACTTTGTTGCCGTCTTCTAGGAAACCAGTCAGGTTGCGTAGTTTTACCTGATAGTCTCCAATATCAGTTCCAGGTCGGAATTTAATTTCCTTGATCTGAACCTGCTTTTGCTTCTTCTTCTGCTCTTTCGCAGCTTTGCTCTTCTCGAAGAGGAACTTACCGTAGTCCATCACACGACAAACTGGCGGCTCGGCGTTAGGGCTGATCTCTACAAGATCCATACCAGCTTCATTTGCAGCTTCCATCGCTTCAGCGATTGATACTACACCAACAGCTTCGCCGTCTGCGCCAGTTAGACGCACTTCACGAACGCCACGAATGTCACCGTTTAAACGGTGCTGGTTTTGTTTGGCCGGTTGTTGGCCACGTCTTCCGCCTTTAATAGCTATTCCTCCAGATTGAGCTTACGGCTTGAAACCTCGGCTTGGATGTATGAAATAAAGTCATCCACTTTAAATTTGCCAAGGTCCTTACCTTTACGTGTACGTACTGCAATTTCGCCGGCTTCCATTTCTTGGTCACCACACACAAGCATGAACGGTACACGTTTCAAAGTATGTTCGCGGATTTTAAAGCCAATCTTCTCATTTCTCAAGTCTGCTTTGACTCTAAATCCACTTTTTTGCAGTTTTTTCGTAATTTCTTGTACATATTCAGACTGTTTGTCTGTAATGCCCATTACAACTGCTTGTTCTGGCGCCAACCACGTTGGGAAGAAGCCAGCGTATTCTTCAATAAGAATACCAATGAAGCGTTCTAGTGAACCTAAAATCGCGCGGTGGATCATAACTGGCGTGTGACGCTCGTTATCTTCACCTACGTAAGTAGCACCTAAACGTTCTGGTAATGCAAAATCGAGCTGCACTGTACCACATTGCCAAGCGCGGTCCAAACAATCATGCAAAGTAAATTCAATCTTAGGTCCGTAGAACGCACCCTCGCCTTCTTGAATCTCGTATGCAATGTCCATTGCCTCTAGCGCTTGCTTAAGGTCAGCCTCTGCACGGTCCCACATTTCGTCTGAACCTACACGCTGTTCTGGACGAGTAGATAGCTTAACAACGATGCTTTCGAAGCCGAAAGTTGTGTAAGTATCGTAAACCATTTCAATACAAGCTTTAACTTCTTGTTGAACTTGGTCTTCAGTACAGAATACGTGAGCATCATCTTGAGTGAAGCCACGAACACGCATAATGCCGTGAAGTGCGCCAGACGGCTCGTTACGGTGACATGAGCCGAACTCAGCCATACGTAGCGGTAGATCACGGTAAGATTTCAAACCTTGGTTGAAGATTTGAACGTGACCAGGACAGTTCATTGGCTTGATAGCGTATTCACGGTTCTCTGAAGAAGTAGTGAACATCGCTTCAGCGTACTTATCCCAGTGACCAGAGCGTTCCCAAAGAACACGGTCCATCATTAATGGGCCTTTAACTTCTTGGTAATCGTACTCAGTCAGTTTTTGACGAATAAATACTTCTAGCTCACGGAAGATAGTCCAACCGTTGTGGTGCCAGAACACCATGCCTGGTGCTTCTTGCTGCATGTGGAATAGGTCAAGCGCTTTACCGATTTTACGGTGGTCACGTTTAGCCGCTTCTTCTAGGCGCACAAGGTGAGCTTTAAGTGCCTTCTTGTCGTGGAATGCAGTGCCGTAGATACGTTGAAGCATCTTGTTGTCACTGTTACCACGCCAGTATGCACCCGCTACGTTAAGTAGAGTGAAGTGCTGGCAGAAGCTCATGTTAGGCACGTGTGGACCACGACACATATCGATGTATTCTTCGTGATGGTACAGGCCTGGACGATCATCTTTAGAAACGTTCTCGTCCAAGATTTCAATCTTGTAAGTCTCGCCGCGAGCTTCGAATGCGTCGCGCGCTTCCTGCCAGCTAACTTTCTTCTTAACAACCTGGTATTTGGTCTTCGCTAGCTCTTTCATGCGCTTTTCGATCTTTTCTAGATCGTCTTGCGTTAGAGAGTGCTCAAGATCGATATCGTAGTAGAAACCGTTATCGATAGTAGGACCGATCGCCATTTTCGCTTCTGGAAAAAGCTGCTTAACCGCGTGGCCTAAAAGGTGAGCACAAGAGTGACGAACGATTTCAAGGCCATCAACTTCATCTTTAGCTGTGATGATTTCTAGGCTTGCATCGTTTTCGATAAGATCACAAGCATCAACACGCTCGCCGTCTACACGACCAGCAATGGTAGCTTTCGCAAGACCAGGACCGATTGATAGGGCAACATCTAGAGTTGATACAGGGTTGTCAAATTGACGCTGACTACCGTCAGGAAGAGTAATAATTGGCATTATTTGTCCTTTACAGTGGTGTTGCACACCAAGCAACACATGAAAATGTTTAATATATGTCTTTCAATCAACGAGTACGCTGATTGGGGATATATGCATAATAAATATACCCACATAGAAGCAAATACAGATGCCACATCTGTGAGTAGCCGAACATTGTAACGAAATAATATGAAATGACAATGTTAGTCCCGCAGCACCACAAAACTATATGACTGAAATGTCTCTTCTATATAGATCCTTCTAACGCCTAACCCATAGTTCAATCAGTAATTCGTTGGCTTTATCTACAATACAAAAAAGCCGAACGGATAAGTTCGGCTATAGAAATCGTACTGTCTTGTCTCTATTAATAGAAAAAGCGACTACTAACAGAAAGGGAACTACGCACTCATGATTCTTGATACAGCGTTGCGAATGTCTGAGTCGGCCGCATTAGCAGGTAAGCTGAATGAGATGTATTGGTCGCCGCGGAAGCTCATTGAGCGGTCGATTTCTGCTAGGCAGTGAACCATAGAGCCATCTACGATGAATGACAGCTCGATCTCTTTGTTATTCATAAAGCCGCCGCTGCGAAATTCAATCTCTTGGTAACAGCCAGAGCGAGAAGCAAAGCTGTTGCCTTTTAAGAAGCCCTTCTCTACGTCTGCTTTCACCATTGCCATGCCCGATGCTTCCACACCTTGGATAATTTTAGCGACTGTTGGCAGTGGATGAACGGAGATAAAGTCACGGTCTTTAGGATCAATCGCAAAGCCGATATCTAGGTTGGTTTCAACCCACACATGGCATTGGTTCATTTGTGCGTTCAACGCGGTGACTGGCGTTTCATCATTTAACTTAAGTCGGAATGGAACCAGTTTGGTTTCGCCCGGTTGGATAACGAAAGGCTCTACCGCTTGAATACGACCCAGTGAAAAGGTTTCGTAGCTGGTACTGTCTTCCGTTTCTACTTTTACTTCTGTGTTGAGAACCAAGTTAATCAAGTCGATTTGTTGCTCAACGTCGCCACCAACAATGTGAACATTGCCAGACAACTCTCCACCTTGGAAAACTTCAATATTATCTAAGACAGTATCAACCTTTGCTGCACCGATGCCCAACGAGGCCTTTAATTTCTTAAACATATTATTTCCCTTTCTAATCATCTGATTTACGAATAGTTATTACGTGACAATTTGCGACACTTGCCTCACAGAATCAAGCAATTTGCCCCATCTATGTTGAATAAGGTCACATTGCCCGAGGAAATGTTGAAATCGTGAAAAATTCCGTTACTCTATTTGTATAGTCAAATAAGGTTTCATTATGTCGAAAGCGCCGCTCTACCTTCAGATAAAACAGTTCATAGACGATAATATCAACAGTGGTCACTGGCCAGTGGGTTACCAAATCACCACAGAACTCGAACTCACAGAGCAGTTCAATGTGAGTCGAATGACGGTCAATAAAGCCATTCGAGATCTTGTGTCTGAAGGCAAACTCATCAGGAAGCCAAGGCTAGGTACTTTTGTTTGTGAACCAGACGAAAAAGCGCAATCTCCGCTGCTTGATATCAACAACATCGCACAAGAGATCAAAGACCGAGGTCAAACGTATGCTAGCCAGGTTATCAAGCACAAGAGCATCAAGGCAGATGAAAGCACCGCGACACGGTTAGGTGTGATGATCAATGCCGAAGTATTCTATAGTGAAATCATCCACTTTGCTGACAACACACCGATTCAATTGGAAGCGCGCTGGGTGAACTCGCAAGCCGCACCAAAATACCTAGAGCAAGACTTTTCAACCTCTACACCCAATGAATACCTTTCAAAAAGCTGCCCGTTGAGTGCAATCGAGCACACGGTTGAAGCCATTATTCCTGACTCTCAAATCAGAACGTCACTAAAGCTATCTGAATCAGAACCTTGCCTACTTTTGAATAGAAGAACATGGAGCAAAGAACGCCTCATCAGCTTTGCATTGCTCTACCATCCTGGCTCTAAGTACAAATTAAGCTCCAAGATACTTCTAGATTAAAGAACATCATCCTGATCGCCGATCACATTTTTGCAACATCAACTTGATTCAGGTCAGCGTTTAGCCTATTTATTTGTATATACATTTAATATTTAGCAAAGATCTAGGTGATTATGAATTTGATCCTCAGAAACGCACGAGTGGTCTCCATGAGTTCGGGAGCCGACGGTTATCAGCCCTCTTCCCCTCAAGATATCGTTATCGAAGACGGTAAGATCGTGTCTATCTCTTGTTCAAACCATGAGGCTCATGCTTATGAGGTAGAACAACCGAGCACTAATAACTCTGAGGATTACATCACCTATGATTGCAAGAACAAGCTCGTCACCCCAGGTCTGATTGATTGCCACACTCACCTCGTATTTGCGGGTAATCGTGCCAACGAATTTGAACAGCGTTTGAATGGTATCTCTTACACCGACATCGCCAAACAAGGCGGCGGGATTCTTGCGACAGTCACTGCAACACGCGCAGCGCAAGAGTCTGAACTGGTTGAAATGGCACTACCTAGACTCGATGGCCTGCTAAGAAGTGGCGTAACCAGCATCGAAGTAAAATCGGGCTATGGTTTAACACTTGAAGACGAACTCAAGATGTTACGTGCAGCTAAAGCGTTAGAAAATCATCGCCGAATTAAGATCACTACCACTCTCCTTGCAGCGCATGCTGTGCCACCCGAATACAAAGAGCAACCGGACAGCTATATCGATCTGGTTTGCCAAGAGATCATTCCTAAAGCTGCAGAGCAAGGGCTTGCCGATGCAGTTGACGTGTTCTGCGAATCTATCGGCTTCAACCTAGAACAAACCGAACGTGTATTTGCCGCAGCCAAAGAACACGGGCTCGCGATTAAAGGCCACACAGAACAGCTTTCTAATATGGGTGGCAGCGCGCTCGCAGCTAAATACGGCGCACTCTCTGTCGACCATGTTGAATACCTTGATGAAACCGGAGTCAAAGCGCTGGCTGAATCAGGCACAGTTGCCACCTTGCTACCCGGTGCATTCTATTTCCTTAAAGAGACTCAACAACCGCCCGTTGCCCTACTTCGTGAACACAACATTCCAATGGCGATCGCGACCGACCTAAACCCCGGCACATCTCCCTTTGCAGACTTAACGCTGATGATGAACATGAGCTGCACCCTGTTTGGTACGACGCCTGAAGAAGCGCTACGCGGTGTAACTTGTAACGCGGCGGCTGCCATTGGTAAGTCACAAACCAAAGGCAAAGTCGAAATCGGTTATGCCGCAGATTTGGCTATCTGGAACATCGACCACCCTGCAGATCTAAGCTATCAAGTCGGTGTTCCTCACCTGCATAAACGCATTGTTAATGGCGAGGTGTGTCATGACTCAATCTAAATCCAACGGTATCCAAGAGAACGCAACAACCGTGCATAACTTTGTGTGGACCGGACGTAATGATCTTGAAGATGGCGCACTCGGTACTCGCGTTCATCACATTACCAAGCAAGTGCAAAGTAGTGAGTTAAGTGACAAGCTGACTGACGGTGATATCGCCTTGGTAGGCTTTGCCAGCGATGCCGGTGTTGCAAGAAATAAAGGACGCGTGGGCGCGAAACAAGCACCTAACTTGATACGCCAAGCGTTGGCGAATATGGCTTGGCACAGTGACGCACACATCGCCGATCTTGGTGATATCGAGTGCAATGATGGTCAATTAGAAGTCAGCCAAAAACAGTGTGCTTCTGTGATTGCCAATGCCTTAGCAACCAACAAAGTGATTACCCTTGGCGGTGGTCACGAGGTGGCTTGGGCAACGTTCCAAGGTCTCGCTGAGCACCTAAATAAAATTCAATCAGAACACAATCCTAAGATCGGCATCGTTAATTTTGATGCTCACTTTGATCTTCGTGAATTTGAAAGCGACATCACCGATGTTAAACCGAGCTCAGGCACACCATTTAACCAGATAAGTGATTACTGCCACACACATCAGTGGCCGTTTCATTACGCTTGTCTTGGTGTGAGTGCCGCCAGCAATACCAAAGCGCTGTTTAACAAAGCTGACCAACTGGGCGTGTGGTATGAACACGACCGCAACATGACCCAAGTGAATCAAGTCGCTCAACTGATCAAGTTACAAAAATTCATCGCTGAGTGTGATTATCTCTATCTCACCATTGATCTCGATGTTTTCCCCGCAGCTACTGCGCCGGGCGTAAGTGCACCAGCGGCAAGAGGCGTGAGCTATGAAGCGCTTGCTCCTTTTCTAGAACAGATTTTCCAACACAGTGAAAAACTCATTATCGCGGACATAGCGGAATACAACCCAGACTACGACGTCGATGGCCAAACGGCTCGATTAGCGGCTCGTTTATGTTGGGATATTGCCAGTGCAATGGCCAGCGACTAATCCAGCTATACCGATACCGATAACTACAACTACAACTACAACTACAACTACAACTACAACGATATAACGTGAAACAGAAGGAATTCCAAAATGACGGAACACCACAACAGTGACCCTCGTCTCGACACGACTCGCGAAATTCGCGCACCTCACGGCACCACTTTGCGCGCTAAATCTTGGTTAACAGAAGCACCACTGCGTATGCTGATGAACAACCTAGACCCTGATGTGGCAGAACACCCACATGCACTGGTTGTGTATGGCGGTATTGGTCGCGCGGCACGTGATTGGAAATGTTATGACAAAATTGTTGAAGTATTAGAGCGTTTAGAGGACGACCAAACGTTACTTGTTCAATCCGGTAAACCTGTGGGCGTGTTCCCGACTCATAAAAACGCACCTCGCGTACTGATCGCTAACTCGAACCTTGTTCCACACTGGGCGAACTGGGAACACTTCAACGAGCTCGATAAAGAAGGCTTGATGATGTACGGCCAAATGACCGCGGGCAGCTGGATCTACATTGGTTCACAAGGCATCGTTCAAGGTACTTACGAAACCTTTGTCGCTATCGCGAAGAAGCACTTCCAAGGTGAAGCAAACGGCAAGTGGGTTCTAACGGGCGGTCTTGGTGGAATGGGCGGCGCTCAACCTCTTGCTGCAACGATGGCTGGCTTCTCAATGATCGCAGTGGAGTGTGATGAATCACGAATCGACTACCGCTTGCGTACTGGCTATGTAGACAAAAAAGCCACCAGCTTAGATGAAGCGATGGCAATGATTAAAGAGTCAGACACGCCAATCTCTGTTGGCTTATTAGGTAACGCCGCAGACGTCTTCCCAGAGTTAGTTGAACGCAATATCACACCTGATGTGGTGACTGACCAAACCTCTGCCCACGATCCTCTTAACGGCTACTTGCCGCAAGGTTGGACGATGGAGAAAGCCGCACAAGAGCGCTCCATTGATGAAGCAAAAGTGGTGAAAGCCGCTAAGCAATCTATGGCGATTCAAGTACAAGCGATGTTAGACCTGCAATACCGCGGCGCAGCGACCGTGGATTACGGTAATAACATTCGCCAAATGGCACTGGAAGAAGGCGTAGAAAACGCGTTTGATTTCCCAGGTTTCGTTCCGGCTTATATTCGACCTTTATTCTGCGAAGGTATTGGTCCTTTCCGTTGGGCGGCACTATCTGGTGACCCAGAAGACATCTACAAAACAGACCAAAAAGTAAAAGAACTGATTCCAGACAACCCACATCTACATAACTGGCTAGATATGGCGCGTGAACGCATTCAGTTCCAAGGCCTGCCAGCGCGTATTTGTTGGGTTGGCTTGAAAGATCGTGAACGCTTAGGCCAAGCATTCAATGAAATGGTGAAAAATGGCGAACTGAAAGCACCAGTTGTTATCGGTCGTGACCACCTAGATTCAGGTTCAGTAGCAAGCCCGAACCGCGAAACAGAAGGCATGATGGATGGATCAGATGCCGTATCAGATTGGCCTCTATTGAATGCCCTTCTGAACACAGCGGGCGGCGCAACTTGGGTTTCTTTGCACCACGGTGGTGGCGTTGGTATGGGCTTCTCGCAACACTCAGGCATGGTGATTTGTTGTGACGGCAGTGAAGATGCATCACAGCGTATTGCTCGCGTACTTCACAATGACCCAGCAACCGGCGTTATGCGTCATGCTGATGCAGGTTACGATATTGCCAAGCAATGTGCCAAAGAGCAGAAGCTTGATTTACCTATGCTAAACGAAGAACTTCGTCGCCTTTAATGTCTGGAGAGAACATGTTGAACTTATTACTTAAGCCAGGACTTCTTGGCCTATCTGAACTTCGAAAAATCAGCCGTAGCCCTGTGAACTTATCACTCGATCCTGCAGCAATCCCGGATATCGAAGCGAGCA
The DNA here is from genome assembly GCF_000272045.2 of Vibrio crassostreae 9ZC13. Taxonomy (GTDB): domain Bacteria; phylum Pseudomonadota; class Gammaproteobacteria; order Enterobacterales; family Vibrionaceae; genus Vibrio; species Vibrio crassostreae_C. The sequence goes on along the minus strand of NZ_AJYZ02000041.1, from coordinate 893,388 downwards.
TGCAAGTTGTCGAACAAGTGATTGCTGAAGACCGCACTGTGTATGGCATCAACACGGGTTTTGGCTTATTAGCAAACACCAAGATTGCGCCTGAAGATCTCGAAGTTCTACAGAAAAGTATCGTACTTTCTCACGCTGCGGGCATTGGCAAGTTCATGTCTGATGAAACCGTACGCTTGATGATGGTATTGAAGATTAACAGCTTGTCTCGCGGTTACTCTGGTATCCGCCTCAAAGTGATTAACGCTCTTATCGATCTTGTGAACGCGCAGGTTTACCCGTGTGTTCCACAAAAAGGATCAGTAGGCGCATCTGGAGATCTTGCTCCCCTCGCCCACATGAGTACCGTTCTGCTAGGTGAAGGCCAAGCACGCCACAACGGCAAGATCATCACTGGCTTAGAAGCAATGCAGATCGCAGGTCTTGAACCAATCACACTTGCGCCGAAAGAAGGCTTAGCGCTGTTAAACGGCACACAAGCATCGACTGCCTTTGCATTAGAAGGTCTGTTCGCAGCTGAAGACTTGTTTGCGTCTGCAACCGTGTGTGGCGCGATGTCTGTTGAAGCCGCGCTGGGTAGCCGTCGTCCATTTGACCCTCGTATACACCGCGTTCGTGGTCATCGTGGCCAGATGGATGCAGCACTTGCTTACCGTCATATGCTTGATCAAAAAAGTGAGATTGGTGAATCACACACTTGTTGTGAAAAGGTTCAAGACCCTTACTCACTGCGTTGTCAGCCTCAAGTGATGGGCGCCTGCTTACAGCAGATTCGTAATTCAGCAGAAACCTTAAATATTGAAGCAAATGCCGTATCCGACAACCCGTTAGTTTTCGCTGACGATGGCGACATCATTTCAGGTGGTAACTTCCACGCAGAACCTGTCGCAATGGCAGCAGATAACCTTGCACTTGCGATTGCAGAAATCGGTAGCTTGTCAGAGCGAAGAATGGCGTTATTGATTGATAGTGCGCTAAGCAAACTTCCACCTTTCTTGGTCGATAACGGCGGCGTGAACTCGGGCTTTATGATTGCTCAAGTAACGTCTGCAGCACTCGCTAGTGAGAACAAAACATTGGCTCATCCTGCGTCAATAGACAGCCTGCCTACATCAGCAAACCAAGAAGATCATGTATCTATGGCTACCTTTGCCGCTCGTAGGCTTAGATACATGGCTGAAAACACCCGTGGGATATTGGCAGTAGAATATTTAGCAGCAGCACAAGGGCTAGACTTCCGCGCTCCGAATCTATCTTCTCCTCGTGTGGAAGAAGCAAAACAGATTTTGCGTGAAAAAGTCAGCTTCTACGACAAAGACAGATATTTTGCTCCGGATATTGAACAAGCGAACTTATTGCTCAAATTATCCGTTCATAATCACCTAATGCCAGAAAGCACTTTGTGTAGCTTTTAAAGCAAAAACATTCTAAACAACACCCATTAGAGTGTCATATAAACAAGGGCTATCGATTAGCCCTTGTTGCATTGAGCCAAAGGCCATATTTCCCTTCAAATCGTCACATACCATCCAACGTATTTATCTAATTAACTGATATATAAGCAAAGTTAACTGGATAGACCATTAGAACGAAGTTAGTTAGCTATAATCCACCCCAGATTTGATGACTAATAGCGATACTATGTTTCTGACACCTTACTTTTCAACTGAAGACAATCAATTTCAATTCACTCGTGAACAGGCTAGCCACTTTGCTAAAAAAGTAGCCGCTGACTTCAACCCAATTCACGATGAAGACAACAAGCGCTTCTGCGTGCCTGGCGATCTTTTGTTTGCAGTACTTCTGCAAAAAGAAGGCATCAGCCAAAAAATGCGTTTTGATTTTTCAGGTATGGTGGGTAACGGTATTGCACTAAGCGTTGACAACAAATGTGAGAAAGAAAGCTCACTGATTGACGAGAAAGGCAAAGAGTACCTACACATGTCTTGTGAAGGTGAAAAGAGCCACGATCAAGCATTCATCGAACACGTAGTAACAAACTACGTTAAGTTCTCTGGCATGAACTTCCCACACATCATGGTTCCTCTTATGGAAGAGCAACAGATGATGATCAACTGCCAACGTCCTCTTGTGATTTACGAGAGCATGGAAGTTGAATTTACTCGCCTAGACCTATCTCACCCAGAAGTTGAATTCTCTGGCGCGACTTTTGATGTTGAAGGCAAGCGTGGCATCGTGACACTGAACTTCGATTTCAAAGAAGACGGCGAAGTTGTCGGTAAAGGTGTGAAGCGCATGGTAGCAAGTGGCCTTAAGCCATACGACCAAGCTTCTGTCGACGACCTAGTAAACCGCTTCAATGAGCGTAAAGAGATGTTTCTAGCTCAGTTCGCAGCTGCCGCTTAATCAGCATCCTTATTTACACATCTCGATGTAAATAAGCTCTAGAATAAGATCAATAAAGCCCAGCTTGATATCCTCAAGCTGGGCTTTTTTAGTACGATCCCTAACTACACGAAGACACTCAAGCCGGCACTCAAGTCAAAACTAAATCCAGCGTCTAACCTTTTGTTTGTAATCAACATATTCCGCACCGAACAATTGCTCTAGAGCGCGTTCTTCTGGCTTAATTTGGAACTGATTCATGTAGATTACGAATACAAAACTGAGTAAGACACTGAACAGGTTTTGGAAGAAGTAGCCAAAGCAAAACAGTAGGATGAATAGCCCTAGATACATTGGATTTCGTGTGTAGCCAAAGATTCCACTGTCCACCACTGCAGACGCGGTTTCGACTTTAATCGGGTTAACGGTGGTTTTCTGTTTTCGGAATTCCCATATGCCTGATATTCCAATCACACCACTCAATATGATCCCGACGCCTAGCACAACCATTCCATAAGGTAATGCCAGTGTCCCTTGGCTCGACTGCTGAGCGCAGAAGTATGATGCTACGAATACAATAATGAACAGTGCAACGGGTGGTACTTTTAATTCTAGATATTTCATACTTTTCCTTATTAACATTCCTTTGTTAGTTTAGAAAAAAGCCCAGCAATTGCTGGGCTAAATGTATTAAAGAATTTTTGCTAGCGCCTGTAATGGATGAGCAAGCTTCTCACCTTCAAAACGCTTCACTTGGCTACGGCAAGAATAACCCGTCACCAAACAACGATCTTTTGGTAAGTCCTGCATTTGAGGCTTCCAGCTTAAACCATATATGTCTTTCGACATTTGAAGCTTATCCACTTCATGGCCGAAAGTACCCGCCATACCACAACAGCCGACAGGAACGCTGGTTAACGCAGCACCAAAGTGTTTGAAGATAGCGCCCCACTCTTTTTCAGCGTTCGGCATTTTGGTCTTCTCAGTACAGTGAGCGAACAAGTACCACATCTCTTCACTTGCTGAGCGCGCTTCGAACTCACCTAACGATGGCATTAACCATTCATGCACGGTGAGCACATCAAAGTCGCCACGCTTGTCACCTAAGATCTCGACGTATTCATCGCGATAACAAAGCACCAGAGCAGGATCAACACCCACCAAAGGAATACCGATATCCGCCACCATCGACAAGAAATCCGATGTAGATTTCGCCTCACGAGCAAAACGATTTAAGAAGCCCTTAATGTGCAGCGCTTTTCCATTGGGTTTGAACGGCAGTAGTACCGGTGTTTTACCAAGCTTCTGAGCCAGAGTAACGAAGTCTTCAACTACTTCTGCATCATAAAAGCTAGTAAACGGGTCTTGAACGATAAGTACATGCTGTTTCTTCTGCTCAGGAGACAAGCCTTCTAAGTACTGTAAGTCGAAGAGTTGCAGTTCTTTACTCGCCAAACGATTTTTTAGCGTAGGCACCGACATCAATGGTGCATCAACATAACCGACCGTTTTAGCCGTTGCGGTTTGTATCCACTGTTGACCCAATGCAGCGTTGACTACTTTTGGCGCTTTCGCCATCAGCGGCAGCATGGTTTCAATGTTGGCAACTAGATAATCTTTTGCAGGGCGCTGGTAACGCGAGTAGTAGATGTTCAAGAATCGAGAACGGAAACTTGGTACATCGACTTTGATCGGACATTGACTCGCACACGCTTTACACGCCAAACAACCGTTCATCGCCTCATGAACTTCATGCGAGAAATCGTACTCATGGCGTTTGTTCATCGTATTGCGAACACGCTCAATCATAGTCTTAACGGGTGTGTTGTCTTTCAACGCTTCTTGCTCAAGGTCGAGAATATCAACGCCTTGTTCAGTCAGTTGACGCAACCACTCTCTTACCAAGCCTGCGCGGCCTTTGGGTGAGTGACGTCGGTCAGCCGTAACTTTCATTGAAGGACACATTGGCGAGCTAGTATCGTAGTTGAAACACAAGCCGTTACCGTTACATTCCATTGCTTGCTTGAAGCTGTCACGAACTTGTACGTCGATCTGACGGTCGTAGAAACCACGCTTGGTATCGGTGACTTTCACCAATTCAGCGTCACTTTCTAAAGGCGTACAGATCTTGCCTGGGTTCATCTTGTTGTGCGGGTCGAATGCTGCTTTAATACGTCTTAATTCGGTAAACAGCTCTTCACCAAAGAAGTCTGGGCCATACTCAGAACGGAAACCTTTACCGTGCTCGCCCCACATTAAACCGCCGTATTTCGCCACCAGCTTAACCACTTCATCAGAGACTTCATGCATCAATGCTTCTTGCATCGGGTCACACAGATCCAATGCTGGACGAACGTGTAATACGCCCGCGTCAACGTGACCAAACATGCCGTAATTCAACTCTTTTGAATCGAGTAACACTCTAAATTCAGAGATGAAATCCGCGAGGTTTTCTGGTGGTACACAAGTATCTTCAGCAAAAGCGACTGGCTTAGCTCGGCCTTTCGCCGCACCTAACAGACCCACTGCTTTCTTACGCATGTTGTAGATTCGGCCAATGCTCGCCAAATCGCTACAAACTTGAAAACCAATCACGCCGGCTTCTTCGCTTTCAACCATGGTTTCAAGGCGTGCAGTCAGCGCTTGAACTTGCTGTTCAACTTCCGCTTCATCTTGGCCTGCAAACTCAACCATGTTGATGCCAAGCATCTCTTTGTTCGGAACATCAGTCAGCAAATCGCTCACGGTGTGCCAAACGATGTCTTGCTGCGCTAGGTTCAATACTCTTGAATCTACCGTTTCAACAGACAGTGCTTTCGCTTCCACCATGAACGGCGCATTACGCAGCGCAGAATCAAACGTGTTGTATTTCACGTTAACCAGTGTGCGCGCTTTTGGAATCTTGGTTAGGTTTAACTTTGCTTCCGTGATGAATGCTAAAGAACCTTCAGCGCCACATAGAACGCGAGTTAGGTCAAAGCTGTCATCTTGTTCGTTGATTGCATTCTTTAGGTCATAGCCTGTTAAGAAGCGATTCAGCGGAGGGAATTTATCTAAGATTTGAGCGCGTTTGTCTCGACAAACCGCCTCTGTCACCGCAAGTGCATGGTGAGCGAATTCACCCTCTACAGGTAAGCCGTGTGATAAATCAGATTCTAGACATGAACCATCTGCGAACACCGCTTGCAGCGACAATACATGGTCAGACGTTTTGCCGTACTTCAATGACCCTTGGCCCGAAGCATCGGTATTGATCATGCCACCCAAGGTTGCTCGGTTACTGGTAGAAAGGTCTGGAGAGAAAAAGTAACCATAAGGGCGAACAGCGTCGTTCAATTGATCTTTAACGACACCAGACTGAACTCTTACCCAGCCCTCTTTCTCGTTAATCTCAAGAACCTTATTCATGTATCGCGACAGGTCAACCACGACACCTTTTGTTAAAGATTGTCCGTTGGTTCCGGTACCGCCGCCACGAGGGGAAAAAGTCACGCGTTCGTAAGCGGATTTAGAAACCACTTTACCGATAAGCACAACGTCTTGCGTTGTTTTAGGAAGGATGACCGCCTGCGGCAATTGCTGATAGACACTATTATCAGTCGCCACAGCCAAACGGCTAGAATATTGAGATTCAATGTCGCCAGTAAAGCCCGCTGTTTTTAGTTCATCTAAAAAGCGTACGACAACTGGATCGACATCAGCATTGAGTTGAAGTCTTGGTAACATTTGCTTCCTGCCCCTACTTCGCTGATCCTATCAGCATTGGGTTATCTGAGATTTATAATAATTTTCTTTGAATTTCGTCACTTTACTACTATTAAGATCATATAAAAAGGTGATCAAATCAGAATCTCAGTGCAAAAATGGAGAAATAGTCACTTTCGTCTTAATTCAGTAACAATATACTGAATAACATTTTGTTTAAGACATCTCCACGAGCACATCACAATGAAAAAAAACAAAACAGTCACAACTGAAGATATCCTTCTTAAACTATGCCAATCAGTCTCAAGCGTACTGACTTCAGCGACGGCTTCTCAGGTGTCCTATTCAGCCATGGTTCAAAAGATCAACAAGACAAGCCTAAAGCCAGATTTTGGTTGCTTCGTTCTGTTTGACGGCGGCTTTTCTGGTCTCGTTGTTATTAATTTTACGTCCAAAGCAGCGCTAGAGATCTACACCAATTACATGCGCAATATGGGCATGCCTGAAAACGAGCTTGCTGTGCTTCATACTTCAGACGAAGTGGGTGATGTATTGGGTGAGTTGATGAACCAATTAGTTGGCGATTTCACCAATAAAATCCGCAAAGAGCTGCAAACCAACATCACACAAAACCAACCGAAAATGCTGGCTCTGAACAAGCAAGTTAACCTTTCTGTTGATACCAATCTCGACCGTCCACAAGCTCGTCGTGTGACCTTCTCTACCGCTAATAACAACATCTTCTACCTTGAGCTTGCGATGGATAAGACTGAGTTCATTCAATTAGAAGAATTTGAAATCGCAGAAGACGAATGTCCAGATAGCATTATTGAGGCGACTCAGAAAAAAATGCAAGAAGCGAACAAGCCAGCTCAAAGCTCTGGCAATGATTCTGCGGCAGATCTACTCGATGAACTGGGTATCTAGTTTACGAATGCTCTAGACATATTGAAAAAACGTGTCACTAACGCCATCAATACGCTTGATGGCGTTTTTGTTTTTACCGCCAACTGGGCTCATGCAGTTCAATGTTCACCGCCTTCCTTGTTCATCAAACCAGTTTTGCCTTTCTGTTACCCGCGAAAACATGTAAAATGTTGGACTTTTAAAAATTTGCGGTACTGATTAAATTGTCGATGGATAAGAAAAAAGCCCTAAAGAAAATTGCCAAGTGTCTTGAGCTTGGAAATTCTGCGAACGTCAATGAAGCTGCCAATGCGATAAAAATGGCGCATAACTTGATGCTGAAATATGGTCTCGAAAAAGACGATATTGAATTTATCAAGATGGGGAAAACTCAGTCCAGTCACCTGTTACCTGCAAATATCAGTTCTACACTGCTGCGTGTTATTCGCGGTATCAACACCAAATTTGGCGTAGAAGCCGTATTGCTGAATCATAAAGGCCTCAAGCGTGTTGAGTTCATTGGTGAAGCCGACCGCGCGATCTTCGCAGCGTTCGCTTTCGATATCATTTATCGTGAACTGAATGAACACACCGGCCAATTCAGAAATAGCTTTGCTGGCTCTGGCACAGGGTCCTTAGAAGTGACACGCCGCGTGAACTCGTTTGTTTCAGGCTGGGTTGAAGGTGCGCTTGAAAAGCTACCAACCATTACTCCCGACGACGAATCAAACAACAAGATCAATAACTACATTGATAAAGAATTCAAAAATATCGACCGTGAAACGTTCAAGCAGCAACTGAGAGAAGCGATGAAAAACCTCACCGCCGATTATGAAGTTGGTTTGAAGAAAGGTCGTAAATTGTCTGTTAATCGACCAGTTGGCGGTACCCAGGCAGCTAAAAAGATAACTAAATCATAGAGCCGATGCACATTGGCTTAGGGTATTGATAGTGATTACTTTAGTCGTATCACTCGCCGAAGAAGATACGACTTAATTGACAACCACATATCGTATTAGACTTAACTATGAGGTCCCATTGTTTATCGTGTCCAATTTTCCCCCCTCATCATTTCTTAGAGCTCTATTTCTAGCCCTCATCTTTTCCACGATACCGTTGTCCACCACACATTTCGTGCACGCAGCAAGCAGTGATGAATTTTCACTAGAATCACAACCTCAAGATCCAGTTTCTCAATACCAATTAGCTCAAGCTTATGAGTCGGGTGTCGACGTTCCTGTTAGCACCAGTGATGCATTGTATTGGTACACGCAGTCAGCAGAAAACGGCAACCCAAACGCGCAATTTAGACTGGGTGAATGGTACTTGGCAGGAACAGGTGTTGAACAAAGTAACAAACTTGCTTTGGAATGGTTTATCAAAGCAGCGTTGCAAGGTAACCAGCGCGCGCCTATCGAGGTAGCAAAACTCTACGAATCCTCGCTAGAACAAGACCTCCTTCAACCATTAGATAAAGCGCAGCTATGGTATGAAGCAGCCTTAAAAGATAATCCACAAGCAGAAGACGGCTACAACCGCGTTTTGGAAGCACAATTCAACCAGCAACGTGCAAAACAGATCTCTTCAATAGAACAGCTCGATGACAGCATCGACTCTGAAATAGACACCAGTCAGGGGGTATCTAAGCACGTTCAATCTAACCAAGCATCACGCTCTAACCTCTCCAGTTCTAGCCTAACTAGCTCTGACTATATGATTGGTGCTGCGTTGGCCGTGTTGATTTCAATCATCAGCATTATTGCGACGCTCGTTATCTCAAGAAAAAGACAAGCTCTAAAGTCGGGTGATTCGCGACAGCAACAACAATCACTTGAAGCGCAGCTTAGCTCGAAGGACCTTACGATTAAGCAGCAAAAACGCCAGCTGAACACTATGTTCCACGAATTGAAGAAGCAGAAAAACAGCAAAGGTCTGAGTAATTTGCAGGTGGCCTGCGCGCTATTTGGCTACACACCTAGCTCAATCCCCGACCAGAAAAGCATCAAGATCCGATACAAACAGCTATCAAAGATCTACCATCCAGATGGTCACGGATGTGACGAAGAAATGAAACGTTTGAACAATGCGCTAAAAACCATTTTACAAAATGTTACAAAACCGTAAACAAACACACATCTTCATTTTCCTAGATCTCAAAGATATCGATTTTATTGGTGTTGCAATCGATCCCCCTCTCAAAAATGGGTAACAAACTATTAACTAATGGGTCTTACTTGTGTCATAATTTGCGCCGAAAATACACCTGACTTAAACAGGTGAGGAGAGAATATGTTCACAATAGAAGGCGTTTGTGATTGGTGCAAAAAGCCAAGCCTAGTTAAAAAGCACGACTACCTAGATGGTAAGTGTCATCATGCATGTAACGAGTGCAATGATATTGCAACCATTGATGTTCGCCAGTTCAATATTGGTGAAATGGAAATGAGAGCAAAACTCTCCCAAGCGACATTGAGATAAGCAACACCGTGAAATATAAGAAAGCGCCTAAGGCGCTTTTTTTGTGCCTGTGGTTTTAGATCTTCTTTCTTCTTTCTTCTTTGTTCTTTGTTCTCTCTTCTATACAGGTATATACAGTACTTTTCTGCAAAAACCAGTGTATACACCTGTATAAAGCTCACATTTATTCAACTTATGATACAAAACAGCAGATTCATTCAAATTTAATTTATCGAATACTTTCAATGATTTAATCATTTACCATCCATAACCTCAGACGAAATCGTCCAATAATCCCGCAAAAAACGCTTGATCTTATAAGTAACTAAAACTACTGTATACACATACAGCATGTATATAAGGACAGCAAAATGATTCAAGCACACGTTAAAGCACAACACTCTAGCCCGCTAGTTCACTGCGCATTTACATCAGTTTCTCGTAAAAGCAAAAATTCAAACGAGGAAGCGTTGTTTGCAAGAATGGCGTTGCTGTCCAATCAACATCAGTGGTTACTGTTTACGGCTCAAACACCAAGACCATCGGCTAAGCAGCTTAAGCAACATAATGTTTGCTGCGACCGCGTTATTCATATGAAAGCCTCTCATCAAATGACTGAGGTAGAGACTGTCGAGAAAGCAATCCGCTCTAAGAATGCGAGCGCGATTGTTGCAAGTGCATCGATTGATCAGTTCAGCCAACAGTACCTAAGAACATTAGGGTTACGCTTTCAATGTGAAGTCTTCTTTATGGATGCAAATTCAGAGCGTATTCACTAAGCCACCTTGCTTAATAACATTTTGGCTCAAAAACATGGTCCACAAACATAGCTTAATCTTTTAGCTAACAAACTTAATTTAACTTAAGAAACAATTCGCCAAAACACAGTCCAAACATACTGCCTTCCCCTGCCCTACAATTCGCCCATTTTTTAGCGGATTGTTAGGCGGGGGTTTTTATTTAAACAACAGATTTAGCAATCGTTTGCTTTTTATCTGGAAGCAAATAGTAGATTGGGTATAATGCCCGTCTAATCATGTGCACACCGCACTTCTCTGTATGACGTTTGATAAAAGATAGGAATGTCTAAATGAGCCTTGCTGACCAAGTTCTTGCCGTAAATGATGACCTACCAATCCGTACTGATAAACCTGTCCACAGTGGCAAGGTTCGTTCGGTCTACTGGTTAACTGAAGAAGATAGCCAACGACTAATTAAAGAGAAAGGCTACGATGTAGCACCAGATGCGCCTTTAGCAATCATGGTGATCAGTGACCGTATCTCTGCATTTGATTGTATCTGGCGTGGTGAAGGGAATCTTAAAGGTGTTCCAGGTAAGGGAGCGGCTCTGAATGCTATCTCTAACCACTGGTTCAAATTGTTTAAAGACAACGGACTTGCTGACAGTCATATTCTTGATATCCCTCACCCGTTCGTATGGATTGTACAAAAAGCTCGCCCAGTCATGATCGAAGCGATTTGTCGTCAATACATCACTGGTTCAATGTGGCGTGCATACGCAAACGGCGAACGTGAATTCTGTGGTATCGAGATGCCTGAAGGCCTTGAGAAAGACAAGAAGTTGCCTGAGCTACTGATCACGCCTTCAACAAAAGGGATTCTGAAAGGTATTCCTGGCGTTCCAGAAGCTGACGATGTGAACATCACACGCAACAACATCGAAGATAACTTCGCAGCATTCAACTTTACTCAAGCAAGCGACATCGCGCATTACGAAAAACTTCTTAAAGAAGGCTTCAACGTAATCAGCCAAGCGCTAGCAAAAGTAGACCAAACCTTTGTTGATACCAAATTTGAGTTTGGCTACGTCAACGATGCTCAAGGCAAAGAAAAGCTTATCTACATGGACGAAGTCGGTACTCCAGATTCATCTCGCATTTGGGATACTCAGGAATATAACAACGGCAACATCGTTGAGAATTCAAAAGAAGGCTTCCGTCAGTTCTTGCTTAACTACTTCCCTGATGCCGACATTCTTTTGAATAAAGAGCGTATGCCAGAACGTGAAGCATTGGCTCGTGACAATGAACTTCCACTGGATTCTCTAATGTCTCTGTCTCGCACTTACCTTGATATCGCAGCGAAAATCACAGGTGCGGAGATCGTACTGAGCGAAAATCCTAAGCAAGAGATCATCGATGTACTGCGCGCTGACTATGGTCTAATCGACTAGTCGCTTAATTGCTAATTGCTTAATCGCTTAATCTCAAAATAAAAAGCTCGAAAGCTAATAAGCTCGTAGACTCAAGTTTTAGATACTAAAAGGGCCTCAATATTTGAGGCCCTTTTTACGTGTACGTTTTTACTATTCCTCGAGAGAGATTATAGGCGAGCTGAAGTTACAGCTTAATCGTGAACTCTTCTCCAGAATTACCCGCAATCACTAAATGACTGCGCGATTCAATATACTCGATCTGCTCTTCTTCAAGTGAATATGGCATCACCACTTTGAGCTCATTGATCCCTTCCAGCTTAGCGAGCTTGAGTAAGGTAACAATGTTCGACTCATCACTTTTACGCGTCGACATTGATTTCAATGCCATCTGCCATAAACGATCCTCTGGGGTGCCCAACTCTTTAATGCTATCTCGCCAGACGGTACTGAACACTGGCGCAATTGTGGTGAGTGCTTCCAGAAAAGTCCATTTTTTACTGCATGAGGCGCCAAGAAATGTTGTGTAATCGAACTCTACACGCGTCTCTTCCTGTTTATCCATGATGTCCCCCGACACTTTGGCAACACAATATACTCAATATCTATCAACTCTTTCTTTATAGCAATAGGATATAGAAGAATAGTCTTTTATGACCTTTTGATTGGTTAAAAAGGAATATAAAAATCAAACTTGTAACAAAATAAGCACTGAAAAATCATATATGCATCTATTTGATTAATATTTTAGAGATAAAACTTATCCATCTATTTGATATCAATTATTCGACTCGCTTTTTTGAACTGAATACGCCAACCAGACCATGTCGGTAGCTCCCAACGTTTTGGCGATAACTTTCGGCTACCCGACTGATAATGGACGTAAATCAGCTTTCTTGCGGGCAAGTATTCAACATCGAGTTGCAAGTCGGCAAGGCTCAATGCAAACGGGTATTTTTCCGAAAATTCTGAGTAGAGCCAAGTTGGAATGCCATCGAACGGTATGTCTGCATGATCGAACATTTCCAATTCGCTGACATCAGTAACACCTAGTACTTCAAGCTGCTCTATAAACCATAGCTCAAAGTTAATGTTCTCAATTTCTGGTGTGTATTTAGTTTGTTCATCGAGACCAAGTTTCACATACAACTGCCAGTGTTTGATTTCTTGAGTGCGAGCCTTTGCAAAACCGGGAAGCTGCTCTCCATTTAACACAAGGTCGACGATAGGTTTTAACGATAGTTGCCCTTCAGCGGCGACGAGTTTGGTTGTAATCGTGCGGCCTGCGTACACCAATGCCATCTCGGTAAAAACACCATCATCATTCACAACGGTTTCGCCTTGCTCCCACTCTCCTAGTTCAGCATCAATGAGAAGCTCAAGAGGAATGGGTGTCGTGACCGTCGCTAAGGTCAGTGTTTGCTTAACGCCTCTTCCCGGCAAGCTGTGAGTATCCAACACCAACATCGCTTGTGCATTATCAGGGAAACGGTTCTGACGACCGAGCACCACTTCTAAAACACCATTGGCAAAGGCTTCTTTCCTTTTCAGTCGGCGCACAAACACCAGTTCAGGATGCAGATTCACAATGGTCTTGAGCAATTCAATGCGTTGGAAACGTGACGCGACTTCTAGCTGAGGAAGTTCAAATACCTCCCGCATTTGCTTCGCCAATCCTTGAGCTTCATTCAGAGCCTGTTGGTCGATGTCTAAATGCGGATATTCTCGACCGCGCACAATCTGAATCAACAGGCTTAAATCACACCCTTCCTTCTCTTGTTGCGCGAGCGCTTCAAGATGTTCTGCATTGTTTGGTAACTGATACAAGCGAGCAGGAACGGACAGCGCCGCAGTGAGATCAACCATCGCCTCTTTTAATGCTTTGGTTTTGATTCGAGTAACGATATCGGCATACAAAGCATCAATCGGCAACGGATACAGCTTTTTACCATGCTCGGTAACTTGATGGTCGGCGTTAATCGCTTCCATCGTCAGCAAGGTTTGAGTTGCACTGTTGAGTGATTTCTCTGGAATAGGGTCAAGGAAGGACAAGCTCTCAAGCGGAGATCCACAACATGCTGCGGCCAACATAGGTTCAGTCAGCTCTTCACGCTGCAATTCAGGCGGTGTGACTAACTCTAACGCCGCATGTTCACCATATAGACGCACGCAAACGCCATCCATTACCCTACCCGCGCGGCCAGCTCGCTGTTTGGCACTCGCTCGTGATATGGATTTAAGCATCAGTGTGGTTCTGCCATTACGCTGAACGGTGCGTCTCTCTAATCCTGAATCTATCACCACGCCAATGTCAGGAATGGTTAATGAGGTTTCTGCAACGTTGGTCGCAAGGATGACCTTTCTCAAACCATTACCTTCAGTATGGATATTCCGACCCGATAACGCTGAATCTCGCTCTTTATCACTGACCGACGCATGCAATTTAACAACTTGGATATCTGGATTTTTCGCTAAGGCTTGTTCGCATTGCACGATCTCTTTTTTACCCGGTAGAAAAACCAACATATCGCCAGAAGAAGCGATCAACTGATGATTAACTTCTTCCACGATACGCTGCTCTAGATGTCGGATATCAGGCAGTGTTCTGGATTCATTCGCTCTGTGCTCAATCTCAACTTGATAGGTTCGCCCTTCACAGCTTATGCGATTCGCATCCAAATAATGAGAAAGGCGCTCACCCTCAATGGTTGCTGAAGTGATCACCAAACGATGGCTCGCTTTTTGTTTCAGAATCGCCACCAGAAGATCAATGTCCCAGCGCCTCTCGTGAAACTCATCCACCACGATCACATCAAAACTAGCTAATCCATCTTCTGATAACCAACGCAGCGCGATACCGGGCGTCACAAAAACAACGTTAGTTTGCTCGTTGTATTCCGACTCAAGCTTAATCGCATAGCCCACTTTGCTACCCAACTTCTCGCCTGATCGCTGCGCGAGATATTTAGCCAGTGATGTACACGCGATGCGTCTTGGCTCCACCACTAACACTCGTCCATGTTGAGAGGCCCAAAGTGGCAGGCGCGTTGATTTACCTGATCCGGTTTCCGCCTCTACGACAAGGTGAGAATTAGCGATTTGTTCGTGGAATACGTTTTGATAAGCATCGATGGGAAGTAATGACATAAAATGGCGAGTAGCGAAAAAGTGTGAGCGAAGTATAACGAATTATCGTGTTGAAATTCGATAAGTGTGGGACAGAGGTAAGAATATCATTTTGTTTGCTCAGATCGCGGAGAAACTATTTACAATTGAATAACTAAACCGTTATCATTTTTTAGTAACCCTTTCTCCCATATTAGGCATCCAATGAACAACGATAAACGCCCTCTATATATCCCTTATGCTGGTCCTGCTCTACTAAGTACACCTCTTCTAAACAAAGGCAGCGCATTCTCTGCTGAAGAGCGCAGTTCTTTCAACCTTGAAGGTTTGTTACCGGAAACAACCGAAACAATCCAAGAGCAAGTAGGACGTGCATACAAACAATATTGTAACTTCGAAAGTGATATGGATAAGCATATCTACCTTCGTAACATCCAAGACACTAATGAAACGCTTTTTTATCGTTTAGTTCAAAACCACATCTCTGAAATGATGCCTATCATTTATACGCCAACAGTTGGCGCAGCATGTGAGAACTTCTCAAATATTTACCGTCGTGGCCGTGGTCTGTTTATCTCATACCCGAACCGCGATCGTATCGATGACCTACTGAATAATGCGACAAACCACAACGTTAAAGTTATCGTGGTTACGGATGGTGAGCGTATTCTTGGTTTGGGAGACCAAGGCATCGGTGGTATGGGTATTCCAATTGGTAAGCTAGCACTTTATACAGCTTGTGGCGGTATCAGCCCAGCTTACATGCTACCAATCGTGCTCGATGTGGGTACTAACAACCCTCAACGTCTTGCTGACCCAATGTACATGGGCTGGCGTCATCCTCGTATTACGGGTGCTGACTACGATGCATTCGTTGAAGAGTTCATCCAAGCGGTTCAACGCCGTTGGCCTGATGCATTAGTTCAGTTCGAAGATTTCGCACAAAAGAACGCAATGCCACTGCTTGAGCGCTACAAAGATCGCATCTGTTGTTTCAACGATGATATCCAAGGCACAGCAGCCGTAACGGTTGGTTCTCTACTTGCAGCATGTAAAGCAGCAAACAGCAAACTTTCAGATCAACGCATCACCTTCTTAGGTGCGGGTTCTGCAGGTTGTGGTATTGCTGAAGCTATCATTGCTCAAATGGTGTCTGAAGGTATCAGCGATGCACAAGCTCGCTCTCAAGTTTACATGGTTGACCGTTGGGGTCTGCTACAAGAAGGCATGCAAAACCTGCTTGATTTCCAACAGCGTCTGGTTCAAACCAACGAAAACACCAAAGACTGGGAAAGCGATGGCACTGGTTTCTCTCTACTAGACGTAGTTCGCCACGCGAAACCAACCGTATTGGTTGGTGTGTCTGGTGCTCCAGGTCTATTCAGCAAAGAAGTCATCAAAGAGATGAACCTACACAGTGAACGCCCTATCGTGTTCCCACTGTCGAACCCAACAAGCCGTGTTGAAGCGACGCCAAACGACATTATTCGTTGGACTGATGGCCAAGCACTTGTTGCGACAGGTAGCCCATTTGAGCCAGTCGTTCACAACGGCACAACTTACCCAATCGCTCAGTGTAACAACAGCTACATCTTCCCAGGTATTGGCCTTGGTGTATTGGCTGTGAATGCTTCACGCATCACTGACGAAATGCTAATGGAATCAAGCCGTGCACTTGCTACGTGTTCTCCACTAGCAATCAATGGCACAGGTGCTCTACTTCCACCATTGGAAGAGATCCACACGGTATCTAAGAAAATTGCTCTTGCGGTAGGTAAAAAGGCGATTGAACAGGGCGTTGCTCTAGAGATCACTGAAGAAGCACTGCAACAAGCGATTGACCAGCACTTCTGGCAGCCAGTTTACCGTCGCTACAAGCGCACGGCATTCTAATAAAGCGTACTGCGCTTGGAATAAAGAGCGTTAACGACTCTTATATGAGCCTCTGCAATTGCAGGGGCTTTTTTCTTTAAACTGTCTTGTCTTTTTAACTGATTTTTCTCATTTTTATTTGGTATTATCGAGCACTCAAAAATTAATGCTCAGTGAAAGGACCATACCGAGAGTGAAATTTGATTCTCACATTATCCGTAGCTACATAAAAAAAGCTTACAAAAAACTGCAAGGTTTTCTGTTTGGCGCTTTCCTCGTGTTCTTAGTAGGCAGCGCTGCGGTTATTGCGATCGATTATTGGGTTTCATGGCAAGCGGAAGATCGCATCATCTACGATATAGATGAAGTGCCCGAGCTTGAGGTCGCCGTTGTGCTTGGCACGAGCAAATATTTGGGTCGAACACTCAACGACTATTATAAGCACCGAATCGAAGCCGCGATTGAGCTGTTCGACCGTGAAAAAGTCGACCAGTTTCTGTTAAGTGGTGATAACGCTCATCGCTCTTACAATGAGCCGTGGACGATGAAACGCGACTTGCTGAAAGCGGGTGTACCCGATGAACGCATTAACCTCGATTACGCAGGCTTTAGAACCTTAGACTCGATTGTTCGCGCTAAAAAGATCTTCGACACCGACAACTTCCTGATCATTACTCAGAAATTCCACTGTGAAAGAGCACTATTTATCGCTAATTCTTACGATATTCATGCACAATGTTTAGCGGTTTCAGGTCCTACTCATCATTCAGGCACCTCTATCCGTTTGCGTGAAGTTTTTGCGCGTACCAAAGCCTTCTTAGATTTGTATATTATGGGGACAACGCCAAAGTTCCTTGGACCTAAAGAGCCCATTCAATCGAGTCCAAAACCGGAATCATTTCCGATTCCAAACCCTATGACTGACCCCTCTGTAAACCCTGTTGTAGATCCTACAACAAACCCTATTGCAGACCCAGCAGAGACAGATGTGTAGAAAACTACACATTTTGAATTTGTTGCCTCACATTTCCCCACTGTTACACAAAAACACACCAACACGCCTTTATTAACTTAAGTAACATTCTCCCAACAAAGTCTGACCCTACATCAAGCTATATACCTCGAAAATAATAAGCACGACTCAATGAAGTCGTGCACCAATAAAACGAGGATAACAAAAGGAGCGTCTTATGACGGCACTTGTTACTACACTGAAACACTGGTTGTTCACCCGCAACAGCATGATATTAATTGGTAATTTCACGCTATTCGCACTCTTGCTCAACACCCTTCCTTTCGAATCACAAGTCAATACTGGTTTGAGTATTCTCGTGTTCGTTGCGGTTCTATGGTTAACCGAAGCTATTCATGTCAGCATCACTGCTCTGCTCGTTCCACTCTTGGCTGTCTTGTTTGGTGTGTTCAATACGCCCGCAGCGCTGGCTAACTTTTCAAACCCGATCATCTTCTTATTCATAGGTGGCTTCGCATTAGCAGCTGCACTGAACAAGCAAGAGCTAGATAAAGCGATAGCTGACAAAGTGCTGCTGATAGCAAAAGGCAGAATGTCGGTCGCTGTGTTCATGCTGTTCGGTGTGAGTGCAGGTCTATCAATGTGGATCTCAAACACAGCCACCACAGCAATGATGCTTCCTCTTGTTCTTGGCATCATGAACAAGGTTGACCAAAGTGAAGACCGCAACACCTACGTGTTCGTACTACTGGGTATTGCTTACTGTGCTTCAATCGGTGGTATCGCAACCTTAGTGGGTAGCCCACCGAACGCAATCGCCGCTGCAGAAGTTGGCTTGAGCTTTACTGAGTGGATGGCGCTAGGTCTTCCAATCTCAATGATCTTACTGCCAATCGCGATGATTATTCTTTACGTGATGACTAAGCCAAAGCTTGACCACAAATTCGAGCTAGACCATGCCCCAGTTGAGTGGACAAACAGCAAGAAAATCACACTGTCTATCTTCCTTCTAACCGTAACGCTTTGGATATTCGGTAAACCAATCAACGCAATGATTGGCGGATTCTCTAAATTTGATAGCTTAGTCGCGATTGGCGCAATTGTACTGCTTGGCGCTTCTAGAGCGGTGGAATGGAAAGACGTTGAGAAGACAACGGACTGGGGTGTTCTTATCCTATTCGGTGGTGGTATCTGCTTAAGTAACATTCTAAAAGCGACAGGAACCAGCGTATTCTTAGCACACTCACTAAGCGGATTTTTAGAAACAGCTGGCGTACTGCTTACGATTCTAGCCGTGGTAGCGTTCGTGGTATTCCTAACGGAATTTGCGAGTAACACAGCGAGTGCAGCACTTCTGGTGCCAGTATTCGCAACCATCGCTGAAGCACTTGGTATGTCGCCAGTTATTTTGTCTGCACTGATCGCTGTTGCTGCGTCTTGTGCCTTCATGCTTCCTGTTGCAACACCACCAAACGCAATCGTGTTTGGCTCGGGTCACATCAAGCAGAAAGAGATGATGCGAATCGGTATGGTGTTGAACCTAGTTTGTATCCTAGTTCTGACTCTGTTCGCTTGGATCTTCTGGTAAACACTAACGTTCTATAAGCGCATGCTTACAGGAATGCTCCCCTAAACTGGTTGAACTTCCCCCGGTTCAACCAAGACAAAAATGCCCGTTCAGCGTAAGCAAGCACTGAACGGGCATATAAAAACAAGAAACGCTTTCCCTTTTGGTGGCCCCGCGCCACCTTTTTTGTTTTGGCTTTTGGGAGAAGAACCATAAAAACGCCACACGTCACATATGCACGTGTGGCTTATAAACTCATCAAAACAATTTTCAGATTAGTGACTCAAGATCACCTGGTTTCGACCTGAATGCTTTGCTTGATATAAAGCTTCATCAGCGCGAGCAATGGTCTCTGTCACTCGCTCTTGCTTCATCTCGGCAACACCGATACTGCATGTCAGCGGATCGCCATGAACCCAAAGGTGCTGGCTAACCAATAATCGAATGCGTTCAGCTTTTATCTGCGCCTCTCCGGCTTCGGTCTCAGGGCAAAAAACAATGAACTCTTCACCACCCCATCTCACCAACTTGTCGGTAGCGCTGATCGAACTGCCCACCACCATGCTGAACTCGCGTAAAATATGGTCACCCATTTGATGTCCGTACTTGTCATTTACACTCTTGAAGTAGTCGATATCGAGATACAACATACCCAGCTTGCCATGTCCTTGCTTCACATGTTGTGACTGCATTTTCAACCAATCACGAATCGCGTGGCGGTTTAGTATTCCGGTTAACTCATCACGATGGGCCATCTCTGAAAATTCAAAATTCTGTTCTCTCAGTGCGCGATTGACGTTCTTTAAGTGGTGATGTCTTTTCTCTGCGATCACCATGCGTTTTCTTGAACGGTTTAACTCTGACAGCAAGAATACGGTGCCCGTCCCCACCCACACAAACAGTAGGATCATGAACAAGCTTTCTGCGGTGATATACGAACCTTCGAACTCAATACTGCGGATGACGATTCTGTGGTGACCGAGTTTCGCTCCAGACGCAGTAGCAAACTCAACCATATTCACATTCGAAAATTCAGGGGACGAATGCTCTAACGCAATGTCGTTGTCAGCCAGCCACCATGTCATCACTTGCAGATTTTTGATCGGGATTTCAATCACACCACCATCGATTCCTGGAGAAAACTCCATCCCATTGTACTTGTGCGTGTACTCGTCATCAGGAACTGAATAAGCAGGGTTGTAGTTACGTAGATAGGTTCTCAAACGGCCACTAGAGTCAGCCTCCGCATGGTAATCAATGTTCACTCTAAAGGTGTGGTACTGAGAAAGGTCAAGGCCCGAGGTGATGTCAGGGTTGATACGAATCGACAGCCCACAGTAAGGCCACGGATACTCAGATTCTTTAAGTTCACAATCGAGAGTGTACTGTCCATTTTCATAGGATAACTGGGACGTACTGACTCCCCTATCAACTTGATCACTGGTCGCGATAAATTCATATTTATCAGGGGTAATTGCCGTTATCACACGATTTCCGCTCACACGGTAATACTGCACAATGGCAAGCGTTGCGATAACTAGAAAGATAACAATCTTATGGATCCACTTCACGTCTAAGCTTCCTGCTTAATATCCCTATAGTTGGGATTTCACGATAAAAAACAAGTTAGATAAATTAGTGATCTTAATACCAATAAATCACTAAAAAACGTTATATCACGCCCGAACAAAATGTCATACTATATTTTAATGCATGTATTTTCTGTTGATTATTCACGGCGAGAATCAAGTAATATTGCGTATAAAAACAGGCTCTATTTGTTATACTCATCGCATAATCATCGTTAACCGTACTGCCTGCTCACAGCGCAATCGAGTCGACGAAATAATAATCAAAATACAACGAGTAATGTCATGTCTTTATTAGCAAAAGGAACACTCAAAAAGATGAGTGCTTCCCTTGATGGCGCGGTTACCTACCGTTTGCCTGTAGGCGAAGAGTTTGTAGAGCTAAACCCTCTGATTGGTAAAACCATCAACCTCACTCACACCGGCAATATTTTTTGCTGCTCATGTGGTAAGAAAACTAAGAAGAGCTACTCTCAAGGCCACTGTTTTGTGTGCATGAAAAAGCTAGCAAGCTGCGACATGTGCATCATGAAGCCAGAGACTTGTCACTACGATGAAGGCACGTGTCGCGAGCCTCAATGGGGTGAAGAGAACTGCATGGTTGATCACTTCGTTTACCTATCGAACACATCAAGCCTAAAAGTAGGTATCACTCGTCACACTCAAATCCCTACCCGTTGGATTGACCAAGGCGCGACTCAAGGTTTGCCTATCTTGAAGGTAAAAACACGTCAGATTTCTGGCCTGATCGAAGTTGAGTTAGCAAAGCACATTGCTGACAAAACCAACTGGCGCACGCTGCTTAAAGGCGACGGCGACGATATGGAATTGGTAGAAAAAGCCAAAGAACTGTTGCCGTTGGTTGAGGATAAAATCCAAGAGATCAGAGCGAAGTTTGGTGATGATGCTATCGAGATTCTGAGCGAAAACATCACTTCATTGAGCTACCCAGTTGAACAGCACCCAGTGAAGATTGTGTCGCATAACTTTGATAAGAACCCTGAAGTGACAGGCGTACTTCAAGGCATTAAAGGCCAATACCTAATCCTAGATACTGGTGTGATTAACATCCGTAAATTTGGTTCTTACGAAGTGGAAGTGTCGGCATAACTTGTAGAACTTAAACGTTTCTTATAGTTAGAGGCGTTTCTTATAGTTAGAAGCGCTTAGTGAATAGCCAAAAACTAAAATGCCCTCAAGTGATGACTTGAGGGCATTTTTCGTTGTCGATTCTATTGGCTTTCGATGACGCTTTTAGGCGTTAAAGCGTAACCACATCTCCGTCTACACAATTCTTGCCGTTGGCTTTCGCGCGATAGAGAGATTGATCGGTTAAATTCACGAGTGCATCAATCGTGACACCGTCTTCACAGGCTTGGCTATCACTGATTCCGATACTGACACTCGAATTAAATCGTAACTGTTCATCAATCTTAAATTCGGTTTGATTAAACTGCTCTCGGATCTGATCAGACACTTGACGCGAAATCTGAGGCGACGCATTAGGGATAAATACAATGAACTCTTCACCGCCCCATCGACCTGCGACACCGCCCACAGCCTCAACATTACGCTTAGTAATATCAGCCAAAGCACAAATGACCTCGTCACCCACCATGTGCCCGTAGGTATCATTGATCGATTTGAAGTCATCGATATCAAGCAGCATACACACTAAGTGAGTCTCAGAGACAAGGTGCTCTCTCAGCCACTCATAAATCGCCCTACGGTTAAGCAAATCCGTCATTTCATCGTAATTCGCTTGGTGTACCAACTGCTTTTCCAGCATCACCTTTTGAGTCACATCTTCGAGCACAACCTGAACGGCTGGCTGACCTTTCCAAGTAATCGCATTGTCGTAAATATTGAAGAACCGATGAACGCCGTCAAAGCCAATGTTTTCAACCACGGTACTAGTACCTGACAACTCCCCTGATACGATCGCGTGATAGTGCTTGCTGATGCCATCGGCATTCTGTTTTGGTACCAGTTCAAGGATAGAGTCCAGCTCTAATACTTGCTCGATGGAAGCCGCGCCTTGCATGTTGACCCAAGATTGATTAACCATCAGCGGCTTGAAATCTCGGTGAACCAAGATGCCCTGCCCAGATTGCATGATCATGTCGTGATACATCTTATCTTGCTCACGCACCGCATTTTGCAGCTGAATCGCAGGGGAAAGATCGATCACTGTGACTTGCAGTGCAGGTCTTCCCTGCCACTCCGTCACATGGTCGATAGAAAACACGGTGAACTCTCTGCCATTGCGATCAACATTGGTATAGGTGTGAACCTGAGGGTCGCGTTGACCACTGACCGTTTCAAGGTAATTTTGATAGGCGAGAACATGATAATCTTCTGAGATTAGATCTAGAAAGCTATCGATATTAGAAAGTAGTTCTTCGGGCGATTGGTATCCATAGATGCGAGCATAGTTAGCGTCAACACTCACTACATTCATATCTTGAATAGTTATTACACCGTACGTGGATTCGAAATTTATTGAAGACATTGCCAACTCCGCACTCTAGCTACACTTCATAAACTGGAGCATAACAACACATCCTGCCAACGCTTCCACACAATCTATCACGCGTTAGGGACATTAATATGGTATCTAGTATATCGTACTGTTGCGGGCTTCTCTACAATTCAATCGCTAACACCAGTTATCAAAAGTAGACAAGTCTCTCATTCCTATTACGCGCGTTAAAAAAAAACAAAAAAAGATAACGTATATCTATGTAAGCATTAGCTTTTCTGTTTTCGACCTTAAAGTAGGTAGCTAGCGATAATTACGACTCTTTTCAATTCCGTTAATTATTCACTTCCATCTTGTTGGCTGTTCGCTTAAAACCTCGTCGGTTATTCATTCCAATCCGAAAAATAAGCAACCAAGAAGTCGATCGCTAACCGTGCTCTCTGGGGTAAAAAACGACGATTTTGATATACGACCCAACTGCTGGTTCCTGCTCCCCAATAATCTTCAAGCACCGGGACAAGCTTTCCATTAGTCAGGCCGCCATTGAAACTGCTTTTGGGAAGGTAGACAACACCAAGCCCCTCTTCACATGCTTTCAGTACTGCGCTCGAATTGTTACTGCGCCAGCGCCCATGCACTCGCACTGCATTTAACGGTTTGCCCTCTTTCTCAAATAGCCACTGATCACTGTTGGCGATAATACAGCTGTGCATTTTCAACTGCTCTGGATGAGTGGGCGTACCAAATTGCTCTAAATAATCTTTGCTGGCTGCGGCCGCCATTGGGCGATCGACGAGCTTTCTTGCCACCAAACCTGAATCGTCCAACCGGCCGTAACGAATGGCGAAGTCGATACCATCTTCGATGAAGTTAACCATCTTAGTATTGAAGTTCATTTCGATGGTGAGCTCAGGATGATCTTTGGCAAACTCCATCAGCGCTGTCGCAACATGATTTTCTGCAAATGCACCCGCAGCACTAACACGTAATGTACCGCTAAGCTGAGTTTGTTGAGACGTGACTTGTTCATTCGCTTGTTGCAGCCCAATGACCAAGTCTTTGCACTGCTGATAATAGGTATGACCCGATTCGGTCAGGCTCACCATCCGTGTTGAACGCGCAAGCAACGCCACACCCACTCTCTCTTCTAACCTTGAAACTTGGCGGCTGACATGGCTGGTACTGCAACCCAGTTGTTTTGCTGCTGCAGAAAAGCCATGACACTCAGCAACCGCAACAAACTCATTAATCCCTTCAAAGCTGTCCATACTTCACCTGTTTACATCTAACGAGTTCACATCCGACTAATTCTCATTCAACTGTTGCTATATAGCAATAATGTTTTGTCTATTCGGCATATTATCACTCAAATGGTTTACTACTAGTATTACAGGTAACGAAACAGCGGCATCTCTATTAAAAAGACTGATGTCTGTCTTAAAAACGCGGATGTCTAAACAACGACGCTGAAACCAAACAAACGTGCTCAAAGGGACGAATCATGAAAAAAATACTAATACCTGTAACTAACCACGCAACACTAGGCGATACAGATCAAGCGAACGGTACTTACGCGCCTGAACTGACTCATGCTCTGAAAGAGATCATTGCTGCGGGTTTTGAGTACGACATCGCGTCTATCAAGGGTGGCAAAGGCCCATTGTACGGAACCGATATTGAAGGGGATTCAGTAAACGCTGAGATCTTGGCTGATGATGACTTCCAAAACCGAATCAACAATACGATTCCTGTAAACCAAATTAATGCAGAAAGCTACGATGCTATCTTCTACCCAGGTGGTTTCGGTTTGCTTTCAGACCTAGCAACCAACGAGCAATTCGCTGCTATTGCGGCTAAGCATTACGAAGATGGTGGTGTGATTGCGTCAGTATGTCACGGCCCTGCGGCGCTGCTTCCGATTGTTTTAAGCAACGGCGAGAAGCTACTAAGCTCTAAATCGGTGACTGGCTTTACACGTGAAGAAGAGATCGACTTTGGCACCATCAACGACATTCCGTTCCTACTGGAAGAGTCTCTTGCTCGCAGCGCAGCGCGTTTCAACAAGGTTCAACCTTGGCAAGAGCTTGTGATTGTTGATGAGCGAGTGATTACTGGCCAAAACCCAACCAGCGCGCACGCTGTAGGTGCAACTCTGGTTAAGCACCTGTCTTAGTTAAATCAAGGGCTTATTCGAATAACTGGCGTTGATCAAATAAGCTCAATCAAATAAAAAGAGCATGCTTCCTACTCAATACTCTTGAGAGAAGCATGCTCTTTTTTCGATCTAAAGGCACAAACAGCAAAGGCAAGTGACTTCTTATTAATTACTTCTTGCTAATGGCTTCTCGCTAATTACTTCGCAAGATCCCTTCAAGCACATTGAACAGCAAGTCGATCTCTTCAATCGAGTTGTAATGCATACAACCAATACGCACCACGCCCTGCTCTTCAATACCCAACTGTTTCACCAAACCTAATGCGTAGAAATGTCCGTTCCACACACAGATATTATGTTCACCCAGCTTCTTGGCGATGAACTCTGGAGAATGGTTTTCAAAGGTAACCGCAAAGGTTGGCGTTCTTAGGTTCGAATCAAACTCTGTTTTCCCGTAAAGCTTTGCCCCTTCAAGATCAGACAAGCGTTTAAGGAAGTACTCACTGAGCTGGCTTTCATGCTTATTATAAAGCGCGTAGCTTTGCTCTAAACGAGAACGCAATGAGTCGGTTGGCTCACCGAATTGCGCCAAGTAATCTACCGCCGCAACCACACCTGCAAGGCCTTCAAAGCTTTGCGTACCTGTTTCAAAACGGCCTGGGCCAATATTGGTTGCAGGCTCAACCTTGTAAGGCTTTAACGTGTGTAGCCATTGAGGTGCAACATAAGCAATGCCCACATGTGGGCCGAAGAATTTATACGCTGAACACGCTAAGAAATCACAATTCAGCTGCTGAACATCGATCAAGTGATGTGGCGCGTAATGAACGGCATCGACATAAACCTGCGCACCATGCTGATGTGCAAGCTCAATAACTTTTGCCATGTCGACAATAGAGCCAGTCGTGTTCGAAGCAAACGTCACCGCGACAAGCTTGGTTTTCTCGTTAAGCAGCGATTCAAAATGCGCCATATCCAAACTGCAATCCGACTCGTCTACACGAACTTGGCGAACAATCGCGCCTTTGTCGTCTGCCGCTTGCTGCCAGCTCGATACATTTGAGTAATGGTCTAACGCCGTGACGATAACTTCATCGCCCTCTTTCCAATCGCGGCTAATCGCTCGGCTAAGTTGGAAGGTCAGAGATGTCATGTTCGCGCCGAACACAACGTTGCCAGAAGACTCCGCATTAAGCAGTGCTTGCGCCGCTTCTCGCGCTTGCTGCATTAAGCTTGTGGTCTTTTGGCTAGAAAAATAGTGGCCGCCTAGGTTTGAATTAAAATGCCCTAGGTATTCGGTCATTGAAGCTAAAACATTCTCAGGTACCTGAGAGCCACCCGGCCCATCAAAAAAGGTCACCGGCTTACCGTTATGGTATTGGCCTAGCGCGCTAAACTGCTGGCGCACATCATTAAGAGTGAAGGACATTGCGCGCATCCTTAGCCGTTAGAACAAACACATCCATGTAGCCCATCTCGCCGTGGTCTATGGTACGAATCGGTTGTGCATTGTGCCAAAGCTTACTATCAGCAAGCATTGCCACTTCACCATCGCCTAACACTTTTCTGAAGAACGGTGCTTCGTGGCTATCTTGATAAAGCATCACTTCACCACCCACAATGTTGTGGCGAGTAACACCAATGATCGCGATGTGGTCAAAACCGTCCTGGTGAACACCTTCTGGTGCAACTTGAGTTTCTTCAAAAATAGCGGCAATGCGGATTTGATGGATTTCGATTTCTTGCCCGTCTTCAAGCCCATTGGTTTCAATAAACAGTTCACACATCTCTTGCATGCCTTCGCTGCTTAGGATTGGTGCTTCAATTGGCTCGAATTGGCGAACAACGTCACCTTGAAAGTGATTGATGTCTTCAGACTGAACGAAGTTATGTTTGTCTAGCTCAACGACTTGTCCATTACTGAATTCAACCACAGAGTACCTTCTCAATCGGTACTGTCCATCGGCGTGCTCTGTGCTAGGTAGCTTAGAGAAAGAAGGTGACAGCTCCTTAACCGCATGGTTACTGAGATGGGTAATATGTAGGGTGTTTTCGTGAGCGTGTAACATCATCGACTCCTTAATGATTGTTAATTTACTTTCGACATTTAACGTTTTGTTTACATAAAAGGATACTTGAAGATCTTGCCAAATCAACAATAAACAATCATTTATCCCGTCAGAATTAATAATTCAGATTGTAAAACCAAGTTTAAAATCAAAAGCAGTGCATAACACCAGAATAAAAGATGACCAACTCTTAAAACCAGCACACTCCACTAGCTAGTTATAAATCCCTACAAATTTAAATTTAGCGATATTATTAACTAGCACGCTGTGTTTATTATTTTGTCAGCACGTACTCACTAATACGCCAGCCACGGCATCAAGGCTCATCTCCCTACTTCGACATACTTTATTTGTATGTTTTTGCACATCGAAATACGACCTACCTATCAGTGTTCAAGCTATTGATTATTTACACAACAATCTGGAATTGGTTAATTTATGAGTAAGCCAGAATCCACACGCCTTTGCTTGCGCGTCTGGAACAGGTCGAGTTCGGGGGGAACTCGGCCGCCCTCAAATAGAGTGCTTTCTAATAAAACCTACAATTATAAATGATGCGTTTATTTGGAATATGATGGTCTGCCTTTATGTCCTAACTTAGAATTCGTTAAAAATAGGCGACTATAAAGATTGGGAATGTTCTACACAAAACAGATGAGAGGGTAAGCAAGCTTGAAAGGTTGGTTGCTAAAAGAGCCACCTTTGGTGACATTTACACCAAAAGTCAAAACGAAAATAAGTTAACTAGACTTAAAACGATTCACTTAGAAAATAGGGAATTTAGCTAACACTCAATTTCACTGGACTGATTTTTAAAACCGTTCTTCGAGCGCTTCTGCTGGTACATTCGCTGGTCAGCTAAGCTCAAACACTCAGAAAAATTGACACATTCAAAACTAGATGCGCTTCCAAAACTGAGGCCAGACTGAGGCCAATCAGCACTGCGAATTTGCTCTTCCACCTGAGTCACTCTAAGCTCAATCTGAGAATAGAGAGCCTCAACTTGTTTCTCTTTATCCACTTTCAACAACCAGATAAATTCGTCGCCACCAGCTCGATAAACCATTCCAAGGTCTGTAAATTTTTCTCGCATCATGCGGCTGGTGTATTCTAAAAAGCGATCCCCTTCATCATGACCATAAGTATCATTAATCGATTTAAGGCCATCACAATCGATGAAGACGATACAATAGGAATGATGTACTAATTGTTTACTCGCATCATTAAAATCCAGCCGGTTTCCAAGCCCCGTTAAACTATCCACCCTCGACTGGATATAGGTTTTCTGATGTTGATGTTGTTGAATCCGCAACCATTCAGTCAGTGACAATAAAATGCAGGTACAATCTATTGCTAATGCAACAACAACGATGACTTCTGTCGATCTCTGAGTCGGCAATGGTGCAAAATGCGCAAAAATGTAATATACCAAAGCCGTGCCATAACAAAGACCACCGATCAAATAATATTTAGCGACAAAGTTTCGTTGATAAACCATCAATACGCCAGTCACTATCATTGTCGGCACCCAGATTGCCGCAATTAAATGGGACATAACAAAAGTCAACGAAAACGGGGCAAAGACATTAATAAACCCGATAATGACACACAGCCA
Organism: Vibrio crassostreae 9ZC13; assembly: GCF_000272045.2. Classification (GTDB taxonomy): domain Bacteria; phylum Pseudomonadota; class Gammaproteobacteria; order Enterobacterales; family Vibrionaceae; genus Vibrio; species Vibrio crassostreae_C. The sequence goes on along the minus strand of NZ_AJYZ02000041.1, from coordinate 864,353 downwards.
ACTAAAGGCCTGAAAGGTAAGATTAATACGAATAAAATGCTGCGGAAATCCAAACAATAATCTTGTGTAATAGCAAGAAAAAGCAACCGCAAACGGAAACAATACCATTCCAAAATAAACTGGGTTCCAGCTTTGGCTTGATAATAAGTACCCCCAAGCGCCTGAAGCGGCGAACCATCCCAGGCCATGTAGCCCAACATAACCAGCACAAGCCAGTGTGACTGGATGTTTAGTTTGAAAGTAACAAAAAAGAGCGAAAACTCCCAACGTTAGCATGACAGTAATAGAAGCTAATGTGAGCGTATTGTTGCGGAAAACGTGAATATAAAATGGATATTCAGGTTGAAGAGTGAAGTTAACTGCCTTTGGAAATTTCTTTGCTTCCAAGTAGAGCCAAAGTGTTCCAGATTCCTCCGCATTCAATATTAACGGGAAGCTTTGCCTATGCAGATGCAAGATACTCTTGTTACTTAATTGGCCAAAATCAAGTATTCGCCTTACTTGACCATTTGTTGATTGCCAGTACCCCCAACCTTGATCCAAATAGTTTGCACGGAGTGTAACTATTTGTTGTGACGACTTGATATCGGAGTTGGCCAAATCAACTCTCAACCCAAACGCCCCTTCACCACCAAATATCGTTTCAATCCTTGGAGAGGATTCAATGTGTTTTTTTAATATGGGAAAATCGACTGGATCAGATAACAAAGGCATTTCATACCATCTTACAGCTTCATTAGCTAACACAGATTGTTCCCCGCTGACCTGCAGCGGAGAAGCAAAAACCGAATTCAGGCACACAATAAACACATTGATAAAAAGGATTAGAATCTGCATAGAGTTCAAATGATTCCGCGCAATATATAAATATCAATAATAACACATACAAAAAAATAACAACTGAGAAACACTCAACAGTTCAAGTATTAACCAACATTACACCTGTTTGTAATCATGCCGTTCATACTAAAAGTGCGTCTTGTGGTCGCTTATCTGCACGCTAATTTTGATGAATTCTTGCAGCGTCTTTTAACGCAAACTTTTTAAAATAAAACATAGGATTCAGGTTCTCTTGTTTTTCTACTCATCAATGTATACGCAAAAAAGTAAATACTGCTATAGAAACACCATGATCAAGAAGGCCCTAAAAGTGAGCAATATGCATAGCTGTTTGCAAGAGCACTTTCCTTGACTTATCGCTATTGATCTAAGACACAGGATTACAAGACCATCATTTAGTTCGGTTATGTTCTAACGTATAACGATTAATTACACTTCTGCCCTTGTTTAACCTTTTATTGCCTCCATATTTTCCATACAATCCTAAGCGATTATAAATTAAAACAAATTCAATTTCGGAGTCCTCATGAGCGACGTAAAGCACTGTAATTTATTGATTCTTGGTTCTGGCCCTGCTGGCTATACAGCTGCAGTTTACGCTGCTCGTGCAAACCTAAACCCAGTTCTGGTTACTGGTATGCAGCAAGGTGGTCAGCTTACAACCACAACAGAAGTGGAAAACTGGCCGGGTGATGCTGAAGGTTTAACGGGTCCAGCTCTAATGGATCGCATGAAAGAGCACGCAGAGCGCTTTGAAACAGAGATCCTGTTCGACCACATTAACGAAGTCGACCTTTCAAACCGCCCTTTCCGTCTTAAAGGCGATTCTGGCGAGTACACTTGTGACGCGTTGATCATCTCAACAGGTGCATCAGCTAAGTACCTAGGTTTAGATTCTGAAGAAGCATTCAAAGGCCGCGGCGTTTCTGCTTGTGCAACGTGTGATGGTTTCTTCTACCGCAACCAGAAAGTTGCAGTTGTGGGTGGTGGTAACACTGCTGTTGAAGAAGCACTTTACCTATCTAACATCGCGTCTGAAGTTCACCTGATTCACCGTCGTGACACGTTCCGCGCTGAAAAGATTCTTGTTAAGCGTTTAATGGACAAAGTAGAGAACGGCAACATTGTTCTTCACACTGACCGCACGCTAGACGAAGTTCTAGGCGACGACATGGGCGTGACTGGCGTTCGTATTAAAGATACTCAGTCTGACAAGACAGAGGATATCGACGTAATGGGCGCGTTCATCGCTATTGGTCACCAGCCGAACACTGAAATCTTCAAAGGCCAAGTGGATATGAAAGATGACTACATCATCGTTCAGTCTGGTCTTGAAGGTAACGCGACACAAACCAGCATCCCAGGCGTGTTCGCTGCGGGTGATGTAATGGACCACAACTACCGTCAAGCAATTACTTCTGCAGGCACGGGTTGTATGGCTGCATTGGATGCTGAACGCTTCCTAGATGGTCTTAACGATAAGTAAATCTGAGATTGCAGATTTGATTATCGGTGCTCTCGCCTCAGTAGATGCAGGGCGTCATCACATTTTGTTGTAAATCCCTAGAGCCCAGTGGTATATCCACTGGGCTTTCTTTTGTATACTAGCCGCCCTCAACAAATAATAATTATCATTAAGCCTTCATAATGGATAAGAAAAAACAACGCAGCTTGAACAAGTGGCTTAAGCAACAGAGTAAGTTAGCGAAACGCTGGCTTATGATTGCGATTAGCCTTGGCGTACTTTCAAGCGTGTTCTTAATTGCTCAAGCAGCTCTTCTCGCCTCTATTCTTCACCAGCTGATCATCGAAAATGTCGATAAATCTGAACTGGTTGGTCATTTCGCAGGCTTGGCATTATCGGTCGTTGGCCGTGCTGGCTGTACATGGGGACGTGAGATCGCAGGTTATCGCTGTGGTGAACAGATCCGTGTTTACATCAGGCAACTCATCCTTGATAAGTTACGTGAGTTAGGCCCTGCTTATATCAAAGGCAAACCTGCCGGTACGTGGGCAACCCTGTTGCTAGAACAAGTAGAAGACATGCAAGACTTCTTCTCTCGTTACTTACCTCAGATGTCTTTATCGGTAATGATTCCATTCATTATTTTGGTCGTGGTATTCCCTGTAAACTGGGCAGCTGGCCTTATCTTCTTGCTGACTGCGCCACTGGTGCCGATGTTCATGGCATTGGTTGGCATGAAAGCAGCCGATGCAAACCGTAAAAACTTCAAAGCACTGCAACGTCTTTCTGGTCACTTTTACGACCGTTTGCAGTCAATGACAACCATCCGTCTATTTGACCGCACCAACGCTGAAACAGAAGTATTGAAAGGTGCATCTGAGGTGTTCAGAACGCGCACCATGGATGTGTTGAAAATCGCTTTCTTGTCTTCTGCGGTACTTGAGTTCTTCACGTCTATCTCGATTGCGATGACGGCGGTTTACTTTGGTTTCACTTACATCGGCGAGCTTAACTTCGGCCACTACGGCGTTGGCATTACGCTATTCGCAGGTTTGTTTATCCTTATCTTGGCGCCAGAGTTTTACCAACCTCTGCGTGATTTAGGTACTTTCTACCACGCGAAGCAACAAGCGGTTGGCGCAGCTGAAAGTATTGTCGAGTTCCTAGAAACCGACATCACTAAGGTTAAATCAGGCGACACTCAGCTTGATCCGGCTCAAGGCATCAATATTGAAGCTCAAGATCTCAAAGTGTTAAGCCCTGAAGGTGTTCAACTGGTTGGCCCTATCTCGTTTGCACTGAATACTCGCCAATCGACTGCGTTAGTTGGTCCAAGTGGTGCGGGTAAAACAAGTTTGATCAACGCCATTCTTGGTTTCATGCCTTATGAAGGAAGCTTGAAAATCAATGGCATTGAACTGCGTGACCTAGACTTAGCCTCTTGGCGTAAAACGATTAGTTGGGTTGGTCAAAACCCGTTGCTACTGCACGGCACAATTCGTGACAACGTCACTCTAGGTAAGCACGATATCACTGACCAAGTTGTCGAGAACGCACTTGAGCAGTCTTTTGCTAACGAATTCGTAAATGAGCACGGCTTGGATTACATGATTTCTGATCGCTCTGGCGGTCTGTCTGTGGGTCAATCTCAACGTTTGGCTTTGGCTCGTGCAATGATTCAAGACGGTCAGTTCTGGTTGCTCGATGAACCCACTGCCAGCCTAGATACTCGTAGCGAACAGTTGGTAATGAAAGGCATCAATAGCAACATCGAAAGCCGCACTGCCCTGCTTGTGACGCACCAACTCGCTCCACTTCAATCGGTCGATAACATTCTGGTTATGCGCGATGGTGGTCTGGTTGAACAAGGTCATTACTCTCAGCTTTCGACTGCGGGTGGTTTATTCGAAGAGATGCTTAACGCGAACTTAGCTCAACAAGATAATAAGGGTAATTTAGATGCGTGATTTACTGCCTTACCTGAAACTCTATAAAAAGCATTGGTTTGGCCTATCGCTAGGCATGCTATTGGCTTTTGCTACTCTATCGGCTTCTATCGGCTTGTTAACGCTATCAGGTTGGTTTATTTCAGCTTCCGCGGTTGCTGGCCTGACGATTGCACGTGAAACCTTCAACTACATGCTACCGGGTGGTGGCGTACGTGGTTTGGCAATGAGCCGTACTGCGGGTCGTTGGGGTGAACGTGTTGTGAGCCACAATGCGACATTCAAACTGTTAACTGATTTACGTATCTTCTTCTTCAAGAAGCTGGCTCCGCTGATCCCAGGTCGTATTTCAAACCTTCGTGACGCTGACCTTCTCAACCGTTTGGTTGCTGATGTCGACGCCATGGACCACGTGTACTTGCGCTTAGTAAGCCCTGTGACGGTGGGTGTGTTCGGGATCTTCTTCCTAACTCTGTTCTTAATGTGGTTCGATAGCTCACTAGGTTTAATCTTAGGTTCTATCCTTCTTATCATGCTGTTGGTTTGGCCAATCTTGTTCTACAAGCTGGGTAAACGTAACGGTGGTGAGCTGACACAAAACAAAGCGGATCTTCGTGTCACCACGCTAGATTGGATTGAAGGCTACAGCGAGCTAACTCTGTTCGGTGCTGAGGAGCGTTACCGTAATGCGATTCTAGAAACGCAACGCAAGCTGATGGCGAATCAGTTTGTGAACGCTAACCTAACCGGTATGGCTTCAGCAGCGCTAATGCTGTTCAACGGTTTGACGCTGGTTCTTATGCTTTGGCTTGCGGCTGACGGCGTGGGTGGTAATGCACCAGACCCGTTCATCGCGCTAATGGCATTCGCAACCATGGCAAGCTTCGAGCTATTAATGCCAATTGCAGGTGCATTCCAGCATTTAGGTCAAACTTTGTCTTCAGCTCGTCGCTTGAACGAAGTTATTCTGTCTGAGCCTGAAGTTCAGTTTGCTGAAGAGAAGCTCGACATCAACAAGCCACTGGATATTACGTTCTCAAACGTGACGTTCAACTACCCTGACTCTGAGCGCAGTGTTCTGAACGCTGTCGACCTAACGATCCCTGCAACGAACAAGGTTGCGATTGTGGGTCAAACGGGTTCTGGTAAATCAACACTGATTCAGCTTTTGACTCGCTACTGGGATCCTAAGAAGGGTTACATCTCAATCGCGGGCATTGAACTGACTCAGTGGAATGAATCACAGCTTCGTGAATCAATCAGTGTAGTAAGCCAACGTGTCGACATTCTAAATGGTACTTTGCGTGACAACTTGTTGATTGCAAGCCCAGAAGCAACCGATGATCACTTAGCGAACATCCTTAAAGACGTTGGTCTAGAAAAGCTGCTTGAGAACAACGCGCTTGATAGCTGGTTAGGTGATGGTGGTCGTCAACTGTCTGGCGGTGAGAAGCGCCGCATTGGCATCGCACGTGCCATTCTTCATGATGCCCCTATCCTGCTTTTAGATGAGCCGACAGAAGGCTTAGATAAGCAAACAGAACACAGCATCATGACGCTGTTCGAGAAACACTTCGAAGGCAAGACGGTTATCTTCATTACACACCGTTTGATTGGTTTGGAATCGATGGATTCGATCGTTCTGATTGAACAAGGCGAGATTGTTGAGCACGGCTCTCACGAGACACTATTAAACGAAGAAGGACGTTACTTCCAACTTCGTCAGGCAATCTAGCTCCTTCATAAGTTATAAAGAAAACCATTCAAAGCCCGAGTTCATACTCGGGCTTTTTGTTGTCTGTAATTCTAGTATCGAGCAACCATTCCCCCTTAAACGGTTGTTCATGCGCTGATTAGTTTTGCCCTTTCCTACAAAAACTTACCATTTATAAAGCAACGAGTTGCGCATAATTCAAGTCGTAGCACATTACTATGATCATCTTTCTAGGATAATACGTATCGATCAACCTCATGGAATAACCTCCCCCTAAAATAATGGAGAACAGTGTATGTCTTTACGATTAATCGCAACAACGATAGCGCTTGTAGGTGCTAGCTTTACCGCTCAAGCGAGCTCGGAATGTGAAGTATCGATTGATGCTAGTGATCAAATGAAATTTTCAACTGACACATTAAGCGTTCCAGCGAGCTGTAAAGAAGTGAAGCTGACGCTAAACCATACTGGTTCTATGCCAGCCCAATCAATGGGTCACAACGTCGTTATAACAGACACTGCGTCGCTACAAGCAGTGGGCATCGATGGTATGTCGGCAGGTATCGACAATAACTACGTAAAACCTGACGACAGCCGCGTTTACGCCTTCACTCGTGTTATCGGTGGTGGCGAGTCAACCTCAATCACTTTCAGCACAGAGAAAATGACAGCCGGTGGCGACTACTCTTTCCTATGTTCATTCCCGGGCCACTGGGCAATCATGAAGGGCAAGTTTGAGTTTAAATAACTCGTTAGTCTAGATGGTACAGATACATCAAAGCCCCAACCTAAGTCGGGGCTTTGTTATATTGGCTTCGATTACAGCTTGAAGCGGCTGATTTCGCTTTCTAGCTCGTGAGACAGTTCAGAAAGCTGCGCAGCTTGCTCTGCAGCTTGGTGTGCTTCGTCTGCTAGCTCGTTAGATACGTCACGGATTCCTTCAGTGTTACGAGTAATCTCAGACGTTACTGACGCTTGCTCTTCTGCAGCAGAAGCAATCTGTGTTGCCATGTCGCTGATGCGTTCAACAGCAGCATGGATTTGCGTTAGGCTTGCAGCCGCTGAGTTCGCGTCATCAACACTGGTTTCAGCAAGAGTACGGCTATCGTTCATGATGTTAACCGCTTTGCCTGTTGTACCTTGCAGCAACTCAATCGTTTGTTGAATTTCTTGCGTTGAACCGTGTGTACGTTGGCTCAGAACTCGAACTTCATCCGCTACTACTGCGAAACCACGACCTTGCTCACCGGCACGTGCTGCTTCAATAGCGGCGTTAAGTGCAAGTAGGTTTGTTTGTTCTGCAATACCTTGAATGTTAGACAAGATAGCGTTGATGCTGTTGCCGTGCTCTTCAAGTTCTAGAATCACGTTGGTTGCGATTTGAACTTCTTGAGCCAGGTTTTGGATAGAGCTTTGAGTCTGTGTCACTTGACCAGTACCGTGCTCACACGCGCCAACCGCTTCAGATGAGTTCTGTGCAGTGTGG
>NZ_AJYZ02000041.1:838919-856664 GCF_000272045.2 Vibrio crassostreae 9ZC13 | reverse complement strand
TACCTGCGATCTCTTGTGTTGCTGCAGCCATTTCGTTAACGGCTGTTGCTACCATGTTGATCTCGTCTTGTTGCATTTGGATACGAGCACTACGTTCTTCAGCTTGAGAAGCCGTTTGACGTGCTTGGTTGCCTAGCGCAGCAGATACTTCGCTTAGCTTGATCACCATGGTGTGCATGTTACCCACAAAGCGGTTGAAGTTTGCTGCAAGCTGACCAATTTCGTCGTCGCTCTTAGGCTCAAGGCGTTGAGTAAGATCGCCCTCACCTGAAGCAATTTCTTCAAGTGCTGCTGAAACGCGGTTTAGGTCGCGGAATAGGAAGCTTACTAACCAAGACACGAGTACGATTACGATGAGCGTAATAACGACAGCAGTGATGATCAGCTGAGTAAGTAGCGTTGAGTGGTTCGCTTCTTCTGTTGCTTTGTCCATCTGAACCGCGAAGATCCAGTTAGTGTTAGGCACCTTCGTGAAGTAAAGCAGCTTGTCTGCGCCGCGCTCTTTGATGATCTCGATGCTACCCGTACGCACTGCGTTTTCGATGATAGGCATAGAGATATCGTTTGAAAGCTGGCTTACCGGCTTCAAGCTTAGTGCTGAATCTGGGTGTGCTAGAAATGTGCCGTCAGAGGCATCAATTAGCATTGCGTAAGCGTTGTCACCAACATCAAGGCTGATTACATCGTTAACCAACTGGTCGATCAGTACGTCTGCACCAACAACACCAACAAGTTGGCCATTGTGGCGAACAGGTTCTGCGATCGTTACTAGAAGTGCTTTGGTGATTGCATCTTGGTAAGCCGTAGTAATGATTTGCTTACCTGCAGCGTTTGCTTCTTGGTACCAAGGACGTTGACGAGGATCGTAATCTGCACGATTACGTTCAGGATGTGAACGGTACATTCCACCTTCTGGAGTACCTAAAAAGATATCGTCAAAGCCACCCGCTACACGAGCTTGTCTAAGGAAAGGAACAACATCATCCTCTCGTGAAAAGTCATTAAATGCTGATGCGATATCAGTACGGATATCAATCCAGTTTTTAATACCTTCAGATGCTGCTTCAGATACGCTTTCAGCTCGTAGGTATACGCCATTACGAGTCTGTTCAAATAATTGGTTTGCTGACAACCAAGTCAACGCTGTAGCCATAACGACAACAGCAGATAGGCTAGCGCCTATCAACTTCTGCTTTAGTGTTAGTTTCATGTCAAAGTTTCACGAGTGGTGGGAAATCTCGCGCATACTACCCAATATTAGTATTAAATTCGAGCAATTTCACAATTTAATATTGGAATATAATTTTAAGCAAACCATAAGCTTAAGTAATGTCAAATCCTTGGCTTATCGCCAAATTTAAGGCGGTGTTGTCTCTACGGTTATTAACATTTTTATCGCACTTCACATGCTTAAAAGAGACAAGAAAACACGGTAAAGAGGAAACAAAAAAGGCAGAAGAGTTTCCTCTTCTGCCTTCATATTATTTACCGTTCTACTGCGTATAAATTGCAGTAGATTTCAGCTTAAAAAGCCTAGCGTTTTTCTGTACGCATACCCATTAGCAAGCTCACACACATCAGTAATAGAATGATGGTAAATGGTAATGCCGTCGAGATTGCACCCGCTTGTAGAGCTTGTACTGCTTCAGTACCACCAACCCACAATAGAGCCACAGCAATCGCACCTTCAAGGAACGCCCAGAACACACGTTGAGGCACAGGCGTATCAACTTTACCACCCGCGGTGATGCTGTCGATTACTAGAGAGCCTGAGTCAGACGATGTAATGAAGAATACCAGAACCAATACAACCGCAATGATTGAAAGCAGAGTCCCGAACGGCAGTGCATCAAACATTTGGAACATTGCTAGTGATACATCTGTTAGGCCGTCTTGACCAAGAATACCAACGTTATTCACGATTTGGTCAATCGCCATGCCACCGAATACTGACATCCAAATGATAGTCACTGTAGTCGGTACAATCAGTACTGCTGTGATGAACTCACGAACGGTACGACCTTTAGAAACACGTGCGATAAACATACCTACGAATGGAGACCATGAGATCCACCAAGCCCAGTAGAATACAGTCCAACCGTGCATCCACGTTTCATCTTCACGACCGTGAGGGTTACTCAACGGAATGATGTTTTCAATGTATGCCATCAATGTCGTTGGGATAGAACCTAAAGTCACCGCGTAGCCGATTAGAGCCACTAAGATAAGCAGTAGGAAAGCCACCAACATGTTGATGTTACTGATAACTTTAACGCCACCATCAATACCACGAAGTACTGATACTACCGCCAATAAAGTCACCGCTGTAATCACAATAACTTGCAGACCTAAGCCCGCTTCAATGCCGAATACATGCTGAATACCACTTGCCGCTTGTTGTGCACCAAGACCTAACGATGTCGCCAGACCAAATAGCGTTGCAAGTACAGCAAGAATATCAACAATGTGACCTGCCCAGCCCCAAGCTCTATCACCTAAAATTGGGTAAAAGATAGAACGGATAGAAAGAGGCAATCCCTTGTTGTAAGAGAAAAACGCAAGTGACAGTGCTACTACGCCATAAATCGCCCAAGGGTGTAGACCCCAGTGATACATGGTTGCGCCCAATGCCAGTTTTGCAGCTTCTGGTGTGTTTGGTTCAACACCTAACGGAGTTTCAAACCAACCCGTGAAGTAAGCCGCTGGCTCTGCCACACTCCAGAACATCAAGCCGATACCCATACCTGCGGCAAACAGCATCGATAGCCAAGAGAAGAATGAGTAATCTGCCGTCGCATCAACACCACCAAGGCGGATTTTGCCGTACGGAGAAACAATCAAACCTAAGCAGAAAATTACGAAAATATTACCCGACCAGATGAAAAGCCAATCAAACGAATTGATAATCTGGCCTTTAACGCCATCTAGCGCAGCCTTTGCTGAAGCGGTATCTGTAATAAGAACACCGATCAGGAACAAAGCGATAAGTCCCGCACTAATACCAAATACTGGGTTATGAACATCAAAACCCCATTTTTGGACGTTATCTTGACCGACAGTGTAATCCGTACTGTCGATACTGTATTTATCTATACCTTTAGTCATCATCCCTCTCTACGGAATTCTATTAGGGTCTATTGACCTCGTATTCCTTACTTACCTGCGACTTAATTACAAACTCGAACCTACGATCCAAGTAGTACAAGCTGTTGTCACAATAATTCAAATACTTGGATGTCTGAAGTTTAGCAGGTTAACTTGTTGTTTTCAGTAAACTAGAATCGGTTCGATGGAATTTCAAACAATATTCACGTAATTACTCAAGTTTATGACGAAAAAAAGGTCGACCCTGTCGACCTTTTTATCAAAAATACTTTTAACTCAAAGCATTTTGGTGCTTAACCAATTGATTTTCAGTTCGTAAACCTAGCAATAAGCTTAGGCACATAAGCAATAATATGAACGCAAATGGAAGTGCCATAGAAACGGTACCGGCTTGCAATGCTTGGATAGATTCTGTGCCACCAACCCACAATAGAACCGCAGCAATCGCACCGCCCATCAACGCCCAAAAAACACGTTGAGGAACAGGTGAATCCACTTTACCGCCAGAGGTAATGCTATCGATAACCAATGAGCCTGAATCAGAAGAGGTGATAAAGAACACCATAATCAAACCAATCGATACCACTGAAAGCACAGAGCTCATTGGCAGAGCATCGTAAGTATGGAAAAGAGAAAGTGTAATATCTTGCAGACCATTCACACCAATCTCGCCCACCTTGTTCGCCACTTGATCAATCGCGATGCCACCGAAAATAGCCATCCAGATGATGATTACTGTCGTTGGGATGAACAATACAGCAACGATGAATTCACGAATCGTTCGACCTTTAGAGATACGAGCGATGAACATGCCTACGAATGGTGACCAAGACATCCACCACGCCCAGTAGAATACCGTCCAACCTTGCATCCACGTTTCGTCATCACGACCGTGAGGATTGCTTAAGGGAATGAAGTTTTCAATGTAGCCCATTAGCGCGGTTGGGATTGCTTTAATACCCGCCATGCCACCAGCGATGGTAACGAAGATAAGTAAGCCCAAAGCAACCAGCATGTTCACATTACTCAGAAGCTTTACACCACCGTTGATGCCACGAACCACGGACATTGTCGCTAAGAAAGTAACCACTGCGATAACAATCAGCTGCATGCCAATACCGCCATCGGTACCAAATACATGGTTAATACCACTGGTCGCTTGTTGAGCACCTAAGCCCAATGAAGTTGCAAGGCCAAATAGCGTTGCAAGCACAGCGACGATATCAACAATATGACCAAACCAACCCCAAGTTCTATCACCCAAGATAGGGTAGAAAATAGAGCGGATTGATAGAGGTAAACCTTTATTGAAGGTGAAGAAGGCAAGCGCTAGAGCAACAACCGCGTAAATCGCCCAACCGTGCAGACCCCAGTTGTAGATGGTTGCACCAAGAGCCAACTTCGCCGCTTCAGGAGAGTAAGCTTCAACACCTAGTGGTGTTTCATACCAGCCAGTGAAATAAGCTACTGGCTCAGCAACACCCCAGAACATTAAGCCAATACCCATTCCTGCGGCGAATAACATCGACATCCAAGATAGGTTTGAGTGCTCTGCTTTGGCATCATTGCCACCAATACGTATCTTGCCATACGGGGAGACAATGAGGGCAAAACAGAAAATTACGAAGATGTTTGCTGCCCACATGAAGAAACCATCGAAGTTACCAATGACTTTCCATTTGATTCCATCAAGCGCCACTTTTGCGGTTTCAGGGTCTGCGACTAGAAGTGCCAACAGGAAGATAATGATCGCCCCTGCACTGATTCCAAATACTGGGTTATGAACATCAAAACCCCATTTCTGAACGTTATCTTGTCCTACTGTATAATCGGTATTTTCAATACTATACCTATCTTTTACAGGCTCCATGCTTCCTCTCTAATTTGCAGCGCACAGTTTGCAACATTGCATTCGGCGCTTAAATTTCGAAAAGAAGAATATCAACCTGTCGCAAAAATACTAAAAAAACCTCCATAAAGGAGGCGTAAATTACACATTTAGTAATTAAATTACACATTTAACGTTATTTAGCGTAAGATCAGTCCACAAGCCCGGAGCTGACCGCATATTTAGCAAGCTCTGCCGTAGAGTGAATATCGAGCTTATGCTTAATATTTTGCCTATGGGTTTCTACCGTTCGATAGCTGATATTCAGCGCCTTTGCGACCTCTTTACTGCTCTCCCCTTTTGCGACTAATTTCAGCACAGCCTCTTCACGTCTGCTCAATGGATTCTTGACAGATGGCGTGGGAGTAATCGGCTGAGTAAACAAATTCTGCGTGACTTTTTCACAGAAATAGGTCGATCCTTGATTGACCGTTTTGATTGCCTGTACCATTTTTTCAGCCGAAATCTCTTTCAACATGTAACCGACAGCACCCGACTGCATCACCTTCATGATGTATTCACGGTTGTTATGCATGGTCAGCATCAGGACCTTGGCTTCTGGGTCTTCTTCTTTAATCAGATGGGTGGCATCAATGCCATTCATGATAGGCATGCTGATATCCATCAACACCACATCAGGGCGCAGAGACTTAACGACCTCTACCGCTTCTAGTCCATTGCTGGCGGTACCTATCACGCTAATATCTGGCTCGAGTTCCAATCTCGCCATAAAGCCATCCAGTACCACTTGGTGATCATCAGCAATCACAACTCGAATAACTTCACTCATTCATTAATCCCTCTAGTGTCAGTAACACTGTAATTTCCGTTCCGAGGCCAATCTCACTCATCAATTCAAAGTCACCACCGATGAACTCCACTCGCTCTCTCATGTTACGCAGCCCGATCCCTCGTTTTTCCATCGCTTTATAGGTGTTGAAACCGACACCGTTATCTTGAATCAGTAGTTGCAACACATTACCAATTTGCTGAGCGATAACCGTTACTTTGGTCGCTTGTGCATGTTTTTCTATATTATTCAGCGACTCTTGCACGACTCGATATAGGGTCGTCGCCGCCTCTGATTTTAACTTACCAGGTTGAGTAGCAAACATGGTCTCGACTTCTATGCCCGAGTGCGCCTGAAAATCTAACAGTAATGAAGACAATGCCGCTTCTAAGCCTATGTCATCCAATGAACTTGGACGAAGTTGATGCGAGATGTGCCTCACTTCTTCGATCGCTCGCATCAGTGAATGCTGCGACTTATTCAAATGTGCTTTAAGGTCTTCATTTTGTAGCTTATTACCGAGCAGTTCCAAATGGCAACGACTCGACACTAATAATTGGTTAATACCATCATGCAACTCACGCGCTAGATGCTTCTTCTCGTCTTCTTGGAACATCACCGTCTTATGCGCCAGCTCCTTTAAGTTGTTATCAGCAATCCGATGTTCATGCATGTTAATAGCCAAGGTCAGCACGATGATGACCGCGACCGTTACGCTCAAAATCACCACAATCGAAAAGAACGTGGTTTCAATATTCTTATTTATCGCAGCCTGCATCGAAGCCACTTCTTGGTGTACGTCTTCAATATACAAGCCGGTGCCAATCATCCAGTCCCAACGCTCTAACCAAGCGGCGTAGCTCAGCTTAGACACCACCTCACCCGTCGACGGTTTTTGCCACAAATACTGGTGAAACCCGCCTCCGGTTTGCGCTTCTCTTAACAGAGCCTCTATCAGAAAATCGCCATCTTCATCTTGCAGTTGGAGTAGGTTTTGGCCTATCAATTCTGGCTGAATTGGATGAACCAAGTTGGTCCCGAGGCGATCGTATGCGAAGAAGTACCCATCAGAGCCATATCTAAGTTTAGACAATATGGTTCGAACTTTTTTTTTGGCTTGGGCTTCTTGGATATTTGGATCGTTATAGACGTGTTCTATGGCGTCGAACGCGAGATCAACCGTGTCTTTGAGGGCGTTTTCACGCGACTTGATTAGGCTGTCTCTAAAGATCTCGACTTCTTTAGCGCCTAACGTCTTAGTCTGGTGCAGCGAGATCCAACTAATACTCGCCGTTACCAGCAGCAACGGGAGCAACGTCAGCAAAATCAGCTTGGCTTTTAGAGGCATTCCTTTCCCTCACAAAAAACGGCTTACTGAACATCAATAAGCCGTTTTACTTTAGCAATTTATAGATAGCCGTCGAAACATATCATTCACATTCTTGGCTTCACTCACATTCCATAGAAAGATGGGAAAGCGAGAAGTGATCCAAGTACGAGGATTTGAATCAGAATGAACGGCATCACACCTCGGTAGATGTCCTTAGTCGTCACGCCTTTCGGTGCTACGCCTTTTAAATAGAACAAACTAAAACCAAATGGCGGCGTTAAGAAGGAAGTTTGTAGGTTCATCGCAATAAGGATAGCGAACCATGTCATGTTGATGCCCATCAGTTCAGCAACTGGCGCAATGATCGGCACGATGATGAAACAGATCTCTACGAAGTCGATGAAGAAACCCAGAATCAGAATCACCAGCATGGTAATGATCAGGAAGCCCCATTTTTCACCTGGCAGTTGTAGCATCCACTCTTCAACCAGATAGTCGCCACCAGTGTAGGTAAACGCCATTGAGAATGCCGTTGCACCCAACAAGATAGCAAATACCATCGCCGTTACTTTCACCGTCTCTTTCGACGCCTCGTACACCATCGACCAACTAAATTGACCGTAAAGCAGTGCAAGTATCATCGCACCCGCGCCACCTAATGCGGCTGACTCTGTTGGCGTAGCAACACCTGCGAAGATAGAGCCCAGTACAACAATGATTAACGCTAGAGGCGGAAGAATCGCTTTCAGTGCATTAAACACTTCCTGCTTACGGCTGATGGAGTCATCACGTTCAATAGGTTGAGCCGCTTCAGGGTGTAGCTTTGCGTATATCAAGATATAAACGATGTACGCGCCGACCAGCATCACGCCCGGCCAAATCGCCGCTTGGAACAAGTCGCCTACAGGAACACCTAGAACATCACCCAATAGAATCAATACGATGGAGGGTGGAATGATCTGCCCTAGCGTACCAGACGCACAAATAGTGCCGCAGGCTAAGCCTTTGTCGTAATTGTACTTGAGCATTACAGGTAGGGAGATAAGTCCCATAGCAACAACAGAAGCACCAACCACGCCAGTAGAAGCCGCAAGTAGTGAACCTACTAATACGGTTGAAATCGCGATACCACCACGAACCCCACCAAACAATCTGCCCATAGACTCAAGCAACTGCTCAGCAAGCTTGGTCTTCTGTAGAACAAGCCCCATGAAAACAAACAATGGAACGGCCATCAGCACCGTATTTTCCATGATCGATTGAATTCGATATGGCATGAAGGCAAACATCTCAATGCCCTCAGCCCAAACACCAAAGATTAATGCGATACCGCCAAAGGTAAACGCTACTGGGAAGCCAAGTAAAAGTGCAAACAAGGCGACAAAAAACATTACTATTCCAATCATGTCAGCCTCTACTAATTCTTTGTGTGGATATTATTTGCGTGGATAAGGTGCGGATTAAAAATCTTATTCAGTGAATGCAGGATCAAACCTACGCCACTAAGTGCCATCAAAAAGAATGACAGCGGGATCATAGCTTTGATGATCCAGCGATACGGCAGGCCACCGGGATCGCCTGAGGTTTCACCCAGTTCATAACTCTCTTTGGCAACATCGATACCAAACCAAGCCACCAGCAGGCAAAACGGAAGTAGAAAGATAAGCGTGCCAAGCAGGTCAATAATCGCTTGTGCTTTAAAGCTCAGTTGCTCATAGAACACGTCAACTCGAACATGGCCACCAGCCTTGATGGCATAAGGAACACCGAGTAGGAAAACGGCGGAGAAAAGGTGCCATTCCATCTCTTGGAAGGCGATAGAGACATCGTTGAAGGCATATCTCATGACAACGTCATACACGACGTTGGCGATAAGTAAAATAAACAACATACTGGAAAGCCATCCCAGTGCGTCACCGATACGATTAAACAGGCGTTCAATATAAATTAGACTTCGCATTCCCGACTCCATGGAATTTGAAAAGACATCTTGCAGTACAGCTAACCCAACTAAAAACGATTCAGTTTATAGCTAGCAATAGGCACGACGTAGAAAGGGTTCTTGAGCGTAATACAAGATTTATCCTGCTTAGTTATTATGTTTTAAATGAACCCTCGGCTTATTCACTCTCAAATATTCAATAAGAAAAGCTTCGGGTTCATTTAGATTCAGTTCAACAACTGTCGATTATTTCGCTTGGCTATTTAGGTAAGCTCTGTGGGAAATATCCGTCCATGAACGTACTTGCTCTAGGTAGCTTGCTTGTGAAGCTTGAATCTCTTTTGCTAGCTCATCTTTCTCAGCATGTGCAGCCAGTAGGCGATCGTTCGCTTCTTTCAGAGCAGACATAACCTCTGGTGGGAAATCTTTCACTTGTACATCTGGGTATTCTGTCTTCATTGAAACCCAGTTCTTACCACTTTCGTGCGTTGCTTGTGTGTACATGTCGTAAGCCGCAGTACGCATTGCAACACGTAAGATTTCTTGTAGGTCTTCAGGCAGCTTGTTCCATGTACGCTTGTTCACTAGGAATTGAAGCTCTGAACCCGGCTCGTGCCAACCTGTGTAGTAGTAAGGCGCGATTTTGTGGAAGCCCATTCGTAAATCCAGCGATGGACCTACCCACTCTAGTGCATCAATCGTGCGACGCTCTAGAGACGTGTAAAGTTCACCTGGGGCAATGTTCGTCGGTTTAGCACCTAGCTCAGCAAGAATCTCGCCTGCAAAGCCCGGGATTCGCATTTTCAGACCTTGTAGATCTTCAACGCTGTTGATCTCTTTTTGAAACCACCCCCCCATCTGGATATCCGTGTTACCACCAGGGAAAGACATCAAGTTATGTGGAGAGTAAACCTGCTCCATTAACTCCATACCACCACCGTGATAGAACCACGCGTATTGTTCTGCTGGCGTCATACCGAAAGGCATAGAAGTGAAGTAAAGAGTGTTTGGAACTTTACCTTTCCAGTAGTAAGAGCCTGAGTGACCCATGTCGTATTGACCAGACTTAACCATGTCAAAAACGCCAAGAGGTGCTTTGTGTTTGTTTGCTGAATCGATTCTGATTTGCAGTCGACCATTCGACATCTTCTCAGCCATCGCCGCCATGTTTTTGGTTGCATCACCGAAAACTGGGAAGTTTGGTCCCCAAGTTTCCGCAAGTTTTAAACGGTAAACCTTATCAGCGGCTGTAGCACCAGTAGCGACCAAAGCTAAACAAGCCGCAGCAGTTACTGCAACGTTTTTAAAAACTCGTGTGAGGGAGTTAGAAATGAGACTCATGTTCACGTCCTTTGTTGGGTTAACACTCTTTCTATGAGCATTTTTTATGATTAAACATGAGAG
Source organism: Vibrio crassostreae 9ZC13 (assembly GCF_000272045.2). Classification (GTDB taxonomy): domain Bacteria; phylum Pseudomonadota; class Gammaproteobacteria; order Enterobacterales; family Vibrionaceae; genus Vibrio; species Vibrio crassostreae_C. The sequence goes on along the minus strand of NZ_AJYZ02000041.1, from coordinate 846,205 downwards.
TGCACCGTGATGAGGCAACAAGATATCAGGGAGAGCACGCACGCATGGCGTTAACAAAGTTACGTATTAGACCAAAGGATTAAGTAGAACTACGTAGGAGATGATTGAATAGTGTCGATTTCAAAGGAGTTTGGATATTCACCAAGGCAATGCGTATTGATAAATACCTAAGTATTAATAATTAAATACTCTTAACAATTGATTGCCATTTCGTGATGAAGCTCTATTCATTGCTGTATTTTAGGGGAAAAAATCAAGGCTTTGCTCTCTTGATCTACCTAGCTAACGCCCTAATTTAGTGCTTGCTGATTCGAAGCTCTGACACGAGACAACACTAATCAGTTAAGCCGTATATCGAATTGGAATTGAGATTATAGAGCCTAGGTTTAGGCTTGGATTTGGGCTCGGACTTGGCATAATGTGCCAGATACAAAAAAGCCTCGAAAATCGAGGCTTAAAAACTTAACGAAGCGAATGTAATCCCACAGGATTAGATAGCTTTGTAGATAACCTTGTTACCTGCTAGCTGCTCTTTCGCTACTAGGTTTTCTTCAAGAAGTTTTTTCAATGCGCCTGTTGCCCATGAAGCTGCTTTCGCGTCTTCTTGACCAGCTTCTAGGCCGATACCTTTAGGGTTAATGCCTTCAGCATTGCTAACAACGATGTCTAGAACTTGTTGTTGCTTAGGAGTCAGTGCTACTGCAACTTCTTTAGTTGCTGCTACTGATTTCTCTACCGCTGGTTTTGCTGCTACAGTTTTTTCTGCTACAACTTTCTCTGCGACAGGCTTCGCTTTTTTCGGCGTTGCCACTGCTTTAACTACAGCCGCTTTAGTGCGTTTCTGCAGTTTAGCCTGCACCTTACGCTTATGAGCAAGTCTCATTGAATATTTCTCCAGTTCACTGCTCTTTTCGCAGTGGTGAAAATTTGAAGCGCGATTTATACCAAAAAACAGGAGCTATTTGTAGAGTGAAGCGTCGAAAGTCGACGAAAAATACCGATATTGTCTACTAGCGTCTATTATTTAAACATCGACTTATCAATTCAGGGTCATATACACTGGTTATCCATCCAGACAAAAATATGAAAACTTGGTGTTACCTATGGACACTCGTCACCTTAGTAATTTCTCTTTGCCTTCATTCACTCGCTCGTACCGTATCCTCGCCATTATTTTAGGCTTCATTTGCTTGATCGTTTCGCTCTACAGTGACAATCCAAAGTTACTGATCGTGGGTGCTTTTTGCAGTATTGCGCTTCTGGGAACTGGCTACTATTTGATGCTGCGCAGCCGAGTGATGTTCACACTTACCCCGACTCATTTTCAGCAGCACTTTTACAAAGGGGGTTGGGTTTTAAAATGGAGTAACATCCAAAAAATTGGTCTTTGCACTTATGAACAAGATGGTTGGCATCAACCTCTGCCCTGGGTCGGAATTAAAGTAAAAGATTACTCGCCCTACCTCGATTCGATTTGCCCTAAAATAACTTGTGAATTATTGCTCAGCCAACGAGCACTTTTGTACTTAGGAGCCAAACAAGCAGGCAAAGAGTCCAACTTTGAGGATATGGTTCTCGACTCATCGCATTACCATGCGCGTTGTACTGAAAGTGGCTGTGTCGAACTAAGCCAATACAAAGAGTCGCAGAATACCGACAACGTAAATTTCAACGATAACCAATCACAGGACAACCTTGATTCACCGAATGAGACAAACAGTCCAAACGCGGTGATTAAAAACTATTCTGGATTGCAGGCGATGCTTGCCAACAGAATGAAATATCAAAGGGGCTTCCACGGTTATGACATTTTCATATCAACCCATGATTTGAATATGAGTGGAGAAGAGTTTGTGGGGCTGGCTCGACGCTACTTGGCTGCCGCTGAACGTCTTTCTGATTAAGGTTTACCAGTAAGTTCACACACAATAAAAAAGCTTAGCTTTCAGGACAAAAGCTAAGCTTCATTTTCAATCAATCGACACAAACAATCGGTTGGAAAATCAAAGATTTAATTAGTACAGAGGCATTTCATCTGCGACGAACGGGTTTGATGCACGCTCGCGACCGAATGTCGATTCAGGACCATGGCCCGGAACGAATGTTACGTCACTGCCTAGTGGCCAAAGCTTAGTCTTGATTGAAGCGATAAGCGTATTGAAGTCACCTTGTGGGAAGTCAGTACGGCCAATTGCGCCGTTAAACAACACATCACCCACAAACGCTAAACGAGCTTGCTCACTGAACAGTACAACGTGACCTGGCGTGTGGCCCGGCGTGTGAATCACATCAATCACTTGATTACCAAAAGTGACTTTGTCGCCCTCTTCTAACCAAGTGTTTGGTTCAAAAGCTTTACACAGTGGGAAACCAAACATCTGACTTTGATTCTCTAGACCTTGTAGCCAGAAGTTGTCTGCCTTATGCGGGCCCACAATTTCAACCTTCAAGATCTCAGCAAGTGGTACCGTACCGCCAACATGATCTAAGTGACCGTGCGTCAGTACCAAGTTCACAACCTTAACACCGAGTTCTTCAATGATAGCCGCGAGTTGTTGAACATCACCGCCCGGATCGACAACGATGCCTTCCATGGTTTCATCACACCACACAATCGAGCAGTTCTGAGAAAAAGAGGTAACAGGTACAACTTGATACTTAAGAGACATATACAAACCTTAAAGAGCGAATCTGGTGAACAACTCGAATATCGCTATGTTATTGGCAACAAACCCAACAATAACAAACTAAACAGCAACAAACTGAGCAGCAATAAACCGAATTATTAGAACAAACTGAAATTTGGGCAAACTATGACATTGGATGTCTACTTTGACAAGTGCCTACCGTATCACTCAATAACTCAGCTTAGCTCTACCAGCTGCGAACTGGACCAGTATCAATGTGGATGAAGTTACTACGAGCGTAATAACCAACACCACCTGCTTGCAGACTTTTAGCTACGTCTCTCAGTTCCTTTAAATCAACACCATCGATACGAAAATCGATCGCTTTACCAAGCATGTGATAGCTCTTTTTAGCGACACCACTCGACTTAGAGCGCAACGCTTCGTTGGTTGCTGGAGAGCGGTAGCCAGAGATGATTTGAACTTCTTTTTGAATACCCAGTACATTTTGAATCTGAGTGATCTGATCAAACAGGTTCTTATCCATTGGATGAATCTCATTGCGGCGGAAGTCACGGCACAGTTTGCTAAGGCGTGCCATCTCGTCACCAACATAGTTAGTGCCATCGAAATAACAAGTCTCTAATCGTTCACCAGTGTGAAGATTGTTCATGCTAATCGTTCTTGGTTGATCCGGGTATGAAGCGAAAGCGATAGAAGGAGTAAGAGAGGCGACTACAGCAGTACCACCAGCGTAAGTCAGAAACTGACGGCGTGAAAATAAACTTTGAGACATACAGCAAAAAAACCAATTAGATCGAACGAAAAATGCACGATACATAATGGAATTTGCTGCGTCAACGTACAAAAACCGTGCAAAACGTTAGTATTTGTAACCTTTGCACGGTTAGTTATTGATACTCATTATAATTTTATCAATAGAAGCTTGGTTGTCATTTTTCAGTCAAGATCACCTTTCTTGACCATATTTCAATCAACCGCCCTCTTTATCATATTGGTAGATATCACCGCGGTATTGTATGCCTCCTTCTTCAAACAACACGGTTTGATAAATGATATGCACTGGAATTCGCTTCTTGAGACGAACCTTAGTATTGGGCGCAAGTTCATCATCCTGATTCGGCACTTTCTTTACCTTAGTCGCAAATAACAACTCCGCGAGTTCCTCGGCATGCTCAACACGAATACAACCAGAGCTATAGGCGCGGAAGTCATCGTTAAACAAGCTTTTACTTGGGGTGTCATGGAGATAGATGGCTCGCTTGTTGGGCGTATTGAACTTATACAAACCCAATGCGTTACTAGAGCCTGCTTGCTGGCGCATTCGATAAGGAAAAGAGTTAAAGTTAATCGTTTGCCAATCTATCTCGGTAGTATCGACAGTTTCCATCGAACGCCAACCATCGATCACTTGAAAATTGTGTGTTTCAAGATAACTCTCGTCGGCTTTTACTTTAGGCAAGATATCTTTAACCATGATTTTCCATGGCACGTTCCAAGTCGGATTTAAGATAACCGAATCAAGCTTTATCTCTAAGAGTGGTGTTTTTCTCGATTTTCTCCCAACCACAACTTTAGATTCAAAAACCTCTTCCCCATCTTCCCAATACTTCATATCAAAACTAGGTACATTCACCACAATCAGTGAGTCTCTATTTCTTGGCCATAAGCGGGCACGCTCGGCGTTCAATGCTAGGGAAGTAAGTCGATCATCAAAGCCCATATTGATCCATTTGATCGTGTCTGGCCCGATGATCCCATCATCCGTAAGACCGTGCATGCGTTGGAAAGATTTAATCGCCTTTTGCAGATCTCGATCGAACTTGGGAAAATCGACCGCGATCATCGAGGTATCAACACCAACCAAAGCAATGCGCTCAACAAGAACCGTCTTGTCTGAAAGCTCGTCACCCAAGCGCTTCAAACCTTTCTGTCTATATCGTTCAATATTGAGTTCAGAGGCGGTTTCTAACACCGAATAGGTTGCTTTGAATTGGTCAAAATCCCCAACAGGCGGCGCGTAAGACAACACCATCTCCAATAAGTAATCATTGGCGACGCTGCTTTTTAATCTCATCAGGATATGCGGAGAAGGCGCTGGTAATTTGGAATGCAGCTTGCCCGAGAAGTACCACTCTTTACCGGCAAGCGGCGCATTTTCAACGTAGCTCAGGTAGTAGATAAAAGTATCGGTGAGTAATATGTCCGACTCTTGCCATTGAGCATGGGATTGATAGTGACGAATTTGCTTGAGTTGTCGATCGAAGAGTGGTGCCATTTGAGCTTGTTCGAGAAGCGACAATTGAAATTCAAACGCCTTAACAAGTTCAGGTGAATCCCAAAGAATAGGCAGAGATGAGTCTTGATAAATACTCTGGGTAAGCTCTGGATAAATCAGCATAAAAGAGAGCTCCGAATCAGCCGGAAGAAATCGGCTCTCGTCAGAACTCGTATAGCTCCATGCGTGCACAGAAACTAGAACTAATAATCCACAGAAGTATTTTGCGAACATGCTTAACTCCATCACCAACCATCTCATAAGTATGGCAAAGAAATCGGAGTAAGCATGTTATTTTTAAGAGGCTTTATAAATCAGATTGAACTCCAATGGTTATCCCACTGGACCGATGATTGCTGAGTTGATTTCTCATAAGGCTTGCGCTGGCTAACCACACTGCCCGCCCCAGAGCTTAATCGAAACTCACCATCAAACAGCACAGCACCAGAAGCGTCAGATAATGCAGACAGTTCTACTAATTCTTTGGTCTCTTTCGACCAAATACCGTAGCAATTGCCTCTTGGCGAAGTCGCAATAATCCAATCGTCTGACGCCGCAATACTGGCGATATAGTGATTGAACCTTGCCCATTGCTCAGGCTCTGCGTTCAGTGATACAAACTGGCCGCCTTTAGTATGCATCGCCAATAGCGAAGGATACTCATCTGGTTCACCACGATATTGCTGGCCACAAAGTACCGTTTCAGCACCATCATGGGCTAAATGTCGAATGCTCAGCTTCTTATCCAACAATTCAACCTGATCAAGTAACACACCTTCAGGAGAAACATAACTCAAGCTCGGCAGCATCGAATCGAGGTTTTTCGGTGTTCTACCATCAGTATGAACGCCACCAACGCCGATCGCGAGATTACCATCCGGCATGATGATCACTTCATGTGGGCCGATACCGAAACCAGTGAACTCTTCGACCTTACGATAGCCTTGCGCGACATCGTAAACGCCAATCACGCCTTGACTGGTGTCGGTTTTCCCTTCAGTGGCATACAATAGTGTGCCGTCTAATGAGTAAACGCCATGACCATAGAAGTGGCGGTTGTTACCTTTCACCACCATTTTGATCTGCTGACCGTTTTTGTAGTCAAACACCATAAAATAGTCACCAGGACGACGGGCAAAAACCACCGCATGTGATGAGGTTGGGCAGATTGCGACGCCATGGCCACGCTCAGGGATAGGTAGCTGGCTCAGTGGCATGCCATACTCATCAGCCATAACCGCGGAATACTGGCCTCGACCATTAAGCGCACAACCAATCAACTGAGGTTTATTCGATGCGCTTTCACCTGAACGGCTAGCACATCCGAACGGCAGCACAGGCACAGCAGCACACCCAAGTGCTGCTTTCAGTAAGGTTCTTCGTGTAGTATCAGTCACCATCGGTAGCATTAAATCCTATTACCACGCCAAGCTCTATCGCCACTTCTTCATGAATCAGGTACTTCAAACGTTCTAGTTTGTTGTATTGAGTCAGCACCTCGCGGTAGCCCTCTTTGCTCTGCAATAACTCAAACAAGCTTGAGTCTGTAGGCCAAGTATCTAGCGTCAATGTGAACTGGTCAGCAACGCGATCAGCTAGGTCGTTTAAGCCCTTCTCTCTCAACAAGCCGTCTAGGCCATTGCCACCGGCAAGGTACAAATTCTGAAGTGCTGCTACATTGGCTTTTAGTTGAGTCATCGAGGTTTGTGCACGCCATGATTCTGAGAAGTAAGGACGCGGATGACCAATTTTCGCCATCGGGCGACTCAGCTTTTTCATGCTGTAATCAAGTTGGTTGGTCAATAAAGCGATGTATTCAGACTCCCAACGAGTCTCGTCTAGCGCTAACCAAGGGTTAACCTGCCATGCCTCAGCAATAGAGGCCGATTTCATTGCCAAGTTTTGTGCGATCGCTTGTGAAGATAGACAACCAGACGCTTTGTCTTGCAGTAATGGAGATTGCTCGTCGTACAGAGACCACTCCAACGCACCTAGCCCTTGAACCGTCACACTCTGCTGCGCGATTTCGTCTTGAGTCCAAGCTTTGTTCTGCTGAGTTAACTGACGCATCTTAAGACCCGTCGTGTTCTTTTTGTCTGGCCAGAATTGAACATTCCAGCTCTCTTCAAGCGCTGCTGTTGGACCTCTTTCTTGGCCTTGTAGTGCCATCCAGCTGTTCATTGTGATCTGCCATTGATCTTTCAAAGCGTCTAACTCAACGTTATCCGTTTCACAGTAACCTTGCATCAGAGCTTCTAATTCGCTCGATTGCTTCGCGAATAGCACCGCTGAATCAAACTCTTGTTGATAGACACTGCGACTGATGTGGTCGGTCGTGTCTGCTTGATAAGACACACCGT
>NZ_AJYZ02000041.1:802447-838660 GCF_000272045.2 Vibrio crassostreae 9ZC13 | reverse complement strand
CCCCTGCCATAATTAATGCCGACAAAGGCATTAACAAAAATTTATGTGTCATGCTGTTACCTTACTTCCTAATTTTTCTTTTAATTATATGAGTTCATTAAATGCGAAACGACCGCTGGCCTCGTATTCCTACAAGTTCAGCGGTGCTAAGTGGTTTGATAGCGGCTTTCTTAAGTCACTAGCCGTTAACTAAACTGAATTCAACTCAGCCTATAACGAGTTTAAGAACGCCAATAGCGCTTCACGCTCGCTGCTACTAAGAGCTAAAACGTTTTGTTTCGCCATTTCTGCTTCACCACCATGCCAAAGCACAGCTTCCATAACATTTCTCGCACGACCATCATGAAGTAAGAAGGTGTGACCATTCACTTCTTTGGTATAGCCTAATCCCCATAAAGGTGTTGTACGCCATTCTTGGCCATTCGCAAGATACTCAGGACGGTGATCTGCTAAACCTTCACCCATGTCGTGTAGCAACATGTCGGTATATGGGCTAATTAACTGATTAGACAATGCAGGCAAGCCTTCACGCTCAGCCGTGCGGAATTCAGCTTGGTGACAACTTTGACAACCAGCGTCTTTAAACAGCTTTTTACCTTGTACGACAGCTGGGCTATCGACATTACGACGAATAGGTACTGCGAGATGCTGCGAATAGAACTCAACAAAATCTAAGATATTGTCACTGACTTCTGGCTCGCCACCATTTGGAAAATCATCACAGGTTGATTGCGCTGATGTGCAGTTTTCATTCGGAAATAAGCGGCTTGTCAGGCCTAAGTCACCGTTAAATGCCGCCGCGTTTTGCTGCATTAAGTTTGGCTGCCCGGCTTTCCAACCAAAACGACCTAGCGCCATTTCATTGGTTTGAACATCAAGAACATAGTTAGCTTTACCCGACACACCTTGCTTGTCAGCAAATTGCTGCTCTGCAAATCCTAGAATCGTTTCTTGTGGGATACTTTCAAGCAGACCAAGACCAATCATTGGCGGCGCCACTCGAGCTGAAAACTCGGTCTTAGGATGCATCTCGCCGAAAGCAAGTTCAGTAATATTTAAAGTGGGTTTACGCAGAGTAACGACGGTGCCGTCTTTGAATTCAACAGGAACATCCGTGTAGCTAATGTTCACTTTGCCCTCTGGTTTTACACCTTGAAGCGCAAAATCTTGTAGCTGACCGCCGTACGTCGGCTCTGGAATTCCACCATCTCGAATGAAGGCTTGTCGCTGCTCAGGCGTTTCAGCCGGAATGCTTAAACGAACCAACATGGATACTGCGTTCTCATCTCCTTCTTCTGGCGCGTGACCACGACCATCTTTGATGTGGCAGTTTTGACAGCCGTTAGTATTAAATAGTGGTCCTAACCCATCACGAGCATCGGTTGATGACGGTGCAGGAACCCAAGGGTTTCTAAAGAAGCTATTACCTACGCTGAAATCCAAGCGCTTACTCATTGGTAGATTGGCTGCGGGAAGGGAAAAAGCGTTCGCTCCTTCTTTCTTCACGGTCGTTTTGCCGCCAGAGTAGGTTTCATGGGCATGTAATGGAGCTAAGAAAAACAGTGCGGTTAATAGTGAGGCTGAGAGATACGACTTCATACATTGCCTTGCTGTGTTTTTGATTTTAGTTTTTATGTGGGAGTAACTTTCATGAGTAACAAACAATTAAGGGCTCAATGAGAGCCCTTTATGATTTTCGTCTCGGGTTCTTAGAACTCGTGATCAGCCGTGTCTGGGTTAAGGCTATCAATGCCAATCACACCAGCAGCACGCTCAATAGCCGCTGTTTGAGACACTAGCGCAACAATTGTTTTGTTTACTAGTGCATTACCCGCAGCGTTGTCAGCAGCGATTAGCTGATCGAAGTGCTGGTTGTTTTTCTCTGCAGACGTTACTAATTCGCCTACTTGTGCACGTGCTAGGTCAAACTGCTTTTGAATCTCTTTCGCAGCTTGCTCATCTTTTTGCTCTACTAGGTCGAACAGGCTTGGGCCGGAAAGCAGAGTACCGTCTTCACGCTTGTATAGACCCGTGTAAACGTTGTAGATGCCTTGCTCGTTGTAGTAGTGAGAGTTGTGCGTGTTATCAGAGAAACAATCGTGCTCGTCTTCAGTAGAGTTTGCTTCTAGTGCAACCTTCATACGCTCACCCGCTAGCTCACCTAGAGACAGTGAACCCATGCCAAACAGCATTTTACGAAGACCATTCTCGCTAGATTCTGAAAGAAGCTCTTGACGGTAGTTGCCTTTCTCGCCTTCAGCCCACTGCTTTTCCATCCATTCTAGGTCTTGGATAAGTAGCTCAGCAGATGCTTTTAGGTATGCGCCACGACGGTCACAGTTGCCGTTAGTACACTCAGCGCCAACAACGAAATCAGTGTAAGCACGCTCACCTGCACCGCTGTTTGTACCGTTTAAATCTTGGCCCCAAAGTAGGAATTCAATTGCGTGGTAGCCAGACGCTACGTTCGCTTCAGAACCACCGATCTCGTTCAAGTCTGCGATTAGCTCAGGGGTGATGTTGGTTGCATCAACGGTAGTCTGACCAATTTGGAAAGTCTTGTTAGCCACGATGTTTGCGCTAGCGCCTTCGTTACCAAGTTCATATTGGTAATCAGTCGAAACATAATCAATCAGGCCTTCATCTAGTGGCCATGCGTTCAGTTGGCCTTCCCAATCATCAACAACAGCGTTGCCGAAGCGGAAAACTTCTGACTGTTGGTATGGTACGCGAGACTCAAGCCAAGCTTGTTTTACTTGTTCGAAGTTGCCAGCAGAAGGAGAAGCTAAGAAGGTATCAATAGAAGAGTTCAACGCTTTTGCTGTAATTACTGAATCTGCAAACACTGCATGCGCAATATCTGCGTAATGTTCTACAACTTGATCTTGAGTTACTGCTGCGAAAGAAGAAGCAGAGGCAAAAATGAGTGACGAAGTTACGGCTTTTGTCACTAAAGATTTAATGGTCATGAAGCATCCTTGTTGAGCTTTAAATTATTATTCGTAGTAATAGTGTAAACCATTATCATTTGCACTACGGATTGAAATAATACAAACTTACAATTTTATTGCAAGATAAATACAAAAAAACCTCACATATGTGAGGTCTTTAAACATTTTTATGTTAAGCGTAACAAAGAGGCTAATCAGATATCCAGATTATGCTTACCGTGTGAGACTTTTGCCTTCAGGTAGCTTTCATTACCCGATTTGATATGAGCAGAGGTATTCACCACTTCTTCAATCTCAATACCAAAAGATTTTAGCTCATTGATCTTCTTAGGGTTGTTGGTGACTAAGCGGATTTTTGTAGTACCTAAGGCGCGTAGCATTTCAGCAGCTTCAGTAAAATCGCGTAGGTCATCGCCAAAACCTAGGTGGTTGTTGGCTTCATAGGTGTTCATGCCTTCGCTTTGCAGACGGTACGCATCGATTTTGTTGTACAAGCCAATACCACGACCTTCTTGGCGTAAGTAAAGAATCACTCCACCCGTCTCACCCATAATTCTAATGGTTTCGTCTAGCTGCTCACCACAGTCACAGCGAGAGGAATGGAAAACATCACCAGTCAGGCACTCAGAGTGCATACGAACAAGAGGTATGTCTTGTGTCTTGTCTGCTGATTTAAATATCACAGCAACATGCTCTTTATCTGTTTTCAATCCATGAAAAGACAGAAGTTCAGCATCTATACTGCTTGTTACCCCTACTTTGAAATCTATTCTGGCACGCACTTCCGCCATAGCTATACTCACTTGAAAATTCGATGTATTTAACGACGCTACATTATATGTCTAGGCAATATTTTGTAGCTAACTATCTAATGATAGACACTATGAGGCTGTTAACAATTTTTTTCAAGGTCGACCTCGTACAAATTGTTATAATATAACAATTATTTTTCACATAAGAAAAAACCCCACATTGGGATGACCAACATGGGGTTATAAATTAATCAGTTGCGGCTAAGACTACGATTTTTTACAGAACGATCAACTTACTTGAGTTTGCTTCCAGATGACAAGCTGAACCCAAGCGTTCTCTAATTCGGTTAACTCTTCTTGAGTAAGCGTAGAAATGCTCGACTTTGCACTGTATTTTTCTGCCCATTTATCAGATCGGACATGAGTATGGAACTCTTTCTTTAAATTTGAGATTACGTTATCCACAGATACATCCTTATATAGCAGTGCTTAGCCTTTATAATCGGTTAATGTTACAAAATACAGGTCAGTTGGTAAACAGTAATACACAATTTTTATGAGCTCTTCCTAACACTTTTTACTGATAAATATATAAATAAGAGAAATAATAGGCTCGGTAGCAACCAAAGTAATAGATTTGAAACCTTCATCGCCGGCTTATAAAGTACAAATTCACCAAATCTTTCCGTCATATATCGAGTAATCTCATTATTACTCTTCCCTGCTTTCACCATATTGAACACAACAAGGCGTAAGTCTTTTGCTATTGGTGAGTTGGATTCAATCAGATTTTGGTTTTGACATTGTGGGCAGCGTAACGTTTTCGCCAAGCTAATAGCACGTTGCTGTTGTTCTGGGTTTTCAAACTCAAACAGTTCAACTTGAATACTCGTCTCTGTATTACTGGCAGTAAACAGATCTTCAGCCATGGTTGAAAGGCTAATCACTAAAAGAGCTGACAGCATAAACAAGGTTTGTATTAGAGACTTCATCATCCATTCACACCATCAAAATACATCGCAAGCTCATCTTTCCATACCATTTCATTAATCACGCCCAATAGCTTTTTAATGATCTGGCCATTGGCATCAACCAAATACGTTTCAGGTGTGCCGATTACGCCCAACTCTAATGCTAACTTGCCTTGAGGGTCACTGATCACGGTTGAGTACGGGTTGCCATCGTTCGATAACACGTTAATCGCAGCCCCAGAGTTATCTCGATAATTAAGCCCAACGATGGGAATGCCTTTATCGTGAAGTTGAAGCAAAAATGAATGTTCGGTTTTACATATCCCGCACCAAGATGCCCATACATTAACCAGTTGATAAGGGTGCTGCGTGACATCAGTAAGCGTAATTTTCTGCTGACCATTGACGCCTTCACTATTCACTAACGCAGTCGATGTAAATTCTGGAAATGCCCTTTGTTGTTCAGACACAATGGTCGACTGCTGCTTATTATCAAGCGCAAAGACAAATCCCAGCACCACAATCAATGCTAAGGCAATTAGAGTAATTAGCTTGTTACGAACGCTGGTATGCATACTGTGACGCCTTAACGGTTTTCTTTTTACGATGAGTCAATGAGAGCAAAGCGCCGATAATGGAGAACAGCCCACCAAACCAGATCCAGCGCGCATACGCCTTATACTGAACACGAAATGCGTAAGCGGTGGAATCGACTTTCTCGCCCATGGTGATATAAACATCGCCATGCCAGAACCACTTCATTGCAGGCTCACTCATGTTCATAACACGAACTTGGTAGTGTCTTCTTTCTGGCGCGATGGAAAAGCTTTGCTCGCTAGCATCTAATTCGAGTATCGCTTTTTCTGCAGTAAAGTTGGAGGCGACATAGAGCTCGGTATCACGATGAGAGAGCGTCCAGCCCATAAACTCAACCTCTTCACCTGGGCTCAATTTGTAACTTCGCTCAAATGAATGGTAACTGTTCATCGCGGCACCTATCGCTAATACTGCGACACCCACATGCGCCAACGTCATCACCCATACTTTGCGTTGAAACTTAGAGTTGCGCGTTACCGCCAAGCCATACACATGAGTGAGTAAAACCCAAAATGCGAGTGACCATGTCATTAGAGCCATCACTTGGATCGCTTCAACTTGCAAAACATAAGTTACAAAGCCAAGACAGAGAGACAATAAGGCAATAATTCCAATCACACCTTTCGACGCTTGAGGTTTGATACTGAGCAATGGCGCTAACCCTATCACTCCCATCGCAAGCAGAGCCAATGGCGCAATAAGAAGATTAAAGTAAGGTGCGCCCACAGAGATATTTCCAAGGCCAAGTAATTCAAAAACCATTGGGTAGAAGGTACCAAACACCACCACCGCCGTACCCAGTACAAATATAAGTACCGCCACTAAACTCAAAAAACTTTTACTCGCAAAGCTAGTGATTGGATTCGACTCGAAAGATTCACCACGAACAATAAGAAGAGAAAACGAACTCACTAACACCAAAACCAGTATCAGCAACAGCGCGATACCTTTGGTTGGGTCAACAGCAAAAGCATGAACGGAAGTGAGGACGCCAGATCGAACAATAAAAGTACCGAGGATACTTAAACAAAACGTAATGAAAGCAAGGCTAAGTGACCACTTCAGCAACTGTTGCTTGCCTTTAGCAACACCCAAACTGTGCAATAGAGCGGTTGATGTTAGCCAAGGTAATAGGCTGGCATTTTCTACCGGGTCCCAGAACCACCAACCACCCCACCCTAACTCGTAGTATGCCCACCAAGAACCAAGAATGATCCCTGCGGTTAAAAAGATCCAAGCGACCAAACAACAACTGCGACAATGAGCGACCCAATCGAACTCAATCGGATCCACCAGCAAAGCGGCCACAGCAAATGCCAAGACCACAGAGAAACCAACATAACCCAAATACAACAGAGGCGGATGGAATATCAAACCAACGTCTTGCAGCATTGGGTTAAGGTCACGCCCTTCAAGTGGCAAGGTCGAATTCAGTTCAAATGGGTTCGAAGCAAATAAGGTAAACCATGCAAATATCGCGAGTAACACATTCATCACCCACAATACGCGGCTCTGATACTCAGAAGAATATTGCTTTTGTAGGGCAATCACACCCGACCAACAGCTAATGGTTAAGACCCAAAATAGCAATGAGCCTTCATGTCCAGCCCACACAGCGGCCATTTTGAAGAAGGTGGGTAATTGAGTATTGGAGTGTTCTGCAACATAGAGGATGGAAAAGTCGTCACCTACAAAGGCATAGCCAAGTAAAACGATAGCGCCAATGGAAAACAAAGCGCTAGAGAGGGAGAAACTGCGAATTAAAGCCACATTTTGTGCTTGTTTAGTTAGCATTTGATACATCGAATACACAGCGATAATGCTGCTGAGAACAGCGACCAAAATTAAACTAAACAGCCCCAAAGAACCGACCATATCACCTCAATCAGGCTCTACCTAAGCAGAACCAAGTTAAACCATTATTGGCATTGATTGCTCAACTAGCTGATGTAACTCAACTAGCTATTGCTACTCAGCGAAAAGAAATTTAGTGAGCAGATGTTTAGTATCCAACATCCACTCACTTATAACCTTGAGCGAAATTAAGCTAACGTTAATTGTCCTGCATAAAGGACAAACGTTCTTAGCATTAATACGCCCATCAGACTCAATGAAGTAACAGAGAAAATATACACAGTACTATGGCGAACCGATGCTGGTGTCACGGCGTTAAGCAACAAGGGTAAAACCATACCCACACCAATTACGCCATACCAGAACCAACTTGCCCAGAAACCACCGCCAATCGCGTTCCATACTGCCTGCTCACTTTGACCACCAGCAAATATCAACCCAGTGAAGAAAGTAACAAGGACAAACAGTTCAAACATAACAACAGGACGTTCGAAGCCGTGGATCCAAGAAATACTCGCACTATGCGGAGACTCCTTAAAGACCAACACACCAAATAAAATACATGCCGCCGCTCCCGAGGATAAACTCGAGAATAAGAACAATATCGGCAACACTGGGTTATTCAGCATTGGGAAGGTATTTAGCGCAGAGAGTAAGAAGCCAGTGTAAGCCGCAAGTAATAGCGCAAGCACAGCTAAGAATATTTCAAAAACATTCTCAAAAGATTCTAATTTGCCAATCCAGTTACTGACAAAATCGAGTCGCCCTTTTAACCATGCTTGATCACTCAAGAATACGGCAATCTGATTTCGGAATATAATGCCGATCCAAACAAATAGGATCACCATATACACTTGGAATAAGATCACACCCATCGACATCACTGACGTCGGATTATAAAAGATCATGATCTTCCAAAATGATAGTGGTTTCGTCAGGTGGAAAACCAAGATCAATAAACCTGAGATGATCCCGAATGGTGCTAGAAAAGCCGTTGCCTTTAATACACCATTATTCGCTGGATCGTCCTCAATCACCTTTCTCTTAAGGTAAATCGAGATCATCACTGCACCCGCTGACATACCCGCCAAAAACAGATAGATAGCAATGATCCAGTCCCAAACCACGGTACCTGATTGAAACGCTGTATCCCATGCACTCATAATCAAATCTCCCCTTTTTGGTGTGGCACTTTATAGAGTTTTGGCTGAGTACCTAGATAAGCCTTATCTCTGTAAACCACTTCAGATTTAAGTACCTGGTTTATCTCGCTCTTAGGGTCATTTAAGTCGCCAAATATCAGCGCATTGGTAGGGCAAGATTCAACACAAGCAGGTAATTTACCTTGCGCAAGATTGGTATCGCGGCAGAAGTTACATTTGTCGGCCGACTTATTCTTAGGATGGAAGAAGCGCACTTGATATGGACAAGCTAGCAGGCAATAACCACAGCCGACACACTTCTCTTTATGTACATCAACAATTCCTGTCTTCTCATCTTTATAGGCGGCGCCTGTTGGGCAAACCATCACACAAGGTGCATTATCACAATGTTGACAAGAGTTACGAGTGAAACGGTAATCAACATTTGGATATTCACCTTGAGGTTCGCTCTTTATGATTTCTAAGCGCGATACGCCTTCAGGCACTTTGTTTACTTCACGACACGCCTCAGTACAAGCAGTACAGCCAATACAAGCGGTTTCGTCATGAACCATTCCGTAACGCTTGGTGCCATCTTCCTGAACATTAGCCAGCGTTTTGCGGCTTGTAACCGCTGCAGTACCTGCAACACCAGTTGTGAAAATAACGGCACCCGCGCCAGCTAAAAAGTTTCTTCTTGAGCAGCTCATAGATTACTCCCCTTCTTTCTTCTGGTTGAAGTCTGAATGGCAATCCACACACAGCTTGATGGTTTGCTTTTTATCTAAGCCAAGCACCTTCGCTTCACTCGCATGCACATCGTGACAGTTTGAACACGTTAAGTTTTGTGCGTGTACGTCATGAGTCCAACTCGCTTCGCGCAGATCATCAGGCTTATGACAATCTATACATTGGCTGTTGGCATCTAGGATTAAGCTAGGATCGAGGAAAACCTTTTCGGTTCCGGGTTGTGATTGAGCCGCGCGATACTTCACCACCTCAGGTGCACCATCACGGTGATCGGGGCCAATAGAACTATGACAATCTGTGCAATTCACTTCACGGCCAAGCAAAGCGTGCGCACTCTCACCATGTGAACCAAATACCGTTTCTTTAGAATCTTTATGGCATTGGACACACTTGTAATCTTTGTCACGTATTAATTCGACTTCATGTCTTGTTGACTCTCCTACTGGCGTAACAGCAGGCTCTGCAACAGCATGAATGGAATAACCATAGAGGCAGAATGCTAGAAGGGATTTAAGCATTATGACTATGGCCAATTTAATATTGCCCATTTTATCCTTTCCTTATACCGGCATTATTTAACTCTCAACTAAATAATATTCCGGTTAAACAAAAGTACCCTTAAACGATATTATTACCGCTTAAATGATATCAATTCTTATTTTGGATAAGCCACAACGCTTTCTATATTTAGAATATACCCCTAATTAGGTAAAGCGAAATATACAAAGGGTAATATGTGAACACAATCACCCTATTTATAGTGAGGGCATGTCGGGTAATTATTTGTTATATATGATAATAATTCTCAATAAGACCAGTCTAACTTGATGTCCACATACCCCTTTAGGGCTATATAAACTTCAACGTGATTGAAGTCACTGTAATTAATTGATCTAAAACAAGCAAACATCCGACACGTAACAAAATGTGTTTATTTATGAATTAATATAAACAGCAATTCTCCAGTTCTTAATTTGAATAGCAAACTCACAACGCTTGGTATAAAAATCAGTATATTGGAGATATCACTGTGAAAAAGCATTGGATACGTAATTCCGTCACAGCATTATTAATGGTTAGCGCATCACTAGTAAGCGCGACCAGTTTTGCTGCGTCTGAACAAAAAGAAATTGGTGATCCTCGTAACGACCAGTTCGAGCAAAACCACCCAGATCAATACCATTCATGGAGACAAACGTCAGAGAGCGAAGCCATTGAAGACGCACTAAAAGAAGATCCAAACATGGTTATTCTATGGGCGGGCTACGGTTTCGCGAAAGACTACAACAAAGCCCGCGGCCACTTTTATGCGGTTGATGATGTAAGACAAACCCTGCGTACTGGCGGACCAACCGACGAAAATTCAGGCCCAATGCCAATGGCGTGCTGGAGCTGTAAAAGCCCAGACGTAGCACGCGTTATTGAAGAGCGTGGTGAAGACGGCTACTTTGAAGGTAAATGGGCTCGTCTTGGCAGCGAGATAGTCAATCCAATTGGTTGTGCCGACTGTCACGATACTCAAAGTGAAGGCTTTAAAAATGGCGAACCTGCACTAAAGATCACTCGTCCTTATGTTGAACGTGCGTTCGATGCGATTGGGAAGAACTTCGAAGAGCAAGGTCGCTTTGATCAGCAAGCCTCTGTGTGTGCTCAGTGTCACGTGGAATACTACTTCACGGGTCCAACAAAAGGTGTGAAATTCCCTTGGGATAAAGGGACGCGTGTTGAACAGATGGAAGAGTACTACGATCAGATTGGTTTTAAAGATTGGACACATAAAGTCTCTAAAGCACCAATGCTAAAGGCTCAGCACCCAGGTTACGAAACTTGGCGTGAAGGTATTCACGGTAAGAACAACGTCGCTTGTGTTGACTGCCACATGCCTAAAGTGACGAAAGAAGACGGTACCGTTTACACAGACCATAAAGTAGGTAACCCGTTTGACCGCTTCGAAGACACTTGTGCTAACTGCCATACTCAATCTAAAGAGACCATGCGTAACATCGTTTCAAGCCGCAAAGCTCAAGTACTAAACATGAAGCTGACCGCTGAGAAACAAATCGTAGCCGCTCACTTTGAAGCAGGCGCAGCATGGGAAGCAGGCGCAACAGAACAAGAGATGGCACCTATCTTACAAGATATTCGTCATGCGCAATGGCGTTGGGACTACGCTATCGCATCTCATGGTGTTCACATGCACGCGCCTGAAGTAGCCCTAGAGGTTCTTGGAACGGCGGTTGACCGCGCAGCAGACGCGCGAACTAAGATTGTTCGTCTACTTGCGAAGAAAGGCATTACCGATCCAATCGAGATTCCAGATATCTCAACCAAAGAAGCCGCTCAGAAAGCGCTAGGAATGGACATGGATAAGATGAATGCTGAGAAGCAACACTTCTTAGACACCGTGGTTCCTAAGTGGGAAGAGCAAGCTGAAAAGCGTGAAGCTAACTACGAATACTAGTTCCTTCAAATAGACCAATAAGATAAAACCAGTCACACTGTAAAGGTGTGGCTGGTTTTTTAGATTTGGGCGCACTCAACCGTCCCAATTTCACATTACCTTTTAGCTAATTCAAGGAACAAAGAATGAAGCACTTACTTTCGCTTTCGGCATTATGCATCGCATTAACAAGTTCAGGACTTCACGCCTCAGAACGAGCAGAAACAGGGTGGGAAATGATTGAGGAAGGTGCGCTGGTCGTTGATGTCAGGACACCAGGAGAGTTCAAGCAAGGTCATCTGGACAATGCGATTAACTACCCTCTTTCTGAAGTCGCTACGCACTTTGCCAGCATAGACAAAGCTCAACCTATCGTTTTGTATTGCCGCAGTGGTAACCGCTCAGGACAAGCTTACCAGTATTTGAAAGCTCAAGGGTTTACACAGATCCACAACGCTGGCGGTTTAATTGAGATGCAAGAAAGCAAATAATCTCGAAATTACAGATAGTGCCCGTTTAACGGATCATTTGCTTAGCTTGGTTGATCGAATGGATGATAGAGACACGATCAATGCCTTTCTGGTTAGAATCGAGAATTTGAGTCCAAGCATCGATCGCTTGTTGGTAGCGCATACTGATGAAGTGATCGGTCGCTATCAACATCAATGCCGTACGATCGTTGGGATCAAGCTCCATGGATTGATTTAAGAGCACTTTCACATCATCACTCATCGCCTGTGAACTTAGGTAATACAAGGCGCTCGCTTTAGCTGCATAAAGCCCTGAAGGCGCCTGTGGGTCTAAACGAATCGCATAGTCGTAACAGGTAAATGCAGCATCAAACTCCCCTTTCTGCATATAAACACCACCAAGCTTAAACCAAAGGTCTGATTGATTAGGGTCTTGCTTAAGGCTTTGTTGCAGCTCATCTTGGAAATCTGTTGTGGTGTAATTTTCGTTGTCATTGGAAGGAGGCTGAGGCAGCTCTTGCTTCATTTGAAACCAGATAATGCCACTGAGTAGCACTGCGGTGAGTGATATAAGAAGGTTCCCCTTAAGGCTACGACTGTTTTTGTTTGATGCAACGACAATCACCACCAAAAATAGGCTCATCAATAACAAAGCAACCAGTAACCAGATATCCATTTTACTCTCCCTTTTTATCCGCCCATTCACTCTACCTCTTTCACCACAAAGCAAACTTGATCAAGTTATAGCTATTGGCATTTAACGATTTTCCACAAACCACAGGCAATAAAAAACCGAGCACTTAGGCTCGGTTTTTTCAATGATAAGCTTAATTACTTAGCGTAATCGAGATTACTCAGTGTCTTGCTCGCTATCACTTTCAGAGTCAGAAGCATCTGATGCTTGCTCTTCGCTTGATTCAGCAACGTCAGCGTTAATAGTTTCAGCACCAGCCTCAGCTTCGCCTTCTACAATCTCAGCTTCTTCTACTTCGTCGATACGTTGTAGACCTACAACGTTCTCGTCGTCAGAAGTACGAATCAGTGTTACACCTTGAGTGTTACGACCAACTTGGCTCACTTCCGCAACGCGAGTACGTACTAGCGTACCTGCGTCGGTGATCATCATCATTTCGTCGCCTTCTTCAACTTGAACAGCGCCAACAACTGGGCCATTACGTTCAGAGACTTTGATAGAAACCACACCTTGCGTTGCACGGCCTTTCGTTGGGTATTCAGCTAGTTCAGTACGCTTACCGTAACCGTTTTGAGTCACAGTTAGGATATCGCCTTCGTTAGAAGGAACAATCAACGATACTACTTGATCGTCTTCTGGAAGCTTCATACCACGAACACCAGAGGCAGTACGGCCCATTGCACGTACTTTGTCCTCGTTAAAGCGAACAACTTTGCCCGATTTAGAGAACAGCATGATGTCGCTATCACCGTTAGTGATGTCAACGCCAATCAGTGAATCATCGTCACGTAGGTTAACTGCAATTAGGCCGTTAGCACGTACGTTTGCGAACTGATCCAGTGATGTCTTCTTAACAGTACCGTCACCCGTTGCCATGAAGATGAATTTCTCGTTAGAGAACTCAGAAACAGGCAGGATAGCCGTGATACGCTCACCTTCTTCTAGAGGAAGAATGTTAACGATAGGCTTACCACGAGCAGTACGACTTGCTAATGGCAGTTGGTAAACTTTCAGACGGTATGTCTTACCACGAGTAGAGAAACATAGGATGTTATCGTGAGTATTAGCAACAAGCAGACGCTCAATGTAATCCTCATCTTTCATCTTAGTTGCACTCTTACCTTTACCACCACGACGCTGAGCTTCGTAGTCGCTTAGGATTTGGTACTTAACGTAACCTGCGTTAGAAAGCGTTACTACAACGTCTTCTTGAGCAATCAGCTCTTCCATGTCGATGTCATGAACTGCCGCTGTGATTTCTGTACGACGCTCGTCGCCATAGATTTCACGTACTGCTTCAAGTTCTTCACGGATAACTTCCATCAAACGCTCAGTGCTTGCAAGAATGTGCATTAGCTCAGCGATTTCTTCTAGAAGGGCTTTGTACTCGTCTAGAATCTTCTCGTGCTCAAGGCCTGTTAGGCGGTGAAGACGAAGTTCTAGAATTGCTTGTGCTTGTGTTTCCGTTAGGAAGTATTGACCATCGCGGATGCCGTATTGGTCTTCTAACCAATCAGGACGAGCTGCGTCAGTACCTGCACGCTCAAGCATTGAAGCAACGTTACCAAGATCCCAACCACGAGACACTAAACCAACTTTAGCTTCTGCTGGTGTTGGCGCGCTCTTGATCAGTTCAATGATTTCATCAATGTTAGCAAGTGCTAGAGACAATGCTTCAAGGATGTGTGCACGGTCGCGTGCTTTCTTCAATTCGAAGATAGTACGACGAGTCACAACTTCGCGACGGTGGTCTACGAAGCACTTAAGCATGTCTTTGATGTTGAACAACTGTGGTTGACCGTTATTCAACGCAACCATGTTGATACCGAAAGTCGTTTGCAGTTGAGTTTGAGCGTATAGGTTGTTAAGAACCACTTCGCCTACTGCATCACGCTTACATTCAATAACAATACGCATACCGTCTTTATCAGACTCGTCACGCAGTGCACTGATGCCTTCTACTTTCTTATCTTTAACCAGTTCAGCAATCTTCTCGATCAAACGAGCTTTGTTTACTTGGTAAGGGATCTCAGTAACGATAATGGTTTCTTTACCATTCTTCTCTACTTCGATATCCGCTTTTGAACGCATGTAAACCTTACCGCGGCCAGTCTTGTAAGCATCTACGATGCCTTTACGACCACTGATAAGTGCTGCTGTTGGGAAGTCAGGACCAGGGATATAGTCCATTAGCTCATCAATAGTGATATCTTCATTATTGATAAATGCTAAACAGCCATCAACAACTTCACCAAGGTTATGTGGTGGGATGTTGGTAGCCATACCTACTGCGATACCAGAAGCACCGTTTACCAATAGGTTAGGAATTTTTGTAGGAAGTACTGCTGGAATTTGTTCTGTACCATCGTAGTTCGGTACGTAATCCACAGTTTCCTTATCAAGGTCAGCCAGGAGCTCGTGAGCAATTTTCGCCATACGAACTTCGGTATAACGCATTGCAGCCGCGGAGTCGCCATCGATAGAACCAAAGTTACCTTGGCCATCAACTAGCATGTAACGCAGTGAGAACGGTTGCGCCATACGAACAATAGTATCGTATACAGCACTATCACCATGTGGGTGGTATTTACCGATTACATCACCTACTACACGAGCAGACTTTTTATATGGTTTGTTCCAATCATTACCTAGTACATTCATCGCGAACAAAACGCGGCGGTGTACAGGTTTTAGGCCATCACGCACATCTGGAAGGGCACGACCAACGATGACGGACATCGCGTAGTCTAGGTATGAACCTCTAAGCTCATCTTCAATATTTACGGGCGTGATCTCTTTCGCTAGATCGCTCATAGAGCCATTTTCCCTCTATAGTCAGATCGTATTTTTGAATACGTATAAGACCGAAAAATATAACACAAATTTACCTACGGAGGCATCACTTTCCCTCTCCTTTTACCATCTTGTGACCCTTGTAGCCAATCAATTGATGAGAAATTGCACCTCCGCATCATATCTTGCTGAAACATGGTCACTTTACATCCAATAAACTAGCAAAATTGTAGATCTTCTGGTCAGCGCGAAAAGGCAAGTTATAATGCCTGCAATTTCATGGATGCATTATTTAACTTGGAAATGCCGATTATGACTAAATCACAGAACGTAGACCCAGCAGAAATCAAGAAATTCGAAGACATGGCGTCGCGCTGGTGGGATCTGGAAGGCGAGTTTAAGCCTCTACATCAAATCAACCCACTGCGCCTAAATTACGTGCTAGAAAAGACCGAAGGTTTATTTGGTAAGAAAGTCCTCGATGTTGGCTGCGGTGGCGGCATTTTGGCTGAAAGCATGGCTGTTGAGGGCGCAGTAGTCACTGGCCTAGATATGGGTAAAGAACCGCTAGAAGTGGCACGTCTTCACGCATTGGAAACTGGCACCAAGCTCGATTATATCCAGAGCACCATCGAAGACCATGCAGAACAGAATCCACAAACTTACGATGTGGTGACATGTATGGAAATGCTAGAGCACGTTCCTGATCCACAATCTGTGATTAGTGCATGTTCAAAATTAGTGAAACCGGGTGGTCACGTGTTCTTCTCTACCTTGAACCGTAACTTCAAATCTTACCTGTTCGCTATTGTTGGTGCAGAAAAGCTACTTAAGATTGTTCCTGAGGGCACTCATGAGCACGAGAAGTTCATTCGCCCTGCAGAACTTATCAAGATGGTCGATAACACTCCGCTGCAAGAACTAGGGATTACAGGGCTGCACTACAATCCTCTTACGGACACTTATCGTTTAGGCACAAATGTAGACGTAAACTACATCGTCCACACGCAAAACTTTGGCTAAAAAATATCGGTAGCCCTACCGTAAAACCTTTTGTAAAAAAGACGAATGAAAAGAGTTGCAATTACCATAACTTTGCGACTTTTTTCAGTCTAAATTTCGTGCGCTAGCTTCCATTTTGACCACCTCGATTTAAATTTAATCGCCTAAAATCAATCGCCCATTTTGGCCAAAGATCAAGGAATTTTTTTTTATGGGCGTGCAAAAATAAAGCATCATTAAAAGCCGACTTTTATACAATCAAGTCACATATAACCTCATCAGTTAGTGGTCACTTACAGTTTTTTTTCAATCCACCACTTATCCACAAGCAACCCCATTTCTTTACCTTGAAAAATATCAGTTGTAGCACTATCTTGTAACCCAACAAACAAATGACCCCTATATGTTGTGTTTGAACTACAATGTATGGGTAGACCAAGATCACAAAGCCGAAACGTAATTTACAAAAATTACACAGAAATACACAAAAACACGGCCTTGTTCAGTTTTGTTAGGGAAATTAAGCAGAATGAACCAACAACTTACTGTTACCAAGCGTAACGGGCGCAAAGAAACGATCGATCTAGAGAAGATCCATCGCGTGATTACATGGGCAGCTGAAGGCTTGCACAATGTTTCTGTATCACAAGTAGAATTGAAAGCTCACATTCAGTTTTACGATGGCATCACCACTACTGACATTCATGAAACTATCATCAAGTCAGCAGCGGATTTAATCTCTGAAGAGACTCCTGATTACCAATATCTAGCAGCACGTCTGTCTGTATTCCACCTACGTAAAAAAGCGTACGGCGAATACGAGCCGCCTGCACTGTATGACCACGTTGCAAAACTGGTTGATATGGGTAAATACGATAGCCACCTTATGGAAGATTACACGAAAGCTGAATTCGAAGAGCTTGACGAGTACATCGACCACAAACGTGACTTAGACTTCTCTTACGCAGCGGTTAAGCAGCTCGAAGGTAAATACTTCGTGCAAAACCGTGTAACGAAAGAAATCTACGAGAGTGCTCAGTTCCTTTACATTTTAGTTGCTGCGTGTCTATTCGCTAAATACCCGAAATCGACTCGTCTTGACTACATCAAACGTTTTTACGACGCATCGTCTACGTTTAAGATTTCTCTACCTACACCGATCATGTCTGGTGTACGTACGCCTACTCGTCAATTCAGTTCTTGTGTACTGATCGAGTGTGGTGACAGCCTTGATTCAATCAACGCGACAGCAAGCTCAATTGTTCGGTACGTATCTCAACGTGCTGGTATTGGTATCAACGCAGGTCGTATCCGTGCGCTTGGTTCTGAAATCCGTAATGGTGAAGCGTTCCACACAGGCTGTATCCCTTTCTACAAATACTTCCAAACAGCAGTAAAATGTTGTTCTCAAGGTGGTGTTCGTGGCGGTGCAGCAACGGTATTCTACCCACTATGGCACGGTGAAGTTCAGTCTCTATTAGTACTGAAAAACAACCGCGGCGTTGAAGAGAACCGAGTTCGTCACATGGATTACGGCGTACAGCTGAACAAGCTTATGTACTCTCGCCTAGTTCAGGGTGGCAACATCAGCCTGTTCTCACCTTCAGACGTACCTGGCCTTTACGATGCGTTCTTCGAAAACCAAGACCGTTTTGAAGAGCTATACGTTAAGTACGAAAACAATCCTTCAGTGAAGCGTGAAACGGTTAAAGCCGTTGAGCTTTTCTCTCTGCTAATGCAAGAGCGTGCTTCTACTGGTCGTATCTACATTCAGAACGTTGACCACTGTAATACACACAGCCCGTTTGATTCTGAAGTAGCACCTGTTCGTCAATCGAACCTATGTCTAGAAATCGCGCTTCCTACTAAGCCACTTTCTAACGTAGAAGATGACGAAGGCGAAATTGCACTATGTACGCTTTCAGCATTCAACCTTGGCGCAATCAATGAACTGGACGACCTAGCAGAGCTTTCTGAGCTGGTTGTTCGTGCTCTAGATGCACTGCTTGATTACCAAGACTACCCGCTTCCAGCTGCATACAAGTCGACAATGAACCGTCGTACTTTAGGTGTAGGTGTAATCAACTACGCATACTACCTAGCGAAGAATGGTGTTAAGTACTCTGATGGCAGCGCGAATGGCCTGACTCACCGTACTTTTGAAGCAATTCAATACCACTTGCTAAAAGCATCTGTTGAACTAGCGAAAGAGCAAGGCCGTTGCCCATCTTTCCACGAGACCAACTACGCGAAAGGCCTACTGCCAATCGATACTTACAAAAAAGATATCGACTTAGTATGTGAAGAGCCACTGCACTACGATTGGGATTCTCTACGTGAAGAGATCATGGAGCACGGTCTGCGTAACTCTACGCTAACAGCGCTTATGCCTTCTGAGACATCGTCTCAAATCTCGAACGCGACTAACGGTATCGAGCCACCACGTGGTTACGTATCAGTGAAAGCATCGAAAGACGGCATCCTTAAGCAAGTGGTTCCAGATTTCCTAAATCTTAAAGAGAACTACGAGCTACTTTGGAACATTGGTTCTAACGACGGTTACCTACACCTAGTGGGTATCATGCAAAAATTCGTTGACCAAGCTATCTCTGCAAACACTAACTATGACCCAAGTGTTTACGACAGCGGTAAAGTACCAATGAAGAAGCTGCTTCAAGACCTACTAACAGCGTACAAGTACGGTGTTAAGACGCTTTACTACCATAACACTCGTGATGGTGCTAAAGACGACCAAGGCGATGCAGTTCAAGTGCCGGAAGAAGATTGTGAAGGCGGCGGTTGTAAGATCTAAACCGCAATAAACATTAAGACCCCAGAGAAGAGTTATCTTCTCTGGGTTTAAAGCATTAACAGGGTCCGTTTTATTACGGGTCTTTAAAGGATTTGAGGCATTTATGGCTTACAGTACTTTTTCTCAGCAAAAAAATGACCAACTAAAAGAACCAATGTTCTTGGGTCAGTCGGTAAACGTTGCACGTTACGACCAACAAAAATTCGAAATCTTCGAAAAGCTTATCGAGAAGCAGCTTTCTTTCTTCTGGCGTCCAGAAGAAGTAGACGTGTCTAGCGACCGTATCGACTACAACAAGCTTCCTGAGCATGAAAAGCACATCTTCATCTCTAACTTGAAGTACCAAACGCTTCTAGATTCAATCCAAGGCCGCAGCCCTAACGTTGCCCTACTTCCATTGGTATCTCTACCAGAAGTTGAAACTTGGATTGAAACTTGGTCTTTCTCTGAAACGATTCACTCTCGTTCTTACACGCACATCATCCGTAACATCGTGAATGATCCAGGCGTAGTATTCGACGACATCGTTGAAAATGAAGAGATTCTGAAGCGTGCTAAAGACATCGCTTTCTACTACGACGACCTAATCAAGCTAACGGCTGACTACCACCGCTACGGTGAAGGCAACCACAGCATCAACGGCGAAGACGTCAAGATTTCACTTCACGACCTGAAGAAGAAACTTTACCTATGTCTAATGTCTGTAAACGCACTAGAAGCGATTCGTTTCTACGTAAGTTTCGCATGTTCATTTGCATTCGCTGAGCGTGAGCTAATGGAAGGTAACGCGAAGATCATCAAGCTAATCGCTCGTGATGAAGCCCTTCACCTTACTGGTACACAGCACATGATCAACTTGCTACGCAATGGTCAAGATGATTTTGAATTCATGCAGATCGCTGAAGAGTGTAAGCAAGAGTGTTTCGACCTATTCAAAGAAGCGGCTGAGCAAGAGAAAGAGTGGGCAGAATACCTATTCAAAGATGGCTCTATGATTGGTCTGAACAAAGACATTCTTTGCCAATACGTTGAGTACATTACCAACATCCGTATGCAGGCTGTTGGCCTAGGTACGGCTTACCCAGCAGCAACGTCGAACCCAATTCCATGGATCAACGCTTGGTTGTCTTCAGATAACGTTCAAGTTGCTCCACAAGAAGCAGAAATCAGTTCTTACCTAGTTGGCCAAATCGACAACGAAGTAAAAGCTGACGACTTTGAAGGATTTGAGCTGTAATGCCAACAATCAAAATCAACAAACTGACTTCAATTGAATCTAACCCTTCAAACACTCTGTTGGAAACAATGGAACAAGCTGGGTTAGAGCCAGAATACAACTGCCGAGATGGTCACTGTGGCGCTTGCCGCTGCACGTTGGATTCTGGTGAGGTCGAGTACGTTGGTTTTGCTATGGCTTACACGCAAGGTAATGAGATATTGCCTTGTATCTGTAAAGCAAAGACTGAGCTATCGCTGAGTAACGTTATTCATAGAAACAAGCAAAAACGCGCATAAGCCAGCTGGCTTTAGGTCACTTTGTTCGAATATCGTCAATAAGAATCAAAAAAGGGTCCGCTTCCTTTAGGAATGCGGACCCTTTTCTATTTATGTCTTTAGGTATCTAAAGCGACTCGTCTATCACTCAACCAAATCTTCCTGTTGGCTTGTGTCATACAAAGCCAAACGTTTATTGCTGAGTCAGGTTAAGAGTCACAGAGCCAATATAACAAGCGCTTCGGCACTCTCCACAGCCGTTACACTTATCTTTGTCCACTGTAGGCAACTCTCCTACTTCGATGTGTATTGCACCAGCTGAACACGCCGTTTGGCATGCTGAACAGTCCATTTGCATGTAATTATTGCAGCTATCCGCAAAGCTCGGCTTGAGGTCGATATAAGGCGTGACCGTTGGATGAAGTGCGCCGGTCGGACACACTTCAGTGCATTTGTTACACATAGAACAACTGTTGTAATCCAAATTCAGCAGCGCACTGCCCTCTAGCATCTCAATAACGCTATTTGGACACGATTGTTCACACAATCCACAACCGTCGCAAAGACGCTCAAACAGCACCTCATCGACCGCTCTTGGCGGTCTTGCATGCAAGCGCTGTGATATCTCTTCATAATTCGCGGCTGCTTTAACCGGTTTAGAAAGTCGAGTTAAGAAACCGCGTCTATTTGAATTTATTTGTTCAGACATTAGTCGATATATAACTTTTTAGTAGCAACGTTTAAATTATATTCAGATATTAAGTACTTAAACCAATCTATTACATCAACCGATAGCTTTTTATAAAAAGATAACTCTGATGCTTTATTTAGTTTTTCTAAATAAACAGAAGACCAAGTTAATAAGTGACCCTCAAGTAATTCACCAGCCGAATTAATATTATTATTTTCTAACAAATACGCATGAGCGAATAACATTAAACCAAATTGATCTTCCGGCTCTCTTAACCCAGTGTCTAATTCAATCTGATTCAATTCTAAAAACTGGCGATACTCAACCGTAGAAGCACCAAACACAACGCGGTCTTTATCTAGGTACACAGAACCCCAAGGCGGAGCTGGCATGTCTCCAACGCCTTCAAACAGGCGGCTGAACTCTGCTGCGAGCGCATCTTCGTCTTCGCTTCTTAATGCCTGCAAGCATTCTTCAGAGAGTACTTCGCTCTCAACCAAAGCTTCGACAATGGTGATTAACTGTTCTTTACTTGTCGCTTGATAAAATAGCGAACCCAATAATTTATGCGTATCGATAATCATTATTATTTATACCGTTATAGGTTTAAAGATAATTATATAAATAAGACGATTTAATTCTTTGATCTATTTTATACATTCGATTCATAAGATTTAAATTTCGCTCTTATTTGATGCCAATCAATCAACAATCCGAAATAAAAACATAAAAAACAAACTACCTATAAAGTGCTAGCCATCAATAGCAAAAGGCATCTTAGAATGACGAATAAGAAAGAATCTGGGGTAATGAATCTTACTCGAAGAGGCTTCATGAAAGCTTCTTCTGCAGTAGGTAGTGCAGCCGCACTTGCGGGCGGTATCGCTTTACCTTTCAAATCCAAACCAGTAGCGGCTGCGGTTGCTGAGAATGTGGATGAGAAAATCGTATGGAGTGCATGTACAGTAAACTGTGGCTCTCGCTGCCCACTGCGTATGCATGTACAAAACGGTGAAATCAAATACGTAGAAACCGACAACACAGGTACTGACGAATACGGTCATCACCAAGTTCGTGCGTGTCTACGTGGTCGCTCGATGCGCCGCCGTGTTTACAACCCAGATCGCCTGAAATACCCAATGAAACGTGTGGGTAAACGTGGTGAAGGTAAATTCAAACGTATTAGCTGGGAAGAGGCTTACGATGAAGTCGCTGGCACCATGCAACGCCTTATCAAAGACTACGGTAACGACACTATCTACCTAAACTACGGTACAGGTACGCTGGGCGGTACAGTAACTAAATCTTGGCCACCAGCTCAAACGCTGATTGCTCGCCTAATGAACCTAAGTGGTGGTTACTTAAACCATTACGGTGACTACTCAACAGCGCAAATCACGAAAGGCTTGAGCTACACCTACGGCGGTTGGGCAAACAACAACTCTTTCTCTGATTTAGAGAACACTAAACTTAACATTCAGTTTGGTAACAACCCTGCTGAGACACGTATGTCTGGTGGCGGTCTGATCCACCACTACGTAGAGAGCAAAAACAAATCGAACGCAAGAACGATCATCATCGACCCTCGCTACACCGATACTGCCGGTGGTCGTGAAGATCAATGGATCCCAATTCGTCCTTCTACCGATGCTGCGTTGGTTGCCGGCCTTGCACACGTGATGATCACGGAAGACCTTGTCGACCAACCGTTCCTAGACAAATACTGCGTAGGTTACGACGAGAAAACTCTGCCTGCATCAGCGCCTAAAAACAGCGACTACAAATCTTACATCCTAGGTTTAGGTGAAGATGGCGTAGAGAAAACACCAGAGTGGGCTTCTAAGATCACGGGTATTCCAGTTGATACTATCGTGAAGCTTGGTCGTGAGATGGGCACAGCAAAACCGTGTGCTATCCACCAAGGTTGGGGGTTACAACGTACTGCGAACGGTGAGCTAGCTTGTCGTGCAATCGCAATGCTGTCGCTACTCACCGGTTCTGTGGGTGTATCAGGCGGTTCAACAGGTGCTCGTGAAAGTGACATCAACATTCCGTTTGTGCGCTTCCCTACTGTGCCAAACCCAGTTGAAACGTCTATTTCAATGTTCATGTGGACAGACGCGATTTACCGTCACCATGAAATGACCGACATCACTGATGGTGTTCGCGGTGCAGAGCGCCTTAAGAACCCAATCAAAATGATCTGGAACTACGCAGGTAACTGCATCATCAACCAACACTCAGACATCAACAAGACTCACGCGATTCTTCAAGATGAAAGTGCGTGTGAAATGATTGTCGTGGTTGATAACCATATGACTTCTTCAGCGAAATACGCCGATATCATCCTGCCAGACTTAACAACGTCTGAGCAAGACGACTGGTGTATGGACGGTAAAGCGGCGAACATGCCTTACTTCATCTACGCGCAGAAAGCGATTGAGCCTCAGTTTGAAGCGAAATCTATCTACGAGATGTGTACTCAGCTTGCAAAACGCATGGGCGTAGAAAAAGAGTTCACCGAAGGCCGTACTCAAGAGCAATGGATTGAGCACCTTTACGCAGAAACTCGTAAGAACGATCCAACACTGCCAACCTTCGAAGAGATGAAAGAGCTGGGTATCTACAAACGTAGCTACGACCACCACTACATCGCTTACGAAGACTTCCGCAAAGATCCTGAAGCGAACCCACTGACTACACCAAGTGGCAAGATTGAGATCTACTCAGAGCAACTGGCTGATATCGCGAAGACTTGGAAGCTGAAAGAAGACGAAGTGATTCACCCACTTCCGATTTACGCGGACTCTTTCGAAGGTCATAACGACCCACTAGCAGAGAAGTACCCACTTCAGCTAACCGGTTTCCACTACAAGGCTCGTACTCACTCGACTTACGGCAACGTTGCAGAAATCAAAGCAGCAGCACCGCAAGAGTTGTGGATCAACCCAATCGATGCAAAAGAACGTGGTATTGATAGCGGCGACATGGTGAGTATTTTCAACGACCGTGGCGAAGTACATATTCCAGCGAAAGTGACACCTAGGATTCTTCCTCGAGTTGTCGCACTAGGCGAAGGTGCATGGTACGCACCAGATGGTCAGAAGATCGACCATGCAGGCTCTATCAACGTGCTGACGACTCAGCGCCCGAGCCCACTTGCTAAGGGTAACCCTCAGCATACAAACCTAGTTCAAATCAAAGCGCTAAAGAAAGCATAAGGTAGGTTGGAATGAAACAATACGGCTTTTACATTGATTCAAGTAAATGCACGGGTTGTAAAACCTGTCAGCTTGCTTGTAAAGATTATAACGATCTAGACATCAAAACGAACTACCGTCGCGTATACGAATATGCCGGTGGTGGCTTCACTCAAGATGGTGATACCTGGGTTCAGAAAGATGTCTTTTCTTACTACCTATCTATCGCTTGTAACCACTGTACTAACCCAGCGTGTGTGAAAGTGTGTCCTTCGGGCGCAATGCACAAACGTGATGAAGACGGTTTGGTTGTGGTTGATGAGAGCGTATGTATTGGTTGTCAGCACTGTAGCAATGCGTGTCCTTACGGCGCACCACAATACAATGCTAAGAAAGGTCATATGACGAAATGCGATGGTTGTTACCAACGTGTTTCTGAAGGCAAACAGCCTATCTGTGTTGAGTCTTGCCCACTTCGTGCATTGGAGTTTGGTGAAATCAATACACTTCGCGAGAAGTACGGCTCTGGTGCGGATGTGGCTCCACTGCCATCTTCAACAGAAACGCTACCAAACATCGTGATTAAGCTGAACAAAAACGCGAAGCCGACTGGCGATACCAGCGGTCACCTAGCAAACCCGAAGGAGGTGTAAGATGATTTTTCATGAGTGGTCTTTAATCTTCTTTACGGTGCTGGCGCAAACTGCGGTTGGTGGTTACTTACTGATTGGCGCACGTGCACTGGTACTTGGTCATGACGAAGAGAAGCTGAACAGCTACAAGGTTCCAATGTTTATCCTATGGGTACTGATGGGTCTTGGCTTCATGTTCTCGACAACGCACCTTGGCTCTCCACTGCGCGCGTTTAACGCTTTTAATCAGCTAGGTTCGGCTTGGTTGTCTAACGAAGTGTTCTTCGGTGCGGCATTCTTCGCTGTCGGTGGCCTGCAATGGTTACTGTCGGTAGTCAAGAAAGGTGGCGTTGCTATCCAGAAAGCACTGATGGTTGGCGCGATGGTACTGGGTGTTATCTTCATGTACGCGATGATCAACGTATACATGATCAACACAGTACCGACGTGGGACAACATCTACACACCACTGAGCTTCATCATGACGATGGTTGTGGGTGGCTTGCTGTTATCTCAGTTCGTGATTGTATTCGCAAACGACAGCCGCTTTACGGTTGACCGTAACATCACCATGTTGGCTGTTATCGCTGTTGCTATCAGCTTGCTTGTGACAGTAGGAAAACTGAACCTAATCGGAGACATCCAAACTTCAGCGGCAAAAGCGTCTGAGTTAGTCGATGGTTTAGGTAGCTATGTGATTCTTCAAGTGGCACTGCTAATGGCAAGCTTGTTGATTTGGATTCTACCTATGCTGAACAAAGCAAAAGTGAACCCAGTTAACCTTGGCTTAGCACTAGTATTGTTCTTGGCTTCAGAGTTAATCGGCCGTGGTTTGTTCTACAGCCTACATATGACAAGCGGTTTGTAATCGAGTTCTTACAGAGATGAGTTGCGTGTAGACATCGCTGCTTGTTTGGTTATCTAGAAGGCTAGATAAACAAAAGGCCCAACACCTATTTAGATGTTGGGCCTTTTTATTTCGTTTTTTCTAGCGTTTTTAATACAGACTTAGCGAGTTCACTTACATCGTTAGCTTACATAGCTACTTAATGATAGCCGCTGGAATAAACATGTCTTTTAATCGCTTAACCGAAGAATAAGTACCAAACATCGGTTTGTTATCTAAATGCCTTCTCAGCATATCGGCGGCAACGGTCTTAATCACGTTGCGTTGGTCTTCACGCGAGTACTGACGATAAAACTCAAGTACCTGCCCCCACTCGCCTGCTTCAGTCGACAATGCAACGCTGAATGTGTTGCCTTCCAGCTTACCAGTCACCAAAGCCAATTCAGTTCCGCACTTATCTCTTGTTGCTCCAGCCAGCGCAAAGGTCGCGGCTAATGGATCGCTCTTTTCAAGTTCGCTCTCTTTTGGCTCAGCCATCACCCATGAGTGTCCGAAGCAATCTTCTATCTGCTCATTCAATTGCAGCCACGCTGACAGTGAACCTTTGGTCGACACTTCAGACACAGATAACGTCTTCTTTTTTTCCGCCATGATGTGTCCAATATGGTCAATCATCGGCTCATCAACACTAACGACATTACTCTCTAGCAGCTTGTAAACCATCTGCAGGAGCTTAACGCGAGTTTCTAAGTCTGCCTTAGGACCAAACAGTTTGACCTCAATGAACGGCAGATAAGAGCGATAACCAAGTTCATAACCTTCTGGCAGCTTTAGTTGATCCAAAACATCAGAGATACCGGACTCAGACAAACCAAACGTAAACAGTCGACTGCATTCAGAGGCAACCACTTGAGGGTAGGTACACGACAAGTCAGGAAGAATCTCAAACGTCACCATGCGCTTGAATTCACTTGGTACACCCGGCGTGAAATAGAAAGTCGCATCGTTAATTTTCAGTTTGAAGCCACAAGCCGTCCCTACAGGGTTATCGACAATCTCTGAACTCGCAGGTAACAAAGCTTGTTTAAGGTTGCTGTCTGGCATTGGCATGCCACGTCCAGAGAACATCTCTTCCATACGATCAAGCCATTCAGGGAACATGACGAGTTTCTGCTCGGAAGCAGCTGCAGCGGCGGCAGCACTCATATCATCGGTTGTCGGGCCTAAACCACCATTAACGATAACCACATCATAGTTAAAGCTCAGCATCAGCAGTTCTTCAACAAGAGCATTCATTTGATCACCCACAGTTGAGCGCTTAGCAAGCGCAAAACCATGCTGATAAAACTCAGCAGACATCCAAGCTGCGTTTGTATCTACAATGTCTCCATGAAGAACTTCTTCACCTGTGCTTAACATTGCGATTTTCGTCATATTTCTATCCCTTGTTGTCATAAAAAGACACTGCATTATTTACAAACTGGTCTATGGTTGAATTTGGATCAATTCGCCTTTTCATTAATATTAATATTAATAATGTTAAACCTAAGGTTTTCTTAGGAAAAGCTATAAATTATTAGTTCCCTAAATCAGGCATTTAATAGATAATTGTGACCCTGATCAATTCCAAACTTTCTCATGGAGACCCTTGTGGCCAAATCACCGTTACTAGCAAAGGTTACTGCCGCATTTTCAATGCTAATGTCAGTTAACTCGGTTGCAAGCCAATACGACTTCGACCTGCCAATCAACCTTTCTTACTCGGATGAATGTGCTCAAGATTACTGTTTTAATGACAACTTGTACACCTACAAGCCTAGTACCAATTACGCACTGAGCGAATCGAGTGATGAGTACGACTTCTCAATCCAACAACCAAAACACATGTTGGTGAGTCAGGAGAAAGATTGGGATTACCTAATGGGTCAAACCTACACCATTCTTGGCTTGAGTGTCGCGACAGTGGGTCTAATGACTCTGCTCCCTGAAAGTATCACTAAGTGGGATGATGACCAACGTGATATCAGCTCATTAGGTAAAAAGTGGAAAGATAACGTTTCTGCTGGTCCAACATGGGACCGTGACGAACACTTCCTAAACTACGTAATGCACCCATATTTCGGTGGTGTTTACTACACCGCAGCTCGACACGCAGGTTACGACGAGTTTGAGTCATTCTTATACTCTTGGACTATGTCGACGTTCTTCTGGGAATACGGCGTAGAAGCGTTTGCAGAAGTACCTTCATGGCAAGATCTCTTCATCACACCTTTCTTCGGTGCGGTTGTCGGTGAAATGATGCTAGAAGCAGAGCAGGATATCATTGCTTCAGGTGGCGAAGTGATGGGCTCTCAAACCATGGGTGATGTGTCGCTATTCTTCCTTAACCCTGTTGGACACATTCACTACTGGGTAAGTGACGCATGGGGCGGTGATGCAGAAGTTAACCTGAATACTAACCCTTGGTGGGATAACCAAGACGCTGCACGTTTTGCTTACGATGCTGGCGCACCATACGACTCTCAGTTTGTTGGTATGAACTTCAAAGTAACGTTCTAATTCGTCTCTAGTACTACTCAATATAAGTTATTGAATATAAGTTGCTGAATCATCAATCACAGTGACAACTCTTCTAAAAAGCGGCTCTCTAGCCGCTTTTTTTGTGCCCTACTCTTCATTCTCTTTTTTTGCATCGAAGCTTAGTTTCAAAAATTGACCTAGGTCAAACATTGTTCGATGTAACCTTCTACACTGAAATTAAAGAACTTTATCGCGTGATATCAAACATTTAATTAGCAAAGAATAATTGAAAACTTGGGGGCTGATATGAACAGTACATTTATCGTAAACTTTATCGGAAAAGCATCACCAGCAACAATCAAACAGCTTGCTGCGGTTACTCACGAAAACGACGGCAAATGGCTCATCAGTAAAGTGAACTTTATTGAAGACCAAGTCGCAGGCGTACTAAAGGTTCAACTTCCAGCCATCAACGAATCGATTGTAAAAGAAGCGTTCAGCGCCAATCCAGATCTCATCGTGCAGTTTGTCGATTCCGATCATACACACAATGTTCAAGACACGGTCCATCACTTGAGACTCGACTCTAACGACCGAGCAGGTATCGTCAACGAAGTGACTCATGTATTGGATAGACAAGGAATCAGTATTCTCGATATGGATTGTCACCGCGTCTTTATCGCTGGTGGCGGCGGTGTTAGCTCAAGTCTATTCACATCAAAAATCGCCGTTAAGCTGCCAATCGAAGTACAGATCGACGACGTAGTTAATGAACTCGAAACGCTCAGTGAAGATACTCGTGTGATGATTGAAAGCTAAATAAACAAAATTAAAGAACAAAAAAGAGCAGCTCATTAGCTGCTCTTTGTATTGCTCTGAATTTGTGATTCAGTTACTTAACTGACCATTGTGATAATGAGCGTTTGAAGTCTTCATAGCCGAATTCATTTAGCTTCTGAACTTCACCACTGCTACGTTCACAGTAGATTGAAGGCATTTTAAGGCCATTGAACCAGTTCAATTTCACCATTGTGTAACCCGCGCTGTCTAACAGATGCAGCTTTTGACCAATCTTAAGTGGCTCATCAAAGCTCGCTTCGCAGAACTGATCGCCCGCAAGACATGAACACGAACCAATCACGTAGTCATGGCTGCCTGTTTCTGATGCTTCCAATACTGATGCGGGCTCATTGTAGATAAGCGTGTCAAGGCGGTGCGCCTCAGTCGCTGAATCCACAATCGCTGTTTTCTTCACGTTCTCAACAATATCGACCACTGTCACAACTAGGTCGGTTGTTTTAGTGATGATCGCTTCACCCGGCTCAAGATACATCTGCACACCGTGCTTTTCAGAGAAGGCTTTCAGCGCAAGACCGAGTTTTTCGATGTCATAGCCAGGCCATGTGAAGAACACACCTCCGCCCATGCTCACCCAGTCCAACTTATCTAAGTGCTCACCAAACTGTTCTGAGATTGAATCAAGCAGGCCGATAAACGCATCGACGTCTTTGTTCTCACAGTTCATGTGGAACATCACACCATTAATCTCATCGAAAATTTCTGGTTTGATGTGGTCAGCTTGCACGCCCAAACGCGAGAATTGACGTGCTGGATTCGCCAAGTCTTGCCCTGCGTAGCTCACGCCCGGATTTAAACGTAAACCCAGTGAAGCTTTACCTTCAACAATATGACGGTAAGCAGCAAGTTGGCTTTGAGAGTTGAAGATCATCTTGTCGCAGATGTCAGCAACCTCTCTCACGTCATCTTCACTGTAGCCCACACTGTAAGCATGAGTTTCACCGCCAAAAGTTTCGTGACCTAATTTCACTTCATAAGGGCCAGAACTAGTAGTACCGTCTAGGTACGGTTTGATGATGTCAAACACGCCCCAAGTCGAGAAGCACTTAAGCGCAAGTACCAATTTCACACCTGAAATCTCTTTCAGTTGCTTGGCTTTTTCTAAGTTCGCAATCAACTTGTCTTCGTTGATCATGAAATATGGGGTTTTTAGTTCTTCTTTCTTAAACGTCATTTTTGTAAACACTCAAGCAGCATCTATAGATGGAAAGGTAAATTAACAATTTTGGTGTGATTTATTTTGATTTTGTCCTGTCCGAGCGCAGTGAGTTACAAAATCAAAATAAATGATACCAAAGCTTCAAGGCTATCATCATCGAAAAGGGAACAATCCATGTCCCCTTTAATTAGCAATCAAAACAAGAAATCAGTTCTTATTTTTTCAGCTCATGAATCACTGGAAGACCTTGGCCTGCTTCAAGCTCTTGAACATGCCAATCTAGACCAATTTCCGGCATAGTTGCTAGGAACGGATCTGGATTTAACTGTTCCATGTTGAACACGCCTTTATCAGCCCATTCGCCACGGAAGAACTGAAGTGCAGCGGTAATCGCTGGAACACCAGTTGTGTAAGAGATCGCTTGGTGCTCTACGTCTTCGTAAGCCACTTCGTGGTCTGCGTTATTGTAGATGAATACGCTACGCTCTTTACCATCTTTCTTACCTTGAACCCAAGTACCGATACACGTTAAACCAGTGTAACCAGGAGCTAGAGATGTTGGATCCGGTAGTAGTGCTTTAAGAACATGCAGAGGCTGAACCACAGTACCATCGTGCAGTGTTAGCGGATCTGGGCTAAGAAGACCGATATCACGCATGCAGTTGAAGTAGTTCAAGTATGCATCACCAAAGCCCATCCAAAATTCGATACGCTTAGCTGGGATGAACTCTTTCATTGAACGAACTTCATCGTGCGCCATTGAGTAAACTTTGTGAGAACCACAGTTCGGGAATTCAAACTCAAGCATACGAGAGTGACAAGGTACTTGTTTCCACTCTTCATTTTCCCAGTAGAAAGAATCGCCTTGGATCTCAAGCATGTTGGTTTCTGGGTCAAAGTTTGTCGCAAACTTCTTGCCGTGGTCACCAGCATTCACATCCATTACATCAATTGAGTCAATCTCATCGAACAAGTGCTTAACCGCGTATGCAGCAAAGATTGATACCACACCTGGATCGAAACCAGCACCAAGAATACCTGTGATGCCTGCTTCAGCGAACTTCTCACGGTAGCCCCACTGCCAATCGTAAGCTTGTGGTACTTGTTGGCCTTCAGAACATAGGTCAACCGCTACCGATGTATCTAAATAAGAAACTTTAGATTGGTAACATGCTTCCATGATTGCCATGTTTACCCAAGGAGGACCAGCGTTGATCACTAGATCCGGCTGAACTTCTTTAATCAAAGCAACAAGCGCATCAACATCATCAGCGTCTACTGAACGTGCTTCTAGTTTCTTAGTTGAATCTTTAAGGTTGTTTTTGCCCTTGATAGATTCGATGATTTTTTCACACTTCGCGATTGTGCGAGAAGCGATTGTGATATCACCCAGTACTTCGTTATTTTGTGCTGCTTTGTGTGCAACAACCCAACCAACGCCGCCTGCACCAATTTGTAGAATAGCCATAGTATTAATTACCCTTGTTGTTCTGCTAGCTCAGTGGCTAGAGTTTGAATTTTGTTAATTAGAGATTTGAAATCTGATGTCTTTAGGCACGGATTCAAGATAGTGAATTTAAGCGCACTCTTACCATCCACGACCGTTTCACCGAGTACTGCAACACCACGAGTCAGCGCTTCCAGTCTTAGCGTTTGATTCAATTTGTCTAAATCTAGCTCGCCGTTTGCTGACGGCTTAGATCGGAACAGCACTGTTGATAGTGACGGCTCTGCGAGTAGCTCTAAGTCAGCTTGGTTTTGAATCAGGTCTGCCACTTCTAGCGTTTGCTCAAGAAGATGGTCGTACATATCACCCAACTGCTTTGGTCCAACGCTTTGCATCGTCATGAAGACTTTCAATGCATCGAAACGCTTGGTGGTCGCAATAGACTTATCCACTAGATTTGGCAGTTCATCGTGTTCGCGGTTTAGGTAATCTGCGTGATGTAGAAGGTACTTAAAGTTCGCTTTGTCTTTCAACAATACCGCGCCGCAGCTGATTGTTTGATAGAACAATTTGTGGAAATCGACACTCACAGAGTCCGCTTTTTCGATGCCTTGTAAGCGAGCCTTGTGGCTACTCAAGATAAGCGCGCCACCGTATGCACTGTCGACATGGAACCAAAGATCTTGCTGACTTGCGATTTCTGCAATCGCATCAAGGTCATCGATAGCACCATGATCGGTTGTGCCCGCGGTACCAATCACAGCAAAAGGAATCAGACCTTGTGCTTTCAGTGCTTTCACTTCTGCGTCTAGCAAGTCAGGCTTGATAGTGCCGTTTGCATTGGTATCAACACAGCACACTGCCGCTTCGCCTAGCCCTAGTAGAGAGGCTGACTTTTGAACCGTGAAGTGAGATTTCTTTGAACATAAGATACGCAGCTTGCTCGCGTATTCTGGTAAGCCAAGCTTTTGGATAGAATGACCATTGTGCTTATCCGCAACCCAGTCTCTCGCAAGCAATAAACCCATTAGGTTACTTTGCGTGCCTCCGCTAGTGAAAACACCGTCAGCTTGTGCGCCAAGTTGGTATTTGTCACACATCCAATCCACAACGCGCTGCTCAACATAAGTCGCAGCCGATGCTTGGTCCCATGAATCCATTGATTGATTCAATGCCGCGAT
Source organism: Vibrio crassostreae 9ZC13 (assembly GCF_000272045.2). Taxonomy (GTDB): domain Bacteria; phylum Pseudomonadota; class Gammaproteobacteria; order Enterobacterales; family Vibrionaceae; genus Vibrio; species Vibrio crassostreae_C. The sequence goes on along the minus strand of NZ_AJYZ02000041.1, from coordinate 805,403 downwards.
AATCGATTCCGCTGCTACCGAAGCCATAAGAGGAGGAGTGTGAAGGTGTGCAATGCAATCTGGGTGTTGCACGAAGATGGAGTTTGCAGCGACAAGGTCTGCAGTACTATCTACAACATCAACCAAAGCGTGTTGATTGTTATCAAGGTCGACAGCATTGATAGCTGCTTCTAGCACTTTTGGATCTAAACCCGAATAAGGGGTTTCAACCTGTTCAAAAACCGCTTTCATCGCTTGAGTGGTTTGGTTCATCACGTTAGCAAATTCGTCGCTACCGCCTAAACCTGTATGGATGAAATGCTTGTTCCATTCTTGGTTTGCTTGTTCGCTTGAAGTTGGGTCTTGTTGTAAGCCACCACCAGCTGCGATGATCGCTTCTTCCATTACGCGGAGTGCAAAGTCAATCTGCTCAAAAGAGATAATCATTGGCGGAAGGAAACGAATTACCGAGCCATCACGACCACCCTTTTCAACCATCAAGCCACGCTCTAACGCTGCTCGTTGAATCGCTAGGGTTAGTTCGCCGTCTGATTGTGGTTCGCCAAACTTGTTAAGCTCACCATTTGGTTGTTTGATCTCAGCACCGAGCATCAGGCCTTTACCACGAACTTCAGCAATACAGCTAACGCGTGATTGAATCTTCTCAAGCCCGTGACGTAAATATTGGCCTGCGATGTTCGCGTGCTCAACTAAGCCATCTCGTTCGATGATCTCCAACGCCTTAGCGCCAGAGACCATTGCTAATTGGTTACCACGGAATGTACCGGTGTGCTCACCCGCTTTCCATGTATCAATGCTCTTATCGAACACAAGCAGCGACATAGGCAGTCCGCCACCAATCGCTTTAGATAAACATAAGATATCTGGATTAACACCAGACTCTTCAAACGCAAATCGATGGCCAGTTTTGCCCACACCACACTGAATCTCATCAAAAATCAGTAGGATGCCGTGCTCATCACAGATGCGACGTAGGCCTTGTAACCAAGATGCTGGAGCAGGAATCACACCGCCCTCACCTTGCACAGGCTCAACGATCATCGCCGCCGGTTTCATGATGCCAGACTCGTCATCATTCAACATACGTTCGATGTAACGAATGCTCGCGTTAGCACCCGCTTCACCACCAATACCAAACGGGCAGCGTAGGTTGTATGGGAAAGGCATGAAGTGCACATCAGACATCAAGCCGCTACGACGCTCTTTAGTGCCGAGGTTACCCATCATACCCATGGTGCCGTTCGTCATACCATGGTAAGCACCACGGAAAGCAAACATGGTGTTGCGACCTGTGGTTTGCTTGGCGAGCTTGATCGCCGCTTCCACAGCGTCAGCGCCAGATGGGCCACAGAATTGAAGAACCGAGTTATTTGAAAAGTCTTGAGGAAGAAAAGCTTTAACTCGCTTGATAAACGTCTCTTTTGCTTGAGTCGTGATATCAAGTGTTTGGTATGGCAAACCAGAATCGAGTTGGTCTTTAAGTGCTTGGTTAATCTCAGGGTGGTTGTAACCCAGAGAAAGTGTACCTGCACCGGCTAAGCAATCGAGAAAGAGTTGGCCACGAGTATCTTCAACTAAAGCGCCACATGCTCGTTTAATAGCAATAGGCAGGCGTCTTGGGTAAGAGCGAACATCCGACTCATGCTGTTCTTGCTCTAGCAAAATAGCGTCAGGTGTTAGGTCGTACGTTCCCTCTAAGATAGGAACCATAGTTGAAAATGAATTTGCGATAGTATTGATATCGACTTCAAAGGCGGTAGTCATAAAAGTCCCCTTGAATGTGTTCATACTCACCTCCATCAGACGCAATTACCCACCAACTCTCGTTAAATTTGGAGAGAGTTCATAGTGAAGTACACGTATTGTCTAGAAATGAGATATAGCTGTACGCTCGCATAAGTCAAATGACGAATACGAAATTAAGCCGTCTTAAGACAGCGATAAATTGTTAGCGTGAGCTCAAGGTTCAGTAATGCTACTGTTTTGAAGAATTGGACATTTTTGCAGGATCGGGCAGCTATGAGGAGCTGGTCCCTTTGGAAATGCAGAGCTGATTAGCAATGTTGTAATTAGTGTGTTCAATGTTGGGTTTCCCATTAACATGACGAACTGCGCCATAAGTATCCCGTCTATCAGCTAAAGGACTAGCCAATACCTACCCTACGTAATGTCCCAATCAGCAAGAATGGTCACTACGCGTATCCCCCAGAAGCAATCGTTGCTCTTCTTGAACATTTTCATTCCGAGATTGCGCGGAAAAGTAACATAAAGTGAAATGAACGATCAATAGTTTTTAGTAATAGCTTGATAAATAGCAGCGGTGGCTAAGCAATTGCTGTAAATATCGTCACACTATCGTTTGGGAAAGAGATCCCCGGTTCATTCGTTCCTCATACCCGAGGATGACGACGTGGGGTTATAAACGTTGCTAGAGAAGCTTTTAGGTCATGGCGTCACTCCCTAGAGCGAGGAATGAGTTCATAGGGAGTCCCGAACAACATGTCGATGTATGGCTTTATTAAAGAAGTTACCTGATGCAATAGATTAAACTGAAGTTAATCAGCAAGCGGCAAGAGATCCCCGCTTCAATCGTTCCTCACGCCCGAGGATGACGACGTGGGGTTATAAACGTTACTAGAGAGACTTTGAGGTCAAGGCGTCTTTCCGTCATTCCCTAGCACGAGGAACGAGTTCATAGGGAATCTCGCTTTTAAAAACTAACTTGATTGCAAAATTTGAAACAGAGATAGAAATGAATGTTGAGTGCGGATTCGAACAAGAAGAGTTCTTAAACGTAAAAGCTAAACGTCAGAAACCAAAAAGCCCGAACATTTCTGTTCGGGCTTCTTAATTTGGAGCGATACATCGGGTTCGAACCGATGACCTCAACCTTGGCAAGGTTGCGCTCTACCAACTGAGCTAGTATCGCATTTGCTTTATCGAGATAAAGACTTTA
>NZ_AJYZ02000041.1:802195-802268 GCF_000272045.2 Vibrio crassostreae 9ZC13 | reverse complement strand
GCACGCAATTCTTTATTGCGATGCCGATTACTGAAAAGTAAAACACCATCTTAATGCTGACGCCAATCAACAT
>NZ_AJYZ02000041.1:767184-802070 GCF_000272045.2 Vibrio crassostreae 9ZC13 | reverse complement strand
CCTCAACCTTGGCAAGGTTGCGCTCTACCAACTGAGCTAGTATCGCATTTTCATTCAAATTCTTTCTAGAAGAAAGAGAGAATGGAGGCGCCTCCCGGAGTCGAACCGAGGTCCACGGATTTGCAATCCGCTGCATAGCCACTCTGCCAAGGCGCCTTAGTAACTCCAATCGAATCGCTCATTGCCATCCTCTTGGGTACGGGATGCATTCTACGGATTCAGACGATTGAGTCAATATTATTTTTGTATTTTTAATTCGTTTGAATAGATTTCATACGAAACAGGCCAAATAGCTGACTTTATGTTCAAAACACACTGTGAGCGGGTTATTCAAAGGAGATCTATATCACATTAGATATCCACTATTGATAACTTAACCTTAGGTTAAAGATCAAAAAAGCGAGCCTCAGCTCGCTTCTTCATCAATGATGTTTTTCGTCTAACAAATCGTCTTTGGCAGCCATCAAGTATTGTGCCATTGACCAATAAGTAAGAACGGTGGCGACATACAGTGCAATGTAACCTACCCACACCATCCAGTCGTCGTATCTCCAGATAAGTACCCAAAGAGCGAACATCTGAGAAACCGTTTTGACTTTACCAACCCAAGATACCGCAACACTTGCGCGTTTACCGATTTCAGCCATCCATTCACGAAGCGCTGAAATGATGATCTCACGAGCAATCATGGTCACGGCTGGAATAGTTATCCAAATAGAGTGGTAATGCTCTGTAATCAGGATAAGAGCCGTAGCGACCAACACTTTGTCAGCCACAGGGTCAATGAAGGCACCGAAGCGAGACGTTTGCCCTAACTTACGAGCTAGCATGCCATCTAGCCAATCAGTGAAACCGGCTACCCAAAACACCATCGCAGCAGCGAAAGGAGCCCATTGATAAGGTAGATAGAAAACGACAACGAATACTGGGATCAAAAATAGTCTCAGTAAGGACAAAATGTTAGGTATATTCAAACGCATATTATTGGGCTCTTATTAATTGCGCTTTAATGGTGCGGGATTTTTACTATTGTTTCAATGCTTGATAAATGTTTTCTGCCAAAGAATGACTAATGCCCGGCACTTTGGCTATTTCTTCGACAGTTGCACGCTTAAGTTCTTGTAAGCCACCCATATATTTCAGCAAAGCTTGACGACGTTTAGCTCCTACCCCTTCAATTCCTTCCAAAGCACTGGTTCTGCGCGTTTTACCACGTTTCGCCCTGTGCCCTGCAATCGCATGATTATGGCTCTCATCACGAATGTGCTGGATAAGATGCAGCGCTGGTGCATCGCTAGGTAAATTAAACTCTTCACCTTCAAGGGTTACCAAAGTTTCTAAACCCGGTTTACGCGTCACGCCTTTCGCAATACCCATCATTCTTGGTCTAAACGGCCAATCACCCCAATATTGAGAAATGATCTCATGAGCGCGGTTTAGCTGACCTTTACCACCATCGATAAAGATGATGTCTGGGATCTTGTCGATATCGAGTTGCTTCGAATAACGTCTCTCAAGCGCCTGAGCCATCGCTGCATAATCATCGCCACCTGTAATGCCGGTGATGTTGTAACGACGGTACTCTGGTTTAACCGGGCCTTCTTGATTGAACACCACACACGACGCAATCGTGCTTTCACCCATGGTATGACTGATATCAAAACATTCCATGCGCTTGATAGCATCCATCGACAGCACTTCTTGGAGCTCTTTGAAGCGCTGATTAATCGTCATCTTGTGATTAATCTTGGTGGTAATAGCCGTCAATGCATTGGTATTAGACAATTTAAGGTAACGACCTCGAGTACCTGAAGGGTTGGTATTGAAGTGAATCTTACGACCCGCTACTTCACACAAGGCTTCTTGAATCGGTGTGACATCTTCCATCAAATCGGCATTGAGAATCAAACGGGTTGGGATGGTTCTCGCTTCACTATGCGCAAGATAGTATTGGCTTAAAAAGCTCGAAAAGACCTCTTCTCGCACCGTATTGTTGGGAATTTTAGGGAAATGGCTTCTACTGCCTAAAACCTTGCCTTGGCGAATCATCAAGATATGAATACACGCTACGCCATTCTCTTGAGCAAATCCCAACACGTCCATATCTTCCATTGAATCGTCAGATACGTATTGTTGTTCTTGCACACGTCGAATCGCTTGGATTTGATCACGGAAAGCGGCAGCTTGTTCAAAACGAAGCTCACGGCTTGCCTTGTCCATTTTGTCGATGAGCGTCTCAAGGACTAATTTGTCTTTCCCTTGCAGGAACAGACGAACGTAGTCGATAAGTTCACTGTACTCTTCATCAGAGATGATTGAGCTAACACATGGCGCAGCACAACGACCAATCTGATACATCAAACACGGGCGCGTTCTATTGGCATAAACCGTATCTTCACACTGGCGGGCAGGGAAAATCTTTTGGATTAGGTGTAGCGTCTCACGCACAGCGCCGGAATCAGGGTAAGGACCAAAGTATTCGCCCTTTTTCTTCTTAGCACCACGGTGCATCGACAAACGAGGATGCTTGTGACCGCTAATAAAAATATAAGGGTACGACTTATCATCACGCAAAAGTACGTTGTATTTAGGCAAGTACTGCTTGATGTAGTTGTGCTCAAGAATGAGCGCTTCTGTTTCCGTGTGCGTTACAGTGACATCGATCTTGTCAATATTACTAACTAGAGCGCGTGTTTTTTCACTGTCGACTTTTTTACGGAAATAACTGGAAAGGCGTTTTTTGAGGTTCTTAGCTTTACCGACATAAATAACGGCAGCCTCGGCGTTATACATTCGATAAACGCCGGGCTGCTCTGTTACTGTCTTGAGGAATGAGACTGAGTCAAACAAGTTGGTCACTATACGATCTCAGTGTTAAAGGGTCTCAGTGTCTAACATTCCATGTCTAATCGCTAAATGCGTCAGCTCTACATCGCCACTGATATCCAGCTTACTGAACAAGCGGTAGCGGTAACTGTTGACTGTTTTAGGACTTAGATTGAGTTGTTCTGAAATATCCGTCACTTTCTGACCTTTGGTAATCATCATCATGATTTGAAGTTCACGTTCAGATAAGTCTGCGAATGGATTTTCAGACGCAGGCGAGAATTGGCTCAAAGCCATCTGCTGCGCAATTTCTGGTGAAATGTATCGTTGGCCACTATTAACCACTCGAATTGCATTTACCATTTCATCCGGACCTGCCCCTTTAGTAAGGTAACCAGCAGCTCCAGCTTGCATCACTTTAGTTGGAAACGGATTTTCCGTATGAACAGTTAAAACGATGATTTTAACATCAGGGTTGAAACGCAAGATCTTCTTGGTTGCTTCTAAGCCACCAATACCAGGCATATTCATATCCATCAAAATAACGTCAGTATTGTTAGTACGACACCATTTTGCAGCATCTTCACCGCTTTCAGCTTCCCCTGCTACGTTCATTCCACGGACGTCTTCAATAATACGTCGTATCCCTGTGCGAACCAGCTCGTGATCATCTACAAGGAAAACATTTATCAAACTTGTATCTCCACACTATTAATTGGCTCTGCAACCACTGTGTCATTTCATCTGTTTGAAACAATTGAACAAAGGAACAGTGGATCGCAGCATTGAGTACATCTTAACTTAATTACTAAAAAAAAGCTCTGTTGAATATGTGCTGAAACACGAACTTTAGCAAGTACTTATTAACAAATAAGCTAACTAAAACAACAAGCTTTTTCTAAAAATCAACCAGTTAAAACAACACCCAATAAAATTACATAAGATAAAAATATTTTCAATACCATTGAATAACCATTCGCGACAATTTCACTTATTTGCTTATAGAGTCCCGTTATTTGCCTCTACTAACTAGAATTTAGTTAGTATTTTTACTGCCTTTTGTGCGCAGAGGGTCGCTAGATGGTAGTATTCGATTCCCCATTTCAATAGGTTACTACATTGGATATTCAGCAAGGCTTTGTACTCACAAGACAAGCAAGAGATTTTTCAGGGCGCACACAAATCGACTTGTGGTTAAGCACCCCTCAAGGCCCTACTCTGCTGACGATTCAAAATGAAAAACCGGTATTTTTTGTCGCTCAATCTGACGTTGAGGCATGTCAGGCAATCGCAGCGAAAGAGTCGATCGATTGCCAATTTAAGCCTCTAGAATTAGCCACATTCGAGCAAACACCTCTCGCCGCGTGTTACACCTCACTGTCGAGAAGCAGCTTTGGTTTAGCGCAAGCCTTTCACAACGAAGAAATCCAAACCTTTGAAAGCGATATTCGACTCGCCGATCGATTCTTGATGGAACGTTTTATCAAGGGAAGTATTGAGTTCACCGGATCTGCTGTGCAAAAAAATCAGCATCGTCGAGTCTCAAACGCAAAATGCCGAGCAGGTGATTACTTACCTAACTTGTCAGTAGTGTCACTTGATATTGAATGCTCAGAAAAAGGCGTGCTTTATTCCATTGGCTTAGACAGCCCGATGGACAGCCGAGTCATCATGGTCGGCGAACCACAACAAGCTGAAACCAACATCCAATGGGTTGTCAACGAAAAAGTGCTGCTTGAAGCGATGATAGCTTGGTTCTCGGAGTTTGATCCTGACATCATCATTGGTTGGAATGTTATCGACTTCGATTTTAGGCTGCTGCACAAACGTTCAGAATGGAACGAAGTGAAGCTCAACATCGGCAGAGACAACCAACCGAGCTTTTTCCGCAGTTCTGCTCAAAATCAGCAAGGTTTTATCACGATTCCGGGGCGCGTTGTCTTGGATGGTATTGATATGCTCAAGACAGCGACCTACCACTTCCGTTCTTGGTCTCTTGAGTCGGTATCGCAAGAGCTGCTTGGGGAAGGCAAAGACATCCATAACGTTCATGACCGTATGGATGAGATAAACCGAATGTTTAAGTTCGATAAACCCTCACTCGCTAAGTACAACCTTCAAGACTGCGTACTGGTAAACAGCATCTTCGAGCACACTCACCTACTCGACTTCGCGATTGAGCGCTCTCGATTAACCGGTGTTGAGCTGGATCGCGTTGGTGGCTCTGTTGCGGCCTTTACTAACTTATATCTGCCTCAAATCCACAGAGCGGGTTATGTCGCACCGAACTTAGAGCCAGAGAATTGGATTGCGAGCCCCGGCGGTTATGTGATGGATTCAATTCCCAATCTGTACGACTCGGTTTTGGTACTCGATTTTAAGAGCCTGTATCCATCGATCATTCGCTCGTTTCTGATTGACCCTATGGGACTAATTGAAGGGTTGAAGCTTGAACTAGGCCCAGCAGAAAACCAAGCCGTTGATGGCTTTCGAGGTGGGCAATTCCACCGCTCTAAACACTTCTTGCCCGAGATGATCGAAAACCTTTGGGCTGCACGTGATGTGGCGAAGAAGAACAACGAGAAAGCGTTCTCTCAGGCGATTAAGATCATCATGAACTCATTCTATGGTGTGTTAGGTTCGTCTGGTTGTCGTTTCTTCGATACCCGGTTAGCGTCTTCAATTACCATGCGTGGACATGAGATCATGAAGCAAACCAAGGTTCTGATCGAAGACAAAGGCTATCAAGTGATTTACGGCGATACCGATTCAACCTTCGTGTCTCTGAACGGCAGTTATGATCAGCAAAAAGCAGACGAGATCGGGAACACACTGGTCGCTTACATCAACGATTGGTGGACGAATCACTTAAAAGAGACCCACAACCTAACCTCAATACTCGAATTGGAATACGAGACTCACTATCGCAAGTTTCTAATGCCGACCATTAGAGATTCAGAAACCGGCTCGAAGAAACGTTATGCCGGATTAATCACTCAAGGCGATAAAGAAAAGATCATATTTAAAGGGCTTGAGAGTGCACGCACCGATTGGACACCTCTCGCACAGCAATTCCAACAAACCTTGTATGAGATGGTGTTTCACGATCAAGATCCAACCGACTACGTCAGACAGTTTGTTGATGAAACCTCTGCTGGCAAACATGATGATTTATTGGTGTATCAAAAGCGCTTACGCCGCAAATTACATGAATACCAAAAGAACATTCCGCCGCAGGTTCGCGCAGCTCGTATGGCCGATGAGATCAATGCTCAGTTAGGGCGCCCTCTTCAATACCAAAATAAAGGACGCATTGAGTATTTGATTACTCTGAGTGGCCCTGAGCCCAAGGAGTATTTAAAGAGTGGTATCGATTATCAGCACTATATCGACAAGCAGATTAAACCGGTCGCAGAGGCAATACTGCCCTTCATCGGTTTAGACTTTGAAAGAGTTAGTGGGCAGCAGTTGGGTTTGTTCTAGCACTATATTCAATATGCTCTTAAAACGAAAAAAGCAGAGATATGTTCTTCAGCACACTCTGCTTTTTAGTATCAATGGATCGGTTATAAATCTCTATCCGATTCTGAACTCGGTTTTCTGATACTGCTTAATCAACCACTCACCAAAGCCATCAAGAATACCGATCACCGAACGTTTAGGGATTGGTCGACCAGAAAGTAAAATGCCCAACCTTTGGATTTCGACTTCTCGATCTGGGTGATACTTCAAGAACTGTTGGCCACATTCAACAGGATCATCGTACCAATATTTATCGCGGTACATCACCAGTGAGTAACTCGCCCGTAGAAGCTTCTTGGCAATAATCACCTGCGCAGCGACTTGTTGTTCTGGCGTTGTCGCTCGTGCGATCTTGTTGCGATACACCGCCAACCAGTTTTCCGCATCCATATTCCAGTGCTTAGCGATTTCCCAACTTGTTTCAAAATCACCATAGCAGTCTGATAAGTCTTCACCATGCACACACACGGCTAAATGCTTGAGCATAAAACCCCAAGTGAAGATATTGTCGAAATCGACTATCTCACTCACTAAGGTAGTTTTTATCGCCACTTGAGTTACCTGCGGGAAGCTCTTTTGGAAACGCCATTTGATGGTGTTCAACAAAGTGGTTCGTTGGTCAGGAAACGGTCGATGGGTCACCACAACCACATCTAGATTGGAGCGACCGAAGACGGCTTGCTTACGAGCCACACTGCCATAAATATAAATACTGTGCAGATTAGATCCTAACCCACCTTTTAGAAAGGTAATCAGATCGTTAACCACAGGTTGAAATTCAGGTTGAAAAGGCTGTGTTGGGTCAATAACGGGTAGCTGCATAGGTCGTTTCGGTAAATAAAATAATGATTTAACTATAACTCTATGATCGCCTAGGTGACTTTATGATTCAAGCTATTCCTATTTATAGCATCTCCGAGATATAATCAGCGGATAGACCCACTAAGGACAAACACAAAATGCCTAGAGCAAGTGAAATTAAAAAAGGTTTTGCTATCACAGTAGAAAGCAAAACAGTGATCGTTAAAGATATCGAAGTAACAACACCAGGCGGCCGTGGCGGCCAAAAGATTTACCGCTTCCGTGGTAACGATGTAGCAACTGGCGTTAAAACTGAAGTTCGCCACAAGGCTGACGAAATTGTTGAAACTATTGACGTAACTAAGCGTGCAGTAATGTTCTCTTACGTTGATGGCAACGAGTACATCTTCATGGACAACGAAGATTACACACAATTCATCTTCAACGGTGAGACTATCGAAGACGAACTACTGTTCATCAACGAAGAAACTCAAGGCATGTACGCGATCCTTATCGACGGCAACGCTGCAACGCTTGAGCTACCAACATCTGTTGAACTAGTTATCGAAGAGACTGATCCTTCAATCAAAGGTGCATCAGCGTCTGCTCGTACTAAGCCTGCTCGTCTTTCTACAGGTCTTACTATTCAAGTACCTGAATACATCGCGACTGGCGACAAAGTAGTAGTAAACACTGCTGAACGTAAATACATGAACCGCGCAAGCTAAGATACTTATTATGACCGAAGCTAACGACCTAATGTCTTATGACGACGCAATTGACACTGCATACGACATCTTCCTAGAGATGGCACCTGACAACCTAGAGCCTGCAGACGTGATTCTTTTCACTGCTCAGTTTGAAGATCGTGGCGCAGCAGAGCTTGTTGAAACTGGCGATGATTGGGTTGAACATGTTGGCTTTGAAGTCGACAAAGAGATCTACGCTGAAGTGCGCATTGGTCTTGTGAATGAAGCTGATGACGTTCTAGACGACGTATTTGCTCGCATGTTAATCAGCCGTGATCCAGAACATAAGTTCTGTCACATGCTGTGGAAACGCGACTAATACCGCTGTTGACGCTCATCTGCATGAGTAAACAAGTATTCATGTAAGCGAGTTAAAAGTTAGCCGAGCCCATTGCTCGGCTATTTTTATCACGCTATTTTCCATCGTGATTCATCACTTTCATCATCAACGTTAGATTCACTGATTATGACCAAAGCAAAAACAGACACACAATCAAAAGGCTATGCCTGCATTGGCCTAGTTAACCCAAAGACGCCAGAAAACGTAGGCTCAGTGATGCGAGCAGCTGGCTGCTACGGCGCCAACTCTGTGTTTTACACTGGCACACGCTACGACCATGCGCGAAAATTCCATACCGATACCAAAGAAAAGCACTTAGCCCTGCCTTTGATTGGTGTTGAAGAGCTGAAAGATATTATTCCAGTAGGCTGCGTGCCGGTTGCTGTTGATCTGATTGAAGGTGCTAAGCCTCTACCTGATTACAAGCACCCACCACGTGCGTTTTACATTTTTGGCCCAGAAGATGGCACGCTAAAGAAAGAAATCACAGATTTCTGTCGTGAGACGATTTACGTTCCGACCAACGGCTGTATGAATCTAGCGGCATCAGTGAATGTTGTGCTTTACGACCGACTGGCGAAAGGCGATAACTTTTCGAATCATAAGTAAAAGAAACGAGATACGAGATACGAGATACGAGATACGAGATACGAGATACGAGATACGAGCAGATTATAGATGCGCCTACACGAGATAAGAGATGCGAAAAGCTCGCTTACTGTCACTTATGGCAGCATGTTTTCGATACTCGGTTACTCGCATCCCGCATCTGCTATTTCTCCAGACGTAAAAAAACCTGCTCAATGAGCAGGTTTTTTAGTATTCAGTGCTTTCAGCTAATGAAGCTTTACGCGTAAGAAATTACGTAATTACTGACGTGTTCTTGGCTTAGCTGGTTTAGCCGGACGACCGTTGTTCAGTTTAGGCTTACTTTTGTTAGCCTGAGGTTTGCCTTTGTTTGCAGCTGGAGCGCTACGACCTGAATCAGGTGTTGTAGTACCGCGAGTTGCAGGCTTCTTACGCTTAGTTTGGTTGCTACGGCCTTTTGGTGCGTTTGCACGCTCTTCGTGACGTTTAACAGCACGACGAATTTTTTGGCTACGAGAACGCTCACGCTTACGAGAAGTGTTTGAAGGATCAAGATCCAACAGTGTCTCTTTCTCAGGCTTAAGCTCAACAAGCTCACGCAGGTAGTTAACTTCTTGAAGATCTAGCTCTTTCCAACCGCCACGAGGCAGTTTCTTATCAAGGTAGATATCACCGTAACGTACACGTTTCAGGCGGCTTACTGTCGTTTCTTGAGATTCCCAAAGACGACGAACTTCACGGTTACGACCTTCGTTAATCGCTACGTAGAAAGTATGGTTCATACCTTCACCACCAGCGTAAACAACATCTTCAAAACGAGCCATGCCGTCTTCTAGTTGTACACCACGAGTAACGTTTTTAACTTTTTGCTCAGTCACTTCACCGAATACACGTACTAGGTACTCACGCTCAACCTGACGGCTTGGGTGCATCAGACGGTTTGCAAGCTCACCATCAGTAGTGAAAAGCAAAAGGCCTGATGTGTTTGCATCAAGACGACCAACTGAAATCCAACGAGAACCACGGATCTTAGGTAGACGATCGAAAACAGTACGGCGGCCTTCAGGGTCGTGACGAGTACAAAGCTCACCTTCAGGTTTGTAGTAAGCAAGTACACGACAAACCACTTCTTCAGAAGCCTTGCCTGAAACAGTATGGCCATCGATACGGATCACTGAGTTCTCGTCTTCAAGACGCTCGCCCAGTTTCGCAACTTGACCGTTAACACTTACACGACCAGATTTGATTAAACCTTCTAGTTCACGACGAGAACCGTGACCAGCTCGCGCTAAAACCTTCTGTAATTTTTCGCTCATTTACTCTTTTCTACCTAATTGTCGTCTTCACAGACGTCGAATGAATTTTTCACGACCAAATCGCGGTCGCGTATTATCGCAAATAACCTGCCAAAAAGCACTTGTTATTTACTGTGGCAGGTTTGCTGTATCGTTACAGACTGTTAATCAGTAAAGCGATTATTCAAACGGCGCAGGATCGCCAGCACCACGACGTAGAACCACGGCATCATCGTCACTGAAGTCAATAACGGTCGTCGGTTGCTCACCTAAGTAACCGCCATTCAAAATCACATCAACCGCATGCTCTAGGCTGTCACGAATTTCTTCTGGATCCGACTCTGTAGTCTCGTTACCCGGCAGAATCAGAGACGTCGACATTAATGGTTCACCCATCGCTTCCAAAAGGTCGAGTGCAATCTTGTTGTCTGGGACACGAATACCAATCGTTTTACGCTTGGCGTTCATCAAACGCTTTGGCACTTCTTTGGTTGCTTTAAAGATAAACGTGTAAGCACCTGGTGTATGTGCTTTCAGTAGACGGAAAGCCACGTTATCAACGCGTGCATACAGTGATAACTCAGAAAGATCACGGCATAACAAGGTGAAATTGTGCTTGTCATCGATGCGACGAATTTTACAGATACGTTCAAGTGCTTGTTTGTTTTCAAGCTGACAGCCCAGCGCATAACCGGAATCTGTTGGATAAACCACAACGCCGCCATTGCGAATAATCGCAACCGCTTGAGTAATTAAGCGTGCTTGTGGGTTATCTGGGTGTACATAAAAAAACTGGCTCATTGTTGATCCTCGTTATCGAATCTCTCGACTCTATCATCAGAAGGAGCTGGCTCACCTAAAGACTATTCAGATGGTGAAACCGTTTGAAACTCCCAATCTTTCCATACTTCTTCGACCCCAGAAGGTAGCCAGAGATTGCGTCCAAGTTCCATCCACGGAGATGGGTAATGGAAATCACTGCCTTGGGAGGCTAATAGTTTGTATTGTATAGCATAATCCGCGAGTGTGCGTCTTTCTTGTTGCGCTTGCTGAGGTTGAGCGACTTCCATCGCATCCCCTTTCGCTTCAACAAATGCCGCTAGCAGGCGCTTAACCCACTTGGCTGTAAGTCCATATCGCCCAGGGTGAGCGAGTACGGCTTGTCCACCAGCAGCATGAATAGCCGTGACAGCATCACTCATTGAACACCAAGTTGGCGGCACATAACCTGGGTTATTACGAGTAAGAAACTTTTTAAACACCTGCTGCATAGTTTTCGCATAGCCATTGTCGACTAGCCACTTAGCAAAGTGAGCGCGAGTGATTGGTGCATCACCCGCAATCAATTTAACTTCTTCTAACACCCCTTCACGAGTCGCTTTCTCAAGACGGTGAGCGATCATCTCAGCACGCCCAATACGGTGTTGCTTCTGTTGTTCAATGAGCGCTTTGAGTTCTGGTGACTCAGGATCAACGTTTAACCCAACAATATGGATATCTTTGTTTTGCCAAACAGTCGAAATCTCAATGCCGTTGATCAGCTGAATAGGAAGATTGTTATCAGCAATATAGTTGCGTGCTTCAGCAAGCCCATCAGTCGTGTCATGATCTGTAATCGCTAGCGCTTCGATGTTAAAGCCAAGCGCTCGGTCAATTAGCTCAGGTGGAGTAAGTCGGCCATCTGAGGCTGTTGTATGACTATGTAGATCAATTCTCATATATTCTTTTTCATTGTTTTCAATTTTTATCGTTATATTTGTGTCAACACACTTGACCCGCAAGCAGAAAACTAGTTAACTAGTACACAAATACGAAGTATCACATTTGATAGGTTCACCATGTTACAAGAATTTAACCAAAACCATAAAGATAAAGTTTTAGAACTTTCTTCAGTAGAAGCAAGTTCAGAGCTTAATTGGTGGCGCACTTGGACAAGTTCTTGGTGGGCTAACGTGTACTTCTAGTTAAACAGTTTGTTTATAAAAAAGTTATCACTAAGCCCGCTTTAATAGCGGGCTTTTTAATTTGTCGAACAACTCACATTCAACTGACTAACAAATCATCGAATTGACCATATTCTAGATTGGGTGAAAGGTATCTTTATGCGACTATGTACGGCAGGAAATTTAAAGAATCATAAAGGAGGTCTTGTGAACAAGGCCATTGAAATCAAAAAGCTGGGAACCATTGAGGTCATCAATTCCTCAGTTCCTTACTCGCAAGATCCAACCAGCGTTTTTCATACTTTGTGTGAAAACAAAACTGATAGTCTTTTGTTGGAATCTGCCGAGATTGAATCTAAACAGAACCTGACAAGCCTACTCCTTATCGACTCTGCTGTTCGCATCGTATGTCGCGGACATGAAGTAACCTTTCAAGCATTGACTGAAAACGGTCAAGCGCTTATCGAACATCTCACCCAAAACGTGAAAGCAGAAATTAAATCTGACCTTACTGATAACGTTTTGACGCTGACTTTTATCGAACCAAGCAACGAATTAGACGAAGACTCACGTTTAAGAGAAGCCTCTTCATTCGATGCACTGCGTTTGGTTCAGCACAGCTTTGAGCAAGACGCGGATAACAAACACGCATTATTCATGGCGGGCTTATTCGCTTACGACATCGTGGCAAACTTTGAGCCACTAGGTGATGCTGAAGCAACCAACAATTGTCCTGACTTTGTATTCTACGTAGCTGAAACACTATTGCGTTTCGATCACCAAGAGAACGAAGGCCTACTTCACGCGAGCTTATTTGCTCAAGATGACAACATCAAAGCGCAATTAACTGACCGTCTAGCCGACATTCAAACTCAGTGTCAGTCCCTGAAAGCCATCACTGAAGTAACGCCGTTAGACAACGTTGAAGCTGTACCTAGCGTTTCAGATGAAGACTTCTGCCAAACGGTTCGTGATTTAAAAGAGTACGTAGTTAAAGGCGATGTATTCCAAGTGGTACCTTCACGCCGCTTCACTCTACCTTGCCCTGCCCCACTGGCGGCTTATAAAGAACTCAAACAAAGCAACCCAAGCCCTTACATGTTCTACATGCAAGACGAGCTGTTTACTCTGTTCGGTGCATCTCCAGAAAGCGCGCTGAAATACGAGACAGAAACCAACCAAATCGAGATCTACCCGATTGCTGGTACTCGTCGTCGTGGTAAGCGCCCTGACGGTCAAATCGATTTCGACCTAGACAGCCGTATCGAGCTTGAACTGCGTACCGACAAGAAAGAAAACGCCGAGCACATGATGCTAGTTGACCTAGCGCGTAACGATGTGGCACGTATTGCCGAAGCTGGCACTCGCCACGTAGCAGACTTACTGAAAGTAGACCGCTACAGCCATGTAATGCACTTGGTTTCTCGTGTTGTTGGTCAGCTCCGTGAAGACTTAGATGCTCTGCACGCTTACCAAGCTTGTATGAACATGGGCACGCTAACGGGCGCACCAAAAATCCGCGCAATGCAGCTTATTCGAGACGTAGAAAAAACGCGTCGTGGTAGCTACGGTGGTGCAGTCGGTTATCTAACTGGTGAAGGGACTCTAGATACTTGTATCGTAATTCGCTCTGCTTACGTTGAAGATGGCGTGGCACAAGTACAAGCAGGCGCTGGGGTCGTATTTGACTCAGACCCACAAGCAGAAGCCGATGAAACTCGCGGCAAGGCACAAGCGGTTATCTCAGCGATTCAAGCAGCTCATACTAAGAACCTAACAAATAAGAAGGAGTCGTAATCATGGCTGATATTGTATTCATCGATAACTTCGACTCGTTCACTTACAACCTTGTAGACCAATTTCGTTCATTAGGTCACAGCGTAAAAATTTACCGTAACAACATTCCTGCAAAAGTAGTTGAAGCGGCGATCAACGAACTAGACAACCCTGTTGCACTGCTTTCACCAGGCCCTGGCGCTCCAGCAGATGCGGGCTGTATGCCAGAGCTGATTCAGCTTCTAAAAGGTAAAGTGCCAATGATTGGTATTTGCTTAGGCCACCAAGCGATTGTTGAAGCCTATGGCGGCACCGTTGCAGGCGCTGGCGAAATCATTCATGGTAAGGTGTCGATGATGGAACACCAAAACCATGCGACTTACCAAGGCTTACCTTCGCCATTGGCTATCGCTCGCTACCACTCTTTAGTGGCAACGCATGTATCTGATAGCCTAACGGTGACCGCTGAAGTAGATGATTTGGTGATGTCTGTGGTTCAAGAACAAGACAAGGTGTGTGGATTCCAATTCCACCCTGAATCAATTATGACGACCTACGGTGCAACGCTTCTAGCAAACGCTATCGAATGGGCTCTTGAGAAACCTCTTCGCCTTGAAAAGACTGGAAAATAGGAAACGATCATGGAACAGATTAATAAACTTTACGAACAGCAGTCTCTTACTCAAGAAGAAAGCCAACAGTTATTTGATGTGATCATCAAGGGTGAACTAGACCCAATCTTGATGGCTTCTGCGCTAACTGCACTGAAAATCAAAGGCGAAACGCCCGATGAAATTGCAGGCGCAGCAAAAGCACTACTTGCGAATGCAAACCCGTTCCCGCGCCCTGATTACGATTTCGCAGACATCGTAGGTACAGGTGGCGACGGTCACAACACCATCAATATCTCGACGACTTCTGCATTTGTTGCCGCAGCGTGTGGCTTAAAAGTCGCGAAGCACGGTAACCGCAGCGTATCGAGCAAATCAGGCTCTTCTGACTTACTGGATTCGTTCGGTATCAACCTAGCGATGACAGCTGAAGACACACGTACGGCTGTTGATGAACTTGGCGTAGCATTCCTATTTGCTCCGCAATATCACGTTGGTGTACGTCACGCGATGCCGGTTCGTCAAACAATGAAAACGCGCACTATCTTCAATATTCTTGGCCCACTGATTAACCCTGCTCGCCCTAACATCGAGCTAATGGGTGTTTACAGCAAAGAGCTGGTACGCCCTATCGCAGAAACCATGCTGCAAATGGGCATGAAGCGCGCGGCGGTTGTTCACGGTAGCGGCCTTGATGAAGTAGCGATTCACGGCGAAACCATGGTTGCTGAAATCAAAGATGGCACAATTCACGAATACACAGTGACACCAGCAGACTTTGGTTTGAACACTCACCCTCTTGAAGCAATCAAGGGCGGCGAGCCAGAAGAGAACAAAGCCATCACAACCGATATCCTGACGGGTAAAGGCACTGATGGTCAAGTTGGCGCAGTGGCAGTCAACGTTGCTCTACTGATGCGTCTGTTTGGTCACGAAGACCTAAAAGCCAACGCACAGCAAGCAATTGACGCGATGAACTCTGGCAAAGCATACGAGCTTGTACAAAAGCTTGCTGCACACGCCTAACGAACGACGAATCGAGACAAAGAACATGACACAGACTACCGATAAACTGTCGACCCACGTTTCAGTCAAAGAAGCTGAAATGGCGGAAGTATTAGCAAAAATCGTTCGTGATAAATACCAATGGGTTGAAGCACGTAAGCAGACTCAACCATTAGACGAGTTTAAAGCGTCACTAACTGCAACAGACCGCAGCTTTTATGACGCTCTGAGCGGAGAACAAACGGTTTTCATCACTGAATGTAAAAAGGCCTCTCCGTCAAAAGGTTTAATCCGTGACGAGTTTGACCTCGACTACATTGCTTCTGTTTACAACAACCACGCAAACGCGATTTCTGTGCTGACAGACGAGAAGTACTTCCAAGGTGACTTTGAGTTTTTACCTAAAGTTCGCAGCATTGCTAAGCAGCCTATCCTGTGTAAAGACTTCATGGTTGATACCTACCAAGTGTATCTAGCTCGTCATTACTCAGCTGATGCTATCTTGTTAATGCTATCGGTATTAGATGACGAAGAGTACAAAGCGCTGGCGGAAGTCGCTCACTCACTCAACATGGGTGTATTGACCGAAGTCAGCAACGAAGAAGAGCTTCACCGTGCAGTCGCTCTAAACGCTAAGGTGATCGGCATTAACAACCGTAATCTTCGTGACCTTTCGACTGATTTGAACCGTACTAAAGAGTTGGCGCCGCTGATTCGCGAACTGGCTCCAAACGCAGTTGTGATTTCAGAGTCTGGCATCTACACACATCAACAAGTTCGTGACCTTTCAACGTTTGCAGATGGCTTCCTAATCGGTAGCTCTCTAATGGCAGAGAAGAACCTCGAGCTTGCGGTACGCAAAGTAACACTGGGTGAAAACAAGGTGTGTGGTTTAACTCACTCTGACGATGCAGCAAAGGCTTATCAAGCTGGTGCGGTATTCGGTGGTCTGATATTCGTTGAAGCATCTAAGCGTCATGTGGATATCGAAGCGGCTCGTTTGACTATGAGCGGCGCACCTTTGAACTACGTGGGTGTGTTCCAAAACCACAGCGTTACTGACGTTGCGAAAACGGTTTCTGAGCTAGGCCTGTTCGCTGTGCAATTGCACGGTGATGAGTCTCAAGCGTTTGTCGATGAGCTAAAACAGTCACTACCTGAAAGCGTTGAGATTTGGAAAGCTTACGGTGTTTCTCCCGATGCTGAGAGCTCGCTACCAGAATTACTGGAAAGCAACGTGACTCGTCACCTGCTAGATACTAAAGTGGGTTCTCAAACTGGTGGCACAGGCCAAGTGTTCGATTGGAACCTAATCAACAACCAAAGCGCAATCATGTTGGCGGGTGGTCTAACCCCAGAAAATGCTAACCAAGCGGCTAAGTTGGGTTGCTTAGGATTAGACCTAAACTCTGGTGTTGAATCTGCTCCAGGCAAAAAAGACGCAGACAAGCTGCAACGCGCTTTTGCAGCGATTCGTAATTACTAGTCCGATTTCTAAAACTTGAAATCTAGAGCTTAGAAGCTAGAAAACAGAATCAAAAAACTAATTAGTGAGCTTTGCCTTTGCGAAGCTCAAACAAGATTAAATGACTTGGTGTGAAGACACTCCAATAGAATTGAAGGAATAACACAATGGCTAAACTCGATGCCTACTTTGGTGAATACGGTGGTCAATACGTACCGCAGATCCTAGTGCCAGCACTAGACCAACTTGAACAAGCATTTATCGATGCACAAGCCGATCCTGAGTTCCGCAGCGAATTCATGACGCTTCTTCAAGAGTACGCTGGTCGTCCAACGGCGCTAACGCTAGCACGCAACCTAACAAAAGGTACAAAAACCAAACTGTACCTAAAGCGTGAAGATCTACTTCACGGCGGTGCTCACAAGACAAACCAAGTTCTTGGTCAGGCATTGCTAGCAAAACGTATGGGTAAGCAGGAAATCATCGCTGAAACTGGGGCAGGCCAACACGGTGTGGCAACGGCTCTAGCGTGTGCTCTACTAGGTCTTAAGTGTCGTGTATACATGGGTGCAAAAGACGTTGAACGTCAAAGCCCGAACGTGTTCCGTATGAAGCTAATGGGCGCAGAGGTTATCCCTGTTCATTCTGGCTCTTCAACGCTAAAAGATGCGTGTAACGAAGCACTACGTGACTGGTCTGCAACTTATGAAGACGCGCACTACCTATTGGGTACTGCAGCGGGTCCTCACCCATTCCCAACGATTGTTCGTGATTTCCAACGCATGATTGGTGAAGAAACGAAGAACCAAATTCTAGCTCGTGAAGGTCGCCTTCCTGATGCGGTTATCGCTTGTGTCGGCGGTGGTTCGAACGCTATCGGTATGTTTGCGGATTTCATTGAAGAAGAAACTGTTCGCCTAATCGGTGTAGAGCCGGCTGGTAAAGGTATTGATACCGACCAACACGGCGCGCCGCTTAAGCACGGTAAAACCGGTATCTTCTTCGGCATGAAAGCGCCACTGATGCAAGATGAGAACGGCCAAGTAGAAGAGTCTTACTCTGTATCTGCGGGTCTAGACTTCCCATCAGTTGGTCCTCAACACGCGCACCTAAATGCTATTGGCCGTGCTGAATACGACAACGTGACCGACGACGAAGCGCTAGAAGCGTTCCAATTGATTGCACGTAAAGAAGGTATTATCGCAGCGCTAGAGTCATCTCATGCTTTGGCTCATGCTGTTAAAATGGCTCACGATGACCCAGAGAAAGAACAGCTATTAGTGGTTAATCTATCTGGTCGTGGTGATAAAGACATCTTCTCTGTACACGACATTCTTAAAGAGAAAGGAGCATTATAATGGATCGCTATCAATCACTCTTCACTCGCTTAGCTGAAAAGAATCAGGGCGCATTTGTACCATTCGTAACGGTTGGCGATCCTAACCCTCAGCAGTCTCTTAAGATCATGGAAACACTCGTTGAAGCGGGTGCTGATGCACTTGAACTTGGTATTCCATTCTCAGATCCGCTTGCAGATGGCCCGACAATCCAAGGTGCAAACATTCGTGCGTTAGATTCAAAAGTAACGCCAGATGTGTGTTTTGATCTTATTGGTCAAATTCGTGCTAAATACCCAGATCTGCCAATCGGCCTACTGATGTACGCAAACTTGGTGTACGCACGTGGTATCGAGAACTTCTACGAGCGTTGTGCGAATGCAGGTATCGATTCAGTATTGATTGCTGATGTACCAACCAACGAGAGTGGCGAGTTTGTTGCTGCAGCTAAGAAGTTTGGTATTCACCCAATATTTATTGCTCCACCAACAGCAAGTGATGAGACGCTTCAATCGGTTTCTGAGCTAGGTGGTGGTTACACTTACCTACTTTCTCGTGCTGGCGTAACGGGTGCAGAAACCAAAGCAAACATGCCTGTGACAGCCCTACTTGACCGTTTGAACAAGTTTGATGCGCCACCAGCACTGCTTGGTTTCGGTATCTCGGCTCCTGAACAAGTGAAAGAAGCAATTGTAGCTGGCGCTGCTGGTGCTATCTCTGGCTCAGCAGTTGTGAAAATCATTGAAAACAACGTTGAACAACCAGAAGCAATGCTTAAAGCACTTGCTGAGTTTGTTACACCAATGAAAGCGGCAACGCAAAAATAATAAATAGGCTCCCACTAGTGCGATAATTTGCGCTGTGGGAGTTTTTCTCCGAGAACACGTCCAAACCCTCTCAATTGTTAAATTTCTGATAAAAACAACACCTCATACAAACCTGTAGCACATCTATAATACCCCACCCAAATATCACTACCATTTATAAAAATAATGATAAATCAAAAAGCAATCGTTTGCTTTGGCGTAAAAAATCATCAAATGACATTTGATTACTGCTTTTTGGTGTTCTTTCATCTCTGCTCATATTGATAAATGTAAAGGATACGTGTAAAACTTCTCGCGAAATATTAATCCAATGGTACATCGTACATTGGTGAGTAGTTCTGGGATTTTTATATTTAGTAGCACAGAGGTTATGGAAGTGTTAAAAGAAAAGAGTTTACTAAGCAACATCGGCGTTCAAGTCGTTATTGCAATGATCATCGGTACCCTAGTCGGTGCGATGATGGGTGACAGCGCAACTATGTTCGCTCCACTGGGTGCTATCTTCATCAATTTGATCAAGATGCTGGTTATCCCTCTAGTCGCGGTTGCCCTAATTTCAGGTGCTGCTGGTCTAGGCAACAGCTCATCAGCAGGTAAAGTGGGCGTGACCACTCTAGGTTACTTTGCACTAACGTCTGCACTTGCTGTAGCACTAGCGCTAGTAATGGGTGAAATATTCGAACCGGGTCGTGGTATCGATGTTTCTGGCGTTGAAGGCATGTTCTCTTCTGAATACGCTGCGAAAGGCGAACTTCCAACGTTCTGGGCAACCATCACGGGTATGATCCCGACCAACGTTTTCCAATCACTGAATGAAGCAAACATTCTGCAAATTCTAGTCTTCTGCTTATTCTTCGGTATTGCGATTTCTAAACAAGCGAAAGAAAAACGTGACCCAATAATCAATGGCGTAAACGCGATTGTTGACGCTATGGTTTGGATGATCAACAAGGTTATGATCATTGCACCACTTGGCGTATTCGGCCTAATGGCAGAAGCCGTCGGTACATTCGGTTTTGGCGCACTTATGGTCGTGTTCAAGCTGTTCATTGTCTACATTGCTGCGATTCTTATCTTCGGCTTTGTGGCTTACCCACTGATGATTCAAATCTTCACTAAGACTTCAGCTAAGAAGTTCCTAGTGGCAATGAAGAAGCCTCAAGCGGTTGCACTATCAACAGCCTCTTCAATGGCGACACTACCAGTAACAATGGAAACGGTAGAGAAAGAACTTGGCGTTCGTAACTCTACGGCTTCATTCGTTCTGCCACTTGGTGCGACGATCAACATGTCTGGTAACGCAATTTACTACGGCCTAGTTGCTATCTTCTTCGCACAGCTGTTCAACATCGACCTGTCTATGGGCGCTTACATTGCTATCATCGTAACGTCGACTCTAGGCGCAGTTGGTCAAGCAGGTGTTCCAGGTCCTTCTTTCCTAGTGGTTGCGGTTCTTCTAGCAGCTGGTATCCCTATTGAAGGTCTACCTCTGTTGTTCGCTCTAGACCGTATCTTCGACATGATCCGTACTGCTCTAAACATCACTGGTGATGCAGCATGTGCAGTCATCGTTGATTCTCTAATCGAAGACGAAGCGAAAGAAGCTGAGCTACAAAAACAGCAAGCGTAATATTAAGCTTCAGTTTGATTGATAAATAAAACCGCCTTCATGAGGCGGTTTTTTTATTAGGTAATGATCGATATTGATTCGGTAAATCTTACCCTTGTCAGGCTAATTGATGAGTCCAAACGCACGAGGCAGAGCCAAACTAATTTCAGGAATAAAAGTAATGGCCAACAGTGTGACGATCAATACGGCACAAAACGGCATGATACTTCTTATAACGTTTTCAATCTTAGAGCCACTGACACTACAACCCACAAATAGCGCCGTACCAACGGGTGGCGTTGCAATGCCAATACATAAGTTGAAGATAATCATCATCGCGAAGTGAATTGGATGCATGCCTAAATGCTCAGCAATCGGCATAAAGATAGGGGTAAAGATCAATACGGCTGGCGTAAGGTCCATAAACATACCCACAATCAGTAGAATCAGGTTCATCAGAATAAAGATGATAATTGGATTGTCTGAAATAGAGAGCATCCAATCACTGATCATGGTTGGTAGACCGGTAAACGCCATTGCCCATGACATAATGGTAGAAGCACCAATCAAGAACAGCATAATGCCAGTAACCTGAACCGTTTCTCTACAAATTATCGGAAAGTGTGCCCATTTGAGGGTTCGGTAACAGAGTGACAGTATAAAAGAGTATAGAACCGCTATACATGCCCCTTCTGTTGCAGTGAATATACCACCAATAATACCGCCAATAACAACAACAATAAGCCCTAAGCTTGGTGTTGCTTGCCAAACAATATTCAGCACATCTTTCGTTGTGAAGCCGTCATTCGCACTTGTTTTGTAGCCCTTCTTTTTAGCGATGAAATAGGCGACGACCATACAACTGAAGCCCATTAGAATACCTGGGACATACCCTGCGATAAACAACGCCGCAACGGATGTTCCACCCGATACCACTGAAAATACGATCAGTGAATTACTCGGCGGTATTAATAAGCCTGCCGGGCAAGATGCAACGTTTACTGCTGTTGCTAAGTTTTTATCATAACCATCTTTTTCTAATTCTGGGCCTAAGGTTTTACCAACCGCAGCTGCTGCTGCAACGGCTGATCCTGAAACGGCGCCAAACATCATATTGGCGAAGATGTTCACGTGAAAAAGTGAGCCCGGGATCCAACCAACCAAGAGCTTTGCAAGGTTGATGAGTCGACTCGCGATGCCACCTACATTCATTATATTCCCCGCGAGGATAAAGAAAGGGATGGCTAATAAACTGAAACTATCAATACCGGTAATGATTTTTTGACCCGCAGTAATACTGGCGACTTCAAACGGTAAGATGAAATACATGATGGTTAAAGATGACATGGCAATTGCAATCGCAATCGGCATGCTTATCGCGATCATGAATAAGAATAGGCCTAGCAGCCAAACACCAATGGACAAATCCATAATATAGAGTCCTTTTATAACTTATTTTTTGTTGGGTTCACAAAAAAGATCAAACGTATTCATGACCAAATAAATGAGGATAATAACGGCTGAAATCGGCAATATTGAATACACCGTCGACATCGGTAATTGCAGTGCTGGAGAGAGTTGTTGTGTGGTTCTTCCCATTAGGGCGATGCCACCTTGAAGCATTGCTAGAAATACAAATGCGCCAGAAATGATATTGATGAGTACATGTAATGCGATATGTGCTTTACCCTTAAGATAACCATCCAATAACGTTATTGCTAAGTGTCCTTTGATACCGAATAAGTAGCTTGCTCCTAATAAGCCAAGCCATACCATCGCATAACGAGCAAGTTCATCAGTCCAGTTACTTGGATCATTCAAAACATAACGACTAAAGACCTGCCAAGTGACAGTAACGACAAGTAACATTAGTGCAAAAGAAGAGACAAAAAGAATCAGCCTATCAAGTAGGTTTCTGAAAGTTGCTAACATGGTGTGATACCTCAAAAAATTTTGCCTTAGCAAAGCCAAGGCAAAATTATATTTTCACTAAGACTGATTAAAGAGCTTCAATTTTTTCAATGAATGGAGCTAGTTTTGGATCTTTTTTCGCCTCATCAATCATAGGTTTAACAGCTGCACGGAAAGGGGCTTTATCAACTTCAACAAACGTGACACCTTCTTTCATTCCTTTCTCTTTGTTCATGTCATCTGTTGCATCCCAGATTTTGATCTGCTCTTCAAGAGACTCAGCAGCAGCTTCTTTTAAGATCTTTTGCTCTTCTGCCGTTAATGAACCCCATTTGTATTCTGAAATGATGATCACGTCAGGTGTCATCATGTGCTGGTCCATAGAGTAAAATTTGGCAACTTCGCTGTGTTTCATTTCAACTAAGCTAGAAATATTATTTTCAGCACCGTCAATTACGCCTTGTTGCAGCGCCGTGTATACCTCATTGAAAGGTACAGGCGTTGCTTTACCACCTAATAGGTTAACCATTTCCATCATGGTTGGAGAACCCGGAACTCGAACTTTCATACCAGCGAGATCAGCCGGTGAGTTAATGGCTTTTTTAGCGTAGAAGCTACGTGTGCCTGAGTCATAGAATGTAAGACCGATGAAGCCTTTACCTTCACTTGAAAGCAACATCTCTTGTGCTGCTTCACTTCGCATGAAGGTTCTCATATGTGGAACGTCACGGAATAAGAAAGGCAGTGCATTAACCTTAAACGTTGGTTCAAAAGATTCGGCTAACCCACCATTGATTTTGGCCATATCAATCGCGCCAGTAACAACTTGCTCCGCTTGGTCACGTTCAGAGCCTAATTGACCGTTTGGAAAGATCTTAATCGTAAGTTCACCATTCGATTTTTCTTTCACTTTATCAGCCATGATCACCATGCCTTGGTGAGCTGCGCTTTCTAATGACATTGCATGCCCTAACGTCAAAGTTTTTGCTTGAGCGCCAAATGCCATCAGAATTGAAGCCGCTGCAATCGTCAGTAGGTGTTTTTTCATGTTCTTCTCCAGAATCCATTTTGTAAGAGGTACAGTTTTATATGCAACGCTATAGCTAAGTTTGAAATCTAACGTTCAATTGCACATCGCTCATAGCAGTAACGTTTCATTACAATATTCTTACCTTCATATATTTTGTATTACAATACTATGTGTATATTTTGTGAGCTAAGGTTCATCTATTTGCCAGAGAGCTGAATTGATTGTGATACCAATCATATTTGGCACCAATTAGACCATTAAGCAGTCTAACTTCGGATTTTTGGGGAATTCCGAGCGCTTTCAACTGCTTTTAGAACCGTCTATTAGCAAAAATCACGCGCAAATTTGTGTTATTTTAAGATCTTAAAATCAGTAATTAAGCACGGACAAAGAAGGTCTCATCGATTGAAAAAGCGAATCGTGAACGGCGATTTCTGAGGTGGTCGAGGTAAGGTTTTAGGCTGAGCGTATGGAACAAGAGTGGATAAGCAGGGATAAAGACAACGGTGGGAATCTTACTAAGACGAATTATTTGTCACAAAAATCCGAGAGCTTCACAGCCCTCGGATTTTTGTTTTTGGTGTTCTAGTTTTTAGGCGTTAAACGAATTACAAATCAGCGCCATAGATATCAAACGTGAAGTACTTAGCGGCGATCTTGTCGTAAGTACCGTTCGCTCTGATCTCTTCAATCGCGGCATTGAATTGTTTCGCCAGTTTTGAATCCTGCTTTCTTAGTGCTAACGCCGTACCCTCGCCAATGTAGGCTTTGTCGGTTACTGCTTTACCTTTAAATTCAAAGCCCTCACCTTCTTTTTTATCTAAGAAAGCTAATGACAGTTGATCCGAGTTGCCAAAGGTTAGATCTAGACGACCATTTTGCAGATCCAGATACACTTCATCTTGCCCTGTGTAACGCTTAATGTTGGCCACACTGCCAAACTTGTCGGTTACGTAGCGATCGTGAATCGTACCTTGTTGAACACCTATAGTTTTGCCCGCCAAGCCCGCCTCATCTACGATGAATTCCGCGCTTTTAGCAGCAACAAACACGGCTGGTGTTTGGTAGTACTTATCGGTGAACAAAATCTTGCGCTTGCGCTCTTCGGTAATACGCATCGACGCCATGATCACATCTGACTTTCTTGCCAACAAACTTGGAATTAACGAATCCCAACTTTGTGAAACCCAAGTGCAATCGAGTTTGGCTTGCTCACACAAGGCATCAGCTATCTCAATATCAAACCCGACAGGCACACCGTCACTATTTTTGTAGTTGAATGGCGGATACGTAAAGTCTGACGCTAAACGGATTTCTTTCGCCTGTACTGTTGTACCAAGTAAAGCGGCCGCACAAGCGAGTCCTAGTATTATCTTTTTCATCATTGCCATCCTAGATATGATCTTTATCGAGTTGAGATTGAGTTTCTTTATGTTGAGATTGTTGAATTTGTTTGCCTTGTTGATTCTTTTCTAATTCGGTTTGGTAACGTGTTAGTGACGTTATCACTTCTAACATGCTCTCTTGGCTACCAATACTGATTCGAACACAGTTACGCAAAGCAGGTTCATGGTTTTGATTCCTTGTCACAATGCCATCCTTCGCCAATAGACTGAACACTTGATGCCCAGGTTTTTGACGCAGCAAAATAAAGTTCGTCGATGAAGGGTAAACAGACTCGATGAAATCAAACTGAGTTAACTCACAAGCAAACCAGTTACGTAGTTCGACCAGCTTTTGTGTGGCGTCTTGCATCACTGAGACTCGTTCATCGGACAAAGCGTCTAGCACGATTTGAGATGAGCAATCTGGCATCGGATACGGTGGAATCAGCTTCGCGACATACTGCATCACATTTTGACTCGCTAAGATAAAACCACAACGAACCGCAGCCAGTCCAAATGCCTTAGACAAGGTGCGAATCACAACCAAATGTGGATAGCGTTCAATAAGACTAACGGCTGACGTTTGTGGTTCAAATTCGATATACGCTTCATCGACGACCACTAGCGACTTCCCAATCGTGCCTTCCAATACCTGAATCAAATCCGATTTAGGAATCACATTGCCCGTTGGATTGTTTGGTGAGCAAAGAAACACGATATTCGCCAGTTTTGCCTTATTCACAATATCAGCGACGTTCAGGCTAAAGTCTTCCTGCAATGGAGAGTCCAAGGTATTAATCGCCAATGCATCAGCGCAAAACTCATACATCGCATACGTTGGAGAGCAGATAAGTATGTTGTCGCACGCCGGTTTACAGAATGTTCTGATCAGCAAATCAATCGCTTCATCTGCACCACGAACAGCCACAGTCGCGGCATCGGTACTACAGTAATCTTGATAAGCCTTAGCAATATCTTGTGGTAAGAAGTCTGGGTATCGGTTGTGACTTGCTTCTCCTTGAAACAACGAGCTTTCCAATTCATTGGCGTTTAGCCAGACTCGTCCATCACCACCAATTCTTCTTGCCGATTGGTAAGGTATTAATTTTTTTACAGCCTGAGGTACTAAACTATCGATAAAAGATGTCAAGAAGCTATCCCTTTCACAAAATCACAATGTCTTCACCACTGCCTTCATATTCAAAAAATGTGGCTTATACACATATTGAATCACAAATGATGATTAAGTATTTACATTCAAACAGAACACTATTGATAAATGAATCGAAATAATCACATAATAGCCATGATAAAAAGTCATAGGTAAAGATATGAATCGCACACTTCCTTCAACTAAAACCTTGCTCGCGTTCTTGTCGACGGCAAGGCATCTCAACTTTACGCGAGCGGCACATGAGCTCAATGTTACGCAAGGTGCAGTAAGTCGTCAGGTATTGTCGTTTGAAGAAAGCCTTGGCTGTGATCTCTTCTATCGCCATGCTCGCGGATTGTCTTTAACGCCGAAAGGAGAAGAACTGGTTCCCCTGATACAAGGAACGATTCATCAGCTGCAATCGGCTCTAAATCAAGTGGCTAGCTCTCCGTCTAAGATCAAACTCAACGCACCGAGCTGTATTACCTCTTGGCTACTACCTAAGTTGATGTCTTTTCAGCAAGCCTATCCTGAAATTGATGTCGAACTGACGTCGACCATCAAGCACGTCTTCGAACCAAGCTTTGATCCGTTTGACGCCGTAATTACCTATGGTAAGAAGCCAAACCAACAATCGATTATCAGCCAATTATTGTTTAACGAGCAGCTAGCGCCCGTTTGCCAAGCACAAAGCATTACACAGAGCCATCTTGTCGACGACGCATCGACCATCATCAAGCCACACAAGCTTGCCCAATACACTTGGCTACACGCCAACAATGAGCAAAGTGATTGGCGACTTTGGTTAGAGCACATAGGCAGCCACGACCTTTCAAGCAAGAACAACCAACAATTCGCGACACTCGATCAAGCTATGAACGCCGCCATTCAAGGGTTTGGCATTGCCATAGGCGACATCACACTGGCCAAGCAAGATATTGATTTAGGTAGATTGGTAAAAGTGAGTGAAGGCAGTGTTTTCTCTGGAAATGGTTACTTCTTGCTGCAACCCAAGAATCGACAAAATACATCCTTATCTACGCTTGTTGATTGGCTCGTCGATTAGCGGCAATCATTGTTGGTAGGCCTCTTTATAAGCGGCAGGAGAGCGTCATAATGAGAATTTTTCCGTTCTCAAAATGAAACTATTTGATGTCTGTTTCGTATTGATTGTCAGAGAATAGAACGTACCTTCCTTTAACTATTTGAAAAGAAGTTCAATTCTATTTAGCCGGGAATTTATTCTGTTCCGTTGGAGAAAATGGCATTCGAGTTGCTTTGTCATAGATAACCCAACCAATATACAGCAGGTTGCACCAGTTTCACTGCAGCTTGTCACGGAGGATAGGCTATGACCTTACAAAGACATACGTATTACGGCTTGATTCACCATGGAATTAAAACCCTATTAATGGACAGAATTGGCCACTTCACAGAGCGTGAATATCACGAGTATCTCGACTTAACGACCGGTAAATCGACATGTTTTGCCATGAGTGAGCAAGAGCTCGAAAACACCTTAGACAGCTTAAAGAGCGAAGGTTACCTTGAAGATATCAAAAAGCTGATACCTCGCTATCAAACCTCGTCAATGCGATAACCTGCTTCAACTCTTTAAACACGATGAGTGGTTAGATTGAATTAATTGGCACCCAATTGTCTCGAGCTATTTAGCATCGAGACAGTTTTCGTTAGACTGTCAGCAACTCAACTAACTGGATAGTCAGTGTCTCATGAAACAAATTCTTGATTTCATTCCTCTCATTATTTTCTTTGCGCTTTATAAGATGTACGACATCTATACCGCGACCGGCGCTTTGATCGTTGCCTCTGCAGTTCAAATTATTTTGACTTATTTCATCTACAAGAAAGTCGAAAAAATGCAGGTCATCACCTTTCTAATGGTTGCCGTATTTGGTGGCATGACCATCTTCTTGCACGACGACAACTTCATTAAATGGAAAGTCACCATCGTTTACGCACTGTTTGCGATTGGCCTGACGGTCAGTCACATCATGGGCAAATCAGCGATTAAAGGTATGTTAGGCAAAGAGATCACACTGCCTGATTCGGTATGGGGCAAGATCAACTGGGCATGGACGCTGTTCTTTACCCTATGTGCCGTTCTCAACGTTTACGTTGCTTTCAGCCTACCGTTGGATGTTTGGGTCAACTTCAAAGTGTTTGGTCTACTCATCGCGACCTTGCTCTTCACCTTGCTCACTGGTGTTTATATCTATAAGCATCTACCAAAAGACCAGCAGAAAGAGTTAACGGATAAAAATACCGACGAGAAATAGCCCTTAGGGATGAGTCCTCATACCCTATTTGATACAATTATTATCAATATGCGATTGGCCAATGAGACTCGTGATCATTGGCCGCTGATTATTTGTGTTCGGTGAAGACGTTAAAAATTAGACCACCACGAGTCTCGTAAACACATCTATTTTTATATAAAACAATCAATACCATTAAGAGTACGACAATGACTATTCAATCAACTTTGAACCCGATTGGTTCTTTACTTCTTCGCACATTAGCGATGCCTTCTGATACAAATGCAGCAGGCCAGATTTTCGGTGGTTGGATAATGTCACAGCTTGACCTTGCTGGCGGCATACTGGCAAAAGAGATATCTAACGGCAAGATAGTCACGGTTTCAGTATCGAGTATCGAGTTCAAACAGCCGGTTTCAGTGGGTGATGTTGTGTGTGTTTATGGTGACTGCACTAAGATTGGTCGCAGCTCGATGAATATCGACCTAGAAGTCTGGGTTAAGCCTGTACTTGATCACGGTATCGGCGACCGCTACAAGGTTTGTGGCGCGACATTCAACTACGTTGCGGTTGATGAAAGTGGTAAGCCCCGCCCAATTAATAAATAGTACTTTCGACAGCCCTATCGCACTTTAAGGTCTTTAGTCGTTTCGATTAAAAATGCTAAAGACCTTCTCACTCTCTCGCACCAATTCACAATTTCTTATCATTAACCCTTCCAATACCAATTAGTTCGCGTAAATTAGCAAGATAGCGAATTTAAACGCCCCAATTTAGTGAAGTAAAATAAGGATATCTCAATATGTGGTACGTGATTTTTTCTCAAGACGTCGAAAATTCATTAGAAAAGCGCCTAAGTGTTCGCCCACAACATCTAGAACGCCTACAAACACTTCACGATGAAGGCCGACTGTTAACAGCAGGCCCAATGCCAGCCATTGACTCAGATAACCCTGGTGAAGCTGGCTTCACAGGTTCGACTGTGATTGCTGAGTTTAATTCTTTAGAAGATGCACAGACATGGGCAGACGCAGACCCGTACATCGCTGCTGGTGTCTACCAAAATGTTATTGTTAAACCATTCAAGAAAGTATTTTAACGTGAAAAAATGGATTATTGGCTCACTGACTTTAGCTCTGCTCGCAGGCTGTTCATCAAGTGAGCATGACGAACAAAGACAGCTAGAGATGATGGCGCAGCACCGTGCTGGCGTTTTATCTGCCGGCCTGCCGATTGAGTACGGCCCGCTGTCGGTCATGCGCGTATTAGCAAAAAACACGGTTATCGAAATCATGATGATCTACAACCAAGATGCAAAAGGTGCTAAGCCTTTAAACCAAGTTGTAGACATGAGTGTGAATAGCTACTGCACTAACTCAGAAGTAAGAGCAAACCTTGACATGGGCTTGGCTTACAACATCAAGATTCGTAACACACGCGGACAATTGATGGTTGAGAAGCTGATCAGCAAAGAGACATGTCAGAGCATTAACTAGATTTGATTTCTAACGTTAAGCTAGTAACAAACAAGAAAGGCCTTGCAGATGCGAGGCCTTTCTTTTCTCAGACTTTTGTTTTTAGAACGATAACACCCTAGCTTTAATTATGCTGATGCTTCTGCCGACTCCCACTCTTTACGCAGCATTTTAGTCGCTGAAACTAAATTAGCCAGTGCCGCTTCTGTCTCTGCCCAGTTACGCGTCTTCAGCCCACAATCAGGGTTTGCCCACAAACGTTCTGCTGGGATTTTCTTTGCCGCTCTCTTAAGTAAATCAACAATCCACTCTTCTGAAGGAATGTTTGGTGAGTGGATGTCATAAACGCCAGGCCCAATCGCATTCGGGTAGTTGAACTCTTCAAACGCTTTCAGCAGTTCCATGTTCGAACGAGAAGTCTCTATGGTAATCACATCGGCGTCTAGCGCAGCGACTGAATCAATGATCTCGTTGAACTCGCTGTAACACATGTGGGTGTGAATCTGAGTTTCTGGTTTAGCACTTGCCGCTGAAATCTTAAAGGCATCCACTGCCCACTCTAAGTATTCTGCATGGTCACGCTTTTTCAATGGCAAACCTTCACGAATGGCAGGCTCATCAATTTGAATAATGTTGATACCTGCGTCTTGCAAATCAGACACCTCATCTCGCAACGCAAATGCCAATTGATTAGTGATCTCTTTGCGTGAAATATCTTCACGTGGGAATGTCCAACACAAGATAGTAACAGGCCCAGTTAGCATGCCTTTCATCTGCTTTGAAGTCAGAGATTGAGCATAGGTCGACCATTCCACCGTCATTGGTTTTTCACGCTCGATATCCGCAACCACAATCGCAGGTTTCACGCAACGAGAGCCATAACTTTGTACCCAACCAAATTTGGTAGTTTGGAAGCCTGCTAGATTTTCAGCAAAGTACTCCACCATATCATTACGTTCAGCTTCACCATGAACCAGTACATCCAAATCAAGTGCTTCTTGTCGTTTCACCGCATCCGCAATATGACCTTTCAACGCGGTGTTGTATTCCGCTTCACTCAGTTTGCCAGTGCGGTAAGCACTACGCTGAACACGGATCTCTCCGGTTTGTGGAAATGAACCAATTGTTGTGGTTGGCAATAATGGTAAACCTAACACCTCAGACTGATGTGAAGCGCGTTCGGCATAAGGAGCACTTCGCTCGGTTAGGGTTTTGGTAATGGTGTTAATACGAGCTTGAACCTGCGGCTTATTCACATGAGTCGCGCTCTTGCGTGCAACAATCGGCTGGCTGTAGGTTTCACACGCCAAGATAGCATTGTGGTTACCGTCTAGTGCAGCACCCAATATACTCACCTCGGTCACTTTCTGTTTCGCGAAAGCAAACCAACTCTTCACTTCATCGCTGAGTGAATCTTCTAACTCAAGGTCGACTGGACTATGCAAAAGTGAACATGAAGTTGCTACCCAAAGTTTGTCTCCTAGCTTCTCTTTCACTGGTTGTAGTAACTCTAGTTGAGCGGCTAAATCAGCTCGCCAAACGTTTCGTCCATTAATCACCCCTGCTGAAAGTACCCAGTGTTCAGGTAACTTACCCACTACTTCATCAAGTTGCTGTGGTGCTGCTGCTAAGTCGATATGTAGGCCATTAACTGGTAGCTCTACTATCTTATCTAAGGTATCAGTCACCGAATCAAAATAAGTAGTGAGCAGCAGTTTTACATCACCTTGAATCACTTGATACGCCAACTTGAATGAATCTGCCCATTGACTCTCAAGCTCAAGCGAAAGAATTGGTTCATCGATTTGAACCCACTCAACCCCCAACTTAGCGAGTTTTGCCAAAATTGCTTGGTAAGCGGTAAGAAGGCGCGGAAGAAGAGATAAACGATCAAAACCCTCCTCCACTTCTTTACCAAGATATAAATAAGATAACGGGCCTAACAAAACTGGCTTCACCTTATGCCCGGATTTTATCGCTTCACTCACTTCGTCAAACAGTTGTGGCCAGCTCACTTCAAAGGAATCGTCTTTGCTGAACTCAGGCACAATGTAATGGTAGTTGGTGTTGAACCACTTAGTCATATCAGAAGCCGCAGAGCTATCTTTAGTGCCGTCACTAGACGTATGCGTACCACCGCAACAAGTCGACTGAACCTGAGATTGACCACGCCCCACACGGAACAAAGTATCTAAATCTGGGAAGGATTTTTCATCTTCAGAACCACCTGTATGGCGCTTTGGTACGTGGCCTAGAAGTAAAGTCGTTGTTAATACATGGTCGTACCATGCGAAGTCACCCGCAGTTGCAAAGCTAAGATTCGCGTCAGCTTGTACATTCCAGTTACGATTTCTTAGTTCGCTACCGAGTTGCTTTAAATCTGATTGGCTAATCTCACCGCGCCAGTATTTTTCTAAAGTGAATTTGAGTTCGCGTTTTTCGCCGATACGTGGGTAGCCTAAAATATGCGTTGTCGTAGTCATGAACCTGTTCCTTATTCAATAATTTTTAGTGTTCGATCAAACTGCCTAGCTTATGGTTTAAGTTCTTTATAAGGCGTCTGGATGGCTAAACTATCTCCCTAATCTGAACGATGAACAACGTCCAAATATTCATCTTGTTTATTAAAAATATTCATCTTGAATAATCTAAAGCTGAAAAAATTAAATCCATCTGGACATCTAGACGTTTACAAATGAAAGAAAACCCCGTAGGGTGATTATTAAGAAATATTGAATTGGCTTAGGGAATATGAGGAAAACTCATGATAGAGCTTAAACACCTTCGAACATTGACTACCTTAAGAGACAGCGGCTCGCTAACAGCGACGGCAACTTCTCTTCACTTGACTCAGTCGGCGCTTTCTCACCAACTGAAAGACCTTGAGGCGCGTATCGGTGGTCAGCTTTTCCTACGTAAAACTAGACCAGTTAAGTTCACCTCTGAAGGTGAGATTTTGCTTAGGCTTGCCGATGAGATACAGCCAAGAATAGCTAAAGCGGAGAACGAACTCGCGAGCCTGAAAGAGGATGTGAATGGTCGTTTGCACATGGCGATTGAATGTCACTCATGCTTCCAATGGTTAATGCCTGCTTTGAAGGAATATCAAGTGGCTTGGCCAAGCGTAACGCTAGATTTCTCGTCAGGCTTTGGGTTTGAGCCGCTACCCGCGCTAATGGCAGGCGAGCTAGATTTGGTAATCACCTCTGATATACAGCCTCGCTCTGAGGTTCACTACGAACCACTCTTTGATTTTGAGATGCGTTTGATCACCGCAATCAACTCACCTTTGGCAGAAAAGGCGAGCATTGAACCGCAAGATCTTAGCGATCTCACTATGCTCTCCTACCCAGTTCAAAAGCAGCGTTTAGACGTAGTGAAGCACTTTTTGCAACCAGCAGGTGTAGAACCTAAGAAGTGGAAACAAGCAGACAACACCTTAATGTTGGTGCAAATGGTATCGGCAGGATTAGGTGTCGCGGCATTACCAAATTGGGCGATCAGTGAGTTCTCAAGACAAGGTTTGATAGCCAGCAAACCGTTAGGTAAAGGGCTTTCAAGAAGACTGTTTGCCGCAGTAAGAAACTCAGAAAAAGACAAACGTTACCTACAGGCTTTCTTTAGCACAGCAAGACAGCAGAGTAAGAGTCACTTAGATGGTATTGAGGTCGTTTAAGAGGTTCATTATTGAGCTAGCTTAAGCCTGTATTAAATCGGAAAGGCAAACGCCAGAAACAAAAAAAGTCACAGATAATCTGTGACTTTTTAGTTTCAGTATCGATGATTTTCGATATCTGTTGATTCGCGAAAATAGACTATCTTGGATAAGACTTAAACTGGTTAGTCAATGGGTCGTATTGATAGCCAAGCATATCGAGCTTGCCCACGACACTTTCTATATCCATTTCATACATACTGATCAGCTCTTCAAAGCTATCGCACTCTAGGCGAAGTTTCTCATTCACGATTCCCAGCAAGATAATGCTATCGAAACCTTTGACGTTGCTTAAATCCATCTCGTACTCCTTACGAACACACCGACTAAAATTAAGTTTAGAACGCTTACCAAGGCCATGCTAAAAAACTGATCACACTTCTTAAAGAGAATGCGTGATTAATGAGCGCACGTAATTAATGAAAGTGCGCGATTAAAGTGCCCACACTGGCGTTAAACCCACAACGGCCACCAATAACATCAACAACGAAATACTCAGTTGAAGCTTTTCAGGCGTTCTTGCGAACAGTAAATGCCAACACCACACCACGATTGAGGAGATCAACAAAGCAAAACTAAATAGCAAAGTGGAAATCACAGGTTCTAATTGAGCTTCAGACAAAGAGTAAACACTCACGACGGTCGCCAGTACTACCAACATACCGGTTAGCACGCCCACAACAGGAAGCACTCGATGAAATGCCTGCAACCGTGTCCTTGCAATCGTCAGTAGTAGATGGCCAAACGCTGCTCCTAACAGTACCACTAGCAGCAAAGTAGTAATGATACCAACAGCGGTTGCTTGCTCAGTCGCTTGTATAGCAACATATGACAACGCTAAACCACAGGCCAAGTACATCACCCAGATAGGACCAGAATCGCGAGTCTTCTTGGTTTGAACTTGAGAATAGAAATAAAAGATCGCGAACACGACCAGAAAGGCTTCAATTTTTACTGAAGCGACGGCAAGCCACAGCACGCCAATCGCAGGTAACATCTTGTGGATCCGACCACGCTGCCCCGGACAAATATCCCCTTTCACCAAGATGAGGGTTAAGATCAGTTGGGTTCCTAAAAGCATCGGAGCAAATTGTACTAATAACGTTTCGACCATTGTGGATCTACTTCTTCAAACTTATTTTCGCGAATAATATCAAAAACTGCTGCGAACACTAATCAAAATCACAAATTAGCGACGTTATTCAAGGCTTCAACTATGCTGTTGTATGGCTCTTTTATCGCCA
>NZ_AJYZ02000041.1:743171-766904 GCF_000272045.2 Vibrio crassostreae 9ZC13 | reverse complement strand
TACTGGCTAGTCTAGGCTCATGCCGCTATAATTCCCGCCTCAAAAATCAGAGGTTGAAATATGTACAGCGATATCACTCCTATTCACGAACACAAAAAATACTGGGCCGAGTGCTACGGAACTGCACCCTTTTTGCCTACCAGTAGAAAGGAGATGGATGCTCTTGGATGGGATAGCTGTGACATTATTATTGTAACTGGTGACGCTTATGTCGATCACCCGAGCTTTGGTATGGCTATCATCGGCCGTCTGCTTGAAGCTCAAGGTTTCCGCGTGGGCATTATTGCTCAACCAAAGTGGGACAATAAAGATGCCTTCATGAAGCTAGGTAAACCTAACCTATTCTTCGGCATCACAGCGGGTAACATGGACTCCATGATCAACCGCTACACCTCTGATCGCAAATTACGTCACGATGATGCTTATACTCCGAACAATGAAGGTGGCAAGCGTCCTGATCGTGCAACTCTGGTTTATTCTCAACGTTGTCGTGAAGCTTACAAAGGCACGCCAATCGTGCTTGGTGGTATTGAAGCGAGCTTACGTCGTGTAGCTCACTACGACTACTGGTCAGATAAAGTTCGCCGCTCTGTATTGTTTGATGCAAAAGCTGACATTCTTCTTTTTGGTAACGCTGAGCGTGCATTGGTTGAAGTAGCACACCGCATTGCCGATGGTGAAGACATGTCTACGCTGACCAATATCCGCGGTACTGCTATCAATATTCCTGCGGCCCCTGAAGGCTTCAAGATCATTGACTCTTCTCGTATCGAAAAGCCGAACAAAGCGTATGTTCCGGTTAACCCGTACGAAGTTGAAACTCAGTGTGATACCAAGAAAGACGAAAAAGAAGAAGTAAAAGCGCAACCTATTACTATTCGCCCTTCTCGTCACGATGCAAAAACTACAGCGGTTCGTATCCCAGGTTACGAAAAGCTAAACAATGACCGTATTCTTTACGCTCACGCTAGTCGTATTCTGCACCTTGAGACAAACCCGTACTCAGGTCGTGCTCTGATTCAACGTCACGGTGATCGCGAGCTTTGGATTAACCAAGCGCCTATTCCATTGACCACAGAAGAGATGGACTACGTGTTTGGCCTTGCGTACAAGCGTGTTCCGCACCCGATGTACGGCAAAGCGAAAATCCCAGCATACGACATGATCAAAACCTCGGTTAACATCATGCGTGGTTGTTTTGGTGGTTGTTCTTTCTGTTCAATCACAGAGCACGAAGGTCGCATCATTCAGAACCGTTCGAAAGAATCTATCTTGGATGAGATCGAAGACATTAAAGATAAAGTACCGGGCTTCACAGGTACTATTTCTGACTTGGGCGGCCCAACGGCGAACATGTACCGTTTAGGTTGTTCAGATCCAAAAGCTGAAATTAACTGTCGTCGTCCATCATGTGTGTTCCCGAAAATCTGTGAAAAGCTAAACACAGACCATCAACACACTATCGACCTGTACCGCTCTGCGAGAAAAGTACCGGGTGTTAAGAAGATCATGATCGCTTCTGGTGTACGTTACGACTTAGCGATTGAATCTCCAGAATACGTTCGTGAGCTTGTGACTCACCACGTTGGTGGTTACTTGAAGATTGCTCCAGAGCATACTGAAAAAGGCCCACTGGATCTGATGATGAAGCCGGGCATGGGCACTTACGATCGTTTCAAAGAGATGTTCGAGAAGTACAGCGCTGAAGCCGGTAAGAAACAGTACTTAATTCCTTACTTTATCTCTGCTCACCCGGGCACAGAAGATGAAGACATGCTTAACCTTGCAATGTGGCTGAAAAAGCACAACTACGAGTGTGACCAAGTACAGAACTTCTACCCATCGCCAATGTGTAATGCAACGTCGATGTACTACTCAGAGACTAACCCTCTGAAACGCGTGAAATATAAGAAGCGTGAAGATGTTCCTGTGCCGAAAGGTGATCGTCAACGTCGTCTGCATAAAGCACTGCTTCGTTACCACGATCCTGAAAACTGGAAAATCATCCGTGAAGCACTGATCAGCATGGGTAAACAGCACCTAATTGGTGACAAAGCAAACTGCCTAGTACCAGCAGAAGACTTTGATGCACAAACACCGGCACAACGTCGTAAGTCTGGTCGTCACGGTTCACAACGCTTTGCGACTAAGCACAGTAAATCTCAGCCAGGTCTTGGTGGCGAAAGCCCACGTAACCACTCTGGTAAGAAACCGGGTGGCAAGAAGCCGAATGGTAACGGCAACGGTAGCCAAGGTAATGCTAACCAAGGTGGCGGTAATGGCAATGCTCGTAAACCAGCGACTGGCTTCATTAAGAAAGGTCCTGGTGGTCAGCAATCACAAGGTAATGGCGGCGGAAATGGCAAACCAAACCGTAACAAAGCGGGCAATGGTCAAGGTGGCAAACCTGCAAGTAACGGCAAGAACCGCCAGCGCGCAGCACAACGCTAATATCGCGAACCGATTGACTTCGCTATCGTAAAAACACAAAGCGCAGCTATTTAGCTGCGCTTTTTTGTGTCTGTTACAAGATAGCCTAACGAGCAAACACCCAATACTGACTAAGCAAATAGTTACTGACCATGCCCACCAAGATGCCAACCGCCATTGCGATAAACACTGCCCCAGTAAATGCAGGCAGCAATTCAGTCATCAACTTAAAGCACAGCAAATTAGGTATCGCCGATATTGATGCAGAGAACATGAACTTTTGCCATTGAATCAGCTTTTCGGACCAATTCCCCTGCCCTTTGAATTCAAAGGTCAACACTCGATTTCCAAACCAAGTTGTCGTTGCTGCAACGATGAAAGAGCCAATTCGAGCACTCATTAACGGCAGCCCAATAACGTAATGCAGCAACGCAAACACGGCACAATCGACAACAAAGCCACCCGACCCCACCATAGCGAATTTAATCATCTTATGATGAGGTTGTAGTTTTTGGTTTAGCACGTCGAACTTGTGGCTAAACAGTCTCGATGACGAGTTAAAATTGAACATCGCCATCACTTCGAATATGGCTCAACGATAGATTTGGTTTGATGTTTTGGCTATGACAACTAAATAGAGCGCGCTTGATCTTCACCGTCGGCTCTAAAATACAGGTCAACGCATTGTCTTTAATCTTGGTTTCCACTTCCGCTCTTTTACCAATCAGATAGAACTTGTCGATACCATCTAACTGCTTAACATCAAGTAGCTTTTTCGCTTGTCCATGACTGTAAAATTGCCCAGAGAACGGTCGTTTACCGATGTAAAAGCTCGGCGCTTCATCCGTGATCTGCTCGAAGATAATACGGTCACTTTTCTCGTTCGCTTTGCCTAGGTTGAGGTAGACCATCGCAATCATTAACAGCACAGGTAGCACCAAAGCCACACTCGAGAACCACTTCTTATCTTTTTCTACCACAAGCGTTGCCACCAGCAAGCCAAGGGCTGGAATACCCGGTAGGACGTAAGCTGGAAGAATATTACCCGCCATAGTGAAAAGAATTAGAGGAGAGACCAACCAACACACAAGGAATGAAAACAACCCACTATGTTCAGCGTTAACTTCTGCGATTTTCTTACGACGGGCGAAAGTCAAAATAGGCAACACAATCGACCACGGCGCAGCCGCTTGAATCCAGAAAATCCAAATCATGCCTCTTGCTTGGTCATGGGCAGAACCGTATAAATCGCCCTCCCAACCACTCACAACAAAACGCTTAAAGTGCTCGCCAACAATAAAGTAATCAATAAAACCCGGTGTTGCCATTTCAGCCATGATGTACCACGGCAAAGCAATCGCTAGCATCACGCCTAAGCCTGACAACAGTGGAAAGCGTTGCCATAACACTTTAAAAGCGCCAAAAAATCCATGTTGCAAAACTAACCAAGGGAAAACGGCGATACCCATAATCACAATCGCTACCGGCCCTTTTGCCAGCAAGCCTAGTGCTAAGCCAATGAAACCGACATAGCCCCAAGACCGATTAGTCTTCGCGCTCCCTTCTCCCTTCGAACCCTCTCCTCCTAGCCAACATAGGTAGAAACCTAACATGGCTATGGTCATCGCTAACGTTAATGCCATGTCAGTCATAACAGCACCCGCCGCGATAGAGAAAATCCCACATGTCGCCAATACCACGGCCGCCACCAAGGCACTTTGTCCGGTGCGCTTAGCCATGTACGCAACCAACAAAATCGTCGCAAAACCTGCTAACCAGTGTGGCGCACGCACAGCAAACTCACTCAAACCAAACAGCTCAATGCCAATCGCGCTCATCCAGGTAAACATCGGAGGCTTACCCCAGAAAGGGATGCCGTAATCAAATTGAGGGGTTAACCAATTGCCGGTTTCTACCATCAAGCGAGCCATCTCACCGTAGCGCGCTTCCGTAGTGTCCATTAAAGGGTATGTCGCCAGAGATAAGAGCCTTAGAACCAATGCAAAAGCCAACAAATACCATAGGTGCGTTCGGTTCAGGCTCATGCTGACTCCTCTAATTTAAAATGCGTTTTTAATGCAGGGGTATCGACCACCGATTGGATCAGATACAAAGGACGGTTCTTGGTTTCGATGAAAATACGACCTATGTATTCCCCCATTAAACCAATACTCAGAAGTTGAATGCCGCCAAGGGCAAGTTGAACCACCATCATTGACGGGTAGCCCGTAATAGGCTCACCAAACATCATGGTTTTGAACACGATGAAGACGCCATACACGAAAGCAGTAAGCGCCACTAATCCACCAACGGCCGTCGCAATACGCAGTGGGCGGATAGAAAATGATGTGATGCCATCCATCGCCAATCCGATGAGTTTCAGGTAGTTCCATTTCGTCTCGCCACAGAAGCGAGCATCGCGCTTAAACTGAATCGTTGCTTGTCTAAAACCTGGCCATGAAAAGATGCCTTTCATGTAACGGTTACGTTCAGGCAGTTGGTTGATATGGTCGACAACCTCTCGGCTTAACAATCGGAAATCACCCACATTTTCTGGAACATCGATCTTCGCCGCCACGTTCATGACTTTGTAAAAGCTTGCGGCTGAAAACTTCTTAAACCACGTTTCACCGTCACGTTGGCTACGCTGCATATTGACGACGTCATAACCTTCGCGCCATTTGGCAATCATTTGAGGAATCAGCTCGGGCGGATCTTGCAGATCGGCATCGAGCAAGATCACGGCTTGTCCTCGGCAATGTTCGAGGCCAGCACTCATCGCTGACTCTTTACCAAAGTTACGGCTTAAACCGATCACAGAAATTGAGCTATTGATTGAAGTGAATGAACTCACCAAATTCAAGCTGTTGTCTTTGCTGCCATCATCGACATAAACGATTTCACTGGTGATGGGTAAGCTATCCAGCACCTTAGTTAAGCGAGAATGAAACTCTTCTAACACCTCTTGTTCATCGTAAAATGGCACAATGATCGATAGTGAAACGGCAGGGTTGATCCGTGATGTGGAGACTTTAGGTCGGCTAATATGAAGTTCAGACATAATACGTTCTTCTATTTTTTAATCTGAAGCCAATCTACCCTCCCATAAGTGAAAGTTATGTTATTGACATATTTTTCACGCTCACTCAGGATAATGTTACTGTCTATTTCTGTATGAGAATCAAAATGAAACGAGTTCTATTAGTCGAAGATAACCGTGAAATTGCAGGTGTCTTGTTTGATTATTTTGAGTGTATTGGCATGGAACTCGATTACGCAGACAACGGTGAACTTGGCCTACAACTCGCGTTGGAAAACTCATTTGATATCATCATATTGGATCTAATGTTACCGAGAATGGACGGCCTAACGGTTTGTAATAAACTGCGAGACCAAGGTAACGCGACACCTATTTTGATGCTGACCGCCTTAGATAGCCGAGAAGATATGCTGAAAGGCTTTGAACACGGTGCCGATGATTACCTCACCAAGCCATTTGATTTGGATATTCTAGAAGCAAGAATGAACGCGTTAGTCCGTCGTTACCGCGGAAAAGTCGCCTCTTCAAAACTTCAGTTCGATGAACTCACCATCGACCAAAAAACCCGTAAAGCTTACCGCCAAGATAAACTACTAGCGCTCAACCCAACCACTTACACCATACTTGAGATGCTGTGCCAAAGCGCACCTGAAGTAGTCACTCGTGAAGCTATTTCCTACAAGTTATGGGAAGAAAACGAGCCCAACAATGATGTGTTGCGCAGTCACATTTATCAGTTACGTAATCAACTCGACAAGCCTTTCGACACTCAGATGTTAATTACGGTGCCTAAAGTTGGCTTCCGATTGGAGCCATCGAATTGATTTCAAATGTTCTTACAAGCACAAAAACCCTAACGGGCCGCTTAGCGGTTTTCTTTGGGTTAATGGCCGTAATTGTGTCGGCATTTGTCTATGTGGTATTTATCACAGCCCTGTACTTGTCGGAAGACCGCGTGGGTGAAAGACGCATCCTAATTGACCGCAACTATGCAGTCGGGTTATTCCAGTCAGGTGAAAGTGGAGAGCTTCGTATTGATGACCTGACTATCGCTTACAACGATCTTTCCTATCTACCGAAAAAGTATTTAAAGTATATTGAAGGCAAAGAAAATTTCATTGGTGAGGTCGGTGAAGATCCAGAATCTCGCATGGTCTATGTAGGCGAGTATACTCATGAAGGTAGAACTCACCCTATTGTTCTGCTTTCTGAAATAGACCGTGTCGAGCTTAGTGTCTTTGAGCTCGTTTA
The DNA here is from genome assembly GCF_000272045.2 of Vibrio crassostreae 9ZC13. Classification (GTDB taxonomy): domain Bacteria; phylum Pseudomonadota; class Gammaproteobacteria; order Enterobacterales; family Vibrionaceae; genus Vibrio; species Vibrio crassostreae_C. Next base: position 760,183 of record NZ_AJYZ02000041.1, on the reverse strand, counting down.
TGCCACCACATTTGTATTAGCCCTTCTCTCTATTCTAATATTCAGCTTCGGAGCTCTGCTCTATCGGTTGTCTAAACGGCTGATTGAGCCCTTCAACTCCCTGTCTGAACAGCTTGAATCCAATAAGCTCAATCTAAACGAAGAATTTGGAGTGAATGACGATGCGGCGGTGGAGTTTCGTCAGTTGACGGATCAACTCAATCAATACAGAAGAGAAATCAATTCTCTAGTAAAACGCGAGCAAGCTTTCGCACGCTACTCAAGTCATGAACTAAGAACTCCGTTGACTGTTGCTCGTGGTGCCAACAAACTGTTACTGAGAAGCGAAACAACCGAATTTCAATCTCGTCAGGTTGAACGTATTGATGAAGCCATTGTTCAAATGTCTGAAATGGTCGATGCACTGCTTGGTCTCGTTCGCTATGAAAGAAACAGTGACGATGCACCGCTACGTTTATTCAGCCAGCAAGAGCTAGAGACTATCGTTTCTAAAAATTCGTTGCAGGCTGACGAGAAGGAAGTCGCGATAACCTTACAAGTTCAATCAGAACCCACAATTCAGGCCACCAGCGCGATAATGAATATGTTGGTCGGTAACTTGTTAAGAAACGCGATTGCAGCCACTAATAGCGGTACAGTAACTATTACCCTTTCTCAAGACAGTCTTATTATTGAAGACCAAGGCGAAGGCCTGCAGGAGCAATACAACCCGAATGGACACGGGCTAGGTTTGTTGATTGTCGATGACTTGTGTCAGCGTTTTCATTGGGACTTTGAATTGTTTAATCGCAGCTGTGGTGGATGCACAGCCAAGATCACCTTTCAAGCCGATTCATCCGCGTCAATATCGAACGAAAACTTGATTTAGTTGGTTTACAGCCGCCTCTGGCTACTAGATACTCGTCCGTCCTATTTGATTTAAAAATGCTGGCTCTTGAGTCAGCATTTTGTCTAAGTGCGATGAAACTAAATAATAGCCCTGTAACTCAACATCAATACAACGACCACACCTTTTTCTTAAAGCGTGACGATCAGCTTCATTCCCACTTTTGCGGCAACAAAGCCAGAAAGTTCATGAAGCTACTGGAAGACGAGCACCCAAGCACTACCACCCTAATAAGCTATGGTTCCGCTCAAGCCAACTCATTGTTCTCGCTAGCCGCACTTGCAAAAATCAAAGGTTGGACGCTTGAGTTTTACGTTGATCACCTACCTCGATGGCTACAAGAACGCCCACTCGGCAACTACCGTGGCGCTATCGATCTCGGGGCTAAGGTTATTTCAGTCAAAGAAACAGGCTCTGAGCTTCATCCACAAGAGTATATTGAGCAAGTAAGACAACCTGACTCACAATGCATTGTGTTACCAGAAGGTGGACGCTCTCAGCTTTCTGAATACGGCGTGAAGCAACTGGCGATTGAAATACTCAGCTGGACGCGTTTCGAAAACAAACACGATTTCGTGGTAGCACTTCCAGCAGGCACAGGCAGCACAGCTCTGTATCTGCATAAGCATTTAAAAATGCACAACATCCCAGTGTTAACTTGCGCTTGTGTTGGCGGCAGTGATTACCTAACACAGCAGTTCAATGAACTCGGCGAAACCGATCACCCGCAGATATTACCACTTAAAGCCAAACACCACTTTGGTAAGCTTTACCAGCAGGACTATCAAACTTGGTTGGATCTACAAGAACAGACGGATATTGAATTCGACCTGCTCTACGACCCATTGATGTGGCAATGCCTAGAGCAATGGCAAGAAGAGAACCCAACAAAAACCGTCATCTATATCCACCAAGGCGGCATCTTAGGTAATGAGTCGATGTTGCCGCGCTATCAACGTAAGTACCCAGAACTTCGAAGTAGTCACACCGCTGATAACGCTACTTGGTAGTAATCCGTTCTTTTCTACTCTAATACCCCCCGCGTTTCTGCGGACCTGAGAATTTCTCAGCACATCATGAACAGCCATCGCACTCCCTTTCGATGGCTGTTTATCAGTAATCGCCACCTGCTATCCCTGCCATACATTTCAAGTTAGAGACATAAATCTGGCGAGAATCATCGCGTTATCTATACTTTCGATTGGAACGTCAATTGTCATCGAAAGGAATTACGCATGCGAAAACTCACTACGCTCGGCCTGTTTTCAGTTTTACTGCCCTTCTCTGCGATTTCAGGAGAAAACGTCACTTATCAAGTCGATGGGATGGATTACGAAGGTTATTGGAGTGAAGCCAGTGACCAAGCGCCTTTGGTACTGCTAATACACGATTGGGATGGCTTAACCGATTACGAAAAGAAACGTTCTGAGATGCTCAACGAACTCGGTTACAACGTGTTCGCCATCGACCTATTTGGTAAAGGCATTCGCCCTACGGAAGTGAAAGATAAAAAGCAACATACAGGCGAGCTGTATAAAGACAGAGAAAAAATGCGTACGTTGCTCAACGCTAGTGCCATGGAAGCGAAAAGACTTGGCGGCAACTTAGATAACAACGTAATGATGGGATACTGTTTCGGCGGAGCCGCTGTATTGGAAGCCGCTCGTGCGGGCATTCCTTCGAAGGCTTATGTCACCTTCCATGGCGGTTTATCAACACCAAAAGGTCAAGACTACTCGCAGACTAAAGCTCCCGTAGTCGTGTTCCACGGCACGGCTGATGCCATGATTTCAATGCACGACTTTGGAAGCCTCGCCGCTCAACTTGAATCAACCAAAGTTCCGCATGAGATGATCACTTATAGTGGTGCGCCACACGCCTTCACAGTATTCGGATCGAATAACTATCAACATGAAGCTGACCAAAAATCTTGGGATAGATTTACCCATGTGCTAGAAACCACCACCAGATAATCTTCTCCCTCAGAACCCACAACCCCATTCGAAAACTTAAGAATGGGGTTGTTTAATTATCACTGCATCATCTCGCTACAAATAGCGGTGGATACTTAAGTCATCAGTTTTAATATCACTAGCTGAGCCACTGACCACGCTTGCCAAGATCTTTCCTGAGCCACATGCCATTGTCCAACCTAATGTCCCATGTCCAGTATTTGTAAATAGGTTCTTGATAGGCGTCTTACCGATAATAGGCGTACCATCCGGCGTCATTGGTCTTAACCCAGTCCAGTATTCAGCCTTAGAAAAGTCACCCGCTTGTGGGAAAAGATCTTTAATCACCATATCAATCGTGGCTTTGCGTTTTTCAGGGATAAGGTAATTAAACCCCGCAAGTTCTGCCGTCCCTGCAATGCGAATACGATCATCAAATCGCGTCATCGCTACCTTGTAAGTTTCATCCATCACAGTCGAGGTTGGTGACTTATCTACATTCACGATCGGCAGTGTTAGCGAATAGCCTTTCACTGGATAAACCGGGATCGACAAATCGACTTGCTTCAACAGTTCTCGAGAGTAGCTTCCTGAAGCGACCACGTAAGCATCCGCTTTGAACTCGCCTTGAGTCGTTGTAATACTCTCAATGGTTTGATTCTGATGATTGAGCCTAACCACTTCGGTATTAAACACGAACTGAACGCCGAGTTGCTTGGCTTTTTCGGTCAAGGTTAAACAGAACTGATGACAATCACCGGTTTCATCGTGTGGTAAATACAGGCCGCCCACCAGCTTGTCTTTAACGTCTGCTAAACCAGACTCCACTGACAGACACTGTTCAACATCAAACAGCGAGTGTTCGATTCCACTCTCTGTTAATAGCTTCATATCCTGCTGAATAGCGTCCAATTGTTTTTCGCTTCTGAATACTTGCAAGGTGCCTTTCTGCCGGCCCTCATAAGCCAAATCTTCACTGATTCTTAGATGAGTCAGGCAATCTCGGCTGTAGTTAGCGACTCGTAACATCCGCGATTTATTCTGTGCGTACTTGGCTTCATTACAGTTGGCGAGCATCTTAGTCGCCCAAGACATTAACTCTGGAGAAAGAGAAGGCTTCACTTTAAGTGGCGCATGTTCTTGGGTAAGCCATTTCATCGCTTTCAATGGAATACCAGGCGCCGCCCATGGTGAAGAATAACCGTAAGAAATTTGCCCAGCATTCGCAAAGCTGGTTTCTTTACCACTGCTATCTTGACGATCAATCACTGTGACCGAGTGTCCTTCCTTCGCAAGGTACCAAGCGCTGGTCAACCCAATAACACCGCTGCCAATTACAATAACTTCCATTCTCTTCCCCTAATGCCCGACAAAGCCAAAACCAGCCGAACACAACTGTCAGTGTAAAACTCGTTTCGTTAATGGTTTGTAACTTATTCCGCACGTGTTGACTTAACAATAGAGAGAGCGTTGACAAAAACTCAATTCGACTTAAAAACGAATTCGGCAGTTTGAAAGTGTGATATTGGCGGTATTTGAAAGCTTAGGTAGGAGTCGCTAAGTAAATCAACTAAGCCTAGATATTGTAAGCGTCATGGCTTAAGAAAGTGGCGTTCTCGAGTAAGAAATCCAACAAGGTTTCGGCTTGTAGCGTAAGTGCACGGCCTTTCAAAGATTGAACCTTAACCGTCGCCTTCGATAGCATCTCCAACTCGGTCGCAACCACTTCAATCTGCCCTGACTTTATTTCATCGATCACAGTGAGCTTAGGCATAAAGGTGACGCCCAACCCTGCTGAAACGAAGTTAGTCAGTGCCGTGACTGAGTTAGTTTGAAGTTTTGGCTGCAAGGTAAGATGGGAAATTTGTTCAGCCTGCTTTACTAGCCTCCCCATACCGGTCGAGTTATCGATCAAGGCGAGAGAAGCGTCTTGAATATCTTGCATTACCACTGGTGCTTCTTTCATCGTAAGGAAGTGCCCCTTCGGAGCAATCAATTCGAGCGGATGGCTGCGTTCAACGTGGGAGTGCAGTTTAGGGTGCGGTGCAGACGCATAGGTTATCGCAAAGTCTATCTGTTGATCTTCCAACATCTTGACTGCATCCAATGCCCCAGCGATCTCAATAGAAAGATTGATATCAGGATAACGAGTCATGAAGGTTTGCATCGGTTTTGACACCAAGTTGGTAATAAATCCTTCACCGATAGCAATGCTGACATTGCCTCCTTTGAGGTTTTTAAGCTTAGTTAGTCGAGCAAGTACAGCGGCCTCTCCACGAACAATGGAGCGATAGTAGTTCAACAGTTCGTTCCCCGCCTCAGTCAGCAGAGATTGGCGGTTGTTGCGCTCCCATACTTTCATTTCCGCTTGCGCTTCTAACTGTGTCAGCATTCGACTCATCGCGGCAGGGTCAACGTTCATCATCTTAGATGCCTTACGTAACGACCTGTATTTTGATAACGCGTTTAAGTACTCGAGAGCACGGATATTAAAGTGGTGCATTCAACTTCCTTGTAATTCAACTGACACTTAATCAAGCGTCTCACAAATTTGCTGCGAACATATATCCCAATTTATCAAGATTGTAATTGCACTTTCTAACTTGTGCACCGAGTCACTTCAAGACATCACATCAAAGGCTGATATGCGTGTTTTAGCTTGCTGTCGATAAAACAAAGGCGACAACTTTCGTCATCGCCTTTGTGGTCATTATCCCGATGTAAACCTCAAGCAGTCAATAACCGGTCACTTCACTACAGACCAACAAAGAAACTGATCACCAATGCGTTGATCAAATCAACAAAGAAACCACATACTAATGGCACCACAATGAATGCTTGTGGGCTTGCGCCATATCGATGAGTTACTGCGGTCATGTTCACAATTGCTGTTGCGGTCGAGCCTAGAGTGATACCACCGAAGCCTGAACATATCACCACAGAATCGTAGTTTCTTCCCATCAAGTAATAAACGACAAACACAGTAAACAACAGGGAAAGCAAGATCTGGATACTCATGACAACAGAGATATAGCCAAACAGTCCATCGAGATCCCAGATACGCAACCCCATCAATGCCATGGTCAAGAACATGCCTAAACAAATATCAGAGATCATCGCTAAGCCTTTGCGGCCTTGAGCGATTTTCTCTTGTGTACGACGTTTCTTAAACAGTGCGCGACCAACGTTTCCGATTAGGATACCTGCGATCAAACAGCTAACGAATAACGGCAGTTTTAGGCCCATCGAGTCGATAACTTCACTCAAGCTGTAACCCAGCATTAGTGTTAAGTTAAGAATCAACCACGCCCACAGAACGCCGTAGTGGCTAAGCTCTGTTTTTGTTTCACTCTCTTGGAATGCACCAACCGTAACCTCTTCTTCATTAGAAGGGCTTACTTTGTGTTTATTGAGCAGGTAGTTCGCAATCGGACCACCAATCACACACGCTGCAATTAAACCAACCGTGTTTGAAGCGACACCAAGTTCGAGCGCGTTAGCAATACCAAACTCTTCCACAAACATTGGCGCCCAAGCTAACGTTGTGCCTACGCCGCCTATCAAGCTAACAGACCCAGATAGCAAGCCTGCTTTCGCATCCATTCCAAAGCCAGAAGCGACTGCCATTCCGACTACGTTTTGCAACACGATAAAAATGGCAGCAAGACACAGTAGGATGAACAACGGTCGCCCGCCTTTAATCAGTGTTTTAATATCCGCTTGGAGCCCGATGCCAGCAAAAAAGTAGAGAAGCAAAAAGTCTCTGACATCTAGGCTAAAAGTGATTTGGATTTCAAAAATATAGTAAAGCGCCGCCACGGTCGCTGCGCAGACAAAGCCACCAATCACAGGCTCTGGCAGTGAATACTTTCTTAATACTTCAGATCGCTCGATCAAACCTTTACCGATAAACAGTAATGAAATCGCGATCGTAAAAGAGAGCATTGGAGAAACTAGGGTTTCTGTCATGAGGTTATGGATTCCTAATAGTTAGATTATTCATAATATTGCGTACTATTAATAATCTAGGTTCACGCCAAAAAATCAAGCGATTATCTATGATAAAAACACCTAATATGGTTAATTCTGCGACGGTATTAATAGAGATTATAACTATAAAGCAATGATTAAAGGAACGGATATTAGGGAGGTATACAGATGAGGTGGGATATAGAGGCTCTAAAACGAGAAAACCCCAGCATTTCTGCTAGGGTTTTGAATAGTGGTGGAAGGATGGGGATTTGAACCCCAGATACGCTATAAACGTATACTCGCTTTCCAGGCGAGCGCCTTAAGCCACTCAGCCATCCTTCCACAAATTGTGTGTTGAGCATGTCACTCAACGAGGCGCTACTTTATTGATTCTGCTTGCTTTGGTCAAGGGGCATTCTCAAAAAAAGTGCCTTTTTCGGTTTGTTCGATTACAAATTAACTCATTAGATCAAAAACAAACCAAATTTCATTCTTTCGCTGCACTTACGCTTGTTGCTTTTCTTAAGCTTGTTGATAGTAGCCAGGAACTCGAAACCATTTACGACACATATCGAGGAAGTAGCCGTAAAGTACGCCCATACCGCACGAGATAACTGCATTACTGGTGACAGCCGTAACGATCTGGTCGCCTGAAGCACCCACTGCCAACAAAATACCCGCATACACTGGAGACTGGAATAACACGTATGCCATCAAATCAGACAAGTTTTTCATCAATGAGCTTTCTGAAAGTTTTGCACCATTGCGTAAGAACCAATCACGAAAAACGCCATAAGGCCAAGCGATAGCAATGTTTACAGGAATAGATAACGTTCGAGAAGCAAGAGATTGCTCAAACGTCATACCAGAAATAAACACTTCTACGATCATGCCAGAAATAAAACAGAAAACGACCATAGCAAATGTATCCGCAGCTGCGTTTCGAATACAAAATGGACCACGAGACTTCATTGACGACAAACCTAAAATATATCACTGCTTAATTAGTGATTTAGTAACATATAAACAAGGCACATTGCACCTCACCAGATAATGTCGCTATTAAATCACAAGATTAGTAGTCATACACTCCAAATTAAAAATCAAGTTGTAAATTAACAACCAAAAACCACTTTAAAAGCAGTCACTTTCACCAAAAAATCCAACCAAGGTCAAATATTGGACAGTTCGTCATTTACTTACCGTAATTAAACAACATTTAAGCCATAGGTAGATTTACAGTAATGATATTAATGACATCTTGTGTAGGTGGTGATCCTAAAGCAACCTGCTCTAACGCTTTATCGACTTGTTCAGTAAGTTCCGCGTTGTTCATAGCTTCAACGTGGACACGTAGGCTCTCTAGTGCAAATTGAATCAGTTCTAGGTTGTTGTCTTCTAGCGCCACATACAACGTCACTAACAGCTCTTCAGTGTTATCTTTGTTGCGAAGATCAGGTTTAGGCAGTGACTCGCTTTTACTTTTCGAATCGTGTGGTTTTACGTCTTGGCTTTCGAGCTCATCCGCTTTTACTTCATGGTATTGATAAAGCTTATTTGAATAGCGGAACAAGGCATCATCCAGTTCACGCTCGTCAATCGGCTTAGCAATAATATAATCCACACCTGCCCCCAACATACGCTCACGAGTCTCTTTAAAGACATCAGCCGTACAACCAAACACCAATACCGATGACACATCGCCTATCAAAGCACGAATAGCAGTGGTTGATTCAACGCCATCCATCACAGGCATATGGTTATCCATGAGCACCAAATCAAAGCGCTCAGCAACCACGGCTTGTATCGCAAGTTCACCGTTTTCGACGCTCTTACAGGTAAAGCCTTTACTGCTCATGAAGGCTTCAATGATCACCGTGTTAGTTCGGTTGTCCTCGACGATCAGTACCTTTAAGCCAGAGTAGTCCAACTTCTTATGTGGCAAACTCTCGATTTCTCCTGGCTGACATGGCTGAATCTTCAAGCGAACATCAAAACTCGTGCCTATCCCTTCTTCACTGGTGACGGTAATACTGCCATCCATCAACTGGGCAATTTTCTTCACAATCGCGAGGCCAAGGCCAGTACCGCCAAAACGCCTTGTGGTCGAAGACTCCGCTTGTTCAAACGGTTTAAAAATACGCTTCTGAGCTTCTTTAGAAATACCAATTCCGGTATCACGAACTCGAATGCTCAGATAGGTGTCACTCCCCTCTACAACTTCTTTCAGGTACACCTCAACAAAGCCTCTGGAGGTGAACTTCACCGCGTTGTTCAATAGATTAAACAAAATTTGGCGAAGGCGAGCTTTATCTGAGAAGTACCAACGACCCGAAGTCACCTCAGAGTACACTTTGAATTGAAGCCCTTTCTCGGAAGACAATGTGTAGTAAACACTGTTAATACTGCCGATGATCGAATCAAGCGGGAAACGCGTTTCATCAAGATCCAACCTGCCCTGCTCGATCTTCGAGAAGTCTAAGATCTCGTTGAGTAGAGTCATCATATGATCGCCGGACTCATACAAGCTCTTAAGATGCTTCTCTTGTTCAGAATTTAGAGGCGTTTTTAATAGGATTTGAGCGGTACCCAATACCCCATTCATCGGAGTGCGAATTTCATGTGACAAGGTCGCAAGGAAAGCGGTTTTTGCATTGGTGGATGCCTGAGCTTTAACCTTTTCCGCTTCGAGATAAATGGTCTTTTCGTTGAAGGTTTTAATCAAATGGCCGATTTCGTCATCACTCGAGTAATCCACATCAATGATTTCGCCGGCTTTCGAACTATCAACCTGTGCTGCAATCCTTGTGATTGGACTAATCAAATAACGGTTCAATAAGTAATACCCCGCCATGACACAAAGTAGCAATAGCGGAACAATACCGCCTTCAATGCTCATCACCTGACGAAACACTTCGTCTTCTACTCGTGATTTGGAGTTCACCACATCCACTTGCCAGCCGAAATCACCAAATTGATTGCTACTGATGTAAATGCCTTCAACGAGATTAAAGTTATGCGAAACCAACACTTGGTTAAGCTTATCTCTGAGCGTAATGCCAAGGTTGTATTCTTCGGCGTGGTTCTTGATAAAACCAAGCAGCTCTTCGAGCGAGAGATCCACCGTGGCAACACCGGCAAAAGTACCGTCGTAATAATAAGGGGAAGACGCCGTAATCATTCGAACGTGTGTGTATGGGTCGATATACACATCGCTCCAAGAGATCGTTCCTTGTTTTTTGTTGACGACAGAGGTGTACCAATACTCTTCTTGATAAGGGGCATTTTTGGGGTTGTTGTAAGAATATATCTGATCGATTCTTCCATCGTCGGCTTTATTAAAAAAGTAACTGTTGAGAAGCTTTTTAGAATCGAGCGCATAAGGTTCAGGCCAAATACCGGCACTGACAATTGTATCGTCGCTCGCCGCCAACATGGACTTAAATAGCGGAATAACATCATCACCGTTACGATGCGCTTGAGCAAACCCAACGAGACTGTCTACGAAGCCTCGAGAACTACTGAGTGGCTCTGTAATCAATGCGGATAACAGTTGCGTACGCAAGTCGAGGTTTTGTTGTAATTTGGCGCGCACAGGGGATTCTACGACGTAATACGTCACACTACCGACAATGGCAATAAACATCGCAAGGTATAATCCAAGCGCTACCATGCTTTTTTTCTTTAAAGACGACCGTATCTGCATAATTCTTTTATTGTTTTCTTTTCTGTTAAACCTAGTGTTTATCATCCATGACATCAAGCCTTTTTAGATTGAAGCTTGATTGGCACAAGTTCATTGGTACTATAAGCGCAAATATGTTCCCTTTTACGGTACCTCACTTTGACTTTACAAGATATTCTTGCGCTTCCAGAGTTGGAAGGAAAGCTAATCACAGAACACAAAACAATGGGCTTTGTCACTGCAATGGCAGCGGCACCGAATGTGTTAACCCCGCATGAGTGGCTACCGTTCTTATGGGGTGGCGAAGAAGTCGCACCTTTTACGGATGGTGAACAGCTAGAAAGCTACATTGAAGTTATCATCGAGCTTTGGAATAAAACCCGCCCAGAACTGATTGAAGGGACTTGGGTTTGGCCTGAAGCTTGTCAATTAGACGACGAAGAAGTGGTGAACACTGCCGCTCGTGATTTTTGTGAAGGCTTGCTTCAAGGCTGGCAGATTGCTCGCGACGATTGGGAAACACTAATGCCTGAAGAGAGCGAAGATAACGCACTCGTTGGCGGTGTCCTGCTGTCACTGAGCATGCTTTACGATCCAGAAACGTCAATTGCTACGCTTGCAGAGCAAGGCATCGAAGGCCTAGAGCAGTTCGAAGAGATCTTTAACGCTGTTCCTGTGATGCTTTGCGGACTAACGCAGCGTGGCATTGCACTGGCTGAAGCTCAATAACAGTTAGCTTTATACAAGCCAAAAGGCCTCATTATGAGGCCTTTTTTAGTTTTCAGACGAAATAAAATAGTCGCTTTAGAAGCCTTTCCAATCGAAGTCATCAATTCGCTCATCAGCAATATAAAACAGCTTAGTGCCACTGCTGACCACTTGATCTAACTCTGGGTTGAGTTCAATACCGCTCCCCGTATCAATGGCGATCAGAGTTGCTTGATACTTCTCTTTAAACACTGAGAAAATAGGCGCGACGGTGACAGACTCAGCGTCTTCAGGGAAATACGTTGAATACTGTGTCATGCCTCTTGTTGAGCTCAATAATTCTTGGTGAAGCGCACTGGAACCTGGGTCTACCGCAGCCTTTGCTAGCATCTCAGCACCCACCGCTGGAATACATTCTGAGTTAGGGCAATGCTTGTGTAACAAATCGCTCAGCGCTTCATCTTTAAAGTAAACAAGAAGGTGCGCTTTAGGGTTTCGGTTGGCACAGTAAAGCGCCGCAGATAACGTAATGTCGTCTTCTGGGTTATCAATCAGGATGCAACTTGCAGACTCAATGCCCGTTTTCTCCATCTCTTTGCCATCGGTGTAGCTGTTTACTTTGACGAAATTGATTTCACCGGGTAACGGGTTCTCGATATCTGAACGCGTACATAGCACGATTGGTCGTTTACCCGTTTCTTCGTGTTGTAGCATGCGGATGAGATGAATGGTTCTTTGCTCATTCCACCCCAACATCAAAATGTGGTTGTCCACTCTAACTCTCCTTTTTCCTAGCAAGCCCGCTCGCCAATATTCAACACCTTCTGTCGCCACTTTACCGAGCAACGCGGCAAAAAGGCTCAACCCGCCTGGAATCACAAATAGAATAACGATCCACTGCCCCGCTACCGTGGTCGGTGATAAATCACCATAACCAACCGTAGAAGCCGTCACCACCAAGTAGTAAGCGAATACGGTAACCGAACTGGTTAAATCTGTTTCACCCGCCAAATACAGCATCGACCACGATAAAGCGATGTAGCCAAGAAAAGTGAACAGTAAGTTTTTGCCATTCAAAACAAAGATGTTTGCTTTGATCCAGCGTTTGAGTTGTAACCAGATTATCATTCGAGCCTCTAATCTTTTCCTCTTACTTACATGCTAGAAAAAATACGCGATATCAACAAGATGTATCATCAGAAAAAGATACATGACCACAAGATTGATATTGGCGGCCTATACGCAGATACAAAAAAACCAGCACTATTGGCTGGTTTTTTTATTGGTTAGATAAAAGAACGACTTACGCGTTACCTTTTACCTGCACATTTAACTGCTCTGCAAAATCTAGCATGCGGTTCAATGGAATAAGAGACTTCACGCGTAATTCGTCAGAAACGAAGATTTCGTGTTGCTCACCACCATTCTCAAGCGCGTTTTCAATCGCTTCAAGGCCGTTCATTGCCATCCAAGGACAGTGTGCGCAGCTACGACACGTTGCACCAGCACCCGCTGTCGGCGCTTCAATCAGCTCTTTTTCAGGAACCAATTGCTGCATCTTGAAGAAGATGCCTTTGTCTGTCGCAACAATCATCTGTGGATGAGGCAGCTCTTTTGCTTTCTTGATCAGTTGGCTTGTTGAGCCTACAGCATCAGCCAGTTCAACCACGCTTGCTGGTGATTCTGGGTGAACCAAGATAGCCGCTTCTGGGTATACCGATTTCATTTTCTTCAAAGCATCAGCTGAGAACTCATCATGAACGATACACTCACCTTGCCAAAGCAACATGTCAGCGCCAGTTTGATTTGCGATGTAAGAACCTAGGTGACGGTCTGGCCCCCAAATAATGGGTTTGCCTTCAGCGTCTAGGCTTTCAACGATTTCTAAAGCGATGCTCGACGTAACTACCCAGTCTGCACGAGCTTTAACAGCTGCAGAGGTGTTCGCGTATACAACCACAGTGTGGTCAGGGTGAGCATCACAAAATTCTGTAAATTTGTCAGCTGGGCAGCCAAGATCAAGCGAACATTCAGCTTCAAGTGTTGGCATTAAAATGCGTTTTTCAGGAGTAAGAATCTTTGCAGACTCACCCATGAAACGAACACCAGCGATGATCAAAGTGCTTGCTGAGTGACGGTTACCGAACTTAGCCATCTCTAATGAATCGCCAACGAAACCACCAGTTTCTTCTGCCAGAGCCTGAATTTCAGGATCGGTGTAGTAGTGTGCAATTAGAACTGCATCTTTTTCTTGAAGTAGTTTTTTGATGTTTGCGATGTGGGCCTGTTTCTGAGCGTCGCTCAATGGAACTGGCTTAGGCGGAAACGGGTAAACTGTATCGATTTTATCTAGTATATGACTCATTGCTCTTGCTCTACGCAACTTCTTCCGAGAATCCGAGTATTCTACACAGGACAGCGATTGGGATCAAAAAGGATTGGTTGCAAGCGGTGACTAGCTAATGCTTAAAACGCATAAACAAGGCGATGTGTTGTCATCACTAGCAAGAGAAGTAAACACTAAACGGAAGTGAACAGGTATAAAAAAGAGGCGCCTAAGCACCCCTATTTTGGTTATAAGTGGGTTTTGGCCACTTTAGCCGAAGCACTGTTTGGGTGCTCGGTTACGACTTGTTGGTAATATTTCTTAGCTTGCGTCGCGTTGTTGTTGCGCGCTGCTATGTCACCAAGCTTAACCAGTGCATCTGCTCGCTTGTTTGAGTCTTTGTACGACACAACAGCAGCGAAGCTCTTCACGGCTTCTTTATCTTGCTTCTTAGCGAAATAAAGCTGACCTAACCAGTAATGTGAGTTAGGTGTGAAGGTAGAATCTGGGAAGTCTTTTTGAAACTTTTGGAATGCAGCGATAGCACCCGTGTAGTCTCGTTGCTTTAGAATCATATCTACAGCATTTTGATAAGCAGTTTGCTCATCCACATCAGTACTGAACGTACCAGAAGCGTCTTTAGAGCCTTCGCTCGCCGCCACTGCTACCGTTGCTGTTCCTGCTGCTTTCACCTCGCCTCTTACGCGATCCAGTTCAATGAACAGTTCACGCTGACGCTCTAGCATTTGCTTCATATCGTAGCTGTTTCGTTCCAGATCACCACGAAGTTCACTGATCTCCAGTGCCATGTCGTCGATTTGCTGTTGCATTTGAAGCTGAACGAGATTGCGATTTTGAAGCAGGCGCTCTAAACGCTCAATATCTGATTCGTTAGATGCTGATCGAGAGGAAGATGATGAATTGGTTGCGGTGCTATTGAGATCGGATACTGGAGCTGGTGCAGCGAACGCGGTGTTCGCTGCACTTGCCAGTAACGAAAGCAAAATGACTCGCTTTGTGTTACTGAACATGAGGCAATTCCTCAATTATATAGTCTACTAAAATTAGTAAACTAGTACTGCGCGACGGTTTTTAGCGTACACATCTTCAGATTGACCTAGAAGAAGTGGCTTCTCTTCACCGTAGCTTACGATAGAGATTTGGTCAGCTTGAACACCTAGAGCTTGTAGGTATTTCGCTACAGCTTGTGCACGACGCTCGCCAAGTGCGATGTTGTACTCAGGAGTACCGCGCTCATCAGCGTGACCTTCGATAGTAACGTTCATGTCAACGTTCTTAACTAGGTATGCTGCGTGAGCTGCTAGCATTTCTTCGTAATCGCCAGCGATAGTAGAGTTATCGAATGCGAAGTAGATTGTTTGAGTTTCACGTAGCGCTTGCTCTTTAAGCTCTTGCTCAGACAGTTGACCGTTAGCGTCAATTGGCGTTACAACAGTTGTGTCTACATTGCCTTCTGAACCTGGAGTTGTTTGGTTGCTTTCAGTACCAGATGTTGCAGATGTTGCTTCATCAGTTGAGCTACATGCCGTTACTGCCATCACTGGTAGTGCAATCATCAAGCCTTTAAGAACTTTGTTAAGTTGCATCTTTTTTTCCTTACGTTATCAAACTTAGTTTCTACAGCGACTAAGAGTGCTATAGATAGTTAAATGCCACAATAGTTAACACTATCAATAGCTAAAAGAATATGTAATTTTCCCTAGAGGAACGGTGACCATGCAGGCGCTCTTACGCGTCCGTTAGTTGCCGGTAATCTAGCTTTAAAACGTCCATCGATAGAAACCATCGATAGTACATTTGTTTTGTTGTAAATAGAGCTATAGATAACCATACCTCCATTCGGTGCAATACTTGGAGACTCATCTAACAATGTTTTTGTTAGTACCTGAACCGCACCGGTTTCCAAATCTTGCTTAGCCAAGTTAAAACCTGAGTTGCTGCGATTCACCATGATCATGAATCGACCATCAGGAGTGATCTGGCCACCTAAGTTTTGGCTACCTTGCCAAGTAATACGAGAAGTCGAATTATTGGACAAATTTACATTATAAATCTGTGGTTTACCACCACGATCCGATGTGAAAATAAGAGACTTGCCATCTGGGTGCCAGAATGGTTCAGTATTATTCGAACGGCCTCGGGTAATTTGAGTCAGCTTACGGCTAGCAAGGTCAAGTGTGTACACCTGAAGGCTGCCCGTTTTCGACAATACCAATGCCAATGTTTTACCATCTGGCGAGAATCTTGGCGCACCATTGTGACGAGGGTATGACGTCACTTTCTCACGTTCACCCGTGTAAATATTCATGATGAATATTTCAGCTTGGCCATTCTGGAAGCTCACATAAGCTAGCTTTTTGCCGTCTGGTGACCATGCTGGAGACATGAGAGGCTGCTTAGAACGAAGTACTAAACGCTCGTTAAAGCCATCGTAGTCAGCAACACGAAGTTGATACGGGTACTTGTCTTTATCGTTCACTACCACGTAAGAGATACGAGTTAAGAACGCGCCTTTCTCACCAGTTAGCTCTTCATACACTAGGTCTGAGATACGGTGTGCGTACTCTCTCAAGCGATTACCAGGAACCGTAGCCTTCTTATTGAATAGAACGTGATCTTTAGAAAGCACTAATTGGCCTTCATCACTCAGCGCACGACTTTGTCCTTTGGTCAGTTGACCACGAACAATGTCGATCAATTGGTAATTCACCACATACTGCCCTTCGGCATTTTTAGTGATACTACCGGTAAGCAATGAGTCAACACCTAGGTTAGTCCAAGCATCAAAGTTAACCTCAGTTTCGCTGTAAGGCGTTTGAGGCATTTTGCTTGTCGCAACTGGGCTGAATTTACCACTGCGCTGTAAGTCAGAAGCGATAACCGCTGATACATCGTGTGGCAATGGCTCTGAGCCTTCCCAACGGAAAGGTACAATAGCTATAGGTCTTGCAGAGTTAATACCGTCTGTAATAACCAGCTCCAGCGCTGCATGTGCAAACTGGCTGCTTGTAGCTATTAAGAAAACAAAACTCAGTAATAGTTTCTTTAACACAAGTTCGTCCTTTTACTCTGGTGATACAGTTAAGTTAATGTCTTTCAGTGAGTTCACAATGTCTGGGTCTTTAGGCAACGGGTAAGATTGTACTTGTGCCACCGCACGCTTGGTTGCTGCACATAAACGGCTATCGCCATCTAAGATACTCAAACTACCCAATATCGCGTTAGAGCCCGTTGGAATCAGCTTAAGGTTCACTCGACATGAGCGTCCTCGATAGCTGTCTTCTAACAACAGGTTCTGTTGAATCAGTTGGGTATAGATAGCCCCGTAACGTTGCGCTTCATCAGTGATAAATTGTTGTCTTGCTGAAGAGTTTTGAGTCGCTTCCGTTTCAAGCCCAGCAAAGATATCGTTCAATGCGGCTTCTTGTTGTTTACGCTCTTTTTCTGCTTTTGCTGCAGCTT
>NZ_AJYZ02000041.1:708133-742920 GCF_000272045.2 Vibrio crassostreae 9ZC13 | reverse complement strand
GGCTGCCGCTTCTTTCTCTTTCGCTATGCGTTGCTTTTCCGCGAGTTCAGCGGCTTCTTTCTCTTTACGAGCTTTGTCTGCTGCCTCTTTCGCTGCTTTTTCTTTTGCCACGCGTTCTTGTTCAGCTTTTGCGATTGCCGCTTCTTTGGCTTTACGCTCGTTCTCGGCTTTCACTAACGCAGCTTCTTTTAGCTTACGGTCAGCTTCGGCTTTAGCGGCTTTCTTTTGCTCTTGCTGTAAACGCGCTTCTTCAGCTTTGCGTTGTTTCTCTTTCTCAACTCGACGCTTTTCAGCTTCACGAGTTGCTTTAGCTTCTTTCGCTTGCTGTTCTTTTAGCTTGCGAATATTTTCTTCTTCAGCTTTACGATTCTTTTCAAGTCGTTCGCTTTCACGTCTTAGTTTGTCAAGACGCTCTTGCTCTTTCTTGCTTGCCGCTTCTCTTTGTTGACGAATCTGTTGAGCTTGCTGGCGAACCAACTGAGGATCAATCACCACTGCTTGAACCATCTGCCCTGTAGGCTTTGGCTCTGACATCGTGAAATCCGCCCCCCAAATGAGCGCAACGAATAAAATGACGTGCAGCCCAAGAGAAATAAGAAGCGGTGATCTGAAATTATTGGATTTTTTATTATTCGCTTTCATGAATGCTACGGAGCTATTCCCTTATATCCGTTAAAAGGCCAACCTTTGGCACACCTGCACGGCTTAATTCATCAAGTAATAAAACCACTTCAGCGTATGGCGTTGCGGCATCACCGCCAACCGCCACTGGAGAATTCGGCTTCAAAGACAACTCAGCTTTTACTCGGACGATAATATCTTCCATGGATAAGCCACGTTGTACTTCTTCGTCATTCACGCTCAAACCAAGCTCACCGTCTTTGTTCACTTCAACGATAATAAAGCTCGCGTTGTCGTCACCCAATAGGTCTTGTGCAGACTTAGCCGTTGAAGCCTGAGGCAATTCAACGTCGACACCTTGAGTAACAAACGGCGAAGTCACCATAAAAATGATCAGCAAAACAAGCATAACGTCGATGTAAGGTACAACGTTAATCTCTGCTGTCATTTTGCGTTTTTTAGGTTGGTATCCAGCCATCTATTATTCCCTGCCAGCCATCGCTTGACGGTGAAGAATACTGTGAAACTCTTCAGAGAAAGTCGCGTAGTTGTGTTCTAGCTTGCCTACTCGGCTGCTGAAGCGGTTGTACGCCATTACCGCTGGAATCGCAGCGAATAGACCCATTGCTGTTGCGATCAGTGCTTCTGCAATACCAGGAGCAACCATTGCGAGCGTCGCTTGCTTCACTTCACCTAATGCGATGAATGAGTGCATGATGCCCCAAACCGTACCAAATAGGCCGATGTATGGGCTGATAGAGCCAACGGTCGCCAAGAAAGGTAAGTTAGTTTCTAGTTCATCAATCTCACGAGCAACGGCAACGCGCATCGCACGGCCAGTGCCTTCCATAATGAAGTCAGGTGATGTTGCATTCGATTTACGAAGGCGAGCGAACTCAGTAAAGCCTGCGTAGAAAATTTCTTCAGTACCAGAAAGCTCGTCTTTGCGTTTGTTGCTCTCTTGGTACAGTTTTGCAAGATCAACGCCTGACCAAAATTTGTCTTCAAACACTTCTGTTTGTTTAGAAGCTTGAGATAACACTTTACTTCTTTTTATGATCATCGCCCAAGAAACAACAGACATGCCCATAAGAGTCAGCATGACCATCTTAACTAGTAAACTAGCTTCTAAAATTAGGCCTAAGATTGAGATTTCAGCAGTCACTATTCGTTAGCTCCGTGAGAATAAATGTTGGCATTGCTTTGGGTTTCATTTTTTGATTATCGATACATGCTACCTTAACCATTGCTTTACACAATGCCTTGCCATCAGGATTTACGATCTCTTGACAGAAGACCAAGGTAGCTCGCTTCAACTCGTAAATATTTGTAATGACTTGTAAAGAATCATCAAGACGCGCGCCTTGAATAAAATCAATGTCCATATGTCGGACTACAAAACCGATGTTTTGTTCTAACAATACTTGCTGAGAAACGCCAATTGAGCGCAACATCTCAGTTCGAGCGCGTTCGAAAAACTTAAGATAGTTTGAATGGTATACAACGCCACCCGCATCGGTGTCTTCGTAATACACAGTCACTGGCCACGTAAATAGCTTAGATAATCCCTGCAATTTGCTACCACAATCCAAAACGATAAAGATCTCACTATAACCTAACTCCTTATCATTAATAGTATATCGCTGTGAATTTTTTGATTTGAGAGACGAAAAAAAAGGCCATCTGTATAAGATGACCTCTTTTTGGCTAAAAACCCAACAAGTATAAAGGCTCACGTTGTTATGAACCTAAATCCTTTGCCTTTTATAGAAGGCGCAGCACCGTTAGGTAGAGCAAAATTGTGAGTGAAACATATGGGCTAAACAGTAGCTGCCACATCCAAGCTCTTGGCTTAAATCCGATACCGTAAACCATGCTTGAGCATACTGCCCAAATAAACATTGGTCCGATGATCGCGTTAAAGCCACCGATGCTTGTCGCATACGCTTCAGGATCCCACATCACTAAACCCACATGCATGAAACCCAATACTAGGGCTAAGGCTCTAAGCAGAGTCTTATCCATTGGTTGATGCAGCTTAGCGATTTGCTCTGCGAGATTACTCACTGTCTTTGTCCATCATTTCTGAATGCTCTAGCCATAGAGCATTGATGATGCCGAATGCACATGCTAGAAGTACACCCAAAATCCATGCGAAATACCACATAAAATTTCTCCTAAGTTATTTAACTTCTAGCTTAGTAAGCTGAAACGTCGTTATCTTCGATGTGTTTCTTATCTAGACGACCGAACATTTTGTAGTATGTCCAAGTTGTGTAGCCAAGAATCACAGGAACCATTACCGCCGCAACGACAGTCATAAGACCAAGCGTTAGCTCACTCGCTGTTGAATCCCACATAGTCAAGCTTTGGTTAGGGTTCAGGCTTGATGGCATTACGAATGGGAACATTGCAAAACCAGCCGTTAGAATAACACCAGCGTTCGATAGGCTTGAGAACAAGAATGCGAAACCACCACGCTCAAAGCGAGATGCAATCACAGCAAGCAGTGGCATTGCTACACCAAGGATCGGCGCAGCCCACATTGCTGGATAAGTTTCGAAGTTTGTCATCCAAGCACCCACTTGAAGTGATACTTCTTTGTTTAGTGGGTTTGAGTCAGCAAACGTATCGATAGTGCTCGTAATTACATAGCCTTCGATAGATTGAACCCAGAAACCACCAATAACGAATAGAGCAATAGCAATTAGGCCAGTGATCTGAGCAACGTTACGAGCACGAGCGTGCAGCGCTTCTGTTGTCTTCATTTGAAGCCATGTTGCACCTTGCATCACGAACAACATCAGAGCCAACACACCACAAAGCAATGCAAATGGGTTAAGCAGAGCGAAGAACGTACCATGGTACTTAGACATCATAAATTCGTTCAGTTCAAATGGAACACCTTGTAGTAGGTTACCAAATGCCACACCGAAAATGATTGGTGGTACTGCGCCACTAAAGCAAAGTGCGTAGTCCCAAGTTTTGCGCCATTTTGGATCTTCGATCTTTGAACGGTAGTCAAGAGCAAGTGGACGTAACCAAAGTGCAGCTAGCGTTACGTACATTGCGAAGTAAAAACCAGAGAAAGACGTCGCGTAAACCAGTGGCCATGCAGCAAACAATGCACCACCCGCAGTGATAAGCCAAACTTGGTTACCATCCCAGTGAGGGGCAATCGTGTTTAGCATAATACGACGTTCAGTGTCGCTCTTACCGATAACAGGTGACAGAGCGGCAACACCCATATCAAAGCCATCAGTTACGGCGAAACCAACCAGTAGAACACCGATCAATACCCACCAAATAAGTCGTAAGCTTTCGTAATCAAACATAATATTCCCTCACTTATACTTCAACTGAACGGCTAACTTTGTCTTCAACAGAGTTA
This sequence comes from Vibrio crassostreae 9ZC13, assembly GCF_000272045.2. GTDB lineage: Bacteria > Pseudomonadota > Gammaproteobacteria > Enterobacterales > Vibrionaceae > Vibrio > Vibrio crassostreae_C. The sequence continues at coordinate 738,908 of NZ_AJYZ02000041.1, read as the reverse complement.
TCGTTTTGTTCGAAGTGGTAACGGCCTGTCTTCAAGCTACTTGGACCTTTACGTGCGAATTTCAGCATTAGGTAAACTTCAGCAATCAAGAACACTGTGTAAAGTGCCAGGATAGCGAATAGAGAAGTCCAAAGCTGTTCAATAGTTAGTGCTGATGCAGCAACGTTAACCGGTAGGATTTCACCAACCGCCCATGGTTGACGACCAAACTCAGCAACGAACCAACCTGCTTCAATCGCAATCCAAGGAAGTGGGATTGAGAATAGCGCAGCTTTAAGTACCCATGGTTTCTGTTCGATTTTCTGACGACACGTTTGAACAAACGCAGCACCGAATACAAACAGCATGATGAAGCCACAAGCAACCATCAGACGGAATGACCAGAATAGAGGCCAAACTGTTGGGATAGAATCATCCGCAGCCATTTGGATTTGGTCTTCAGTTGCATCAACAACGTCGTCTGTGTAGCGCTTAAGAAGCAAGCCGTAACCTAGGTCACCTTTCACTTCGTCGAACGCAGCCATGTTTTCTTCAGACTTATCGCCTGCACGTAGCTTTTCAAGCAGCTCGTACGCGTACATACCAGTACGGATACGATCAACGTGGTCATCACGTAGGTCACGTAGGCCCGTTACTTCAGTATCAAGCGAACGCGTTGCGATGATACCCATTACGTAAGGAATTTTAATTGCGTAGTCAGTATTCATTGTCTCTTGGTTCGGAATACCAAAAACAGTAAATGCTGCTGGTGCTTCTTCAGTGTGCCATTCCGCTTCTACAGCAGCGAGCTTCACTTTTTGAACTTCACCAAGCTCGTAACCAGATTCATCACCTAGTACGATTACTGACAAGATCGCCGCCATACCGAAAGACGCTGCAATCGCGAAAGAACGACGAGCAAAGGCAAGGTCACGACCTTTAAGAATGTAGTATGAGCTGATACCAAGGATGAACATTGCACCCGTTGTGTAACCAGACGCTACTGTGTGTACGAATTTAACTTGTGCTACTGGGTTTAGTACAACTTCAGCGAAGCTCACCATTTCCATACGCATAGTTTCAAAGTTAAATTCCGCACCCACTGGGTTTTGCATCCAGCCGTTTGCTACCAAGATCCAAAGCGCAGAGAAGTTAGAGCCAAGTGCTACTAACCAAGTTACCGCTAAGTGCTGACGCTTTGACAGTCTGTCCCAACCGAAGAAGAATAGGCCAACAAAAGTAGACTCTAGGAAGAATGCAACAAGCGCTTCGATAGCTAGCGGAGCACCAAAAATGTCGCCAACATAGTGAGAATAGTAAGACCAGTTAGTACCAAACTGGAACTCCATGGTTAAGCCTGTCGCTACACCAAGAGCAAAGTTAATACCAAACAATTTACCCCAGAACTTGGTCATGTCCTTGTAAATTTGCTTGCCAGTCATTACATAAACTGACTCCATAATGGCAAGTAGAAATGCCATACCTAAAGTCAGTGGAACAAATAGGAAGTGATACATCGCTGTAAATGCAAACTGCAATCGCGACAGATCAACAACATCAATCATGGTAACTCCTTTGTGTCGGCTGAATGACACTTGTGTGATTATTCACCGCAAAAATCCATGTTAAAACAATTTATGTAATTGTTATTACAAGTTGAAATTTGTAGCAAAAACGTACCGTTATAGTTAGATTATTGTTAAGCATGAGCTAATATAGCTGGCGCTAATATTACTGGTAAAATCAGTATGTTTCAAAAGGTTTATGGGAGAACCCTGCGTTGATTTGTATCAAATTTATTCGAGCAAATTAGAGTTATTTTTGTACAATTATGATTAAAATCACACCAATTATGCTTATCTTAATAACAGCGCATGATATCTGTGACAAATGCTCAGCACCGCCTCAACATCCGAATTACAACTACCTATAAAGTATTAACAAAAAATATGACAACTTATTTCATTTCCTGTTATCTAAATCAAACCTGAAATCAAAGTTTCCATTTTTGAAGCTCCCTTTTCGATCTTTTTATCGACTCGCTCAAAGAGTTGTTATTCAGTAAAAAGCAAAAAAACCCAGCGCTTATGCAACTGGGATCTTTAAAAATGAATAATTTAACGATTGGAGGGTTTATCTATTCCAAAGTGTAAATACGCTCTGTCGGTCGCGATTCGACCTCTTGGCGTCCTTTGTAGGTAACCTTGTTGAATCAAGTAAGGTTCTAACACATCTTCAATAGTGTCTCTCTCTTCACCAATCGCGGCAGCCATGTTGTCGATACCTACCGGACCACCACCAAACTTCTCCATAATCGCCAGCAGAAGCTTTCTATCCATATAGTCAAAACCTTTGGCATCGACATCCAACATGTTTAGCGCTTTGTCAGCAACCTCCGGACAAATATGCCCGTCGCCTTTTACTTCCGCATAATCACGAACACGGCGCAGTAGACGGTTAGCAATACGTGGCGTACCACGAGCTCGGCGAGCAACTTCTAGCGCCCCTTCGGACTCCATAGAAAGACCAAGGCAATCTGCACTGCGCTGAACGATGTTTTGTAGATCTTCAACCTTGTAGTACTCAAGACGCTGAGTAATACCAAAACGGTCACGTAACGGCGATGTCAGTGAGCCAGCACGAGTGGTTGCGCCAATCAAAGTAAAAGGAGGAAGGTCAATCTTGATAGAGCGTGCCGCTGGGCCTTCACCAATCATGATATCTAATTGGTAGTCTTCCATTGCAGGGTACAACACCTCTTCAACCACAGGGCTTAAACGGTGAATCTCATCAATGAACAGGACATCATTTTCTTCGAGATTGGTCAGTAACGCCGCTAGGTCGCCTGCTTTTTCTAGAACAGGGCCTGAAGTCGTACGAATGTTGACATCCATCTCATTGGCAACAATGTTCGCCAACGTGGTTTTACCCAAGCCTGGAGGGCCAAATATCAACAGATGGTCGAGCGCCTCGTTACGCAGTTGTGCCGCTTTGATGAAAATCTCCATCTGGCCACGAACGTGATCCTGACCTTGATAGTCAGCCAGTGCTTTAGGGCGTATTGCACGATCAATGACATCTTCATCTTTGAATACTGGGTTATCCGGTGCAATAAGGCGATCGGCTTCAATCATAAATTCTGCTATTCCTAACTATGCTCTTGTTGACTCTGCGCCTCTTGACTCTGTGTAAAGGCAAAGTGAATGAGTCTATTTTGTCGAACAAGTATATTGGGTATTAAACCATCGATTTCAGAGCTTCGCGAATCAACTGTTCGCTGGTCATGCCATCTTTAGCCACTTGAGAAACCACCTTGGAAGCTTGAGTCGGCTTGTAGCCTAATGCAAGTAGCGCACTTACCGCTTCTTCTTCCGCGTCGTGAACGGTTGGCATAGAATCAATCGGAGCTGCATCTGTCGCTGGAGTAAACAAGTCACCCGCGCCCCACCCTTTCAGGCGGTCTTTCATTTCAACAACCAGACGTTCAGCGGTTTTCTTACCCACACCCGGAAGTTTAACCAGCGTCGAGATGTCTTCACGTTCAACACTTTGAACAAACTGGCTAGCCGTCATGCCTGAAAGAATGCCAAGGCCTAGCTTAGGGCCCACACCGTTCGCTTTGATCACTTCACGGAACAGCGCACGCTCTTTAACCGTGTTAAAACCATAAAGTAGCTGCGCATCTTCACGTACAACAAAGTGCGTGTAGATGATTGCCTCTTCGCCCACGTTTGGTAATTCGTAAAAACAGCTCATTGGCATTTGAACTTCATAGCCAACGCCACTCACTTCGATTAGTAATTCTGGTGGCTGTTTTTCTATTAATGTACCGCGTAGACGTCCGATCACAATTCACTCTCTTGATGGAATATAATTTGAGGGACAGAATATAAAAGAACTGGATGCTTATCCAGTTCTTTGTGTTTATTAAGATGATTTATTTAAGCTTGCTTAGCTTAAGAAACCGAATGATTCTGTCTTCAGAAACGCCATAGCCTATGGTTATCGGTAACGCCCTTTTCTTGCTCCTGTCGCTTTACCAGCAAGAGCTACCAAGGTTTTATTGGTGTTGGCGTGAGTGATCGCTACGCCTAGAGCATCGGCAGCATCGGCCTGTGGTTTAGCGGGTAACTTAAGCATGCTCATCACCATGTTCTGAACCATAGACTTGTCCGCACCACCATTACCCGTCACCGCTTGCTTAATTAAACGAGCCGCGTATTCATGAACAGGCAAATCCGCATTTACAGCCGCTACGATCGCGCTGCCCCTAGCTTGCCCAAGCTTAAGCGCTGAGTCTGCATTCTTAGCCATGAAGACCTGCTCTATCGCAAACACATCCGGTTGGAACTGAGTAATAATTTCGCTCACACCGGCGTAGATTTGTTTGAGTCGGCCCGGCAACTCTTTTTCTGAGGTGCGAATGCAACCACTCCCTAAGTAATATAGGTGGCGGCCATTTTGACGAATAACACCGTAACCGGTAATGCGTGAGCCAGGGTCAATCCCTAAGATAATAGACATAACTTCAAATACTGATTATTTATACATGCTTTATGAGCTTAGTATATCGAACGCAAAAAAAAATGCCCGTCAAATTAACGGGCATTCTCTAATTTACTGGCAAGTCTTGGCTAATTAATTGAGAGCTCTCTATCAACTAGGATCTCTTCATCAACAAGAAAAGATAACAGGCTTACGCTTGCTCTTTTTTCTCTGCCAATTTAACTGCGATTGCTAGCTCTTCCAGTGATGCTGGGTTCGCTAGGCTTGGCGCGTCTGTCAGTAGACATGCTGCAGCTGTTGTTTTCGGAAATGCGATAACGTCACGGATGTTCTCAGTACCACAAAGCAGCATTGCTAGACGGTCAAGACCGAATGCTAGACCAGCGTGCGGTGGCGTGCCGTACTTAAGCGCTTCAAGTAGGAAGCCGAACTTCTCTTGTTGCTCTTGTGCTTCGATACCTAGGATACCAAATACCGCTGTTTGCATTTCTGCGTTGTGGATACGTACAGAACCGCCGCCTACTTCGTAGCCGTTGATTACCATGTCGTATGCATCAGAATTTGCTGCTGCTGGGTTCGCTTTTAGCTCTTCCGCGTTCACACCTAGTGGTGATGTGAATGGGTGGTGCATTGCGTGTAGGTTACCTTCGCCGTCTTCTTCGAACATTGGGAAGTCAACAACCCACAGTGGAGCCCATGCAGATGTGTCTGTTAGCTCTAGATCCGTACCTAGTTTAAGACGAAGTGCGCCCATTGCTTCAGCAACGATGCCCGCTTTGTCTGCGCCGAACAGAATGATATCGCCAGATTCAGCTTGAGTACGATCTAGAATACCGTTGATTACGTCTTCGCTTAGGAATTTAGCAACTGGAGATTGAATACCTTCCATGCCTGCAGCACGGTCGTTAACCTTCATCCAAGCTAGGCCTTTCGCGCCGTAGATGTTTACGTGTTCAGCGTAGCCGTCGATTTGCTTACGAGTTAGCTTAGCACCACCTGGAACACGGATAACTGCTACGCGACCTTTTTCGTCGTTAGCTGGGCCAGAGAATACCTTGAATTCAACATCTTTAACCAAGTCAGCAACGTCCACTAGCTCTAGTGGGTTACGTAGATCTGGCTTATCAGAACCGAAACGACGAATCGCTTCAGAGAAAGGCATTACTGGGAATTGACCTAGTTCAACATCTAGAAGTTCTTTCCACATATCGTGAACAAGCTTCTCAGTCACGTTACGTACTTCTTGAGAAGTCATGAAAGATGTTTCGATATCGATTTGAGTAAATTCAGGCTGACGGTCAGCACGTAAATCTTCATCACGGAAACATTTAACGATTTGGTAGTAACGGTCAAAACCAGACATCATCAGCAGTTGCTTGAAAAGCTGAGGAGATTGAGGAAGTGCGTAGAAGCTACCTTTGTGAACACGGCTTGGTACTAGGTAGTCACGAGCACCTTCTGGTGTCGCTTTCGTTAGTACTGGCGTTTCGATGTCTAGGAATAAGTTCTCATCTAGGAAACGACGAACGAAGCTAGAAGCACGTGCACGAAGCTTAATACGGTCGCTCATTTCTGGACGACGAAGATCGATGTAACGGTACTTAAGACGCTGCTCTTCAGAGTTCGTTTGGTTGAAGTCTAGTGGAAGCGCTTCTGAACGGTTAATGATCTCTAGACCCGTCGCGTAAAGTTCTACTTCACCAGTAGCCATGTCTTTATTTACTTGGCTATCCGGACGAACTCGTACTTCACCAGTAAACTTGATACAGAATTCATTACGCAGTTGGTTAGCGATCGGGAAGATATCTTTCATATCTGGATCGACAACAACCTGAACGATGCCTTCACGATCACGCATATCAATAAAGATAAGACCGCCTAAATCACGGCGACGGTTTACCCAGCCGCACAATTCTACAGTTTGTCCCGCCAGGGACTTGTTCAGGTTACCACAGTAATGGGTACGCATAATGAATTTCCCAATCTCTTAATTATTTACTAATTTCCAAGCTGTCAGTGGTCATTCCACACAACAGAGCAAAGGAACATTTATACGCGGAAACTCGCTTAAAATCGACCTTCCACATTCGAATTTATTGTGTTTTATCTGGCTTTGCTGCTTTTTAGCCCATCAAGTGCGCAAAGATTCATCAAAACCGAAAAAATTGCGATAATTATATCTCGAAAGTACCTTAATCAGCAAAACTCTCGTAAAGTAGATTTTCGTTTCAACCCAAAAACTTTTTGTAATGACTGATGGCGTGATGGATAACGGTGTAATAGATGGATAACGGTGTAATAGATGGATAATCGTGTAATAACAACAGAAACTTTACCTCTAAGACTTGGATTAACTATGTGGTCTCATTCTGAGTGGCAAAGTCAGTTCTACGGTAAAGGCACCAAGCCTGCCGAACGCTTGGAAAAATACACCCAAGTTTTCCATACCGTTGAGGGCAACACCACCTTTTACGCTACGCCAAGTATGTCTACCGTTCACAATTGGAAAGCCGCCAGTCACGATGATTTCAAGTTCACCTTCAAATTGCCCAAATTCATCACCCACCAGCAACAACTGAGACACTGCCAAGCCGAACTCAAAGAGTTCTTGATGACGATGTCGCCACTGCATGACCGTATTGGTCAATGGACGATTCAGCTGCCGCACAGTTTTGAGCCCAGCATGCTGCCTGCCCTACAAAAGTTTTGCACCTTATTCCCAAAAGATATGCAGCTTGGCGTCGAAGTTCGACACTTAGGTTTCTTTGATAAGGGCGATGCGGAAAAACGCTTCAACCAATGGCTGGTTGAGGAAGGCATCAATCGCATCATTATGGACAGCCGCCCCGTTTTCTCTGCGCCACCCACCACAGAAGCGGTGATCGATGCGCATCAGAAAAAACCGCGTGTTCCTGTTCATGCAATTGCTACCGCCAATAACCCGATGATTCGATTTATTGGTCACCCAGACCAAGAACCTAATATTGAGTTTTTTAAGCCTTGGTTTGCCAAAATCCCAAACTGGCTTAATGAAGGCAAGCAGCCCTATTTAATGATCCACACCCCAGACAATAACCACGCACCTGAACTTGCGATTGCTATTTATAAGAGGCTACAAAAGCAAGTCTCTGAAAATACATCATTATTACTGCCCGAACTGGCTCAGTTTCCAGCTCAAAAAGGCAATCACCAAATCTCGATGTTTTAACCTCTCACTTGTAAGTAGCTTCGAACCTTGAGCTAAATCTCAGTTTTCGTGACAGTGGCGTTTTTTTTACGTAAAATACGCCCCCTTTTATTTGGTACGAATTTTGTGCCAATTACGCTGACTGTCGAGAGAAAATGCTATGAGCAACACAGACAATATCTTTTCCGCTCCTATTGATAAAATTGGAGACTTCACCTTTGATGCAAGGGTTGCTGAAGTATTTCCGGATATGATTCAACGTTCGGTGCCTGGCTATAGCAATATCATCTCTGCAATCGGCATGCTGGCTGAGCGCTTTGTAAAGCCACACTCAAATATTTACGACCTTGGCTGCTCGCTTGGTGCTGCGACACTTTCTATGCGTCGTCACATTCAGCAAGAAGGCTGCACGATTTTCGCGATCGATAATTCAGAAGCCATGGTTGAGCGCTGCAAATTGCACGTTAATGCTTACCGCAGTGACACACCGGTAGAAGTGATTGAAGCCGACATCCGTGAAGTGGAAATCAAAGACGCTTCTGTTGTGGTGCTTAACTTTACGCTGCAATTTCTTTCTCCAGACGATCGATACGCTCTGCTTGAGAAAATTCATGCTGGCTTGCGCCCAGGCGGGATCTTAATCCTGTCAGAAAAATACGTATTCGAAGATGAAAGCTCAAATGAACTGCTTATCGACCTGCACCATGATTTCAAACGTGCTAACGGGTACAGCGAGCTAGAAGTAAGTCAGAAACGTAGCGCAATTGAAAACGTGATGCGCCCGGATTCGATCCCTGTTCACAGAGAGCGATTTGATAAGATTGGCTTCTCAAGCAGCGAAGTCTGGTTCCAATGTTTCAACTTTGGTTCAATGTTCGCGATAAAGTAAACATTTTAGATTACGTAACCGTCGCGACACCGTTAGCACGTACTAAAATGTCATCCTCAAGAGCGAGGAACAAACGAATTGGGGATCTCTATCAAGTACGACAAACCGAGATTCCCTATCATGTTCGTCCCTCACTGTAGGGAATGACAAATTTAATTTTTATTTTAGGGTTTATTGACCCTATTAACTCAGTGAAAAACTATGTTTAATTTTGCCAATTTTTATCAACTCATTGCCCAAGACACTCGCCTACAACCGTGGCTAAATGTTCTTCCTCAACAGCTGACGGATTGGCAAAATGCAGAGCACGGTGACTTCGACCGCTGGTTACGTGCATTGAACAAGATTCCACAAGGTGTGCCTGACCAAGTTGATCTGAAAAACTCAGTGACCATTGGCAGCTCTACACCGTTCCACACGGGTGAACTTAAAAAGTTAGAAAGCTTGCTAAAGACTTTCCACCCTTGGAGAAAAGGTCCTTACACGGTTCACGACATTCATATCGATACAGAATGGCGCAGTGACTGGAAATGGGATCGTGTGCTTCCACATATCTCACCACTTAAAAACCGTTCTGTGCTCGATGTAGGTTGTGGCAATGGTTACCACATGTGGCGCATGCTGGGTGAAGGTGCTCGCTTAACGGTTGGTATCGATCCTTCCCACCTATTCTTGGTTCAGTTTGAAGCAATTCGTAAGTTGATGGGCGATGACCAACGAGCTCACCTATTACCTCTAGGTATTGAGCAGCTCCCAAAGCTAGAAGCCTACGACACGGTATTCAGCATGGGCGTGCTTTACCATCGTCGTTCACCACTGGACCACTTGATTCAACTGAAAGACCAATTGGTGTCTGGCGGTGAACTGGTTCTTGAAACCTTGGTGATTGAAGGCGATGAGAACGCAGTATTAGTTCCGGTTGACCGTTACGCGCAAATGAGAAACGTCTACTTCTTCCCTTCAGCTCGCGCACTGAAACGCTGGCTAGAACAAGTTGGTTTTGAAGACGTACGAATCGTTGACGAAAATGTCACGACAATTGGTGAACAACGCACCACAGAATGGATGACACACAACTCTCTTCCAGATTACCTCGATCCGAACGATCCAAGTAAAACGGTTGAAGGTCACCCTGCACCGAGACGTGCGATTCTGGTAGCAACAAAGCCATAGATTTACTGCCCACAAAGCAGTGGCATATTGAGTAAATTAAGCACAAGCCTATTAAGGCAGCAAAACAATTGCTTGCATGGTCAAAAAGCCACTGTTAATTTCGCGGTGAACCTTGCTTCCTTAGCTTAAGAATTGAACAAAAATTGACTTGTGTTTAATAAGTGAGCTATTCCAAATAGCAATAATTGGCGTAGCGCTCACATTGCGATTCAATATGACCAGACTCTTACAATAGGATGCTTCACGCATCCTTTTTTGTGGGCTAAACTTCTAAATAGTCTGAACTATTCTCTAATTCTCAAAGGTTTTTTTATGTTTAAGCGATTATCGCCTATTGTGGCGGTTGGTTTGCTCTCTGGTTGTACTCTTACAAATGGTGCTACCTACCACCAAGAAACTCTCGACGCTATTTCCCGCTCAGAGACAAACATCGCAAATAAGGTTCAAAATCTTGAACTGCAACTAAGCAATCAAAGTGACTATATCGAAAGCTTAGAAGACGAAATTACTACCCTTTCTAGTCAATTAGATACCCATCTAACGAGCATGGAACACAAGGTTATTGAAGAGCTAGAGGAAGAGGAACCGGTCGCTATTGCCGTTGCTCCTATCGCTCCTATATCACAACCGACTATCCTTGGCGGCATCGAAAAAGTGTTTATCGACTCTATCAAGCAAAGCTTTGATGCTCGTGTTGATACAGGTGCAACCACCTCTTCTTTAAACGCTGTCGATATCAAAGAATTCGAACGTAACGGCAAGAACTGGGTTAAATTTCACCTAGACGACAAAGCCCAAGCTAAAGAAGACCAGAAATGGATTGAAGCGCCTGTTGTACGTTATGTAAAAATCCGTCAATCAACCAATGATCAAGCAGAACGTCGAGCTGTGATCGAATTATGGGTGAAAGTTGGAAAAATCCATGAAAAAGCGCAATTTACATTGGCGGATCGCTCTCAAATGAGTCACCCTGTGTTACTAGGGCGCGAATTTATCAAAGACATAGCGCTAGTAGATGTAAGTAAAAAGTACGTACAAACGGAAGTTAAATAACAATAGTAGGGTAAGCTATGACGTCAAGAATTCCATTTTATATCTCTATATTCCTGCTTATTGTGGCAGGTATAACACTGAGTATGTTCAGACATACGACCTACGGTGTACCTTGGACTCCAGGGGAAACCAGACAGGTTTGGGACGTTGAAGCTCGCATCGAGTTCAACGCAGTAGGCAAAGAAGCAAAAGTTTCCTTAGCGGCTCCTCATACTCAGTCTAACTACACACTTATCGGCGAATCGGCTTCATCGCCGGGTTACGGTATCTCTTACTTGAATACCGAATCAGGTCGCCGCGCAGAGTGGTCTATTCGATACGCAGATGGCCCTCAAACCATCTACTACAAAACACAATTCCTAGTCGACAACCAAGCAAAAGTTGATGCTATCGCACCAGAAGGTGAAGTCTCGCAACCAAGCTTCGACGGCCCTGAAGAAGCGGCTTCTCTTGCATTGATTGATAGAGCGACGAAACGTTCTGCAGACAATATCACTTTTACCCGTGAGCTCATCAAAACACTTAATGATCCAGACAGCCAAAACTCAGCGCTGATTCTGAACAACATGACCAAAGTGGAAGCGACACACAAGCTACTTTCAGCAGCAAACATCCACAATAAAGTCGTTGGCGTTATCGAGCTAGAAGATGGACGTCGTCGTCAATCTATTCAGCAAATGAACCAGATCTGGGATCACGACCAATGGGTTCTATTCTCTCCAGAATCAAGTGAACAACAAGTTCAGCCAAATCTGCTTATTTGGGATGAATCAAACGTTTCTCTACTGGATGTGGTTGGCGGTCAGAACAGTAAAGTTCACTTCTCTATGATTGCGCAGGAGGTTACTCCTACTGAAGCAACTAATAGCAAAGTCTCTGCTGATCAACTGTTAAACCTTTCAATTCACAGCCTACCGCTAGAAGAGCAAGCGATGTTCAAAACCATCATGCTGATTCCTATCGGTGCTCTGATTGTTGTATTCCTGCGTGTCATCATTGGTTTAAAAACGTCTGGTACCTTCATGCCAGTACTGATTGCAGTAGCCTTTGTACAAACACAATTGGTAACGGGCATTGTCGGCTTCCTACTGATTGTTGGTACGGGTCTTATTATTCGAAGCTACTTGTCCAAACTTAATTTGCTACTGGTCGCCAGGATATCCGCCGTAATCATCACGGTAATCATGATTATCTCTGTGTTTACTGTAGTCGCATTTAAAGTGGGTCTGACTGAAGGTCTATCGATTACGTTCTTCCCAATGATCATCCTATCTTGGACTATCGAACGTATGTCTATCCTATGGGAAGAAGAAGGCGCGAAAGAAGTAATGCTACAAGGTGGTGGTTCTCTATTCACTGCGGTTCTTGTTTACTTAGGCATGACTAACCCGTTCATTCAGCACTTAACGTTTAACTTTATTGGTTTACAGCTTGTTATTCTAGCGACCATCTTGCTACTAGGTAACTACACAGGCTACCGTCTAACTGAGCTTCGTCGCTTTAAACCGCTAGCGGAGGACTAAGTTATGTTTGATCAGTTTACTTCACCGTTTAGGTTGAAAGACAAAGGCATAATGGGAATGAACAAGCGTAACCATAGTTACATTGGTCGCTACAATGATCGTTCCAAGTATCCACTCGTTGATGACAAGCTTAAGACTAAGATCATCGCTGAACAGGCTGGCGCTACGGTGCCAAAGCTGATTGGCGTTATCGGTCACCAAGCTGAAGTAAAAACAATCCACAAGATGGTAAAAGAGTGGCCGGGTTTCGTAATCAAGCCAGCTCAAGGTAGTGGTGGTAAAGGCATCCTTGTTGTGACATCTCACAAGGATGGGGTTTATACCAAGCCATCAGGTTCGACTATCAATGAAGAAGACGTAGAGCGTCACATCAGTAACGCTCTTGCAGGCCTTTTCTCACTTGGTGGTAAGAACGATGTAGCGGTAGTTGAAAACCTCATTAAGTTTGATGAGTGTTTCGATGGCTTCAGTTACGAAGGTGTGCCAGATGTACGAATCATCGTATTCAAGGGCTACCCTGTTATGGCGATGATGCGCTTATCTACTTCAGCTTCAGACGGCAAGGCTAACTTGCACCAAGGGGCTGTAGGTGTAGGTATTTGTATTGCGACGGGTAAAGCCGTTCGTGCGGTTCAGTTTGACCACCCAGTCACTCACCACCCAGATACGGGTAAAGAGTTGGCGCTACTTCAAGTGCCGCATTGGGAAAAACTGCTAACACTGGCATCAAGCGCTTGGGAAATGACGGGGCTTGGCTACATGGGTACTGACATGGTTCTAGACCAAGAAGAAGGCCCAATGGTACTTGAGCTTAACGCACGTCCAGGTTTGGCTATCCAAATCGCGAACGGTGCTGGTCTGCTTCCTCGATTGCACCATATTGAGAACCTTGGTACGCCGGCTGAATACCCGAAACCTGCAGAGCGCGTGGCATACGCAGCTAAGCAATTCGGTGTTCACGGTAACGAGATTGTTCCGAACTGAGCTATTTGCTAACTAGGTCACTTGATACCTAATAGAGCTCAATAAATAAGCCGCATAACTCTGAGAGTTACGCGGCTTTTTAGTATCTGCCATTTGTTAACGAATTGGGCTAAGCCTCTGTCGCTTCAATTTCAGGCTCACGAATCGGATCAATGCGCACTGCCGCAACCTTAAACTCAGGGATCTTGGCATGCGGATCGGTCGCCGTTGTCGTCAAACGGTTCACAGGAGACTCCACGAAATGGAAGGGAATAAACACCACACCTTTCTGCATTCGCTTGGTTACAAAAGCCGCGATTTCAATTTCACCACGACGTGTTGAGACTTTAAGCATCTGACCATTCGAGATCCCTAACGCTTCAGCATCATGAACACTGACCATCGCACGTGGCCCAGCTAAGTTATCCAGCCCTTTAGTTTTACGCGTCATGGTTCCGGTATGGAACTGCTCTAGAATACGCCCAGTCGTTAATACTAACGGATACTCTTCATCCGGAAGCTCTGCTGCATATCGAAACGGAATCGCTTCCATCTGACCACGTCCACGAGTGAACTGAGTCTGGTGCATAATACGAGTGCCATCAGGATTGTTTTTATTGCTTGGCCATTGCACGCCATTAACCGTGATGTTTTCCCAACGTAAACCACCATATTGTGGCGTGACGCGAGCAATCTCATTGGTAATGTCCGCAACCGAATCGTAGCTCCAACCACCACCCATTGCATTCGCAAGTAACTGGATAATCACCCAATCCTCTTTCGCTTCACCTGGAGGTAATACCGCAGGGTTGATACGCTGAACGCGTCGCTCGGTATTGGTAAAGTGACCAGACTTCTCGGCGAACGAGCAAGACGGTAGAACCACATCGGCATACTGCGCCGTTTCGGTTAAGAAGATGTCTTGCACCACAAGGAAATCTAACGCTTCAAGCCCTTCAATCACGTGTGCTTGATTCGGATCGCTTAGTACAGGATTTTCACCCATCACATATAAACCACGCACATCTCGATTACACGCCCCATCAATAATCTCGGTCAGCGTTAACCCTGTTTCAGCAGGCAAATCAGCAACGCCCCACTCCATCGCAAACTTTTGACGAACCATTGGGTTGTACACTTTCTGATAACCCGGCAAGTTATTTGGCAACGCGCCCATGTCGCATGCACCTTGAACATTCGATTGGCCACGCAGCGGGTTGATACCCCCACCTTCAATACCGATGTTGCCACACAAGAGCTGCAGGTTAGCTATCGAACGAACGTTGTCGTGGCCAGTGGTGTGTTGCGTGATACCCATGGAGTAATACACCGCCGTGCGTTTTGCAGTACCGATCAAGCGCGCCATCGCGAAGATGTCTTCCGCTTTAACGCCAGTCACTAGTTCTACTTTGTCTAGCGAATAACTTGGCGACATCACCTCTTGCAGCAAGGTATCAAAGCCGTCCACACGATCTTCGATATACTCTTGGTCATACCAACCATGTTTGATGATCTGCTGCATCACACCATTTATCAGCATTACATCGGTACCCGGTCGGTGCGCTAAGTAAAGCTCAGCATGGTCAGCAATATCTATTCGTTTTGGATCGGCAACGATCAATCGCGCTCCACCATGTCTCACAGCTTGCTTGATATGCGAGCCAATAATTGGGTGTGCTGACGTGGTGTCGGAGCCAATAATAAAGATCACATCTGAGTGCTTGATGCTTGGAATATCATTGGTCATCGCCCCGCTACCTAGCGAAGCCTCTAAACCAGTAACAGTAGATGCGTGACAAAGGCGCGCACAGTGATCGACGTTATTGGTACCGAGTTCACGACGTATGAATTTTTGGAAGGCATAGTTATCTTCATTGGTGGTTTTCGCCGACGAGAACCCCGCTAAAGCGTTACTGCCAAAGCCTTGCTTAATCGCAGTAAACTTCTCGGCAATAAGCTTAACTGCCTCATCCCAACTTGCAGGTTGCAACCAGCCATCTTTACGAATTAATGGTGTGGTTAAACGCGCATCGCTGCCCACAAAATCGAAGCCAAATCGTCCCTTAACACACAACATGCCTTCATTAACCGGAGAGTCTCCGCCTTCGATATAGCGGATTTTGTTTTTCTGCTCATCGATATGCATGGTTAGCTTGCAGCCGACACCGCAATAGGTGCAGATGGTATCGACTTTCTTGAGTACGTCTGTGTCTCCCTGCTTTCTGTCGCGAGCATCCACCATTGCACCGGTTGGACACACCTGAATACACGATCCACATTGAACGCAGTTTGAGTCGCCCATTAAGGTCTTATCTGCCCCAAAGTTAGGGCGACATTCAGGTCTTGATGCAGGTTTGCCATCCGATTGATTCATGAAGCTTAGAACGCCATGAACATTCTGTTCTCGACATGCTTGGATACACTGGCCACAACTAATACAGCGGTTAGCGTCAAAGATAATGAACTCAGAACTGTCATCGACCGGAAATTTTTGTCTTGTTAACCCGACCTTCGCTTCTTCAGCACGAATCGCCTGCCAACTCTCATTCGAAGCCACATCGATTTTGTATTCAGGATGGGTTTGCGTTGCTTTGTATTCAGTCGAGTAGTCTCGTAGGTCGCAATCTGTATTAGCTTGGCAGCCACACTCTAAACATCTTGCAGCTTCAGCGATTGCATCGGCATTATCAAACCCTGTTTCTACTTCATCGAAGCTTTGTTCACGCTGTTCGGGCGTTAGCTCAGGCATGATCTTGCGCGCCATGCGTTGTATAGATTTGTATTGCTCAGGATCCACCGCTTTGAGCTGTTTGTGCTTTCTTGAGTTAAACGGTTTAGCCGGAATATTTTCCATATCACCATGGAAGAAGCGATCGATCGCTTGTGCAGCAATACGCCCATCCCCCACCGCTTCGACTGCAGTTGCAGGGCCGCGTCGGAAATCACCAATACTGAAAATATTTCCGGTTCCGGTATGCATGGTTTGTGGATCAGCATCTGCGGTATTCCAACGAGTAAGAGGAATATCAATTGCTTCATTGTCCATAAAACTCAGATCAGGCTTTTGTGACACGGCAGCAATAACCGTATCAAACGCTTCAACAAAGAACTCGCCCGTTGGTTTAGGGCTGCGACGACCTGAAGCATCAGCCGGACCCAAAGCCATACGCTCTAATCGTATTTCTGATACATGACCATTTTCATCGGCTATGTTTGCTGCCGGGTTGGTTAAGAAATGGAACTTCACACCTTCATGCTCAGCTTCTTCGATTTCGTAATCTTCTGCAGGCATCTCATCTCGAGTACGACGATAAATCAGCGTAGTATCCGCGCCATCACGCACCGCTGTTCGAGCGCAGTCAATCGCGGTATTACCGCCACCAATTACTGCGACCTTTTTACCTGTGACATACTGCTGATCGGTCACGTAATCTTTCAGATAATCGACACCCAAATAACAACCGCCGAGTTCACTACCCGGGTAATTCATTTCAACCGCTTGTGATGCGCCAACGGCTAAACAAACCGCATCAAAATCGTTACTTAAATCAGACAGTGTAAAATCAACACCGAGTTTTTTACCGCACTCAACCACCATTCCGTTGCGACACATCAACTCGATTTCTTTATCTAGAATCGACTTAGGTAAGCGATATTCAGGGATACCGTAACGCAGCCAACCACCCGCTTTGGGCATCGACTCATAGACACTGACTTCATAGCCTTCGTTAGATAGGTAATAACCCGCCGTAAGCCCACCGGGGCCACTACCAACAATAGCAATGCTCTTGCCTTTATTTGGTTTCTTCGCTGGCATGTAGCTCTCTTGAGCCGCTAGATCCGCATCGGCAGCGTGTCGTTTGAGTTGGCGAATCGCAATGGACTCATCGACCAAGTTACGACGACATTCGGTTTCACAGAAAGCAGGACACACACGACCAATTGAAAGCGGCATTGGCAATGTCTTTTTGATCACTTCAATCGCTTTAATGTGATCATTTTGAGCAATATGGTGCAGGTAAGATTGGATGTCGACCCCAGCAGGACAGGCTGTTTGGCATGGCGCCTCACAGTCAGCGTAGTGATCGGTCATGATGCGATTCAACGCTTCTTGTCGATGATTCGTTAACTGTTTTGACTGAGTGGTAATATTCAGCCCATTAGACACTTCAAGCTCACAAGAGCGAGTAACACCAACGCCATCAACTTCCACAACACACAAATCACACGGCACTTTATCCGCTGTTTTATTCAAACCACATAAAGATGGGATTTCCAAACCACATGTTTTTGCCGCTTCAAGAACGGTTTGTCCTTGCTCGACGATTCGATATTTCCCATCAATAACGATTTGAATCATACCTAAGTCCTACCTTTACCTTTCGCACACGCGAGTTATCAACAATTAAAATTTAAGTAATACAATATTATTAATATTATTAAATCTATGTCATTACCATACATTATTTGTGGTTTTGTGCGTGTGACCTCAAACAAGTTCCATTGATAATAACCACAAGGTATGAGTGGTCTTATCAGTATCGATAAAAGAATTAGGCGAGAGGAGTTCAGTTGAGGAAATTAGATTCAAGATACAAAAAAGCCCCTATTGATTAGGGGCTTTGTACAAATATCATTGAGTCGCTTTCGAGCTTATAACTCAGTTATCAAGCTTATTGCTCGGCTATCAAGGTTATTGCTCAGCTTCTTCAATAAGCTCTTGAACTGGGGATGCCGGTTTGTTTTGAGCAAAACCGCGCAGGCCAACAACATGTACGTGCTCGTGGTCTTTGAAGACCTTACGAACCAGTTTGTAGGTTGTACCTTTCTCTGGGCTAATGTTTTCAGGTGCTGCAATCAGAAGTTGCATACCCAAACGGTCACACAGTTCAAACAGCGTAGAGATCGACTTAGAATCCAAACGTGCTGCTTCATCAAGGAACAACAAACGACATGGAACGATGTCTTTACTGCGAAGTCGACGAGATTCCTCTTCCCAGCTCTGAATAACCATCAATAGGATTGACTGACCCGTACCGATCGCCTCACCCGTAGACAATGCGCCCGATTCAGCTTGTAACCAACCATCTGAACCACGGTTAACTTCAACACTCAGCTCTAGGTAGTTACGGTAATCCAGTAGCTCTTCACCAAGAACCTGTGGAGAACGTTGACCCATATCGATATGCGGGTTCACTCGTTGGAACAACTTCGCCATCGCTTCTGAGAAGGTAAAGCGCGTTGATTCAAACAAGTCTTTGTGTTGCTCTTGTTGAGTTGCTAGCCCTGATAGCAAGATCTCGTGGCTTTCACGGATCTTAACGTTCAGACGTACGCCTTTAACCTGACCAAAGTAAATGTTAGACAAACCTTGGTTCAGCATTCGAATACGGTTCTGCTCGCGCTGAATCGTTTTCTTGATGATGCTTGCTACGGACTCAGAGCTGATTGCCAGGCGATTTTCACGCTGCGTCAGTTCTTCTGTTAGTCGAGCTAGCTCCACTTCCATCTCTTCGATTGCTTCAACCGGATCATCCGTGTGAATAATATCTTGGCGAATACGCTCACGAAGGTGTTGGTAAACCGCAATGTAGAACAGAACTTTACGCTCTGGATGCGCGTTGTCTTCAGATAAACGCAGCGAATCACGCAGGTCGTCATTGTCGGCTACCGCCAGACGTAGCGCACCCAGTGATTTATCCGACATAGAGCGAAGCTCGCCTGCCGTTAGATAAGCCAGTTCACGTTTATGCAGACGACGTTCAACATCATTCTCACGCGCTAAACGAAGTACTGAACACCAACCCGCTTTCGCTGCAACAACGAAAGTACGAAGCTCGGTGTACTCTTTTTGAACTTTCTTAAGACGCTTAGCCAGTGCTTTCATCTCAAGTTCAGTTGACGTAATCGTACGCTCGTATTCACTCTTACGGCTGCGAGATGTGTGCAGACGCTCTTGAAGCTCGTCACGACGACGTACAGCACGCTCTTCAGCGCCTTCGTCAGCGTTTACGCCGAACTCTTGTAGCTCTTGTTTGAACTCTTGAACCGTTTCTTGCTTCGCTTGATGTGAGCTCTTCAGTGCCGCCAATACTTGGTTGTATTGGTTCATCTGTTCGCGAGCTTGCTTCAAGCCATCGCGGCCTTTGGTTCTTGCTTGTTCAGCTTGAACCAACTTCGCTTTCAGTTGCTCGCTCAGTTCACTGCTCTTATTAAGCAAATCAACAGAATCCGCGTAAGCAAAGTAATGACGACGCTCAATCAGATCAGACAGTGCGAACACTTTGCCTTTTAGCGTTTGTAGCGCGTTGTCTGCTTGACGGTACTCTGCTTCCAAAGCTTCGAATTGCTCTGGGTCAGCGTCTAGTGCAGATACGAACTGTTCTAGAGAAGTAAGCGCCTTGCCGTGCGTATTCAAGTAAGATTTCGCTTCACTTAAACGCTCTAGTTGCGCTTCTAATTCAGCTAAACGCTCAGCCAATGTTTCGTCTTCTAAAATACGAACCATTGGTGCTAATTTATCTAGCGCACCAAGTGCCTGCTTGCTTTGTAGAAGCTGACTGCGTTGCTGCTGCTCTTTAGAGTTAAGCTCAGCCAGAGAACGAACAATTTGATTACGCTTATCACGAATCGCAGCAAGTGCTTGCTCTGGGTCTGCGTTAAACGCAACGTGCAGGTGCTTCGCAACAAAGCTGTTGAATGCTTGGTATAGGCGATTCAGTTTTTGAGAGTCAAACGCTGCCTTCGCGTGGTTTTCAACCACAACGTCACGCTCTTCGCGCAATTTCTCTAGACGTTGTTCACGAGCCGCACGGCCAAACAGTGGGATCTCAGGGAAACGAGAGTAACGCATTTGGCGATCGTTCAGCTGAACACACACCGCGCCTTCAAGCTCATCGGCATTAAACGAGCTGTCATCAAACGCGTCTACATCGCCTTCTAGGATGTAAAGGTCTTCTGGACAATCATCAAGATCCACCAGCTTCTCTTTAATACCATCAAGATCCGAAACCACAATCGCGTGACGAGCTGGGCCGTACATCGCACTAAAGTACGGCGCATCACCAATCGTGATGTCATCGTAGATCTCAGAAAGCAGCACGCCACCCAGCGTATCCGCCAGGCCTTTCAGGCGAGGATCGTTAGAACCACCTGGCGAAGCTAAACGCTCAATCTCTTGCTCAAGTTCAGCTCGGCGCGTTGCCAACTGATCTTTTGCTACCGCTTGAGATTTCTCATCTTCAAGTACTTGCTGCATTTGAGTCATTACCGCTTGGCTATCTTCTAGCTCAGCGTCTGTTTGATCTCTTAAAGCTTCAAGTGCATCGTTTGCCGTGATCCACGCAGGAGCAATTGACTCAAGTTTTTGAATCTCTTGGTCGTGGTTTTGTTGTATACGACGTTGCTCGCTCTTCGCTTCACGCAGCTCTTCTTGAGCGTACTCAAGGGACTCGATCTGCATAGCATGACGTTCACGTTCTTCATCGAAAACCGCTTCATCAGTCAGTGAGATGTTGTGCTGTTTTTGGTATTCAGTCGCAAGCTCTTTTGCTTGACGCTGCTGAGCCACATCACGAGCCATGTCGCGGTGCTGAGCGCGCCACTGCTGTTCGTTCTCAACAACGTGTTTTGCGTTACGACCTTTTTCTAAAGCTTGCTTAGCGCTGCTAGACGCTTCTTTACGCTCAACGTCACCGATAATACTTTTAACAAGAGCGAGCGCTTTGTCGAACTGTGCAGAAGCAGCAGAAGACATGTCTAGTTTATGCTTCGTCGACAGTAGCGTTTGAGTGCTTGATTCTTCTTGTGCTTTTAGCTCTGAAACCAGAGTTAGTGCGCTTTCTGCCGTAATAGATTCATCACCAAGCAACTGCTTAGTTTTCTCTAATGCTTGAACCGCTTGCTGGTATTGAAGTGCACGCGTTTGCTGAACATCCAACGCTTGTTGGTAGTCAGCAAGCTGAGTTTTCAGGCTATCCACTTCTTCTTCAGTGATGGTTGCCTGCTCTTCAGCAAGAAGTACTCGCTCTTGAGCTTCTTCAACCACCATCATTTGCTCTTCTAGACGCTCGTTAAGCTCTTCTAGATCTTCGCTGTAGCGGGCAATTTTCTCTTGCTGACGAAGTGCAGTTTGAACTAATTGCAGATGATCCGAAGCCGCTTGGTAATCTTGCTCTAGTGCTGATTCTTGATCGACAAGTAACTCTAGTTCTTCTTGAACGCGGTTCAACAAGTTGTTTTGATCAAGCAAGGTTTCACGAGAACCAAACAGCTCACCACGGAACTTCATGGTTTGATCAAGCTTGTTGCGACGATCGTTAGCATGGCGCATGTAATCTGCTGCCACGTAGTTCGTAGATTCAGTGATCAAGTGCTTAAACAAATCACGATCCGACTGAGTCGTTTTGATCGCTTCTAGCGTCATACGGTTTTCGCGTAGTGCTGATTCCATGTCTTGGAACGCTTTCTTCACACCACCATTTTGCGGTAACAGGTAATCACGCAGAGAACGCGTAATCGCACTTGAGATACCACCGTAAAGTGATGCTTCAATTAGGCGGTAGAACTTAGAACGGTCGCTGCTGTTACGTAGTTTCTTCGGTACCACACCGTATTCAAACATTTGCGAGTGGTAATCAACAATCGAAGAGAAGGCCTTAAAATGCGAGCCTTCGTATTGTGCAACCGCCGCTTTCACGTCGTTCAACTGACATACGCGAGCGTGGCTGTCTGAAACGTTCTGAATCAACACATCCGTTGGTTTCACATGGCTTGGAAGGCCTTGGATAACGAACGGTTTAATGTCGACTTTCTTATCACGACCCGCGACTTGCTGCAGTTTTACTGCAAACAATAGACGCTGATTACGAGAATTCACAACATCTAGTGCGGCATAACATGCGCCTGGCTGAAGCTTACCGTAAAGGCCTTTATCACGAGATGACTGTGAGCTACCCGCTTCCGTTGTGTTACGGAAATGCAGAAGGCTTTGGTCAGGGATCAGTGCTGTGATGAATGCCGCCATTGTGGTCGACTTACCCGCACCGTTACCGCCAGAAAGCGTTGTAACCAATCCATCAATATCAAAAGTACGCGCAAAGAAGCCGTTCCAGTTGACCATGGTTAATGATTGATACTTACCTCTTTCAATCATGCTTCACCTTCTACTTTTGTTTGTTCGCCATCGTTTGACTCAAGGTCAAAGCCGGCTTGATCGTTAAAAATGTCTTGTTGACCGTTTTCGTCTACGTCTGCATCTACTTCTGATGTGGCTTCCGCTTGTTCTTCATTCAACAAGCTACCTTGGTTAGGCTCTTGGGTATGCACCACAGCTTCACCATCACGGATAAGACGTAACTGCGCTTCTTTCATATCATCGCCAACACGAACGTCAGCGCCAAAACGGAATACCGCTTCGCTGATACGGAACTTGCCGGTTTCACCAATCGCAATCAACATACCGATACGGCGTAAGCGACGTAGAGAAGTACGTACTTTTTCGAACAGCTTTTCTTTATCTAGGTCAGAACCAGACGCACGGTTGGTTGCTAGCTTCATGAGTTTTTTCTCATCCGCTAACGACATCAACTCATCAAACAGTTCTTGGTTGGTGAAGATACCTTCATGAGCAAGACGTTCTGGGCTTAGGTATAAGAAACACAACACCTTTCCAACCAACATGTCGAGCTCAGACAACACACTACGACCAATCAGAGACGTAGAACGCGGACGCAGGTAATAGAAACCTTCCGGCGCTTTTACCAATTCCGTATTGTAGCGTTGATAGAAATGCTGGAGCTCAACTTCAAAATCAGACAGCAACGCGTGGTTATCTAGGTCTTCTGTTGAAACATGCTTACCTGAACGCAGCATGCTATCTAGCGCAGGGAACAGTGGGTTCGCTATCGCTTTTACCAGTTTCTCTGGCATGTAATCATCAGTACTTGTTAATGACATTTGCTTGTACCTTTGCACCGAAATCGTTAATTGCCTGCCAATCTGGCTGAATAGCCTGATAGTCAGACTCTGAGTAACCTAAGCGCACGGCTTGGTCGACAACAATTCTGGCTAAATCAAAATGGTGTGTGCGAGGGTGTGCAGCGAGGTAATCGCGTAACACAAGGCCAAGATCAATTGGCGCGCCTTGCTGTTTGTGAGCTTTTAACATCTCTGCAATTCGATCTGAAAGCAGGTCATTTACTTGCTCAAATTCTTCGTACTCTACGTCGATTGGTGCTTGTCCCATCACTTCGTCATCACGAAGCACGAGCGCTTCATCACGAAGATCCGTCAGCTTCTCAGCATCGGCGTAGGTCAATAACCAAGGCGCATCAAAGTAGTCAGTGACTGACTGACGCAAGCGCTGGCTAAAGGCGCGGTTTTTATCCATATCAATCGCGGTACGGATGAACTTGTGAACATGGCGGTCGTAGCCGATCCATAAATCGATGGCTTGTTGGCCCCAACTGGTGATTCGGTCTAGCTTCATCTGCAAGCCGAACAGGGTTTCGCCAACGAACTCGAGTTCATCGTCACCGTAAACAATTTCTTGAATATCGAGGATCTGTGTTTGCAGTTCATCCCCCGCCGCTTGCAAGGTGTCTTGCAATTCTTTTAGTGTGGACGAGGTTTCTGAAAGCAAGGTTTCACAGTTGTTAATCGCCTCTCGCCAATCCTTGTTTAAAAGGTCGGCAATTTGCTGTTTAACGGTTTGCTGCTGCTCATCCATAACACGTTGGTTAAGATCAATCTGATCGAAAATTTCACCAACAGAATACTTGAGCACGCCGTAAACATTCTTTCTCCAATGTCCTGGAGTTCCGCCTTTTTGTGCTGCTTCAATGGCTTTTGCCATCTCGTCCGCAACCATAGAAAGCTGGATAGACAGTTTTAACTTAGAGAACTGACGGTGGCGTAAGTAATAATCTGAAATACCAATCGCCAATGGTGATAAGCGATAAATACTCGCACCATCGGTGATTTCGCTGGTAAAGCGGCTAATCAACTTCTGTTTAACTAACTCGTTGATGGCATTGTTGGCACGAAACGCGGACGCTTCGCCAGTATCTTCAAACAGTCGAGTGACGATGGTAAATGCATCGTGCAGTTCACCCTCGCCCAACTCTTCATCGAACCTTTCATTGCTTAGTACTGCGATAGCAATCAAAAATGCTAAGCGCTCTGGTGGCAAGTTTAATGAAAAATCATGCTGCTTGACCCAGCCCACCAACTCATCAATTGGCTGCTCTTCGGCAGTTTGAGTCATTTCACTCATTGTGGTTCCTGTTACTGTTCTTCGTCATATCGAATGTATTAGATATGACGCCTATTTCTTTATGACGCGGGCTTGTTACGATTGCATAGCGCATGTTGTGGCTTCTTTTACCACATTCACCGCTGTTATTGCGCAGGTTTTTGAGCCCAAACGTGAATATAACGGCCTAGTGACAGATATGGCTCTTGGCGACATAGCTGTTTTTCCAGTTCCAATACATCTTCAAATTGGTAATCGCCCATGTACTCCATATTACCTATGTAGTCACTGAAAGAGCGAATGCCTGATTTACCACAGATTTCTAGACCAGCGTCTTCTATCCATTGATAAACCTCTTCCGGCTTCAAGCCTTTTTGTGGTTGCAGCTTAAACCGTTTTCGATGTGGCATCCCATTCAATACATGAGGAATGTTGCCACAAATCACATTTTTCAGGACTAATCCGTGGTGGTTGTAAAACATTATCGAGGCAACGCCACCCGGTTTAACTTGTTCAAGCAATAAATCAAGCGCCTCTTTAGGATCGGCTAACCATTCCATTACGGCATGAAACATCACAAAATCGACTTTCTCATCTAGATGTTCTGCGACTTTTTGTACTGGTGAATGAATAAATCGATATTGCTCTAGCAAACCCGCTTCGCTGATACTTTCTTCTGCGAGCTTCAGCATTTCAGAAGAGAGATCACACAGAGAAACGTTATGCCCAAGCGACGCAATTTTTTGCGACATCTGTGCAAGGCCGCCTCCAGCATCAAGCACATGCAGCGGAGAAGCTGATTGCTCAAACTTGCTCAAAGCTTGTTCTAAATCTTCCCATACGATGATCTGACGGATCTCTCCTTTGTCAGAGCCGTAAATATTTTTTGCAAATTTGTGGGCAATATCGTCGAAATTACGGTCTTCAGTCACGGCTACTTGAGTTATTATGTCCTATCGTGCCTGCTATTCTGTCACAGGAATTTCAGGAATAAAGAGGCGATGTCTCTTTTTACTACTAAGTGATGTTTTTTCGGACTATTCGGATATGTTTGAGCTGAAAAAAGTAGTGTCTTCGCTATTGATGCCACTGCCAGCAATGTTAATTCTCGCTTTTCTGGGTTTAGCCCTAGTGATGTTTACTACCAAAAGGAAGACGGGTTGCTTAATCACCCTTTCAGCCCTATGTGGTATTTTCCTAATCGCTTTCCAACCAGTTTCTAGTCAACTTTTAATGCCAATGGAAAGGCAACACACCGCTTTTTTACCTGTCGATGAAACCGTCGATTACGTAATGGTTCTCGGAAGTGGTCACGTCGTAGACGACCAAATTCCACCGACATCAGAACTTAGCCGCACCGGCCTGATGCGTTTAAGTGAAGGGATTCGTATTCTACGCCTTTACCCTGGTGCAAAACTCATTTTGTCTGGCTATGGCGCAGGCACTGAAGTCAGTAACGCAAGAATGATGGCTAAAGTTGCATTAGCACTTGGCGTAGCAAAGCCCGACATCATTCTGCTTGAAACCGCAAAAGACACCTGGGAAGAAGCTCGCCAAGCCGCTGCGTTCGTTAAGAATAAAAAAATGGTTCTGGTGACTTCAGCGAGCCATATGACTCGTGCACTCAATGAATTCCATGCAGCTGGTATGAAACCACTGCCTGCACCAACCAACTACCTTGCACAAGAAGGCGTTGTTGAGCCTTGGAATAAGTACATGCCAAAAGCTCTCTACCTTGAGCAGACTGAGCGTTACTGGCACGAAACCATGGGATTAGTTTGGCAAGATTTACGTGATTGGCTTGATACAAGCAATGACATTGTTGAAGAGCCGGTGATTCCAGAAGCTTCCAGCTTAGTTGAAGATGACGGTGAAGTTTCTGCGGCTCAGCCTCAGTAAGCCAATTGAATCTTTAAACTCATACTGAGCAGACTGAGTCGGCAAGTATTTTTAGGTTCTCTGTTCGTTAACAATGAAAGCTAAGCAATAAAAAAGCCGAGACATCAATGGTGTCTCGGCTTTTTACGTTTAAATGTCGTTGTTGATTAATCACTTCCGAAGGAAATCAATCACCAGCGAACATGTAACCTTCACCGTGAACCGTCACAAAAATTTGTGGGTTCTTAGGATCAAACTCCATTTTTGCACGCATACGACGAATCAATACGTCGATAGTACGGTCATTAGGCGCGTCCACTCGGTGGCTAATCATATTCAAAATACGTTCGCGGCTTAATACTTGGTTAGGGTAAGAAGACAATGCCACTAGCAGTTCGTATTCTGCTTTGGTCAATTTCACCGGTTCGCCGTTTTTGCTTAACGCACGACGAGGGATATCAAATGTCCACTCACCAAAACGAACCACAGACTCATCTGATATTTCTTCGACTGCGCCCGCTGCTGTTTTATGAGCAGCAGAAATACGCCAAAGTAGGTTTTTAACTCGAACTAATAACTCGCGAAGTTCGAAGGGTTTAGTAACGTAATCGTCAGCGCCCATTTCAAGGCCAACGATTTTGTCGATGCTATCCGTGCGTCCAGTAACTAAAATAATTCCAATGTCTGATTGACTGCGTAATTCGCGAGTTAGCATCAATCCATCTTCGCCTGGTAAGTTGATGTCCAGCATAATGAGGTCAACGTTGTTTTCTTCTAACACGTTTCTCATTTGAGCGCCGCTTTCTGCTTCGCTCACTGTGTAACCCTCGTTCTGGAAGTATCCAACCAGTTTACTGCGGGTTACCACATCATCTTCTACGACTAATACGTGATAGCTCATCTACACCACTTTTCTTATTTAATAGTTTCAGTGACTATTCTATTCATAACTAGTAACAATTCTAGTGGTACAGAAGATAAAAGCCAGAAACATGGATTTTTTTTGATACAAGACAATCTTAAACCTTGCTATTTATCGTCCATCGCAATTCAATATAGGCATTACTACTAACGAGTAACTTTGCGTTTCGCAAATAACCTTGTTATTCAGCCTTGGTGTGCTTATGCCCAAGTGACTTCAAGATGCATATAAGCAACATCACAAGACTAAGTCAGGATCTAACAAATGAAAGATACGAAAGCGTTCAACGAGCAAAGAGCAGAAATATACTGGTGGCTATCAAGCTTATTTGCCAAAGAGCTCACTCAAGAAGAACTCGATCACTACCACTCTGTTGAAATTCGTTCTTTCCTAACTGGTTTAGGCGAAAATGAGACACTAAAGCCAGCGATTGATAAGTTAGTGGATGCGCTGAACCGCCTACAAACTCGTGAAGATGCTCAGCTAGAACTGTCTGCAGACTTTTGCGATCTTTTCTTAAAGACAGATAAGCACGGCGCTCTTCCTTACGCTTCAATGTATATCGGCGAAACTGGCCTTTTGAATGATAAGCCAGCAAAAGATATGGAAGAGATCATGGCTAAGCACAACTTAGTTGTGAACCAAGATCTAAAAGAGCCAGCAGACCACATTGCTATCGAACTCGATTTCCTTGGTAACTTGATCATTCGTTCAAACGAAACGAATATTGAAGAAGAACTAGAGAATTCATTTGCCGCTCAACAGCAGTTTATCGAACAACAACTGCTGACTTGGTTACCAAAGTTCAACGTGAAATGTCATGACGTTGATGAATTCGGTTTCTACGCCTCCGTCTCATCGTTGCTACTCGCATTCTGTCAATTAGACACTCAATATTTAGCTGGTGAATAGCTTATTGGATGACTCGTTAAATAAATTCAGAAGAATGTGACAATTCACCCGGATTTCCGGGTGAATTTTATTGCGAGTAATTTCTAGTCAGTCTAAAATTGTGACCGCAAACGATAAAATATGAAACATTCACGAAATGCTATGCTTATTATAGTTTTGAGCATTTCGGTGTTAAGACAAGCCGCTCAATAGCGGTTTTTTTGTTTTTTAGCACTTTTAGTACCCAAAGAGCCCTACAAATTTAAGCTCTTAGTTAGGTAGCTTAACGGCTACTTTATTCCGTACTTTGGGAAAGTAGCTTCTAATAGGATAAAACCATGGCCACTATAAAAGATGTCGCTCGCTTAGCCGGCGTATCAACAACAACCGTTTCTCACGTAATCAATAAAACTCGCTTTGTTGCAGAAGCAACGCAAGAAAAAGTAAACAAAGCCGTAGATGAACTGAACTATGCACCAAGTGCTGTTGCTCGTAGCTTGAAGTGTAATACAACACGCACCATCGGCATGCTAGTGACTCAATCAACTAATCTATTCTTCTCTGAAGTTATCGATGGTGTTGAGAGCTACTGCTACCGTCAAGGTTACACTTTGATCCTGTGTAATACGGGCGGTATCTATGAGAAGCAACGTGACTACATTCGAATGCTTGCAGAGAAACGTGTAGATGGCATCTTAGTTATGTGTTCTGACCTAACTGAAGAACTAAGAGAGATGTTAGACCGTCACGCTGACATCCCTAAAGTTATTATGGACTGGGGCCCAGAGAGTTCTCAAGCTGATAAGATCATCGATAACTCTGAAGAAGGTGGCTACCTAGCGACCAAATACCTTATTGAACGCGGTCACTCTAAGATTGCATGTTTAAGTGGCCACTTAGACAAAGCAGCATGTGTTGAACGTATTGCCGGTTACAAGCGCGCACTTAACGAAGCTAAAATTTCTGCCGATGACAATATGATCATCGAAGGCAACTTCGAGTGTGATACGGCTGTTCTTGCTGCAGAACAAATCGTTGAGATGGAAGATCGTCCAACGGCGGTATTCTGCTTTAACGACACAATGGCACTCGGCTTAATGAGCCGACTGCAAGAAAAAGGCATCCGCATTCCTGAAGATATCTCAGTGATCGGTTACGACAACATCGAACTCGCTGAATACTTCTCTCCGCCGTTAACGACAGTTCACCAACCAAAACGTCGTGTTGGTAAGAATGCATTCGAAATTCTATTGGAGCGCATCAAAGACAAAGACCACGAAAAACGCGTCTTCGAAATGCACCCTGAAATTGTTGAACGAAGTACAGTTAAGACGTTAAATTAATTGATAATTCGAGTTTGATTTCATCAAGCGCACCTTTAGGTGCGCTTTTTTTATCAGCAACTACAATGAACCCTTATGCATAAATGAAAGATCATTAATTGAAGCAGTATCACATTTTGAAATATCAAGTGTGAGCTTCATTCAACAAAAACTTTATTCTATTCAATCAGTCACGCACAGGGCAAACCACTCGAAAGAGTGAGACGCAAAGCTTCCGGCCTAAACCACTCGTTGGTATGGTAGCGGGGTTACCGATGGCAAAATGCAGTAACTACTAATAATTTAGTAATTTACGGCTTATTGACAATTTAATTGCAACATTTTGCTAATCTCTCGGACCTGCTTATTTGGTGGCGTAGTTCAAATACACCGAGATAAATAACATGGATAAACCGATACTAAAGGACTCGATGAAGTTATTTGAGTCCCTAGGAAAAATAAAATCACGCTCAATGTTTGGTGGCTTCGGTCTTTTTGCTGATGACACTATGTTTGCTCTGGTTGTAAATGACCAGTTGCACATACGCGCAGACAAAGGCACAACTAAACAATTCGAACAACAAGGGTTTCAACCGTACGTCTACAAAAAACGTGGTTTCCCAGTCGTTACTAAATATTTCGCTTTACCTGAAGGCCTCTGGCAAGACCAAGAGAAAATCTTGCAGCTTGCAACCACGTCTCTAGGTTTTGCTAAAGAAGAAAAAGCTGAGCAGTCTTCTGCTAAGCCGACCCGACTCAAAGATCTGCCTAATCTTCGACTCGCTACCGAGCGTATGTTGAAAAAGGCAGGGATCGATTCTGTAGAACGTTTATATGAATCTGGCTCTGTAAACGCATTTAACGCCATCAAAGAATCGCATGCGTCTTCTGTCAGTATTGAACTACTTTGGGCGCTAGAAGGCGCGATTAATGGTACACATTGGTCTGTTATACCGCAGCAGCGTCGCGAAGAGCTTATCAATCGCGTCAATTAACATTGTCAGTGCAATCTATATACATAACTAAGCCGCATTTACTGCGGCTTTTTTTATATCTGGTGAAAGTTAATCTATGCTTTGCCTGTCTATCTATACTATCGGTATGCATTGAAAATTTAGAGGAAGTATCAATGAGTAAGAAAATGATATTGGGTATTGTGTTGGTCGTAACCATCGTCTTGTTAGGCATCAATTTCGGCCAATACTTAACGCTTGAAAATGCTAAGGCCCAACAAG
>NZ_AJYZ02000041.1:688437-707890 GCF_000272045.2 Vibrio crassostreae 9ZC13 | reverse complement strand
TGCGCCTGCCGCTATCTATTTTGTCGCGTATGTCATGATTACGGCTTTCTCCATTCCTGGTGCCGCTGTTGTAACCTTATTAGGGGCCGCGCTATTTGGCTTCTGGAACAGCTTGCTACTGGTATCTTTCGCAAGTGCGATCGGTGCGACCTTAGCTTTCTTAAGTAGCCGTTACCTGTTGCGTGACTGGATTCAAACCAAGTTTGGTGACAAATTGGCGACGATTAACAAGGGGGTTGAAAAAGACGGCGCATTTTACCTGTTTTCTCTGCGTCTGATTCCTGTATTCCCATTTTTCCTTATCAACCTATTGATGGGTCTAACACCGATGTCAGTGAGTCGTTACTACATTACGAGTCAAATCGGGATGTTACCGGGGACGGCGGTTTTCTTGAATGCTGGTACTCAGCTCGCAGAAATTGATTCACTTTCGGGCATCGTCTCCCCTTCAGTAGTATTGTCATTTGCGTTATTGGGTATATTCCCAATAGTGGCTAAATGGTTGATGGGTAAGTTTCGCTCAGCACCCGTAGCTGAATAACGTATATAGCTGAATAATTTATAATAGCTAAATAACACAGATAGCCGAATAAGGTTCTATTTCAATGAAAATCTTCAGTGCATCGAATCCGACAGAAGCTCATATCATCTGTGGATTATTAGAAAGCGAGAATATTGCCTGTGAAGTCCGTGGTGAGGGGTTGTTCGGATTAAAGGGGGAAATCCCATTCACTGAAGAAACTGACCCTTACGTATGGTTATATGAGCCAGAATTGGCCAGTAAAGCTCGCATGCTCGTCAATGACTACCAAAAGCAGCAAGATTCGATCATCTATGAAGAGTGGCGTTGTGGTGAGTGTCATGAAGTCAACGAAGCGCAATTCGGCTCTTGCTGGCAGTGCGGTGCTGCCTCACCTGAATAGCAGGGTTTCAGTGACCTGATAGAACGATTCGGTCAGATACCTCCTCCAATTAAAAACGGGAAGCTAAAGTTAGCTTCCCGTTTTTATTTCAATTCGATTAACTCATCATCTTTGATTTCACGCCTAGAAAATCACTGAATTTGTTTTTGAATAAACGCAATCGAACGCTGATTAAACTCTTCAGGGTTTTCCACGTTACACACGTGTCCACAATTCGGGATTTCTACTAGCTCACTCGATTCATGCGCTGCAACCATTTCTTTTACAGGCTTAATAAACATGTAGTCACGTTCACCCATCAAATAAAGAGTCGGTATTGGTAGCTCTCTATCTTTAAAATATTTCATCAAGGGGTTTACATCAGCCGTTAAGATAAACCAGCGTTTAAATTCTTTCTGGCACAGTTTTTTGGCTTCGCGGATAAAAAGGTGACGAGACTCTTTTTGGCTTTTTTGTGGCATCACAACATAAGCAAAAAGGCTGTATAACCACATGTAAGGAATGATGTGCTTGCTGAGGTTACCCAACTTGATTAACACTTGAGAGCGAGTGTTTAGCTTGGTGACAGCGCCACCCAGTACCATTGAACGTACACGGCCAGCCGCCAGTTCGGCAACGTTACGCACAATAATCGTGCCCAAAGACATGCCAACGAAATGTGCAGAACGGATCTTAAGATGGTCTAACACTTTAAGAATATCAAGCGTCACCGATTTGAACGTATAACGATTCGAAATCAGCCCTTTAAGTATATTGTCTGATTTACCGTGCCCTCTCAGATCAATGAGAAGTAAGTTGAAATGCTGTTTATACGCTTTGATCTGCTTGAACCAGATGGAGGAACTGCCTCCTGCGCCATGCACAAATACAACCCACTCATCGCTCGTAGGGTGAGTAAATGTTTTATGAAATAGTAAACTCTCAGACATACCTATCGCTTTAATTATTGGAATGGAGCTATGCCTCATCACGAGGCGATGACTAAGGATACCACGCTATTAAGAACTTTAAGTGATAATAGTGTCAAACCTATCATTAGTCATGTGAATACCTACCTCACCTTTTCTACCTGACTAAAATGAGTTTGCAAGCTTTGTCTTCGTAAACGTGATGTGCTCTGACCAGGAAACCAAAAGGCACTCTACAATTAGAGCGCCTTCATTTAGTACGAGCGGCAGTTGCTCGCCAGCTAACTTTAAAGCTAAGTCAACAAGTTAAAATGCTGAATGATACATAGCTAGGTATTCTTTAGCCGCATCTTCCCAACTAAAATCTTGCTGCATCGCATAAAGCTGAACACGCTTAATTTCAGATGGGTTTTGTGCGTAAAGCAGTAATGAACGATGTAACACAGCCAATAACGCTTGCGGTGTTGGCTCTTCAAAAGCAAACCCAGTCGCGACTTCAGGATCTTCATCGTAATCATTCACGCTGTCTTTTAAACCTCCCACAGAACGAACAATCGGCAAAGTACCGTAAGCCATGCTGTAGATTTGGTTTAAGCCACACGGTTCAAATTCCGAAGGCATCAAGAAGAAATCAGAGCCTGCTTCAACCAAGTGCGCAAGTTCATTATTGTACGCTTCTACGAACGAGAACTTATCTGAGTGAAGCGCTGATAGCTCTTTCAATTGACTCGCCAAAACCGGATCGCCAGTACCGACAATCACGATCTGAAGATCATTTTTCAAAAACTGTTCGATGATAGGCAGTAAGTAATGAACACCTTTTTGATTCGTCAAGCGACAAACCATGCCATAAACCGCGCAATCGGCAACGGGTAAACCTACATCTTGTTGCAGTTTTTGCTTACAAGCTGATTTTCCGCGAGCCATGCTGTGCTTGGTCGCTTTGAATTTACGAGGAAGGAAAGCATCAGTTTCCGGATTCCAAGCCCCATAATCACACCCATTCAAAATGCCGAACAGATCAGCAGATCTGTGTTGGAATTCTGCAGCCATACCGTGGCTACCTAATTCCGTTTTCAACTCTTCTGCATAGGTAGGACTTACTGCGTTCACTTTATCCGCACACATCACTCCAGCTCTTAGCATAGTGACATGAGTGTCACTCACTGAAGCTTCAGGCGCATGGTAACGGTGCATCTCTGGCAGGAATTGAAGTTCATCGTAGGCGAACACACCTTTGAAAACCGCATTGTGAATCGAAATAACACTGCGCGTATTTTCAAAGAAATCGTGTTGTTGATAACGCGATTTAAGCAAGAAAGGAACGAAACCAGTATGCCAGTCATTTGCATGAATGATATCCGGTTGGAAACCAAGCTTAGGAAGCATATCAAGACAGGCTGCACTAAAGAACGAGAAGCGCTCTCCGTTATCAGCATAAGCTTGATTGTTTTCTGCGTACATTTCCGGGCGGTCGAAATACTTGGCACATTCAATACCAAAAACTGGAACGCCTTCTACGCTCAGTTTTTTAACTTGATAAGCCGTATGAGGCCAATGATCGAGTTCAGTCGATAAAATAACTTCTGCTGAATCAATGTTTGGAATGTTTCTATATGCGGGGATAGTCACTCGAACGTCCTGTTCGAGTGTTTGCAACGCTTTCGGCAGTGCCTTGGCTACATCAGCCAAGCCACCACTTTTAATCAAGCCTTCAACTTCAGACGCTACAAAAAGTACCGAGAGAGTCTTAGTAACCAACTCGTGCTCCTTTAGAAATCACTACGACACCATCGTCAGATACGTGGTAATGCTTTTTGTCTTCTGTCAGATTTACACCAATCTGTGTACCCGGTGCGATATCTGCGTCTTTATCAATGATAACGCGGCGCAAGATACAACCCTCACCCACTTTTACATCACCGAGTAAGATGCTTTCGCTAATATCACACGCTGATGCGATATTGCTGCGGAAGCCCAGTACACTCTTTTCAATACGCGAACCACGTACATAACTACCGCTACACACAAGGCTATCAATGATCTGAATTCGACCATTTGCCGAATCAGTAAACGTAGCTGGTGGTAGTGGCGGGTAATAAGTGTGTAGAGGCCATTTACGGTTGTATAGCGAGAATGGCGCATCTTTCTTAAGAAGGTCCATGTGCGCTTGCCAGTACGCGTCAATCGTACCTACATCGCGCCAGTAAACTTCTTCTTTCTCACCAGTGATACGGTTGGTGCTGAAATCATAAACAAACACATCACCACGTGGGAACATGTTTGGAATAATGTCTTTGCCGAAATCGTGTGTCGAACCTTCTCTATCAGCATCTTCCGTTAGTTCGGCAAAAAGCTCTTTCGCTTCGAACACGTAGTTGCCCATTGAAACGAGCGCTGATTCTGGATCGCCCGGGATCGACTTCGGATTTGCAGGTTTCTCTTCAAAGCCAATCATACGGCCGTCAGCATCAACCTCAATAACACCGAATTCTGATGCTTCAGCAAGCGGCATGCGCAATGCTGATACTGTTAGAGCCGCTTTCTTCTCTTTATGGAAATCAAGCATCTGTTTGATGTCCATCTTATAGATATGGTCTGAACCAAAAATACATACTTGATCAGGTTCTTCCAACTCCATAAAGCCCATGTTTTGGTAGATAGCATCTGCTGTGCCTTCATACCAACGCTTTCCTTTACGCATTTGCGCAGGAATTGGGTCGATAAAACGGTCTGTTATGCCACTGATATTCCAGCCTTTTTTCATATGGTGGAACAGTGACTGTGACTTAAATTGTGTTAATACGTAGATCTTCATTAGATCAGCATTAACGAAGTTGTTCAAAGCGAAATCAATTAAGCGGTAACTACCACCGAAAGGAACCGAGGGTTTGCTGCGAGATTCAGTTAAAGGTCTTAAGCGAGAGCCTTCACCACCAGCAAGAATCATTCCCAATACACCAGCCATTTTATTCTCCATATATCTATAGCTTGTCGATGTTAGTACTCGTAGAGGTATCTTCCTCTGGGGGATGAGCACCAACACTTATTTCGGTATTTAGCGAATATCCATTCACATACAGTGACAATATCCTAAGCCAAACGTTGTTATGTGTGCACTATTCTTTGCACTTGGTTTTATATACGTTATCGACTTTTCGGCCGAATTCAATTTTTAATACGCCATTCTGTGGTACGTAAGCTGATTGCTTTCCCAAGACTTAAAGCGGCTCACATTACACCGTCCAGACGAAACATTACATTAACACCCGACACACATCAGGTATACAACTAAACGCTGATCTGTGAGTTACAATATTTTAATTAAGTTACATTCTCGTTAAAGTTGCATAAGAAAATCTGATTAATTGGCATTATTTATTTTGCGATGTGAATTTAATAAATTCTCGCAGACGAAACACCAGGTCAACAAGTTGCATATTTAGTCATATTGAGATCAAAAAAAGCAGCCATTAGGCTGCTTTTTCATCAATAACGTTCAGTTATTTCTCTTTAGGCTTTTTACGCTTATCCGTAACTTCCCACTTACCGTCGATGTACAACGCAGTCCAACCGGACGGTTTTCCATCTACTTCAGTACGCACGTAGTTTTCTTTGGTCTTACGACTAAAACGAACCACTGTCGGCTTACCATCAGGGTCAGCAACTGGCGCTGATGCTAGGTATTGGAACTTAGGTGAGATACGGTCTTTAAAACGAACCAGCTCTTCCACTAATGGTGCACGTGTTTCACGTGATTTAGGGAAGTTGCTCGCAGCCATAAATAGACCAGAAGCACCATCACGAAGAACAAAGTACGCGTCTGAATTTTCACACGGAAGTTCAGGGAAATGCACCGGGTCTTCTTTTGGTGGCGCAACTTCGCCATTTTTCAGAATCTTACGAGTGTTCTTACAATCTTCACTCGTACAGTCCATGTATTTACCAAAACGACCGTTCTTCAGAACCATGTCAGAACCACACTTGTCACACTCAACAAGTGGACCATCGTAGCCTTTCACTTTAAATTCGCCGTGCTCAACCACATAACCTTCACAGTTCGGGTTGTTACCACATACGTGCATCTTACGCTTATCATCGATTAGATAGGCATCCATTGCCGTTTCACAAATAGGACAACGCTTTTTAGCTCGAAGTGCTGCTGTTTCAACGTCTTCTTCAAGCACGTTGATAATGCCTTCTTCATCACCAAGGTTGATTGTTGTCTTACAACGCTCTTTTGGTGGAAGTGCATAGCCAGAACAACCAAGGAATACGCCTGTCGAAGCAGTACGAATACCCATTTTACGGCTACAAGTCGGACACTCAATATCGGTTTCCACGATATGATTTGGCTTCATGCCACCAGCGTCTTCGTCTAAGTCTGCTTTTTCCAAATCGCCAGTAAAGTCTTCGAAGAAGTTATCTAGCACGCCTTTCCAGCTTGCTTCGCCTTCTGCGATTTGGTCCAACTTCTGCTCCATACGAGCAGTGAAGTCGTAGTTCATTAGGTCATTGAAGCTGCCATCTAGACGGTCAGTAACAATTTCACCCATCTTCTCAGCATAGAAACGACGCTGTTCAACTTTTACATAACCGCGATCTTGAATCGTTGAGATGATTGATGCGTATGTTGAAGGACGACCAATACCACGCTTCTCAAGCTCTTTAACTAGCGCCGCTTCAGTGAAACGAGCCGGTGGCTTAGTGAAGTGCTGTTTAGGGTCTAGCGCAATCAGATCAAGCTTATCGCCGATCTGTACTGCTGGAAGGATCGTATCTTCGTTCTTGCCCATTGGACGCTGAACACGAGTCCAACCATCAAATTTAAGGATACGACCTTTCGCTTTCAACGTGTACTCATCTGCTTTAACGCTTACTGTCGTTGAATCGTATTGAGCTGGCGTCATTTGACACGCTACGAATTGATTCCAAATTAGCGAGTAAAGCTTGTGTGCGTCTGCGTCTACGCCGTTTAGATCTTCCGACTTAACATCTACACTTGAAGGACGAATCGCTTCGTGGGCCTCTTGAGCGCCCTCTTTGCTGCCGTATACAAGTGCTTTAGGTGGAAGGTATTGCGCGCCGTACTCAGAACCAATGTATTCACGAGCGGCTTCTACAGCTTCTGAACTCAAGTTGGTTGAGTCAGTACGCATATAAGTGATGTAACCCGCTTCATACAGGCGTTGAGCCAGCATCATGGTTTTCTTTACGCCATAACCAAGACGGGTACTCGCCGCTTGTTGCAGTGTCGACGTGATGTAAGGTGCAGACGGCTTACTCTTTGTTGGGCGGTCTTCACGTTTACATACTTCGTATTGCGCTTTTTCTAAAACGCTAACAGCAGCTTGTGTTTGCGCTTCATTTTCAGGTTTAAACGCAACACCGTCTTTCTGTGCAACTTGCAGTCTAAAGTCGGTTTTCTCTGCTGTTTTAGTATCAGCATGCACATCCCAGAACTCTTCAGGGATAAAGGCGTTGATCTCGCGCTCACGCTCTACCAGTAGTTTTACCGCTACTGATTGAACACGGCCAGCGGACAGGCCTCGTGCTACTTTTTTCCAAAGCAGAGGTGACACCATAAAGCCAACAACACGGTCCATAAAACGTCGTGCTTGTTGTGCGTTTACGCCATCAATATTTAGCTCACCTGGCGTTTCGAAAGCTTGTTGAATAGCATTCTTGGTGATTTCGTTAAAAACCACTCGCTTGTATCGCGTTTCATCGCCGCCGATGATCTCACGAAGGTGCCATGCGATAGCTTCTCCTTCGCGGTCCAAATCGGTTGCGAGATAAACATGGTCTGCGTTCTCAGCCAGTTTTTGCAATTCAGCGACGACTTTCTCTTTACCAGGTAGGATTTGATAGTTCGCTTCCCACTCTTTATACGGGTTGATACCCATCTTTTTGATAAGAGCTTTGCGATCTTTTTCTTTTTTGATACGAGCTTTGTCTTCTGGGCTCATACCCTTGGTTGAAACTGCAGCAGCCTTTTGACCAGTACTTTGACCTGCCGTTGGTAAATCACGTACGTGACCTACACTCGACTTAACGACAAAGTCTTTGCCAAGATATTTATTGATAGTTTTAGCCTTGGCTGGCGACTCCACTATAACGAGCGATTTACCCATATTGACTCTAACGTCCTTAATCACGATGCTTCAGCACCAACAATTTAGCTTGTGGGCTTTTACGCATGATATTCTAAATTCATTGCTTCTTTTTTTACTATTGTGCGAGATTACTAGAAGATCAACCGCTTTTTTCAAAATTGGATCTGATCGCTCGACAATTCGACGACTCATAGATAAAAGGGTCACAATATAAAGAAGCTATAAAGTACTCACTAAGAATACTTGCAAGAGCCTATTCATCAGGCATTACGTCTAAACGGGCTCATACTAAGCTTGTCCGCGAATCTAACGCGAGCCCCATTCAATTATTTTTGCCGTAAATCACAAAATAAATTGTGGATGTTTGAAAAGACTCTCTTAATCGGTTGTGAAATCATTGAATTTCTAGTTCGACACCATAAACTCAACGTTATATTCAGTTATCAGAGATAAACTCATGACAAAGAAAGTAATAGCAGAATTTGATTTACTGCTTATCGCAAACCAAATTATCCAATCACATGATGACTACATTGAAGGCATGCGCGCAAACAGCGTAGTAGAAAAAGACGATGTACTCGTCTTCAAAGGTGAATACTTCTTAGACAGCAATGGAATGCCGACAGAGAATACAACCGCGGTATTTAACATGTTTAAATACTTAGCGCACCACCTTTCGAAAGAATTTACAATTCAGCAATAATTAAAAAGCTTGCCACTTAGGCAAGCTTTTTTGTTCCTAAACCTTTACATACTAAGCATTTTTATAGACTTAGCATTTTCAGCTTGTCGAAATAATCAGGGAATGTCTTTGACGTACAACCTGGATCATTAATCGTCACAGGCGTATCGCTCAAAGCAACCAGCGAGAAACACATCGCCATACGGTGATCATCGTAAGTATCAATCGCCGCATGAGTCAGTTCAGCCACAGGGTTAACAATGATGTAATCTTCACCCTCTTCCACTTCAGCGCCGACTTTACGTAGCTCTGTTGCCATTGCAGCCAAGCGGTCTGTCTCTTTCACACGCCAGTTGTAGACATTACGGATTGCCGTTGTGCCTTTTGCAAACAATGCGGTTGTCGCAATAGTCATCGCAGCATCTGGGATATGGTTATAGTCCATATCAATGCCTTTCAGCTCGCCACAACGAGAGATAACGTAGTCGTCACCCCATTCGATTTCCGCACCCATTTTCTCAAGCGCATCAGCGAATTGGATATCACCTTGGATACTGTTTTTACCAATACCAGTGACCTTAATCTCACCACCTTTGATAGCAGCGGCTGCAAGGAAATATGACGCAGATGATGCATCACCTTCAACCAAGAAATCACCCGGTGCCGAGTAAGATTGCCCGGTAGGAATCACAAACTCTTGGTAATCATTATTGATCACGTCCACACCAAATTGCTTCATGATGTGCAGCGTAATATCGATGTAAGGTTTAGAAACCAATTCACCGTCAATTTTAATGGTCACTTCACCTTCAGCTAAGGGCGCAGCCATCAAAAATGCCGTCAAGAATTGACTAGAGATAGAACCGTCGATAGAAACTGTACCGCTCTTCAGACCTGTACCTGTGATCTTCAATGGTGGGTAGTTTTCGTTCTCTAAGTATTCAACATCGGCACCGGCTTCTCGCAGTGCTGTTACCAAGTGGCCAATTGGGCGCTCTTTCATACGAGGCTCACCAGTAAGAACGTATTCACCGCGACCTAAACATAGTGCAGCCGCCAACGGACGCATCGCCGTACCCGCATTACCTAAGAAAAGCTCTAGGGCTTTGTCACTTGAAAATGCACCACCAACACCTGTCACTTCACAAACGGTTTTGTCTGCAGACAACTGATAATCAACACCTAACTGAGTTAATGCATTCAACATATGACGAATATCATCACTGTCTAGCAAGTTTGTTAGGCGAGTGGTTCCCGTAGAAAGTGCAGCCAAAAGAAGTGCACGGTTGGAAACGCTTTTTGAACCAGGTAGGTTAACTTCCCCGTTCACTTTTTGAATTGGTTGTAACGTAAGGCTTTCCATTAAATCTTATAGTCCTTGTACCACCCGAAGTCACTGGCGCGTATTTATTTTCGGGTGATGAATAATTCTTCGTACTTGCAGACTAACGAACTTTTCCAACGAACTCCAGAGCTAATCCAGCCCAAACCGGTGATTAATTAGCCAATCAATCGTATTTATATACTAGTACACGAGATCAACTCGAACACCATCTGAAAAATAGAGAATTCGTACATCATCGCCTCGGTTGAACAGCATCGAGTTATCGACATCTTGGATAATGTTGACCAACTTGTCGTCTTTGGTTTTGACCAATAACTCGACCAGTTTGTACTCTACTTTATATTGTGTGTTACCTCGGTTACGAGCAATACCCGCACCTGCTACTGCACCTACAGCTGTCGCCACTTCTTTACCAGTGCCGCCGCCAAACTGGTTACCAATCAAGCCACCAATCGCCGCACCTAACAAGGTTTCCCAACCATTCGCTTTCGACTCAACGATCTCTTGCTGAGTGATGTATCTGACCGTATCAATCTCACCATAAACCACCTCGTTTACTGGTCGAGCTTGGTTTCTGTTGTAAGCTGCATTTGCCAACATGGGCAAAACAAGTAAAATCCAAAGCAACTTCTTCATGGTAAAACTCCTAAAGACCTCTTGGTCAGTGATTAATCTGTAATGCGGTACTTATGACTATATACCTAACCGAACTTGATACTACTAGTATAGAGTTTCCTTCGCCTTTCGACGCGCTTGATGACCCCAACGGTCTGCTCGCCTTCGGTGGTGATTTATCACCAATGCGAATTTTAAACGCTTATAGCCAAGGTATATTTCCATGGTATGGCCCAGGTGAGCCTATACTTTGGTGGAGCCCTGCACCGCGAGCGGTATTTAATCCTAAGACATTCGAACCGTCAAAAAGTCTTAAAAAGTTTCAAAGAAAGCACAATTACCGAGTCAGCATCAACCAAGCGACGGACAGAGTAATTGGTTATTGCTCTTCACTAAGACCCGAAGAAGAAACCTGGCTAAACAGCGACATGCAGTCAGCCTACCGCAAACTCGCTTCATTAGGTTTCTGCCACTCGGTTGAGGTTTGGCAAGATGATGAACTGATCGGTGGACTTTACGGCTTACAAAGAGGCCAAGTCTTTTGCGGTGAATCGATGTTCAGCCTAAAGACCAATGCCTCTAAAATTGCGCTGTGGTACTTTTGTAAACACTTTACCCGATTCGGCGGACAACTGATTGATTGCCAAGTCATGAACCCTCACTTGGAATCCTTGGGCGCTATCGAGGTTGATAGGGATGAATTCCTAGGCTCTCTGCAATTACTCAAAGAGTTCTCCGTTGACGATGCATGCTTTAAAACCCAATGGCTGAAGGAAATGCCTTAATGAATCCAGATTTACAACAAATCAGAATTGGATTAACAGACAATCACGCTTGCAGCTACTTACCTCACTTCGAAGAGAGAGTGGCGGTCACGCTTGACGAACACATGCACACCTCAGATAACTATGAAGTTCTGCTTGCGAATGGATTTCGCCGCAGTGGTTCAACCATTTATAAGCCACATTGCGATAATTGCTCAGCATGCCAAGCGATTCGGCTTTCAATTCCTGAGGTTAAGCTTTCCAAAAGCCAACGACGGATCCTTAACAAAGGAAAATCACTACGTTGGGAACTGAAAGATGAGATGGATGACAACTGGTTTGACTTATACAGTCGCTATATCACCGCTCGTCACCGTTCGGGAACCATGTACCCACCCAAGAAAGAAGAGTTTCTACAATTCTCTAAAAATGAGTGGCTTACTACAAAGTTCATGCACATCTATGATGAGAACAAGTTGGTTGGTATCGCCGTAACCGACATCATGGCTCACTGTACGAGCGCGTTTTATACCTTCTTCGCTCCTGATATAGACATTTCGATGGGAACACTTGGCGTTCTATTTCAGATCCAACATGCCCAGAAAGAACAAAAACAATGGTTATATTTGGGTTATCAAATCGATGAATGCCCTGCGATGAACTATAAAGTACGATTTCAACGTCATCAAAGGCTAGTAAATCAGCGGTGGCAAGGGTAGAATACGCGACAACTTTACATATTTTGATTTTAACGGCACAATCAAGCCGTTGAAAACCGCCAAATTTCGAAAGAGGATTAGATGGCTAAAGAAGACGTAATCGAGATGCAAGGCACTGTCCTTGATACTCTACCAAACACAATGTTCCGTGTTGAGCTTGAAAACGGTCACGTAGTGACAGCACACATCTCTGGTAAAATGCGTAAGAACTACATCCGTATTCTTACTGGTGATAAAGTAACTGTTGAGATGACTCCATACGACCTTTCTAAAGGCCGCATCGTCTTCCGTGCTCGTTAATTTTTAATTAGCGAATACAATAAGAAGCGGAGCTTAAGGCTCCGTTTTTTATTGCCTGAGCTTTTTACTACACAAGCACATCAATCTCGCATCTCGCAAGCATAAAAAAACGCACAACCTAAGTCATGCGTTTTATATTTAAGCCTTTGATTTATCAATCACTTCGTTAGTGCATGACCTCTTCTTTAGCACCAACATAGATGAAATCCAATTCATCTTTTTTCAGGGATACTTTAACCGTACCGCCATCAACCAAGCTACCGAACAGTAACTCGTTAGCAAGTGGTTTCTTAAGCTTCTCTTGAATAACACGTCCCATTGGACGAGCACCCATGGTCTTGTCATAGCCTTTATCAGCTAACCAGTGACGAGCATCCTCAGAAACCTCTAAAGACACGCCACGAGCGTCCAGTTGAACCTGAAGCTCGACAATGAACTTATCAACTACTTGGCTAATCACACTTGGGTCAAGGCTGTTGAACCAAATGATATTATCAAGACGGTTACGGAACTCAGGAGTAAATACCTTCTTGATTTCGCCCATCGCATCTGGCGCATGATCTTGTTGGATCAGGCCGATCGATTTCTTCTCGGTTTCAGCCACACCTGCGTTGGTCGTCATCACTAGAATCACATTGCGGAAGTCCGCTTTGCGACCATTGTTGTCAGTTAGCGTGCCGTTATCCATTACCTGCAGTAGCAAGTTAAAGATATCTGGGTGAGCTTTCTCGATTTCATCCAGTAACACAACAGAGTGCGGGTTCTTGATTACGGCATCCGTTAGCAAACCACCTTGGTCGTAACCAACATAACCAGGAGGCGCACCAATCAAGCGGCTCACTGAGTGTCGCTCACCGTACTCAGACATATCAAAGCGCAGAAGCTCAATACCCATCAACTTAGACAGCTGAACAGTCACCTCTGTTTTACCGACACCAGTAGGACCAGCAAACAAGAATGAACCAACAGGTTTATTGTCTGCACCCAATCCAGCACGGGTCAGCTTAATCGCTTCACTCAATACATCGATTGCAGGGTCTTGTCCGAATACCAACATTTTCATGCGCTCATCCAGTTTCTGGAGTGTATCTTTGTCTGAAGACGATACTGACTTTTCAGGAATACGCGCCATTTTCGCAACCATTGACTCAATATCAGCCACGCTTACCGTTTTCTTACGACGGCTTGCAGGTGCCAAACGACTACGAGCGCCCGCTTCATCGATTACGTCAATGGCCTTATCAGGAAGGTGGCGTTCATTAATGTATTTAGCTGACAGTTCCACAGCGGCACGCAACGCTTTGTTGGTGTAGCGCACTTCGTGGTGAGCTTCGTATTTTGGCTTCAAGCCAATCAGGATCTTGGTCGTATCGTCTAGCGATGGTTCAATAATATCTATTTTCTGGAAGCGACGAGCTAAAGCACGCTCCT
This sequence comes from Vibrio crassostreae 9ZC13, assembly GCF_000272045.2. GTDB lineage: Bacteria > Pseudomonadota > Gammaproteobacteria > Enterobacterales > Vibrionaceae > Vibrio > Vibrio crassostreae_C. The sequence continues at coordinate 694,087 of NZ_AJYZ02000041.1, read as the reverse complement.
TCTCAAAAATACTGCTGTACTCTTGGTACGTTGTTGAACCGATGCAACGTAATTTGCCACTGCTTAGTAGTGGTTTAATTAAGTTTGCCGCATCAACCTGACCACCCGATGCAGCCCCGGCACCGATAATGGTGTGGATCTCATCGATGAACAGAATCGCGTCTTCTTCTTTCTCCAGTTGCTTAAGAATCGCTTTAAAACGTTTCTCAAAGTCACCACGATATTTGGTTCCGGCTAACAGTGAACCGATATCTAGAGAATAAATTACGCTGCTCTGAATGATTTCAGGCACTTGTCCTTCAACGATGCGCCATGCAAGACCTTCCGCGATGGCAGTTTTACCTACCCCCGCTTCACCCACTAACAGAGGGTTGTTCTTACGACGACGACACAGAACTTGGATAGTGCGTTCTAGTTCTTTGTCACGACCGATTAGTGGGTCAATATTGCCCTGCTTTGCGACTTCGTTAAGGTTAGTAGCAAAATTTTCTAAACGGTCTTCAGAGTTAGCTTCTTCAGCATTTTCTGCACCACCAAATGAATCGGATGATGAAGGACTGTCGCCTTCGTTGCTCGCTTTGGTAATACCGTGTGAGATGAAGTTAACAATATCTAAGCGACTAATGTCGTTTTTCTTAAGAAGATATGCCGCGTGAGATTCTTGCTCACTAAAAATAGCCACAAGTACGTTAGCACCTGTTACTTCGCTGCGACCTGAAGATTGAACATGAAAAACAGCGCGTTGAAGTACTCGTTGGAAGCTCAACGTAGGCTGAGTTTCGCGAGTTTCGTCGCTTTCAGGGATAAGTGGGGTCGTTTGATCGATAAAAATATCGAGCTCATTGCGAAGAGCATCGAGATCAGCCTGACAAGCTTGGAGCGCTTCCTTGGCCGCATCATTTTCTAATAATGCTAGTAGGAGGTGTTCGACAGTCATGAATTCATGTCGCTTGTCTCGCGCACGAGCAAATGCGCCATTTAAACTCGTCTCTAATTCTTTATTTAGCATAAGTACCTCCTAAGGGAACAACAGTGTTGTTCGAGCAATTTATACTTGCTCCATTGTACATAGTAGCGGATGCTCATTTTCCTTTGAGTACATCGTGACCTGCGCTACCTTTGTTTCCGCTATTTCAGCGCTGTATGTGCCGCATATAGCTTTACCTTCATAATGAACCTTGAGCATCACTTCCGTTGCTTTTTCGATATCTAGTGAGAAGAATCGCTCTAGGATCTCGATTACAAAGTCCATGGGCGTGTAGTCATCGTTATTCAACACAACGTTATACATCGCCGGTGGCTTTACTTTTGTTGCTTCTTTCTCCAGTAAATCTGAGCCTGGAGATGCCCATTCAAAGTTTCTGCTCATATCGCTTTGCTAAGGGTTATTTTTCGGAAGTCGTGAGTGTTTACCTAACTCAAATTTACCACATTCACGCTTTACCGTGTACTAAGAAACTGCACCTAGAAACAGTACCAAAAAATATTCCTCTATACTGAGCCTAATCCACCATTTCCATCGCTGCAAATAAAAGATCTCGATTAACAAGATTAACATATGTGATTGATTAAAAAGACGCCATAACTATTGATACTAACGATAATATTACCGCTAAGTTACTATTTGGTTAATAGTTTGCGGTTAATCTCGAATGTGATTTGTTATTAAAATTGATCAATTTTATACCAATTTACTATTGACTGTGCTCAATCATTAGCTACATTGGAGCTAAAAGGTTTTTTAATACACTTTTGCAACATGAATTAAAATCAGTAACACGCTTCAAAAATTAACAATAAGGAATAATTACGCAGGGTAGCGTTAATTTCCGTAAGCAATGTACGAGATTCAAGCTATTAGCTGAAATTCTTTAGCTGGTAGGAATGATATCAATCGCACTTACAACAATTGATATAACAACGTTAGTAACAAAATGCATGAGGGATGTATAGCATGGCTACAGGTACAGTAAAATGGTTTAACAATGCCAAAGGGTTTGGCTTTATTTGTCCAGAAGGTGAAGACGGCGATATTTTCGCGCATTACTCCACAATACAAATGGAAGGTTATCGAACCTTAAAGGCTGGTCAGCAGGTCGACTATGAAGTAGAAAGTGGACCTAAAGGCTCGCATGCTAGCTCCGTTGTTCCTGTAGAAGGCAGCGCCGCAAAATAGGCGAATGCAAACTCATGTTAACCTCCATCAGTCGTCATTAACGGCTGACAGGTAAACAGAATATTGAAACCGCTCATTTAATACCTGTAACACAGGATTACGTGAGCGGTTTTTTTCGTTTTGGGGGCTCTAAAGTTGCTCACTGGACAATGAGCTCGAAGAGCTACTCCCCTTAAGCTAGGTCTTAAGAAGTATTAGACAGAAAAAAGACGCTTTAACATTATCGTTAAAGCGTCTTTCGTTTTGACTTTATCTATAACTTAGCTATCAGCCTAAGCAACTCGTTAGCAAATCACGCTCATGAGTGACTAACGATGAGTCCAATCACTATGCATCAATAAACGCGTTTAGCGTTGAGCTTGGGCGCATTAGTGTTGAAACCAATGCATCGTCAAGTAGGTAGTAACCACCTAAGTCGCCAGCCACACCTTGAGCGTTGTTCATCTCTGCAACGATCGCTTCTTCACTTTCAGCCAGTTGACTTGCCACACCTGCAAACTCAGCAGCAAGATCAGCGTCAGCCGTTTGCTCAGCAAGCGCCTTAGCCCAGTATGCCGCTAGATAGTAGTGGCTACCACGGTTATCAAGCTCACCTACTCGACGTGAAGGAGACTTGTTGTTATCAAGGAACTCACCCGTCGCTTTATCAAGCGCATCAGCTAGAACTTGTGCTTTAGCGTTACCTGTTACTACGCTCAGGTGCTCTAGAGATGCCGCTAGTGCCAAGAATTCACCTAGAGAATCCCAACGCAGGTGGTTTTCTTTCTCTACTTGTTGAACATGTTTAGGAGCAGAGCCGCCAGCACCTGTTTCAAACAGACCACCACCGTTCATTAGTGGAACAATCGATAGCATCTTAGCTGATGTACCAAGCTCTAAAATCGGGAACAAGTCAGTTAGGTAATCACGTAATACGTTACCAGTAACCGAAATAGTATCTAGGCCTTCTTTGATACGAACCAGTGAGTATTGAGTCGCTTCAAGTGGAGCAAGGATCTTAATTTCAAGACCATCGGTATCGTATTCAGGAAGGTATGCTTCAACTTTCTTGATAAGCTGAGCATCATGTGCGCGTGACGCATCTAGCCAAAATACCGCTGGAACACCCGATGCACGAGCACGCGTTACCGCAAGCTTAACCCAGTCTTGGATTGGTGCATCTTTAACCTGACACATACGGAAGATATCGCCTTCCTCTACGTCTTGCTCAAGAAGCACAGCGCCTGTAGCGTCAACAACTTGAACCTGACCAGCAGCTTCAAGGATGAAAGTCTTATCATGAGAACCGTACTCTTCCGCTTTTTGAGCCATCAAGCCAACGTTTGGTACGCTACCCATCGTTGTTGGATCGAACGCGCCGTTCTCTTTACAGAAATCAATAACCGCTTGGTAAATGCTCGCGTAGCTACGATCTGGGATCATTGCTTTGGTATCTTTTTGCTTACCTTCTGGATCCCACATTTGACCAGAAGAACGCAGCATTGCAGGCATAGATGCATCCACAATGATATCGCTTGGTACGTGTAGGTTAGTAATGCCACGGTCCGAATCAACCATCGCTAGTGGTGGCTGAGTCTCGTATACCGCTTGCAGGTCAGCTTCGATTGCTTCTTTCTGCTCTTGAGGAAGCGCATCAATCTTCGCGTAGACATCACCGATGCCGTTATTTACATCAACGCCTAGCTCTTCAAACAGCTGACCGTGTTTAGCAAATACGTCTTTGTAGTAAACCTTAACCGCGTGACCAAAGATCACTGGGTCAGATACTTTCATCATCGTCGCTTTCAAGTGAAGAGAAAGCAGTACACCTTGCTCTTTAGCCGATGCGATTTCTTTTTCGAAGAATGCAACCAAAGCGGCCTTATTCATCACTGACGCATCAATGATCTCTTTATCTTGCAGTGCAAAAGCTGGCTTCAATGTTTTCTTCGCACCATCTTTGCCAACGAATTCAATGCTAACTTCTGTAGCACCTTCAATGGTTACTGACTTTTCGCTACCGAAGAAGTCTTTGTCGTCCATACTTGAAACGTGCGACTTAGAATCTGCAGACCAAGCACCCATTGAGTGTGGGTTCTTCTTCGCGTAGTTTTTAACAGAAAGTGGAGCGCGGCGATCCGAGTTACCTTCACGCAATACTGGATTTACTGCACTGCCTTTGATTTTGTCGTAAGTCGCTTTTACTGCTTTCTCTTCGTCAGTGTTTGCTTCTTCTGGGTAATTAGGAAGTGCGTAACCTTTTGACTGTAGCTCTTTGATTGTTGCTTGAAGCTGAGGTACAGATGCAGAGATGTTTGGAAGCTTGATAATGTTTGCTTCTGGTGTCTTAGCCAATTCACCTAGTTCTGCTAATGCATCACCAATACGTTGCTCTTCGTTCAAATAGTCAGGGAAGTTGGCAATAATACGCCCTGCAAGTGAAATGTCGCGAGTATCAACGTTAATACCAGAAGAAGCTGTAAAAGATTGAATGATAGGCAGCAGAGAGTATGTTGCTAGCGCCGGAGCTTCGTCTGTAATGGTATAGATGATCGTTGGTTTTTCAGTAGGCATGAAATTTCCCTATAGTTCTTACAAGCTCATTTAAAGTAGTGAGCGTGTTATAAATTGACCAGTAAGCCACTCTAAGAGTGAAAACTGCTTACTCGATAGTCGTACTCTATCTTATTTTTCATACAATCTTGATGACAGCATGAACCAAATCCGTGAGTGCGTTGTTATAATAAAACACGAAGGTATAATTAAACAAATCAGGCTTAAGAGTCCATCAACTTGTTCTATTTTGTGTCTTTTAGGCGCGCAAATGATAGCTCAATTCCGTTTCAGTGAAAACTTTTCAGCACACTTCGTTTACATTTTTGCAAGGTAGTTAACATGTCTACTCGCTCACGCAGCGCATCTCGTTCAGACAAACCGGCTCGTTCTGGTGCAACATTAAAACAAAGCGGTAATAGACAAAGCCGAAGCAGTGATAAGAATAACACTGGCAATTCGCACAACAAATCTCACTCAAGCAAGCACCGATATAAAGGCAAGCCTACCAATGCAAAACCTAAGGTTGCGCTCGAAGATCGCAAAGTAATTCTGTTCAACAAGCCTTTCGATACTCTAAGCCAATTTACAGATGGCGAAGGGAGAAAAACGCTAGCGGACTTTATTCCAGTGAAAGACGTTTATGCTGCAGGTCGCCTTGACCGCGACAGCGAAGGGTTAATGGTCTTGACCAACGATGGTATTTTTCAAGCTAAGCTAACTCAACCAAACTCAAAATCCCCAAAGACTTACTGGGTACAGGTTGAAGGCGCACCTTCTGAGGAAGATTTAGATAAATTGAGAAAAGGTGTCGAACTAAAAGACGGCATGACACTGCCCGCTCAGGTTGAGGTGATGTCTGAACCTGTTGTGTGGGATAGAACCCCTCCAGTACGCTTCAGAGCCGCGATACCGACAACATGGTTGGCTATTACAATCATT
>NZ_AJYZ02000041.1:677445-688187 GCF_000272045.2 Vibrio crassostreae 9ZC13 | reverse complement strand
GCCAGCCAATATCGGCTTCCCTACCCTACGTCTTATCCGCTATTCAATGGGCAACATGAATGTGGGGCAGCTACAGCCTGGTGAGTGGAAAGAGATTTAACTCATAGCAATATAAAAAAGCAAGATATTTATTATATCTCGCTTTTTTACACATAAAAATTGATTACTCTTGGTCAATCATCCACTTACGGAATACTTTACGGTCTTCTTTTGAAGTGCTCAGATACAAAGCTTTAAGTTGTTTCAAAGACTCCGATTTATCTACAACCTGAGCTGATGTGTTAGCCGTTAAACCTTCAGCGTTTACTAGCGTGTTTTCTTCTAAACTTGTAGCATTAACCTTAACTGCAGGACGAACTTGGTTTTCTACAACTAAATAACTCATGGTTACAGCAGCAGCACCACCAACTTTATTATATTCTGTAGCTTCTTCAGAATAACTTCTATTTAGTTGAACTCCGTCACTAGCTAAAATGTCTTCATTTTTGATTAAGGCTTGTCCTTGCTTATTTTTAATTTCCCAATTCAAGTTTCCAATGTTTTCTTGAGCAGAACGCAAGTTTTTAAACTCAGGCATAGATAAGGTAAGTTCTTCGTTTTTTGCCTCAAATTTAGCGATAATAACAGAACTGTAGACTTTCCTTTGATTATCTCTTTCATCAAATACTGGTTCATATTGAAAAACGATTTGGTTTTCACCGTCAGGTAAAAGCACTGTCTTATCTGCAGAAAACAACCCTTGTTCAAAGTCAGGAACACTCATGTTTACTGAAAGTAAATTTACATTTTCAGGGACATCCAATATTACTTCGGCATCAACTACTGTAGAAGCAACTAACAGCCCCAAAAAAGAATATTTGAAACTTTGCATTATTGTATCCATCCTTATAAAAAATAGGCAAAAAAAAGCCCAACTCTATGTTGGGCTTTTTCTAACAATATATCAAATTACCAGTAAACACGGGCACCGATACCGAAATTGTTTTCGCCCTCAACAGTCTGAGCCGCTACAACCATATCACTACCTTGAGCGTTGAAACCTAGAGTACTACCGTCTGCATAACCATACTCAGCATAGACACGTGCCCAGCTAGCGTACTTGTATTCAGCACCAACGTAAACAACGTTGCTATCTTCTAATAAATCGTGATCTTGAGACACGAACTCATAACCACCATATACTGTTGTTTTATCAGCAACGCCATACGTAGCAGCTACTGAGAAACCTGTTTGGTCTGCTTTATCAATAGCAGATTCAACAGAAGATGCCGCAACAGTTGCACCAACTGTTAGAACATCTTTAGAGTACTCAACAGTACCTTCGTAGTATGTGTTTTCAAGGCCTGTAAAACCAGAACCAGCTACATCATCAGTTGTTTGACCACCACCAACGTGGATATTTACGTCACCAACAGAAAAACCAACGTAAAGTTCAGCTAGCTCTTGATTAGAGTCATCTTCTGCTAATCCGTATCCTGCTTTTACCCAGAAGTTGTCAGAATCGTAAGAGTACTTTACTTGTGAGTCATGAAGAGCCTCGTTCAAAGTAGAGTAAAGCAGTGCAGAACCACCAAAGAAGTATGAGTAATCAGCGCCGTATACATCATCTGATGTAGTCCATTGCTTACCAAATTTGATTGTTCCCGCTTGATCGCTGCTAAAGCCAAAAATGTGGTTACGTACATACATGTCGCCACTGTCTTTCAATGCAAATTCTACTTTACCAAGAACTTTAAGATCATCAGATACATTATATTGAGCGTCAACACCAGCACGCGAAGAACCTGAACCTAATTTGGCATCTTGCCCGTCTAGGAACTTAAGCTCTGTACGTAGTTGACCGTAAAAGTCTACTGCGCCGTCTTCTGATTTATAAATTTCCGCTGCGTTTACTGAGCCTGCTGCTGCAACAACTGCAAGTGCTAATAGAGTCTTTTTCATAATAAATCCACTGCCTTTTCTAAGAATGGGAGATCCTTGCCCGGTTCCCTTTTATTTTTATGACTGGTCATTACCACTCTTTGTTGGTTAATCACCGTCACTAAATTTCGAGGTCTAGATTGCAAAAGATTATCCTGCGTGTCAAATAAACTAAAAACAAACCTAAAAAAAACACAAAGCAATCAAAATCAACTACTTACATTTTTTTTCATAGTTTTACGAGCAGCTTATCCTTAGTTTTATTAGGAAATATAATAATCCAAAAAAAGAACAAAACAGCATTTAACACCACAAACAACTTGTAAAAACGCCACATCTCAGGATTTAACACCTACAAGCAAGTCTTTTTTAATATTTATATTTCGCAACATAAATAAAATAGTTAAGTTCCTGATGGTTCAGTTTTTTTTTGTGAACAAGATCTACCTTTGATTCAAAAGCAAGCTATTTCACCGTAAATGTACCGACTAGTGATATGTGCTACTATCCTCGCTCCGTTACGTAGGTCACAGTATGCTAACTACTAAAATTCAAAAATCTATTCGCACCAGTTATCAAAACCTCCAAGATCAGTTGGACAACTTTGTACCTCGACGTGCTCAAAATTACCTTGTTGCAGAAATAGCGAAGACACTTTGTGGTCAATACCACAAAAGTAATCGCATGATTGTTGCAGAAGCTGGAACCGGGATCGGGAAATCACTGGCTTATTTAATGGCAACTATTCCTGTCGCTGTGCTCAATAACCGAAAAATAGTCATATCAACGGCGACGGTTGCGCTACAAGAACAGCTCGTCAATAAAGATCTCCCTCTATATAGAAGACTGACTGATCGAGAGTTTTCTTTCATATTAGCGAAGGGCAGACAGCGTTATTGTTGTTCCGAAAAGCTAGCCGCTGCCTGCGGGGTTGATGGCGGACAAATGGCCATGTTCGAATCTAAGCCAAAGAAGAAGGATATCGACCAACTTCAAACCATGTATCGTAGCCTAACCCAAGGTAAATGGGATGGTGACCGTGATTCGTGGCCAAAACCCATCGACAACATGATTTGGCAGATGATTGTCAGCGATAAGCACAGCTGTAACAACAGTATGCCTACGCATAGAGACTGCCCTTTCCAGAAAGCTCGCTCAGAGCTAGATAAAGCAGACGTGATTATCGCCAATCACAGTTTAGTGATGGCTGATGCAGACTTAGGCGGCGGCGTGATACTGCCTGAACCAGAAAATAGCATCTATATATTCGATGAAGCTCACCATTTACCGCATGTAGCCAGAGATCACTCTTCTGCGGCTGCGAGCTTAAAAGGCGCAGCATCGTGGTTGGAGCGTTTGAATCAATCAATCACTAAGCTTTCAGGCCTCGCTGACGAGAAACGTGTCCACCGGTTTCGAAATGAGCTGCAAGACTCAGTGCAACAGCTGATCCCTACCCTGACTCAAATGAGTAAACAGTTTGACGCTAACCACTTTGAAGACGGCTTGTATCGCTTCGAACATGGCGACTTACCAGAGTGGCTTGAGAATGAATCTAAAGATCTCAAGCAGCTCACGCAAAAGGCGAGCCAAGCCGTTGCGAAGATTGCAGACCTAATTGCAGAACGAGTTAAAGACGGCGAGCTTTCAGCAAAACTTGCAGAGCCGGCACTGGCAGAAATTGGCTTCTATATACAAAGAACAGAGAACCTTGCTCAAGTTTGGCGCTTAATGGCTGAACCGAAGAGAGAAAAAGGCGCTCCTTTGGCTCGTTGGCTCGAACTGAATAAAGAAAGCGAAGGCGATTTCGTTGTGAATGTTTCGCCACTAGAGGTAGGTTGGCAACTGGATCAACAAATCTGGAGCCGCTGTGTGGGTGCCGTATTAGTATCTGCGACCATGAGGGCGCTCAACTCTTTCAGCTTTTTCTGTCATCAAGCCGGTATCAGCCAAAAAGCAGAAGATGGCGTACAGTTTTTGGCTTTGGCATCACCGTTTGATTACCAGAATCAAGCTGAGCTGATCGTTCCTGCAATGAAGTACGAACCACAAGCACCTCAGTTTACCGAATATCTTATTGAAATTTTGCCTAAGGTAATAGAAGACAAAAAAGCCAATCTCGTTCTATTCTCTTCTTACTGGCAAATGAACAAAGTTGCAGATGCTTTAACAACAGATTTCGTTAAAAAGTCGTGGGCATTGCAGGTTCAAGGCGATACTTCACGAACTGAAATTCTAAAAAAACATAAAAAGCTAATAGACCAAGGTAAAACCAGCGTTCTTTTTGGAACTGGCAGCTTTTCTGAAGGTCTTGATCTACCGGGTGAGCTTCTTGAAAACCTCGTTATTACCAAGATTCCTTTTGGTGTTCCTACCTCTCCCGTAGAGCAAGCACATTCAGAATATATTGAATCACGCGGTGGTAACCCTTTTATGCAGATTACTGTTCCAGATGCGAGTAAAAAGCTTATTCAATCTGTGGGTAGACTACTGCGTAAGGAAAGAGATTCTGGTAAAGTCACGATCCTTGATAGACGCATAGTAACGAAGCGATACGGAAAGTCCCTACTCGATTCACTACCGCCTTTTAAAAGAACAATAAAATACTAATATCCCCTGCCCTTGAGGTAGTTATGGGCCTTCATCGCTAGGCCCTTGCATTCACAACCCAACATGACTAATCCATAGATTTTTCATGTGGCTGCCCTATCAGCCGATAACGAGAACACTAGCTATTTATGGAAATGATTGAGCCAACCATGTTGGTCATACTTGCTCTGGTTGCATTTGCAGCAGGCTTTATTGATGCTGTCGCAGGTGGCGGAGGGATGTTAACCGTTCCAGCTTTGCTATCGCTTGGCCTGCCGCCACACATTGCACTCGGAACTAATAAGCTGGCCGCAACGTTTGCTTCATCTACAGCTGCATTTACTTACTACCGTAAAAAGCTGTTCAAGCCTGAGTGTTGGGTCAATGCATTCATATCTACTTTAATAGGTGCGACCATCGGCACACTCACTGTTGATGCCATTAGCACCGAGTGGTTAGAGAAGGTATTGCCGTTAGTCATTCTTGCCGCAGCGGTCTATACCATTTTTCATAAGACTCCAGATGTGAGCCATAATGTGTCTCCTAAGCCATGCCCTGTGCTTAAGAGAAAACAAAAGTACCAAGGATTCATTCTTGGCTTTTATGATGGGGTTGCTGGCCCAGGAACTGGCGCGTTTTGGACGGTAAGCTCTATGGCGCTTTATCGCTTAAACATCTTACTTGCCTCTGGTCTATCCAAAGCCATGAACTTTACCAGTAACTTTACCTCTTTGGTGACCTTCGCGATTCTTGGTCATATTGATTGGGTTCTAGGTTTAACCATGGGCCTTTGTTTGATGGCCGGTGCATTTGTTGGCGCTCACTCTGCTATTCGGTTCGGTGCTACATTTATAAGACCTGTGTTTGTTACAGTTGTAAGCGTACTTGCAATTAAACTGGCATACGAAGCTTGGTTTGTGAACTTATAGGCAGTAGCCAACGGGAAGTGAAATGAATCAATTTTCAAAGCTAAAAAGTGTTATTGATACCTTGATTGGCCATTGCTCGCAGGTTGACAAATCTCGAGGGGCTTATCATCAAGCCTTGTTTGACCGAGCCTTATTTAAATGCGGCGCCTCTGTTTTGCTTCCCTATGCACTTGAAACTCAGGCAACGTACCGCACCATTGTACGTGAACAAACCTCAAATCAACTGACCGCGTCCAGAGCCAACTACCTGACAGAAAAGCTGACCAATCAGATTGCAGCAATCCAAAGAGAGTTAGCCAACCACGATTTACGCTTGGACCGAAAAAGCAAGTCAGGGAAAACCCTGAACGACCTATACAACGAACTCGCCCAGCACCAAGACTGGCAAAAGCGATTGGTCGATTTAGTACGAGTACGAAAGTTAACGTTTGATTCTGCGCCTCGCCACAGTAAGAAAAAAGCGGAAGAGGCTTGGCAGTTAGCAAAAGAGCGATTAGAACGCTGTGAAGACTCAATGAAAAATATTGAGAGACTGATTAACTTAGAGAACCCTAAGCGAAATGAACACTGATAACACACCATCACCACTGGATAACGCACCAGAAGAAGTTAAGTTAGCTGTCGACCTGATCTATCTGCTCGAAAGCAACGAAATCGATCCAAAAGTCGCGTTAGAAGCAATCAAAATTGTCCAGCAAGATTTACAAGCCAAACTAGCATCTAGCATCTAGCATCTAGCATCTAGCATCTAGCATCTAGCATCTAGCATAAAAATATACAGGATTCACATGTACCAACTCAGCTTTTCTGTGCCCGAGTTTCTTGAAAACTACTGGCATAAAAAACCAACCATCTTAAAGGGTGGCTTCCAAAACTTCGTCGACCCAATTTCGCCGGAAGAACTTGCTGGTTTATCGATGGAAGAAGAAGTGGATTCTCGCTTTGTCTCTAACCTCGACAATCAGTGGACTGCAGAACACGGCCCATTCTCTGAAGAAAAGTTTGGCGAATTAACCGAAACTCATTGGCAACTGATCGTTCAAGCAGCGAACCACTGGCACCAAGGCGCAAATCAGCTGACTGAGGCGTTCCAAGCGTTACCAAACTGGTTATTCGACGATCTCATGATCTGCTACTCAGCACCTGAAGGCGGCGTAGGCCCACATATTGATCAATACGATGTCTTCATCATTCAAGGTCAAGGCAAACGTCAATGGAAGGTTGGCGCTAAAGATGTTGGCCAATACAAAGAGACTGTTCAAGCGTCTGCACTTCGTCAAATTGAAGGTTTTGACCCAATCATTGATGAAACTTTAGAGCCGGGCGATATCCTTTATATCCCACCAGGTTTCCCACATGAAGGGAGCACGTTAGAGCCGTCAATGAGCTACTCTATTGGCTACCGCTCACCTAAAGAACAAGAACTGATCAGCAACTTTGCCGATTTTGTGCTTGCTCATGATATGGGTGACGTACACCTGCACGATCCAGAATTCAAAATGCAAGAAGGCTACGGAAAAATTCGTTCATCGGATTTAAGTAATCTCACAGGCATGTTGAAATCTGCACTAGAGCAACCTGAAACCATCAGTGAATTCATGGGTTGTCTGCTAAGCCAATCACGCCACCAGCTTGATATCGTTGCTCCAGAGCCACTATGGACTCAAGAAGAGATCGCTCAACACTTAGAGTCTGAAGGTGAGATTCACCGAGTATCAGGCTTAAAGGCGCTCTACCACGAAAATGAAAGCAACACTGCTTACATCAATGGCGAAGTGGTTAAGGTGGATGAAGCGGATTCTTCGTTACTCAACATGCTTTGCGATGAGACCATGATTACCTCGGCTACTGCCCTATCTCCTTCGGGCATAACTGTCGTGACTGAATTGGTCAACAAAGGCTACTGGTTTATCGAAGAGTAAGCAGCGTCAACCGCTGGTTATTGCCTAGCCTCTAAATAAACAATTAAAAAAGGGACAAATGAAATCTTCATTTGTCCCTTTTTCTATTCAAGAACTGGTTAAGGCTTAATGCTTATACCTTGAACTGATTGACCAACTTCTTTTGTTGTTGAGACAGTTGGTCAATTTCATTGCCGACTTGCTCAGAAGCCGCGGCTTGCTCCAAGATCTTCGCACTCAAATCGCGAATATTAACCACGCTTTGATTTACTTCACCGGAAACCGATTGTTGCTCTTCGGCTGCTCGAACGATCTGACTGTTCATATCACTGATCGCCTCAATAGAAGTAAAGATCGACCCCAGATCTTCAACTGCTTTCTGAACGTGTAGTGCTGTATCGTTAGCTAGGATATTGCCTTCTTGTATTGCTTCAACGACATCTTGAGTTCCAGCATGAACCTTGTCGATCACCGCTCTGATCTCACCAACCGATGACTGGGTGCGACTTGCGAGGTTTCTTACCTCATCCGCAACAACAGCAAAACCTCGACCTTGTTCGCCAGCACGAGCCGCTTCAATCGCCGCGTTCAATGCCAGTAAGTTAGTTTGCTCAGAGATCCCTTCAATCACACTTAAGATCTCGGTGATGTTTCCGTTATTTTTTGCCAATTCTTCAACAATAGGAACAGCACTCGACATACGCTCAACCAGCTTTCTCATTTCACCTGCTGAAAGTTCGATGACTTGTTGCCCTTGTTGAGCAGAACGATTCGCTTCGCACGCTGCATCAACGGCCACTTCTGCATTTTGTACCACTAAGCCCGCAGTTTGAGTCATCTCTTCGGCCGCTGTCGCGACTAGATCCACTTCTTTAAATTGAGACTCGCTGCTTTCACGAGTACTTGATGCTGATGCTTTCGCTTGGCTGGTAGTATTTGCCACTTGTTCTGTGGTGTGAATGACTTCTTTGATTGTGTGTTGCAGCTTATCTAGGAACAGGTTAAATCCTTTTGACAACTGACCGATTTCATCTTGAGACTTCACTTCCAAGCGCTGCGTCAAATCACCTTCACCTGAAGCGATGTCATTCAACCTTTCCACAACCTGACGAATCGGCTTCACAATAGACAACGAGGCAAACGCGATAATGGCTAAGCCAAAGATAATAAACACTGTACCGGCGATCACTTCTGTTTTGATGCCTTCACTTAGCTTAGTGCTAATGATGGAATCCAATTTATTTGCGTCAGCGACGACACTGTCTCTTGGGATCTCAAACAACACCCCCCAAGTTTGGTTAGCTGCAACAACAGGTGCAAAGGCAAGTAACCACTCACCGTTCTCGCTCCATTGCGTTGTCACTTCACCACCAAAGATAAAGTCGGTCATTAAATCACTGTTTGTATTGCCACTTTGGAAAGTTGAACCGACTGCAATGCTTGAATCATCAGAAGCGATGACCGAACCATCTAGACTAACCACGTAAGCTTTACCCGCACCGTTAAACAAGCTCTGGTCAGATTGAGTAATCACACTGGTTAAACCATCAAGTCTTAGATCAATACCAAGAAAACCAATAGCAACGTCGTCAACCAAAATAGGGACTGAAATAGAGGACGTAAGTAGTGCTACACCACCGCTGTTCACGACTCTCGGCGTACTAATACACGTTTGCCCTGAAGACAAAGGACAGTAAAAACGTTCGCTATTGCTGTCATCATTCAAGATAGATTCTGAAAGAACGTCCGCTAGAACATTTTCACCGTTATCTGCCACCTTCCAGTAAGGAGCAAAACGACCTTTTTCGTTAGAACCAACATAATCAGCATCGACATAATTCGCATCTTCACTATCGAGCAAGTCAGGCTTGAAAACTAGATACGCTCCTTGAATAGAGTCGAAGTTTAAAACCGAGCGACGAACCATTTCATCCAAGGCGGTACGAAGCTCTTCACTTGGTGTAAAGTTTTCGTCTGCATTGTTTTTTAGAAACTGAGCACTGGCCGCAAGCATCTCTGCGCGGTAAATAGCTTCGTCTACATAACGTTGAGTTTCTTGAGCATTAAGCTGAGAAACAGACGCCAGCAGCTGCTGAGTTTTATTGATAACTGATTCTGAACTTTGAGATTTGATGACTTGTTGATTGCTCGTTGCGTTGTAGATCGAGAAACCAATAAGAGACAGTGACGTAATGATTAAACAACAACCTGCTAAGAGGGTTATTTTCCACTGTACCGATAGAGAGCGCATTTAATATCCTTATTTAAGCCAAAAGACTTCCATAACCATAACTATCACATCGACAACGAATTGCTGTACAAAATGTAAACAAGTTAGACGAATAGCTTAGCGGATAATTACAGCACAAATTGCTTACATATAAAACGAAAGTTTATACAAATGTTAATAGAGCGTGTTTTCTTCCTTTTTTCTGTGATTTAAAATGATGTACTCATATAATCATTGGCTGTGTTGCTTAGGTTTTAGCGCTTTGGACATAGCCAGAACATCGATATTTAAAGGAAGCCCACTCCACCCTCTCCCTCTTTAAAATGCAGCAATTTCGGATTAGTTTTTATAATCCAAGTTATAGATTTTTATCTTGCTCAACTTCACACTTTTTGATTGCTAAGCCCGCAATCAAGCTCTAATATCTCGCGCCTAGATTCCCTGAACACTTTATTCATTTGGCTCTCCTTTAATGGAGCGCTAAGGCTTTTTACGTCTTAATTTTTGGAGAGATACGCAAATGTCCGCCTCGTTTCCATTAGCGAAACTTACCTTTTTAATCGCTATTCTGACTGCCGTAGGTCAAATGACTCAAACGATGTACGTGCCTTCTATCGGTCATATGGCAGGTGAGTTCTTAGTTTCGGCATCTTCACTGCAGGCAGTGATGGCGTGTTACTTGATCCCTTATGGTCTGTCGCAATTTGTTTACGGCCCACTTTCAGATCGCCTAGGTCGTAAACCGATCATCGTGATTGGTTTGATCATCTACATCATCGGTACTTTGGTAGCATTGTTCACTCACGAATATGAATGGTTCTTAGCGGGCAGCTTTATCCAAGGTTTGGGCATCGGTTGTGGTGGTGCGATGTCTCGTACATTGACTCGCGACTGTTTTGAAGGCGCAGAGCTGCACCGTGCAAACAGCTTGATTAGCATGTGTGTGATTTTCTCACCATTGATGGCTCCTGTACTGGGTGGTTACCTAACAGAAGTTTTCGGCTGGCGTTCTAGCTACTTATTCCTTGCGCTGTTTGGTATTGCTGTTGTGATCACTATGATGACGAGCATGATGGAAACACTGCCGAAAGAACGACGCAAGCATGAATCGGTTGCCAACAGCTACAAGTTCGTTCTGTCTGATAAACGTTTCCAAGGTTTCTTATTGGTATT
>NZ_AJYZ02000041.1:516246-677208 GCF_000272045.2 Vibrio crassostreae 9ZC13 | reverse complement strand
GGTTTTAGCCGTATTTGAAGCAGCGGCAGGTGTGTTGCTTGGTGGCGTACTTGGCTTACCGGCAACCACAGTAAGCTTGCTGTTTGTTTTGCCTATTCCAGGTTACTTAGTCGGTGCAGGCTTATCTAGTTACATCGCACAACGTCGCTCTGAGCGCCGTGCATTGAATGTTGGTCTGGTTGCGATATTGGTAGGCTCAACAGTGGTATTGATACCGGGTCTGTTTGGTCAAACAACAGCATTAACTTTGATTGGCGGTGCCACAATTTACTTCTTGGGCGCTGGCATATTATTCCCAGCAGCAACAACAGGGGCACTTTCGCCATTCCCGTACCACGCTGGTACTGGAGGTGCGATTTTAGGTGGTATGCAAAACCTAGGTGCTGGCATCGCAACACTATTGGCATCGTTCTTCCCAGCTCAAGACCAACTGCCACTCGGTTGCCTGATGATTGCTATGTCATTCATCGCTATGCTTGGTTTACGTTGGGTTAATCGTAAACCTGACCACTCAAACGAAATGCCATTGGCTATTTAACGTAAAACTCGAATCTTGCTAAACAAAGGAAAGGGACATACTGAAAAGTGTGTCCCTTTTTGTTGCACATTTATTCCTTCCACTCTCACGTATCAGTAATTTCATTTAACATTGCTTTGATTTTTTGAAAACAATAACAGACACTTACGATGAAGGTGCATATCCAGAATCCAATTATAAATAATATCACTGGAAGAACACCAACGTACCTGAACTCTCACAACAAAGGATGCTGGCATTAAAACGAGTAAGGTACACACTAAGGATATACAGATGCGTATCGCTTTAACCACATTAGCCGTATCAATAGCGCTTGTCGCCGGATGCAGCAATCAAGGAATCTCAACCATGAACCACTACTCTCAATCACAGCTCGTCGCTCAGCAAACCCAAGCACCCGTTGCTAAGAAAGTCCCTCACGCAATGACGATTCATGGTGAAACCCGAATCGATGATTACTATTGGATGCGCGATGATGCACGCCAAGATCTAGAGATTTTGCAACAACTTGAGCAAGAGAATCAGTACGCAGATACGGTGTTGAAACATACAGAAGCAGCACAAAAACAACTATTTGAAGAGATTAAAGGCCGAATCGCGAAAGACGACAATTCGGTACCGGTTCGCAAAGGCAGTTACTACTACTCGAATAAGGTCACAGGCGACAACGAATACCCAGTTCACCTGCGTGAAAAAAACTGTTTAGGCACAGACAAGCAAGTCATCTTAGATGTAAACGAGCTAGCAAAAGAGCATGAATTCTTCAGTATTGGTGGCTTAACGATCAGCCCAGACGAAAACTTGTTGGCCTATGGCGAAGATACGCTAAGCCGTCGCATTTACACCATCAAGATCAAAGACCTCACAACAGGTGAATACCTAAAAGATGAAATTGAAGGCGCTTCAAGTGCTATCGCGTGGCAAAACGACAACCAAGCCTTCTA
Source organism: Vibrio crassostreae 9ZC13 (assembly GCF_000272045.2). Taxonomy (GTDB): domain Bacteria; phylum Pseudomonadota; class Gammaproteobacteria; order Enterobacterales; family Vibrionaceae; genus Vibrio; species Vibrio crassostreae_C. The sequence continues at coordinate 675,726 of NZ_AJYZ02000041.1, read as the reverse complement.
CTACATCAAAAAAAATCCACAAACATTGCTGGGTTATCAAGTTTACCGCCACGTGTTAGGCACAGCTCAGGCAAGCGATCAGTTAATCTACGAAGAAGCCGATAGCGCTTACTACACCTCTTTGAGTAAAAGCAAAGATGGAGAACAGGTCTACATTTGGCATTCGAGCACAGAAACCAGCGGTGTCTCAGTCATCGATGCCAACAACCCAAAGGCTACAGCTGAGGCTTTCTACCCAAAAGAGACCGGCATAGAGTACAGCATCGCTAAGCTAGGTGATTGGTATTACATCTACACCAACTACCAAGCGGTCAACTTCCGTTTAATGAAAGTCACAACCGAAGAGATGCATGATCGCTCAAAATGGGTCGATGTCATCCCAGCAGACGATAATACTCAGCTTGTAGATTTCGAGTTGTTTGATGACCATCTTGTCTACGAGCAACGCGCGGATGGCTTGTCTACAGTGAAAGTTCGCCAACTCTCAACAGGCCACGAGTTTCCACTTGAATTTAACGACACCGCATTTGCCGCTTACCTAACGAGTAACTATGAATTAGATAACGCAAAAGTTCGTATCTATTACAGCAGCTTAACCACGCCAGGTACTTACTATGATTTCGACCTAAGTACAGGTGAATCCGAACTCATGAAGCAAACACCCGTATTAGGTGATTTCGAAGCGGATAACTACCAATCAGAGCGAATCATGATTACGGCTCTCGATGGTAAGCAAGTTCCTGTCTCTTTGGTTTATCGTAAAGACTTATTTAAGAAAGACGGCACTAACCCAATCTACCAATACGGCTATGGGTCTTACGGCTCTACGATTGAACCTACCTTCAGCTCAACTCGCCTAAGCCTACTGGATAGAGGTTTTGTTTATGCCATCGCACATGTCCGCGGTTCAGAAATGCTTGGTCGCCCTTGGTATGAAGATGGCAAAAAACTGACCAAACAAAACACGTTCAACGACTTTATTGATGTAACCAAAGAGCTTGTTGAAGAAGGCTACGGCGCGAAAGATAAAGTGTTCGCCGTTGGGGGGTCTGCTGGCGGTCTATTGATGGGAGCAATCATCAACCAAGCACCAGAACTGTACCGTGGTATTGGTGCACATGTTCCGTTTGTAGACATTGTGACAACCATGCTCGATGAATCGATCCCTCTAACCACCAATGAGTATGACGAATGGGGTAACCCGAACGATAAAGCCTACTACGATTACATGCTGGGGTACTCACCGTACGACAACATTAAGGTACAAAACTACCCGAACATGTTGGTAACGACAGGCCTGCATGACTCACAGGTGCAGTACTTTGAGCCAATGAAATGGGTTGCGAAGCTGCGTGAAATGAAAACAGACAACAACGTATTGCTGTTCAAAACCGATATGGAAGCCGGTCACGGTGGCGCTTCTGGCCGATTTAAACGATTAAAAGAAGACGCACTTGAATACGCGTTCTTTTTGGATTTACTTAAGACTCAATAGATTCTACGTAACTGTAAGTATTCACATCATTTAATGTCGCCATTTTGTCTCTACAAAGTGGCGACAGAAATTATTAAGCATGGTTAAATACGATGAACCATGAAATCCACCAAATCAAAAACCTTTAAAAACAAGCAGTGACAAAGGTTTACGAGAGGTATAAAAACAAATGAAAGTAATTAGCTTCAACATCAACGGTCTTAGAGCCCGCCTTCACCAACTGCAAGCTATTATCGACAAACACCAACCCGACGTGATTGGTCTGCAAGAGATAAAAGTGCACGATGAAGCCTTCCCAATTGCTGATGTTGAAGCAATGGGCTATAAGGTTTACTTCCACGGTCAAAAAGCCCACTACGGTGTGGCAATGTTGTGTAAGCAAGAGCCTATTTCTGTGCAGAAGGGTTTCCCAACAGATAATGAAGACCATCAAAAACGCATGATCATGGCGACGTTTGAAGATGAAAATGGTGAAAAGGTTACCGTGCTAAATGGCTACTTCCCTCAAGGGGATAACATCAAGCATGAAACAAAATACCCGTACAAACGCCAGTTCTACAAAGACTTGATGACTTACCTAAATGACTACCACAACAAAGACGAACAAGTCATTGTGATGGGCGACATTAATATCAGCCCTATCGACGCAGACATCGGCATCGGTGAACCTAATGCGAAACGTTGGTTGAAAACAGGTAAGTGCTCTTTCCAACCAGAAGAGCGAGAATGGTTGAAAACACTGATGGATTGGGGTTTTGTGGATAGCTTCCGCTTACTGCACCCTGAAGTAAACGACCAATACTCGTGGTTTGACTACCGCTCGAAAGGTTTCGTGGACAACCGCGGCCTACGAATTGATGTAGTACTTGCGACTCAGAAGCTTGCTGATAAGTGTACTGAAGCAGGCATCGATTACGAACTGCGTGGCATCGAAAAGCCGTCTGACCACGCGCCAATTTGGTCAACGTTTAAGTAATCAACAGCAACAGAATCTGCTCATAAAAAACGGCGCTATAGAAGCGCCGTTTTGTTAATTATGATGTGTAATTAGCTAAGTGGTCTTAAGTAAGCTAAGAAACGTTTCTCTGCGAATTTGAAAATCGCAATGATGATAAACGTCAACCCCATGTAAAACAGACCTGCTGTTAGGAAAGATTCAAACGGAGCATAGTAGCGAGAGTTAACCAAACGAGCTGCACCCGTTAGATCCATAATCGTCACAATACCTGCAACGGCTGAGCCGTGAAGCATAAAGATAACTTCGTTACTGTAAGCCGGTAATGCACGACGTAATGCACTTGGCAGAATGATACGTCGGTATGTCTTAGGTGTGCTCATGCCATACGCTTTTGCTGCTTCAACTTCACCTTTTGGTAAGCCGTTAATCGCACCGCGAATGATTTCAGCTGTGTATGCCGATGTGTTAAGGATGAATGCCACCAAAGCACAAAACCATGCATTTTCCCATAGTGTATCTTTTACAGGGAAGAACTGATCCATTCCGTAGTAAATCAGGTACAACTGCACCAATAATGGCGTACCACGGAAGAAATAGATGAACGACCAAGCAGGAGCGTTAATCAGCATATTTGGGCTGTTACGAGCGATAGCTAATGGTATGGCGACGAATAAGCCAATGATCAAAGCAACGCAAACCATCCAAGCCGTTGTCCATAAACCACCAAGGTAAATCGGCAGGCTTTCAATTATCAATGAAAAGTCCATAACTACCTCGCGTGGATACTGAATTTACGTTCAACCAGCTTAAGTAAGCCCGTTGAAACACTGGTGAAGAATAAGAAGATAATCGCCACAGTCATGTAGAAAGTGAATGGCATTTTGGTTGAACCCGCCGCCAGTGCACTAACACGTACCATATCTTCTAGGCCAATAATCGAAACCAGCGCAGTGGTTTTAAGTAATACCAGCCAGTTATTCCCAAAACCCGGTAATGCGTGACGAATCATCTGCGGTAGCAGTATGCGGTGAAACGCCTTTACAGGGCTCATACCATAAGCTTTTGCCGCTTCCATCTCACCGCTGTCGACAGCCATGATCGCACCACGGAACGTTTCTGCCATATAGGCACCGAAAATAAAACCTATGGTTAAGACACCAGCAACAAATGGGCTGACATCAATATAATCAGGTAGGTAAGAGGTCCATTCGTGGTTAGGATCACTGGATGCAAACCACTCGTTGAGCCACTCGTTGATGGAATACAAACTGTTGTTTAAAAGGATTTGTCCACCAAAGAAAATCAGCATCATCAGTACGAGATCGGGAATGCCTCGAATGACGGTTGTGTAGAGGGTTGCAATAGCACGAGCCCAGCGATAAGGCGCGAGTTTTGCTAAGGCACCTAGCATACCAAGAACCATAGCTAAAATTAGCGACAGCAAGGCAACTTCGATTGTGAGCACCGCCCCTTTCAGGATCGACGCTTCATATCCTTGTAAATCAAACATAATGGATTCCAACAGAACTGCGAAAAAGTTGGTAAGACAGGGAGAGGAGAACCTCTCCCTTAAGAATTGACGCTAAAGATTACTGACCGTATACGTCGTAGTTGAAGTATTTAGCCGCGATATCTTGGTAGATGCCTTTTTCACGTAGTGAAAGGATTGCCGCATCTAATTGCTTAGTCAGATCTTTGTCTTGCTTACGTAGAGCAATACCAAAACCTTCGCCGAACCACTTAGGATCAGTTAGTGATGGGCCAACAAACTCGTAGTCTTCACCACCAGCTTTGTTCAGCACGCCTTCTTCTAGAGCAGATGCATCACCTAGTACAGCAGCAACACGACCGTTTGCTAGATCAAGGTAAGCTTCGTCGAATGAACCGTAACGAACGATCTCTACTGTATCGCCGTAGTTGTCTGTTAGGTATTTATCGTGAGTTGTTGCACGTTGAACTGCAATCTTTTGACCGCTTAGATCATCAAAGTTAAGGCCTGCACCTTTCTTAGCGATGAACTTGTTTGGGATAAGTGCGTATTTACCAGTGAAGTCGATTTTTTTCTTACGCTCTTCCGTGATAGACATTGCCGCGATGATCGCATCATATTTACGAGCAAGTAGAGAAGGAATGATACCATCCCAGTCTTGTGCAACGATCTTACACTGCACCTGCATTTCAGTACAAAGTGCGTTAGCCATATCGACATCGAAGCCTTTCAGTGACCCGTCAGCTTCTGTCCAGCTAAATGGAGGGTAAGCACCTTCAATACCAAAGCGTACTGTTTTCCATTCTTTTGCTTGAGCTACGCCCGTTGCAGCAGTTGCAGCAAGTGCCGCGACTAATAACCACTTTTTCATATCCCTACTCCTGTGATTTAGGTTTTTATGTTTTGCTAGTTTTAATATTGTGTTTGTTGTTGCTTATTAACTTACTTGTTGTGTTTTGTTGTTCACACCGTCGCTGTTTACCGTTGGCAACGGCGTTTCAATTCTGATTAGTAAATCGATGAGATAAATTGTTGTAAACGTTCAGATTCAGGTTCCGTAAACAGTTTAGCTGGATCGCCCTGTTCTTCCACTAGACCTTGGTGCAGGAACATCACATGGTTTGATACGTCACGAGCAAAAGCCATTTCATGTGTTACCACAAGCATGGTTCTTCCTTCTTCTGCTAGATCTCGCATTACACCAAGTACTTCCCCTACTAACTCAGGGTCAAGTGCTGATGTTGGCTCATCAAACAGCATCACTTCCGGATCAACCGCTAACGCTCGAGCAATTGCCGCTCGTTGTTGTTGTCCACCGGATAAATGACCTGGGTAGTAATCTTTGCGCTCATACAAGCCTACTTTTTTAAGTAGTAGCTCTGCATTTTCAATCGCTTGTGCTTTAGGTACACCTAAGACGTGAACAGGCGCTTCGATAACATTTTCGAGAACGGTCAGGTGAGACCAAAGATTGAAGCCTTGAAAAACCATCGCTAAGCGAGAACGGATTCGCTGTACTTGTTTTTCGTTGGCAGGAACAGATACGCCTTGGCGGTTGTTTTTCATTTGAATTAATTCGCCATTAACCCAAATCTCGCCTGCAGTTGGTGTCTCTAAAAGGTTGATACATCTAAGGAAAGTACTTTTACCCGACCCTGAAGATCCGATAATCGATACAACATCGCCTTTATGCGCAGAAAGTGAAATTCCCTTTAAAACTTCATTTTGACCAAACGTTTTGTGTAGATCCTTTATGTCCAGCGCTGGTACATCTTTCATGCGCTTTCTCTCCCAAGTTTGTGAAAATGCAAGGTACTCCGACCTTTTCATGCGATACAAACTAGCACCACACGAAACAACATGCAACAAATTATTAACCTGATAAATTGGAATAAATAGCGATTCACTCTGACTTATTATGCAAAAGGTAGCGTTTTCGCCTCAATTTAATGAATGAGTTCTATCAATAAGCTGCAATTACACCCCTTACATTGTTTAAATAAAGTTAATCAAAATGAGATTCTCGTAGCTGGATGTCTCACAAGAAAAACAAGTTTTGTGAACTTAGATACGCCGAGATCTGCAAAATATACATACACACCGTAAGGCACAATTATTTTAAGGTTATTACATTGTAAGCATTTCACTCGGAACAGTTGGGAAGCAAGTAATAGTGAAATAACTCAGTAAGAATTGAGTATTGAACTCAAGCCATGACGACAAAGGCTCGAAGAAGATAGGTAAACGTCAATTTGTGAAAACTAATTACACGATTCATCAATGGGAAGTTAATGAATCGCTGCGTTTTGTAGCTTTCTTTCACATATACTCATAAAGTGATCAAGATCAATCACCCTAAAGGGTAAGCTTGTTAGACTCCTCAGCAAAGAATAAGGCATTAAAAATGCCAAACATTTCTTTTAACTTAGCTGCATAAAGCACATCAAAACCGTGCAACATGATGTTAATGAGTTATAACTAAGAAATAACGCAATTACGCGAACTTATAGAATTCAATTTTAGAATTACTAACATAAAATATGAGGAATCTATGTCAGACGTTGTGAACAATGCGAACTCTGAAGTAGAAGAGAAAAGCTATAAAGAGCTACACCGCCCTGCTTCTGAATTTGAGAACCGCTCAGATTATCTAGATCACGAACTTCAAATCATGAAGCCTCGCCGCTTTGGCCTAAACCTTCCTGGCCGTGACTTCCGCTTTGAACTAGAAGACCTTGTTCCTGCACTGGCTGGTACCATTGGTATCATCGCGATGTACTCTGCAGTAATGATGTCTTGGGCTGAAGGCCTAACTCAAGCTTGGGATCACGTAAACCTTGGTAAAGACTTTGCGATTGAAGTCGCTCGTGTAGAAATGCTTATCCCTGCACTGCTGTTCTGTATCCTTGCTTCTGGTTTCTTTAACCCTAAAGCTAACCTTGCCGGTAACCACGGCCCAATGATTCCTCTTATTGGTACCATCGCTCTTGCTGGTGCTCACCCTCTTGCATTGGCAATCCTTATCGGTGTCTTCGGTCTTATCCTAAGCTTCCTAAAAGGTGGGTCTAAACTTGTTAACCTTACCTCTGAAGGTACGGCGGGTGGCTTGCTCATCTTCTTGGGTCTAACCGGTACAATGAGCCAAATCAACTCAATTCAAGCTTGGGCTGTTGGTCTTCAGTCTGACACTGTCGCTGCTGGTAGCATGGGTTACATCGGTTTGATTGTTCTAGCCGTTACCATCGGTCTATATGCATTCCTTGCTAAAGTGAACAAGCGTTGGTTAGCAATCCCTGTTTGTGCTTTCACTGGTCTAGCTATTGCTCTAGTACTTGGTGCTGGTTTCGATATCAAATTCGTAACTGAAACAGGCATTCCAAACCTAAACCCAATCTACTGGTGGGGTTCTACTGAAGAAGGTTGGATGCTTGGTTTACCAAACGTTGAGCACTTCATCGCTTCTCTACCATTTGCAATCCTAGCAGTAGCAATGTGGTCACCTGACTTCCTAGGTCACCGTATCTTCCAAGAACTGAACTACCCTAAAAAGTCTGAAAAAGTACTGATGGACGTAGACGACACAATGACTATGTGTTCAGTTCGTCAAATGGTAGGTACAGCAGTTGGTGGGGGTAACATCACTTCATCTTGGGGTACTTACATGATCCCAGCGGCTATCGCGAAACGTCCAATCCCTGGCGGCGCAATCTTGCTTGGCTCTCTATGTATTATTGTTGCGATTCTTGGCTTCCCAATGGACGTAGCAGTATGGCCACCAGTGATGCGTGTTGCGCTACTTGTAGGTGTATCTCTACCTCTACTTGAAGCGGGTATGCAGATGGTTAAAGATTCAAAAGACTCTCAAGCAGCTGGTATCTGTATCTTCGGTTCAGCGGTTGTTAACCCAGTATTAGCATGGGCACTGACTATGCTTCTAGATAATAACGGTCTAATTGGTGATAAAGAGCGTGCGAAGCGTCTATCATTTGTAGATAAGATTGTTATCCCAGTTGGCGTTTTAGTTATCTGTCTAGTAGCAATGCTTGCAGTTGGTATGCTAGAAAGTCAATATGGCCTAAAAGCTTGGCTATAATGGTCCTTACTACACAAAAGTAGTATTAGGATTAAAAAAAAGTTTGGGTGGCAACCCCTGCCACTCAAATTTTTTCAACTTTTTTTGGCATTTATTGATTTAGTTTAAGGTTTGCAGAAATTTTTTAGCGTAGTCTTGAATTCATAGAGTAAAGACAACATATAAAAGGTAGTGACAATATATATAACCATATGACGCTTATATGCTCATATATATTGTTATTAATAAGAGTGTACTACCCTTACGAGGGGCGCTGGCTCAACAGTGTTAATGTACGTATTTTTTCTACTAAAAAGGTAGGTATGTCATGGCAGAGCAATTTGCTAAAGCTTGGGAAGATTTTGCTGCAGGTGAGTGGCAAAGCGAAGTAAACGTTCGTGATTTCATTCAAAAGAACTACACGCCGTATGAAGGCGACGAGTCTTTCCTAGTTTCTGAGGGTACTGAAGCAACTAACAAGCTTTGGTCTTCGGTAATGGAAGGTATCAAACAGGAAAACGCAACTAAAGCACCTGTAGATTTCGATACTTCTGTTATCTCTACCATTACTGCTCACGATGCAGGTTACATTGAGAAAGATCTTGAGACTATCGTTGGTCTACAAACTGAGAAGCCACTAAAACGTGCAATCATCCCTAACGGTGGTGTGCGTATGGTTGAAGGTTCTTGTAAAGCATACGGTGAAACTCTTGACCCAATGGTTTCAAAAATCTACTCAGAATACCGCAAAACACACAATGCTGGCGTTTTCGATATCTACACTCCTGATATCCTAAAATGTCGTAAGTCTGGTGTTCTGACTGGTCTTCCTGATGCTTACGGCCGTGGTCGTATCATTGGTGACTACCGTCGTGTTGCACTTTACGGTATTGATTTCCTAATGAAAGACAAGCAAGCTCAATTTGCTTCTCTTCAAGAGCAATTCGAAAACGGTGAAAACCTAGCAGAAACAATGCAACTGCGTGAAGAGATCTCTGAGCAACATCGTGCTCTAGGTCAAATCAAGCAAATGGCTGAGAAATACGGTTTCGATATCTCTGAGCCAGCTCAAACAGCTCAAGAAGCTATCCAGTGGACTTACTTCGGCTACCTAGCTGCTGTTAAATCTCAAAACGGTGCTGCAATGTCTCTAGGTCGTACTTCGACTTTCCTAGACATCTACATCGAGCGTGATATCGCTGCTGGCAAGATCACTGAAGAACAAGCACAAGAAATGATCGACCACTTCGTAATGAAACTGCGTATGGTTCGTTTCCTACGTACTCCTGAGTACGATGAGCTGTTCTCTGGCGACCCAATCTGGGCAACAGAGTCTATGGGTGGTATGGGTATCGACGGTCGTACGCTAGTAACGCGTTCGAACTTCCGTTTCCTAAACTCTCTATACACTATGGGTCCTTCTCCAGAGCCAAACATCACTGTTCTTTGGTCTGAGCAACTACCTGACGGCTTCAAGCGTTTCTGTGCGAAGGTATCTATCGATACTTCTTCTATCCAGTACGAAAATGATGACCTAATGCGTCCTGACCTAGAGTCTGATGATTACGCTATCGCTTGTTGTGTATCTCCAATGATCGTTGGTAAGCAAATGCAGTTCTTCGGTGCTCGTGCTAACCTTGCGAAAACAATGCTTTACGCAATCAACGGCGGTGTGGACGAGAAACTTAAGATGCAAGTTGGTCCTGTTTCAGACAAGATCACTGACGAAGTTCTTAACTACGATGACGTAATGGGTCGCCTAGACACATTCATGGACTGGTTAGCTAAGCAATACGTGACTGCACTAAACAGCATTCACTACATGCACGACAAGTACAGCTACGAAGCGTCTCTAATGGCTCTTCATGACCGTGATGTTCGTCGTACTATGGCTTGTGGTATCGCTGGTCTATCTGTTGCAGCTGACTCACTGTCTGCAATTAAGTTTGCTAAAGTGAAGCCAATCCGTGACGAAGACGGTATCGCAACTGACTTCGAAATCGAAGGCGATTACCCTAAATACGGTAACAACGACTCTCGTGTAGATGATATTGCTTGTGAACTAGTTTCTACGTTCATGAACAAGATCCGTAAGCTTAAGACTTACCGTAACTCTATCCCTACACAGTCAGTTCTTACTATCACGTCTAACGTGGTTTACGGTAAGAAAACAGGTAACACTCCAGACGGTCGTCGTGCTGGCGCTCCTTTCGCTCCTGGTGCAAACCCAATGCACGGTCGTGATGAGAAAGGCGCTGTAGCTTCACTAACGTCTGTAGGTAAACTACCGTTTGCTGACGCACAAGATGGTATCTCTTACACGTTCTCTATCGTGCCAAACGCACTAGGTAAAGAACAAGACAGCCAACGTGCTAACCTTGCAGGCCTAATGGATGGTTACTTCCACCACGAAGCTGGCATTGAAGGTGGTCAACACCTTAACGTTAACGTTCTTAACCGCGAAACTCTTGAAGACGCAGTTAAGCACCCTGAGAAATACCCTCAGCTAACAATCCGTGTATCTGGTTACGCTGTTCGCTTTAACTCTCTAACTGCAGAGCAACAAGCTGACGTAATCGCACGTACATTTACTGAGTCTCTATAAGCTCACGCTCAATAGACAGTAAATAATATTAGCCTCGCCAATGTGCGGGGCTTTTTTATATCTGAAATAAATCGCACTACACTCCCCTATCCCGCGAAATGTTAGGTTGAGCAAAAAAGCACCCTGCCATTCACTTTTTTTCCACAAATTCTGTCAAATTACGGTAATATCGCGGTTCATAATTTAAGAGTAACTGCTCCATGAAATACCTGCGTTGTTTACCCCTGATTCTTCTCTCTTTCTCATCTTTAGCCTCTGAGCGTTCTACGTTAACTTTTGCTTTAGATAATGATGGTATTTTTGGTGTCGACCAAGACTATACCAACGGCTTATTTCTGGGTTACACATCATCAAGTATTACGCCATATAACTGGGTAAAACCATTGAGTCTTTCCTACTGGGGCGCAAGCTCTCTAGACAAGTGGGAAATCACCATTGGCCACAAGATGTATACGCCTTCTGACATTGAGTTAGAAACGCCATCGCCTAATGATCGCCCATACGCAGGTTACCTTCACACTGAATTCAATTACATCAGCTTAAACCCACAGCAAGCCCAGCGTTTTAATATCACGTTTGGTACTACGGGCGAACGTGCACTGTCTGAAGATGCTCAAAAGCTGGTTCACTCAATCACTAAGTCGGATGAGCCGATGGGTTGGGAATACCAAGTCGATGATGAATGGGCGGGAAGCGTTGGTTACCTAAGCCATTTCAACCTAATGCGTAATCAAGCTCTTGCGAATACTGACTACGAAATCTCTAACGTTTCTGAAATCAACGTCGGTAACTTTAGAAGTGACATTTCAACGGGCTTCATGTTTCGTTGGGGTACAGACTTAGGCGGTAACTTTGGTGCAGCTAACATCACCACAGAAAACCCATTCAAACCGGGCATGATCGGCGCATCAAACGCTGGTTGGTTTACCTATGCAGGCCTCGAAGGTCGCTACCGATTCAACGACCTGACTATCGAAGGCGATCGCTCAGGTGTTGATGAGTACGCTAATAAAAACAACGAAGATCCAGCGATCTACGATGTGACTTTAGAGAACATTCAAGCAACTGCTGTATTGGGTGTCGCTTGGTATAACCGATACGTTGGTGCCTCTTTAGCGCTAACCGCAAAAACACCGGATTACGAAGAAGCGAAAGAGTCAGTGTACACCACTGGCGGTATCACAATGTTTGCTTTCTTCTAGCCACCAGTAAGGGCTTTCGTCCTTTACTTTTCAAGTTTAATAAAGGCAATCATCTTCACAGGTGGTTGCCTTTATTTTTAAAGGTCTCGTTACCATTTGACCCTATTTTATGTACCGTTTTTGTAATAAAATAAACGGTATAAATTCCTCTACGAGAATAGCTCATGTCTACAACTGGTCGCATTCACTCATTCGAATCTTGTGGTACTGTCGATGGCCCTGGTATCCGCTTTATTGTGTTTCTTCAAGGCTGCTTAATGCGTTGTATGTACTGTCATAACCGTGATACATGGGATCTTCATGACGGAAAGGAAGTAACGGTCGAAGAGATCATCAACGAAGCAAAATCATACCGTCATTTCATGAAAGCATCGGGCGGTGGTATCACCTGTTCTGGTGGTGAAGCGATGCTACAACCTGAGTTTGTTCGTGACTTTTTCCGCGCAGCTCAAGCTGAAGGCATCCACACTTGTCTTGATACTAATGGCTACATTCGTAAGCACACTGAAGTGGTTGATGAAGTCCTAGAAGCCTCTGATCTAGTTATGTTGGATCTTAAGCACATGCGAGATGAGATTCACCACGATTTCATTGGTGTATCAAACAGACGTACTCTGGATTTCGCACGCTACTTACACAAAATCGGTAAGAAGACGTGGATTCGTTATGTGATTGTCCCTGGCTACACGGACACACCTGAAGATGCTCATCTGCTAGGCGAATTCATCAAAGACATGGATAACATCGAGAAAGTAGAACTGCTTCCATACCATAAGCTTGGTGCACATAAGTGGGAAGCACTTGGTTTTGACTACCCTCTTGAAGGTACAAACCCGCCAAGCAAAGAGAAAATGGACGAGATTGTTGCTGTTCTTAGCCAGTACCATTCAAACGTAAAATACTAATCTAGACTGACGTTCATAGTGATTTCAAGCGCCTCAATTTCGATTGGGGCGTTTTCTTTTCGAGCCAAACAATCCTTTCACTTTTCTTTACAACTTTTGTTTATCAATTCAAAAAATCATATTAAATCCGTGTTGAGATCATGTTTCCACTCGTAGGAATGCTGTTACTCTTACTGCAACAAAAGAATACAACATTTAGTTTTTTAGTGAGGCTCCTCCCATGGAAATGACCAATGCTCAGCGTCTAATTCTATCAAATCAATACTACCTAATGTCTCAAATGGATCCTGAGAACTCCGCTAAATACCAACGTCTACAAACGATTGTAGAACGTGGTTACGAACTCCAAATGCGTGAGCTTAACAAAGAGTTTGGTTGTTTGACTGAAGCAGAATGTCGCGAAATTATCGACATCATGGAGATGTACCATGCAATGCAAGAGTCGAACAAAATGCTTGCAGAGCAAGAGAGTGCTGAAGTAGACCAACGTCGCCTGCAGTTCTTAGGTTTTGATATCGCTTCTGAAGCGCAGATCGTACACTACGTGCGTTTCCTTGTTGATTCTGAAGGTCTTTACCCTCAATTCGACAAAGCCGATCACCACTTCAATAGCCAGATGCCAATGCTAGAGAAGTACCGTCGCATGCTAACAACATGGCGCAACTGCCCTCGTCAGTACCACCTATGTGCGACAGAGCTATCTCAAATCTTTAGCGCTTAATTCGTTAATAGATCAGCGATAACTTTTAAAAAGTTTCAAGAAAAAGGGTTACTCATCATGAGTAACCCTTTTTTTAATGTTCGCACACAAAGAGAAAAACCAAAGCAACTAGAAAACGTAAGCAACACCAACGTTCGCGGCCATGTTGATACCACTTTCAAGTATTGGGCTATTCTCTATATCACCTTCAAGGTTGGTATAACGAACGCCACCAGTTACTCGAACATTTGGCGTAACATACAGATAGCCACTATTTTGAACCCATTATTCTTCACTACATCTACCTATTTATTGAGCAATTTTTGATAACTTTGCGCATTATATGGTACTCCATTCCAAAAATCAATAGAGCCCAGTTATACATCTAATGCACATAAATCCATTGTGAGTATTGTTAAGCGACCTAAAATCTCAAAACAAACGGCCAGATCCCCTCGAATGTAAAATAATTTGATTCTACGCGCCTCAAGTTGCCTATTGCGCTCGCCACGTTTTTCACACGCAAAATTGTAAATAAATACATAATTGTTAAGCAAAATTGTGGAAGCGGGTCTAACCTTAAAATGTAGGGAGAGCCTATTTTTCAATCGCTCGTCAGTTTTGACTGGTTAACAAGGGGAATGTGACTATGAGTATCTTTGACCACTATCAATCACGTTATGAAGCAGCCAAGGAAGAAGAGCTGACATTGCAGGAGTTCTTAGGGCTGTGTAAAGACGATAAAAGTGCTTACGCTAATGCTGCCGAGCGCTTATTACTAGCCATTGGCGAACCAGAGGTTATTGACACTGCTCAAGACCCTCAACTGAGTCGTATTTTCTCGAACCGTGTCATCTCACGCTACAGCGAATTTAAAGATTTCTACGGTATGGAAGATGCGATTGAACAGATTGTTTCTTACTTAAAACATGCTGCGCAAGGTTTAGAAGAACGTAAACAAATCCTTTACCTACTTGGCCCTGTGGGCGGTGGTAAATCTTCTCTCGCTGAAAAACTCAAAGCCCTGATGCAGAAACTACCAATCTATGTATTGTCTGCTGACGGTGAACGAAGCCCAGTAAACGATCACCCATTCTGTCTATTCGACGTTAACGAAGACGGCGACTTATTGAAGAACGAATATGGCATTGAGAAACGCTATCTTCGCTCAATTATGTCTCCGTGGGCAGCGAAACGTCTGCACGATTTTGGCGGTGATATTTCCAAATTCAAAGTCATCAAACTGCGCCCTTCTATTCTCGATCAAGTTGCGATCGCGAAAACGGAGCCAGGTGATGAAAACAACCAAGATATCTCGTCTCTGGTTGGTAAAGTTGATATTCGTAAACTTGAACACTTCTCTCAAGATGATCCTGATGCCTACAGCTACTCTGGTGCGCTTTGTAAAGCCAACCAAGGTGTGATGGAATTCGTGGAGATGTTCAAAGCACCAATCAAAGTATTACACCCTCTACTTACGGCAACACAAGAAGGTAACTTCAACGGTACCGAAGGGCTTTCTGCACTGCCATTTGACGGTATGATTCTCGCTCACTCGAACGAATCTGAGTGGCAGACCTTCCGTAACAACAAAAACAACGAAGCATTCCTCGACCGTGTGTACATTGTAAAAGTCCCTTACTGTCTGCGTGTGTCTGAAGAAGTTAAGATCTACAAGAAACTGCTTGAGCACAGTGAGCTATCCCAAGCGCCTTGCTCACCAAGCACACTCGATCTGCTATCGCAATTCAGCATTCTTTCGAGACTAAAAGAGCCTGAAAACTCATCTCTATTCTCTAAGATGCGTGTTTACGATGGTGAGACTCTAAAAGACACCGATCCAAAAGCGAAGAGCTACCAAGAGTACCGAGATTATGCTGGCGTTGACGAAGGCATGTCTGGGCTATCAACGCGTTTCGCCTTTAAGATCCTGTCTCGTGTGTTTAACTTCGACCAAGCCGAAGTGGCCGCGAACCCAGTGCACCTGTTCTACGTTATTGAGCAGCAAATCGAACGGGAGCAGTTCCCTCAAGAGACCGCCGAGAAGTACCTAGAGTTCTTGAAAGGATACCTAGTGCCACGCTACGTAGAGTTCATCGGTAAAGAAATTCAAACCGCTTATCTAGAGTCTTACTCTGAGTACGGTCAGAATATCTTCGACCGCTATGTCACCTACGCAGATTTCTGGATTCAAGACCAAGAGTACCGCGACCCAGAAACAGGCCAACTATTTGACCGTGCTTCTCTGAATGGTGAACTAGAGAAAATCGAGAAGACAGCCGGTATCAGTAACCCTAAAGACTTCCGAAATGAGATTGTGAACTTTGTGCTTCGTGCCAAAGCCAACAATAACGGTCAAAACCCAGTGTGGACGAGCTACGAGAAACTGCGCACTGTGATTGAGAAGAAAATGTTCTCTAACACAGAAGAGCTACTTCCTGTTATTTCGTTCAATGCTAAGACCTCAACGGATGATCAGAAAAAACATGACGACTTCGTTGCTCGTATGATGGAAAAAGGCTACACCGAGAAGCAAGTGAGACTGCTATCTGAGTGGTACCTAAGAGTTCGTAAATCCTCATAACTAAACGGTATTGAGCTGCTCAACTGAGCAGCTCGTATAAACCAATAACTTTTATACCTTAGTAAATCAATAACTCTTATACCCGAATAAAAAGTAGGATCGCGACATCAGCTGAGAGGGAGTTCTTATGGCACAATTTATCGATCGGAGGCTCAATGGCAAAAATAAGAGTGCTGTGAATAGACAGCGTTTCTTACGACGCCATAAAGAGCAAATCAAAGAATCTGTGGCCGATGCAGTTAACCGACGCTCAATCACCAATACAGAAACAGGTGAAGACGTCACTATTCCCCATAAAGACATCAAAGAGCCGAACTTTCACCAAGGTCAAGGCGGCGTAAGAGAGCGCGTTCACCCAGGTAATGATCAGTTCATCACTGGCGATAAAATCGAACGCCCTAAAGGTGGTGGTCAAGGTGGTGGCTCAGGCCAAGGCGACGCAAGCCCTGATGGCGAAGGCCAAGATGAATTTACCTTCCAAATTTCAAAAGATGAGTATCTTGATATTCTCTTTGAAGATTTAGCTCTACCTAATCTAGAGAAAAATCAGGTCAACAAAATCACCGAATGGAAAACTCACCGCTCTGGTTACCAAAGCGCGGGGATTCCATCCAACATCGCTATCGTTCGTTCACTACAGCAATCTCTAGCTCGTAGAACCGCGATGACAGCAGGTAAAAAGCGCGAGCTTAACCTACTGATGGAACAGCTTGACCAAGTTAAAATGACGGAGCCGGCACAACCTTTTGAGGAAGGTCGCCTCAAAGAAGAGATTGCCGAGTTACGTAAAAAGATTGAAAGCGTGCCGTTCATTGACACCTTCGACTTACGTTTTAAAAACTACGAGAAGCGCCCTATTCCATCTAGCCAAGCCGTGATGTTCTGTCTAATGGATGTATCGGGCTCTATGGATCAGGCCACAAAAGATATTGCGAAGCGCTTTTATGTTCTTCTGTATCTGTTCTTAAATCGCACCTACGAAAACGTCGATGTTGTGTTTATTCGTCACCATACTCAGGCTAAAGAGGTCGACGAACATGAGTTTTTCTACTCACAAGAAACGGGTGGCACCATTGTTTCAAGCGCACTGAAACTGATGAAGGAAATTGTCGCAGACCGCTACCCTGCTAATGAGTGGAACATCTATGCAGCACAAGCCTCTGATGGCGATAACTGGGCTGATGACTCTCCTCGCTGTAAAGAGTTACTGGTCAATACGCTTCTGCCAACTTGCCAATATTACTCTTACATCGAAATAACACGCCGCTCTCATCAAACACTTTGGCACGAATACGAAAAACTCGAGAGTAGCTTTGACAACTTCGCCATGAAAAACATTAAAACGGTGGATGATATTTTTCCTGTGTTTAGAGAACTGTTCCAAAAAGAGACAGCGTAAGGGAGTTTGCCATGACAGCGAAATCAAACGTTGCAGAGAAAAACAAAGCTGCAAAAAAGAAAAACGACAAGATGCTGCCTGATGGTCCAGATTGGACGTTCAACCTCTTGGAGAAATACCACGTAGAAATCAAACGTGTTGCGCAGCATTACCGTTTAGATACTTACCCAAACCAGATTGAAGTGATTACTTCAGAACAGATGATGGATGCCTACTCGAGCATTGGTATGCCTATCAATTACAACCACTGGTCTTTTGGTAAGAAATTCATTCAAACCGAGCAAAACTACAAGCATGGCCAAATGGGCTTGGCATACGAAATCGTAATCAACTCCGATCCTTGTATCGCTTACCTGATGGAAGAGAACACGGTCACAATGCAGGCGCTGGTAATGGCTCACGCTTGTTATGGCCACAACTCTTTCTTTAAAGGCAACTACCTGTTCCAAACATGGACCGATGCCAGTTCCATCATCGATTACTTGTTGTTTGCTAAGAAGTACATCAGTGGTTGTGAAGAGAAATATGGTGTTGCTGAAGTCGAGCAGCTCCTTGATTCTTGTCACGCACTGATGAATTACGGCGTAGACCGATACAAACGCCCTGAGAAGATTTCCATTGCAGAAGAGACAGCAAGACAAGAAGAACGCGAAGCTTATCTGCAATCTCAAGTGAATGAGCTATGGCGAACCGTTCCTCAAAATAAAAGTAAGGAAGAAGAGACCAAGATCCGCTTTCCTAGCGAGCCTCAAGAAAACATTCTCTACTTTATCGAGAAGAACGCACCACTGCTTGAACCTTGGCAACGAGAGTGTGTTCGCATCGTTCGCAAAGTGAGCCAATACTTCTACCCTCAAAAACAAACTCAAGTGATGAACGAAGGATGGGCAACCTTCTGGCATTACACCATTCTTAACCACCTTTACGACGAAGGCTTGGTGAGTGATAAGTTCATCTTAGAATTCCTACACAGCCATACCAGTGTCGTCGCACAACCTGCCTACAACAGTCCTTATTTCAGCGGGATAAACCCTTATGCGCTTGGCTTTGCGATGTTTAGAGACATCCGACGCATCTGTGAAGAGCCAACCGATGAAGATAGAGAGTGGTTCCCTGAGTTAGCCGGAAGTGATTGGTTAGAAGCGGTGCACTTTGCGATGCACAACTTCAAAGATGAAAGTTTCATCAGCCAATACCTTTCTCCAAAAATCATTCGAGACTTTAAGCTGTTCTCTGTACTCGACGACGACCGTAAAAATACCATTGAGGTGAGTGCTATTCATGATGATCCGGGCTATCGCCTGATTCGTGAGAAGCTTGCGGCGCAATACAACCTAAGTAACCTTGAACCAAACATTCAGGTGTTTAATGTCGATGTTCGTGGTGACCGCTCAATGACACTGCAATATGTGCCTCACGACCGCATCCCGCTTGATAAAGGCTACGACGAAGTGATGAAGCATCTCTATCGCTTGTGGGGCTTTGATGTGATTTTGGAAGAGCTCAAAGATACGGGTCATAGAGAGATTCTGACTACTTGTCCAAAACGTAATGATTATGGAGCCAAGATTTAATATCAATCACAGTAAGTCAGTGTTTGGTATAAAACTCCGCTCCCCCTACAACATAGTGGTCACCCGCTCGGAAGTGGAGCAATAAAAAAACGCATAAGTCTGATGACTTATGCGCTTTCTTTTTAAGGCTCAAACGTCTGTAAATGAACGTAAGGCACCAAGCCTAGAACTAGAACTAGAACTAGAACTAGAACTAGAACTCAATAAGCTTAAACAATCGGCTTTTGACCACGTTCAATCAGCTTCATCAGCACACTGTCTGCAGATTTACCTGCCACGCCCGCTAGTTTGTCTGAAAGCTTTTTCTTCTGTACGTAGTGAATCGCTAGAACCGTTTTGTCCTTACATGCCGCTACGACTAAATCATCAGAAGTGCTGATCTCATCCACCAGCCCAAGTTCATGTGCTTGTGTACCAAACCAATGCTCACCCGTTGCTACTTTTTCAAGATCTAACGCAGGACGATGGTCACGAATGAAGTCTTTGAACAGGCCATGCGTCTCTTCTAGCTCTTCTTTAAACTTCTCGCGTGCTTTATCGCTGTTCTCACCAAACATAGTTAATGTACGTTTGTACTCACCCGCCGTTAACTGTTCGAACTCAATGTCGTGCTTTTTAAGCAGTTTGTTGAAGTTTGGCAGTTGAGCGATAACACCAATAGAACCAACAATAGCAAACGGTGCAGATACAATCTTGTCTGCGATACATGCCATCATGTAGCCGCCACTTGCTGCGACTTTGTCTACCGAGATAGTCAGAGGCAGACCTGCCGCTTTGATACGGTCAAGTTGAGAAGACGCCAGACCATAGCCGTGAACCATGCCACCGCCAGATTCCAGTTTAAGCAATACTTCATCACCTTCACGAGCCACAGCCAGAACCGCCGTTACCTCTTCACGTAATGAAGCCACTTCTTTCGCATCAATGCTGCCGTTAAAATCAAGAACGAATAGATGTGGTTCACGCTTGCTATCAAGCTCACCCTCTTTCGCTGCTTTCTTCACTTCTTTGCCACGTGATTTTACTTTCTCTTTTTCCGCTTTCTTTTCAGCTTTATCACGGGCTTTGATGAAAGCATCATCGTGTAGATGGTGCTCTAATTGTTCAATCGTCTGTTTATGATGCTCAGATAGGTTCGTGATTTCCAGCTCACCTTTAATCGCGCTTGATTTCCCACCCACAGATTTAGCAATCACTAAAATTGCGATGATGGCGATTACAACGGTCGCAATCTTGGCTAAAAACAAGCCGTAGTCCAACAAAAATTCCAATGTCATATCCCCTATTGTATGAATTAGTGTATTGTAACCATCTTGTCACGATTACCAAGAATTTCTCATCATTCCTGCGGTTATCTGTGTGATTAAACATCAATGGAATGACGAACATAATAAAAGAAAGAAGGATAAGCACAGTGGATTACCCAATCTCTACAGATGCCCTCAAAGATAAAGTAATTTTGGTTACAGGTGCCGGTGCTGGCATTGGTCGCCAAGCTGCACTAAGCTTCGCTCAACATGGCGCAACTGTCATTCTGTTAGGCCGCAATGTTAAAAACCTAGAATTCATTTACGATGAAATCGAAAGCGCTGGTTACCCGCAGCCTGCAATTATCCCATTGGATTTAAAAGGTGCGACAAAGCAGAACTACGTTGATATGGCTGAAACCATTCAATCACAGTTCGGTCGTTTAGACGGCCTACTTCATAATGCTGGCGTTCTTGGCACTCTGAGCCCGTTTGAGCAGATTGATGAAGAAACCTTTGATGATGTTATGCAGATCAATGTGAAGTCTGAGTTCTTGATGACTCAAGCTCTGCTACCTGCACTTAAAAAAGCAGAAGCAGGTCGTATCGTATTCACCTCTTCTACCGTTGGTCACTCTGGCCGTGCATTCTGGGGCACTTACGCGATTTCTAAGTTTGCTACCGAAGGGATGATGCAGATCTTAGCGGATGAGCTTGAAGACACAAACATCCGTGTTAATGCGATCAACCCAGGTGGTACTCAAACACGTATGCGTGCAAAAGCGTACCCAGGTGAAGATGCGAACAAGCTGAAAACGCCACTCGACATCATCCCACTGTACCTACACTTAATGAACCCAAGTGTGACAGACATTAATGGCCAATGTATCGATGCTCAACCTAAGTAACTGATATCATTGACCAATAGTAAAAAGTCGCTTCCATAGCGGCTTTTTTTGTATCTAAATCAATCAACTATTACTGCCGCTAATTTTCATCATTTCTCTTTGCATCTTTTTCATTGTTAAATATACTGTATAAATATACAGGTATTTAATTATGCATGAACTAATAAAAAACTTACAAGACCGCCAGCTAATCTGGAAAGGGTTACAATCAACAACGCAAGGAAGCACCACTTCAACAGGCTATCCTCAACTGGATAAACAGCTTGATGGCGGCTTCCCGACGCACGGCGTTATTGAAGTTGAATCACAACAAGGGATCGGCGAGCTTCGCCTACTGACGCCCTATTTATCTCAACAAAACTCGCAAAAACTGGCCATATTCATTAACCCGCCAGGGAAGATCTGTGCTGAGTTTTTTAACAGCCAAGGCATTGAATTAGAAAACATTCTCGTTATCCAGCCTCAACGCGATCTCGATGCGTTGTGGGCAGCTGAGCAGTGCCTCAAAAGCGGCGCTTGTCACTCTGTATTGCTATGGGGAGCCGATCTAGAAATACACCAAACAAAGCGCCTACAAGCAGCCAGTGAAACCGGTAAGTGCCTGCAGTTTCACTTTAAAGCCACCAGCCATAATCAATTATCCCTGCCCGTTTCCTTAAGCATGAAACTCTCTTCTCACGCGCAGGGATTAAAGGTTGAAGTGACTAAGAGAAAAGGCAGCTGGTCGTATGGCAGCTTTATTCTAGACATGACACACTACTGGCCGTTACTCACAGAGAAAGTCGTTTATGAAGACAATTCAGACCGCGCTTTGTCTGGTAACACTGTGCTGGCTTTTCCTATTGCGAAGCAAGGCTAACGTATGTTGTGGCTTTATCTGCACTTTCCATCTCTGCAGTTGGATACCTTGTTTAACTCTAATGAATTGGGTTCGAGCGAAGACTCACGCGAACAACCTATTATCATCGTGGATGAAAAAGATCACCATGTACTGCAAGCAAACCCAGCTGCGCTGCAATCGGGAATTTCGCTTGGTATGGGCTTAGGGTCTGCAGCAGCTTTGTGCCACAACTTACACGTCCACCCTTACAGTATTGAACTGGAGAAAAGTAAGCTTAAAGAGATCGCTCAATGGGCGTATCTGGTCACTTCCGACATGGCGTTATTGCCACCTAATGGTTTGTTGATTAAAGCCTCTAACATGCTGTCACTTTACGACGGGCTAGATAACTACTGGCATGAGCTCAAAAGCCACTTAGAAACGCTCAATATCCAGTTCAGCTTCGCTACGGGTTATTCGCCGCTTTCTGCGATCCTTTTGGGTAAGCAAGCGATCAACCAAGCAACAAACAATATTGAGCAGATGAAAACTTGGGTCAATCAACAAGCATTAATTTCCAGTGAGCTACCGACCAAGCAAGTGGAACGCCTGAACCGTGTCGGTATCAATACCGTTGAAGACTTATTAAAGCTGCCTTTGCAAGAAGTCGCACGCCGCTTTGATATCGACTTGGTGAATTATGTCGGTCGCCTTAACGGCCAGTTCAAGCACCCGATTGATTTCTATCATCCACCAGAGAATTTCCAGCAATATTTGGAGCTATTGTTTGATATTGAAAACATCCTATTTATCGAAAAGCCGTTGCTGAAATTACTGAATCAACTCGAATGTTTTTTGAAGCTACGCGATCGAGTGGCTTTCGAGTTAACTCTGACTTTACACCTAAGAGATAAAGACGATCACCCTGTCTCTTTTTATTCGGCACAAGGTGATTACCTTGCTGAAAAATGGGCGAACCTTACTCATCTCACCTTAGAGTCACTCAAGCTCACCGCACCGGTTCAAGGACTGACCCTCAGCTTGGTTCGTCATGGAGAACCCCAAATGGCCTACCATGATCTTTTTGATGGTAATACCGGAACACTTGCCGCGTTAGATTTGCTCTCACTACTGCAAGCAAAGCTTGGACAAGCCTGTATTCAAACACCAAAAATACAGCACGACCCAAGGCCAGAAAAGGCCAATCAGTATTCGCTCCCAACACTGAGTAAGTCTGTGACAAAAAGGCAAGCGCCCTCAAGGAGCGAGCAACAAACCACAGCTCTCAGCGTCGTTCAACAGCGGCTCAGGCCCAGTATTTTACTGCCAGAGCCCGAAGCCTTAACCGAAAGCGTCACCTTATCTCAAGGCCCAGAGCGCATTGTGTCTGGCTGGTGGGACGGAGAGAAGGTCATTCGTGACTACTTTATTGCTCACAGCGAAAACGGTCGGTGGCTCTGGATATTTAGAACGCCAGATAAACAGTGGTTTTTGCACGGCTTATTTAGCTAGTCGGTAAGAACGTAAGTCAGCAAGAAACTTTGTTAGCTCCTCCGTTCTACTTATTCAATTTCAGCGTCCCTTTTCAATCATGTTCACTCGCAATGGTTAAGTGAGATTACGTTATGTCTCAGCAATACTCAGAGCTATTTTGCCAAAGCAATTACTCCTTCCTTGAGGGGGCCTCACACGCAGAGGAGCTTGTTTTACAGGCCGATTTCTTGCGTTACAAAGCACTCGCGGTTACTGATGAGTGCTCAGTCGCGGGCATCGTTAAGGTTCACTCTGCGATCAAGCAACATAAACTATCACTCAAGCAAATTGTCGGGAGCATGTTTTGGCTAAATGAAGAGTGCCAAGTGGTCTTGATATGCCCAAACAGACAAGCCTACGCCGAGCTGTGCCGTATTATTACCAACGCGAGACGTCGTAGCAGCAAGGGACATTATCAGCTCTCTGAGTGGGATATCATGTCGGCTAAGCACTGCTTTATTCTTTGGCTTCCTCAACAGAAAAATGAAGACGCGCACTGGGGGCAATGGCTATCTCAGCACCATTCAGGTCGGCTTTGGATCGGCTTACAAAGACACCTAAAGCAAACCGACCAGCAGTACACAGATTACTGCGTTGAGCTGTCACAACATCATCAACTGCCGATAACAGCTTGTGGTGGCGTGCTAATGCACAATGCTAACCGCTTACCCTTACAGCACTCACTCACTGCGATAAAGTACCAAAAGCCCATTACCGAAGTGGGCAGTCACTTACTCGCTAATGCCGAGCGCTGTTTACGGAGTATCAATAAGCTCTCTCATATCTTCAAAGCGGAGTGGCTAGAAGAGAGCAACCGTATCGCTGAGCTGTGTGAATTTGATTTAAATAGCTTGCGATACGAATATCCCAGTGAGCTGATTCCTCAAGGGGAGACACCCATGAGTTATCTGCGCATGTTGGTCGAAAAAGGAAAACGAGCTCGCTTCCCACAAGGTGTACCTGACGACATCCAACAAATCATAGATAAAGAATTGGGATTAATTGACGAGCTTGACTACCCTTTCTTTTTTCTCACCATTCACGACATCGTGATGTTTGCCAAAAGCCAAGGCATTCTTTACCAAGGTCGAGGTTCAGCGGCCAATTCCGTGGTCTGTTACTGCTTAGAAATCACCTCTGTCGACCCAAGACAGATCTCGGTGCTGTTTGAGCGTTTCATCAGTAAAGAGCGCGATGAGCCGCCTGATATTGATGTCGATTTTGAACACGAACGTCGTGAAGAAGTCATCCAATACATCTATAAAAAATACGGTAGAGAACGGGCTGCACTTGCTGCAACAGTCATCTCTTATCGCTTCAAAAGTGCGGTGAGAGATGTGGGGAAAGCATTAGGGCTACAAGAAACTCAGCTCGACTACTTCATCAAGAACACCAATCGCAGGGACAAAAGCTTAGGTTGGCAGGCTCAGCTCACTCAATTAGGGCTACAACCTGATTCTTTGAAGGGGCAGCAGTTTATCCACTTGGTGAATGAGATTATCGGCTTCCCACGTCACTTATCTCAACATGTCGGTGGCTTTGTCATATCCTCAGGGCCTTTGTATGAGCTGGTTCCCGTCGAAAATGCAGCGATGCACGATCGAACCATTATCCAATGGGATAAGGATGATCTAGAAACCTTAGGCTTGCTGAAAGTTGATGTGCTCGCGTTGGGTATGCTCTCTGCGATTCGTAAATGTTTCGACCTGATCAAACGTATTCACGGGCGATCACTGACCATTGCTGAGATCACTCGCCTTAAGGACGATCCTCAGGTTTACGGCATGATTCAGCGAGCAGACACAGTCGGGATATTCCAAATTGAGTCACGCGCACAAATGAGCATGCTGCCAAGGCTTAAACCGAAGACTTATTACGACTTGGTGATTCAAATCGCTATCGTACGCCCAGGCCCTATTCAGGGTGATATGGTGCATCCGTTTCTCAAGCGTCGAGATGGCATTGAGCCAATCAGTTATCCATCTAAAGACGTGGAATCAGTACTGTCGCGCACCTTAGGTGTACCGATATTCCAAGAGCAAGTGATCAAACTCGCGATGGTCGCTGCAGGGTTCACAGGCGGAGAAGCAGATCAACTCAGACGGGCAATGGCCGCTTGGAAGAAAAATGGCAACGTCTTTAAGTTTAAAAACAAACTCATCGAAGGAATGCAAAAGCGCGGCTATGAGACAGAGTTTGCTGAGCAGATCTTTAAACAGATATGCGGCTTTGGCGAGTACGGTTTTCCTGAAAGCCACTCCGCTTCGTTTGCGGTGTTAGCGTATTGCTCCGCTTGGTTGAAATGCTACTACCCAGAGTGCTTCTACGCTTCTCTGTTGAATAGCCAACCGATGGGGTTTTATAGCCCTTCACAGTTGGTACAAGACGCACAACGACACAATGTGGTGATACTTCCGGTATGTGTGAACGCTTCTCAAAACGACCACACGGTTGCCCCTCATCAGAATGGTCTAGCGATTCGCTTAGGGCTGCGACAAATCAAAGGATTCAGCGAGCATGGAATTCAAAGCGTGCTCGCCAATCGCCCACAATCCGGTTATCGCCACCCTAGTCAGGTCAAACAGTTATCGATGAATAAGAAAGATATCGAGCTACTGGCATCAGCCAATGCGCTACATAACGTTTCTGGTGACCGCTTCCAGACTCGCTGGGCGATCATGGACTCGGCGTCGGATTTACCTCTGTTTAGCCAAGCCTATGACGATGCTGAGGCAGGGCATGACGAACATGTACTGCACAAGCCCAATGAGATGCAAGATCTACTCGAAGACTTCACCAGTGTCGGAATTTCATTGAACAAGCACCCCATCACTTTGCTCGAAGAAGCGGGACGACTAGGTCGATTCACACACATGAAAGATTTAATACAGCAAAGACACAAATCTATGGTCACCGTTGTCGGATTAGTCACAGGAAAACAATCTCCCGGCACCGCGGCAGGTGTCACCTTTGTCACGCTAGAAGATAGCTCTGGTAATATTAATGTCGTGGTATGGGGAGCAACCGCACGCGCTCAACAGCAAGCTTATCTCACAGCCAAGGCGTTAAAAGTACAAGGGATATTAGAAAAAGAAGGTGAAGTCGTGCATGTTATCGCGGGAAAACTTATCGATATTACCGATGAAATTGTTGGCTTGAAAACCAAATCTCGGGATTTTCATTAGCGAAGTACCAACTGGTCTCAACCGGTCATTGGCTAAAGAAACGAGAGAAAGAAAAACGAAAAAGGGAAGCATCCGCTTCCCTTCAATTCCAGTTGTTGAGTTATGACTCAACTTCAGCTTCCGTACGTCTTTTCTTAAATTCCCTATACAGTAATAAGCTCAAAGTCATGACGACTTTAGACGTTAACCATATCATTAAGAGGAACTACCTTAGATTGTGTGTGAAAAGTTACGCTAGTAGTTGAGCATATTTCGTTAAGAAAAATATGCTGCGTGAATATTAGCAAACGTTGTCTATACGGTCACTCAAAACAAACCGTACAGCAGCATTAATTACAAAATCTGACGCATTCGCTCTTGAGTCACTTCAACCAAGAGGTCTGGCTGGAACTTAGAAATAAAGCGGTTACACCCTACTTTCTCAACCATAGCTTCATTAAAACTTCCACTTAATGAAGTATTTAGCGTGATGAATAGGTCATGCATTCTTGGGTCAGTACGTACTTCGTGTGTCAGCTTGTAGCCGTCCATTTCAGGCATTTCAGCATCGGTGATCATCAACAATATTTCTTGATTGATGTCTTTGCCTTCATCACACCAGCCCTTAAGTAAGGTCAGTGCTTCTAAGCCATCACAACACTCAATAATGTTCAAACCCAACTGCGACAAGGTGCCTTTGATCTGGTTACGCGCTGTTGAAGAGTCATCAACGATAAGCACATTGCGTCCTATCATCTCCTGAGCTAATTGTTCATCTAAAACGCCTTCAGAGATCGAGACATCGTAATCAATGATCTCAGCCAACACTTTCTCAACATCGATGATCTCGACGATCTTGTGCTGCTCTTCTTCTTGAATATGCGTAATAGCGGTTAGGTAGTTTGCACGGCCTGTTGTCTTTGGCGGCGGCTGGATTTCTGTCCATGTCGTGTTCACGATATTACGAACTTGCCCAACCAAGAAACCTTGTACGGTTCGGTTGTATTCCGTAATAATCAGGTTGCTCTCTTGAGACTCCGCACGAGATGGCGGAAAGCCAATGGCACTACGCAAATCAATAACAGGCACCGATTCACCACGTAAAGACGCAACACCCGTAATATGATGATGAGAGCCCGGTAAGCGAGTGAGTACTGGCACTTTGAGGACTTCTTTCACTTTAAATACGTTAATCGCAAATAGTTGACGACTATTTAAGCTGAATAACAAGAGTTCCAGACGGTTTTCACCGACCAGTTTGGTTCTCTGATCAACCGAATTTAAAACGCCAGACATACAACACCTTAGTGACAAATAATAACTGTGGCTACAATAGCCTACTTCAATAGGTTAAAGCAAAGCGCCAATGCACAGAATGCTTAAACTAAGTACAACAAATGATGTTATACAAAGCTTAAGTACATGGAAAGGTTCAAGGTAAGGCTACAAGACGAGAAAAAGGGGTTAACCTTCAATAACTTTCATTAACAGTTGGCCATCGTATAAGGCCTGCTTGATGAGCGCAGCACCTGGCATGGTTGCCTGCTTATAAAAACGAGATTCCACCAGCTCTAAGTCTTTATGGTAAACCGATAGACTCTGCTCTTCGATACACTTTTGAATCGCCGGGTATAACACGCTCTTCGCCTGATTGATAACACCACCCACCAAGATTTTCTCTGGGTTGAACAGGTTAATCACAATCGCAATCGCAGAACCTAGATAACGGCCTAACTGTTCAATCACTTCGACAGCCAGCGGATCCCCATTAGCAGCGGCAGCACAGATCTGTTCAATAGTGACGTCTTCAAACACCGTTAGCGTTGATTCTTCACCATTTACCAATCGCTCTTTGACTTGCTCACGGATTGCCTGAGAACTCGCCACCGTTTCTAAACAGCCTCGATTACCACAGTGGCAAAGCTTGCCTTCCTTGTCGATCTGGATAT
Organism: Vibrio crassostreae 9ZC13; assembly: GCF_000272045.2. Taxonomy (GTDB): domain Bacteria; phylum Pseudomonadota; class Gammaproteobacteria; order Enterobacterales; family Vibrionaceae; genus Vibrio; species Vibrio crassostreae_C. Next base: position 647,122 of record NZ_AJYZ02000041.1, on the reverse strand, counting down.
GCCCCAACTCACCGATGTTACCGTGACGTCCTTGCAGAACGCGACCATCAAGAATGATCCCGGCACCTAAACCGTGGTGAATCGAGATAAGAACAGAGTTGTCGTTGTCTTGTGAGTTACCAAACAGCTTTTCTGCTAATGCCCACGCTCGGGTATCATTGGCAATAAAAACTGGCAAACCGGTTTCTTTGTAGATCTCCGGCCCCAACGCTAAGTTTTCAACGTTATAGTGCGGCATCTGCAACACAATACCTTGCTCTGAATTCACCAGACCTGGCAGTGTGATAGCGATACTCGTCACCCTGTCGAGTTGCTCGGCATAGGTTTGGAAGAACTCATCGATTTCATGGAGAAGACGCGCAAGCACATCGTCTTGATCACGTTCATGGATATCAATCTTGGTATCGATAAGCACGTCGCCGCCCAATTCATGGAGCGCGATCGTCAAGTATCCGCGACCAAGACGCATCGACAAAAATTGCCAACCTTCGTTATTGGTTTGCAGACCGACAGCAGGACGCCCACGAGTCGTGGCTTCTTGAACCGTCGTTTCGTGAATAAGGTGAGCTTCAATGAGTTCACGGGTAATTTTAGTAATACTCGCCGGAGCCAACTCACTTTGCTTGGACAGATCGATACGAGAAATAGGACCTTTAAGGTCAATTAGTTTATATACACGACCAGCATTGACCTGTTTGATATGATCAATATGGCCCGGTTGAGCCATGTACATTTTACGCTCCAGAAATCATCAACGAGGTAATTTTTTTACTTTGCGAAGTAATTGTGAAGTCACTTGGTATATCGCCGTGACCAGTATCACGTATATACATGAATCTTTGTGTATCGAGTCAAATAGTTCGAGGAAAATTAACACCCACATCGATAATTTGCGACTTAATTTTCAGAATAAAACATCGCATTTGAGCCCTGAATTCAATAATTAAAGGCAAATCAAGAAATATCCTCCTAGCTCCCAATAAATTATCAATTAATGCATATACTTAATTCAGTCTTTTAAAAGATTACTTGGCCTCACTCTAGGAGTATTCATGACAGCCGAATTAAGAAAAACGAAAATCGTCACAACGCTAGGCCCTTCTACTGATAAAGGTAACGTGCTTGAAGAGATCATCAAAGCCGGTGCCAATATTGTTCGTATGAACTTCTCTCACGGCACCAGCGACGACCATATACAACGCGCAGAAAAAGTCAGAGCAATAGCAAAAAGACACGGTACTCAAATCGCCATTCTCGGAGACTTACAAGGTCCCAAGATTCGTGTGTCGACATTCAAAGATGGCAAAATCCAACTTGCCGTAGGCGACCTGTTCACTCTCGATAGCAGCCTAGGTTTAGGTGAAGGCAATCAAGAAGCCGTTGGCCTTGATTACAAAGAACTGCCTAACGACGTATCCGCCGGCGATATACTGTTGCTTGACGATGGTCGTGTTCAACTCAAAGTAACCAAAGTGGAAGGCTGTCGCGTTCATACCGAAGTCATCATTGGCGGCCCACTCTCAAATAACAAAGGCATCAACAAAAAAGGGGGTGGCCTTTCCGCAGAAGCGCTAACAGAAAAAGACAAGCGCGACATCGTCACCGCCGCACAAATCAAAGTGGATTACCTAGCGGTGTCTTTCCCTCGTAATGGTGAAGACATGCACTATGCTCGTCAGCTTGCACGAGAAGCCGGCTTAGAAGCTCACCTCGTCGCAAAAGTGGAGCGAGCAGAGACAGTAGCTACAGTTGAGAACATGGATGACATCATAATGGCCTCAGATGTGGTCATGGTGGCTCGTGGTGACCTCGGAGTGGAAATTGGCGACCCTGAGTTAGTCGGAGTACAAAAACAGCTTATACGCCGTGCTAGAGCGCTTAACCGAACTGTCATCACCGCAACTCAGATGATGGAATCAATGATTTCTGCGCCAATGCCAACCCGTGCCGAAGTTATGGATGTTGCCAACGCCGTACTCGATGGCACCGATGCTGTGATGCTGTCTGGTGAAACTGCAGCTGGTGACTACCCAGTCGAGACCGTAAAATCGATGGCTGAAGTCTGTATTGGTGCGGAAAAAATGGCAGGCATTAATAACCAATCCAATTACCGTATTGACCGCACCTTTGTTACTGCCGAAGAAACCGTTTCGATGGCGACCATCTACTCTGCAAACCATATGGAAGGCATTAAAGGCGTTGTCACTCTCACCGAGTCAGGCCGCACCGCATTGATGATGTCTCGCCTGAGTGCCGACATGCCGATCTACGCGCTGTCTCGTAACGAAGGAACGCTTAATCGCTGTACCTTATACCGAGGTGTGACACCAATCTACTTCGAGACAGAAGCCGAAGACAGCTTTGACATTGCACTATCTACACTCACTTGCTTGAAAGAGAAAGGACACCTTAAGTTTGGTGACCTAGTGATCGTCACTCAAGGCGACATTATGGATGTAGCAGGGTCAACCAACTGTATGAGAATCTTGCCTGTCACCTAATATTTGACCTTAAGGCGAAACGATTCGCCTAATCTCAAAAACTTAAAAGGGTTATCGAACCAAGTTCAATAACCCTTTTTCATTTCAGAACACGACTCACTAAAATCTGCTTAAACAGCATAACGAGCTCACAGCATGCTAGCTCATCAACTTCGGGAATTAGTTACCCGCAGCAATGGTGGCTAACTGTGGCATATGCGAGTTGCGAGCGTTTTCCGTTGAGGTATAGGTCTCCACAAATCGGTAACCGGCTTCTAAACCCAATTCGTAATCATGCAGTAAATCATCTTTATGACTCATTAATGAGCTCGATTTAAGCGTTTGACTAGGTGCTATCTGAACCACAAACGCGTCGTCTGGTGGCGAATTCAAAAAATCCTGAGTCAATGAGTAGGTCTGATAATGCACCATCAGCATGTCAGCCAACCCTGAATCAAACTTATCTCCGATTAAATGACTTAAGCGATAAATATCATCTGCACCAAATAGCCAGCGACCACCGTTCAGCAGGTCTAAATGCCCACGGTCACGCTTCTGCTCTTTTGAGCGCATAATTTGTTGTTGGAAGAAAGAGGTCCAGTCGGTTTTCCACTGTTCCACTTTCTGTTGCCAATGGCCTTGAACACTGTCGAAAGATTCGCGGAACCACTCCAGTTCTTCTGCAGATATAGGTTTAGGCGCTTTGACTGAAGATCCCTTAACTGGTGCTTCAACCAAATGGGTATTACCTTCCTCCACCACTGGCTCAGTACGAATCACCACAATAGAACGAGCTTGTCTTCGCCACGCTTCCTGAACTGGGATACACGCCGATACACCACCGTCCACATAAGCACTGTCACCAATAAAGACTTCGTCATTGTACAAGCGAGGAATAGCACAGGTCGCAATCATCACCTTGTACCAATCTTCGCCCAATAATGGGAAGTAGTGGTCTCGTAAGTCTTTGGAATCCGTTACAGCCGCATAGAAGTGGCGATCGCCTAGCGTTTGTCGCCCTAAATCCAGATCGAGCTTATATGGGTAAGCCATGATTTGTTCTAGCGCCCATTCTAATCCTAGGTTCTTTCTGTGTCGTATATAGGAAAAGAGATTGAAGAACTCTGGTGAGGTTGTGAGGTCGAGAACAAAAGAACGTCCAAGGCCTTTATCACGGCACAGATAAGCACATAAGTTGAGAGCACCTGCTGAGGTACCAAAAAATTCGTCGAAGGGGTCAAAATTTGAGAGAAGAAAGGCATCCAGCACTCCAGAAGTAAAAATACTTCTCTGTCCGCCACCTTGAGCGACCAGTGCTGTTTTTCCAGCAATAAACTTAGCGTAATAATCCAAGTCTATTGCTGTATCAATATTGGTTATAATCCCACTATTCATTATTCCCTGAGTATCAAAACTCAGCCTCGCAATAGATGGTATTAACTACCAATCGCAATAAAGCCAAATGAAAGAATGATCATGTAGATAAACACGGTAATTTGTAGGGCATTTTTCAGATTATGGTCCATAGACACCTCTGGTTTATTATTAATTTGTCGAGTCTCTATTTAAGTACTATCAGGTGTGTGAAGTATCTTCAAGAATCGTCGAAATTAGTCGCACAATATTGATGTAACCATCACAATTAGTAAGTGTATGGATAAGGATATACTCATGAATAACAAAGCAAATATGATGGCACTGATTACGCTTCTCTCCGTTTCAAGCGCGTATGCTTCGCCGGAGATCATCATTACACCTATGGTAGGTTATACCGGCGGTGGCAGTGTCGAAGACCAGGACGGTAAAACCTATGACATGAAAGGCTCTGAAAATTACACCTTTGCCATTGAAGCGCCACTTGAAAAAGGACGCATCGGCTTCTTCTACTCCAATCAGAGCTCGGAATTAGAAACGCTTAACCTAAGCTCCTCCATCCAATACCTGCACCTTCAAAGCAGCATCTACTACCCTGCTTCGCCTGTGTTGTCGGGTTATCTAGGGCTAGGCCTGGGTGCTTCTTACGTCGATGTAGACTGGGCAAAAGATAAGTATGGATTCTCAACTTCTATCTTTGGTGGCTTAGAGTACAAATTTAGTGACCGACTAGCGTTGAACACACAAGTACGTTGGTTAGGCACGGTTGTCGACAACGATACCTCCGGTGTTTGTAATATCCCAAATAACGGGCAAGAGTGCATCATTCGCTTTGATACCGACTGGATGAACCAATTCCAAGCCAATGTCGGACTGAGTTTTACTTTCTAAGCGGCTCAATGAAGCAAAAATATAAGATCGGCCCAAACTAAAAAACCAGCTAAATGCTGGTTTTTTCATTATTAAAACGGTTTTAGTTCAGGTTAGAACTTATAGGTAACACCTAAAGCGCCGCCCACTTGCAACTCAACACCTTTATACATATCGAGTTCAGGGTGAACTTGAGCGTAAGCATTCCAACCTTCGTAGAAATTCACTTTCACGCCTAACGGCAAGCGTAAGCCAAAGTCGTCATTCCATTCAGCCCAAGCACCAGCACCGACGTACCAGCTCAACGGAGCTTCAGTCTCGAACTGACCACGCTTCAAAATGTAATCAAAGGCAGCGCCGTCATTGCCAATCGTAGCACGGTATTTCTGATCAAATTCCACAACGACACTCAGGTCTTGGTCAATGGCGAGTCCCACTTCCAAAGCTGGAGCTTCAGAAGCTTGAGCAAACGAAGCTCCGCTGCAGCACATAAGGCCGATCAAGTAACGATGTTTCATAATATTCTCAGACTGTACTTAAAAAACGGAAGTCTACTGGAATCTCAGCAAAAGGTGTCATCGCTGGGTAAAAGATAAAAGACACGAAAAATTTGGGAACGACCATCAAATGATCGAGTTGAATGATAAGTACCTGAGTTAATGGAGATTAAGCACAATAGATCTTTCATAGAGCAGAAAACAAAAAAGGAGGCCTTTCGGCCTCCTTTCAATTTATTGAATCAGAGAATTAACCGTTGTTACGGATCCACTCATCCATGTCTGTCTTAAGGTTGTCAGACTTAGTACCGAAGATAGCTTGTACGCCACCCGCTACTACTACAACACCTGCAGCGCCTAGTTTCTTCAGCTTGTCTTGGTCAACAAGAGCTGTATCAGCTACTGCAACACGTAGACGAGTAATACAAGCGTCAAGACCAGTGATGTTCGCTTTGCCACCGAATGCAGCAACTAGCTCACCAGCAAGTTCAGAACCAGTCGCAACTGACTCTTCTTCAGTCTCGTCTTCACGGCCTGGAGTTTTAAGGTCTAGAGCTTTAATCACAGTGCGGAATACGATGTAGTAAATTGCAGCGTAAGCAATACCACATACAACCATTAGGCCCATCTTAGACGCGTTGCCAGATAGAACTAGGAAGTCGATTAGACCGTGTGAGAAAGATGTACCGTGTACAAAACCTAGAGTGTTCGCAAGAACGTATGCAGAACCAGCTAGTAGAGCGTGGATTGCGTACAGTACTGGAGCAACGAATAGGAAAGAGAATTCGATTGGTTCAGTGATACCCGTTAGGAATGAAGTCAACGCAGCAGAAGCCATGATGCCCATTACTTTAGCGCGGTTTTCAGGCTTAGCTGAGTGTGCAATCGCGATTGCAGCAGCAGGTAGACCGAACATCTTGAACATGTAACCACCAGCTAGCTGACCGAAGCCATTGCCCGCTGCACGAGATGCGTCATCAGCAACTAAGTAACAAGTAAGAACACCGTTTTGAGTTTCGCCAGCAGCGTTTACACAAGTACCAGCTTCAAAGAAGAAAGGTACGTTCCAAACGTGGTGAAGACCAAATGGAATTAGAGAACGCTCAACGATACCGTAGATACCAAACGCCACTTGTGGGTTTTGGTGAGCAGCCCAATCAGAGAACGCAGAGATAGCGCCGCCAACTGGTGGCCATACTACAGATAGTAGGATTGCTAGACCAATCGCAGAGAAACCTGTGATGATTGGCACAGCACGCTTACCAGCGAAGAAGCCAAGGTACTCTGGTAGTTGAATACGGAAGAAACGGTTGAATGCCCAAGCAGCAACACCACCGACTAGGATACCACCTAGTACACCAGTATCGATTTTATCAACGCCCATTACACCAGCCATTACGCCAAGTGTAGCAGTCATGATGCCATAACCAACGATAGCAGCTAGACCCGCTACACCATCGTTGTTAGTAAAGCCAAGTGCAACACCTACTGCGAACAGTAGTGCCATTTGACCGAATACTGAACCACCAGCTTGTTCCATTAAGTTTGAAACGATTTCTGGAATGAAAGGAAGATCTGCTGCACCGACACCTAGCAAAATACCCGCAACTGGTAAAACTGATACTGGAAGCATCAGAGACTTACCAACTTTCTGCAGGCTAGCAAAAAGGTTCTTAAACATGTTTATGCTCCTGATAAAGATAAAATAATTATATTGGGTTCTAACGGCACACCCCCGTAGCCTATATGTTAGCACCCTGCGAAAATGTAACCATGTATTGCATTATATTTTCTGCCGCTAAATATATATTGATGGGGAACTAACTTTCTAGTCACTTACGAAATTTAGTTTCAAAACACGTCTTGGATCACATGTCAAATCTAGAAATGCAATGCTTTACAAGTGTTTAATGCATTGAAATATATAAGTATTTTTCAAGAGCCCTATTATTTTACTGGGTAAATAAAATAGGAGCGAATGTTATTTTTAGTAACAAAATTACAAATGTTATAATTAGCGCTCTCAAGTTCAACATAATTCGTAAACATTAAAAAAAAACGTATTTTTGGTGATCAAAAACACAAAAAGGGAGCTTTTGCTCCCTTTTATTTGTTTACTTAGATTTTTATCGCAAAAAAAGTTTTTGGTAATTTTTGGTCGTTTGTTCGGCAACCTCTTTCATCGACACACCTTTTAATTGCGCAATGTAGGCCGCCACTTCGACGACATATGCAGGCTGATTCTGCTTTCCACGATATGGAATGGGCGCCAAGTATGGAGAATCCGTCTCGATCAGCAACCTGTTTAGCGGTAGGTTTTTAACAACTTCTTTAAGTTCTGTAGCCTGCTTAAAGGTCACAATGCCTGAAATTGAGATATAGAAACCTAGTTCCATTGCTGCTTCTGCGAATGCTTGATCTTCGGTAAAGCAGTGAATCACACCGCCACACTTCTCAGCTCCGCCATCACGTAAAATAGCTAATGTGTCTTCACGTGCGTTACGAGTGTGAATGATCAAAGGTTTATTCAGCTCAACGGCTAACTCAACATGCTGCTTAAATCGTAGCTGTTGCAGCTCCGCCGTCTCTGGTTGGTAGTGATAATCTAAACCTGTCTCTCCAATCGCCACAACCTTAGGGTTGCTCGCGTATTCACGCATTGTCTCTAGGCTGAAATCACTTTCAACATCGAGAGGGTGAACGCCACAAGAGGCTTTAACGTTATCAAACGGCGAGATCATCTCGAGCATATTTTCAAACGAATCGAGTGTCACACCGACAGAAAGCAATTGGTCTACATTAGCAGCCTTCGCCTTGTTAACCACATCTTCTACGCTGGTGTGTAAATCTTGGTAATCCAGTTTGTCTAAATGACAGTGGGAATCTACGAACATGTTTCCTCGCAAGTGGCTATCAGCCAATTCATTATGAGTAGCTCCGTATTGAGCCCAGGGTGTTGCTTTAACTGCTCAATCAATGTCAGCAGTTTATTCGATGCTGCATAAGCACTTTGATAAGACATCGCCTCACACAGTGCTTTCGCACTCGGAGTGAAAGCCTGATTCGCCAAACCAAAATGCAGCTTCTGTACATCTGACAATAGATGCCAAAGCCAGCCAAGTTGAATCAAAGGGTCTTTGCTAAGCTCTGTAGAGAACTTTAGCATGTCAGGTTGAGTGCCTTTTATCACATTCACAAAGCCATCGAGCGCTTTTGTTGAAGCTTCAACGCCACCTTGCTCAAACATCGCTTTTGCTTTTAAAGGCGCGTTGTCATTGAGTGCTAAAATATACTGCGGTACCGCTTTGCCCACTTCACCATCTAACCACGCTGATGCTGTCTCTAACTGCGGACTAACCACATTGAATTGCTGACAACGGCTAATAATAGTCGGCATTAAGCGATTACTGTTACGAGTAGACAGAATGAAGATGCACTTGCTTGATGGCTCTTCCAGAGTTTTCAATAGTGCGTTGGAAGCCGATTCGTTCATTGCTTCAGCAGGGTTAAGCAAAATAACGCGCAAACCACCTAACTGAGAAGACTCTTGAGCCCAGCGGTTACTGGCACGCACTTGATCAACCGTGATCGACTTACCTTCTTTCTCGGGTGAGATCACATGAAAATCAGGATGACTGCCCGACTTCATTAACTCACAGCTGTGGCAAAACCCGCACGACTCGCTTTCATAGTTCGTGCACATCAATGCGTCGGTAAGTTGGCTAATCAAAGCATCAACGCCGAGCCCTTCCGGTGCATTAACAATCACAGAGTTAGGAAAACGCTCCGCATCGAGACTTTTTTTCCACTCACTCCATACCGGTGTGAGCCAAGAATAAACTTCAGCCATGACTACCTACTGTTTATTGAGCCAAGCACTTAGCGCGACTTTAATATCAGCGGCTACTTGCTCAATTTCTTGCTGTGCATTAATCACGAGTACAGAATCGTCTTGCCCTGCGATTTCTAGATAGCGCTCACGCGTTCGGTCAAAAAATGAGATATCCATCTTTTCAATTCTATCAAGCTCACCACGGCCTCTGGCACGCTCTAGTCCTACTCTAGGGTCTAGGTCCAAATATAGCGTTAGATCGGGTTTAAAGCCGCCTAGCGTGGTTGCTTTCAGTGATTCCATAGTCGTGCGCGCGATCTGGCGACCACCACCTTGGTATGCCTGTGAAGACATATCATGACGATCACCCAATACCCATTGACCATTGGCGAGTGCCGGCTTGATGACGTTCTCGACTAATTGAACACGTGCTGCATACATCAACAGCAATTCAGTCATGTCTTGAAGCTTCTCGCCTTCGTGCTCTTCTTTAACCAATGAACGCATCTTTTCAGCTAAGACAGTACCACCCGGCTCGCGAGTATTAACAATATCTTCAACACCCGATGCTTTTAATGTCTCAACGATGGCATTGATTGCTGTGCTTTTGCCAGCGCCTTCAAGGCCTTCAACCACGATAAATTTCGACTGATTCATAATTATTTCTTTATCTGTTTTTTCTTAATTGCTTTAAGTAAGCTCGCACTGCACGGTTATGCTCAGTCAAACTCTTTGAAAATACGTGCCCACCTGTTCCACTCGCAACGAAATACAAGTAGTTGCTCTTCTCTGGATTCAACGCCGCGTTGATAGACGCTTTGCCTGCCATAGCGATAGGTGTCGGTGGCAAGCCACTCATTGTATAGGTGTTGTAAGGCGTTGGCGTGCGTAAGTCTTTCTTACGGATGTTGCCATCGTAGCTGTCACCCATGCCATAGATAACCGTTGGGTCAGTTTGCAAACGCATACGCTTGTTTAGACGGTTAACAAACACAGAAGAAACACGCTTACGTTCTGACGCAACAGCGGTCTCTTTCTCAATGATAGATGCAAGAATTAACGCTTCGTATGGCGATTTAAGAGGCAGCTTATCCGCTCGATTTTCCCACTCTTCATTCACCACGCTCATTAGGTCTCGATGCGCGCGCTTCAACAAATCTAAATCAGTGGTGCCGTAGGTGTAGTGATACGTTTCTGCTAAGAAGAGACCTTCTAGCTTTTCGTTTTCAATACCCAACTTTTCAGCGATCTCTTTTTCAGAAACGCCATCCAATGTCTGTTGAATGAATTCGTTGTCTTTTAGCTGAACAAGCCATTCGTCAAAACGACTGCCTTCAACAAAGGTAATAGTAAACTGGTGTTCTTTCCCTTCTACAAGCACCTGTAGCGCTTGCTCTAAGGTTAAACCCGGTTCAAGCAGGAAAGTACCCGCTTTTACGTCTACAAGCTCAGGATGTAACTTACGGATTAATTTCTCGTAAGGAGAAGCCTCAAACAGCCCCTCGTTAATCAACTGGGCTAGAACGTGGTTAAAGCTGCTACCTGAAGCAACAGTCACGACTTGTGGTTTTTCTAATTGAATAACTTGTTTCAGGTTATCTTGCGCTTGGTTGTAAACATAAAAACCAGCAGCACCGGCTGTAATTAAGCACAAGATAATAAAAATAAATAACTTTTTGATCACGAGTTTAGTTGTCCTTGAAGGCTACGAGTAATGGTTCCAATGTTAAATTGGGTATCACTAATACGGGTAACTGGGGCAACCCCTAAAATGGAGTTTGTCATGAAAACCTCATCAGCTTGCATGAGTTGAGATAAGCAGTAGTCACTAATTGTAACGGAAAGTTCAGCCTGATTCAGCGCGGTTAACACTTGCTTACGCATAACCCCCGCGACACCACTTTGAGTGAGTTGAGGTGTGTATATCGACTGACCTTTGCGCCAGAACAGATTGGCCATGGTGGTTTCAATCACATTGCCCGATATATCAAGAACCACGCCATCCACTTCATTAGCTTGATCCATTTCATCTTTCATCAAAATCTGCTCAAGGCGATTATTGTGCTTATGGCCAGCCAGTAGTGGGCTCAAACCTAGCGCTTGATGGCAGATACCGAGTTCAACACCGGAGTCTTGCCACGCTGAATAATGGCTTGGGTAATCAAAGGTACTGATGGTGATTGTCGGCTTGGCGATATTCTTGGTACTGTAGCCACGCCCACCCGCTCCACGACTAACGTGCAGCTTGATCCCTGCTTTTTGATTATGAGGCTTGTTGGCGTTATGGAGCTTCTTTGAACCATCAAGGCTCTTTGTGCCATGAAGAGCGTTATGTTGGATGTGTTGAAGCGCAGTATCGAGCCAAAGACTAACAACATCCCAATCAAGAGCAGAAATGCGTAGCGCTTTAAGGCACTCGTCGACACGGTGCTGATGATCGTGAAGATGTTGTATCTCACCATCACTCACGAGCATTGTCGTAAAACAGCCGTCTCCGTACTGAAACGAGCGATCCAAAATATCGATAGTTTGCTGGCTTTCTCCATCAACCCAAAACATGTTTTTCCCCATAAAAAGAAACGGCTCAATGCTAAAGCATCAAGCCGTTTAAAAACAAGTCTAATTGTGACTATCTACGAGTGTTTACGTCTTTAATAAGATGATTAAATCTTTTTGAAGATCAAACAGCCGTTTGTACCACCGAAACCGAATGAGTTACATGCAGCATATTCCATGTTGCTAACTTCACGCGCAGTGTGAGGTACTAAGTCAATATCTAAGCCTTCTTCAGGATCATCTAGGTTGATTGTTGGTGGAACAATTTGGTCAACCAGAGACATAGCCGTGATGATAGCTTCAGCAGAACCAGCAGCACCTAGAAGGTGGCCTGTCATTGATTTCGTAGAAGAAACCAATACTTGCTTGCTGCCTGCTTCGCCAAGAGCACGCTTGATGCCCTTAACTTCCGCTACGTCACCAGCAGGAGTCGAAGTACCGTGTGCGTTTACATAACCGATTTGTTCACCAGTAATGCCAGCATCACGCATAGCCGCTTCCATTGCTAGTGCGCCACCTGAGCCATCTTCACTTGGAGATGTCATGTGGTAAGCGTCACCCGACATACCGAAGCCAACTAGCTCACAGTAAATCTTAGCGCCACGAGCTTTCGCATGTTCGTACTCTTCAAGAACCATCATGCCTGCACCGTCGCCAAGAACGAAGCCATCACGGCCTTTGTCCCATGGACGAGAAGCTTTTTGAGGCTCATCGTTACGAGTAGAAAGTGCTTTAGCCGCACCAAAACCGCCCATACCTAGTGGAGTTGATGCTTTTTCAGCACCACCCGCTAGCATTGCGTCTGCATCGCCGTATGCAATCATACGAGCCGCGTGACCAATGTTATGTAGGCCAGTCGTACATGCAGTAGAAATCGCGATGTTTGGACCGCGTAGGCCACGCATGATAGACATGTGACCAGCAATCATATTCACGATCGTCGACGGTACGAAGAACGGGCTGATCTTACGAGGGCCTTTTTCAGTTAGAGCTTGGTGACCGGCTTCGATCAAACCAAGACCACCAATACCAGAACCGATAGCAACACCCACACGTGGAGCGTTTTCTTCAGTAATAGTTAGGGCTGAATCATCTAAAGCTTGAATACCTGCTGCGACGCCGTACTGGATGAACAAGTCCATCTTACGAGCATCTTTTTTAGTCATATACTCTTCGCAGTTAAAGTCTTTAACTAGACCTGCAAAACGAGTTGAGAAATTGGTTGCATCAAAATGATCGATATTAACGATACCACTTTGACCAGCTAGCAGGGCTTTCCAAGAAGATTCTACAGTGTTGCCTACCGGTGACAACATACCCATGCCAGTGACAACTACACGACGCTTGGACACGATTTTACACTCCGGGGATTGAGGTGATTTAAGATGAGGATAGATGAGTTAGATAAAACACAGGCGGTCGAGGTGACCGCCTGGGAGAGATTATTACTGAGCGCTAGTTACGTAATCGATAGCTGCTTGAACAGTAGTAATTTTCTCAGCTTCTTCATCTGGGATTTCAGTGTCAAATTCTTCTTCTAGAGCCATTACTAGCTCTACTGTGTCTAGAGAATCTGCACCTAGGTCATCAACGAAAGAAGCTTCGTTTTTAACTTCAGCTTCGTCTACACCTAGCTGTTCAACAATGATTTTCTTTACGCGTTCTTCGAGGTTGCTCATTTTTTCTTTTCCTTTACAGAGTTCGCTTTATGCGATGTTTTCCGTAGTTTATTCAATCTATTGAAAGTTGCAAGGTCAACTTTTCTGGTCAAACCACAATTTTCACGATTTTAACCGAAATTACGTATGATCTTGACTTAAATCATGCACAAATGTTGCACATAATTTACACCATGTACATACCGCCATTGACGTGAAGTGTTTCACCTGTGATATAAGCTGCCGCAGGTGACGCCAAAAATACCACAGCTTCAGCGATTTCGCGAGGGTCACCTAGTCGACCTGCTGGTACATTCGCCAAAGTTGCTGCACGTTGGTCATCATTTAGCGCTTTAGTCATGTCAGTTTCGATGAAACCAGGAGCTACAGTGTTCACTGTAACGCCACGAGACGCAACTTCACGAGCCATTGATTTAGTAAAACCAATTACGCCTGCTTTTGCAGCTGCGTAGTTAGCTTGACCAGCGTTACCCATAGTACCTACTACAGAACCAACGTTTACGATACGGCCTTGACGTTTCTTCATCATGCCACGCAATACAGCTTTAGACATGCGGAAGATAGGCGTTAGGTTAGTATCGATGATGTCATTCCATTCGTCGTCTTTCATACGCATCAGTAGGTTATCACGAGTGATACCTGCGTTGTTAACTAGAATGTCAATCGCACCGAATTCATCGTTGATGGTTTTCAGTGTAGCAGCAATTGAGTCAGTATCCGTTACATTAAGAGCAAGACCTTTACCGTTCTCACCAAGGTACTCGCTGATTGCAGCTGCGCCGCCTTCAGATGTCGCAGTACCGATAACTTTAGCACCACGCTCAACTAAAAGTTCAGCGATTGCACGACCGATGCCACGGCTTGCGCCTGTAACTAGTGCAACTTTGCCTTCTAAATTCATCATAACTTCTCTATTAAGTGGTTATTTACTTAGCAGCTTCTAGTGATGCAGTGTCATTAACTGCAGCAGCTGTCATAGTTTTTACGATTCGTTTTGTTAGACCAGTAAGAACTTTACCAGGGCCTAATTCAAGTAGCTTCTCAACGCCTTGCTCATTCATCGCTTGTACGCCTTCAGTCCAACGAACTGGGCTGTACAGCTGACGAACAAGTGCGTCTTTAATTTTTGCAGGATCTGTTTCAGCGATAACATCAACGTTATTGATAACAGGCAATGCTGGCGTGTTGAACTCTAGAGCTTCTAGAGCCACCGCTAGCTTGTCTGCTGCTGGCTTCATCAGTGCACAGTGAGACGGCACAGAAACAGGTAGCGGAAGTGCACGCTTAGCGCCCGCTTCTTTACAAAGTGCACCAGCACGCTCTACTGCCGCTTTGTTACCCGCGATAACAACTTGGCCAGGAGAGTTAAAGTTAACTGGAGACACAACTTCGTCTTGCGCAGCTTCTTCACACGCTTTAGCAATCGCTTCATCGTCTAGACCGATGATTGCGTACATTGCACCAACACCTGCAGGAACCGCTTCTTGCATCAGTTGACCACGTAGTTCAACCAGCTTGATCGCTTCTTTAAAGTCGATAACGCCGGCACATACAAGTGCAGAATATTCACCTAGGCTGTGACCTGCTAGATTTACAGGTTGCTCTAGGCCAAGCTCTTGCCATACACGCCAAATTGCAACAGACGCTGTTAATAGAGCCGGTTGAGTGCGAAAAGTTTCATTTAGATTTTCTACAGGACCATCTTGAACCAATGCCCATAGATCGTAACCAAGTGCTTCTGAAGCTTCAGCAAATGTCTTTTTAACAACATCATACTGTTCGCCTAGGTCAGCAAGCATACCGATAGCTTGAGAGCCTTGGCCTGGGAATACGATAGCAAATTTGCTCATTGTAATTTTCCTTTAAGCAAAGCAAAAAATTGAATAAGGCACATAAGTTATGTGCCTTGTTTGTTGATTATCGCTTGGGGTTAGAATTTAACTAACGCAGAACCCCAAGTGAAGCCGCCGCCAAATGCTTCAAGTAGAAGCGTTTGACCACGTTTAATTCGCCCGTCGCGAACAGCCTCATCAAGGGCCGTTGGTACGGTAGCTGCCGACGTATTGCCATGCTTATCAAGAGTAATCACAACTTGGTCAAGCGACATCGTCAGCTTTTTAGCGGTTGCCGAGATAATACGGTAATTCGCTTGGTGTGGAACTAACCAATCAAGCTCTGACTTATCCATATTGTTCGCCGCTAATGTGTCTTTAACTAGCTTAGAAAGCTGAGTTACCGCCACTTTAAATACTTCGTTGCCCGCCATGTGCAGCCATTTGTCTGCATCACCGCCACGCTCTGGTACTTCTAAGCTTAGAAGCTCACCGTATTTACCGTCAGAGTAAATATGAGTAGACAAAATACCTGGCTCTTCGCTTGCGCCTACAACCACCGCGCCTGCTGCATCACCAAATAGGATGATAGTAGAGCGGTCAGTCGGATCACAGGTTTTTGACAGTGCATCCGCACCAATTACCAAAACGTTCTTACACATGCCAGTCTTGATGTGTTGATCAGCAACAGACAGTGCGTAGACAAAACCAGAACACGCTGCAGCCAAATCAAACGCAGGGCAGCCTTTGATACCAAGCTTGCCTTGTACCTGACATGCCGAAGACGGGAATGTGTGGCTACTGCTGGTTGTCGCAACGATGATTAAATCAATCTCTTCTTTGTCGATACCTGCCATTTCAATGGCATTTTCAGCAGCGTAAAACGCCATATCAGCAACGGTTTCGTTTTCCGCTGAAATACGACGCTCTTTAATACCCGTTCTAGCAACGATCCACTCATCGCTAGTCTCTACCATTTTCTCTAAGTCTGCGTTAGTACGCACCTGAGATGGCAAGTAGCTGCCAGTACCTAAAATTTTGCTATACATGAAGACTAATAATGCCTCTCGAGTAAAACCGCTTCCAAACGATCGCTAATGCGGCTGGGGACTTGTCGTTTGACCTCGTGTACTGCTTCACCAATCGCGTTGACGACTGCAGACACATCAGCACTTCCATGACTTTTAATGACAATGCCGCGCAATCCTAACAAACTTGCGCCGTTATACTGGTCGGGGTTCAAGGTTTTTAATTCAGTAAATAGCTCAGAAAACAGCATTCTGGCTATCCAACCCTTTATTGTTGAAGCCATCATGCGCGTTTTTAGCTTATCAATAAAGAGCTGAGCCGTACCTTCGCACGTTTTTAAGCAGACATTGCCCACAAAACCATCACATACGACGACATCAGCAGCATCTTGAAGTAATTGATTACCTTCAATATAGCCTATGAAGTTCACAGACTGGGTATTAGACAACATTTCAGCGCATCGTTTTACAAGGTCATTGCCTTTAATTTCTTCTGCACCGATATTCAAGATAGCGACACGTGGTGCGCGACCTAAATGTTGTTCTGCTAATGCACTGCCCATGACAGCAAACTGAAAGAGTGAATCTGCGTCACTAGAAACGTTCGCCCCTAAATCAAGCATCCATGTGCGATTTCCGGATGCAGTAGGCAAAGCTGAAACCAATGCAGGCCTATCAATACCGGGAAGAAGCTTGAGTCTGAAACGGGATAAAGCCATCAGTGCGCCAGTGTTACCACCACTCACACAAGCATCAGCCTGTGATTCGGCAACCAGATCGATAGCGGCACGCATAGAGCTACCCTGACTATTACGTAAGGCTAGTGAAGGTTTTTCAGAATTGGAAATGACTCGATCACAATGCTGGATACTCAAACGAGAATCAGGCATTCGACCTAATGAAGATAATTGAGATGTGATCGCGTTTCGATCACCTATTAGAATGACTTTTAGCTCTGGGAAATACGACAGTGCCTGCACGGCGGCAGGCACTGTTACACGAGGACCGAAGTCCCCGCCCATTGCATCAAGCGCAACGGTTAGATTTTGCAAAGGTCAACCTTACTTGTTGATAACCTTTTTGCCGCGGTAGAAACCTTCGGCAGTCACGTTGTGACGTAGGTGAGTTTCACCTGAAGTTGCGTCCACAGAAAGTGCAGCTGTAGTTAGCGCATCGTGTGAACGACGCATGCCACGCATTGAACGTGATTTCTTGCTCTTTTGTACGGCCATTGACCCTACTCCTATGTAAATTCTTAAAGAAGCAATTACTTCTTTAAGCTTTTTAAAACATCAAATGGATTCGGCTTTTTGTCTTCCTCAATTTCTTCAGGAAGTTCACCAAACACCAAGTTATTTGAGTTAACGCTACATTTCGCATCGTCGTGCATTGCTATTTGTGGCAATCCAAGGATGAACTCGTCTTCAACTAATTGAATCAGGTCTAACTCACCGTACTCGTTCAGATCTACCAAATCGTACTCTTCCGGTGCTTCCTCTTCACTTTTCTCACTGTAAACAGGAGTATAAGTAAATTGGACATCGCACTCATGTGCGAAAACCTCATTACAACGTTGACACTCTAAATCGACTTCGACGTTAGCTTTACCAGAGATAACGACTAATCGTTGTTCATCAAGCCCAAATGACATTGAGACTTGCGCGTCACGTTTTACGCCTTCAGTTGCTTCAGTTAAACGCTTCAAAAGACTGACCTGAATGATACCATCCATATCGAGTCGTTTTTGAGCCGTTCTTGCCGGATCAACTGTACGCGGTATTTTTTCCTTTTGCATAGGGCGCGAATCTTATCTTCCAAATCGTGTTTAGTCAAAGGAAATGGCAAAAAAAATGTACTTTCCTGCCTTTCCTATTCAGAGCATTATGAATAGCAGGACAAGTTACGTTATCCTGAGATAAATGCTTCCTTGAATTGTAAATTAAAATGAGAAATTACCAACTAGTTTTAGCCTCTACATCACCATTTAGGCAAGAGATCCTCAAAAAACTACAGTTAAGCTTCATTACAGCCAAGCCAGACTGCGATGAAACGCCGCTTCCAGAAGAGACACCACAACAGTTGGTGATGCGCCTTGCTGAGACCAAAGCTAAGTCTTGTGTTGTGGAGCAACCTAGCTTAGTCATCGGTTCTGATCAGGTTTGTGTGATTGATGGAGAGATCATAGGTAAGCCTCACACTCGAGAAAAAGCGATCGAGCAGTTATCTCGTCAAAGCGGCAAGAGCATTACTTTTTATACTGGGCTTTCGGTTTGGAACAACGAGACCAATGAAGCTGACACGCGTCTCGACACCTTTGTTGTGCATTTCCGCGATTTAACTAAACAACAGATCATGAGTTATGTCGAGAAAGAACAACCTTATTACTGCGCGGGCAGTTTTATGTGTGAAGGGTTAGGCATCGCGTTGTTTAAACAGATGGAAGGTAAAGATCCAAATACTTTGATCGGCTTACCGCTGATCGATCTAGTCGATATGTTAGAAGCGCAAGGAATGGGTGTACTATAACGGATACGCTCTCTTTGTTAGAGATTCCCTACTCCTTCCTTCGTCAGTCTAGGGAATGGCGGAACACGCAATTTTATCTAACCAACTAATGATATAGAGCGTGATTTTAAAAAGTCGTCATCCTCAAGGGCGAGGAACGAGCGACTTGGGGATCTTCTACAACAGATGAAAACAAAAAAGGTTGACGATATTCGTCAACCTTTCTCATTTATGGATACTGAAGAACAAATTTAGAGGCACTCTATACCTTCGTATCTCGTATCTTCTTAAAGCTTACGTAAACCAGTTAGGGCTTTCTCTAGCCTTCTTTCCATTGGCGCCGAGATATCCATCTTCTCTTCACTACCTGGGTGTGTGAACTTGATGTTTGCTGCATGTAGGAACAGACGATCAAGACCAACCTTACCCGTGTAAGCATCAAAACGACGATCACCGTAGCGATCATCCCAAGCAATTGGGTGACCAGTATACTGAGCGTGCACACGAATTTGGTGTGTTCGGCCTGTAATTGGGCTTGCTTGAATCAACGTCGCCTCTTGGAATTTTTCTAAAACCTTAAAACGGGTTTCAGAAGCTTTACCATTCGGGTTAACTCGAACAATGCTGTTCACTTCATTTTTCAACAAAGGTGCGTTGACGACTTTGCAGCTGTTCTTCCATTCGCCCATAACTAAAGCGAAGTAGTATTTTTGAACCGTTTTTTCACGGAACTGTGCTTGAAGGTGTCTTAGCGCCGAGCGCTTCTTAGCAACAAGCAAAATGCCAGACGTATCTCTATCGATACGGTGCACTAATTCAAGAAAACGAGCATCAGGGCGAAGAGCACGTAATGCTTCAATCGCGCCAAATTTTAATCCGCTACCACCATGAACAGCAGTGCCAGACGGTTTGTTAAGAATTAGCATGTGATCATCTTCATAAATGATGCACTGTTCTAATTCTGAAACCTTGTTGAGTTTCGTGCTCGGCACGTTCTCTTCTGTTTTCTCTTCAATAGTAACCGGAGGGATACGAACTAAATCGCCAGCTTTTAGTTTGTACTCAGCCTTGATGCGTTTTTTATTTACGCGGACTTCGCCTTTACGCACGATTCGGTAAATCATGCTTTTCGGGATGTTTTTTAATTGGTTGCGTAAGAAGTTATCAATACGCTGACCAGCCATATCTTCGTCAATGTCGACGAATTGGACTTGGGTTCTAATTTCGCTCATTGCGCTATTGTATCACTGTCACTTTTGATAATTGAGATTTTCTTAGCCCTATTCCGAACTTATTTATCCCTAATCCTTACCGATCTATCCCAAAATGGTCATTGAAGTTCTATATTTCTTTGATTCTTCGAACAAAAAAGCATCAAGATTCCTGCAAATTAAAATATCAATTGATAAATTATTTATAGACAGTGAGTTAGAGCTATCAAAACCCAAACAAAAACTGTTTTTTTTACAGCATTCCGACAAAGCAGATTGCTGTGTTTACCGACCGCTGCTATAGTTCACAGCTGCTATCAATGGTTTGACTATTATTTAAACAGCTAACCATTCATAAGCAAGTAAATGAGTAGATAACTCAGATTAGACAGTGCTGCAATCGGCGTAAGACACGGTCAACTGAGTTCCTTATCGCTCTACTCACGTACACTCATGTTGAGTATTCACCGCCACATCGCGGATCATAGGCTAAATCCCTATGATGACTGACGTGCCCCAGAGCATCCCTCTCCAGCCGGGAGGCTGCACCGATAAAGCCATGGGATCTGGCACCATGAGAAACGAAATAAAGCGATAAGAACAATGATGAAAATAAGAAAAGACAATGAGAATTTCTAAATGAAAAGAATGTTAATTAACGCAACTCAAAAAGAAGAGTTGCGTGTCGCTTTGGTTGATGGCCAACGACTGTTCGATCTAGATATCGAAAGTCCAGGTCACGAGTCAAAGAAAGCGAATATCTACAAAGGACGTATTACCCGTATTGAACCAAGCCTAGAAGCGGCATTCGTTGATTACGGCGCAGAACGTCACGGTTTCCTCCCTCTTAAAGAAATTGCCCGCGAATACTTCCCTGAAGGTTATACATACCAAGGCCGTCCTAGCATTAAAGAAGTGCTAAAAGAAGGTCAAGAAGTAATCGTACAAGTAGAGAAAGAAGAACGTGGTAGCAAAGGTGCTGCACTGACAACTTTCATCTCTTTGGCTGGTAGTTACTTAGTTCTTATGCCTAATAACCCTCGTGCTGGCGGTATTTCTCGTCGTATCGAAGGTGATGAACGCACTCAACTGAAAGCAGCATTAAGCACTCTTGAGCTTCCTCAAGGTATGGGCTTAATCGTGCGTACAGCGGGTGTTGGCAAAAGCGCAGAAGAGCTAGAGTGGGACCTGAATGTTCTATTGAACCATTGGGGCGCTATCAAGCAAGCTTCTGATTCAAATGCAGCTCCTTTCCTAATTCACCAAGAGAGTAACGTTATTGTTCGCGCAATTCGTGACTACCTACGTCGTGATATTGGCGAGATTCTAATCGACAGCAATACTATTTTTGAACGTGCACAAGCGCACATTCAATTAATACGCCCAGATTTCATGAATCGCGTTAAGAAATACGATGGTGAAGTGCCACTATTCAGCCATTACCAGATTGAAAGCCAGATCGAATCTGCTTTCCAACGTGAAGTTCGTCTTCCATCTGGTGGTTCTATCGTAATCGACCCAACAGAAGCACTGACTTCTATCGATATCAACTCTGCTCGTGCAACAAAGGGCGGCGATATTGAAGAAACAGCACTTAACACTAACCTAGAAGCTGCCGATGAAATTGCACGTCAATTACGTCTACGTGACCTAGGTGGTCTTGTTGTAATCGACTTTATCGATATGACCCCGGTTCGCCACCAACGCGAAGTAGAAAGCCGTCTACGTGATGCCGTTCGTTTAGATCGCGCACGTGTTCAGATTGGTCGTATTTCTCGCTTTGGTCTTCTAGAGATGTCTCGTCAACGTTTGAGCCCATCACTAGCAGAAGCAAGCCACCACATTTGTCCTCGTTGTACAGGTACTGGTGTTGTTCGTGATAACGAATCTCTAGCACTTTCTGTTCTACGTTTGATTGAAGAAGAAGCTCTAAAAGACAACACAGCACAAGTACTTGCTGTTGTGCCTGTTCCAATCGCTTCTTACCTTCTGAACGAAAAACGTCGCTCAGTAAACCACATCGAGAAGAACCAAGAAGTTAAGATCACTGTTGTTCCTAACTCAGACATGGAAACGCCGCATTTTGAGGTTATCCGTGTTCGTGAAGGTGAAGAGTTCGATCTACTATCTTACTTGCTGCCTAACAAGCTAGAAGCTCTAAAAGAAGCGGAAAGCAAAGAGCCTGCTGAACAGACTATTCGTCCTAAGAAGATCGAAGAACCTGCTCTGAAAGGCTTCGCAGCTCCTGCTCAATCAGCACCAACTCCTGCTCCAGCACCTAAAGCTGTAGAAGAGAAGAAAGCTGAACCAGCAGCGACTCAAGAACCAGGCCTAATTGGTCGTTTCTTCAAAGCTATCGGTAGCTTCTTATTTGGCTCTTCAACTCAAGAAGAGAAAAAAGAAGAAGAGAAGAAAGAAGAAGAAAAACCTAAAAACAATCGTAACAACGGCAACCGTCAACGCCGTGATCGTAACGATAACCGTCGTCGTAACCAACGTGGTGAGCGTGGCGAACAGCGTAACGACCGTGGTGAACGTGGTGACAATCGTAACGAAAACCGTGACAACAAACGCCGCCGTAAGCCAGCTCGTGATGAGAAGCCTGAAGAGCAAAAAGAAGCAGCTCCACAGCAAACTCGTCAGCCTCGCAAGCCTAAGCAAGACCGTCGCAACAAGCCACGTGATGAGCAGAAGCAACGCGAAGAGCAAGCACCATCTAAATTAGCAGAAGAAGGTCTACAGCTAGCAGCAGAAGCACAAGCTGGTAAACCGGAAGCGCCTAAGGCTAAACCTGAAGCGAAAGCAGCTAAGATTAAAGAGCGTCGTCAGCGTCGTAAACTGAACAAGCAAGTTCGTGTTAAAGACCAACAAGCTCAAGTTGAAGATAACGCTTCAAAAGAGCAGGTTGCTGCTAAAGAACTATCTGTTTCAAAAGAACAGTCAGTAGCTCAAGAGCAAAAAGTTGCGGAACAAGTAGAAGCAACTCAAGCGAATGCAGAGCAAACTGAACAGGAAGAGCCGAAACAACGTCGTAACCGTCGTTCTCCACGTCACCTACGTGCAAGTGGTCAACGTCGTCGTCGCGGTCGTGATCGTCGCCCTAACCCATTCCGCCTACGTAAAGGTGGTGTAGCTTCTCCAGAGATGGCTATGGGTAAAGTGATGCCTCGCTTCATTCCAAAACCTCACCACAAGCAGGCAAAGCCTGAAGTGGCTGAAGTTCAAGTAGCAGCTGAAGCTCAAACATCTGTTCAAGAGCAGAATGTTGCTCTAGAGACGGCACCACAAAGCAACGTAGCAATGACTGGCGGCTTCGCATGTCCAGAGCTTGCAATGGGTAAAGTTATCATCCGTCGTGAAGATGCTGCTGTTGAAGCTCAAGTAGCTGAGACTCCTGCTGTAGTTGAAGCTCCTGCAGTCGTTGAAGAAGCACCAGTGGTTGTTGAAACCGCGAAAGTTGAAGCTCCAGTGATTGCAGAAGCGACGAAAGTTGAAGCGCCTGTTGTAGCAGAAGCTGTGCAAGCAGAAGCAACACCAGTTGTTGAAGCTGAAGCGCCTAAAGCTGAAAGTGCAAAAGTTGAAGAAGCACCTGTTGTTAAAGCAGAAGCTCCTAAAGCGGCACCAAAGGCAGCTGTTGCTAAGAAGCAAGCCGGTTCACCAATGACTAAAGCTCCTGGTCCTCAAGAGATCAAAGAGATTGAAGTGATTGCAGCTCCGTTCCGCACTGAACGTTTTGTATCGAAAGGTGCAGGCAGTCAGGCAGCGTCGAACAAAGCTGGCGCGGCGATGACTAAGCCAAACTACTAGTGATTACTGATAGGTAATCGCGAGTAAATAGAATCAAAGGCTGCTTATTAAAGCAGCCTTTTTCATATCTACTAATCGAATAAAAATTAACAGATATATTACTCAAAGTTAGGTTCAACCTTGAACTTAATCACATTTTTGGGTAGCATTCGCGCACTTATCTTTTCGACACTTCGCTATTGCCGCTCTTTTCCATCACTGTTTGGCTACGCAATACACCCGTGTCGGTAAATCCATCTTAAGCATAGCTGAGCAAACATGTTCGAATTCCCACAATTTTCAAAGCACTCTGTAAAGAATGACGTGCTTTCAGGTCTTACAGTAGCCCTGGCTCTGGTACCTGAAGCTGTAGCATTCGCCTTTGTTGCTGGCGTTGACCCAATGGTTGGTCTTTATGCAGCATTCATCGTAGGTTTAATCACTTCTGTCTTTGGCGGCCGTCCAGGTATGATTTCTGGCGCAACCGGCGCAATGGCCGTTGTAATGGTGAGCCTAGTGGCAACCCATGGTGTTCAATACCTATTCGCAGCCGTTATGCTGGCTGGCCTTCTGCAAATTGCAGCAGGTGTATTTAAACTAGGTAAATTTATCCGTATCGTTCCACACCCAGTAATGATTGGTTTCGTGAACGGTTTGGCCATTGTTATCTTCCTAGCTCAACTTGGTCAATTTAAAGCGCCAGACGTAACAGGTGCATTAACTTGGCTACCAAGCGGTCAAATGACACTCATGCTGGGTTTAGTAGCCCTTACAATGGCTATCATCCACTTCCTACCTAAGCTAACAACAGCGGTACCATCTTCACTGGTTGCTATTGTTACAGTAACGGCTTTGGTTGTCGGTCTTGACCTTGAAACTCGCACTGTTGTCGACTTCCTACGTACAATGTCTGGTGACGAAGCTGCAACGCTAGCGGGTTCTCTACCAACGTTCTCTATTCCTGCTGTTCCGTTTTCTTTTGAGACACTACAGATCATCCTACCGTACGCAATTATCCTTGCGGCTATCGGCCTGATTGAATCTCTGCTGACACTGACAGTACTAGACGAAATGACAAACACTCGTGGTCAATCTAACCGTGAATGTGTTGGTCAAGGTATGGCTAACGTAACGTGTTCTGTATTCGGTGCGATGGGTGGTTGTGCGATGATCGGTCAATCGATGATCAACGTAAACTCAGGTGGTCGTGGTCGTCTTTCAGGTATCGTCGCCGCAGTTGCACTACTGATGTTCATCCTGTTCGGTTCTGCACTGATTGAAATGATTCCTCTAGCAGCACTTGTGGGCGTAATGTTCATGGTTGTTATCGGCACATTTGAATGGGCAACCTTCAAGCTTGCGCGTCGCGTTCCTAAACAAGACTTCTTCGTTATCGTTCTTGTTACCGTAGTAACAGTACTGACTGATCTTGCTGTGGCAGTAGGTGTTGGTGTTGTCGCTTCTGCGCTAATGTTTGCTTGGCAACATGCTAAACACATCTACGCAGATACATCAGTAAACGCTGAAGGCTCAAAAGAGTACAAAGTTAACGGCCCAATCTTCTTTGGTTCAACGGCTAACTTCCTAGAGTTGTTTGACGCATACAACGATCCACAAGATGTAATCGTTGATTTCGCAAACTCACGCGTGACTGACCACTCTGCAATTGAAGCGATCGACACGATTGCTGACCGTTACGCGGCGCTAGGTAAAACACTTCACCTTCGCCACCTAAGCCAAGACTGTGTTGCTATGCTGCACAAAGCAGGTAGCTTAGTTGAAGCGAACGTTGCAGAAGACCCAATCTACAAAGTAATGTCTAAGTAATCTTAGCTGTAGCTTTAAGTTAGATTTAGAGAGGCCGACATTCAATGTCGGCCTTTTTTATACCTATCGGTCAGCCCTTACGCTGATAACAAAACGACGTACATTGTTCCTACACTACATCGAACGCAGTATCGCTTCGCTAGACTCTTCGATTAAATCCAACACCAATTCAAAACCATTTCCCTCACCATAATACGGATCGGGGATCTCTTGATATTGTGACTCTCCAAAGCTTAAAAATAACGCAAGCTTGTATTGGAAGTGAGCTGGACACTGGCTCATTAAGTCGTCTAAATTGGCTCTATCTGCCGCGAGTATCAGGTCAAATTCTTCGAAGTCATTATCAACCACTTTACGAGAAGTAATCCCCTTAAAGCTGTAGCCTCGCTTCTCTCCTGCAGATTTGGATCGCGAGTCTGGCGGGTTGCCTTGATGAAAACCAATCGTCCCCGCAGAGTCGACCACAACATCAATATCCAGCTGTTGCGCTTTCTTCCTTAGCACCGCTTCACCTGTTGGCGAGCGGCAAATATTCCCCATACAAACTACGAGTATCTTTTTCATCCCTAATCACCTGTTCTTCCGATGGTTTTTGCTATCGTTAAGTTAGGCTATGATAGACGCAATCACAACTTAAAAGGATTTGTTATGTCGACTGAAGACAACAAAGAACAACGCCACAAAGCAAGACAACAGAAAGTAAAAGAACAAGTCGATGCACGTGTCGCTGCAGCACAAGAAGTAAAAGGCCTATTGCTGGTCATCACGGGTAACGGTAAAGGTAAATCAACATCCGGTTTTGGTACGATTACACGTGCAGTTGGTCATGGTAAGAAATGCGCCGTTGCTCAGTTTGTTAAAGGTACCTGGGATAACGGCGAAAAAAACGTTCTGCAAAAGCTTGATGTCGAGTTCCAAGTCATGGGCACAGGCTTTACTTGGGAAACTCAGAACAAAGCGCAAGATATTGAAGCTGCGCAGCGTGTATGGAAAGAGTGCCAACGCATGCTGGCTGATGAGTCGATCGATGTGATTCTGTTTGATGAACTGACTTACATGGTTAGCTACGGTTACATCGAACTCGATGAAGTGGTTGAGGCGTTGAATAACCGCCCGAAGATGCAGTCTGTCATCATTACAGGTCGTGGCGCGCACCGTACTCTTACTGAGATAGCAGATACAGTATCTGAAGTTCGCAATGTGAAACACGCTTTTGAATCTGGTGTTAAAGCGCTACAAGGCGTTGACTGGTAATCACCTTCAACCAGAGATCCCCGACTCGGTCATTCTTCCCTCTCGAGGATGACGACCACTAGGCCGTTACGCTCTTGAACAAAGGACGACGGCCTATCGTCATTCCCTAGAGCGAGGGACGAGTGTCATAGGGAATCTCTCTTGAGTATTATCGAGCCAAAAATAAAAAGCGCCATTCCTACAACAGGAGTGGCGCTTTGTTCATTTTTAAATGAGATGAAGACTAGTTAAACAAACCTTTTAGTAGACCGTTTACTGCGTCTCTTGTTTTCTCATCTTTGATCTTGTCACCGTACTTTTCGTCTAACTTTTCTAAACCACGATCAATTTCTTTCTGTGCTTTCTGTTTCAATACATCATCAAAAACAAGTGCAAATTTCGGGGCTGCCCACTGACCTGTTACCTTAATTGGGATAGTCACATCTTTCAGGTCGTCGATGCTCTTACCGCCCTGACCTTCAAGTGAACCCACAATTGATGTACGCACAAGGAAGTCGACCGTTTCATTGATGAAGTTTGCTTTACCTTGACCTGTCACACGTAACAGTGGCGACTGTGCTGATAAGTCGTTAGTTGAAACCCAACCTTTATCCACTTTCAGCGTCGCTTTCATTGCACTGAAGTCCGTTTTTTGAGCTTCATTTGTGCTTTCAACTTTCTCGCCCTTGATCTTAGCGTAGTTTTCTCGAATCAGTTGAGCTACGTTGATGCCGTTAACTGCACCATCTTCAAAGTTAATCACGATAGTACCGACTAGGTTCTTCTTGATACCCGTCGGAGTCAGACTCTTACCTTTCACGTTGACATCAATATTACCGGTACCTTCCAGCATATCGTTATCTGCAACATCAACCAGTAACGGCTGTACTTTCACGCCTTTGATTTTCTTCTTAGCCGTGTAAGTCGCCGGTGTTTTACGAGCGTCTAACTTTGCAGTAGCAGAAATAGAACCTTGGTAAAGATTCGAGGTGAATGAGGTTAGCTCTGCGATACCACGGTTAACCGAAAATGCGGTTTTAACATTCTGCATCTTCGCGTTGTTCGCCTTGAACTTATCAATCGTGATGTCACCTTTCACGTCTAACGTTTTCAGAGCCGACAGATCAGGTTCCACTTCTTTAGCTGGATCTGAACTACCAGAACTTGACGTTGAACCACCAGCAGAACCAGAAGGCGCTGTGCTCGCTGTTTCTGTTGTATTGCCTAAGCCTAAGAATTCATCTAAATCAATATTCAGGCTATGAAGAGAGAAACGAACCTTTGGTATTTCAGATAGGATTACGTCTGCTTTACCGTCTAATGCAATAGCGTTAGCTTGTAGCTTCTCTAACACAAAGCTCAGGTGGCTCTTGTTAAGATCGAAGCTTAAGTCAGACAGCATGTCGACTTTCATTGGAGACTGAGGAAGCGTGTCGCCTTTGAATGTTGAGTCTAACGTTAACTTGTTCAGCGTTACTTTTGAAATCGCGCTATCAACAGTAAGTTCACCGCCACCTTTAAGATCAAGGTCAAGGCCAGCTGCATTACCGATTACAGCGTAAGTCAGTTGGTTTACCTTATCGAACTCAAACGTATTCAAGCCAATTTTTGCTGACTCAATCGACGTCGCTGGATCATTGAACTTAGCGTTTAAGTCGATATTACGAAGTGCGTAACTTGCAAAGCCTTCAGCTAATTTGAATTCTGCACTGCCTTGTGCAGAGAACTTCTGTTGATTGTTCTCACCAGAAGCCGCAAATGTCGCGGTTGTCCATGTATCAACGGCAAACTCAGAAAGATTCAAAGACACATCGTATAGCTTAGTGAATGAACCCGCTTGCTTGTCGTCCATTTCAAACAATGCGTTTGATACAGTTACGCCTGCAAGGTTGATCGTCCAACCCGATGCGTCTGTGGTAGTTTGCTCTTGAGGGGCAAGCGCTGATTCAGAACTTGTGCCTGCTGCAGGCTCAGATTCTTGAGGCGCTGACGCTTGCGTTAGTGTATCAATGTTCTTGCGTCCATCTTTAAGCGTTTCTAAATAGAATTCTGCACCATCTAGAGTAATGTTGCCGATCTCTAGTTGGTTGCTAAATAGCGGAGTAACCGAAACGTCAACGCCAACGGTATCAACCTTAAATAGGTTAGGTTGCGTAAAACCTTCAGGGTTGCGTAATTCAGTTTGACCAAGTTCAAAGCCAATGGATGGGAAGAATTGCCAGCTGATATCACCCTCGATCACTAGCTCTAGGCCTGTGTGTTTTTGGGCTTGTTCGACAATTAATGGCTTAAATTGGTTGGGATTCACTAACAGCACTAGTGCCAGAATTGCTGCAACGACAACAAACACTGGTACAGCTATGAAAATGAGTAGTTTCTTCATCCGCATATTCCTTGCTTAGATTCCAAAAGAAAGTGGCACTATAAAAGTGCCACTGATTCGGTAAAAAATAAAGCTAAGTGAGTCACTTAGGCAAAATTTTATTCGATTAAGACTTCAACAACTTCGCAATGTGCGCTTTTAGCACATCAATCGCAATACGATTTTTACCACCACGAGGAACGATGATGTCTGCATGTTGTTTTGAAGGCTCGATAAACTGCATGAACATTGGACGTACTGTTTCTTGGTATTGCTTAAGTACAGTGTCCATTGTACGACCACGCTCTTCTACATCACGCTTAACACGGCGTAATAGACAGATGTCTAATGGTGTATCCATAAACACACTTGCGTGCATTAGTTTACGAAGACGCGGGTCTGTTAGAAGCAGAATACCCTCTAAAATGATCACTTTCTTTGGAGTAAGTGTAGTCGTTTCAGAAGTACGTGTGTGCTCTGTGTAGCTGTATTCAGGAACTTCTACGGCGTTGCCACTCATTAGCTGCTGTAGATGTTCACATAAAAGATCATGATCTAGTGCATTTGGGTGATCGTAGTTAGTTTTAACACGCTCTTCCATACTCAAGTGGCTTTGGTCGCTGTAATAGCAATCTTCCGTGATAACACCAATTTGATGGTCGCCTACTTTTTCGCGCAATTCATTATAAATTGTACTAGCAATCAGACTTTTTCCTGAAGCTGAAGCGCCAGCGATACCTACGATGACACATTGATTATTATCAGACATTAATTTTGCACCCGATATGGTTTGGTGGTGGGAAGAGATAAACCGCCTGATTATAGGGGCTAAAGCACATAGATTCTAGTCGCCATTTTAGCTAATTGCAGTCAAATTGATGATATCAATGCATTTAATGAATGCAATCGTTTGCTTTCAAATAACTTGCCTACAACTATTTGCACAAGCCCAATGGATATTGACTTAAATCCACCGCTGTTTATCTAATCCAAACTATATTTAAACGACTTTGTGATTAACTTGCGCTATTCAACCATAGATTCGTTATTCAACCATAGAGAAGTTAATCGCTTCTGGTCTCGCCTTGCCGGTCCAGAACATCTTCGCAGCCACATTCTCTGCAAGCTCTAAGTAGTGACGTGTATGTTCACTATCTGGACGACGAATCACCGTCGGGCAACCTGCATCGATATCTTCTCGCACATCAATATGAAGAGGGATCTGTGCCAAAATATCGAGGTAAAACTCTTCTGACATAGCTTCGGCACCACCAACACCAAAGATATGCTCTTTCTCACCACAGTGACTACAAATATGATAGCTCATGTTTTCAACTAAGCCTGCGACTGGCACACTCACCTTATCAAACATCGCTACGCCTTTACGTGCATCCGCTAGCGCCAAATCTTGAGGAGTGGTCACCACTACAGCCCCGGTCACTGGGATCTGTTGCGATAACGTCAGCTGAATATCGCCCGTGCCCGGTGGCATATCAATAACTAGATAATCCAACTCTGGCCATACGGTTTCGTTAACAAGCTGACCTAAAGCCTTGGCCGCCATTGGACCGCGCCAAATCGCAGCGTCATCTTTCGACACAAGATAACCGATAGAGTGAGTGAAAATACCGTGCGCTTCGATTGGCATCATCCACTTGTTATTCTGGACTTCTGGTTTCGCATCTAATTGGCCAAGCATCATAGGTACAGAAGGACCATAGATATCCGCATCCAACAAACCCACTTTTGAACCAGACTTAGATAAAGCCAAAGCAAGGTTGACTGAAGTGGTCGATTTACCCACCCCACCCTTTGCAGATGTCACGGCGATGATGTTCTTCACCCCCTTCAATGGTGTCGCAACCGTGGTTTCTAACGCAGACGGCTTCACCTTCACTTCAAACTGAAAAGCGCTAACAAGCTGTTGTTCAATCTGAGAGTGAATCCACTGTTCCAATTCAACCGCAAGCTGATTAGCGGCAAAAGGTAAGGTGATAACAAATGATCCACGCGGATCAACCGATACAATATTTTGGTGTAGCGCCCACTCTGGGATGAGGATTGGTGACTCGAACTCATTCAACCATGAACAGAAATCTTGCTTAGAAGTAAAGTTACGCATTGGGACTCCTTTTTTTATTTATGCTATCACCCACGAGATGAAGACTGAACCCCTAAAAAACTAGGGGAATCCTTAGTCTGATACCTTGGCGTATCACACGTTATAAAGTAGTATTACCTCTCAAATTTATACCTATCAAAAAAGCGAATTATTAAGTATGGCAACTGATCCAAGACAACTTTTGGTAACTTGTGCGCTTCCGTACGCTAACGGCTCTATTCACCTTGGCCATATGCTTGAGCATATCCAAGCTGATATCTGGGTTCGATACCAGCGTCTACGTGGCAACACTGTAAACTTCATCTGTGCTGACGATGCTCACGGCACGCCAATTATGCTTAAAGCTCAACAGATGGGTATCACGCCAGAAGAGATGATCGCTGCTGTTAGTGAAGAGCACCAAAAAGACTTCGCTGGCTTTGATATCAGCTTTGATAACTACCACAGCACACACAGCGAAGAGAACCGTGAACTGGCTTCTCACATCTACTTAGAACTTAAAAAGAACGGCTTCATTTCTAGCCGCACTATTTCTCAGCTTTTCGATCCTGAGAAAGAGATGTTCCTACCAGACCGCTTCGTAAAAGGTACTTGCCCTAAGTGTAAGTCAGAAGACCAGTATGGTGATAACTGTGATAACTGTGGTGAGACATACAGCCCAACTGAGCTAATTAACCCTAAATCAGCGGTTTCTGGCGCAACTCCAGTAATGAAAGACTCTGAGCACTTCTTCTTCGACCTACCTCAGTTCGAAAGCATGCTTAAAGAGTGGACTCGTTCTGGCTCTCTACAGAATGAAACTGCAAACAAAATGCAGGAATGGTTTGAGTCTGGTCTGCAACAGTGGGATATCTCACGTGATGCACCTTACTTCGGCTTTGAAATCCCAGGCGAAAAAGACAAGTTCTTCTACGTATGGCTAGACGCACCTGTTGGCTACATGGCTTCTTTCAAGAACCTATGTGACAAACGTGACGATCTAAACTTCGATGAATACTGGAAGAAAGACAGCACAACTGAGCTTTACCACTTCATCGGTAAAGACATTGTTTACTTCCACAGCCTATTCTGGCCAGCAATGCTAGACGGCGCAGGTTTCCGTAAGCCAAACAACGTATTCGTACACGGCTACGTAACAGTGAACGGTGCGAAGATGTCTAAGTCGAAAGGCACATTCATCAAAGCAAGCACGTACCTAAACCACCTAGACCCTGAGTGTCTACGTTACTACTACGCTGCGAAACTAAACAGCCGCATCGATGACTTAGATCTTAACCTTGAAGACTTCACTCAACGTGTAAACGCTGACGTAGTAAACAAGATTGTTAACCTAGCTTCTCGTAACGCTGGCTTCATTACTAAGCGTTTTGAAGGCAAGCTAGCTGCTGAATTTGCAGAGCCTGAGCTATACAACGAATTCGTTGCTGCTGCTGAGCGTATCGGTGAGCTATACGAAACTCGTGAATTCAGCCGTGCTATCCGTGAAATCACTGCACTAGCGGATAAAGCTAACCAGTACATCGACGAAAAAGCACCTTGGGTTCTTGCAAAAGAAGAAGGCAAAGAAGCTGAGCTTCAACAAGTTTCTTCTGTAGGTATTAACCTATTCCGCGTACTGATGGCTTACCTGAAACCAGTGATGCCAGAGCTTGCAGCTCGCACTGAAGCTTTCCTAAACGAAGAGCTAACGTGGGAAGCGATTGCTACTCCGCTAACTGATCACGAGATCACTAAGTTCAAAGCGCTATTCAACCGCATTGACCCTAAGAAAGTGGAAGCAATGGTTGAGTCTTCTAAAGAAGATGCAGCCGCTGAAGCAGCAGCGAAAGAAAAAGCAGAAGCTGAAAAAGAGCAAGCAAGCCAAACTGAGCTAGACAAAGAGCCAATCGCAGACGAGATTGAGTTCGATGCCTTTGCAGCAGTAGACATGCGTATCGCTCGTATCATCTCTTGTGAAGAAGTACCAAAAGCGAACAAACTACTGAAGTTCCAACTAGACATCGGTGGTGAGACTCGCCAAGTATTCTCTGGTATCAAATCAGCATACAAACCTGAAGAGCTAGAAGGCAAGCTAACTGTAATGGTAGCAAACCTAAAACCTCGTAAGATGAAGTTTGGTATGTCTGAAGGCATGATCCTAGCAGCGGGCCCTGGCGGCAGCGACCTATGGATCCTTGAGCCACACGAAGGTGCTCAACCTGGTATGCGTGTAATGTAATTCTGACTCCAGTCAGATAACAAGCACCCATCACTAAATCCCTAATGCATTTTTGACTTGAAAGAGTTAATCAGCATTGGGGATTTTTTATATCTACCGAAAATTAGCGTTCTCTGTTAGAGTCGCCGTCAACTATGCTATGTAGAGTAGAAATTGGTTCGTCGACAAAAATAGGCTAAACCAACACCTCTTTACTCTAAAACCCTTTTTAGGAATCCCCAGTGACTAACAACGAAATCTTGCGTCGTATTCAACACGCACTAAACCTTAAAAATGCACAAATCATCAAAGCTATCGAACAAGCTGATGTGACTGT
The DNA here is from genome assembly GCF_000272045.2 of Vibrio crassostreae 9ZC13. Classification (GTDB taxonomy): domain Bacteria; phylum Pseudomonadota; class Gammaproteobacteria; order Enterobacterales; family Vibrionaceae; genus Vibrio; species Vibrio crassostreae_C. The sequence goes on along the minus strand of NZ_AJYZ02000041.1, from coordinate 613,394 downwards.
TGCTCATGACCAAGTGATTAACTGGCTAAAAGATGACAACGACAAGTCATGCTCTAAGATGAAAGATAAAGAGTTGGCGGTATTCCTAAATGGTTTCATCAACCTTAAGCGTGGCAAAAAAGAAGGCGAGCAACCTAAACCTGAAGTTGCACTGACGAACAACATGATCTTCATGAAGCTTCGTATCGCATTAAACATGAAAGCAGAAGATGTTTTGGACGTACTAGAAGTGGTTGGCATTAGCTTGAGCAAGTACGAAATCGGCGCTTACTTCCGCAAGCCAGAAAACAAAAACTACAAAGTGTGTGAAGACCAACTACTTTGCGATTTTCTAAACGGTGTGCAATTTACCAACCGTCCAGACTCAGAAGAGTTTGCGGGTTAAGTTACTACTCCTAGATAAATTTTAAGTTGCTACACATAGATAAATTACTCGTCATAGGTAAGTAACTGACCCACTGATAATTTTCTAGTAACGACAGATAAATAAAAAGCGGCGAGATAATTGAATTATCTCGCCGCTTTTTCGTTTTCTTTACGTCACTGACTAAACAGGAACAACAATAGTAAACCTATGCCTTAGCTGTCGTCTTCAGTGAAGTTCGTCGGCAATGTCGTTTTCATTTCATTCCAAACTTGTGCACTTGCGATACCGTAGTTACGAATCACTAATGGCAAAGTTTCGCGCTCGCCACTTTCACAGATAATGAACAACTCTTTATAAAAGTCCATCGCTAAACGTCGTGCTTCTGGGTTAGAGAAGTAGTAGCTACCGATACGGTCATAAAGTTTACGCACACCGTTAAAGATCAGGCCGTAAATCTGGTTGCCTGAGTGGAATGCCAAACGTTGGAAAAGCATGTAATCATAGAAGTTGAAAGTCTTCGCGATTAAGATCGTCTGACGTTTCGCTTCATCTTTTTCTGAATCTTCTTTTACCGCTTGTTTGATCTTGTCAGCGTATGGCGACGATTCTAGGAACTCATCCCAAGTTGGTGCCGCAAGTAGCGCTTCACAAGATTCAATCACGTTACTGATAGTACGCTCTGAAGCTTCTTTGTTTGCTTTGAATGCATAACGCATAAAGATCGGGCTGATATTAGTACGAGCAGCAAGCAGGTCTTCTACCATTTTGCTTGCGTTATCAACGTCCAACGTCATTAGCGTATCAAGGATATGAAGACCTGAGGTTTCCATAAACTGGTTAACTTTAGTTGGTTTGCCATGTTGGATTGTCAACCAACCATCACGAGCAAGACGTTGTAGTACTTCACGAAGCGTAGTACGTGTAACACCAATCAGCTCAGAAAGCTCACGCTCTGCGGGCAAGATAGAACCTGGAGGGAAACGGCCATTCCAAATACTTTCAATGATATACTTCTCTGCAAATCCTGCCGGGCTCTTCGCCTTAATGACCATCTACACTTCAATCCAATTTAATTATTCTGTTCTAATTTACTCATCATACCACTAGTTCACACCTAGCGGAAACACCCTCAAAAATTTTACTCCCCCTAAACACCGTTAGAGTTATAACTCTAAAGTTCAGCACACGTTTGCACCTCAGGTTTGTAAAGCAAGCGACTCTAAACCACCATTTAAACAAACTGTTAACACAACAATTTTTCTTTAAAATCAATGGGATTGGTCATATTTTTAAAGCTATTAATTTGCAATATTAAGTTGTAATAATCATATATAAGCCGTCGTTATTCTGTAATTTTCAATCATTTCGCTGAAATATTGATTCTAGTCGGTTTTTATCACATTTTAAGTGGTATGCTTGCGCTACTTTGATCGCGTTTCTCAACAAAAAAGAGGTATTTTTAGGGCTACAGGGCTTTTCCTGTTGACTAAATGTTATCTAAGAGTAAAGTTGCGCTCAAAAATAAGCAGTGCTTGAGTTTCTAAGGGAGTGACTTGGCAAGACCACAGAACATTACATGGAATGTAGTTTTTCTAAGTCACTGTTAGTCATAGTTTTTAACAATTTCTATAGCTCGATTCTCAAAATGTTGTATTGCTTGTCTATTCATAATCAACATAAAAGAGTATTAACATGCCGATGTCTCTCGGAAACGCTTTTATCAAGAACTTCCTTGGTAAAGCTCCTGATTGGTATAAACTTGCCATCATTTCCTTTTTAATCATCAACCCGTTTGTTTTCTTCCTAGTTGACCCATTTGTTGCGGGCTGGCTGTTGGTGGTTGAGTTTATTTTCACTCTAGCTATGGCTCTAAAGTGCTACCCTCTTCAACCGGGTGGCTTATTGGCAATTCAAGCCGTCGCCATTGGCATGACCAAACCAGAAATGGTTTATCACGAGCTACAAGCAAACCTTCCAGTATTACTCTTACTTGTATTCATGGTTGCTGGTATCTACTTCATGAAAGAACTACTTCTGTTCATTTTCACGAAGATCTTGCTTGGCATCCAATCTAAAATTTTACTCTCCGTTGCCTTCTGTGTTGCTGCCGCTTTCTTATCAGCATTCCTAGATGCACTAACAGTAATCGCCGTAGTTATTAGCGTTGCGGTCGGCTTCTACTCTATCTACCACAAAGTTGCATCGGGCAAAGGCACAACATCTGCGCACGATCATACTCATGATGAAGAGATCTCTGAGCTAACTCGTGATGACCTAGAAAACTACCGTGCTTTCCTACGCTCACTACTTATGCACGCCGGTGTTGGTACTGCACTGGGTGGCGTAATGACCATGGTAGGTGAACCACAAAACTTAGTAATTGCTAAGCAAGCGGGTTGGGAGTTCGGTGAATTTATCATCCGTATGCTGCCAGTAACACTGCCTGTTTTCTTCTGCGGTATTCTAACTTGCGCACTTGTCGAAAAATTCAAAGTGTTTGGTTACGGTGCAGAACTGCCAACGAATGTTCGCCAAATCTTAGTTGAGTTTGACAACAAAGAACGTGCAAACCGTACAAAGCAAGACGTAGCAAAACTATGGGTTCAGAGTGCAATCGCAGTTTGGCTGATTGTTGGCCTTGCGCTTCACGTCGCTGAAGTAGGTTTGATTGGCCTTTCAGTGATCATCTTGGCAACGGCATTTACTGGCGTTATCGAAGAGCACTCAATGGGTAAAGCCTTTGAAGAAGCACTGCCATTTACCGCACTTCTTGCCGTCTTTTTCGCGGTTGTTGCTGTAATCATCGACCAAGCTCTATTTAAGCCAGTAATCGATGCTGTACTTCACGTTGAAGATAAAGGCGCACAGCTCGCACTCTTCTATGTTGCCAACGGTATCTTGTCGATGGTTTCAGATAACGTATTCGTAGGTACGGTTTACATCAACGAAGTGAAAACTGCACTGGTTGAAGGCATTATCACTCGTGACCAGTTTGACCTACTTGCTGTTGCTATCAACACTGGTACTAACCTACCTTCTGTTGCTACACCAAATGGCCAAGCTGCATTCCTATTCCTATTAACATCAGCACTTGCTCCGTTAATTCGATTGTCTTACGGTCGCATGGTTATCATGGCGCTGCCATACACCATCGTATTGGCACTGGTTGGCCTAGCAAGCATTGTGTTCATCGTAGAGCCAATGACAGCATGGTTCTACGATGCTGGTTGGATCATTCAACGCACTGGTGAAGTCGTCGCTCCAGTTATCTCTGGTGGTCACTAAGCTAAACACTGTGTCGCAAACCACAATAAGTGTATCGAGGGCGTGTTGACCTTTCGAGCTGATTTTTGCAGCGAGTTGCTGGGTATTTATACAAGGCAGAGGCTTTGATGTGTAGCTAGCCTACATGAGAAGCCGATAACGTAGTAGAAATGACCAGCAAACGCTGCCCGAAGGGTTCGGCTAAAAGCGTTTTACTCTTTGTTGAGGGGGATTTGCTTAGAATGACTAGGCTACTTCCCCCTCGCCGCGATTAAAACGCTTTTATCTCGAACAAAATTTAATCGCGAAAGGTCAACACGCCCTAGCTAATCAAAAATATTAGTTGATTAGGAAACTTATCCAAGATAAAAAGCTCTGAGTAATCAGGGCTTTTTTATTTTATAGACGGGATTAAATTCGTGAACTTTTTTGCAATGCTTAAAGACTTCTCTAAGGGACGTTTATCTTGGCTTTTACTGCTGGCTTTTATTGTCTTTTTTGAGGCATGCGCTCTCTTCTTCCAACACGTGATGATGCTTGGCCCTTGCGTAATGTGTATCTATGAGCGCGTTGCTATGCTCGCTATCGGTGTTGCCGCCATGATTGGTGCGATTGCCCCGAATAACCCAATATCACGCTGGTTAGGCCTTGCTAGCTGGGGATTTGGCGCATACAAAGGTTTGATGCTTGCTTTAGAGCACGTCGATTACCAGTTCAATCCGTCCCCTTTCGCAACCTGCGACTTATTCGTAACCTTCCCTAGCTGGGCGCCTTTAAACCAATGGGCTCCGTGGATGTTTGAGGCTTACGGCGATTGCAGCAAGGTTGTGTGGCAGTTCTTCGATCTTTCTATGCCTCAGTGGCTAGTAATTATCTTTGCAGGTAACTTGGTTGCTTTCGGTTTTGTGGTTATTTCTCAATTCGTTAAATCAAAGAATGACTAACAATTAACTCATCATGTCCAGAAACGAAAAAGTCGACCCAAAGGTCGACTTTTTTATTACTTAAACTTTTTTATCACTTAAGAAAGTCTGTTACTCACTCAAGCTAAGTTGCTCAACAAGCCGTGACTAGCTGTTTTTACCGCAGCATTGTTTAAACTTCTTGCCGCTTTCACAAGGGCAAAGGTCGTTTCGACCAATGTCTTTAAACGGGTTCACGCTCTGGGACTTATTGCCCAACATAGCTTCATCCGCTGCCATTGCCACTTCTGAGATCATCAGATCGACTTGACCCACTAAATCGGCAAGCGATGGTGGGTTAGTAAGCCCTGCAGCGATCATTTGTTGTTGAGTTTGCTCTTCATCAATCGCAAGCATCAAGGTGGTTAAGAGCGCTTGCAACATGCGCAGAGTACCATCCGCGACTGTCACGCTCTGCCACTGCTCTTCCACTGTTGGCCAAACCATCATGAAGCCTTCAGAAAAATCAGCGAACTGTTCGTTAAAGTCACCTTCAGCCAGTACGTCTGTTAATAGGTATTCATTACGCTGAATCAGGTTGTGCTGGCGATTAATCTGTTCTGTCACCGTTTTTACCAGCTCTTTACCCGCTTCAGGCGCAACGATAACCAGCCACTCTTCTGGATCGAGTGGTTTGGTAGCCAAGTTAGAGGCAAGGATTGCACCTTCCATAAACTGCGGAGTAATGTCTGTGATTGATTCTGGTAGGCTTAATAATTGATATGTCATGAAAGCTCTGGATATTGGGCATTTTCGATATTATAACGCCATCCTCCCCAAGATGTCGCTATTAAGAGACGAAACCAACATTAAGACAGGCAAACCACACTCATAGTGACAATCCTGTAAGCACACCGTACAATCACGCCTCGAATTTTTCGGTTCACTCAGTTTCGGTAAAGCAGCATGCGCGTAATACTTGGCCCTATGGAGGGCGTTCTAGACCACCTAATGCGTGAAATTCTCACAGAGATTAATGATTACGATCTCTGTGTGACAGAGTTTGTGCGCGTCGTGGATCAACTTCTTCCCCCGCATGTGTTCCACCGTATTTGCCCTGAGCTACATCAAGGCTCTCAGACCATGGCTGGTGTGCCAATCCATCTCCAGCTTTTAGGTCAACACCCAAATTGGATGGCCGAGAATGCTTTTCAAGCTGCTAGCTTAGGCGCTAAAGGGATTGACCTTAATTTTGGTTGCCCAGCAAAGGCGGTCAACAAAAGTAATGGTGGTGCGTCACTGCTAAAAGAACCAGAGCTCATCTATCAAGTGGTGAACGCCTGTCGAGAAGCAGTACCTGCACACATTCCTGTGTCCGCAAAGATTCGATTAGGTTGGGAGCATCCGGAAGAGTGCTTTGAAATCGTCGATGCCATCGAGCAAGCCAAAGCTGACGAACTCACCGTGCATGCAAGAACCAAAGTTGGCGGCTATAAAGCCAGCGAAATCAAATGGGACTTCATCAATCAAATAAGAGAAAAAACGTCTCTGCCGTTGATTGCTAATGGTGAGATCTGGAACTATCAAGATGGTCAAGATTGCATAGAAGCAACAGGCGTCGATTCATTGATGGTCTGCCGTGGTGCTTTCAATATTCCAAACCTTGGCAACGTCGTTAAGCACAACCACCAAAAAATGCCGTGGGATAAAGTCATTGAACTTTTGCTGCGCTATTCAGAGTTTCAAATCAAAGGGGACAAAGGCATGTACTACCCCAATAGAGTGAAGCAGTGGTTTGTTTATCTAAGTAAAGGCTACCCTGAAGCAAACGAACTGTTTAAAGAAATTCGTACTTTCAAGAAGGCGCCGCCGATTGTAGAACGCCTTCAGCGTTATCAAGAAGAACGCCGCCAACCTGTTTAAGATTAGTTTAGGGCTAAGCCCCTAACGATACAAACGTGTTTACGGGTGCAAATAAGCTTCGCTTGGTAGACACGTTGGCTCTTCCCTCTTTCATTTTCATACAAAGCATCGATTCAATAACGTGGTTAAAATTTAAGACGGTCTTTGCCCGTCGTCTTAGCCACGTACAGCTTTTCATCGGCGTACTTAAATATCTCATCGAAGTTAAGTTTACTTTGCTCAGTTTCAACAATGCAGACACCGCCAGACACCGTAAACCCATTTGGAATAATGTCGGCTGAAGTGGTACAAATCGCATTCTTCACGCGCTCTAATGTTCTCATCAGAGTTTCACAATCTTCGCCTTTCATGTAAACGACAAACTCTTCACCGCCAAACCGTGCTGCAACGTCACTGCTTCGAATACTGTTGCTGATCTGACGCGACATATAACGGATCACATCGTCACCCTTATCGTGGCCGTAGGTGTCGTTAATTGACTTGAAATCATCGATATCGAAGACGGTTAAAGCAAACAGTTGATCGTGCTCTACGCTGCGCCAGAACGCTTCTAAGCCACGACGATTCAATAACCCTGTCATAGGGTCTTTGGCTGCGAGATCTTTGAAGTAGCCACGTTCAATATTGGAATTAACGTAGAAAAAGATAGTTACAGAGAACAGATACACAATGATGGCAACAATAAGGCTGTCTTTCTCATAGACGAAAAAGTGCTCAACCTCTTTCGCGATGTCTAATTCGTAATACATCGCATGGTGAGACGAGACACCATCCAGTTTGATCTCGTGATAAAAAGCCGCAGAATCTACCGGAGTCGCTAAAGTGGTATCAATGATATCGATCCGACCTGCAAGGTGCTCATTCGAGTTTGCGAGCAGCTTGTCAGCATTAATATCCACCGACAGCATCCCTTGGTGAACACCTTTATGGAATACAGGGATCGTCATACTGATTATACGGTCAAGGGAATCAAAACGATAACCAGGACCTGAAAGGGTGAGTTGGTCAGGGTTGTTGGCTGTTTTCTGCCAATAAGGACGACTCTTTATGGTCGAGAGTAACTCTTTGCTCAGCCCTTTGGCAAAACCTTCAGGTGAAGAGATCACATAGCCGCTCGTATCAATAAAGTGCACGCCGGCATGGTATTCATCAAGCTGGGATAAAAATGAAAGAATAGGAGCTAACGCTATTTTTTCTGACGCGCTCTTATAACTATCACTGCTTTCAGAACAAAGAGACTCTTGACCAATTAGCATATAGTCGATATCGACAGAGGGAATGTCTGAGGTTTTACCGTCGGCAAGTAGCAATACATCAATAGGCCAGATTTGGCAAAGACCATCCACAACATGTTTGTTGTGATCAAGAAAGAGAGGGTTTCCTGATTTATAATAGTTGGAGAAGCTGTAGTCTAGGGCTGTTGCCACTTTTGTGGTTCTTTTGAACACATCTTCAATACGATGAAACTCACTACTGATATCTTTTTCTACCGCGTCAAAATGATTCTTTCCTATTAGGCCAAGTAACATCGCGGCGATCACAGCGGGAAACCCGAAAACAAAGGTTAGGCTAAAGTGCCTATTTACTTTCATATAATGTGCTCTTAGCGTTCAGCTATTTTCATTTTCCCCATTAATATTATTACATTAATCGGCAATTCGCTCGACGTAAAATAATGTAAATTGATATTAACGACACACCTAACGGTCAAATAACCGCTTACAAATGAATAAAATAGAGAAGCGCCAACATATAGAGCAGGTGAGTTTGTTATCTGAGCCCATTTCAATGCTGTTAATAATATGACTTATGGCCTATTAGCTCACCTAACACCAAACTCAATTCACCGGCTAATGACCGCACGCTCAATCACAGATTGAGGCACTGTCACGCCAAGCTCACGAGCAGCATCTAGGTTGACCACCAGCTGAGAACTCTGCGCAGTTTTGACACTCAACTTCCCGGGCTTCTGTCCTTCCAGAATGGCTGCGACATAATCCGCGGTCTGAACCCCAACATCATAATAATCTAGACCTAAACCAGCAATCGCTCCCTTTCCGACATAAGATGTGGCGCCTGCGACGACTGGCGTATCTGCATGGTTAGCCGCTTTGATAAGACCCTCCATGCCGCTTGCAACCGTATTATCGGTCAAGGCATAGATAACATCGGACTTCTTAGCAATGGATTCTGCTTTTGCTTCGACATCGTCAACAGTCAGCGCTTTTTCGGTGTGAAGTGTATAACCGAAATCTCGAGTTGCCTTTCTCAATAACCCAACTAACGCAACGGCATTTGCTTCTGCTGGGTTGTAAACTACACCGATTGAATTAGCTTCAGGAAGCAGTTCTTTGATTAATGACACATGCTGAGTGATCGGAGATAAGTCAGAAAGCCCCGTGACATTACGCCCCGGCTTTTCTAATTGTTTAACGAGCCTAGCGCCGATAGGATCCGTAACCGCGGTAAACACGATAGGAATCGAGCGAGTCGCCGACACTAAGGCTTGTGAAGTCGGTGTCGCGATACCAACAAGTACATGTGGATTTTCACTGACGAGCTCTCTGGCAATCTTGGCTGCCTGAGCCGGGTTACCATTCGCCATTTCATAGGAGAATTCTAAGTTCTTACCGGGTTCATAACCATTGGCTCTCAATCCTTCAAGAAGCCCTAAACGTGTCGCATTCAGATCTGGATGGTCAACAACTTGTGAAACCGACACTTTGGCAATGTTTGCCATTACATTGCCAGTCCATAGCAACATCAAGCAACTTAAAACCGCTGCCAATACCTTTCTTACAGAACTCATTATCGCTCCCTGAATCAAGCTCTACCCGTCATTACTCGCTCAAAGAGAACAACATCAAAATCACTATTGACATTATTACCAGTAACCATTGATAACTTGAAGTGATATTTAACAAAAATACAACAAGGCTCGAGTTATGTGAGAAAGGTTATATTGACTTCGGAGGAAGGTAAGAAACCAAGTGAATAAGGACAGGTAAGCTAAACGGAAAGTAAGCGAGGTAACAAAAAGAGGAGCAAATCTGAGAACAAGCTATAGAAGATGAATAGTTGTTCTCAGACAAGAGGGAGAGCTGGGATTCTTTAGAACCAACGCTCCATTGAGGATTTATCTAACTGACGAAAGGCACGATTTAAAATGATTGCCAATTCTTTATAGCGAGGGCGCGGCTTCATAGGCTCTAACGCAAAACCCGTTTCAGTGATCTTTTCATGCAGTTCGCGGTACCACGATACTAGCGCCGGCGGAAGTTGTGTATTTGAGCGATTGCCCAACCACCACATACCTTGAAGCGGCAAGCTGATCGCAAACAAAGCCATAACCACAGCCTGTGGCATCGCTTGGTAATTATTAAAGACCATTTGTGTAAGAACACTGATAGCGGCAATCGCAGGCATCACTTTCACGCCAAAGCGGGTCGCTTTAATAATGCGTTGTTCTGGGAAGATCGCGTTTAACTCTTTTCGGACGGGCCAGAGATCCATGTACTTTTGGCCATCTTTTAAACTACTAGCTAAACCAACTCTATTGCTCATATGAGTCTCCCATTAAAAAAAAGTTGAAATCATCAACTAAAAACACAAAAATTTGACGAAAAATAATATTCTTTCAAATTTTTTTGTTATATTTGCACAATATCGCTATTATTTGCAGACCTCAATCTCATTGTTGCCCTTATTTACAATTTAAGCAACTTTGAGAAGACTTCTGCAAGGAATGCACAAGCCTCTTTTTGATAAAGAGCGCTTTCACTTTATACGGAAATTAACGTTTTTTTGACCAAGGTTAGTACGCAAGCCTATGTGCTTCGACTATTCTTGAGATTAATTTTCATCCTTAACTGATTTCGATCAGAAAAATAAACAGGTAGTCATTAATGTCTAAGCTAGTTTTAGTTTTAAACTGTGGTAGTTCTTCTCTTAAATTCGCTGTTGTTGATGCAGAAACAGGTGCAGAGCACCTAACTGGTCTTGCTGAGTGTCTAGGTCTTCCAGAAGCTCGTATGAAGTGGAAACTTGATGGCAAGCATGAAGCACAACTAGGCGCGGGCGCAGCTCACGTAGAAGCACTATCTTTCATGGTAGAAACTATTCTTGCTTCTAAGCCTGAGCTTAAAGCTAACCTTGGCGCTATCGGTCACCGTATCGTACACGGTGGCGAGCAGTTCACTTCTTCTGCACTTATCACTGATGAAGTTCTTAAGGGTATTCAAGACGCTGCGACTTTCGCACCTCTTCACAACCCTGCTCACCTTATCGGTATCGAAGCGGCTCAACAAAACTTCCCAGGCCTTAAAAACGTTGCTGTTTTTGACACTGCGTTCCACCAAACAATGCCTTCTGAGTCTTACCTATACGCTCTACCGTACAACCTGTACAAAGAGCACGGCATCCGTCGTTACGGCATGCACGGTACTTCTCACCTATTCATCACTCGTGAAGTTGCAGGCCTACTAAACAAGCCAGTTGAAGAAGTTAACATCATCAACTGTCACCTAGGTAACGGCGCTTCTGTATGTGCAATCAAGAACGGTAAATCTGTAGACACTTCTATGGGTCTTACTCCTCTTGAAGGTCTTGTAATGGGTACTCGTTGTGGTGACCTAGACCCTGCAATCATCTTCCACCTACACGACGCACTTGGTTACTCTGTTGAAGAAATCAACAACATGCTAACTAAAGAGTCTGGTCTTGCTGGTCTAACTGAAGTGACTTCTGACTGTCGTTTCGTTGAAGACAACTACGGTGAGAAAGAAGAAGCAACTCGTGCAATGGACGTGTTCTGTCACCGTCTAGCTAAGTACGTAGCTGGTTACACTGCAACTCTAGAAGGTCGTCTAGACGCAATCACTTTCACTGGCGGCATCGGCGAGAACTCAGGCCCAATCCGTGAAATGGTTCTTAACCGCCTAGGCATCTTCGGTATCGAAGTTGACGGTGAAGCTAACCTTAAAGCTCGTTTCGGCGGCGAAGGTACTATCACTACAGCTAACAGCCGTATCCCTGCAATGGTTATCTCTACTAACGAAGAGCTAGTAATTGCTGAAGACACTGCGAAACTAGCAGGTCTTTAATTGATTTTCCTGACTAGCTTCATTCGAAGCTAGTCAGTTTTTCATATCAAGAAAATGGGGCTCAACTTCTATTCCTACCCCAATTTAAATATCGGTGGGAATAGCAGTTGAGCTTTTTTTATTTCCAATAGTCAAAGGTGTTCGTCAATGTCACGTACTATTATGCTTATCCCTACAAGCGCTGGTGTTGGTCTTACTAGTGTTAGCATGGGTGTTCTTCGCGCTATGGAGCGTAAGGGCGTAAGTGTTTCTTTCTACAAGCCAATCGCTCAGCCTCGCAGCGGTGGTAACCAACCAGATCTAACGTCTACTATCATCAGCGCAAACAGCGACATTAAGATTGGTGAGCCAATCGCAATGACTAAAGCTGAAGCTTTGATCGGTAGCGAAAAAATGGACGAGCTTCTTGAGTCTGTTGTTGAGCAATACAACAAGATCAACAAAGACGCAGAAGTTACGCTAATCGAAGGTCTAGTACCTACTCGTAAGCACCCATTTGCTAACCAAGTGAACGCGGAAATCGCAAAAACACTTGGCGCGGAGATCGTATTCGTTGCGACTCCTGGTACTGACAACCCTACGCAGCTTAAAGAGCGTATAGAAGTAGCATGTTCTAACTTCGGCGGTACTAAGAACAAAAACATCAAAGGCGTAATCATCAACAAGCTTAACGCTCCTGTTGATGAGGCTGGCCGTACTCGCCCTGACCTATCTGAAATCTTTGATGATGCAGACAGCGCTCAGCAAGCGAACCTTGAAGTAATGCAAATCTTCAACTCTAGCCCTATCCGTGTTCTTGGCTGCGTGCCATGGAGCATCGATCTAATCGCAACTCGTGCGGTTGATATGGCTAAGCACCTTAACGCTGAAATCGTTAACGAAGGTGAAATCTCAACTCGTCGTATTAAGAGCATCACTTTCTGTGCACGTTCTCTACCGCACATGATTGAGCACTTCAAACCAGGCTCACTGCTAGTAACTTCTGCAGACCGTCCTGACGTTATCGTTGCTGCGGCTCTTGCTGCGAAAAACGGTGTTGAGATTGGCGCAATCCTGCTTACTGGCGGTTACGACATTCCAGAAAGCATTGCTAACCTTTGTGCACCAGCATTCGCTTCAGGTCTACCGATCTTCAAGGCTCAAGGTAACACTTGGCAGACATCTCTAAACCTACAGAGCTTCAACCTAGAAGTTCCTGCAGACGATAAAGAGCGTATCGAGTTCGTTAACGATCACGTTGCAAGCCACATTGATGGCCCTTGGATTGATTCTCTATCTGAAGGTACTCAAGGCATCCGTCGTCTAAGCCCACCAGCATTCCGTTACCAGCTAACTGAATTTGCTCGTAAAGCGGCTAAGCGCATCGTTCTTCCTGAAGGTGATGAGCCACGTACAGTTAAAGCTGCGGCTATCTGTGCTGAGCGCGGTATCGCAACGTGTGTACTTCTAGGTAACCCTGAAGAAATCCGTCGCGTTGCAGCGCAGCAAGGTGTTGAGCTTGGCGCTGGCGTTGAGATCATCGATTCTGCATCAGTTCGCGAAAACTACGTAGCTCGTCTAGTAGAACTTCGTGGCGCTAAAGGTATGACTGAAGTTGTTGCTCGTGAGAAGCTAGAAGATTCAGTATTCCTAGGTACTATGATGCTTGAAGCTGGCGAAGTTGACGGCCTAGTTTCTGGTGCTGTTCACACAACGGCGAACACTATCGTTCCTCCGTTCCAGATCATCAAGACTGCTCCTGATGCTTCTATCGTATCTTCGATCTTCTTCATGCTTCTGCCTGATCAAGTTCTTGTATACGGTGACTGTGCGATCAACCCAGATCCAACAGCTGAACAGCTTGCTGAAATCGCTATCCAATCTGCAGATTCTGCTGCGGCATTCGGTATCGACCCACGCGTTGCTATGATCTCTTACTCTACTGGTGAATCTGGTAAGGGTGCAGACGTAGATAAAGTACGTGAAGCAACGAAACTTGCTCAAGAGAAGCGTCCTGATCTAGTGATCGACGGTCCTCTACAGTACGATGCAGCAATCATGGAAAACGTAGCCGCTTCTAAAGCGCCTAACTCTCCAGTTGCAGGTAAAGCGACAGTATTCGTATTCCCAGACTTAAACACGGGTAACACGACTTACAAAGCTGTACAGCGTTCAGCAGATCTAGTATCTATCGGTCCAATGCTTCAAGGTATGCGCAAGCCAGTAAATGACTTGTCTCGTGGCGCTCTAGTAGACGATATCGTTTACACAGTAGCTCTAACGGCTATCCAAGCAGACCAAGCTGCGCAAGCTGAAGAAAAAGTAGTTAACTAATTTTCTTTTTCAGAAAGCAAAAACCCTAGATGTTTATCTAGGGTTTTTTTACGCCTGAAGAAAAGCGGATTAATTAATGATTCTAACCACGTCCGTGAGGCGAATCTAAATCCAGATCAGGCCCTTTAGGCACCACTTGAGTCGGGTTGATGCCCGTATGGCTGTAATAGTAGTGGCGCTTGATGTGGTAGAAATCCGTCGTCTCTTTAATACCCTCTATTTGATAGAGCTCTTTTAGATAACCTTGGATATGTTTGTAATCCGCAATTCGTTGCTTGTTACACTTGAAGTGACCCACATACACAGCATCGAATCGAACCAAGGTCGTGAACAAGCGCCAATCCGCTTCTGTAATCTCGTTACCCGCTAAATAGCGATGTTCGCTAAGGTGAGCGTCTACTTTGTCTAGGGCTTCAAACAAGGCGTCATAAGCTTCTTCGTAGGCTTCTTGTGTTGTCGCAAAGCCAGTACGATAAACGCCGTTGTTGATGTTTGGGTAGATATAATCATTCCACTCATCAATCTTCTTGGACAACTCCCACGGGTAGTAATCATCGGTGTTGCCTGTTAACTCATTAAATTCTGAATTGAACATGCGGATGATTTCAGACGACTCGTTGCTCACAATTGTGTTGGTTTTCTTATCCCACAACACAGGCACCGTTACTCTGCCCGAGTAATCCGGTTTGGCTTGAGTGTAAATTTGATGCATTCGGGTATGACCGAATAGAGGCTCAGGTAACCCCATTTGCCAACCTTCACTCATCATGTCTGGGCAAACAACCGTCACGTCAATGTGATCGGTTAGGTCTTTCAGCTCACGGAAGATAAGGGTTCGGTGCGCCCAAGGGCAAGCCAATGATACGTATAAGTGATAACGGCCGCTTTCAGGCTCAAACTGCGCGCCCGGTTTGTTCTCTATCCAGTGACGAAAGCCCGCATCTTCACGAACAAACTTACCACCGCTTTCTTTGGTGTCGTACCACACATCGTGCCAAACACCTTCAACTAACTTACCCATATCCAAACCTCTGTCATCGAAACTTTTCTCTAGTATAAAAAAAGCCAACTTTTTCAAAACTAGAAGAAGTTGGCTTAGTTGTTCGAATATTTTGATGAAGCTTGTTGAGCGAACCAATAAGCCTAAGACAAAAAAAGCGCGACTCTAATAACTAGTCGCGCTTAAGCCTGTCACAGGCTGAACCGTTTTAAATAGGCTCTAGACTTGTACGTGCAAGCAAGATACTGCGTGAACGTCATCGCCTTGAATCGTTGGCTTAGTTTGCGCACACGCCTCTGTTGCTTGTGGGCAACGAGTACGGAACACACAACCTGATGGCGGATTGATTGGCGATGGGAGATCACCTTCCAACATCTGAATGGTTTTGCTGCGCTCTAAGCGTGGGTCTGGAATTGGAACTGCAGACATCAACGCTTTGGTGTATGGGTGCTTAGGATCAGAGAACAATGCATCTGATTCGCCAAGTTCTACCGCATTACCTAGGTACATCACCAATACGCGATCAGAGATGTGTTTAACAACCGACAAATCGTGCGCGATGAATACCAAAGACAAACCTAGCTCTTTTTGTAGCTCCTTCAGAAGGTTAACTACTTGAGCTTGGATAGATACATCCAGTGCAGAAACAGGTTCATCACAGATGATCATCTTAGGTTTCAAGATAAGCGCACGTGCAATACCAATACGCTGACACTGACCACCAGAGAATTCATGAGGGTAACGGTTGATTACGTTGGGTAGTAGACCAACCTTTGCCATCATCTCTTTAACTCTGTCCTTCACTTCTTGTTTAGAAAGTTCAGGGAAGAAAGTCTCTAGAGGCTCAGCAATAATATCGCCTACTGACATACGTGGGTTAAGCGATGCTAGCGGGTCTTGGAAGATCATCTGAATCTCTTTACGAGTCTCACGACGCTTCACTTCCTGCATCTTAGTTAGGTCTTGACCTAACCACATCACTTGACCTTCAGTCGCTTCAACCAAGCCGATAATCGCACGGGCAAAAGTCGACTTACCACAACCAGACTCACCTACTACACCCAGAGTCTCTCCTTCGTAAAGGTGAACATCAACCCCATCAACCGCTTTAAGGTTTGATGGTTTTGCCCAAGGCCAAGCAGACTTAGCTGCAATGCTAAAGTGAACTTTCAGGTCTTTAATATCTAATAGTAATTCTTTACTCATTTTGTCCAAGTCTCCCAATCTGAAAAACAAGCACGCTGACGGTCTTTAGCAAATGGCTGCAAAATCGGTGCTTCTTGCTTACAACGGTCCATTACACGGTGACAACGGTCTTGGTAAGGACAACCTGTTGGTAGGCGAAGTAAGTTAGGTGGGTTACCTGGAATCGTCGGTAGAATTTCACCTTCGGTATCCAAACGAGGAATCGCTTTAAGCAGGCCTTCCGCATATGGGTGGCTTGGCTCGTAGAAGATTTCATCAACCGTGCCGTACTCCATTGTACGACCCGCGTACATCACAAGTACTTTGTCACATGAGCCAGCAACAACACCCAAGTCATGGGTGATCATGATGATTGCCGTATTGAACTCATCTTTAAGTTCGTTCAGCAATTCCATGATTTGCGCTTGAATGGTTACATCCAGTGCCGTTGTTGGTTCATCAGCGATAAGTAATTTAGGACGACACAGCAGTGCCATTGCGATCATCACACGCTGACGCATACCGCCAGAAAATTCGTGCGGGTACATGGTGATACGCTTACGTGCTTCAGGGATTTTAACCGCTTCAAGCATGCGTACTGATTCTTCAAACGCCTCTGCTTTACCCATGCCTTTGTGCAGCATAAGTACTTCCATCAACTGATCACTTACTTTCATGTAAGGGTTCAGTGACGTCATTGGATCTTGGAAGATCATTGCGATCTGTTCAGCACGAACCTTGTTCAGTGCTTTTTCAGGCAGGTTGAGAATTTCATTGCCTTCAAACTTTGCACTGCCTGAGATGATGCCGTTCTTAGCCAGCAGCCCCATCAGTGCAAATACCGTTTGTGATTTACCTGAACCCGACTCACCAACAATACCTAGCGTTTCGCCTTGGTTAAGTGAGAAGTTCAAGTCGTTTACTGCGGTTACGATACCATCTTGCGTGGTAAATTCGACGCGCAGATCTTTGACATCTAATAAGCTCATTATTGCTTCCTTAATCTTTTATAGCTTTTAATTGCTATTTCGTTATCTGTCTTTTGGATCAAGCGCGTCGCGCAGACCATCACCTACGTAGTTAAAGCAGAACAGCGTAACTACCATGAATGCCGCAGGGAATGTCAATTGCCAGATTGCAACTTCCATTGTTTGCGAACCTTCTTGAAGCAATGCGCCCCAGCTTGTCATAGGCTCTTGAACACCAAGACCAAGGAAAGATAAGAATGATTCTGTAAGGATCATGCTTGGAATAAGCAGCGTAGAATAAACCGCTACGATACCCAGTACGTTCGGTACGATGTGACGTGTAATGATCTTCCATTTGCTTACACCACATACGTGTGCAGCTTCAATGAACTCTTTACTACGTAGGCTCAACGTTTGACCACGTACAATACGCGCCATATCTAGCCAAGCAATCGCACCAATAGCAACGAAGATTAGGACGATGTTACGACCAAAGAACGTTACCAGTACGATTACTAGGAACATGAATGGTACTGCGTACAAGATCTCTAGGATACGCATCATCACTCGGTCAGTACGACCGCCGATGAAGCCTGAAGCTGCACCGTAAAGCGTACCAATCAGTACCGCTACGAAGGCACCCATCACACCAACCATCAATGAGATGCGGCCACCGACAAGAGTACGAACGTACAAATCACGGCCTAAGCTATCGGTACCAAACCAGTGATCCGCATTCGGACCAACGTGCATTGCGTACCAGTCAGTATCATCATAAGTGTACTGAGCCAGCATTGGTAAGAAGATAACTGCCAGTACCATAAGCGTAAGAATGAACAGACTCACCATCGCAGCTTTGTTTCGCATGAAACGAATGCGCGCGTCCTGCCACAAACTACGACCTTCAATCTCTAAGCTCTCAGAGAACTTTTCGATCGCTTCTAAATTTTCTTTTTTCTTCAACATAACCATGCGTCCCTGTTAGTAGCGAATTTTCGGGTCAATAAGCGCTAGCAAAATATCAACGATTGCGTTGAACAAGATGAATAGGAAACCAATCAAGATGGTTACACCCATTACTAGCGAGTAGTCACGGTTAAACGCGGCGTTAACAAACAGCTTACCGATACCTGGTAGGCCGAAGATGGTTTCAACAACAACTGAACCTGTGATGATACCTACGAACGCAGGTCCCATGTAAGAAACAACAGGTAGCATTGCTGGCTTAAGTGCATGTTTTAGAATGATATAACGGTAGCTTAGACCTTTTGCACGCGCAGTTCGGATAAAGTTACTGTTTAGCGTTTCAATCATGCTACCGCGAGTAATACGAGCAAAGGTTGCTACGTAAAGAAGAGACATCGCGATAACAGGCAGCACGATGTACATAAATGTACCGCCATGCCAACCACCTGCTGGGAATATGTTCCAGTGCAGGGAGAAAAGGTAAATAAGCGCCGGTGCCAACACGAAGGATGGCATCACCACCCCGAGCATGGCGGTCGACATTATGGTGTAGTCGACCCAGGTATTGTGCTTCAAGGCGGCAATCGTCCCGACGGTGACCCCCATCAATAGTGTGAAGATAAAGGCAACGAAACCTACCTTCGCAGATACTGGAAGTGCAACCGCGATCAGCTCATTTACTGTGTAATCTTGGTATTTAAAAGAGGGACCGAAGTCACCTTGTAAGATATTTGTCAAATACGTGGTGTATTGTTCAAATACTGGTTTATCCAAGCCGTATTTAGCTTCGATGTTAGCCATAACTTCTGGCGGTAATGGACGCTCGCTTGAAAACGGGTTACCCGGTGCGAAACGCATAAGAAAGAAAGATATAGTGATCAACACCAACATGGTTGGAATCGCTTCAAATATCCGTTTCATAATGAATTTAAGCATAAACTCACTCTTTCAGTCTGTGACAATTAAAATTAGAAAGACGCTACATGCGCGCCCTGCGCATGTAGTGCCTGTATCGTTATATTTATATTAACTTTTGAATCGAAGCTGATTATTGAGCTTTGATGTATAGGTCTTTCGAGAAGATCTTGTCTTCCGCGTTGTTGATTGGGAAGCCACCGACATGCGGGTTAAGTAGACGAGATTTCACGTATTGGTAGATAGGAGCGATTGGCATATCGTTAGCCATCAACTTCTCAGCTTCTAGGTAAAGTGCTTCGCGCTCTTCTTCTGAAGTAGAGTTAAGTGCTTTGTCGATGATTTGATCGTAAGCCGCGCTATCGTAGTGAACACCACCAGTAGTGTTGTTACTCTTCATTAGTGTTAGGAAAGAAGACGCTTCGTTGTAGTCACCACACCAACCGGCACGTGCAACTTCGAAGTCACCAGAGTCTTTAGAAGATAGGTATGTTTTCCACTCTTGGTTTTCAAGTGTTACTGAAAGACCTAGTGTTTTCTTCCACATTGAACCTAGTGCTACAGCAATCTTCTTGTGGTTCTCTGAAGTGTTGTAAAGTAGGTTGAATTTAAGTGGGTTGTCTTTACCGTAGCCCGCCTCTGCAAGAAGACGCTCTGCTTCTGCGTTACGCTCTTTTTGAGACATCTTACCGTAAGCAGGTAGCTCAGGGTTGAAGCCAGCAGTGATTTCAGGCGTTAGGAAGTAAGCAGGTTTTTGACCTTGCGCTAGGATTGCACCTGTTACGATATCACGGTCGATCGCGTAAGAGATTGCTTGACGAACACGAACATCATCAAATGGTGCTTTCTTCGTATTGAAGATGTAGTAGTAAGTACATAGGTTACCCGCTACAGATACATCTTCTGCGTACTCTTTTTGAAGACGCTTGAAGTGCTCAGTTGGAAGTTCGTTTGTGAAATCGATTTCACCAGATAGGAAACGGTTCATTTCCGCTACTTGGTTTTCGATTGGTAGGAACGTTACTTTGTTAAGAACTGTTTTATCGTTGTCCCAGTACTGTTCGTTACGCTTGAGTACTAGACGCTCGTTAACAACCCATTTATCAACAGAGAATGCACCGTTGCCAACAAAGTGCTCTGGCTTAGTCCACTGGTCACCGTATTTTTCAACAGTTGCCTGGTGTACTGGCTTCATTGTTGTGTGGCCCATCATCATTACGAAGTATGGTACCGCTGTTTCTAATTCAACAACTAGAGTGTTTGCATCCACTGCTTTAACGCCTAGTTCACTCTTGTCTTTCTTACCCGCTACGATATCTTTCGCATTCGCCATCTTGGTGTATTCCATGTACCAAGCGTATGGAGAAGCCGTTGCAGGATCAACTGCACGTTGCCAGCTGTATACAAAATCTTGAGCTGTTACAGGATCGCCGTTAGACCATTTTGCGTCTTTGCGTAGGTGGAAAGTGAATGTTTTGTTGTCTGTCGTTTCCCAGCTTTCCGCAACACCAGGGATAGTGTTGCCGTCGCCGTCTTGGTTCACTAGACCTTCTAGAAGATCACGAATTACGTGAGATTCTGGTACACCTTGAGATTTGTGTGGGTCGATAGTTGCAACTTCAGTACCGTTACCGCGAACAAGTTCCTGAACTTTTGCCAGTTCTGTGCCTGCTGGAACTTCAGCAGCGATAGAAAGAGTAGAAGAGGCAGCCACTGCCAAACCAGCACCTAGAAGAAGGGCCTGAGTGATTTTATTCTTGTACATTTAATAAACTCCAAGTTTTATGTATTGCATCCATGACTTCTTTGCTTGGTTCACTGAACGGCAGTGATTTAGATTTATTTAGCTCAAAATTTAAGCATAAAAATCTAAAACCTTACAAAGATTGAGGCACACACTATCAACCATTGAAGTAATTTGCCACAAACAAGTCGCAAAAAATCGGATAATTCTCCGAAATACTTAAGGTATCAGTGTAAATATCTAAAAAACCCCAAATCAGTAGTGACTTGCGTAGAGGGATTAATTAAAAAACAGCCTTTAGTGTTGATGTATCTGTGTTGATACTTTTTTTTAGCATCTTATGCTAGAACACTGAGCGCAAATTAACATTAATGCCACATGAAATCTAATTGCACATCACATATCACCTAAACCGTCTACACTATTTGTGAGGATAATCACTTTATACAAGACAGCATAATGCTCTGCACCAAACCGGGTTATCCAATGCACCAATTAAGACAAAATTACGCGCTGAATTTATATGCAACCACAATGAATTATCATTTGTCAAATCAATGATTATCTATAAATAGATTTATAGCAGGTACAAAAAAACCGACCTAAGTGGTCGGTTTTTGACTGTCTCATATACAAATGAGTAAATGCTGAAGCAACATCACTTTAAGAGAAATTACTTCTCCCAGCGTTCCGCTGCTTTCGTGTCTGAATCACGAGAATCAACCCAACGCGTCGTTTCGGTCGTGCGTTCCTTTTTCCAAAAGGGAGCCTTGGTTTTCAGGAAGTCCATAACGAATTCACAGGCTTCAAATGCAGCACCACGGTGTGCACTGGATACACCAACGTAAACAATCTGGTCGCCGATATCTAAGTCACCTACACGGTGGATAACACGCATCTTCTGAATAGGCCAGCGAGCCTCAGCTTGGTCACAGATCTCGCTCAGTGATTTTTCTGTCATACCCGGATAGTGCTCCAGAGACAAACCAATCACATTGTCGCCAAGGTTCATGTCGCGAACTTTACCAACGAACGTCACAATCGCTCCGGCAGCTGTACCTTGAGCCAAGTAGTCGTATTCGTCGCCTACCGAGAAGTCCTCAGCTGTCACTAATACTCTTGGATCCATGCTTAGCCTCCAGTCACTGGTGGGAAGAAAGCCACTTCGTCGCCGTCTTTCACTTCAGCTGTCAGAGGTACGATTGATTGGTTAAGTGCAGCCAGAAGCTTCCCCTCTTCCAATGCGATATCCCATTTGCCTTCTTGTGTCACAAGATGACTACGAATCGCTTCAATCGTCTTAAATTGTGCATCAACTTCAACGCTGTCCACACCAACAAGTTCACGAGTTTGAGCAAAGAAAAGTACTGTAATCATGACTCCACCTTAAAGTGACCAGATTTACCACCTGTCTTCTCTAGCAGGCGCACGTTTTCGATAACAATGTCTTTCTGAACAGCTTTACACATATCGTAAATCGTTAACGCAGCCACAGAAGCAGCCGTTAGCGCTTCCATCTCTACGCCCGTCTTACCCGCAAGCTTACAAACAGATTCGATGCGAACCTTGTTTTCAGACTCAATAGCTTCAAGCTGCACTTCTACTTTAGTTAATAGCAGAGGGTGACACAGGGGAATCAGATCCCACGTCTTCTTCGCCGCTTGAATACCCGCAATACGTGCCGTTGCGAAAACATCACCTTTATGGTGGCTACCAGAGACAATCAGCTCTAGCGTTTCTGCCGACATTTGAACGAAGGCTTCCGCTCTCGCTTCACGTACTGTTTCCGCTTTAGCCGATACATCGACCATGTTTGCTTCGCCAGACGCGTTAATGTGTGTAAATTTGCTCATACTCAAACCGCCTTATACAGAAAGGTGTGGCATGAAGTTACAAGGACGGTGGCTAGCATCCATCTGTTGCTTGATGATCTTAGTCCAACCGGTGCGGCAAGCGCCTGTAGAACCTGGCATCGCAAAGATAACCGTGTGGTTAGCAAAACCCGCAATCGCACGAGATTGAATTGTCGAAGTACCGATCTCTTCGTAAGATACTTGACGGAATAGCTCACCAAAGCCTTCTACTTCTTTGTCGAACAGTGGCTTAAGCGCTTCAGGCGTGCTGTCACGAGAAGTGAAACCAGTACCACCCGTGATCATGATAGCTTGTACGCTTTCATCAGCGATCCATTTAGATACGATCGCACGGATCTTGTACATGTCATCGATAACGATTTGCTTATCAACCACATTGTGGCCAGCTTCTTTAGCATGCTCTGCTAGGTAACCGCCTGAAGTGTCGTTTTCTTCTGTACGAGTATCTGAAACCGTTAGTACTGCGATGTTTGCTGCTTGGAATTTGCTTTCTGCGTGACCCATTTGTTCACCTATATAAATTTTTCATTAGACTGATTCGCCCAGCCTGAAGAAGCTGAGCGATAAAATGCTTTAGAGTGTGTAGCGGGTTAACCGCCGATTGACGCCAAGTTTGGAGTCATGCCGCTGTTGCCATCGTGTAAGAAGTGGCTAACGGACTTGGTTTGAAGCTGAGCCTGAATTCGATCAATGAGTTCTTGCTCTTGTTGATCTTCTTGAATCAGATCTCTCAGTTCAACACCATGGTCGCCAAACAGACATAAGTGAAGTTTACCGGTCGCAGAAACACGCAGTCGGTTACAACTCTCACAAAAATCTTTCTCGTAAGGCATGATCAAACCAATTTCACCCTTGTAGTCTGGGTGGACAAACACTTGTGCTGGGCCATCGTTAACAGCTTTGACTTTTAACAGCCAACCATTAGCAATAAGCTGGTTGCGGATCGCAACGCCAGACACATGGTGTTTATCGAACAACTCGTCCATCTCGCCGGTTTTCATCAGCTCGATAAAACGTAATTGAATAGGTTTGTCTTTGATCCAATTAAGGAAGGCTGGTAATTCCTGACTATTGAGGTCTTTCATTAATACGACGTTGACTTTGACTTGTTCAAAGCCAACCTCAAACGCTTTATCAATGCCTCGCATAACCTCAGTAAACTTATTCTCACCAGTGATCTGATGGAACATGCGCGAATCTAAACTATCCACGCTCACGTTTATATGGGTTAAACCAGCATCACGCCATTGCCCTACTTGTTTCTCCATGCGGTAGCCATTCGTTGTGGTGGCTACTTTTTCGATGCCTGGAGTAGAAGCAACGGTATGTATGATTTCGGGAAAGTCTTTACGCAGACTCGGCTCTCCGCCTGTAATGCGGATCTTTGAGGTACCACAATCTGCAAACGCTTTAACAACGCGTTTGATCTCGGGAACACTTAAAAAAGACGAGTTTTTTTGCCCTGACGGTTTGTAACCATCTGGTAAGCAGTAAGTACATTTAAAGTTACAGACGTCTGTAACCGACAAGCGCAAGTAATAAAACTTGCGATGGAATCTATCTTCGAATTGTTGCGCCACGGAACACCTTTCCAAACACGGGAGGCATAATCATTTCCAATTAAGCCCTTGTGACAACATGTCACTGGCTCTTGATGCGTATCGGTACAGCAAATACCACTGTGCGACTTAGCATGCGAGAGCTCGGAGTTATGGCAACTGAGCGTTATATTCACACGCGCAGTAGCTGAGTAATAAAATACTTAATATTTGTACGTGAATCTAGCTCTGATGGTAAAAAACGGGTCACATCGGCAAAAAAAACGTATCAAACGCTCAAAATAACTCTTGTTGAGTATATAGCGAGAAGCATTTAACCTAAATTATAGTTGGTAATAACCTAACAAGAACAATAAATGAATATTTACTCTTCAAAGAAAGTCGTAGCAATCGGCGGTGGCCATGGCTTAGGTCGCATGTTAGCTGCATTAAAAGACTTTGGTAACAACGCAACTGGCATTGTTGCAACGACAGATAACGGCGGTTCCACCGGACGTATTAGAGATTGCCAAGGTGGCATCGCATGGGGAGATACACGCAACTGTATCAACCAATTAATCACAGAGCCTTCAATCAGTTCGATGATGTTCGAATACCGCTTTCGTGGTCAAGGTGAGCTAGACGGTCATAACTTGGGTAACCTAATGCTAACGGCGCTAGACAACCTTTCCGTTCGCCCATTGGAAGCAATTAACCTAATTCGAAATATGCTCAAGGTCGATGTCAATATCGTGCCGATGACTGAGCATCCTTCAGACCTCACGGCTCTATCAATGGACGGCCGCTGGGTTACCGGCGAAACCAACGTTGATGACATGACGGAAAAGCTGCGCATGATGGACTTGTCTCCAGAAGTGCCAGCAACCAAAGAAGCCGTTGCTGCCGTTGAGCAAGCAGACTGCATTGTCCTTGGACCAGGAAGCTTTTTAACCAGTGTGATGCCCCCGCTGCTACTGCCAGAAATTGGCAAAGCAATCGCGGAAAATACCAAGGCAAAAGTTATCTTTGTTGAAAACCTTTCGCCAGAACACGGCCCTGCAGGAAAAATGACGCTTCAAGAACAATTGGAGTGGTGTGAACGTACCTGTAAGGCAAGAAAGATAGACATTGTACTGGGCAATGAACCACACCCTGAATTGGAAGGGCAATGGAATTGTGTGACCACTGATCTTGCCTCTCCTAACCGAGATTGGCGACACGACCGTTTAAAACTCCAACAAGCGATTAGGGATCAACTGGCTTAATGCTTGTAGCTTAGGCTAGACGATAGAGACCAGTAAAAACAAAAAAGGAGCATCATGCTCCTTTTTTAGTCTGTTTAATAACTAGCCGCTTTAGAGATCCGTCATCAATTGCTGATATTCAGTGTACGTTGATAACAGTAGCTCTTGCATATCTTGGAAATCAATCTCGGTTACAGGCAATGCTTGCTTCACTTTTGCGTCTAAGCTAATCGCAAAACTACACAAAGAGTCTGCGCCAAAACTTGCTGCGCTGCTCTTAAGTGCATGGCTTATATCAGCCAAGTACTTAGAGGTATCCGACGCTTTATTTATCTCTAGATGTTCGTAGTAGCCTTTCAACTCACCTAAGAAGATTTCCAGCAAAACTGGTACATTCTCTTGTCCTATTTCACCGGCGAGCTCATCAACTTTTTGCTGATTTAATACTTTCGTCATTATGATTTTCTTATTGTTTGGTGATTACTGCTTCGCATTCCACGTTTGCAACTTACGGTATATCGTCGATGGACTGACATCTAAGAAACCGGCCGCGCGGGGAATGTTGCCGTCACACGCTTTTATGGCCTGTTCGATAGCCGTCTTCTCAGTGATCCACAATGGGAAAATATCTTTTACCGTGATGTCTTCGTTCTGCTTTTCTTTCAAGCGCAGGCTGTTTTCAATCGGTTGGTTCAATGGTGGTGGAAGCATGTTGAGAGTAATCTCTTTGCCGTTATTCAATACCACCACGTTCCGTAATACGTTTTGTAGCTGACGAACGTTACCCGGCCACTCATATTGATTAAAGCGATCAAGCACTTCTTGAGCAAAACGCACAAACGCCTTCCCCTCCTCGACCGACATGTAGCCTAGCAGCGAGTACGCAATCTCGATGACATCTTCACCACGCTCACGCAACGGCGGTAAGTGCAGTGGAATCACGTATAAACGATAGTATAAATCTTCTCTAAAGCGACCTTCTTGTACTTCTTTCCAAGGGTCACGGTTGGTCGCACACACAAAACGAACGTCGACACTCTTCATCTTCGAAGAGCCCACTTTTTGGAAAGTACCGGTTTGGATAAAGCGCAGCAGCTTAGTTTGTAGCTCTAAGTCCATTTCGCACAATTCATCAAGGAATAGTGTACCGCCATCAGCGAGTTCAGCGGCACCTTGGCGATCGGTTGCAGCACCGGTAAAGGCGCCTTTAACGTGGCCAAATAGCTCACTTTCAATCAGATCTTTAGGGATAGCCGCACAGTTAATCGCGATGAAAGGCTTGTCACCACGCTTACTCGCCGCATGAATAGCTTCTGCACACACCTCTTTACCGGTACCACTTTCACCTGTAATGAAAATGCTCGCCTTACTCGATGCTGCAGAGTCGATAGTTCGGTAAACCTGCTGCATGGTTTGGCTGCTACCAATAAAACCTTGGTAATTTTGGTTTCCCGGGTGTTCCGAGCTATTTTTAAGTTTGGTGGCTTTGCGGATCGCGTTGTTCACCGTAATACGGAGTCGGTCGGCTTCACACGGCTTGATAAGGAAATCTTGAGAACCATGACGCATGGCTTCTACGGCGGTATCGATAGAACCGTGAGCCGTCATGAAGATAACCGGAACTTCAGGGTATTTTTGTTTTACAGCAAATAGCACGTCCATACCCGTCATGTCAGGCAGACGTAGATCTAATAAAATAAGGTCTGGGATTCGATGATTCAAACTCTCGATTGCATCGCGGCCAGTGCCGACAATGTTAATATCAATTTCGAGCGGTGTAAGATACGAGCGATATAAAGCTGCTACCGAAGCGGTATCCTCGACCATCAACAAATACTTCGATTTGTTATCTAGCGTTTTTGATTGCATATCCTAGCCATTTATAATTTGCATTTCTTATTATAGTCGCATTCCGCTTTGCATTATGCAAATTAGCCACAATATTTGTAGTGTGTTTTTTTACTTACTTCAAATAATCAATGTTTTATCTATCTGGCACGAACGATGCAACTGTATAAATGACCTTCGGGTCACCTAGCCAACTGACGTTGTTAGTGGACCGAGTGTTCACAAACGTAAGCCAGTAGAACATTTACTACTGGCTGTTTTTTTGCCTGAAACACTCTCAATTCTTGTATTGAGGGGAACAATTCTTCGAATGAAAAGTGAGATTAGCTGTTGGTAATAAACTGCTTTCTTAGCTGCTCAATTTCATCACGCTTCTGTGCGGCCAATTCAAATTCTAGGTTCTGAGCATGCTGATACATCGCAGTTTCTAGCTTGCTGATCTCTTTATCAAGCTGTTGCGGTGTAAGTACTGCATAACTTTCAGAAGGCTCTGCAACCTTAGATAGAGGAACTTGCTTCGATTGGCGCTGCTGCTTCGACTTGGTTAGATCACCCAACTCCATAATATCTTTGATATTACGTTTAAGCGCTTGTGGCGTAATACCTTGCTCTTCGTTGTAAGCTTGTTGTTTTTCTCTACGGCGATCAGTCTCATCAATTGCTTTTCTCATCGACTTGGTGATTGAATCACCATACAAGATAGCTCTACCTTCCAAGTTACGAGCTGCACGACCAATGGTTTGGATCAGAGAACGCTCAGAACGCAAGAAGCCCTCTTTATCTGCATCAAGAATCGCCACCAGCGATACTTCCGGCATATCCAAACCTTCACGAAGTAAGTTAATGCCCACTAACACGTCGAACTCGCCCAAACGTAGGTCTCGAATGATCTCTACACGCTCAACGGTATCGATATCTGAATGCAAGTAACGAACCTTAACACCATGCTCACTAAGGTATTCGGTTAAGTCTTCTGCCATTCGTTTAGTTAGCGTCGTGACAAGCACACGCTCTTCTTTCACTGAACGGATTCTGATTTCAGACAGCAAGTCATCCACCTGAGTCGCGACAGGTCTTACTTCGATGATTGGGTCTAACAGACCAGTAGGACGCACCACTTGATCAGCAATCTCACCATCTGATTTCTCAATCTCATAATTACCCGGCGTGGCCGACACAAAAATGGTTTGTGGCGCGATCGATTCGAACTCTTCAAATTTCATCGGACGGTTATCCAACGCAGAAGGCAACCTAAAGCCAAACTCAACCAAAGTCTCTTTACGAGAGCGGTCGCCTTTATACATGGCGCCAATTTGCGGCACAGTTACGTGTGACTCATCGATGATCAGCAAACCATCATCAGGCAGGTAATCAAATAACGTTGGAGGCGCTTCCCCTTCCGCACGGCCGCTCAAGTATCGTGAATAGTTTTCGATACCGGAACAGAAACCCAACTCCGTCATCATCTCGATATCAAACTGAGTTCTTTGAGAAATACGCTGTTCTTCTAACAGTTTGTTGTTGTCTTTTAGGTATTGAGCCCTATCGCGCAACTCATCTTTAATTTTCTCAATCGCCTCAAGGATCTTCTCTCTTGGGGTGACATAGTGAGTTTTTGGATAAACGGTAAAACGCGGTAAGTCTCTTTGTTTCACCGCACCAGTCAGAGGATCAAAAATACTAATGCAGTCCACTTCGTCATCGAACATTTCAATTCGAACCGCATCTTGGTCAGATTCTGCTGGGAAGATATCAATCACCTCACCACGAACACGGAACTGACCACGTTCAAATGCGACATCGTTTCTTGAATATTGCAGCTCAGCCAAGCGGCGTAGGATGTCTCGCTGATCCATCACCTCACCACGACTCAAGTGCAGCATCATCTTCAAATAAGACTTAGGATCACCAAGACCGTAGATAGCCGATACAGAAGCAACAATAATGGCATCTTTTCTTTCTAACAAAGCTTTGGTAGCTGAAAGTCTCATTTGCTCAATATGAGCATTTATCGACGCATCTTTCTCGATAAAGGTATCCGTGGTTGGAACGTAGGCTTCCGGTTGGTAATAATCGTAGTAAGAAACAAAGTACTCAACGGAGTTATTCGGAAAGAAGGATTTCATCTCGCCATAAAGTTGAGCTGCCAACGTTTTGTTAGGCGCTAACAAGATTGCTGGTCTTTGAGATTGAGAAATGACGTTGGCAAGAGTAAAGGTTTTACCAGAGCCCGTTACCCCTAATAGAGTTTGATGTGCCAAACCAGAATCTAATCCATCTAGTAATCTGGTTATCGCTGTCGGCTGGTCACCGGACGGGCTATAGTCCGATACCAAGTCAAAGAGTTTACTCATAGGTCGCCATTTCCATACTGTGTATTTAATCAGGTCATTGTCACTCTAGGAGCTATGTCGTTGCAACTATTATCTAGAGAAATGCATCTTAAGATTAGATATCAGTGATAGCTTTTATTTTTAGAACTTGGTATTATCCGTGCCCTTGCAAGATCTCTTCAGCTAAATTGCTCAATTTTTCATCCACTACTTTTCCCCAAAAAATCTAAAAATAGCACTTGTTTTACTGTATGTTTTATAATCGCCAAAAGTTATACAATCGTGATATTTTGATGAAAATCCTTTAAATACATTATCTTATCTTGGATTTTTACATTCTCAGATTTATCCCAATTATTGTTATTAAAGTATCACGCACACACTTATCCACAATTTTGGTGGATAACTGAAGAAAAGCTAAATCCGGTAAGGCGTCCAAGAAAGTAAAGTTTTTTATATTATTTTTTTCTGCTATTTTTTATTGACAGAAATTCGGACTATTATTAGAATTCGCGTCGCTAACAAGCAATTCCCCTTTAGTTCAGTTGGTAGAACGGCGGACTGTTAATCCGTATGTCGCAAGTTCAAGTCTTGCAAGGGGAGCCAAATTCAGAAAAAAGCTCAATCGAAAGATTGGGCTTTTTTCGTATATAACTGCGACTAACTTGTTCCAAGTTAATGTCACAAACCTAGCCGCCCGCGTTCAAGTCTCGACAAGGGGGCCAAATTTAAAGAAGCCGCATCACTCGATGCGGCTTTTTGCGTTTTAGCGGTTTGGGAACGTATTCGACTCGCAGCTTTCCTTCTCTTTTGATAGTTCTGAGCACCAAAATCCACAAATATGACCCTATTCTTAGGAAGCAAATCGAGCTCAATTCAAGAATGATCTTATGAAAGATCCAATTCAACTACTCCTACAAACTTGTCTCACGAAGTAAAAATTGGCCGTCTATACTTACGGTAACTTTAATAATCAATCGATTACCTGATGTTTTTTTCACCAAGTGTCTAAATCCCTAGTGATCCTTGGTTGTTATTAGGTAAGCAAAGCAGGATAATATCGGGATCGGAATCTCAAGAATTAATCCATTATGACCGAATACCTTTTGTTGTTGGTTGGCACTGTGCTGGTCAATAACTTTGTGCTAGTGAAGTTTTTAGGGCTATGTCCTTTCATGGGAGTCTCCAAGAAACTGGAGACTGCGATTGGCATGGGCCTCGCGACGACTTTCGTTCTGACGTTAGCGTCGGTATCTGCATACCTAGTAGAAACCTACATCCTTACCCCCCTGGGTATTGAATACCTGCGTACCATGAGTTTCATCTTGGTTATCGCGGTAGTTGTTCAATTTACGGAAATGGTCGTTCACAAAACCAGCCCAACTCTATATCGCCTGTTGGGTATCTTCCTGCCTCTTATCACCACCAACTGCGCTGTATTAGGTGTGGCACTTCTGAACATCAATGAAAACCACAACTTCATTCAGTCGATCATCTATGGTTTCGGCGCAGCGGTGGGTTTCTCTCTTGTATTGATCTTATTTGCTGCAATGCGTGAACGTATTGCGGTTGCTGATGTTCCAATGCCATTCAAAGGCGCATCGATTGCGATGATCACAGCAGGCCTAATGTCTCTGGCATTCATGGGCTTTACTGGGTTGGTGAAATAAACATGAGTACCATTTTAATTGCGATCATTGCGCTAGCCGTTTTAGCCGCTGTTTTTGGCGCTATTTTGGGCTTTGCTTCTATCCGTTTTAAAGTTGAAGCTGATCCTATCGTCGATCAAATCGACACCATTTTACCGCAAACTCAATGTGGCCAGTGTGGCTACCCTGGCTGTCGCCCATACGCAGAGGCGATCGCTAACGGAGACAAGATCAACAAATGTCCTCCGGGCGGCCAAGCAACCATTGAGAAGCTAGCAGATTTAATGGGCGTAGAAGTTGAAGACTCCGCTCATGACTTAGATAACAAAGTAAAAACCGTTGCCTTCATTCACGAAGATATGTGTATCGGCTGTACCAAGTGTATTCAAGCCTGCCCTGTTGACGCCATTGTTGGTGGCACCAAGGCACTGCACACAGTAATTAAAGATGAATGTACAGGTTGTGATCTATGTGTCGCACCGTGCCCTACTGACTGTATTGAAATGATTCCAGTGGCAACAACGACTGAAAATTGGAAATGGCAGATGAACATCATCCCTGTTACTGATATCACTAACCAAGCGACTGATGCGACTGCGTCAGAGCCTAAAGCATAGGGTTAGTATGATCTCTTTAATTGAACAAATTCGCACGGGCTCTATTTGGAACTTCCCTGGTGGCGTGCACCCTGCTGAAAACAAGAAACAGTCGAATACTACTGATATCGTCCATGCAAGGCTTCCAGAAGAAATCGTTCTTCCTGTGAAACAGCACATCGGTAAGCCGGGGAACCTATTGGTTGCTGCTGGCAACACTGTGTTAAAAGGTCAGCAACTTACGGCCTTAGACACAGGTTTTACTTTGCCAGTACACGCACCAACATCGGGTGTGATTACCGCTATCGAACCGCGAACTACCGCTCACCCTTCAGGCTTGAGCGAAATATGCGTGGTTATTAAACCTGATGGCCTAGACACTTGGATTGAAAAAAATCCAGTTGAAGATTTTTCGACAAAGACTTCTGACGAACTGCTTGATGTGATTCGCCAAGCTGGTATTTCAGGCATGGGCGGCGCAGGTTTCCCTACGGCTAAGAAGCTTCAATCAGGCTTAGGTCGTACCGACATTTTGATCGTCAACGCTGCGGAATGTGAACCTTACATCACCTCTGATGACAAGTTGCTTCAAGAACATGCCGACGAAGTATTAAAAGGCATCGAAGTGGTTGAACACATTCTTCAACCAAAGCTGACGGTTATCGGCATTGAAGACAACAAACCAGATGCGATAAAAGCACTTGAGATTGCAGCGAAAGACAAAGATATCGTCATTCGCGTTATCCCAACCAAATACCCTTCTGGTGGTGAGAAGCAACTTATCAAGATCCTCACCAACAAAGAGGTTCCAGCTGGCGGCATTCCTGCAGACATTGGTGTTTTGGTTCAGAACGTCGGCTCTCTTTACTCGATTAAGCGAGCGGTAATTGACGGCGAACCTGTGGTTAACCGCGTTGTGACATTAACCGGTAAAACCTTTAAGCAACCTCGTAACGTTTGGGCGCTATTAGGCACACCAGTACATGAGTTACTTGAAGAGTTTGGCTACAAAGCAGATAAAAAACTGCCGCGTTTAATTTTGGGCGGCCCGATGATGGGCTTTACCTTGCCGCATGCCAATGTGCCAATCACCAAAACGTCGAACTGTATTTTGGCGCCAACGCGTCGTGAGATCTCACCAAGCACTTACGAGATGGAATGTATCCGTTGCAGCGCATGTGCTGAAGCTTGCCCTGCGTCTCTACTTCCTCAACAACTGCAATGGCACGCCAAAGCCAACGAGTTGGATAAGTGTGAAGAGCTAAATATTAAAGACTGTATTGAATGTGGTGCATGTGCATTTGTCTGCCCAAGCGAAATCCCTCTTGTTCAGTACTATCGCCAAGCAAAAGCTGAAATCAAAACTCGAAAAGATGAAGCCGCTGCTGCAGAACGCGCCAAGATTCGTTTTGAAGAGAAGAACGCTCGTATGGAGCGTGATAAAGCCGAACGTGAAAACCGCTTTAAAAAAGCCGCAGATAACCGCCGTAAAGATATGAAAACATCCGGCGGTGATGATGCTATTGCTGCTGCGATTGCTCGTGTTAAAGCACAAAAAGCCGCTGCGGATCAGGCTCCGAATGAAGAACCAGCAGTGAAACCTGCGGTTGCTGCCGCTATTGCGAAGGCAAAAGCGAAACAAGCTGCAGCTCAAAAAGCGGAAGGCGCTGAACCAGACAACTCTGAAATGTCTAAACTGCGTGAAGAGCGCAAGCGTCAAGCGAGAGAGCGCAAGGCACAACAAGCAGCAGCCGATACTCCTGCAGAAAGCTCAGGCGATACGAAGAAAGACGCCGTTGCTGCCGCTATTGCTCGCGCTAAAGCCAAGAAAGCACAACAAGCGGAGTCAGCTACTCAAACCGAAAGTGAAGCTCCAGCTGAAAGCTCTGGCGACGCGAAGAAAGACGCCGTTGCTGCTGCTATCGCTCGAGCTAAAGCGAAGAAAGCTCAACAAGCAGAATCAGCTACTCAAACCGCAAGTGAAGCTCCGGCTGAAAGCTCTGGCGATGCTAAGAAAGACGCCGTCGCTGCTGCTATTGCTCGAGCTAAAGCGAAGAAAGCTCAACAAGAAGAATCAGCTACTCAAACCGCAAGTGAAGCTCCGGTTGAAAGCTCTGGCGACCCTAAGAAAGCCGCTGTTGCTGCAGCCATCGCTCGCGCTAAAGCCAAGAAAGCTCAACAAGCGGAGTCAGCTACTCTAACCGAAAGTGAAGCTCCGGTTGAAAGCTCTGGCGATACCAAGAAAGATGCAGTCGGTGCAATAGCTCGCGCTAAAGCGAAGAAAACACAGCAAGCGAAACAGTCCGAGACAGAAGAAACACTTAAGCCTGTGACCGACATTAAGACTGAGACTCAACAAGAACCAGTCGATCCTAAAAAAGCAGCGGTTGCTGCCGCAATTGCTCGTGCTAAAGCAAGAAAGGCGCAGCAAGAGCTAGATAAAAAGAACAATGAGGAGAAAGAGTAGTGGCCTTCTTTATCGCCAGCTCACCGCACGCGCATAGCCGTAGAAGCACCCCAGATCTAATGAAATGGGTGGCTATTTGTGCATTGCCAGGTCTACTAGCTCAAACCTACTTCTTTGGATGGGGTACCCTCATCCAGTTAGTATTTGCTATTGCACTTGCTGTAACCTTTGAAGCAGCCGTCATGCTATTGAGAAAACGCCCGCCAGTAATGGCACTGCGTGATTACAGTGCTGTTGTAACCGCTTGGCTACTGAGTGTCGCGATTCCCCCACACTCTCCGTGGTGGATCCTCGTCATTGGTATGTTCTTCGCTATTATTATCGCGAAACACTTATACGGCGGCCTAGGGCAGAACCCATTTAACCCTGCGATGGTCGCTTACGTTGTTTTGCTGATTTCATTCCCAGTTCAAATGACCAGTTGGAATGCTCCCGCGAGCCTGACAGCAGAAGCAACAAGCTTTATTGACTCATTCTTGATGATCTTTACTGGCTTCAATAACGAAGGTTTGTCTCTGCAACAAGCACGCCTTGGCATTGATGGCACCACAATGGCGACGCCGCTTGATGCATTCAAAACGGCATTAACGGCAGGCAATACTGCCTCAGAAGCACTATCTCAACCTCAATTTAGTTGGTTAGCTGGCGTAGGCTGGGAGTGGGTAAACCTTGCTTACCTAATCGGCGGTTTAGTGCTGATTAAGCAACGTGTTATTCAATGGTATATCCCTGTGGCTTTCATCGGCAGTCTTACTCTGTTTAGCTTAGTGTTCTTAGTGCTCACTCCTGGTGAAACCGCTTCTCCAACCATTCACCTTCTGTCTGGCGCGACTATGCTTGGTGCATTCTTTATTGCAACCGACCCAGTTTCAGCATCCACGACAGTCAAAGGTCGCTTAGTGTTTGGCGCTCTGATCGGCGGTTTAGTCTTTATCATCCGCAGTTGGGGTGGTTTCCCTGATGGCGTGGCGTTTGCTGTATTGTTAGCCAACATGTGTGTTCCACTGATTGACTACTACACCAAACCTCGCACATACGGTCACTAAGGGAGCGGATACCATGCTAAATGCAATTAAGAAAAACGGCCTTGTACTCGCGATTTTTGCGTGTGCTTCGACGGGTTTGGTCGCGGTAACTCACTACCTGACCAAAGATCAGATCAAACAACAAGAACAGGCTCAGTTACTGTCTGTTCTTAACCAAGTGATCCCACACGATCAGCACGACAACGAGCTGTTTTCGTCTTGTACTTTGGTTCAAGCAGAAGAGCTTGGTACTGAGCAAGCGATGCCGGCTTACATTGCTAAGCTTAATGGTGAGCCAAGCGCGATTGCGATCGAAGCGATTGCACCAGACGGCTACAATGGCGCGATTAAAGTCATTGTTGGAATGAAAACTGACGGTACTATTTTAGGTACTCGCGTGCTTTCTCACCAAGAGACTCCGGGCTTGGGTGATAAGATTGATCTGCGTGTGAGTGATTGGATTCTTTCGTTTGCAGGTAAGCAAGTGACGGATTCTAATCTAGACCGTTGGAAGGTTCGTAAAGACGGTGGTGATTTTGACCAGTTTACTGGCGCTACTATCACGCCAAGAGCAGTCGTGAAGTCAGTCAAACAAGCGGTCCAGTACGTTAACCAAAACAACCAAGCATTGCTTGCTCAACCTCTAAATTGTGGTGGTGAATAATGAGTGATCATAAAACATTGATCAAAAATGGCATGTGGGCCAATAACCCTGCCCTAGTGCAACTTCTTGGGTTATGTCCGCTGCTGGCTGTATCGTCAACAGTCACTAACGCACTTGGGCTAGGCATTGCTACCTTGCTTGTACTGGTCGGCTCAAACGTTTCTGTTTCTTTGGTTCGTAATCATGTGCCAAAAGAAGTACGTATCCCAGTATTCGTAATGATCATTGCCTCGCTAGTAACCTGTGTTCAATTGCTGATGAACGCTTACGCCTATGGGCTTTACCTCTCTTTGGGTATCTTCATCCCGCTGATCGTAACCAACTGCATCATCATTGGTCGTGCGGAAGCCTTCGCTTCAAAAAATGAAGTGCTACCAGCGGCTCAAGATGGTTTCTGGATGGGTCTAGGCATGACATCAGTATTGGTCGTGTTAGGTGCGATGCGTGAGATTATTGGTAACGGGACCCTATTTGATGGCGCAGACCTGCTGCTTGGTGACTGGGCTTCGGTGTTACGAATCCAGATATTCCAATTTGATAACAGCTTCTTGTTAGCCCTGCTTCCACCGGGTGCCTTCATTGGTGTTGGTTTCTTAATTGCTTTGAAAAATATCATCGATAACCAAGCAAAATCTAGACAACCAAAACAAGAAAAACCAGTCATTGAACGCGCTCGCGTTACCAATGCCTAATAAGTTAAATTAGCTTAAACCTCGCTGAGTTAGCTCAACCACTCAGCGGGGGAAATCAGATCTAAACAGTACATATAATAATGACGCTCATAAGAGCGCGTAACCGATGATAAAGCAGAAGCAATCCAAGCTTCATGCCCTAACTATTTGAAAGTAATGTCGCTATGAACAATGTAAAACGAGTAGAAATACTTGAGCGTTTAAGAGAAAACAATCCAAAGCCAGAGACTGAGCTTAACTGGAACAGCCCATTCGAGCTGCTGATTGCCGTTCTATTGTCTGCACAAGCAACCGATGTCAGCGTGAACAAGGCGACGGATAAGCTGTACCCTTTAGCCAACACTCCGCAAGCAATTTTCGACCTAGGTGTTGATGGCTTAAAAGAGTATATCAAGACCATCGGCCTATTTAACTCAAAAGCAGAAAACACCATCAAAACGTGTCGTATGCTGCTTGACCTACATAATGGTGAAGTACCGGAAGATCGCGCTGCATTAGAAGCCCTTCCAGGTGTCGGTCGTAAAACAGCAAACGTAGTGTTAAATACCGCATTCGGTTGGCCAACCATTGCCGTTGATACTCACATCTATCGTGTATCAAACCGCACTAAGCTAGCGATGGGTAAAACCGTCGACGATGTCGAAGCAAAACTACTTAAAGTTATCCCAAAAGAATTCAAACTGGATGTCCACCATTGGCTCATTCTTCATGGACGTTACACCTGTGTCGCACGTAAACCACGCTGTGGCAGCTGTATCATTGAGGATTTGTGTGAGTTCAAGGAAAAAACAGACGTCTAAGCTCATAAGCTGTTAGCCCAAAGCTAAGAAGCTAAGAAGCTAAGAAGCTAAGAAGCTAAGAAGCTAAGAAGCTAAGAAGCTAAACCGTGCCGCACTTTTCTGGCGGCATAAAACAGAATTACAAAAAACGTAAACATAGTTAACGCTAGGAGCAAATCATGTCAAACGGTCGTATTTTACACACCATGCTACGCGTGGGTGATCTAGACAAGTCTATCGAGTTCTACACCAATGTAATGGGCATGCAGCTATTACGTAAGAACGAAAACAAAGAGTACGAATACACACTGGCTTTCGTTGGCTTTGGCGACGAATCTCAAGGCGCAGTGATTGAGCTGACTTACAACTGGGGCACCACGGAATACGATCTTGGCTCTGCTTTTGGTCACGTTGCTATCGGTGTTGATGACATCTACACAACGTGTGATGCGATTAAAGCAGCTGGCGGCAACGTAACGCGAGAAGCGGGTCCGGTTAAAGGCGGCTCTACACACATTGCGTTCGTTAAAGATCCTGATGGCTACATGATTGAGCTGATTCAGAACAAACAAGCAAGCGCAGGTCTAGAAGGTTAATTCCTTAACCTCTTTGAGAAGTTGGGTTTGAACGCCTGAAGAAATGAAAAACGAAGCGAGCACTATGCTCGCTTCTTTTTTATCACTCTCACCATAATCGATATTCTTTACCAATTATTCTTAACAATCTCATTGATGAAACTTTACATGATAATGATTATCATTTAAATTAACCACCTATTGATTAGTGAGGTAATACAATGATTAGCGAATGGGAAAAACACACGTTACTTGCCGATACTGCATTGCAGCTCGACGATCCTGTACGAAGTATTCTTCATTATCAGCAGGCTTTGAACTTAAGTGAAGAAATTACAGAACGCACCGATATTCAAGCCGATGAACGCTTACTGATCTCGGTGATTTCTTGCCACAATCTTGCTCAATTCTGGCGTTGGGCTGGCGACACTGAATACGAGCTCAAGTATCTTCAACTGGCTTCCGAAAAGGTACTCACACTGATCCCTCAGTGCCCTAATACTCAATGTTCAAGCTTTATCGATTCTATTGGTTGCTGTAAGAAAGCGCTGATCGATTTCATGAAACGCCACCCAAACCCTAAAATTGCCTCTATGGTGGAAAAGATCGATACCGCGACCAACTGTGAAATGATCGCCCGCTTCCGCTTGAATTAAACAAGTTCCGTTAAAACAACGACTCCAAATTTAAAACATAAAAAAGCCCGTCATCAAGACGGGCTTTGTCATTTCAAAACAAGCTGTTGTTTAGCTTAAACCTGTGTGCGACCTAAAGAGATCACAACACGTCGGTTCTTATCTTTACCAATTGGCGAGTTATTGTCCGCAATCGGACGACGCTTGCCATAGCCTTGCACTTGGATACGATCTTCTGGCAGGCCTAGAGATTTGAAGTACTCTCTTAACGATTCTGCTCTGCGCTCTGAAAGGTTTTGGCTAATCCCTTTGCTGTCGACAGAGTCGGTGTACGTTGCCACCAGCACAAGGTCGATGTCTTGGTTATAGCGAACGTAATCGGCAATCTGGCTCAGCCTTTTGCGCGACGACTTGTTCAGCTGGTCGCTGTTGCGGTCGTAATGCAAAATAGTGAAAGAGATATCTTCAAAGCTGTAAGGCAGCAGGTTAGCAACACAGTCACTGAACACATTGTATTTTTCTTGGAACAACACCGACGACAACGACACTTCGATACG
Organism: Vibrio crassostreae 9ZC13; assembly: GCF_000272045.2. Lineage (GTDB taxonomy): Bacteria > Pseudomonadota > Gammaproteobacteria > Enterobacterales > Vibrionaceae > Vibrio > Vibrio crassostreae_C. Next base: position 574,269 of record NZ_AJYZ02000041.1, on the reverse strand, counting down.
TTGATCTCGGCTCTGCCACTCTTGGTAGCTGAATGTCGGATAACGCCCTTTCTCCAACTCACTCAAGATGCCCCAAGCTGTTTGACCGCCGACATAGCCGTCAAATTGCTGGAAGAACTTAATGGTTGTCATACGATCAGCACTTTCACCCGGACGCCAAGGTGGCGGCATAGAGATCAAGCTTACATTGCGCGTCGCACCCATTGGACGGCGCATTTTAAGCTCAAAGTCCAAAATGATTTTTTTACTCGCGCGAGATGAGAACTCAGCATCACCAAAGTTTGGAATTGGGTGGACCAAGCGACATTCAAGTGGCGTGTTGGCTACCATCTCCCATGTCGACTGTTGAGGAGATGCTCCGTAACGCTTTTCTTGTGCCATGACCGATGACGACACAAGTAGCGAAAATAGCATTGAACCTGTTATGAGTTGTTTCTTCATAAAGTGGAGTATCTCTTAAGCAATTCGTTTAACAATGCAGCCAATTGCCGCATTTTTCTCTCACGTTTAAATATGCAATTATCAAGCCGTAATGGGTTGGGTAATTTAAGATTTATTGCCCTTCCCTAGTTTTTATCACTGCTATTATCTGCAATAATGCAGCCTTAATCACACTTATTTGGGCTAACATGACTGTAGAAAACGAAGCTCTGACCCTAAAAAAACGCTTTCGCGGCTATTTTCCAGTGGTCATCGACGTGGAAACCGCAGGGTTTAACGCTGAAACCGATGCATTATTAGAAATCTGTGCCATTACATTAAAAATGGATGAGAACGGAGATCTGCACCCTGCATCAACGCTTCATTTTCACATTGAGCCTTTTGAAGGCGCAAATATAGAGCAGGCAGCATTAGACTTTAACGGAATTAAAGACCCATTTAGCCCATTACGTGGTGCTGTGTCGGAACAAGAAGCCCTTAAAGAAATCTACAAGCTAGTGAGAAAAGAACAAAAAGCTTCAGATTGCAGTCGCGCAATCATGGTTGCTCACAACGCTACATTCGATTTGAACTTCGTTAATGCGGCAAGTGAGCGCTGTAAGCTTAAACGCGTCCCTTTCCATCCATTTGCTACTTTTGACACTGCAGCTCTTAGTGGTCTTGCCTACGGTCAAACCGTTTTGGCTAAAGCTTGCCGCACTGCAGGGATGGAATTTGACAACAAAGAAGCACACTCTGCTTTGTATGATACGCAAAAAACCACAGAGTTATTTTGCGGCATTGTAAACAAATGGAAAGCCCTTGGTGGTTGGCCTCTTGTTGACGAAGAATAAAAAATAGAGTCGGTAAACGTTTTTTCGTATTGCCTTCATAAAAAACACAACATCCCGAGAATAATATGAATCCTGTTGTAATTTCAGTTTGCATCATGCTTGTTTTAGCTTTGATGCGCGTAAACGTAGTCGTTGCTCTGACGTTCAGTGCAATTATCGGTGGCGTAGCCTCTGGTATGAGCTTGAACGACGCAGTCGCGGCTTTCGAAAGTGGATTAGGCGGCGGTGCAACGATTGCACTTAGCTACGCTATGCTTGGTACATTCGCTGTTGCTATCTCACGTTCTGGTATCACAGATCTCCTTGCTCAAAGTGTTATCAAACGCATTCACGGCAAAGAGAACAGTGCGGCATCGACTGGTCTTAAATACGGCATGCTTGCGTCGTTGATCTTAGTGACCATGTCTTCGCAAAACGTGATTCCAGTACATATCGCCTTCATCCCAATCTTAATCCCACCTCTACTAGGCGTATTCGCAAAAATGAACCTAGACCGCCGTCTAGTTGCGTGTGTACTTACTTTTGGTCTGATTACACCTTACATGGTGCTACCGATTGGTTTTGGTGGCATCTTCCTAAACAACATTCTGCTTAAAAACCTTCACGACAATGGTCTTGAAAACGTAGTAGCAAGCCAAGTGCCAATGGCGATGTTGTTACCCGCTGCGGGCATGATCTTCGGTCTTCTTACTGCAGTATTCTTTACTTACCGTAAGCCTCGCCAATACAAAGAAACCTCTCACACTGTTGTTTCAACAGAAGTGAAAGAGATCAACAAGAAGCACATCCTAGTAGCAGCAGCTGGTATCGTAGCAGCGCTAACAGTTCAACTATCGACTGGCTCTATGATCATCGGTGCTCTAGCGGGTTTCATGGTATTTACCTTCGGTGGCGTTATTGCTTGGAAAGAGACACAAGATGTCTTCACCAAGGGCGTTCACATGATGGCAATGATCGGTTTCATCATGATTGCAGCAGCAGGTTTCGCGGCAGTTATGAAGCAAACAGGTGGCGTTGAATCTTTGGTTGAAGCACTTTCAACAAGCATCGGCGACAACAAGCCTCTAGCAGCACTACTTATGCTAATTGTTGGTCTATTGGTTACTATGGGCATTGGTTCTTCGTTCTCTACGATTCCAATCCTTGCAACTATCTACGTTCCACTAGCAGCAGCATTTGGCTTCTCGCCAATGGCAACAATCGCTCTAGTAGGTACAGCTGCTGCACTTGGTGATGCGGGCTCTCCGGCTTCTGACTCAACATTAGGTCCAACGTCTGGTCTAAATGCTGATGGTCAACACGAGCACGTATGGGAAACCGTAGTACCGACGTTCCTGCACTACAACATCCCACTGATCGTATTCGGTTGGATTGCAGCCATGGTTCTGTAATTAGGTTCTGTAGTTAAACAGTCCTACGCTCACTTTTATAAAGACCGCCTCGTGCGGTCTTTTTTGTCTCTGAGATTCATTCTACTCTTCCTTCCGCTCACTCTCATTGAACTAGCGACACCAAACAAAAAAGGCTTACTCTGATGAGTAAGCCTTAGAAATCATTGCGAATACAGATGACTCTCGCTGAATTACGCAGCGGGAGCATTACTCACTAAAATTTCGCGAATAGACTTAAGCGTCGCTTCCGTTGAATGATAATCCAATTCAACTTCACTAAAGATGCCGTTCACTTCAAGCATTAAGGTCGGGTAAGAAAATACACCCATCGCTTCTTTAAAGCCTAGCTGGTCATCTAACTCACTTTCCAATAACTTGCTAGAAAGGTCATTTTCAAACTGTTGAACATTCATACCTAGCTCTTCAGCCAACTGCAAATGTGTGTCTTGGCTATGTGGCAACATCGCACGAAGGTAGTAAGCATGTTGAATCGCTTCAAGCATCGCTTCGTAGTGGTCTTGAAAACCTGCAGCAATCACGGCACGGCACGCAGGGTAAGTACTGCGAACAGGTTGGCACTTTGTCCAAAAATCATGGTTAAACTCAGTACCCAACTTAGCTTCGATCTGCTTCCAAATCGCTTGCAGCTTGCCTTTCATCTCTTCTGACATTGGCTCATCAGAATCCGGGGCCAAACCACCCACTACATAGTTAAACTCAATGCTCGCAGGCAATTGTTGTTTCAATAACTCAAGTGTTGGCTTGTAACCCCAACACCAGCTGCACATTGGATCATGCACATAATGAAGTTTTACGTTCATTGTTCATTCCTTATCGAGTCAATGATTCGATCAATTCAAACAAAAAAGGAGCCTGATTAAGGCCCCTCATTTTAACTATTCAGCGCAAAGGCTAGAACTTATTCAGCGTCATCGCCAGCAACTTTAGCCGCTGCTTCTTTGATGATTGGCTGAAGTTCGCCTTTTTGGAACATCTCAAGAATGATGTCACAACCACCGATTAGCTCACCTTCAACCCAAAGTTGTGGGAAAGTTGGCCACTGTGCGTAAGCAGGAAGCTCTGCACGGATATCAGGGTTTTGTAGGATATCTACGTAAGCAAATTTTTCGCCACATGCCATTAGAGCTTGAGACGCTTGAGAAGAGAAACCACAGCTAGGTAGCTTAGGAGAACCTTTCATGTACAGTAGAATAGTGTTTTCTTCAATTTGCTGTTTGATTTTATCGATAGTTTCCATTGCTTCCTCGTTAATGGATTACGGCTTTTATTGCCTTTATTCTACCCCAAACTAAAAGAATAAAAACCATATAAAAAAAGCGGTTAACAAGCTAAGCTAACAATTCACACAAAAGTAATGAAATAAGCTTTTAATAAAGTAAAAACTTGCTAAACTATATCGCAAGTCAGCAAATTGACCATGGTTGGCAGTATAGCGAGCCATGAATAATAATATCACTGGAAGCAATCGAAAGAGTTAACTCTTTCATATCAATGGAGAATTGAGCAATGGCATTTGAACTACCGGCTCTTCCTTACGCGAAAGACGCGCTAGAACCACACATCTCAGCAGAAACGCTAGATTTCCACCACGGTAAGCACCACAACACTTACGTTGTTAAGCTAAACGGCCTTATCCCAGGTACTGAGTTTGAAGGCAAAACACTAGAAGAGATCGTTAAGACTTCTACTGGTGGTGTTTTCAATAACGCTGCTCAAATCTGGAACCACACGTTCTACTGGCACTGTCTTGCTCCTAAAGCGGGCGGCGAACCAACTGGCGCTGTTGCAGAAGCTATCAACGCTGCATTCGGTTCTTTCGAAGAATTCAAAGCGAAATTCACTGATTCAGCAATCAACAACTTCGGTTCTTCTTGGACTTGGTTAGTTAAGAAAGCTGACGGTTCTCTAGACATCGTTAACACTTCTAACGCTGCTACTCCTCTAACAGAAGAAGGTGTTACTCCACTTCTAACTGTTGACCTATGGGAACACGCTTACTACATCGATTTCCGCAATGTTCGCCCTGACTACATGGCTGCATTCTGGAACCTAGTAAACTGGTCTTTCGTAGAAGAGAACCTAGCTAAGTAATTATTGCTTACGCTGCGCTATTTATAGCGAGTTATCTATTGAAAGCTCATGCCTCGGCGTGAGCTTTTTTGTATCTGTCGTGTTCCACAAAATCTAAACATTTCGTAATAAACCCGCCAATAGCGCTTACTTCTCGAACTATTGATAGCCTTCTTCCCAACCCTACATAAATTCTCTATTTGCCTGTAATTAAACACTAAAGTTTGCCGACTCCATGCCGTTAAAGGTGTATCCAATGAGAGGCGACATGCAAATACATACTTTAGACAAAGCAGGAATCATCAACGAACTGAAGTTCGGCATCGGGATCAGCCAAGCGGTTGAGCAAGGTCGCCGTGCAGATTTCGCGTTGCTGCTATCTATGTTTTCTAATGATGTCCGTGATTGCACGCCAATTGACACCATTGAAATCACAGAGACAAATGAAGATCGCCTGCGCAAACAATTTGGCGTAGCAGAACCTCAACAACTGCGTTCAAACCAGTCTTCATATGAGATTTCAGCTCAGCAATCTAATCATTTTCATCAAGCTAGCCTTGCCAGCGCCAAACTCAGCCATTACTTGAAACCTGAAGCGCTTGCCTTCATGCCTGAAGATACAGCCGACTTACCCGAAGAGGTTTACCAAAACCTTTCTGGTCATGACCGACGCAAACTCGCAAACAAGCATTTACCTGATTTGCCACATGCCACGCTCTACAATGAGCTAACCACCGCGCAACGTCGGTATCAAATTCAAGCTCAAGTATAGCGATCACCTACCTTTCCCTTTTTCGCTGTCTATCCATAGCTCTTCTTCGACTAACTCGCACACTTCAAAGTATTCACACGAATGATATGAACCACTAGCCTTAGGCAACCTAAAAACACCTGATGTCGGTTACCGCTTGAAGTTACTACAAAATGTGACGTGCCACTAAGTTCATAAAAACTTATTAATTGGCACACCTTAGTTTGAACCAATTCACACCCGTTGTATAAATTTTAACCCATCCTTATCCGACATGGACGATTTGTTTAGGTACTGGGATGGAAATAAAAAGCTCAATCATATTGGTGACATCTGCCGGCTCGCTACTGGGGGGGGCGATTGCGAACCACTTTGTTAACCTTGGAGCCACCGTCATCCTTTGTGATAAAGACACGGAAGCACTTAAAGCGACGTATCTACAGTGTGCCCGGTTTTCTGACTCTGTTTACCACTACACGCTCAAAGGCAATGACAGCCAAGCGATTCTCAGCGTATATGATTTTATTCAAACCACCTTCAACACGACACCCGATGTGCTGGTCAATAACTGGATAAGCTCCCCAATGCCTAGCCTAATTGGCGATCAGCCTGTGAGCAGCTTTATTAATGATCTCTCATCGATGGCATCGACCCTGTTCGCATTTGGGCAAATCAGTGCTGAGAGATTGCGAGAGGAAGATAAGGAAGGCGTGATTGTGAATGTGATATCTCATGATGACTTTCACGATGTGTCTGGCTTAGAGAGCGCAAACTCAATGATCACTGGCTTTACCCATAGTTGGGCGAAAGAGCTGACTCCCTTTGGCATTCGAGTCGGTGGCGTTGTTCCCGCCGTTCATAACTCCGATGGCAAGCTCAACCGATGTCACTGGGCGCAGCTGCAAGACGAGCTGACCAGAACAACCGAATACATTGTCTCGAATGACTACTTCAGTGGGCGAGTTGTCGCGGCAGAGGTTTAACTCCCTATTCCAATTGAACATGACTGGCTCAGCTCATATTAAGTAGCAGAGCTATTGCCTCTCAATCCGTTTTACAAACGAACCAAACATAAAAAAAGCCCCAGTCTCTCGACTGGGGCTTTCATCTTTTCCCGATAGATAAGTATCGTGCTAGCGAAAACTTATCTCAAAACTAATGCTTACTTATTATGCGTTAGCTTTTTCTTTTTTAGCTTTTGGCGCTTTCGCTTCAGCTGGCTTTTGGTCTGCTTTCTTAAGGATAACTGTAGTACCTTCGAAAGTTTCGCCTTCAACGTATGGTTGGCCGAAGTAAGAAGTTGTTAGAACTTCTTTTAGCTCAGTGATTAGAGGGTAACGTGGGTTAGCACCTGTACACTGGTCATCGAACGCTTCAACAGCTAGCTCGTCTAGTTTAGCGATGAAGTCAGACTCGTTAACACCCGCAGCTTGGATAGATAGTGGGATGTCTAGGTCAACTTTAAGCTCTTCTAACCAAGTCAGTAGACGTTCAATCTTCTGAGCTGTACGGTCACCAGCTTGGCTTAGGCCTAGGTGGTCAGCAACTTCAGCGTAACGACGACGTGCTTGTGGACGGTCGTACTGAGAGAATGCAGTCTGCTTAGTTGGGTTATCGTTCGCGTTGTAACGTACAACGTTTGAGATAAGTAGTGCGTTAGCAAGACCGTGTGGTAGGTGGAACTCAGCACCAATTTTGTGAGCCATTGAGTGACACACACCTAGGAATGCGTTCGCAAATGCTACACCAGCGATAGTTGCTGCGTTGTGTACTTTCTCACGAGCTATTGGGTCAGCCGCACCATTTTTGTAGCTTGATGGTAGGTATTCTTTAAGCATCTTAAGAGCTTGAAGAGCTTGACCGTCTGAGTACTCGTTCGCTAGAACAGATACGTAAGCTTCAAGAGCGTGAGTTACTGCATCGTAACCACCGAACGCTGTTAGAGACTTAGGCATGTTCATTACTAGGTTCGCATCAACGATAGCCATGTTTGGCGTGATTTCGTAATCAGCTAGTGGGTATTTAGCACCAGTCTTGTCGTCAGTAACAACAGCGAATGGAGTAACCTCTGAACCTGTACCTGAAGTTGTAGTGATACATACAAGCTCAGCTTTTTGACCCATTTTAGGGAACTTGTAGATACGTTTACGGATGTCCATAAAGCGCATTGCTAGTTCTTCGAAGTGAGTTTCTGGGTGCTCGTACATAACCCACATGATCTTAGCAGCATCCATTGGAGAACCGCCACCTAGAGCAAGGATTACGTCAGGTTGGAAGCTCTTCATTGCTTCAGCGCCTTTCTCAACAACAGATAGCGTTGGATCCGCTTCTACGTCGAAGAAAGTTTGAACTTCGATGCCTTGTGCTTTAAGCAAGCTAACTACGTCATCTGCGTAACCGTTGTTGAATAGGAAACGGTCAGTTACTAGGAATGCGCGTTTCTTACCTTCTAGGTCGCTCATTGCGATTGGAAGGCTACCACGACGGAAGTAGATAGACTTAGGTAGTTTGTGCCACAACATGTTTTCAGCTCGCTTCGCTACAGTTTTCTTGTTGATAAGGTGCTTAGGACCTACGTTCTCAGAGATAGAGTTACCACCCCATGAACCACAACCTAGAGTTAGAGAAGGTGCAACGTTGAAGTTGTACAGGTCACCGATACCACCGTGAGTAGTCGGGATGTTGATTAGGATACGAGCAGTCTTCATCTTATCACCGAAGTAACGGATGCGGTCTGCGTTAGTATCTTGGTTAGTGTAAAGACCAGATGTGTGACCGATACCACCGATTTCAACCATAGTTACCGCTTGAGCAACTGCGTCTTCGAAGTCATCTGCACGGAATAGACCTAGAGTTGGAGATAGTTTCTCGTGAGCGAATTCGTCATCGTAAGAAACTTTACCAAGACCTTCACCTACAAGTACTTTTGTATCAGCAGGAACTTTAACACCAGCCATTTCAGCGATTGCTGGAGCAGGTTGACCTACGATTTTAGCGTTTAGGTTGCCGTCGATAAGCAGAACTTTACGTACTTTATCAGCGTCAGCTTTAGATAGAACGTGAGCTTTGTGAGAAGCGAAACGCTCTTTAACTTCGTCATATACTTCGCTAACTACGATTGCAGCTTGCTCAGAAGCACATACTACGCCGTTATCGAAAGTCTTAGACATAAGGATAGATGCTACAGCACGTTTGATGTCAGCTGTTTCATCGATAACGACAGGAACGTTACCAGCACCAACACCGATAGCAGGCTTACCTGAAGAGTATGCTGCTTTAACCATGCCTGGACCACCAGTAGCAAGGATAAGTGCGATACCGTCGTGCTTCATAAGCGCGTTAGAAAGCTCTACAGATGGTTGGTCGATCCAACCGATGATGTCTCGTGGAGCACCAGCTGCAACAGCTGCGTCTAGAACTAGTTTCGCTGCGTCGTTAGTTGAGTTCTTTGCACGTGGGTGTGGCGAGAAGATGATGCCGTTACGTGTCTTAAGAGAAATTAGAGATTTGAAGATTGCTGTAGAAGTTGGGTTCGTTGTTGGAACGATACCACAGATGATACCTACAGGCTCAGCGATAGTCATTGTGCCTAGGTTGTCATCTTCTTCTAAGATGCCACATGTTTTTTCGTCTTTGTATTTGTTGTAGATAAATTCAGATGCAAAGTGGTTTTTGATAACCTTATCTTCAACAATACCCATTCCAGATTCAGCAACTGCTTGTTGAGCAAGTGGAATACGAGCGTGGTTAGCAGCCAGAGAAGCTGCGCGGAAGATTGCGTCTACTTTCTCTTGAGAGAATGTTGCAAACTCTTCTTGTGCTGCTTTAACGCGAGCTACTAGAGCATCAAGTTCCGCTAAGTTAGTTACAGGCATGGTGGATCTCCTAAAATAATAAATATTAAAAACTTTTTATTAAATTCGCTGCTTGCCGTTAACCTTAAACACCAGCGTTCTTAGTAAATTGCTTTCAGGGCTGAGTATATTATTTCACTGTGTGAAAAAAATTGACCCAGATCAGTTACCCAAAAAGAATTAACCAGAAAGTAGTAAGGCAATCGCAAAAATGAACTTAAGAGCATGATTTATATAGATTAAACTCACACTTTTCGTTCGCGCAAAAAACAAGCAAACAGACAACTTTTTTCTACATAGCGTAATAAACTGTAAAAAAGTTTCATTTTTAGTCCGTTAAATTACATGTATACAGCTATATTCGTGCTACTGAGAGTATATCCATAGCGTTGTACGGGCTAGATTCTGACATAATTTTTATTAATTTCGTGCGTCGGTTAACAGTTACTCAATAATAAATTACAAAATGAAACACTACCAACTAGCTTGCAACAGGCTTAAAACAAAAGTGAGATTCAATTAGTTTTTCTAAAAAGAATCACCCATTTCAAGTTAGTTTTTTTCATTCGCGTAAATTGAGTTTGTCCCTTACATTACGCGCCTAAACTATTCACAGATCAACCCTTCAACCTTAAGTACGCTAACTGGAGATCGCTCTCATGCAAGGCTTAGAACTCGCAATTTTTATGCAATTCTTCCTTGGGCTTGTTGCTGCCGTAAACCCAATCGGCATCATGCCTGTTTTTGTTTCTCTTACTGCTCATATGCCGCCAGAAGAGAGGAACAGGACAGCCTTACAAGCAAATATTGCTGTTGCCGTGATCTTGATTATGTCACTTGTTGCAGGGCAAATGCTTCTTGATATGTTTAGCATCTCGTTGGATTCATTCCGCGTTGCTGGTGGCTTACTGTTATTGAGCATCGCATTTTCGATGATGAGCGGTAAGCTCGGTGAAGATAAGCAGAACAAACAAGAGAAGTCTGAATACATCAGCAAAGAGCAGATCGGCGTTGTTCCACTTGCTATGCCGCTAATGGCAGGCCCAGGTGCAATCAGCTCGACCATTGTTTATGGTTCTCGCTACCCTGCTGCTATTGATACGGTCGGCATCGGCATTAGCATCATCGCATTCGCAACGTGCTCTTGGCTTTTGTTCCGTTCAGCGCCGGTTATCGTTCGCTTTTTAGGTCAAACGGGTATCAACGTGATCACTCGTATCATGGGTCTGATTCTTGGCGCATTGGGCATCGAGTTCATCGCCAATGGCCTACGTAATCTGTTCCCAGGCTTGGCATAACGTTTAACAACATTTCGGTTGCTCTATAAAGGGCAACAATATTGAAATATAGATGAGGCGAGTAAAGCAATTGGGCTTTCACTCGCCTCGTTATTATGAAGCTTGTATAATGACTGTTAATGCATTTAACAGAAGACGAACCTCTCCTTATGTCACGCAAGCCACTCAAGCATCATTTGTACGTCATTATCTTTGGTACTCACACGCCAGCCGGACGTGCATTTGATATAACTCTGATCGTTGCAATCTTGGCTTCGCTGTTGGTTCTGATCTTAGAATCCATCCCTAATGTGATGACCGAATGGTCACAACAGCTGCGTTATATCGAATACACCTTCACTGCACTCTTCACTCTTGAGTATTTGTTAAGGCTCTATTGCTCCCCAAAGCCAAAATCTTACGCCACCAGTTTTTATGGTGTCGTTGACCTATTGGCGATTCTTCCGACCTACCTAGCAATCATCTTCCCAGGCGCTTCATTTATGGGTGTGGTGAGACTGCTGCGTGTGATGCGTATCTTCCGAATTCTAAAGCTGGTTCGCTACCTGCAAGATTCCAATATTCTGTTGCGCTCACTATTAATGGCACGACGAAAGATACTGATCTTCTTTAGCACCGTCGGCATCTTGGTGGTTATCTTTGGCGCCTTGATCTTTGTTATTGAAGGTCCTGACAATGGCTTCACCAGTATTCCTCACAGTATCTATTGGGCCATCGTGACTATCACTACGGTAGGTTATGGTGACATGGTGCCGCAGACCGCGCTTGGTAAAGCCATAGCATCACTGACCATGCTATTGGGTTACTCTATCTTAGCAGTGCCAACCGGGATCATTACTGCAGAACTCAGTAATGAGATGAACTCGCACAAAGAATTGGTTAAGTGCCCGAACTGTAACCGAGCGGGTCATGATTCAGACGCCATGTATTGCAAGCACTGTGCTAGCGAATTAGCGGATCCAGACAAGCGTGTCGTCACCGACGAGAAATAAAAGCAGACACGAGATTCGAGTAGCGAGATGCGAAGAGATTTAAGGGCAGTTTCGAGGGCCGAATAACGAGGTAGCAATAAACTAAAAAGGGTTGACGTTTGTCGTCAACCCTTTCGGTTTATCAGCTAATAGAATTTAAGCAATCTTGCCTATTACGATTTCTCAGCAAGGATAATGCGTAGAGTACGACGTAGTGGTTCTGCAGCACCCCAAAGTAGTTGGTCACCAACCGTGAAGGCGTTTAGGAAGTCGTTACCCATCGACATCTTACGCAGACGACCGACAGGTACAGACATTGTGCCTGTTACTTTCGCTGGTGTTAGCTCCTGTGCCGTGATGTCGCGGTCATTAGGAATCACTTTAACCCAATCATTGTGCGTTGCGATGATCTCTTCGATCTCGTCCATTGGCACGTCTTGCTTAAGCTTGATCGTTAGTGCTTGAGCGTGACAACGCATTGCACCGATTCGTACACAAGTACCATCAATTGGGATTGGCTGACCATCTAGACCAAGAATCTTGTTCGCTTCAACACCGGCTTTCCACTCTTCTTTACTCTGACCGTTTTCACGCTTCACATCGATCCAAGGAATCAGTGAGCCTGCAAGCGGAGCACCAAATTGGTCTGTTGGGAATGAAGATGAACGAATCGTATCAGCCACTTTCTTATCGATATCAAGAATTGAGCTTGAAGGGTTTGCTAACTCAGAACTTACGCTGTCGTTGATCACACCCATTTGTGAGATCAGCTCACGCATGTTCTTAGCACCCGCACCAGAAGCTGCTTGGTAAGTCATGGCACTCATCCACTCAACCATGCCTTTCTCGTACAGACCACCTAGAGCCATAAGCATTAAGCTCACAGTACAGTTACCGCCAACGAACGTGTTGGTGCCGCTGTGAATGCCTTGCTGGATTTGAGCCAAGTTAACAGGATCAAGAGTGATGATTGAATCAGCATCCATACGCAGAGTAGATGCTGCATCAATCCAGTAACCTTTCCAACCTGCTTGACGCAGTGCTGGGTATACTTTTGATGTGTAATCGCCGCCTTGACAGGTAATCACAGCATCAAGCTGTTTTAGGCTATCAATATCAAAAGCGTCTTGAAGTAGACCCGCATCTTTACCACCTAAAACAGGGGCAGGAATACCAATCTGAGATGTGCTGTAATAAACAGGCTCAATCAAGTCGAAGTCTTTCTCTTCAACCATACGTTGCATCAGTACAGAACCAACCATACCGCGCCAACCAACTAGACCTACTCTCATCGCTCACTCTCCATGTATAAATTAAAAATTGCTCTCCCCCATCTATAAGTTTTTCAGAAACAGAACTCAAGTGCTTTTTGTCAAAAAGTGTAACTTTTTCGTTTCTTTTAAGTGAACGTAATGAATCGTGCAGTTATCTCTGTATCGACATTCCATCTCCACCTCATTGATTAAGCGTCCATTATCGTCAAATTCAAACATTTACATCGCCAAAGTCGATTCAATCGACGCTCATCACAAACAGTAAATCCCTCTTTTAAACCAAGGTTAATCAGAGTTTTATTTTACAAAACGAAAACAACGCGCGACAGATTTCAACATGTAACAATCATGAATGTAACAAAAATTTAGATTATGAAACCACAATTGATTGAGTTAACAGTCAAATATCACAACTTGGGCGTATTTTTTCGATATAATAAACTAATTACTGTAGTGTCCGTTTTGCACCACACACTATAACGAAGCACTATAAATGCTCGAAATCACAAGAGGCTTTTATGAAGCAGAGTAAAACTCGCCTACCGAACCTATTGCAGGTATTCATCGCGTTAGGACTATTTCTATCCCTTGCTTTTTCCTTTACTGCAAAGCTTGACCTTCCAATTCAACTTGCCTTGTATATTGGCTGGTTCATTATCATGGTTCTTGGTATTCGTCTTGGACACCAATACAAAGACTTAGAAAAAGCAGCACTCAAAGGAATATCCAATGGCTTAGGCGCGGTTTTAATACTTTTAGCCGTTGGCGCTCTTGTTGGTACTTGGATCTCAGGCGGGATCGTACCTACTATCATTTACTATGGTCTGAAAGCTATCCACCCTTCTATCTTCCTTTTAGCGACCATGATCATCTGTTCTCTAACTGCATTGGCGACCGGTACTTCTTGGGGTGCTGCGGGTACAGCAGGTATCGCGATGATGGGTATCGGCCAAGGCCTAGGTGTTCCAGCACCGATTACTGCAGGTGCCGTGCTGTCAGGCTGTTACTTCGGTGACAAGATGTCTCCTCTTTCTGATTCAGTGATTCTGGCTTCTTCAATGTCTGGTGTTGAAGTGGTTGAACACATCAAGGGCATGCTTCCAGTTGCGTTAATCAGCTACGTGATTACAGGCATCATGTTTACTGCGTTTGGTTTCCACTACGCGGGCAACGTTGACATGAGCCAAGTAGACTCTGTAATCAAAGCAATGGAAGTTCAGTTCTACATCACGCCTTACTCATTCGTTCCGGTACTTATCGTGCTTGGTCTGTTGGCTTTCCGTATGCCTTCATTCCCGGTCATCAGTTTTGGTTCTCTGCTGGGTATTATCTGGGCAGTCATGATCCAAGATATCGACTTCCTAACGGCATTCAACACTGCTTGGGCACCGTTCTCAATCTCATCTGGCGTAGAGTTTATTGATTCGATTCTTAACCGTGGCGGCATGTCTTCAATGCTAGGTTCAGTTGCGGTTATCGTATTTGGTCTAGGTTTCGGTGGCTTACTGGATAAAGTGGGCGTACTAGAGACAATCGCTAAGGTGTTTGAGCGCCGCGTAAACAGCGCAGGCTCACTAGCGACGAGCACAATTGGTACGGCCTTCATGGGTAACGTGTTCGGTTCTGCAATGTACGTATCGTTAATCCTTACGCCAAAAATCTGTGCGAAAAACTACGACCGTTTAGGCTACAAGCGTAAGAACCTATCTCGTAATGCTGAGTTTGGTGGCACGCTAACGTCGGGTATGGTTCCCTGGAGTGATAACGGTATCTACATGGCGAGTATTCTTGGTGTTGCGACGCTGTCTTACGCACCCTTCATGTGGTTAAGCTTCATCTGTATCATCGTGACTATCGTGACATCTTACATGGGTTGGTTCGTTGATAAGTGTGAACCAACAGCACCAGCGTTTGAAGCTGAAGAAGCGACCGAGTTAAGCAAGCAACAAGCTTAAGTTCAGGAGCTAACGCTTTCGAACGTAACTCAAAACGTTAATGGATAAATGCAAAAAGAGCGCCCTAGAGCGCTCTTTTTTGATCTGCTGATTTACTTATTTATCTATTTATTGGCGGTTCGTTTACCCAACCAGTAACCGATGCCTAACGGTGCAAAGAACACTACTAAGATAAACAGGATGAAGTAGATAATCACACCTTTGATTAACTCCATTAGCTTATCAATCGCCAGTACCACCACCTCTTGAGAGACGCGATCAAGGTCTTGCGTGAACAGTTCTCTTTCTGAAGTCACAATGCCGGCAATCTCGATGCGCTCTTTCGCAATCATCTCTACTAGAGCTTCTCTCTCACGTGTCACCATTTTTTCTAATGCCACACGTTCATCACTCAGCATCGCTAATTTTTGGTCGGTTTTATCACTGAGGTCGTTGAGCAATGGTTGCATTTCTGTCGACATAATAGAAGCCAGTGTTTGCATGTACTCCGGATTGTTCTCAATGAAGTCTTGCATGCTTGCTGATGTTTGACGAAGGCTTTCCAGCGTCATCGATAGGTCTTCACCCGTTAGTGAGCTATTCAATGCAACCAACTCCGCTTTCCACGACATCAGTTTTGGTGTCTGGTCAGCCATAAGGCTTAAACGATCAGATGCGTCACTCATTGCTTCTGGCATGGTGCCTAAGCTCTGAACGATTTGCGATTCGTCTTTACCAAGGTAATTTAGCCATTCACGGTAAGCAGGTGTGCTTCTGAATGTGAGGTCTTTAAATGGGTGGCTAGCAGAAAACTGCGCAACGAACGCTTTGCTGTTTTTGAAATCACTCGAGCTCAATACACCCTTTGCCAGCTTCTCGGCTTCTTGATCAAGAAAACGAGCGGTCTCTACTGCATCATCCGTCGCGAACAGATCCGCGCCGTCGCCTTGGCTATAAAACTGATTCATTTGGGCAGTGAAAACCCACGAGTCAATTAACGCAGACATTGGGGAAGTTTGGTAAGCCGCTTGTTGTAATCCCTGCTCTGCATGGATCTTCCAAAGCAACACATAAGATTGATGTAAAGTGTCATCAGCAGGATAAAATTGCGCGATTAAATCAGCCGAGTCTTCTACTCGTGTAAAAAACATCTTGGCGTATTCACGCGTCATGAGCCGAGCATTTAACTCTTGTTGAGTGAGAGGCGTCGTTTGACTATCTAACTTAACTTCTAAGAGAGAACAACCACTTAGCACAATGCTAAGCACCAACACCATCCAACTTCGACTCGAAACTCGTAACATATAAACCTCTGACAAAGACTAAGGGCGCTGATTGTATGAGCGCTTCGTCAGAGTATTGTCAAAAATCCTGTAAAAGTTAACGCTGACTGTCTAAATATTCATGAGCAGAATCCACAGAGGCTTTTATAGCCTGCTCTAGTTCAGCTAAATCATGTTCACTGATCGCACTGGACTGCTTCATTGTCATTTCAATGGTTGCGGCAATGATGGCTAACCGAGACGCTTTAATACTGCCAGCCACGCCTTTTAAGCTATGTACAATGCGAGCCGCGGAGGTTTCATCTTTAGTCAACAAAGACTTAAACTTCTCGTAGTCACCTGCGTGGTCTTGTACAAACACACCAAGCAAGAGTTCGACAGACTCAGCATCACCATCGAGCGTTTCTAACATGTCTTCGATATCAATCGCAGGCTTTGAATCTGTGACACTGGCAACGTGTTTCTCTACTACTGGCGCCTGTTCAGGGACTTGCTGAATAGAGTATTGCGGTACAACGGGTTGGCTTGTAACGTTAACGCTCTGCGGAGGTTGAGAGTCGGAAGACTGGCGCGTTGGCTTGTTCTCGGATACATAAGCGTCACTATCTGCTTGTTTCACTGCTGAGGAAACAACATCGCTATAAGAAGCGTCTTCCTTACTTGAATTAATTTCTAGTTCAGAGCTGAGTTCTTGGTCTGCTTCTTTCATCGTTTTTGTGGACCTAACGCCCCAAAACACTATCCCGCTCATCGCCACCAAGCTTAAGCCTAGCATCACCAACAATAGGTTGAATTGACGATCATGGAACTCAGCTTCGAGTTTTATGATCTGTTCATTTACTGAGTTTTTCTTAATCTTATCAACCAAATAGTTAAGCTGAGCGTAATCACTCAACAATGCTGACGCATCAGCCAGTAGTTGTTGGAGTGCATCTTGTTCTTCGTTTTCTAAGGAATAAGATTTTTCTAGAATGGAATCAAAGGCGCGATAAGTCGCTGACGAACTTTGATTTTCAGAATACATGGCTTCAAATACCACAACACCGAATTCGTTGAGGAGCGGTTTTAGCTGAGGGGAAAGCTCTTTATCAGCACGCAAGATCTTAATGTTATCAACGATGTCTTGAACTTGGCTTTCTATTGGAATGAACTCATCGAACTTTTCTAGGAACTGATCAGCTACGTACAACAGTTGGTTGACATCAGGACGAAACAAGGCGTGTTGGAAATCAGATTCAATCTGCAGTCGGATCGAATAAACCAACTGAGCATCGAGTGCGAGATCATTGATACGAGAGACTCGAAGCGGTTCTGAGAAATAAAGCGATTGCCTCAATTCGTTGACTCGAATACCGAGCTCTTCGATTTGAGCTAGAGAATTGGTGTAGGAACGGCTTAGATTAAGAAGAGCCAATGAAGGAAGTAACCACAGAGCCAAGAGCACAACCAAAAAGGTGGCTGGTTTTTTAAAGCGTTTGGGCTTTGCTACTGATTGTTCCATCTATATTCCTTGTGCGTGTTAACTTGAAGCCATGACCGTAGCTAAAAGATTAAGCACAAAATAAGCGACAACGTCCTGCTGCCGCTTTTATCCGTTAACTTCGGACTATGACTTATTGCGAGTCAGTTGGTCACGTAAGTTCGGTGGAGTGCCTTTAATCGTTAGCGTGTCTGTCTCCGGATCGTAAAAGATACGTTCGCCTAGAAGCAGACTATCAAAACTAACATTCAAACCGCCACCAGCACCAACAAATTTTGTTAGTTTACGCATAGTTGCGCGATCGGCTGGGAAGCTGTCTTCTAACTCGTAGCCTTGCTCACTAGTATAGTCAAAGAAGCTTGTGCCATCTGTGCTTGCTGGCAACTCACCAGAAAGTTCACGAACTTGTACTTCATCGCCCGCTTTAAGCTGCTCGTTACAGTAATCCGCAACCTGCTTTTTGTAGCTGATCGCTTCTTCTTTCTCTAATTTAGAGTCAGAAACGAAGTCTTCTACCGCTTGCATCAGTACTTGGTTCTGCTGTTTCGCATCCAAACCAACTTCAGCTTGTAAGAAATCTAAGAAGAAATCCGCGACTTTACGGCCAACACGTCCTTTAATGTAAGTTAAGTAACGGTTTGACTCTTTATCAGTCTCATAAGTTGAAAGGTCTAGACGAGCCGCGATATCCATTTTTGAGATATCAAGGTAGTCAGTCGCACTAATATCAAGCCCTTCAGTTACCTTTAGGCTTTGGTTTGAAGGCAATAAACCAATGAAAAGGTAATCTGTTGCAAGTGACTGATATTCAGCCATTACCAAGATACCTTCGTCAGCGAATGGGTACTTTGATAGTTCGTCTTTTAGACGTTGCGCACTCTTTTGAGAAAAATCGTAAAAGTTTGTCTCACCAGCACGAAGTTGATGCAACCACTGCTGGAATTCGCTGTCAGATTTGAAAGAACCAAACCCTTTGCCTGCTTTTGAATTAAAAACACGGTGAAGTTCAGCAACTAGGCTTTCAGATGAAGCATCGTTTTCTAGAGATTCAGCACGATAGTTAACAATCAGCTCATCCTGATCGTTCTTGCTCAGCTGGTGTAAAATTACGTTGGAAAGGTGAAGGCTCATAGTGAAAATATTACCGTTCAGGTTTCAGTTGTCGTGCATAGTAGGTTATCATAAGCCGCTTTTACTATCATTATTAGAGTCCTTATGCCGATTATATCTAAATACACAGATGATCAAGTTGAAAAAATCCTAGCTGAAGTAGGTGCTGTACTAACTAAGCACAAAGCTTCGCCAGAACTTTCACTGATGATCGCTGGAAATATCGCAACCAATGTCTTAAATCAGAATGTTGCTGCTTCACAACGCAAAGGAATTGCTGAAAAATTTGCCGAGGCTTTAATTTCTTCTCTTGAAGATAAAAAGTCTCACTAAATTTGATTGACGGATAAAAGAATTATAAATGGTAGACAGCGCAAACTCATATAGCGATCGTGTATCTCGACTGGTTGGTTGGGGTCACTGGTTTGCATTTTTCAACATCATTGCTGCGATGTTGATTGGTACTCGTTATATTACTCAATCTGCTTGGCCAGAAACCTTGCTAGGCCAATTCTATTTGGCTGCATCGTGGGTTGGTCATTTTGGTTTTTTAGTGTTCGCGCTCTATCTATTAGTGCTGTTCCCGCTCACTTTTATTCTTCCGTCGAGGAAGTTATTACGTTTGGTTGCCGTTATCTTCGCGACCATAGGTTTAACTGTCCTACTGATTGATACCCAAACGTATCAAAATATAAACCTCCACCTGACGCCTGTCGTGTGGGAGGTTTTATTCAGTGGAGAGGAATCTGCATTCACGTCTGATTTGCAGCACCTCTTCATTGTTATGCCATTTATCTTCTTACTACAGCTTGGTCTGTCTGAGTGGGTTTGGCGTAAGCAGCGTAAACTGTCTCATAAACACATTGGCCGTCCGATTACTGCCGTCTTCTTCTTGTGTTTCATCAGCAGCCACTTGACCTACATGTGGGCTGATGCGTACTTCTATAACCCAATTACTAGCCAGAAAGCGAACTTCCCACTGTCTTATCCAATGACAGCGAAAAGCTTTATGGAAAAACATGGCCTATTAGACCGTGAAGAGTACCTTGAGCGTTTAGAAGCGAACAAAGAGAACGTAAACCTAGTTAGCTACCCGCTAGAAAAAATTCAATACAACCGCCGCAGTGATGATCTTAATATCCTGATGGTGAGTGTGAACAACCTTCGCTCTGACGCACTTAATGCGACGGCGATGCCAAACAGCTATGCCTACGCGCAACAGTCGATCAACTTCACCAACCACTACAGTTCAAGTAACGATATGTTCGGTATTTTTGGCTTGTTCTACGGCCTACCGAGCAGCTACGCAAGCAGCATTGAAGCTCAGGGGTCAAGCGCAGTATTGCTCGATGTTTTAGAGAATCACGATTACAAGTTCGCTGCTTTCAGTGGCGACAACTTTAGCGATGCACTTTACTCGGATATTATCTTCCGAGGCCGTGATGTGATGCCAGAGCAAGCAACTTATGATGACCAGAGTGCCATAAAAGCTTGGTCTAACTGGATTCAATCACCGCAAGCTAAACGCCCTTGGTTTAACTTTATTGAATTAACCACACTGGATAACTTCGCCAGCTACGATTCAAGTTCAGAGTCGGACTCTACGCTAACGACAGCAGAGCGTTTTGCAGCAGACTATCAAAAGTCGGCGACAGCGGCCGATGCTCAGCTAGCAACTATCTACGCTGAACTGGAACGCTTAGAGCTTGCCGATAACACGGTGGTTATCATTACCTCTAACCACGGTACTGAGTTTAACGAAACCAAAACCAACAGCTGGGGTGCAAACTCCAACTACAGTCGTTATCAGTTACAAGTACCACTGTTTATCAGCTGGCCTGGCAAGTCTGCTTCTGAATACACCCACCGTTCTAGTCATCTAGACGTGTCAGTAACACTGATGCAAGAGCTATTGGGTGTATCTTCGAACCCAACAGATTTCAGTAGTGGTCGCAGCCTGTTTAATGAACGTAACAGAAAGTGGATTCTCGCGGGCGACTCTCGTGAACTTGCTCTTGTTACTGACCAGCAAACAACGGTGTTGGATAAATTTGGTAACTACAAATTGTACGACCAAAATTACAAGCGCCTGAAAAACGTAAGCCCTCGCTTACCTGTGTTGATGCAAGGCCTGACAGAGCTACAGCGTTTCTACACAAAAAATGACTAAATAATCAGCAAACAGCAAAGGGAAGCCAATGGCTTCCCTTTTTTATTGCCGTGAATGATTAGAAAACAAGCAACAAAACAAAATTATGAAAATTAAGGGTTTACAAGATCCTCCACCCCTTATATTATTCACGCCACTGGAGGGATGGCTGAGTGGTCGAAAGCACCGGTCTTGAAAACCGGCAACCGTTAATAGCGGTTCTAGGGTTCAAATCCCTATCCCTCCACCACTTTAAAGAAAGCCGCTGAGAAATCAGCGGCTTTTTTGCATCTGAAGCTTTTTAAAATATAAAGCTCATCTAACAAAACTCTCTACAGTCCCAGTTTCAAACCCATTCACTTTATACCTAGTTTTAAATTCCGATCTCACCGTTCTAAACTAAAAGTTCATGCGCCTAAGCCACTCCCCTCATAACTTTACCTGCAAGCCAATTAGATACTTTCTTTTTTAATAGCACAGAAACACTTCACGTATAACAAAAGTTGGGAATACTTGGCTTATTGAATATTAGATTTTGTCGGCTTCTTAATAAACCGAACAATAAATAATCATTCAGAACAAAAACACCAAAAAGCGTTCATAAAAAAAGCAGTCAGTTAATAAGGGTATTTACAAGCGAAAGCCACCCTTATATTATACGCGCCATTGGAGGGATGGCTGAGTGGTCGAAAGCACCGGTCTTGAAAACCGGCAACCGTTAATAGCGGTTCTAGGGTTCAAATCCCTATCCCTCCACCACATTAAAGAAAGCCGCTGAGAAATCAGCGGCTTTTTTGTATCTGGCGTTTGCGTAAAGAACTTACGTATTTTCCACTACGCCACCTTTCGGCTCACTTCAAAACGCCCAATCAATTGGTCTAAACGGCTCAACGCATTGCCCATCAAGGACACTCGACGTGCGAGTTGCTTAGTAGACAGTTGTAAGTCAGATATTGAACGTTGGGCTTTATCTGCCGTTTGTCCATTTTTCTGACTGTTTTCATCTAAGTTAGACATCGTGGTAAAGAGGTCACTCACCGCTGATTGAATTTGCTCACTGCGAGCATTTGAGTCGACTGTTAAGTTTCCTTTACTCACATTCTCGACACCTCGCTCCATGGACTCAACAGCACTGCGAGACTTACTATGCAGCTCTTTCATTAGGTCACTAATATGGTTAGCAGCTTGTGAAGTTCGGTCAGCCAGAGTTCTTACTTCAGAAGCGACGACAGAGAACCCTCTCCCGTGTTCACCTGCTCTTGCCGACTCAATGGCCGCATTCAAGGCCAAAAGGTTAGTCTGCGCGGTAATGTCAGTAATGATATCTATAATGTCAGACACCTTAGTCATTTCATTATTCACCTCATTCACGCTATGCGCCGAGCTTTCTACGATATTGCGAACAATCTCCATGCCTTCGACGGACTGATTGTACTCCTTCTCTGCGCTCAGGAAGGCTTGTTTCATCACCGTGTCCATTTGCGTTGCTGAGACACTCGCATGAGTAATTTCGCTCTGTTGATACTGACTCAAATGAAGCATATTGCTTAACGCTTGTGATGCATCATCACTGGTTTGCTTCATCACGACACTGCGACGAAACATCGATTCCGAAACCTCTCTAACTTCGTGACTCGCATGGATCAACTCACTCACCGTGTTATCTAAATTGTCGATAAAACTGTTAGTCCAGCGCCCTAAGTTGCCAAGTTCATTATGACTGAATGTGGTGGGATCAAGTCTCCGACTTAAGTTGCCATCACCTTCAGCTAAGGTCTGCATTACCCCGGTCATTTCATGAATCTTCTTCGCTAGTGGTTTGGCGCTAACTAAACGGAATAAGCCCAATGAAAGCAACGCGCAAGCGAACATAATGCCACTCTGCATAAAAGGTGTGAGTGTATAAAGGTTGGCAAACAGTAATGGAACAAATAGAGGCAGTAGCATGCAGCTGATAAAGTGCTTAGATAAGGTATAACTTAGACTTCGGTCTCTGTAGACCTCTTCTAAATCGGACTCACACATCATGCCAAAGGTATCTGGTGAACCATCCAATTGAAAAGTGATACCTTTGCCAATAACGGGTATGTGGCGATAGTCAGAATACCCCGGATAACCAATAAACAAGTTATTGCCATTTTTAATGGTTTCTCTTACGCCTGGGTGAAGCTGATTAGTGGCTGGGTCCGTAAAGCGAATCTCAAATTCGGTGTGGTGCTGGATCTTAACCGTTCCCCAATCAGTATGAATCCCTTGCTTTAAGTTCTCGCCGTGTGAAAAGGTATTATCTTCAAAGCGAGAACGAGAGAGCGCAACACCCGGCTGAGTATTAGGATCATGAATGGAGTCGACCATAAAGATATAGTTATCACCCGACTCGCTATAAATATGCCCCGCTTCTCTTTGAATAATGTCACCAATAACATCATTTGGAACACGACCACATAGGAATTGCGGCGCCCCTTCATCCCGAGAAAAGGGGACATAAAACATCAGCGTTACTTGGTCATGAAACGATGAACTCGAAGCCCCTACGTTCAACGTGCGCTGATCCATATACGGCCCATGCAGATAACGCTTTGAAGCCCCTTCAACTAAAGCCTTCTTATCTCCAAGAGTAACCCCGACATGCTCATGATAACTCGATGCTTGTGCTATCCCCTTAGCATCGACGATCGCCAACTCAGATAAATCCGTACTGCGTTTAAGAAGGCTAGCTAACGTCCCCTGAGCTTGTTCTTCCGTGCGACTAGCTAAATAAACCGCAGAGTCTTCTAAAAAATCCCATTGATTCTTGACCCAATTATGAAGAAGTTGAACTCGCGTGTGAGCAATACTTTCAAAAGCTTGTTCAAGCTCTTCCGTCCTACTTCTATTGAGGAAACAAGCTCTGCGCATAGCCAGTTTTCCTGTTGCGCCAAACCAATTAAGCCAACTACGTTCCTTGTCCGTCAGGTTCATTTTTATCCCTTGTGTTTTTATAGACACATGGGTAAAGCAATTTACAGACCACAATTAATCACACAAATACGTAACTAATTAATAAAAAAGCACTTTATATGAATCAAAATGGTGCAACCGTGTCTTTTATGGTGCAGGATGCGCTTATTTCACACCATCATTTCAATGAGCTATCAGGCGCTAATTTGAGAGGTTAACCGTAAACATGATAAGCCGCTTTTAACAGCTGCATGTGAATCGGCACCAGATCTTGGTGTTTAGTGCGGTACCCGCCACCGACTACGCATGCCATCGAAATAGACTCTGATTTCGCTAATTCAATCATCAAACAGTCGCGCTCGAATATCCCTTGTGTCGAGACATTCAAGTAACCCAGTTCATCGTCTTGATGGATATCGATCCCCGCATCATAAATAATCAGATCAGGTTGATGGTGAGCAATCGCTAACTTAGTGACTTGTTCAAAACAACGTAAGAACTCTTCATCTTCTGTTTCACGACTTAACGGTACATCTAAATCAGACAGCGGTTTTCGTGCAGGAAAGTTTTTGTCGCAGTGGAATGACAGAGTAATGATGTCGTCATTCTCTTGGCAAAGAGTCGCTGTGCCATCACCATGATGAACATCGCTGTCGACGATAAGCACTTTATCGATGTGTTCAAAGGTCAACGCATGTTTTGCCGCTAACACCAGATCGTTCAACAAACAAAAGCCGCTACCAAAATCATGGTGTGCGTGATGATAACCACCACTCAAATGAATCGCTAAACCACTCTCTATTGCCATTTCAGCGGCCAAGCAGGTTCCACCACTTGAGTAGAGTGTTCTCTCAATAAGTTGTTCACTCCAGGGGAAACCGATACGTCTCATCTTTGCTGCGGGCAAATTACCAGAAACAAGCAAATCCACATACTCACTATCGTGAACCTGTTTTACCTGTTCAACCGAAACCGGCGTTGGTTGGAAGATTTCAAACTGACGCTTCCATAGAGGATCACGATCCATTAACGCCTCAACAGCACTGTGTAACAACTGATATTTGTTAATCGGGTAACGGTGACCTTCTGGTAAAGGTAACTGCGAATAGATTGGGTGGTAAATTAAAGGAATCATAATCAGGTTAATTGCGTATCTTTCTCAAAATCATAACAGTCTCAGCCTAGGCGACAACCTTAATTAATGATAATAGTTATCATTAACTTGATTTTCAAAAAGAGACAACAATGAAAAACGTAATACTCATCTTTGGGGTGATCTGTGGCTCAGCGGCAGCAGTAATGATTTTTGTAGGAATGCTAATGGCCAGTTGGTGGAGCGTTGATTTTCTCGTGTTAAGCCATCAAACTTAACTAATTGAACTGAAAAGGAATCACCATGAGCGTTATTTTTATTACTGGAGCGAACCGCGGCATTGGCTTAAGCCTGACTCGACAATACTTGGAAAGTAATCACAAGGTGTACGCGACTTATCGTGATGACAATTCAGCAAAAGAACTGCTCTCACTCGCAGACCACAACACCAACCTTACCTGTATTCAATTAGAGATAACCGATTACCAAGCAGTAAGCCAACTCCCTTCGCAAATAAAGTCGATTGATATCTTGATCAACAACGCTGGCTACTATGGCCCTAAAGGCTACGGGCTGGGTAATACCGATGTTGAAGAGTGGCGTCGTGTATTCGAAGTCAACACCATCGCTCCACTAAAGCTTGTCGAAACGCTATTGCCTTTACTCAAAGACAGCGATATCAAAAAGGTCGCTTGTTTATCCTCTAGAGTCGGCAGTATGTCAGAGAACACCTCAGGCGGCGGTTACATCTATCGCTCCTCTAAAGCCGCTCTAAACTCCGTGGTGAAGAGCCTAAGCAACGACTTAACCGATGATGGCTTTACGGTGTTAGCACTGCATCCAGGTTGGGTGCAGACTGAAATGGGTGGCCCTAATGCTCTGATCGACACCGACACTTCAGCTTCCGGCCTGATTGAAGTCATCGAGTCAGCGAATACCGAAGTGAGTGGTCACTTCTTCAATTTCGATGGCAGCGAAATTGACTGGTAATCCACAGATGAATGCAGGGCATCTCTCAAACCTAGTTAAGCACTCAACGCTGTTTTGTCTAACAGTGATGCTAGCTGGCTGTTTCAGTGATGGCCCCGGCGACTTGTTCGACGACTATCAAACAAAGATAGCCAGAGTACAAGATGCTGACGAGATAATAGAGGAATGGGAATTTGAAAGCCTACCGAGAAAACGAGAACTGCTGCTTGACGTGCCCTCACTCTCTATCGGCCTCATAGACAGCTACCAGCTTCGTCAGTGTGGATTGTTCAATCTGATTGCAGAAAGAAATTCGGTTCTGGGCAAGGTCGCGGATGAGTTTCGTAATTACGATTATCAAGTCGCGCTACTTGAAGGCGTGGGCAAATGTTTATCCAGTAATGAATTAGACCCAGAGATCGTAGAATTACTAAGAGAAATTGAGCAACAGAAACTCGCACAGTTTCCACTGCATCAATGGAATCTCATCTATGCCAGCGATGCTATGCAGTCACAAATGCGGGGTAGTCAGTGGTTACGCGCTGATATAGGCGATCAGGTACGACAAACCAGTGATGCGTTAGAACACATCAATCAAGCGTTAAACACATCGCTCGTTTCCGGCAAAACCACTGAGGTTCAAGAAGTATTAGAGAAGAGTTCGACCCTTGGGGATTTATACTACTCGCTCGCTCGGGCGTCAGTTGAGCTTGATACCATCACCAAACAGCTGACAACTTTTGATGACAAGATCATCTGTGGTAAACAACGAGACACCACTAAGTTCCGCTATCTCAACAATGTGTTCGAGCAACAATACATAGGTAAGGTTCAGCCTTACATGGCGCAACTGGATGGCTACTATCAGCACATAGCCCCGCAACTAGGAATGTTTGACGCGCAACCTGAACTGCACAGTTATTACTTTCCCATCCAAGATGCACATCAAGCCTTTCGATCATCCACTCGTCGCCATGTTGACTATTGGCAGCAACTGTTTAAACGTTGTGGCCGTAAAGTCGGTCGCTAATCCTAACCTCAATAAGTCTTAGCTTTTAGTGCTCTTTTTAGCGGAAGTACCTTTCTTAGCATACGTACCTGTCTTGGCGTAAGACTTCTTCGCCCCACCGCCTTTACGGCGTTTGAAGGCAGGTCTCTCGACTTTAGGAAGGTGGCGGAGTGATTCAGGAACTTCTCCCGTTTTTACTTTACCCATTAAACCATCAATCTTGCTTTCTAACGCTTGCATGAAAGGCTGATACGCTTGATTTCGTTCTGCCATGCCTTGCAGCTGGTGCTCCCAATGTGCCGTCATGTCTGGGAAGGTAGAATCCTCAGGTAAGGCATGAATCAAGCCTCTGCCCGCAGGGCTACTGTGAATACTCTTACCTTGGCGCGTTAGCAGCTGCCTTTTGAATAGAGTATCTAGAATACCCGCACGGGTTGCTTCTGTGCCAAGGCCATCGGTTTCTTTCAAAATGGCTTTGAGATCTTTGTTCGCGACAAAGCGCGCGATACCTGTCATCGCTTGGAGCAATGTCGCTTCTGTAAAGTGTTTTGGTGGCTCGGTTTTCTTATCGCCAATGACACCTTCACGACAGGTGAGCACAGTGCCTTTATCTAACGGAGGAACCGTATCCGTGCCATCCCCTTTTTCTTCGGTATCCGTTTTACCCATCAACACCTTCCAACCCGGGTTGATAAGCTGACGCCCTTTTGCGATGAACACGCCACCAGCGATATCAAAGACCAGCTTAGCATCAGCAAAAACCGCAGGTGGGTAAAACTGCATTAGATACTGACGAGCGATTTGCTGATAGATTTTCATCTCGTTGGCAGACAGGCCGTTCACCGATGACTTCTTCGGAGTAGGAATAATCGCGTGGTGAGCATCGACCTTACTGTCGTTCCATGCTTTTGATTTAAGAGAAAGGTCCGCACCTTGAGCGCCACTTTGCAGCTCTTTCGCATTGTTAGCGATAGCATCAACGATCGATTCTCGCTGCGAGTAGTGCTCTTTAGGTAGATAGCGGCTATCAGAACGTGGGTAAGTGATGAGTTTGTGTTTCTCGTACAATGACTGACACGTATCTAACACCTGTTGAGCACTCATACCAAAACGCTTAGACGCATCAATCTGCAAGGCTGACAGCGAGTAAGGCAGTGGCGCAGCTTGTTTACTTTGCTTTTGCTCTGATTCCGTCACCGTCGCGGGTTGATTCGCAATTCGGTTAGCCACATTCTCAACCAGCTTTCGATTGAGCACGCGCCCTTCTTCATCTTGCCATGGTTTACATGCTTCGCTTGGCTTCCAACGCGCACGAATATCAAAGCTCTGGCCGTGATTTTGATAAGGGATCAAAGCGTGCAAAGTGAAGTAATCTTTCGGAATAAAGTTTTCGATCTCTTCATCGCGCCTTACCACCAAACCAAGTACAGGCGTTTGTACTCGCCCGACCGACAACACACCTTGGTAGCCAGCCTTTTGACCGAGTAAGGTATAAGCACGAGTCATGTTCATGCCATACAGCCAATCGGCTCTAGAGCGCGCTAATGCGGAAATAGAAAGCGGAATAAAGTCACGGTTGCTGCGCATTTGAGAAAGTGCACGTTTTACGGCAGGTAAGTTCAAGTCGCTGATCAGTAGCCTGTCCATCGACTCTTTCTTAGCCTTAGAGACTTTGCAGTAATCAATCACTTCATCAACCAGCAACTGCCCTTCTCTATCCGGGTCTCCGGCGTGAACAATTTGAGTGGCGTCCTTCAATAGCTTTCGGATCACCGTGAGCTGTTTGCTTGAAGTCTTACGCGGTCTTAGCTGCCATTGCTCCGGCACGATAGGAAGATCGGCTAAATTCCACTTCTTATAACGGTCGTCATAAGCATCCGGCTCAACCTGCTCCAATAAGTGTCCAATACACCAAGTCACCACATCCCCATTGCCACATTTGATAAACCCTTGGTCTTTCTTTTGTGGATTAGGTAGTGCAGCGGCGATCGCGCGGCCGAGGCTTGGTTTTTCAGCAATAATAAGGCGAGACATGTTTTTCCAGATGCTACAAACAATTAGAGCCACATTATCTAATGTGGCTCTAATAAATCAAGAAAAACTGGTTGTTTATACAGTTAGCATTCCACTATTCAAGCTTCAGCTTTCTTTATAAAAACTCAACGAACTTAGAGAAGTCGCGCTCTGGCACTTTCATTGGTGTACAGCCTGGAGTGCCTAGGTATAGGAAGCCAACAATTTCATCGTCGCCTTCTAGGCCAAATGCTTGGTGTACTTCTGTGTGGAACATCCATTTACCTGAGCGCCAAAAGCCTTGGAAACCTTGTGCGACTGCGGCCATTTGCATCGCCTGTGCAGCACAACCCGCAGACAGATGTTGTTCGATAGCAGGCACTTTCTCGTGCTCAGTTACTTTGGCAATCACAGTAATCACCATCGGAGCTCGGAACGGCGCTTTTTTTACTTTCTCGATAACCGCTTCTTCGCTGTCATCCGCTTCAGCGGCGCGCACCAAGATGTCTGAAAGCTTTTGTAGGCCTGAACCTTGCGCGATAACAAAGCGCCATGGTGTTAGTGCACCGTGGTCTGGAGCACGCAGCCCTGCTTTGATGATGTTTTCTAACGCCACACCTTCAGGTGCCGGATCAGAGAGTTTTGCGATTGAGCGTCTGTTGAGCAATAGATCCAAAGCATCCATTTGAAGTCCTTACTATTTCTTTATTATTTGTATACTTGAACTTTAGCACAGAATACAAACGATAATAAATCTCAACCACTGCCCATTTGGGCTCGATTAGAAACAATAAAGGCTCCTAAATCTATGACTTAGGAGCCTTGTTCAAAATCTAACTCAGCGAATTAAGTAACAATATCTACCGATAAAATTACAGCTTGATAGCTGATTCTATAACTTAATCGCTAGCTCAACACCTTGACGGATAGCGCGTACCGCATCTAACTCACCGGCATAATCGGCACCGCCTATCACGTGCAGTTTGCCACCAAACTCTTGCCACATGTCTTCGAATGGACGAACTGACACCTGACCTGCACATACGATAACCGAGTCAACATCCAGCACCTGCTCTTTCTTACCAACGCTGATATGCAGACCTTGGTCATCAATCTTGTTGTAGCTCACGCCACCCAGTAGATTAACACCGCGTTTTTCTAGTGTGCGTTTGTGAATCCAGCCTGTAGTTTTGCCCGGACCTTTACCAACACGACCCGCTTTACGCTGCATCACCCACACCGTTTTATCGCTGAATGAATCAGGGTAAGGGTAAAGTCCGCCTGGGTGTTCCATATTCTTATCGATGCCCCACTCATGCAGCCAATCGTCTAGGCTGTGTGAAGTCGGTTCTGTCAGCATGGTTGCCACATCGACACCAATACCACCAGCACCAACAATCGCGACCTTTTCGCCTACTGGTGTCTTTTCACGAATCAAGGTTTGGTAATCGACCACGTTTTCTTGGTCAATGCCCTCAATATCGAGCTTTCTTGGCTCTACGCCAGCCGCCATCACGACTTCATCGTACTTCAACAACATCTCAAACGTTGCCTCAGTATCCAGTTTCAGGTTCACGCCTGATGCGTCGATTTGGTTAGCAAAGTAGCGAATCGTTTCTCTGAATTCTTCTTTACCCGGAATCTGCATTGCCAATCTAAACTGACCGCCGATACGGTCATTTTTCTCAATCAAGTCAACCTTATGCCCACGCTGAGCTAAAGTCGTTGCACAGGCTAAACCGGCTGGGCCTGCGCCGACAACCGCAATGGTCTTAGTCGCTTGCGCTGGCTGAACAACAATTTCAGTCTCGTAACAAGCGCGTGGGTTCACCAAACAGCTCGCACGTTTACCTTTAAACACGTTATCAAGGCAAGCTTGGTTACAACCGATACAGGTATTGATGAACTGAGCTTGGTCTTGAGCTGCTTTATTAACAAAATCCGGGTCTGCCAAGAATGGACGCGCCATAGACACCATATCAGCCTGCCCAGAGCTAAGAATACGTTCGGCCTCTTCTGGCGTATTAATTCGGTTACATGTCACCACTGGGATCGACACGTATGGTTTCACTTTTTCCGTCACCCAAGAGAATGCGCCTCGTGGTACTTGCGTCGCGATAGTCGGAACACGTGCTTCATGCCAACCGATACCGGTATTGATAATGGTAACGCCGGCTTCTTCCAGCTTTTGAGCCAGAAGAACAACATCTTCAAACGTGCTGCCTTGTTCAACCAAATCAAGCATCGACAATCGGAAAATAATAATGAAATCTTTACCCACAGCTTCGCGAATCGATTTAACAATCTCCAGCGGGAAACGCATGCGCTTCTCATAAGAACCGCCCCATTCGTCGTAACGCATATTGGTACGTTTACAGATGAATTGGTTAATCAAGTAACCTTCAGATCCCATAATCTCAATGCCGTCGTAACCCGCGACTTGGGCGAGTTCGGCACTGTTGGCAAAGGCACCAATGGTCTTTTTAATCTGACGAGGGCTCATCTCACTCGGTGCGAACTTAGCGATTGGCGCTTTAATACCCGAAGCACTTTGCGCGAATGGGTGCATGGCATAGCGGCCAGCATGCAGCAACTGAAGGGCAATCTTACCGCCATGCTTGTGCACGGCCTCGGTAACAACTTGGTGAGCTTTTGCATGCTTCACTTTACTGAATTCAGCACTAAATGGGGTTAATCTGCCACGTAAATTAGGAGAGAAACCACCGGTAACAATAAGGCCAACGCCTCCTTTTGCTCGCTCTTCATAAAACGCGGCGAGTTTGTGGAGACCTTCTTTATTTTCTTCTAAACCTGTATGCATTGATCCCATCAATACACGGTTACGTAACTGGGTAAATCCAAGATCGAGTGGTTCAAGTAAATGTGGGTACATGGCAGACATCACTTCTATTATTTTATCCTTGTGGTCTGACCACAGTATAGTTCAATTACCAAAAGTTCAAACAACCGTTTACATTTTTGTAACACCGATCATAATGCTGCACGTATTAATCGTTCAGAAGCCCTTAATTTGACTACACTTAATGAGAATATATATCGATTAACAATTCTTGGTGTAGTTTGAGCTTGGGAATTATCGTAGGATACTAAGCAGTTCATATTATTGAGATTAATGGTACTACGGCTTGTTAAAGCGACGTGATCTCACTGCGGAGACAGAATGAAAAAAATATTCAAATTTATAGGCATGTTCTTTAAAGGGATTTGGAAGCTCATTACGTTTGTACGTCTTGCGCTGGTTAACCTAGTCTTTTTACTCAGTATCGCCATCATCTACTTTGTGTACTTCCATTCAGATACGGCTCAACCGACGGTTCCTCAGGATTCGGCTTTAGTGCTTAATCTGTCTGGCCCTATTGTGGAACAAAGCCGCTATATCAATCCGATGGATTCGGTCACAGGTTCACTACTTGGCAAAGACCTTCCAAAAGAGAACATCCTGTTTGATATCGTTGAAACGATTCGCTACGCAAAAGACGATGACAAGGTTACTGGTATCGTTTTAGCTCTCAAAGAGCTGCCAGAAACCAACCTGACCAAGCTGCGCTACATTGCTAAAGCATTGAATGAGTTCAAAGCATCAGGCAAACCGATTTATGCGGTGGGTGACTTTTACAACCAAAGCCAATACTACCTAGCCAGCTACGCAACTAAGGTATTCCTATCACCAGATGGTGGGGTTCTTCTTAAAGGCTATAGCGCTTACTCGCTTTACTACAAAACGTTGTTAGAGAAACTAGACGTCAACACGCACGTGTTCCGTGTGGGCACTTATAAGTCAGCTATTGAGCCTTTCATTCGTGATGACATGTCAGACGCAGCGAAAGAGTCCGCTTCTCGTTGGTTAAGCCAACTATGGGGTGCGTACGTTGATGATGTCAGCAATAACCGTCAAATAGACGCTAAGACACTGAACCCAAGCATGGACACCTTCTTGAAAGAACTTAAGTCTGTGGACGGTGACATTGCAAAACTGGCCGAGAAACTTGGCTTAGTGGATGAGCTAGCGACACGCCAGCAAGTTCGACTAGAGCTTGCCGATGCTTTCGGCAGTGACGGCCAAGACAGCTACAACGCGTTTGGTTACTACGAATACCGTACAACCATGCTTCCAAACATGACTAGTGAATCACACGACGTTGCCGTGATTGTAGCGAGCGGCGCAATTATGGATGGCAAGCAACCACGTGGCACCGTTGGCGGCGATACCACAGCAGCCCTACTGCGCCAAGCACGTAACGACGATAAAGTGAAAGCGGTTGTACTTCGTGTCGATAGCCCAGGTGGCAGTGCCTTTGCTTCTGAAGTTATCCGTAATGAAATAGAAGCGATCAAGCAAGCGGGTAAACCGGTTGTTGTGTCGATGTCGAGCCTTGCTGCTTCGGGTGGTTACTGGATCTCGATGGGTGCGGATAAGATCCTAGCTCAGCCAACCACACTAACGGGTTCAATTGGTATCTTCAGTGTTATCACCACCTTCGAAAAAGGGTTGAACGATATTGGTGTTTACACTGATGGCGTTGGCACCTCACCTTTCTCAGGTCTTGGTATTACAACTGGACTTAGCGATGGCGCGAAAGACGCGTTCCAAATGGGCATTGAAAACGGATACCGCCGATTCATCAGCCTAGTTGGAGAAAATCGCGGTCTAGAAGTCGATGCTGTCGACAAGATTGCTCAAGGTCGAGTTTGGACAGGTCAAGATGCGATTCAGAAAGGCTTAGTCGATGAGATTGGTGATTTCGATGATGCGGTTGC
Organism: Vibrio crassostreae 9ZC13; assembly: GCF_000272045.2. GTDB lineage: Bacteria > Pseudomonadota > Gammaproteobacteria > Enterobacterales > Vibrionaceae > Vibrio > Vibrio crassostreae_C. Next base: position 540,606 of record NZ_AJYZ02000041.1, on the reverse strand, counting down.
AGCTGCGGCTTCACTTGCAGAGCTTGAAAGCTACAACATCTACTGGGTAGAAGAGCCACTTTCGGCCACTGAACAATTTATTCAAGAATTTATGAACCAAGTTCAGATGTCGATAGGCCTAGATATTCAATCGATGATACCAAGCAGTTTACAGCCTGTTACTCAGCAGTTAGCTCAAGATAGCCAGCTGTTAGGCAGCTTTAACGACCCACAAGGCCGATACGCTTTCTGCTTAAATTGCCAAGTTCAATAAGTTGAGCCAATAACTCAATGACTAAGGGGTACCTCTGTGTGAGGTGCCTCTTTTTATTGCATGATAATTCGCTATAATCGCCCCCCTGTTCCCTACATCACACTAAGTATTAATCGCCATGGAAAGAAAACACATCTATATCGCGTACACCGGCGGCACAATTGGCATGCAGAAGTCTATTGACCACGGCTATGTTCCAGTCGCAGGTTTCATGGATAAGCAGCTAGCTGGCATGCCTGAATTCCATCGCCCAGAGATGCCTAAGTACACCATTCACGAATACTCTCCATTAATGGACTCTTCAGATATGACGCCACTTGATTGGCAGACTATCGCTGATGACATTCGCGCGAACTACGATAAGTACGATGGTTTCGTTATCCTGCATGGCACAGACACTATGGCTTACACTGCCTCTGCACTGTCTTTCATGCTTGAAAACCTCGGCAAACCTGTGATTGTTACGGGTTCTCAGATCCCACTAGCAGAGCTTCGTTCAGACGGACAAGCAAACCTGCTGAATGCGCTACACATTGCCGCAAACTACCCTATCAACGAAGTGACACTGTTCTTCAACAACAAGTTGATGCGTGGTAACCGCAGCACAAAATCACACGCAGATGGCTTCAATGCGTTTACGTCTCCAAACCTGAATCCATTGCTAGAAGCGGGTATCAATATCCAACTTAGCAATAACGTAAAGGTAAACGAACAACCTAAAGGTGCTTTCAAGGTTCATAACATTACTCCGCAACCTATCGGCGTAATCACAATGTACCCAGGCATCTCACACGAAGTTATCCGTAACACGCTATTACAACCTGTTAACGCGATGATTCTGCTTACTTTCGGTGTGGGTAACGCACCACAAAACCCAGAACTGCTTCAGCACCTGAAAGATGCCTCAGAGCGCGGTGTTATTGTGGTGAACCTAACTCAATGTTTGGCTGGTAAAGTCAACATGGGTGGTTACGCGACAGGTTGTGCACTAGCAGAAGCGGGCGTGGTGAGTGGTTACGATATGACACCAGAAGCGGCACTGGCGAAGTTGCATTATCTATTAAGCCAAAACCTAGGCTACGAAGAAGTGAAGGCTCAGATGCAACAAGTATTGCGCGGTGAGATGAGCTTATAACCTGTTCAAGGATTCACGTTAAAGCCAGTTATTCTATGAAAGTAACGGCGGCTTAACGTGAACTAAATCGTTTTATTGCTTATAAATAAACGAGTTAAACTAAAAGGGGTGGCACATTGCCACCCCTTTGTTGTAATTTAAGCTTAATGATTCGGGTTAACCCTAACAATGTCTTCTTGATCTGACTTAAACTGTTTCTTTAGTTCAGACTTAGATTTAAAGCTAATCTCACCACCAGCTGCAATTGTCATATGTTGAGCTTCAGAGTTATGTTTAGATTGGTATAACATAACCGCTTGCATACACGAGTCGCGCTGTTCTTTTGAGAGCGCCGTACCTTCTGGCCATTTACCCGTTTCAACTGCGTAGGTTAAACGTTCGTAGACCTCGGGTGTCATTGCGCTAAGAAGTTGTTCTGCATCCATGGTAAAGCCTTAGTTTTAACAATTTTCACCAGAAAATAACCCGTAACAGAATTGAGTCAAGAACCTGACCAATAATAAGTGCATCTGATCACAAGTGAAGGAATATGAAAATTATGAAATGGTTGGCGATTAGCCTATTGCCTTTCACTCTGGTTGGGTGTCTTGAAGGGAACAAAAATACCGATCAACTGTGCCAAAGCAATCCGGGTCTTCAGTGTGAACAATTGAACATGAACGATGGGCAATGTCGTGTCGCACGTACCGACCTCATCTGGCATCGATTTGAAGTTCAGAAGCAACCCACCGAAATCAACAAAATTAAAGAATTCGAATTAGTCACTGCCTACAAAAAGTGCCTAGAGCTCGCGGCACAGATCGAAACGATCGATCAATCTAAGCTGCAAGAGCGTCGCTTTACCTCTTTAATGCACAGTATCGAAGAGTCTGAGCGCATTGTTGATGAGCTATCGAAATCTGATACACCGGAAACGCTTTACTTCTTGTGGTCGCAAACTGGGGACACCAATGCCAGACGCAGTTTCCTACAACTAGAAGGCTCTGAAGCGTTAAACACAGCTGAGATGCAATATGCTTTGGCAACCTTCTATACCACCCGCAATCATATAAAGACACTTAAGCTACTCAATAATGCGCTAACGCTTTCTAATGGCTCGGTAGCCAACACTGAAATCTTCAAGTCGATGGCCAGTATCAACCACAGCCTGGGACATATGGAAAAAGCGTACGTTTGGGCAATGGTTGCCAAAGACTTTGACGTGCCGATTGCTTCTGAAGCCGAGCTCACGGTGTTGTACCATTTCGACAAGGCAACCTATAAGAAGCTAAATAAAGACGCAGATAACATCGTCGAAGCGATTGAGGATGGAATTTACAGCCCTTCAATCGTCCCGAGTTACTGATCGCTTGATTTATAGTGTTCTTACTTAAGCTTCTTATTCACCTGCTTTCAAATAAAAACAGCTACCTTTTTGGTAGCTGTTTTTATTTGTACTAGAGTTAAATCTGAAATCTTGGGCGTTTCAGCATTCCTAAATCGACAAATGCGACCTGTAAGGATTAGACAATAGTTACAAGTTATTTCGTACTTTCGTCATTTTTGTTGAAAATTAACGACACTGAATTAACACAGAACCGTTCACCTGTGGTCTTCGGGCCATCTGGAAAAACGTGACCTAAATGGCTATCACAGGCGGTACAACGGATCTCTACACGCTTCATTCCGTGACTTAGATCTTCTATATAGCGTACTGCTTCATCATTCACTGGGGCATCAAAGCTTGGCCAACCACACCCAGAGTCATATTTGTTATCCGACAGAAACAAAGGGCTTTCACAGCATGTGCAGCTATAGACGCCAGTCTTATGGTTGTGCAGTAACTTGCCGCTATATGGGGCTTCAGTACCACGCTCACGACACACTGAAAATTCGTCGTCCGTTAGGCGCTCACGCCAGTATTCATCAGGCTTTATCATATTTCCTCCCTTTTGAATCACGTTAATATCTCTCCACATTCTCAGTTATTATATTTACTTTTTTCTATAAAGGCTTGCATATGAGTCGTTTTGTAGCACATACTTTCTCACCAGGAAACATTGTACATATACACTCATAAGTGAATCATCATTTAGGGGTATTTTACCCAACTGGAAGGGTACAGAGCCACTTGCAATGGTCAATTTTCAATCACTTACACCCAATTGTTAAGAAAAGCGTCGCTTTTTTTTGACATTAAACAAGTTAAGTCGGATTATCTATTGCAGATGTATACTGGATTCTGTAATTTTACTACCAGTTATCTTTAATCAGAAATTAAGTTGTGGAGCAACTACAATGACTATCAAAGTAGGTATTAACGGTTTTGGCCGTATCGGCCGTTTCGTATTCCGCGCAGCTCAAGAGCGTGCAGACATCGAAGTAGTAGGTATTAACGATCTAATCGACGTAGAGTACATGGCATACATGCTTAAGTACGACTCAACTCACGGCCGTTTCAACGGTACTGTTGAAGTTGAAGGCGGTAACCTAATCGTTAACGGTAAAACTGTACGTGTTACAGCTGAGCGTAACCCAGAAGACCTTAAGTGGGATGCTATCGACGTAGACGTAGTTGCTGAAGCAACTGGTCTTTTCCTAACTGACGAGACTGCACGTAAGCACATCACTGCTGGCGCTAAGAAAGTAGTTCTTACTGGTCCTTCTAAAGATGCAACTCCAATGTTCGTAATGGGCGTTAACCAAGCATCTTACGCTGGTCAAGACATCGTTTCTAACGCTTCTTGTACTACTAACTGTCTTGCACCTATCGCTAAAGTACTTAACGATAAGTGGGGCATTGAGTCTGGTCTTATGACTACAGTTCACGCTACTACAGCAACTCAAAAAACTGTAGATGGCCCTTCTGCTAAAGACTGGCGCGGTGGCCGTGGTGCTTCTCAAAACATCATCCCATCTTCAACTGGTGCTGCTAAAGCTGTAGGCGTTGTTCTTCCAGAACTAAACGGCCTTCTAACTGGTATGGCTTTCCGTGTACCAACTGCTAACGTATCTGTAGTTGACCTAACAGTTAACCTAAAAGAAGCTGCATCTTACGAAGAAATTTGTGCTGCAATGAAAGAAGCTTCTGAAGGCGAAATGGCTGGCGTTCTTGGTTACACTGAAGACCAAGTAGTATCACAAGATTTCATCGGTGAAGTTCAAACTTCAGTATTCGATGCTAAAGCTGGTGTTGCTCTAACTGACAAATTCGTTAAAGTTGTATCTTGGTACGACAACGAAATCGGTTACTCAAACAAAGTTCTAGACCTAATCGCTCACATCTCTAAGTAATTTCTTTTTAGAAATCGCTTTAGATAAGCATTAGCGAAGACTGTTTTGAGCAGACTTTGAAAAAGGCGACCTTAGTGTCGCCTTTTTAATGCCTGCTATCTTTTAAACCGCGTCTGTCTAAGCTCATCAAGATAGCCCAAACGCAAAATTCAATTCTAATACTGACTCTGCTTGTTACTCATGAAAACACAAGCATCACTCTAGTCAGCATTTGAATTCAATTTCCTTAGAAGGATCATGTAATGGATTTATCTACTCTACCTGCACTGGCGGTACTTTCTGACAACGTCACTATCGTTGAACACGAAGGTGTAAAACTGGTTCGCGTTATCCACGATAAAGCAAACGCAGCGATTTCACTGTTTGGCGGCCATGTGGTGTCATTCCAACCGCAAGGTCAAGAAGACCTAATTTGGATGAGCCAACAAGCTAAGTTCGATGGTAAAACGGCTCTGCGTGGTGGTATTCCAGTATGTTGGCCTTGGTTTGGTCGCATTGCAGCACCAGCACATGGTTTTGCCCGTTCAAGTGAATGGCAATTGGTTGAACACCGTGAAAGCGAAGCTGGCGTGATTGTTAGCTTAGGTCTGAAGCCAAGCGAAGAGACGCTAGCAGTATGGCCTCATCAGTTTGATGCTCGCTTGAATGTTGAGATCGGCGAACAACTAAAAGTAACGCTGGACGTGAAGAACACTGATTCTCAGCCATGGACTTTCTCTGGTGCACTACACACTTACCTAAACGTTGGCGATATCCACAACACAACCACCACTGGTATGGGTGCTGAGTACATTGATAGCCTGCAAGGTGGCAAGATCTGCCAAGGTGGATCTGAACTGGTACTGACCGACACGATTGACCGCGTTTACACGCAACCAGAAGCGCAAATCTTTGTTGCTGACAAGAAGCTGGATCGCACGCTAACAGTTGAAAACCACGGTCATAACTCTGCAGTACTGTGGAACCCGTGGGCCGAAGGTGCTGCTGGTATGGGTGATATGCAAGACGACGGTTACCTAACCATGTTATGTGTTGAATCAACGCTGCACGCACCAAGCCTAGAAGCAGGCAAAACATTGCAGCCTGGCGAAAACCACCAGTTGATTACGGTGATTTCAGCTCAGTAAGCGACTCAAAAAACTCTTCAAAGGCCGGTTTATCCGGCCTTTTTTACAGCTATTTTTTACAACACTACGATGACGATTAGTTAGCTTTACTGCTGTGAATAGTGAACTAAAGTTTCTCTATAGAGTGACAATAGAGCATTGTTGTCCACTTGAACGCCGACCTTTTGTGCAGGGAATGAACTCCACTCATCATTCATATATTTACGTTGATCAACTTTCTGAATTGTCATCCCTTCAGCGGGGCCATCAGTCACTACTCTGACTGAGCCACTACGACAGGTAAATAGAGATGGTTGGATAACATAAGCAATGGCTGAAGGATCGTGAACATGACAACCCTCCATTCCTACTTTTTCAGAATAGAACTTTAAGTAGTAACGGCTAACATCCCAGATAAACTGCCCTACCTCTCCAGCATCATCTCGTAAATCATCAAGGTATTGACCAGTAAAGAAGCTCTCCTCAGTGACATCTAATCCGATAATCACGACAGGCCATGATGCCGTAAACACCTTATCCGCAGCGTGAGGATCATCATGGATATTCGCTTCAGCAAATGGCGTCACGTTACCTCGATGGTCATTTTCACCGAACGCGCCCCCCATAATGACCACTTCTTTTACTAAGTCGACAATTTCAGGGTCCGCTTCCAGAGCGAGCGCGAGGTTAGTAAGAGGGCCAACCGCCACAAGAGTGATCTCTCCCGGTTCAGCTCGAACACTATCGATAATGAACTGGTAAGCCGGCTTATCAAGCGCTGTAACATCTAATGAACTTGGCGCTTTCACATCCCCAAATCCAGCCTCGCCATGCACCACAACCGTGGCTCCAACAGGATCTCTTATTAACGGCTTATCCGTTCCCTTAGCCACAAGCGCCTTCATTCCAAACTTCTGCTTCAGATAAAGGGCATTTTGAGTCCCGTTGTCTATCGTCGCATTACCATAAACAGTAGTGATGCCCACTAACTCAATATCAGGATGTGCTTCCGCAAATAGGATGGCCATTGCATCATCGATGCCCGGATCTGTATCTAGAATGATTTTCTTTGTCATATCAGCTTCTAATTAAACAGTAGGAAAGCGTAGACGATACCCAGAAAAAACGCAGATAAACGTGACCTAAACCTAAGCTCTGATTTTTATTGTAATAAGCCATAAGCTCACTATTCTAGAAGCGGATATTCTCGCCTTTTTATTTAGCCTGATGCAGACCTTTTTGATAGAATCTTCGCCCAACTCTATGCCTCTGAGATCGTCATGACTTACCAATGCCCTTTGTGTCACCAACCTTTATCTCAAAACGATCGTACGTTTAAGTGTGAAAAGAACCATCAGTTCGACCTAGCGAAAGAAGGCTACGTCAATTTGATGCCTGCGCACCACAAACGCTCAAAAGATCCAGGTGACAACAAAGAGATGATGCAGGCACGTCGTCGCTTCCTTGAAGGTAACCACTATGACCCAATGCGCCAAGCGGTGGTGACGTTGTGTTCTCGCTATCTACCAGAAGAGACGCCTAGCCTATTGGATATTGGTTGTGGCGAAGGTTATTACACCAACGAAATTGCTGTGAATCTTCAAGAAAAGAAAGGGGCTACTTTTGGCCTAGACATTTCTAAGATTGCTATCAAATACGCCGCTAAACGCTACCCTGCTGTCGACTTCTCAGTTGCATCAAGCCATCGCCTACCCTTTGCTGAAAACAGCTTAGACGGAATTCTACGCATTTACGCGCCTTGCAAGGCTGAAGAGTTACAACGCACCATCAAAGATAATGGTGTGGTGATCACCGTGACACCAGCTAGCCGACACCTGTATCAACTGCGTGATGCAATTTATGATGGCGTTCGCTTGCACGACGAAGATCCAGAAGTGATCGAAGGTTTTACGCTTGAGCATCAAGAGCAACTAAACTATATGATGGAACTATCGGGGTCAGATGCATTCGACCTGCTACAGATGACGCCGTTTGCTTGGAAGGCGAGTGAAGAGTTTAAACTACAACTCACCGAGGCAGAGCAATTCAACTGTGAAGCTGACTTTATGCTGCGAGTGTACCGCAAACAAATTTAATTGATATTGATTATCGTTTGCATTGAAATCTTATCTTGCCTCCTTTAGTATGCGTGTTCTTCAAGGAGGCATTTCATGCAACGTATTATTCTTATCGGATTAGCTACTCTTCTCACGGCTTGTGCTAGTCAACCTGCAAAAGACACTTCTCAAAAAGTGGCTCAAACGGAATCCGTTTCCACATTCTATGACTACCAGTTCGCTTCTCCACAAGGCGAAACACTTTCTCTCGATGCATTACCCGAGCAGCTGATTGACGCTGATGTGGTTCTAATTGGCGAATGGCACACGCATTCTGCCATTCACCGCTTCCAAACCGACTTCTTAAAAGCGCGCCGCAACGCAACATCAAACATTGCGCTTTCAATGGAACAGTTCACTCGAGAGCACCAAGCCACACTTGACCAATACTTAAACGGCGAAATTGGCGAACAAATTCTCATGTCTCAAGCGGCAGCTTGGCCAAATTACGAAAGTGATTACCGCGCGTTAGTTGAGTTCGCAAAAGCCAACGACGTCGATGTTATTGCGGCAAATGCACCAAAGCCATTCGTGCAGTGTATTGGCCGTAAAGGATTGCCTTACCTAGACCAATTATCGACCGAGCAACGCCAATGGATTGCTGCCGAAGTGGATACTGGCGATAGCCCTTACAAAGAAAAGTTCATGGCTTCTATGCATCACGGTACGCCAGAGCAAACAGAAAAGCAGTTTGCCGCTCAGGTTACCTGGGACGAAACCATGGCTGAGTCGATTGTGGATTACCTAGCATCAAACCCTGATAAACAAGTGATTCACGTGGCTGGCAAGTTCCACACCGAGGGTGGTTTAGGGACGGCGGCATCAATTCTACGTCGTAACCCTGATTTAAAAATCGCCATCATCAGCCCGGTTGAAGCGATCTCATCGGATAGCGGTGATTATCAGCTTGAAGTGCTTTCGCCGCCGGCTCGCTTTGTAAAGAAAGAGAACCGAATGAAGGCATACAAGCATCTGTCAAAACGTAGCGCTAGCCTAGAGTGTGAGTAGGATCTGTTGATCCACTCTTCTAAGCTAAAGAGTCGATGGGCTAATCCTAGATAATTAGCCCATCGTCACAACTTGATCACGTTCCCGTCATTCATCCTAACTCTATCTAAAATCAAACATTCTTATCGGCACAAGACTTGCTTAGTAAATAGACGATTTAACCAAGCAGACGAAAATGTAATGTGCGAATAAAAAAACATCACTATCGATGATTAATTGCACAAGTTTTTCACACCTCTGCCGATACTATATTTAAGGATAGGTAAGGAGAGCTATATGACGCCAGTAGGAACGAGTAATACTCAGCTGTATTCGCCTTCGCAGATGAACGCTAAGAGTTCAGCTAACGAAGCTGAAAAGCCTACACCGCTTAAGGTTGAGCAAAATACGGTTAGGCTTTCTGATGAAGGCAAAGCACTCTTATCTGCCCTAAAAGAAATTGATAAAGAAGCGAAGAAAGTCGAAGCAGAAAACGCGACAGTTACCGATAAAGTTGAGTCATTCGCTCATGGTGCCTTGGGTATGGATCACCCAGATAAGATTGAAGAAGAAGATGATGGTTCTTATTCAGCGGGGCAATACCTGTCCGCAGCGGCAACCGTAGGCGGTATTCTTCTCGCACTCATTTAGCCTTGCCAACCTATCGCATTCTCTAGAATAAAAGCGATTTATCGTTACGACAATAGACCCGATTAGGTCTAAAAAACGAGTTCATTCCATAATTCCGCTCTCATTTTAATGGAATAATACTCGTGAAAAACACTTTTGAGCTTATCGATAAGCCAACCTTTTTTGGTGCTATAGCACTCCTACTCACGATAGTTTTCCCGCTCATTTTGTTCCCTGCACAGGGCGCAGACTGGATTGCGGTTGCGAAAACATTCATGACTGATCAACTCGGATTCCTGTATCTTGCTCTAGGTCTCGCAGCCTGTGCATTTATGGTGTACGTAGTATTCAGTGATATGGGACAAATTAAACTGGGCGAAGCTGATGAAGAGCCTGAGTTTAAAACTGCATCATGGGCTGCCATGCTATTTTGTGGCGGTATCGGTGCAAGTATCTTGTATTGGGGCTGTATTGAGTGGGCTTACTACTACCAATCACCGCCTTTCCAACTAGAACCTGGCAGTGAAGAAGCAGTACGCTGGGCTGCGACCTACGGCCTATTCCACTGGGGACCAATCGCATGGTCTATCTACCTAATCCCGGCAATTCCTATCGCTTACTTCTTCTACGTACGTAAACAACCTGTTCTAAAGATTTCAAGCGCATTAATGCCTGTTCTTGGTGAACACCGTAGTAAAGGCGTACCAGGAAAGATCGTTGATATCCTATTCATTTTCGGTCTATTAGGCGGCGCTGCAACAACATTAGGTTTAGCCGCTCCTCTGATCACTGAAGGTCTAAATCACCTATTTGGTCTACCTAAAAATAACCTAACGCAAGTGATGGTGCTTTTAGTGTGTACTGCGATTTTTGCTTACTCATCTTATGCTGGATTGGAAAAAGGCATCAAGATCCTAAGTAACATCAACTTCTGGGGTGCGATGGGTCTACTGGCTTTCGTTCTGATCGCGGGTCCAACAATCTTCATGTTAGAAACAGGCTTAGACTCAATTGGTCGTCTACTGTCTAACTTCTTCGTGATGGCAACGTGGGCTGAACCATTTGGTGGTTACGGTACATTCGAAAACACTCACTTCCCACAAGACTGGACGATTTTCTACTGGGCATGGTGGCTAGTATTTGCACCGAGTATGGGTCTGTTTGTTGCGCGTATCTCTCGCGGCAGAACCATCAAACAAATGGTGTCAGGGTCGATCTTCTTTGGTTCTCTAGGTTGTTTCCTGTTCTTCATGATCTTAGGTAACTACGGCCTATCACTGCAGCTTTCTGGTGAGCTAGATGTCGTTGCCATTTTGAATGCGGAAGGCGCAACCAAAGCTATCTTCTCGATGCTTGCACAATTGCCAATGAGCACGCTGGTTATCGCTGTATTTACAATGCTGTGTATCATTTTCACGGCAACAACATTTGACTCTATCTCATACATCCTAGCGTCTGTTGTACAAAATAACGTGACCGAAGAGCCAATGCGCTGGAACCGTATGTTCTGGGCATTTACTCTGTCGTTCTTACCAACGATTCTAATGTTCTTAGGCGGTCTAAGTACGCTACAAACGGCGGCGATTGTTGGTGGCTTACCGCTGCTGGCTATCTCTGTCATGTTGATGATTTCAGCGGTTCGTGCGACTAACCTCGACCTACGCCATCAAGATGCGTATATCGAGCCAACGATCAACATCGAAGAACTGCCAGACATGGACCCTTGGTCTGCTGAAGGTATGGCGTTGGCTCAGTTTGAGAAAGAAAGAGATGCAGCACAAGAAGCCGCAGAACTTGAGCGTGTTGCTTACACAGAACTTGCCGCAGTGAAGAAAGAAATTCGCGCTTATGTGTTAGAACAAGGTTCACAAATGGAAACTCACGAGTTACCAGAGAACCTACAACAAGCACTTGAGCAGGCCGAGAGTAATCTTAGTGCCGCACAAGCGAAAAAGATCGAGTTATCTGAGCAAGCTCAGAATGCTCGTATCACGTTCAATCAGGTGGTTGCAGACTTACCGCTTGCTTGACATTAGCCATGACACAGTCCATTGATTTGGACCCTCCTAAATACGACAAAGGCTCACAGAAATGTGAGCCTTTTTTTTATTCGGGTGATTGACTAGTCTTCGTTAACTAGCGGTTCGGGTGGTTCAAGATGTGGTCTTCCCAATCGACAACATCGATTTCGTATACCACTTTGTTACGAACGCTTTCACCTGCTGCATGCATCTCTGTTTTTGATCCGGTGATCAACGGGTGCCATTCAGGAATCGGCTTAGATTCTGATAAAAGGCGGTAAGCACAAGTGTCTGGTAGCCAGTGAAACTCATCGATCTTGTCACGAGTCAGCTTCAAACACTCTTCACCTGAAGTGAAGCGGTTCGGGTAATCTTTACACGAACATGTTTTGTCGTTTAACCAGCTACACGCCACATTGGTGTAGTAAACTTCATCGCTATCTTCATCCATTAGTTTATGTAGGCAGCACTTACCACAACCGTCGCAAAGTGATTCCCACTCATTCTCGGTCATCTGTTCTAGTGTCTTTTCTTGCCAAAATGGATTCGTCATAGGATTACTTCTTACTCTTTTACTGGGGTGCGTGTTATACCGCTAGCCCATAAAAAGTTCAAGGATAATAATTGTTCATTCTTTGATTCAATCAACAGCTGTCACTCTCATCATTTTTTGCTACTATCGCGCACCCTGTTATTTAGTGAGTTTAATTTGATGGAATGTCGCCTAGGTTGTGGAGCATGCTGTATCGCTCCAAGTATTACATCTGCTATTCCTGGAATGCCTAATGGTAAGCCTGCTGGGGTACGCTGCATCCAATTAAATGAGCAAGATCTCTGCAAATTATTTGGTCAACCTTCACGCCCGAAGGTATGTCACCAATTCAAAGCTTGCCCTGTCATTTGTGGTAAAACCGACCAAGAAGCCCTTGATAACCTGATCGAGTTAGAAGCTATTACCTAAGATTATCTGACCTTTTCTTCCTCCTATATATCTAAGATTTCACAATTCTTCGAAATCTAAACTATCTTGTTGATACTGGTACAGATTAATAAGGATCGTTATGAATAGGTATATCGCAGAAATGTTCGGTACATTTTGGTTGGTGTTAGGGGGTTGTGGTAGTGCCGTCTTGGCCGCTGCTTTTCCCGATGTAGGTATCGGCTTACTCGGGGTTTCCCTCGCGTTTGGTTTAACCGTACTCACCATGGCTTTTGCTATTGGCCATATATCCGGCTGTCATCTCAACCCTGCTGTGACAATAGGTCTTTGGAGCGGTGGTCGCTTTGATGCCAAAGACGTCGCACCTTACATTATTGCCCAGGTCATTGGCGGTATTATCGCGGGTGGTGTGTTATTTGTGATTGCTTCAGGCCAAGCAGGCTTTGACGCTGCGGCATCTGGTTTTGCTTCAAATGGTTACGGTGAACACTCACCGGGCGGCTATTCACTTACCGCTGCACTGGTCTGTGAAGTGGTCATGACCATGGTATTCCTATTCGTGATTATGGGCGCGACGGATTCGAAAGCACCGGCTGGATTCGCACCGATCGCAATTGGTCTCTGTTTGACCTTGATTCACCTTATCAGTATTCCTGTAACCAACACCTCAGTGAACCCTACTCGAAGTACTGGCGTGGCTGTATTTGTCGGTGATTGGGCCGTTTCGCAATTGTGGCTATTCTGGGTTGCACCGATTATTGGTGCCGTGATTGGCGCGATGATATACAAAGCGGTAAGAGGTTCAGATTAAGCGCTGAAAAACGTCTAAAGCAATAAAAGAAAAAGCCGCTTAGTGATGCTTCACCAAGCGGCTTTTTTAGATCTTATGACGACCGAGTAAGGAGTGCGAAAGCGTGGTGCCATCCACCAGCTCTAGCTCACCACCAACGGGAACACCATGAGCGATACGGCTAGCGTTCACTTCATGGGCATTACATAGCTCAGCAATGTAGTGCGCTGTCGCTTCCCCTTCAACTGTTGGGTTAGTCGCTAGGATTACTTCAGAGATATCACCACGACGCAGGCGGTAGTCCAAAACATCGAGACCGATGTCACTTGGACCAATACCATCAAGTGGTGAAAGGTGGCCCATCAATACAAAGTAACGGCCTGAATATTGGCCAGTCGCTTCTATTGCTGCAATGTCTGCAGGGCTTTCTACTACACAGATTTGACCATTTTCCTGACGTTTAGGATTGGTACAAATGTGGCAAGTATCTTCTTCAGTAAAAGTACGGCACTCATTACAGTGACCAATTTCGGTCATTGCTTGGCTAAGAGCTTCAGCCAATTGTAGGCCGCCTTTTCTATCGCGCTGTAACAAATGAAAGGCCATACGCTGCGCCGACTTGGGGCCAACCCCAGGTAGACAACGTAAGGCCTCCATCAAATGCTCCAGCATATGACTGGTACGCATATTTAACCGTTCTAATGTTCAAGTAATAGCCTGTTCAACACAAACCACCACCTGAATTAACCTTTAAGAATAAGTTACTTAGAAAGGCATCTTCATACCTGGTGGAAGTTGCATTCCGCCAGTTACGCTAGCCATTTTCTCTTTTTGAGTTTCTTCAACGCGACGAGCCGCATCGTTGAAAGCAGCAGCGATAAGATCTTCAAGCATCTCTTTATCGTCTTCCATTAGGCTTTCATCGATATCAACACGGCGAACGCTGTGGCTACCAGTGATCGTTACTTTTACAAGGCCAGCACCTGACTCACCTGTAACTTCCATATTTGCGATTTCTTCTTGAAGCTTTTGCATGCGCTCTTGCATTTGCTGGGCTTGCTTCATCATGTTGCCCATACCGCCTTTACCAAACATGTTAATACTCTCTGGTCTAATTGGTTTATTAAAATTAATTAAGCTATACGAGCTTAAATGGGGGTTAAAACAGTGTGATTCAACCCCTCGATGTTCAGTTCTCAGATTTGCTTATCTGGGATGATATGCCGGTCACTAAACAAGAAAACGTTCTAGATAGGACGAACGCTGTCTCTGTCGAGTTCAGCGGCAAAACGTCTTTCAATGAACTGTACGTTGGCATCGTTTTCTAAAGCGGTAAACGCGTCTTTCAACTTACCTTGATACAGTCGTTCTCGTAATTCTAGCGGCGTTTCTCCACCATCACCGATTTCAACACTCAAATGACACTCTTCTCCAAGCACAGTATTGAGAGACTGCAATAACTCACTCTGCGCGCGGTCGGTATTCAAGTGAGCTTGGCTCGCTCTTAACGTTAAAGTGATTGATGTGTCGTTTTTAGCAAACACTGAGTTCAATGCTAACTGTTCAACAAGCTTGGCTGTGTCTAGCTTTTGAATCGTGGCTGACCATTCATCTTGAGCAATCGACTCTTGAAGCAATTTATCGACCATTTCTGGTGTCTTAATATGCTCTAACGCACGCTTGATCTGAGTAGGTGTAAGCTCTTTGCTCACCTCTTTCACTACAGGTTTAGACGGTTTCCAGCGATAAGGTTCATTATCGTTGGTCACATTTTCTGTCGAAGAGGCTGATAAAGAAGCTGGCGACACCCGCTCAGAACCACCGTGTTGCTGAGCAACTCGATCAAGAACTGAAGTTTTAGCTGGTGTCGCTTTAGCCTTTTTTGGCGCCGAGCCTTTGTTTTCTGTTGCCGCGCTGCCTCTACGTTGAGAACGTAATTGGTGGCGTAAACCACTCACAGGCGAAGTTGCACGCGCCGGCTGCTCTTGCGGAGCAGAAGGTGCAACGCTTGGCTGTTGAACCGGGCTCTGGTTTTGATAATTCGTTTGTTGCTGCTGAGGCTGATCTGCACCGTAGCTTGGACGCTCATCATAAGCAGGAGGCGCGTCATACTGGCTATGCGGGTAATCCTGTTCTGGATAACCTTGGTTACCTGAATGATCAGCGTAACCTTGCGAATCTGAATACTGTGCTGGATTCTGCTGCGGAGCCTGTTGCACCGGTTGCTGCTGCATAGCTTGCTGTTGAGGCGCCTGTTGTTGCATCTGAGGCTGTCTCGGAGCTGCCATTGGCGCAGGTTGACTCACTGACTGAGCAACGTTCTGAGCTTGAGCTGCTGGAACTGGCGCTGGGCTTGCCGACTGAGTCGAGATTGCCGTAGCAACCGCTTGTTCAGCTGGTCTAAATGCCAACATGCGTAAAACCACCATCTCAATACCAACGCGAGCGGTTGGCGACAATGGTAAGTCTTCACGACCTTTCAACACGATCTGGTAGTAGAGTTGAATGTCTTGTGGGCTAAGCGCTTTGCTCAGTAGTTCAAGCTTCTCAGCGTCAGGCTGTGCCTTATCTAATGTAGATGGCAAAGCTTGGAACATCGCAAGACGATGCAGTTGGGCCGCAAGCTGATTCAGCAAACCATCCCACTCAACACCGTTCTCAGCAAGGCTTTGGATACACGCCATCGCTTGCTGTGGCTGCTTACTGCTAATCGCTTCAAGCAAGTGGATAGCTTGGTCGGTATCCAGTGTTCCGAGCATGTGAGCAACAGTATCTGTTACGACATTGCCATTACCCAATGCGATAGCTTGGTCTGTAAGGCTTAGCGCATCACGCATACTGCCATCAGCAGCATGAGCAATCATTCCAAGCGCACGAGATTCAGACGTCACATCTTCTTGTTCAAGAATATGATCGAGCTGCTCGTGAATATTATCAACGCTGATCGGCTTAAGATGGAACTGCAAACAACGCGACAAGATCGTTACTGGAAGCTTCTGTGGATCCGTTGTTGCGAGCAAGAATTTCACATACTCAGGCGGCTCTTCTAAGGTCTTTAGAAGCGCGTTAAAGCTGTGCCTGGAAAGCATGTGGACTTCATCGATTAGGTAAACCTTGAAGCGACCACGTGCAGGCTTGTACTGAACATTGTCCAGAAGCTCGCGGGTATCTTCTACCTTAGTTCGTGATGCCGCATCGATCTCGAGCAGGTCAACAAAGCGACCTTCATCGATTTCTTTACAGGTTGCACATTCACCACAAGGTGTTGAGGTAATGCCTGTTTCACAGTTGAGTCCCTTAGCAAACAAACGACCGATGGTTGTTTTACCAACACCTCGTGTACCGCTGAACAGGTATGCGTGGTGCAACCTATTCTGGCTAAGGGCATTCTCTAATGCTGTTAAAACATGGGCTTGACCAACCACTTCTTTGAATTTGGTTGGTCGCCATTTTCGCGCTAACGCAAGATAGCTCATGAATAATTCCGAAAAGGATTAATGACCGTCGAATTCGCAGATGCTAAACACTTCTAGACCTAAGCCTTGTAAGCGCTTGTCACCACCGATTTCTGGAAGGTTAATAACAAATGCAGCGTGTTCTACCACACCACCAAGCTGACGAATCAACTTTGTTGTTGCTTCAATCGTACCGCCCGTTGCTAGCAAATCATCAACCATCAACACTTTATCGCCTTCAACGATAGCATCAGTATGGATTTCTAGAGTGTCGGTGCCGTACTCAAGCTCATAAGATTGTGCCACAGTTTGACGAGGCAGCTTGCCCGGCTTACGAACAGGAATGAAGCCAACACCTAGCTCAAGTGCCAAAGGCGCACCAAATAGGAAACCACGAGCTTCAGTACCAACGATCTTAGTAAAGCCCATGTCCTTGTATGTTTCCGCTAGCAGGTCGATAGTCGCTTTGTAAGCTACTGGATCTTCCATCAAGCTTGTTACGTCACGGAACAAAATACCCGCTTTAGGGTAATCAGGAATGCTTTTGATGCTTGCTTTGATCAGAGAGATTTTTTCTGTGTTCATAATCTTATGCACTTCATTAGGCCGCTTTCCAAACTCTCGTTAACGAATCAAACATCAACGCTCGGAATTAAGGAAAGGTACGATTGGTATTCATTGCAACGAGAGTCATAACTCTGATTGCTGAAATAATAAACGCCCGCTATACAAGCAGGCACACTGGCTTAATGGTAGTGATTTTCTTTGCTGTCAGCAACCAACTCATGGGTTGGAAGTCGCATAAACCATGTGAGAAGAATAACAAGTACACAAATTAGGAAAGCCTTGACCCAAATGATAGGGGCAAAGTAGATGGATAACGCAAAACTCAACAAGATAAAGAATACGCCACGCGTTTTAACTTGTTTGGTGACGGCACCGTGTTGATACCAATTGTTCAGCAAAGGACCCAGCGTTTTGTGCTCATGCATCCATTTATGAACTTTCGGATTGCTTCGCATGAAGCATGCGCTGGCAAGAAGGAGAAAAGGAGTGGTTGGCAGAACGGGCAAAACTATCCCTAGAACTGCGAGAAATATACAAAGGCCACCAGCAATATTGAGGCTTAAAACTCGAACGCTAATTGTGGCCTCCTTGAGTTAGCTATCACCAATCGGCGACGACAGCTTAACTAGAATGTTGCGTAACCATTGAATACACGGATCAACGTAAGTGTTGCTGGTAGCAATGGAATCATTAAAAATGCGGCTAAAAATCCTAAAAGTAGAATACATTAAACGGGTCTTGAAAGTCTTTGTTATCTGCCATGATTGCTTCTTGTTTTTGTTAGTGAAGGTAAGTATCCGGCGAACCAAACCCGCTTTGCTAAATCGACATTTAACAAAAAAGGCATAGCCACACCATTTGCGCAACTATACCTTAATCAATTATTCACAAAAACCGAGGAAATATAGGGTTAATCAGTAGACCCTTGGTGTATGTCTAAACTAAAACTTGCCGCTCCAAGTAGGCTCAACGACAGTTGGCAGCCCTGTTCGATCGGAAGGTCCCGCGTAATAAAGTTCTTCTTGCAGTTCTCACCCAAGCGCTCACCTGCTGCAATATATTGATTCAATTCACCATTCGACCATTGCCCGTCTAGACCCGCAGGCAAAATGGAGATGGTCCCCTCGGCAAGGTCAGCAACACCAAACAAGGCATTCACTGGGGTGGAGCATTTAGAGCAACGAATCCCCTTCTCTAAGATTTCAGCAATATCTTTGAGATCAACATTAAAATCTTTTCTGTTTCTTATGTAATCGTGGAACAGCGCTCTCACTAACAATGTTGTCGCGGAGCCGCCATTATCAGACGACGATGAATCGACGAGGTAAAAAGCAAACTGCCCGTTCATCATCCACGCATAGTCAAACACAAGTGGCATCATCTCTGTTGATTGCAGTAACCGGTAACTGCAACGCCATGAGCCTTGTCGCGTATCTTTCTCTGGAAGCAGCGCATGCAGTAAGTCTTTTGCTGCGCTTGGGTTATCTTGAAGGTAATTCAGGTGCCAATGCAGTTCTTGGTCTTCAGGGATCTCTCCCCCATCATCCACACAGAACCATTGGCTCGAAAAATCTCGTTGGTCTGAAATGTTATCGAACGAATCTGTCAATGTATTCGCAATCGCACTTCCTAGGTGACGGTGATCCTCTAACGGCTTCGCCAAGAAGTCTTTAATACCAAATCGCAAGGCTTTCGCCACGTCAGACATATCATCAGTGCCAGACACAACGATCATAGGCAGTGACGGGTACTCTAAACTGAGCTCTTCCACAAGCTCTATGCCATCAAGTATTGGCATTGATAAGTCACACACAATTAAATCTGGCGCTGAGTCTCTAAGTTTCTGCAAAGCGTCCAGTCCATTTTCAGCCTCAATCACTTTATAACCGACCTTGTCTAGGTACGCGCTGGTTATACGGCGAAAAATAGGATCATCATCAACCAACATCACGCATTTTTGGTTAATTACTTCCTGAGCCGAGGTCATTACTGGCTGACTGTGAGTTTTGTACATAATCTATAACCTCACAAAACTAAGTCGAATTATTATTGTTATCTGTTCTAAGAACTAATATAAAACTTAGTAATAAAATGCTAAATACACAAATTTGCACTCTTTACTGGTAATTCGTGACGAGGGTTGGAATACTTGTAAATAGTGCAACGAGTTGACGTAACGCAAACATTGATCTCACTGTTACGTATAAATTAGATGAGATTGTAAACAAATGTGTCTGGATTTATGAAATTAGATGATTTAAACCTCTTTCGACTCGTCGTTGAAAATGGGAGCTACACCGCAACATCGCGCAAGACTATGATTCCGGTTGCGACCATCACACGACGCATCCAAGCCTTAGAAGATTCTTTGAACCTTAGGCTTCTCAATAGACACGCGCGTAAACTTTCTTTAACAGAGGCAGGCGAACGTTTCTTCAATGAATGCTCTCCGCTGTTGCAACGTCTCTCTTCTACTGCAGAAGAGTTAACTGACGTGTGCAAAGGCGCTTCCGGTAAGATTCGTATTACGGCACCCTCAAACCTGACCAAGCGCATGATGATGCCAATGTTCAGTGAATTCATGATTCAATACCCTGATATCAATATTGAGCTGATGATGAACAACCAAGCGGATCAGCTGGATCCAACGGAGTGGGACGTAATTTTCCGAGTCGGCCCTCAGCGTGATTCAAGCCTAATCGCTCGAAAAATCAGTGAAGTCAAAGATATTCTTATCGCGAGCCCTGAGTACTTAGCGAAGAACCCAGCTCCAAGCCATGCTGAAGAGCTAGCGAACCATTCGCTACTCAAAGGCTACCCGCTGATTAAGTGGCAGCTGAGTAATTCGAATGAAGAGACGGTGGTGAATAGCGAGAAAGGCCGTTTCAACGCCAATGCGCTTAATGTCGTAAGACAAGCGTGCTCAGAAGGCCTAGGTATCACCCTGATGCCTGACGTGATGATTCGTGAATACATTGAAGATGGCAGCTTAGTGCAAGTCTTAGAAGACTGGAGCGCTAACCCTCGTGATATTTACATGCTTTATAACCACAAAGACCATCTACCAGAGAAAGTGAGGTTGTTTATTGATTTTGTGATCGCATACCACATTCATTAAGGTCAATCCCCTTCTCTATAAACAAAAAACCAGAGCCGATGCTCTGGTTTTTTATTTTCTGTATCGCTAGCGAAACTCTGTATGACTAACGAAACGCTAGTTAAGCGCCTTCGTTGTGTAACTCTAAGTTAGCAAGATCTTGTTGAATCTCACGCTGAACCTTTGAGTCGTCATTACGCAAAGAGTCTAGGAAATCTAGGTACACTTGGTCGATATCGCCCGTTACATACTCGCCGTTAAATACAGAAGTATCAAAACGAGAGATGTCTTGATTGCCCATGCCCACTGCAGAAATCAGATCTGGTAGCGTTTGGAAAATCAAGGCGTCTGCGCCAATCTGCTTACAAATCGTTTCGTTATCACGACCATGAGCAATCAACTCTGTCGCGCTCGGCATATCAATGCCGTAAACGTTAGGGAAGCGAACCTCTGGAGCAGCTGAAACCATGAAGACCTTATTTGCGCCAGAATCACGAGCCATCTCAATGATCTGCTCTGATGTTGTGCCGCGAACGATAGAATCGTCAACCAGAAGAACGTTCTTACCTTTAAACTCAGAGCGAATTGCGTTGAGCTTACGGCGAACCGACTTCTTACGTTGTTGCTGACCTGGCATGATGAATGTGCGGCCAACATAGCGGTTTTTCACGAAACCTTGACGGTATGGCTTATTGATCGCTTGAGCGATTCGTAGCGCAATATCGTTTGATGTTTCAGGGATTGGAATAACTACATCAATGTCTAAGTCTGCGTACTCTTCTTTAATACGCATACCAAGCATCTCACCCATCTCAACTCGTGCGCTGTAAACCGAGATTTTGTCGATGAATGAATCTGGGCGTGCAAAGTATACAAACTCAAAGATACATGGGTTTAGTTGTGGGTTGTCTGCACATTGCTTAGTGAAAAGCTCACCGTCAAACGTTGCGTAGATAGCTTCACCTGGTGCTACGTCGCGCATGAAGTCGAAACCAACAGCATCGAGTGCTACCGATTCAGACGCAACCATGTACTCTGTTTTACCTTGAACTTCACGCTTACCAAGACACAATGGACGAATACCATGTGGGTCACGGAATGCGATCATACCGTGGCCGATGATCATCGCCGTTACGGCGTAAGCACCACGAATTGTACGATGCACATTTGCCACAGCGCGGAAAACGTCATCTGAAGTTACGTTACCTTTAACAGTATCGATCTCATGAGCTAATACGTTCAGTAGAACTTCAGAGTCAGAGGTTGTGTTTACATGACGACGGTCTTTTTCGAACAACTTCTCACGAACTTCGTTTGCGTTCGTCAGGTTACCGTTGTGCGCCAACGTAATGCCAAAAGGAGAGTTTACGTAGAAAGGCTGAGCTTCAGACGCACTTGAACTACCCGCAGTAGGATAACGAACATGGCCAATACCAACTTCACCTTGTAGGCGCTGCATGTGTTTTGCTTCAAAAACATCTTTTACTAAACCGTTCGCCTTACGCAGACGGAAACGATTGCTTTCTATGGTACAAATACCAGCGGCATCTTGGCCACGATGCTGCAATACCGTTAAAGCGTCATAAATAGACTGGTTTACAGGTGTTGAACCCACGATTCCAACAATACCACACATGTCCTAATCCTCGATTTTTCGACATTAACTGGCGCTAGAGCGCGCCAGATAAGAAACTAGATGTTGCTTGTAAATGCTCGAAGAACGGCGCAATGATTCGACTAAATTCTGGAACCAATTGCGAATTCTTCCACCACTCAGAACTTGGGAATGCAGTAAACGCATCCATGAAAAACAACACTGCAGAAACAATCAAAACACCACGTAAGCCACCAAAGACGACACCGAGGATTCTGTCTGTACCTGACAGGCCTGTTTTCTGAACTAGTTGACCGATGACATAGTTAACTAAGGCACCCACAACTAACGTTGCAACAAACAATGCTGCTATCGCAGTTCCGTTTCGAAACATCTCATCTTCGATATTGGTGAAGTACATCGCTAATTTAGCGTAGTACTGGCTAGCAATAAAAAATGCTCCAAACCAAATAACGAGTGACAAGGCTTCTTTAGCGAAACCACGAACTAAACTGATCACGGCAGAGAAGCCGATCACGCCTAAAATGACAAAATCTAACCAATTCATGAATTCTTCATCTTAAGTTGGCGCGCATTTTAACAGAAAAAATGCTGACGCAAACGTTTTCTTATGGATTTAACGGTTTAAATTTGAGCAACTGGCCTTTTGAACCCGTAATTTTTTCTAATTCCTTAATTTGTCGCTCAAGTTTGGATTTAGAGACATCCGGGCCAATAATTACTCGCGTAAAAGTTTTTTCTTGCTTGGTGTGAGCCTGATAACCGCGCTTTTGCAGATCCTTAACAACGTTTTTTGCGTTGTCAGCATTCTTCAAAGCCATCAATTGAATAATCCAAGCACTGTCTTGGTATTCATTTTTTTCAGGTACCGGCTTAACCACAACTGCCACTTTGTCTGCTTCTTTATCATTAGAAGAAGACGCGGTTTGCGTGTTTGAATTATCAGTACGACCACTTTCAACCACTTGCTCAACCGGAGAATCCGGTAGCGCTATCTGATCTTCAACGGGATCGAGTACTTCAAACACTTCAACATTACTATCAAGCTCAGGCTTAATTGGAATGCTTGCAAACTCTTCTTTGTAGTGGAGCTTCTTACCATCTAGTACATCGGGCAATACAATCACACCAATGGCCACTAAAATGATGGTGCCGACTAACCGGCTTTGGAATTTACTTGCCATTTAGTTTCCTTTTTTCTGCCAATGCTCCAACACTTCACCCACTGTATGGAAAGAACCGACAACCAACACAACATCGTCACCTTTAACAGAAGCTAAAGCCGCTTCAAACGCTACAACAGGGTTTGAATACCGCTCTACACCTTCAGGTAAGCTTTGACACAATTCAGCGGCTGTTGCGGCTCGTGGGCCGTTCAGCGAAGCTGGGTACCAATGTGTTGTTATTGGAGCTAATACTTCCAATGTCGCGGGGATATCTTTGTCATGAAGCATGGCGACTACAACGTGTAAATTTTTGCCTGCATACTTCTTCGCGACTTGCTGCGCAAAGTACTCAGCAGAATGCGGGTTGTGTGCTACATCAAGCACAATCACCGGTTGTTCGCTAATTTGCTGCATACGCCCAGGAAGCTGCGCATTCTTCATGCCGTTAACCACGTTCACGTCGCTAATACTAAGCTCTGATGTGCCCAATGCCATCAACGCTGTTGCAGCGTTAGGTAACGGCAGGCTTGGAATAGGTAGCGATTCTAGTTGGAATGCACCACTGCGCCAGTTCCACGTATCACCGTCAACATCATAAGTGTATTGAATACCGACTTGGTAGAACTCAGCCTTAATGTCATCAGCGTGCGCTGCAACCGTAGCCGGTGGCTTGGGTTGACCACAGATAGCGGGTTTACCGCTACGATAAATGCCCGCTTTCTCAAAACCAATCACATTGATGTCATCACCTAGCCAGTCAACATGGTCGACAGCCAAACTAGTAATCACAGAAACATCATGCTCAACGATATTGGTCGCGTCTAAACGCCCGCCTAAACCCACTTCTAAAAGCACAACATCAACCGCTTCAGTTTGAAATGCACGTAACGCCGCTAAAGTGCCATATTCGAAAAAACTCAGGCTGATTTCGCCACGCTCTTTCTCAATGAAATCGAAAGACTGAACCATCTTTTCATCAGATAGATCTTGGCCGTTGATACGAACACGTTCGTTATAGCGAATTAAGTGAGGAGAGCTGTAGACACCAACTGAGTAACCAGCGTCCAATAGAATCGCTTCCATCAGTGCACATGTTGAGCCTTTGCCATTGGTTCCGGCAACAGTAATAACATGTTGAGCAGGTTTGGTGAGGTTTGCCTTAGAGGCGACGGCCTGAACTCGGTCTAATCCAAGATCAATAGCGCTTG
>NZ_AJYZ02000041.1:514432-516087 GCF_000272045.2 Vibrio crassostreae 9ZC13 | reverse complement strand
AAAAAGCCACATCTCCAAAGAGGATGTGGCTTGAGGAATAGGTTGTTGACTCATCTAACTCATAACCATAATTAAGTTGGTTTGTTAGAAGGTACTTTACCCTTTTTCTGGCGCTTCTGGTACTTCATAAGTAGCTTCATTCGGTGAATCGTTCACAGAAACTACTAATGGTGAAGGCTGGTTGGTCATTTTAGCAACAAGGCTTGCAACGCGCTGACGCATCTCACGACGGTCAACAATCATGTCGATAGCACCGTGGTCTAGTAGGAACTCACTGCGTTGGAAACCTTCAGGAAGGTCTTCACGTACCGTTTGTTCGATTACACGACGTCCAGCAAAACCGATCAGTGCTTTTGGTTCACCAATATTGATATCGCCAAGCATTGCCAAACTTGCAGAAACACCACCCATTGTTGGATCAGTCATAACTGAAACAAACGGTAGGCCTTTCGCAGATAAACGCTCAAGCGCAGCACTGGTTTTCGCCATTTGCATTAGAGACATCAATGCCTCTTGCATACGAGCACCACCACTTGCAGAGAAACACACTAAACCACAGTTGTTCTCGATAGCAGCATCTACCGCTTTCACGAAACGAGCACCAACAACAGAACCCATTGAGCCGCCCATGAATGAGAATTCAAAAGCACACGCTACGATAGGTAAACCCAATAGTTCGCCTTTCATTGCAACTAATGCGTCTGTTTCACCACTGTTCTTTTGAGCAGCAGAGATACGTTCTTTGTAACGCTTAGAGTCTTTAAACTTCAGCTTGTCTTGTGGCTCAAGATCAGCACCTAGTTCAACACGCTCACCTTTGTCTAGGAATGTATCCAGACGACGACGTGCTTTCATGCGCATGTGATGGTCACATTTTGGACATACTTCTAGGTTACGCTCTAGTTCAGCATGGTACAGAACCTGCTCACAAGAAGTACATTTCGTCCAAACACCCTCAGGGATAGACGCTTTACGAGATGTTACGATGTTGCTTTTTTCTAAAATCTTTTCAAGCCAACTCATGGAAGACCTTTTTGTTTCGATTCTTCCGCTTGATTGCGAAAGAAATAAATTTGGGAATTATGCGTGGGAATTAAAGCACATAAAACAGCGACTGTAGATAAAAAACTGGTTGTACCTATTTTCAGGGACTATCTTACGCACTAAACCGTAATAATTTTTGAACCTAAGTCTCACATTTAGTTCAAATTATCCGGTAAAAATAGAGGACCAATTGGCTCTCGTGGTAGCTCAAAATGTTCAGGATAATCAACATCCACCAGATACAAACCTTCCGCTTTTGCAGTTGCGCCGGCTACTTTTCGATCTTTAGCTTCTAAAAGCCACTGGATCCACTCTGGTTTCTGCTCACCTTTACCTACGGCAATAAGGCTACCCGTAATATTCCTCACCATGTGGTGAACAAACGCATTCGCTTTAATATCGATCACAATGTAGTGTCCATGACGAGTCACGTTCAAGTGAATCATGTTTCTCCATGGGCTACGAGATTGACAGTGTGTTGCCCTGAACGAAGTGAAGTCATTCTCACCAAGTAAGTACTGACCCGCTTCATGCATTTTTTTCTCATCAAGATGACCATGATAATGGCTCACACCTGAATTCAAAATGCCTGGGCGTAGTGCATGGTTAAA
>NZ_AJYZ02000041.1:426785-514308 GCF_000272045.2 Vibrio crassostreae 9ZC13 | reverse complement strand
GTTAAAGATAATGTAGCGATAACGGCGGGCAGTAGCCGAGAAACGAGCATGGAAATCCTCATTCACTTCTGTCGCCCAACGAACCGCAATATCTTTTGGCATGTTGGCATTCGCGCCCATTGTCCATGCCACCATTTTACGATCGACATTAGTTTCAAAGTGAACGACTTGTCCCGTACCGTGAACACCGGCATCTGTACGACCTGCGCACATAACTTCTACAGGGTGATTCGCGACAACTGAAAGAGCCTTTTCCAATTCTTCTTGGACACTTTTCACGTCTCGTTGGCGCTGCCAACCAAAGTAGTGGGTACCGTTATATTCAATACCTAAAGCAATTTTCATGTTCTTGTTCTCTTTGAAAATGGGCGAGAAGTATATACGGAAATCAGTGCTAGCCCAAATAGGATGGGGCTAAAACTTCAATAAACAATCAGCATCGACCGAGACGATGCTGTTGAAAAACCAAATGAAACGATAGCGCTCTGTATCGCCTTAAAATAAAGGGTAGCCAACGCTACCCTTTCTGATTTGTAAATTTATCGACCGTTTAACGTATCGATAAGATTTTTTGCCTCTCGACGAATATCATCGCTGCCGTCAACGATTGCCTCTTCTAGAAGCTTAATTGCCCCTTGCGAGTCACTCATCTCGATGTAGATTTTGGCCAAATCAAGCTTACCCGCAGCTTCTGCATTGCTGTCGACATCATAATTGCCAATATCACCGATAACATCAGGGAATTCGTTAAGACCCACATCCAGTTTAAGCTCTTCATCGTCTGGATTAATGACTTCTTCACCTTCTTGCTCGACTTGAGCCATTAGCTCATCAATCGTCATGTACTGCTTATCACGACTGTTGCCTGATTCGGTTAAATTGTCTTGTTCAGCCCAATTCTCTTCTTTGATTTTCGGTTCAGCTTGCTGTTCAGCCGATGCCCAAATCTCTTGTTGGTCATCAGGCACATCATTATGCATGCTCGATTGTTGTTCTGGCGCTAGGTTAAAGCCTTTCCAGTCTTCGCCGCCGACTTCAAGCATGGCGTCAATATCTAACCCTGCGCTATCAATCGAAGTTGCGTCCAATGGCTTATCGAACATGTTGTCGACAGAGTCTTGAACATCTTCAGAAAGCAACTCAGCTAATGCTGTCTCATCAAAGCCTTCTAGTGGCTCGTCTTGAACCGCTGCAGGCGTTGAGTTTGGCTCTGAAGCCGCGCTCAGTGATTGTTCTGGCTGTGCAAAACCAGCCGGTTCAGAGTCTTCAGCATTCGAGAGATCATCAGCCTGACTATAGCTCTGCGGATTTGAGAACAGATCATGCAACGCATCTTGCTCTTCGCCTTGTGGGCTGAAAGAAGTCAGTGGTGTTGGCTTCTCAGCAAACGCATCAGAGATGGCTTCATCTTCACCATATTCCGGTAAATCAAACTCATCGAACTCTACGCCTTGGGCTTCCGCCACCGGCTCGGCATTGCTTTGCTCAATATCATCTAAAACAGAGTCTGCTTTTGCGCTTTCTTCATCGTACTCCGGAAGATCAAGGTCATCGAACTCGAACTTCTCTGTGTCAGGCGCTAAGTCTTGCTCTAACTGTGCTTCATCTGGTTCACTCACCACTTCCGCTAACGCATCGTCTTCACCAAACTCTGGTAGTTCGAAGTCATCAAGCGAGAATTCTTCTTCGCTTTCTGGTTTCGCAGTTTCAACTTGTGGTGCAGCATCTAACTGAGGCTCAGCGGTAGGTTGCGATTCAACACTTGATTGAGAGTCTATAGCAGGCGTTGCTGGCTCTGTTGTTGATTCAGCATCAGCTTCCGCTAGTGCGTCTTCTTCACTAAACTCTGGTAAGTCGAAATCATCAAACGAAAACTCTTCGTCGTCTTGCGCCTGAGCTATAACTTGGGCTTCAGTTTGAGGCTCAACACTTGGTTGAGCATCAATAGCTGGCGTTACTGGTTCTGGTGTTGATTCAGCATCAGCTTCCGCTAGTGCATCTTCTTCATTAAACTCTGGCAATTCGAAGTCATCAAACGAGAATTCTTCTTCGCCTTCTTGTCCTAGAACTTCAGCTTGTTCTGCTACTTCCGCTTGTGGTGTAGCTTCAACTTTCGGTTCAGCGACAGGTGTCACTAGCTCTGGTGTTACGTCAGTTTCCGCTAATGCTTCTGGTTCAGACGCCTCATCTTCAATCAGCCAATCATCGTCTTCTGGCACACCAAATTCATTTGGAATGATCTCTGGCATGTTTGCAGCACGAACTGGCTCTGGCTCTGGCTCTGGCTCTGGCTCTGGCTCTGGCTCTGGCTCTGGCAAGGATTCAACGACATCTTCAAGCTGATCGCTACCTTGGATTTTCGGTTCAAAGTCAAAATCAGAGTCAATGTTCGCTGGCGACTCTACATCGTCGATGGCTTCAGCTAACCAGTCTTCAACCGTTTCTTCTTCATCTTCAGAGATATCGTTCAAAGACGATGGCGAAGCTTGCTCTTGTACGTCGGCTTCTTTCGGCTCTGGTTCTTGTTGTGCGGTTTCTTCTTTAACTCGCTCTTCAAAATCTGGTTTGTCAAAATCAGAATTCTCAGATAACAGCGAGTCGATATCCAGTTCATCATCTTCAACCGATGATGCGGTTTCTTGCGCTGATACTTCGTCGCTGTCTAAAAGAGACGCTTGCTCTGGTTCAACCGTATTGTCAATTGATGGTTCAACAGGCTCTTCTATTGCTGGCAACAAATCATTGTCATCAGAAGTCATTAACTCATCAATCAACGCTTCGTCTGTTGTTTCTAACGAGTCATCAAGCAAAGCATCCGTTGCCGGTGCGACACCGAACAAATCATCGATAAAACCATCACGATTAAAGGCTTCATCATTTTCTGGCTTAATGTCAGAACTTTCTTGAGTCATTTCAGAATCTAACGATTCATCAGTAACGACTTCAGGTTGTGGTGTTTCACTAATGTCCGGATCTTGCTCAGGCTCACCTTCAGAGGTTAACGGAGTAAGCTCAACGTCTGAGTCCTTTTCAGGCTCCTCATTGGCGTTGTCCAAACCAAAGGCTGCGTCTAACTCTTTATCAAACGTCTTATCTTCAGATTCAAGCTCGTCTTCAATGCCACTTGTCAGTAAGTCATCAAATGGGTCTAGAGATTCTGATTTTGATGCATCCGCTAAAAGCTCATCATCTGACAATTCACTATCAAGGAAATCATCCAATAAGTCGGTACTTTCGGCGTCGAGTTCGAAATCATCCTCGTCAGAGTCACCTATTAATTCATCCAAGGTTTCCGTGCTGTCTTCTGCGATGTTGAGGTCATCATCGGTCGATAAACCAGAAAGCTCTTCAAGCTCAGACAGAGAATCAAAGCCAAGAGGTTCGCTTTCAGACTCATCATCCGAATCGTCCCCTAGCATCTCATCAAGAAGGTCTGTCGAGTTACTTAGGTCTACGTCATCGCCTGCCAGTTGCTCATCAAGCAGATCAACGCTGTCTTGAGGTTCTTCATTTACGATGGGCTTATCGAACTGAGACAGAATGTTTTCGATATCATCATCAGACGCCAAACCACTGTTTAGGTTAGTGGCAATCTCATCGTCGCTATCGAGGTTGAAAGGGTCATTCGCTTGATCGTTCTGAGCAGCAACTTGGGCAAAGATGTCATCAATATCATCATTCGCTGTCGGTGAAGCTGGCTCAGGGGACTGTTGTTCAGAGATTAGAGCATCAATATCGAAGCTGTCGTCATCTTCGTCATCAAGAGCAAACAGATCATCTAATAAAGATTGGTCTAGCTCGTTGGAACCGAGATCTTCAGTTTCAGACTCTTGAGATAGTAAAGCTTCAATGTCATCAGCAGACATTGCGTTATCATCAGAAAGATCAAAGTCGACATCATCAGTATCGACGGCGCTTTCCGCTGTTTTGTCTAGCGCACGTTCCATCTCTTCAAGGCCAAGCGCTTTCTCTTCGCCATTAACACTAATGCCGTTGCTGCTGTCTAAATCTAGATCGTCGAAGTTGGTGTCTAAATCACCGTTTTCGCCAATGCTAGCAAATGGGTCATCGTCTTCACCATCTAGATTGAAATCGAGATCAGATTCATCTAAACCAGCAAAGACATCATCCTCTTCGGCTAGCGCTTGATCGTCAAACAGCTTGTTGGCGTCATCTTCCGTACCAAACAAGTCATCATCTAAAGACAGCTCGTTAAGGTCGTCCATCTCGTCGCCCAATGTAATAGGTGCAACGGTACTTGGTTCTGGCTGGAGCGGTTGTTCTTGAGTCGTCTGCTGTTGCTCATCATTTTTAGAACGACGGCCTAACAGCATCACAACGATCAAACCAATGAGCAGACCTGGAATAATCGCAAGAGCCGCCACTAACCAACCATTCGATAACAGTTCGTCCATGACACTTGGTGCCATCTTTTCAATTTCGGCGTTCTTTCTGCGCTCTTCATCAAGCAGCTTTTCCACTTCGCTACGAATGCGGTCTTCATCACTGAGCTCTGTTTTTAGCTCATCCACTTCCGATTGAACATTCGATAACATCAAACGAAGTTGGTGATTTTTCTCTTCAAGTGACAGCAGTTCAGTTTCTGAAAGCTCTAGCTGCTTCTCTAACTTGTTCATCTCTTGGGTTGGTGCAGATTGAGCTAGAGATGATTGAGTTGGAGACAATGGCTTTTTAGCAATTTCAGTAGTGCTTACTTGCTTAGCAGGAGTAACATTTTTTGCATCAGAACTCGGCGCTTTGGGTTTTGAAGCGACAGGCTTACTTGCAGGAGCATCAAGCTTAGCAAGATGTGAGTTCATGATGTTGATAGCTTGCTGCGTCGAGCTTGCACGTGCTTGCTCTAAAGAAGGCACGCGTAGATTGCTCGCAGGCAGCAGGCTATGGATATTCTGGTTTTCAAACGCTTGTGGGTTTAAGCGATAAATAGCCAACAGAGTTTGTTGGACTGAAACGGAGTTATCAGGGCGTAACTTTGAGGCAATAGACCACAATGTTTCTGAGCCGCGAGTTGGACCATAGAAACGTGAAGGCTCAGCGCTATTTGATTGCGCTCTTTGAAGTGGTTCTGAAAACGTAGGCGCTGATTGTATCTGGCCATTAGGCCCTACAACTCGAATGGAATCTGCACGAACAACGGAAATCTGAGTCGCGATGATAAAGGCAAAAGGCATTAACCACGGCTTGAAAATTTGAAACATAAAAGGCTCAGCTAGGTGCTTAAATTCGGAAAAGTGATGATCTATTAAATATATCGGATAAATGACGTAAAACTATAGAGATGAAAACAAAAAATGTGTTGCAGCAACAATATTCGCAGCAATTTCACACAATTTGACTAACAATATTTTTAATCGATTAAAAAAGCCCCACTAAAGAGTGAGGCTTTTTTATCAAAGCAATAAAGCTTAGAAGTAATCGCGAATCAGAACTTCAGCGATTTGAACTGCGTTTGTTGCTGCGCCTTTACGAACGTTATCAGCGACAACCCACATGTTTACGCCACTGTGATGGCTGATGTCGTTACGAATACGACCAACCATTACGTGGTCTTTACCACCTGCATCACGAACTTGAGTTGGGAAGTCTAGCGCTTGGAATACTTCAACACCTTCTGTGTTCTCTAGAAGCTGAACCACTTGCTCTGCACCGATTGGTGCGCGAGTTTCAATGTGTAGAGATTCTGCGTGACCGTAAAATACTGGTACGCGGACACAAGTCGGGTTCACTGTGATTGAAGAGTCAGCAAAGATTTTTTGAGTTTCCCAAACCATCTTCATCTCTTCACGCGTGTAGCCGTTCTCTGTAAATTCATCGATTTGAGGAATACAGTTGAAAGCGATTTGTTGTGAGAACGCTGAGTTTTCAGCTGGCATACCGTTAAGAAGCTTAGCCGTTTGACCCGCTAGCTCATCGATACCTGGCTTACCTGCACCAGACACAGATTGGTAAGTTGAAACGTTAATACGCTCAAGGCCCACTTCATCGTGAATTGGTTTTAGCGCTACTACCATTTGGATAGTCGAGCAGTTAGGGTTCGCGATGATGTTACGGTTACGGAACTCAGCAATCGCTTCAGGGTTCACTTCAGGCACAACCAGAGGAACATCGTATTCGTAACGGAAGCGTGATGTGTTATCGATGACAACCACACCTTCATCAGCCGCAATTGGAGCCCAACGCTCTGAAAGCTCGCTACCTGCAGAGAAAAACGCAATATGTACTTGAGACCAATCGAAGTCTTCTACGTTTTGTACTTGTATTGTTTTGCCGTTAAAACGGGAAGTTTTGCCTTCACTACGTTCACTTGCTAGTAAGTGCATTTCACCGACAGGGAATTTACGCTCTTTAAGTACTTCAAGAATGGTTTCACAAACCGCACCAGTCGCACCTAAAATAGCAATATTAAATTCTTGGCTCATTGTTTCTCTCTTTTATAAAGTTGGCTTTACCATAAAACCGAGTTTAGATAACGGCGTTAAATTACAAGATTCGTCGCCCGTTAACTCGACTGCACTGTACTCTCTGCGGTCCCAATATTCTTTACGCATCTTGTCAAAAGAACCCGGCGTAACGATATTGCGACGGAATAAGGCGTCGTCTTTGCGCACATCATAGATCAACTGAGTCAAATTGTGCAGTGTTGCTTCATCCCAAGCTCTATCTAATTTCATTTGAGGTACAGGCGCTGTCGGCAATAAGTCGCTTGCATACGCACGCTGTTCAGTACCTAAAAATTCACAATAACTGTTGAAGATCATCGTGGTACCACGCGCTTTACCTTCTAAACCGTAGCCCGCTACGTGAGGCGTTGCAAAAGCGAGTAACGGAAGAAGCTCAAAGTCGACTTCAGGTTCAAACTCAAACACATCAAGCACTGCAGTGAAACCATCGGCTTTTTGCAGGCGAGCTTTTAGCGCTTGGTTATCAACCACAGGACCGCGAGCTGCATTAATCAGGATTTGATCAGCACGTAAGTTGTTCAGCACTTGCTCACTGATCAAGTGATGCGTTGGATACTCACCCGTCTTAGTGATTGGCGTGTGTAATGTAATAACGTCTGATTGTTCAAGCAAAGTCTCTAACTCAGTAAATTCGCGCGTATCACCCTCTTGCTGTTTTAGAGGGTCGTTCAGCAGAACTTTGATACCAATACCTTCAAGGCACTTCGCTAAGTAACTGCCCACTTGACCACAGCCGATAATACCAACCGTTTTATCAAAAACAGAAAAGCCTTGTTGCTGCGCAAGCACCATCATCGCACTGAACGCGTACTCAGCAACACCCACCTTGTTACAACCAGGTGCCGCAGTAAAGAAAATGCCACGCTCTTTCATCAACTCTTGGTCAACGTGATCCATGCCAGCCGTCGCAGTACCAACAAACTTCAGCTTATTGGCTTTGCTGATCAATGACTCGTTTACCTTGGTAACAGAGCGAATCATCAATGCGTCTACGTCAACTAGGTCGTCAGCTGTTAATGTGCGACCAGACTTCATTGTCACTTCCCCTAGCTGGCTAAAAAGCGCTTCAGCGTAAGGCATATTTTCGTCGATTAAGATTTTCATTTGGCGAGTACTTTTGTTGGGGTCTATCGACCTAAATGTGAATTGAAATGATTGTGCAAAATTCCACACACGGTGTCGAGTAGCAATTGGAATACATTATAAATAAAGGGCTGAATCACCTAACCTTGGCAGACAAGAACCGAAACCAGAGTGAACACCCAAGATCAAACGGCTAAAACGAAAAATGCCCGATTGAATAAACAATCGGGCAAACATCCAGAACAAAAGGATCCTATCTCGCTCTCCAGGAGACAGAGTCTTGCGTCTGTTCAACCAGTACTAACCAAAGTCAGTACTGGTCAAGCTCTGGAAACCTTTCAATCTCTAAACCCAGATTTAAAAACTATGTTCAAAAAACACGTTTACCAACCTGCGTCTAAAAACTTTGTTCTGATGGTCATTATTACTGGGTGACCTGTGCGTGTTGAATCGGCACTAGCGCAACCCTTTAACGATTAACCTTGTCTCTGTAACTCAAGCTTAAGTTAAGCTTGGTACTTTTTGATTACTAGCGTTGCGTTCGTACCGCCGAAACCAAAACTGTTAGACATAACTGTAGTTAGCTCTTGATCACGAGCTTCAGTTACGATGTCTAGGCCAGCAGCAGCTTCGTCTAGGTTCGAAACGTTAATGCTTGGAGCAATAAAGCCGTTATCTAGCATTAGCGTTGAGTAAATAGCTTCGTGTACGCCAGCAGCACCTAGAGCGTGACCTGTCATCGCTTTAGTTGCAGAAATT
This sequence comes from Vibrio crassostreae 9ZC13, assembly GCF_000272045.2. GTDB lineage: Bacteria > Pseudomonadota > Gammaproteobacteria > Enterobacterales > Vibrionaceae > Vibrio > Vibrio crassostreae_C. Next base: position 505,984 of record NZ_AJYZ02000041.1, on the reverse strand, counting down.
GCTGGGCTGTTGCCACCAAATACTTCTTGGATAGCGCCTAGCTCTTTAACGTCGCCAACTGGAGTTGAAGTACCGTGAGTGTTCACGTAATCAACGCCATCAACGTTTTGCATCGCCATCTTCATACAACGAACCGCACCTTCACCAGAAGGAGCAACCATGTCGTAGCCATCTGAAGTTGCGCCGTAGCCTACGATTTCACCGTAGATTTTTGCGCCACGAGCAACAGCGTGCTCAAGTTCTTCGATAACTAACATGCCGCCGCCACCAGAGATAACGAAACCATCACGGTCTGCATCGTAGGTACGAGAAGCCAGCTCTGGCGTGTCGTTGTACTTAGTAGAAAGTGCGCCCATTGCGTCGAACATCATAGTCAGAGACCAATCCAGTTCTTCACCGCCACCAGCGAATACAACGTCTTGCTTACCAAGTTGGATAAGCTCCATTGCGTGACCAATACAGTGTGCAGATGTCGCACATGCAGAGCTCATAGAGTAGTTCACACCACGGATTTTGAAAGGAGTTGCTAGACAAGCAGAAACCGTAGAAGCCATTGTACGTGGAACCATGTATGGACCAACGCGCTTCACGCCTTTCTCACGGATGATGTCTACCGCGTTTACTTGGTTTAGAGATGAAGCACCACCTGAACCCGCAACGATACCCGTGCGGTCATTAGATACTTGATCTTCAGTTAAGCCAGAATCAGCAATTGCTTGCTCCATTGAAAGATAAGCGAATGCCGCTGCATCACCCATAAAGCGCATTTTTTTGCGATCGATATGGTCAGCAGGGTTCATTTTTAGGTTACCCCATACTTGAGAGCGCAAGCCATTTTCCTTGAACTGCTCTGAAGCGGTAATACCAGATTTACCCTCTTTCAGTGATGCTAAAACTTCTTCGACGTTGTTACCGATACTTGAAACAATACCCATACCGGTGATTACGACTCGTTTCATGTGACATTCCTATAATTCTAAATTCAGCTAGATGATAACTAAGAAGCCTAACAAAAGTGGTCAGCTTTCCTAGAAATTCGTACAATCCCTACCAACATATCGCTTCAAATCACAAAATGATAGATTTTATGACTTCAATTACTAATGCAGAACTGGAATGGAATGAGTCTGGCACGCCAGTTTCAGACCAATTTGACGACGTTTACTTCTCCAATGTTAACGGTTTAGAAGAAACTCGCTACGTCTTTTTAAAGCAAAACCACCTTCCAGAGCGTTGGCTTGAACATGAACAACGCCGCTTTGTGATTGCTGAAACCGGCTTTGGCACAGGTTTGAACTTTCTTGCAGTTTGGCAATGGTTCGATGCTTTTCTTAAAGATAACCCACAAGCGATGACCAAAGAGTTACATTTCATCAGTTTTGAAAAATATCCTTTAAATAAAGAGGATCTGATCAAAGCACACCAATCGTGGCCAGAATTAGCCGAGTATGCGACGCAACTCCAAGAACACTACCCTATTGCTCTACCTGAATGTCACCGCATTGTGCTGGGCGACGGTGCAATCACGCTTGATTTGTGGTTTGGCGATATTAAAGATTGCATGCCCAACGTACCAACCCCGCGTGAAGGTTTGGTTGATGCTTGGTTCTTAGACGGTTTTGCTCCGAGCAAGAACCCAGAGATGTGGAATCAAAACCTATTCAACGGCATGGCTAAGCTCGCTAAGCAAGATTGTAGCTGCGCCACCTTCACCGCTGCTGGCTTTGTTCGCCGTGGCTTAATTGAAGCTGGCTTTGAAATGAAAAAGGTCAAAGGCTTTGGTACTAAGCGAGAAATGATCGCCGGCCGACTTGGCGAAAAGCACGCTCACACCAACATCAAACCTTGGTATGGCCTCGCTCAACACACTGAATCCCAAGACATTGCGATCATTGGTGGTGGTGTCGCCAGTGCTGCATTAGCCAAAACGCTAAGCCGTCGTGGTAAAAACATCACCCTTTATTGTGAACATCCACAAGCTGCGGGCAATGCCTCAGGTAACAACCAAGGTGCGATTTACCCGCTATTAAGCGAAGCGACCTCGAACGTGTCTCGCGTGTTTGGCCCGGGATTACTGTTTGCTCGTCAATTTATTAATCAAGCGGCTCAGTCTATTCAATTTGATCACAGTTGGTGTGGCGTGAACATCTTGATGTGGGATCAAGGCTCCACTAAAAAGCTCAACCGCATGTTGGAAGGCAACTTCCACACCGACCTGATTCAGCGTTTATCGCCAGAGCAAGCCAACGAAAAGATTGGCTTACCCGTCGATAAAGAGAGTGTTTACTTTCCGCTGGGTGGTTGGCTAAGCCCTCTGCAACTGACTCAAGGCTTGATTAGCAAGTTAGAAGAGAGCAACCAAGTGAGCGCGCACTATCAACATCAAGTAACGCAACTTGAGTGGCTCGAAGCTGAACAACAATGGATACTGACGATGGATACACCTCAAGGTGAGATTCAAACCAAGCACGACCAAGTAGTTGTCGCAAACGGACACAAGTTCACTCAGTTTGAACAAACTCAGCCAGTACCACTGACTCCGGTTAAAGGCCAAGTGAGCCATATTCCGACCACGGAAAATCTCAGCCAGCTAAAAACCGTGTTGTGCTTTGATGGCTATTTGACGCCACAGAACCCCAACAATGGTCATCACTGTATTGGTGCGAACTACGACAAAACCAATATCGACCAAGAATTTGATATTGAGGTTCAGCAGCACAATGGCGAGCGCCTACATGGGTCACTACCAGACCAAGCATGGACAAAAGATGTCGATACCAGTGACAACTTAGCGCGCCAAGGTATCCGAAGCGTAAGCCGTGACCACCTTCCGTTTGTCGGAAACGTTGGTGACTTTGAAGCCATTAAGGAGCAGTACCAAGATCTCCACAACTTCAACCCGCAGCGTGACTCGGTTGAGGATGTAGAAACGGTAACAAGCTTCCCTAACCTTTATTGCTTTATCGGACTGGGTTCACGTGGTTTGAGCTCTGCACCATTATTGGCTGAAGTATTAGCATCACAGATCTGTGGCGATCCGCTGCCCTTGCCTGTTGATGTGCTTGAGGCGATTCACCCAAGTCGAATGTGGGTACGCAGACTGCGTAAAGGTAAGGCATTAACGGCTGGATGGGTTGCTGACAAGCATTCTAAATCAAAGCCGTAGTTTCTAGTTCAGCTATTTTGAACATCTGAAATTTCTGAATATCTGAAACTAATAAGTTAAAAGCTAAAAAGCCCGAGTTCATTGTGTCGCTCGGGCTTTTTGTTATTCGTGTTGCTCTAAACTGATGTTCTAAACGAAGCTGTATTTACAGCTTAGCAACCGCGTCTTTAATCTGTAGAACGATCTCTTCGTTGCTGATAGAACCAGATTCAAAATCAAAGTTATCGTAGAAGCTTGGTACTGAAACTGACGCTTGCACGTTGCCACCGAAGTAAGGTGCAGAACCTGTCGCTGCACCAAGTACCGTTTGTGCGCCACCAGGGCCCGGTGAAGTCGCTAGGTAAACCGCCGGCTTCTCGCCAAACACTGAACGCTCAATACGTGTCGCCCAGTCAAATAGGTTTTTATACGCTGCTGGGTAGTGACCATTGTGTTCTGCGAACGAGATAACAAACGCATCAGCTTCAGCTAGGTCGCGTAGGAATGCTTGAGCACCTTCCGCTTGGCCAATCTCTTTTTCAGTGTCTTCACTGAACATAGGAACATTGTAATCGTTGATGTCTAGGACTTTTACTTCAGCACCTTCAATCAAGTTTGCTGCGTAAGTTGCTAGTGTTTTGTTGATTGAGGTAGAACTTGTGCTTGCGCCAAATGCGATAACTTTCATGATGTGACCTTTCTGTAATTCCGTTAAGTGGGATTAGAATAACGTAGTAAGAAAATGTAACCATCACAAGAAATGAACGGACTCATTCAAAAATTTCGAACGAGTCTCAAATAAACCAGTTCGCTCAGCAAAATGGGAAAGGAAGGGACTGAGCGGATAGTATTAATACATCGAGATTAAGCTTGGTTTTGTAGCTCAACCCAAAGGTCATTAACGATAGTGCGGTCTGCTGGTGTTAGTTCAGAGCGAGCGTCGTCTAGGCTCTGTTCAATACGAGCTTTTACTTCAGCCACATCTTCAATGCCTTCTTCTTCACATGAAGCCACTGAAAGAGAAATATGACCACGTAAGTAACCACCAGCAAACAGTTCATCGTCTGATGCGTTTTCAATGCGAGCATCAATTACTTCAAGTAGTTTTTCTTCAAATTCGATAATCATAATATTCTCTTATTTCACAATAAATTGGCTAGCACATAAAGGTTCTACATCGTAGAAGCTGCGTAATGCTTCAGAGAGCATTTTCACGCGAGGCGGAAAGCCTACTTCAAAGATACCCATAACTTCGCTATGTACTTTATTCATAAAGGCCAAACGATCTGGCTCAAAATCGCCGTGTAGATTGTCACAGCTGACATTAAAAGGAAAGCCTGCGCTCATCGCAATGATCCATTCATACGCTTGTGGGCGAATTTCTACTTTTTCAAACTCAGCTTGAACCGATTCCGTTCGACCGTCAGGTTCATACCAATAGCCAAAATCTTCCAATAAACGACGCTCAGGCCCAGCAACGCACCAGTGTGCGATCTCATGGAGTGCAGAGGCGTAAAAGCCACGTGCGAACACGATTCGATGGTGTGGGATAGTATCATCAGCAGGCAAATAGATCGGCTCATCAGCCCCTAGCTCTAGTTTGGTATTAAAGCTTTCAAAAAAGGTCTGATTGAAGATATCGATAATGTCTGAGTATTGGTGTGTCATAAAATCAAATTTAAGTAAAAATAACTGGGGCATTTTGCTTTTTTTTAAGCGCTCGGTAAAGCCCTATCAAGCGTAATGACATCGGGTTCGCCATTATACTTTGCAGTGACAATCGATTGCCATTCCCAGATTACACCACTTTAAGGTGAATGATTAGTTTAGCTAATCTGAAACGCCCATTCACGGTACAAATATTCATTCGTCAACAAGCATTTTTACTACTACACTCGCGCTTCATTTTATATCCCTAAGGCCTATAAGACTCGAGTTTATAGACCTAAATTATAGAGCTACAGCAATGCTACTAAGTGTTTTGTATATCATTGGCATCACGGCAGAAGCCATGACCGGCGCTCTCAGTGCAGGCAAACAAAAAATGGATTGGTTTGGTGTAATGTTGGTTGCGAGCGCAACGGCAATTGGCGGCGGTACAGTACGCGATATCTTACTTGGCCATTACCCTTTAGGTTGGGTTGAAAACCCTCAGTATCTGGCCATCACCTGTATAGCAGGTGTTATTACAACCGGGTTGGCGAAATGGGTTATCAAGCTAAAAGGTTTGTTTATTCGCTTGGATGCCTTAGGCCTAATCGTATTCAGTATCATTGGTACCAAAGTAGCGATGACCATGGGTCTGCACCCGATGATTTGCATGGTATCGGCATTAGTGACAGGTGTCTTTGGTGGTTTGTTACGTGACCTTATCTGTCGTCAAACACCATTGGTGTTACATGAAGAGCTGTATGCCTCTGTCGCACTTGTCGCTTCAGGTTTGTACCTAGGTTTGCTTGAGCTTGGCATCAACGACGTCACGGCGACAATTGTGACGCTTGTAGTTGGTTACTTGCTGCGCATGGCGGCTGTAAGATTCAAATGGAGTTTGCCTTCGTTCCAGCTTGATCCTGAAAGTTCAGTGCATTAATGGATTAAGAGCCTTAAGCTGCTAGCTGTCTTTAATGACGATAGTCGCTAACCGGACGAATAATCCTGCTAATGTGAAAAAGGGTTACTTCATTACGAAGCAACCCTTTTTTGTTTCTACCAATTCTATTCTAAATAAAAAGAAGCAGAATTAGATTTGTGGTGTTTCAGTTGTCACACCAAAGTTTTGACCACGATGACGTAGCAAGTGGTCAAGCAGCACGATAGCCAGCATTGCTTCTGCAATAGGTACCGCACGGATGCCAACACATGGATCGTGACGACCTTTCGTGATTAACTGCGTTGCTTCACCATCTTTCGTGATTGTGTCACCAGGTACAGTGATGCTTGATGTTGGTTTAAGCGCAATGCTTGCCACAATATCTTGACCAGTAGAGATACCACCTAAGATACCGCCAGCATGATTACTGCTGAAACCTTCTGGAGTTAATGGGTCACGGTGTTCACTACCGCGTTGATTAACCACATCAAAGCCATCACCAATCTCAACACCTTTCACAGCGTTAATGCTCATTAGAGCGTGCGCGATGTCAGCATCTAGACGATCAAAGATTGGCTCACCAAGGCCTACTGGCACTTTAGTCGCAACCACTTGAATCTTCGCACCGATCGAGTTGCCTTCTTTTAGCAAGTCACGAATCAGTTGATCAAATTCTGGTACTTTGTCGGCATCTGGACAGAAGAAAGCGTTGTTTTCAATCTCGTTCCAATCCACTTTATCAATTGAGATATCACCCATTTGAGAAAGGTAAGCTTGGATTTCAACACCAAATTCTTGTTTTAGGTATTTCTTCGCAATTGCACCTGCAGCAACACGCATTGCAGTTTCACGAGCTGAAGAACGACCACCACCTCGGTAATCACGCACACCGTACTTTTGATGGTACGTATAGTCAGCGTGGCCAGGGCGGAACTTGTCTTTAATTTCGGAATAGTCTTTAGAGCGTTGGTCTGTATTTTCAATCAATAGACCAATAGAAGTACCCGTAGTTTGGCCTTCAAATACACCTGATAAGATTTTCACTTCATCCGCTTCACGACGAGCCGTTGTATAGCGAGAAGTACCAGGGCGACGACGATCCAAATCTCTTTGAAGGTCTGCTTCGGTAATTTCTAATCCTGGTGGGCACCCATCTACGATACATCCTAGTGCGATACCGTGACTTTCTCCGAACGTGGTCACGCGGAAATGTTGTCCGATACTGTTTCCTGCCATTACTTCCTCTAAATCAGCTATTGAGCAGAAGGTTTGATTCCTAAACCGACTGGCTAATAGCTTTACTTGTCTATTCTTCGTGAATTCATAGTGGCTTTATTACCAAATGATGTAAACCCCAAAAAACGAACAATTTTAACTTTCTATTACATAAGCCGAATGAAACGAATAACAGAAGAAAATGAGTCGCGCTTGAAAAGAAGTGTTTTATGATGTGTAAAATGCAAAAAACCCGACAACTCGGAGAGTTATCGGGTTTCTTTAAATAATGGCACGCCCTGAAGGATTCGAACCTTCGACCACCTCCTTAGAAGGGAGGTGCTCTATCCAGCTGAGCTAAGGGCGCGCTACAGGAACGAATTATACGAATTCGAATCAGTAAAGCAACGGCTTTATGTAACATTCTGATCTAAGTGGGTAAAAAAAGGCCAACAAACATATAAGTGTTGGAAAATAGAGCAAAGCAAACGTTTGCTTGATGGTAATCAAAAAGATTTTCTGGAATAATGCGCCAAAAACATCAGCCACTAACTTGAATATCAATACTAAGGAAATTCATGACTGCTCAAAATATTGATGGAAAGCTAATTTCTCAAACGGTTCGCTCCGAAGTTGCTGCACGTGTAAAAGCTCGTACTGAAGCTGGATTACGCGCTCCGGGCCTAGCGGTTGTTTTAGTGGGTGAAGACCCTGCTTCTCAGGTTTACGTTGGAAGTAAGCGTAAAGCGTGTGAAGAAGTTGGCTTCGTATCTAAATCTTACGACTTGCCAGCCACTGCGACAGAAGACGAATTGTTAACATTGGTAGACCAACTGAACGACGATCCAGAGATCGACGGTATTCTTGTTCAACTGCCTCTACCAGCAGGCATTGATAGCACTCACGTTCTTGAGCGTATCACGCCAGAAAAAGACGTTGATGGCTTCCACCCCTACAATGTCGGCCGTTTGGCTCAGCGCATGCCTAAGCTTCGCTCTTGCACGCCAAAAGGCATCATCACGCTGCTTGACCGTTACAACATCGACTTACGTGGTAAGCACGCGGTTGTGGTTGGCGCATCAAACATCGTAGGTCGCCCAATGACGCTAGAGCTTCTTCTAGCAGGTTGTACGACGACAACATGTCACCGCTTCACCAAAGACCTTGAAGGTCACGTGCGTCAAGCAGACGTTGTTGTAGTTGCCGTTGGTAAACCTAACTTCATTCCTGGCGCTTGGATTAAGAAAGGCGCTGTTGTGGTCGATGTGGGTATCAACCGTTTAGAATCTGGCAAACTAGTGGGCGACGTTGAATACGACGTAGCGAAAGAAAGCGCAAGCTTCATCACACCTGTGCCGGGTGGTGTTGGCCCAATGACGGTTGCGAGCCTAATCGAGAACACCATGATCGCTTGCGAGCAATTTCACTCGAAGTAGTCCGCAGCGCATATAAATAAAATTAGAAAGCCGCAACGTGATGAACGTTGCGGCTTTTTTGATGCTTTGGTACTTAGCTATTCGTTTTTACAACGGGGTGACTCGCTTTTGATGAAGTGCTCGTTGCTACTTATCTGGAGTCTCGACTTTTTCCGTCTGTTCAGAAGGCGGTAATAAACTAATAAGCTCACACTCCGTTGATATGAGTTTTTCCAACTCAGATCCTTGTGTAATTAAACGGAAATCACCGCCATTAATCACCCCAAGAGGAATGGCTTTAGGATACAAAGCGTTAAACTCTTTTAAATCAAATGCCTCGGTCAAACCTGTACTTTTAATTTGGCTACCCTGAGCCATCAGTGAGTTAAGCTTAGAATAGGTAATCCCTTCCGAGAACAGACTTCGATTGCCATTGCGGCTCACTTGATGTCTTTCATGCTTAGTCTCTGACGATTCAAGCTCAAACACCTTATTGGCACCAAACTCGTCTTGGTAATGCATGCTGACTAACGGGTTGGTTTGACGATAAGGCGAGACGATCATCGCACGCCCTATCCCATCGAGTTCCAAATTGTTTTCCGCGTGGCTTGAAGCTGGGTTACCAAAGTAAACATTCAAGTTATCCATACGAGCTAAGCGAATGCTTTCCCAGTTAGTATCAGCAAGCACACTGTTGATGTTGTGTGTGGCTAGCACCTTGGCAAATTGTCTTGCAAAGTGAGTGGCGCCAAAGAAGATAACCCCTTGCGCTTTCTCTTGAGTGACCCCTAGCCTTCTCGCCCACCAGCTCGCGGTTAAGCTCTGAATCACAACCGTACCAATAATGACTAAGAACACCATGGGCACGAGCAGATCTGCGCCTTCAATCAATTGCTTCTCTTGCAGTTTTATCGCAAACAGAGAAGAAACCGCGGCTGCTACGATCCCGCGAGGTGCCATCCAACTCAAAAACCATTTATCCGCCGAATTAAGATCCGTACCGATCCCGCTGATCCACACGCTTAACGGGCGAGCCACCAACATAACCACCGCTAGCAACCCAATACCGCCCCAACCTATCGAAAGGAAAGCCCCCGAATCGAGTCGACTGGCTAACAGAATAAACAACGCAGAAATAAGTAACACGGTCAGGGTTTCTTTGAATTCGATGATGTCTTCGATGTCCAAGCCCTTCACGTTGGCAAGCCAGATCCCCATGATGGTCACGGTTAATAAACCCGATTCTTCACTCAGATCATTAGAAAACGAGAACGCCGCCAACATTAGCGTCAGCACAGCCACATTACGTAAATAGTGCGGTACCCAATGCCCTTGCAGCATCTTGGCAATCAAATGGCCACCGATGATCCCTAAGCCTAAACCTATGACTAACGTCAGGCCCAGAGCTGACAGAACATGGCTTGTAGGATCGGCTGAAGAGACAATGTATTCGTAAACGAGAACGGCAAACAGAGCGCCAATCGGGTCAATCACTATCCCTTCCCATCGCAAGATACTGCCTAACGAAGATTTAGGCTGAATACTGCGAAGCATGGGCACGATTACCGTAGGGCCAGTTACCACAACTAATGCACCAAACAGTGCGGCTAACGGCCAACTGAAGTCCACAAAGTAGTATGCCCCCACCACGATACACGCCCATGTAATCAACATGCCGAAACTCACGAGGTGAGTCACCATCCGGCCATGGCCTCTGATTTCTTTGAAATTTAGGGTCAATGCTCCTTCAAACAAGATGATGGCAACCCCTAAGGAGATCATAGGAAACAGCACATCACCGAAAATGGCATCGGGATTTAGAATATTCAGGCCGGGACCTAACAATAGGCCAACGATAAGGAGAGGGAGAATGGCGGGAAGACGTAAACGCCAGCCGAGCTGCTGACAAGCTAAAGACAAGAGTCCAATTAACGCCAAAGAAGAAGTAATCGACAAATCCATTTGTGCCCCTAAAAGGTTTGCACCACACCCTGTGGTACAAACTATTCAATGAAATAAGAAAGCCTACGTTCTTACACTATAGGCTCTCTTTTTCACGCTAACCGAATATTATTGTGATTAATCAGTCACTTTACTATAGGGGGAGTAAAGTCATGATCAGTTAACTATAGAGAAAGTACAACACCAGCAATAGCAGCACTCATTAGGTTAGCAAACACACCTGCACAAATTGCTTTGAAGCCATATTGTGAGATGAAAGAACGACGCTCTGGAACTAAGCTGCCCAAACCACCGATAAGAATCGCCATGGTAGAGATGTTAGCAAAGCCACATAGAGCGAAAGTTACGATCGCTTGCGAGTGCTCACTTAGTGCCTCTTTAGCATCCATTAGTTGGATGAAAGCCACGAACTCGTTCACGACAATCTTGTTACCGATCAATGAGCCCGCAACCACAGCCTCAGACCACGGTACACCGATCAGCCATGCAACGGGTGCAAACACATAACCTAGGATAAGTTCGAAGCTTAGGTTTACGCCAAACCAGCCGCCAACGATACCTAGCAAGCCATTCAGCATTGCAATCACACTGATAAAGGCAAGAAGTGTTGCACCCACCGCAACGGCAATACGAAGTCCAGACATAGCCCCATCTGCCATCGCCTCAACTACGTTTGTTGCTCGTGGAATTTCTACATCAGACTCAATATTTTCTTGAGCGTCATTTGGGCTGCCAGGTACTAAGATTTTAGCCATCAATAGGCCGGCTGGTGCAGACATGAATGCCGCAGCGATCAGGAAGTTTAGGTCAACGCCAAGCGATGCGTAACCCACTAGCGTACCACCAGCTACAGACGCCAAACCACACACCATCACAGCAAACAGTTGTGAATCTGTCATGTGTTTTAAGTAAGGCTTAACCACCAATGGCGCTTCAATCATGCCGACAAAGATATTGGCAGTCGCAGACAATGATTCCGCACGACCTGTGCCCAAGAACTTCTGTAGCGCACCACCAATAAGGTTGATCACCTTTGGCATAAAGCCGATGTGGTACAAGCCTGAAATCAGTGCAGAGAAAAAGATAATGATGCCAAGAACATTAATCGCGAAAACAAATCCGTTATTAGTTAGGCCACCAAATAGGAAGTTAATCCCCTCTTGACCGTAGTTGATCAAGCTAGATACCGCACCCGTGGCTGCATTCAACGCTTCTTTACCCATTGGTACATACAGAACCAATAGCGCGAATGAGATTTGTAATAAGAAAGCCAAAGAGACTGTTCTTAGTGGAATATTTTTTCTGTCCGTAGATAGTAACCAAGCGGCAACTAAAATAGTGATAATTCCAAGTAGGGAAGCCATGTGCGTCAACCTAAAAGTTGTAGGTAGGAAAGGCGACGCATTCTATAGAGGAAATCGTTTGCGGCAAGCTGAGGTTGTTAATGTGATGTTGGGGTAATCACGATTTAACTATGAGTATAATTAAGTTATTGAATTTTAATAATTAACTTTGATTAAAAAGCGTACTTTTTCCATATGGAAATTATATTTATAGATTAGGAAACAGTTAGCGATGCAGTTCAACGCAAGTTTTGAGGTTTTTGTCCCAATACGTCGGCGACCCGATATGATCTTTAATGAACTCAATCACTGCCGAAAGCTTCTTCGGCATATTCTTTCGGCTCGGGTAAACGGCATAGAATGGCATCAGCTGACTGGCTCTCCACTCTGGCAATACTTGAATGAGCTTGCCCGTTCTAAACTCTTCTTTCACTAAGTAAGTCGCCAAATAAGCAACGCCCCACCCTGATACTGCCGCGTCTCGTACTGCCTCAGCCAAATCGACTGAGTAATCGCCCGCGACTTTGACGCTGAGGTTTTCTTGCCCGTTATCAAACGCCCACGATGTGTAATCTCGTTCACGGCTGCGATAGATAAGACAGTTATGGTCAATCAAATCGGAAGGTACATGTGGCGTCCCGGCCTTAATCAGATAATCCGGTGACGCAGCCACCACAAACTGGCTGTCTGCTAAACGCTGCGCAATGTAACCTTCAGGCAAGTCTTCATTGTTGGTGATCCAGAGATCCAATCGCTCTTCAATCATGTCCACCTTATAGTCGAACAAGTGGACCTCGATTCTCAATTGAGGATAAAGCTGTCTGAGTTGATCAATCGCCGGAATGATATGGAGTGTGCCAAATGACTGCGACAACCCGACGCGTAGTATTCCAGAGATATCATCGCGCTGGCTGTCCATATCCATCTGAGCTGCTTTCACCGTGTTAAACAGCTGCTCACAATGTTGATAGAACACGTCTCCCGCTTCAGTGAGCGTTAAGCTTCGTGTTGTCCTTTGCACCAGCTTGATGCCTATAGAGTCTTCAAGCAAAGCGACTTGCTTACTGATATGGGACACCGAAACGTTCAAGCTTTTTGCAGCACTGGTAAAGCCTTCGTGCTTGATCAGCGCATGGAATATCACCATCTGTGCAGCTCTATCTGTTAGCACAAGATCACCTTATTAAATCTCTGAAATATAAAATCAAAAAGGACTCCGAAGAGTCCTTTAGTTCGTTCTGCCTATGGTAGGCCAAATGCTATTCAAAGCGACTTAGGTCTGTTAATCAAACTTAATTCTGTCGGCTAGATGGCTTACTGCCAAAGCAAAGTAGTAAGAACGATTCCACTTCATTAACACATTGTAGTTGTTGTAAATGAGGTACGAACGTCCGGTTTCATCATCCGGCATTATCAACCAAGCTTTAATGTCTTCATCAAGCGTTGGCAGTGGGCGATCGTCATAGCGTTTAATACCGAGTTCAGACCACTCTTTTAAGTATTTCGCTTTGTCTTCGTCTCGACCTTGTAAATCGATCGACACATTTGACGGAACATGAACCTGACGACCCCAAGTGTACTTATCATCCCAGCCTGATTGGCTAAGGTAATTGGCTGCCGAAGCAAACACATCTTCTTCAGTGCCCCAAATATCTTTCTTACCGTCGCCACTACCATCAGCGGCAAACGCTAAGAATGAGCTTGGCATAAACTGAGGTTGACCCATCGCACCAGCCCAAGAGCCTTTCATCTCTTTTGGTGCAATATGGCCTTGATCAAGAATCTTCAATGCCGCCATCGCTTCGCTACGGAAGAAAGCTTCTCGGCGTCCTTCATAAGCCATGGTAGTTAGGGCGTCGATAACGCTGTAATTGCCCGTGAACTTACCAAAATTACTCTCAACGCCCCATAGCGCGACAATGAATCTTGGTTGAACACCATATTCATCACCAATACGCTTTAACGCGGTGTAATGCTCCTTGTAGAGTGACCTTGCTTGCTTCACTTTCCAATCTGGAACCGCTCGTGGAATGTATTCATCCAGAGTCAGTTTTTTCTCAGGTTGGTTTTTGTCGGCTTTTACCGCTCTTGGCTTAAACGTTACACCATCAAAGGCTTCATCAATGATCGCTTCAGAGATGCCTTCTTCACGGCCTTGTTGTTTTAGTTTTTCTACATATTGCTCGAAGCTCAGTTCTTCAGCTTGTACTGAACTTATGGTCAGGCTATTACCCAATAGTAATGCCGACACAGCCAATATGGTTTTCGAAAATTTACTCAACGATCACTCCTCCTTGAATTGAGGTGGCTATCACTCTTCGTCTTGAGATTTCTGTTGAGCTTTACGCTCTTTATGAAGCTCAAGTTCGTTAACTGGTGGTGGCGGAACCTGTAAAAAGAAACCATCGGTATTCAGTGATTCTTTCACTTTTTCGATGTTTACTTGAGCCAGTTTACGGCCATCCATTTTAATTACCATTACAAAACTAGGTTTACCAAACATTTGCATCAATGCGTCAGGAACTTGTGAAAAATCATCCTTCTTAGGGATATAAAGGTATGTTCCTTCTTTCTTTGAGCTTTTATATATAGAACACAGCATGACAAACCTTTTAATTGATTATGACTACAAAACTCTCACTTGCGAGATCAATAGTTTATGTTAGGGAAATATTGGGAACAAAACGTCCATTTGACAACAAGATTACTTGCTGTGCTTGGTTTGGGAATATAACATGATAAACCTAGTTTCAGGCAATGCCCTTTATTTTATTGATAAAGAAATTGTACCAATCCGCTATTGAGGTCCTGTAGTTTTTCGATGTCTAGTAACCCAGATCTAAAAGGTAGCAGCTTTACGCTATCTGTTTTGCACTTATCCGATGATCAAGTCGAAAATGCAGTCTCTTTTCTTCAAGAGAAAGTAGACCAAGCACCTACGTTTTTCGCTGCCGCACCTGTTGTTATCAACATCAGTAAAGTCGCGGGCGATATCGATTTTGTGCAACTTAAAAATGGTATATCTCAAGCGGGCATGATCCCGGTTGGTGTGGCTGGCTGTTCTGATAAGCGAATGCAAAACCTCGCTAAAGAAGCCGGTTTTGCGGTGATGACGGCAAGCAAGTCGCCGTCTCAAGCTCCAGCGAAAATGGCACCAATCAAGGTGATTAGAACCCCTATTCGTTCTGGTCAGCAGGTTTATGCGAAAGATGGCGATCTATTGATACTCAGCCATGTGAGTGCAGGCGCGGAAGTGATTGCCGATGGCAGCATCCATATTCATGGCACTTTACGCGGCCGTGCGATTGCAGGTGCAAGTGGTCAAACTGAAGCAAAAATAATTTGTAATGACTTACAAGCCGAGCTGGTTTCCATTGCTGGAAATTACTGGCTCAGCGATCAAATTGAAAGCGAGTACTGGCAGAAGAAAACCATGTTCAGTATGGCAAACGATGTATTACACGTTGATGTCCTCGCAATATAAGAGAAATAAAAGGAAAACAGAATGGCACGCATTATCGTTGTAACGTCAGGTAAAGGCGGGGTAGGCAAAACGACCTCCAGTGCAGCTATTGCCTCGGGTCTGGCTTTAAAAGGAAAGAAAACCGCAGTTATCGACTTTGATATCGGTCTGCGTAACCTAGATTTAATCATGGGTTGTGAGCGTCGTGTTGTGTACGACTTCGTTAATGTTATCAATGGTGAAGCGACGCTGAACCAAGCGATGATCAAAGACAAGCGCACAGAGAACCTGTTCATTCTTCCTGCTTCTCAAACTCGTGATAAAGACGCACTAACAAAAGATGGTGTTCGTCGTGTATTTGATGAACTGGATGAAATGGGCTTTGATTTCATCATCTGTGATTCTCCTGCGGGTATCGAACAAGGCGCTCTTATGGCGTTGTACTTCGCTGATGAAGCGATTGTAACCACCAACCCAGAAGTCTCTTCAGTACGCGATTCAGACCGTATTCTAGGTATTCTTGACTCTAAATCTCGTCGTTCTGAAGACGGCTTAGAGCCAGTGAAAACACACCTTCTATTGACTCGCTACAACCCAGCACGTGTAACTCAAGGTGAGATGCTCAGTGTTGAAGACGTTGAAGAAATCCTGCACATCTCTCTACTGGGTGTAATTCCAGAGAGCCAAGCGGTACTGAACGCATCGAACAAGGGTGTTCCAGTTATCTTTGACGAAGCAACCGACGCAGGTATGGCTTACAATGATACTGTAGAGCGACTACTGGGTAGCCAAGTTGACTTCCGCTTCTTAACGGAACAGAAGAAAGGCATCTTCAAACGACTGTTCGGGGGCTAATGCACAATGTCATTATTAGAGTTTTTTAGACCACAGAAAAAGACAACCGCAAACCTAGCCAAAGAACGTTTGCAGATCATTGTTGCAGAGCGACGCAGCCATGACGACCCAGCGCCGTCTTACCTGCCGCAACTAAAAGAAGACATCTTGAAGTGTATTGCCAAGTACGTTGAGGTCGATCCATCAATGGTTGATCTGACTTTTGAACACAAAGATGACGACATCTCAGTGTTAGAGTTGAATGTTAAGCTTCCAGAAGAAGATCGATAATCTTTCTGAACAAGATTGGCAGGTAATACACTTGCTTGTATTGATTGAATAAAAAAGAGAGCCTAGGCTCTCTTTTTTGTATGTGCAGTTTATAACTGTAACTAAGTTAGGCTTTAAAGCAGCAAGCGGTTATTTGATCGCTTTACTCAGCTTTTCGCCAACCACATCTAAACGCCAGCCTTGCATAACATCAGGCAGCTTTTCTGGGTTACGATCGTGCTTCCACACCCAGCTTAACATTTGGTTAAGTTGCTTCTTCGATGCCAAGAATTCCGTCGCCAAACCACTGTGTTGTGATGCTGTTTTCACTTCATCTTTCAGCACTTTGAAGAGTTGCTTGTAGCCAGGGAAGTCCATTAGACGTTCTACTGGTGCTGGGTACTCTTCTTCTGGTGTATGTTCCGCTAACTTTACGATTGAGCTGATCTTCGCACCATGGCGACGCACAGAGCGGTAATCAAAACCCTCTTGCTCCATGTGCTTGGGATCTTTCATCGCAAAACGCGCCACAGCCCATAGGTCTTGTTCTTTGAAGACAAAGTTCAGCGCTAAATCGCGCTTGATTGCTTCTTTTAGACGCCAAGTTGCTAGAGGTCGTAAGATCGCTAATTGCTTAGGTTTAAGCTGCCACGCCCCTTTAATATCAAGGTAGGCTGTATCTGGGTTTACTTTACGAATGCGCTTGGCAACTTGTAAATCAGACTCTTGCTGAGCCGCTTCCCACCAGCCAGCTTCCATCACTTTTTCTAGAAGCTTGTTGTACATTGGCATTAGGTAATGCACATCTGCTGCTGCGTAGTCCAATTGTTTTTGAGAAAGCGGACGCGCTAGCCAGTCTGTGCGAGATTCACTCTTATCGAGATCGACACCGACAAACTCTGAAACCAGAGCAGCAAAGCCCGTTGATAAACCATGACCTAAGAAAGCCGCCATGATCTGTGTATCAACCATTGGTGTTGGTGTACAGCCAAATGCGTTCTGGAACACTTCCAAATCTTCACCGCACGCGTGCAGCACTTTCAATACTGATGCGTCTTTCAACAAGGTAACGAACGGTGTCATGTCATCAAGAGCAATAGGGTCAATCAGTGACAGCGTTTCACCATCAAATAACTGAATCAAGCCTAATTGAGGGTAATAGGTTCTAGTACGAACGAACTCCGTATCAAGCATAACGACATCGGCTTCACGTGCTTGTTGGCAAACTCGCTCAAGGTCTTTCAATTGGGTAATGATTTGATAATCCACAAAAACTCTCACAGGTTTCTATTTGATCGCCGGATACAAAAATGCCGACATTAACTGTCGGCATTCTAACACCATTTTTCAGCGCTCGCTTAGATTAAGCGCCTCAATGGTTTTGGTGCAGTACTTTCGCGCAAACGGGCTAATTATTCGCTAGCGCGTTTCGCAAGTTCTGCATCGTTTTCTTCACGCAGTACGCGGCGTAAGATCTTACCTACGTTAGTCTTTGGAAGATCATCTCTGAACTCGACTAATTTAGGGATTTTGTAACCCGTTAAGTGCTCACGACAGTGCGCGATAATGTCTTCTTTGGTCAGGCTAGGGTCACGCTTCACAACGTAGATCTTAACCAATTCACCAGACACTTCATGAGGTTGACCGATAGCTGCTACTTCAAGCACTTTACCATGCAGAGCCACAACGTCTTCAATCTCGTTCGGGTAGACGTTGAAGCCTGATACAAGAATCATGTCCTTCTTACGGTCAACGATGTACAACAAGCCTTCGTCATCAAACTTAACGATGTCACCTGTCGATAACCAACCGTCTTGATCGATCACTTCTTTGGTCGCTTCAGGGCGCTGCCAGTAACCTTGCATCACTTGAGGGCCACGAACTTGTAGCTCGCCTACTTGGTCATTAGCAATAACCTTACCTTCATCATCAACAATACGAACTTCTGTCGATGGTACTGGTAGGCCGATAGCACCTGTGTAGTCTTTCAGGTCGTATGGGTTACCCGTTACCAGTGGTGAACACTCAGTTAAGCCATAGCCTTCCAATAGGTGAATGCCTGTCGCTTTCTTCCATTGCTCAGCAACAGCGCGTTGAACCGCCATGCCGCCGCCAACAGATAGGCGTAGGTTACTGAAATCCAACTCGTGGAAATCTTCGTTATTAACTAGCGCATTAAACAAGGTGTTTACGCCGGTAATTGCGGTAAACGGAACCTTTTGCAGCTCTTTAATAAAGCCAGGAATGTCACGAGGGTTAGTAATTAGAAGGTTACGACCACCCATCTCAACAAACAGTAAGCAGTTCACCGTCAGTGCAAATACGTGGTAAAGCGGTAATGCCGTTACAACCAACTCGCGGCCTTCTTGCAGAACAGGACCGTAAGCCCCTTTCGCTTGAAGTACGTTCGCAATCATATTGCGGTGCGTTAGGATTGCGCCCTTCGCTACACCTGTTGTACCACCAGTGTACTGTAGGAACGCGATGTCATCACCCGCCATGAACGGTTTCACATATTGAAGACGACGACCTTTGTGCAGCGCTTTTCTGAATGAGATAGCACCCGGCAGATCATACTTAGGCACCATGCCTTTTACGTATTTCACTACAAAGTCGACAATTGTCCCTTTCGCGCGTGGCAGCATTTGCCCTAGGCTAGTTAGAACAACGTGTTTAACCGGCGTGTTATCAACGACTTTCTCTAGCGTGCTCGCAAAGTTAGATACGATAACAATCGCCTTTGCACCAGAATCGTTCAGTTGATGTTCAAGCTCACGAGGTGTGTACAGTGGGTTGACGTTCACTGCAATCATACCTGCACGCAATACACCAAACAGTGCAATTGGGTATTGCAGTAGGTTTGGCATCATTAGCGCGACGCGATCGCCCTTCTTCAGTTTCAAGTCATTCTGCAGGTAAGCGGCAAAAGCACGGCTGCGCTCTTCAAGCTTACGGAATGTCATAATCGAGCCCATGTTCTCGAATGCAGGTTGGTCCGCGTACTTCTGTACCGACTGTTCAAACATTTCTACAAGAGATGGGTACTGATCTGGGTTGATCGTTTCTGGTACGTCACTTGGATAACGTGAAAGCCAAGGTTTATCCACGATGTTACTCCTCGTTTATCAGCTGACGACTGCTTCGCCGCTTTTTATCATTGCGGTATTACAGCACAGCTTTAGTGCATGAGCACTAAAAGGCTCAAACACTTGTTTAAATTTTGTTAACTACACCAAGAATTAGCTCTGAAACTAGCTCTGGGCTCTCTAAATGACAATGATGTCCACCAGGAACAGTCTCTATTTGCAGAGGACTATGCACTGATTTGTAGCGATTATGCTGCAAATGTCGGAATCCATCATTGCCTAGGATTATTAATTGAGGGCATTCAATAGCCGCCATAATCGCTTCAGCGTGCGCTTGTGACATTCGATATAACGAGTCACATTTTAGATTAGGGTCGCATCGCCATTGCCAAGAGTTCTCGAACTCGACAATACCTCGCTCAACAATAGGAGCGATTAATTCAGCATTAATTTGGTTGGCGTGAGCTCTCAGCTTAATAGCATCCTCAAGGCTTGCCAGAGGACGTGAAGGCTTTCTTCGCTGTCGAAGACGACTGAGTACCCCATCCCTCAAGCGAGAGACTGTTTCGTGGGGAGCTTCAGAAAGAGGTCCGTGACCTTCAATTTGAATTAATCCTGACACCTTTTCAGGAAAGGCGGCACTATAGCAACTTGCTATCAATGCACCAAGTGAATGTCCTACCAGTACCAGTCTGTTTGGCGATAATTTAGTCACCAACTGATGCAAGTCATCTATATAATCATGAAATGGGTAGTAACTTCCCGATTTGTGCGACGAGAAGCCGTGTCCGAAGAGATCGATAGCAACAAGGTGAGCATTGGGCGCAAACTTGGCGACTTGCTGCATAACCTGATTAAAGCTGGACGAATTATCCAACCACCCATGAATAAAAACGACCGTCGTTGCGGTCGTTTGTGGGTTGCCAATCTGTTGTGTTGCAAGCGTCCCGCTCGCGAGGGAGTATGACTTTTCAATCATCAAACATGTAGTTCCATCTGTTTGCGTAATCAACATCGGATAAAGTTAATTACTCTACGTCTTGTATCACTCGACCTTGTCTTGGCATCGTTTGAAAACTGCGGCAATGTAAACTTCTGCACGAGTAGTAGGTTGGTGCAAAATCGTTAACAACAACGCGCTCAGTAATGTTCCACAGGCGTTGGTTGTCTACTTTCATTACAGGGAAGGTGTAAGGGTATTCCCCTATTTTTCCATCTTCACTTCCAATTGACTGACCAACCAAAGTAATCAGACGACCTTCTGCAAAGCTTAGAGGCTCAACGTACCCTTCAATATAACCAACAAAACGTCCGCTTGGCTCTGCGTCTAGATCTGGCTTACCGCTACTCGAAATCGGCATATTAGCGACTTCGATTCGAGTCTTATCTTTCAAGTTGGTCACTTTAGAGATAACGCCACCTAATCGAACACTTTGCGCATCCGGTAGTTGGTCGACCCACTGTTGGTAATCGCTAATTACAGGCTCTGATTTTGCTTCAAGCTCGCTAGGAAGTGATGAACACCCGGCAAGTACCAATACACCAAGAGAAAAGGCTATTAAGCGTAATTTAGAGAGATAATTTGACATGGTTCTGGTCCTTAAACAGGCATTAATAAGAAGCTCTAGATGTAGATATCGACACCGATAAGCTTTGCAAGTTCTTCTTTCTTCGCCTGATTCATTACATCCATATACTCTTCCATAGCCTTACGTCCTCGGCCTTCTGGAAGATCATACTGGATTTGAGCCTTGTGTAGCTCAGACTCTTTAACTTGACGAATAGAGTGAGAAACAGCATTAGCGACCTTAGTCGGTTGCCCAACCGCAGTGCTAGCATCAGATTTTTTTGCCTGCTCCTTCTTTTTAATTCGATTCGGCTTAGACGTGCTGCCTATCGAAGAAGGAGGTAAGTTGTTAATTGATACCATGACTAAATATCTGCCCTCTCAAATCTAAATAATACGCATTTAGACCTAATTTGCATCAGAACCTTGTAAAAATTATTCGCGACCTGGCAGTTTCTTCCAAGTCACTTTGTCACGAAGATAAACTGGCTCAGATTCTTCTGCTGCAACCGCTTTACCTTCTGCGTAAGCAAATTGAGCAAGGAACGCCATATCTTGAGCTTCTGGGAATAGCACTTCACACGCTTTGGTGTTGATCGCAAGTGTATCCATATGCTCGGCATAAGCTTCCCAGCCGGTACCGACTTTCGCCCATATTTCAGAATCTGCTTCTAACTGCGCAGCCAGTTCACTTGGTGGCGTTACACATTCGGCATCAACCGCAGTCCAACGACCATCTTGTTCGCGGCTGTAACGAGCCCAGTACACTTCGCTCATACGCGCATCAATCGCTGTTGCTACATGAGTTTCACCAAATTTACGGTAGCTGCCTTGCGCCATCGCTGCCAGTGTAGAGACACCAATCATTGGTAAATCCGCACCAAAAGCCAAGCCCTGAGCAATACCAATACCAATACGCACCCCCGTGAAACTGCCTGGGCCTTGGCCAAACGCGATAGCATCGATATCGGTTAAAGCGACATTCGCTTCTTTCAGTACTTCATCCACCATAGGTAGAATTTTCTTCGTATGGTCTCGAGGAGCCTCTTCGCTACGTGCGAACACCTGGTCACCAATTACTAATGCAACTGAACAGTTTTCAGTTGCGGTATCTACTGCAAGAATTTTCGCGCTCATTTGTGTCTCAAATATTCGTTATCTAATCTAAAAATAATGGCTAAACTCAACAATGCCAATTACTCAGCAGCGGTTGAATGGTCTTTAGCTAAGAATTCTTTAATGACCCCTAAGTCACGTGTACGAGGGATAGGCGGTAAACTCGCCAAAAATATGCCACCGTAATCGCGAGTCACCAATCGGTTATCGCAAATAATCAAAGCACCATTATCGCGCTTGTCACGTATCAATCGGCCGACACCTTGTTTCAAGGTAATCACAGCGTCTGGCAACTGTACTTGTGCAAAAGGATCACCCCCTTTTAGCTTACAGTCCTCGATTCGAGCCTTAAGTAAAGGGTCATCAGGGGCTGTAAAGGGCAATTTATCGATGATAACACAGCTTAATGCGTCGCCCCTAACATCTATCCCCTCCCAGAAAGCACCTGTAGCCACCAGCAATGCGTTACCTAATTCCATGAATTCGGCTAAGGTTTTTTGCTTACTTGTCTCACCTTGCAATAGAACGGGAACCGAGAGGGTTTCACGGAATCGCTCCCCCAACTCTTTCATCATGCTGTGTGAAGTACACAAGAAGAAACAGCGGCCTTGGTTTTGCTCAATCACAGGAGTCAGCATTCTTACTAGCTTATCCGCGAGACCGGGGCTATTCGGTTCTGGAAGATAACGAGGCACACACAAGCGCGCTTGATTCGGATAATCAAACGGGCTCGGCAGTGAAAACTGTGCCGACGGTTTTAACCCTAATCGAGAAGTAAAGTGTTCGAAATCATCCGACACCGCCAAGGTTGCTGAGGTAAACACCCATGCGCCCGGCTTCAGCTCAATCTGTTCGTGGAATTTATCGGCGACAGAAAGCGGTGTGATATGCAGAGCAAAGTGGCGCGGTGTAGTGTCATACCAATACGAATAGCCAGTGATCGACACATCGCACACACGTTCGATACGCGACTTAATCATATTTGCGCGTTCGAAAGCGGTATCTAACAGCTGGCTTCGCCCAAGTGCTAACTTCAATACATCAACAGCAAGTTGCAGAGCATCTTGCAAACGAACTAACTCGCGTGCAATCGACTCGGATTTCAAAGCTTCGCGCCAGTTACCACGAAAGCCGGTATCACCAAGCACAATACGCAGATCGGCTGACGATTGAACGAGCCTATCCCCTACTTTCTGTAGCTGACGCATGTCTTTGGCTTCAGTTCGGTAAGCAATTTCAATGTCTTTGGCTAACTCTTGGATCTGTCGACTGGAAACCGATTGTCCGAAGTACTGGCTGGCGATGTCAGGAAGTTGATGTGCTTCATCGAAAATAAACACGTCAGCTTCAGGTATCAATTCGCCAAATCCGGTTTCTTTGATCGCCAAATCAGCTAGGAAAAGGTGGTGGTTTACGACCACCACATCGGAATCCATCGCTTTTTTACGCGCTTTAAGCACAAAGCAATCGGTATAGCTTGGGCACTCTTTACCCAAGCAATTATCATTGGTCGAGGTAATGGTTGGAATAACCGGGCTGTCTTCAGCGATATCATCACAATCGCCTAAATCACCCGTTTGAGTGGATGACGACCAACTACGAACTTTGACTAACTGAGCCAGCAGCGTTGGATCGGTATGAGCACCATGACTCTCGATCATTTGGCGGCTGAGTCTGTCCAAACACAAATAGTTTGAACGTCCTTTGAGCAACGCAACTTGACCATAAAAGCCAAGCGCATCGACCATCAAGGGTAAATCTCGGTGAAACAGCTGTTCTTGAAGGTTTTTAGACCCCGTACTAATGATGGTTTTCTTGCCACTAAGCAGCGCAGGCACTAGGTAAGCAAACGTCTTACCAGTACCTGTTCCAGCCTCAACAACCAACTGGCTTTGATTTTCAATAGCTTGTGAAACCGCTTCAGCCATGTCTAACTGAGCTTGTCTTGGTTGAAACCCAGGGATAGCTTTGCCCAGAGCGCCATCAGCAGAAAACGTTTTAGATATCATAGAGTACGAAGTTTAGAAAAAGAGAAGGAGAAGGAGAAGGAGAATTATGGCAGGTTTAGTGAGCCGGCGCGAATCAAGAATGACTTCGCACCGGAGGTGTTTGGTTTGGCTTGACGTGGCTTAAGTTACCTTGAAGGTAAGAATTGAAGAAGTAGGAATTAGAGAATCGTTTTTATTTTCGACTGAGATAACGTGATAGCCAAGGAGCACCTTCAAAATGGTTATCACCAGGCTGTATGGCTTTCGCTGCATCGGTTGGTGAGGTCTTACTTTCCCACATTTCATCTAGAACATGACCATCTAATTCGGTACCTCTCGCCAATGAATTCACTCGCTTGCAGTACAGTTTTTTGGCTAGTAACTCTTTATCCATAAGTATCACCTCTATTTTTGGCCAAGGCGTAAATGCCTCGGTTGAAGTTCAAATGCGTACTACGGTCAAAACTTTTAAAAATGAAGCTTCTGCCTGTTTTTCTATCTAAAAACTGATATTTCTATATCAAACAATTTATCAAAGCGATAAATGAGCAGCAGAATTTGTTGAAACCAACTTGATAATAGATTAATTATAACGATGATATTGCGGCTCAGTTCACCGTTCGACGGCCTGCATTAAATTTGAAGAATCCCGATTTCATATAATAAGTGCAACATTTCATGGAAGTAAGATGCAAATGGAAAGAAAAACTTTACTAACACATTGTACTGATGCCCCCGGCCTCATCTCTAAGATCACCAATATTTGTTATAAGCACCAACTCAATATTATTCACAACAATGAGTTCGTAGATAACACAAGTGGCCACTTCTTTATGCGCACCGAGCTGGAAGGCTATTTCAATGATGAAACCTTGCTTGCCGATTTAGACCAAGCCCTGCCACCAAATACGAAACGTAAGCTTGTTGATTCGTCTCGCAAGCGTGTTGTGATACTCGTGACCAAGGAAGCACACTGCCTTGGCGACATTCTAATGAAGAACTTCGATGGCAGCTTAGACGTTGAAATTGCGGCCGTTGTCGGTAACTACGACATTCTACAAAGCCTAACCGAGCGTTTTGACATCCCTTACCACCATGTTTCTCACGAAGGGCTAAACCGTGAAGAACATGAGAAGAAGATGCTAGAAGTGATTGACCAGTACGAGGCGGATTACCTTGTTTTGGCTAAGTACATGCGAGTGCTGACACCAGGTTTTGTTGAAAAATACCACCACAAGATCATCAATATCCACCACAGCTTCTTGCCAGCATTTATTGGCGCGAAGCCATACCAACAAGCGTATGAGCGCGGCGTGAAGATCATTGGCGCAACGGCACACTTTGTGACGAATGATTTGGATGAAGGTCCAATCATCAAGCAAGATGTTATCCCTGTGGATCACAACTTCAGCGCGAAAGACATGGCACAAGCCGGTCGTGACGTAGAGAAGAATGTATTAAGTAAGGCGTTAAACAAGGTGATCAATGATCATGTGTTTGTTTACGGCAACAAGACTGTAATTCTGTAAATCGGATATTCGATTTCCGGTAAGACTTCCAGTTAAAACCCAATAAAAAACGCGCAATAGGGAAAGCCCATCGCGCGTTTTTTGTATCTGATGATCAGACTCGCTTTGAGAGATTCCCGACTACGCTCCTTCGTCGCTATCGGGAATGACGAACTCGATGATGAATCTTCAAGCTATAGGCTCTAACATACGCTCTCGAACGCTCAGTCTGTCACTATCCAAAGATAGACTCTGGCAAATTTCATCGAACACCCCGTCATTCCGACGAGCCAAGGCGAGATCAGGAATCTCTTTCCTAGCAACTCTCTATTCAAATTAAGCCTGTTCTGATTCCACAATCTTCTTCAAAGAGTGTGGATGCAGCTTGATGCAAATCCCTTGATGTTTAAAAGCCACTGTTGGGTTATTCAAGCGTTCACCCTCGCCTTTCGGGCTAGAGAGTTTGATCTTAACGCCTTGCTCACCCAGCGTTTCAAAGTTAGCAGCGAACTGCGGGTAAGTTTCTTTAAGATCCGCTAGATACTCATCAGCTGTTTGGGCATGAGAAGGAATCACAAACTCTACATGTTCCCAATCTTGGCTTGGGTAAATCTTACCTTCTGCTGGATATGGCAGCTCCAAACATTCAATTTTCCAGCCAAGGCTTTGCAAGGGTTCATCGAAAGCCAACACCACAATTAGACGACCATTAATCATCGCCTCAGAAATCGTAGAGCCGTACTCAGACCACGCTTGATGGGCAGATTTCGCTAGCTCAGTGTCATTGATTCGCAGCGCAATATGATCCGCTTGAGCAAAGCTTAAATCCAAACCTAATGTATTTCCTAGGCTCTCGATTTTTGCCATAAAAGTATCAAGGCGGGCGATCATTTGTTGTGGTTCTAGTTCAGCTTGCTTCAGGCTCATCATCATTGTCTGTGTTCTCCAAATAATGGCTGCATGTTATCAGTTTTGCCTTTTGCAACAAGCGTTGCTTTTACAAAAAACACTCAATAACTATGTTCTTTTCGCTCCTTAAACATGCAAACGCGTCTTGCTAAAAGTCGATTGTCAAAAACTACTCAGGAAATGTTAATTTTCTATCAATTCGACCTATAAGAAACCCCACAAAATTGGTATGATTAACGCCATTTTTGTGAACTTAAACAGTGTCTGTTGTTCATTTCGGCATTAAATCGTTAACTAGACGCATAATTAACCAATTTAATGACCTCGAAATAACGGCCACTCTTATCATCCTTGAATTGAAGGAAACGCGTGTGAATATCCAAGCACTTATTAATGACAAAGTATCTCAGGCTCTAGAAGCCGCTGGCGCACCTGCAGGCTCTCCTGCGGCTGTTCGCCAATCTGCAAAACCACAATTTGGTGACTACCAAGCAAACGGCGTTATGGGCGTTGCTAAGCGACTAGGCACTAACCCTCGAGAATTTGCTCAAAAAGTATTGGACGTTCTAAACCTAGACGGTATCGCTTCTAAAGTTGAAATCGCAGGCCCAGGTTTCCTTAACATCTTCCTAGATGAAGCTTTCCTAGCACAACAAGCAGACGCAGCATTGGCTGATTCTCGCCTTGGTGTTGCAGTAGCAGAAACACAAACAATTGTTGCGGATTACTCTGCGCCAAACGTTGCTAAAGAAATGCACGTTGGTCACCTACGTTCAACTATCATCGGTGATGCAGTAGTTCGTACTCTAGAATTTCTAGGCCACAACGTTATCCGCGCTAACCACATCGGTGACTGGGGTACTCAATTCGGTATGCTTATCGCAAACCTTGAGCGCGTTCAGGCTGAGTCTGGTGAAGTTTCAATGGAACTTGCTGACCTTGAAGGCTTCTACCGTGAATCTAAAAAGCTCTACGATGAAGACGAAGAGTTCGCAGTTAAAGCACGTGGCTACGTTGTTAAACTGCAAAGCGGCGACGAGTTCTGCGCAGAGATGTGGAAGAAGCTTGTTGACGTAACAATGATTCAAAACCAACGCAACTACGATCGTCTAAACGTGTCTCTAACACGTGATGACGTAATGGGCGAAAGCATGTACAACCACATGCTTCCAACTATTGTTGCGGATCTGAAAGAGCAAGGTCTTGCTAAAGAAGATGACGGCGCACAAGTTGTATTCCTAGACGAATACAAAAACAAAGATGGTGACCCAATGGGCGTTATCATCCAGAAACGCGACGGCGGCTTCCTTTACACAACAACCGACATTGCTTGTGCAAAATACCGTTTTGAAGAACTAGGCGCAGACCGCGTTCTTTACTTCATCGACTCACGTCAACACCAGCATCTAATGCAAGCTTGGACTATCGTTCGTAAAGCAGGTTACATCCCAGAATCTGTTTCTCTTGAGCACCACGCATTCGGCATGATGCTAGGTAAAGACGGTAAACCATTCAAGACTCGTGCAGGCGGTACTGTTCGTCTTGCTGATCTTCTTGATGAAGCCGAAGTTCGTGCAGCGCAGCTAATCGAATCTAAGAACCCAGAACTAGCAGAAGACGAGAAGAAAGCGATCGCGAACACTGTTGCTATGGCAGCGGTTAAGTACGCAGACCTTTCTAAGCACCGCACTACTGACTACGTGTTCGATTGGGACAACATGCTTGCATTCGAAGGCAACACAGCACCATACATGCAGTACGCATACACTCGTGTTGCTTCTGTATTTGCTAAAGCTGGCATTTCTATGGACTCGCTTGAAGGTGAAATCAAAATCACTGAAGAGAAAGAGAAAGCGCTTATCGCGAAACTTCTACAGTTTGAAGAAGCAGTACAGTCTGTTGCTCGTGAAGGTCAACCACACATCATGTGTAGCTACCTATTCGAACTAGCTGGTCAATTCTCTAGCTTCTACGAAGCTTGCCCTATCCTAGTTGCTGAAGACGAAGCTGTTAAGCAGAGCCGTCTGAAGCTTGCTGCACTAACAGCGAAGACGATCAAGCAAGGTCTATCGCTTCTAGGTATCGACACTCTAGAGCGCATGTAAGCGATTCGAGATTCGAGATTCGAGATTCGAGATTCGAGATTCGAGATTCGAGATTCGAGAAAATTAGAAAGGTTGACGTGAAAGCGTCAACCTTTTTTTTGTCTGGAGGTTTGTTTACTCGATTATTTAAGCGATTAGCTAACCTACACAGCAAGAGATCTCCTATTACGCTCATTCGTCGCTCTAGGAGATGACGAGAATAGGTGTAGTGAATCCAAGACAACATCAATGATGCGCCATCAAACCACACCAAATCGTTATCCCTCTTCTCGCCATCATTCCCTACAGTGAGGGACGAACGTGATAGGGAATCTGCTTATTGAGAACGTAAGCCCTAGCCACATTCAAACTCCGACCTTATACTCATGTAAAACAATTAATTGGAAAGATCATGAGCTTCGAACTTCACCCGCAACTTGCGAAAGACACCACACTTATCGGCGAATTTCCACTGAGCTTAGCCCTGCTACACAAAGATAACGCAGTGCCTTGGATTATCTTGGTACCAAAACGTGCCAACCTAAAAGAGTTGCACCACTTACCAATGAAAGAGCAACAGCAGTTCCTACATGAATCTCAGGCGGTAAGCCAAGCATTAGAAGCAACGTTCCAACCAGACAAATTGAACCTTGGTGCGCTGGGTAATATGGTGCCACAACTGCACATCCACCATATTGCACGCTTCAAAGACGACATTGCTTGGCCCGGCCCAGTATGGGGTAATACAAAAGGCGAACAGCGCAGTGAAGAAGATCAAGCCGCTATCCTGACTCGTATCCAAAACGTTCTGTCACTGAGCTCTATCTTCAAGAAAGCATAATTCGAGTTCATCTCATTGAGCTTTAAAGCAAAACACTTCAGAAAAGACACATAACAAAAAGCCGCTCATCTTAGATAAGCGGCTTTGTCATTTTCTAATCTCGCCTTTTTCAACGAGAGTCTGAAGACCGAACTACATCATCACGTTAAGCGACAAACCATCTTGTTTGCTGATGGTGTAGCGAATACGCGTTGTATGACCATGCTTATTCGTATCGACCAAGCGAGAAACTTTCCCTTTCTTGACCCAAACACTCAGCATCGCATCGACACCATCTTCACTCATGCCAAACTTTGCAGCGAGCTCTTTACGAGCCGCAACGCCGTGGCTATCAATGTATTGATGAAGTTCAGTTAAAATCATACTACTTGCACCTCTAGTGCTTTCTGCTTACTGCCCACTTTCTTGAAGACGCGATACGTCACCACAAAACCACCAGCAATCGCCACCATCCATACTGCACTTGTCACAGGATGCGCAGCAAAGTTTGCCGCTTGGTAGTAGAAAGTCGCACCAAAGTAACCAAGAGCCATCGTCCAAACCGCGATGAAGCGTGCAAACGTCTGACCAAATTCACGAACATAAGCACCCATCGCGGCCACACAAGGCGTGTAAAGCAGGATAAGAATCAAGTAAGCGAATGCCGCATGACCAGATACAAACTTGTCTTTCAAGTTACCAAAGATAGAGGTATCGACTTCTTGGTCAGCTGCTACAGAATTAGAGTCAGACAAGTCGCCAACTTCAATACCTAATGGATCTGAGTAGCTCAATCCGGCTAGGTTTTCAGGGATCGTCATTACCGCTTCTTGCAGGCTTGCTGCTAAGTCAAACTCAGCTGCTTCTTCATCAGAAGGCGTTGTATATAGGCTATTTAATGTACCAACAACGGCTTCTTTAGCGAAAATACCTGTGATGATACCAACCGTTGCAGGCCAGTTCTCTTCAGTAATACCAATTGGTTGGAATACAGGTGTTACAACTTGAGCTGCTCTAGACAGTACTGAGTTTTCGCTATCTTCGTTACCAAAGCTGCCGTCCATACCTAGAGAGTTTAGGAAGCTAAGAATAGCCACAACCATCACGA
This sequence comes from Vibrio crassostreae 9ZC13, assembly GCF_000272045.2. Classification (GTDB taxonomy): domain Bacteria; phylum Pseudomonadota; class Gammaproteobacteria; order Enterobacterales; family Vibrionaceae; genus Vibrio; species Vibrio crassostreae_C. The sequence goes on along the minus strand of NZ_AJYZ02000041.1, from coordinate 475,561 downwards.
TTGTTTTACCTGCACCAAGTACGAAACGCTTCAGCTTCTGCCAAGTTTTCAACATTACGTTTTGCACTGTCGGCAATTCGTAATCTGGCATTTCCATCACTAAGCTATCACTGCTACCTGGGTAGATCGTGTTTTTCAGGAACAAACCCGTAAATACAGAAGCAACGATACCCATGATGTACAGAGCGAATACTACGTTTTGTCCTGCACCTGGGAAGAACGCCGCCGCGAACAGTGCGTATACCGGTAAACGAGCACCACATGACATAAACGGCGCCATTGATGCTGCTAGTTTACGTTCGCGCTCTTGGTCAAGAGTACGAGTTGCCATGATTGAAGGCACGTTACAACCAAAGCCCAGTACAAGTGGGACAAATGCTTTACCCGGTAAACCAATCTTCTGCATCACTTTATCAAGTACAAATGCAGCACGAGCCATGTAGCCTGAGCTTTCTAGTACCGCTAAGAATAGGTAAAGCGCTGCGATAACAGGAATAAAGGTCGCAACCGTTTGGATACCGCCGCCAATACCATCAGCAAGTACAGTGACTAACCAAACTGGTAAATGGCCATCTAATAAGTGGTGTCCACCATCAACTAATATTGCTCCAACACCAATATCGAAGAAGTCGATAAACGCACTACCGATATTGATAGAGAACATGAACATTAGGTACATGATAACGAAGAAGAAAGGAATACCGACCCATTTGTTCAAAATGAATTGGTCTGCTTTCTCTGTAAAGTTACGGCTTAGTTTGCCTTCGCTGCGACGAACACGTTTACAAAGGTCATGTAAGAAAGTGTATTTAGCGTCAGCAACAGCAAGGTCAATATCGAAATCGGCACCAAGACGCACGCTATCAATTTGAGTGCGAGTTTGTGGGGCTAAACCATTCAATACCAAGTAATCATTTTCTAAAGCACGAATCGCTAGCGCTCGGTGAGATACGTCAGCATCATCAAATTGTGACTCAACAGAAGGGATAAGAGCTTCTAACGCGGCATCGTAATCAATAGAGATAGGGTCAAGGCTCACACCTTGAACAAGCAGTTTATGCAGACGCTCTTTAAAGCGAACCACTTGACCTTTATCGTTTGCAGACAAGCTTAGAACTGGGCAACCTAGCTCTTTCTCTAGTGCTTTAAGGTTAATCACCTGACGTTCGCGCTTTAATACATCCATTTTGTTCAACACAACGATCATTGGGCGACCCAACTCACGCAGCTGTAATGTCATATATAAGCTTCGTTCTAGACAGTTAGCGTCGACAACATTGATGATCACATCTGCTGGGTGAGTTAAAACAGCGCGAGACGCGATAGACTCATCGATGCTGTTCGCATCATTACCACTGTCTAGTGCGTAGATACCCGGTAAATCCGTTAGTTGAAACTGATCACCAGCGTGCGAGTATAAACCCGTCTTCTTTTCAACAGTGACACCAACCCAGTTACCAACGTGCTGCTTAGCACCAGTCAGTGCGTTGAACAGTGTTGTTTTACCACTATTCGGGTTACCAACGGTAAGAACTTGATAATCCATTTAGATAACCTCGATTTGTTCTGCAATGCTTTCACGAATGGCGATAGAAACACCTCTCACTTCAACTTGAAGCGGATCACCCATAGGTGCACGGCGGATAAGCGTCACCTCGGTTTTTGGCAACATACCCATGACCATAAGTTTCTTCCTTACGTCTGGTGTTAAACCTGTTAGTGCAACAATAGAAGCCGCCTTTCCTTGCTCTAGTTGTGAGAGTTTCATAAGTACCCAATTCGTGACTGATAATGAGAAAGATTGTTATTAACGCCATGATACACATACATGCCCACAATTCTATTGTGTGAAATCAATGTTTTCGAAAATACATACTCGTAAGTTTCGTTAAAAACGTTTACGTCAAAAACGTTACTTTCAACAACTAGCGAGAACTACCTCACTAGTACAAACCCTCCCAAAAAAAACAAATCATTAATTATCAATCACTTGAGACAATGTCGGTTTTATCATAGGTATCTGTCGTTAATTTCATAAGTAAAATAAGTAGCTGGACGTATAGTTACTCCATCGAAGAGAAACTACTTCTCTTTAATTTTATTCCAGAGGTGATATGGCTTTGCTATATCACTCCGGCAGCAAGCGAAGGTGTCGTTGGCACCCGTGGTATAGTCCCCCCGGCTATGCCACGATATTTTTTTCTTCCCTTTGTTTTATCCCAACAACCTTTTTAAACTCCCCATTTATCTCGTATCTCGTATCTCGTATCTCGTATCTCGTATCTCGTATCTCGTATCTCGTAGAAGCATAAGAAAGCCCCAACACGAATGTCGAGGCTAAAGTATCTTTATTTATGTTCTAGCTGAGTATCCGCTGCGTGCTACTCTTCGTTGTTTTCAGCAAACTTAGATGGTGACATGCCAAAGTGGTGCTTAAACCTTTGACTGAAATAGGAAGGGTCATTGAACCCCGAATCAAACGCCACATCAGAGATCTTCTCTCCAGCGAGTAAGCGCTCACACGCATGCTCTAGACGTACTTCATTCAAGTGCTCTTTGAAGGTCTTGTTGTAAGCCGATTTAAAGCGTCTCTGTAAGCTTCTCTCAGACATAAACAAATACTTAGCGGCAGTTGCAGTACTGAACTCGGCATCAGCGTAGTTTTCACTCACAAGCTGCGACACTCTGTTCTTCCACTCTTGTTCCGCTGTCAGTTTTTGTTGCTCTGGTGTTGAGGCGGCAAGCTTAATGGTTTCAATCTGTTCAATTGTGCTGGCTTCGAGATTGTCGAGTACTTGATACTCAATTGGCCACGAAAGCTGAACCTTATTTTGAGACTCCGAAACAAAGGCATTAAGCTCGCCACCGCTCTGATTCATCAATAGCGGCAGCTTTTCGATGTTAAGGTCGGTCGACTTTCCGGTATTGTCACCCATGCTTGATGCCAGCTTAGGGAAAGGCATGCCATGATCTCGAATGGTTACAACAAGATGCTCCTTAACCTCTTCAACCAGAACCACCATACTCTGCGACTTAAAGTTTCTCTTGATGATGCTCCCGACCAAGCTATTGAAGATAATATCGAGATTAAAATACAGCAACGAGACATATCGTTGTTTTGTTTCGACTTTAATATCCAGTTCAATACCGGCTTTGGTTAAGTCATCCTGCCAAGCTTTGAGTACCACCTCTAAGATTAAAATTATATCGTAACAAACTTGCCCTTCTCCTTGAGGCGTATTACTCAATTGAGCTAAGCCATTTTTCAAGGTTAGAATCGGCGACTTCCCGAGCTCGTCATTCCAATTCGGGAGCATCGCAGCAATATGATTCACTTCAGAAGAGAGTTCATTGGCAGTGTGAGACACAAGCGCATTCTTCACGGATAGCTGCTTTTTAAGCTGTTGATTAGTGGCGAGTAATATCCGGCTTTGGTGCCTCAATTGGTCTGTCTTCAGTGCAACTTGCGCTTTTAAGTGCCGGTTGGCAAAAGTGACATAACGCGAACGCCAAAAGACTAAGATAGTCACAACGCCAATCAGTAATATCAGAGAGCTTGCTGCAGCCCAATTGGTCAGATACCAAGGCTCCGCAATCGAGAAGCTTTGATTGGTTGACACAAAGCGATAATGGGAGCCTTTAACCGGCTTCACTTCAAGTGTGTAATCCCCTGGAAGAAGATGATCGAGCGTTAACAAGCCCCCTTCAAACTCACTCCAAGGTTCATCGTCGCTCAGTCGGTATTCCATCGCAGGTGCGAACGTTGCTGGTAAGATACCTAGCTTAAACCCCATCGATGAACCATAAGGAATCTCATCCATCTCTGCCGTTTTCCCGCCAAGTGATACCGTTTGTTGGTCGACACTTATCTTACTCAACAAGGCACGGCTATGAGGTGTAGTTGATACCAGTAACTCGTTAGATAACGCGCTGACTACACCATACTTTGAGCCGAAAACAAGCCTCGAAGGTTGGCTATCTTGACTGTAAAAAAGAGCACACGCTCCTGCCGCCAGTTCATTGGTGATCAAACCAAATGGCGAACCTATGTGTTTATGCAGTTGCCCATCCAATCCGTAATAACTGATGCCTTTCGAAGAGCCTAACCAAACACCATTGTCATCGCTTATCAGGCAGTTGGGGCTAATATTGTCTTCAACAAGAGTGATTTCTTGAATAATAGAGCTGTCATCCGGGATTCGATACACGCCATAACTGCTCGCAAACCACTGCGCTCCATCCTTCGCTTTTTCAATATCGACGACTTTGCCAAACCGTTCGCTGGAACGACTAAAGCTAATTCGTTTATCAATGAACGAGTAGAAGCCATGATCCGTTCCTATATAGATGCGACCTAGCAAGCCTACATTGAGAGCGGTGATCTTCGCAGGCAAGAACTTGTCGACTAACCAGTCAGTGCCATAACTCGTCAGTTTCATGGTTTCGATAGATAACGAATAGAGGTTTTGCCCAGAGGTCATCCAAAGAACGTTATCGGCTTGAAGCGCAAGGTTTTCAACACGCACTCCCTCAATTGGCCTTGGTAAATCAAGGGCTTCGGGTTGTAGTGTTTCCGTATTTAGACTGATGATACCTTGTTCGGTCGCCAACCAAATGGAAGAGCCAAAGATCTCAAAATCATTAACAGGGTTAGAGTAAACACGAATTGGGTTCTCTTCACTTTCAGAATCAACCAAGTAGAGCCCCATTGAAGACGCGACCCAAGATAACTGGTCACTGACAGGCAGTACTTTATTGATCACCACACTACTCGAATGCATGCCCATTCCAGTTAGGGGTGTTCTCGAGAAGGTTTTGCTGAACAGTGAGAAGTATCGGATACCGTTGTTTGTCGCAACCCACATACCACCAGCATGATCGTTTATCAACGAATATATTTTCTCACCCGGTAACGAGAAGTCTTGACTAGCGGCTTGTTCGAATCGAGTAATTTGTCCCGTAATAAAGTTGTAGCTAATAAGGCCGTGCTCTGTACCAATCCAATACTGGTCCGAAGTTTCGGCCAACGAGAGAACATGCGACCCTTTAACGATGGTCTCTTTGTCTGGGTTCGCGAGATCAACAATCACAGCACCATTTAAAGTACCGATCACTAACTCACGTCGAGCATTCGAAAAATAAACCGTCTCAATATGGTTTTTGTCTGATGCGGTGACATGGGTAAACTCTTGATTCTCTGAAAGGTAAACGCCAGAACTGGTCGCTAGCACCCACTTTGATAGTACCCACTCAGCGTCGTTAATCGCAATGTCACTGCTGTTATTGTATCGGTACAGTTTAAGTAGAGAGTAGGTGTTGAATTCTAAAGATTGAGTGTTGTAGGTATAGAAATTACTGCCGTCAGTAACCCAAATATAATCGCCTGATGCACCGATATTCGCTATTTCAGCGCCGGGACTTAGGCTAAACGCCAATTCGTTGCCAATTCCAGGGTTATGTCGATAGACCTCATTGTCGAAAAATGTCCAAAACTCATCGTTCAGAAAGGCGACTCTTTCCGAAGAAAATTGCAGTAAGCTTCCCTTACGAGGGAATAGAGTTCGACCATCGTAAAAGAGTACTTTTCCATGCACATCATGAACCCAGAGCCCACCTCCGGCACCTAAATACAAGTTTTTAGCCGCAAGGAAATTCCCTTGCGCTTGAGCGGGCAAAGGATAGAAAACGGAGGGCGAGGTATTTACCGCTAGAACGCTAAATGAAATGCTCATTAACATGAACATTTTGAAGATAATTCGATACAACTCTTAATCCTGAACAGCAACAACACATGAAATTTTGGGTACCACAACGTCTTATCGTTGCTAAACCAAAAACTGAGTTTTTTTGTGCTTATTATTATCTTTCCATTTTAGCGGAAATTAGAAAAGGAGAAAGGAGGTTTGTTATTTGTTAGGAGGTTTTATCTTAGCGGTCACGAAAATGCCGCAAAAAGCGGCATGATTCATAAATTAACGAGAGCAAAGTAGAGTAAAGAATACTCGTTTATGACTTACTTCTCGTCTAAGCAACTTGTATAGCTATCTGTAAGTTGCTGAAGAAAATCGAAATAGCTTCCACTCTTCACTTCAACTGTTGAACCGATAGGGTCAAGCTGACCTTGTTTTGCGTTACTTCCGCGCGTCACTGATTCAATCACAGCAGGAGTGAATTGAGGCTCAGAAAACACACATTGAACGTTTTCACGTACTATCGTTTTCTTAATAGCGATCAGGCTTTTTGCACCCGGCTTACGCTCTGGGCTCACCGTAAAGTGACCTAAGTTATTTAGCTCAAACTCTTGCTCAAAGTAACCATACGCGTCATGAAAAACGTAGTAACCTTTGTCTTTCACGGGTGCAAGTTGCTCTCGAATAGACTGTTGCTTCTCTTTCAATGCAATCAGGAATGAATCGAGATTCTCTTGGTACGCCATTGCGTTGTCTGGGTCAGTTTCAATTAGCTTGTCTGAGATGTATTTCGCGGCAACTTCAACCTGATCGATCCCCAACCAAAAATGCGGGTCATGGCTGCCGTGGTGGTGGCCTTCGTGTGCATCATGGTCATGCTCTTCGTGTCCATAAGCGCGTAAGTTGATGCCAGGGATTTTAGCGATTTCGATAACGTTATCGTTCGACTCAATCACCTTGGTCAGAAACGCTTCTAAGTCTGGACCAAACCAAACAACCATATCTGCACTATGAACTTTTTTGACATCTGATGGTTTGAGCGCATAATCGTGCGGCGAAGCATTGCTGTTCATCAACACATCCGGCTCACTAACGCCTTGCGTTAATTCTGTCACAATCATTTGAATTGGTTTAAAGCTTGTTAGAATAGTATTGGCACTTGCGACACTTGGCGCTAAAAGCAAAGTAGCAAGTATAAAAGATGAACGTGACATAATCCCTCGATAATAGAAAAGTAGCTTAGGCTTGAGGTAAATGTTACATTATAACATTAGCGAATTGCAAATGAGTTCTATTCATGGATAACTTAATCCAACTAGATTCTGTGAGCGTCGAATTTGACGGTCGAAAAGTTCTAGACAACATCTCTCTAAATTTAGAGCGCGGCAGAATCACCACCCTGATTGGGCCAAACGGTGCAGGAAAGTCGACATTAGTAAAAGTGGTACTGGGTTTACAGACCAAATTTTCAGGCACAATAACAAAAGCTAAAAAACTGAAAATTGGCTATGTACCACAAAAATTAAAGCTCAATGATTCCCTACCGCTCAACGTAGAGCGTTTTCTAAAACTCACTGGCAATTTCAGTCAGCAAGAGATCCTTGAAGCATTGAAGCTTGTTGGTGCTGAACATCTGCAGAAGAGTAACATGCACCAGCTATCTGGCGGAGAAAACCAACGTGTGCTCATTGCTCGTTCATTGCTAAGAAGACCAGATCTACTGGTTCTCGATGAACCGGCTCAAGGCGTCGACGTTCAAGGGCAAATAGACCTGTATGACTTGATTGACACCATTCGCCACCGCTTTGGTTGTGCCGTATTTATGGTTTCACACGATCTGCATTTAGTGATGGCAAAAACAGACGATGTTATCTGTTTACACCACCACATCTGTTGCTCAGGCGCACCTGCAGACATCAAACACCATCCTTCGTATATTGCGCTCTTTGGCACCGCGACCCAAGAGACGCTAGCGTTTTATCATCACCAACACGAACATCACCATCATGATCTCGCAGGCCAGCCTGTCGAAGGCGACGTGCATGAATGTTCAAACCATAAACACGGACATCACTAATGCTTGAGTTTCTTCTTCCCTCTATTTTGGCGGGTTTGGGTATTGCACTAATTGCAGGCCCACTAGGTTCATTCGTGGTGTGGCGTAAGATGGCTTACTTTGGTGACACGCTTGCTCACGCTTCTTTGATGGGCTTAGCACTTGGCTTTCTGTTCAACATTAACTTGTATTTCGCGCTGCTGATTTGTTGTTTGATGCTGGCCGTGTTGCTAGTGACTTTACAAAAACAAAAGCTGGTCGCGACCGATACCCTACTCGGTATTTTGGCGCACAGTGCGCTATCACTTGGTTTGGTTGCTGTCAGTTTCTTAGATAACGTTCGTGTTGACCTAATGAGCTACCTATTTGGTGACTTGCTGGCAGTATCTCCAACGGATTTAGTGTTCATCTATGCGGGTGCTGCTGTGATTGGATTAGTACTTGCTATCTTTTGGCGACCACTACTATCAACGACGGTTAACGAAGATCTCGCGGCGGTTGATGGCATCAACATTGATTTAATGCGTCTGATTCTGATGCTATTGGTCGGTATCGTGATTGCTGTCGGTATGAAGTTTGTTGGTGCGTTAATCATGACATCGCTACTGATTATTCCTGCAGCAACGGCAAGGAAGTTCTCGAGCACACCTGAGCAGATGGCCTTCCTTGCATCAATTATTGGCTCTATCGCTGTATTCGGTGGATTAAGCTTGTCTTGGTTCTATGATACGCCTGCTGGCCCGTCTGTGGTTATCAGTGCGGCAGCAATGTTTATGCTATCTCAAATGGTTAGAAGTCGAGCTTAGCACTTAGCAGTACGATCTCGTATCTCGAAAACATAAAAAAAGGCTTGGTCAGTGACCAAGCCTTTTTAATATCGTTTCAATTAACTTCTATCTCAATCGATAAAAGCCAGCTGATTACCAACCCGTGATTTCACGTAGGCCTTTACCGATGTCAGCAAGAGACTTAACAGTCTTAACGCCTGCTGCTTCTAGTGCTGCGAATTTATCTTCAGCAGTACCTTTACCGCCAGAGATGATTGCGCCTGCGTGGCCCATACGTTTGCCCGGAGGAGCAGTAACACCAGCGATGTAAGATACAACTGGCTTAGTTACGTTTGCTTTGATGAAATCAGCCGCTTCTTCTTCCGCAGTACCACCGATTTCACCAATCATTACGATTGCTTCAGTTTCTGGGTCTTCTTGGAAAAGTTTCAAGATATCAATGAAGTTTGAACCTGGGATAGGGTCACCACCGATACCAACACATGTAGACTGACCAAAGCCTTCATCTGTTGTTTGCTTAACTGCTTCGTATGTCAGAGTACCTGAACGAGATACGATACCTACTTTACCCTTCTTGTGGATGTGACCAGGCATGATACCAATCTTACACTCGTCTGGAGTGATAAGACCTGGACAGTTAGGACCGATCATGCGAACGCCAGTTTCTTCTAGCTTCACTTTAACGTCGATCATATCTGTTGTAGGGATACCTTCAGTGATCGTTACGATCAGTTCGATACCTGCATCAATCGCTTCTAGGATTGCATCTTTACAGAAAGGAGCTGGTACGTAGATAACTGTTGCTGTTGCGCCAGTTACTTCTACCGCTTCACGTACTGTGTTGAATACTGGAAGGCCAAGGTGAGTTTGACCACCTTTACCAGGTGAAACACCACCAACCATTTGCGTACCGTATGCGATAGCTTGGTCTGAGTGGAATGTACCTTGACCGCCAGTGAAACCCTGACAGATTACTTTAGTGTCTTTGTTAATTAATACAGACATTATTTAGCCTCCGCAGCAGCAACAACTTTCTGAGCAGCATCTGTTAGAGATTCAGCTGCAATGATATCAACATCAGAATTAGCAAGTACTTCGCGACCTAGGTCTGCGTTTGTACCTTCTAGACGAACAACTACAGGAACTGTTACGCCGACTTCTTTAACTGCACCGATAATACCTTCAGCGATCATGTCACAACGAACGATGCCACCGAAAATGTTTACGAGTACTGCTTTAACATTGTCATCAGAAAGGATGATCTTGAATGCTTCAGCTACACGTTCTTTTGTCGCGCCGCCGCCTACATCAAGGAAGTTTGCTGGCTTGCCGCCGTGTAGGTTTACGATATCCATCGTACCCATCGCAAGGCCTGCACCGTTAACCATACAGCCAACGTTACCATCTAGTGCTACGTAGTTCAGTTCCCACTGTGCTGCGTGTGCTTCGCGCTCATCTTCTTGAGATGGATCGTGCATTTCACGTAGTTTAGGCTGACGGTACATCGCGTTTGAGTCGATGTTGATCTTGCCGTCTAGACAAAGCAGGTTGCCTTCGCCAGTAATTACAAGCGGGTTGATTTCTAGTAGAGCTAGGTCGTACTGAGAGAACATTTGGCCAAGACCCATGAAGATCTTAACGAACTGTTTGATTTGATCGCCAACTAGACCAAGTTTGAACGCCAGTTCACGGCCTTGGTAAGCTTGAGGGCCTACTAGAGGATCGATCGCTGATTGGTGAATCAACTCTGGAGTTTCTTCAGCGATTTTCTCAATGTCCACACCGCCTTCAGTTGACGCCATGAATACAATTTTACGCGTTGCGCGGTCAACAACAGCACCTAGGTAAAGTTCGTTATCAATGTTTGATGCTTCTTCAACTAGGATCTTAGTTACAGGCTGACCATTAGCGTCTGTTTGGTAAGTCACTAGGTTTTTACCTAGCCACTTTTGTGCAAACTCTTTAACACCTTCTTTGGTGTCATGTAGCTCTACGCCGCCCGCTTTACCGCGGCCACCAGCGTGTACTTGACACTTAACGACTTTCTTGGCTGTACTGATACGACCTGCAGCTTCGAAAGCTTCTTGTGCAGTATCACATGCGAAACCTTCTGGTACAGGCAAACCGAATTCTGCAAACAGCTGTTTGGCTTGGTATTCATGCAAATTCATTTTGATATTCCGTTTATTTTCCCTTAAGGGATTATTATTTCCATAACGACACAGTTTCCTGTGTTACGTCTGTAGGGTCTTCTCAAAACAACTGCTGTCCATTTTCTAATGGCTTTACAGTTTAATTGAAGGCCAAACGTTGAGCAGCCTAGCCTTTGAAACTTTTTACGTCTAGCTAACGGGGTTAACTAGACGTTTTAGCGATACTAAACGTCTAATAGCAGACGGGCAGGATCTTCTAGAAGCTCTTTGATGGTCACTAGGAAGCCAACTGATTCACGGCCATCGATTAGACGGTGGTCGTAAGAAAGCGCTAGGTACATCATTGGTAGAATCTCTACCTTGCCATCAACAGCCATTGGACGGTCTTGGATTTTGTGCATACCCAAAATTGCCGCTTGAGGCGGGTTGATGATTGGCGTAGACATTAGAGAACCAAATACACCACCGTTTGTGATAGTGAAGTTGCCGCCCATCAGTTCATCAACCGTTAGCTTGCCGTCACGACCTTTGATTGCTAGCTCTTTGATGCCTTTTTCGATATCAGCGAAACCTAGTGTGTCACAGTCTTTGAGTACTGGAGTCACTAGACCACGTGGCGTAGATACCGCCATGCTGATGTCGAAGTAGTTGTGGTAAACGATATCTGTACCATCAATAGAAGCGTTCACTTCTGGGAAACGCTTCAGTGCTTCTGTTACTGCTTTCACGTAGAAAGACATGAAGCCAAGACGCGTATCGTGACGTTTCTCGAATTGGTCTTTGTACTGCTTACGAAGGTCCATGATTGGCTTCATGTTCACTTCGTTGAAAGTAGTCAGCATTGCTGTGCTGTTTTTCGCTTCTAGAAGACGGTTTGCAACTGTCTTACGCAGGCGAGTCATAGGCACGCGTTTTTGGCTGCGAGCCGCTGCTGGCGCTTCAACTGCTGGTGCAGATGCTGCTGCCGGAGCCGCTTTCGCTGCTGCTAGGTGTGCGTCGATGTCTTCACGAGTAATACGACCACCAACACCAGTGCCTTTAACGTCAGCTGGTTGTAGGTTGTGCTCAGCAAGCAGGCGACGAACAGCTGGGCTTAGTGCGTCGTTGTTCTCTTCTGTTAGCGCAGCTTTATGGCGCTTATCAGGAGATGCTTCTGTATCTTCAGTGGTGTCTTTCGTTGGTTCACCAGCGACAGCACCCGGCTTGATTTTAGCCAAAAGCTGCTTAGAAAGTACCGTAGCACCCTCTTCTTCGATGATAGCTTCCAGAACACCCGCTTCAGGAGCCGGTACTTCTAGAACTACTTTATCTGTTTCGATATCTACAATGACTTCATCACGTGCAACCGCTTCGCCCGGTTTTTTGTGCCAAGTAGCAACTGTTGCATCAGCCACAGATTCAGGTAAATCTGGAACCAGAATTTCAATTGTCATGTGCGTATTTTCCTTTTACTTCTAGTTCTTAAGTAGGGTCAAAGCGTCGTCAACTAACGCTTTTTGTTGTTTCAAGTGTACTGACATATAGCCAACAGCTGGTGATGCTGATGCAGGACGACCTGCGTATTGAATATCAGCACCTACTGGGATAGCAGCTCGGAAATTATGTTGGCTACTGTACCAAGCACCTTGGTTTTGTGGCTCTTCTTGACACCAAACGTAATCGACTACATTTGTGTACTGTGCGATGGCAGCTCTCACGTCCTCATAAGGGAACGGGTAAAGTTGCTCAATACGTACAATAGCGACATCGTCTTGCACGTTCTTACGTCTTTGGTCAAGCAGGTCAAAGTAAACCTTACCTGAACAGAACACGACGCGTTTTACGTTCTCAGGAGCCAGATCATCAATTTCTGCGATAGCTGGTTGGAACGTGCCTTCTGCCAAATCTTCAAGAGAAGAAGTACACAGAGGGTGACGAAGCAATGACTTAGGTGACATTACAATCAGTGGACGACGCATTGGTCGAACAACCTGACGGCGAATCATGTGGTAAACCTGAGCTGGTGTTGAAGGAACAACAACCTGCATGTTTTGTTCAGCACATAACTGAAGGTAACGCTCAAGACGTGCAGAAGAGTGCTCCGGGCCTTGGCCTTCATAACCGTGAGGAAGCAGCATAGTTAGACCACATAGACGTGCCCACTTTTGCTCACCTGATGAAATGAATTGGTCGATAACAACTTGTGCACCGTTTGCGAAGTCACCAAATTGAGCTTCCCAAAGGGTTAGACCGCTTGGCTCTGCTGTCGCGTAACCATACTCAAATGCGAGTACCGCTTCTTCAGATAACACAGAGTCAAACACTTGGAATGGCCCTTGTTTATCATGAATGTTCGCAAGAGGAACATACGTGCTTGCATCTGATTGATTGTGCAGTACTGAGTGACGGTGGAAGAACGTACCACGACCTGAATCTTGGCCTGAGATACGAATACGCTTACCGTCGTCAACAAGTGTTGCGTATGCCAGAGTTTCAGCCATACCCCAATCGACTTGTTTCTCACCATTCACCATGGCAGTACGATCGTTGTACAGTTTATTTACTCGGCTTTGCAGCTTGTGGCTGTCCGGGTATTGACAAAGTTTGGTACCAAGCTCTTTCAGGCGCTCGATATCAATCTTGTTATCCCACTCGATGTTCCAGTCGTGACCTAGGTAAGGAGACCAGTCTACTGAGTGAAGTGCCATTGGACGCCACTCTTTAACCACAACTTCACCGTGATCAAGTGCATCACGATATTCGTTAACTAGCTGAGTTGCTGTATCAATACCAAACTCACCGCGCTCCATTAGCACGTCAGCGTAAAGCTTACGTGGTGTTGGGTGCTTCTTGATTTTTTGGTACATCAAAGGCTGTGTTGCATTCGGCTCATCGGCTTCATTGTGACCGTGGCGACGGTAACAAACCAAATCAATAACAACATCACGCTTAAACGTATTACGGTAATCCAATGCAAGACGCGCAACAAACGCAACCGCTTCTGGATCATCAGAGTTAACGTGGAAAATTGGAGCCTGAACCATCTTCGCGATATCGGTACAGTACATCGTAGAGCGTGTATCGCGAGGGTTAGACGTTGTAAAACCAACTTGGTTGTTTACAACGATACGAACCGTACCACCTACACAGAAACCACGAGCTTGAGACATGTTAAACGTCTCTTGTACTACACCCTGACCAGCGATAGCTGAGTCACCGTGGATAGTAATTGGAAGTACACGGCTACCATCATTATCACCAAGGCGATCTTGACGTGCACGTACTGAACCGATAACTACCGGGTTTACGATTTCTAAGTGAGATGGGTTAAATGCTAGTGCTAAGTGAACGTTGCCGCCTGGCGTTGCGAAGTCCGCAGAGAAGCCTTGGTGGTATTTCACATCACCAGTACCCCACGTGTCATCGTGCTTGCCCGCAAACTCGTCAAACAGGTCTTGTGGCTTTTTACCAAGCACGTTGACCAACATGTTTAGACGACCACGGTGAGCCATACCAACAACAACTTCACGCATGCCTTGTCCGCCAGCATGACGAATAATTTCTTTCGTCATTGGGATAAGAGCATCACCACCTTCCAACGAGAAGCGTTTTGCGCCTGGGAATTTCGCACCAAGATAGCGCTCAAGACCTTCAGCAGCAGTTAGCTCTTCTAGGAAAGCTTGCTTTTCTTCTTTGTTGAAAGAGGGTTGACCAGATACAGACTCTAAACGTTGTTGGATCCAACGCTTTTGCTCTGTATTTGTCATGTGCATGTATTCAGCACCAATAGAGCCACAATACGTTTGCTTTAGAGATTTGTAGAGATCTTTAAGCACCATCGTCTCTTGGCCAATGGCGTAAGAGCCGACGTTGAACGTCTCATTGAGGTCATCTTCGGTAAGAGTGTGGAAAGAAGGGTCCAGTTCATCAACTGTCGCTCTTTTCCATAAACCTAGGGGGTCTAGATTTGCTGCTTGATGCCCTCGGAATCGATAGGCATTAATAAGTTGCAGAACCTTTACTTGTTTCGCATCGACATCTGGATCACTAACTTGGACACTGTAATGCTTTGTTTCTTGAGCGAGTCGACGGAAGTATTCACGAACACGAGAGTGTGGTTGTTCCACTGTCTCTGAAGCTTGCACAGGCAGTTCTTCAAAAACACTTCTCCATTCGTCACTTACCGAATCTGGGTCACTTAGATACAGTTCATAGAGTTCTTCTACGTACGTTGCATTGGCGCCAGCCAAGTGTGAAGACTCGAGCCATGCCTTCATCACGCCGTTGTGCATATTTTCCCTTAACCAGTAGTTTTCACGTTTGCTGCGGTCTATGCCGAGCTATTAAAAGGCCGCCCCAAAACTTCTAGGGCGGCAATTTTTATATAACTTAAACCGAACGATTCACTAGCATGGTCTTGATGTGACCAATCGCTTTCGTCGGATTTAATCCCTTAGGACAAACACTTACACAATTCATGATGCCATGGCAACGAAAAACGCTAAATGCATCATCAAGATCGGACAAACGTTCGTCTGTCGCTGTATCTCGGCTATCAATTAGCCAACGGTACGCTGCAAGCAGGCCTGCTGGTCCGATGAATTTGTCAGGGTTCCACCAGAATGATGGGCATGACGTTGTACAACATGCACACATGATACATTCGTACAATCCATCTAAATGAGCACGCTCATCAGGGCTTTGTAAGTTTTCACGAGCCGGTGGCACATTGCCATCAGACACTAAGAATGGCTTCACTTTTTCGTAGTTATCGTAGAACTGAGTCATGTCTACAATCAGGTCACGAACAACGGGTAAGCCAGGCAGTGGGCGAATCACAATCTTGTCTTGGCCCGAAAGCGCAGACAATGGCGTGATACACGCTAGGCCATTTTTACCGTTCATGTTCAAACCATCCGAGCCACATACACCTTCACGGCATGAGCGACGGAATGAGATTGTTGGATCTTGCTCTTTCAACAGAATAAGCGCATCCAAAAGCATCATGTCTGAACCTTCATCCACTTCTAGAGTGTATTCCTTCATATAAGGTTTCTGGTCGACATCTGGATTGTAACGATATAAAGAGAAATTCAGTTTCATGGTCATATCTCCTTAGTACGTACGTGCTTTTGGTGGGAACGCTTCACGATGGATAGGTTCCATGTTTACACCACGCTTAGTCATGCTCTCTGACTCTGGGTTGTAAAGTGAGTGGCATAGCCATTGCTCATCATCACGGTCAGGGAAATCGAATCGAGCGTGTGCGCCACGGCTCTCTGTACGGAAATTTGCAGCAACAGCCGTTGCGAATGCCGTTTCCATCAAGTTTTCAAGCTCTAGACACTCGATACGTTGAGTGTTGAACTCTGTAGACTTATCAGATAGGTGTGCATTTTTCAGACGCTCGCGAATCGCTTTTAGCTCTTCTAGGCCTTCAGCCATTGCTTTGCCTTCACGGAATACTGAGAAGTTGTTCTGCATACATTGCTGAAGATCTTTACGGATTTGCGCTGGATCTTCGCCGTCTGTGCTGTTTTCCCAACGGTTGTAACGCTCTAGTGAACGCTCAATGTCAGCTTCAGTTGCAGGTTTCGCTTCGTCTTGCTTCTTCAGTGTCTCACCTAGGTGTAGACCTGTCGCACGACCAAATACCACTAAATCAAGCAGTGAGTTACCACCTAGACGGTTGGCACCATGTACTGATACTGATGCGATTTCACCACAAGCAAAGAGACCTTGGATTTCAACATCGTTGCCGTCTTCGGTTTGCTTAATAGCTTGACCAGAAACTTGTGTTGGAACACCACCCATCATGTAGTGACATGTAGGGATTACTGGGATTGGCTCTTTCACTGGATCAACGTGAGCAAAGGTACGAGAAAGTTCACATACACCAGGAAGACGAGATTCAAGTGTCTCTTTACCTAGATGATCAAGCTTAAGCTTGATGTGTGGACCCCAAGGGCCATCGCAACCGCGACCTTCACGAATTTCAACCATCATTGAACGAGCAACAACATCACGACCCGCTAAGTCTTTAGCGTTTGGTGCGTAACGTTCCATGAAGCGTTCGCCGTCTTTATTGAGAAGGTAACCACCTTCACCACGACAACCTTCCGTTACCAATACACCTGCACCAGCGATACCCGTCGGGTGGAACTGCCACATTTCGATGTCTTGCATAGGAACGCCAGCACGAATCGCCATACCAACACCGTCACCAGTGTTAATGTGTGCATTGGTTGTTGATGCGTAGATACGACCAGCACCACCAGTCGCAAGGATTGTTGCCTTCGCTTTGAAGTAGCAAACCTCGCCCGTTTCCATACAAAGCGCGGTAGTACCTAAAATTGCACCATCTTCGTTTTTAACAAGATCCAGTGCATACCACTCAGAGAAAACCGTCGTTTTGTGTTTAATGTTTTGTTGGTAAAGCGTATGAAGCAGTGCGTGACCAGTACGGTCGGCTGCAGCTGCGGTACGAGCCGCTTGCTCACCACCAAAGTTTTTAGATTGACCACCGAAAGGACGCTGGTAAATAGTACCGTTCTCAAAACGAGAGAAAGGCAGGCCCATTTTTTCGAGTTCGATTACCGACTCAGGACCGTTTTTACACATGTATTCGATAGCGTCTTGGTCACCGATGTAATCAGAACCTTTTACTGTGTCATACATATGTTGTTCCCAATGGTCTTCATGCGCGTTACCAAGAGCAACAGTGATGCCGCCTTGCGCTGAAACCGTATGAGAACGAGTAGGGAAAACTTTAGAAAGCAATGCACAAGAAAGGCCTTGCTCAGAAATTTGCAGTGCGGCACGCATACCTGCACCACCAGCGCCGATCACTACGGCATCAAACTCACGAACAGGAATAGTCACTTACGCACCCCACAAAATAAACAGACCAGAGAAGAAATATCCAAGAAGAACTGCAACAACACCGACTTGAAGACCAACACGCAGTTTTGCGCATTTGATGTAGTCAGTTAGTACTTGCCATAGGCCGATCCACGCGTGAACCAAAACAGAAGTAAGCGCTAACATGGTGAAGACTTTAGTGAAGGTTCCACCAAAGAATTGCGTCCAAGATGCGTAAGAGATATCACCAGAGAAAGCACAAAAGCTAACTAGGTAGATAGTGTAAAGCGTCATAATGATGGCAGTAGCACGAATCAATAGATAATCGTGGACACCATTACGACCAAAAGTAGAAACGTTGTTTACCATACTAAGATCCCCGCTAGTAGAGACAATACCGCTGTTGCTGCGAATGCAACCTTAGCGCTCTTCGCGCCAGATTCCAGCTCTTCAAAGTGACCAAGGTCCATAAGAAGGTGACGAATACCACCAGCAATGTGGTAAGCCAAAGCGGTTAAAATGCCCCACAGAATAAACTTCACGAAGAAACCATCGACAATGTCGCTAGCTTCGGCAAAGCCTACTGGGGATGAGAGGGAAATGGATAGTAACCAAAGCAAAATTCCAATCGCGACAAAAGTTATCACCCCAGACACACGGTGTAGGATGGAAGCTATTGCTGTGATTGGAAAGTGGATGGTCTGTAAATCTAAATTAACAGGTCTTGTCTTTCTTTCTTTCACGGGCTTGCTCACTCAGCTCCATTGAGCATTATGGTCATTAAATAACCTTATGATATTGTTATGGACAAAATTTGATTGCAAACCTTCAAAATTTAACATTAACTTAACAAATAACTGAAGTTGAGCCTTAGATAATTGTAAAATAATTGTTAACTGCTCGATTAAGAAAGACACCTCACATTTCTTCTTAGCCTTGCATTTATAAGGTTTTAACCAAACTTTTCAGCGCCACTATACGGCTGGCAACATTCTAATACAATTGATGTAACAAATAATGCTACACAGACCAGATTTTTAACGAATTTAATGTAAAAAACACTAACAAGTGCACACAAAGCTGTAGAAAAATTGACTTTCCCACGTAAGACCAGTAAAAAAATGGCACATAAACATCCTGGACGGATTAATAATAAACAAAGGAGATTGTTATGGCGGATAAGAAAGCTACCCTTCACATTGAAGGTCAAGCGCCAATCGAGCTGCCGATTACAGAAGGTGTACTTGGTACTCCAGTGATCGATGTTCGTACACTAGGTTCTAATGGTTTTTTCACTTTTGACCCTGGTTTTCTTGCCACTGCATCCTGTGAGTCTCAAATCACTTTTATTGACGGTGGAAAAGGCATTCTTTTACATCGTGGTTATCCAATCGACCAACTTGCCAATAACGCTGATTACTTAGAAGTATGTTACATACTTCTTTACGGTGAAGCCCCATCTCGAGCTGAGTATGAAAAGTTCAAGACTACCGTGACACGTCACACTATGGTGCACGAGCAAATCGCTAGTTTCTTCCACGGCTTCCGTCGTGACGCTCACCCTATGGCTGTAATGTGTGGTGTTGTAGGCGCTCTAGCGGCGTTCTACCACGACTCACTTGATGTCAACAACGATACACACCGTGAAATTGCGGCATACCGCCTGATTTCAAAAATGCCAACACTGGCTGCAATGTGTTACAAATATTCAATCGGTCAGCCGTTTATCTACCCACGTAACGACCTAGGCTACGCAGAAAACTTCTTACACATGATGTTTGCAAACCCATGTGAAGAGTATGAAGTGAACCCTATCGTTGCTCGTGCAATGGATAAGATTTTCACTCTACATGCTGACCACGAACAGAACGCTTCTACGTCTACAGTGCGTCTTGCTGGTTCATCTGGTGCTAACCCGTTTGCGTGTATCGCAGCAGGTATCGCATCACTTTGGGGCCCAGCTCACGGCGGTGCAAACGAAGCTTGTCTGCGCATGCTTGAAGAGATCGGTAGCGTAGATAACATTGAAGAATACGTTGCGAAAGCAAAAGACAAAGATGACCCATTCCGTTTGATGGGCTTCGGTCACCGTGTTTACAAGAACTACGACCCACGTGCAACAGTAATGCGCGAAGCGTGTCACGAAGTGCTTAAAGAGCTAAACATCCAAGATCCACTACTAGACGTAGCGATGGAACTTGAGCGTATCGCTCTTTCTGATGAGTACTTTGTTTCTAAGAAGCTATACCCGAACGTAGATTTCTACTCAGGTATCATTCTGAAAGCAATCGGTATTCCAGTATCTATGTTTACAGTAATCTTCGCGATGTCTCGTACCATCGGTTGGATTGCTCACTGGAACGAAATGCACAGCGATCCGACGAACCGTATCGGTCGTCCTCGTCAGCTATATACTGGTGAAGAACAACGTGACTTTAAAGCACTTCACGAACGTGAATAGTTGCTATAAATCATAATGTTAAAAAGGGTTGATGTGAGAACATCAACCCCTTTTCTTTTGTACGCTCTCAACCCCGTCATCCTCAAGAATGCGAAGTGAACGAATAAAATAATATCGTCATCCCCAAGAACGAGGGACGAATGAGTTGGGGATCTCCTTAAGCGAGCAGATAAACTATACAGGTTACCTGCTCAATTCTAGAGAACGACGCATACACTCGACTCGTACCCCTTATCTCGCATCTGCTCTTAAACTGGGTTATCGATATCAATAAACTCAACATCCAAGCCATGTTCTTCCGCTAACCATTCACCTAACGCTTTTACACCGTATCGCTCAGTCGCGTGGTGGCCAGCAGCAAAATAATGAATGTCTTGCTCGCGTGCTGAGTAAGTAGTGCGCTCAGAAATTTCACCAGAAATAAAAGCATCAATGCCTTGAGAAGCCGCTAGCTCAGTGTAGTCTTGACCACCACCAGTACACCAACCGACGGTCGTTATCATTTTGTCTTGGTTTTCTGGAGCGATATGCAGTGGTTTACGATTTAGAGCTTGATCGATTTTTGCTGCGAATTCAGTACCTGTCATTGGTGTTTTTAATTTACCAAACATAGCAACCGATTGTGGGTGCCCTTCCAAACCGCCTTCGACTTCTATCTCAAGTAACTCCGCCAGTTTCGCGTTATTACCAAGCTCAGGGTGGATATCAAGCGGCAAGTGATAACCTAAAAGATTGATGTCATTTTTAATCAAGGTACGAATGCGCTTGCCCTTCATGCCACGAATCGCTTCTGACTCGCCTTTCCAGAAAAAGCCGTGATGGACTAACAAAGCGTCTGCGTTCAGTTCTACCGCTTTATCAATCAAGGCTTGAGAAGCTGTTACACCAGTAACGATTCGCTTCACTTCTGTCGCGCCTTCAACTTGAAGACCATTAGGACAGTAATCTTTAATCTGCTGTGGCTGCAGTTTTTCGTTAAGTAGCTTTTCTAATTGTAAGTTAATCATTTTTCTTTCCAGCTTACCTTTATAATAACGTCGTTATATCAATTTACGGGTAGAATGTCGAAAGCCCCACGATGAGTTTATGAGGAAGAGATGACAGCACTGCAACGTTTTTACCAATGGGTCATCGACTCACCGCCATTACTAGAAATCAAGCCACCGGTTTCGGATCTCAGTGCATTCTCTAGCAACCATGCCATCGACTCATCACATACTTATGAGGGTAATCCTAGATTAGGTTTCCTCTACCAATATCTATGCGAGCAAGTGATCGCTGCCTCACCGAATTACTCGATAAAGCACGACGAGATTCAGATCAATGTGGAAGGCAGAACTCTCGGTGCAATCGACTTTATTCTTAAAGAAGAGAGCAGCCAAAAGCTGGAACATTGGGAAGTGGCGATTAAGTTTTATCTGCTCCACGAACAAACATGGTTTGGTCCCAATTCTCACGACCAATTGGACAAGAAGCTCGATAGGATGCTCTGCCATCAACTTGGTATGTCCTCTTCAAGCGCTTTTATTGATCAGTATCCAGATATCGATGTCGACTCAAAACACCTTTTGATGCAAGGTCGCCTCTATACCAACCCATTTCTAGAACAAAACGTACCTACGGAGTGTTTGGGATACAACATTAACCCAAGCCAAGTAAACGGATTTTGGTGCTATCAAAATCAGGCTCACCAGATCACCGAAACACTCTATCCTCTAAGCAAAGAGCAATGGGCCGCTGGAACGGATGATTTCAGCGGTGAACCCATCGCCGAATTTGGTGATCGCTTCGTTCATGGGCAAACCAAGTCTGGTCAATTCTGGTTTGTGATGCCACAAAGTTGGCCACACGGTTAGTCGTCTGAGCTAACTCATTTACCTTTTCCCGCTTATACGTAACTAACACAAACAAAAAGGGTTGATGCTTTCACATCAACCCTTCTTCTATTTACTTAGCAACTCTAGTAATCGAGATTCGATTATAGGCCAGCGGCTGCAAATACTTGGTTAACAATCTCTTGAGCTTCTGCTTCGATTGCTTTCAGGTGCTCTTCACCCTTAAAGCTTTCACAGTAGATCTTGTAGATGTCTTCAGTGCCTGATGGACGCGCAGCAAACCAGCCGTTCTCAGTTGTCACTTTCAAGCCACCAATCGCAGCACCGTTACCTGGAGCGTGTGTTAAGCGTGCAGTAATTGCATCACCAGCCAACGTCTCAGCAGAAACCATCTCTGGAGATAGTTTCTTCAGCACGTCTTTCTGTGCACCATTTGCTACCGCTTGAATACGGTTGTACTTAGATTCACCGTGTTTAGCGGCAAGTTCTTCGTAGTATTCTTGTGGGTTCTTACCTGTCACTGCTGTGATCTCAGCCGCAAGCAAGCAAAGAATCAGGCCGTCTTTATCTGTTGACCAAGGCGTACCGTCTTTACGTAGGAAAGAAGCACCTGCGCTCTCTTCGCCACCAAAACCAAACTGGCCGTTGTATAAGCCATCAACGAACCATTTGAAACCAACTGGCACTTCACAAAGTTCGCGACCTAAGTCAGAAACTACGCGATCGATTAATGCACTTGATACTAGTGTCTTACCAACAGCAACGTCTTTACCCCAACCTTCACGGTTACGGTATAGGTAATCAATACAAACCGCTAAGAAGTGGTTTGGATTCATCAAACCTTTAGGTGTCACGATACCGTGGCGATCGTAATCTGGGTCGTTACCAAATGCTAGAGCGTACTCGTCTTTAAGCGCCAGTAAGCCTGCCATTGCGTATGGAGAAGAACAGTCCATACGAACTACGCCATCTTTATCTAGA
Source organism: Vibrio crassostreae 9ZC13 (assembly GCF_000272045.2). GTDB lineage: Bacteria > Pseudomonadota > Gammaproteobacteria > Enterobacterales > Vibrionaceae > Vibrio > Vibrio crassostreae_C. The sequence goes on along the minus strand of NZ_AJYZ02000041.1, from coordinate 452,757 downwards.
GACATGAATTGGAATGAAGGGTCAACCGCTTCACTTACCAGAGTAAGATCTAGATTGTACGCTTTACCAATTTGACGCCAGTAATCAATACCGCTGCCACCCAGTGGATCAACACCAATCTTGATGTTTGCTTTCTGGATCGCTTCCATATCCACGACGTTAACCAAATCAGCGACGTATGGCGCGACTAGGTCAACTTCTTTTACTAGCTCAGACTGTTTAGCCTGTGCGATAGGCGTACGCTTAACACCTTGCATTTGCTCAGCAATGATCACGTTCGCACGGTCTTCAATCGCTTGAGTCAGTTCAGCTTCAGCTGGGCCACCGTGTGTCGGGTTGTATTTAATACCGCCGTCTTGAGGTGGGTTATGTGAAGGCGTGATAACAATGCCGTCGGCTTTTTTGTCATTCACTAGGTTGTGCGTAAGAATCGCGTGCGAGATACCAGGTGTTGGAGTAAAGCCGTTGTTTTCTTGAATAATAACTTCAACACCGTTCGCTACAAGCACTTCGATAACCGTAGAGAACGCAGGCTCAGATAGAGCGTGAGTATCTTTACCTAAGAAAAGAGGGCCAGTTGTACCTTGCTCGGCACGAACTTCAGCAACCGCTTGTGCAATTGCTAGAATGTGGTTTTCGTTAAATGTTGATTTGTCTGCTGTACCGCGGTGACCTGAAGTACCGAAAAGTACTTTATGATCTGGGTTCGTAGCATCCGGTTGCTGTAAGAAATAGTTAGCAACTAAAGCCGGGATATTATGAAGATCTTCCTGCTGAGCTTTCTGCCCAGCACGAGGGTGCATAGCCATTTTTCGACATCCTTATATATAAAATTTTAAAACAAAAAAACCTCATAATATCTTCTTATCCATGGATATTATGAGGTTTAAATCAGATTTCGTTAAATTGAACCTGTTACTTTTTCTATCAATTCTGCTTGGAAATTCATGCGGCTCATAAGCTGCTCAACCATCTGTCTTTTTCGGCTTGTATTGTTATTAGTAATAACCCAAAAAGGACTTTGTGGAATAGCTTTAGGCTTAGTCGTGTTGCCGTTTGCTAGCAACGTCGCTTCGTTATCTGCAAAGTAAACGCGCTTACGGCCTTTTACTTGAGTTGCTTCTGAAAAGCTTAAAGGGTCGATTTTATGCAGTGTTGATAACACAAGCATGAAACGATCAATGGCTTTCTTTAGTGATGCAAACTCATCTGATATTAGTAGTGAGCGCATTTCTTTAACGCCATCGAACTTCTCTGGAGTAAAGCCTACCTCTTTGCTAACAACGATACCTTTTGGCTCAACGATCTCTTCGATCGGAGCCATGCCTTGGCTATCAACCTGTAACAAGCGGCGCAGAATATCTGAAGCGCTTTCGCCAATACGTTCTGTCTGACCCGCAATAAAACGGTATAGGTCCTCATCAACCTCAATTGTTTTCATTCGCTTTTCACAATCTCAATGTTTAAACTCTGGGGGATTATAGCGAGATCCGCGCGGATACTCTACGTCAAACCCACCATGAATAAGATAAAAATGTCAGTACAGCTCAACTATAAAATTGAAGGTGAGGGTCACACCATTGTTTTGATCCATGGATTATTCGGTAATCTGGACAACCTTGGCTTGCTCGCTAGGGATCTAAAAGCCGATCATCAGGTACTTAGTATCGATCTCCGCAACCACGGTCAATCCTTCCATAGTGACACTCATAACTATCAAGCGATGGCACAAGACGTGGCTCAACTGCTGCATGATCTTAAGTCAGAAGACGTCACTGTGATTGGTCACTCGATGGGTGGCAAAGTAGCGATGGCACTGACACAACATCTTGCGCTGCATAAATTGATTGTCTTGGATATGGCTCCGGTCGCGTACACTCAGAGTCGCCACGACAACGTATTCGCAGGCCTGCAAGCCGTGATAGAAGAAGAGCCGACTTCACGCTCAGATGCACTCAAGGTTCTCGCAAAACATATCGAGATCGATGGCGTTCGCCAGTTTTTAACCAAATCTTTGTTCAAAACAGAGCAAGGCATCATGGAATGGCGCTTCAATGTTGCTTCGTTATTGAGCAACTACCCACATATTATTGGTTGGGAACCGATCGAGAAAACCTCGGTCAAAACCTTGCTCATTAAAGGTGGGGATTCAGATTACCTCACCGCAGAACATCAAGCAGCCGTTCAGCAGCAATTTTCTAACGCAAAAGCGCATGTCATTGCCAACACAGGTCACTGGCTGCATGCTGAAAAACCAGCAGAAGTACTTAGAGCAATTAGAAAATTCATCGCTTAACTGCGCTTTTTCGTGCAGATAAATGAGAGCTGTGTAATTACTGCAGATTAACTTTATCTCACAACAGTGATATAGTGCGCCCAAGCAAAATTGGTATATAAGGTTCCCATGCTTTACGACTACATGAACATCATCGAATCTGTTGGTTTAGATCTCCTGTTTGCCGCGATTTTCTTTTTAATCGGTATGGCAATTAAGGACGTTCTCAAGCAGGGAAATGTTCCTCCATTTGGTCGTCGCATCGTATGGTTAGTACTTTTCCTTGGCTGTGCGGGTTTTATCGCCAAAGGGATAATCCAACTAAGCTGGGAAGGAACTGGGATCTAACGATTCTCTTCCGAACTTTATTACACCGACAACAGACAAAATGAAAGGTAATGATTCTATGGCAAGTGTAGGTCTCTTCTTTGGTAGCGATACAGGTAACACTGAAGCTGTTGCTAAGATGATTCAAAAGCAATTGAGCAAACAGCTCGTTCACGTTCAAGACATTGCAAAAAGCAGCAAAGAAGATATCGATAACTTCGATCTACTGCTGCTTGGTATCCCTACGTGGTACTACGGCGAAGCACAATGTGATTGGGATGACTTTTTCCCAGAGCTAGAAGCTATTGATTTCTCAACTAAGCTTGTTGCTATCTTTGGTTGTGGCGACCAAGAAGATTACGCAGAATACTTCTGTGATGCTATGGGTACTATCCGTGACATCGTTGAAGCGAAAGGCGGTACTATCCTAGGTCACACATCAACTGAAGGCTACGAATTCGAAGCATCGAAAGGTTTAGTTGAAGGCGATGACAGCCAATTCGTTGGTCTATGTATCGATGAAGACCGTCAACCTGAGCTAACTGATGAGCGCGTATCTAACTGGGTTAAACAAATCCACGAAGAGATGTGCCTAGCAGAGCTAGAAGACTAATTCTCTAGTGGTTGTTAATTGTTACAGTTAATAACCATTATGTAGATATGAAAAAACCTCCTTATAGGAGGTTTTTTGCTATTTAAAATCTATTAATTAGCACTCAGCCTCTAATGCTTCATCATCATCTCTAAATTGCGGCTTCTTTCTTACATAGAGGGTGCGTTGAATTTCTGAAACCACATTACCCTGCTTATCTTTCACGTGAATAATAAATTCGGGGAAGCACTTTTCACCGAGTTGCGTCTGACGATAGATATCGTCAAGCTGCCCTTGCCTTATCTCAAAATCTGCATACAAGTCCGATTGCCCCGGCTTGATGAAGTTAATGCTCGCTTCTTTATCCCAAACATAATATCGTTCACCTAAAATTCCCATTAACATCAATGAGTAAACGGGATCGGTAAGAGAAAAGATACTGCCGCCATATTGAGTACGATTGGCGTTCTTATTCCACCAGCGTAGCTTAAGTACTGTCTTAACAACCCTAAAGTCAGTGCTAATGTGGGCTATTCGAATACCCGCTCCCCAAAAGGGAGGCCAAATATTAAGAGCAAATTTTACAATGTTGGGTTTATATATTTTTGCGAGTTGCTTATTCATAACAACATTCCATGTTCATATCAGAAACACCGTCACCTTGACTGGTCGTACCTCCACTATAAGTGAGATACTTCCAATTTACAAAACAGATTGTGATGTCAGTAAGTAACCCTTTGAAGTTCGTGGTTTATTGTTATGCCTGACTAAACTATAATGGTATTAATATTGAATTCTGTTAATTGCTGCAGATCATCAACAGGAAAGTATATGTCAGACAATAATCAAGCGCTAAAAGATGCAGGTCTTAAAGTGACCCTTCCACGGCTCAAAATTTTAGAAGTATTACAACAGCCAGACTGCCAACATATTAGTGCTGAAGATTTATATAAGAAGCTGATCGACCTAGGTGAAGAAATCGGTCTTGCAACCGTTTATCGAGTACTTAACCAATTCGATGACGCTGGCATTGTAACTCGTCACCACTTCGAAGGCGGCAAGTCTGTATTTGAACTTTCTACACAGCACCACCACGACCACCTTGTATGTTTAGATTGTGGCGAAGTGATCGAATTCTCTGATGACATCATCGAAGAAAGACAGAAAGAGATTGCTCAGCGTTACAACGTGCAACTAACAAACCACAGTTTGTACTTGTACGGCAAAAGCATTAACGGAGATTGCAAAGGCAATCCAGACGCGCATAAAGCGAAGTAGTAATACAGAACGCTGGCTTAGGCCGGCGTTTTTTATATGGTCACTACATAAGACGATTAATCGCAACTTATTCTATAATTGACGACTTTATTCAGATACAAAAAACCGGCTCTAAGCCGGTTTTTTATTAGGGTGCTTATCGAAAGCGAATCACTTTAGCGATTAAGCTTCAGTTTTTCCCCATGTGTCACGTAGACCAACCGTGCGGTTGAAGACTAGTGCATCTGCTTTAGAGTCTTTCGAATCCACACAGAAGTAACCTGTACGTTCAAACTGGTACGCTTGCTCTGCCACACCTTCTGCTAAGCTAGGTTCAACAAAACCATTTAGCGTAACAAGAGATTCAGGGTTTAGCGTTGCAGCGAAGTCATCAGCAGCGGCTGGGTTTGGCACTGTGAATAGACGATCGTACAAACGAATCTCAGCAGGCAGTGCTTTATCAGCAGATACCCAGTGGATAACGCCTTTCACTTTGCGGCCATCTGCAGGGTTCTTACCCAATGTTTCATTGTCGTAAGAACAGAAGATAGTCGTAATGTTGCCTTCTGCATCTTTTTCGATACGTTCAGCTTTGATCACGTAAGCACCACGCAGGCGAACTTCTTTACCTAGAACCAAACGCTTGTACTTTTTGTTTGCTTCTTCACGGAAGTCGTCACGTTCGATCCAAACTTCGCGTGTAAATGGAACTTCACGAGTACCCATTTCTGGCTTGTTCGGGTGGTTTGCAACCGTTAGCGTTTCTACTGTATCTGCTTCGTAGTTTTCGATAACGATCTTAACTGGATCCAGAACAGCCATTGCACGAGGTGCATTTTCGTTCAGATCATCACGGATGCAAGATTCAAGTGAACCGAACTCAATCATGTTCTCTTGCTTAGTTACACCAATACGCTTACAGAATTCACGAATCGAGCTTGAAGTAAAACCACGACGACGTAGGCCAGAAATAGTAGGCATGCGTGGGTCATCCCAACCTTGAACTAGGTTTTCAACCACAAGTTGGTTCAGCTTACGCTTAGACATCACTGTATATTCAAGATTCAGGCGGCTAAACTCGTACTGACGAGGTTGGCAGTCAATCGTGATGTTATCTAGAACCCAATCGTACAAACGACGGTTATCTTGGAATTCAAGCGTACAGATAGAGTGCGTAATACCTTCCAGCGCATCAGAGATACAGTGAGTAAAGTCGTACATTGGGTAAATGCACCACTTGTCAGCCGTTTGATGGTGGTGAGCAAAACGAACACGGTAGATAACAGGATCGCGCATAACCATGAACGAAGAGCTCATGTCGATCTTAGCACGTAGACACGCTTTACCTTCTTCAAAGCCACCGTCACGCATTTTTTCAAACAACGCTAGGTTCTCTTCAGGGCTGCGGTCACGGTATGGGCTCGCTTTACCAGGCTCTTTTAGCGTGCCACGGTACTCACGGATTTGATCAGGACTTAGCTCGTCAACATACGCTAAGCCTTTATTAATTAATTCCACAGCATAAGCGTAAAGCGTATCGAAGTAGTTTGATGAGTAACAAATATCACCAGACCATTCGAAGCCTAACCAGCTTACATCATTCTTAATTGACTCAACGTATTCAACGTCTTCTTTTTCAGGGTTTGTATCATCGAAACGAAGATTACATTGTCCCTGGTAGTCCTGAGCAATACCAAAGTTCAAGCAAATAGATTTAGCGTGACCAATGTGCAGGTAGCCATTTGGCTCCGGCGGGAAACGAGTATGCACGCTACTGTGTGTACCATCCGCTAAATCTTTATCAATAATTTGGCGAATGAAATTCGATGGACGAGCCTCAGCTTCACTCATCTATAGCACCTCTATGTATTTAGTATTGTCAGAGAAAGTTATCTTTCGTCCCCAAGAAAACGGTCGCTTATAGCGCCAGTCAAAGATAGAAAGATCATTGTTGCTAATCATCCACAATTCTTAGCCTTTGCACAATAAGAACCGTCCGTTAATTGCGATTATTTCTGCTATTCGATGAAGAATAGAACGAACCGTGTTCGCTGGTCTTAAACTGTAGGCACAAAAAAGCCTCCCATGTGGGAGGCTTTCAATTTGACACTTACTTAAGAGTAACTTTACGTCTTAATTAAGTACTTCCCTTACTGTGGAAGTTTTACATCAGATAGGTCTTCGCCTGCACCAATAGCTTTCATTTCGCCAGCTACGATTTCAGCTAGTGGGCCTAGGATAACCTGTAGGTTGTTTTCACCTAGTTTAACCACACCTTTAGCACCAAGTTTCTTAAGAACAACTTCATCTGCAACAGAGCGGTCTTTAAGAGTTAGACGTAGACGAGTGATACAAGCGTCGATTGAAGTTAGGTTGTCGTGACCACCTAGAGCTTTCAGGTATTGACGTGCAAGGTCGCCCTTTGGTGCGTCGCCAGCAGGAGCTGCAACAGCTTCGTCATCATCTTCACGACCTGGCGATTTCAAGTTGAAAGCGCGGATTGCGAAAGAGAAAGTGAAGAAGTATAGAGCACCGAAGCCAAGACCGATTAGTAGTAGTACGAATGGTTTAGTTGCTAGACCCCAGTTCAATACGAAGTCGATAAGACCAGCAGAGAAACCGAAACCGTGCAGAGTACCAAACATGTTAGCAACTACTAGAGACAAACCTGTAAATACAGCGTGCATTGCGTATAGAGCAGGAGCTAGGAATACGAACATGAATTCTAGCGGCTCTGTGATACCTGTTAGGAATGAACAGAATGCAACTGAGAATAGTGCGCCACCAACTTGGCTACGTTTTTCAGCAGGAGCAGCTAGGTACATTGCAAGTGCAGCACCTGGTAGACCGAACATCATTACTGGGAAGAAACCGTTCATGAATACGCCAGCGCCTTTATCGCCGCCGAAGAAACGGTGTAGGTCGCCAGATTTAACTGTTTCAGTTACTTCTTTAACAGTTGCAACAATTTCTGGGTTAACTGAGTTAGCAAATTCAAATGTGTACTCTTGACCAACAACTAAAGTTTTAGCTAGTGCAGGGTCAACACAAAGTTGAGAGAAGCCTTCTGCAGCAACTACGATCTCTTGACAAGAGCCCATACCGAACCAGAAGTACGAGTTCAGTACATGGTGTAGACCTACTGGGATAAGTGCACGGTTAAGAGTACCGTAAACAAATTGACCGATAGCGCCAGACGTTGAAACTGCGTGAGCAAGTGCATCTAGACCAGATTGAACAGCAGGCCATACAACACCAAAGATTGCGCCAGCAACTAGAGCAAATAGACCAGCCATAATAGGAACTAGACGTTTGCCAGAGAAGAATGCTAGCCACTCTGGAAGACGAGTCGCGTGGAATGCATTGTAAGAGTGACCTGCGATGATACCTGCAAAGATACCGCCGAAGAATGACATATTTACACTAGCATCGATGTTTGTTGCGGTTGCTGTCAGAACAAAGTAAGCAACTGCACCAGCAAGACCTGCTGCGCCGTTACCGTCTTTAGAAAGACCAATAGCTATACCCAAACCAAACAATAATGGTAGTTGACTGAAGATTGCGTTACCAGCAGATGCCATGAATGCGATATCGAGTAAGTCTGGTTGACCCAGACGTAGCAGCAATGCCGCAATCGGAAGCGTTGCGATTGGTAGCATTAACGCCTTACCAAGCTTCTGCGCATATCCTAGAATATTCACCAGTTGTTTCCCCCTATAGGATTTTTTAGAATTCGTTTGAGAAACTTATTTTAGTCGCTCAATTTAGTCCTATTCAGTGTATTCAATTAATTTTGCCCCGCAAATTAAAACCTTACCATTTGTGATCCTAATCACCAGTTTTTACCAAATCCAGAGGTTTTTGCTAGCGAGATCATAAAACTTATTTTATCATTCAAAAAAATGAACATTTATGGATAAAATCCAAATCTAATCATTAGGCAAAAAGATGGTAACTCCGGGCTTATAGAGCACCGTGAATAATCATTGTTGATGGACCTAAATGTATAATAAAAATCAATTGTTCATATGTTTTTCAACAACTTAAATCGCTTCTCATTTTGAAGCCGTTTGCCCATAAAAGATAAATCGTTACGTAAATGATGCTCGCAAACTAAGTCCGCATTTAGGTAACGAACGAATTTAAAAGATCTCACGAAATAAGGATTAGCTGACTATGTACGCGCTAAGTAACTGTAAAATTTACACTGGTAGTGATGTTCTAACCGATCATGCTGTTGTAATCGAAAACGAACTGATCAAAAAAGTCTGTCCTATCTCTGAATTGCCAGAAGGAATCGAGCTTCGCGACCTAGACGGAGCAAACCTAAGCCCAGGTTTCATTGACCTACAACTGAATGGTTGTGGCGGTGTAATGCTTAACGATGAGATCACTGCAGAAACCATGCAGATCATGCACAAAGCAAACCTGAAATCTGGCTGTACTAGCTTCCTACCAACGCTTATCACCTCTTCAGACGAAGATATGCGTGCGGTTATTACGGCAGCTCGTGAATACCATAACCAGTACCAAAACCAATCTTTAGGTCTGCACCTTGAAGGCCCTTACCTAAACGTTGCGAAAAAAGGCATCCATAGCGTCGATCACATTCGTAAATCTGACAACGAAATGATTGAGCTTATCTGTGAGAACCGTGACCTTGTTGCAAAAGTAACATTGGCTCCAGAGCTTAACGACCCTGAACACATCGAACGCCTGCACAAAGCTGGCGTTGTCGTTTCTATCGGCCACACCAACGCAACTTACGCAGAAGCGCGTCAAGGTTTCGAATCTGGTATCACGTTCGCCACTCACCTGTTCAATGCAATGACGCCGATGGTTGGTCGTGAGCCTGGCGTTGTTGGCGCGATTTACGATACTCCTGAGGTTTACGCTGGCATTATTGCCGACGGCTTCCACGTTGATTACGCAAACATCAGAATTGCGCATAAAATCAAGGGAGAAAAGTTGGTATTAGTGACGGATGCCACAGCTCCTGCAGGTGCTGACATGGAATACTTTATTTTTGTCGGTAAGAAAGTATATTACCGTGATGGTAAGTGTGTTGATGAAAACGGCACACTGGGCGGCTCAGCTCTGACTATGATTGAAGCAGTTCAGAATACAGTTGAGCACGCTGGTATCGCTTTAGACGAAGCTCTTCGCATGGCTACGCTATACCCAGCTACGGCTATCGGTGTAGAAAGCAAGCTAGGTCGAATCAAAAAAGGCATGGTTGCAAACCTAGCTGTATTTGACCGAGACTTTAACGTTAAAGCGACTGTTGTTAACGGACAATACGAGCACAATTAAGTATGAATGGCGGACAAATAGGTAACGTAGACTTAGTTAAACAACTAAACAGTGCGGCGGTATACCGACTTATAGACCAACAGGGGCCTATCAGTCGTATACAAGTGGCTGATGTAAGCCAACTCGCACCGGCAAGTGTTACAAAAATTACCCGCCAACTTTTAGAGCGCGGCCTAATTAAAGAGGTTGCGCAGCAAGCGTCTACTGGCGGTAGACGCGCTATCTCCCTAACCACAGAAGTAGAGCCTTTTCATTCTGTTGCTGTGCGTTTGGGTCGAGACTACATTCAAATAAGCCTGCATGACCTTGGTGGTCGTGAATTGGCTTTCCAACAGCAAGACCTGAATTATTCAGACCAATCAGACCTTACCCAAGGCTTGGTCAATAACCTCAAAGCTTTCATTGCTGAGCATCAACCAAAGATCGATCAACTGATTGCTATTGGTGTCACGCTTCCAGGCTTGGTTAACCCAACGACCGGTGTTGTTGAGTACATGCCGAATACCGACATCGATAACCTCGCATTAAGCGACATTATTCGCGATACATTCCATGTTGCTTGTTTTGTTGGTAACGATGTTCGTGGAATGGCGCTTGCTGAGCACTACTTCGGTGCAAGTAAAGATAGCCAAGATTCTATTTTGGTCAGTGTTCACCGTGGTACAGGTGCAGGTATTATCGTTAATGGTCAGGTTTTCCTAGGTCATAACCGTAATGTGGGTGAAATTGGTCATATCCAAATTGATCCGCTAGGCGAGCAATGCCAATGTGGTAACTTCGGCTGTCTTGAAACAGTAGCGGCAAACCCAGCTATCGTTGAACGCGTGCAGAAGCTGATTAAACAAGGCTATGAGTCTTCTTTAACAGAGCTTGAGCATATTACGATTCAAGACGTTTGTGACCACGCGATTAATGGTGATGAGCTAGCCAAGCAAAGCTTAGTTCGAGTAGGAAACCAGTTAGGTAAGGCTATCGCGATGACGATTAACTTATTTAACCCTCAAAAAGTTATCATTGCTGGTGATATTACCAAGGCACAAGAGATTGTTTTTCCTGCAATTAAGCGCAATGTAGAGAATCAGTCGTTAACGACTTTCCATAGCGGCCTGCCTATTGTAGCATCACAGATCGATAAACATCCTACGATGGGAGCTTTTGCTATGATTAAGCGCGCCATGCTTAACGGCGTGTTACTGCAGAAGCTTCTCGAAGACTAGAGAAAACAATTCTGATTTTCCGCGGGCCGTGTTTGTATAAACACGGCCCGTTTTTTTAAGCTAGGGAACTACAACAACAAGTTATGGAACTTATATTAATATCCACTGCGTTTATCGCAGGATTTATTGCTTTAAAGTGTCACCTTCCCCCATTAGTTGGTTTTTTGGTTGCAGGCTTTGGGCTTTTTGCCTTTGGCTTTGAAACCAATGACACCATCATTACTTTAGCTGACCTTGGTGTCACGCTGCTTCTATTTACTATCGGCTTAAAGCTCGATATCAAAACCCTACTCTCTAAAGAGATCTGGGCTGGCGCGACAATCCACAACCTTTTGTCCACTCTGTTTTTCGCCGTCGCCCTGTTTGGCTTTAAGTTCTTAGGTATTTCATCGCTAGCTGCCATGTCGGTAGAACAGATCGTTCTGCTCGGTTTTGCTCTTTCATTCTCTAGTACTGTATTTGCGGTTAAGACTCTGCAAGAGAAAGGCGAAATGAATGCGACCTACGGAACGTTAGCGATTGGTATCTTGGTCATGCAGGATATCTTCGCCGTAGTATTCTTAACGGCTTCTACGGGCAAAATACCTGAGTGGTATGCAATTGCTCTGTTTGCCCTACCCTTATTACGCCCACTGTTCTACAAAGTGCTCGATTGGGTTGGTCACGGTGAGATGCTGGTTCTTTCCGGCATCTTCTTCGCATTAGTCGTCGGTGCTGGTTTATTCCATTTGGTTGGTGTGAAACCAGATTTGGGGGCTCTTGTTCTAGGTATGTTACTTGCTGGTCACCCAAAAGCCTCAGAATTATCAAAGTCGCTGTTTAACCTTAAAGAACTTTTCCTTGTCTGTTTCTTCTTGAATATTGGTCTGTCAGAGCAACCAACCATTCAAGGCTTTATGCTCGCAATCTTGTTCTTGCTGATGCTGCCAGTGAAAGGTGTTCTCTACTTCTTGGTACTCAACCGCTTCAAGTTCCGTGTTCGAACGTCTCTACTTGCCTCGCTATCACTGTTTAACTATAGCGAGTTTGGCCTCATCGTTGGTGGTCTCGCCTTCAAGATGGGTTGGATGTCGGGTGATATCTTAGTTGCCGTTGCCATTGCAGTTTCACTGTCTTTTCTAATCGCTGCTCCTTTAAACCGAGCTGGTCATAAGCTTTATCAGCAGTCAGGTAAATGGCTAAAAGAGCATGCGTCAGAAAAGCTTCACCGACGTGATAAGCGAATTGACCCTGGTCGTGCCCAAGTGCTTATTCTAGGTATGGGCCGAATTGGTACCGGTGCTTATGACGAATTACGTACTCGCTATGGCAAGGTCAGCCTAGGTGTAGAAGTGCGTGAAGAAGCCGCGCACAACCACAGAAGCCAAGGCAGAAACGTGATTTCTGGCGACGCGACTGACCCAGATTTCTGGGAGCGAATTCTAGATACAGCAAACGTAAAGCTGGTGATTTTGGCAATGCCTCACCACCAAGGTAATCAAACCGCTTTAGAACAATTAAAGTCACGTAACTTTAAAGGCCAAATTGCGGCTATTGCTGAATATCCCGATCAACTCGAAACACTGAAAGAGAATGGCGTTGATGCGGCATTTAACATTTACAGCGAGGCTGGTAGTGGTTTTGCTCGCCACGTTTGCGAACAGTTAAATCCAAATATCAATAAAATCTAGTATTAGACAGTGTTCAACTAAACCTCTCAAAACTGCCTATTTTTCGCACTTTTGAGAGGTTTTTGTTTAAAAAACCAACCGCAATTAAACACCACACACCAAAAGCACATAAAAATTAGATAATTTCTAACAGAACACCCTTTATATTATTTTTTTGCTCACATCCGGTTGCTTTTTTTAGCCAGAATGGCAAATTGAATGCAGTTGATTTGGAAATTATTTAAAAGGAAGTTCTATGTGTTCAGTATTTGGCATTCTCGACATTAAAAGTGATGCCGCAGCACTTCGCCCTATTGCTTTAGAAATGTCTAAGAAGCTTCGTCACCGTGGTCCAGACTGGTCTGGTATCTATGCTGGTGAAAAAGCAATCCTTGCTCATGAACGTCTTGCTATTGTTGGCTTGAACAGTGGTGCTCAACCACTATACAGTCAAGACAAAAAGCACATTCTTGCAGTAAACGGTGAAATTTATAACCACAAAGAACTTCGTGCACGCTATGAAGATAAGTACCAGTTCCAGACTGATTCTGACTGTGAAGTTATCCTAGCGCTATACCAAGAGATGGGTGCAGACCTTCTAGAAGAGCTTAACGGTATTTTCGCATTCGTTTTATACGACGAAGAGAAAGACGAGTACCTAGTGGGCCGCGACCATATTGGTATCATCCCGCTTTACCAAGGTTACGATGAGCACGGCAACTACTACGTGGCTTCAGAGATGAAAGCATTGGTTGAAGTATGTAAGACGATCAGTGAATTCCCTCCAGGTAGCTTCTACTCTTCGAAAGATGCTGAACCTCAACGCTACTACATCCGCGATTGGAACGAGTACGCTGCGGTACAAGGCAACAGCACAAGCAAAGAAGAACTGACTGAAGCGCTAGAAGCAGCCGTTAAACGTCAACTAATGACTGACGTTCCTTACGGTGTACTTCTATCTGGTGGCCTGGATTCATCAATTACTTCAGCAGTTGCAAAACGCTTTGCGGCAATGCGTATCGAAGATGATGAGCAATCTGAAGCTTGGTGGCCACAACTGCACTCGTTCGCTGTTGGTCTTGAAGGCGCACCAGACCTTATCGCTGCTCGTGAAGTTGCGGACAAGATCGGAACTGTGCACCATGAGATGACTTACACTATTCAGGAAGGCCTAGACGCAATCCGTGACGTTATCTACCATATCGAAACTTACGATGTAACGACGATTCGTGCATCAACGCCAATGTACTTGCTGGCTCGTAAGATCAAAGCGATGGGCATCAAGATGGTACTTTCAGGTGAAGGTGCTGATGAAATCTTTGGTGGTTACCTGTACTTCCATAAAGCGCCAAACGCGAAAGAGTTCCACGAAGAGACAGTACGTAAACTGCTTGCTCTAAGTATGTTCGACTGTGCTCGTGCAAACAAATCGCTAGCGGCATGGGGTGTTGAAGGCCGTGTACCATTCTTGGATAAAGAGTTCATCGATGTCGCAATGCGTCTGAACCCTGAAGATAAGATGTGCGGTAACGGTAAGATGGAGAAACACATCCTGCGTGAGTGTTTTGAAGACTACCTACCAGATTCAATCGCATGGCGTCAAAAAGAGCAGTTCTCTGATGGTGTTGGCTACGATTGGATTGATACATTGAAAGCAACGGCTGAAGCAAAAGTAACGGATCAACAAATGGAAGCTGCTAAGTTCCGTTTCCCTTACAACACGCCAACAACCAAAGAAGGTTATGTTTACCGTGAAATCTTTGAGGAGCTATTCCCTCTAGGATCTGCGGCAGAGTGTGTACCTGGTGGTCCTTCAGTTGCTTGTTCATCAGCGAAAGCGATTGAGTGGGATGAGTCATTCAAAAACTGTGTCGACCCATCAGGCCGTGCAGTACAAGCCGTTCACAACGATGCTTACAACGCTTAGAGCGTTTTGAACAAATCCTAAAGACTAAAAAAGGCGCATTATGCGCCTTTTGTTTTAAGCCTATTTTTATTACTGCAGTTATGCGCGAGCTTGTAGTGCTTCGTTCTCAATACTGATTGGAACGACTTGGCTGATCATTTTCACCAGCATAATCGATCGAGCCTCACCGTCTTTCTGATCGAAAATAGCTTCAACCCCAGCAAATTGGCCACTCTGAATCTTAACTACCTGTCCAGATTCAAACTCAACACAACAATCTTCCACTTCGTTACTGCAGCACTTCTCAAACTCTTTAAGTTCAAACACCAAGTCTCCTTGGACCTCGTGCGGCAGTGAACCGAACTTAATAAAGTCCACAACGCCACGTGTTGAACGAACGGTCGTGAAGCTAGGACCTTGCTCATAATCGAAGCGAACAAAGATGTAAGACGGAAACAGCGGTTCTTTGACCTGCTTTTCTTTCCCTCTCACCACCTTTTTGACTTCTATTTGAGGGTAAAAGCACTCTACCCCCTGATTCTCTAAGTGCTGCTGAGCGCGTTTTTGATCACCACGCTTACAGTAAAGCAAATACCAACGTTTCATTTAACTAGCCATTTTATATTTTTAGATATTTTACCACATGCCTAAAACGGTTGAATCGCCATTAATAAAATGAATCGTTGCTAACGAAAAATAATGCGTAGCAGACCAATTTATCAACAAAAAGTTATAGGTGTCGGAGTGGTTAAGCATTGTACAGAGATCATTTAGAGATCAAAAGACTCATTGTTGTAAGCATATGTATACCCCACCTAATGAGCACACCACTCCCTTTAAACTCAAAATGATACACCAGAGCAATGCATCTAAAGATTTTTATTCAACACGACTTTAATAAAGGTTATTAACCAACCAGCTCAAATCTGGAAAATTAGTTTGCAGCACACTTAAAATGGGCAACATTAAAAGTAAAGATGATTAATATCAATACCTTAGATAAACCAAGTTGTCGTAACCATAAAATACGTCTATTGCAGACTTTTATCCCACTGTGTATACATGAATGACTATAAAATCTTTTAATACCTAAAATTAGTAAAACTTATGCCAAGCAACCACAACATCTTTGGCCACCCTAGAGGCCTATTTCTACTTTTTAGCACAGAGCTATGGGAACGTTTCTCTTACTATGCGATGCGCGCCATCCTTGTCTTATTTTTGACTGACACTACCCTCAACGGTGGACTGGGTTGGTCAACGAAAGACGCACTCGATCTCTACGGTATTTACACCGGTTTAGTCTACATCACACCATTAATTGGTGGCTGGATTGCCGATAACTACCTAGGTCAGCGTAAATCAATTCTGATTGGCGGTGTATTAATGGCACTTGGCCAATTTACACTGGCTCTACCTAACGGCTTCATCGGTTTAGACCAAGTGAACGCTCTGTACCTTGGTTTAGCACTGCTAATCAGTGGTAACGGTATGTTTAAGCCGAACATCTCAACCATGGTTGGCGATCTGTACCAAGAAGGCGATAACCGCCGTGACGGTGCTTTCACCATTTTCTACATGGGCATCAACTTAGGTGCGCTGCTTGGTGGCTTAATTTCAGGTGCTGCTGTCGATTCATTCGGTTGGAAAGCAGGTTTCCTAGCCGCTGGTATTGGTATGGTTATTAGCTTGATCATGCAAGTGACAATGGCTCAGTCTTGGTTAGGCAACATCGGTTCTGTACCTGCTGCTGCAAGAGCGAAAGCACTGAACAAATCTAAAGAAAAAGCGCCACTGACCAAAGAAGAGTTCGACAGACTAAAAGTGATTCTTATCATGGGTCTGTTCGTGATTGTATTCTGGGCGGGCTTTGAACAAGCTGGCGGCCTAATGAACATCTACACTCAACAATATACTGACCGTATGATTGGTGGCTTTGAAGTTCCTGCTGCGTGGTTCCAATCTTTGAACCCATTCTTCATCATTACACTTGCTCCAATCATTGCTGCGTTCTGGGTGAAACTGGGTAAGCGTGAACCCAACTCTCCTGTGAAGTTTGCAATGGCATTGTTCTTCTTAGCACTGGGCTTTGTGTGCATGATGGGCGCGGTAATGGAGCAAGGCGGTGACCTAACAGTGAAAACATCAATGCTATGGCTAGTCGGCGCTTTCTTCTTCCATACCCTTGGTGAGCTTTGTCTATCTCCTATTGGCCTGTCGTTGGTCACTAAGTTAGCTCCGCTTCGCCTAGCATCATTGATGATGGGTGCATGGTTTGGCTTCAATGCGGTGGCAAACTACGTGGCAGGCCTGGTTGGTTCTCACGTTGGTGAGCTTGGTGCTATGTCAATCTTCAGTGGTATTGCTATCACAGCAACGGTGAGTGGCATATTACTGCTGCTTTGTGCTGGTAAGCTTGTGTCATGGATGCACGGCGTAGAAACCAACATGACGCTTGAAGCAGAGCCTAAAGCTAAGCAAGCAACAGAGACATCTGCGGCTTAACTCTCAAGCTGTTTCAAAACGAAATATCCTGATCAAAAAGGGCTGCTCAATGAGCAGCCCTTTTGTTATTTGTATTATGCGCCTTAATGCTAACGATAAGTCATAATCAAGGCTCAGCATCTGTTAGCGATACAGCGCCACTAACTCTGCCATCATATCGATGTGCGAATCTCTGTCGTTCAGACACATAATGTAGCTAAAGTCCGAACCACCAGCGTCAATGAAAGTCTCTTTACACTGGTCTGAAATCTCTTCCAACGTTTCCAAACAGTCAACCGAAAAGGCAGGTGCCATAATGTCGATCTTCTTGATGCCTTTACTCGGCAGTGATTCAAGTGTCTCGTCAGTGTATGGCTTCAACCACTCTTCTCGACCAAATCGCGATTGGTATGTCATTGTGATATCGTCCGCTGACAAACCTAACTCTGCCGCAAGCAGCTTTGTTGTCGCTTCACAATGCTGAGGGTAGATATCGCCTTCATCAGCCAGTCGCTTCGGAATACCGTGGAAAGAACACACTAAATGATCGGCTCTGCCATTTTTATCCCAATGACTGCGGACGCTTTCAGCCAATGCTTTGGCATAGCTTGGGTGCGCGTAGTAGTCGCGAATAAAGCGATAGCTCGGGATAACTGGCATCTGCTTAAAGGCTTTGGTTAAACCATCAGAAACCGCCGCTGTGGTTGTACCAGAGTACTGCGGATATAAAGGCAGTACGATGATGTCCTCAACGCCCTGCTCCATCAGTTGCTCAACACCAGTCTTTAGGCTTGGGTTGCCATAGGTCATACCCAGTGCAACAGGCATCTCTAGCTTCTTCTGGAGCTTTTCAGCTTGTCTTTGAGAGTACACAAGCAGTGGTGAGCCTTCATCCATCCAGACAGACTGATACAGCTTAGCAACTTTAGGCGAGCGAATCGGTAAAATCACCCCATGTAATATAGGACACCAAAGCCAACGCGTTAGGTTTACAACTCGCTTGTCGTGTAAGAATTCACTCAAAAATCGACGAACGCCAGCGGGGGTCGCCGAATCTGGAGTTCCTAAGTTCACCAGTAAAACACCCTGCTTTTTATTATTTTCCATAGATACCTGAGACCAATATGTGATTTTCTGGAAAGTAATATACTAATCTGCATAAGTTTAAGATCATTGCGCCTCAATGAAAGTCTGAATAATCACTCTTCATATGAGATACACAACATCCACTCTCAATTGCTAGCCACTGCCATCGGGTCTGAACCGTTCTGAATCATGTGCAATCAAATTATCTAGATTGGTATCGTACTAAAAATTGAAACAAAAAAAGCGACCCTTAAGGTCGCTTCCAATATATCAAATTCTAAAACTGGCTGTTAGCCAATTATGCTAGTGCTTTCTCAAGTTCTGCACTAACTTCAGCAACTTGCTTAGTACCATCAAACTTAAGGTACTGAGTGTTGCCTGCTTCAGCTTCTTTACCGTAGTAAGAGATAAGCGGAGCTGTTTGATCGTGGTATACACCTAGACGTGCACGAACTGTTTCTTCTTTGTCGTCATCACGTACCACTAGGTCTTCACCCGTTACGTCATCTTTACCTTCTTCTTTAGGCGGATTGTACACAGTGTGGTATGTACGACCAGAAGGAAGGTGAGCACGACGACCAGCCATACGCTCAACAATCACATCGTCAGCTACGTCAAATTCAACAACGTAATCAACAGCGATGCCCATTTCTTTTAGGCCATCAGCTTGTGGGATTGTGCGTGGGAAACCGTCTAGTAGGAAACCTTTCTCACAGTCATCTTGAGCGATACGCTCTTTGATAAGACCAAGGATAATTTCATCAGAAACTAGCTGACCAGCGTCGATTACTGATTTTGCTTGCTTACCAAGCTCAGTACCCGCTTTGATAGCAGCACGTAGCATGTCACCAGTTGAAATTTGAGGGATACCAAATTTGTTCATGATGAAGTTAGCTTGAGTACCTTTACCCGCGCCAGGAGCACCTAGAAGAATGATGCGCATGTTTAATCCTCTTATAAAATTATGATTTATACCGAAGCTCACTATCCCTCCATTCTTGCTCATTTTTAGGATGAACAGAAAGCGTTAAGTAACCATTGAGGCTAAGCAAAACTGTGAACAGAAGCAAAACGGTAAGTTTCGGTATAACGTTTAAAAATCATACAACTGGAGATAGTCGCTTCTTAGCCCCAGCTGATTAGGTCGAGCATTCTATCACATTAATATTCAATTTGGCTGAATTTACGACTAAAGAATGCATCGACAACATTTGTTGTGACGATAACGGTGACGTTGACCACGTTAGGTCAATTTTCAACGACGTTCATAAAAAAAAGCCCGCATTTGCGAGCTTTTTATTGTAATTGTTGGCTTAACCTAAAGTCGAAAGACTAACGCTTTGTTAGTAGCTCGTTGATTGCACCCAAGAATTGTGACGGATCTTCCATTGAGCCCTTTTCAGCCAGCATCGCTTGACCAAGTAGCAACTCAACCCAACGACCAAACGCTTGCTCGTCTGCTTCGTCAGCCATCTGTTTAACCAGTGCGTGCTCAGGGTTAATCTCGAAGATGTACTTCACTTCCGGTGCCGCTTGACCCGCAGCTTCAAGAAGCTTCGCCATTTGCGTGCCCATTTCGAAGTCGTCAGTCACAACAACCGCAGGTGTCGTTGCTAGCTTGAAGGTCGTACGAACTTCTTTAACACGACCACCTAGGTAAGATTGAGTACGCTCAACAACAGATTTGAACTCTTCTTCTGTCTCTTTTTGCTTCTCTTTCTCTTCTTCACCTTCAAACTTGCTTAGGTCTAAGCCTGCTTTAGTGATCGATTGGAACTGTTTACCGTCGAAGTCAGTCAGGTAGTTCATTACGTACTCATCAATACGATCGTACATTAGAACCACTTCAATACCTTTAGCTTTGAACTGCTCCAAGTGTGGGCTGTTCTTAGCGGCGGCGTAGCTATCTGCTGTCAGGTAGTAAATCTTATCTTGGCCTTCTTTCATGCGCTCAACGTAAGATTCTAGGCTGATGGTTTGTTCAGCAGAATCCACTTCCGTTGACGAGAAACGAAGTAGACCAGCGATCTTCTCTTTGTTCGCCATATCTTCAGCCGGGCCTTCTTTCAATACTAGGCCGAACTCTTTCCAAAACTCTAGGTACTTATCATTGTCATTCTTCGCCATGCGCTCAAGCATAGTCAGTACACGCTTGGTACATGCGCCACGAAGAGACTGAGTTACCTTGTTGTCTTGCAGGATTTCACGAGACACGTTCAATGGCAGATCGTTTGAGTCAATCAAGCCACGAACGAAACGCATGTAAGATGGCATGAACTGCTCTGCGTCATCCATGATGAATACACGCTGCACGTAAAGTTTCAAGCCACTCTTGTGGTCACGGTTCATCATGTCCCAAGGTGCTTTCGCTGGGATGTAAAGCAGGCTTGTGTAATCGTTCTTACCTTCAACCTTGTTGTGGCTCCAGGTTAGTGGATCAGCAAAGTCGTGAGATACGTGCTTGTAAAACTCTTGGTACTCTTCTTTCTCGATATCAGATTTGTTGCGAGTCCAAAGCGCTTGCGCCTTATTGATCTGTTCCCAATGTTTCTCTTCGGTGTCTTTACCTTCGTCATCTTTCACTGCTGTGAAGATAGAAACAGGAATACCGATGTGGTCAGAATATTTACCAATCACTTCACGCAGACGCCACTCATTTAAGAACTCTTTACCGTCTTCACGCATGTGCAGAACGATGTCAGTACCACGAGACTCTTTAGTGATGTCTTCGATTGTGTAATCGCCTTCACCTGCAGAGTGCCACTGAACAGCTTCATTGTTCGGCAGGCCAGCTGCACGTGTGCGAACCGTTACCGCGTCTGCGACGATGAATGCAGAATAGAAACCCACACCAAATTGACCAATCAGTTGAGAGTCTTTGCTTTGGTCTTCAGACAGCTTTGAGAAAAAATCTGCAGTGCCTGACTTAGCAATCGTACCTAAATGCTCAATAACGTTGTCGCGGCTCATACCGATACCGTTATCAGAAATGGTTAACGTGTTTGCTTCCGCGTTGAAAGAAAGTTTTACACCTAGATCTGCATCACCTTGGTAAAGGTCACCGTTCGATAGAGCTTGAAAACGAAGCTTATCAGCCGCGTCAGATGCGTTAGAGATCAGCTCACGTAGAAAGATTTCTTTATTTGAATACAGTGAGTGAATCATTAGATGAAGTAGTTGTTTTACTTCAGATTGAAAGCCACGAGTCTCTTTATTTTGCGTTGCCGTTTCGCTCATTTTTACTCCAAAACATCTATACTTTATGTTGAATAATCATAGGGGCGTAACACTTGATGCCACTCTTCTGTACATTAACATGAGGATGACAAATGTAAATTCAAGGTCAAAAATCATAAAAACACTGTTTTTTTTATCTGTTTTTATTATCCTTGAGCCTGATAAATATAAAAGAACATAAAATAAGCCATGATTTGGTGAAGAATTAACGGAACTTCACCTGAGATTTGTCTATTTCGCCCCCCAAAACAATCCAAAATAGAAGAATTCAATGAGTAATATCGGCACAAAGTTTATTCTCGCACAACGGTTCGTATTCGACCCAAACAGCAATTCACTTGTCGATCAAATGAGCGACGGTGAAGTCGTACGTCTTGGTAGCAATGAAAGCCGCATTCTCTTGATGCTGTCAGAAAGGCCTAATGAAGTTATCACTCGTAATGAATTGCATGAGTATGTTTGGCGAGACCAAGGCTTTGAGGTGGATGACTCAAGCTTAACGCAAGCCGTATCGACTCTGAGAAAGATGCTCAAAGACTCGACTAAATCTCCTGAATTCGTAAAGACAGTACCGAAGCGCGGTTACCAATTTATTGCGACCGTTGAGCGCTCTGCGCCACTGTCATCAAATGATCAGCCAGTAGCCGCTGAAATTGCAGAAAATGACGTTGAACCTATCCTAACGTTTGCAACGCCTGCAGCGACTGAACAAGCAATCACTGACACATTTGAACCTGAGCCAATTACAAAAGTTCAACAAACTAAAGTGGCAGTAGAACCAGCAACCGCTCCTGTTGTAGCTCCGGCTAAAAGCACCAATAAATGGTTAACATTTTGGTTACTGCTTGCCGCTTTCATCATGCCGATTCTCGTTTTAACGTTTACTACCCCGGTGGAGTCCGAGTTCACGGTTTTGACTGAAGTGGATGGTGTAAAGGTTCAATCACCGGTTAACCACCCAGACCTCAGCAGTTGGCTGCCAGCAATAGAAAAGTGTGTATTAAGTTACAACACGAGTCACACTGGTGTGTTAAAGCCGGCTGAAGTGATCGCTACAGGAGGACAAACCAATAACCTTGCCCTCAATTACATTCACCCGCAAGATTACTCGAGCGAAAATGTAACCCTAAGAATTTACGCAAACCAGTCGGATGTAAACGACATTTGTAACGGTGGTAAGTAACATGAAATTAAAAGTATCGATTATCTTACTGGTTCTATCGGCATTTTTGAGTGGTTGGCTATATTGGAGCAGCAATGCAAAAGTAGAGCGCTTGCTCACTCAGCATGAATGGCAGTCGAGAATGGTGACGCTGATTAGCGATAACAAGCAAGCTGACTCAATCGGCCCACTTCGTAGAGTTGAACTATCATCGAATGCGAAATACCTACCAAATGGTACATATTTAAGAATGTCAGTGGTTAGACTTTACGGTAATCAAACTGAGCCTGCGAATGTCATCAACATCTCTGAAACGGGTCAGTGGGATATTAACGATAACTACTTACTGGTTTCGCCAACGGAGTTTAAAGATGTGACCTCGGCTCAGCGCCAAGACTTTTCAGAAGAACAGCTAGAGCTGATCACTCAAGTCATTAAGATGGACGCAGAGCAAAGCCGCCGCATAGATATTGTTAACCCGAAGGCACTGCTACTGACTAGCTTAAATCATGGTTCTACCGTATTGTTTTCAAACTAAGATTGGATCGCTATTTACTGTTTATGAATAGCTGAATACCATGAAACGGTAAACCAATAGAAAAAAGGGGCATGAAGCCCCTTTTTTGTTAGCCGTTGGTATCAAATTACGGATGTAGCATTTTAAGGATTAACCATGAAAACGGAACAACCTAATCTGGCGCCAGCGAAAGAGACAGCAACAAAAGCCACAATCGCGATACACTATTGCCGTCAATGCAATTGGATGCTTCGCTCTAGTTGGTTATGCCAAGAGCTACTGCATACCTTCAGCGAAGAAATTGAACAAGTGAGCTTACACCCAGACACAGGAGGCAGGTTCGAAATCTTTTGTAATGGTGTGCAGATTTGGGAAAGAAAAGCAGATGACGGTTTTCCAGAGGCGAAAGTTCTGAAGCAAAGAGTACGAAACATCATTGCTCCAGACAGAGATCTCGGCCACGTGGACTCAAAATAAGCCTTTCACAGCCGATCCAATGATTTAAAGCTGACCACTCACGAGAACATCACCTTCAAGGCTAATGACTTTGAAGGTATTGTTTTCATAGATGCCATAGCTTGCCGCGTGTCCCTCTCGTGGGAATGTCACCGAGCTAGGGTTAAAGATAAAGATGTCATCTTGGTATTCGGCGACAGGAATATGGGTATGACCGTGTGCAATGATATCGCCCGCCTTCAACGCAGGGCGTTTATTGGTGTTGTACAAATGGCCATGCGTTAGGAAGATACGCTGGCCTGATCCTAATAGCACCCACGAGTAATCCATCATCATTGGAAAAGACAACAACATCTGATCCACTTCGCTATCGCAGTTACCACGAACGGCAATGATCTCTTGAGAAAACGCATTCAACTTATCTGCAACCGCCGGCGGGTTGTATCCTTCTGGAATCGGATTTCTTGGTCCATGATTCAGAATGTCACCCAATAGAACTAAATATTGCGCACCAGATGCTTGGTAGAGTTCTAATACCTTTTCTGTTGCTGGCAGCGAACCGTGTAGGTCTGAAGCAAAAAATAATTTCACACGTACTTCTCCATAAAATTTATGAGCCTATTGTACGTATCTAAATGCTACACGTCATCTCTCGCCATACCATTGATCACGATATTATTGTAACTAACCATACCGACTATCTTGTTATCACGAACTACTGGCGCACGACTGATACCAAAGCGTTCAAACAGGCGAGCGCAATACTTTACGTTCATCTCAGCAGACACGCTTAGCGCTGGCTTGGTCATGATCTCATAAACATTGGTTCGCTTTGGAGATCGGTTCTTAGCCAGTACTTTCTTGGCAATGTCATTCATCAATACGATACCGTATTCGTCATCTTCGTGGCGTTTATCGACAATGATTGCCTTCACTTTGTGCTTTTTAGCCATCTCTATCGCTTCTAACACCGTGGTTAGCCCATCGATAATCACATACGTATTGGCCATGACATCGCCTACTCGGATCTTTTCACTGGTACTCATAGCTCATCCTCCACAACCTTTGTTAACGTCTCGACTTGATGCGCAACCCCGACTGCGTCTTCGATATCGATCTGCACCGCTATACCTTGTCCTGACTCCTGGTCAAACTCGCCGACTTCGCCAATAGTTTCAAGAATATGCCTAGCTAAGTGTTCCTCAACCACAAACAGCAACACATCTTTTTGCACCTCTAACGTTAAGCCGAAGAAGGTGGTTTTTTGGTTTAAGCCTTGCCCTCTGGCGTTATTAATCACCGTTGCTCCAGTCGCGCCCGCATCACGCGCGGCATCGAGCACAGTGTCGGTCTTGCTCTCTTCTACAAACGCTAGGATAAGTTTAAAGCGCATCTTTGCTCTCCTTAGAGGTATGTAAACGGTTTAACCATTGTGTTATTTGGGCATAGCCCATCACTGAAATGATGGGAAATAAGCTGGCAAAGGCGATCAATCCAAAGCCATCAATGACAGGATTTCTTCCTGGTACGGTTGAAGCAAGTCCAAGCCCGAGCGCCGTCACTAAAGGGACTGTCACCGTTGATGTAGTGACGCCACCCGAATCGTAGGCTAATGGGATAATGAGTTTTGGGGCGTAAAAGGTTTGAATGACCACGACGACATAACCCAAAATGATGTAGTAATGGATCGGGTCACCCGCAACGATACGGTAGCTGCCCAGAGAGATACCGATAGCAACGCCCAATGCCACGGCGATCCTCAGCCCATTGACGCTGATACTGCCACCGGAAACTTGGTTCGCCTTAATCGCTACAGCTATCAAAGAAGGCTCGGCTATCGTGGTGCTGAAACCAATACAAAACGCAAACAGGTAAACCCAGTAATAATCAAACCAAACCAAAGCAAGACCAGAACTGATCTTAAACTCAGTCAAAAAGCTTGGCTCGGTGAGTTGCATTGCCATCGTCTCCCCTAGAGGGAATAACGCGAGCTCCAATCCCATCAAAAAGAGTGATAAGCCAAGAATGACGTAGAAGAAACCGATCAGCACTTTGGCTAGGTTATTGACTGGCTTTCGTAATACCGCCAACTGAAAACCGAAGATGATGATCGCAATCGGGATCACATCCATCACAGTGCCGAGAAAGGTGTCGATAAATTGTTGAACACTGATCATGTCACCACCATCCCGTACACCATGACAAACATCATCGGCAGCAACGAAGCAAACGCGATCAACCCAAAACCATCTATCATCGGATTACGCCCTTTAATTGCCGAGGCTAAACCCACCCCTAACGCAGTTACTAATGGGACGGTGATCGTCGATGTCGTTACTCCACCAGAGTCATACGCAATTCCAATGATGTTTTCCGGAGCAAATGCAGTGAGCACGACCACTCCAATATATCCACCGATGATCATGTACTGGATTGGCCAACCTTTTAAGATTCTCAGCACACCGAGTAAAATAGCGATACCGACTGACAGTGC
>NZ_AJYZ02000041.1:408802-426495 GCF_000272045.2 Vibrio crassostreae 9ZC13 | reverse complement strand
CCCTGCCACTTCTGCGGCTTCGGCAGCGACTGCGGTTAACGCTGGCTCGGCTATGGTGGTACCAAAACCCAAACAAAAAGCGAAGATCAATAACCAGAACACACTCCCCTTTCTGGCAAATGCTTGAGCCATCGATTCGCCAATTGGAAACAACCCCATTTCAAGGCCAAAGATAAAGAAAGTGAGTCCAAAAACGACGAGCACTAAGCCAGTCAGAATAGATAAAAGATGAGGAAGTGGCTCTTGTAAGACAGCAAGCTGGAAGAAAGCGATTACCGCCACGATTGGCAATAGATCCCTCAGGCTACCTAACATGGATCGAAACAAAGCAAGCACCGCCGTCATCGCAATTCCTTGTCGCTGATTATGAATTAATAATAATCATGGCAAATCCTTATCATTGCTTATGTGACAAATATTACGCAGTTGGTAACATATCCGAGTAAAGTGCATAAGTGTGATGACGGTACACATCCTGACTTGATGAATTTAATTTCACTCATTTGTAAATTGAAAAAGGCGTAATTTGGGCATCACACGATTGAAACCTTATGATCGTTATAGTGATTTTTTCGTATTGATTGGCGACTAAAAACAAGCCATGTCTATAATTATGTTTAATAGGGAGATTGGTATGAAGATATTGTTAACGGGTGGTACTGGATTTATTGGCTCTGAATTGGTCAAGAGTTGGAACACTGACGACGTGACATTGCTGACGCGGAGTCCTGAAAATGCGAAGCAAAACCTAAATCACCTCAACCAGAACAACCTTCATTACATTCAATCCCTTGATGAGCTCAGTGATCTCAATGACTTTGATGTGGTGGTCAACCTCGCGGGTGAGCCGATTGCCGATAAGCGTTGGAGTACAGAACAAAAAGAGAGGATCTGTAACAGCCGCTGGCACATCACTGAAAAGCTGGTCGAATTAATTCATGCCAGTAGCAACCCGCCACACGCTTTTATTAGCGGTTCAGCCGTGGGTTACTATGGCGATCAACAGCAGCACCCGTTTGACGAGTCACTGCAAGTAGAAGATGAAAGCTTTCCTCATAAAGTCTGTGCCCACTGGGAAGAGATAGCCAAGAGAGCACAATCAGAAAGCACACGCGTGATACTACTGCGAACAGGGGTTGTACTTGGCGAGAATGGCGGCGCACTCAAGAAGATGCTATTGCCTTATAAACTCGGCGTCGGTGGTCCACTAGGTTCAGGTGACCAGTACATGCCATGGATTCACATTCTCGATATGGTGAGAGCCATCAATCACTTGTTGTCTATCCCTCACGCTCAAGGGGAATTCAATATGTGTGCTCCTCACCCTGTGACCAACAAACTGTTCAGCAGCACGTTAGCTAAACAATTAGGCCGACCGCATTTCTTATTCACGCCGAAATGGGCGATGTCGATTCTCATGGGGGAATCATCTTGTTTGCTATTTGACAGCATTCGCTCCAAGCCGAAGAAACTCACTGAGATGGGATTCATCTTTAGTTACTCAAGAATCGAGCCAGCACTAAAAAACTTGTTACAACATCAAGACTAATTCTTTACCCTAGAGCGATAGAGACTCTAATAAAGGATTAAGTGTGAACAAGTCGATTCTGATTACCGGTTGCTCAACAGGTATTGGCTATACATGTGCTCATGCACTTCAAAAGCGTGGTTTTCATGTCATTGCATCTTGTCGTGATCCACAAGATGTTCAACGCCTTCAAGATGAAGGCCTCACCTGTATTCAATTAGATCTTTCCAACCAAGAAAGTATTGAGCATGGCGCCAAGCTTGCTATTGATCTCGCACCTAATGGATTGTATGGATTATTCAATAACGGTGCTTACGGTCAAGCAGGTGCGCTAGAAGACTTACCGACCCAAGGACTCAGAGAACAATTCGAAACCAACTTCTTTGGTTGGCATCATCTCGTCTGTCAGATCCTTCCGCACATGCGCGAGCGTGGCGAAGGTCGAATCGTACAAAACAGTTCCGTATTAGGTTTTGCAGCCATGAAGTATCGTGGTGCTTATAATGCTTCTAAATTCGCGATTGAGGGTTGGACAGATACCTTACGATTAGAACTGCATGGCAGCGGTATACAGATCTCATTACTGCAACCAGGGCCAATTGAGACTCAATTTAGAACCAATGCCTTGAAAACGTTCAATAAATGGATCAACATTTCTGGCAGCGCCCACCAAGACGCTTACCAACAACAAAAAGATCGACTCGAAAAAGAATCATCGAATAACGCTTTTGTCCTGCCTCCAGAAAGTTGTATTGAGCCGGTATTCCATGCTCTCACCGCCGACAAACCCAAGCTAAGATACCGAGTTACGACCCCGACTAAAGTGTTCGCGGTATTGAAAAGGAT
This sequence comes from Vibrio crassostreae 9ZC13, assembly GCF_000272045.2. Taxonomy (GTDB): domain Bacteria; phylum Pseudomonadota; class Gammaproteobacteria; order Enterobacterales; family Vibrionaceae; genus Vibrio; species Vibrio crassostreae_C. The sequence goes on along the minus strand of NZ_AJYZ02000041.1, from coordinate 424,121 downwards.
TCTACCGAGTCGCTTGCTAGACCCTATTTTGAGAAAAGCTGCATAAATTACTAACTTTGAATGCAGAGTCGCAAACTTTAATGTAACGATGTAATTTTTCCGTAACAATAAGATGTCATGATTATCCTATCCCATCAGTTATTCCCAATTGATGGTTCTACTCTGGAAATCTCATGACTTTAAACCGCCTTAATTGGGTAGGTGTGGGTCTGGCAATTACGCTGTTTATACTGTTTTGAGTATCTCACGCAACGCCTCACTGACTACCTCGATGATAACGCTATGCCTTCCATGTTGAGATAACAACTCTATCAACATCGAAGCATAGCGTTTTTCTATTTTTGGTTCTTTTTATCCGAGATAACCGAGTTAGATCTTGAAGTTACCGACTAACCCCCCCATATTTGCAACGTATCCACAAAACAAACCTCAAGGAACGTAAATGCAATCTCCGCATATTGTTGAACTTAATGAGCAGAACTTTCGTCAAGTATTAGAAGGTTCGATGCAGACCCCTGTACTCATCCATTTTTGGGCACCAATGAGCCAAGAGAGCGCCCAAGTCATTCCTGAACTGCAAACTTTAACTCAGCAATACAACGGTGCCTTCACCTTAGCCCTGCTCAATTGCGAACAAGAGCAAGCTATTGCTAGCCAGTTTGGTGTTCAAGCACTGCCCACTATTGCACTGTTTGTTAATGGTCAGCCAGTCGATGGGCTCGGTGGCCCTCAAAGCATAGAAGCTATTGTCGATATGCTCAGCAAACACCTTCCTAGCCAAGATGAACTTGCTTTGCGTCAGGCTCTTGAGCAAATGCAAGCTGGCGAGCACACACAGGCACTAGCAGCAATGCAGCAACTTCCAGCAGAGCTGACGAATAAAGGTGAAGTAAAACTGGCGATCGCAGAGTGTTTGTTAGAAACGCAACAATTTGACCTTGCTGAAACTCAGCTAGCAACTATCCCTCTTGAGTACCAAGACAACTACTACAAAGGCTTAGTTGCAAAGCTTGAACTTCATAAACAAGCAGCAGACAGCCCTGAAATACAAGCATTAGAAGCAGCTCTTCAGCAAAATCCGAGCGACGCTAAAACAGCATCTGAATTAGCATTGCAATATCACCAAGTGAACCGCAGTGAAGAAGCTATGGATCTATTATGGTCTTTCCTAGCCAAAGATCTTAATGCTCTCGATGGTGACATGAAGAAAGAGTTCATGGACATCTTGAGTGCGCTTGGACAAGGTAACCCAGTTGCCAGTAAGTACCGTCGACAACTGTACTCTCTGCTTTACTAGTTAAACCTAAAAAGCCGTAGATTAAACATCGAAAATTGACAATTCAATCAATTAGTTTATCGCATAATAGAATGTAAAATGGGCCATAAAATCAATAATTTATGGCCCATTTCTCGTTTATAAATTTGCTCAGAATTTAAATATGAGCCAGTATCAATACTGAACTATCAAAAACTCAAACTTGCAAAGGATTTTGTATGCCTATTGATACCTTGATTACTATCGGCGTCTTTACTGCCGTCGCACTGTTATTTATCTTCGCTGGCGTAAAAACCGTTCCACAAGGCAACAACTGGACCGTTGAACGCTTCGGGCGATACACACACACCCTTAAACCGGGTCTTAACTTAATCATTCCATTTATTGATAAAGTTGGACAGCGCATCAGCATGATGGAGCGTGTTCTCGACATCCCAGCACAAGAAGTCATCTCCAAAGATAATGCAAATGTGGTTATCGATGCGGTTTGTTTTGTTCAAGTTATCGACGCGCCTAAGGCAGCTTATGAAGTGAATGACCTTGAACATGCGATCCGTAACTTAACCCTCACCAATATCCGTACTGTGCTTGGCTCGATGGAACTGGATGAGATGCTGAGTCAGCGTGACATGATCAATACCAAGCTACTGAACATCGTTGATGAAGCGACAAACCCTTGGGGCGTAAAAGTCACCCGTATCGAAATTAAAGACGTACAGCCACCAGCAGACCTTACTGCTGCGATGAATGCCCAGATGAAAGCCGAGCGTAATAAACGTGCTGATATCTTAGAAGCAGAAGGTGTACGACAAGCTGAGATCTTGAAAGCAGAAGGCCACAAGCAATCAGAGATCCTGAAAGCAGAAGGTGAGAAGCAAGCGGCAATATTGCAAGCAGAAGCCCGTGAGCGTGCCGCAGAAGCAGAAGCTAAAGCGACAGAAATGGTATCAACGGCAATTGCTCAAGGTGACATGCAAGCGGTCAATTACTTCATTGCACAAGGCTACACCGACGCACTGAAATCAATTGGTCAAGCAGAAAACGGCAAGATCATCATGCTACCACTCGAAGCAACTGGCCTTATGGGTTCTGTAGCGGGTATCGCGGAGATGTTTGCACATAAGAATGACAAAGGTAGTAAGGACTAACTTATGGTCGAATTACTAGAACAAGTAAACCACTGGCATTGGTTAGCGTTTGGTCTAGCATTGTTAGCGCTTGAGCTAATTGGAACCGCTGGTTACTTTTTATGGATAGGCATATCTGCCATGCTGGTCGGTGCCCTATTAGGAGCATTACCAATTGGTTGGCAGATGCAATGGCTGTCCTTTGCTAGCTTCTCTCTTATTACCACTTGGTTGTGGTGGAGAAGACAACTCTCGAATGACAAGCAATCGGATGCAGGGCGAGAGTTAAACCAAAGAGAAAAGCAATTGGTAGGTCAAACCGTTATTTTAAGTGAAGACGTAAAGAAAGGTAGCTGTCGAATTAAGTTCGGTGACTCTTCTTGGTCAGCAAAGGCCAGTCAAGATATTCCATCTGGAACCGAAATTAAGATTGTCGCTTTAGACGGAATCGTTCTAATAATAGAACCTTTATAAACAAGAGCTATATGAAGCCTGCATTTTCAATAAATGCAGGCTTTTTCTATTTTTGAACCTTAATAATATTCGAATTATCATTGCGATAGATTGAATTGAAAAAAAAATAAGTTCTTATTTCGTAAAGCTAAAAAGTTTGATTGAGCTAAAAAGGTATAAGAAAGCCAGATTTCTTACCCAATATATATATGAATAGTTAACCTTACTCTCGCTTATTTATAATTATTAAAAATGTTAAGTCCGTCCAATTTTTGAAATTTTCTTTTCCTTGTCCATACTTTCAATTATCTCAATTAGAGATAAACCTAATGGAGTTTGTATGAGACATTTTTTAATAATTCTAACGGCTATTTTCAGCTTGTCATTTGGAAGCGCTCTAGCGAGCAGTCAGTCTCCTGGTAACGGAAACATGGGGCCTATCGTTAAGTGTTCAGATGGTAACGCAGTCACTCATGTACCACTGTTGATCTGTAAACATTACGGCGGAAAGGTGCTGTGATAGGTGCTGTGATAGGTGATTAAAGTCAGGCTAGTAATGAAATTGCTGCCTGACGATTATTTAGAACTGGAATAACCTAACTGCGGCCAGATAGATTATTCAAGATAGGACATTCCGTTGAAGTATCTCCAGGGCAGTCATGTACCCAAGATTGTAGCTGCACCTTCATCTTGTTTAACTCCGCAAGCTTCAACTCTATTTCATCTAACTTCTGAGTAGCCTTCTTCTTTACTTCGTAGCTTTGTCTGTTGGGATTCATTGCCAACTCAACCAATGACTTACACTCATCGAGAGTGAAACCAACCATTTTAGCTCTCAAAACGAACTCTAACTGTTCGATATGAATCTCGCCATATTGCCTGTAACCATTTTCTGATCGGTGCGGTGGGCTCATCATGCCTTTACTTTCGTAAAAACGAATGGATTTCGCTGTTGTACCAACACGCTTCGCTACTTCACCAATATTCACAATCTTACCTGTAAGCCTAAAATGAAAAACCGCAGTACTGCTGTTATACAATACTGCGGTTGAAAAACATAGCTAGAGACTTACGTTAGAAGCCTACTCTTGCTCTAATAGCCAAATCATAGTTTGAGATTTTTCTTCGCTGTTTAGCTTATTGAACCAATATGAAACCATTTCGATTTCTTTTGAGCCTTCTAGTGATGTTGGGGTAGCGTTTTTACGATTCTTGAATGCCCAATCAGTCACAGCAGCTTGCTCTTCTTTTGTCGCTTGACCATACCAGTAATTAACCATCTCTTGAGCTTGAGACGCTTTTGGTTCTTCAGCAACTACAGCCGCAACAGGTACCGCAACCGGAGCAACAGCGATAGCCGTATGATTATTTGCACCGTTATAAATTGTGTCGATATACGCTTTCGGCACAATGAAAGTTGTACTCATCACTGAGTTTTGTCCATCAAGTGTAAATTCTAAATTCTTTTTTCTTGCTTGCTGGATGTCAGCTTCGCTCAATGGAAATTTAATATACTGAGTCTTTGTGCAGTGTTCGCTGCAGCTCTCTCTTGGAAGTTGTCTCTCTTCAAGGTCTATCGTCTTACCAAAAAAGCTAACGGTTTCGTATTCTTTATAGCTCTGGAAATAGCTTACATCCATGGTAATGGAAGATTCTGGAGCCGAATTCTGCGTTATTTCTTTGTTGTATGTAAAGTAGAGTGACGATTTCAGGATGTCTGCCCCGACATTCGCTTTACTTTCCGCTACATAAGATTGCCCAGTCACTTGAATGTAGCCACCTTTTGGCTGTACATCAGCAACTGAGTCTGCAAAATTACTTTGTGAATCGAGTGAACTACAAGCTCCCAAAAATAATGATAATACGACTACACTAACTTTATTCATTATGACTAATTCCTTATGTTCACTATGGAAAAACGCTGGCAAACAAAATTTACCAGCGTTTTGATTTTTATCTAACTGTTTAAGCTAAAGATTCTAGCTTAGAAACCGTATTCAAGACCAACGCGAGTTACGATATCTGTATCAGCGTCACCAACAGTACGACCCGCTACACGTAGGTAAGGTACGAAACCCTTATGAACAGCCATTAACTGACCAGAAATAGTGTTGCTGTCTGAGTTAGCGTCTTTCTTACCGTTTGTTTCAGACTCAAGGTTAGCTGCGTAGCCTAGTTTGAAACCGATTGGACCATTCCAGTATTGACCGATGATAGAGTAAGAATCTTGAGTTACTTTGCGGATGCTGTTATCTAGCTCTTCGCCTTTATATGCTGCAGCGAAACCGAAACCTGCTGGTAGGCTAGCTTCGAAACCAACAATGTATGCGAATGTATCATCATCGTAACCAGCTACTTCAGGAGCCTGTTCTGGGTTACCGTTTTCATCAAAAGACCAATCACCACCAGACGCGGCAACGACACGAGTACCAGATTCAACCGCACCCATTAATGTTACTTTCTCGAAGCTGTACTTAGCACTTGCGCCAACAAAGTTTGCGTCACGAGTTGCTGCACCACCACCGTTGTCGTTATCGTCACGACCAACAGAAGCTGCAAAAGAGAAACCGCCAAATTTAGCTGAATCGTAACGAACTTGGTTAGATTGACGATCGTAGTGACCGTTGATGCCGCCCCAATCGAATACAGAACCTAGACCAGGGTTAGAGAATGGCCAGTCGACGATTTCGTATAGTGGAGTAAGAACACGACCCACACGCAGGTTACCCCAAGAGCCAGAAGCACCAACGAACGTATCACGGAAACCAAGCACACCGCCTGAAACGCCGCCATGACCCCAATCTGTGCTATCTACGTAGCCAGATTCAATCTGCATTGTGATTAATACGTCATCAAACATCTCTTTATGAGCACGGAAGCCGATACGAGATTCATTCTCTACAGCGTAACCAGTACTAGAGTCGTTGTTGTCAGTTGTGTTGTAGTTAACTAGAGAGATAGCTGCAACACCGTATACGTCAACGTTGAAATCAGAGTTGATACCAACTTCTTTCGCCATTACGCCTGTCGATAAAAGTGCAACGGATGCACCTAGTAGAGTACGTTTGAAAATTTTGTTTTCCATGGAATAAAACTCCTAAAAATGGATATAGCTGTTTGAATATTCCCCGCCTAAAGTTGGCCGCCGTAGAGAGAAATACCTTTTCTTGTTTGAGAACCCTAAACCCTGAATTCTCTATTTCCTTTCTGGTTATACACATCATGTGCATCCATGGCATTAAGACTAACTTCGCCCTCAAAAAGATCAATGAGAACTTAATTTTCATCTAAAAAAATATGAGTTGGTGCAAATTTAATAGGTACTTAGTGATCCAGATCGATAAATAGAAAAATTCTCACCAAAACAAAATCAATACCAATAAATTCAACAACTTGAGGTAATTATCACTTTGTAAAAATAGATATGACTCGCATTTTTGATACAACTACAATGGTATTTCATTAATGTTGAGCAGCGTCACTGTCCTGATTTTAGAGTTCGTATAGGAACAAAATTCTCAACAATTAAAAAGCCCTCATTTTTATATCAGAAACAAAAAAGGCACTCCCTTGAAAGGAGTGCCTTTGAGCTTTTTTTATCTGTATTTACTTACGAAATAAGGGCTATTAGATCTTCTTCTGTTCTTATTTCGATACCTAAATCTTGTGCTTTAGTTAATTTAGAACCCGCAGCTTCACCGGCAAACAAGATGTCCGTTTTCTTCGATACGCTACCCGTCACTTTCGCACCTAATGCTTGTAACGCAGCTTTAGCTTCACTTCGACCTAATTGCGACAATGAGCCTGTTAACACAACGACTTTACCTTCTAATGGTAGCTCTTGGTCATCGGCAGCTTCTTTGATGATTGGCCAATTCACACCTAGCTCTATCAGCTGATCGACGACCGCTCTGTTTTTCTCTTGTGAGAAGAAGCTGGTGATATGGCTAGCAACGATGTCACCAATATCTGACACTTCAACTAATTGTTCATGAGTAGCTGCTTGAACCAGTTCCAACGTCTTAAAGTGTTGCGCTAAGTTCATCGCTGTCGCCTCACCGACTTCACGAATACCGAGTGAATAGAGGAAACGCGCTAACGTCGTGTCTTTAGCTTTATTCAACGCACTCACGACGTTCTGTGCCGATTTAGGCCCCATTCGGTCAAGAACAGTAATCACGCCAGCACTTAGCTTAAATAAATCAGCAGGTGTTTCGACCATTTCACGGTCCACAAGCTGCTCAATAACTTTCACGCCCAGTCCATCAACGTCTAGCGCCTTTCTAGAAACAAAGTGTTTAAGTGCTTCTTTACGCTGCGCCTGACAGACTAAACCGCCAGTACAACGCGCTACAGCTTCACCTTCTACACGCTCAACCGCAGAACTACATACTGGGCAAGCATCAGGGAAAACAATGTCTCTAGCCGTTTCAGGGCGACGATCTAGTACAACAGCCACAATTTGCGGAATAACATCACCTGCACGGCGAATAATAACGCTGTCGCCTACCTTCACGCCTAAACGCGCAATCTCATCGGCATTGTGTAAAGTGGCATTGCTGACTGTCACGCCACCAACGAAGATAGGTTCAAGTTTAGCAACCGGCGTAATAGCGCCAGTACGGCCCACCTGAAATTCAACGTCATTGAGCAGTGTAATCTCTTCTTGAGCTGGGAACTTATAAGCAATTGCCCAACGTGGCGCTCGTGCAACAAAGCCAAGTACTTCTTGAGCCGCGATATCGTCGACTTTGATAACAACGCCATCAATCTCGTAAGCCAGAGCATCACGACGAGTCATAATATCTTGGTAATAGGCTTTCACGTCTTCGAGAGAGCTCAGTTGCTTAGTCTCGGGGCACATAGGTAAGCCCCAACCTTTAAGCTGTAAAAAGCGTTGGTAGTGACTATTTGATAGCTCAGCGCCTTGTACAACACCGACACTGTATGCGTAGAAAGCTAGCGGACGTTTCGCAGTAATACGAGAATCAAGCTGACGCAGGCTACCTGCGGCGGCATTACGTGGGTTAACAAATACTTTCTCGCCTTTCTTCAACGCCATCTCATTCAACTTATCGAAACCCGCTTTTGGCATAAACACTTCGCCACGAACTTCAATACGCTGCGGCCAGCCTTCACCTTGTAACTTAAGTGGGATAGAGCTGATCGTACGCACGTTTTCAGTGATGTTTTCACCCGTCGCACCGTCACCACGTGTCGCAGCCTGAACTAAAATACCATTCACATAGAGTAGGCTAACGGCAAGGCCATCAAGCTTAGGTTCACAACAGAAAGTCTTGAGGTTAGCGGTTGGCGCTCTATCAGACATTCGCTTATTGAACGCATCCAAATCTTCATCAGAGAAAGCATTGTCCAGAGAAAGCATTGGGATCTCATGAGTCACTTGAGTGAAACCATCGAGAGGCTGACCACCAACACGTTGGCTCGGAGAATCTACCGTCACTAGTTCCGGGTTCTCTTCTTCGATCTTTAGCAATTGCTGCATTAATCGATCGTACTCGACATCAGGGATCTCAGGGCTATCTTCTACGTAATAACGAACGGCGTGATAATGCAGAGTTTCTCTTAACTGCTCTAAGGTAACTTGAATCGATTCTTTCATATCATTCTCTATCGTGATTGAAATATCAAAAAGGGCTCCCTTAGGAGCCCTTTTCTATAAATATAGATTATTTACAAGGCTAAACAATACGGCTAGGCATTCGATGCCGTCATAAAGTCTCTGATTTGCTTGCGGTAGTCAGATAAACGGTTTGGTGTCATTAAGTTGCGTGACTCATCCAACACGTTTCCGCCCATATCGTCAGCAATTTTCTGCGCCGCACTCAGCATCACATTGAAGTTTTGATCAGCTTGACCATAACAAGGCAACGTCATAAAGAACGAAATACCTTTAGTCGTGAAGTCAGCAGGATCATCATGTTCTAGCGTTCCTGGCTGCATCATGTTTGCAACGCTGAAAATAACCTTTGGTGCATCTGTAGATTGTGCAAAGCAGTGGTAAATAGACATCTCACCATAAGTTAAACCGTTGTTCTCCATGCTGCGGAAAAGTTCAGTCCCAACGAATGGGATCTCTCCAGCACAGTGAACATTAAGAACGATCACTTCTAAACCAAGTTCTTCATCTGGTTTTGCTTCTTCAACAGTCGCACTTTGCGGAGTCACGACTTCTTTCGCAACAACGGGCTCTCTTTGAGTAAGCGTTTCGTTTGGAACGACTGGCTCATCAACTGTTTCAGAAGGCTCTTCAAACGAACCGTACTGCACTTTAAAGCCGGCATGGTTTTCTTTTTGCTCGTCAGTCAACTCAAAGCTTGGAACTTCAGGCTCAACGTCCTTCTCTTCCTCAATCACTTCAGGTTCACTTTCAACCTTAATTGGGTCTTCTACGCTGAAAGAAGGAAGATCATTTAATTCGATATCATCTTCGTAAGCTTCTTTCGCTTGTGGCGCTGTTAGCGGATCTGAGTCGATCAGCGGATCAGTATCAGAGGGTGAAACAGCAAAATCCGGCTCTTTACGTTCTTTTCGGATTATCTCAAAATCATCTTCTGGGGCGAATGAACGGTTTGGAATAGTTTCTGCTTCATCTAAGCTGTCGTTATCAAGCTTACCGAGCGGCTTATCTCCAAACTTTGCTTTCCCTTCTTTTTTACTCGTCCATAGACCATGGAACAATAATGCGGCGATAGCTAATGCGCCAACAATAATGAGTACAAATCGCAATTCCTGCATTTTTCGCTCTCAGCTTTCTTAGTCAACTAGCTATAAACACGCTGTCACTAAGTTGGGTTAATTTGGCTAATCTCACTACTCTATCAAAAGTAGCCACTGTTTTAGAACAACTTAATACAATTAGTTCCTTACATGGTGTGATTTTCACCACGCTTTTTTTCTTAATTTCGGTCGAGTACACTAGACATGTTTGCTATTTAACCAAATTCACATGTGACCTAATTTAAATATGACTATTGAATCTGTTCCCCGCTCCGGCTTTGGCTATTTTATTTTCGGAATAAAAATCGCTTTATCACCGAGCATTCGTAAGTTTGTACTAATGCCACTTATCGCGAACGTGTTACTCGTTGGTGGTGCCTTGTTTTATATCTTCTCCAACCTAAACACTTGGATTGAAGGTTGGATTGGTGCATTGCCAAGTTTCTTGTCGTGGTTGTCATACATTTTATGGCCATTACTTGTGTTAACCGTCTTGGCCACATTCTCGTATTTCTTTAGCACGCTCGCTAACTTCATTGCCGCACCGTTCAACGGTTTACTCGCGGAAAAAGTTGAAGAGTTGTTGAGCGGTAAAAAAGTTAATGACGATGGTTTACTTGATGTCCTCAAAGATACCCCACGTATATTAGCGAGAGAATGGCGCAAGCTTGTCTACATTCTGCCAAAAGCGATCGGTTTATTCCTACTTTTGTTAATTCCAGCACTAGGGCAAACCGTTGCTCCGTTTTTATGGTTCATTTTCACAGCATGGATGTTAGCGATTCAATACGCCGACTACCCGTTCGATAACCATAAAATCAAATTTGATGACATGAGAAACAATTTGAAACAAAAACAAGGCAAGAGCTACAGCTTTGGCGCGCTTGTTTCTGTGTTCACCACAATTCCAATTCTAAACCTGATCGTAATGCCCGTTGCCGTTTGCGGCGCGACGGCAATGTGGGTTGCTGAGTTTAAAGACCAAGCTCTGCGTTCTCGTCTATAATTCTCGTCTATTACCCCGCCTATACTTCCTAGTTTCGCCTATCTTTTTGAAGTTCTGATTTCAATAAAGATAGGCGTGAATTCTGCTACATATCTATATGATATAACTTTTTAATCCTTTTACCTTTTTTTCAACTTGTTTAATCTAAATTCAAGCTGAATAAACATCGTAAGACACTAGACGGTAAAGTGATTGATATACTACGTTTAGTTCTGTCATTAAATGAAGGAATATCGCATGAGCAAGATCTACGAAGACAACACCCTAACGATTGGTAACACACCTCTAGTCCGCCTTAACAAAGTAAGCAAAGGTAACGTCCTAGCTAAGATCGAAGCTCGTAACCCAAGCTTCAGTGTTAAATGTCGTATCGGTTCAAACATGATCTGGGAAGCAGAAAAAGCGGGTACGCTTAAGCCAGGTATCGAGCTTGTTGAACCTACCAGTGGTAACACAGGTGTTGCACTTGCATTCGTAGCAGCAGCACGCGGTTACAAACTAACGCTAACTATGCCTGAATCAATGAGCCTAGAACGTCGTAAGCTGCTTAAAGCGCTTGGCGCAAACCTAGTGCTGACTGAAGCACCAAAAGGTATGAACGGTGCGATTGCTAAAGCAGAAGAGATTGTTGCTTCAGACCCAGACAAGTACCTACTACTTCAACAGTTCAACAACCCAGCCAACCCACAAATTCACGAGCAAACGACTGGTCCTGAAATTTGGGAAGCAACAGACGGCGAAATCGACGTGTTTGTAGCGGGTGTTGGTACGGGCGGTACTATCACAGGTACAAGTCGTTACATTAAAGGTGAAAAAGGCAAAGCGATCACTTCAGTAGCGGTTGAACCAGCAGAGTCTCCAGTGATTGCACAGGCACTTGCCGGTGAAGAAATCAAACCAGCTCCACACAAAATTCAAGGTATCGGTGCAGGTTTCATCCCTGGAAACCTAGATTTAGAGATTATTGACCGTGTTGAATCGGTAACTTCTGAAGAAGCGATTGAGATGGCTCAACGCCTAATGAAAGAAGAAGGTATTCTTGCAGGCATCTCATCTGGCGCGGCAGTTGTAGCAGCAAACAGAATCGCCGAACTACCTGAATTTGCAGGAAAAACTATCGTTACTGTACTACCAAGCTCTGGTGAGCGTTACCTAAGCACAGCCCTATTTGCTGGCATCTTTACGGAAAAAGAGAACCAACAATAATATGTGGTCAAATCAATTTTTCGTCCAAAAAAGCCCCGTTTAGGGGCTTTTTTGTTGATCCCTGCCCCACCTTTGGTAATATCGGGTCTGTTTTATTTTTCGCTTCAAAATAAAAGAAGCAATAAACAAATTCTGAAAGTCATGAGTACTCAGCAAAAGACGACCATGGCTGGATAAAAATTTATAACCAGTCTAAGTTCTAACACGAACATGGCGTACTAGCCTCTAGCGCATTTGGGCTAAAGCAGTTAAGCTAATCTGGTTACAAACTTACAAAAAATAAATTAATTGGGGTATATAAAATGTACGAGAAGCAAGTAGAAATCACAGCAGAAAACGGTCTTCACACTCGTCCAGCTGCACAGTTCGTTAAAGAAGCAAAATCTTTCGACGCTGACATCACAGTGACTTCTAACGGCAAAAGCGCTAGCGCGAAAAGCCTGTTCAAACTACAAACTTTAGGCCTAGTAAAAGGTACTAACGTTACTATTTCAGCTGAAGGTCCTCAAGCTCAGCAAGCAGTAGACCACCTAGTTGCTCTTATGGATCAACTACACTAATACGGTCTCCTTCTTTCAAAGCCATTTTGCATAGCAAAGTGGCTTTGTTCGAAATAGATAGGAATAAGCGCGACATTAGTCGACGACTTAAAGTCACACACTCTCCCGTTTACAGTTGAACAACTAAGGTAAGGCTATGATTTCAGGCATCCTAGCATCTCCTGGTATTGCTTTCGGTAAAGCACTACTACTTCAAGAAGATGAAATTGTCCTAAACACTCAATCTATCTCTGACGACCAAGTTGAAGCAGAAGTACAGCGTTTCTTTGACGCTCGTAACAAATCTTCTCAACAACTTGAAGTTGTTAAGCAAAAAGCACTTGAAACTTTTGGCGAAGAAAAAGAAGCAATCTTTGAAGGCCACATCATGCTGCTTGAAGATGAAGAGCTAGAAGAAGAGATTTTAGCACTCATCAAGAAAGAAAAAATGCACGCAGACAACGCGATCCACACTGTGATCGAAGAGCAAGCTTGTGCGCTTGAATCTCTTGATGATGAGTACCTAAAAGAACGTGCAACTGATATCCGCGATATCGGTACTCGTTTCGTTAAAAATGCTCTAGGCATCAACATTGTGTCTCTATCAGACATCAGTGAAGAAGTTATCCTAGTAGCTTACGACCTAACGCCATCTGAAACTGCACAAATCAACCTAGACTACGTTCTTGGTTTCGCTTGTGACATCGGCGGTCGTACATCTCATACTTCAATCATGGCACGTTCTCTTGAGCTTCCAGCTATCGTTGGTACTAACGATATCACTAAGCAAGTTAAGAACGGCGACATGCTTGTGCTAGACGCGATGAACAACAAAATCATCATCAACCCTTCTGAAGCTGAATTAGCAGAAGCTAAGAAAATCAAAGCAGATTTTGAAGCAGAAGCGGCTGAACTAGCAAAACTAAAAGATTTGCATGCTGAAACTCTAGACGGTCACCGTGTAGAAGTTTGCGGCAACATCGGTACAGTAAAAGACTGTGACGGCATCCTGCGTAACGGCGGTGAAGGCGTTGGTCTGTACCGTACTGAATTCCTATTTATGGACCGTGACGCGCTTCCTACTGAAGAAGAGCAATACGTTGCTTACAAAGAAGTAGCAGAAGCAATGGAAGGCGAGTCAGTGATTATCCGTACTATGGATATCGGTGGCGACAAAGACCTACCATACATGGACCTTCCACAAGAGATGAACCCGTTCCTAGGCTGGCGTGCAGTACGTATCAGCTTGGATCGTCGTGAAATCCTACGTGACCAACTACGTGGCATCTTACGTGCATCTGCACACGGTAAACTACGTATCATGTTCCCAATGATCATTTCTGTTGAAGAGATCCGTGAACTGAAAAAAGCAATCGAAGAGTACAAAGTTGAACTTCGCGCTGAAGGCCTAGCTTTCGATGAAGAAATCGAAATCGGCGTAATGGTTGAGACTCCAGCAGCTGCTGCAATCGCACACCACCTAGCGAAAGAAGTATCTTTCTTCTCTATCGGTACTAACGACCTAACGCAATACACTCTTGCGGTAGACCGTGGTAACGAAATGATTTCTCACCTATACAACCCACTATCTCCTGCTGTTCTTACAGTCATCAAGCAAGTGATCGACGCATCACACGCTGAAGGTAAGTGGACTGGTATGTGTGGTGAGCTTGCTGGTGATGAGCGTGCAACGCTACTTCTTCTTGGTATGGGTCTAGATGAGTTCTCTATGAGCGGTATCTCTATCCCTAAAGTTAAGAAAGTAATCCGTAACTCTAACTTCGCTGAAGTTAAAGCTATGGCTGACGAAGCACTATCTCTACCAACAGCTGCTGAAATTGAAGCTTGCGTAGAAAAGTTCATCGCTGAGAAAACTCAGTAATCGCCAATCGCTTAATAACGTTAGACGGCTAAAAATAGTCGTCTAATTTGTTAGATTGGTATAGTATATTCTACAGAATAAAACTAAACGTTAGGAGCATGACACAATGGGTCTGTTTGACAAACTGAAAAAGCTTGTATCTGATGACAGCGCTGATGCTGGTGCAATCGAAATCATCGCACCTCTTTCTGGTGAAATCGTAAACATCGAAGATGTGCCAGATGTAGTTTTCGCTGAAAAAATCGTTGGTGACGGCATCGCGATCAAACCAGCTGGCGACAAAATGGTAGCTCCAGTTAACGGTACTATCGGTAAGATCTTCGAAACTAACCACGCATTCTCTATCGAGTCTGACGACGGTGTTGAGCTTTTCGTTCACTTCGGTATCGATACTGTTGAACTTAAAGGCGAAGGCTTCACTCGTGTAGCTGAAGAAGGTCAATCTGTTAAAGCTGGTGACACTATCATCACTTTCGACCTAGCGCTTCTAGAAGAGAAAGCAAAATCTACGCTTACTCCAGTTGTTATCTCTAACATGGACGAAATCAAAGAGCTGAACAAGCTTTCTGGTTCTGTAACTGTTGGCGAAACTCCAGTTCTTAAAGTAACTAAGTAATCTCGATTACTTATCTGCTTTAATTAAAACGCTACCTAAGGGTGGCGTTTTTTGTGCCTGCTATATAGTTCTAATGCCAGATTACCAGCCGCTTTGGCCTTATACCTAACAACTACAAATCCCCTTCTTCTTTGGGCCTCTCACGAACAGAGATCCCTGACATCTCGCTCGGTTCGATTCTGGGATGACGATTAAACACTATGGTTTAAGCCTGAGTGATTGTTACTCAAACCGACCTCTTCTATACAGTTAGCTATAGAGTCACCAATACCCAACTCCCGTCATTCCCTACAGTGAGGCACGAACGTGATAGGGAATCTCGCTTTCCAATCAACTACCAACACCACAACTCCCCTCTCTTCTCCAAATTTCAGGCAATAAAAAACCCAGCCGAAGCTGGGTCTGTTTAGCGCTCATCTCTCACCACGAGCTAATTTGTGGAAGCCTTACGTTAACGCTTTGTCTCAACAACA
>NZ_AJYZ02000041.1:265037-408011 GCF_000272045.2 Vibrio crassostreae 9ZC13 | reverse complement strand
CTCTTACCACCCATCTGAGCGTTATCAGAGCGCATGTCTTTCAGTTGAAGCATTACAGCTTCACCGTTATCCGCACCGATTTGGAATGATTTAGTACCGTGAGTACCGTTAAGCAGCTTGTTACCACCAAAAGACGTCGTTTCTGCGATACGGTTTAGCTCGTCGTTCAGTGCTGTTACTTCTTCTTGAATCGCTACACGCTCAGATTTTGAGTTTGAGCCGTTTGAAGATTGTAGAGACAAATCACGCATACGTTGCAGGATGTTAGTCGTCTCATTCATTGCACCTTCAGCTGTTTGTGCAATTGAGATACCGTCGTTCGCGTTACGTACAGCAACATCAAGACCACGACTTTGAACGTTCAAACGGTTCGAGATTTGTAGACCCGCAGCGTCATCTTTTGCGCTGTTGATTTTTGAGCCAGAAGCTAGACGCTCCATTGATGTTTGTTGTGCGCTGTTTGCGTTGTTTAGGTAACGTTGCGCTGTCATCGCTGAAACGTTTGTATTTACATTCACTGCCATGGTGATTTCTCCAATTGATTTTCCGGTATAGCGGTTTCCGACGTCTCGGAAAACCAAGTAGTTCTCTCAAAGTTACTTTTAATAACGGCGTAATTGACGAAACCTTTAGGAAAAAAACAATAAAATTAAAGAAATAGCGATAAAGGAGAAGAAAGCGTGACTGGTCGTAAAATTATCGAAAAAAGATGAGAAAATAGCTAAAGTTGCCGGGAAGTCAGTCGAGTGAGAAATTGTATTTTTATTCGCCAAAAAGCACCGGCCAAGCTGAAATGCTTTTATAAGATTGTAGGTAATTCATTAACCTAATAACGTTAAAGCTAGATTCGGCGCTTGCTTGGCTTGAGCGAGTATCGTTGTGCTCACTTGCTGCAGTATTTGTTGCTTGAGCATTTGAGTGGTTTCTTTGGCGTAGTCGGTATCTTTGATTCGACTGTTTGATGTCGCCAAATTCTCATGAACGTTTTCAAGATTGTTAATGGCATGATCAAAGCGGTTTTGCATTGCCCCTAATTCAGAGCGATGGCTATCGACATACTTCATCGCCGTATCCAAAATAGAGACGGCGCGCTGAGCACCACCCACATCCGTTACATTGATGTCATTAACTGACTCGTAATAGCCCGCTGACATCGAAAGCTCACTGGCTAATGAACCTGAAAAAGAGATGGTACCCGCGGTATCTTCACCTGACATATAAATCTGAAGTTGTCCGTCATCATTAACAGAAGCCGATAAGAGATCCGTTTGACCATTAATGTAAGTCGCCAACTCTTCGATATCATCGCCCGCTTTCGCATTAATGGTGATCTCTTGAGGCTGACCAAAACGATCCGTAAACGACATCGTCATATCATTCTGGTTTGATTTCACTTCCCATGAATCACTGGCCATGCCATTAGCAACGTAGCTAAAGCCGCCCATGTTGATGTCATCAGTACGCATGCTTTTCAAACCAATCTGCACAGCTTCGCCCGAACTGCCGCCGATTTGAAACGAGGTGTGCCCAAAACTGCCGTTAAGGAGTTTTTTACCACCGAATGAAGTGGTTTCGGCAATTCGATTCAGCTCGTCATTTAACGCGGTGACTTCTTCTTGAATAGCGATTCGTTCCGATGAACTATTCGAGCCGTTACTCGCTTGTAGGGATAAGTCTCGCATGCGCTGCATGATATTAGTGGTTTCATTCATAGCTCCTTCTGCAGTCTGCATAATGGAGATACCGTCGTTAGCATTTCGAACAGCAACATCAATGCCACTCATCTGTGCTTCTAATCGATTTGAGATCTGTAAGCCAGCCGCATCGTCTTTTGCACTATTAATACGGCTCCCTGAAGCTAAGCGCTCCAAAGATTGGTTCAGCATGTTGTTAGCATTAGAGAGGTTTCTCTGGGCCACCAGCGCTGAGACATTGGTATTAACAGTTATAGCCATAGACCTTCGCTTACAAAAAGATGAATAAAACTCACGATTGCTCTTATATCGACCAGTTCATATAAAGCTTTAATAAAAAAGGAGCCCTGAGGCTCCCTTTCTTTGCTGCAGATGAGGTGATTTACTTAATCGTTAATACACTCAACATGTCAGTTGAAGGTGCAAAGTAGTAAGCGCCAGTCACTGCTTTGGTAAAGCGAAGCAGTTGGTCTGTTTTGCCATCTGTTGCGCCGTACATGCTCTCTAACATCGCATCGAAGTTATGACGAACGTTACAGTAAGCAATGAACAATAAGCCGTGGTCGCCCGTAGCAGTACCGTAAGGTAGACTGTGGCGAACAATCTTAAGCCCCTTGCCTTCTTCTTTGATATCCACACGGCCAACGTGAGACGCCTCAGGAACATCATCTAACTCAATTGAATCAGGTTTAGTTCGGCCAATCACTTTCTCTTGTGCCGATACATTCAAACGATTCCAAGCTGGCAGGTTATGCACAAAACGCTGCACCATTACATAACTACCACCAGCGAATTCACCCTCAGGCACAATAGCGACTTCAGCACGTTGTGCGTCTTTCGGGTTTTCAGTGCCATCAACAAAGTCTGTCATGTCACGAGAGTCTAGGAAGCGATAACCATAAGTTTCATCAACCACTTCAACATCAGCTGCTACTTCAGATAGCAATTTACGCAAGCTAAAGAAGTGCAGATCATGTCGGTTTGAATGACAGTGAATCAGAACGTCAGACAGTGTGCTCGGTGCTGTGATATCACCTTCACCCAGCACAGGGAAGTCGATCAAATCAGCGGGCGCTGCTTGCTCGAACCTATCCCAAAAAGCTTTTGAGAACGCAACCGATGCCGTTAAGTTCGCATCAGGCTGAGTTTGGTTTAGTTCGTCGATTAGAGTCGGAAGCTTTTGAATTTCTGCTAGTACATTAGCAGTATTAGCGTTCACTTTAAGTTGAACGTAAAGCGCGAAAGGCCCAGCTTCAGGCAAAATAGCACTTTGAACGTTAGGCTGCTCATTTGAAACATTAAGCATAGATTATTCCTTCCAGTTTTAGCTTCTAAGTATGATTGTGAATGGGACAAATGTTTTGATGAGAATCAGTCTTCGAGCTCAACCACTTTAAAGCAATCCCTTGCAGCATGGCTATTGGTTAGATAAAGCGCTAACCACAGCAGCAACAATAGGGTGATGCCATTTGACCAACGGAACCATCCGTTATCCAAATAGATTAAATAAATCGTATGGGAGCCCTGTGCCAAGATAGCCATCATGGTAACCCAACGTCCCCATGACACGACTTTGTTAAGGCGCTTTCTATCTGGCGATCTTAGCCCAAATAACCACATCAGCAGCAAACTAGGCACACTCAACGCGATCCCGACATAAAACATCTGATGGTCTGGGTAGATTATCTCAAGAATATCGGTTCCCGATTCTCGGCTTGCGCCTGCAACAATGAAAACGACCAAGGCTTTCGCAAGAAACAACCAACCTAGCCAGAGCAAGATTGGAGCTTTCAAAAAGCCGTGTTTGTCGTATTGTTCTATGGAGTACCGCACAAATCTCACTTTCACTTATTTTCAAACCAACACTTTAACGCAAATCATTCATACTTAACTAGCTTTGCGTTATCTTAGTAGCCAATCCGTTTTAATTGTCGAACTCAGTATGAAAAACAAAACTAATACGCCCTCTGTTGAATCTCAACAGGAAGCACTGAAGATAGCCAAAGCGACTCAAAAGCCAGCTCAAACCAAAGAACAAACTAAACTGATTGCTCAGGGTATCGAGAAAGGCATCGCACTGTACAAGAAACAGCAAAAAGAACGCAGCCGCCAAGCCGATAAAGCGAAGAAGCGCGTACAGAAAGAAAAACAGACTCAACAAGCTAATCAACACCAAGAAGACACGATCGAAACAAGTGTTGAAACACCATCAAATCACGCCACTAAACTGCCGTGGTTACTACTGTTCGCAAGCTGGGTAGGCTTCGCGATTTATTTGATGCAATAGCAGGGTAAACGTATGAAAAAGGAATTAGTCGCTTTGGCTATGAGTGGCATGTTACTCGGGTGTACCAAACCCACATCAACGCCTCATAGTAAAGCGGACAAGGTACAAATGGATTACCACGGCCTGATTAACATCGAGCAGTGTGAGTATAAAGGGGAAATCACTGGCAGCGAAGGTCATTGGTACAGCTACTTGTTCTTTCCCAATGACGCCCTGATTCAAGGTGCGATGAATGAGCTTAAATCGAATGCCATTGAGCTAGGCGCAGACACCGTCATCTTTACCCTACCCCAAGATTTCAGCACTTCCGTGACTATGCTTGGTACCGCCTACCTGTGCGAGTAAGCAACTAAAGCGGCATATCGATATGCTTTGATTTTATGACACCCAAAAGAAAGCCAGCTTTCGCTGGCTTATGCACTAAATCCAAGGCTTGTTGCTATATCGCCTTTACGCTGGATAACCCATTGACTGTCAAATGGCCCCCAGTCGGATAACTGGTAATAGCCATCATTATGACGTCGCCCATCTTGAACAAACATAAGTTCGATACCGATCCCCGGTAACGCCTTGAGTACATCTTGAATAGTACGACGAGGCCACCCCGTTTTTTCGATGAGTTTAGGCACATTTGGCCTATCAAGGCTTTCCACTAACAATGCTAAATATAGCCGCCTTGCAAAAACAGGACTCAACTCCATTGACACCTCCTATATATGTGCAGCTCAATTATTTCTTTTTTCGCTGACAACATGTTGAGGCTGATCAATAAGTCTCCAATAGTGACATTTTCTTACGCTTTTTTTTCACTCTATGAAATATTCATCACTCTATTTTGTCTGAGTTGCTGCTTCCTGATAGGATTCAACTCATAACAATGAAATAAAATCACTCAAAGGAAGAATAATGACTATCACCATGTTTGGTATCCCAAATTGCGACACCATTAAAAAAGCAAAGAAATGGCTCGAAGCTGAAGGTATCGAGTTCGAATTTCACGATTATCGCAAACAAGGCATCACAGAAGAGCTAGTAACAAGCTTCTGCTCTGAGCTAGGTTGGGAGCTTGTGCTAAACAAACGTGGTACGACTTATCGCCAACTTTCTCAAGAACAGAAAGACACCCTAACAGAAGAAAAAGCGGTGACTTTGCTTGTTGAACAACCTGCAATGATCAAGCGCCCAATCTTAAAAGTTGAGGGTAAGCTTCACATCGGATTTAAAGCCGACCAATACGCGGCTATTTTTGCTTAGATCGTTGTATTTACATAGACAGACAACAGGACGTTGATCAGTGAATCAGCGCCTAAAAATTAATGACTAGACGTTTTATTTAAACAAGGAATTCAAGGATGACAGATAGCCCAACTTTGGCTCTGGCAAAAGACCTAATCAGCCGTCAATCGGTAACACCAGAAGATGCAGGCTGCCAAGACCTGATGATTGAACGCTTAAAAGCACTCGGTTTTGAAATCGAAGTCATGGTATTTGAAGATACGACCAACTTCTGGGCTCGTCGTGGTACTGAAGCGCCTCTGTTTGCTTTTGCTGGTCACACTGATGTGGTACCTGCAGGCCCAATCGAACAGTGGAACACTAAGCCATTCGAACCGACTATCGTAGACGGTTTCCTACATGGCCGTGGCGCTGCTGATATGAAAGGCTCTCTGGCTTCAATGATTGTTGCCGTCGAGCAGTTCATTGCCAAACACCCAGACCACACAGGCTCAATTGGTTTCCTGATCACTTCAGATGAGGAAGGTCCTTTCATCAACGGTACTGTACGTGTTGTTGAAGCATTAATGGCGCGCGGTGAAAACATCGATATGTGTATCGTTGGTGAACCATCGAGCACTGAGTTCGTGGGTGATGTCGTGAAGAACGGCCGTCGTGGCTCTATCACTGGCGACCTAACGATTAAAGGCACACAAGGTCATGTTGCCTACCCTCACCTAGCAAACAACCCAGTACACAGCTCTCTGCTTGCTATTAATGAGCTAGCAACAACTGAGTGGGATAAAGGTAATGATTACTTCCCGCCAACCAGTTTCCAAATTCCAAATGTGAGTGCGGGTACTGGTGCTTCAAACGTGATCCCTGGTGAATTTAATGTTCAGTTTAACCTACGCTTTAGTACAGAGTTAAGCAACGACATCATCGTTGAGCGCATCACAACGACACTCGACAAGTATGATTTCAAATACGACCTAAGATGGACATTCAATGGCGACCCGTTCTTAACAGACGCAGGTTCACTGCTTGATGCTATTGTTGATGCAGTGGGTCACGTCAATGATGTGAAACCAGCACTGCTAACGACTGGCGGTACATCTGATGGTCGCTTTATTGCACGTATGGGCGGACAAGTGGTTGAACTAGGCCCTGTGAATGCAACGATTCACAAGGTTAACGAATGCGTTAAGGTAGCCGATTTAGAAAAGCTAACTGACATGTACGAAAGAACATTAGTGAACCTATTCGCTAAATAGTCTTTCATCAGCGATTCATAGCATCCAATTATTGAGAGACTCGTTATGACACCAGAGCAGCTTACCGGACAATCAGATTCTCATCTAGAGCCTAGCCTGATCGGCACCAAGACCTTCTTGGTCCACAGTGAGGTTAAGAATGACCTGAATAATTTGATTGAAGCTGCTCAGCTCGCTGGTTTTAAAATGGAGATTGCCAGTGGCTTTCGCGACTATGAAAGGCAATCTCTGATTTGGAACCGTAAGTTTTCTGGCGAAGCTCCGATATTAGATTCAGAAAGCCAACCTCTTGATGCTTCAAAACTGACCGAACAACAAAAGCTATCGGCTATCCTGAGATGGTCTGCGCTTCCCGGCGCGAGTCGTCATCATTGGGGTTGTGACTTCGATGTCTTTGCTCGTAA
Organism: Vibrio crassostreae 9ZC13; assembly: GCF_000272045.2. Lineage (GTDB taxonomy): Bacteria > Pseudomonadota > Gammaproteobacteria > Enterobacterales > Vibrionaceae > Vibrio > Vibrio crassostreae_C. The sequence goes on along the minus strand of NZ_AJYZ02000041.1, from coordinate 401,137 downwards.
CCACTTACCTGAAGGCATACATCTGCAATTAGAACCATGGGAATACCTTACTGGCCACCAGCAATCGTTTTACCAATGGCTATCAGTTCATGCTGCACAATTTGGTTTCTTCTTTCCTTACAGCCAAGATTTGGGTGGTGTGGCGATCGAACCATGGCATATCAGCCATCGCAAAGTATCGGAGTCGTGTTTATCACAGTTATCTCCGACTTTACTTGGCAAGCAACTCCAATCTAAGCCAGTATTAGGGTATGAGATTATTATGGAGCAGCTAGACGAGATCTATGCACGCTTCGTAGCGAATATCAGTCATTAGGAGCGCTTATGTTGGAGTGGCTTACAAACCCTTGGGTTATCATCATCATCGTAGTTAGCGTTGTTGTGGGTAACATCGCAGCGCTCAAACAGACAGCCAATATGGATCTGACGGGGCGTGGTAAAACTGAGCGAGATTTAGATAAGCTCAATCGCTCGGATAAACTTAACCAAGAGAAAGCTGAAAAAGAAGAATCCAAAGACAATAAAGACGCATAGCCTTTTGCTTTGGCTAATCAGCTTGATTGACCAATTTGGATTGACCAATGTAGCCTGATGACAACGAATACAATAAAAAAGAGGACACAGTGTGTCCTCTTTTTTATTTGCTTTTGCTAATCACAAGGCTGATTTAACTCAGCTTGTGACGGCTTGAATGACTACTCAGCTTTCGCTTCTTTGTCATCTTTGGTTTGGTCAGCAATATGCGCTAATACCGGAACCATAGACTTAAGCAGCTCTTCTTCTACTGGCTTACCTGATGCATCCGTTACGTTGATTGACGTACGGTTGCCAAGGTCACCAAATAGGAAGTTGTAAGTGCCTGGCGCTAAGTCGATAGGCTGTAGGCCAATTTCTTCCCAAAACTCATCATCTGGTGCTGCGTACTTCGCCTTCACCGTACCCTGAGATTGATTGCGTTCTTCAAGCTCAAAGCCCATTTCAGGCAACAAGTTAGGCAGACGCTGCCAGAATACATTGTATGGCGTACGAGCAATAATCACAGGGAAACCACTACGGTCAGCACCCATTGAAATTGGAATACGCTTCACCAACTCTTGCGCTTTCAGCGCCGCTTCAGCACGAAGGTTTTCATCGTACTTAGCCATAACTAGGTTGGTCAGGAACGCGTTGTAACGCTCTTTATTGGTTGCCGTTACTGTTTTCTCTTCAGTACCTTCACGCCAATCAATCAGATTAATCTTGAAGCCATGACGGTTGTTTGCTTGGAAGCGAGAGATAGAGTAACGACTACCAATCTCTACGTCTTCATCTTCAGAAACCCAAGTTACCCAATCGGTCTCAATCTCATTCTCTGATTGCTCACGAATACCAATACCACGTTGAGCCAGCATATCTACAGCCGTTTGCCACACGCGGTCTGCCTCTTCTGCGCGAAGAAGCCATAGTGTCACTTCACCGTTTTGACGCTCAGCACGAGCACCCGGGATCAGTTCAAGAACCTGTTGCGGTGGACGAATATCCACTTCACGACCAGTACCACCACTGAATTCACCGCTTGGGATGTCAAAATTTGGGTAGAACTGAGGCTGAGCATCTACAGGCAATTGCCATTGTGAAAACTCAGGTGTTTCTAAGTATTCGAAATCATCTTTGGCTTGGCGACGTTGAGTCGGGTTGCCAGAACATGCTGTAAGAACGAAAACAGCCAGTGACCCAATCACTAGCTGGTGAGAATACTTCATTTATACTCCTAAATGCCGAAGGTTCGCTTCGGCATCACTTCATACGTTTTAGTAAATGCACGCTTCAGTCATTGCTTGAGCAACAACAGGTTGAGCTGGCTCTGACAGTTCAGTCAGCGGTAGACGTAAGCCACCTTCAGCAATCAGACCCATTTTATGAACCGCCCATTTTACGGGAATAGGGTTAGACTCAACGAACAAATTCTTATGTAGAGGCATCAAACGCTCATTGATCGCTTCCGCTTCTTCAAACTTACCTTCTTTTGCTAGCTTGAACATGGTTGCCATATCAGCGGCTGCAACATTGTTCGTTACAGAGATCACGCCATCGCCACCACGCTTAACAAATTCTAGGCCTGTTAAGTCATCACCACTTAGTAAGATAAAGTCTTCGCCACAAAGTTCACGGTGAATTGCAATTCTGTCGAGATCACCCGTCGCATCTTTCAGTGCAACGATGTTTTCGATCTCAGCAAGACGAGCAACCGTTTCTGGCAACAAGTCTACCGCAGTACGACCTGGAACATTGTATAGAATTTGTGGAACGTCACTGACTTCAGCAATCGCTTTGTAGTGTTGGTACAAACCTTCTTGAGTCGGTTTGTTGTAGTAAGGCGTTACGCTCAGGCAACCAGCAATACCAGAACCATTCAACAAACGGCTGAATAGAACAGATTCATGAGTTGCATTTGCACCTGTACCAGCGATAACGGGAATACGACCATCAGCAAATTCAACGATCTTGTTGACGACTTTGACATGCTCTTCAATAGTGAGTGTTGAAGACTCACCTGTTGTGCCAACCGCAACCAGACCATCACTACCTGCAGCAATATGGTGCTCAACTAACTTTTTAAGGCTGTCGAAATCCACTTCACCATCTGTATTAAATGGCGTAACTAGCGCAACGATACTTCCTGAAAACATGTCTATCTCCCTTAATTTATTCTTTTTGCATGTTACTGTAAGCCAATCAATAAACACAAGACATTAAAGTGGCTTACCGGCAACATCTGCATTAAATATTGTCGTATGTTTGAGGTAAAACGACTTCTAACGGCGTTCTACCTAGAATTTGGGTAACCTGCACTCAATCTAGCGGATAGCACATCACTGGATGTCAGTAACAAGTAAGCTGTGCTCTCATCGCTCTATCTCATTTTTTAACGCGCTCGATATTCTTATCATTGGTTGCATGTTCGAAGCAAGGTCGCACATAAAAAGCCCCGCACGCACGCTTATTCCACGAGCTAACTGTGCTAACATGCATGAATCAATGGAATATAAAGAGACGTGATTTTATGACTCAACATCTAGTAATCACAGCTGTGGGCACTGATCGCCCAGGTGTATGCAACCAAGTGGTTCATTTAGTCACCCAATCAGGCTGTAACATTATTGATAGCCGTATCGCCCTGTTTGGCGAAGAATTTACGCTTATCATGCTGCTGTCTGGAAAGGCAAACAACATTACCCGCGTTGAAACCACCTTGCCCTTGCTTGGACAAGAGCACGACTTGATTACGATTATGAAGCGAACCTCAACTCATGATGTTATTGAGAACTCTTACACAGTAGAGGTGTTCGTTGAGTCAGACGATAAAATCGGACTTACTGAGCAGTTTACCCAGTTCTTCGCAGACCGAAACATCGGCCTCGATTCGTTAAGTGCACGAACCATCAATAAATCTAAGGTTCAACTCGACAACGACCAATTCCATATCTCTATTACCGCTTCTGTGCAATCAGAATGTAACTTGATGCAGCTACAAGAAGAATTCGATTCGCTGTGTCAGAGCCTATCAGTCCAAGGCTCGCTCAACTTTATCAAAAACAGTCTTTAAAAAGGAAATGTCATGAATACGCTAACGGCTGGTGTTCCAGCACCTGCTTTTTCTCTTCCAGATCAAGATGGCAATATCGTATCTCTTGGTGACTTCAAAGGTAAAAAAGTACTTTTCTATTTTTACCCTAAAGCAATGACTCCAGGTTGTATTGTGCAAGCGGAAGGCCTGCGTGATATCAAAACACAGCTTGATGACCTAAACGTGGTTGTTCTAGGTGTGAGTGTTGACCCAGTAAAACGTCTACCAAACTTCGTTGAGAAGAAATCTCTAAACTTCACCCTGCTATCTGATGAAGACCACAGCGTTGCTGAACAGTTTGGCGTTTGGGGCGAGAAAAAATTCATGGGTAAAATCTACGACGGTCTGCACCGTATTAGCTTCCTAATTGATGAAGAAGGTCAGATTGAACATGTCTTCAACAAGTTCAAGACTAAGACTCACCACGAAGTGGTTCTAGATTACTTCAATCAAGAAGCGTAAGGGCGATTTGAGCGAGTTAATGACTTAGATTCACCACTCTCTAAGGCAAGAGCAACACTCATTAAGCTAATGATTAAGCTAAGAGCAAAAAGGCCGAACATCATGGATGTTCGGCCTTTTTCTATAACAAGATCAATTACTTTTGATGTTCAGGGTCATCGTCTAATGCGTGACTCGGTAAAGCATTCCAAACCGCCTTAACTAACGTTGCCAACGGGATAGCAAAGAACACGCCCCAGAATCCCCACAACCCACCAAACACTAACACGGCAACAATAATAGCCACTGGGTGCAGGTTCACCGCTTCAGAGAAAAGAACCGGAACGAGCACGTTACCATCTAGCGCTTGGATAATACCGTAAGCGAGAAGCAACCAGTAAAACTGAGGCTCTAATCCCCACTGGAACAGGCCTACAATCGCCACAGGAACAGTCACAGCTGCCGCGCCGATATAAGGGATCAGTACCGAGAAGCCAACCGCGACAGCCAACAAGACTGAATAACGCAGATCCAGAATCGCAAAGGTTACGTAGCTGACACCACCAACAATTAAAATCTCTAAGACTTTACCGCGAATGTAGTTCGAGATTTGCTGGTTCATCTCTTCCCATACTTTGGTCGCTAAACGACGATTTCGAGGAAGTACACCGCTCGCCATTCTGATCATCTCTTCTTTGTCTTTTAACAAGAAGAAAATAAGCAGTGGTACAAGAATCAAGTAAACCGCTAAGGTCGCTAAGCTCACAAGAGAAGCCAAAGAACCTTTGACAACACTTTCACCAAAACCTAACGCTTTGTTCTTGGCGTTAGACATAATGGACTCAACGATCTGCAGGTTAGCTAATTCTGGATAGCGTTCAGGAATCGTCGCAATGAAGTTTTGCAAGCTGCCATACATGCTTGGGATATCATTAATTAGATTGCCCACTTGTTGCCAAATGGTTGGTACCAAGCCAAAGATCGCAAGTAGCATCACGCTAAAGAACATCATGATCACCAACATCACCGAAGGCGTTCTTGGAACACCGAGTCTTTGAAGTTGGGTAACAGGCCACTCAAGCAAATAAGCCAACACAATCGCAACCAAGAGTGGTGCAATTAGGTGACCAAAGAAGTAGATCGTAATAAAGCCGAAGAGAATGATGGCAACCAAACTGACAGCATGGGGATCAGAGAAACGTCGTTTATACCAACGATTGACCATTTCAAGCATCTGACTGCAATTCCTTTTTAGTGACGAGGAGATGATGGTAATTAGAGCAAACCTCAGTGATGACGTCATAGGCTTGCTTAGACAAATAAGTAACAATATCTTTCATCGAACTGTTATCAGACACATAAATTGACAATGACTGCCCTACTTCTAACTTTACACTGTGACGCTTGGCTAATAATAGCGCCATTGGACAGCGCTCTTGGCGTAAATCTAGAATATTAGGTGTCATTCTTGAGCTCGATGCTTATTATAAGGGTCGTATTGTAATCTGTTTTTGAAAACGCGCCATCATTCATTCATCCTCCTTCATGATAGCGCACGCACTTGGCAAAGGTTAAATCAGATAAAGAACCAATTTCCATTGCACTTGTCTTACTGTCAGAAGAAACGGAGTATTACTGACTAATATGTTTAAACGCGCTCGCTCAATTGCTTGCTTATGCATCGCAGCTACATTAAGCACCCCAACTATGGCGAATACCAATAGTTTGGAGCTACCAGATATCGGTACCGCTGCTGGCGGCACACTCACTATCGACCAAGAGCTTATCTATGGTGATGCCTACATGCGCATCATCAGAAGTAGCCAGCCTATCGTAAACGACCCAGTTCTAAATCTATATATTGATACTCTTGGCCATCGTCTGGTCGCGAACGCAAATGATGTAAAGACACCTTTCCAGTTCTTTATGATCCGTGACCGCAACATCAACGCCTTTGCTTTCTTTGGTGGTTATGTTGCTTTGCACTCAGGTCTATTCCTGCATGCACAATCTGAAAGTGAATTAGCTTCTGTATTAGCGCACGAAATCGCGCACGTAACCCAACGTCACTTAGCGCGTAGTATGGAAGACCAAGCGCGCCGCTCTCCAGCAACCATTGCAGCGCTAGCAGCCTCTGTATTACTGGCAATTGCAGCTCCTGAAGCCGGCATTGCAGCCCTAACGGCAACGACTGCGGGTAATATGCAAAGCCAAATCAACTACACCCGTAGTAATGAAAAAGAAGCCGACCGCTTTGGTATCAACACGCTAGCAAAAGCTGGGTTTGATGTGAATGCGATGCCACGTTTCTTTGGCCGTTTAGCTGATGAATATCGCTATGCGAGCACACCACCGCCAATGCTACTGACTCACCCATTACCAGAAGACCGAATTACCGATTCACGTGCTCGTGCTCGTAGTTACCCGCCACTGAAACTGGCTCCCTCTCTGGACTACCACCTAGCAAGAGCCCGCATTGTTGCGCGCTATGCTGGCATTAATAATGATGCTGCTCTTGATTGGTTTGAGCGTCAGCTAAAGAAAGCCCCTAAAGCTTTGGTTCCGTCATTAGAATATGGCCAAGCACTGGTTTACCTAGACTCTAAAAAATTAGACAAAGCAGAGCCCATCCTGAACAAGCTGATTAACAGCGATCCAACCAACCTGTTTTATCTAGATGCTATTTCGGATCTGCACATCGAGAAGAAGCAGCCTGAGATTGCGATTAAAGAACTTAAATCGGCACTGGTTCGTCAACCAAACAACCCGGTTCTGACCATTAACTACGCCAACGCACTGATTGAAAATGAAGATCTTCAAGAAGCGGTTCGCGTATTGCAGCGTTACACGCACGATAACCCGAATGACACCAATGGCTGGCACTTACTTTCAAAAGTAAATACGAGCCTTGGTAATAGCGACGAAGAACTGGCTGCTCGTGCAGAAATTTTGGCACTGCAAGCCAACTGGAACAAAGCGATTCAGTACTACACGCAAGCAAGCCAAATCGCAGAATTAGGAAGCCTAAAACAAGCACGCTACGACGCTCGAATTGATCAGCTAATGATTCAACGAGAGCGCTTCTTGTCGCTACAATAGAGTGTTTACTGGTAACGCTCGTTGCCAGTATAAAAAGAAAGCTCAACGTTACACAAAAAAAAGAAGTCACCTATGGTGGCTTCAGCTAAACAATTAAATCAAAAATAATAATGAGGAAGAACCATGTCTGTCGTGATTTATCATAACCCACGCTGCTCAAAGAGCCGTCAAACTCTAGAAGTGCTTCAGGAAAACGGCGTACAGCCAGAGGTAATCAAATACCTAGAGACTCCGTTAACAGTTGAACAGCTGAAAGTACTGTTCACTCAGCTTGGTTTTGACAGTGTTCGCGACATGATGCGCACCAAAGAAGCGGACTACAAAGAAGCAAACCTTGGTGATGCTTCAGTCACTGATGAAGATCTTTTCGCCGCGATGGCAACCAATCCAAAACTGTTTGAGCGCCCAGTCGTTGTCGCGAACAACAAAGCAAAAATTGGTCGTCCACCAGAGCAAGTGCTAGAGATTCTGTAATCCAATATGAGCATTAACATTCTTGTTCTTTACTACAGCCGCCACGGCAACACACAAGCTCTAGCAAGGCAGATTGCACGAGGGGTTGAGTCTATCCCAAACTGTGAAGCCATGTTAAGAACGGTGAACGACGTGTACACGGTAGAAGAGCAGCCTGATTCACGCTATCAACCAACCGATCCTATTGCCTCGTTACAAGAGCTTCGATCTTGTGATGGTTTGGCGCTAGGCAGTCCGGTTTGGTTTGGTAACATGGCCGGGCCAATGAAGCACTTTTGGGATAGCACGACATCAATGTGGATCAATGGTGATCTCATCGATAAGCCAGGTTGTGTATTTACCTCTTCTTCATCATTGCATGGTGGTCAAGAGACAACACAACAAAGCATGATGTTGCCCCTGCTTCATCACGGCATGTTAGTCGTGGGCATCCCCTACTCAGAACCGGCGCTGCACACCACTCAAACTGGTGGTACGCCTTATGGTGCAAGCAGTACTGGAGAGAGCGCTTCACTTAGCAAAGAAGAGATTGAGTTGGCGCAAAACCTAGGTAAACGCCTAGCGCGCATCGCAATAAATCAGAAGGGAATTTCTCAATGATGTATATGCCAGAGAAGGCTATGTCTCCCAAAACCAAGCTATTTCGCTACCTTGCTTTAGCGGGCAACTTGTCGCTTTTATTCTGGGTGGTGGCTTGGCAGATGACGCTTTCACCGCACCCTCATCTCAGTAATGTCACACTGGCGATTGCTTGGGCTATCCCGCTGTTATTGCCATTACCGGGCATTTTAGCAGGAAAACCTTATACGCACGCATGGGCAAATTTCGTCTTGATGCTCTATTTCCTACACGCATTAACTATCTTGTATGTAGACGATGGTGAACGTTTATTAGCGGCTGTAGAACTGCTTCTGACGACTCTAGGTTTCGCGGGCAATATCTTATTTACTCGCTTTAGAGCCAAAGAGTTAGGCATCAAGTTGAAGCGTCTTTCTGAAGTAGAAAAGAGAGAAAAAGCTAAGTTCGAGCAATAATATTGAGCCCATGCTTTTAAACTGACCGCTTACAAACAAAAAGCCCTGCGAGATTGCTCTTGCAGGGCTTTTTTCAAGTTTTCATTTCAATCAGTCATGTCAGCTGACAATTATGAGCGAACCCACTCGTATACCAAGCTTGGCTTAGCATGTACTGGCGCAGTGATGGTTAGATCTTCTGTACTAGAATCCTCTAACGTTGCGTCAGGCGTATTCGTTAGCTCAGCATCCTCAGATACCTCGTTGCCCTTAATCACTTGTACGCCTGAGTCAGTTTCGTCACCAACGACTTCAGCAGCGTCTGTTGAATCATCACCTACAGACATTGTGTTGTCTTGAGTTTCAAATTCAGGGCTCACTTCAGGCTCAATGTAAGATTCTTCAACCTTCGCAACTTGGCGAATACTTGCTACTTCTTGCTCAAACTCTTGTTGAGTCGACAATAAGTGAATTCGGAAAGTGACTTCGTTGTTCTGAATCTTCAGAATATCTAGGCTTGCCACCGAGTTTAGACGCTTAAGTGCGTTCTCTAACTGGAAGAAGTCTTGAGCATTATTCAGGCTAATAAACTGCGTTAAAATCGATTCTGATGACTCACTCGCTACCGTCACAGCACTTTTGCCTGCGTAGTAGTTACTGATTTGGTCAACTAACTTCTTAGAAGTCGTGTCGCTGTTACCCGATAGTGAACCACTTACAGGCGATGTTGGTGCACTCGTCAATTGACTTGGCTTTTGATCGTATAGAGCCCAACGTAGGCCTGAAGATTGAGCCTTTATCACCAACACAGCATCAACAGGATAACGCTGACTCGCTTTACTGATTGGCGTAACAAAGCTACCCCACAAATCAGAAGTCGCAATACCCGTAATATCGTCAAAGTCACCCACAGGCAGCGTTAGAGGCAAGCCACGCTCTTTTGCGTTCGCTTGTAAGCTAGCTGCTAACTGTGAGTTAGAGTGTTCCCATACGATGTTCTTGTCGTAGTTGTCCTCTTCCACAAGCCAAACAAGGATGTTTGAACGCGTGTCAGGCCAGTAAGGTAACTGTGCTTGAGTCAACAGAGAACGGATTTGAGCACCGTTAAAACGCATACGCAATGTTGATTGATCATTGCTTTCGCCAAAACTCATTTGAGACATGTACTGCGAACTCTTGCGCATCGCCTTTTGAATCGTCTCATTCGAAGCGACATCAGTTTGGCCAGTCGCACGTATCAATACCTGCTCCATACCTGTATTTCTTGCCACTTGTTCTGGCTGTTTGTCTTCAGCGTTAATCGCAACTTCAGCACTAAAAATATCTACTTGAGTTAAGGCATAACTCGGAGAGGCTAATAGTCCCATCAACAACAATGCTATGTAGCGCATACTGATCCTAATATTCAAATCTTGTGCCTAGATGATAAGCAACTATGGATTGAGGGGCAAGGTCGATAGCGCCCACTGTGTTTAATAACCACAAAATATCACCTGGCCATGATAAATCGCTCACTTATAAACTGAATTTCTAGAGCTTAGATGGATATAAAACATCACTAAGATAAATAAATTTGATCTATTTGGTGTAGCAATCGATTGCCAAGTGATAGAATCCCGCGAATTTTATTTTTCGCTTTTCATATAACGACCATTTTTAAGGACATAACATGAAAAATGCTCTGCAAGGTGCGCAAATGCTGTTTGTAGCATTTGGTGCGCTTGTATTAGTGCCGCTACTGACTGGACTCGATCCCAACGTTGCACTGTTTGGCGCAGGTATCGGTACCCTTTTATTCCAACTTATTACACGCCGTTCAGTGCCAATCTTCTTAGCGTCTTCTTTCGCATTCATCGCGCCTATCATGTTTGGTATTCAAACTTGGGGTGTAGGTGCAACCATGGGAGGCCTTATGGCGGCGGGTGTTGTGTATGTACTAATGGGCGCGTTAATTAAAGTTCGTGGCGTTGGCTTCATCCATAAACTGCTTCCACCAGTCGTTGTTGGCCCTGTGATCATGGTTATCGGTTTAGGCCTTGCGCCTGTTGCGGTTAACATGGCGCTAGGTAAGACAGGCGATGGTGCGGTTCAGCTTGTTGATGCAGACGCTGCCCTGTGGATCTCTTCAATTTCACTGTTAGTGACGATTGTCATCAGTGTGTTTTCAAAAGGCTTCCTTAAGCTACTGCCAATCTTCGGTGGTATTGTTGCGGGTTACATCACCAGCTTGGTATACGGCGCGGTAGACTTCACTCCAGTAGCGCAAGCATCTTGGTTAGCACTGCCAAACTTCACAACGCCAGAGTTCAACATCAACGCTATCTTTTTTATGGTATTTGTCGCGATTGCACCTGCCGTTGAACACGTAGGTGATATGCTTGCGATATCTAACGTGACCGGTAAAGACTACCTTAAAAAACCAGGTTTACACCGCACTATTACTGGCGACGGTGTGGCAACAATTGCCGCTTCAATGCTGGGCGCGCCGCCAAACACTACGTACAGTGAAGTAACAGGCGCAGTAATGCTTACCAAAGCATTCAACCCTGTGATCATGACTTGGGCTGCAGTCACAGCCATCGTTCTTGCATTGGTTGGCAAGCTAGGCGCACTACTTCAAACGATTCCGGTTCCTGTAATGGGCGGAATCATGATTCTACTGTTTGGCTCTATCGCAACAGTGGGTCTTAACACGCTAATCAAAAACAATGTTGACCTACACAAATCACGTAACCTTGTGATTGTGGGCATTACTTTAGTCTTTGGTATTGGCGGCATGGCCTTTGGTATCGGTGACTTTAGCCTACAGGGCGTAAGCTTGTGCGGTATCGTTGCGATTCTACTTAACCTAGTACTTCCAGAAGAGCTAGGTGACAACACTGTGGTAGATAAAGCTCAAATCGATTAATGAGTCGGTAAGGCTAGATTCCAAAGAATCACAACCTAACAAGATCAAAAAAGGGAGAGCATCGAATGCTCTCCCTTTTTATTAATACGGTTAATTCAGCGAGTTAAGGAACTGTTTAGAGTCACTTAAGCTGAAACCGAATTACTTAGTACCGAAGATCTTATCGCCAGCATCGCCAAGACCAGGAACAATGTAGCCCTTGTCGTTTAGCTTCTCATCGATTGCAGCCGTGTAAAGCTCAACATCTGGGTGCGCTTTTTCTAGAGCAGCGATACCTTCAGGAGCAGCAACAAGCACAAGAATCTTAAAGTGCTTACAACCTTTCTCTTTCATCAGGTCGATAGTCGCGATCATAGAACCACCTGTCGCAAGCATTGGGTCTACCACTAGAGCAATACGCTCATCGATGTTAGATGCAAGCTTGTTGAAGTATGGTACTGGCTCAAGTGTTTCTTCGTCACGGTAGATACCAACAACGCTGATACGTGCACTTGGGATGTGCTCAAGAACGCCGTCCATCATGCCTAGACCAGCACGTAGGATTGGCACTACCGTTACTTTTTTACCTTTAATTTGGTCAACTTCTACTGGACCGTTCCAACCGTTAATCGTCACACGCTCAGTTTCAAAGTCTGATGTCGCTTCGTATGTTAGAAGGCTACCCACTTCTGTCGCTAGCTCACGAAAACGCTTAGTGCTAATCTCACCTTCACGCATCAGGCCAATTTTATGTTTTACTAGCGGGTGTTTCACTTCAACAACTTTCATTTCCAACTCCGGCAATATTTAAACAAACCTGTAGATTATACACGAACTCTAAGGTTATTTCAGAATCTTTATTCTAATAAAAAAAACCGCGCAAACGTTTGCTCTTCATATTCAAGCCCTGTTAGAATAGCGCCGTTTTCACATCCAACTTAAGTTCGAGGACTATCCCGTGAGTGGTAATACTTCTTCTCTAAGCTACAAAGACGCTGGTGTTGATATCGACGCAGGTAATGCACTAGTAGACCGTATTAAAGGTGCTGTTAAACGCACTCGTCGCCCTGAAGTAATGGGCGGTATTGGTGGCTTTGGCGCCCTATGTGAACTTCCAACGAAATACAAAGAGCCAGTACTTGTTTCAGGTACTGATGGTGTTGGTACTAAACTTCGCCTTGCTTTGGATCTGAAAAAACACGACACCATTGGTATCGACCTAGTGGCAATGTGTGTGAACGACCTAATCGTTCAAGGTGGTGAGCCTCTATTCTTCCTAGACTACTACGCAACAGGTAAGCTAGATGTAGACACAGCAGCAGACGTTGTTTCTGGCATCGCTGAAGGTTGTGTTCAAGCTGGTTGTGCACTTATCGGTGGTGAAACTGCTGAAATGCCAGGCATGTACGAAGGCGACGACTACGATGTAGCTGGCTTCTGTGTTGGTGTTGTAGAAAAAGCGGACATCATTGACGGCACTAAAGTAGCAGCAGGCGACGCACTTATCGCTGTTGGCTCAAGTGGTCCACACTCAAACGGTTACTCTTTAATTCGTAAAGTCCTAGAAGTTTCTGGTGCTGATAAGAGTGAAGAACTAGAAGGTCGCACTATCGGTGACCACCTACTAGAACCAACTAAGATTTACATCAAATCGGCACTTAAGATGATTGCAGAGCATGACATTCATGCTATCTCACACATCACAGGTGGTGGTTTCTGGGAAAACATCCCACGCGTACTTCCTGAAGGTACTAAAGCAGTCATTGATGGCAAGAGCTGGGAATGGCCTGCTATCTTCAACTGGCTACAAGAGAAAGGTAACGTGGAGACATTCGAAATGTACCGCACTTTCAACTGTGGTGTAGGCCTAGTTGTTGCTCTACCTAAAGATCAAGCAGACGCTGCTGTTGAACTACTGAAAGCTGAAGGCGAAAACGCTTGGGTTATCGGTGAGATCGCAAACGCTGAAGCTGGCGAAGAGCAAGTTGAAATTAAATAAGTGATACGCTCACTTACTTAGTTAATCAATGAGGACCTAATGGTCCTCATTTTGCTATTTAGCCCGCAGAAAACCTTAGTTTATGTAGGTACATTGTAAACAATTCAGTTAATCAATCGTATGACCCACTCTATGAAAAACAATCACTCAAATAAAACCAGTCACTCTAATAAAAACATCGTTGTGTTAGTTTCAGGAAGCGGAAGTAACTTACAGGCAATTTTGGATGCCTGTGATAACAATATGATTGATGCTTCAGTTAAGGCTGTCTTTTCAAACAAAGCAGAGGCTTTTGGATTAGAACGAGCGAAAACCGCAGGTGTTGACGCACATTCAGTGAATCCAAAAGACTTTGGTTCACGTGAAGAGTTCGATCATGAATTGATGATTCAGATTGATGCATACCAACCCGATTTAATCGTACTTGCGGGGTACATGCGTATCCTGAGTTCAGAGTTTGTTCGTCACTATTCCGGTAAAATGGTCAACATTCACCCTTCCCTGTTACCTAAATACCCAGGCCTACACACCCACCAGCGTGCCATTGATGCACAAGACAAAGAGCACGGAACTAGTGTCCACTTTGTTACTGAAGAGCTTGATGGGGGTCCTGTGATCTTACAGGCTAAGGTACCGGTATTTGAAGATGATGATGCTGATATGCTGGCAAGCCGAGTGCTTACCCAAGAACACTGCATTTACCCTATGGTCTGTAAATGGTTCGCCGAAGATCGTTTATCAATGCTAAATGGGCAAGCTGTCTTAGACGGTAAGGCATTAGGTAAACACGGTTACGCAGAAGAGTAATTCGTCAAACGACTCTCAGACAACAAATTGCTGAAAAACAAAAAGGCCGCTTACTGACTGGTTAGTGCAGTAAGCGGCCTTCGTTTGTTCGGGTTCAAGCAATACGATCTACAGCATTAGCTTAATGGCTCTGTCGGTGCTTGGCTCGCTACCTTTTTCGGCGCATAAGCAACATCTTCTAACGCTTGATGGTTGTTGCCAATCAGCTCACCAAAATGAAACAGTGCGTATTCGCCCGGCTTCATTCTAAACCACTGTTCATTGTCCGTAAGAGGTTGAGTTGCTACCACCGTCACCACATCATTTGGCGTAGTCTCTTCTTGGAAGTTTATCTCAACATCTTCATCAATCAGGCTCGCATTACCAAAAGGTGCGCGTCTGGTTATCCAGTACAAATGGTTAGTACAGTAAGTCATCACATACTCACCATCACTCAATAACATGTTAAATACGCCTTTCTCGCGTAGCTTGTCACAACACTCAGCCACGAAACGAAACATGCCTTCCATGTCTTGAGGTGGTTCAGGAAAACGTTCTTCTAGTTGTTTCAGTAGCCAACAAAAAGAGAGCTCACTGTCCGTTTCGCCGACAGGTCTAAAACGCCCACTCACCAGATCATCGTAATCTGATAATTGACCATTGTGAGCAAAGGTCCAATATCGCCCCCAAAGCTCACGGGTAAAAGGGTGTGTATTTTCTAGATTAACGCCACCACGGTTGGCTTGACGGATATGACTGACAACAGCTTGGCTTTTAATTGGGTAGTTTTGAACCAACTCAGCGATCTTAGATTCACAGCTCGGATTCGGATCTTTGAAGGTACGAAAACCCTTTCCCTCATAAAAGGTAATACCCCAGCCATCACGATGCGGGCCAGTGTTGCCTCCACGCTGCATAAGACCAGTAAAGCTAAAACAAATATCAGTTGGCACATTCGCGCTCATACCGAGCAATTCACACATGGTTTAATCTACTCCCTATTAAAACCAATGGAGCCAAAAAGCTGGGCTCCAAATGTCTGTAAAACTATTATTCCATCTCTTTTTCGACAAGCTGAATCACAATGTGGATGATCTTAATGTGAATCTCTTGGATGCGATCTGCGTAGCCAAAGTGTGGTACTCGGATTTCGATATCCGCACAACCCGCCATTTTACCGCCATCTTTACCCGTCAATGCAATCGTCTTCATGCCTTTCGCTTGAGCCGCTTCAATCGCTTTTAGAATATTGGCAGAGTTACCTGAAGTCGACAGACCGAACAACACATCACCTTTACGACCTACCGCTTCTACATAACGAGAAAATACGTGGTCGTAGCCAAAATCATTACTCACGCAAGACAGGTGGCTTGGATCTGAAATCGCAATGCCAGCGTAACCTGGACGGTTTTCACGGTATCGGCCTGTAAGCTCTTCCGCGAAGTGCATTGCATCACAGTGTGAACCACCGTTGCCACAAGAAAGCACTTTGCCCTCTTGCTTGAATGAGTCAGCAATCAGTTTTGCCGCCGCTTCAATTTGAGCGATGTTATGGTCATCACTCAGGAACTTATTCAGAACGTCAGCAGCTTCGTTTAATTCACTTTTGATTAGGTCTTGGTACATAAGACTTATCTCTTATTTTTTTTGACGCAGCTTAAAGTGCGTGAAATGAGAACTGAGGGTTTTCCCCTCTTTATAGCTGAGTTTACCCACAAACATGAAATAGTGTCGACACTTAAGCCCAAAGATTGCCACCTTAATTAACTTGTCGTTGTAAATCCGTCCAAATATTCGCCACCAACCTCTCACAATTAGAACTTTAACTCTATTGAGATCACTTTTTACTCACCTTGGAGTTTTACAAATATTTAATATTTCGTTTACACTTGACTGGTTAGACCTCTTACCTAAAACTTAATAACAATAAGTGATCTCTGAAAAGGAAATCGATCATGAACATATTGCTCTCCCTACTCGGCATGACCGCCATCTTAGGCGTCTGTCTTTACCATAGAGTTAGTCTGGTACGTGCATTAGTTGTATTAACCGGCGCAATGGTAGCATTAACACTGCTTGGCGGCGTGGCTGTTACCGGCTGGCTTTGCTATCTATTAGCCGTTGCGATCTTTGCTGTACCGACCATTCGTCAGACACTGATCAGCCAAAAAGCACTCTCTTTATTTAAGAAAGTTCTACCGGCGATGTCTCAGACAGAAAAAGAAGCACTAGAAGCCGGCACAGTATGGTGGGAAGCAGAGCTGTTCAAAGGCAAACCTGAATGGAAGAAACTTCAGAACATTGCTGACCCGAAACTCTCTGAAGCTGAGCAAGCGTTTTTAGATGGTCCAGTAAATATCGTGTGTGAAATGGTCAATGATTACCAAGTCACTCATGAGCTTGCTGATTTGCCACCAGAAGTATGGCAATACCTGAAAGACCATAAATTCTTCGCCATGATCATCAAGAAAAAATACGGCGGCTTAGAGTTCTCAGCTTACGCTCAATCTTTGGTTCTACAGAAGCTAACAGGCGTTTCTAGTGTATTGTCATCGACGGTTGGCGTACCTAACTCATTAGGCCCTGGTGAGCTTTTACAACACTACGGTACAGAAGAACAAAGAAACCACTACCTGCCTCGCCTAGCGGAAGGTAAAGAGATCCCTTGTTTCGCACTAACTAGCCCAGAAGCTGGCTCAGACGCTGGCTCTATTCCAGATTACGGTGTGGTTTGTAAAGGCGACTGGCAAGGCGAAGAAGTACTCGGCATGCGCCTAACTTGGAACAAGCGTTACATCACTCTCGCGCCTGTCGCGACGGTATTAGGCTTAGCTTTTAAACTTCGTGACCCGGATGGCCTGCTTGGTGATCAAAAAGATCTTGGTATCACTTGTGCGCTTATCCCAACGGATTTAAAAGGCGTAGAGATTGGCAACCGCCACTTCCCACTAAACGTACCTTTCCAAAATGGCCCGACGCAAGGCGACGATATCTTCGTGCCTATCGATTTCATCATTGGCGGTCAGAAAATGGCCGGTCAAGGCTGGCGTATGCTGGTTGAGTGCCTGTCGGTTGGTCGTGGTATCACACTGCCTTCAAATTCAACTGGTGGCATCAAGTCTGCTGCGCTCGCAACAGGCGCTTACGCTCGTATCCGCCGTCAGTTCAAACAGCCTATTGGCCGCATGGAAGGGGTTGAAGAGCCACTTGCACGCCTAGCGGGTAACGCTTATGTAATGGACGCTGCAAGTAACCTAACCGTCGCAGGTATCGACCTAGGCGAAAAGCCTTCGGTTATCTCTGCAATCGTTAAGTACCACTGTACTCACCGTGGCCAACGCAGCATCATTGATGCGATGGATATCGTCGGTGGTAAAGGCATTTGTTTAGGCCCATCGAACTTCCTAGCTCGTGGCTACCAAGGTTCGCCTATCGCGATTACGGTTGAAGGCGCAAACATCCTGACTCGTTCAATGATCATCTATGGTCAAGGTGCGATTCGCTGTCACCCTTACGTACTGAACGAAATGGAAGCGGCTTATTCTGAAAGCAGCGATGCGCTTGATAAGTTTGATTCAGCGTTAGCAGGGCACGTTAGCTTTACGATGAGCAACCTAGTCCGCAGCTTGTGGTTTGGTTTAACCGATGGTCGTGGTTCTGATGCGCCAACACCTTCAAATAAAACAGATAAACAGACACAGCGTTACTACCAACAGCTAAACCGCTACAGTGCAAACCTAGCGCTACTGTCTGATATTTCAATGGCAGTTCTAGGCGGATCACTGAAGCGTAGAGAACGTTTATCAGCAAGACTGGGTGATATCTTAAGTCAACTTTACCTCGGTTCAGCAACGTTGAAGCGCTTTGAAAGTGAAGGCAGCCACGCTGAAGATCTACCGTTAGTACATTGGGGGATGCAAGATAGCTTACGTCAGACTGAAGTGGCGATTGATGAATTCTTAGCGAACTTCCCTAACCCTGTGATTGGTCGTCTGCTTCGTGTTGTGCTAATGCCATTTGGTCGTATCCGTCGTGCTCCAAACGACAAGCTCGATAGCAAAGTTGCGCACATTCTACAAACACCAAGCGAAACACGCTCTCGTATAGGTCGCGGCCAATACCTAGAAGCGACGGAATACAACCCAGTAGGTAAGATTGAAAAAGCGCTAGAAGTGATTCTTCAAGCTGAACCTCTGTTCGACAAAGTCTGCAAAGAGACACATCAAAAACGTGCCTTCTTACGACTTGATCTTGTTGCTCAGTTGGGACTTGAGAAAGGTATCTTAACGCAAGACGAAGCAAATCTTCTGATTAGCGCTGAGGAACATAGACTGTACACGATTAACGTGGATGACTTCTCACCAGAGGAGCTTGCAGCAAAATCTCAGTACCCAGACCAATCGATTGATAACGTCGCTTAAGGCCAGAAAAAGAAACAAAAACGGGACTACTATGAGTCCCGTTTTTTTGTTCATGATTTCGTTGCCACAAATTCCAATGCTTTATCTAGCAGCTTATTCTCTCTAGACAATCTAATCATCTAAGCGAGTTACTTGGGCGCCTTGAGCTGCATCTCAGGTAACGCTTTTTTCTTCGCCTTGACCTTACGAACCACAAACCAAATCAATAAGCCCAATAGAATAGCGACCACATTACCCACCGCAATAATGATCATACTGCGCTGTCTGTCATCTTCACGTTTTTGAAGGATCATAAACTCTGTTGCGATACGCTTCTGTTCAGCAAGAGCTTCTTCTTGAAGACGTCGTGACTCTGCTAAGTCGATATCTTCAACAACGCTGTACGACTGCTCGGTAATTGGAAAAATCAGCGGGCGCTGACTTGAAGCATCAGTGGCATAAACCATCCCTGACCAATTATAAATTCCTAAATCGCCATTATAAGGCACCTCTAAAGCGACTTTCATTGCGTCGACTTCAGCTTGCCCCTGCTTGTACATCACATATTCATCAGGAGCCTTGTGCTCAACATGAACCGCTAACGAGCTCGGTGCGATCATCCCCTGTTCACCAGACACCACAATAGTATGAGGTAAACCCTCTTTTCGTGATTGAATGAAGGTGCTAGTGATCGGTGTTGGGTAAACCAAGACTTCTTGCTCTTGCGCTCGCAGGAACACGCCATTACCAGAGGTAATACGCGCTCGGTATTTACCGGGCTCGATATCAATTGGCAAAGAGACAGTGAACACACCATCTCCGGCCTTTTCATCAAGATCAGCGCCATCATCGGCAAACTCGCCCATCACAACCGGCACCGGGCGCGCTTCTCTCACCAAAGACTCTTCGTTTTCAACAAACTTAGTAAAGGTAACCTTAAGCTTCACGCGATCGAGAAAATCGCGCAGCACCAGTGGCTTGCCATCAGAAGTCAGTCGAGCGGTAAATTTGATGCGCTCTGTTTGATACAACTTATCTGGGAACTCATTAGCATCCAAAACAAGATGAGACAGCAGCTTGATATTGTTCTTAGGGGAAACTTTACCTATCGCTTGCCAAGGGCCGGGCATCGGATTGTCGATAGATATAATGTCCATGGACGACTCTTCGTACCAACGGACATTATCAGCATTGCGCCAAGAGTAGTATTTCTTGCCATCAGGACGAACCAAAACGACAGGTTTAGAGTTATCGGCTCGATAAATCACAAAGGTGACTTGTTCAATACTGGAATCAACTCGAAAACGGTTGTCCAATAAACTCATTACGGATTCTGTTGCCGCATGCAAGCTAAAGCTTAACAGCAATAAACAACCGGTAGCCAATACCCTTAACATACTCTCTCCCTACTGACGCCAGAGGCAGCTTCCGCTTTTCTCGACGAGATCTAAACGACTTTGATGCGCTTCTACTTCATCGGCCGTAGCTCGTAAAACCTTTAGGGATTTTCGACCACTTTCTACTCTTCGTATGCTTTCGGCTTCGCCTTCCTGTTGACCAGCGTTAAATTGCAGCGAAGTTTGGCCACCCGTCATCAATAAGTAGACGTCGGCTAGGATCTCCGCATCGAGTAATGCGCCGTGGAGAGTACGGTGCGAGTTATCAATACCGTAACGGTCACATAAGATATCTAGGTTGTTTCTTTTACCTGGGAATATCTTCTTCGCCATCGCCAAGGTATCGGTAACTTTACAGTAGTCATCCGTTTTACCTATCGCTGGATTAAGCTTCTCAAACTCATAGTCCATAAAGCCGGTATCGAAGGGCGCGTTATGAGCCACCAGCTCTGCACCTTTTATAAAGTCGAGAAACTCTTTATGTATGTCTTGATATTCAGGCTTATCAATCAAGAACTCATCGGTAATACCGTGAACGCCAATCGCCTCTTCTTGAATCGCACGATCAGGTTTTATGTAGACGTGAAAATGACGCCCGGTCAACCTACGGTTGATGATCTCTACTGCACCAATTTCAACGATGCGGTGACCCATATAGTGAGGGCCACCTTCTGTATTCATACCGGTGGTTTCGGTATCGAGTACAACAATGCGCTTATTTTCGTTCGAACTGTTTTTTTCGTTCGTGCTTTGTTCTGGAGTGCTACTGGTATTCATAAGGATAACTGTGTCAGACTATGCCGATAATGTGCTTGAGGTAATAGTATCAAATCATGACGAAACAAGTTGAAATTTTCACTGATGGTTCTTGTTTAGGCAACCCTGGTCCCGGCGGCTATGGCATCGTACTTCGCTACAAAAAAGTCGAGAAGACGCTAGCAGAAGGTTTCACGCTAACAACCAATAACCGTATGGAAATGCTCGCCGCTGTCGTGGCTCTGCAAACCCTCAAAGAACCTTGCTCTGTGATTCTGACCACAGATAGCCAATACGTGCGTCAAGGCATCACACAGTGGATTCATAACTGGAAAAAGCGTGACTGGAAAACAGCCGACAAGAAACCGGTTAAAAATGCCGATCTGTGGCAAAGGCTCGATAAAGAAACCGCTCGCCATAACGTTGATTGGCGCTGGGTAAAAGGACACGCCGGACACAGAGAAAACGAAATGTGTGATGATTTAGCGCGAAATGCAGCGGAGAATCCGACTCTAGAAGATACGGGCTATCAACCAAGCTAATCGTCTTTTTAATTAGACGCACATTTCAGAAAGCGATTTATAATTTCTTAAACTAATTGACAATTTCTCAATCGAATTGATAGATGAAAAGCCGACAACTAATCGGCTTTTTCTGTTTTTAGCGGATATGACGCTTTGGCTGAATCCATTGTACGGCGCGTATTGGTTCTAAAACTTGCCCCAACAGGCGAGAAACGTCGCTTAAGGTGCCAATGTGGTTTGATGGGTTTTAGCGGGTAAGTACGCTTGCGAGCAACAATAAAGTATTGGCTTCCGGCGAAGGATGCACAACCACCTAAGCTGTTCTCCAACCACGTCCACATCGCTTGATACTTACTCATCGGAAACAGCGCGTAGGTGTCACAATGAATTACTTCATAGTTAAGTACACCTAACCAGTCTTTAATTCGACTTGGCGTGTACATACGCCCACTCCAAGGCAAGCTGTTCTTTCGCCAAGGCATCAAACTGGCAAGCCCAGTGACACTGATTGGGTTGAAGCCCGTGATAATGATATAGCCATCGTCCATCATCACTCGGTCGACTTCTCTCAATAAGCGATGCGGGTCATTGCTATAATCTAGGTGATGACTCAGTACTACAACATCAAAGCTTTTCTCCAAAAAGGGTAAATTATAGCCATCCGCTATCACATTATGTAATGGGTTCTGGATATCTAGGTTTACTTGATGTTGAATGTTGCATGTGCAGCTAGAAATCTCACTACTGAGGCCACCGAGCTTGAGCATATGGTAACCAAATAGCTTTGGGCACCACTCATCGAGTCGAGTTTGAATAGATTCTCTCAACCAGTCCCCATTGTGCAATTGCGCCCAAGTGTAAGGACGTTCAAACTTCTTTCTGCTACGTGCTGGCTTCATCAATAATCTGTCTCACTTATTCTGTCGCACTAATAGTGACTGGAGAACCAATAATGTTACATATCAAAAGCATACCTGCATTTAACGACAATTACATCTGGCTGATTCAAAATAGCGATCGCCGTTGTGCTGTCGTCGACCCTGGTGATGCGGCTCCAGTATTAGAGTACTTGGCACACCATGAGCTAACTTTAGATGCAATCTTGATTACACACCACCACCACGATCACATTGGTGGTGTTCCAGAACTCGTTAGACAATTTCCCGGCGTGGATGTTGTCGGTCCAAGGAATGAACCTATCCCTACCTTAACTCATCCGGTCGATGATGGTGATCAATTAGAACTGTTTGGCGAAGTATTCCTCGTCCTAGGGCTCAGTGGCCATACTGCGGGTCATATTGGTTATGTGGGCGATGCCAAACTGTTTTGTGGTGATGTGTTGTTCTCTGCGGGCTGTGGCCGAATCATGGAAGGCACACCACAACAGATGTTCGATGCACTGAATAAGATCACGGCTCTGCCTCAAGAAACCGAAGTTTATTGTGCACATGAGTACACTGCAGCCAATATCGCTTTCGCATTAGCCGTAGAGCCTGATAACCAACATTTGCAGCAATATCGCGACCAAGTGAACCGACTTCGCGCTCAAAATAAGTCGACCATCCCCACAAATTTGAGACAAGAGAAGTTTGTGAACCCCTTCCTGCGCTATACCGAGCCAAGTGTAGTGAAATCAGTGTCTAATCGCACCGAGCAGACCGATCCTTTATCGGTATTCACCGCTTTACGTGCGTGGAAGAACGAATTTTAACAAATACAGACTTGTCACTCATAGGGGGTGGCAAGTATTATCATCGGCCGTTAATTAAAAAGGCTGTAACATGCGAGTTAAGTACAGCTGGGCTTTGGTATTACTACTTTCTGGTTGCCAATTAACTCAGTCAGAGAATCCAGACCAAGCTTCCGAGCAAACCAACACATCTCCTACTAAAGAAGTTTCTCAAGCGAACGTTTCATCAGAAGCAACAGCCAAAGAAGATCAAAAAGTTGAAGCACCTGTCGTTACTCCACAAACACAAGAAGATGTTTGGAAACGCATTGCGATGCAACTTGAAATGGAAGTGCCAGACCAAAAGAAGGTCGACTACTACCGAACTTGGTATCTCAAGCACCCGAGTCATCTAAAAACAGTATCAAAGCGTGCTGAACCTTTCTTGTATCTGATCACGACTAAGATTGAAGAAAAAGGCTTACCACTAGAATTGGCACTACTACCCGTTGTAGAAAGCTCTTTCGATGCGTTTGCCTACTCTCATGGCAGTGCTGCTGGTCTATGGCAATTCATTTCAGGCACTGGCAAAGACTACGGGCTTGAACAGAACTTTTGGTATGACGGCCGCCGCGATGTTGCCGCCTCTACCGACGCCGCATTGGACTTCCTCTCAGATCTTAACCGACGTTTCGATGGCGACTGGAATCATGCGATTGCTGCCTATAACAGTGGTGGTGGTCGAGTAAACAGCGCAATCCGCAAGAACAAGAAGCTTGGCAAGCCAATCGACTTTTTCTCTTTGGACTTACCAAAAGAGACCAGCAGCTATGTACCTAAACTGCTTGCTCTAGCAGATGTCATTGCCAACCAAGAAAAGTATGGCATCGATATTCCGGCGATCCCGAATAAGCCAGTGCTGACTCTGGTTAACCCTGAAGAACAGCTTGATTTAGCCATTGCTGCGAACTACGCAGGCATTCCTGTCAAAGAACTTCAAGGTTACAACCCGGCTTACAACCAATGGGCAACGGCACCAGAGAAACACCAACAACTATTACTTCCTTTAGATTCAGTTGAGAAATTCAACAAAGAAGTCGCTGCCAATAAAGGCAAAGGCATGAAGTTGGTGCGTTACAAGGTTCAATCTGGTGACAGCATTAGCGTACTGGCAAGCAAATATAACACCACCAGCAAAGTGATCCGCTCTGCAAACGGTTTGAGCAACAACAATATTCGTATTGGCCAGCACTTACTTATCCCAACATCCACCAAAGACGACAAGACATACGCCCTAAGCGCCTCAAACCGCCTAGCAAGCACACAGTCGAAGAGTCGTGGTCAATATAAGCTCAGCCATACTGTAAGAAGTGGTGACAGCCTATGGACGATTGCACGCGCAAATAAGGTCTCTCATCAATCACTGGCTAAGTGGAATGGCATGGGACCACGCGACACGCTTAGAGTTGGTCAAGAACTGGTCATTTGGAAGAACGGCTCAGACGGCGCCATCATCCGTACGATCTTTTATAACGTAAGATCAGGTGACACAGTCAGCGGTATTGCATCAAAGTTCAAAGTAAAAAGTACAGATGTTGTAAAATGGAACACTTTGCAGAACAAAAAATACCTACAGCCAGGACAAAAACTGAAGCTGTATGTTGATGTAACTAAGGTAAGTGTATGAACCCGTCAAGTAACCCACTCGTCATGCTGTTGGATATATTCCGTTCGCCAACAGCTTGTTTCTTAGCGCTTTATCAACGAAGTGCTTGGGGATGGCAACCCTACGTCGTATTAATGCTCAGCCCATTTTTGTTTTGGGGTGCTTATTTTTCGAATGTAGATTTTGCATGGTTAAGTGCAGAGCTCTCGCAGCAACTGGCTCAAACGAACCCTGACCAATTGGCGTTACTTGACAGCAATACCTTACTCGCAAGTGAAATCATCAGCGACGTATTTGGCCGAACATTAACCATCGTTCTATTGGCATTCTGGTTTAACCTAGCAACCAAGCCAAGCCAACATCAGCACAGCTTTTGGCGATGGTTTGCAGCGGCATCGGTTGTTATATTCCCAGCTGTTTTAGGTGATGTAGCAAGCTACGCAAGCCTAATACTCAAGCATGGACATGTGATGAACTACGCTGCCGACTTGAACAGCTTAAATGGCTTGATCAAGTTACCGCTAACTAATGATTGGTCACAGTTTGCTAGCTCATTACCACTGCTTCTGCCATGGTACATCGTGCTAGGTTATGCTGCGGTATTAACGTGGACTGAGTTTGAACGCGGGCAAGCGCTTGTGATTTCAGGCTTACCATGGGTTGGCTACTACCTAATCTGGGCGCTCTACATTTTAATCTTTTAAGTAGAAGAGATAAGGCTAGCGAAGACTCTCTAGCCTATTGTTCCGTTAGATTTCCCAAGGTAACCACCGTGCGAATGGTTAAGTTCCAATGACTAATAGCTAATCACTATTTAGCCTTAAAGGTCACTCGCATAGGGTTATGATCAGAAGCGTCCGTAATGGGCGCTTTTGCTTTTTCTACCTCTAGCCCTCGATAGAACACATGGTCGAGCACCAGTCCTGTAATGAACTGAGTTCTGTTATCTGGCTCAAAGGCAACTTCCGTCAAACCAACCTTCTCCAACGCATCTTTCAATACAGCAAAGCGAGCTTCACTCCAGCTATTAAAGTCCCCAGCAAAAATAACCGGCCCACGATACTTTTGCAGATTGTCAGTTAAGCTCTTGAGCTGAGCCTCGTAATCTTCCGTACCAAAGGTAAAGTTCACAGCGTGGATATTAATCACAGCCAGCTCTTCGCCATTGTTTAGTTGGTAACGCGACCAAAGCGCCGATTTAGGCAGTTGAAGCCAAGGTTCTTCATGAGTATAAGCACACGCTTCAATCGGTAAATGGGTTGCTAGGTTGAGTACCCCAGCACTTTGCTCAAAGGCCTCAAACGCATTAACACGTGTGCTTCCCCACTGTCCGCTCATTACCCATTGGCGAAGTCCTTCTGTCATACTAGCTTCTTGCAGCAAGACTAAATCGCTACCTGCCGACAGCTTATTTAACTCACTCTGCCAATTATTTCGGTTTTGCTTGTAGATATTCCACACCGTAATGTCTAAGCCATCAGACACATCAATCGCTTTCGGTGCAGAGTTTTGGTAGCAACTGTAGATGTCGTTACTGGTACTTTGAGAGGAAATGATCAGGTTGGGTTTATTCGGGATCACGAAGATAAAATGAAAACTAACGACAGCAAGCGTTATCAATAACGTGATAACAATGATGGTTTTCTTAAACATACAGCACCCTACCAGAGATGAAAAAGGAGCGATAAACGCTCCTTTTAGGGTAATAGTTTTTTTATACGGCGTCTTCGTCTTCTTCGCCAGTACGAATACGTACCACACGTTCAACTTCAGTAATGAAGATCTTACCGTCACCAATTTTACCTGTTTGAGCCGTCTCAATGATGGTATCAACACATTGGTCAGCCACTTCGTCGGTCACAACGATTTCTAGTTTCACTTTAGGTAAAAAGTCGACCATGTACTCTGCGCCGCGGTATAGCTCAGTATGACCTTTTTGACGTCCAAAGCCTTTAACTTCAGATACTGTCATACCCGTAATACCCACTTCTGCAAGTGCTTCACGTACATCATCAAGTTTGAATGGCTTGATAATGGCTTCAATCTTTTTCATGTTCATCCCTTAAACTGTGCGAATGGCTCATTATCGGTTAGCTATAGTAAACATTCAATGAAAAAAGCCAGAGCTTTAAAGCTCTGGCTCGAAATTTATCATCTTGTTTAATCAGCGCTTTGAGAAGGTTTTACTTAAGGCTTGCGTAGTAAGCGGCTAGATTCGCGATGTCTTCATCACTCAGCATTGAAGCTTGAGCCTGCATTACAGCGGCCAAACCGCCGGTGCGCTGGCCATTCTTATAGGCCTTAATTGATGAAGCGATGTATTGCTCGTTTTGACCTTTAAGGTTTGGATAGCCAGGGATCACTGCGATACCGTCTGCACCATGACATGCCGCACAGATTGCTGCTTTAGCTTGACCCGCAGCAACATCAGCCGCCAGAGCGTTACCACTCAATAGTCCAAATCCAAGAACTAATCCTAGTGTAATTTTCTTCATTGCATATTCCATTAATTATTTTTATTAAAGTGACGGTGAATTGTGACATAAACTTTTTCTACTTGCTCCAAAGCGCTTCACAATCTTGACCTTCGTAGTTTTTATCTACGAATAAGCCTAAAACAGCGATCACTCGATCGCCATCCATTAATATCGGCGTTCTGCGTCTTAACCAACTGGGTACTTGGTACTCTTGAAACAACTTCTTAAGCTTCCTGCTATGACCGCGCCCAACAGGGTGTGCTGACAATCCCTCAGGGTTAAATATCACTCGCAGTGTTCCTCTCGTTGTGTTGAGACTAAAATGTTGCGCATCACAGTGGTTAGATACACCATCACTCGCCGCTGAAGTTAAGTGTAGTTCCCCTAAACCGTCAGGCAAAACTAAGCTCTCTTCCATCGAGATATCACTTTGCCAGTTCGACAAGTCTTTGGTCTCTTTTACGACATGGAGCTGATGATTAAAACGTCTAACCTCAACCTCATTCAACACCAGCTTAGGGTTGGCGTCTGCCTGAGCACATGCCACCTCATCCCATATAAGTTTGAGCTGCTTTTGGCTCGGCATCGGTTGATTACAGCGGCTCAGCCACATTCTTAATAAGCGTGCACGCAGTAAATCAGAGTACTGAGATAATACCTCAATACTTAAGCTGTGCTTCTCAGTCAAAGCTTGTTGTAAGTGAGATTCTAACAACTCATCCAACAGTAACTCTTGCTCTGCACATAGCTGAGCACTACGACTGACCGATTCTCGAAAACTAGGCCAACGCTCGGTCAGTGTCGGAGTGACTTGATGACGAATAAAATTACGGTCAAAGCGAACGTCTTGATTACTCTCATCTTCTACCCAAGTTAAAGCCATATCGCGCGCCGCCACTTCAATATCCGTTCTCGTCACCGACAGCAGTGGGCGAACGATATGAGCACCTGAAAATGGCATCACTTTCGCCATTGAAGAGAGCCCTTTCGGACCACTGCCACGCTTAAGAGCTAACAAGAAGGTCTCGACTTGGTCATCGATGTGCTGGCCTGTCACTAACACATCACCTTGTCTAATATGCTTTTTAAGGGCTTGGTATCGCGCGTCTCGAGCCAGCTTTTCAACGCTTTCTCCACGGCTAATATCTAGCGAGACTCGTTCAATGAACAAGGATACCGACAAAGCATCACACCATGTTTTGCACTGCTCTGCCCAATAATCAGCATTGTTGCTTAAGCCGTGGTGAACATGTACCGCACAGCAATCGATGTGATGGGACTTAGCGAATTGGGCAGCCAACTCTAACAACACTCGTGAATCGACACCACCACTGAAAGCGACGATCAACCGACAAGGCTTAAGCGCGCTTTGATCAAGTACAGATGTGAAGGTATCAATTAAGTGTGTCATGAGGCTAATAAACCAAGAGATCGTGTGTTAAGGGATAATGTTTTAATAATAAAAAAGGGTTGGCACTGAGTCCAACCCTTTCATCATTTGTTCGTATAGCTAGCCTTATCGCTAAGGCAAGTTATCAGCAGTAGCCGTAGCTCATTAGACGCTGGTAACGACGCTCAAGCAGCGTTTCGTTATCAAACTGCTCTAGCTCTTCTAGCTGTTTAACTAACATGTCTTTCATGTTTTGAGCGGTTTGTGCAGGGTCGCGGTGCGCGCCACCTAGAGGCTCAGGAATGATTTCGTCGATAAGCTCAAGCTCTTTAAGACGAGGAGCAATCAGGCCCATCGCTTCAGCTGCTTGTGGTGCTTTATCTGAATCGCGCCATAAGATTGAAGCACAACCTTCTGGAGAGATTACTGAGTACGTAGAGTACTGAAGCATGTTCACGTAGTCACCAACACCAATCGCTAGTGCACCACCAGAACCGCCTTCACCCACAACGTTACAGATAACAGGAACTGAAAGGCCAGCCATCACTTTTAGGTTTTTAGCGATAGCTTCAGATTGACCACGCTCTTCAGCACCAACACCTGGGTATGCGCCCGCTGTGTCGATGAAAGTAATAATAGGCATGTTGAAACGCTCAGCAGTTTCCATTAGCCGTAGCGCCTTACGGTAACCTTCTGGCTTTGGCATACCAAAGTTACGGATCACTTTCTCTTTAGTCTCACGACCTTTCTGGTGACCAATAACCATAACAGGACGGCCATTTAGACGAGCCATACCACCCACAATAGCTTTGTCGTCAGCGTAAGCGCGATCGCCCGCCATCTCTTCAAACTCTGTGAATGCATGCTCCAGGTAATCTTTGGTGTAAGGACGTTGAGGGTGACGAGCAAGTTGAGCTACCTGCCATGCACCTAAGTCACTAAAGATTTTCTGTTTAAGCTCTAAGCTTTTTTTCTCTAGTTGTTCGATTTCTTTGTCTAGATCTACCGCTGTGTCACCACCGTGACGCGAAACGTCACGTAGCGCTTCGATTTTTGCTTCAAGTTCAGCGATAGGCTTTTCAAATTCTAGAAAGTTCAGGCTCATCTATGAATCCTTGTTGATTCAGCTCCGCATTCGCGAAGCTAAATTTTAGTTAAATTCGAGTTCTACTTGGCTATTTCCAAGCAGCTGTTTTAATTCGTCTAGTAATGTATCACTTGGCGTCACACGCCATTCTGTGCCCAATGTTAACCGCGCTCTAGCGTCGGCACGCTGGTAGTATACATTGACTGGGACCGTTCCGGCTCTATAAGGTTCTAAGATTTGACTAAAGCGTTCAAAAAATTGACCGTTAATTTGGGATTGGTCGATAGATATCGACACCCCACGAGCATATTTCTCACGGGCGCTTCCTAAGTCCATGACCTCGCGCGCGGACATTTTAAGCCCGCCATTGAAATCATCAAAGCTGACCTGTCCGGAAACGACCACAATTTTGTCTTTTTCGAGCAATTCTGCGTAGCGATCGAGCGCATCCGAGAACAACATCACTTCCATTCGGCCCGATCGGTCATCAAGTGTCATCAAACCGATTCGCGTACCGCGCTTCGTCGTCATTACTCTCGCAGCAATCACCAAACCGGCAATTGTTAGTGATTGGTCACGACGCGTTGGCGTGGCATCTTTCAAACGACAGCTGGTGTATTTCGCTAACTCTTTGATGTAAGCGTTAACCGGGTGACCCGTTAAATACAAACCAAGCGTTTCACGTTCACCTTCAAGCCAAACCTTCTCAGGCCATTTAGGCACTTGGGTATACTTGTGTTCAACCTCTTCCGGAGCGTCGGTCAACACGCCAAACATATCAGATTGACCAAAAGACTCGGCATGGTGATGTTGACTCGCTGCCTTCACCGCATCTTTCAAAGATGCCATCATCGCCGCTCGGTGAGGACCTAATCTATCTAAGGCTCCGGATAGAATCAACTTTTCGATAACACGTTTATTAACCTTCTTCAGATCAAGACGTGCACAGAAGTCGAATAAGTCTTTAAAGTAACCACCTTTATTTCGCGCTTCAATGATCGCTTCAATAGGGCCTTCACCGACCCCTTTGATCGCACCGATGCCATAAACAATCGCGCCATCTTCATCCACGTTAAAGCGGTACAGACCCGAGTTGATATCTGGTGGTAAAAGCTTGAGCTTCATACGGAAACATTCATCAACAAGGCCAATAACCTTCTCGGTGTTATCCATATCTGCCGTCATTACCGCAGCCATAAATTCCGCTGGGTAGTGCGTTTTCAGCCATAGCGTTTGATAAGAAACCAGTGCATATGCTGCGGAGTGAGATTTGTTAAAGCCGTAGCCCGCAAATTTCTCTACCAAGTCAAAGATCTTCATGGCCAGCTCGCCATCAACACCATTGGCTTCAGCACCCTCTTTAAAGGTACCACGCTGCTTTGCCATCTCTTCTGGCTTTTTCTTACCCATCGCACGACGCAACATATCCGCTCCACCAAGCGTATAACCAGCAAGGATCTGTGCGATTTGCATTACCTGCTCTTGATACAGGATGATGCCGTACGTAGGTTCTAGCGTCTCTTTCAGCGATTCGTGTTGCCACGTTTCATCAGGGTAAGAAACCGCTTCACGGCCGTGTTTACGGTCGATAAAGTTATCTACCATGCCTGATTGCAGAGGACCCGGACGGAACAGGGCTACCAATGCGATAATATCTTCAAAACAGTCGGGCTGTAGACGTTTGATAAGGTCTTTCATACCACGCGATTCCAGCTGGAATACCGCGGTGGTTTCAGAATTTTGTAATAGGTTAAATGACGCTTGGTCATCAAGAGGAATCGACTCGATACGAACCGGTTCTTTCCCCTCTTTCTTCAAACGTGGATTCACTAGGCCTAACGCCCAGTCGATGATGGTCAGGGTACGCAGCCCCAAGAAGTCGAACTTAACCAAGCCAGCCGTTTCAACGTCATTCTTATCGAACTGCGTTACTGGGAAGTTACCTTCTGCGTCGGCATAGATTGGCGCAAAATCGGTGATCGTGGTGGGTGAGATAACAACACCACCTGCGTGCTTACCGGCATTTCGCGTACAACCTTCAAGGATGCGACACTTATCAATCAGCTCACGAACTTCTTCATCGCCATCGTAAAGCTCTGGCAATGCAGGTTCAGCAAGGAATGCTTTCTCTAGCGTCATACCCGGGTCTGGCGGTACAAGCTTTGAAATTCGATCGACGAAACCAAACGGGTGGCCCAATACACGGCCTACATCGCGGATTACCGCTTTTGCCGCCATGGTACCAAAGGTGATGATCTGAGAAACGGCATCACGACCGTACATTTCAGCCACGTGATCAATAACTTGGTCACGCTTATCCATACAGAAGTCGATATCGAAATCGGGCATGGATACACGTTCTGGGTTCAAGAAACGTTCGAAAAGTAGATCGTATTCAAGTGGATCGAGATCGGTGATATCCAAGGCGTAAGCGACTAGAGAGCCGGCACCAGAACCACGGCCAGGACCTACTGGCACATCGTTGTCTTTTGACCACTGGATGAACTCCATTACGATCAAGAAGTAACCTGGGAAACCCATGTTGTTAACAACTTCGAGCTCAATCTTGAGTCGCTCATCGTATTCCGGTCTGCGCTCAGCACGCACTTTTTCATCTGGGAATAGAAACGCTAGACGTCGCTCAAGGCCTTCTTCAGATTTCTTGATCAAGAAGTCTTCAATCGCCAAACCTTCCGTTGGGAAGTTAGGCAGGAAGTACTCGCCCAGACGAACCGTTACATTACAACGCTTAGCAATCTCAACACTGTTCTCAAGTGCTTCAGGGATATCGGAGAACAACTCGCACATCTCTTCTTCGCTACGAAGATACTGTTGCGCGCTGTAATTTTTAGGACGACGAGGATCGACCATAGTGAAACCATCATGAATTGCCACGCGGATTTCATGGGCATCAAACAGGTCTTCAGTTAGGAATACTACTTCGTTGGTTGCAACAACAGGCAAGTCTTCCTGCTCAGCCAGTTCCAACGCAAAGTGCAGGTAAGACTCTTCATCCGGACGTCCGGTACGAATCAGCTCAAGGTAAAAACGATCAGGGAAGTATGTTTTGTAAAACTTGACATTGCTTGCAACCAGTTCACGGTTACCTTTCAGTAACGCTTTACCGATCTCACCTTCCTTCGCACCCGATAGAATGATCAGGCCTTCTGCATTCTCAATTAGCCACTCTTTATCAATAACAGGCTGATGCTGAACATGACCACGAAGGTAGGCTTTTGAGATGAGTAACGTTAGGTTGTTATAACCTTTATTGTCCGTTGCGATAACGGTGAGCTTGGTCAACTCGTCACCGAATTCCGGAGACTGCATCAAGAAGTCAGCACCAATAATAGGTTTAACCCCACACCCATGGGCAGTACCGTAAAACTTCACCAAACCACACAGGTTGGTAAAGTCGGTCAATGCTAGAGCAGGCATACCCATTTCAGCGACTTTTTTAACTAATGGTGGCACCTTGGATAGGCCATCCACCATCGAAAAGTCACTGTGTACGCGTAGGTGAACAAATTTTGGATCTGACATTATTTTTCCTGAGTTCTAGGTTTGAGCCTAGGATTACAACTGTGTGTATTCTATTTTTTTCTAATACAAGTTAGCAACTTTATTCGATGCTAAGCTCTAGTTAACGTAAAGCTCTAGTCTATGCCAAGAATACGTTTTACTGGCTTAAAGCTCTTTCGGTAATGCTCGGTTACACCATGTTTTTCAATCGCTTCGAAATGCGCTTTGGTCGGGTAACCTTTATGCTTAGCAAAACCAAACTCTGGATGAAGTTTATCAAGATCTTCCATCTCTTGGTCACGAACGACTTTTGCGATAATAGACGCCGCACTGATTTCAGCCACTCGCAAGTCACCCTTCACAATCGCAAGACCATCCATCGGCAGTTCTGGGACACGGTTTCCATCTATCAACGCCATATCAGGTTGAACGCTCAAACCTGCGATAGCTCGCTGCATAGCTACCATCGTCGCTTGCAGAATATTCAACTCATCAATTTCTTGTGGAGAGCAACGACCGACAGACCACGCTAAAGCTTTCTCTTTGATTTCTGGAAGCAGCGCAAGACGCTTTTTCTCAGATAATTTCTTTGAGTCGTTCAAGCCTTCAATTGGGTTGTTTGGATCGAGGATAACCGCAGCAGTCACCACGTCGCCAACCAAAGGGCCACGTCCTACTTCATCCACGCCAGCAAACAGCTGGTAGCCTTGCGGGTATTCAAATGGAGGAAGCTCTTTTTTCTCTTTTACTGCCATAACTAATCTCTTAATATTCTGTAAGTAAGCGCTTTATGCTTCAACAAAAGGTCGGTCAATCAATTTCAATACTGCGTTAGCGGCTTGTTTGTCTGCGTCTTTACGGATCCAGTGATGCATCTCGGTAAAGCGTTCGATCAAGGCACTGTTATCGGCTGATAGCATTTTATCGACAGACGGGAACAAAAAGTCTGGGTGGCACTCTTCAAGAATATGCTCTTTCACGATCTCTTCACCAGCCAAAATATTCGGCAGTGACACAAACTCAGTGATCGCCAATTTCTTAACAATATAACCCGTCAGTTTATTTACTTTGTAGCCAACGACCATTGGGCGTTTCAGCAACATGCATTCGAGAGCAACAGTACCCGAAGCTAACAGAACAGAATCAGCAGCGGTAATCACGTTGGTTGCCGTATCTTCGACTAACGTGAATTCAAGCTCAGGTGCGGTCGATTGCCAGATTTCAGTAAACTGCTTTTTACGCTGTTCGTTAACGAGCGCAACAACAAAATTGATATCCGGATACTTCTGCTTGATACGTTGGCAAGTTTCGATAAATGGTTGAGCAATCAAACCCATCTCACCACCACGACTACCCGGCAATACAGCTAACCATTGCTTGTCTTGATCTAAGCCTAACAGCTCACGTGCATCTTGTTTGCTTGGTTCTAAAGGAATAGCATCAGCTAACGTGTGACCAACAAATTCACAGGCAACTTTGTATTTATCATAAAACGCTTTCTCAAATGGCAGGAAGGCCAAAACCAAGTCGGTTGCTTTGTCGATTTTAAAGATACGCTTTGGACGCCATGCCCATACTGAAGGGCTGACATAATGAACGGTCTTAATACCCGCGTTCTTAAGATCCAATTCAAGTCTTAGGTTGAAATCTGGCGCATCGATACCAACGAAGACATCTGGCGGGTTTTGAGTGAAATACTTAACCAGTTCCGCTTTCACTTTTAACAAACGAGGTAAACGACCAAGCACTTCTACAAGCCCCATCACGGCAAGCTCTTCCATTTCGAAAAGAGACTCACAACCAAGCGCTTTCATTTTTGGTCCACCAATACCCACGAATTCAGCATTCGGATATTGTGATTTGACCGCTTTAATAAAACCCTCGCCAAGCGTGTCACCCGAGAGTTCTCCGACGACGATACCTACGCGTAGAGGTTCATTCGAAACAAAGTCCGAGCTATTGGTTGCTGCTTCTTGCTGTGCCATAGTTTTCCAATTCCCTTCTTGCCTAAAACAAAAAAGACCGCCCAATGAGTAGCGATCTTTTTGTTATACCAATCTGATTAAGTCATTATTGTCGTACTTGCGCTGATTGGTAAACAATCATATCAAGTATTAACGAATAATACCGCGCTCAGAGTTCTCTAGCATTTCTAGCATAGGAGTAACCGAAGTAAACTCTTTCGCCATTTCAACTAAAGCCGCTTTCGCTTCTTCAAGTGTTTTACCTGAACGGTATAACTCTTTGTACGCTTTCTGTAGTGCACGAATTTCTGGTTTCTCAAATCCGTTACGCTTCAGGCCCACTAGGTTAAGACCAAATGGAGCCGCATGGTTACCCTGTGCAAGCACGTACGGCAGTACATCTTGTACAACAGCAGAACAACCGCCAATGTAGGCGTAAGCACCTATTGAACAGAACGGGTGAATCGCAGATAGCGCCATTACACCAGCGTAGTCACCCACTGTTACGTGACCGCCAAGAATAGCGTTGTTACCAATGTGAGTATGGTTACCAACAATAACATCGTGTGCTACGTGAGCATTAACACAAAGTAAGTTGTCATCACCGATCACTGTGGTTGCTTTGTCTTGAGTTGTACCACGGTGGATTTGAACCGCCTCACGAATCACGTTGCGATCACCGATCACAACTGTTGTCTCTTCGCCACCGTATTTCTTATCTTGGTTCTCTTCACCGATAACTGCGTGTGGGAAGATGCGGTTTTCTTTACCAATGGTTGTGTGACCTTTGATCACCACATGCGACATCACTTCAGTGTCTTCACCAATTGTCACGTTACCAGCAATGTAAGTGAAAGGCCCAACCGTCACGTTAGCACCGATAGTTACATCACCTTCGATTACTGCTGCCGGGTGAATTTTCGCTGTTTCATGAATCATATTAAAACTCTCTACGAGCACATTTAAGTTCAGCTGAACATACAACTACGCCGTCAACCTTAGCAACACCATTAAACGATGCGATGCCACGACGTTCTTTTAAGAATTCAACTTCGATAACCAGTTGGTCACCAGGTACTACTGGCTTACGGAATTTTGCTTTATCAACACTTGCAAAGTAGTAAAGCTCGTTGCCAGAAGGCGCACCAAAAGATTTAAATGCTAGAAGGCCTGTTGCTTGTGCCATTGCTTCTAAGATCAACACGCCTGGGAATACAGGAAGTTGTGGGAAGTGGCCTGTGAACTGAGGTTCGTTAACAGAGACATTCTTAATCGCAGTCAGTGTTTTTTCTTTTTCAAAGCTAGTCACACGATCAACCATTAAGAATGGGTAGCGATGAGGTAATAGTTCCTGAATTTCAGTAATGTTCATCGTTGTCTGTTCAGTAGTCAAAGTCGTATTCCTATATATATTCTTTATTTAATTAGAAGGATTATAAACGAAAAAGACTCGCTGTACGCGAGCCTTTTATTAGAAATGCTGGAATTATGATTCCGCGCTCTTCTCGATAAGTTTTTCAACGGTTTTCAAACGCTTGTTCATTTCATCAATTCGATGAACACGCGTTGCTGTTTTACGCCAATCTTTATTTGGCTGTAAAGGAATACCTGAAGAGTACATGCCTTTCTCAGTGATGCTGCGCATTACCATCCCCATACCGGTGATTGTAACGCCATCAACGATTTCAATGTGACCATTAATCACACTGCCGCCACCAATAATACAGTACTTACCTATCGTCGTGCTGCCTGCGATGATAGTACCACCCGCAAGAGCAGAACCATATCCGATGTGAACATTGTGAGCAATTTGAAGTTGGTTATCTAAGATAACGTTATCTTCAATGATTGTGTCATCTAATGCACCACGGTCAATGGTAGTACACGCGCCGATTTCTACGCGGTTACCAATGCGAACAGAACCCACTTGCGGGATCTTAACCCACTCACCTTTCTCGTTCGCATAGCCAAAGCCATCAGAGCCAATAACAGTACTTGATTGGATCAGACATCCTTCACCAATCACAACTTCATGGTAAACACTTACGTTAGCCCACAGCTTAGTGCCTGCGCCAATTTTTGCATTTTTACCAATAAAGCAACCAGCACCGATGATCACATCATCACTAAGTACTACACCAGACTCAATCACAGCGTTCGCGCCAATAGACACATTTTGTCCAATGGTTGCTTCGCTAGAGATTGAAGCAGAATCAGCAATAGCCGCTGCGGGAGCAGGAGTAGTATCAAGCGCTTGAGCAACTTTAGCAAAAGCAACATAAGGGTCATTAACCACAATCACGTTAGTCTTGCACAGTTGACGCTCACTCTCTTTAACCATAATAGCGGACGCTTTACAGTCACCTAGGTGCTTGCTGTACTTCACGTTAGAAAGGAACGTAATGTTACCTTCTTGCGCTTTATCCATCGGAGCGACTGCTGAAACGGTAATTGTACCATCTCCGTGTAGCTCTCCCCCGGTAATCGTTGCCAATTCGGCTAAAGTCAGGTTCTTCATAAAACTTATTTCAGTGATTTAATTACTTGCTCAGAGATGTTGTATTCAGGCTTACCGTATTGTAGAGCTTGAATATCAACGATCATGTCGTAGCCTTCTTTCTCTGCAACTTTAGTTACAGCATCTTGAATCACTTTGAACAGCTTCTGCTTCTCTTGTGCTTCACGACGTTGACTTGCTTTTTCTAATGCTTGAGCTTTGATTTTGTACTTGCTGTCTAGTTGGCCAACTTCGATACGAAGCTTCTCAACTTCTTCAGGACCTAGTAGCTCGCCATCACGCTTAAGCTTTTCAATCTTGGTTTTCGCTTCAGCTTGAATGCTCTGTAGCTCAGCCGCTTTATCTTTGAACTCTTCCTGCATTTTTTGAAGAACAACTTCACGCTGAGGTAGAGCCTGGAATACTTGTGCAGTGTTTACATAACCCACTTTTTGCGCAGCTTCAGCAGCTGTTGCAAAGAAAGAAGAGCTAAGAACTACAAGGCCTAAACCTGCTGCTTTAATCATATTTTTCAAAATATTGTCCTTTAAATATTAGAAAGTTCTACCAATGGTAAATGTGAAGAACTCTTCATCATCACCTTCGTAAACTTTAATTGGTTTCGCTAGAGAGAAAACCAGTGGGCCCATTGGTGACATCCATTGAAGAGCGGCACCATAAGATGAACGGTAATTTGTTGGGTCAGAGTAATCGTAGTAGTACTGGCTGCCACTATTTGGTGCGCCGCGGTCTACGAACTCTGTGTCCCATACACTTGCCATGTCGAAGAAAACACTGGTTCGAATCTGGCTGCGCGCTTCATCAGAAGCAAACGGCGTTGGTACAATTAACTCTAAGCTTGCTAAGGCAACCGCGTTACCACCCACTGAATCATCAGTAGCGGTATCATAGGTTGGGTTGTTACCTGTGCTGCTTCCGTAAACGGCTTTCGGGCCAGCTGAGTTAGAACCAAAGCCACGTAGGGTTGTAAAACCACCTGCGTAGTAGTTCTCGTAGAATGGGAACAAGTTATCGTTACCATCTGTTTGACCATAACCATTACCATAGCCTAATCGGCCACGCATCAATAGTGTGAACTCATGCTTTTTGGTCAGCGGGATGTAATGTTTTACATCGTACTGCATTTTGAAGTACTGAGCATCAGAGCCTGGTACCGTCATTTTAGCGAAAGCACGTTGGTGGTTACCCTCTGTTGGGAAGAAACCACGGTTCAAGTTGTTACGCGTCCAAGAGATATTGATATCGAAGTCATCAGTTAAGATGTGCTCATCACCGTATTGGTCGATACTTCTCGCAAACTGTTCAACCTGGATATAAGTCGGTACGTTACCGATCTTGTTGTGCGTATAGCCAACACCGAACTCAATGCGGTTCAGCTCATCCATAGGGAAACCCCAGGTTAAGCTCGTACCATAACTTTGGTTGGTATAGTCGACGATGCCCGCTTCAGAGGCTTCAAATTCGTTGTAGAAGATCTTACCGCCTAAGCTCACACCATCCAGGTTCCAGTATGGGTCACGGTAGTCTAAGCTCACGTTTTTTTGGTAATCGTTCATCATGGCACTTACGCCAACACGGTTACCAGAGCCCGCAAAGTTGTCTTGTTGCAGGCCAACTTGGAAACTCACACCAGATTCAGTACCGTAGCCGACACCAAAGTTGATACTGCCTGAGTTCGCTTCCTTAACGTTGTAAACCAAATCAACTTGGTCTTCACTGCCAGGAACACGCACTGTTTGTACATCAACCGTTTCAAAGAAACCTAAACGGTTAAGACGGCTCTTACCGGTATCAATGGACTTAGAGTTAAGCCAGCTGCCTTCCATTTGACGCATTTCACGACGCAGTACTTCGTCTTTCGTTGAGTTGTTACCCGTGAATCGAATATCACGAACA
The DNA here is from genome assembly GCF_000272045.2 of Vibrio crassostreae 9ZC13. Classification (GTDB taxonomy): domain Bacteria; phylum Pseudomonadota; class Gammaproteobacteria; order Enterobacterales; family Vibrionaceae; genus Vibrio; species Vibrio crassostreae_C. Next base: position 361,565 of record NZ_AJYZ02000041.1, on the reverse strand, counting down.
TAGATACGGCTGCCCGCTTCTACATTGATAACCAACGACACTTCTTTGGTCTCATCGTCAAATTCAGGAATCGTGCGAACTTGTGGGTACGCGTAGCCAGATTCACCAAGAATTCGTTTTACGTTCTCTTCCAAAGACGTTACCGAAGAACCGTTGTACGTATCGCCGTCTTCGAATGGCACTAACGCTTCGAAGTCAGCCTCACGACCGATTAATTCACCACGGAAAGAGACATCTTTAACGGTGTAGGCTTCGCCTTCATCGAGGCCAAGCGTGATGTAAACACCTTTTTTGTCTGGAGAGATCGCCACCTGCGTAGAGTCAACCTTAAACTTAAGGTAACCACGGTCAAGGTAGTAAGATTTCAGCGCTTCGATATCACCGGCTAATACTTGCTTTTGGTATTTTTCATCCGCAAGGAAATTCCACCATGCAACATCAACATTCAGATTGAAACGACTAAGCAGTTCAGAGTCAGAGAAGACTTCATTACCGATAAAGTTGATTTGCTGAATCTTAGCGGATACGCCCTCAGTAAACACAAACTTAAGGTCAGAACGGTTACGTGGCAGAGGTGTCACAACCGCTTTTACTGTCGCGTTGTACTTACCAACACTGTAGTAAAAATCTTCAAGGCCTTTTTCAATGTTACTCAGCGTAGTACGGTCAAGGGCTTCACCTTCACGAACACCAGACGCATCTAGGTTCTGCTGAAGCTGTTCTTCTTTAATCGCTTTATTACCAGAGAATGAGATGCTTGCGATGGTCGGTCGTTCTTGAACTTGAACAATCAATACACCTTCATCACGAAGGACTTTAACGTCCTCAAAGTTGCCCGAAGCATACAATGCACGAATGATCTCAGACACATCGCTTTCATCCACTTCATCGCCAATACGTACTGGCATTTTCAGTAGAGCTGCACCAAGTGCAACACGCTGTAAACCTTCGATCTTGATATCTTGAACTACAAAGTTTTGTGCTCCGTTCGCAGCCACACTAGTGGCCAATAGACTTGCGAACAGAATTTGCTTAATCGCCATACTTATTCTAATTATTCCTTGCTACTACCAATGCCTGTGAGAAACCATTCACAGACGAGTAAAATCGTTAAATATTGCCAGAGCCATCAATGAGAAGAGGATTGCCCCTCCCACTCTGTATCCCATTTCCTGAACTTTCTCAGGTACCGGTTTACGAGTAACGGCCTCAATAGCGAAAAACAGCAAATGTCCGCCATCAAGCATAGGCAGCGGAACCAAATTAATAATCCCTAAGTTAACACTAATCAGAGCCAAAAAGCCCAAGAAGTAAACCAGACCATAATCGGCGGTTGTACCTGCACCTTTAGCGATTGAAATAGGGCCACTCAAGTTGTTTAAGCCAACATCACCAACGATGAGCTTCTTAAGCATTGTCAGTGTCAATCCAATGATTTGACCTGTTTTATCAAATGCTTTTCCTACAGACTCAATTACACCAAATTGTAACTCAAAGCGATAATCTTCTGGCCATTCTGCGACTTCCGGAGCAATACCTGCATAGCCGATTGTCGAACCATCAGAAAGCTCTCGACTTTTTGGTGTCATAACCAATGACTGCTCGGCACCATTTCGCAATACGACCAAGTCCAATGATGTCATTGGATTAGCACGAATTAACTCAACAACCGACTGCCACTGTTCAATAGGCTGCCCATTAATCTCAACAATTTTATCGCCAGCTTCAAGACCTGCATCGTATGCAGCGCCATCATCAATGATTTGAGCGAGCACTGTCGATATCTCTGGAGAATACGGTCTAAAGCCCAGCGTTGTCATTGCAGATTCAGTTTCTGGGTTGAACGACCAGTCTGAAATATCCAATGTCATTTGTTGCTCAAAGCCGATGTCGTCTTGAGAAGCAACCGTCACTGTCATGGATTGATCACCAATGTGCGATATCAACCCCATATTGACTGATTCCCAATCTGCGGTTTTGATTCCTGAAATAGATTTAAGTTCCATTCCAGTTTCAATTCCGGCTTGTGCAGCAATAGATTGTGGAGTGACTTCACCAATCACGGGCTTAACCGCGGGTACGCCAATCAAAAATACTAACCAATACGCGAACACCGCAAAGATAAAGTTGAATGCAGGGCCTGCACCCACAATCGCCGTTCGTTTCCAAAGCGGCTTCTTGTCGAAAGCGTATTGCTGTTGATCTTCAGAAAGATCGTCAACACGACCATCGAGCATCTTAACGTAGCCGCCCAGTGGAATCACTGACAAGCTGTATTCAGTACCATCACGGCCCACTTTACTCCAGATTGATTTACCAAAACCAATCGAGAATTTTTCAACTTTCACACCACAACGACGAGCGACCCAGAAGTGTCCAAACTCATGAACAGCAACCAGAATGCCAAGCGCTACGATAAAAGATGCGAAGTTCCACAGAGTTCCACTCATGCTAGCTGCTCTTTAATAAATTGAATGGCTATTTGACGAGACATATTATCGAGCTCGAGAAGGCTTTCCAAGCTATCTAAACCCTCAGAGTTATGTTGTTCACATACTTTGCTCATAACGTGTTCGTTAATGACAGCAATATCGGTAAACTTCACCTGATTGTTCAAGAAAGCATCGACCGCGATCTCGTTTGCTGCATTAATGGCTGTTGTCGCATGCTGACCTAAGTAGCACGCTTCAATCGCTAACCTCAAACACGGGTAACGACTGAAATCTGGTTCTAAGAAGGTAAGCTCACCCACTTTAGTAAAGTCTAAAGGCTTAACACCCGCCTCGGTACGATTAGGGTAAGACATCGTCAAAGCGATTGGCGTTGCCATATCTGGTTCGCCCATTTGAGCAAGCACAGAGCCATCCTTGTACTGAACCATCGAGTGAATCACAGACTGCGGGTGAATGATGACCTTTAACTGCTCCTGAGAAGCATTAAATAGCCATTTCGCTTCAATGTACTCTAGCCCTTTATTCATCATAGTCGCAGAATCGACAGAGATCTTAGGCCCCATAGACCAGTTAGGGTGTGCAATTGCGCGTTCAGGAGTCACTGATTCGAGTTCAGCCACATCGGTATAACGGAAAGGACCACCAGAACCAGTCAGAAGAATATGGTTAATGCCGTTTTCTTCAAGGTTACAGCGGCCTAGGTTAGTTTGTACGTTCTGCGGAAGGCATTGGAAAATAGCATTATGCTCGCTATCGACAGGAAGCAGCTCTGCACCGTATTTTTCCACGGCGTCGATAAACAACTGCCCAGACATCACCAAAGCTTCTTTGTTTGCAAGCAAGATACGCTTGCCCGCTTTAACCGCAGACATAGTAGGAAGTAAACCAGCGGCACCAACAATCGCGGCCATTACCGTGTCCACTTCCTCTAGAGAAGCAACCTGACACATGCCTTCAGTGCCTGAAAGTACTTTTACGTTAGGGTAACTCACGGACAACACTTCAGTCAGTTGAGACGCTGCATCAGAGCAAGCCATAGCAACATAGCTTGGTTGCCACTTTTCAACTAACGCCAGCATCTTTTCAACATTCGAGCCTGCAGCCAGTGCAACCACTGAATAGAGATCTGGGTTTTGCTCAACGACTTTTAGTGTACTTGCACCAATTGAGCCGGTAGCGCCAAGGATAGTTAGATTTCGCATCACATATGACCGTAGAAATGTAATAAAGGGCAGAATCACTGCCCTTTTTTATTAGAATGCTAAATAAAGCAGAGCAAAGACAGGGAATGCAGCCGTTAAGCTATCTATTCTATCTAGTATACCACCATGACCAGGAATCAGATTACTGCTGTCTTTCACCCCAGAAACACGCTTAAACATGCTTTCAACAAGGTCACCTAGAACAGAAATAACAACGGTTACAAGGGTAATAACAATCATGTGAAGTGGGCTTGTGAATTGGATGTCAAACAAGTCAGCAAAGATCCAAGCCACGATCACCGCAGTAATAATGCCACCGATAAGACCTTCAATCGTCTTATTAGGGCTTACCGCTGGTGCCATTTTACGCTTACCAAAACTCTTTCCTGAAAAGTATGCGCCGCTATCTGCAGCCCAAACAAGCAAGCAAACAAACATCACCAGTTTAGCACCGTGGTAAGGATCAGCATCGATACCGTTAGCACGCAGGATAACCACACTCCAGAAGAATGGCAGCAGAGTCAGCACACCAAAGGCGTGACGAAGAAGAGAAGAGTCTTTCCATGCAGGCATAGACTTAGGATAAGTCACCGCCATGCCACTCGCGATTACCCACCAAATCGAGCCAATCGTTAGAATGGCGTAGTGAGCAGTAGACAAGTTATTAAGGCTAAATGCATCAAAAGGGATAAAAGCAAAACTTGCAGCACTTACCACAACCGTTGGAATCAACGCTACATAACGTGATTTGCTTTCAACAAACTGAGTCCACTCCCAAAAACCCAATAGCGAGATTACCGCTAGTGAAAGAATAAATGTAGGAAGTGATAACTCGAAAATACCTAGAATAACTAGGGGAGCTAAAATCAACGCCGTAATAATTCGTTGTTTCAAACCAAAAAATCCTTATTAACTGTCCATCAGAGCTTTAATTTGCTCACCGGTGCATCCAAAACGACGCTCACGGTTAACAAACCAAGTCACAGCTTCTACTAAGCTGTCTTCATTAAAGTCTGGCCAGAATTGTTCAGTGAAATACATTTCGGCGTAAGCCAACTGCCAAAGCATAAAATTACTAATGCGGCATTCGCCACTGGTACGGATAAGTAGATCGACTTCAGGAATATCTGCCATTGTCAGGTGCTGTGTAATCATAGCTTCATCAATGTCATCTACATTAATATCACCAGACTTTACCTGTTGAGCAATAGAGGTCATTGCTTGCTGAATATCCCACTTACCGCCGTAGTTAGCTGCAATATTAATAACCATACCCGTATTGGTGCTAGTCAAAGCTTCCGCTTCTTCTATCTTCTTTTGTAGTCGATCATTGAAACGACTTTTATCACCAATAACACGAAGTTGTAGATTATTTTTATGAAGCTTTTTAACTTCACTCGACAGCACTGAAATAAACAGTTCCATCAAGATACCGACTTCTTCTTCAGGACGACGCCAGTTTTCGCTACTAAATGCAAAAAGAGTAACGGCTTTAATGCCAAGTCTGGCTGCAGAAGAGATAGTTTTACGAACGGCTTGAACACCGTTTTTATGGCCAAAGACGCGAGGCTTGCCCTGAGCTTTTGCCCAGCGACCATTACCATCCATAATGATAGCAATGTGTTTAGGAAGAGAGTCTGTGAACGCTTGAGAATTATGCATAAAAGAGTGAATCAAATTCTAATAGTCGAACAGAGTAGCATAAAAAAACGCTGCACCGTGAGTACAGCGTTTTTCCGGAAAGAAAAGAATATGGAAAATTAAACTTCCATCAACTCTTTTTCTTTAACAGCTAGAACTTCGTCTACGTTCTTAACCGCAGCGTCAGTTAGCTTTTGAATTTCGTCTTGTGCTTTACGATCTTCATCTTCAGAGATTTCTTTATCTTTAAGAAGTGCTTTTAGATCGCCATTCGCGTCACGACGGATGTTACGGATAGCAACACGGCCACCTTCAGCTTCGCCACGAACGATTTTAACTAGGTCTTTACGACGCTCTTCCGTTAGCGGTGGAAGTGGAACACGGATAACCGTACCAGCAGACATAGGGTTTAGGCCTAGGTCAGATGTCAGGATTGCTTTTTCAACTAGAGGAGTCAGTGTTTTATCAAACACTGTAATAGCTAGTGTACGTGCATCTTCAGCGATAACGTTAGCTACTTGAGTCAAAGGCGTTGGAGCACCGTAGTACTCAACAGTAAGACCAGAAAGTAGGCTCGGGTGCGCACGGCCTGTACGAATCTTTTGCAGGCTGTTTTTTAGTGCATCAACACTTTTTACCATGCGCTCTTGAGCGTCTTTTTTGATTTCGTTAATCACAATTTCACCTTGATTATGTTCTTTCTTCAAGAAAGCTTTTTATTTGGAGTGATAAGGATAAGCTTACCAAGGTACAACACCTCAGTAAGCCCGAAAAATTAGTCAGCGTCGCTGATTAATGTACCTTCAGTTTCACCCATAACCACGCGACGTAGTGCGCCTGGTTTATTCATGTTAAATACACGGATTGGCATTTTGTGATCACGTGCTAGCGTAAATGCAGCCAAGTCCATTACTTTAAGTTCTTTATCAAGAACCGTGTTGTAAGACAACGTATCATACAACTCTGCGTCTGGGTTTGCTACTGGGTCAGCAGTAAATACACCATCTACTTTTGTCGCTTTTAGAACTACGTCAGCTTCGATTTCGATACCACGTAGACATGCAGCAGAGTCAGTAGTGAAGAATGGGTTACCAGTACCAGCAGAGAAGATCACAACGCGACCTTGACGTAGTTGGCTGATTGCGTCTGCCCAGTTGTAATCGTCACACACGCCTTTTAGAGGAATTGCAGACATTACACGTGCGTTTACGTAAGCACGGTGCAGCGCGTCACGCATAGCAAGGCCGTTCATTACTGTTGCAAGCATACCCATGTGGTCACCAACAACGCGGTTCATGCCAGCTTCAGCAAGACCAGCACCACGGAACAAGTTACCGCCACCGATAACAACACCAACTTGAACGCCTAGTTCAACCAATTCTTTTACTTCTTGAGCCATACGATCAAGGATCGTTGGGTCAATACCAAAACCTTCTTCGCCTTGTAGCGCTTCACCGCTAAGTTTTAACAGAATACGTTGATACACTGGTTTAGGGTTCGTAGTCATGGAGTTTACCTTCCAAAGAGTTGATGATTAACAGTCATGGATAAAAACTGAGTAAGTCAGTTTGCATTCATAACCACTAACGTTGCCTTCAAAAATAGTTCACTATTCATAAAAAGACCGCAGCATTTGCCACGGTCTTTTTTCAAACAATACGCTAAGGATTAACCTTTTTGTACCGCTGCAACTTCGTCAGCGAAGCTCATTTCAGCAGCTTTCTCGATACCTTCACCAACTTCTAGACGTACGAAGTTAGATACTGCAGCGCCTTTTTCTTTAAGGATTTCGCCAACAGTTTTCTTAGGTTCCATGATGAAAGCTTGACCAGTTAGAGAGATTTCGCCCGTGAATTTCTTCATACGGCCGATAACCATTTTCTCAGCGATCTCTTGAGGCTTGCCTTCGTTCATAGCGATTTCAACTTGAACTTCTTTCTCTTTAGCAACTACGTCTGCTGGTACGTCTTCTGGGTTAACAAACTCAGGACGAGAAGCAGCAACGTGCATAGCAACGTGCTTAAGAGTTTCAGCTTCGCCTTCACCAGCTACAACAACACCGATTTTCTCACCGTGACGGTAAGAAGCTAGTGCAGCACCTTCAACGTAAGCTACGCGACGGATGTTGATGTTTTCGCCGATTTTAGCAACTAGAGCAACGCGAGTTTCTTCGAACTGTGCTTGTAGCTCTTCTACAGAAGCTTTAGAAGCTACTGCTGCAGCTGCAACTTCTTCTGCAAACGCAGTGAAGCTAGCATCTTTTGCTACGAAGTCAGTTTGGCAGTTAACTTCAAGAAGAACAGCTACACCGTTCTCTTCTTTGATGATGATTGCGCCTTCAGCAGCAACGTTACCAGCTTTCTTAGCTGCTTTCGCTGCGCCAGATTTACGCATGTTTTCAATTGCTAGTTCGATGTCAGCGTTTGCTTCTACAAGCGCTTTCTTACATTCCATCATGCCAGCGCCAGTGCGCTCGCGAAGTTCTTTAACTAGAGCAGCAGTTACAGTTGCCATTCTCTATTCCTCGGTTGATTCGAAAATAAGGTAAAAATCAGGGGCCAAAATGAGGCCCCCGATCTAACTATAACTTAGCTTACATTTAATAAAGATTTCAAAATCTATATTAGCTAAGCCAAGCGTGATTCAGAGCCGCTATTATTCAGCTTCTACAAAACCATCTTTTTCAGCAGCTACAGCAGCAACGTCTTTGTTACGACCTTCTTTAACCGCGTCTGCAGCAGCGTTTAGGTAAAGCTGTACTGCACGGATTGCATCGTCGTTACCTGGGATAACGAAGTCAACGCCGTCTGGGTTAGAGTTAGTATCAACTACAGCGTAAACTGGGATACCTAGGTTGTTTGCTTCTTTAACTGCGATGTGTTCGTGATCAGCATCGATTACGAATAGAGCGTCTGGTAGGCCGCCCATGTTCTTGATACCACCAAGAGACTTCTCTAGCTTCTCCATTTCACGAGTACGCATTAGAGCTTCTTTCTTAGTTAGCTTGTCGAAAGTACCGTCTTGAGCTTGCGCTTCAAGTTCTTTCAGACGCTTGATAGACTGACGAACAGTTTTGTAGTTCGTTAGCATACCGCCTAACCAGCGGTTGTTAACGTAGAACTGGTTGCTGTTTACAGCAGCTTCTTTAACAGCTTCAGATGCAGCGCGCTTAGTACCAACGAAAAGAACTTTACCTTTCTTCTCACCAACTTTAGCGATTTCTGCTAGAGCTTCGTTGAACATTGGTACAGTTTTTTCTAGGTTGATGATATGTACTTTGTTACGAGCACCAAAGATGAATGGCTTCATTTTTGGGTTCCAGTAACGAGTTTGGTGACCGAAGTGAACACCAGCTTTAAGCATATCGCGCATTGATACAGTTGCCATTTTAAAATCCTCTATGGGGTTAGGCCTCCACATCCCCCATGAATCCGACCCCTAACAACTAACCACTTTTCAGCCGTTATCTGTGTTGTTGAGGCACCCCGGAACATGTGTCGGAATGTGTGTGATTTAAAGAAATAAGTTAGTGGACATAAAGCTTGTTTCGCCAATTGGAGAAAACAGTCCTGATGTCCGGCGCGCTTTATACCATATTTTGTCTATCTATGGCTAGAAAAAATTCTAAAAATGGCGACTGCTATACTGAACCCTATCGGCGAATTTCACCTATAAATAGTGTCTATATCAAGCAGGTTCTGCATCTGTTAACCGAACATTATTTAATCACGTTAACAGTATCCTCCAGTATTGTACGGACATGGTAATGTTGCGCTAAATTGCTGCACTGATAGAATAGCCCCAATATGCACACTTAGGTGCTACCAAATTAAGAGATATGCAATGGCTGTAAAAATTAAAACTGCTGAAGAAATTGAAAAAATGCGCGTCGCCGGCAAGCTGGCCGCTGACATTATTGAGATGATCGAACCTCACATCCAAGTGGGTACCACGACGGAAGAGCTCAATACGCTTTGTCATGAGTACGCTCTAGAAAGAGGTGCATACTCTGCGCCACTCGATTACCACGGTTTCCCTAAGTCTATCTGTACGTCTATCAATCATATTGTGTGTCACGGCATTCCCGCGTCACAAGACGAAACGGGTAGCACAGGTCAATTCAAACCTGCGGTACTCAAAGATGGCGACATTCTGAACGTTGATATCACAGTTATCATCCCTGATGACGCAAATGCCGATCTTAGTACTCGCCCTCAAGGCTACCACGGTGACACCTCTAAGATGTTCCTAGTGGGTGAGGTTTCACCTGCAAACAAGCGTCTGTGCATGGTTGCTCAAGAAGCACTTTACGAAGGCATGCGCCAAGTTAAGCCAGGTGTTCAACTTGGTCAAATCGGTACTGCTATCGAGAAGTACATCAAAACAAACAACAAGAACAACCCACGCGCTAAGTTCTCTATTGTTAAAGATTACTGTGGTCACGGCATTGGTTCTGAATTCCACGAAGATCCACAAGTAGTTCACTACAAGAACAGCGATCGCACCGTGCTAAAAGCAGGCATGTGCTTCACTATCGAGCCAATGATCAACGCGGGTAAGTTTGGCTGTCGTCTTGATGACGAAGATAGCTGGACAGTATACACAGCAGACAGCAAGAACTCGGCTCAATGGGAGCACACTCTGGTTGTAACTGATACTGGTTGTGAAGTACTAACACTGCGCAGCGATGATACAATCCCACGTATCATGAAGAACGCTTAGTTCACCGAACTGAGCGCATCAGCCTTTTAAAAATATCCTCGCATTGTCGAGGATATTTTTTATCCACTCAATTTCGATTTTCCATCAGCTTCTGTTAAATTGTTTACTATTCTCATTTGCTTGCACGGATAGCAGACTATGCCTTATCAATGCCCTCTTACGTTCAATGACGAACAAATTGAAATCTGCGAATTAAAAAATCAGCTCGAGATCTTCACGCAGTATCAAAAAAATGAATTTCTGAACCACCATCCCGTCACCGATTTGGTTCTACTGCGCTCCGAATACATGGATTTACTTCTCAATCGTTTGTGGGAAAATTTCGGATTCAACAAACTGCCTCATATTTCACTTGTCGCAGTGGGTGGTTATGGTCGTGGCGAACTGCATCCTTTGTCTGACATTGATATTCTCATTGTCTCGCAAAAAACACTACCACCAGCTCTTGGTGAAAAGGTCAGTCAATTCATTACTCTACTTTGGGATTTAAAGCTCGAAGTTGGCCATGCTGTGCGAACTATTACTGAGTGTCTCGATATCGGCACCGATGATTTAACCGTCGCGACCAACCTACAAGAGTCGCGATTGTTATGTGGTAGTGAAGACACTTTCCAAGAACTAAAACTGAAGATTCATTCCGATTCATTTTGGCCAAGTGAGACGTTTTACAAAGCCAAGATTCAAGAACAGAGAGAGCGTCATGCTCGCTACCACGACACCACCTATAATTTAGAACCGGACATCAAATCGACTCCGGGAGGGCTCAGAGACATCCATACCCTGAGCTGGGTTGCGCGTCGCCACTTCGGCGCGACCTCTTTGTTAGAGATGAGCAAATACGGCTTTCTGACCGATGCTGAATATCGTGAGCTCGTTGAGTGCCAAGATTTTTTATGGCGTGTTCGCTTTGCATTGCATATTGAACTGCGCCGTTACGACAACCGTTTAACGTTCGCGCATCAAGCTCAAGTCGCTGAACATCTGGGTTATACGGGTGAAGGAAACCGTGGTGTTGAGATGATGATGAAAGAGTTCTACCGAACCCTTCGTCGTGTTGCTGAACTGAATAAGATGCTGCTTAAGCTGTTCGATCAAGCGATCATCAATGGCGGTCAAACCCAAGACGCTGAAATTCTCGATAGTGATTTCCAACGTCGAGGTTCGTTGATCGAAGCGCGCAAGCCTGCCCTATTCCAAGCAAGACCAGAAACCATTCTCGATATGTTCATCCATATCGCCAATGACTCGACTATCGAAGGGGTAAGTCCACCAACATTGCGACAACTGCGTACGGCACGCCGTCGATTGAACCGATTCCTGCATACCATTCCTGAAGCTCGTGACAAGTTCATGGATCTAGTTCGCCACCCTAATGCCCTGCACAAAGCCTTTAGCTTAATGCACAAATTGGGCGTGCTCTCTGCGTACTTACCGCAGTGGAGCCAGATCGTTGGTCAGATGCAGTTTGACCTATTCCATGTTTACACCGTGGATGAGCACAGTATCCGCCTGCTCAAGCACATCAACCGCTTTGGTCAAATCGAAAACCACGATAAGCACCCTATCTGCTGTGAAGTCTATCCTCGAGTACAGAAGAAAGAGTTGCTGATCCTTGCCGCTATCTTCCATGACATCGGCAAAGGCCGCGGCGGAGACCACTCTGAGATAGGTGCGGTTGAGGCTTACTCTTTCTGTATTGAACACGGGCTATCGAAGCCTGAAGCCAAACAAGTCGCGTGGTTGGTACAAAATCACCTATTGATGTCAGTAACGGCTCAACGTCGTGATATCTACGACCCAGATGTGATCACCGAATTCGCCAAAAAAGTGCGTGATGAAGAATCACTCGAGCTACTGGTTTGTTTAACCGTTGCCGATATCTGTGCGACTAACCCTGAGCTATGGAACAGTTGGAAACGAACCCTGTTAGCTGAGCTGTTCCACTCAACGCAGCGAGCACTGCGCCGCGGCTTGGAAAACCCTGTCGATGTCAGAGACCGTATTCGTCACAACCAACAAATGGCATCAGCACTGCTGCGTAAAGAAGGCTTCACCGCTCGTGAGATTGAAGTGTTGTGGCAACGCTTTAAGGCCGATTATTTCTTGCGTCACACACATAAACAAATCGCTTGGCACTGTGAGCACTTACTTCGCCTAGAAGACCGAAGCCAACCGTTAGTGCTGATCAGTAAGAAAGCGACGCGCGGTGGCACAGAAGTGTTCGTTTATTGTAAAGACCAAGCAGCACTGTTTGCGACCGTGGTTGCCGAACTCGACAGACGTAACTTTAACGTTCATGACGCGCAGGTCATGGTTAGCAAAGATGGTCATGTTTTGGATACCTTTATCGTACTAGACCAGCACGGCGAAGCGATTGATGAAGCAAGACACAAAGCCGTTGCTAAACATCTGACTCATGTATTGACTGATGGCCGCCCGACTAAGATTAAGACGCGTCGCACGCCACGTAACTTGCAACACTTTAAGGTCAAAACCTTAGTTGAGTTCCTACCAACCAAGAGCAAGAAACGTACCTTGATGGAGTTAAGAGCTCTTGATACGCCGGGGTTATTGGCTCAAGTCGGTGCAACCTTTGCGGAGCTAGACATCAACTTGCACGGTGCCAAAATCACCACCATAGGTGAGCGAGCAGAGGATCTGTTTATTCTGACTAGTGAAGCGGGAGGAAGGCTATCTGAAGAGCAGGAACAAGCGCTAAGAGAAAGATTGACGGAGCATGTTTCGGAACTTGCGCCCTAAAAACAGAATCTAATCATCAGATAAGTGTGGGTAAAGATAGAGAGCGATCTTGCCCACAACTTACAATCAATTCCCATATATCAACTATCTAGCTCGTCGTTAGGCTGCTACATTGATCAAGTCAATTACATAAAAGTATTACATTCATAAACTAGAGGTCGCTTATGTATCCAAACCTCACTGGCTTAGGTATCCACGAACCTAAACAGATTGAACGTTACTCCCTTCGCCAAGAAGCGCACAAAGATATCCTGAAGATTTACTTTCGTAAGCAGAAAGGGGAACTGTTCGCGAAAAGCGTTAAATTTAAGTACCCACGACAAGTAAAAAGTGTGCTTGTTAGCGGTGGCAATAATCAATACAAAGAAGTGACAGAGATTAACCGCAACCTCACTCTTGTGATTGATGAACTCAACAAAATCACCAAACCGACGCCAACGGCTGAGGTGGATGTGAAGCAGAAGATCCTTACCGACTTACGCCATCTAGAGAAAGTGGTATCAAGCAAGATCGCTGAGATCGAAGCTGATCTAGAAAAGCTAAAATGATCCCGCGACTAACTATTACTGTTAACTAACCAACATTAGTTATGCCGTTAAGGTTATACAGATACAAAAAGGGCTGATATCACTATCAGCCCTTTGTTTTTTATTCTATTTTCTCTATTCACTTAGACTGGAGATTGCCTAAACACGCGAGACTTACTTAGACAAGCAAGTTTGAGCATCGATTAAGTTAGTATCCCACTCAAAGGTTTCAAACAACCTTAGCCAAGTTTCATCAAGGTTGGCCTTCATCACCAACTCTTCTTTTGTGAAAGGATGGATAAAGCGAAGCTCAGAAGCGTGCAACAACAAACGATGCGAATCTAAATCATCACGGAACAGTCGATTGTGCTTACCATCACCATGTGAAGTATCACCGACAATCGGATGTCTTAGATGAGCCATGTGACGACGCAGCTGATGTTTGCGACCTGTCTTTGGCATCATCTCAACCAAGCAGTAGCGGCTCGTAGGAAAGCGTCCTGTTGAATATGGCACTTCTACTTTTGCTAGCGGTTCATAGACTGTCACTGCCTCTTGCGCTTCTTTGTCTTCTTTCGCGAACTTATCTGCGATCTTATCCAGCTCAACCTTAAGTGCATAATCGAGCGTATCGCCCTCTTCTATCCAACCACGGACAATCGCATGATAGGTTTTTTGCATCTCATGATTAGCGAACATTGGCATCACCTGTGAAGCAACCTCACTCGACAACGCAAACACCAACACACCCGATGTCGGTCTGTCTAAGCGGTGTAATGGAAATACATGCTGACCAATTTGATCGCGCAATGTCTGCATAACAAATTGCGTTTCGTGTTTATCCAACCATGAACGATGCACTAGCATGCCAGCGGGCTTATTCACCGCGACAAAGTACTCATCTTGATAAATGATCTCTAACATTACGCACATACCTCATCAATGCTCTGAATTGTCACTAGCAGTTCGACTTTGTCTGCCTCATTTTTCCACACTTCACCAAAATAAGGATGGATAGCAAAGCCTTTCGGTAGGCTCATTTGGGCATCCATCATTGCGTTGATCTTAACGATAAAGATCCACTGCAACCACTCTTCCGGTTGTAACGAATCAATCCCGAAAGGTTCAACGCTCGCCAGAGCTTCATCCGAAGGCGGAAGCGTGCTCCATAGCGAACATTGGCGCATTTGTTCTTCTAGTTGTTGAAGTAAAAGAGGTAACTTTGTGGCTGCTGTCATTTTTCACCAAGTTATTTATCTAGTGACCTTGAAATTGGGGCATAGAGTACCATCTATTTAGGAAAGAAAGTTAGGAGCTTTATTACTATGGAAACGATTCACACGCTCACTCAGTTACTAAAGAATAGCGGTTGCCAGTACGATATCTACGACCTAGGTCGCCGTATTCAGAAGATCAACAACACCTTATTCTCTGATGTTGAGCAAGGGAAACAGCCGTACCCATTTCCACTTCAGAAACAAGCTCACTTAGCGATTAGTTACTGGAACGAACACAAGCAACCTTGGATCTGGTTCCTAAAATTCAAACTGGACGAAAGAGGCCTATTACATCAAGGTGATGTCGGCAATTTCCTTAAGTTTGTTATCGAAGCGATGGGCACACGTTTGAACGGTGAGATCAGCGAAGAGCAACAACAAAAGCTGTCAAACAACCCATATACCTTCAAGCCTTCAGAAGACAAAATGGCCGTGTTCCATAGCCAAGTAAGAGCAGGTTTAGACCTTGCAACGAGCCAATACTACGAACACGCTCAACACTACTTCACAGGCGATCTAGGCTGGGACAACTGGAAAACCGTTGGCCTACAAGGCATCACTGATATGTGTGCTCGTTTAGGCAGCCAACAAAATGGTGTCGCGATTCGCAAAGCATTGAATAAGCTGCCTTCAGAACCTCTATACGCGACTCTCGGGGCGCTTGAGCATACGCAAATCAATGACAAGCTCGCTCAACGCTTACAAGAAATGGCAGAGAATGAGATTAACAGTCAAGAGCCAGATCTGTTCTTACTGTCAGCACTGGTACGTGCCCTTTCTGGCGCAGAGCAAAGCACAACCAACGCCGTAATTAACCAAGTTCTGGCTAGCCCGCGCTTAAGCCACCAAGAAGTATTGATTGGTTTGGCTGGTCGCAGCTGGCACGCACTGCAAGATCCTGCGATTGCTGAGCAGTTCTTGCTGCGTCTCGCACAAACGGGCAACCAAAACTTGTTCAATCAGTTATTTGCAGATTTAGTGATGATTCCGACACTGAGAATGGTATTTTTACCATTATTGAACTCGAACCCATCACCAGAACTCGCCAATGCACTTGTAGAATTACAACAAGCGGCTAAGTCGCAATAGATACCAGACAGAACAGCTCAGTAGCTCATAACAAAAAGCTCAAATCACGAACGGAATAGAGAGATAAAAGGAAGTATGGATTAAATGATAGATAACTTATTGGCTATTTTGATGCTGTGCTTCTTTTGCTTTCTGTTTTGGCAACAGCGCAGGCAATCCGAGCTTGCGAAAGCTGCCATTGCGAGAAAATGTAAAGAGCTCGACTTACAGCTATTAAGTGTTGCCTTTAGTGGTCATAAACTTAAGATGCGCCATGAGCTCACCACCATTTGGCGCTGGCACACCGTGTATCAATTTGAGTTTTCAGCGTTAGGTGATGACCTGTACCAAGGGAAACTGACCATGGTGGGCTTCCGTTCTATGCGGTTTGAGCTACAGCCTCATAGAATGTAACGTCGCAATACGCGGTATAACTATATTCATGATAAGGGCCAAACTGATCTTGTTTGGTCTCTTTAAATGCAAAGCCTAACTTTTCAAGTAACTTAATTGATGGGTTATGACCAACATTAACGGTCGCGACAACATTCGTTAGGTGTTCTTCAAAACAAACCAAACTAAAGAAAGGTTTTAGCACTTCACTAGCAAGGCCTTGATTCCAAAACTCCTTGTCCAGAATAAATCCCAGTTCATGCTTCCCTTCTTCAGACGAAACAAACAAATGCCCGAGGTATTCGCGGGTTTGGTTGTGGATAATGGCTCGGCAAAAACCAACGTTGTCGTTCAGTATTTCTTGAAATAGGTGTTTTGCAGAGGCAATAGAATGCGGCCCGTTCATTTCAGCACGATTGATGGGGCAGCAATTCAACTTGATAAAGTCATGTTCTAACTGCTCGGTATAAGGTACCAACAGCGTTCTTGAGGTTGCTATCGTCATAAAACACTCCTTGTGTTGACCATTAGCAGAAAAGCAGATGTCGCGTGCTTAGATAAAAGCTCCTGAATTAAAGAGAGCCCCTAGATAGAGAAAAAGCCTTAGGAAAAGAAAAGCCCCGACACCGAAGTGTCAGGGCTAGGGTCTTACTCGCAGCAGTCCGGCTACTAATTAATGCTCCATGCATCATCCATAATAGTGGCTGTAATCCTTCAGCTCTTTCCTTTACTTCGCCGTCCTAGCGGTGTCCAATCATCCTGAAAGCTAACAATCCTAGTTAGCGCACATCACTTGTTCCGTGAGCGGTGTCCTTTACATCGTCCTGATGCTAATCCAACCCTTTAATCCTAAAGGTGTCCATTGTCATTCCGTTGCAGCTAACTTCCTGTTAACTGACTGTATCCCTACAATGTCCTTACGCTCCATGCTTGATCACTCAATCCTAAGTAACCAAATCTTCATCCTGAAGATAACCAAATCCTTGGTGCTTTCCTGTTCCGTGTCAGAATCCTTCCGACAAGGTTTAATTTACGCGATTTAGGATTTCGGACAATAGATTTGCATCACATTTTGAATTCAAGAAAGTTGTTAATTATATAAAACAATTAAAATTCAACACCTTAACCATGTGCACATCAATCTCTCTAGCGATGTATTCGTGTTATCTCACAACCTTTGTAAGAGATCTCTCACAAGCCATGGGCGGTTTTATGATTCGCTATCATTCACCAGAGCGAGTAAAATGACTAAAGACTAAAAATGGAGATCAACATGCTGACAAAAGATGTTTCTGAAGAGTTGAAATCAGTGCTTGAAGGACTGCAAGCGCAAGGGAAAGAGCCGACAGTTGCTTTAGTTAAGGCTCGTATGAGCACATCCGTTCCGATGCCCGCTTTAATCACGACCATCAAGAACTGGAAAAGCGCAAATCGTGTTCCTAAAGTTGAAGTCGCGACACAAGAAGAGCCAGCACTTGATCGTGTTAGCCAACTGGAAAAGCAAATCCTTGAACTCACTGCTCGCGTTGCCATGCTTGAAGCTAAACTAACTGATCAATAAGGCAACTGAGCAATAAGTTGACCGATAAATAAGCTAACAGAGAAATAGAACACTATGAAGATATGGGTTGATGCGGACGCTTGTCCAAAGGTTATCCGAGAAACAATCGTACGCGCAGCTGAGCGCACAGGGGTTGAATGTACCTTTGTGGCAAACCATCTGGTTCCCGTTCCTAAACGCAATAACATTCACTCAATTCAAGTGCCAAGCGGGTTTGATATTGCTGATGATGAAATCGTAAAGCGCACTGAACCCGGCGATCTTGTGATTACATCCGATATCCCTCTGGCTGACGAAGTGATCACTAAAGGTGGGCAAGCACTCAGCTCTCGTGGTGAGCTTTACACCAAAGAGACCATTAAAGCGCGTCTGAACATTCGTGACTTTATGGATACCATGCGCTCAAGTGGCATCCAAACGGGTGGACCAAGTGCCCTTTCTCAAACCGACCGTCGTGAGTTTGCCAACCACTTAGATAGAATTCTAGCCAAACGCTAGCTGGCTCATCCGAGCTTAACCTAGTTCTATCTCTCCATAAAAAATCAAAAAACCTGCAAACAATGCAGGTTTTTTTAATATCAATTAGAAGAAGGTTTCCCCTACTCTACAACTAAGGCGTGTAGTACGTTGCAGCGCCTGGACCTACTGGTAGACCAAATACGAATACCCATAGGTAGAACAAGATGCTCCAACCGAACATGAATACCATTGAGTAAGGCAACATGGTTGCGATCAGTGTACCAATACCAAGGTTCTTCATGTAACGAGTAGCTACGGCAAGGATAAGACCGAAGTAGCTCATCATTGGTGTAATGATGTTGGTTGTTGAATCACCGATACGGTAAGCCGCTTGAATCGTTTCAGGTGCGTAGCCTACTAGCATTAGCATTGGAACGAAGATTGGCGCTGTTACTGCCCACTGTGCAGAAGCTGAACCGATCATCAGGTTAATGAAGCCACACATTAGGATGAATGCGAAGAACAACATTGGACCCGTTAGGCCAATATCCTGAAGGAATGTTGCGCCACCTACAGCGACTACTTGACCAAAGTTCGTCCACTTAAAGAAAGCAACAAACTGCGCAGCAAAGAATACAAGAACAATGTACATGCCCATTGAAGACATAGACGTTGCCATTGCATTAATCACATCACGGTCATTCTTCATTGAGCCCGTAACTTTGCCGTAAACAAAGCCAGGAATAGCAAAGAATACAAAGATAAACGCGACGATACTTTTCAGGAATGGAGAACCTGAAATCGTACCTGCCTCTGAACGCAAAACACCGTCAGCAGGAACCACAGTCCAAGCTAAAAGTGCACTCACGATTAATACAGCAACACCCGCTAGCTTAAGGCCTTTCTTCTCAATTGCAGTAAGCTTACCCATTGAGTCATTTGAAAGATCTTCAGACGCGTCTTCATCGTTGTATTTACCTAACTTAGGTTCAACAATCTTCTCTGTTACCAATGCACCGGCAATCGAGATAAAGAAGGTCGAAACAAACATGAAGTACCAGTTTGATTCAGGGCCAACAGAGTAAGAAGGATCAAGCATTTGTGCCGCTGTTTCTGTAATACCAGAAAGCAGCGGATCAACCGTACCGATAAGTAGGTTTGCAGAATAACCACCAGATACACCAGCAAATGCTGCCGCTAGACCTGCTAATGGGTGACGACCCAATGAGTGGAAAAGCATTGCTGCAAGAGGGATAAGAACTACGTAACCCAGCTCAGATGCCGTGTTAGAGATAATACCGGCAAATACCACGGTTACAGTAACCATGCGCTGAGATGCGCCCATTACCATGCCGCGCATTGCCGCAGATAATAGACCTGAGTGTTCAGCAATCGCAACACCTAGCATTGCAACAAGCACAGTACCAAGTGGCGCAAAGCCAACAAAGTTCGAAACTAGATTCGTTACGATGAGTTGTAAGCCTTCAGCATTAAGTAAGCTTACAACGTGGATCATGCCATCAGCAGCACGACCGCTAGCACCTTCTGGGCGAGGATCCATTACAGATACTTCGAAGTAACCAGCAATTCCTGAAGATACTAGGATTGCGACACAGAAGATTGCGAAAAGAGTGATTGGGTGGGGTAAAAGGTTCCCCAAATATTCAACGCCATCGAGAAAGCGGGTAAAAATTGGTTTCTTTGGCGAGTTGTTTTTTATTGAAGCTGATGAACTCATCAGTTCCCTCCTTGTAGTGATTCCTGTGCAATTGTGACAAAAATGTTCAAATTGCCAGCGCAGAGTACGCGACAAAATTATCAATTAGAAATTCAAAATGTTACAAAATGTGTAACAAATGACTACTTTTAACTATATAAGAACAATTAATTAGCAAATAAATCTACATTAAATACAAAAACTAGATTTATAATTCACAAGAACACATTCACTGCAAAAATAACTGGCGATATAACTCATTGATTCATTTGAAAATAAAACACAGCATACGCTAATTTAACACGCAATATTCTGCAAGGTTCCTCTCGAAGGAAAAGAAAAACAGACAAATGAATGAAGTTTGACTTTCCCCTCGTTTTTACACTCGTGTCACATCAATTTGACTGACTATTTTTGAACCGCTTTGAATCTCGGGTTGGATTTACAGATGACATAGTGACGGCCTCTGCGCTTTACTATTTGGCAATCTGGATGACGGCTTTTCGCACTTTTAAGTGATTTTATAACTTTCATTCTATTTCGCTCCCTTACCCAATTGACCAAAGCGACGAGTAAAGTTCGCAACGCGTCCCTCTTTATGTAGCACTCGTTGTTTACCCGTATAGAAAGGATGCGACTTTGACGACACCTCAATCGTGAAGTAAGGATAAGTATTGCCGTCTTCCCATTCGATAGTACGGTCTGTTTTTAGCGTTGAGCCGATTAAGAAGTACTCATCGACACTGGTGTCATGAAAAACCACGGGACGGTAATCTGGATGGATATTCGGTTTCATTGTATTTCCCTTAAATAACTAATTTTGATACGTTATAACATTGCAAATGATAATTATTATCAAAAGAAAAACAAGAGATTTTATGATATTTTTCCGTCTTAATCCTAATCAGAGAACACCCAACTATGTACACCATTGAACCTGTTGGCTTTATTGAGTCTCCTTATAAAGAGAAGTTCGCTGTGCCAAGGCAGCCCAGGTTGGTACCCACATCCACCTCAAGAGTCAGGTTGGTTGATGCAGCAAACTGCCTTGAGTCTGTTCGTGATATAGAGCAATTTAGCCATGTTTGGTTACTATTTCTGTTCGACAAGAACCTTGAAGCAGGCTGGAAACCAACTGTGAGGCCACCTCGCCTTGGCGGGAATGAACGTATTGGTGTATTCGCGTCACGTGCCACATTCAGACCAAATGGAATTGGCATGTCTGCGGTTGAACTAAAAGGTGTGTCTCAAGAGAAAGGACAGACTTGGTTGGATCTCGGCAGCGTCGACTTAGTAGACGGTACACCGATCATCGACATCAAGCCTTATATCCCCTATTCAGATTCGATTCCGGATGCATTGGGAGGGTTTGCCGCCGATGAACCAGAAGTGCTCGACGTTAACTTTTCGCAGCAAGCGCAAAGTAAGCTCGCAAGCCATCCACAAGCGCGCCATATCATTCAGGTGATCAAAGAAGTATTAGGCCAAGATCCTCGCCCTGCCTATAAGAAAGGTAAGCCTGACAACAAGGAATATGCGGTAAATTTGTTCAATCTTAACGTGAAATTCGTGGTTGAAACGCTTTTCATCAATGTAACTGACATTGAACGCTTTTGAGATCCCAAATAGGCTGATATTATATGCGGCTATATCAGATTTGCTGTGGTTACGAACGACAGCAAGTTTTCTTTTATCAATGATGAAACGGATACCATAGAATGCGTACCAGTAACTACCTTCTTTCTACTCTGAAAGAGACTCCAAACGACGCAGAAGTTATCAGCCACCAGCTGATGCTACGTGCAGGTATGATCCGTAAGCTAGCTTCAGGTTTATATACTTGGCTACCTACTGGTCTACGTGTACTGCGTAAAGTCGAAAATATCGTTCGCCAAGAGATCGATAATGCAGGTGCCGTTGAAATCTTGATGCCCGTAGTTCAACCGTTTGAGCTTTGGGAAGAGACTGGCCGTTCTGAAAAGATGGGGCCTGAGCTACTTCGTTTCACAGACCGTCACTCTCGTCCATTTGTTCTTAGCCCAACAGCTGAAGAAGTGGTAACGAGTCTAGTACGTAACGAGATCAGCTCTTACAAACAGCTACCTCTAAATCTGTACCAAATCCAGACTAAATTCCGTGATGAGCGCCGCCCTCGTTTTGGCGTAATGCGTGCACGTGAATTCTCTATGATGGATGCGTACAGCTTTGATATCGACAAAGAAGGCTTAGAAAAGTCTTACCAAGCGATGCACGATGCTTACTGTAAAGCATTCGACCGTATGGGCCTTGAATACCGTCCAGTATTGGCAGACTCTGGCGCAATCGGCGGCAGCGGCTCTCAAGAGTTCCACGTTCTTGCTGAAAGCGGCGAAGACCTAATCGCATTCTCAACTGAGTCAGATTACGCAGCAAACATCGAAAAAGCAGAAGCACTTGCTCCTACTGAAGATGCAGCAGCACCAACTCAAGAGATGGAACTGGTTGATACACCAAATGCGAAAACTATCGCAGAATTGGTAGAGCAACACGGTCTAGCAATCGAGAAGACAGTTAAGACTCTATTCGTTAAAGCTTCTGATGAAGTAGACGCTGATATCATCGCGCTAATCATCCGTGGTGACCACGAACTGAACGAAGTGAAAGCAGAGAACCTTCCACAGGTTGCTTCTCCGCTAGAGATGGCTTCTGAAGAAGAAATCCGCGCACTTGTTGGTGCAGGTCCTGGTTCACTTGGACCTGTTGGCCTAGAGCTACCATTCATCGTTGACCGCTCTGTTGCTGTAATGAGCGACTTTGGCGCTGGTGCAAACGTAGATGGTAAGCACTACTTCGGCATCAACTGGGGTCGTGACGTTGAGCTTGCTCAAGTTGAAGATCTACGTAACGTTGTTGAAGGCGACCTTAGCCCATGTGGTCAAGGTACTATTCAGCTTAAGCGTGGTATCGAAGTTGGTCACATCTTCCAACTAGGTAATACTTACTCTAAAGCAATGAACTGTAACGTGCTTGGTCCTGATGGTAAGAGCGTAATCCTAGAAATGGGTTGTTACGGTATCGGTGTTTCACGTGTTGTTGCATCTGCTATCGAGCAAAACCACGATAAATTCGGTATCACTTGGCCAGACGCACTAGCGCCGTTCCAAGTTGCTATCGTACCAATGAACATGCACAAATCTGAGCGCGTTAAAGAAGCAGCTGAGAAGCTATACGCTGAATTAACAGCTATGGGTATCGAAGTTTTATTCGATGACCGTAAAGAGCGCCCTGGTGTTATGTTTAAAGATATCGAGCTTGTGGGTATCCCTCACACTATCGTTATCGGCGATCGCAGCATGGACGAAGGTAACTTCGAATACAAAAACCGTCGTACTGGTGATAAAGAAGCTATCGCAATGGACACGGTTATCGAGCACCTTAAGGCTCAACTAGCTTAGTAATCCGATTACTGACTAGATAAACATTGAAAGGCTGCCGTTAGGTGGCCTTTTTTGTGCCTGTCATTTCGCTTCAAACTCCCTTCTATTTATCAGTAGAGTAAATAACGTAAGTTAATCCCCTGTTCATCTTTAAATCCGTATATTGGTGTCATCAACTTTTTGGACATGCTCACCATTGGAGGTATCGATGGATATCAAAAGCTTACTGAACCAAGCACTTAAATCAGATCTCGTAAAACAAGGTACTCAGCAACTTTCACAAGGGTCTTCAAGTTTAAGTGGCCTTTCTCAAGGCAGCAATAGCAAGAGTAGCAGTAAAAGTACACTCGGAGCCTTCGGTGCAGGCGCAGTTGGCGGAGGACTGTTAGGTGCGTTAATGGGCTCTAAGAAGACTAAGAAAATGGGTAAGAAAGCGGCTGGGATTGGCGGCGCAGCAGCACTGGGCGCTTTGGCTTATAAAGTCTACAACGACTACCAGTCCAAACAAGGCCAGACACCTAACGCCGAACAGGCTCAGTTTGATGAAAATGATGCAAACCACAGCGTGCTGATTCTACGATCGATGATTGCCGCGTCTAAAGCTGATGGCCATGTTGATGAAGAAGAGATGGCTAAGATAGAGCAAGCCGTCGAGAATATGGGCGCTGATTATCAACTGACTAAATTGGTCTCTGAAGAACTGCATAAGCCACTCGACCCAAGCGAAATCGCTCAACTGGCAACGTCACCTCAACAGGCGAGTGAGATCTACTTAGCCTCTTTGATTGTGGCCGACGAACAGAATTTCATGGAAAAGGCGTACCTGAAAGAGCTCGCGAAACAGCTCAATCTTGCTGATGAAGTCACCTATCAACTTGAACAACAAGTCTCTGGCTAATCGGCAAGTACCAAACGAAGCCGTAAAGAACGGCCTAAGCAGCGAGCTAACCAAGTGAGATATTGAGCAAGGACAAACTAACTCTGAACTTGATCAGATCCACTTTGTTTTTGCTTATCTCTATGTGTATATTGAGATCAGTTATCATTTGGTTAGGTATAAAAATGAAAGTATACGATTGTTGTGATTTGGTGCGTGAACTGTATTCTCAAATTGGCAGTGGCGACCAAGGCTATATCCCGAAAGCGATCACCTGCGCGGTAAAAACATTGAATGACCTTGCTGCAGACGAATCTCTTCCTAAAGAAGCGCGTGAGCGTGCAGCCTTTGCCGCTGCAAACCTGCTGATCTCAGATTTCGAGGACTAATATGAACCTCGCTAATTTTGAAAAAATGGATCCTGTAATGTTGATGAGCATCGTCAACATGAAGCTACGTGACGACTTCGGCGGTGATATAGATCGAGTGGTCAACTTCTACGAGATCGACAAAGCAGCATTGATCGCTAAACTTGCGTCTGCTGGTTTTGAATTCCTTCCAGAAGCCAAACAGTTTCGATAGTCATTTAAAACAAGCTTGATTTTGAAAGGCCAACCTCAGTGTTGGTCTTTTTTATTGGTGATACGTATTGGATAAACATGCAGTTAGCCAATTATAAATTATCTGTCTACATCTATACTTTTATATCTTAGAGTCAACGAGCGCTCCTTGAACCAAAGCGTGTTGTTGTATAGGCTACCTGAAATAGCATATAAAACTCATCAATCAATCTGATGATAGCGAAGGATTAACAATGAAAAGACTCGGACTTTTGGCAGTTTTCGCAGCAACACTGACTGCAGGTTGCGCTTCAAATACACAGCAAGACAACTTTCGTGAAGCCTCTTTTGAGCTGTGTAACACCGAAGTCGATATTTACTCAGTAAGCCATGATGAAAGAGTGCGTATTGTCTGCTCTGATGGCTCTAAATTCGCTCTGAAAAGCGAAGACACACTAGAAGTGATGCGTGACATCAATATCGACTACTGTGACGGCGAAGGCTTAGGAAAATTCAACGAGAGCCGCCATTATTACTCATTCAAGTGTAAGTCTGGCACCCTGCTTAGTATCAGAAAGTAGAACCAACATAAGAAAACCACAAAGGGTTGATGTGCAAACATCAGCCCTTTTTAGTACCGCCTTTCTGCATTCTCAGATAACCCAACTCCATACCGACAGATACCAAAAAGGCCCCTAACAAGGAGCCCTTCAAATCGTACTTTCAATCAAATAGCTTAAGTTCAAGGAACAGGCGCTGAGTTTTCAGCACCTTTCCCTAAAACAAAAGAGACTCAATGAGCCCCTTTAAAAGTATTTTTCAAAGTAGTCGTTTGAAATTCTAGGAGAGCACGCGGAGCTTACGGATGTAAGTGAGCATGCTCGACAACGAAGTTCAAATTACTACGAAGAAAAATTAAGCGTAAACCGGTAGACGCTTACAGATATTTAGTACTTTTGCTTTAGTCGCTTCGATAACAGACTCATCGCCCATATTATCTAGGATGTCACAGATCCAACCTGCTAGCTCTTTCGCGTCTGCTTCTGAGAAACCGCGACGAGTGATAGAAGGAGAACCGATACGGATACCTGAAGTAACAAACGGGCTACGTGGATCATTTGGTACTGAGTTCTTGTTCACAGTGATGTTCGCTGCACCTAGTGCTGCATCAGCCTCTTTACCTGTGATGTCCTTGTCGATTAGGTCAACTAGGAACAGGTGGTTCTCTGTAGAACCTGAAACGATGTTGTAACCGCGTGCTAGGAATTCAGCAACCATTGCTTTTGCGTTAGCAACTACGCGAGCTTGGTATTCTTTGAATTCTGGCTCTAGAGCTTCTTTGAACGCTACTGCTTTACCAGCGATAACGTGCATTAGAGGACCACCTTGGCCGCCTGGGAATACTGCTGAGTTTAGTTTCTTGTAAAGATCTTCGCCTTCGTTAGAAAGGATAAGACCGCCACGAGGACCAGCAAGCGTTTTGTGCGTTGTTGTTGTTACAACGTGAGCGTGTGGAACTGGGTTCGGGTAAACGCCTGCAGCGATTAGACCAGCAACGTGAGCCATATCTACGAAGAAGTAAGCACCTACTTTGTCAGCGATTTCACGCATGCGCTTCCAATCACAAACTTGAGAGTAAGCTGAGAAACCACCGATGATCATCTTAGGCTTGTGCTCGATAGCTAGCGCTTCCATCTCTTCGTAATCGATTTGACCCGCTTCATCGATACCGTAAGGAATGATGTTGTAAAGCTTACCAGAGAAGTTTACTGGAGAACCGTGAGTTAGGTGGCCACCGTGCGCAAGGCTCATACCTAGAACCGTATCGCCTGCATTTAGTAGTGCCATGTATACAGCGTTGTTTGCTTGAGAACCTGAGTGAGGCTGTACGTTTGCGTACTCTGCACCAAATAGTTCACATGCACGTTCAATTGCTAGAGTTTCAACTTTGTCTACGTACTCACAACCACCGTAGTAACGCTTACCTGGGTAGCCTTCAGCGTATTTGTTTGTAAGTTGAGAACCTTGAGCTTCCATTACACGTGGGCTTGTGTAGTTTTCTGAAGCGATAAGTTCGATGTGCTCTTCCTGACGAAGAGTTTCTTCTTGGATAGCTGCGAATAGATCCGCATCGTAATCAGCAATGTTCATGTCACGCTTAAGCATCTGTATCTCCTGACTCAGATTGTACTGAAAGTTTCAAAAAAACCACACAACGACCGAAAGCAAACGTTTCCGTCACCGTTTTGATGTGACGCATTCTACATAATTTGATCTAGGTCATAAAGAGCTAATTGCAATTTTATCATGCAGTTTTTTCATAATCACAAATAAGATTCATCATGGTTATTTGGCTTATCCAACCAAAGATGGCGCTTACTGTCAATTTTACGCTTTACACCCTGTAAAACGCAGATTACATAGGTTTACCTTAATTTTGCCCCTCAAGCTACCGAAAGCTAAGGTTTTTCTCTACTATGCACGCCTTTATTGGTTAGGTAATTATAAAAACGATGGAAAAACACTCACGTAAAGAAGATTGGGTAGCGATTCTCACTGGCACGTTTTTAGTGGCGTTAGGCGTCTTCTTTTTACAGTCAGCGAACCTGCTTACCGGGGGCACTACTGGCTTGGCTCTGCTTTTGAGTCAATTCTTGCCTGTAACCTTTGGTATTTTGTACTTTGTTGCCAATTGTCCATTCTATTTATTAGCATGGAAACGATTCGGCCGTAGCTTTGCTATTAGCAGTGCGATTTCTGGTGCTTTAGTGTCTGTGTTTGCCGATCATTTATACTTAGTTATCTCGCTAGAAGTTCATAACGAGATCTATTGTGCTGTTGCCGGCGGCTTACTAATGGGCTTAGGTATGCTAATCCTATTCCGTCACCGCTCAAGTCTGGGTGGCTTCAACGTACTGTGCTTGTTTATCCAAGACCGCTACGGTATCTCGGTAGGCAAAACACAAATGGGTATTGATGCGTGTATTCTGTTTGCATCGTTCTTCTTCGTGTCACCTTGGGTGATTGCCGTATCTGTATTAGGCACCGCAGTATTGAACATCGTATTGGCAATGAACCACAAACCAACTCGCTACTCGGTGAATTACGCGTCTTAAAGTTCATTACCTGCTCTGTCGTTGCTGGCACTCGATGCTCAAACTTCTAGCAAGTAGACTCGAGGCACGATATTCCAGCCATCACTAAAACAAAAAAGGCTTTGGGAAGCACTCCAAAGCCTTTGTAGAAGCCTAATCTTTTAAGGGGAATCAAAATTAGGCTCATTGAAATGAAACAAGGTTACCCTTCAATCAAAAGAATACGAGCCTCGTAAGGTTGCAAAACTTGATGATGAGACGCCACTAAACTCTCGCTCACTTGATAATTAGACAACAAGCTCTTAGCCTTTGCCATCTCAAAACGTTCAGGTAAAACGCATTCAGCCTCTTCACCATAATAGTTGTTAATGCACAGCAGAGTTTGTCCTTCACTCTCACGAGAGTACGCAAATACCGACGGGTGCTCAGGCAATAGATCTTGATAGCTGCCATCCGTAATCACTGGTACTTGTTTGCGTAACTCAATCAAGCTCTTATAGAAATAAAAAACAGAGTCTTTGTCTTCCAGTGCTTGCTCAGCGTTAATCCCAGGGTAATTATTCGCTACATCAAGCCATGGCTGAGCTTGTGAGAACCCTGCGTAAGGCTCACTGTTCCATTGCATTGGTGTACGAGAGTTATCACGAGACTTCTGCGCCAAAATCGCCATCATATCTTCATGAGCCACACCATCACGGTTCACCATGATGTCGTACATATTGGTACTCTCAACATCACGATACTGGCTGATGTCAGTATAGCCAGGGTTGGTCATACCAATCTCTTCACCTTGATAGATATAAGGCGTGCCTTGCATCATGTGCACAGAAGCAGCCAACATCTTGGCCGACTCAACACGATATTGCTGATCATCACCTAAGCGGCTCACCACTCGCGGTTGGTCGTGGTTACACCAGAACAATGCGCCCCACCCTTTTCCGTTCAAGCCTGTTTGCCAATGATTGAAGATCGACTTGAGCTGTAAGAAATCAAACGGCGCATTAGTCCACTTCTCACCATTGGTGTAATCGACCTTAAGGTGGTGGAAGTTAAACACCATCGATAGCTCACTGTTATCAACGTTTGAGTATTGCTGGCAGTGTTCCAACGTGGTTGAAGACATCTCGCCTACGGTCACGCTGCCGTACTTCTGAAATACGGCTTCGCTGATCTCTTTCAGGTATTCGTGTACACGTGGACCATCGGTATAGAAACGACGGCCATCACCGATATCATCATTAGGAAAGTCTTGCTGCTTCGAAATCAGGTTGATCACATCCAAGCGGAAACCATCAACGCCCTTTTCTGCCCAAAAGCTGATAACGTCTTTCACTTCTTCACGTACAACCGGGTTCTCCCAGTTGAGGTCAGCCTGTTCTTTGGCGAATAAGTGTAGGAAGTATTGCCCAGTCGCCTCATCTAGTTCCCACGCATTACCACCGAACTTAGACTGCCAGTTAGTTGGTGCTTGACCATCTACGGGATCTTTCCAAATATAGTAATCGCGGTAAGAGCTGTTTTTGTCGCCCAAAGCAGATTGAAACCATGCATGCTCTGTCGAGGTGTGGTTTACCACGATATCCATCACGATACGGATACCACGTTGGTGCGCTTCAGACAGCAATAAGTCGAAGTCTTCCATGGTGCCGAATTGAGGATTAATCGCGTAGTAGTCTGAGATATCGTAACCATTATCGATCATAGGAGATGCGTAAACCGGGGTTAGCCAAATCGCATCGACACTCAAATGTTTGAGGTAATCCAGTTTCGAAATGATCCCTTTGATGTCGCCAGTACCTTTACTGCCACTGTCGCAGAAGCTCTTTGGGTAGATTTGATAGATGGTTGCGGTTTTCCACCAGCTTTCATCATGTTCAGTCATCGCCATCTCTAACACTCACTTACCAGAAAATATAAAATAAAAATCACCATGTGAATCATGGTCGAATAGCCGTTATAACTAAAAGAAAAAGCTATAACTAAGAGAAAAAGCGATAACTCATTTTGGAGTCATCGCTTATTCAATGCATTACGCGTTCGCGGTTTCTAACTCACCCTTGGATTGGGCTCGCTTGTAGAAAAACAGGGTTAGCGTGATAGGCAGTACTATCGCCACCAGCATCGCGACTAGGTAAATCGACCAATATTGAGGTTGAATCGATAGGATGCCCGGCAAGCCGCCGACACCGATACCATTCGCCATCACACCCGCGCTACCACAGATTGCGGCTGCAACAGCACTACCAATCATTGCGCTCAGCATTGGGAATTTGTATTTAAGGTTAATACCGTACATCGCAGGCTCTGTTACACCTAAGTAGGCTGAGATTGCCGCAGGAACCGAGATATCTCGTTCACCTTCACGCTTACTCAAGATAATGATGCCGACTACTGCCGATGCTTGTGCAATGTTTGATAGTGCAATCAAAGGCCAAATTGGTGTCCCGCCTAAGTCTTGCATCAGTTGCAGATCCACCGCGTTGGTGGTGTGGTGAATACCCGTGATAACCAAAGGTGCGTATAGGAAACCAAAAACCACTGAACCAAGAATCGCAAAATCACCTGTCATTGCAGCTTTAGCCGCGAATGCCACACCATCGCCTAACATACGACCGAATGGGCCAATGAAAGCGTGCGCTAGAATCACAGACAAAATAATCGATACAAATGGCACAACCACTAGGTACAAGTAAGCAGGGACGATACGCTTAAGATTGGTTTCAATGAACGCCAAAGCCACACCCGCTAACATCGCTGGGATCACCTGAGCCTGATAACCGACCTTCTCAATCACGAACAGCCCAAAATCCCATACCTCAGGTACCGATTTACCTATCATGTATGCGTTCATGAGTTGTGGTGAAACTAAGGTCACACCGAGCGTGATACCCAAAATAGGGGTTCCGCCAAGCTTCTTAACCGTAGCCCAACACACGCCAACCGGTAGGAAGAAGAAAATAGCTTCGCCGATCAACCATAAGAAAGAGTGAACGGTTGCCCAGAATTGACTGATTTCAACGAGGGTTTTGCCGTCGAACATGCGAATGTCGCCAATCACATTACGGAAACCAAGAATCAAACCACCTGTAATGATGGCAGGCAGCAGTGGTACGAAAATTTCGGCTAAATGGGAGATACCACGCTCAAGGAAGTTCATGTTTTGACGAGCAGCCAGCTTCGCCTCATCTTTTGATGATGCCTCTTTACCTGTCTGTTCAATCAGAAGTGCGTACACTTCATCAACTTCAGTGCCAATCACAACTTGGAATTGGCCTGCATTAGTAAAACAGCCTTTTACTAGCTTCAGTTTTTCGAGTTCAGCTTTGTTGGCCTGCTCTGTATCGTTCAATACAAAACGCAGTCGAGTCAGACAGTGGCTGACACTCGCAATGTTTTCTTTACCACCGACTAACTCGATAAGACGCGCAACGTCTTGCTTCGCTATCTTACTCATACTACCCCACCCTGGTTTCATTCAATTACTCATCTAAACCATGCAAGCTATAATCACTCAGACTTAGATTTATGGGAACATTCCCAATTACGGTTATTATAATGCCCGTATGAATGATAAATTAAAATGGGAACAATCCCATTAATTGAAAGAGATCACACTCTAATTTTAATCTAAGCCGTTCAATTTCGCTTAATTGAGTGGATTATAGAATAGGAGATTGCGTATGATGAGAGATCTCTGAATTGCCTAAAAGCTGAGAGATCAATAGATTAGCAGCCAACTTACCTGCAGATTGGTAACCAGGATCAATGCTAAATACTCGTGGGAATAAGAAAGAGAGAAGATCATTACCACCAACGCCAGTGACGACCACATCTTCACGTTGTAGTTCTTGCAGACGCTTGATTACACCAAGAGCCAGCGTATCACTGGCACAAACGATCGCTTGAGTCGCGGGAGTTAACACCTCATCCACCAGCTGATAAGCACTTTCGTGATGAAGTTGACCAGTACGATAGTTTGCCACTGAACCTGTGTTTTCACACCAATCGAGATAAGCCTTAAGACGCAGTTCACCGGTTGATTTATCACTAGGATCAACCCCGATAAAGCCAACGTCAGAGATCCCTTGATCCGATAAATGCACCAACGCACTATTGATCACCTGTTGGTTATCATAGTTAATCGACGTCACGTTCTCGGTATCCAGAGCAATCACCACCGCTTTGTGTTCCCAAGCTTCGATTGCCGGAATATCGCAGTCAGTAAAACCAAATACAATAATGCCATCAACGTTACGACGCTTTAGAACTTGCAGGTGCTCATTGGCTTTATCTCTATCAAGTTGGCTTTCCATGATCACGACATCGTAATCCGCTCGATACAACTCGGCCAGCATCGTGCTAACGGCTTTGTTTTCAGAGGGAGAGTCCAAACGAGAGATAATCACGCCGATGACTTTTTGGCTGCCACCGCGCATCGATTGCGCAGACTTTGAAGGCGTGTACCCAGATTCTTGAATTACTCTTTCTACCCTTTCACGGGTTTCAGGTTTCACTTTTGGATCATTGGTCAGAACGCGTGATACGGTTGACTTACCAACACCGGACAGCTTTGCAATATCAAGAATAGTGAGTTTTTTGCTCATAAAAAGTCTAACGTTAAAGGGAAGAGAAGAAAAAGTGAGGGTAGATTCCCTCACTTAACTGTTTGTAAATACTAGCAGTTCTTACTATGACTTACTTTTGGCAATTTCGATAGACTACGCGACCAAGTTCTAGACGCGCATTGTCACCTTTCGTGCGCAAAGTGATGCTGTTAATCATCTCTGAAGTGCCATCATCTAAGATGTATTTGGTTCCTGAGCCCGCTGGAACTTGAGTCAGGCGGTATTCATTATCAGGCAAGCGTAGTACCGCTTTTTCATTATCAAGGTAAGACACATCAAACGAGACGTCAGACTCACATTGATAAGTCGCGAATTGATCATTCGATGTTGCGCTATCAGTCTCAGGGGCTGCTGATTTAGAGCACCCAACCAATGCTACTGTACATAGAGATGCTACCAACATAGCTTTCATACTTCGTTCCTCATCTTTATATAGTCAACGACACTTAGCCTATTCACAGGTTCGAACAAACCTAATGTAAGTGCCTAATGATAGGTCCATACCTTAGTGATAAATAAAACGTTTAGCCTTTTAAGAAAGCGGGTACGTCTTTAATGCTATCAAGTACCACGCTAGCCAACGCTTCACCTTTTTCAGTGATGGGTTTACCCGTTCTTACCAAGACTTTAGTACCAACACCTGCTGCTTCTGCAGCCATCATGTCTTCCGCTTTATCGCCGATCATGACCGAGTTAGCCATATCAATCTTCAGAAAGTCACGAGCAGAAATGAACATGCCTGGCTTTGGCTTACGACATTCACAATCTTGCTTGTAGTCACCAATACCGTGCTCAGCGTGGTGAGGACAGTAATAAATGCCATCGAGCTCGACACCATTATCAACAAAGTTCCAATCCATCCACTGCGTTAAAGAAAGAAAACGGTCTTCACTAAACATGCCGCGAGCAATACCAGATTGGTTGGTCACTAGCACCAATAAATAACCCATATCTTTAAACGCTTTCGCCGCTTCAAACACACCATCGATGTATTCAAAGTCATGCTCATCATGTACGTAGCCGTGATCAACGTTAATCACTCCATCACGATCTAAAAAAACAGCAGGTTTAGACAAAATTTTGTTCTCTATCAACTCTCTATTAATCATTAATTATTACACGCTTTATTTGCTTCATCACTATCTATTTAGTTTTGCGTTCGTTAACGATTTGTTTCTAGCTTAGCCATACAATCGACGTTTAGCCGTCTAGACGTAAAAATATCTATTGACTTAGATCATAGAACACCATAGCATCGTCTGTAAATCGAGCGAGCTATCGACATATTATTCTGTTCTACCTGCACGGGTTTCTCTATGATTAAAGTGAATCAAGTCAACAAGGTTTTTTATCAAGGCACTAAAGAAATCAATGCCTTAATTGATATCAACCTCCACATTCCTCAAGGTCAAATCTTTGGAGTCATCGGCTCTTCTGGTGCAGGCAAAAGTACCCTGATCCGTTGTGTAAATATGTTGGAAGCTCCGACCTCTGGTGAAGTGATTGTTGACGGTATCGACCTAACAAAACTCAGCAAATCAGAACTTAGCGAAGCGCGCCGTAACATCGGCATGATATTCCAACACTTCAACCTGCTGTCTTCTCGTACTGTATTTAACAATGTAGCACTGCCTCTAGAACTTGCTGGTAAAGATAAAGCGATTATTGAAGCGAAAGTCAGCGAGTTACTTGAACTGGTTGGCCTTGCTGATAAGCGTGACACCTACCCGGCAAACCTAAGTGGTGGTCAAAAGCAGCGTGTGGCGATTGCTCGCGCACTGGCCTCTGACCCGAAAGTACTGCTATGTGATGAAGCCACCAGCGCATTGGATCCAGCAACAACTCAATCTATCCTTGAGCTGCTGCGTGAAATCAACCGCAAGCTGAACATCACTATCCTGCTTATTACACACGAGATGGATGTGGTTAAAAGCATTTGTCACGAGGTTGCGATCATTGGCGGCGGTGAATTGGTAGAGAAAGGTACAGTCGGTGACATCTTTGCTCATCCGAAGACAGAGCTAGCGCATCAGTTTATTCGCTCAACGTTGGATCTGACGATCCCTGAAGATTACCAAGCACGTTTGCAAGAGACTCGCGTAAACAGCAGCTACCCGCTGGTGCGTCTTGAGTTTACTGGTGCAACGGTTGATGCTCCGCTAATGACGCAAATCGCACGTAAATTCAATATCGATGTCAGCATCTTAAGTTCTGACCTTGATTACGCCGGTGGCGTGAAGTTCGGCATGATGGTCGCTGAACTGTTCGGTAATGAAGCAGATGATAATGCTGCTATCCAATTCCTACGCGACAACAATGTAAAAGTAGAGGTGCTTGGTTATGTCCTTTAGTTTCAACGAGATTGCTGACTGGATCAGCCTTAACGGTAACCTTCTATTAGGCGCAACAGGCGAAACGCTTTACATGGTTGCTGTTGCAGGCATTGTTGGCTTCGCGGTCGGTATTCCACTAGGCGTGATTCTGCATACGACTAAAAAAGGTGGCCTGTTAGAGAACACCAAAGTAAACAAGATTCTAGGTGCGATTGTGAACGTGGGTCGTTCAGTACCTTTCTTAGTTTTGATGGTTGCGATTATTCCACTGACTAAGATGCTGATTGGTACCTTCATCGGTACAACAGCAGCGATTGTTCCACTGACGATTGGCGCTATCCCATTCGTGGCTCGACTTATCGAAAGTGCACTACTTGAAGTACCAACAGGTCTAGTGGAAGCGGCCCAATCAATGGGCGCAACACCAACACAAATCATCAATAAGGTTCTGCTTCCAGAAGCACTACCGACTATCATCAACTCAGTAACGATTACGCTAGTGACTCTGGTGAGCTACTCAGCAATGGCCGGTACTGTAGGCGGTGGTGGCCTAGGTGATGTCGCGATTCGTTACGGATTCCACCGCTACGATGTGACCATCATGGCTGTGACAGTAGTGATGTTGATTGTGCTGGTACAAATTATTCAATCAATCGGTGATTCATTAGTTCGCCGCGTTGACCACAGATAAAGACTCACACATAAAGATTAGAGTCGTCTGAACCTAATTAAATAGATTTATTAAAAGGAGATTATTATGAAATTTAACCTTAAAGGTTTACTAACTATCGCAGCAGCAGCTTCAGCGCTAGTTCTAGCAGGTTGTGGTGATAAAGAAGTGGATACTTCTAAAGTAAAAGTTGGCGTAATGGCAGGTGCAGAAGCGCAAGTTGCTGAAGTGGCAGCTAAAGTAGCGAAAGAGAAATACGGCCTAGACGTTGAACTGGTTACTTTCACGGATTACGTAACACCAAACGCAGCTCTAGATGATGGTTCTATCGACATCAACGCATTCCAACACGCACCGTACCTAGATCAGCAAGTGGCTGACCGTGGCTACAAGCTAACTATCGCTGGTAACACGTTTGTTTACCCAATTGCGGGTTACTCTAAAGAAGTGAAATCGGTAGACGAAATCCAAGACGGTGCTCGTATTGCTGTACCAAACGACCCTACAAACCTAGGTCGCTCTCTACTTCTTCTTGAGCAACAAGGTCTTCTTGAACTTCGTGAAGGCGCAGGTCTTCTAGCTACAGTTCGCGACATCGTGGGTAACCCTAAGAACCTAACGATTGTTGAACTAGACGCAGCTCAACTGCCACGTTCTCTTGATGATGTTGCTCTATCTATCATCAACACAACTTACGCGAGCTCTATCAACCTGACTCCACAAAAAGATGGCGTATTCGTTGAAGACAAAGATTCTCCTTACGTAAACCTAATCGTTTCTCGTGAAGACAACCTAAACGCTGAAAACGTACAAAACTTCGTTAAAGCTTACCAAACTGAAGAAGTGTACAACGCAGCTTCTGACATCTTCCAAGGTGGCGTCGTTAAAGGTTGGTAATCAACTAAACGACAGCACTGTATAGATACCCGAAGGGGCTGACATAACGTCAGCCCCTTTTTTAATGATAAAGATTTGCTAGAAAGTAAAGCATCTCAGATTTAAGCGAAACAAAGTCGATTACTTCAGGTGATCCCAAGAGATGTTTGACACCAATCGGCAGTCATCACACTTGAAATAGAAAATATCGTGGATAGGCGCATCTAGCAGCCATTCACCACCACATTGCGGGCATTTGCGCTCTTTTTCATCTTTCAGGCTGATCCCACCGACACGGTATAAGTAGTAGTAGGTTGGAACCTTAGTCAGATACTCAATGCGCCCTCTTAGACCCCAACCGCGTTTAAACAGCACACTCTTCGTGTCACTGATCTCGGTTAGCGTTGCATGTTCCGCGCGACAACCACCACCCATTTGTACTTCATCACAGGCTTGCCATTCGGTCTGCCATTTCAACACGGCTTTATGGTCGCCATTGAAGGTAGGTGGATTGCGATACAAAGGGATTGGTAGCAAGCTATCGCCACTACGCAGCGGTGAACAGGTGTGCACGAATGTCGTGTATAACACCTGCCAGCTTGGTGTTTCATCTTCTGCCACTTCTTCTGAGTTCAGATCTCGACCTAGCAAACGCATTTTAGGCGCTAGTAGGCTCGCGTTAGACAAGCGATCAAAACACACTTTCACAAAGTCTGAGTGATTCCGCGGGTGCAAGCTATCTTGCTCCGGGCACACAACGCGAACATAGAATTCCCCATCGCCCATCACGATTGGGAACTCACGACCTAACACTTGTCCGTTATAACGAAGTGCATCCATTAAGCCATTAACCGCCTTGTCGACAGCGCTTACCGTTGTGTTATCAAAACACTCAAATTGAAGTTCTAGTACGTACATCTATTTATACCGCTGGTTGTAGCTTTTCTAAAAATTCTGCCAATGTCTCGGCGAGCACATCACGATTTTTGGTACCTAAGCGCTCCAAAATCACGTTACCCGTTAGGTTACAGATAGAGATAACATCCAGCTCAGCATCGGTCGCGGCAATGAAAACCGTTGGTTTTAGCTTCAAGCGACGCTGAGTTACTAGGTGACCCAAAATGTTTTCTTGTAGGCATTCGAAGTCTTCATCACTCCAAATCTGTAACAGAGTCAATTCGTTACCATCGAAAGTTGCGTTCATATCTGCGCTGAATTGTGCGCCGTAGAAAGTTTTGATGTCTTCATGCAGAGTCAACTCAATACCGGTTTCAACGTTGGTGAAATCCGCGAATTGCTCACGTGGATAGTGCTTCCACAACACGGCATCGCCACTCTTTTCTTCTACGCATGGCGATACGATGTCCACCAACTCCTCATTACGAGGTAAGCTTTGGTGTTTCTGCTTCCACGCGTCAACGTATCGCTGACTAAAAGAAAGTAGTGCGTCTTGAGCACGTTGAGTCATGAAAATCTCCTAAACACAAAATAATAAATAGAATCCGAGCCCTTTCCGCGCCGATTAAGCGATGACTTAATGACAGGGTAAGGGGGATTCAGTAAAATCGACCCCATTCTAATCGAATTTGAAACGAAAGTATGAGCAAATATTCTGACGCAAAAGAGCTAGCGGGTTTAACCCTTGGCCAA
Source organism: Vibrio crassostreae 9ZC13 (assembly GCF_000272045.2). Classification (GTDB taxonomy): domain Bacteria; phylum Pseudomonadota; class Gammaproteobacteria; order Enterobacterales; family Vibrionaceae; genus Vibrio; species Vibrio crassostreae_C. The sequence goes on along the minus strand of NZ_AJYZ02000041.1, from coordinate 323,683 downwards.
AAAACTGAGTACTCTAACCAATACGATGCAAGTTTATTGCAACCAGTGCCTCGTAGCCTTAATCGCGATGATCTTGCGCTAAACGGCGAGCTGCCTTTTGTTGGTCATGATATTTGGACGATGTACGAGCTTTCGTGGCTAAACACCAATGGTCTACCACAAGTGGCTGTCGGTGAAGTTTTCATCCCAGCAACCAGCCCAAATTTAATTGAATCAAAATCTTTCAAGCTGTACCTGAACAGCTACAACCAGACTCAATTTGAAAACTGGGATCAAGTAACCGAGCGCCTGACCCAAGATTTGTCGGCATGTGCAGGCGAAACGGTGATTGTGAATGTAAACTCAGTAACCGACTACACTAACCAACCTATCGTGACGATGGAAGGTGACTGTATCGACAACCAAGACATCCAAATCACTAGCTACGACTTTGAAGCGTCGCTGCTTGAAGGCGCTGCTGGCGAACAAGACGTTGAAGAAACACTGCACAGCCACCTATTGAAGTCGAACTGTTTGATCACCAATCAACCGGATTGGGGCAGCGTTGAGATCGCATATTCTGGTAAGCAAATTGACCGTGAAGCTCTGCTACGCTATTTAGTTTCTTTCCGTGAGCACAATGAATTCCACGAACAATGTGTTGAGCGTATCTTCACTGACATCATGAAATACTGTGCACCTTCGAAGCTAACTGTGTTCGCACGTTACACACGTCGTGGTGGTCTGGATATCAACCCATACCGTTCAACAGAGCAAGATAGACCAAGCCACAATAAGCGTATGGCTCGCCAATAATCAGGCGAGAACCACCCACACTTATTTGAACCTACCAAATCTTTAAAGGGACATTGAAATGCGTTGGTTATACGTTGTTAGTCTATTTATTTTAAGCTTAAGCACATCGGTCAATGCGTCGGTTTATTCGTCGGCGCTACTCAATGAAGCCAATAATTTGGTTGAGATCGAGCCGAGCCAAGCAAAACAAATGGCCAACAGCTACCTAACGCTACGTATCCTTTCAGACCAAAGCGAGAAAAGCCCATCGGCTATTTCTCGCGAAGAGACAGACTCTTCGATCAGAACCCCAAACAGCAGTATTGATGCCTACAAGATATTAGCGAAAGCAGAATACAACCTTGGTAATATTCATATTGCGATTCAACATATCGACAAAGCATTTGAGCTTGCGAAAACCTATAAGCTTGAGTACCTAAAACTGGATCTTGAGATCCTAAAAGTACGCTTACTTTGGCTGAGTGACAGGAAATCAGCCAAAGCAAAAACAGAGCTGGCGAGTATCGAAGCAAACCTAGAATCGGTGAATAAAACCTTGCGTTTAACAGAAGGTATTACCTATCGTTTGATCATGCTGAAAGCTGATATTGCCTCTTATGACAATAAGGTCGATGAAGCCGAGAAGTTCTACCAAGAAGCGAAAACCTACCTCGATCAGCGTTACTCAGAAAAAGTGACTATCGACTACCACATCGCGGTCGGTGAATTTTATCTAACCCATAAAGAGTACAACCACGCACTATCTGAGTTGTTGTATGGCTACTGGAAATCCGTAGAAGGTAATCTGAGCTCACGCTTAGCAAAAGTAAACCGCCTGCTTGCTCAGCTTTTCTTTGAACGCCAAGTGTTAGATAAAGCTCTCGAGCACTTATCTCAAGCTGCTGATTTCTATGATAGCTTTGAAAACTCACCTGTTTTGGCACAAGTGCTTAAAAAAATGGGTGATGTATACTTCTTTCAAGGAAAATATAACCTTGCGTTAGTGCATTTCTTCAACGTTTTGGACCATGAAAGCACCGACCGAGATATCCAACAAGTCATTGATATTCGTCTGAGTTTATCAGCTACCTACTTACGCCTTTATAACTACCCTCTTGCAGAACAATACCTAACACGCGCTCTTGAGCTGTTGGAGTACACAGATATTCCAAAACTGGAAGGCCGCGCTGCGCTGCTGTCGGCAGGGTTAGCTTATCATCTACAAGAGAGCGATGACGTAATCAAGCATGCGACACGTGCACTTGAAATTTCACGTCAGATAGAAAATATGCACCTGTCACAGCGTTCGTATTACTTACTGTCCTTAGGCTATGAACAAGCAGGTCGTCCTCAACAAGCATTAGCGAATCTCAAGCAGTACAATAGTTTAGTTTCTTTAGAGCAGCAAAAACTAAATCGTGTAGGTGAGGATGCATTCCGTCAGCAGAAAGAGTTTGCTGAACAAACTTTGCACTACGCTGGTCAAGCGCAAGAATTAGAAAGGTATAAGTTAGAGCATCGTAAATTCCAAAAGATATCCTTCGCCCTATTTCTGTTCAGCATCGTCCTATTCTTCTTTGTACTACGCAGAGGCTACCTCATCCAAACCTTAGCTAAAGAAGTGGATTCGCTGCGTACTGATCTTTTTACGCACTCACGTTCAAAGCTTCCGAACCTAAGAATGCTCAATGCTAAGCTCTCAAATTCGTTAGAGCAAACCAGCCAAACCTTCGAGCAATGGCAGCTTGGGGAGTTGATTTATGAACCATTAAACGACCGCTTACGCTTCGTTATGATTGACTTACCTTTCCTGCGCAACATGTATACGCAAAATGGTTATAAAGCGGGCTTAGAGCTCGAAGATGCTTTCGGTGATTTCTTAAAATCAAAACTGGAAGGCCCAGCTCGCGTCTATCATTTCTCAGATGCGAACTTGCTTTATATAGAGCCAAATTCAGATCGTGATTCATCACCAGAAGCGATGTTCCTAAAGATTCAATCGTGGGTAAATGACTTCGAGCCAGAACGTAATATCAACCGAACGATTCGAATGGGCATCGCTGACTACCCGTTTTTACCACGAGCTTACACCGCTATTAATGACCAAGAGCTATTAGATGTATTGTTGATGTCGACCAACCTAGCGCGTGAAATCAGCTTGAAAGAACGCACTAGCCAATGGGTATACCTCAAAGCTATCGATAACGCACCAGCGGCAAGCCTTGCAACTGGTAACATACGAGAAGCGTGTAAACATGCGATTAATCAAGGGTTAATAAAGATACAATCGTCATACCAGAATGAGGACAACATCAAAAAAATGCTAAAAGATGACTGATTTGCGAGCGGTTAAGAGCGGCAAGCCGTGACCTTATTTTTAGTTTTGTTATTATCGATGCAACGGAATTTCATCAAAATGATCGAGATCGGTCTACGCGGCGCTAATAAATACATCTATGGGCATTCTTGAAAAAGACATTCAGGCGCAACTCCACCAGCTGAAATCTCAGTTGGAGCAGGTCCGTTTGACGCAAAGAGACACCTCGTTCAAGTTTATTAGAGAACAGAAAGTTCTAAAGCGTATCGTCACGTCTTTAAGTGATGCATGTGTTGGTAGTAACAGCCATTTAGATGAAAACCTCATTGCCCTTAGGGAAGAGCTAGAAAAGCAAAAAGACATTAGCTCAATGATCCCAAAACTGGCAGTATTAGAAAGGATGCTTAAGCAGAAAACGTTGGCTATGGATAAACAGAACGGGTATCTGGACGATAGCATTAAGCACAGTGGGGAAACGCTGCAGCGCATAACTGGCCTTCCAGCACAGCTCAAACGCGACCTACGAAACTTACTTAGCTTCTCCGAATGCAATGGCAGTCAGAAAGTCGACCACGCCATGAAACTCCTCGGTATTTACGAGCGTGCCATAAAGATCATGGCGAACAACTCTCGTACTCATTTTGCCGACGCTGCGCAATCGCCTGAACAAGAACTCCTTGCCGACTTATCAAACGAATTACAACATCTGATCACCGAACTCGATTTTGAGGGTGAATCGGGTGAGCTACTTACCGATATTCGAGCCAAACTGCTGCTTGGTGTTTCTACACAAAACCTCCTTGAGCTGACGCTTCAAATTCTCAAACTAGTCATAGAGGGCACCAATCTAGAGCGTAAAAAGTCTGAACAGTTTATTGACCAGCTTAATTCTTCACTCGCGTCTAGCATCAAAACCGCAGATCAAAATGCAGACCAAAGCCAAAGCTACTTTAAGCATCGCCAAGGCCTGAACTCTGAGCTAAATGAGCTTGTCATCAAGAGCCAGAGTTCTGTAGATAAAGCAACGGACATTGATAACTTAAAGCAGACGATTAATCCTCTGCTTAGTGAAATCGCCTCTCTTTCTGAAAGATTGAATCATGCAGAGCAAAAAGAACAAGCTCTGATAGAGAGAATGAATTACGGAAAGACTCAGTTAGATTCACTCTATGAAGTGACGCAAGATTACCGTAAGCGCTTGGAAGATCAGGCTCAGCGTATGCTGCTTGATCCTCTAACCAAGGTTTACAATCGCACTGCCTTTACTGATCGCTTAGAGCTTGAGTATCGCCGCTGGATCCGCGCACAACACTCACTGCGCGTAGTACTTCTGGACATCGACAATTTCAAAGCCATCAATGATAGTTTTGGTTATACAGCGGGTGACAAAGCACTCAAAATTATCGCAAGAACCATCACCAAAGAGACCGGCGCTACCGATAGTGTGGCTCGTTTTTCTGGTGAGGAATTTATCTTGTTATTACCAGAGCAAACGGATGAATATTGCCACCAGGTAATTCAAAACATCCAGACTCAAGTCAGCCGTTTACCCTTTAAGTTCCGTGATCAACAAATCACGATTACTTTGTGTGCAGCAAGTACTCAATTCAAAGAGTCAGATACACCTGAAGAAGTACTAGAGCGACTCAATAAAACGCTAAACAAAGCCAAACAACGTGGTACTAACCAATTGGTTTGGAATTAAACTAGGCCTGATTTAATTTATTTCTTTTTTTCAAATACTTATCACATACCAATTCCCTCAATGTTTGCTAAGCTTATGATTAACATTCGCTTAACAAGCATTCTTGACAAGTCATGCTGTTTATAAGATCTTAAGCAACTCGATATTAGCCCTTAAGCAATTCCATACAATCCATAAAGCAACGCTGTCGTAACCGTTTCGTCTGGTTAACTCTTCTCACCTTTAACCAAACACTTTCAACGTTTGCTTCTCACTCTCGAGCCAGAGGGTCACTTCAAAAGTCGCCTCTGCTCTTCTCAACAAGGAGGCACTATGATCACTCATATCAGCCCTGCCGGTAGCATGGATTTACTCTCTCAACTTGAAGTTGAGCGTCTTAAAAAAACCGCATCTAGTGATCTGTACCAACTGTATCGTAACTGTACGTTAGCGGTACTGAACTCGGGTAGCCATACCGACAACTCCAAAGAATTGCTCGACAAGTATCAGTCATTTGATGTTGAAGTGGTGCGTCGTGAGCGTGGTATCAAGCTCGAACTAAGCAACCCACCAGAGCATGCCTTTGTCGACGGTGAAATCATCAAGGGTATTCAAGAACATCTATTCTCAGTGCTGCGTGACATTGTCTACGTCAACATGCACTTGGCCGATAACCAAAGGCTTAACCTCACCAACGCAACTCACATCACCAATCTTGTGTTTGGTATTTTGAGAAACGCAGGAGCACTCACACCCGGCATTGAGCCGAACCTGATCGTGTGCTGGGGTGGTCACTCAATTAATGCCACTGAATACCAATATACTCGCGAAGTCGGTAATGAACTTGGCCTACGTGAACTCAACATCTGTACGGGTTGTGGACCAGGTGCGATGGAGGGGCCAATGAAAGGTGCGGCTATTGGTCACGCTAAGCAGCGCTATACTGAACATCGTTATTTAGGGTTAACTGAACCATCAATCATTGCGGCTGAGCCGCCAAACCCGATAGTGAACGAACTGGTGATCATGCCCGATATCGAGAAACGTCTTGAAGCGTTTGTTCGTATGGCACATGGCATCATAATCTTCCCTGGAGGCCCAGGAACCGCCGAAGAACTGCTGTACATCCTAGGTATCATGATGCACCCAAACAACGCAGACCAACCAATGCCTATCGTTCTAACTGGCTCTAAAGAGAGCGAGGCTTACTTCCGTTCAATTGATAAGTTCATTGGTGAAACATTGGGTGAAGAAGCGCAAAAGCACTATGAAATTGTCATTGATGATCCAGCACGTGCTGCGAAAATTATGAAGCAAGCAATGCCAGATGTACGCTCTCACCGTAAAGAAACAGGCGATGCTTACAGCTACAACTGGTCACTGCATATTGAGCCTGAGTTCCAACTCCCCTTCGACCCTACTCACGAATCTATGGCGGCACTCGATCTGCACATGGATCAGAAAACAGAGAGCCTTGCTGCGAATTTACGTAAAGCGTTCTCAGGTATTGTGGCAGGTAACGTCAAAGCCGAAGGTATTCTGGAGATTGAGAAGCATGGGCCATTCCTCATTGATGGCGACAAAGAGCTAATGACCAAGATGGACCAACTGCTGAATGACTTTGTTGAGCAACATCGAATGAAGTTACCGGGAGGGACCGACTACGTGCCTTGCTATAAAATCGCCTCACGTGATTAAGGCGTTTACGTTACCAACGTTTCAACTCACCAAGTGATACGTTACTATAAGGGGCTAGCAGCCCCTTTTTTATTGCCTATTTAGTGGAAACTTATGTCTATCCATCTTGTTATTATCGATGCCTTAAACCTCATCCGACGCGTGCACTCTGTTCAGCCGGATCCAACCGATATAGCAAGAACCATTACCACCACAATTCGCACTCTCAATAAGATTCTGAATGAATCAAAGCCCACCCACATCATCGCGGTATTTGATCACCATTTACAAGACCGTGGCTGGCGCGCAGATGTGCTTCCTGCTTATAAGCAGAATCGTAAACCGATGCCAGAACCATTGATGAAAGGCCTTGATGCTATTCAACAAGCTTGGTGGGAGTTAGGCATTGATTCACTGCTGTCTGATGGCGATGAAGCGGATGATCTCGTCGCAACACTGGCAAAGAAAGTGGCTGACCACGGAGAAACCGTCACCATCGTCTCGACGGATAAGGGCTACTGCCAACTGTTGTCACCAACGCTTCAGATCCGAGATTACTTCCAGCACCGCTGGTTAGATAAACCCTTTATCGAAGCTGAGTTTGGCGTTAAACCTGAACAACTGGCGGATTACTGGGGATTAACGGGCGTAAGCTCAAGCCAAGTACCGGGCATCCCAGGTATCGGGCCAAAAGCAGCCAAAGAGATATTGACCACTTACCCAGATATCGAAGCGGCCTATCAAGCAGAAGATCTGCCGAAAAAATATCGTAAGAAGTTCGACGAACACATCGAATCCGCTCGTGTATGTAAGCAAGTATCGGCACTCAAAACCGATATTGATTTAGGGTTCAACCTGCAAGATATTCGTTACGAAGCAAGCTCTTAAGTCGCTGTGACTCGATAATATTGATACAAAAAAACGCTCCTAACAAGGAGCGTTTTTTTATGTTCATTAACCGCGTATTAGTGCGGTGAGATGTTTGAAAGCGCCTGAATATGAACCGTGATCTCTTCGCGATCGTGGTAAAGGTGCTTAGCCTGCATCTTGAACTTCACTTTGTTCTCAATAAGGAACACTTTTAGGTTCTCGATATCTTGCAGTACTTCATCGTAACGGCCTTTCATAGGCAGCTTAAGGTTGAACAGTGCTTCTTTCGCCCAGCCTTTAATGATCCACTCACCCATAAGGTGTGCAACACGAGCTGGCTTCTCAACCATGTCACAGATAATCCAAGTGACGTTCTTACGGTCTGGTTCAAACTTAAAGCCATCCACCATGTGGTGCTTAATTTGACCCGTTTCCATTAGGCTATCTGCCATCATGCCGTTATCAACACAGTGAACGAACATCGAGCGCTTAACCAATTGGTAAGTCCAACCACCTGGGCACGCTCCTAAATCAACACCCCACATGCCTGGAGCCAGACGCTCGTCCCACTCATCACGAGGGATGAATACGTGGAATGCTTCTTCTAGCTTCAATGTAGAACGGCTTGGCGCATCTGATGGGAATTTCAGACGAGGGATACCCATAAAGAACTGTGAGTTGTTCGTTGGGTAGGAGTAACCGACAAAACAGTGACCCGGAGCGATAAAGCATAAATGAAGCACAGGCTTCTTAGCGTTATCTTTCGCTGTCATCAGGCCTTTACCACGCATCGCTTGACGCATCGGCACGGTAAATTTACGGCAGAACTTCAAAAGCTCTTTTGCTTCGTTAGTATCTGGCGTTTCAATACGGATATCACCACAACGAGGGAAACCTTCTTTCTCAGAAAGCGCCTCAAGAATTGGAGAAATACGGTCATCGGTTGGCAGGTCTTTAATTTCAACAGCCACTGCCAACATTTGACGAGCAAAGATCAGTGATTGGAAGTCGATCTCTTTAACCAATTTATCGGCTTCGCCTGCTTGATAACATTCAAACAATACAAAGCCTGTATTGTTCTTTAAGCGAGGAAAACCAAACACTTCCAGTTGTGTTGCCTTGTCTTGAATTTCGCCAGCACATTCTTTTTCAAAACCAGAGCGACAATAAAGTAGTACGTGTTTCACTGAGTTACCTCTTTTATATTCAAAGCAGCGAAGGAGAAGACTCCCCAACCAATGATAAATAGTAGACCACCAAACGGAGTGATAGGGCCAAACCATTTTATTCCTGTCAGTGCCAAGCCATAAAGGCTGCCACTAAAACAAAGGATGCCGATGATAAAGCAAATTGCCGCAATGAAAAAATATTTTTGTGATTTAGCGCCAAGTTTCATCTGCAACAGAGCGCCACACGCCAATATCGCCAAAGTATGGATAAACTGATACTGAACACCCGTCTCAAACACGCCTAGCAGATATTCTGGCAAGATAGCTTTCAACCCGTGAGCCGCGAAGGCACCAAGCATGACAGCAATCGCACCAGAGATACCTGCAAACGTGAGTAAATACTTACTTCTCATTAAGTACCTCTTTGATAAACGCTGACAGCTTCTCAACGGTTAAGGCAATATTCTGCTGCTCTGTGTAACCAGAGCTCTTACGAGGCTTAAAGCTGTGATCACCGTCTGGGATAAATTCAACACGAATAGAATCCGACAGGTCGAAATCGGTAAACTCTTCACGCTTACCAAAGGTATCGCGCTCACCCTGCAAAATAAGACATGGCTTTTGTAACTCAGCTAAGTGCTCACCTTTGTACTTCTCTGGCTTACCTGGAGGGTGGAAAGGAAAGCCTAAACAGGCCATTGCTGCCACCTTATCAACTTCAGACAAATGGCTCGCCATACGTCCTCCCATCGACTTACCGCCAATCACAAGCTTATCGGCATCTACCTGTCCGATAATATCTTGGTAAGCTTCGAGCAGTTTAGGGGCTCGATCAGGTGGACGACGCTTACCATCTTCAGCACGTTTGATCATGTAAGGGAAATTAAAACGAATCACTCGTATCCCTTTAAACGCCAACCCTTTTGCTACCGACTGCATGAACTCATGATCCATACCTGCGCCAGCACCATGTGCAAAGATAAAGGTTATTGGGTTGTCTTCACCATCAATGATGAGGTTATTCATCAAGTAAGTCCTCTTGTTCACTTTGCGCTTTCGCCAACATCCAATCACGGAAAGTCGCAATACGCCCCATGTCAGCTTGTTTCTCATGACACACTACATAGAAGGCGTTCTTACTTACCAACACTTCATCAAAAGGTGCAATCAAACGACCTGCTTCGATTTCAGGTTGCGCCAACACATTATTACCCAAAGCAATACCTTGCCCGTGAGCGGCCGCCTGCAATACCATGGTTGAGTGACTGAAGATAGGGCCATGATTAACGTTTACCCCATCAATACCATTTTGCTTAGCAAACTGTTTCCAATCCTTTCGAGATGTATCATGCAGTAGCGTATGACATGCCAAATCACTGAGAGATTCTAAAGGTTTAGCTCCTAGCAGCACGGAAGGTGAGCAAAGAGGAATTAAGTATTCTTGGTAAAGTTTATCGGCTCTGAGCCCCGACCAATTCCCTCGGCCATAATAGATAGCGACGTCTACATCATCGGTTAGCGAGCCTTCATCCATATCAACGGCTTTGATTCTTACATCAATATCAGGCTCTTGCTGATTAAAGTCAGCGAGCCTTGGTACCAACCATTGAATAGCAAAACTCGGCGGTAAACTGATGGTCAATGCGCCCTTCTCACTTCGCTCCAGCACTTTGTCTGTCGCTTCTGCTAGTGATGTGAAAATATCTTTGATATCTAAGAAGTAGCTTTGACCTTCTTCAGTTAGCAGCAAAGAGCGGTTTCTTCGGCGAAACAGCTTCAAAGATAAGAATTCTTCAAGCGCTTTGATCTGATGACTGACTGCCGCTTGAGTAACAAACAACTCTTCTGCAGCACGCGTAAAACTCAAGTGTCGAGCTGCAGCTTCAAACACTCTTAGCGAGTTTAATGGGGGTAATCGACGAGACATAGTTACTCTCTAAATAAGCATTAGTTTTTTTTATCTGAAACATTATAATTTGTCCATTGCCTAGCAGCCAGAGAAATTCTATATTTCATCCCGCAGCAGCTAGCCTGAACGGCTTGATTCTCTCTAGAATCAATTGGCTTAGCTCCTGCGATGTTGTGTTTGCAAACTCGTTCTTTTCGAGTTGGGTAGAGTTCTACCAAATGTTTTGTTGCAGTTTATACTGAAACGAGGCATGTACTTCCTGTATTTATTTTGACCTGTCTGTCAAATTTGTTTACACCGCCTTATGGGCGGTGTTTTTTTATGTGCAAAGAAATGTAACAACAAGTTTATCAATAGCTGTGCTAATTAATCTTTATTATTTTTCATCGCCAATCACAGAATCAGACACCCACTCAAATAATCAACTGAACACATACAAATAGCACCATTGAGTTGCACTAAAAAGTAACAGAATACTTCAAGATACTCACACTTCTTCGGTACTTATAAACCCGTTTAGAACACACTCTTTCTATCAATCAAAAATTTCAAAGCTGAGCATGACGATAGCACGCCCAAACTCACGCCTCTGTCTGACTACTGTAAATCATTCACAATAGAAAATAAAAAAGCCGCTTACTTTTCAGTAAACGGCTTTGCAAAATGATTAACGCTTGGTCAACACACCACTATGGGCGGTAAACCTTAACGTTATGGAAGCCCTGCTCTTGTAGGTAAAGTGCCTGTAGACGGCTCATTACACCACGGTCACAGTACAGCAAGTACTCTTTCGCTTGGTCTAGGTCGCCAAACTGAGTCGAAAGCTTGAAGAATGGGATGTGTTTAATTTCAACACCCTCGACCTCTAATGGGCTTTCGTCTTCTTCTTCTGGGCTACGGATATCAAGAACGATAGCGTGCTCAGCAACAGCTTGAACTTGTTCAACTTCAGGCGCTTGCTCTTGGCTCTCTTTCTCGATGTCACGGATATCCATAACACGAGCGTTCTCGATCACTTGATCCAGCACTTCAAAGTTAAACTTAGCTTCTTCTGCTTCCAGTTTGCCTTTCTTCGCTTTCACTGTTGGCTTCTTAGAAATAACACCACAGTACTCAGGCATTACCTTAGCGAAGTCTTCAGTACCGATGATACGAGAAAGGTCGATGATGTCTTCTTTATCCCAGTTGATAAGCGGACGAAGAATCAAAGTATCTGTCACGTTGTCGATGTGACGCAGGTTAGTTAGCGTTTGGCTTGATACCTGACCTAGTGCTTCACCAGTAACCAACGCTTCGATCTTGAACTTGTCTGCAACCATACCACCAGCACGCATGAACATACGCTTAAGAACAACGCCCATTTGGCCGTCTTCTACGTTCTCAAGGATTTCAGCAACCACAGGTTCAAAGTCTACAGAAATGAACTTCACCTTTGCAGATGAGCCGTATTTATTCCATAGGTAGTGAGCCACTTGTTTAACACCAATCTCGTGCGCTGGGCCACCAAGGTTGAAGAAACAGTAGTGAACCTTAGAGCCGCGTTTGATGTGCAGGTAGCTTGAAACACCAGAATCAAAGCCGCCAGAGATCAAGCTCAGTAGATCTTCTTGAGTACCAAGAGGGAAGCCACCGAGGCCTTTGTGACGAGCTAGAACTTGGTTTAGCTTGTCGTTAGCCACTTCAACCTTAACGGTTACATCAGGGTTCTTAAGTCGAACTTTCGCTGACTCAACTGCTTGGTTTAGACCGCCGCCTACGTAGCGCTCAAGTTCAATAGAGGTAAAGTCATGCTTACCACGACGCTTAGCACGTACAGAGAAAGTCTTGCCTTCAATGTCAGCACGGCTGCGTTCTAGTACTTGCTCGTAAATATCGTGCAAGTCTTTGAATTCAGACTGTTGAACTTCAAGAGAGTGGTGAATACCTGGAGTGTGAGTCAGAGCCTCTAACACTTCTGCGTAGTACTGGTCACTCTCAGACGTCACTTCAATATGATCGCGACGGTTGAATACCGCAACACTTTCACAGCGACGTTGAATAACGTTACGAATGTTGCACTCTAGAATCCTTGTGAAGCGCTTACGCACCGATTCACTTTTTACAAAAATTTCCGGATGGGGCTTAACAATAAATTTCATAGTACTTTCACAACATTAATGTTCAAAATTTTGAAAACGCTCATCGCCAAGTAAATTAGAGAATTTACACAGCACTTGAAGCAAGAATAGATCATATCTAAATCTAAGGGCGCGAATTATACATGAGAAAGTGAAGCAAGGAAAAGAGTGCTTGCTGTAACACCATCATTAAACCGCTTGTTATTAACAGTAGCAGGTTTCGAAACGACATAAATGCCGCAGAGAGAACCATTGAAGACCAGCAAACAAAAAGCCCAACCTCATTATAAGGTTGGGCTTTCGATGCTATCTGCATGCTACCGTGTGTACACGTATCGGCTATTCATTAATAACAGGCACTTCGTCACTGTAAAGCGGCTCGCCCTGCATGATGCTGATTTCAACGCGGCGGTTGAGGCTACGTTGCCATTCAGTATCGTTCGGCTCGACTGGCTCGGTATCCGCCATGCCGCGTACTCTCAAGCGTTGATGAGAGAAACCACGCACCTTTTCCATCTCTTGAGCAACAGACACTGCTCGCTGTGATGACAAGTCCCAATTAGAGCGATAAAGCTCGGAATCAAGACGTTGATTATCGGTGTGCCCTGAGATTCGAACGATACCCGGAACATCTTTCACCAACTCAGCAACCTGTCTCACCAAAGGTCGGAACTTAGGCTGTAGGAAAGCAGAACCCGATGGGAATGCACCCTTCTCACGAATTCGAATCACAATCTGCTGGCCAAGGTTTTCAACTTCAATCGCGCCTTGGTCTATCTCTCGCTCCAACGCCTTCTTGATGCTTTCCATCAAGGATTCCATCTCTTGCGATTGAGCTTCAGCTTGTTGTTGCTGTTGGTCTGACTCAGAGTTTTGATTGTCGTGAGTCGAAACCTCTGGCGACTTGCCTCCGGTCATCTTGCCTTGATCACGCATGGTACCGCCAGCACGCTCAGATTCACCTTCATGAAACTCAAGCGTCTGCTGAGTGATATCAATCGTCTGCTGCATGATCACATCAATCGGTGTCGGCTCTGGACGACCAGGTCGAAACTCTTGTGCAATGATGCTGGTGCCTTTAGGAATGTCTTTCACTTCCAAGCGGTTTTGTACACCAAACGCAAATTTCATCGAGCCAGCGATCTGTTTGAACTTCAGTACGTCCATCTCAGAGAATGAGAGCAGCAGTACGAAGAAACACATCAGCAGTGACATCAAGTCAGCAAATGTCCCCATCCATTGAGGCAATCCCGGAGGAGGACATTTACATGGATTTTCTTCATCCATCTTCAACTCCTCTTACGCAGGTTCACCATCAATCGTACGCTTACCTTCGTTTAGGTAGCTCTTCAGGTAACCATCGATTACTCGTGGGTTCTGACCATCTTGAATCGCGAGTACGCCATCCATAACCAAACGACGGTTGAGTGTCTCTTGGTCACGACGCAGCGCAAGCTTGTCGGCAATTGGGAAGAACACCATGTTCGAAAGAATCGCACCATATAGGGTGGTTAAAAGTGCCACCGCCATCGCAGGGCCGATCGCTTTTGGATCATCCATGTTAGAAAGCATGGCAACCAAGCCAACCAAGGTACCAATCATACCCATCGCGGGTGCTACATCACCAAATGCAGAGAACACCTTCGCGCCCTGCTCATGACGCTCTGTGGTTAATGCGATGTCTTTTTGCAGTGCAGCACGAACTACATCTCCATCATGGCCATCCACCAAAAGATCGATGCCCTTTTGCATGAAACTGTTGTTAATTTCCATCTCTTCCAGTGCTAAAAAACCACCTTTACGAGCCGCATCAGCCATCTCTACAACTTTCGCAATAAGATCTTCAGGCTCATCCGCTTTAAACATAAAAGCTTTGCCTGCGATTTTAGTCGCACCAAAGAACTGTCCCATGGTGAACTTCATTAGAACAACAAAGGTTGAGCCCCCAACTACGATCAAAATGGATGTCGTGTCATAGAACATCCCGAGGCTTCCACCTAGGATCATTGCCATAATTACAAAGGCAAATCCACCAATCAAACCTATTAGGGTTGCTAAATCCACTGAGCACTCCTCATGCTTTTTTGTAGCTCTATGTCGACGATATTCTTTGTATCGGCAAGACTATAAGATCTTTTAGTAAATTCTTGGCCTAAGTATCACACTTTTCGTTTTTGAATCCCAACTATTGGCTTACTTTGCTCTTATACGTAGCGCATAAACTCGATAAAGCTAAGGTTATTCAAGCAAAGTACGTTCAAGCCCCTTAAAAACGAACTTTCTAGCAAAATTTCTTGGTTACATTTGACCATCTCAGCGGCCTAGGGTAACGTTCGTTCATCTTTCCAAACGCAGATTTATTATGGCTACTAAGAAACCTGAAAATATGAGCTTTGAAGCAGCAATCGAAGAGCTTGATGGCTTGGTTGATCAACTAGAAAATGGTGATCTAGCTTTAGATGATGCGCTGAAAAAGTTCGAACGAGGCATCTCCCTCGCTCGTGCCGGTCAAAGCAAACTAAACGATGCTGAACAGCGTGTTAGCATCCTACTGCAAAATGATGAAAACGCAGAACTTAGTGACTTTAACCCACAACCAGAATAACGAATTGTATGAGATCCCCTATGATTGAGACTTTATTGTCTTATCAAGCACGTAATAACGAGCAACTGAACCTTTGGCTTGATCGCCTACCACACCAAGATCAGAACCTGATCAACGCGATGCGTTATGGGTTACTTTTAGGCGGTAAACGCGCACGTCCATTTCTTGTCTACATTACAGGGGAAATGCTCGGCTGCACCGCTGAAGAACTCGACACTCCAGCATCTGCAATCGAATGTATTCATGCCTATTCTCTGATTCACGACGACCTTCCAGCAATGGACGACGATGAACTGCGTCGTGGCCATCAGACTTGTCACATCAAATACGATGAAGCAACGGCAATTTTAACTGGCGATGCACTACAAACTCTCGCGTTTACTATACTTGCGGAAGGTACATTAAGTGCTGACGGTGAAAGCAATCGCGTTCGAATGATTCAACGCCTAGCCGAAGCCTCTGGTGCACAAGGTATGTGCATTGGACAAGCACTTGATATTGAAGCTGAAAACCGCTCTGTCACGCTAGAAGAGTTAGAAGAAGTTCACCGCAATAAAACGGGCGCGCTAATGAAATGTGCGATTCGTTTAGGTGCTCTCGCTGCTGGTGAAAAAGCGTTTGAAGTGATGCCTCAATTAGACAAGTACGCCGACGCCATTGGATTAGCATTCCAGGTTCAAGATGATATTTTAGATATCACTGGCGATACTGAAACTTTGGGTAAGCCACAGGGTTCTGACCAAGAATTGAACAAAAGCACCTACCCTTCTTTGCTAGGTTTAGAGGGCGCTCAAGAAAAAGCGCAAACTCTGCTACAGGAAGCGCTTCAAGCTTTGGCTGCAATCCCATACAATACCCAGTTACTCGAAGAGTTCGCCCGATACGTCATCGAGCGCAAGAACTAAGACAATAAGCGCGCATTACCTATGACTCTTGATATATCAAAGTACCCAACTCTTGCTTTGGCTGATAAGCCAGAGGATTTGCGTCTACTTCCAAAAGAGACGCTGACACAGCTTTGTGATGAATTACGTACCTATCTTCTTAACTCAGTGAGCCAGTCAAGTGGTCACTTAGCGTCAGGCTTAGGTACAGTAGAGCTGACAGTTGCTCTGCACTATGTGTACAACACGCCTTTTGACCAGTTGGTTTGGGATGTTGGTCACCAAGCATACCCGCACAAAATTCTTACAGGTCGTCGCGACCGCTTGTCGACTATCCGTCAAAAAGATGGACTGCACCCATTCCCATGGCGTCAAGAGAGCGAATACGACACCCTTTCTGTTGGTCACTCTTCAACATCGATCAGTGCTGCACTTGGTATGGCTATCAGTTCGAAGAAAGAAGGCAAGAACCGTAAAGTCGTGAGTGTGATTGGTGATGGCGCGATTACTGCGGGTATGGCATTTGAAGCCATGAACCACGCGGGCGATATTCACAATGACATGCTGGTTATCCTGAACGATAACGAGATGTCGATCTCTGAAAACGTAGGTGCGCTAAACAACCACCTAGCTCAAGTTCTTTCTGGCAGTCTTTACACGTCAATTCGTGAGGGTGGCAAGAAAGTGCTATCAGGCGTTCCGCCGATTAAAGAGCTGGTTCGTCGTACAGAAGAACATTTAAAAGGCATGGTTGTCCCTGGCACCATGTTTGAAGAGTTAGGCTTTAATTACATTGGTCCTGTAGACGGTCACGATGTAAACGAGCTGATTAAAACGCTGAAGAACATGAGAGACCTTAAAGGCCCTCAGTTCCTGCATATCATGACGAAGAAAGGTAAAGGCTACGAGCCAGCTGAGAAAGATCCAATTGGCTACCATGGCGTACCTAAATTCGATCCTGCACATTCAAGTCTGCCTAAGAGCACCAGCTCTAAACCAACTTTCTCTAAGATTTTTGGCGACTTCCTGTGTGATATGGCCGCTCAAGATCCTAAGCTAATGGCGATCACGCCTGCAATGCGTGAAGGTTCTGGTATGGTGCGTTTCTCGAAAGAGTATCCAGAACAGTACTTTGATGTAGCAATTGCTGAGCAACACGCTGTGACGCTAGCAACCGGTATGGCGATTGCCGGTGATAAGCCAATTGTCGCTATCTACTCGACTTTCCTACAACGTGGCTACGATCAACTGATCCACGATGTGGCAATCATGGATCTACCGGTTATGTTCGCTATTGACCGTGCAGGTCTCGTCGGTGCCGATGGTCAAACACACCAAGGTGCGTTCGACTTAAGTTTCATGCGCTGTATTCCAAACATGGTGATCATGGCACCAAGCGACGAGAACGAATGTCGCCAAATGCTTTACACCGGTCACCAGCACACGGGTCCAAGTGCCGTTCGTTACCCTCGCGGTAATGGCATGGGTACTGAGATTCAAAGTGAGTTTACCGCTCTTGAGATTGGTAAAGGTCGTATCGTTCGCGAAAGCGAAAAAGCAAAAGATGGCTCGAAGGTCGCTATCCTAAGCTTCGGTACTTTCCTTGAGAGTGCACTTCAAACGGCTGATGCTATCGATGCTACAGTGGCAGATATGCGCTTTGTTAAGCCCCTCGACGAAGCTCTGATCAAACAACTTGCTGCTGACCACGATGTACTAGTGACTATCGAAGAAAACGCGATTGCAGGTGGTGCGGGCGCAGGTGTGATTGAATTCTTGATGCAAGAAAAACTACTGATGCCAGTATTGAACCTTGGCCTACCAGACAAGTTTATTGCTCAAGGTACTCAAGGTGAGCTGCATGAAGAGCTTGGCTTAGATGCGAAAGGGATTGAGAAGTCTATCACTGACTATCTTGCCAAGTAGCTTTAATACGTAAGCTCGTAAGCTCCGAAAACAAAAAAGGTTGGCCCTAGGGTCAACCTTTTTAGTATCTGCTAATTAGTTTGGTGTATCGCCAACTAAACCTTAGCCCTTCAGTTAACTCACACTAACCAACCTGCGAAATGTGCCACGGCATACAACGAAATAGCCGCCATAATACCCGCTACAATATCGTCAATCATGATACCCAAGCCGCCGTGAATTCGCGCATCTAGCCAACCAATCGGCCACGGTTTTACCATGTCAAAGAAGCGGAAAAGCACAAAACCAGTCAGCAGCCATTTCCAGTCATCAGCAGGGATATTCAACATAGGCACTAAGCTCATGGTGATCCAAAAGCCCGCAAATTCATCCCAAACAATAGAACCGTGGTCATGCACGCCCATATCGTCAGACGTTACTTGGCAGATCTTAATACCAATAATGCAGCTTACCACCACCACAGCTACGTAAGCAGGAAACGGTAACTGAACCAACAACAGGTACAACGGAATAGACGCGAGCGTGCCCATTGTGCCGGGAATAATAGGCGATAAGCCACTGCCAAAACCCGTTGCTAAGAAATGCCAAGGGTTTTTGAGAGAAATAAGAGAAAGTGGGTTTGTCATCAATTAACCTTAAAGTGATCGTAACCAGTTAAGTTCCAGCTTAGTGGTTCACCATTATTGTGTAATTCAAAATATTCTACAGGTCTTATCTGGCCAATGCAGGTGACTTTTGTACCTGTATGTGACAAAGCACTTTCCAACGACCCTTTATTCTCTTCCGGTACAGTAAAGCACAGTTCGTACTCTTCACCACTCGTTAGCGCATACTGCTGAGCTGAAGTGATATCAGGAGCGAACTGACGTAACTCTGGAGAGATAGGCAACGTGCTTACATCAATACTCGCGCCAACTTGAGAACGCTTAAGGATATGTTTTAAATCAGCAATAACGCCATCAGAGATATCAATCGCAGATGAAGCAAGGTTCACTAGAGCCTGACCCGCTAACACTCGTGGGGCGCTCACATAATGTCTCTCTTCAAGCTCTGCAGCATAGGGCTTCACTCTGTTCTGCTCAGGGTTAAGTAACACTTCTAAGCCAGCTTTGCTGTCACCTAGATTACCTGTTACGTAAATCCAGTCGCCAACTTTCGCGCCATCTCTGCGCAGCGCTCGTCCTTCAGGAACAAAGCCCTGTACCGTCAGTGTCAGGCTTAGTGGACCTTTGGTTGTGTCGCCACCAATTAACTGAATACCAAAGTAGTCTGCGAGTTTAAAAAAGGAGTCACAGAAGGGAGCAAGCCATTCTTCATCGATTTCAGGCATGGTTAAAGCAAAAGACACCCAAGCAGGCGTCGCGCCCATTGCAGCAAGGTCACTGATATTGGAAGCCAACGCTTTGTGTGCCACCCAAGCCGGATTCGCCTCAGCTAAGAAATGGGTACCAGCCACTAAGGTGTCCGTGCTGATCGCTATCTCAACATTGCCCGGCGCTTTGACCAAAGCACAATCATCGCCAGCAGCTAGAAGAACGTCTTTACGTTGTGGTTGTCGATTTACAAAATATTTTTCAATCAGGTTAAATTCGCCAGACATCACATGCCCTATCTTTAGTCTCATAAAAATCGCCGTAATCATGGATATTACAGAAATTTAGTTACAAAAAAGGCCAGCATAAAAGCTGACCTTTAGATTCAATATACGAACGTCTTATTTCTTACGAACGTGCGGTGCAGCTTTATCAAGCACACCGTTAACAAACTTATGGCTGTCTTCTGCTGCAAATACTTTTGCAAGCTCGATAGCTTCGTTGATAACCACTTTGTATGGTACATCTTCGCGACGAGTCATCTCGTACATAGCTAAACGTAGAAGCGCTAGTTCCATCAGATCCAGATCTTGCATAGGGCGAGATACGAATGGACGAAGCTTGCTATCAAGTTCCATGTGGCTAAGAGCAACACCAGTTAGTAGGTCGCGGAAGTATGCAACGTCTGTTTCTGGCATAGCAAGAGCAGGCTCTGCAGCATGATGCTCTTCTTCATCATACTTACCACCAGATAAGAACTGTTCTTCAACGGTAGCAATATTTTCTTTAGTAATTTGCCAAGAATAAATTGCTTGTAGAGCAAATTGACGTGCGTTACGACGTGCGGCTGGTTTCACACTGGCCCCCATTAGGAATCGATTTCAGAAAGAACGTTGATCATCTCAAGTGCGCTAAGTGCTGCTTCTGCACCCTTATTACCAGCCTTGGTTCCTGCGCGTTCAATAGCTTGATCGATCGTATCAACAGTAAGAACACCAAACGCTACTGGAAGAGAATATTCCAGAGACACTTGTGCCAAACCTTTATTACATTCACTACAAACATAGTCAAAGTGAGGTGTACCGCCACGAATTACTGTACCAAGAGATACAATCGCATCGAACTTACCTGTTTTTGCAACGCGCTGCGCTACAAGTGGAAGTTCTACTGCACCAGGGCAACGAACAACAGTGATGTTGTCTTCGCTTACTTGTCCATGACGCTTTAAAGTATCGATTGCACCAGAAAGTAAACTTTCGTTAATAAAACTGTTGAAACGAGCAATAACGATAGCAATTTTTGCATTTGGCGCTGGGAAGCCACCCTCGATCACTTTCATAAGCCTTCCTTTAACTATTTTCATCAAGTGAGAATCGCCGGATTCTAGCACAAAACTGTGAGCAATATCTAATGGTAATTTAGAAGAACAGACACCGGCA
Source organism: Vibrio crassostreae 9ZC13 (assembly GCF_000272045.2). Lineage (GTDB taxonomy): Bacteria > Pseudomonadota > Gammaproteobacteria > Enterobacterales > Vibrionaceae > Vibrio > Vibrio crassostreae_C. Next base: position 302,999 of record NZ_AJYZ02000041.1, on the reverse strand, counting down.
ATGTAAAGATGATAATGCAGCGCTGATCTCAAGCATATAGGAACAGCGAGTAACCAAGTTTGTGTGTTGAACACGTTTTGAGTCGGACTTGGCTACTTTGCTCTTTTGGCAAGATTTATCACCAAAAGAGCCACTGAAGTCATCGGTAAATTATGTTGCTACAAACGGAGAAACGTCTGCTTGCTAACGCATGGTTTATTCGCAAACGTACTCAACAACGTTAAGGCCAAAACCACCCAATGCGTGGTAACGCTTAGTGCTTGAAGAAAGCAGACGCATATCGTGCACACCTAGATCTTGAAGAATCTGAGAACCGACACCAACACGACGCGAGGTACCCTGCTTCTTCGCCATAGTTGGCTGCTCGTTCTTGTCTTGCGCTTCGAATGTCTTCACTTTGTGAATCAAAGAATCAGACGACTCTTCGTTGCCAAGAATAACCAACACACCGCCTTCGTCGCCAATACGCTTCATCGCTTTATCTAGCGACCAGCTACGTTCCGTTCCACGGTCTGAATGAAGTAGATCGGTAAACGTGTCATGCAGGTGAACTCGTACTAGTGGAGCGCCTACAGACAAGTCGCCCTTTTGCATTGCGTAGTGGATCTGGTTATCAATCGTGTCACGGTAAGTCACAAGCTCAAAGTCACCAAACTCTGTTGGCAAATGGCATTGTGCTACACGTTCAATCGTCGTTTCCGTGTTGTTACGGTATTCAATCAAGTCAGCAATCGTACCCAACTTGATACCATGCTTTTCAGCAAACACTTCAAGGTCAGGACGACGTGCCATGGTGCCATCGTCATTTAGGATCTCAACAATAACCGAAGCTGGCTCACAACCCGCTAGGCGAGCTAGATCACAACCCGCTTCAGTATGGCCAGCGCGAGTTAATACACCACCTTCTTGAGCTGTCAGTGGGAAGATATGCCCGGGTTGAACAAGGTCAGCGGCTTTCGCATCTTTTGCCACAGCCGCTTTAACGGTAACGGCGCGATCTGATGCAGAAATCCCCGTAGTTACACCCTCAGCAGCTTCAATCGAAACCGTAAAGTTGGTTGTGTATTGAGCATTATTATCTTGAACCATAGGCGCTAGACCCATACGGTTTGAACGCTCTTTGGTCAACGTTAGACAAATTAAGCCACGGCCGTACATCGCCATGAAGTTAATCGCTTCAGGCGTCACATGTTCTGCTGCCATGATCAGATCGCCTTCATTTTCGCGATCTTCATCATCCATCAGGATAACCATTTTTCCTAGGCGAATGTCTTCAATAATTTCTTGAGGAGTACTAATTGGCATTGTTCTATATCCTTTGAAATGGTTCTGCTTCCTAGAACCGACACTATTTAAACCTGATGATATTGCTTCGCTTTACAAAGTCTCGCTTAACGCACTTTGTATCAACGGTTAGGCAAAACCATTCTGCTGTAAGAATTCCATCGTTAATCGAGATTCAGGCTCAGATTCTTGTTGCTGACCTTGCAGTAAACGCTCCATGTAACGTGCTAATACATCAACTTCTAGATTCACTTTACGACCGACATTGAATTGGTCGATGGTGGTTTCTGAAGAAGTATGAGGAACGATAGTCAGCTTGAATGCGTTCTTACGTAAATCGTTCACAGTCAGGCTAATGCCATCAACTGTTACTGAGCCTTTTTGAGCCACGTATTTTGAGATTTCTGCTGGCATTTCTACCCAGAATTCAATCGCACGGCCAACTTGGTTACGTTCAACAATCTCACCCACGCCATCAACGTGACCAGACACTATATGTCCACCGAAACGCGTGGTTGGTAACATTGCTTTCTCAAGGTTAACTTTATCGCCCGCTTGGTAATCGACAAAACCCGTTTTTTTCAGGGTCTCAAGCGAAAGGTCTGCACTGTAGCTGTGGTCGTTATACTCAACAACCGTCAAACAAACACCATTGGTCGCGATACTGTCGCCTAACTTAACGTCAGCCATATCAAGCTTACCAACATTAACCGTTACGGTGATGTCTTCTCCGCGGGGAGTGATTGCACTCAATGTACCTACGGCTTCTACAATTCCTGTAAACATTTTAAAACTCTTTTTGTTGTCAACGACACGTATGTAGTTGGAGTAACTATTTCCACTGTGGTTTCGTTACTATCTGTTTCGAAATACGGGTTTCGCAACGATGCGAATATCCACACCAACCTGTCGAACATCTTTAATTTCTAGGTCAATAACGTCAGACATTGAAGTGAGCCCTAATGCACCCATCAAACCTCGTCCGTCACTGCCCATAAGTTTAGGTGCTAAATAAAGGATTAGCTCATCCACCAGCTGCTCTTCAATCAAGCTTTTTGCCAATGTTGCGCCCGCTTCGACCCAAATATGGTCGATATGATTGGCAGGTAATTGACGCATCAGATCGTGCAAATCGAGCTGACCTGCATCTGTGGTTGCGACTTCAATATCAGCAGTCGCTTCGGCAACTCTCAACACCGATGTTGGAGTCTGGAATAACTTGAGTTCAGGACGCAGTTGGTTTTGACGATCAAGAATCACGCGAATCGGCTGACGCAGCTCGTCTTCAGCGTAATGACCTTTGATACTGCTTGGCAACTCTGCCCAACGAACATTCAACGACGCGTTGTCTTCAATCACCGTCTGGCTAGTTGACAACACAGCGCCTGATTTTGCTCGGTAGTTCTGAACATCACGACGTGCTTCTGGCGATGTGATCCACTGGCTTTGGCCATTTTCCAATGCCGTTTGCCCATCAAGGCTAGCGGCCATCTTTAACTGAACGAATGGCATGCCCGTTTGCATACGCTTGATAAATGCAGGGTTCAAGTCGAGAGCATCTTGCTCTAATAAACCGATTTCAACCTCAATGCCTGCGTCGCGTAGCATTTTGATACCACGACCTGCGACTTTTGGGTTTGGGTCCTGCATGGCACAAATCACTTTGGCTACTTGAGCCTTAATCAAACCTTCAGCACAAGGCGGCGTTCGACCGTAATGAGAACAAGGCTCTAGCGTGACATAAGCCGTCGCACCTTTTGCTTTGTCGCCTGCCATTCGCATGGCATGTACTTCAGCATGAGGTTCGCCAGCTTTGGCATGAAAACCTTCACCAACGATCTGACCGTCGGTTTGTACAATGACACAACCCACATTAGGGTTTGGCGCAGTAGTGTATATGCCGCGTTTTGCTAACTGAATAGCACGCGACATCATTTGAAAATCTAGGGGAGTAAAGTTTGACATGATTGAGGAGTTAATCCTCTAATTTAGCGATTTCTTCGCCAAACTCTCGGATGTCTTCAAAGCTGCGGTAAACAGAGGCAAAACGAATGTACGCCACTTTATCCAATTCTTTCAATTGGCCCATCACAAGATTACCAATCATCTCGCTTGGTACTTCACGCTCACCAGTTGCACGGAGTTGTGACTTAATCGTACTGATCGCAAGTTCAATCGCATCAGCACTCACTGGGCGTTTTTCTAGGGCGCGCTGTACACCACCCACCATTTTGTCTTCATTAAATGGTTCGCGGTTTCCATTCGACTTTATGACCTTAGGCATCACAAGTTCTGCCGATTCGAACGTAGTAAAACGTTCACTACATGCAAGGCATTGACGGCGACGACGAACCTGATGGCCATCGGCTACCAGTCTTGAATCGATTACTTTAGTGTCGTTCTCTGAACAAAAAGGACAATGCATATCACCTCCAAATAATTGAATATCAGTGTAACGGAATTGCCAAACGTTAGGAAAGAAAAAGGGCCAATTAAGGCCCTTTTGTGTGGTGATTCATTGATTATTGCTACTCGACCGCCATTTCAAAAATGAGCTGAGGAGTAAAATTAACGACCAGCGTTAACCGCGGACTAAATAGTTCGCTTTACCTACCCATTTGTAGCTTGTCAGCTCTTCTAAGCCCATTGGGCCGCGAGCATGCAATTTCTGAGTAGACACGGCAACTTCAGCACCTAAACCAAACTGTGCTCCATCAGTGAAACGTGTTGATGCATTCACATAAACCGCTGCAGAACCAACAGAGTTAATGAAACGCTCTGAGCTCTCTAAGCTATTGGTCATGATCGCATCTGAATGACTCGCGTTGTGTACACGCATGTGGTCAATCGCTTCTGCCACATCCGCTACCACTTTCACGCCTAGCGTGTAGCTTAGCCATTCAGTGTCAAAGTCGCCTTCAACCGCATCACGTTGGTCTTCAAAACCCGCTAGCAGCGATTTTGCACTGGTATCAGCAACTAAGGTTACCTTGCCGGCTAAACGCTGTTTCAGCTTAGTTAGGAAAGCTTCAGCAACCGCTTCATGCACTAGCAGTGTATCTAACGAGTTACACGCCGATGGACGTTGAACTTTTGAGTTTTCGACCACATCGACAGATTTCTCAAGATCAGCGCTTTCATCAACGAAGATATGACTGATACCAAAGCCGCCGATGATTACTGGGATGGTGCTGTTCTCTTTACACATCTTGTGCAGACCAGCGCCGCCACGAGGAATGATCATATCCACGTAGTCGTCCAGTTTAAGCAGTTGAGAAACGAGTTCACGATCAGGCTTCTCGATGTACTGAACAGAAGCGGCTGGAAGCTCCGCTTTCTCTAATGCAGACTGGATAACCTTAACCAGTTCCATGTTCGAGAAAAACGTCTCTTTACCACCACGTAGAATGCTTGCGTTACCTGTCTTCAGACACAGAGCTGCAATATCGATGGTTACGTTCGGACGCGCTTCATAGATAACACCCACCACACCAAGTGGCACGCGGCGGCGAGACAGTGACATACCGTTTTCTAGTACTTTGCTGTCAATTTCGCTGCCAACTGGGTCATTCAGGCTAATCACGTTACGAACATCGTTAGCGATACCGGTTAAGCGCTCTTCGTTAAGAAGTAGACGATCGAGCAGTGCGTCAGTTAAACCCGCTTCACGACCCAGTTCGATGTCTTTCGCGTTCGCTTCTAAAATCGTTGTTGCGTTTGCTTCTAGCTCATCAGCGATAATCGCCAATGCTTTATTCTTTTGCGCCGTAGATGCGGTCGCTAGGTGGAAAGCAGCGTCTTTTGCTGCGATACCCATGTTAGTTAAATCCACGTTTAACTCTCCCTAAATTCTGTCTGTCTTTGGATGCAAAAAGGTGATTCACCTTATCATCACGAGCTACTCTTGGATTACAACTAGGTCGTCACGGTGAATGACTTCTGACCCATAATCGTATCCAAGGATGTCGCCAATATCTTTACTGTGCTTGCCTGCAATTTTTGCTAGGTCTTGGCTTGAATAACTGGCGATACCACGCGCAATTACTTTGCCTTTGCTGTCTGTGACTTGGGTAACTTCACCACGAGAGAATTCGCCTTTAACTCGAACAACCCCTTTCGCCAACAAGCTGCTGCCTTTGGTGTTGACTGCGTTTACTGCGCCGTCGTCAACCACGATGTCACCTGCTGAAGCAGGGCCCGCTAAAATCCAGCGTTTACGGTTTTCAAGCGCTTCCGCTAAAGGCAAGAAACGTGTGCCTTGTGGGTTATCACTCAGTGAATCAAACACCACATTTTCAGCACTGCCCGCAGCAATAATCACTTCGATACCTGCGCGACGAGCAATGTCAGCCGCCTGCAGTTTTGTCGCCATGCCGCCAGTACCCAACGTAGTACCGCTGCCACCTGCGATCTTACGCAGCGTGTCATCAATGGTTTTCACTTCTTTGATGAGCTCAGCATTTGGATCTTTACGAGGGTCAGCCGTAAACAGGCCTTTTTGGTCTGTTAGTAGCAAAAGCTTATCAGCACCGCACAAAATACCCACTAAGGCCGACAAGTTATCATTGTCGCCCACTTTAATTTCGTTGGTTGCTACTGCGTCGTTTTCGTTTACTACCGGAATAATATCGTGCTCAACCAGTGCGTTGATCGTGTCACGTGCATTAAGAAAACGCTCGCGATCATCGAGATCAGCACGAGTCAGTAGCATCTGGCCAATCTTAAGGCCATAGATAGCAAACAAAGACTCCCAAACTTGAATCAACTGACTTTGCCCAACTGCCGCAAGCAACTGTTTGCTCGCCATTGAGTTGGGAAGTGCGGGGTAACCAAGGTGCTCACGTCCTGCTGCAATTGCACCAGACGAAACCATAACCACAGAGTGGCCTTGTTTTTTTAATTCAGCACATTGACGAACCAGCTCAACCATATGAGCGCGGTCTAATGCCAATGTTCCACCAGTTAAGACACTGGTACCCAGTTTAACAACGACAGTTTTACGCTGTGTTGTTGTCCCGCTTTGATGATTTGTTGTCATGAAGTCTTTTATGGATAAAACAAATAAGAGGTGATGTTTTAGCAATCAAAAGGGGAATTCACAAGCAGAAAAGGTGCGAAATCGCACCTTTTTGCTTTATATAGAAGAGTAACCTTTAAAATTAGACGAATTCGACAGACTCTTCGTCTAATTGGATACTGATTTCAAACTTACTTTGAAGTTCATCAACCAGTTTCTTGTGGAAGGCTTCTTGAGTTCGAGAGACCTCAGCGACCGCCTTTTTAGGTAACGGCAAAGAATCCCAGTTACCATCGATGTTGTACTTGCCGATATTGTACTTCGCCGAATATCCCTCTTCCGACTTATCCAATTCCAGCCACCAGCCCCAGAACTCGCGTTCTTCTGGTGATTTTTTATCGTTCACACATACAGACAAGCAATCAAAGATATAGTGGCCTTCTTCTGATTGCGGTTCCCTTAAGTAAGGCCCGATCGCCTTTAAAACATTCAACAAGCGGTAATGCGTAGGTTGTTGTGTCACTTCTGACATATTGAATCTCCATTTTCAATGTTAAGAATGACGTTACTCAGACTGTTATACGTAGAAACTACGCATTTGGATTTTATAAATGACCTCTGAGTATCAGGTACTTAGTTTGTACATTTTTCATGCTTAACTAATTTTGGAGAAATGTCATCTAAATAATTCATCCTCAAGCCACTTTATCGCCAATTCGAGGGATTGCTCATAACCTTGTGTAATTGACTTAGCTTTGATTTTCTTCGCTTTTCCGTAATCACTGTAAATAGCAACCAGTTGATTATCCATTGGCGGTGAAACCGGGTCGCCTTCCAGAGCCAATGCCAAGATAGGAACACTGGTTTTACTGTTTGACAGCAAACCTTGTACCTTGAGTGACCACGCCATCAACTGCCCAGAAAGGCTATTGATATCGACCGCCCCTTTACCAAGGCGCGAAGCCAACACATCTAGATGCATTTTAGGCATCTGCTTAAGTTTGTCTGCATGAACAAAGATATCGTGAATTGGCGCGCCTAAAGAAATACACGCTTTAATCTTATGTTGCTCGAGGAAAGATAATCTCACCATCGCATTGCCACCGAAGCGGAAACCAAACAAGCCGACTTTGTGGTGATCAACCCATGGGATGTTAGGCAATTCATTCAGCACTGCTTGGTGAAGACAAGATGAGTCTTCTGTTAACGGCCAATGTGCACTGTGCCCTATTGATGGCATGTCTACCGTTAACATAGCAATGTTCTTAGGTGCTAAATAATCCCTAAACAGGCGCCACATATCGGTTTGCAAGCTATCTAGACCCGCGCTGACAATCACAACCGGTTGTGGTTTATCTGTCTTGGTTAGATGCAAGTTCGCTTTGATCTTCTTGTTTTGGTATGGAATATCAATCTGCTTGACGATCAACTTAGTGTGCTTGATCGCTTCAGAATACGCTGCGTTGGCCAACACTTGAGCCTGAGCTGCCAAGTTGTCGTTCTTGAGGTGTGGGTAACCCGCAATACTGAAGCACAACGATGCGGAAAATAGCTCTTCAGCCATCTCTTCACCATTCTTCTCATTAGAACGATTTTGATGCTGCATACCCAGCTTGGTCCATTCGTATGCCCAGTTACCACTTCGGTAACCCATGACCGTATCAAGCCACTCATCGGTTGTACGAGAGTTATCTGATGACGCGATGCGAGCCAATACCGCTTCCTGCTCTATTGGATTAACGCCTTGCCATACCCACTGAAGACGTCTTAGGTTTCGATACCATGATGAGTTTTGCTGTTCACGTTTCTCATCCAATAGCGCTTCAGAGCTTGGCATGTATTGTGTCAACATTGAGGTCTCTTTCGCTTGCTTGTGCTTTACAAACAAAGTTTCCGAAAGGTTCGAGCTCGTTTCTTCTGGTTCAGACATTGGGATACTTAATAAGAAATGGTTGTCACTAATAATATAAAAAAAAATGACCCTATAAAGGGTCATTTCTCAAAAAACTAAGTTTACGCTTATTTTGACTTGCGATTTACTGGCTCTACGTAGCTTAGGCTAGTATCCCAAGGTTGCTCAATCCATGTGTCTTGAGCGATATCAACAATGTACTCGTCTAGCAAATCAGCGCCAGATGGTTTTGCACATACAGCGATCAGTTTCGCTTTAGGGTACATTTCGCGAAGCTTACGTGCAGTGTCACCACTATCAACCAAGTCTTCAACGATTAGGAAGCCTTCGCCGTCACCTTCAGGTGCTTTAACTACTGTCATATCACGTTGGTGATCGTGGTCGTAGCTAGAAATACAAATCGTATCTACGTGACGAATACCTAGCTCACGAGCCAAGATTGCACCAGGAACCAAACCACCACGGCTTACTGCCCAGATGCCTTTCCACTGCTCTGCTGGCATTTGCTTTTCAGCAAGTTGACGGCAGTAAGTCTGCATGTTGTCCCAAGTGATAACGAATTTGTTGCTCATAGTATAAAACCTAATAATTTTGTCATGTTATTAGAGGCTATTTCAAACATAGCCTCTTCAGCGATTAAGCAGAAATCTAGACGATTAAGCGAAAATGTATTTAAGAATAAAGATAGCCGACATTACCCACACAGCAGGTGAAACGTCGCGACCTTTACCACTTAGCAGCTTAATTGCAGCGTAAGCGATGAAACCTAGTGAGATACCCTCAGCGATAGAGTACGTCAGCGGCATAAGCAGACATGTTACCACGACTGGTGCTGCTTCCGTAAGATCACGCCAATCAATGCCAACTAGGCCAGACATCATCAGAATTGCTACATAGAAAAGTGCACCTGATGTTGCGTAAGCCGGAATCATACCTGCAAGTGGCGAGAAGAAAAGAGCCAGTAGGAATAAGATACCAACAACAACAGCCGTTAGACCGGTACGGCCGCCTTCAGCAACACCCGCAACACTCTCAACATAAGAAGTAGTATTTGATGTACCTAGCAGTGCACCAATAGATGTTGCTGTAGAGTCAGCAAGCAGTGCTTTGTTCAAGCGAGGTAGTTTGCCGTCTTCTTTGATTAGGTTTGCTTTCGTTGCAACACCAACCAGAGTACCCGCTGTATCGAACAAATCGACGAACAAGAACGCGAATACCACTGAAATCATACCGATTTCAAATACAGCAGAGAAATCAAGCTGCATGAATGTAGGAGCAAGGCTTGGTGGTGTAGACATGATGCCGCCGTATTGAACGTCACCAATAACAATGCCAAGAGCTGTGATAGCTAGAATCGCAATCATTACTGCCCCTTTCACGCCACGGTGAACAAGAGCAATCGTTAGGAAGAAACCAAGTGAGCCTAGGATAGGAGCAATCGCGGTAATGTCGCCCAGTGAAACTTTAGTTGCTGGGTTAGAAACAACGATGCCTGCATTGCTAAGCGCAATAAACGCTAGGAAAAGACCGATACCTGCAGAGATACCAACACGCAGAGACATAGGGATCGAGTTGATAATCCATTCACGGATCTTAAAGATGCTTAAGAAGATGAAGATTACGCCTGATACGAAAACCGCTGCCAGAGCAACTTGCCACGTATAACCCATACCCATTACAACAGCGTAGGTAAAGAATGCGTTCAAACCCATGCCTGGAGCTTGAGCAATTGGGTAGTTAGCAACAAAGCCCATGATGAAACAGCCAATAGCAGCCGCTAAACAGGTTGCTACAAATACAGCGCCATGGTCCATACCAGCATCAGCTAGAATCATTGGGTTTACAAAAATGATGTAAGCCATTGTTAGGAAGGTTGTTAGACCTGCGATGATTTCAGTGCGCACATTGGTGCCATTTTCACTGAGTTTGAATAGCTTTTCGAACATTATCGAATCCTATAAGGGTAAAAAGTAAACGGTTGCGTAATCGATTGGCTGTGGATTATAAAGTTATCAAATAACAAATTCCAGATAGAATTAAGGCTCTAATCGATATTTATCAGAATGCCGTATGAAACAAAGCGATTAAAAATGAAGATATCATCGATAAATAACCATTAAAAACAAACAATTAACAACAATAGACTCACTAAAACTAGTTGGTTGTTTTTTCTACCATCGGTTATTTTCATTGATAATCTAGCCAGTAAATTCTGAATTCAAACTCACAATAGTTATGTATTTTTCAACAGGATCAGTAATAAGGCGCAAATTGATATTTCGGCGTTTAAAAAACAACCACGCAGAACAGCAAGGAAAGTGACAAGCGAAAGCGGTTTGGAAAAGTAGCAGGCAAAAAAAAACGCCACTCAAAACTGAGTGGCGGTAGAATCTGTCAACCAAAAGGGCTGTAAAAGAATTCCAATATATAGGGGTGAACAAAACTGTTCGAGTTACATGCTTACGGTATTAGTAACCAAAGCTTGTAGGGTATGCAAAGTTGCTAGTGTAAACAGAGCTGTTAATCCAGAACATTGCAGATGGTAAACCTTTCATAACTATCACCTTAATAAATCAATAAAAAACGAATTTGATTTCTCGGTTCCTTGGAGGCGATAAAACGGACTCATCCTTTGAGCATTTACTCTTCATCTCAGAAGTTGGTTATTAATATACCCTAAAGAAAAAAGATTACAAGTATTTTTTGCTATACGTCACATTTTTGGCCATTTGCGGTTATTTTACAAACTTATTTTGTAATAAAACTACAAAATAGAATTAAACAAACGTTTGCCTGCTCCATTTATAAGCATCAAGGAGCTTATCTGTGATCAGATGGACAAGATCGCTTTCAAAATTTGAGCTATTTGAGGTTTAGAACCGCTACTCGTCAAAAGGCTCAAGTGGTATGCTGTTGCCATCAAAACAGACCCATATTTTAGATTTTTGTTCTAGGTTTTTCCCCATACAAAACCTAAATATATGGTTATTAAATAAAAAAGGAGTCATCCGTGTCTGAATTCCATTCTGAGATCAGTAAATTATCCCCTGCCCCTATCTGGCAGTTCTTCGATAAGATTTGCTCAATCCCACACCCTTCTAAGCATGAAGAAGAGCTTGCTCAATACATTATTGCTTGGGCAACAGAGCAAGGCCTAGATGTACGTCGTGACCCAACGGGTAACGTATTCATCAAAAAGCCAGCAACGGCGGGTATGGAAAACAAAAAAGGTGTAGTGCTACAAGCTCACATCGATATGGTTCCACAAAAGAACGAAGACACAGTTCATGACTTTGCTAAAGATCCAATTCAACCATACATTGATGGTGAGTGGGTTACAGCTAAAGGCACAACGCTTGGCGCTGATAACGGCATGGGCATGGCTTCTTGCCTAGCGGTTCTTGCTTCAAACGAAATCCAGCACGGCCCTATCGAAGTTCTACTAACAGTAGATGAAGAAGCAGGCATGACTGGTGCTTTCGGTCTTGAAGCGGGTTGGTTAGAAGGCGATATCCTTCTTAACACCGATTCAGAGCAAGAAGGCGAAGTGTACATGGGTTGTGCTGGCGGTATCGACGGCGCAATGACATTTGAAATTGCTCGTAATGCGATTCCAGCTGACTTCGTAACACGTAAGCTAACGCTAAAAGGCCTAAAAGGCGGTCACTCTGGTTGTGACATCCACACAGGTCGTGCAAACGCAAACAAACTGCTTGCTCGCTTCCTAGCGGGTCACGCAAAAGAGCTAGACCTTCGCATCGTCGAATTCAAAGGTGGTAGCCTTCGTAACGCGATCCCTCGTGAAGGTTTCGTAACGGTTGCTGTTCCTGCGGCAAACCAAGAAAAACTGGCTTCACTATACAACTACTACACTGAGCTGCTTTCAACAGAGCTAGGTAAAGTAGAAGACAGCATCGTGACTTTCAATGAAGAAGCTTCTGTAGAAATGGGTGCACTTGCGTCAGCAGACCAAGCTCGCTTTATCGCGGCACTTAACGCATGTCCAAACGGCGTGATTCGTATGAGTGACGAGATTGAAGGTGTTGTGGAAACGTCTCTAAACGTAGGTGTTATCACAACAGAAGAGAACTCAATCACAGTACTTTGCTTGATCCGTTCTCTTATCGACTCTGGTCGTAGCCAAGTAGAAAGTATGCTTCACTCTGTTGCTGAACTAGCAGGCGCTAACATCGCGTTCTCTGGTGCTTACCCAGGTTGGAAACCAGACGCAGATTCAGAGATCATGCATATCTTCCGCGACATGTACGAAGGTATCTACGGTCACAAGCCAAACATCATGGTTATCCATGCTGGCCTTGAGTGTGGTCTGTTCAAAGAACCTTACCCGAACATGGATATGGTTTCTTTCGGCCCAACGATCAAGTTCCCACACTCTCCTGATGAGAAAGTGAAGATCGACACAGTTGAGCTGTTCTGGAACCAAATGGTTGCATTACTTGCTGCGATCCCAGAAAAAGCATAAATCGATTCGCTAGTGTTTTCAGTAAATGGTGTTTCCAATAAATGGGCTCTTCAATAAATAGCACTTTTCAGTAAACACCGTTTATTAAGAACAAAATAAAACAGGTACTCAATGAGTACCTGTTTTTGTATCTAATCTTTGTCACTGCTACTTGTGACTAAATAATTAAGCGCGTGAAGCCGCGTAGCTTTCTAGCTCATCAATTGAAGTTTGTGCCACTACTTCGCCGTCGATGAAGTACGTTACCATCTCGCCTTCACGAACACCGATTAACGTCGCACGCTCACCAGATTGGTAAGTGATGTCCATTTGGATAGTGTTTTCATCAATCTGCTGCATTTGACCTTTTTCGATCACATCTGCACTCGTGATAGGACCCACTGGCGCTTCCGTTAGAGACGGATCAAGTTGGTGGTTGATGTCTAGGTAAGTATCAGTCTTAGTATCAAAGATGTGCGGAGCACCTGTTAGTGGGTTGCTACCAGTCCAGAACTCTAGTGAGTTGAATACTAGGTAATCGGCAGCAACTGTTAGACCGTATGCAGGTGCAAGTAGCATGTTCAAACCACCACGAGCGTAACGGTTATCAACAGCCTTGATGTTGAACTTCATAAGGTAACCCGTTACTGCGTTGCTACCAACACAGCCAGATAAAGCAACAGATACCACCGCTAGTGCTACAACTTTTGAAATTGTTTTTTTCATTTTGATCTCGATATTTGAATTTGGCCGCCAAAAAATGGCGGTGAATAATACCAACCAACCGAACAATAAATATCAGCGTTAAATCAATGTATTGTCAGGAAATTCACAATTCTATCCCCCTTCTAACTAGCTAAATCAAAAACAGAAACCAATTAAGAAACCCCTCCATAAAAAAGTTTTGTCGTCACCGTAAAGCGATTGATTCGTACTAAAAATCAACGATTGCTACATTCCGTGTTAACGAATTATCACCATGTTGAGAACAACCTAAATGGCAAGACTAAAACCTAATCAACCATTCGAATTACTTGGTTATACTGTTCAGCCAGGACAACGAAAAGAGATTGAACTACAGGCAGCTCAGCTTTACACGCACTCTCCACTTTCGATCCCGATTGAGATCATCCACGGTCGCCAAGCAGGCCCAACACTAATGGTAAACGCTGCTATTCACGGTGATGAGCTAAACGGTGTTGAGATTGCACGACAGTTAACTAACGCAATAGAACCTAATAAACTGAAAGGTACATTAATTGTTGTGCCGATCGTAAACGTATTTGGCTTCATTCATAAATCTCGTTACTTACCAGACCGTCGCGACCTAAACCGTTGCTTCCCAGGTAGTGAGAAAGGCTCATTGACATCACGCATCGCTTACACCTTCTTCGAAAACGTAGCGAAGCACTGTGATTACATTTTGGATCTACATACAGGTGCTATTCACCGTACTAACCTGCCACAGATTCGTGCAAACCTATCAAATCCAGAAACATTACGAATTGCGAAAGCGTTCGCAACGCCAGTAATCATTGATTCACCTTTGCGTGATGGTTCACTGCGTAGCGAAGCTGAAAAACTGGGCATCCCGGTACTGACTTATGAAGGTGGTGAAGCGCTGCGTTTTGATCCTTTAGCGATTCGTGCAGGCTATCTAGGCGTTCATCAAGTGATGAAAGAAATAGGCATGTTGCGCCCTAACCGTAAGAAGTTGCCAGAGCCAGTATTGAGCAAATCCACCAGCTGGATCCGCGCTGAATCAGACGGCATCTTGCGTAATATGGTAAGACTTGGTGAGCAAGTTGAGGCTGGGCAAACTCTAGCTTACATCAGCTCTCCTTTGGGCCACGAAGAAGGCCAAGTGATCACAACCAAAGGTGGTATTGTGATTGGCCAGCAAACGCTGCCTCTTGTCAACGAAGGTGATGCAGTATTCCACATTGCTTACTTCAAACAAGACGATGAAGAAGTAGGCCAATCAGTAGAAAGCTACATTGAAGAAGTAGCAGAAGACGATTGGCTAACCACACTGAACAACTGATTAAAGCTTGATAGAGCGACGTTAAAAGCGATAAATAAAAACCGTCGCTCTTAGGCAAAATAGAAACGAACTCCACAAACGAAAAAGCCCCAATATAGTCACCTATATTGGGGCTTTTTTTATAAGTCCCTTATCTTAAAATTAAGGGACCTATAAGTTAATCGTGCACCGAATTACTCAGCGTCTTCCTCTTCTGCACGAGCTTTAGCGCGTGCTTCACGAGCTTGCTCAGCTTTAAGCTCTTTAGTGTGACGTAGTTCGTCACGCTCTTTACGCTGCTCTGATTTACGCTCGTTACGTTCTGCTTGGTTTGCGATGAAAGATGCTAGTTCTTTCTCTGCCCACTCTTGTGCTAGAGCTTCAGTTTCGAAACCAGACTCACGCTTAGATACTGTAGTACTGCGAGATGTTACTTGACGAGTAATCTCTGCACACCAACCGTTGCGTTTTTCTGTAAGGCGGATATCAAATTTTTTGTTCTTAGACATGTTCTATTTTTTCCTAAGGGAGATCATTACGGGATCGGTCAACTTTGATAACTCCATCTAAGTGGGTATCTTTTAACACCATCCCTTGGTAAGCGCGGTATTAGAGCACAAATCAACACATATTGCTGCAAATATTTGCAGCGGATCACACTCCAATGCTGCAAATCGTTTGCGACTGATTTCAATAGGTTCATAACTCTCGGTTCACCATCAACCTTCTGTCCTATTTTATCGACAACAATGAAATGAACTATGCTCAAACAGAGATAAATGAAAGAGATACCTGCTTGCTCAGGTTTATAGACTCTACTGTCTCACCTACTCCGCTCATAATTAAAATAGCTAAGGAGTTGCTATGGATAGCTTCATCAAAAATTTACCTAAAGTTGAGCTGCACTTACATATAGAAGGCACACTAGAACCAGAGCTGATGTTCCAACTCGCCAAGCGTAATGACGTTTTGATTCCCTTTGAGACCCCTGACCAAGTTCGAGACGCGTACCAGTTCCACAATCTTCAATCCTTTCTCGATATCTATTATCAAGGTGCTAACGTACTGATTCATGAACAGGATTTCTACGACCTGACGTGGGCTTATCTACTCCAGTGCCAGCAAGATAATGTGGTTCATACTGAGATCTTTTTTGACCCTCAAACTCACACTGAACGCGGCATTGCCTTTGAAGTCATCGTAAGCGGGATCACTCGAGCTTTGAATCAAGCGGAGCAAGAGCTTGGTATCAGCAGTCAACTGATCATGTGTTTTCTGCGTCACCTTGATGAAGACAGCGCTTTTGAAACGCTCAAACAAGCCCTTCCCTATAAAGATAAGATCATTGCCGTTGGGTTAGATTCATCAGAACAAGGCAATCCGCCAGAGAAGTTTAAACATGTATTCCAAGAAGCGATCAACCAAGGCTTTCTGACTGTCGCGCACGCCGGAGAAGAAGGCCCAGCACAAAATATTAGCGACGCAGTGAGCTTGTTAGGCATTACCCGAATTGATCATGGCGTTCGCTGTGTAGAAGATGAGGATCTGATGGAACAGCTAATAGCAAAACGCACACCTCTAACAGTCTGCCCGCTATCGAATACCAAGCTCAAGGTGTTTGAGACCATGCAAGAGCACAACATCGTCGAGTTGCTGAGAAAAGGGCTGTGCGTCACCATCAATTCCGATGATCCGGCTTACTTCGGCGGCTATATGAATGATAACTTCCTCGCCGTCGCCAATGCTCATCCACTAACGAAAAACGAATTAGCACAATTCAGTATTAATGCC
This sequence comes from Vibrio crassostreae 9ZC13, assembly GCF_000272045.2. Classification (GTDB taxonomy): domain Bacteria; phylum Pseudomonadota; class Gammaproteobacteria; order Enterobacterales; family Vibrionaceae; genus Vibrio; species Vibrio crassostreae_C. Next base: position 286,510 of record NZ_AJYZ02000041.1, on the reverse strand, counting down.
ATCGAAGCCAGTTTCATCTCGCCTCACGCCAAGGAAGATCTCATCACACAGGTACGTCAATATCTTGCTGCGAATACTTAATGAGTTATCAAGATCAAAAAGGGAAGCTCTGAGCTTCCCTTTCTGTATCAATTGATAATTAATTGGCTTAGCCCGGGTGACCATCCACTCTTGGCGTTAACAGCATCATGCCGAACTTCCAGATAAACAGCCCGAACGCTAACGTCCATAAACCGGCGCTGATGTTGACCATCTCAAATAAATACGCAGGGAAGAATGTCACACCTAAACTACGAACGAGTGCCGCGATAAAAATAGCCGAGAACGCCAAAGCCATACTTGGCCCTTTATAGATAGCACGACCAGTATGTCCCATTGTCACGCGCGTAATCATCGCCAGAATTAACCCACTCAAGCCACCAATCGCAAACAAGTGCAGCATGTTGTGGCTCGCGAACGGGTTGTCTAACAGACCACGTAACAGCAAACTGAGAGGGATACATAGGTAAGCCGCATGCAGCGACCACACCAAAGGCTCAGACAAGGTTGTCCAAGGCTTCCAACGGATAAAGCGAACTAACTGAGTCACGCCAGCAAACACCATTAACTCATTACCTACTTGAGCAAAGGTCAATGGGAAGAAGCTCAACACAAATAAACCAACCAAAGGCAGATTGGCTAACCATTCCAACCAAACCAAGGGTTGAGCTTTTTCAAAATCAAAACGACGTGCTGTGAAGAATGGGATCACTCGCCCACCCATCACTGATAACAGCAAGGTAAACCACCACAACATAGCCTGCCAAACTGCAGATGATGGGAATGGAGGCATGCCCTTTATGGTCGCGTAACTAGCAAAGTTCGCCACGATAGCCAATATAAACAGCGGCACAAAAAACAGATTCTTCCAGCCTTTCGACTTCACGACTCGGAAACCAATTTCGTAGGCGGCGAAGATTAAGAACAGCGCCTCAACCGACGAAATCAGCCATAACGGCGCGGGGGTCCAAAACAGAATACGAGGTGCGATCCATAAACCAACCAAGGCTGCCAATCGATAGTGCTTGGTGCCGTTGACACCCGTCCACGTTTGTACCGCCGTTAACACAAAACCAACCACTATCGCCATTGAGAAACCAAACAGCATTTCATGTACGTGCCACCAAAGCGCCGGTACTTTTAGCATTTCAGGCTGACCGTTTTGGAACATGATGACCCAAGCGACAATCGCGATCACGGCATAGAGACTGCCTAAAAAGAAGAAAGGTCGAAAGCCTAAACGCAGGTAGGCTGGAATCGCGTCTTCTACACTTTTATCTGTGATATTTAACAAACTCGCTCCTAATTCTCAGATAAGCGGCCAAGGTATTACCTAAACCAAATTTTGTGTGCATCAAATCCGATGCAATATGCAGATCACATTGCATGAAACGCGCCAATTAGATAAAACCAGTAAAAACAGCGACTCACGAGATTCAATAGCCAATAAATAAGTCAAAAAAACACAACCAAAAGAGTCATAAGGACATATAGATGTATAAATAGAAACTTACTGACTTTTGGTATCTCGCCACATATAGTAAGACTAGACTTAAATGGAACAACTCAGACAAGGAATGCGATGTATATTTTTGGTTATGGCAGTTTAATCAACTCATCTTCACGCCAGCTTACCGGTCAGACAGGGCAAGCGATCCCTGCGATTGTTCATGGCTTAATTCGCCATTGGAGCAAGATCGATGACAGCTATGTGTTATCACCTTTGATCGTCAATCTCGGCGAGGGACAAGTGAATGGTGTGTTGCTTGAGGTGGATGATATTGCACTGGCTGAGTTTGATCGCCGTGAGCGTGGTTATCACCGAATCGAGTTAAAGGCCTCTCAGATAGAAAGCCAAGATGAGTTCAAACAGGATCAATCTATCTGGGTTTACATCAAAGACGAGATTGAAGCACCTTGCGAAAACAGCCCTATCGTCCAAACCTATGTCGATACGGTATTGGCAGGATGTTTAGAGGTGTCTGAAAGCTTTGCGGCGCACTTCGTTAAACACACACAAGGTTGGCATCACCCATTAGAAAATGATCGCCACCAGCCTAAATACGGCAACCTTGCTGGGGTTTCCGATCACCATCACAGTGTGATTGATGGCTTGATACTAACTGTACGCAGCTAGTTGATTTAGGTTGGTGAACACATTGACTCACCAACCTAAAGTGAGCTTAAACGACACGAATACCTGCTGGCATCGCACGTTCAGGTGTTAGCAATACACTTTCAGATTCATCTTCCGTTTCTGCACAAAGCAACATGCACTCAGAAGTGTGGCCTCTCATCTTCGCCTTCGCTAGATTGCACAAAACAACAACCTGCTTACCCATCAACTCTTCTTCTGTGTAGTAAGGGACTAGGCTGGTCACCGTTTGCAGTGTCTTGTCACCAACATCCACTTGCACTATGTAAAGCTTGTCGGCGTTTTCATGACGCACAACCTCAATGATCTTACCCACACGCATTTCTAACTTAGCAAAGTCACCATAAGAGACAGTATCCATTTCTCACTTCCTATATTGGTTTATTTTCACCCATTAAATCATTTACTAAAATTAAGTAAAATGTAAATGTTTACACTAGCATTAAGCCTAATAATTACAAGCGGTAAAGATCTCATTACTGGAAGTAAAATGAGAGTTTCGTTGCCTTACTATCATTGTCGGTGTTAAATAGATGAAGCAATGTATAGAGGTTAAAAATGGCAACAATTAAAGATGTAGCAAAGGAAGCTGGTGTTTCTGTTGCAACCGTATCTCGAGTGATCAACAAGTCTCCCAAGGCGAGTGCAAGCTCGGTAGAGTCTGTAACTAAAGCGATGTCTGAACTTGGCTATCGACCGAATGCCAATGCTCGAGCGCTGGTAAGCCAAAGCACGAACACTGTTGGTGTATTGGTCGGTGACATCTCCGATCCCTTTTTTGGCACGCTGGTTAAGGCTGTCGACAATGTCGCTCGTGAGAACGGAAAACATATCCTTGTCGGTAATGGCTCGCACGATCGTGAAGAAGAGAGACAAGCGATTGAATTGCTGATTAACAGCCGTTGTGACGCCCTGGTGATCCACTCTAAAGGCCTCACCGACGAAGAACTGATTGCCTATGCAAAAGAGGTCAAAGGCTTAGTACTGATCAACCGTTATATTGCTGAGATTGCCAACCACTGTATTTTCTTAGACAACAAAAAAGGTGCGTATCTTGCGACGGAATATCTGATCCGCCATGGCCATAAGAACATTGCCTGTATCGCCTCATCGCATAGCATTGAAGATGCCGATGAGCGTATCCAAGGTTACTTAGCGGCACTCTCAGATTACAAAATAGCGCTCTCTGACAGCTATATTGAATACTCAGCGCCGACCAGTGACGGTGGCGAATACGCCATGACTAACCTTCTGACTAAGTCACTGCCAATCACTGGCATTGTGGCGTACAACGATTACATGGCAGCTGGTGCTTTGTCTGTCCTTGATGAAAACGGTATTCAAGCGCCAGACAAAATGTCGATCATCGGTTTCGATGATGGTTTGATTGCCCGCTATGTTCATCCAAAGCTCACCACTATTCGCTACCCGATTCAGATGATGGCAGAGAAAGCGACACGACTCGCGTTGCACTTAGCCAAAGGTGAAAACACCTCAACTGAACCAATGATGTTCTCTCCAACTCTGGTACGCCGTAATTCGGTAGAGAAAGTCTAGGTTCTGGTCGACTCATCAAGCAATAAACAAAAAAAAGCCCTAACAGAATCGCTTCTGTTAGGGCTTTCCTACCTTACTCAGATACTCAACAATCGCGCTTAATAAACCGCACTCTTGTTGAGCGCCACTTTTGCTCATCCCCCAAGAACAACGCGATAATTCACATCGTCCTATTCACAAACAAAAGATATTGACGTAACCGCTTTGAGCTAGAGCGTACTAGTTTGAAGAATCCCCCGAAAATTCAAACTGGTAACAGGTACTGTAGTTATATTCTTGTTCAGGCTTGAGAATACAACTGTCCTGCTTCCACTCTGGGTGGTTAGGAGAGTCAGGTAAGAACTGAGTTTCTAGCGCCAAACCAGCGTAGTCTTCATAGCTGCCACCACTTCGGTTTGGTGTGCCACCAAGCCAGTTTCCGGTGTATAGCTGCATCGCAGGTTTGGTTGAAAATACTTTTAGTGTGACGAGCGCATCCGGTGAGGTTACGGTCGCGGCGCATTGAGTGCGTTTGCAGCCATCAGCCAATAAGAAAGAGTGGTCGTAACCCTTTGCTGCTTTCTGCTGTTCATCGCCCAACAAACGCTCTGAGATCATCATAGGCTGATTGAAGTCAAAGCTGGTCGATTTCACTGATTTAAGGTTACCTAACGGAATACCCACCGAATTGGTCGGTAAGAACTGATTAGCATTGATACTGACAATGTGTGACAAACAATCGTGTCCAGCTTCAGCGCCAAGTAGATTGAAGTACGCATGATTCGTTAGGTTGACTACAGTCGGCTTGTCTGTGGTTGCAGAGTAATTAATGGACACTCGATTGTCTTCGGTGATGTCATAACGTACCGACACATTCAAATTCCCCGGGAATCCTTGGTCGCCATCAGCAGACTCTAGACTGAACACCACTGACGTTTCGGTTTGCTCGGCAATATTCCAACGGCGTTTATCAAATCCGTTCGGGCCACCATGTAAGGTATTGCCCGCTTGGTTGGTTTCCAGCTTGTAATTCTGACCATCAATTTTGAAACGACCATTAGCAATGCGGTTAGCATAACGGCCAACGGTTGTGCCCATATAGCTGGCTTGTTTATCGAAGTTCTCCATTGAGTTAACACCCAACAACACTTCTCTTTTGTTTCCCTTTACTGGCAGGATACAGCTCAACCATGTTGCACCAATATCCATGAATGTCACTTGAATGCCATGCGTATTTGATAGCGTCACTAACTGAGCGGGTTGGCCATCATAGGCTGGAGTCTGCGCCATGGATTGATGCAGGTTTTGCTCTTGTGTCATTCTAAATTCCTTCTAGTGCCAGTAAAAAGCCTCTACCTGAAGTAAAGGCTTTAGCATTTGGCCTACCATGATCTTTTTACTTGGTAAGCTCTATATTAAGTCTCGAAGCCGTTAGATTACTTCAACTAAGCCCGCTCCGTCTTTCGCTTGGCACACATAAATAGATTCTTTTAGCCCCGTCGCCGCTTGATATTTCTGTTCAACGGTTGTTTTGATTTCATCAACCAATGCAGGTGGAACCAATGCCACAATACAACCACCGAAACCACCGCCAGTCATACGCACGCCACCTTGTTCACCGATCACTTCTTTGACCATATCAACCAGCGCATCAATCTCTTTCACCGTGATTTCAAAATCATCACGCATTGATGCATGCGATTCAGCCATCAACTCGCCCATACGCTTCATATCATGAGTGCGTAGAGCTTGAGCCGCTTCAACAGTACGGTCATTTTCAGTAATCACGTGACGAGCACGTTTCGCGACCATTTCATCCAATTCAGACTCTTTCGCTTTGAATTGCTCAATGGTCACATCACGAAGTGCCGGAACACCAAAGATGCGCGCCGCTTCTTCACACTGTTCACGACGTGTGTTGTATTCGCTGTCGACTAAGCCGCGTTTCTTGTTTGAGTTAATGATAACCACAGCCATATCTTCTGGCATTGAAACCGCTTGAGTCTCTAGGCTACGACAATCCAAAAGCATCGCGTGGTTTGCGCGACCTTCTGCAGAGATCATTTGGTCCATGATGCCGCAGTTACAGCCCACAAATTCGTTTTCGGCCTGCTGACCATTTAGCGCCACTTCAGCTTGGCTGATCTCTAGGTTATAAAGCACCTTGAATGTTTGACCAATCACCACTTCCAGCGCCGCAGAAGAACTTAAACCTGCACCTTGAGGCACGTTGCCCGTTACAGAGATGTCTGCACCTGTAAATTCAAAGCCGCGACCTTTTAAGCACTTCACCACACCACGAATGTAGTTCGCCCACATCTTGTCTTGTTGGAATGTGATCTCTTGAGTTAAATCGAACTCATCGACTGCATTACCGTAGTCCACTGATACTACGCGAACAATGTTGTCGTCACGCTTAGCCGCGGCGACTACCGTTTGGTAGTTAATGGCACACGGTAGAACAAAACCATCGTTGTAGTCAGTGTGCTCGCCGATCAGGTTCACACGACCTGGTGCTTGGATAATATGAGTCGCTTGGTAACCAAGGACTTGCTCAAAAGATGCTTTCACGTTTTGGATTAGGTCAGACATAAGTAAACTCTCTGGTTAAACTCTTTGTTCAATTGGTTATGGCCCCTTCACGGCACCACTTTAATTCTTTTAGATTCCCTATCTCATTCGTCTCTCACGGTAGGGAATGACAACATCAGCCTTTCACCTGCCGTCATTCCAGAATCGAGGGACGAGATATCAGGAATCTCGCTCGTTATCTACGAAGTAGGCTATTCCTGCTCTTTATAGTGAACGTCACTCAAATCACGCAGACGTTGCGCGGCTTGTTCTGCAGTTAAATCACGCTGAGACTCAGCCAACATTTCGTAGCCCACCATGAACTTACGAACCGATGCGCTGCGTAGTAGCGGCGGGTAGAACAACGCATGCAGTTGCCAGTGATCGATGTCCGTACCTTCTTCGAAGAACGGTGCATAGTGCCAGCCCATTGAGTAAGGGAATGAACACTGGAACAAGTTGTCGTAACGACTGGTCAGCTTCTTAATCGCAAGCGCTAAATCATCACGCTGCTCGTCAGTCAGTTCGCTCATACGGCGAATGTGTGTTTTTGGTAGCAACATGGTTTCAAATGGCCACGCCGCCCAGTAAGGCACCACCGCAATCCAATGTTCAGTTTCAACCACAGTGCGAGAGCCGTCTTTCATTTCAGCTTCAACGTAATCCACTAAAAGATTCGAACCTTGTTGTTCGAAGTACTCTTTTAACAATTTCTCTTTGCGTTCAATCTCGTTGGGCAAAAAGCTGTTTGCCCATATCTGACCGTGCGGATGAGGCTGAGAACAGCCCATGGTCTCGCCTTTGTTTTCAAACGCTTGAACCCATAGGTAGTCTTTACCTAGCTCTTCAATCTGTTCATTCCATGTGTCGATAACACCGCGAATCTTGTTTACTGGTAACTCTGGCAGCGTTTTGCTGTGGTCCGGAGAAAAACAGATCACGCGGCTCAACCCGCGAACACCTTGAGTCTTGAATAGAGGGTTATCAGACTCTGGAGCGTCAGGTGAATCAGGCATCAACGCTGCGAAGTCATTACTGAATACATAAGTGCCGTCGTAATCTGGGTTTTCGTCGCCCGAGATACGCGTATTGGTTGGGCACAAGAAACACTCTTTCTCATACGCAGGAAGCTGCGCAGTCGATGGTTTTTCATCTTGGCCACTCCAAGGACGTTTTGCTCGGTGCGGTGATACTAAGATCCACTGACCCGTTAATGGGTTATAACGACGATGCGGGTGGTCTACTGGGTTAAATTCAACTTTTGACATGTTTAGATTGCTCTCAAATTTTGTGTCTTGGTCAATTCACCAAGATGAATAATTCTTCTACAAGGAGATTCCCTATCACGCTCGTGCCTCGCTGTAGGGAATGACGTGTAATCTCATGTGCTAGTGATACAACGGCTATCGCTTCATATCCTTATGCTCATCCGTCATTCCAGAATCGAGGTACGAGATATCTGGAATCTCTCTTTTCTTATCTCTGCATTCCCCAATGAAATTGGAGTTGCAGCTAGGCAGCAAGCTTTCCAATATCCATGAGCATAGATCTTCTATGTGATTGGAATTGGTGAGCGCAGCTAACAACGCTGCGGCTTCAATTACGAAGGGGAATAACCGTTAGGATTGTTCGACTGCCACTTCCATGTATCCGCCGTCATCTCCATCACGCTACGCGTCGCCTTCCAGCCAAGCTCGCGCTCTGCTTTTTCAGTGCTTGCCCAACATTCGGCAATGTCACCTGCGCGGCGTGGGCAAAGTTCATAAGGAACCGGTTTGCCCGATGCTTGTGCGAAGGCTTCAACCATCTCGAGTACACTTGAGCCTTTGCCCGTACCTAGGTTGTAAATGTGTAAGCCCGCTTTCTCGCCAACCACTTTTAGTGCTGCGACGTGACCGTCGGCTAAATCCATTACATGAATATAGTCACGAACGCCTGTGCCATCGACTGTTGGGTAATCGTTTCCAAAAACAGCCAGTTTTTCACGGCGACCGACGGCTACTTGAGCAATAAACGGCATTAAATTATTTGGGATACCTTGTGGGTCTTCACCCATAGTGCCCGATGGATGTGCGCCAACTGGATTGAAGTAACGCAGTAAAGTGACGCTCCAGTCGTTCTCCGCGTTGAACAGATCGCTCAAGCACTCTTCCACCATATATTTGCTGCGACCATAAGGGTTAGTTGTCGCGCCAGTTGGTGAAGTTTCAGTAATCGGCACTACTTCTGGATCACCGTAAACGGTAGCCGAAGAACTAAATACGATGCTTTTCACGCCCGCTTTCTTCATGCTTCGAGCTAACACTAGTGAACCATTAACGTTGTTATCGTAGTACTCCAAAGGCTTAGACACCGACTCCCCAACCGCTTTCAGGCCAGCAAAGTGAATCACGGCTTGGATATCGTTTTCTGAAAACACACTATCTAGAAAAGATTGATCACGAATGTCGCCAAGATAAAAAGTTGGTCGCTTACCGGTCAATGATTCGATTCGCTCCAGTACTAGCTCTTTGCTATTGCAAAGGTTATCAACAATGATTGGCTCCATACCCGCCTGTATCATTTGAATACATGTATGACTTCCGATGTAACCCATGCCGCCCGTAACCAGTACTTTCACAATCAACCTCTCTTTGTCGTCATTCTTGGACTAACTCGAACTGACATTCAGCTCAGTAGCACCGTATGCCAGAAATAGTAGCAGCCATTTTGACTATAATTCTGTGATCAAAACCACGAAGTGTAAACGTTTACACTAACTCATATCATTGTTACTGAACGTGACATAGGGAGAACCTATAAACAAACACATCTAATTCATTGAATTCTAATAAGATAATTATAGATAGTTAGATTTGAGACATCATAGAGGAGTTGAGCATTTATTTTACTAAAAGTTAATGCAATGACGTCCAGTTTGATTACAATAGGTCTGTAGAATAAAGAGGTGCATTGCTTTTTTACTAAATACCAATTTCAAAGCAGCGCAATGTTCCAATAACAGGAAGTGAGTATGGCAACGTTAAAAGATATCGCGACTGAAGCACATGTTTCATTGGCTACAGTTTCAAGGGTTCTCAATGAAGATCCAACATTAAGCGTCAAGGAAGAGACCAAAAGGCGTATCTTTGAAATTGCAGAGAAGTTGGAATACAAAACCAGCAGCTCACGAAAAGCCGTTAGCAGTAAAAAACAAAATCATCACTTCCTTGCTCTGTATAACTACAAGCAAGAAGCTGAAGTGAATGACCCTTACTATCTATCGATTCGCCACGGGATTGAAACCCAATGTGACAAGATGGAAGTTAAACTAACCAACTGTTATGAAAGTAAAATACACGTAAATTCAGCGCCTATCACTGGTGTATTGTTGGTGGGAAGAATGACACCGGAGGTTATCGAACAAGCCAAAAAGCTAAGCGATAATATCTGTTATGTCGATTTCACTGATCACTCTGAACCTTATGACTCTGTCGATATCGACCTGGCTTTGATCAGCAAAGAGATCACCAACTTCTTTATCAACCAAGGCTATCAACGCATTGGTTTTATTGGCGGACAAGATAACGTCAACACTCCTGATATTCGCGAAGTCGCCTTTGCTGAATACGGTAGCCTTAAGAATGTTGTCAGCGAGCAAGACATCTATCGTGGAGACTTCTCTAGCTCTTCAGGTTATACGCTTGCAAAACAGATGCTAGCGACTGGCGACTACCCTAAAGCCATGTTTATTGCGTCAGATTCCATCGCAATTGGTGTTTTACGAGCCGTTCATGAGCACGGATTAAACATTCCTGAAGATATTGCGCTGATTAGTGTAAATGACATCCCAACAGCTAAATTTACCTTCCCATCTTTATCGACTGTTCGTATTCACTCTGAACTAATGGGAATTCAAGGCGTTAACCTGTTGATTGAGAAAGTACGCGACGGCCGTACTATCCCACTACGTGTCTATGTACCAAGCAAATTAAAGCTGCGTGACACGACAAAATAGTTATAAATATCAAATAGATAAATCAAGGCTACCTTTACTTAAGGTGGCCTTTTTTGTACCCATCACATACGCCTATATACACATACATGCCTCTTTAGCCTGCTTCATAAAACAGCCAATAGCATTCTTTTAAGTGGATCACACAGCACTGTAAAAAGACCATAAAAAACGTGATGAAGTTAAAGTAAAACGTTTTCACTAATTTCATTTAAGTAAAAGTTTTACTAATAATTACCTCAGTCCAAAAATACTCGTATTCACTACGACCCAATTACGCATAAGAACGTCGGTCAGCAAATTGCATCTAGGCCGAGAGAGAGGCAACGTGAACAACTGGGAAAACTTCCTGAACTTACATGAGAATCGTATGGCACCGCGTGCATATTTCTTCTCATACGCATCAGAAAAGAATGCAAAAACGTTTCAGCGTGAACTTAGCAGCCACTTCCAACTATTGAGTGGCCAATGGAATTTCAGCTATTTCACCAATCCACTATTGGTTCCTGAAGAGTTCTACTCTCAAGAAATGAAAGACTGGGGCCACATTACGGTTCCAAACATGTGGCAAATGGAAGGCCACGGCGATCTTCAATACACAGATGAAGGTTTCCCATTCCCAATTGATGTGCCTTTCGTACCATCAGACAACCCAACCGGTGCATACCAACGCTCTTTCTTCCTTGGCGAAAGCTGGGACGAGAAACAAACCATCATCAAATTTGATGGCGTTGAAACTTATTTCGAAGTTTACGTAAACGGCGAATACGTCGGTTTCAGCAAAGGCAGCCGCCTCACCGCTGAATTCGATATCTCTAACCATGTAAAAGCAGGCAACAACCTACTTTCTATTCGTGTGATGCAGTGGGCCGATTCAACCTACATTGAAGACCAAGACATGTGGTGGACGGGCGGTATCTTCCGTGACGTTTACCTAGTGGGCAAAGAACAGGCGCACGTTCAAGACGTTACCGTTCGTACTGACTTCGACGACGCTTACCAAAGCGCTACTCTGTCGTGCAAAGTGGAACTAGAAAACCTAGCAGCAGCGGTAAACGCAACCCTTGAGTACGCATTGCTTGATGGCAGCCAAGTTATCTCGCAAGGCTCTGTAGATAGCTTAGCCATTCCTAATACATTGACTGGCGGCAATGCGAATACTCAATTCTCTATTGATGTGGTTAACCCTGTTCAATGGAACGCTGAAAACCCTTACCTATACCAACTGTTGCTTACGCTGAAAGACGCTGACGGCAAGGTGCTGGAAGTGATTCCACAACGCGTTGGTTTCCGTGATATTAAAGTTCGTGATGGTCTGTTCTACATCAACAACAAGTACGTGATGCTGCACGGTGTGAACCGTCACGACAACGACCACCTGAAAGGTCGTGCTGTTGGCATGGATCGCGTCGAGAAAGACTTAGTACTGATGAAGCAACACAACATCAACTCAGTACGTACAGCGCACTACCCGAACGACCCACGCTTCTACGAACTGTGTGATATCTACGGCCTATTCGTGATGGGCGAAACTGATGTCGAAACACACGGTTTTGCCAACGTTGGCGACCTAAGCCGCATCACTAACGATGCTGCATGGGAAGCGGTGTTTGTTGAACGTATCGAACGTCATATTCACGCTCAAAAGAACCACCCTTCTATCATCATGTGGTCACTGGGTAACGAGTCTGGCTACGGTTGCAACATCCGTTCTATGTACGATGCAGCAAAAGCGATTGATGACACCCGTCTAGTTCACTATGAAGAAGACCGCGATGCTGAAGTGGTCGACATCATTTCGACCATGTACTCACGTGCTCAACTGATGAATGCCTTCGGTGAATTCCCGCACGAAAAACCACGCATCATCTGTGAATACGCACACGCAATGGGTAACGGCCCAGGCGGTTTAACCGAATACCAAAACGTGTTCTACAAGCATGATGCCATTCAAGGTCACTACGTTTGGGAATGGTGTGATCACGGTATTCTGGCGCGTGATGAAGCAGGCACAGAGTTCTACAAGTACGGCGGTGACTACGGTGACTACCCGAACAACTACAACTTCTGCATGGACGGCTTGATCTACCCAGACCAAACACCAGGCCCTGGCTTGAAAGAGTACAAACAAGTGATTGCCCCAGTGAAGCTTCGCGATTTCGATGCACAAACGGGCACCTTCACAGTAGACAACAAGCTTTGGTTCTCAAACATCGATGACTACACCATCACTGCGGAAATCCGTGCTGAGGGTAAAACCATTGCGGTACAGCATATCAAGGTTGAAGAGCTGGCTGAGAACTCTAGCCGTGAACTGACGCTTAATTTGCCAGAGCTTGATGAGCGTGAAGTGTTTGTGAACTTTACAGTTCGTAAGGATTCTCGTACTTCATACAGCGAAGCGAACCACGACATTGCGGTTTATCAGTTCCAAGTGAAAGAGAACACTGCACAACTTGACGCCTTCACTAACAATAATGCGACAGCACTGAATGTTGAAGAATCTCGCTTAGCCTACCTAATCAAAGGACACAACTTTGCTCTGAACTTCTCGAAAGTGAACGGCAAACTGACGTCATGGTTAGTGAATGGCGAGGAACTGATTAAGTCTGAGCCTAAGCTGAACTTCTTCAAGCCAATGATTGATAACCATAAGCAAGAGCACGATGGTTACTGGGAGCCTGCACACCTACAGATCATGCAAGAGCACTTCCGCACGCTAAACGTTGAGCAAGTTAACGGCAAGGTAGAGATCACCACCACCAGCATCGTTGCTCCACCAGTATTTGATTTCGGCATGCGTTGTGAGTATCGCTACCAAATCAGTGCTGAAGGTCAACTGAACGTTGAGCTAAGTGGCGAACGTTACGGTGATTACCCTCACGTGATTCCAGTGATTGGTTTCGACATGGGCATTAACGGTGACTTCGACCAAGTTCAATACTACGGCCGCGGTCCTGAAGAGAACTACCAAGACAGCAAGCAAGCCAACATGATTGATGTTTACCAATCAACCGTGGCTGACATGTTCGAGAACTACCCGTTCCCACAAAACAACGGCAACCGCCAACACGTTCGCTGGGCTGCGCTTTCAAGCCGCGCGGGTAATGGTATTGCAGTAAAACCACAGCAAGAAATCAACTTCAGCGCATGGTTCTACACCAGCCAAAACCTTCACCAAGCACAACACACCATTGAGCTAGAGAAGAGCGGTTACATCACGCTAAACCTAGACCACCAAGTGATGGGCTTAGGCTCAAATTCTTGGGGCAGCGAAGTGCTCGACTCTTACCGAGTTTACATGGACGAGTTCCGCTACGGCTTAACTCTGATTCCATTCCAAGCAGGCGATTGCGACGCGCAGCACCTAATCAATCACAACTTTGGCGATGAGTTTTTTACGGCGAATCCACCGAAAGCTCAACCACAACAGAACGAGGCATAAGCGATGATCGTTTTAGACAACCTAGAGCAATTTAAAGTCGTTTACCGCGACGGTCGTAAATGGCAACGCTGTGTAGAAGCGATTGAAAACATCGGAAACATCAAAGATGGCGTGATGTATTCAATTGGTGATTCACTGGCTTACATGATTGAAGACGGTGTGGCTCGTAACACAGAAAACTTCACCGGTAATCGTCGTTACTTCGACGTGCACTACTACCTAGAAGGCCGTGAAACGGTTGAATTCGCAGCGAAATCAGAGCTAGAGCAGATCCAAGCTTATAGCGATGAAACCGACCGCGAACACCTAATGGGGAACGGTGAAACTCGTGAGCTAGCTGAAGGCCAAGTGGCGATCTTTGACAACAATCAGGCTTACCGTTTCCACGGTGATAACCGAGTTCGAAAAGTGGTACTGAAAGTGACCATTGAAGACGGTTACTTCCTCAATAAATAAACAATAACGCTATCTATTCACAGTATGTATCGAGCCTTGCCGTTAAAGGCTCCAACATGCTGAACAAAGCCTCAATGCTTCCTCCCTACAAGGAAGCATTGAGAAATAACGACTATAATTACGTGATTCCTCGGAGGACACTATGTCTGAATCTGTACGCGGTAAGTTAGGCAAATTTGCCCTACTCTCCATGACATTTGCAGCGGTATTTAACGTTCGCAACATTGTAAACAACAACATCGAATTGGGATTGAGTTCAGCCCCTATCTTTTTGCTCGCGACCCTTATTTACTTCATTCCGTTCGTGTTCATCATTGCTGAATTCGTATCAGCAAATAAAAATTCTGAGTCAGGCATGTATGACTGGCTAAAAAAACCACTAGGCTCAAAAGCAGCCTACCTAGGTTCGTTCCTATACTGGTTCGTAAACCTTTTCTGGTTTGTATCCCTGCTACCAAACGTAATCGCCTATGCGTCTTACGCGATGTTGGGCTATGAATACGCCTTCTCGCCAGTCGTCACATCGGCTATCTCGATTGCTCTATTTGCGGCAGCAACTCACATCTCAACCAAAGGCGCGAGCTGGCTAGGTAAGATTGCCGAGATCGTGGCCTACGGTGTATTCGCTCTGTTTGCAATCTACGTTATCGGTGCACTAATGGCACTGGGCGGCAACCATGAGCCAGTAGAACCAATCACGCTTGAAGCAATGACACCGACCATCAACTGGGCAACGCTAGGTATCATGTGTTGGATCTTCCAAGCAGCCGGTGGTGCAGAAACCGCAGCCGCTTACCTAAACGATGTTAAGGGCGGTCACAAGTCTTTCATCAAGGTTATCATTGGTGCAGGTATCGCAATCGGCGCAATGTACGCAGTTGGCTCTCTACTTGTTAACGTATTCGTTGCTCGTGATGAACTGACCTACGCTGGCGGCATGGTTGAAATCTTCACAGGTATGGCAAACTACTTCGACATCTCACAATCTCTAACGGGTCGCTTCGTCGGTATTATCCTATTCGTTGCCATGTTCGGTTCGATGATGATGTGGACAGCAGCTCCAGTAAAAATTCACTTCTCTGAAATTCCTAAAGGTGTTTACGGCGAGAAAACAACAGAGCTTAACGAACACGGCGTGCCAGTACGTGCAGCTTGGTGGCAGTTCGCGTTTGTATTCGTGATGCTTGTGGTTAACGGCTTCGGCTCTGAATCAGTACAAGACATGATGAACACAGCAATCAACCTAACCGCTGGTACCGCAATGCTTCCGCCTATCTTCATCATGGTGGCGTACTTTGTATTCCGTTTGAAGCATGACGACACACCACGTGATTTCCGCATGGGTACTCGAGTTCAAGGTATGGCAGTGGTTTCGGTACTGATTGGTATCTTCATTGTGAGCATGACAGCATCGGCATTCCCGACAGGTGTTGACCTTGTTCAAGCCTTCTTCATCAACGTCTTCATGACAGCGGTATTCTCTGGTATTGCATGGTGGTGGATCTCTCGCTTTGAAAAGAAGCAAGCAGGTAAAGAAGCAAAGCTAGAAACGGCTAAGCAATCGTAGCACTCTGCATCCCCCAACTATAAAAGCGCCTACTAAGGTGCTTTTTTTGTTTTAAATCAGACAATTAAAAGAAAGCCCGAGAAATAAAAACGGCGTTCCGTCAAGGTTTCAGTTCACGAAAAACACCAATTAATAGGTAATAAAACTCAAATAAAAACCAAGGTAAAACATTAACTAAATTTATTTACTCAAGGTCACATATTTGATCAATTTCGATTAACTTCCCGCCGCTTAATCTTTAATCTTCTTGCTGAAGAGACAAACTGATTCATATAAAGAAAGCGACAAAAACCCCTACAAGCCTTATAAATCGTCGCCCATTAAACAAGCAATCTCTTCAATGAACTTCTTAATCTTTAACTCTTTGTTTTGGTAATAACTTTACTGAAACACCAAAGAAAAAAGCCCAAAGAAGTCCGATCGTAAATCTATAAAAACAACAATGAGCCAACCCTGACAAAACAAAGCGGGTGTTTGCCAAACCAACATAACAATAAAAGTGCGTCCTAGAGCTTCCCTCTCTAGGACCAAGTTATAACGATCATCAACGTGATTCACCGGAGAACATCATGTCCGAAAATAAACGCAGTACGATAGGCAAATTTGCCCTACTGTCTATGACCTTCGCGGCGGTATACAGCTTCAATAACATCATTAATAACAACATCGAGATCGGCCTTTCCTCGGCTCCGATGTTCTTTCTAGCAACCATCTTTTACTTTGTGCCATTTTGTTTGATCGTTGCAGAGTTTGTGTCACTGAATAAAGACTCTGAAGCGGGTGTTTACTCTTGGGTTAAAAGCTCTCTAGGCGGCCGCTGGGCGTTTATTTCAGCTTACACCTACTGGTTTGTTAACCTGTTCTTCTTCACCTCTCTGCTGCCTAGAATCATCGCTTACGCGTCGTATGCGTTCTTAGGTTTTGAGTACATATTCACGCCAATGACCACCGCAATTCTGAGTACGATTTTGTTTGCGGTCGCGACTCATATCTCTAACAACGGTGCGAAGTTACTGGGTCCTATCACCTCACTAACATCATCACTGATGCTGCTGCTAACGATGTCTTACATCTTGCTATCTGGCGGTGCTTTGGTAGGCGGTATCGAGCCAGCTGACCCAATCACCATTGAAGCCATGACACCAAGCTTCAACTGGGCATTCCTTGGGGTAATCACTTGGATCTTCATGGCGGCAGGCGGTGCAGAATCGGTCGCGGTTTACGTTAACGACATCAAAGGCGGTCACAAGTCTTTCGTTAAAGTGATCATCATCGCGGGTATCTTCATCGGTGCACTTTACTCGGTAGGGTCTGTACTTGCTAACGTGTTTGTTGCTCGTGAAGAGTTGAAGTTTACTGGTGGTTCAGTTCAGGTATTTGAAGGGCTAGCAAGACACTTTGGCCTATCTGAAATCTTGATGAACCGTTTCGTTGGTGTGGTTTCATTCACGGCGATGCTGGGCTCGCTACTAATGTGGACAGCAACACCCGTTAAGATTTTCTTCTCTGAAATCCCTAAAGGTATCTTCGGTGAGAAAACCGTCGCGCTTAACAAGCAAGGCGTTCCAGAGCGTGCGGCTTGGATTCAGTTCTTGATTGTGATTCCACTGATGTTCATTCCGACACTGGCGTCCGATACGGTTCAAGATCTGATGAGTACCATTATCAACATGACAGCTGCAGCATCGATGTTGCCACCGCTATTCATCATGATCGCGTACCTTAATTTACGTTTGAAGTTGGATCACTTACCTCGTGATTTCAGAATGGGCTCACGTATGACAGGCGTTACCGTGGTCTCGATTCTGATCGGCATTTTCACTGTTGGCTTCTTTGCGTCAACCTTCCCAACAGGTGCTGACATCATGACCATCATCTTCTACAACGTGGGCGGGATTGTTATCTTCCTTGGCTACGCGTGGTGGAAGTACGGCAAATATGAAAAAAGCTTATCTCCAGAAGAGAAAAAACTAGAAGCAAAACCTGAACCGGCGAACGCTTAGTTTTCCCTGCACTCTGATTTAAACTTCGGGCACTCTGACTTAAACTTCGGGCACTCTGACTTAAACTTCAGGCACTCACATTTGGTGAGTGCCTTTTTATTTGTCGGTACATTTCCACTAACCATCTCGATTAAATCAAAGCCATTCAAGAATCAAAACATTCGAACCAACAATCTAACCACCCATCAAACAATTCACCTCCCGAATACTTACAACCCTAGCCATACCTCTGCAAATTCAACTGAAAGTCAAAATAAAAACAAGGTAAATATTTACTAAAAATAGATCACACTTTTAAACTTAATTAATTTTAAACATCAAAATTATCATTAATATTGGTTTTGCGATCGTAAGTAACCTGACCAATACGCCTTGAAGAGCACCCCATATTAGAAGTCAGAACTGCTTGCGAACCTTCATTTATAACCCCGACACAGAAGTGATTAAAATGAAAAGTAGTTTTACTAAAAACACTCTTATTACAAGCTGTATTCTTGCTGCCTTAAGTACCACTGCCCACGCGGAAGAGTCCGCAGCAAACCACAGTGATACTCAGCCTCCTCAGACAGAAACTGAAACCCTATTTAACTTTTATGGTGAGCTTGGCCTTGGTGGTCACGTGGCACTCGAAGGTGATGATAAAGGCCGCTACGCAGACGGTACTTACATTGAAGCTGGCTTGGCTATCGAGCACGGTAATTGGTTTGGTCTTGCTTATATGGAGGGCTGGACAGTACAAGCCGATGACGAAGGCAATGCTTGGGCAACGGGCCACGGCTGGGGCGGTTTTGAAGGTGGTTTCAACCGCTTTTACGCTGGCTACCGCACAGATAACAAAACAGAATTCATGATTGGTCGTATGGACTCTTCATTAGATGACGTTCAATGGTGGGGTGACCCTACGGTTGAATACGGCTACGCGATCTCAAACACGCGAGACGTGCACCTTGGTGTGAAGATTCAAAACCTAAAAGGCAAGCTTCGCTACAGCGTTTCTTTCGCGCCAGAGTCTGACTTCTCGGAAGACGATGCTCTTGTTCACTTCGGTAAATACGACAGCTTCGCAGACCAATGGAAAGATAAGAACGCCATGGTCAATGGTTACCTTCAATACGATCTGACCGACGACTTAACCCTAATGGGTGGTGGTGAAGTTCGTAACAACGATGGTGGTGAACTATTGCTATTGGGTGCTGAGTACAAAAACTTCGCCACTCGTGTTTGGCACGATACAGATAAAGGCAACCAAGAGTCTTTCGGTAGCGAGTCTGGTATTCAAACCAGTGCATGGTACGAAGCGGCACAAGGCGTTTACCTATCTGCAGCCTACAACTACGCAAACTTTGACGGTGACAATGGCGACAAAGAAATCACCTCTTACATCAATGCTGGCGTTTGGTATGAATACGGCAACGGCGCGTTTGCGACTGCTTTCGATAGCCGCTTTGGCGTAGGCAGCGACACTGAAATCGGCGACGCTCAGGTGTTCGCAATGCAATACTTCTACTGGTAATAACAGGAATTGATCATGAAACTGAATAAATCATTCGCAGCTCTCGCTATCGGTGCAGCCCTTGTCGTTACTGGTTGTGCTTCAAACTCAATCTCTGGCTCAGGCTCTGACACAGAGCAACTGCAAGCCAACGAATTTAAGAACGTTATCGACCGTACTGGCTCACCTGAATACATGCGTGACTACGACTTCGATGACCACCAACGCTTTAACCCATTCTTCGACCTAGGTGCATGGCACGGTCATCTGCTGCCAGACAGTGCAGAAGGCATGGGCGGATTCCCAGGTACAGCACTGCTTACCGAAGAATATATCAACTTCATGGCTGATAACTTCGACCGCCTAAGCGTGTTCAAAGACGGCAAAAAAGTGGCTTTCACTATGGAAGCTTATAGCCTACCGGGCGCATTGGTTCAGACGCTAAAATCTGACGATGTGACCGTAGAAATGACGATGCGTTTTGCTTCAAACCGTACCTCTCTGCTAGAAACAAAAATCACTACCGACTCACCGGTTGAATTAGTGTGGGATGGTGAACTGCTAGAAAAGACGCACGCCAAAGAAGGCGTGGCACAAACCGACAAAACAATCGCTGAAACTTACCCTGAGTATGACCGTCAAATCGTCGCAACCGACGATGGCCTAAAGGTGACCTTCGGTAAGGTTCGTTCGACATGGGATCTACTGACTTCTGGTGAGTCTGAATACCAAGTTCACAAGTCGATTCCAACGAAAACCACGGTTGATGGTTTAGCGTTTACTTCAACGGCAAACATTGAAGCATCGACGACTATCTACACCACATACTCGCATGTTCTAACGGCAGAAGAAGCGCAAGCGGAACAGCCTGAAATCAAAAAGATCATGGCAAACCCTACCGACTTCTTAGCCGCATCAGCAGAACGTTGGGAAGGCTATCTTGAGATGGGTTTAACCAACCCGAACGCGACACCAGAGCAAGAGCGTGTTGCGGTTAAAGCGATGGAAACCCTAAACGGTAACTGGCGTGGCGCTGCAGGTGCGATGGAGTTTGACTCTGTGACACCATCCGTGACGGCGCGTTGGTTCTCGGGCAACCAAACTTGGCCTTGGGACACATGGAAGCAAGCCTACGCAATGGCTCACTTCAACCCAGATGTAGCGAAAGATAACATCCGCGCGATGTTCGCTTACCAAATTCAGGCTGACGATGCCGTTCGTCCTTGGGATGAAGGTTACGTGCCCGATCTACTCGCTTACAACCTAAGTCCAGAACGTGGCGGCGATGGCGGTAACTGGAATGAACGTAATACCAAACCAAGCCTAGCAGCATGGGCAGTAATGGAAGTCTACAAAACCACCAGCGACGAAGCTTGGCTACAAGAGATGTATCCAAAACTAGTGGCATACCATGATTGGTGGCTACGCAACCGTGACAACAACGGCAATGGCGTTCCAGAGTATGGCGCTGCTCGTGACAAAGCACACAACACACCTGAAGGTGAAATGTACTTCACCGTGGTTCGTGGCGATAAGCACGAAACAGTCGTAGGACAAGCAGCACTGGATAAAGTGGTAGCAGAAGGCAACTACGATTACATCGAGAGCCCCGCACAAACGGCTGCATCTTGGGAATCAGGCCGTGACGATGCAGCCGCATTTGGCTTCATTGATAAAGACCAGCTAGACGCATACGTTGCAAACGGTGGTAAGCGCAGCGATTGGGATGTTGAGTTCGCTCAAAACCGCGCTGAAGACGGCACTTTGCTTGGCTATTCATTGCTGCAAGAGTCCGTTGACCAAGCAAGCTACATGTACAGCGATAACAAGTACCTAGCAGAAATGGCTGACATTCTAGGTAAAGACGCAGAAGCGAAAGAGTTCCGTGAAAAAGCAGAGCACCTATCGAACTACATCAACACCTGTATGTTCGACGAAGGCACTAACTTCTTCTATGACATTCGTATTGAAGACAAGCCTTTAGCCAATGGCTGCGCAGGCAAACCGATTGTCGAGCGTGGTAAAGGCCCTGAGGGTTGGTCACCACTGTTCAACGGTGCAGCAACACAAGCTCACGCTGATGCCGTGGTCTCTGTGATGAAAGATACCTCAGAGTTCAACACCTACGTTCCACTGGGCACAGCAGCGCTTTCTAGCCCAGCATTTGGCCCAGATATTTACTGGCGTGGACGTGTATGGGTAGACCAGTTCTACT
>NZ_AJYZ02000041.1:186730-264786 GCF_000272045.2 Vibrio crassostreae 9ZC13 | reverse complement strand
GCTACGGCTACCGTGACGATGCGATTGAAATGGCAGGCGCATTCTTCGACCACGCCGATGGCTTGGTACAAGACGGTCCTATCCGTGAGAACTACAACCCGCTAAACGGTGAACAACAAGGTGCTCCAAACTTCTCTTGGAGTGCTGCCCACCTATACATGTTATACAACGATTTCTTTACTGACGCAGAGTAAATCGAACCTTTTTACCTGTCCTCTGAGATTCATTAATACACCGGTTCAATAAGATACTGCGAATTAACAAATTTCAGGCTTTGGCACTCAGCGTTATGTTGAGTGCCTTTTTTATATCTGAAGTAACGTAAGCGAAAAACAAGCACTTAGACCATTTGGCCTACCATGATCCTTTTACTCTGTTCGTTGTACTCAGCTAACACAGGCAAGCTTTTACTCACAAAAAGCAAAGAGTGCTCTTGCTATGAAATCCCATTCAAAAATTTCATCACCCTCACTGAAATATTGAATTCTGAAGACTTATTCGAATTTTATTTATCCTTATTAGCCTTCCGGACATTAATTTGATAGTCGTTTACTAAATAATAGCTAAAATAGTGTCGCCTACCCCTTTTTTGAGAAAACCTAAATGCCTAATGCTGATTCCACCCTAAACAAACGTATGGGAATCGTTGCGCTCACCTGGCCAATTTTTATCGAAGTTCTTTTAAGAACCGCACTCAACACCAGTGATGTATTCATGTTATCGGGATACTCGGACAAAGCCGTGTCTGCCGTTGGTGTTATTTCTCAGATATCCTTTTTCCTGATCATTGTCTCGACCATGGTCAGCAGTGGTACGGGTATTCTAATCGCGCAATACAATGGTGCTTCCCGCACTCAAGAGAGCGCTCACGTGGGTGTAGCAAGTATCATTCTGGCCATTATTGCCGGTGTGCTACTGAGTGTGATTGCCGTTCTTGTTGCTGAATATTTTATCCCGCTTTATCAACTCGAACCTCAAGTCGAACAGTACGCGCAAGAATACCTGTTCATCAGTGGTGCTCTCACCTTCAATGTAACCATAGGTGTGGTTCTCACCACTATTTTGCGCAGTCATGGCTATTCAAAGTCACCGATGGTGATCAATATGATTGCAGGTGTCATCAACGTATTCGGTAACTACTGTGCCTTATATCAACCTTTTGGTTTGCCTGTATACGGCGTGCAAGGGGTTGCGACCGCGACCGTCATTAGCCAAGTAATCGGAATGTTGATCTTGATTGGTGTGGTCAGAAGCAAAGGGATTTATCTACCAGTGAAGCAGTTTAAATCTGTGCCGAAAGCCATCTATCAAAAAATCATGAAGATCGGCTCGATGAACGCTGGAGAAGTGCTCTCTTATAACATGGCTCAGATCAGCATTACCTTCTTTGTAGTGCAGATGGGTACGTCTTCACTGGCTGCGTTTACTTACGCACAAAACATCGCTCGCCTCTCTTTTGCGTTTGCACTGGCAATTGGTCAAGGCAGCCAAATCCAAACAGGCTATTACATTGGTAAGGGTTGGATCGACGAGATTACCAAGCGCGTGCAACGTTACTTTGTGGTTGGCTTTATCGCGTCAACCGCGATCACCTGCATGGTGTATGTGTTCCGTTTCGAAATTCTCGATCTGTTCACGCAAGATCCAGAGATCATTGCGCTAACGGCGGCACTGATTGCAGGTTCCATCATTCTTGAAGCTGGACGAGTATTTAACCTTATCTTTATCTCTTGTCTAAAGGCTGCTGGCGACATTAAATTCCCGATCAAAATGGGCATTCTCAGCATGTGGGGCATTGGGGTTGCCATGAGCTATTTGCTTGGCGTGCATTGGGGTTATGGCGTATTGGGTGCTTGGATGGCAATCGCGATGGACGAGTGGTTCCGTGGAATCATCATGGCCTATCGCTGGCGAGCTAAGAAATGGACTCGATTCTCTTTTTAGGTTGTTGTTGATACGTCGAAATTTATCTCGACCAAAAGAAAAAAGCGCTAGGGGGAGCTAGCGCTTTTAAGACCAACTAAGTCCGTTTAGCCTGGTAGATTTTTAAGCTATATCATGAGGATATAACCAATTTTTTTACTTAGGTAAATCAAAAAGCCTATTCTTTACGACTGCCTTGAGTCGTAAATTAAGTATAGTCGGGTTGTGAAAAATGGAAGGAATTATTTCATTTATTTTTGTCGCAGAGACCAAGCCCAGAGTAGAAAAACAGCTCAGATGAACTAACCTTTAATCATGATTGGAAATCTTGAGGAGGGGCTATATGGATTCAGAAACGACCACCGCCAAGCCCGCGCCTCGAAAAGAACAATCAACCTTGCTAGCTTCCCTACTCCATGAATTTAGAAGAAACAAACTGATTTTATGGTACGTGGCATTCATTGCTCCGCTCACCTTAACCATCAACCTATTTGTCCCAAATAATATGAAGTATGACATCTATAGTTATATCGATGTCTTAATTACCATTTGCTATGTCACTTTTATTATCTGGGCAACGTATTATTACTGTTATTTACTGTTTAAGAGAGAAAAAAAACCGACTATACGATTCATCAAAAAAGTGAAATCACTGCTATTTCCTATCTCGAAACCCATTTACTTTGTCTTGTTAATGCTCGCTTTGAACATCTCATTTTCGAGTTACACGTTTATCAAATCACTCATCCCGCACTTCAATCCTTACACTTTAGACCTCGCTTTTTACCACTTAGATAAGTGGTTGCACTTTGGCGTATCTCCATGGGAACTCACACACTTCTTCCTGCCAAATGCAGCTTCAACTTTGGTGATGAACTTCTTATACAACTTATGGTTTTTTCTGATGTGGGGAATGTTACTTTTTTTCATCATCTATCGAAAAGATGACCAACTTCGTAATCAGTTTATCCTGACCTTTTTGATATCTTGGTTTCTCCTAGGTAACGTCATAGCGACGCTGTTGTCGTCTGCGGGACCCGCCTACTTTCACCACTTCTATGAACAAGATCTCTATCTTAGGTTAATGGAACGTCTACAAGCGCAAGACCTCCAGTTAAAGCAAGCGAATCTATTCCCACTTTGGATGCTATCCGCACAGGATATGCTTTGGGATAGCTATGTTACTGGCATAAGAGGCCGAGGAACGGGAATATCTGCGATGCCTAGTTTGCATGTCACTATCGCAGTGTTAATGGCAATGACAGCATTTAGGTTGAACAAAAAGCTGGGATATTTGGCGTGGGGTTATGCTTTTATTGTCCAGATCGGCTCCGTTCACTTGGCTTGGCACTATGCAATCGACGGATACTTAGGGGCGATATTAGTCGTGGCTCTTTGGCACGCTATTGGTTACTGGTTGCGAAGACGGACACCACCAATCAAAGCTCCATAAACTAGATATGTCCCCCCCTTATCACATCGGATAACAAGTTAATCTCTTAGACCCGTTACTTCTTTAACAGCCTGACTAATGGTTTTTCTCAGATGGATACTTTTATCATCGAGTTGCTTTCCTTTGCGATAAACAAGTTGAATGTCAAAATCAGGAACCTCTATCGGCGGGGCAACGGCGATCAGCGAGCTCTCCACATTAGGGTCAGTTCGGGCGACCAATTTAGGCACAATACACAGCAACTTCCTACCACTGATCAGTCGTTTTACCGTCAAAAAATTACTCGATGCAATCGCCACTTTTCTCGTATAACCGAGTTCCGCTAATTTTATGTCTACGCCCGTTTTTAGAGAACCATTAGGGGAAACTAATGCATGCTCGACAGACACAAATGTCTCTAGCGACATCGGCAGTTCAACACCAAGCACTGAGCTATCAAGTAAGCAAACATGCTGCTCGGTGTAGAGTTGATCAATACCAAACAGCTTAGGCACCTCTCCAAAACTACCTATCGAGATATCCAGCTTTGCCTGTTCAAATACTTGCTGATAGTTGCTTCGATTAACATTAAAAAATGCGACTTGAGAGTTTGGTGAAGCTTCTTTGATCAAATCGAATATCATTGGGCCAAACATCTGCTCTGCGTAATCCGTCAACCCTATTTTCCAGCTCCCTTTGAAACTCTCGGTCTCAAAACGTTTAGATAACAGAACTTCAGACTGGATGGTATTCAGTAGCGCGTCCACGGTACTTGATAGTTCAATGGCTCGGTCGGTCGCCTCCATCTTGCTACCTACACGCTCAAACAAAGGGTCATCAAACAACTTTCGTAGCCTTTGTAAGCTATGGCTCATCGCAGATTGGCTGACATAACAACGCTCAGCAGCCTTACTCACGCTATTCGTTTTATACAAAGCCTGCAGTGCAATCAACAAGTTAAGGTCGACCCCTTTCCAATTAAAATCAGCCATGCTAATCAACCCATTTCATTCATAGTTATAATTAAAACAATTAATTTGAATCATAGTCTAACTCCACCTAAATTACGCTAAACATTTATCTGGAATCGATCATGCTTTCAATTTTTAAAACCTTTTTCTGGCTTGGCTGGATTAGCTTTGGTGGACCAGCAGCACACATTGGCTACTTCCGTAAAACCTTTGTTGAGAAACTGAATTGGTTGTCCGACGAAGAGTACGGGCAGATTGTCGCTCTTAGCCAATTTCTACCGGGCCCAGGTTCAAGTCAGGTTGGCTTTGCGGTTGGCTACAAGAAAGGTGGATTAACAGGTGCTATTGCTGCATTTGTCGGCTTCACCTCCCCATCTGTGATTCTGATGCTGATATTGGCGTTAGTCAGCAACCAACTATTGGAAGCACCACTTTTCAATTCAATCATTCACGGGCTTAAGTTATTAGCGGTAGTGGTTGTGGCTGATGCTACCTTTGGTATGTACAAGAACTTTTGCCAATCGAAGATAGCAACCGCCTTATGTGTGATTACCGCGATTGTTCTGCTACTGATTCCAGGCATCTGGCCTCAAGTTTTAGTGCTTCTATTTGCAGCAATGGTTGGCAGTAAGTTCTTGACGTCTCAAGAGCTCAAAACGATACCTTCAACGCAAAAAATATCGGTAACGCCTCTGGTGATTTTTGTTGCTTTGCTGGTTGGTCTGCCTCTATTCAGTGCTTACTCTCAAGGTATTGAAGTGTTTGGCCTGTTCTACCAAGCAGGTAGCTTAGTATTCGGTGGCGGCCACGTGGTACTTCCGTTGCTACAAAATGGTATTGGTGACCAACTGTCTCAAGATGCCTTCCTAACAGGTTATGCAGCAGCACAGGCAGTACCAGGGCCTATGTTTACACTTGCGACTTACTTAGGTTATGTATTGATGCCATCGGCACCGATCACTGGCGCACTACTCGCAACGATTGCTGTGTTCTTACCGGGCTTCTTATTACTACTGGGTGTACTGAAGAACTGGCAGGCGATTGCAAGCAAACCTTTAGTGGCAGGCGCTCTTACTGGTGTGAATACGGCGGTTGTCGGTTTGTTATTGGCGGCACTATATCAACCGATCTTCACAAGCGCAGTAAGCAGCGGCATAGACTTCGCTCTGATCATTGTTGGTGTGTGGTTATTGAAAACAATTAAGATGCCGATTGTAGGTTTAGTGGGTACCTTTATCGCCGCTGGTGCGATGCTTAACTATTTATAATTAAGCACTTATACCAATCCGGAAAATTAACTGATCAGGTCAATCCAATCTCTTGTACACATTTTTGTGACGCGATCTTTGCACTCAAGAAATCCATTCCAAGCGCTACAGACCTTCGAAACAATATCGTTATAATCAATGAAGTTTTGGTTTGCTAGATAGTGTTGCCTTAACCAACTCCACACTTGCTCTATAGGGTTAAGCTCTGGTGAGTATGGCGGCAATTTGATAATACTGACATTATCAAATGGGTTAGCAATATCATCGGTATGCCATCCTGCGCCATCCATTATTACCACTGAATGACGGTCTTTTTCTGTGACTTTAGATATCTGCTCTAG
This sequence comes from Vibrio crassostreae 9ZC13, assembly GCF_000272045.2. Lineage (GTDB taxonomy): Bacteria > Pseudomonadota > Gammaproteobacteria > Enterobacterales > Vibrionaceae > Vibrio > Vibrio crassostreae_C. The sequence continues at coordinate 258,851 of NZ_AJYZ02000041.1, read as the reverse complement.
ATGGTTTATCATGATGTCTTTGTTAACCCAAGGGACGACCATTGCCTCACCAATCCCTCTCGATGGGCACACTGAGCCAAACAAATAAGCGTATTCAAATTGCTGCTGTTTTACTACGCGAGGTCTCGTTCCACGAGTAGCCCAAAGACGTGTTGTTGTGTTCTGCTGACCAAACCTAGCTTCGTCTTGAAACCAGACATCAACACTCTCTAGCCCAATATGGCCGGGGATCTTAAGGATCGTTTCGATTTGGAATTTTTTTAAAATCGTCTTGTATTTGCTGTGATTGTTTAGGGTGTTTGGAACGAGAAGTTATCCAAGAAAAACCCATGTGGTCGAGGAGATAATAGATGGAATTAGGGTGGTAGTGCTTGTCAAAGTGTTTAACGATGTAGTCATGTATATCGCTTCCAACAAGGCGGCCACCAGAAGGTGATTCAGCTTCTTTTTTTATGAAGGCACTGAGTTGAGCCCGCTGCTCATCGGTGAGGTATGCAGGCCTACCAGTCCGAGGTTTTTCTTGAAGTCCTTCTAGGCCTTCTTCAAAAAAAATCCGAACCCATTTATTGACACTGGTTCGACTGACTTTGAGAGATTTTGCAATTTGTGTACGAGAGAGGCCGTCTTTAAAGTGTGCGAGCGCAAGTAAACGCATCTTCATCTGAATGGTTTTTTGCTGGCTCGCAAGCTTTTTGAAGTCAGTGTTATTAAGGCTATCCATGGCTAAATTTCACAATAATTCATCAATCTTAATTAGATCACATTTTTACTTTAATTGGTATTAGATACCCAACTTTAGATACTAAACTGAGTTACAAATAATAGCCCCTGATCAGGAAACTCATCAGGGGCTATCTTATTTAGAATGACTTAACTTGATAGGGCGTTATATCGGGGTGCTGGCTTTCATTTCCCTTACCTCTGCCAACGCTCTATTTAGGTTCTCATTAGCAATTTTGTAGTAAGACGGCTTTTTATCGATCGCTTGTTGAAGATAAGGAATCGCTTCATCAGGTCGACCTTGGAGAATTAAAAAATACCCGACATTATTCAACGCTTCGGGAGCATCCATATGACGCATAAAAACGTTGATCGCCTTTTTCACATCGCCGGAAGCTAAGTAAATAAGGGCAAGGTTATTCTGAGCTTTCTCATTGTTAGGCTCAATCTCTAACGCCGAACGAGTGTATTGATACGCTTCTTTGTAGTTGCCATACATGTAATGGGAGTAGCCCATGTTCAACAAGGCTTTTACTGAGGTTTTATCGATAGTGAGCGACTTTTTAAAATACTCTTGAGCTATTTGATGCTTACCTTCAACATCCTCCAATACCCCAATTCCCATATAAGCGAGTGCTGGCGACATGCTATCCACCTTCAAGCCAGCAACTTCACTTTGGCTTAACGCTTGGTAATTTTTAGTCGTTTCACTGCTTTTCAAGCGAACTTGATCGGCATTAATCGCTTTAAAAAAATAACTTCGTCCTTCATCGGTGCGGCGCTGCTTGGTATATAGAACCCCAAGTTGCTCCAACACTTCAGTATGCGCCGGATTAAAATCTAGTGCCGCCAGATAGGCTTTTTCAGCGAGCGCGTAGTTGCCTCTCGATGAGTGAATTCGGCCAATCGTAAACAGCGTTTTATCGTGAAACTCTTGCTCAGGGAAAGACAGAGATCGGATGTACTCATAAAGCGCTAGATCGATATTGTTATCTCTCAGCGCCACATCACCACGCATGATCGCTTCTTTTTCACTAACCGGAGGATCGTCACTGGTTAAGGTGTCAATGGGCTTCCCCGAATACAACTCAGCATCAAACTGATTGGTTGGCTCATCAGAAGAAGCACACCCTAAAACTAATAGCGGCAGCAAAAGTAAAACCATTCTGTTCATTAGCATCATAAACCAACTCCTGGCGCACTTAATGCGTCCATAACAATCATCATCCCAGGTCCTAGGGCAACAATAAAAAAACACGGCCAAATAAATAACAACATAGGAAACAACATTTTAGTTGGTATTTTTGCTGCAATCTCTTCCGCAGCTTGTTGGCGCTTATCTCGAAAATCTTCGGTATAGTCTCGTAACGTTTGCGCTAAGCTCCCCCCCATTCTGGAGGCATGTGAGAGCAAAGAGACGAGCCCGTCTAATTCATGAAGGCCAGTCCGTTCGACAAGTTGACTCAAAGCATCTGGCATCGTGACACCCGCCTGAATTTTGGCAAAAACCGTATCCAGCTCATCGGCAAGTTCGGGCTGTGAGATGTATAACTCATTAGCAACTCGTCCCAGCGCCGCATTAAAGCCAAGGCCTGATTCAGTACAAACCACCAAAAGGTCGAGCGCGTCAGGTACCCCATTTCTAATTTTTCTCTGTCTCTCTTTTTGCATTTTACTCAATACAAAGTTGGGTAAAAACGTGCCGACAAAGATACAAGTCACAATCAATAAGTTGTTATAACTGTCACCAATCGCCAGATAAAACACCACGAACGCACAGACAAACCCGATAAGAGCGGAAAGCACTTTGATGGAATAAAAGACTGAAAGCGCACTTTTTTCATGGTATCCAGCGTGCATGAGCTTTTCTGAATAGCTTTCGTTGTCCTTTTTGTTCCCTCGCCCAATAAATGGCGTTAACGACTCCAAGGTATTCGTAAAATCATAAGACTTCCGGCTGCCCGTTTGGCTACCTCCAGAAATCTGTTTTAACTTTTTATCCAACGGTGAACGAGCGCCAACAAAAAGAAAACCAAGAGTGAGGGTAAGTAACATCGTGGTCAGCAAAATCATCCCGTAGAGTAAGGTTTGACTGCTGATCCCGAACTCAGAGAGTGCTTGTTTCCATACTTCTAAATCAAAGAATTCCATAATTTATATCTCGATATTTATTATTTTTCTTATCCACAATGCCCCAATCGCCAACAAGATCACTCCAATACTGACCATCGATATTCCTCTAGGGTCACTGTACAAAGGCTCAATGTATTCAGGGTTTACGAATTTAAGACCGAAAAACAGGGCAAACGGAGAAAGGGTCAGTATCCAAGCAGAAAGGCGACTCTCAGCTGAGAGGGTTTTGATCTTTCTTTCGAGTTTAAAGCGGGCTCTTAATACCTCAGATACTTTTTGCAGATTCTCAGAGAGGTTCCCCCCTGTCTCTTTCTGCAACATGACGGCACTTGAGAAAGCCAACATCGAAACGGTCGGTGCTCGCTCTGTCATTTGCATGATCGCGAGCCTCAAGTCGTAGCCATAATTAAGCAGGTTATAGGTGTTCTTAAACTCAACACCGATCGGCTCAGGCATCTCTTCACCCACCTCATTGAAAGACTGAACCAATGGCTGCCCCGCTTGTAAGGCTCTTCGAATAATATCCAGAGCCTCTGGCAGCTGCTCTTCGAATCGAGCCATCCTGTATGTCACTCTATTTTGGACAAACAGATAAGCGACAACCCAAGCGAAGACGAAAGCGGCTACACAAATGAACCACACTTGATTAAACACTAAAGCCATTAAAGCCAATAAGGTTCCGCACAAAAATACGATGAACAAAAAGCGACTTAACGTAAGGTGGAGACCCGCTAATTCCAGCATACGTTTTAGGTCGGCAAAGAAAGGAATCACAATTAATTTTCGGTCGAGCGGTGATAGCTCTTTGTTGTAGTGCTCTTTTAAGAGCGACAAGCTCTCTTCATCAATATTTCTTTGTGTCTCTTTTAGACGGCGAGATAACTCTTTGTGTTTGGCTTTTTTCCCGGCTGCTGGCAATAACAAGGCTTGCGAAATAAACAACACCGCAACAAACAATAGGACCAGCGAGACAGTTACGTTATCCATAATCCGTTCCTCAGCTATGTGATTCAGTAAAGAGCTCAAAAGGCAGATCAAGACCACGCTTAACCAATTGGTCATGAGACTGAGGCACTACACCGGTTGCGGTGTAATAACCTAAAATATTGCCATGCTCATCGATGCCTTGACGCTGAAAGTGGAAGATCTCAGACATAGTGATGACCTCTCCTTCCATACCATTGATCTCTTGGATACTAACCATACGGCGCTTACCATCTTCTTGCCTTTCCATCTGAACTACTAGATGGATAGCAGAAGCAATCTGCGCTCTGAGATTTTTGGTAGAAATGTTCCAGCCCGCCATCGAAAACATGTTCTCTACACGGCTTAGTGCATCACGAGGGGTGTTGGCGTGAATGGTTGCAAGGGAACCGTCATGCCCGGTATTCATCGCAGCCAACATATCGACCGCTTCACTACCACGCACCTCCCCGACAACGATACGGTCAGGTCGCATACGTAACGTGTTTTTCACTAGCTCTCGCTGACTTATCTCACCTTTTCCTTCAAGGTTTGCCGGACGAGTTTCAAGACGAATAACATGGGGTTGCTGGAGTTGAAGCTCTGCGGAATCTTCTATTGTGATGATTCGTTGATCTCGTGGGATGAAACCAGAAAAGATATTAAGCGTCGTGGTTTTCCCTGACCCCGTACCGCCTGAAATTAATATATTGAGCTCACCTTTAACGGCCGCTTCGACAAATTTCGCCATTTGCGGAGAGGCTGACTTATATTCCAGCAAGTTGTCCATAGTTAGGCTGTCTACCGCAAAGCGTCGTATGGATACCGATGGGCCATCTAAGGCAAGAGGTGGGATAATTGCATTTACCCGAGAGCCATCGGCCAATCGTGCATCCACCATAGGAGAGGCTTCATCAATTCGACGTCCCACTTGGCTAACAATACGGTCAATGATGTTTCTAAGGTGTCGGTCATCCAAAAACGTATAAGGGGTCTTTTCTAATTTACCACCTCGCTCGACGAACACATTCTTAGGCCCGTTAACCAAAATATCGGATACGGTTTTATCGGCCAGCAATGGTTCTAAAGGCCCCAAACCAAACACTTCATCTTCGATTTGTTTGATCACTCTTTTCCGGCCTTCCGCACTCAGAGCATGGCTTTGATCGTCTGCCATTAGCTGAACAATCGCTTCATGAAGGTCAACTTTAGCGCGCTCTTTATCAAGGCTTGAAAGCAGACCAAGGTCAAGTGTCTCTAAGAGCTGTTTATGAAAATAGTGCTTAATTGAAAGCTCTTGTTCTAAGACTTTTTTTGCTTCATTAACCGATTTTTCTTGTTCTTCGTTGGCATCTAGCCCTTTAAGAACAACAGAATCACTAACGGCTCCTTGAGGAAAGGCAGCAATGTTCTCGCTTTCTTGTTGCGAAAACTGTTCTACTTTTTTTTCAAACTCCGGATTTATATTTTTTCGTTTAAAGAACATAACGATCCCTCATCTATGCTTAGAACAAACAACCTATGAAAATATCTTTTTGAGCCAACTCTTCTCTTCTTGCTCTGGAGGAGAAAGGATATGAGACAAATCGATGATCGAGCGTGTAATCGAACTCTTCTTTTTTGACTCAACCAATGGTTGACCTAAATTGGCACTCTCCAATGCGACCTTAAAATCGTTAGGCATTAAATGGATATCATGCTTCCCAACGGTTTGTTCTATGTCTGATAACTTAATGGTTTGTCGTTTCTCATAACGATTCACGATGATCTCGATTGCGTCTTGTTGTAACCCGTACTCAAATTTCAGAGTTCTGACTAAACGGTTACTGTTTTTGACCGACACTAAGGTTTGTTGAGTAACGAGTAACACCTTAGTCGCAGGGGAGATAGCCGATGCGAAGATATGATCTAACCCTCGAGAGAAATCGATAACAATGTAGCGATAGAAGCGACGTAATACGGGTAATAACCTCCCAATCTTTTGGGCATGTTCATAATCATCCGCGTTATTTTCATGTTTGAAGCTTAAAACGTGTAACCCCGATGAGTGCTTGTTAACTAAGCTATTCAAAGACATCTCATCCAAATCATTTGAGCTGTCGATAGCATCCGAAATACTGTAGGCCGGGGTGATATTCAAATATTCAGGGATAACACCAAACTGAAGATCTATATCGAGTAAAAGCACTTCATCAGGATGATAACTCGCGATTTCAACAGCTGTATTTAACGCTAAGGTTGTTGCTCCCATTCCACCTTTGGTATTAATAAATAGGAACACTTCACCATAACTAGAGTTTTCGATTTTTTCCGCTGCGGTTTTCTTAAGTAACGGTAAGAGACCAGAGATAGAAATGTCATGAGATAGGAAGTCAGAAGCACCCAGTCTTAGTGCTATTTTCAATGACCCATTGTCACTCTCATCACCAAACACGACCAAAGATAAATCATACTCTTCCAACTGCAAATTGTAGCTTTGCAGATCGACCATTTTCTGAGCCCAACCACCACTCGCTTCGACAAAGATAAGGTCGGGAGTATCTAGGCTTCTCACATATTCTTCGGTCATGCCTAATAATGAAAAAGAGTCGATATGAACATTTCGACAACGTTTCAATTGCTGCCTCATATGAGCATGAAAGTTTTCATTGCTATAGATAAGCCATACATTCAAGTTGGTTTTAAGGCGAATCGCATCGTCTTCATTCGGTAAAATATCAATTGCTTCGCCCATATTACCCACCCTGTATTTGTTCCGGACATCTTGTCCTAGTATTTGTATTGGCTTTGATTACACCTAAATTCTCAGCGGGTAAAATCGTCTCAAACGCAGGTGCCGCAAGAAACCCATTTGTCCCTAAAAAGCTGAGGTTGCTGATCAGCTGAATGCCATAGCCTGTCGCTCTTGCTCGTACAAACTTAATCGCACTAAAATTGGTTTCGAAATCAGAGGTAATTTCAGAGCCAGCAGCATCCAAATACGCCACCTCCAAGTTGCTATCGCTAAACCCCAGTAGTGGAATGTCTTCTACAACAATCCCCGCAATGTTATCGCGGTCTAAGACGTAACAAACCGTCGCTAGCCTTGCCGCTTTTCTCGTCGCCTCGTTAACAATCTGGAGTGAGAATACATAAGCCCCCAAAGCCAAAATCAGAAAAATCAGCAAGAAAACCAACCAAGAAACTATCGTAAACTCGATAATGGCTAAGCCGTTGTGCTTGTTGATTGGTTTCATCAGAAAACCCTCATAACAGACGACACACTTAAGGGAACAGATAAGCTTTCAGATGAAAATGGAATCGATAAAAAGTGAGGAACATAGTCGTAATTAACCGTTACTCTCACATAACTGTCTGCTGAAGGAGGAGTGACAACTACATCAGAAGTTGCAAGGCTAGAAAGTATCGCCGTACCTACAGTGTTCTTACCGTAAACCACAATATTTTGAATTTCCGCAGTAGGAGCTAATGTCCCACCCTTTGTTCCATACACCTCACTTACAGCATAACGAGCTCCGTTTTGAACCGATTTTGAGATGACATTGTAGTGAATTAGGATGTTTCCCAGTTCAAGAACCAACACCAAGAAAAACAGTAATACTGGTGTCGCAATCAACATTTCAATTGCAGCGAGGCCCTGTTGTTTTTTAAAGTTGTTATCCATAACTAAGAGCCTCCTCCATCTGGGTCTTTATACAAAACAATTTTGTAAGGACCTTCAGTTGATGACTCAGCCCCACCAGAACCGCCAGCAACACTACAAGAATGTATGAATTCACCAAATACTGCAGGAGTACCGGAATTGTTAGTTGGCGCCTTTTGTAATAAGAAGAAGCACCCTATTTTCTGAACGGTAAAACTGGTTACTCCACCACTTTTACCTGAGCAATCGACCATAGGAATAGGAAGAATACGTCGCCATGCTGTACCACCAGACACACAACCAGAGCCCATACTTGCTATACATGCGTTGGTGTCAGCCTCATATTGGGAATAGGTATAAGAGCCATCAAAATCAATATCACCCGTTTTACTGTCTATCTTAATTTCAGAACTGGGCTCAGTCGTTACATAATCAGATGGGTAATCTGAACTTGATAAGCCGCCACCATAATCACCAAAACGAGTATTTAAACCATCAGCTGTAGGCCCAACCGTTCCCCCAGGCTTGGTAGTAACACTATCGCCAATAGCGACAGAGTAATCATAGTAACCAGCCAAGGCTTCTTTTACCGTGCTACCTCCAGATCCAAAGTCCAGTAGGTGATAATTACCATTTCCCATTTGAGACAGTTTTTTATCGCCCACTTTTAGAGCATGAACTGTACCTACCTCATAACCAAAGACATTGGTAATTGCCTCACCGGTAGCATCATCATAACCATCTTCGTTAATATCGTTATCTGAAGTCCCGTCACCAGTACACACTCCAATGGGTACAATATTATTCACAACTTGCAGTCCTGAGCTTGGTCCTGCAACCGCTGTTGCCGATACGCTTTTTGCTAAACCAAACATCTGAATAAAGAATTCATCCATATCTAATGAGCTGACATTAACTCGAACATATACATCATCATCAGCACCAAACGTAGGGGTCCCCGCAAAGCTTTGAGGGTCGTTAGAGAATTCAACGCTAACCACTGCAGTTGAGAAATCAAATTCATGATTACCAGAAGCCCCCGCCATAGCATTCAATGTTGATGTAACTTCTGCAGATACCGCGGTTTGATCTTTACTGTTATCCAAAATAGTCGCTGCCGCTAACGCCGCTGAGTCAACCGCATTCTGTAAGCGCGTTTTATTCACTAGCATATGGTTGATATCCACGGCTAACGCTGACACAGCAAGGAAGACAAGCAACGCTATAGTCACAAATATGACAACCAATCCGCCCTGTTTTTTAGGTTTTCTTGATACTTGATACAACATAAAGTACCTCCAAACTAATTAAAGCTCTGTAAGACCTGACTATTGCTCTCTGAAAGATCTTCATCGCCTTTACCCACGTAACTGTCGTAACCAGCCTGCATGCGCTCCCCGGTACCATCAGGTAAAACCTGCAAGTTCTCTTGAGTTGCATTCGGGTTGTACGTTTGCTCCATTTTCAGCTTAGCAACCGACTGCCCCAAAGGCGCGTCATTCGCACAACCGACTAATACCAGTGCGAGAAAGACCATCATTGTTCTAATCATATCTATCTCCTTATAAATCATGACCAAATGAACCTTCGCTACCACCATCAGTTGGCGCGATGTCTTTAGCGGAACTTGAATTATTCTTGTCTTCAGAGTCAGAAGGCTCAGCAATGTAAGCGCTTTTACCTAACAAGTAATATTCCAGGTCATTAGGGTCAACAAAGGCATCAGTTGGTAGTGTGACTTGACTTCTGTCCACTGGTTTAGCGAGTCGAGGAGTAACAAGAATGACAAGCTCTGTTTCTCCCGATACGTATTCTTGACTATTGAAAAGCTGGCCTAGGATCGGCACATCACCAATACCCGGCATTTTGTTGCTGATATCACGCACGTTCTCGCTCAGTAGCCCTGCAATACCGATGGTTTGTCCATCTGCAAGCTCAAGCGTAGAAGAGGCGCTTCGACGTGTAATTGGTGGAATAAAGTAAGTCGCGTTGGTCGAGCCGGGGTCGATAGTCAATGAACTGCTGTTCGCAATTTCACTTACATCAACCGCTAAGTTCAGGTTGATCTTTTTATCACTGAGTACGGTCGGTATAAATTTCAGCCCTACCCCGTATTCTTTGTATTCAATGGTAATCCCATCATCATCCGGAACTGGAATTGGAAATTCACCACCCGCGAGAAACTCGGCCTTAGAGCCACTCAATGCAGTTAAATTCGGCTCTGCTAATACCTTCGCGACACCATTTTGCTTGGCGACATCCAATGCAAAGGTAAATAAGGTATTACTATCGATGAAAGACCCTAGAATCCCGTAATCAGTTGAGGTAGGAATATCGAAGATTGGTGTTGCACCCAGTACACCAGCAGGAACAGATGAAGCTCCCCACGAAAAGTTGGAACCACTGGTTTGGAAGAAGTGGAAATTAGCATCGAACTTTCTCACTAAACTCCGCTGAACCTCGGCGACAGTTACCTCTAACATCACCTGTTGGGCGCCACCGATAGACATTAAGTTGATAACACCAGTTGCAGCAGCTTGCTCACTACCACTCTCTTTAGAATCATCTGCAGCCTGCCCTGCGGCGTAGGTTTCAGCAATTCTCATAGCGACATTCATCTTCTGTTGATTACTGATTTGCCCACTCAACAGCAAGCGATTCTGAGCGCTATGTACCTCGATAGTCTCGTCAGGAAGAAACTCATACAGCTTGGATTTCAGGCTATTAAGATCATGAGTCACCTCGATATTAATAGACTCAATCAACTGGCCTCGAGAATCCCAAGCCATCAAGTTGGTTGCACCTAACTTGTTACCAATCAAAAACACTTCGTTAGATTTCAAAATCACGATGTCCAAAACATCAGGGTCGCCAAGTGAAACCTTGCTCGCTTTACCTGATAACACGACATGCGTCGATTTATGATGCGGAACCGTGACTGTTTTTCCGGTTTGCAATGCAGCAAAACTTACGTTCGAAAAACAAAGCAGGCTCAAAACACACGCTAATATTATTCTCATATCTCACCTCAATCCTTGACGCGCACACTGGATGTTTCCGTACCCTTGATAATGGTCACGCTTGGTCTAGGCACGTATCGACGAACGACTTTCTTCTCAACTTCATGAGGATTTCTTAAGGTAAGCTGAATACTGCCTTTGCTCTTAGCCGTCAGAAGCTTTTCTGCATCTTTGGGGGTCACCTCAAGTGTTACCGCACGAACAATAATGGGGCTGTTTTCTTTGGTTCTGGCGGTCTGGTCTACCGCGAGCACTTTAATGTCTTTCAACACAGTTCGAGTGGCCGCAGAGTTTTTACCGTAGGAAACGGTATTGAGAATATCGACCTTGTTCCCGGGTAATAGAAACCCAGCTACACCTATAACGTCATCGACTCGAATTGTTACCGCTCGTTTATTTTCAGGAATCAAAGCCGCAAGTGTGGAGCCTTCACCAGGAACGGTGAAACGCAGCTTGTGAAGCACCTCTCCGGCATAAATGGTATTAGCGACAACCTGACCAATCAGCTCAGATTTATCCGAATAGTTGTTTTCATTGATCCAATCAACTTCCATCAACTTCGTCGTTAAATACTGCTCTTCAATTATGGTTCCAGCTTCAATTTCTTGAGAGGCCACTACAACCGGGTGACGTTCAACTTCTTCGACTTCTATCGTCGGTTGAACTTGGTTGTCCATCCATTGCTTAGCAAAAAATACAGCCGCTAAGCCGAATACTACGGACAGTAAAAACAATAGGAATACCTGACTCTTATTCATTATTTTCTTCCTCGTGTCCATCAGAGGTAAAGTAGACTTCCCATGCCATGGAAAGAATATCGAAAGTAATAACGGGCGGGAGCTGCTCAAATGAAAGGATATCTTTGCTAATACCAGCGAGATCTTTAGGTAAGCAAGGGAAAAGAGGCACTTTGTAAAGCGTGTGCATTTGAGATAAGCGCTCAAAGAAACCGCTTTGAAGTTCTAGCTCTTTCTCTGCCACAACATTCATCCACAAGGATTCATAGTCACGCAGATTAAGAGGCTTGAATTCGATTTTATAACCCAAGCGACGCAAAAATGCCGGATCACTGATCTTCTCCGGATTTAAGTTAGTAGAGAAAGCGAGGGTCAACACAAATGGCATTGTCACTTGCTGACCATTCGGCAACGAAAGATGATCGAAGTAATATTCCATTGGAACAATCCATCGATTGAGCAGGTTATCGACTGGCATTGGCTGACGCCCGAGGTCATCAATCACCAGAATTCCGTTATTCGCCATCATTTGTAACGGTGCCAACCACACTCGGCTGTTCTCTGAATGATTAACTTCAAGCATATCCATGGTTAGCTCTCCGCCCACCTGAATATTCGGTCTCTCACAATTGAGCCAACGCTTGTCGTACTGATCCTTAAGAGAAACCAATGTTTCACTGCCGTTGCGATCAAGCGGTTTATGGTGTTGCGTAGAGAAAACCTTAATAATGTTACCGAAGGCATAGACTGCATAAGGGATAAAAACTGAAGTGTGTAATGCATTAACTATGCGTGTCGCAACAAATGTTTTACCTGTACCGGCATGCCCATACAAAAGCAGAGCTCGTCCCGAGTTAATTGCCGGGCCTAGCACGGAGATCATTTTGTCTACGCCGTAAACATCACTAAGAGCCGCTTCAACATGTGGTCTGGTCACCAATTCCGCTCGCAAGTCTTGTTGTTTTACAATGTCACTGTATTGAGCAAGTGAAACGGGAACCGGGCCTAAATAAGCATCTCGAGTAAAAGCGAGATCTGCTTCTTCTATGCCCTTTTCTGATAAGGAGTAGCGAACATGACTGTGTGAAGAGGAGTCTAAAGATAAAGCTGAAGTTGGTTGAAAGACTTCAATGAATGATTTCTTTCTAAGTACCGCAAGTCCATTCTCAACAATATGTGTAACCACACACAAATGGTTAGAAAGCTCCAACACATCAGACTTAGGGTAAGCGGATAAGTGTTTAAGTAATAAGTTTTCAATCACAACTTCAGGTATACCAATCGATTCAATGGAAGTCGGAACCAAAGGAGCTGATATTTGAGGCTTTAAATTACTCGGGGACGGTATCCCTCTAATATCCATATGTTCTCTCCAACACATCGAATTTCAATTTAAATTACGTAAAATAGCTATACATCGCTAAGCCTATAACAACTGAAGGTGCGAAAGGCATCGTCACCTTATTTGAATACCTAGAATGAACCGTTGACACAGTTTTTGTGCTGGTTGACATTCCACTAACTAACATTAGTTTCTCTTCAAAATAACCTTTTACCGTTAGAGACTCGCTGTTCGCACGGTTATAAAGTAAGTAAAACACAGCAATTATTCCCGCGGAAATGATAATATAATAAGTAATATCGAGTAGGTTACCCCATCCAACATATAGCCCTATCACACCCAAAAATTTCACATCGCCAGCAGACATTGCTCTCAAGAAATATAAGATAAGTCCCGAAGAGAAAAAAACAGCCGCCCCAACCAAAGAAGTGCCAAGTGAACCCCAAGTTAATCCACTATTAATCGCAATAATAAAGTACAACAATACAAATAAAATCAGAACCTTATTCGGTATTCGATTTTCTTTCACATCAAATACTGATACCACAACCAATAGCACCCAAAAAACTAGAGATTCACTTATCATTCATTCATATACCTGACACAATTAATTGAAATTTACTGAACAAGGATACAGCTATACCAGAGAATATTGCCCAAGCGAGAAAAACAAGCAAAGCCGCACCGATAATGTATTCGACAATGGTTAGTCCTTTCTGCTTTTTTATTCTCTTAATATTCATAGTTTCTATGGTGCTGTCGTCGTACTAATCGCACCAACAATCGCGCTTAGTTTCGTTGATAACGCACTACCTATTCCACTAAATATAGTTGTCAATCCTAAAACGAGCATAGCAGCACCGATCACATATTCTATGACCGTCAGACCTTCTTCATCATTCATGAATTCTTTAATGTTTTTCAATAAGTTACTCATAAGAATCTCTCCTTGATTTACGTATCAGGTTTTATTTACCTGTAAACTAAATCTAGAGCCGAACCATATATTAGGTTAGGATTTTCTTGCCATTTACTTGCACTTTTTTGTCGCACTTCTAATCTATTTAAATAAACACATTCATCAATACTTCTCTTACTGCTTATTTAAGTATGATACCGGTTTAATAACTATGAATATAATTACACCTTTACTGTCAGATATAGATAGCGACTTTAATTCAATCATCATCAATAAAATAAGTCGTTACTTTCTCATAAAAAACCATAAACAGGACATATCTATAATCAGCCACTTAGATGTAAGGTTAGTATTTTTTATATTGAATAAAACGGATGAACTTCAACTACTTAAAATGGCACTATCTATTTGTGAAAACTTGAACAAGCGAATTGTTATTATTTGTACAGGTCAGATACCTAATAACGTTCGAAATCATAAGAATGTATTCTTCGCAATTGAAACAAGCAGTCATCATCTGACCAGTTCATTCGAAGAACTAAAGCATAAAACCCAACACATCTTTGAAGCACATTTCGACCTCGATCGAGACATGAATAACAATAACCAAGAACCGACAAAACAGTTTACTTCTGAAGTTGTTAACTTTGTTATGGATAACATTAGCAAGGAAATAAGAGAAACAGACATAGCTGAAAAATGTCACTGCTCAGCAACCTACTTTTCTAAGAAGTTTCATCTACACTTTGGAGTAAGCTTTAGAGACTTTGTGTGCGATAAACGAATCCTGTTAGCCAAGAAGTTAATCGAAGCCGATACCGAATCAAAAATAGCTGTAATTTCTTATCAATGTGGCTACAAGGATGTGTCGTATTTTTCAAGAATTTTTAAGAAAAGGACGGGCGTAACCCCTGCAAGCTATAGACGTGCCTGCACAGATAACAGAAAACGCTAATTTTACTCCCTAAAAGAAAAAATCATGGTACATTTAACATGATTTTAACAAAAATAACCAAAAATAACTTAGCGAAAAACATGGAGTTAGACAATGATTCAGCCTAACGAGTTTAGCCAAGAACAAGCAACAGCTCTCCCTACACCCAATGACATGATTTTAAAATGGGCAGAAGAACGCCCAGATGAAGTCTATTTGAAACAGATTATTAATCGCCAATTTGTCGAATTTACTTATAAAGAAGTAGCAGACAAAGCACTGAAATTGGCGTCAGCATTAGAAGGACTCGGAGCCCAACCTGGCGATCGAGTCGCTCTCGTATCGAAAAACTGTGCAGAATGGTTCATCTGCGATCTTGCCATGATGTTAGGAGATTTTGTCAGCGTCCCAATCTTTCCTACAGCGGGTGCAGACACCATTCAGTACTGTATTGAACACAGTGAAAGTAAAATTGTGATTGCGGGTAAGCTTGACGATCCTAAAGCCACTCAAAAAGTACTTGAGGACAATCCGAGCTTAGTGAGTATTTCACTACCATACGACAGTGCAGCGAAGTGCCAACACACTTTCGAACAGCTCATTGATACACATGAACGATCAACCAAACGCCCTCAGCATCACGACGATAAGCTTATGTCACTTGTTTATACATCGGGTACATCAGGGTTACCAAAAGGCGCAATGCTCACGTACGGTGCGTTTACTTGGTCTGTTCAAAGGTTGATTGACCATATTGGGATCCAACCTGGCGATCGCCTGTTTTCTTACCTACCGCTTGCTCATATTACAGAACGCGTTTACATCTTTGGTTCTTCAGTAATGGGGGGCGTGGTTACGGCTTTCCCAGAATCTTTAGACACCTTTATTGATGATGTGAAAATGCATCGCCCTACACTGTTTATTTCAGTTCCTCGCTTATGGACTCTGTTCCAGCAGCGAATCCAAGACAAATTGCCACAGAAGAAACTGAACTTCTTATTGAAGATTCCGTTTATCAACAACATCATTAAGAAGAAGCTTGCTGATGGTTTAGGGTTAGACCAAGCTCGTGTTCTCGGCTGTGGTTCTGCACCTGTATCACCCGCTCTACTCGCATGGTATGAGAGTGTTGGCCTGCACATTACCGAGGCATGGGGCATGACAGAGTCTTTCGCCTACAGCACGCTCAACTACCCATTCAGAGCCGATAAAATTGGTACGGTTGGTAATGCAGGTCCAGGGATCGAACTCAAAATAGCTGAAGATGAAGAGATTCTAGTTCGAGGCAAAGGCTTATTCTCTGGTTACTACAAGAATGATATTGCAACCCAAGAGTCTTTTAACTCGGATGGTTGGCTTCATACCGGTGATATCGGTGATATCGATAGTGAAGGTTACCTAACGATTCGTGGGCGTAAGAAAGATACCTTTAAAACAGCTAAAGGTAAGTTTGTTGCCCCTGTACCAATCGAAAACAAACTGTTTGAGTACAGCCGCGTAGAAATGATGTGTTTGATAGGGCTTGGCCTACCAGGCCCAATCCTACTTGTGGTACCGCATGACTTCCCTAATTTCGATAGAGCTCGCTATGAGAAAACGACAAAGCGCGTTATCGAGAAAATGAACGAGCAGCTCGGTTCACATGAGAAGATCAAAGGTGTATTGATGATTAAGGAACCATGGAGCATTGAGAATGGCGTGTTAACCCCGACTCTCAAAATCAAGCGACATATCCTTGAGCAGAAATACCATGAAGTTGGTCATAACTGGCCGAAAGATAAATTGGTGGTTTGGGAAGAATAACCATGACTTCCACCTAACACTGAATAAAGAGTGCTACTAAACTGAAACTAGCACTAAGAGGGAGCTTGAGATCTCCCTCTTTTTATATGACCCACTTTCTGTTGGCCTTTCTTCCTATTGACCGTTTTTCTACTGACAGCCTTATTGCAAGTAAACCGACCCGCAGACAACTATTACAAGGTTAACCTGATAATTACGTCTAACATCTCATCAAAACAAGGACCTAGCGCCTCTTCATCGATGGCATGACAATACACTCCTTCAAGCTGAGCAGGGTCATAATCCGCACTAAGATCAGGATCATCTAATAGCGCACTAGAATTCGCCATCCGTAGCAATAAGTCTTCACCAAACTCGCTATCAGGTCCTGTCGCTGATGTTAGAGATGAACCTAACCCTAACGTAAATACATAAATATCTTCCGTTCTGGCTTTTTCCGCAATATCTTCGACGAGATTACGCGCAACCCGATTTACACGGGTATACAAATCATTCGCTGAATGACTATCTGGATCATATTGCGCGACTGGACGCAACGCATGAGACGGATTTAGAATGTTGAACTCGGTGGCGCTTGAATCATGAGTCGTGTAGTACTGGGGCATCTCACTGATATGGTCATCAATATCATTTCCCTCATAGCCACCAGATAAAGTGGTGGCTATCGAGTCATGCCTCCAAAGCCCTCTCGGCGTACCACTGGAACCATCGCTTGATCGAATAGCGCCCGTATGTGAATCCCCGTCCTCAAAATCAAACGTGGTTGCAAAGGTGTTTGGTGCTCCATCGGTAAAGAACACGATCACTTTCAAATTTGCCGGATCAGTCACCGTTCTCAGTTCATTCAGAGCTCGATACATCCCTTCCGATGCATTGGTATATTGTGCGTTCGAGGTACTACCAAAGTTAAAGCTATCAATTTCAGATTTGATAGTGCTTCGACTGTGTCCTCGAGTCGATGTGAACCCAACAGGTACCTCTGCCCCAAACGCAAATTTCACCAACGAGATACGATCAAAACCTTCATGAAAATTCTCAACGAATGACTTAGACCTATCGATGACATCTTGAGTCACGTCGCCGATACTCCCTAACCTCAAAGATGTTGTGTTATCAATCACTAACACTAAATCTACAGGGCGGCGGATCGACTGTGCGGATACACCAGGGTTAAACGTGTCTAGCCCTATCAATGGCAAAAAGACAGTGGGCACTTGCGCTGTTGCTGAGATATCGATAGAGATATTACCAAACGAATCATTAGCGAAATTGACTGCGCCTAAGCTAGGAGTGGCTGAATAGAAGTCTGCGGGGATATTAGCTGCAAAATATTTTTGAGCAGCTGCCCGTCCAGCATCTTCGCCATTAGCGACCGCCCTTGCAGCCGCAATGCTGGCTGCATCGACCGCGGCAAATAATTTCGACTTAACAATATAAGCTCGACCAGCATCAACAGAAAGACCAACAACTAAGAGTATAAAAGGCAGCGCAATAATTGACATCAAAGCCACTAACCCACGACTGTAACGATATTTGATTGGGGTTCCCTTATCCATATCGACCTCCCTTACATATATGTTGTGTCGCTCAGAATGTATTCATCATCAAACACTCGACTAAAAATAGGCGAGTAGTCGTAAAAGACTTCAACGCTGTACACAATCTCTCCATCATCAAGTGCAACCGCTAAGTTGTTAACAACAGGAGGATCATCAGCATCCACATCCGAGCACTCTCCATCATTGGCCCAATTGCTGCAGCTCGCCCAAATAGCACTGTTTTTACTTAACCCGTGCTGGTTCCATCGATACTGACTTTTAATGTATGGAGAAGCATCTTCTTGACCGACCAACTCAGTAATGTAAATAACGCCGTCTTGCGTTAAATCCAAAGTGCCTGATGTTGTCGCTATGATGTCCATGACTTCTTGTGGGGTATCAGTGTTACTTCGCGAGATAATGTTTCCACCTTCTCGACTGATACTGATAATAACGTGGTTAGCTTGAATGAGATGTGTTATGTCGACAGCCGCCACGATCAGTAGCATAAATAAAGGCGCTATCAACGTCATTTCGATTGCTGCAAAACCTTTCTGAGCGGCTTTTTTCAATTTAAAAGGAAACATCCAGTCCCTCCCTAAAAAGCTTCGTTTTTCATCGCTGCGCTGACGGTAAATTTGAATTTTCCATCATCGAGCAAAACATACATATAGGGATTTACAGATGGCCACTCACAATCAAGATGAATAGAAATAATGTCTCCAGAACCGCCAAAGCCGGTGATTGCATTACCATAGACATCTTCAACACGTATATTCTGAACATCCATCACTTTATCGAGTAAACCGCTCGACGATTGAGAGATTTTTTCCAAGATAGCCGCTTCGCGATCACTCGATGAGTCAGGATCCAAGTCAGAACGACCTGTAATGGCATATCTTGCCCCCTCCCTTGCCGAGTGTTGCATGGTCAGTTTAACGAACCCATAAATACCAAGGTCAACAACCGTTAAAAAAAGCGCAAAAAACAGGCTCACCACAATCGTAAATTCGATAATAGCGATACCTTTTATTTTGGATTTTAGACCGCTTCGATAGCGGTTACCTTCTGAACCTCTTGAAATAAATTTCATACAGCCCCCACCCTTTCGTCTTTCTATTCACCCTATCTAGCCCAATAGAATCCTAGGAGATATAGAAAGACTCAACATTACAGATATAGAATTGATAAATGAGTTATTCAAGCAGCATTCAATTAATCAATTTCAACACTATTAATACGGAGGTGGATTCAAACTGTTTTTTGTTTAATTTAATTTAATTCAATTGCTTATATAAAATTAAAGGTTCTAATAAAACATAGTAATTTAATTTTCATTTATTAATCCCAAAAATAACTGTCTGTTTTATATCCATTAGACAAAGAAAGGAAAAAAACATTATGACGCTTGTTTTTATATAAATCAGAGTTAAAGTCTCAAAAATAAGACAACGTAAATTGAAAAATAAGCATTTAGTTTAGTAGGAATGGATTTTTATAAGTACTCGATGATTAATGGGTAAAGTCAGGCTGGATTAAGCGAGTACAAATGAATATTGTGGCCGAGATAGAACCAGCGAAACTAGCCTTCACGCTAATGGATACATAAGTCATGATTATAAACATTTAGTATAATCAGAAGCATCGTTATTCTCTTACTCTAACCCTATATCTTCTTTCATCCTACGACTCAGCTGTTCTGCACATAAAACCTTATTCTGTTTCGCCTTAGCCTTACCTCCTTTGATCTTATTATTTTTAAACAACTTAGTCCCATAAAATCTTGTCCAACGGATTAATGCTTCCATAATTACTCTCTTGTATTTGCCATCGTTCTGTCGTTATTATGAAAACAACCTGTTCGATAATCGAACAACCATTATTAACAAGAACTATAAGCTGAGATTATGGACAATAGACTGCGTCACCTTTCAGGTCTCCGTTACTTTGAAGTTGCGGCTCGCTTGAACAATTACAGCAAAGCTGCTGAAGAGCTGTTCGTCACTCAAGCAGCCGTCAGCCAGAAGATTCGACAGTTAGAAGAACAGGTTGGATGTAAGCTCTTTATTCGTAAGGGGCGTGCAATGACTTTGACGCATGAAGGGCACACACTTTTTAGACATGTCTCTGATGGATTTCAAGATATTCTGCTGGGGTTAAACAAGATCCAATCAGAACCTATTCAAGGGCTACTTGTTGTTAGAAGTCCCCCCTCTTTTGCTTCTCGTTGGTTACTGCCTAGGCTGTGGAAGTTCTCGGTAAAGCACCCAGAGATCCCAATTAAGATACTAACAGGGTGTGATACACCAAATTTAAAACATGGCGAAATTGATGTGGCTATTCGACAAGGTGAAGATCTATGCGTTGAAGAAGGCTTGATTCTTGAGATGCTAATCAACGAACCGGTTTACCCTTTTTGTTCCCCTAAACTCGCAAACTCTTTGAACTTCACATCACCTGAACAACTCCTCAAATGTTGGCTGATTCAGTTTGATAGCGGTTGTTTCCCGTGGGATGAATGGTTTAGGCAAGCAAACATATCGACTCAAAGCAGCACCATTCAGTGGATGGAAGTCGGTACCTTTGATATGGGGCTAACCACGGTCATGGCGGGACATGGGGTTTGCTTGGCAACAGACAGCTTAGCTGGTGACTTCATCGAACGCGGCTTACTAGTGAAGCCCTTTGATATAGGCATGACACCTGGGGTTCAAGTCAACCTATGCTTTGATCCTAACTCCCCGAGAGAAGAGCGTATTACCGCGTTCACCAATTGGTTGCACGAAGAAGTAAACGAGCTATTGGAGAGTTAAATCTCATCTCCCACTTCTTTATATAAACTATAAACTTAACTCAACATAGAACGGTAACGTAAACCTGCCGACACCGACAAAACTATGTTGAGTTAAAGCAACGTCGAGTTAAAAGCTACGTTGCCTTGAATCACTCCCAAAATGACTTCTTCAGTTCTTTCTCGACTTGTTCCGACGTAATCCCGATATCTCTAAGTAAATAATCGGGTAGCTCAGACAGTTGCTTTCTGGTTCTACGATTTTGAAAGTACAGGCTTAATTTAGAATAGAATTTCTTAATTGATAATGATGACAAAAATGAATGGTTGGTATTTGCTGTTGCTGTGATCGTATTCATAGCCTTTCTCCTGTTGATCTTTTGCTTTGTTGTGGTCAATAATCAACCAGCAGAGCAACGTCGACAAACGATAGATACTGGCATTCAGTTAAGGAAAACTAATGTGAGAGAACGAACCCCACCATTCCAAGGGATCTACTATTTTTATACGGCAGCTGAAACAGGCAGTTTTAAGCTGGCAGCAGAAAAGCTATTTGTCACAGCCGCAGCAGTCAGCCAACAAATTCGCCAACTTGAAGAGTGGTTAGGCGCAGATCTGTTTATTCGCCAACACCGAAAAATAGTATTAACTCATGAAGGCGAAGTACTGTACCTACAAGCGAAGAAAGGCTTTGCCCATATTCAAGATGGGGTCAGACAAATAAACCAGGACCCTAATCCCACTCAGCTGTCGATCTCGACCGTTCCATCTTTTGCCCAGCATTGGTTGGTGCCAAGGATTGGGGATTTCAGAGAGAGACACCCAGATCTTTCTATGTTGATTGAACCGACCAATAAGCTGATCACCTTTGAGGATTCGAGTATCGATATCTGTATACGCTATGGGCACGGTAACTACCCAAATCTAGAGTCGCGCTGGCTAATGGATGAAGTGTTATATCCTGTTTGTCATCCGCTCTATCAGGAGAAGTATAGAATATACAGTGTCGAGGACCTGCACAAAGCCGAGCTAATTGAAGACCGATGGCCAGACATGGATTGGTCAATATGGCTTAATGAAGTAGGCGTTGAAGGCGGTCACACCACGTTGCAGTTTGATGGCTCTCACTTTGTACTAGAAGGGGCACTCTCTGTTCAAGGAGTCGCTTTAGTCAAACACAGCTTGGTGTATCGATACCTGCAAGAAGGGAAGCTAGTTAGAATTGGTCATACAGCGCTAAGACCAAAATACAACTATTTCTTATGTGCGCCACCGGGATACTTTCATCGCGATAAGATTCAACGCTTCTCCAAATGGATAGAAACGCAGGTCAGTGAGTTTGGTAACAAAGGAAGGGAAATGCTCAATATCGTCGATACCGACTTCTCATTGAAATGGTCGGGAAACTCTGATGGCTAAGCTGATATACTGAGAGCAAATAAATGACGGGTAAATCTCATGACACAAGCAAATAACCCACTTCACGGTATCACGCTTCAAAAGCTGCTAACTGAATTGGTTGAACATTACGGTTGGGAAGAGTTGAGTTACATGGTTAATATCAACTGCTTTAAAAAAGACCCTAGCATTAAATCGAGCTTAAAGTTTCTGCGAAAAACAGATTGGGCACGAACTAAGGTTGAGCAGATTTACATCGACTTAAAGCGTTAGTCTCTCCCTACTTCATCTGTCCCGTGTTGATTAAATACGGGACAACCCCTGTGTCTACTTTTTAGGGGCCATATCAATCTCGCATCTCTCGCATCTCTCGCATCTCTCGCATCTCTCGCATCTCTCGCATCTCTCGCATCTCTCGCAGTATGTTACAAGCAATAAAAAGCCCCGCAAGCTTTCACTTGCGGGGCTTTTTTAGCGAATTGAGAAAAGGGCTAATTACTTACCAGCTTCTTTTTCTGCTTTAACTTTTGCAATCACTTCGTCAGCAACGTTAGTTGGACATGGTGCGTATTGTGCGAATTCCATAGAGAATTGGCCACGACCAGAAGTGATAGTACGTAGGTGACCGATGTAGCCGAACATCTCAGAAAGAGGTACGTCAGCTTTAATACGAACACCAGTAACGCCAGCTTGTTGATCTTTGATCATGCCACGACGACGGTTAAGGTCACCGATAACATCACCAACGTGATCGTCTGGAGTGAACACGTCAACGTTCATGATTGGCTCAAGAAGTTGCGCGCCAGCTTTAGGCATAGATTGACGGAATGCGCCTTTCGCTGCGATTTCAAATGCGATAGCAGATGAATCGACTGCGTGGAAACCACCATCGAAAAGTTCAACTTCAACGTCTAGAGTTGGGAAGCCAGCTAGTACGCCGTTTTCCATCATAGATGCGAAGCCTTTCTCAACTGCAGGCCAGAATTCTTTAGGAACGTTACCGCCCACAACTACAGAGTTGAACTTGAAGCCAGAACCTGCTTCGCCTGGTTTGATACGGTAATCGATCTTACCGAATTGACCAGAACCACCAGATTGCTTCTTGTGCGTGTAGCTATCTTCAATTGCTTGAGTGATAGTTTCACGGTAAGCAACTTGAGGAGCACCTACAGTTAGGTCAACGCCGTATGTACGCTTAAGGATATCTACCTTGATGTCTAGGTGAAGTTCACCCATACCTTTCAGGATAGTTTCGCCAGTCTCTTCGTCAGTCTCAACTTGGAAAGATGGATCTTCTGCAACCATTTTACCGATAGCGATACCCATTTTCTCAGAACCGCCTTTATCTTTTGGAGATACAGCGATTGAGATTACTGGAGTTGGGAATACCATTGGCTCAAGCGTTACTTGGTGCTTAGGATCACATAGAGTGTGACCAGTTTGCACGTTCTTCATACCAACGATCGCAATGATGTCACCAGCTTGTGCGCTAGTTAGTTCGTTACGGTCATCAGCTTGCATCTCAACCATACGGCCAACACGTTCAGTCTTGCCAGTGAATGAGTTAAGAATCGTGTCACCTTTGTTCAGTTTACCAGAGTAAATACGAACGAAAGTTAGAGCACCGAAGCGGTCATCCATGATTTTGAATGCAAGCGCTTTGAAAGTCTCATCTGTAGAAACGATAGCGTGTTCGCCAGTTTCTTCACCGTTCTCATCCATTAGAGGCTGAGGGTCAACTTCAGTTGGTGCTGGTAGGTAATCTACTACAGCATCAAGGATAAGTTGCATACCTTTGTTCTTGAACGCAGAACCACAGAACGTTGGGAAGAATGCGATATCACGAGTACCTTTACGGATACAACGCTTAACGTCTTCAATAGAAGGCTCTTCACCTTCCATGTAAGCTTCCATTAGGTCATCGTCTTGCTCTACAGCAGTTTCGATTAGCTCTTCACGGTATTGCTCAACGTCATCAACCATGTCCGCTGGAACATCTTTGATTTCGTAGTTTTCAGGAAGACCAGTGTCATCCCAAACGTATGCTTTACGGCTTAGTAGGTCTACAACACCAACGAACTCGTCTTCACGGCCGATTGGTAGAACCATTACTAGAGGAGTTGCACCTAGAACGTTTTTAACTTGGTCAACAACGTTGTAGAAGTCTGCACCCATACGGTCTAGTTTGTTAACGAAGATCAGACGAGATACTTCTGATTCGTTAGCGTAGCGCCAGTTAGTTTCTGATTGAGGTTCAACACCACCAGAACCACAGAATACACCGATACCGCCATCAAGAACTTTAAGAGAACGGTATACTTCAACTGTGAAGTCAACGTGTCCAGGAGTATCGATAACGTTTAGACGGTGATCGTTCCAAAAACAGCTTACAGCTGCTGATTGGATAGTAATACCGCGCTCAGCTTCCTGTTCCATGAAGTCAGTCGTTGATTCGCCATCATGTACTTCACCAGTCTTGTGGATTTGACCAGTTAGCTTAAGGATACGCTCAGTGGTAGTTGTTTTACCCGCATCAACGTGCGCGAAAATACCAATGTTTCTGTATTTCGATAAATCTGCCATTGTCTTACTCTGTTAATAGGATATAAAATGCGCGCAGAGTATATCACAATCTGTGAAGACTGATAGCTTTGCATGCATTTGGGACTAAAAAACTTTGCCTTTTTCTAACATATAGAAAAAGGCACTCAGTAGTAACAATCTAAATGATTGTTAATTATAGTGCTAACCTAAAGCCTAATCGGCGTTAAGGTTAGGCTGAATTGCTGCTGTATAGAGTAGCTGAAGTGAGTTCAATTACAACTCATCAAAAGCATTAATTGCTTCCGATAATTTTTTCACACCGTGGATCTGCATTCCTGGAATGCCACCTTTAGGCATGTTAGCCGCCGGTACAATCGCTTTCTTAAAGCCGTGTTTAAATGCTTCATTTAAACGCTCTTGTCCGCTCGGTACAGGTCGAATCTCACCCGCTAGGCCTACTTCTCCAAATACCACCACATCTTTTGGTAATGCGCGGTCTCTGAAACTAGAAAGTAGAGCCATCACCAACGCAAGATCAGCACTGGTTTCGGTTACTTTAACACCACCGACGACATTCACAAACACATCTTGGTCAGCCATTTGTAAGCCGCCGTGTTTATGCAGCACCGCTAATAACAAAGAAAGCCTGTTTTGCTCTAGGCCGACAGCGACGCGACGTGGGTTAGCCAGCTGTGAATAATCCACCAGCGCTTGGATTTCGACAAGAAGTGGACGCGTCCCTTCCCACACCACCATGACAGAACTGCCCGAGGTTTCTTCTTCACCACGAGACAAGAAGATAGCGGATGGGTTGCTGACTTCTTTTAGCCCTTGGCCTGTCATCGCAAACACACCCAGTTCATTCACTGCACCAAAACGGTTTTTGTGGCTGCGTAGCGTTCTAAAACGGCTATCGGTTCCGCCATCTAATAAAACAGAACAGTCAATAATGTGCTCAAGTACTTTTGGCCCTGCTAAGGTGCCGTCTTTAGTTACGTGTCCAACTAAGAACACAGCAACGTTATTCTGTTTTGCGTAGCGCGTTAATGCGGTTGCCGATTCACGAACCTGTGCAACACTGCCCGGAGAAGATTGAACATCCGCAACGTGCATAACTTGGATCGAGTCGATAACCATGATCTTTGGCTGTTCTTTTTCAGCAACCTGACAGATCTTATCTACGTTGGTTTCAGAGAGCATCTTTAGGTGCTCTTTTGGTAATCCAAGTCGAGAGGCGCGCATTGCAACCTGCTGTAAAGATTCTTCCCCGGTTACATAGAGAGTCGGTAATTGAGAAGAAAGCTGACACATGGTTTGTAATAGCAGCGTTGATTTACCGGCACCCGGGTTACCACCAATCAGGATCGCAGCACCCGGTACGACACCACCACCAAGTACGCGGTCTAGCTCTTTAAAGCCACTGCTAAAACGTGGGACTTCTTGCAGATCGATTTCTGACAGCGTTTGAACCGAAGATTCAGTTGCACCGCCCGCATAACCACTCAATCGTTCATTACGTGCGACCTGAGGTGAAGCGGCTAACCTAACTTCTGTAATCGTGTTCCAAGCACCACATGCATTGCACTGCCCCTGCCAACGTGGAAAATCGGCACCACAGTCATTACACACATAAGCTCGCTTTGCCTTCGCCATAAAACCTCAATAATTTACTCAATTACACAATGATGTTGTCAATTTGTGACTTATTTGACCGTACGGATAAAAATAAAAGTTGCAGTCATACCACTTATACTTAAAGATCGATTTAAACTAGTCGATAACATAAACGCACCGTCCATTCTAACAAGAAAAGTATGCAGCAATCTGAAATTCTATCTGTAGCAGAACGTTTAATCCCGGCTTACCACGCCGAAGATTTCGAATTCCTTCTTTCTCAAATGACAGAAGGGGAATCGCCGTCTCTGAAGCTGCTCGTTAAAATGGAACTGAATCGTATCATGGCTCCGTGTACAAAGAGCATTGATTTACGCGGGCGTATTGATAATGAGTGTCGTCAGTTCACTCTCGATGGCCGTAAGCACTGGCTCGATGATATCGCTTTAAACGCATATCAACGTGGTACGAAAAAGTTTAAAGGTTACACAGAAGGCGCATGGGAGTTAGTAATGACTCCGCGAACTCAGCCTCTGAGCGTTGTTAAAACATCTTCTCAAGGTAACCACGACATTACTAGCGCCAATAGCCCGTACGAAGCGGAAGCTATTAACTTAGGTTACGACTTAAAACGCCAAGAGAACAGACTCAAGATTAGCTCGCAGGTCGAGATCACCACATCGAAAGGGCAAAGCCTACATGGTGTAACGGTTGATATCTCCCCGTCGGGTGCAAAGTTCAAAGTACCGAGCGCCTTTCGATACAACCTCGGCGAGATCATCAGCGTTAAGTTCTCAGAGCTTATCGAAAAGTCCCAAGAAAACGATGTTAACCAAGCGGTTGAATTTCGTGTTTTGGGTATCGACGAATCTTATGAGAACAACGCGGTCAAATTTCTAAGAACCATCAAGGTAAGCGACAACAATATTGTGGCCCGCTTACTCGATGAGTCTTTAAATAGCACCAGTAAGAAAACCAGCCATGAGAATCAAGATAGGATTATTCGAACTCGTACTCGAGGCATCGAACACACCTATCTAAAGCACACTTGTAACCTTCCCCTGTTCTTCAGCGGCAGCGAACTCAAGCTTGCCCTACTGACGGATAACAACCATCCGTTATGGCAATACTGGCACGACGAGCGAAATCAACAAGCGCTGGGCACCCTGTTCAACGAGCAACGTATGAACCTGCTGGCGAAACCAGGAGTGAAGGGAACCAGTAACGTTATCTACTCTTTTACCCATGAACACCAAAACAAGACCTTATTCTATTCAATGATGCTGCCTGAAGCCTCTCGTGAACAAAGACAGCTGTTCTGGCACATTGGTGGTAAACGTAAAAGTTGGAAGGCGTTCAAGTTTTCGGTTTTCGAACTGTCAGACACAGAACGACAAGCATTAGCTAAACACTCGGATACGCTGGCTCAAAGCTCAGCTCAACTGACGCATTGCGGAATCTTGCAAGAGATAGGCGATCACGAAAGTGCAGCTGATTATCTTCTGAGTGAAAAACCACGCATTCCAAGCAGTGAATTGAACCGCTTCCGTCACCCGCGTACTGTCGTCGGCAATATTCAAAGCATCTACTTTGACTCTCAGACTCGTCGTAAAGAGCCTAGATACCAATTTAAGTCACCGTTACAACTTACATCACAAGATGGCGCAGCGGCGAACGGACACACCTTAGATATCTCGAAGCGTGGACTGAGCATTAGCCTTGAACACCCAATGGTACTCAAGATTAATGATCCGGTATTAGTGAACTTCAATGAACTGCAGCTCTATGACAAGAACCTGCCACTGAGCACCGTGCCTTACCACGTAATTCGAGTGAGTCCGAATGGCCGCAACGTGCAGTTGGTTATTGCCGAGAACGCCAAGACAATGCGTACCATCGCTTTCCTTAATGGGCTTATCGATCAAAACCAAAGTAAGCTGATTAAGAAGCAAGAGATACTGCCAACGCATTCGCTACTCGAATCTCTGCACAACATTTTGTTGAGCAAAATGGTCAGCAACCCAATATTCATTGATAAGCCAAGTTCAACGCTGCGCTGTAAGATCATTGGTGTGAATTTCCCACTGAATAAGCATCTAGCGTTACTCGCTAAACTTGGTCACAACCAAAAGTTCTCACTGGAGCCAATCTTCAAGGGTCACACCAACTCACTGTTGGCTGAGCCACTAAAAAGAATTGAAGGTGCGGAGCCTAAGCATCATGACGTGTACATTGCTGCAGTGAAGTTTGGCGACAAAATCCAGTCGGTACACACCAAGTTGGTCAAAGACTTCGCCTCAGCAAAGGAACGCATCTTATTCATCAAGAAAGCGCAGCGCTTAGGTGATGTGTATGTATTGCGAGTCACCACGGCACCTATCTTTAATCCGCTAACGAGTTTATTCCAGTCGGATTTAGAAGAGCTTTCACGCATCAGTATGCATCAAGCTAAGAAGCTAGAGAATGAGGTGACGGCGTTTATCGGTTATGGCGAGATAGAGGACATTACCGATGAAGTGCTGATTCGATTGGAGCTAACACGCTAGCCTCGAGTGGCGTATTAACTTAAGCATGAAAATTGAAAAAGCAGGCTGATAGCCTGCTTTTTTTGTGTCTGAGCCACTATTGCTAAATAAGATACATAGCCAATAGCACTTAGGTAGAGCCCCTAAGGTTTCGCTTGCCAGCTGATCTTCTGTTGCTTAGCCAATACACCCGACAAGATACACAGCACACCGCCTAAACCTGCGTAACGAACAGCAGTTTGAGCTTGCTGCTCTACTTTTGGTTTTGCGTGGTAGGCAATGCCTAAACCGGCAGAGCCCATCATCACCAAGTCATTGGCACCATCACCAACGGCAACGGTATTATGTAGTTCCAATTCGTACTCTTCAGCCAACTCTACCAAGATATCCGCTTTGGTCTGCGCCGAAACAACATCGCCTAAGACTTCACCCGTCAACTTACCGTTGACGATCTCAAGCGTGTTTGATTGAGCATGGTCTAGATCAAGGGTATCTTTCAGGTAGTCAGAGAAGTAAGTAAAACCTCCTGATGCAATCGCTGTTTTCCAGCCAAGCTTATTTAGAGTATTCACCAGCCCGACCAAGTCTGGCATGAATGGCAATGACTGACGCACTTGCTCTAATATCGACTCATCCGCACCTTTCAGTGCTCCTACTCGTTGGCGCAGGCTCTGTTCAAAGTCGAGCTCGCCTTGCATCGCTCGTTCTGTGATTTCAGAGACTAACTCTCCCACTCCAGCTAGCTTGGCAATCTCATCAATGCATTCAATTTGAATCGCTGTGGAATCCATATCCATCACGATCAAACCTGGCTTAGATAAGTCTGGGACCTCGCTAAGGCAAGCATAATCAAGCTTTAGCGCTTGGAGGATTTCTTCGTGTGCTGGCGTTAGATTGCCTGACATCAAAGCCACTTCATAATGCCCAACCTTCCACGTATCGAGGATGGTGTTGTAAGTGCCAGTGAAAAAGTCGATGTCATCGAAAGATTGTGGAGATAGGTACTCACCAAACACAATCCAATTGGCCTTGGATTTAGCGAGTTGAGAAGCGAAACGAGTCTCGGGGAGTCGAGTTAATAATGTCGTATGCCTTTTTATCGGCAGATATTTCTGAGCGTCCATGTGTATGATTCCTAATTAACTATGCTAAACGTTAACCTATTGCAATTTGAAAACGCAAGTCTCAATATGTCTTAATCATAACATTTGTTTATTCCAGGCTTCGTGAAACATGAATGAATCATTGTTCTCAATACGTAACGCTTTACGAATGCTAGCCCTCATTTTGTTGGCTACCATGTTCGTTGTAACGATTAAAAATACGGTCGTGATCAGTAAAGGTAACGAGAAGATCCAAGCAAAACAGTTGGAAACTCTTACCAAGCTGCTTATCTCTCAGGCATCACTTTCAGCCAGCAAGATGATCACGCAACAAGACCAAGAGCGATTGCTTGATCTGACTAACCAGCTATCTCAAGACCGACTGGTGTTCGATACCACCATCTATGATGCAGAGGGTATTCGACTGGCTTCGAGCGAAAAAGCCCTCTCGGTACGTGAGGTTCTTGGCTTAGATACACCACTTTCAACAGCAAGTATCGGCAGACAACAGTTAGTTGAACCTATTTATTCTCCAGAGAAAACGATCATCGGCTTTATTCGAGTGACTTTTGAAACCGGTAAGATGACGGCGATTTCTGATCACCACTACCGCAAAAGTGATCGCTACATGATCGGTATGGTGTTGATGGGGTTTGTGAGTGGCGTGTTGTTCATCATGCTGATTCGCAGAAGACCAACTAAGTCTGGTGAGAACTTACTATTGAAAAATGTAAGCTCATAAACACACTAGGCTGACAATAAATACTAGACTCAGAATAAATACAGCAATCCAATAAAAAGCCCCGACGCTCAGGCAGCAACGGGGCTTTTTGTTATCTGTTAACTTATCAAGCTAAGACAAATCAAGATTATTCTTGGTCGCCAAGCAGTACAGAGTCTAGTGCGATAACCATCATGTCGTTGAAAGTCGTTTGACGTTCATCTGATGTCGTTTGCTCACCAGTCTTAATGTGGTCAGAAACAGTACAAATCGTTAGAGCTTTTGCGCCGTATTCAGCACACACACCATAGATGCCAGCCGCTTCCATCTCTACGCCAACAATGCCGTATTTGTCCATTACTTCGAACATCTCTGGATCTGGCGTGTAGAACAGCTCAGCCGAGAACAGGTTACCGACTTTTACGCCGACACCGAGAGCTTTGGCTGCATCTTCTGCCGCGCGCACCATTTTGTAATCCGCAATCGCCGCAAAGTCATGATCTTTAAAGCGAATACGGTTCACTTTAGAGTCAGTACATGCGCCCATGCCGATCACCACATCACGCACTTTGATATCTTCGCTCACTGCACCACAACTACCTACACGAATGATCTTCTTCACACCAAAGTCTTTGATAAGCTCAGTCGCGTAAATAGAACAAGATGGAATGCCCATACCGTGTCCCATTACCGAAACCTTACGACCTTTGTAAGTACCGGTGTAACCAAACATGTTGCGAACGTCGCACACTTGAACCACTTCTTCTAAGAAGGTTTCAGCGATGTATTTAGCACGTAGCGGATCGCCTGGCATTAAAACTACGTCAGCGAAATCACCCATTTCAGCATTAATATGTGGAGTAGCCATTGAAAATATCCTTAATCTCAAAACAAAAAAAGAAGAGAGAGGTTTCCCTCTCTCTTCGTTAACTATTATAGAAAGCTTGTACCGTGTCCCATTGGCGATGTACCAAAGTATGACGCTAAGCTTTGACCGATATCAGCGAACGTATCGCGACGGCCTAAAGAACCGGCTGGAACCTTCTGACCGTAAACAATCACAGGGATGTGCTCACGAGTATGGTCTGTACCTGGCCATGTCGGATCACAACCGTGGTCAGCCGTTAGGATAAGCACATCGTCTTCTTTCATCATATCGATGATTTCATTGATGCGACCATCGAAGTACTCAAGTGCCGCTGCATAACCAGCAACATCACGGCGGTGGCCGTAAGCTGAGTCGAAATCAACGAAGTTAGTGAACACGATAGTGTTGTCGCCTGCTTCATTGATCGCTTCTTTGGTTGCTTCAAATAGCGCAGGAATACCTGTTGCTTTGGTTTTCTGAGTGATGCCACAACCCGCATAGATATCAGAGATCTTGCCGATTGAGTGAACGTTACCGCCCTTCTCATCAACCAACTTCTGAAGAATGGTGGCTGCAGGTGGCTCAACAGAAAGATCACGACGGTTACCAGTACGTTCGAATTGACCTTTACCTGGGCCAATGAACGGACGAGCGATAACACGACCAATGTTGTAGTCTTCTAGCTCTTCACGAGCAATCTGACAAAGGTCTAATAGGTTTTGCAGGCCGAATGTCTCTTCGTGACAAGCGATCTGGAAAACAGAATCTGCAGAAGTATAGAAGATTGGCAGACCAGTCTTCATGTGCTCTTCACCTAGGTTATCTAGGATTTCCGTACCAGATGAGTGGCAGTTACCCAAGAAACCAGACAGGCCTGCACGCTCAAGGATGCGGTCAGTCAGTTCTTTTGGGAAGCTGTTCTCTTTGTCGGTGAAGTAGCCCCAGTCAAACAGTACAGGAACACCTGCGATTTCCCAGTGACCTGATGGCGTGTCTTTACCAGAAGACAGCTCAGCAGCGTGACCGTAAGCGCCAATGATCTCAGCGTCTGCATCCATACCAGGAGCAAAACGACCCGTAGACTCTTTGTGAGCCATCGCTAGACCTAGCTTAGACAGGTTTGGCAGTGCCAGTGAACCTTTACGATCTGCATTGTCTGCAAGACCTTGGTCACAATGATCTGCGATGTGGCCCATAGTGTCAGAACCTACATCACCAAATTTGTCTGCATCCGCTGTTTCACCGATACCGAATGAATCTAAAACTAAAATAAATGCTCTTTTCATTTTCTTCACCAACTTATTGCTCTTTGCACCAGAACTCTGTTTATCGGTATACGCGAGGTATACCGATACCTGTTATTTACACGTCTTCAGAACGAATCTGACGGTAAACGTCTGGCGTTGCTGTATATTCTCCGCCCACAGTGATTGCATTTTGTAATGCTGTTGCAGCTTCTTGCCACTGTTGTTCGTTACGAGCATGAATCATTGCTAATGGCTTATCTTCACTTGCTACTTCACCTAGGCGAATGAAGTGATCAAAACCGACTGCGTAATCAATGCTGTCAGTTGCTACACGACGACCGCCGCCCATACCAACCACAGCCATACCAATTGCACGAGTATCCATTGCTGATACCACACCGCTTTCTAACGCGTACACTGGCTTAATAATGTCTGCTTTTTCTAGGTAGTTATCGTAGTTCATTACGAAATCAACTGGACCACCAAGGCCCGCTACCATTTTACCGAAGCACTCTGCTGCCTTACCGTTATCCAGTACTGCCATCAGTTTTTCGCGCGCTTCGTCTGAGTCTTTAGCTAGGTTACCGAGCACCAGCATTTCAGCACACGATGCTAGAGTGATCTCTAACAAGCGAGGGTTACGGTATTCACCCGTTAGGAACTGAACCGCTTCACGAACTTCTACTGCGTTACCCGCTGAAGAAGCCAGCACTTGGTTCATGTCCGTTAGGATTGCTGTTGTTTTAGTACCCGCACCGTTTGCTACTGCAACGATAGATTTCGCTAGCTCTTCAGATGCTTCGTAAGTCGGCATGAATGCGCCTGAACCTACTTTTACATCCATCACTAGAGAATCAAGGCCCGCAGCCAGTTTCTTAGATAGGATTGAAGCCGTGATCAGCGAGATGTTATCGACTGTTGCTGTGATATCACGAGTTGCGTAAACACGCTTGTCAGCAGGAGCTAGATCGCCTGTTTGACCGATGATAGCCACGCCAGCATCTTTCGTTACTTCACCGAACACATCGTTGGTTGGTGTAATGTTGTAACCCGGAATAGATTCCAGCTTGTCTAGCGTACCGCCAGTGTGGCCTAAACCACGACCAGAGATCATTGGAACGAAACCGCCACATGCTGCCACCATTGGGCCAAGCATCAGAGAAGTAACGTCGCCAACACCACCAGTAGAGTGTTTATCAACGATTGGGCCATCAAAGTTCATGTGGCTCCAGTCAATCACCATGCCTGAATCACGCATTGCACACGTTAGTGCGATACGTTCTGGCATCGTCATTTCATTAAAAAAGATAGCCATTGCGAATGCGGCAATTTGGCCTTCAGAAACCGTGTTCTTAGCCACACCTTGAATGAAGAAGTTAATTTCTTCAGCTGTTAGGACTTCACCGTCACGTTTTCTGCGAATAATTTCTTGAGGTAGATACATTAGTGCCTCCCAAACTCTAGTGAGTATGGTTTGTAGGGAAAAGAGGTAATATGGAGTGGCTTGACGCCACTCCATCAAACAGACTTATTATGTTCAATACTCTAAATATTTGGCGTTGCAGTTAGGCGACCAGTGAGTTCATTCCTATGAGCATAGAGGCTCTATGTGATTAGGAGGAACTTACGCAGTCAACAACGCTGCGGTGTCAAATATGACGAGTAAATTAGTATGCTGCTGGATCAGCAGTCTGGTCTGTCACTTCTAATGTATTAAGAAGGTTAGTTAGTAGGCTTGAAGCACCAAAACGGTAGTGCATGTTGTCTGCCCACTCTGCGCCTAGTAGCTCATCAGCCATTGCTAAGTATAGTGCTGCATCTTCAGCAGTACGTACGCCACCAGCTGGTTTGAAACCAACTGTTTTAGCAACGCCCATGTCACGGATAACTTCAAGCATCATGCGCGCGTACTCTGGAGTCGCGTTTACTGGCACTTTACCTGTTGAAGTTTTGATGAAGTCTGCACCTGCTTCGATACAGATTTGAGAAGCTTTCTTGATTAGTGCTTCTTCTTTCAGTTCACCTGTTTCGATGATCACTTTAAGCGTGATGTCACCACAAGCTGCTTTACACTGTTTAACTAGCTCAAAGCCAACTTCTTCGTTGCCAGCAATAAGAGCACGGTATGGGAATACTACGTCAACTTCGTCTGCGCCGTACGCTACCGCTGCTTTTGTTTCTGCAACAGCAATTTCGATGTCGTCATTACCATGAGGGAAGTTAGTTACAGTCGCAATGCGTACTTCTGGAGTACCTTGCTCACGCAACGCTTTCTTAGCTGCTGGGATAAAGCGAGGGTAAATACAGATTGCAGCGGTGTTGCCTACTGCAGTCTTCGCGTCATGACA
This sequence comes from Vibrio crassostreae 9ZC13, assembly GCF_000272045.2. Taxonomy (GTDB): domain Bacteria; phylum Pseudomonadota; class Gammaproteobacteria; order Enterobacterales; family Vibrionaceae; genus Vibrio; species Vibrio crassostreae_C. Next base: position 223,940 of record NZ_AJYZ02000041.1, on the reverse strand, counting down.
AAGCGCCACTACTTTTTCAGTAGTATCGTCGTCATTTAGCGTAGTTAGGTCCATAAGTTTAAGTGCACGTAGAGCTGCTGCTTTTAAATCGCTCATTTCTATCTCCGATCAATATATTCAAATAGTTAACTACTTCGCCCTCCATCCAGTATAGATGGATATTTTAGTAATGCTCAGTAGCCACAAATGAACGGACTTGGTTCCCTGAAGACTTGATAACTTTCGCTACCAATTGCAATCCTTGTCACCGCACAGTACCAGTTTGGTCTATGGCACAACAAATCAGTCATGTTGTGTCTAACATCTATAGCGTATCGCTAATTTTGGCTTAATCCCAGAAGAATAACGTTCGAGTTGATTTCGAGGTTACTTTCTTGCCAACAGAGACATCCTATCCCTTTAGCTTATACATTATAGGTATCCATCAATAAATTGTAGTGCTCCTTAGAACGCAAACGGTTTGTATCTCAAAAAAACATTCTAGACCCTACATCGAATCTAAGCATAAGCGCGTGCATATACTAAAAACGGCAGGCCTAAAAACAAAAAAGCCCCGCAGCAATTTCTTGCTACGGGGCGATATTATTATGGCGTCTATATATCGATTTCTAACTAATTAGAAAGACAGGAAGAAGCCAGCAATTGTTGCTGCCATCAGGTTAGATAGAGTACCAGCAATTACCGCTTTAACACCCATACGTGCGATGTCGTGGCGACGGCTTGGTGCAATACCACCTAGACCACCTAGAAGAATCGCAATTGAAGAAAGGTTTGCGAAACCACATAGTGCGAATGCGATGATAGCTTGAGTCTTCTCAGACATCACTTGACCAGTTGCTGCAACAACTTGAGCGTTTTCACCAACGTATGGTACGAAGTTTAGGTATGCAACGAATTCGTTAACAACTGTCTTCTGACCAATGAAAGAACCAGCGATAGTTGCTTCTTCCCATGGAACACCAATGATGAATGCTAGCGGTGCGAAGATCCAACCTAGAAGAAGTTCTAGAGTTAGGTTTTCCATACCGAACCAACCACCGATGCCACCTAGGATACCGTTGATTAGAGCAATTAGACCGATGAATGCTAGTAGCATTGCACCAACGTTAAGTGCTAGTTGTAGACCAACTGATGCGCCACCTGCTGCTGCGTCGATAACGTTAGCTGGTTTGTCATCGCCACCGTCCATTTCGTCAGCGATGTTGTCGTCTGGCGTATCTGTTTCAGGCTTGATGATTTTAGCGAATAGTAGACCACCTGGTGCTGCCATGAATGATGCTGCTACAAGGTACTCTAGAGGTACACCCATAGATGCGTAACCCGCTAGTACACCACCAGCTACAGAAGCCAAACCACCACACATTACTGCGAATAGTTCAGAGTTAGTCATTTTAGGAACAAATGGACGAACAACTAGAGGTGCTTCAGTTTGACCAACGAAGATGTTTGCTGCTGCAGACATAGACTCGGCGCGAGAAGTACCTAGAGCTTTCTGAAGACCACCACCAAGAACTTTGATTACAATTTGCATAACACCAATGTAGTAAAGTACAGAGATAAGTGCAGAGAAGAAAATCAGAGTTGGTAGTACTTGGAAAGCAAAGATGAAACCGATACCGTCAACTGAGAAGTTAACTAGGCTGCCGAATAGGAAACCAGTACCGTCTTTACCGTAGTCGATCACGTTTGCTACACCAGCAGAGAAACCTGCAAGTAGATCACGACCCCAAGGGATGTAAAGTACGAATGCACCAAGTGCGAATTGGATAGCGAAAGCGCCACCCACTGTTCTTAGATTAATAGCTTTGCGGTTGTCAGATAGTAGTACTGCGATTGCGATCAGTGCAACCATTCCGACTAGGCTCATAAACAGGCTCATAGTTTATGACTTCCTTATTAGTTATTTATTGGCGTGTTACAAAATGGGGCTATAAAGCGGAGGCAATTATACTCATGCGACCACTAATAAAGTAATGCCGTCCTCACACTTTCGTAGAAGATTCATGTACCATTCACACGCAAATGTGACCCAAATCACAAGCTCGGTGCAATTTACGCAAACGATAAACAAAAACCTTCGATTTTATTCACATATACCGAATGCGCGATGGCTATTTTGCCAAATTTGCGCTGCAATCGATTGCTTTGGCTCTTTTCTAAGCAAAAAAAGTTCATTTAAGATCGTAACTAAATATTTGGAATGATTAACATTTCCTTGGTTTCCATACATGGGCATGTCCGGAGCATCCGTTTCCAATACCAGACATTCAAGGGGCAATTTTGCGATGGTTGTGCGTGTTTTTTGCGCTCTTGGGTAAGTTATCGTTCCACCGACGCCAATATAGAAACCGAGCTTGATCCACGCCAAAGCTTGCTGTTCACTCCCAGAAAAACCGTGAATGACCCCTCCAAAAGTAAACTTGTGTTGCTTTAACAACTCAATAAGTCGGTTATAAGACTTCCTCTCATGGATGATTAAAGGCAGCTCAAACGCCTTGGCAAGTTCCATTTGTTGGATGAAAAAGCGCTCTTGTTTCTCTCGTTCAACGTCCACAAAAAAGTCGAGCCCGCACTCACCTATCGCGACACATTGGCTGTTTTTTGAAGCGAGTAATTGGCGAAGTTCCGAAAATTGTTCGTCATTGGCCTGCTCTAAAAAGTAAGGATGGAAGCCTAATGCATAGTAAACATTGGGGTGAGATTGAGCGATTTCATCGAGCTTCCTCCAGTTACTTTGGCCAATAGAAGGGATGATTAACTTCTCGACTTGCGCTTGTTTCGCTTCTTTAAGATAGCCATCAATAGTTTGATCAGGTGTAAAACCTTGCTCAAACGCCTCAAAATCCGCGTGGCAATGAGTATCAAACAGCGGAAAGTCACTTATTTGCTGTGTCATTTTCCCTACTCTCCATTTGTTTCCCTTGAGGATCACGACGATAAGCAACACAACTGCGCTTGTTCTCAGGCGTTAAGCCAAGCTCTTCACACCACTTATCATATCTTTTAACCCAAGTTTTTATCCAACCCAACATACTTACCTCAAGTCTCAGCCTTTAAACCTTAAATAAAACGCATTAAAAAACGCCTATTGCAGAACAATAGACGTTTTTGTTTAACTCGAATAGATCGCGGAGAAATTAGTGCTCGCGCGTCGCTCGGAATTGAACTTCAGGGAAACGTTCAGAAGCTAGGTTCAAGTTCACCATAGTTGGTGCGATGTAAGACAGGTTATCACCGCCATCTAGCGCTAGGTTAGATTGGTTCTTACGTTTGAATTCTTCAAGTTTCTTAGCGTCATCACATTCAACCCAACGAGCTGTTGCAACGTTAACACCTTCGTAGATAGCTTCTACGTTGTATTCCGCTTTCAAGCGCGCTACAACCACGTCGAACTGAAGCACACCAACCGCACCAACGATCAGGTCGTTGTTTTGCATAGGACGGAATACTTGTACTGCGCCCTCTTCTGAAAGCTGAACTAAGCCTTTTAGAAGTTGCTTCTGCTTCAGTGGATCGCGTAGACGGATACGACGGAATAGCTCAGGTGCGAAGTTAGGAATACCAGCGAACTTAAGGCTCTCACCTTGAGTAAAGGTATCACCAATCTGGATAGTACCGTGGTTATGTAGACCGATAATGTCACCAGCGTATGCTTTTTCAGCACGCGCACGGTCGCCCGCCATGAAGGTTACCGCATCCGAAATACTTACGTTCTTACCAGTACGAACATGGTTCATCTTCATGCCTTGGTCGTAAGTACCTGATACGATACGCATGAATGCGATACGGTCACGGTGTTTTGGATCCATGTTTGCTTGGATCTTAAACACGAAACCAGAGAATTTCTCTTCTGTCGCTTCTACATCACGCTCATTCGCTTGGCGCGTTTGAGGTGCAGGAGCCCACTTCGTTAGACCATCAAGCATGTGGTCAACACCAAAGTTACCCAATGCAGTACCGAAGTAAACCGGCGTTAGTTCACCCGCTAGGAACAGTTCATGATCAAACTCAGGACAAGCACCGATAACAAGCTCTAGCTCTTCACGTACGCTTTCCGCAAGATCAGCACCTACTGCTTCATCTAGCTCAGGGTTATCTAGACCTTTGATGATACGAACTTCTTGGATCTCGTGGCCGTGGCCAGATTCATACAAGATCGTTTCATCACGGTGAATGTGGTAAACACCTTTAAACTCTTTACCGCAACCAATTGGCCATGAGATTGGAGCACAAGCCATACCTAGCTCGCTCTCTACTTCATCAAGCACTTCCATTGGGTCACGAACGTCACGGTCAAGTTTGTTCATAAACGTTACGATTGGCGTATCACGCAGACGTGTTACTTCCATTAGTTTACGAGTACGATCCTCGACACCTTTCGCAGCATCGATAACCATCAAACATGAATCAACCGCTGTTAGCGTACGGTACGTATCTTCCGAGAAATCTTCGTGTCCTGGAGTATCTAGTAGGTTTACTAGGCAATCATTGTATGGGAATTGCATTACCGACGTAGTTACCGAGATACCACGTTCTTTTTCCATCTCCATCCAGTCAGATTTAGCGTGCTGGTTAGAGCCACGGCCTTTTACGGTACCCGCTTTTTGAATCGCGTTTCCGAATAAAAGAACTTTTTCAGTAATCGTGGTTTTACCCGCATCCGGGTGAGAGATAATCGCAAACGTTCTACGTTTGCTCACTTCTTGTTGGAAAGACATAGTCGCCCTTTGCTGATCTAAAGCGTAAAAAGGGCAAGTAGATAATACTTGCCCTTGAATTCTGTGTGCGGATTATACAGAAAGCGTATCACTTTCTAAAGGGTCAGTTTACACCCTATTTTTTGGCTAATTTTGTGATTAGCTATCTAGTTAGCGAAAAGACGTAACATGACTAGCTAAAAGACATAAAAAGATAGCTCATAATGATGGCATCTTCGTTGCCTTGTTTAGTTGGATAGTAATTACGACGGCGATCAACTTCGTTGAAGCCTGCCTTTTCGTAAAGATTAAACGCGTTCACATTACTTTCGCGAACTTCCAGCCAAGCGCTTTCAGCGTCAGCTTGCTCACACATATCAAGGAAATGTTCCGTTAACGCTTTTCCATACCCTTTGCCTTGCTGGCTTGGGTCTACCGCGATATTAAGCAATGTGACTTCGCCAACGATGTTTTGCGCGAAGAAATAGCCCACCACTTGTCCATCAACTTCAAGGACATGATGACAAGCGCCTCGGCTATCAAGATCTCGGATCATATTTTCAGACCAAGGGTGAGAATGCGCGGCCTGCTCTATCTTCCAAATGGCGTCTAGGTGTTGTTGTGAAGTCGGTAAAAATTGATTAGTCATAAGCACAAATTTGTTGCCATAAGTCGCGGCGGTGTTGGTTGTTACCGTTAATGTCAGACAGTAATGGCGATTGAAGTGTTTTAGCCTTCAGCTCTTGAGCCGACTCACAACCAGCAAACCATATCCACTCAACCGAACCTAAATCCACAGTAGACAAGTGTTGCGGTTGAAGGTGTAAAGCCTGAGATAAGTCGAGCTTGATACTTTTGAGTACTCGCTCAAACATCACGGCGAGATCTTCCTGAGGCTTTTCAGGCGAAACCAACAGTAACTTGCAATCGCTCGAGAGCGGAGTCAATTCAGATTCATAACCTGCTAAACGCTCTGGGTGACTTAGTTCCCATTGGCTAATGCCCATCTCATGTAGGTATTGCGCGTGTGTTTGTGACATATCTAGCGGTAGTAACCTTAAGTTTATTGGAGCCAAAGTTTATTGAAACCAGAAGTTTGTTAGAACTAGTTTTGTGAAAGCTGCCTCTATTGAAAGAGCGCTTATTAGAGCAGGGCTGATACTAACAAAAAATAAAGGAGCATCAAGCTCCTTTATTTAGACTAAATCAGTTTGTATCTTGTTGCGTGATAAATCAGCTTATAAGTCGTTGAACTCGGGGCTGTAAGCAATCTCACCAGCATGTCCAGCAAACGCACCGTTTACCAATTCAATCGCTTGGAAAGCACCTTCAGGCACATCCCAAACACAACTCAGGCCAAACTCGCTCGCAGCCTTGAAACCAAAGCGGCTGTAATAAGCAGGGTCACCCAACACAACGCAAGCTGGGTAACCAAAATCAACCAAAGTGGAAAACGCATCTTCAACTAGAGATTTGGCAATGCCTTGGTTGCGGAACTCTTCTTTCACAGCGAGAGGCGCAAGCCCTTGCCAGTTATGATCGTCGCCATCAAGAGTGATAGGGCTAAACATCAGGTGACCAACCACCTCGCCTTCATCAGAACAAGCCACCAGCGATAGCGTTAAATGGCTATTCTCACGCAAGCTCATAACCAAGTTAGCTTCTGCATCTGTTTCAAAAACAGATTTCAATAAACGATCAATGACAAGTATATCTGCCGGTGCTTCAGTTCGAATAAGCATTCATTACCTCACTTTGTGTATCTGGGGATTGTACTCCCTTCTGCACAAAATCAGCTAATTGATTTAACAAAGTTTTCATAGGAGTCGGCAATAAGTCCAAATCTACGCTATCCATCAAGTTTTTAACTTCTAAACCGAGCTCGGTATCGCCTTCAATAGACAGTCTACGTTGGAAGAAAAGCGTATCTGGGTCTTCTTTACGCCCCGCAATCAACACAAGATCGTTAAGATTGCCGCTAAAGCTTACATCTTCAACCACCTCTTTATCAGCTACAACCAGTTGCTCATTTTTGTAGCTAATACACCAACTTAACCCCATGTCTTTTATTGAGACTTTCAGCCATTTGTCTTCTAAAAACTCAAAGTCACCGTCCTCTAAAGCTTCCTTGAATACATTCTTAAGCGCCTCCAATAAGGCTCTTTTTTGTACTGTTTTAGGCAATAACTGGACTGGAGATCGCAAAATTGATGCGGCATTTTGAACTAGTTGAGTGCGAATCTTGTTTATCACGTGACTTATCCGTAACTTTGTCAATAATATGGAATGCATCATAGATGATGTTGAGATCTCAGTTACTGTTATGTATCAAATTAACTTCTGTTTGATACTCGACCTTTAATATCCTGAAAATCACAGTTATAGTAACTCAGGTAATGAGAATTACAGCGGATCGCTGCACTCACAGGTAAATATCGATAGCCACACAAAAAGTAATAAATATTTATCGATAGTGAATATTCAAGCTCTTGGAGAATTGGTAGTACTTTGATGCCTCCCCAACAACTACAACATTGGTTTACCCAGCTAACTGCAAATAGTCCGTTCTTTTTTGCAGTACTTGATGCTCAACATAACTATTTTATGGTGAATGAGCGTTACTGCGATATTGCTGGTTTGAGTCAAACAGAGCTTGCAGGCATGAATGATCGCCAAACATTGGGCGAACAGTTCTACCAACATCTCAAGCCTTACTATGAGCGTGCATTCAGTGGCGAAACGATTGAGGCCGAAGTCACCCTCAACGAAACAGACCTCGATACCAGCCTTCATTTCAGCCTATCTCCGCTTACCAATGGCAACAAAACCGACTACATCGTCTTTCACGCCTTCGACACATCAGAAAACCAAGTACTTGTCCGTTCTTTAGAAGAATCCGAAGCCAAATTCCACAAACTATCTCAACTACTCCCTGACGGATTACTGCTCGTTGAAAGTGACTATATCTTGTCATCCAACCCAGCGGCAGCGCGCCTGCTTGGCTTTAACTCAACCACAGAGTTAATTGGCGAACAGCTGGGACGCCTATTTATCGATGAACAAACCAAAACAGTCTTCAATAATAACCTCAGCTCTATTATTTCTGAGTCTGGTTTGGTTTGCTTAACGGGTGCGCGATGCGGTTTTGAACGTAAGGTCCAGCTCAACATCGACTCCACCACCGTTCTTGGAAGCAACACTCAGCTGGTGCTTATTCAAGACGCACAAGAAACCGCAAAACAATACACACCAGCAAACAGTGAAGATGCCTACATAGATGCACTGACCAAACTCTACAATCGAGTTGGGTTTACTAAGCGTCTTGAGCAGTTCATTCACAACGATACGCCGGTGGTGATGCTCTACTTAGACATTGATAACTTTAAAAATATCAATGACTCACTTGGTCATCACATCGGTGACAAGGTGATTAAAGAGGTCGCTTCGCGTCTTAAACGCTTACTGCCTCGTAAGGCCGTGATTGGACATTTAGGCGGGGATGAGTTTGGTATTATCCTTCCAGAACCTGAACATCAGCGAACACCTGAAATGCTCGCTGAAAAGATCATTTCCCTGATCAATCAACCCTTCGATCTTCACCACTTTAGCAAGCGCTTAGCCTGCTCTATTGGTAGTGTGAGCTTTCCTCAAGATGGTACTGATGCTCGTATCTTGCTGCAAAATGCAGACACAGCAATGTATGAAGCGAAAGATCGTGGTCGTAATCGTCTGATCAAGTTCAACGAACAAATGAATAAAGAAGCGCGTATGCGACTGTGGCTTGAGATAGAGCTCCAAAAAGCACTGCAACAAAATGGACTTGAGGTTTGGTATCAACCGAAAGTGAATGCCCGTGATTTCACCATCAACGGCGCTGAAGCTCTGGTACGTTGGAAGCATCCTGTCGAAGGTTATATCAGTCCGGCCGCGTTCATTCCTGTGGCGGAACGAGCAGGGCTTATTGAACAACTTGGCCGAGTGGTAATGCGTGAAGTATTTGCTACGGTTAAGCGCTGGAAGATGCAAGGTATCCTTCCAGGTCGAGTGGCTATCAACCTTTCACCAGAACAGTTTGGTAATCCAAAGCTGATTGATTACATGGAAAAGCTGCTGCGCTCAACCGAGCTTGACCCAAGTGCGATTACGTTCGAGCTAACGGAAAGCGCGGTAATGAGTGATAGTGAACACACACTTCAAATGCTTAACGCCATCAAGAAACTTGGCTTTGCTCTATCGATTGATGATTTTGGTACCGGTTACTCTTCACTGTCTTACCTTGCTCGCTTCCCAATTGATGAGCTTAAAATAGACCGAGCTTTCATCTCTGATATCGATACCCTACCAAAGCAAATCACCGTAATTGAAAACATCATCAACCTAGGTAAATCTCTCGATTTAACTGTGGTTGCTGAAGGTGTCGAAACCAGTGAGCAAGCAACTCTGCTATCGAACCTCAACTGTAGTTCGATTCAAGGCTTCCACTTCTACCGTCCGCAACCAAAACAAGATGTCGAAGAGTTGTTTGCCCAAAACCGCCGTCATAAGAACTAATTAAGCGACTCAAATACCTTACCGCCTAAGCGAAACTAATACACAAAACCACGATTCGTCAGTACCTCAAACGGAGTAAAAGCAGATTTATCCATCTAAACCTGCCTTACATCAATTCCGTCATTCACAATTCTTCATAAAATGCTCGCTTCAACTTAATTCTACTGGTAGTGAGCAAATGGAACTCTTATGCCCAGCGGGTAACTTACCTGCTTTGAAAACCGCTATTGATTGTGGTGCGGATGCTGTCTATATCGGATTCAAAGACGATACCAATGCCCGACACTTTGCAGGCCTAAACTTTGCGGGTAAAAAGCTCGATCGTGCTGTGCAGTATGTGCATGACCACAACAAGAAAATTCATGTTGCCCTAAATACGTTTGCTCACCCAAATGGCTTCGACCGTTGGACTAATGCCGTAGACAACGCCGCTGCTCTGGGTGTTGATGCGCTGATCATCGCAGACATCGCGGTGCTTGAGTACGCTGCAAATAAGTATCCAGATCTAGAACTGCACCTATCAGTGCAAGCATCTGCGACCAATGCGGCGGCTATCGACTTCTACCATAAAAACTTCAACGTTAAGCGTGTCGTACTACCGCGTGTGTTGTCGATTCATCAGGTCAAACAGCTTTCTCGTAACATCACTTCTGACGTTGACCTTGAAGTATTCGCTTTTGGTAGCTTGTGCATCATGGCAGAAGGCCGTTGCTACCTCTCTTCATACATGACAGGCGAATCACCAAATACTGTTGGTGCTTGTTCTCCGGCGAAATACGTTCGCTGGCAAGAAACAGAAACTGGCCTCGAATCTCGCTTGAACGAAATCCTTATCGATAAATATGAAGCAGGTGAAAACGCAGGTTACCCAACGCTGTGTAAAGGCCGCTTTGAAGCAGATATCGATGGTGAACGTAAGCGCTATCACGCACTTGAAGAGCCAACCAGCCTCAACACGCTATCCATGTTGCCTGAGCTTTTCGCGGCGAACGTTGCCTCAGTGAAGATTGAAGGTCGCCAACGCAGCCCGGCTTATGTTGAACAAGTCACTCGTACGTGGCGTGCAGCTATCGATCGCTACTTAGCGAACCCAGAACAATACCAAGTGGAACAAGCTTGGAATGCGACACTGGCGAATGTATCGGAAGGTACACAAACCACGCTTGGCGCTTATCACCGTAAATGGCAATAGAGCCAAATGGAGAACTCAATGAAATACGCATTAGGCCCTCTACTTTATTTTTGGCCAAAACAAGACGTTGAAAGCTTCTATGAGCAAGCGAAATCAAGCTCAGCCGATATCATCTACCTAGGTGAAGCGGTGTGTTCAAAGCGTCGTGAGATGAAAGCGAAACACTGGATGGACATTGCTAAAGAGCTGTCGGCTTCAGGTAAGCAAGTCGTACTTTCCACCATGGCATTGCTAGAAGCACCAAGCGAAGTCAACATCATGAAGAAGTACATCGATAACGGTGACTTTGCGATCGAAGCCAATGATGTGTCTGCTATTCAACTGGCCAGCGAAAGCAAAGTACCTTTCGTGGTTGGCCCGGCAGTAAACACCTACAACGCACGCACCCTGAACCTATTCTTGAAACAAGGCATGACGCGTTGGTGTATGCCGGTTGAGCTTTCTCGCGAATGGCTAAGCAACGTAATGACCCAGTGCGAAGAGCTAAATATTCGTAACAAGTTCGAAGTTGAAGTGTTTAGCCACGGCTACCTGCCGCTTGCTTACTCAGCACGCTGCTTTACCGCTCGCGCGGAAAACAAAGCTAAAGACGATTGCGAAACCTGCTGTATCAAGTACCCAACAGGGCTACAAGTAGAAAGCCAAGAAGGCCAATCAGTATTCAACCTTAATGGTATCCAGACGCAATCAGGCTACTGCTACAACCTAGTCAATGATTTGCCAAACATGCACGACCTGGTTGATGTGGTTCGTTTAAGCCCACTCGGTATCGATACCTTCTCTGAAATCAACAACTTCAGAGCAAACGAGCAAGGTCAAAAACCGATGAAAATTGAAAGCCGCCAATGTAATGGGTATTGGCATCAGCTTGCAGGTTTAGACGTTAAGAACATCTAGTTCCTCGCATTGGACTAACCAGTAACAAATACAAAAAAGGTCTAGCATTCGCTAGACCTATTTTATTCGACTTAAGAAACGCGACCTATGCCGCCGCGGTTTCCATCGGTGAGGCATCGAGCTTCTTTATATCTTTGTAGAGCATCACCATCACCACCACACTTAGCGCGATGTTAGACAGTGGGTACGCAATCCAGATCCCCGGCACACCATACAACTTAGGCATAATGTACAAGAACGGTAGTTGGATAAGCATATTACCTATAGTCACAAACATCGCCTTGCTGCCCTTGTTCACCGCTTGATAGTAAGCAGCTGCGACTACCAAGAAGCCATCCAGCGCCAGTGCAAACATGTGAAGGCGAATACCCAACACGGTGTACTCAACCAACTGAGGTTCGTCTGAGTTAAATACTGATACAAACTCACGTGGGAACGCATTGAGAAGCAGCACGAACGCCACACCAATCAATACCGAACTCATCATCGCAATCTTAAGTAGCTTGCGGATGTTTGCTTGGTTACGCGCACCATGGTTGTAGCTCACCAATGGTTGCATGCCGTTGGCGATACCTTCAGCCGTGAGATAATAAACCGTCACGATGTAGCCCAAAATCGCGTAAGCACCGATCATCAACTGGTCGCCATATTGAGAGAACAACGCATTGTGCAACGCCACCATCATCGAACCATAAGCGTACATAAAGAAGCTTGATGTACCAATGGCGAAGATTTGTGGAATCACATCCAGCTTCAATCTCAACTCATTCCAACGTAAACGTAGGTTTGCTCGACGCGAGAAGAAGTAAGCCAAGCCGAGAGCCGTTACTACAAACTGGGCAATCGCTGTTGCTAATGCTGCACCCATCAACTCCCAGCCATAGAGAGCGATAAACAGGTAATCGAGCACGATATTAATCACCGCACCAACGATCATCAGTATCGTCGCTAAGTTCGGACTGTCATCGTTACGCAGTAGAAACGGCATCGCGATCGAACCTAGCGTGAAGACACTAGCACCAATCAGAATGTGTAAGTACTGCAGACCAAGTTCATACACTCGCCCTTCAGCGCCCTGCCAAAGCAAGAAGTTATCAGCAAACAAGAACAGCAATGCAGAGACAATAGGCGTTATCGCTAACAACAAGGTTAAGCCCGTTGCTAAGATCTGCTTAGCGCCTTGAGTATCTTTTTCACCTTGGCGAATCGAGACAAGCGCACCTGTGCCCACACCCACCAACATACCAATACCAAGAATCGAACCAATCACAGGCCACGCAACATTGATACCTGCAAGTCCATCAGCCCCCACATAGCGGCCAATGAAGATGCCATCCACCACTTGGTACAGGCCATTAACCAACATGGCCGCCACGGTAGGGATTGTGTATCGCCAAAATTGACGACTAATTGAGTTACTCATTTCTTACTCTACTTTCATTTGTGAGTCGCATATCAACAAGATATGACTCGAAAAATTAGTTAACAAGGCTAACTAAATATCTAAATTATTTACTTTAAAGCTTTATTTAATAATAGGTTTAACTGCTGAGATTCTTGCTCAGACAAACGGCTTTCCAGTATCTGTGCCATGACCTGATAGATCTTACTTTCTTCTTCCAAGCCGACTTCCGCTTTGCTGGTCAGTACGACCAACTTAGACCTCGCATCTTCGAGCGAAGCTTTACGCTCAACGAGACCTTTTCTCTCTAACCTTTGAACCATAGTAGTTGCTGAAGGCTTGGTTACTTGCATTTCAATCGCCAGATCTGTCAATCGGATCGGTTCAGGAGAGGCTTGAATGACCTTCAAATAGTCATATTCATTGAAGCTCAATTGGCAAATAGGATCTTCATTTACCTGAGTGCGCCATATCTTAGAGGCGAAGCGCTCAATCTTTTCTAAATTCTGGTTCAGCATACTCACCTAATCAAAGAATGGCATTTAGTTAGCAAGACTAACTATTTTAGTGTTGTTTAAATAAAAAGCAATCAAAACGAGATGAAGATCATAAAAAAGGAGCATAAAAAAACCGCTGACAGACAGCGGCTTTTCGGAATCAAAATGTGTTGCTTACTTAGCGTTGGCTTCTTCTTCGGCCTCAGCCAGCTTAACTTGCGCTAAGTGCTCAGCTTTAAGTGTGGTGAAGATACGGCTTAACTCTAAGAAAGAGTAACGATGTTCTACGTATTCATACACGTTAAAAGAAACCGCTAACTTGTACAAAGAGATAGCATTCGCGTAATCACCATTCATATGGTAACGCTTAGCAAGGTAGAAGTACGTCTCTGTTAGACGCTGCGCAAGTAACGTGTTGTCACGAGTACCGGTTAAGATCGCCTTGAAAGCCTGCTCTTCAGTAATGTCATCAAGCATAATCGCGACTAATACCCAACCCCACTGCTCATCGCGACTCTCGTAACGTTTTTGTAAATCAAGCTTAGCTTGCTCTGGCGTTAGCTCATGCTGAATAATATACAACCAAAGAGCGCGAAACGGATCGCTAGGATCGTCGGCATAGTGCTTCATCATCTCTTCATTGGCTAAGTCGTAACGCTCGCCATAGTAAAGCGCGATAGAGCGGTTCCTTTCTGCGTAAGAGTTTGCAGGATCAAGCTCTAACGTAGAATCAAAAGATTCATAAGCCGCATCAAACTCCCCTACCTGCGTAAAGTAAACACCCAAAAGATTGAAGATATCAGGTTGAGCAGGGTTCAATGAAAGAGATTGGTTGAAGTCGAGACGCGCGAGATCACGCAGGCCAACACTGTCGTAGTAGTTACCACGTTCAAACAGCATCTTAGCTCGAACTTCATCGTTCAAATCTGGGCGCTGTAATAACTGACTAAGACGTGCAATTTGAACTTCTTGCTGAACGCTTGGTTGCAGTGGCACAGCCATCGGTGGATAAACCCAACTTGAGGTGTTATCTGATGTTGTCGCACAACCTGTTAGTACAAGCAGTAAACACATACTCGCGGTTTGAAACCATTTCACAAATAATTACTCCTGTTATGACCGCAATAAAAAAGGGGAGCGATATGCTCCCCTTTATAACATGCTTTGTTGACGATAGGTTAGAAATCACTAAAAAGCGATATCACCATCGACACACTGAGAATTACTCAGCAGCAGGTGCTTCGCCTTCAGCTGGCGTTTCAACTGCTTCTTTCATGCTTAGACGTACACGGCCTTGACGGTCAATTTCAAGAACCTTAACAGGAACTTCTTGACCTTCAGTTAGGTAGTCAGACACTTTCTCAACGCGCTTGTCAGCGATTTGAGAGATGTGTACTAGACCATCTTTACCTGGAAGGATAGTAACGAATGCACCGAAGTCAGCTAGACGAGCAACTTTACCTTGGTAAATGCGGCCAACTTCAACTTCAGCTGTGATCTCTTCGATACGACGGATAGCTTCTTTAGCAGCTGCGCCTTCAGTAGCAGCAATCTTGATTGTGCCATCGTCTTCGATTTCGATTGTAGTACCAGTTTCTTCACAAAGAGCACGGATAACTGCGCCGCCTTTACCGATAACATCTTTGATCTTATCAGAGCTGATTTTCATTGTGTGGATACGTGGAGCGAATTCAGAGATATCTTCACGAGCACCAGAGATAGCTTCATCCATTACAGAAAGGATGTGCTTACGTGCACCTTGCGCTTGGTTAAGTGCAATTTGCATGATCTCTTTAGTGATACCTTCGATCTTGATGTCCATTTGAAGTGCAGTGATACCAGCGTTAGTACCTGCTACTTTAAAGTCCATGTCACCTAGGTGATCTTCGTCGCCAAGGATGTCAGAAAGAACAACGAAATCGTCGCCTTCTTTAACAAGACCCATTGCGATACCCGCAACAGAAGCTTTGATTGGAACACCAGCATCCATAAGAGCTAGAGATGTACCACATACAGAAGCCATTGAAGAAGAACCGTTAGATTCTGTGATTTCCGATACAACACGAACTGTGTATGGGAATTCTTCAACAGAAGGCATTACTGCTTGGATACCACGTTTAGCAAGCTTACCGTGACCAATTTCACGACGCTTAGGAGAACCAACGAAACCAGTTTCACCTACACAGTATGGAGGGAAGTTGTAGTGTAGAAGGAAGTTGTCTTTCTTCTCACCCATCAGGCTGTCGATGATTTGAGCATCACGTTGTGTGCCAAGCGTTGCAGTAACAAGTGCTTGAGTTTCACCACGAGTGAATAGAGAAGAACCGTGTGTACGTGGAAGAACACCAGTACGTACGTCTAGCGCACGAACCATGTCTTTTTCACGGCCATCGATACGTGGGTTGCCAGCGATGATGCGGCTACGTACTACGTTTTTCTCTAGAGAACCAAGCATGCCGCGGATTTCGCGCTCATCTAGGTTTTCGTCTTGTGCAATTAGAGCTTCAACAACGTCGTTCTTGATTACGCCAACTTGCTCGTAACGAGCCATTTTCTCAGTGATCTGGTACGCGTCAGATAGACGAGTTTCAGCAAGTTCAGCAACTTGAGCTTTAAGCTCAGTGTTAACTGCTGGTGCTTCCCAGTTCCAAGATGGAGTTGCAACTTCAGCAGCAAACTCGTTGATTGCTTTGATTACAACTTGTTGTTGGTCGTGACCGTAAACAACAGCTGAAAGCATTTCTTCTTCAGATAGGTTATCTGCTTCAGATTCAACCATAAGTACTGCGCCTTCTGTACCAGACACAACTAGGTCTAGTTTAGAGTTTTCAAGCTCAGTATTTGATGGGTTAAGAACAAGTTCGCCGTCGATGTGACCAACACGTGCAGCACCGATAGGACCATTGAATGGAGCACCAGAGATAGCAAGCGCAGCAGATGTTGCGATCATAGTGATCATGTCTGGGTTTACGTCAGGGTTGATAGAAACAACCGTAGCGATAACTTGAACTTCGTTTTTAAACGCACTTGGGAAAAGTGGACGAATTGGACGGTCAATCAGACGAGCTGTTAGTGTTTCGCCTTCAGATGGACGACCTTCACGCTTGAAGAAACCACCAGGGATTTTACCCGCAGCGTATGTACGCTCTTGGTAGTTTACTGTTAGTGGGAAGAAGTCTTGACCTGCAACTGCTTCTTTCTTAGCAACAACAGAAACGAATACTGAAGTATCGTCCATAGTCGCCATTACAGCAGCAGTAGCTTGACGTGCAATTACGCCCGTTTCTAGAGTAACGGTGTGGTTACCGTACTGGAACGATTTTACAACTGGTTTTTCAAACATTGTATATCCTTAGCTCTAAAGTCAGACTTTAGATTAAGTGAATAATGACTCAAGACATTACCAATCGCGACTAGTGAAAAGGGACTTAGGATGGTGAATCTTTGTATGTGTTCATACGCCGAATTAAGACCAAATCCGCCTTTGAATAGTCGCGACCTATTGGCCGACATCTGTGACTGTAATCTCTTGAGAGGTTGATTGCCAAACGCTGAAAACGCTATAGGCGGGCGTAGTATAAACTATTTTTATTAGGAGATATATTTCCTATCAGAAAAAGCCAGATGATATTCTGAGCATCCAGCCTAACATTTTCTTACAGGCACAAAAAAAGGAGCATAAATGCTCCTTTTCTTCAAACTGTCTTTGCAGACATCGCTATTAGCGACGTAGGCCTAGACGCTTGATTAGGTCTTGGTAACGAGCAAGGTTTTTGCCTTTCAAGTAATCAAGAAGCTTACGACGGCTAGAAACCATACGTAGTAGACCACGACGGCTGTGGTGATCGTGTTTGTGCGCTTTGAAGTGACCTTGTAGGTGGTTGATAGAAGCAGTAAGTAGTGCTACTTGTACTTCTGGTGAACCTGTGTCGCCTTCAGATTGTGCGTATTCTGCAACGATTGCTGCTTTAGTTTCTGCATTCAGAGACATAATTCTCTCCTGATAAGAGTAAGTTTATATTTGTAGCAGCCAATCTCTGATTCAGCCGCTACGCGAGCCGAGGATTATAGGGAAGTTTGTCAGTTGGTGCAATAACAATCGAACCCATTAAAAACGAAAAAAGCGAACCACCTAAATTAGGCGTTCGCTTTCTATCTTATTTGCTCACTTTTCACGACTCAGCGCTAAGATCCGATGTAAGCGCTACGCTTGTGGCTCTTCATCTCTGAAAACAACCAAACGCTTCGGTGCAACTCGGCCATCTTCAGCAATCTGAGCTACGCCGACAAACAGCTTCTCTTCGCCACTTGTCATACGAACCGTGCCTTCAGTTGGCGCACCAGCAACCTGAACTGGCATACCGTGCTGAACTAGGTCAGTCAGTTCCGCGTTCAGGTTTACTTCTGGTAAGTCTTCAACGGCAGTGTCC
The DNA here is from genome assembly GCF_000272045.2 of Vibrio crassostreae 9ZC13. GTDB lineage: Bacteria > Pseudomonadota > Gammaproteobacteria > Enterobacterales > Vibrionaceae > Vibrio > Vibrio crassostreae_C. The sequence goes on along the minus strand of NZ_AJYZ02000041.1, from coordinate 206,274 downwards.
ATTGGCATCAGCAGTGGATCAAGCAGCTCTTTCGGTGCAATTTCTTGCGCCTGTGCTTGCTCTAGGATCTCGTTTAACTGCTCCAAAGTCACCATACGCTCGTATGGGTACTTTGCGACACCTGTACGACGAAGCATGGTCACGTGAGCACCACAACCTAGCATTTCACCAAGGTCGTCGGTAATTGTCCGGATGTATGTGCCTTTCGAACAATGCACTTCCATTTCAACTTCATCACCTTCAAAGCGAAGCAGTTCAATAGAGTACACAGTGATCTTACGAGACTCACGAGGAACCTCGATACCTGCACGTGCGTATTCGTACAAAGGCTTACCTTGATACTTCAATGCCGAAAACATTGATGGTATCTGATCGGTTTCACCCTTGAAGCTCGCAATGCAACGTTCAAGCTGTTCTTGAGTCACGTTAACATCACGTGTCTCTACCACTTCACCATCAGAGTCAGAGGTATTGGTACGCTCACCAAGCTTAGCGATAACAACGTAGCGCTTATCAGAATCTAGAAGAAACTGAGAGAACTTCGTTGCTTCACCAAGACAAATTGGCAGCATGCCAGTCGCAAGAGGATCCAGAGCACCGGTGTGCCCTGCCTTCTCTGCAAAGTAAATACGCTTTACTTTTTGCAGTGCATCATTAGACGAAATGCCAGTCGGCTTATCTAATAGAATTACCCCGTTGATAGGGCGACCTTTACGACGGCGAGCCATTACTCTTCGCCCTTAGACTGAGCTTCGTCAGTGCGGCCAGCTTCTTCTTGCTTACGCTTATCATCGTTCAGAACTTCACTTACTAGGTTAGACATACGCATGCCTTCTACTAGTGTGTTGTCGTAAGTAAAACGAACCTCAGGCGTTAGACGGTGGCGAATACGCTTACCAAGAGCCATACGAACTGGCACTTCATGCTCTTTAAGAGCTTTAAGGCATGATTCAGGAGTTTGCTCACCAACACACAGGAAAGTCACGAACACTTTTGCGTAAGCAAGGTCACGAGACACTTCTACGTCTGAGATAGTTACCATACCAATACGTGAGTCACGAACTTCACGTTGTAGGATAAGAGCAAGCTCTTTTTGAAGCTGCTGAGACACACGTTGTGTGCGGCTAAATTCTTTTGACATTTTCTTTTCTCACTTAGAAAGATGGGGGGCTTGGTAATTACCAGCCCCCCATGGTGTATTCAACAACCGATTACTTATTACCTTTACTAGTAATGTTAGTAACCTTAGTCAATATGTCGAGTCGTACAGACTGATTAGTCTAGAGTACGTTTAACCTCAACGATTTCGAATACTTCGATCTGGTCACCAACGCGAACGTCGTTGTAGTTCTTAACGCCGACACCACACTCGTAACCGTTCTTAACTTCTTGTACGTCATCTTTAAAGCGACGAAGTGACTCTAGTTCACCTTCGTAGATAACAACGTTTTCACGAAGTACGCGGATTGGGTTGCTACGCTTAATCGTACCTTCAGTCACGATACAACCAGCGATTGCACCAAGTTTAGGCGACTTAAATACGTCACGAACTTGTGCAAGACCAATGATCTCTTGACGGAATTCAGGAGCAAGCATACCGCCCATCGCCTGTTTAACTTCGTCAATTAGTTGGTAAATGATTGAGTAGTAACGTAGATCTAGGTTTTCGTTCTGAACCGTGTTACGCGCAGTTGCGTCAGCACGAACGTTGAAACCAAGGATGATAGCGTTAGAAGCTGCAGCAAGCGTTGCATCAGTTTCAGTAATACCACCAACACCAGAACCTACGATGTTCACTTTCACTTCGTCAGTTGACAGTTTCAGTAGAGAGTCAGCAATCGCTTCTACAGAACCTTGAACGTCAGCTTTAAGTACCACGTTAAGCTCAGCAACTTCGCCAGCCGTCATGTTCGCGAACATGTTCTCTAGTTTCGCTTTTTGTTGGCGAGCTAGTTTAACATCACGGAATTTACCTTGACGGTAGTTCGCAACTTCACGTGCTTTACGCTCATCACGTACAACAGTCGCTTCATCGCCTGACGAAGGAACACCAGAAAGACCTAGAATTTCTACAGGAATAGATGGACCTGCAGTTTCGATGTCTTTACCGTTTTCATCACGCATTGCACGAACACGGCCGTACTCTTGACCACAAAGAACGATATCGCCTTTGTTTAGAGTACCAGACTGTACTAGTACTGTTGCAACTGGACCGCGACCTTTATCAAGACGAGATTCAACAACAACACCAGACGCCATGCCTTCTTTAACCGCTGTAAGTTCAAGAACTTCAGACTGAAGAAGGATTGCTTCTAGAAGACCATCGATGTTTGTACCCTGTTTTGCAGAGATGTGAACGAAGATGTTCTCACCGCCCCATTCTTCAGGGATAACGTCGTATTGAGCTAGCTCATTCTTAACGTTGTCTGGGTTTGCACCCTCTTTATCGATCTTGTTCACAGCAACAATCAGAGGAACGCCTGCCGCTTTCGCGTGCTGGATTGCTTCGATTGTTTGTGGCATTACGCCATCGTCTGCTGCAACTACAAGTACAACGATATCTGTCGCTTGAGCACCACGAGCACGCATAGCTGTAAACGCCGCGTGTCCAGGAGTATCAAGGAAAGTGATCATACCGTTGTCAGTATCTACGTGGTAAGCACCAATGTGCTGCGTGATACCGCCAGCTTCGCCAGAAGCAACGTGTGCTTTACGAATGTAATCAAGTGTTGAAGTTTTACCGTGGTCAACGTGACCCATGATAGTAACAACAGGAGCACGACCTTCAGCGATAGCATCGCTATCACGGTCAGCTAGTACTGCTTCTTCAAGTTCGTTTTCTTTACGTAGGATTACCTTGTGACCCATTTCTTCAGCAACAAGTTGTGCTGTTTCTTGGTCGATCACTTGGTTGATAGTCGCCATAGCGCCCATCTTCATCATTACTTTGATAACTTCAGTTGCTTTAACTGACATTTTGCTAGCCAGTTCAGAAACAACGATAGTTTCGCCGATAGCAACGTCAGATTTAGCAACAGTTGCTGACTTATCGAAGCCTTGCTGCATTGAAGTTGGTTTAGCAAGCTTACCTTTACCGCCACGACCACGTTGGTTACGACCACCACGGTTGTTTGCAGGTTGGTTAGCAGGAGCTGCTTTCTTCTTGCGACGACGAGGTGCTTTCTCATCTTTCTTATCTGCCGCATCTTCAGCTTCACGAGCGTAAGTAGAAGTAGTCACATGGTAATCCGCAGATTTCTCTTGCTCTTTCTTCTTCTTCTCTTCTTCAGACCAACGTTCTTGGTTCTCTTCTGCTAACTTACGAGCTTCTTCAACAAGCTTAGCTGCTTCAGCTTCTGCTTTACGAGTTGCTTCTAGCTCTTGACGAGCTTTAAGTTCATCCGCTTCTTTTTTCGCTTGTGCGTTAGCGTCTGCATTTTTTGAATTCATGTCTTTTTTAGCCTTTTCAGCTTGTGCGCGTTGAGCCTTCTCTTCAGCTTCACGTTTTGCATCCGCTTCACGTGTTACTTTTTCTTCGGCTTCGCGCTGTGCTTTCTCTGCAGCATCACGTTTCGCTTGCTCTTCAGCATCGCGTTGTGCTTTCTCTTCCGCTTCACGATTAGCTACTTCCTCAGCTTCACGTTTCGCTTCATCTTCAATAGTGCTGCGCTTCACGTAAGTACGCTTTTTACGTACCTCTACTTGAACATCCTTACTCTTACCGCCTCCAGCGGCAACACTTAGCGTGCTGCGGGTCTTGCGTTGAAGAGTTAAACGAGTCGGTTCTGTTTCGCCTGAAGTATCGCCGTGCTCCTTTTTAAGGTGCGTTAGCAATGTTTGCTTCTCTGAATCAGTCACTTGATCCGACCCTGCTTTCTTCATGCCTGCATCAGCAAGTTGTTCAATTAAGCGGTCAACTGGCGTACCAATCTCTTCACTCAGTGCTTTAACTGTTAATTGTGTCATACCGCTTTCTCTCCTTGCTGAATTATTCTTCGTCGCCGAACCAACAGATGTTACGCGCAGCCATAATTAGCTCGCCTGCACGCTCTGCAGTTAGGTCTTCGATGCCTTCTAGTTCATCAACGCCTTGGTCAGCTAGGTCTTCCAGTGTCGCAACGCCTTTTGCTGCTAGCTTGTAAGCCATTTCACGCTCAATACCTTCAAGTGCAAGTAAGTCTTCAGCAGGCTCAACACCGTCGAAAGTTTCTTCTTTCGCTAGCGCTAGAGTAGTCAGTGCGTCTTTTGCGCGGTTACGTAGTTCTTCAACGATACCTTCGTCTAGACCGTCTACTTCAAGAAGCTCGTTCACAGGAACGTATGCTACTTCTTCAAGCGTAGAGAAGCCTTCTTCAACAAGCATTTGAGCAAAGTCTTCTTCAATGTCTAGGTGCTTCATGAAGTTTTCAATAGAGGCAACTGCTTCTTCTTGGTGCTTCTTCTCAAGATCAGCAACAGTCATTACGTTCAGTTCCCAACCAGTAAGTTGAGACGCTAGACGTACGTTTTGACCGCTACGGCCAATCGCTTGTGCTAGGTTATCCGCTTCAACAGCGATATCCATAGAGTGTGCGTCTTCATCAACGATGATTGAAGCAACATCAGCAGGAGCCATTGCGTTGATTACGAATTGAGCCGGGTTATCATCCCAAAGAACGATATCGATACGTTCACCACCAAGATCGTTAGAAACAGCTTGTACACGTGCGCCACGCATACCAACACACGCACCAACTGGGTCAATACGTTTGTCGTTTGTTTTCACAGCGATTTTAGCACGAGAACCAGCGTCACGTGCAGCACCTTTAAGTTCAATTAGCTCTTCACCAATCTCAGGCACTTCAACACGGAATAGTTCAGCTAGCATTTCTGGCTTCGAACGAGTAACGAAAAGCTGGAAACCACGAGCTTCTGGTTTAACTGCGTAAAGAAGACCACGAACACGGTCACCTGGACGGAAGTTTTCACGAGGAAGTTGGTCATCACGAAGGATTACCGCTTCAGCGTTGTTACCTAGGTCTAGAATAATAGTGTCACGGTTAACTTTCTTAACTGCGCCAGTTACTAGCTCGCCTTCGTTATCGATGAACTGCTCAACGATTTGAGCGCGTTCAGCTTCACGTACTTTCTGTACGATAACTTGCTTAGCCGTTTGAGTCGTAATACGGTCAAACGTTACTGATTCGATATCATCTTCAATGAAACCGCCAAGTTCGATCTCTGGGTCATCGTACTTTGCAGCTTCAATAGAGATTTCTTTTGTTGGGAATTCAACTTCCTCAACAGCTTCCCAACGACGGAAAGTTTCGAAATCACCCGTTTTACGGTCAATTTCAACACGAACTTCAATTTCTAGTTCGCTTTTCTTTTTTGTTGCCGTTGCAAGCGCGATTTCAAGCGCTTCAAAAATACGCTCACGAGGAACTGCTTTCTCATTTGAAACAGCTTCTACTACCGCCAAAATTTCTTTGTTCATTAATCTAGCCTCTTAAGCTCTTCTCTCTAGGAGAACTAAAATTTAGGGATCAGGTTAGCTTTCGCAATATTGCTCAGGACGAATTCTTCTTCTTGTCCTTCAACCAATACTTTCACTGTCTCGCCTTCGATAGATTGGATATCACCTTTCCATTTACGACGGTTGCCGACAGCCATTTTCAAAACGATGCTTACCTCGTGACCAATAAATTGTTGGTAATGCTCTGCTTTGAACAGTGGTCTTTCTAAACCTGGTGAAGACACTTCAAGGTTATAAGCCACTGAAATTGGATCTTCAACGTCCATTACGGCACTTACTTGGTGGCTAACTTCAGCGCAATCATCTACATTGATACCGTTTGGTGAATCGATGTAAATACGTAGCGTTGAGTGCTCACCAGCACGAATAAATTCTAATCCAACTAACTCATAACCTGATGCTGCTACTGGAGCGTCAAGCATTTCAGTAAGTTGTCTTTCTAAACCAGTCATTTAACCACTCCAGAAACAAAAAAAGGGCTCAAAGCCCAATTTAAATTCCAAGCAAACATTATCTAAATACATTTACAAATGCTTAGATAACAAAAAACCCCGTATAAGCCGGGGTTTTTGTTGCTGGACCCTTATATGTTAAGTGCCATCACATTCGATATCGCACCTAACTCACAGTGAGGTTCACACTGTGCAAACTTGCTACCAATACAAGCTATATAATAGCATTGAAATTGGTTGCGGGAGCCGGATTTGAACCGACGACCTTCGGGTTATGAGCCCGACGAGCTACCAAACTGCTCCATCCCGCGTCCGACTTGCGAGCATTATACGCCCAACAAGATGTTTTACAAGTTTGTAAACATGGTGCCGAGAGAGGGACTCGAACCCTCACACCCTAAGGCACTAGCACCTCATGCTAGCGTGTCTACCAATTTCACCATCTCGGCATCAAATCTTTACAGATTATTGTGGAATTTCGTCGCCTTGCGCCGGAACTTCACTCACTGCATCATCAGCTTGTTGAATCACCTGACCTTGGGTCGGGTCAATCCATTGTGACTCAGTTTTATGTGTAGACATATTACCAAGCACTAAGCTAAGGATAAAAAATGTAGTTGCAAAAATTGCAGTCATTCGGGTAAGGAAATTTCCTGAGCCACCAGCACCAAACACAGTGTTTGAAGCGCCAGCACCGAAAGAGGCTCCCATATCTGCGCCTTTACCTTGTTGAATCAACACTAGGCCAATTACACCAAGCGCTGCCAACAGGTAAATCACAAGTAGAACTGTAAACATTTTTCCACCTATGTTCCTAATTGTTGAGCCAGCGCCGTTCAAAAAACTATTTTTAAGAACAAGGCTAGCGACCTCCTAACTGAAGGCCGAGCAATACTAGCGAATGCGACGATGGCTGACAAGGAGAATTTGCTAAAAAATAAGCCTTTACCAAGTGAATGGTCAAAAAAAGGTCAAAAGCGACACAAAACTCATTTATGTCTCTTTTGACCGTTATATCTTTTGACCGTGATATAAGTCAACCACTTCTAATCACAAGCGCTATTCGCTGCGCCAGCTAAGTAAAAGGTTAAATTAGCAGTTTGCTTTTACTGCATCTGCAATCTTAAGCGCTGATGCTTGAACAAGCTCTGCATCTTCGCCTTCAACCATGACACGCAGTAGTGGCTCGGTACCAGACTTGCGTAATAGTACACGGCCTTTCTCGCCAAGCTCTGCTTCTACTTCAACAACCGCTGCTTTTACCGCTTCGGCTTCTAGTGGGTTTGAATCTCCGCTGAAACGAACGTTTTCTAGAACTTGAGGGTACAACGTCATGCCCTGAGACAACTCATTCAGTGTCATTTCGCTATCAACAACTGAAGCCAAAACTTGCAGAGCAGCAACGATAGCATCACCCGTCGTCACTTTATCTAGTAGGATAACGTGCCCCGAGTTTTCAGCGCCGATCTTCCAGCCTTTAGCAAGAAGCTGTTCCATTACGTAACGGTCACCAACAGCAGCACGTACAAACGGAATACCTAACTGCTTAAGGCCGTTTTCCATACCCAGGTTGGTCATTAGTGTACCAACAACGCCGCCTTTCAACTCACCGCGACGCAGTGCATCACGAGCAATAATGTAAGCGATTTGGTCGCCATCAACTTTGTTGCCTAGCTCGTCAACCATGATGATACGGTCACCATCACCATCAAAGCCAAGACCTAATGCCGCTTTTTCTTCAAGCACTTTTGCTTGCAGAGCACGTACATCCGTCGCACCGACTTCGTGGTTGATGTTAGTACCGTTTGGCTCAACACCAATCGCAACGACCTCAGCACCCAGTTCTTTAAATACAGCAGGCGCAATGTGGTAAGTCGCACCATGTGCACAATCGATAACGATCTTCATGCCAGCTAATGTCATTTTATGTGGGAACGTACTTTTACAGAACTCGATGTAACGGCCAGCCGCATCGTTCAAACGTACTGCTTTACCTAGCTCTGAAGAATCAACACATTCGATGTCTTTATCCAACTCTGCTTCAATTGCCAACTCGATATCGTCCGGCAGTTTTGTTCCCTCAGAAGAGAAGAACTTGATACCGTTATCGTAGTATGGGTTGTGTGATGCAGAGATAACAATACCGGCTTCAGCGCGGAAGGTTTGAGTTAGGTAAGCCACAGCAGGTGTTGGCATTGGGCCAGTAAACGTAGCCTGAAGACCAGCAGCAGCAAGGCCAGCTTCTAGCGCTGACTCAAGCATGTAACCAGAGATACGAGTATCTTTACCAATGATGACTTTCTTTGTGCCTTGCTTCGCAAGAACACGACCCGCAGCCCAGCCAAGCTTCAGAACAAAATCAGGTGTAATCGGGTACTGGCCTACTTTGCCACGCACACCATCTGTGCCGAAATAACGTCTTTTATCAGACATAGTGATTTTCCTTAATTATATTTAGTGATTGTTGTTCATCACTTCGATTATTTTCATCGCTTCCAGTGTCTCCTCGACATCATGAACGCGAATAATTTGTGCGCCTTTCATCGCGGCAATCGTCGCGCAAGTGACGCTTGCGACCATGCAATCGGCCGGAACCTTGTCTAGCAATTTAAAGATCATCGATTTTCTCGACATCCCCGCTAAAACAGGTAAGCCTAACGAATGAAACTTTTCAAGATGCGCTAGTAGGTGATAATTGTGTTCGATGGTTTTCCCAAAGCCAAAGCCAGGGTCAAGGATCAGCTGATCTTTTGAAATACCCACCGCCTCACACGCTTCTACCCTTTCTTGCAAGAATGCTTCTACATCCTGAAGAACATCATCATAACTTGGGTTAGCTTGCATGGTTCTCGGCTGACCTTTCATGTGCATCAGACAAATCGGAACATTAGCATCAGCGGCGACTTGTAATGCTCCAGGCTCTTGCAAAGCGCGCACATCATTGATCAAATCAGCGCCCGCTTCAACAGCTTGGCGCATCACTTCCGCTTTACTGGTATCTATCGAGATCCACACATCAAACTTGGCACGAATGGCTTTAATAGCAGGAATGACACGGGCAAGCTCCTCTTCTAACGAAACATCAGGAGCGCCAGGTCGAGTTGACTCACCACCAATATCGATAATGCTAACGCCCGCTTGAACCATGCGTTCAGCTTGCTGTAAGGCATTATCAAGTGAGTTAAATTTCCCACCGTCAGAGAAAGAGTCAGGGGTGACATTGAGGATGCCCATCACATGTGGGCGATCTAACACGAGAGTTTTATTCTTTGCTTTTAATATCATGGAAGGCCGATCTTAAAGGGAAAAACACCATAGGCTATAAACAGAAAAACCCTGAGCGTACTCAGGGTTTTAATTGATAGTTTAGCGATTAAGAATCTTTGTTTTGAGCATCATCTGATTCAGATTTAACTTCTTCAACTTTTGACTCTTCAGCTTTAGGTTCCGCTTTAGCTTCTTCTGCCTTAGCTTCAGGTTTTGCTTCTTCCTTTGTAGGTTCAGCTTTTACCTGATCACCCCAACCAGCTGGATCACGAATCTCTTGCTTACGCTCCATCAAGTCATCAATTTGACCTGCATCGATCGTTTCGAACTTCATTAGAGCGTCTTTCATCGAATGCATGATATCCATGTTATCTTCAAGAATCTTCTTAGCTCTATCGTAGTTACGGTCGATAAGGATACGAATCTCTTCATCGATAAGCTTAGTCGTGTCATCAGAAACGTGCTTAGCTTGGCTCATGCCGCGACCTAGGAAAACTTCACCTTCTTCTTCTGCGTAAAGAAGAGGACCCAATTTCTCAGAGAAGCCCCACTGCGTAACCATCTTACGAGCAATATCAGTTGCACGTTCGATATCGTTAGACGCACCAGTTGACACTTTGTCTTTACCGTAAATAAGTTCTTCAGCAAGACGACCACCGTACAAACTAGAGATCATTGATTCTAGATGTTGGCGAGACATGCTTACGCGGTCTTGCTCAGGTAGGTACATAGTTACACCAAGCGCACGACCACGTGGAATGATTGACACCTTGTACACTGGATCGTGTTCAGGTACCAAACGACCAACAATTGCGTGACCCGCTTCGTGGTAAGCCGTTGACTCTTTCACTTCTTCAGACATAACCATTGAACGGCGCTCTGCACCCATCATAATTTTGTCTTTCGCAAGTTCAAACTCAACCATAGATACATTGCGCTTGTTACCACGAGCAGCAAATAGCGCCGCTTCGTTCACAAGGTTCGCAAGATCTGCACCAGAGAAGCCTGGAGTACCACGAGCGATCAGCGACGGTTCAACATCACCTGATAGTGGCACTTTACGCATGTGTACTTTAAGAATCTGTTCACGACCACGTACATCCGGTAGACCAACCACAACTTGACGGTCAAAACGACCAGGACGAAGTAATGCAGGGTCTAGTACGTCTGGACGGTTAGTCGCAGCGATAACGATAATACCTTCGTTACCTTCGAAACCATCCATCTCAACCAACATTTGGTTCAGTGTTTGTTCACGTTCATCGTGACCACCACCAACACCAGCGCCACGTTGACGACCTACAGCATCAATTTCATCGATAAAGATGATACAAGGTGCCGCTTTCTTCGCTTGTTCGAACATGTCACGCACACGAGATGCACCAACACCAACAAACATTTCAACGAAGTCAGAACCAGAGATAGTAAAGAACGGTACTTTCGCTTCACCGGCAATCGCTTTTGCAAGCAATGTTTTACCCGTACCAGGAGGACCAACCAACAGGATACCTGTCGGGATCTTACCACCTAGCTTTTGGAAGCGGCTTGGGTCACGAAGGTAGTCCACAAGCTCTTTCACGTCTTCTTTTGCTTCGTCACAACCGGCAACATCAGCAAACATGGTTTTGATTTGTTCTTCGCTCATCATTCGAGCTTTACTCTTACCGAAAGACATCGCGCCTTTACCGCCGCCGCCGCCTTGCATTTGACGCATGAAGAAAATCCATACACCAATCAGTAAGATCATTGGGAACCATGAGATGAAGATAGTGCCAAGCAGGCTCTGCTCTTCAGGTGGTGTACCCTGAACTTTTACGTTTTGATTAATTAAGTCATCAAGTAGCTTTTGATCATAAACAGGCATGTAAGTTACATACTTAGAACCACCACCACGACGTGTGAAAGTGATTTCGCTGTTATTGAACTGTGCGTCTTGAATCTGGCCTTGGCCAACTTCCTGTACAAACGTGGTGTAATCTACTGCTCTGCCGTTACTTTCCCCAGGGCCGAAGCTCTGGAATACCGACATCAACACTACCGCGATAACAAGCCACAGAATTAAATTTTTTGCCATGTCACTCAAGGTGTAAGCCTCTCGATAACTAATTGTAATTAAAGGTAGGGTACTACAGTTTGTAACCTGTAGCCATGTTGTTAACTCTCACTCTTGGAAGAGAATCGTTAACCTTTGTAACCAGTGGCTACGATAAACACTTCACGAGATCGAGCTCGAGAAGAGTCGGGTTTTCTAACTTTTACTGTTTTAAACATCTCGCGGACGTCCTTAACGTATTGGTCAAACCCTTCGCCTTGGAATACTTTTACAACAAAACTACCATTGGTAGCTAGAACTTGTCGACACATATCCAAAGCTAATTCAACTAAATACATAGCTCTTGGCTGATCCACAGAATTGTTGCCTGCTATATTAGGTGCCATATCTGACATCACGACATCAACCATGTTTGGTTGTATACGTTCCAACAAGGCATCTAGCACAGCTTCTTCGCGGAAATCGCCTTGTAAAAAGCTAACACCAGCAATCGGATCCATTGGTAACAAGTCACACGCAATGATTTGTCCGTTGTCTCCAACAATCTTAGCAGCATATTGAGACCAACCGCCAGGTGCTGCACCCAAATCCACAATGGTCATCCCAGGAGACAGCAATTTATCTTTCGTTTGAATCTCTTCCATTTTGAAATAAGCACGTGAACGATAGCCTTTCTTTCTTGCTTCATTTGCGTACTTGTCGTCGAAGTGTTCCTTCAACCAACGGCCTGAACTGGCCGAGTGTTTCTGTTTGCTCATTGGATACCTAAATTGGAGGAAAGTACTAATTGCTGAATAAATTATAGTCTTCAGCTTTAGATGGCGTTAAAATAGGTTTTTTCAACCCTAATAGTAAAGAAAATTGGCCGCGTAATGAACCTAAGTACCAAACAAAAGCAGCATCTAAAGGGCCTAGCTCACAGTTTAAAACCTGTTGTGCTAATGGGCGCAAATGGACTTACTGAAGCTGTTCTAGCGGAAATCGAATTAGCTCTAGACCACCACGAACTGATCAAGATTAAAGTTGCATCAGAAGACCGTGATACTAAGCAACTGATTATCGATGCAATTGTACGTGAAACTAAAGCTGAGAAAGTACAGACTATCGGTAAAGTTCTAGTACTGTTCCGCCAGTCAGAAGCACGTAAAATCGAGATTCCACGTAAATAAGCGAGTTTGATATAAGCTAACTTCACTAATAGGAAGCCACAGCGCTTATCTTTTAGTGTAGCGTGAGAAACGAAAAAGGTCGCATTTAGCGACCTTTTTACTTATCAGAAACAAAGAAAATTCAATTAGATATATTCTACTTTGTCGATTTCGAAGTCTTTGTCACCACCAGGGGTAGAGATCATGACTTCGTCGCCTTCCATTTTACCGATAAGACCGCGAGCAATTGGCGATTTCACAGAAATGCGACCCGTTTTGATGTCTGCTTCGTCTTCTGAAACGATTTGGTAGCGGAACTCATCATCGGTATCCACATCAATCAGTGTCACTGTCGTACCAAAGATAATCTTGCCCGTATTATCCATTTGCGTTACATCGATGATCTGAGCCAGTGATAGCTTATATTCAATATCACGGATCTGAGCTTCACAAATACCCTGCTCTTCACGAGCGGCGTGGTATTCAGCATTCTCTTTCAGGTCACCTAGTTCACGTGCTTCACCAATAGCTGCTGAGATAACAGGGCGTAGCTTAAGTAGGCGATCTAATTCGTCACGTAGCTGCTGAGCGCCACGTACTGTCATTGGAACCTTTTCCATTTTTTACCTCTATGCCAAAGCTTTCTTTGGCCAACATAAATACACCCAACGTATTTATTGGGTGATAGAAACAAAACGATTTGGCTTAGTGTAAACAAACTTTATGGCTAAATCACCTTTATTCCACTTTGCGTTATAAAAGCTTTATCTAGGTCTAAATTACAGACATCACAAAAATGAATAATAACCTCCCCATCAATAAGTTGAGAATTAAATACCTAAAAAAACAAAAAACAAACAAAATAAACACAGATCACACTTTTATAAAAATCACTTTAAAACAAACACTTAATCAACAAGAGATATAATAAAACAGTGTTCATTTTTTAGTTTTATATCATTTTACTAACTGACCATGGAACTTTAGAGGTAAAAAGTAACCCATGGATTGCACTGGCATTTTTCAGACTTCTGTTCTAATCATGATTATGAAGCCTGATTAATACAGGCAATACACAAAAGGGTTCAAATCCTTGATAAAACTTCTATGGACAGTAATTAGGAAATAATAACATGAACAAGACTATGATCGCGCTTGCTGTATCTGCTGCAGCTCTTGCTACTAACGCAGTGGCAGCGGACGGTAAACAAGCTGGTGGTATCGAAGGTACATCTGTATACAGCTCAAACGGCACTTCTCTAGAAATCGGTGGTCGTGCTGAAGCTCGTCTATCTATGAAAGATGGCAAAGCTGAAGACAAAACACGTGTACGTCTTAACTTCCTAGGTAAAGTTGAAATCCAAGACGGCCTATATGGTGTTGGTTTCTACGAAGGCGAATTCACAACTGCTGAAAACGGCGGCTCTACTGATAACAACGACGGCGACATCACTAACCGTTACACGTACGCAGGTCTAGGCGGTACATTCGGTGAAGTAACTTACGGTAAAAACGACGGAGCGCTAGGCGTTATCACTGACTTTACCGATATCATGTCTTACCACGGTAACTCTGCTGCAGACAAAATCGCAGTAGCTGACCGTTCTGACAACATGCTTTCTTACAAAGGCCAATTCCAAGACCTAGGCCTAAAAGCAAGCTACCGCTTTGCTGACCGTTCTGAAACTAGCGGTGAGTTCAACGACAACGGTAAAGATGGCTACTCTCTATCTGCTATCTACGCAATCGGTGATTCTGGCGTTAAGCTAGGTGCTGGTTACGCAGACCAAGATCAATCTAATGAATACATGCTTTCTGCATCTTACCGCATGAGCAACTTCTACTTCGCTGGTGTATTTACTGATGGTGAAAAACAAGCAGTTTTTGAAGATGCACAAGGTAACGTTTTTGAGTACAGCAACAAATCTGTAGACTACACAGGTTACGAATTTGCAACTGCATACACGCTAGATAAGACAGCGTTTACTCTAACGTACAACAACGCAGAAACTGACGGTGAAACTTCTGCAGATAACGTTGCAATTGATGCAACTTATTACTTCAAGCCTAACTTCCGTACTTACATCTCGTACAACTTCAACCTAATCTCTGAAGGCGACAAGATCGGTACAACAAACCTAGTGAAAAACGGCAAAGCAAGCTCTGCAGACGCTGAAGACGAAATCGCTCTAGGTCTACGTTACGACTTCTAATTCTGATTACCTAATTGATTAATTAGTTAATTGAGAATCAAAACGCCCGCTACCTAGCGGGCGTTTTTTATATCTGTATACTTGAAAACATCAGCCATCCAAGAAATCTTCTATGCGCCTTCTATCCACTCTAGTTCTATGTAGCTTATCACTTGGTAGTTACTCACTTACCGCTTTCGCATATGCCCCTCTTGATAAACTGCCCGATGGCAGTAGTACAAGCTTAATACTGCAATCATTGAGTGGTAATTCAAATGGAATGAATACCGACACTGATGGCTTTTATCCACCAGCCAGCACTTTAAAACTGGTTACGGCTTTGGCAGCCAAGTTGGAATTGGGGGATGACTTTCACTACACGACCAACATAGCTCGTTCTAATGAAGATGTTGTGATCTCATTCAGCGGTGACCCAACGCTACAACGAGAACATCTAAAAAGCCTTTTGGCTCAATACGCTAAGTCGCAATCTAAAACCATCAAAGGCAACTTATACCTCGATAACTCGGCTTATACGGGCTATCAACGAGCGGTGGGTTGGCCTTGGGACATTCTAGGCGTTTGTTACAGCGCGCCCTCTAGCGCGATGACCTTAGACAGCAACTGCGCACAAGCCTCTATTTATACAAAAGGTAATGGCAGCACTCGCGTTTATATTCCCGCTCACTATCCGATAGACGTGACGACCACCGCTGCCACGGTAACTCGCTCTGGGCAGAAGGCTACACAATGCGACTTGGAACTCATCACCACACCAGATAACGCTTACAAGCTCTCTGGTTGCTTGGTTGAGCGCAAAAAGCCACTGCCACTTAAGTTCGCCATTCAAAATCCAGAACTTTACACCTATCAAGTTGTTGCATCGCTTCTCAAAGAACTGAAAATAGAAGTAAAAGGTGATGTGATTATTGGTAAAAAAGAGAAAGCAGACAAAACCACGTTAGTCGCTAGTCACAACTCAGAAAAGCTTCCTGAACTGCTCGATATCATGCTCAAGAAGTCGGATAACCTTATCGCAGATAATCTAACTAAAACGCTAGGAGCCACATTTTATGTTCAACCAGGCAGTTTCAATAACGGTACTGAAGCGATAAAGCAGATATTGCTGACCAAGGCTAATATTGACCTCAGTAAAGCGCAGCTCGTCGATGGTTCAGGGCTATCTAGAAATAACCGAATGAGGTCACAGACCATGGCTCAAGTGCTTCGTTATATCTGGGAAAACGATCAACAGCTCAACCTAATTGAGGCTATGCCTACATCAGGTGTAAATGGAACGCTCAAGTACCGTCCAAGCATGAGGAAAGCGCCGATTCAAAGCAATATCATAGCTAAGAGTGGTTCTTTGTACGGAACCTACAATATGGCGGGATATGGCTTAGATGAGTCTGGGAAGCCAAGCTCGCTATTCGTACAATTTGTTCGTGACTACTTCCCTGAAGAGCAAGACCCGGACAAACCAGTAGAAGCACCGATTACGCAGTTTGAACGTGCTTTTTATAAAGATGTGATTGAATACAGTCAAACACAGAGCCAGTCCAAATAACTAACAGCTTGTTTTAAGCTTTTTACTACACAATAAAAAATGGCGCTGAAGATCTTAAATCTTCAGCGCCATTTTTATTTTCGAAGTGCTGTTACTATTTAATAAGCGCTAGGCGATGCCTAAAAACGCATTCACGACCGTGAAATAGATCCACATCCCCGAGATGTCTACTATTGAGGCCAATACTGGGCTCACTAGCACTGCAGGGTCCAACTTGAACAAACGAGCCACGATAGGCAACCCGCCGCCAAGAACCGTCGATATTGTCACCTGAATAAACAGAGCAACAGCGATTGCAAAGGCAATCATATTAATGTCATAGCCACCAGTGGATTGGTTCTCACTGAACAGCAAGATACGTCCAATCATTACCGCGGCAATCGCCAGTGCTAAACAAATAGCCACTCTAAACTCTTTCCATAGAACATTGGCCCACTGACGTTTTTTCAATTCACCTGTGGCTAAGGCTCTAATCACCAAAGTAGCGGCTTGTGTTCCCGTGTTACCTCCCGCTGCAGCGATAACTGGCATATAGATAGCCAGCAGTACCAACTGGCTTAGGATATCTTCGTACTGAGCGATGATAAGACCAGAAACGATACCTAGCAGTGCCAGCGCAATAATCCAACCGATACGCTGTCTAACATGGCTTAATACACCTGTAGAAAGGTACCCCTGTTGAGGCTCAACCTCTGAATAGATCAGCCCTAGTTGGTGAGCTAGATGTCGAGAGCGCTTCTCAAAGCCCTGCTCTTCTAGCTCACTAAGTAAAGTCTGAATCGTACTCAAAGAGCATTGCCCCAGCACTAGCACCGCATCTTCGAGCGGCATTCGATTCAAAAGATTAATTTGTTGTTCACGTCCGTACTGTTGAAATGCATTCGATACAGCTTGGATGTCTTGCTCTGAGTACAGAGCTTCAATAGATAAAAAAGTGTTGTTCATTACCGTCATGGCGAATCTCCCGATTGGCAAAGGTAACGACCATCAAAACAAATAGCCTATAGCTAATACACCAAGAGCGTACAGCTAAGCGCACCAAGAGCTGAAAGCTACTGATGTGTCTACTTGTTAGAATCTAGTGTGTGGAAAAGAATGCGGGGGAAAACAAAGATACCCTACCTGAACGGCAGGACAATAGATCAATACCGAGACAGGTTATTCTTCTCCATTCAAACTAGGAGGATGGTCGGTATTGTTCATAAAAATCTCCAGAATTACTGTCAATATGACAGCGCGCATAGTGTAGCAATAGCCGTTCAAAAACTTCGTCAAATTCCTGTCAATAAATAGGGGTCAATAAAAAAGGCATCCGTGGATGCCTTTGGTTCAATTATTGATGTGCATTATTACTTAATAGTAATACGAGCAAACTTACGCTTACCTACTTGGTAAACGGCAGTACCTGCTTCAGGCACGAATTTGCTGTCTTCAATCTTCTCGCCTTCAAGCTTAGCAGCGCCTTGCTTGATCATACGCATCGCATCAGAAGTCGAGTTTACAAGACCCGCTTCTTTTAGAACGTTCGCAATTGGCAGGCCTGCTTCGAATTCAAACTCCGGCATTTCATCAGGAACTTGGTTCTTAGCAAAACGGTTAACGAACTCTTGCTCAGCGGCTTCAGCACCTGCTTCACTGTGGAAACGAGCGATGATCTCTTTAGCAAGAAGCACTTTAACGTCACGCGGGTTCTTACCTGCATCAACGCCAGCTTTCAGTTCCGCAACTTCTTCAAGAGGACGGAAAGACAGCAGCTCGTAGTAGCTCCACATTAGATCGTCAGAGATAGACATGATCTTACCAAACATCTCGCTTGGTGCTTCGCTAATACCGATGTAGTTATGCGCAGACTTAGACATCTTCTTAACACCGTCTAGACCAACAAGTAGTGGCATCATTAGTACCGCTTGTGGTTTTTGACCTGCTGCTTTTTGCAGTTCACGACCCATTAGAAGGTTAAACTTCTGGTCAGTACCGCCAAGCTCAACGTCGCTCTCTAGTGCAACAGAGTCGTGACCTTGTAGAAGTGGGTACATGAATTCGTGGATTGCGATCGGTTGACCACCAGCGTAACGCTTTTTGAAGTCATCACGCTCAAGCATACGAGCAACAGTTTGGTTAGAAGCAAGACGAATCATGCCTTCAGCGCCAAGCTCAGATAGCCATTCAGAGTTGAAACGAATTTGCGTCTTCGCAGGATCTAGAATCTTGAATACTTGCTCTTTGTAAGTTTCAGCATTCTTCAATACGTCTTCGCGGCTTAGCGGTGGACGTGTTGAGTTTT
Organism: Vibrio crassostreae 9ZC13; assembly: GCF_000272045.2. Taxonomy (GTDB): domain Bacteria; phylum Pseudomonadota; class Gammaproteobacteria; order Enterobacterales; family Vibrionaceae; genus Vibrio; species Vibrio crassostreae_C. The sequence continues at coordinate 187,796 of NZ_AJYZ02000041.1, read as the reverse complement.
TACCTGATGGGTCACCAACCATTGCAGTGAAATCACCGATAAGGAATGTCACTTCATGACCAAGCTCTTGGAAAGCACGAAGCTTGTTAAAGATAACCGTATGGCCTAGGTGGATATCTGGAGCTGTTGGATCGGCACCCAGCTTAATGCGTAAAGGACGACCTTCTTTTAGTTTTGCAATCAGTTCGTCTTCTGGAATCAGTTCTTCTACGCCACGTTTGATCTCGGCTAGTGCAGCTTCAATACTCGCCATTCTTGTTCACTCCCACAGATTTGGCAAAAATACATTAATTAGACATCTTACTTGAATAGCGATGTATTTTGAAACCAGTTACACTATTCCGTCGTCGATTTTCATAATATTTACAGAACGAACCGGAACATGTTGTCTATTTTTGCACGCCTTCCTATTTTGCACCGGGCTTTTATCGCATTTTTTAGTGCCATAATTTTCGTCGCGATTTTCTTACTCCCCGACGTCAACAGTTTGCGTGACGATTCGGGCGCTTTAGTTGTGGGAAAACATTACCCACTGACTATCAATGCCTCTGCACTTATTAGCTCAAGTGACGCTCCACCGACGGCAGTGCTCAATTGGGAGAAATACACCGTTCGCTCTGGCGAAAGCACCTCTGTTTTATTTGAACGTATTGGCCTCTCATACCGTCTGCTGATCACGCTACTCAATACCAATAATGATATTAAGAAGCAGCTGTCTAACCTAAGACCTGGTGATGTCTTGCAGTTCGGCTTTGATGAAAACAACGACCTTATTCAGTTAAAACGACAACTTAGTGCGTTTGAAAGCTTCAAGATCACTAAATCTGGCGATTCTTTCTCATCAAGTTTCGACAAAAAAGAAGTGGTATACCAATACAATTATGCCGAAGCCAACATCACCTCTAACTTCTGGAACGCTGGCGTCAGCGCAGGTTTAACCGCAAACCAAATTATGGAACTGGCCGGCATCTTCGGTTGGGATATCGACTTTGCGTTAGATATTCGTAAGAACGACAGCTTCAAAATCTTATACCAAGAGAAAGTGGTTGAAGGTGAAGTAGTTGGT
>NZ_AJYZ02000041.1:105702-186489 GCF_000272045.2 Vibrio crassostreae 9ZC13 | reverse complement strand
GGCCAGCCGTATTCAAAAACCAAGGCGATTCATTTACCGCGGTATTGGATGATAAAAGTGGCAACTACTTCGATGAAAATGGTCGTGCGATGAAGAAGGCGTTCTTGCGCTCACCAATTGATTTTCGTCGCGTAACATCGAACTTTAACCCTACCAGGAGACACCCAGTAACCGGTAAGATTCGAGCTCACCGCGGTACTGACTACGCAGCCCCTGTTGGCACGCCTATCTGGGCAGCCGGTGACGGTATTGTTCAGAAGTCAGGTTACAACCAATTCAATGGTAACTACGTGTTCATCCGCCACAGCAACACCTACATCACCAAGTACCTGCACATGAAGCGACGTATGGTGAAAACCGGTCAGCGCGTAAAACAAGGCCAAACCATTGGTACTTTGGGCGGTACAGGCCGTGTGACTGGCCCGCACTTACATTATGAATTCTTGGTTAATGGCGTACATAAAAATGCGCGTACCGTGAAATTGCCTCAATCCAAGTCGTTAACTGGTAAAGCAAAAGCAACCTTTATTGCCAACTCAGAGATTCGATTAAGAAACCTTGAGCGATACGGTCAGTTACTAGCGACTAACTAGGCGTTTGTAGCTTCACTGCAAAATAAAAAAATGCAAAGAGCGCCCATCAAGGCGCTCTTTTTTATGCTCACATACCACAACTAGCTACTGTTTTTCAGGTTTGTTGTTCCGTCCAAGCATTAACAAACAAGGGGTTAATACTAAAGTCAGCACCGTGGCAAACGCCAAACCACCAGCAATAGCGGTCGCAAGCTGTGACCACCATTGTGTACTTGGCGCGCCAAACTCTATCTTTTGATTAATCAGGTCGATGTTCATCTCTAACACCATCGGCATTAAACCTAAGATAGTCGTAACCGTCGTGAGCATTACTGGCCTTAAACGCTGAACACCGGTTCTTAGAATCGCATCTCGCTTGTCCAAGCCTCTTTTGATGAGCTGATTATAAGTATCAATCAACACGATGTTGTTGTTCACGACTATGCCGGCGAGCGCTATTACCCCAATTCCCGACATCACAATGCCAAACGGACGTTGGAAGATCAGTAAGCCAACGAACACGCCAACGGTCGAAAACAATACAGCACTCAGAATCAAAAACGCTTGATAGAAGCTATTGAACTGAGTAATCAGAATCAAAGCCATTACCGCCAAAGCAACCAAGAAAGCACTTTGTAAAAAGGCTGACGAGTTTTCTTGTTCTTCGTTTTGACCACGGATGCGAAATTCCACGCTACTCGGCAGCCCTAGCTCACTCAATGCTTGTTCGATCTTTGGTAGTTCGAGAGCAAGGTTATACCCTTCTTCCATATCCGCCATGATGTTCACCACACGCTTGCCATCAAGGCGTTTAATGGTGTCTTGCTTATGGTCGGGAACGATCTGAGCGAAATTAGTAATAGGTACTAAACCTGCTGGCGTTTTCACCCTAAGCTGGTCGAAGCGCCCGATATCACGCTTATCATTAGGGTAGCGCACCAAGATATCGACCTCTTCTGAAGAGTCATCGGGCAGATAATCACCAATCTTGAGACCATTAGTCACGAATTGAACGGTATTACCCACTAAGGTCGCATCAGCTGCAAAGCGCGCAGCATCGTCGCGGCGAATATCCACCTTCCAATCGATGCCATCTTTACTCGCAGTATCGCTGATATTGGTCAGTGCTTTATTTCCATCAGCCCAACCTCTCACAATTTTTGCAGCCTGATTGAGCTGCTCTGGAGTTCTTGCCGACAGCTCAATCACTAAGTCATTTTCAACCGGAGGCCCAGCATCAGGGAACTTATATTCAATCTCAACACCAGCGTATTGATCGGTTTGTACCTTCAACTCATCAATAATCGCCTTAACGCTGCGTCGATATTGCCAGTCAACAGGCGTAATTGAGATCAAACCAATCTGGTCGTCACCACCAGTACGCGTGTAAACGGTATCGAACTCATCATGATTGAGCATCATCAGTTCAATATCACGCATGATGTCATCCTTTTCTTGGATAGACAGATCCCCATGCGAGCGAACTTTGACATTAAAGAATGGCGGATCAACTTCTGGGAAGAACTCTGCACCTAGACCCGCTTTTGAATAAGTAAAACCAACTGCAACCGCGAGCAGTGCCGCACTGAACAAAATCTTAAAGGGGTGTTTAATCGCTAAAGAAAGCGTGTGGTAGTAAGCCTTGGTTAAACCAGTAGCCTGTGAAAAGTCACCATTATGCAGTGCGACCATTCGAGCTTGGCTTTTAGACGATACGTATTGAGGTTTGCCAATCAAACCGCCCAGCACGGGCACAAACAACAACGCCATGATCAATGATGCAGTTAAAGTCGCGATCAGAGTTAGTGGTAAGAACTTCATAAATTCGCCCGTCACATCAGGCCAAAACAGTAACGGAGCAAATGCGGCTAAGGTTGTGGCAGTCGATGCGGTTATCGGCCACGCCATCCGTTTCGCTGCATCTCGGTAAGCGGCTTTGCGCCCTTCACCCTCTTGCATTCGCCTGTCTGCAAATTCGGTCACCACAATCGCACCGTCTACTAGCATCCCCACCGCCATAATCAGAGAGAACAGCACTACGATGTTGACGGTTAAGCCAAACACCGAAAGAACCAATAACCCGGTTAGGAATGAGCCTGGAATGGAAATACCCACTAACAAAGCGGTACGCACACCAAGAATCGCGATGATAACGATCACCACCAGAATAATGGCGGATAAGATATTGTTTTGCAGATCATTAAGCATGATCTTCACATCTTTAGATTCATCCCAGGTGTATTTGACCAACAGGTTATTTGGCCATTCCGCTTGCTGCTGAGCACCAGCCATTACCGCTTTGACTAGCTCAACGGTTTCGATGATGTTCTCACCTGCACGCTTCTTGATATCCAACACCACCGCAGATTTGCCATCTAAACGAGCAAAACTTTCAGGATCTCGAAACGCTCGACGAACCGTAGCGACATCGCCAAAAGTGACCACCTGCTTGCCATCCACTTTAATAGGCAACTCAAGCACGTCTTTTAAGGAGTTAAATACCGAAGGGACTTTGACAGAAAAACGTCCGTAGCCAGTATCAACAAAACCTGCGGCCACCACTCGATTGTTCAGAGCGATCAGATTATAGATATCCGCTTGATCTAAGCTGTAGCTCTCCATCAATAACGGATCGACAATGATCTCGACGATGTCAGCGCGATCGCCCGCAATATCGACTTCAAGGATTTGGCGATAGCTTTCTAATTTGTCTCCAAGCTCTCGGGCAATTTGCACTATGGTGCGCTCAGGAACGGTACCGAATAGCACAACAGACAAAACAGGTTGCTCAGAAGCCAGCGTCACCTCATTTACGGTCGGTTCGTCACTGTCTTCTGGTAGTTTTGGTTTAGCCAGATCAACCGCGTCACGCACATCGGCCATTGCTTTGGTGAGATCGACGCCAACATTAAACTCCAACACAACAGAGGCATGCCCTTCTGCTGCGGTTGCTGTCATCTCTTTTACGCCTTCAATCGACCTCAGCTCTTGCTCAATAGGTCGAACCAATAAACGTTCTGCATCCGTTGGCGAGATCCCTTGGTGCCCGACCGAAACATAGATAATTGGGATGGTAATGTCTGGGCTCGATTCCTTAGGTATCGTGATATAGGTGACGACACCGGCTACAAGGATTAACGCTAAAAGGGAGAGCATTGTTCGAGCACGAGACAAGGCTGCATCAATAATTGAATACATCGGTTATCTCCTACTCTGCGGTTACGTTAGAGAGTTCAGCGACTTGCTCAACAGCAATCACCGAATCACCATCACGCACAAACCCTTGGCCTACTGTGATGATATCGACGCGTTGTCCAAGTCCTGTGAGCCAAACTCCATCTTGTTCGGCCTTTACTAGCTGAATGCCTACAAACTTCACCGTTGGTGAGTCATCGACTGAAACCAAGGTTTTGACCCCTAGGTTACCCGCCTCATCCAATGCTAGCATCGCCGGTGTTATCTTTATTGCATCTCTTGTTTCTAGGTTGAGTTTAACTTCGGCACTGACACCTGCTGGTAATAGGCCTTTAGAGTTATCGATTTCTATCTCGATTGGGAAGGTATTAGTAGCAACAGAAGAGATACGAGAAACATAGCGTAAACGGCCTTCCGCTTCTTCTCGCCCTAACAAACGAACCAAAGCAGATTGATTGACTAGCAAATGTTGGATATGACGCTCACTGACATCCGCCTCAATAACCAAAGGATCGAGGTCAATCACGCCAGCAACAGGATCGCCAACACTAACGAAATCACCGAGCTCCACCATCAAATCTTGAACCACACCCGAAAAAGGCGAAGTAATCACAGTATTCTTTAAAGCCAATTCCGCATTGCGCATCATGGCTTTTGCTTCTGTTAATGAAGCCTCAGCTGTGGTGTAGGCGATTTCACCTTGCAGTCCTCTTTTCTTCAGTGACTGCGCCGCTTTGAACTCTTTCTGCTTCAAGCGATATAACGCAGATGCTCGCTCTAGTTGAATCTCTAAATCACCCTTATCTATCTGGGCAATGGCTTGTCCTGCTTTAACCATCCCCCCCTTAACAACATTCAATCTGACAATCTTACCCGCGACTTCTGCACCTAGACGAGCATGCCTATCGGGCGCCGTTCTTCCATAGAGATCAATCGTTTTAAAGGTCGGTGATGAGGTGAAGGTTTGAAAGGAAACCTTAGCCAGCGGAATTTCTGTTGCCTTTTTTTCAGGTGACTCTTCTGCTTGCCCTACGCCTAAACCAAGCCAGATCGACAACAACACGACTAGAGTCAGAGAAACCAGCCACGGCTGCTTCAATTTCTGAAAAAGTGGTGAGTTAGAAAATAGAGTGGGCATAACAAATCCTTTTGTCCGATGTCATTCAGGCGCGCTAGTTGGCTTATATAGCGTGATGTGCAACTTCCTTATGCACAAAGGTAACCTTAACAGACCAATCCTCAACGAAGTTGGACGCTATCGACAGTTTAAAAAATATGCCGTGTACTAAAAATGAGAGGAATGCTTTGAAAAGTAATAAGTTACTAAGTAAAAACAAAAACGCCGAACATAAGTTCGGCGTTTGAAATGTATCTAATACAGCTTTGAGCTCAAGCTATTTTCAACTCATGCTATACGCTGAATGATGCGCCACAACCACATGTTGTTGTAGCGTTCGGGTTGTTCACAAAGAAGCGTGCGCCTTCTAGGCCTTCAGTGTAATCAACCATGCCGCCCATTAGGTATTGTAGGCTCATTGGATCAACAACCAGCGTTACACCGCTGTTTACAATTGTAGTGTCGCCATCATTTACTTTTTCATCAAATGTGAAGCCGTATTGGAAACCGCTACAACCACCACCTGTAATGTATACACGCAGTTTTAGTTCTGGGTTTTCTTCTTCAGCAATTAGCGTTTGTACGCGGGTAGCTGCTGCATCAGAAAAAGACAATGGGATATTTACTTCGCTCACGACAACCTCTCTTACCTGTGTCAAAAACAACATGATACAAATCTAATTCGAGACCATAGTTGTTGAGTATTTTCTTATATTCCGGTGATTATCTAATACCTGACTGAAACGTTCAAGTATTCACCACAGGATCGGTCCTTTTACTGTCGTAAACTCGCCAATATCTAACAATTAAAACGTGTAACCACACAAAACAACCAGATTCGGGTGATTATCTGGGCGAAAGCATTCCTAGTTGGATTAGGGATAGGTACAATGCGTGCCAATTGGTCCGACAGTCAAAAGAGGATATATCAATGACCAAATCAGCAGAGCTGTACGAAAAAGCACAGCAAACCATACCTGGTGGCGTAAACTCTCCAGTTCGTGCATTCAATGGCGTAGGTGGTTCTCCAATCTTCGTTGAACGCGCTGATGGCCCACTTATTTTTGATGCTGATGGTAAAGCGTATATCGATTACGTTGGCTCTTGGGGTCCAATGATCCTTGGTCACAACCACGCGGTTATTCGTGACGCAGTTATTGCAGCAGCTCAACGCGGCCTTAGCTTCGGTGCTCCAACCGAAACTGAAATCAAAATGGCTGAACTGGTATCTGAGATGGTTCCATCAATGGAACAGCTACGTATGGTGAGCTCAGGTACAGAAGCAACAATGAGCGCGATTCGTCTAGCTCGTGGCTTCACTGGTCGTGACAAAATTCTTAAGTTTGAAGGCTGCTACCACGGCCACGCAGACAGCCTACTTGTAAAAGCTGGTTCTGGCGCACTGACTTTAGGTCAACCAAGCTCTCCAGGCGTACCGGCTGATTTTGCGAAACTAACGCTAACAGCAACCTTCAACAATCTAGATTCAGTACGTGAAATCTTCGCAGCAAACAAAGGCGAGATCGCTTGTATCATCGTTGAGCCGGTAGCGGGTAACATGAACTGTATCCCTCCTGTAGAAGGCTTCCACGAAGGTCTACGTGAAATCTGTGATCAAGAAGGTGCATTGCTAATCTTTGATGAAGTAATGACAGGTTTCCGCGTTGCTGAAGGTTGTGCTCAGGCTTACTACAACATCAAGCCAGACCTAACGTGTCTTGGTAAAGTGATTGGCGGCGGCATGCCTGTCGGTGCTTTCGGTGGTCGTAAAGACGTGATGCAATACATCGCACCAACTGGCCCTGTTTACCAAGCGGGTACGCTTTCAGGTAACCCTGTTGCAATGGCTGCTGGCTACGCATGTTTGAACCTTCTACGAGAAGAAGGCAACGAAAAGCGTCTAGCTTCAAAAACTAAGCAGTTGGCAAAAGGCTTCAAGCAACTTGCTGACAAGCACGGCATCCCGATGCTAGTTCATCAAGTTGGCGGTATGTTTGGTTTCTTCTTCACAGATCAAGAAACTGTGACGTGCTACGAAGATGTAACTAAGTGTGATGTAGAACGCTTCAAGCGCTTCTTCCACCTAATGTTAGATCACGGTGTTTACCTTGCACCTTCAGCATTCGAAGCAAGCTTTACTTCTCTTGCTCATGGTTCAAAAGAACTTGATGCAACACTAGAAGCTGCTGACCGCTCTCTTGCGATCATTGCTGCTGAAAGCAAATAATCGAAAGCACTTTATAAGTCGCTAACCGATTGAATTTAGGGCTGCATTAAATGCAGCCCTTTTTATATATCGCGCTCACCAGCCAAAAAATATGACAGCTTATTTAGCCGTCGACTAAGGCTAAAGCTGAACCAAAAGCGATTAACGTTCCCAGAAAAGAAAAACCAACAACATCAAGGTACCAAGGAACATTCTGAACCAAGGGATCTCTTTTTTTGTTTGCTGTTCTTCGTCTTGGCATTTCTTATCTTTATTACAGCATCCCATTATCAAAACTCCTCATTGCTAACTCTCTGTTTTGCAGCCATTATAAACTCAGAACGCAAATATAGAGACCATTACCGTGTCAGAAAAACTCAAAATCAATTCCAGCCACTGGGTGATCATCATTGCCCTACTCGCGGCGGCTTATGCTTGTTACTTGCTTATCGAGCCATACGTTAACTCTATCGTGATGGCCTTTATCATTTCACTATTGATGTTCCCAATCCATGAGTGGCTTGAAAAAAAGCTCCCGAATAAAGAAAACATCGTCTCTCTGCTGTCTTGTATCATACTGACCTTCATTATTGTTATCCCTTTATTGGCAGTATTCGCAGCAATTGTTCAGCAAGGTTCTCTGTTCTCTCAGAATACTTACCAATGGGTGACCCACGGTGGCATTCAGACTCTGTTTGCTCATCCGTTAGTGGTCAAAGCGCTGTCATTTGTGAATAACTACCTGCCTTTCGACAATATTGAGCCCCAAGCCATCGCACAAAAAGTCGGTGAGTTTGCGACCAGCTTTGGTTCTAAGCTAGTTGGTATCAGTGCCAAAATCTTAGGTGACGCGACCAATTTCTTGATGGATTTCTTCTTGATGCTGTTCGTTTTGTTCTTCTTATTAAGAGATCACGACAAAATCATCAGTGTGGTTCGTCATATTCTGCCGCTGTCTCGTAGCCAAGAAGACAAACTTCTAACAGAGATAGAACAAGTATCTAAATCAGCAGTAATGGGCTCATTCTTAACCGCAATCGCGCAAGGTTTTGCCGGCGGTTTAGGTATGTGGATTGCCGGTTTCCCAGGTCTATTCTGGGGTACTATGATGGGCTTTGCCTCTTTCATCCCAGTTGTGGGTACCGCATTAATCTGGATTCCAGCAGCAACCTACTTGTTCCTAACTGGTGATACCACGTGGGCGATTTTCCTAACGGTTTACTGTGTAGCGATTGTTGGTTCAATTGATAACCTTCTGCGTCCGCTGCTAATGCAAGGCAGTGCAGGCATGAATACCCTGATGATCTTCTTCTCACTATTGGGTGGTATTCAACTGTTTGGCCTAATTGGTCTTATCTACGGACCATTGATTTTTGCGATTACCATTGTCCTATTCAACATCTACGATGAAGAGTTTAAGGACTTTTTAAACCAGCAAGACAAGAGTTAACGAACTTGACGTCAACTTGATTGGCGAACCCGTATTAAACACTTCAAGCTTTGGGCGGATTATGCGAAAATCCGCCCTCATTTTTTGCTAACGATTCAACAGAGTGTCCTATGTCAGCTTATATTGCACCAAGCCAGATTGCTCAACGCCAACTCGCCTACTTTGAAGGCAAACATGTTTTAGTTGCCGGTGAGGCAGAAGACTTGTTCCCTGTTGAGTTAGCGAAGCATTGTGAATCTGTCTCTGTGTTTACTTCTAATTACAGCTACTACCGTCAATTAGAAGGCTACAACACCATCCAACGTTTTTATGGTGCGGAGTTTACCGAAGAGACCAAAGCCGACTTAGTGATGTTGTACTGGCCAAAAGCCAAAGCGGAAGCGGAATTTTTGTTGGCGATGCTATTTGCCAAGCTAGGCAAAGATACCGAGATCGTCGTGGTTGGTGAAAACCGTTCAGGCGTGAAAAGCATCGAGAAGATGTTTGCTCCTTACGGCAAAGTTGTTAAATACGATTCAGCGCGTCGTTGCTCTTTCTACTGGGGTCAATGCTTCGAGCAACCACAAGCGTTCAACCTGCAAGACTGGTTTAAGACCTACACGGTTAACATTGGTGAGCAATCACTTACGGTAAAAAGCCTTCCTGGCGTCTTCAGTCACGGTCAATTCGATGTCGGTAGCCAACTTCTGTTGGATACTCTGCCAAAACTAAAAGGCAAGGTACTGGATTTTGGCTGTGGTGCAGGCGTATTGGGCGCGGTGATGGCATCTCGTAACCCAGATATCGAGCTAGAAATGTGCGACATCAGTGCATTTGCCGTGGCATCAAGCCAAGCAACGCTAGAAGCGAATGGTTTAATGGGTAAAGTCTTCGCGTCAGATGTCTATTCTGATACTGCAGAAGACTATCAGTTCATCATCAGTAACCCACCATTCCATTCAGGCTTAGACACTAGCTACAGCGCGACTGAAACCTTACTTGCTCAGGCTCCTAAGCATTTGAAGCGTTCTGGAGAGATGATTATTGTTGCGAACAGTTTCTTAAAATACATTCCAATTATTGAACAAGCATTTGGAAAATGCGCGACTCTAAATAAGACCACTAAATTCGCGATCTATCACGCAAACAAATAACCTCTCTAGCACAGCGCAGGGTCATTATCTGCGCTGTCTGTTCATATTTTTGTCAAAACTCTATAAAAATGAGCTTTTGCACACGCTTTAAATACCACTTACTTGTCAAAGTAAAAAAACTCGTTAATTTCGTTAAATTGGAACCCGTTAATTCTATTCTCTGTACTTGTTTTCGCCCCTTTTAGCAGTACATCAAAGGAAAGTAGTACCCAATTTATGTTTAGATTCTATCGTAAGCAGAAGTTTAAGCGCCTTCAAAATACCCTAATGCTGGCATTTCTTGTCCTCAGTATTACCCCTGTGACACTTATCGCGATATTTTTCCTCCAATCGCACAGTCAGGATCTCCAGGAACAAAGCACCTCACACCTTGTTTCGGTTCGTGATACTAAGCAGCAGCAAATTGTCGATTACCTACAAGCTCAAGAATCCCAAGTGATGGGCTTTGTTCGCTCAGAATTGGCCAATGCCAGTGGCGGGCGATTTTATGGTTTGATCAATGCATTTCAACGATTGGGGTTAGATATTGACGAGGCACGCAGTAATGCGCAGCAGCGCTACATTCAGGGGTCTGGCGATCAAATCAAAACGTCGATCCTCCCTGAATCCAGCAGCTTTATTGGCAGCGAGCGTTATCGCCTGCTCCACAAGCGCTACCATAATGCTTACCTAGAACTGCTTAAACGCTCTGATTTTGACGATATTCTCTTAGTTGATATCAACGGTAACGTCGCTTATTCCGTCTTTAAAAATGACGATTACGGCACAAATCTGCTGACAGGAAAATACAAGGACTCCAACCTAGGTATTACCTTTCAACGACTAGCCAAAGACGTAACCGACCGACGCAAATCTAACGAAGATTACACGCCGGTTATCGTTTCTGACTTTAAAGACGAGAATGGCAAACAGACCGCATGGCTAGGCGCACCTATCGTTCAACAAGGCTACCTACACAGTTACGCGATGTTTAGGCTACCAATCAACGGCATTACTAAGTTGATTGCGGATCTCAACAAGAGTTCGAATATTCAAACGCTGCTTGTAGGTGATGATCACCTGCCGCGTAGCCTTGCTCATTCACAAGAATCTATCAACTTGAGCCTAGATGTTGTCGATAAAGCATTGGCTGGCGAAACAGCGGTTGGCACCTTCGACAACACCCTAGATCAAGCGATCATCGCGGCATATACGCCAATTGAGCTGAAATACGCAACATGGGCTCTTGTCGTAGAGCTGCCAGAGAAAGAGGCGTTTGCCCGTATTCATCAGTTAGAAAAGATCTTCGTGATCGTGATGCTAACGGCGATCATTCTGGTAGTCGTTGCATCGCACTATCTGTCTAACTTCATCACATCCCCACTGCTTAAACTGACGTGGGCTGCCGAAAAAGTATCGGCGGGTGATCTCGATGAAACCATGATCAATACCGAGCGCAAAGATGAGATAGGCCGACTCGCGGTGAGCTTCGAAAGAATGCAGCGATCTATTCGTGAAAAAATGCAGCTCATCAAAAGCCAAAACGATGAGCTTGAGGACAACCTTAAGACCATTCAAAAGCAAAACGAAGAGTTACAACTGGCAAATAAACTCAAAGATGAGTTCTTAGCGACTACTTCACATGAATTGAGAACACCACTGCATGGCATGGTGGGTATCGCTGAAGCGTTGATATCTGGAGCTAACGGCCCTATTCCTGCTAATCAGAAATATCAGTTGGATATCATCATCAATAGCGGTCAGAGATTGGCGACCTTGGTTGATGATCTGCTTGATTATCACAAGATGCGCTATGGCAGCTTAGATATTAAGAAATCAGCCGTTGATTTGTCGGCAGCCACCAGCTTGGTCCTAGAGTTGTCTCATCACCTATTGGGCAATAAGCCAATCCGTATTATTAACCAAGTCCCAAGTGATTTAGGTCTGGTTTCATCGGATCCTCAACGACTTGAGCAAGTGATGTATAACTTGGTCGGCAATGCCATCAAGTACACCTCAGAAGGTAAAATTGTTATCTCTGCCAGCGTTATCGATGACAACATTCGTGTACAAGTTGTCGATACTGGCCAAGGTATACCGGCCGAGTACCTTGAGCACATCTTTGAGCCATTGATTCAAGCAGGCCAAGATGCGAGTAACTACCGCCAAGGTGCAGGGCTTGGATTATCGATCAGTCGTCAGTTGATCGAGCTAATGGGCGGTTCACTGTACGTTAGTAGCCAACCAATGCTCGGCACTACGTTTAGCTTTACCCTGCCCCTAGCTACTCAAGATGAGTTAGACAGTTACAACGAATCAGGTCACTACTCGCACTTCCAAGCGCCTGATTTAATTGATAACAGCCAACAAGAAAATAGTGTTATCAGTGAAAACCCAGATGGCCCGTTATTGGTTATCGCCGATGATGAGCCGGTTAACCTGCGAGTATTAGACAGCTTCTTGAAGTTAGAAGGTTATCGAGTACGTACTGCATGTGATGGCCCTGAAACCATTGAGCTGATTGAGAAAGAGAAGCCAGAGCTGCTTCTACTCGACATCATGATGCCAGGAATGAGCGGCTATCAGGTTTGTGAAGCACTGCGTAAGCAATACGATCATGCTCAGTTGCCAATCATCATGCTAACGGCACTCAACCAAGCAGAAGACCGTGTTCGAGGTTTCGAAGCTGGCGCCAATGACTACTTGTCTAAACCGTTCAACAAACAAGAACTAGCGGCTCGAATTACAGCACATCTATCAGCAAGCAAAGCTGAACAGAGACGCCTTGAAAACGACCAACTGCAACTCGAGCTCAAACATAGAGCGATGGTTGAGGCTAACTTGTTAGAAACTCAAGGCCGCTTATTAGAGCAACTAGAATCGGCACCTGAAGCCATCATCTGTATTCGTGACGACCAACGTATTCGCTTTGCTAACGAAGCTGCGGCGAAGCTATTCAGACGCGGACAAGAACAACTTAAACGCTCAATGGCCGACGAGATCATTGCGCCTAAATACCTTAAGGTAGAACAAGCCCACTACTGCGGTGATATTGATATCTATATAGACGATACACGTCAGCGCATACCAAGTGACATCCTTAAGCTGCCTGAAGGCTCAGGGCTCGACACCATGTATATCTTCAATGTAGGTGGTGGTGTTAACTCAAACCGAATCAATAACCTTGAAACGGCGGTTGAGGCTCTCTCTAGTTATGCCTTTGAAGGCGACAAAGATAAGTTACAGCAGCTGAAAGAGCTTGGCGGAGAATTTACTCGTCTTGCTGACAAGGCAACCGGTGAAGGTAAAAACAAGCAAGAGTTAATGCGTGAGGTACTGGTCGATGCGATGACGAATGCCATCATCTACTGGGAATCGGTGACTGGTGAAACCAAGTTTGCTTTCGCCGAGAAGAGTGGCTTGTGGCGCGTCTACTTAGACCGCAGTACGCTGCAAACTCGAACGCTAGACAAATACCTACGCGTAGAAACCCTACCGAAAACGCCTCGCTGGCGAACGGTACTGAGCTCAATCGAATTCATTCTGGAACACTGCAAAGAACAGACGCCAGAAAGAACCCATATTGAGATGCTGAGGGATAAACTTCAGAAACTACTGACCAGTTAAACCCTGAACCAACATCACGATACTTTGAATAATGGAGCCCACCTAGCGTGGGCTTTTTTGTACGCCTAATAATCACAAAAAGTAGAATCCCAACGCTTGCAACGCACTTTTTTTACGCCTTTAAACAAGGGGAAATTCACGCTAATTACTCACAGTGCGTGCTGGTAACCGTCAGTACTTTTCGTTCTATTCTCAATCATATCTGACCGTTATCTGACTCTTTGTTGCAGTTTGAGAAGCGAGTCACAACAGAACGGCAGATTTAATTTTCTAGGGAAATTTAACGTAAAACTGGCAAGTGACCGAGATCTACAATTATACCAACGTAGGGTAAGGCATTATAATAAAAAGCCTTTAAAGTTAGTGGCCACTTACAACCTGAAAGAACCTCAAAACCAAATGCGAGTCACATCACTTTAACAATTGCGTACGAAAAACCACCAAAGCAACCTATTTTGACGTTAATGACGTGGGGTTGTGTGTTTTTAACATTTTTGACGGGAAACGAGTTTGATTAATTCATCGATAAGGTGTTTTCTTACTCCTGCCAAAGGCCTACAGGCCACTCTTACCACTTCTCAGAATCAACGATGAATCTGGAGCAACGAAGAAGAGGTAGGCCTTTAACCAGAGTGTGTATCTACTAAACAATTTAGCGACAGATAACATTCAATCCATTAGTGAAATGAAAGCAAATAGTAAGGAACAGCTATGCTTGCCAATATAAAAAAAACAGCAATAGCAACAGCAATTATTGCAACTGCTACAACAGGTTTTGCATCAGTAGCAACCGCTGCAGAACGCAGTGAACTGACCGTTCACCCGAAAGAGTACACTACATTCGTACGTAACTTTAACCCGTACCTTGGTGCTACTAACCTACATACTACAACTGACTTCATGTATGAGCCGCTAGTAGTATTTAACGAAATGCACGGTAACACTCCAGTGTTCCGTCTAGCTGAAAACTTCAAGATGTCAGATGATCTGATGAGCGTTGTTTTCGACATTCGTAAGGGTGTTAAATGGTCAGACGGAGAAACTTTCTCTGCTGATGATGTTGTTTTTTCTTTCAACCTTGTAAAAGAGAAGCCAGAGCTTGACCAATCTGGTATCAACTCTTGGGTAACTTCTGTAGAAAAACTGAACGACAACCAAGTTAAGTTCACACTAACAGAAGCAAACTCAAACGTACCTTACGAGATTGCTAAAGTACCTGTAGTACCTAAGCACATCTGGAAAGACGTTAAAGATCCATCAACGTTTACCAATGAGAACCCGGTAGGTTCTGGTCCATTTACAGAAATCGATACGTTTACAGCGCAGCTATACATCCAGTGTGCAAACCCGAACTACTGGGATGCAGACAACCTAGATGTTGACTGTCTACGTGTTCCACAAATTGCGAACAACGACCAATTCCTAGGTAAAGTTGTAAACAGTGAAATGGACTGGACGTCTTCTTTCGTTCCAGATATCGATCGTACATACGCAGCAGCTAGCCCTAAACACCACTACTGGTACCCGCCAGCAGGTACACAGGCATTCATCGTTAACTTCAAGCACCCTGATGCTGCGAAGCATGAAGCATTGAGCAACGTTGACTTCCGTCGTGCTTTCTCTATGGCTCTTGACCGTCAAACTATCATCGACATCGCATTCTACGGTGGCGGTACTGTAAACGATTTCGCATCGGGTCTTGGCTACGCGTTTGAAGCTTGGTCTGATGAAAAAACTCATGACAAGTACAAAGGCTTCAACACTTACAACGCTGAAGGCGCGAAGAAGCTTCTTGCTGACGCTGGCTTCAAAGATGTAAACAAAGATGGTTTTGTTGACACTCCATCAGGCAAGTCTTTCGAACTAATGATTCAATCGCCAAACGGCTGGACTGACTTCAACAACACAGTTCAACTAGCGGTAGAACAGCTAAACGAAATCGGTATTAAAGCAAAAGCTCGTACACCTGACTTCTCTGTTTACAACCAAGCAATGCTTGAAGGTACATACGACGTAGCATACACAAACTACTTCCACGGTGCGGATCCATACACGTACTGGAACAGTGCTTACAACTCATCACTACAATCTGGTGATGGTATGCCTCGTTTCGCAATGCACTTCTACAAAAACGACAAGCTAGATGGTCTTCTAAACAGCTTCTACAAAACAGCTGATAAGAACGAGCAGCTAGACATTGCACACGGTATCCAGCAAATCATCGCTGCAGACCAAGTGACAATCCCTGTGATGTCTGGTGCTTACATGTACCAATACAACACAACTCGCTTCACTGGTTGGTGGAACGAAGAAAATCCAAAAGGCCGTCCAAACATTTGGGCTGGTATTCCAGAGCGTCTACTTCATGTACTGGACCTAAAACCAGTTAAATAAGTAATCGTTCAATCCTTGCGGCGTAACCTCTTACGCCGCTTATAAAAATCCCCACACTCTCAATTGAAAGTATGGCGCTAGTCGTCAGGGGGTTTTTCGTTCCAAATTTCGCTAGGAGCGACCTGAATCCAGAAACAGGGAAACAATCTGGGTGAGTAAGGTGTGAGTTATGGGTTATTTTTTAAGACGTTTGTCATTTTATTTTGTCGCGCTATTAGTTGCTGCGACGTTAAACTTTATTATTCCAAGAGCAATGCCTGGTGACCCAGTTACCATGATGTTTGCGAACGCTTCTGTACAAGTTACTCCAGAGCGTATTGCTGCAATGAAAGAACTATTAGGCTTCGTTGATGGTGGCTACTTAGTTCAATACGTGGCGTACATGAAGAACATTCTTAGCTGGGAACTTGGTACATCAATTCAATTCTACCCACTTTCTGTAAACACACTGTTGGGTGGAGCATTCGGTTGGTCGCTTTTCTTAGCCGGCACCGCAGTTATTCTTTCTTTCTCGATTGGTTCAATCCTAGGTATTTTCGCAGCGTGGAAACGCGGCAGTAAGTACGATGCCTTCGTAACGCCAGGGATGCTGATTCTACAAGCCGTTCCTCAAGTTGTTATCGCGATGATTGCACTATTTACCTTTGCAATTGGCTTGAAGTGGTTCCCAACAGGGTATGCCTACACCGCTGGTACTATACCTGATTGGACAAGCTGGGCATTCATTAAAGATGTCGCTTACCACGCCTTCTTACCACTGTTCTGTGCTTCTGTTGTTCAAATTGGTGGCTTCCTAGTAAACATGCGTAACAACATGATCAACCTATTAGCCGAAGACTACATCACCATGGCGAAAGGCAAAGGCCTGAGCGAAAACCGAGTGGTATTCAACTACGCAGCTCGTAACGCGATGCTACCTAGTGTGACAGCCCTGTCAATGTCGCTAGGTATGGCAATCGGCGGTCAGTTAATTATCGAAATCATCTTTAACTACCCAGGTCTTGGCAGCGTACTTTTCAACGCAATTAACGCTCGTGACTACCAAGTACTGCAAGGTCAGCTGCTTATCATGACGCTATTCATGCTGTTCTTTAACCTAGTTGCAGACATGCTTTACGTTGTTCTTGACCCTCGTCTTCGTAAGGGTGGTAAATAATCATGAAAGACTTTTTAAAACTCATTTGGCGTAACCCGATGGCCCTAACAGGCGTCATCATCCTAAGTATTTTTATTCTTGGCGCGATTGCAGCTCCATTAATCACCAAACATGTACCAGACAAGCGTACAGGTAACCCACACGAATATCCTGGTTTCGTGGTGAAGTCTGCACAAACTAACCCTGATGGCTGGGTTGCTCAAAATCTAGCAGACGACCGTCGTACATTGATCATGTCTAAAAAGGCAGACCACGTACTAGGTACAACTCGTATGGGTCGTGACGTTTGGTCTCAAGTGGTATACGGCGCACGCGTATCTCTTGCTGTAGGTTTTGGTGCGGGTCTAACCGTATGTTTACTCGCAACTGTTATTGGTGTTTCTGCAGGTTACTTCGGTGGCCGTGTCGATGACGTTCTAACAGCCGCAATGAACATCATGCTGGTAATCCCTCAATACCCATTACTGTTCGTAGTAGCAGCCTTTATCGGTGAGGCAGGGCCACTCACCATAACCTTGGTTATCGGCTTTATGTCTTGGGCTTGGGGTGCCCGTGTTGTTCGCTCCCAAACCTTAGCACTGCGTGAAAAAGAGTTTGTAAAAGCCGCTGAAGTTTTGGGTGAATCTTCATTCCGCATCATCTTCGTAGAGATTCTGCCAAACCTTATCTCTATCGTTGGCGCAAGCTTCATCGGTTCGGTGATGTACGCAATCATGATGGAAGCAACCATCTCGTTCCTAGGTCTTGGTGACCCGAACACAATCAGCTGGGGCATCATGCTTTACAACGTTCAAACCTCTTCATCAATGCTGATTGGCGCTTGGTGGGAACTGTTGGCTCCTTGTATCGCATTGACACTACTTGTAACTGGTCTTGCTCTACTTAACTTCGCGGTCGATGAAATTGCTAACCCGCAACTGCGTTCTCACAAAGGCATGAAGCGTTGGAAGAAACTAGCAGCTCAAGACAAAGAAGAACGTGAACCAGAACTACCACCACAAAATGCACTTTGGAGCGGAGATAAATAATCATGTCTGAACCACTAATTTCTATCCGCAACTTATGCGTGGATTACATCACAGAGTCTGGCGATGTTCGTGCGTGTAACAACGTAAGTTTCGACATCGCTCCAGGTGAAGTCTTCGGCCTAGCTGGTGAATCTGGCTGTGGTAAATCAACGGTCGCTTTCTCTCTTATGCGTCTTCATAAGCCGCCCGCTTACATCAGTGGTGGTGAGGTTATCTTCAACGGTGAGAACATCCTTGAATACAGTGATGACCGTATGCAGTCGTTCCGTTGGAGTGAGATGTCGATGGTATTCCAGAGCGCGATGAACGCACTCAACCCAGTACTACCGATGGAAGAGCAGTTCTGTGACGTAATCATGCGTCACACCAACATGACTCGCGAGCAAGCTAAGCAGCGTGCTGAAGGTCTACTTGAAATCGTCGATATTCACCCGAGCCGATTGAGTGACTATCCTCACCAATTCTCTGGCGGCATGCGTCAGCGCTTAGTTATCGCTATCGCGTTAGCACTGAATCCAAAGCTGATCATTATGGATGAGCCGACAACCGCACTTGATGTGGTTGTGCAACGCGAAATCCTACAAAAGATCTATGCACTAAAAGAAGAATTTGGCTTCTCAATTCTGTTCATCACCCATGACTTGTCATTGATGGTCGAGTTCTCTGACCGCATCGGCATCATGTACTCAGGTGAGCTAATCGAAGTGGCTAACTCTCAAGATATTCTAGAAAACCCTTACCACCCTTACACCAAAGGGCTGGGAAGTTCTTTCCCTCCACTGACAGGGCCAAAGACAAAGTTAGCAGGTATTCCGGGTAACCCTCTGAACCTGTTAGAGATCCCTGAAGGGTGTCGTTTCCAAGCTCGTTGTGACCGTGTACATGAAAAGTGTACCAAGGTGCCAACCAAGCTGCGTTCTATCGACCCGGGACATTTGTCTAACTGCCACCTGTACGGTGACCCAATAGTACAAAGGAAGCTATAGCTTGCGTGAATAACGAACAAGGCGGCTCGACCGCCTAAAAACAAGCAAAGCGAATAAGGATTCTGGAGACAATTATGAGCAAAGATTTCGGTCAATTATTGGTAGAAGGCAAGAATGTCGTAAAAGACTTCCCAATAAGCAGTACCACCATTCAAACCCCAATGATGCGTGCGATTAACGACGTGTCATTCAAGATGTACAAAAGCCGTGGCCTAGCAGTGGTTGGTGAGTCTGGTTCAGGCAAATCAACAACCGCAAAAATGATCGCAAAAATGTACGCACCTTCAGGCGGCACGATCGAATACAAAGGTCGTGATATCCAAGAGATCTCAAGCAGAAAAGATCTTATGCACTACCGTGAAGGCGTGCAGATGGTATGGCAAGACCCGTTTGGTTCATTGAACCCAACACACAATATCTTCCACCACATTGCTCGACCACTGTTGATCCACAAGAAGGTAACCCCGGGCAATAAGAGAGAACTAGAAGAACGTGTTTACGATCTTTTAGAGCAAGTGGGCCTGATCCCACCAAAAGAGACGGCGAAGAAGTACCCTCACCAACTGTCTGGTGGCCAACGTCAACGTGTCAACCTAGCCCGCAACATCGCGGTAGGTGCCGAAGTTGTACTAGCCGATGAGCCAACTTCAATGCTTGATGTATCGATTCGTGCCGGTGTTTTGAACCTGATGGAAGAGATGAAGTTCGAGAAGCAAATGTCTCTGCTTTACATCACTCACGATATCGCAACCGCTCGTTACATCGCTGAAGACCTTTCGGTGATGTACGTGGGACACATGGTGGAATGGGGCGATACCGATGACGTGATTGCTAACCCTCAGCACCCATACACCCAATTGCTTGTTTCGGCCGTTCCAGATCCTAAGAAGTCGATCCACGAGCAACTTGCAGGCAACAAAGGTGAGATTCCTCTGTGGACACCAGTATCAGCAGGCTGCCCATTTGCAGGCCGATGTACTCACGCAATGGATAAGTGCAAAGAGCAGCTACCAGGGGTTACGCAGCTCGCTGATAACCACTTTGTGCGCTGTTACCTACACGAAAGCTAAGCAATAAAACCCAAGTTAGGGTCTTCGGACCCTAACTATTTATATCCAAAACATTCAAGTACCTAGCCAATAGAAACTAGGACTGTCGGAGAATATTGATGCTGTTATTGACCAACCATATTGGCTATGAGTCCACAGGCCCGAAGCAAGCTATCCTACAAACTAAGAAAGCTCGCCTATCAAGCACTACGGCTCTACTCGTCTGTGCTGACAACCATATGACTGTCGGAAATTTTGATGTGGTTAAACAAGGCCGCGTAGCAAATTGGCATCAAGGGCAATTCTTCACTATTGATTTCAGTTCAGTCACTGAATCTGGTCGCTATTACCTACGTTTTGACAACCTGCGTTCAGAAGTATTTGAGATTGGTAGCAACCTATTAATGAACCACACGTT
The DNA here is from genome assembly GCF_000272045.2 of Vibrio crassostreae 9ZC13. Classification (GTDB taxonomy): domain Bacteria; phylum Pseudomonadota; class Gammaproteobacteria; order Enterobacterales; family Vibrionaceae; genus Vibrio; species Vibrio crassostreae_C. The sequence continues at coordinate 166,179 of NZ_AJYZ02000041.1, read as the reverse complement.
TTCTGATGTGCTTCATTACTTTAAGTCACAACGCTGTGGCGGGATTTTCGACAAAAAAGATCGACAAGCACAAATTCTAGGTACCGACCGATACGTCGATGTCCACGGTGGATGGTATGACGCATCAGGTGATGTCAGTAAGTATTTTAGCCACCTGTCTTATGGTAACTACCTAAACCCACAACAAATTCCGATGGTCGTTTGGAACATGCTAAAAAGCGTACGCTTGACTGGCCATAACCCAGACTTCCCGAAATTCTCCATGACTCGTCTAACAGAAGAGGCTCTGTTCGGTGCCGACTTCTTAGTGCGTATGCAAGACGCTGACGGATACTTCTATATGACGGTATTCGACAAATGGAGCAAAGATATCAACCAACGCGATATCTGCGCTTATGCGACTCAAGAAGGTCATAAATCAACGGACTTACAAGCGGGCTACCGACAAGGTGCAGGTGTTGCTATCGCAGCATTAGCCGCAGCTTCTGAGCTTGAAATCTCTGGTAGCTACTCGAGCCACACATACCTTGAAATGGCGGTTAAGGGTTACTGGCATCTAAAAGAGTACAACCTCCAGTATCTAAACGATGGTGAAGAGAACATCATCGATGAGTATTGCGCCCTACTCGCAGCCAATGAGCTGTATCGCGTAACACAAGACCAGCAATACCTATCAGAAGCAAGAACTTGGGCGACTCGTTTAATCTCTCGTCAGCAATCCGATGATTCATTTGAGCACTTCTGGTCGGCAAACTCTGATGGCTCTCGTCCATACTTTCACGCAGCTGAAGCCGGTCTTCCTGTGATTGCACTATGTGAATACATCGACAACGAAACCGATGCTGAATTAAAAGAACAGGCGCGCACAGTTGTTGAACAAGCTTGTCAGTTCGAAATCAACATCACCGACAAAGTCACCAACCCATTTGGCTATCCAAGACAATACGTTAAATCTGTCGATGGTGATAAACGTGATGCCTTCTTCGTCGCTCAACAGAACGAAACCGGTTACTGGTGGCAAGGCGAGAACGCACGCCTTGGCTCACTCGCAACCATGGCTTACCTAGTTCAACCGCACATTAAAGATAGCGAACTTCAAGAGCGCTTAATCCAGCTTTCACAAAATAGCCTTGATTGGATCTTGGGCCTCAACCCATACCACATGTGCATGCTCGATGGTCATGGCCATAACAACCCAGACTACCTACCTCAGCTTGGGTTCTTCAATGCGAAAGGCGGTATCTGTAATGGCATCACAGCTGGTTTTGAAGATGAACAAGACATTGCGTTCAATCCACCAGCACAAAAAGATGACATGCTTCAAAACTGGCGCTGGGGTGAGCAATGGATCCCTCATGGTGCGTGGTTCTTATTAGCAACCGCTGCACAGTTCAACTTCTTAGCTCAGCGTAAGGAGCAATAATAATGACTCTTTACTACGTCGGTATTGATGGTGGTGGTACTTCTTGTCGTGCTCGTATTCGTGACGCTCAAGGCAAACTGATTGGTGAAGCGAAAAGTGGCAGTGGCAACATCCTTTTGGGTGTTGATGTTGCGATGAGCTCAATTATTGATGCCATCACAAAAGCGGCACAACAAGGGCAACTCAACTCAGACCATTTTTCAAATATGCATGTTGGCCTAGCGCTGGCTGGCGCTGAGCAAAAATCAGCATGGTTCGACTTCATGGCTCAACCACACCCTTTCACAAGCATGACACTAAATACCGACGCTTATGGCGCTTGCATTGGTGCTCACAATGGCCAAGACGGCGCAATCATGATCGGTGGTACGGGTTCTTGCGGTATCTTCCTAAAAGACGGTGAGCAATATGTGGTTGGCGGTCGTGAATTTCCGATTTCAGATCAAGGCGGCGGCGCAGTCATGGGCTTACGTTTGATTCAACAAGTCTTGCTTGCAGAAGACGGTATTCGCAACAAAACCCCGCTGACTCTACATGTGATGAATCACTTTAATAATGATGTGGATGCCATTGTCGAATGGTCAAAAGGTGCTATTCCAAAGGATTACGGTCAATTCTCACCAGTTATTTTTCAACTCGCTAACGAAGGTGACGAACTGGCTATCGATATGCTCAAGCAAACCGCGGCTGATATCGAAATGTTTGTCTTAGCGCTGCATCGAAAAGGCGCTGACAAGGTGTGCTTAATGGGAAGTATCGCTGAGCGTATTCTCAACTGGCTATCACCACCAGTACAACAATGGATCGTTAAACCTCAATTCGACGCTATTGAAGGCGCATTGATGTTTGCCGGGAAACCACAACACAACTTGTATCAACAGGCTTAGCAGGGAAGTTATATGAATTATCGCATCGACTTAGCTGTTCTTTCTGAACAAAAAAATAACTGCCGATTTGGCCTTACGGTACATAACTTAAGTGACCTCGACGTAACAGATTGGTCTCTGCACTTTGCATTTGATCGATTCATCCTTCCAGAAAGTTTATCGCAAGGTGAACTGACTCAAGTTGGAAGCTTTTGTTCGTTCAAACCAAGTTCGTCAGTGTTAAAGGCCAACAACCATTACTACCTTGAATTCAGCATTCAAAGCGCCCCATTCCGTTTTTATTCTGACGGTCTAAACGATGCCTTTATCCAAACGCATCACCAAGGCGAAACCTCGGTGCTGCCAGTCGCGATATCACCTATTGTTCTGGCGTCACCATACCGTGAACGCAATCAGATACCTGAAGTGAACGCTGCTGAGGTGGCATTAATTCCTCAGCCTAATCAGATCGAATTTCAGCAAGGTAGTTTCGCGCTAAGTAACTTCGCGCTAAATAACGACTGCAGAATTGAGGTTCAATCTCATCTTGCTGATAAGGCAGTCTCTTGGTTCCAGCAAGAGTTGCTCTCGACCTTTGAGCTGTCTCTTTCGACCGCGCTTTCAGCTGAACTTTCAAAAGACGAAAGCGGCAACATTCTATTTCGCAGCAACCCGACGTTAGATGAAGCCGAATACAAACTGACCATCACTGCACAACAGATTATTGCTGAATCAGGCAGCCAGTCGGGCTTTACACACGCTGTGGCAAGCTTGATTCAACTAGTTCAACAACTGGACGCAGAGAACTTCTCTCTACCATGTTGCAAGATAGCCGACCAACCGCGCTTTAAGTACCGCGGCATGATGTTGGACTGCGCTCGTCACTTCCACTCAGTAGAGCAAGTGAAGCGTTTAATCAATCAACTGGCGCACTACAAGTTCAACGTATTTCATTGGCACCTAACTGACGATGAAGGTTGGAGAATTGAGATAAAGAGCCTGCCACAGCTAACAGAAATTGGCGCTTGGCGTGGCCCTGATCATGCACTAGAGCCGCAATATACCCACATTGCGGAAAACTACGGCGGCTTCTACACGCAACAACAAATTCGTGAAGTCATTGAATATGCAGAGCAACGCAGCATCACGGTGATCCCAGAGATCGATATTCCGGGACACTGCCGTGCCGCAATCAAATCACTGCCTGACATGTTGGTAGAGCAAGCTGACACTACTCAATACAAAAGCATTCAGCACTACAACGACAACGTCCTAAACCCAGGTTTACCAGGCACTTACCAATTTCTAGATGCAGTTATTGAAGAAGTCGCAGAGCTGTTCCCGAGCGAATTAATTCACATGGGTGCAGACGAAGTGCCACCGGGAGTGTGGAGCAACAGCCCTGCTGCTCAAGCGTTGATGAAAGAACACCAGTACCAAGACAGCAAAGACCTACAAGGTCACCTATTCCGCTATGCCGAAAACAAGCTTAAGCAACTCGGCAAACGCATGGTCGGCTGGGAAGAAGCACAGCACGGCGACAAAGTGAGTAAAGAGACCATCATCTACTCATGGCTCAGTGAAGAAGCGGCTGTCAATTGCGCTCGCCAAGGCTTTGATGTGGTGTTGCAACCTGCACAGTTTACCTATCTCGACATGACCCAAGATTATGCACCGGAAGAACCGGGCGTAGATTGGGCTGCCGTTATCCCATTAGAACAAGCTTATACCTACGAAGCACTTGCTGAGATATCCGACACCGACCCAATTCGTAAGCGGATCCGCGGAATTCAGTGTGCTCTATGGTGTGAGATCGTCACCAACCAAAAGCGTATGGATTACATGGTATTCCCAAGAATTAGCGCTTTAGCTGAAGGATGTTGGACACATAAAAACAACCGAAACTGGCTAGATTACCTATCTCGCCTAAAGGGGCATCTGCCATTACTCGACAAACTCAATGTTGATTATCGCAACCCTTGGAAAGCTCAATAAAACAAACCAAAGCAACACTCACATCGAGCGCTTGCTAACTCAAATTAAGGTGCTCAGTCAGATAAGACTCAGCATCACTATTTAAAAATTAGCTGCATAGATGCAGTTTGTTAAAAAGGAAATGACAATGAAATACGGCTATTTCGATAACGACAATCGCGAATACGTCATCACTCGCCCTGATGTACCAGCACCTTGGACAAACTACCTAGGTACTGAAAAGTTTTGTACCGTGATTTCGCACAATGCGGGCGGTTACTCGTTCTACAATTCTCCGGAATACAACCGTGTTACTAAGTTCCGTCCAAACGGCACCTTTGACCGTCCTGGACACTATGTGTACCTGCGTGATGATGAGACAGGTGATTACTGGTCTATCTCTTGGCAACCAGTGGCAAAGAGCCTAGATGAAGCGAACTACGAAGTTCGTCACGGCCTGTCATACTCAAAATTCAAATGTGAATACAGCGGCATTACCGCAACCAAGACGCTATTCGTACCTAAGGGTGAAGATGCAGAAGTTTGGGACGTTGTATTAAAGAACAACACTGACAAGCCACGTACTATCAGCACTTTCTCGTTTGTTGAGTTCTCTTTCAGCCATATTCAATCAGACAATCAAAACCATCAGATGTCTTTGTACTCTGCGGGCACGTCTTACCAAGAAGGTGTTCTGGAATACGACCTGTACTACAACACTAACGACTTTGAAGGCTTCTACTACCTAGCTTCAACTTTCTCACCAGACAGCTACGATGGCCAACGTGACAACTTCCTTGGTATGTACCGTGATGAAGCAAATCCAATTGCGGTTGAAAACGGTAAGTGTTCTAACAGCGCTCAAACTTGTTACAACCATTGTGGTTCTCTGCACAAGCAATTTACGATTCAACCCGGTGAAGAAGTTCGCTTTGCGTATGTACTCGGTATCGGTAAAGGCAACGGTGAACGCCTACGTGAGAAGTACCAAGACACAGCAAACGTAGACGCCGCTTTCCAAGGCATCAAAGATCACTGGGACGAGCGTTGCAACAAATTCCAAGTTAAGTCGCCAAACGAAGGCTTAGACACAATGATCAACACGTGGACGCTATACCAAGCGGAAACCTGTGTGGTTTGGTCACGCTTTGCATCATTCATCGAAGTTGGCGGTCGTACTGGTCTTGGTTACCGTGATACGGCTCAAGATGCTATTTCAGTACCCCATGCCAACCCACAAATGACCAAGAAACGTATTATCGACCTGCTTCGCGGCCAAGTGAAAGCGGGCTACGGTCTACACTTGTTCGATCCTGACTGGTTCGATCCAGAGAAAGCCGACGTTGAGCCATCAAAATCACCAACAGTTGTTCCAACACCGTCAGATGACGACAAGATCCACGGCATTGAAGACACATGTTCTGATGACCACCTATGGATCGTTCCGACCATTATCAAATACGTAATGGAAACCGGTGAGCACGACTTCTTCGATGAAGTGATTCCATACGCAGACGGTGGCGAGGCGACAGTTTATGAACACATGAAAGCGGCACTGAACTTCTCTGCTGAATACGTAGGTCAAACGGGTATCTGTAAAGGTCTTCGAGCTGACTGGAATGACTGTTTGAACCTAGGTGGTGGTGAATCTTCAATGGTTTCATTCCTACACTTCTGGGCGCTACAAGAATTCCTAGATCTTGCTAAGTTCCGTAATAACGATGCTGATGTTGCGAAATACACTGAAATGGCAGCTAACGTTCGCGAAGCGTGTGAAACGCACCTTTGGGATGACGAAGGCGGCTGGTACATCCGTGGTCTAACTAAAAATGGCGACAAGATCGGTACCGCTCAACAAGCTGAAGGTCGTGTACACCTTGAGTCAAACACGCTAGCCGTTCTATCTGGTGCTGTATCTCAAGAACGCGGTGAGAAAGCGATGGACGCTGTTGATGAGAACCTTTTCTCAGAATACGGCCTACACCTAAACTCTCCTTCATTTACAACACCAAACGATGATATCGGTTTCGTAACTCGCGTTTACCAAGGCGTAAAAGAGAACGGCGCAATCTTCTCTCACCCTAACCCATGGGCCTGGGTAGCAGAAGCGAAACTAGGCCGTGGTGACCGTGCGATGAAATTCTATGACGCACTGAACCCATACAACCAAAACGACATGATTGAAACGCGTTACGCAGAACCATACTCGTACGTGCAGTTCATCATGGGTAAAGATCACCAAGACCACGGCCGTGCAAACCACCCTTGGTTAACCGGTACCTCTGGTTGGGCTTACTTCGCGGTAACCAACTTCATTCTTGGTGTTCGTACAGGCTTTGAAGGCTTAACGGTTGATCCTTGTATCCCGACTGATTGGCCAGAATTCGAGGTTACTCGTCAATGGCGTGGCGCAACTTACAACATCACAGTGCAAAACCCGAATGCAGTAAGCAAAGGCGTTGCCTCTATCACTATCAATGGTGAATCAGTTGAAGGCGCTATCCCAGTACAAGCAGAAGGCAGCGTGAACGATGTTGTCGTTGTTCTAGGCTAGTCACGCAATTTAACGAACAGCTCTTGTCTCAAGTCTTTACAGGCTTGAGACAATGAGACTAAAAGGATTTTCTAATGATTAAATTTGGTACAGGTGGCTGGCGCGCTTTCATTGGTGAGGAGTTCACTAGAGAAAACGTCCGTTTGGTAGCGCAAGCACTCGCTAACATCATCAACAACGAAGATGCAGCCAAGAATGGGTTTGTGATCGGCTATGACCGTCGTTTCCTTTCCGATAAAGCCGCATGTTGGTTTGCAGAAGTACTTGCGGCGAACAACATCAAAGTAAGCTTCATCGATAAGTTTGTTCCAACACCTATCGTGATGTTCCAAGCAAAAGAGATGGGATGCACCTACTCGGCGTGTATTACCGCCTCTCACAACCCAGCCGATTACAATGGCATCAAGGTATTCATTGAAGGTGGCCGTGATGCTGATGAGATCATCACAGAGAAGATCGAACAGCAAATCGCAACACTGACCAACGAAGATATTATTCGTGTCGATTTCGAGCAAGCATTAAACGACAAAGAAATCGAGATCATCAACCCGATGAACGACTTTGTTGATTCAATCATCAACTTCATCGATATCGATTCGATCAAGAAAGCTAACCTACGTGTACTGATTGACCCAATGTTTGGCGTTGCAAAAAATGCTCTGCAAACCGTGCTGATTAACGGTCGCTGTGATGTCGACGTCATCAACGATGGCAAAAACCCAGATTTTGGTGGCTTAATGCCGTCGCCAAATGCTGCAACGCTGTATCGCTTGAAGCACTTAGTTGCAGCAGAAGGCTATGACATTGGTATTGGTACTGATGGCGATGCTGACCGTTTGGGAATCATCGATGAGAAAGGTCACTTCATTCACCCTAACGAAGTGCTACTCCTACTTTACTACTACTTGCTGGAATACAAAGGCTGGAAGGGCTCTGTCGTTCGTAACATCGCAACCACACACCTACTGGATAAAGTGGCGGCAGATCATGGTGAGAAGAGCTTTGAGGTTCCTGTAGGCTTTAAGCATATCAGCTCACAAATGGAGGCCGATGACTCTCTGATTGGTGGCGAAAGTTCAGGTGGTTTAACCATTCGTGGTCACATCAAAGGTAAGGATGGCGTATTTGCTTCAAGCTTACTGGTTGAGATGATCAGTGTGACAGGCAAGAAGTTGTCTGAATTACTTGATGAGATTTACTCTAAATATGGCTATGCCTACACCGCAGAAGGCGATTGTAAGTTTAAACCTTCAGAGAAAGAAGCGCTTTACACTAAGATCTACGTCGAGAAGCAACTGCCTGAATTTGAATACGAAATTGAAAAAGTAAGCTATGAAGATGGTGCCAAGGTGTACTTCAAGAATGGCGGCTGGGTGATTGCTCGCTTCTCAGGAACAGAGCCGTTACTACGAATCTTCGCAGAAATGGAAGATAAAGACACTGCAGAACGTGTTCTTCAAAAAGTGAAAGACTTCCTCTCTCTATAAGCTTATAGAGTGCAGCAGTTTTGTATGGGACTTAACAAATCACTGCCTTGTTAAAGCCTATAAGTGAAGAACTCTTGCCCAGTACTTTGATTAAAGTGCTGGGCTTTTTTATCGCGATTCTTGTAACGATTAGTATCGCGTTATATCTCTTTAAAAAGCCAATACGCCTTTGGTATCGACTTTTACGTTGACCGGCATACCCACTTCAAGTGCTTCTGACGAGGTTGCTAATAACTTCTGACCATGCGCTTCGATTACATAACGACAGTGATCACCCATAAATTGCTGTTCTAGCACCGAAATAGCACTATCTTGCTCGTAACTTGCTTGGATATGCTGGGGCCTTAGCAGAAGCTCACATGTATTGCCGAACTCAATCTCCGTTTGCGGTTTGGCTTCAACCATACCCAAACTGGTTTCAAATTCATGCTCCGAAATACGCTGTGCATTGAGGTAGCTACCGCCACCCAAAAAGTCTGCAACAAACTTACTCGAAGGGTGGAAATACAACTCAGATGCCGAACCATACTGTTCAATCACACCATGGTTCATCACAGCCATCTTATCTGCAAAAGCAAATGCCTCTTCGCGACTGTGAGTCACAAAAATAGCGGTCACACCCTGCTTCTTAAAGATCTTACGAATTTGAGAAATCAGCTCATGACGAACTTGAGTGTCAATGTTCGAGAATGGTTCATCTAACAGCAGTAAGTCAGGCTTGTATGCCAAAGATCGGGCAATCGCAACACGCTGCTGTTGACCACCAGAAAGTTGATGCGGGTATCGTTCACCATACTCATCTAAGTGAACCAACTCTAACATCTCTTGAACTTTGTCTTTCTTTTGCTGCTCTGAGAGTTCTTTTAGTCCAAAGCCAACGTTCTGGTTGACCGTCAAGTGCGGGAACAGAGCGTAGTCTTGGAAAATCATACCGATATTTCGTTGCTCCGGTGGCAACCAATTATCGCCATCATCGATGGTTTGACAGTTTAAACTCATTACGCCACTACTCAATGGAAGCAGGCCAGCAATCGCCTTAAGTAAGGTGGTTTTCCCGCAACCACTTGCACCAAGAAGACAAACAATTTCACCATGCTCAACTTCTAACGAGAGCGCTTCCAAGATGGTTTGCGACTCATACTTACAAGTCAGATCTTTAATTGATAATGCACAACTCATTAGTGTTTCTGCTCCAAAGAACGGTTTACGATGATCAGAGGAATTAAACCTACTAACACCAGTAATACAGCAGGCATCGCCGCCAATTCGAGGTGCTCATCTGAGGCATAGTTATAAACATAAGTCGCCAATGTTTCGAAGTTGAAAGGACGCAGCAGCAAGGCCGCATTCAACTCTTTCATTGATTCGATAAACACCAGTAAGCCAGCGATCAATGCGCCACGTTTAATCAAAGGTAAATGAACACGGCGTAACATCTGATTGGTATTGCAACCCATGGTTTTTGAGGCCATATCCAATGAAGGGGATACTTTACTCAAGCTGCTTTCAATACTGCCAATTGCCACTGCAGAGAAACGTACGACCATGGCAAAAATTAGCGCGAACATGGAGCCAGAGAAGATCAAACCAGGTCGCCCCCACTCCATCACTTTCGCAATGTCATTGACCAAGTGATCCATGAACAAAACAGGTACCATCACCCCAATCGCTAACACGGTGCCTGGAACGGCATAGCCCATCGAAGCGAGACGCATATAAGCCTGATTTTTCTTACTCGGACTAACGCGTTGATTAAAGTTAACAATCATCGCGATAATCACGCCAATAATCGCAGCAGCTACCGAAACGTAAAGGCTGTTGATGGCATATTCTCTGAATTCAGGGGTCCAGCTTTGAGCAAAATATTTGTAGGCGTAAATAATGAGCTGGCCAAGAGGGAATAAGAACGCAACGCAAACTAATCCCCAGCACCAGAATAGTGCCAGCCATTTTTTCCAACCAGAAAGGTCGTAACGAAAATCTTCGCGGCTGCTGAACTGATTCTGGAATAGCTTCTGCTTACGGCGACTGTATCGCTCTGAGCTCAACAGTAGGATCACGATAACCAGCATGATTGCCGATATTTTCGCAGCTGCCGTTAAGCTTGAGTAGCCTAGCCAAGTATCATAAACCGCAGTCGTTAAAGTATTTACCGCAAAGTAACTCACGGTACCAAAGTCACCGATGGTCTCCATAGCAACAAGCGATAAACCGACCGCCATTGATGGACGAACAAGTGGTAAGGAGATACGACGGAAGCTTTCCCAAGGCGAGCATTTTAGCAAACGAGCAGATTGTAATAAGGAGACGTTTTGCTCCATAAATGCCGCGCGGCACAGCAAATAAACATAAGGATAGAGAACGAGAGACAGAACAATAATAGCGCCGGATAAGGTTCTAATATCCGGGAACCAATACTCACCGGGTCCCCACCCAGTAAGATCTCGCAGTAGAACCTGAACAGGGCCGGCAAAGTCGAACCAATCGGTAAAGATATAGCCAACAATATAGCCTGGCATTGCTAATGGCAGGACGAGTGCCCACTGCAAAACACGCTCTCCCGGAACACGGCACATTGCCATAACCCAAGCCGACGGAATACCAAAAACTAAAGACAGGAACATGGTTCCTATGACTAAAACCACCGTATTGTAGGCATAGGTAGGCATCACTGTGGACATCAGATGAGAAAATAGCTCATCTGTTTCTCCAACAGCCGTCGTAAAAATCGCTAAGATCGGTAAGACCAGTAATACAGCAATAATGCCGCTACTGGTGTTCCATAAATAATTCTTTTCTTTCATCGCCTAACTACAACGAGGCTTAATGAAACACAAATGCATTTGCAAATACATCTCATATCCTTTTAATGGTGGGGTTATTTATACCCATATACTCTAATGACTTCAAGGTGAGATGCTAATAACTCAAGGGATCAACGGGGTGCTTTGTATCAAAAAGTGATTTTCCAATAACAAACAACCCCAAGTAGCCAAAATGGCGACTTGAGGTTGTCATTTTACTTAGGCCGAAGCCTACCGTAATAAATTATAGATCGAACTTAACTTCGTCTAATAGCTTGATTGCAGCCGCGTGGTGGTTTGCAATTTCGTCTAGAGAAATAGTATCCGCTTTGAACTCGCCCCATGAAGCAACAAGCTCAGAAGGTTTAACGTCTGCTTTCACTGGGTATTCGTAGTTCACTTCTGCGTACATGCTTTGTGCTGTGTCACCAGATAGGAATTCCATCAGCTTAACGGCATTCTCTTCATTTGGAGAGTATTTAGCCATTGCCATACCAGAGATGTTTACGTGAGTACCTGTAGTCTCTTGGTTAGGGAAGTTAATGTAAACAGAGTCAGCCCAAGCTTTTTGCTCTTTATCATTAACCATCTTACCTAGGTAGTAGCTGTTACCAAGAGCAACATCACATAGACCTTCTTTAATCGCTTTAACTTGCGCGCGGTCGTTACCTTGAGGCTTACGTGCTAGGTTTGCTTTTACGCCTTCTAGCCATTCTTTCGTTTCAGCTTCACCTTTGTGAGCAATCATCGAAGATACTAGAGAAACATTGTATGGGTGCTTACCACTACGAGTACAGATTTTGCCTTTAAATTCAGGCTTAGTTAGATCTTCGTAAGTGAACTCTTCACCTAGACGACCAACACGGTCACGTGAAGAATAAACGCTACGTGTACGAGTTGTTAGAGCGAACCACTCGTTATCTGTATCTTGGTATTGAGCTGGGATGTTCTTTTCAAGTACATCGCTTTCTACAGATTGAACCAGACCTTGTTTAGTTAGCTCAGATAGACGGCTGATATCTACAGTTAAGACAACGTCAGCTGGGCTGTATTCACCCTCTTGAGCTAACTTCTCTGCTAAACCTTTTTTAGCAAACTTAACGTTTACTTTAATACCAGTCTCTTTTGTGAACTCTTTGAACATTGGCTCAACAAGGAAAGGTTGACGGTAAGAGTATACGTTTACTTCTTCCGCAGCCATTGCTGTCGGGGCAATTACACCACACGCTAGAGCTGAAAGTGTTAGCAGTTTCTTCATTGTAAAATCCTTTATATCGAAATGATAATGTCTATCAGTTGCGTTATTATATTCATCATTAACATAATTACAATGACGACCAACAAAAAATCCGTCTACTCAGACCATTCAAACTCTCACTTTTGTAACAAACCATTTCAACTTTGTGTCTTGTCGTTCCCCTTAAACAATGAGCCTAACTTCAACGTTCGTGTTTATATATTGTGCAACCGTAAATACAACAAAGCCCCGCAACAAGAGTTGCGGGGCTTTCTTTGTCCAACCTAACCCATTCAGATTAGGCGACGACTGTTGATTATTTTACTGATACAAACTCAGGGTAAGCGCCGACACCACAATCGTGCATGTCCATACCTTCAAGTTCTTCATCTTCCGTTACTCGGATACCGATTGTTGCTTTAAGCACCGCCCATACTGCTAGGCTGGCACCGAATACCCATGCAAAGATGACTGCTGCCCCCATTAGCTGAGCACCAAACGTTGCATCAGCGTTGCTTAGTGGCACAGCCATTAGACCGAAGAAACCACATACACCATGTACAGAGATAGCACCTACTGGATCATCAATCTTAGCTTTATCTAGTGCGATGATGCTGAATACAACCAATGCACCAGATACCGAACCAATCGCTACAGCAAATAGAGGTGATGGTGATAGAGGGTCTGCAGTGATTGCTACTAGGCCAGCTAACGCGCCGTTAAGAATCATTGTTAGGTCTGCTTTACCCCAAGTTGTTTTACATACTAGTAGTGCTGCAATTGCGCCTGCTGCTGCTGCTGCGTTGGTGTTAAGGAAGATTTGACCTACTGCTGTTGCGTTCTCAAAATCCGAAACCATCAGTTGAGAACCGCCGTTGAAACCGAACCAACCGAACCAAAGGATAAATGTACCTAGCGTTGCAAGTGGCATGTTTGAACCAGGAATCGGGTAGATTTCACCGTTCTTACCGTATTTACCTTTACGAGCACCGAGTAGTAGAACACCAGCTAACGCTGCTGCTGCACCAGCCATGTGTACGATACCTGAACCTGCGAAGTCACTGAAACCCGCTTCTGATAGGAAACCACCGCCCCAAGTCCAATAACCTTCAACAGGGTAAATGAACGCTGTTAGTACTACAGAGAAGATTAGGAATGACCAAAGCTTCATACGCTCAGCAACCGCACCAGATACTACAGACATTGCTGTTGCAACGAATACTACCTGGAAGAAGAAGTCTGATTCTAGAGAGTGATCTGCGCCTTCACCTTGTGTACCAATTAGAGTACCAAATGATGGCAACCAACCGCCTTCACCGTTGTCGACATACATGATGTTGTAACCAACCACTAAGAAAGCTGTACAAGCAATTGCGTACAAACAGATGTTCTTAGTTAAAATTTCTGTGGTGTTCTTTGAACGAACTAGGCCAGCTTCTAACATCGCGAAGCCTGCTGCCATCCACATTACCAACGCACCTGAAATGAGGAAGAAAAAAGTGTCTAGTGCGTAACGCAGTTCCGTTACTGTTGTTGTAAGTTCCATATTAAAGTCTCCAGTCCTTGTAATTCTTTAAAGTGCTTCAGCATCCATTTCACCAGTACGAATTCGTACGGCTTGGCTTAGGTCATACACAAAAATTTTGCCGTCGCCGATTTTTCCGGTGTGTGCCGCTTGGCTAATCGCTTCAACAACTCGGTCAACATTCTCAGCTTGGGTAGCAATCTCTAGCTTCACCTTTGGTAGGAAATCCACTTGGTACTCTGCACCACGATACAATTCAGTGTGTCCCTTCTGACGACCAAAGCCTTTCACTTCAGAAACAGTCATACCTTCAATACCCACATCAGAGAGCGCTTCGCGTACATCGTCTAATTTGAATGGCTTAACAATGGCATTTATTAATTTCATATTCGTTCCTTAAATTCTTACTTAATCCGTTAATTCTCTTATTACAATCCAAGTAGCGTGCCAAAAAGTTAAGTGCTTGATTTTAAATAAGATGAAGATAATAAGGTCGTAATAACGAAAAAGGCCGCACCAACATGGTGCAGCCTTTTCACTATCTTAATGCGCGATGCTCTTATTGCTCCAGTTTTGGGCAACGGAGCCTTCAAAGCTCTGAATGACTAACAAATAGGTCTTAGGACTAGTAACCTAAAAAATCCATCCAGCGTTCGATGAGCAGTTCGAAATCGTCGATTCCACAGCTTGCTTGGCTTTCACAGTTATAGAAGTCGAACTCACTGCCCTCTTCCATCTCTTGCTCATGCGCTAACACGTTTTCTTGAATCGTTACTTCGTCTTCATTAATCGCAAGGCTAATCTCTTTGCCAAGCAACGTCACTTCATTGCTCAAGTCCTGTCGAGATTGCTCAATCAACGCCATCACATGATCTAATTTTTGCTTATCTTTACCGATCTCTTCTTGAAGCCAACGGCCAACAACCTCATGGCCCATGCTGCATTTCACATAGTATTCACCCATTAGAGTGTTTCTAGTAAATTCAAACTCCATAACTCAACCTATACTGCATTAATACTCAAGCGATACTATTTCTGAGTATACCATTGTCTTGTCAGAAACGAGCGTATTGACGAATTTATCGTTACGATCCAACCTACACAGTCAATGAAGAGGAGGGCTCTATGCAGTTGAACGAAATGATTGCCAAACAAATTGTCGAACGAACCATGAAGATCATCCCACACTCGATTAATGTGATGGATAATAAAGGTCGCATTATTGGATCCAGTGATCCTACTCGCTTATACCAAAAACATGAAGGAGCGGTACTTGCCATCACCGAATCACGAGTCGTTAATATTGACGAAGCCACTGCCGAACACCTAAAAGGGGTTAAGCCTGGAGTTAATTTACCGATTCTATTTCAGGATAATGTCATTGGGGCGATTGGGGTTTCTGGGACACTGCAGCAAGTTCATCATTTTGGTGAGCTGGTGAAGATGACCGCTGAGCTTATTGTTGAACAAGCTGTACTTATGTCTCAAGTAGAATGGAATAAGAGGCATCGTGAAGAATTGGTATTGCAATTAATCCGAGGTAGCACGCTTAATGACATGCAACTGCAATCCATCGCACAGCGTCTGGATCTCGACCTTGCACAACCGCGGATTGCCGCCATCGTCAAGGTGTTACCGATAGGAGACACTGCGCCTTCATTGGAAAACTTACAGCAATTAGTACATTTACTTGAATATCCCGAGCGCGATAATTTAGTCGGTATCTTGTCTGTTTCACAAAACGAAGTGGTGGTACTCAAGCCTATAACCCTGATAGGGAACAGCTGGTCCAAGGATGCAGAAGCCAAGCGCGTGAAATTGCTACTCAAAAGAATAAAGAAAGAAGCTAAGTTTCAAATCAAGATTGCGCTTGGGGATTACTTTACCGGACTTTCTGGTTTAGCACGCTCATATGATACCGCTGAGCTCACTATGCGCAGTGTCGGTAACCGCCCCGGAGACATGTTTTTCTATCAAGACTATCGACTGCCGGCCATTATGAGTAGCCTGTTACAAGATCCATGGATTCGTGAGCAACTGGAGCAGTCTTACCTACATCTTCAACAACAGGACAGTAAAGGGATACTGATCAAAACTTTGAAGACATATTTAAAGCAGAACTGTGATTCAGCTCTCACCTGTAACGAACTACATATCCATCGCAATACGCTACGCTATCGAACAGACAAGATAAACCAAATAACATCATTAAATATCAACAATATAGACGATCTATTTCAACTCTACATTGCAATAAATCTATTCCACTGGTCGAACTAAAAAATGTGCAACTGCACAATTTAAAAGGACCGATTTGAGCACTTATTTGTAGAGAATGACAAAGACTTACCAACCCTATATCTTTATATTTGCCGAAAATGACACATCGTTATCTGGGAAATAGAACATGATTGAAGTTTCAACTCTTGGCGCACTTTCAGCATTGATTGTTGCTATCGCGCTCATTCTTAAAAAAGTGCCACCCACCTACGGCATGATCATCGGTGCTTTGGTTGGCGGCGTGGTTGGCGGCGTTTCTCTCACCGAAACCGTTGAGTTAATGATAGGTGGTGCCCAAGGGATCGTCACTTCAGTGATGCGAATTCTCGCCGCTGGTGTGTTGGCCGGCGTACTAATTGAATCAGGGGCGGCTACCTCGATTGCAGAATCCATCATCAAAAAAGTAGGCGAAACTCGCGCCTTACTTGCTCTTGCCATTGCGACCATGATTTTAACCGCTGTTGGCGTTTTCGTTGATGTGGCCGTTATCACGGTTTCTCCTATTGCACTGGCTATTGCTCGCCGCGCAGACCTTTCTAAAACCGCGATCCTTTTGGCGATGGTGGGTGGCGGTAAAGCAGGTAATGTCATGTCGCCTAACCCAAATGCCATTGCGGCGGCTGATGCGTTCAATGTTCCGTTAACCTCTGTGATGGCTGCAGGCGTGATTCCGGGTCTATTTGGGCTGCTTTTCGCCTACTTCTTGGCAAAGCGCCTCGTCAATAAAGGTTCAAAAGTAGCGGAAAGTGAAGTGGTCAAAGCGGATCAAAGTTCACTGCCAAGCTTTTCTTCTTCAATCGTTGCACCGTTAGTGGCTATTGCCCTACTCGCGCTGCGACCACTCGCTGATATCAATGTTGATCCTCTAATTGCATTACCCTTGGGTGGATTGCTGGGTGCACTGGCTATGGGTCGCTTCAAACAAGCCAATAGCTTTGCGGTTTCAGGCTTGTCACGTATGGCACCGGTTGCTGTAATGCTACTGGGCACAGGAACCATTGCAGGCATCATTGCTAACTCAGGACTAAAAGCTGATCTGATTGAAGTGCTGACGATGTCTGGGCTGCCTTCTTACTTACTTGCTCCGTTTTCTGGCGCACTGATGGCACTATCAACCGCATCGACAACTGCCGGAACAGTAGTGGCATCGAATGTATTTGCCAGCACCATTCTTGAGCTAGGTGTTCCAGCTCTCGCAGGCGCAGCAATGATCCACTCTGGTGCGACAGTACTTGACCATATGCCACATGGTAGCTTCTTCCATGCCACGGGTGGTGCGGTACATATGAGTATTCATGAACGTCTAAAACTCATCCCTTATGAGTCAGCGGTCGGTCTTGTTATCGCCTTCGTCTCAGTAATGATCTTCGGTGTATTTGGTCTGTTTGTTTAAGTTTAAAGGTATCAAAATGAAAATTGTAATTGCTCCTGACTCATATAAAGAAAGCCTATCAGCAATGGGCGTTGCTCAAGCGATTGAAGATGGCTTTAAACAGCTAATACCAAACGCCGAATACGTAAAATTACCAATGGCTGATGGTGGTGAAGGCACAGTACAATCTCTGGTGGATGCGACCAATGGCTCTATCATCCAACATCCAGTGATTGGTCCATTAGGTGAAATTGTCGAAGGCTTCTACGGTATGTTCGGTGACGGTAAAACTGCCATTATTGAAATGGCGGCCGCTTCCGGCCTAGATTTAGTCTCTCCAGAACAACGTAATCCACTAAAAACCACTACCTATGGTACGGGTGAGTTGATCAAAGCCGTATTAGATAAAGGTGTTGAGCATATTATTATTGGCATTGGTGGTAGTGCGACCAATGATGGTGGCTTAGGAATGGCTCAAGCGCTAGGCATTCGTATGCTAGATGCAGAGGGTCACGAGCTGGTGTTTGGTGGTGGTGAACTGTCAAAACTGACAACCATTGATCTCACCAACCTCGACCCACGCCTACAAAACGTACGCTTAGAGGTCGCTTGTGATGTCGATAATCCATTATGCGGACCAAAAGGGGCATCACAGGTATTCGGTCCGCAAAAAGGCGCAACACCAGAAATGGTTGAGCTGTTAGATGCTAACCTTGCTCATTATGCCAGTATCATGAAAAACCAGTTAGGCGTCGATGTCATTGATCTCCCTGGTGCTGGCGCGGCAGGCGGTCTAGGCGCGGCACTTGTTGGCCTGTTAAATGCGGAGCTTCGCCCTGGTATTAACATCGTAATGGACGCCGTCAATTTAGATGAAATAGTCTCAGATGCTGATCTTGTGATTACAGGAGAGGGGCGCATTGATAGCCAAACCATTCATGGCAAAACACCGATTGGTGTCGCTCGCACAGCCAAAAAACATAAACTGCCTGTCATCGGTATTGCCGGCTGTCTAGCCAGTGATTGTGGTGTGGTTCATGAGCATGGTATCGACGCGGTATTTGCGGTAGTGAACCGTTCAGTAGACTTGCCGACAGCTTTGGCTGAAGCGGCTGAAAATATTGAACTTACTGCTCGCAATGTTGCAGCAATGTATACGATTAAGCACTAATCGAGCTCTCTGTAAGCTAAAAGCAATTTTCGCTGTATGCTAAAAGCAATTAAGGCCGCTATTCACAGCGGCCTTAATTATATTTACAACAAAATCAGACGTTACGCAGGCTCTTGGAAGATAACCGTGTCTGCTTTTTCCGTGTACTGACCCATTTTATGGAAGTTCAGGTAACGGTATGTATCAGCAGCCGTTGCATTAATCTTCTCAGCGTACTCTAAGTACTCTTCTTTCGTTGGGATGCGACCTAGAATCGCGCCAACAGCAGAAAGCTCAGCAGAAGCCAGATAAACGTTCGCGCCATTACCTAAGCGGTTCGGGAAGTTACGCGTTGACGTCGACATAACCGTCGAAGCATCAGCAACACGAGCTTGGTTACCCATACATAGTGAACAGCCAGGAGTTTCGATACGTACCCCAGCACGACCGAAGATGCCGTAGTAGCCTTCTTCTGTCAGTTGGTCTTTATCCATCTTCGTTGGCGGAGCCACCCATAGGCGAGTATTTAGCGAGCCGTTAAACTCTTCTAGCATCTTACCAGCGGCACGGAAGTGACCGATGTTGGTCATACAAGAACCGATGAACACTTCTTGAATCTCTGTGCCTTGAACGTCAGATAGAAGACGAGCATCATCTGGATCGTTTGGTGCACATAGGATTGGTTGATCGATATCAGCAAGGTCAATCTCGATAACGTGCGCGTATTCCGCATCTGAATCAGCAGACAGCAACTCAGGATTAGCTAGCCACTCTTCCATTGCTGTAATACGACGCTCAATCGTACGAACATCACCGTAACCTTCAGCGATCATCCACTTCAGCATCACGATGTTCGAGTTCAAGTACTCAGAGATAGACTCTTCAGAAAGCTTAACGGTACAACCTGCAGCAGAACGCTCAGCAGATGCATCAGAAAGCTCAAATGCTTGCTCAACAGATAAGTGCTCAACACCTTCAATTTCTAGTACACGACCAGAGAATTCGTTGATCTTACCGGCTTTCTCTACCGTTAGTAGGCCTTGCTTGATGCCGTAAAGAGGAATGGCATGTACTAGGTCACGTAGCGTGATACCCGGTTGCATTTCACCTTTAAAGCGAACCAAGATAGATTCAGGCATATCAAGAGGCATAACGCCTGTTGCTGCAGCAAATGCTACCAAGCCAGAACCCGCAGGGAATGAAATACCTAGAGGGAAACGAGTATGCGAGTCACCACCTGTACCTACAGTATCAGGAAGAAGCATACGGTTTAGCCATGAGTGGATAACGCCATCACCCGGACGAAGTGAAACACCCGCACGATTCATGATGAAATCAGGTAGCGTATGGTGAGTGTTTACATCGACTGGTTTAGGGTATGCCGATGTGTGACAGAAAGACTGCATTACAAGGTCTGCAGAGAAACCAAGACACGCCAGATCTTTAAGCTCATCACGAGTCATAGGACCGGTCGTATCTTGAGAACCGACTGTCGTCATTTTAGGTTCACAGTACTGACCAGCACGAACACCTTCAACGCCACATGCTTTACCAACCATCTTCTGAGCTAGCGTGTAGCCTTTATCAGATGCAGATGGATCGATTGGTTTAGCAAACAGATCCGTTTCAGCTAGACCTAGAGCGTCACGAGCACGACCCGTTAGACCACGACCGATGATCAGTGGAATACGGCCACCAGCACGCACTTCATCAAGAAGTACTTTGCTTAGCTCAAAGTTTGAGATCACAGAACCGTTCTTGTGAACAACACCTTCGTACGGGTAGATATCAATGATATCGCCCATGTTCATGTCTTGTACGTTCAGTTCAATGGGTAGTGCGCCTGAATCTTCCATTGTGTTGTAGAAGATTGGTGCAATTTTACCACCAAGACAAACACCGCCAGTACGCTTGTTTGGTACGAATGGGATATCTTCACCCATGAACCAAAGTACTGAGTTTGTTGCCGATTTACGTGAAGAACCTGTACCAACAACATCACCAACGTAAGCCAGTGGAATGCCATCTTTTTGCATTTCTTCAATTTGTTTGATTGGACCAACGCTACCCTGTTCATCAGGAGTAATGCCATCACGTTCCATCTTCAGCATCGCTTTCGCGTGTACTGGGATGTCAGGACGTGACCATGCATCAGGCGCTGGAGATAGGTCATCGGTGTTCGTTTCACCAGTGACTTTAAATACTTTAACGGTAATTTTTTCCGCTACTTTGTCTTTAGCTGTAAACCATTCAGCATCAGCCCAAGATTGAAGCACTTGTTGTGCTGAAGCATTACCTGCTTTCGCTTTCTCTTCGACATCGTAAAACGCATCGAACATAAGTAAAGTATGAGACAGGGCTTTAACAGCGATTGGAGCAAGTTCAGCGTCATCTAGTAGAGATACTAGAGATTCGATGTTGTAACCGCCTTGCATAGTACCAAGCAGTTGTGCAGCTTTTGCTTTGCTTACTAGTGGAGATGTCACTTCACCTTTAGTGATAGCCGTAAGAAAGCCCGCTTTTACATAAGCAGCTTCATCTACACCCGGTGGAATGCGGTTTTCTAGTAGGTCAAGAATGATTTCTTCTTCACCTTGAGGTGGATTTTTCAGAAGTTCAACTAGGCCAGCTACCTGCTCAGCATCTAGTGGTTTTGGAACAACTCCCTCGGCAGCACGTTCTTCGACGTGTTTACGGTAGGCTTCAAGCACGACTTTTTTCCTCTCATTGCGGTTCACTTCTTACCTTCATAATTGTTAGTAAAATAAAGAAGTGAACATCCTTGGAAACTTGGCTCTCCATTGCCATTTTTGTCATTCAATTTGTATTGATGAGCGGCGTCATAGAGGCCAAACTGTGGGCGATAGAATAGCAAATTTAACGTTAAATTAAAATCTTATCATTTTGACCAACATAGCAAGTTAAGACGAAAGTCCCACTATTTTTGCCTAATTACGCAGTTAAACGGCTACTCTACGCATGATTATTTGTAGGAAGTACCGACAATCAAATAGACCGAATCATAGTTATCTTCAGTTCGGCCATAAGCCAAAATGATCGGTCCTATTGGCGAATCAACACCAGCAAAAACAGAACCTGCGGTGTACATTGGTGCTTCATCAATGGTTAAATCATTGTTCGACCAAACACCACCATGTTCTATGGATGCACCTACGTAGAACGGTGATTTAAAGAGGCCGAAGTCATTTTCAAACCACTTATAACGATAGATAAGGCTGGTGTAGGCCAAGTTCTGACCTATCATACTATTCCTTGGAATACCTGACAGGTTTAAGAAGCCACCAAGCTCTTTGGGGTCGATTGGAAAAACAGAGTTTTTACTTTCTACAATTCCGTAATCCAGCTTTGCGACTAAAGTATGCTTCTCAATACTCTTTGCTGCCATGAAATTAGCCGAAAACTCATAAACCGTATCACTCTCAGACGTTAAATCCGATTCACCAAGAGAGCTGTCATTATCAAAATCATCATGAGAAACGAGGTACTCTAAATCGACAAAGTAACCCTTGGTCGGTAAGCTGAAATTATCCAAAGTATCCAGTCGGTAACCCATGAAGCCACCAATACGCTTGTAGCCACCACTGCCCAATGAAGGTAACGAAGAAACCTCAACATCCCCATCTGTATAACGAACACCAAATGTCAGCTCCTGCCACAAGGTTGGTTGATAGCCTAATGCCAATTCACCGACATATTCACTATACGTCATAGGGAGATAATCTTTCGTTACGTCCAGTGTCGGTTCTTCAATATCATCAATATCTGCGGGTAGGTTTCTGTTCTCTTTGCTGTAAACAACCGATGCAGAAGTGAACAGTTTTTGACTCGAAAAGAAGGGCGAGTAAAGTTCCGCTTCAATTCGTTTGTCAGTACCCATCTCGACGTTAGTTCTTAGCTCTGCACCATGCTTATTAATATCGGTAAAGTTGGCTGAGACACCGATCGAGTACTGACTGGTAGTAGAGAAATCATCTTCAAGAAAGAATCGAAAGTTGAGGTAGTTTGGGCCCCAAGACTTTTCGTTCACATCGACTTGAAGTTGATCTTCACCGTCAACGTTGTCAAATTCATAAGTGACCAACTCAAATCTATCCAGTGCATAGAGATCTTTCACTTTAGATTCGATTTCACTGGTTTTCAAAACCTCACCAGAATCGAGATTTAAGCGGTTTTCGATCAACTTATCTGAATAGTGGGTGTTGTTGTTGATGACAACCCTATCGACGACAGTCTTATCGCCATGTTTCAGCTGTCTGCGTGCTTTTTGTTTGTCCTCGATATAATGCTGATAATCGGCATTTGAGAGCGATAGCTTAGAAAGTTCATCAGTATGCTGCTTAGCAGCTTCATAGCCCGCGAGGAAAGCCGATGGCATTTTATCAAATTCTGTCGTCTCCATTTCCCCAACATCTGGGCGCAGGAAGACATCATCGTCTGTTAAAGTTTCAGCTTGCTCTTGGGTGCTGCGTTGGACCAAATAATTCGAGAGTTGGTCAGCTGCCGCTAGAAAATTCGTGAAGTCTTCTTTGCCTTTGTAATTGGTACTGATATCCACCGCAATGACGATGTCCGCGCCCATCGCTCTAGCAACGTCGACTGGCATATTATTGGTGACACCACCATCAACCAGCATTCGGCCATCTAATTCATAAGGGGGAAGCGCTCCGGGAACTGACATACTGGCCATCATCGCATCAACAAGGTGACCATGGTCGATGACCACTTCTTCAAGCTCAATAATGTCGGTTGCGACTGAACGGTATGGGATAGCAAGATGGTCAAAAGAGTCGAGTGGAGATAGGTTACCTGTGGTCTCACGCAGAATACGCAACATATTCTGACCTTGAACCACGCCTTTCCTAGCTTTGATTTCGCCCCAACCTAAACCGAGATCGGTGTTCAGTTGGTAGCGGTCTTCATATTCTTTGTCACGTACACGGCGATCACTACGGTTAACGCGATCACGATAACCGCGATTCCAATCAACCGTATAAATAAAGCTCTCGATCTCATCAGCACTCATCCCTGTCGCATAAAGACCACCAACGTATGAGCCCATACTGGTACCGGTAATGTAATCAACCGGGATTTGCATCTCTTCTAGAGCTTTAAGCACACCAATGTGAGCTGCACCTTTTGCCCCACCACCAGCAAGAACGACAGCAACGGTTGGCCTTTTATGAGCTTGTTCAGCCTGCTGAGATTGATCAATCTGTGTCGCGGTGGATGCAAACAGCTGAAAACTGATCACAGTACCGACAACACCTAAGCCACTCACTAACCAACGAGAAATCATTATTTTAACTGTCCTTGTCATTCTTTCTTGTTACGACTTTACCACTGAAAAAGCTTCTTTAGCCACTGTTTTGGTTGACTTTCACAGCCCTTTTTAATGTTTCCACCCTCATCCCAAAGTGGCAGTTTAACTGCACCATCACAATCAAACTCTAAAGCCCCTTCAGAAGTTCGAGTAAAGTTAGCGGTGACAATTCCTGTCGGCCAAGGCAGTAATAACTGCTCGGGTGTTCTCTGTTTGAGATAATCGGCATAAACACGTAACGCACCACTCGAACCAGTAAGCTTAGTCGGCTTATTATCATCACGTCCTAGCCAGATGGTCGTCACTTCACGGCCATCTACGCCCACGAACCAACTGTCTCGGCTGTCATTACTAGTGCCAGTTTTACCAGCTAACCCTGCCCATGCAAACTGACCTTGTAGGAAACGGCCCGTGCCTTCCGACACGCCACGTTTCATTGCATAGGTTGTAAGCCAAGCGGCTTGCTGGTCAACGCTTTGTGATACACGAGGGATCGACTGATACAGAACCTCGCCATCGTTATCAACAACTGAGCGAAGCGCAGACAAAGGTGCTATACGCCCAGAATTGGTAATGGTTTGATACATCTGCGCAACTTGGAACGGAGTCAGTGAGAACGAACCCAAAAACATCGACGGCACTGGGCGAATCTCATTTTTATCGACCCCCAGTTTTCCAATCGTATCCGAGACACTATCAATGCCTAATTGCATGCCTAAACGAACAGTAGGTACGTTGTAAGACTTAGAAAGCGCCACATACAAAGGCACATCGCCACGGAACTTACGATCGAAGTTTCTCGGGCTCCACACGCTACCTTTACTGCCTTTCAAGCTCAGTGGCGTGTCTTTCAATGTTGTCGCCAACGTGTACTTCTGAGGCTGCTCTAGTGCGGTTAAGTAAATTGCAGGCTTGACCAAAGAACCAATTGGGCGACTCGCGTTCAAGGCACGGTTAAAGCCATCGTAGCCAGTACGCTTACCACCGACCATCGCCCGGATTTCACCGGTATTTCTATCCACGGCAATAGCTGCTGCTTCCAGCTTATTACCTGCGGTTTTCGATAAATCAGGCACCTTACGAGCAATCGACTTCTCTAACTTGTCTTGAGATACCGGATCCAGAGAGGTAAAGACTCGAATCCCTTTTTTCGCCTCAAATCGATCGCCGACATACTTCTTAAGCTCAATGTTTACTTGTTGGAAATAAGCGGGCTGACGGCTAGCAATGCGTGGGTTGTCTTGAATATCCAAATCACGACTCGCCGCCTCTTCGTATTGTCGCGGAGTTAAGATGTCTTGTTGCATCAATAAGCGAAGAACCAGATCGCGTCGAGTCTTAGCACGCTCAGGATAGCGAACCGGATTGTAATACGACGGTCCTTTCACCATACCCACCAGCAGTGCTAGCTGATCGATGCGCAGCTCTTGAATAGGTTGACCAAAATACAAACGAGACGCTAAACCGAAGCCATGAATCGCTTGCCCACCATTCTGTCCAAGATAAACCTCATTTAAGTAAGCCTCTAGGATACGGTCTTTGCTGTAACGATGGTCTAAGATAAGTGCAATGTAGGCTTCACGAACCTTACGCCACAATGTACGTTCACTGGACAGGAACAGGTTTTTTGCCAACTGTTGTGTCAGCGTACTACCACCTTGTACCGTTCGCCCAGCTTTGACGTTAACGACCATTGCACGAGCGATGGCCAGTGGCGACACACCATCGTGTTGATAGAAGTTTCGGTCTTCGGTTGCCAGTAAGGCATCAACCATCACTTCTGGGAACTGATTGCGTTTTAAGAACAGGCGCTGCTCATCGTTACTTTTCTCAAGCATGCCAAGCATTTTCGGTTCAACACGCAGGTAGCCCATGTCGCCTTTCTTCTCCAGCGACTGAATGCGAGTTAATTCGTTACCATTGAAGTGCAGCATCACATGACGATCCGCTTCCGGTCCATCAACAAACTCGAACGGACGACGAATCATTTCAATCTTGGTCGAAGAAGAAGAGTATTCGCCTGGGTGACGAGGCGCGTTCACCTTACGGTAATTAAGTACATCGAGCTCATTCTTAACCTGAACCAAACTCACCGGAGTTCCCGGAGACAGGTCTAGCACTCGCGCATAAACCACGGTTGGCAAATCAAACAGCTGACCTTCAAAGCGCTGTTTGACCACAGAATCAAGATAAATACCGACGAACAACAGCAATGCCGCAAGCGCTAAGCCCGCTTTCCAAGAAATGCCCCATAGGATCTTCAACCAACCTCTTTTGCCAGATTTCTTAGCCTTAGGTTTGGTCTTTTTCGCAGCCGCTCTTGGTTTTCTTGGCTTGGCTTTGGTCGCTGGTGACTTCTTTGCTGGCGCTTTTTTAGGTGGTGCCTTTTTTGGCGTTAACATTTTGGTCATCATCGATTCAACTGTCGTTTGGTTTTAGTGGTTGCTACATGGTTAGCAGGGTCATCCGGCCAAGGATGTTTTGGGTAACGGCCCTTCATCTCTTTTTGTACTTCTTTGTACGCGCCAGCCCAAAAGCCAGCTAAATCTTGAGTAATTTGTAGTGGTCGCTGTGCTGGAGAAAGGAGCTCAAGCACTACTTTTTTACGCCCTTGCGCGATCAATGGCGAGTCTTGTTCGCCAAAGACTTCCTGCATTCGCACTGAGATCACTGGTTCAGATTGATATTGATAACGAATGGCCTTCTTGCTGCCTGTTGGCATCAGATAGTGCGTTGGCAACCATTGGTCGATTTCTTGATTCAAAGGCCAACCAAGATAAGCCGACAATGCTTGCTCAATCGAAACACTAGCCAGCCCTTTTGCCGACTTAATGCCATTCAGATAGGGAGATAGCCACTCATCAAGGTGTTCAATCAAACTCGCATCGTCCATCGCTGGCCAATCATGCTCAGGCATCCAAAGTGCTGCACAGCGCACACGCTCAACCAACTGCTTAGCCGAAGCTGTCCAATTTAAGCGATCCAACCCACATCGAGCGACATAATTGAGCAGCGCTTGGCTCGCCTGATTCGCATCGGGATCAGGTAAAGCTTTGGTGCTGATAATCAACTTGCCCAGAGATACACGCTGCTCAGCAACTAAACGGCCACGTTTCTCATCCCAATCGGCGTAATCGGAACGCACAAACAGTTTTGGAAATTCAGCTTCTAACTGTGCGATATCAACCGCGGTGGCTAAGAAAATCTGACTGGCTCGCCCTGTGCTGCGCATCAAATCAATCACTACGATATAGTTATTGTTCGCCAGTGGATCATCATCACGAACCTCAGCACCGTGGCCATTCGCCAAAAGGAAAGCACTGCTGGTCGCGCTTCTCACTTGTGCAATCCGGTCTGGGAAGGCAAAACAAAGCACTAATGGTAGCAATGATTCGTCAGCTTGTGACAAATCTAAGTGATGATTGAGTTTGCTCGCGAGACTTTTCGCTCGCTGCATCACAACGCTATTTTTGGAATGTTTTCTTTGCTTAAGTCGATGCAAAGAGTGTTGAATATCCGTCACATTGCGCTCCGGCTCTTCCAGCAAAGCAGCAGCAACAATCGCGACATTCAACAGAGCAGGACTACCTTGCTGCGCTTTAACCAACATGCTGGCAATACGAGGCTCTAGACCTAAACGTTGGACCTGTTTTCCTAATGCCGTAAATTGACCATTATCGTCTAACAATTCAAGAGTCTGTAAGAGTTGCTTGGCTTGCCCGATAGAAGCTTTGGGTGGAACGTCTAACCATTGCAGTTCATCAGCACTCGCAGCGCCCCATTGCGTCAATTCAGACACCAGCGAAGACAAATCAGAATGAAGAATTTCAGGTTCTGGTATAGCTGGTTGCTGCATCAGCTGCGTTTCGCTGTACAAACGAACGCACAAGCCCTCTTCAATTCGTCCCGCACGGCCCGCTCGTTGTTCAGCTGAAGATTGCGAGATTTTCACTTGCTCAAGCTTAGTAATACCGGTTTTCAGATCGAACTTCGCCACACGTTCAAGCCCGGAATCAACCACCAATCGAATACCTTCAATCGTCAAAGAAGTCTCAGCAATATTGGTCGCTAACACCACCTTTCGACGCCCTTTCTCTGATGGCGCGATCGCTTTCTGCTGTTGAGAAAAGCTGAGTTGCCCATACAGAGGACACACATCGATATCATTGGCGAATTGTTCTAGTTGAGATTCCACCTGCTTAATCGCAGAAACGCCCGGCAAAAAGGCCAGAAGTGAGCCTGACTCTTTCTCCATCAGAGAGCGAATCACGTTAGCCATTTTAGGGGCTAGATATTCATTTGCACTAAGAGGCTGATAACGGAAATCGACCGGAAAGGTGCGACCTTGTGATTCAACGTATTTGGCATCCGGTAGCAAAGTTTGTAGCGCTTGTTGATCTAAGGTTGCCGACATCACAACCACTTTTAGATCGTCACGCAGCGCGTCTTGGATCTCTAAGCTAAACGCCAATGCGGTATCTGCGTGAATGCTGCGCTCATGAAATTCATCAAAGATCACCATATCAACCCCTGTCAATTCAGGGTCGGTTTGGATCATTCTTGTCATGATCCCTTCAGTAACAATCTCTAAGCGAGTCGTACTGCTGCTTTTAGATTCACCACGAACTCTAAAGCCAATGCTCTCTCCCACCTTTTCTCCCAATTGGCTCGCTAAGTAAGTAGCAATATTCCTTGCAGCCAAACGCCTCGGTTCAAGCATGATGATTTTGCCTTGAACGGCGTTGGTCTTAACTAACTGTAAAGGGAAGAATGTTGACTTACCCGCACCGGGAGCGGCCTTTAGAATAAGTTGAGTGTGTGTTTCTACGCCAGCGAGCAGATCTGGCATCACAGCTTCTATGGGCAGTTGTGGCAATGGGAGAACCTTGTGGTGTAATGTTGGCAACATTGTACATAAAAACCTACCTGTCTAAATAAGTAATATGCACTTCAATCCTCCATTAGAGCCAGCGACTCTTATTAAACGCTATAAACGCTTTCTCACTGACATCCAACTTCCAGACGGTAGCGAGCGCACTATCCACTGCGCTAACACTGGAGCGATGACAGGATGTGCGACTCCTGGCAATACGGTGTGGTACTCAACCTCCGATAATGCAAAGAGAAAGTACCCAAACAGCTGGGAGATCTCAGAAACAGACAAAGGTCATCGTATTTGTGTAAATACTGCGCGGGCAAACCAGCTAGCAGTGGAAGCAATTAAAAATGGGACTATAGTTGAACTCTTAGGTTATAACGCGTTACGAACCGAAGTGAAATATGGCAGTGAGAATAGTCGCATTGATATTCTGCTTGAAGATAACGAAAAGCCGCCTTGCTATATCGAAGTGAAAAGCGTCACTTTGCTCGACGAGCAAGAAACGTCAACTAAAGGGCAAGGTTTTTTCCCTGATGCGGTCACAACCAGAGGCCAAAAACATCTGCGTGAACTCACAGAAATGGTCGAATCTGGAAATAGAGCCGTACTTTTATTCACTGTTTTACATTCAGGTATTGAAAAAGTGTCTGCGGCACACCATATAGACGCCAAATATTCGTTATTACTAAAACAAGCACAAGACGCTGGAGTTGAAGTGCTTTGCTATAAAGCAGAGCTCAGCAGTACTCAAATACAACTAAAACAAGCTGTTGAATTTATCAATAGCTAAGCAAAGATGCTGAACTAATCACATTGATTGCAAGTTTGAATAAGAGTATTTGCCACCATTCGTTCTTTCTGCTATAGATACCCGCCTTAAAATTAGCTGCTTTGCAGTTGACTAGGTGTAAATAGGAGATGCTGTATGCCAGAATCTAAGAAAAAAGCGCTAGGCATCCTAGCCATCGCAGGTGTTGAACCGTACCAAGAGAAGCCAGGTGAAGAGTACATGTCACCTGAGCAAACGGAACATTTTACAAAAATTTTAGCAGCTTGGCGCAACCAGCTCAGGGAAGAAGTTGATCGTACTGTGCACCACATGCAGGACGAAGCAGCGAATTTCCCAGACCCAGTTGACCGTGCTTCTCAAGAAGAAGAATTCAGCTTAGAGTTACGTAACCGTGACCGTGAGCGTCGTCTTATCAAAAAAATTGAGAAGACATTAGACAAGATCGAAGAAGACGATTTCGGCTTCTGTGATTCTTGCGGTATCGAGATTGGCATTCGTCGCCTTGAAGCTCGTCCAACTGCTGATCTTTGTATTGACTGTAAAACACTTGCAGAGATCAAAGAGAAACAGATGCAAGGTTAATTCTTGCAGATGTAAAGAAAGGGAGCCTTGGCTCCCTTTTTTGTTTGTTATCCAAGCGAAGTATTTCACACGCTTGATAGTAAATAGCAGCTTTAAGCCTTAGTTCTATGCATCAAACCTTTTTTCTATAGATTGAAGCTTAGTTCTACGCATTAAAGCTCTTGTTAAACGTCTTAAGAATCGGTTACTGCGGTACCATTTAGATTAGGTTGTTCACTCATGAATTATATCGGGCGCTTTGCACCATCACCGTCAGGTCCTCTTCATTTTGGCTCACTTGTTGCTGCTCTTGGTAGCTACTTTCAAGCGAAATCTAACCAAGGAAAATGGTTAGTTCGTATGGAAGACCTAGATCCACCAAGAGAAATGGCCGGCGCTGCAGACCTCATTCTTAAGACGCTTGAGGCTTACCATCTATTTTGGGATGGTGAAGTCGTCTATCAAAGCCAGCGTCATAACTTGTATCAAGCTCAAATCGATCAATGGGTTGCTGACAATCAAGCCTACTACTGCCAATGCACCCGCAAGCAGATAAAGGCTTTGGGCGGCTTTTACAATGGTCACTGTCGAGATGTAGGCCTAATCGATTCAGGTGAACAGGCGGTGCGCTTGTGCATGGACTTTCCAGTAGAGTCCTTTGATGATGTTCGCCACGGCACCATTCAAATCCCTAAAGCATTAGCTGCAGAAGATTTTATTATTAAACGCAGAGATGGATTGTTTGCCTATAACTTGGCCGTTGTTCTTGATGACATCGACCAAGGAGTAACAGAAGTCGTAAGAGGCGCAGACCTGATAGAACCAACAGGTCGACAAATCAGTTTGTATAAGACGCTCAAGCAAAAAACAGTGAGCTACTTGCACTTACCATTGGCAACCGATGGCTTGGGGAATAAACTGTCAAAACAGAACCATGCCACCGCGATAGATCTAGACAACCCAAAACCAACGTTACTCAACGCGATGCGATTCTTAGGTTTTGATATCCCGACGGCCCTTTATGAGGCTTCAATGGATGAGGTTTTATTGTGGGGCTGCCAACAATGGAACGTCAGTCAGTTACCTGATAGTTTACAAAAAGAGCACTGTAATTAGCTCGAAACTCACGGCAAATAGCAAAAACGACACATAAAAATGCCATAACCAACCACTGTGGTTAAGCAGACGATGTTCTCAAATGGCTCGCGCTAAGCTATTATTAGCCGCAATTAAACTCTGCACTACCACTTTGGACTAAGAGAAAAACAAAGTTGGCGATACCTACTTTGTTCTAAACTAATGAATACAAACGACAATACCCCAAGCGAACAACGCGGATTCCACGAATTAGCTCTGAATATTTATACTCGTCAAGAGCACAATATTTCACGCAAGCAGATCAGCGACAACGCACTAAAAGTGCTATATCGCCTGAATGGTGCGGGTTTTGACGCATTTCTAGTCGGTGGTGGTGTGCGCGATATCTTATTAGGCTCTCAGCCAAAAGATTTTGATATTGCGACCAACGCAACGCCAGAGCAAATCAAACACCTCTTCAGAAACTGTCGTCTTATCGGTCGCCGTTTCCGCTTGGCACATATCATGTTTGGTCGCGACATCATTGAAGTGGCAACTTTCCGTGGTCACCACCAAGAACCATCGAAGAACGTTTCTGCACAATCGAAAGAAGGCATGCTACTTCGCGATAACGTGTACGGCAGTGTTGATGAAGATGCAGAGCGTCGTGATTTCACAATCAACGCGATGTACTACAACATTGCAGACTACAGCATCCACGATTACGCGGGTGGTGTAGAAGATTTAGAAGATAAACTGATCCGCCTGATTGGCGATCCAGAAACGCGTTACCGCGAAGACCCAGTACGTATGCTACGTGCAATGCGCTTCGCCGCTAAACTGGATTTCGACATCGAAGAAGACACGGCTGACCCGATTGAAGAGTTAGCTCACCTTCTAAGAGATATCCCAGCAGCGCGCCTTTACGAAGAGTCTCTGAAATTACTGCAATCAGGTCACGGTTTAGAAACCTACCACTTGATGCGCGAGTACAATCTATTCCAACAGATGTTCCCAACGGTAGCGGAGCACTTCACCGAAGATTACGACTCACACACAGAGCAGATGCTTGATTTGGTTCTCGATTCAACCGACCTTCGCATCGAAGATGGTAAGCGAGTAAACCCAGCATTCATGTTCGCAGCGATGCTTTGGTACCCAATGAACAAGCTGGCAGACAAACTTGTCGCTGAACAGGGTATGGCACACTACGATGCGATCATGGAAGCGAGTAACATCATTCTAGATCAGCAAGTAAAGTCTATTGCGATTCCTCGTCGTCACACAGCAACCATTCGCGAAGTTTGGCAACTGCAACTTCGACTGCCTCGTCGCAACGGTAAACGCGCTGTTCGTCTAATGGAATTAAACAAATTCCGTGCAGGCTACGATTTCCTAGAAATGCGTGGTGAGATTGAAGGTGGCGAAACCAAAGAGTTAGCAAAATGGTGGGAGCGTTATCAGACTGCAGGTCGTAACATGCGTCAAGCAATGGCTAACGACGTTGCAGCACCATCAAAGTCAGGCCATCGTCGCCGTAAGACTTACCGAAACAAAAAGAGTAAGCAATCAGAATGATAACTGCTTACATTGCGGTCGGCAGCAACCTTGCCGACCCAGTTAGCCAAGCAAATTTGGCTATCGAAACGCTAAAAAGCCTACCGCGATCAACGTTTATTGCGACCTCTCAGCTATATAGTAGCACTCCAATGGGACCGCAAAATCAACCAGACTACATCAACGCGGTAGTCGCTATCCAAACCGAATTAACGCCAATTGAACTGCTTGATTGCACTCAAAAGATCGAACTAGAGCAAGGGCGCGTCCGTAAAGACGAACGTTGGGGACCAAGAACCTTGGATCTCGACATTGTGCTATACGGCAATGAGGTGATCGATTCAGAGCGCTTAATCGTTCCTCATTATGGAATGAAAGAACGAGAGTTTGTACTCTACCCGCTTGCTGAAATCGCACCAAGTTTACAACTCCCTGATGGGACTGAGCTGACAGAACTACTGAAAATAGTAGATAAGAACGGGCTCAATGTTTGGCAACAATAGCCAAGCGCATTAAGGAAAACCAATGAAAAAAGTAACCATTAACGACCTGATCAAATGCAAACGTGAAGGCCGTAAATTTGCGACTTCGACAGCTTATGATGCGAGCTTTGCTCAATTATTCGAAAGCCAAGAAATGCCAGTTCTGCTTGTCGGTGATTCACTGGGTATGGTTTTACAAGGCCATAACGCTACATTACCAGTAACCGTTGAAGACATTGCTTACCATACTCGCTCAGTGCGTGCTGGTAGCCCAAATTGTCTTCTTATGGCTGACATGCCTTTCATGAGCTACGCGACGCCAGAACAAGCTTGTGAGAGCGCAGCGACTTTGATGCGTGCTGGTGCGAACATGGTAAAAATCGAAGGCGGAAGCTGGTTGGTTGATACTGTGAAGATGCTAACAGAACGTGCAGTACCAGTATGTGCACACTTAGGCTTGACGCCCCAGTCTGTGAACATTTTTGGTGGTTACAAGATTCAAGGTCGTGACGACGAGCAAGCCGACAAAATGGTTGCTGACGCGTTAGCACTGCAAAACGCAGGCGCTCAAATCGTTCTACTTGAATGTGTGCCAGCTTCATTGGCAAAACGAATTACAGAAGCTTGTGACGTACCGGTTATCGGTATCGGCGCAGGTAATGTTACCGATGGTCAGATCTTGGTTATGCATGACATGTTCGGTATTTCTGCGAACTACATGCCGAAGTTCTCTAAGAACTTCCTAGCAGAAACAGGTGATATGCGTAAGGCAGTAGCTCTATACAAAGAAGAAGTAGAGAGCGCGCGCTTCCCTGATGAAGCTCATACAATCGCTTAGGAGTAAGTATGCAAACTTTTGCTGAAATAGCGGCTCTTCGTGAGCAGATTAAACAGTTTAAGCGTGATGGACGTACGGTTGCTTTTGTACCGACAATGGGAAACCTGCATGAAGGCCACCTGACTCTGGTAAAGAAAGCTCGTGAACTGGCCGACATCGTTGTGGTAAGCATCTTTGTAAACCCAATGCAGTTTGACCGTGCAGACGACCTAAACAACTACCCTCGAACGTTAGAAGCAGATTTAAGCAAACTAACAGGTGAAGGGGTTGAGCTAGTATTTACACCAACGCCAGAGGTGATGTACCCAGATGGATTAGACAAGCAGACGTTTGTTGAGGTCCCTGGCATATCTCACATGCTTGAAGGTGCCTCTCGTCCAGGTCACTTCCGTGGTGTATCAACCATTGTCACTAAACTGTTTAATATCGTTCAGCCAGACTTTGCATGCTTCGGCGAGAAAGACTTTCAGCAACTTGCTGTTATTCGCCAGATGACCACTGATTTAGCATTAGACATTGAAGTTGTCGGCGTTGCGACCGTTCGTGAAATGGATGGTTTGGCAATGAGCTCTCGCAATAGCAACCTAACGATTGACGAGCGCCAACGAGCGCCCGTTTTAGCGCGTACTATGCGCTGGATCAGCAGCGCTATTCGTGGTGGTCGCGATGATTACGCATCAGTGATTGAAGATGCTACTGACCAGCTACGCGCTGCAGATCTTCAACCTGACGAAATCTTCATTTGTGATGCTAAAACTCTGCAAGCGATCACTTCAGAATCAACTCAAGCAGTGATTCTAATGTCGGCTTTCCTAGGTAAGACGCGTCTTATCGATAACCAAGTTCTCGATTTGGTAACGGAAACCAAAGAAGAAGTGAAAGAAGAAACGACTGAATAGTCGGCTTCTGCTCTTAACGCAAAACAAAAAAAGGTCGATGTTATATCGACCTTTTTTTTTACCTGTTACTTAGATGAACCAAAGGTTAGCTACGTAAGCCAATACCCTTTGTCACTAGGTAGTGTGCAATGCCATACAACAGCACGATAAACACACCTAGTACGCCAAACGACGTCACGATCCCCACATCAGACACACCCAAGAAGCCATATCTGAACGCGTTAACCATGTACACGATAGGGTTCAACTTCGATACACCTTGCCAGAATTCAGGCAATAGACTGATCGAGTAGAACACACCACCAAGGTACGTCAGCGGCGTTAAGATAAAGGTTGGGATAATAGAGATATCATCAAACGTGCGTGCGAATACCGCGTTAATCAAGCCACCCAAAGCGAATACTACCGACGTTAAAAATACCGTCGCAATGATCACGCCCCAATGGTCAACTTGTAAGTCGACAAAGAACAACGACACGAAGGTTACTATGGTACCCACTAACAAGCCACGAACCACACCACCCATTACGAAGCCGGCGATAATCACGTAGTTAGGAACAGGCGCTACAAGCAGCTCTTCAATGTTCTTCTGGAACTTGGCACTAAAGAACGATGAAGCAACGTTGGAATATGAGTTGGTGATCACCGACATCATGATCAGACCGGGAACAATGTATTCCATGTAGCTAAAGCCGTTCATTTCACCAATACGCGCACCAATCAGGTTACCGAAGATGATGAAGTAAAGCGTCATGGTAATCGCTGGCGGCACCAGAGTCTGCACCCAGATACGAGTAAAGCGATTGATCTCTTTGGTCAACAAACTGCAGAAAGCGGTCCAATATAGGCTGTACATATTATTTACTCCCCTCACGGACGATACTCACAAATAGCTCTTCTAGACGGTTTGCTTTGTTACGCATAGAGAGGACTTTAACCTGTTGCTCGCTCAATTGAGCAAAGATGGTATTCAAACCTAGGTTCTTGTCGATTTCGATTTCTAGCGAGCCATTGACCATCACTTGGCTATTCACGCCTTCAAGCTTAGGTTCAGTCGTGCCCTCTTCCAGATCCAGAATAAAGGTCTCAGCACTCAATTTGCCCAACAGCGCTTTCATTGTTGTGTTCTCAATCAGCTCACCGCGATTGATGATACCAATGTTGCGACACAGCATTTCTGCTTCTTCTAGGTAGTGCGTGGTCAAGATAATGGTAATGCCCTGCTTCTCATTGATCTCTTTTAGGAATTCCCACATTGAACGACGTAGTTCAATATCAACGCCTGCTGTCGGTTCATCAAGGATCAACAAATGAGGTTCATGCATCAATGCACGCGCGATCATCAAACGACGCTTCATACCACCAGACAAGTTACGCGCGCGTTCGCCACGCTTTTCCCACAGATCGAGTTGAGATAGGTACTTTTTCGCTCGCTCTTTCGCTAATGCTTTTGGCACGCCGTAATAACCCGCTTGTTGCAGCACGATCTGTTCAACGGTTTCAAACGGGTTAAAGTTAAACTCTTGAGGCACAAGGCCTAAGTTCTGCTTCGCCAATTCCAGATCGGTATCAATGTCGTAGCCGAACACTTTAACCTTGCCTGACGTTTTATTTACCAGTGAAGAGATAACACCAATGGTGGTTGATTTACCCGCACCATTGGGACCAAGTAGTGCGTAAAAGTCGCCTTTTTCTACTTGTAAACTAACGCCCTTAAGAGCCTCGAAGCCCCCAGCATAAGTTTTTCTTAATTGCTCAATTTCTAATGCATACATAGAGATAGACTGCCATTTGCTATAGATAAGATGTAGACGACCGAGCTTGAGGAAGAGAGTAATGCTTAAAACGAGCTAGCAGAAAACTAACCCAAACTTGTTAACTCGGCCATTTTGCAAACAAGTTTATCGTTGATTGACGATTAATACAAATATCGTGTGAGAGTTTCTTTCGAAAACAAATAAGCGTCTTGGCTACGTGAAGACTAAATCAACGTTCAATAAATATAAAAATGCCGCTAAGTGATTCACTTAACGGCATTAATGATCAGTCTTGAAGTGAGCGTCTATGGCTTATTCATATCAGCTTATTACTGAAAAATTAAACTGACTCAAATTGATGCTCATCTCTGTCGACATAGCTTGTTGCTGCCGTCAGGGCTTCATATCTGAATCGATAAGTGTTGGATTCAGGTACTAGGTCAATCACGTGGAACTTCTCTAGTTGTTGACGAGTATTCTCATTAGGACACAGCAGATACACCTCACACTGCGCATCCAATGCATCTTTAATCGCATTCTCTAGCGCTAGGCCAACAGTGACATCAATCATAGGTACATCTGTCAGGTCTAGAATCATCGCTTCATAGTCAGAGATACTTGAGTGCTGACGTGAAATCGCCTTTGAAACGCTGAATATCATCGGCCCTGATAGGTAGAAGAATAGCACCTTACCATTGGCACTATCGAGTAACTGACGTTCGCTATCAGTCAATGGGATATCGTCTTCATCATCACCATCACTGATCGCCTTAACTTGTCTGGCTTGCTCTCGGCTTAATCTTTCAATAATCAGAATATTCGAGATAAACACACCCAGTCCAACGGCAATAATCAAGTCAACAAACACAGTCAATAGCATCACGCCGTACATCACGCCCATGCCGGCATAGCTAACCTTGTGCGCGCGCTGGATAAAGCTCCAATCTAGGATATTGAAACCAACATACATCGCGATACCAGCCAGCACTGCCATAGGAATCGGTTCTGTTAAACCACCCGCAACCAATACCACGAGCGCAAGTACTAAAGCTCGAATAACACCTGAAAGCGGAGAACGCGCTCCCACCTGAATATTGGTTACAGTCCCCATAGTGGCACCCGCGCCAGGTAGTGCACCAAACAGGCCAGAGATCATATTGGCAATGCCTTGGCCACGAAGCTCTTTGTCTGAGTCATGCTCTTTACGAGTCAATGAATCTCCGATAACCGCGGTCAAAAGCGTATCAATACAACCTAATGTACCAAGCACCAAGGCATCGATAACCATAGTAGTAAACTGTTCAGCGCTGATCGTAGGGATAACGAGGGAAGGTAAACCAGCTGGGATTTCACCAATACGGCGAATAGAGTCGGTATCAAAAATAATGACGGACAAGAGCGTTACAGCCACTAACGCGACCAGTTGAGCAGGCACATACTTACGATACTTAGCGGGGAAGCCAAAAAGAATACCGAGTGTCAGAGCACCTAGAAATAGCTCGCTCACTTTTAAGTTTGCTAGCGTATCAGGTAAAGCAGAGAGCGTGCCCATTACACCACCGGATGGAGCGGCATGCCCTAACAATGGAGACAGCTGCAAGATAATCAGAATAACGCCAATGCCCGACATGAATCCGGAGATCACGCTATATGGCATCAAAGTGACGTATTTTCCTAGCTTTAACGTACCAAGTAATATCTGGAATGCACCGGCCATCATCACGACAGTAAAGGTCATTGCCATACCCGTTTCAGGATATTTAGCAACCATACTCGTCATTACGGCAGTCATGATCACCGTCATCGGGCCGGTAGGTTCAGAAATCAAACTACTCGAACCGCCAAACAATGCTGCAAATAGGCCAACCATAATGGCGCCCCACAAGCCAGCTTCAGCTCCCGCGCCAGAAGCAACACCAAATGCCAATGCTAAAGGTAACGAGATGATGGCTGTAGTTACACCGCCAAACATATCCCCTTTGAGATTGATATCCGTAAAACGACTTCCAAACAAAACACACCTTCCTGATGATGAAATGACAAACCTTATCACTTTAGCAAATGTATCAAGTGTTCAGAAAGTGTTAATTCAATCACATTATTCATGTCTTATAACCGGATTATTGATAGTGGGCTAAGTTTATGATTTTCCGTACTAGAACACGTCAGATGAGTACATTTTGACGCAGTTTTTACGAGATTGAATTTGTAACATTGTGTATAGTTAAGCATCTTAATTGAGGGATGTAAGAAGCAAGATGCCAGAAATAAAACAGCTTTTTGAGAACAATTCCAAATGGTCTGAAGAAATTCGCTCTGAAAGACCTGAGTATTTTACAACGCTTGAAGAGGGTCAAAGCCCTGGTTTTCTATGGATAGGTTGTTCAGATAGCCGAGTTCCAGCCGAGCGCCTGACTGGCTTATATTCTGGAGAACTGTTTGTTCACCGAAACGTGGCCAACCAAGTGGTTCATACAGACCTAAACTGTCTATCTGTTGTTCAGTACGCAGTAGATGTGCTTAAAGTGAAACACATTATTGTCTGTGGTCACTACGGTTGTGGCGGTGTTAACGCGGCGATTGATAACCCTAAACTTGGTCTTATCAACAACTGGTTACTGCACATCCGTGACAATTACCTAAAATACCGCAAGCAAATCGAGGGGCTTCCTCGTGAACAATGGGGTGACAAGTTATGCGAAATTAACGTCGCAGAACAGGTTTATAACCTAGGTAACTCAACCATTATGCAAAATGCGTGGGAGCGTGGCCAAGACGTTGAAATCCATGGTGTGGTTTATGGTATTGGCGATGGCAAGCTACAGGACCTTGGCGTACGTTGCTCAAGTAACGATACTTTAGAGAACAGTCACTTAGATGCATTAAACAAGATCTTAACGACGCCTCTTCTTAGTCAACAAAGCTAACCCATTCCGTCATATATACAAAAAGCCCGCATCAAGCGGGCTTTTTAATGACTTCTAAACCACAAGCGTAATGATTACTCTTGAGGTACTACCTTACCGATGTACGGTAGGTGACGATATTTTTGTGCGTAGTCGATACCAACACCAACAACAAACTCGTCTGGGATCTCGAAACCAATCCATTTTGTATCGACAGTCACTTCACGGCGAGAAGGCTTGTCTAATAGCGTACAAATTTCGATAGACTTAGGACCACGTAGGCTCAGAATCTCTTTTACTTTAGTCAGCGTGTTACCTGTATCGATAATATCCTCTACAAGTAGAACGTCTTTACCTTGGATATCATCATCAAGATCTTTCAAAATACGAACATCACGTGAGCTTTCCATGCCGTTGCCGTAGCTAGACGCGGTCATGAAATCAACTTGGTGAGTTAAATCGATAGCACGAGCAAGATCTGCCATAAAGACAAAAGATCCACGCAATAAGCCAACTAAAACTAGATCTTCACTACCGTTGTAGTGTTCCGTGATCTGTTTGCCTAGTTCGTTCACTCGATCCTGAACTTCTTGCTCAGAGATCATGACTTCAACTGTATGCTTCATACTGCTCTCATTCTATTTGGTGATTGCGACGAATGTTGACAGTTTCGTCAGTTGTGTCGCTCAATTTTGTGCGTAAGTCTAGCACTGCTCAAATACCCACACCACCTTATGGTTCGAATTTACTGTCAGATTCTCCACGAAATGTGCGCTGGTGCCTTATCCAATACTCGTCTCCTTTCACATCAATGCTGATCACGCTTTATGTATCAAGTTTGATGTAACTGTCTATAAAACAAGCTGAAAGGATTGACCATTCGCATATGCACCATTACACTCATCTTGGCTTAAATAATAATAAAATCATTAATATAAAAATTTCGTTGGCAAGGAAAATAAAATGGACTCAATATCTAAGAGACCTAGAACTAGGCTTTCACCTTTAAAAAGAAAACTTCAATTGATGGAAATCGCTCTTGAGGTATTCTCTCGCCGCGGCATCGGTCGTGGTGGACACGCTGATATTGCAGACATCGCTCAGGTGTCTGTCGCAACGGTATTTAACTACTTCCCAACCCGTGAAGATCTGGTTGATGAAGTACTAAATCACGTTGTACGCCAATTCTCTAACTTCCTTTCAGACAATATCGATCTGGATATTCACGCAAAACAAAACCTACATAATATTGCGACTGAAATGGTGACGTTAGTGGCTCAAGATAGCCATTGGTTAAATGTATGGTTCGAATGGAGCGCTTCGACTCGTGAT
This sequence comes from Vibrio crassostreae 9ZC13, assembly GCF_000272045.2. Lineage (GTDB taxonomy): Bacteria > Pseudomonadota > Gammaproteobacteria > Enterobacterales > Vibrionaceae > Vibrio > Vibrio crassostreae_C. Next base: position 125,088 of record NZ_AJYZ02000041.1, on the reverse strand, counting down.
GAAGTATGGCCGCTATTCGTAACAACGAACCGCACTAACCAAATGTTAGTACAAAACATGTTTAGCAAAGCGATTGAACGCGGCGAAGTCTGTGACGATCACGACCCTAAACATCTAGCGAATCTATTCCACGGCATTTGCTACTCGCTATTCATCCAAGCGAAACGTGTAGAAACGCCAGAAGAGCTTTCAAGCTTAACGGATAGCTATTTGAACATGCTGTGCATTTATAAATAGATTTGAAATTCGGTCTTCGAAAAAAACTTAGGGATTGGCGTATTGCGTCAATCCTTTTTTGTTTTTAGCACTCGCTCTTCGTATCCCGGAGCGCAGCGTACTCGCATCTCGGAGTGAAACGTTCCTGCGCCTTACTTCAGACATAAAAAAGCCGCTGACAAATCAGCGGCTTTTAAAAACATTAGCGAGTGACTAAGAAAGAATTACTTCTTCTTTTTCACTGCTTTTTTGTTTGGAAGGTCAGTGATTGAACCTTCGAATACTTCCGCAGCTAGACCAACAGACTCGTGTAGAGTTGGGTGAGCGTGGATAGTAAGTGCGATATCTTCTGCATCACAACCCATTTCGATCGCTAGGCCGATTTCGCCAAGAAGTTCACCACCGTTAGTACCAACAACAGCACCACCGATTACGCGATGAGTATCTTTATCGAAGATCATCTTAGTCACGCCGTCTGCACAGTCAGAAGCGATTGCACGACCAGAAGCAGCCCAAGGGAAAGTAGCAACTTCGTAATTGATGCCTTCAGCTTTCGCTTCTTTCTCAGTCTTACCTACCCAAGCAACTTCTGGCTCAGTGTACGCAATTGATGGGATTACTTTAGGGTCGAAGTAGTGCTTCTTACCAGAGATAACTTCAGCAGCTACGTGACCTTCATGCACACCTTTGTGAGCAAGCATTGGTTGACCAACAACATCACCGATCGCGTGGATGTGAGGAACGTTAGTACGCATTTGCTTATCAACATTGATGAAACCACGCTCATCAACTTCGATACCCGCTTTTTCAGCGTCGATAAGTGCACCGTTTGGAACACGACCGATAGCAACAAGAACAGCATCGTAGCGTTCAGCTTCAGCTGGTGCTTTTTTGCCTTCCATTGAAACGTAGATACCGTCTTCTTTTGCTTCAACAGCAGTCACTTTAGTTTCAAGCATTAGCTTGAACTTGTTCTTAATGCGCTTAGTGAAAACTTTAACGATGTCTTTATCCGCAGCAGGGATAACTTGATCGAACATCTCTACAACTTCAACTTTAGAACCTAGAGAGTGGTAAACCGTACCCATCTCAAGACCGATGATACCGCCGCCCATGATAAGCAGTTTTTCAGGTACTTCGTTTAGTTCTAGTGCATCCGTAGAATCCCAAATACGTGGGTCTTCATGTGGGATGAAAGGAAGTTTGATTGGGCGAGAACCCGCAGCAATGATTGCGTTGTCGAAGTTAACAGTTGTTGCTTCGCCTTCGCCTTCAACAAGAATGCTGTTAGGACCTGTGAACTTACCGAAACCGTTAACAACAGTAACGTTACGCATCTTAGCCATACCGCCAAGACCGCCAGTTAGTTGATCAACTACTTTTTCTTTCCAGATACGGATCTTGTTGATGTCCGTTTGTGGCTCGCCGAATACAACGCCGTGCTCTGCCATCGCTTTAGCTTCTTCGATTACTTTAGAAACGTGAAGAAGTGCTTTTGATGGAATACAACCAACGTTTAGACATACACCACCAAGAGTGCTGTAACGTTCAACTAGTACTGTTTCTAGACCTAAATCCGCACAACGGAATGCCGCTGAGTAACCAGCAGGACCTGAACCAAGTACAACAACTTGGGCTTTAATTTCTTTGCTCATTGTGACCTCTTGTAGTCATTATCCCTAACAGGCTGAGTAGATGTTCTTAAAATTATTGGGCTTTCAAACAGGAAACATTTTACAGAGATGTTAACAGTGTGAAAGTAGCTTTAAGTTAGCCTGTGAGCTAGACAACAATTCCCCATCAGATTATGAGAAATGCAGGAAACTGTTGTCTAAAAATAGTCTTTATATAAAGAATTAAGGTGACCCGAAAGTCACCTTAATAATTACTTTCTCAATTACAGTACTAGACGACGAATGTCAGATAGTGCGCTGTTTAGGAAAGTAATGAAGCGTGCACCTTCAGCACCATCGATCACACGGTGGTCGTATGATAGAGACAGTGGAAGCTGTAGACGTGGTTGGAACTCTTTACCATTCCAAACTGGCTTAATTTCAGACTTAGATACACCTAGGATACCTACTTCTGGAGCATTTACGATTGGAGTAAATGCAGTGCCGCCAATACCACCAAGGCTAGAGATTGTGAAACAACCGCCTTGCATGTCTGCCGCTGTTAGCTTACCAGAACGTGCTTTCTTAGAAACAGCCATTAGCTCTTCAGATAGCTCGTAAATGCCTTTCTTGTTCACGTCTTTGAAGACAGGAACAACTAGACCGTTTGGTGTATCAACAGCGATACCCACGTTTACGTACTTCTTAAGAATGATGCTTTCGCCATCTTCAGAAAGAGAAGAGTTAAACGCTGGGAATGCTTCTAGCGCTTTAGCAACAGCTTTCATGATGAACACAAGTGGAGTGATCTTCATGCCAGTGTCTTTCTTCGCTTCGATTGCGTTCTGTTCTTTACGGAATGCTTCTAGCTCAGTGATGTCAGCGTTATCCCACTGTGTAACGTGAGGGATCATTACCCAGTTACGGTGTAGGTTTGCGCCAGAAATTTTCTTGATCTTAGAAAGTTTCTGAACTTCAGTTTCGCCGAACTTGCTGAAGTCAACTTTTGGCCATGGTAGTAGACCAAGAGCAGAACCATCGCCGCCTTTGCCAGATGCCGCTGCACCAGACTCAAGACGCTTAAGTGCATCTTTAACGTAAGACTGAACGTCTTCTTTAAGGATACGGCTCTTACGACCAGTACCTTTAACCTTAGAAAGGTTAACGCCAAATTCACGAGCTAGACGACGAACTACTGGAGAAGCGTGCGCGTAGTCACCGTTCTCTTGGAAGTCGCCAGCTGCTGGAGCCGCTGCAGGTGCTTCTGCTTTAGGAGCAGGTGCCGCCGCTGGAGCTGCTGCTTGTGCAGGTGCTGCAACAGGAGCAGGCGCTGCGCCTTCAACCGGAGTGCCGGCCACGACGAAAGTCATGATTAGAGAGCCAGTTGACACTTTGTCGCCAGCTGCAATCTTGATCTCTTTTACTGTACCAGCGAATGGTGCAGGAACTTCCATTGAAGCTTTGTCGCCTTCAACAGTAATTAGAGATTGCTCTTCTTCTACTGTATCGCCAACCGCTACCATGATTTCAGTAACTTCTACTTCGTCACCACCGATATCAGGAACGTTTACTTCTTTTTCAGCTGATGCTGCTGGAGCCGCTGCAACTGGTGCCGCCGCTGGAGCAGGAGCTGCTGCAACTGGAGCGCCAGAGCCCGCTACTTCACCTGTTTCTACAGAGAAAATCATTACTAGAGAACCAGTAGATACTGAATCACCAGAAGCGATCTTGATTTCTTTAACGATACCAGCGAATGGTGCAGGAACTTCCATTGAAGCCTTGTCACCTTCAACAGTAAGAAGAGATTGTTCTTCTTCTACTGCGTCACCGATAGCAACCATGATTTCAGTTACTTCAACTTCATCACCGCCGATGTCAGGAACGTGAACTTCTTTAAGCTCAGCTGCCGCTGCAGGAGCTGCAGCAACTGGTGCCGCCGCTTCAACTGCTGGCGCAGCCGGTGCTGCTGCAGCACCTTCCGCAGGAGAGCCTGCCTCTTCAAAGATCATGATAAGAGAACCAGTAGAAACTGAATCGCCTTCCGCTACTTTGATTTCTTTAACGATACCCGCTTGAGACGCTGGAACTTCCATTGAAGCTTTGTCGCCTTCAACAGTGATCAGTGACTGCTCTTCTTCAACCTTGTCGCCAACGTTTACAAGAATCTCAGTTACTTCAACCTCGTCAGCACCGATGTCTGGTACATTAATTTCGATTGTCATTGTATTTACCTACCTTAATGCCAGTCTTATGCGTATTGCGGGTTAGTTTTTTCAGTGTCGATATCGAATTTAGCAATTGCTTCAACAACTACAGATTTCTCGATGTCACCACGTTTAGCCAGTTCAGTTAGAGCTGCAACTACGATGTAGCCAGCGTTCACTTCGAAGTGACGACGTAGGTTTGCACGGCTGTCAGAACGGCCGAAACCATCTGTACCAAGTACTTTGTAAGACTCAGTTGGCATGTACGCACGTACTTGCTCAGCGTAGTTCTTCATGTAGTCAGTCACTGCGATTGCAGGTTCTTTACCAAGAACAGTCGTGATGTACGGTACTTTCTCTTCAGCTTCTGGGTGAAGCATGTTGTCACGCTCTACCGCTTGGCCGTCACGAGTTAGTTCGTTGAACGACGTTACAGAGAATACGTCAGATGCTACGCCGTACTCTTCGCTTAGAATTTCAGCGGCTTTACGCGCTTCGTTCATGATAGTACCAGAGCTCATTAGTTGAACTTTGCCCTTAGCACCAGCGTGAGATTCAAGCTTGTAGATACCCTTACGGATGCCTTCTTCAGCGCCTTCTGGCATTGCTGGCATTGCGTAGTTCTCGTTCATTACTGTTAGGTAGTAGTAAACGTTCTCTTGCTCAGGACCGTACATGCGACGGATACCGTCTTGCATGATTACTGCTAGCTCGTAAGCAAACGTTGGGTCGTAAGAGATACAGTTAGGGATAGTGTTCGCTTGGATGTGCGAGTGACCATCTTCGTGCTGTAGACCTTCACCGTTCAGTGTTGTACGACCTGCAGTAGCACCTAATAGGAAGCCACGAGCTTGTTGGTCGCCTGCTAGCCATGCCATGTCACCAATACGTTGGAAACCGAACATTGAGTAGTAGATGTAGAACGGGATCATCGGTAGATCGTTTGTGCTGTATGAAGTTGCAGCAGCAACCCATGAAGCCATAGAACCTAGTTCGTTGATACCTTCTTGAAGAACTTGACCAGACGTTGCTTCTTTGTAGTAAGAAACGATGCCTTTATCTTCAGGTGTGTATTCTTGACCGTGTGGGTTGTAGATACCAACCTGACGGAATAGACCTTCCATACCGAATGTACGAGCTTCATCACAGATGATAGGAACGATGTTCTTACCAATGTTCTTATCTTTAAGAAGGATGTTTAGCGTACGTACATAAGCCATAGTTGTAGAGATATCACGCTTCTGTTCACCTAGTAGAGGTGCGAATGCGTCTAGCTCAGGAACTTTGAATTCTTGAGTAAATTTAGGCAGACGTGCTGGCGTGTAACCTTGTAGGGCTTTACGACGAGCATGTAGGTATTCGTACTCAGCAGAACCTTCTTCTAGAGTCAGGTAAGGAAGCTCAGACACTTTCTCATCAGAAAGGATGTCTTGTAGGCCTAGACGGTCACGTAGGTATTGTACGTGAGTCATGTCCATCTTCTTAACACCGTGAGCGATGTTCTTACCTTCTGCAGCTTCACCCATGCCGTAACCTTTAACTGTCTTAGCTAGGATTACTGTTGGCTTGCCACCTGTCTCTTTTGCATTGTTGAATGCAGCGAACAGTTTAGAAGAGTCGTGACCACCACGCTTCAGTTCGAAGATTTGGTCGTCAGTCATGTCTGCAACTAGTGCAGCTGTTTCTGGGTACTTACCAAAGAAGTGCTCACGTACGTATGCGCCATCTTTAGATTTGAATGTCTGATAGTCACCATCGATAGTTTCGTTCATTAGTTGAAGAAGCTTACCAGTAGTGTCTTTAGCTAGTAGAGAATCCCAGTTGCTACCCCAGATAACTTTAACAACGTTCCAACCTGCACCTTTGAATAGGCCTTCAAGTTCTTGGATGATGCTACCGTTACCCATTACAGGGCCGTCTAGACGCTGTAGGTTACAGTTGATTAGGAAACATAGGTTGTCTAGCTTCTCACGCGCAGCGAAAGAGATAGCACCACGTGATTCTGGCTCATCCATCTCACCGTCACCTAGGAAAGCGTATACACGTTGAGCAGAAGTATCTTTAAGACCACGGCCGTCAAGGTACTTAAGGAAGCGCGCTTGGTAGATCGCAGAGATCGGGCCTAGACCCATAGATACTGTAGGGAACTGCCAGAACTCAGGCATCAGTTTAGGGTGCGGGTAAGAAGGAATACCTTTACCATCAACTTCTTGACGGAAGTTATCTAGCTGCTCTTCAGTTAGACGACCTTCAACGAATGCACGAGAGTAGATACCTGGAGAGATGTGACCTTGGTAATAAACTAGATCGCCACCGTCAGTCTCGTTTGGAGCACGGAAGAAGTGGTTGAAACATACTTCGTAGAACGCTGCTGCTGACTGGTAAGAAGCCATGTGACCACCAAGGTCTAGGTCTTTTTTAGAAGCACGCAATACGATCATGATTGCGTTCCAGCGAATAATCGAACGAATACGACGCTCAAGAGTTACGTCACCAGGGTAAGCTGGCTCTTGTGCTGCTGGAATTGTGTTGATGTAGTTTGTGTTGATGCCTGTAGCCATATCAACACCATCTAAACGCGCTTTATCTAGAACTTGTTCTAGTAAAAACTGTGCACGTTCTACACCTTCTTCACGTACTACTGACTCAAGAGCTTCTAACCAATCTTGAGTTTCCAGAGCATCAACGTCATGCTTCATGTCAGACATGGCGATCTATCCTTTTTGTTAGTTGGATTCTACTAAACACGTAAAAAGCCGAAGTATTACGGCTATTTACCCTGTTGAATTCGACGTAAAGAACGTTCGCGACGCGATTCTTCTTTGGTCAAATCCATCAATGTTTCTTCGATGTAAGCTAAATGAGAGTGTGACATTTCACGTGCCTGTTCTGGCTGTCCTGAAACGATCGCATCTACAATGTTAGCTCGATGTATACTCACTTTCTCCACAACGTCTTTACGACGATGCAACAGCTTTAAATTTTCTAAGACATTTTGTTCGAGTAACGGAGCCAAGCTACGAACAATGTGCAATAACACCACATTGTGCGCTGCCTCTGTTAAAGCAATAAGAAAAGCCATCACTGCTGCAGATTCGGCTTCAATATCACCCTTATCTTGCGCACCGCGAATTTTTTCTTGGCATGCTTGAATTCGAGCAAAGTCTTCATCAGTGCCACGCAATGCCGCGAAGTAAGCCGAAATCCCTTCCATCGCATGACGCGATTCCAACAAGTCTAGTTGGGTTTCAGAATGGGACGACAACAAATTAAGCAAAGGATCTGAAAAGCTTTTCCAGATATTTTCGCTAACAAACGTACCTCCACCTTGACGGCGAGTAAGCAAGCGTTTTGCTTCTAAACGTTGTATCGCTTCTCGGATCGAAGGACGAGACACATCGAACTGTTTCGCCAGTTCGCGCTCAGGCGGCAGCTGCTGCCCTGGAGCCAGTGTTCCTTCCACTATCAACCTTTCTAACTCTTGTTCGATAACATCGGAGAGTTTTGGCTGACGAATCCTTTGATAAGCCATAGTTTGTTGTTCTTCTTTTTCTTCGCTGACAATTGGTAATACCAATTTTAAGTTGGGCAGAAATTAACATAATTAAAACGCCACTGTCCAGCCTAAAATTGACCTGCATCATAGAATACAGCGTGAATTAACCATGATTTAACAAATGAAATTTAAAACAGCAACCAAATTGGTCTTACCATTTACAGGGGTAATACTTTTGGGGAGTGTTCGTGCTTGAAAGTTTCAGGATAAAAATGAATTGTTTCAGAAAGATTAGTGTCACTCGTTTAAAAATCGAACCAAGCGCACATTTAGGGTGGAAATTCTGTTCATAAGTTTTAATAAATGAGTGTTTGATAAGCTCGTCACACTCTCGATTTATTGATGCGCTTCTCTTCACCACTTTCTTTACATCGCAACAACAAAAATTCACAAGTCATTATGATAGGCGTTGACTATTCAACGCCCACCAGCGGTAAGGCTATCGTCAAAAACAGAGGCCTAAGCTTGGAGCTTTCTTTTAAATTTTTGCCAATCGAACACCAAGCCAGGGTCAGTTTTACGCAGGGGTGCTATGTATTGATGGCCAGTGATACGTTCGCTGGTGATTTGAGGGAACGTCGATACTATCGTTTCTGTTAATTTGGCAAGCGCTTGATACTGCTGCTCGCTATAAGCCACAAAGTCACTGCCTTCCAGTTCAATACCAATCGAATAATCATTACACCTTTCACGCCCTGCAAAGCTCGACTGGCCAGCATGCCAAGCTCGGTCTAAGAAAGAAACGAACTGCACCACTTCCCCATCGCGACGAATCAAACAGTGCGCCGACACGCCCATTTGGTGAATCACCTTAAAAAACGGGTGTTCCTTCGGGTCAAGTTTGCCCGTAAAAAACTGTTCGATGTAAGGCCCACCAAATTGCCCCGGAGGTAAACTAATGTTGTGAACCACCAGCAGAGAGATATCGTCGACGCTAGGTCTAACATCAAAATACGGGGAAGGAACATGCCGAGCGTTGTCATACCATCCGTTGAAGCTGATCGTCATCTTGGTCTCACTTTCTTTTCTGCTAGCACAATAAGATGTGACCTTACCCATAGAGCAGTCACGCTAGCCTCTTTAATTTGAAGTTAAGCAAGAGTATCATTCCATTCCCACTCCCTTTCAAGATTAGATTTGCGATGAAAAACACACATAACAGCCACCAACGCCTTGACTACTTAAAAGAGCAACTGCCTCTAGAGATCACTCGCTCAGTGGCTGAGACCATCAAAGAAGATCTAGGCGGAACGTTAGATCCAGCGGCTGATATTACGGCAAGTCTAATCCCAGCAGACGCAATCAACAGCGCTACCATCATTACCCGTGAGCACGGTGTGTTCTGTGGTAAAGCTTGGGCTGATGAAGTGTTTAAGCAATTGGGCGGTGAGGTAACTATCGAGTGGAACGTAGAAGATGGCGACAAGGTTGAACCAAACCAAACGCTTTGCACGCTAACTGGCCCAGCACGCGCGCTATTAACGGGTGAGCGTAACGCAATGAACTTCATTCAAACGCTATCTGGCTGTGCGACTGCTACTGCTATCTACGCAGACAAAATCAAACACACTGAATGCCGCCTGTTGGATACTCGTAAAACGATTCCTGGCCTACGCAGCGCACTGAAATACGCAGTGGCTTGTGGTGGCGGTTTCAACCACCGTATTGGTGTGTTCGATGCTTACCTAATCAAAGAAAACCACATCATCGCTTGTGGTGGCATTGAGAAGGCTATCTCTACTGCAAAAGAGCTGAACCCAGGTAAACCAGTAGAAGTTGAAACCGAAAGCCTAGAAGAGCTAGAGCAAGCGATCAGCGCTGGCGCAGACATCATCATGCTAGACAACTTCACCACAGACATGATGCGTGAAGCGGTGAAAATCAACGCTGGCCGCGCAGCATTAGAGAACTCAGGCAATGTAACATTAGACACGATTGCAGAGTTCGCTGAAACGGGTGTTGATTACATCTCGGTAGGCGCTTTAACCAAGCACCTAAAAGCAATGGATCTATCAATGAGATTCAAAGCGTAATTTACTGAATAATAAATAATTTCTGTAAAGGCACTGTTAATAACGGTGCCTTTTTTATTGCCTGAATTATCAATATTTCAAGCAGTTATTTAAGTTGATCGCATAATTTTGCGCGCTATATGAAACACTACACCAATAAATACCAAACCACTCGCGACCACACCTGAACACCATTCCACAACCCCATATCAACTTCTATTCTTTCCATCAACCAGTGCCTGCACTGAAACAAACTAAACAATGGAATAGAACAATGAATAACAAAAATAGAAGAACAAATCAGAAAGGTTTCACGCTGATTGAATTGATGATTGTGGTGGCGGTAATTGGGGTATTGTCTGCTATTGCGGTACCTCAATATCAAGATTACGTAAAGAAAAGTGCTTTGGGTGCAGCTTTAGCTTCCGTAACTGCATATAAAACAAATATCGAAGATTCAATCGCGTTTGAAAATGAATTCCCGGCAATTTCAGCCGCATTTGGTATTGGTACTATTAACTCTACATCTGCCGCGATCACAACAACCGGACAAAACGCAATAGTTGCAACAATCACCGAAGGCGCAGGGGAAAATGCCACTGTAACGTTAACTAGACAAAATGCTACCGGCGAATGGTCATGTGCCCATAACCAAAGCACAATTAATTTAACAGGCTGCTCATAAGTGCTAACCAACCTCCCGACCGTTCTTCGTCAGGCTGACTTGCTTAGCCTGACTCAAGAACAAGCTGTTGCGGAACATATACAAGCTTCAGGTGTTTCTACACCTGAAGCTTTGCTCGTTCTGGATTTCTTCAGCGGCGATTCCTTAGCAAACAACATTAAAACCATCTTCGGCTTACCGTTAGTACAACTTGCCAATGTTGATTATGAAATCTTATGTGACCAATTAGGGCTTCGTGAACTGATAACCAAGTATCGTGCTCTCCCGATTTCAGTCTCTAGCTCGACTCTCACGCTCGCCTCTGCTGACCCTACCGACTTGCAAGCGGAAGATGACTTTCGATTTGCGACCGGATTACAGATTGAATTGGTTGTCGCCAACTACTCAGAACTAGAAGGCGCAATACGAAAGCTGTATGGCCGTTCGATTTCCGGGCAAGACTCCAAACGCAAAGAGATCACTCAAGATGAACTCGCCAATCTTGTTGAGGTGTCTGACGACGAGATAGCGTCGATTGAAGATCTCAGCCAAGACGACTCCCCTGTCAGCCGCTTTATCAATCAGATACTGGTTGATGCGGTTCGTAAGGGTGCATCAGATATCCATTTTGAACCTTACGAGGAACACTACCGAGTACGCCTGCGTTGCGATGGCATCCTTGTCGAGATCCAACAACCCGCCTCTCACTTAAGTCGTCGTCTATCTGCTCGCTTAAAGATCCTCGCCAAGCTTGATATCGCTGAACGCCGTTTGCCTCAAGACGGTCGTATTAAGTTACGTTTGAACGACGATCTGGCGATTGATATGCGAGTATCAACTCTACCGACCTTATGGGGTGAAAAGATCGTACTGCGACTGCTTGATAGCAGCGCTGCTAATTTAGATATCGATAAGTTAGGTTATAGCGAAGATCAAAAAGCACTCTACCTCGATGCCCTGAAGCGCCCACAAGGTATGATCTTAATGACAGGGCCTACCGGCAGCGGAAAAACCGTGTCCCTTTATACTGGCCTTCGAGTGCTCAACACAACTGAACGCAACATCTCAACAGCTGAAGACCCTGTGGAAATTAACCTATGTGGTATCAATCAAGTACAAGTGACACCTAAGATCGGCTTTGGGTTTGCTGAGGCACTGCGATCATTTTTGCGACAAGATCCTGATGTTGTAATGGTCGGTGAGATCCGAGATTTAGAAACTGCAGAGATCGCTATCAAAGCATCGCAAACGGGTCACTTAGTGCTTTCGACTCTTCATACTAACTCTGCAGCGGAAACCGTCACTCGGCTCGCCCACATGGGTATTGAACCATTTAACTTAGCGTCCTCGTTAAGCTTAATTATCGCCCAACGACTGGCAAGACGATTATGCAACCACTGCAAAGAAAATGACGACTCGCCAGACATATTCCTGCGTCACTCCATTCCTAACAGCCAAACCATCTACAAAGCGAGTCCTAAAGGTTGCAATGAGTGTAACCAGGGTTATTCGGGGCGAGTGGGTATCTATGAAGTGATGCCGTTTAGCGATCAACTGAAAAGCAGCCTGATCGACAAACCGAACGCGTTGGCCATTGAAAACTTGGCTCGCCGAGAAGGCATGAGAACTCTGCAAGAGTCGGGGCTAGATAAATTGCTTGAAGGCACCACCAGCTATCAAGAGCTGCAACGTGTTCTGTACATATAAACCAATGGAGCACCAATGAGTAGCAAGTCCAAACAATCACAATTAAAAAGCTATCACTGGAAAGGCATTAACAGCTCAGGCAAGAAAGTGTCTGGGCAAACGTTAGCGCTCACCGAATTGGAAGTACGAGAAAAGCTCAAAGAACAACATATTCAAATTAAGAAAATCAAAAAGAAAAGTATTTCAGCCGTCACTCGTTTAACCCATAGAGTAAAAGCCAAAGACATCACTATTTTGACTCGGCAGCTTGCTACCATGCTGGCCACTGGTGTGCCTATCGTACAAGCCATCAAGTTGGTGTCGGACAATCACCGCAAAGCTGAAATGAAATCGATTCTATCGCATATCTGCAAAGGTGTAGAAGCCGGAACGCCAATCTCAAAAGCAATGCGAACCGCAAGCCGTCACTTTGATGATCTGTATACCGACTTAGTCGCAACGGGCGAACTTTCCGGTAATCTCGCGCAAGTATTCGAACGCTTGGCAACTTATCGAGAAAAGAGTGAACAGCTAAAGTCTAAGGTTATAAAAGCACTTATTTACCCAGCGATGGTGGTCATTGTTGCACTGACTGTCTCTTACCTAATGCTGACCATGGTTATTCCCGAATTTGAATCGATGTTTTCAGGTTTTGGTGCCGATCTCCCTTGGTTTACTCAACAAGTTCTTCATCTTTCTCATTGGATGCAGGCTTACAGTTTTTATACGGCTGTAGGCATCGGGCTTGTTGTCCTGATTATTTACCAACTGTGTCAGCGTTCCCACTCGATCAGACTGTCTGTTAGTCGGCTGGGATTACGCTTCCCTGTTCTTGGTGGCGTATTAGCCAAAGCATCCATAGCCAAATTTAGCCGAACCTTATCAACCAGCTTTAGTTCTGGCATTCCAATTTTGATGAGCCTCAAAACCACGGCAAAAACCGCAGGCAACCTGCATTATGAGTCGGCCATCATTGAAGTTCACCGAGAAACGGCTGCTGGCATGCCGATGTATATCGCAATGCGCAATACCAATGCCTTCCCTGAAATGGTGTTACAGATGGTGATGATCGGTGAAGAGTCAGGCAACCTTGATGATATGCTTAATAAAGTCGCTTCCATTTACGAGTTTGAAGTAGACAACACCGTCGACAATTTAGGCAAAATTTTAGAACCATTGATCATCGTATTTTTGGGAACGGTTGTTGGCGGGCTTGTGGTTGCGATGTACTTACCGATCTTTAATCTTATGAGTGTGTTAGGATAGTTAAAGCAACTAAACACCCATGAGCAGCAATCTCTGCTCACCTTGATTAAGTGGTAAAGGACACTATGGAAGTATTTCACTACTATCCTTGGCTATTCCCCGTATTAGCTTTCATTTTTAGCCTTCTTATCGGCAGCTTCCTCAACGTAGTCATACACCGTTTACCGATTATGATGGAACGCGAATGGCAACAAGAGTGCTCGGAATATTTCTCTCAATATAAAATTCCAGCGCCAGAGGGAAAGTTCAATCTCAGCATTCCTCGTTCAACCTGCCCGAAATGCAAAACCCAATTAAGAATCGTCGACAATATCCCAGTGTTAAGCTGGTTGCTCTTAAAGGGTAAGTGCCATAGCTGTGCTAATCCAATCAGTGCTCGCTACCCTTTGGTCGAACTGCTTACCGCAATACTTTGCACAATGGTTGCTAGCCACTTTGGTTTCAGTTACTACGCCATTGCTTTGATTTTTTTCACCTTCGCACTGATTACCGCGACCTTTATCGATCTCGATACCATGCTGTTACCCGATCAAATCACCTTGCCTTTAGTATGGTCCGGTATCGCTTTAGCATTGTTTAATATCAGCCCAGTATCGCTGCAAGATTCTGTGGTTGGCGCAATGGCTGGCTACCTGGCTCTGTGGTCTGTTTATTGGTTGTTCAAACTACTGACAGGCAAAGAAGGCATGGGTTACGGTGACTTCAAACTCCTGGCTGCGCTTGGCGCATGGCTTGGTTGGCAGCACCTACCGATGATCATCCTTTTATCTTCGCTTGTTGGCCTTGTGTTTGGTTTGATTCAACTTCGCTTGAAACAGCAAGGCATAGATAAAGCCTTTCCATTTGGGCCCTACCTTGCGATTGCGGGTTGGGTAAGCTTGATGTGGGGTAACGACATCATGGGTTGGTATTTCACTTCTGTACTAGGAATTTAACCATGGCAATCATTATCGGATTAAGCGGTGGTATCGCCAGTGGCAAAACTACGGTCGCTAACCTGTTCAATGAGCATTTTAATATAGATATTGTTGATGCTGATATCGTGGCACGTGAAGTGGTTGCGCTGGGCAGTGTCGGCTTAAAACAGATTACAGAACACTTTGGTGAGTCTATCTTGCTTGACGATGGAACACTCAACCGAAGTAGGCTGCGTGAGCTGATCTTCTCTGATCCTAAAGAGAAGCAGTGGCTCAATGATCTTCTTCATCCCATGATCCGTGACAAAATTGACAGTGACCTGTCTAAAATCACATCCCCGTATGGTTTATTAGTTGCACCGCTATTGGTGGAAAACCAAATGCAAGGCATGGCCGATCGCGTATTAATTGTTGATGTGCCAGCAGAAGTTCAAATAGAACGTACGATGAGTCGTGACAATGTTTCTAGGGAACAAGTTGCATCAATTTTAAAATCACAGGCTTCAAGAGAACAACGCTTAGCAGTTGCAGATGACGTGATTAAAAACCATACTAAAAACCAAGAACTTTTGCCTCAAATCACAGATTTACATCAAAAGTATCTGGCAATCAGTGCTGTAGATGGGTCAGAATAGAACAATGTTGAATGAAGGTTTGCTCGATGATCACCCATAAATTTGAACATCCTCTAAATGAGAAAACACGCATCTACTTAAGAGTCGAATCACTCTTGAGGCAGCTACACTTGTCTTCTACATTTTCCGATGCTCAACAGTATCAACTCTTTTTCCGTTCCATCTTTGATCTGATTGAAATCTTCGAACAGATCCAACTCAAGAGCGAACTCGCAAAAGATATTGAGAAGCAACGTGTAACCTACAAAAGTTGGTTGGATGTTGAAGGTGTCGATCAAGAGATGCTGACATCACTACTTAATGACATTGGTAACATCTATCGTGATCTGATGCAGGCAGAGCGTTTTGGCCAGTCACTTAAGGAAGACCGCTTCCTGAGTGCAATTCGCCAACGCTTTAATCTTCCAGGTGGTTCATGCTGCTTTGATCTGCCCGCACTGCATTATTGGCTGCACCTTCCTCTCGATAAGAGAATGCGAGATGCCAAAGCTTGGATGGATAGCCTACAGCCTCTGTATGAAGCGCTAACACTGTGGTTGAAGCTCACCAGAGAGACGGGTCACTTCAAAGAGCAAATCGCTCGTGCTGGCTTCTTCCAGAGCGATGCCGATGAAGCGAATATCCTTCGTCTTTCTATTCCGATGCAATACGGTGCCTACCCGATGATCTCCGGTCACAAGAACCGCTTTGCTGTTAAGTTCATGAGCTTTGAAACTGGGCAAGCCTGTACTCAAGACATCGAATTTGAATTGGCAATCTGCACCTAATTAATTTCCTTTTATAGTTTGGCTTGAGTCCTCACTCGAGCCTAAACTCACTATTATTACACCTTCAAATTAAGAATCACTATGTCGAAGAAAATCACCATCGTTAAATGCCCTCAATGTAATGCTGACGTTGAATGGGGCGAACAAAGCCCGCACCGCCCGTTTTGCAGCAAGCAATGTCAGATGATTGATTTCGGTGAATGGGCAGACGAAGAGAACAGCATCGCTGGCGCACCAGATATGTCAGATAGCGATGGTTGGTCGGAAGATCCGCACTAAGCGAGTAGCGAGTAGCGAGTAGCGAGTAGCGAGTAGCGAGTAGCGAGTAGCGAGTAAATTTTGAAGGGTTGGCGTTTAACGTCAATCCTTTTTTATTGCCTATAACACGGCGCTAGTAGAGATTCCCTACTCCTTTCTTCGTCAGTCTAGGGAATGACGGTTAAATATGAGTTTCGTCTGGTTTGTCATCCTCAAGAGTGAGGTACGAGCGAATTGGGGATCTCTTACCTGCTAAGCTCCAAATAACAGACACAAAAAAGCGGAGCCAAATGGCTCCGCTTTTATCGATAGAATGCAAAAAGAATTACTTCTTAGTAAGCTTCTCTTTAATACGAGCTGACTTACCAGAACGCTCACGTAGGTAGTACAACTTGGCACGACGTACTGCACCACGGCGTTTAACTTCGATGCTATCAACCATTGGAGAGTGAGTTTGGAACGCACGCTCTACGCCTTCACCGTTCGAGATCTTACGAACTGTGAATGCAGAGTGTAGACCACGGTTACGAATAGCGATTACAACGCCTTCGAAAGCCTGTAGACGCTCACGGTCACCTTCTTTTACCTTAACCTGAACTACAACAGTGTCACCTGGTGCGAATTTAGGAAGGTCTGATTTTAGTTGCTCTTCTTCAAGAGCCTTGATGATGTTGCTCATTTGTATAAATTCCTAGAATAAACTGATACTAAATTTAATAGGTTACTGCTTGCTTTTCGTTAAGAGCGTTGCTCTTTAATGAATTCAGCCAGTAATTGTTCCTGTTCGTCAGTCAGAGCTAGGTTTTCCAGGAGTTCTGGTCTTCTTAGCCAAGTTCGGCCCAACGATTGTTTTAATCGCCAGCGACGAATGTCCTTATGGTTTCCAGACTTGAGTACCGATGGTACATCTTTATCGTCTAGCACCTCAGGGCGCGTATAATGGGGACAATCTAGCAAACCATTTGCAAAAGAATCTTCTTCTGCTGAAGCGAAATCTCCAAGTACACCCGGAACAAACCGAGATACTGAATCAATCAGCGTCATGGCTGGCAGTTCGCCACCCGTCATCACAAAATCTCCAATCGACCATTCTTCGTCAACTTCAGATTGAATGATGCGCTCATCTACCCCTTCGTAGCGACCACAAATAAGAAGTAAATTCTCGTTTGTTGCCAGCTCTTCAACACCTTTCTGGTCGAGTTTACGACCTTGAGGTGAAAGATAGATAACTTTCGTCTTTCCCGGTGCTGCTTGCTTGGCCGTTGTGATAGCGTCGCGCAAAGGCTGAACCATCATTAACATGCCAGGACCACCACCGTAAGGTCTGTCATCAACAGTGCGATGTTTATCATGAGTGAAATCACGAGGATTCCATGTCTCAATAGATAAAAGACCTTTTTTAACCGCTTGACCTGTTACTCCAAAATCAGTAACAGAACGGAACATTTCAGGAAAAAGGCTAATAATGCCAACCCACATGTGTTCTCTCGCTCTGTAATTTGGAGTTAGAATCCAGGATCCCAGTCAACTTCGATCCGGCGAGCTTCGCGATCAACTTTCTTGATCACTTGCTCTTCAAGGTACGGTACTAACCGTTCCTTTTGGCCAAAAGCATCTTTAAGATTTGCTTTGATTACTAGAACATCGTTCGAGCCAGTTTCTAATAGGTCAGTGACCTCACCAAGGTCGTAACCTTTAGTGGTAAAAACTTGCATACCGAACAATTCGCGCCAGTAGAATTCATCTTCTGACAATTCAGGTAACGAAGCAGGGTCAATAGCAATTTCAAAGTTAGTCATCAGTTGCGCGTCTTCACGAACATCTAATCCCGCTAGCTTACATACATAACCTTGGCCATGACGTTTCCAGCTCTCAACTTTGTACTCAACCCACTTACCCTTTAGGTTTAAATACCAAGGGCTGTAATCAAATATGCTTTCAGCATTGTCTGTGTAGGAGAACACTTTGAGCCAGCCACGAATACCATAGGTAGACCCAAGTTTACCCATGACAATTCTATTATTTTGCTCGCTCATAGTTTCTTTACCCTTCATCGACATAAGCTATTTCTCTTTAAAAAAGAATTAAGCCGCTTTTTGAGCGTCTTTAACTAGCTTAGCTACACGATCAGATAGAGATGCGCCTTGACCAACCCAGTGGTTAACACGATCTAGGTCTAGACGTAGACCTTCTTCTTGACCTTGAGCTGTAGGGTTAAAGAAACCTACTTTCTCGATGAAACGGCCAGTTGCAGCGTTACGGCTATCCGCAACTACGATTTGATAAAATGGGCGCTTCTTTGCACCGTGACGTGCCAAACGAATGGTTACCATGTCGTCCTCTTTGCTTTCTTAATAAAATAATTAACCCCAAGTATAAGTAAATAGCTTGGGGTCTCGTGCCAAATTAAAGCCCCGGAATTTTACTCTTATTCCGGTGCAATGCAAGGGCTTTAGCTATTTTTTCACCAACATAGCTGCCGTACACTTTCTGTGACACGGCTAACACTATGAAAAGTAACGTAGCTAAAGCTTACATTTGTAGATTATCGACCAAACGGGTTAAAGCCACCACCCATTCCGCCCATACCTCCACCGCCGCCCATCATGCCTTGCATGTTGCGCATCATGCCTTTCATGCCACCTTTCTGCATCTTCTTCATCATCTTCTGCATTTGGGTGAACTGCTTAAGCATACGGTTTACATCTTGTACCTGTGTACCAGAACCAGCGGCAATACGCTTTTTGCGAGAGCCTTTGATTAGGTCAGGGCGTTGACGCTCTTTCATGGTCATAGAGTTGATGATCGCTTCCATTTGCTTGAACATCTTGTCATCAACTTTATCTTTAACGTTATCTGGTAGCTGAGACATGCCTGGAAGCTTATCCATCATGCCCATCATGCCGCCCATGTTTTGCATCTGACCTAGTTGTTCACGGAAGTCTTCAAGGTCAAAGCCTTTCTTCTCTTTGAACTTCTTAGCCAGTTTCTCTGCTTTCTCGGTATCAACGTTTTTCTGTAGGTCTTCAATAAGAGACAGTACGTCGCCCATACCTAAGATACGAGAAGCAACACGATCTGGGTGGAACGGTTCTAGTGCGTCAGTCTTTTCACCAACACCCAAGAATTTAATCGGCTTGCCTGTGATATGACGAACAGACAGAGCAGCACCACCACGCGCATCACCATCAACTTTCGTCAAGATAACACCGGTTAGTGGTAGCGCATCACCAAAGGCTTTTGCAGTGTTCGCAGCATCTTGACCTGTCATTGCATCAACAACGAACAGTGTCTCTACTGGTTTAATTGCAGTATGAAGCTCTTTGATCTCGCCCATCATCTCTTCATCGATAGCCAAACGACCCGCAGTATCGACAAGTAGCACGTCGTAGAATTTCTTCTTCGCGTGGTCGATTGCAGCGTTTGCAATATCAAGAGGTTTTTGATCAGCTGAAGATGGGAAGAAGTCTACGCCAACATCGCTTGCTAACGTTTCAAGCTGTTTGATTGCCGCTGGACGGTAAACGTCGGCAGACACAACCAAGACTTTCTTCTTGTCACGCTCAGTTAGAAGCTTAGATAGCTTACCTAC
>NZ_AJYZ02000041.1:90363-105420 GCF_000272045.2 Vibrio crassostreae 9ZC13 | reverse complement strand
CCCCCGCCATTAAGATAACGGCTGGCGGCTGCGCTGCTAGGTTAAGAGCCTCGTTAGACTCACCCATCACCGCTTCAAGTTCAGCTTGAACGATCTTAATGAATTCTTGACCAGGCGTTAGAGATTTAGAAACCTCAACACCCACAGCGCCTTCTTTTACGCGCTTAACAAAATCGCGGACAACGGGCAGTGCAACGTCGGCTTCAAGTAGCGCCATACGTACTTCACGCAGCGTCTCTTTAATATTGTCTTCGGTCAGACGACCTTTACCGCTGATGTTCTTCAGCGTTTTGGATAGACGATCCGTTAAATTATCAAACATAGTTTTCTCTTCGCTCAAAACTGCGACTATTACTGTGAGTATACATTAGCGCGGATTAGAGTCATACCCGTTGTAGAGCGTTAATCATCCGTGCTTGTGATGTGAGACATTATTCACTTGGAATTGAATGAGGTTCGCCATAGCCCCAAAGAGCGATGCGAGGTATAATTCGCCAATTAGTAATCATTAAAATGGATACCATGGACAGTCTTATTGCGATCGCAGCAGCCTTTCTTTATACAATGGCGATTTCCACGATCATTCCAGGTCTCGTGCACCAAACAGGAATCCGTGTAAAAACGGTGTTTATCAGCGCATTACTTGCTCTAGCTTTCCATGCTTGGTTGCTTGGCGATTTGATTTTTAATGCCAGTGGCCAAAACCTCAGTATCTTGAACGTTGCTTCATTAATCAGTTTAATCATATCTGTGGTAATGAGCGGTGCAATGCTCAAAACCCGTCTGTGGTTTATCTTACCCGTCGTCTATAGCTTCGCTGCGCTGAACTTGATGGCTGCCACTTTTCTTCCAAGCACCTTCATCAAACATCTAGAGAATGACCCAAAACTGCTCGTGCACATCTCTTTGGCTCTATTCTCATACGCAACGTTAACTATCGGTGCGCTATACGCCCTGCAACTTGCGTGGCTAGATCACAAACTTAAAAAGAAAAAAGCCTTAGTGATAAACCCTAACCTACCTCCTTTAATGATGGTGGAAAGACAGCTTTTCAAGATCATTTTGATTGGTAATGGCTTATTAACAGGTACCTTGTTAACGGGTCTCATCTTCGTGCAAGATATGTTTGCTCAAGGAAAGGCACACAAGGCTGTGTTGTCTTTTATCGCTTGGGTTATCTACTCCATCCTTCTGTGGGGTCACTATCAGAAAGGTTGGCGTGGACAGAAAGTCACTTGGTTCGCACTGGCCGGCGCCAGCATGCTCACATTAGCCTACTTCGGTAGCCGCTTCGTCCAGGAAATCATCCTGAACTAGTCTGTAAAATAAAGGCAAGGTCTCACATACCTTGCCTTTAAAATATTGAGTGCAATACATTCAATTGACATCTCGACCATGTTCGGTCATAAATTAATCAAGATACACAAATAGGAAAAGAATAGTTTTGGACGACATATCAACGGGTATCTTATTTGCGCTACTCGCGTGTCTCATTGTAATTTCTGGTTATTTCTCTGGTTCCGAAACGGGCATGATGTCCCTGAACCGCTACCGTTTAAAGCACTTGGCCAATACGGGTCATAAAGGTGCCAAACGTGTAGAAAAACTTCTGAACCGCCCAGACAGATTGATTGGCCTCATCCTCATCGGCAACAATCTCGTCAACATTCTTGCATCTGCGATCGCTACTATTCTTGGTATGCGCATCTACGGGGATATCGGTGTGGCTATCGCTACTGGTACCCTGACTCTCGTGATCCTAGTATTCGCCGAGGTAACCCCAAAGACCATCGCTTCTCTATTTCCTGAACGTGTCTCTTACGCGAGTAGTATCCTTTTGATGATACTGATGAAGGTGCTATCACCATTGGTGATCTTAGTGAACTTCATTACCAACGGCTTCATTCGTATCTTAGGCGTTAAAGCCAGCCATGATGCAACCGACCACTTGAGCTCCGAAGAGCTTAGAACCGTGGTAAATGAAGCCGGTAGCTTAATCCCTCAACGTCACCAAGATATGTTGGTGTCTATTCTGGATTTAGAGCACGTCACCGTGAACGACATCATGGTGCCGCGTAATGAGATTACTGGTATCGACATCAATGACGACTGGAAATCGATCGTTCGTCAACTTACCCACTCGCCTCATGGTCGCGTAGTGCTGTACCGTGACCAAATAGATGAAGTGGTCGGCATGCTTAGGCTGCGTGAAGCTTACCGTCTGATGCTTGAAAAGAACGAATTCAATAAAGAAACCCTGTTGCGTGCCGCGGATGAGATCTACTTTATTCCTGAAGCGACACCACTCAATATTCAACTGCTTAAGTTTCAACGCAATAAGCAGCGCATCGGTTTGATTGTTGATGAGTATGGCGACATCAATGGTTTGGTTACATTAGAAGATATTCTAGAAGAGATCGTAGGTGAGTTTACCACCTCAATCACCCCAAGCTTATCTGAAGAGATTACTCCGCAAAGCGATGGCAGCTTCTTGATTGAAGGCAGTGCCAATATCCGAGATATCAACAAAGGCTTACAGTGGGCACTGCCTACCGATGGCCCAAGAACGCTGAATGGTTTGATACTGGAACATCTTGAAGATATTCCTGAGAGTCACCTGAGTGTTCAGGTTGCCAGCCACCCAATGGAAATTGTTGAGCTTGAAGAGAACCGCATCAAACTGGTTCGCGTGTTCCCACAGATCGTGAACGGCTAACTGAGTTATCACTGAATCTCTGTCTCGCCCTAAAATACGTGTCTCGTCCTAAAATACGTTGACAGTATTTCTACTAAGCCAACAGCATCAGCTGTTGGCTTTTTTCATGCACCTCATTTGGAGTTTTCATCCTGAGACTAAGGTGCGGCCTCATATTGTTATAGGTACTTATAGACTCTTTTACTAGTTGTTTAAGCTCTCTGAGGTTTTTACACTTATTAAGTAAGAACTCTTGTTTCAGTATTCCATTTACTCTCTCTGCTAATGCATTTTGATAGCAGTCATAACCGTCTGTCATCGAGGGGCTTATGCCGCTACTTTTCAACTTATCTTGATAAACACCGGAGCAATACTGGAGACCACGATCAGAGTGATGGATACACGAACGATGATATTGACGCCCCTTAATAGCCATATCTAGCGCTTTCACAACATCCGTCGCCTTCATTTCGTTGCTCAGCTCGTAGCCCATAATTTTCCGACTAAACGCATCAGTTACCAATGAGAGATAGTGAATGCCTTCATCTGATTGGATATAGGTAATATCACTTACTAACACACCCTCTGGAGTGCATGGTTTGTAGTTCTTTAATAAGTTCGGATGTTTTTTCATCCAATGCTTACTGTTTGTCGTTTTCGTAAAACTACGTTTAGGTCTTACCAATAACCGTTCATCACGTAAGTAGTTGAAAAGAGCATCCCGACCTAACTTGATACCTTGTTCTTGCAACTTTGGCTTAAGTAAAAAGTAGAGCTTTCTAGTGCCAACCCGAGGCATATAACGTCTAATATCCAACACCATTTGTTTGATGGGTTTAAGTTCCAACTGGCGATGAACAGCTCGCTTTTCTCGTTGATAAACGCTTTGTCTCGTTATCCCGCATAGCTTACATACTCGAACTAAACTTATTCCTTCTTGTTCTTGAAGGCTTCTTGCTCCTTGGTGAGATACTTTTTTCTGAGGCT
The DNA here is from genome assembly GCF_000272045.2 of Vibrio crassostreae 9ZC13. Classification (GTDB taxonomy): domain Bacteria; phylum Pseudomonadota; class Gammaproteobacteria; order Enterobacterales; family Vibrionaceae; genus Vibrio; species Vibrio crassostreae_C. Next base: position 101,738 of record NZ_AJYZ02000041.1, on the reverse strand, counting down.
AGTTCCGTGTTCAGCATCAAGAATATCAACCACTCTATTTAAAAAGAGATTCTTGATTTTTTCGTCTTCCAGCTCTTTCTCAAGACGCTTTATTTTCTGTGCTGGTGACTCTTTAGGCTTAGTTGATTGGTGCATGGTATTCATCCTTGGAGTTTGCGCCCAATTCATCTTACCGTGCTTTCGAAGCCAAGTTAAAACAGTTGAACGGCCTTGGATACCATAAATGGTTTGGGCTTGTTTATATGTCATATCGCCTCTTTCTACAGCGGCGACGACCTGTAATTTAAAGCCTAGTGTGTAATCACGCTGAGTGCGCTTAACGTAGGTATTATTTGAAGTAGCCATAATTCGTCCTCAATGTGTAAACACATTTCAGGACGGGACAACGTTGACGAAAAAGGCCCGGTTCATTGAACCGGGCCTTTTAGTATCTAACTCGCCCTATCTAGGGTAGCTATCAATGACTAGTCGATCTTAAGCTCTTGCAGCATAGACTCTGGCAGTGCCAGTTCATCATTCTTGTTTACAGAGATGCCTGCAGCGATGATCGCATTCGCGATCTCTTTCGCTTCATCCAAAGAGTGCATTGCCGCGGTACCACATTGGTATTCGTTCAGCTCAGGGATCTTATTCTGGTTCTCAACTTTCAGTACGTCTTGCATCGCTGCCAACCAACCGTCAGCCACTTGTTGTTCTGTAGGCGTACCAATCAGGCTCATGTAGAAACCAGTGCGACAGCCCATCGGTGAGATATCGATGATCTCTACATCTGAACCGTTCAATTGATTACGCATGAAACCAGCATATAGGTGCTCTAGAGTATGGATACCTTTCTCAGATAGGATGTCTTTGTTTGGCGCAGTAAAACGCAGGTCAAACACAGTGATGGTATCCCCTTTTGGGGTTTGCATTGTTTTAGCAACACGAACGGCAGGTGCGTTCATGCGTGTGTGATCAACAGTGAAACTATCTAATAAAGGCATTGCTCTTCTCCATGACGGCTGGCTTTAGAAAAACCAGCTTCGATTGTCTTCTAGTTCTTTGCGGCACTGTTTCAGCTGCCATCCATAATCTTTTGCTTGCTGTTCGACTTTGCGCGCCACCTTAATTAGCGATGGCTTGCTGTTGTATGACTTACGCTTATAACCACCACGGCCTTCATGATAAGCCAGGTATTGGTTATATGGGTCCCATAGTGAGATGCCCAATTGACGACGCGTCTCGCTGGTATACCAACCGATGAACATCAATGCATCATCAAAGTTGGTTCTTGAACCACCGTTATTGGTCGCCTTTTGGAAGTCTTCCCAAGCAGGATCTTGAGCTTGTGCATAACCGTAGGCACTGCTTACACGCCCCCACGGTATAAAGCCAAGAATGTAATCTTTAGGTGGGCGCGCATCATGACGATAGCTACTCTCTTGTTTCACAAAAGCCATCGCAACGTTAATCGGCGTTCCCCATTCTTCTTGCATATCCAAGGCATCTTCATACCATGAAGGGTGCTCTCGAAAGATGCTACACAAATTATCTTGCTGCTTTGGCGGTGGCGTTGCACATCCAACCAACAGGCTAGAGACAACACCAACAGTCACTACAGGTAACCATTTACTACTCACTCGAGTAGGCTGACCTAATAAGGCTTGCTTCCTTTCCACCAAAGTCTCGCTATGCTTTTAAATACGAAAAATAATCCGCTAAGAAGCTATCAAAATCTTGAGTGCTTGCTTCTTCACTTTGTTGCTGAGCAATCACAGAACGTTGAACTTCTGCTTCCATCAACTCAGCTGAATATACTTTGTATTGGTGCGCTTTGTGTTGCTGAGCGTACGTTTTACCTAACGCGCAACCCACTTTACCTAAGCCGCCCAATTTTTTGGTCTCTTCTAGCAACTGGCCAGAAATAGTTAGCTCAGGGTTATCAATCCAAGCCTCAAGCGTATCGCATGTTTCTTGGTATGCACGACCACCTTGTTCAGCGTCCATCATCTCGGCAATAGAGCGCAGATCTTTGAAGACACGCTTCGCCCAATCTTGCAGAGACAATCGCTCACCATGACAACCGATTTGCAGCTCTAGACCAACCTGACGACCTTGTAGGATCACCTTGTTCCAGTTATCGCGCCAGCATTCAAGCTCGCAGTTATCCATCTCAGCAGAGTCCGTTAGCACACTCCACGTTAGGAATAAGTCTAGGAAGCGAACCTGCTGCTCATTGATACCAATTGAGCTGAATGGGTTTACATCTAAAGAACGAACCTCAATGTACTCAACACCACCGCGTGCCAATGCTTCAGATGGTTTCTCACCACTCTTCGCCACACGCTTAGGGCGGATTGGAGCGTAAAGCTCATTTTCAATTTGCAGTACGTTGCTATTCAACTGACGGTATTCACCATCAACCTTAGTGCCAATCTCGGCAAATTCTTCTGATGGTGTGCGAATCGCTTGATTCAAACCTTCAAGGTATTGGTCTAGGCTGTTGAAACCAATCTTCAACACACTTTGCGCACTGTTCGTGTAGCCAAGGTCGCTCAGGCGCAGTGCCGTTGCTTTTGGCAGATACAGTGTCTCGCCAATCTTTTCAAAAGGCAGGTTTGTCTCTCTTCCTTTGATGAAAGAAGAACATAGCGCAGGTGAAGCACCGAAGAAGTATGGGATTAACCAACCAAAGCGGTAGTAGTTACGAATCAAACCAAAGTAAGCATCTGACTTAGATTCACAACGCGCTTCTTCAGTTTGCTCTCCAAACAGGCTATCCCAAAAGCTTTCTGGGAAAGAGAAGTTGAAGTGAACACCAGAGATAATCTGCATCAGGCTACCGTAACGACGTTTTAGGCCTTCACGATATAGGGTCTTCATCTTACCGTTATTCGAGGTGCCGTATTGCGCTAGCTGAATGTAATCTTCACTGCCAACGTAACAAGGCATAGAAAGCGGCCATAGTTTTTCGCCGTCTAACTTGGTTTGCGTGAAGTGGTGGATATCAGACAACTGATTCAAAAGCGTCGGAACGTCGTTAGAAACAGGCGTGATAAATTCCAGTAGCGACTCAGAGAAATCGGTCGTTACCCATTCGTTCATCAACGCAGATCCCAAAGCCTCAGGGTGCGGCCCAGTAGCAAGGTGCCCATCTTCCGTGTAGCGTAATGTTTCCCTTTCAACACCACGACCAAATTGAGAGAAGGTCTTAGGGTTGGTTGCAACTTGCTTTAGTCGCGCAGCAAAATCAGTCAAAATTCAGTTCACTTATCTTATATTGTTCTGATTAGAACTATCATAAATTAGGTTGGAGGAGAAAAGTAGAGTCTCTTCCCTCCCCCTTTAATGTGTACTCTAACGAATGATTTCAAGCTCTTCTATTGGAATATCTAACTTTTCTAATTGCGGGCGAAGCGAAGTCGCGTCACCAACAACGATTATTTGATAATCATTCGGGTCAAACCATTTCTTAGATAGCTCGTTTAAGGTCTCTTTTGAAACCGTTTCAACTATCTGATTACGCTGTTGTAGGTAATCTTCATCAAGGCTCAATGCAACAATATTACTCAACAACCCCGCCTTTTGACTTGGCGTTTCGTATTTAAGTGCATCTTGTTGACCGACGGCAAGGCGCATAAATTTCACCTCTTCGTCAGTTAATCCACTTTGGCTAAACTCATTCAGCTCATTAATAAACTCTTGAATCGATGGAACCGTCGCATTCGCCCTTACCTGCGCGCTAAATACCACTGCGCCAGTTTCACGAGTACTTGCGAAGTAACCGCTTGCACCGTAAGTGTAGGCTTTGTCTTCACGTAGGTTCTGGTTGATACGGCTATTGAAGTTGCCCGCTAAGTTAAAGTTAGCTAACTGGCTCAAATACAATTCACCCGTTGCATCAAACGGCAGGCCTTTACGAACCAAGCGAACAATGCTTTGCGGCGCACCCGGTTTATCGACTAAGTACAGGTGCTGACCAGAAAGCTCTTTGACGATCTGTGGACGCGTTAATGGTGCCGCATCGCCTTGCCACTCTTCAAAGAATTGTAGCTGTTTCCCTACCTCTTTCTTCGAGATGTCTCCCACAACAACAATATTGGCACCTTCTGGTGTGTAATGTTGCGCATAGAATTTTTTCACATCGTCTAAGGTCAATTTCGATAGAGATTCCTTAGTACCATCACTTGCACGAGCAAAAACAGTGTCACCAAACAGCACTTCACGGGTTGCTTGAGAAGCCATCCAACTTGGCTGCTGATGCTGATACACAACGCCTTCTAGCATCTGTTTCTTAACGCGCTCAAAATCTTGCTCATCGAACTTAGGATCGAATAGAACCTCTTGCACAATCGCTAAGGTTTGAGGCAAGTTTTTCTCTAGCGTCGAGACTGAAATATCTGTGGTGTAGCTGCCCGCACTAATGCTCACGCTGCTACCAAGTTTATCTAAGGTCGCTTGTAACTCTTCAACGGTTCGTTTAGTTGAGCCTTCTTCCATCATCGAAGCCGTTAGGTTCGCTAGGCCTTCTTGCCCTTTACGAACATAGCGTTCGCCTGCAGGCAATTGAATTTGCAGCTGTACTGTCGGCGTTTCACTGGTCACGGTACCAATTAAGTCAGTGCCATTTGCAAAGTGCATGCGGTACAACTCAGGCATGGTCGCCTCAACACCAAAGTTCACTTCTGGCATCACACTGCGATCAAAGGTATCCGGTGCCTTTCTGAAATCCAGTTGATCTTCCGTCACCTTGCTGTATTCCGGCAACGTACGTGGTGGCGTGGTAAAGGTCGCTTCACGAACCGCCAAATCGAGCTTTTTCTTAGGAACCACACTCAAGGTAACCTTGTGCTTACCTTCGATGAAATCTTGGTATGCCTTGCTCACGCTCTCAGGCGTCACCGCTCGGATTTGATCGAGTTGTGATTCAATGCGATCAGGCTGACCATAGAAGGTTTGGTTCGACGCGAGTTGCGACACCTTACCTTTAACGCTTTGCAATGCAAAAACAGCATTCGCTTCGGCCATGCCAGTGATCTGGTCTAAACGCTCTTGCTCAACGCCCTCTTTCGAGAATTGCTCCAGGGTATCCATCAGCTCTTTATTGAGAACCGTCAAATCGCCTTTTTCACCTGAGTTGCCCATTGCATACACGTACATGGTACACGCCAACTCAGCACAATCATGGAAAGAGCCAGCGCTGACGGCCTTCTGCGTTTTTACGAGGTTTTGATATAGGTAACTGTTGGTACCTGAACCTAACACGTTAGACAATGCATTCAGTGAAGCTTGCGTCTCTTCACCGCGATACGTTGTTGGCCACCCCACCAGCACCATCGGCTGACGAATATTGTCTTCTAAGGTGATGTATTTATCTTCTGTTAGAACAGCAGGTTGCTTCTCTGCCGCCTTCACTTCAGGGCCTTGAGGAATTGAACCAAAGTACTTGTTAACCCATTCTAGCGTGTCATCAACGTCGATATCACCACCAATCGTTAACACGGCATTGTTTGGGCCGTACCAACGCAGGAAGAACGCTTTAAGATCATTCACGTCAACACGGTCAAGATCTTCAACATAGCCGATTGGTTGCCAAGAGTAAGGGTGACCTTCAGGGTAAAGCGCTTCGCCCATGCGTTCCCACATCAAGCCGTAAGGACGATTTTCGTAGCTCTGCGCTCGCTCGTTCTTGACCGTGCCTCTTTGAACCTCAAATTTCTTCTGAGAAACAGCATCCAACAAGAAGCCCATTCGGTCTGATTCTAACCACAACATTTTCTCAAGTTGGTTAGAAGGAACAGTTTCAAAATAGTTGGTGCGGTCACGGTTGGTCGTGCCGTTTAACGAGCCACCCGCTTCGGTAATGATCTTAAAGTGCTGTTGGTCACCAACGTTCTCTGAACCCTGGAACATCATGTGCTCAAAGAAGTGAGCAAATCCCGACTTGCCTATCTCTTCACGTGCTGAACCGACGTGATAAGTTACATCAACATGCACCAACGGATCGGAATCATCAGGGGAAAGAATAACTGTCAGACCGTTTTCAAGCTGATACTTGGTGTAAGGAATCACTACTTTATCTTTAGAGGGCTTAACCTCTTCTAACAGAGTGACACCTTCAGGTAACGAGGAAAAGAAGGGCGTTGAGCTAGGTACATTGTAAGAACAGCCAGCAATGGCGATAAGAGAAAATGTACCAAGTAAAACCTTTTTCATAGGTTCTCCTTAGAAAAAACCGAAGTAAATAGCAGCAAGTAAGCTATAGCGAGCGGCTTTGCCAATCGCTATCAAAATAACGCTAGGGATGAATTTCATTCTTAGCCAACCCGCAGCGAGACACAAAGGGTCACCAATGATCGGTAACCAACTAAATAACAGTGTCCAGTAGCCATAGCGACTCAGCCAAGCCATAGCCTTATGACCATGCTTTTCAGATTGAGTTCGATTAGGCAACCACAAACCAATCCAATAGTTAGTCAGGCCGCCTAAGGTATTGCCTAATGTCGCCACCAGAATGATCGATGAGGTTGAAAACTGATCTAAGCTCAATGCAGCCACAAGGCTAGCTTCTGAACCACCGGGTAGTAACGTGGCACTCAAGAAGCCACTGATGAAGAGTACCCACAGCGCCGAGTCCGAGAACCACAGCGCGATATTTTCAAAAAGGGAGTTAAAAAATTCTAACACTGCCTATCAACTTTCTTGCATTTTAAGTAGCACCTTGCCTCTGGTGTGTCCGGTTTCAACCTGCAGGTGCGCCGACTGCGCCTCGTCTAACTGGTAGATACCTTGAATTTCTGTTTTGAGCAATCCGACACTGACCATGTAAAGCATGGTGTCCATTTGCTCAGGGTTTGGTTCAACCAGCATGCCTGATGCAGTAAAACCTAATAGTGTTGCTTTCTCACAGATAAGTTCTGCAGATAGAGTCGGTACTGTCACTACTCGCGCGCCATCTTTTAGGCACTTCAATGCATCAAGCGCGGTATCGCCACCGACCAAATCAATCAACACATCGACATCAGATACTCTTTCTGATGCTGGTGCAAACTTATAGTTAATCGCGTGAGCACCTAGCGTCGCAAGGTAATCAAGATTGGCTTCGCTGCAGGTTGTGTAAACCTCAGCTTTTGCTGCCACTGCAATTTGAACCGCAAGGTGACCAACGCCGCCCGCGCCCGCTAAAATAAGCACGCGGTCGCCTTCTTTCACTTCGGCTTTGTTGAGCGCTTGTGCCGCTGTTTGACTCGCAAGTGGTAATGCAGCTGCCGCTTCTAGAGTGACAGAATCAGGAACCATACTTAATGCAGCTTCTGGAACACACACATATTGGCTGTAACCGCCACCTTGCAGTGGAAAACCAATAAAGCCAGCCACGTTATCACCAATAGTAAAGCGTTCAGCCTGTTCGCCTAGCGAGACAATTTGCCCTGAAATATCGTAGCCAGGCACCCAAGGCAGGTTATCTTTGTTTTGTGCTGCCGCCCAACCAAGACCCGCTCGGGTTTTGACATCAATCGGATTAATGCCTGAAAAGGAAACTTTAACCACCACTTCTCCAGCCTTAGGCTCAGGGATCGCACTGGTTTGAATACTTAGGTTTTCGACGCCGCCGAATTGAGTAATCGCAATCTGTTTATTTTCCATTCCACATTTCCTTGATTGATAAAAGCCCTAGTGAGCAAGCACCCTAATTAATAAAAAGAAAGGGATGCGAAAGCATCCCTTTGACTATAAACCATTTAATAAGGCTAAGTTAACCGCTCATTCGTAAATTGACGACCAATTAACGTAACGATACATGACCCAGCAAATCCACTAGCCCACGAGAGCTAATAGAATGCCCGCCGCAACCGCACTACCAAGTACACCGGCTACGTTCGGACCCATTGCATGCATCAATAAGAAGTTCTGAGGGTTTGCCTCAAGACCAACCTTGTTCACAACACGTGCCGCCATTGGAACCGCCGATACGCCAGCTGCGCCAATCAGTGGGTTGATGTCCTCTTTCGAGAATCGGTTCAACACCTTAGCCATCAATACACCACCCGCCGTACCGATACTGAACGCGACCGCACCTAAACCTAGAATACCCAGTGTTTCTAAGTTCAAGAACGTATCCGCTTGAAGCTTAGAACCAACCCCTAGACCTAGGAAAATAGTTACAACGTTAATCAGTTCGTTTTGAGCTGTTTTTGAAAGGCGATCAACCACACCCGCTTCACGCATTAAGTTACCCAAACAGAACATACCAACTAGAGGTGTTGCTGAAGGTAGGAACAAAATCGTCATCAGTAGTACAGCAAGCGGGAAAAGAATCTTCTCGGCTTTGCTAACGTGACGAAGTTGAGCCATCTTAATTTTGCGCTCTTCAGGAGACGTTAACGCTTTCATGATTGGTGGCTGAATGATAGGAACCAAAGCCATGTAGCTATAAGCCGCTACTGCAATGGCACCTAAAAGATCCGGAGATAACTTGCTTGCCAAGAAGATCGCAGTTGGGCCATCGGCACCACCAATGATCGCAATTGACGAAGCATCGGCCATCGAGAACTCCATTCCTGGAACGTAGTTCAGCAAGATCGCGCCAAATAGCGTCGCGAAGATACCAAACTGAGCCGCAGCCCCTAGCCACAACGTTTTAGGGTTCGCAATCAACGCACCGAAGTCCGTCATCGCACCAACACCCATAAAGATCAGCAGTGGGAAAATACCTGTCTCAATACCAATGTAGTAGACGTAGTAGAGCAAACCACCTGGATCAGTAAACCCAGCATTTGGAATGTTTGCTAATACAGCACCAAAACCAATAGGCAGTAGAAGTAACGGTTCAAATCCTTTACGAATTGCCAAAAACAACAGTAAGCAACCAACCAGCATCATACAGATCTGGCCGAACTCAAAGTTCGCAATCCCTGTTTCAGACCATAAGGTCATCAATCCTTCCATGGTACTCCCTTACGCTAAGCTTAGTAGTGGAGCGCCTACAGTAACTGCATCGCCTTCTTTAACATTCAATTCTTGAACGATACCACCACGAGCAGCACGAACTTCCGTTTCCATCTTCATCGCTTCTAGGATTAGTAGAACGTCGCCTTCAGAAACCTCAGTACCCGCCTGAACGTTTACTTTAAAGATGTTACCCGCCAATGGAGCTGGAACCGCTTCAGCGTCAGACGCTGCTACTGGTGAAGCCTGAGCAGGTTTTGCAGATGGCGCCACCGATGTCAGTTCACCTTGTGGGCCAACTTCAACATCGTAAACTTGACCATCAACCTTCACGCTGTAGCTTTCAATACCACCAGAAGCTTGTACAGGAGCTGCAGCAACTGGAGCCGCAACTTCTAGCGTTGGTGCAGGTTCAAATGCTTCAGGATTACGACGGTTCTTAAGGAACTTAAGACCCACTTGTGGGAAGAGCGCGTAAGTCAGTACATCATCAACCGTATCTTCAGCTAGAGAGATACCCTCTGATTTCGCTTTCTCTAACAGATCCGTCGTTAACGTATCCATTTCAGACTTAAGTAAATCAGCAGGACGACAAGTAATCGGCTCTGCACCGTCTAGAACTTTCGCTTGCAGTTCAGCATCCACTTCAGCAGGAGCTTGACCGTATTCACCTTTCAGTAGACCAGCAGTCTCTTTCGTGATGCTCTTATAGCGTTCGCCCGTTAAGACGTTAATAACCGCTTGAGTACCGACAATCTGAGAAGTTGGTGTTACTAAAGGAATGTAACCAAGCTCTTTACGTACGCGTGGGATCTCTTCTAGAACTTCATCCATGCGATCGGCGGCGCCTTGCTCTTTAAGCTGGCCTTCCATGTTAGTTAACATTCCGCCAGGAACTTGAGCGATTAAGATGCGAGAATCGACACCTTTTAGCTGACCTTCCCATTTCGCGTACTTTTTACGTACATCACGGAAGTAAGCCGCGATGGGTTCGATTTGGTCTAGTTTAAGATTCGTGTCGCGCTCTGTACCTTCTAACATCGCAACAACCGTTTCGGTTGGCGTATGACCGTAAGTACAGCTCATTGAAGAAATAGCGGTATCTAGAATGTCGATACCCGCTTCAACGGCTTTAACCGCTGTTGCAGTCGATAGACCAGTTGTCGCGTGGCTATGCAGTGCTAGAGGAACGTCACACGATGCTTTGATACGTGTAATCAGCTCTTCTGCTTCATACGGCTTTAATAAACCTGACATATCTTTGATACATAGTGAGTGACAACCTAGGTCCTCTAGGCGCTTAGCCAAATCAACCCAAGTATCTGAATTGTGGACCGGACTGGTTGTGTAAGACAACGTACCTTGAGCGTGGCCACCAACGTCGATCGTTGCTTTCACTGCTTTTTCAAAGTTACGCACGTCATTCATCGCATCAAAGATACGGAATACGTCCATGCCGTTTTTATGGGCACGTTCAACAAATTTTTCTACTACATCATCCGCGTAGTGACGGTAGCCCAATAGGTTTTGACCACGCAGTAGCATCTGCATTGGTGTGTTTGGCATCGCTTTTTTCAGCTCACGCAAACGCTCCCATGGATCCTCGCCAAGAAAACGGATACACGAATCAAACGTCGCGCCGCCCCAAGTCTCAAGTGACCAGTAACCGACTTTATCCAGTTCTGCCGCAATTGGCAGCATATCTTCGATACGCATACGAGTAGCAAATAGTGACTGGTGCGCGTCACGAAGTACCACATCTGTGATAGCTAGTGGTTTAGACATGCTCATAAACTCCTTTTTAATCCTTTAAATACTACTTAGCAGTAGACGCACGGTATTGATGAACCGCGGCCGAAATTGCAGCCACTACCTGTGGACTAACAGCTGAAGGGTTTGATTGTGATTTTTGAATTTTTTTAGGTGCTGCGATCGGCTCTGGTACTTCTTCTGGTACCAGTTTTGACATCAACCGAACGAGGTAAACTAGAATAGTTAGGAAAATAAAGACAACGGACATCCCCGTTATCATTAGAGTCGCCGCATCTCCTAGCAGGCTTCCAATATTAGTCATGTTGCTTCCTTTCTTCGTCATCCTGACATACGTACAGGATTTCAGCGAATAGTGATCCCGACCCATGGATTATCTCGATTGGTAAAAGTTTGTCAATTTTGTTTAAGGTTCTGTTACGGATAACGCACACATAAGGTTAATTATTCGCCTATCAGATCACATAAATCTGTCAAATACGTCATTTTTAGATATTTAAACTGTGACTTAAACGGGGCTTTTCTGGGAATTGATATGAGAAAGGTGGAATAACAAAGAAGCAATCAAGAACTACTTTAAATACAACAAGTTAAACAACGAACAAATTTAACATTGTCGCAACAAATTTACAGCAGACATAAAAAAAGCCTCGTATAAACGAGGCTTTTTTAATAAT
>NZ_AJYZ02000041.1:89692-90233 GCF_000272045.2 Vibrio crassostreae 9ZC13 | reverse complement strand
CCGCCTGGTTCGTAGCCAGGTACTCTATCCAGCTGAGCTAAGAGCGCACGGTTTTAATATCAATTCATTGTTACTCACAACGTATCAATATAAGGATTTCATTCTCATAAGAAAGAAGCCCTAAATAGTGGCGCGTCCTGGAGGATTCGAACCTCCGACCGCCTGGTTCGTAGCCAGGTACTCTATCCAGCTGAGCTAAGGACGCACGGTTTTCGATATCAGTATTTCCAATATCAGGAGTTCACAAGGAAACCCTAAAGAGTGGCGCGTCCTGGAGGATTCGAACCTCCGACCGCCTGGTTCGTAGCCAGGTACTCTATCCAGCTGAGCTAAGGACGCGCAGTTTTCGATATCGGTATTCCCAATATCAGGGGTTCATAGAAGAAACCCTAAATAGTGGCGCGCTCTGGAGGATTCGAACCTCCGACCGCCTGGTTCGTAGCCAGGTACTCTATCCAGCTGAGCTAAGGACGCACGGTTTTTGATATTAATTTTCGACGAACGATTTATCAATATCAGGATTCACATTCTTATAAGAACT
>NZ_AJYZ02000041.1:89388-89644 GCF_000272045.2 Vibrio crassostreae 9ZC13 | reverse complement strand
GTTCGTAGCCAGGTACTCTATCCAGCTGAGCTAAGAGCGCACGGTTTTAGTATCAATTCGTTGTAAACAACAACTCAATACAAGGATTTCTGTTCTTATAAGAAAGAAGCCCTAAATAGTGGCGCGTCCTGGAGGATTCGAACCTCCGACCGCCTGGTTCGTAGCCAGGTACTCTATCCAGCTGAGCTAAGAGCGCACGGTTTTAGTATCAACTTAGTCAATACAAGGACTTTCATTCTTAAAAGAAATAAACCCT
>NZ_AJYZ02000041.1:77569-89261 GCF_000272045.2 Vibrio crassostreae 9ZC13 | reverse complement strand
CCGACCGCCTGGTTCGTAGCCAGGTACTCTATCCAGCTGAGCTAAGGACGCACGGTGTTCATTCATTAAGAATGAAGTTGTGAAATATATCACATTCTTCTTGCTACGAAGAAAAAAAAAGGCCATCGGCCTGTAATGAATGGCGGTGAGGGAGGGATTCGAACCCTCGATGCAGCTACAAACCACATACTCCCTTAGCAGGGGAGCGCCTTCGGCCACTCGGCCACCTCACCTAATTCATTATTCTCAAATCACTTACAAGTAAGAGAAGAGAGAATGGCGCGTCCTGGAGGATTCGAACCTCCGACCGCCTGGTTCGTAGCCAGGTACTCTATCCAGCTGAGCTAAGGACGCACATTTACATTGTCTAAATTGCTAATTTTAGACTCGCAAGAAATGGCGGTGAGGGAGGGATTCGAACCCTCGATGCAGCTACAAACCACATACTCCCTTAGCAGGGGAGCGCCTTCGGCCTCTCGGCCACCTCACCGTCTTGCGGAGGCACATATTACGTTTTACCGAAAATATGTCAAACACTTTATTGAAAAAAATTGGACAAAAACACTCAACCGTTTGCTATTTAATCAAAGCGCTTGCAAATTGAACTTATAAGATTCAAATCGCGCTTTTTCCCTTAAAAATTAAGGTGAAAGATTGGCAATAATAAACAGCCGAAAACAATTATCTAATTTCTCCAGCAGCAAGTGCTACCGCTGATGGCACAATACTACGGGATGCGTATTTTCGCCATAGGGGAAGCGAATAAATCTTGAGTTTTGCCAAACAAATACAGAGCAACAGTTCTGTTCAACCTTGTCTGTATCTCGCAGCATCACAAAGCATTCACTTCACCACTTTGAGACCGATCCGTTATCCAACCCATCTATGTCCCAATCAGTGTTTCGGTTCCCCAAGATCAAAAAAGGCTAGCAACAATGCTAGCCTCTTCTCTACGCAAAAGTATTAGTAGTTGCCAGATGCAACGTTACCATTACCTTTTTCAGCTTGAATGCGCATGTAGATCTCTTCACGGTGAACAGATACTTCTTTAGGTGCGTTAACACCGATACGTACTTGGTTACCTTTAACGCCTAGTACAGTAACTGTTACTTCATCACCAATCATCAGTGTTTCGCCAACGCGGCGAGTCAAAATTAGCATTCTTTGCTCCTTGAGTAATCTCTAAATTTATCTAGCTACGAGAGTATTATCCAACAAAAGTTATATTTTCGTAAACTATCGATTGAGTTTATTTAACCAAAATGCACTTCTTTTTTAGGATAACCCTGTGTTTCACGCGCTACGATGTATGCATTGTGTAATATGTTAGCAGCCATATCGACTTGCGTTGGTGATATCACCAAAGTTAAAGACTGCTGCTGCAATAAGTGATGCTGTACATCAATTTCGCCTTCAGACAACAATCCATGTGAACTGACCACAATTTCTTGTGTTCGGCTTCCTACCACAGTTAACAAACTAACCTGTTCACTATTACGGATTTTCTCAGCAAAAACTAGTTTTAATTTGGCACTTATGTCTTGTTTAATAATGAGTGCTGCCCGTTCTGTTTCCTCGATCACACTACAGACTTCGATCCCCAACAGTTGGCAATGTGAAATGAAAGACGGTAAATCTTCATTCAAACACTCGATACGCACCATATCTCTTTGGATGGCGATGCCAGCAATATCATTCAAACACTGATTACCCGCGATCAATGTGCCCTCGCCTTGTTCAAAGCTTGAAAGCACTCGCAATGACACGTTGTGCTGCCATGCATACTGAACACAAGGAAGGTGCAATACCTTAGCGCCTCGGCGAGCCATCTCTTCCATAGAAGGAAAGTCTAAAGTATCTAATTTCTGAGATTGTTTTACGACTCTAGGGTCACAAGAGTAAACACCATCTACATCAGTATAGATCTGGCATTCTTTCGCCTGCAAGGCACCTGCAAGCGCGACCGCTGTAGTATCTGAACCACCGCGGCCTAATGTCGTGATATCACCTTTCGCATTGAATCCTTGAAAGCCTGCAACAATAACAATCTGGTTGTCATCTAGCAGAGCTTGAATCGGAGCAGTATCAATACGCTCAATCGCCGCATTATTATGATTAGAATCCGTGTGTATCTTGGCTTGATAGCCAGTCATCGATGTCGCTTCATAACCTAACTTGTGTAACGTCATTGCTAACAAGGCCATAGAAACTTGCTCGCCAGCCGTTAACAACACATCCAGTTCTCTAGCGTTTGGTACGCTATCAACTTGCGTGGCTAAATTAACTAACCGATTTGTTTCACCAGACATAGCAGAAACGACAACCACGATCTGGTTCCCTTCATTTTTCGCTTCAATGATTTTTTCTGCTACATGATGGATTCGTTCAATTGAACCCACCGACGTTCCACCAAATTTCTGCACGATAAGAGGCATTTTCACCCGTCCTCACCTTCCCAAGACCAATGTCTATATATGACAAAAAAACACATACTCCGCGTCAGGGCGAAGCAATAAAAAATTAACCAAGGAGTCTAACGCCACCATTAGACTTCTTGGTTAATCTCAATCAAACCTTGTTTAAACACACTTCCAATAGGCAAAATAAAAGATGCCCAATCAACTGATTGGGCATCTTTGTATCAATTACTTAAGCTTAAAGACGCTCTTCTAGCCAAGTACGCACAGATTTAAGCGCTTCTGGCAGTGCTGCAACGTCTGTACCGCCCGCTTGAGCCATATCTGGACGACCGCCGCCTTTACCGCCAACTTGCTCAGCAACCATCTTGACGAGATCACCCGCTTTTACTTTGCCGATTAGGTCTTTGGTTACACCAGCAATCAAGCCAACTTTACCGTCTGCTACGTTCGCGATCAGGATGATGCCGCTACCTACTTGGTTTTTAGCGTTATCAACCATAGTACGTAGGTTCTTGTTGTCTGCGCCTTCAATTGCAGCAACCAAAACTTTAGTACCAGAGATGTCTTCTACTTTGCCCATGATGTTTGCGCTTTCTGCAGCAGCCATCTTTTCTTTAAGCAGTTGGATTTCTTTCTCTAGCGATTTCGCTTTCTTAGCTGATTCAGCAAGTTTCTCTTCGTAAGCGTTAGCCTGAGCTTCTACTGCATCTAGTGCAGCTTCACCTGTTACCGCTTCAATACGACGAATACCCGCAGCAATACCACCTTCAGAAGTGATCTTGAATAGGCCGATATCACCTGTGTTTGAAGCGTGGATACCACCACAAAGTTCAGTAGAGAAGTCGCCCATAGATAGAACGCGAACTTCATCATCGTACTTCTCGCCAAACAGTGCCATTGCACCTTTTTCTTTCGCTGACTCGATGTCCATGATGTTCGTTTCAATCACATGGTTCTTACGAACTTGTGCGTTAACTAGACGCTCTACTTCTTTAATCTGTGCTGGTGTTACCGCTTCAAGGTTAGAGAAGTCAAAACGTAGGTTGTCTGGCTTAACTAAAGAACCTTTCTGAGCAACGTGCTCACCTAGCACTTCGCGCAATGCAGAGTGAAGTAAGTGAGTGGCAGAGTGGTTTAGTGAGATAGCAGCTCGACGCTCAGCGTCAACCGTTGCTTCTACTTTATCGCCCTTAGCAAATACACCTTCAACTAGCTCACCGTGGTGCGCAAATGCGTTACCTAGCTTCTGAGTGTCTTGTACTTTGAAAAGACCCGACGCTGTTTTTAGTGTACCAGCATCACCACATTGACCGCCTGACTCAGCGTAGAATGGTGTCTCTTCAAGGATGATGATTGCTTTGTCGCCAGCCGATAGTGAAGCAACCTCTTCGCCGTCAACGAATAGCGCAGAGATTTCACCAGCACCTTCAGTTGCTGTGTAACCACAGAACTCAGTGTTGGTGTCTACTTTGATTGTCGCGTTGTAATCCGTGCCGAATTGGCCTGCTTCACGTGCACGCTTACGCTGTGCTTCCATCGCCTTCTCAAAGCCTTCTTCATCGATAGTAAAATCGCGTTCGCGAGCTACATCGTTAGTAAGGTCAGCTGGGAAGCCGTATGTATCGTAAAGTTTGAAAACTGTTTCGCCGTCAAGCTCTTTGCCTTCAAGTGCATCTAGTGCGTCATTAAGAATAACCATGCCGCGCTCTAGCGTACGACCAAAGTTCTCTTCCTCAATGCGAAGTACTTTTTCAACCAGCTCTTGCTGTTTCTTAAGTTCATCTGCCGCAGAGCCCATCACTTCAGCCAGTACGCCCACAAGTTTGTGGAAGAACACGCCTTGTGCGCCAAGCTTGTTACCGTGACGAACTGCACGACGGATGATACGACGTAGAACGTAGCCACGACCTTCGTTTGAAGGCATAACACCGTCAGCAATTAGGAATGAACAAGAACGGATGTGGTCAGCAATAACGCGTAGCGATTGGTTAGATAGATCGTCATGACCAACAACTTCCGCAGTCGCTTTGATTAGCTTTTGGAATACATCAATTTCGTAGTTAGAGTGAACGCCCTGCATGATTGCAGAAATACGCTCAATACCCATACCTGTATCTACAGCAGGCTTAGGTAGCGGTTCCATTGTGCCGTCAGCGTGACGGTTGAACTGCATGAATACGTTGTTCCAGATCTCGATGAAACGGTCACCATCTTCTTCAGGTGTACCAGGACGGCCGCCCCAGATGTGCTCACCGTGATCGTAGAAGATTTCAGTGCATGGACCACAAGGACCTGTGTCACCCATCGTCCAGAAGTTATCAGACTCGAACTGTTTACCGCCTTCTTTGTCGCCAATGCGAACGATACGGTCAGCAGGAACACCTACTTTCTTGTTCCAGATATCGAATGCTTCATCATCTGTCTCGTATACCGTTACCAGCAGGCGGTCTTTTGGCAGTTGAAGAGTTTCAGTCAGGAATTCCCAAGCAAATCCAATCGCTTCTTCTTTGAAGTAGTCGCCAAAGCTGAAGTTGCCTAGCATTTCGAAGAACGTGTGGTGACGAGCCGTGAAACCTACGTTTTCAAGGTCATTGTGTTTACCACCCGCACGTACACAACGCTGAGCCGTAGTTGCTCGAGTGTAGGCACGCTTTTCGGCGCCTAAGAAGCAATCTTTGAATTGGTTCATACCTGCGTTAGTGAATAGCAGGGTTGGATCGTTATGTGGAACTAACGATGAACTGTCTACGATTTGGTGTTCTTTGCTCTCAAAGAACTTAAGGAACGCGTTGCGAACCTCATCAGTGCTCATGTACATGCAGCTCTTCCTGAAAATAGTCGAGTTAGAATTTTGCCGTATTGTAGATCATGGTTAAGGCTTCGACTAGTTTTCTTGTAGAAAAGACACCCTTGGGCAGGATTTTAGTGGGAATTCGATAAAATGAAGAATATTCCACTATATCTTGCCGTGGAAAAGCAGAACTAAATTGACGACCTAGTACCGAAGAAACTCAGTCAACGAGAGAGATTTGACCAAAGACATGCTCGACGGAGCAGATCCAATAAAAAAGCCCCGCATAAAATATGCGAGGCTTTAAATTCTTTCAAAGCGGATGCTTCTTTCAAACATCCACTCTATAAAACGTGAGCTTATAGCTCTTCGTTTTCTTCTTCTTTCTCTACGTCTTTCTCTTCAAGAACAGCAGGAGTCAGTAGTAACTCACGAAGTTTAGTATCGATCTCTAGAGCAACTTCTGGGTTTTCACGTAGGTATTTACCAGCGTTAGCTTTACCTTGGCCGATCTTATCGCCTTTGTAGCTGTACCAAGCGCCTGCTTTTTCTACTAGCTTATTCTTAACACCTAAGTCGATAAGCTCACCTTCGCGGTTGAAGCCTTTACCGTAAAGGATTTGAGTCTCAGCTTGTTTGAATGGTGCAGCAATCTTGTTCTTAACGACCTTGATACGAGTTTCGTTACCAACAACTTCATCACCATCTTTAATCGCACCAGTACGGCGAATATCAAGACGAACAGATGCGTAGAACTTAAGTGCGTTACCACCTGTTGTTGTTTCTGGGTTACCGAACATCACACCAATTTTCATACGAATTTGGTTAATGAAGATAGCCATACAGTTAGACTGCTTAAGGTTACCCGTCAGCTTACGCATTGCTTGAGAAAGCATACGAGCCTGAAGACCCATGTGGCTGTCGCCCATTTCGCCTTCGATTTCTGCTTTTGGTGTTAGGGCTGCTACTGAGTCAATAACAAGAACGTCGATTGCACCTGAACGAGCCAGTGCATCACAGATTTCCAGCGCTTGCTCACCAGTATCTGGTTGAGAAACAAGAAGTGCATCGATATCAACACCAAGCTTTTGAGCGTAGATAGGGTCTAGTGCGTGCTCCGCATCAACGAATGCACACGTCTTTCCCACTTTCTGTGCTGCAGCAATAAGCTCAAGCGTTAGCGTTGTTTTACCTGATGATTCTGGACCGTAAACTTCTACGATACGTCCCATCGGTAGGCCACCAGCACCTAGTGCGATATCTAGAGATAGAGAACCTGTAGAAATAGTTTCTACGTCCATTGTGCGGTTATCACCAAGACGCATGATAGAACCTTTACCAAATTGCTTTTCAATCTGACCAAGGGCTGCGGCTAACGCTTTTTGTTTATTCTCGTCCATTTCTATCTCCACATAATCGGTTGTCTCAACAAGCGATCTAGAATCTATTTCTAACCCACATAGGGGTGACTAATTGGCTTTCATTATACTGTTGATTCATACAGTGTCTATACCTGTATGAAAATAATTTGTACAAATGTTACTTACCTTCCATTGATAGGTAATCATAAATAACTTGCAGGGCATGGTGCGTGGCTTGTTGGCGTACTTGTGATCTGTCGCCTGTAAATACATGCGTTTCTACTTTATCCCAGCCATTTAGCGCTTTCCACGCGAAGCACACCGTACCAACAGGCTTATTTTCGGTCGCGCCACCTGGGCCAGCAATGCCACTGATTGATACAGAGATCGTCCCGTTTGAATGTTGTAATGCCCCGCTCGCCATTTCTATTACGACAGGCTCACTAACAGCGCCAAACTCCATTAAGGTTTTAAGTTGTACACCTATCATCTCTTGTTTGGCTTCATTGCTGTACGTAACAAAAGCGCGATCAAACCACCCAGAGCTGCCCGCAATATCGGTGACTGCACTCGCGACACCTCCGCCAGTGCAAGATTCAGCCGTCACTAACACGTGTTTGTGTTTAGCGAGTAAATGTCCAAGCTGCTCACTAAGGTCTTGAGTCATCTGCATCATCTGCTTCCCTTTATTTACTGTCATATCATTTGGATTCGCATCTTTTCGCATCAGCCGCTTTTCGCACGAAACGCTTTCACGTATCCTAAGCCGCAATAGAAATAAACGAAAGAAGTTAACTGTGAAAGCCGATCAAAAACATACTCCCATGATGCAGCAGTATCTAAAACTGAAAGCAGAAAACCCAGAAATTCTGCTGTTCTACCGCATGGGCGATTTCTACGAGCTTTTCTACGATGACGCTAAAAAAGCCTCTCAACTCCTCGATATTTCACTGACTAAGCGTGGCTCATCAAATGGTGAACCGATTCCGATGGCAGGTGTTCCATACCATGCGGTTGAAGGATACCTTGCAAAGTTAGTGCAACTTGGTGAGTCCGTAGCAATTTGTGAACAGATTGGTAATCCAGCACTTTCAAAAGGCCCTGTTGAGCGCGCAGTAGTGCGTATCGTGACACCGGGTACCGTAACCGACGAAGCCTTGCTTTCTGAACGCGTTGATAACCTAATTGCAGCCATTTATCACCACAACGGTAAATTCGGTTATGCGACACTTGATATTACCTCTGGCCGATTCCAACTTTGCGAGCCAGAAACAGAAGAAGCGATGGCCGCTGAGCTACAAAGAACCTCTCCGCGTGAGCTGCTGTTCCCTGAAGATTTCGAACCCGTCGATTTAATGGCAAGCCGTAATGGCAACCGCCGCCGCCCTGTATGGGAATTTGAATTAGACACCGCTAAGCAGCAATTGAATAAGCAGTTTGGTACTCGCGATCTGGTTGGCTTTGGCGTAGAAAGCGCGAAACTGGGTCTATGTGCGGCTGGTTGTTTGATCCAATACGTGAAAGATACCCAACGTACTGCCCTCCCTCATATCCGTTCACTCACTATGGATAAACAAGATCACTCGGTGATCCTTGATGCTGCAACTCGTCGTAATTTGGAGATCACGCAAAATCTTGGGGGTGGTACTGATAACACCCTTGCCGAAGTACTTGATCACACTGCGACAGCAATGGGTAGCCGTATGCTTAAGCGTTGGTTACATCAACCAATGCGCAATATATCTGCACTCGATCAGCGCTTAGATGCAATTGGTGAAATGAAAGATTTGGCTCTATTCACAGAACTACAGCCAACCTTAAAACAGATTGGTGATATCGAACGTATTCTCGCTCGATTAGCACTTCGCTCTGCTCGCCCTCGCGATATGGCGCGTCTTCGCCAAGCAATGGAATATTTGCCAGAGCTTGCTGAAACACTGACGCAACTGAAGCACCCATACCTAACTCAACTTGCTCAATATGCTTCTCCTGTGGATGAGGTTTCTGAGCTGCTTGAACGTGCAATCAAAGAGAACCCACCGGTGGTTATCCGTGACGGTGGTGTGATTGCAGAAGGCTACAATGCCGAGTTAGACGAATGGCGCGACCTTGCAGCAGGCGCAACTGAATTTCTTGATAAGCTTGAGCAAGAAGAGCGTGAACGTCATGGCATCGACACGCTAAAAGTTGGCTACAACAACGTACATGGTTTCTTCATTCAAGTAAGCCGTGGGCAAAGCCATCTTGTGCCGCCACACTATGTTCGTCGTCAAACGCTGAAAAATGCTGAGCGTTACATCATTCCTGAGCTAAAAGAGCACGAAGACAAAGTACTTAACTCTAAGTCGAAAGCACTCGCTATCGAGAAACAGCTGTGGGAAGAGTTGTTTGACTTACTACTGCCGTATCTAGAGCGCCTACAAAATATCGCCTCTTCAGTATCTCAGCTTGATGTTCTACAGAACTTGGCTGAGCGTGCAGATACCCTTGATTACTGTCGTCCAACCATGACAGAGTCTGCTGGCGTACAAATTCAGGCCGGTCGTCACCCTGTTGTTGAACAAGTGATGGACGAACCTTTCATTGCTAACCCTATCGACCTGAATGATCAACGTAAGATGCTGATCATCACGGGTCCCAACATGGGTGGTAAATCGACCTACATGCGCCAAACGGCACTCATCGCATTGATGGCTCATATCGGTTGTTATGTTCCTGCAGAAAGCGCAACCATCGGCTCTATCGACCGTATCTTTACGCGTATTGGCGCATCCGATGATTTGGCTTCTGGCCGTTCAACCTTCATGGTTGAGATGACAGAAACCGCAAATATCCTGCACAATGCAACACCAAACAGCCTTGTGCTAATGGATGAAATCGGTCGTGGTACCAGTACTTACGATGGCCTGTCTCTGGCTTGGGCAAGTGCAGAGTGGCTAGCCAATCAAATCAATGCGATGACACTGTTTGCAACGCACTACTTTGAGCTAACTGAACTACCTAACCAACTTCCAACTTTAGCAAACGTACACTTAGATGCGGTTGAGCATGGTGATAGCATTGCCTTTATGCACGCAGTTCAAGAAGGTGCTGCAAGTAAATCTTATGGTCTAGCGGTTGCAGGTTTAGCTGGCGTACCGAAAGCAGTGATCAAGAATGCTCGTGCGAAGCTGACTCAGTTAGAAGCGTTAAGTATGGAGTCGCCAACATCGAAGCCAAGCGGTGTCGATATCGCAAACCAACTGAGCCTGATCCCAGAACCGAGTGAAGTAGAGCAAGCGCTAGCGAATGTTGATCCTGATGATCTAACTCCTCGCCAAGCATTAGAAGAACTTTACCGCTTGAAGAAGCTGCTTTAGTTTCTTACCAAGTAGCTTGTTATGGCCGTACTGCTATTTTGATTAGACGGCATGAAATACCAAAGCCACAAACAAAAAAACGCTGACTTAAAGTCAGCGTTTTTATTTGTCTTCTATTTAGAGAAGCATCATCCGTTCAATTAGTCGTTTTCTACGTTGAACAGGTTTTCCATATTCAGACCTTGCTTGATAAGAATCTCACGTAGACGGCGAAGACCTTCAACTTGGATTTGACGAACACGTTCACGAGTCAGGCTGATTTCGCGGCCCACTTCTTCTAATGTTGACGGTTCATAACCCAGTAGTCCAAAGCGACGCGCAAGCACCTCTTTCTGCTTAGGATTCAGCTCATCAAGCCAGAAAATCAACGAGTTCTTGATATCGCTATCTTGAGTTGAAACCTCAGGATCTGAATTATTGATGTCTGGAATAATATCCAACAGCGCTTTCTCACCGTCACCACCAATTGGCGTATCAACAGAGCTCACTCTTTCGTTTAGACGAAGCATCTTGCTCACATCACCAACCGGCTTATCTAGCTTAGAAGCAATTTCTTCTGCCGTTGGTTCATGGTCAAGCTTTTGTGATAGCTCTCTTGCAGTACGTAGGTAGATGTTCAGCTCTTTCACAACATGGATTGGCAAACGGATAGTGCGAGTCTGATTCATTAACGCACGTTCAATGGTTTGACGAATCCACCATGTCGCGTAAGTTGAGAAGCGGAAGCCACGCTCTGGATCAAACTTCTCTACGGCGCGAATCAAACCTAGGTTGCCTTCTTCGATTAGATCGAGAAGTGCAAGGCCGCGGTTGCTATAACGACGTGAAATTTTTACCACTAAACGCAGGTTACTTTCGATCATGCGTTTACGTGCTGCTTCATCACCGCGTAGAGCTCGACGTGCATATAGCACTTCTTCTTCAGCGGTTAGTAGTGGTGAGAAACCAATTTCGCCTAAGTAGAGTTGAGTGGCATCTAAACTTTTAGACGTAACTTCAACTTCTTCTTTCGCTTCGGTTTTCTTAGTGACTGTTCGTTTTGCTTTTCCAAGAGCTTCCGGTTCCGTGGTTGCTTGGTCAAGATCGAACTCTTCTTTGGTTACTGCATTGCTTATACTCATAACGCCTCCCCCTGGCGAAATTAGCATGACATTACAACTTCATATGTCGCTAAATGACTATGTCACTCCATACAATACGTAATTTTTGCATATTGTATTTAAGGTAAATATCGTTTTGGATTAACGGACTTACCTTGGTAACGAATCTCAAAGTGCAGCCTAACACTGCTGGCTCCAGAGCTTCCCATTGTTGCAATCTTCTGCCCTGGTTTCACACTTTGCCCTTCAGATACTAATAGTCGGTCGTTGTGCGCGTATGCACTTAAGTAATTATCATTGTGCTTCACAATCACTAGATTGCCGTAGCCTCGTAGTGCATTACCCGAATAAACAACCGTTCCCCCTGCAGTAGATACTATTGGCTGACCTCGCTGTCCTGCTATGTCTATGCCTTTATTTCCTTGTTCGCCTACAGAGAAACTCTTGATTACTCTCCCTTTAGTTGGCCATAACCATTTGGATACTTTATCACTTGTTGGCTTGGTGGGCGGTGTAACATTCTGTTTACCTTTAGAACCAACATACTCCTTTGATTTGGATTGTTCAACCTTCTTTGGTGGATCTTTTTTCACCACTTTGGTGGTAGTTTGAGCTGGAGCCGGTTTAGAGTTTTTGCTCTTTTGTGGTGTGGTTTTCGGTT
>NZ_AJYZ02000041.1:63148-77325 GCF_000272045.2 Vibrio crassostreae 9ZC13 | reverse complement strand
TTGTGGATGCGGCGACAGGCGCAGCAACTGCTGCTGCCGCTACCGTTGACTTACCATACGCTGGCGCGTTGTAGCTAGGACGCCATAACTTAAGCTTCTGCCCTGGGTGGATAGTGTAAGGAGCAGACAACTTGTTATAACCGATGAGGTCTTTAACGTCTTTATTGGTGACATAAGCAATGAAGTAAAGGGTGTCGCCTTTTTTAACTTCATAGTAACTGCCACGATAACTACCACGATCAATCGATGAGTAATTCTTGTTTAGGTTTGAAACGGGCGCAGGCGAATTCGCTGCACACCCAACAAGGGCACAGCTAAGCAGTAAAGTACTTCCTTTTAACAACTTCGAACGCATCGACTCTCTATCCACCTACACCATTAGTCTTTTATTAAGCTAGCTCACCAGGAACAAGAGGTACAAATCTCACCATCTCGATAACACTCGATAAAAACTCATCGCCGTGTCGAACGATCTTCAATAGTTGCTGTTCGTCATCACCGACTGGAATCAGTAAACGACCGCCATCTTTCAGCTGTTGCAGAAGCGCTTGAGGAATCGACTCTGCAGCGGCGGTGACAATAATCGCATCAAAAGGGGCTTTTGAAGACCAACCTTGCCAACCATCACCGTGCTTAGTTGAGATATTGTAGAAATCGAGTTGCTTCAACCTACGCTTGGCATCCCATTGTAGCGACTTTATTCTTTCAACCGAATAGACATGATCAACAAGTTGAGCCAATACCGCAGTTTGGTAACCAGAACCCGTTCCGATCTCCAAGACACGGCTATCTTGTTGTAATTCAAGTAGCTCTGTCATTTTAGCAACAATGTATGGCTGTGAGATTGTCTGACCCTGACCGATAGGCAGCGCATTATTATCATAGGCTTGGTGATACATCGCCTGTGATAAAAAGCTCTCTCTCGGCAGTTGGTAAATCGCATCAAGAACCTTTTGATCCTGAATACCATTTTCAATCAGGAAAGTAATTAAACGCTCAGCTTGCGGATTACTCACTTACTTCTCCCCTAACCATGTTGCCATCGCACCCAACGACTCATGCGCCGTCAGATCAACCTGCAACGGTGTTACCGACACAAAGCCATGCTCAATCGCGTAAAAATCGGTACCTTCACCGGCATCTTGCTCTTTACCCGGAGGGCCAAGCCAATAGATATCGTGACCACGCGGGTCTTTTTGCTTGATCATATCTTCAGCGTGATGACGAGCACCTAAGCGCGTCACCTGAGTACCAGACAATTGTTCTAAGGCTAAATCAGGAACGTTTACGTTCAACAAGCGGTTGGTCGGGATTGGGTTTGCTAAATGTTGTTCGACAATACGACGAGCAATCGCTGCCGCTGTCTTAAAATGTTTTTTTCCCACCAGAGAAAACGCTACCGATTGAACGCCTAGAAAATGCCCTTCCATTGCTGCAGCCACCGTGCCGGAATAAAGCACGTCATCACCCAGGTTAGCACCGTGATTAATGCCCGTTAATACCAGATCAGGCATGCCATTCTTTAGCAGTTCGTTTAACGCAAAATGCACACAGTCGGTCGGTGTTCCTTGTACCGAATAGGTATTTTCAGTAATCTCTTGAACACGCAGAGGCTGTTCTAAAGTTAATGAATTTGACGCACCCGAGCGATTACGGTCAGGGGCAACAATGATAACGTCAGCAAGATCACGTAGCTCATTTGCCAGCTCATGAATACCTTGAGCGTGCACACCATCATCATTGCTGAGTAAAATCTTCATCTTGTATCCTTTCTTTTGTTCCCATGCTAAGCCAAGTCACTTAAATTCCAATATCAAGTGACTCAGCTCCAAGCAGAATCGTTATTGCTCGTAGGTTCTCTCTACGTGTACTTCTTCAACCAACTCTCGAACGATAGCGGTTGCGAAACAACCTGCGTCTAGAGAGAACTTAAGAGTGACATTATCTTCGTTCACTTCCCAAGTTAAATCGGTTGGTTTTAACGATGCTTCACGACGGTCATGGCGCATGCGGTTACCGCGAATCAGCGCCATTAGGTCAGGTTCAGAATCAAGATGTTTTTGCTCTAACGCTTGAGACTCATCAGTCGTTGGCAAAGTATTATCGCCAGCCAAAGCAACAGTAACCCATGCAGCGCCATTCGCGATGTCTTGGTTTACTGCTTCGATATTGTCCGCAGTTACCGCTAGTTGAGCGCCGTCTTTCATGACAATATCGCCAACCAATGCCGATGCAAACGCATCTTGCTCAATACGGTCTGAAAGGATCAGGTTGTAAATCCACGAGCGAGCCGCAGAAAGGTACAAGCTGCGCTTATTCTGGTTACGAGTACGAACGTTATCACGGCCCCAACGACGAGCTTCAGATAAGTTGTTACCTTCATTACCAAAACGCTGAGCACCGAAGTAATTTGGCACACCGACTTGAGCGATTTTTTCCAAACGTTTTACGACATCATCACAGTCTGTTACTTCAGACAAAGTCAGCTCGAATTGGTTGCCAACTAAATCACCCGGACGTAACTTTTTGTTGTGTCTTGCTGTCGCCAAGATCTCAATGCTTGGGTACTGTGCTAAGAACCCTGAAAAGTCAGGCTCACCTTTTGGTAGGTGTACACTCAACCACTGCTCTGTCACAGCGTGGCGGTCTTTCAAACCCGCCCAGCTCACGTCTTTCGACTTAACACCGCAAGCTTTAGCCAGCTCATTGGCCACGAAGCTCGTGTTCTCACCCGTTTTACGGATGCGAACCATGAGATGCTCGCCTTCGCCGGTAAATTCAAAACCCAAGTCTTCATTAACGACAAAGTGTTCGGCTTTTGCTTTTAGTTTTGCTTTCGCAGTTGGTTTACCGTTTAGATAAGCCAATGAAGATAAAATATCTGACATGCTGTTCTTTTCGTGTTGGTGCTTACGCACTTTTGGTAATTAGGACCACCGCTTCACATGCGATGCCCTCTTTGCGACCTGTAAAACCTAAACGCTCTGTGGTCGTCGCTTTTACATTCACATTACTGATGCTGGTTTCTAAGTTTTGTGCAATAGCTTGGCACATAGAGTCTATATGAGGCGCCATTTTTGGTGCTTGCGCCATGATAGTAATATCGGCATTACCAATCACGTAGCCTTGCTCTTTTACTCGACGATAAACATCTTTCAGTAGCTCACGGCTATCCGCACCTTTCCATTCGTCATCGGTATCAGGGAAATGACGACCAATATCACCCGCAGCAATCGCACCCAATAGAGCGTCACACAACGCATGAAGGGCAACATCACCGTCTGAGTGTGCAATAAGACCTTGCTCGTAAGGGATGCTTACACCACCAATAATTACCGGGCCTTCACCACCAAACTTATGTACATCAAAGCCATGGCCAATACGAATCATCATTATTCCTTATTCTGACTTAAATAGAACTCAGCAAGCGCTAAATCTTCAGGCTGAGTAATCTTAAAATTATCTGAACGCCCCGCCACTAAAGCGGGCGATAAACCTTTCCATTCAAAGGCTGAGGCTTCATCAGTAATTGAAGCGCCTTGTTGCAACGCCTCACTTAATGTATTCCAGAGAGGTTCTGCTCTAAACATTTGCGGCGTCAGTGCGTGCCATAGATCAGCTCGTTCAACGGTATGCTCAATCTGCCCTTGGGCACCTCGCTTCATCGTGTCACGAACGGGCGCGGCCAAAATAGCCCCGACATCGTGGTTCATCGCGCCTGAAATCAACTTATCGATGTCACCCAACTGGACACAAGGTCTTGCAGCATCGTGCACCATTACCCACTCACCGAGCTGTTGCTCTGCAATGTAATCTAAAGCAGAGAGTACGGAGTCCGCTCTTTCGCTTCCACCCGACACTCTGATCACTTGTGGGTTCTGATTTAGAGCAAGCTCTGGGTAGTATGGGTCATCATCGCTGATCGCAACGACAATTTGAGCGACTTGTGGGTGAGACAGTAATTTCTCAATGGTGTGCTCTAAAATTGTTTTGCCGTGAATCTTGAGATATTGCTTAGGGCGGTCTGCCTTCATTCGGCTACCGACGCCCGCCGCAGGTACAACGGCAATCACGCTTTGAAGTTGAGTCGACATTAATGGGATTCCTCACCAATGATGCGATAAAACGTTTCACCTTCTTTGACCATTCCAAGTTCATGACGTGCGCGTTCTTCTATCGCGTCTAAGCCTTGGCGTAGATCGTCAATTTCAGCAAACATTTCTGCATTTCGAATATGCAGCTTTTCATTTACTTGCTGTTGAACTTGGATTTCGTTGTTCACACCGTAGTAATCAGAGATACCATTTTTACCGAGCCACAGTGTGTGTTGTAGCCAGCCAAACACTATGAGCAGTACTAAAGCAAAAATTCGCATAACACCTTTCGCCGGTTGAAAAAGAAGGAACTAGAATAAGGCACATATATACCATAATGAGCTTATTGGTGCGAGATATGTGGTGTCAGGGAATCAATAAGTCGGGGAGTCATTGTCAGGAAAACAATGAGATTCCCTACTCCTTCCTTCGTCAGTCTAGGGAATGACGAACTTTATATGTGACAAGGAGGAGCTTTAGAGCCTAGAGCTTCTTTCATTCAGTTTTCTACAGACAAAAAAATGCCCCGCATAAGCGAGGCATTCAAAAGTATTAGTGCATAATTCTAACTAGTTGGTGCTGTAGCAAGGCAACAAAGAAGATTCAGCTATGGAGCATAGTTTCCTATGTGACTTAGTGAATCTTCTGCAGTTAACGCAGCTACAGTGCCAAATAGGACGAATTATTGACCTTTAACTTCTTTAAGACCGTTGTAAGGAGCTTTAGAACCTAGAGCTTCTTCGATACGGATAAGTTGGTTGTACTTAGCAACACGGTCAGAACGGCTCATAGAACCAGTTTTGATTTGACCTGCAGCTGTACCTACCGCTAGATCAGCGATAGTTGCATCTTCAGTTTCGCCAGAACGGTGAGAGATTACTGCAGTGTAGCCAGCGTCTTTAGCCATCTTGATAGCAGCTAGAGTCTCTGTTAGAGAACCGATTTGGTTGAACTTGATAAGGATAGAGTTAGCTACGCCTTTCTCGATACCTTCAGCAAGAATCTTAGTGTTTGTAACGAACAGATCGTCACCAACGATTTGAAGTTTGTTGCCTAGAAGTTCAGTTTGGTGCTTGAAGCCATCCCAATCTGACTCGTCAAGACCGTCTTCAATAGAAACGATTGGGAAGTTGTTCGCTAGCTCAGCTAGGTAGTGGTTGAACTCTTCAGAAGTGAAAGTTTTACCTTCGCCCTTCATGTTGTAGATACCAGCTTCTTTGTCGAAGAACTCAGATGCTGCACAATCCATAGCAAGAGTAACGTCTTTACCTAGTTCGTAACCAGCAGCTGCAACAGCTTCTGCGATAACTTCTAGAGCTTCAGCGTTAGACTTAAGGTTAGGAGCGAAACCACCTTCATCACCAACTGCAGTGCTGTAGCCTTTAGACTTAAGAACTTTAGCTAGGTTGTGGAATACTTCAGCGCCGATACGTAGACCTTCTTTAAGAGTTTTAGCGCCAACTGGTTGGATCATGAACTCTTGGATGTCAACGTTGTTATCTGCGTGCTCACCACCGTTGATGATGTTCATCATTGGTAGAGGCATAGAGAACTGACCAGCAGTACCGTTTAGCTCAGCGATGTGCTCGTATAGAGGCATGCCTTTCGCAGCAGCAGCAGCTTTTGCGTTAGCTAGAGATACAGCTAGGATAGCGTTCGCGCCGAACTTAGACTTGTTATCAGTACCGTCTAGGTCAAGCATGATTTGGTCAACGTCAGCTTGTGCTTTAGCGTCAGTACCAACTAGAGCTTCAGCGATTGGGCCGTTTACAGCTTCAATAGCTTTAAGAACACCTTTACCTAGGAAACGTGATTTGTCGCCGTCACGTAGCTCAAGAGCTTCGCGAGAACCAGTAGATGCGCCAGATGGAGCAGCAGCCATACCTACGAAACCGCCTTCTAGGTGTACTTCAGCTTCTACAGTTGGGTTACCACGTGAATCGATGATTTCACGACCTAGAACTTTAACGATCTTAGACATTGAATGTTTCCTTCTCGTTGAATATATAAATGTCAAATTTAAAGGTAGCAGCACAACTTACGCAGCTACCTGTATTCCTTTTTACTTCTCTAACTCGCCGCGCTGGAACTCACCAGCCGCTTTAACGAAACCTGCAAACAATGGGTGACCATCGCGAGGTGTTGAAGTGAACTCTGGGTGGAATTGAGCAGCAACGAACCATGGGTGGTTCGGGTTCTCAATAACTTCAACCAGTTTCTTGTCCGCAGATAGACCCGATACTTTTAGGCCCGCTTTTTCGATTTGTGGACGAAGATTGTTGTTCACTTCGTAACGGTGACGGTGACGTTCATGGATCGTCGCGCTACCGTATAATTCGTAAGCTTTCGTCCCTTTCGCTAGGTGACAAAGCTGTGAACCAAGACGCATTGTGCCGCCAAGGTCAGATGTTTCTGTACGCTCTTCAACTTTACCTTCGCCATCAGTCCACTCAGTGATAAGACCAACAACTGGGTACTTAGTTTCAGTACAGAATTCAGAAGAGTGTGCCCCTTCCATTTTCGCAACGTTACGAGCGTACTCGATAAGTGCGACTTGCATACCTAGACAGATACCTAAGTACGGTACTTTGTTTTCACGAGCGTATTGAGCAGCAAGAATCTTACCTTCAACACCACGGTCACCAAAGCCACCAGGAACTAGGATTGCATCTAGGCCTTCTAAAACTTCTACGCCACGAGACTCAACGTCTTGTGAATCTACGTATTTAATATTAACGCTTAGGCGATTTTTCAAGCCCGCGTGTTTTAGCGCTTCATTTACTGATTTGTATGCGTCTGGTAGTTCAATGTACTTACCAACCATACCAATCGTCACTTCACCCGTTGGGTTAGCTTCTTCGTAAATTACTTGTTCCCATTCAGACAGGTCTGCTTCTGGAGCTGTGATGCCGAAACGCTTACATACAAGTTCATCAGTGCCTTGAGCTTTAATAAGTTGAGGGATCTTGTAGATAGAGTCAACATCGCGCATAGAAATAACTGCATTTTCTTGCACATTACAGAACAGAGCAATTTTCTTACGCTCGTTCGAAGGAATGTTGCGGTCTGAACGACAAACTAGGATGTCAGGCTGAATACCAATAGACAGTAGCTCTTTTACAGAGTGTTGCGTTGGCTTAGTTTTCACTTCGCCTGCAGCTGCTAGGTATGGCACTAGAGTAAGGTGCATGAACATTGCGCGTTCACGGCCTAGTTCTACTGCTAGCTGACGAATCGCTTCCATGAATGGTAGAGATTCGATATCACCAACCGTACCACCAACTTCAACGATCGCAATATCGTGGCCAGCTGCGCCAGAAATTACACGCTCTTTGATAGAGTTAGTGATGTGTGGGATAACCTGAATAGTTGCACCTAGGTAATCACCGCGACGCTCTTTAGCGAGTACGTCTGAGTAAACACGACCTGCAGTGAAGTTGTTACGCTTAGTCATCTTGGTGCGAATGAATCGCTCATAGTGACCAAGGTCAAGGTCTGTTTCAGCGCCATCTTCCGTAACGAACACTTCACCGTGCTGAGTCGGGCTCATAGTGCCTGGATCAACGTTGATGTAAGGGTCAAGCTTCATCATAGTCACTTTAAGACCACGAGCTTCTAAAATAGCCGCAAGAGATGCTGCAGCAATACCTTTACCTAGAGAGGATACAACCCCGCCAGTAACAAAAATGTAATTTGTCGTCATGTTTAACCTGAAATTGGTTGAATGAGGGAAATGGACTACTTCTGGACGGGATGAAAATATACCAGAAGCCCCTTATCGCCACAACGTGAAATCTATCACACTGCTATTTTTTATTTTTTGCTTCAAATCAATTCATGATAAAAGCTTTGGTTATCTTTTCTCCGCCACTTTGACTTCACCCCACATGGAATCAAGCTGTTGTAGTGAAAAATCGGTCAAATTTTTACCTTGCTGACGAACTTTTTGTTCCACCCCTTTAAAGCGACGCGAAAACTTGAGATTGGCTTTATTGAGTGCCGATTCTGGGTTTTTACCTAAATGTCGTACCAAGTTAACGGTCGCGAACAGTAAATCCCCCAGCTCTTCTTCAACCAATTCTTCGTTTGGCGTCACTTGAAGTGCTTCTTCTAGCACCTCGTCCACTTCCTCTAATACCTTATTGGCGACTGGGCCAATTGAGTCCCAATCAAAGCCATATTTCGCGACCTGCTTTTGAATTTTTGTAGCACGCGAAAGTGCAGGTAGAGAGTTTGGTATTGAGTCTAGAATACTTTCTTGAGTTTTGCCTGCTTGTGCTTTTTCTTTGGCTTTTTCCGCTTCCCAATTGGCATTGATTTCTTCATCACTGGCAAACTCAGTATCAGAGAACACATGCGGGTGACGGCGTGTTAGCTTTTCGTTAATGCCATCAACCACATCAGAGAACTCAAACAACCCCTGTTCTTTCGCTAACTGGCTATAGAAGATCACCTGAAACAACAAGTCACCCAACTCTTCTTGTAGGTTCGGCCAATCTTTGTTGTGAATCGCATCCACCACTTCGTACGTCTCTTCGATAGTATGCGGGACAATTGTTTCAAAATTTTGTTTTAAATCCCAAGGACAGCCACCTTCTGGATCGCGCAGCTTAGTCATAATTTGTTCTAGTTGTTCAATCGGGTGGCTCATGGTGCTTTCCTATTATTCTGTTTGATTGTTTTAATCTAATTCTTTTCTTAAAACTAAAAAAGGTGAGCAGCCAAAACCACTCACCTTTCTATTTTTCGTCATCTCCAAGAGTGAAGTATGAGCGAGTTGGGGATCTCAAACCGCTTGGCGAGATTCCCTATCACGTTCGTCCCTCACTGTAGGGAATGACATAAATGACACAAAAGGATCATCCAAGTCTCTTAACGCTCATTACATCTTTGATCTGCTCGACTCGACTTGTCACTCGGCTCAGAATCTCAATATTGGTCACTTCCAAATCGAAATCCATTACCGATAGCTGACGCTTGTAGTCGATGCGGCTCTTCATTGTCGTCACACTGATCTTCTCGTTCGAGAACAGTGAGGTGATGTCTTTCAACAAGCCATTACGTTCTAGCGCTTCAACACGCAGCGTTAGGATGTATGAGCCGACAAAGCCATTACCCCAAACGGTATCAATGATACGTTCTGGCGCATGCACGCTTAGCTCGCCTAGCTGTTCACAGTCAGCGCGGTGCACTGAGATACCACGACCTTGAGTGATGTAACCTTTAATCACATCACCTGGGATTGGCTGACAGCAACGCGCTAGGTGCGTCATTAGGTTATCAACGCCCTCAACCACTACCGCATCTTTCTTCGGACGACTCTGTTGTGCCGGCTTGTTTTCCGACTCAAGCAGTTTCTCTAGCGCTTTCTTGTCTTCTTCTTCCGCCGTTGGCTTATTCACTAGCGCATTGATGTGATTAACCACTTGGTTAATACGCAAGTCGCCACTACCAATACCTGCATAGAGTTCGTCTGGCGTATTCACGTTAAAGCGTTTTAGCGCGTATTGATCAGCATCTTTTAGGGTTGCGCCTACTTTCGCTAGCTCAACTTCCAGGATATCACGACCCGCTTCTAGGTTTTTCTCACGGCTTTGTGCGCGGAACCAAGCGTTGATTTTCGCTCGAGCTCGACCAGAATGAACAAAACCTGTGGTTGGATTTAACCAGTCACGAGATGGGTTCGGCTCTTTCTGCGTGATGATCTCAACTTGATCGCCCATCGATAGTTTATGAGTGAACGGTACGATACGCCCCGCTACTTTGGCACCGATACAGCGGTGTCCGACCATCGAGTGGATGTGGTAGGCGAAATCCAACGGGGTTGCGCCCATTGGTAAGTCGACCACGTCACCACGTGGAGTAAATGCGTATACACGGTCATCGAAGACTTGGCTGCGTACCTCATCCAGCATCTCGCCAGAGTCCGACATCTCTTCTTGCCAGTCGATAAGTTTACGCAACCAAGTGATTTTCTCATCGTAGCCACTACGGCCGCTTGAAGCTCCTTCTTTGTACTTCCAGTGCGCCGCCACACCAAGCTCAGAGTCTTCGTGCATTTGCTTAGTACGGATCTGAATCTCAATGGTCTTGCCTTCAGGGCCAAGTACTACGGTATGAATCGACTGGTAACCATTTGGCTTAGGGTTCGCCACATAATCATCAAATTCGCTCGGGAGGTGCTTGTATTTAGTGTGTACCACCCCAAGGCCGGCGTAACAGTCTTGCAGCTGGTCAGCGATAATACGTACTGCTCGTACGTCAAAAAGCTCATCGAAGGCTAAGCCTTTCTTCTGCATTTTGCGCCAGATACTGTAGATGTGTTTTGGTCGGCCACTCACTTCAGCATTGATGTTTGAACGCTGCATTTCTGCGGTTAAATCATCAACGAAATCTGTGATGTATTGTTCACGTACGATACGACGTTCAGACAGCTGTTTCGCAATCTGCTTGTAGGTATCTGGTTGTTGGTAGCGGAATGCGTAATCTTCGATTTCCCACTTAAGTTGGCCGATACCTAAACGGTTAGCCAGTGGTGCATAGATGTTAGAACATTCTTTTGCTGCCGCACGACGCACAGCATCAGGTGCCTTTTTCACCTCAATAAGGTTACAGATTCGCTCCGCTAGCTTGATGACTACGCAACGGAAGTCATCAACCATTGCTAATAGCATGCGACGAACGTTATCGACTTGACCCGAGGCTGCACTGCCTTCAAGGGTCACGTTTAGCTGGCCCAAGGCCGCCATTTCTTCAACGCCGTCAATCAGCTTAACGATTTCTTTGCCGTAGCTTTCTTCGAAGGCTTCGCGTTCAAAAACGCCACTTGATACCACTGGGAAGAGTTGTGCTGCGACTAATGTTGCACGATCCATCGACAGCGTGACCAAGATTTCAATCATCTCGCGTCCACGCCATAGCAAGAGTGATGCTTGCTCGTGATCTTTTAATAGCTCTTCACAGTGACGATAAACTTTGTTCAGTTTATTCGAGGTTTTTGCGTCTTGCTTTAATGACGCAATCCAACTTTCTAGCTCAAACTGTTCGCTTGGGTTTAAATGTGCGCTTCGTACCGCAACCATCGTGCCTTCCTAGTTATTCTGTTTTATACCCAATTCAATATGACTAACTGGTTCCAAGTTAGTTCGACCATATTGATATCAGCGCAGGTGTCCCTGCGCCTTTGTCATTCATTTTTAAGCCTTATTTACGGGCCTTTAAGCCTTGATAAAGAGAGCCATCGATTCTAAATGGCTAGTGTGTGGGAACATATCCAACATACCAAGTTTGGCTAATTGGTAGCCTTGCTTTTCTAAGCTCTCTGAATCTCTAGCTAGAGTAGCAGGATTACACGAAACATAAACCACACGCTTCGCTCCTAACGCTGAAATTTGATCAACGATCCCACTCGCTCCCGCACGTGCCGGGTCAAGCAATATTTTATCGAATTTCTCTTTTGCCCAAGGCTGTGAAGATAAGTCTTCTTCAAGGTTAGCTTGGTAAAATTCCGTATTGCTTAACTGGTTTAACGCTGCATTAGATGTGGCTTGCTGAACCATTTCATCAACGCCTTCTACGCCAACCACAAACGCCGATTGTTGCGCGATAGGCAAACTGAAATTCCCTAAGCCGCAAAACAGGTCGAGCACTCGCTCATCCGCTTGAGGTTCTAGCCACTCAATCGCTTGAGCCACCATCTGCTGATTCACTTTCTGGTTTACTTGGATAAAGTGGTTTGGCTCAAACGGTAACGTCACGCCAGTTTCGCTGTAGCTAGGCGCATCACCGACCAGACGGACCAACTTATCGGTTTCAGGCATCGAGTACAGCGTAGCGCCTTCTTCTTTTGCTAACGCAATCAGCGCTTGCTCATCTTTTTCAACCAAAGGCTTAAGGTGACGTAGAACCATAACAGGGCCAGTATCGCCCAACACCAATTCAACGTGTCCTAAAGACGTAAGGCTGTTGAAAGTGTTCAGTAAATTTTTCAGTTTTGGCAGCAACACATTAAGGCGAGGATCAAGCACGGCACAGTCGGTGATGTTTTCAATCTGCTTACTCTGCTTCTTACGGAAACCGAATTGAAGCTGTTGTGTCTTCTTATCAACAAATAGGCTGATACGTGCGCGACGTCGATAACCGGTTTCATCACCGACAATAGGTTGTGCAACTTCAGTGTTCGCCGTTTGGTATTGGCTCATCAGGTGCGTCAGAGATTGCGATTTATGCTCAACCTGAGAAGAGTAACCTAGGTGTTGAAGGTGACAGCCACCACACTGATTAAAGTGCTTACAAAACGGCTTTAAACGCTGCTCGCTCGGCTTCAATAACTTGATGAGTTTAGCTCGCGAAAACTTACTTTTGCTCTCAGTAAGTTGAATAACCACCTGCTCACCGGGCAATGCGCCATCAATGAAAACCGGTTTATTCTTTTGATAAGCGATGCCAGCGCCATTGTGATCCATTCGTTCAACCAAAACCGATTGATGCTTGGTCTCGAGTTGAGTTTTCTTTTTTGGTTGGAAAAAACGTGCCATTGCTTGTGCCTAATGTATCTTTTAATAAGTAATTGGTATCCAGGACTCACTATTATGTCTTGGAATCATTGTCGAACGTCACGGCTTTGATTAAGCTTACCGTTCACTTAACCGCCATTGTGTGCGTTATTTTCCCATATCCAGACCTCGATGTAATTAAAGAACATGACCAGATATGGCTTAAGAGCCCGTGTAATTACCTTAACTCTAGCTCCAACCCTGATTATTGGGTTGCTATTGAGTGCATTTTTCTCATTTAACCGCTATCAAGACCTTGAAGGTCAAGTGGTTAACACTGGTACTAGCATCATTGAGCCACTTGCGATTGCGAGTGAATCAGGCATGAAGCTCGAAAGTCGAGAGTCTGTTCGTCAGCTTATTAGCTATGCGCATCGAAAGAATTCTAAGCTAGTGCGCAGTATCGCGGTGTTTGATGAGCGTCATGAGTTGTTTGTAACCTCAAACTTCCACCCCGATTTTGAAAGCCTGACCTACCCCAAAGATAAACCGATCCCGCATTTAAGCTCATCGAACCTTCTCGATAATACGCTGATCCTGCGGACACCTATCATCGCCGAAGGCCAGTACATCAATTCAGCCAACGGTCAGTCTCAAGCTAATCAAGCGATCGGCTACATTGCGATTGAATTAGATCTTTCATCACTTCGATTGCAGCAATATCAAGAAGTGTTCTCTGCATTCTTAGTGTTGATTCTCGGGCTTGGTTTATCGGGTGTGTTTGCGTTCCGCTTAATGCACGATGTCACTCAACCGATCACACACATGAAAAACATGGTCGACCGAATTCGTCGAGGTCACCTAGATGTGCGTATCGAAGGTAAGATGCATGGTGAGCTAGACTCGCTGAAAAACGGTATCAATGCGATGGCGGTATCGCTATCAGAGTATCACGTCGAGATGCAGCACAGTATCGACCAGGCCACATCAGATTTGCGTGAAACTCTTGAACAGCTTGAGATTCAAAACGTTGAGTTAGACATCGCGAAGAAACGCGCTCAAGAAGCGGCTCGTGTTAAGTCTGAGTTCTTAGCGAATATGTCTCACGAATTGAGAACGCCGCTGAACGGTGTGATTGGCTTTACTCGTCAAATGCTCAAGACTCACCTATCGAACAGTCAAACCGATTACCTACAAACCATTGAACGCTCGGCAAACAACCTGCTTAGCATCATCAACGATATCTTGGACTTCTCGAAACTTGAAGCCGGTAAATTAGCCCTAGAGAACATCCCATTTGAATTCCAAGCCAGCCTTGAAGAGGTAGTAAACCTTCAAGCAACCAACGCTCATGAGAAAGGCCTAGAACTGACACTGAAGATCGACCCTAAAGTACCGCCAGGTGTGGTGGGCGATCCACTGCGTATTCAGCAGATCCTAACCAACCTTGTTGGTAACTCAATCAAGTTTACCGAACGCGGCAACATTGATATCAGCGTTGAGCTTCGCTCACAAAGTGAAGACAACATCGAGCTGCAATTCATGGTTCGCGATACGGGTATTGGTATTTCTGAGCGTCAACAAGCTC
>NZ_AJYZ02000041.1:31732-62896 GCF_000272045.2 Vibrio crassostreae 9ZC13 | reverse complement strand
CCAAAGCCGATGCAAGTATCTCTCGTCGTTACGGCGGTACAGGCTTAGGTCTGGTTATCACCCAAAAACTGGTCAGCCAAATGGGCGGAGAGATCAGCCTAACCAGTCGTCTTCACCAAGGCTCTACCTTCTGGTTCACCTTGAGACTATCAACGACTGATATGCCGATGACAGAGCTGATTGAGACGCAGTGTCTGCAAGACAAACAACTGCTGCTTATCGAGCCAAACATGCAAGCGGCATCGATTACTCAGCAAATCCTAACCCAAGAAGGCTTAGTGGTAACGTATCGTTCGGTGATGCCAGATGAGACGACCTCGTATGACTACGTTCTGCTTAACCTAGCCGCCAACCAAGAGTATCAATTTGATACTGTGAGTGGTTGGGCGATCGGTGCGAAGAAGATTGCTCAAAACGTGATTATTGGTACACCAAGTACCGAGCTAGCGTTGGGTGAGCAACTAATGAAAG
Organism: Vibrio crassostreae 9ZC13; assembly: GCF_000272045.2. Classification (GTDB taxonomy): domain Bacteria; phylum Pseudomonadota; class Gammaproteobacteria; order Enterobacterales; family Vibrionaceae; genus Vibrio; species Vibrio crassostreae_C. Next base: position 62,425 of record NZ_AJYZ02000041.1, on the reverse strand, counting down.
AGGTCGATGTTCAGTGCATCACTAAGCCTCTTTCTCGTAAGAAGTTGCTGCAAACTCTGGTATCGAATCAGGCACCTACCTTGATTGCACCAGCGATTGAAACGCATTCTGAAGAGAAGTTACCGCTTACTGTGATGGCAGTAGACGACAACCCAGCCAACCTTAAGTTGATTACCGCGCTGCTTAAAGAGCGTGTAGAAACCGTCATCAGTTGTACCAGTGGTCAGCAGGCTATAGACAAAGCGACAGAGACGCCATTTGATATCATCTTCATGGATATTCAAATGCCACAGATGGACGGTGTGACCGCTTGCCAGAACATCAAAAAACTGGCGAACAATGCGAACACACCTGTGATAGCCGTAACCGCGCATGCAATGATTGGCGAACGAGATCGACTACTTGAAGCGGGCATGGATGACTACCTAACCAAACCTATTGAAGAGCATGTTTTACAGCAGGTTCTGATTCATTGGAGCCCGACCTCTGAGGTTGAGCACATCGAAAAAATAGATCCAGACCACCCAGCGGTCTCCGCTGAAGTCGACAACGGTCCAGTGTCAGAAACTGAAGCCAGCGTACACACAAACATCATCATTGATTGGCAAGCTGCGATGAAACAAGCCGCCAATAAAGAAGACCTCGCACGCGATATGCTGCAAATGCTCGTCGACTTTATTCCAGAGGTGTATGAGGCAGCAGACAAAGCGATAGAAGACAGTGACTATCCAGTTGAAGAGCTGATACACATCATTCACAAGATGCATGGCAGCAGCTCGTACAGCGGCGTACCAAGGCTAAAATCGGTATGTGCGACAATAGAGAAAGAGCTGCGTTCAGGTACTTCTGTTGAAGACATTGAACCTGAGCTTTTCGAGCTTCAGGATGAATTAGATAAGGTTCAAGCAACCGCGATTCACTACTTGAAACAGGCGAAGGCCTAGCGGGTACTTGTTACTCACTAGTATTCTTTAGAGGGTTTACCCGCCAATAAAAAAGCAGAGCTCATGAGCTCTGCTTTTTTCTGTCTAGAGCCAAGAGCACTAGATATAAAGTCGCGATAATCTGTTTACGATTCGAGTAACACCGTTGCCACAGCGTAGTGACGCTCATCCGAGATAGTCAGATGAATCGATGTTGTGCCATTCGCCTCTGCGATTTCACGCGCTTTTTTATGCAAGCTCAGAACTGGCTTGCCATGCTCATCATTTGAAATCTCAAAGTCGTGGAAGGTCACACCCAGCGCGATACCCGTACCTAACGCCTTAGATGCCGCTTCTTTGGCAGCAAAACGTTTTGCAAGGTAACGCCCTTTTTGCTTCAGTTGCTGAAATACTTCAAATTCAAAATCGGTCAAAATACGCTGAGCAAAAGCGTCACCACTTCGTGACAATGCCTTTTCAACACGTTCAATTTCTGCGATATCTGTACCCAATCCAACAACAGCCATGCTTACCCTACTAACAAACTTCTATCTATTAACTCTACTAATTCGTCGCTTACGACTTAACGCTTACTGTTTAGAAAATTAAGCGTTGTTACGTGCTGTTTCCATGATTGCTTTCATGTCTGCAACGGCTTTGTTTAAGCCATCAAACACTGCACGTCCCATGATCGAGTGACCGATGTTCAGCTCGTAGATCTCTGGAAGTGCCGCAATCGGTGCTACGTTGTGGTAAGTCAGACCATGACCCGCATTGACTGTGATACCTAAGTCATCTGCATAGCTTGCGCCTGCTGCGATCTTCTTAAGCTCGTCTTGTTGATCTTCTTCTGTCTTAGCATCAGCATAGTGACCCGTGTGCAGTTCAATGAACGGTGCGCCACACGCTTTTGCAGCATCGATTTGCTCACGGTCAGCATCGATAAACAGAGATACCTTGATACCTGCTGCAGACAGTTTTTGTGTCGCCGCTTTGATCTTCTCTAGTTGACCAACTACGTCCAAGCCACCTTCAGTGGTTAGCTCTTCACGTTTTTCAGGAACCAGACAAACAAACTCAGGATTAGTATCGAGTGCAATTTGAACCATCTCGTCCGTTACGGCCATCTCCAAGTTCATGCGAGTTTGAAGTGTTTCAGCCAGAATACGCACATCGCGATCAACGATGTGACGACGGTCTTCACGCAGGTGAATAGTAATGCCATCTGCACCAGCACGTTCAGCGATTTCAGCTGCGTGTACTGGATCTGGGTATTTAGTACCACGTGCATTACGTAGTGTTGCAATATGGTCGATATTAACGCCTAAAAGGATTGAGCTCATTTTCCAATACTCCGTGCTCTGGAGAGGGCTATTGTTGGCATAAATAGCTCTCTACTTTTTAATGGTTTGCCGCCAAGATACGGCTTTAAGGCTATGCGTGTAAAGCGTTTTGCCGCTTTTAACTGCTCTTTAGTGATAAACCTACGTTCGCTGATTGCAATAAGTTCATCGCCCATAAAAGTCAGGTTATCTCGACGTACTGAAGCGATGAAACCTTTCTGCTCTCGATAGCGATAAGTCATGCTCGGATCAATCGCTTCGCCAGTGCCCGCGCAGTGTAAAAAGTCGACGCCGTAACCCATAGCAGATAATAGAGCCAGCTCAAAGCGACGCAGTGCTGGCTCAGGATTATCATTATGCGCCAGCTCTGTTAAAGCATGAAGATAGTCGTGAAAAAGTGCAGGCATCGGTACTTCCGCCATCAATACCCGACCGATAAGCTCGTTCACGTACATGCCTGAATACAGATTAATACCGGCGAGAGGGAGCCCCAAGCTGATGGGTTCAGCTTGGCGTAAGGTTTTCATCGAACCATTACCAGACCACTTAAGCAATAGCGGCGTAAAAGGTTGTAATGCACCTTTCAAATTGGAACGCTTGCTGCGAGCGCCTTTAGACATCAACGTCACCCGACCGAACTCTTCGCTGAAGACGTCCAAGATCAGGCTCGACTCACTGTATGGTCGACGGTGCAACACAAAGCATCGCTGTAACCCTTCGCTCAATCACTTACCCTTATTACAGATACAAAAAGAGAGAGTTCGCACTCTCTCTTGGATTTATCTTCAGTTCAACTTTCTTAATCTCAGAAAGTGACGTTCAATATATTATAGATCGTCGATGTAGCCTAACGAGCGAAGTGCACGCTCATCATCAGCCCAGCCAGATTTAACCTTGACCCAAGTCTCTAGGTAAACCTTACGGCCGAATAGCTCTTCCATATCGATACGCGCTTCACGACCAATCGTTTTGATCTTCTCGCCCGCTTTACCAATCACCATTTTCTTCTGGCCTGTACGCTCAACAAGAATCAGTGCATTGATGTGGAAGCCATCGTTATCTGGGTTGTAATCGAAACGTTCGATTTCAACCGTTACCGAGTAAGGTAGCTCGTCACCCGTAAAGCGCATCAGCTTTTCACGGATAATTTCAGAGGCCATAAAACGTTGCGAGCGATCTGTCACGTATTCTTCAGGGAAGTGGTGTGTCGCTTTAGGTAAATGTTCACGTACGTGCTTACGCAGTACATCAATGTTTTTACCTTGCTTCGCTGAGATTGGCACAACGTCAATGAAGTCCATCTTCTTAGAGACTTCCATCATGTGCTGCATCACGTTAGTACGGTCTTGAACGTTATCTACTTTGTTGATGCAAAGTACAACTGGGAAGTCAGTCTTCTTCAGTTTGTTCAGAACCATCTCATCGTCGTCAGTCCAGTGAGTACCATCAACAAGGAAGAATACTAGGTTCACATCACTCAGTGAGCTGTTCGCCGCACGGTTCATCAAGCGGTTGATGGCACGCTTTTCTTCAATATGAAGTCCAGGAGTATCAACAAAGATCGCTTGGTAATCACCCTCAGTTTCAACGCCCATAATACGGTGACGTGTCGTCTGTGGTTTACGTGATGTAATAGAAATCTTCTGTCCCAGAATATGGTTCAGAAGCGTCGACTTACCTACGTTTGGGCGACCGACAATAGCGATGAAGCCACAGTGTTGGTTTTCCGGTAGGCCTGTTTTTTTGCTATCAGATGAAAAGAATGCATCGATATCGAAATCTTGGTTGTTATCAGACATTGCTTAGTTGCTCTAATGCTGTTTCAGCAGCCGCTTGTTCTGCCTTGCGGCGGCTAGTGCCTTTACCGATAACAGGTTTATCCACACCTGCCACTTCACACTCAACCGTAAACTCTTGGTTGTGTGCTTCACCTTTAATATTAGTCACTGTGTAGACAGGCAGAGGATTTCTTCGACCTTGCAAAAACTCTTGTAGGCGAGTTTTCGGATCTTTTTGAGATACTCCAGGCTGAATAGCATCTAGGCGAGATTGGTACCAGCTTAAAATAATGCCGCGAACCGTCTCGGTATCACTATCTAAATAGACAGCACCGATGATCGCTTCAACCGCATCCGCTAGAATAGAATCACGACGGAAACCGCCACTCTTCAACTCACCTGGACCTAATTTTAAGTAATCTCCTAGTTCGAATTCACGACCTAGTTCTGCCAATGTATGACCACGTACTAATGTTGCACGCATGCGGCTCATATCACCTTCGTTTACTTTAGGGAAACGGTGGTAAAGATCATCAGCGATAACAAAACTTAAAATTGAATCGCCCAGAAACTCAAGACGTTCATTATGTTTACCTGCGGCGCTGCGGTGAGTCAGCGCCAAGTGGATAAGATCGGCATCATTAAACTGATAGCCAATCTTTCTCTCTAGTTTATCAATTGGAGAATTCATGCTCTCTCGATGTGTTAATTGATCGATTAATGAATCCCACCGATGCGATTAAAACGCACACCAGTAGGAATCCATGTTGGAAGTACACTGTCTGAACCGCGTTCGAATTCGAAGCTTATCCAAATAGCAACGGCCTTACCAACAAGGTTTGCTTCAGGGACAAAGCCCCAGTAACGGCTATCAGCACTGTTATCACGGTTATCACCCATCACAAAGTACTGGCCTTCTGGAACGACCCACTCGTTAACACCATTGCGAGGCTGATATGCTTGCACACGATCACGGCGTAATGGATTAACTAAAATTTGGTGCTCAACATCTCCAAGCTGTTCATTCAGCTGAATCAGAGGCACACCATCTTGAATAAATTGGCTCTCTTCAACGTGACTTAGTTTCACTGGTTCACAGCTACTTGTACCCTTCGCCTGAATACAGATCTCTTTACGACTGCTGTAGCGAATAGTGTCACCTGGCATACCAACAACACGCTTAATGTAGTCGATGTTTGGCTGAGGTGGGTACTTAAATACGATTGAATCACCGCGTTCTGGCTTGCCTGTTTCTACCAATTGAGTGCGCCATACTGGGTCTTTTAGACCGTAAGCGTACTTCTCTACCAAGATGAAATCACCAACCAAAAGGGTTGGCATCATCGAGCCAGAAGGGATTTGAAACGGTTCATAGATGAATGAACGCAAGATCAAAACAAATGCAATTACCGGGAAAATGGACACACTGTTCTCAACCCACCAAGGCTGAGCCGTAACTTTTGTGCTGGTTTCAGCGTCTAGGCCATTCGATTGTGCTTCAACGTCAGCAAGCTTTTGCTGGCGCTTCTTCGCCCACACAAACTTTTCCAACGCCCATACAATGCCGGTCACTAGAGTTACGATCACTAAGATAAGCGAAAATGTATTAGCCATTGATATCCCTTAAATTTCATTTCTTTAAAAATAACGAAAGTGAAAGAGCATAACTCTTTCACTCTGCTTAATATTTCTAATTTGTATCAATCATGCTGACTAAATGCTGGGAAGATTACGCAGGAAAAATCGTTTAGTTCGAGGCGCAAAGTGCAGTGACTAGTGGGCCTAATTGCAATCTTTGCAACAAAGAAATAAACGATTTTAACCAGTAATATTCAGCAGATAGTTAGTGCGATTGATACCTAGTCTTTTCCAACGTGAAGGATTGCAAGGAACGCTTCTTGAGGCAGTTCAACGTTACCGATCTGCTTCATACGCTTCTTACCTTCTTTTTGTTTCTTAAGAAGTTTCTTCTTACGACTGATATCACCACCGTAACATTTTGCGATTACGTTCTTACGCAGTTGTTTTACTGTAGAACGAGCAATGATGTGGTTACCAATCGCTGCTTGAATCGCGATATCGAACATCTGACGAGGGATGAATTCTTTCATCTTCTCTACCAGTAGACGACCACGAGACTGAGCAATATCTTTGTGCGTAATGATCGCTAGAGCATCAACCGTTTCGCCATTCAGTAATACGTCTACACGTACCATGTTTGATGGCTCGTAACGTTGGAAGTTGTAATCCAATGATGCGTAACCGCGAGACGTTGACTTCAGACGGTCGAAGAAGTCGAGAACTACTTCAGCCATAGGAAGATCGTACGTCACAGCAACTTGATTACCGTGGTAAACCATGTCTACTTGTACGCCACGCTTCTCTACACACAGTGTGATTACGTTACCTAGGTAATCCGAAGGTACCAGGATATTACAGCGTGCAATTGGTTCACGAATTTCTTCTAGGTCATTAACCGCTGGCAGTTTAGCCGGGCTATCAACGTAAAGAACCGTTTTATCTGTTTTTACAACTTCATACACTACTGTTGGTGCAGTCGTGATTAGGTCTAGGTCGTATTCACGCTCTAGACGCTCTTGGATGATCTCCATGTGAAGCATGCCTAAGAAGCCACAACGGAAACCAAAACCAAGTGCTGCTGAACTTTCTGGTTCAAAGAACAATGACGCATCGTTCAGGCTTAGCTTGCCTAACGCGTCACGGAAGTTTTCGTAGTCATCAGATGATACAGGGAATAGACCTGCGTATACCTGAGGCTTCACTTTTTGGAAACCAGGCAGACGTTCAGTGCTGCCGCCTTTTGCAAGCGTCAACGTATCACCAACTGGTGCACCTAGGATGTCTTTAATACCACAAACAACCCAACCTACTTCGCCAGTATTTAGCTCTGTAGTATCGATTTGCTTAGGCGTGAAGATACCTAGACGGTCAACACCCCATACTTGGTCTGTCGACATTACTTTGATCTTATCGTTCTTCTTCAGCTTACCGTTTTTGATACGAACCAAAGAAACTACGCCAAGGTAGTTATCGAACCAAGAGTCAATGATCAACGCTTGTAGAGGCGCTTCAGGATCACCTTCCGGTGGCGGGATTGCCGTCACGATGTTTTCTAGAACATCATCAACACCCAAACCTGTTTTCGCAGAACAGCGAGTCGCTTCCATCGCATCGATGCCAACGATCTCTTCGATTTCTTCAGCAACACGTTCTGGTTCAGCAGCTGGTAGGTCAATCTTGTTCAAGATTGGCACTACTTCCAGTTCCATTTCGATTGCTGTGTAACAGTTTGCTAGAGTTTGTGCTTCAACACCTTGGCCAGCATCCACTACAAGTAGTGCGCCTTCACAAGCCGCTAGAGAACGAGATACTTCGTAAGAGAAGTCTACGTGTCCAGGAGTGTCGATAAAGTTAAGTTGGTAAGTTTCACCATCTTTAGCTTTGTAATCTAAAGTCACACTCTGCGCTTTAATTGTAATACCACGCTCGCGTTCTATATCCATAGAATCGAGGACTTGAGCTGCCATCTCACGTTCACTTAATCCTCCACAAACTTGGATTAAGCGGTCAGAAAGGGTCGACTTACCGTGGTCGATGTGGGCGATAATCGAAAAATTACGAATGTGCTTCATAGGCTTGGTGTGACTAAACTCTTTGAATAGGGATAATAAGAAAGCCGCGACGCGTCCAATCTACAGTCAGCATTGGTGGCGGCATTTCAATCAAGTTGGCAGATTCTACCCAATTTAAGGGCAAGAAGCATCATAAATTAGACGAGAGACTCACCTAGGATTCGAATCAAGACGACTTCTTGCTTGGATTTGTCTTCCATGGGTTTGGCTAACCGCTTCGCTAAGGCAATCCCACCAGCAGTAAACAGTGCTGCACTTAAGATAACAATGCCCTCGCCCCCCTGGAGTAAGGGTTGTAACAAGAGTTGCCCAAAACCAGCACCAATCATCAACATGAAAAGTGGGATGAGATAAACAATCGCCGCCGACTGAAGTAGGCTTTTTTCTGGAAAGCCAATTTCTACGATTTGTCCAGCTTTGACTAAGCTTTTGGTTTTAAGCTGCCAAAACAAAGATTTATTGCCAACAGCCTTGGTCACAATACCCGTACCGCAGTTTTTTTGAGAAGAACAGCTGCTACAACTGGTTTGTTGTTCGCAGCTCAATTGAACAAAGTATTGCTTACCTTTTTGTTCAACCGAGCTAACGGTCGCCAGCGCGGTCATCATTGCGCTTGTACCGATTTATTAAATGTAACTGACTGAGCAATACGTTTTGCAGTTGCCGGCGGAATGTCACCAACCACAGAGATCTCTTTATCGCCAATCACTAAGCTGTGCAAGGTTCTACGCCCTTGACGCACCAGCTGCCCTTTCAATGAATGCTCATCTTTTTCCGCGATATAAACCGAAAAGTTAAACAGTCCATCACTGAAAAGCTGACTTTCAACCATTTTATCGGTCGCAGCCATTTGATAGCGGCTAAGCTCTTTTGATTTAAACCCTTCAGGAATCCACGACGCTTGCCAGTTAGTTTCACTCACTAAGCCTTCCGGTAATGATAAAACTTTCGGCAATTGAGCTTGGCTCAAGCCACCCATAGCCTCAGCAATCTTATCGTTCACCACGTAAGAGATAGTGCGGTACTGTTCAAGCACTTCGCCATCACGATCCAAAAGGTCGGCACGCAAAGGAAGATTCGTTTTTTCGTCTACCCAAACCACGTAAGAGTAGCGAAGGCCATCTTTCGGCACGACACGCAGCACTTGAGTGGTGCTACCTGCTTCACGAGAGCGACCAACTTTCACAAAGTCGTAGTACTGATTCAGAGATTCGATATCTCGATTAATCATCGGAATAACAGGCGCAACCATGCTGCCTGACTGAATCGTAAATGGCTCTGTACCCGGCTCGATGTAGCTAACTTCGTTGCCACGTCGAATGACTTCACGAACAGGGCCGCTTAGATAAACAAGGTGTGCAAGTTGTTGGTCGTCGTTAACCGCATGGCGATAAACAAGAGGCTCAATACTGCTCTTCTTTATCAAAATGTAGGAGAGTTCGTAATTTAGATGCTGACTGGCCTCGTTCATTTGATGCAACAAGGCCTTTGCAGTGGTTTCCTCTGCAAAGGCTGTTGGAGACATCAAGCTGAACAGTGTCAGTGCACTGACCAGGATTTTCTTCATTCAATGTCCGATTCTAGATGTGCATCTTGCATTGGCGATGCATCACTGTTTAATCTTAGCTGCAGCTCATAATCTTCTAACAATGCATGAACGCGTTTGCGCTGCTCTTGCAAGTTAGCTTCAGATGCTGGTTTCTCAACAGAGTCACGCGTTAAACTTACTGGTTCCGCAGAACCGGCAAATGGAATCGTCTGGAGTACAGGCAACTGCTCTGGTGCTGCAGGGTCGCTACCACCATATTGTTGAACACCTAATACAACGGCTAATGAAACACACGCTGCCACGGCAACTTGTCCAAACTGTTGTAACCACGCCGGAAGCTGACGCTTCGCTTGCTGAGGTTTAGGTTGCTCTTCAATTGGAGCAACAGTAGGTTCAACATTCACTTGGTGCAGGTTCGACATTGAACCATGTGCAGGCTCGTTCTCAAGCGCTGCCGCTACACTATTAGCAATGTTCCACTCTGGAGTTTCTGGCGAATCCCCACGCATAACATCACCAATTAAATGGTAACTCTGCCAAGTATCCATGCTTTCTTGATCAGATTCTAGATCTACAATGAGAGCTTTATCGATCGTTTCACCATCCATGAGTGCCGAAAGCTTTTCTTTATCAGCCATTATTTTCACCATAATTATTACAAGTTCTAGCGTTGCAAAAGAGGTTTGATTTTCTTCTCCACTGCTTCACGAGCTCGGAAAATACGCGAACGTACGGTTCCTACAGGGCAATCCATTACTTCTGCAATCTCTTCGTAGCTCAAACCTTCGAGCTCACGCAACGTCATTGCAGTTTTTAAGTCTTCTGGTAACGCTTCAATCGCTCCAAAAACGACTTGTTTCAATTCTTTTGACAGCGTTAAGTTCTCAGGGTTCGATATTTCTTTTAACGCGCTGCCTGTTTCGTAATATTCTGCATCTTCTGCATCTACATCGGTTGCTGGCGGCCTACGGCTTTGGGCAACGATATGATTTTTAGCGGTGTTCACGGCAATTCGGTATAACCATGTATAGAAGGCACTCTCGCCACGAAAGTTAGGTATCGCGCGGTAAGCTTTAATAAAAGCTTCTTGTGCTACATCAGGTACATCACCGGAATTATTCACGTATCGAGAGATAAGATTACAAACTTTGTTTTGATACTTAACCACTAGTAAGTTAAATGCCTGCTTATCTCCACTCTGAACTCGCTCAATCAACACTTGATCGGTTAGCTGCTCGTTCATTCGAGCGGGTACTCCTATTGTTATAACCCTCACCTTCACAGATATGGGTACTAATTATGCGAAATGTAGTATTGACACCACCGTCTACAAGAGCACTATTGTGACTAAGCCAAATACCGAAAGTTCCAACTTTCTTAAAATTATTTGCCATTATTGTTTCACAATGTGATGTAATAAAAATAGCTATCCCTATCAATTTGGGGAAACTTGAGCAAAAGCAATGGTATTGAGCAATTAAATATTTCTAGATAGCTGTCTATATATTGATTTTGCATAGCGTTTAAGGATGACTCTGGAGAGATTATAACAGTCTTAGCCAAACTCCTAAAACAAGACAAAGTCAATTGAGAGTGGACAACTCGACTATAGCCCGGGATTTAATAAGTTTTATGAACGCAAACCGTGAACATCAGTGTGATGTATTAGTGGTAGGAAGTGGTGCGGCAGGCTTGTCATTAGCCTTACGCGTAGCAGAACATGCAAAAGTAATTGTATTAAGCAAAGGACCACGCAGCGAAGGATCGACGTATTACGCACAAGGTGGTATCGCCGCGGTGTTCGATGAGTCGGACAGTATTGAGTCTCATGTAGAGGATACTCAAATCGCTGGGGCTGGGTTATGCGAAGAAGATACAGTTCAATTCATTGCTGAAAATGCGAAAGAGTGTGTGCAATGGCTGATTGATGGTGGTGTTCCATTTGATAAAGATGAGAACAGCACAGAAGGCCAACCAAAATATCACCTCACTCGTGAGGGTGGCCACAGTCACCGCAGAATTCTGCACGCTGCCGATGCAACTGGCATGGCGATGCAAACCTCACTACAAGATAACGTCAACAACCACCCAAATATCGAGATCTTCGAGCGCCACAATGCGCTGGATTTGATCACGGAAGATAAGATTGGTGGTTCAAAAGACAAGGTGATCGGTGCCTACATTTGGAACCGTAACCAAGAACATGTTGAAACCGTGCGCGCTAAGTTTGTTGTATTAGCAACAGGCGGCGCTTCAAAGGTTTACCAATACACCTCTAACCCAGATGTTTCTTCAGGTGATGGTATTGCTATCGCTTGGCGTGCGGGTTGTCGTGTGGCAAACCTTGAGTTCAACCAGTTCCACCCAACTTGTTTATTCCACCCAGAAGCGCGTAACTTCCTACTAACGGAAGCACTGCGTGGTGAAGGTGCTTACTTGCGTCGTCCAGATGGTTCTCGCTTTATGAAGGACTTCGATGAGCGCGGTGAACTGGCGCCACGTGATGTGGTTGCTCGTGCAATTGACTTCGAAATGAAGCGCTTAGGTGCCGACTGTATGTATGTTGATATCAGCCACAAGCCTGAAGAATTCATCACAGCGCACTTCCCGATGATCCATACTCGCTTGATGGACTTGGGCATCGACATGACCAAAGAGCCGATCCCTATCGTACCAGCCGCTCACTACACGTGTGGTGGTGTCATGGTGAATAAGCAGGGTCAAACCGACCTAACGAACTTGTATGCGATTGGCGAAGTGAGCTACACCGGCTTACACGGTGCAAACCGAATGGCTTCTAACTCACTGCTTGAGTGTGTGGTTTACGCATGGGCAGCAGCAAAAGATATCGTTGAGAACATCGACCAATCTCAACTGTGCGCTGAACTGCCAGCATGGGATGAAAGCCAGGTCACCAACAGTGATGAAGAAGTTATCATTCAACACAACTGGCACGAACTGCGCCTATTCATGTGGGATTACATGGGCATTGTTCGAACGGATAAACGACTAGAGCGAGCATTGCGTCGCATTCAGATGCTGCAACAAGAAACTCATGAGTACTACAGCTACTTCAAGGTTTCGAATAACCTATTAGAACTGCGTAACTTGCTACAAGTGGCAGAACTAATGGTTCGTTGTGCAATGCAACGTAAAGAGAGCCGCGGCCTCCACTACACGTTGGATTACCCTGAACTTGCAGAAGACAGTGGCCCAACGATTCTGACGCCAGAGAAACGCCAATCATAATAATTGGTTAAACGTGCTTAGCGAATTAGCCGTCAGCGGAAAATGATTAAACGAAAGGGAGCCGAGTGCTCCCTTTTCTTTTGTCTAACGCTTTCTTTTATCTAATACTTTCTTTCATCGAATAGTTTGGCTTCTCTAGCGCGCTCGTTGTAAGTTCGCCAGAAAATGGCGATATTCTCGCTCGCAACAGCTGTCCCGCCAAAGCAGTACCGAGTGCCCACATTCAAACTGCAATTTAACGAAGAACTGCGCCCAGATCTTATCAACGGACTTGAGTCGGTAAGTTCGGTCATTGAGTCGAATATCACCATCCTCTCTGTAATCAAAACGCCCATAGACACTATTTAGAATCACATGATTGTTTCTGAACAAGCGGATCATTAAAGCTAAGCAATAAAGGCTGGCGGCAAGTGGAATAGAAGACAGGACGATGAAAAACAAAAGGCACCCAAAAATAGTGCCTTTTGCAAATAATGCGGAATACGAAGGGTTAAGCTGAAGCTTAACGAACCTTGCTGAGGTTGTGTGCGACAATTTTATCAACCATTGATGCATGGCCTAGGTTTTCACTGCGTCCGTGGCCCATTACCCAAGTAAACAAATCTGGATCATCACACTCTAATAGAGAAACAAACTCGCGCTGTTCCTGCTCTTGCAATGAATCAAAACACTCTTCGAAAAATGGCATGATGACTACATCAAGTTCTAACATGCCGCGACGGCAACCCCATTTAATTCGTGCTTTCTGCTCTGCAGTGTACATTGGCTATCCTCACCTATAATTTTTCTTTCTCGGAGTGTAACAAGTCATACGCCCTGCAACTACTATGTGAGTCACAGTCCCTATCTAAGCTCACAAAAAAACCTAGGCTGACAAAGAAACAGAACCGGATTAACATAGAGCCAAATAAAATTCTTAGGAAAGATAAAATGGATTGGAAAAACACATTTCAGCCACTCGCTCATACGCAAAATGAATCGCTTCCAGAACTGATGATGACACACGTGTCAGACTGGAGCGCAATCACCATGATAGGCGATGACAAAAAGTCGTACCTACAGGGTCAAGTAACGTGCGATGTCGTCACTCTTCCTAATGATGAATCCACGTTAGGCGCGCACTGTGATGCAAAAGGAAAGGTATGGAGCATCTTCCGCCTGTTCCATCACAATGGCGGTTACGCACTCATGCAGCCTAAATCTGCGATTGAAGTCGAGCTCGTTGAAATCAAGAAGTACGCGGTGTTCTCTAAGGTTGATATCGAGCAAACGACAGATGTTGTTATCGGTGTGATGGGCGCGTCTGCGGATCAATATATTGATTCAATTTCAGAAGGCCAAGGTAACGTGCGTGCTATCTCTGGTGGCACAGCGGTTAAAGTCTCAGACAATCGCTGGGCTCTACTTGTGACAGAAGAAGCCGCTGAAGCCTTGGTATCAAACAGCGCTGCGGAGAAAGTATCAGAAACACTTTGGCAATATCATGAAATTCTTGATGCTCAGCCTAACCTATCGAAAGCAGAGCAAAACGAGCACATCCCTCAAGCGCTTAACCTGCAAGCGATTGGCGGTATCAGCTTTTCAAAAGGCTGTTACACAGGTCAAGAAACGGTTGCTCGTGCTAAGTACCGTGGCATGAACAAGCGTGAGATGCGCATTGTGTCGGGCACAACTGCGGACGTGCTGTCGTTAGAAAACCCTATTGAACTGGAACGTAGTGTGGGTGAGAACTGGCGTGGCGCAGGCCGACTATTAAACGTCTATCAATTTGCTGATAACCGAGCGGTTGGTTTGATGGTACTGCCAAACAACCTTGATGACGATGTTCAGCTGCGACTGACCGCGCAGCCTGATCAAACATGGAATATCCTGCCACTGCCGTACAGCCTTGACGACGAGTAACCACGTGGAAACGCAGATTACACAATGGCTGGATCAACAGCAGGTGAATTATCGCCTGCTGATGCAAAGCAAGCCAACCACCAGCATTGAAGAAACTGCACAAGAGCGAGGCATCGACGCCTCTCAAATGGTGAAGTGCATCCTGCTCAAGGATATGGGCAACCAGTATGCGTTAGCCTGTACTGCTGGCGATCGCTCTGTCGACCCCAAGAAAGTACGCTCGGTACTGAATTGCCGTCGAATGACCTGCGTGTCGCTCGCTGATGTTGAAGCGATCACCGGTTTTAAAGTGGGTTGTGTTGGTCCGCTCGCTCTCAAGAGACACATGCCGATCATTTTTGATCCTTCCATTCAAAACAACTCGACCGTAACCATTAGCTCCGGCGACCGAATGGCTGGCGTTGCGCTGGATCTCAATGATCTTATGGCGCTATGTGCACCGACCGTCGCGGACATCAGTCGATGATCGTTTAGATCATGCTTCGCAAACTTCATTTTAATATTTCATTGAGTACATTTTTAGTGTGAACCTCGTCATAAGAAGAACACACCATTAATAAATAGTTACTCAAAATAAAAGCATAAGTAGTCACAAAGTTAAATTTGCGTTATTGTAAATTTACTGACTAGCTATTAAGCAAATCAGTGCAAGTGAATCCACTGAGTAACATCAGTATCCACTTTTGTGTAATGCATCTGTGACTATTCGCCCGTTTTAGACGGGCTTTTTTTTGTCCGAAATTTACAATTTGATTACACAAACAAAAAAATCCCGCCTATTCTTATACTTGTAACATTATCACTGCTTAATACTGAACAGAAAAGTTCACGGCAGTTCACTACTCAGTATTATTTTGGGGAGGAGCTCACGTAAAAATAGATATTTACTGAAGAAAGTGCTTAGAACAGCACAAATATCTAATTAACGTCAACGCTACTGCATATAACTCCATGCTTATCACAATTATTATCTCGGAGTTTTTCTATAATATGCAGGCTAGGTAAATATAAGGATAATTAAGAATGAGACTGTTTAAGCGCTATACACCGAGTATGATTGCTAAACATGTAAGTCGACTTTTCAAAGGACGAATCTACATTTACGGCGTAGGAAAATTTGAGTTTGATAACGGTAAGCTAGTGCTACCAGACCGAGCAGAAAAACGTCACTTTCAAACAGTGAAAGAAATAAATAGTGAAATCATGAAACTGCGCTGCGCGTACGCATGACCTGATTATCTACAGAATTAAAAACAAAAAGGGTTGGCATTATGCCAACCCTTTTTTCGTACCAATTTTCGTATCAATGATGATTCGATATACCACCAGAACACTATGTCATTATCGATGAGTCACTGGACGCTTAGCTAAGTCAGGAAGATTGCCAGACAAACCCAGTGCGCGCTTCATGATCTCATCTTTCGCACCCGGTAATTGGCCCGCAAGCTTCATACCAATGCCACGAATCAGCTTCTTAGCTGGGTTATCGCCTTCAAACAGATCTTTAAAGCCCTGCATTGAAGCAATCATTTTCGCCGCCTCTGCTTTTCTCCAGCGCTCGTAGCCGCGAAGATTACGCTTGGTGCCAATGTCTTCACCCGCAGACCATAGCTTTAACAGCTCTTGCGCTAGGCTTGCTGCGTCTAATAGGCCAAGGTTCACGCCCTGCCCTGCTAATGGGTGAATGGTATGAGCAGCATCACCAACCAAAGCCACACGCTCTACCGCAAAGTCACGCGCATAACGCATGCGCAGTGGGAAGGCAAAACGGTCACCAACCACTTCACATAAGCCCAGCTTTGCATCGAACTCAGCTGTTAACTGCTTGTTGAATTCAGCATCCGACATTGATACGAGGTTCTCGGCACGATTTGGTTCCGTAGACCAAACAATCGAGCTCATGTTGCTTGGTTGCATTGGTAGGAATGCCAATGGGCCTTGAGGCGTGAAGATTTGACGAGCAACGCTGTGGTGCGGCTCTGTGGTTTTGATGTTCGCGACAATCGCACTGTGTCCGTAATCCCAATGTGTTAATGGGATATCTTGCTGCTTACGAACCCAAGAGTTTGCGCCGTCTGCTCCAACAACTAACTTAGCTGTCAGTGCTTGACCATTGTCCAATGTTAACCAAGCTTCACTTTCACCAATCGCCATCGTTTTACACGTTGCGGGCATATACAGGCTGACGTTGTCTTGTTTCTTAACCTGATCAAGCAGCGCTAATTGAATCACACGGTTTTCAACTATATGACCAAGATTAGGCTGAGCCAAGCGTGTCGAGTCAAACTCAATACGAGCGAAACTGTCTTGTTCCCACACTTCCATCGCTTGATACGGTGCAGCGCGTCTTTGTTCGATACCTTGCCATGCACCTAGATTACGAAGAATCACTTCACTAGAACGACTCAACGCGGATACACGCACATCAGGCAGCTCACTCAGCCCTTCACTAGGCGCTCTGCCTTCAATGACAGCGATTCTTAGGTCACTGTCTTTTAGGGCAGCAGCAAGCGCTAGGCCAACCATGCCACCACCAACAATCGCGATATCAACACTTTGCATCATTATTTATTACCTTATCTTTCTACTAGGCCAAGCGTATGACGCAAAAGTGGACCTTTAAGTGGTGGAAGGTTATCTATTACGGCTAACCCAAGATTACGCCCAATGCGAGCGGTCATATAATCGTTTGAGAACAGGTGAACTAGGCTTGAAGTCAACGTGATCGTTGCGTCTCGGTCTTGTTCTCTACGCTTTCTAAAGTTAACAAGACCACGGTAACGACCTACATCATCTAACTGGGTACACAACTCTTCTGCCAAGGAAGCCACATCTCGGATGCCTAGGTTAAAGCCTTGCCCCGCAATTGGGTGAAGCGTTTGAGCAGCATTACCAACAATGGCAAATCGATGAGAGATATTTTGCTGTCGGTGACGAAGAATCAGAGGGTAACTCGCGCGCTTGCCGACCTTCTCTAATCGGCCAAGTCGCCAGCCAAAGTCATTCTGCAATTGCTCAAGAAATTCATTGTCGTTTAGCGTCATCACTTTTTGTGCTTGCTCTGGTGTTAAACACCAAACCAGCGATAAACGGTTGTCACTCATCGGTAATAGAGCAACTGGCCCATGATGGGTAAAACGCTCAAATGCGCGACCTTGGTGAGGTTCACTCGCCACAATATTGGCAATCACAGCGACTTGCTCAAAGTCATGCTCACTCAATGAGATATTGAGCTGTTGGCAACAGGTTGAGATTGCACCGTCAGCAGCAACCAGTAACTTAGTGGTTACTGTTTGCCCACTTGTCAGTTC
This sequence comes from Vibrio crassostreae 9ZC13, assembly GCF_000272045.2. Lineage (GTDB taxonomy): Bacteria > Pseudomonadota > Gammaproteobacteria > Enterobacterales > Vibrionaceae > Vibrio > Vibrio crassostreae_C. The sequence continues at coordinate 44,717 of NZ_AJYZ02000041.1, read as the reverse complement.
AATCGTCGTCAACGCTTCTTCACGTTCAACTTTACTAACAGACTCAGGACAAAGCATGGTAATTGCCGCTTCTGATTCAAGTTTCTGCTGATAGATTCGACCCACATCTGCTAACTCGACCACGTAGCCAAGCGCATCTACAGCAAGCTCTTCACTGTAGATGTCTGTCATTCCGGCATGCCCGCGATCCGAAACATGGATATCTTTAATCGGGGTCGCGACCGGAGCGATAGATTGCCATAAGCGCAAAGAATCCAGGATCTGCACCGTGCCATAGGACAAAGCAATCGAACGAGAATCAAACCCAGGGTGAGCTTGATGATCAACCTGATAAGGCTCCACTACCGCAATCGACAGTGAACCTTGGCTTAGGTGATTCAAAGCAAGGGCTAAGGTTGCCCCTGCCATTGCGCCACCAGCAATTACAACATCATACTGAGCCATCATAACCTCAAACCGGCCAACGAATTAATGAATGGTAGGCGCTGCATCTTCAGATGGGCGAGCACCAAATTCAGCATGAATCGTTAGTGCACACGCTTTTACGTGCTCAATAACGTGCTCTAGAAGCTGCGCTTGCTCTTCCAGATCATCTTCTTCGTCAATGCCTAGCTTAGCCATCTCTTCTAGATCAGCTAATGCTTCTTTTGTACTGTCAGACGCTTTGTTCAATTGAGCGCCAACCAAGCCTAGACCAGTAATGAAATGGTTAATCCAATCAGACACACCATCAGCCAAGTCAAATAGGCTTGCGCTTGCGTCTTCGTCAGGCAGCAACATAGACAATTCCATACCCGAACCTGTGATTTCACTGGTCGTTACTTTCAGTGTCGCTTCCGCTAGCGTTAATGCGCGATCTGGCCAACCCATGCCTTCATTGGTGTAATCGAAGATCAGTGGTTGCCAGCTTTTATCTGCAAGGCTTAAGCCTCCGCTTAACATACCCGTTAATAAACCGTGCATCTCAGCAGGGGTTACGGCTAGACTTGCCGATTGAAGTTCAGTCGCAACCGTTAGGTAGTCAGGTAAAGTAGTTTCGCTCATCAGATAGCTCGCTCAGTTATTCTTTATATCGATAGTATAATCGTACCACTTCACCCCAATTCTGGTAAGCATCGATCCCCAGCAATTGAAGGATGACTGACTACCAATTGTTCAATTTGCTGAATTACTGTGTGCTCAAGCTCTCATTTACAAACAGTCACTCTGAAAAGCTTGAATCTTAATAGCGGTTTACCTATAGTTTCTCCCTCAGAGGAGATTGCTTCCTCATCGGTACTTGCACTTTTTCTTTCTCAAAAAATGGCGAAGGGCAACAACCTTAAAATAGCGCGTTAAAGAGTTCATCCATCATGAGTAATCAAGCGGTAGACGTTGAAATATTAGGAAAACTGACTCGAGTGAATTGTCCACCAGGGCAAGAAGAGTCATTGATTGCAGCGGCGGCCGATCTTGATAATCGATTGAAAGAGATGGCTGAACGTACTAAGGTAACCAATGAAGTGAAGCTGCTGACTATCGCAGCTCTGAATATTTGCTACGAATTACAAACCAAGAAGTTTGAAGCAAATGATGAACAAAACGCACTGACCGAGCGAATGGAACAGCTCACGACATCACTTTCAGATGTCCTCAGTAAAGTTAAGCACGGACAGCAATAGCGTACACAAAATTTACCCTGGAGTGTTTGTCAGAGGATTCACGTCCCCGAGCCGATAAGCAATCCCTAAGGGTTAGTACTTGAGTGCTATTGAGCATGCTCGGCCCGACCGAGAAGCCTACGGTAATCATTGCTGATCCGCCTTGAACTCGCTGGTTCAAGGGCCATCTATTCTCAACGGCACTTTGGGGTATCCCTTCTTATGAAGACGCTCACACGCAGCGAATTTCGCAAACAGATCCGTATCAAACGCAATGCCTTATCTGGCGACCAACAAACTCAATCCGGTATCGACTTAGTTAAGCAGTGCATGCAGCTTGATGAAATTCAGTCTGCTCAGCATATTGCCCTCTATATCTCTATCGATGGCGAACTCGATACTCAGCCTTTAATCGAATGGTTATGGGCGCAAGGTAAGCAAACTTATTTACCAGTATTGCACCCCTTCTCTGCCGGGCACCTGCTGTTTTTACACTACTCGCCAACCACACCGACGGTCTTGAATAAGTACGGTATTGTCGAACCTCAGCTCAATCAAATGCTGGTTAAACCTTGTCAGCAACTCGACCTTATTCTTACGCCCCTTGTCGGCTTTGACTCCCATGGCCATCGTTTAGGTATGGGCGGCGGATATTACGATCGCACCTTGGCAAAGTGGTTCGAGACGGGCGAAGGTGCAGCTCCTATTGGTTTGGCTCATGATTGCCAACATGTTGATACGCTACCGATTGAAGAATGGGACATTCCGTTACCTAAAATCGTGACTCCGAGTAAAACTTGGCAATGGGAAAACAACCATTAAAGCGCTATAATCGCGCCGCAAACGTTAACCTCGATATAGAAACGTTAACTCAATATCTAAACGTTAACTTCATCATTACGCAAACGATCAATTCAAAGCGCAAGACCTTATTCAGGAGAATGGCATGACTCAAGATGAAATGAAAAAAGCAGCTGGCTGGGCAGCACTTCAATATGTTGAAGAAGGCAGCATTGTAGGTGTAGGTACTGGCTCTACAGTAAATCACTTCATCGACGCACTAGGCACAATGAAAGACAAAATCAAAGGTGCGGTTTCAAGCTCTGTTGCTTCAACGCAGCGACTAGAAGAGCTAGAGATCAAAGTGTATGAGTGTAACGATGTCGCTAAGCTAGACATCTATGTTGATGGCGCAGATGAAATCAACCCAACTCGCGATATGATCAAAGGCGGCGGCGCTGCTTTGACTCGTGAAAAAATCGTAGCGGCTATCTCTGATAAGTTTGTGTGTATTGTTGACGGTACTAAAGCAGTTGATGTGTTGGGTAAATTCCCACTGCCTGTTGAAGTAATCCCAATGGCACGTTCATACGTGGCACGTGAGTTGGTTAAGCTTGGTGGTGACCCAGTTTACCGCGAAGGCTGCACAACCGATAACGGCAACGTGATCCTAGATGTGTACGGCATGGCGATCGAAAACCCGAAACAACTAGAAGATATCATCAATGGTATAGCTGGTGTGGTGACGGTTGGTCTGTTCGCTCACCGTGGTGCTGATGTGGTTATCACCGGCACGCCTGAAGGTGCAAAAATCGAAGAATAAATAATAGAAGATTGAGTTTTTCTGTTACTTCATTACATACGGTGCCCTAGGGCGCCGTTTTTTTTGCTTTATTGCTGTAAAATTATGTCTTATTCCGTAATTTTCTTACCCAAAACATTTTTTTTTTGTTACTTTATTGTTCAGAAGACGCACAGGGAAAACGTTTGTCTCCTAACAAAGTGGTGAATTTGTTCCCCTTTCAGCCATTTTGTAGCACGTGCGCCGCATTTGCCCAACCTTTCCATTTTAAGGACGAGAACAATGGCCAAAGTTTCACTGGAAAAAGAAAAAATTAAAATTCTACTTCTAGAAGGTCTTCACCCTTCTTCTGTAGAAGTACTGCAAGCCGCTGGTTACACAAACATTGAGTACCACAAAGGCTCGCTACCGGAAGATGAACTTCTTGAAGCAGTAAAAGATGCTCATTTCATTGGTATTCGTTCTCGCACTAATATCTCCCAAGAAGTTATTGATGCAGCTGAAAAGCTGGTTGCCGTCGGTTGTTTCTGTATTGGTACTAACCAAGTCAACCTTCAAGCAGCAGCAAAACGCGGTATCCCTGTGTTCAACGCACCGTTCTCAAACACTCGAAGCGTTGCTGAGCTCGTTCTTGGTCAGGTTCTATTGCTACTACGTGGCATTCCAGAAAAGAACGCGCTTGCACACCGTGGCATCTGGAAAAAGAGTGCCGACAACTCTTACGAAGCCCGTGGTAAGCGTTTAGGTATTATTGGCTACGGTCACATCGGTACTCAACTGGGTATTATTGCTGAAAACCTTGGCATGCGTGTTTACTTCTACGACATTGAAAACAAACTGTCTCTGGGTAACGCAACGCAAGTTCATACCATGACGGAATTACTGAACAAGTGTGACGTAATCTCTTTGCATGTACCTGAAACCAACGAAACAAAAGACATGATGGGTAAAGAAGAGTTCGAGCGCATGAAGCCTGGTTCTATCTTTATCAACGCAGCTCGTGGAACGGTAGTCGATATTCCTGCTCTGTGTGGCGCTCTGGAGTCTGGACACCTTGCAGGTGCGGCTATTGATGTTTTCCCAACAGAACCAAAAACCAATGCAGACCCGTTTGAGTCTCCATTAATGCAGTTCGATAACGTGATCCTAACGCCTCACGTGGGTGGTTCAACTCAAGAAGCACAAGAGAACATTGGTGTTGAAGTTGCTGGTAAGCTAGCGAAATACTCTGATAACGGCTCTACGCTATCAAGTGTTAACTTCCCTGAGGTATCACTACCACTGCATACTGGAACGTCTCGTTTATTACACATTCACGAAAACCGCCCAGGCATCCTAACTCAGATCAACACCATCTTCGCTGAGGAAGGGATCAACATCGCGGGTCAATACCTACAGACTGCGGCTGATATGGGTTATGTCGTTATCGATGTAGAAGCCGATCGCTCTGAAGAAGCACTGCTTAAACTGAAAGAGATCGAAGGCACAATCCGTGCTCGTCTTCTTCACTAATCATCGCACTCAAAATGCATAAAAAAGGCTCTCATCATGAGAGCCTTTTTAGCATTTGGCCTATCGTAGGTAATTAGGTCGTCATGATCCAAAACCTTCTATAGCACTGTCATTACTCTTCGATCTGGTAGATCACATTCACGCGATCACGAATGGTGATCGTTGAGTCTTCATAAGAGTTCGATTCTGTTCTTGCATCCATCGCCATTGAACGCATGAGTACTGGCTGAGAAGATTGGGCGTTGTAATCCACGCGCCATACATCACCTAACTCGCGCTCAAAACCACTCGCCAATGATTTAGCTTTTGATGTCGCATCTTTAATGGCTTCTAAGCGCGCTTGCTCTTGATACTTAGCTTGGTCGCGAACTTGCAGTTGGATGTTGTCGATCTGATTAATGCCTTCTCCAATCGCAATATCCATGTACTCATTAAGATTAGCTAGCTCAGTCACTTGAACGGTCACATTACGTGAGGCGCGGTAGCCAACCAGTTCCGGTTTGCCATCTTTCGGGTAATGATATTGAGGAGATAAATACAGGTTAGAGCTGTGTACACTCGCCTCATCAACACCAGCTTGATGTAGCTTGTTTAGAAAGCCTGTCACGACTTTATCAACGGTATTTTTAGCCTGTTCAGCAGTCATCGTCGATTCCACGACTCTCACAGAGAATGTCGCCATATCAGGTGTAGCGATCACTTCACCATAGCCTGTCGTTGAAATATGAGGAAAGGATGGAGAGTCAGCCAATGATGGAAAACTCACAGCACTCAACGCCGCAGTAAGAGTAAGAGACGTTGCTAACATCTTTGGTACAAGCTTCATTAGGTATGACCTATGCTAAACAAATGTCCTTTCATCATAGAGCAATTTATCGTTTAGCCAATCCAGAGCACACACTTCTAACAGAACTTTGACGCTGAAAAAACCAACAGTTTACTGAGGTAAGTGATTGTGAGCAAAACTCAATATTGCTTGGGATACCTCTTTTAATACTCCGCTCTCAAGCTGCCAATGGTGCCAATAGATGCGATAAGAGAGCAGAAAGCCAGGGGTAATATCAATCAGAGCACCAGACTCGAGCTCATCGATAATCTGTAATCGGGGGATCAAGCAATAGGCTACACCCGATAATGCCAAGCGCACAAATGCTTCTGAACTGCCGACTGTATGATTGATCACACTGTCTCTCGGTACGTTAAAATGATCATGCAGAAACTTCTTATGCAGATCATCGTATTGATCATAGGAAACCGCAGGCGCTTTGCTTAAAGTGGCGTAGTTTACGCCCTCTGCAAAGTAACGCTGATGAAAATCAGGGCTAGCCACACACACATAATCCATCCTACCAAGATAGTCGGCACTGCAGCCTGGAATCGCTTGAGACTCCAAACTGATTGCACCTGCCACCTCGCCACTTTTTATCTTTTCAATGGTTCTCGACTCACCATGAATCGCGAGGTTCAACTCGACTTGGCGAGATTTCATCACATCCAACAAAGCCGGTAGCAGCCATGTCGCCAAACTATCAGCGTTGGTGGCTATGGATATCGATAGTGGCTGAGTTCCCTCTTCATTCATCAACTCAGGCACAAGTTCGTGCTCTAACAACCGAACACGACGATATAAGCCCAGTAATTTTTTACCCGCAGGCGTTGGCCTAGGCGGGCTTTCTCTCACTAAGGCAGGCTGAGCCAACCACTTTTCCAGCTGTTTGATGCGCTGAGATATCGCCGACTGGGATATATATAACTGCTCAGCAGCCCTTTCGAAGCCACGTTGTTTTACTACAGCATCCAGTGCTTCAATCCATTTATAATCCAATCCGCGCATCAATTTGCTTCCTTTTTAAGCTAACTCATCACCACATTAGCAACTCTAATAATAGATTAAAATCATTAATTATACTTATTTAAAGGGTCAGAGTATCTTCGCCATATAGCACGTAAATATCGTTAAATAAGTGGAGGTTAAAATGAGTTTTTGGGTTTTATTACAAGGTTTTGGTCTAGGGGCAAGTATGATTATCCCTATTGGCGCTCAGAATGCGTACGTCCTAAATCAAGGGATAAAACGCAATCATCATTTAACGACAGCAACGATTTGTAGCCTGCTCGATACTCTGTTTATCTCATTAGGCATTTTTGGCGGCGGAGCGATCTTGTCGCAAAATGAATTACTGCTTACCTCAGTGACACTAGGTGGCATCGCTTTTCTGACTGTGTATGGTTTGCTCTCACTACGCAGTGCATTCAAAGTGCGCACCAGTGATGAGTCGAAAGGTGAGATATTAGCGCGTGGCAAGCGCACCGTTATTTTAGGGGCATTGGCAGTAACAGTATTAAACCCACATCTCTATTTGGATACCGTGGTAATTCTTGGATCCATTGGTGGGCAATTTGAAGGCAACGACAGAATTGCATTTGCTATGGGGACTATATTGGCTTCGTTCGTCTGGTTCTATTCTTTGTCATTAGGCGCTGCAAAACTAGGCCCGACGCTATCTAAACCTAAGGTTAAGAAAGGCATTGATATCGCAGTCGCAACCATGATGTTCGCCATAGCAACGGTGCTTACCGATGGACTTATTGAGCAATACTGGTAAATCTATTTAGCTTCATGAAACCAACAAAAAAGGCGGATAACCTAAGTTATCCGCCTTTCCTTATAAAAGCTTATAGTTATAAAAACTAACTAGGAATTAAGCTTCTACTTTATTCATGTGTACATCCATTTGCGGGAATGGAATTTCGATACCCTCGTTATCCAAGCCTTCTTTGATTGCTTGCATCAGGTCGAAATAAACATTCCAGTAGTCAGCAGTGCTAACCCATGGACGAACAACGAAGTTAACTGAAGAATCAGCAAGCGTATGAACACCAACTTGAACGCCAGGTTCTTTCAGTACACGCTCATCAGATTCACAGATCTTAGTCAGTAGCGCTTTTGTCTTCTGAAGATCAGCGTTGTAAGAAACACCAATCATTAGATCAATACGGCGCGTCGCATGACGAGAATAGTTTGTGATTGGGCTGCCGATAACGCTACCGTTAGGTACTACAACCATTTTGTTGTCTGGCGTTGTTAGAACCGTTTGGAAGATTTGAATAGAATCAACTGAACCTGCCACACCACCAATTTCCACATAGTCACCAGACTTAAATGGACGGAATGCAACGATAAGTACACCAGCAGCAAAGTTAGATAGTGAGCCTTGTAGTGCAAGACCAACGGCTAAACCAGCCGCACCAATAACAGCAACTACAGATGCCGTTTGAACACCTAAACGACCAAGTGCAGCAATTAAAACAATCACAAACAACAAGTAACGAACTAAACCATGGACGAACTCCACAACTGCTCGGTCCATTTTCTTCTTCTGAAGAACCTTAGACACGCTATTCGCTACTGCTTTAACAATAAGGTTACCAATAAATAGAATTATCAGTGCTGAAATGATATTTACGCCATATTGGATAAATAAATCTGAATTATTTGTTAACCACTGCTCTGCTTGAGACAAACCATCCACAAGTGGAGTCTCAATCGCTGTCGAACTATCAGCCATAATGTGCATCCTCTATATAATATGCTATGGGCTAAACTGCCTTAAGCCTCATTTACTCTGCAATATAATAAACAGTGTAATTACCGTTAAGTCATTGTGTTAAAAGTAAATTAAAGCCAAGTCCTTTTTATAAACTGAACCAAGTTCAGTTTTTCGGCACGATATCCTATCTTTGACAGATTGCAAAGTCATATTTATGTAAGCTTTTGAATTATTAAAACTTACCGATAAACACAAATACCGATAACTAAAAGACTACGAAATTTATTCACCGCACGCTAGGTTTTTCACATATTTAGTACAAGTTTTTATCAGATATAAAAAACCCGCTCAATGAGCGGGTTTTTAAAACTTAAAGAGTACTTAATTCAAAGAATTATAGTACGTCTACAGCGTTAAGGTCAGCAAATGCTTTCTCTAGACGAGCAACCATTGAAGCTTGACCAGCACGTAGCCATACGCGTGGATCGTAGTACTTCTTGTTTGGAGCAGCTTCGCCAGTTGGGTTGCCGATTTGACCTTGTAGGAAATCGAAGTTGTCAGCAGAGTACTGACGGATACCGTCCCAAGTTGCCCACTGTGTATCAGTATCGATGTTCATTTTGATAACACCGTAGCCGATAGACTCTTGGATTTCTGCTTCAGAAGAACCAGAACCACCGTGGAATACGAAGTTTAGAGCGTTAGGTGCGATACCGAACTTCTCTGCACAGTATGCTTGAGAGTCACGTAGGATAGTTGGAGTAAGTACAACGTTACCAGCTTGGTAAACACCGTGTACGTTACCGAAAGATGCAGCGATAGTGAAACGTGGGCTAACAGCCATTAGTTTCTCGTAAGCGTATGCTACGTCTTCTGGAGAAGTGTAAAGCTCAGATGCGTCCATATCAGAGTTATCAACGCCGTCTTCTTCACCACCAGTACAACCAAGTTCGATCTCGATTGTCATGTTCATTTTAGCCATGCGCTCTAGGTACTTAGCACATGTTTCGATGTTCTCTTCTAGAGACTCTTCAGAAAGGTCTAGCATGTGAGAAGAGAATAGAGGCTTACCAGTTTGTGCGAAGAACTCTTCACCAGCGTCTAGTAGACCGTCGATCCATGGAAGAAGTTTCTTAGCAGCGTGGTCAGTGTGCAGGATAACTGGAACACCGTAAGCTTCAGCTACAGCGTGTACGTATTTTGCACCAGCTACAGCGCCAAGAACTTGTGCGCCTTGACCTTCAAGTTTAACGCCTTTACCTGCGAAGAATGCAGCGCCGCCGTTAGAGAACTGAACAACTACTGGAGCTTTAACTTTAGCAGCTGCTTCTAGTACTGCGTTTACAGAGTCAGTACCAACAACGTTTACAGCAGGAAGAGCAAATTTGTTTTCTTTTGCTACTTCAAATACTTTCTGTACGTCATCGCCAGAAATCACACCAGGTTTTACAAAATCGAAGATCTTAGACATGGAAATAGTCCTATTTATTCTATCGTTTTAAGATTAAAAAACTTAAGTTTAAAAACTTGCAATCGTTTGCTCACAACTTATGCCATTCTAGCAAAAAAGTGTGATATGCAGCAAACGTTAAAAGGCGAGATTCACATCTCGCCTTTCTAAATCAATTATGCTTTAGCACGCTCTTCAAGCATTGCTACTGCAGGAAGTACTTTACCTTCAACGAATTCAAGGAAAGCGCCACCGCCAGTAGAGATGTAAGAAACGTCAGCTTTGATACCGAACTTATCGATAGCTGCTAGCGTGTCACCACCACCTGCTACAGAGAAACCTGCAGACTCAGCGATTGCTTTAGAGATACCAGCTGTACCCGCTTCGAAGTTCTTGAATTCGAATACGCCTACAGGGCCGTTCCAAAGGATTGTTTTCGCGTTGCCGATGATTTCAGCTAGTGCCGCAGTTGAATCTGGACCAAGGTCGAAGATCATGTCGTCGTCTTGAACTTCAGAAACGTGCTTGATTTCAGCTTCTGCGTTTTCGTCGAATGCTTTAGCACATGCAACGTCAGTTGCTACTGGGATAGCACACTCTTTCATTAGCTTTTGAGCCGTTTCAACTAGGTCAGCTTCGTATAGAGACTTACCTACGTTGTGGCCTTCAGCAGCGATGAATGTGTTCGCGATACCACCACCAACAACAAGCTGGTCAGCAATTTTAGAAAGAGATTCTAGAACGGTTAGTTTAGTAGAAACTTTAGAACCACCAACAATAGCCACTAGTGGGCGAGCTGGGTTGTCCATTGCTTTACCAAGCGCTTCAAGCTCAGCAGCTAGAAGAGGGCCAGCACATGCTACAGGAGCGTAAGTACCAACGCCGTGTGTAGAAGCTTGAGCACGGTGAGCTGTACCGAATGCATCCATTACAAAGATGTCACATAGTGCAGCGTATTGCTTAGAAAGTGCTTCTTCGTTCTTCTTCTCGCCTTTGTTGAAACGAACGTTTTCAAGAACAACAAGTTCACCAGCGTTTAGCTCTAGGCCGTTTACGTAATCTTTAGCTAGTTTAACTTCGCAGTCTAGTGCGTCGTTTAGGTAGTTAACTACAGGAGCTAGAGAGAACTCTTCGTTGTATTCGCCTTCAGTAGGACGACCAAGGTGAGAAGTAACCATTACCTTTGCGCCAGCTTCTAGGCAAAGTTTGATAGTTGGTAGAGATGCAAGGATACGTGCATCTGAAGTTACTTTACCGTCTTTTACTGGTACGTTTAGGTCAGCACGGATAAATACGCGTTTACCTGCAAGTTCCAGGTCAGTCATCTTGATCACAGACATGATTTGTCCTCTCAAATTTAAATAAATATAAAGTTTTGGAAACTCAGCAACCCTGCTAAGCCTATAAATTATTCAACTGGTAATTCTTTCACTACTAATAATATGTGGACTCTTAGTATTTATTTCAAGCTAAAAAATAAATAATCCGCACATTTGCTTCTAGGTCTTACTTCTTGCCTTCAGAAGCTTGCATTGCAAGAACCGTATCCAGCATTCGGTTCGCAAAGCCCCATTCATTATCACACCACACTAGCATTTTAACTAAGTGGCCGTTGCTCACTCGCGTTTGTGAACCATCAACGATTGCGCTATGGGGATCGTGATTAAAGTCGATGGAAACGAGCGGCGCTTCAGTATAGTCAACTATATTGTGTAATGTACACTGGGATGCATTAACAATGGTTTGATTTACGTCATTAACTTTCACATTTGCATTAATTGTGACACTTAAATCCATCGCTGTTACGTTTACCGTCGGCACACGCACAGATATAGCTTCAAATTTGTTGGAAAATTTCGGGAAGATTCTTTCAATACCTTTATGCAACTTGGTATCGACAGGAATGATCGATTGGCTTGCTGCTCGAGTACGACGCAAATCGCTGTGGTACGCATCGATAACTTGTTGATCATTCATTGAAGAGTGAATAGTCGTAATCGTACCGGACTCGATACCAAAGGCGTCATCAAGAACCTTAATGATAGGGACAATACAGTTGGTGGTGCACGAACCATTGGAAACGATTTGGTGGTCCGCTTCGATGGTATCGTGGTTCACACCATAGATAATGGTGTTATCGAGGTCATTGGCACCGGGGTGAGAAAACAGTACCTTTTTCGCCCCTGCAGCAATGTGCGCGAGGCCGTCATCTCGGCAACCATAAACACCGGTACAATCGAGAACGATATCCACCTCAAGGTCACGCCAAGGCAACAGCTCAATATCAGCAAGATGTAAGATACGAATGGTATCAAACTCACCCTTGTCTTCAGCACCAATGCCATGATGGACATAAATGTGCTCTTGATCGTTAGAGATTTTCTTACCGAAGCGGCCGTGACTGGTGTCGTACTGCAATAGGTGAGCCATAGCGTCAGGCTGAGCAAGCTCATTGACCGCTACTACTTTGATTTGTTGGCTTTTGCCACTTTCATAGACAGCGCGCAATACATTACGCCCTATTCGTCCAAATCCATTTATCGCGACTTTTAGCATAGTTCCGTACATCTAACCAAAATTTCGTGCAACAGATGATAACTGAATCCTACCCAAAAGGCATTACTTGAATAACTCAGCTTGTTCATGACAGATTGATCTGTTGCTTATAGAGATGAGTCTAGGAGAAACAAATCCCAGAGACAAAAAACCGAGCTCAGCGCTCGGTTTTTTTATTCATTTCATTGTTAGCACTAAGCTAGCAATCAATGATTAAGCAAGAAGCTCTTTCGCGGTGTTTACTACGTTTTCAGTAGTGAAACCGAACATCTTGAATAGCTCGCCTGCTGGTGCAGATTCGCCGAACGTTGTCATACCGATGATCTTGCCACCGAAACCAACGTACTTGTACCAGAAGTCAGCGATGCCAGCTTCTACTGCGATACGAGCAGTAACGTCAGATGGAAGTACAGACTCACGGTATTCAGCATCTTGCTTGTCGAACGCGTCAGTTGCAGGCATAGATACTACGCGTACTGCTTTACCTTCAGCGGTTAACTGTGCAGCAGCTTCAACAGCAAGCTCAACTTCAGAACCTGTTGCAATGATGATTAGCTCAGGCTTGCCTTCACAATCTTTCAGGATGTAACCACCCTTAGCGATGTTAGCTACTTGCTCAGCATTACGATCTTGTTGTGCAAGGTTTTGACGAGAGAAGATTAAAGATGAAGGACCATCTTTACGCTCAATAGCC
>NZ_AJYZ02000041.1:7017-31548 GCF_000272045.2 Vibrio crassostreae 9ZC13 | reverse complement strand
TTCCAAGCAACAGCAGACTCAACTTGGTCACATGGGCGCCATGTGCTCATGTTTGGCGTTAGACGTAGAGAAGCGATCTGTTCAACCGGTTGGTGAGTAGGACCATCTTCGCCTAAGCCGATAGAGTCGTGCGTGTAAACTTGGATGTTCTGAACTTTCATCAGAGCAGCCATACGCATTGCGTTACGCGCGTATTCCATGAACATTAGGAACGTTGCGCCGTATGGTACGAAACCACCGTGCAGAGCGATGCCGTTCATGATAGCCGTCATACCGAATTCACGTACACCGTAGTGGATGTAGTTACCAGAGAAGTCAGTTGCTTCAAGAGACTTAGAGCCAGACCACATAGTTAGGTTGGAAGGCGCTAGGTCAGCAGAGCCGCCCATGAATTCTGGAAGCATTTGACCAAACGCTTCTAGAGCATTTTGAGATGCTTTACGTGAAGCAATGTTTGCAGGGTTAGCTTGAAGATCAGCAATGATTGCGTTTGCTTTCTCTTCCCATTGTGCTGGAAGTTCACCGTTAGTACGACGTTTGAATTCTGCTGCTAGCTCTGGGTAAGCCGCTGCGTATGCGTCAAACTTAGCATTCCACGCCGCTTCTTTTGCTGCGCCCGCTTCTTTCGCATTCCACTCAGCTGCGATATCTGCTGGGATTTCGAAAGGACCGTGTTCCCAACCAAGTGCTGCTTTAGTTGCTGTAATTTCATCAGCACCTAGTGGAGCGCCATGGCAGTCGTGCGTACCAGCTTTGTTTGGAGAACCAAAACCGATGATAGTTTTAGTACAGATAAGCGTTGGACGAGGGTCTGCTTTAGCTGCTTCGATAGCTGCATTGATTGCTTCCGGATCGTGACCGTCTACTGCTGGGATTACGTGCCAGCCGTATGCTTCAAAACGCTTAGGAGTATCGTCAGAGAACCAACCTTCCACTTCACCATCGATAGAGATACCGTTGTCATCCCAGAAAGCAACTAGCTTACCAAGACCTAGCGTACCAGCTAGTGAACATGCTTCGTGAGAGATACCTTCCATCAGACAGCCATCACCCATGAATGCATAAGTGTAGTGGTCTACGATGTCGTGGCCTTCTTTGTTGAACTGTGCAGCCAGTGCTTTCTCTGCCATTGCCATACCAACAGCGTTAGTGATGCCTTGACCTAGAGGACCCGTCGTTGTCTCGATACCAGGAGCGTAACCGTACTCTGGGTGACCAGGAGTCTTAGAGTGCAGTTGACGGAAGTTTTTCAGATCTTCAATTGAAAGCTCGTAGCCTGCAAGGTGAAGCAGAGAGTAAATCAACATTGAACCATGGCCGTTAGACAGGATAAAACGGTCGCGGTCAGCCCATTCTGGGTTTGCTGGGTTGTGGTTCAAGTGGCCACGCCAAAGAACCTCAGCGATGTCAGCCATGCCCATAGGTGCGCCTGGGTGGCCTGAATTTGCTTGTTGAACACCGTCCATGCTAAGTGCGCGGATTGCATTGGCTAGATCTTTACGAGAAGGCATGTCTGCTCCTGGATACATAAGCGATTTAAAAAAGAGATAATTGCTAAAGTTTTCATTTTTATTAGCGCGGGTATTCTCTCAAACGACTATTGCGACTGCAAACGTTTTACTGGCATTTTAACGGTCATTTTTCGCAATTTTCGAACATTTACATCACTTGGCAGTGGCTTATCTCGATCGATACGCAAACGATTAGTTATGACATATCATAAAAAAGAGCTTGTAATTCGACCGCTGGAATTTAGAATAGCCGTCTAGATGTAGAAACACCTACAAAATATACTGTATTTAATGGCGGCGCTTCCTAGCTTGCGACGCCATAAACTATTTACACCAAAAACTAAAAGTGGAGCTCTCATGGCTAAGCACCTATTCACTTCTGAATCTGTTTCAGAAGGCCATCCAGATAAAATTGCAGACCAAATCTCTGATGCTGTTCTTGATGCCATCTTGGAACAAGATCCAAAAGCACGTGTTGCTTGTGAGACTTACGTTAAAACCGGCATGGTTATGGTTGGCGGTGAAGTAACAACGTCTGCATGGGTTGATATCGAAGAAATCACTCGTGAAACAGTACGTGAAATTGGTTACGTTCATTCTGACATGGGCTTTGACGCTGACTCTTGTGCTGTTTTAAACACAATTGGTAAGCAGTCTCCAGACATCAACCAAGGTGTTGATAAAGAAGACCCTAAAGAGCAAGGCGCAGGCGACCAAGGCATCATGTTTGGTTACGCGACTAACGAAACTCCTATCCTAATGCCAGCTCCAATTACTTACTCTCACCTTCTTGTTAAGAAGCAAGCTGAAGTACGTAAGAGCGGTAAGCTTGACTTCCTTCGCCCAGATGCGAAATCTCAAGTTACTTTCCAATACGACCAAGGTAAGATCGTTGGTATCGATGCTGTTGTTCTTTCTACTCAACACTGTGATTCAGTAACAACGCCTGACCTACGCGAAGCAGTAATGGAAGAAATCATCAAGCCAGTACTTCCTGCTGAGTGGATCAACAAAGATACTAACTTCTTCATCAACCCAACAGGCCGTTTCGTAATCGGTGGCCCAATGGGTGACTGTGGTTTAACTGGTCGTAAGATCATCGTTGATACCTACGGCGGCGCAGCTCGTCACGGTGGCGGTGCATTCTCAGGTAAAGATCCATCAAAAGTTGACCGTTCTGCAGCTTACGCAGCACGTTACGTTGCGAAAAACATCGTTGCTGCTGGTATGGCTGACCGTTGTGAGATTCAACTGTCTTACGCTATCGGTGTTGCTGATCCAACATCTATCATGGTTGAAACGTTCGGTACTGAGAAAGTAGCACACGAAATCATCATTGAAGCTGTTCGTCAAAACTTCGACCTACGTCCATACGGCCTTCAAGAGATGCTGAACCTTCTTCAGCCTATCTACAAGCAAACTGCTGCATACGGTCACTTCGGTCGTGAAGAGTTCCCTTGGGAAGCGACTGACAAAGCAGCAATCCTTGCGGACTTCGCTGGCCTAAAATAATTTAGCCACTGCGATGTGTTCCTTTAAAGCCCTTACTGCTTAGTAAGGGCTTTATTTTTATGTACTTACCGAACTTTCACTCACAATACCCTTCCCTAACGCCCTTCTTTACCGTTAACCACTTAGTATAAAAAGCCGCTGATAATTTGTGTTTTCTAGCACTACTGACAATAGTTAAGGTAACTCCTAGGCGATCAAGCTCACATTTAACTTAAATTAATTCAGTCTGATAACGCTCGTTAAATGCACGCTAGAACAATAACTGGGATGACAAAGAGCAATTTAGCTCAACACCATAACTCTCACACAAGCCACATCGATGAGCCTTATGGAATTATAACTAGGACGTTATTTAACTAGGGGGATCTATGCCTCGTACCGCGCACCCATCCGAACTGAACGATAAAAAACACAAGGTCAGCGATAAGGATTACGCTCGCACCATTCCTTGCAACCAAATCAGTATTTCCGCACCCTTTCATTGGTTGTCGCTTGCTCTGCATGACTTAGTAAGAATGCCATTAATCAGCGCATTTTACGGATTGTGCTTTATGGGAGCGGCAATTGCGATTGTTCAACTTGTCCAATGGCAAGGAACACACTTAGTCGTGATGCCAAGCCTGATCGTGTACATGCTGATAGGGCCGTTTCTTGCCCTAGGCTTGTATGACGCAGCTTGGGAAAGAGAAAAAGGCCATAACGCCAGCCTACTGCACTCAATGAAAGCCATCACTCGCAACTCGACCCACCAATGGGCCTTTGCGATTGTGTTGATGGTTGCGATGATATTCTGGATGCGTATCGCTGCGTTATTGCACGCGCTCTACCCTTCAGTGCAAGGCGCACCATTGGCTGAGTTCGCTCCCTTCTTAATTACGGGTTCTGTGATTGGTTTTGTTATCGCAAGCCTCATATTTAGCATCTCAGCATTTTCAATTCCGTTAATGATGGAGAGACGCGTTGATGTGATGAGTGCGATTTTCACTAGCTTTAATGCCGTGAAATCGAACATCCCTGCAATGGTGGTTTGGGCGAGTATTATTTGTGCCGGTATTTTGGTGGGTTTTGCCACCTACGGCATCGGAATGATCGTCACCATGCCGCTACTTGGCTATGCTACATGGCACGCTTATCACGAGATCATTAAGAAAAAACATCACGTGTAAAGCATCGCTAGATCAACAAGCAATGTTATGATTAGGCCTTGGTTTAAACGCTGAGGCCTTTTATTTGGAGTTAACAACGTTTGTCTTACACCCCGCAACAACACCGAGCAAATAAGAAATTGGCCGAATGCCTAGCTATCGCAAATCAACATTTCTCTCGTGAATTTCCACACCCAACTATCACCTTCAAGTTAAGAGGCAAAGCGGCGGGAAAGGCCTACCTTCAGCTCAACGAAATTAAGCTCAACCACGTACTATTTTCTGAAAATGAAGATGCCTTCATCAACGAGGTTGTGCCACATGAACTCGCACACCTGATCACGCATCAGGTTTTCGGACGTGTTAGGCCTCACGGAAACGAGTGGAAATACGTGATGGAAAAAGTATTCAACGTGCCAGCCAGAACAACTCACAGCTTTGAAATCGCGTCAGTTCAAGGGAAAACCTTTGAATATCGATGTGAGTGCACCACTTACCCATTATCAATCAGACGACACAACAAAGTACTTCGGAATCAATCGACCTACCGCTGCCAATTGTGCCAGCAAACCTTAGCTTTCACGGGAACTCAACTAAGCTAGTGACAGGTTGATTTACTCGGTAGAACAAATCTAATAGAGAGATCTAACATTTGAGTGCTAGACTGATGTTTATCATACTTTTATCAGTCTTTTTCTATGCAAAAACTCACCTTCAAAGCATTTGGCCTACCTGTATCTTTTTACTTAACAATAGTATTTGGCCTACTGGTAACCCAAAGCGTTCTCGCCGCACCACCGAGCTCATTTTCCAAAGCAAAAAGAGAAGCGGTGAAGATTTACCTCGACCATCCGACTTCATTTTATTGCGGCTGTGACATTACATGGAAGGACAAAAAGAAAGGGATTCCCGACCTTGATGGCTGTGGCTACCAAGTCCGAAAACAACAAAAGCGGGCGAGTCGAATTGAGTGGGAACACGTGGTTCCAGCTTGGCAATTTGGCCACCAGCGTCAGTGTTGGCAAGATGGTGGGCGCAAGAACTGCACTCGCAATGACAAAATATTCAAATCCATGGAAGCCGACCTTCACAACCTAACTCCGGCCATTGGCGAGGTTAACGGTGATCGCTCCAACTACAACTTCAGTCAGTGGAATGGCATGGATGGTGTGAGCTATGGTCAGTGTGAAATGCAGGTCAACTTCAAGCAGCGTAAAGTTATGCCGCCAGACAGAGCAAAAGGCTCTATCGCGCGTACTTACCTTTACATGAGCCAAGAGTATGGTTTCAAACTATCTAAGCAACAAACCAACCTAATGATGGCGTGGAACAAGCAATTTCCTGTCGACAAGTGGGAATGTACTCGTGATGAGCGAATCTATGCCATCCAAGGTAATCACAACCCATTTGTTTACCCTGCTTGTAAATAACGTCGCTCGTACAATCAACATTCCTAACTATCTCAAACAAGAGTTTCAGAATTGCCCCTGAAACTCTTGCTCTACCCTTGTTTTTTCAACTAAAAGCATCCATGTTAGGCAGAGACAAAATACCCAAATGAACATATTTATAGGTTTACCAGCATGAGAATCCCTCGTATTCATCACCCAGAACGCATTCATCAGTTAGGTTCACTCGCTTTAGGCGAAGATGCCGCGGGTCATGTTGGTCGTGTCCTTCGCATGAAAGAAGGCCAAGAAGTCCTTCTATTTGATGGCAGTGGCGCTGAATTCCCTGCGACGATAGCCGAAGTATCAAAGAAAAATGTCACCGTTAATGTTTCTGAACGCATCGAACGCAGCAGCGAATCTCCGTTAGACTTACATTTAGGCCAAGTGATTTCACGTGGCGACAAAATGGAGTTCACGATTCAGAAATCGGTTGAGCTTGGTGTGAACACCATTACCCCTTTAATTTCAGAGCGCTGTGGCGTTAAGCTTGATACAAAACGCTTCGAGAAAAAACTCGCACAGTGGCAAAAGATTGCTATCGCGGCGTGTGAACAGTGTGGCCGCAATACGGTTCCAGTCATTCGCCCTATCATGCAACTTGAAGAGTGGTGTAGCGAACCGAGTGAAGCATTAAAGCTGAACTTACATCCTCGTGCAAAATACTCAATTAATACCCTTCCAGAACCTATCAGTAAGGTACGCCTATTGATCGGCCCTGAAGGTGGCTTGTCGGCTGAAGAAATCGGCATGACAGAACAATACAAATTTGAAGAGACGCTACTCGGCCCACGTGTACTTCGTACCGAAACAGCAGCTCTAACCGCAATTACTGCCTTACAAGTCCGTTTTGGCGATCTAGGCTAGGAGAAAAAAATGATCAAACTTGGCATCGTAATGGATCCAATTTCATCCATTAACATCAAAAAAGACTCTAGCTTTGCCATGATGCTTGAAGCTCAGCGTCGTGGTTACGAAATCCATTACATGGAAATGGATGATCTACATTTAGATCAAGGCGTAGCCATTGCTGACACTAAGGTTGTTGAACTAAAAGAAGATCCAAACGGTTGGTACGAGTTCAAATCAGAACAGACTATCGCGCTATCCGATTTAGATGCGGTACTAATGCGTAAAGATCCTCCGTTTGATACTGAGTACATCTACGCAACTTACATTCTTGAGCGTGCTGAAGAGAACGGCGCACTGATCGTCAACAAACCACAAAGCCTACGTGACTGTAACGAGAAGTTGTTCACGGCATGGTTCCCTGAACTGACACCGACCACCATCGTGACTCGTAAAGCTGAAAAAATTAAAGCGTTCCGAGAAGAACACGGCGACGTGATTCTAAAACCACTTGATGGCATGGGCGGCGCGTCTATCTTCCGTGTGAAAGAAGGCGATCCAAACGTATCAGTTATTATTGAAACCTTGACCAACCACGGTCAGAACTACGCAATGGCACAAACTTTTGTTCCAGACATCAGCAATGGTGATAAGCGTATTCTTGTGGTTGACGGTGAGCCAATGCCTTACTGTCTAGCGCGTATTCCTGCAAAAGGGGAAACTCGAGGTAACCTTGCTGCTGGCGGTACAGGTGAAGCTCGTCCTCTAAGTGAAACAGACTGGGCTATCGCAAGAGCAGTTGCTCCAGCACTGAAAGAGAAAGGCTTAATCTTTGTTGGGCTTGATGTTATCGGCGACAAGCTGACTGAAATTAACGTGACTAGCCCTACTTGTATCCGTGAAATTGAAGCCGCTTTTGATATTTCAGTTACAGGTAAATTAATGGATGCAATTGAGCGTCGCGTTAACGCTAAATAGCCTAAACTAAAGAAAGCCTTAGCTATTCGAAAACACAGAAATATCTAGGCAAAGAACAATGAGCGGCTTTACGCCGCTCTTTTTCCTTTACTGGGAACACACTGGCAGGAGGCTCTATGAATTTAACGAACCACTTTCTGGTTGCTATGCCCGGAATGAAAGACCCATACTTTCAAAATTCGGTGATTTACCTTTGTGAGCACAATGACGAAGGCGCGATGGGTTTGATGATCAACGCCCCTATTGATGTCACTGTCGGTAGCATGCTTAAGCAAGTTGAGGTTGATTCTGATCAGCCAAAACCCAACCAAGCAAGTCTTGATAAGCCTGTATTGAATGGTGGACCGGTCGCAGAAGACCGTGGGTTTATTTTGCACAAACCTAAAGGCAACTATCAATCCAGTATCAGCATGACGGATCAAATCTCAGTGACAACCTCAAAAGATATCTTGATGGTGTTGGGCACAGAAGATGAGCCGATGAATTATTTAGTCGCACTTGGGTATGCAGGATGGGAACCCGGACAACTGGAAACAGAACTGACCGAGAACTCATGGTTAACCGTTGAAGCCGATCCGAAGGTCATCTTCGATACACCGATTTCTGACCGCTGGAAAGTCGCTGTACAGATGTTAGGCATTAATGCAGCTCAGCTTTCAGCAGACGCTGGTCACGCCTAGCTCAAATCAACTAAGTAAAATAAACAGACACTCTCAAACACAGATAAATTTGGAAACCCCATGTCACGAACAATTATGGCATTTGACTACGGTACAAAAAGTATCGGTAGTGCGATAGGACAAGAAATCACGGGCACCGCAAGCCCTCTAAAAGCTTTTAAAGCCAAAGATGGCATCCCAAATTGGGACGATATCGAAAAACAAATTAAGGAGTGGCAGCCGAACCTGATTGTAGTCGGCCTTCCTACCGACCTTCATGGTAAAGACTTAGCAACCATTACACCTAGAGCGAAGAAGTTCGCTAACCGCCTTAAAGGACGATTTGGTGTCGATGTTGAACTACATGATGAAAGACTCTCGACCACAGAAGCAAGAGCCGACCTTTTTGAAATGGGCGGCTATAAAGCGCTAAGCAAAGGCAATGTCGATAACCAGTCTGCAGTCGTCATTTTAGAGAGCTGGTTTGAAGCACAATATTCATAACGAAAATTAAGAGCTCAAAGATTAAACTCCTTTGTGATCCTATAATGATATTACGACGTAATGTCGAAGCAATTCATTATTAGGTAAGTGGGAGTTCACATGAAAATTTTTCTAGCAATCTTCGTAGCTCTAGCAATATCAGCATGCAGTTCGACAAGCTCCAATAATGCAGGTTATATGAATCATACTTCGACTGACGCAGACGTAATCAGCGAGCCTAAGAACAAGAAGCGTTGATAATACAGACGCAGTCGAACGATGAATATGATGAACGCCTGATTTTAACCTAGAATCAAATCAGGCGTTTTTTATCACCCCATATCTATCTTCACACCAGCCAACGCCCCAGTTCCGTAGTCGTCATCACCACGCCTAGTTTTGAGCATTAAGCGCAAGTCATTAGCAGAATCGGCACTGTGGAACGCATCCTCTTCGCTGATCTTGCCTGCTATCACTAAATCATACAAAGCTTGGTCAAAGGTCTGCATACCTATCTCTTTCGATTTAGCCATGGTTGCTTTCAGTTCGTGTAGTTCACCACGACGAATCAAGTCAGAAACACGAGGGCTATTCAGCAGAATCTCGAATACACCATGACGCCCGCTGCCATTCTTGTCGCGAATGAGTTGCTGAGCGACGACACCACGCAGGTTCATCGATAGGTCAAACAAGAACTGTTCTTTCTGCTCTTTCGGCACAAAATGAAGAATACGCTCTAGCGCTTGGTTAGCGTTATTGGCGTGCAAGGTTGCCATACACAAGTGACCCGTTTCAGCAAAGGTCATCGCGTATTCCATGGTCTCACGGCTACGGATTTCGCCAATCAAGATCATGTCTGGTGCTTGGCGTAGCGAGTTCTTAAGCGCGACTTCATAGCTCTCGGTGTCGAGTCCAACTTCACGCTGTGTCACGATGCACTTTTTATGTTCATGCACAAATTCAATCGGGTCTTCAACCGTCAAGATATGTCCCGAGCGATTGGTGTTGCGATAGCCTGTCATTGCAGCCATTGAGGTCGACTTACCAGAGCCTGTCGCACCAACCACCAGCACAAGTCCGCGCTTAGCTATTGATAGGTCCTGTAGTACATCAGGAAGCTTTAGTTGCTCAAAGGTTGGGATGGTAGTCTCGATACGTCGAATGACCGCTCCAGGTAGCTCTCGCTGAAAGAATGCACTGACACGAAAACGACCAAAGTCACGCACAATCGCAAAATTAGCCTCACGCGTTTGCTGATATTCATCACGTCGGTCTTGTTCCATCATCGCATCAAGTAATTGAGCAACTTGAGCCGCATTCAGCTTCTCTCCTTGGGGGCGTAATTCACCATCCACACGAAAAAGGATTGGCGCATCAACCGTGATATAAAGATCCGATGCCTTTTGAGAAAGCATTCCCTCAAGGATTTGATTCAATTCCATTGTGTCCACCTTGATTAAAACATTGAGGTTTCAATTTCGATCTTTTTCTCGACCTCTTCCGAATCAACCAAGCCCTGCGCCATCAGCTGCTTCGCATTTTGTTCCATGGTCTGCATGCCGTGCGCTGCGCCCGTTTGAATGATCGAGTACATCTGCGCAACCTTATCTTCACGAATCAAGTTTCTGATCGCAGGTGTTGCCATCATGATTTCATGACACGCCACACGACCACCACCAACACGCTTTAGCAGCTTCTGGGCTATCACCGAGCGCAGTGATTCAGACAACATCGAACGAACCATATCTTTATCGCTACCTGGGAACACATCGATAATACGGTCGATCGTTTTAGCCGCAGAACTGGTGTGCAGAGTACCAAAGACCAAGTGACCCGTTTCTGCTGCGGTTAACGCTAAGCTAATCGTCTCTTGGTCACGAAGTTCACCAACCAGAATCACGTCTGGGTCTTCACGTAAGGCACTGCGCAGTGCCGCTTTAAAACTGTGAGTATCACGGTGAACTTCACGCTGGTTGACTAGGCATTTATTATTGGTGTGAACGAATTCAATCGGGTCTTCAATCGTCAGAATATGCTTATTGTGGTTGCGATTTACGTAATCAACCATCGCCGCAAGAGTCGTTGATTTACCAGAGCCAGTTGGACCAGTGACGAGCACTAACCCTTTTTCGTAGTTAGCAATCCTTTCGAAGATCTCAGGTGCACCTAACTGATCTAAAGTCGGGATTTCGACAGGGATAGTTCGAAAGACAGCTGAGCAGCCACGGGCTTGGTTAAACGCATTAACACGAAAGCGACCAACATTGGGTAATTCAAAAGAGAAGTCGACTTCCAGTTTTTCTTCAAACTCGCCGCGTTGTGAATCGCTCATGATCTCAAAAACCAAACGATGTACATCAGCATGACTCAAAGCTGGGATTCCAAGCTTCCTTACTTCACCATCTATACGTACCATTGGAGATACACCCGCAGAAAGATGTAGATCTGACGCGTTATGCTTTACACTAAAATCTAGTAACTCAGTGATATCCATTTATTTTCCCTTAAGTAAAGTCAGCTATGAGTAGTATTCAACAAAATATCGAACAAATCACCTCACAGATTCGTAGTGCTGAGCAAAAGTGCGGACGAGCTCCAGAGTCCGTGCAACTTTTAGCCGTCAGCAAAACTAAACCTATTGATGCGATTCTAGAAGCCGCACTCGGAGGCCAAGTTGCCTTTGGTGAAAACTATGTTCAAGAAGGTGTAGATAAAGTAAAACACTTTTCAGAACAACATTCTAACCTAAATTTAGAGTGGCATTTTATTGGTCCAATTCAATCCAATAAAACCCGCCCAATCGCGGAAAGCTTTCAATGGGTGCATTCCGTCGATCGCGATAAGATCGCACAAAGGCTTAATGATCAACGACCAAGCGAACTTCCACCTTTGCAAGTGTTGATTCAGGTAAACACCAGTGGTGAAGAGTCCAAATCTGGAACCTCAGAAGAGACAGTTTTTGCACTCGCGGAGTTGATTTCATCGCTCCCCAACCTCACCTTAAGAGGATTGATGTCGATTCCTGCAAACGTATCTGACTATCAATCTCAGCTTAATGCATTTTCTCAACTGGCAGAGCTTAAAGACAAGCTAGCCGCGAAGTATTCAGACATTGATACCCTTTCGATGGGGATGAGTGGTGATATGGATGCAGCAGTTGAGGCTGGCAGCACAATGGTTCGTATTGGAACAGCTATTTTCGGCGCTCGTGATTACGCGAAATAGCCGTAGTAAGTAACGACAAGTACAAGTATTGATACCGCTTCGCCTTATCCGCGCAGCGACACGCTCAGGATTTTATATATGGTACATAAGAACATCGCCTTTATTGGGGCGGGAAACATGGTTCGCTCAATTGTAGCTGGCTTAGTTGCTAGTGGTTACCCAGCGCAAAAGATTACTGCGACAGCACCTTCAGAAACCAGAAGGCTGCCGTTAGAACAAGAATACGGCATCAATACCACCAGCGATAATATTGCAGCAGCTGAAAAAGCAGACGTTGTTGTGTTATCCGTGAAGCCACAAATGATGGCTGATGTATGTAAACCCTTACAAGATATCGACTTCAGCAACAAACTGGTTATCTCAATTGCCGCGGGTATTAATGCGAATCGACTTAATGAGATGTTAAACTGCCAACTGAACCTTGTTCGTGTGATGCCAAACACGCCATCACTGCTTGGTAAAGGGATGAGTGGTCTTTATGCCGATGCAACTGTCAGCCAAGATGATAAAGACTTTGCTTCTCAGCTGATGCAAGCTGTTGGTGAAGTAAGTTGGGTTGAACAAGAGTCTGGAATCAACAACATCATTGCGGCGGCGGGTAGCGCTCCGGCTTACTTCTTCCTGTTTATGGAAGCGATGCAAGCTGAAGCAATCAAGCAAGGTTTTGACCAAGAAACCGCTCGTAAGCTAGTGCAGCAGTCTGCATTAGGCGCGGCAGAGATGGTGGTAGCAAACCAAGATACTGAATTATCAACACTGCGTGAACAAGTGACATCCAAAGGCGGCACGACCGCAGAAGCACTACGCACGTTTAACGAACATCAACTATCAGACATCGTAGCAAAAGCCATGCAAGCGGCGGTTGCTCGAGCTGAAGAGATGGAAAAACTGTTTTAGTACCAATCAAGGTAAACAAGCATTTTGCCGCTCTGGTTATATCTAAGCGACAAGTAAATCCGAAAAAGGAAACAATATGAACTCGATGAGCTTTCTGATCTCGACCGTTTTTGATCTTTACATCATGGTTGTGATCTTGCGTATCTGGCTACAAGCATCACGTGCAGATTTCTACAACCCATTCTCACAATTCATCGTAAAAGCGACACAACCGGTTGTTGCCCCACTACGCCGAGTTATTCCATCAATCGGCAGCCTTGATCTAGCGACCGTTGTTTTCGCTTATGTGCTGTGTGTACTTAAGTTCGTTGCTCTAAACCTGATTATCTCTGGCGGCGCTGCCGTTTTCGATATTAGCTTCCTTATCTTTGGTGCACTGTCTCTGCTCAAAGCGGCTGGTGGTTTGATCTTCTGGGTTCTACTAATCCGTGCAATCCTTAGCTGGGTTAGCCAAGGCCGTAGCCCAATCGAGTACGTGTTCCATCAACTGACTGAGCCAATGCTAATGCCTATCCGCCGTATCCTACCGGATATGGGTGGCTTCGACTTAAGCGTTCTGGTTCTGTTCATTGTTCTACAGTTTGCGAACTTCCTAATGGGCGACATGATTGGTCCTATTTGGTATCAGCTATAATTCAAGTACGAACATCAGGTACTTTGACGATGCCAAAAGCGGTTTGGGCCGAGGAAAACGATATTCTTCTTAGGCTCTATATCCAACCCAAAGCAAGCCGAGACAAGATTGTTGGCTTGCATGGTGAGGAACTCAAAATTGCCATAACTGCTCCACCAGTAGATGGCAAAGCCAACGCCCACTTAGCGAAATACCTTGCGAAACAGTTTAAGGTCGCAAAAGGGCAAATTAAGATAGAAAAGGGAGATCTCGGTAGGCACAAGCAAGTTCGAATATGCTCGCCAAGCCAAATCCCAACTGAAGTCAAAGCCATCCTATGATGGCTTTTTGCTATTTATTGGAGTCATTATGCGTTTATGGATAACAGCACTACTCACCGCTCTTGTTGCCTTACCAAGCTCAGCAGGGCAATTTAAGAACATTAAGGATGTCGAGGTTCATTACTCGGCTTTTAATTCCACGTTCTTAACTTCGCAAGTCGCTAAGCAATACAAACTTAAGCGAAATGGATACTCAGCAATCCTCAACATCAGCGTGTTAGACAAGGCTTCTCTAGGCAAGCCTGCGACAACGGCTAAAATTACGGGAACAGCGAAGAACCTCGTTGGAAACACCCGTACTTTGAAGTTTCGAGAAATCAAAGAAGGCGATGCGATTTATTACCTTGCTGAGTTCCCCGTAACTCACGAAGAAAACATCACCTTCGACATCGATGTGAACGCAGGCCTAAAAGGCACTGGTCCACTGCGTTTCACACAGAAATTCTATATAGAAGAGTAAGCTCAAACCTTACTTTTCATTTATTAACTTATTTAGAGCTACATTCCCATGAGTAAGATTGTTTTAGCAACAGGCAACCAAGGTAAAGTTCGCGAGATGGCAGATATTCTGTCTGAGTTTGGTTTTGACGTTGTCGCGCAAAGTGAATTTAACGTTTCAGAAGTCGCTGAAACAGGAACGACTTTCATTGAAAATGCCATCATCAAAGCTCGCCACGCAGCGAAAGAAACAGCGCTGCCAGCCATTGCTGACGACTCAGGTTTAGAGGTTGATTACTTAAATGGTGCGCCAGGTATCTATTCAGCGCGTTACTCAGGTGAAGGGGCAACCGATAAGCAGAACATCAAAAAACTATTAGATGCGATGCAAGGTGTCGAAACTGAAAAGCGTACTGCGCGTTTCCACTGTGTGTTGGTGCTAATGCGTCACGAGAATGATCCAACACCTCTAGTGTGTCACGGTAAATGGGAAGGTCGTATTCTTACTGAAGAACACGGTGAGAATGGCTTTGGCTACGATCCTGTGTTCTTTGTACCAGAAGATAACTGCGCCTCAGCAGAGCTTGAATCTTCGCGTAAGAAGCAACTATCACACCGTGGTAAAGCGCTTGCGTCACTATTCAATACTCTCAAGGAGCAAGCTCTGTAATGCACAATGCAGCGCTAATACCACCCGCACTTAGCCTCTATGTACACATCCCATGGTGTGTACAAAAGTGTCCGTATTGTGATTTTAACTCTCACGCTCTGAAAGCCGAGATCCCTGAAAAAGAGTACATCGATGCACTGCTTGAAGATCTCGATACTGATATCGAAAAATATCAGCTCAATGGTATGCCTCGCCCACTGCATTCGATCTTTATTGGTGGCGGTACCCCAAGCCTGTTTTCTCCTGAAGGAATTGGCCGATTGTTACAAGGCATTGAACAGCGCATCCCGTTCAAACCTGAAATAGAAATCACCATGGAAGCCAACCCGGGAACTATCGAAGCTGAGCGTTTTGCAGGTTACCAAAAGGCAGGCATTACTCGAATCTCGGTGGGTGTGCAAAGTTTTGAGCAAGAGAAACTGGAAAGACTTGGGCGTATTCATGGTCAAGATGAAGCGGTAAATGCTGCTCATTTAGCGCATAAGATTGGATTGAATAGTTTCAATTTAGACTTAATGCACGGCTTACCCGAACAGAGTATTGAACAAGCGTTGGCTGATTTGGATAAAGCGATAGAACTCGACCCTCCGCACTTATCTTGGTATCAGCTAACAATAGAACCTAACACCATGTTCTATTACAAAACACCAACGCTGCCTGATGATGATGACCTTTGGGATATCTTCGACCTAGGCCATAAGAAGCTCGCAGACGCAGGGTATGTGCAGTACGAAATTTCAGGCTACAGCAAGCCGGGATATCAGTGCCAACATAACCTCAACTACTGGCGCTTTGGTGACTATCTAGGTATTGGCTGTGGCTCTCATGGCAAGCTGAGCTTTACAGATGGACGCATTGTTCGTACCACTAAGGTTAAGCACCCTAGAGGCTATCTAGCTGCGTACAAAAACATGGTAAAACCTTATCTATCAGATGAATTTGAAGTGCCGAATGAAGACCGCCCTTTTGAATTTTTCATGAACCGCTTTAGGTTAATGGAAGCATGTCCAAAGCAGGATTTCATTGATACGACAGGGCTTGGTTTTGACTCGATTCAAAAAACGATTGAATGGGCAAAAGAGCTAGGCTACTTGAAGGAAACCGACACTCACTGGCAGATCACTGAAAAAGGAAAGCTGTTTCTCAATGATCTGTTAGAAGCCTTTATGGCAGAAGAAGACGAGTAGTTCGAGATTCGAGATTCGAGATTCGAGATTCGAGATTCGAGATTCGAGAAGCATTGCGTAAGGGTTGGCTTTAGGGTCAACCCTTTTTGTTTTATAGCCCTCTCTCGGAGCGAAGCGTTCTATAGGACAACGTCCGTGCTCGAATCTTTCTCTTAGAAAATAGAACGACCAATTCGCTCTGAAAGCAACTCTAGAGCCTTAGTACCTGCGAGCGAGTTGCCAGAAGGATCAAGCTCTGGAGACCACACCGCAATCGTCATTTCGCCAGGAACGATAGCAATAATACCGCCACCAACGCCCGATTTTCCTGGCATACCAACACGGTAGGCAAACTCACCAGCCCCATCGTACAAGCCACACGTCGCAAGCAAAGCATTCAACTGCTTGGTTTGAACTGGCGTGATGATCTCTTTCTTGGTTTGAACCGACACGCCTTTGTTTGCTAAATAGCTAAAGGTTTTTGCCAAATCCACACACGTCATTTTAAGCGCACAAGCGTGGAAGTAGTTATTCAGAACTGGGATAACATCATTCTCAAAATTACCAAATGAACGCATCAAATAAGCAATGGCAGCATTACGATCGCTGTGCATCATTTCTGAAGCCGCTACCACCTTGTCATACACAATATGAGTATCACCCGATAACTGACGCACAAACTCTAACAAGCGGTGCCTAGGCGCAGACAAGCGGCTTTGTAGTAGGTCTGCAACGACAATTGCCCCCGCATTGATGAACGGGTTGCGGGGAATACCATGCTCCATCTCAAGCTGAATCATCGAGTTAAAGGCTTGACCAGAAGGCTCTTTGCCTACTCTTTGCCAAATCTCTTCAGGCTTATATAGCACCATAGCTAGCGTCAGGCTCAAGGCTTTAGAAATAGATTGCACAGAAAATGCTTCTTCAGCATCGCCTGCTTTAATCACCTCACCTTCATTGGTGTATACCGCGATCGCCAGTTTCTGGTTCGATACGCGAGCCAGTGCAGGGATATAATCAGCGACCTTTCCCTGTCCAATTAAAGGACGAACTTCGTCTAAGATCTCGGCCAAAATAGCTTGAGTTGGTTTCATGTGCGCTTACTTCTATATTGTTATTTTTGTAGGGGTGTAACATATACCAATCGTAGTAAATAACTGCTCGCTCTAGCTTGTTAAAATGCTCGATAACTGCGTTAGAATTTTTGATTGTAGAGTAACTACTTATCGAAAAATGCTGCCTTGTTCTCAAGCCTTTTTCCTACGCTATTTCTGATCACTTACTTACTGTGATTGGTATTACTTTCTGTCGTTAAGCCTTTACTGAAATAAAAGCCTAAGGACAAAAAAGCCAACATTACAATAATGTTGGCTTTAATCAATCCCATAAAGTGTAGGGGTTAAACCCTAAGTCGGATTACCCTTCACTTAATTTGATTCGAAGTTACTTAGTACGCTTGAACTTAATGTCCCAAACACCATGACCTAAACGGTGGCCACGCGCTTCAAACTTAGTTAGCGGGCGCTCATCCGGACGAGGGATGTAATCACCATCTTCAGCGATGTTTTCGAAGCCTGGAGCTACGTTCATCACTTCAATCATATGTTCTGCGTAGTTTTCCCAGTCTGTTGCCATGTGGAAAACACCAGTATCAAGTTGAAGCTTGCCGCGAACCATCTCTGCAAACTCAGCCTTAACGATACGACGTTTATGGTGACGAGCTTTGTGCCATGGGTCAGGGAAGAACAGTTGCAGAGTATGCAGGCTGCTATCTGGGATCATGTGTTCAAATACTTCTACAGCATCGTGACACATTACACGCAGGTTAGTTACGCCAGCATCGCGAGCTGTACCTAAACACGCACCAACACCCGGGCTATGAACTTCAATACCTAAGAAGTTTTTCTCAGGTGCGTTCTTTGCCATTTCAACCAGTGATGCACCCATACCGAAGCCAATCTCTAGTACAACCGGGTTATCGTTGCCAAATACTTCTTTCCAGTTAAGAAGCTCTGGGTTGTAGTCGATACCCATTGTTGGCCAACATTCATTCATCGCGTTCTCTTGGCCTTTTGTTAAGCGGCCTTCGCGGCGAACAAAGCTACGGATCTTACGAACCAGTTTGCCGTCTTCAGTATATTCGTTAGTGGTCACTTCACTCATTGATTTTTGCCTGCACATTGATTAATCAAAGCGGGGATTATCCAAAGAATTGCCTCCGGTGCAAGTCTTTCCGTGGATAAATTCCCACACAATTTGTCTGTTTTACATCCAACGTTAAGTGTGGTGCAATTTCGCTTCTAATAATAGCAAAGCATAGAGCATGTCGTGACTCCTTTCGCAACCGCCATATTAAAGTGGTATGACGCCTACGGGCGTAAAGAATTGCCTTGGCAACAAAACAAAACCGCCTACACCGTTTGGCTATCTGAAATCATGCTTCAGCAGACTCAGGTTGCTACGGTGATTCCATACTACCAACGCTTCTTAGAACGCTTTCCAACGGTTATCGACCTAGCGAACGCCGAACAAGATGAGGTACTCCACTTATGGACAGGGCTTGGTTATTACGCACGAGCTCGCAATCTACATAAAGCAGCCAAGATCGTTGCTGAGCAATATGGTGGTGAATTTCCGCTGTCTATCGAAGAGATGAACGCGCTACCGGGGATTGGTCGCTCAACAGCAGCAGCCGTCTTATCATCGGTTCATAAACTTCCTCATGCGATTCTTGATGGCAATGTAAAACGAACGCTTGCGAGAAGTTTTGCCGTTGAAGGTTGGCCGGGGCAAAAGAAAGTCGAAAACCAGCTTTGGGAACACGCCGAAGCACATACTCCGAACAAAGATGTCGATAAGTACAACCAAGCAATGATGGACATGGGTGCCATGGTTTGTACCCGTAGCAAGCCTAAGTGCACCATGTGCCCGATTGAAAGCATGTGTGAGGCCAAGAAGCTCGATAGACAGCTCGACTTCCCTGGCAAAAAGCCTAAGAAAGAAAAGCCAGTAAAAGACACATGGTTTGTGATTCTGTATCACGACAACCAAGTGTGGCTCGAACAGCGCCCTCAATCTGGTATCTGGGGCGGATTGTTTTGTTTCCCTCAAAATGAAAACGCAGAGATCGAACATCAACTAGATCTTCGTTCGATCAAAGACACTCAAGCCAATTCGATCAAGACCATGATTGCGTTTAGACACACTTTCAGCCACTACCACTTAGATATCACGCCAGTATTAGTGAAATTAGATAAACAACCAGATTTGATAATGGAAGGGGCTAAAGGTCTCTGGTATAACTTATCAAAACCGGAAGAAATTGGCCTAGCCGCTCCTGTAAAGCAGCTTATTGAGAGCCTACCCTTTGAACTGAACGACGACGTTTGAATCAACGAACGCGATAAGAGGAACCACTATGAGCCGCACTGTATTTTGTGCTCGCCTTCAAAAAGATGCTGAAGGCCTAGATTTTCAACTTTACCCAGGTGACTTAGGTAAGCGTATCTTTGACAACGTGTCTAAAGAAGCTTGGGGACAATGGCAAAGCAAGCAAACTATGCTTATCAATGAAAAGAAGCTAAACATGATGGATCCTGAGCATCGTAAACTTCTTGAAACTGAGATGGTTAACTTCCTTTTTGAAGGTAAAGATGTCGTAATTGATGGCTATACTCCACCAAGCGAATAAGACATTTATTTAAGCAATTTTTAATGACATCATGGTTAACGCTGCGATGTCATTTTTGTATGAGGAACTATGAAAAAGCTAAGTTACTTCCTAACAGCCATGTTATTAACTGGCTGCAGCCGTGAATTTGTCGAAAGCATTTATGATGTCAATTACGAGCCAACCAACCGGTTTGTGAAGAATTTAGCTGAGCTACCCGGACAATTTGAAAAAGATACCGGGGCGCTAGATTCATTAATAGATAGCTTTTCAGGCAACATTCAAAAACGTTGGGGTAGCAGTGAAATCAAGATAGCAGGTAAGAGTAACTATGTGAAATACATAGATAATTACTTAAGTCGTTCAGAAGTGAATTTTAGCCAAGGCCTGATAACGGTGGAAACGGTTTCCTCTACCGAACCGAAAAAACACCTCAAAAATGCGATCATGACGACCCTTTTGACGCCAGATGATCCGGCGCATGTCGATCTATTCTCTTCTAAAAGCATCAAGCTAGAAGGCAAACCTTTCCTCTATAATCAGGTCGTAGACCAAGAAAAAAAGCCCATTCAATGGACTTGGCGAGCGAACCAGTTTGCGGATTACCTGATCGCGAATAACCTAAAAACCAAAGAAGTCGACTTTAAAAAAGCCTACTACGTTGAAATCCCAATGGTGGCCGACCACGCTAGCCAGCGTAGTTATCAATATGCCGACATCGTTCGACGAGCGTCTCAGCGTTATGACATCCCTGAAGATTTAATCTACGCTATCATCAAGACAGAGAGTAGCTTCAACCCGTACGCCGTAAGCTGGGCTAATGCTTATGGTCTTATGCAGGTGGTACCTAAAACCGCTGGTCGAGATGTATTTGAACACGTCAAAAAGAAACCTGGTGAACCAAGCCCTGAGTACTTATTCAATCCAGAAAACAACATTGATGCTGGCACCGCATACTTTTACATCCTTAAAAATCGTTATTTGAAAGACGTAAAAAACCCATTAACGCTTGAATACAGTATGATTTCAGCCTATAACGGCGGTACTGGTGGCGTACTCAATACCTTCAGTAAGGACAGAAAGCGAGCAATGCAAGACTTAAACTCGCTGCAACCGAGCCAAGCCTACTGGGCGCTTACCAAGAAGCATCCAAATAAAGAGTCGCGCCGATACCTCGAAAAAGTAACGCAATTCAAAAAAGAATTTAACCAAGGTAAAACATAACCCTCACTTTTGAATAAAAAAACAACGAACGAACGGTTTTTTTAGTTATTTTCAAAAAAGGAGTTGACGGTTATGCAGAAAATCCGTTTAATAGCGCTCCGTTGCCCGGATAGCTCAGTCGGTAGAGCAGAGGATTGAAAATCCTCGTGTCGGTGGTTCGATTCCGCCTCCGGGCACCACAATTTGATTTGTTGGTGTCAACACTCTTTAACAGGGAGTAACAACACGGACAAAAGCATAAAGAATTTAGTGTGCCGACTTAGCTCAGTAGGTAGAGCAACTGACTTGTAATCAGTAGGTCACCAGTTCGACTCCGGTAGTCGGCACCATTCTTTTGCCTCGATAGCTCAGTCGGTAGAGCAGCGGATTGAAAATCCGCGTGTCGGTGGTTCGATTCCGCCTCGAGGCACCATTATTTGGTGCTTAACAAATAATGGTCTTTATAGACCTGATGTTGACACAAATAATTCCCCTTTAGTTCAGTTGGTAGAACGGCGGACTGTTAATCCGTATGTCGCAAGTTCAAGTCTTGCAAGGGGAGCCATTTTTAAAGGACTTCATTTTATATGAGGTTTTAATTGAAGAGTTTAACTCTTTAAGCAAAGAATTTAGTGTGCCGACTTAGCTCAGTAGGTAGAGCAACTGACTTGTAATCAGTAGGTCACCAGTTCGACTCCGGTAGTCGGCACCATTCTTTTGCCTCGATAGCTCAGTCGGTAGAGCAGCGGATTGAAAATCCGCGTGTCGGTGGTTCGATTCCGCCTCGAGGCACCATTATTTGGTGCTTAACAAATAATGGTCTTTATAGACCTGATGTTGACACAAATAATTCCCCTTTAGTTCAGTTGGTAGAACGGCGGACTGTTAATCCGTATGTCGCAAGTTCAAGTCTTGCAAGGGGAGCCACATTCAAGAAAGCCAAGTCGAAAGACTTGGCTTTTTTTCGTTTGAACAAAAACAAACTCTATTCAATATACACATCAGCTCCTCACTAACTCTTAATCAGTCTCGATAAATTGAGTTATCTCCTTTTAGTACTCTTACTACAGCAGTTGATTCTAAGTTCTATAAAGCATATCCACTACAACAGAACCAACGCCTTATAAAGTTCATGACCCGCTAATATTCACATTAAAACAAATAGAACCAAGTCCTGTTACTTTTTTTTCTTCGAAAATTTAATCCCTATCATACTTTGATGTCTTTCTAATATCTGCCTTACACCACTTAGATTAAGATTCGATGAATTATACCTAATACTAATTATTGAATCGCTGCGCGGGGAAATATGAAACTAAAAACGCAAGCTTACTTATTATCGGGCATCATCTTGATCGCCCTGCTAGCACTGACGGCTACAGGCTTATGGACCTTAAGAGTTGCTAGCAACATGGACAACAAAGCTCGCGTAACAGAGCTGTTTAAGAGCGCATACAGCATTCTTACTGAAGTCGAAAAAATGGCGATTGATGGCACACTAGAAGAAGAGCAAGCCAAGCAACTAGCTACTCGCCTTCTACGCAACAACATCTATAAAGATAATGAATATGTTTACGTAGCCGATGAGAACATGACGTTTATCGCGACACCATTAGATCCTCAACTGCACGGAACCAGTTTTAACGACTTTAAAGATGGCGACGGCAATAGTGTTGGGCAGCTAATCCAAAGAGTACTTGGTAATCGTACTGGCGAGATCATTGAGTACACCTGGACACAAAAACTGCCAGATGGAACGATTGAAGAAAAACTGTCTATTGCAGAGAAAACGCCACATTGGGGTTGGGTTGTCGGCACTGGTATCGGGTTCAATGAAGTTAACGCTCGTTTTTGGTCTACTGCTCAATGGCAGCTATTCCTTTGTGTCGTGATTGCTGGTCTTATTCTGGCGAGCCTAATTGTATCCATTAAACGCATGCTAGCGCTTCTTGGCGGCGAACCTAAAGACGTACGAGAAGCAGTACAAGCCGTAGCACAAGGTCGAATTCAAACCTCTTTCGAAACTCAGGCAATTGACGGCAGTATCTATCACGCCGTACAACAAATGAGTAAGTCATTGGCTGAGCTAGTATCAAACCTTGACGCTTCAATGCTGGCATTAAGAGGCGAACTGCAGCGCGTAGAAGATCGCGCTGGGTCAATTGGTCAACTGACAGACACCCAACAGCAATCAACAGAGATGATCGCGACAGCAATGACCGAGATGGCCTCTTCAGCCAATAACGTAGCTGCTTCAGCTAGCGATACCGCGCGCAACACCGACGAGGCCGACAAACAGAGCCAGCATACCCAACAACTCATTCACAACACAGTAGATAACATTCAAGGCTTAGCAGGCCAACTAGGCACAGCAAGCGAAGCTGTCGCTAACCTAGATAACGATGTAAACAACATTGCAAAAGTATTGGATGTGATTGGTGATATAGCGGAGCAAACTAACCTATTGGCACTAAATGCAGCCATTGAAGCAGCTCGAGCTGGCGAACAAGGTCGTGGATTTGCTGTTGTAGCAGATGAGGTTCGTAACCTTGCAGGCAGAACACAATCGAGCACAAAAGAAATCCAATTAATGATTAATAACCTTCAAGAGGGATCTCGCAACGCAATTCAAACCATGGAAGTGTGTGCCGCGACCAGTGAAAGCACCGTAACAGAGTCTCAAAACGCCTCTGAAGCACTACAACAGATTGTTGTCGCATTAGAGTCCATTTCATCAATGAGTCATCAAATCGCAACAGCGGCCGCTGAGCAGACTCAGGTGAGCGATGATATATCGAAGCGTATCAATATGATCGAAGAGAGCGGTAACCAACTGAGCAATGTCGTAACAGAAAGTCATAACAGCACCCAAACTCTTGCCTCTCTTTCCAACGAATTAGAAGCTTGGGTTAATAGGTTTGAAGTAAAACACTAAACTCCCTAGAAAATTTTTAAATAAAAAAGCACGTTTTCATACGTGCTTTTTTTATTTCGGCGCCCATTCAGTGTAGTTAACCGTAGTTTTACTATCTTTTAGGGCATGCTAGACCTAGGTTTTTCACCCCAAATGAGCAAAAACAACCCACTAAGTATAGAAAAACATCAAACGATACTTTTTTTGCAATTTAATGTTGACCCAGAACGCGAAAACACGTTTAATACACCTCGTCGCCCGGATAGCTCAGTCGGTAGAGCAGAGGATTGAAAATCCTCGTGTCGGTGGTTCGATTCCGCCTCCGGGCACCACAATTTATTTGTTGGTGTCTTAGACAACAACAGTAAAGCACAAAGAAATATTATGTGCCGACTTAGCTCAGTAGGTAGAGCAACTGACTTGTAATCAGTAGGTCACCAGTTCGACTCCGGTAGTCGGCACCATTCTTTTGCCTCGATAGCTCAGTCGGTAGAGCAGCGGATTGAAAATCCGCGTGTCGGTGGTTCGATTCCGCCTCGAGGCACCATTATTTGGTGCTTAACAAATAATGGTCTTTATAGACCTGATGTTGACACAAATAATTCCCCTTTAGTTCAGTTGGTAGAACGGCGGACTGTTAATCCGTATGTCGCAAGTTCAAGTCTTGCAAGGGGAGCCAAGTTAATCATCAAGCATAAGCTTTTTGATTCATGATGCCGACTTAGCTCAGTAGGTAGAGCAACTGACTTGTAATCAGTAGGTCACCAGTTCGACTCCGGTAGTCGGCACCATTTCTTTAAAGCTTTGAG
>NZ_AJYZ02000041.1:0-6864 GCF_000272045.2 Vibrio crassostreae 9ZC13 | reverse complement strand
AGAGCAACTGACTTGTAATCAGTAGGTCACCAGTTCGATTCCGGTAGTCGGCACCATTCTCTTGATTAGAGACTAAACAATCAATTCCCCTTTAGTTCAGTTGGTAGAACGGCGGACTGTTAATCCGTATGTCGCAAGTTCAAGTCTTGCAAGGGGAGCCAATTAAAAGAAGCCGCATCATTGATGCGGCTTTTTTGCATCTAAAGATCCTAACTTCTCAATACAACTACCCTCACCTTTCAAATACCATATTCAATTCAGAAACCAACCGTTTTCATATCCTTCAAAAGCTACAAATTTTCGCTACTTGATGCTCTTCAATATCTCCCAACAACAAGCGACACGTTCAGGTAAAAGTCACTTATAGTAACGTTACTACGCATTTTATTAATCAGGAGATAGGTTGAAAAAATCAATGCTAAGTCTGGAAATGAGAAAGCTAAACAACGAATCAAATAAGCGCTAGAAAAGCTCTGTAAGGCGCTTCAATCCAAATTGAAACACAGGTCACTCTTTATCAAAACTATCCACTACAATAGCGCCCATAGAGGCAGGCATTGAAATAACGATCACTCTTTTGATCGATACAACTGGGTCACTCAATAGAGGTAATTTGTCCAGACAAGTCAGTACCAAAGCAACGACCAATGCCGTCATAACATAAGCAATAACTATTCTGAAAATAAACACCGGCAACCGAGCAACAACATCTTTTTGAAAGACACTCTCATACGTATAGAAGCCTAAGAACACCGCAGACAGTAAAAATAGCAGCAATAGATTAGCGGTAGGTAAAGTCTCCCCTAACTTCCAAGCCTCTTCAGAAAAAGAAATCGGCACGGCCAAGGCAAAAGATCCCACAAAGATCTGGCTCGCATCTTCAAAGTTAAAACTCAATTTCATAATTCGACCCATTAGGTTTAAGGCTTTATCCAGCTCTTAAAATAATCACAAAACTATCCGCCGATGGTTTCGGGGATTTTCTATTCTTACTAAGCAAACAGTAGTGACCTTCTAGCTCATCTTAGTCGCAATAACCAAAACATAACTTGAACTAACCAACAAGAAATCAATATGTTCAGAGCTAAGTGGTCAAACAACTAATTCATATCGAGTCAACAAGCACATCAGAATCGAAGACAGACCGGTAAACATCCTAAAATACCATCCTCTAGAACCAGAGAACATCGCAATCAGTTGGGGGATGAACCTCACTGCACGTGTAGGCACGGATACGAGGGATGCTTTATTTCTTAGCTTATATATCCCTTAAGCACAACTTTGGAGCGCAACCTAACAACTCTCACCTTTCAAGCTGAATCTACTCCGCTTCCATCCTTTGAAATGCTTCGAACAAAGCGCTTGATGCTATCGAGAGTGGTTTAAGCTGAATGTATAACAAGAGCTATTAAGTCGACTCATTAAGGGCTATAGCGCTCTTAGCAGAAGCCTCCATGATAGAGCCCTAATTACACGTATCCTATAGATTCACAGATAGAGCAGAAGTCAGATTTCGTAGACGAAAGGCTGTTAACTAATACTGAGAGCCACTCACTTAATAAAGGAAACATCTACAGCGCGTATGGCTCGAGTATCTGAATGCTAAACTTAAAGCTATATACGTTTGAAATAATGCTCGAGTCACCTCACAGCTGGAATCAGAAATGATGTAGTCCTAATCATGAGTTGGTTTTGGGGAACACCTGAGCTAAGAGCTGTGGGCTGCGGGAAAATCTTTTGTGTAAGTTATTCGACTGACGTGCGAAACACTATGATTTATACCAATTAAAGTAAAAATGTGATCTAATTAAGATTGATGAATTATTGTGAAATTTAGCCATGGATAGCCTTAATAACACTGACTTCAAAAAGCTTGCGAGCCAGCAAAAAACCATTCAGATGAAGATGCGTTTACTTGCGCTCGCACACTTTAAAGACGGCCTCTCTCGTACACAAATTGCAAAATCTCTCAAAGTCAGTCGAACCAGTGTCAATAAATGGGTTCGGATTTTTTTTGAAGAAGGCCTAGAAGGACTTCAAGAAAAACCTCGGACTGGTAGGCCTGCATACCTCACCGATGAGCAGCGGGCTCAACTCAGTGCCTTCATAAAAAAAGAAGCTGAATCACCTTCTGGTGGCCGCCTTGTTGGAAGCGATATACATGACTACATCGTTAAACACTTTGACAAGCACTACCACCCTAATTCCATCTATTATCTCCTCGACCACATGGGTTTTTCTTGGATAACTTCTCGTTCCAAACACCCTAAACAATCACAGCAAATACAAGACGATTTTAAAAAAATTCCAAATCGAAACGATCCTTAAGATCCCCGGCCATATTGGGCTAGAGAGTGTTGATGTCTGGTTTCAAGACGAAGCTAGGTTTGGTCAGCAGAACACAACAACACGTCTTTGGGCTACTCGTGGAACGAGACCTCGCGTAGTAAAACAGCAGCAATTTGAATACGCTTATTTGTTTGGCTCAGTGTGCCCATCGAGAGGGATTGGTGAGGCAATGGTCGTCCCTTGGGTTAACAAAGACATCATGATAAACCATCTAGAGCAGATATCTAAAGTCACAGAAAAAGACCGTCATTCAGTGGTAATAATGGATGGCGCAGGATGGCATACCGATGATATTGCTAACCCATTTGATAATGTCAGTATTATCAAATTGCCGCCATACTCACCAGAGCTTAACCCTATAGAGCAAGTGTGGAGTTGGTTAAGGCAACACTATCTAGCAAACCAAAACTTCATTGATTATAACGATATTGTTTCGAAGGTCTGTAGCGCTTGGAATGGATTTCTTGAGTGCAAAGATCGCGTCACAAAAATGTGTACAAGAGATTGGATTGACCTGATCAGTTAATTTTCCGGATTGGTATTATAAATGACGGAGTAGCTAGGATCTCAGGCGACCGGAGCTCGTGGTTGGAGACCGAATTATCGATACCCAGAAATGACGAAAGCCTAGTCATAAGACTAGGCTTTCTAATAAGTGGCGGAGTGGACGGGACTCGAACCCGCGACCCCCGGCGTGACAGGCCGGTATTCTAACCAACTGAACTACCACTCCGCAGTGTCTATTCAGCATAAAGCAATTTGAGCCTGACGATGTCCTACTCTCACATGGGGAAGCCCCACACTACCATCGGCGCTATTATGTTTCACTTCTGAGTTCGGCATGGAATCAGGTGGGTCCACAATGCTATGGTCGTCAAACAAATTCTGTTGTTAACTTGAATAATCAAATCAACTAAATATGGTGCTGATACCCAGACTCGAACTGGGGACCTCACCCTTACCAAGGGTGCGCTCTACCGGGCTGAGCTATATCAGCAATTCAAAAACCGTTTAAAAACGATTTTAAAATTTAAAGCCTGGCGATGTCCTACTCTCACATGGGGAAGCCCCACACTACCATCGGCGCTATTGTGTTTCACTTCTGAGTTCGGCATGGAATCAGGTGGGTCCACAATGCTATGGTCGCCAAGCAAATTTTGCTTTTACTTTCAGCTTTTTTAAAAACTGAAGGCAAAATAATCTGGAAAACTGTATTTAAAAGTTTATCTCTTCAAACTCATTCAAGCGTTTGGTCTTTCTTTGAGTCCACAAAACCCCTTGGGTGTTGTATGGTTAAGCCTCACGGGCAATTAGTACAGGTTAGCTCAATGCCTCGCAGCACTTACACACCCTGCCTATCAACGTCGTAGTCTACGACAACCCTTTAGGACACTTATAGTGCCAGGGAAAACTCATCTCAAGGCTCGCTTCCCGCTTAGATGCTTTCAGCGGTTATCGATTCCGAACTTAGCTACCGGGCAATGCCATTGGCATGACAACCCGAACACCAGAGGTTCGTCCACTCCGGTCCTCTCGTACTAGGAGCAGCCCCTTTCAATTTTCCAACGCCCACGGCAGATAGGGACCGAACTGTCTCACGACGTTCTAAACCCAGCTCGCGTACCACTTTAAATGGCGAACAGCCATACCCTTGGGACCGACTTCAGCCCCAGGATGTGATGAGCCGACATCGAGGTGCCAAACACCGCCGTCGATATGAACTCTTGGGCGGTATCAGCCTGTTATCCCCGGAGTACCTTTTATCCGTTGAGCGATGGCCCTTCCATTCAGAACCACCGGATCACTATGACCTGCTTTCGCACCTGCTCGAATTGTCATTCTCGCAGTCAAGCGGGCTTATGCCATTGCACTAACCACACGATGTCCAACCGTGTTTAGCCCACCTTCGTGCTCCTCCGTTACTCTTTGGGAGGAGACCGCCCCAGTCAAACTACCCACCAGGCACTGTCCGTAATCCCGATTCAGGGACCAACGTTAGAACATCAAAACTACAAGGGTGGTATTTCAAGGACGACTCCACCACATCTAGCGACGCGGTTTCAAAGTCTCCCACCTATCCTACACATGTAGGTTCAATGTTCAGTGCCAAGCTGTAGTAAAGGTTCACGGGGTCTTTCCGTCTAGCCGCGGGTACACTGCATCTTCACAGCGATTTCAATTTCACTGAGTCTCGGGTGGAGACAGCGTGGCCATCATTACGCCATTCGTGCAGGTCGGAACTTACCCGACAAGGAATTTCGCTACCTTAGGACCGTTATAGTTACGGCCGCCGTTTACCGGGGCTTCGATCAAGAGCTTCGACCGAAGTCTAACCCCATCAATTAACCTTCCGGCACCGGGCAGGCGTCACACCGTATACGTCATCTTACGATTTTGCACAGTGCTGTGTTTTTAATAAACAGTTGCAGCCACCTGGTATCTGCGACTCTCGTCTGCTCCATCCGCAAGGGACTTCACTGATAAGAGCGTACCTTCTCCCGAAGTTACGGTACCATTTTGCCTAGTTCCTTCACCCGAGTTCTCTCAAGCGCCTTGGTATTCTCTACCCGACCACCTGTGTCGGTTTGGGGTACGATTCCTTACAATCTGAAGCTTAGAGGCTTTTCCTGGAAGCATGGCATCAATGACTTCACTACCGTAGTAGCTCGACATCGTATCTCAGCGTTAATAGCGGTCCGGATTTACCTAAACCACCCGCCTACGTACTTGAACCTGGACAACCGTCGCCAGGCCCACCTAGCCTTCTCCGTCCCCCCATCGCAATTGTAAGAAGTACGGGAATATTAACCCGTTTCCCATCGACTACGCCTTTCGGCCTCGCCTTAGGAGTCGACTTACCCTGCCCCGATTAACGTTGGACAGGAACCCTTGGTCTTCCGGCGAGGGAGTTTTTCACTCCCTTTATCGTTACTCATGTCAGCATTCGCACTTCTGATACCTCCAGCAGCCCTTACAGACCACCTTCAACGGCTTACAGAACGCTCCCCTACCCCACATACCCTAAGGTACGTAGCCGCAGCTTCGGTGTATAGCTTAGCCCCGTTACATCTTCCGCGCAGGCCGACTCGACCAGTGAGCTATTACGCTTTCTTTAAATGATGGCTGCTTCTAAGCCAACATCCTGGCTGTCTGAGCCTTCCCACATCGTTTCCCACTTAGCTATACTTTGGG
The DNA here is from genome assembly GCF_000272045.2 of Vibrio crassostreae 9ZC13. Classification (GTDB taxonomy): domain Bacteria; phylum Pseudomonadota; class Gammaproteobacteria; order Enterobacterales; family Vibrionaceae; genus Vibrio; species Vibrio crassostreae_C. Next base: position 1,323 of record NZ_AJYZ02000041.1, on the reverse strand, counting down.
ACCTTAGCTGGCGGTCTGGGTTGTTTCCCTCTCCACGACGGACGTTAGCACCCGCCGTGTGTCTCCCGGATAGTACTTACTGGTATTCGGAGTTTGCAAAGGGTTGGTAAGTCGGGATGACCCCCTAGCCTTAACAGTGCTCTACCCCCAGTAGTATTCGTCCGAGGCGCTACCTAAATAGCTTTCGGGGAGAACCAGCTATCTCCAGGTTTGATTGGCCTTTCACCCCTAGCCACAAGTCATCCGCTAATTTTTCAACATTAGTCGGTTCGGTCCTCCAGTTGATGTTACTCAACCTTCAACCTGCCCATGGCTAGATCACCTGGTTTCGGGTCTAATCCTAGCAACTGTACGCCCAGTTAAGACTCGGTTTCCCTACGGCTCCCCTAAACGGTTAACCTTGCTACTAAAATTAAGTCGCTGACCCATTATACAAAAGGTACGCAGTCACACCACGAAGGTGCTCCTACTGCTTGTACGTACACGGTTTCAGGTTCTATTTCACTCCCCTCACAGGGGTTCTTTTCGCCTTTCCCTCACGGTACTGGTTCACTATCGGTCAGTCAGTAGTATTTAGCCTTGGAGGATGGTCCCCCCATATTCAGACAGGATATCACGTGTCCCGCCCTACTCGTTTTCACTGATTATGATGTGTCGGTTACGGGGCTATCACCCTTTACTGCGAGACTTTCCAGACTCTTCACCTGCATCATTAAAAGCTTAAGGGCTAATCCAATTTCGCTCGCCGCTACTTTCGGAATCTCGGTTGATTTCTCTTCCTCGGGGTACTTAGATGTTTCAGTTCCCCCGGTTTGCCTCCTGTTGCTATGTATTCACAACAGGATACTTACTTATGTAAGTGGGTTTCCCCATTCAGGAATCCCAGACTCAAAAGGTTATTACTACCTAATCTGGGCTTATCGCAAGTTATTACGCCTTTCATCGCCTCTGACTGCCAAGGCATCCACCGTGTACGCTTAGTCACTTAACCATACAACCCGAAAGGGTCTTAGCGTATGGCAACTAACCAAGGTTTTTGGTTGTCATTAAGAAGGGTTAATTCTCAATGACTGTTTGCCGGACTCAATTGTGATTCAAACAAGTTTGAATCGAATACAAGACACTTGAATGTGTTTGTTGTGTTTATCTAATGAAAGATAAACATTGAGAACTTTTAAATTTGATTGAATTACTCGTAAGTAATCAATCAGTCAGCTTTCCAAATTGTTAAAGAGCTTGATTCAATAAATTGAACCATTTTTAAAGGCTCTCGTAAGACTTTTTGTCGAACAAGAACGCTTAAAGATGGTGGAGCTATGCGGG
>NZ_AJYZ02000040.1:376429-380985 GCF_000272045.2 Vibrio crassostreae 9ZC13 | reverse complement strand
GATATTCATCAACGAGTGCCCACACAGATTGATAGGTTTAAATTGTTAAAGAGCTTCTCTTCGTTGTGACTTACATCACTTCGGAAGAGGCGGCCATTCTAGCGATTTAATTCTCAGTGTCAAACACTTATTTGGAATTAATTCCTACTTTCTAAAAGTAGAAGCGAATCATCGCTTAAAGCTAGTTGCCTTACTAACATTTCTCGCTGAAGCCTTGTGGCGTCTGCCGTGTCAGTGAGGCGGCATTATAGAGATGTTCATCACATTGGCAAGTGTTTATTAAAGAAAGATGCAAAAATAACGATTACATGGCGAATAAACACTCAAAGCCTTATTTGTGCAAGTTTAACTACAGAGTACTTACAAAATAACCACAGACTTATCCACAATTGATCTAATTTTCATCCTAGAAAACAAAAAAGCTGCCTCATGGCAGCTTTTTAAATGGCAACGAGTCTAAATCCCAGAACCATATTGCTCTCCATCATCTTCATGGAGACCACATTCGCGTTTCAACCCATTAAAACGAGTTTCCTCTTCAGTCATACCCGGTTCCCACTTCTTAGTTGTATGTGTATCTCCAACAGAAAGGTAACCCTGCTCTCGAAGCGGGTGATAACCGAGACCATGCTCTTCTAGGTAATAGTGAACATCTTTATTCGTCCAATCGATTACCGGCAAAAATTTAAACACACCATTTTGGATAGATAAGATTGGCAAATTTGCACGCGATTGAGATTGCTCTCTTCTTAAACCGGAAAACCATGTCCCAGCCTCGAGCTCATCCAACGCTCTTCTCATCGGTTCAACTTTATTAAGCTTGTTGTACTTCTCTATCCCTTCTATACCTTGATCCCAAAGTTTTCCATATTGCGCTTCTTGCCAATTAGGGCTCTGTTGGGCGCGAAAGACTTGAAGGTTTAGAGTCAACTTCTGACTTAACTCATCAATAAAGCGATAGGTCTCCGGAAATAGATACCCTGTGTCAGTCAAAATAACCGGAATATCTGGTTTTGCTTGGGTCACTAGGTGCAACATCAATGCTGCTTGGATTCCGAAACTAGAAGACACAACATGTGTCCCTTCTAAATTATCTAAAGCCCACTTAACTCTTTCTAATGCGGTTAGCTGCTCTAACTCTGCGTTGATTTGTCCAAGACGAAGTATTTGCTCCGTCTTAGTCAATGCGAGTAGCTCTGCTAACTTCAATTTTGAAGCGACAGAATTATGCATGCAGATCCCTCTTGGAAATGATCACCTCTTCGATGATGCCAGCTCGGATTGTAAAATCACCGAACCCTTCTTTGTCGTTGCGTTCTGTAGCCCAACGTCCCACCAGCGCATCAATCTCTTCTAAGATCTGAGCTGATGTGATGTTCTCTTTATACATCTTAGGGATACGAGTTCCGGCCTTGTTGCCACCTAGGTGCATGTTGTAACGCCCCGGAGCCTTACCCACTAAACCAAGTTCAGCCAACATTGCACGACCACAACCGTTTGGACAACCTGTGATTCGAAGGATGATGTTATCTTCTTCTGGTAATCCATGTTTTTTCAGAATGTATTCAACATCCGTTACAAACTCAGGAAGAAAGCGCTCAGCTTCTGCCATTGCTAAAGGACATGTTGGGAAAGCCACACACGCCATTGAGTTTTTACGCTGCTCGGAAACGGCATCATCCATCAGACCGTATTGACGTGCCAGCTTTTCAATTTTTGCCTTTTGGCTCTTAGGTACACCTGCAACAATTAGGTTTTGGTTCGCTGTCATGCGGAAGTCACCTTTGTGGATCTTCGCTATTTCAGCAACACCTGTTTTCAGAGCTTTACCCGGAAAATCAAGTAAACGACCATTCTCGATGAATAACGCCAAGTGGTGCTTACCATCAATGCCTTCCGCCCAACCAATGCGATCACCACGGCCAGTAAACTCATAAGGACGGCTTTCAGAAAATTCTACGCCTGCACGCTTTTCTACTTCTGCTTTGAATACATCAATACCAACACGGTCTAGTGTGTATTTGGTTTTTGCATTCTTACGGTTTGAACGGTTACCCCAGTCACGCTGAGTCGTTACCACCGCCGCTGCTACATCTAACGTTTTATCTAATGGCACAAAACCAAAGTCGTCAGCTTTACGTGCATAAGTAGAGGTATCACCATGTGTCATAGCAAGACCGCCACCGACTAACACATTAAAGCCCACCAGCTTTCCGTCTTCAGCAATAGCAACAAAGTTAAGATCGTTAGCATGGACGTCCACATCATTTTGCGGAGGAATGACAACCGTCGTCTTGAACTTACGCGGTAGGTAGTTGCTACCAAGGATAGGTTCTTCATCCGTTGTTTCTAGTTTTTCACCATCTAACCAGATTTCTGCATAAGCACGAGTCTTCGGTAATAGATGTTCACTGATCTTTTTCGCCCACTCGTAAGCTTCTTGATGAAGTTCAGATTCAACCGGGTTTGTCGTACATAGAACATTTCGGTTTACATCACCCGCTGTCGCAATTGAATCAATGCCAATGCTATTTAGCGTTTGGTGCATCAACTTAATGTTCGGCTTCAAGACACCGTGGAACTGAAACGTTTGACGAGTTGTTAGACGAATTGAACCGTAATAGGTACTTTCGTCTGCGAACTTATCAATCGCCAACCACTGCTTAGGGGTAATGATGCCACCAGGCATACGAGCACGAAGCATGACGTTATGTAACGGTTCGAGCTTTTGTTTGGTACGTTCGTTACGAATATCACGGTCGTCTTGTTGATACATACCGTGGAAACGAATCAACTGAAAGTTATCAGCAGTAAAGCCACCTGTTATGCGGTCTTGGAGATCTTGTTCAATCGTACCGCGTAGGTTATTACTTTCACGCTTAAGACGCTCATTGTCAGCCAAAGGTCCAAGTACTTGACCTAGCACTTCTTGCTCTATTACTTGCTTGCTCATTAGTACACATCCCTTTGGTAACGTTTCGCTTTACGTAAATCATTAATATATTGTTCAGCTTGCTCGCGGCTCTGGTTGCCATGCTTTTCCGCTATCGAAACTAACGCTTCATGAACATCTTTAGCCATTCGAGTCGCATCGCCACAGACATAGAGGTACGCGCCCTCTTGCAGCCATTGCCACACCTGCTCTGCTTGTTCGATTAAACGGTCCTGAACATAAACCTTTTCTTTTTGGTCACGGCTAAAGGCAACATCGAGCTTAGTTAGCGCGCCAGACTTGAGGTACTTTTGCCATTCAACTTGGTATAAGAAATCTTGAGTAAAGGTACGGTCACCAAAGAACAACCAGCTTTTTCCTTCAGCATCATTGTTTTCACGCTCTTGAACAAAACTGCGGAACGGTGCGATACCGGTACCCGGGCCGACCATGATGATTGGTGTGTTGTCGTCTTGTGGCAGCTTGAAGTTATTGTTGTTCTCAACAAACACCTTCACTTCACCGCCTTCTTCAAGGCGTTGAGCTAGGAAGCTAGAAGCTCCACCTAAACGAGACTCCTCACCTTTTTGGTATTCAACAAGACCCACGGTTAAGTGCACTTCTTCATCCACTTCAGCTTGGCTTGATGCAATAGAATAGAGGCGTGGTGTCAGCTTACGTAACAGGCCAATTAACTCATCAGCCGATAGCTTAGTTTTCTTCTCAGCTAAAACATCGACAACTTGAGTATTACCCGCGTATTCACGAAGCTTGTCTTTATCTTCCACCAGCTTGATTAACTTCTTGCTGCCCGATAACTCAGCAAACTTAGTCACAAGTTGAGGGTTTGAAGTGGTAATCTCAAATTTACTCACTAGCGCACTATGGATAGATAGATTCTCACCATCGACATCGACACTTTCGATACCCGATAACCCAACCTTAGAAAGAATCTGATTTGCGAGTTCTGAACTGTTTTCATACCATACGCCTAGCGCATCGCCGGGTTGGTAGGTAATGCCCGACTCATCAAGATCAATCTCGATATGACGAACATCTTTACCCGAGTCACGACCCGTGATCTTTTGACTGGTTAATAGTGTCGCTGTATATGGATTTTGTTTGGTGTATTGCGAATGACCGGCGGCCGCTTGACCGACTGGTAATTGAACCACATCGGCTTCAGTGCCTGTCGATAGCGTTTCTTGAACTTGTGATAACGCTTTAGCGCGCCATTCCGTTGCTGACTCTTCGTAATCAACATCACAATCAAGGCGATCGACAAACGATTTCGCACCAAGCTTAGCGAGGAAGTTATCGAAGTCTTTAGCCGTTTGGCAGAAGAACTCATAGCTTGAGTCACCTAAACCAATCACACCGTATTGTAGGTTTGATAATTTTGGCGCTTTCTTCGATTGAAGGAATTCATGCAACTCAATCGCGTTATCAGGGGCTTCGCCCTCACCATTGGTTGAAGCGACGAAAATGACGTGTGTCTCTTTGGCTAGGTTCTTACCTTTATAATCACTCGCATCGAAAAGCTCGACGGCGATACCTAAGGCTTTTGCTTCTGCCTCTAGCGATTCAGCGACGCCTTTAGCATTACCGGTTTGAGAAGCGAAGA
>NZ_AJYZ02000040.1:365683-376180 GCF_000272045.2 Vibrio crassostreae 9ZC13 | reverse complement strand
AACCAGCCGCTTGAGCGATTGGCGCAGCAGCACCGACAGGCTGAGCTTGGCTCACTCCCCAAAGGTAACCACTGACCCATGCCAGTTGCTGTGAAGACAGTTCAGAAACAGTTTGCTGAAGATGACCCAATTGTTGGTCATTAAGTGGTGCTGCTAGCCCAGGTAACTCATTAGCCCCAGACTGTGCATTATTATTTTGTGAAGACTCTTTCTTATTTAAAGACATGGTCACGACATCCCTAATCATTGCGTGACGATAGATTAACCACTCCTTTTAATAACAAGAAAGAATAGAAAAGTATGTTTTATAACTTTTTGGAAGTAAAAACCGATTGAAACGTAAATTGTCTTACTGGTTTTCAATGCGTACTTGCTGAAAGCCAACCGCCATTGCCGATTTAGATGCCAAGTCTAAATCCGCGTAATGACATTCTTCACCATGAACATCAGTAAGCAGAACAAAGCCACCACCCATATGACGAAACTCCACAACCCAAGACCCTTCTTGAATTGAGGGCTCTATGATGGCTTCAACTAACAGGTTTTCTCTATATAAATTTCGTAATTCATTGAGTGTCATATTCCATCCCTTGCTTTGACCTCACTACATAGACCTTATAAGAATAGACGCAAATTGGCTCTCTGTATTAAGGATGGTCGAAAGTGATGAATGTGCTAACTAATTCCAGAAAGATATAATCAATAGATATAAAAAAACGCCACTTAATAAAGTGGCGTTCTTAAAATTCGTTCTAAATTTGCTTTATATGGCCTAGAAGCGCACTTCAGCACCAGCAAACCAACCATCGACCATGACAAAGCTCTTGCCTAGTTCTGAGCTAAAGAACTCATCCGAATCTAAATCGATAACACGGTAACCACCACGCAGGGCAATTTCAGATTCTGATACAGGGATTCGGTACTGAACACCCGCCATCAAGTCAGTGCTCTTAATACCACTGCTATCACCAAACTCCATGGTACCAATGATATCGAAGTTGGTGTCAGGAACGTTGATCTCTGCGTTACCGTAGAAGCTCCAAGTAAATTCATCAAAGGTTGCTTGAGTACTCGTTTTAGGCTCAATGTAGTTAGAGTTTGAGTACTGAGTGAACGTCACACCTGCATCAAAGTTCATCAGCTTGTGATCTAACAATGTGTAATAGAAGGTGTAGTCGTACTTATCGAAGGCCAATGAATCCGCATCGACAGAAGTATAGCGAAAACTAGCGTTTGGTAGCATCGGGGCATTATGCTCAAATGCGAAATACAACGAAGGTGAGTTAGAATCGTCATCTTGTCTAACTTCGTTTAGCTTTGTACTTCCCCACCACATATCGGCACCGACTTTAGCCGTGTAAGAAAACTCTTCTTCAGCAGACACTGCTGAACTTAAAGATAGCATTCCCACTAAAGCAATTAATGGCATTTTATTCATTTGAGATAGCTCCAATTCCATATCGTAGTGCTAATTGTATGCACATTCATAGATTATTGGGGAAAATTCTACCACACATCTTAAATTCTAAAACGATAAACCGCTGACGAGTAAAGATTTGACGGCACGATGACCTTAGTAACGTCTCTGGTTAGAACTGTGTACAAAATTTTTGAAAAACCACACACCGATTGCAATCACGATCAACCAAGGCAGTAACTTAAACACGACGCCCATCATACCTAAGACCAACATGACTAATAACGCCACTCCGGTTGCAGCCAATACCGTCATAAACGTAATACCAGTGACAAGTAGAGTCGCAACGAAAATAAGAACAAATATTAATTCAAACATAATGGTCTCCCTAATGAGTTAATGACCTATCTTTCCTACTTTCTAACATTGCAGCTTCCATACCAAGTATGCCAACCCTATAAAATCCTTATTTATCAGATAAATAAAAAGCCACACATCTTCATGCGTGGCTTTTCGGAAACTTATAGTGGTAAATTTAACCTCTAGTGGCGAATTTAACCTTAAGTTTTTAACTTAGAGGGAGCTTAAACATTTAGCTCTTTAGGGATCTTAGCCAATGCTGTTTGCATCACTTCAATACCTGCACCTTTCTTATGTGCGTTTTCACTGATGTAGCGACGCCATTGTCTTGCGCCCGGCATGCTTTGGAACAAACCAAGCATATGACGAGAGATGTGTCCTAAGCTTGCACCATTTGAAAGCTCACGCTCAATGTACGGGTACATCTCTTCAACCACTTGTGAGCGCTTCTTAATTGGCGTGTCTAAACCAAAGATCTGCTGATCAACTTCAGCCAAGATAAACGGGCTATGGTAAGCCTCACGACCGATCATCACACCATCAAGGTGTTGCAAGTGCTCCTTAGTTTGCTCAAGAGTCGTAATGCCACCATTCACGGCAATCACCAGATCAGAGAAATCTTTCTTGATTTGGTATGCACGATCGTAATCTAGCGGTGGGATCTCACGGTTCTCTTTCGGGCTAAGGCCACTCAACCACGCTTTACGCGCGTGAATAGTAAATTGCTCACAGCCACCTTTTTCAGAAACCGTCGAAACAAACTTAGTTAGAAACTCATAAGAGTCTTGGTCATCGATACCGATACGCGTTTTCACGGTAATTGGAATATCAGTGACTTCTTTCATCGCTGAAACACAATCTGCCACCAACTCGGGCTCAGCCATCAAGCATGCACCAAATCGACCATTCTGAACTCGGTCTGAAGGGCAACCTACGTTAAGATTCACTTCATCATAACCGCGCTCACCAGCAAGCTTGGCACAAGCAGCAAGATCAACCGGGTTTGAACCACCGAGTTGAAGTGCAAGAGGATGTTCTTGCTCGTTATATTCTAGGAAGTCGCCCTTACCATGTAAGATCGCGCCCGTTGTTACCATTTCCGTGTACAGAAGAGTCTGCTGAGAAAGCAAACGGTGAAAGTAACGACAGTGGCGGTCAGTCCAGTCGAGCATTGGAGCGACAGACAATCTACATGAATGTGTCATGGTAAAGTACCCTGGTAGCGAGTCAAAAAAATATGCTGGAATACCCAGCAAAAGCAAGGTCGGCTATTGTAAATGCTATGCCCAGTTTGTGCTATATGAACTTTACCTCACATTTTTTATTTAAACCTATTCACCAAACCTCTAATTCAGCCTCACTAATCAGTTATGCCTTGAGTCACACTGTCATTTTGAGTTACCTTGTCTTATTCAAAGTCGTGGGTCACAATACGCTCTGTACCTGACTTTAATAGAAATCATTGGCTCCCAAAACGTAGTAACCTAGAAATAAGGTTTGATTAGGGATGTCCGATTGAATGGTGAAAAATTTGGACCACACATTAATAGAGCAAGTTGAAGGGATATGCGCATCGCGAGGCGTTAGATTAACACCTCAAAGAAAGCGAGTGTTTGAGCTCATCCTCTCTAATAAAAAAGCCTCCAGTGCTTATGAATTATTAGAGCAGTTGAAAGTCAGTGAACCGCAAGCCAAGCCACCTACAGTATATCGCGCTTTGGATTTCTTGTTGGAGCAAGGTTTCATTCACAGAGTTGAGTCAACCAATAGCTTCATATGCTGCTGCTCTTGCAATGCCAACAAACATTTCTCCCAACTACTGATCTGCGATAAATGTGGCACTGTGATAGAACTGCAGGACGATGCGCTTGTCACCCTACTCGCCAGTAACGCTGAGAAGCATGGCTTTCAATTGACGAATCATGTCATTGAATCGCATGGCATTTGCCAATCTTGCTCCTCCGAGATGAAAGAATAAGATTATAGAAGAACATTATGCGCGCTGAATTTGTAAACCCGTTTTTAGCTTCTTTGATGAACGTTCTAAAAACGATGGCTTCTCTAGAATTGAAGCCACAAAAACCAAGAGTTAAGAAAGATGAAATTGCTCGTGGTGATGTCTCTGGTTTAATCGGTATGGTTGGTCCACAATCTCGTGGTTCAATGTCGATTACCTTTGATGAAGGTCTGGCTCTAGAAATCATGGAAAACATGCTGGGTGAGCGACCAAACGGTTTGAACGAAGAAGTAACCGACATGGTTGGTGAGATCACCAACATGGTAACGGGCGGTGCAAAACGTATTCTTGCGGAAAGCGGCTTCGACTTCGACATGGCAACACCGATTGTGGTTTCGGGTAAAGGCCACACTATTCGTCACAAATGCGAAGGCGCAATCATCATTATGCCTTTCTCATCTCAGTGGGGTAATGCCTTCATCGAGATCTGTTTCGAATAGAATTAGCTACAGCAAAATATTTAGAAGGCTGGCGTCTATACGTCAGCCTTTTTCTTACCTGTGATTTAACCATTGCTTACTCTACAGATACAAAAACGCCAACCCTAAGGTTGGCGTTTACTTTTATGCTATCAACTCAATTAAGCTTTAAGCGCTTTGAATGCGTTGATTAGACCGTTCGTTGAGCTATCGTGAGATGTCACTTCTGCGTCATCAGCAAGCTCTGGAAGAATTTGGTTTGCTAGTTGCTTACCAAGTTCTACACCCCATTGGTCGAAGCTGAAGATGTTCCAGATAACACCTTGAACGAAGATCTTGTGCTCGTACATCGCGATTAGGTTACCCAGAGAGCGAGGTGTAATTTGCTTAACAAGGATAGAGTTCGTTGGGCGGTTACCTTCAAACACTTTGAAAGGTACTAGTTCAGCCACTTCTTCTGCAGTTTTGCCAGCCGCTAGGAATTCAGCCTCTACCGTTTCTTTTGTCTTACCGAATGCTAGTGCTTCAGTTTGAGCAAAGAAGTTAGACATTAGCTTCTGGTGGTGATCAGATGCTGGGTTGTGACTAATTGCAGGCGCGATGAAGTCTGATGGGATCAGCTTAGTGCCTTGGTGAATCAGTTGGTAGAACGCGTGCTGGCCGTTTGTACCTGGTTCACCCCAGATGATAGGACCTGTTTGGTACTCTACTGGGTTACCTTCACGGTCTACAAACTTACCGTTTGATTCCATGTTACCTTGCTGGAAGTAAGCCGCAAAACGGTGCATGTACTGGTCGTAAGGTAGAATCGCTTCTGACTCAGCGCCGTGGAAGTTGTTGTACCAAATGCCGATAAGCGCAAGGATTACTGGAATGTTGCTTTCAAACTCAGTTGAAGCAAAGTGGTTATCCATCTCATGAGCACCTTCTAGCAGCTCAACGAAGTTATCGAAGCCTACAGAAAGAGAAATAGAAAGACCAATCGCAGACCATAGTGAGTAACGACCACCAACCCAGTCCCAGAATTCGAACATGTTGTCAGTATCGATACCAAACTCAGCGACCGCAGTTGCGTTAGTTGATAGTGCAGCGAAGTGTTTAGCAACGTGCGCGTTGTCACCTGCTTCAGCCAAGAACCAATCACGTGCAGAGTGCGCGTTCGTCATTGTTTCTTGAGTGGTAAATGTTTTAGATGCCACTAAGAATAGCGTTGTTTCTGGATTCAGAGGCTTAAGTGTCTCAACAATGTGAGTACCATCTACGTTCGAAACAAAGTGCATGTTTAGACGCGTTTTGTATGGCGTTAGTGCTTCAGTCACCATGTATGGACCAAGATCCGAACCGCCGATACCGATGTTCACAACATCAGTGATCTCTTTACCTGTGTAACCTTTCCACTCACCAGAAACGATGCGGTGTGTGAACAGTTCCATTTTTGCTAGTACAGCGTTAACTGCTGGCATTACGTCTTTGCCATCAACCATTACTGGCTTGTCGCTACGGTTACGCAGTGCAGTGTGAAGTACTGAACGGCCCTCAGTCTTGTTGATTGCATCACCGCTGAACATCGCTTCAATTGCAGACTTAACTTCAGTCTCGTTCGCAAGAGCAAATAGGTGCTGCATAGTTTCAGCATCGATAAGGTTCTTAGAGTAATCCACTAAGATGTCAGAACCGAAACGAGTAGAAAAGCTCTCGAAACGCTTTGCATCTTGAGCAAACAGCTCTTTCATATCCATATCTTGAGCAGACTCAAAATGTGCCGTTAGAGCTTTCCACGCTTGTGTTTGCGTTGGGTTGATATTTTTCAACATGGTATCTATCCCGATGTTACTGTAGGTTTTATTCTAAACGTCACCTGGGTGATGAATAGAACCCCCGATTAGGCGAAAGTTTATATTTTTCTGTGATGACCAAACCGCGTCACCACTGAAAGATTCTTTGTAATTTTTTTTCACGACGTATTATGCCGCATATGAAGAGCTGTACCTTGAGATAAATCAGGATTAGATTTCCTGACAGAAGAATCGGTACAGACTCTAGCTCTAACATAATTAAATGTGAGCGATACCTGATAAATTCAAGTTCAAAAGATAGCGTTAAACCACTTTTTTTCCAAATACATTATAAAGGATGGCGTATGTGGATTCAGAAGACTATACACCTAAATGCACGAAAGCGTGGATTTCATCTCATTACTGATGAAATTGAACAACAGATACACGATATCAATTCTCTATCTGTTGGTTTATTACATCTTTTTATCCAACATACCTCTGCCAGCCTCACACTAAATGAGAACGCAGATCCTACCGTCCGTACCGATATGGAGTCGCACTTTAATAAGTTTGTCCCAGAGCGAGCGCCCTACTACAGACACACCTATGAAGGTGATGATGACATGCCTGCCCACATTAAAGCATCGACACTTGGCACCAGTGTGACAATACCAATTAGCAATGGTCGTTTAGCTTTAGGAACATGGCAGGGCATTTACTTAGGAGAGCACCGAGATTGTGGTGGAAGCCGAACTGTGATTGCTACGATGCAAGGTGAGTAGACTGCTTGAAACAAGATCTCCTTAATAAAAACAATATCTTGTTAATAAAAAAGAGTGGTGAGTTTCCACAACCACTCTTATAAAAATAGTATTTGGCCTACTGTAGGCCGAAAGCTTTAGAAGGGCTGATTGATCATGACCCTAAAGGTCCCTTCATCACCACCTCGCGCCAACTCAGCACGAACAACAATGCCTTCCACTTGGAAACGCACCGCGCCACCTAAGCTCCATTTCATGTCCGAGTGCAGTGTTTTGATGTCGTACTCATCGGCAACGCGCCCTAATTCAGCAAACGCTACCCATTGCCACCAAGGCAAATCGTAGTAGTTTATCAGTGGGATATCGCCAAGTGGTTGCCAGTCAGGAAGTACTCGGTACTCAGCAGAATAATGAACTGCAGAGCGACCGTGATAACGACCTCCGGTATAACCTCGTAAACGATACAAGCCACCCAATCGAGCTTGCTCCGTTTCTGGTGGGCGAGCACAATCTTGCCCAGAGCAGTTATCCCACGTTGGCGTGTCAGCGGTATAGAAATCAAATGCTAAAACTTGTTGATCGAATAAGTCCCCTAAAGGACCTAAAGCAAAGTACTGGCTATTTTGGAAGGTCCACTTAAGCCACAAGTCATCGTTAGACCAACTCTCTGCGCCAGTGGTGAACTCAAGGTTAGTGTGAGAACCTCTGGTCGGGTTGCGTGTGCTATCACGGTTATCCCAATCAAACGCCAAACTAAAGCCTGTTGCCTCCTCGGTATTATTTAAACCTTCCAACTCACGAGCAGTATAAAAAGGCGTAAATAGAATCGAACTGACACCCGATTCTATTGGCGAAGCAAAGCTCACATCTTTGATTGGCTGAAAAGCACCGAGTAAACCGTGTTCTGCAACGTTGCCCCAAGGTAGCAAATACTTAAACTCAAACTGATAGTTTTGCTCTAAGCCATCAGCAATGGTTTTGTCATCGATAGATGAATCATTATCGCCTTGAGAACCAATGTAATACGGGTTGTCGTTGAAGCGCGCTTGATACATCTGAGTGCTAAACAATACGTTCTCAGACAAGGCATAGTTAAAAGCCGATAGAAAACCGACGTAACTGTCTTTGTCTGAATAGAGTGCCATACCAAACAGAGCGGCTTGAGGTTGCCAAACACCCTTTGCGACACCCGCAACCCCAAAGGTGTTACCCATGGTTTCGGTGCTGAAGTAGAAAGGAACAAAGGCTGAATCTTTTTCTTCACTCACAGCGGAAGAAGAAAAGCTGACACCGAGTAATGTCATTGCAGACATTAGCCAGCTTCGAGTCGTTCGCTTGAACATAATTTACTTATCAAGATCCATGATTACTTCACATATTCCATCGCAACACGCGAAGTCAGCTTAGTGACTAACTCGTAAGCGATAGTGCCGATATGTTCAGCCACTTCTTCTGAAGGTAAACCTTTACCCCACAGAGTCGCTTCATCGCCGACTTTATCTGCCGCATCAGGGCCTAGATCAACCGTTAGCATGTCCATTGATACACGTCCTGCGATCGGTACTTTTCGACCGTTAACGAACACTGGAGTACCGTTAGGTGCAGTACGAGGATAACCATCACCGTAACCAATCGCGATAACACCAACCTTGGTATCACGTTCACTGGTCCAGTTTCCGCCATAACCCACACTTTCACCGGCTTTCACATCGCGAACGGCAATTAGGTGTGAGGTCAGGGTCATCACAGGCAAAAATCCAAGCTCTTGCGCTGATTTATCAACAAATGGAGAGACACCGTAAGATATGATTCCCGGACGAACCCAATCAAGGTGGCTGTCTGGCCAAGCGAGTAAACCCGCAGAGGCAGCAAGTGAACGCTCCCCTTCACAACCTTCAGTAAGCGACAAGAAAAGCTCTGTCTGTTCAACGGTGGTTGCTCTATCCAGTTCATCAGCACAACCGAAGTGGCTCATGTAACGTAGAGGTTTGGCAACATTCGCACATTGATGCAAACGCTCAACAAAGTTTTGGTATTGCTCAGGGCGAACACCTAATCGGTGCATACCACTGTCGACTTTTAGCCATACCACAACGGGTGTTTCCAAATCCGCATTCTCTAGCGCGCTTAATTGCTCTTCACAATGCACCACCGTTTGAATGTTATTGGTCACCAAGATTGGCAAATCGCCCGAAGAGTAAAATCCTTCCAGCAACAAAATAGGTTTAACAATGCCACCAGCACGAAGTTGTAACGCTTCTTCAATACGCGCCACACCAAAAGCATCAGAGCTTTTTGAATGCTTGGCTATATGCAGTAAGCCGTGTCCGTAGCCATTGGCTTTCACAACAGACATGACCTTGCACTGAGGAGCCTTCGACTTTATCTGGTTCAGGTTATGTTCGAGCGCGTTTAAGTCAATGCTCGCCGTCGCCGCTTTCATGTAAGTCATTAGCGATTACTCATCATCAAATGCAGGGCCTGCATAGTTATCAAATCGGGAGTGTTGGCCTTGGAACGTAAGACGAACAGAACCGATCGGACCGTTACGTTGCTTACCAAGGATGATCTCAGCAATGCCTTTCAAGGAACTATCTGGGTTATAAACCTCATCACGATAGATGAACATGATCAAATCGGCATCTTGCTCAATCGAACCTGATTCACGCAAATCCGAGTTTACTGGGCGCTTATCAGCACGTTGCTCTAGGGAACGGTTAAGCTGAGAAAGTGCCACAACCGGAACGTTGAGCTCTTTTGCTAACGCTTTCAATGAGCGAGAAATCTCGGCGATTTCAAGAGTACGGTTATCAGATAACGAAGGTACACGCATTAATTGAAGGTAATCTATCATGATCATAGAGATACCATCGTGTTCACGAGCGATACGTCGAGCACGAGAACGCACTTCTGTTGGCGTTAGACCCGAGCTGTCATCGATATACATATTCTTCTTATCCATCAGAATACCCATACTCGACGAGATACGAGCCCAATCTTCATCATCTAGCTGACCAGTACGAATCTTGGTTTGGTCTACGCGAGAAAGTGACGCAAGCATACGCATCATCAGCTGTTCGGCTGGCATCTCTAGCGAGAAGATTAAAACCGGTTTGTCTTGCTTCATCGCCGCGTTTTCACACAAGTTCATCGCAAATGTGGTTTTACCCATCGATGGACGAGCAGCAACAATAATTAAGTCAGAGCCTTGTAGACCTGCTGTTTTCTTGTTGAGGTCGTTGAAGCCAGTATCGACACCTGTCACACCATCTTGCGGCGTTTTGTATAGGATCTCGATACGTTCTAGCGTCTTCTCTAGAATGCTATCAACGTTTTGTGGACCTTCGTTTTCACTTGCACGGCCTTCGGCAATCGCGAAGACTTTACTTTCAGCAAGATCAACCAGCTCTTCCGATGTACGACCTTGAGGGTCATAACCAGAATCAGCAATCTCATTCGCGACACCAATCAGGCTACGAACAAGTGCACGTTGCGCTACGATATCCGCATACGCATTGATGTTTGCGGCACTTGGTGTGTTTTTCGCTAAGTCAGCAAGGTAAGCAAAGCCACCCACTTCTTCAAGTTGCTCACGCAGCTCTAAATGTTCAGAGAGTGTAATAAGATCCAGAGGAGAACTTTCTTCAAGGATATCCTTTACCGCTTCAAAGATCAGACGGTGAGGACGGCTATAAAAGTCTTTGGCCACAACCTTTTCGGCAACTGTATCCCAGCGTTCGTTATC
>NZ_AJYZ02000040.1:343061-365465 GCF_000272045.2 Vibrio crassostreae 9ZC13 | reverse complement strand
AGAGCGTCTAATAACAACCCGCCAATAACAGATTGCTCAGCTTCTAATGAATGTGGCGGGACCTTGATGGCGTCCACCTGATCGTTGGCTGATTTCTGACTTTTGGTATCCACTATGACTACACTCAATAACTAATAATGATCGTTCATTATACCCAAGAACATCCGTTTGTAATCCGATCCTATGAGTTTGTTTTATTCTTCAGGAAGAATTTACCTATTGCTGACGGAATTAACCAAGGGTAGCATTACGATCCTGCCATTCACTCACTGTATAACTAGAGGTATGCGTGTCCAAATTATTGGCTCTGAGCACTGGTCTTCTAAGCACTGGTCTCCTGAGCGCTCCGATGGCCTTAGCTGATGATGCTAAAGACTCTGTTGATGCAATCCTCGACTCTATAGTAGTTTCAGAACCTACTTCTGAGCCGATCGTCGTTGCACCGACACCTGAAGAAAAAGATATGGATATCGCACCGAGTGATACAAGTGATACAGAACTACCGAGCCCGCTAAAAACGGAAGTCGAATTTGGATATCAGTCGCATACTGGTAACTCTGATTCACGAGCGCTTAACGCACGCCTTAACGGTGAGTACACGGCTGGCCGTCATAGAACCAGTGGTGAATGGAAATACTACAACCTCTACAAAGATGGCGAAGAAGATAAAAGGCAATCGACTTACTCAGCTCAGAGTGACTACAAGTTAAGCCCTAAAACCTACCTTTACGGCAGTTTCAAAGGAGTCGACTCGAGATACAGTGCTTACTTTAAGGACTACACAATTTCGAGTGGTCTGGGTTACCAGTTTTCGAATACCGAAGAGTTTGTGTTGGAAGTCGAAGTGGGACCAGGTTTTCGTTACCAAGAACCGAACCTTGATGAGATTGATGATGATGACATCATCTTCCCAGAGATTGTTGAAGAGGCAATTTTCCGTGGCAACGTGAATACGTCATGGCAGGTGTTGAAGAATTTGCAGCTCAAGGCAGACGTGACGCTTGTCTCTGGTCACAGTAACCTAAAGTTTGATACTGAGTTAGAAGCCATCAACGATATTACTGACAATATCGCGCTGAAGATCGCTCACTCTCGCCAGTACCACGATAAAGTGCCTGAAGGCTTAAGCAAACAAGACTCTGTTCTATCGATCAACTTGCTCTTCCAGTTCTAATCTTAGGCCACCTCTAACCTTGAGAACAACTTGTTCAGCAATAACAGCTTATGGATCACCGTAAGCTTTTTACCTACTGTAGCCCTTCCTTGTACTTTCCTATATTCCAGACATAAAAAAACACCAGCCGAAGCTGGTGTTTAAAACTTTCAAAAGAAAGAATTCGTCTTGGTACTGAAATTACTCAGCTGCAACGATAGCGATTTTCGCAGTAGCAAAAACTTCAGAGTGAAGTTGGATGCTTACTTCGAATTCGCCGATGTTACGTAGAGCGCCTTCAGGTAGGCGTACTTCGCTCTTAGCTACTGCAACACCTGCCGCTGTAATAGCGTCAGCGATGTCACGAGTACCGATAGAACCGAATAGTTTACCTTCGTCACCAGCTTTAGAAGCGATTGTAACGCCTTCTAGAGTGTTAACGCTCTCTGCACGAGCTTCAGCAGCAGCTAGTTGCTCAGCAACTTTAGCTTCTAGTTCAGCACGACGAGTTTCGAACATAGCAACGTTGTCTTTAGTTGCCATAACTGCTTTACCCTGTGGGATAAGGAAGTTACGAGCGTAACCAGATTTAACGTTTACTTGGTCGCCAAGGCCACCTAGGTTACCGATCTTATCAAGTAGAATAACTTGCATTATCTTAGTCCTCTTAAACTATTATTAACTATTACCGATTACTGATGCTTGTCAGTGTACGGTAGTAGAGCTAGGTAACGAGAACGCTTGATAGCGCGAGCTAGTTGACGCTGGTACTTAGCGCTTGTACCAGTGATACGGCTAGGTACGATTTTACCAGCTTCAGTGATGTAGTTTTTAAGAGTTGCTACGTCTTTGTAGTCAATCTCTTGTACGCCTTCTGCAGTGAAACGGCAGAATTTACGACGACGGAAGAAACGAGCCATGGGCTATCTCCTGATCTTAAATTTAGTAAAGCGGTCTTTCACAATTATCGAAATAACTATCAATGACCTAAAACAAGTTGAGAATTTTTTAAGGCGTTAAGCCAAAAAAGAATTACTCAGCAGCTGCTTCTGGTTTAGCTTCTGTACGCTCTTCGCGACGAGGAGCACGCTCTGCACGCTCTTCTTTTTGCTTAAGCATAATAGATTGCTCAGTCACAGCGCCTTTAGTGCGCATGATCATGTTACGTAGAACTGCATCGTTGAAACGGAAAGCAGTTTCTAGCTCGTCAATCACTTCTTGACCAGCTTCAACGTTCATAAGAACGTAGTGAGCTTTGTGAAGCTTGTTGATTGGGTAAGCCATTTGACGACGACCCCAGTCTTCTAGACGGTGGATAGTACCGCCAGCTTCAGTGATAGAACCAGTGTAACGCTCGATCATGCCAGCAACTTGCTCGCTTTGATCAGGGTGAACCATGAATACGATTTCGTAATGACGCATTTGGTTGCTCCTTACGGATTATTAGCTTCCACGAGTGGCCCGGTCGTCCAGAGGAAGCAAGGAACTAAAGATAAATGACCGAGTTTTAAGGACGGCAAATGTTATAGAAAGAACCCGGTATTGGCAAGCGCTATTTGGTGAATAATGAAACAGTTTTTCTTTCGCCATCTAGCCATCCAGTAATCGCTATTTCTACCTAATTTGAACGCATAAAATAAACGCCCATCACCTAAGTGACGAGCGTTTAATATTTCAATATTTTCAATCTATTACTGAGCTAGACGCTGGCGCACAGCTTCGAATAGACAGATGCCCGATGCAACAGATACGTTCAAGCTAGACACGCTACCCGCCATTGGGATCTTAATTAGGTCATCACAGGTTTCACGCGTTAAACGACGCATACCGTCACCTTCTGCACCCATAACTACCGCAAGAGGACCCGTTAGCTTCGCTTGATAGATATCATGCGTTGCTTCACCTGCCGTACCCACAAACCATACGCCCTGCTCTTGCAGTGCACGCATTGTGCGAGCTAGGTTGGTTACGCGCACGAGAGGAACCGTTTCAGCTGCGCCACATGCAACCTTGCTTACCGTTGCTGTTAACGGCGAAGAGCGATCTTTAGGTACGATAACAGCAGCGACACCTGCGGCATCCGCGTTACGTAGACAAGCGCCTAGGTTATGAGGGTCTGTTACGCCGTCTAGAACTAACAGCAAAGGCTGTTCGTGCTGCGCTAGGATATCGTCTAGGTGAGTTTCATTAAGCTGCTTAGCAGGCTTCACCTTAGCAATAAGACCTTGGTGATTCGCACCTTGTGCTTTTTCATCCAACGGCTTACGACCCATCTGTTGAATCGACACACCAAACTGTTGCAGTTGGTTCAGTAATGGAAGAAGACGCTCGTCTTGGCGACCTTTCAATACATACGCTTCGATAAAACGTGCAGGATCTTTTTCTAGTACGGCTTTCACCGCGTGAATACCGTAAATAAATTCGTTACTCATTGTCTCAACTTACTCTTATTGCTCAGAGATGAATGACATCAATGCCGATGTGTCCACCTCTGTGTTGTTCATTTCGAGAGTATGCGTCTTGTGCCTGATACTCTCGCATTAAAGTCATTTCACACTAAATCAGTAGGCGCTAAACCTGATTAGCAGAGCGCCTTATTAGCCTTAAGATTTATCAGTCTTAAGAGTTATCAGCCTTTGGCTTACGGCTTGCTGCACGCTTTTTCTTAGCGCGAGCTTTAGCAGCACCGGTTTTATTCGCTGGCTTTTTCTTCTTAGCAGGGCCTTCGCTGCTTCCGTCAGGTCGCTTAGTTGGCTCAACCATAGGCTTCGCTGATACACCTGGTTTATTACTCTTCACTGCTGAGCGCTTCTTGCTTTTCGCCTTTTTCATCGCTTCGGCTGCACGCTTCTTGGCTGTTTTGCCTTTGCCACGCGGCTGACGATCAGTGTCTTCTAAGTCAAAGTCGATTTGGCGAGTTTCTAAATTAACCGCAGAAACCTTCACTTTAACCGAATCACCCAAGCGGTAGATATTACCTGAGCTTTCACCCACTAGACGCTGACCAACAGCATCAAATTGGTAGTAATCATTCGCTAGCGCTGAGATGTGTACCAAGCCATCAATGTGCAGTTCAGTTAGACGAACAAAGAAGCCAAAACCAGTCACGTTGGCAATCACACCATCCATCACCTCACCGACATGGTCTTGCATGTATTCACACTTCAACCAGTCGTTTACTTCACGCGTTGCGTCATCAGCACGACGTTCAGTCATTGAACACTGCTCGCCGTAGAAGTCCATATCATCGAAAGTGTAGTGGTAACCACCAGTTGGCGTCCAACGTTCGCTGTTACGACCTTCTTCTTTCGCAATAAGGTACTTAATCGCACGGTGCAATAGCAAATCTGGGTAACGACGAATTGGCGAGGTAAAGTGAGCATAGCGTTTAAGAGCTAAACCAAAGTGACCCGCGTTATCCGCGTTGTATACCGCTTGCTTCATTGAGCGTAGCAGCATAGTTTGGATTAATTCACGATCTTCACGTTCATTAATCTGTTGCATCAGTTGTGCATAGTCTACTGGTGATGGCGACAGACCACCTTCCAGTGTTAAACCTAATTCACTTAAAAAGCTCTTGAAGCCCATTAAGCGCTCTTCGCCCGGAGTTTCGTGAACACGGTACAGCGCAGGCTCTTTCGCTTTTTCTACGTAAGATGCCGATGCGATATTCGCAAGAATCATACATTCTTCGATGATCTTGTGTGCATCGTTACGAATTACTGGCTCAATACGGTCAATCTTACGATCCGCATTGAAGATAAACTTAGTTTCTACCGTTTCAAATTCAATCGCACCACGTTCGTCACGCGTTTTCTTAAGCACCTTATACATCTTATGAAGCTCTTCAAGATGTGGTACTTCAGGTTCGTAACGCTCACGTAATTCTTCATTGCCATCTAAGATCGCGCCTACTTTGTTATAAGTAAGACGAGCATGAGAATTCATTACCGCTTCGTAGTGCTTGTAGCCTGACAGTTTACCTTTGTCTGAGATAGTCATCTCACACACCATACATAAACGGTCTACCTGAGGGTTCAATGAACACAAACCATTTGAAAGCACTTCTGGCAGCATTGGCACGACTTGTGACGGGAAGTATACCGAGTTACCACGGTTAATCGCTTCTTTGTCTAGCGCTGTATCTGGGCGAACGTAGTAACTTACGTCAGCAATCGCTACCCATAGACGCCAGCCGCCGCCTTTCTTCGCTTCACAGTAAACCGCATCATCGAAGTCACGCGCATCTTCACCATCAATGGTAACCAATGGCAGTTTACGCAGGTCTACACGTCCTTCTTTTGCTTCTTCAGGAACATGCTCACCTAGGTTTTCGATTTGCTTATCTACCGCTTCAGGCCACTCTTGTGGGATCTGGTGAGTACGGATCGCAATCTGCGTTTCCATACCCGGCGCCATGTTTTCACCAAGAACTTCGGTTACTTTCCCCATCATGTTACGAGAACGACCACCGCGATCCGTAATTTCAATCACAACCACATTACCCATTCGAGCACCGCCTTTATGCTCAGTAGGGATCTGGATGTCGTGACTAATACGCGAATCATCAGCAACAACGTAAGAATGGCCGTACTCTAGGAAGAAGCGACCAACAAGTGGCGTTTTACGCTCTTCAAGCACACGAACCAAGCGACCTTCACGACGGCCACGCTTACTGTTGTCAGTAGGCTGAACCAATACGTAATCACCGTGCATGATGGTTTTCATCTGATGATGTGGCAGCACGATATCATTGTCTTTACCCACACTGCCGTCTGGGCGAACCCAACCATGACCGTCTTTATGACCAATCACATAGCCTTTGATCAGTTCCATCTTCTCAGGCAATGCGTAGCACTGACGACGAGTAAAGATAAGCTGTCCATCACGCTCCATTGCACGCAAACGACGACGCAGCCCTTCATATTGTTCCTCTCCAGCAAGACCCAAAGCTTCGAATAGATCGTTGCGGTTCATCGGAATATTCGCGTCTGTTAGAAACGAAATAATGAACTCTCGGCTTGGTACTGGGTTATCGTAATTTTTCGACTCTCGGTCGGCAAAAGGATCAACAGTGGTTGTCGCTGTCGTATTTTCTGACGTTGGTGTGTTTTTTGACATAGGCGGGCCTGCTTAAGCAAGGAAGGTATATACCCCTAGTATATCTGATGCTAGGGGTAAGCTACAGATATGCTTTAGAAAACACTCAAATAACCTCAGATTGATACATATCTTCACTTTGTGAAACATCGCTTCATAGACGTGGATTATCATCAAAATTTCAAGCAAACGATAAAACAAACGTTTGCGCCATGAATGAAATACACTATTATCCACGCACTTTACCAACTCCTGTTCTGGGTATGATATGAAACTAAAACGCACTTTATTGGCTTCAGCTATGGCGAGCCTAGCGCTGTTCCCATTCGCAAGTTCGGCAATGGAAAAGGCTGACCTGATGATTACCGATGCGATGGTTCTAACCATGAACCAAGACAAAACGGTTTATGAAAGCGGTACTGTTGTCGTCAAAGACAACAAAATCATTGCGGTTGGAGATGCTTCACTAGAGAAGCAGTACCAAGCTAAGCAAGTGTTAGACGTGGATGGCGATATCGTTATGCCAGGTCTCATCAATACCCATACTCATGTATCAATGACAGTTTTCCGTTCGTTAGCCGATGATGTGCCAGATCGCCTGCACCGTTACATCTTTCCGCTAGAGAAGAAGCTAGTATCGCGAGACATGGTACGCATTGGTGCGAACCTAGGTAACGTTGAAATGGTGAAAGGCGGTGTGACCACTTACGCCGACATGTACTACTTCGAAGATGAAGTCGCAAAAACCGTCGATAAGATCGGTATGCGTGCCATCCTAGGTGAAACGGTGATTAAGTTCCCTGTAGCCGATGCGGCCAACGCCGAAGAAGGCATTAAGTACGCGTTGAACTTCATTGAAGAATACAAAGATCACCCGCGAATCACACCAGCGTTTGCACCGCATGCGCCTTACACCAACACCACAGAGATCCTGCAGAAAATATCTAAGCTCTCCCTAGAGTTAGATGTTCCAGTAATGATTCACCTTGCAGAATCACACCGTGAAGAAGAGAAAATCGCAGAGCGTTCTGATGGATTGTCCCCGGTTCAATACATGGACAGCATTGGCGCACTCAACAAGAACTTGGTGGGTGCACACATGATCCTTGTTGACGATCATGATATCGAACTGGTGAAGAAATCGGATATGGGCGTGGCTCATAACATGAGTGCTAACATCAAGTCAGCAAAAGGCGTATCACCTGCGCTTAAGATGTATGACGAGAACGTGCGTATCGGTTTAGGTACTGATGGCCCAATGTCTGGTAACACACTGAGCACCATTGATGAATTTAACCAAGTCGCTAAGGTTCACAAGTTAGTTAACAAAGATCGTGCTGCGATGCCGCCGATCAAAGTGATCGACATGGCGACCATGGGCGCAGCAAAAGCGCTGCACATGGAAGATAAGATCGGCTCTCTTGAAGCAGGCAAACTGGCTGACATCATAGTGATCGATACTAAGGCGCCAAACATGGTTCCGGTCTACAACCCATACTCAGCACTGGTGTACTCAGCTAACTCAGGCAATGTTCGTCATTCCATCGTTGATGGCAAGATCATCATGCAAGATCGCGACATGCTAACGGTAGACGAAGATAAGATCCGCCAAGAAGCACTCGATTTCACTAAGGTTGTTCGTGAAACGGTAATTGAGTCTGGTGAGGTTGTTCAATAAACTCGCAATCGAATAGCATGACCTCCTAAACGTAAAAAGCCCCGCACTAACTAAATTAGGCGGGGCTTTTTAAGTCTTGTTTCCTGTAACAATGAGTGCAGGGATCATTACAGGCTTCTTGCTCGGTATTACCAGAACACGTCTCGACGCTTTGCTCGAGCAATAATATTGTCTGGCATTCTCTGTTCCAGACCGCTACGAAGCACAGTGATACGTCTGTGTTGTCTTTGGTCTGCGGTTACCGAGTTATACAACCAACGGTAAGCATCTTCATAATCCAATGGGCTACCGTAGTCACGTAACAAGAGTTCCGCTAAGTGAATGCTCGCACTTAAGTTACCCATAGAGGCCGCTTCACGTAGATACGGAATCGCACGCTCTTGATCTTGTTGTACCAAAGTACCACGAGAGTAATAACGACCTAACTGCTCTAATGCAGCGGGTAAACCTTGATGTGCCGCGTTCTCCATATAGTAAAGGCCAAGCTCTACATCTTGTGGAACACACACACCCCAAGCCAACATATCACCGTATAAAAACTCATAAGAAGGCAAGCTAATACGCGTTGCACGAGCAACGATATCTTCAACTAACTGGCACTTATCAGCTTTCACTCGCTCTAGATGTTGATTATTTTCGATTAAATTAATCAGTTCAGCTTCTGTATATATTGGAACGGGCTCTCCCACATCAGCCAAATTTGCATGACTCAAGGGTGAGCTCAGTGCCATTATCAATGAAGCTGCCACAATTCGTAGCTTCATACCTGCACTCTATTATCTGTCGCTAAAGTTATCTATTGAGGGGTGCAGAGGATTTCTACACGCACAAAACAGTGTGAACTTCACTTTCCATGATATCTGTATCGGCAATAACCCCGACGGCTTTAGACAAAACTTGCCGCTAATGGGCAATATTTTGCCTGATGACGCTTAAAAGATCACCATCAAAGAGTGAACGGCTAAATTGCAGGTATTAAAAAGCCGACTTAATAAAGTCGGCTTTTAGAAAACTATTTTATTATCAAAGCACTGTTCGTGCCTGGTAATCACTCAGCAGGCATTATGCGCCGTATGGGTGAACCTTGATGATAGTTTCGTTACGATCTGGGCCAGTTGATACGATATCAATTGGAACGCCAGTTAGGTCTTCGATACGCTTGATGTAATCTAGAGCAGCTTGTGGAAGCGCGTCGATAGATTTAGCACCAAATGTGTTTTCAGACCAACCAGGCATTGTTTCGTAGATTGGCGTCGCTTCTTCGAATGACTCAGCAGCCATTGGAGAAACTTCTAGGATAGAACCATCTTTCATCTTGTAACCAGTACAGATTTTTAGTTCTTCTAGGCCATCTAGAACGTCTAGTTTAGTTAGACACATACCAGATAGAGAGTTGATTTGGATTGCACGACGCATAGCAACAGCATCGAACCAACCAGTACGACGTAGACGACCAGTTGTTGCGCCAAACTCGTGACCAACATCGCCTAGGTGTTTACCAACTGGGTCTTGCTTCTCAAGGCCATCGTATAGCTCAGTAGGGAATGGACCTGAACCAACACGAGTACAGTAAGCCTTAGTAATACCAAGGATGTAACCGATGTGACGAGGACCGAAACCAGAACCTGCAGCAACACCACCAGCAGTCGTGTTAGAAGACGTTACGTATGGGTAAGTACCGTGGTCGATATCTAGTAGCGTACCTTGAGCACCTTCGAACATGATCTTGTCGCCGCGCTTACGTGCTGCGTCTAGTTCGTCAGTTACGTCGATAACCATCGCAGTTAACATATCTGCGTAGCTCATCGCTTGCTCAAGAACTTCTTCGTAGCTTACTGTTTCAGCTTTGTAGAAGTGCTCTAGTTGGAAGTTGTGGAATTCCATCACTTCTTTTAGCTTCTCAGCAAATGCTTCTTTATCGAAAAGGTCGCCAACGCGTAGACCGCGACGAGCAACTTTATCTTCGTAAGCAGGACCGATACCACGACCCGTTGTACCGATAGCTTTAGCGCCACGAGCGATTTCACGCGCGTTGTCGATTGCAATGTGGTACGGAAGAATTAGAGGACAAGCTTCAGAGATGAAAAGACGTTCACGTACTGGAATACCGCGATCTTCAAGAGGCTTCATTTCTTTTAGAAGTGCGTCAGGCGATAATACTACACCGTTACCAATAACACATTTAACGTTATTACGTAGGATGCCTGATGGAATTAAGTGAAGAACGGTTTTTTCACCGTCAATTACAAGTGTGTGACCTGCATTGTGACCGCCTTGGTAGCGAACCACGTATTTTGCATCTTCAGTTAAAAGGTCAACGATTTTACCTTTACCTTCATCACCCCATTGGGTGCCTAGAACGACTACGTTATTTCCCATCTTTCCAATTTCTGTTGCTAATTAAAAATGGATTCTAGCACTGAATCACACTTCTTGCAGTCACTTTTTGTTCATAAACGTTAACGCTGTACAAAAATAAACCAGCCATAACTGGGGGCAGATGTGTAAAGATACTGATATCATTGCTTTTTTACAGACAAAAGGCTGAACCATGTCTCAATCAATTTGGCTCGCTATTGGGCTCGTACTTATTGTGGAAGGGCTCGGCCCCTTGATTGCACCCAATGGCTGGAGAAACATGGTCGCGCAACTGAGCGAGCAACCAGACACGCAACTGCGCCGCATTGGAGGCTGTCTTGTTGTGGCTGGAGCGGTTATCGCTTTCATGACCTACCGCTAGGTTTCTATAAGTAGAACGCTGTTAAGCGCCTTCCCTCGCGCCCCAATAGTGAATCCACAAACATGTCTCCTCCTGAAAGAAGTCATAGAAAACAAAAAGGCTCCCACAATGGGAGCCTTTTAAGTTTTAACGTATTTTGCTTATTAAGCTAAGCATTCGCTAACGCATCAGCTTATTTTGCTGGAGCGCCGCTTGCTTGATTCATGTATTGGAAGAAGTCAGTCTTCGGATCCAGTACTAGAATGTCGCTCTTATCGCTAAATGATGTCTCATAAGCTTGCAATGAACGCATGAAGCCGTAGAACTCAGGATCTTTGCTGAACGCATCAGAGTAGATCTTCGCTGCTTCTGCATCCGCATCACCACGAGTGATTCGAGCTGTACGGTCAGCTTCAGCAAGAACTGTTGCCACTTCTAGCTCAGCTTGAGCACGGATAACTTCCGCTTTCTCACGACCTTGAGAACGGTGTCTACGAGCAACCGATTCACGTTCTGCACGCATACGGCGGTAGATAGATTCACTGATTTCGTCAGGAAGGTTAATCTTCTTCATACGAAAATCAACAACTTCAACACCTAAATCAGCCATCGCACTTTCTGCCGTTCCAGACAAAACGTTTTCCATGATCTTATCGCGTTCGCCATCAACTTCTAGTGCTTCTGCAGCCGCTACCGTTGTGACGACTTCGCTATCAGCAGAGTCTGGCAGGATGTCCTTGTTACGAGGGCCTGACACGATCTGCTTAATTTCACGAGAACCAATTTCAGAACGAAGAACATCTGTCACTTTACGCTCAAGAAGTGCTTCTGCCGTCATGATATTACCGCCACCGGTACTCAGATAGAAACGTCCAAAATCAGCAATACGCCATTTTGCGTAAGTATCAATTAGAACGTCTTTTTTCTCTGATGTTACGAAACGGTCAGAACGGCCATCCATCGTTTGAATACGAGCATCAAGTACTTTTACGCGATCAAACATCGGTAGTTTAAAGTGCAGACCTGGTTCATAGATTCGTGATACGCCGTTGTCATCGAGAACTCGACCAAAACGAATTACCATGCCACGCTCACCTTCTTGAATCACAAACACTGACATCAATAGAAGGGCAATCGTCACAACTAATACAGGGATCATTAATTTACGCATTATTAGTATCTCCCTTGGCGTGAACTGTCTGAACGAGTTTGAGTGCTAGGCTTTGGATCCGCTTGAGTTTCTAACTCAATTTGATCGTAAGTTGATGATGCTTTTGCAGGGCGAGAGCCCGACTGAGAACCACCTTGTGCGCCTAGCTTATCAATTGGTAGGTATAGCAAGTTACCGCTTGATTCAGAATCAATCAGGACTTTCGATGTGCTTGAGTACACTTTTTCCATTGTATCTAGGTACATACGGTTACGTGTTACTTCAGGAGCAGCTTGGTATTCAGGTAGCAGTTTCTCGAATTGAGCAACTTGACCTAGAGCACCATTAACTGTGCGCTCTGAGTAACCCACCGCTTCTTTCTTCAAACGCTCAGCACGACCTGTTGCTTTTGGAAGAATGTCATTTCGGTAAGCTTCAGCTTCACGCTCAAAACGCTCTTCATCCTCACGAGCCGCGATAGCATCATCAAATGCATCTTTCACTTGCTCAGGTGGACGTGCTGACTGGAAGTTCACGTCAACAATCAGAATACCCATGTCGTAGCTATCAATAATACGGTTCAACGTTTCTTGAGTGCTTTGACGAATCTGCTGACGACCACTTGTCAGGATACTATCCATTAGTGAGTCACCAATTACCGCACGAAGCGCGGAATCGGTTGCTTGACGTAAACTGTCGTCTGCATTCGTTACACGATACAAGTACTTGTATGGGTCAGAAACACGGTATTGAACACCCATTTCAACGGTCACAACGTTTTCATCTTTCGTTAGCATCGTGCCAGCAGCACGTAGAGAACGAATCGCTTGAACGTTTACTAGTTGCTCATCACTGATTTCATCGATGAAGCGTGGGTGCCAGTTAAGACCAGGTTCTTCGATACGGTCGAACTGACCCAGTCGAAGTACTACTGCTCTTTCTGCTTCGCCAACGGTGTAGAAACCAGCGAAGAACCAGATAGCAATAGCAATAACGGCAATGACACCAAAGCCAATTGCACCGCCACCACCAATAGATGGCCCGTTACCGTTGCCACCCTTTTTACCAAACTTGCCACCTAACTTTTGACTTAGTTTATTAAACACTTCGTCTAGATCTGGCGGTCCTTGATCTCGGCCGCCGCGATTATTTTTATTACCCCAAGGGTCATTATCGCGGCCGTTATTATCGCCGTTGTTGTTATTTCCAGGCTCATTCCACGCCATTAGAAAGCTCCATCATTTGATATGACGTTATACTGTAGCAGTCTCTTTGGTAACGATAAAGTCACCTAAGAGCGCCCCTTCTCTTTTTTCAAGTTTAGACCAATCTATTTGTTGCATTCGGATATCTATCAACAAGTTACCATTTTCATCATACTCTTCCTGTTGAATACATTTCATCTCGAAGAATAAGCTGCGAATGCGACCCTGATGTTGATGTGGAATACACAACCGGAATTGAACCATCTGGCTAGCTAAACGCTCAGTTAAAGCTTCAAACAGTAGCTCAATACCTTCTCCTTCCATTGCAGAAACCCAAACAGCGCGAGGTGCGCCCTCTTCGTCTCTTTCAATTCGAGGTTTTTGGTCTTCCATGCAGTCAATTTTGTTCATGACTACAAGGGTTGGCACTTCATGAGCATCGATTTCTTCTAATACTTCATGAACAGCCTGAATGTTCTCACGAAAACGGTCATCACTGGCATCAACAACATGTAACAAAATGTCAGCTTCCTGCGTCTCTTGTAATGTTGCCTTGAACGCAGCGACCAAGTCGTGTGGTAGATGACGGATAAAACCTACGGTATCTGCGAGAATTGCAGGCCCGACATCTGCCAAATCAATCTTACGTAGTGTTGGGTCTAGGGTTGCAAACAGTTGGTCTGCCGCATAAACACCAGCACTTGTGATGCGATTGAAAAGTGTTGATTTCCCTGCGTTGGTATAACCAACCAAAGAAATTGTTGGGATTTCAGCTCGATTACGAGCACGTCGTCCTTGTTCACGCTGTTTAGCAACTTTCGCTAAACGACGTAGTATTGCCTTTATACGGTCACGCAACAAACGTCGATCGGTTTCCAGTTGAGTTTCACCTGGACCACGAAGACCAATACCACCTTTCTGCCTTTCAAGGTGAGTCCAACCACGAATCAATCGGGTAGAGATATGACGAAGCTGAGCGAGCTCAACTTGTAGCTTACCTTCATGAGTTCGCGCACGTTGTGCAAAAATATCTAAGATCAAACCCGTGCGATCAATCACACGACATTTACACAATTGCTCGAGGTTGCGCTCTTGGGCAGGAGAGAGGGAGTGGTTAAAAATCACAATTTCAGCACCGGTCAGCTGAACAGCTTGTGCGATTTCTAGGGCTTTACCTTCTCCAACGTAGTATTTAGGGAGTGGGGATTGTCGGCTACCAGTAATCACTTGTAGCGTTTCTACCCCCGCTGAGGAGACCAGCATTTCACATTCGCTTAGATCTTCCCATTCTCCCTCTTGCGTGAAGTTGATATGAACAAGTACGGCTCGCTCGCCGGATTCATAACGGTCAAACAAGCAACCAACTCCTTATTACAGCGCAAGCTGTACAAATTGAACGATTAATCTTCAGTCTTCTCTGGACGATCAGATGGCGTGCGTTGCTCGCCGCTGTGGTGACTAACTGCGCGAGCAGGTACCACAGTAGAAATCGCATGCTTGTAAACCATTTGGTTTACTGTGTTCTTCAATAAGATCACGAATTGATCGAAAGACTCGATCTGACCTTGCAGCTTAATGCCGTTAACAAGATAGATAGAGACTGGAATGCGCTCACGACGGAGTGCATTTAGGAATGGGTCTTGTAGCGATTGCCCCTTAGCCATTTTATTTTCCTTATTTGTATTTTGTTGTAATTATTTAGCTAGTGGTGCACAAAAAGGTGCGGCCTTTGCATCTGAGCTAAATGAATAAAAAAACTCCGTTGTTATTGAAAGGCTGTGATTTTTTAAAAGCCTCAATAACGGATCCTTTCCAGAGTATATTCACGCAAAAGCGATCACATTATACACAGCAATACTAATCAGATGCTATTGCATCTGAAAGAGTTTCTAACGCTTGATCAATGTTTTCGCTATCTAACCAAGTTAAATCATCCCAACTGCGCAACCAGGTGATTTGTCGCTTGGCCAACTGACGGGTTGCACAGACACCACGGAAAACCGCTTCGTCTAAATCACAATTACCGTCTAAATAATCCCACATCTGCCTATAACCAACGCATCGGATCGATGGCAGTTCAGGGTGAAGATCTTCTCTGGCGTACAACGCCTTCATTTCATCTTCAAACCCAGCTTCTATCATCTTCTCGAAACGCAGCTCAATGCGGCGATGGAGTTCAGTCCTTTCCTTGGGAGCTATTGCAAATTGTTTTACACGAAATGGCAGGCTATCGCCTTTCGTTTGAGTTAGCTCTGTTAATGTTTTACCCGAAATTCGGTAAACTTCCAATGCCCTTGAAAGCCTTTGTGGATCATTTGGGTGTATTCTTTCAGCGGATACGGGATCTATCTCTCTTAATTGATCGTGCAATGCCTGCCAACCTTGTTCGATAGATTCCGCTTCAATCTGCTTACGAATCTCTTGATCCGCGGCTGGTAATGGCGATAAACCTTCCAACAATGCTTTGTAGTACAGCATTGTGCCACCAACAAGTAACGGGATTTTGCCTTCCGCTACAATCTTATTCATTTCATTGATCGCATCACGACGAAAATCTGCCGCAGAATACGCTTCGCTTGGATCCAAAATATCAATCAAGCGATGAGGCGCGAGCTCAAGCTCTTCCGCATCCGGTTTAGCGGTACCAATATCCATGTCTTTGTAGATCAATGCCGAATCGACGCTGATGATCTCTACAGGGTATTTCTGACGTAAGCGGATAGCTAAATCTGTTTTTCCTGACGCCGTTGGGCCCATTAAAAACAACGCTAAAGGTAATTTTTCAGTCATGATATTTTGTATTTGCTTCTCTGTTTTAGCGCTTTTTAGCAAAGGGCTTTGTGTCGCGACGTATTCAGCTAAAAAGACAAAGGTCGTCGCGAAAAAATTAAACCGTAAACGCGGCTATAGTCGCTGAAAAGTCGATAGGATTAACAAACTCTGGATCATCTAATGGAAGTAGACCATGCCAAAGTTGTTCTAGTTCCCCAACTAGTTGAACCGCTTCAGATAAAGTGTAGTCGCTTTTTACTTGTGCGGTTTGAATCCCGATCCAGTTAACCAAAGCTGACAACATGTCATTAGGTTGCTTCACTGCACCCTGGGCATTTATTGAAGCCGCGTAAGATAACAGATCTGGGATCAAAATTTGTAAGTTTTGCTGCCTTAAAGGAGAAGGCACGCCCATCACCATTACCGCCTCGCTGTTTCGCGCCTTAAGCTCAATCCCCAGTAATGCCAGAGTTTGACTCAGCGCCTTAGCAACTTCGACAAGTTCACTACCCAGCTTAATCGATAAAGGCACCAATAGTGGTTGGCTTTTTAACGCACCACCTCGAGTATCAAGCTGACCAACAACACGCAATAACTCAGCCTTAGCCAAGGAAACCAGCACACTGCCGTTCTTATTGCCCATTACCAGATACTGACGTTCCACAATCGAGACCGCTTTGCCCAAGTCCGTTACAGGTGCTCTTGGCTTTAAATGAACAGGATTCTGTTGAGCAGGCTTAGCTTCTTTATTTTCTTTATTTTCTAAGTTGTCTCTGGTTTCTACTGGTGCCACATGCTCTTGAGAAAGTGAAGGCTGTACAACTTGCTCATCAAAATCTGGCGTTTTCAGAAGCTCTTTATAGGCTTTCACTTCTCGCTTAGATGGCGCGGGTTCACCATGATGTTGGTGTGGCTCTTTCTCTTTTTTAGGTTCAGGTCGAGACTCTATCCACTCTTGGCGAGAGGAACCGGTAAAACTGCTGTCACTAGTAGCCGAGCTTCGGCCAGCTAATGAACTTGGACTGGTTGATGAGCTTGGGCTAATTGATGAAACATAGTGTCGCCCACCATCATTAACGCTGTGTTGAGGCTTATCAAAAGCGTGCTCTGATTCTGCTTTTCTCGGGTAGGCAGGCGTTTGCTCAATAGCGTGTCGCACCCTATCCGAAACTTGGGTTTGATCCGAACTGCTAGGCATTACGCTTTCTGGCTCAGCGAAACTTGCAACACCATCAACTGCAGAGCTCGTACTATCTTGCTGATGATGAATCACTTCTGACTGATGAAAAGCCGACTGATTGATTGGTGCAGCATCGATCTGCTTGCTCTGTGCTAAACCATCACTCAATGCTTGGTAAATAAAGTCATGCACAAGGCGCGCTTGATGAAAACGCACTTCATGTTTTGCAGGGTGGACATTCACGTCCACCTGATGTGGGTCGAGTTCTATGAACAACACATACGTCGCGAATTGGTCTGGACGCAGGCTGGTTT
This sequence comes from Vibrio crassostreae 9ZC13, assembly GCF_000272045.2. Lineage (GTDB taxonomy): Bacteria > Pseudomonadota > Gammaproteobacteria > Enterobacterales > Vibrionaceae > Vibrio > Vibrio crassostreae_C. Next base: position 348,194 of record NZ_AJYZ02000040.1, on the reverse strand, counting down.
CGTAGCTTTGACGAATCGCATGATTGATCAGCTTGTCACGCATCATACGACCATTCACATAGCAGTATTGCAGGTCGCTTTGTTGTCTTGCTCCTTCTGGCGTGGTGATCCAGCCATGAAGTTTTAGGCCTTGATGCTCAAGTTCGATCTTAAGCATATGGCGAACAAAAGGATTGCCACATACCGCAGCGATGCGCTTTTCTGCTTGAACTTCTGTCTTGGCAGCGCGGTACTGACGAATCATCTTGCCGTTATGACGAAGGTTGATCGTCACATCAAAGCGACTTAATGCAATACGCTTGAGCAACTCATCAATATGGGTGAATTCAGTCTTCTCGGTGCGTAAGAATTTGCGGCGCGCTGGTGTATTAAAGAACAGATCCAACACCTCAACCGAAGTACCAATTGGGTGTGCTGCTGGCTGCAGTTTTACCTGCATATCACGACCTTCACTGTGTGCTGCCCAAGCTTGATCTTGAGTGGCAGGGCGTGAAGTCATGGTCAAGCGCGCAACCGAGCTAATACTCGCCAGCGCTTCACCACGGAAACCGAGGCTGACGATCGCCTCTAGGTCATCAAGAGTGTGGATTTTGGAGGTAGCATGACGACTCAGTGCCAAGGCAAGCTCATCTTTTACGATGCCTTTACCATTGTCACGAACGCGGATCATCTTGGCGCCACCTTTCTCGATATCAATATCGATACGTGTCGCACCAGAATCCAAACTGTTCTCAACCAACTCTTTTACAACAGAAGCGGGTCTTTCTACCACCTCACCCGCTGCGATTTGGTTAGCTAACCGAGCTGGCAGTATTTTGATCGTCATATTTATAGCTACCTTACTGCCATTGATGGAAACGCTGCTACGTTTGCACTAGTTCTTATTTTTTATCATTGATATACCTGAAGCTGTTTAGCATTCCCAAGACTACTTGTGAGGAATAATCAACACTTGGCCGATAGCTAGACTGTCAGATCTTAGCTTATTCGCTTGGCGAATGCTGTTGACGCTCACGCCGTATTTCGAAGCTATCTTGCCAAGGTAATCACCTCTTGCAACTTTGTGTTTGCGCAGAGGAACATCTTTAACTTCAACCGTAATACGTAACTTTTGGCCTACTCTCACCGTCTCTGATTTCAAACGGTTCTCACGTTTAATATCAGCCACCGACACTTTATAGCGGCTGGCGATCTTACCTAGGTACTCTCCAGACTTAACCGTGTGAGTGATGGTCTTCGTTTTAACCGCACTGCTTGATGATGAAGTTGAAGCACTGCCTGGAATCTTAAGTACTTGGCCAATTGCTAGGCTGCTCGATTTCAGATTGTTGAACTTCATCAACGTCTGTGTCGACGTACCATACTTGCTCGCAATCACAGACAAAGACTCACCACGAGAGACTTTATGTTGGCTCACGCTGCCCGTTGATGACGTTGCGTTAGACAAGATAATCCCTTCAGGCGGGTTAGCCTTCAAATACTTAACCACCGCTTTAGTCACTGCTCGTGCCAATTTATCTTGGTGCGAACGTTGGAAAAGAAGCTTCTCTTCCGTCGGATTCGAAATAAAACCTGTCTCTACCAGTACTGATGGGATCTGTGGTGAACGTAATACTGCTAAGCTGGTGTTAATCGGCTTGCTATTGTGCAGTTTCGCAACCTTACCCATTTCAGACAGAATTGCCGTTGCCAGTTTGTAGCCCTCTTTTTGAGAGTGGCTAAACTGCAAATCAAGCAGGGTTTGGTTTACGTTCTTATCATCAATATTGCTTGTGAACGCTGCACCGCTACCACCAAGCAATTCAGACTGTTTCTCTTTATTCTCAATCCAACGAGAGATCTCTGTATTTGCGCGTCGAGTGTTCAATACAAACACTGAACCACCTCTTGGTTGAGGCGTCGTAAAGGCGTCGGCGTGAATAGAGATCAACAGGTGAGCTTCATTCTCTCGAGCAATCGCAACACGTCGATTCAGGTTCACAAAGTAATCAGCATTACGAGTCATACGAGTTTTGATCCCCGGGACCGCATTCAGTTGAGCTGCTAACTTCTTAGAAATACTCAGAGTCGCGTTTTTTTCGTATTTACGCGTAGGACCAATCGAACCTGGGTCTTCACCACCGTGGCCAGGATCAATCACAATTAGAATATCTTTCTGGCGCTTAACCTGATTAATGTTCTTACTTACCGTTGGCTTACTCGGTGTCGATGTCGCTTTACTTGCCGCCCCATGAGGTAAGTCGATCACCAAACGGTGTCCATACTGACCACCTGGGGTCGGGCTCAGTTTGAATAATTCTGCTTTAGACGACTTCTTTAACTCAAAAACCAAGCGATAGGTGTTTTTGTCTGGCGGTGAGCTCTTACGAATCTTAGATAGAACAGGGCTGTCTTTCACCTCGACCGGTAACTTAGTCGCAAGACTGGTATTTTTTAAATCAACCACTAAGCGACTCGGGCTACTCAGGGTGAAATAGCTAAAGTCCGCTTCTGATTTTAAGTCGATAACCACACGAGTTTCTTCTGGAGAAGGCCAAACCCTTAAACTTTTCAGTGAGTTTGCAGAAACAAGTGAAGAAAACAGTATAGAAAAAACAGCAGCCATCATGGCCACTGTTGAAATCAGGCGTTTAGAAATCAACATAACTCCAACTGACTAAGTAAGCGCTGTCCGTATTCACTATTAGCGGTTAAAGAAACAACACGGTGATCGTCTTGGTAACGAATATCAATATCCAAATCGGCTTCTGGTAGCATCCCATAACCTTTCTCAGGCCACTCAACCAAACAGATAGCATCCGGCGTAAAATAGTCACGAATTCCCATAAACTCTAACTCTTCAGGATCTGCTAGGCGATAAAGGTCAAAGTGGTACACCTGCCAATCTGCAAGTTGATAAGGTTCAACTAGAGTATACGTTGGGCTTTTTACATTTCCTTGATGGCCAAGTGCTTTTACAAAGCCACGACTGAAAGTCGTTTTACCTGCGCCAAGATCACCATGCAGATAAATAGTCGTCTGCTGTGAGCAAAGATTAGAAAGCTCCGTTCCTAATTGAATCGTTGCTTGTTCATCTTTCAAAGTAAATTGTTTCGTGCTCATGAATACGTTCTCTAAAAATCGATCGTTGACTATATAAAAATCAAAAGAACAAGAATAGTAAACCGTGATGCTTTTGGGAGACAAGCACTCAAGTGTAAGTTCTATGAAAAATACTGATCAAAACGCGTCTGTTCTGGTCAACACCACTAAGATCCGTTAAGATCCGCCCCCATTTTTGCCGAACCTAATTTTAATTAGCCTTATCTCTAATTGTAAAACAGAGAAAATAAGAAATAAGCCATGAATCTAGACCATCTTGCTGAAAAAATTAAAATCTGGGGAAAAGAGCTGGGCTTTCAAAAAGTTGGCATCTGCGATGTTGATTTAAGTGAACACGAAGCCCCTCTTCAAGCATGGCTAGATGCTGGCAACCACGGCGAAATGGATTGGATGGCTCGACATGGGATGATGCGTGCACGTCCTGATGAACTTCACCCAGGCACAATTCGAGTGATCAGCGCTCGAATGAACTACCTACCACCAGAAGCTCAGTTCGCCTCTAACCTAAGCGATACCACTCAAGGCTACATCAGCCGCTATTCTTTAGGCCGCGACTATCACAAATTGTTCCGTAACCAGTTGAAAAAGCTAGGACAAAGAATTGAAAAAGAGGTCGAGGGTTTAGACTCACGCCCTTTCGTCGATTCAGCGCCCATTTTGGAAAGACCACTCGCTCAAAAAGCAGGGTTGGGCTGGACAGGTAAACACTCATTAATTCTTGATAAAGACGCTGGCTCTTGGTTCTTTCTAGGGGAGCTGTTAGTTAACATCCCTCTTCCCACGGATGAACCCAGTGTTGATGAGTGCGGCAAATGCACCGCATGTATCACTTCTTGCCCAACGGGTGCCATTATTGCTGATGGCGTGGTTGATGCGCGCAAATGTATTTCGTACTTAACCATTGAATATGATGGTGTGATCCCTGAAGAGTATAGAGATGCCATTGGTAACCGTATCTACGGTTGCGATGATTGTCAGTTAGTTTGCCCGTGGAATCGTCATGCCGAACTCACAGAGCAAACAGACTTTCACCGCAGAGAAGATTTCCAAGAAGCCGATCTGGTTTCACTTTCAAGTTGGGACGAAGCAACCTTCCTAAAGAAAATGGAAGGCTCAGCAATCAGACGTATCGGCCACACCCAGTGGTTACGCAATATCTTTGTTGCGATGGGCAATGCACCATTTCAACAACGCATTATTGAAACCCTGGAGTCTCATCAAGGCAAAAACGAAATGCTTGATGTGCATATTGAGTGGGCTTTGAATAAACAACTACAGCAGTTACCCAACGCTAGCAGTGTGCAAGAAGATAGCTCTACGCAGAAAAATAGCTGTGTGCAAAAAAGTAACAGCAAAATCTCCACCAAAAAGCACAGACTGATACGTATAGTAGAGAAAGGACTACCAAGAGACGCCTAGCCCTTTTGGTATCAACGATTGACAGCGACACCCACATCGATAGTCCAATATTTAAGACAACTCGTTGCACATAATTTTAGAACAATGTTTGACCTTGTTCTCAATTCTAACAATGTGGAAAAAATTCAGAACTCTCGTAAACTTCCGACACCCGAGCAAAGTTAAACACAGTACCGATAAATGATTAAGATCAAAAAACAACAAGTTAACGATCTTTTATTAAATCCAAGATAGGCATCCAACTTGATAAAAAACAACAAGTTACGATCGCTGCAATTCATCTAATATATTGAAAACAAGAAAGATCTTTTAGGGATAGGTAAAGAATTAAGCCTGAAACAACTTTATCAACCAAGTTATCCACACCTAACATTTTGTGGATAAGTCTGTTTATAGATGTGAAAAACCTCAAGTGTCTGCTTCAGAGACCTGATATTTACTAGCATTTCAGTTGCTAAGAAAAATTTAAGACAAAAAAATATCCACCATGATGGAGGATTATTTGCTTTTTTGGGGGATTATGCTTCGCAGCATTAAAGAAAGAGCGTGACCTTTGTGGTCGCCTTTAAACACAGAGGTTTAAAGTACTTATTAGCTTTTTTAGAAGAAAGC
>NZ_AJYZ02000040.1:341544-342278 GCF_000272045.2 Vibrio crassostreae 9ZC13 | reverse complement strand
TCGGGTTATGAGCCCGACGAGCTACCAAACTGCTCCATCCCGCGTCCGAATGCATTGTTTAAGACAATGAGACTAAACCATTTTCATTCTGAGCAAAGCTCTAAGAATAGAATTTGGAGCGATACATCGGGTTCGAACCGATGACCTCAACCTTGGCAAGGTTGCGCTCTACCAACTGAGCTAGTATCGCATTAGTTAGTCGCTGCTCTTACTGCCTTGGGCAACAGATAGCGCTTAACTGTAATGTGGTTGCGGGAGCCGGATTTGAACCGACGACCTTCGGGTTATGAGCCCGACGAGCTACCAAACTGCTCCATCCCGCGTCCGAATGCATTATTTAAGTTAATGACTCTGTTCTCTAAAAAGAGAGAATTTGGAGCGATACATCGGGTTCGAACCGATGACCTCAACCTTGGCAAGGTTGCGCTCTACCAACTGAGCTAGTATCGCATAAGCTAACCGTTCATCTTGTCTGCTAAGAAGCAGCAAATTAACGTTTAACTGTAATGTGGTTGCGGGAGCCGGATTTGAACCGACGACCTTCGGGTTATGAGCCCGACGAGCTACCAAACTGCTCCATCCCGCGTCCGGATGCATCAATTAAGTTGATGATTCTTCCCTCTCTCTTCGAAAAGAAAGTGGAGCGATACATCGGGTTCGAACCGATGACCTCAACCTTGGCAAGGTTGCGCTCTACCAACTGAGCTAGTATCGCATTCGTTATTCGCTGTTCA
>NZ_AJYZ02000040.1:284579-341132 GCF_000272045.2 Vibrio crassostreae 9ZC13 | reverse complement strand
TTCGGGTTATGAGCCCGACGAGCTACCAAACTGCTCCATCCCGCGTCCGGATGCATTGTTTAAGACAATGAGACTAAACCATTTTCATCTTCAGCATAAAGCGTGAGAGAGAATTTGGAGCGATACATCGGGTTCGAACCGATGACCTCAACCTTGGCAAGGTTGCGCTCTACCAACTGAGCTAGTATCGCATTATAAAAGGTCTTTCACCTTTCGATTACCGCTTTCGCCGTAACCTACAAATTGGAGCGATACATCGGGTTCGAACCGATGACCTCAACCTTGGCAAGGTTGCGCTCTACCAACTGAGCTAGTATCGCAATCTGAAAACGTCTTTCTCCGTTCAGGGCTGCGAATTATAAGAGCATTTTTTTGTGATGCAAGTCCTTAATGCAAAATTACGAAACTTTTTACTCAACTGCTGTAAAAGCACACAGATTTGCAAAAAAAACGGCTCTTATGTCCCTGAAAAGTTAGATAAACGTGATCATTTTATTCGACTAGATGTTAATAATCGTTTTTCGGTAGTACTGCAGCTCGGCGATCGACTCTCGAATATCGTCTAACGCAAGGTGACTTCCCGACTTAGAAAAACCATCTAACACTTCAGGTTTCCAACGACGAGTCAGCTCTTTCAGAGTGCTTACGTCAACATAGCGGTAGTGGAAGTACTCTTCTAACTCTGGCATGTGCTTGTATAGGAAACGACGGTCTTGACCAATGCTGTTGCCACAAATTGGTGACTTACCTTTTGGTACCCATTTTTCAAGAAACTCAATGGTTTGTTGGATGGCATCTTGCTCTGAAACCGTGCTTTCTTGAATTCGCTTCACGAGGCCGCTGCCAGTGTGAGTCGTTGTACACCACTCGTCCATCTTGTCCAATTCACTCTGAGGTTGGTGAATAGCCAAAACAGGTCCTTCAGCCAGGATGTTAAGCTCACTATCAGTAACGATAGTAGCAATTTCAATGATTTTATGAGTTTCAGGATCAAGTCCTGTCATCTCTAGATCAACCCAAATAAGGTTCTGATCGCTAAAGGACATAAGGCGTCGCCTATTTGTTTATGTGTAAAAGAGGTACTATACCCAAATAACTATACTCAAACTAGCTTTAGGACCATCGAAATCACGTGGTACCAGCAACATCCTGTTTGAGTCCCCAATCATCAAGTTAGATGTGTTAAGTGAAAAATTGTGGCTAAAAAAAAGAAGTTAACCAAAGGTCAAGTACGTCGTGTACGTAGCAACCAGAACAAGCGACTCAAGAAAGAAGATTCTATCCAATGGGATGAGAACATGCTTGGCGGAACCAAAAGCGGACTCGTGATTACGCGCTTTGGCCAACATGCTGATATCGAAGATCTTGAAACTAACGAAGTTCATCGTTGTAACTTACGCCGTAGTATCGAGACTTTAGTTTCTGGTGACCGAGTGACTTGGCGCGCAGGCTTAGAATCAATGGCCGGTATTTCTGGCGTTGTGGAAGCGGTTGAGCCGAGAACTTCAATGCTGACTCGCCCTGATTACTACGATGGCCTAAAGCCAGTAGCTGCGAACGTCGACCAAATGGTTATCGTATCGGCTGTGCTACCAGAGCTATCACTTAATATTATCGACCGTTACCTAATTGCTTCAGAAACGGTAAACATCGCGCCGCTTGTTGTACTGAACAAGGTCGATCTACTGGCTGATGAGCAGATTGCTGAATACCGTGAAACACTTAAAGAGTACGAGAAGATCGGCTATAAAGTGATGTTCGTGAGTAAAGAGTCTGGCTACGGCATCAAAGAGCTGGAAGCTGAACTCAAAGACCGTATCAACATCTTTGTTGGTCAATCGGGTGTGGGTAAATCAAGCCTAGTGAATGCATTAATGCCTACGCTAGACATTGAAGAAGGCGAAGTCTCTGAGAACTCAGGTCTTGGTCAGCACACAACCACGGCAGCTCGTTTATACCACTTCCCTTCTGGTGGTGATCTGATTGATTCACCAGGAGTGCGTGAATTCGGCCTATGGCACCTAGAGGCCGACGAAATCACTGAAGCCTTTATCGAGTTCAAGCCTTACCTTGGCGGTTGTAAGTTCCGTGACTGTAAACACATTGATGACCCAGGCTGCATCCTGCGCGAAGCGGTAGAAAACGGAAAGATCAGTCGATTACGTTTCGACAACTACCACCGCATCATTGAAAGCATGGCGAGTAACAAAGATAACCGTCAGTATTCACGCAACAAAAAAGCCGATCTCTAATCGCGTTTTTGTGAACAAATGTGTGCATTTACTGACAATTGGCGCGAATTTAAGTAACATCTCGCGCCCTAAACCGTCATCGACAGATTTAATTGAAAAACAATTAGCATTGGAAAATTAATACAATGGATAAGATTAAAGTTGGATTGCAGTACTGGATTCCACAACATGGATTAACTCGCCTAGTCGGCAAACTTGCGTCTGCTAAAGCGGGCGGCTTAACGACAGCGATCATCAACTGGTTCATCAAGCAATACAAAGTGAACATGGATGAAGCTCTGCATAGCGATCCAAAACACTTTAAAACATTCAATGAATTCTTCGTGCGTGAATTGAAAGAAGGCATGCGTCCTATCGCTGAAGGTGAGTCTGTTATTGTTCACCCTGCAGATGCACGTGTGAGCCAATTTGGCCCAATTACTGACGGTCAACTGATTCAAGCGAAAGGCCATAACTACTCAGCTCGCGAGCTATTGGGTGGTGATGCTGCGCTAGCGGATGAATTTAAAGACGGTGAATTCGCAACGCTTTACCTGTCTCCAAGTGATTACCACCGCGTGCACATGCCATGCGACGGCACACTGCGCCAGATGATCTACGTTCCAGGTGACCTTTTCTCAGTTAACCCGTTAACGGCAGAAAACGTTCCAAACCTATTCGCACGTAATGAGCGTGTCGTTTGTATCTTCGATACGGAATTTGGCCCAATGGCACAAGTGCTGGTTGGCGCAACGATCGTAGGTAGCATCGAGCAAGTATGGGCAGGTACCATCACCCCACCTCGTGGTAACTCGGTTTACAAATGGGATTACCCTGCACAAGGTGACAAAGCAATCATCTTGAAGAAAGGCGAAGAGATGGGCCGCTTTAAGCTTGGTTCAACCGTTATCAACCTGTTCGCTAAAGATGCGATCAAGTTTGACGACACTATGCAAAATGGCGAGAAAACGGTTCTTGGTACACCTTTCGCGCACATTGCTGGCAAAGAAGCGCAAGCAAATGACGATGTTGTTACCGATTCTGCTGAGAACACTGACCAAGCTTAACAATTTGAGTTAACTCATTTAAGCTTTCAAGGCGCGTTACTTTTTCTATTTCAGAGAAGAACGCGCCTTTTTCTTAACTCTACCGATTCATTTGCTACTCAAGCTCTAACAACTCAATCTTTCAAACCCTGCCCAGCCACCTGCTGCTTCTCACTCTTGTCTCTAATTGCCCAGATAAAAGATTGACCAAAAACAAAACAACTGTCGAAACCTTAAACAACTTTTTGATTTTCCAACCCGTCTCCAAGTACCAGAAATCCAGATAACTTACTCTATTTGAAGATATTTTATTTATAGGGTCTTTGTACATGCCTAAACTCAATGTTGGCGTTCTGGTCAAGCTGTTGATTTGTTTTGCGATTCCCTTAGGCGTGTTATTCATGCCGATAGATTCAATACCAATCGATGATCTCACGCTGATTCAACACCGCCTGTTGGCGATATTCTTATTAGCAGCCCTGCTGTGGGTGCTTGAACCTGTTCCGGTATTCGCCACTTCCATTTTGATCATTGCGCTTGAACTGGTGATGATATCTGACAAAGGTTTACACCTATTTAGAAATCCACCAGCGGGGCACGATCTCGGTGAGTTAATCAAATATACCGACATCTTCGGTGCATTTTCATCACCAATCATCATCCTTTTCATGGGTGGCTTTGCTCTTGCGATATCCGCATCCAAGTACGAACTCGATAACAACCTAGCTCGAGTGCTTCTCAAACCATTTGGTACAGAGCCGCGCTTCATTATGCTCGGCTTAATGCTGATCACCGCCGTGTTCTCAATGTTCATGTCAAATACCGCAACGACGGTAATGATGCTTGCGCTGCTCGGCCCTATCGTGGCATCTGCACCAAAAGGCGATATGGGTATCAAAGCGCTCGTGTTGTGTATTCCAATTGCTGCCAATACTGGCGGTATCGCAACCCCAATCGGTACACCGCCCAATGCCATCGCGCTGCAATACCTAACGGGTGAAAATACCATCGACTTCCTCAGCTGGATGATGATGGGCTTACCCTTTGTGATCATCCAACTCACCATCGCTTGGTTTCTTCTACAAAAACTCTTCCCTTCTAAAGAAAGAAACATGGTGCTCAAGCTTGATGGACAATTTAGAAAGAGCTGGCGAGCGATTGTGGTTTACATCACCTTCGCTGCGACAATCTTATTGTGGATGACCACCAAACTGCACGGCATGAACACCTATGTCGTGTCTATCATTCCACTGGCTGTGTTTACGCTCACTGGCATCATGGGCAAAGAAGAACTCAAGCTGATTAACTGGGATGTGTTGTGGCTGGTCGCAGGTGGTATTGCGATTGGTATTGGCTTAGATAAAACAGGCTTAGCCGCTGCACTCGCACACGCAATTGACTATGAATCGCTGTCACCTGCAGCTGTGGTACTGACATTGTCTATCGTGTGTTGGTTAATGGCGAACTTCATGTCAAACACTGCGACGGCCAACTTGCTGATGCCGATAGCCGCTGCAATTGGTGCTTCCATGGAAAGCCTAGTTGCGATTGGTGGTCTGCAAGGCTTGCTGGTTGTGGTCGCCTTCTCTGCGTCACTTGGCATGATTCTGCCAGTATCGACACCACCAAACTCACTGGCCTACTCGACCGGGCTTATCGAAAGCAAAGACATGGCGAAGATGGGCATCATCTTAGGTATTGTGGGCTTGCTGATGGTTTACCTCGCCCTGTTTATCATCACCTAGCACGTTAATCCCTACTAATGCCCTTCCAGATAGTAATCACGTCTTTGCTATCTGGAAGGTTTAGTGCATATTGAATCACCCACTTCTACATTTTGACACGGACGTACACTTCAATGGGATTCGAATGGTTGGCTCTTGCTGCCGCTTTTCTTTGGGCTATCGCGAGCCTGATGTCAGTAAAGCCTGCTCAACACTTAGGTTCTTTCGCCTATAGCCGCTGGCGCATGGGTTGCACCGCTATCATCTTATCGAGCATGGCTTGGTTTACTGGTGGCTGGTCAACTGTCGAAGCAGACCTAGTCACGCCGATGATGCTATCTGGGCTAATTGGCATCTTCATTGGTGATACCGCCCTATTTGCTTGTTTGAACAGAATGGGACCGCGCCAAGCAGGTTTGCTGTTCTCTTGTCACGCCGTGTTCTCGGCAATTCTTGGTTACTTCCTATTTAGCGAAAGCATGACTTCGGTGGAGCTGATTGGCTCGGCTTTGGTGTTCAGTGGCGTTTTAACCGCGATATTCTTTGGTCGTCGAGGACAAGCCAACAACCAACTCGAAACCATCAAGGGCACCGTGTGGATTGGTGTAGCTCTCGGAATCACTGCCGCTATTTGCCAAGCCTTGGGCGGTATTATTGCAAAACCCGTGATGCAAACCAGCATAGACCCTGTTGCCGCTTCAGCGATTCGTATGATTACCGCTTTTGTTGCTCACTCCGCATTTCGTCTAACTGGCGCTAAGCTCTCACGCGCAATCAACCCGATGAATGGTCAAATATTTGCGATTACCGCAGTGAACGGATTTTTAGCGATGGCGGTGGGAATGACGCTGATCTTGTATGCGCTTCAGGAAGGCAATGTCGGCATGGTTGCTCTGTTATCTTCAACCACACCAATCATGTTGTTACCAATACTTTGGCTGTACACCAAACAGAGACCAAATGCCTACGCTTGGATCGGTGCCATTGTTGCCGTTATTGGCACTGGTATCCTAGTAAGATAGTGGCACTGGGATTCTGGTCAGTTAGCCAAACAGTAAGTAAGACTAACTGAATAGAGAGCTAAGAGCGCAGGAACGGAAAAGCCGTCACGTCATCGATGTGGTCATAACCTAACGCCAGCATGATCAGACGATCAATACCTAAAGCAACACCCGCACAGTCTGGTAAGCCCGCTTTTAATGCCTCAATCAAGTGATGGTCAATCGGTTGAGGCGATAAGCCCATCTCAATACGTTTGGCATTGTCATCTTCAAAGCGCTTGAGCTGCTCTTGTGGCTTATCTAATTCATGGAAGCCGTTTGCCAATTCAATCCCTTTAAAGTACACCTCAAAGCGATCCGCCACTCGCGGGTCCTCAGGGTTAATCTTGGCTAATGCAGCTTGTGAAGCCGGAAAGTCATAAACAAACGCAGGCACTTGTTGCCCTATCTTCGCTTCCACCCCAATACTAAACAGCAACTGCAGCAAGGTGTCACGGTCTTGTTCTGGATCTGCAATGTCGCTGAGCCCAAGTTTTGCTGCGGCTTGCTTTAGCGTAGCCATCGAATCTTCCAGTGGACACACACCTAACACGTCAATAAAGGCTTGTTGGTAAGTCATTCGCTCTGCTGAGCCCGATTTAAGTACCTGCTGTAACAGCAAATCCATTTCATCCATCAGGTCATGGTGATCAAAGCCAACGCGATACCACTCCAACATGGTGAACTCAGGGTTGTGGTAACGGCCATTTTCTTCGTTACGGAAAGACTTACAAATTTGGTAAATACAGCCACTGCCCGCCGCTAATAGACGTTTCATATGAAACTCAGGGCTAGTCATAAAGAACAGAGGCTGACCGTGCGCATAACCCGGCCCTACGAATTCAGTTTTGAAAGTATGCAAATGCACGTCCGTCACCGTGGCGTGGCTCATCGCAGGCGTATCCACTTCCATCACGTTTCGCTCAGCAAAGAACTGACGAATTTGATTAAGGATATCAGCACGTTGCTTTAACTGTTTAATGGTTGCGGCCGGTTGCCATGTAGAGTGCATTATTGAGTTCCATATTACTGAATTCTAGGCGACGAAAATTACCACCTTTCATCGCTTTTGTAAGCTTCTATCTTTCTATAGATGGAAGCAAAATGTTGCTTTAATGAAGCCAGAAAATTACGTTCTACAATACAATTATCAATACAGCTTTCACATCCACATTGATAACAAAAATCATACTCAACAAGCCGTTAACACAAGTCTTGTGGGTTAATCGTTATCAACAATTCATTGCCGTGATTGCAGTCACATAACCTATAATTTCTATGCCTCCATATGCACTACCGACCTAAAAACCCAAATGCATCAACTTTTCGAATACCTTCCTCTCTTACACTGAACCTACCACTTAAGGCTTAGGGGTGATAAACGGTTGATGCCGTTTAAGTACTCTCTAAATGCTTTTTATAATAACAAGCGGAATACTCCGCATCACACTGGAGAATAACTGTGAAGACAATTACCACAGATATCGCAGTCATCGGCGCAGGCGGCGCTGGTCTTCGTACAGCTATTGCTGCGGCTGAAGCTAATCCTGAACTGGAAGTAGCACTGATTTCTAAAGTTTACCCAATGCGTTCGCACACGGTAGCGGCAGAAGGCGGTTCAGCAGCGGTAATTAAAGACGAAGATAGCCTAGATAACCACTTCAACGATACTGTTGGCGGTGGCGACTGGCTATGTGAACAGGATGTTGTTGAATACTTTGTTGAAAACTCGACTCGCGAAATGATCCAAATGGAACAATGGGGCTGCCCATGGAGTCGTAAAGAAAACGGTGAAGTAAACGTACGCCGATTCGGCGGTATGAAGGTAGAGAGAACGTGGTTCGCAGCGGATAAAACCGGCTTCCACATGCTTCATACTCTGTTCCAGACTTCGATGAAGTACGACACAATCAAACGATTTGATGAGTACTTTGTGGTGGACCTTCTCGTAGAAAACCAGAGCGGCGTTGAAGATGGCGAAGTACAAGGCCTAATCGCGATTCACATGTCTGAAGGTGAGCTTGTTACCATCAAAGCAAAATCTGTTGTTCTAGCAACCGGCGGCGCAGGTCGTGTTTACCACTGTAATACCAACGGCGGCATCGTAACTGGCGACGGTATGGCAATGGCTTATCGCCACGGTGTACCACTGCGTGATATGGAGTTCGTTCAATACCACCCAACAGGCCTACCGGGCACTGGCATCTTGATGACCGAAGGTTGTCGTGGTGAAGGCGGTATCATCGTCAACAAGAACGGCTACCGTTACCTGCAAGATTACGGCATGGGCCCTGAAACTCCAGTGGGCGAGCCGAAAAACAAATACATGGAACTGGGTCCACGTGACAAAGTTTCTCAAGCATTCTGGCACGAGCAGCAGAAAGGCAACACCATCAAGCACCCACTTGGTGATGTCGTACACCTTGACCTTCGCCACCTTGGTGAAGAGTACCTGCAAGAGCGTCTACCGTTCATCTGTGAGCTAGCAAAAGCGTACGTAAACGTAGACCCAGCAAAAGAGCCGATCCCAATACGTCCAACCGTTCACTACACCATGGGTGGTATTGAAACTAACGGTACCTGTGAAACTCGTATTAAAGGCCTATTCGCCGTTGGTGAATGTGCTTCAGTTGGCCTACACGGTGCAAACCGCCTAGGTTCTAACTCACTGGCTGAGTTCGTGGTATTTGGCCGCGTTGCTGGTGAAGAAGCGGTGAAACGCGCTGCTGAATTCAAAGGCTGGAACGAAGAGTCTATCGCTAAGCAAGTGAAAGCGGTTGAAGAGCGCATCGCAGGTCTACTAAACCAAGAAGGCGACGAGAACTGGGCTGACATCCGTACTGAAATGGGTCACACCATGGAAGCGGGTTGTGGTATCTACCGTCAAGAAGACTTGATGCAAAAGACCATCGACAAAATCACTGAACTGAAAGCTCGCTACAAGAAGATCAGCATTAAAGACAAAGGCAAAGTGTTCAACACTGACCTACTTTACGCTATCGAAGTGGGTTACGGCCTTGAAGTTGCAGAAGCGATGGTTCACTCAGCGATTCTTCGTAAAGAGTCTCGCGGTGCACACCAACGTCTAGACGACAACTGCACAGAACGTGATGACGTGAACTTCCTGAAACACTCTCTATCTTTCTACAACGAAGATGCAGCACCAACCATCGACTACAGCGGCGTTAAGATCACCAAATCTCAACCTAAAGCTCGTCTGTACGGTGAAGCTGCAGAGAAAGCCGCTGCCGCTGAAAAAGCAGCAGAAGAGAATGCTAAGAAGAGCGAAGAGGAGCAAGCATAATGTCAGCGAATCGAATCCAAAAAATTGAAATCCTGCGTTATGACCCTGAGCACGATGCAGAACCTCACTTTCAAACCTTTGAAGTACCATTTGATGAAACCATGTCGGTACTTGATGCGATTGGTTACATCAAAGATAACCTAGATAAAGACCTGTCTTACCGTTGGTCTTGTCGTATGGCGATTTGTGGTTCTTGCGGCATCATGGTTGATGGCGTGCCAAAACTGGCGTGTAAGAGCTTCTTACGTGACTACCCGAATGGCTTCAAGATTGAGCCTTTAGCTAACTTCCCAATCGAAAAAGATTTGATTGTCGACATGACGCCGTTCATCGAGCGCCTTGAAGCGATCAAGCCTTACATCATTGGTAACGACCGTAAGCCAGAAGACGGCACGAACATCCAAACTCCAGAGCAAATGGCGAAATACAAGCAGTTCGCTGGCTGCATCAACTGTGGTTTGTGTTACGCAGCATGTCCTCAGTTTGGTCTAAACCCTGAGTTCATCGGCCCTGCGGCACTTGCTCTTGCTCACCGATACAACCTAGATAGCCGTGACAATGGTAAAGCTGAGCGCATGAAGCTTATCAATGGCGACAACGGCGCTTGGGGCTGTACGTTTGTAGGTTACTGTTCTGACGTTTGTCCGAAGAAAGTAGACCCAGCGGCTGCAGTAAACCAAGGTAAAGTTGAGTCTTCAATGGACTTCGTTATCTCGATGTTCAAGCCAGACGGATCGCAAGTAAAAACAGCAGAGGAGGCATAATATGAGCAATCGTAAGCCTTATGTTCGTGAGATGAAGAGAACGTGGTGGAGCAACCATCCGTTCTACCGCTTCTACATGCTACGTGAAGCGACTGTACTGCCTTTGATTCTATTCACTCTGTTCCTAACCTTCGGTTTGGGTGCACTAGTGAAAGGGCCTGAAGCTTGGGCTAGTTGGTTGAGCTTTATGGCTAACCCTATCGTTGTTGGTATCAACATCGTGGCACTGCTAGGCAGCTTGCTGCACGCTCAAACCTTCTTCAGCATGATGCCTCAAGTAATGCCAATCCGTCTTAAAGGCAAATTGGTTGATAAAAAAATCATCGTACTGACCCAGTGGGCAGCGGTGGCTTTTATTTCTTTAATCGTTCTTGTTGTGGTGTAAGGAGCTTTCGTTATGAACACAAATTACAAAGTAAAACCTGTTAACCACAACCCACAACGCTCTGATGAGCCAATCTGGTGGGGCCTATTTGGCGCTGGCGGTACTTGGTTTGCGATGATCACACCAATCACGGTTCTAGTGTTAGGTATCTTAGTGCCAATGGGCATCATTGATGCTGACGCAATGAGCTACGAGCGTGTGTCTGAATTCGCCACCAGCATTATCGGTGCGCTATTCATCATCGGTACGCTAGCACTGCCAATGTGGCACGCAATGCACCGTCTTCACCACGGCATGCACGACCTTAAGTTCCATGTCGGTGTTGCGGGTAAAGTTGGCTGCTACTTCGTTGCAGGCCTAATCAGCGCGCTATCTGTTATTTTCATCTTTATGATCTAAAAGCAGATACGGGATTCGAGTAATCGAGTATCGAAGAGCTTAAGAGCAGAAAAACGAAAGCAGAGCTAGGTTATCCAGCTCTGCTTTTTTGTTATTTGTTGAATATCTTATCTCTCTGACTCGGCTCTGATCTTCCTGCTTTTCGTATCTCGCATCTCGTTCACACATATCTGCTCTTCCAGCTCTTCGTATCTCGCATCCCGCATCTCGTTTACGCGAATCTGATCTTGGGATACAAAAAAAGGCCGCCTAAGCGACCTTTTTCAGATACTTGAAGTCAATTACTTCACACGACCAACGTATTCGCCAGTACGAGTATCAACTTTAACAATTTCACCGATTGCGATGAATAGAGGTACGCGAACTACCGCGCCAGTTGCTAGAGTTGCAGGCTTACCGCCAGTACCTTGTGTGTCGCCTTTAAGGCCAGGATCGGTTTCTGTTACTGCGATCTCAACAAAGTTTGGTGGAGTTACTGTGATAGGGTTATCATTCCACAACGTTAGAGTACATACGTCGTTTTCAACTAACCATTTAGAAGTCTCGCCTACTGCTTTTGCATCAGCAGCGATTTGCTCGAATGTTTCGTTGTTCATGAAGTGGTAGAATTCGCCATCGCTGTATAGGTAGCCTAGTTCAACGTCTACAACGTCCGCTAGTTCTACTGTATCGCCTGACTTAAATGTTTTCTCTAACACTTTGCCTGACAGCAGTTTACGAAGTTTAACACGGTTAAACGCTTGGCCTTTACCTGGCTTAACGTATTCATTTTCGATAATTGAGCAAGGCTCGTTATCCATCATGAATTTTAAACCGCCTTTGAATTCATTGGTGCTTACTGACGCCATGATTTTCTCTTCCACATCTTTGAGTTAATTTCAATGCCGCATATCATAACCCGAAAAGTCGAATCTGTTGAGCAAAACTGGCTCAAACAACTATCGAATGCGATCTCTGACCCGACAAAACTGCTTGAGGCATTGGAAATAGACCCAACACCATGGCAAGCAGGCTTCGCTGCTCGTGAGTTATTTGCACTTCGGGTACCTCTTAGCTTTGTCGAACGAATGGAAAAAGGCAACCCACACGATCCATTGCTACGACAGGTTTTACCGCTAAGCGAAGAGTTTGAGGTACACCAAGGCTATTCCGCTGATCCACTGGAAGAGCAAGACAACGCCATTCCTGGGCTACTGCACAAATACAAGAACCGTGCACTGATGATTGTGAAAGGCGGTTGTGCGATTAACTGCCGCTACTGCTTCCGTCGTCACTTCCCTTACCAAGATAACAAGGGCTCGAAGTCTGTTTGGCAAACCAGTCTCGACTATGTGGCTGCTCACCCAGAGATCAACGAAGTTATCTTGTCGGGTGGCGATCCACTGATGGCAAAAGACAGCGAACTAGAGTGGCTAATTCATGCTATCGCACAAATTCCACATGTGAAAACAGTTCGAATTCATAGCCGATTACCGGTTGTGATTCCAGCGCGAGTGACTGACGAACTCTGCCAAACATTGACTAACACTCGCCTTAATGTAGTGATGGTGAGCCACATTAACCATGCTAACGAAATCAACTTAGAGCTCAAACAAGCCTTCCACAAGCTTAAGTTAAGTGGTGCTACTCTGCTCAACCAAGGCGTGATGCTTAAAGGCGTAAACAACAACGCTAACTCATTGAAAGAATTAAGCGAAAAGCTATTCGACGCCGGTATTTTACCTTACTATATGCATGTACTTGATAAGGTTCAGGGCGCAGCGCACTTCTATATTTCAGATGAAGAGGCGAAGCATCACTTTAAAGGATTAATCTCTGAGGTTTCTGGCTACCTAGTACCTAAGTTAACCCGTGAGATTGGCGGCCGCACTAGTAAGACACCACTCGACCTACATATTGAATAACTCTATCTAGAGCAATGGTCGCTTCTTATCGTATTGAGTACCAAGAAGCGACAGAGACCACGACACCAGCCTTCACCTTAACAACAAGCGGCTGCTAGGTTTTAAGTAATCTTTATCAATCGTTAAGACAAAAAGTTTTTGTTCGATCGTCCGGTCTATTATTAGCATACTCGGCTCTATTCTAAATTTTTAGGAGGGGTGATATGTCAAAATTTATAGAACAAACTCTCAACCTTGCCCCCTTTAGCTGGGCAGGCCTCGCTGCATGCATGCTGTGTGGTTCTTTAATCGGAATCGAAAGGCAAACACGCGGTAAACCCGTCGGAATCCGAACGTCGATTCTGATCATCAGTGGTACCTATTTCTTCCTCACCATGGCGATCAGCCTATCCCCTAACACACTCGATCAAGCTCGTGTGCTTGGTCAGATAATTACGGGTGTTGGATTTCTTGGGGCTGGTGTAATGATGACACTGGATGGCAAGATTCATGGCGTGACTTCAGCCGCAATTATCTGGGTACTCGCAGCATTAGGTATGATGATCGCACTAGGGCATCTTTCCCAATCGGTCATTATCACGCTAATGGCGCTAGTGATTCTGCTTGGTGTCGATAAAGTGGAAAACAGCTTCCAGAGCCTGCGTCGTGGTGTGCATCAGAAGTGGATGAGAAAAGGCCGCGTGAAGAAATAGCGCAGCACTTGATAGCCTTAGTGGTAATGCCAATGATACAAAGAAGCCTAGTCAAACGACTAGGCTTCGCATTATTTTGGGAGAACTTAATACACCTGAATACACACCTGATTCTTACCCGCAGCCTTTGCCTTATAGAGCTGCTCATCAGACGAACGAATACTCTGGTTTTCCCACAAGTGCCCTACGCTGTCGAACTTATACAAAGAGTAAAGCGTCGCGCCACCAGACACTGAGATACTAATCTTGTCACCCGTAGGGCATCGATAACTCTGTAGGCTAATGTCGTTTTGAATTCGCTCAAAGATCGATGAAAGCAACTCAGACGATTCACCCGTAATCGCGACAACAAACTCTTCGCCACCAAATCGAGCCACGATATCTTGCTGTCTAACGCTGTTCAGCATCAACCGAGCAACATGGCAAATCACCTCGTCCCCCACTTTATGGCCATGCTGATCATTAACGACTTTGAAATCATCGATATCAAACACGCCAACACCAATAATCGGCTCTTCATCTTGCGCCAGTAATCGAGCCTCAAAACCACGTCGATTCAGCAAGCCCGTTAATGGGTCGCGCATTGCTAGCTCATTTAAACGCTGGTGCTCTTGTCTTGTATAGAAGCGCCATAGCCATAAAACCGAGAGCAGATACAAAACCAACAGTATCGAAAGCTGAATCTTCTCCATCTCCAATACATGCAGAAAGTGCTCGCTCTTATCTTCTTCAATACTCAGATATAGCTGGGTGTTAATGTCATCAACATACAGAGGCTTGGAATACGTAAAATCCATAAACCCGTATTTGTTTGCGCCTCGAGTACTGGTGACTTTATAGCCATGGGTAGGGTTCGATACTAGGTTCGAGACATAACCATCGACACCCAACACCCCTTTAAACTCACCATTAACGTAGATTCCTTTGGTTAAGGTCACCACTTTCTGACCTGTCAGGTAGTCATCATATTGGCCGGTATACACCACTTGGTCTTGCCCTTGAGCTAAGCCAAAGCGAATCGTATTCACCCAATAAGGCCTGCTATTCACAACCGAATCAAAGGTGTCGCCCTTAATGTAACTGGCAAAATCAGAAGGCGAAGAGATAATGAATTTCTCTTTTGAAATGAAATAAATCGCAGAGATGGTATCAATGGTATTGGCAAAATAAGCCATGGTCGGCGCGATGAACAGGCGCTTACCCGCTTCGGTATAAAGGTCCGATTCCGGGTTGCACATCTCGCGAGGGCCAGAGAACATAAAATCAAAACGAGGGGCATGTTGCTCCTCACTGGTGAAGTAACACGTCTCACCCTCGATCTTTTTGTCATGCGAGAATACGTAGGTATCCCCATGCAGTGGATAAAGCGCAGTGATGTTGTACTCAAGCGCATTTATGATCTGTGTGAGCTCCGCTAAAGAGCGTGTTACGCCTTGGTTCTCCATTCCATACTGTTTATCTGATTCTTCCGCTGAATCAACGAGCAACAAGCTCAAAACTACTAAAAAACTGGCGGTCAGGCCTAAGAAAGCCTTTTTAAAATCGACGGTATGGTGGTTAATCAAAGCATATAAATCATCATTGGGAATTTATCGCACATTGCACCTATAAATTCAAACATCGCAACAACAAATATAAAACAACATGCTTATTGGGTAATTTGAGAAGTTTATCGTGGAAGTAGAATTGAATGTAATAACGCCCAAACAAGGGTTTAGGCGTTGATAGGCTTAGCGCTTAAAAGCTAATGCACTAACTGAACGTTGCTCGCCAATGGGAGAACCAAAGGCTAAACGACAGCGTTATTTAGCAAAGTTTACAATCGGGAAGCACGGGAAGAAACCGTTGTCAGCACAGTTGATCAGACCAACTTGTACGCCTTCGATTTTGTTGGTTTTGTTGAAGATACCAACCTGAACCGTAGACACTTCTGAAAGGTTCGCAGCGCCAACATCAACCATAGTGTTACCTTCTGAGTAGTTGACGAAACTCACGTTCGCGCCTTTCACATCATTAGTAATGTTCACAGCACCAAGGTTAACACCCGTTGTTTTACCCGTGTTCCAGTTGAAGAAACCTAGAGATGCACCGGTCATTTCTTGGTTTACTTTATGCGCACCCAAAATACCCAGGTTCACACCCGTCGTGGTTTGTGTTTCTGACATACCCACAACCGCAAGGTCGACACCTTTAACGTCGTTCACTTGTCCGTGAAGCAAAGCCAAGCGTACACCACCAACCGCATCTGAATCCGGAGCATTGAAGCCGTTGATCGTTGAAAACATAACAGGCGAAGAAGCAAATGCTGCCGGTGCCATTACTGCTGCCGACACAGCAAGTACTGAAAGTAGTTTTTTCATTGGGGAGTCTCCACTGACTTATTGTTGACTTGATTAATCCATTTTTAATCAAGCATTTATTGTCCTTTATTCAACAGCTACCCATGTTAAATCAATGTAATAACTGTACTGTTGAATATAAGCCGCTAAATCATAAAGAGCAATGGTTAAGAGCAGATGCGGGATTCGAGTGAACGAGATGCGAAAAGCAAAAAAAACAGAGACCGAAACCTCCGCTCTAACGCTTATTATTCCAAACAAAAATCTAGGCGAGAAAATCAACATGTTTCACAAGCTTATAGCCCACACACTTATTGCCGCATCTAAAGCGATGTCATCCTAAAAAATTTATTGATAAAAGCTCAACAGACCTCAGGTATTCAAAAACTAATGTTCGTAAAATTCTGAAAATAAACTAAATTCTAATATAGGAATAGAACGATATGAAACAGCGGGAATAGCATGGTTAAGGAACCTACGAATAAACAGACCATTAAAGCGATTATTTCGCGTGGTTTTTTGGCTATCGTGTTATTTTTAGGCCTCTATATCTATGTTAGCCATGCTCTGAAGAACAAAGAGCAGGACATGATTAATCTCCAGCTCAGTCTTTCTGAAGCTTATAGCGTTATGCTCTCTGTCAGACGACAAGAGCAGCAGTTTGTTTCCACAAGGCAACCAGAGATTCAAGAACAACTCAATATAAAGCGAAGTCAGCTGATCGAAAAGCTGGCTGAGATCGATGGGAAAATCGTACGAAGCGACCTCAATATTTCTTTTAATTATGCCAAAGTTGTCGAGTATCTCGACGAGTACCACACCGCCTTTACATTATTAGCCCTTGAGTTAGTCAGCATACATGGCAAGAGGGACCAAATTGGGCTCATTGAGAAACTAAAAAATGCAGCGTTGACACTTGAGCGCTTCGTACATGAATCCAATAATGTGCAGCTTGAAGAATTGACTTTAGAAACACAAGATCTCATGTATCAGTTCTTTACCGATTTTGATCAGACAACATTAGATAAGATTGTCGATTCATTGTTCAAAATCCAAGATGAAATAGAACAGAATTCCCGAACGATCAGTGCATTAGCTTCGTTTAATAATTTTAAACGCCACTTTTGGCGATTGCAGCGAGGGTTAAAGAGTGTCGGGTACAGCTCTGATAGCGGCCTCAAAGGAGAACTCACCAGCAGTATTTATCATGTTGAAGATGAGCTCAACTTACTTTTCACCGAAACACCCAAGCAGATCGCAGAGAGCCTGACGCAGATAAAGTCGTACAGCTACTTATCGACAGCCGCATTAGGAGGGGTGACGTTACTGGTGCTGCTTTATGTTGTGTGGCGTGCCAGTCAACTTGAAACTCAATTGATTGTTTCACAAGAGAAAGCACGACAAGCAAACCGTGCAAAAAGTGCCTTTCTTGCCAATATGTCTCATGAGATACGGACACCGCTTAATGGCATGATTGGTATGTCAGAAATACTGGCAGAAACCAAACTATCCGCAGAACAGAAAGACTGCCTTGGGACTATCTATACCTCTTCTCAAACCTTACTTATGTTGATCAACGATGTTCTCGATCTGTCCAAAATTGAATCGGGTAAACTGGAAATTAATCCACATACGACAGACTTAAGAGAGCTGCTGTTTGATAGCGTGACTCTGATTTCTTCTAAAGCTTATCAAAAGCAGATTAAGTTGGAAGTTGAAATTGATGGCGAGCTCCCAGAGTACATTCATGTTGATGGGAATAAAATTCGCCAAGTGTTGATGAATTTAGCCTCAAATGCGATCAAATTTACAGAACAAGGCTCTATCGTATTCACCGCTAAACGGCTTCCATCATTGGAAACAGAGTGTGTGGTCGAGTTTTCTGTTCGAGATACGGGTATTGGTATCGCAGCAGACCAACAAGAGCACATTTTCAAAGCGTTTTGCCAAGAAGATACCAACATCACCTCCAATATTGCGGGGACCGGATTAGGGCTTAGTATTTCGTCACGTATGGTGGAAATGATGGGAGGCTCGATAAACGTTGAGTCAGAGAAAGACGTGGGCAGTTGCTTTCATTTCCAATTAACCGTAGTGCCATCAGATCATTCTGAACATAAAAATCGTAAACAAACCGTTGTCTATTATTCAGATGCGCCATCGAAACTTTTACTCGATGACTTGTTCCGCCTTGGTTACTCACCACAACTAAAATCAATCGAAACAAACTTGGCGGCAACTGATCTCCCAGAGATCGCTTTGATGGAAGATATTAACCAAGCCAAAACACTGCATCGCTTAGCACCAGAGGTGAAAATCATCATAGTGAAAGATAATCTTAGTGATCCTATGAGTGAGTGTCATTTTATCTCAGGCTATGTGACTCTTCCTATGCTCGGTTCCCGCTTAAGTAGCATGTTGAACTCCGTGCTTGAAAGGTCACAGCCACAACCCCCTCAACATCAACCTGAGCCGATAGAAGCGACTGTACGTCAAAAAGTCCTCGTAGTTGAAGATAACCGCGTAAACCAGAAGGTGGTATGTATCAATTTAGATAAGTTAGGGATTGAATATTGGGTTGCCAATGATGGACAAGAAGCGATTGATTTATATAAAGGGCATCATCAAGACATCGGCCTTATCTTGATGGACTGCATGATGCCGAATGTAGATGGCTTTGAGGCAACAGAGCGAATCAGGCGCTATGAAGAAAACCTGCAACTTCAGGCAACACATATCCTCGCTTTAACGGCATCCGTGCTCGATGATGATATTAAACGTTGCTTCGAGTGTGGAATGAACGATTATCTTCCAAAACCATTTAAGCGTGACATGATGCTGCAAAAAATTGATGAACAACAGTTTACGCACAAGGCAGGCTGACCAAGGAGCTTTGGAAAAAAGGGGGATGGTGAAGCTGAAATACAGATACGGGATGCGAATAAATAAGGCTTAAGAGCAAAAAAACGGAGACCGAAGTCTCCGTTTTCTAAAGCTTATGTGTGACTTTCTCTGCTATAGAGAAAGGGGGATGATTACATCATGCCGCCCATGCCACCCATACCGCCCATGCCACCCATATCAGGCATTGCAGGGCCAGAATCTTGTGGCTTATCAGTGATCATCGCTTCTGTTGTGATCATAAGACCAGCAACTGACGCTGCGAACTGAAGTGCAGAGCGAGTTACCTTAGTTGGATCTAGGATACCCATTGCAATCATGTCGCCGTATTCGCCAGTCGCCGCGTTGTAACCGTAGTTACCTTCGCCAGCACGAACGTTGTTAGCAACAACAGATTCTTCATCACCTGCGTTCTTAGTGATTTGACGGATAGGCGCTTCCATTGCACGTAGTGCAACACGGATACCGACGTTTTGCTCTTCGTTGTCGCCTTCAAGGCCAGCAACTTTAGATGCAGCGCGGATAAGTGCAACACCACCACCAGCAACCACACCCTCTTCAACGGCAGCGCGAGTTGCATGAAGTGCATCTTCTACGCGGTCTTTCTTCTCTTTCATCTCAACTTCAGTTGCAGCGCCTACTTTGATTACTGCAACACCGCCAGCTAGCTTAGCTACGCGCTCTTGAAGTTTCTCTTTGTCGTAGTCAGACGTTGCATCTTCGATTTGTTGACGGATTTGAGAAACACGACCTTGGATCATTGTTTCTTCGCCCGCGCCATCGATGATGGTTGAGTTTTCTTTAGTGATAGTTACACGCTTAGCTTGACCTAGGTCTTCTAGCGTTACTTTCTCTAGGTCTAGGCCGATCTCTTCAGAGATAACCGTACCGCCCGTTAGGATAGCGATGTCTTGCAGCATAGACTTACGACGGTCACCGAAACCAGGCGCTTTAACAGCAGCCACTTTAACGATGCCACGCATGTTGTTCACAACTAGAGTTGCAAGCGCTTCGCCTTCTACATCTTCAGCGATGATAAGAAGTGGACGAGATGCTTTTGCTACAGCTTCTAGAGTCGGAAGAAGTTCACGGATGTTCGAAACTTTCTTGTCGATAAGAAGAATGAATGGGCTTTCTAGATCAACAGAACCCGCTTCTTGGTTGTTGATGAAGTAAGGAGATAGGTAACCACGGTCGAACTGCATACCTTCAACTACGTCTAGCTCGTCTTGTAGAGCCTGACCTTCTTCAACCGTGATTACGCCATCACGACCTACTTTTTCCATCGCTTCAGCAATGATGTTACCTACTGTCGAATCAGAGTTCGCAGAGATAGTACCTACTTGCGCGATAGCTTTTGTATCTGCACATGGAACAGAAAGGCCTTTTAGCTCTTCAACTGCAGCGATAACTGCTTTGTCGATACCGCGCTTAAGATCCATTGGATTCATGCCAGCAGCAACGGCTTTTAAGCCTTCAGTGATGATTGCTTGAGCAAGAACTGTTGCTGTAGTCGTACCGTCGCCCGCCGCGTCATTCGCTTGCGAAGCCACTTCTTTAACCATTTGCGCGCCCATGTTTTGGAACTTGTCTTCAAGTTCGATTTCACGTGCAACTGAAACACCATCTTTAGTGATCGTTGGTGCGCCAAATGATTTGTCTAGAACAACGTTACGGCCTTTAGGACCTAGCGTTACTTTTACTGCGTCAGCCAGAACGTTTACACCTTCTAGCATTTTAATACGTGCGTCATTACCAAATTTAACGTCTTTAGCAGCCATCTTAATTTCCTTTCAAATTCTTTGTTTCGGGGCGTCTCAGCGTTATCGCGTCATTCTGAACAGTGAGGGACGAACGTGATTCAGAATCTACTCAAATCGCACTCTGTTTAGATTCCAGATAATTCGTTCCTCATTTCTGGAATGACGATATGAATCATCCAATACTGGCTCTGATAACTTTTACTGAGAGTTAAATGAAAAATAGATTACTCGACGATCGCCATGATGTCGTTTTCAGACATAATCAGAACTTCTTTGCCGTCGATTTTTTCAGTTTTCGTGCCGTAACCTTCAGCAAAGATAACGGTATCGCCAACTTTTACGTCCAACGGTTGCACTGAACCGTTTTCTAGAATGCGGCCTTTGCCGACAGCTAGAATGATACCGCGAGTCGATTTTTCTGCGGCAGAACCAGTTAGAACGATGCCACCAGCAGATTTAGATTCAACTTCTTGGCGCTCAACGATAACTCGGTCATGTAGAGGACGGATATTCATCGGTCTTATCTCCTGATAATTTCCATTTAAATTTTGATAGTTGCCACGATTAGCGTGGGTCAAACAATATGTTGGGGGCGATGTGAAAGATCCCAAGGGGGGAACGAAAAAATTGTGAGCTAAAGTGCAGATTCTCACCCCTCATCTTTCCCTGCTTTTCGTTTACTCGTATCCCGCATCTGTTTATCCTACGCTTTTGGTTTCTATCGGCGTTTTGCATGCAAGATAAGCACGGGCTATTAACTGCCCCAATTGAGAGTACATTGCGTACCATGACCATACCGACCATATTCGGTATGGTGGCGATCTTGATGTTTAACTTGGTCGATACCTTCTTTATCTCACTGCTCGGCACCCAAGCCTTAGCCGCGGTGAGTTTTACCTTTCCAGTCACCTTTGCGATTAACTGCATCACCATGGGGATTGGTATTGGCTTGTCGACATGTATCGGTCGATTGCTTGGCCAAGGCAGCGCACAAAATGCAGCACGCTTTACCTGTCATGGCTTATTGCTGGCTCTGCTTCTGGTCGGCTGCGCGTCTACATTAGGTATTATCGCCTTAGAACCTATGTTTACCCTGCTAGGAGCAAAGCAAGAGTTGTTGCCGCTGATATCGGAATACATGTCGGTGTGGTATCTCGCGATCCCATTTTTGGTCATCCCCATGGCAGGCAACAGCGCTATTCGTGCCAGTGGCGATACCAAAACGCCTGCTAAAATCATGATGCTGGCAGGGTTAATCAACGGCGTTCTCGACCCTTTGCTTATTTTTGGATACGGCCCCTTCCCTGAACTAGGGATTCAAGGTGCTGCAATTGCAAGTGGTTTCAGTTGGTTTGGTGCGTTGTGTGGCTCACTCTACGTATTGATGGTGCGAGAAAAACTGCTTGCGCCGCCTAAGCTGACAAACATCGTCAGTGACTGGCGACAGATCTTAAAAATAGGCACCCCAGCGGCTTTGTCTAACGCTCTGAACCCACTTGCCGGCGCTATCATCATGATGATGCTGGCCAAACAAGGGACTGAAGCCGTGGCGGCGTATGGCGCAGCGCAACGTATCGAGTCCATTCTTATCATTGTGTTGATGTCTCTTACTTCGGCGCTTACGCCTTTCATGGCGCAGAACTTTGGCGCAAACAACCCACAACGCAGTTTTAAGGCACTGTTTCTGAGTATGCGTTTTGCTGTGATGTTCCAAGGTTTGATTTTCTTAATGATGGTGCCGTTGAGCATTCCTTTGGCTGCCCTGTTCTCTCAAGAAGAATCCGTCCGAGGCATATTGTGGCATTACCTGTTAGTCGTGCCCTTTAGCTATGGATTCCAAGGCATTGTGATGATGCTGATCAGTGGGATGAATGCCATGCATCAACCACTCAAAGCCTTTCAATGGAGCTTCATGCGTTTGTTTGTCTTTACCTTGCCATTCGCTTGGATAGGCAGCCAAATTGATGGTGTCGAAGGGCTGTTTATAGGCTTAGCCTTGGGGAACATTTTCGGCGGTATTTCAGGGTACTTGTTTGCGCTTCGTGTAAGGGGTAAAGCAGATGCGGGATACGAAAAGATATAAGAGCAGATACGGGATGCGAAAAGATATAAGAGCAGATACGAGATGCGAGTAACCGGGATGCGAAAAGATTTAAGAGCTTAAGAGCAGTTACGAGATTCGAAGAGCTTGAGAGCAGAAAAAGACTAAAAAAAGGAAGATGACATGGAAGACACCACTTACAAAATGTTCTATGACGCACCAATTGGCAAGATGATCATTGTTAGCAATGGTGTGTCGCTTATTGAAATTGACCATGTAAATCACGAAGAGCTAATGATTAGCAATCCAGATGACCTTTGCCAACTGGCAGCGAAACAGTTAGATGAGTACTTCGCAGGTCATCGAATAGAATTCGATTTGCCATTAAGAGCGATAAAAGGCACTGACTTTCAAAAAGTAGCTTGGCAAGCTTTAACAACCATTCCTTATGGCGAAACCATCAGTTACGGTGAACAAGCGAAAATAATGGATAACCCAAAAGCAGTAAGAGCTGTGGGTGGTGCAAATGGCAAGAACCCATTTAGTATTGTTGTGCCTTGCCATAGAGTCATCGGCGCGAATGGAACATTAACCGGCTACACCGGCGGTATGAATCGCAAAGAGTGGTTGTTAGATTTTGAGCGTTCGATCTTAAATAAAAAGAAGTAAACCTTATCTCACTAGATCAATGATATAAAATTTCGCCATCAAGAAGCGCCATTATCACCAGACAACACATAGTCTATATTTAAAATTTCATACAAAGAGGTGATAGTAATGTCCACTGATACGATTGAATCTTATGAAGATCGAAAGCGTAGAGATGGAGCTATAGCGCTAATGAAACTATTATCGTTTTCTATTGATGATAAAAAACATGACCGAGTCAATTCAGGTACTCAGATTCGAGATAAACTGGCAAAACGTAAACAATCGGTTCAAGAATCAACATCACCGTTACGCTGATAATAATACGTTCGGTTACTTTAGTTTAATCCCATAAGTGTCAATATGGGCAAGTAACTCGCTTGATGTAATTCTATGCTTAACGAGCAAGTCAACCTTGAATGGAAGCGACGACTGTTCTAAACGATCTTGCAAGCCTGCGACGACACTTAACGAAATCCCATGCCCCTCGATAACAATATCGATGTCGGAGTTATCTTTATAAGTTCCAAGGGCTCTAGAACCGAATACCCAGGCATGAATGACTGCGGCATGACTCAAAACAATATCCTCAATCAACTGATACTGATGAGGCTTAAGGCCGACCGAGTCTGGTTTAACCAAATAACTATCGATCACATTTAACCTCTTGTTCGCATTGACCCTCTTGATCACATTTAAGCTTTAAATAGAGTGTGACTTGCCCTATCACTGGTGAAAATGACTCTAAGATCAGTGACTGAGCTTCAAGGACATTTTCCTCATAATAGGTGTGGGACAATAAATTTCGTTTTATGAGTGCTTCAAGCATAATCTCACACTGCTCCGAAGACAGGTGCTTAGCTTCTAAGGCCGTACGAAAAACGCTCCTCGGCGAAGCCACATCAAACCCTTCAAACTCAAGTAAGTCTTTAAGGGTCTTCCATGTAAGTTCGAAAGAAAATTCAAAAGTTTGTACTAACCCAGCGAGCTCTAACTCATTGTAGCTATCTTGTGAGCACGCTCTCTCAAGCCTTTGCTGCGCTTTCATTAAGTTTTGCAGTCGTTGCTTCCAACGGTCTGGGTTTGAGTTCATATAAACAGCCTAAATATAAGGTAAAAGACAAGTATAGTATGAGCCTTAAGCTACCTAATCATTCAAGAAATGTCACTCTTTCGATATATATCAAGGCCGTTCTTTTCGTCTTTTGTTTAAGGTCGTGTCCTTCTGTTCTCCCCTACCTGTATCCTGCATGTTTTTCTCACCCAATACCTGCCTTAAGCTCTTCGCTACTCGTTTACCCGTATCTCACATCACGCATCCGTTCTTAAGCTCTTCTCATCTCGCTTACTCGTATCTCACATCTATAAAAAAGCCCGCACTTTGAAGTGCGGGCTTTCAAAATCGTTAAAGCTCAACGTGAGCCGCTGAGCCAAACAACTATTTAACTACTGACTATTTAACGATCACATCACCTGACATTTCAGCCGGGATTGCGATACCAGATAAAGAAAGCATCGTTGGCGCTAAGTCAGACAGTTTACCGCCCTCTTTGAACTCAACGTCTTTGTTACCTACGTAGATAAGTGGCACTGGTAGGTTCGTGTGCGCTGTGTGGATGCCGCCCGTTTCTGGGTTTACCATCATTTCCGCGTTACCGTGGTCTGCAGTGATAAGCAGTTGGCCATCGGCTTCTTTGATTGCTTCAACCACTTTGCCAAGACATTCGTCTAGCGACTCTACCGCTTTAACTGCTGCATCGTAAACGCCAGTGTGGCCAACCATGTCACAGTTAGGGAAGTTACAAACGATAGCGTCGTATTTACCGCCTTTGATCGCTGCAACTAGCTTTTCAGTGAGCTCTGGTGCGCTCATTTCTGGCTGTAGGTCGTAAGTTGCTACTTTTGGAGAAGCAACAAGTTGACGCTCTTCGCCTTCAAACTCGTCTTCTTTACCGCCGTTGAAGAAGAACGTCACGTGCGCGTACTTCTCTGTTTCAGAGATACGTAGCTGCGTTTTGCCTTCTTTCGATAGCCACTCACCGTAGGTGTTCTCTAGAGAAGCCGGTGGGAATGCACATAGAAGTGGGATGTCTGCTGCGTATTGAGTCAGCATCACAAAATCGATTGCTGGGAATACGTTACGAGCAAAACCATCGAAATCAGGCACGAATGCACGTGTAATTTCACGAGCACGGTCAGCACGGTAGTTCATGAAGATAACCGCATCGCCATCTACGATAGCGGCAGACTCTTCGCCTTCTGCTTTGATTTCAGTCGCTTTTACGAACTCATCGTTTTCGTCACGAGCGTAAGCCGCTTCTAAGCCAGCAACAGCTGTGTCGAATGTGAATTCTGCTTTTGCTTGAGTCAGCAGGTCGTAAGACTCTTGAACGCGATCCCAGTTGTTATCACGATCCATTGCGTAGTAACGACCAATAAGCGAAGCCACACGGCCTTTACCTAGCTTAGCGAACAGTTCTTGGAAGCGTGCTAGTGTGTTTTCTGCGCTACGTGGCGGCGTATCACGGCCGTCTAGGAATGCGTGTAGGTAGATTTTCTCTGCGCCACGTTCTGCTGCCATTTCAACAGCTGCGTAGATGTGATCTTCATGAGAGTGAACGCCACCTGGAGACATAAGGCCCATGATGTGAACCGCTTTCTCAGCTTTCACCGCTTTATCGATAGCGTTCACTAGCGTTTCAGTTTGGCCGAATTCGCCGTCTGAAATTGACTTAGTGATACGAGTAAGATCTTGGTATACCACGCGACCCGCACCAATGTTGGTGTGACCCACTTCAGAGTTACCCATTTGGCCATCAGGTAGGCCTACATCTAAGCCAGAAGCCGAGATTAGCGTGTTAGGTTGGTTAGCAATAAGACCGTCTAAAACTGGAGTCTTAGCGTTCGCGATAGCGTTGTCTTGGTTGTCTTCACGGTAACCGTAACCGTCAAGGATCACTAGAGCCATTGGCTTCTTAGCTGACATAGGACTGACCTCGTTCAATTCAAAATAAATCGGTATAAAAACAAATTAGCGTAATTTTACTACAGTTTATAGTCAAAACTGTAGCGGAAGATCAAGAAAGGGCGCAGGTAGGATGATCGAATGTGAAAAAAAGCGTCATTTTAGAAGGGAGTAAAGTAGGGATATGAATACTTATATCCCCACCATCCATATTGAAAAAGCGGAACAACGGTAGCCTCACGGCTCTTCAGTTTAGAAGATTAATCTCAGTGTCATGCTCTTCATCATCGTCCTGTGATTTTAGATCATGCACTGCTGGTTGCTCTATCACTGTGGTTTTGTTGGTAACATATTGAAAGCTAAAATCATCCCACAATATTTGATCCAAACTTTCTTCAATTTCTTGATTAGATGAAATATCTATTATCATGATTACTGCCTAATATCGCTATTAAAGCTCACAGTAATTATGGACAATAAACAGAACATCTTCGAAAAAATTGTGTAAAAAACACGCTAACAGAAGGTCATAATTCACATACCCGAACCCAATATCGGTTCTAGGTTCTAGGTTCTAGAAGGAGCGCCTCTTTGTGCTGAGCAGCATTCCAAACTAAATCCCCTACCCCATCTGTCGGCTTAAACCCGGTTGGTGCATCGAGAAGAAGCTGGCGAATCGTATCATGTTGTAGGTTATGACAAGCAAAATCCAAAGATTCAAGTAGCGTGTCATATTCATTAATCGGTAAGAACACTTCTTGCGCGGTCATGATTCGCTCATGAGCGGTTGGGGATACGTTATCGCCAATCAATAACTCTTCATACAGCTTCTCACCAGGACGCAGGCCAGAGAATTGGATCTCAATATCACCATGAGGGTTCTCTTCATTCTTAACAGAAAGCCCGGAAAGATTAATCAAGTTTGCTGCAAGGTCTGTGATTTTGACCGATTCGCCCATATCAAGAACAAACACATCACCACCTTTACCCATAGCGCCCGCCTGAATCACCAATTGCGCCGCTTCAGGAATGGTCATAAAGAAACGGGTAATATCGCGGTGGGTAACAGTAAGTGGGCCACCGGCTTTAATCTGCCTTTTAAACAGAGGAATGACCGAGCCAGACGAGCCAAGTACATTGCCAAAGCGAACCATACAGAAACGTGTACCGTGCTCTTTTTGGTTCTCTTGCTCAGCCAAAGCTTGCAGGCCTAATTCCGCCATACGCTTGGTGGTGCCCATCACGTTAGTTGGGCGTACCGCTTTGTCTGTCGAGATAAGCACGAAAGACTCAACACCCGCTTCAATAGCGGCTTTAGCCGTATAGTAAGTGCCGTAAACATTATTACGCACACCTTCGACAACGTTGTACTCGACAAGAGGAACGTGTTTATAAGCCGCGGCATGATAAACCGTTTGTACACCAAAAGACTGCATTGAGGTCAATAAGCGATGTGAGCGCTGAACGGAACCTAGTAAAGGCACGATTTCAACATCGTAACCTTTGGTTTCTTTAACTAAAGAAAGCTCACGATCAATTTGGTACAAGCCAAATTCAGACACTTCAAACAACACTAATGTTTTAGGTTGTTGTTTAAGGATTTGACGACAAAGTTCAGAACCAATAGAGCCGCCAGCACCGGTCACCATCACCACTTTATCTTTGATGTTGGCTTCCATCAGAGCTTGCTGAGGCGCAACCGCATCACGACCCAACAAATCTTCGATAGGTACATCGGTAAGCTCATCAATTTTTGCTTTACCTGACACAATATCGGCCATCTCAGGGACAGTTTGAATCTCAACGGGCAGCTGCGCCAGCAAATCCAATACTTGCTTACGGCGAGCGCGAGAAGCGCTTGGGATCGCGAGCAAGATTTTAGAAACGTCGTGCTTTTCAATCAACCTTTCCGCTTTGCCTAATGCAATAACGGGCAAGCCCAAAATCATCGTATTGGTGAGCGTTTTGTCTTCATCAATGAACGCACGTACTCGATAGTTTTCAGACGCTCTTAACGCGACAGCCAATTGTCGGCCGCCTGAGCCCGCACCGTAAATCAATACTTCTTGACGTGAATCTTTCGACGTCGTCGCGACAAGATTGCGAACCACCAAACGAGAGCCGCCACACAACAAAGCTAAATAAGCACCGTAAATAATAGGCACCGTACGAGGGATTGGTTCTTGCAAATAATACGCAAACAGAGCCAAAGAGATTGCCGACAATATTGCGCCTGCCGTTACCACAAACAGCGCTTGAAAGGTGAGATACCTAAGTACTGCGCGATAAAGTCCTAATTGGGTAAATATAAGCACTGTTATTATTACCGTTAAACCTGTTAGTAGTAAGTTATCACCATCATTCAAAAACTGAAAATCACCTAACCTTGTCCACAACGCAATATGTAGAGCAAACAGAATAAGTAAAGTATCAATAGAAACACTGATAACTCGCTTTTTCAAACGAGATAGTTGCCATATAAAATGTAGACGTTGCATAAAGTTATTCTTATTTATTAGTATTTAATAAACCACAGAGACTGCAAGAGTGGGGCGTATAGAACATGGTTTAAATTCGCAAGGAGAACTTGCAAACAACACCTCCATTACCAGTCACTTTGTTATTTAGTCCTTAATCAGAACCAAATAAATCGCGTGTATATACTTTATCTTTCACACCCGCCAACTCTTGGGCCATGCGGTTTGAGACAATTACATCGCAGCTTGATTTAAACTGCTCGAAATCCGTTAGCACTAATGAACGGAAAAACTCTTTTTCTTTCAGCTCTGGCTCAAACACCACCACTTCAATGCCTTTTGCTTTCAAGCGTTTCATAATGCCTTGAATGCTTGAAGCTCGGAAGTTATCAGAACCAGACTTCATCACTAAGCGATAAATACCTACACGTTGTGGGTTTCGTTTAATAATCGAATCAGCAATAAAATCTTTACGTGTGGTATTCGAGTCCACAATCGCACCAATAATATTGTTTGGTACATCCGAGTAGTTAGCACGCAGTTGCTTGGTATCTTTTGGTAAGCAGTAACCACCGTAACCAAATGAAGGGTTGTTGTAGTGTGAACCAATACGAGGGTCTAAACTTACACCATCGATAATTTGGCGTGTATCTAACCCATGAGATTCGGCGTAGGTGTCTAGCTCATTAAAGTAAGCGACGCGAAGTGCCAAGTAGGTATTAGAGAACAGCTTTACGGCTTCGGCTTCTGTTGAATCGGTATACAGGATTTCAACGTCTTTTTTAACCGCGCCTTCTAACAACAAGTTAGCAAAAACTTGTGCACGCTCAGAGCGCTCACCCACGACAATACGAGATGGATGCAGGTTGTCGTACAAGGCTTTACCTTCTCGTAAGAACTCAGGTGAAAACATCAGGTTTTCACATTCAAGTTCCTGTTTAATACGTGCGGTATAACCGACAGGCACGGTAGATTTGATCACCATCACCGCATTGGGATTAATCGCCATTACATCTTTTATCACCGCTTCAACTGAAGAGGTATTAAAGTAGTTGGTTTCAACATCGTAATCCGTTGGAGTAGCTATGATAACGTATTGCGCATTAGAATAAGCCACCTCTTTATCGAGTGTAGCTGTGAAGCCTAAAGACTTATTTGATAAGAAGTCTTCAATTTCAGTATCAACAATTGGCGACTTCTTATCATTAAGTAACTGTACTTTTTCTTCCACAATATCTACAGCAATAACTTCATGATGTTGTGCAAGAAGCATCGCGTTCGACAGGCCTACGTAACCCGTACCTGCAATAGCAATTTTCATCTAAATCCCTAAATACTATGTCGTTGGTATATGAAAACTTAATAGCCAAGCTAAATAGAAAAAGAAATGGCTTGGCTAATATAGTTTAGATTAATTGAATTTTCGCTAAGATCTTATCAACATACTTCTTGGCACTAGCGATACTCGTAGATTCTGAATAACAACGTAACTCTGGTGCATTACCTGAAGGACGAAGATGAATTACGTCATCATTATCAAGCGTTAAACGTAATCCATCAGTAACATCAACATTTTTAATTACTGCCGAGTCAAAACCTAGCTTAGCCAATAATAGTTCTGGGTTAGCCTGACCATCAGCTAAAATTAGCAGGCTTTTTTCGGTTGCAAAGTTTTGAATACGGTCACTGTCAGTCACTCGTTGAGGTAAGGCATTAACAAGTGGAGAAATACCACCTTTCCCTGCAGCAGCAAGCAGCATCAGAGCGGGTAAAACGGCATCACGAGTTGGCAGTGCTTTAAGCGTTTTTCCATTCACTTGAACATCACTGCCCAGTAAATAGCCACCATTAGCCTCAAAACCAGCAATAGACGCGTACGTCTTCGCCAGTGACGTGAATTCGGCAATAACATAAGGCGAACCAATCTTTGTACGCTCAACATGATTAAACACATCTAAGCTCTCAACCACGGTATTGCAACTAACGGGGATTGCAAGTGCTTCAATGTTCATCGCCCTTGAACATAACAGGCCAAGAATGTCACCACGCAGCCACACACCGTTCTCGTCGGCAACTAGCGGGCGGTCACCGTCGCCATCAGTCGAGAAAATAGCATCTAGTTGATATTGCTTGGACCAATTTAATGCTTTTAGCTTATCTGCATCAGCTACAGCTTCAGTATCGATAGGAACAAATTCATTACTACGCTCTAATGAAATAACTTCAGCGCCAAAGTTAGTAAATAGCGGTGCATATAAATCACGGCCAGCACTTGAATGCTCATAAATACCAATACGCTTGCCGCTAAGTAACGAAATATCGAATAACTCCGTGTAACGAGCAATATAGTCCGTTGCGGCACGTTGGTTAACGATCAGTTCAGGCAAATCACTGATTGCAGTAAATGCCGCATCAGCGTTTAAAATCGCTTGCTCATCAGCTTTAGTAATTTCACCGTCAGGTCGGTAAAACTTAAGACCATTACGATCGAAAGGAATATGGCTACCAGTAATCATAATGCATGGAATATTGTCTTGCATTGCCACATAAGCCAGCGCTGGTGTTGGTACCACGCCATAATAAACGGCTTCAAGACCTAACAGCTTTAAAGCTTTTATACAAGCTTGTGCCATCGCAGGGCTACTCGGTCGATTATCAATGGCAAGCGCAACTGTTTTGAAATTAAACTGCCCTTGCATGC
The DNA here is from genome assembly GCF_000272045.2 of Vibrio crassostreae 9ZC13. Classification (GTDB taxonomy): domain Bacteria; phylum Pseudomonadota; class Gammaproteobacteria; order Enterobacterales; family Vibrionaceae; genus Vibrio; species Vibrio crassostreae_C. The sequence continues at coordinate 309,808 of NZ_AJYZ02000040.1, read as the reverse complement.
ACTGTATAAATGCATGGGTAAAGGCTGCACAGGCGTCAGCCGTAAATTGTTCGACTAAACCACGCGCACCACTGGTACCAAACTGAATGCCAGATTCTTTAATAACTGTTGAACTAATTAACATATAAACTCTACATATCTGATGAGTATTGAATAAATTAAGTGATTAGGGCGTGTTGATCTTTGCTGTACATTTCGCGTTCAACAATACATCGGTAGCCACATTAACATGAATGCCAGCGATAACATGCTGGCATAATTCCTTTCTAGCTTGTCATATCTACTTGAAATAGCTCGATAATGCTTAATTCTCCCAAAGGCATTTTCGACCAAGTGACGATACTTGTATAAACACCAATCCATACTGTCTTTGTCTATATCTTGTCCGTAATTGCGTTTAGCAATTACCGTTTCTCCGCCACGTTCCTTAACAAAAGTACGGAAAGGTTCGCTGTCATATCCTTTATCACAAACGATGGTATTAACTTCATCGAGTTGCTCAACTAAGCTTTCGGCATGCACTATATCGTGGCGTTGTCCCTCTGATAAATCAAAGCAAATCGGCAGGCCACCACTATCTACGGCTAAGTGAATTTTGGTTGAGTTGCCCCCGCGACTTTTTCCTATTTGCTCTGAACTTTCAGTAGCTGCACCTGTACTATGCTGATGTGCTCTAACTATAGAGCCATCAAGAAATACCCATTCAAAATCAGCCATGTTAGATAAACTTTTGAAAAGATTATCTAAAATCCCTTTCTTTGACCAAAGATTAAATCGTCTGTAAACGGTACTCCACTCTCCGAACTCAGAGGGTAGATCTCGCCAAGGAATACCTGTTCTCATTCGATAAAGTATTCCTTCAAATGTCATTCGATGTTCAGTTTTATCGTAAATACGACCTGTACTTTTCATAACTTGGAGTAGCAGTTCCCAGCGAATATCAGTTAGCATTGTTCTTGGCATGGTATTGGTTATGGTTTTACTTTTGGCGAAGCAAATTATAACTCTTTACCATGCTGTTCAAAAAACACTCACGAAAGATCAACACGCCCTAGAGACAGCTTAATTTAAGGAAAATGTCATTCGCACTCCTAGGCGCGACCATATCTATCCTCAAAGCGAACAATATCATCTTCACCAAGATATGAACCAGTTTGAACCTCAATCATTTCCAATGGTATTTTCCCAGGGTTCTCGAGGGCATGAATCGTACCTAAAGGAATATAAGTCGATTGGTCTTCAGTTACTAAAATTACGTTATCGCCATTGGTTACACTTGCTGTACCGGCAACGACAATCCAATGCTCACTCCGATGAAAATGTTTTTGAATCGAAAGCTTTTGACCCGGGTTTACTGTGATACGTTTCACTTGGTCACGCGCACCAAAATCAATCGAGTCATACTTACCCCAAGGGCGATAAACTTCACGATGGATCTTATATTCAGAACGACCTGTGTCTTTTAATCGCTGCACAATAGCTTTAACATTCTGCACTTGTGATTTGTCTGCAACCAGAATAGCGTCTTTAGTTTCAACAATGACTAGATTATCTACCCCTACAGTAGCTATCAGCTTATTTTCGGAATATACGTAGTTATTTGTCGATTTAACTGCAATCACATCGCCCTTATGTGCATTGTTGTCACAATCTTTTTCAGATACGTCCCATAATGCAGACCAAGAGCCCACATCACTCCAACCTGCATCCATTGGAACAACAACAAGGTTACCTGAACCATTAACTGAACAAACAGGCTCCATGACAGCGTAGTCAATAGAATCAGATGGACAAACTTCAAAAGCTTCTTTATCTACACGTACAAAGTCTAAATCGGCTTGGGTTGCACTCATAGCTTTTTCACAAGCTTCTAGTATGGCTGGATTATTCGCTCTCAATTCTTCAATATATTGAGAAGCTTTAAACATAAACATACCGCTATTCCAGTAATATTCACCCGAATCTAAATAAGCTTGAGCTGTGTTTAAACTCGGTTTTTCTACAAAGCTATCAACTTTATAGGCTGTGTTGCTCTGTAAAACTCCTCGTTTAATATAACCATACCCCGTTTCTGCTGAAGTAGGCACAATACCAAAAGTGACTAACTGGTCTGCTTCTGCATAAGATAAGGCCTGATTCACAGAAAACTGAAATGCCACTTGGTTTTCAATCAAGTGATCAGCGGCAAGCACCAACAATATAGGATCAGCATCTGAATCTGCTACTTGCTTTAAAGCCTGAAGGGCTGCGAGCGCGATAGCTGGTGCAGTATTACGACCCACTGGTTCTAAGATAATGCCAGAATGTTCAAAGCCCCCCAAGCGTGTCTGCTCTGCTGCAATGAAGCGATGTTCTTCGTTACAAATCAATAATGGTGGCTGATGATCAAGACCTTGCAAGCGAGCAAAGGTTTGTTGCAGCATTGACTCGTTACCTGCAATTTTTAAAAACTGCTTTGGATATAGCTCACGAGATAAAGGCCAAAGACGGCTACCAGAACCTCCGGCCATTATAACTGGAAAAATCACACATAACTCCATTAAAATATAAACCAAAAATACTTACTACAAACTTATAATAAAAGATTAGAATTTATCTATTTCTACCAAAAATTTTGGCCACTGTTTTAATTATCAAAAAAACATCATGAACAATATTATTATTTTCCACGTAATCTAAATAATACTTCTGCTTGACCGGTAATATATGCTCTATATAAGCGGCTCTAGGATCACTATAATTAGATAAAATTTCATTTTCATCGACCATTTCAATCGAGGCTTCGTCCGTTATTCCTGGGCGAACAGACAAAATTTTATCTCTAATTTCTATCTGGTAATGATCCATAAATTCAGGGACTTCAGGTCTTGGTCCAACCAAGCTCATTTTCCCTATGAATACATCCATTAGTTGGGGTAGTTCATCTACTTTAGATTTACGAAGGAAATGTCCAGAACTGGTGATTCTATTGTCTCTACCTATAGTTAAACGGCCTGAGCGTTCAGCATCGACACTCATTGTGCGAAATTTATGAATAGAAAAGTCCTCGCCAAAAAGACCTACTCTTGTCTGGCGAAAGAAAATAGGACCTCTAGAATCTATTTTTATCCATATAGAAACAAATATAAATAATGGAAGCAAAAGTATTAAACCGATTGCGGAAAAAAAAATGTCAAATAAACGTTTACTCATCTAACAATACCTTTCTTACAGCGTCTACAACACGTTTCAAATCACTATCAGTCATCTTTGTATAAAGAGGTAGAGAAACTTCTTGTTCAAAGTTTTTTTGGGCAACTGGGAACATTTCAGGCTTAAGATCATAAGTGTCTCTCCAATAAGGATGAAGATGCAGCGGAATAAAATGCACAGAGCAACCAATACCTAAATCAGCCATCAACTCAATAAATCTATTTCGAGTAATAGAGGCACTATCATTAATCTTAATTGGGAAAAGGTGCCAAGCATGCATATCCCCCTTCTTTGGTTTAGAAGGAAGGGTAATAGGTAAATCTTTTAACTTTTCGAAGTAATAATTAGCCATTTCTTCTCGTTTTTGTTGGAAGCTTGGTAGCTTGACCAACTGATGTATTCCTATCGCAGCTGAAATATCTGGCATATTATATTTATACCCAGGAGCGACAACTTCATACGACCAAGAGGGCTTGGTGGATACGTATCTGTCAAAAGCATCACGACTAATCCCATGCAAGCGCATAACCCTACAGCGACTAGCAAAATCTTCATTTCTTGTTACAACCATACCGCCTTCACCGGTAGTCATCGTCTTATTAGCATAAAAACTAAACACCGTGATATCACTATCCAATGAGCCAATAACCTTTTTGTTGTAAGTAGCCGGCAAGGCATGCGCTGCATCTTCTATGACAAAAATATTATATTCTTGTGCTATGCGAATAATATCATCCATATCGCAAGACAAGCCTGCGAAATGAACTGGGATTACAGCCTTAGTTGCGCTAGTAATTACGGACTCAAAAGCGGTCGCTGTCATATTAAACGTATTTACGTCTACATCAACCATTATAGGTGTTGCACCCAAATATCGAACTATCTCCGCGGTTGCTGTAAATGTGTAAGTAGGTACGACTACTTCATCACCAGGCCCAACTCCTACGGCTTCAAGAGCCAAATGTAATCCAGATGTTGCAGAGTTAACTGCAATCGCATTTAAGCTACTATCACCAAGAAATCTAATAAAATCTTGTTCGAAGCGCTTAGCTTTAGGACCAGTAGTTACCCAACCGCTTCGCAAAGAATCAACCACTTCATCAATTTCTTCATCACCAATTTCTGGTAAAGCAAATGGAAGAAAATCGTTCATCATAACACCTTACATATATAATATTATTTAGAATAAGTAATACAGATTAACTAGTTTTTTTACTATACCCTGCATATAAATAAGTTAAATATATTAACATTATCTGAATAAATGGAGTTTCTCCTCGAAAATAAATCAAAGACAAACAAGCTATATAAAAAGAAAAAAACTCCCCTCCATTCAAACTTTTAAATGAATAGAAAAGTCTACTGAATAAAAAAATGTAGAAAATAGTTTCTAGAACCACACCTAAGAAGTATAACTGCGTATAACCGGTACCAAAAATTGTATATGTCCGAACAGGGTTCCATAATGACAGTTCTTTCCCTGTAATATCTACTGTTAAACGATTGGAAAATGACGTAACTGGTTTCCCTTCCCATATAAACCTAGGAATCACATTTCCAAACGAGGCCAATAGCCAACCAGAACCATATTCCATCTTTTGGTAATCATCATAAAACAAATAAAGCTCGTTTATATATTTATTATAGTCTAGCTGTTCTGCAATTATCTTAGTAACATTTACATCCACTTTCTCGTCGTCTATACCATGCCTGAGATTATTAGCGAGAACCAAATAAGTAGGTAAAACTGTAAAAAATATTAGCGAGATAAAAGCAATCCGCTTAAATTTTAGCCCTTTACTATAACAATAGAATGACAAAAACACTACAACAGGAATTACCACTGAAAGTCTTGTATTCGCATAAACTGCTACACAAAAAACGTAAAGAATAACAACAGCAAGTCCAATTTTTTTTATCTTATTATTTTTAACGGACAGTAACTGTCCCACATAAAAATAGAAAACGAACTGAGTTAACAAATGCAACGTTCCAAGGACTGCACCTGAACCGATATTAGAATTCAAATAATCATCTAAACGATTTCTAAAAAACGCCCCCAAAAAGCCATGCACTTTAATTATATCAAAGGACCACTTAAATGTAATAAACACATGTACAACAAAAAGTAAAAAGAAAACAAACTCAATTATCTTTATATTTTTCAAGTGTATTAATCGAAATCGTCGCTTAAAAGAAGAAGGTATATAAAGGCAGAAAAAAGAAACCGTAACTAAACCAACCACTGAAATAGGTGATATAACAATGTCAGAATTTAGCATAGGGGGTAACATCAATAGCAAAAAAGAAACTAATGCCAACCCACTAACCGGAGTAATGAGCAATGAGTCATTCCAGTCCCTGTAAACCCTATAAGCTAAGATTGAAATAAATAGGAAACCAAATAAGAATATCATTTTTCAACCATGAACATTTTACCATCAATACTCCCTTCAACGATGAAGCCATTATTGATATAAAAGTTAATTGCGTTAATATTTTCAATCTTTACTGATAATCCAACTATTTTAGATTGATATAGATTGTTACAAATATAGGAAATAAGCTTATACCCCACTCCCTTTTTTCCTGAACTCCTATCTGATACGATAGAAAGCAATCTAACGTCGGAAGCTGATTTGAAGCCATGAGAACGACTTCTAACTCTTGAAAAAATAAATTTCAATACATCTACAGCGTTTAAAAAAGAAAACTTTATCACTTTAATTTTATTTTCTAATATCAATTTACTCATAACACCAGAAAATGAATTTCCGAGAAAAGCAAAACCCACAATAGTATCGCCATCTTTTGCTAGAACAATAGAATCTGCCAGTTCTGAAATTATTTTGTAATAATCAAATAATAACTCAGTATCGAACCTTTCAGTTAAATGACCAGAAGGGTAATTTCTCTTATGAACACTAGCAACTGCTCTTAATTCACTTTCATTCAACTCAACGACTTTCTTTACAATCATTAATCAACTCCTCCAGCTGCCTACCAAGTAAATAACTTTCATAATTGGAAAATTCACTAATACCTTCTGATTTAACTTCTGAATTTATTAACAACTCAAAAGCATCGAAAATACTTTTAGTGTTATTATCGCATGTCATCATATTTTTGTGAGATTCGAGGATATCAAGAGATTCATCCATCTCTCTTGAGCACTGACTAATATATAATATTCGTTCACTTATAGCAGCCAATGCGAATATTTTACCCGGTACTTGCCGTCCATCTTTATTACCAACAATAACGTTTATTTTTGATTTCTTCTGTATCTCTAAAGCTAACAAATAATCGACCAGGTCATAATCGATAAAATTCTTCAAATTAACTTTGTTCGCCATTTCTGAAAAAGCTAGAGACCTTCTACCTGCCAAGATAAATCCAGTATTATTATTTTCCTGGGTTAGTTTGATAGCTTCAATTAGAGGAATTAAGTTTCTATCATTACTGAATGCAGTGCCTATGTGTGATATATAGTCCACCTTTTCGAATGGTATATTTGTCAAATTACCACTCAACTCAATCTTACTTTTGTCATACCCATAACTAATCACTGAAGACTTAGGCCCACAGAAAAAAACAGAATCATATTGCTCTTTAGTTGATTTGGTCGTAAATATAACTTTAGATGCATATTTAATTATTTCCGCTTCAATAGCCTTGATTCTACTCTTAATATCATCGCCAACCAAGCTATATATAGGATCTCCGTAATCCATGATTAATTCTATGTCAAATTTTTTTGCCAAATTATAAGCGGCAATGTGTGACTCTATACTCCCAGAAGCACTAATTATCACATCAAAATCAAAGTCACCTTTAAAATAAAGTTCTAATCTTTTAGAAAAACCTGAAAATCTATCAGGAAACAAAAGATTCTTCGTCAAATTTGCATATAACCTATAGGAGTATTTTGTTTTCCTTTTTAGAAATGAAGATAATTTCAAGAGAAAACCAGGCTCTATAGCTAAGTTACCATCTAAGTCCTTATGGCTTCCGGGATAACAATACGTTACAGAGTATTTTTTTTGCATTTGGGAAAATAAGTTAGACAATCTTACCGTGTGAGAATCCGCATACTCTCCAAAAGATGTAGTAACAACTAAAATTTTCATTCTTCATTTCCTAGAATACTGTTTAGTTCACAAATAGAACGACAGTTAATTATATTTTCAGAATAAATAGATGCAAAATATATAAAACCTAAACATTCATTTGTTATCACTTTTAATCCACTCGTTAAAGAGGGATAACACAAACCACTTTGAATCCCTTTATAAAATCCAGGATCGTAATAACCCCAAATAACATCGCAATCTTCAATATTTTCTTGAAACGGTCTTATAATACAATTGGGCTCATCAATATCTTGATCACAGTAAATATAAATATTGAACCCATATCTAGCCTTTAATTCGATCAGTAAGTCAAAATTTTTCCCAGCAACAGGCTTACCTATAAAAGCTATATTTCTAATTGCGCCAAAATCCTTGACCTTACTTTTCTTAGTTTCTTTCCACATATCTAAATTAATAACTGAATTATTTGAAAAACATTTATCAGCTTCTTCAAAACTCAGCGAAGAAAGACCAAATTTTTCAAACATAGTATATAGACCATTAGTGAACTTTCTTCTCTTTCTTGTACTTAAATTATATTTATGTACAACATAACTAGTTTTCTTACCTAATAGCATACAAAATAACACAAGAATAAAGTACTTATTAAGTAACACTAAAAATGTCACCTCATCACTGGAAACTATATATTTGATTAATTTGAAATAATCAACATTGCCATCAATTTCTAACGATTCTCTGCTTGGGATATTATTAAAATAGGATGCGTTCTTATTACCCACGATGAGGTCTTTTTTATCGGTATATTCACTTATAAACTGAATATTAAAGTCTTTATGAACCCATCCTTTTGAAAACAAATCAATTACTAATTTCACTTTTTAACCTTTTCAAATAATTAACGCTAATCATTGCATGAACTACATAACTGATAGTTAAAGACAGCATAATAAATTCAATATGTAATCCCATAATCATACTAAAATAGCATAAGGTGAGATATAAGATGGCCCAAACAAAGTTCATAAACATACTAAAATAATATCTATTCATCGTTATCATTATTTGACCGACTGGAGCAACAATTGACGATATACACCCCGCTAATACCGTATAAACAAATATATTTCTAGCGCTATCAACATCAAAAGAAAAAAGTTCAGAAATAATATCACCTGCCACAAATACAGCTATTAAAAATGGTAATGTAATAATGAAATTAATAAGCATATTTTTTTTGATGAAGTTGATTTTATCATTATCATTAACTTCCCCAAGGTATGGCAACATAACCCGCTGTATACCAGATGGGATAAATAACATAGCTCTAAAAATATACATAGCAATCACATATACTGCGACACTACTCGCATCATAGAAGACAATTAAATATGTACTAATTATTATCTGTGGAATTGAACCTAATAACTGGCTTAATATTGAAGGTACTATTTTATCAAATAGCACTTCACTAAAACTAAGGAAGTCATAAGGCTTTGACGATAATCCAGCACTCCTAATAACCAAATGATTATAAGCTACACTTAATGCCATCGTCACTAGCATGCCTTTCAAGAAAAATGAATCAAATTTCACGCTGTACATAATAAATGCACTAATCCAGCCTATAATTGTAAAAATCAAAAAGCTAATAGATGCTCTTTTTATCATTTTTCTACCGATTAAAAAGCTCCTATTACAATTATCCAATATATAGAAAGATAAAATTAGACTGGCAACAATTAGCTGTTCAGGTCTCACTTTAAGTATATCAGAAATCTCTACTGAAAGGATGGTCGCAATTAACACACAAAAGAAAACCAATGTGCATGAACATTTCATAACTTTCTTATAAAACTCATCCTTATAATAACCATTAGTAGATTGGACTTCATTAACAACTTTTCCAACTCCCAACCCAAATATTGACCCTATAATAATTGAATTAGAATACAAATATAGTTCTTGACCGTAAGAATCGATGTCTAGAACTCCGCTCAACACTTTAAGCCCTAGTATATTTATTACGCTAACTAAAAAGTTACAGATAATTGCCCAAAACGCACTATTTTTAAATGACATTAGCAGTAGCCCATGACAGTATTCTTTTACATTCTTTTCTTAAACCCATTTACTGTATAAAACATGAAATTATACAACCTTTCCCATAAAGAAATTTCCTTTACGGTCATATACAGTTTAAGTGTTCTAAATCCGACTGATAACTTATTTCGGCTGATTTGACCTTGCCTTACCCTGTAGTAAACAAGCTCGTTGTCTATTCCCTTTGACGTGATTCCTTTTGCTAATAAAGTTAACCACAGCTTTGTATCTTGCCTAGTTCGCATCGCATTAAACTGAAAATCTCCAACTTTTTCTTTATTAATTACAGCTGTTGACATACCAATTTCGGTATTCTTCATATAACTATCTAAGTCTACGCAATCGGATACTAACACTCTCCCTTTTGCCTTCGTTCCATCTTCATTAATAAAAGAGTAACTTGTATGAGTAATATCGAAATCATGTTTACTCATAACATCTATCTGAACTTCCAGCTTATTTTCATGCCAAATATCATCAGAGTCAAGAAATGCGATATACTTCCCCTTAGACTGAATAAGACCATTATTCCTTGAGACACCAGCCCCTGAATTCATCTCGTTTTCAAAAATATGAATACGCTTATCATGACCAAATTTTTTCTTGATAATTTTCACAGTATTGTCGCTAGAACAATCATCAACAATGATAAGCTCCCACGACTCAAATGTTTGTTTTACTACTGAATTTATTGTATCTAGAATAAAACTCTCTGAGTTATATGTAGGCATAATTATTGAGACTATAGACATTCTACTAACCTTGACAATTATTAAACCAAGTCATAAATTCATTTTCTTGGTTTTTTATCTTTTCATTTAAAATATCAGTGGAAAATTCATACTGATTTTTAAGCCCTGAATCCATTTGCTCACAAAACAAGCTAAATTTTTGTGAGCAAACACTAAAGCCAGACCCCTCTTTATCAACAACTTCTCCTAGATAAGTATTATTAGCAACAATTATTGGCGTTCGATAAAGAGTACTTTCATATAGTTTATTTGGCAGTGCAAGTCGGACATTTTCTTGGCTAACATCATATACGCTATATACAAAGTCTGTAACACTATAAATATCATCTAAATCTGACTGAATAAACCTTCCATAAAAGTTGACATCTATATCATCTCTAAAGGAGTTTATATACTGTTTCAACTCTGAAATAGGACCTTCAGGGCCACCATAAAAATTCACTTTAATATTTCGTAAAGACGCGTATTTTATCAACATTTTCATTTGCGGAATATATCGAATAACCCCAACAAATGATATATTAATTTTTTTATTATTGGTTTCTTTTTCCTCTATGAACTTAGGGTAGTTTGGTAAATTTTCACACTCAAAATAGTCTATATTTTTCGGAAGCTTTCTTTTAAAAGCTTCCGACGTAATAACAACTCTTTTGAACAATATAGAAACCAGAGAGCTGAAAAAGAAACCAATCAATCTATTTTTAATTTCTGATTTTTCTCTCAACGGTAGATCTGGTATTTCATAAACAACGTCTTTCTTTAATAACCTTGCCAATGCGAAATATAATGCATGGCTTATTATTACTCTTCCACCACTAATATATATTTTGTCATTATTTATTATATCTGAAATTTTCAAACTCTTTAAGTCAAGTTCTTCAATACCCTGATTGCTAAAATGCCCCCCTCTTGTCTTATCAACATATACGGTACACTTACTTACTTTTTTCTCTATCCAGCTTTTTCTTTTAACTAATCTTGGATCTAGATGATGATCACAAACGAAAAGTAAATTCATAATAGGGAACCTAATATTAAATCATTCAATAAAATTTCTCAGCGAATGCAACTTACAATAATTATACAAAGAGCTTATCAATAATTCGTTTGCAAGCTTGGCCATCTCCGTAAGGATTATGTGCAAAGCTCATTGCTCGATATGCAGCTTCATCGGTAAGTAATGTATGTAAACTCGTTGTAATCGTATTTACATCAGTTCCAACTAGCTTAACCGTTCCCGCTTCAACCGCTTCTGGTCGCTCGGTCGTATCGCGCATTACCAACACAGGTTTACCTAAAGAAGGCGCTTCTTCTTGAATACCACCCGAGTCGGTCAAAATGATGTGCGCGCGGCTCATTAAATAGATAAATGGTAGGTATTGCTGCGGTTCAATAAGGTGAATGTTATCAATACCCGCAAGAATACGATTCACAGGTTCACGAACGTTTGGATTAAGATGCATCGGATACAGAATTTGCGTATCTGGATGCGCTTTAGCTGTGATAGCAAGTGACTCACAAATACGCTCAAAACCACCACCAAAGCTTTCACGGCGATGTCCAGTAACCAAAATAAGTTTTTTACTCTCGTCTAAAAATGGGAACAGAGCAGAAAGTGTTGCGTTCAAATCACTATCAGAATCAATTTTATCTTTTACCATCAACAGCGCATCAATCACTGTATTACCAGTAACGCTAATGTCTTCTGGATTAAAGTTTTCTTTAAGAAGATTTTCTTGTGAGGTTGTCGTCGGTGCAAAGTGGTATTTGGTTAACGCTCCCGTTAATCGGCGATTACCTTCTTCAGGCCACGGCGAGTAAATATTGCCCGTACGAAGGCCTGCTTCCACATGACCTACGGCGATTTGCTCATAGTAAGCGGCTAAGCTAGCCGCGAACGTTGTTGCCGTATCACCGTGCACTAGGACCACATCAGGTTTGAATTCTTCGAGTACGGGCTTAAGCTCTAACAAAATACGAGCAGTCACTTCGTTGAGTGTTTGCCCTGCTTTCATCAAATTCAAATCATAATCGGGTTTAATTTCAAACAACTCTAATACTTGATCAAGCATTTCACGGTGCTGTGCAGTTACACAACATTTTGCTTCAAAGCGCTCATCAGCCGCTAGAGCATGAACAAGCGGTGCCATTTTGATGGCTTCTGGACGTGTGCCAAAAACCGTAAGAATTTTTTTCTTAGTCATTTTATTGAATTTCCAACCAACTGATGAAATTAAAAGATGTGATTTGTTTAAACTTACTGCCTCAACTTCTTTGAAGCCACTGAGACATTTTTCATTCACTTTGAGACACCCTGTTGCAGGCTATCCCTTATAAAACCTAGATTTTGCGTACTTTATTAAACCGCCCAATAGGCCGCGAAAGCAGCCTTTTTTTGTGGCTTGCAGCGCGTGTGACTTGCTAGCCAGTCGCATTTAGGTACGCTACCGCCCTTAGGTTTGGCTCCTACAGGCAATGAATCACAATTTTTCACTGTGTTTCAGGTTTATGCGTTTTTCATACGGTTTTAATTTGCTGCGTAGTCTAGCAAATCAAGTGCATATTGACCAGTTTGCAATTTACCTCATTCTGACAAGTGCCTCACAAAGCATTGACCCAGCGGAAGCATTGTACGTCTTGTAGATACTGAGTCCCTATGTGGTACCTGTTTTCTTGTGCTGCGTCGCAGTAGCGTTTCTCTATATCAATGAAAATATTGCCGTTTCTGTACAGCGAGACGAAGCTCGGGTTATTGTTTACCGCCAATAACGCTTTAATCTCAGTGCGTGTTAGCCCTTGTGGGTAGTGGTTAACCAGCAGTTTCAAGAACTCGCCAATGCGCCCTTCCACTCGCGCTATCTCTTTTTCTAAAATGGTGACTTTTTCTTCCGTTGTCAGTTTTTTTAGGCTGATATCGTCCATTTGCCCTCTCCCTAATTCTACTTTTGTATCTTGATGTTTTTTGTCTGTATTCACGTTGGGCCTGCCCTAGCTTTGGACTATGTGAACAAGCGCTTAGTCTGTGAATAATTGAATGGTCACTGCTTAGGAACCTGTGCCGGGCGATTTGGATTGAACTAGGGCCTTGATACGTGCTTCGAACGGGTTAGTGGTGCTTTTGGCTTTGTAGTCCGCTAGGGCCTGAGAGACAGGCGTGGGTTGTTGAGGTTTGCTTTCTGCTTGATTGCTTTTGCTTGGTTGCGCTAGGTTTGAAGCGGTTGTGGGCGCATCTGCTTTTCTTGCTCCTACGGCTTTTGTCGATTGAGCTTTCTTTGAGGGTTTCACCGCTCTGGTTTGCTTGACCGCTTTGGCTTGGGCGCTTCTTCTTAGCCAGCCATTCACAAAGTGGCCAATGTGCTCAAAGGGTTTGCGCTTATCGGGGTTGATGTACAGCCACGCTTGCATGGCATGCAGTTCTTGCAGCACATCTAACTTTGGGTAGGTGCGTTCTAATATGGTGGTGAATTCATGATAAATCGGTGCGCTGCCCTCTTGGGTGAGCAGGTGAATCACAGCTTCGCTCTTGGTTTTGATTTCGGGTTTGGAGGTGAAGGGGGAGCTCTCATGTTGTTCAGAACAGATTGGGGGATCAAGAACATCGGCGTCATCTAAGAGGCCGTTTTTCAAGCTCAGCTCTGTTTTATGTTCTTTATGAAAGATTATGTGTGCCGGATGATCACTCTCCGTGCTGGATCTTGAGTCACCCTGGTAGGTGTCTGAATGGTCAGTTTGATCTAAACCTCTATCTGCTTGGTCTAAATCGGCCTGCTGAATGTGACTGTCGCTGGGTAGGCGCAGCTGATAGATATTGCTGCGCTGGCGTCCTGAATCATCAAAGCGCTTTATTCGCTTCACAAAGCCTTGCTTTTCGAGCTCGTTAACGTGTCGTTTCACGGTTCTTACCGACACTTCACAATATTGTGCTAAGTAATTTAGAGAAGGAAAACACACACCACGCGCGTCGGCATTGTCGGCCAATTTTAATAGCACCAACTTGCTGATGGGCGATCCGGTTTTTAATGGGATAAAAGAAAGAATAAGAGAAACACACATGGTTAACGCTCCTTGTTAAATGACCATTCGTACTGAAATCCATTGATATAAAGGGCATTAACAACACTTTTTGGCGCTTTAGGGGCGAAAGGCCCATGAGATAAGTTGTAAGAAAAGATGTTTGGTTAATCGCCTCGGATAGATATGCAACACCAACCTTATAAGGCAGTAACTTTTCGAAGCACCTCTCACTTTTCTGTATTCCTCTGTTTTCGTGTTATTCCCGCCAACCCCAATCAAGAATGTTGAAGTACATTGCCCTCCCCATGCAGCAATAAGGTGCTTAATGAAGGCGATAGTTTCTCTTTTTATTTCAGCGTATCAACCCGGAATGGCGAGCATCGAGTGCCGTGCTAACTCCCTCACTCAATCACGTCAGCCGTTATTTTTTAGTGATAGTGATGGGTTTGGCCAAGTACTGAGCTATGAAGTTAACGGTTATAAAGAAAGCCATTTAGAAGGTTGTTATTTTAATGAGGATGAATGCGGTGACACCCCCAGCTATGACGATATTTGTTGGATGATCAGCCGAGCACGGCGTAAGCAGCCTCTGGGTTATTACGTGATGCATTTACGTTATGTCAGCCACCACCCCGGCTATGAAAAAACCGTAGCCACCAGTCTGCGACAACACATCGCATTGCACCCTGATTTAAATGAATCGCTATCAACGTCTTTAATCGCCTATTTACAACAACACGAGGATTTATTTTGTCAAACACTCCACCAGCAACTGATCGAGTTCCAAATCAGCCGTTAGAAGCGTCTGTTTTACAAGAGCGGGCTGACACCAAAGAACGAATTGATTCGGAAGAGCAGGCTAGCAAGATGGAGCTTATCCCTTCGTTAGAGCCTTGTTTACCTTCAGCATCCTATTCATTCAGCCTGGTTTCGGTTTTACTCCGCTTACCTCATTGCCCGCCATATTCCTTTATTACTGTGCATTGCAGCGCCACGCCGCCACAGCAAGATGTAGGCGTAGCCGAGATTCGTCGATGGCATAAAAAGAAAGGCTGGCGCGATGTGGGGTATCACTTTGTTATTCGTCGCAATGGGGATGTCCAATTGGGCAGGCCGCTGTCGCAAACTGGCGCGCATGTGAAAGGACACAACAAGGGCAATATTGGGGTTTGTTTGGTCGGTGGCTGTAATGCCGAGCTGCAACCAGAAGACAACTTCACACTTGCGCAGCGTAAGGCGCTGTTTGGTTTGATGGCTGCACTACAAGAGCAGTTTTTGATTTCAGATGAGAATGTTAAAGGGCATAAAGATTGGGGCGTGAATAAGGCGTGTCCTGTTTTGAAGATAAAAGCTTAAGAGCAGATGCGGGATTCGAGTAAGCGGGATGCGAAGAGACTAAGAGCGGGTGCGGGATTCGGGTAAACGAGATGCGAAAGGCTTAAGAGCAGATGAGAGTGGCGGGTAGCGAGATTCGAAGAACGGAAAGCAGAGATGAAGAGTGAGAGGGTTATACAGTCAAAGGCTATACATGCGGTCAAAGCCAATCAATCAACCAAGGAGCAGTATGACATTGTTCGGAAGAATATTTGGGAGCCAGTCTTCCATTAACAAAGGGTTAGATGCAATCACCAACACAGGAGATGCGATGTTTTTTACTGATGAAGAAAAAGCGAAGCACAAGCTGGCACTGCTTAAAGCGTATGAACCTTTTAAGTTGGTACAGCGCTACATTGTGTTGTTGTTCACCATTCCTTATGTGGCACTGCATGTGATGGTGATTCTGGGCTGTATGCACGGCTACGATTGGAAGCCATTAGGGGAAATGACCAATGAGGCGTTTGGCTATCCGGTGTTAGCGGCGATTGGATTGTATTTAACGGGTGGCGTGGTGAAGAAGTAGAAAAGCAGATTCGAGTAGCGGGTAAACGGGATGCGGAGAGATTAAGAGCGAGGAGAAGAAGATGGTTGTTGTGCTTTTAGCTCCTCCCCTTTATCACGACTGTTACTTGGCAGAAAATATCAATATAAGGGGAGGCTGGGAGGGGTTGATTAGGCATCGCTAGCAACCCCCTCTAACTCCCCCTTCTATTAACACCATCACTCACAATAGTCCGGTGTTCAAGGGGGAGAACCAAAAGCTAAATCTTCGAATAATTTGAAGATTGGATAAAGAATAGATGCGGGTGACGAGTAAACGAGATGCGAAGAGCAGCGCTTTTCGTATCTCGCCACTGGAATCCCGCATCTCGTTACTGCTCTTTAACTTTATTTCTTGTCGCTCGAATACGCATAGTTGTAATAACCGTAGCCGTAAGAGCTAGATGCTTTCTTCTCGATGGCGTTGAAGATAACGCCTTTCACTTCGATGCCCGATTGTTCGAAGCGGTTGCGAGCTACATCGATCTCTTTAATGGTGTTTTGACCGTAACGCGCGACCATTAATGTGGTGCCAGCGAAGGCGCCGACAATGCTTGGATCGGTTACCGCAAGTACGGGCGGGGTATCGACAATCACCAAGTCATATTCTTTTGATGCCCATTCCATTAGTTCTGCAAAGCGCGGGTGCATAAGCAGTTCAGATGGGTTGGGTGGTACTTGCCCGCGGGTAATGATTTCTAGGTTTTCTACTGGTGTCGACTTCACTGATTGAGCGAACTCTTGCTTGCTGCTCAATACATCAGAAAGGCCGTTATCCCAGTTCACACCAAAGCTTTGTTGTAGGTAACCTTTACGCATATCGGCATCAATCAACAATACCTTTTGGCCTGTTTTTGCGGCTACTGCGGCAAA
The DNA here is from genome assembly GCF_000272045.2 of Vibrio crassostreae 9ZC13. Taxonomy (GTDB): domain Bacteria; phylum Pseudomonadota; class Gammaproteobacteria; order Enterobacterales; family Vibrionaceae; genus Vibrio; species Vibrio crassostreae_C. The sequence continues at coordinate 292,863 of NZ_AJYZ02000040.1, read as the reverse complement.
GTTAGTCGAGATGAATGATTTACCAATGCCTGGCGCAGGGCCTGAAATCATCAGAACGTTGTTTTTCGCTTCTAGCATTGCGAAGTGCAAGCTGGTACGAAGGCCACGCAATGCTTCAACCGAAAGATCGGCAGGGTTCGATTCAGCAAGTAGTGCTTGAGTCCCTTTAGTTTGCTTCTTCTTCGATTTAAAACGGTTAGTGAGCTCTACCTGCAAATCAGATTTTGGTACCGCTGCATAAACAGGCAGGCCAATTTGTTCAATTTGGTCTGGGCTTTCAACACCTCGGTGGAACGCTGCTTTTACTAACACAAACGCGACACTTAGCATGCCACCCAGTAGCGTTGCTAACACAACAATCAGCGGCTTCTTAGGTTTAACGGCGCGAGCATAAGCTTGAGCGTCATCTAAGATACGAACGTTACCGACCGTACCGGCTTTAATAATGCTTAGCTCTTGAACCTTGTTTAGTAACTGGATGTAGATCTGTTGGTTTACTTCAACATCACGTGTCATACGCAGTACTTCACGTTGTGTTTTCGGCAGCTTTTGCACTTGCTTGTTCAGGCGCTCTCGCTCGCCCAACAACGTTTTACGCTTATCAATCAGTGACTTATATGCCGGGTGATCTTTAGTGAAACGCTGACTGATATCACTTTCTTTAAACGTCAGTTCATTCAATTGCGCTTCAAGCTCGACCATTACCTTCAAGGTTGATTGTGCTTCTAAGCCCAAGTCGATCGATTCGTTCTTTTGGCGATAATTGTTGAGTGTGTCTTCATAGCCAGTTAACTCAGATTTAATACCAGGAAGGTGACTCTCTAAGAACTGTAGGCTCTTCTCTGCTTCCGCTGAATTACGTTTCACGTTTTGTAAAAAGTAGATCTGGCTAATATGATTAAGGATTTCAGAAATCTGTTGCTTGTTTTCACCTTCAAAGCTTAGCTTCAAAATACCGGTTTGCTTACCTTGCTCAGACAAAGACAAAGAAGCTTTCAACCATTCGATCGCTTCTAGTCGGCTACGTTGACTAATAGAGAATTCAAAATCGTTATGTGATTCAAAACCTGCCACAAACAAGCTGTAGTCGTCTGCTGTTGCTAGCTCACCCACTTTGCCTTTTAGGATAACGCGCTCATCGTCGCGAACTAATTGGTAAGTGCCCTGCTCGGCATCTAGGATCTGGATCGTGTGCCCGTAGTCGCTCGCATAGCTTGGCATGTTGAAACGGCTAACCGCAATGTGGTTGATGTCGCCGGTTAAGCGTGCAAAGCCTTTGCCGACGATTGGCGCATAGTTAGGTGAGGTTACAGTGGTTAAGTTAAACTTATCAACCGTTTCACCCAAAATCATACGAGATTTGATGATCTCGACTTCGGTTGTAGCTGAAGATTCTTGAGAGAACAATTCACCCATATCACCAACCATAGAAGAGATGCCACCAGAGCTTTTCTCTTCAATTTGAATCAGTGCATCCGCTTTGTATATCGGCGTCGAAAGCAATGCAAACGCAATACCAAACACAGCAAAAGCAAATGTGGTCAGCATGATTAGCCATTTAGCATCTAATAAGATGCCAAGCAGTTTTCCTAAATCTATCTCATCAGAGTTATCTGTATGCGATTGCTGAGAGGGTTGTGTTGTCATTTGTTTGCTACTTCCTAAACTAGTTTTTTGAAGAGAAATACGCTCCGCGCACTTCTCTTTTATATTATTCCGTTGGTGGCTTTGCCATGCCTACATTTAGAGCATGACATTTAAAAAGCTGTCTATTTAAAACCTACTGCATCTAAAATCTATTGCATTTAAACCTACAGTTTTTTTGCCCAAGCTTGTGCAGCTTCGTCAATCAGCTTATAAGCGTGTTCAAAGGCTTCACGGCTTTGACGATAGGGGTCAGGAATGTCTTTTTGGCCAATCCACTGACCAAACAGCATCGTTTTACCACGTGCCTCTGGCGATATTTGAGTAAGCGCTTCTAAATGGCCCTTCTCCATCACCAAAATCAAGTCATACTGAGCACAAAGCTGTGGCGTGACTTGTTGAGACTGATGATTTTCAACATCAACCCCATTTTCAGCGGCGATTACAATGGCAGTGTCGTCTGCAGGCTTACCAATTAAACGGCTTTTCTCAGCAGCGATACCGGCAGAGGCCACTTCTTTGTTGGGCAGCAAGTTTTGTAAAACTCGCTCTCCAGTCGGGGAACGACAAATGTTGCCCACGCATACGACTAAAATTTTATTAAACATAATGGTCTCTAATTGTATTGGGCCTATAAGCTGGGTTTACTTCTAGATGTAAAAATCAGGTTACACGTACAATGCAACCTGATGATTAATTAGGGTTTATTACAAACCAGGGCTTATTACCAATTACGAACGCGCAACATACCTTCGGTTAGGTCGTTGAAGCCTGAAATGGTTGGTACAAGCTGACCGATTACACGGTTCCAGCGGCTGATTGGCGCTGCCGTTACGTAAACAATATCATAAGGCTTTAAATCAAACTCGGTGCCAATGACTAGGGCTGAGGCGTCTTCCATATTGAGTTGGTAGATGTCTGCCATGCGTTCTGATTTATCATCAGAAGTTCGGATCACAAACACACCCGTTGCATCTGCCGTCAGCTGGTTAATACCACCTACGTTGCTGAGTGCTTCGGTTAGGCTCATCCCAACGCGATCAATCTTAAGTAGTTGAGGATCGTTCACTTCACCCATCACGAACACTTTCTGGTTGTCATTACGCGGTACGTGAACAATATCACCGGCTTGCAGTAAGCGGTTTTGGGTTAGGTCACCACGTTGCATTAAACCGTAAAGTGAAAGGTTCTCTTCCACGCCATTGCGGGTTAATGAAACATTACGCCAATCAGCATCTTCAGACAAACCGCCAGAACGGTTCACGGCATCCAGTAACGTTAAAGGGATATTAGTGATTGGCTGCTGGCCAGGTTTTGAAACCTCACCCGTAATGTAGGTTTTCTTAGAACGGAAGGCCGCTACGTTCACATCGACTTGAGGGCTTTCGATGTATTTCGCCAAACGTTCCGCTATATCAGAACGAATTTCACGAACCGTTTTTCCTGCCACTTCTACTGTACCAATGTATGGGTAGAAAATAGTGCCGTCAGCATGAACCCAGTTACCCGCTTCAGTACTACTACGGTAAGAGCCCGCAGGAATGGTCAGTTCAGGGTGATCCCAGATCGTAATATTTAAGATATCGCCCACACCGACTTTGTATTCATACTTTGCGATGTCTACGTCGAGTTCAGGGTTGGCTTGTGACACCGACAATGTACCCGTTTGGTAAGTCGATACTGATTGAGCTGTCAGTGGGTAAAGGTTAACCACATCAGAGATATCAGATTCTTGCTGTTCCTCTGAAGGCTGAATCACATTCTTGTTGCCAGTAGAAAGGTGAGTTCCTGGAGTAGTACACCCTGCAAGCAATACAGGAAGGAGCGCTAAAAGGAGACGATTTTTATTAATCTTCATGTTAACCAAGTCATAGAAACGGAATGTGTCGTGATATCCCAAAGGACACCCAAAGAAGTTAGAACAAACAATTTTATCAGCTACGCAGTATTTAATAGAGTTAAGGAGGGCTATTACTGTGATATCGCTCCCACTTAATATCAAAGATAGGAACGCTACCGCCCTTTGATATTCCGCGACATCACACTGCGTAGTTAATCTGCCCCTATCAATATGGAATTTGAATAGGCGTATTTTGTCTAAGGCGTAGCAAAAAAGTGCGCTTGCATACGGTTAGTTTAATCCGTAAGCATTATCCACAAATTGTGGTTATTATCAACCTAGTTGAATGGTTTAGGAGCAGATACGGGATGCGAGTGAGCGAGTGGCGAAGAGCTAAAGAGCTAAAGAGCAGATGAGAGTAGCGAGATACGAGTAAACGAAGAGCCTAAAGCCGTGTCGGGATGCTTTTGGCTCCTCCCCTTTATCACAACTGTTGCTTGGCAGAAAATACCAACATAAAGGGAGGCTGGGAGGGGTTGGTAACACATAGATTAATATCCCCCTCGAACTCCCCCTTTGATGAACATCACCGATCAAAAACGAACGGCGTTCAAGGGGGAGAACCAAAAGCTAGACCCAATGAATATCACGATATCTTAAGCTATTCGTTATTCGATTATTCGAGACTGCTCTTTCCCCACTCTTCGCATCCCGCTTACTCGTCACCCGTATCTGCTTTCGATCTACTTAACGCTACTCGGTCTTTGGAACCAAGGTGAGCGAGCATCGGTTTGATCGAACAAGTTGTATTGCTTATTCAACACTTGGCCGCCGTCACGCGTGATCGGTAACCAGGTAAAACCTGCGCGGCTTGAGCTTGGTTTCACAGTAACAAGATCGAACGGAATCGATACATAGAAGCCTTTGGTGTAGCTGCCTTCACCGTATTCTTCGGTTGTCATGTCGGTTAAGCTAACAAACGCACCAGCAATCACGCCGCTCTTGAACTGCTTAGAGAAGTCGACACGAGTCCCGACATCACCCGCAAGAAATTTACCGACCCCCACTTTGAGTAAGGTATCGCTCAAGAAATCCCATTGTGGGGTGTAATAACCAGTGATAAAGCCAGTAGTGCCTTTATCGATCACTTTGTACGTTCGGTTGCTGTTATCAGGATTGACTTGGATCTCTTCATCAAACGTGCCAAACCAGCTTTCTGGATCGCGCTGGCTTATTGCTGTCATGTCTGCGCCAATCGCCCAGTTTTGGTTGAATGGACGATACAGGATTTCGCCACCCACACCCGCGAACATGCTCTCTAGGTAACCGCCGTAAGCTTGGGTGTAGATACCGCTGCCATAGTCTTCAAACCACGTCAGTTGTAAACGGTCTAAACGAACCGGATCATCAACATAAGAGCGGAACAAGGTTCTTACCCTTGGCGTTTGGTCAGTGCCGTCTGATGGGACGGTATAGTTAAACTTGTCGTAGTTATCGACTAAGTTAACGTACAAAGAGCCCGACAGTTCAACATTGTTTAACGCCCAGAACGAAGCGTTGGTGTATAAACCCAAACTGTATAAATAGAAGTTTTCAGCCGAACCGAACGATTGCGCTAGGTTTGGTGAAATCGACACATCGAATCGCTCACGCCCATCATGATAAATAACGGATTTCTTACGCTCTAACTCGTGAGTATCGGTTGCATCACTGGTTTGAGCATTGAGATAACTGTTATTAGCCGCCGCTTTGAACGCTTGTGCATCTACCGTTGTCTCAGTGAGTTCCATCGATTTATCATTTTCGATGATTTTGTAGGTGTCTATGTAACTCGGGACCGCGTTGGCAATCACGGTCGCACCGCGCTCAAGCGCGATATCTCTGTCTCGGTATTTAACCTGAGTACCCTTGACCACAATGCTGTTATCGTCGACCAAGATTTGCGCTTGTTCATAGCCCGCGATCGTTTCAAGTTCTTCTGCAAGGGCCGCCATATCAATATCGTCAACCGTCTCGACACCACTTGGGCGCAATTCTGCTGTTTCGGTATCTCGCCACACAGAATACATTTCATTGAAGTTGGTAGAAAGATCGAAGCCAAGGGTTAAAGTATCGCCTCGCTCATAGCTCACTTTCGCCGAACCCCAATCAGTGAAATGGTACACAGCACCCACGTTCCATGGCGTGTGCTGTGTCATGTCGACACCACCACGTACTACTGGAAAGTCTTGAGAATAATCGTTGCCATCGTATTCAAGCTTCAAAGTTAACGGCTTATACGGGGTTTGATATTCAAAGCCGCCATAAATTGCCGCATCGCCTTTAAACCAACGCTCAAAATCGACACTGCCGCCATTGCCTTTATAATCAGACGGGCGTTCACAATACTTGTCACTGGCTTTACACAATGGGTTAGTGAAATTGCCACTGGTGCCCATGTATCCCCAAGCCATGCCCAAGGTAAAATCAACTGGGCCAAAACGTTTGGTCGCCGCAACAAACTCGCCATCAAATAAACCGGTACCACCAAAGTCACGCACACCGACCGACACTTCTGGTAAGTAATACCCTTCTTCGATTAAGCGTACTTTAAAGTCGATACCTTTATCGGTGTGCTTAGTACAACCACTGAATGAGTTTTGAGAGCAGTCTTGATTGCCACTACCGCTATAATAAAGATCTTGAGTTTGTGTATAGCGAATGGTGGTTTCAAGCCAAGGCATCACCTGCAGGCTCACATTATAAAAATGGTATTCATTGTTGAACGAAGCACTAAAGTTGAACTCGCCTTCTGGTGCCATTCGGCCTGTCGGCATTTGCATTAAGCCAACACCACCAAAGTTCATTTGCGACGTTCTGTATTCTGTGTCGTCGAATGATGATTTTTCTGCTCGAATTGAAGAGGAATCAATGATTGTTTCTGCTCTAGTCGACATGCTATTGGTCATTAATAAAGCACAGGTAACCGATGCACACACTGCCGATAGAGGGAATGATTTCTGTTTCAGCATTACAGGCCAACCTTATGACGTATCAAATCGACAATATCTTGGTTCAACGTTGAGTATTCCGATGGCAAAGAGTAGAACGCCATAAATACGATGGCACCTGGTGCTAAGTAAACCGGCTGTTCGTTCCAGTATGCGTATTGAATGGTTTGCACCACGCCATCTGGCTGAACAACATACGCCACACTTTTATCTGCAGATTCACCAATAAAGCCGTTCGGTAATGCATCGAGGTAATCATTCAACGTACCATGCTCAATCAGATTCATTGTTACCGACTCTTTCATTGCGCCCATCAACTGAATTGACGTTGGTCGTTGTGGTAAGTACAGAGAAAAGGCTTGAGTTTCACTAGTCGACACTCTTTTAATGGCAGCAGACGACGGCTTGTTAATATGAGAACTTGAAACAAGCAGTGGGTTCTTATCTGATTGAGAGATAACGGCATTACGGTCTAGCTCAATAAAAACTCGATTGAGGTATTGGAAAGAGGCTAACTGTTGGCGCACTAAGTTTGCTTCTGGCTCTTCTACTGCGAAAGCTTCAAGCTGGTTCAGTACATTGCGCTTTTTGGCTTCGATAGCTTGGTTAGCTTCTTTAAATCCAGTAACTGCAGTCGCTTCAGTATTGGTTATATCAAACAGTTGAGCCGAAAGGGGGAAGTAACCAATAGTACCGTTAGCGTTAGAGCTCGCATTCGCGTTTGCGTCGTCTAATACACGAAGCAGTCGAACGTTAGTTTGATACTCAAGCGTCACACCTTGAAGAGGAAGCTCGATTGTTGTTTTAATCGACGAAGAGCGTTCAGGCGTAACAAGATCAGAAGCCGAAGAAGCGGAGCTCAAAGCAAACAAAGCGCTGATCATTAACAGAGCTCTCATCGTTAATAGAGCTTTCACCAATGGCAGCCGACGTCCCGTCATTTTTGATGCGTGACTCATATAATTCATCATTTTAGTTCATTACCCTGTTCGTTAATTGCTTTGATAATGCTTAAGGACGGTTAACTCAAGCCTTGTCATATCAGGGCCTAAATACTGTATGGTTTTTACCACTTTGCCTTCGCTGTCGACCCAATATTCGTTGGTGATGTCTTGTTCTAATATTGGGAATTGAATTTTTTCTTGGAATTTCTTGGTATCGATAGACGCTAACGGAGTTTCAACCGTGTCATTTCCCACATACGTTCGGGTGATGTTCGCTTTATAGCCGAATCGATAGTTAGGTTGCCAGTCGTAAACCGCTTGCCATTTTTGAGCTCCGGGGTTGGCAGACACATCAAACGCAGAAGAAGAATCGGCTGACGAATTGTTTGCAGAAGAGAATGCATTCAACGGTTGGAATGCCAAACCAGAAAGGTTTTCGTAAGGAAGCAATAGCGTTTGTACGACACGTCCATTTTCAGTGACGATCATCGCTTTGTCAGAAGACATCCACTTTAACTGCTCTGCGCCCGTTTGCGGGTTTTCACCGACGTACGCTAAGACCATGAAGATCTTACCTTGGTCATTCACTTCGGCATAAATGCTGGAATAAGGTAACGTTTGAATGTATTCCTTGGATAGCTCAACATCGGAGCTTCCAAAAAAGGCTTCATCAAAAGTAGAGTTAACGTCTTGAAACTGCTGAGAACAACCAGCAAGAAAAAGACCAAGAGATATGATTAGAGGTTTAAGCATGATGAGTTCTGCTTCCTAGCAATCTTGTTGCTGATGTCCAATATGAAAATCTGATATAAAAAAACCACTTTATGCTTTCACACAAAATGGTTTTGAACATACTCTAACAATAA
>NZ_AJYZ02000040.1:278982-284317 GCF_000272045.2 Vibrio crassostreae 9ZC13 | reverse complement strand
GCTACTGCTGCCGCTGCTGCTACTGCTGCTGTCGCAACTGCAACGGTTGTTGCTGTGCCAGCTGCTGCTGCAGATGCACCAGTGCCTGCTGCTGTACCAGTACTTGAACCAGCTGCCGCTGTTTCTTCTGCTGCGAATGCAGCACCTGAGAAGCTAACTGCTAATGCAGCTGCTAGAGCCATCTTTTTCATAATGATTTCCATTAATATAAACGTTTATATGTAGAGGGTAAGTTTTACACCCTCAATCAGTTGCTCAGCTTAAACAACTGATTGATCATCATAGATAATAACCACAATCAAGTAAATGGATAAATCATAAGCAATACCTTATAAAGCATTATTTAGGAAATAGCGTCACATAAAGAGGACCTTCGAGGGTATTTATAGCACTATAAAACACATTGGTACAAGACAGAAACTAGAGCAGAGTAGAATGCCATACTAAAATAAACTAAGAGCATAAGTTCACTATTGAGCTTATAAAATAAACCGCAGCCAACTGTTTGCTATTAGTGAGTAACTAGACTCTGTAGCCAGAGCCTTTACCTAATACGGTTTGAGTAATGTTTGGAGGTCAGTCTGGCATTCTATGTGTAAAGGGTAGAAAAGATGGCTAGTGTATATAGACACCAGCCATTAAAGCTAATTAATCTTCTTTTCTAAATAAAAACCGAATTAAAACTACCGAAAAGCCCAACATACCACCGAATAATGTACCAAGAACAATAATCAAAGCACGCTTAGGTTTATCTCGAGTTATCGGCTGCTCAACATTTTCTAGGTAACGGAACGTTTGAAAATCAACAGAACGGTCAATTTCAAGGTTATTAAGCATATCCAACTTTGCGTCAATCTGCTGAAGACGAGGTTCAATGACACTCAGATTTTTAACAGATTCTAAAGCCTTGATTTTTGCATCTAAACCCTTAGCACCTAAATCAATACTAAACAGCTCCTTTTCATTACCGGTTTGGATTGGTCTATCGACGCCTGCAGACTTAGCAATTTGGGAAGCGTATTTTGCTCGCTCAGTTTCGACCAATAATTGATTGCTTGCCTGACTTTCTAAGATTCTTTTCTGTTGAATCAACTCATTTTTTTTGCCACTAACTACGGCATATAAATTATTGAACGCATCTTGATGCACTTTTGATTCTGTAGCCAAAACGTAATCTGTTAATAGATTGAAACTACTCTCTTTGGTTGTTGTTTGAAAAGTAATGATATACGGTGACCTAGGGTCATTCCTATCAACTTTAGAGGCGGAGACTCTATCGAACCATTTATTATATAACACTCTAGTTTCATCGGTACTACTCTCAGAGCTACTGCTAAATACAGAATCTTTAAACTCTTGGAATTCGGTACTTTCATCTAAGAAAGCTTTCTTATTGTTAGTTGAGTTAAATGCATTTACAAAGCGTTGGAATAACACCTCTGAACTCACTAAACGATTAAGTTCGTTGCTAACAAGGACCGTGCCATCTTCTTGATAGAGATCAAAAACAGGTTGAAACTGCTTCACTTGGCGTTGATACGCAGCCAAATTTTGAGGTTGAGGCTCTGTGATCTTTGCATTAGAAGACCACCATTCTTGAGACAGAAAAGCCAAACCAATACTACTAACAAAAAATAAAGCAGTAACCAATATCACAATTAATTTTCCGTCCCACAGGGCTCCAAACAGCTCCCTCATATTAACGTCATCATTCGTTGCGTACATTGGTGAATTTTGCGGGGAGTACGATTGTGGTTGCGTCTGCTGCTTCACTGTAAGTCTCTCAAAACATCTGAATTTAATAACGGCAGGATGCTATCACACCGTATGCTTTTAATCTTGTGTGGTTTGTAAACGTTATGAAAACGGTTTTCAGACTACTCACAATTGACTGTATTCTAATTCAATCGGCACTTTGCATGCAAGATAGCCACAGGCTGTTAACTTAACTTTCCCAGTAACCTTCGCCATCAACTGTATCTGTATGGGCATCAGTTTAGGGTTTTCTACGTATATTAGGCGGTTGCTCGCCTAGGGTAGTGGACAAGATGCCGATCGTTTTACTCTCCATGGATTACTGCTTGCGGTGATGCTTGTTGGTTTTGCATCAACACTCGGGCTGATTTTTAGCAATACCGCGGCTTGTTATACCAATGGCAAGTAGCAGTGCCATTCGAAGGATTGTTGAACGACTTCCTAGCTAGCATAATACTGAACTCGTTCAATTCAAAAAAACGGTGTTAAAAAATTCGCGCAATATTTGCTCCAGTTTACAGTCAAAACTGGAATTCAAGATCAAGAAACGTCCTAGATGAAAGGAGCGAGTATGAAAAATACGGTTTACATTCACCTCATAAAAAGGCTTACCAGTTATGGGGGGAGTTCCAATTAGAGCTTAACTGCGATAGAGAAAGATCACGTAGATCATTCCCCCTTCTTTTATCTAGCAGCCAAATACACTAAAATAGTTCCAAATACATTATTAGGCTGAATCGTGCTCATTTCATTTATTGACCTCTCTTTCCTGTTTTTCTTTTCCCTTGCAACAACTTTTACAATGCGTAAATTTGCAAAAAAAATAGGGTTAGTCGACAAGCCAAATGCTCGTAAGTTGCACAATGGTGCTATTCCCTTAGTTGGTGGGCTATCCATTTGTATCTCTATACTTTATTTCTTATTCAATAACCCAACCATTCTACCGTATACCGAGCTATACGCCGCGTGTATCTTCATACTTGTTAGCGTTGGAGTTTTGGATGATAAATACGACATCAGCTTTAAATTAAGGTTTGCAGTGCAAGCAGGTCTTTCTATCGTTATGATGATTGTTGGCGGTATTGAACTTAGTACTATAGGAGATGTATTTGGTAGCGGTGATGTCATTACACTAGGTTGGTTTGGTTACTTTGTAACCATGATTGCGGTCGTGGGAGCGATCAATGCATTCAATATGGTCGACGGAATTGATGGCCTGCTGGGCGGGTTATCTATCGTAACCTTTGGTGGGTTAGGAATAATGCTTAACCATGATGGTCAATCGAGTTTAGCCTACATTTGTTTAGTATTGGTCGTTGTGATTATTCCGTATATCCTGTTAAACCTTGGTGCCTTTGGCCGAAAAAGAAAGGTGTTTATGGGGGACGCTGGGAGTATGTTGATTGGTTTTACTGTTATCTGGCTATTGCTGCTATCTAGTCAAAATGGAAGCACTCCACCACTGCGTCCAGTTACCGCGTTATGGCTAATTGCAGTGCCGTTGATGGACATGGCTGCTATTATGATTCGTAGAATAAGAAGAGGAGACTCTCCTTTTAAGCCTGATCGTGAACATTTACATCACATTTTCCAACGTCTAGGTTTAAGCTCAACACAAACACTTATCGTTATTTGTAGTATTGCAACTCTCTACGCGGCAGTCGGAATTTCTGGTGAAATACTAAACACCCCAGAATATGTCATGTTCTACGCTTTTGTAATTTGCTTTACAATCTATCTTGCGCTTCTAAGTAATGTCTGGAAGATTCTATCCTATCTTAGAACGAAATGTGCCAAATGACAATTGCTCCTAATTCAAGTTACTGCTGTTTAGTATTTATCTAAAATAATATCGAAATGCATATTATTGCCCAAGGGTTAATATGCATATAGTTACCTCTTGGACAATGATATATTCTAAAAAACTCATTTTAATCGAGTTAATTCATGCCTAGGCATGCAGCTAGGTTCCCTCCTGGCTTTTATCGTACAGCACCCTTTATAAACCAAAGTGATTAGCACTTAAACAAACCAAAGAACTGAAATTTTGAAACTAATAAGTCTCAATCCACATCCTCCCAAGAAAAGCAGATAGATGACAGTAAGCGTGTCACGAACCCCGCATTCTAATCCTTCAGCACGAAGAATAAGATCAACTCTCCAACCCAAAGGAGAGTTGAAATGGCAAAACGACGTACCAACCTAGAATGGCAATCACTGTTTGAGCAATATGAAAGCAGCAGTGTTACCCAACGTGCTTTTTGTGAAGAGCATGGACTGAGTTTATCCACGTTCTTTGCCAAACGGCGTCAACTCCAAACAGCAACCCCATCGGAATCTGTCGGATTTATTAAAGCTGAAATCGTTGAAAAGACAACCAAGTATCAGGCCCAGATAGCTACGGCTAACATGACACTTCTCATCAATGATGTGGAGCTGAGCATTCCTCAAGGTACGCCAGCCACCTATCTTGCTGAACTCATTGGAGCTTTGTCATGAAAGGTATGCTCAGCGCTCCAGACATTTACCTTTATCGTGAAAGCGTCGATTTTAGAAAGTCCATCAACGGCCTTGCAGCGATTATCGAAAATGATACTGACTTGCCTCTTGGCAGCGGTGCGCTGTTCCTGTTTACCAATAAACAGCGCGATAAGATTAAAGTGTTGTACTGGGATAAAACAGGCTTCGCCCTCTGGTATAAACGCCTTGAAAAAGCCAAGTATAAGTGGCCTTCAAAAGAGAAAAATCAGGTGTTTACCCTCACTCAATTTGAGCTTGATAGACTGCTTTCAGGCTTTACAATTATCGGCCACGAACCCATCAATATAAACGATTTCACAATGAGTTAATCGAGAATAAAGCCTTATTCACCAAGCGTTAACGGCACGATTTTAGTATAATCAATGCTATGAAAAAGACGCCAAATATCAACCCAGAAAGCCAAGATGTTGCCGAGCTACAAGCGATGGTAGCTGCTCTGATGTCGGAGAAAAATGAGTGGAAACAAGAGCGCCAATCGCTGCTTGAACAACTCAAACTCGCCTTCGACCGTCAGTTCGCGAAACGCTCGGAGGCATTAAAGCCTTACGATGAATCACAAGGTGACCTCTTCAACGAAGCGGAGTGTGAAGCCGTTAAAGAAGACGAGGTTGAGGTGACAACCACGACCACAACGAAAAAGCGCGGTAAACGTAAACCTCTGCCTAAGACCTTGCCTCGTGAGGTTATCGAACTTGATGTAGACGACCATGAAAAGCAGTGCGCTTGCTGCAATCATAGCCTGCATAAAATCGGTGAAGACCGCAGCGAGAAGCTAGAGTTCACGCCAGCGGTACTCAAAGTGTTGGAATATGTTCGTCCTAAGTACGCTTGCCGCCAGTGCGAGAAAACAGGCGACAGCAGCCGAATCGTTCAGAAGCCATCCCCTCAGAGCCTCATCCCTAAAAGCTTCGCCACAGAAAGTTTGCTGACCAACATCATTCTTGGAAAATACCAATACGCGATGCCACTTTATCGTCAAGAATCGCTGTTTACCCAGTCGGGTATCGAGCTATCACGCACCACCATGGCTAGGTGGGTC
>NZ_AJYZ02000040.1:208733-278310 GCF_000272045.2 Vibrio crassostreae 9ZC13 | reverse complement strand
CTTTACCAATGGATGACGACCCAGAAGGTGATTGGCTCTAGCCCACTAGGCAAAGCGATAAAATATACGCTTGGGCAGTGGTCAAAGCTTATTCGTTATATCGACGATGGTCACTTATCTATTGATAATAATCGCGCTGAACGCGCAATTAAACCACTGGTCATTGGCAGGAAGAACTGGCTGTTCTCTAACACACCAAACGGTGCTGATGCGAGCGCGATGCTTTACAGCATCATCGAGACCGCGAAAGCCAACGGTCTTATCCTCTACGACTACATGGTCAAGTGCATGAAAGAGCTGGCGAAAGCTGAGCCTGATATCGACGCACTCCTGCCTTGGAACTTCAAACACTGACAAGTCGCCCCGTGGGTTCATGGGGCGGATACTGTTGTATGTGCCTCTGAGAGTTTTGCCGTCGATAGCAATCACTTCACCCTCTGTCGTCTCATGACAGTCTTTCATCCACGCAGTAAAGCATCGTTGCAGTTGCTTGGCGGAAATAAGATTGATAACTCGGGCAATGGTATCGTGTACTGGTATGCCTTGTTTGAAATCACCATACTGCCTAAGCCATTCCAAGTTATCTTCACCAAAATCTTCAATATCCTCCCAACCTTCAGCACCAGCAATCACTGCTGCAATTGTTAAGAAGATAATGTCGGTTAGCGTGTGCTCTATTTTCCAAGCTTGGCGAGGGTCTCGAATAACTGAAATATGGTCCAAAAGGCTTAATCCATTCATTATGGCTAAATATCTGCTGTTAAAAAACAGTATATGATCACACCTAAATCTGATCATCAAATCGATCTTGAATGTATTGAATTTGTTGTGACTTCAGTGTACAAATTAGTGGAAACATCACTTCACGCTACCCCTTATTCCATATGGGTTTTTCATGATCTTGCCCTGCGGAAAATAATATAAAAAACCGTTAATTGGCTTCATTTTCAGCCTAGGATAAATTTTTCAGAATAGGTAACTCGAACTATTTGAAACATCTACATCGGTAAAGCAAACCAATTACAACCAAATATACAATAAGCGTTTGACCATGATACATAGGAATATCTGTTAATCCTGATACAATATATATAATCGGTATACTAATGAGTAAGTCCTTTCCTAATAAAGATAAATCTTTGAAAAAAAACACTGGGAACAACATGAAGCTCAGATATATCAAAACTCCTCCCCCTCCTTGTTGAACAAGTTTGTTTAATATTTCATTGTGTGGATGAGGAGCCGTAATTACATTTTTTGTCAACTCACCTTTATCGTATAACTTTTTCAATTCAGACTTATAGTCTTTAACCCCCAAGATAGGGCTACCATCAGCTATAGTTATAGCGGTGTTCCATAATTGTAGTCGAACACCAATAGAGGTACTTAGGTTACCTTGTTCGATTGCAGAGAATTCAGACATGGTTCTTTGATATCGTTCATATACAAAACCCTTACTAAACAATGCAATAACAGAAACAACAATAACCATTAATACAATATGTTTACTGAACTTTATTCTCTTTATATTCCTTATAGAGACTACCATTACAGCAAAAGCCAGAGCAAGCCACACACCACGACTCTCACTCAACAAAACACTTGAAGTTGCAAAAGCAAATCCACTAAAAAGGAGTAGTGCTTTATTTTTACTCTGCTCATATATAGCTAATATAAAAGCTGTTATAGCAAATGAGGCTCCGAGTGTTGCATAAGGTATAGGGTTAACTGGCAGTGACATTCGAGATTTACCCAAGTAAACTTGATAGTAAACTGAAACACCCAGTATACAAACAGAACCTAAAATCACTAAAGCCTGTAAGTGTAGAGTCTTTAACTTATCATAAGGCAAAAAAAGTATGATAAAAAATGCTCCAATCGCAGCGCGAGACTCTCGCCCACTAAAGTCCCCCTTATATATATAACTTACACCAATAAAAAACAAATATAGTACAATTAAATATAACCACCAATTATTACTAAAGTTAGATCGAATTATAGTAGCACGATAAACAAAAAAAGAAGCAACTGTAGCGACAAGTATAATTACTGAAAGAACTTTATCACCATTCTCAAAGATAAATAACCCACTAAAAACCCAAATAAATGGTAGATAAATAAATATATTTAAAGCCTGTTTCTTAATCATAACTAAACCTTGAAAGAAAAACCTAGGACTGTACCAATTTGATATTCGATACCAACTACCTTTTGTAGTTAAGGATAATATCGTTAATAAAACCACTCGGGCTACAATGTCTTTATCTCAGGAATATATTTGAGATTTTCTAACCAATCGTTACTGCTAACTAAAAAAAATACAGGGTGCGGATAATTTAATTTCACTTCCTACTCAATCCTAAAATTTGCTTTAATCATTATTTCCATCTTAAAATGGCTAGTGTGGATGATGTATCGAAGAGAAAACAGGCAACTCATCTTACTATTTAATACAAACCTCTCATCAAACTTATCGTAAGCGATACATAAGACGAAAGGCTTTATTTAGCTATATATTACTTCCAAGTAGTCGGTCGACTAAATGTAGGTACTTTCATATTGCTGTGAGACTTTATCCCAAGTATAACGCTTAAGCGCTATCGCCTTCATTGCTTCACCATTCCCCTCTAATCCACCCAACCCGTTAGTGTTCAAAATAAGGTTAAGTAGACTATCACTATTACTGAAATACAATGCACTATCTTCAGTGCTGTAACGATTAAAGCTACAGTCGAATGCGAAAACAGGCACACCAAAATGCATCATCTCAACTAACGAGGGGTTAGTGCCACCTGCCGAATGACCATGAAGATACAAAGAACAACCTTGACGAAGCTTATATAGTTCATCAATATCATAAATAGGATCCAGTAGTTCAACATTAGTAAATTTGGCGTACTCAAGTCTAATTTTACGTCCGTATTCGCTTGCATCCCAATTGCCAACAAATTTTATTGGTAATGAAGTTCTTGAATAGGCCTCAAGAATCATCTCAACGTTATTTTCTGGTTCTATACGACACAACCCTAAAGCATAACTTTGAGAGTTAATAGATTGAGTTGGGGTTTCTGGTTTTGCGTGATCACCACCGTAAGCTATTGTTTCCGAATTTAACCCATATTCTTTATAGACGTAATCCGTAATAGCCTGGTTATCAGTAACAACAACATCAGAATACCTGACAGCCATTGATTCAGAGAACTTTAAGAAACGTTTCACGAGCCCTCCCCACTTCTCCCGCTTCCACTCTAAACCATCAATATTTGTCACTATTTTCGCTTTGGAGAATAGCTTAAAAATAGGAAGGAAAATACAACCAGAAACGCCCAAAATAAGAACCACATCAGGTTTTATTTTCCAAGATTTGATCAGCGATAGTATATCATAGAAGATGCTTTGAGCGCCGTTAGCCCTTAGTGGTAAATAATGCAACTGGGCTTGGTTATACTCTTGCATATGTGTCTGATAGCTTTTTGACGAACAAAAAACAATGTACTGAGTTCCACTGTCTTTATTTAAAGTCAAGTTCTCAACAAGCGACTCAAAGCCACCATAACACGCTGGGATTCCAACAGTGCCAACAACTATTACTCGCTTCATTTTAGTTTAGTAACCTCACTCAATAAGAGTCCATTCATATCCTTATTAGAAAGTAATGGTGTGCTATTAGACGGTATTAAAGGCCACGATATATTAACTAGCTGATCGTCCCATGCTAATGATTGCTCAGCGCTAGGGTTATAATAGTCCGTACATTTATAAACAAACTCCGCCTCATCACTCGTCACATAGAACCCATGAGCAAACCCTTCTGGCACCCACAATTGACGTTTGTTTTCAGCTGATAAATATTCACCGACCCATTGACCAAACGTTGGTGAGTCTTTGCGAATATCAACTGCAACATCAAACACTTCACCTGAAACAACGCGTACTAACTTCCCTTGAGTATTCTCTGTTTGGTAATGCAGGCCTCGTAAGATACCTTTCTTCGATTTAGAGTG
The DNA here is from genome assembly GCF_000272045.2 of Vibrio crassostreae 9ZC13. Taxonomy (GTDB): domain Bacteria; phylum Pseudomonadota; class Gammaproteobacteria; order Enterobacterales; family Vibrionaceae; genus Vibrio; species Vibrio crassostreae_C. The sequence goes on along the minus strand of NZ_AJYZ02000040.1, from coordinate 274,306 downwards.
ATTATCTTGTACAAATTGAGTCGGCTTTCCCGTTACTAGTTTTTCAAATTTCTTTTGATTCCAGGTTTCCATAAAGAAACCACGCTCATCACCAAACACACTTGGTTCTATGATTTTCACATCAGGAATACGAGTATCGATTACTTTCATTTTGTTATTCCGTATACGCTTGAATATTGTTTAACGCAGCCTTCCAGTCACTCGCTTTAACCGAGAAACCTAGCGTTATTTTTTCGGTACCTAATCGAGAATTGCTTGGGCGCTTAGCTGGTGTTGGGTATTGGTCAGTGGTAATACTCGTTAAACTTGGTTTATTTGCAAGAACTCCTTGCCCAACGGCAATACCAAAAATGGCATCAGCAAAGTCAAACCAACTCACATGAGGCAAACCCGAGTAATGGTAAACACCGTAATCCACTGCGTCCCCCTGAGTAATGTACTTCGCGATTTGAATCAATGTACCCGCTATATCGCCCGCATATGTCGGTCCGCCAAACTGATCACCCACAATACTTAATGCGTCTCTATTTTCTCCTAAACGCAGCATTGTTTTCACGAAATTATTGCCGTTCTCACCAAATACCCATGCAGTACGAAGGATAATATGTTTATCACACGCCTCGGCAACGGCGATTTCACCGGCGAGCTTACTTTTACCGTAAACCCCTTGCGGGTTTGTAGCATCCGTTTCCACATACTCGCCAACTTTATCGCCTTCAAAGACATAATCGGTCGAGATATGCAGCATTGCAGCACCAACACTCTGAGCGGCTTGCGCTAAGTATTTAGGACCATCACGGTTTATTGCATAAGAAAGGTCGACTTCCTCTTCAGCCTTGTCAACAGCAGTATGAGCTGCGGCATTGATAATGATGGTTGGTTGAAATTCGGTAACAGCAGAATAGACTGCCTCTTGATTAGTAATATCAAGATGCTCTCTATCGAGCGCTAACACTTCAGCATTCTCATGGTTCGCTAACTGCTCAGTTAGACTCGAACCAACTTGGCCATGGCAACCTGTAATTAAAATACGCATTAGCTGACGGTCCTTTTTTGAGCTTCATTCACTAAACGGGTCAGGTACTGCCCATATTCGTTTTTCATCATCGGTTTCGCTAAAGTCAGAACTTGCTCATCACTCAGCCAACCATTGCGCCACGCAATTTCTTCTAAACAAGCCACTTTCAAACCTTGAACATTTTCAATCGTTTGAACGAAAGAAGACGCTTCGTGCAAGCTCTCATGCGTACCAGTATCTAACCACGCAAAGCCACGACCAAGTAGTTCTACGTTTAATGATCCGTCATTTAAATACATTTCATTGAGTGTCGTAATTTCTAACTCGCCACGGTGTGATGGCTTAACCTGCTTGGCCATTTCCACCACACGATTATCGTAGAAATACAAACCTGTTACGGCATAGTTGGACTTTGGTGTTTCCGGCTTTTCTTCAATTGAAACAGCCTTCATCTCTTCATCAAATTCGACCACACCGAAACGCTCAGGATCTTTCACTTGGTAACCAAACACGGTTGCACCCGATTCTCTTGAAGCGGCACTTTGTAGCATTTTAGAAAAAGATTGACCATAGAAGATGTTATCGCCAAGTACTAAACAAACGCTGTCATCACCAATGAACTCTTCACCAATAATAAACGCTTGTGCTAAGCCATCTGGGCTTGGTTGAATAGCGTACTCAAGGTTGATACCAAAATCAGAGCCATCACCCAACAGGCGCTTAAAACCGGCATTATCTTCTGGTGTCGTGATTATTAAAATATCTTTAATACCAGCGAGCATTAAAGTCGAAACTGGGTAAAATACCATCGGCTTATCGTAGATAGGCAATAGCTGCTTTGATACGCCGCGAGTCAATGGGTATAAACGTGTGCCGGAACCACCCGCTAATACAATACCTTTCATTAGTTACCTTCCTTTGATTCAACGGTTTCTACACCCAAACGCTCACGTTGGTAGCTACCATCTTGCACGTTTTGACACCATGTTGAGTTGTCTAGGTACCATTGCACTGTTTTACGAAGACCTGTTTCAAACGTCTCTTCTGGCATCCAATCTAGTTCACGTTGCATTTTAGATGAGTCAATGGCGTAACGGCGGTCATGACCAGGACGATCTTGAACGTACGTGATCTGCTCTGCATACGCTGACTCTTTCGGTACTAGCGTATCTAGGATGTTGCAAATCGTATTCACGACCTCAAGGTTTTTCTTCTCGTTGTGACCACCGATGTTGTAAGTCTCGCCTACTTTACCTTCAGTGACTACTTTGTATAGTGCACGAGCATGGTCTTCCACAAACAGCCAATCACGAATTTGATCGCCTTTTCCGTAGATAGGAAGATCTTTTCCTTCCAGAGCATTTAAAATGACAAGTGGGATCAGTTTTTCAGGAAAGTGATATGGGCCGTAGTTATTTGAGCAGTTAGTAACGATAGTTGGCAGGCCGTAAGTACGTAACCATGCACGAACTAAATGATCACTTGATGCTTTTGAAGCAGAGTAGGGGCTAGATGGTTCATAAGGTGTCGTCTCTAAGAACATCGGCAGGTCTGTACCTTCTGGAACATCATCAGGATGTGGAAGGTCACCATACACTTCATCCGTCGAGATATGATGAAAACGGAACTCTGTTTTTGCTTTGTCTGACAGCGTATTCCAGTACTCTCGAGTAGCTTCCAGTAAGGTGTATGTGCCAACGACATTCGTTTCAATAAACGCAGCAGGGCCAGTGATAGAGCGATCAACATGCGATTCAGCTGCAAGGTGCATTACCGCATCAGGTTTATATTGCTCAAAAACACGGGCAAGCTCTGAACGATTACAGATGTCCACTTTCTCGAATCCATAACGTTCGTTCGAATCGACTTCAACAAGAGACTCTAAGTTACCAGCGTAGGTTAGGCAATCAACATTAACAACTTCATCATGAGTGTTCTCTATTATATGTCTAATAACAGCACTTCCTATAAATCCAGCACCGCCTGTTACTAATATTTTCATTAATCAATTACTCACAGTCAAAATAGCAACCCAATGTTTGCTTTACAATATGTTTAGAATGATACTTTCTATCAAAAATAAGCTTCGAACGCCCTTTATTTCTATCAATCAAAGCGCTGTCTATATTAATAATAGCTGAGGCTAATGAAATAGACGATTTAGGCTTAATAAGATCGCCATTCCAACGGTCAACAACAGTTTCATTACAACCAGGAGCATCTGTAGTCACGATATATTTGTCGTAATATAGAGCCTCGATTATCGCGCGGGGAGTCCCTTCTCTATAAGAAGGGAGTACCACTACATCACTCAATTGGATATATTGAAAGATATTAGGTTTGTGTTCAAAAAAAATCGCATTTCTTAATTTCGTGTTGGAAATTTTTGTTTTTGTCATACCTGATGCTTCATCTAATGATGGAGAACCTATATGTAGAAAAACGAAATCATCTCTTACCAGATTGATGCGCTCAATGGCCTCTATATACTCGTTGATACCTTTTTCAAACAATGCTCTGCTAGGATATAAAACGAGTAACTCATGTCCCAAAAATCCATGCTGCTTTAAAAATTCCACCTTATTTATAGGTTTAACCTTATTGCTTGGAATCATGCTTGGATCAAATCCTGAACCATTAGTTACTAAAACCTTATCTGACTTCAGTAGTCCCTTAGATAGAAAGTAGTTTGCATCATCATGGTTCTGAAAGAATATATTATTAGATCTCCTACCCAAAATACGATAAATCCAATTAACTAATAATCGGCCAAACCAATAGCTAACTTTATCATAGGAATAGAGGAGTCCCATCCCCGTTACTGATAGGTATAATCTATTTTTATTATTAGAGAGTATACTAGCAAGCCCACCAACAACATTAGCTTTATGTGTAAAACAATGAATAATATCTGGTTTAACTTCTAATATTTTATTTAATATAAAAACAAACAATTTTATAATTGATACTAACCCAATAGACCTTCCAGAAAAGTCTGCAGTATGCGTTACAACACCCATACGTTTCAAGTCACCAATAAAGCTTCCTTCCGGACTAGATGCAGTAGAAATACTATGCACTTCATGTCCTTGCTCAATTAAGGCCTTGATAATTGGATAACGAAATTTGTATAAAGCGCCATCAGAGTTGCAGATTAATAGACATTTAGCCATTAAAATCACCTTCAATAAAATCTAAGTATTTATCGCATTGTGACTCAAGGGTATACCCTTCCCTTACCACACGATTACCTTCAAGTCCTATTTTCAATCTGAGTTTTTCATCATTGATAAGTTTAAAAAGCATTTCATACCATTCATCATCATCGTGAGCGTATAACCCCGACTCACCATTCTTAACTAAAACACTATTCTCGCCCACAGGACTGCAAACCACGGGTTTAGACATTGCCATATATTGAATCAATTTAAAAGCACACTTACCTTTTTCAAATCGAGAATCATTCAAAGGCATAATACCTATATCAATATAACTTAGTTCCAATATTTCATGCTCTTCCGACCATTGAATTACTTTATTTCTAAAACGCAAATTTTCACAAAACTCTTTATCTGCACCAATCAAGTGAACTTCGACGTCTAAATTCTCCTGCAAGCGACTAATCGCGCTCTCCACACTTAGCAGATATTGGGATGAAGTTGGGGAACCAATCCAACCAATAACAATTTTATTGTCACTTCTGGAGCGTTTACATTTTTCCTTATTATACCTTTGGTAGTCAATCACAGTTGGTATTTTTACCACTCTTCGAGCTCCCACTGACTTAGCAAATCTTAGTATATATTCACTTCCAGCATTAACTCCGCTTGCCCATTGGATAATTCGACGATGCTTGTTATACAGAAAAGAAAAGAAGTAACTCTCTTTAAACTTATCATAATTATGCCAAACAGCATCGTCATAATCTAAAATATAATTACGCCCAGTCACTTTGAACATCCATTCAAAGATCGGAGGAAAGTACGGAACCACCTCTTTTTCAATTATTAAAATAGATTTATTGTCCAATAACAAATATAAAGAAACCGCCAGTCTTTTTAATATTGCCCATATTGCGAGAAAGTAATACAGCTTATTACCTGAATATTTAAGAATCAAATAATCATCACAAAAAAGGGGGGCGTGAACAACCTTATATCCTTTCCCAATAAGAAAAGGAAAATATTGTAGACTGCGATATCTACTGCTAGCACCTAAACTTTGATGCTTAGTTAGATAAAATATCTTTTTCATTGTTAATTTTCTCTCGAATATGATAGAAACAATACATGATAGAAACAAGTTCCATAATAACACTTGCAATTAAGATCGAGTATTCATTAAAAATCCCGGCCAATGTTATTATTAAAATGAAATTAACACATAATGATATAATGCTAATTTTAAAAACATGGGAAACAAGGTTAAACTTAAATAGCAAGAAAGACTGAATTGAAGTGAACATTGAAAGTGTAGCTGATATAAAAAAGAACATAAAGAATATTGGCTTCATATCATACAAATAATAAGCAAGCATGCAAACAAATACAACAGATAAATAAACAAATCGAGAACTATAAAACAAATATTCTTTCATCACACGAAAGAATGATACAGCATTATTGATTGATGATTTAGCTATCTTATCAACATAGTAACTGCTTGAAATATACGTTGTGACAAAAATAAAAATAGAAACCATCAACATATAGTTACCTATTATCACTATATCTTTCTCTAAGAGTAGTATTGGCATCAATAGTGCGTAAACTCTTCCTCCCAATATTGATAGACAATTTTGCATGTAGAAATATTTACCGTCGAGTATATTTAGATCACACGAAAAACCATGTGAAGCATTGTCTTTACGGGAGACATTAACTCGCCAACTTGAATAATAAACAACGCATTCAATAAGCCTATATGCAAGAACTAAATATAGAACCCAACTATAATAAGGAAAAAATATTAGTATAGGAAAAATAGAAAACAAAAAAACAGGGAAAGAAAGTATATAACTATACTCTTTATTAACAAAGTAAAATGAACTATATGAAACATTAATCGAAGAAAGCAAACAAATAAATTGCATCGATAATATTATATTTACTTCCATATCAAAGAAAAAATATAATATAGCTGAAATGAGCGTAGAAAAAGGAATGGCCACCAAAATTTTATAGTATAAAATCTTGGTTACCCCCCCAGTAAAGCTATCACTTTTAGAAGATAGCTTCGATAACATGTACTTTAGTGGGAATATATCGACTAGAGTCAAAAATATTACACAAATAGGAATTAAAATAACAACCTTTGAGTAATTATATTCATCCATCACAATACTAGAGATAAACATCAAGCCTATGTATAGGCCTGAGTTAGCAGCTCGAAAAGAGAATCTTCCTACGCTATTCCATATTGATTTGTTTAACATAGAGCAAAGCAACCCTCTTAAATAATGCGCATACTAACAGCAAAAAAGATAAGTAAAGGATAGTGTCATTAAACTTATAAGCAACTAATGACAAAACACAAACAGGTAAAAATGATGCATACAAAAAGGTTATTGTGAAGTTTCTCTTTATTTTAGAAAAATAGTCTACAGCTGACAATACAAAACCTAAAACAATAGATGATAGAAAAGCACCCCATAGAGATAACTCATTTATAATAGCAAGATGCATAGTATAGACATTTGTAACAACCCCTCCTACCTCGATAAAATCTAGCACAGAGGAATTAACTGAAATATATTCAAAGCCTAAGACCTTATTAACAATTAAATAAAACTTATTCAGTATTGTAGGTAGATAAGGTTCAAATATTACATTGTTGTATGTAAATAATTTTCCGTCTAAAGCATAAAGTGCGCCTATTGCATAGTCGTAGGGATAAAGAAGAACATTTGTAGTCAAACTAGATAGATCATTCAGACTATTCAAACTTCCCACATCATTGTCTATAGCTTTCCCGGTAAAAACAGAAAATAAGATAATGAACAAGTAAAATAATACAACTGCGATAATACTAAAATAAATCAATCTTATATCATTAGTGTTTGTCCGTCGATACTTCACACCGAACATCATTATTATACATGTGATGAAGTTAATTTTAGCCCCAGTAAAAAGCAGGCTAAGCAATACCAAAGCAATTCCAATGTATTCGACCTTATACAATTTGGTAAAACACGACTTATAGACAGCAAGGCAACAACTTAAAGAACCAAATATATAATAATAAATCAGAACTCCCGTATCGTTATTAATTTTATTAATATTTGATCTTGCTTGACCACTAAACAGAAAGTTTAAAAGACCAATTTCTTTTTCAATAGTTACTATAAAAACTAAAAAAAGAGAAAACCATATTAGCCAGGATAACTTTGTTAGTGATGCTATATTTTTTAAATTTTCAAAATCATTGTTCTCATGATAATCTAGACTAGAGTCACCTTCAAAAGATAAGTAAGAAATAACATACGATAAATTAAAAGCTAACAAATAACATAGCAAATATAGCCGAATCTCAACACTAAGCTCTCCAAAGGAAGATAGATCGAGTTGAGCTAGAAAAATTGCAAACAGCCAAGTCATATTGAAAACAAGATAAAGACTAAGCCCCCCATTATCTAACCTAGCTTTTAAAGCAATGACCGTAAAAATCATTAAGAACAAAAATATTATAAACATAAAATAATCATTTCAACCTAAATAATCAGAGTAACATCATTAAAAACTATATGGTCGCTAAGCTTTTATAATATTTAATTTCAATATAGAAATGAACATATCTCTATCAAAGATCACATAAACCACTTAATCAGAATTCCGACAAGCTATCTTAAACTAATATAAATTATAGAGGTTCATAACTCTGATTGACTCCAATATCAAACTACTCCAGCTAAAAAACTCTATTCGAGAAAGTGAAGAGTTACACAGAGTCTTGCTAGCAAGATAATATCCATTAATAAATAACCTAACCTTATTATGGGTTAAAATATCACCTGCTACTCTAGAAAATATCGACAACTCTTCAAGTGAAAATTTCAATTAGCTTTTCTATGAAAAATATTCACTTATTCTTTATACTGGTAGCTTATACTTCAAAGAAAATATCCATCGCACTATTTAGAATCATATTTCTTCACATACCAGGATACGGCATGCTTAATGGCTTTGTCTATTCTATGGGTTGGCTCATAACCTAATTTCAATTTAGCTTTTTGTATACTAGCTTGGGAGTGTCTAACATCACCCACACGGAAGTCTCTATAGGATGGTAATGTAGACAAATTGAAGTTCAATTCATTTAGTGAATTCTGTATCGAGCTATAAAGCTCATTTAAACTAGTCCTATCGCCAAGAGCAACATTGTATACTTCATCTTTAGCTTCATCAGGAGCTAAAGCAGCTAGAATGTTCATCTGTATTGTATTATCAATAAAGCAAAAATCTCTACTCGTTTCACCATCACCATTAATAAACACTTCTTCTTTCTTAATCATTGATGCTGTCCACTTTGGTATAACAGCCGCATAAGCACCATTGGGATCCTGTCTAGGCCCAAACACATTGAAATAACGTAGGCCAATAGTTTTAAAGCCGTAAGTACGTGCATAGACTCCAGCATAAAGCTCATTTACATATTTAGTAACAGCGTAAGGCGATAGTGGACTGCCAATATTTTCTTCTACTTTTGGTAACGCTGGATGGTCACCATAGGTTGAGCTGCTCGCAGCGTAGGTAAAACTACTCACTTGAGCTTCTTTTGCTGCCGTCAACATATTTACGAAACCAGTAATGTTTGCAGCATTGGTTGTGACAGGATCTGCAATTGACCTTGGCACACTGCCCAGAGCTGCTTGATGGAGGACATAGTCGACCGCAACTTCACCTAGACCAATAGCTTTCTCACAATCGGCGTAATTTCGAATATCACCTTCAATAAAAGAAAAACGCTTCCATTGCTCCTCAGTTACAAGCGAACGCACTTCATCCAAATTGTGCTGATGCCCTGTAGCAAAGTTATCTAGTCCAACCACTTTTTGATTTAATTTCAAGAGCGTCTCGAGTAGGTTGGAACCGATAAAACCTGCTACTCCTGTAATTAACCACTTTTGGGGAGATTCCGTTAATTGCTTTTTTATTTGATCATATTGAGTCATATCGGCCACTTGTTTAAGCTTAATGATTAAGGGGAAATAAAAGTACTATTTTGAGATAACGTGCTAATTTTCGCAGCACGTTATTTTAGGTTTGAGAGCATTAGCATTAGAGACGCATGTCTACATCGCTTTTTTCTAAGACATATTTTAAGTCATACAAGACATGTGTTTCTTTACCGAACTCTCTAATTTTTTCTGCACCTAACTGCTTGAATTCATCATGTGATACCGCTAAAACAATACCATCATAATGATTCAACTGTGCTTCTTTGATGACCGATAAACCATACTCGTGCTGTGCTTCCTCGTTTGAACACCAAGGGTCAAGAACATCAACGTTAATGTTGTATTCTTTAAGTTCAGAAACAATATCGATCACTTTAGTATTCCTAAGATCTGGGCAGTTTTCTTTAAACGTTAAGCCCATAACAAGTACATTAGCGCCTTCAACATGAATACGCTTTTTAAGCATACTTTTAACCAACGTAGAAACTACATACCCCCCCATACCATCATTCAAACGACGACCGGCTAGAATCATCTCCGGGTGATACCCTACTGTTTGAGCTTTATGTGTTAAGTAGTATGGGTCCACACCAATACAGTGACCGCCAACAAGACCAGGACGAAATGGTAAGAAGTTCCATTTAGTACCTGCCGCTTCTAATACTTCAAGAGTATCAATATTCAACTTATTAAATATAATTGAAAGCTCATTGATTAATGCAATATTCACATCTCGCTGAGTATTTTCAATGACTTTTGCCGCTTCTGCTACCTTAATGCTTGATGCTTTGTGTGTACCTGCGGTTATTATCGTTTTATACAATTGGTCTACAAATTCAGCCACTTCATCAGTAGAACCACTAGTCACTTTCAAAATATTAGTTACACGGTGCTCTTTATCGCCAGGGTTTATACGCTCAGGTGAGTATCCAGCAAAAAAATCTTTATTAAATGTTAAACTCGCTACATTCTCAACAACAGGAATACATACCTCTTCAGTCGCGCCAGGGTAAACTGTTGACTCATAGATGATAACATCACCTTTAGAAATAACAGAACCTAGTGCTTCCGACGCTTTAATCAACGGTGTCAAGTCCGGTTGTTTATACTCATCAATAGGGGTAGGAACGGTAACAATATAAACGTTACACTCTTTTAGCTCTTCAAGCGAAGCTGTATAAGTAAGATGAATAGCTTCTGCTAACTCATCACTCCCACATTCTAAGGTACTATCAATACCTTTAGCTAATTCATCAATACGACTTTGGTTAATATCAAAACCGATGGTTGCTTGCTTTTTACCGAATTCAACGGCTAGAGGTAGCCCAACATAACCTAATCCAATAATACCAATGTTCGCTTTCTCTAACGAAAAGTTCATATAATTTCACCTGATAGATATAAAAAATTTATCCACCTCAGTCATTCCTTCCCTACTAACTCTGCGAACTCACTTGTTAACACCTTGTTGCATAGACTTACATTTGGGAACGCTACCGCCCTTAGGTTTAGCTCCCAAAGGCGGTCAGTAGATAAAGGCTTACCGAGGTAAGCACAGTCATTTTAAATAGGCAGGATTGTAGCAAATAGCATGTGCATACTCTACGTTTATATTGATATCCCTTACTAAACGTCGCCATTGCAGATGACCTAAAAGAACATTTTATATACCGCAAAATTTTGTATCTTAAAAAATACGAGATTCGAAACAAAAAAACAGCATAACGAGACACAAGCAGACACCCAGAATATCAACGACTAACATTAGCAGGTTCACCTCAATAGTATTTGCCCAACAACATGCTCCCTCTGTATTCTCCCATCCTTTATCGCTATACTCCTGATCTATAGTTTTTCGCCCAATAACGAATAAGAGTTCAAGATATGCAAGAGTTAGTTCCATTTGTTCAAGAGAATATGATTTTAGCCATCGTATGGATCGGCTTGGTTGTTGCCATCATTGCGAACGTTATCAAAACATCAAACGCAGCCTACAAAGAGATCACGGCAGCGCAAACTACACAACTGATCAACCGTGAAAACGGCGTTGTGGTTGATATTCGTACTAAAGATGAGTTCAAAAAGGGCCATATTACGGACGCAGTTCACATTTTGCCGTCAGACATCAAAGCAAATAGCTTTGGTAGCCTTGAAAGCCACAAAGCAGACCCAATCATCGTAGTATGCAAGACAGGTCAAACCGCTCAAGAAAGCGCGAACTTGCTGGTTAAAGCAGGTTTCGAAAACGTAAGCGTACTGAAAAGCGGCTTAGTGGCTTGGAGCGAAGCTAACTTACCTTTGGTTAAAGGTAAGAAGTAGTTAAAGGTGAAAAACTTTTAAAGACAAGCAGTAAGCTGACCCGATTACACGAATATAACTTTAAGGTTTTGTTCGGCAGATATAACGAACAAAACCTAATTTAAATTTTTAAGGACAAGAAAATGGCTGAAGCAGCACAACAAGACGCACAACAAAACTTCGCAATCCAACGCATCTTCCTAAAAGATGTATCTTTCGAAGCGCCAAACTCTCCAGACATGTTTCAAAAAGAGTGGAACCCAGATGTAAAACTGGACCTAGACACTCAAAGCCGTGAACTTGGCGAAGGCGTTTACGAAGTAATCCTACGTCTAACTGTTACAGTTAAGAACGCAGAAGACACTGCATTCCTTTGTGAAGTTCAACAAGGCGGTATCTTCTCTGCAAGCGAAATGGAAGCTGGTCAACTGGCTCATTGCCTTGGTGCATTCTGCCCGAACATCCTGTTCCCATACGCTCGTGAAACGATTTCTAGCCTAGTGGTTAAAGGTACGTTCCCACAACTGAACCTAGCACCTGTAAACTTCGATGCTTTGTTCATGAACTACCTACAGAACCAAGCTCAGCAAGCTGAAGGCGAACAGGCTTAAGTCTCAAAGTAGAACTTAACTCTAACGATTCAAGCGCTAGTTCGCTTTTAAATGCACATCGCAACTTCTGCGATGTGCATTTTTTCTTTACACTGTACTAAAGTTGAAAGCTCTTCTTATTTTAGTGGAAAGCTTTTCCAGAATTCTTCGATTTCCCTCAATATTTTTAGGTGGAAGCATGACAGACACAACTCACCCGACCAACACGACAGACGCTTACGGTAAAGACAGCGCTTACGGAAAAGAGATCGCCATGACTGTCATTGGTGCAGGTTCTTACGGAACCTCTTTAGCTATCTCTCTAGCGCGTAACGGTGCAAACGTTGTTCTTTGGGGGCATGACCCTGCTCATATGGCTCGCCTTGAATCTGAGCGCGCTAATAATGAGTTTCTACCAAATATAGAATTCCCAGAAAGCCTGATCATTGAATCAGACTTAGAAAAAGCAGTGACTTCAAGCCGAGACCTTTTACTTGTAGTCCCGAGCCACGTATTCGGCGTTGTGCTTAATAGCGTTAAACCTTACTTAGCCTCAGACTCTCGCATCTGTTGGGCGACCAAAGGCTTAGAGCCAGAGACCGGCCGCCTGCTTAAAGATGTCGCGCATGATGTGCTTGGTGATGGTTACTCACTAGCAGTTCTATCTGGCCCTACTTTTGCGAAAGAGCTTGCGATGGGTATGCCGACCGCAATTTCAGTTGCCTCACCAGACAAGAGCTTCTTAAAAGAGCTACAAGAGAAAATTCACTGCGGCAAAACATTCCGTGTGTATGCGAACTCAGATTTCATTGGTATGCAGCTTGGCGGCGCGGTTAAAAACGTTATCGCAATTGGCGCTGGCATGTCAGATGGTATTGGCTTTGGTGCTAACGCTCGTACAGCACTGATCACGCGTGGTTTAGCTGAGATGAGTCGGTTGGGCGCAGCACTTGGCGCACAACCAGAAACCTTTATGGGCATGGCTGGATTAGGCGATTTAGTACTGACATGTACCGATAACCAATCCCGTAACCGTCGCTTTGGTTTAGCGCTTGGCTTAGGTAAGGACGTCGATACGGCGCAAGAAGAAATCGGCCAAGTGGTCGAAGGGTATCGCAACACCAAAGAAGTTTGGTTACTATCAGAACGCATGGGCGTTGAGATGCCAATTGTTGAACAAATTTATCAAGTGTTGTATCAAGGGAAAGATGCCCACTTAGCTGCGCAAGATCTGCTTGCTCGAGACAAGAAGTCAGAGCGATAACACCACGTATCAAGTCGTGGAATGAAATAGATAAGATGGATGGAAAAATGAAACACTGTGAACAACAAAAAGTTTGGCAATGCATTGTGAAGGAAGCTCGACAGCTGTCAGAGCAAGAGCCTATGCTTGCGAGTTTTTACCATGCCACGATCATCAACCACGAAAGCTTGGGCGCCGCGCTCAGTTATATTCTGGCAAACAAGTTAAAGACCGCCTCAATGCCTGCAATGGCTGTACGTGAAGTGGTTGAACAAGCATTTAAGCAGGACCAATCGATTATTGATGCTGCCGCTTGTGATATTTGTGCAACAGTGACTCGAGATCCGGCGGTAGAGATGTATTCAATGCCTCTACTTTATCTTAAAGGCTACCATGCTCTGCAAGGTTACCGAGTCGCTAACTGGCTATGGAAACAAGGTCGTATTGCTCTTGCGACTTACCTGCAAAATCAAATTTCAGTCGCTTGCCAAGTAGATATCCACCCGGCTGCACGTATCGGCAAAGCAATCATGCTCGACCACGCAACAGGCATTGTTATCGGTGAAACGGCTGTAGTCGAAAATGACGTGTCGATTCTTCAAGACGTGACCCTAGGTGGTACCGGTAAAGAAGGCGGTGATCGACACCCTAAAATCCGTGAAGGCGTAATGATCGGTGCCGGCGCTAAAATCCTTGGCAATATTGAAGTGGGTGAAGGCGCTAAGATTGGCTCTTGCTCTGTAGTTCTGCAGGCTGTACCACCTCATACTACCGTGGCGGGCGTGCCAGCAAAGATCGTAGGTAAACCTAAAACTGACAAACCATCTTTAGACATGGATCAGGGATTCAACGGTCGTTCACAGAACTTTATTCATGGTGATGGGATTTAACCAGCAGTAGCGGAAAACGAGCATCAATGAGATTCGCATAAAACATAAACAACCTACAAGTAGATGAATAACAACTAAATGACGATAATGATGAAACAAATTCGAGCCATTAGTTCAACTCTCCTGATATCAGCGAGCCTCTGTGTTGCTCTTTTATCTACATCGTCATTTGCTGCATCTCAAGGTGAACTGAAAGGTGTATCTAGCGAGATATCTCGCCAACAAAAGAATCTATCCTCACAACAGAAAAAACTCGATAGCCTACAAGCGAGCCTCAAAAAACAAGAGCTCTCCATTGCTTCGCTTGAAAAAGCTATCCTAGACAGTAAAAAGCAGCTCAATACTGCTAATGCTAATATTGCTAATTTAGACACAAAGATTAAAGCGCTCACTGCACAGAAAAAAGTCCAGACAGACAAGTTAGAGCAGCTCATTCAGACTTACTACATGACGAGTCGAGCTAAGGCTTCTTCTCACATTCTCAACACCGGTATAGAAGAAGATCGCATCAGTCATTATTACCAGCACCTTGCCAAAGCTCGCTCCGCAACCATTAAAACGATTGAACAGACGCAACTTGAATTAGAAGAAAGCCACAAACAGCGTCAACTTGAGCAAGAACAGATAGCAACACTGCTAAAACAGCAAACCACCAAGCGCGATACGTTAGCCAAAACTCAAACGCAGCGTAAGAAAACGGTTGGCAGCATCAAGAAAAACATCTCGGGTGACAAGAATTACCTAGCAGAGCTTCAGCGAAATGAAACACGCCTCAAAGCTGAAATAGCGAAAGCAGAAAAAGCGGCTCGAGAACGACGTAATGCAGTCCCGATGGATGGCCTAGCAAAACGTAAAGGTAAGCTGCCTTGGCCGATCAAAGATAAAGTTCTACATAACTACGGTTCACGTCAAACGGGGCAAATTAACTGGAAAGGCATGGTGATAAACGCCAAGTACGGTCAGCAGGTAAAATCGGTTTACTCTGGCACGGTGGTATTTGCAGAGTATCTGCGTGGCTATGGATTAGTGGTGCTACTTGACCACGGTAAAGGTGATATGACGCTCTACGGCTTTAACCAAGCACTTTTAAAGAAAGAAGGTGACAAGGTTAAAGCTGGCGAAGCGATTGCGCTTGCTGGTGACACTGGCGGCCAAACGCGCCCTTCACTGTACTTTGAGATTCGCAGAAACAGCCAAGCCCAAAACCCGAAGAGTTGGTTAGTTCGATAAAGAGCAGATACGGGATGCGAGTATCTTTCTTCGAATCCCGTATACCGCTTACTCGTCTCTTTCTATTTAGAGTTCAACGCCCTTACACCATCTTCTAATAATGTCAGCTGTTCAAAACCTTGCGCGGTCGCAATTGGTTTAACGGTCGCTATCATCTGCAGCATTCCTTGATGAACGACTTGCTCGGTAATTTGGGCTTTTGGAGACATCGCAGACTGATACGCCAACCAACCCGATGCGATCAAGTGAAGAGAAGTGACCATCGATTTCATTTCCGTATCCGTTGCTTTGAGCAGGTTCAACTCAACGAAGGCTCGCATGATATCGACAAGATTCGTTTGCAGCTTTTCTTGTACGGCCATGTAATCAAGGTGGAGTTTTTCATCACGTGACAATATTTCAGGCAGATTCGCATAGAAGAATCGGTACTTCCACATCAGTGTGAAGATAGAATCTAAGTAAGTCTTTAGTAACGTCAGGCTTTCTTGTTGGCCTTGAATCGGTGTGAACCTTTCAAGTAACTCTGTCGAATAGAGAGTAAAGATGTCACGGACAATTTCTTGCTTGTTGCGGAAATGGTAGTAGAGGTTACCAGGGCTAATCTCGATATGCTCAGCAATATGATTGGTCGTAATACTACGCTCACCGTGCTCATTAAAAAGCTCTAGAGCAGCGTAAACAATCTTGTCACGTGTTTTCATTAGTTATTAGTATCCCTATCCGTTTAGGGGTTCAGTATATCGCCACTAAACGGATAGATCGAGCTGTTAACATCTGGTCTAATTAGCATTAGCTAAAATAGAGCCGAATCAATCACTGCCAAACAGATCTCGTGTGTACACCTTATCTGCAACGTCTGCGATCTCTTCTACCATTCGATTAGAAACAATCACATCGGACACCGCTTTGAACTCAGCAAGATCAGAATAGACTTTCGAGTTAAAGAAGTGCTCTTCTTTCAATACCGGTTCAAACACGACGACTTCGATGCCTTTGGCTTTTAAACGCTTCATGATCCCTTGGATGGAAGAAGCACGGAAATTGTCAGAGCCCGCCTTCATGATCAAACGATAAATACCGACAATTTTAGGCGAGCGCTTAATAATTGAATCCGCAATGAAGTCTTTTCGGGTACGGTTTGCATCAACAATCGCACCCACAATGTTGTTTGGTACATCTTGATAGTTTGCTAATAGTTGCTTGGTGTCTTTTGGTAAGCAGTAACCACCGTAACCAAATGAAGGGTTGTTGTAATGATTGCCGATACGAGGGTCTAAGCCAACACCTTCTATGATCTGACGAGAATCCAAGCCATGCGCTTCCGCGTAAGAATCAAGCTCATTGAAATAAGAAACTCGCATCGCTAGGTAGGTATTTGAGAACAGTTTTACTGCTTCTGCTTCTGTTGAGTTAGTAAACAAAACATCGATGCTTTCTTTTTCTGCGCCTTCAACCAGCAGATTCGCAAACACTTTAGCGCGTTCCGAACACTCACCAACGATAATACGTGATGGGTGTAGGTTATCGTACAGGGCTTTGCCTTCGCGTAAAAACTCAGGTGAGAACATAACGTTTTCACAGTTCAGTTCTTGCTTAACACGCTCAGTATAACCAACAGGGACCGTTGATTTGATCACCATAACAGCATTTGGATTGATATCCATAACGTCTTTAATGACCGATTCTACAGAGCTGGTATCAAAGTAATTATTTTTTGGATCATAATCGGTTGGTGTAGCAATGATGACAAACTCAGCATCTTTGTAAGCCGCTTTATCTGTTGTCGCCCTGAAATTCAGCGCCTTATTTGATAGAAAGTGCTCAATCTCATTATCTACAATCGGTGACTGCTTATTATTCAGCATTGCCACTTTTTCATCGATGATATCTACCGCAATGACTTCATGATGTTGTGCCAAAAGCATAGCGTTTGATAGACCCACATACCCTGTACCGGCTACTGCAATCTTCATGATAATACCTATAGTTTTGAGTAATTAACTCAACATAATTTATAACTTAGCTTGCCGTATCATACTCTGGTTGGGGAATTATTCCACTAGCCCGCTTTATCCATTCCTTGCTATACTCGTGACAGTTTTGTATTCAAAAGAGTTAGAAAATTATGATTATCGTAACGGGTGGTGCTGGCATGATTGGCAGCAATATTGTTAAGGCGCTTAATGAAGCGGGCCACAACGATATTCTAGTCGTCGACAACTTAAAAGATGGTAAGAAATTTAAGAACCTTGTAGACCTAGACATCACGGATTACATGGATCGTGATGACTTCCTAACTCAAGTCATGGCCGGTGATGATTTTGGTCATATTGAAGCTGTTTTCCATGAAGGAGCATGCTCTGCTACCACTGAGTGGGATGGCAAATACATGATGCTCAACAACTATGAATACTCAAAAGAGCTACTTCATTACTGTGTTGAACGTGAAATTCCTTTCTTGTATGCCTCTTCAGCTGCAACTTACGGTGAAACCGACACTTTCATTGAAGAACGAGAGTACGAAGGTGCATTGAATGTCTACGGCTATTCAAAACAACAATTTGATAACTACGTTCGCCGCTTAACCGCGGATGCAGCAGCACACAACGAAAAGCTTTCGCAAATCGTAGGGTTTCGTTACTTCAATGTTTATGGTCCACGCGAGCAACACAAAGGCAGCATGGCCTCTGTCGCTTTCCACCTAAACAACCAAATGAATTCCGGTGAAAACCCGAAATTGTTCGCAGGTAGCGAAACCTTTAAGCGTGATTTTGTGTATGTAGGTGATGTTGCGGCTGTAAACTTGTGGTTCTTAGAAAATGGGGTATCTGGCCTCTTTAATCTAGGTACTGGCAATGCTGAGTCGTTTGAAGAAGTCGCCAAGGCAGTTATCAAGCACCATGGTAAAGGCGAAATCGAAACGATTCCTTTCCCTGAGCATTTAAAAGGTGCTTACCAAGAATTCACTCAAGCAGACCTAACCAAGCTTCGCGGTACAGGTTGCGATATCGAGTTTAAAGCAGTAGCCGATGGCGTTGCTGAGTACATGAAGATCGTAAACGCTTAACGGTATATTTCAGATTAGGACCAATAATACACCCTACTTTTAGCGTGTATTATTGGGAATGTCTAACGAATATAATCATTCCCAGAGTGACCGATATTAAGTTAACTCTCTGATTTAAATAATGTAGTGAATGAATGACCACACAACGCAATGATTTTGATCCAAAAGCTTACAATCCTGAGTTTGAATGGGGTTTTCTAGCACCTAAATACTGGGGAACTTGGATTGCTGTTTTGTTATCGTCTTTAGTCTGCTTCTTACCTAATAGCATTCGTTTAGCATTAGCTAAGTTTATGGCTAAGCAAGCTGTAAAAATTAGGAATAAGGCTAACCGCCGGGCTCGAGTGAACCTTGAGATGTGTTTCCCTGAGCAATCAATCGAAGAGCGCGAAGAAACTCTCTATCAGTCATACGTTACTTCCATCTCATTTTTGATGGGATTTGCTTCACTGACACTCAAGAGTAAAACTTGGCTAGAGAATAACACTGCGATAAACGGCCTAAGCAACCTAACCGATATTATAGACAGTGGCGAGAATGTGATCTTGCTGGTGCCACACACATGGGCTATCGATATCCCAGCGGTATTATTAGCTTCACGCAATTTACCTGTATCTGCGATGGCGAAAGCACAAAAAAACAAACTCAGTGACTGGCTAATGCACCGACAGCGCGTGCAATACGGCGGTCGTGTTTATGATCGCAGCGGTGGTATCAAACCTTTCATCAAGTCGGTACGTGATGGGTACCTGGGTTACTACCTCCCTGATGAAGATCTTGGCCGTGAGCACAGTGTCTTCGTTGACTTTTTCGCGACTCAAAAAGCAACTATCTCAGGCCTTGGTCGCCTATCAAAACTAAGTAAAGCTAAAATTGTGCCCTTGTTTGCTCAATACGATAGCAGTACAGGCCAATACGCCTTGGACTTCTACCCTGCTCTACCATTCCCAACAGGAGGCGAAGAGGAGGACGCGCGTATGATGAATCAATGTATTGAAGACTACGTAAGCAAAAAGCCTGAGCAATATATGTGGATCTTAAGACTGCTTAAGACTCGTCCGGAAAGTAATGACAACCCGTATCACAGATAAACATAAACCTGAGATATTATAGATGAGAAATCATACAACTAGAGCATTCACGCTCCACAAAGATCCTATCATTGTTATTATTACCCGATCGCTTAAGATGTAAGAGAATTACCATGACTAAAATTTTTGTCATAAACTTAGAATCTTCGACAGAGAGAAAAGAGAACATTAGTCGTCAACTAGATGAACTATCTCTTCCTTTTGAGTTTTTTTCTGCGATAGATGGCCGAATGTCTCCTCCTCATCCGCTACTGAAACTTTATAACGATGATTTAAGCCAAACATACAGAGCAAAGACATTGAGTGCAGGACAGCTAGGATGCTATGCAAGCCACTTTTTATTATGGGAAAAGTGTGTTGAACTCAATCAGTCAATAATCGTAATTGAAGATGATGCTCTTCTATATAAAGAAGAATTCCTCAACTTCATTCGAGATATTAGTGATATACCAGAAAATGTAGAGTGTGTGAGATTATTCAAAAATAAACGCCGTAAATATGATTCTTACGAAGTGTTCGAAGCTAATTCCACTAGTATTCATAAGTTCACTAAAGGGCATATGAGTGCAACAGCCTATTTCTTGAGGCCTTCAGGGGCGAATAAATTCCTTGAACATTCAAAAGAGTGGTATATGGCCGTAGATATTTATATGGACCGATTCTGGCAAAACGATGTTGAATGCTATGGAACTGCTGTTCCTTGTTTAACAAACGACCCTAAGTTTGATTCTGATATCGGGTATGAAAAACGCACTAGCACTAGAAGCTTATTCAAGAAATGTAAGCGTGAGTGGTTCAATTTAAACGAAACAATTCAACGTAATTTACATAATATAAAATTCAAATACTCGAAGCGGTAACTCAATGAAAATTCTTATTGCTAGTTCTTACTACCATGCTCGAAATAGCGTACGCCCTGAAGCCGAAATGTTTGTTGAAATGGTAAAGCAAGGCCATGAGGTAACAGTTATTACCCAAGGAGATGCAGAATACACTCAACGGTTTAGAGAGTGTGGTGTGAAAGTTATTGATGCATACCCTAATAAAAAGATTTGTTTAAAAACTATCAGGACTTATAAGAAAGAACTTAAAAATAAAAGCTATGACATCTTTTATGCATTTAATTCCAAAACAATCCCAAACGCGGCGTTTGCTTGTATTGGTACAGAAACCAAATTAATCACATATCGCGGGACTACGGGCGGCCTATATCGCCATGATCCTTCCGCTTACCTTACTCACCTACACCCAAAAGTCAGCGGCATTGTTTGCGTATCAAAAGCTGTTGCTAACGACGTGAAAAAGAGAGCTTGGTGTGACAAAGAAAATGTAGTAACTATTTATAAAGGTCATGAACTAAACTGGTATACTGTTCAAGCAAATAAGCCGGAAGAATTTGGCTTAGATTCAAGTAAAGTCATTGCTGTATGTGCCGCGCATGTAAGGCCAAGTAAAGGGATTGATGTTCTAATTGAGGCTACACGCTTTGTTGAAAACCCTGACTTCCACCTCCTTTTAATTGGCAGTGGTTACGAGCCTTACTTTGATATGGCCCAAAAAAGCCCTATGTCGGAGAGAATCCACTTCATTGGTCACAGAAAAGATGTTCCATCGATAATGGCAATGGCTGACTTTCAAATCCAGCCATCGATCAGTGGGGAAGGCCTTCCAAGAACGATCGTTGAAGCCATGGCTAATGGGACACCATCAATCGTAACGACAACAGGTGGCTCTCCAGAGCTAATTGAAGAAAACGAAACTGGTCACATTGTTCCCGTAAAAAACGCTCAGTTATTAGGTGAATCAATAAACAATATGGCAAATAATAAAGAACAATGCGTGGAGATGGGACGTAAAGCAAAGATCAGACTTCAGCGCTACTTTTCGTCATCAGAAACAGTAAAACAGCACATTAACTTTTTTGAAAAATTAACTAAGAAATAATTTAATGCTATTAGGGTAGGGGAAATGATTTAACCTACCCTAACAATTGAGTTTTTATCTTTGATAATTTTATTTATCACTTCTTTTCGAATCTTAACTATCGCATTTAGTTGTTCCGAAGAACTCAACTGGTAATTGTTCTTGTCATTGGCTAAGGGGTTTAACCCTAATCTTTTTCCGTTCTAGACCACCTTACACCACAAGTAGTACATTTATCAGATAACTTAGGGACACTCTACCCTCATACGCCTGATGAGAAGATAATAACTTCGTCCGCACCTGAAAGAGTTTTATTTAATCGCTTCTCCGTCAAAATCGTCCCTATGCCTAAAAAATAACGAGAGCTATCTTCTACAATCAAGTCACCAAACAGTTGTGGCCATAGCCAAGGGTTAAGATCATCCCCTACATTGTAAGTATCTGACAGGCAGTACTCTAATTTAAAAGCCACTGGTTAACTCCTTTCTTTTTCGATAAGCCACAAGCCGACATATTTATTGAAATTCACCTGAGCGTAAGTCATAGCCATAATGAAACCGACACTACCATCCATAAAGCCACGACGGATAATGTACACAAGGAAAAACGTCCACATCGCTCGAAGTAGAGCAAGGAATAAGCCGTGTGATTTCTTGCCTTTACGATGGTACTTTTGCGAGCCGAGCCAGGCGTACTGCGCTGCTTTATCTAGGCCGTGGCCATAGTCACGATGGGTGTAATGAAGAAGAAATCCCTTCAATATCCCTGTAGAGCCTTGCTCCGGAACGACGGTCTCGTGAACCTCGTCTAACGTATATCGAGAGCCTTCTCTCTTAAACAGTCTTAATACTGCACGAGCACTGCGGCCATGTTTTAGAGTCGTGCCATAAAGAGTCACTCCCCAAGGCAGTTTGTACGCAGTGTGTTTGATTTGGTCTTGTTTTAATAGTTCAACAAGAGCGTCGCTCATCTCTTTATCGAGAGCTTCGTCAGCATCAATTGATAGCACCCAATCACATGTCGCTTTATCTAGCGCTCGCTGTTTTTGCTTACCAAAGCCAGGCCAATCTGTGATTGTCACGTTATCTGTATATTTTTGGCATATTTCAACGGTTGCGTCCGTTGATCCGCTGTCTAACACAATTAGCTCATCGGCAATATCAACAACAGATTTAAGGCAAGTTTCAATTCGGTCTTCTTCATTCTTGGTAATAACAATGACAGACAGGGTATGTTTTCTCATTATTCAGCCCTAGAATTTCCAATAGTTTAATGATTTACGGATTTTAAAGTTACGAATCCAATTTTTTGGCTTGTTATCTTGCCAGCCGCTTTCTAGCACATCAGTAATAGCACTCAGAACTCTCGCTGAGGATTGCCCATCTAAATATGGTGTTATTGACGGGCCGTAATGAGCGATAGCGTTATCTCTTTCTTCATCAGGTAGCATTGCTTGCTTAATTGCTGATTCTAATTGCTCGGCTTGAGTAATGTTAATAAAGCTTGCTTGAGGGTCTCGATTATTTACCGTGACAACAGGCTTATTGAGCAACAAGAATTCCTGAAATATCGATGAGTTGTCACACACCATAACATCAGCACGATGTTGCATTTCAATCACTCGGTCATTATCGAAAAAGAGAAGGTTATCCCCTTCCAGTGCTTGATATTTCGCTCTCGTCTCTTGATTCATTTTCGGATGAAGAGTCACTAACCATTGCCACTGACTCAGTTGACTGAGGCGCTTAAGCTCTTCATAAACCAACTCTGCACACGATAAGCTTGGCGAAAAAGTGGAAGCGAACAGAATTTGAGGTCTCTCATGACGATTCTCACTAGCTTGATAATTAAACAAGCTATCGAGCTTCAGCCACCCGGTCTCTTTAACTTGAAAATAGCCGCGCTGTTTAGCTAGTGGTTCCAATGAGCTCGTTCTTTCATGGCCTTCAGTGCAATACAAATCAAATAGACCACGTTCAGGATATAAGTTCCCTCGTTTGCTCTCGTTCAAACCATGAAATACTTGTACCTTCAACCCTGGAATAAACGCTGGAACACGATCGCCAGGCACTAGAACGGCAGAAGGATTAAAGGCAATAGCTTCTGTCAAAGAGACGCTCTGCTCTTGATCCAGTAAAAGATGTTCAGAAGCGTCTTCACCAACAAGCAACCACTTAACCTCATGGCCGAGTTGCTTCGCGTAATCATAGAATGGGCGAAGAATAGCAAATGAGTAGTTTTGCTCGACATAGAGCAAGAAACGATAGGATTGATCGGTTTGAATAAGCGATGAGATAGAGTTCACCATTTCCGTTTGAAAGTGTCACTAAGCATTTAATTATAACGCTCTTTACTTTCGAGATTGAAGAAAATACTCTTCTCATTACTGATTTTACCCTCTGGTGTCACTGTTCTTATGCTTATACGACTTATCTATACTCTCATATTGTCATTAGCTTCTCCGCTACTGCTGTATGGGCTTTATAAGAGCAAACCTGGAAAGCCAAGTTTTGGTCAGCGTTGGAAAGAACATTTCGGGATCACACCGCAAACTCAAGGTAAGAATCCTATCTGGATTCACGCAGTATCGGTTGGTGAATCGATTGCCGCCGTACCGATCATCAAGCAACTGAAGCGACGCAATCCAAACCAAGCCATTATCGTTACCACGACAACCAGCACAGGTGCAGAGCAGATAGAAAAACTCGGTGATTTAGTCGAGCATCGCTACATGCCGATTGATTTTTCTTGGTGTATTCGAGGTTTTTTGAAGACTGTTCAGCCTAAACAGATGCTAATCATGGAAACCGAGTTATGGCCAAATACACTGCACTGCGTCGCGAAAGCTGGAATCCCCATTTCGGTACTCAACGCTCGCCTATCTGAACGTTCATGCCAACGCTACGCCAAATTCCAATCCGTCTTTAACCTTCTAGCGAAAAACCTTTCTCAAGTACTCTGCCAATACCCAAGTGATGCTGAGCGTTTTATACGATTAGGGTTAGATAAAGCATCGGTGCATGTGACAGGCTCAATCAAGTTTGATATTGAAGTCTCTTCTGAACAAGTAGAAAAAGGTAAAGCTTTGAGGGATCAAGTCGGCTTTAATCGTGATGTCTGGATTGCTGCGAGTACCCACCAAGGTGAAGATGAAATTGTTTTAGATGCTCATAAGCAACTTCTAAAAGACAAACCAAGAGCGTTATTGATGATTGTACCTCGTCACCCTGAACGATTCAGCCAAGTGACGGAACTGGCTAAACAGCAAGAATTCAACACCATCACTCGAACAAGTCAACAACCTATCGCCTCTGATGTTGAAGTGTATATTGCGGATACGATGGGAGAAATGTTGGTATTACTCGGCGGATCTGATGTGTGCTTTATGGGAGGAAGCCTTGTGGGCGGTAAGGTGGGTGGCCATAATCTTCTAGAGCCTGCGGCACTGCAGTTACCTTTACTCAATGGCCCTAGCTATTTTAACTTCAGCGAGATCACAGACAAACTGCTTGAAGCTCAAGCCGTCACTATTTGTCAAAATAGCCAAGATATCGCTGGCCAACTCCAACAACTGTTCAAACAATCAGAACTGCGTAAAACTAAAGGCTTAGCGGCTTATCAAGTAGTTGAGCAGAACCGAGGGGCGTTGGATAAAACCTTGGAATACATTCTTAGCTAACAACTATTTGACCTAATTAGCCTTGGTAGCCTTTTAACATCTAACCTTGATAACCCTTTAATATCGGCTCCCAATCCGACTCTTGCCATTGAATCTGGCGCTTGTTCACTTCTTTTAAGAACGAGCGCTTTAAGCGATTCAAGTTGCCTTCTTTCCAGTCATCACCCGCTTGATGACCACACTTATCAAAGTCAATAATCCACACGTTTTGCGAGTCATCAAGCAAGATATTATGAATGTTGAGATCGGTATGATTAACCCCAGCATCGTGCATCTTGCGTACCTCTTGGCCAATTCGACGATAAACATCCGCATCTATCGGGCCATTGACCAAGACATCAACCAGATCTTTGGCATTGGGAATTCGTTCAGACATTAAGTCAGCTCGATAAAGTAGTCCGCTTTTAATGGCTCTAGCAGCAATAGGCTTCGGTACATTCACACCTGCGTTTGCCAATATCTTTAGGACATTAAGCTCCATAGCGCAGCGAGTACTCTCCCAATCAGAGAAACGATATTGGTCTTCGACTAGCTTGCCAAACAATCCGCCACGGCGATAATGGCGCAATGCGGCCTGTATTCCATCAAGCTGAATGAACCATGTGGTACCGCGCCCTTGAGCACTGCCTGAAATGGCGTCTTGTTGCTGCCAATATTCAGCCTCAAAAATCTGAGCGATATCGCCCTCTGGTACCTGAGCCAAAAGTTCAGGGTCGTACCAAATTGTTTGGTTCTTGGTGCTAATCGTTTCCATCTATGAGGCCTTTGGGTCGCTTTTCGTCATTGCTATTTTACAACTAATGCGAGTATCTGCATAATTCTGATGTTATTCACTTTTTTCGGGCACTTTATGTCACTGTTCTCAACTGCACCTCAATCTCTTTGCATACTTCGCCTCTCCGCGATTGGCGATGTTTGTCATGCTATTTCTGTGGTTCAAGCCATCCAGAAGCAGTGGCCTGAAACGAAAATCACTTGGATAACGGGCAAAATAGAAGCCATGCTGATCGGCGATCTACCCGGTATTGAGGTGATTGTTTTCGATAAGAAACAAGGCTTCAAAGGAATGCGTGAATTATGGCGTCAGCTATCTGATCGTAAATTTGATGCACTTCTGCATATGCAAGCCGCACTCAGAGCCAGCGTGCTATCTTGGGGAATAAAGGCGAAGTGCAAAGTGGGATTTGGCAAAAACCGTACTCGTGAAATGCAGTCACTCTTTACCAACCACCATCTACCTATTTCAGATAAGTTTCATGTGTTGGATAACTTTGCCGAATTTGCTCGCTACATTGGTGCCCCCTTCGATAAGCCTCAATGGGATATCCCTTTAACACCTGAAGATGAACAACTCGCAATTAGCACCATGGCAGACAAGCCGACCTTGGTTATCTCCCCAGCTGCAAGCAAAGATTCACGCAATTGGTTAACTGAGCGATATGCAGCTATTGCTGATTATGCTGTCGAACAAGGCATGCAAGTGGTGTTATGTGGTTCTCCGGCACCAAGAGAAGTTAACCTTGGTAGCGACATCGAAAAATTATGCCAGTCGCCAGTAACCAACTTGATTGGCAAAACGAACTTGAAGCAACTGACTGCCGTACTGAAACATGCAACGGTGGTATTGGCACCTGATACTGGCCCAGCCCACTTGGCAACTACGCAGTCAACGCCTGTAATCGGCTTGTACGCACACAGCGACCCTCGTAGAACAGGACCTTACAACGATCTCGATATCGTAGTGAGTGTTTATCAACAGCACGTAGAAGCACAACAAGGTAAACCAGTCGCAGACCTTCCATGGGGAACCCGTGCTAAAGGCGATGACCTAATGAAAGACATCACACTCGATATGGTAAAGCAGCAACTCGATAAGGCCTTAAACTCTAGTAAAGCACCGAATTCGAACACTACATTAAGCAAGGACAGCTAAAATGAGCACACACGTTATTTATCCAGGAACGTTTGATCCGGTGACCAATGGCCACCTTGATATCATTGTTCGTGCCGCTAGCATGTTTGACCATATCACTGTTGGAGTAGCAGCGAGCCCAAGTAAAAAAACCATGTTTGAATTAGATGAACGTGTAGAGTTGTTACGTGATGCGGTGTCTCACTTACCTAACGTGTCTGTTGAAGGATTTTCGGGGTTACTGGTCGATTTTGCTAAACAGCAGCAAGCGAATGTGTTGGTGCGAGGCCTAAGAACAACCATGGATTTTGAGTACGAGTTTGGACTCACTAGCATGTACCGCAAGTTACTACCAGGGCTTGAAAGCGTGTTCCTTACCCCTTCAGAAGAATATGCTTTCCTCTCTTCAACCATTGTTCGTGAAGTCGCTATACACGGCGGGGATATTAGTCAGTTTGTGCCACAAAAAGTAGCAGACGAAATCACAATAAAAACAGCCAAGTAGTTCTCTTTATCTACTCCGAAAAATAAAAATAGCGCTCAGTGAGCGCTATTTTTATTAATACCTATAATTTAATCCGCCCCGAGCACGATCTTTCCGACACTACAGAACCACTAATAGTCAATCAGCCATACTGCCTCAACATTCTTGAAGCCCGTCACAACCATAATCGCTAAATAAGTGAACCGTTATTACAAAAATCCAGGCGAGTGTTACTATGGTTCACTATAAATAAACACATCAATATAGCTCTATGAAATCATACTGTATTACCTTGAAAAATAATCATTGTAGGCAAAGATCAACAGCCGACGCCCTTAAGGATGTTCAGGTTGATTTTGAGTTTTTTATTGGGGTGGATGCAAGAGTTGATGAGCATCCTTTACTAACCAGAATTCAAGAAAGAAATTTTTTGTACAACATGGGGAGGCCGCATGCAATTGGGGAAGTGGGGTGTTATGCAAGCCATTATCTTATTTGGCAAAAATGCATAGAGTTAAATGAACCCATTTTAGTCTTCGAAGATCATGCCGATATTGATATCGATATATTTCGCAATACTTTGACTATCGCCGAGCAGCATATTGAGCAGTGTGGTTTTATTCGCTTACAAGACAGTAAGAATAGACTACATTATTCAGTTGATAAGTACGATACACAGCATCTTGTAAAGTATTTGAAAGTTCCTCAAGGAACCGCCTGCTATGCTATATCTCCCAAAGCGGCACAAGCTTTCATCGAACAAAGTTCAACTTTTAATTATCCAGTTGATGTATTCTTAAGGAATACTTGGATTCATAAGCACCCCATGTTTGGTGTTTCTTCTGCTGGATTACAGCGTAGTAAACGGCCGTCAATTATCGGTAGTCGTAAACATAAAGGTAGAAAAGACTATTCTGTCGCCTTTATGAAGATTGTGAACAAAATAAAGAGTATGGCACTTAATCTATCAACAAACCTTTATCACCTTGCAGTACTAGATAAAGAGTTCAGACCAAAATTCTAGGTCTAGGAAAAGTACACTCACATTAAATTGCCCCCTCTCTTTATGCTTATACTTATACCTAAAAAGCAATCGTGCGATTACCTATAAAAATAGCGCTCAGTGAGCGCTATTTTTTATTCAAAGTTTATCAATTACTACAGCGAGTAATAGGCTTTATACCAATCCGCGAAAGCTTTCGCGCCTTCTTGGATCTTCACTTGAGGTTTATAGCCAACCGCTTCAAACAAATCTTCCGTATCAGCGTAAGTCGCGTACACATCACCAGGCTGCATTGGCATGAAGTTCTTTTTCGCTTCAACACCTAGAGCACCTTCTAATGCTTCGATGTAGTCCATTAATTTAACCGGGCTGCCATGACCGATGTTAAACACGCGATACGGAGCAGAACTGGTTGCTGGTGACCCTTGCTCAACGGTCCAATCTGGTTGCTTGGCTGGTATACGATCTTGAACACGAATAATACCTTCAACGATATCATCGATATAAGTGAAGTCACGCATCATGTCGCCGTTGTTATAAATGTCGATTTCTTTGCCCGCTACGATTAGATTCGCAAACTTGAACATCGCCATATCAGGGCGACTCCAAGGGCCGTAAACCGTAAAGAAGCGAAGACCTGTCGTTGGTACGTCGTATAAATGAGAATAGGTATGCGCCATCAACTCATTCGACTTCTTAGTCGCGGCGTACAGTGAAATCGGGTGATCAACACTGTCTGCTGTATGGAATGGCATTTTTTGATTCAAGCCATAAACGGAACTCGATGAAGCATAAACGAGGTGTTCAACCTTATTATGGCGACAGCCTTCAAGAATAGCTAAGTGACCGACAAGGTTGCTATCGGCATACGCCATTGGGTTATCAATTGAGTAACGAACGCCAGCTTGCGCCGCTAAGTGAATCACGCGGTCAAACTTTTGCTGTGCGAAAAGCTCAGCGATACCTTCTCTATCAGCGAGATCCAGCTCGATAAAGGTAAGCTTTTCATGCTCGATACGCTTAAGGCGATCATGTTTCAGAGAGACTTCGTAGTAGTCATTTAGGTTATCGATACCAACAACCTCATGCCCTGCCGCACATAGTCGCTCTGACACTGCAGAGCCAATAAAACCAGCAACGCCAGTTACTAAATATTTCATTCTACTATTCTCAATTCATATAATTAGTACAATTGTAGCCACTCGCTAGCCTATCGACTAGCAATAAAAAGTGAACACGAGTTCAGATTTTCTATACTTGGCACTCTTCGCAATAAAACGTATTGCGCTGTCCGATTTTTAGCTCTTGAATCAATGCTTCGCAGCTTGGACACTTTTCACCCGCTTTCCCATACACTTGCAGCTCTTGGGCGAAATACCCCGGTTTGCCATCTGCTTGTGCGAAATCTTTTAGCGTAGTACCACCTTGTTTAATGGCGGTGGCGAGCACTTGTTTGATCTCTTTGGTCAACAAGACCCACTCTTGTTTTGTCACTTTGCTTGCAGGGCGCAAAGGGCTAATACGTGAAGCAAATAGCGCTTCATTGGCATAGATATTACCCACACCAACCACCACTTTGTTGTCCATGATGAACTGCTTGACGGCCACTTTACGCTTTTCTGCTTTCTCAGCAATGTAGTCAGCGTTGAAGTCATCGGTTAGTGGTTCAGGGCCAGAACCGAGTAACACAGGGTGTGTTTCGTCGGGAGCAGACCACAGCCAAGCGCCAAAACGACGTGGATCGTTGTAGCGTAGTACTTTTCCATTAGTGAGCTTAAGATCCACGTGATCGTGCTTTGCTGCCGGGAAATCGGCATCTAATACGCGCAGTGAGCCAGACATACCAAGGTGAACAATGGCAGTGCCAGTATCCGTCTCAATCAATAGGTACTTTGCGCGACGCGAGATAGAGCGAATCACCTGCCCTTCTAATGCTTTTAGCTCTTGTGGGATATCCCAACGTAGCTTAGGCGTGCGAAAAGTAAGAGTTTTAATGGTCTCGCCGACTAAATGAGGTGAGATCCCCATTCTGCTTACTTCGACTTCGGGTAATTCAGGCATAGTTAGTCGTCCGATTTAGAGGAGTGGTTAGCGTTAAAGCTTGGAAACAGGTAGTTCTCTTCAATAGACACCGCCAACCACTGATCATTCCAGTTTTTTAACAACCAGAACTCAGGCAATTGATAATAGGTAATACGCTGGGGCTCTTCTTGGTCTTGATACCATACTTCGATGGTGTGTGGTGTATTTAACCGAGGCGTAAGGTCTGTGTAGGTCTGTGAGTCGACTTCCGTGCCCACAAGCTCTTTCCAACGTTGTGACAGCTCTTGTGCATTGGTGGCTTGAGGAAAGTCAGTATCTTCGAACTGGTAAACCCATTGATTATCTTGTTGAATGACAGACCACTTAGCAAAGTGTAACGCTTGAAGCTTTGCTGTTGGGTTCAGGAGATAAGGATAAGGGCTATCAACCTGCGGTTCAGGTTCGATAAGGTACGCTTTGATCAATGTTGGAAGGTTTAACACGCCAATAAAAGCGATCACACTGAACATGAGTATGTTGTTCCACCGGCGTCCACGATATCTCATCTGATTCTGCTCATCTAACCTATTGAACATTCAGTATATCGTGAAAGTGGCAATACTTTCTATGTTGTACAGATTTCTATCTATCAGAGGCTATATCAAGCAAGAATAATTGAGTTCCTCAAATTGTAGATATAAAAAAACCCAGCGATTAAACTGGGTTTTTCAATTCTTTCTTCTACTGAAGAAGAGCAAAAAAAGCATCAATTACTTGATTTTAGCTTCTTTGTACATAACGTGTTGGCGAACTACTGGATCAAACTTTTTGATCTCAAATTTGCCTGGCATGTTACGCTTGTTCTTATCAGTTGTGTAGAAGTGACCAGTACCTGCAGAAGATACTAGACGAATTTTCTCACGAATGCCTTTAGCCATTGCTTAATTCCTCTTAAACGTTTTCGCCACGTGCACGGATATCAACAAGAACAGCATCGATGCCTTTCTTATCAATGATACGCATGCCTTTAGCAGTTAGACGTAGTTTAACAAAACGTTTTTCGCTCTCTACCCAGAAACGATGAGTTTGTAGGTTCGGCAGAAAACGGCGCTTAGTAGCATTGCGTGCGTGTGAACGGTTGTTACCCGTTACTGGACGCTTACCAGTTACTTGGCATACTCGGGACATGAATGTCTTCTCCAATCGTTTCAGCTCGATATCAACCTTGGTGGCCGAACCTCTCTATCAATTAAAATAGAAGGTAAAAACCGTTATGGAAAATCCATACAAGGCTATCAAAGGTCGCGCATTATACTAACTTGACACGCATTGCTCAAGACCCGAACAGATCCTTTTTACGGATTTCGTGATCTTTTTTTGTGCAGCGCAGCTTGCTTGAGTAATCAGAGCTGATTTTAGGTCTAAAAATGTGGCCGGAATAATAGCAGATTTAACGCAACTAACAACCTAAAATGTGATTCAAATCCATCCACGCTCTGCAAAAGAGACAA
Organism: Vibrio crassostreae 9ZC13; assembly: GCF_000272045.2. Lineage (GTDB taxonomy): Bacteria > Pseudomonadota > Gammaproteobacteria > Enterobacterales > Vibrionaceae > Vibrio > Vibrio crassostreae_C. Next base: position 242,169 of record NZ_AJYZ02000040.1, on the reverse strand, counting down.
CTTCACCATCTCCAACGACAAAATGGTCGAGAACTCGGATGTCCACCAGCGCTAATGCGTCGGTTAATCGGCGTGTAATCCGCCTATCCGCTTGGCTGGGCTCAGCAACACCTGAAGGATGGTTATGAGCTAAGATTAATGCCGCCGCATTATGATGAAGTGCCCGTTTAACCACTTCCCGCGGGTAAACCGATGCGGCATCGATGGTTCCTTCAAACATCACCTCGTCCTTTATTACCCTATTTTGGTTATCGAGGAACAATATATAGAAGGCTTCTCGCTGGCGATCACGCAACATGCTCGAAAGATAAAGCTTAGTATGGCTAGGGCTCGTAAGCGCATCTCCACGAGATAAAGTCTCTGCTAGATAACGCTGCGTCATCTCTAATACAGCCTGCAATTGAACATACTTGGCCTGCCCCATCCCTTTATGAGCACAAAACTCTTCCTGTGTTGCTGAAAAAAGATGACGGAGTGAGCCAAAGTCTTTGATCAACTTGTCAGCGAGTTCCAAGACGTTCATTCCTTGTGTCCCTGTTCGCAGGAATATCGCGAGCAGTTCAGCATCACTCAAAGAATCAGGCCCTCTATTTAACAACTTTTCTCTCGGCATCGATTCGGCAGGTATTTTATCTATTGGCATATAAAGACAATCATTGGTCATGAACACAACCCATCACCTTAATGAGATCGTAATCAGAGATCCTTCGATAGAGATCAAAGGAAACGAGACACTAACAAAATCGTGTAATTGATAAGTTTGATAACACCAACTTGATGAGCGTCAAATCTGTTCTAATTCTGCTTCTAGGCACTAATCCTTTGTTCTGATATCGTAAGTCCCAGAGAAATTAAGGAACAGAATCATGCAAACATTGGTTAATCAACTGGATAACGCTGACCTACAAGGCCTAGCTGGGAAAAAAATCCTACTTGGCATTAGTGGTGGTATCGCTGCGTATAAATGTGCCGAACTGACTCGACGCTTAATTGAGCGTGGAGCACAAGTACAAGTCGTGATGACAAATGCAGCCAAGGAGTTCATCACTCCTCTCACCATGCAAGCCGTCTCTGGAAGGCCAGTGTCTGATAGTTTGCTTGATCCTGCTGCTGAGGCTTCCATGGGGCACATCGAGCTCGCAAAGTGGGCTGACTTGGTATTACTAGCGCCAGCAACCGCAGACCTGATTGCTCGTATGACAGCGGGCATGGGTAACGACCTACTGACCACTTTGGTTTTAGCAACCGATGCGCCAGTTGCGGTATCTCCAGCAATGAACCAACAAATGTACAGCCACCCTGCCACTCAAGAGAACATCGCAACGCTAAAACGTCGTGGTTGTGAGATCTGGGGCCCGGCGGCTGGCGAGCAAGCGTGTGGTGATGTCGGTATGGGTCGTATGTTAGAGCCAATGCAGCTCGTGCATCGCTGTGAAGACTTCTTCCAACCTAAGCCACTTGCTGGCCGTTCTGTGCTTATTACTGCAGGCCCGACTCGTGAAGCGATTGACCCGGTGCGTTACATTACCAACCACAGCTCGGGCAAGATGGGCTATGCACTGGCTGAAGCAGCCGCGAAACAAGGCGCAACAGTGACTCTAATCAGCGGCCCTGTTTCATTAGCAACGCCAAATAAAGTTAATCGTATTGATGTCGACAGCGCACAACAGATGTTTGATGCCGTTACTGCTAACGCTTCTCAACACGATATTTTCATCAGCTGCGCCGCAGTTGCCGATTACCGCCCTGAGACCATCGCAGACCAAAAGCTTAAAAAGGTCGACGGTAAAGACGACATGACCATTCAAATGGTTAAAAACCCAGATATTGTCGCTTCTGTCGCTTCAATGACCGAAGGTCGCCCATTTACTGTCGGCTTCGCAGCAGAAACTCAAGATGTTGAGAAGTACGCTCGCGGTAAACTGGAAAGAAAGAACCTCGATATGATCTGCGCCAACGACGTCTCAGTTGAAGGCCAAGGCTTCAATAGCAGTAGCAATGAGCTGCACCTTTATTGGAAAGGCGGCGATAAATCTCTACCACTGGAGAGCAAAGACACACTTGGTTTCCAGATCCTCGATCAGATCCAACAGCTTATTAATGTATAAACGCACAAATTTGCTCTGATAATCTGCTGACACCTCTCGATTCTGTTGACCTAGGGCTCACAAAACTAGGAAACAGAATTGAATGGTGTTTATAATCCTTCTTCACTCAATCCTCATCTTTAGGAAAGGAAGTAAATAGATGGCTGGTGCTCGAAAATCAAACCGTCGTGAAGAAATCCTACAAGCTCTCGCACAAATGTTGGAATCGACCGAAGGTGCTTCTCGTATCACAACGGTAAAGTTGGCCAAGCAAGTGGGTGTTTCTGAAGCTGCGTTATACCGCCACTTCCCAAGCAAAGCCCGCATGTTTGAAGGCCTTATCGAGTTCATTGAAGAAGCGTTGATGTCTCGAATCAACCGTATTCTGGATGAAGAGAAAGACACGCTAGAGCGCATACGCCTAGTACTACAACTTATCTTAGTTTTCTCAGAACGTAACCCAGGCCTGACTCGAATTTTATCTGGTCATGCTCTAATGTTTGAAAATGAACGCCTGCGTGATCGCATCAACCAACTTTTCGAACGCATTGAGACGCAACTTCGCCAGATCCTGCGTGAAAGAAAGCTTCGTGAAGGGAAATCATTCCCGGTTGATGAGAAAATCTTAGCCGCTCAACTGCTCGGTCAAGTTGAAGGCAGCTTGAATCGATTTGTTCGCTCAGACTTCAAATATCAACCAACAGAAAACTTTGATGCTTATTGGGCTCTGCTAAGCGCTCAGATTAAGTAGCAATCAAATTAAGTAGCAATCAAATCTTAAGTGATGGTTATGACGACGAAAACTTCTTCAGCAAACGGCACTGCACAACACGTGATTACTAAGCCACCTTTTACTCTAGCTCTACTTCACCCTAAATATTGGGGTGTATGGTTTGGTTTTGGGTTATTGGCGCTTATTGTTAACGTTCTCCCTTATCGCCTCTTACTGCTGTTAGGCCGATCGTTAGGCTCTTTGGGTGCTCGCTATGGTAAAAAGCGCGTCGCGGTAGCAACACGTAACTTGGAGCTCGCCTTCCCAGACAAGCCAGCAGATGAAGTCGCGGCAATGGTCAGTGAGAACTTTAAGAACACAGGTATGGCACTCATCGAAACCGGCATTACCTGGTTCTGGCCAACGTGGCGTTTCAAGCGCATCCTAGTAGATAAAGACACCCAAACACTGCGTACGCACAAAGCTAACGGTAAAGGTGTTCTTCTATGCTGTGTGCATGCCTTAAACCTAGAGATCACTGCGCGAGCAATGGCTGTTCTCGGTATTTCAGGTTTAGGTGTTTATCGCCCGCACAACAATCCGGCTTATGAATTCATTCAATACCGTGGTCGTACTCAAAACGGCAACCGCCTGATTCACCGTAAAGACGTGAAGCGTATGATTCGAATCCTGCGTCAGGGTGAGATCCTTTTCTACCTACCGGATCATGATTACGGTCGTAACAAGTCTGTGTTTGTGCCTTTCTTCGCTGTAGAAGATGCATGTACTACAACAGGCACTAGTATTCTGGCTTATACGAGCCGATGCGCACTTGTTCCGGGTTCTGGTTTTAGAAATGCCGATGGCAAGTATGAGATCATGGCCGATGAATCGATCGAAGATGACTATCCACAGAAAGATGAGAAAGCGGCTGCCGCCTACATGAACCGCTACCTTGAGAAGATTATCTTAAGAGCACCAGAACAGTGGATGTGGCTGCACAAGCGCTTTAAGACCATGGAAGACCCAGAAGTGGAGCGCGGCATTCGTTATAAATAATGAATACTGAACCAAAAGAAAAGGGGCTGATGAATCATCAGCCCCTTGTGCATTCTATAGTCTAATTACGAGTAGTATTAGATGCCGTATTGAGCGCGGTACGCTTTTACTGACTCTAGATGTGCTGCGTCGGTGCCTTTCTCTTCAAGGAAAGTCACCAAGTCAGTCAGGCTAACGATTGAGATAATCGCACAACCGAAGTCACGCTCAACTTCTTGAATCGCAGACAGTTCGCCTTTGCCCTTCTCTTGACGGTCGATAGCAACAAGCACGCCCGCTAAATCAGCGCCATTTGCTTGGATGATTTCCATCGACTCACGAATCGCAGTACCTGCAGTGATCACGTCGTCCACTAACATGATGCGACCTTCAAGCGCGCTACCGACAAGGTTGCCACCTTCACCGTGGTTTTTCGCTTCTTTACGGTTGAAGCAGTAAGGCGTGTCTACATCGTGGTGATCCGCTAGTGCAACCGCTGTCGTCGTTGCAATTGGGATACCTTTGTATGCAGGACCAAATAGTACATCAAACTCAATGCCAGAATCAGCCAATGCTGCTGCGTAGAAGCGACCTAAGCGCGCTAGGTCACGACCTGTATTAAACAATCCAGCATTGAAGAAGTAAGGGCTCTTGCGGCCAGACTTTAAAGTAAACTCACCAAACTTAAGTACTTCTTTCTCTAGTGCAAATTCAATAAATTCACGTTGATATGCTTTCATGCTCATCCTCTATGTTTACTCAATAAAACTTAACTTACGCCCTGTACCACCCTTTCAGGTTTTACAGACAAAAAAATAGCCCCCAAATTGGGAGCTATTAAAAATGACTAGTCGGCCAACGCAGCTTTCTGCGCTTCGACGATATCGGCAATGCCCTTATTAGCCAGGGCTAAAAGCTGCATCAGCTCTTCGTGGCTGAACGGTTCGCCTTCTGCGGTACCTTGAATCTCAATCATCTTACCGTCTTCCGTCATTACAACGTTCATGTCGGTATCGGCTGCTGAGTCTTCAACGTACTCAAGGTCACACAGTGCTTGTGCACCAACGATGCCCACTGAAACTGCCGCTACGTGGCCTTTCATTGGGTTCTTTTTCAGTTTGCCGCTTGCTAGTAGGCTGTTGATAGCATCAGCCATTGCAACGCTTGCACCTGAGATAGAAGCTGTACGAGTACCGCCGTCTGCTTGGATAACATCACAATCGACAGTGATCATAATTTCACCCATTACTTTCAGGTCAACAACAGCACGTAGGCTACGAGCGATCAGACGTTGGATTTCCATCGTACGACCACCTTGCTTGCCGCTCGCCGCTTCACGACGGTTACGAGTGTGCGTTGCACGTGGCAGCATGCCGTATTCAGCCGTTACCCAACCCTTTCCTTGGCCTTTTAACCAACGCGGTACGTTTTCTTCTACCGTCGCATTACATAGAACTTTAGTGTTGCCGAACTCAACTAATACAGAACCTTCAGCATAAGCTGTGTAGTTACGAGTAATTTTAATTGGACGAATTTGATCTACAGCGCGGTCATTTGGACGCATTGGTATCTACCTTATTAACAGTCTGAAGTGATTTACTATCGAAAGAGTGCATCACCTAAGAAAGGGGTGAGACAGTTTTGATTGGGGCAAGATTATATAGCAGTTTATCGTGCAAATCTATTTACCGTTCAAAGCTATTTATCACGAAAGGCTATTTACAGTGAAAAGCGACAGGCTTCGAGAGCACACCATATCGTGATACTATGCGTGCGCGTTATTTTCAGAATGATAAAAGACAGGAAAATTCGATGATTTATAGTATGACCGCGTACGCACGCAAAGAAGTAAAAGGCGATTGGGGCAGCGCAGTATGGGAAATCCGTAGTGTAAACCAACGCTACCTAGAAACTTACTTCCGTATGCCTGAACAGTTCCGTGGTTTAGAGCCAATCTTGCGTGAGCGTTTCCGTAAGCGTCTAGCGCGCGGTAAGGTTGAATGTAACCTACGCTTTGAAGCAAACCCTGCTGCAAAGGGCGAACTAAGCATTAACGAAGGTTTGGCTCAGCAAGTAATCAATGCGGCGAACCAAGTAATGACGATGACTGGCGAAGAGAGCCGTTTGAACCCATTCCAAGTCATGAACTGGCCTGGTGTGATGGAAACGCCAGAGCAAGACATGGATGCCATCAACAAAGACCTACTTGAAGCATTCAACGATGCTATCGCAGAGTTCATTGATGCTCGTGCTCGTGAAGGTGAGAACATGAAGGCGCTAATCGTACAGCGCTTAGATGCAATCACTGAAGAAGTAGTGAAAGTTCGTGCACGCATGCCTGAGATCCTAGAGTGGCAACGTGAGCGTCTTCTTACCAAATTTGAAGATGCGAAAATCGAACTGGAAGGTTCTCGTGTTGAGCAAGAGCTTATCCTACTTGCGCAGAAGTCAGACGTAGCAGAAGAGCTAGACCGTCTAGATTCTCACGTGAAAGAAGCAAATGCAGTATTGAAGAAAGGTGGCGCTTGTGGCCGTAAGCTAGACTTCATGATGCAAGAGTTCAACCGTGAGTCAAACACGCTAGCGTCTAAGTCTATCAGCACAGACATCACAGCATCAGGCGTAGAGCTTAAGGTTCTTATCGAACAGATGCGTGAGCAAATTCAGAATATTGAATAACAGTTTGTCAGTAACACGCTGAATAGCCATTAACTGAATCAGTGTTGATTAACTAACAGTGTTGATTAGATCAAGATAAGCTCCTAGTTTTAGGGGCTTTTTTTGTGGATACAATAATGCCAATCACCGTAAGTAAATGAGCAAAAATCGGAGATCAGAGAGTTGAACCGGAAAAGTAACTTAGAACGAAGTATAGATTGTGGATTGCGATAAGGGGGTAACGAAGTAGTGGGTATAACGAAATAATGGGATAACGAGAGTAAAAAGGTATTAAGGGTATTTCAGAGGGAAATAAAAATTTCTAAACAGGAGATAAGAAGTTAAAGCAGAAGAGGTATAGAAAGTGAAGATTAAGCTGGGAAAGTGACGCAAGTTGCTGTTGCAACCTGCGCCGACTTAAAATCTTATAGAGCTACAACGTTTGCAGCTTGAAGACCTTTTTGGCCTTGCTCTACTTCGAAAGACACTTGTTGGCCTTCTTTAAGAGTCTTGAAACCTTCAGAAGCGATTGCACGGAAGTGTACGAATACGTCAGCGCCGCCGTTGTCTTGAGTTAGGAAACCGAAACCTTTCTCTTCGTTAAACCATTTTACTACGCCGTTTGTTTTGTTAGACATGATGTGTCCCTTATATAAAAATAAAAAATTAATCGCCAAAAGTGCGATGCGCTGAAAGCTTGAATTATTTAATGTATCTATGAAGCCAAGGGAAACACTGAGAATAACAATGAAGCAATACTAAGGGTTTTACTTTACAACTGATGTTTCATTTAATAACTCTGAAAACAGAGCGAGGCCATTCTTGGTGATCTGGGTCGGGTTGTAAAGCTTTATTTGAAAATAATTGATGTTTTTTTGTTCGGTTGGCTTGAATTCAAGCCCAGCTAGGTCGCCGGGCTTGATTTGTAAGACTTTGATCTCAAAAATTTTACTCGTCCGGCTGCTTAGTTCTGAGATCGACATATGGCCAGTAATGGTGACCGACTCGAATCAACAGAGTTGCTGCTGCTAAGATAAATGCCGCTAAAGATAACCAAACGATCAATACCGCATCGAGTTCTTTCATGCCCAAAGTGATGTAACGAGCAATCGCCATCATCGCGATATAGATTGGGTATCGCACTGGGATCTTACCGTTCATCACAAACTGCTGAACCATCGCCAACACTTCTAAATAGATAAACATCAGCAGAATGTCGGTCAATTGCACTCGGCGTTCAGCGAAGACATGCATGAACTCTTCGACCATCGCAAACAAGGTCGCGAGCGTGATCGCCACCAGCAATACCGCTTCCATAATGTGGAATACTTTTAAAAACGGCTTACTAAAAGATTTAGGTAAGTGAGAAGGCATAGTCACTCTTCAAAAAATAATTAATCCAGTCTCTACAATAGCATGCATCAATATAAGTCGTGTACTGTCAAAGCACCGACTTTAGGCTAACGCCATCAACTCATCGGTAACCAACATTAAGAAGCAACGGTAAAAAGCAACAAATACAAAAATGGCCCCGCATTCACTGCAGAGCCATCTGTTTGTCTTTTACTTAGCGACTTCTTAGTGACTAATTAGCCTTAAAGCAGAATCAGGTAAGTTAAGAACACCACACACAGTCCGTAGATAAGCGGGTGTACTTCTTTGCGCTTACCTGCGACAACCATTGTGAATGCGTAGCTGATGAAGCCCATCGCCATACCGTTCGCTGGAGAGAAGCTTAGCACTGTGAACATGATGGTAAAGAAGGCTGCAATGCGTGACTCTTTCTTTTCCCAGTTGATCTGACCAAGACGACCTACCATGTAGATGCCGACTACTACCATCGCCGGTGCAACCATTGCAGCCGAGAAGATAGAGAAGATTGGGTATAGGAATAGCGAGATTAGGAACAGACCAGCCACCATGACTGCTGCCAAACCCGTTTTTGCACCTTGAGAAGAAGCGATGCCAGACTCAGAGAAAGCAGTGATCGATGTGGTACCAAGAATTGAACCAATCACAGTACCGCCCGCATCTGCTACTAGAGCCGATTTCGCGTTTGGCACCTTGCCGTCTTTATCGATGATACCCGCATCACGGCCAACGCCGACAATGGTGCTCAAGCCATCAAAGAAATCGACAATCAAGAAGATAAGTACGATGAACAGTAGGTCGAACATTTTCTCTGGCGTGAAAGCAGAGAAATCGAAGATAGCGCCGAAGCTGCCAGCCATGCTTGGTGGCATAGCAATGAACTGCTCTGGGATTGGTGCGTTTGAAGTGCCCATGAAGACGTCAGCAAGAATCGTCAACACGATAGCAGAAACGAATGAGATGAACGTTGCTAGCTTGATGTCACGAACCATACAACCCAGTGCGATGAAGATGCTCACGTAAGCGATGATCACTTTTGGATCAGAAATGTCGCCTAAGCCTACCAATACGAATGGGTTAGAAACGATGATGCCCGCATTCTTAAGACCTAAGAAAGCAATGAACAGTCCGAGAGACACGGTAATCGCCAACTTCAAATCTTCAGGAATCGATTCAATCATCGATTTACGAATATTGGTCAATGAGAACGCAAGGTACAGGATACCGGACAGGAAGATGCCAAACAGCGCCTCATTCCAAAGTACTGCGACTGAACCACTTAATAGTAAGCCTTTGAAGAAGCCGTTCATGCTCATGCCCGGCGCTAGCATTACAGGGTAGTTGCCCCAAATGCCCATAATTAGGGTTGCGATTGCCGCAGACAGAGCCGTTGCAGTAAACACGGCACCTTTGTCCATGCCTGGAATATCACCCAAAATTGCTGGGTTAACCGCCAGAATGTAACTCATCGCCAAGAAAGTAATGAAACCCGCATACAGCTCAGTGCCAATCGTGGTTTTTCTTTCAGTGATTTTAAACATCGAATCAAGCGAGCCAGAGGTGTTCTGGGCTTTCAGGGTGGAATCGGTACTCACAACAAAACCTTTGCAATAAATTAAGAATTTGGTGATTCAAATGCTGTGTGAATAGAGAGGTCTCTACACTAAAAACTGTAGTCACCAAGGTAGGCTCGGTAGTAGAAACATCTAGTCTAGTAGGGTCTGTTGGCCCTTCGAGATGATTTTTGCAGCGAGTTGTTGGGGATTTCTACAAGGCAGAGACTTTGAAGTGTAGCTAGCCTACATAAGAAGTCGATAACGCAGTAGAAATCACCAACAAACGCTGCCCGAAGGGTTCGGCTAAAATCGTTTTATGCTTTGTTAAGGAGTCTTTACTTAGAATACTAGGCTACAAACTCCTTGCCGCGCCTAAAACGATTTTTTCTCGAACAAAACTCCATCGCGAAAGGTCAACAGACCCTAGATATATACAGCATTTAATCGTTTGCGCGGATTGTAAGGATTGAGATTAAAACTTCAACAAATTTTGTCCAGATCACATAAAAAAGTACCGATGACGAGTCATTACATTTATACAAAGATCTTTGAGAAGATCATTTGCTGATAAATAACGATCAAGCCAGTTGTTCTCAATCATCTAAATATGCTACTCTTCGCCTCCATTTTTCTGACCTAATTTTCACCAGTTGCTTCTATTAGTTTTACTCGTTATCTCTTTATAGACGTAACCAACGGCACAATTAGTAGATGCGCCATCGGAACAAAAATTAGAGTCAGTGCTATCTTTTAAAGTGTAGGTTTATTGCCTTCACTCAATCCAACCAACAGTGGAAATATACAGATGGGCAAAGGTACTCTTTACATCGTATCTGCACCTAGTGGCGCAGGTAAGTCGAGCTTGATCTCAGCAATGCTAGAAACCAATCCAACCTACGCAATGAAGGTATCTGTTTCACACACCACTCGCGGTATGCGCCCTGGTGAAGAAAATGGTGTTCACTACCACTTCGTAGAGAAGCATCATTTTGAAGACCTTATTACTAAAGGTGAATTCCTAGAGTACGCTGAAGTGTTCGGCAACTACTACGGTACTTCACGCGTTTGGATTGAAGAAAACCTAAACCGCGGTATCGATGTATTCCTAGATATCGACTGGCAAGGTGCTCGTCAGATCCGTGAACAAATGCCTCAAGCGAAGAGTGTATTCATTCTTCCACCATCAAATGGTGAACTAGAGCGTCGTTTGAATGTTCGCGGTCAAGACAGCGACGAAGTTATTGCGAAACGCATGAGCGAAGCAAAATCAGAGATTTCTCACTATGCAGAATATGATTATGTGATCGTGAATGACGACTTTGATGCAGCCCTAATGGACTTCAGAGCTATCATTCGTGCGGAACGCTTAAAAGAAGATAAGCAAGCAGCGAAATACAGCGGCATGCTTACTGCTTTATTAGCGGAATAATCTAGATCCCCTAGATTTTCTATTGAGATAAGTATACGGTGATCTAGAAAGTATCTAGTTAAACTTGTATACTTTCTCGTCATCAAAAATTTATTAGTTAATTACTATTTGGAGTCCTCATGGCACGCGTAACTGTTCAAGACGCTGTTGAAAAAGTTGGCAACCGTTTCGACCTAGTTCTTATTGCGGCTCGCCGCGCACGTCAAATGCAAACTGGCGGTAAAGATTCACTAGTGCCTGAAGAAAACGATAAGCCAACGGTTATCGCTCTTCGCGAAATCGAAGAAGGTCTTATCACTAAAGACGTACTAGATGCTCGTGAACGTCAAGAGCAACAAGAGCAAGAAGCGGCTGAACTTGCAGCAGTAAGCAGCATCGCTCACACTCGTTAAGAACGTCATTCGAACTAATTAACCTTCCGGGCCTTTAATTTGTATCTATTCGATAGCCTCAAAGACGTTGCCCAAGAATACCTAACAGAGCCTCAAATTGAGGCTCTGCGTCAATCTTATGTGGTAGCGAGAGACGCCCATGAAGGGCAAACCCGCTCAAGCGGTGAACCATACATTATCCACCCTGTAGCTGTTTCAAGAATCCTGGCAGAAATGCGTCTGGATATCGAAACTCTGCAAGCTGCTCTGCTTCATGATGTCATCGAAGACTGTGATGTCACTAAAGAAGATCTAGAGGAAAAATTTGGCAATACCGTTGCTGAATTGGTTGATGGTGTATCTAAGCTGGATAAGCTTAAATTTCGTGATCGCAAAGAAGCGCAAGCAGAGAACTTCCGCAAGATGGTTCTCGCCATGGTGCAAGACATCCGCGTTATCTTGATCAAATTAGCTGACCGTACTCACAACATGCGCACGCTTGGGGCACTTCGTCCTGACAAAAAGCGTCGTATTGCTCGTGAAACCCTAGAGATTTATTCTCCACTAGCTCACCGTCTTGGTATTCATAACATCAAGACCGAACTAGAAGAGCTAGGCTTTGAAGCCCTCTATCCTAACCGTTATCGCGTACTTAAAAACGTAGTGAAAGCTGCGCGTGGTAACCGTAAGGAAATGATCCAACGTATCCATAGCGAAATTGAAGGCCGCCTTGAAGAGGTCGGTTTGCCTGCTCGCGTACTTGGTCGTGAAAAAAACCTGTTCTCCATCTACAACAAGATGAAAACTAAAGAGCAGCGCTTCCACACCATTATGGACATCTACGCTTTCCGCGTCGTGGTTGATACCCCAGATACTTGTTATCGCGTACTTGGTCAGGCTCACAGCCTGTACAAGCCTCGCCCTGGCCGCATGAAAGATTACATTGCGGTACCAAAAGCCAACGGCTACCAATCTCTGCACACGTCAATGATCGGCCCTCACGGGGTGCCAGTTGAGGTTCAGATCCGTACTGAAGATATGGATCAAATGGCAGACAAAGGTGTCGCAGCGCACTGGTCTTACAAAGGCAACGGCTCACGCAGCAGTAATGGCACAACCGCACAGGTTAAAGCACAACGTTGGATGCAGAGCTTACTTGAGCTGCAACAAAGCGCGGGTAACTCATTCGAATTCATTGAAAACGTTAAGTCTGATCTGTTCCCAGATGAGATCTTCGTGTTCACGCCGAAGGGTCGCATTGTCGAACTTCCGGCAGGCGCAACAGCGGTCGATTTTGCTTACGCGGTGCATACCGATGTCGGCAACATGTGTGTAGGTGCTCGTGTAGACATGAACCCTTACCCACTCAGCAAATCGCTGAAGAACGGTCAAACTATTGAGATCATCAGTGCTCCGGGCGCACGTCCGAATGCAGCATGGCTCAACTACGTAGTGACCTCACGCGCACGTACAAAGATCCGTCAGGTTCTAAAAACCATGCGTCGTGAAGAGTCGATCACGCTAGGCCGTCGTTTACTGAATCATGCACTTGGCGAACACTCTATTGCCGATATCGGCCAAGAGAATATTGACCATGTATTGTCTGACTTACGCCTAGAAAGCGTTGAAGACTTACTGGCGTCGATTGGTCTTGGTGAGCTGATGAGTATCGTAATTGCTCGTCGTCTGCTTGGTGATGCTGACGAACTGACTGAAGTAGAAAACAACAGCGACACGCCTAGGAAGAAACTTCCAATCCGTGGTGCTGAAGGTCTACTGCTAACGTTCGCCAACTGTTGTCACCCGATTCCAGATGATCACATCATTGCCCATGTCTCTCCAGGTCGTGGCCTTGTGGTTCACCGTGAAACGTGTCCAAACGTTCGTGGTTACCAAAAAGAACCAGACAAGTACATGGCGGTGGAATGGTCTGACGATTACGACCAAGAGTTCACAGCTGAACTTCAGGTTGATCTGCAGAACCACCAAGGTGCACTGGCTGAGTTAACTAACGTTATCTCGAAAACAGGCTCGAACATTCACGGTATTTCAACTGAAGAACGTGATGGACGCCTGTACACAGTGACTATCTTGCTGACCACCAAAGATCGTGTTCACCTTGCAAGTATTATGAAAAAGCTACGTGTGATGCCACACGCGCTGAAAGTAAGACGTCGTAAGAACTGATCAAAGTAAAGATGAGGGATTCGAGATGGCGAGATGCGAAGAGCAAAAGACTTCGTGACTCACCATCTTGGCTCCACATCTTTTTTAATCTTTTCGTATCTCGTTTACTCGTACCCCGTATCTGCTCTTCATTCCTTCGTGTCTCGTTTACCCGCATCCCGCATCTGCTCCTAATCTGCTCTTTCGCTTTATCCTGTACAAAAATCCAGTAAAATGCTTGAATAGATTATCTCTCTTACGTTTATGAGCCTTGTTATGTCACAGCTTTTATCTGCTATCCCTCTCAACTCTTTATCTGGAGTCGGCGCAAAAGTCGCAGAGAAACTGGAGAAGGTTGGGCTTAACAACGTACAAGATTTACTGTTTCACCTGCCTTTGCGCTACGAAGATCGAACGCGTATCTATCCAATCGTAAAACTGCATGCTGGTTTATGGGCAGCAGTGCAAGGCAAGGTAATGCACGTCGATACCATTTTCGGTAAACGTAAGATGCTCGCAGTAAAGATCAGTGATGGTAATGGCACTATTACACTGCGTTTTTTCAACTTCACTGCAGGCATGAAGAATAACTTTGCCGAAGGCAAACAAGTGCATGCTTATGGTGAGATCAAGCGCGGCAATATGGGGCTTGAGATTGTCCATCCGGACTACAAATTCTTTGCGCCGAGGCAACAGCCAGACGTTGAAGCCAATCTGACTCCGGTGTACCCAACCACCGAAGGGCTAAGACAAGTCACGCTGCGTAATCTTACCGATCAAGCCTTAGAGCTAATCGACAAGGCCGCAGTTAACGAGCTTCTCCCATCAGGTTTATACGACCACCAAATTACCCTCGCACAAGCACTGCATACCATTCACAGGCCGCCCCCGGGCATTGACCTAGAGCTGTTTGATGAAGGCAAGCACCCTGCGCAACTGCGCCTAATTATGGAAGAGTTACTGGCTCAAAACCTGTCTATGTTGTCTGTTCGTAGCAAAGGGCAGCAAGACAAGGCAATGCCTTTTCCTCCAGTAAACACCCTTAAAGATAAGCTACTGGCTCAGCTGCCGTTTTCACCAACCAATGCCCAAGCACGAGTGACCAAAGAGATCGAAGCTGACTTGGAAAAGCCGCATCCTATGATGCGTTTAGTGCAAGGTGATGTGGGCTCTGGTAAAACCTTAGTCGCTGCACTGGCGGCGGTTCGCGCATTGGAACACGGTCAACAAGTAGCACTTATGGCACCCACTGAACTACTCGCAGAACAACACGCGATTAACTTTGCCAACTGGTTTGAGGCAATGGGTATTCAAGTTGGATGGCTAGCAGGTAAGCTCAAAGGCAAAGCTCGTGAAACTGAACTAACACGTATTGCCAGTGGCGAAGCGCAAATGGTGGTCGGTACTCATGCCCTGTTCCAAGAGCATGTCGAGTTCAAAAACCTTGGTTTAGTGATCATTGATGAACAGCACCGATTTGGTGTCCACCAGCGATTAGAGCTACGTGAGAAAGGCGCAAAGCAAGGCTACTACCCCCATCAGTTGGTCATGACCGCTACCCCAATCCCACGAACGTTAGCAATGACGGCCTATGCCGACCTCGAAACTTCGATTATTGATGAGCTGCCACCGGGACGAACCCCAATTCAAACCGTGGCTATTCCTGATACCAAGCGCGATGACATTGTTGAACGTGTGAAAAATGCGTGTCTCAATGAAGGCAAACAAGCCTACTGGGTATGTACGCTGATTGATGAATCGGAAGTACTGGAAGCTCAAGCTGCAGCTGATACAGCAGAAGAGCTACAACGCAAACTGCCTGACGTAAAAATTGGTTTAGTCCATGGCCGTATGAAACCCGCCGAGAAACAAGCGGTGATGCGAGAGTTCAAAGAGAACAAGCTGCATCTATTGGTTGCGACAACCGTGATTGAAGTTGGTGTGGATGTTCCGAATTCGAGCTTAATGATCATCGAGAACCCAGAACGTCTTGGCCTAGCGCAACTGCACCAACTGCGTGGCCGTGTCGGCCGAGGTTCGGTCGCAAGTCATTGTGTATTGTTGTATCACTCTCCGCTGTCTAAAACCGCTCAGAAACGCCTAGGTGTGCTACGTGAAAGTAACGATGGCTTTGTGATTGCTCAGCGAGATCTAGAGATTCGTGGCCCTGGGGAACTGCTTGGTACTAAACAGACGGGTTTAGCGGATTTCAAGATTGCTGACTTGGTACGAGACCAACGTTTAATCCCAGAAGTGCAGCGTATTGCACGCCATATTCACGATAGCTACCCAGACAACGCCAAGGCGATCATCAACCGCTGGCTGGGTGAACGCGATGTTTATTCGAAGGCTTAGCCCTTACATTTCCAGCTTAAAACGTAGAAAGGCTTCCACAAGGAAGCCTTTCTAGTGCGTATAGCCCAAGCCTAATGCTTCACAGGGAAACTGATCTGCGCTTTTAAGCCACCTTCACTACGATTATTCACGACTACCGCACCTTGGTGCTGGCTTACAATACGCTTAACAATTGCCAAGCCCAAGCCCGTACCTTCGCTGCCACGAGCCGTGTCACCACGTGTGAACGGTTCAAACAACTTACCGACCTGGTCTTGCGGGATCCCAGGGCCATTATCTTCAACGGTCACCCAAGCCAGTTTATTATCCGCCGTCATGCCAGTCGATACCTTGACCCAACCATTGCCATAGCGCAGCGCATTCACCACCAAGTTACTCACGGCACGCTTCATCGCGATCGGATTACCTAGCGCTGGCTTCATCGATTCTGGAATATCGGTTTCAATCTGAACCTCGTAGCCACCCTCAGAGCTCGATACCTCACGAGCAATATCATCGACAAACACCGCTTGGAATGAATCTCGGTCGACAGGCTTTAGGTAATCCATGAACTGGCTGATGATTTCATTACACTCTTCGGTATCACTGATAATCCCCTCAGCTAAGTAGGCATCCTCTGGTGACATCATCTCAGTCGCTAAGCGAATACGCGTTAACGGAGTACGTAAATCATGGCTGATACCCGCCATCAACAAGGCGCGGTCTTCTTCTAGCTCTTGGATGCCTTTCGACATCTGGTTAAAGGCTCGAGTTACCGAGCGAATCTCTTGTGCGCCTTGAACTGGCAATGGCGGTGGAATATCACCTCGCCCGACACCTTGCGCCGCTTTCTCTAGCGCTATCAACGGACGGTTTTGCAATCGGATAAACAGCCAACCACCTGCGACAATCAACAGCGCCATGATCAGACTGTTACGAAACAGTGGTGCAAAATCCTCTTCTTGCAGCTCTGATAACGGAATACGAATTAAAGAGTTGGGTAACTGCGCAATGTCCATCCAAAGCACATAGCTCTCTTTACCCAAGATCAGCCGCACTTCAGTTTCAGAACCCAGCTCCTTGGTCATCTCCTCACTCATCAGGTCGATTGCGACCGCATGGTAATACTCACCCGCCGCTTCGCTGCCCTTGGCGTGAACGGTTACCCCGAGCTGTTCAAGCACACGCTGACGCAATGGCGCATCGATCTCGATATCACTGCCTTGGTCCAATACCAGGTTTAGCTCGTGAGCCAAAATCTTATTAAACTGCTGCAAACTTGGCATCAACGCATAGTTAAACACCGCGTAATAAGAAAAAATTTGGCTAGCGACCAATAGCGTTAAGAAAAGCACTATCGACTGAGTAAAGGAGCTACGTATACGCATGGGGTACCCGAGATGTAGAAAGATAAAGAAAGTGTTATATGACTATAACTCTAAACCATTGTGCTGAATAGAAAACGGGCCATCGCATATTAATGAGATGACCCGTAAGATTCACAGAATCGATAAAGCTACTGTAGGGCTTATTAAGCTGAATTACACAGCTTTGCCATCTGGAACGAATACATAACCCAAGCCCCACACCGTTTGGATGTAGCGAGGTTTGCTTGGATCTTCTTCAACTAGACGACGCAGACGTGAAATCTGAACATCGATAGAACGTTCCATTGCTGAATACTCACGGCCACGAGCCATGTTCATCAGCTTATCGCGAGACATTGGCTCACGAGCATTCGTTACCAAGGACTTAAGAACCGCAAATTCACCCGAAGTAAGCGGCATTGGCTCTTCACCGCGGAACATTTCGCGAGTACCTAGGTTCAAACGGAATTCACCAAATTCAACCACAGACTCTTCTGTACTTGGTGCGCCCGGCGCTTCAATGACTTGGCGACGCAGTACCGCTTTAATACGAGCAAGCAGTTCACGTGGGTTAAATGGTTTTGGCAGGTAATCATCAGCACCCACTTCCAAGCCCACAATGCGATCCACTTCATCACCCTTTGCTGTAAGCATCAGGATTGGTAGCGAGTTGTTTGCGTTTCGTAAACGACGACAGATCGATAGACCATCTTCGCCCGGCAACATTAAATCCAATACCATCAAGTGAAAATTTTCACGGGTTAACAGGCGGTCCATCTGCTCACTGTTTGCCACGCTACGCACTTGAAAGCCCTGCTCTGACAGATAGCGTTCTAACAGTGCACGTAAACGAGCATCGTCATCGACCACTAAAATTTTGTAGTTTTCTTGCATGTAATGGTTCCACCTATTAAAGCTTAAACCTAAGGTTAAGCATTCTTGGTAAATTGTATATTGGTATAAGACATTAAAAATGTAACATTATTGGAGAAAAAGTCGCCTAAATAATTGTTAACGTATGTTGCCTTTCTATATATTCTATCTTAGATCATCATTTCATTAAGTCAGATTTATGAAAACCAAACTTATTACTCGAGAAGGTTATAACAAGCTCAAAGCAGAACATGACCACTTATGGCACGAGAAACGCCCTGAAATTACTAAGATAGTCACTTGGGCGGCAAGCCTTGGAGATCGTTCAGAAAACGCAGATTACACCTTCAATAAGCGTTTGCTTCGTCAGATTGATCGCCGAGTGCGTTTCTTAAGAAAGTTCCTACCTGATGTCACGATCGTGGATTACTCACCTCAACAAGAAGGTAAGGTCTTTTTCGGTGCTTGGGTCGAAATTGAGAATGATGATGGGGAAATTAAGAAGTTTCGAATTGTCGGCCCAGAAGAGATCTACGGCGATGCTAAAGGCTATATATCTATCGACTCACCAATGGCTAGAGCTCTGCTCAAGAAAGAAGTGGATGATGAGTTTACGGTAAAAACACCAGAAGGCGACAAAGAGTGGTTCATTAACTCAATTTGCTACGCAGACAACGAATAACCAAACCTAATAAACACCTAGCGATGAGCTGAGTGTTCAAGCAAACCCAAACTCCAGATAAAAGAAAACCCCGCAAGGCTTTCGCCTAGCGGGGTTAAGTCTCTATCGCAGCAATCCGGCTACTGTTTATCTCTTCGAGATAAGGTGCTCCCTGCATCTTTCCTTGATAGTGGCTAAATCCTTTAACCAATTTCCTTTTTGTTCATCGCCATCCTAGCGGTGTCCATTCTAGCCTGTCATCCTGACTGGCGAATCTCATCCAGAGATTATCACTTCCTTGCTGACCACTCATCCTAAGTAATCAAATCTTCATCCTGAAGATACCTAGTCCATTAGGCTTTTTCCTGTTCCTGCCAACTCCCTGTCGACAAGTTAAATATTACGGCAAATGGCCGTGTTTCCTAGATAGTCTTAAAAAACATTTCAGGTGAGAAATACGCCCACAAACACACAATCAAATAAAATCAGCAACTTAGTGTAACATCAAGACGATTTCATCGGTCTAAAGCGACTTAGTCTCACATCACTTGTAAGAGATCTCGCACAAAGCGGGTATCAGAAACGGAAATTCGACTTCTGACAGGATAATTACACAGCCAAAGCTAGAAAAAGCGTACGCTCACCCCCATGTATTTGTCATGATATTAAATAAGAGATTCATCGGATGAGCCAAGCTATCTGTCGACTGATCGCTGAAGAACTGAATGTCCGTTCTGAGCAAGTCACTGCCGCAGTAAACCTAATTGACGACGGTAACACCGTTCCCTTTATTGCCCGCTACCGTAAAGAAGTTACGGGTGGCTTAGACGATACCCAACTACGTAACCTTGATAGCCGCCTTTCTTATCTTCGTGAGCTAGACGATCGTCGCCAAACGATTCTTAAGTCGATTCAAGACCAAGGAAAACTCACGCCAGAACTCGAGCGTGATATCACTCAAGCAGACAGCAAGACTCGCCTAGAAGATTTATACCTACCATACAAACCAAAGCGCCGTACCAAAGGTCAGATCGCGATTGAAGCGGGCTTAGAGCCACTTGCCGATACGTTATGGAATGAACCACAGCACGATCCGGAAACGGAAGCCGCTAACTTCATCAGCAGCGATAAAGGCATTGCCGATACCAAAGCTGCACTCGATGGCGCTCGTGCGATCATCATGGAGCGCATTGCGGAAGATGCGAACTTGCTTGAAAAGATTCGCCAACACCTAAACCGCAACGCAGAGCTAGTCGCTCGTGTAGTGACAGGTAAAGAGCAAGAAGGCGAGAAGTTCAAAGACTACTTCGAGCACAACGAAACACTCAGCAAAGTACCGTCACATCGTGCTCTTGCAATGCTACGAGGCCGTAATGAAGGCTTCTTAACACTGGCAATGAACGCAGACCCAGAGCAAGAAGAAGGTGTACGTGGTTCATACTGCGAAAACATCATCTCTGATCACTACGGCATTACCCTAAGCAGCGCACCTGCGGATGCTTGGCGTAAGCAAGTGATTAGCTGGGCATGGCGCATCAAGGTTTCTATGCACATGGAAACTGAATTGATGGGCGCAATGAAAGAGCGTGCAGAGATCGAAGCGATTGAAGTATTCGCAACCAACCTAAAAGACCTACTCATGGCAGCGCCAGCTGGTCCTCGAGCAACCTTAGGCTTGGACCCAGGTTTACGTACCGGTTCGAAAATCGCTGTCGTGGATTCAACCGGTAAGGTTTTGGCAACAGAAACTATTTACCCTCACCCACCTCAAAAGCAATACGACAAATCGGCACACGTGGTTGAGCAGATGGTTCGTCAATTTAATGTTGATTTGATTGCGATTGGTAACGGTACGGCTTCACGCGAAACCGACAGCTTTGTGGCTGACGTAATTAAACGCGGCAACCTAAAAGCGCAAAAGATCATTGTTAGCGAAGCAGGCGCATCGGTGTATTCTGCGTCTGAACTAGCAGCAAAAGAGTTCCCGAACATGGATGTATCAATCCGTGGTGCGGTGTCTATTGCTCGTCGTCTGCAAGATCCACTGGCAGAACTGGTGAAGATTGACCCTAAATCGATCGGTGTGGGCCAATACCAGCACGATGTGAGCCAAACCATGCTTGCTAAGCGCCTAGATGCGATTGTCGAAGACTGTGTAAACGCAGTTGGTGTTGATGTGAATACCGCATCTGCCGCGCTACTGACTCGTGTTGCTGGTCTGTCTAGCACCATTGCTCAGAACATCGTGGATTTCCGTGACGAGAATGGTCGTTTTGAAGCGCGCACTACGTTGAAGAAAGTGGCTCGTTTAGGTCCAAAAGCCTTTGAACAGTGTGCCGGCTTCCTACGCATTATGGATGGCAAAAACCCACTGGATGCATCATCGGTTCACCCAGAAGCTTACCCAGTAGTGAAAAGCATCGCTGAGAAAAACCACAAAGACATCAAATCTCTGGTGGGTAACACAGACTTCTTACGCGGTTTACACGCCATCGATTACACCAATGAGAACTTCGGTGTACCAACGGTAAGCGACATCATTAAAGAGCTCGATAAACCGGGCCGTGACCCTCGCCCTGAATTTAAGACTGCAACCTTCGCCGATGGCGTTAACAGTGTTTCAGATCTAGAGCCGGGCATGATCTTAGAAGGTGTGGTATCGAACGTGGCGAATTTTGGTGCCTTCGTTGATATTGGTGTTCACCAAGATGGTTTAGTGCATATTTCAGCGCTGACCGATCGCTTTGTCTCTGACCCACGTGAAGTGGTTAAAGCGGGCGACATCGTGAAAGTGAAGGTGATGGAAGTGGATGTTCAGCGTAAACGTATTGCACTGAGCATGCGTATGAAGGACGAGCCTGGACAAGACAACCGTGCTCAACGTTCAAGTGCACCTCGTACACAAAACCGCTCGAATCAAAACTCGCAAGGTGGCCAACGCCGTCGTGAAGAGCCGCAACAAAACGCTGCAATGGGTGGAGCATTCGCTGCCGCTTTTGCTAAAGCGAAAAAGTAATCCGTTAGCTCACCTAAAAAACGGATTAGCTTAAAAACAGAAAACCTGCATCCCTTAGGGTATGCAGGTTTTTTTATTATGTGTTCAAAAAAGACATCGAAGCTTGGTTGACTCGTAAAATTTTGATTTATAAGACCACCAACATCTCTGATGGAGCATGAGGCGCAACAGCATGACCATAATGATACTTTATGACCTTACGTCGTTTCTCCATCTGTCCTTCCTGAATCGCCGCATCTAAAACATGCTTTGGCAGGCGGAAACGCATGGTATAACCTTTGCCTTGATCAGCACTGTATGTTTTCAGTGCCAATAAGCTGAACAGCCGATCAAAAGGGTCTTGTGGCTCTTCTTGGCTAACCGAATTGGCCTCTGACTCGTTCTCCATTTCATAACCTGGATGGTCTGAAGGATCCCAAGCCGACTGCTGCCTTCGTTTATCGTCTGATTTTACCTTACGCTCTGCATTGGTTCTCGCCAATGCTACTGCGGGAGCAACAGGCTCTCGGACTCTATTATCACGCGCAACTTGCTCTGTTTGCACATTAACGGACGGGGCGATTAGTGGCACACTCACTGCAGTTGCAGGTGACACAATCATCGCGAACTCTCCTCAAGAATCGCCCATCGTTTTTGCTATAACGCTGTTGTACTGTGAGTCAGCACAACAGGCATAGCCCAACTTAGCGCAATCAGCTCAGGAGAGAGTTAGGTCTGAGTATCATGCAACACGTTGGTGTTATACCAATCGTAGTAAATAACTGATCATCCTAGCTTGTTAAAATGCTCGATAACGGCGTTAGATTTTTTGATTGTAGAATAACTACTTATCGAAACTACTTGTCAAAAAAAAGCTGCCTTGTTCTCAAGCCTTTTACCTACGCTATTTTTGAACACTTACTTACTGTGATTGGTATTAGCTTATATATCGACCAAGCCGGATATATATTTAGCAATTATTTTTGTGCGAAGCTGACAAGCTCACTGCAAAAGGCATCCGCTTCGGTCATAAACGGTGCATGCGAAGACTGGGTAAATATGTATTGCTCGGTATGAGGCAAGGCTGTGCCTAAGTCTTTCGCAACCTTGATTGGCACCAATCCATCTAATCGACCATACAAGCGTAGCATTGGTACTGAAATCTCAGGCAGTTGTTCACGCAGATCGACATCCGACAGCATCTTTAATCCTGCCAATAATGAGTCAGGGTTCGGCAACGGGCGAGACAGCACCGCTTGCTTGAGTTGTTTTACATCTTGCCTTGCTGAAGGGCTGCCCATGGCTTGCAATGCCATAAAGCGTTCGATGGTGGTTTGGAAATCTTCAACCAGTTGCTCGGTGAATGCGCTTAATACGTTGGGCTGAATGCCTCGCCATAACACGGGCTCTTTTGCAGCGGCGAATTTGGGAGAACTGGCGACAGTCACCAGCTTGCTCACGTAATCTGAGTGATGGAGAGCCATGTGCGTTGCGACCAAGCCTCCAAGTGACCAACCCACCCAAATCGCTTGCTTTGGTGCTTCGGCCAAAAGCTGCTGAGCAATCTCTTCAAGATCTTGAGCGTGGCAGTGCGCGCTGTGTCCATACCCTGGTAAATCGACAACATGCACTCGAAAATCAGCTTGTAATGCATTAACGGTTTGTTGCCATACCGCACCGTTCATTCCCCAGCCGTGAACCAGTACTAAATCAGGCCCTTGCCCAGAAACATGCCAATATAACGCGTCACTCATTCTCAATATTCCCTACTTTTTCCATCAGCGATAATCCGCGCTTTTCAGTATGGTGAGCAAAAGGAACACCATAACCCAAAAGCATCACGAGCTATGTTATCCGATTGGCTACAAAAACACACACCACGTCTGGTCACACCTCAATGCCACCTGTGCAAACTTGATAAACTGCCCAGTGATACACATCCTCGATGGTGCAATTCTTGTCTCAAACTCTTTCAGCCAGTACCACGCTGCCAACGATGTGGTTTAAAAACACTGCTCACAGTAGAGCAGTGCGGACAGTGCTTATCTCAACCTCCACCTTGGCATCGCCTCTATTGCGTTGGGGACTACACCTTCCCTACAGCAGGTTACATTCAGCAAATGAAGTACGCTGATAAGTTTTGGTTTGCACGTGATCTATCTAAGCTATTGGCATCACGTATCGAATATCCTGCTCCGCTGATCACCAGCGTGCCGCTGCATTGGCGTCGATATACTCATCGCGGCTTTAATCAAAGTAAGCTGCTAGCCGACTACACGGCTCAAGAGCTTGGCGTTGAAAGTGATGTGCTCTTTCGTCGAATTCGCTCAACGGCTTCCCAGCAGGGGCTGACTAAATCCGCACGATTACACAATCTAAAGAGCGCTTTTGCGCTGCGAAAACAAGACGTTCAAGGAACTATCCCCTCTCACGTCGCGATAATTGATGATGTTGTAACCACCGGCAGTACTGTGTATCAATTATGCCAATTACTACTTGAAGTGGACGTTAAAAGGATTGATATTTACTGCATCTGCCGCACTCCTGAGCCCTCTGGATAAAAGCTGTGAATCACTACTTGTACAGCAATCCAACAAAAAAGGGCTGAATTACAAATCTGACAGGAGTAGAATGGCGCTAATAACCTACAAATCTACTCAGGTATTCGTCGTGTCAAATATTACTATTACAGAAACAGCTCAAACTCACTTTGCCAATCTGCTGTCACAGCAGCCTGAAGGTACAAACATTCGTGTGTTCGTGGTAAACCCAGGCACACAAAACGCTGAGTGTGGTGTTTCTTACTGCCCAACAGATGCTATCGAAGCGTCTGACACAGAGCTTAAATTCGAAGCTTTCTGTGCATACGTAGATGAGCTAAGCCTACCGTTCCTAGATGAAGCTGAAATTGACTTCGTTACTGACAAAATGGGCTCTCAGCTAACGCTTAAAGCACCAAACGCTAAGATGCGTAAAGTCGCAGACGATGCACCACTTCTAGAACGTGTTGAATACGCAATTCAAACACAAGTTAACCCGCAACTTGCTGGTCACGGCGGTCACGTTAGCTTGGTAGAAATCACTGAAGACGGCGCAGCTATTGTAGCATTCGGTGGTGGTTGTAACGGTTGTTCTATGGTTGATGTAACGCTAAAAGAAGGCATCGAGAAAGAACTTCTTCAACAGTTTGAAGGTGAACTGACTGCTGTTCGTGATGCAACTGAGCACGATCGTGGTGAGCACTCTTACTACTAATCACTGATTTAGTGTTAGTTGTTATTTGAAAGGTTGATGCGCAAGCATCAACCTTTTTTGTTATGTGGATAAGCAAGTTAGGACTATCGCGTTCTCTCTATACTCTTTTGCTATACAACCATATTTTCACCTCGTTACCATCTTGAGTAAGGTATTCAAGTGATCGTAATCGATTCCTGCTTCAATAATTTTCGGATATGAAAACTCGGATCTAGGAACTCAAGGTCATTTCCCCTATATTAGAATGACTTTATAAGAAAGAATTCCAATGAGCTAAGGAGCGAGCGCAATGACGAAAAGGACCAAGCCAGAGATTTTGGCTAAACAAACTGTCGCTCAATCAAGACTATTCTCTATCGAGTCTCTCGACTTACGCTTTTCAAACGGCGAAGAGCGCACTTACGAACGCATGAAGCCCAGCGGGCGCAACGCAGTGATGATGGTTCCTATTACTGAGCAAGGCGATATTCTATTAGTACGTGAATATGCAGCGGGAACTGAACGCTACGAACTTGGCTTTCCAAAAGGGCTGATTGATCCAGGTGAGCAGCCAAACGAAGCCGCCGTTCGCGAACTCAAAGAAGAGATAGGCTTCGGTGCCAACAAGCTTACTCCGCTGAAGGAAGTGATCCTTGCACCCTCTTACTTCTCTAGCAAAATGACGCTGTTTATTGCAGAAGACCTCTACCCAGAAAAGCTAGAAGGTGATGAGCCAGAGCCTCTCGATATTGTGCGCTGGCCACTTGCTCAAGCCGAAGAACTGTTAACACATCTCGATTTCTGTGAGGCTCGGAGTATTACAGCCCTGCTTTTAAGCCTTCGTGTATTAAACAATAACTAGAACATTCAGGCTCGCTCTAAGAGTAAGAGAACATTTATGCCAATAACAAAAGATTTGTCTCACCTCCTACCCTCTGTCATTGAGATTGCTCGCTCTGCTGGTCAACTCATCTTAGAGATCTACGAGAAAAAGGATTACGAAGAGTTCATTAAGAGTGATGACACTCCAGTAACCAGTGCCGATCTTGCAGCACATAAGCTGATATTAAAAAAACTCAGTGAATTGACGCCTGATATTCCCGTATTATCCGAAGAAGACGCCGACATCAGCCTAGAGCAACGCTCTCAATGGGATCGCTACTGGTTAGTTGACCCACTGGACGGCACCCAGGAGTTCATCGCACGAAGTGGTGATTTCGCGACAATTATCGCCCTAATCGAGCATAACAAGCCAGTGATGGGCGTGGTATACGCACCCGTTTCAGGTGTGAGCTATTACGCTTACAGTGGCAAAGGCGCTTGGAAGATCCCAGACCTTAATGACAGCGTGAAAATCAAAACGCATCGTCACGAGCTGCCAAACCAGTCAATCGCCATGGCGATCAGCCGTCGCCAGGACATCAATCGCATCACTAGCCGTATGAGCTCAGCATGGAATTATGATTTGGTTCCTCTAGGCTCAGCAGCGCTTAAGGCCTGTTTAGTCGCAGAAGGCGCTGTGGATTGTTATCTGCGCCTTGGACCAACCGGAGAGTGGGATACCGCCGCAACGCAGTGCATTGTTGAAGAAGCTGGCGGACGTATCTTAAGTACTCAACTAGAACCGCTTTCGTACAATGAAAGAGAAACGCTAGAAAACCCGAACTTCATTGTACTCGGTGATGCAGATTTACCGTGGGTAGAAATTTTGCAAGGCAAAGACTAGGCGAGTTTGCTCCCTTTAACTGTCAGATATCCTCTAGATTCTCAGAACAAACAAAACGGGCACCTCAGTGAGGTGCCCGTTTTTTATATCTCGTAATTTAGTGACCCTTAGCCGTTTAGCTAAAAACGACCTTGATAAGTAAACTGGTACTTACCTTGGCTATCAGGATTACCCAACCATTTAAGCTGATTTTGCATCGTTGGCGGGAATTCAACACCCGGTTTAAACCACGCTGCAGATGTGTAGCGCTGGTTAGATGTTAGACTCGCTGAGAACTCACTGTCTACTTGAGTGCTCTTCTGAACGCCTTTGGCTGCAATTGTACTGTCTTCACAGGTTATGTCCGCAATCACAGGACCAAGGTCTAACGAACCAACAGGTGAATCGACTGCAGCACCAGACCAAGCCACAGTACCTTCACCAGACTGACACCAAGGTTGAGCATGAACCGCATGCTTGATCGTCAGCTCAACCTTTCCACCAATTGAAACCGGGACTGGAATGGCTGGGGCGTATTTCATCACGTTCATAGCAGGCATTGAGGCCACTAAGTTCTCTGCATACGCGCCACTCATGCTGTACCCGACACGCCCTTTACCTGACAAGTTCATGTCGCTGTTACGACCAAAACGAACCGCCAGTTCTGCTTTGGCTTGAAATAGCTTAGAAAACTGGAAGTCCCACTGCACTGAACCGTAATTAACACGCTGCCAGGCGATATTATTGGCGCTGCCCTGCCAAACCGTTCCTTCAACACCTTCAATATTCAAGCCACGCACAGCCGGTGCATGTTTGAGTACAAAAGAGGCCGGTAGATGCAGCAACAGACTAACCGAGAAAAAGACAATAAAGATGCCGCCAAAAAGTAAACCTAACTTCAAAGATAAACCGCGTTTCACATTAACCTCGTTTAAACTGTAGTCGGTTGACCTCAATAACCCCTGGGTTATCGGAGCGATCAATGTCCATAAACTCAACTTCGACACCCTGCTTCTCTTTCAAGTATGTCAGCCAATCTAAGAACTGATTAAAAGGCACAGGTTTCACCCAGACTTGCAGCATCTCGCCACGTGGTTGCACACGTATCAGCTCGATATTAAAGCGACGCATAGAAGCAGGCACAGATTGATTCAGAGGTTGACTGGCACTAATGCCGCCACTGCCTCGTAGTTCAACCACTTCATTGGCTTTATTGGTTACCCAAGCCAGTAGTTGCTTCTCGCTTTGAATGCGGGTCTGCGCAAGTTCAGCTCGCTGACTGAGTGGCTGGATTAGCCCCCAATAAACGACACCGACCACCAATAGAATTGAGCAACCAATCACTAGTCGTTGCTCTCTTTGACTTATTGAAGTCCACCACGCTTGGAGTGGCTCAATCATATTTCTCATCACTGATCTCCTTACGCAGGTTATTGATGGGGTTTAAGAGTAAAGCTGCCAAATACGGCATCACCATTACGATTCAATGGCCCTTGCTCAACGGTAAACTTCTCTTCAAGTTTCACTCGCGCAGTCTCGAAATATTGGAAGTCAGTACTTTTCGCTTCCAATCTCACCTCTGAGCGGTTGCCGTCGTAGCGAATACTATTCACTTCGATGGCTTTCACTTGTCCTAAAGTTTCTGGCAGTAACGCTAGCCATCCAAGTAAGGAATCACCATCACCCGAGCCACCATACTTCTTAGCTTCGTCGTTCATCTGGCGCTTAAGGTAGCTGACCGTCGGAATACGTTGCTTGCCCGGAAGTACGCTTCTAAAAATACGTTCACTCTCCGTTCGGTACGCTTGTGCTTGCGCTTCGTACTGCTGAACCTTTAAGACTTGCTGAGTGACGATCACCGCCACCAGCAAACAAGCTGCGATCGCTACTTTTTGCCATACACGCCAGTACTTACTGAATGAAGATTTGGTTTTAAAGGTGCCAGTCAGTAAGTTTACGCCACTTGTAATGGCTTGTTGGCTCAGTAAAGACATCACCAGTTCCGCAGGTTTAGCTTGCCACTCAATGCCACTTTGCAGTTGAACGTCATCACTTGGCAGTGCGGTGTAGCTAAAAATCGTTGGTGATTGCTCTTCGTCATCTAAGGCAACCCAATCGCTTTGTAAGAACATCGCTAGCCACGCCTCATTGATCGACACTGCTTGATAGTTGCTTTGACGCAATAACCAATGTTGGTCGATCTGCAGCGCACTGATGCCCTGATCTTCAAAAGGCACGGCCAGTGTATCTGGCAACACCTTACGGAAGATAATATTGGCTTCGCGGAACAGGTCTAACGCTTGCTTTAACCATTCACGATCGACACCACACACTGTCGCGTGCGTTGCGTCTTTATCTAAAATAGTCAGGTGTAAGTCTTCGATATCTTGTGCCACTTCGTCTTCTAATAAAAACGGCAGCATAGAATCGAACTGGCGAGCAGCACCTTTCGGGATCTCAACACGCTTAATTAAGCATTCACTTCCCGGCAATAAAGCGATACAGCTGCGCTTTTCAGCGTAAGGCGTTAACTCGTCAAGCTGATCCCAGCTAGACAGTTCACCGCTTGCTATCACTTCTTGTTGGCTTGTCGACCAAACTAACCACTGCACAGGGCTTTGTGGTTCGCTACTCAGTCGAACGGTCAGAAACTCGCTCACTGATTCCTCCAAAACGACGGCGTACTACCGTCACTGTTTCTCGATTACTACTATAGAAAAGCGTCCGTATACGTACACGTGACTGCTCAACTAATACCTCTGCATCTAGCTCAAAATAGGCGCTATCTACAGTTAAATATGCTTTCGCTTTTTTGCTGACTTCGGCACTCACACCCACAATAGCAGGCTCAGCCATAAACGCATCCACCGTATCCCAACCATCGAATGGGCGTTTGTCTATCAGCTGTTTGGCATCCGATTCACTTAAGCCGGGGGCAAACATCGCTTCCAATAACGGCGCCTGCTTTTCCGTAAGAGTATTCACATTCAAACGGAAATCGTCGCTCGGCAGAGCACAAACAAAGGGGCGAACCTTATTCATCACCTCACCAGTGACTTGATAAACCGAGCGTAGCTCGGACTCATCGGCCATTAAGCCATTCGCTGCCAAATAAGATGGCTTCATCGCCTCATAAGTACTGTCTTCTACACCAGCTGAAGAGGTGGTTCGGGTATCACTATCAACAAATTCCCAGCTTGAATGTGCAATAACCTCGGCCTGATAAGGCTCAACATCTTGGTTTTCCAACAAGGTTTGCCAAACCGTAATTAAATAAGGTGTTTGGTTACTTGAAGTCGTCGCCACACCAGCCAACGCATTGAGATTAAAACATGCCTGAGCATCAACAATACGGCCTTTAACTTGACCATAATCCAACGGGTATACCTGTTCTTCTAACGCCCATGGTTGACTCAAGTTGACGGTATCACTGTCTTTGTAGCTTTGCCTAATGCCGTCTTGCACCAGCGCTTCGACACCAATGCTGTACCAGTAAGCCTGTTGGTAATTCAGTTGATTGCCCACGCGCTTAAATTGAGTAAACAGGCGTTCCGACATACTGCCTGCGATGGTTGCCATTATCGCCAGTAGCATCAGGATAATGATCAGCGCAACACCTCGCTGCTTGCGCCCCATGGCAGACCTTGTCAGTGCAAACTTATTAGTTCGATGAGTCATTATTCCCCTCATTACTACTTGAAGAGTCACTGTTTGAAGAATCATCGGCCTGATCTAGCGTGCCACCAGGGGTGAGATAAATACGCTCTATCTCACCATAATCTTTCAAGGTTAGCTTTAACCTTACCGCTTTCGGTAGCGATTTGTCGGCTTGCCACTCTTTCCCCCAGCGGCTTCCGTCATAAAACTCGAATTCCAAGCTTTCAACATCATCAAGCAAAGGCGTAATCACACCTTCTTGTCCTGCAGGAGTATCGGGGTAGCGCCACCACACACGCTCAAGCGTTTCTTCTTTAATGCGGTAACCCACTTTGGTGACTTCTCCGCGAGGAAACTGCTGCTGTGGGTTATGCCAGCCAAGGCGAGTAAACATGATGCCAACGCTGTCGGAATCCAGTAAATACTCTTTAATTAAGATCAGCTTAGATGATGCTTCTTCACCGTTGGTACGAAATTGTCGCACCGCCATCTGGCGAAAATCATTATCTAAAATGACTAAGCTACGTTGCAGTTGATTTAAACGAGCACTGCGCTCGATTGAAAGCTCGTTGCTGCGCTGAACCTGATTTACTACCTGATAAGCCGCCATGCTTAACGTGGCAAAGATAGCGATCGAGACCAAAACCTCAATTAAGGTAAAGCCCCTCCCTTTCGAAGATAGTCCTTGTTTACGAGGCACACGCTTATTGGCGGACATGCTCTTACTTAGCGACTTGCTCTGAGCTAACGACACGCTTTTACTTGACCACATAGCTGCGCACCGTGACCACTGGAGAAGCTTGTTTACTGGTTGCCACACTCACATCAAACGCCTTTAATAAATCATCGCTAGTATCGATTGGCGTGACCTTCCAAAACCACTCTCTCTCGGCCAACTCTTGTGTGCCCTGCGCTTTTTTTAGCTTCTCAGGATGCAGCATCACCAAAGACATTTGATTATCAACGACCATAGCCGCGAAGGTTTTTTCTTCGAGATAACTGAGGGTATTGATGTGCTGAGTAACAGCACGAATCACACTGATCGCCGCAGTCGCAAAGATAGCGAGCGCAACCAATACCTCAAGCAGCGTCATTCCTCGAGAACCAAGGGGCATACCACGAAAACGATAAGGAGAACGGTTATTCCTCTTCATCTTCTTCTCCCGGTTCTAGCAGTCGAATCACACCATTGTCCAATACTCGAATACGCCAACCATCTTGTATGGTGTCTCCGGTATTTGGATAAAACGACAATACAAATGGCGTCATTTCAGCACTCGACAAGATGTAGATCTGTGGTGGTTTCGGCTTCTTTTCCTCTTCAAGATCAGCAAACATATCTTCATCAAACAAGCTTCCTGGGTTGAACAACCGATCATCGTCTTCCCATGCGCCACCACCTAAGGTCAGTGACAATGCGAGTTCTTCCGGTAGTTCAGTTAAAGAGGGGATTTTTTCAAAATCGACTTCTTGCCAGCCTTCAGACTTAAGCGCCATCAGTACATAGGTCGATTTCTTTTCATCAACTCGAACGCCAAAATCTAAGCCGCTCAAAATAGCCTCTTCATTGAGTAATTGAACTCGCTGATAAAAGCTTTGAGCGTATTTTTTAGCAACATCTTTGCTATTGGTAGGAATGGTCGCGATCACCGCAACCGCCGTTACTGACAGTAGTACCAACACCAAGAGAATCTCAATCAAGGTGAAACCTGGCTGTGTTTGCTTAGTTTTCACCTTTAGACTCCATCTGTTTACGTCCTACCATCAATAACGTATCAAGCATCAATAACGTATCAAGCATCAATAACGAATCAAACAATAAGCTGAAGCTTATTGGAAATCCTGCATGTTCCAGTTGCCGATATCCGCCGCAATACCTTCACCACCTTCTTGGCCATCAGCACCAAGAGTGAAAATATCAATAGTGCCGTTATCACCAGGGCTTAGGTATTGGTACTCGTTACCCCATGGGTCGTTTGGCAGACGCTTGATGTAGCCACCGTCGCGGTAGTTACGAGGCTCTGGGCTGCTTGGCTTAGAAACCAATGCATCAAGACCTTGATCCGTTGTTGGGTAAACGCTGTTATCCAGTTTGTACATATCTAGCGCGTTCTCTAGCGCCACAATATCAGTGATGGCTTTTTGTTGGTCAGCCTTCTCTTTGTTACCCAATAGGTTAGGTACAACAAAGCTCGCCAATACGCCAAGGATAACCACAACAACCATCACTTCTAATAGGGTAAAGCCTGATTGTTTCTTCATTCTGTTTTTCATTGTTTTCTCCAAATTACAGACAGCGAGTTGAAGGTAATAATGTCCTTCTTCTCGTTAATCCAAAAACTAACGTCTTATGAGCAGTTGATTAACCACTCATCAAATTATTCATTTCAAGCATCGGCATCAGAGTCGCCATCACAATGAACAGCACTAAGCCTGCCATCAAAGCGATAAGTGCTGGCGTAAAGATACCTAACGCGATATTCACGGTCGATTCAAAGCTTTGATCCTGGTTATCTGCCGCTCTTGTTAGCATTTGCTCTAACTGACCACTCTGCTCACCACTGGCGATCATATGCAGCATCATTGGAGGGAAGAGTTTGGTTTGATCGAGCGCTTTACGCAGGCTTGCCCCTTCTCTAACACTGTCTGACGCCTGCAGTACTTGTTGCTTCACATGGTGATTCGACATGACATCAACCGCAACCTTCATCCCCTCAAGGATAGGAATCGCACTCGAGGTACAGATAGAGAGTGTTCGTGCAAAACGAGAGGTATTAATTCCTTTCGCGATCTTGCCGATCAGTGGAATGCTTAATAGCTTGCGATCCCAACTCATGCGAACACCCGGCTTTTTCAGAGCGGTCTTAATCAACACAATCACACCGATGATCAACAACAGTAATTGGATGCCCCAATTCTGGATAAATTCACTCGATGCCAATAAAAATTGTGTCGATTGAGGAAGTTCTTGGCCCATTTGGATAATCGGTTCAACGATCTTAGGTACCACGGTTGCCAGCAGGAACGAAACAATCGTCACCGCAAACACCACCAGCACCACAGGGTAGATCATCGCTTGCAGCAACTTAGAGCGCATCTTCTGACGGTTTTCTGCGTAATCAGCCAGTCGCTCCAATACCGCATCTAAGTGACCCGATTTCTCACCAGCCGCGACCATGGCTCTAAACAGTTCATCAAAGATATGTGGGTAATCAGCCAAGC
>NZ_AJYZ02000040.1:139414-208497 GCF_000272045.2 Vibrio crassostreae 9ZC13 | reverse complement strand
TCGGCTAGCGAATAACCTTCCGTTACCTTCGAACGAACCGCCAGTAACATGGTTCGAATACGTGGCTTTTCAGATTGCTCCGCCACGGCTTTCAAGCACTCTTCTAGCGGCATGCCTGATTGCACCAAGGTGGAAATTTGGCGAGTAATCAAAGCAAGGTCTGGCGTGCTGATACCACGCTTAAAGCTGGTCGAAGGCTGTGCACCTTTCGTCGTTTTAGCTTTAGCTTCGGTCATCTCAACCGGCATCAAGCCTTGTTCTTTTAAGCGCTGGCGAGCCTGACGAGCGTTATCCGCTTCAATCGAGCCCTTTTTGCTCTTACCCTTGGCATCCAGCGCTTTGTATTCAAATGCCGCCATACTAGACTTCCTTGGTCACTCGCATCACTTCTTCTAAGGACGTTACCCCTTTCAGAACTTTGCTCAAGCCATCATCTCGAATACTTGGTGTTGTGCCACGAATTGCTTTCTCAATCGCCTGTTCGCCAGCCTCACTGTGAATCAGCTCTTGTACCGAATCGTCAATCATCAATAGCTCATGAATACCAGTACGGCCTCGATAGCCTTTGTGACTGCAGCTTTCACACCCTTTGGCATGGTAAAGCGTTAGGCTGTCTTTCTTCTTCAACCCAAACAGTTTTTTCTGTTCTTTATCCGCTTCGTAAGGTTCTTTACAGTCGTTACACAGGGTGCGAACCAAGCGCTGAGCCAAAACACCCAGCAGCGAAGAAGAGATCAAGAAGGGTTCGATGCCCATATCACGCAGACGCGTAATTGCACCGATTGCCGTATTGGTGTGAAGGGTCGACATCACTAAGTGACCGGTCAAAGAGGCTTGAACAGCGATCTCTGCGGTCTCTAAGTCACGTATCTCACCAATCATTACCACATCGGGATCTTGACGAAGAATCGCACGTAAACCACGCGCAAAGGTCATATCAACCTTAGGGTTCACTTGTGTTTGACCAATGCCATCGATATCGAATTCGATCGGGTCTTCAACGGTTAAAATGTTTCGTTCATTGCTGTTGAGTTCTTGCAGGCCTGCGTACAGGGTCGTCGATTTACCTGAACCTGTCGGGCCGGTCACCAAGATAATGCCGTGTGGGCGCTGAATCAGCTTACGGAAGTTTTCATGGTTTTCTGCTGTCATACCTAAACTGTGCAAGTCTAGACGAGTGGCGTTTTTGTCCAACAGACGCATTACCACACGCTCACCGTGCGAAGAAGGCATGGTTGAAACACGAACATCAACCGCTCGGCCACCAATACGCAAAGAAATACGACCATCTTGTGGCACGCGTTTTTCCGCAATATCCAATTTAGCCATAACCTTTACACGTGACACGAGCAGCGGAGCCAGTTTACGGCTCGGCGCCAACACATCACGCAGCACACCATCAATACGGAAACGGATCGACAGTGATTTCTCAAAGGTTTCGATATGAATATCCGAAGCACCCTCTTTGATCGCCTCACCCAGCATCGCATTGATTAACTTGATGATTGGTGCATCATCCTCTGCTTCAAGTAAGTCTTCGTCTTGAGGCAGTTCTTCCGCTAGTGAGAAGAAGTCATCACTATCAGCACCAATGTCTTCCATGAGCTGACGAGCTTCTGACGAGTCACGCTGATAAGCATCGGTCAGTTTTTTATCAAACTCATCGAGAGTAATCGCTTGTGGCGTGAAACCATTTTTCACCACTCGACTCACTTCAATGATCGCCGCCGATTTCAGTGGCTCAACATAATAAAGTATCGGTGCGCGCTCTGGATGTTGGTATTCCAGCACCATTTTGTAACGATTCGCAAAGCTAAACGGCAAGCGCTGATAAGTACGTGCCGCCCCTACCAATTCAGCCATTATTCTGTTTCCATCTGATCAATGAAGGCTTGAAGTTCAGCCGGGTAATTCATGCTTTCGCCAAATTTAGGCAGCACTGGAATATTATCGTCATCCATCAGCTTCAGGCCCTGCTCTGACTTATACAACTGCTCAGCACGAATAAAGTTGTATTTACGCTGAGTAATACCATCGGCCGTCATACCATCACGAATAATGGTCGGCTTGATGAATACCATTAGGTTCTTTTTCTCAACCTGAGTACTGGTTGATTTGAACAGGTGTCCTAGAACAGGGATATCGCCCAAGAACGGCACCTTAGATTCACTTTCCAGCGCTCGCTCGTCAATCAAGCCACCCAGCACCAGCATTTGACCGTCTTGAACAATCACTGACGTATTTAGCTGACGCTTAGCAAAACGAACATCTACTGCCCCGTTTGCGCCTAATACGTTCGATACTTCTTGTTCTATTTGCAGCTGAACTGAGTCACCTTCGTTGATTTGTGGCACCACTTTTAGCTTGATACCCACTTCTTTACGTTCAACCGTTTGGAATGGGTTATCGTTACTTGAGCCTGCGGTCGAGCCAGTTAAAACAGGCACCTCTTCGCCCACAATGAACGACGCTTCGCCGTTATCCATCACGGTGATACTTGGAGAAGATAGGATATTTGAATTTGAATCGGTCGCTACTGCACTGATCAAGGCAGTCCAGTCACCCATCACTACGCTCATTGCCGCGCCATTAACGCCAGAAAGAGCAGAAGCTAACGTTGAGTAGTCACCGGATTCTGTGGTCGTTTCATTACGCAAAAAGGCGCCATTATCATCATAGACTGCGGTGGTCGTTTCAGTGTCTTTCGCTTCTTCTAAACCAACCATTACGCCACCGATTGACGCACCTGTGTTGCCATACTGAATCACAGCACCAGTATCAAGGTTACCCCATTGCACACCAAGGTTAATGCCATCACCCTCTGCCATCTCGACAATTAGGGCTTCAATCAATACTTGAGCACGACGAATATCCAACTGTGCGATCACATCTTGAAGCGCATTCATGATGTCCGGTTGTGCGGTAATCACCAACGAGTTGGTATCACTGTGAGCGGAGATCATCACTTGGTTACGTTGCGATGAGCTGCCTTTGGTTGAAGATTGCTTTTCTGATTGCAGGTTGTCCGACACGCCTTTCAGCACATCGACTAAATCTTCTGCTTTGGCGTATTTAAGGTAAATTACTTGGTTGTTGCCCTTGGTTGCCATTTCCACATCAAGCTGTTCAATCAACCTTCTTAAACGGCTACGTACCTTAGGGTCACCTGAGATAAGAATCGCATTGGTACGTTCATCGGCAACTAATTTAGGTTGTAGAAATGCAGGTGTGTTTTTCGCATCAGTGGTTTTGCTTAACGCATCAACGATACGTACCATTTCTGCCGCAGAAGCATTCTTTAGCTCAACGACTTCAATCTCTTTATCACCCGCTTGGTCAACACGCTTGATGATTTCAGCTAAACGGTTTACTACCGCCGCACGACCGGTAATCAAGATGATATTGGCAGGATCGTAGTGCACAACGTTACCCGCGCCTGCATTGTCGTTTAGTTGACGAAGCAGAGGAGAAAGTTCACGTACCGAGACATTACGAACCGTCACAACACGTGTCACCACATTGTCGCCTTTGATCGTGTCACTGTCTCCAACGACTGGAATTGCCGATGTTTTCGAATCTTTGGCCTTGATGATCTTAAGAACACCTGAGTCCATTTCGACAACCGCGTAGCCATACACTTCCAATACGTTTAGGAAGAAGCTGTAATATTGCTCTTCATTGAGTACGTCGTAGCTGCGTACATCGATTTTTCCGCGCACCGAAGGGTCAACGATGATCGTCTTCTCTAGGTTACGACCAACAATATTAATAAACTCTTGAATGTCAGTGCCTTTAAAGCTGGCACTAAAATCACTCGCGATGGCTGCGGGTGTGCAGATCAAGCTTCCTGCCAATAACCATGCACTTTTCTTAAACCAATGCTTCACGTACTTCTCCTACACTTTCGTCCTTCGTTAGACGCAAAGTTTTAAAATTCAATAAACACTTCATGTTGTTGACCATCTCTCTCGACCACCAGATTTAGCTCTGTTAGTTCTGAGATGGAACGGAATATGTTGCCCATAGCAGCAGGGTCTGTCAGGTCTTGTCCATTTAACTGAGTGGCAATATCTCCGTTTTGGAGCCCAACAGAGTTAAAAAGTTCTGAATCTTTGCCCGGGCTCACACGATAACCGATCACTTTATCGTCACGCTTCACCTGAGACAGTCGAACATATTGGAAGATTTGTTGCGGATCTTTCATTATCTTCGCTTTAATTTCATCAAGCTTCTCTTCTGCTGAAGCCGGATTATTACCACGAACCGAAGAAGAGCTACGAGGTGGCGCAGGCGCTGATACAGCCAAACGCTTGTACTCAATACCTTCAAGCATCAAGGTTTCGTCTCGTCCTGAGTTATCAATGATAACGCGGTCGATTAATACCGCTTTTAACTTGGCTCGAGTGCCTTCAATCTCTTCATTAATTCCGTAGGTCGCTTGCGTGCCGCGATTGGCGATCACCGCTAAGCTCAGTTTTGGATTCGAGCTCGCGACTGCACCCACTAAAACGAGGTTTAATCGCGTCTTAGGCGCATCTTGGATAACTTGCTGTTCAACCACAGCGGGCGTGCTTGGGTTGTAAGCACCAAACATGTTGCTCTGCTGCAAAGAAGAGATATCAAGGGTCGATTGAGGTGCTGAAGACGATGAAGCCGTTGCTGTCCAAGGCGCGATAGTTTGCTCAGCAGGTTCGATAAACCATG
Source organism: Vibrio crassostreae 9ZC13 (assembly GCF_000272045.2). Taxonomy (GTDB): domain Bacteria; phylum Pseudomonadota; class Gammaproteobacteria; order Enterobacterales; family Vibrionaceae; genus Vibrio; species Vibrio crassostreae_C. Next base: position 203,793 of record NZ_AJYZ02000040.1, on the reverse strand, counting down.
CAAGCTGCCCTAAGATCCATGCGGAAGCTGCAATCAATACACAACAGGTCGCTAAGCTTAGTTTCTGCTGAAGTACAAATCCATTATCTAATAAGCGGCTCAACATAGGAGAATTCCCTACGCGATTTTTGAGCTCTAAAAAGTTCACTTTCCTAGTCCCTTTTCATGACGACAAACGCTGCAAATCATTAAACTTTCAGCTTTTTTATTCATTCGTTCGATACCAAGCTTATTTAAGCAATAAGATCCTGAACTATATCATAGCAAATCGATAAATCGGCATAACATGGCTATTTTGTATTATGACTTGAAAAAAATGCCAACCGCCTCCACTTTAAGCTTCTACTTAATGTGATAAGCATCATCAAAAACATGTTGCGCACTGTTCGTTACAGTTAAACCGCATTCATTTCTCACTTAATAAGGCACAGCCCTATATGAAAACTGCTAATGAAGCTGTCAGACTCGATAAATGGTTGTGGGCAGCTCGTTTTTACAAAACCCGGTCTATTGCTCGTAACATGGTCGATGGTGGCAAAGTCCACTATAATGGTCAGCGCAGCAAGCCAAGTAAAATTGTCGAACTTGGGGCTGTGATTACACTGCGCCAAGGTAATGAAGAAAAGACGGTAACGATCGAGAAAATCTCAGCCCATCGTGGTGGAGCCCCGATCGCTCAAACCCTCTATGAAGAAACCACCGAAAGCTTGGCAAAAAGAGAAGAGTTTGCACAACAGCGCAAGCTAAATGCTCATAGCCCAGCACCAGAACGTCGCCCAGATAAAAAGCAACGTCGTGACATCATCAAGTTCAAGACTCAATAAGCTAGAAGGAATAGCCAAATGGCAGACCCAATGTCTACAAGTAATGTTTTAAATCGCTACCTATTTGAAGACCTATCAGTACGTGGTGAATTGGTACAGATGGACGAAGCGTACCAACAGATTATTTCTAGCAAGGAATACCCAGCTCCAGTACAAAAGCTGTTGGGTGAGCTACTGGTTTCAACGACGCTACTAACGGCGACCCTAAAGTTTGAAGGTTCTATCACGATGCAGCTGCAAGGTGACGGCCCAGTATCTCTAGCAGTTATCAATGGCGATCACGATCAGAAGATCCGTGGTGTTGCTCGCTTTGAAGGCGATATCGCAGACGACGCAGGTCTACACGCCCTAATGGGTAAAGGTCATCTAGTGATCACTATCGATCCTAAGAAAGGTGAGCGTTACCAAGGTATCGTTGGTCTTGAAGGTGACACGCTTGCACAAGTGCTTGAAGGCTACTTCGCTAACTCTGAACAGCTTAAGACTCGTCTATGGCTGCGCACTGGCGAGCATGAAGGCAAAGCACACGCTGCAGGTATGTTGCTACAAGTAATGCCTGACGGCACCGGTACTCCAGACGACTTCGAGCACCTAGAGCAACTAACAGACACCGTGAAAAACGAAGAGCTATTCACTCTAGAAGCGAACGAACTGCTTTACCGTTTGTACAACCAAGAGAAAGTACAGCTATTCACACCACAACCGGTTGAGTTCTTCTGTGGCTGTTCACGCGATCGAAGTGCAGCAGCAATCATTACTGTTGCTCAAGAAGAGATCTACGACATCCTAAGCACCGAAGGAAGCGTTGGTCTACACTGCGATTACTGTGGCACAAACTACTCGTTCGACAAGAATGATGTTGATGCACTGTACGCAGAAGCAGCAGATAAAGGCAGCAATACGGTTCATTAATTTACGGCGTACCAAAAACACGTAATTTACCCCAAAAAGGTCAGCCCTCAGCTGGCCTTTTTTGTGATCAAAATAGCGCAAACTCCGTAACATCTCGTAATAAAATCACCGCTTAATTTTAATCAATTAATAATGTTCTCGCCCCTAGCGCAAAGGTTTGCGTACAGGATAGACTAGTTGGGCCAATATGTGACGAGACGCTTAAAACCCCATGGCTAATATGGATATTTTTTGAGCTATATCCCTGTTTCCCCCGAGTCTCGTTGCTAGCATGGTGAGCAGATAACAATAAAAAATTAATACAAAATCCCTACAAAATATCCTACAAGGAGCACCTATGACCGTTATGGAACATACAAAGGCTGCACAAATTGATCTAACTAAGCACGGACTGACTGGCGTTACTGAAGTTCTTCGTAATCCTAGCTACGAGCAGTTATTCGTTGAAGAAACACTGCCAGGTTTGGAAGGCTACGAAAAAGGCGTAGTAACGGAACTAGGCTCTGTTGCGGTAGACACTGGTATCTTTACTGGCCGCTCACCAAAAGATAAGTACATTGTTAAAGATGACACGACCCGCGATACCATGTGGTGGTCAGATCAAGGCAAAAATGACAACAAACCGATTACAACTGAAGTATGGAATGAGCTGAAAGAGCTTGTGACAACTCAGCTATCTGGCAAGCGCCTGTTTGTCATCGACGGTTATTGTGGTGCTAACCCTGATACGCGCTTAAGCGTGCGTATTATCACTGAAGTAGCGTGGCAAGCGCACTTCGTTAAGAACATGTTCATTCGTCCAACTGACGAAGAGCTAGCAACGTTCGAACCTGATTTCGTGGTAATGAACGGTGCTAAAGCAACTAACCCTAACTGGGAAAAGCAGGGTCTAAACTCTGAAAACTTCGTTGCTTTCAACCTAACAGAGCGCGTTCAAATCATCGGTGGTACTTGGTACGGCGGTGAGATGAAGAAAGGCATGTTCGCAATGATGAACTACCTGCTTCCTCTGCAAGGCATTGCTTCAATGCACTGTAGTGCAAACGTCGGCGAGAAAGGCGATGTAGCCATCTTCTTCGGTCTATCTGGTACAGGTAAAACTACGCTTTCAACCGATCCTAAGCGTGAGCTAATCGGTGATGATGAGCACGGTTGGGATGACGATGGTATCTTCAACTTCGAAGGTGGTTGTTACGCGAAGACGATTCGTCTATCTAAAGAAGCAGAACCTGAAATCTACAATGCAATCCGTCGTGATGCACTACTAGAAAACGTAACAGTTCGTGGTGATGGTTCTATCGATTTTGATGACGGTTCAAAAACTGAGAACACTCGTGTTTCTTACCCGATTCACCACATCGATAACATCGTTAAACCAGTATCAAAAGCCGGTCACGCTCAAAAGGTTATCTTCCTGACTGCTGATGCATTCGGTGTACTGCCACCCGTTTCTAAACTGACTCCAGAACAAACGAAGTACCACTTCCTATCTGGCTTCACTGCAAAACTAGCGGGCACTGAGCGTGGTATTACTGAGCCAACGCCAACGTTCTCTGCGGCATTTGGTGCGGCATTCTTAACTCTCCACCCAACTCAGTACGCTGAAGTGCTTGTGAAGCGTATGGAAGCAGCTGGCGCTGAAGCTTACCTAGTGAACACAGGTTGGAACGGTACTGGTAAACGTATCTCTATCCAAGATACGCGAGGCATCATCGACGCTATCCTAGATGGCTCAATCGACAACGCTGAAACTAAGGTTATCCCTATGTTTAACCTAGAAGTGCCACTAGCGCTGCACGATGTTGACCCAGCGATCCTTGACCCACGCGATACGTACACTGACCCTCTACAATGGGAAAGCAAAGCGAAAGATCTAGCCGAGCGCTTCATCAACAACTTTGATAAGTACACAGACAACGCTGAAGGTAAGTCACTGGTTGCAGCTGGCCCTCAACTGGACTAATCCAACCATCTGCTCGGGCTTAGCCAAAAGCAAACGCCCAATTTAAAATGATATTTTTGTAGCAAGCCCCTCTTTTGAGGGGCTTTTTTGTTGATGCTTGACCCTTTTTGTTCCACTCTGTTTTAAGACTATTGAAATTTAAGGCTTTCAGGGAATGAAAAAGGTATTCATGGTGTTCGGCATTGTGTTGGCTATCGCCGTTGCAACTATCGCAGCGCTGCTATTAAGCCTGCAGACCCAATACCGTGCGGATGTTGCCAACTTTTTTATCAAACATACGATTGAACAACCTGTATTCATTGAAGATGTTGAGTATCAGGCGCCTTATCACATCACCTTAATGGGCATTACCCAAAGCCAACCAGAAAAGCAAACACCTCTGTATATCGACAAGATCGATCTTTGGTTCAGCCCCAGCTCGATGACAGAGGCCAAACTGGTCTTTGAATCTGTTTTGATCAGCGGCCTACAATTAGAGGCAGACGATCTAAAAACACTGACTTCTTTATTTACCCAACCAAACATCAAGCTCCACCAGCTGGCCATCAACAATCTCGACTTTTCGACGCCAGAGTTTAATGCGCGAGGCATCGACCTACAGATCTCCGCCCCAACGTGGAACAACGATAACTCGCTGCTACCTTATGGAAAAACCCAACTCTCTGCCTCACAACTGTATTGGCAAGGTGAGGCATTCGATAATCTGTTGATTGACCTAGACTTAAAACCTAGCGACAGCACCCTTTATGGTGCTTCGTTTGACTGGCGTGGCGCCAAGATTTCTGGGCAAGCTGAACAATATCAACAAGATTGGTCGTTGGTGAATGTGACCGTCGATGGCTTACGACTCAATCAGAAACAGACCCAAAACCTACTAAGCAAAGAGTGGGATGTTGCAGGCATTAAGATTAATCACATCAATAGCTTAGATATTCTGCGTAGCGACGTAGAGTGGCAAGATGGCCACCTCGCTGCCTTTGATGCCTCATTAGAAAATATCCAACTGCCTTTTGAAATCTGGAAACAACAGAAAGCCATTTTTTCTCTACAGGCAGAAGGAGTGACCATTGATGATGACATGTTCATCGAGCCAAGCCTCAAGCTCAACCTAGAAGCAAACCGGATTCTGATTGAGGATTTCTATACTCAATTCCTGCAGGGCACTGTTCAGCTCAATGGCGAAGTCGCCCCTAGCAGCATTCAATTGGCGCAGCTCGACCTGCAAGGCATCAAGTGGATTACCGAAAACCAAGATAGCCCTCTACCGGCCGCTCGCCTATTGCCTTGGCTCACACAGCTCCAGAACGTCGAGATTAACCGACTTAATATAGAACGCAGCCAACTTATCCAACTAGCACAAACGCCTTACTGGCAGGTCTCTGGATTACATGTCGAGGGGCATCAAGTTCAACTGCTGCAAGATAGAAAACTGGGCTTATGGCAAGGGAAGCTGATGGCGAGCGCCAATGATGCCAGCTACCAAAATATTCTCAGCGCACAGCCTGTGGTTGAGATGAATAGCGAACAAGGAAAATGGACGCTGACTCGTCTGTTTGCACCACTCAGGAATGGCTACATTGAAGCCAATGCAACGCTCGATTTTAACCAAATCAGCAAGCCATGGAGCTTAGATATTTCTGCCGATGGGTTACCCATTGCGCCTATGCTGCAGCGACTTGAATTACCACTCGATGCAACCGGCTATGGCGAGTTTGAACTTCAAGCCGCAGGTTTATATGGCGACTCACTGATGCTCGGTTACTCAACCACAGGGCAACTCACTGGCAGCGTTCGCCAGGGTGTGATGACCTTTAATGACAAGCTTTCTGAAACATCGACTGATAACGTGTTTGAAATTCCAGAGCTTAATGCGCATTTTGACCGTGGGCGCTTCACTCTCGAACCGATGCACATTATTGGTGCGTCAGCAGCAGAGCAAGGCGAACAAAGGGTTCAAACGCTCAATGGCGAGGCTTCTGGAGAACTCGACTTGCTTAAAGCCGAGCAACACACCCTCTCGATTACCCTATCGGACCCATGTCATCAAATCTCAGGAAAGCTCGACCAAGCGAAATATTCGGAGATTAATAACTGCCAACAAAAAAGCGCCACTCCACAGGAGTAGGCGCCTTGTATCTTTAATCTGTATCTGTTAGCCAGTGTCAGCTATACGTTTACGTTGGAGTCTGTTGATAATCGCTTTTTGTAGTCAGGGATCAGCATATAGGTTCCCGTAAACTCTACCGCTTCCACATCGCCGCTATGAATGGTCACGTGAATGATGATACGTGCCTTTCTTCCTGACGCAAGGCGGTCCAAGTCACCACTGATCCCATCCAATGAAGTAGAGGCAACAGGGTTTTCCTCAACCGGGTGACGATAACGAATATTACTGTCTGCCAGCACGATATCACCGGTCAGCCCGCGTTCTTTCATCAATAACCAAGTCATCCCCCAACCAGTTAAGGTCGCTAAGGTAAAGGCAGAGCCTGCAAACATGGTATTATGCGGGTTCAAGTTGGGATTCAGCTGAGCACTACACTCAAATTGGTAACCCGTGTATTGGTTGATCTTGATGCCCATCTTGTCACTGATCGGGATCTGATGTTCCCAGCGCTGCTGAAGCTCATTACACCACTCAGGCTTGCGTAGAACGTCTGCCATTGGGTCAAGATGCTTAACCATCTGTTGGTGACGCACAGGGCCACGTTGATCGTTAATCTCACCGCGACGTTCAAATTCATTCTTCTCATAGAATGAGATCGCATCTTCACGTGCATTACACACCAAGCGCTTAGCACCCTCTTGGCGAGCCAATGACTCAAGTGCGACTAGAATCAACGAACCCATGCCTTTACTTTGGCGAGATTTCTTCACCGCCATATAGCGGATCTGACCTTCCAGATCTGGGGTGATATACAGACGACCAATCGCCATCGGGCGACCACGACCATCAACAATCATGCGATGGTGACTCATTGGGTCATATTCATCGCGCTCAGAACCTACCGGCATTCGCCAAGGTTCACGGAGCATCTGCCAACGAAAATGGTAATACTTGTTTAGCTGATTTTCGGTGGTTGGTGTTATGAGTTTAAACATGCTTATTCCTTTAAGCCTAAACCTGCAGCCAGAATGTCACTGGGCCATCATTAACCAAAGACACTTTCATGTCGGCTGCGAATCGGCCACGTTCCGTTGGTAACACTGATTCACACTGGTCAGAGAAATAGTTATAAAGACGCTCAGCATCTTCTGGGTGAGCACCACGAGAGAACCCTGCTCGAGTCCCTTTCTTGGTATCGGCCGGCAGAGTGAATTGAGACACCACTAATACCTTACCTTCTACTTGCTTCACGTTGAGGTTCATTTTATCGTCTTCGTCTCCAAAGACACGATAAGTGGTCACTCGTTCCATCAAACGTTTGGCTTTGGCTTCGTCGTCACCTTTTTCTACGCCTAACAAAACTAATAAGCCTTGTTCAATCTCACCAACTACTTCGCCATCAACACGGACGGCAGCTTCACTTACTCTCTGGATCAGTGCTATCACTGTTGTTTCCTTGCTCTGTGATTTTGTCTTTATCCGACGAGTGTACCATTTCTTTCGAGTCACTCCACTGTTCCTGCTCACCCAATGCAGCGGTCACCTCAGCACCCACCAGCACAATCAACCAGCACAAATAAACCCAGACAAAAAGAATTGGTATTGCCGCCAATGCGCCATAAATCAACTGGTAAGAAGGGAATTGAGTAATGTAGGCCGCGAAGCCTTTCTTACTGAGTTCGAACAACAGAGCCGCCACTAGAGAACCTGCAGCCGCATGAGAAAAGTGTATCTTTTTGTTGGGAACCAACAGGTACAGACCGAAAAACGCAAAGAAAGAGAGAATCAAAGGCAGTTTGCGAATTACGGTATTAAAGGCGCCAGATACGACTTCATTTTGTAGCAGACTGAGCGATGTCACATACGAAGTGGCAGCAATACTCGCCCCAACCAAGATCGGCCCAAGTGTTAGCACCATCCAGTACATTGAGAACGACAATACCGCACGTCGCTTCTCATTAACACGCCAGATGTAGTTTAGGTTCTTATCGATGTTCGAGATCAACATCAGTGCCGCAATGAACAAGAACACACTACCGACCGCCGTCATCTTACCCGTGTTGGCAACAAACTCGAGCAAGGCACCGTGCACCGCATCTCCTGACGCTGGAACAAAGTTGATAATAACGAAGTTTTGAATCACGATACCAACATCAGCAAAGATGGAAAATGATGACAAGATAGAGAGCAGAACCGTCAACATCGGTACGATCGAGAGCAAAGTAATGTACGCCAAGTAGCCCGCATTCACGTTGACTCTATCGTGCGTCATTCGCGCCAAAAGATAGCGAGAAAACTGAATACTGAGTGTGGCGACCTTTTTTATCTTCAACTTGTAACTCCCTTGTAACTCGTTCATAGTCCTAATTAATATTCCGACATATTAATCACAGTAAGTAAATGTTCAAAAATAGCGCAGGAAAAAGGCTTGAGAACAAGGCAGATTTTTTGATAAGTAGTTATTCTACAATCAAAAATTCTAACGTCGTTATCGAGCATTTTAACAAGCTAGGTTGGGCAGTTATTTACTACGATTGATATTATTTAACTATAGGAAACTAGGATGCCTTATTTAATAGTTATAGTCCTCTCTATTTTTACTCTTACTGGATGCCAGTCAGCTTATTACTCCGCCATGGAGCAAGTGGGTTACCACAAGCGTGACATTATGGTCGATAGAGTGGAAGACGCTAAAGAGTCGCAGCAGGATGCTCAGGAAGAGTTTACCAGCGCACTTGAAGCCTTGAGTAGCCTGACTAATTTCAGTGGCGGCGACCTTGAAGACATGTACAACCAAATCAACGATAAATACCAAGACAGCGAGAAAGCCGCGCAAAATGTCAGTGACCGCATTGCTGCGATTGAAGATGTGTCGGATGCGCTGTTTGAAGAGTGGCAGAGTGAGTTAGATCTCTACACCAGTGATTCACTGCGCCGCTCGAGCGAGCAAAAACTTCGTGAAACTAAATTGTCTTACCAAACGATGCTGTCAGCAATGAAGCGCGCCGAGAAGAAAATGGACCCAGTGCTCAATACCCTTCGCGACAACACGCTTTACTTGAAGCACAACCTCAATGCGAGCGCTGTCGGCTCGCTGCAAGGTGAGTTTATGAGCTTAGAAAAAGACATCGCCTACGCAATAGAACAGATGAATGCTGCGATCGCCGAATCGGATAAGTTCCTTGCTCAACTAAACCAGAAATAACGCCCGTAGGCACAAATAAAGATAAGCCCGTATGAACCCAATCATTATAACTGGCGGCCCTGGTGCCGGAAAAACCACACTGATAAATGCGTTGGCTGGTGCGAGTTACCCCACCTTCGCAGAGTCCTCTCGCCAGTTAATAGAACAGCAAAGTCAGCTTGAAAACGGTATCTTGCCTTGGGTAGACCTTCCCGGCTTTGCTGAGCTTTGTTTAGGTGTGATGAGCGAGCAAAAAGACCAAGCCAATCAACATCCGATTGCCTTTCTCGATCGCGCTATTCCAGACATTTGTGGCTATTTGGCTCAGGCTAACCTAGAGATAGATGCGGCCTACCGAGAAGCAAGCAAAGGCTACCACTCACAAGCCTTGTTCTGTCGCCCTGAGGCTTCAATCTATGTCCAAGATGATGTGAGACCTTATCCGTTTGAGGAAGCGCTAGAGATTCACCACGCTTTAGAAAGAGTCTACCAAGAACTTGGCTATGAGGTGGTTGAAGTGCCGTTTATGCCAGTCGAAGAACGGCTTCAATTCGTTGAGCGTTACTTAGGTATCAAAAGCTAGATCCCCAACTCGGTCGTTCCTCCCTCTTGAGGATGACGAAATCTCGTTTAACCGTATCTAAACAAACTAAAAAACAAAAGCCCCGAGCAGCTAGGCTACTCGGGGCTTTCTTACTTATTCTAAAACGTATTGCTTGTTAGCTAGAAGCTAGTCAGCTGGCAATTAAGCCTTAGCTGGACGTGCTGCACGCTTACGTTCGTTTTCCGTAAGAAGCTTCTTACGGATACGAATGCTTACTGGCGTTACTTCTACTAGTTCGTCTTCGTCGATGAACTCAAGAGCTTGCTCTAGAGTGTGACGGATAGGTGGCGAAAGAACCTGTGCTTCATCAGTACCAGATGCACGAACGTTCGTTAGCTGCTTACCTTTCAGACAGTTTACTGTTAGGTCGTTTGAACGGTTGTGAATACCGATGATTTGACCTTCGTATACTTCATCCGCGTGCTCAGCAAATAGACGACCACGTTCTTGTAGGTTGAATAGTGCGTAAGTCAGAGCTTTACCAGTTGCGTTCGAGATTAGAACACCGTTGTTACGTTGACCGATTACGCCGCCTTTGTGAGGACCGTAGTGATCAAATGAGTGGTAAAGAAGACCAGAACCAGACGTTAGAGTTAGGAACTCAGTTTGGAAACCGATAAGACCACGAGAAGGCATCATGAAGTCCATGCGAACACGGCCTTTACCATCTGGAGACATATCAGTTAGCTCACCTTTACGTAGACCGATGTTTTCCATGATGCCACCTTGGTGCTCTTCAAGCACGTCGATAGTCACAGTTTCAAACGGTTCAGTTAGGTTGCCATCTTCGTCTTTCTTGATGATAACTTCTGGACGAGATACAGCTAGCTCGAAACCTTCACGACGCATGTTTTCGATCAGGATAGATAGGTGAAGTTCACCACGACCTGAAACACGGAAACGATCTGGGTTATCAGTTTCTTCAACACGTAGTGCAACGTTGTGTACTAGTTCTTTCTCTAGACGCTCAAGGATGTTACGTGAAGTAACGAACTTACCTTCTTTACCCGCGAACGGAGAAGTGTTTACTTGGAACGTCATTGTTACTGTTGGTTCATCAACAGAAAGCGGAGTCATTGCTTCAACATTGTTTACGTCACAGATAGTGTCTGAAATTTTCAGCTCACCAAGACCAGTGATTGCAATGATGTCGCCAGCGTTAGCTTGCTCAACTTCGTGACGGTCAAGACCTAGGTAACCAAGAACTGTACCTACTTTACCGTTACGTTTTTTGCCTTCTGCATTGACGATAGTTACTTGTTGGTTTGGTTTAACAGAACCACGAGTAACACGAGCAACACCGATAACACCTACGTAAGAGCTGTAATCAAGTTGCGAAATTTGCATTTGTAGTGGACCGTCAAGGTCAACTGCAGGCGCGTCTACTGTATCAACAACAGCTTGGAACAATGGTTCCATGTTCTCGCCAGTTTCGCCTTCAGTCATTGTTGCCCAGCCGTTTAGAGCTGAAGCGTAAACAACTGTGAAGTCTAGTTGCTCATCAGTAGCACCTAGGTTGTCGAAAAGGTCGAATACTTGATCCATAACCCAATCAGGACGAGCGCCTGGGCGGTCAATCTTGTTGATTACAACGATTGGCTTAAGACCGTGTGCGAATGCTTTTTGCGTTACGAAACGAGTTTGAGGCATTGGGCCATCAACTGCGTCAACGATAAGCAGAACAGAGTCAACCATAGACATGATACGCTCAACTTCACCACCGAAGTCCGCGTGTCCCGGAGTATCTACGATGTTGATGCGGTAATCATTCCAGTTGATTGCTGTGTTCTTAGCAAGAATGGTAATGCCACGCTCTTTTTCGATGTCATTCGAATCCATGACACGCTCTTCAGCTTCACCACGAGACTCAAGAGTGCCTGACTGTTGTAGCAGTTTATCAACCAAAGTCGTTTTACCGTGGTCAACGTGCGCGATGATCGCGATATTTCTTAACTTATCAATCTGTGGAGTAGACATGGATTCTCGATTCACTCATAAAAGTAGCCGTCACTTATCTCAAAAGTTTGGATAATAACCGCTAGCTTGATTTAAAAAACGGTCAATAATATACCAGATTCTAGACAAAAACCCAGAAATATGTGATCTGAACCGGGGCTTTTTTCTTTATTAGCGATTCATATCCGCTTAACTTTGATTCAGTACAGTGTTGAACAGCCCAATTCGTAGGACTCTAAAAAAGTATCACCTGCGAGTGGCGAACCAAATCTCCCGCAAAATAACAAAAGTGGATTGACAACTTAGGCAATTCATTGCTGAATGGTGCTCGCTTATGTCTCATATTGGTGCACAGACAAACAATTGCACCAATAAGGTGCGCCCGGAGATCATTTTGGTGCAAAAACCAAATTAAGCAAAACCAAAAAACAAGTAAATCATTGAAATTAATGGAATAATTTTTTTGGCACGTTTTTGGCTATAGATAAATCAGCATCGATTAATGCACTTATAGACATTAATCAATGCTAGTTTCAACCGAATCGAGCTAATACCGAATTAATAACACTGGAGGTTATCCAAGATGTCAGTAGAAAATGTACTATCCCTGATCCAAGAGAACGAAGTTAAATTTATCGACTTACGTTTTACTGATACAAAAGGTAAAGAGCAGCATATCTCTATTCCTTCTCACCAAGTTGATGCAGACTTCTTCGAAGAAGGCAAAATGTTTGACGGCTCTTCAGTAGCTGGTTGGAAAGGCATTAACGAATCTGACATGGTAATGATGCCAGACGCAGCATCTGCTGTACTGGACCCATTCACAGAAGACGCAACACTAAACATCCGTTGTGACATCCTTGAGCCTGCAACAATGCAAGGCTACGACCGTGACCCACGCTCTATCGCTAAACGTTCTGAAGAGTACCTACGTTCTACAGGTATCGCAGACACAGTTCTAGTTGGTCCAGAGCCAGAATTCTTCCTATTTGACGACGTTAAGTTCTCAAACGACATGTCTGGTTCTTTCTTCAAGATCGATGACGTAGAAGCAGCTTGGAACACAGGTTCTGACTTCGAAGGCGGTAACAAAGGTCACCGTCCTGGCGTTAAAGGCGGTTACTTCCCAGTAGCTCCAGTAGATTCATCTCAAGACATCCGTTCAGCAATGTGTCTAGTAATGGAAGAGATGGGCCTAGTTGTTGAAGCTCACCACCATGAAGTAGCAACTGCGGGTCAAAACGAAATCGCTACTCGCTTCAACACGCTAACAGCGAAAGCTGATGAAACTCAAATCTACAAGTACGTTGTACACAACGTTGCTCACGCATTTGGTAAAACAGCGACATTCATGCCTAAGCCACTAGTTGGTGACAACGGTTCTGGTATGCACGTTCACCAATCTCTAGCAAAAGACGGCGTTAACCTGTTTGCTGGTGATAAGTACGGCGGCCTATCTGAAATGGCTCTTTACTACATCGGTGGTGTAATCAAGCACGCTCGTGCAATCAACGCGTTTGCTAACCCATCAACTAACTCGTACAAGCGTCTTGTACCTGGTTTCGAAGCACCTGTAATGCTTGCTTACTCAGCACGTAACCGTTCTGCTTCTATCCGTATCCCAGTAGTACCAAGCCCTAAAGCACGTCGTATCGAGCTACGTTTTGGTGACCCAGCAGCTAACCCATACCTATGCTACTCAGCAATGCTTATGGCTGGCCTTGACGGCATCAAGAACAAGATTCACCCAGGCGAAGCTATGGATAAAGATCTATACGACCTTCCTGCAGAAGAAGCAGCTGAAATCCCAACAGTTGCAGAATCTCTACAAGAAGCTCTAGCAGCGCTTAGCGAAGACCGTGAGTTCCTAACAGCTGGCGGCGTATTCTCTGACGATTTCATCGATTCTTACATCACTCTGAAATCTGACGACGTACAACGCGTGAACATGGCTACACACCCACTTGAGTTTGAACTGTACTACTCAGTTTAATCTCCTGTAGAGATAAGCCATTTCTTACTGCAACCTTGTAAGAATCGCTGACTAAATATTAGGCTCGCCTCGCAGGCGGGCCTTTTTTATATTCTCCCTCCCCCCGCTTCCTCGTACCATACTAGATACCAATCGTAGTAAATAACTACTCAGCCTAGCTTGTTAAAACACTCGATAACATCGTTAGGTTTTTTGATTGTAGAATAACTACTTATCGAAACTATTTTTGCCGAGCAGGGCTGCCTCGTTCTCAAGCCTTTTTCCTGCGCTATTTCTGAGCATTAACTTACTGTGATTGGCATTTAACAAAAGCCCTCAGAGGCTGTCGCGCTAAATACAATAAAACCAACGCCAAACGTGAAATCACCTAGCGGTGAAAAGAGGCTAAAGATATGAAAAACATACTGTTCCTAATCGGGTTAACAGTCGCGCTCTCGTGCTCTGCTCAAACTGTGTATACCTGGGTAGATGAAGATGGCGTGCTCCACTTTAGTGATAACCCTAGCGCTCAAGATGCCGAGGCTCTTCGCCTGCCAGATGTGCAAGCTTCAGCACCCGCCCCTAAATTTGAGGCCTCAACTCCGGTTGACGCTGCTGCTTCCTCTACAACTAAAACGGCAACGCCAGCCAAAACTCAGGCAGAAACCGAAACCACAAAGCGCGAGGTTCCTACTCAATTAGCCCTCACCATGTTGACTCCAGTTCATGATCAAACCATTCGTAGTAATCGCGGCTTAATCCCGATTCAGATAGAACTCAACCGAAAGCTTGGTATAGGTGAGCAATTACAATTGATGCTCGATGGCCGTCGATATGGCGCCCCACAAACCCAACCTATTTGGGAATTAAAAGGTATCGATCGAGGTACTCACACCATTGCAATTCAAGCACATAGAAGCGGCAAGCTTATTGCATCTACTAGTCCAGTCACCGTGTATTTACATCGAGCGACGCTCAAGTAGGCCAATGTGTTAAAAGAGGCCAAATAACCTCTACTTTTCACCTAATCGAAGCAGCTTTCAGCGACTCTAATGAATTATCTTTAGCTTCTGGTTGATATGCGCCATACTTGAACTTAGCTACGCACCAATTTGGTGCAGTGAGAAAAACACCAGTTCAAGGACGAAATAGTGAATCGATCAGCCAAAAGCGACAGCATAGATACACACCATCTTTCCAGCGCCATTCTCGACAATATGGTGACTTCGACATTAATGCTCGATGAGCAATTGTATGTCCGATACGCAAATCCGGCGGCTGAGCAGCTCTTTTCACAGAGCGCACGACGCATCGTTGATCATCCACTGAGCCAACTTATCCAACACGCTTCACTTGATTTGGCGCTTCTGACGCAACCGCTACAAAGTGGCCAGAGCATTACCGACAGTGACGTTACCTTCGTTGTTGATAACCGCCCACTGATGCTTGAAGTCACGGTTAGCCCAATATCTTGGCAGCGAGAGACGCTGTTATTGGTTGAGATGCGCAAGATAGACCAGCAAAGACGCCTTAGCCAAGAGCTCAACCAACATGCACAACAACAAGCGGCTAAGTTGCTGGTACGCGGGTTAGCACATGAGATCAAAAATCCACTCGGTGGCTTAAGAGGTGCGGCGCAGTTACTTGGGAAAATGCTTCCTGATCAATCTCTTAATGAATATACGCAGATCATTATTGAGCAAGCCGACCGCCTAAGAGCTTTAGTCGACCGTCTGCTTGGCCCACAGAAGCCGGGGACTAAATCAGAAGAGAACCTTCACCAGATACTTGAGAAAGTCAGGCAGCTCGTAGAGCTCGAATCGGGTTCAACGCTCGCCATCGAAAGGGATTACGACCCGAGCCTACCGGACATCTTGATGGATTCGGCACAGGTTGAACAAGCGATGCTCAATATCGTGAGCAATGCAGCGCAGATTCTAAAGACTCAAGATTCTGGCAAAATCACCATTCGCACCAGAACGGTGCATCAAGCAAATATTCACGGGCAGCGACACAAACTCGCAGCTCGTATTGAGATCAGCGATAACGGTCCGGGCATCCCCGATGATTTAAAAGACACGCTGTTTTACCCAATGGTCAGCGGACGAGAAGGTGGAACAGGGCTGGGGCTATCGATTTCTCAAAACCTGATCGATCAACACAATGGGAAAATTGATGTTGAAAGCTGGCCAGGCAACACCACATTCACGATTTATCTACCGATTTAGGTCATAAGAACCTCGCTATTGGACAGCGAGATGAAAGGCTTAGCTCGGTAACACAAAGATTAAGACATCATAAAAACAACAATGATTATCACAATAGATTTGGCTGCAAAGGAATTGAATTATGAGTAAGGGATACGTTTGGGTCGTCGATGACGACAGCTCTATCCGCTGGGTAGTAGAGAAAACACTTTCATCTGCGGATATTAAGTGTGAAACATTTGCTGATGCTGAGAGCGTGTTGCTTGCGCTTGAGCGCGAGACACCGGACGTATTGGTGTCTGACATTCGCATGCCCGGCATTGACGGGATTGAGCTATTGCATCAGGTTCATCAACGCTCTCCCGACCTGCCCGTGATCATTATGACCGCGCACTCAGACCTTGATGCGGCGGTGAATGCTTATCAAAAAGGCGCCTTTGAATATCTTCCAAAGCCGTTCGATATTGATGAAACACTGACTCTAGTCGAACGAGCGATCGCGCACAGCCAAGAGCAGAAACGCGAACAAGCCAGTGAGGTCGCTGAAGACACCAACGCGCCAGAAATCATCGGTGAAGCACCGGCAATGCAGGAGGTTTTCCGAGCGATTGGCCGTTTGTCTCGCTCATCCATATCCGTGCTGATCAATGGTGAATCGGGTACCGGTAAAGAATTGGTCGCTCACGCTCTGCATCGTCACAGCCCAAGAGCTAAGAAGCCCTTCATTGCCTTGAACATGGCAGCAATCCCCAAAGATCTGATCGAGTCTGAACTGTTTGGCCACGAAAAAGGTGCCTTTACCGGTGCTAACAGCGTTCGCCAAGGACGCTTTGAACAAGCCAACGGCGGCACCCTATTTCTGGATGAGATCGGTGACATGCCACTCGATATCCAAACTCGCTTGTTGCGTGTACTTTCTGATGGTCAGTTCTATCGTGTCGGCGGTCACTCTGCAGTTAAGGTAGACGTTCGTATCGTTGCCGCAACCCACCAAGATCTTGAGCGCTTAGTGCATGAAGGCGACTTCCGTGAAGACCTTTTCCACCGACTCAACGTTATCCGAATCCATATCCCGGCACTTCGCGAACGTAAACAAGACATTGAAAAGCTGACTCATCACTTCCTAGCATCCGCCGCCGAAGAGCTCGGTGTTGAAGTGAAGACACTGCATCCTGAGACCATTTTGAAGCTCAACCAGCTCAATTGGCCTGGTAACGTACGTCAGCTTGAGAATATTTGTCGTTGGTTAACGGTGATGGCTAGCGGCAGCGAGATACTGCCTTCCGATCTACCACCGGAATTGTTGGAAGAAAAAGTCGTGACCACTTCAGGTTCTGGGGATAACTGGCAGCAACTGCTCGCGAATTGGGCGAAATGTGCGCTTGATTCAGGAGAAAAAGAGCTGCTCACTTACGCTCTACCAGAGTTTGAACGTATACTGCTCGAGGCTGCACTCCACCACACTAATGGTCATAAACAGGATGCAGCTAAGGTTTTGGGATGGGGAAGAAACACCCTAACTCGTAAACTCAAAGAACTGTACTAGACCTTATATGATTCTCGATGCAGCTACTTTTTAACCAAAAAAGTGTCGCTTGGTTTGAATAGTGTCGGTACAATTACAGTACACTATTCACCAAAGTTGTAGCTAAAGATGTCTTTGAAAACACAAATTACTTTGAGAACCGCAGTGGTTCTGCCATTCGTGATGATTTTTCTGTTCACTATGGGTGTAATGGTTTTCACTCAAAAGCTAAGCTACAAAGAGATGGTGAGTGATGTTAGTGCACGCCAGCTGACATCACTGACTGACAATGTTCATCAAAGCCTGTCTAATTTTTTAGAAAAGCCATTTCACGCCAACCTCTCGCTCAGCCATAACATCGGCTACCACCATCTTTATCAAGCAGGCAATCTTAGTAAGGTCCAAGACTATATTTTTTATACGTTTTCAGACCATTACACTGCTGTACCTCAACTCGATGCGATCGGCTTTGGTTCTGAAGATGGTAACTACGTCGGTTTCCGCAAAGAAGCCAACAAAGGCTACACCTTGATGGTGCAAGACGAACGCACCAATGATCAGCTGGTCATTTACCGTGGCAGCAAAATTAGTGAAGACATTCGATCGGTGATTTCAGGTTACGATCCTAGAATCCGTCCTTGGTACACACCCATTGCGACACAGAAAAAACCGTTATGGTCACCAATTTATGCCAATGCTGACGAACGTCAAGAAATCACCTTATCTGCTCTAGCGCCTATCTATGATGATAATGAATTCAAAGCCGTCGTAGTCAGCGACATCAAAATCAATACCTTCAATGCGTTTCTCAGAAAGCTCAAAGATAGAACGGATGCCTCTGTTTACATCATCGATAAGCAGCAACGCTTGGTCGCGCACTCAGGCGGAGGCAGTGTCGTTTCATGGGGCACAGGACAAACCAACAAAGGGCAACGCAAACTAGCAACAGAGAGTGCTAATCCAGTCATACGTGAGAGTGCTAGCTACGTAGAGCAATTCCACCTAATCGAGAATTTGGGCGAGCAGCGCTTTAGTTTTAGCCTAGACAACGAACGCTACTTCAACCAAATCACCCCATACGAAGATGAGCACGGGCTCACGTGGTTTATTGGGGTGTCGATCCCTGAAAGCAATCTGCTCGGTGAATTGCCAGAAAATCAAAGAAACAGTTGGTTGCTTGGGCTAGCACTGAGCTGCATTGGGGTCATTGCAGGATTAATTGCCTTTAATCGCGCAACCCAACCCATCACCTCGACAGCGGATGCGGCAAAACGCCTTGCTAAGGGCGATTGGGACGCGAGCATGCCAAAAACAGGGCATATATATGAAACCAGCATGTTGGTCGAGTCATTCAATGAAATGACCAACAACTTAAAGGCTTCGTTTCATGCATTACAGTCTCAACTTACCTATGACTCATTAACCAAGCTATACAGCCGTGAAGGCTTTATTGACGCTGCCAAGAAACACCCCGACAACGAAAAAGGCACACTGTATTTGATTGGTATTGATCGCTTCCGAGACATCAATGACAGCCTAGGTCATTACAATGGCGACCAGCTACTTATCATTGCGGCCGCTCGTTTAAGAGGCACACTGCCATCCGAATACCTACTAGCTCGCACTGGTGGTGATGAGTTTGCCATCTACGCGCCAAACGTAACGCAAAGCGATGATGTTCAGCTGCTGACTAACCGCTTACTTCAAACCTTCGCTTCCCCATTTTCAATGGAATCGGAAAGCGTGGTGATTAAGGTATCGATGGGGATAGTGAATGTCTCGAATCTTCACGACATTACACTCCTGCTACGCAGCAGCAGCATTGCATTGAGCAATGCGAAACAAGACAAAACCAGTGTCTGTATTTATAGCCTTGAAATGGGCAAAGCATCGAGACATCGCACCAAGATGTTAGCGCGGATGAACCGAGCGATTGAGCTTCAACAGTTCGAACCGTTTTATCAGCCTATTATTGATCTGGAATCTGGCTCGACCATAGGAGCAGAAGCTTTAGCTCGCTGGATAACGGATGAAGGGGTGATCTCGCCACTCGAGTTCATTCCTCTCGCGGAAGAGAGCGGGCTCATTGACGATATCGGAAAACAAATTCTGCATAAGTCGTGTCGAGATACTGCCATCGCGATTGAATCAGGAAAGTGGAGCAAGGACTTCTCTATTCACGTTAACCTGTCGGTCGATCAACTGAGTGAAAGTGGCTTTGTGGAACAAGTAAAAGGCACGTTGCGAGACACAAATCTGCCAGCAAGCAACCTGACACTAGAGATCACCGAATCACGCATCGTCGACAACGACCCGACCATCATCGATAACATGCTGACTCTAAAAGCACTAGGGATATCAATTGCGATTGATGACTTTGGTACCGGCTATTCGTCACTGGCTTACTTACACAAACTGCCATTCGACTGCCTTAAGATCGACCGCAGCTTTGTCAGCAAACTTGATAAAGAGAACCTAGATAGCTCCATCGTCGCGGCCATCGTTAACATCACTAAGGGCTTCAAAGTAAGCTTGGTGGCAGAGGGCGTTGAAACACAGCAACAGGCTGAACTTCTCAAGCAGCTGCAGTGCCCGCTTGCTCAAGGCTTCTTATACAGTCGCCCAGTTCCGTTTGACCAATGGCCTACCGACCTCATCAACTCCAAGCAAAGTGCCAAGGTCAAACAAAATACCACTGAGAGTCTCACCTAAACCAGGCAGAAATCGAATGCGTCAGATACAAAAATGCCAGCATGATGCTGGCATTTTTTATTGTTCTATTCTCTATCGAGCGATTAGATAACGCGAGAGAATTGCTGCTGGCGAGCCTTTGCACGTAAGTATTTATCAAAACACATACAGATGTTACGGATCAGCAAACGGCCACGCAAAGTCACGCGGATTTCTTTGTCGTCAACTTCAACCAACTCATCGTTGATAAAGGTTTGCAGTAGCCCTAAATCTTCTTTGAAGTAACGATTAAAGTTAACCGAGAACTCAGATTCGATCATGTTTTTATCAAGCTTAAAGTTACAGATAAGCTGTTTGATCACTTCACGACGTAGAAGGTCGTCACTGTCTAGAGCAACACCTTTCCAAAGCGCGTGGCGCAGGTCATTCACTTGAGCGTAGTACTTCTTCAGCTCTTTCTGGTTTTGAGCGTAAGCATCACCAACCATAGAAATCGCAGAAACACCGAAACCAATTAAGTCAGCTTCACCTTGGGTGGTGTAGCCTTGGAAGTTACGATGCAGAATACCTTCACGCTGTGCTACGGCTAGCTCATCTTCAGGTAGTGCGAAGTGATCCATACCAATGAACTGGTAACCCGCTCCCGTTAGCGTCTCGATGGTATCTTGCAAGATAGCCATTTTCTCTTTCGCTTCAGGTAGATCTTCGTCTTTAATCTTACGCTGCGCCGCAAACAGCTGAGGCATGTGTGCGTAGTTAAATACCGATAAACGGCCCGGCTTCATTTCTAACACTTGCTTCAATGTTTCAGCGAACAAAGCTTGAGTCTGCTTTGGTAGGCCGTAGATCAAATCCAGGTTAGTTGAACGGAAGCCTAGCTCTTTCGCTCGTTTAACCATCGCAATGATGAACTCTTCATCTTGCTCACGGTTAACCAGTTTCTGCACTTCTTTATTGAAGTCTTGCACGCCAATGCTCAGGCGGTTGAAGCCTTCGTTACGCAGGTGGTCAAGTACGTCTAGCTCAATCTCACGCGGGTCAACTTCAATACTGATTTCAGCGTCAGCGGTGAAGTTAAACTCTTCACGCAAAATACTCATCAAACGAGTGATTTGTGTTTTGGTCAAGAACGTTGGCGTACCACCACCGAAGTGCAATTGCGTCACTTCACGGCCATTCAATAAAGAGGCGCGTTGGCGGATTTCATGTTCAATCACATCAAGGTACTCATCCGCTTTATGCGAGTGACGAGTAATGACTTTATTACAACCACAGTAGTAACAAAGCTTGTGGCAGAACGGGATATGCACGTAAAGAGAGAGTGGACGCTCAGGATATTGAGTACACGCCATGTCGTAATCAGCGACGGTAAACGCTTCATGAAACTCCAACGCAGTTGGGTATGAGGTGTAACGAGGTCCCGAATAGTTGTACTTGTTTAAGATCTCTTGATCCCAAACGATTTGCTGATTCGTTGTTACTGGCTTGCTCGACATAGCGGTATTTCCAATTTAGATCCGCGAGAACCTAAGGTCTCTCAAATCATTTTACATACATTAAAATATAGACGGGTTATTTTGCCACACGACCTGTAAGGTCGTTCCAAGACAAAATCAATTTTTTAGACAAAAACTCAGAACTGCTAGCTTGATCACTAACAAAGCGTCGGGATTAACGAGACGCAAAAGGTAAGAAGGCTCATTTAACACTATCTATAAAGATAAGGTGTCTCAAGAACACCCTGTATTAAACAAGCCTCTATTTTAAATAGTCTTAGCGACTAGATCATCTGAATGTTGATTTGGTTGTTGAGAGGTTTAACCTTCTCTTGCAACCTTTTCAGATCTTCAATGACCGCATCATTCAAGCGAGTCTCTGCCTTATGGCGCGTGAGATTCTGCTGCATGCGCTCTTTCTTCGTCAGTTCCTGTCTTGCCTCTCCGCGAGCCATATCTTTTACGATATGGTACAGCTCAGAAAGAGCAGGATACTCAGAATCAAAATCGACACGCTCATCACCCTGAACATTATCCATAATGATACACACTCGGATACTGATCTCAGGTAAGTCACATTGCCCTTGAATGCCCGCTAAGCACAAAGTATTTACGTTTTCGTAAATCGTCGCGTTGCGTTTTTCAATGGCTAGTGCTTGATGCTGCTTTTGCAACTCCGTCTGCTTCTTCACTTGAAGTAGAAGGTAACCTGCGTAAGAGCCCAAGCCGAGAATGATAATTCCACCAGCAATTGCTAATAAGGTTACGTTCACTGGCTATTAACCTTTAAAGCTGTCTAAATCGAAATCTTCGAATTGAGATAGCAAGTCTTCGTCAGAGCTCGCTTTCTTCTTAGAGGCAACCGGTGCTTCTTCGAAGATCTCTTCTTCATCGTCTTCTGGCTCTAGTAGACCTAAGCGTCCCATTAGGTGTTCGATACGATCAAGTTTCTCATCAACAAACTTCTGTAGACCAGCACCTAGGTTTTCACCATTTTCGATACGATCTAGGAGTGTGTTCAGTTGAGCGTCATTCTCAAGCATCTCTAACTCTTGTTCGTTAGATAGCTTGCGCTCTTGTTTAGTCGGCTTCTTCGCTGGTTCAACGATCAGCGGAATTTTTTTCTTGCTGCCTAAACGTGGATCACGAGCTTGTGCAGCTTTACGCTGTTTTGCTTCGCTACCATCTGAGTGACGGCTGCCAGACTTAAGGCCTTTACGCTTTTTAACACGCTTACGTTCACGACCTTCAACATCAGATTCACTACGGTTACGAGTAACCATAGGCTCCGGAGCGCCAAGTGCTCCCGGCTTTCTTGATTTCTTACTACGACCCATTACTGCACTTTCCTCAGTAAAATTACATCATTTCCAAAAAATTCTAGTTCGAGCTTATCCCGCTCTGCCAAAAACTGGAATGTTTGACGACTAAAGAAGACGACATGTGTCGGGTCATTCTTGTAGTGCCAACCAGCAAACGCGTCTACGTCTATTACTAGTTTAGTCATAAGACCAATCCAGCCCTTGGGTTTAACTAAATTCAACCATTGCTGCCACACTTTGTCTGGGTGATAAAGATGCTCTATCACCTCCGTGGCAGTCATAAAGTCATACGTTTTTTCCAACACAGAGGGTTCTGGGTGGTAATAGATATCGTACAACTCCATGGTGTGTCCGGCTTCTTCTAACATAATAGATAGCGTAGGGCCTGGGCCACAACCAAAATCCAACCCGTGTGAGTTAGATGAAATTTTGTCTGTTAGTGGATCCGCGATGCGAGATAAAAAGCGGCGATAGCCTGCATCACTAGGATCGTTCTCATGGAGATCATAGTGTGCTTTTTCTTCTTTTGCTTCTAACCTTTGTTCAGGTTTAACAAATACCAGTTCACATTGCTGACACTGCAGATAGGCTCTGCGTTTGTCTTCAAAATAGTGATTCACGCCTTGGTGATGGCATAAGGGACAAGTATACATAGCACATCCTTAAACAGGGATGCGAAACATACCAGAAACTGAGTTTATAGTGGAGAGGTATTGGGTGTTTTTTCATCAAATCAATAAAAAAAGCGATAGGAAAACCTATCGCTCTCTAAATCTGCCTATATCGGCCAAAATTTGCATACTCAACTTGGTACACAAATCTCCATTTGTTATTGGTGCTTTCCATGCCAAATTTGTTTGTTGTTCATCGTCCTGATGAGTTTTGGCTATCCTTTTCTAACACCTTGTTGCTGGGCTGTCCTAGCCTGATCCATTTCTGTCTATACCGTTAGACTAGATGATCATCCATATCTAAGTCAGCTCCTAGCTGATGGCGGTTACTTTACCGTGTTACAAAAAGACTACAAGAGTGCGACTTCACACTTTTGTACACAAATCGATCACACATTGATAAATCAGACATAAACACAAAACGCATTAATAAAACCAATACAAAAGAAAACGCCCCGACCATTACTGATCGGGGCGTCTCTTCAATCTCGCTCGAACGTACATTCCTTTACTCTGGCTAAGAGCAAGAAACCGACAAATTAGTGTAAACCACCAACGTACTTCGATAAGGTATCAATATCAGCGTCTGTTAACTTTTTAGCTACATCACGCATCATCGCATTCATGTCGTTATTACGGTCACCATCGCGGAATTTTTCAAGTTGAGCCTTGATGTAATCTGCGTGCTGACCTGAAATCTTAGGGAAACCAGAAAGTTCGGTACCATTACCACGAGGGCCATGACAAGCAATACACGCCGTTACGCCGCGTTCTGCGTTACCCGCTGTGTAAAGAACCTTACCTTCATCTACTACATTTTCAGGAGTAGAGTTACTAGAGATAGGTAGAGAGGCGTAGTATGCCGCTAGGTCAGCCATATCTTCTTCAGATAAAGGCATCGCCATTGCACCCATTACAGGTTCGTAACGACCTTGCTTACCACCACTTGTCATACCTAGCTTAAGCTCTTTTAACTGCTTCTCTAGATACTTCTCATGTTGACCAGCCAGCTTAGGGTACTGAGTGATCAGGCTGTTGCCGTCAGCACCGTGGCAGGCAACACATGTTTGTGATTTGGCTTTACCAGCTTCAATACTACCTTGAGCCCATACTGAGCAGCTGGCTAAAAGACTCAAAATTAGCGCTAATTTCTTCATGACATTCCATTATAATTATCAAGCTTCCAGTACCACTCTATGTTGCCACTCATGGTACAATAGGCGACCTTATGCCGAGCACGGTTATTTTACACAAATTCACAAAAAAGTAATCAATCGACTACACAAAGTCGAGATG
Organism: Vibrio crassostreae 9ZC13; assembly: GCF_000272045.2. Lineage (GTDB taxonomy): Bacteria > Pseudomonadota > Gammaproteobacteria > Enterobacterales > Vibrionaceae > Vibrio > Vibrio crassostreae_C. The sequence continues at coordinate 179,063 of NZ_AJYZ02000040.1, read as the reverse complement.
GAGTTAACAGTGAGCGTAAAAATTCATTATCAAAACACGCATTTCATTACCAGTGCACCTGATATTCGTCATTTACCAGAAGACGAAGGGATCGAAATTGCGTTTGCAGGACGCTCCAATGCTGGTAAATCTAGCGCGCTAAATCGCGTTACAAACCAAAAAAGCTTGGCGAAAACCAGTAAAACACCCGGTCGAACTCAGCTAATCAACCTATTTAAGGTAACGGACGGTTGTCATATCGTCGATTTACCTGGATATGGCTTTGCTCAAGTACCACTTGAGATGAAGAAAAAATGGCAGAAGTCGCTAGGTGAATACCTACAACGACGTGAAAGCCTGAAAGGTTTAGTGGTATTGATGGATATCCGTCACCCAATGAAAGACCTTGACCAACAAATGATCTACTGGGCTATCGATAGCCGCATCCCAGTACAGGTTTTGTTAACAAAAGCAGACAAACTGAAAAGTGGTGCGCGTAAAGCACAGCTACTGAAAATCCGTAACGATGCAAAATCTTTCGGTGGTGATGTTGCGGTTGATGTCTTCTCTTCAATGAAGGGCATCGGCGTTGACCAACTGCGTGCCAAGATGGATGAGTGGTTTGCGCCTGCGCTTGCTGATCAAATCATTGATGAGTTAGCAGACGAAGAGAACAACGACTCAGAGTAGTTCCTCTACTTATCGCTATAGGTTAGAGCACTTACAACACGTGATTTAGCCTTATCAATGCCCCTCCTTATATAGGTGGGGTATTTTTTTGCCCAAAAATGAGTGAGTTAAGCATAAGTTTTTAGTGTTAAAAATCGGATTTAGCCACTAAAACCAATAGAAGTGAACCATACTAAAAGACACATCTAAATAATCAGAACAATGAGAAAGGAATACTCATGTGGAAAACACCATTGGCCATCATTGCACTTATGTTGGTCTCACTGACAGGGTTTGCCTCTGAAGCAGAACAAGAACAAGCCCCACTGATCAATGTCGATATGACCTTAGACCTCGATGGCATGGAAAAGTACGCCCAAGACGCGAGTGAGTCTCTTGAGGTGATATCGCAATCTTTGCAAGCGATAGTCAACAACCCCAACCTAAGCGACGACCAGCAACAAGCCCTCAATCAAACGGTTGAAAGTATCAATAAGCTTGCGAGCTCCACCAAGACATCACTCAATCAACTGCCACAAGCCTTAGACCAATCTCGACTCGCCTTTAAACAAACCAGTCAAATGCTGTTGGATGACATTCAGACCAAGATCATCATTGCGCTGGCGGCCGTTATCGCTGTCATTATTATAGCTTTGACCGCTATCTATCTGCTTATCCTGAAACCCATGCAGCAAACCTTGGTAAAAGCGACCAACAATATCTCTTCGATGGCACAATCCATCCAGATCACCGCCGAAGCACTGAAATACAGCACCGAGAAACAACAGAAAATCATGGATTACATTGAGCATTCACCGACTCAATACACTGATAAATAAGGCGTGATCCATCAATCCTTTATCGATAACTTGTAAAATAAAAGTTATTTCAAGTGATAAAACAATCGACTTAGAGACGGATTTAAATTACCAAAAGCTGATCGAATTTCAGATCTAAGGCAAATCAGGGGTTTATCACTGTGCTTGAGAAAGTGTAATAAAAGGCACTAAAAATAAGAGGTTTTACGGGGGAATGATAGGTTGGAAATATTTTTCTTTCGCACAAGAAAAAACGCCCCAGTCAAATACTGACTGGGGCGGCTGAATCAGCCTAATCCAATAACGTGAAACAAAAGGTCTGAAAGATAGAACATCTTACCTCTGTACCCTACGAGATTTAATGTACAACAATTGCTCAGAAATGAAAACAACTTTTGTAGTTTTTTTTCATGAATGTTTTATTAAAACACCTAAATTCTTATTACGACTTAACTTTATTTGAGACAAAAAAAAGCCAGTGTTTGTGCACTGGCTCATACTAATTTGCTTATTAAGGTCAAAAACTGATTAGTGGGCTTGATCCCAGTTGTCACCGTGGCCAGCTTCCGCGACAAGCGGCACTTCTAGCTCTGCAGCGGATTCCATCAATTCTTGTACTTTACTTTCAATTTCGGCTAAAGATGACTCTTCCACTTCAAACACCAATTCATCGTGTACCTGCATAAGCAGTTTTACACGACCATCGCCTTCCGCTTGAATCCACTCATCCACCAACAACATCGCTTTCTTAATGATGTCCGCTGCTGTGCCTTGCATTGGCGCATTGATCGCCGCGCGTTCAGCAGCTTTACGACGCATGCCATTACGAGATTGAATCTCAGGAAGGTGCAGTCGACGACCGTAAATGGTTTCAACGAAGCCTTGCTCTGAAGCAGCACTGCGCGTGTCTTCCATATACTGCATTACGCCAGGGTAACGCTCGAAGTAAGTGTCCATGTAGTGCTGTGCTTCGCCACGAGGAATACCCAGTTGCTTAGCCAAGCCAAAGGCACTCATACCGTAGATAAGACCGAAGTTAACGGCTTTAGCACGACGACGTTGTTCAGTGGTCACACTCTCAATATCAACACCAATGATCTCAGCAGCCGTTGCCGCGTGGATATCTTTGCCTTGTTGGAATGCTTCCAGAAGCGCTTTATCACCCGAAAGGTGCGCCATGATACGCAATTCAATTTGAGAGTAATCGACCGCTAGAATCTTCCAACCATGTTGTGCAACGAATGCTTGGCGGATACGACGGCCTTCTTCATTACGAATTGGGATGTTCTGCAGGTTTGGATCTGTTGAAGACAATCGACCCGTTGCTGTCACCGCTTGGTGATAAGACGTATGAACACGACCCGTTTCAGCGTTGATCATCTTCGGTAGTTTATCTGTGTAGGTCGACTTTAGTTTCGCAAGGCCACGATACTCAATGATCAGCTTAGGTAGCGGGTAATCAAGAGCCAACTCTTGCAGCACTTCTTCGTTGGTTGAAGGTGCACCTGATGGCGTTTTCTTGATAACAGGCAGACCCATTTTCTCAAACAGGATCGCTTGCAGCTGTTTTGGCGAGTTCATGTTGAACTCTTGCTCTGCAATCTCGTAGGCTTTCTGTTCTAGCTCATCCAATCGAACCGCAATCTCTTGCGATTGAGCGCCCAGCAACATGTCATCGATGAATACGCCGGTACGTTCAATGCGAGACATTACAGGGATCAGTGGTACTTCGATTTCTTCATAGATGGCTTTTAGCTTTTCATCTTGCTCAATGTTTTCCATCAAACGGTTATGAAGACGTAAAGTCACGTCAGCATCTTCTGCTGCGTATGGAGACGCTTCACCCAGCTCAATCTGGTTGAAAGTAAGCTGCTTCTTACCTTTACCTGCGATTTGCTCAAATGAGATGCAGCTGTGCTGAAGGAAACGCAGCGCTAGGCTGTCCATATCATGCTTGCCGCCAACGCTATTAAAAACATAAGACGCTAGCATGGTGTCGTGCTTGATGCCTTTCATCTCGATACCGTAGCGCGCTAAAACGCTCATATCGTACTTCAGGTTTTGACCGACTTTAGCCTGTGCGTCATCTTCAAGAATCGGCTTAAGCTGTTCAAGTACCCAATCACGGTCGAGTTGTTGAGGTGCATCTAGGTAATCATGGGCAACCGGTACGTAAGCGGCAACGCCTTCTTCGGTTGCGAATGATAGACCAACAAGGTTAGCCACCATGTAGTCCAAGCTATCTGTTTCAGTATCAAAGGCAAACACCTCTGACGCTTTCAGTTTCTCTAGCCACGCATTAAAAGAGGCTTCATCTAAGATGGTTTCGTAGTTGCTGCGATCAATCGTCACTGCAGAGGTGTTCATTTCTACGGTAGAAGTGGTTGATGCCGTGCTGCTGCGCACTGCACCCGACTTCTCATCCGCCTCAACCACACCGCTGCCGCCTTCAAGTAGCTCGTTCAACCAAGATTTGAAGACCAGTTGACCGTATAGCTTAATCAGCTCATCCGTATTTGGTTGTGCTTTTACAAGCGACTCAGGTGTCTCTTCTAACTCGACGTCCAGTTTGATCGTTGCAAGCTCGTAAGACATCTCAGCGTTGTCTTTATTATCAATCAGCTTCTTAGCCATGGTTTTTGAACCACGGAAGCCAAGAGCGGCAATATCATCCAGGTTTTGATACAGCTTTTCGATGCTACCAATGCCTTGTAGTAGAGCAGTTGCTGTTTTGTCACCAACACCTGGAACGCCAGGAATGTTATCCACTTTATCGCCCATCAGTGCAAGGTAGTCGATAATCAGCTCAGGTGGGATGCCAAACTTCTCTATCACGCCTTCGCGATCCATAACCACGTTGGTCATGGTGTTGATCAAAGTAACGTTGTCATCAACCAGCTGCGCCATATCTTTATCGCCAGTACTGATCAAAACCGGCATGCCCGCTTTAGATGCTTGAGAAGCTAGCGTACCAATCACATCATCCGCTTCAACGCCTGGGATCGAGATAAGTGGTAGACCCATTGCGCGAATCACGTTGTGCAAAGGTTCGATCTGACAACGTAGATCATCCGGCATAGGTGGACGATTAGCCTTGTACTCTGGGTACATGTCATCACGGAACGTCTTTCCTTTTGCATCAAAAATAACCGCAATACGATCAGAAGCAAATTGACGCATCATGCTGCGCAGCATGTTAACTACACCGTAAACCGCGTTAGTCGGGATATCACCATTGCTCATGGTGCCAGGGTAAGCATGAAACGCGCGATATAGGTAAGAAGAGCCATCGATCAGAATCAATGGATTATCAGGAATACGAGCCATAATGTTTGTGTATCCAGTAAGTACAGAAATTATCTGTTAAGAATGCCACGTCTGTTGGTTGGATTCCACGTTGTCGATCTGTATCCGTTCACTCGGTTGTGTTCGTTATAATCGATTTGTTGTTATTTTTTGTTCTTAGACGCAAGCGTTCTGTGGATAACTCTGTTTATATTATTTATCCACCCTGTTGAGAACTACGGTGAACAACTCAAAAAACACCAATAAACAACTGAAAATAAAGAATAATTTTACAGATCGAACAGATGATCAACGATCTTTTCTCGATCTTGCGTTGTGGAAAAGAATGCTGATGGCGTTTTATTCATAAAAATACGTGCCACTAAATATGCATCTTGTTGAAATGGTAGGTATAAAAAAAAGCGACACCCGAAGATGTCGCCTAGCAAAAACCGGTAAAGCCATTCAAATTGAATACCACAGCTTTACCTAAAAGCTATAAATTACACTGGAAGCAATGTGAGCAATGTCGTGTCAAAAAGAACTTAGTACAAGTTCGCGAGAATTCTGTTGGGTAACCAAGTAGATACTTGAGTACTTAACATCCTTGTGAACATTTCCTCATTCCCTAAGACGAAGTTAATAATAATGATTCTCATTTAATAGTCAACAATTAAATGAGAATAAATCTCATTTAATTTATAAACCGTTAACAGCAGTGCTTAAATTTGCTTCAAAAAATGGATTCTATGGTCATTAATGTCTTCTTTTTCTTCAAATCTTTCGATTAGGTAACCGTTTCTCAATAACAGGCGCAACATTGCAGGGAACTGGTTACGAGACTTAACCTTTAACTGTCTGTAGCCCTGCTCTTTCGCCCACTGTTCCTGAACGTCTAATTGCGCCTGTGCAACGCCTTTGTTCCTCGCGAGCGGTGACACGCCACCAAACCAGCTGTAAAAAGTATCTTGATCCAATTCATAGCCGATCTTAAAGCCAAGCAACACGCCAGCTTCTTCAGCCACTAAGATAAGGCTCTTTTTCCCTGCCAGCCGCTCTGACAGAGAAGCGACACTCTCTTTTTTAGCGAACTCAGAGATCTGCTCGACCACAGACACCACTTCTTCTAAAGAACCTTCACGTACGACAACTGACATCTTATTCATCCTTATAAACGAAAGGGCTGGCACAATGGCCAACCCTTTACTGATCACTTAAGTGAGATCTACACGGTTACTTTTCTTTTAAATGCTCAGCAGCTTGTGCGTTATCTTCAGCAAGCCACTCTGCGACATCTTTAGCGAAGTAAGTAAGAATGCCATCAGCGCCAGCACGCTTAAAGCACAACAGTGATTCCATGACGGTTTCGCGCTCTTTCAGCCAGCCGTTTTGAATCGCCGCTTTGTGCATCGCGTATTCACCAGATACTTGGTAAGCAAACGTAGGCGCTTGCAGTTCGTGCTTAACACGACGAACAATATCAAGGTAAGGCATGCCTGGTTTCACCATCACCATGTCCGCACCTTCATTAAGATCCATCGCGACTTCATGAATCGCTTCATCGCTGTTGGCTGGATCCATCTGGTAGTTCTTCTTGTTACCACCTTTCAGGTTCGAAGCACTGCCAACTGCATCACGGAATGGGCCGTAGTAGCACGATGCATATTTTGCAGAGTACGCCATAATCTGAGTATGAATATGGCCCGCTTCTTCTAACGCTTCACGGATCTTACCAATGCGACCATCCATCATATCCGATGGGGCAACTACGTCAGCACCCGCTTCAGCGTGTGATAATGCTTGCTTGATCAAGACTTCAGTCGTCTCGTCATTCATCACGTAACCATCTTCATCGATGATGCCGTCTTGGCCGTGAGTGGTGAACGGGTCTAGTGCTACGTCAGTAATAACGCCAATGTTTGGCACATGCTCTTTTAGTAAACGTACAGCGCGCTGCACCAAACCTTCTGAGTTATGAGCTTCAGCTGCGCATAAACTTTTAGCATCTTGGTTCACGACTGGAAATAGAGCAATCGCAGGAACACCCAGCTTTGACAGGTAATCTGCTTCCTCAAGCATGTAGTCGATCGACAAGCGTTCAACACCTGGCATTGACTCGACAGGCTCGCGGCGGTCTTTACCCATCAGGATAAACATTGGGTAGATTAGATCATCCACAGACAATTGATTTTCTGCCATTAGGCGACGGCTAAAGTCGTGCTTACGCATACGGCGCATACGGCGACCTGGGAATTGACCTTGAATTGAAACAGACACTAGATTCTCCTTGCCTAGTCTAAGCACCGAAATACTTAGATATGAAAAGTGCTAAATACAGGCAAAAGCATATCACTGATGGCTCAGGACGCTAGCAGTAAAATATGAAACCCACTCAAAAATAGGGATAAATGGCAAAAAATGACCTTCTCCTCACACTGCCGTATACTCATGACAACTCAGTAAAGACCGCTTTCAGGACAAAACAATGATCGACACCCATGCTCATATTTACGCTAGTGAATTCGATGAAGACCGCGAACAAGTTGTGCAGCGCGCACTGGCTCAAGGGATTGATACCATTCTATTGCCGAACATCGATTTAGAATCTATCGAACCAATGTTAGCAACGGAAGCGCAGTTTCCTGATGTGTGCCGTTCAATGATGGGCTTACACCCTTGTTATGTGGATGCGAATATCGAGCAAACCCTCAAAACCATTCGAGCTTGGTTTGATAAGCATGACTTTATCGCGGTGGGTGAGATTGGTATCGACTTGTACTGGGATAAAACCTTCAAGGCTGAACAAGAGATGGCGTTTGTGACTCAACTGCAGTGGGCAAAAGAGCTTGATCTACCTGTGGTGATCCACACTCGTGATTCCATTGAAGAGACACTTGCCCTACTTCGTAAAGAACAAGATGGCAGCTTACGCGGGGTATTCCACTGCTTTGGTAGCAGCTTAGAGGAAGCTCAAGCGATCAACGAGCTAGGCTTTCATTTAGGTTTAGGCGGCGTTTCGACCTTTAAGAACTCTGGGATGGACAAGGTGATCCCACATCTCGATATGGATTACGTCATTCTAGAGACAGATTGCCCATACTTGGCACCAACACCGAATCGCGGTAAACGCAATGAACCAGCCTACACAGAATTAGTAGCAAAACGCATCGCCGAATTACGCGGAATTACCCTTGAAGAAGTCGAAAACATAACCACCAAAAATGCTAAGGCATTGTTTAATTTATGACAAATCTATTAATAAGTAATTATTACGGATTTTTCCTGAATTTATTTGAGAAAGCTAAGTGACATGTATAGTATCAACCACCTGCATATGGAGGTAGTTGATTATGTGTGACCATTCACAACACTTACAACGTCAACATCGAACCCTATGGCATAAAATTTTGGGCATCAAAGAGCTCTATATATGTCAGAACTGTGGCTATCAGTTAAAGATTCGATAAACAGACATAATAAAAAAGCGGCCCTAGGCCGCTTTTTTATTATGTGATTTTTACTGAAGCATTCCGAATCAAGATTCAGCTTCTTCCTCTTCATCCGCATCTGGCTTACGCGTATAAAAGCGTGCGAAAAACAGACCAATCTCAAACAGAATACACATTGGAATCGCCAACAGTGTTTGCGAGATCATATCTGGTGGTGTCAGCATCATACCGATGATGAAAGCACCCACCACAATGTAAGGACGCTTTTCAGACAGAGATTGAGGCGTTGTTGCCCCCGTCCAACACAACAAGATAATCGCAACAGGCACTTCAAAGGCAATACCAAAAGCAAAGAACAGCGCGAGTACAAAATCAAGATAGCTTGAGATGTCGGTTGCGAACTCTACTCCCCCTAATGATATGGCCGTAAAAAAGCCAAATACCAACGGGAATACAATAAAGTAAGCGAACGCCACACCACAGTAAAACAGCAATGAACTTGAAGCCAATAGCGGCATGATCAAGCGTTTTTCATGCTTGTATAAACCCGGAGCAACAAAAGCCCACACCTGATACAAAATAAACGGAACCGCGAGGAATATAGACGCGATCAAGGTTAATTTCAGCGGTGTGAAAAATGGCGATGCAACATCGGTTGCGATCATCGTCGCCCCTTCCGGTAGACGATCTACCAAAGGTGCTGATACGAATTCATAAATATCATTAGCAAAATAAATTAGCCCGACAAATATCACTAGCACCGCGACAATCGCACGTAGTAGGCGATTACGTAGTTCTAGAAGGTGGCTAATTAAAGGCTGTGTCTGCTCAGTCGAAGACATGTCAAACCTCTTAAACAGGAAGATCGAAAAGGAGCCGCGCGTGTATCTATCCAGTTGAATTGGTATCCACTTGAATAGTTATTTACTTGAATAGATATCTATTTAAACATCTAGCGAATCAAGTATCCGGCGACTCCTCCTTGCGAGACTATTCGGCTTTCTTATCTGACGGTGCTGAAGCTTCACTGTTGACCTGAATGGTTTCAGATTCCACAGTTTCCATGACACTAGGTTTAGTCTCACTTGGCTTATCAGACTCAGGCTTAGCATACGGACGTTGAACCTCAGCAGCGGCCTGCTTGAGTTCATCGACTGACGCTTTAAGGTCTGGAGATAAATCTTCCATACCCATTTTTTCCGCCTTGCGTAGGTTTTCTTGCAGCTCTTGCACCTTAAGCTCATGAGAAAGTTCATCTTTCACACTGTTTGCCATGCTTTTCGCTTGTCCAACAAACTTGGAAATACTGCGAATCGCCACGGGCAAACGCTCAGGCCCTAAAACCACTAACCCAACGACAGATATTAATACCAGTTCCCAAAAACCGATATCAAACACGATTTACGCCTGCTCTTTGTCTTTCTTTGTTTCAGCAGTTGTTTCAGCGTGAGCTTCTGTCTTCTGCTGTTCAATATTCTTTGGTTCGAAGTCTGCATCTTTCTTATCTGCAGGCTTGTCTTCATCGCTCATCGCTTTTTTGAAGCCTTTAACCGCTGAACCTAAGTCACCACCCATACCGCGCAGTTTCTTTGTTCCGAATAGCAAAATTACAATTACAGCAATGATTAGAAGTTGCCAAATACTGATACCACCCATTGTCATTGTCCTCGGGTCTGTCTACACATAAAAATATTAAGAGAGTCTACTGTCTAACGACGGTAAGCTCGCCAACTAAGCAACCAAAATGTGACACCTGCGATGCCACAGCCCATAGATAGCTGCTCATAAGGGCTTGAAACTAATATTGCGGAGCATACGACTAAAGTGGCTCCAACGCCAAACAAAAACTTTCCAGTTGCTTGCTGACGCTTACTATCTCGGTAACCTTGATAAAGCTGATCCATTCTGTGGTTCATCGCTTTACCTTGGCGCAAGCTGTCATAAAGTAGCTCTGGCAGCTCTGGCAGTTTTTCTGCCCAGAATGGCGCGCGCTCTTTTACTGCGTTGATCACAGCTTGCGGCCCCACCTGATTCATCATCCAGGTTTCAAGGAAAGGCTTGGCGGTTGCCCACAAATCAAGTTGCGGATACAACTGACGACCTAGGCCTTCCACATACAACAAGGTCTTCTGTAGAAGTACCAACTGAGGCTGAACCTCCATGTTGAAACGTCTTGCTGTATTAAATAAGTTTAGCAACACATGGCCAAATGAGATCTCGCCAAGTGGTTTTGCAAAGATTGGCTCACACACCATACGGATCGCGAACTCAAAATCATTGACGTTAGTGTCGTGTGGCACCCACCCCGAATCCACGTGCAGCTCGGCAACTTTACGGTAATCTCGATTGAAGAAAGCCAACAAGTTCTCTGCTAAATAGCGCTTATCTTCGCTGTTGAGCGTGCCGACAATGCCACAATCCAAACCAATCCACTGAGGGTTATCTGGATTCTCTGGGTTAACAAATACGTTGCCCGGGTGCATGTCTGCATGGAAAAAGCTGTCTCGGAATACTTGGGTAAAGAATACCGTCACACCGCGTTCCGCGAGCAATTTCATGTTGGTGCCGTTGGCTTCTAGCGTCTCAATATCGGAGACTTGAATACCGTAGATACGCTCTGACACCATCAGGGTTTCGCTGCTTAGATCAGGGATAACCTCTGGAACATACAGCTCTTCACTGCCTTCAAAATTACGTCGCAGTTGAATGGCATTGGCCGCCTCACGGCGCAGGTCTAGTTCATCAATTAACGTTTTTTCGTACTCGTGAACGACCTCAACCGGTTTCAAACGACGTGCTTCAGGAAGCGACTTAGCGACTATACGCGCCATTCGGTGCATCAGTTTTAGATCTGCATCAATCACCGGGCGAATATCAGGGCGAATTACCTTCAGAACAATCTCGCGGCCGCTCTCTTTAAGCTTTGCCGTATGCACCTGAGCGATAGAAGCAGAAGCCAGTGGCTCGATATCAAAGTCGGTAAACCAGTTGTCTAAACTGCCACCCAACGCCTTTTCCATATCTTGCTTCGCCAGTTGACCATCAAACGGCGCAACTTGGTCTTGCAACAACGCCAACTGATCGGCGATATGAGGAGGGAACAGATCACGACGTGTCGACATCATCTGTCCAAACTTGATCCACACTGGACCAAGTTCTTGCAGCGCAAGGCGCAAGCGATGACCCAACTCTTTATCTTGATGCTTGTTCTTGAGCCAAAACAGTGACTTTCGCGCCAACAAAGGGGCTTTAGTCAGTTGGTGTTCCGGCATCAACTCATCAAGGCCGTATTCCAACTGTACCTTGATAATATGATAAAGACGTTTCAGTTCTGCTGGGGTCATGCTTTCTCCAACAGAGCGTTCAACTTAGCTTCAAGACGAGCAGCAGAGCTTTTTACGTCATCAACTTGGTCGCAAAAATGCGCGACTTCTAACGGTGCAGGTGCGATCTTCCACTCTTCAGTCAGAACTTGAGCAACATGGTTTTGATGCTTAGTCGCCTGTTTTGCCACAAAGCCACCGACGTTTTTAACGCCTTGCACCAAGGTATGCGCAACCACATCACCCGTTACGCGCGATAACCACTCTTCCAAATCAGGCTTGCAGTCTGTCATCAGCTGAGCAAATTTCTGTGCCAGTTGAATATCACCCTCTAAGATCAGCTTATCTTGCTTGATCAGCTTGGTGATGTTCGATTGCTCACGCAGTTCAGGTAACACCGATAGGTTCAAAGATAGGTAGCAGTCAGGCTGCCCTTCGTATTCTGACAACACATCAATCTGTTGGCTGAAAACGAAAGTGAGTGTTTTATTCAACTCTTTCAAATTGACTTGAATGATCTGCCCCTTTAAACGAGACAAACGACGAACCAGTGCTGGATCATCGTTCACGAAAGTATTTAAAGAGGTTTCAATAACCGCGGTTACCAATGGATCAAATGGCATGACTGTCCTTACCTTTGAAAACGGATAAGCCTTAACCTATCCGTTCTGTCTTTATTCTTATTGTTTAGCACGCCCTAAGAGCCTACTACCAAGTTCGACTAGAACTTGTAACCGCGGTGCAGCGCAACAATGCCGCCCGTTAGGTTGAAGTATTTAGTATTCTCGAAACCCGCGTCTTGCATCATGCCTTCCAAGGTTTCTTGGTTAGGGTGCATGCGGATTGATTCTGCAAGGTAACGATAGCTGTCTGCGTCGTTGGCAATCAGCTCACCCATTTTTGGCAACAGGTGGAAAGAGTAGGCATCGTAAACCTTTGATAGTGGCTCAAGCACTGGCTTAGAAAACTCAAGAACCAACAGACGGCCACCCGGCTTAAGTACGCGGTACATAGAACGCAGCGCTTGGTCTTTATCGGTTACGTTACGCAGACAGAAGCTGATCGTAATGCAATCGAAGTAGTTATCTGGGAATGGCAACTCTTCAGCGTTCGCTTGTACGTAGTGTACGTTGCCAACAATGCCGCTATCACGCAGCTTATCACGGCCAACATTCAGCATTGAGTTGTTGATATCAGCAAGAACCACGTGGCCTTTTTCACCAACGATACGCGAGAATTTCGCAGTAAGGTCGCCAGTACCACCACCAAGATCTAGGATACGCTGACCAGGGCGAACGCCACTGCAATCAATCGTGAATCGCTTCCACAAGCGGTGAACACCACCCGACATTAAGTCATTCATGATGTCGTATTTAGCGGCTACAGAGTGAAATACCTCTGCTACTTTCGCGACTTTTTCGTCTTTTGCGACTGTTTCGAAACCAAAGTGTGTGGTTTCTGACTCTACTGCTGAATTTGTCTGCACGCTTGTGTCCATAATGCTGTTATCTACCATGGTAAGTTCTCATCGACAGCACGCTCCGTGTTTAGAGGCGCTGCGGCCGATTAGTTTACTTTATCCTCAGCGGGTTGTCTTTCTACTAAGGAGGCATTTTCTGAAAAAGCCTCATTTTGCGCCATTTCGGCCAAACCAATCGAGATCGGTTTCTTCACTTCAACACCCAATTGCTTGAAGCTTTCGGCCTGACGAATCACGTTGCCTCGCCCTGTGACTAGCTTATTCATCGCCCCTTGATAACTTTGGTTTGCTCTATCAAGTGAGCTGCCAAGGCCTTCCATATCATCAACAAACAGGCGCAGCTTGTCGTAAAGCTTGCTCGCACGTTCTGCGATAACCTGTGCGTTCTGGTTCTGTCTGTCGTTACGCCACAGGTTATCAATGGTACGCAGTGCCACCAGCAAAGTGGTTGGGCTGACCAAGATGATATTTTGCTCCATCGCGTCTTTCACCAAGCTAGGATCCGCCTGAATCGCCACTTGGAATGCTGGTTCAACCGGGATAAACATCAACACGTAATCCAGACTCTGTATGCCTTTGAGCTGATGATAATCTTTCTGGCTCAAGCCTTTGATGTGCGCTCGCAGTGACACCAAGTGATCGCGCAATGCAGCATCGCGTTGCTGATCGGTTTCGGCATTGAAATAGCGTTCAAATGCCACCAGCGCCATTTTTGAATCGACCACCACTTGCTTGTCTTGTGGCAGATGCACAATCACATCCGGTTGATAACGCTTGCCCGCATCGTTTTGCAGGTTCACTTGCGTTTGGTATTCGTGGCCTTCGCGCAGTCCTGATTCAGCAAGCACGCGAGCCAGCACCACCTCGCCCCAGTTACCTTGTTGTTTGTTGTCACCCTTTAGCGCTTGAGTCAGGTTCACCGCTTCACGCGTCATACTCTCATTAAGACGCTGCAGGTTTTTAAGCTCATGCACCAAAGTATGACGCTCTTTGGCTTCTTGGCTGAAGCTGTCGTTAACCTGCTTTTTAAAACCTTCTAGCTGTTCTCTCAAAGGTGACAACAAACCTTCTAGGCTCTGCTTGTTCTGCTGATCAACCTTGGCGGTTTTGGTTTCAAACAGTTGATTCGCTAACAGTTCAAACTGCTGCTTAAGTCGTGATTCAGCTTGCTCTAGCAACTGCAGCTTTTCGCTATTGGCGAGGTTTTCTTGGTCATGCCTTGCTTCTTGCTCGCGCAGCTCGGCTTCTAATTCAGACTTATGATCTTTAAGCACATTGATCTCATCAGCGTACTGCTGGCGCTCTTGCTTTACCGCCTCAAAGTAGCGCAGTTTTTCCATTGCAGCCATCACCTTACCGTGCGCCTGCTTGAGCTCGAATGCCGCTTTGTCTCGGTCATCATCTAACTCATCGAGCTCTTGTTGCGCCTCTGCGAGTGATGCTTTGAGCTGAGCTTGCTGAGATTCATGCAACAAACGATCGGACTCTAGCTGCTGCTCGAGCAATCGCTGCTGAAAAGAGAGCTTCTGTTTAATCCACCAACCCACGACACCGCCGCTGACGAGCGCGCCAGAAATTGCAGCAATAAGCGTTGCCTGATGTTCGATAATCCATTGCATGATAATGATTTAGCCTAATTTGAAATAACTCATTAAATGGTATTTTGATACTGGATAAATGTCCAGTTTGCCGTATTAAAATTCGACAGATAGACTAGGCGCTCCGTATTCTGTCCCATCAAATTAGAATGAGTTACCATGAACGAACGTCGTGCCTTGGGCTTTGGCCTTTCCGCAGTACTGCTGTGGTCAACGGTCGCTACTGCTTTTAAGCTGACCCTTGCTGAGTTTTCACCGATTCAAATGCTGACCATTGCCAGTATTGTGTCGTCGATTGCGCTGATCGCAGTCTGCGCCTTTCAAGGTAAGCTCTCTCAGCTGAGTACAACGTTCCTTTCAAACCCTTGGTATTACCTGCTGCTCGGCTTGGTTAACCCATTGGCTTATTACCTGATTCTATTCAAAGCCTACGACCTGCTGCCCGCTTCTCAAGCTCAAGCCATCAACTACAGCTGGGCTATCACGCTAACCTTAATGGCGGCGGTTTTTCTGGGGCAAAAGATTCGTAAGCAAGATTGGATTGCGTGTACCTTCAGCTATGCGGGTGTGGTAGTTATTGCCACCAAAGGCGATGTGTTAGGCATGCAGTTCGATAGCCCACTCGGTGTGGCACTGGCGCTGCTTTCTACTCTGCTTTGGGCAGGATATTGGATTCTCAACACCAAAAACAAGGCTGACCCAGTGGTTGGCGTACTGCTTGGTTTCTTAGTGGCATTACCTTTCGCGATCGGTTTAACCCTTTTTGAAGGCGAGAGCTTTAGCCAAATCACAGCGAAAGGTTGGATGGCCGTAACTTATGTTGGCCTGTTCGAGATGGGCATTACCTTTGTCTTGTGGCTCTCGGCATTAAAACTGACCAACAACACGGCACGTATCAGCAACCTAATTTTTGCCTCGCCGTTTATCTCGTTGATGCTACTTTCCACTATTATCGGCGAAGAGATTCACCCAGCGACCCTGTTTGGCTTGGTACTGATCATTGCCGGCCTTGTTATCCAGCAGATCAAATGGGGAAAGAAGAAAAACAACCTCAGCCCTGAAAGTTAATGCCCAGAAAGATTAGGATTATCGCACTACGCGACTTCCCGAATTATCAACGATAACAAGCTTTGAATACAAAAATGGCGAGTCCTATGACTCGCCATTTTTATGTAATTTAAAATCTAATGGATAGGCTCAAAGCTTAAACCCACTGACCTGCTGCAAAGCCAGAACTCCAACACCATTGGAAATTATAGCCGCCTAACCAACCGGTTACGTCCATCACTTCACCAATGAAATAGAGGCCAGACACGCTCTTACATTCCATGGTTTTTGAAGATAGATGATTGGTGTCCACACCGCCTAGAGTCACTTCCGCTGTTCGGTAACCTTCCGTGCCGTTTGGCGCAATTTTCCAGTTCTCTAAATGCTCTACAATGTCATTCAGCTGTTTTTCATTGAACTGCTTGAGCGGCTTGTCTTCAAGCTCTTTGCGGTCAATCAGTACTTCTACAAAACGCTTTGGTAATGCTTTCGCTAAGGTGTTTTTCAGGCTCTGATTTGGGTGCTTCTCGCGAGAGTTAGCCAGCAGTTCAGCTACATCGACTTCTGGTACTAGATTAATCGAAACCGACTGACCCGCCTTCCAGAAAGAAGAGATTTGCAGTACCGAAGGACCCGATAGGCCGCGGTGGGTAAACAGCAACGCTTCTTTGAACAAGGTTCCGTCTTGCGCGGTGATCTCGGCAGGAATTGCGATACCAGAAAGCTCTGCGAAAGCTTCTTTATCTTCTTTATGTAGAGTGAATGGCACTAAGCCTGCGGTAGTTGGTATCACAGACAAACCAAATTGCTCGGCAATCTTATAGCCAAATGGCGTTGCGCCCAGCTTAGGCATCGACAAACCACCTGTCGCCACAACCAGTGAGTCACACTCAACTTCGTCGGTATTGAGGTGCATCTTGAAGCCAGCGTCTGTTTTTTCGATGGAGTGAACATCACAACGGTAGCGTTGTTCGACTTTCGCCTGCTTACACTCGTCAAGCAGCATGCTCACGATATCTTTTGCTGTGTGGTCATTCACACAGAACAACTGGCCGTGATCACGCTCTTCGAACTCAATACCGTACTTGCTCACCATCGAGATAAAATCCCAGTTGGTGTATTGAGATAAAGCTGACTTCACGAAGTGAGGGTTGTTACACAGGAAGTTGTTGGCTGAAACATCATAGTTAGTGAAGTTACAACGACCGCCACCTGAGATTAAAATTTTTCTGCCTGGTTTCTTTGCATGATCAACCACCAGCACTCGTCGGCCACGTTTACCCGCTTCCGCAGCACACATTAAGCCTGCGGCGCCCGCACCAATTACGATTACATCAAATTTTTCACTCATGTGGTTCTGCTTTTCTTCACTTTTGCAGCCCGAGTACACCCTGTTCTCGAAATGCCATCAATAAAAAAGGATGTGCATAAACAGCACATCCTTACTAATTGCTCGCTATTTTAGCGGCAATTTTAAACTTTGCAATTGATGTTCAATTGTACAATTTGCAGACAGCAGCAAAACCACTACTTGGCTTAGCGAACCAACAACCGAAGCTTTACACCAAAACCTAAACTCTACTTCACACGTACTAAATAACTTAGACGATGAAAGAAGACAGCAACGTTACACCCAGCAGAGCGGAAGAAAGTATAAACAACTGTCTTACGCGATCACACTTCGACATAAACACTTCGTCGTGATGATGGTGGTACTCTTTGCTTTTGATGTAACTAAACAAGCGAACCTGCTTGGTCATATTGCCATGAGTTGTGAAGAATCCACCTCCGTCTACTTGTTGATAAAGTAGAGGATGTGCTTCTCGCATTATATAAATGAGTGTTCTTAGCGCAGTAAAATATCGCGCCCAGTTCACGCAAGTCACAACCATTAGTGCAAATAGAATAGTGTCGCCGCTGATCATCCTTTCCTCCCTACATCTTCATAAGAAAACTCAAAAGAAAAAGATAATCAGTGTCTTTCCCGTACTACCTAAACGGCAGGAGCTTCCATAATTGAAGATGAACCATCTTTTGCCAATTGCGCTAGGTCTTTATCAATAAAGAACAGTGCTTTACCGTCTTCACCAACAAGCTCTAGCTTATCCAATACACCTTTAAACAACTTCTCTTCTTCGTGTTGCTCTGCAACGTACCATTGCAGGAAGTTAAAGGTTGAGTAATCTTGTGTGCTGAAAGCAACGTGAGCCAGTTTGTTTATCTTTTGAGTAATCATTTGCTCATGTTCATAAGTTTCACGGAACACAGCACCAAGGCTATCAAATTCATGTTTTGGCGCTTCAATCGCACCTAGAATTGGCATTGCACCTGTTTCACTTACGTAAGTGAAAAGACGCTGCATATGTTCCATTTCTTCTACTGCATGAACACGCAGAAACTCTGCTGCACCTTCAAATCCTTTGTCTTCACACCAAGCACTCATTTGTAAGTATAGATTGGATGAGAAAAATTCTAGGTTAATTTGATCATTCAGTTGCTCAACCATAGTTTTTGACAGCATTTAAGACTCCTAATTACATCCTCAATTTTCTCTACTATATCACTATTTAATGAATATCTCGCAGGCCATTAGTTAACCAATATTTCGAGCTGTCATTACGCAAGACAGTGGATATGAGATCACTTCAGCAAAAAAAACCATCGCATAGTGCTAATCTTAAATCAGACAATGAATAAAGGAGGTAGCGATATGAGTTACAAACATATTTTGGTCGCGGTCGATTTATCAGAAGACAGCAAATTAATTGTGGATAAAGCGGTAGCATTGGCTAAGCCATTGGAAGCCAAAGTCTCTTTTATCCATATCGATATTAACTACGCAGAGCTGTATACCGGCCTGATTGATATCAACATGGCCGAAACCCAGCACAACGCGATGGAAGCGTCTCGTATTCAGCTGCAAAATTTTGCGGAGCACGCCCAATACCCGATCACCCATACCCTAGTAGGCAGTGGTGATTTGAGTCATGAGCTGTGTGACACCATCAACGAGTTCAATGTTGATCTCGTGGTTTGCGGTCACCATCAAGACTTTTGGAGCAAGCTGCTCTCTTCAACACGCCAACTGATCAACGCCTCTCCGGTTGATATGCTGGTCGTGCCTCTAAGAGATTCAGAAGACTAATGATTTAAGGTTAGGTAACATACAGCTCATATCTTATTAACGAAGTTTTACTATGAGCTATTTAGCTGGTGTTACCCTCCTATGGGCCTTCTCCTTTAGCCTGATCGGCGTTTACCTTGCGGGTCAGGTTGATTCTTGGTTCTCTGTTTTAATGCGTGTTGCCCTTGCCGGCGTCGTATTTCTTCCTTTCCTAAAGTTTCGCGGCGTATCGCGTAAGCTGATCGCTAAATTGATGGCAATTGGTGGTATCCAGCTTGGCCTGATGTACTGCTTCTACTATCAATCTTTCTTACTGCTATCCGTTCCTGAAGTCCTTTTGTTTACCGTTTTCACGCCAATTTACGTCACGCTTATTTATGACTTTCTCAAAGGGCAATTCTCTCCGTGGTACCTAGTGACAGCGGCAATTGCAGTATTGGGCGCGGTATTCATTAAGTTCGCAGGTATTAACGAAAACTTTTTAGTCGGCTTCCTCGTCGTGCAAGGCGCGAACCTGTGCTTTGCTATTGGTCAGGTGGGCTACAAGGTGGTGATGGAGAAGGAATCGACCGAGTTGCCTCAGCGAACCGTATTTGGTTACTTCTACTTAGGGGCGCTATGTGTCGCGTCAGTGGCTTTCATGCTACTAGGCAACCCAGAGAAACTGCCCACCACCACACTTCAATGGGGAATCCTGATCTACCTTGGCTTGATTGCGTCGGGGCTGGGTTACTTTATGTGGAATAAAGGCGCGTGCATGGTGAATGCTGGCGCGCTGGCAGTGATGAACAATGCCTTGGTTCCTGCTGGTCTGGTGGTGAATATCCTGATTTGGAACAGAGATGTCGATTTGGTTCGCTTGTCTATTGGTGGCGCCGTTATCTTATTCTCTTTATTCGTCAATGAGACGTGGGTGAAGAAGCGCGTAGCAAGATCCGCAAGCAACGCTTAGCTGATTTGAACGAGCTACATGAGTCAGCTCGGATAACCCCAAAAAGCAAAAGAGCGACCTAAGGTCGCTCTTTTTAAATCATCGCTGTAGCAATAAACCATTCAAATCAACTTCAGTGGATTTGATTGTGGCTCACTACCTGAGTCTTGGTTTCAGTGAAGGCAACATCATCAAGTTGTAGGTTGATTCGTTCCAATTCACTTTCCAGCTTCTGACTTTTCTTAAACAGCTTTTGCTGCTTCTTAATCATCTTCGCCAGTTTCTTATTGTACTTCTCTTGTTTCTTAGCCGCTTTCTTCGCTTGTTTGAGTTCAGCTTTCTCATCACCGCTCGCCTTCGCCATCAGTTTTTTCAGCTTGGCTTTTTTCTGTGCGGCTTCTTTTTTGGCAAGCTCAGGGGCCATATCAGCGGCGGCTGGATCGAACATTTGTACGCTCGGTTCAATTGCCTCGTTGATTTCCGCAAGCGACAGTTCTGGTGCAGGTAATGTTTCCGCTAGCAGGCCGCATGCGACTTTCTCTTCAACGGGTTTGTTTTGACAACCAAGAGGTGGAATTGCGGTGGGTTTGCATAGATTCGCTTGATCCGCCGAAGAACGCGCGCAAGAACGACACACGAACTTAGGTTCAGTCACCAAGCTGTGGATCTCGCCCAAGTGTTCGGTGATATCTCGACGGTTTAACTTACAAAAGCGTTTAGCCATGCTTCAACTCCAGCTAAGAATAATAATGATTCTTAGTTAGATATACATCTGTAACGCGACTATCGCAAGTGTTAAATGGCAATTTATCGTATTTATGACGGGAAATTTTCTTAGCGTGTATCTAAGTTATTGATGCTTCAATTAAGTCATTGATGCTTTCACATAGACGTCAAAACGGTTCTTTTTGGTTTCGATCGCCATGCTCGGTTTTTGCTCGTCTAACCAAGCTGCGTAATCCGGTCTTTTAACCACAACTCGCTTCGATGCCAACTTCATCGCTGGCTCAAATAGGCCATCAGCATCCAGATCGGCACCCACCAAAGATTGGAATACGCGCATCTCTTTTTTGACCAGAGCCGATTTCTTTTTGTTCTCTGGGTGTGGGTACATAGGGTCGAGGTACACCACATCAGGTTGTTCAAAGTCAGGATCGTTACTGAGCTTGTCTAAAGCATCGTGACTGGATGCGTGAATCAACTTCATGCGTTCAGTTACCCAACCACCGATATCTGGGTCTTGTTGCGCTCGCTGCAAGCCATCATCAAGCAGTGCGGCCACAACGGGGTGACGCTCGACCATTTGCACCTTACAACCTAGAGAAGCCAACACAAACGCATCGCGCCCTAAGCCTGCAGTACCATCAAGAATAGTTGGCGTTGCGCCTTTGTTTAAACCAGCTGCTTTGGCAATCGCCTGACCTTTACCACCGCCAAACTTACGTCGGTGACCAACTGCGCCTCCCACTAAATCAACAAAGATAGCGCCAAGCTTGGGCTCATCGACTTTACGTAGCTCAAGTCGCTCACTAGTCAGTACCAAAGCAAAATCGCTGCTTTCATCATGAGATAAGTTCCAGCGGGTCGCTAAGTCATTCAAATGATCGATTTGGGTAGCATCTTCGCAAATCAGTTGTAGTTGCAAGGTCGTCTCCAACAGACAGTAGTATTCAAAACAAAAGAGGCAACCAGTTTACCTGATTGCCTCAACAATACATATTAGCGGTGAAAAGTATTCCCAGCTAAAGTCGGCTTACCTAAACCAATGGCTCTGTCTCTCGCTCTTGTCTTAACTCTTCAACAAGCTCTGCGAGTGGCTTAGGTCGCCCTATGATGTAGCCCTGCGCGTAGTTCACACCCAGTTCGATAAGCTTGTCGATAATCTGGGTATTTTCAACGAACTCAGCCACGGTGTGCTTGCCCATCTGCTTGGCAAGATCATTGATCGAGCGAACCATCACATGGTCCATCTCATTCACATCAATATCACGTACAAACAAGCCATCGATCTTCACAATATCGACAGGCAGCTTTTTCAGATAGCCAAATGACGATAGCCCTGAGCCAAAATCATCCAATGCAATCATGCAGCCAAGCTCTTTGATTCGAGTGAAGAACTTGATCGCCTGCTTCATGTTACTCATGGCCGCTGTTTCGGTGATCTCTAAACAAATCTTATGACACGGTATCGATGAATCGCTCAGGCTATCTATCAAAAATTCGACAAACTCACGGTTACCCATCGAGTGACCGGAAAGATTGATTGAACACATCCCCAGTTCCTCAATAACCTCAGGGCGTTGCTCCAACCAACCCAAGGTTTGACTGACGACTTGGCGGTCAGTCAAATGCGCGATGTTATAACGCTCTGAGGCTGGCATGAAGATCCCCGGGGAGATGTATTCCCCTTGGATGTTCTTGATGCGGACCAAGATTTCAAAGTGCATTTTATCGCTGTCTTCATCTAGGCCAAGAATTCGCTGCGCAAACAACTCTAAGCGATCGTTAGCCAAGGCCTCATGCACTAGGTTAACGCACTCCATCTCAAGATGGCGACGACGCAGGTCTTCATCATCTTGATGGTAAAGATGATAGCGATTGCGACCTTCTTCTTTAGCGGCATGACAAGCTGCATCCGCCTGAGCGTGCACCATCTGTGGTGAAGCTGCTGTATGGTCGATCAATCGAATACCGATAGAGCACGTCAGGTTGAGTCGAATATCATCCCACAAGAATGGATTCTCACTCATCATCGAGATAATACTGCGACACACATTCACCGCATCTCGTTCAGTACAGTCTTTCATCAGCACAGCAAACTCATCACCACCCATTCGCGCTAACACCGCATTGTAAGGCAGTACGTCTTCTAGCAGTTTGGCGCTAAACAAGATCGCAGCATCACCCGCTTCATGTCCTGCGGTATCGTTCAGCACTTTCAGCTGATCCAAATCTAGGAACAACATTGCGTGAGTTCGCATGTGGCTCTCAACCTCTTTCAGCGCCTTTTGCAGCTCTTGCTCAAAGTGGTTGCGGTTAAAGGTGTCAGTCAGTAGGTCATAGCGAGCCTGATACTCTAGCTTTTCAGAAAGCTCGTGCGTTTCGGTGATGTCTTCACCCACAATCAACAGCTGATCAGACTCCACCAACGGGCGGATATTTTCACGAATCCAGCTCTTGCTGCCGTCGGCATGGCGATATTCGATATCACGACGCCACACACCACGAATCTTATGCTGAGGTTGCAGCAAGATATGACGAGGAATCATCGCGTTCTCATCAACATAGAATTCTCTAGGGCGATGGCCCAACAACTGATCGAGAGGGTATCCCAAAAGCTCTTCGGCAAACTGGTTCACTTGTTGAATGCGATTATTGCCATCGAGCGTAATCATCATCACCGGCTGTTTGTCGTAATACAGCTTCAAGTTTGCTTCACGTTGGAACAGCTTATTCTCAGCAAGCTTACGTGAGGTCACGTCGCGCGCCTCAAAGAGAAACTGAATGTCTTCGTCTTCACTGCCCGGCATCGGCTTCAATGAAATATCCAACACCATCGCACCGCGATCTCGACACCACACCTCGGCTTCAAATCGTAAGGCTGGGTGCTCACTTTTTGCGATGAAATATTCGGCTAGCACTTCTCGCGCAGAACTTTCCCAATGTTGGTGTTGTTGCAGCGGCGTTCCCAGTTTATAGCCTTGATTATAAAGCAGCTCATGTAACTTGCTGTTACTCGACAGCAGCACGCCACCCTTATCAATGATGCCCATAAATTGCAGGCTCTGATCAAATATCGACTCCAACAGTCGTTGGCTTTGGCGACTTGCACGTTCGCTCTTCTTCAGACGGTTAAGGTAATACACCAACACCGCGATAACACACGACATGCTCAAGAACATTAAACCGATGGTGCGAATTTCATCGCGATAGCGCATTAAGAATGACTTCGGCTTATTGAGGAAGGTTACTGAGGCTTCATTCTCTGCACCCAAATCCCAACGTGAGATCTGTTGGTAATCGAGTTTGATTTCTGGCGCGCCAGCAACCACTAATGGCAATGGAGCCTTAGGATTGTTCAGCACGCTCAACAGCACGCGCCCCGTGTCTCGACCTTGCGTTTCTCCACTGTGGATCACGCCACCAATCGCACCAAACCCAAGTCCTAAATCATGCACAATATACAATGGCATCTGAGTTTTTTTGTTGAGCTGACGCCAGTCTTCTTTGCTGCTGACCCGACCATTGATGTCGCGGTAGTAGGCCCAGAACAACAAGCTTTTAGTTAGATCAGCGCGTTGCGCGAACGTCATCAGTTCTTGATAAGAATCAGGCGTATATTGCTCCACCATCCCAGAAAACTCAGGGCGTTTTTGTAGAAATAAATCCACTTGAGCGCGAATCGCTTCACCCGTTACCGAGTGATCGGTAACCACGTAAACTTTTTTAACCGTCGATTGAAGTCGATTGATCAGCTCAATATTGCTCGCCATATCAATATCTTCAGTGATACCGGTTGCGTGCAAGCCTTCAATCATTTGCGGAGAAAAATTGTTGATGCCACCAAAAATAACGGGCGTGCCATTGAGTTCGGGCGCTAAGCGTTTCATCAGATTGAGGGCGTTATTATCACTGACGACTACAGCGGCAAACTCTTCATGCGACAGCTTAGTGCGGTATAGCTGATAAATTCGCTCTAAGTATTCAGCGTTTTGAGTTCGCTTGGTATCGAGATAAACAACCCGGTAAGATAACCCATCGCGATCGAGCTCATCAGATAGTCCTTTATGGAAATCATCTGTCCAGAAAAAGCCTTGATGATAAGAGTGAATAACCAACACATCTTTTGCCTGAGCTGAAGCAAAAACACTCCAACACATCACAATAAAAAATAACGAAAATCGCACTGAATTCACCCTAACCCTATAGTTACTGCTAATATTATCACCCTTGGCTATGATGTGTACTCAAGCCGGTATGTTTTTCATTCAACCTAAGGATTATGCATGTCCACAACCACAGCTCGTCTAGATGATCTAGACCGTGCCATTCTCAAAACCTTGATGGAAGATGCACGAACTCCTTACGCTGAAATGGCAAAGCAGTTCGATGTCAGCCCTGCGACGATTCACGTTCGCATCGAAAAGATGAGATCGGCAGACATTATCGAGCGAACGGAAGTTGTGGTAAACACCAAAAAACTGGGTTACGACGTGTGTTGCTTTATTGGCATCAACCTTAATGCTGCCAAAGATTACCACTCGGCGATCGCTAAGCTGAATGCCTTAGACGAAGTGGTTGAGGCGTACTACACCACTGGTGCTTACAATATCTTTGTAAAGCTGATGTGTAAGTCGATAGAAGAGCTGCAGTTTGTATTGATCGATAAGCTGCAAGCGATCGATGAAGTTCAGTCGACAGAGACACTGATTTCATTGCAGAACCCTATCAACCGCAATGTGAATCCATAACATTGATTCGCCTTGCTTGGCATAACGCACAGACAAAAAAAGAGCCTCTAACTAGAGGCTCTTTTCGCAATAAACTAGATAGTTACCGTGATTATGCGTTGATTCCCGCGTGGCGCAGCATTGCGTCGATTTGTGGCTCACGACCACGGAAGCGTTTGAACAGCTCCATTGGCTCTTCACTGCCACCCATTTCAAGGATGTTGTTCAGGAAGCGATTACCCGTTTCAGTGTTGAAGATACCCTCTTCTTCAAATGCTGAGAACGCATCTGCCGATAGCACTTCTGCCCACAGGTAGCTGTAGTAGCCCGCGCTGTAACCACCAGCAAAGATGTGACCAAAGCTGTGTGAGAAACGGTTCCAATCTAGGCTTGGCAGTACCGACACCTTAGACTTAACATCCGCTAGCGTTTCTAGTACGCGAGCACCCACTTCAGGGTCGTATTCTGTGTGTAGCGTGAAATCGAACAAACCAAGCTCTAGCTGACGCAGGATAAACATCGCAGATTGGAAGTTCTTCGCCGCTAGCATCTTCTCTAGCATCTCTTTTGGTAGCGCTTCACCCGTTTCGAAGTGACCAGAGATGAACGACAGCGCTTCTTCTTCCCAACACCAGTTTTCTAAGAACTGACTTGGTAGCTCAACCGCATCCCAAGGCACACCATTGATACCCGCAACTGCGCCCGCTTCTACTTGCGTTAGCATGTGGTGGATACCGTGGCCAAACTCGTGGAACAGAGTCACGACTTCATCATGAGTAAACAGTGCTGGCTTATCACCAACTGGCTTGTTGAAGTTACACGTTAGGTAAGCGACGGGCGTTTGTAGCTCGCCAGATTCAGTAATACGACGACCACGACAGTCATCCATCCAAGCGCCACCACGTTTGTGCTCACGTGCGTATAAATCTAGGTAGAAGCTACCGCGCAGTGCACCTGTCGCATCAAAGATATCAAAGAAGCGCACAGAGTCATGCCATGTGTCGACACCTTCACGCTCTGTTACCGACATACCAAACACACGGTTAAGCACCTCAAACAGGCCTGAAACCACATTCGATTCAGGGAAGTATGGGCGAAGCTCTTCATCAGAGATCTCGAACAGGTTCTGCTTCTGCTTTTCGCTGTAGTAAGCGATGTCCCATAGGTTTAGCTCAGAAACACCAAACTCTTTCTCTGCAAACTGACGCAGCTCTTCAACTTCACGCTCACCTTGTGGTTTTGCTTTTACTGCTAGGTCGTTCAGGAAGCCAAGAACCTGATCTGGCGTCTCAGCCATCTTAGTCGACAGTGATTTTTCGCTGTAAGTACTGAAACCAAGCATGCGCGCGATCTCGTGGCGCAGCTTAAGTTGCTCGGTGATGATCTCAGTGTTGTCCCACTTACCTGCGTTTGGACCGCGATCTGAAGCGCGCGTTACGTACGCTTCATAAAGCTCTTTACGCAGTTCTTGGTTATCACAGTAGGTCATCACAGGTAGGTATGATGGGATATCTAAAGTCAGTAGGTAGCCTTCTTGCTCTTTAGACTCAGCCGCCGCTTGAGCTGCCGCCAGTGCTGATTCAGGCATACCTGCCAGCTCAGCTACGTCTGTGATCTGCTTGCTCCAACCCATGGTTGCATCAAGCACGTTATTTGAGAATTGAGAGCCTAACTCAGACTGGCGCTTGCTGATCTCGCCGTAACGATGCTGTTCATCTGCAGGTAAGCCAATGCCCGACAATTCAAAGTCGCGCAGTGCGTCGGTAATAGTTTTTTGTTGAGCTCGGTTCAGTGCAGAGAATGCTTCACTCGCCTTGATCGCTTTATACGCTTCGAACAAGCCTTTGTGTTGGCCAACCCAAGTGCCGTATTCAGATAGCACAGGTAAGCAGCTCTCATACGCTTCACGCAGTTCGTCACTGTTCACGACAGAGTTCATATGGCTTACAGGTGACCAAATGCGACCTAAACGATCATCCACTTCTTCAATTGGAGCAACTAGGTTGTCCCAGCTTGGTGAAGTATTACCTTCAAGTACTTGTTCTATCTTGTTGCGACACGCTTCAATCACTTGCTCAACTGCAGGCTTTACGTGCTCTGGCTTGATCTGTGAAAACGGAGGTAAGTCCGTGAAGGTTAATAGCGGATTAGACATATAAACATTCCTTTGGCTTTAGAGACTTTCGTCTTTTTTGTAATGAGGTCGTCTTACAGTCATCAGGCTCAGGTTCGCCCTAAAAAAATCACCTGCGAATAGTTATTAAATAGTGCCCAATAAGGCAAATTTCAATAGTAGAACCAATAACTAACCACATATTGCGAACGACTGTTCCTGAATTGTTCGAGAATTTATGGTCCATTGAGGGTTATAATGGTCTGATTAACCCCACCTACACTAACCACACTCTAAATCGAGAGTGTTACGAGAGTTTAATTTGTTAAGTTATCGCCACAGCTTCCACGCAGGTAACCATGCCGACGTAGTAAAGCATATCGTACAGAGCCTTATTCTTAATTCTTTGAAACAGAAGGATAAGCCTTTTGTTTATCATGACACTCACTCTGGTGTAGGTCGTTACGACTTAACGCATGAATGGTCTGAAAAAACCGGTGAATACAAGCAAGGTATTGCACGCGTTTGGGAACAACAGAATCTTCCTGAAGACATTCAAAGCTACCTTGAGTCTATCTCAACACTAAACAACGGCGACAAGCTGCGCTACTACCCAGGTTCACCACGTGTTGCACGTGCCCATCTGCGCGACCAAGACCGCATGGTACTGACTGAGCTTCACCCAGCCGATCACCCGCTGCTTGAGCAAGAGTTCCACCGTGATCGTCAGGTATCTATCTACAAAGAAGATGGTTTTAAGCGCTTAAAGGGCAGCCTGCCACCAAAAGAACGTCGTGGTTTAGTACTGATCGACCCGCCTTACGAGCTGGCAAAAGAGTACCGTGATGTCGTGACTGCAATCGCTCAAAGCCACAAGCGCTGGGCAACCGGTATCTACGCAATTTGGTACCCGGTAGTAAATCGCTGTGATATCGAAGATATGATCGAAGGTCTCGAAGGCTTAGGCATCAACAAGATTCTACAAATCGAACTTGGCGTATCACCAGACACCAACGAGCGTGGCATGACGGCATCAGGCATGATCGTGATTAACCCGCCTTGGAAGCTAGAAAGCCAAATGAAAGAGATTCTTCCATTCTTGAAGGAAGCAATTGCGCCAGCGACCGGTCACTTCAAAGTAGAGTGGATCGTACCCGAGTAATCTCGAGTCCACATCATAGACTGAAGAATCTTCAACAGACTGTGATGTGGACGAATAAATTTTAAACAGGGAGATTGAGTTCAACCGATCTGCCCTCAATATAATAATTAGACAATTTAAGAATCTATAGGACGTAGGTATCCAGTGCTCTCACTGTGACTACAACCTTCAATAAATGGAGAAAGTAATGGCGACTCATTTTGATTACATCTGTATCGGTGGCGGTTCAGGCGGCATCGCATCGGCTAACCGCGCAGCTATGCACGGTGCAAAAGTTGCACTTATCGAAGCTCAAGACCTTGGTGGTACTTGTGTAAACGTTGGTTGTGTTCCTAAAAAGGTAATGTGGCACGGCGCTCAAGTCGCTGAAGCAATCAACCTATACTCTGAGGACTACGGCTTCGACGTTGAAGTAAAAAGCTTTAACTGGAGCAAGCTGATTGAAAACCGCCAAGCGTACATTGGTCGTATCCACCAATCTTACGACCGCGTACTAGGTAACAACAAAGTAAACGTAATCAAAGGCTTTGCTAAGTTCGTTGATGAAAAGACAGTTGAAGTGAACGGTGAACACTACACAGCAGATCACATCCTGATCGCGGTAGGTGGTCGTCCAGCAATTCCAAACATCCCAGGTGCAGAATACGGCATCGACTCAAATGGCTTCTTCGACCTAATGGAGCAACCAAAACGAGTTGCGGTTATCGGTGCTGGCTACATCGCAGTTGAGATCGCAGGTGTACTAAGCGCACTAGGCACAGAAACACACTTGTTCTGCCGTAAAGAGTCTCCACTACGTAGCTTCGATCCAATGATCATCGAAACGCTAGTAGAAGTAATGGAAGCAGAAGGTCCAACACTTCACACGCACTCAGTGCCTAAAGAAGTAGTGAAAGAAGCAGACGGCACACTGACTCTACACCTAGAGAATGGCAACACTCAAAACGTTGACCACCTTATCTGGGCTATCGGCCGTCACCCAGCGACTGACGCTATCAACCTAGCATCAACTGGCGTTGAGACAAACGACCGTGGCTACATCAAGGTAGACGAGTTCCAAGCGACTAACGTTCCTGGCATCTACTGTGTTGGTGACATCATGGAAGGCGGTATCGAGCTAACTCCTGTAGCGGTTAAAGCAGGTCGTCAGCTTTCTGAGCGCCTATTCAACGGTCAAACTAACGCGAAAATGGACTACAACCTAGTTCCTACTGTTGTATTCAGCCACCCACCTATCGGCACGATTGGTCTAACGACTCAAGAAGCTGAAGAGAAGTACGGCAAAGACAACATCAAGGTTTACACATCGGGCTTCACTGCGATGTACACAGCAGTAACCAAGCACCGTCAACCTTGTAAGATGAAGCTAGTATGTGCTGGCGAAGAAGAGACTGTCGTTGGCCTACACGGCATCGGTTTCACGGTTGATGAGATGATTCAAGGCTTCGGCGTTGCAATGAAGATGGGCGCAACCAAAGCAGACTTCGACTCTGTTGTGGCAATTCACCCAACGGGCAGCGAAGAGTTTGTTACCATGAGATAATCAACGTCTTAGTTGAGCTCTCTTTAGAAGCAGGCCTTGTGCCTGCTTTTTTTATGCCCGCTTTGAACCTTGGTTCTCGATTCGACGTAACACAAATATCCACCTATCTAGATCAGCAATGGAGTTTGTGATGAATCTACTAATCGAATCATTTGAAGGCGGGATCTACTTGGCTTACCAAGTTATTGGCGGGCAAAAGCAATTAATTAAAGATGACCACCAGCATCCTATGAAGTTTTTGAGTGTAAACCAAGCACGCGATCATTTTAGTGACCAAGGCGTAGCATCAGCAATGTTGGTTCATAACAGCGCCTACGACGAGATGTGCGGTGAGCATTGTGGTAGCACACAGCCTTTCGAGATTGATTTGAAGTGGAGTTAAATCAACCTCAAATCAATCGCGATAAAAATTGAAAGGCTTGCATCAATGCAAGCCTTTCTTATGGGAGTCACTTTCACTTTTAATCACCTAGATTAGCGCGATGTCCGTTTAAGTCTTCGTTTAATGTTCTGCTCTTTCACTACAAAGTCGAATAGCGGAGCGAACAGGTTGGCGAACAAGATAGCCAGCATAATGCCCTCTGGGTAGGCTGGATTGAGCACTCGGATGCCGACCGTCATCACGCCGATCAAAATCCCATAGGCCCATTTACTCTGATTGGTAAACGCGGCAGATACTGGGTCTGTCGCCATGAAGAAGGTACCAAACGCTACACCACCCAACACAAAGTGCCAGTAAAACGGCATCGAAAACATCGAGTTAGTATCCGACCCTATCCAGTTCAGTAAACTCGAGGTCGCCACAAGCCCAACAATCACACCGGCGACAATGCGCCAAGACGCTATCTTCATCACAATCAAAATCAACCCCGTCAGCATGATCAGCAGTGACGACACCTCACCCATCGAACCTGGAATATTACCGATAAAGGCATCCATCCAGGTGATCGCCTCGCCAGTCATGTTATTGATGAGTGACGTGCTGCCGCCTTCATACCATTGACTCAGCGGTGTCGCGCCTGAATAGCCGTCAGCGGCAACCCACACAAGCCCACCCGACATGTTGGCTGGATAGGCGAAATAGAGAAACGCGCGGCCTGCAAGGGCTGGGTTCAAGAAGTTTCGTCCTGTACCACCGAACAGCTCTTTGGCGACAACGATACCAAAGGTGATACCTAAAGCGGCTTGCCAAAGCGGGATGGTTGGCGGAAGAATGAGTGCGAATAGTACCGAGCTAACAAAGAAACCTTCATTCACCTCATGTTTTCGTACAACGGCAAATAAAACCTCCCAGAAGCCACCTACCACAAACACCGTGGCATAAACGGGTAGGAAATAGAGTGCACCAAGCAACATCTGACTTTCCCAGCCACTTGCCACCAATGACTGCGCATCACCAAATGCCCACGACAGACGCCAGCTGCTTTCAATAACCGAGGCAAGTTCGTTAAGTTGATAGCTGGAGGTTAATGCGAGGACGCTTTGGTGTCCGACGTTATACACCCCCCAGAACATTGCCGGGAAAGTCGCCAGCCATACCAGAATCATGATGCGCTTTAGGTCAATGCTGTCACGAACATGGGTTATACCGCGGTTTACGTTTCCGGGTGTATAGAATATTGTCGCGAAAGCTTCATACACTGGGTAGAGCTTTTCGTACTTCCCTCCGGCTTCAAAGCGTGGAGCCACGTCTTCTAATCGTTTCTTTAAACTCATAATCTCAATCACCTTATTACTTGAGTTATGGTTTTCTACGCATCAGCCGCGCTATTTGAACAATTTTTAACGATTTTTAATCAAATTCGTCTTGAAGAACGAGTGTCTAAAAGTCGAACCGATGTTGAAAAAGAGAGGCGTATAAACAACAAAGCCCCAGCAATGGCTGAGGCTTATTTGGTTTGGTAACGGTCGTCGTTACTTAACGCACATCACATTAAGCAATGAAGAACCTTTCAACTGGTTGACGTTACCGTTGGTAAACAGACCTTTCTTATCTGCGCCCCAATAAGGGAGATGCATTGGCCAGTTCTGTTTTTCCATAATCTTTGAGCTCAAGATGCTTTGCCATTGCTTCTCACTCATCAGCTTCATGTTGACCTGATTACACACCAATTCAGCGCTATCGTAATCTAGGCGGCTCCAAGGCTTACCTTGCTCCATGTAGAACTGTTGTTGATGATCTAGAAGGTAAGGAATAGCATATTGGCTACCCGCAATGTCTGCTTTCACGCGAATCTCGATCTCTAGATCATTGTCTGAACTCGCGTTACCGCTTGGTAGCGTCTGAATTGCTGCAGCGCTCGCTACCGCCGCCACTTGCTTAGTAGCCACAGGTTTCGGTGCAGGCTTAGCTTCTACTTTTGCAGGAGCCTTGTGCGTCACCGCTTTTGGCTCTGCTGGTTTTGCCACAATAGGCTGTGATGAGGTTTTCGACTTATCGACCATACGAATAAAGGCTTCACCGTAACCAGAAACCTTACGCACCTGAGCTAGGTCTTTTCTCGCATCAGAGAAGGTAGAATAAGGTCCGATTAAGCAACGGTAGTCTCCGCCTTCCGGCTTCATCCAAACGTTGGTCGAGATCTTCTCATACAAAGGCTTTGCTCGGCTCAGTGACAAAGGCTTGTTCAGCAGGCCACATTGAACCCAAAACAGTTCGTTATCTGAATGACGTTTTGGTGCTTTACTGCCCCACACGCCCTTACCGATCGGACATGATTGCTCTAGCTGTGGTAATTGGTTGGTGCTTGCCTGAGTTGCATCACATAGAACCGACTCTGCATTCACTTGGCTCGATACCAAAAGAGATGCAGCGATAAGTCCCATACGATAATTTCTCGTCACAGCACGACATACAGCATTCATTGTCAATTTCATAACCACCACTTAAACCCTTGCGGGCTAATTATTACCGAATCTATGTCGATAAAACATGAATTCCATTTTAACTATTATTGACACTGTCAATAATACTAAGTTCCAGATCCATTAAGCAAAAAAAGAGCCGTAATTGCTTACGGCTCTTAATTTAGTGACTTTTTTTACTAAAAATCAAACCGGGCTATCACCCTTTATAAATTTTCGGGTTAAACACGTCACGTAACCAGTCGCCTAATAGGTTAATAACGAGAACCAATGTTACCAAAAGCACACCTGGGAATGCTGTGATCCACCATGCTCCTGAGAAAATGTAGTTAAAACCAGTACTGATCAGGGCACCGAGTGATGGTTGGTCTACCGGAAGACCTAAACCTAGGAAAGAAAGTGCCGCTTCTGACATGATGGCATTTGCCACCTGTACCGTAGAGATAACCAAAATCGGTGATAAACAGTTAGGCAGAATATGGCGGAACATGATGCGAGGCGCTCTAAAGCCCATCACACGTGCCGCTTCTACGTACTCTTTCTTCTTCTCTGCCAATACCGATGCACGAATCGTACGAGCATACTGCGGCCATTCA
This sequence comes from Vibrio crassostreae 9ZC13, assembly GCF_000272045.2. Lineage (GTDB taxonomy): Bacteria > Pseudomonadota > Gammaproteobacteria > Enterobacterales > Vibrionaceae > Vibrio > Vibrio crassostreae_C. Next base: position 145,631 of record NZ_AJYZ02000040.1, on the reverse strand, counting down.
GCAATACCGATGATCACCACCAGCATAACAACCGCATATTGCGCGTAGAAGTCACTACCGAAACTCGCCTTAAAGATGGCCGAGACAATGATCGCAACCATCATGGTTGAGAACGAAAGCTGAACATCGGCAAAACGCATCAGGAAGCTATCAATACGACCACCGAAGTAACCTGCAGACAAGCCAATGATGATACCGAGAGTCAGCTGAAGACCTACCGCTAGGAAACCGATCGTCAATGACAGACGCGAGCCGTAAAGCATCGTAGATAAGATGTCACGACCCTGCTCATCAGTACCCAGTAGGAAGCGTTCTTCGCCGTCTTCCATCCAAGATGGTGGCAACTCAGAATCCATGATGTCGATAGACGTCACGTCATACGGGTCTGTTGGCGCTAGAATAGGTGCCGCTAATGCCATAACAAGGAAAGCTGCAAAGATAGCGAAGCTCACCATTGCCACTTTGTCACGTAAGAAGTAGTACAGAATGTCTGACTGCTTGAATCGCTCCCAACGAGATGGAGCTGTTGTTGTTTGTTCCATGATTATGCTCCTTTCCCTGTGATGTTCACTGTTGGGTTAATGATGCCGTAAAGCAGGTCAACAATGGTGTTAGTTACTACGAAGATCAGGCCAACGAAGATAACGTATGCGGTAATCAGTGGTGTATCCACTCGGTTAATCGCTTCAAGGAATAGGAAGCCGGTACCCGGCCACTGGAATACAGTTTCAGTAAGAATGGTGTAAGCCACCATAGTACCGATTTGAACACCGCCTACCGTTAGTACTGGCAGCATTGTGTTTTTCAAAGCGTGTTGGTAGTAAATCTTGTTCAGCGCTAGACCTTTTGCTTTACCAAACTTGATATATTCAGAGCTAAGAACCTCTAGCATTTCAGAGCGTACTAGACGAATGAACAGAGGCAGCATGATAGATGCTAGAGCAATACTCGGCAGCACTAAGTGTGCAAGGCCATCTATCGTTAAGAAACCAGACTCCCAGCCAAACCAGTTTGCGGTCTCACCACGTCCAAACGACGGCAGCCAACCTAACTCAATAGAGAATACATACATCAACATGATTGCGGTTAAGAAAACAGGCACAGAAATGCCGATACTACTGCCCGCCATCACCAGTTTAGTGAAGAAGCTTTTTGGGTGTATTGCAGAATAAACGCCAAGTGGAATCGACAGACAAACAATGATCAGAGAAGCGCCGAACACAAGCTCAAGCGTTGCGACTAGTTTATCTAAGATTACGTCCACAGCTGGGCGTTTAAAGAAATATGAAGTACCAAGATCACCTTGTAGAGCTGCGCCCACAAAGCGAGTGTATTTTGTAATGAAGGGATCATTTAAGCCGAGTTCATCACGCAGCGCTTGACGCTCCGATTCTGAAACAGATTGACCGACTAACTCACGCAACGGGTCGCCCAGGTTATCCTGAATGGCAAACGCCACCAAACTGATCACAAACATCACTATCAGTGCCTGAAACAGGCGCTTGACCAGAAACGTAACCATTCCTTGCCCCTTATCTATCCATGACTATCTAGTCGAAATCCGCGACTAGATAACAAAATTCAGTCTTCAAAAAGGTATTTAGCCAGACTGAAGGAAGACCAAATACCGAAACTTAAATCTATATCTTAATAATTTGAGAGCCTGAAAAGCTTCAGGCTCTCGATTCTAGCAAGCTAGATTATTTTACAACTAGGTCGCCGAAGTAAGGCATAACCATTGGGTTTACTACGTCTGCTGCACCTACGTTAGACTTCGCGCCCCACGCTTCACTTTGCCAGTGTAGCGGTACGAATGCTGCGTCGTTGTAAAGTGTTGCTTCAACGCCTTTCAGCATTTCAGCACGCTTAACTGGGTCAGTTTCAGTGTTAGAAGCTTCTACGATCGCATCCATTTCTGGGTTTGAGTAGCCAGAACAGTTGTATTGACCACGGCCAGTCTCTTCGTTACGAGTCATAGTTAGGAACTCGTTGAAGTTAGCTGAATCTTCTGTATCTGAGTGCCAGCCGATCATCATCATGTCTGCTGAACATAGGTCAAACTCAGGCCAGTACTGTGCTTTAGGCATAGTTTTTAGATCAACTTTGATACCAATCTTAGACAGCATTGCCGCAGACGCTTGCGCTACTTTCGCATCGTTCACGTAACGGTTGTTTGGAGCCATCATAGTTAGCGTAAAGCCATCTTCGTAGCCCGCTTCTTTCATCAGCTCTTTCGCTTTTTTCAGATCGTAACGAGGAACTAGGTCTTCGTTGTGACCCGCGTAGCCTGTTGGGCTTTGCTGACCAGCTGCTGTTGCGAAGCCTTTCATGATCTTCTTAACGATACCTTCGTTGTTGATTGCGTGAACAATCGCCTGACGAACGCGAACATCTTTAAGTGCTTCGTTGCTGTTTTGGTTCATTTGGAACGTGATGATACGAGTACCAGGTAGCGTCACTAGATCGATGTTCTTAGCGTTTTTAACACGCTTGTGATCGTTTGGTGCTACTGGGTGAATCATATCAACGTCGCCAGAAAGAAGTGCTGCAACACGTGTCGCGTCTTCTTTGATTGGCACAAGTGTTAGCTTGTCTACGTTGCCTTCAGTTTCTGTGTCCCAGTAATCGTTGAAACGCTCGAACGTTACTTTAACGCCTTGCTCACGCTGCGTTACGATAAATGGACCAGTACCTGAAACGTTAGTCGAAGCAAACGAGTTACCGTGCTTAACTAGCTCAGACTTGTCTTTACCTTCCGCTGTTTGGCCAGAGTAGAACTTGCTGTCCATTGGGAAGATGTAAGTTGCTGTTTGTAGTACTAGTGGGTAAGCCGCTTTTGATACTAGCTCAACTGTGTAGTCATCCACTTTTACCATTTTTTCGTATGGCGTGAAGATAGACTTAAAGTCTGGAGAAGCTTGTAGACGTTCAAAAGTCCACACAACATCATCAGCAGTCAGTTCGTTACCAGAGTGGAATTTCACACCTTTACGTAGGTTGAAGCGGAAAGTCGTTTCATCAACACGCTCCCAGCTAGATGCTAGGCGGCCTTCAAAATCCATCTCTTGAGTGAAACGTACTAGAGGGTCAAACACCATGTGAGACATTTGCAGTGTGCCACCAGACAGCTGCTCGTGCGGGTCAAGTGATACTGGGTCAGCTGCGTAGCCAACGGTAATATCTGCTGCTGCTGCACTAAAGCTTAGGCCAGCTGCCATTAAAGCTACTGCTAATTTGCTTTTCATGGTTTTCATTGCATAACTCCTTCATGCGGGAATCCAGATCCCTAGTTGTTGTATTTGCGTCTGTTTATTGTTGTTAGCAAGCTAAACTCCAGCCTGCTGATTTTTATACCGCGGCTTGTGCCACTGCTTTTTCTTCTCTTAAGCCTGTAAATTCAGGCATTAAAGAAATCAGTTGTTTGCTGTATTCATGCTGAGGTGATTGGAACAGCTGCTCCGTTGGCGCAACCTCCAATAATGTCCCCATCTGCATCACACCAACACGGTCACACATTTGGCGAATAACCGGTAGATCGTGACTGATGAACAGCATGGTTAGGTTTAGCTCGTCTTGTAAGTCTTTTAGTAGGTTAAGAATCTGAGCCTGTACCGACACGTCCAGTGCCGATGTTGGTTCATCACAAATCAAAAGACGTGGGCGAGTCGCCAAAGCGCGAGCGATAGAAATACGCTGACGTTGACCACCTGAGAATTCGTGTGGGTACTTCACCCCAGCCATTTTGCCTAAACCCACGTGCTCTAGCAGGTCGTTCACGATCTGACGAGCTTCATTTTCGTTGCGAGTAAGCTTATGGAATCGGATAGGTTCAGCAATGATGTCGAATATCTTCATTCGAGGGTTCATTGATGTGTAAGGGTTTTGGAAAACCATCTGCATTTGACGACGCATAGGGCGACGTTCTTTTTCAGATTTCAGACCAGTAAGATCAACGCCTTCAAACGTTACCTTGCCTGAGTTTGGTGCGTACAAGCCAGCAATCACACGAGCAATCGTTGATTTACCTGAACCTGATTCACCTACTAAACCAAACGTCTCACCTTCATGCACTTCAAAGCTCACGTTGTTTGATGCTTGAACGTACTCACGACGGCTCTCAAAGAAAGAATCTTTGGTAGTAAAGCGTAAGTTTACGTTCTCAACGTTCAACAGAGGGCCAGTGTAATCACGGTGATCTTGGCTTTGACCTAACCAGTGGTTCTTAACATCCAATGGTTCCATCTCTTGTGCTTCTTCGATGTAGCTAACAAGAGGGAAACGATCGAGTTTGCGATCCGAACGAGGAACCGCAGAGATAAGACTGTGTGTATATGGGTGCTCAGGAGTACCCAGAACTTTCGCTGTTGGGCCAAACTCAACTAAGTCACCACGATACATAACGGCTACGCGGTCGGTAACGTTAGATACCACGCCCATGTCGTGCGTGACCAACATGCAACCTACGTTCTTCTTAATACATAGGTCGCGAATCAAACCCAAGATCTGGTCTTGGATAGAAACATCCAGTGCTGTTGTTGGTTCATCTGCGATGATTAGGTCAGGTTCACCTGCCAATGCGATCGCGATAACCACACGCTGACGCATACCGCCAGAGAATTGGTGAGGGTACTGCTTTAAACGGTTTTCTGGTTGTGGGATACCCACTTGGTTCATCAAGTCTAATGAGCGCTGGTAGGCTTCTTGATCCGAAACCTTCATGTTGGCATGAATCGTCTCTTTTAACTGCTGTTCTACTGTGAATAGAGGGTTAAGAGAAGTCATTGGGTCTTGGAAGATAAAACCAATCTTTGAGCCGCGAACAGAACGCATCTGTTCAGGAGATAAACCAGAGACTTTTTCGCCATCCAGAAATACCTCGCCGCTAGCAATGCGGCCAGGAGGGCTCAGCAAATCGATCACAGCATTACCTACTGTTGATTTACCTGCACCAGACTCGCCTACAACACCAACAATCTCACCACGTTCAATGTTGAACGAAAGTGATTTAACTGCGGCGTGAACTCCATGACGAGATGGGTATTCGATACGAAGATTTTTTACTTCTAAAAGTGACATTACCAGACCTCTACTGCTTTGGCAGCTTTCTGCCCTGTCTGCAAAATTGAATCCATTCTTACCAGAATATTGTTCTGATATTTTATACGGTTGACAATTTGGCAAATAATTCACAGAAAAGCAACAAAAATAGGATAAAAAGTCGACATTAAACGCTTAGCAAGCAAAAGTGCCACATAACTATTCACCAAAAGAGCATATAGTAAGAAAAATCAACATTATATTATCGGCAAGAAATACTCACAAACTCCTTACCACTACTTACTTGTAGAGTTAAAGCCGTGCTTCAAAGCAGATCTCACTACCAGTCACTAAAAACAAATAATTATTCCAAAAAACAATTAACACTATAGAAACAAACGCTAATTTTGTTAATTTGAACAAATAAAACAACCAGATAAACATTAATTAGCCATACATTTAACCATCTGTATTATTTTGGTAAATACAAAACAGACAAACGAAAGGCCTAATAAATCAGAGGAGTTTTTGAACGACCAAATGCGTACAAAGCTGTCAAATTCAGGCCTTAGTGAGCAAATTTAGGGTCAGGTTTCACTTTTCATAAAAGTCTTTAGACCAAACCCATTAATATGTCGAATTATTGAGCACTCCATTTATATAAAATTAGATATAGAACTGTACATTTGATAAAGAAAGCAACTCTGTAGCAGCACCATTATCAAGCAGATCGTTAGGAATCTGTCTTATATAAGAAGGGGAGATAGATGTAAGAAGCCCCGTCATTTCTGACGCGGACGGCTAGTTGAGGCTTCTTAAGTGATCAGTGAAGAGACATTCTTTGAACATCAGGCGAACCCCACTCTGTTCAAGTTATCTAAGTTTCAGATGTAAAAAAGCCCTAGTCTTTCGACTAGGGCTTCTTAAGGTGGTCGGTGAAGAGGGATTCGAACCCCCGACCCTCTGGTCCCAAACCAGATGCGCTACCAAGCTGCGCTATTCACCGAGACGTTTCGTTTGATTTCTCAAACTGGGAACTTCAAAGAAGCTACCAAAATTAATGGGGTGGCTAACGAGATTCGAACTCGCGACCACCGGAATCACAATCCAGGGCTCTACCAACTGAGCTATAGCCACCACTAATTTTTTATATAACCGCTTAAAAGCGATTATTGAAATA
>NZ_AJYZ02000040.1:127726-139218 GCF_000272045.2 Vibrio crassostreae 9ZC13 | reverse complement strand
ACCCCCGACCCTCTGGTCCCAAACCAGATGCGCTACCAAGCTGCGCTATTCACCGACTAGTTTTGTATCGACTCTTGGGAATAATGAATCAACACTGGAAGCCGAAGCTACCGATATTTTGTAAAGAAAGAATGGGGTGGCTAACGAGATTCGAACTCGCGACCACCGGAATCACAATCCAGGGCTCTACCAACTGAGCTATAGCCACCATTATTTCTTTTTGCCAATTTCTCACTTACCGAAGTAAGAGACCGGATGGCGCGCCTGAAAGGATTCGAACCTTCGGCCTTTGGCTCCGGAGGCCAACGCTCTATCCAGCTGAGCTACAGGCGCATGCCCTGTCGGCGGAGTGGAATAATACGTATATCACCCAATGCCGTCTAGTACTTTTTTAACTTTTTTTTCTGTTTGGTCTCTTTTTCGACAGTTAATATGTGATAAACCCCTTATTTGAGTACTACAACCCGCCACAGCTTATAAGTTGTTGTTTATTGCAACAACTTATCGGGATATAATCACTCATTATTTACATTGGTTTAACAGTTGCTCTTTGCCGGTTAAAGCCAAAACACCCTTCCAACACTATAAATTGGTAAGCATGTACTTACCTTGGGAATGTAAAGTGAGTTTAATGGATATGTCTCGTCGAATTTTAAGCGTTGTCATCGCAGTTTTAACCTTTTCAACTGGCGCAATGGCTGCAGGCCTAAGCGAAGCGGAGCACGATGCAATTGCTGAACGCATCAAACCAGTTGGCCAAGTTTACCTAGTCGGCAGCGAGCCAGTAGCCGCAGAACCAACAGGCCCTCGTGATGGCGCAGCAGTTTACGGTACCTTTTGTATCGCTTGTCACGCATCTGGCGTAAGTGGCGCACCTAAAACAGGTGATGCTGGTGACTGGGGTCCTCGCATTGCTCAAGGTCGCGACATTCTAGCTGACCACGCAATCAACGGCTTCAATGCGATGCCAGCGAAAGGTTCATGTATGGATTGTTCAGACGACGAAATCAAAGATGCTATCGAGCACATGATTGCCGGTCTGTAATTAAAAATGCCAGATTCAGAAAAGGTGACCTCATGGTCACCTTTTTTATTGGCTTCTATATAGTGCGATTAAAGTAGGGCATTACTTCTTGTTGAACATCGCTCGAATATTCGCAATGTGCGCCTGCCCTTTTTCCATTCTTTCTTCAGCGGATTGAGGCTTCTTAACGCTTTCCCACTCCACATCATCGTGCGGCAGCTCATCGAGGAAGCGGCTTTGTGTTGGCTTTATTAATTCACCATATTGACGACGTTCACGACACTTAGTAAAAGTCAGCTCTTTCTGCGCTCGAGTAATCCCCACATACATAAGACGACGTTCTTCTTCTACGTTGCCTTCATCGACACTGGTTTGGTGCGGCAAGATGCCCTCTTCTGCACCCATCAGGAATACATATGGGAACTCTAGACCTTTCGATGCATGCAATGTCATTAATTGGACTTGATCTGCATCGTCATCATCCTCACCACGCTCCATCATATCGCGCAGCGTTAAACGTTGAACCACCTCGCGCAGGGTTTTCTCTTCTTTATCGTAGTTGTCACCCTCAAGATCGGCCACAATCCAGCTATACAGATCAGAGACGTTCTTCATTCGCATTTCAGCGGCTTTCGGGCTCGCTGAGGTTTCGTACAACCAATCTTCGTAGTTGATGTCACGAACCAAAGAACGAACGGCTTCAACCGTATTACCACGCTCGGCATTGTCTGAGATACGAACAATCCAGTCACCGAAGCGGCGCAAATTTTCTAAACCACGCCCCGTCAGTGTCTGCTCTAAGCCCATCTCAAAGCTGGCTTCAAACAAGCTCTTGCCACGCATATTGGCGTAGCTGCCTAACTTCTCAAGCGTCACCGGACCAATCTCTCGGCGCGGTGTGTTTACAATACGTAGGAAGGCGTTGTCATCATCAGGGTTCACCAACACACGCAGGTAAGCCATGATGTCTTTAATCTCGGCTCTCGCGAAGAAAGAGGTACCGCCAGAGATCTTGTAAGGCACACGGTTCTGCATCAGCGCTTTTTCAATCAAGCGTGATTGGTGGTTACCACGGTAAAGCACTGCGTAATCTTTGTATTCAGTACGGTTCAAAAACTTGTGGGCGATGATCTCGCCGGTAATACGCTCTGCTTCATGCTCTTCATTCTTAGCATTCAGTACCTTGAGCTTTTCACCGTCTGGGATCTCTGAGAATAGTGACTTTTCATAAACGTGTGGGTTGTTGGCGATCAAGATGTTCGCCGCACGTAATATTCGGCTGGTTGAGCGATAGTTTTGCTCGAGTTTGATCAAGCGAAGATTTGGATAGTCCTCACCCAGCAACACCAAGTTTTGCGGTTTTGCACCACGCCATGAATAGATAGATTGGTCATCGTCACCTACTACCGTCAAGCGACCACGCTCTCCCACCAGTAAACGAACCAACTCATATTGGCTGGTGTTGGTATCTTGGTATTCATCGACCAGTAAATAGCGGATACGCGACTGCCAGCGCTCACGCACCTCTTGATTGGTTTTCAGTAGTAATACAGGCATCGCGATCAGATCATCAAAATCGAGTGCGTTGTATGCCTTCATCTGTTTCTGGTACATCTCAAAACAGAATGCAAACAACTGCTCTTGTTCGCCTTGAGCACGTGCTTTCGCCTGATCTGGCGTCAGCATGTCATTTTTCCAATTCGAAATGGTGCTCATTAAAGCGCGTAGCAAATCCTTATCACCATCGATCTGTCTCTCTGTTAACTCTTTTAACAAAGCTAACTGGTCTTGGTCATCAAACAGAGAGAAACCCGCTTTCAAACCCAGCGCTTTGTATTCACGGCGAATGATGGTTAAGCCCATGGTATGAAAAGTCGAAACAATCAGCCCTTTCGATTCGCCCTTACCTAGAGTTTGCCCAACACGCTCTTTCATCTCGCGTGCCGCTTTATTAGTAAAGGTCACCGCCGCAATATTACGCGCCTTATAGCCACATTCCTGAACCAGATAAGCAATTTTATTGGTGATAACACGTGTTTTACCGGATCCAGCGCCCGCTAATACTAAGCAGGGGCCCGAAACATATTTCACGGCTTCATCTTGTCTTGGGTTCAGTTTCATTTGATTCTCAGTTTGGTCTAGAGGGGCGAATTCAATTGCGCGCCTATAATAATGCTGCAACAGCACGAATGCTACGTTCTCTTATACAAGATTTTTACGCTGATTATGTAAAACTTTGTTGCACATGTGTGTGGTTATTAGGCTATAATGAATGAACGTTCATTCATTGGTGGTTGAAATATGACAACTCATGCACCTCGGGATAAACGCCAGCAAATACTTTCTGCAGCTGAAAAGCTAATTGCAGAGGTCGGTTTCCAAGGCCTTTCAATGCAAAAATTAGCCAAAGAAGCGGGAGTGGCTGCAGGCACTATCTATCGCTACTTCGATGATAAAGAGCATTTGATAGAAGATGTTCGAATGCTCGTGACTCAAAGAGTAGCTGATGCTGTTCAACAAGGGGTTAATGATTCGGATCCAATTAAACAACGCTACCGTACTATGTGGTTGAACATATGGAACTTAGCAGGAACGAATTTAGCCGCAATAAAAAATCGGGTTCAGTATGACTCTCTACCCATCACAAATAGCCTAAACTTCAGGGAACTAGAACGTAAAATGTTTGCCCAAGTTGAGCTGCTATTTAATGAGGGGAAAGAACAAGGATTGTTTAAACCACTTAACAATGAAGTATTAGGTGGATTGAGCTTGGCGGCTAGTGTTTCTCTAGCACGCAAGCATTCTTTAGGATTTTACCAACTTGATGAGGCAGAACTAGAATCTGCAATCGAAGCCAGTTGGGACGCAATAATTAAACACTAGATCGGAGTTTTGACCATAATGAAAAAGTGGACTTTCTTCATGTTACTCATCGCTGTACTACTTTTCGGCAGCGTTATTGGGTTTAACATGTTCAAACAACAAAAAATTGCTGAGTATATGGCCAACCGCCCTGAACCAGAGTTTCCAGTAACGGTAACTGAAGTTCAGCCGATCGACTGGGTTCCCGTAATTGAAGCTATCGGCTTCATCGAACCAAATCAAGGTGTGACACTAGCGAACGAAACCAGCGGTGTTATTGACCAAATTTCTTTCGAATCGGGTACTGATGTTAAGAGTGGTCAGCAACTGGTACGTCTTGATTCTGACGTAGAGAAAGCCAACCTTAAGAGTTCTGAAGCTCGTTTGCCTGCTGCGAAAGCAAAATACAAGCGTTACCAAGGGCTATTCAAGAAAGGCTCTATCTCTAAGGAAGCCTTCGATGAAGCAGAAGCTAATTTCTTATCGTTAGCGGCTGATATTGAAAGCCTTAAAGCATCGATTGCCCGTCGCGAGATCCGCGCTCCGTTTGACGGCACTGTCGGTATTCGTAATGTGTATCTAGGCCAATACCTACAATCTGGCACTGACATCGTTCGCCTAGAAGACACCAGTGTTATGCGCCTACGCTTCACTATTTCTCAAAATGACATCTCTCGTATTGAGGTTGGTCAGGCGATCGACATCTTCGTTGATGCATACCCAGAGACACCGTTTGAAGGATCTATCAGTGCAATTGAACCAGCTGTAAGCATCCAAAGTGGTCTTATCCAAGTTCAAGCAGACATTCCAAACAATGATGGCAAGCTTCGTAGCGGTATGTTCGCTCGCGCTAACATCATTCTGCCTAAATTAGAGAACCAAGTAACTCTGCCTCAAACAGCGATTACTTTCACTCTATACGGTGACAATGTTTACATCCTGACTGAAGAAGACGGCGTTCAACGTGTTGCTCAACATGTTGTAAAAGTAGGTGAACGTACAGCTGATATTGCACACATCCTTGAAGGCGTTAAAGCCGGCGATACGGTTGTAACTTCTGGCCAAGTACGTCTAAGTAACGGTGCCAAAGTTAAGGTTGTGGAAAGTGATGCAATCACACCACCATCTGAAACACCTATGCTGTAACCGGAGGCACAATGCGCTTTACTGATGTTTTTATTAAACGTCCAGTTCTAGCGGTATCCATCAGCTTTTTGATTGCGCTGCTTGGCTTACAAGCAATCTTCAAAATGCAGGTGCGTGAATACCCTGAAATGACGAATACCGTAGTAACCGTCACCACGAGTTACTACGGTGCAAGTGCCGATCTTATCCAAGGCTTTATCACCCAGCCCCTCGAGCAGGCTGTGGCCCAAGCGGATAACATCGACTATATGACTTCTTCTTCTGTACTCGGTAGCTCGACGATTACCGTGAACATGAAGTTGAACACAGACCCGAATGCGGCGCTGTCTGACATACTGGCCAAGACTAACTCGGTACGTTCTCAGCTTCCTAAAGAAGCCGAAGATCCAACCGTAACTATGTCTACCGGTTCAACAACGGCGGTACTCTACATTGGTTTTACTAGTGATGAGTTGGTGTCGAGCCAAATTACCGATTATCTAGAGCGTGTAATTAACCCGCAGCTATTTACGGTAAATGGTGTATCGAAAGTTGACCTATACGGTGGCATGAAATACGCACTACGCGTATGGCTAGACCCGTCAAAAATGGCTGCAGTTAACCTAACTGCTAGTGATGTAATGACGGTATTGAATGCCAACAACTACCAATCGGCTACAGGTCAAGCAACCGGCGAGTTTGTTCTTTATAACGGCAGTGCCGACACGCAAGTATCGAACACTGAAGAATTAGAGAACTTAGTCGTTAGAAGTGGTGAAGGTGAGATTATTCGTCTGTCTGACATCGCTAAGGTTTCTCTAGAGAAAAGCCACGACGTTTACCGTGCAAGTGCAAACGGTCAGGAAGCGGTTGTTGCTGCGATCAATGCGGCACCAAGTGCCAACCCAATCAACATCGCTGCAGATGTACTTGAGCTTCTTCCTCAACTAGAGAAGAACCTACCAAGCAACATCTCTATGAACGTAATGTACGATTCAACTATTGCTATTAACGAGTCAATTCAAGAGGTTATCAAGACAATCCTTGAAGCTGCATTAATCGTATTGATCGTAATCACCTTGTTCTTAGGTTCATTCCGAGCGGTACTGATTCCTATCGTTACTATCCCACTGTCTTTGATTGGTGTGGCAATGGTAATGCAGGCAATGGGTTTCTCTTGGAACCTGATGACACTCCTGGCAATGGTACTCGCCATCGGCTTAGTGGTAGATGATGCGATCGTAGTACTAGAAAACGTCGACCGGCACATCAAGCTCGGGGAGTCCCCTTTCCGTGCGGCAATTATCGGTACCCGTGAAATTGCGGTCCCTGTTATCGCAATGACACTAACGCTAGGTGCGGTATATGCTCCAATCGCAATGATGGGTGGTATCACAGGCTCGCTATTTAAAGAGTTTGCGTTAACCCTAGCAGGTTCGGTTTTCGTGTCAGGTATTGTGGCACTTACGCTATCGCCAATGATGTGTTCAAAAATGCTGAAAGCTCACGCTGAGCCAAGCAAGTTTGAACAAAAGGTACATAGCGTACTGGATGGTATGACTAACCGTTACGAGCGTATGCTTGGTGCGGTAATGAACCATCGCCCAGTATTCATTGGCTTTGCGGTTATCGTATTTGCCAGTTTACCTATGCTGTTTAAGTTCATCCCAAGTGAGCTAGCACCTTCTGAAGATAAAGGTGTAATCATGTTAATGGGTACAGCGCCATCAAATGCTAACTTAGACTTCATGCAAAATACCATGAACGACGTAAACAAGATTCTGTCGGATCAGCCAGAAGTCGCTTACGCACAGGTGTTTACTGGTGTACCTAATGCAAACCAAGCGTTTGGTATCGCATCTATGGTTCCATGGAGTGAGCGTGAGGCGAGCCAATCAGACGTAGCAAACCGCGTTGGTGGTTTAGTTAAAGATGTTCCGGGAATGGCGGTAACTGCATTCCAAATGCCAGAACTACCAGGTGCAGGTTCAGGTCTTCCAATTCAGTTTGTTATTACAACACCAAACAGTTTTGAGAGCTTGTTCCAAATCACTACTGACATTTTAGCGGATGTAGCATCGAACCCGCTGTTCGTTTACTCAGATCTTGATCTGAACTACGACTCAGCAACGATGAAAGTACACATCGATAAAGACAAAGCAGGCGCATACGGTGTGACCATGCAAGATATCGGTATCACCCTTGGTACCATGATGTCTGATGGCTACGTAAACCGTATCGACTTAAACGGTCGTTCTTATGAGGTTATCCCTCAAGTAGAGCGTAAGTTCCGTTTGAACCCTGAATCGATGAATAACTACTATGTACGTGCTGCGGATGGTAAAGCGGTGCCACTGGGCAGTTTAATTACGATTGATGTTGTGGCAGAGCCTCGCTCTCTTCCTCACTTCAACCAATTGAACTCAGCAACGATTGGTGCAGTACCAGCTCCTGGCGCGGCGATGGGTGATGCGATTGCATGGTTTGAAGATACGGCAACGAACAAGCTACCAAGTGGCTACAACCACGATTACATGGGTGAAGCTCGTCAATACGTAACAGAAGGTAGCGCACTTTACGCAACCTTTGGTCTGGCGCTAGCAATCATCTTCTTGGTACTGGCGATTCAGTTCGAATCTCTAAAAGATCCACTGGTTATCATGGTATCTGTACCACTGGCGATCTGTGGTGCCCTAATTGCTCTAGCTTGGGGTGCGGCAACGATGAACATCTACTCACAAGTAGGTTTAATCACGCTGGTCGGCCTGATTACCAAGCACGGTATATTAATCTGTGAGGTTGCAAAAGAAGAACAACTGCATCACCACAAGACTCGTATTGAAGCGGTGATGGAAGCAGCAAAAGTTCGTCTTCGTCCAATTCTGATGACAACAGCTGCGATGATCGCGGGTCTAATCCCACTGATGTACGCAAGTGGTGCAGGTGCAGCTCAGCGCTTTAGTATCGGTATCGTAATCGTTGCTGGTCTAGCGATTGGTACTATCTTTACGCTATTTGTACTGCCAGTGATTTACAGCTACCTAGCTGAAAAACACAAACCTCTTCCTGTATTTGTGGAAGACAAAGATCTAGAAAAGCTAGCTCGCGTCGATGAAGCAAAAGCAGCACACAGAGAATTAGCAGATAACAAGTAATCGCTAAGTCGTAAAACAATCAAAAAGGCTACTTCGGTGGCCTTTTTTTATACGCGATAGGCGACATCTCAAGTGTGATTAAATAGAATAGTGATAAATAGTCAGGAGTTTTAATCGATATGTTTGATCCAAAAAAACTAGAGCAAATTGCTAAGCAGATCCACGATTCTATGCCTCAACCAGTAAAAGAGCTTGGTTCAGACGTAGACCAAAAAGTTCGCCAAGTTATCCAAGGCCAACTCAACAAGCTAGACGTTGTGAGCCGTGAAGAGTTTGATGTTCAAACACAAGTACTGCTTCGCACTCGCCAGAAGCTCACTGAAATGGAACAAAAACTGGCTGAACTAGAAGCAAAGCTTTCAGACAAATAGTCATTTTTTTCAATCAGTTCAAGTTCGAATAAAGGCTTACCTTCGGGTAAGCCTTTATTTTTTCCTCAATCTATCAAGCCTTCACCGGTAAAATAGTTGCAAGCATAAAAAAGCCCCGAACAAATGTTCAGGGCTATTTTTATTCAGTGATGAACTGGAAGATTAACCGCCAACAGCGATACGCTTCATGTCGCTCATGTAGCTACGTAGCTCTTCACCAATGTATTCTACAGGGTGGTTACGGATAGCTTCGTTTACTTCAATTAGCTTAGCGTTATCAACTTGGTTAGATGTCTCACCTAGACCACGGCCGATGACGTCCGTTGCTACTGAAGGCATGAACTTCTCACGTAGTAGCGGTGTTGCTACGTTAGCGAATAGGTAGTTACCGTACTCAGCAGTATCAGAGATTACAACGTTCATTTCGTAAAGACGCTTACGAGCAACTGTGTTTGCGATTAGTGGAAGCTCATGTAGAGATTCGTAGTAAGCAGACTCATCAATGATGCCTGATGCCGTCATAGCTTCGAATGCTAGCTCAACACCGGCACGAACCATAGCAACCATTAGGATACCGTTGTCGAAGTACTCTTGCTCTGAGATTTCTACGTCAGAAGCTGGGTAGTTTTCGAATGCAGTTTCGCCTGTCTCTTCACGCCAGCCTAGTAGGTTCACGTCATCGTTCGCCCAGTCAGCCATCATTGTGCTAGAGAAGTGACCAGAGATGATGTCATCCATGTGCTTGTTGTAAAGCGGACGCATTAGGTCTTTAAGCTCTTCAGAAAGCTCAAACGCTTTAACTTTAGCCGGGTTAGATAGGCGATCCATCATGTGAGTTACGCCACCAAACTTAAGTGCTTCAGTAATCGTTTCCCAACCGTATTGTAGAAGCTTGCCTGCGTAGCCAGGTTCGATGCCATCAGCAATCATCTTCTCGTAAGATACGATAGAACCCGCTTGTAGCATGCCACAAAGGATAGTTTGCTCACCCATCAGGTCAGATTTAACTTCTGCTACGAAAGAAGACTCTAGGCAACCTGCACGATGACCACCAGTACCTGCAGCCCAAGCTTTAGCGATATCCCAACCTTCGCCTTTAGGGTCGTTTTCTGGGTGAACAGCGATAAGTGTTGGTACACCGAAGCCACGTTTGTACTCTTCGCGAACTTCAGAGCCTGGACACTTAGGTGCAACCATTACTACAGTAAGGTCAGCACGTAATTGCATGCCTTCTTCCACAACGTTGAAGCCGTGAGAGTAACCAAGAGCAGCGCCTTGCTTCATTAGAGGCATTACTGTTTCAACAACGTTTGTGTGTTGCTTATCAGGAGTAAGGTTGATTACTAGGTCTGCTTGAGGGATTAGCGTTTCGTAGCTACCCACAACAAAGCCGTTTTCATCAGCATTTTTGAATGATTGACGCTTTTCATCAATTGCCGCTTGGCGTAGAGCGTAAGATACGTCTAGACCAGAATCACGCATATTTAGACCTTGGTTTAGGCCTTGAGCACCACAACCAACAATTACGATTTTCTTACCTTCAAGGTATTCAGCTTCTGTCGCGAATTCTTCACGATCCATAAAGCGGCAACGACCTAATTGGTCTAGTTGTTCACGAAGGTTTAATGTATTGAAATAGTTAGCCATTCTAGGGCACTCCTTTAAAAATAAGTCCGTAAGGTCGATATCTCTCTATCGAATGACTTCATACTAAAACAGACACTCCGTTGCTGAAAGTGATATATTCACAATTAGTTATTGCAATAAATGCAACATGGAAACGATCGCAGAACATGAACATAAAATCTCTACAATTATTTATACATTTATGCGACAGCAAGAGTTTCAGCAAAACCGCTGCTGCTATGCACGTCAGTCCTTCAGCGCTGAGCCGTCAGATACAAAAGCTTGAAGAGGAAACAGGACAAGAACTGCTAATCAGAGACAACCGCAGTGTTGATCTTACCCCAGCAGGAAAACACCTATTGCCTGTAGCATTGAGCATCGTGGGAGAGTGGCAGCAATATAACCTTCACCTGAAGGGCGGAGAGCAAGAACTTAAAGGTGAGATCCGTATATTTTGTTCAGTAACGGCTAGCTACAGTCACCTACCTGAACTCATAACCGAATTTAGGGCTATTCATCCGTATATTGAATTTAAGCTCTCTACTGGTGATCCAGCTCAATCCATCGACAAGATCTTAAACGATGAAGCGGATATCGCGATTTCAGCAAAGCCAGACATCCTTCCTTCAAGGTTAGAATTCGAAACCATCAGCGATATTCCACTGTCAGTCATCATTCCATCTGGTGTGAGTAGCTTTAGCCAACAACTGCAATCCGATAAGCCAAACTGGAATGAAGTGCCCTTTATCATCCCAGAAGCAGGAACAGCGCGTGAACGAGCCAATGCATGGTTTAAAAAGATGAAGATAAAACCCAACATATACGCGCAAGTTTCTGGCCATGAGGCGATTGTAAGTATGGTGGCACTAGGATGTGGAGTTGGCATCGCACCTGATGTGGTCATAAACAACAGTCCAGTAAGAGATAAAGTTAGCCGCTTAAAGATAGAACCTATCAAGCCATTTGAGTTAGGCGTATGTTGTAAGCGAGCACAGCTAGATAACCCTCTAATTCGAGCGTTCTGGCAAGTTGCAGAAGGGAAATATTTAGCGGACTAGTCGTCATTGTTTTAAATACAAAAAAGGGAAGAGCACGTCAGTGCCCTTCCCCTTTTATTTATGTATATCGCAGATAAGAAAAAATCCCGCTGATTTCTCAGCGGGCTTTCTAATGGTGGTGGAGGGATAGGGATTTGAACCCTAGAACCGCTATTAACGGTTGCCGGTTTTCAAGACCGGTGCTTTCGACCACTCAGCCATCCCTCCAAAAAATTGTCATCAACAGATTAGTACACTGTAGATGTTGTTACATGTATACACAGGTAACGAT
>NZ_AJYZ02000040.1:124340-124560 GCF_000272045.2 Vibrio crassostreae 9ZC13 | reverse complement strand
GATTGAATTACTCGTAAGTAATCAATCAGTCAGCTTTCCAAATTGTTAAAGAGCAAGAGTTTTAAGTGTTAAACTTTTAAACCCATTTTTAAATACTCTCTTACGAGAATGCTTAAAGATGGTGGGCGATACCGGGCTCGAACCAGTGACCCCCTGCTTGTAAGGCAGGTGCTCTCCCAACTGAGCTAATCGCCCATAAAGTTTTAATTCCTAATGGAAG
>NZ_AJYZ02000040.1:41110-122248 GCF_000272045.2 Vibrio crassostreae 9ZC13 | reverse complement strand
AGTTTTGATTACCTAAATTAATAGGTGTGACTCAACGAATACTGACTTCAAAACTACAAAAAGTAATTCTAAAGCTATTACCATTCCAACAGAATGATAATGAATTGACTGTGCCGATAATAAATTATCGATTGGTCACTCAGTTCATTGAAATCAATGTGATTCCTAAGAATCAATTTTTGATATTCATCAACGAGTGCCCACACAGATTGATAGGTTTAAATTGTTAAAGAGCTTTTCCTTTTTGAGCTTCGCTCAAATCGGACGGCCATTTTAGCGATTTAAGTTTTAGTGTCAACCACTATTTTCAAAACTTTTTTCAAGCGCTTGGCTTGGCTAATTTGGCTTGCTGATTCGTTCTGGTTTCCTAAGAAGCCATCCCGTGTCAGCGAGGTGGCATTATAGAGATTTCGATCACACTGGCAAGCCCTTTTTTAAGTTTTTTTCGTTTTTTTATTCGTTCGATTAAAAAGAACTCAAAACGCCTCAAAAGTAGGCTTTTATCTTACATATTCTTCAGTTTTTCAGTGAACAAAGAGACTTTTTCCCAGTTTGTGTACTCAACTTCCTTCGTTGTATCCGTTTCACCACCTGTCATATTCATAATAAAGCGGATCATGGTTCTATCGAACCAGTTATAACGTGGGTAATAGAGGGCACCTGCAAATACACCGATTAAAGTCGGCTGCCATGGAGACTTGGTAAGGAACTTCTTAATATACGCACTGCCTTCTGGTGTATCTTTGCCTTGGTCTTCTTTACGCGCCGTTAAGTTAACACAGAAGAACGCAACCTTGCTTGATTGCAACTGAGTAAGGTTGGCATCAATAAATTGATATAGCTTCTTATTAAGGTGGCCATAACGAATCGATGCGCCAATCAACACTCTGTCGTACTGAGCAAAGTCCACCTTGCCAATAGTGTGCAGATCTTGAAGCTCACATTCGAACTCACTCATTTCTTCTTTTATATAGTTCAAGATTTTCTTGGTCTGCCCTTCACGGCTTGAATACAAAAATAGAACTTTTGCCACAATGTTGTCCTTAGCTACGCCAAAACGTAGGGGTCAATAAGATTAATAAGGTGAAGATTTCTAATCGGCCAAACAGCATAGATACGATAAGTACCCATTTTGCTTTGTCGTTCACATCGCCAAAGTGCACCGCGACTTCACCAAGGCCCGGGCCAAGGTTATTTAATGTCGCCGCTACCGCAGAGAAAGCACTCAACTCGTCCATACCAGTTGCAATAAGAGCCAGCATACAAACCACAAACACTAATGCGTATGCAGAGAAGAAGCCCCAGACCGCATCTACAACACGTTGTGGTAGTGCAGAACCGCCAACCTTGATGGTATAGACAGCCCGTGGGTGAACAAGACGCTTCATTTCACGAGCACCTTGCAGAGTAAGTAGTAAGATTCGAATCACTTTCATACCACCACCCGTAGAACCTGCACATCCCCCTATAAAAGAAGAGAACAAAAGCAGTACGGGTAAGAACAATGGCCACTCTGAGAAACCCGTCGTTGTAAAACCCGCGGTCGTAGAGATAGACACGGTTTGGAACAAGGCTTGGTCGAAAGCATCGTAGTACGAATCATAAGAGTGATGATTGAGCAGTAATAAGAAACAAACCAAGAACAGTACTGCCTGAATAAAGATAAAGGCGCGGAACTCAGGATCTTTCCAATAATACTTAGGATGCACACCACCTGAAGCAAATGCAGCAAAGTGAAGCGAATAGTTACATGCGGATATAAGAAGGAACACAACTGTAATCATGTTGATCGCAGGGCTATTGAAATACCCCATGCTCGCATCGTGAGTCGAGAAGCCACCAATCGCAATAGTAGAGAAGCTATGACTGATGGCATCAAAGAAGCTCATCCCAGCAAGCCAAAACGCCACTGCACAAGCAATGGTTAAGCTCAGGTAGATGTACCAAAGCGCTTTTGCCGTTTCAGCAATACGCGGAGTCATCTTGCTATCTTTTACTGGACCCGGGATTTCAGCACGATATAACTGCATACCACCGATACCCAGAACAGGGAGGATAGCTACCGCTAATACGATGATACCCATACCACCAAACCATTGTAGGAACTGACGATAAAAAAGAATCGCCTTAGGCAGATCATCGAGGCCGACAATTACGGTCGCACCTGTCGTAGTTAATGCAGAGAAGGATTCGAAGAAAGCATCGGTTACCGACACATTGGGGTTATCGGCGATCAAAAACGGCAGCGCACCCGCACTACCGATTACCGTCCAAAACAGAACAACAATCAAAAAGCCATCACGCGCTTTCAATTCATGCTTATAACGTCGGTTTGGAAACCAGCAAGTTGCTCCACAGAATAAGAGAACGAAGAAGGTCGTCACAAATGGCACACCCGCACCATCTCGATAGATCAGTGCGACGAGCGCAGGAGCAAGCATTGATACACTAAAAAGTGCTAATAATAATCCGACGATTCGAATAATTGAGCGAAATTGCATGAGCTATTGAACGAAGCGAAATGCTTCACACTTCCTAGTTGTCTTTGACTTTCGTTACCAGTGCCTTAGCACCGCTTTTATTGATCATGGTTTGGGTAAACGAATCTACCTGAAGGAGCTCTATTTCAATAATAAGCTCAACTTGAACACCATAATCCGCTTGGACCTCAACAGCCTGATGCTGAGCCATGATGGATTGTGCGATCGGCACAAAGCCATAGTCTAACTCTAGCCGTAATTTTGTGGTTATTTTTTTCTCGATAGTTTGAAGCAGCTTGAGAGCTTGTTGTACGCCACCGCAGTAAGCCTTAACCAAACCGCCGGTTCCAAGCTTAATTCCGCCAGAGTAGCGCGTCACAACAGCCGTTAATTCACCGACACCAGAGCCCGATAGTTGCGCCAAGATAGGCTTACCCGCTGTACCCGAGGGTTCACCATCATCACTGAAACCCCAAAGCATTGAGTCTTCAGGTCGACCAGCAACAAAACCCCAACAGTTATGTCGTGCTGAAGAATGCTCTTTTTTCACCTGTTCTACGAACTGTTTTGCAGCTTCAACACTTGGAGTATGAGCAAGATGCGTAATAAAGACGCTCTTTTTTATCTCTTCTTCAAACAGAGCCGACGCAGAAGGTATTAAATAAGGCTGTTCATTCATATCGTTAACTTAGTTAATAAGAGCGACGAAGTGTATCACGCGTGAATAATAAGGGTTAGAGGATCTGTGCCATCGCACAATGTTAAACAATTGTTTAAAAAATGTATTGAAATTAATCAAGCAGAGGTACAGACTAAGATAACTGGTCTTACCAGGTATTCTACAATAATAGAAAGATAACAAGATTCTCTCAAACAATCGTGGATTGTATGTCATGGAGATAGACAATGATTTACCAAGCTAACACCCTACAGGTAAAGGAATTACAAGATGGTATTGCGGAATTAAGCTTCTGTGCACCAGCCTCTGTAAACAAACTCGACCTTGCTACTTTAGAATCACTAGATAAAGCGTTAGATGCTCTTAATGCTCACGCAGGATTACGTGGTTTAATCTTAACTTCAAACAAAGACGCGTTCATTGTAGGCGCAGACATCACTGAATTTCTTGGCCTATTTGCTAAGCCAGAAGCAGAACTTGATGAATGGTTAAGATTCGCTAATTCAATCTTCAGCAAGCTCGAAGACCTTCCTGTCCCAACTCTTTCAATGATGCGTGGCCATGCCCTTGGCGGCGGCTGTGAATGTGTACTCGCTACCGATTTCCGTATCGGTGACAAGACCACCAGCATTGGCCTACCTGAAACCAAACTTGGCATCATGCCTGGTTTTGGTGGTTGTGTACGCCTACCTCGTGTTATCGGTGCTGACAGCGCAATGGAAATTATCACGCAAGGCAAAGCATGCCGTGCAGATGAAGCGCTTAAAGTTGGCTTGTTAGATGCGATTGTTGAAACAGACCAGTTACTAGAATCGGCAATCAATACCGTTTCTCTGGCTGCTAATGAAAAATTAGACTGGCAGCTACGCCGTAAACAAAAGACATCAGCGCTTTCACTAAGCAAACTCGAAGCGATGATGAGCTTTACCATGGCGAAGGGCTTAGTTGCTCAAAAAGCAGGGCCTCACTACCCAGCTCCGATTACTTCTGTGATTGCGATTGAAGAAGCAGCACGCAGCAATCGCGATGCAGCACTCGACATCGAACGTAAGCACTTCGTTAAGCTAGCGAAATCGGAAGAAGCAAAAGCATTAGTTGGCTTATTCCTGAATGACCAGTACATCAAAGGCTTAGCGAAACAAGCGGGTAAGTCAGCAAACAAAGCAACTGAGCGTGCAGCCGTACTTGGTGCAGGTATCATGGGCGGCGGTATTGCTTACCAATCAGCTCTAAAAGGCGTGCCAGTGATGATGAAAGACATCGCACAAGCATCGCTTGATCTAGGTATGAACGAAGCATCTAAGCTGTTGAATAAACGCTTATCACGCGGTCGCTTAGATGGATTCAAGATGGCAGGTATTCTGTCTTCTATTACTCCAAGCCTGCATTACGCGGGTGTAGAACAGTCGGATGTGATTGTTGAAGCAGTAGTAGAAAACCCGAAAGTAAAAGCAGCAGTACTGAGCGAAGTGGAAGGTTTGGTTGGTGAAGACACGGTTCTAACATCAAACACCTCTACAATTCCGATCAACCTGCTAGCGAAATCACTGAAGCGCCCAGAAAACTTCTGTGGCATGCACTTCTTTAACCCTGTGCATCGCATGCCTTTGGTTGAGATCATCCGTGGTGAACAAACTTCAGAAGAGACCATCAATCGCGTGGTTGCTTACGCAGCGAAGATGGGTAAATCCCCAATCGTTGTTAACGACTGCCCAGGCTTCTTCGTTAACCGTGTACTTTTCCCTTACTTTGGCGGTTTCAGCATGTTGCTACGCGACGGTGCTGATTTCACTAAGATCGATAAAGTGATGGAGCGCAAGTTCGGTTGGCCAATGGGCCCGGCTTACTTACTAGACGTTGTAGGCCTAGACACTGCACACCACGCACAAGCTGTGATGGCGCAAGGTTTCCCAGAGCGTATGGGCAAAGAAGGTCGTGATGCGATTGATGCACTTTACGTTGCTGAAAAATACGGTCAGAAAAACGGTAGCGGTTTCTACACATACAGCGTAGACAAGCGTGGTCGTCCGAAGAAGACCTTCTCTGAAGACATTCTTCCTATCTTGGCTGACGTATGTCAAGCACCACAAGATTTTGATGACCAAACAATTATCCAGCGCGTGATGATTCCAATGATCAACGAAGTGGTGCTTTGTCTAGAAGAAGGCATTATCGCGACACCGCAAGAAGCGGATATGGCACTGGTTTACGGTTTAGGCTTCCCTCCATTTAGAGGCGGCGTATTCCGCTACTTAGACAGTGTGGGCATTGGTAACTTCGTTGAAATGGCGAAAGGCTACCAAGACTTAGGTGCAATGTACCAAGTTCCTCAGCTATTGCTTGATATGGCAGCGAAGGGCGAAAGCTTTTACGACAGCCAACAAGCCAGTTCTCTGTAACCCACATTTGGAAAAGGAATAGCAAAATGAAAAATGTAGTTGTTGTTGATTGCCTTCGCACCCCAATGGGACGTTCCAAAGGTGGAGCTTTCCGTCACACTCGTGCTGAAGATCTGTCTGCACATTTGATGAAAGGCATTTTAGAGCGCAACCCAGAAGTAAACCCTGTCGAAATTGAAGATATTTACTGGGGTTGTGTACAACAAACACTAGAGCAAGGCTTCAACGTTGCACGTAACGCTGCCTTGCTTGCTGGTCTACCGATTGAGATTGGTGCTGTAACAGTCAACCGTTTATGTGGTTCATCTATGCAAGCTTTGCATGATGCAACTCGCTCTATCATGGTTGGTGATGCTGAAATCTGCCTGATTGGTGGTGTGGAGCACATGGGCCACGTACCAATGAACCATGGTGTTGATTTTCACCCAGGCATGTCAAAACACGTAGCAAAAGCGGCCGGCATGATGGGGCTAACCGCTGAGATGTTAGGCAAAATGCACGGTATTAGCCGTGAAGACCAAGATGCATTCGCAGCACGCTCACATGCTCGCGCTCAAGCAGCTACGGTTGAAGGTCGTTTCAAAAATGAAATCCTGCCAACCGAAGCTCACGCTGCAGACGGTTCTCTGTTCACTCTGGATTACGACGAAGTCATTCGCCCAGAGACAACAGTTGAAGGCTTATCCCAGCTGCGTCCGGTATTTGACCCAGCAAACGGCACAGTAACAGCAGGTACTTCATCAGCTCTGTCTGATGGTGCTTCTGCAATGCTTATCATGAGCGAAGAGAAAGCTAACGCACTTGGCCTTAAGATTCGCGCTCGCGTGAAGTCTATGGCTATCGCTGGCTGCGATCCTTCAATCATGGGTTACGGCCCAGTACCAGCAACCCAAAAAGCACTTAAACGTGCAGGACTAACCATTAAAGACATGGGTGTGATTGAGTTAAACGAAGCGTTTGCTGCTCAATCTCTACCTTGTGCTAAAGACTTAGGTCTACTGGATGTTGTTGACGAGAAAGTAAACCTTAACGGCGGTGCGATTGCTCTGGGTCACCCACTAGGCTGTTCTGGTTCTCGTATCTCGACGACGCTAATCAACCTGATGGAAGCACAAGACGTGAAATACGGCTTGGCGACTATGTGTATTGGTTTAGGCCAAGGTATTGCAACGGTATTTGAACGCCCATAGCGTTTACTGACTGTAATATTTGAAGGGTAATCTTTTGTGCAGCTATATTTATATAGCTGCACTTTTTATTGCTTGGCATCCAACAATGCATCGATTGTGTTCAGCTAACTCAACGAGAGAAAAACCAACCCTGACATCTATGCACAAAACGCATATATTCAATGTTGATGTTTCATTATTTTTTCTCGGATGATTCAACTAAAGTTACTTCAGTTTCCTAATATTCCTCCACGGAGCAGATCATGTTTAAAGCACTTGTACTAAACCAAGAAGACAAAAAAACTATCGCGTCAGTTTCTCAAATTGAAGAATCTCAATTACCAGAAGGTAACGTGAAGATTGATGTTAGCTACTCTTCTTTGAACTACAAAGATGGTTTGGCGATTACAGGTAAAGGGCGCATTGTTCGTAACTTCCCTATGGTTCCTGGTATCGACCTTTCAGGTGTGGTTTCACAATCTGATGACCCACGCTACAAAGCAGGCGACGAAGTTGTTTTAACGGGTTGGGGTGTTGGTGAAGGTCACTGGGGCGGCATGGCTGAAAAAGCGAGCCTAAACGGTGATTGGTTAGTGCCAATGCCTAAAGGTCTAGACGCTAAGAAAGTCATGGCGATCGGTACAGCAGGCTTCACGGCAATGCTTTGTGTGCAAGCTATCGTAGATGCAGGCATCAAACCAGAAGACGGTGAAATCCTAGTTACCGGCGCAAGTGGCGGTGTAGGTAGCGTATCTATCACTCTACTAAACCAACTGGGCTACAAAGTGGCAGCAGTGACTGGCCGTGCTTCTGTAAACGGTGAACTACTTAAATCACTAGGCGCGACACGTATTGTAGAGCGTGCTGAACTAGAAGAACCAGCTAAGCCACTAGAAAAACAACTGTGGGCTGGCGCTATCGATACGGTAGGCAGCAAAGTGCTTGCGAAAGTATTGGCGCAAATTGATTACAACGGTGCGGTTGCGATGTGTGGTCTAGCAGGCGGTTTTGACTTACCAACCACGGTAATGCCATTCATTCTGCGTAACGTTCGCCTACAAGGTGTTGATTCTGTAATGTGCCCTCGTGAAAAACGTATTAAAGCGTGGGAACAACTGGCTGAGCTACTACCAGAATCTTTCTACGCTCAAGCAACCAAAGAAGTGTCTTTAGACGGTGCAATTCAAGCAGCAGAAGACATCACTAACGGTCAAATCACTGGTCGCGTAGTCATTAAACTATAGGCTCTCAAACATAAAGTTATCAAACCTTAAGCAACAGCTTTAGGCTTGGATAACCCAAAACAACAAAGGGCTGATTTTTATCAGCCCTTTTGCGTTTTTGTCATTCGGGTCAAGTGAACTCAGACTCAGATCCGGTTAACCCAAACCGACATCCGCAATCCGTTTTTGAATCAACTCACCACACTCTTCTTTTACCACTCTTCTTAACCATTGTTGTGAAGCAGAAGAATCGCAACGCGAGTGCCAGATCAGTGAGTAATCAAACGGCATAAATTCAAATGGTAATGGCTTAACAACCAAGTCATAACGCTCTGCTACCAAATAAGCCAAATCAGCAGGCACAGTAATCACCAACGGCATTCTATCGACAATCGCCAATGCAGCTTCAAGGTGATAAGCACGCAACACCATTTTACGAGGCTGTTGATTGGCTAACGCGTTGTCTAATAAAGCCTTAACACCATCACTGATCGCAATCATCGCATGTGGGAGTGAAACATAGTCTTCAAGGCTTAAAGGTTGATCGGCTAATGGATGGTTTTTAGATAACAGACACGACACACCAACCGGCCCCAAGACTTCTTGATGAAGTGGTGCAATGCTGCCACTCGGACGACAGATCGCCATATCAACGCGTTCGGTGCTGAGCTGTTTAAACAAATGCTCATGCTGCAACGGAGCAAACTCCAAAGAGATATTGGGTGCTTGTTCATAAATCTTAGGCAACGCATAAGGCAAGATGGTTTGCATCGCATAATCGGTGGTAGCGATCAGAAAACGTTCGCTGCAATAGTAAGGGTCAAAGTCACTCGGACTCAGCAATTGGCGAAAAGACTCCAAAGGCTGATCAATACGCTGACTGATCTCGAGTGCTTTCTTGGTAGGAATAAGGTGCTGACCTTGACGTGTAAACAACGGATCGTTTAGTAATTCTCTTAAACGCCCTAATACTCGACTGGTTGCGGATTGGCTTAAGTTAAGACGAAGCGCGGCCTGGCTTACGCTGCCCTCTTCAATCAATACCTTTAAAGCGACCAATAAATTAAGGTCTCTACGATAGATGTCTTCTAATTCCACGCCACTTACCTAGCTGTATACGATTGCCATTAGTCACTAAGTTGTTTATAGCATGCTTTAGATAAAAAAAATCCCGCAATTACGCGGGGAAGCCCAAGAAAATTGGGGGATAGTGTCGGAATGTTGTCGTATCGGAATTCGCTTGCTGTATTCGGGTTAGTGCTCTTGCTCTTCGGCTATGCCTTGCCAACGGCGCATCTCTACCCAAATACCAATAATCGTTGCTACTATGCCAAAAATAGGCATCAGTGAGGTCTCTGTCGATGAGCGTAGTACTAACGCACAAAAAGAAATAAAACAGAGAACCGAATAAATTGTTAATCTATCTAATCCTGTCAACATCGCCACTCCTTAGCTAGTTGCCTTTGCTTCAAATTGTTATCAACTTGTTAACTAAGTTATAGGAAATGATTCTGTTTGCCAAGCACTTATTGCATATTTTTTCTGCAGACGTATTATTCACTCGTTAGATAGATATAGAGATACAAACCATGACATTCAAACCTGAACTGGCAACCCATACTTTAGAAGCTGAAGGCCTGCGTTGCCCGGAACCAGTAATGATGGTCAGGAAGACAATTAGAAACATGCAGGATGGCGATGTGTTACTGGTAAAAGCTGACGATCCTTCGACAACTCGAGATATTCCGAGCTTTTGTCGATTCATGGATCACCAGTTGGTAGGCCAAGCAACAGAAACGTTGCCTTACCAGTATTTGATCAGAAAGGGATTGGAGGCGTAACGCCCCACCGACTATCAAGTATCAAAAAAGCCGCTCGTACCTTATGTTCTTAAACAGAACTCAGAGTACGAGCGGCTTTTTGTTTATTCGCTTCTAGATTTGTTTTGCAGATGCTCCAGCTGATGCTGAATTTCTCGGATATCTTTGCGCATCGGAATAATATGCGCGACCCGAATCCAAGCCTCTACCGCAAGTGCAGTCATGATGATGGCACCCGCGACCATTGGCAGCCACATGTCCGTCAACACCATGCCTAACAGTGTAAGTGCAAGACCAAAAGTAAATAGATAACTTTGGCTTTGTGGAGTAATACCCATATAACGCGTCAACATAATCATGCCCTCGTGTTCTTAACTCACAAGATTAAAATATCATGACAAGTATGACAGTTATATGTCCATTCGCTCGATAAACCCCACAATACTGTAAGAGTATGACCTACAACACATTACTCTACTGATTGAGTATAATAAGACTCAATACCACCTGTTAATAGAAAGCAGCAGCGATAGCTAAACCCACGAATAGCAAGGCTGTGATCTTACGAATCAGATCAAGAGGCATCTTATCAGCAGACAGCTTACCGATGATCACCACAGGCACATTTGCCAGCAACATACCAATGGTTGTACCCAGAATCACCCACGTTAATGCATCAGAATATTGAGCCCCTAGAATAGAGGTCGCAATTTGGGTTTTATCACCGATCTCAGCAATGAAGAAGGCGATGAAACTGGCGACAAACGGGCCTCGGTTTGATATCTGCTCATCGTCATCCAACTTATCCGGAATCAGAATCCAGCCCGCCATAGCGATGAAACTAACCACCAGCACCCACTTTAATACTTCAGGTGAAAGATAGTCGGCGACCACAACCCCGAGCCATGCAGCAAGGGCATGATTGGCAATGGTGGCAAAGAAGATAGCCGCAATGATAGGTATCGGTTTTCGATATCGACTGGCTAATAAAAGGGATAGCAACTGGGTCTTATCACCGATCTCGGCTAAGGCGACAGTTGTAATTGAAATTGCTAAAACGCTCACGACATGCTCATTTGGGATGGAGATTATTATATTTAACCAAAGACAAACCTCGCGCCCCATCCCGGTTCACGATGCTTGTCTAAGGTCTTGCTAAGCGCCACCAAGGTGGTGGTTGCCTCGAACGCCATGATGATTTTGCATCAATTATGTTGACGAACGAACTCATTCAATAGGATATGAATAAGTAAGCTACTCCCCAAAGACCGCGAGATTTTAATCACCCACGCTTTCAAACACAAGTGTCAAACTTATCAAAATATCCACTTGTGCCGAAAAACAAACATTAAAGGCAAAAAAATCCACTAAACGACATTTTAGACCACTAATTAAACAAGATTACCCCTACTCGCTTTACGAATATCTCGGTATACTCAGAGGTTATTTTTCTCATTCATTTAAAAGAATCGCGCGAACCTGACTATGCAAAAATACGATATCAAAACCTTCCAGGGAATGATCCTCGCGCTGCAGGATTACTGGGCTCAAAACGGTTGTACCATTGTTCAACCTCTAGATATGGAAGTAGGTGCAGGCACCTCTCACCCAATGACATGTCTACGAGCACTTGGCCCAGAGCCAATGTCTACAGCTTACGTTCAACCTTCTCGTCGTCCGACCGATGGCCGTTACGGTGAAAACCCGAACCGTCTGCAGCACTACTACCAATTCCAAGTAGCGCTAAAACCATCGCCAGACAATATCCAAGAGTTGTACCTAGGCTCCCTAGAGGTTCTTGGTGTTGACCCACTTGTTCACGACATTCGCTTCGTTGAAGATAACTGGGAAAACCCAACACTAGGCGCATGGGGCCTTGGTTGGGAAGTATGGCTAAACGGCATGGAAGTAACTCAGTTTACTTACTTCCAACAGGTTGGCGGCCTTGAGTGTAAGCCAGTAACTGGCGAGATCACTTACGGTATCGAGCGTCTAGCAATGTACATCCAGGAAGTAGATTCTGTTTACGACCTAGTATGGAACGTAGCACCAGACGGTTCTAACGTGACTTACGGTGACATCTTCCACCAAAACGAAGTTGAGCAATCGACGTACAACTTCGAGCACGCAGACGTAGATTTCCTATTCACTTTCTTCGACCAGTGCGAGAAAGAGTGTGAAGAGCTACTTGAGCTTGAGAAGCCACTGCCGCTTCCAGCTTACGAGCGCATTCTAAAAGCAGGTCACGCATTCAACATCCTTGATGCGCGCAAAGCTATCTCTGTAACAGAGCGTCAACGTTACATCCTTCGTATCCGCAACCTGACTAAATCAGTTGCTGAGGCGTACTACGCGTCACGTGAAGCGCTTGGCTTCCCAATGTGCCGATCTGTAGAAGAAAAGGAAGGTAAATAATCATGGCGAAGAATTTTCTAATTGAACTGGGTACGGAAGAGCTTCCACCAACAGCACTTCGTTCTCTAGCAGAAGCGTTTGCTTCTAACTTTGAAGCAGGTCTTAAAACGGCTGAGCTTTCTCACGAAGGCATCAAGTGGTACGCAGCACCTCGTCGTCTAGCACTTAAAGTAACTGCACTGGCTGAAGGCCAAGCAGACAAAGTGGTTGAGAAACGTGGCCCTGCTGTTTCTGTGGCATTCGATGCTGAAGGCAACGCGACCAAAGCGGCACAAGGTTGGGCTCGTGGTAACGGTATTACTGTTGAGCAAGCTGACCGTCTGAAAACAGACAAAGGCGAGTGGCTTCTTTTCAAACAAGAAGTAGCTGGCAAACCAGTTCAAGAATTGGTGATGGACATTGCTGCGAAAGCACTGGCTGGCCTACCAATTCCTAAAGCAATGCGCTGGGGTAACTCAGACATTCAATTTATCCGTCCAGTAAAAACACTGACAGTACTACTAGGTGATGAGCTTGTTGAAGGCGAAATCCTAGGCGTAGCATCTGCTCGTACTATCCGTGGCCACCGTTTCATGGGCGAACAAGAGTTCACAATCGACTCTGCTGACCAATACCCTGCGATCCTAGAAGAGCGCGGTAAAGTAATGGCAGATTACGAAGCGCGTAAAGCGATCATCCTTGCTGATTCGCAAAAAGCGGCAGCTGCGGTTGGCGGTACAGCTGACCTAGAAGATGACCTTGTTGAAGAAGTAACGTCTCTGGTTGAATGGCCAGTAGTACTGACAGCGAAGTTTGAAGAAGAATTCCTAAAAGTCCCTTCTGAAGCTTTGGTTTACACCATGAAGGGTGACCAAAAGTACTTCCCTGTTTACGATGACAACAAGAAACTACTACCGAACTTCATCTTCGTATCGAACATCGAGTCTAAAGAGCCTCGTCACGTTATCGAAGGTAACGAGAAAGTGGTACGCCCACGTCTTGCTGATGCTGAATTCTTCTTCAACACAGACCGTAAGCGCCCGCTTATCGACCGTCTTGCTGAACTAGACCAGGCTATCTTCCAGAAGCAATTGGGTACTATCAAAGACAAAACAGACCGCATCACAGAGCTTGCAGGCTACATTGCTGAGCAAATCGATGCTGACGTTGAAAAGTCTAAGCGTGCTGGCCTACTGGCTAAGTGTGACCTAATGACCTCTATGGTATTCGAATTTACGGATACTCAAGGTGTGATGGGCATGCACTACGCGACTCACGACGGTGAAGACGAGCAAGTTGCACTGGCACTTTACGAGCAATACATGCCTCGTTTCGCGGGTGACGATCTACCAAGCACTGGTATCTCTTCAGCAGTAGCAATGGCAGACAAGCTAGACACTATCGTAGGTATCTTCGGTATTGGCCAAGCACCAAAAGGTTCTGACCCATTTGCACTTCGTCGTGCGTCTCTAGGTGTGCTACGTATCATCGTTGAAAACGGCTACAACCTAGACCTAACCGATCTGATCGGCAAAGCGAAAGAGCTACTAGGCGACAAGCTGACTAACAAAAACGTAGAAGCTGACGTTATCGACTTCATGCTAGGTCGTTTCCGCGCATGGTACCAAGATGCTGGTTTCAGTGTTGATATCATCCAAGCGGTACTAGCACGTCGTCCAACTAAGCCTGCTGACTTTGACCAACGTGTTAAAGCGGTTTCTCACTTCCGTGAACTGGAAGCAGCAGAAGCACTAGCAGCAGCGAACAAGCGTGTAGGTAATATCCTTGCGAAATTCGATGGCGAGCTACCAGCTGAAATCGACCTAACGCTTCTTCAAGAAGACGCAGAGAAAGCACTGGCTGAAAACGTTGAAGTAATGACGGAAGCACTAGAACCAGCATTCGCAACAGGTAACTACCAAGAAGCCCTAAGCAAGCTTGCTGATCTACGTGAACCAGTTGATGCATTCTTCGATAACGTAATGGTTATGGCTGATGACGAAGCGCTTAAGAAGAACCGTCTAACGCTACTGAACAACCTACGTAACCTGTTCCTACAGATTGCTGACATCTCTCTACTGCAAAAATAAGCACAAGTGAGACAATTACTCTAAGTCATACTCTGAGTAATTAACGGTAAACACCCAAAGGGAAGCGAAAGCTTCCCTTTTTGTTTTTGTGAACCAAGCATTTGTTTGTAGAGGTCTTATTGATTAACTGAATGAAACAGCACTCAGACTGTAGAGGGCATTGTTTGCTATAACTGACCTGTTTATTCAGGGGAAGGGAACAATGAAAAAAACAGTACTCGCGCTTTCAATACTCGCACTCAGCGCATGCAGCCAAACCAGTGACAACAACCTATTACTGACAATTGATAACGACACTGTCGTATTCGAATCATCCGGTAAAGGCACCGTGATTGCAGAACAGGAACTCGCCAAAGGTAGCTATACCTTCTCTATCAGCGATACTCAAAATACCTGTGGCACCAACTATGCGCTGGCTGAAGAAAACCGCATCAAATTCAATAAACCCCTTCGCCTAGACGACTGCGCCGAGAAGTCTGAATTAGATATCAAGATCTTTCGCGCTAACACCTATCAGTTTATGCTCAACCCACAAACCAATGAACTGACCGTTCAGATAAAGCCGAAGCAACAACAAGTACAAAGCTTTGCTTGTCCGGTTCCTAGTGACGAACCAACCATCATCGACGTTGCTCAAACCTTTGATGATGGCACCGTGGTTAGAGACGCTCTTTCAGGCAAACAAGTCACAGTAACGAATGGCAGCGTCACCATGCAGCCAGCAGAAAATAGCCAAGGTGTTCTGCTGCTTGAGAAAGTAGAACCAGAAACCAAAGCTGACTTTAGTTGGGATAACGCCACGGTTTACTTCGTAATGACTGACCGTTTCCACAATGGTAATCCTGATAACGACAACAGTTACGATCGCAGCCAAGATGGACAAGACGAAATCGGCACCTTCCACGGTGGTGACTTGGCAGGCTTAACCGAAAAACTCGATTACATAGAATCACTCGGTGCTAATGCTATCTGGATAACGTCTCCGTTAGAGCAAATCCACGGCTGGGTTGGCGGCGGTGATCGAGGTGACTTCAAACACTACGGCTACCACGGCTACTACCATCAAGATTGGACCAAGCTCGATGACAACATGGGCACCGAAGACGAGCTAAAAACCTTCATCGATACCGCGCATAGCAAAGGCATTCGTGTTGTTTGGGATGTGGTAATGAACCACACCGGCTATGCGACGCTTGCCGACATGCAAGAGTTTGATTTTGGTAAGCTCAACCTAACTGACGAAGAAGCCAAACAAACACTTGGCGAAAACTGGACAGATTGGCAACCTGCCAAAGGTCAGAACTGGCACTACTTCAACAACTACATCTCTTACAGCGACAAAGAAGCGTGGGAAAAGTGGTGGGGCAAAGCTTGGCTACGCAGCGATATCGGCGCCTATGACTCTCCGGGCTACAATAACCTCACCATGTCTTTGGCGCATCTGCCCGATTTCAAAACAGAGTCGACAGAGACAATCGGGCTGCCTAATTTCTATCGCAATAAGTCCACCAGCGCGACCGATGAACTCAAAACACCTCGTAACCATTTAATCACTTGGTTATCGGATTGGGTGCGCGAATATGGTGTCGATGGTTTCAGGGTCGATACCGCTAAACACGTTGAACTCGAAGCATGGGCAGAACTGAAAGAGAGCACCAACCAGGCACTTGCCGAGTGGAAACAGAACAACCCAGACAAGGCCTTGGATGACTTACCCTTCTGGATGACTGGCGAAGTATGGGCACACAGCGTGGTCAAATCAGATTACTTCGCTAACGGATTTGATTCGATCATCAACTTTGAATTCCAGAGTGATATCGCACCAAAGGCGCTCAAGTGCCTATCCGATCTTGATGCTGATTACCTTCGATACGCAGAGAAGATCAACAACGACAGCGAGTTCAACGTACTGAGTTACCTTTCGTCTCACGACACCTCGCTATTCTGGACACAACATGGCAGTGACTTTGCAAAACAAACCAAAGCTGCAAACGCGTTGATGCTGGCTCCCGGTGCGGTACAGATCTATTACGGCGATGAAATCGCCCGAGACTTTGGCCCAACGGGGTCTGATCCAATGCAAGGCACACGCTCAGACATGCCTTGGGATCAAATCACTGGCGAACGTGCAGAGCTGCTAGAACACTGGCAAGCGCTTGGCCAATTCCGCCAACGCCACCCAGCCGTTGCTCAGGGTAAGCACATCATCCGTAACAGCAAGGGCTACTATGCGTTCGAACGCCAATACCAAGATGACAAGGTATTAGTCGTTTATACCGGTTCGAACTAAACCTTCATTAACATAAACACCAGAAACTAAAGGGGAAGCTTAGGCTTCTCCTTTTTTTATCGCTAAAGGTACGTTCAATAAGCAAGCTGTCACTCATTAACCAAACTTTATAGAAGTTTTTTACGTGTTAGAGCATTTGGCGCTATGCGTCGCAAAAACATTGCGGTATGTTCAAGGAATACACTGATGGCAGACATAAGGTCTGCCTTAATGACACGTAACAAGCAATCACAATGAATTAGGTAAAATTAGTAATGCAGTTCTCTAAGTTTGGCGAAAAGTTTAATCGATACTCTGGAATCACTCGTTTAATGGATGATTTGAATGATGGCCTGCGCACTCCTGGCGCTATCATGCTCGGTGGTGGCAACCCAGCCGCTATCCCTGCCATGCTCGATTACTTTAACCAAGCCAGTGCCGACATGCTCGCCAGTGGAGAACTCATCGCCGCCCTCGCCAACTACGATGGTCCGCAGGGTAAAGACAGCTTCATCAAATCGTTAGCGGCAATGCTGAAAGAGACCTATGGCTGGGATATCAGCGAGAAGAACATCAGCCTGACTAATGGCAGTCAAAGTGGCTTCTTCTACCTGTTCAACCTGCTAGCAGGCCAACAGCCTGACGGTTCACATAAGAAAATCCTACTGCCAATCGCACCGGAATACATCGGCTACGGCGACGCGGGTATTGATGACGATATCTTTATCTCTTACCACCCAGAGATCGAGTTGCTAGAAAACCGCCAGTTCAAATACCATGTTGATTTTGAAAAGCTTAAGGTTGATGACTCGGTTGCCGCTATCTGTGCATCTCGTCCAACTAACCCAACAGGTAACGTACTGACCGACGAAGAAGTACGTAAATTGGATACACTGGCGCGTGAAAACAACATCCCACTGCTGATCGACAATGCTTACGGCCTGCCGTTTCCAAACATCATCTTTGAAGATGTCGAACCGTTCTGGAATGAAAATACGATTCTGTGCATGAGCCTTTCTAAGCTTGGTTTGCCGGGTGTGCGTTGCGGTATCGTGATTGCGAGTGAAGAAGTAACACAAGCATTGACCAACATGAATGGCATCATCAGCTTAGCGCCAAACAGCGTCGGCCCTGCAATTGCCAATCACATGATTGAAAAAGGCGATTTACTGCGCTTAAGCAGCGAGGTGATCAAACCTTTCTATAAAGATAAATCTCTACGTGCAGTTGAGCTCTTACAAGATGCTATTGACGACCCACGCTTTAGAATTCACAAACCTGAAGGCGCCATCTTCTTGTGGCTATGGTTTGATGAGCTGCCCATCACTACCATGGAACTGTATAAGCGCTTGAAAGAGCGCGGCGTATTGATTGTTCCGGGTGAATACTTCTTTATCGGCCAAGAAGACGAGTGGGATCATGCTCACCAGTGCTTACGCATGAACTACGTACAAGATGATGAGGCGATGCAGAAAGGCATTGCTATCATTGCTGAAGAAGTGAAAAAGGCTTACTCAGAGCAGTAATAAGAGCTTTTAGCTTACCGTAGGTCAAATACAAAAAGAGCACCTCATTAGGTGCTCTTTCACTTTTACTTCCCGATATTTTTTAGCTCTAAGGAGCTAACAGTAATTAGCCTTCTAGTAAACTATTACCATTGATAGCAATCTTACGTGGTTGCATCGCTTCTGGGATTTCGCGTTCGAGGTCGATGTGAAGAAGACCATTTTCCATGCTTGCACCTACCACTTTTACGTAGTCAGCCAGTTGGAATTTACGCTCGAAATCGCGCTCTGCGATACCTTGGTATACGAAGGTTTTCTCTGCTTCTGCTTTACGCTCACCTTTCACAATTAGCATGTTCTCTTTCTGAGTCAGATCTAATTGGTCATCAGCAAAACCAGCGACTGCCATAGTAATACGGTAGTTGTTCTCGTCTTTTTGCTCGATGTTGTATGGAGGGTAACCGCCAGAAGAGTTCTTCGATGTATTCGCTTCCATCATGTTGAATAGACGATCGAAGCCGATTGCGTTGCGGTAAAGTGGAGTGAAATCTACAGTTCTCATAATGCTATCCTTTTAGTAAGCAATAGTCTTAGCTGCGAATTTTACTTGGATCTAACCTGTGTGTGACCCAGTAAACAGCTAAGAGATTCAATTCGCATTCCTCGGGTTTCACCTCTATTGGCGACAACGCTGGGACATGGCAATGAATCAATTTTTAAGTTGTGTGCTGCCAAAGTTATCCTCTATTGAGCGATACTTCGTTAGCGGTAATGAAGGTTCTGTTTCTTCTCTTGTAGAGCAAGACAGTCATCCTCTTCACAAATAGATATATGGATTGAGCAAAATAGTTTCAAGGGGTTATTTTCAATTATTTTTGCAACTCAATATTTTTCAATATCT
Source organism: Vibrio crassostreae 9ZC13 (assembly GCF_000272045.2). Lineage (GTDB taxonomy): Bacteria > Pseudomonadota > Gammaproteobacteria > Enterobacterales > Vibrionaceae > Vibrio > Vibrio crassostreae_C. The sequence goes on along the minus strand of NZ_AJYZ02000040.1, from coordinate 103,319 downwards.
TACAAACATAAAAAAGCACCATCCAAAGGATAGTGCTTTAAAATGATTTTAGTTTTTTGAGACGAAGCTATTTGGCTTTAGTTCAAGGAAGAGGCGCGGAGCATACGAATGTATGTGAGCACCTCTGACACAGAAATTAAGCCAAAGAGCGAAGTATCAAAGAGACTAAACGTCTAGGTTTGCTACTTTCAGTGCATTCTCTTCGATGAAGTTACGACGAGGTTCAACTTGGTCACCCATTAGCGTCGTAAACAACAAATCAGCACCAACAGCGTCTTCAATTGTTACTTGCATCATACGGCGAGTTTCAGGATCCATTGTGGTTTCCCAAAGTTGATCCGGGTTCATCTCGCCTAGACCTTTGTATCGCTGTAGGCTTAGACCACGACGAGACTCTTTCACTAACCAGTTCAGAGCATCAACGAAGCTAGAAACTTCTTGAGTACGCTCACCACGCTTAATGTAAGCGCCTTCTTCAATCAAGCCATCAAGAGCTTCAGAAAGATCCGCTAGCTTACCAAACTCTTTAGAGTTAATAAGATCGATGCTTAGTAGGTGTTCATGAGTCACACCATGAGTACGAACCACAATCTTAGGAACGCTTAAGCCTAGCTCTTCGTGTTTTTCAACTTCAAGGCTGTATTGGCTTGCACCTACTTCTTTCGCGTTTAGCTGTTCAACAAGCTGCTTACCCCAAGCTTCAACTGCCGCGTCATCATGACACTGCTCGGCCGTTAGACGAGGAACGTAAATCAGTTCGTGAACCAATGCGCGTGGGTAACGGCGGCTCATACGATCAACAAGCTTGATGCCTGCATTGTATTGCTGAACAAGCTTCTCTAAACCTTCACCTGCAAATGCTGGCGCTTCAGGGTTTACGTGCAGTTCTGCGTTGTCTAAAGCCAAAGATACTTGATACTGGTTCATCGCATCTTCATCTTTAATGTACTGCTCTTGCTTACCTTTCTTCACTTTGTAAAGTGGCGGTTGAGCAATGTAGATGTAGCCACGTTCAATCAGCTCTGGCATTTGACGGTAGAAGAACGTCAGTAGCAGGGTACGGATGTGAGAACCATCGACATCGGCATCGGTCATGATGATGATGTTGTGGTAACGCAGTTTATCTGGGTTGTATTCGTCACGACCAATACCACAACCAAGAGCGGTGATTAGCGTTGCTACTTCTTGAGAAGACAGCATTTTATCGAAACGTGCTTTCTCTACGTTAAGGATTTTACCTTTCAGCGGTAGGATTGCTTGGTTCTTACGGTTACGCCCCTGCTTAGCTGAACCGCCAGCAGAGTCTCCTTCCACAATATATAGTTCAGACAGTGCAGGATCTTTTTCCTGACAGTCAGCAAGCTTACCAGGAAGACCCGCTAAATCTAATGCGCCTTTACGACGAGTCATTTCACGAGCTTTACGCGCTGCATCACGAGCACGTGCTGCATCAATAATTTTAGAACAAACTGTTTTCGCTTCACCTGGGTTCTCAATAAGGAACTCAGACAACTTCTCACCCATTGTAGATTCAACGGCAGACTTCACTTCTGAAGAAACCAGCTTATCTTTAGTTTGGCTTGAGAACTTAGGATCAGGCACTTTAACAGAAACTATCGCCGTCAGACCTTCACGAGCATCATCACCAGAGGTCGCAGTCTTCGCTTTCTTAGAGAAGCCTTCCTTGTCCATGAAGCTGTTCAGAGTACGCGTTAGCGCCGCACGGAAACCTGCTAAGTGAGCACCACCATCGCGTTGAGGGATGTTGTTGGTGAAACAGTAGATGTTTTCTTGGTAGCCGTCATTCCACTGCATCGCAACTTCAACGGTAATACCGTCTTCGCGCTCAGAGTTAAAGTGGAAGATTTTTTGGATGATTGGCGTTTTGTTAGTATTAAGGTGTTCAACAAACGCTTGGATACCGCCTTCGTATTCGAAGTGATCCATTTTGTCTTCTTCGCGCTCGTCAATTAGCTTAATTGATACACCTGAGTTCAAGAATGATAGCTCACGTAGACGCTTAGCTAAAATGTCGTAATGGAACTCGATGTTAGTGAAGGTTTCTTCACTCGGCCAGAAACGAATCTCTGTACCTGTTTTATCCGTGTCACCGATAACCGCTAGTGGCGCTTGAGGCTCACCGTGGCTGTAGGTTTGAGTGTGGATTTTGCCACCGCGGTGGATAGTAAGAGTAACTTGCTTAGAAAGTGCGTTAACTACTGAAACACCAACACCGTGCAGACCACCAGATACCTTGTACGAGTTATCATCGAACTTACCACCAGCGTGAAGAACCGTCATGATTACTTCGGCTGCAGATACGTTTTCTTCTGGGTGCAATTCTGTTGGAATACCACGGCCGTCATCGCTCACAGACACAGAACTATCTTCATGGATAGTTACAATGATGTCATTACAGTGACCAGCTAGCGCTTCATCAATAGAGTTATCTACCACCTCAAAAACCATGTGGTGCAGACCGGTACCATCATCCGTGTCGCCAATGTACATTCCAGGACGCTTACGTACCGCATCCAGACCCTTCAGTACTTTAATACTCGATGAATCGTAATTATCTGACATAGTTACTCTCTGACTAATTATCCTTGCTCTATTTTGCCATGTTCCACATGAAACATCCTGCTATTTTCGTCATGCATATCTGCAATCTGATCAGCGGTAATAGAGCTTACAAAAACTTGAGCCTGGGTCGCCTTTAAACACTCAGCAAGACGTGCTCGGCGTTGGCTATCTAATTCGGAAGCGAAGTCATCTATCAAATAGATGCACTGCTTACCTGTCATTTGAGTGAGGTGTTGCCCTTGTGCTACTCGTAGCGCGCACACCATCAACTTCAATTGACCTCGTGACAAGACATCTTCCACTGGAGTGCCGTTCACTTTTATCTTCAGATCCGCTTTGTTTGGCCCACTAAAGGTGTAACCAAGCTGCTGATCCCTTTCAAAATTCTTTTCTAATATATCGGCGTACGGGGTGTCTTTGTCCCAGCCACGATAGTAGTTAATCTTTATCTCAAACTCAGGAAGGAAGGTCGCACAGATTTCTTCGGCGACTTCTTTGAGCTGATCAACGTAGGTGGCACGCCACTGACTGATGCTTTCAGCTAAACGGGCCAATTCTTGGTCCCAATAGCTCAGCTCTCGATAGTGCGTTGCCGTTTTCAATAAGGCGTTTCGCTGCTTATTGAGGCGCTTTACCCTGCCCCACGCATCATAAAAGCCCGACTCACTGTGGAAGACTCCCCAATCAATGAATGCTCGGCGATGCTTAGGTCCATCGGTTAGTAAATCAAACCCTTCAGGGTGAATCAACTGCAAAGGTAAGACTTGAGCTAACTGAGCCAACTTTTGCCCAGTTTGACCGCTTATTTTAACCTCTGTCGTGCCATCGCGCTGCTTATTAATGCCAATTGGCAGCTCAAATTGATCCGAGGTCATAAAACGGCCATGTACAAACAGCTCACTACACTCGTTTTGTATGATACGACCGGTAAGTGAACTCTTGAATGAGCGACCATGTCCGAGCAGATACACAGCTTCAAGGACACTGGTTTTGCCGCTTCCGTTAGCCCCTATAAGAAAGTTAAAGCCTGATGACGGTTGAATGTCACAGGCTTCAATATTTCTAAACTGCTTAACGATTAAGCGCGATAAAGGCATAACGTCTTCATATTAATCTTCAATCACGACTCGGTAGGTCAACATAGGGCTGCTTATAAGCGAATTGGCATAACAACGTACATCGCGCTGTCATCTTGTGCGTTCTCGATAAGAGCACTCGCATTGGCGTCTGACATTGAGATGCGAACCTGTTCACAACGCAGTGTGTTCAGAACATCCAATACGTAGCTTACGTTGAAGCCAATCTCTAGCGCGTCACCGTCGAAGTTAACATCGAGTACTTCTTCTGCTTCTTCTTGCTCTGGGTTGTTCGCGGTAATGCGCATCTCGCTATCCGCAAGGTTAACGCGAACACCACGGAATTTTTCATTCGATAGAATCGCAGCACGAGAAAATGCTGAACGTAATTCATCACAGCCAGCTTCAAGTGTCTTGGTGGTATTTTGCGGCATTACGCGGCGATAATCAGGGAAACGACCATCAACCAGCTTAGAAGTGAAGACATAGTTGTTCACTTCAGCTCGCACGTTAGAGTTACCAATTTGCAGTGTTACTGGCTGTTCAGGTGCATCCAATAGCTTCACTAACTCTTGAACACCTTTACGAGGAACAATGATCTGCTTCTGAGCAAAATCCGCACCCAGTTGTGCTTGAGATACTGCCATACGGTGACCATCGGTCGCTACGCTGCGCAGGATAGAGCCTTCAATCTCAAACAACATACCGTTGAGGTAGTAACGAACATCTTGGTTCGCCATTGAGAATTGTGTTTTCTCGATAAGACCGCGAAGTTCAGCTTGTGTCACTGACACTTCAACTTCACTGCTCCAGTCTTCAATATTTGGAAAATCTGCCGCAGGTAATGTTGCTAAAGAGAAGCGGCTACGACCAGAGCGAACCTGAATACGGTCACCATCCAATACCACCGTGATCACTGAGTTATCTGGCAATCCACGGCAGATATCTAGGAATTTACGTGAAGGTACGGTAATGCTACCCGCTTCGAAATCACCTTCAAGCGTTACACGGCTGATCAGTTCAACTTCTAGATCCGTCGCTGTCATCGACAACACGTTATCTTCTACTTTAATCAGTAGGTTTCCTAGAATTGGAAGCGTTGGCCTGCCACCGAGTGCGCCAGATACTTGTTGTAATGGCTTAATCAGGTGACTACGTTCAATGGTAAATTTCATATCTTGCTCTTACGGTCTAAATGGCACTGCGTAATAGTACGTGGCCAAGATTCTGCTTATTAAGGTTAAGAATACTGTGTATTAAGAAGAAAGGGTACGAATCAAGTTCGAATAATCTTCTTTAATGTCGTGGCTCTCTTCACGCAGCTGAGCAATCTTACGACAAGCATGCAGTACCGTCGTGTGGTCACGACCACCGAATGCATCGCCAATCTCAGGCAAGCTGTGGTTTGTTAGCTCTTTCGCCAGTGCCATCGCCAATTGACGTGGACGAGCAACAGAACGAGAACGACGCTTAGACAATAGATCAGCGACTTTGATTTTGTAGTACTCAGCGACTGTCTTTTGAATGTTATCAATAGTGACCAGTTTTTCTTGCAGGGCAAGTAGGTCACGCAGTGCTTCACGCACGAAGTCGATCGTGATCGGGCGGCCAGTGAAGTTTGCATTCGCAATAACACGGTTCAATGCGCCTTCCAGTTCACGAACGTTAGAGCGTAGACGCTTGGCAATAAAGAACGCCACTTCATCCGCAAGGTGAATTTGGTGGTCTTCGGCTTTCTTCATCAAGATCGCAACACGTGTCTCAAGCTCTGGTGGCTCAATCGCTACCGTCAAACCCCAGCCGAAACGAGATTTAAGACGATCTTCTACCCCGTTGATCTCTTTTGGATAACGGTCAGACGTTAGGATGATCTGTTGGTTACCTTCAAGCAGCGCGTTAAAGGTATGGAAGAACTCTTCTTGAGAACGCTCTTTATTAGCAAAGAATTGGATGTCATCGATAAGCAATGCATCAACACTACGGTAGTAGCGCTTAAATTCTTCGATCGCGTTGTTTTGCAGAGCCTTTACCATATCCTGAACAAAACGCTCTGAGTGCATGTAAACCACTTTCGCATTCGGCTTATTATCAACAATGGCGTTACCCACCGCATGCAACAAGTGCGTTTTACCTAAACCAGTGCCGCCGTATAGGAACAACGGGTTGTAGGCTGTACCTGGGTTATCAGAAACCTGACGTGCCGCAGCCAAACCGAGTTGGTTCGACTTACCTTCAACAAAGTTATTGAACTTATGTTTTGGGTTCACGTTTGAGCGGTGATTCAAGTCAACCGCGACAGGCTCTTCATCACGCCAGATATTATGGACAGGTTTGCGAGCTTGTAATTGCGCAGGTGCTGATGACTCAGCGGCCACATCAGCTGCAGTGCGAGTCTGAGTTGGTGTCGCAGGCTTTGGTGCAATCACACGCTTGCTTCCCACTTCAAAATGAAGATGTGGGATATCGTTACCGCAATATTCTTGCAGCAGACGGTTAATGCTATTTAGATACTTATCACGAACCCAATCGAGTACGAAACGGTTCGGTGCAAATAGAGTTAGAGTATTGTCATTGAGTTCCGCTTGTAACGGACGAACCCACATACTGAATTCTGTAGCTGGTAACTCTTCTTGAAGCTGTTGCAAACACTGCAACCAAAGCGAAGATGACACGGTGCCCTCACTCTATTTAAAGTAATATGAAATGACCGCTAATTTTACCTGTTGATAAGTCAGATCACCAGCAATTGATCACAGATCCAGTGAATAAGATCCAAGTTATTCACAATAAATTTGTAATTTATCGGTGGAACCACACATCTTGCCCCTAATTTACTCACACAATGATCCACTTATGCCCGGATCCTTGCTAGTTATCCCCAAATCGGGAATTCAATCTGGTTATGGTTAATAACATCTGGTTATTTATTCTAGTGAGCATTTTCCCAGTAACATCCAAACCCATAAATATAAGGAGTTACCAAATGAATAACTGGATTAAGGCTGCAATTGCGGCTATCGCACTCTCTGCTGCTACTGTTCAAGCTGCGACTGAAGTTAAAGTCGGCATGTCTGGTCGCTATTTCCCGTTTACGTTCGTTAAACAAGACCAGCTACAGGGTTTTGAAGTGGATTTATGGGATGAGATCGGTAAGCGTAACGATTACAAGGTTGAATACGTAACGGCAAACTTCTCTGGTCTGTTTGGTCTTCTTGAAACGGGTCGCATCGATACCATTTCAAACCAAATTACAATGACGGATGCACGTAAAGCGAAATACCTATTCGCAGACCCATACGTAGTAGACGGCGCACAAATTACCGTTCGTAAAGGTAATGACAGCATTAAAGGCATCGAAGACCTTGATGGCAAGACGGTTGCGGTAAACCTAGGCTCAAACTTTGAACAACTGCTTCGCAGCTACGACAAAGATGGCAAGATCAATGTAAAAACCTACGATACAGGTATTGAACATGACGTGGCACTGGGTCGTGCCGATGCATTCGTAATGGATCGCCTATCAGCACTAGAGCTTATCAAGAAGACTGGTCTACCATTACAACTAGCAGGTCAGCCATTCGAAACAATTGAAAACGCTTGGCCTTTCGTCGACAACGATAACGGCAAAAAACTGCAAGCAGAAGTAAATGAAGCATTAGCAGCAATGCGCGCAGATGGTACGCTAGAAAGTATCTCTCAGAAATGGTTTGGTGCGGACATTACTCAGAAGTAATTACTCACTTTCTCCATTCAAGGCCCACTGCTTTATACAGCGGTGGGCTTTTTGCTTTTGTGCACTGATTAAAAAACCTGATACAACAGTACTTACATATAGAACAACACTGCCAATAAAAATACGAGATAGATTATGGGATTTGACTTTAATTACATGCTAGAGCTGTTGCCAATACTACTGAAGTATTTAGGCACCACGATGGAGATGGCGACCTGGGGCTTGTTCTTTGCTCTGATCCTGTCTCTGATACTGGCGAATATTCGTGTATTCAAAATCCCAGTGCTCGACCAACTGAGCCAGCTGTACATTAGCTTCTTCCGAGGCACACCACTGTTGGTGCAGCTGTTCCTCCTTTATTACGGCTTACCACAAGTCTTCCCGTGGATGGTTGGGTTGGATGCCTTCAGCGCCGCTGTGATTGGCTTAACCCTGCACTTTGCCGCGTATATGGCAGAAAGTATTCGTGCCGCGATTATCGGTATTGATCGCAGCCAGATGGAAGCCAGCCTTTCGGTCGGTATGACAACCAGCCAAGCGATGCGCCGAGTGATCTTACCGCAAGCAACTCGCGTGGCACTGCCGTCGTTGATGAACTACTTCATCGATATGATCAAGTCGACTTCACTTGCCTTCACCCTAGGTGTCGCCGAAATCATGGCTAAAGCTCAGATGGAGGCTTCTTCAAGTTTCCGCTTCTTCGAGGCTTTCTTAGCAGTCGCACTGATTTACTGGGGCGTGGTGGTTATCCTCACTCGTATTCAAATTTGGGCCGAAGTGAAACTGAATAAGGCGTATGTACGATGATCAAATTACAAAGTATCCACAAGCAGTTTGGTGACACCGAAGTTTTGAAAGGGATCGACCTAGAAATCAAACAAGGTGAGATAATTGTCATCATAGGTTCAAGTGGTACGGGTAAATCTACCCTACTGCGTTGTGTGAATTTTCTAGAGCAAGCCGATCAAGGCACGATTTCGATTGATGATATCAAGGTTGATACTCAGAAACACACTAAGGCAGAGGTGCTTGCACTGCGTCGTAAGACCGGTTTTGTGTTCCAAAACTATGCACTGTTCGCTCACCAAACCGCGAGACAGAATATTGCTGAAGGTTTAATTACCGTTCGTGGTTGGAAAAAACAGCAAGCCCATGAAAAAGCACAACAAATACTTGATGATATTGGCTTAGGTGACAAAGGTGATAGCTACCCAGCCGCGCTCTCTGGTGGCCAGCAACAACGGGTGGGTATTGGCCGTGCAATGGCACTACAACCCGAGCTTTTACTGTTTGATGAGCCGACTTCAGCGCTCGATCCTGAGTGGGTTGGCGAAGTGCTTAACCTAATGAAAAAACTGGCAAATCAGCATCAAACCATGCTGGTGGTTACCCATGAAATGCAGTTCGCGAGAGAGGTCGCAGACCGAGTGATCTTCATGGCTGACGGTCATATTATCGAGCAGGGATCTCCACAGGATATTTTTGGTAATCCACAGGATCCTAAATTAAAAAAATTCTTAAATAAGGTTGGGATCGACTAAGGATCCTTGTGATTTTAGTTATTCTACGTATAATCCCCCGACCGGAATTTTAGTTAACCCAATCATTGACACTTTTTGTGACAGTGATTACAATTCCGCCTCTTTGTTGAGAGGCGTCGGTTTTCCTTTCTTATATAAAGAAGAGAAAAAATGCCCACGCCGGGTTTAACAAAAACCTAAAACTACTGATCAGTAAGGTAATTACAATGAAACGCACTTTTCAACCTACAGTTCTAAAGCGTAAGCGTACTCACGGTTTCCGTGCTCGCATGGCTACTAAGAACGGTCGCGCAACAATCAATGCACGTCGTGCAAAAGGCCGTAAGCGTCTTTCTAAGTAATCTTTGATTATTTTGAATAAGCTAGCCTTCGGTCGGGAGTTACGCTTGTTAACTCCCGAACATTATCAAAATGTCTTCAAGCAAGCTCATCGAGCTGGCTCCCCTCATTTCACCATCATTGCCCGAAATAACTCTCTTTCAAATCCTCGTCTTGGATTAGCCGTTCCGAAAAAGCAGATTAAAACCGCCGTGGGTCGTAACCGATTCAAGCGTCTTACTCGTGAAAGCTTTCGTAACACTCAACACAAACTTCCTAACAAAGATTTTGTTGTAATCGCTAAGAAGAGCGCGCAAGATTTAAGCAATGAAGAAATGTTCAAGCTACTCGACAAATTATGGCTTCGCCTGTCTCGCCCTTCGCGTGGATAGCGCTAATACCCATCTATTTTTATAGATGGTTTATTAGTCCACTCATCGGCCCACGCTGCCGATTTACTCCAACCTGCTCTTTATATGCGATAGAAGCGTTGAAAGCTCACGGTTTTGTAAAAGGGTGTTGGTTATCAGGCAAACGTCTATTAAAATGCCATCCTTTGAACGAAGGGGGCTTTGACCCCGTTCCACCAGTCCAAAAACAAGACAGAGATAAATAACGATGGATTCTCAACGTAATATCCTGTTAATCGCATTGGCTTTGGTTTCTTTCCTACTGTTCCAACAATGGAACGTAGCTCAGAATCCAGCACCACAAGCGGTTGAGCAGGCACAATCTGGCAGCACCCTACCAGCGCCATCTTATGCAGATGATCTAGACCCGGCTCCTGGTCAAGTTGCTTCTTCTGCTAAAACTATCACAGTAACAACTGATGTACTGACTCTGTCAATTGATACGGTTGGTGGTGATGTCGTTAAAGCAAACCTAAACGATTACTCTGCTGAGTTCGATTCTGAAGATACGTTTGTTCTTCTTAAAAACGAACCCGGTCACCAATTTATCGCACAAAGCGGTCTAGTGGGTCCTCAAGGTATCGATTTAAGCAGCACAAACCGCCCAAGCTACACAGTTTCAGCAGACAGCTTCACGCTTGCTGATGGTCAGGATGAACTACGCATCCCGATGACTTACCAAGCGAACGGCCTTGATTACACGAAAACATTCATCCTTAAGCGTGGCAGCTACGCAATGGATGTTGAATACGATGTAGTCAACAACTCTGGTAACAACGCGACATTCGGCATGTACGCTCACCTGCGTCAGAACGTAATGGATGACGGCGGTAGCCTAACAATGCCAACTTACCGTGGTGGTGCTTACTCTACGGAAGATACGCGTTACAAAAAATACAGCTTCGACGACATGCAAGATCGCAACCTGTCTCTTAACCTAGCAAACGGTCAAGGTTGGGCTGCGATGATTCAGCACTACTTTGCAAGTGCATGGATCCCACGCGACGAAGCAGGCAGCAACCTTTACACTCGTGTAATTGGTAACCTTGGCGACATCGGTGTTCGCATGCCGAACAAAACCATCGCTACTGGCGACGAAGCAAACTTCAAAGCAACGCTTTGGGTTGGTCCTAAACTTCAAGACCAAATGGCTGCTGTTGCACCTAACCTAGACCTAGTAGTTGACTACGGTTGGTTATGGTTCATTGCTAAACCACTTCATACTCTGCTTTCGTTCATTCAAGGCATCGTTGTGAACTGGGGTCTGGCAATCATCTGTCTAACTTTCATCGTTCGTGGTGCTATGTACCCACTAACGAAAGCTCAGTACACGTCTATGGCGAAAATGCGTATGCTTCAGCCTAAGCTGACTGCAATGCGTGAGCGTATCGGCGACGACCGTCAACGCATGAGCCAAGAAATGATGGAGCTTTACAAGAAAGAGAAAGTAAACCCACTAGGTGGCTGTTTACCTATCCTTCTGCAAATGCCTATCTTCATTTCGCTATACTGGGCACTAATGGAGTCTGTTGAACTGCGTCACTCACCGTTCTTCGGTTGGATTACTGACCTTTCAGCACAAGACCCATACTACATCTTGCCACTTCTGATGGGTGCTTCAATGTTCCTAATCCAGAAGATGAGCCCGACAACTGTAACGGATCCAATGCAGCAGAAGATCATGACCTTTATGCCGGTTATGTTCACATTCTTCTTCCTGTTCTTCCCTTCAGGTCTGGTTCTATACTGGCTAGTATCGAACATCGTAACTCTGATTCAGCAAACGCTTATCTACCGCGCGCTGGAAAAGAAAGGCTTACATTCTAAGTAAGTTCGATAATAGAAAGAGACAAAGAAAGGCGACCAAAAGGTCGCCTTTTTGTTTTTAGCTGATTACAATTCAGCTAATTGATTAATCGTGAGCGCCCCTTTTTGGCTTTCACATGCTAGCAGGCACAACTATGACTACAGATACGATTGTTGCTCAAGCGACTGCACCCGGCCGTGGCGGCGTCGGTATTATTCGCGTTTCAGGCCCACAAGCAGCCCAAGTTGCGCTTGAAGTTACCGGCAAAGTACTGAAACCACGTTACGCTGAGTACACCCCTTTTAAATCTCACGATGGTTTAGAGCTAGACCAAGGCATCGCGCTTTACTTTCCTAACCCGCACTCGTTTACCGGTGAAGACGTATTAGAGCTACAAGGCCACGGTGGCCCTGTGGTAATGGATATGCTCATCAAGCGCATCCTCGCGATTCCAGGGCTACGCGCAGCACGCCCTGGTGAGTTCTCGGAGCGTGCCTTCTTGAACGACAAGATGGATTTAACCCAAGCAGAAGCGATTGCTGACCTCATTGATGCCAGTTCAGAAGAAGCGGCGAAATCAGCTCTGCAATCGTTGCAAGGTGAGTTCTCGAAACGCATTAATACGCTGGTGGACTCTCTGATTCACTTACGCATCTATGTTGAAGCCGCTATCGACTTCCCAGAAGAAGAGATTGATTTCCTTGCTGACGGTAAAGTAAGTGCTGACTTACAAGCTATCATCGACAACCTCGAAGCGGTTCGCCAAGAAGCCAATCAAGGTGCCATCATGCGTGAAGGTATGAAGGTGGTGATTGCAGGTCGTCCTAATGCCGGTAAGTCGAGCTTACTGAATGCATTATCGGGTAAAGACTCCGCGATTGTGACTGATATTGCAGGTACAACCCGTGATGTACTTCGTGAACATATCCATATTGATGGTATGCCACTGCACATTATTGATACCGCAGGCCTGCGTGAAGCCTCGGATGAAGTCGAAAAAATCGGTATTGAACGCGCTTGGGAAGAAATTGCTCAAGCCGATCGCGTTTTATTTATGGTCGATGGCACCACTACCGATGCAACCGACCCGAAAGATATCTGGCCAGATTTCGTTGATCGTCTGCCGAATAACATCGGAATGACCGTGATTCGTAACAAAGCCGATCAAACCGGTGAAGATCTCGGGATTTGCCATGTTAATGATCCAACTCTGATTCGACTATCAGCAAAGACGGGACAAGGCGTTGATGCACTACGTAATCACTTAAAAGATTGCATGGGCTTTGCTGGTGGCAATGAAGGTGGCTTCATGGCACGTCGTCGCCACTTAGATGCCCTAGAACGCGCATCTGAGCATCTAGATATTGGCCAGCAACAGCTCGAAGGCTATATGGCAGGGGAAATCTTGGCAGAAGAACTGCGTATAACGCAGCAACACCTTAACGAGATTACTGGTGAATTCAGTTCCGATGACCTACTCGGCCGTATCTTCACCTCTTTCTGTATTGGTAAATAACCTTTAAAGGCCGGCTCATGCTGGCCTTTTTCTTTAGTAAGGACAGCTTAATGATCCACATTATTACAGGCAGCACCTTAGGTGGTGCAGAGTACGTTGGCGATCACCTTAATGATCTTCTTGAAGAGCAAGGCCACGAGATCACCCTTCATAATCAGCCTGAATTCGATGATATTCCCCAACAAGGCTTTTGGTTGCTGGTGACTTCAACTCATGGTGCGGGTGAATTTCCAGATAATATTAAGCCGTTTATCGACGCATTGACCCAGCAATCTCCAGATTTAAGCCCGGTTCGCTTTGCTGTCGTGGCGCTTGGTGATTCGAGTTACGATACCTTCTGTTTGGCGGGAAAATCAGTCCACAGCCAGATGAAAGAGCTCGGTGCTCAGCCTATTTCTGACTGTTTTACCATCGATGTATTGGAAACTCCGGTACCAGAAGACGCAGCAGAAGCTTGGTTCAACGATCATAGCGACCAGTTTTAACCTCTCTCCTCTCTCAAAAAGCGGCTTATGCCGCTTTTTTTGTCTCTGAACATCGTGATTGTGAATAACTTTTTTTCAAAAACATCGAAAATTAGCGATCTATTTTCAATTTCTGCTGTGGATAAGATCATACATATACGGTGATTAACCTATAGTTATCCAAATAACAAGTTTTAGGCTAATTTCCTCCTGTGAATAAGTAGCCATTTTGATCCCAGCTAATCCTCATCCTGATCAAAGTTAGATCACATCATTTGATCCAAAAAAGATCCATGATCTCGTTGATCATTTCCGACTTATCCACAGATACCCTCGATCCTAATAATAGATCTAATAAAAGATCTCCTTAAAGATCTTATCTATATTAATTAAAAACAGCTTTTTCGAAAAATCCCAAAAACGTTTTCTCAGGCTATGAAAACAGGTAGAATATCGCTCCTTTTTATCAATCTAGAAAACGTTTGAATACCTGAGGTCGGTTCATGCTTTATCACGAAAAATTTGACGTCATCGTTGTTGGTGGTGGCCATGCAGGAACGGAAGCCGCACTCGCATCTGCACGTACTGGTCAAAGTACGTTATTACTTACTCATAATATCGATACACTAGGACAAATGTCTTGTAACCCAGCCATTGGCGGGATCGGTAAGGGCCACTTGGTAAAAGAGGTCGATGCAATGGGTGGATTAATGGCGCAAGCTATTGATCATGCAGGTATTCAGTTCAGAACATTGAACGCATCAAAAGGCCCTGCGGTTCGTGCTACTCGTGCACAAGCTGACCGCGCACTGTACAAAGCCTTTGTTCGTAACGTTCTTGAAAACACGCCAAACCTGACTTTGTTCCAACAGTCGGTTGATGACTTGATCGTTGAACAGGATCAAGTGGTAGGTGTGGTAACGCAGATGGGCCTTAAGTTCCGCGCAAGCGCTGTGGTTCTGACTGTGGGCACATTCCTAGGCGGCAAGATCCATATTGGTATGGAAAGTTCTTCAGGTGGCCGTGCTGGTGATCCACCATCGATCGCACTGGCTGACCGTCTTCGTGATCTTCCATTCCGAGTTGATCGCCTGAAAACAGGTACTCCTCCTCGTATCGATGCGCGTAGCGTTGATTTTTCTGAGCTTGAGGTTCAGCACGGTGATAACCCGACGCCTGTTTTCTCGTTCATGGGCAGCCGAGCTCAACAACCTCGTCAAATTCCATGTTACATCACGCATACCAATGAAAATACGCATGACGTAATTCGTGCCAACCTTGATCGCAGCCCTATGTACGCGGGTGTGATTGAAGGCATTGGCCCTCGTTACTGCCCTTCGATTGAAGACAAAGTAATGCGTTTTGCTGACAAGAACAGTCACCAAATTTTTATTGAGCCAGAAGGTCTAACGACTCACGAGCTATACCCGAATGGTATCTCTACCAGTCTGCCGTTTGATGTACAGGTTCAAATTGTTCGTTCGATGAAGGGCTTTGAAAATGCTCATATCGTTCGCCCTGGCTATGCGATTGAGTACGATTTCTTTGATCCTCGCGACCTTAAGCTGACTTACGAAACTAAGTTTATCAAAGGTCTATTCTTTGCGGGTCAAATCAACGGTACCACTGGCTATGAAGAAGCGGCTGCACAAGGCTTGATGGCCGGTCTGAATGCAAGTTTGTTTACTCAAGGCAAAGAAGGCTGGAGTCCACGTCGTGACCAAGCTTACATGGGCGTGCTTATCGACGACCTATCTACCATGGGTACCAAAGAACCTTACCGCATGTTTACGTCTCGCGCGGAATACCGTCTGCTGCTTCGTGAAGACAACGCCGATATCCGCTTGACTGAAAAGTCGCGTGAACTTGGCCTTGTTGATGACGCTCGTTGGGCTCGTTTCAACGAGAAGATGGAAAACATGGAGAAGGAGCGTCAACGTCTGAAAGAGACTTGGATTAATCCAAAATCTGAAGATATTGATCAACTGAACCAAATTCTGAAAACACCAATGTCTCGTGAAGCGAGCGGTGAAGATCTTCTTCGTCGCCCTGAAATGACTTATTCACAGTTAACCGCATTGGATCGTTTTGGTCCTGTACTGGAAGATCAACAAGCGTCTGAGCAAGTTGAGATCCAAGTGAAGTACGATGGTTACATTCAGCGTCAACAAGACGAAATTGAAAAATCACTGCGTCATGAAAACACCAAACTGCCTGCTGATATCGATTACAGCAAGGTAAAAGGACTTTCTAACGAAGTGGTTCTTAAACTAACGACAGCTAAGCCTGACTCAATTGGTATTGCTTCGCGAATTTCAGGTATCACACCTGCAGCAATCTCAATTCTGTTGGTTTACTTGAAAAAACACGGCCTGTTGAAAAAAGGTGAGGAAGCATAATGAGCGCATTACGCGAAAAACTGGATCACCTTATTGGCCAGACTGAACTTGAAGTATCTGAAAAACAACGTGGCCAGTTGGTTGGCTACGTTGAGTTACTGAACAAGTGGAACAAAGCTTATAACCTAACATCAGTTCGTGACCCACAAGAAATGATGGTGAAACATATCTTAGATAGCATCATTGTTAGCACTCACTTACAAGGTAAGCGCTTTATCGATGTGGGTACGGGACCTGGTCTTCCTGGGATTCCGCTCTCAATCATGAATCCAGACAGCGAGTTTTACTTGCTAGACAGCCTAGGTAAGCGTATTCGTTTTATCAAACAGGTGATTCATGAGCTGGGTATCGACAACGTGGTACCGGTTCAAAGTCGCGTTGAAGAATTTCAACCAGAAGAAAAGTTTGATGCAGTGCTCAGTCGTGCATTTGCGTCAATGACAGACATGGTAGAGTGGTGTCACCATTTACCTAAAGAGCAATCCGGTGTATTTTTGGCTCTTAAGGGACAACATCCTAGAGACGAAATCGACCTGTTACCTGAATGGTGTTCAGTGACAGACATTAAAGCTTTGCAAGTGCCAGAGCTTGATGGAGAGCGTCATCTAGTTACTTTATCGCGTCAGGGATAATCAGCGAGGCCATAGTGGGTAGAATCGTAGCAATTGCCAACCAGAAGGGTGGCGTAGGAAAAACAACAACTTGCATTAATTTAGCAGCATCAATGGCGGCAACAAAACGCAAGATATTGGTTGTTGACCTCGATCCTCAAGGTAATGCCACTATGGCGAGCGGTGTCGACAAGTATCAAGTTGAAGCAACAGCTTACGATTTGTTGGTTGAAGACACCCCATTTGATGAGGTGGTTTGCCGGAGTACATCTGGCAATTATGACCTCATCGCCGCGAACGGTGATGTTACTGCGGCAGAAATCAAGCTGATGGAAGTGTTTGCTCGTGAAGTTCGTTTAAAAAATGCACTCGAACCCATTCGCAATAACTATGATTTCATCTTTATTGATTGCCCGCCCTCATTAAACCTTCTTACAATCAACGCGATGGCTGCGGCCGACTCCGTATTGGTTCCTATGCAATGTGAATACTTTGCTTTGGAAGGTTTGACTGCATTGATGGATACCATCAGTAAGCTAGCGGCTGTTGTAAACGAGAACCTGAAGATCGAAGGTCTTCTGCGTACTATGTACGATCCTCGCAACCGCTTATCGAACGAAGTATCTGATCAACTCAAAAAACACTTTGGTAGCAAAGTCTACCGAACTGTGATCCCTAGAAATGTGCGTCTGGCAGAAGCCCCGAGTCACGGCAAGCCAGCAATGTACTACGACAAATATTCCGCAGGAGCTAAGGCTTACCTTGCTCTTGCTGGCGAAATGTTGCGTCGTGAAGAAGTCCCAGTATAGGTCCAACCAAAGGAATTCGCTCAATGTCTAAGCGTGGTTTAGGAAAAGGGCTAGATGCATTGCTTGCAACTAGCTCATTGGCTCGTGAAAAACAGCAAGTTGCTTCTCATAGTCAGGCGTTGTCGGCTGATGGTGAGCTTATTGAACTGGCTGTTGGTTGCTTGAAGCCTGGTGTATATCAACCGCGTAAGGATATTGCGCCTGAAGCGCTAGAAGAGCTGGCAGCATCAATTCAATCTCAAGGCATTATCCAACCGATCGTAGTTCGCCCATTGGCGCACGACCAGTTTGAGATTATTGCTGGTGAACGTCGTTGGAGAGCGGCTCGTCAAGCTGGTCTTAAACAAGTTCCATGCTTGATCAAGAGAGTAGAAGACAAGGCCGCGATTGCGATGGCATTGATCGAGAACATTCAACGTGAAGATCTGAATGTTATCGAAGAATCACAAGCGCTAGAGCGCTTGCAGAACGAGTTTTCACTGACACATCAGCAGGTCGCCGATGTGATTGGTAAATCCAGAGCTACCGTTAGTAACTTATTACGTCTAAATCAGCTCGAAAATGAAGTAAAAGGTTTAGTTTCCAGTAAACAACTAGAAATGGGGCATGCTAGAGCACTGCTTGCACTTGAAGGTGTTACCCAGGTTGAGGCAGCGAATACTGCAGCAACCAAAAAAATGACCGTGCGTCAAACTGAGCAACTTGTCAAAAAGTGCTTAAAACCAGACGTTGAAGCGGAATCGAAGCCCGAAGACACTGAGGCCATCGAACTTTCACGAAGACTCACGGAAAAATTGCAAGCAAACGTTTCAGTTACTCGTTCTGTTAGCGGTAAGTCAAAAGTGACAATTACTCTTGATGAGCCTCACAAATTAGAGCAACTTATTGCTAAACTAGAGTACTAAATGAGATAATTGATTTAGGTCAATTATGTAATAAACAAGTAATTTCTTACAAAAGTTGTCGGTTTGTATACAGAAATGTAAATGATTGCTGCATTCTTATTGCAATCAATTTGGCTGAACGTATAATTTTCGCCAATTTCTCAGCACGCTTTTAAGCGAGTGGTAAAGTGGGCTTAAAGAGGAACGAATACATGGTAGCGGCGTTAGCAAGACCAGGACGAGTGCTTGCAAAGCAAATGTTATTGATCGAGCTTAGCGCGGTTATATTAGTGGCGATAGGGTTAGGTTTAGCTGTTAATCCTGATTGGGGTTTTGCTGCATTGGTTGGTGGCGGTATTTTTGTCATCGCGAATGTGGTTTTTTGTGTGTGTGCTTTCCTATTTTGTGGAGCTCGCGCAACTAAGTTAGTTGCGGCGTCGTTCTATGCAGGTGAAGCACTAAAGATCCTTATCACAGTTCTACTATTCTCTATTGTCTACATGTATATGCAGGTGGAATTAATTCCCCTCAAACTGACCTATTTACTGGTTCTAGGTATTAATATCTTTGCGCCAGTGCTTTTCATTAACAATAAAAAATAGGATGAGTTATGGCTGCGCCAACAGCATCCGGATACATTGAACACCATTTACAAAACCTTTCTTTAGCTAAGTTTGGTCTTGTAGAGGAGACAAGTTTCTGGAACGTACATATAGACAGTCTGTTTTTTTCGGTGTTGACAGGGATGTTATTCCTTTGGGTTTTTCGCTCAGTCGCTAAGAAAGCAACAGTAGGTGTACCTGGTAAGCTTCAGTGTTTTGTTGAAATGGTAGTGGAATTCGTTGGCGACAACGTTAAAGAAACTTTCCATGGTCGCAACCCTCTGATTGCCCCACTAGCACTGACTATATTCTGCTGGATTATCATTATGAACTTGATGGACTTAGTGCCTATCGATTTCTTACCATATCCTGCAGAGCATTGGCTAGGTATCCCTTACTTGAAAGTGGTTCCTACAGCTGATGTAAATATAACCATGGCAATGGCTTTGGGTGTTTTTGCTCTGATGATCTACTACAGCATCAAAGTGAAAGGCCTAGGCGGATTTGCTAAAGAATTGGCACTGCATCCATTTAATCACCCAATCATGATCCCATTTAACTTGGTACTTGAGGTAATTTCGTTATTAGCGAAGCCACTATCTCTAGGTATGCGTTTATTTGGTAATATGTTTGCGGGTGAGGTGGTGTTTATTCTTATCGCGGCAATGCTACCGTGGTACTTACAATGGGTAGGTGCACTACCTTGGGCTATCTTCCATATCTTAGTTATATTGATTCAAGCGTTTGTTTTCATGATGTTGACAATCGTTTACTTATCAATGGCTCATGAAGATAGTGATCACTAAAAAATTTTTAAGCTTTATTCTAACTATTAATGTTAATCGGAGAACGTAAATGGAAACTGTACTAAGTTTTTCAGCAATCGCTGTTGCTATTATTGTTGGTCTTTGTGCCGTAGGTACTGCAATTGGTTTTGCTATTCTTGGTGGTAAATTCCTAGAAGGCGCTGCGCGTCAACCTGAAATGGCTCCAATGCTACAAGTTAAGATGTTCATCATCGCTGGTCTACTGGATGCTGTTCCAATGATCGGTATCGTAATCGCACTACTATTCACGTTTGCTAACCCATTTGTTGGTCAACTAGCAGGCTAATTAACTCTTTAATAGTTAATTAAATTTTTGTAGTTGATTCTTAACGAGGGGTAGCTGTTGTGAATATGAACGCAACTCTGCTAGGTCAAGCAATTGCTTTTTCGCTGTTTGTTTGGTTCTGCATGAAATATGTATGGCCACCAATCATGCAAGCAATTGAAGAACGTCAGAAAAAAATTGCTGACGGTCTTGTAGCCGCTGAACGCGCTGCTAAAGACTTGAACCTGGCACAAGCCAACGCTTCTGAGCAAATGAAAGAAGCAAAGCGCACTGCAACTGAGGTTATTGATCAGGCAAACAAACGTAAAGCTCAAATTATTGATGAAGCACGCGAAGAAGCTCAGGCAGAACGCCAGAAAATCTTAGCGCAAGCTGAAGCAGAAATTGAAGCAGAGCGTACACGTGCCCGTGATGACCTGCGCAAACAAGTCGCAACTCTGGCTATAGCTGGTGCTGAGAAAATCCTTGAGCGTACAATCGATAAAGATGTACACGATGATCTTCTTAACAACATTACTGCAAAACTTTAAAGCAAGGGGCTGTATATGTCTGATTTGACTACAATCGCACGCCCCTATGCTAAAGCAGCGTTTGACTTTGCGGTAGATAAAGGTGAGCTAGACCAATGGGGTCAAATGCTTACTTTTGCTGCCGAAGTGGCACAAAATGATGATGTTCACAATTTATTAAGCGGTTCTATGACTGCTGAAAAATTAGCTGAAGTATTCATTGTAATTTGTGGCGAACAATTTGATGAATTCGGCCAGAACTTAATTAAAGTGATGGCAGAGAATGGCCGCTTAATGGCTTTTCCTGATGTTTGTAAAGAGTTCTTTATACTCAAAAAAGAGTATGAGAAAGAGATCGACGTTGAAGTTACTTCAGCTGTTGAACTTTCTGAAGAACAACGCACAAGCATTATCAGCAAATTGGAACTGCGCCTTGCGCGCAAAGTTCAGCTGAATTGCAGTATAGATGAGACTCTACTTAGTGGAGTTATTATTCGAGCCGGAGACCTAGTCATCGATAACTCAGCGCGCAGTCGTTTAGACCGCCTGAGCGATGCATTGCAGTCTTAATGGGGATTGGAGCATGCAACTTAATTCCACTGAAATTAGCGATCTAATTAAACAACGTATTGAATCTTTCGACGTTGTTAGTGAAGCTCGCAATGAAGGTACTATCGTTTCTGTAAGCGATGGCATCCTTAGCATCCACGGCCTAGCGGACGTGATGCAAGGTGAAATGATCGAACTACCGGGTGGCCGTTACGCTCTAGCACTGAACTTGAACCGTGATTCGGTTGGTGCTGTTGTAATGGGCCCGTATGCTGACCTACAGGAAGGCATGAAAGTTACAGGTACTGGTCGTATTCTAGAAGTACCAGTAGGTCCTGAAATGCTTGGTCGTGTTGTAAACACGCTAGGTGAGCCAATTGATGGTAAAGGTCCAATCGAAGCTAAATTGACTTCGCCTGTAGAAATTATCGCACCAGGTGTAATCGACCGTAAATCGGTAGATCAACCTGTTCAAACTGGTTACAAGTCTGTTGACTCAATGATCCCTATCGGTCGTGGTCAACGTGAACTAGTAATCGGTGACCGTCAGACTGGTAAAACAGCAATGGCGATCGATGCGATTATTAACCAAAAAGATTCTGGTATTTTCTCTATTTACGTAGCTATCGGCCAAAAAGCGTCGACTATTGCTAACGTAGTTCGCAAACTAGAAGAGCACGGCGCACTAGCAAACACTGTTGTTGTTGTTGCATCGGCTTCTGAATCTGCAGCGCTGCAATACCTTGCACCGTATGCTGGTTGTGCGATGGGCGAATACTTCCGTGATCGCGGTGAAGATGCACTGATTGTTTATGATGATCTATCTAAGCAAGCTGTCGCTTACCGTCAGATCTCACTACTGCTTAAGCGTCCACCAGGTCGTGAAGCGTTCCCTGGTGATGTTTTCTACCTTCACTCTCGTCTACTAGAGCGTGCTGCTCGTGTAAGCGAACACTACGTAGAAGAATTCACTAAAGGCGAAGTGAAAGGCAAGACGGGTTCTTTAACTGCTCTTCCTATCATCGAAACGCAAGCTGGTGACGTATCTGCATTCGTACCGACGAACGTAATCTCGATTACCGATGGTCAGATCTTCCTACAAACTGAGCTATTCAACGCGGGCGTACGTCCAGCTGTTGACCCTGGTATCTCAGTTTCTCGTGTAGGTGGTTCGGCGCAGACTAAAATCATCAAGAAGCTATCTGGCGGTATCCGTACTGCTCTAGCTCAATACCGTGAACTTGCAGCATTTGCTCAGTTCTCTTCGGATCTTGATGAAGCGACTAAGAAGCAGCTAGACCATGGTCAAAAAGTTACAGAACTGATGAAGCAGAAGCAATACGCTCCTATGTCTGTATTTGACCAAGCTCTAGTAATCTTCGCTGCAGAGCGTGGATACCTTCAAGACGTTGAACTTTCTAAAGTTCTAGACTTTGAAGCTGCTTTACTGTCGTTTGCTCGTGGTCAATATGCCGATCTAGCAACACAGATCGACACAACGGGTGCTTTCAATAAAGAAATCGAAGCTGAGCTGAAGAAGCTTGTTGACGATTTCAAGGCAACCCAGACCTGGTAATTGGTAGGTGGTCTTAGGGCCACCTCATACCATTAACGGAGAGTAACGATGGCCGGCGCAAAAGAGATACGTAATAAAATCGGTAGTGTTAAAAGCACACAGAAGATTACGAAAGCAATGGAAATGGTAGCAGCTTCAAAAATGCGTCGTTCTCAAGACGCAATGGAAGCTACTCGTCCATATGCAGAAACAATGCGTAAAGTGATCGGTCATTTGGCTAATGGTAGCCTCGAGTATAAGCATCCTTATCTTGAGGAACGTGAAGCCAAACGTGTTGGTTACATCATCGTTTCTACAGACCGTGGTCTTTGTGGTGGTTTGAACATTAACTTGTTCAAAAAAGCCATGAACGACATGAAAGATTGGTCTGAGAAAGGTGCTGACGTTGAACTTGCAATTGTAGGTTCAAAAGCGACAGCATTTTTCAACAACAGCGGCGCGAAAGTAGCAGCTCAAGTTTCTGGTCTGGGCGATCGCCCAAGCCTTGAAGACTTGATTGGCTCTGTAAGCGTTATGCTGAAGAAATATGATGAAGGCGAATTGGATCGCCTGTTCGTAGTGTTCAACAAGTTTGAAAACACTATGGTACAAGAACCAACGATCGATCAATTACTTCCTTTGCCTAAATCAGACAGCGAAGACATGAAACGCGATCATGCTTGGGACTACATTTATGAGCCTGAGCCAAAACCACTACTAGATGCACTACTGGTTCGCTACGTCGAATCTCAAGTATATCAAGGTGTGGTCGAGAACCTTGCTTGTGAGCAAGCGGCTCGAATGATTGCTATGAAATCAGCAACAGATAACGCTGGTGACATTATTGATGACTTAGAACTTGTGTACAACAAAGCGCGTCAAGCGGCAATTACACAAGAACTTTCTGAGATCGTTTCAGGCGCAGCTGCGGTTTAAGCTTAGGTAAAACTAAATAGTTAGAGGATTAACGATGGCTACAGGTAAGATCGTACAGATCATCGGTGCGGTAGTCGACGTAGAGTTCCCACAGGGTGAAGTACCTCGTGTATACGACGCTCTGAATGTTAATGAAGTACAAGAACGTCTAGTTCTTGAAGTTCAGCAACAACTTGGCGGTGGCGTAGTTCGCGCAATCGTAATGGGTAGCTCTGATGGTTTACGTCGTGGTTTGACAGTTGAAAATACTGGCGCTCCAATCTCAGTACCAGTAGGTACTAAGACATTGGGTCGTATCATGAATGTCCTAGGTGACGCGATTGATGAGTGTGGCGAGATTGGTGCTGAAGAGCATTACGCCATTCACCGTGAAGCTCCAAGCTACGAAGAGCAGTCTAACGAGACAGCTCTTCTAGAAACTGGTGTTAAAGTAATCGACTTGATTTGTCCATTCGCTAAGGGTGGTAAAATCGGTCTATTCGGTGGTGCTGGTGTAGGTAAGACCGTTAACATGATGGAACTTATCAACAACATCGCACTTCAACACTCAGGCCTATCTGTATTTGCAGGTGTAGGTGAGCGTACTCGTGAAGGTAACGATTTCTACTTTGAGATGCAGGAAGCAGGTGTTGTAAACATCGAAAAACCTGAAGAATCAAAAGTAGCGATGGTTTACGGTCAGATGAACGAGCCACCAGGTAACCGTCTACGTGTTGCCCTGACTGGCCTAACAATGGCAGAGCGCTTCCGTGACGAAGGTCGTGACGTTCTACTGTTCGTTGATAACATCTACCGTTACACACTAGCAGGTACTGAAGTATCAGCACTTCTAGGTCGTATGCCTTCTGCGGTAGGTTACCAACCTACACTGGCTGAAGAAATGGGTGTTCTACAAGAGCGTATCACGTCAACTAAAGCTGGTTCTATCACGTCTGTACAGGCGGTATACGTACCTGCGGATGACTTGACTGACCCGTCTCCAGCAACAACGTTCGCTCACTTGGATGCAACGGTTGTACTTAACCGTAACATCGCATCTATGGGTCTATACCCTGCGATCGACCCGCTAGATTCTACTTCACGTCAACTGGATCCATTGGTAGTTGGACAAGAGCACTACGACATCGCTCGTGGCGTTCAGTCTACTCTTCAGCGCTATAAAGAGCTGAAAGATATCATTGCTATCCTAGGTATGGACGAGCTATCTGAAGAAGATAAGCAAGTTGTATCTCGTGCTCGTAAGATTGAGAAGTTCCTAACTCAGCCTTACCACGTAGCGGAAGTATTTACAGGTGACCCAGGCATTTACGTACCTCTTAAAGAGACTCTACGTGGCTTCCAAGGTCTTCTATCTGGTGAATACGATGACATTCCAGAGCAAGCGTTCATGTACTGTGGTGCAATTGACGAAGCTATCGAGAATGCTAAGAAGCTATAAGGCTAACTAGGAGGCGATATGGCAGCAATAACCTTTCACCTAGACGTTGTAAGTGCAGAGAAACAAATTTTCTCAGGCCTTGTTGAGACGTTTCAGGTGACCGGTAGTGAGGGTGAGCTTGGTATTTTCCATGGTCATACTCCACTGCTGACCGCTATCAAGCCTGGTATGGTGCGTATTGTTAAGCAGCACGGCCACGAAGAAATCATTTATGTTTCTGGTGGTATGGTAGAAGTTCAGCCTGGTACAGCAACTGTACTGGCTGATACAGCTATCCGTGGTGAAGAGCTAGACGCAGCAAAGGCGGAAGAAGCTAAGCGCAAGGCTGTGGAGAATATCCAAAATCAGCATGGCGACATAGACTTCGCACAAGCGGCCGGTGAACTGGCTAAAGCCATTGCTCAGTTACGAGTTATCGAACTGACAAAACAGCGTCGTTAATCTTTTTAAGATTACAGACTCTGAGATAAAGGCGACCTAAGGGTCGCCTTTTTGCATTTTTAGATTCTCAAAAATGCTTCTTTTACGTATCACTACTGGTTAAATGGTTATTGCGATTTAATTTTTTGGCCAAAAACGGTTACAATATCGGCTTAATAAAAATAACGTTGGATAGGTTTACAATGAAGTTTAGCGCGGTAATTCTCGCAGCGGGCAAAGGCACTCGCATGTATTCAAACACACCAAAGGTTCTGCACACACTTGCGGGTAAGCCAATGGTGAAGCATGTTATCGATACATGTAATGGTTTAGGCGCTCAAAACATCAACCTGGTTTACGGCCACGGTGGTGATCAGATGAAGGCTACTCTAGCTGAAGAATCTGTAAACTGGGCACTGCAAGCTGAACAGCTCGGCACAGGTCACGCTGTGGATCAAGCATCTGCACATTTCGCTGATGATGAAAAAGTATTGGTGCTCTACGGTGATGTTCCACTAATCTCACCTGAAACCATTGAAAACCTATTAGACGCTCAACCAAACGGTGGCATCGCGCTACTTACTGTCGTGTTAGACAACCCGATGGGCTACGGACGTATTATTCGTCGTAATGGCCCTGTTGTGGCTATCGTTGAACAGAAAGATGCAACGGATGAGCAGAAGCTTATCAAAGAGATCAATACCGGCGTTATGGTGGCGACTGGTGGCGATCTGAAGCGCTGGTTGTCAGGTCTAAGCAACGACAACGCACAGGGTGAATATTACCTGACTGACGTTATCGCTGCGGCTCACGACGAAGGTCGTGCAGTTGAAGCCGTACACCCAGTAAGCCCAATTGAAGTGGAAGGCGTTAACGATCGTTCGCAACTGGCTCGCCTAGAGCGCGCTTACCAAGCTACGCAAGCCGATAAGCTATTGAAGCAAGGCGTGATGCTACGCGACCCAAGCCGCTTTGATCTGCGTGGTGAACTGCAGTGCGGTATGGACGTTGAGATTGATACTAACGTTATCATCGAAGGCAGCGTAAGCATTGGCGATAACGTGGTTATCGGCACTGGCTGCGTGCTGAAAGACTGTGAGATCGATGACAACACAGTTATTCGTCCATACAGCGTAATCGAAGGAGCGACTGTTGGTGAAGACTGTACGGTTGGTCCATTTACTCGCCTACGCCCTGGTGCAGACATGCGTAACGATTCGCACGTCGGTAACTTTGTTGAAGTGAAGAACACTCGCCTTGGCGAAGGCTCTAAAGCCAACCACCTGACTTATCTTGGGGATGCTGAAATTGGTCAGCGCGTAAACGTGGGTGCGGGTGCAATTACTTGTAACTACGATGGGGCGAATAAGTTTAAGACCATTATTGGTGATGACGTATTCGTTGGTTCAGACAGCCAATTAATCGCGCCTGTTACGATTGGTAATGGTGCTACCGTTGGAGCTGGCTCTACCGTAACACGCGATGTTTCTGAAAATGAGCTGGTTATCAGCCGTGCGAAAGAACGTAAGATTGCTGACTGGCAGCGTCCGACTAAGAAAAAGTAGTCTCTTAATAAATAAGATGATTTAAATGAAAGTCAGTAGTACCGCTACTGGCTTTTTCTTATTTATCTAGATATAAAAAAAGAGCGAGTAATCTCGCTCTTTTTTGTTTTCGTTAACTTAGAAACTAGTCTTGTTTCTCGTCAGCGACTACTCGAGAGTTGTCAGGTGTCGCGAAGTGTTCAGAAAGCTCTTTGTTCGAAACAATATAGCCAACCCACAACGCACCCAAACAGATCACAACGGCAATACCCGTCGCGCTTAGTGCTTGGCTAGCCATTGCCGCGACCAATGCACTTGATAGGCCACTGATACTGATTTGCAGGCTGTTTTGTAGACCAGCAGCTGTTGCTGGGCTTTGTTTAGCGCTTGATAGAGCACGGTTTACTACGATTGGGTAAAGTGCGCCGTTTGCGACAGCAATCAAACAGAAAGGCGCAAGTAGAGGCCAGATTGACGTCAGTTCCCACTGTGATGCGATAAAGATAAGCATCGCCGCTACACTGAACAAACCGATAAGGTTTCTTAGTACAACGCCATCGCCATATTTCTTCACTGCTTGCTTACCGAAGTAACCACCCGCCATGAACGCGATTGTTTGTGGGATAAAGCTCAAACCGATGTCTTTTGCTTCATAACCTAGTTGAGCCATGATCTCTGGCATACCCGTTAGGTAAGCGAAGAACGCTGCAGATGCTGAAGCAAACATTAAGACATTACCCATGTAAGGCTTTGATTTAAGCAACATCTTGATGTCTGTCTTAATCGATGTCTGTTTTACTTCAGGCGCTTCTTTTGGTTGAGCCATTGTTGTCGCCACTAGCAGTGCACCCATCAAGGTTAATGTGATGAAGATGCTGTGCCAGCCAAAGCTATCCGCCAGTAACACACCTAGCTGAGGTGCTAATGCAGGAGATAGCGCAACCAAAGGCATGATGGTTGCAAAAATTTGTTGGCTACTGCTTTGTGAGTAACGCTTGATAACCATTGCTTGCCAGATTACCGCAGGAGCACATACGCCGATCGCTTGAATGAAGCGCAGTGTCAGTAGATGCCATACCTCGGTGCTGAATGCTAAGCCGAATGAAGCTGCAGTAAAGATAACAAGACCAACCGCCAGCGTATTACGGTGACCATACTTGTCACTCGCCAGACCCCAAAGAAGCTGACCCATTGCCATACCGCCAAGGAATACCGTTAAAGACAGGGCAATCTGCTCTGGGCCGGTTGCGAAATCAACTTCCATTGCCTTAAATGCAGGAAGGTACATATCGGTCGCAATAAAGCCAAGCATTGAAAGAACTGCAAGGTAGACCAATTGAAATTTAGAAATATTCATAAGATGCCATTAAGCTAAAGGTAGTGATGTTTTTATCATCAAAAAAATTGTTTGATATACAGAAGTGAAAGCCCCTGTTTATTTATGCTGACATTCTATTTTTCGAACCTGATAAAATAAAACGCTAAAATATGTGGTTATCAATCAAAAAATTTGAAGGCTTATGTTCTCTAAATCCTCTTTAGAAATGCTCGATACGGTAGCTCGCTTAGGCAGTTTTACTGCGGCGGCAGAACAATTGCACAAAGTACCATCGGCGATCAGCTACGGTGTTAGGCAGGTTGAGCAAGAACTGGATGTTCTACTTTTCAGACGTTTACCAAGAAAAGTAGAGCTGACACCGGCAGGTGAATTGTTCATTGAAGAGGCACGTGCGTTACTGAGACAGATGGAAGAGGTCAGTGCCCAGACTCGCCGAGCAGCGCGTGGCTGGAAGAAAACCTTGCGCCTAACGCTCGATAACGTGGTTAAGCTCGACAAAATGAAGCCGATGATTGAAGAGTTCTACCAAACCTTTGAGTTTGCAGAGCTTCAGATCAACATGGAGGTGTTTAATGGCTCTTGGGAGGCGATTGCACAGGGCAGAGCGGATATTGTGATTGGTGCGACCTCGGCGATTCCGGTCGGCGGCGACTTTGAGGTTAAAGATATGGGACGCCTAGATTGGGCGTTTGTGATGTCGCCAAGCCACCCGTGTGTGCGAGAGCAAAACCTCAATGAAGAGTTTGTTAGCCAGTATCCCGCAATATGTTTGGACGATACCTCTAGTGTGCTCCCTAAGCGACACACAGGCCACTACTCAAGTCAAAGACGCCTGTTGTTACCCAATTGGTATAGCGCAATTGAATGCCTTAAAAATGGAGTAGGGGTGGGTTATATGCCGAGGCACATTGCCGCGCCAATTATCGAACAAGGCTTGCTGGTGGAAAAAATACTGCCTGAACCGAGTCCGCAGAGTCATTGTTGTTTGGTGTGGCGAAAAGACGATAACCATAAGTTGATCGAGTGGATGGTGAAATACCTAGGATCGAGTGAACAACTTCACCAAGATTGGTTGGATCATCGCAAGGCGGTCTAATGATCTTAGCGAGAAGATCCTTTTCAAGTTTGAGTTGAATCAGCACCAATAAAAAGAGCGAGTAAATACTCGCTCTTTTTGATTCGGTCGTTAACTCTTATGACAAGAAGAACTTGTAGGAAGGGTTATCGGTTTCATCTTTACACTGATAACCAAGCTCTCGTAAATGTGTTGAGAACTGAGCTAAATCATCATCGCCAAGTTCGAAGCCACACAATACGCGACCATAATCGGCACCGTGGTTACGATAGTTGAACAGGCTGATGTTCCAGTGGGTACCTAAGGTATCAAGGAACTTAATCAAGGCTCCTGGGTATTCAGGAAACTCGAAGCTGTATAGGCGCTCTTTCAATGGTTTTGATGGTTTGCCGCCAATCATATAGCGAATGTGTAGTTTTGCCATCTCATCATCAGAAAGGTCGACGACTGGATATCCGCCCTCACGTAGGTCATTGATGATGTGCTCAAGTTCTTCCTGACCACCTTGCAGACGTACACCAACGAAGATATTCGCTAGGCTTTCGTCGTTGTGGCGGTAGTTAAACTCCGTCACCGCTCGGCCGCCAATAATATTGCAGAACTCTAGGAACGCCCCTTGTCGCTCAGGGATAGTCACCGCAAGTAGACCTTCTCGCTTCTCACCTAGTTCACAACGTTCAGAGACATAACGCAGACCGTGGAAGTTGGTGTTAGCACCAGACAATACCGTTGCTAATTGCTTGTCTTGCAGTTGGTTCTGTTCAGCAAACTTTTTCAAACCAGCCAGAGCAAGCGCTCCTGAAGGTTCAGCAATCGCACGAGTGTCTTCAAAGATGTCTTTGACCGCAGAGCAGATCTCATCGCTAGACACGGCAATGTGACCATCGATGTACTGCTGACACAGACGGAATGTCTCTTCACCAATGCGCTTAACCGCAACGCCATCGGCAAACATGCTGACTTGATCCAGTACTACTGGCTCACCGGCATCCAGTGCTGCTTTCAAGCAAGATGAATCTTCAGGTTCAACCGCGATGACTTTTATTTCCGGCATCAATTGCTTAACTAGCACGGCAACACCCGCAGCCAAACCACCACCACCGACAGGCACAAAGATGTAATCCATGTGACCATTTTGCTGAAGCATTTCCATACCCATGGTGCCCTGTCCGGCGATCACCAATGGGTGATCGAATGGAGGCACAAAGGTGTAGCCATGTTCAGCGGAAAGGCGTTCTGCTTCAGCTTTAGCTTCATCAAAGTTGCTGCCGTGTAGAACTACGTTACCGCCAAAGCCACGTACCGCATCAACCTTGATGTCTGGTGTGGTTTTTGGCATCACAATCGTGGTTTGAATACCAAGCTTAGAACCGGACAGCGCCATACCTTGAGCATGGTTACCTGCCGATGCTGCAATCACACCTGCGGCTTTCTGTTGCTCTGAAAGGCTTGATACCATGTTGTAGGCACCACGTAGCTTGAACGAGTGGACCGGCTGACGGTCTTCACGCTTTAGCTGAACCTGATTACCAATGCGAGCACTTAAGCGAGGCATCTCTTGCAGAGGTGTCACGATTGCGGCTTCGTAAACTGGCGCTCTCAGGATCTGACGCAGATAATCTGCGCCAGTTTGTTTTTGGGGACTGACCGTGTCATCACTCATAGACTAGCCCTCTAGCTTAGACTTATCACGCACGGCGCCTTTGTCGGCACTGGTTGCCATGCTTGCGTAAGCTTTCAGTGCGAATGAAACTTCACGCTGACGGTTTTCTGGTTTCCAGCCTAGTGCGTCTTGCTTAACACGACGCGCTTCTAGCTCGGCTTCAGGCACATCAAGTGTGATTGAACGGCTAGGGATGTCGATAGTGATGATATCGCCAGTGTTTACTAGACCAATCACACCGCCACTTGCTGCTTCTGGAGAAGCGTGACCGATAGACAAACCGGATGTACCGCCAGAGAAACGTCCGTCAGTTAGAAGAGCACAAGACTTACCTAGACCCATAGATTTTAGGTAGGTAGTTGGGTAGAGCATTTCTTGCATGCCCGGACCACCTTTAGGACCTTCGTAACGGATAACAACCACTTCGCCTGCTTTTACTTTACCCGCTAAGATGCCGTCTACGGCTGTGTCTTGGCTTTCAAATACGATAGCAGGACCTTGGAATTTCAGGTTCTCTTCATCAACACCTGCTGTCTTAACGATACAACCGTCAACGGCGATGTTGCCTGAAAGTACGGCTAGGCCACCTTCTTGGCTGAATGCATTCTCTTTAGTACGGATACAACCTTCTTTACGGTCGTCATCAAGACGATCCCAACGGCAATCTTGTGAGAAGGCTTTGGTGGTACGAATACCTGCTGGGCCCGCGCGGAAGAACTTAAGTACCGCTTCGTCTTCTGTCTGCATGATGTCGTATTGAGCTAGCTGCTCTTGCATGCTTAGGCCAAGTACAGTGCGAGTTTGGTTGTTCAGTAGGCCTGCGCGGTCTAGTTCACCTAGGATAGCCATAACACCACCAGCGCGGTGAACGTCTTCCATGTGGTATTTAGGTGTTGAAGGCGCAACCTTACATAGGTGTGGAACGCGGCGAGACATCTCGTCGATATCACCCATATCAAAGTCGACTTCACCTTCTTGAGCTGCTGCCAATAGGTGAAGAACGGTGTTACTCGAGCCACCCATTGCGATATCTAGAGCCATTGCATTTTCAAAGGCTGCGCGGTTCGCGATGTTACGAGGCAGTGCTGATGCGTCATCTTGCTCGTAGTAACGCTTAGTCAGGTCAACGATACGCTTACCAGCATTGATGAATAGCTCTTCACGGTCAGCGTGCGTTGCTAGCATAGAACCGTTACCAGGCTGAGATAGGCCTAGCGCTTCAGTTAGACAGTTCATTGAGTTAGCCGTGAACATACCTGAACAAGAACCACATGTCGGACACGCAGAACGTTCTACTTGCTCACTTTGCTCATCAGAAATCGTTGGATCGGCACCTTGAATCATTGCATCAACAAGGTCTAACTTGATGATTTGATCGGAAAGCTTGGTTTTACCTGCTTCCATTGGGCCGCCTGATACAAAGATCACTGGGATGTTAAGGCGCATTGCAGCCATCATCATTCCCGGAGTGATTTTGTCACAGTTAGAGATACATACCATCGCATCCGCACAGTGAGCATTCACCATGTACTCTACTGAGTCTGCGATAAGCTCACGTGATGGCAGTGAGTACAGCATGCCACCGTGACCCATTGCGATACCATCATCAACTGCGATGGTGTTGAATTCTTTAGCGATACCGCCCGCTTTCTCGATTTCACCTGCTACCAATTGACCCATATCTTTAAGGTGAACGTGGCCTGGTACGAATTGAGTGAAAGAGTTTACAACTGCGATGATTGGCTTACCGAAGTCATCATCTTTAACGCCAGTTGCACGCCATAAAGCGCGCGCACCAGCCATGTTGCGTCCGTGGGTAGTCGTTGCTGAACGATAGATTGGCATTGCTTAAATCCTTATAAAATATTTGGCTGTTGCTTACTTAGTTGTTTGCGTTTGGTTTTCTGAAGTTTGGTCTGCTGGGTAAACGTAGTCTAACCAGCCCCACTTATCTTCAGTGGTTCCATTGAATAGACCAAAGTAAGCCGCTTGAACTTTTTCAGTGATAGGACCGCGTTTGCCTTCACCTACTGTAATTTTGTCTACGCTGCGAACCGGAACGATTTCCGCCGCTGTGCCTGTCATGAATACTTCATCGGCAAGGTATAGCGCTTCACGAGCAATGTTCTCTTCACGGATCTCATAACCCATGTCTTTTGCTAGTGTCATGATCGAATCACGCGTGATACCCGGCAGAATCGCACTGGTCGCTGGTGGTGTGGATAGCACGCCGTTACGTACCACAAAGATGTTCTCACCAGCCCCTTCAGAAAGGTAACCATCAACACTCAGTGCGATGCCTTCATCGTAACCATGACGGCGAGCTTCGCCACCAACTAATAGTGAAGATAGGTAGTTACCACCGGCTTTAGCAGCGGTTGGGATGGTGTTTGGTGCCGCACGGTTCCAGCTTGAGATCATTGCGTCTACGCCATTCTCTAGCGCTTCTTCACCTAGGTAAGAACCCCAAGGGAAAGCAGCGATGATCAGTTCCATCTCAGTGTTTTCTGGAGGGCATACGCCCAAACCTACGTTACCAACAAAGCCGAGAGGGCGGATGTACGCTGACTCTAGCTTATTTTGACGTAGCGTTTCGCGAGTCGCTTCCATAATTTCTTCCTCAGTGTAAGGAATAGGGAAGCGGTAGATTTTTGCTGAGTCTTTTAGGCGCTTAGCGTGCTCAGGGTGACGGAAAATAACCGGACCCTTTGGTGTGTTGTAGCAACGAACACCTTCAAATACGGAAGTACCGTAGTGCATTGCGTGAGTCAGGACGTGAACGTTCGCCTCTGCCCAAGGAACCATCTCACCGTTAAACCAAATATAGTCTGCCGTTTTAGCTGTCATGTTTGTGGTTCCTTATGCGTTTATCTTTTGTTGTAAGTTGTTGTTTGGCAATTCATTACGACTGATAGAGATAACGTCAACGGTACGCACATCCCACAGCTTTTCGATTTGATTGACTAAGAAAGAGATCGGACGGTCACTGTCTACAATGATCTCAACACTCGCCACTTTGCTTTCGTGGTTTTGAGTGCCCGCTACTTGCTTAACAATAAAGCCACGGTGGCGGATAACACGAAGAACACGCTCTAGTAGTACAGGCTTATCATCGGCTTTGATGTCTAATAGGTATCTTTTCATGTTATGTGTTCTCCAACATCTCACTGTTTGAAGCACCTGGCGGTACTAGTGGCCATACGTTCTCTTCTTCATCGATAAGAACATGAAGTAGGTAGGCGGTTTTGCTCTCTAGCATCTCTTTTAGTGCTGGCTCTACTTCTTCTTTACGCGTGATGGTTTTACCCGGGATATCGAACGCTTTCGCTAGCATTACGAAGTCTGGGTTGTCATCTAGGATAGTTTCACTATGGCGGCCATCGAAGAACAACGATTGCCATTGGCGAACCATACCCAAGCGAGAGTTGTTAAGAAGTACCATCTTCACTGGGATTTGGCGGCGTTTCAGCGTGCCAAGCTCTTGCACGTTCATCATGAACGAGCCATCACCAGAGATAAGAATAGATTGGTCATCAGGACGCCCAACCGAAGCACCCATTGCAGCTGGCAAGCCAAAGCCCATGGTGCCTAAACCGGCAGAGGTAATGAAGTTCTGTGGATCGCGAGGCTGAATGTGCTGAGCTGCCCACATTTGGTGTTGGCCCACATCAGTCGATACGATAGAGCTTGCTGGCATCATGTCTGACAGTTGCTTCAACAGCAGTGGAGCAAAAATCAGATCACCAGGGTGGTCGTAACGCCATTTGAATGAGCTACGAAGACCTTCAGAGTGATGAACCCAAGAGGAGATGTCTTGGCTTAGCTCTAGTTGAGGCATGATCTTGTTGATGTCACCGCGAATTGGCGCATTGGCAAGACGCAGTTTGCTGAACTCAGCGGCATCGATATCGATATGGATAACCTTAGCATGCGGCGCAAAGGTATCGAGTTTGCCAGTTACTCGGTCATCAAAACGAGCACCGACAACAATCAACAGGTCACTCTCTTGAACCACAAGGTTAGCGGCTTTAGTGCCGTGCATACCCAGCATGCCAAGGTAGTGTGGGTCGTCACGTTCGATAGTGCCCAAGCCTTTCAGTGTGCTTACTGCTGGCATTGGGTTTAGGCGTAAAAACTCACGAACCGCATCGGTTGCTTTAGCAAGTTGAACACCACCACCTACGTATAAAACAGGACGGGTCGCTTGAGACAAAAAGTACTGTGCCTGTTCAATGGCATCAGTTGTCGCAACAGGAATTGCGGGTGGAGTAAATTCAGGAAGAGCGTTAACAGGTGCTTCTGCTAGTTGAACGTCTTTAGCGATATCGACGATAACCGGGCCAGGGCGGCCAGACTTTGCTACCACAAACGCTTCAGCGAGGGTTGGAGCTAGCTCTTCAATATCAGTTACTAGGTAGCTGTGTTTAGTACATGACAGAGACATACCAATCACATCCATTTCTTGGAATGCATCGGTACCAATGTGGGAACTTGCAACCTGACCTGTGATAGCAACCAATGGGATTGAATCCATAAAGGCATCAGCAAGGCCAGTGACTAGGTTGGTTGCACCTGGTCCCGAGGTTGCCATACAAACAGCGACATCTTGTGTTGCTCGAGCCATGCCGATCGCGGCCATAGCGGCGCCTTGCTCATGGCGACATAGGATATGTTCAACCCCGCCGTCATAGAGTGCATCGTAGATTGGCATGATGGCACCACCGGGGTAACCAAATACGGTCTCAATTCCTTGTTGCTTGAGTGCGGATACGACTAGTTCTGCGCCTTTCATCGGAATTCTCCCGTATTACCTTTATTTTGGTAACTGTTTCCTTTGTCTCTGCACATCTTGTGCTCCCATTCTTCCTGTAAATCGGCAAAGCCGAAAATGCTCAAAAATATAAAAATCGAATGTTTAAATTAGAAAAAACCCCCGGACTTGTCAGTGCGGGGGTTTTTTCTAATTCGTGGTTACTTTCTTCCCACTCGCCCCCGCGCAGTCTTAATAATGACTACGATAATCAGGTTAATCAGTGCGTAAATGCGAGCGTTAAAAATCATAATATTCGAGTTTTCTCGTTTATTGTCTTCAGTAAATGTCTACATCTCTAGTGTTATCACACAAATCTGCCGCATGACAAGGGAAATGTCATTCTTTTTTCACATTAAAATACCATTCCACCAAGCTATATAACAACCTTATCGCTTTGGTGAGCAACGAATATCCAGAGCGAATACTTTTAAATCAAAGACAAAGGAAAGTTATGGGACTCGCGATAATTCATAGCCGAGCTAGTGTGGGTGTAGAGGCGCCAGAAGTGACCGTTGAGGTGCATATAAGCAACGGAATGCCTGGCTTCACGCTGGTGGGTCTACCTGAAACAACGGTCAAGGAATCTAAAGATCGAGTGAGAAGCGCGATCATCAATTCTCGCTTTGAGTTTCCATCGAAAAGAATCACGGTTAATCTCGCCCCAGCCGATTTGCCCAAAGAAGGTGGCCGTTTTGACCTGCCCATCGCGCTTGGGATTTTGGTGGCGTCAGATCAGCTTCCGACATCAAAAATAGCTCAACATGAATTTATCGGTGAGTTGGCATTGTCAGGAGAACTTCGCTCGGTAAAGGGCGTTTTGCCTGCGACGTTAGCCGCCGACAGTGTAGAGCGATGCTTAGTTGTCCCACATCATAACGGTGATCAGGCTGCGCTGGTGGGCAAGGGAGCGCATAAATCTGCACAAACCTTGTTGGAGGTTTGTGCTGACATGTGTGGACAGGCTCAGCTTGG
Organism: Vibrio crassostreae 9ZC13; assembly: GCF_000272045.2. Taxonomy (GTDB): domain Bacteria; phylum Pseudomonadota; class Gammaproteobacteria; order Enterobacterales; family Vibrionaceae; genus Vibrio; species Vibrio crassostreae_C. The sequence goes on along the minus strand of NZ_AJYZ02000040.1, from coordinate 66,640 downwards.
GCTATATAGAACGGAACATCATCAGGCTGATGTTTCAGTGCTTCGCGACCTACAAGATATTATCGGCCAACAACAAGGCAAGCGAGCTCTAGAGATAGCCGCTGCTGGGAATCATAACTTATTGTTTCTTGGCCCACCCGGAACCGGAAAAACTATGCTCGCTTCTCGACTGCGTGACCTATTACCTGAAATGAGTGATGACGAAGCGATGGAAACCGCGTCGGTAGCCTCGTTAACGCAACAAGAAATCAATCAATACAACTGGAAGCAACGACCTTTTCGCTCTCCTCACCATTCCAGTTCAATGGCGGCATTAGTGGGTGGTGGTTCGGTGCCTCGCCCCGGAGAGATCTCTTTAGCGCATAACGGCTTATTGTTCTTAGATGAGATGCCGGAGTTTGAGCGCAAGGTGCTTGATTCATTACGAGAGCCACTAGAGTCGGGCGAGATCATTATCTCCCGTGCTGCGGGCAAGACTCGTTTTCCTGCGCGTTTTCAATTGGTCGGTGCACTTAACCCAAGTCCAACGGGTTATTACGAAGGTAACCAGGCGCGCGCCAACCCACAGATCATCCTGCGTTACCTCAATCGCTTATCTGGGCCCTTGCTGGATAGGTTCGATATGTCATTGGAGATACCTCTGTTGCCAAAAGGAATGTTGGCCGAAGGCGGTGATCGCGGTGAAACCACTCAAGTAGTTAAGCAAAGGGTTAGGCAGGCGCGCGAGTTAATGCTATCTCGCAACCATAAATCGAATGCACTGTTAGGTAGCCGAGAAATTGAGAAGTATTGCCCACTGCGACGCGAAGATGCAGAGTTTCTTGAGACAGCACTACATCGCTTGGGTTTATCGATTCGTGCTTATCATCGAATTATTAAGGTGGCACGAACCATTGCCGACCTTGACGGTAACGAGCAGATCGAAAAGAAACATCTATCAGAAGCGCTAGGCTATCGCGCGATGGATCGCTTGCTGAAACAACTCACGGCTCAAGCTGTCTAGCAAGCAGAAAAAGCCTGCTTAGATGCAGGCTTTCGTTGGATTGCAGTTCATACTCGCTAAGGTTAGAACTTGTAGTTCAAGCCAACTGAAACGATATATTGAGACTCGCCGTAGAAGGTAATGTTCGAGTCGCTGGTGCCGTAGCCTGCCAGTGAAATAAACGACCAGTTTTCCCAATCCATGAATTGATCATACTCATAGGCGGCGAATAGGTTGATATTGTCGTCGCTGCGTTTCTTGTCGTAGATCGGGTTGCTCGCATCGTAAGAGCGTTGGTTGTAACCCGCTGTTAGTGCGTACTGGTGACGCCCCATGCCACCAAACAAGCTTACCTCACCACCGAATTGGTCGTAAGATTCAGCTTTACCATCAGCATCACGTGTTTGATAGATGACGGATGGAATAAGCATCATGGTACGACTGAGTGGCAGGCGATATTGACCTTTCAAGTAGAGAGTATTGGCATCTCGTTTGAGCTCTTGATCTTGAATATCATCCTTGTCGACATCTTTGGTCGCATAGGCCATGTCTAGCGAGAAAGCTGAGCCCGCAATGTTGCTTAGCTTCAAACGAAACGCATTGCCAGTTTCATTGGTCTTGGTGCGAGCTGATGTGGTGTTGTATGGATCAGCCCAAGTTTCACCAGACATAATGGTTGGCAGCAGTGAAGCGTCGATCACCATGCCTGACTCAAGTTGGTATTTGTAACCGACTTCGAGAACTACAGTACCTGTTGCTACATCATCTCGCGCGGTACCTGTGTATACCTGATGGTTTAGCTTTTCACCAAAGGTATAAGCAACACTACCTAAAGGAGCAACCAGAAAAGAGCTTTCCGAAGAAGCCTTCTGATCTGTGGATGAAAGATTGCTATCAGCATCGGTATTAAAGTTCGAGGTGGAAGAGGTAACCCCGGTATTGAGAGAGATTTCACCACTGAAACCTTGTTGGTCTGCAAGCTTGGCAAAAGCGGGAGAAGCCGCAACGCTCAATGCCAAGAGAGTTATTTTTATTTTCATTCAAGGGCTCCTTGCCCACCGGTTCTTAGGACGGGTTATTAATAGCAGTAAAGCTTTAAACTTCCAGGTTAATTATTTATCAATAATGATTTTTGAACTAGCAAAAAAAAGGAAGCCGAAGCTTCCTTTCATCAATGGCTTACTTCTTTAATAAGAAGTTCACGAGCTCGAAGTACTCATCAAGAGAGTTGATACCTTGAGCTTCTACTAGGTAGCGGTTGTTAACCACAACAGCGGGTACACCTGAAAGGCCGCTGTCTTTGAATGCTTTGTCGAAGCGACGAACCATAGAATCTACAGCAAAGCCGTTATACGCAGCATCGAATTTCTTCGCATCAACGCCTTCGTCTAGGAAGATTTGACGCAGTTCTTCTTCATCACGTGGTGGCTTGTTCATTGTGTGGATGCGGTTAAACATCACTGGCACCATTTTATCTTCAACTTTCAGTGCAATCATTGTCGCGTAAGCTTTGCTCATTGGCAGACCCATGTTGCCACCCATGAATGAAACATGGTTCTTCTGTAGCTTAGCGTCTTTAGGTAGCTGTTGTTTTAGCTGCTGGATGATTGGCTCAAAGCTATTACAGTGTGGGCAGTAAAAAGAGAAGAACTCTGTCACCATTGGTTTTTTTGATGCTTCTAGGTCGAGAACTTTGTAGTGTTCACCTTCGTTAAATTTCGCAGCGTGAGCGGTAAGGCTCAACATGATCAATGAGAAAAATGCGAATAGCTTTTTCATTTATCCAATCTCCATTATGTTTGAATTTTTATCTAGTTGTATGTTGCGATTGCTGTTACCACTGAGGCATTAACGAAAGTGGTGGCTCTTGCAGGGTAGCAATTTGCTCTTTACAAGCAAGTACTTGTTGCTCCCAATATTTCGGATCATTAAACCACGGGAAGGCCAGAGGAAACGCAGGATCGTGCCATCGTTTCGCCAACCATGCCATGTAATGCACCATACGTAGACCGCGTAGTGGTTCGATTAGTTTCAGTTGTGCGGTATTAAAATCGCAAAACTCTTGGTAACTCTCTAGCAAAATATCCAGTTGCATCAGCTTATCTTGGCGCTCGCCATTGAGCAGCATCCACAGATCTTGTATCGCAGGGCCGTTACGTGCGTCATCAAGATCGACGAACATTGGCCCATCGCGCCACAAAATATTGCCAGGGTGGCAGTCACCGTGCAGGCGGATATTCTCAATGTTGCTCGGCCACTGGCTCTCTAGCTCTTTGATCAGAAGGTCAACGTCATTGAAGAAGGCATTTTCTAGATGCGTCGGGATAAACTGAGAGTTCTCTAGAATCTTACGTGGCTGATAAAGGTATTCATCTAAGCTGATGGTCGGGCGATGCTGGAATGTTCTTCCCGCGCTGGCTTTATGAATACGACCAAGAAAGCGTCCTACGCCTTCCAATTGATCTAGATTGTCAACTTCATACTGTCTGCCGCCAACACTTTCAAATAGTGCAAATAGGTAGCCTTGGTATTCATGTAAGGTTGCACCGTTGATTCGCATTGGAGGCGCAACCGGCATCTCTTGTTCGATAAGCTCGAGTGCGAAGTCATGCTCTTCTTGGATCTGTGCCTTGTTCCAGCGTTGTGGACGGTAAAACTTAACGACGTAGCGCTTACGGTCTTCATCGGTGAACTGATAGACACGGTTTTCGTAACTGTTGAGAGCGAGAAGCCCGGATTCAGCGCGAACTCCGATGCTCTCCAGTGCGTACCACATGAAGTCAGGAGTCAGGTTATCAAAGTTAAAGGCTTGCATCGTCATAGAATAAAAAAGGCTCATTACTGAGCCTTTTTCCATTTATTGGGTTGTTATACCAAGCACTACGGTGCGGGTATCAGAGCTTCTTGATAAAGCGGCTTTCGACTTCCATCGTAAACTCTTCATTATCCGAGAGTATAAACTGAATTGTCGAAACTGGTGAGCTCAGTTTTTCTGGGTCGGCGCCCAAACTGATAGGTAGGTTCAAAACCTCGCCTGGATCGACAGTAATCGTCTGTTTACCATACCAGATAGAATCGGGCAGTCCGCTAACATCGAGTTTGTACTCTTGCTCTTGTTGAGTCTTGTTGATCACTTTCAAGGTGTAGGTGTTTTCAACCAACCCTTGGTTATTGACTCTAAACAGTTGGTTTCGGTCACGCAGAACACTTAGGCCGGCAGGATCAACGCTCGCGATTTGGGCGAAGAACAAGCCCAGCATCACGATCAAGATAGCGCCATAGCCCAACAGCTTGGGACGCATTACCTTGGTCGAGTGACCTTCAAGTCTGTGCTCGGTGGTGTAATTGATCAGGCCTTTCTCATAGCCCATACGCTCCATCGTGTTGTCACAGGCATCAATACACGCGCCGCAGTTAATACACTCGTATTGCAGGCCGTCACGGATATCGATACCCGTAGGGCACACTTGTACACACAGATTACAGTCAATACAGTCGCCTAGACTAAGCTCTTTTGGATCGGCTTTACGAGAGCGAGGGCCACGGCTTTCACCACGTTCTGTGTTGTAACCAACGATGAAGGTGTCTTTATCGAACATTGCCGACTGGAAACGCGCGTAAGGACACATGTGCAGACAAACAATTGAACGCATCCAACCCGCATTGGCATAAGTACATCCAGCAAAGAACAGTACCCAAAACACCGGCCAGAAAGACGAGTTAAAGGTAAAGAAGCCAACCACTAACTCTTTGATTGGGATGAAGTAACCAACAAAGGTTAAGCCCGTCGCAATGGCAATCGCCCACCACGCAATGTGTTTGAGGGTTTTTCTGAGGATTAAATTGCTCGTCAGTTTGCCCGAGTCTTGTTTTCTTCGCTTATTGGCAGCGCCTTCTAGCTTCTCTTCGAACCAGATATACATGAAGGTCCAGACGGTTTGTGGGCATAAATAGCCACACCAGACACGGCCTAAGAAGGTGGTTATGAAAAACAGGCCAAACGCGGCAATCATAAATAGGATCGCGAGTAGGGTCAGATCTTGCGGGTATAAGGTGGTGCCAAAGAAGTTGAACTGTTGGCTGCCGATATCGAGCAAGATCGCTTGACGTTCACCAAAGGGAATCCATGGGATAAGCGCAAAAAGTAAAAGTAAGAACCAACCGCCATAGCGACGCAGTTGTTGGAATTTACCTTTGCTTTCTCGAACATAGATTCGGTTACTTGGGTTAAATCGATCTCCATTACCTTTATGTGTTTTCGGGTTAAAGGTTTTAGGAGTCACATCTTTGATATCGATTTTATCCTGACTCATGGACTATCCTTTTTGTGGCTTGTTTGCCCGGTTAAGTCGGGCATGACGACATTACTTGAAAGTATGGTTTAGAGAACCTGTTGAAATTGAGCTTGGTGCATTTGTTGTTATCGCACTCACTCTTATTATTTTAGAAGATTCTTATGGATGGCGATTATAACGACAATCTTGTTCTCATTTCTTTAACGCTATCAACCTTTAACAACAAAAGTCATAACAGTTGTGACGAAAAAATAGCGAACAGAAACAAAAAAGCGACCTGGTGGTCGCTTTTTAAAATTGAGTGTTTTATCTATACGGCAATTGAGCTCTAAACTAACGGGCGACTAAAGAAGGCCACGTGCTTTTAGAATTGCGGTTTTGAAATCATCTTCTTGGTCTTTTTTCAGGCCCGGGATCATCTCATCTTTTTCGCTGTTGCGCATTTTTAGGTGATAGATAAGAACATCGTCAGTCAGTTCTTCAAGCTTGCCTTGGTAGCCCGCTTCTTTTGATAGCTTAATGATGAACTCTAATAGGTTAAGCTCTTGATCTTTCTGCCACTCAGGCTCCATCAGTTCAAGCAGTTCTTCAATGCGGTGACACTTCATACTTTATTTCTCCACAAATTTTATAATGATTTGTGGCTAAGGTATCAAATCGGGTAGGGAATACCAATGTGTAAACACATTTCAAGATGGGAGCGGGCAAGAAAAAAGCGCAGTAAAAACTGCGCTTTTTGTTAAGCGGCTTTAATCACTTTCGTTGTAGTCGGTGCTAATAAAGCAGTCTTCTCAACTAGAGTTATTGTAGGAGCCAATTTCTTAGCCGTTGGAGCAGCAACAAAGCCACTACGACGACGCATCGCACTACGGTTGGTGTGCGAGAACCTGACAGCTGTTGGGCGCATTAATTTACCTAACGGTCAGGCATATCCATTGCCAATCTAATGGCCTGATTTACCATGAGCTCCACCTCAATTGCTTGAAGCGTCACTCGTCTGGCTTTCGCCAATCCGAAGAATAAATCAGGATAATGATATGCATGCATATCAAGGCTTAGATTATCACTATCTAAGTTATCGATCGACGCCTGAGTGATAAATAGACGATATTAGAGCTAAAATAGTGTGAGCAGTATATTTGAGTTTGAACCTCTTTCAGGCTTAAGATGATGCTTTAAAGGAGGTGCATATGTCGTTCTTAAAGAAAACGTTAGCAAGTTTTGGAATTGGATCTGCCAAGGTGGATTCTGTATTGCAACAGGAAGTGCTTTATCCAGGCAAGAAGGCGAGCATTATTGTGCATGTCTATGGTGGCGCTCAGCCACAAGAGATCGACAATATCGATCTCAACTTGTGCTGTCGTTACGTCAAAGAAATTACTATGAATTCGCAAAGGCAAGAGGGCGGTCAAATACGTCGAATGCACCAGACATACTCGTTGGCCAAATGGAGCCTGCCGTATGCCTTTGTTATTCAGCCGGGTGAAACCCGTGATTTTGAATGTGAGTTTGATGTCCCGCTGAACACACCTGTCACGATTGGTGATTCAAAGGTGTGGCTAGAAACCGGGCTCGATATTGCGATGGCGATTGATCCATCGGATAAGGATATTTTAACGGTTCGCCCAGATGCACTTCTTGATGGTATTTTTAATGAACTAGAAGCTCAAGGTTTACGCATTCGCCAAGTTGAGTGCGAAGCAGTAGAGGGCTTTGAACTGCCATTTGTTCAAGAGTTTGAGTTTGTCCCTACCACTGGTCCATATCATGGCCGCTGGCGTGAACTGGAAGTGGTTGCTCATCGTGATGAAACCGAGCTTAAGTTGTGGTTTGAGATAGACCGTAATCGCGATGGTGCAAAAGGCATGTTGGCGAGCTTGTTAGGCATTGGCCAACTGCAGCGTCAATTGAGTGTGCCATTGGATACGTCACCACAAGATGCGGGCAAGATGGTACTTGAGTATCTAGACAACGCATCTTAGTTAGCTCTTTGGTTCTGTAGCTTTAGAGACCTTAGCTTCATCACACCGTTTAGGCGTTATTAATGTCATAAAAGATGTCATAAAAATTTAAGCTTACACGTGTAAGCTTAATGTGCAATACTAGGCAAATCGAACATTTACTCTAGTAGGATAATCATGTCTGCATCATCGGCGAGCGAATACAGTGACATCGAAGAACGCGCCAATGCGATAACCCATGGCTTGGGTGTTGTGCTTGGCGTGGTTGGTTTAATCCTGCTGCTGATTCGTGCGTTTGACCATCAAGCCGACATACTGACTATTGCGAGTATGGCGGTATATGGCAGCAGTATTATCCTACTCTTTCTCGCTTCCACGCTTTATCACTCGATCACCACAGAAAAGACCAAGCGATTACTGAAAACTCTCGATCACTGTGCGATCTACTTATTGATCGCGGGCAGTTACACGCCATTTTTATTGGTGAGTTTAAGAACACCATTGGCGATGGGTTTGATGGCAGTGATTTGGGGTATCGCGCTAGTCGGAATCATTATGAAGATTGCCTTCGTCTACCGATTTAAGCGTTTGTCATTGGTGACTTACTTGGCGATGGGTTGGTTATCGCTGATTGTGGTTTATCAACTGGCGATGAATATCGAGATGGGTGGTTTGGTGCTACTAGCACTCGGTGGCGTGATTTACTCGTTGGGTGTGATTTTCTATGTGGCAAAACGCATCCCTTACAATCATGCTATCTGGCATTTGTTTGTGTTGGCGGGCTGCGCTTGCCATTTCTTCGCTATCTATCTGTACGTGACTCCGGTTTAACGAGTCAGCACCTCAGTAATCTCAGCTTTAATCTGATATTCAGGGTGTTGTTCTAGGTCGAGCTTGATGAGCTTGCCTTCTTCACCCGTCTTTGGTCGTAGGTATGTGTCGGCCATTCGTTTGATTGATTTCCACACAGCAACTTCTTCTTCTGCCAACAACTCACCTTCTGCAGTAAATACGCTGATGTTAAGTGATACCAAAATGACCGCTTGAGTGCCTTGGTTAGTGATGGCTGTCGGAATGATAAGCTCACCATCTTGATAGCGACTTGCACCCAGTACAACATCCACTCCTGACTGAGACAGCTGTAAGCTTGGTTTTTTACTATTAACCACAACCGTTGTGCCACGAGTATTCGTCGCTACCGGGACGGCTACGACAGGTGCTGTTGCAACGGGCACGGCGATCTCTGATGTTGTCGCTGCTGCTTCCGTTTGCTTCGGTGCCACATATTGCCAAGTATAATCATCTTTGAGTAACACTTGTTTGCCATCAGGTAGTGTGACCATTTGATCCGCCAAGGCAGCACTTACGAATACTGAATTTGCGAGCAATGCGCCAGCGAGAAGTACGTATGATTTCATCTGTATTTCCTTGATTTTGTGCTTGGTTAGCGTCGCCAAAAGGCTGGGAAAAATAGAACGATGAGCGTCAGTATCTCGAGTCGCCCCATCAGCATTCCTAAACTTAATAGCCATTTTGCGGCGTCAGGCAGTGGAGCAAAGTTTCCGGTTGGACCTATCACGCTGCCCATTCCTGGACCAACATTGGCAACGGCTGTGATAGCACCGGATATACTGGTTACAGGATCAAGCCCCATCGCGCTCAAGCCACCTGCAATTAAGATAATCGTAATAAAGAACATCAAACCAAATGCGACCAGTGAACGCACAATGTCGTCATTAACGGGGCGTTGGTTATAGCGTTGAACAAAGACACCTGATGGGTGGATCAACTTCATCATCTGTTTGTGAAGCATGGTCATCGCGATCTGGAAGCGGAAGATTTTGATACCGCCAGAGGTTGAACCTGAGCACGCGCCCGCCATCATTAAAAAGGCAAACAGCGTGGTAGGCAAAGCGCCCCACGCGGTGAAGTCTTCTAAGCCAAAACCGGTTGTGGTGACGACTGACACAATGTTAAACATCGAAACACGCATCGCATCCAATACCGTGTAGCCATCTCTGACCACCAGCCATGTGGATATCACAGCACTGGTGACTAAGAATAGGTAAGCGAAGCCTCTCACTTGGGCATCTTTGTAGAGGATAGAGAGCTTTCTACCGCGCAGCGCACTGACAAAGAGTAAAAACGGCAAGCCACCTAAGAACATGAATACAGTACCCACCCAGTGAGCGCTGTTCGAGAAGTGGTTCATAGAACCGTCTGAGGTTGAGTAACCGCCTGTAGATAGCGTGGTGAATGAGTGGTTGATGGCATCAAACACACTCATGCCCGCAAATAGGTAGCTCACCAAGCATAGGCCTGTTAATACCAAATAGACCGCCACGATGTTCTTCGCGACCGTTTTTGCTCGTGGGCTGCTTTTATCTGACCAGTCGGATGATTCGGTTTGGAACAGGCGCATACCACCGACGTTGAGCATTGGCAGAACCGCTACCGCCATAACGATGAAGCCGATGCCACCTAACCATTGCAATATAGAACGCCACAACAGAATGCTTGGTGCCATGCTGTCTAAGCCGCTTAATACGGTTGAGCCTGTTGTGGTGATACCAGACATGGTTTCAAAATAGGCGTCAGTGAAGCTGATGTGGTTGATGAAGACAAACGGCAGTGCAGCAAAGGCACTGGCAATCGTCCATACCAGAGAGGTGATCAGGAACATGTCTCGTACCCCAAGTCGGAACTTAGCTGAACGGCCTAAACTCAAGCAGATGAACGCCACTATGTGCGTGATCACTACCGACTGACCAAACTCGAGGAAGCCACCGGTGCCTGTAAAAAAGGCAACCAATGTAGGGATGTACATGAAAAGGGCGAGTTTTGATAACACTAACCCTATCACTAATAATATCGGACGAAAGTTGACCATAGCTTAATAGACCATCGCTTTGTGCCGAAGCGTCGTTCTCACAAGAAGAAGGTTGTGAGAACAAGCTTACGAGAACAAGGCTATAAGAAGAACGGGCTCGGTTGGAATAGAGACTCAACATCAGGTACGTATTTCTTGTCCACTAGGAACATAACTACGTGGTCATCTTGTTCGATAACGGTTCTATCGTGCGCGATAAGCACCTCTTCTCCGCGAACAATCGCACCAATAGTGGTACCCGGTGGTAGTTTGATGTCGCCAATAGCTCGGCCAACCACTTTAGATGTGGTTTCGTCACCGTGAGCAATCGCTTCGATCGCTTCAGCAGCGCCGCGACGCAGAGAGGATACGTTTACAATATCAGCACGACGAACGTGAGTGAGTAGCGCAGAAATGGTCGCTTGTTGTGGAGAGATAGCAATATCAATCACACCACCCTGAACAAGGTCGACGTAAGCACCACGCTGAATCAGTACCATTACCTTCTTGGCACCCATTCGCTTAGCCAGCATGGCTGACATGATGTTGGTTTCATCTTCATTGGTTAGGGCAATGAACACGTCCACTTGATCGATGTTCTCTTCGGTCAGCAGCTCTTGGTCTGCCGCATCGCCACAGAAGACGATGGTGTTTTCTAATTCTTCAGACAACTTCTCGGCACGAGTGTAACTGCGCTCAATAAGTTTGATGCTGTAGCTCTGTTCAAGGCGTTTAGCCAAGCTTGCACCAATGTTACCACCACCGACAATCATGATGCGGCGGTACGGTTTCTCTAGGCGTTGCAGTTCACTCATTACTGAGCGGATATGGTTACTTGCCGCCACAAAGAACACTTCATCATCGGCTTCAATGATGGTGGTGCCTTGTGGGCGAATAGGGCGACCTTGACGGAAGATAGCCGCAACACGCGTATCGATGTGCGGCATGTGCTCACGCAAAGCAGATAGGGCGTTACCGACCAGTGGACCACCGTAGTAGGCTTTTACTGCTACTAGGCTAACTTTCTGTTCAGCAAAGCTCACAACCTGCAATGCACCTGGATATTGAATCAGGCGTTCGATGTAGCTGGTCACTAGCTCTTCGGGTGCGATCAGGTGGTCTACTGGGATAGCACCTGATTTGAATAGTGCTTCTTTTTCTTCTAGGTATTGAGGAGAACGAATACGAGCAATTCGGTTTGGCGTATTGAAAAGAGAGAAAGCAACCTGACACGCAGCCATATTGGTTTCATCCATATTGGTTACGGCAACCAACATGTCGGCATCTTGCGCACCTGCTTCACGTAGTGTGTTTGGGTGGCTGGCATAACCGTTTACAACCCTAAGGTCGTACTTATCCTGAAGTTCACGAAGTCGGTCAGCATTACGGTCGACAATGGTGATGTCGTTGTTTTCACCAACTAGGTTTTCAGCAAGGGTACCGCCAACTTGTCCAGCACCTAGGATAATGATCTTCATAGCCTTTCTCTTATTTTTGCCGTTGTAATTCTAGTGCGTGCATTTTGCTTCGATAATGCACTAGAAAGAAACAGCGGCTAAGAAATAAATTCTTAGCCGCTGTTAGTTGTTATGCCTGTTTTACTAGAACTGCGTAGTAGAAGCCATCCATATCTTCTTCCCCAGGCAGTATTTGACGACCCGGATTTTCGATATCAGACCCAACCAGCGTTGCGTTCTCTGTACGTGCTAGGAATGCTTTCACTTGCAGCACGTTTTCTTGCGGCGTGATAGAACATGTCGCATAAACCATGGTGCCGCCTTCTTTCAGCTGACGCCACATAGCATCCATAATCTCGCTTTGCAGTTCAGCCAGCGCGTCAATGTCAGATGCACGACGTAGCCACTTGATGTCAGGGTGACGGCGAATTACGCCAGTCGCTGAACAAGGTGCATCAAGCAGAATACGGTCGAACTTATCACCCATCCACCACTCTTCAGGGTAGCGAGCATCGCCACAAATTACGTCGGCACGTAGTTGTAGGCGCTCAAGGTTATCGTAAACACGGTCTAGACGTTTGATGTCGCAGTCAATCGCAACCACTTCAGTATCGTTGGTATGCTCAAGAATGTGTGCCGTTTTACCACCTGGCGCAGCACAGCAATCTAGGATCAGCTCACCATCTTTTGGTGTTAGGTAATCAACCGAAAGCTGAGCGGCAGCGTCTTGCACTGATACCCAACCTCTGTCGAAGCCAGGAAGCAAAGTAACATCACAAGGTGCAGCTAATTTTATGGCATCAGCAGCTTCAGGGTGCAATGTGTATTCAATGTTTTCGTTTTTAAGCAGTTCAACATACTCGTCACGAGTGTGGTGTTGGCGGTTAACGCGCAGCCACATTGGTGCCTTGCTGTTGTTTGCTTCAACCAGTTGCTCCCATTGATCTGGGTAGCTCTCTTGAAGCATTTTTAGAATCCAGCTTGGGTGGCCGTATTTGCCTGCATTGTGGCTAACGGCTTTCTCGTCTAGTTCTTCTTGGTCACGTAGGTAGCTACGTAGTACAGCGTTGATCAAACCACTCAGGCTTGGACCACGCAGTGTTTTAGTACCCTCAACCGTTTCAGCAACCGCAGCATGCGAAGGGATACGCATAAAGCTTAGTTGGTAAATGCCCACCAAGATTAGGTGGTGGAATACACGCTTTTTACCTTTAAGTGGGTTTTCCATCAGTTCGTTAGCGATTGACTCTAAACGAGGCAGATAACGAAGTGCGCCGTAGCAAATCTCTTGCAGTAGAGCATGGTCTCGCGGACGGATCGTTTTTTGAGCCGCAGGGAGAGCGTGTGAAAGAGAGTGGCCTTTATCGACAACTTGGAATAGGACATTTGCAGCAGCAGCGCGAACATTCATGAGGGGTACCGAATATTTATTTGAATACATGAGGACATCTCTGCCCTCGTAAAGGTTTTCTAAGCTGTGTAATTAACAGCTTTAAAAGCGGATTAAGAAAGTTGAGTACCAACTTCAAACCAGCTTGCACGTGAGTTCAAGATATCCTGAACTGACATGGCTTTCTTACCTGGAACTTGTAGCTGTTCAAGAACAAGTACGCCTTGTCCTGTCGCTACGTAGATACCAGTTTTATCCGCTTGCAGAATTGTACCTGAAGGCTTATCAGAAGTTTGCTCTGCCACACGGCTTTGCCATACTTTGATGCTGTTCTCAGCAGCTTCAAAGTGGCTCATTGGCCATGGGTTGAAGGCACGAACGCAGCGTTCAATATGCGCAGCTTCATCACTCCAGTTGATACGCGCTTCTTCTTTGCTTAGCTTCTTCGCGTAGTTCGCAAGCTCATCGTCTTGCTTTTCTGCAACTGCTTTGCCAGAAGCGATGTCCGCTAGACATTCAACAAGCGCGTCAGGGCCAAGGCCCGCTAACTTCTCGTACATTGATGCGCTAGTATCTGTCGCTTCGATAGGCAGCGTTGCGATGCTTAGCATGTCGCCAGTATCTAGGCCGATATCCATCTGCATGATCGTCACGCCTGTCTCTTTATCACCTGCCCAAATAGAGCGTTGAATCGGAGCAGCACCACGCCAGCGCGGTAGGATAGAGCCATGTACGTTGATACAACCTAAGCGAGGCGTATCTAATACAACCTGCGGAAGCAATAAGCCGTAAGCGACAACAACCATGATGTCAGCGTTCAATTCAGCTAGCTCTTGCTTAGCCTCATCTGACTTGAAGTTTTCTGGTTGGTAAACCGGAATATTGTTTTCAAGTGCGATGTTTTTTACTGGGCTCGCAGTGAGTTTTTTACCGCGGCCTGCTGGGCGATCTGGCTGTGTGTAAACAGCAACAACTTCATGCTCCGAAGACAACAACGCCGCCAAGTGACGGGCGGCGAAATCCGGAGTACCTGCAAAGACAATTCTTAAAGACTGACTCAAGGTAGGCTTCCTTCTAATTTAGTAATAGCAGCGGTTATTAACCTTGTTTCTCGTTGAAACGTTTAATCTTCGCTAGCTTATCTTGGATACGTTTACGCTTTAGTGGCGATAGGTAATCAACAAACAACTTGCCTTCTAGGTGGTCAAGTTCGTGCTGAACACAGATAGCCAGAAGGTCGTCAGCGTCGAATGTGAATTCGTTGCCGTCACGGTCTAGTGCTTTAACCGTTACTTCTGCAGCGCGAGGTACTAGAGCTCGAGCGCCTGGTACAGATAGGCAGCCTTCTTCGATTCCATCTTCGCCGCGCTTCTCAGTAATTTCAGGGTTGATAAGCACCATTGGCTCATCACGTGTTTCTGAAATATCGATAACAACGATGCGTTGATGGAAATCTACTTGCGTTGCCGCAAGGCCGATACCTTCTTCGTCGTACATGGTTTCAATCATGTCATCAACGAACTTTTGAATCTCTGGGGTAACTTCTTTTACCGGTTTCGCCACGGTACGTAGACGATCATCTGGTAATGTTAATACTTGTAATACAGACATATACACTCGAAATATTGAACTGTGCCGAAACAGCTTAAACCTTGTTGGCTCAATTCTAGACATTTTAGAGGTCAAATGACAGCATCCTGAAGGTAATTCTCAAATCAGATGTCATATATTCAGACCAAGGAACCTAGGTCATGCGTCATTTTTCTCCCATTTTTTCTCTTGTTTGTGCCTCGCTTTCGTTCGCCGCTACGGCTGAAAATAGCGCTCAACCTTTAACCATTAAGCAGGGCGCACCTGAGGCGTATGTGGTGGTAAAGGGCGATACCTTATGGGATATATCTGCGATGTATCTTGATAGCCCGTGGTTGTGGCCAAGGTTATGGCAGGTAAACCCTGAGATAGAAAATCCTCACCTTATTTATCCCGGAGACAAACTGTCGTTGGTTTGGATTAATGGTGAACCTGTCTTGAGCCTCAAGCCTGTTATCAAACTCAGCCCTAAGATTCGTGTTTCTGAGAAGAAAGCAGTACCTACCGTCAACGAGGGACTGGTTCTACCTTATTTACAGTCTGATCGCTTGGTAGAGCAGCAAGATATCGAATCGGCACAACGAGTATTAGGAACCAGTGATGGTAAACGTTTCTTATCGGGTGCAGACCGGTTGTTTATCTCAGGTAACCAACAACATCAGAAGTGGGGTATCTACCGCGCAGTTGAAACCTACCAACGGCAGCAACCCCAAGCGAGTATTACCTCTTTGCGACTGGTCGCCACTGCGCGCTTAAAAGAGGTGGATGCTGAGTTCAGCAGCTTGCAGATAGACACTCAGCTGCAAGAGGTGCTGCTTAATGACCTTGTGCTACCAGAACTTGGTGTTGATCAGGTGAAGCTCTCTACCACGTTTTATCCTGCACCTAGTGCGGCAGGTCAGTTTGCTAATATCTTGGGCTCATTAGATGGCAGCCAGTACAGCGCGAAGAATCAGGTAGTGGTGATCAACAAAGGTTCACAGGATAACCTTCGCCAAGGTTCTATGTTTACCCTCAGTGAAAGCGGTGCTGTGGTGTTTGGTAAGCAGGGTGAATACAGCTATAAAGAGTCTGCGGCGAGTAATAAAGTGCAGCTACCAAGTACCTCGCTCGGTAGCTTGATGGTCATTCGTCCTTATGAGTATTTTAGCCTCGCGTTGATCACTCAAAGTTCAAAGCCAGTAAGTAATGACATTGTGGCGGTATCGCCTTTGGACCTTGCAGTGACAGAAGAGGGAAGCGAGTGAATGAAGAGCAACTGATCGCTTGGTTAACGTTAAGTTTTATTCCGCAACTGGGTGGAAAGCGTCTTGCTCGCCTACTCAGTGTTGATTCTCCTTTAAATATTGTTGGTTACTCAGGGCAACAGCTGCAAGCATTGGGTTTATCAACCAAACAAATCTCCTATCTAAGAGAACAGGCCCCAAGAGAGGTAGAGGCTTGTCTCGCTTGGCGAGCTAAACAATCCAACCATCACATCCTGACTCCGAGTTGCCCACATTATCCCAAACTGCTTAATGAGATTGCCTCTGCGCCCAGTGTTCTTTTCGTTAAAGGTCACGTTGAAAAACTGATCGAGCCTCAAATCGCGATGGTCGGCAGCCGCAATGCCAGTATTGAAGGACTGCAGACCGCCAAGTCCTTCGCCAAAGAGTTTGTCCAAAACGGTTTAATTGTCACCAGTGGCTTAGCTTTAGGTATCGATGGCTATGCTCATGATGGTGCTCTAGATAAAAGAGGGGAAACTTTTGCAGTGTTGGGGTCTGGCTTGGACTCCATTTATCCTGCCCGCCACCGAAATCTAGCTGAGAGGATCTGTGAGAACGGAGCGCTGATTTCAGAGTTTCGACCGAGTGCTAAACCAAGACCTGAACATTTCCCCCGTCGTAACCGTATTATAAGTGGCTTGTCGTTAGGAACCTTGGTGGTGGAAGCGGCTGAGAAGAGTGGCTCTTTAATTACCGCTCGCTATGCCATGGAGCAAGGTCGAGAAGTGTTTGCGCTGCCCGGTTCTATTCATAGCCCAACCAGTCGCGGAGGTAACAGTCTCATCAAAGCTGGAGCATGTTTAGTGCAAAATGCTCAAGATGTTCTGATTGAAATAAAGAGTCTGTTAAACTGGTCTATAGATCAGCAGCCGAGCTTATTCGAACCTACGCCGAATGAGGGTGAAAATGAACAATTGCCATTTCCACAGCTGTTAGCTAACGTAGGATTAGAGGCGACACCCGTTGATATTTTGGCACAGAGAACCCATATACCTGTGCATGAAGTCATGATGCAGCTTTTAGAGCTTGAGCTCTCAGGGCATGTTGTTGCAGTTTCCGGTGGCTATATTCGAAAGGGGAGAGGCTAAGCTATGATGATGGACATACTGATGTACTTGTTTGAAACCTACATCCATAGCGATTCTGAATTGCAGGTGGATCAAGACGAACTTGAAGATGAACTTCTTCGAGCGGGGTTTCACCAAGATGATATTTATAAGGCTCTCCATTGGTTAGAAGACCTTGCTGCACTGCAAGATACCGATAACCAAGCGGCGATTACTATGTGCTCTAATACCTCGATGCGTGTTTACACAAGTAAAGAGATATCACGTATTAATATGGAGTGTCGTGGTTTCTTGTTGTTCCTTGAGCAGATCAACGTCCTCACGACAGAGATTCGTGAAATGGTGATTGATCGTGTCATGGGGTTAGAGACCAATGAATTTGAGTTGGATGATCTGAAGTGGATTATCTTAATGGTACTGTTCAATGTACCGGGTAATGAAAGTGCTTACACGCAAATGGAAGAGCTGTTGTACACCAAAGAGCAAGGTATCTTGCATTAATACAGGCTTATCATGAGTAGTAAGATTGATAATCAGCTTTTTTCAGCACATGAACATGCGTTAGAGCATGAACCATGTCCACAGTGTGGTGGGGAGCTTCAGCTTCGCCATGGTAAGCACGGCCCATTTTTAGGCTGTAAGCAGTATCCGAGCTGTGATTACATCAAGCCTCTTCATCAAAATGATGGTCATGTGGTGAAAGAGCTGGGCGTTCCGTGTCCTAAATGCCAAAACGAATTGGTATTAAGGCAAGGTCGCTTTGGGATGTTCATTGGCTGTAGCAGTTATCCAGAGTGTAATCACATCGAATCTTTGGACCAACCGAAAGAACAACCTGAAGAGCAGCCACTTGTTGCCTGCCCTGAGTGTGGTCGAGGCCACTTGGTTGAGCGTAAATCTCGCTATGGCAAAACCTTCTATGCGTGTGATAACTACCCTAAGTGTAAGTTCGCCGTTAATCAGCCACCTGTTATAGGTCGTTGTGAACAGTGCCAGTTCCCGTTGTTACTTGAGAAGAAAACAGCCAGTGGTACCAAGAAGCAATGCGCTGATCGCAAGTGTCACCACATTCAATCTCAATAACTCGATATTATAGACACAAAAAAACGGCGCTCACTGAGCGCCGTTTTTGTATCCAATAAACTTTTTATATCAATAAGCCAATGTAGGCTTACTTCATCTGCTCAGCAAACTCATGCACAGCAGGGTAGGCTTGCTTATCAAGAATCTCAGCCAATGAGCACAAAGCTCTTTGTAATTCTGCGTTGTAGTCAGCGCTCACGTTAATGTGACCCATCTTGCGACCTGCACGCTTTTCTTTGCCATACCAATGAACATGACAACCACCTTGAGCAAGAATAGCCTCAGGAAGAGTATCTTCGCCAAGAATGTTGATCATTGCGGTTGGACGAATCAGTTTAGTGCTACCTAGTGGCATGCCACACACTGCACGTAGGTGGTTTTCAAACTGACAAGTCTCTGCGCCTTGTTGCGTCCAGTGGCCCGAGTTATGAACACGTGGTGCAATCTCATTAACAAGCAGTGAACCTTGAACATCAAAGAACTCAAGTGCTAGCACGCCAACGTAATCTAAACGCTCAGCAATGGCAGTGAACATGGCTTTAGCTTGCTCTTGCAGTTCAATGTCATCAATCGCTGTCGATAAGCTCAACACGCCGTCGGTGTGAACATTCTCAGCCAGTGGATACACTTGAACCTCGCCATTGGTATCACGAGCACCAACCAGTGATACTTCGCGGTCAAACGGAACAAACTCTTCAGCCACAATCGCTTGGTTGTCGGTCGCGGTAATGCACTCAGCCATTTCTGCCCAAGTCGCGTCAACATTGTCTAATGTCTTTAAGCGCCATTGGCCCTTGCCGTCGTAGCCGCCAAGTGTGCTCTTCAACACCATTGGTAAGCCAACGTGAGCGATCGCAGCGTCAAAGTCTTCGCGAGAGTTGATCACGTAGTATTTGGCATTTTTCACGTTCGCTTCGTCTAACAGGGCTTTTTCAAGACGACGGTCACCGCCAGCTTTGATTGCTTCTGTTGTCGGTAAGAACTTACCGCTGCGTTCACACACCTCAAGTACATCGTGAGGAATATGTTCGAATTCAGCAGTAATGACGTCCGCACGCTCAATCGCATTTTCTAAGCCGTTACCTAGAATCGCTTGCGTTAATGGGTGAACAATATTTTTGCTGCCAACATCAAAAGCAGAAATTTCAATATTCAGCGGTGCCCCAGCTAGGGACATCATGCGAGCAAGTTGGCCCGCGCCTAACACAAGAACATGCATGGAAATTAGTCCTCTGCAGGGTTTGGATTAGCCAGAACCGTTTCTGTTTGTTCAGAGCGGAACGCTTCTACTTTTGCCATTACTTCTTCATTGTGTGTACCAATGATTTGTGCCGCTAGGATGCCAGCGTTCGCTGCACCAGCTTCACCGATAGCCAGAGTACCTACCGCGATGCCTTTTGGCATCTGCACGATAGAAAGCAGAGAGTCCATGCCTTTTAGTGCTTTAGACTGAACTGGAACACCCAGAACTGGTACGCTTGTGAAAGCAGCAGCCATGCCCGGAAGGTGCGCTGCACCGCCAGCACCAGCAATAATCACTTTAATACCGCGCTCTTTCGCACTGGTTGCGTAGTCTGCAAGCAACTGAGGTGTGCGGTGAGCAGAAACCACTTTTGTTTCGTACGCCACGCCAAACTGATCCAACATTTCTGCAGCTAGCTTCATTGTTGGCCAATCAGATTTAGAACCCATGATAATACCGACAGTCATCTCAAACTCCTTCAGGTACGATTTAATTAGTGATTAGATATTTTGCGCGCATTATACGGGTAAAATTACTTAAGGAAAACGTTTGCGTCAGTCTAAGTTGTTAATTGATACATTTTATAAACAAATAGCTTTAGTCACAGTGAATGATAATTTGTACACTTAGCGAGTTCGATAACTGACTTAATGAGGCAACCCGTGGATAACTTTCAACATACATTGCAGGCATTACAACAAGGTGAAGTCATTGCTTACCCGACCGAAGGCGTTTTTGGGGTTGGTTGTGATCCTGATAATCCACATGCCATCAAGAAATTACTCGAGTTAAAACAGCGTCCAGTTGAAAAGGGCTTGATCTTGATTGCTGCAAGTTACGAGCAGCTGCTTCCTTATATTGATGAAAGCCAGTTGACGGAAGAACAGTTGGTAACAGTGAAAGCGACATGGCCAGGTCCGGTCACTTGGATTATGCCAACCAGCAGCAAAGTTACTGACTGGGTCAGCGGCCAGTTTGATTCCATCGCGGTACGAGTGACGGATCACCCTTTGGTTCAAAGAATGTGTAATGAGTTCGGCAAGCCGTTAACCTCTACCAGTGCCAACCTGACTGGCGAGCCGCCTTGTATGACGACTGAAGAAGTTCAACAGCAACTGGGTCAACACTTAGTCGCGATTCTAGAAGGCCAAACGGGTGGCCGTGAGAAGCCAAGCGAAATTAGAGATGCAAAAACGTCGAAAATATTAAGACAGGGTTAAACCCTGCAAAGGAAGTAAGATGTCAGCAATTGATAAAGAAGCAGTAAAACAGTTTTTACTGAGTCTACAAGATTCGATTTGCCAGCAGCTTGAGCAAGCTGATGGTACTGCACTGTTTGAAGAAGATGCATGGCAGCGTGAGCCTGGCGAGCGCCTTGGTGGCGGTGGTCGAACTCGTGTGATGACCAACGGTGCGGTATTTGAGCAAGGTGGGGTTAACTTCTCTCACGTAGCGGGTAAGGCTATGCCTGCCTCAGCTACAGCTCATCGACCTGAATTAGCCGGACGTAAGTTTGAGGCGATGGGGGTTTCATTAGTTATCCACCCTAAAAACCCATATATCCCAACCTCACACGCGAACGTTCGATTCTTCATTGCGGAAAAAGAAGGGGAAGACCCGATTTGGTGGTTTGGTGGTGGTTTTGACTTAACGCCATTTTATCCTGTCGATGAAGATTGCCAATCTTGGCATCAAACTGCTAAAGATCTTTGTGCGCCGTTTGGTGATGATGTTTATCAAGAACACAAAGAGTGGTGTGATAAGTACTTCTATCTTCCTCACCGAGACGAAACACGTGGTGTTGGTGGTCTGTTCTTTGATGACTTAAATGAGTGGGGTTTCGATAAGAGCTTTGCTTATATGCAGGCTGTCGGTGAAGGTTTTGCTGCGGCGTACTTACCTATTGTCGAGCGTCGCAAAGATACACCTTATGGCGAACGTGAGCGTGACTTCCAACTATACCGTCGTGGCCGCTATGTTGAATTCAACCTAGTTTACGACCGTGGTACCTTATTTGGCCTGCAAAGCGGTGGGCGCACAGAGTCTATATTGATGTCGATGCCGCCGTTGGCTCGTTGGGAATATCGCTATGAACCGCAAGCGGGCTCACCAGAAGCTCTGCTTTATAGTGACTACCTCAAACCTCGAGTTTGGTAGTTCTTCCTTCCTTATAGGGATAGTGATAGGGTCATCTATATAGATGACCCTTTTTATTATTTCTGTTAGGTAAGGATATGACACAGCAAGTAGATCGTTATGCCGTTTTCGGTAATCCTATTGGGCAAAGCAAATCGCCATTCATTCACACATTATTTGCTCGCCAAACCAGCCAACAACTTACCTATACAGCATTACAGCCAGAGCACGGTCAATTTATCACTGCTGCCAAAACCTTTTTCAGCGAAGGTGGTCGAGGGTGCAATGTCACAGCGCCTTTTAAAGAAGATGCCTATCAGTTAGCCAATCGCCTAACTGAGAGAGCTGAACTAGCTGGTGCCGTAAATACCCTTAAGAAGTTAGATGATGGAGAGATCATTGGTGATAACACCGATGGTGAGGGCTTAGTTCAAGACCTGCTTCAACATCAAGTCACGCTAAAAGGAGCACGTGTTCTTCTTCTTGGCGCTGGTGGTGCTGCGAGAGGAGTGATTCAACCTCTTCTCGACCAAAAGCCACAACAGCTGGTGGTCGCTAATCGAACCAGCTCCAAGGCTGAACTTCTGGCTGAGATGTTTTCGTCGCATGGCAACATCAAGGGGATGGGGCTAAGTGATGTTAATGAAGGCTTTGATGTCATTATTAACTCTACCTCATCTGGTCTAAGCGGGCAGCTTCCTGAAGTGTCTGATGTTATTTTCAATTCTAATAGCGCCGTTTATGACATGGTTTATGGATCTGGAACGACGGTATTCAATCAATGGGCATTAGATAATGGTGTTCATGCTGCTTATGATGGTTTGGGTATGCTAGTGGGGCAGGCAGCAGAAAGCTTTATGCTTTGGCGTGGTCTTCGTCCGGGAACAAAACAGATTTTAAGAGAATTACGTAAAAATCTAGAGATGTAATGGGGTGTTTATAAAAAATGAATCAATCAATTCTATTTCCTGATATCCAAGATTGGGATGAAGAGAGCCGAACAATCACGTTCCCAGCACAACAGTCGGGCGCATTGATTGAATGTGTCATGTCTATTGAGGAATTATCACGATTGGCAGGTAAAGATATAGAAGAAGGCGATCAAGCTTTAGTTATCTTTTCAGAGTTACGTTTCGATATTGAAGAGCTAGCGGAAGAGTTAATAGAAGAAGAGGAGTATGACTCCTCTAATCGGATTCAGATCAAAGCGCTTTAGACTGAAATTACAGAGTCTAGATAGTCATTTTTATTCTGAACGTAGTTGTCTGCAGACTTCTGTAGAAAGGCACGCTCTTTATCATTTAATGGGCGAGCTTGTTTTACTGGGCTTCCTACATAGAGGTAACCGCTTTCAAGTACCTTGTTTGGTGGCACTAAGCTACCAGCACCAATCATCACTTCTTTTTGGATAATCACGCCATCCAACACGATCGCTCCCATACCAACAAGTACACGATCCTCAATAGTGCAGCCATGCAGCATTACTTTATGCCCGATAGTGACATCATTACCTATTAAGAGAGGATAACCGTCAGGGTTTTCAGCATTCTTATGGGTGACGTGCAAGACACTACCATCTTGGATATTCGTTCTATCTCCAATATGAATGTGGTTCACATCTCCTCGAGCTGCAACCAAAGGCCACACGCTAGAGTCGTCACCGATTTTGATATCCCCAACCAGTACCGAACTTGTATCTATATAGACACCTTGTCCAACCTGAGGGGATATTCCTTTATAACTGCGCATTGAACTCATAAATCCTCCTTTATATAGGCACCTTAAGCCCTTAATTAAGGGGAATACTAGTGAAAATGGGGTGCTTTGAACAAAAAACGCTCGAACAATCAAAAAAGTAAGAAAAACTTCAAAAAGGGCTTGCCAGTGTGATCGAAATCTCTATAATGCGACCTCGTTGAAACGGGAAGGCTTCGTAAGAAACCAAAACGAATCAGCAGGTCAAATTAGCCAAGCTAAGCGCTTGAAAAAAGTTTTGAAAATAGTGGTTGACACTAAAACTTAAATCGCTAAAATGGCCGTCCGATTTGAGCGAAGCTCAAAAAGGAAAAGCTCTTTAACAATTTAAACCTATCAATCTGTGTGGGCACTCGTTGATGAATATCAAAACGTTTTATCGTTAGATAAAACAGATTCTTCGGAATCAAAATTGATTTCAATGAACTGAGTGACCAATACGTTTAACTACTTGTAGTTATTCGGCACAGTCAATTCATTACCATTCTGTTGGAATGGTAATAGCTTTAAAATTACACTCTTTATTTATAAAGAATAGTTTTGAAGTCAGTATTCGTTGAGTCACAAAATCTTAAATTGAAGAGTTTGATCATGGCTCAGATTGAACGCTGGCGGCAGGCCTAACACATGCAAGTCGAGCGGAAACGAGTTATCTGAACCTTCGGGGAACGATAACGGCGTCGAGCGGCGGACGGGTGAGTAATGCCTAGGAAATTGCCTTGATGTGGGGGATAACCATTGGAAACGATGGCTAATACCGCATAATGCCTACGGGCCAAAGAGGGGGACCTTCGGGCCTCTCGCGTCAAGATATGCCTAGGTGGGATTAGCTAGTTGGTGAGGTAATGGCTCACCAAGGCGACGATCCCTAGCTGGTCTGAGAGGATGATCAGCCACACTGGAACTGAGACACGGTCCAGACTCCTACGGGAGGCAGCAGTGGGGAATATTGCACAATGGGCGAAAGCCTGATGCAGCCATGCCGCGTGTATGAAGAAGGCCTTCGGGTTGTAAAGTACTTTCAGTTGTGAGGAAGGGTGTGTAGTTAATAGCTGCACATCTTGACGTTAGCAACAGAAGAAGCACCGGCTAACTCCGTGCCAGCAGCCGCGGTAATACGGAGGGTGCGAGCGTTAATCGGAATTACTGGGCGTAAAGCGCATGCAGGTGGTTCATTAAGTCAGATGTGAAAGCCCGGGGCTCAACCTCGGAACTGCATTTGAAACTGGTGAACTAGAGTACTGTAGAGGGGGGTAGAATTTCAGGTGTAGCGGTGAAATGCGTAGAGATCTGAAGGAATACCAGTGGCGAAGGCGGCCCCCTGGACAGATACTGACACTCAGATGCGAAAGCGTGGGGAGCAAACAGGATTAGATACCCTGGTAGTCCACGCCGTAAACGATGTCTACTTGGAGGTTGTGGCCTTGAGCCGTGGCTTTCGGAGCTAACGCGTTAAGTAGACCGCCTGGGGAGTACGGTCGCAAGATTAAAACTCAAATGAATTGACGGGGGCCCGCACAAGCGGTGGAGCATGTGGTTTAATTCGATGCAACGCGAAGAACCTTACCTACTCTTGACATCCAGAGAAGCCAGCGGAGACGCAGGTGTGCCTTCGGGAGCTCTGAGACAGGTGCTGCATGGCTGTCGTCAGCTCGTGTTGTGAAATGTTGGGTTAAGTCCCGCAACGAGCGCAACCCTTATCCTTGTTTGCCAGCGAGTAATGTCGGGAACTCCAGGGAGACTGCCGGTGATAAACCGGAGGAAGGTGGGGACGACGTCAAGTCATCATGGCCCTTACGAGTAGGGCTACACACGTGCTACAATGGCGCATACAGAGGGCAGCAAGCTAGCGATAGTGAGCGAATCCCAAAAAGTGCGTCGTAGTCCGGATTGGAGTCTGCAACTCGACTCCATGAAGTCGGAATCGCTAGTAATCGTGAATCAGAATGTCACGGTGAATACGTTCCCGGGCCTTGTACACACCGCCCGTCACACCATGGGAGTGGGCTGCAAAAGAAGTGGGTAGTTTAACCTTTCGGGGAGGACGCTCACCACTTTGTGGTTCATGACTGGGGTGAAGTCGTAACAAGGTAGCCCTAGGGGAACCTGGGGCTGGATCACCTCCTTATACGAAGATATACACGATGAGTACCCACACAGATTGATTAGGTTTAGAAAAGTAAAGAGATGAAGAACTCCCAAGTTCTTCGAAGTTTGTTTCTACTTTTAAAGTAGAGATGAATTGCAGTGTCCCGTTCGTCTAGAGGCCTAGGACACCGCCCTTTCACGGCGGTAACAGGGGTTCGACTCCCCTACGGGATACCATTGGGTCGTTAGCTCAGTTGGTAGAGCAGTTGACTTTTAATCAATTGGTCGCAGGTTCGAATCCTGCACGACCCACCATTCTTTCTCCACGAAAGAATTAAAACTTTTA
>NZ_AJYZ02000040.1:0-40845 GCF_000272045.2 Vibrio crassostreae 9ZC13 | reverse complement strand
TCACTGGTTCGAGCCCGGTATCGCCCACCATTCTCTAAATATTCTTGGAAGTTAAACCTCCAAACCACTTCTTATGTCGTTGGTTGGATTTTTCGACTGTGAGAGTCTTTAGAAAATGTGAATTTAGAACATTAGTTCTTAAAATCTCTGCTCTTTAACAATTTGGAAAGCTGACTGATTGATTTACTTACGAGTAATTCAATCAAATTTAAAAGTTCTCAATGTTTATCTTTCATTAGATAAACACAACAAACACATTCAAGTGTCTTGTATTCGATTCAAACTTGTTTGAATCACAATTGAGTCCGGCAAACAGTCATTGAGAATTAACCCTTCTTAATGACAACCAAAAACCTTGGTTAGTTGCCATACGCTAAGACCCTTTCGGGTTGTATGGTTAAGTGACTAAGCGTACACGGTGGATGCCTTGGCAGTCAGAGGCGATGAAAGGCGTAATAACTTGCGATAAGCCCAGATTAGGTAGTAATAACCTTTTGAGTCTGGGATTCCTGAATGGGGAAACCCACTTACATAAGTAAGTATCCTGTTGTGAATACATAGCAACAGGAGGCAAACCGGGGGAACTGAAACATCTAAGTACCCCGAGGAAGAGAAATCAACCGAGATTCCGAAAGTAGCGGCGAGCGAAATTGGATTAGCCCTTAAGCTTTTAATGATGCAGGTGAAGAGTCTGGAAAGTCTCGCAGTAAAGGGTGATAGCCCCGTAACCGACACATCATAATCAGTGAAAACGAGTAGGGCGGGACACGTGATATCCTGTCTGAATATGGGGGGACCATCCTCCAAGGCTAAATACTACTGACTGACCGATAGTGAACCAGTACCGTGAGGGAAAGGCGAAAAGAACCCCTGTGAGGGGAGTGAAATAGAACCTGAAACCGTGTACGTACAAGCAGTAGGAGCACCTTCGTGGTGTGACTGCGTACCTTTTGTATAATGGGTCAGCGACTTAATTTTAGTAGCAAGGTTAACCGTTTAGGGGAGCCGTAGGGAAACCGAGTCTTAACTGGGCGTACAGTTGCTAGGATTAGACCCGAAACCAGGTGATCTAGCCATGGGCAGGTTGAAGGTTGAGTAACATCAACTGGAGGACCGAACCGACTAATGTTGAAAAATTAGCGGATGACTTGTGGCTAGGGGTGAAAGGCCAATCAAACCTGGAGATAGCTGGTTCTCCCCGAAAGCTATTTAGGTAGCGCCTCGGACGAATACTACTGGGGGTAGAGCACTGTTAAGGCTAGGGGGTCATCCCGACTTACCAACCCTTTGCAAACTCCGAATACCAGTAAGTACTATCCGGGAGACACACGGCGGGTGCTAACGTCCGTCGTGGAGAGGGAAACAACCCAGACCGCCAGCTAAGGTCCCAAAGTATAGCTAAGTGGGAAACGATGTGGGAAGGCTCAGACAGCCAGGATGTTGGCTTAGAAGCAGCCATCATTTAAAGAAAGCGTAATAGCTCACTGGTCGAGTCGGCCTGCGCGGAAGATGTAACGGGGCTAAGCTATACACCGAAGCTGCGGCTACGTACCTTAGGGTATGTGGGGTAGGGGAGCGTTCTGTAAGCCGTTGAAGGTGGTCTGTAAGGGCTGCTGGAGGTATCAGAAGTGCGAATGCTGACATGAGTAACGATAAAGGGAGTGAAAAACTCCCTCGCCGGAAGACCAAGGGTTCCTGTCCAACGTTAATCGGGGCAGGGTAAGTCGACTCCTAAGGCGAGGCCGAAAGGCGTAGTCGATGGGAAACGGGTTAATATTCCCGTACTTCTTACAATTGCGATGGGGGGACGGAGAAGGCTAGGTGGGCCTGGCGACGGTTGTCCAGGTTCAAGTACGTAGGCGGGTGGTTTAGGTAAATCCGGACCGCTATTAACGCTGAGATACGATGTCGAGCTACTACGGTAGTGAAGTCATTGATGCCATGCTTCCAGGAAAAGCCTCTAAGCTTCAGATTGTAAGGAATCGTACCCCAAACCGACACAGGTGGTCGGGTAGAGAATACCAAGGCGCTTGAGAGAACTCGGGTGAAGGAACTAGGCAAAATGGTACCGTAACTTCGGGAGAAGGTACGCTCTTATCAGTGAAGTCCCTTGCGGATGGAGCAGACGAGAGTCGCAGATACCAGGTGGCTGCAACTGTTTATTAAAAACACAGCACTGTGCAAAATCGTAAGATGACGTATACGGTGTGACGCCTGCCCGGTGCCGGAAGGTTAATTGATGGGGTTAGACTTCGGTCGAAGCTCTTGATCGAAGCCCCGGTAAACGGCGGCCGTAACTATAACGGTCCTAAGGTAGCGAAATTCCTTGTCGGGTAAGTTCCGACCTGCACGAATGGCGTAATGATGGCCACGCTGTCTCCACCCGAGACTCAGTGAAATTGAAATCGCTGTGAAGATGCAGTGTACCCGCGGCTAGACGGAAAGACCCCGTGAACCTTTACTACAGCTTGGCACTGAACATTGAACCTACATGTGTAGGATAGGTGGGAGACTTTGAAACCGCGTCGCTAGATGTGGTGGAGTCGTCCTTGAAATACCACCCTTGTAGTTTTGATGTTCTAACGTTGGTCCCTGAATCGGGATTACGGACAGTGCCTGGTGGGTAGTTTGACTGGGGCGGTCTCCTCCCAAAGAGTAACGGAGGAGCACGAAGGTGGGCTAAACACGGTTGGACATCGTGTGGTTAGTGCAATGGCATAAGCCCGCTTGACTGCGAGAATGACAATTCGAGCAGGTGCGAAAGCAGGTCATAGTGATCCGGTGGTTCTGAATGGAAGGGCCATCGCTCAACGGATAAAAGGTACTCCGGGGATAACAGGCTGATACCGCCCAAGAGTTCATATCGACGGCGGTGTTTGGCACCTCGATGTCGGCTCATCACATCCTGGGGCTGAAGTCGGTCCCAAGGGTATGGCTGTTCGCCATTTAAAGTGGTACGCGAGCTGGGTTTAGAACGTCGTGAGACAGTTCGGTCCCTATCTGCCGTGGGCGTTGGAAAATTGAAAGGGGCTGCTCCTAGTACGAGAGGACCGGAGTGGACGAACCTCTGGTGTTCGGGTTGTCATGCCAATGGCATTGCCCGGTAGCTAAGTTCGGAATCGATAACCGCTGAAAGCATCTAAGCGGGAAGCGAGCCTTGAGATGAGTTTTCCCTGGCACTATAAGTGTCCTAAAGGGTTGTCGTAGACTACGACGTTGATAGGCAGGGTGTGTAAGTGCTGCGAGGCATTGAGCTAACCTGTACTAATTGCCCGTGAGGCTTAACCATACAAACACCCAAGGGGTTTTGTGGACTCAAAGAAAGACCAGACCTTGAATGAGTTTGAAGAGATAGACTTTTAAATACAGTTTTCCAGATTATTTTGCCTTCAGTTTTTAAAAAAAGCTGAAAGTAAAAGCAAAATTTGCTTGGCGACCATAGCATTGTGGACCCACCTGATTCCATGCCGAACTCAGAAGTGAAACACAATAGCGCCGATGGTAGTGTGGGGCTTCCCCATGTGAGAGTAGGACATCGCCAGGCTTTAAATTTGAACACTTGTCAGCGACGACAAGTATTCCACTGCGGAGTGGTAGTTCAGTTGGTTAGAATACCGGCCTGTCACGCCGGGGGTCGCGGGTTCGAGTCCCGTCCACTCCGCCACTTATTCGATAACCTCGCCTAGTGCGAGGTTTTTTCGAATCTGAAGTAATGAAAGTTTTAGGGGTGTAGCTCCAATTGGCAGAGCAGCGGATTCCAAATCCGCGTGTTGGGAGTTCGAATCTCTCCACCCCTGCCATATTTAAGGCTCTAGCAGAAATGCTAGAGCCTTTTTTGCATCTGTTGCTTCTACGAAGCAATGTTGGGAGTTGGATCGCCAGCCCGGTATTATACCAATCCGGAAAATTAACTGATCAGGTCAATCCAATCTCTTGTACACATTTTTGTGACGCGATCTTTGCACTCAAGAAATCCATTCCAAGCGCTACAGACCTTCGAAACAATATCGTTATAATCAATGAAGTTTTGGTTTGCTAGATAGTGTTGCCTTAACCAACTCCACACTTGCTCTATAGGGTTAAGCTCTGGTGAGTATGGCGGCAATTTGATAATACTGACATTATCAAATGGGTTAGCAATATCATCGGTATGCCATCCTGCGCCATCCATTATTACCACTGAATGACGGTCTTTTTCTGTGACTTTAGATATCTGCTCTAGATGGTTTATCATGATGTCTTTGTTAACCCAAGGGACGACCATTGCCTCACCAATCCCTCTCGATGGGCACACTGAGCCAAACAAATAAGCGTATTCAAATTGCTGCTGTTTTACTACGCGAGGTCTCGTTCCACGAGTAGCCCAAAGACGTGTTGTTGTGTTCTGCTGACCAAACCTAGCTTCGTCTTGAAACCAGACATCAACACTCTCTAGCCCAATATGGCCGGGGATCTTAAGGATCGTTTCGATTTGGAATTTTTTTAAAATCGTCTTGTATTTGCTGTGATTGTTTAGGGTGTTTGGAACGAGAAGTTATCCAAGAAAAACCCATGTGGTCGAGGAGATAATAGATGGAATTAGGGTGGTAGTGCTTGTCAAAGTGTTTAACGATGTAGTCATGTATATCGCTTCCAACAAGGCGGCCACCAGAAGGTGATTCAGCTTCTTTTTTTATGAAGGCACTGAGTTGAGCCCGCTGCTCATCGGTGAGGTATGCAGGCCTACCAGTCCGAGGTTTTTCTTGAAGTCCTTCTAGGCCTTCTTCAAAAAAAATCCGAACCCATTTATTGACACTGGTTCGACTGACTTTGAGAGATTTTGCAATTTGTGTACGAGAGAGGCCGTCTTTAAAGTGTGCGAGCGCAAGTAAACGCATCTTCATCTGAATGGTTTTTTGCTGGCTCGCAAGCTTTTTGAAGTCAGTGTTATTAAGGCTATCCATGGCTAAATTTCACAATAATTCATCAATCTTAATTAGATCACATTTTTACTTTAATTGGTATCACCCACATATGAACAGCGTTAAGCAGCTTGGTATGGGCTTGGTTGGTCTAATTATCGTTGAGGAGAGCATTCCAGTGCCGTTTGATGAAGAGCACGCACTGATGCTTAAACATTGGCATATAGATAAGAAAGGCCAATGGAAAGATCTAATGATCCCACGACTCAGTGCTCGTATGGGTACGCCAGGAGAGTGGAGTAGCGTTAATGGAATACATGAGCCTGTCTATGAGTTAAAACAACATGCAACAACCAGGCTACGTATCGCTAATGTCGACAATACGATCACTTACCCTATAGCTGTCGAAGGGGCTGAGGCATGGGTGATTGCCATTGATGGTAACCCTGTAAAAACACCTTATAAGCTGACGCAACATAAAATTGGTCCAGGGATGCGAGTGGATATTGGACTGATAGCACCCAAAGCCGGTGGGCGAGTTAGCGTCCTTCAAATGAAAGGACGCTTTCCTTTCTCTTTGTGTGAGTTCGAGGTTGTAGATTCAACCCTTGTTGAGAATCGCTCTCTGCCTTCTTTACCCCTTAATCCTGTGCCCAATTTAGATTTGGCTAATGCAGAAGAAATCGACTTTTTATTTGAATGGGAAGGGGCGGTTTCTCCAGTATCTAAAGATGGAAAATCTATGCCTAAGTTTTGGCTAACTAATAAACGAGCATGGGAGGGGATGAGCAAAGATAATATCCCTGAACCGTTGGCGACTTTAGAGCTGGGAAAAACCTATATATTCGATCTTAAGAACGTCACTCAATATCATCACCCGATTCACATTCACGGCCATACATTCACTGTATTGGAACTTGATGGGAAGAAAGTTGAAGAACCTTTCCATACTGATACAGTGTTACTTGGAAAAAATGGCCGAGCTAAAGCTGCATTTGTAGCCGACAACCCTGGCCGCTGGATGTATCATTGTCATGTTATAGAACACATGAAAACGGGTTTGATGGGATATATTGAAGTTAAGTGACACCTGTAACGTTTAATATTTGCGCATGCATTCTTAGTTTCTACCCTCGCTTTTATCGGCGTTAAAGCTAGAATATAGGGATTATTGTTTGGGAGGATTCATGGGTCAGTTATCTATTCTAGGTTTTATCGCCATCGGTGGCGCGTTTGGTGCTTGTTCACGTTACTTGATTTCAGAGTTATGCGTTGTGATGTTAGGGCGTGGTTTTCCTTACGGTACGCTGACTGTTAACGTAATTGGCTCTTTGATTATGGGATTGCTCATCGCCGCGTTTGAAAATGAGATGGTTGCGACGGAGCCGTGGAGACAAATTATCGGTCTTGGTTTCCTTGGAGCCCTGACGACATTTTCTACGTTTTCGATGGATAACGTGCTTCTTATGCAGCAGGGTGCGTTCTTCAAGATGGGGCTCAATGTACTGCTCAATGTGGTTCTCAGTATTTCAGCCGCATGGTTCGGCTTCCAACTTCTGATAAAGTCTTAAAACTTTCTTACGATTTGTTAACAACTCGGCTTGGTTTATCCAAGCCGTTTTTATATACTCGATCGTACTTGTCGGAGTGCCATATGGCTGAGACCGTTAACTCGGGATCCGTTGAACCTGATCAGGCTAATACCTGCGAAGGGAACAAGAGTAGATATCTAACTAGAATCCTTCTAGAGATCTATCTCCAGATCACAACTGCATTTTCTTGCTGTGATCCCTCTTGTAGCATCTTATCCGTCAAGCATTTTTATCCCTATAAATAATGGCTAAAAGCCAAGGAAAAATGCTATGTCGAGTCGTAAACAAGCAAGACTGGAAGCGAAGAATTTCATTGATTCTTTATCTGTACAACCTTATCCAAACTCAAAAAAAGCTTACATCCAAGGGTCTCGAGAGGACATTCAAGTCCCTGTCCGAGAAATATCCCTCGCAGATAGCCTTGTTGGTGGCACCAAAAAAGAGCCTGTATTCGAACCTAATGAGCCAATTCATGTCTACGACACCTCAGGTGTTTATACCGATCCTACGCATGAAATAGACCTTTATAGTGGCCTTCCTAAGTTGCGAGAGCAATGGATTGAAGAGCGTGGTGATACGGAATTGCTCGATGATGTAAGCTCTGTTTACACCAAAGAACGTTTAGAAGATGAAACCCTAGACGACCTTCGTTACGGAAACCTGCCTCGAATTCGTCGCGCTACTGGCGACCAATGTGTAACTCAACTGCATTATGCTCGTCAGGGAATTATCACTCCTGAGATGGAGTACATTGCGATACGTGAGAACATGGGGCGTCAGAAGTTCGCTGATGAACAGCTTAATCACCAACACCCAGGCCATAACTTTGGCGCAAACCTGCCAAAAGAAATTACCCCTGAGTTCGTGCGTAAAGAGGTCGCTGAAGGCCGAGCTATCATCCCTTCAAACATCAACCACCCAGAATCAGAACCTATGATTATTGGCCGAAACTTCTTAGTGAAAGTGAACGCCAATATCGGTAACTCTTCTGTAAGCTCTTCGATTGAAGAAGAAGTTGAGAAGCTAGTATGGTCGACTCGCTGGGGCGGCGATACCGTAATGGATCTTTCTACTGGCCGTAATATCCACGAGACTCGTGAATGGATCCTACGTAATAGCCCAGTGCCGATTGGTACGGTTCCTATGTATCAGGCGCTTGAGAAAGTGAATGGCGTAGCCGAAGACCTTAACTGGGAAGTGATGCGCGATACTTTGATTGAACAAGCGGAGCAGGGCGTTGATTACTTCACTATCCATGCTGGTTTGCTTCTTCGTTATGTTCCTATGACGGCTAAGCGTGTGACAGGTATTGTTTCTCGTGGTGGCTCTATTATCGCGAAATGGTGTCTTGCACATCACCAAGAAAGCTTCCTATACACACACTTCCGCGAGATCTGTGAGATCTGTGCGAAGTACGATGTGGCTTTGTCACTAGGTGACGGCCTACGTCCTGGCTCTATTGCAGATGCCAATGATGAGGCTCAGTTCTCGGAGTTACGTACTCTAGGTGAGTTAACTAAAGTGGCTTGGGAATACGATGTTCAGGTGATCATTGAAGGTCCTGGACATGTACCTATGCATCTTATTAAAGAGAACATGGATGAGCAGTTAGAGCACTGCCATGAAGCGCCTTTCTATACGTTAGGCCCGCTGACCACTGATATTGCACCGGGTTATGACCACATTACCTCTGGTATTGGCGCGGCGATGATTGGTTGGTACGGCTGTGCGATGCTTTGTTATGTAACACCTAAAGAGCATTTGGGCTTACCAAATAAAGAAGATGTGAAGACTGGCTTGATTACTTACAAGCTGGCAGCACATGCAGCAGACTTGGCAAAAGGGCATCCGGGCGCACAAATCCGAGATAATGCATTATCTAAAGCTCGTTTTGAATTCCGTTGGGAAGACCAATTTAATCTAGCTTTAGATCCAGAAACAGCCCGTTCTTTCCACGATGAAACCCTGCCACAAGAATCGGGCAAGGTTGCTCACTTCTGCTCTATGTGTGGACCTAAATTCTGTTCAATGAAGATCTCTCAAGAAGTTCGAGAGTACGCGAAAGACACTGAACAAGTGGCTGCTGATCAGGCTATCGAGATTAAGATGCTTGATAATCCGTTGGAAGGGATGCGTCAGAAATCACAAGAGTTCCGTGATACTGGCTCTGAACTTTATCACCCAGCAGTAGGCGCAAAAGAAGCTCAATTAGAGGAATAATGACAGTGAAGATTCTTATCCCATCTCAAAATATTGAGCTAACGGGAGAGGTGCAAAGCTGTCTATTGGTTGCTAAGCGACAAGGCTTGGCAACCGATGCAGTTGAGTTGGGTGTAAGCCCAACTCAATGCTTCTCTATCGTTGATGCTCAGCAAGCGTTATCTATTGGTTTTGCTCATGATGTTGATTCATTGGCGGAGTGTCGCTCAAGTGAGCTTGATCATATCGTTTATTACAGTCATTCAGTGGCGCTAGCTGGTGTCCGCGATGCCTTGGCACAAACTCCGAATACCATCTATATCGGTGTCTTAGATGACTCAGCTGCATTGGATATCTGGTCACAGCTAGATTCTAATCGTGCTATCAAGAGTGAAACTCCAGCTCATCAGGAGTTAGATAGTCGTGGCCACTTTGCTTGGTTACTTACTTTGTTGGCGTTGGAATTCCCACTAGAAGATGCACTGGTTTTAGCTCGCGCAGCATCTAGTGTTTCACGTGGAACATGGCCAGCAAACTATCAAAACTTTCCTATTCCCGTTCTCGAAGATGAGCGACTGGATATTAGTGTTGGTTGGGCGCACCAAGGAACATCACTGTCGTTCCCGGAATTGAGTAAGAGTAGCCTAGGACTATACCCAGTGGTTGATGATGTTGAGTGGATCGAAAGGCTGCTCAAGCTTGGAATTAACACAGTTCAACTGCGTATTAAGAACCCACAGCAAGCAGATTTAGAACAACAAATCGCGCGATCTATCGAACTCGGTAGAGAGCACAACGCTCAGGTTTTTATCAATGACTATTGGCAATTGGCACTTAAGTATGATGCTTTTGGTGTTCATTTGGGGCAAGAGGACATCGAAGAATCCAACCTATCTCAACTGAGCCAAGCTGGTATTAAGATCGGTCTATCGACTCATGGTTATTACGAGTTGCTACGCATTGTGCAAATCAACCCAAGCTATATTGCGCTGGGGCATATATTCCCAACCACCACTAAGCAGATGCCATCGAAGCCTCAAGGACTTGTGCGTTTATCTCTCTATCAGCAGCTGATTGATACTATCCCATACACAGAAGAACTCACCGGTTATCCGACAGTTGCGATTGGTGGAATTGACCAGTCGACGGCCGCACAGGTGTGGAGTTGTGGGGTATCGAGCCTTGCTGTTGTACGTGCGATTACGTTAGCCGAAGACCCAAAACAAGTGATTGAGTTCTTCGAAGCATTAATGGCTGACCGTTCTTCAGGTGCTGCTAAAGAGGTAACTCAGGAGCTAAGTCATGCTGAATGATTTCGAATTCATTCGTTATCAACGACAACTCGCACTTCCTGAAGTGGGTGAGCAAGGGCAACGCAATCTATTAGATAGCCATGTATTGGTCATCGGTTGTGGTGGCTTAGGCAATGCTGCGGCTCTCTATCTTGCGGCTTCCGGTATCGGGAAAATCGTATTAGTTGATGATGATTGTGTGGATTCGTCTAACCTTCAACGACAAGTTGCGTTCAAGGAAAGCCAGTTAGGTTCGCCTAAGGTAGAAGCTCTGAAGCAAAAACTGACTGAGCTTAATGGTCGAAACCAAGTGAGAACCATCAATAGGCGAATGACTCAGAGCCAGCTTGAGCTTGAGGTGATGCTCGCTGATTTGGTGTTGGATTGTACTGACAACTTTGAGTCACGTCAGCAGGTTAACCAAGCATGTTTTGGTAGCAAGACACCTTTGGTTTCTGGTTCTGCGATCGGATGGAAAGGTCAGTTTATTGTCTTTGATTATCAGATGCAGAAAGGGTGCTATCACTGTTTGTTCCCGTTCAGTCATCATCCACAAACGACACGTTGTAGCGATAGCGGCATCATCGGCCCAGTTGTTGGCACCATAGGCAACCTCCAAGCACTGGCAGCGATTCAACGTATTAGCACTGGCGAGTTCCAGGTTGCAACACATCAGCTCAAACTGTTTGATGGTCAGACGATGAACTGGCAAAACTTAAGTGTCACTCAAGATAGTGAATGCCCCGTTTGCTGCACATCTACAGTTAACTATTTAGAAGAAGAAACCCAATGAGCAACATAACGATCTCTATCAATGAGCAACCAGAACAGGTTGCACAATCGTCGTCTCTAGCGGATATCATCCAAGCGCTTTCACTACCCGATCTGGGTTGTGTCTTTGCTATCAATAATGCGGTTGTCCCGCGAAGTCAGTGGCAACAAAGGGTCGTCAATGAAGGCGATGCTATTTCTCTTTTCCAAGCTATTGCAGGAGGCTAACTATGTTAACTGTCGCAGATAAAACATTTCAATCACGACTCTTTACTGGAACGGGCAAGTTCGCGAATAAACATTTAATGGCGAGTGCTATCGAAGCTTCCGGTTCTCAACTGGCAACCATGGCGTTGAAGAGAGTTGATATTCGCTCTGAGCAAGATGATATTTTACAGCCCATCATTGATGCTGGCGTGAACTTGTTACCAAATACCTCCGGGGCGAAGAACGCGAAGGATGCCATCTTTGCTGCGCATTTGGCTCGCGAAGCGCTAGGCACAAACTGGCTCAAACTGGAAATTCACCCTGATCCAAAGTACTTGTTGCCAGACCCAATTGAGACATTAAAAGCGGCTGAGCAACTGGTTAAAGATGGCTTTGTTGTGTTGCCTTACTGTCATGCTGACCCAGTGTTGTGTAAACGATTGGAAGAGGTGGGTTGTGCTGCGGTTATGCCGCTAGGTGCGCCGATTGGGTCGAACAAAGGTATCGCTTCGGCAGACTTCTTAGAGATCATTATCGACCAAGCGAACGTCCCTGTGATTGTTGACGCTGGTATTGGTGCGCCATCTCATGCTGCTCGTGCAATGGAAATGGGCGCGGATGCCGTGTTAGTTAATACTGCAATTGCGGCTTCTCAACAACCCGTTGATATGGCGATTGCTTTTAAACTGGCAGTTGAAGCTGGCCGTATGGCTTACCTTTCTGGTCTTGCTGGACAGGTGTCTCATGCGGTTGCTTCTAGTCCGCTAACTTCATTCCTAGACGAGTAGTGTCCTTATGACGTTTGTTGATCGATTTAAACAGCTCAACTGGGATGACATTGGTATGTCCATCTTCAGTAAAACGGCAGCGGATGTTGAGCGCGCTCTGAGTAAACCTAAACGCGACTTGGAAGACTTTAAGGCTCTTATCTCTCCGGCAGCAGAACCTTACTTAGAGCAGATGGCGCAACAATCGTTGGCACTCACACGCAAGCGATTCGGCAATACAATGTCGTTGTATATTCCATTGTACCTCTCAAACTTATGTGCGAATGCGTGCACGTATTGTGGTTTCTCAATGGAGAACCGCATTAAGCGTCGCACACTTACTTTAGATGAAATCGATGCTGAAAGTGCCGCTATCAAAAAGATGAAGTTTGATAGTGTATTGTTGGTGACTGGTGAACATGAAACCAAGGTCGGGATGAAGTACTTCCGTGAAGTGCTACCGAATATTAAGGCACAATTTAACTATCTTGCGATGGAAGTGCAGCCGCTTGATCAAGATGACTACGCAGAGCTTAAAACTCTCGGCTTAGATGCGGTGATGGTTTACCAAGAAACGTATAGCCCAAGTACCTACGCGGAACACCACTTGCGTGGCAATAAAATGGATTTTGAATACCGGCTCGAAACGCCCGATCGTTTGGCAAAAGCGGGTATTGATAAGATAGGTATTGGCGCTTTGATTGGCTTGGAAGATTGGCGTACCGACTGTTTCTTTGTGGCCGCTCACTTAGACTATCTTGAGCGTACTTATTGGCAAACACGTTACTCGATTTCATTCCCACGTCTTCGTCCGTGTGAGGGTGGTTTGCAGCCTAAATCGATTATGAGTGATAAACAGTTGGTTCAACTTATCTGTGCGTATCGCTTATTAAACCCTGAGGTTGAATTGTCTCTCTCGACTCGTGAGTCTGCAGCTTTCCGCGACAATGTGTTGCCATTGGGAATCACCAGTATGTCGGCTGCGTCTAAAACCCAGCCTGGTGGTTATGCTTCTGATGAAGAAGAACTCGAGCAATTTGAAATAAGTGATGAGCGAAGTGCTGCCGATGTTGAGTCAATGATTCGTCAACGTGGTTTTGATCCTGTGTGGAGAGACTGGCACAGTGCTTACTCTGGTTAGCGAACACGCAGATTTATGTTCCACGTGAAACATCGACGAAGTTAAATCGACAAATAAAAACGGCTACCCTAAGGTGGCCGTTTTTCATTTCATTAAGTTTGAATTAGCTAAGCATTAAGCATTAAGCATTAAGCATTAAGCATGAGCAAGTGGAGTGGTTGATTGGCGTAACCATTCCAATGTATCACCTTCAACTAATGGGCTAACATCGTTCCATACTTTCTGGTGGTAATCATTAAGCCATGCAAGTTCAGGTCGTGTCAGTAAATCGACGTTGATGTTGCGCTTATCGATAGGGCAACGTGTTAGCGACTCAAACGTTAGTACTGAGAAGTCACCTTGAGTTGGCAGCTCAACCACCAGTTCTAGGTTTTCGATACGGATACCAAATTCATCTGCACGGTAGTAACCCGGCTCGTTTGATAACACCATGCCTTCAACAAGAGGTACATCGATTAGCTTCTTAGAGATGCTTTGCGGACCTTCATGAACACTTAGGAAATGACCAACACCGTGACCAGTACCGTGGTCGTAGTCGAAGCCTTCTGCCCATAAGTGTTGGCGAGCTAGAATATCAAGTTGGAAACCACGAGTACCCTGTGGGAAACGTGCACGCGCGATACCGATGTGACCTTTAAGCGCTAACGTGAACTGCTGGATCATTTCGTCGCTTGGCTGGCCAATCGCGATAGTTCGAGTGATGTCGGTTGTACCATCTAGGTACTGACCGCCTGAATCGACTAGGTAAAGAGTATTCATCTCTAACTGACCTGGTTCAGGTTGGTTCTCGTGGTTGTAGTGACACATTGCTGCGTTGCCGCCTGCTGCTGAAATCGTGTCAAAACTTAGGTCCATCAGCGTTGGGTCTTGTTCGCGGAATGATTGAACTTTGTCTGCTAGCACAGCTTCATTGTGCAGATTACCTTGCGTGACTTCTGCATCAATCCAAGATAGGAACTTCGCCATCGCAACACCATCACGAATGTGACACGCTTTCATGCCGGCAATTTCAGTTTCATTCTTTGCTGCTTTTGGCATTAGGCATGGGTCTGCTGCTTCAATGATATGAGCACCAGAGTTTTGTAGAACCAGCGTGTACCAAGCGTTACTGGTACCTGAATCGACAGATACATTTTTGCCTTCCAAAGATTGAAGGCGTGCTTCAAGCTCTGATGGGTGAGATACGCGAATACCATTGCCAACGTGTGCTTCAAAGCACGTAGGAATACGAGCTGGGTCTAGGAAGAAGTCGACGCTTTCATCGGCGTGGATGATCGCATTGGATAACACAACAGGTAGGCGAGATACGTCCAAGCCGCGAATGTTAAGCAACCAACAGATCGAATCGAGTTCCGTAAGGATAGCGGCATCAGCACCTTTGGCTTTTAGTAAGCCAGCAATCTCCGCACGTTTGCTTTCACTTGATTGGCCTACTGCGTCTGTTGCCATTAAGCGAACATCAGATACCACCGGCTCAGGACGATCAGACCAAAGCTCATCAATTGGATTCGAAGATAGTGTTGTTAGTTCAACTTTCTCTGCCAGTTTAGCTTGAGCGCCTTTCAACCAAGCAGCAGTGTGCATGCGTGGGTCGAATGCAACCTTGCTGCCTTGTGCTAGAGAACTGGTGATCCAATCTAAAGCCGGCTCTTCAATAAGGTGGCGATACTCAAATAACTCTGCTGGTACCTGCTTACGAACCTGAACCGTGTAGCGACCATCAACAAAAATAGCAGCGTTCTCACGAGTGATAACTGCCGCACCAGCAGAGCCAGTGAAACCTGTTAACCAGTGAAGTCGCTCGTTATGAGCAGGAACGTATTCACCTAGATATTCGTCTTCATGTGGAATGATAACGGCATCTAGGTTGTTTGTTTCAAGCCAAGCTCGAACCGCAGCAACGCGTTCAGCAGTGATATTGTGCATCTGTGTTTATCCTTATTGTTAGGGTCC
Source organism: Vibrio crassostreae 9ZC13 (assembly GCF_000272045.2). Classification (GTDB taxonomy): domain Bacteria; phylum Pseudomonadota; class Gammaproteobacteria; order Enterobacterales; family Vibrionaceae; genus Vibrio; species Vibrio crassostreae_C. Next base: position 26,022 of record NZ_AJYZ02000040.1, on the reverse strand, counting down.
TTGTTAACACTCACAGTCGATATACATGCGAGGGGACTTATTAGGTCAATAAGCTAGCGCTTTTGTTCGTTTGCTGCAAACGCTGTACGCCATTTTTATCTAAGGTGCAGAGTTTTTTCTTTGATGATATCTCGTAGCCAAGTTAACGCTGGGTCATTTTCTCTGTCACGGTGCCAAAACAGAGTGTATGCCATCGGTGGGAATTCCATCGGTAAAGGGACAACCACTAAGTCGAGTTGCTTGGCGACGAGGTAAGTAAAGTGGCTTGGTGCAGTAAACACAAAGTCGGTGTAGGTACATAGGCTTGCGGCGCTATTGAAGTCTGGAACAGAAATAGCGATATCACGTTGGTGACCAAGGTCGGCAAGCTTATAGTCGAGCAGCCAACGATCGTTACCATCACATCTTACTTGTACATGACGCTGTGCAAGGTAGGTTTCCAGATCCCATTTGCCATTCAGAGCGGGGTGGTTGCGTCTTAGCACACACATCTGCGCGTCACGGTAGATCTCTTGCTCGCAAATATCATCTGGCGGCAGCATAGTTAAACGTGCGTCGTTGATGTCGATGTCTTTACCTGTGAGTCCGATATCGAGCTCACCGAGCTGCAGCTTCTTAAAGGTTTGCTCCGTCCAAGCGTGGGTGTTGATATTCACCTTAGGGGCTTGTCGAAATATCGCTGGTAAAAAGTGGGGAAGAATAAGTGGGTAAACGCTCTCAACAGCCGCAATGTGAAAACTGTGGTCACTGTTGTTGGGAATGAATGTCTCAGGCTGAGTGAGAACATCAAGTTGGTTGATCAACGTTTCTAAGCGAGGCTTAAGGAAAACAGCTTTCGGTGTTGGTCTCAGGCCATGTGCGCTTCGCGTGAAAAGAGGGTCATTAAATTGTTCACGAAGCTTGGCTAACGATTTACTTACAGCCGATTGACTCAGACACAATCGATGTGCGGTGCGCGTGACGCTTAGCTCTTCCATCAGCACCTGCAAGCAAACTAATAGATTGAGGTCGAGGCGCGATAGTTTCTCAATATTCATATGAGTTTCCTATTTGGAATAATGCTAATGAGTATATGCCATTTTTGTTCATATCTTTAGTTGGTTATTATGCACCTAAATTAACTCATTCGGAGAATCTTGTGCCTTCTAACGCGCTTCCAACCCCTAGTAAACTGCAGGTTGCTTTATTGGCAATGTTGGTTTTATTTAGCCCTCTGGCTATTGATATCTACCTACCAGCTCTGCCACAAATTTCGACAGCGTTTCACGTGGAACATGCACTAGCACAAGATACGATTACCTGGTTTTTATTCGCCATGGGTGTCGGGCAATTATTTGCTGGCCCTTTGGCTGATAAGCTAGGACGTCGAACCGTTGCATTGGGAGGTGTTAGTATCTATGCATTGAGTGCTTGCTTGGCGTGGGCAGCTCAATCGATTGATATGATGCTAATGGCTCGGCTGCTACAAGGCTTAGGAGCTTGTGCGACTTCTGTAGCAGCCTTTGCAACGGTTCGCGATCTATTTGGCCCAGAGAAGAGTGGCCGTATGATCAGCTACCTTAATGGTGCAATCTGTTTTATTCCTGCTTTGGCACCCATTCTTGGCGCTTGGTTAACTCATCAATTTGGTTGGCGTTCGAACTTTAGCTTTATGGCAGGCTTCGCTGTCGTTGTTGGCACTATCTTATTCTTCCAAATGAAAGAGTCTAACCCTGCGACAGAGAAGGTTGCGGTGTTCAAGCTTGAACGATACTGGTCAGTATTGAAAACACCATCATTCCTTTTCCACGCAACCTTGTGTCTGTTGGCGATGGCGGTCATCCTCGCTTATGTAACCTCTGCACCGGTTGTGTTGATGGAAAACCTAGGCTTGACCATGAAAGAGTTTACTTTCTGGTTTGGTGTTAATGCGGCCATCAACATTGCAGCTGCGTTTACTGCACCTAAATTTATGGACCGCTTTGGTACCTATAAAGCACTGGTCGTTGGTATCTCAACGCTGGGTTTAGCGGGCGTGATTATGCTGGTGCTTGCAGAACACGCTAGCCCAATCGCATTCATGCTGCCAATCTTCTTGTCTTCAGTGGGTTTTGCTTGGATTCTCGGTGCTGCTGCTGGTAAGGCTCTTGAACCTTTCGGTGACCGTGCGGGCACAGCTGCTGCACTGCTTGGCTTGTTCCAAATGAGTGGTTCAGGGCTGCTTGTGGGTACCATGCAACGCCTTGATTTAACGTCTCAAGTGATGATTGCGCTACAAATGTTCCTTATTGTTCCAGCATTGTTAGTGCTTGCGAGCAAAGCCGGCAAGTCGTGGCACACGACGTTTGCTAAGGCGTAAGTCTCAAGGGTGACAAAATATACAAATGGCGGTTTGCGAAACGTTAAAACATGGTATATTTGTCACTCATTGAAACGTTAGTCCCCAACGGAAAATACTGTAATGTCATTAACAACCTACGAAATGGCGCGCGTCTTAGAACAAATGGAAGATGCACCTGAAAAGGTCATGTTTGGTAAACTGCTTAAAGAGCTAGGCAACCAAAGTGAAGAGCGTATTCGCAGTGCGGCAAAACAAGTTCCAATCGATACTTTGCGAGACATCATTTACCAATTTCAGCGTGTGGTAGAGTCTCGTAAGGGTGAGCAGGTTCAGCTATTAGCAAAAGAGCTAGCCGAGCAAGGTATCTCTGCTGAAGAGCTACAAGCTTTTCTGAATAAGTAGTTTATCCCAGTTAAAAAGAAACCACTCAATTGAGTGGTTTTTTGCGTTTTGGGGTATATCAATTTAGTGCGAATGAAAGTTCGTTCTAACCTCTAAACTGTGCTTTCAAAATTCGATCAAGTGAGAATGGCCCGGCGCCCCACACGACAACGATAAGAATCATTAATCCCCAAAGCTGATGATCGTAGAAGCCTTGATCCCACAATACAGGGTAAGACACGACAGCAATGATATTGAAAACGAACAACACCGCAGCCATAGGTCGTGTTAATAAACCGAGTGCTAAAAACACTGGCAGAATTAACTCCGCGGCAGTCCCCATGTAAGCTGCTAACTCCCAAGGTAGCAGTGGTACTTGGTATTCCAACTCAAACAAGTAAAGGGTGCTATCCCAAGTGGCTATCTTAGTGAGCCCAGAATTAAAGAATACCCACGCCACCCAAAGGCGACAAAATAGTAGAAGCACCGGAACAAAAAGAGCCTGTGATTTCTCAATCAAACTGTCGTATTGAGCCATCATGTTCGTGACTGTGTTGTTATCCATGTTATGTCTCCAATTCAGCATTGATTGAAAAGCCTGAGATGACGTTTAGCGCCATAACAGTATTCAGATGTTGTAGTAATAAAGGGTCGAATGCTGAGAGTGTTCGACCTGATTGCAATTCAGTGAGGAGTTGGTGGCTCTCTTCACTCAAACTATGGCTCTCAACCTGTGAATTTTCCGCTCGGATTAACACCCCAAATTCAGCTTGGTTGATGTCTAGCCCATCAAGTTGTTGCTGATAGATGGCGTGTTCAAGCGCGATAATCGTGTAACTAGAATGAATCAGTGTTACTGAATCTTTGAGATGAAAGACCAAAGCACCTTGCTGCTCTTGTGGTACATCAGCTAGGCAAGAAAGAGGTCTCTGGTCGACATCTGCTTGTGACGTCAACCTTACCAAGCTGTCTTTCTGCCATTCATATAAAGCAACTTCACCGAGATAAGGCGCAGCCTCAATAACGGCAGGAAAGCCTTGGATAGTCTGTTCAAAGTGCTCACCGTAACCACTGACATCACCAGAAGTCGATGGATAACTTAAGACATGTTGACGAGCCATCTGTTGAAAGCACTCTTCACCAACCAACATTTCTGTGAGTGGGTAGGTTGCTACCAGAACTTCGCTCAAGCTGATCACAAAGTTATTACGGTAAATCTGGATTAGCTGTTCATCCGTAAAATGGTCGCTCACTATGTCGCAGTGCTCACCATTGTTTTGGTAGCGTAGGGCGTTAGCAAACTCCAATTGAACATCTGCTAGGGAGTGGCTCATGAGGCGCGACTCCTTTGGTTGAACTTGTCGTGTTGATACAAGATATCACTGGCTTTGGTTGCTTCAGCCAATAAAACTTGTGGCTCTGGGATATCGAGATCCCACTCAATCAAGGTATGGCGCAAACCATGTTGTGCAACCCAGTCAGTGTAGAGTTTCCACACTTCGTCACAGACAGGTTTACTGTGTGTGTCTATCCAGATCTCACCTTGTTCAAGCTTCTTTTTGGTAAAACCTGCCAAGTGAATCTCTTCAACTTTGTCTGCTGGTATTCCGTTTAAGTACTCTTCACAACTAAAGCCATGATTAAAAGATGAGACGAAAATATTATTGAAATCGAGCAGTAGGCGACACTCAGTACGCTTTTGTACCTCAGCCAAAAACTCCCACTCAGGAATAGTAGAATGCTTGAAGGATAGGTAGCTCGATGGGTTCTCAATCAACATCGGGCGTTGCAAGCTGTCTTGAACCTCGATGACATTACGACAGAAGACTTCTAACGCCTCTTCGGTATAAGGCAGCGGTAATAAGTCATTGAAGTAATGACCGCCGGTCTGACTCCAACTGAGGTGGTCAGAAACCAAGAACGGTTCGATATCATCAATGAGCTCTTTTAATTGCACAAGATGATGTTGATTGATGCGCTCAACAGAACCTAGAGACAACCCAACACCGTGACAACTTATGTTGTGGGCGTTACGAATTTCTCTCAGTTGTTGACGTTGCGGTGATTGAGTTAAAAAGTAGTTCTCGCTGTGCACCTCTAACCAACTCACTAAGGCTGGATTTTGGCTAAAGAAGTCCAAGTGCGGTGTTCTAAGGCCAACCCCTGCGTAGGGGTGAAGAGTTTGAGTCACAACGATTCTCCTAACAAGAAGTGGAGGTGAGCTGAATGTCAGCTCACCATACTAAGCAGCTCAATTATGATGATTGAGTGTTACCACCTGATAATTTGCCACATAGCCCTTTAGGTACGACTACGAACGCATCGGATTGGTTGTCTTCTTTTGCTGTACCCGCACATGAGCTTGTTTTGGTTGCACAATCATTTTGGCCAGCTTTTGCCACGCCGTAGCATTTTTCTTTTGCTGCTGCTTCCGCAGGTGCTGATGTAAGAACTGCACCGCCGAACGCTAGTACACTTGTGATTGCAGCTGTAACAGCAAGATTAGAATTTTTCATAGTCATTCCCTCTAGGACTTAATAGTATTTTCATATCGCAGGTTAATGGATTGTTAACTTGCTTACTAAAAAGGATTGGAACAACCGGGAAATAATTTCACGGTATTATAAAAATTATCAATATTAATGATGTTTCATCTCTTAAGTTATTGAATTAATGATGTTAATTTTTGATTGTTTTTTCTTCTTATTATCCTAAACGCAGCCTAGTGTTTAGGTTATAATCAACTTTTATGTATAAATACCCAGTAGTGAGCATATCCAATGATAGATCCTTCGCTTTTACTCGATGGCCTAAACGATAAACAACGTGAGGCGGTCGCGGCACCTTTAGAAAACCTACTTATTCTGGCAGGTGCAGGCAGTGGTAAAACGCGAGTGTTGGTGCATCGTATCGCTTGGCTGCAAAGCGTAGAGCAAGCATCACCGTTCTCTATTATGTCGGTTACCTTCACCAACAAAGCGGCAGCAGAGATGCGTGGTCGTATTGAAGAGTTGATGATGGGTAGTTCGTCAGGCATGTGGAACGGCACCTTCCATGGTATCTGTCACCGCATCCTTCGTGCTCACTACCTAGATGCAAAACTGCCAGAAGATTTCCAGATCATTGATTCTGATGATCAGATTCGTTTGCTACGCCGCTTAATCAAGGCGCAAAACCTCGATGAAAAGCAGTGGCCTGCTAAGCAAGCTTCTTGGTGGATCAATGGCAAGAAAGACGAGGGATTACGCCCAAGTCACATTGACGCCTACCATGATCCAATAACTCAAACGTGGTTAAAGATCTATTCTGCTTACCAAGAAGCATGTGACCGTGCTGGTTTGGTCGACTTTGCGGAAATCTTGCTGAGATCGCATGAACTATTACGCGATAAGAAACACATTCGAGAGCATTACCAAGCACGCTTTAAGCATATCCTTGTCGATGAATTCCAAGATACCAACAACATCCAATACGCTTGGCTTCGGATGATGGCTGGCCCAGATTGTCGCGTGATGATCGTAGGTGATGATGACCAATCTATCTATGGTTGGCGTGGTGCGAAGATCGAAAATATTCAGAAGTTCTTGGATGAATTCCCAGGAGCTTCGACGGTTCGACTTGAACAAAACTACCGTTCAACTAAAACCATTCTGCAGGCGTCGAACGAGCTTATCTCGAACAACACCGAACGTATGGGTAAAGAGCTGTGGACCGATGGTAACGATGGCGAGCCAATCTCTGTGTACTCAGCTTATAACGAGCTAGATGAAGCACGTTTCACGGTCAGCAAAATCAAAGAGTGGCAAGAGAAAGGCGGTGCGTTAGAAGATACCGCGATGCTTTATCGTAATAACGCCCAATCTCGTGTTCTTGAAGAAGCTTTGATCCAAGGTGGTCTACCTTACCGAATCTACGGCGGCATGCGATTCTTCGAGCGTCAAGAAATCAGAGACGCCTTGAGCTACATGCGCCTCATGAGCAACCGCAATAATGATGCCGCGTTTGAACGTGTGGTTAATACGCCAACGCGTGGCTTGGGTGATAAAACGTTAGAAACGATTCGTCTTGCTGCTCGTGATCGTGGTGCAACCATGTGGGAAGCCAGTGTTGCTTTGATAGAAGAGCAAGTGCTACCCGGTCGTGCTGCGGGCGCATTAAGTCGTTTTATCGAGCTGATTAATGCGCTTGAAGATGACACGTTGGAACTTAGCCTGCATGAACAAACCGACCACGTGATTAAATCGTCGGGTCTGTTTGCTATGTACGAGCAAGAGAAGGGTGAGAAGTCGAAGGCACGTATCGAGAACTTGGAAGAATTGGTAACGGCAACGCGCCAGTTTGAAAAGCCGGAAGAAGCGGATGAGATGAGCATGCTGACGGCGTTCTTAACTCACGCAGCTTTGGAAGCGGGTGAAGGTCAGGCCGATGAGTTTGACGATGCGGTTCAGTTAATGACTTTGCACAGTGCTAAAGGCCTAGAGTTTCCAATGGTGTTTATGGTGGGTGTCGAAGAAGGCATGTTCCCAAGCCAGATGTCGGCCGAAGAAGCGGGGCGTTTAGAAGAAGAGCGTCGCCTGTGCTATGTCGGTATGACCCGTGCGATGGAGAAGCTCTACATCACTTATGCTGAAATGCGTCGTTTGTATGGTCAAGACAAGTACCACAAGCCATCTCGTTTTATTCGTGAACTACCAGAAACCTGTCTGGATGAGGTTCGTATGAAAGCGCAAGTGAGTCGTCCTGCTAGCAGTGGCCGCTTTAGCCAAACCGCCGTGAAAGAGAACTTTAACGAAACAGGCTTTAGTTTGGGTTCTCGCGTTAAGCACCCTAAGTTTGGTGAAGGCACCATCATCAACTTCGAAGGAAGTGGCCCACAAAGCCGAGTTCAAGTGGCGTTTAATGGTGAAGGGATTAAGTGGTTAGTAACGGCTTACGCGCGTTTAGAGCAGCTTTAATCTGCTACTTTAATATCTAAAAAGCAGTTTGGTCTTTAAAAACCGTTCAGCATTCAAAAGTAATCCGCATTAAAAACAGAAAGAGCAGCCAATGGCTGCTCTTTTTATTACTTTGTACCGACCTAAATTAGGCTAATACGAGCTGAAGACATTGTTGCCTCAAAGTGAGACTTACAGTGCTGCAAGTGCCGCTTCGTAGTTTGGCTCTTCAGTGATCTCTGCAACCAACTCGCTGTGTGTCACCACACCTTTTTCATCAACAACGACAACGGCACGTGTTGTTAGGCCTGATAGTGGGCCTTCAGCGATCGCTACGCCGTAGTCTGATGCGAATGTAGGAGAACGGAAAGTTGAAGCGTGTTGAACGCCTTCAATGCCTTCTAGTTCACAGAAGCGGCCCGCAGCAAACGGTAGGTCAGCAGAAATACAAACAACAACCGTGTTCTCAAGTTCTGCTGCTTTTGCGTTGAACGTACGTACGCTCGTTGCACAAGTTGCTGTGTCGATACTTGGGAAGATGTTTAGAACCACTTTCTTGCCTTCAAGAGAAGCAAGAGTCAGTTCAGAAAGGTCGCCTGCAGTCAGTGCAAAGCTTGGTGCTTGTTCGCCAGTTTGTGGGAATGTGCCTGTTAGTGGTACAGCAGCGCCTTTGAAGGTAACGTGTGACATGAATTTGTCCTTAGTTTAATTATGGTTATGAAACTAGTTGAGCCTAGTAAGACTTACGTTACTCGGAAGTGGTTAAGAAGTGAATGCTTTAAATGTCAGAATTGTAATTAAAGGTCTTTGATTTATTTGTTTGAGAGAGGAATAAGTGAAACGACAGATAAAGAAAAACCCCGAGAGCTTGCGCTCATCGGGGTCTATAGTCTTACTCGCAGCAATCCGGCTACTAAGTGTGCTCCATGCATCAAATCCATGATAGTGTGCTGTTATCCTTCAGCGTATTCCTTTCGTCGCCTTCCTAGCGGTGTCCTTGATCTTATCCTGATCTGCCAACAATCCTCGTTAGCGCGCGTCACTTGTTCCTTGAGCGGTGTCCTTTACATCATCCTGATGTTCAGTCCTTTCCTCGTCCAGAGGTGTCCATTGTCTTTCCTTAGTAGCAACCATCCTAGTTACTATTGCGTCCATTCAATGTCCATTTCGCTATCCATGCCGATTATTCATCCTGAGTAATCGAATCTTCATCCTGAAGATAACCAAGTCCTTGGCGTTTCCTGTTCCGTGTCAGCATCCTTCCGACACCATTCATATTACCGATTCCTTATTTATCAGCAATGGTGCATAAGCGAATTTCTATATAATTATTTGAACGATAAATGTACGTATCTTTTAATTTCAATTGGTTACGATGTCGAGGTGATTAATTTCGTCATCAAATATCGATATTTACTCACTACCTTGTGAGAGATCTCGCACAAGGCAGCGAGTAAAAAGGGAGGATTATTCCCTACTGACCAATGGCTGCACCTTCACGACGAGGGTCTGCAGCACCTTCTAGACCATCTTTTGTGATGCGAATAGCGTGTAAACCCGAGTTAAGATCGCGAACGTTGACCTCAAATCCCATCTTTTCTAGCTCAGGTTTGAAGTTTTCCGCTGATGTTCCTTTTTCCAAATCTAAGGTACCGAAGCGATTTAGGAAGTGTGGTTGGTTGATCGCTTGTTGGATATCCATGTCCCATTGGGTGTGAGCAATGATCGCTTGTGCCACATAACCGATGATACGGCTGCCTCCCGGAGAGCCAATTGCCATGTAAGGTTTATCGTCTTGCATGATGATGGTCGGTGCCATTGAAGAACGTGGGCGCTTACCCGGTTCAAGTCGGTTCGCGATAGGTTTGCCATCGTTATGAGTCTTGAATGAGAAGTCGGTTAGTTCGTTATTGAGTAGGAAACCTCTAACCATCAAACGTGAGCCAAAGGCATTCTCAATAGTGGTAGTCATCGATACGACATTGCCATCACTATCGACAATGTTGAAGTGGCTGGTGGACGGCAACTCAATAGAAACATCTTGGCTTCTCTGCATCGCATGATCCCACGGTGGGGTGCCTGAAGGTGCGCTGTCTAATGCCTTACCTGCGGTAATTAACTGAGCACGCTCCTGCAAATAGTCAGTATTCACTAACCCTTGGGTTGGCATAGGCACATAATCTTGGTCTGCCATGTACATACCACGGTCTGCAAAGGCTAAGCGAGAAGCGTCTGCTAACACTTGCCAAGATTTTGCGTCGTTTGGCCCCCATGATTTGAGGTCAAACTGCTCAGTCATTGCAAGGATTTGTCCAACCGTTAACGCACCTGAACTTGGTGGCCCCATTCCGCAAATATCGTAGCTTTCATAAGCAGAACAAACCGGTTCGCGCTGCTTGATCGAATAGGCGTCGAAATCTTTCTGTGCCAATACGCCCGGGTTACCTTTCGCTGTTTGTACTGTGTTAATGATGTCGGCAGAAATCTCACCTTGGTAGAAAGCTTTAGCACCATCCTTCGAGATAGCGTGTAACGTTGCCGCGTATTCAGGGTTCTTAAGTTGCGTGCCAGCGGCTTTCGGGCTGCCATCGGCATTGAAGAAGTAGGCTTTAGTTGTCGCAAAGCGGCTCAGACGTTCTTGGTCGTTTTCGATCAAGGTGGCTAAACGTGGGCTGATAGTAAAACCTTCTTCAGCTAACTGAGCGATAGGTTTAATCAGTGATGCCCATTCGAGCTTGCCGTATTTCTGGTGAGTGTCCCACAGCAATTGCACCGTGCCCGGCGTGGCAACAGAACGACCGCCAACCACGGCATCATAGAATTTAAGCGGTTGTCCGTTTTCGTCTTGGAATAGACGTGGGGTGGCATCAAGTGGCGCAGTTTCACGGCCATCGTAGGTCTTGAGCTGTTTGTCTTTGCCATCAAAATAGACAAGGAACGCGCCGCCACCAATACCTGATGACTGAGGTTCCACTAAGCCAAGCATAAGCTGCACGGCAACCATGGCGTCAATTGCGTTACCACCACGGGCAAGTACATCAGCACCGGCTTGTGTTGCAAGAGGGTTGGCTGCGGTGACCATCCAATCGTTGGCTTTAACGAGTTGTTTGGTTTCTAAACCACTACTTTGTTCGGGTGCGACGGAATCGGCAGCTTGATTTGCCCAACTGACGTGAGAGGCAAAAAGTAGGGTAGAAGTGGCGAGGGTTGTTAGTTTTGTTTTCCACTGCATGATCTTCTCCTTTTAATATGCAGAGCTAGATTGGCAGCGGAAAGATTAGATAGCCAGTGCGTTGTTAACGAATTGTAATCTTGATTCGAATTTAAGCGATTAAACCGGACAGCGACTGCCAAAGAATACTCGCGCCAATCAGGCTGAATACCACGCCACATAAGCCATCGATGTATACCGTTGCTTCGCTAAGTTTCTTCTGTAGAGCCTTAGTCGAAAGCATCCACGCCAGTAGTGAAAACCAAAACAGAGACAGACCAAACAAGATAATAAGCGCAAAGCCTTTACCTGATAGAGACATGTCGGCAGGCACTAAGCTCGACATCAAGCTAATAAAGAACACCAAAGCTTTTGGGTTGAGAATATTGGTCGCAAACCCTTTCGAAAATGCCTGACGCTTGTTGGTCAGAATCAGATCTTTGGCATTGACGGTATCGTCGTCATCGTCGTGGTTCTGAATGATTTGCCAGGTTGCTTTAAGTGCACCGTAGCCTAAGTACAGCAAGTAGCTACCGCCAGCCAACTGGATAATGGCAAATAGGGTTGGTTGCTGGTGGACTAGGTAACTGATTCCCGTCAGGCTGAGCAACGAATGCAGTAAGATCCCGCAAGATAAACCAAGCGCAATGTACAAGCCTGTTTGTCTGCCGTGGCGTGTCGCATTTTGCACGACTAACGCAAAGTCAGGGCCGGGGCTCATCAAAGCGATGAAATGGATAGAGGCGAGGGTGATCAGTATGGTGACTTCGTTCATGTCAGTTCTCAATAACGTTGCCGCTATTATTAAACAAGTAATCGTATTGAGCGTAGCTTACCGCGATTTGAAATCGAGCAATTGTAAATTATCAACACTTAGTTGATTTGTGAGGGTGGTACGCCGAATGTGGTTTTGAATGCCTTGGAGAAGTGTGCTTGATCATAGAAGCCTACTTGGTGCGCGACTTTAGTACCACAGATCCCAGATTTAATCAGGCGCATGCTCTGTTCCATACGTAAACGGCTCAGCCACGCGTAAGGGGTGATGCCCATTCTGTTCTTAAAGTGGCGTTGGAATTGAGTTGTGGTTAAGCCGCACAGCTCAGACAGTTGTTCTAATCGCACTGGCTGGTCCAAATTCGCCATCAAATAGTCTTTGAGTGTATTAATCGATTGATTACCCAGTTTGATGTCACTCTTCGATCCAAATTTTGCATAACGATCGACAATCGTTGAGAACCCCTCGAATGGTAAGCAATCTTGAGCGAGTTGGCTGATGCTTTGATTGATTAACAGGCCGTGTAAGTTGCGTAATTGTAAAAACGCAGCTTGATCGGAGAGGATCAACTCAGAAAAGCCTAATGTGTGACCATTCTTCTTGGGATCGGCAAGATCTTGAAACCATTGGGGAGAAACTGCAAACACACTGACTTGATAACCCGAATCGAGTTTGGAGTGCCCATCATGCAGCTCATCGGGTGGCATGATAACAACTTGGCCAGCACCAACATTATGGCTCGTCCCTTTATAGACGAATTTCTGCTGTCCTTGGGTAATTAAGCCGATGTGAAAGTCCAAATGATAGTGACGCTGAAAAGCAAACTCTTGGTATTGAGCTTGGATCAGGCTGATATCTTCTGTTGGGGTAGAGTAGTAGTGGACTTTATCCATGGTACAAAAAAGCTTGGTCAAATAGTCATCAATTCAACCAAGCTTATCTGCGTATTAAGGGATTGTCTTGTAAAAAACGATCAATATCACTGTTTCGCGCGTTTGTTCTTCTTGTTGTTACGCAGGCCATCAAAGCTGAAAATAACCAGTGCTCCCCATATGAAAGCAAAGGTGATCGCTTTATCTGAGGTAAAGGCTTCGCCGTAGATCAGAACCGCCAGTAAGAACATCAAGCTTGGACCGATGTACTGGAAGAAACCGAGTGTTGATAGCTTCAAGCGAGTTGCAGCGCCAGTAAAACACAGCAATGGAACCGTGGTGATCACACCGGCAGCAACCAGTAATAGGTTGAGTTGCATCGGGTTCATCGATAAGTTTGAGGTCGGGCTATCGGCAATAAACAGTAAGTAGGTTGCGGCGAGAGGCAGCATCACCAGAGTTTCAATGAACAGACCCGTTTGTGCTTCTAAGCTGACTTTCTTACGCAGCAAGCCATAAAAGCCAAAGCTAAAGGCTAGGGCAATGGCGACGATCGGTACTGAGCCGAAGGCAATTAATTGGATTAATACGCCAATCGCAGCCAGAGCCACAGCAAACCATTGCAGCTTACGTAAGCGTTCGCCGAGGAAGAGCATCCCAAGTAACACGTTAATCAGAGGGTTGATGTAATACCCCAAACTGGCATCGAGCATGTGATTGGAATTCACCGCCCAGATAAAGATCAGCCAGTTAGCACCCACCAAAATAGACGTCGCTACCAAATAGAGCATTTTTGGTTTTGAGGTCAAGGTGTCGCGGACTTTACGCCAGCTGCGGCCAATGTGCAGTAAGAAAGCGAGTAGGAAAAAAGACCATACTACACGGTGGCTGAGGATCTCTAACGGGGAAACGTCACTTAAAGATTTGAAATATATAGGGGCGATACCCCACATTGTGTAAGCGCCGATGGCAAGCAAAACTCCTTGGCGCGTACGTTGTTGTTCTTCCTGTGTCATGCATCTTTCTCTAGCACTGAGTGCTTATTAATAAGATTTATAAGAGAGTTGGTCAGTATAGGAGCGATAACCCTTTTCACCTAACAATTTGCGGTTTAATTCGCCAGCGTTCCCCTCTACAATGTGCGACTTGCTTGCCGAAGATGCTTGCTGATTTCATACCTCGATTAGGAACCACAATGACCGCCACTCTGATTGCTGAGCAAATACCAACTCCCGCGAATGATGCGCAAACCATCTTGCAAGATGTGTTCGGCTATCAAAGCTTTCGCGATGGTCAGCAAGAGGTCATTGATTTGGCCGTTGAAGGCAAAGACAGCTTGGTGATTATGCCAACCGGTGGTGGTAAATCTCTGTGTTACCAAATTCCGGCTTTGGTTCGTGAAGGGCTGACTCTGGTTATCTCACCGCTGATCTCGTTGATGAAAGACCAAGTCGACCAATTGAAGGCCAATGGTGTTGCCGCTGAGTGTATTAACTCTTCAATGCCACGTGACCAATTGCTGAATGTGTTCAATCGTATGAACTCAGGTCAGCTGAAAATGGTGTATGTGTCACCAGAGCGTGTGTTGATGCGTGATTTTATCGAGCGTCTTCAAGGTTTACCGCTTTCGATGATTGCAGTCGATGAAGCGCACTGTATCTCTCAATGGGGTCACGACTTCCGCCCTGAATACGCATCATTAGGTCAGCTTAAACAGTATTTCCCGCATGTGCCTTACATGGCGCTCACAGCAACCGCTGATGATGCGACGCGCAAAGATATTATCTCGCGCTTACAGCTCCTGGACCCGCATACTTACTTAGGCAGCTTTGATCGCCCTAATATTCGCTACAACTTGGTTGAGAAGCACAAACCCGTGTCACAGGTGGTTCGCTACCTAGAAACACAAAAGGGCAATTGCGGCATCATCTACTGTGGTAGCCGTAAGAAAGTGGAGATGGTGACCGAGAAGCTGTGCAATAACGGTATTCGCGCCGCGGGTTATCACGCTGGTATGGACACCGATGAGCGTGCTTACGTTCAAGAAGCCTTCCAACGCGATGATATTCAGATCGTGGTCGCGACTGTGGCTTTCGGTATGGGCATCAACAAACCCAACGTACGTTTCGTGGTGCACTTTGATATCCCACGTAATATCGAGTCTTACTATCAAGAGACAGGCCGTGCAGGTCGTGATGGTTTGCCTGCTGAAGCGATGATGTTGTTTGACCCGGCTGATATGGGTTGGCTGCGTCGTATGCTGGATGAGAAAGAAGAAGGCCCACAGAAACAAGTTGAGATGCACAAGCTGAATGCGATGAGTGCCTTTGCTGAAGCGCAAACGTGTCGTCGTCAGGTTCTGCTTAACTATTTTGGCGAATATCGCGAGAAGCAATGTGGCAACTGCGATATCTGCCTCGATCCACCTAAGCATTTTGATGCGACTAAAGAAGCGCAGAAGGCGTTGTCTTGTGTGTACCGTGTCAATCAGTCGTTTGGTATGGGCTACGTAGTCGAAGTGATGCGTGGTATGCAGAATATTCGTGTCCGTGATAATGGTCACGATAAGCTATCTACCTACGGTATTGGCCGCGATCACAGTCATGATTACTGGATCAGTATCTTCCGTCAGCTGATTCATAAAGGCTTGCTGTTCCAGAACATCACTCGTAACTCAACTTTACAGCTAACAGAAGAAGCCCGCCCGCTGCTGCGCGGTGAGATGTCTTTGGAATTGGCTGTTCCTCGTTTAGATACAGCGGTGCGTAATGCTAAGTCCGATAAGTTAAGCAGCAAGAATTACGATAAGAAGCTGTTTGCGAAACTGCGTAAGCTGCGTAAGTCGATTGCTGATGAAGATGGCTTGCCACCATATGTGGTATTCAGCGACGCGACCTTGATTGATATGGCTGAAATACTACCTACTTCATACGGAGAAATGCTGGCAGTCAACGGTGTCGGTCAACGTAAACTGGATAAGTACGCAGACCCATTCCTAGATCTGATTCAAGAACACATCACCACACACGGCTAGTTTGCGAGAAACGTCTAACTAATAGAAAAAGAATAAGGTTGATAGGGACATGACAACACAAACAGAATTTGGCTTAAGAGAGTATTTAGCTGAGGAAGGGCGTTTATTGATTACGTCTCCAAGTTTTGATTTTGATTCTTATGAAGTGCTAGGTGAAAAGCTGGTGGCGTTGTTGTCAGCGTCAGTTGTTGAAAAGCAATGGGACGCCGATATGCACTCTTGGTTGATTGATTTTGAAGATTGCCGAATGTTCTTAAAGTCCGAACATTACAGTGAATCAATTTGGTTTGAGTCGTTAAACGCTGAAGAAAGCCGAGAAGAGTTTGATTATCTCGCGACGCTTTTCAAGCGCGGTTTTTAACTTTTGGCATCTCTTCTAAAACACAGCTTCTAGAGCTATTCACCAATAAAAGTGAGAATAAACGTTTGCGTTTGTTCTCACCGTTGCAGCCAATATTGATTAATGTATAATCGCCCGCCGCTCAGCAGAGCAATTTTTAGATACATTTTTTAATTCACATTATTGGTAAGAGCTTTCTTGGATTATTCGAAGAAATGACTCGATTTGGGTTCCCTCACCCCCAAACCAAACTAAAAAGGTACAGCATGAGTAACTTTACCCCTGCGCAACAGCGCAAAGCCTTAGCACTATTAGTTTTGTTCCATTTGGTGATTATTGCGTCAAGCAACTATCTGGTTCAGCTACCTTTTACCGTCTTCGGTATGCACACCACTTGGGGTGCTTTCACTTTCCCGTTTATCTTCCTAGCGACCGATCTGACCGTACGCATTTTTGGCGCGCAGCTTGCCCGTAAAATCATTTTCTTAGTGATGCTACCAGCGCTGGCCGTTTCTTATTTCTTGTCAGTGGTGTTCTTTGAAGGTTCATTCCAAGGCTTTAGCCAACTAGGTGAGTTCAACTTGTTTGTTGCACGTATCGCCGCGGCGAGCTTCATGGCTTATTTACTGGGTCAGATCTTGGATGTGCATGTTTTCAACCGCTTACGCCAAATGAAGCAATGGTGGGTTGCGCCAACCTGTTCGACACTTTTTGGTAATGCCATTGATACCATCGCGTTCTTTGCGATTGCCTTCTACCAAAGCCCAGATCCATTCATGGCTGAGCACTGGACTGAGATTGCGTTGGTTGATTACGGATTCAAACTTATCATCAGCTTAGGCTTGTTCGTGCCTATGTACGGCGTGCTTCTTAACTACATTGTTAGAAAGCTAACCGCAGTGAACCCTGACTTTAAAGCGACAGGCGTGAACGCTTAAGTTTGAGATTTGTAACACAAAGCATTAATGCAGCGATAAGAAAAAGCCCAAGTTAGTCTACTAACTTGGGCTTTTTTTAATTTCTAGCGTCAGATACTAATATCAGAGGCATTTAATATTCAATGGCCAGCCAATATCGGTTTGTCTATTCGACTCGATCTCTAGCTCTGCAGCGGTCAGCGGATTGTCAGCTAACCATTGCTTAGAAAGCGTTAGGGTTAGATTGTTGTCATTCGTCGTCAGTTTGAACTCAGGCTCTAGCGCTGGGTTACGACGGTGGGTCAGCAAAATAGCTAAACGCAGAATACGTAAAATACGCTTGCTGCTGGTGCCTGAGATAGCGTGTTGCTCTGGTAATGAGGTTAACTGTTCACGGTAGCGACGAGTTAACTCACCCAAGTAGTGCTTTTGCGCTCGAGTAAAGCCAGGTAGGTCTAAGTTTTGCAGCAGATAAGCGCTGTGCTCACCGCCTTTTTTGAAATCGATGGTTAAACCAATCTCGTGAAGCTTAGCTGCCGTTTGCAATAGCACACCAGCTTGAGGTTCTGAAACCCACGCTTCGGCGCCCGCTTGGTCTAGCAGCGTTTGTGCGACTACAGCAACTTGTTCACCGTAGCTTACGTCCATTTGGTAGCGTGATTGAACACTCTTAATGGTACGCGCTCGGATATCTTCTTGGCGAAGCTCATCAACCATCTCGTAGGCTAGGCCTTCACGGAGTGCGCCGCCTGCGAGTGTCATTGAATCTATTTCAAGCAACTCAAAAATAGCAATAAGAATGGAAAGGCCACTCGGGAACACTAATGCGCGTTCAAGGGTAAGTCCTTCGATTTCTAGCTCTTCCAAGCGCTCAGTAATCATCGCTTGTTTCTGTAGACGCTTAAGTTTGGCATGAGTAATCACTTCATCCATGCCTTGCGCCAACATGATCTCTTGCAGTGCTTGAACGGTACCGCTGGCGCCCACACACACATCCCATCCGATATCAGTGTAGCTATCTAGGATAGGAGCCAACGTCGACTTCGCCGCTTCAATGGCGTTGTTAAAGTTGGTAGCGGTTAATTGGCGGTTTTTAAAGTGGCGCTCAAGCCAAGTAACACAGCCCATCTTTAGGCTGGTTAGTGCTTTCGCTGAGAAGCCTTCACCAATGATCATCTCGGTGCTTGCGCCACCAATATCAACAACCAGTCGGCGGCCGCTGCCACCAGAAGTGTGTGCTACGCCTTTATAGATAGTCGCAGCTTCTTCTTCTCCGGAGATAACATTGATGTCGTAACCAAGGATCTGGTTCGCTTTCTCTAGAAATATATCCACATTGATAGCAGTACGTAGGGTCGCTGTACCGACAATGCGGATATTTTCTTTCGGAATATCTTGAAGTCGCTCTGCAAAGAGACTCAAACAGTCCCAACCGCGCTGCATGGCTTCTGTACTAAGCGCATTATTTTCATCTAAGCCTGCAGCTAAACGCACTTTGCGCTTAATTTTAGCCATGGTTTGTACGCTGCCATCGATATGACGCACAACGAGCATATGAAAACTGTTCGACCCGAGGTCGATTGCAGCGTAAAGCGGGGGTGACACTGTTTGACTCATAAGCGACTAAGCTTCCTTGTTATGACGCGGTTGGCGTGGGCGACGGTTCTGGTTTGGTTTACGGTTCCCGTTGCGTGGGCCATTGTTGTTTGAGCGGCGTTGTTGCGGGTTACGTGTACGTAAGCGCAATGGTGCTGGTAGATCTTCTAGCAGTGCAGAAGCATCGTAGTCAGACACAGGGATCGCGTGCTCAATGTATTCTTCGATTGGTGGCAAGTTGATTGCGTAATCTTCACAAGCAAAGCTGATCGAGTGACCACTTGCACCAGCACGACCTGTACGGCCGATACGGTGAACGTAATCTTCACAGTCATCAGGTAGGTCGAAGTTGAATACGTGTGTTACTTGAGGAATGTGTAGACCACGTGCTGCAACGTCGGTTGCGACAAGCAGGTCAACATCACCTTTAGTGAATTGCTCAAGAATCTTTTCACGTTTCTTCTGAGGAACATCGCCAGTTAGCAGGCCAACACGGTGACCATCTGCAGCTAGGTGACCCCAAACAGACTCACATTTGTGCTTAGTGTTAGCGAAGATGATAGCGCGCTCTGGCCACTCTTCTTCAACTAGAGTCTGCAGCAGTGCCATTTTGTGTTCGTTTGATGGGTAGAACAGCTCTTCCTGAATGCGGTGACCTGTTTTACGCTCTGGCTCAACAACAACATGCTCTGGGTTGTGCATGTGTTCGAACGCTAGCTCTTGTACGCGGTAAGACAATGTCGCAGAGAACAGCATGTTCAGGCGATCTTTTGGCTCAGGCATACGGCGGAACAAGAAGCGGATGTCTTTGATGAAACCAAGATCGAACATGCGATCAGCTTCGTCAAGAACAACAGCTTGAATGTGGTTAAGGTTAAATACCTTCTGCTTGTAGAAATCGATGATGCGGCCAGTCGTACCAATTAAGATATCTGCGCCTTCTTCGATTTTACCTAGTTGCTTGTCGTAGCTTTCGCCACCGTAAGCAAGTGCAGCCTTGATACCTGTGCTTTCAACCAGAGAGTCAGCATCGTTGTAGATCTGAATCGCGAGTTCACGCGTTGGTGCCATAATAATCGCACGTGGCTGGTTAGGCTTACGCCCTTCATGCTCAGATGTTTTTAGCAGGTGGTTAAAAGTAGCAGTAAGAAACGCAAGCGTTTTACCAGTACCCGTTTGGGCCTGGCCTGCAATGTCTTGGCCGGTGAGCAGTACCGGGAGCGCCAAGGCTTGGATAGGGGTACAATAATCGAACCCTTTTTTCTCCAATCCTTCAATGACTTGCGGAAGTAAATCCAAGTCGGCGAACTTTTGCTCTGTGATATGCGTCTTTTTCATTGCTATAGAATATCAGCTTAAGCTTGCAATACGAAAGTAAATACATTCCAATAGGGCATCTATTTACTGGTTATCATCCAACCAGTTCTAAAAAATACATTGGAGTGGAAGATGAGTGATAAGATTTTGCAGCTAACTGATGACGGTTTTGATAACGATGTAATCAATGCTGCAGGCCCTGTTCTTGTTGATTTTTGGGCAGAATGGTGTGGTCCATGTAAAATGATTGCGCCGATTCTTGATGAAATCGCAGACGAGTACGAAGGCAAGCTCACAATCGGTAAATTAAATATCGACCAAAATGCTGGTACTCCACCAAAGTTTGGTATTCGCGGTATTCCAACGCTACTTCTTTTCAAAGATGGCGGCGTAGCAGCGACTAAAGTTGGTGCATTATCTAAAACTCAACTTAAAGAGTTCTTAGACGCTAACCTTTAATCAGGTCAGCATTTGAAAAGAAACCGTGCAGTTAACAAATGCGCGGTTTTGTTTTTTCTAAGCTATGGACTAGTCTTAGTTTTAGTGCTAATTTATCGCACGTTAATTGAACGAATTTCTCTTCTTGGTCGATCCTGTGACCAAATCCTTCTTAACTTAAGAAAACAGATCCTATTTTGACTAAACAAACTTCCACCACTATGAATCTTACTGAACTGAAGAACAGACCTGTGTCTGAGCTTGTTAAACTTAGCGAAAGCTTAGGTCTTGAAAATCAAGCTCGCCTAAGAAAACAAGACATTATCTTCTCCATCCTTAAAGCGCATGCAAAAAGTGGTGAAGACATCTTTGGTGATGGTGTTCTAGAAATTCTTCAAGACGGTTTTGGTTTCCTACGTAGCGCCGACAGTTCATACCTGGCAGGCCCAGATGATATCTACGTATCACCAAGCCAAATTCGTCGTTTTAACCTACGTACAGGTGACTCTATTGGCGGTAAAATCCGTCCACCTAAAGATGGTGAGCGTTACTTTGCACTGCTTAAAGTAAACACGGTTAACTACGACAAGCCAGACAACGCACGTAACAAGATTCTTTTCGAAAACCTTACTCCTCTTCACGCTAACGAACGTATGGTGATGGAAGCGGGTAATGGTGCGACTGAAGATATTACGGCTCGTATTCTTGACCTTGCATCTCCAATTGGTAAAGGTCAGCGTGGTCTGATTGTTGCTCCGCCTAAAGCGGGTAAGACAATGCTTCTGCAAAACATTGCTCAAAGCATTGCACGTAACCATCCTGAGTGTGAACTAATGGTTCTACTTATCGATGAGCGTCCAGAAGAAGTAACAGAAATGCAGCGTCTAGTTAAAGGCGAAGTAGTTGCTTCAACATTCGATGAGCCAGCATCTCGCCACGTACAAGTTGCAGAAATGGTTATCGAGAAAGCGAAGCGCCTTGTTGAACACAAGAAAGATGTAGTTATCCTACTGGATTCTATTACTCGTCTAGCTCGTGCTTACAACACTGTGATTCCTTCATCAGGTAAAGTTCTTACTGGTGGTGTTGATGCGAATGCTCTACATCGTCCAAAGCGTTTCTTCGGTGCGGCACGTAACGTAGAAGAAGGCGGTAGCTTAACGATCATCGCAACAGCACTGGTTGATACTGGTTCTAAGATGGATGAAGTTATCTACGAAGAATTCAAAGGTACAGGTAACATGGAACTGCACCTTAACCGTAAGATTGCTGAAAAACGCGTATTCCCAGCGATTGATTTCAACCGCTCTGGTACTCGTCGTGAAGAGCTTCTTACCAAGAACGATGAACTACAGAAGATGTGGATCCTGCGTAAGATTGTTCACCCAATGGGCGAAATCGACGCAATGGAATTCCTTATCGACAAGCTAGCAATGACGAAAACGAACGATGAGTTCTTTGACGCAATGCGTCGTCAGTAATATTGATTAGCTGATCGTATTTAATAAGCGCTGCCCTCGGGTGGCGCTTTTTATTTGCATTTTGTAGCGCCAGCTTGCAGAATGAGCAAAAGTGTTACAAGGACGTTAAAATGCAACATGGACTGTTGTCATCATTACTCCTGTCTACTTCACTGTTATTTTCACCGGTTGGTATGAGCTATGCCACCGAGATGTCTCCACTTACAGTAGAGTCTTGGCTTGAGAATGATCAAGTAAAACTGAAAACTGCTGAACTACTAGAGCTTGTCGTACGTGACGAAGTCAATTCGCTACGCTTTGCGCTTGAGCGCCTGACATTTCCCCAGCAAGAGGTGGCTCGTTACCAACTCTTGAAGAAGCTTGAACAGCAAAAAATCGTACTCACACCCAAGATGTCTATTTTCATCGAGCAGCAACTTGCTATCACGCCCACTTATCAAGTCTTAGAACGTGGCGATGGCTATGAGTTTACGGTACCTGCCTTTAATTACCCTTCAATTGCTAATCGCCTTATTAAACAATGGCGTCAAGATCAGAAGACATTGGTATTTGTGCTAGATGCAGAGAAACAGGAACTCGACCTAAAAGAGTGGTTATCTGGATCTGAACATCAAGTTCAAACGCGAGAAGCGTTGCTCATTAGAGAGCTAGACAGTTTGTCTCCTGAAGCGGTTGATTACCTAACTAAGCAACTCACCGCATCTTCTATTGTTAGTTGGTTACCTTCTACTGAGGTGGTGGTTCGATTAGCGCAAGTGAGCGAAGACCCAGAGGTTTACAAAATTCTATGGCGAATGAAGGCCGATTATCATAGCCAAGCTGAGCTAGTTCGCCTTGCTGAAACCAAACAAACGTTCGCGCTTGAACAGGTGATGGCAGCGACTAAGAACCCGCGTTTGAAAGATGAAGCGATTACTTTGCTTACCAAAGTTAACCCGTTATCAGAAGAGGTGAAGCTGTTCCTTGTCTCTAGGATGGCGATTGCTGATGAAGCACCATTAGTTGCGCGTGAACTCGCCAAACAAGGTCATACGCGATGGTTGCAAGATCTCGTCAATGATAACCCTCAGGTGAAGAGTTCTTTGATCGAGCAAGCATTACCGTAAAGTGGATTTTGCCTCTCAATAACCACACTAAAAAGGGGGACCTCAGCGTCACCCTTTTTGATATACTGAGCGCAGAATAATCAGCATGTAGAAGTCCTATGAGTTTTAAAGATTTACGTGATTTTATCGACCATCTTGAAAGTATTGGTCAGTTGAAACGCATTTCTCACCCAGTCGATCCAGACTACGAAATGACCGAGATTAGCGACCGTACTCTACGTGCTGGTGGCCCGGCTCTTTTGTTTGAAAATCCAGTAGGCTATGACATGCCCGTTTTGACCAATCTATTTGGTACACCTAATCGGGTTGCTATTGGTATGGGACGTCAAGAAGTCAAAGAACTGCGTGAAGTGGGCAAGTTGCTTGCTTACCTAAAAGAACCTGAGCCACCAAAAGGCTTTAAAGACGCTCTTGATAAACTACCTGTGTTTAAGCAAGTCTTAAACATGCCAGCTAAACGCCTTCGCAAAGCGGCTTGCCAACAAGTGGTATGGCAAGGCGATGACGTCGACCTAGATAAAATCCCTGTGATGAGCTGTTGGGCTTATGATGTCGCGCCATTGCTAACATGGGGTTTAACGGTTACTCGTGGTCCAAACAAGAAACGCCAAAACTTAGGTATCTATCGTCAGCAGAAGATCGGCAAGAATAAAATCATCATGCGTTGGTTAGCCCACCGTGGTGGAGCATTGGATCTGCGTGATTGGATGGAAACTAACCCTGGGAAACCATTCCCAGTATCGGTAGCGTTTGGTGCTGATCCTGCCACCATTCTTGGTGCGGTTACGCCAGTGCCGGATAGTTTATCTGAGTACGCGTTTGCAGGCTTACTACGTGGTAGTAAAACTGAGGTCGTTAAATCAATCAGCAACGACTTAGAAGTTCCCGCAAGTGCAGAAATCGTGATGGAAGGTTACATCGACCCGAATGAATTCGCAGATGAAGGGCCTTACGGAGATCATACTGGTTACTACAACGAGAAAGAAAAGCACCATGTGTTTACTATTACTCATGTAACCATGCGCGAGAACCCTATCTATCACAGCACCTATACTGGCCGTCCACCTGATGAGCCAGCGGTATTGGGTGTTGCGCTAAATGAAGTGTTTGTGCCTATTCTTCAAAAGCAGTTCCCAGAGATTGAAGATTTCTATCTACCGCCTGAAGGTTGTTCGTACCGAATGGCAGTCGTGACCATGAAGAAGCAATACCCAGGTCACGCTAAGCGAGTGATGATGGGTGTATGGTCTTTCTTACGCCAATTCATGTACACCAAATTTGTATTGGTGTGTGATGAAGATGTGAATGCACGTGATTGGTCTCAAGTAACCGCAGCGATGTGCGAACATATGGATCCGTCACGCGATAGCCTGATGATAGAGAACACGCCGATCGATTCATTGGATTTTGCCTCACCCGTGGTTGGGTTAGGTTCTAAGATGGGTCTAGATATTACTAAGAAGTGGGACGCAGAGTTAGCGTTATCGCCAGATGTCCAAACAGCACCTGTAAATAGTGAACATATTGAGGGTAGCTTGGCTGAGTTAACCAAGGTTCATCCTGAAATTATTGATGTTCACCTGCAAAACGACAATGCCAGCATGGTTGTGGTGTCTATTGATAAGCAAGCTGCCGGTAATGGTAAGAAAATCATGGAAGCGGTTTGGTCTCAATTTGATGAGAACAAGTTTGTTATCGTGTGTGATGGCGATGTCAATGTGAGTGATTGGAATGACATCATTTGGGCTGTAACGACAAGAATGGATCCGGCGAGAGATACGTTATTCCTGCAGAACGAAACTGGACACTCAAAAATGGGTCTCGATGCGACCAATAAGTGGGAAGGTGAATGCCTGCGTGAGTGGGGTGTACCAATCACAAAAGATCCTGATGTTGTGAAAAAGATTGATAGCATCTGGGAACAGCTAGGAATTTCATGAGCTACCAAGTAGTCTTATACCCAGAAAACATCAGTTTCACAGTAGAAAAAGGGCAAACGGTCTTGGATGCTGCGCTCAACAGCGATATCTATTTCCCAAACCGTTGCCAAGTTGGCGCATGCGCAATGTGTATGTGCAAAAAATTAGAAGGGCAAGTGAGTTACCACCTTGAACCCATGCTCACAGAGAAAGAGCAGCAACAAGGCTGGATTTTTGCTTGCCAAGCATTTGCAGAAAGTAATTTAGTTCTAACCTTTGCCGATTAAGGGTTAGTAAGAGGAAGAACATGACTATTAAATGTAAAGTGAAGTCTATCGAGCCTTTGGCTTGTAATACTTACCAAATCCTACTTCACCCAGAAACACCGGTCGCTTTTAAAGCGGGCCAGTACCTGATGGTTGAAATGGGCGAGAAAGATAAGCGCCCATTCTCTATCGCAAGTAGCCCTTGCCGCCACGAAGGTGAGCTTGAGCTGCACATTGGTGCTGCCGAGCACAACGCTTACGCACTAGAAGTGGTTGAAGCGATGAAGAAGGCACAAGCTGAAGATGGCGATATTGCGATTGATGCTCCACACGGAGATGCTTGGATCAAAGAAGAAAGCGATCGCCCTCTATTACTTATTGCTGGTGGCACGGGTTTCAGCTACGTGCGCTCTATTCTTGATCACTGCATCGCGCAAAATAGCTCGAAAGAGATCTACCTATACTGGGGCGCAAAAGATGAGTGCCAGTTATATGCTAAAGAAGAGTTGGTTGGCATTGCAGAAAAGCATAGCAATGTGCACTTTGTACCGGTAGTAGAAGAAGCACCGGAAGTTTGGCATGGCCAAACAGGTAATGTGCTTGAGGCTGTTATGCAAAGTTTCGAATCATTAGCTGATTTCGATATCTATATTGCAGGTCGTTTTGAAATGGCGGGCGCTGCAAGAGACCTATTTACTCAGAATAAAGAAGCAAAGCGTGACCATATGTACGCTGATGCTTACGCATTTATCTAACAATACCCTTAGATTTTGAGCAAAAAGAGAGCAGAAATGCTCTCTTTTTTACGTTTAGGTGAACTATTAGGCAGTTAACCCCTATTTATTCATTTTTCATGAAAAAGTAGTTGCTAAGCTGAGAGGGTTCCCTATAATGCGACACCACTGAGACGGCAGACGCCACAAGGCTTCAGCAAGAATCAGTAAGACGGAAAGCGACAAAAAATTAATTTTCAAAAAGTGTTTGACACTGAATGTTAATTCGCTAGAATGGCCGTCCACTTCGAGAGGCTCCTTACTTAAAAGGAACGCTCAAGAAGTTAAGCTCTTTAACAATTTAAACCTATCAATCTGTGTGGGCACTCGTTGATGAATATC
>NZ_AJYZ02000039.1:3698-10546 GCF_000272045.2 Vibrio crassostreae 9ZC13 | reverse complement strand
CTGGTGACCTACTGATTACAAGTCAGTTGCTCTACCTACTGAGCTAAGTCGGCACAAGTGGGGCGCATTTTATTGAATGATTTTCCACCTTGCAATAGTAAATTGAAAAAAAGTGCAAAATTCTCTGACCAAACTCCTACATACGGCTATTTAGCTCAAGGTTTATGTCTTTAACCCGCATCTAGTACAGGAAGATATTTTATTTATCTATCGCTTGATGTATTTTCCATGCACTTGTTTTGTTATCCACTATAGAGTTTTGTATGAGCCCATTTATGTCATTTGACCGCGAACGTTGGTCTGAGCTAAGGAATTTAGTTCCGATGACACTTTCTGAGAGCGACTTAAAAGAGCTTCAAGGCATCAATGAAAAGCTCACAATGGAAGAGGCAGTAGAGATCTATCTACCGTTATCTCGTCTATTGAACCTCTATGTGGCAGCCAGACAGAATAGAAACTCGGTACTCCACCAATTTCTAGATAAGAAAGAGAAAGCGCCACCTTTTATCATCGGTATTGCGGGTAGCGTAGCCGTTGGCAAAAGTACCACTGCGCGTCTGCTTAAAGCCCTACTCTCTCGCTGGGAAAACCACCCAAAAGTTGAACTAGTGACAACCGATGGCTTTTTATATCCGAATGAGGTGTTAAAAGAGAAAGGGTTGATGAGCAAAAAGGGCTTTCCGGAGTCTTACGATATCAAGCGTTTAGTGAACTTTGTTTCGGATGTAAAGGCATGCAAGAGAAATGTCACAGCCCCTGTTTACTCGCATCTTACGTACAACATTACTGATGACGTTAAGTGCGTCGACCTACCAGATGTGCTTATTATTGAAGGACTTAATGTCTTACAAACCGGAATGAATTATCCACACGAACCACATCGCGTGTTTATTTCAGACTTCCTTGATTTCTCACTCTATGTTGACGCTGATAGCCAACAAATCAAAGAGTGGTACGTCAATCGTTTTATGAAATTCCGCGATGGTGCGTTTACTAAGCCTGGCTCTTACTTTAGTCATTACACTAAATTATCGAACCAAGCCGCATTGGATAAAGCAGAAGGTATCTGGAGTTCAATTAATGGCTTGAACCTAGAACAAAATATCCTTCCGACAAGAGAAAGGGCTCACCTGATTCTACGTAAAGGCGCAGATCATATGGTTGAAGAAGTGTTACTAAGAAAATAGTAACGCCTTAGTCGCCTTTTCTTAGCGATATCTCGCCACCAATATAGCTCTCGACACCATTCTCAGTTTTGAGCAATACAGCACCTTGTTCATCGATGCCTTGAACAACACCTTCAATTTCTCTAGGTCCAATGATCAATCTAACATTGCGACCTAAGAAATTATCCAAGCGGTTCCAACGCTCTAAAAAATTGGACATTCCTTTCAACTCGTAGTCGACAAGTGACTTATCCCAAGCATTGATCAGAGCCTGCGCTAACTGGTTACGGTCTGGCACCTTCCCATCACACACTTCTTTAAGGGAAGTCCATGGCTGGCCAATACCTGATGTTGTTGGATCCATGGATAGGTTTAGCCCTAAACCAATCACAATATGCGCAGCGCCGCCAGACTGTCCTGACAGCTCGACCAAGATACCTGCAAGCTTCTTGTCATTGTGGTAAAGGTCGTTCGGCCATTTAAGCTTTACACCTTCTACGCCCATCTCTTCCAAAGCTTCAACAACAGCTACACCAACCACAAGGCTTAAGCCCATTGCGGCAGCCATCCCCGCGTCGAGTCTCCAATACATTGAAAGATAGAGGTTTGCACCAAATGGTGATACCCACTCTCGTCCACGGCGTCCACGACCCGCAGCTTGATATTCAGCAATACAGACAGAACCCGATTCGAGGGTGTTAGTGCGCTCTAATAGGTGTTGGTTTGTAGAACCTATGATGGGAATGAGTTCAAGAGAAGCATCGCGACTAACTGCAGACAATTTGTCTTGGTCAAGCATATCCAAACGACTGGCTAGTTTGTAACCCTTGCCTTGTACTCGGTAGATATCTAAACCCCACTCTTGAATACCTTTAATGTGCTTACTGATAGCCGCTCGTGATACGCCAATCATTTCACCTAGGTCTTCACCTGAATGAAACTCACCGTCAGCAAGACATCTCAATAGTGCAAGCTTGGTACTGTGCTCTCTCATGCCAATGACTCCAAAGCCTTATCCAAGTTTGTCTCGCAGTCTCGTCCCATAAAGCGCACTTCATGTTCCAATCGAATATCGAATTTATTCAAAACGGACTGGCGCACTCGCTCTGCAAGCTTAAGGATATCCACAGCAGAAGCCTCATCATAATTGATAATAACCAATGCTTGGTTGGGGTGAACCTGAGCGCCACCTTCTGTCACACCCTTGAACTGGCATTGATCAATCAGCCAGCCAGCAGCAACTTTGATCATGTCATTACTCTCATAACCAACCATATTTGGATATAGAGCTAACAAGCGATCAAAATGATCTTTGGTGATCACAGGGTTTTTGAAGAAGCTACCCGCATTCCCTTGTACTCTAGGGTCTGGCAGCTTACTTGAACGGATAGCACACACTTCATCAAATATAGTGCGAGGGGAGAGCGTATCGGCTGCTAGGCTTTTTAACGGGCCATAGTGATTGCATGGCTCCCACTCTTTCGGCAACGTTAAACCAATCGCAACAACAATCGCTTTATCGTAGAGAGCGTGTTTGAAAATAGAATCTCGGTAACCAAAGAGACACTCTTCTTTGCTTAATCGCTTAACTGTATAAGTATCCAGACACAGGATATCGACATACTCGCATACGTCTTGTAGCTCAACACCATACGCACCAATATTCTGAATCGGAGCAGAGCCGGAACAGCCGGGTATCATTGCTAGGTTTTCTAGACCACCCAGCCCTTTATCCACAGTCCACTCAACCAAGCTTGGCCAATCCTCGCCACCACTCACATGCAGTAGGTGATGACTGTCCGTCTCGGCCAGCTCAATCCCGGCTAATTTATTCACGATGACCAGGCCAGCGAAGTGCTCAGTAAAAAGCATATTACTGCCCTTACCCAGTATTAACTTAGGCAAAGCTGACCATTTAGGGTCTTTGTAAAGCGAAATAAGTTCTTCGGTAGTGGTGACTTCAACCAACGCATCACACGTCTGATCGATGGAAAAAGTATGAACATTTTTTAAACTAGCATTGAGATGGAATTGCATGGCGATATTCAATTAACTTACACTGCGGTCATTCTACAGCAGATAAACCAATGGCGCAGTGACTGAATGAACAATGTCATCATTACTCAATTAGACCCAGTAAAGGTTCCCCTAGTTAAACGTTTCTATAAAGAACATTACCCAACGGGAAAAGCGAATAAGAGTGAACTGATCTATTCGTTATTGCTGAATAACGAACTGTGCGGTGTCGTGCGTTTTCGTACAATAGAAAATAATCGCTTACTTACCGGTATGGCGATATCAAAACAACATCGTGGTCAGCAATTAGGCTCCCAGCTTATGGATTATTGTGCGCAACATACGCTAACGGAAGATGATTACTGCTTTGCGTACGCTCATCTCACCAATTTTTACGCGCGACACAAATTCGTACAAGTAGACCCTAAAGATCTACCAAATGGTTTAAGAGTTTTATACGAGCGCTATTCGAATAGCGGAAAAGATCTCATTCCTATGCATTATCAGCAAAATTGTTAGAGAATGCCTCGATTATCTAGTATTTGGTGCTATCCCTTTGGTAAAATTAAAGGTTCGCAATTTTGCATATTTTTAAGGTAAAACAGTCAATATGATTGCCAGTAGGAATCCATTCATACAGTTGCCAACCATAGCGCAGAATCCTGACAAGTTTGAAGTACTACTATCAGCGCAAGAGTTTCGAACTCGCCTACTTGATGAAATATCTCGCGCAACGACTCGTATTAGTTTAGTCGCTTTGTATCTTGAAGATGATGAGGCTGGCCGTGAGATCCTGACTGCCTTATATGAAGCAAAGCAAAAGAATCCAGAATTAGACGTGAGCGTTTGTGTCGATTGGCACCGGGCGCAGCGTGGATTGATTGGCGCAGAGTCTTCTGAAGGCAATGCAGCCATGTATAAAGAGTTCGCAGAGAAATATCAACATTCTGTGCCTGTCTATGGCATTCCCGTTCGCGGCAAAGAAGTCTTTGGCGTATTGCACTTAAAAGGCTTTATCGTCGATGATAGCGTGATATACAGCGGTGCAAGCCTTAACAATATCTATCTGAATTACCATGACCGCTATCGCTTTGATCGTTACCATGTTTTAAACAATGCAGCTCTTGCTGACTCAATGTTTGCCTACGTACACGAACAGATGGTTGCGGACAGCGCTGTTTATGACCTGGCTGATAAGAACAAGCCTGCGACCAAAGAACTGAAACCAGCGATTCGTCAGTTTCGAGCATCATTGGCAAGGTCTCAGTATCAATTCGAAGGGCAAGAGGTTTCAGCAGAGCAAGTGGCTGTAACACCATTGGTTGGTATCGGTAAAAGACGTAACCGTCTGAATCAGGGAATCAACCAACTCGTCGCTCAAGCTAAAGATGAAATCTTCATCTGCACACCTTACTTCAACTTCCCACCTAGCCTAGCTAAAGAAGTGAAGAAAGCACTTAAGCGTGGCGTAAAGGTCAGCATTGTTGTTGGTGATAAGACAGCGAATGATTTCTTTATCTCACCAGAAGAAGAGTTTAAAACGATTGGTGGTTTGCCATACCTTTACGAACTGAACTTACGCCGTTTCGCTAAAGCGAATGAAGCTCATATTGCTAGCCGTAATCTATCAATTCGACTTTGGCAACACGATTCCAATAGCTTCCACCTAAAGGGCATTTGGGTAGATAAGCGCTACATGCTACTAACAGGTAATAATCTAAATCCACGCGCATGGAAGTTGGATCTAGAGAACGGTATCTTTATCCAAGATAACTACCATCACCTAACAGACAAGTTTCAGGCTGAAGTGGATAACATCCTTCAACACACTCAGCTTATCTGTACATATAAGCAGTTAGACAAGGTAGAGAGCTACCCGATGGAAGTTCAGAAGTTGATTCGTAAGATCACTCGTGTGAAAGCCGATAGGGTGCTTAAGCAAATACTGTAGTCGATGTATTAGAGACACTATTTATCAACGCCTAGCAAACGCTAGGCGTTTTTGTATCTACGAGATAGCTATTTAGGTTTGTTTGATGGTCTTTCGAATCAACATCTCTATTTATGCACAGTGAGTGTGATAGCTTGAAGTGTTAAGCATCCTACCTTTTCCTTAGTCAGTCTCAGGGTTCCAGATACGTGTATCAGGTATGGTTTAGATAGCAGCTAAACGAGTACCAATACGAACATAATCGACAATTACCCTTTACGTATTCAAGCAATAAAGTCTCACTCCTTAGGGCGAAGTACGTACGCGATAGAGAATTTCACATAGTAAAACAATCAGATTAGTGCTCTGCTCTATTTAGCTTAAGAGTTAGAAGTGACCACCTATATTCCCAAGCAGCACCTCCCGATATATAGAGAAGTACTTCATAGCTAGCGATAAGGATCTACTACTAAAACCCAAAACACATACGCAGGAAACGACGAAAGCCTAGTCGTCAGACTAGGCTTTCTGATATGTGCCGGAATAGCATGAAGTGCAGGGGCTCGGTGTCTTTATACCAATTAAAGTAAAAATGTGATCTAATTAAGATTGATGAATTATTGTGAAATTTAGCCATGGATAGCCTTAATAACACTGACTTCAAAAAGCTTGCGAGCCAGCAAAAAACCATTCAGATGAAGATGCGTTTACTTGCGCTCGCACACTTTAAAGACGGCCTCTCTCGTACACAAATTGCAAAATCTCTCAAAGTCAGTCGAACCAGTGTCAATAAATGGGTTCGGATTTTTTTTGAAGAAGGCCTAGAAGGACTTCAAGAAAAACCTCGGACTGGTAGGCCTGCATACCTCACCGATGAGCAGCGGGCTCAACTCAGTGCCTTCATAAAAAAAGAAGCTGAATCACCTTCTGGTGGCCGCCTTGTTGGAAGCGATATACATGACTACATCGTTAAACACTTTGACAAGCACTACCACCCTAATTCCATCTATTATCTCCTCGACCACATGGGTTTTTCTTGGATAACTTCTCGTTCCAAACACCCTAAACAATCACAGCAAATACAAGACGATTTTAAAAAAATTCCAAATCGAAACGATCCTTAAGATCCCCGGCCATATTGGGCTAGAGAGTGTTGATGTCTGGTTTCAAGACGAAGCTAGGTTTGGTCAGCAGAACACAACAACACGTCTTTGGGCTACTCGTGGAACGAGACCTCGCGTAGTAAAACAGCAGCAATTTGAATACGCTTATTTGTTTGGCTCAGTGTGCCCATCGAGAGGGATTGGTGAGGCAATGGTCGTCCCTTGGGTTAACAAAGACATCATGATAAACCATCTAGAGCAGATATCTAAAGTCACAGAAAAAGACCGTCATTCAGTGGTAATAATGGATGGCGCAGGATGGCATACCGATGATATTGCTAACCCATTTGATAATGTCAGTATTATCAAATTGCCGCCATACTCACCAGAGCTTAACCCTATAGAGCAAGTGTGGAGTTGGTTAAGGCAACACTATCTAGCAAACCAAAACTTCATTGATTATAACGATATTGTTTCGAAGGTCTGTAGCGCTTGGAATGGATTTCTTGAGTGCAAAGATCGCGTCACAAAAATGTGTACAAGAGATTGGACTGACCTGATCAGTTAATTTTCCGGATTGGTATAACAACAAACACTTTTCTTCAAATGTAAAAAAGCCCTGCTATTGCTAGT
>NZ_AJYZ02000039.1:227-298 GCF_000272045.2 Vibrio crassostreae 9ZC13 | reverse complement strand
ACCAGTGACCCCCTGCTTGTAAGGCAGGTGCTCTCCCAACTGAGCTAATCGCCCACGATAGTTTTAATTCC
>NZ_AJYZ02000039.1:0-217 GCF_000272045.2 Vibrio crassostreae 9ZC13 | reverse complement strand
GATTGAATTACTCGTAAGTAATCAATCAGTCAGCTTTCCAAATTGTTAAAGAGCAATGAGACTTCTTGTGAAGTTCATTTTCTAAAGACTCTCACAGTCGAAAAATCCAACCAGCGACATAAGAAGTGGTTTGGAGATTTAACTTCCAAGAATATTTAGAGAATGGTGGGCGATACCGGGCTCGAACCAGTGACCCCCTGCTTGTAAGGCAGGTGCT
>NZ_AJYZ02000038.1:3541-3703 GCF_000272045.2 Vibrio crassostreae 9ZC13 | reverse complement strand
ATAGGCAATGGTTCTCAATTTGATAAAAGCCGTGATTTCTCTGCTTGGCTAGGACTAGTACCAAAGCAATATTCGACGGGAGGAAAGCCTCGCTTAGGTCGGATAACCAAACACGGCGACAAATACTTGCGAACACTATTAGTTCACGGGGCAAGGACAGTC
>NZ_AJYZ02000038.1:0-170 GCF_000272045.2 Vibrio crassostreae 9ZC13 | reverse complement strand
TATCACCACCTTGGAGAGTTGAATCAACGTATCGCCGATACTGAACAAGTCTTCGAGTCTTTTGCTAAGGTCAGCGCTAATGTTCAACGAGTGATGAAGGTTCGTGGCATTGGACCGCAAACCGCTACTGCGATACTTGCTTCGATAGGCAATGGTTCTCAATTTGATAA
>NZ_AJYZ02000037.1:413699-413774 GCF_000272045.2 Vibrio crassostreae 9ZC13 | reverse complement strand
GCTTCCCCATGTGAGAGTAGGACATCGCCAGGCTCCAAATTTATTTTCACTTTTTTGAAAAGTGAAGACAAAAAG
>NZ_AJYZ02000037.1:329366-413289 GCF_000272045.2 Vibrio crassostreae 9ZC13 | reverse complement strand
GAATCTCTCCACCCCTGCCATATTTAAGGCTCTAGCAGAAATGCTAGAGCCTTTTTGCTTTCTGAATCTAATACCAATTAAAGTAAAAATGTGATCTAATTAAGATTGATGAATTATTGTGAAATTTAGCCATGGATAGCCTTAATAACACTGACTTCAAAAAGCTTGCGAGCCAGCAAAAAACCATTCAGATGAAGATGCGTTTACTTGCGCTCGCACACTTTAAAGACGGCCTCTCTCGTACACAAATTGCAAAATCTCTCAAAGTCAGTCGAACCAGTGTCAATAAATGGGTTCGGATTTTTTTTGAAGAAGGCCTAGAAGGACTTCAAGAAAAACCTCGGACTGGTAGGCCTGCATACCTCACCGATGAGCAGCGGGCTCAACTCAGTGCCTTCATAAAAAAAGAAGCTGAATCACCTTCTGGTGGCCGCCTTGTTGGAAGCGATATACATGACTACATCGTTAAACACTTTGACAAGCACTACCACCCTAATTCCATCTATTATCTCCTCGACCACATGGGTTTTTCTTGGATAACTTCTCGTTCCAAACACCCTAAACAATCACAGCAAATACAAGACGATTTTAAAAAAATTCCAAATCGAAACGATCCTTAAGATCCCCGGCCATATTGGGCTAGA
The DNA here is from genome assembly GCF_000272045.2 of Vibrio crassostreae 9ZC13. GTDB lineage: Bacteria > Pseudomonadota > Gammaproteobacteria > Enterobacterales > Vibrionaceae > Vibrio > Vibrio crassostreae_C. The sequence continues at coordinate 412,645 of NZ_AJYZ02000037.1, read as the reverse complement.
GAGTGTTGATGTCTGGTTTCAAGACGAAGCTAGGTTTGGTCAGCAGAACACAACAACACGTCTTTGGGCTACTCGTGGAACGAGACCTCGCGTAGTAAAACAGCAGCAATTTGAATACGCTTATTTGTTTGGCTCAGTGTGCCCATCGAGAGGGATTGGTGAGGCAATGGTCGTCCCTTGGGTTAACAAAGACATCATGATAAACCATCTAGAGCAGATATCTAAAGTCACAGAAAAAGACCGTCATTCAGTGGTAATAATGGATGGCGCAGGATGGCATACCGATGATATTGCTAACCCATTTGATAATGTCAGTATTATCAAATTGCCGCCATACTCACCAGAGCTTAACCCTATAGAGCAAGTGTGGAGTTGGTTAAGGCAACACTATCTAGCAAACCAAAACTTCATTGATTATAACGATATTGTTTCGAAGGTCTGTAGCGCTTGGAATGGATTTCTTGAGTGCAAAGATCGCGTCACAAAAATGTGTACAAGAGATTGGATTGACCTGAACAGTTAATTTTCCGGATTGGTATAATATACGCCATTAGCAAAGCCGCGGATTCTCCTACTTACCAAAACAGCGCGTGTTGGGAGTCTAAACCTCCAACCTTTCCATATACTAAGCCTCAGCAGAAATACTGGGGCTTTTTTGTATCTGCTGCTTCTACGAAGTAATGTTGGGATAACTAGGCGCTCCTAGCTCACCTGCGTGCTCGAATCTCCGGAGTGCCTACTCATTCCAGCCTTGCCATATTTAAGACTCTAGTCTGCACGTCTCGGCAGAAATGCTAGCGCTTTTTATTCCTGTCATTTTTACAAGTATCACTTGAAGTACCATGTGTTCCTTTAGCTATCTCTATCGAACACTGATTTAGTGCAGCCTTGCGGTATTTAATGACTTAGTTCAAACCGTTCACCACTCATCTAGCTCCACAGTCCTGTTAATAACTAACGCTATTCTAGCGAGACGTTGAGTCCCGTTATTTTTGTTTCCAGGTGAAAGGTGAAGTCTTTCGATTGAAGCTTATATAACTTGAGAGTGGGTTATTGGGTAGACTAGCGAGTGCGCACAAGAACGAGTTCTCTGTATGACTTAACCTACTTAAAGAGTTCTGGATACCCACAACAAGGCTTTCGACTACTCAAATACTCGCGGTATCAAATATCGATATAATCTCTATGTTCCACGCATACCTTTCAACGATAACTTCAGTGAGGGAATTGGCGAGTTTGACTTTCATTAGGTATAAAAAAGGCCACCTAAAGTAGGCGGCCTTGGTTGATCTATTTAGATATTAATCTAGCTCTTTCTCTGCTTGTTTTGCTTTCTCTATCATAGGAGTGATTGTTGAGCCTTGAACTAGAATAGAGAACACAACAACGGCGTATGTCATGACAAGGATTATCTCTTTAACATCGATTGCTTTGTCTTCAATTACCCAGATACCTGAAGGGATTGAAAGTGCCATGGCTAGTGCTAAGCCACCGCGTAAACCACCCCAAGTTAGAATCTTAATCGACCACGGGTTGTAAGTTCTAAAGCGTTTAAATCCGATGTAAGACAAGAAAACACTCAAGTAACGTGCACTCAATACTAGAGGGACTGCGAAAGCCATTAAGATCCAATCTTCTTGGTGGAATTTGAATAACAGCATCGACATACCAATTAGTAGGAATAATACGCCGTTTAAGAATTCATCTATCAATTCCCAGAAATGATCTAAGTGATCTTCACTCTCTTTTGAGAATCCGATAAAGCGAGTCCAGTTACCAATCATGATACCTGAGACCACCATCGCTAATGGTCCTGATACATGTAGAACTTCAGCAAACGCATAACCAGCAGTTGGGATGCCGATGGTTAATAGCAACTCCATCGAGTGGTCATCGGTATTGCTGATTAGGTAGTGGAATACAAGACCTAAAACAAAACCATAGACAATGCCGCCAATCGCCTCTTGAACGAATAGCATGGTCACACTACCGACGGTTGGCGCTTCTGTGCCGAATGCGATAGTAAATAGGGTTACGAAGATAACTAAGCCAAAACCATCGTTGAATAGAGATTCTCCCTCGATTTGAGTAGAGATTCTTCTGGGAGCGTCGAGTTTCTTTACTATTGCTAGCACGGCGATGGGATCGGTTGGAGAGATTAGCGAGCCAAAGAGTAGGCAGTAAATCAGATCAAATTGAATACCGATGAACTGGCAAAACCCGTACAGCACAAAACCGATAAAGAATGTTGAAAACAGCGTAGCACCTAACGCGAGTACTGTTATTTCCCATTTCTGGTCTTTTAGGTTTGGTAATTTGATTCCCAAACCGCCTGCAAATAGTAAGAATCCTAATATCCCTTTTAGAAGGAAATCTTCAAAATTGATACTGGCAACGGTTTCTGAGGCGATGTCAGCCAATTGGAACCAATTGTTTTGTCCCGCAATGATAATCAATAGAGATAACATCATTGAGCCTGCTGTGATGGCGATGGTTGTCTGCATTTTACCAATTTTTGTATTCACGAAAGCAATAAGCATGGCTGCAGCGGACAAGAAGCATAAGGTGTAATAGACCGACATTGGGATTCCAACATGTAACAAAGTATGAATATGAATTTTCGTTGTCTCATGCTCAAATAGCAAACATTTTTTTGTCATGACTCAGTAATCAATTTCCTTTTTTAGACGTCTAGACTCCTTTTTAATGTGTGATAGGATGGAGGGATAATTAAAGGAATGAGGTTGTACCGTGGGAAGTAATGTAAGGCAAAAGATTGACGCTCTGTTGAAGCAACGAATTTTACTGATTGATGGTGGCATGGGCACCATGATTCAGGATTATAAATTGGAAGAGCAAGACTATCGTGGTGAACGCTTTGCTGATTGGCACAGTGACTTAAAGGGCAACAATGACCTTTTAGTTCTTACACAGCCTAAGCTTATCAAAGATATCCATTCAGAATACTTGGAAGCTGGGGCTGACATCCTCGAAACCAATACCTTTAACGCTACAACCATCGCTATGGCCGACTATGATATGGAAAGCCTTAGTGAAGAGATTAACTTTGCTGCTGCCAAGCTTGCTCGTGAAGCAGCTGATGAATGGACTGCAAAGACCCCAGATAAACCTCGCTTCGTCGCGGGTGTATTAGGCCCTACCAACCGAACTTGTTCTATCTCGCCTGATGTAAACGATCCAGGTTACCGTAATGTTAGCTTTGACGAACTGGTTGAAGCCTATTCTGAATCGACTCGCGCGCTCATTAAGGGCGGTTCAGATTTAATTCTTATTGAAACTATCTTTGATACGTTAAACGCGAAAGCGTGTGCCTTTGCCGTTGAATCTGTTTTTGAAGAGGTGGGTATTGCTCTTCCAGTGATGATTTCCGGTACCATCACTGACGCATCAGGTCGTACCCTTTCAGGACAGACGACAGAAGCATTCTACAACGCCCTTCGTCATGTAAAACCAATCTCATTTGGATTGAACTGTGCATTGGGCCCTGATGAACTGCGTGAGTATGTCGGTGAGATGTCTCGTATCTCAGAGTGCAATGTTTCTGCTCACCCTAATGCGGGTTTGCCTAATGCATTTGGCGAGTATGACCTTTCTCCTGAGGATATGGCTGAACATGTTAAAGAGTGGGCTGAAAGTGGCTTCTTGAACCTAATTGGTGGGTGTTGTGGTACTACTCCAGAGCATATCCGTCAAATGGCTGAGGCCGTTGAAGGTGTAACGCCGCGTCAATTGCCAGACTTACCAGTTTCTTGTCGTCTTTCGGGACTAGAGCCACTGACGATAGCTAAAGAATCTTTGTTCGTGAATGTAGGTGAGCGGACCAATGTTACCGGCTCTGCACGCTTTAAGCGCCTTATCAAAGAAGAGCTCTACGACGAAGCCTTGAGTGTAGCTCGAGAGCAAGTCGAGAATGGTGCTCAAATTATCGATATCAACATGGATGAAGGGATGCTAGACGCCGAGGCGTGTATGGTTAAATTCCTGAATCTATGTGCTTCAGAACCTGAAATCTCGAAAGTACCTGTTATGGTCGATTCTTCTAAGTGGGAAGTTATCGAAGCTGGCCTAAAGTGTATTCAAGGCAAAGGCATCGTTAACTCAATCTCTCTAAAAGAAGGCAAAGAGAAGTTTGTTGAGCAAGCCAAATTAGTTCGTCGTTATGGTGCTGCTGTGATCGTGATGGCGTTTGATGAAGTCGGGCAGGCTGATACTCGAGAGCGTAAAGTCGAAATCTGTACCAATGCCTACAACATTCTTGTTGATGAAGTCGGTTTCCCACCAGAAGATATTATTTTTGACCCGAATATTTTCGCAGTGGCTACTGGTATCGATGAGCATAATAACTATGCGGTTGATTTCATTGAAGCAGTAGGAGACATCAAACGCGATCTCCCGCATGCGATGATCTCTGGCGGTGTGTCGAATGTTTCATTCTCATTCCGTGGTAATAACTACGTCCGTGAGGCTATTCACGCGGTATTCCTATATCACTGTTTTAAAAACGGTATGGATATGGGCATTGTAAACGCTGGTCAGTTGGAAATTTACGATAATGTTCCAGAAGATCTGCGTGATGCTGTTGAAGATGTCGTACTAAACCGTCGTGATGATTCGACTGAAAGATTGCTGGATATGGCGACCGAATACCTAGAGCGTGCTGTTGGTAAGGTTGAAGATAAATCTGCATTAGAGTGGCGAACTTGGCCTGTAGAGAAGCGTTTGGAGCACTCTTTGGTAAAAGGTATCACCGACTTTATTGTTGAAGATACCGAAGAAGCTCGTGTTAATGCCTCTCGTCCTATTGAAGTGATTGAAGGTCCTCTAATGGACGGAATGAACGTTGTTGGTGACCTGTTTGGTGAAGGTAAGATGTTCTTACCACAGGTTGTAAAGTCTGCGCGTGTGATGAAACAGGCGGTTGCCCATTTAGAACCATTCATTAATGCATCCAAAGAAGTGGGCGCAACTAACGGTAAGATTTTGTTAGCGACCGTTAAAGGTGACGTTCACGATATCGGTAAAAATATCGTTGGTGTGGTTTTACAGTGTAATAACTACGAAATTATCGACTTAGGTGTGATGGTTTCTTGCGAGAAGATTCTCAAAGTAGCGAAAGAAGAGAATGTCGACATTATTGGCCTGTCTGGGCTGATTACACCGTCTCTTGATGAAATGGTACATGTTGCTAAAGAAATGGAGAGACAGGGTTTCAAGCTGCCTCTTCTGATTGGCGGCGCAACCACATCTAAAGCTCACACAGCAGTTAAGATTGAGCAGAATTATTCAGAACCTGTTGTATACGTAAATAATGCCTCGCGTGCAGTGGGTGTTTGTACTTCACTACTTTCTGATGAATTGAAACCCGCTTTCGTTGAGAAGCTGGATATCGATTACGATCGCGTTCGAGATCAGCACAATCGTAAGAAGCCTCGTACCAAGCCTGTCACGCTTGAAAGAGCTCGTGCCAATAAAGTTGCTATCGATTGGGATGCGTATACGCCACCGGCACCCGCTAAGCCGGGAGTTCATATCTTCAATGATTTTGATGTGGCAACTTTGCGTCAGTACATCGATTGGACTCCATTCTTTATGACATGGTCATTGGTTGGTAAATACCCTGCAATCCTTGATCATGAAGAAGTGGGTGAAGAGGCAAAACGTTTATTCAAAGATGCTAATGATTTACTGGATCGCGTAGAGAAAGAGAAGCTGCTTGAAGCGCGTGGTATGTGTGCCATGTTCCCAGCGAACAGTGTTGGTGATGATATTGAGGTGTATACCGATGAATCTCGTACCGAAGTTCTAAAAGTTCTACACAATCTTCGTCAACAAACAGAGAAACCAAAAGGCTTTAACTACTGTTTGTCTGATTACATTGCGCCAAAAGAAAGCGGTAAAGCTGACTGGATTGGTGGCTTTGCGGTTACTGGCGGTATTGGTGAGCGAGAGCTTGCTGATGAATATAAAGCTAATGGTGATGATTACAATGCGATTATGATTCAGGCGGTTGCGGACCGTTTGGCTGAAGCGTTTGCAGAATATTTACACAAAGAAGTGAGAAAGGACATTTGGGGTTACTCGCCTGATGAGGATTTGTCTAACGACGATTTGATTCGAGAGAAGTACCAAGGTATTCGTCCAGCTCCGGGTTACCCTGCTTGCCCAGAACATACAGAGAAAGGCACGTTGTGGGAGTTGATGGACGTTGAAAAAGCCATCGACATGTCACTAACCACGAGTTACGCAATGTGGCCAGGTGCCTCAGTGTCGGGTATGTATTTCTCACACCCTGATGCTAGATACTTTGCTATTGCACAGATTCAACAGGATCAAGTGGATAGCTATGCTGATCGTAAGGGCTGGGATATGTTGGAAGCTGAGAAGTGGTTAGGTCCAAACATTAACTAGTTTGAATCTATGACGAGCTTTGGTTCGTAAAGTAAAAAAGAGAAAGGGTTGCTCAAGAGCAACCCTTTTTGTATCTGGGGTTTGGTTAATTAAAACCAATTAATTAACCATCGCCTTATTCAAATAACTCTTGGTGAAGTTTTTGGATCGCCAACTTAGAAACAGATGCATCTAGCAAGAAGCACAAGTTGTGTGGGCTTGCTCCGTAACAAATCATACGTAGATTGAAATCTTCCAGAGTGCCAAACACCTGCTTTGCATAGCCTTTATTTTCACTCATGTTGTTGCCAATAAGCGCAACAAGGCATAGGTCGTGTTCAATATCTACAGAACACAACTCTTCAAGCTCCAGTCGAGCAGCTTCTGGTAACTCAGGAGCACCACCTGATGTGTCTGTTTGATCGAGAGTCAGTGAGACACTGATCTCTGAAGTCGTGATGAGATCGACTGAGATCTTATGTTTAGCAAGGATCTCGAATACCTTCGCCAAAAAGCCGTAAGCATGGAACATGTTTGCACTGCGAAGCGTAACCATCGTTTGGTTGCAACGAAGAGCAAGTGCTCTGAATAATGGTGAGCTTTCAACTTCTTGGCGAATCCAAGTTCCACCTAACTCTGGTGCTTTAGAAGAGCCGACAAATACCGGGATTTGGTGGCGCAATGCAGGTACTAGAGTTGAAGGGTGCAGTATCTTTGCACCAAAGTTTGCCATTTCCGATGCTTCACTAAAGCTGATCTCTGGGATAGGAGAAGCTTTAGGTGCAATACGAGGATCTGTGGTGTAGATACCTGGAACATCCGTCCAGATTTCTAGACCAATCGCCTGTACAGATTCGGCAATCAGTGCTGCTGAGTAATCACTGCCACCGCGGCCTAAAGTCGTGGTGTTACCTTCGCTATCAGCGCCGATAAAACCTTGGGTAACGACAACTTGTTGTTGGCAAAGTGGAATCAGTTTCTCTTGCGCTAGAGCGGCAATATCTTCTAGTTGAGGTTCGGCTTTACCAAAATCATCATTAGTACGCATCACATCTCTGATATCAAAGCGAACAGCAGGAGTGCCTCGTTCAGAGATGATCTGAGCCAAGATGTGTGTCGACATCAACTCGCCACATGCGACAAGGTGATCCGTCAGTTTAGTACTTGTTTGGAATGATGCGGCCTCTGCAGCGCTCGCAATGTCATCAAGAATGCTGTGGACTTCTTTTTCGATGCTGATTGGATCTGCGAGTTGGTCAAGAATTGCGTTGTGAATGTCCGCTAATTGCGCCATTAGTTCCTGACGACGAGCTTTGTCTTGAACACCATTTGCTAGTTCAACCAGCAAGTTAGTGACACCAGAGCATGCACTACTCACGACCAGTTTCGTGTTTGAGTTGTTTTCAATAATGGCAGCACAACGGCTCATTGCTTCAAAGTTGGCAACACTTGTTCCACCAAACTTAGCGACATTAAAAGAACCAGCTACATTAGATGCACTCACGATATATCTCCCACGACTTCCTAAAATAAAATTACGGTTGGGTAATCCAACGTCCGATGTTTTTCGAAGAGAGTTTTAGAGCAAAAAGAGAGGAATTATTAGAATAGTAACCTCAGAAGCTCTTCACCATATAGAAATGGCGACAGTTGACGGGATTCAGCCCGCTCAACCGATAATAAAGGTCCTGCATCCTTTTATTATCTCGGCACTGCTCCCCATAAATGTTTTGTATTGGAAATGCGGTTCCACAAAACATCTGCCTGGGCAGTGCTCCTCTTCTGCTAGATAGCCGTTTCATTGAACGTTTTTGTGGTAACAATGTCAATCCGTAACTTGAGATAATTGAAAAATAATTTTAACAATTATGTGACAGTGGTTTGACCTCAATACTTATGGCTAATTGCTGAGGTAATCAATTTGCTTTAGGGTGGATTGTTCACAACATTAACGTAAGGGATGTACATGTCTAATTTACCACTCACTACTGCTATCGATAGCTTTTATCCACCACACCGAACGTTAATGGGACCTGGTCCTTCAGATATCTCACCTCAAGTGTTACAGGCTTTGAGCCGTCCAACCATAGGTCACTTAGATCCGCTGTTTATTGCGATGATGGATGAGCTTAAACAGCTTCTTAAATACGCTTTTCAGACTGAAAACGAATTTACGATTGCCGTTTCTGCACCGGGCAGTGCGGGTATGGAGACCTGTTTTGTTAACTTGATTGAGCCTGGTGAAAAGGTGATTGTTTGTCGTAACGGTGTCTTCGGTGAGCGTATGCGAGAAAACGTGGTGCGTTGTGGTGGCGAAGCGATCCTTGTTGATGACGAATGGGGCAAGCCCGTTTCAGTTGAAAAGGTAGAACAAGCATTGGCAGAAAACCCCGATGCCGTTGCTGTTGCATTTGTGCATGCAGAGACATCAACCGGAGCGTTATCTGATGCTCAAGCTATCTCTGCTGTCGCTCGTCAGTTTGATGCGTTAACGATTGTTGATGCAGTGACATCATTAGGTGGTGTGCCATTGCTGGTTGATGAGTGGCAGCTTGATGCGGTTTATTCTGGCAGCCAAAAGTGTCTGTCTTGTGTGCCAGGGCTATCTCCAGTGACTTTCTCTCAGCGTGCGGTTGATAAAATGAAAGCCCGTAAAGCACCAGTGCAAAGCTGGTTTTTGGATCAAAGTTTAGTATTAGGTTACTGGAGTGGAGAAGGTAAGCGTAGCTACCACCATACCGCACCCGTGAACAGCCTTTATGCTCTGCATGAGTCGCTGGTTTTGTTGAAAAATGAAGGCTTAGATAATGCGTGGTCTCGTCATCATGCGATGCACCAAGAGCTTAAAGAAGGCGTAGAAGCTCTAGGGTTAAAGTTTGTGGTTGATGAAGAGAGCCGCCTGCCGCAGCTTAATGCACTTTATTTCCCAGAAGGAATTGATGAGGCTAAGATCAGAACGCAGCTTTTAGAAGAATATAATCTTGAAATCGGTGCTGGGCTTGGCTCTTTGGCTGGTAAGGCATGGCGTATCGGCCTAATGGGTTACGGTGCTCGTAAAGAGAATGTCGCGTTGTGCCTAAAAGCGCTAAAAGATGTTTTGAAGTAGCTGCATGAACTGAAATTAAAAAGAAAAGCGCACGAGAGATCGTGCGCTTTTTTGTATCTACCCCAAGCTCCTACTGCCTACTAAGTGAAGCTTGCGTTGCGAATTCTTAACATTATTCTGCAGACGAAACGTTATCTTCTGCTTGTGACACTTTCTTATACTGAACCTTTGAAAAGTCTCTGTTAGGGAATAAAAAGTTCGCTTCGCTACGAATTTGCTCTGCTTTACTTTCTTCTCCTAGGCCTTGATACGCCAGAATCAGATTGCTGTAGAAAGCCGGTCTTGGTTTGCTCTTAATGATCTCCAGTGACCAATCGATGTAAGGCTGTATAAGGCTCGGGTCGGCTTTGTAGAGGCCGATATTAAGGTAAGTGCTGTATATATCCCAATCGTAGCGATCTTTCCACACCACTGGGTTCGTTACCTGCTTAAGAATGTCCGGATTTTTCGGCTTAGACAGTTCAAACTTAGTCAGTACATAGTTGGTGTGCAGGGCGCTCAACATATAAAAACTGACCAAAATAGGGAGCACTAAGCTCAACACTCTAAATAGGGTCTTGCTGATGATACTGAACGACTGTTGATAATGTCGGGAAGAGCGCTGATCTACCCAGTAAATCAATATAATGAATGTTATCCAGTGAATCGCCGAGTGGTAAAAAGGATACTCAAGTTGAGAGTGCAAAAGGATTGGGATAAATAACGCGAGCAGGGCTAGACGTGTTCCCTTTGCTGAACTTGTTATGCGTGACATCACCAATATTGCAGCAATCAAGATTCCGATGATTGGTACAATCCCCCCTTCAACTCCCCAAAACAGGAACTCATTGTGCGGGTGATCCATTGAAGGAAGACCTGGATGATAGTTCGAGTTGAGTTGATGTTGGCGAGCTGTATATAGCGTGTATTCAGACTCAAATTTCCCGTAACCATAACCTGTAAATGGCTTTTCGATCATCATATCTAAAGCTTGCGGGAACGTATAAGCGCGCGGGCTTTCTAGGTTCGCTTTCTTGCTAGCGAGGCTATCAGTCGCACTTAGGCTGATCACCGAAAAAGCGACGACGACACCGACGAGCACTGATGCGCACCATCCGTAGAAGCGTTTCTTGGTCGAGAACTTGTATAGATAGGGCAGAATGCAGATAAACCCAATGACAGCGGCCAACCATCCGGTACGTGATGCAATGATGATCAGCAAGGGCACGGTTAAGGTTGGAGTTAAATACAGTAGGAATGATTCGCTGATCTTATGGTTATATTTAGCCGGCTGCCTTGCTAAAAGGTAAGCGGACAGCACAAAACCAGTAGCAAGAAAGCTTGCCATTACATTCGGTTGTTGAAATATCCCATATGGTCGGTTTGCAGCAGTGTTGTAGCCAAATAGGTTGCCTGGTTCTAATAAGAAATATTGCACATAGCCAAATAGTGCTTGTATAACAACAGCAAGTACAATGAACCACAACATACGTTGCTTGTGTTTATTGCTGAACTTAAATTGCTGCAGCACCACAAATAAGGCAAAGCCCGCCCACAATCCAAGCAAGCGTCCTGACGCTCCTTGAGGTGCAGCATTGCTGTATAAAATGGGTAGCGTGAGTATGATGCAGCTAATCAACAAGCCAATTGTTAATTTGGAATACTTGAGTACTCGATTGGTCGCGAGTTGGTAAAAGCCAATCGCTAGCGTGAAGCTTAGCGCTAGCCAAGTGGTAGGGTTAAAGGATAGAGCAAGGCCCGAACCACCAGGATTCGGCATAAAAAAATGCATAGCTAACAAGAATACAACAGCTAAAGAAGCCAGAAATGCTTTGTTGAGTGGTAGCTGAGTGACCTGATTTTCTAGCTGAGTACCGCTAGTGTGTATTGTTGCCATAAATCCCTAACCTTATAAAAACAGAGCTTGTTCCTTCTGAAACAAGCTCTGTTACTTTAACATTTTTCTGTCTGCCCGCAGGGCGCTATTTTACACCGACTTCAAATTTAACATAGGCTTAAGGAAGCGAGCAGTGTGTGAACCTTCGACTAACGCCACATCTTCAGGTGTACCCTCTGCAACAATCTCACCACCACCTTGCCCACCTTCTGGGCCAAGATCTAGGATCCAGTCTGCTGTTTTAACGACATCTAGGTTGTGCTCAATCACGACAACTGTATTACCGTGATCACGCAGTCTATGTAATACCGTCAGTAGCTGCTGGATATCGTGGAAATGAAGGCCTGTTGTTGGCTCATCGAGAATGTATAAGGTTTTTCCCGTGTCTCGTTTAGACAGTTCACGCGCTAATTTAACACGCTGAGCTTCACCACCAGATAAGGTTGTAGCTGCTTGCCCTAAGCGAATGTAGGAAAGGCCAACGTCCATTAAAGTTTGCAGTTTACGAGCGATAACAGGTACCGGGTTGAAGTATTCACGAGCATCTTCCACAGTCATCTCTAGAACTTCGTCAATGGTTTTACCTTTGTAGCGGACCTCTAGAGTCTCACGGTTATAACGCTTACCTTTACACACATCACAAGGCACATACACATCGGGTAAGAAGTGCATCTCTACCTTGATTACGCCGTCTCCCTGACAAGCCTCACAACGACCACCACGAACGTTAAAGCTGAATCGACCTGGCTTGTAACCACGAGAACGTGATTCCTGAGTGCCCGCGAATAGTTCACGAATAGGGGTGAAAATCCCTGTGTAGGTCGCAGGGTTTGATCTTGGTGTACGACCGATAGGGCTTTGATCTATGTCGATTACCTTATCAAAATGTTCTAACCCTTTAATCTTTTTGTGCTTTGCTGGAACTGCAGTCGTGGCACCGTTTAATTGAGTGTGGGCGACTTTAAAGAAGGTATCGTTGATAAGCGTTGATTTACCCGAACCTGATACGCCCGTAATACAACTGAACAAGCCAACAGGAATTGTCGCGGTCACATTCTTTAGGTTGTTCCCCGTTGCGCCAACGATCTCGACGACCTTTTTCTTGTCGATAGGCGTTCTCTTTTCAGGCACTGCAATTTCTTTAGCACCGCTCAGGTATTGGCCTGTCAAAGAGTTCGGGTTTTCGATGATGTCTTGCATGGTACCTTCTGCCACCACGTGACCACCGTGCACCCCTGCTCCTGGACCGATATCGATAACATGGTCAGCACAACGAATTGCATCTTCGTCATGTTCCACAACAAGTACCGTATTACCTAAGTCTCTCAGGTGAATTAAGGTTTGCAATAGACGTTCATTATCGCGCTGGTGGAGACCAATTGATGGCTCATCAAGTACATACATAACGCCAACTAAACCGGCACCGATTTGGCTCGCCAAACGAATACGTTGCGCCTCACCACCAGACAGCGTTTCAGCACTGCGTGATAGGTTAAGGTAGTTCAAACCAACGTTGACTAAGAAATGCAGACGATCATTGATCTCTTTCATCACTTTATCTGCGATCTGCCCACGTTGACCGTCTAGCTTCAATTCTTGGAAAAATTGTAGTGCGTCAGCAATGCTAAGTTCAACGATTTCCGGAAGTGTTGTATCACCAATGAAAACATTACGAGCTTCTAATCTCAGGCGAGTGCCATCACAGCTAGAGCACGATTTGGTTGAGATGTATTTAGCAAGATCTTCACGCACTGCGCTCGATTCAGTATCACGGTAACGGCGCTCCAAGGTATTTAAAATGCCCTCAAATGGATGACGCTTAACCCGAATATCACCTCGGTCATTGATGTACTTGAATTCCACTTCAGTACGACCTGATCCTTTTAGAATGATCTCTTGAGTCTTTTTCGGTAGAGAATTAAATGGCGCATACAGATCAAAACCATAATGTTCTGACAGCGACGTTAGCATTTGGAAATAGTAGTAGTTCTTTTGATCCCAACCTTTTATCGCACCTTCAGCAATGCTTAGGTTCTCATCTAAAATCACTCGGCTTGGATCAAAATACTGTTGAACACCAAGACCATCACACGTACCACATGCTCCTGCCGGGTTATTAAATGAGAACAGGCGAGGCTCAAGCTCTTGCATGCTGTAACCACATTTAGGACAAGCGAAGTTAGCAGAGAATACGATCTCTTCTTGATCCGTTTCGTCCATCCAGCCGACGACAGCGATACCGCCAGAGAGCTCTAATGTGGTCTCGAATGACTCGGCTAAACGCTGTTGAAGATCAGGACGAACCTTGAATCTGTCTACCACAACTTCAATGGTGTGCTTCTTATGAAGTTCAAGTGCTGGTGGATCGGATAGATCACAGGTTTCACCATCAATTCGGGCTCGGATAAAGCCTTGCGCAGCTAAGTTTTCCAGTGTTTTAACATGCTCACCTTTGCGCTCTTTGACAATCGGTGCCATCAACATCATCTTTGAGCCTTCAGGCAGTTCTAAGACCTTATCGACCATTTGACTGATGGTTTGTGCTGCTAGAGGGATGTTGTGGTCTGGACAGCGAGGTTCGCCTACTCGCGCATACAATAATCTGAGGTAATCATAGACTTCGGTAATGGTACCGACGGTTGAGCGAGGGTTATGTGAAGTCGATTTTTGTTCTATTGAGATAGCTGGAGACAGACCTTCAATATGGTCGACATCAGGCTTTTCCATAAGAGATAGAAATTGACGAGCGTAAGCAGACAGAGATTCAACATAACGACGCTGACCTTCTGCGTAGAGTGTGTCAAACGCAAGTGACGACTTTCCTGAACCCGATAATCCGGTGATGACAGTCAGTTTGTCACGTGGAATGGTTAGGTTGACGTCTTTGAGGTTATGCGTACGAGCGCCTCTAATTTCTATTTTATCCATCTCAATAGACCATGTAATTTTAAGTGGCTAAAGTATTACATAGAGTGAGATTTGTGCAAAGTTTTACTGGATAAAAAAACAGTAAACAAAAAGGGCGACTCAAAGAGTCGCCCTTTCTAAAATCAGTAACGTTAGTGATTAACCAGTCGTTATGCTTCTTTCTTGGTCGAGTGTTTACCTAGCTCGATTTGCTGCTGGTCTTTCTTGTATAGGTTTTCGAAGCAGTAGTTTGTTGCTTCGATATAGCCTTCAACACTACCACAGTCAAAACGTTGGCCTTTGAATTTGTAAGCCAATACACAGCCTGCTTTTGCCTGTTTTAGCAATGCATCAGTGATCTGGATTTCGCCGCCTTTACCTGGTTCTGTCTGCTCGATTAATTCAAAGATATCTGGAGTCAGAATATAACGACCAATGATCGCTAGGTTGCTTGGTGCTGTACCTTGCTCTGGCTTCTCTACCATGTCATCAACTCGGAAAAGGTCATCTTTGATCATTTCGCCAGAGATAACACCGTACTTGTGAGTCTCTTCTTCTGGAACTTCTTGTACAGCAACAATAGAACAGCGGAACTGTTTGTATAGCGCAACCATCTGAGCTAGCACGCCTTGTTGCTCGTTCACACAAAGGTCATCAGCAAGTACTACTGCGAACGGTTCATCGCCTACAAGTTCGCGACCCGTTAAAATAGCATGGCCAAGGCCTTTCATCTCACGTTGACGAATGTAGGTGAAGTTTGCCGCTTCAATCGTTTCACGGATATTAACCAATAGGTCTTCTTTATTGGTGCCGCTAATCTGGTGCTCAAGCTCGTAGTTTTTATCAAAGTGATCCATGATCGAGTGCTTACCACGTCCAGTAACGATGCACATTCCATCCATACCAGCTTCGATAGCTTCCTCTACACCGTATTCAATCAGAGGCTTGTTTACTACAGGCATCATTTCTTTAGGCATTGACTTGGTTGCAGGTAAAAAACGTGTACCGTAGCCAGCTGCCGGGAAAAGGCACTTTTTGATCATGATAAGACCCTTTATCTATAATAATTATTGATTCAACCTGAGTGGTTGATATTTCTGAGGGCAACTCTAGCATAAGTTATGTCGAAAATTCAGCAACAATAGCCATGGTTTACTAGAGCTTCCCTCAAAATTATCGTCAGACTAAGAGGTGGGTCGATTATGCAAGCAGGTTCTGGTTTGCCCATGCTATCGCTTGAACTCTATTTTTTACCGCAAGCTTACGGAATATTTGATAGAGGTGAGATTTAACCGTGAACTCACTAATAAACAAGTCATCGGCGATTTGTGTGTTTGAAGACCCGGATTGAAGACAGCGAATCACCTGGATCTCACGAATGGTTAAATCAACATTGGTTGGTGTGGTGTTGGTATTGACCATATTGCGATAATAAAACAACAGTTGATTGGTTACCTTCCTTGGCAGCCAGTTATCGCCATCAATGACTTCTTGAAGACCACGAGCAATCTTGTCCTTTTGTTCAGTGTTGTAAAAGAGTCCTTTTAGTACCCCATAGGTAAGAAGCTCTGAGGTTGGAAGTTGCTGGGGGACATTGAATAAAATGATTTCGTGATTTTTCCACATAACAGTCAGGTTAGGACAAATAATCAGTAGTTGTGGTACCTCTCTGTAATCGACGAGCAAGATCCGGTTACTCCGCTTTCTATCAACTAGCATTAATTCGTCGGGTGTCATTTTGTAGAGAACAATAGATAAATGCTTTTCTATCTCTTTTACATGTAGATAGGTATCGTTTGGGTCGATGCACAGAAAGTGTAAAGTGCGAGCGTATCTTGATTTTCTCATTGAAACGTCCTGTTTGAGTGGGATTAGATTCCACGTTGTCATGCAGGCTTTAGCTTCTCTAGCGCCTTGATAGTGACTTGCGTTGAATATCAATTATCAAAGTAAATGAGTGGTTTGTAAGTGGAGAAAAAAGCAACATCGCTCTGAATATCATGATTTGTTACGTTTTTATTCTTTGTAGTGAGGAGAGAATAGGAATGCGATTTATCACTGCAGAAAAGCATGCTATTCTTGTGCGCTAAAATTTTCTGAGACTATGAATTTAGACGGAGCAAATCATGGCTAGCCGTGGAGTTAACAAAGTTATATTAGTGGGTAACCTAGGTAATGACCCTGAAATTCGTTACATGCCAAATGGCGGCGCAGTAGCGAACATTACCATTGCAACGTCAGAGTCATGGCGTGATAAAGCAACTGGCGAGCAGCGTGAAAAAACAGAATGGCACCGTGTTGCTCTGTTTGGCAAGCTTGCGGAAGTTGCTGGTGAGTACCTACGTAAAGGTTCTCAAGTTTACATTGAAGGTCAACTTCAAACTCGTAAATGGCAAGATCAAAGCGGTCAAGATCGCTACACAACTGAAGTGGTTGTTCAAGGCTTCAATGGTGTAATGCAAATGCTTGGCGGCCGTGCTCAAGGTGGTGCTCCTGCTCAAGGTGGCATGGGTAACAACCAACAGCAAGGTGGTTGGGGTCAGCCACAGCAGCCACAGCAACAACAATACAGTGCTCCCGCTCAACAGCAGCCAAAAGCACCTCAACAAGCTCCTCAGCAGGCTCAACCTCAATATAATGAGCCGCCAATGGATTTTGATGATGACATCCCATTTTGATCCCTGTTTTTAATATATTATAAAGACAGTATTAAATTGGAAAAAGCCGCGTTCATCGCGGCTTTTTGTTACCTACAATTCTTAACGCTTTATTTACAACGTCAATTTATAGTATAAGTAGCAATACGGTATAATGTGAGTTGAAAAGGATTTCGTTATTCATGAGATATACCCCGACACTAAAATTGAGCACTCGATTGGTCGCATTTGTCACCGTGATAGTGATCAGCGCGATGTTCATTCTTTTTATTGGTGGCACACTTTCCTTTAAGCGTATTGGACAGGAGTATTTAGACCATTATTTGGTTGGCATTGTCGACGTTGTAGATAAAGAGATGGAAGACCCTGACGCCGCGTATTCAATGCAGCGTTGGATGCCTAAGATGTTGCAGGCGAGCAATATTGTTGAGATGAAACTCTCGAACAAGACCGGCATCGTTTATCGTTTCAAAGATACCTCCCCACAAATTGATCCCAATCGTCTTTATGAGAAAAGCTTCATTTTAGAGCGTAATGAAGGCTACCGAATCGAATTTAAAGCACTTCCTCCTTATATTGGCTACAACTACTCAATGGAAGCGATGTGGTCAATTACTTTGGCTGTCGCATTGGTTCTGTTCTGTCTTGCTCGCGGTGTTCGTTGGTTGAAAGAACAACTCATGGGTTCTGAAATCTTGGAAGAGCGAGGAAGAATGATCTTGGCCGGTCAGGTTGAAGCTCATGCAAAGGGAGATGAGCGAGAGTGGCCTTATACCGCAAGCGAAGCCTTAGATGTATTGATTGAAGAGCTACAAGATGCTCGTCAAGAACGAAGTCGCTTTGATACCTTTATTCGTACCCATACTTTCCTAGATAAACTCACGGGAACGGCAAACCGAGTTTTATTCGATAATAAGCTGGAATCGGCACTGCATGAAAGTGGTGCTCGAGGCGGTGTGTTACTGATACGTATCGACGAATGGGAGCAAGTTAGTGATGCTAACGATAAGCAAACCACAGACGGCTTTATTATTGAAGTCGGTGAAGTACTGTCGAATATCGTTCAACGCTATCCCGATGTCATTTTTTCTCGCTATTACGAAGCGGACTTTGCTGTATTTATCCCTCATCAGGGCGCAAAAGATATTGCGACCTTGGCTGCTCAGTGTTTAAGGCAGTTAGATAAGCTAACTCCGCCAGAGCCTTTAGAGTCGGATAACTGGTGTCATATTGGTGTGACCATGTATACCGAAGGTGAGCGTCATAGCCAGATCATGGATGAAACGGAAACGGCACTAAAGAGTGCTCAGTTAGAGCGTATTAATAACTGGAGCCGTTACCCGAAAGAGAATAAGAATGAGCTTGATAGAGGTAGTGTTCGTTGGAGAACATTACTTGATAAAGCGCTGCTTCCTGAAAATTTAGTAATCTTTGCTCAGCGGTGTTATCTTATGCCGGAATCTGGTCAAGTTAATGAATTGCATAGAGAAATATTTACTAGAATTCAGGATCCTGACAAAGGTTTATTGAAATCGTCTCGATTTATGCCTGCGGTAGAGCAAGTGGGTTATCAAGCTCAAATGGACCAATCGGTTCTAAAGGTTGTGTTGAAATCGTTGAAAGAATCAACTCAACCTATCAACTATTCAGTGAATCTGAATGTTACCCCGTTTGCTAATAAACAGCACTTTAAGTGGTTTAGGAGTGAGTTGTTACAGCTCTCTGCTCAACACCGCTCTCAGCTTGCGTTTGAGTTTCCAGAAGGGCACTTGATTGCTCATCTTGATTATATGAGACCGGTGGCAAAGATGTTGCGAGGTTTAGGGTGTAAAGTTGTGGTTGGCCAAGCTGGGCGAACCATTGTTAGCACTCACTATATAAAGGATTTGAAGGTTAATTATATTAAGCTTCATCGAAGCCTAATAAAGAAAATCGACCAAAGGCATGAGAACCAACTGTTTGTTCGCAGCTTAATTGGGGCGTGTGGTGATTCTCCAACTCAAGTTATTGCCGTTGGAGTCGAGACAAAACAAGAAAAGAATACCTTGATAGAGTTAGGCATTAACGGCTATCAAGGGAGATATTTCGACGAAGAACAACAAATTATCCCTTTGCCTAATCAAGCAGAAAAAGCCGCGAAAGCGGAATCTGTTGTCAAAGTTGGACGAAGAAATCGATGGCGTAAGAGTAGTAGTTAAGAATGAATTTTAAAGCGATTTTAGACAAAATAAAGCCAACGAATAATAAAGGTAGCTCGCAAGTTGTCTTGCTGGGCAATGACGCCATTTATATTTCATCGACAGAACAAGATCCTCAAGTAGCCAGCATTCCCGTGGTTAATGGGGACTGGGAGAGTGCGCTAAAAAAATCGCTTAGCAGTGAGGCGTTTACCAGTAATAGCGTCCAACTGATTGTCTGTGCTAACTACTACCAAACCTACCAAATTGATAAACCGGACATTCCAGAGAGTGAATGGTCGGTAGCACTGCCTTTTTTACTCAAAGATCTTGTTTCAGAAAGAGTCACGGAAATTACTGCGAGTGCGGTCGCGTTACCAACGTCGAACAAGCTGCAAGTATATGTCCTGCCTAAAAAGCTGTTGGACAAGCTTTTGAATATCACTAATTCGGCTCAGGTTGAATTAATAGGTGTTGCTCCTGAAGATGAAATCTGGGGTTACAGTGCAGGCGAACTGTCTAATTTCATTCTTTTACAACGTAGCGTCAATTCACACTTTAAATTGGGTGCGTTTGTCGAAAATACCGTTTGTTTTCAAAGAACCATCCGCAGTGTTGTGCCACCTTTAACGGGTGTTGCGTCAAGTGCTCTGCAGTTAGATGGCCTCGCTTTAGAGCTTCAACGCTCGATTGATTACCTTTCTTCTCAAATTAAAGGCACCCAGCTTCACCAGCTTAAAATCTGTTGTGACGAAGAAGATGAAGCAGAGTTACAAAGTGCCTTAAACAGTACATTGAGCTCGACAGTTTCACTGTTGGTTGAAGGTGAGCGTGATAATTCAGAGAGTTTGTTGCTTAAACTTGCAGCTGAAAAAGAGACGTTTAAGGTCAATCTTTACCCTGAACACCTTAAGCCTAAAAAAGAATATTTTACGCTGACCAATGTTGTTGCGAGCTGGGGAGTAATTTGTGTTTTGATGCTTGGTGGTTACTTCGCAATGCAGTATCAAGTTTCTAATCTAGATAAAGAGCTAACAGCCCTGCAACAAGACTCGAATCAACTTAACAAGCAAGTTAACCAATTGAATAGTAAGTTAACTCAGCATAAACCGTCTCCAGAGAAAGTCGCGGCGGTTGCGCGTCTCAAACGTGAGACTGAGGCTAAAAAAGAGGCTTTGAAGGCTGTTGGACAATACGACGAATCCCAACAAGTCGGGTATTCTGGCGTCATGAATTCCTTAGCTAAATTAGGCCGAAATGACATTTCTCTTTCGCACATCTACATGACCCACGATACTTTAGATCTTAGTGGCTTGGCTCGTAACGCAAATGTCGTTCCGAACTGGATTGGTCAGTTTAAAAGTGAGCTTAATTTAGTCGGACGCACTTTTGAAAAACTAAAAATTGGCCGTAATGATCAGGATGTGGTGACGTTTGAGCTAAGTACTCGTCGGGAGAGTAAATAATGCAGCAGTGGAACCAGCTGAGCGATAAGTTTCTTGCATTAAGTCAAAGAGAAAAATGGCTACTTTTTGTGTGTGGTTTTGTTGGCCTATCGATGTTGTTGTTCACCTTATTGGTTGAGCCTGCGTATCTCGATCTACAAGCTAAAAATGCCAAGGCGAGCAGCCTGACTCAATCGAATCAAAGGCAGCAAGGTGAGTTACTTGTTCTGCAAGCTCAGTTAAACAAAGACCCAGACAAAGAAATTAATCGAGAGTACAAAAAGCTGCTGGTGGAGAGCCAAGATCTCTCTCTTCAGCTTTCTCAGATTGTTGATGGATTAATCACACCTTCTCAAATGTCGCAGTTACTGGAGAGCGTTCTTAACGCCGGTAATGGACTAAAGCTTGAATCGCTAGAGTCATTAAAACCAGAAGCGATTTCGAACAATAAAGAGACCAGCGAATATTCAGGCTACTTTCTTCACCCTGTAAGAATGGAGCTAACCGGCAGTTACTTTGATATCTCAGCTTACCTTCAAGCACTTGAGTCTCTACCTGTGAGTTACTACTGGCGCACATTTGAATACTCAGTAGAAGAATATCCTAAAGCTCGACTGGTGTTCGAGGTTTACACATTAGGTACTAGACAGGAGTTTATCGGTGGTTAGAACTCTTTTGTTGTCCTTGCTATTTAGTAGCTCTTTTGTGTGGGCTGAGCAAGATCCCACGGCGCCATTAGGCTGGCTTTCACCTCAACAGAAAACGGCGCCTGCTAAGAAAGCACCAACTCGTTATCGCTTGCCTTCTTTAGAAAGCATCGTGTGTAAGGGAGATACGCCTTGCTATGCGATTATGAATGGTCAGATTCTCGGACAAGGGGAAACGATCAGAGGGTACCGAGTTAAGAACATAGATCCAGAATACGTCACTCTGCAGAGAAGCTCTAAGCAGTGGAAATTAGAGATGTTCTCTTTAGATGTTAAGAATAATTAAGGTTAGAGTGAAGACATGCGTAAACTTGTAGTAGCAATCCTAGTGTCATCTTTAGTCGGCTGTTCGATGGGGCATAGAGATCCTGTTGAGATTAAAGAGTCTTTAAACGAATCAATTAATGAAGCCAATAGCAGAGCGCTTCATAAGCTGCCTTCGTCGGTTCAAGATGACCTTATGCCTCAGCTTAATTCTGACTCGATGTCTCCGGGGATGGAAACGGTTAAGCGTTTTCGTATTCAGGCAAAAGGCGTTGAAGCGAGAACTTTTTTTGCCAGCTTAGTGAAAGGTACGGAATATAGTGCGGCTATTCACCCAAGTGTGTCTGGAAACCTTACGCTTAATCTAACGGACGTGACGTTAGATGAGGTACTGGCTGTTGCTCAAGATATGTATGGCTACGATATTGAAAAGCGTGGCAAAGTGATTCAAGTTTATCCTGCCGGTCTTCGCACCGTAACGATCCCTGTCGATTACTTACAAGTTAAGCGTTCTGGTCGCTCACTAACGACGATCACCACCGGCACGATCTCTAACTCAGATTCGAATTCATCGAGCTCTTCAAACTCGAACTCAAACTCGTCAAATTCATCTAACTCTTCTAATTCATCAAACTCGACATCGAATGGTGGTACAGAGATTGAAACGACCTCTGAAAGTGATTTTTGGCCACAGCTTGAAGCGGCGGTTGCTCACTTAATTGGCTCGGGCGATGGGCAAAGCGTTGTCGTGACCCCGCAAGCGAGTGTGATTACAGTGCGTGCTTACCCTGACGAAATTCGTGAGGTTCGAGAGTTCTTAGGTATTTCTCAAAAACGCCTGCAGCGTCAAGTTATCCTAGAAGCCAAAATCATGGAAGTAACCTTGAGTGATGGTTACCAACAAGGTATTAGCTGGTCTAATTTATCTAAGTCGATTGGCAGCGGCGGTGTGGTAATTGATCGACCTGGTGGAACTTTGCCTCCATTAGATGCGATCAGCTCTTTGTTAGGCGGGCAAACCAACGTAACGATCTCAGATGGCAGTTTTGAAGCGGTATTGAGCTTTATGGATACTCAAGGTGACCTGAACGTTCTATCAAGCCCACGAGTCACAGCTGCAAACAACCAGAAAGCGGTTATCAAAGTGGGTACTGACGAATACTACGTGACGGATTTATCTAGCGCGGTAGGCAGTGGTGACAACGCGAACGTCGCACCTGAGGTTGAGTTAACTCCGTTCTTTTCGGGTATCTCCTTAGATGTGACCCCTCAGATAGATGATAAAGGTAGCGTATTCTTACATGTTCACCCAGCCGTTATTGAGGTCGAGGAAGAAGTGAAAGAGCTCAACCTTGGTTCTACAACGGGTGTGGTGCAGCTTCCTTTGGCGAAAAGCTCTATTCGTGAGTCTGACTCAGTGATTCGAGCTCGAGATGGCGATGTGGTTGTTATTGGTGGTTTGATGAAATCCAACACCAGTGATGTGACCTCTAAAGTTCCATTCCTCGGTGATATTCCAGCCTTAGGTCATTTGTTCCGTAATACCAATCAGTTAACGCAAAAAACTGAGCTCGTGATCTTACTTAAGCCAACGATCGTGGGTGTGAATACTTGGCAAAATGAGTTGGAGCGTTCACGTGATCTTCTTCAGCAGTGGTTCCCTGATGAAGAGTAATTGCTTACTTTCTCAATATAGAGTGGCAGTGTCTCACTAAGCTAGGTCGTCGTATGTATCAAGCTCACTTTGGTTTTGAACAACTGCCATTTACCTTAACGCCGAATACCGATTTCTTCTATGGTTTAGCGCCTCATTTCGAAGCGATTCAGACGGTAATCTCGGCGTTGGAAATGGGCGAGGGCGTGATTAAGGTGACCGGAGAGGTAGGCACTGGAAAAACCATGGTTTGCCGAATGTTGGTCAATCACCTACATGACTGTACAGCTCTGATCTACTTACCAAACCCTGTGTTATCAGGGGCAGACTTGCGCCAGGCGGTTGCAACAGAGCTTGGTTTAGCTGTCGATAATGAAGCAACCTTGGTTGATAACATTCAGCATAAGCTCATTGAATTGCACAATTCTGGTTTAAGAGTGGTGGCTATTCTTGATGAAGCTCAGGCTCTATCGGATGAAGCGCTCGAAACATTAAGGTTGTTTGGTAACCTTGAAACGGAAGATAAAAAACTGCTGCAGATTGTCTTATTAGGTCAGCCAGAATTGGATGCTCGATTAGAGGCTTACCACCTAAGGCAGTTTCGCCAAAGAATCACATTTAGTTCGACACTGAGACCGCTGAATCTCGATGAAACGGTGGCTTATATTGATAATCGAATCGCTAAATCTGGTGGCAGTCCTGAGTTATTCAGCTTGAATCAAAAAAAGGCGATCTGTCGTTCGTCGTTAGGTATCCCTAGATTGATAAACCAACTTTGCCATAAGGCTCTATTGCTTTCGTTCAGTGAAGATAAGAAAAGTATCGACAACCAACATCTTTTTTCAGCTATGCATGAAACGTACGATGTGTGTAAGCCTAAATTTAAAACGCCAATACTGTGGGGTTGGAATTAATTATGAGCGTCATTAACAACGCCTTGTCTGAATTGGCAAAGAAAAAGTCAGCGACTTCGATTGAAGCGGCAGTCGTACCTAAAGTAAAAACGCGTTCCCCCCTAGTTTGGGTTGTTGCAGGTTTTACGTTGAGCTTAGCGATGGGCGGTTGGGCGATATCGCAAGGCCCTGTGATTGATCAGTCTATTGTTGAGCAGTCAATCTCAACTCGAGATTTACAGGTTCAAGTCTCTGTCGTTGATGATTCAAATGGCATCCAGGAAGCCGCTCAACCTATCTCATCGCCAACTAAGAAATTGGTGACACTAGACTCTGCGATCCTTTCAACAGAAAACACTGCGATGGCAAAAAGCGCTCAATCTAAGCCTAGTGTTTCCGAATCAGTTGTTATGTCTGCCCCAAAAGCGACAAAACAACAAACACCGGCTAAACCTCTAAGCACGCCTAAAACGATTAGGACTGACATCCCCCAACCAGTTTACGTTGCTAGTGTGGCCAAAAAAGATCCTGCGTCTATCTCTAATGAGCCTGTAGCCTCTGGTGATTCAGAAAATAGCGGAATGTTGATCGAACAGGTTGAGTTAACTCCGGAACAGCTATCTGTGAATGCTCAAGGTCGAGCTCAGAAAGCGCTTGATGCGAACGATCTTACTGGTGCGTTGAAGGGCTACACTGAAGCTCTACGCTACACGCCACGAAATGAAGATGTCCGTCAGAAACTTGCGATTCTCTATTTTGGTAAAGGCGATACTCGCAAAGCCTATGAGCTTTATCAGTCTGGAATTAAGCTCAACATCAACAGTGAAAAATTGCGATTAGGGTTATCTAAACTGCTGGTTAAAGCGAATCAATCAGAAGCGGCGCTGAGCCCTTTAGTACACATGCCTCCGCATCCAACTCAAGAGTATCTAGCAATGCGTGCGGCGTTGAGCCAAAAATCACAGCAAGAAGAAATCGCACTCGAGAGTTATCAAAAGTTGGTTGAGGTCGATTCAGATAACGCTCGCTGGTGGTTGGGCTTAGCGATTCAGCAAGAACGCCAACTCGACTTCACGGCTGCTAAAGCGTCATACCAAGGTGCGTTAACCAGAGTCGGTATCTCATCTCAATCACAAAGCTTTGTGCGTGACCGGTTAAAAATACTCAATGCTTTAGAGGAGAGCGGCGATGCAAATTAGATTAAGAAAAAGACTTGGTGATTTGCTTGTCGAAGAAGGCATTATCACCGAGGCTCAAGTTGAACAAGCACTGGCCGCTCAGAAAAGTACTGGGCGTAAGCTCGGTGATGCTCTAATTGAGCTTGGCTTCTTGTCAGAACAGCAAATGCTGAGCTTTTTGTCGCAGCAGTTAGCGATTCCTCTTATTGATTTAAGCCGAGCCGTTGTCGATGTTGAAGCGGTACAGCTTTTGCCAGAAGTACATGCTCGTCGCCTTCGTGCCTTAGTGATTGGGCGCCAAGGTGACACTTTACGTGTTGCTATGAGTGACCCAGCCGATCTGTTTGCCCAAGAGTCTTTGCTTGGTCAGCTCGGCGATTACGCGCTGGAATTCGTTGTTGCTCAAGAAAGGCAATTGGTTGATGGCTTCGATCGCTATTATCGAAGAACCAAAGAGATTGCCTCGTTTGCTGAGCAACTTCACGCTGAACACCAAGTTAATGATGCTTTTGATTTCGATATCGCTGAAGAAGACAGTGATGAAGTTACCGTCGTTAAGCTGATCAACTCACTATTTGAAGATGCTATTCAGGTTGGTGCTTCGGATATTCATATCGAGCCAGATTCAAACGTATTGCGTCTTCGTCAGCGTATTGATGGCGTACTGCATGAAACATTGCTGAATGAAGTGAATATCGCTTCTGCACTTGTACTGCGCTTGAAGCTGATGGCAAACCTCGATATTTCAGAGAAACGTCTTCCTCAAGATGGTCGCTTTAATATCCGAGCTAAAGGTCAGTCGGTTGATATTCGTATGTCGACCATGCCAGTACAGCACGGTGAATCAGTGGTTATGCGTCTTCTTAACCAGTCAGCAGGCCTACGTAAACTAGAAGAGTCGGGCATACCGAGTGATCTGTTGGTTCGTCTGCGTCAACAATTGCGCCGTCCACATGGCATGATTTTGGTTACCGGCCCAACCGGCTCAGGTAAAACAACAACCTTATACGGCGCGTTAAGTGAGTTAAACGAACCGGGTAAAAAGATCATTACTGCGGAAGACCCGGTGGAATACCGCCTACCTCGTGTGAATCAAGTTCAGGTAAACCCTAAGATCAATCTCGATTTCTCTACTATCTTGAGAACCTTTCTACGTCAGGATCCCGATATTATTCTTATCGGTGAGATGCGTGACCACGAAACCGTTGAGATAGGCTTGAGAGCTGCACTGACCGGCCACTTAGTATTAAGTACGTTACATACCAATGATGCGGTAGACAGCGCGTTGCGTATGATGGATATGGGTGCTCCGGGTTACTTGGTCGCGAGCGCTGTTCGAGCAGTAGTCGCACAGCGATTAGTTCGTAAAGTGTGTACAGATTGTAAGGTTGAGGATGAGTTAGATGAACCTCGCAAGCAATGGCTGAGCGTCCGTTTCCCTAACCAAGTAGGTGTGCCGTTTATGAAAGGCCGTGGTTGCCAGCACTGTAACTTAACCGGTTACCGCGGGCGAATTGGTGTATTTGAAATGTTGGAGCTAGAGCAAAACATGATGGATGCACTGAGAGCTAATGATGCGGTAGGTTTTGCTCAAAAGGCGAGACAGTCTGAAAACTATAAACCGTTATTGGCTTCTGCGATGGAATTGGCTCTGCAAGGTGTCGTGAGTCTTGATGAGATAATGCATCTTGGCGAAGGTGATGCGTCCGGTGCCACTGACCCAATTTATCTGTAGGGGTAGAATGATATGCCAACGTATCGTTATGTAGGTCGCAGCTCTGATGGTAGTCAAGTAAGTGGGCAATTAGACGCGAATAATGAAGATCTTGCTGCTGAAAGCTTGATGAGTAAAGGGATCATTCCAACCTCTATCAAACTGGGCAAAAGTGGTGGTTCAGTCTTAGATATGGATGTATCGAGTCTGTTCTTTCCGAGTGTACCGTTAGAGGTGTTGGTTCTGTTTTGTCGACAGTTATACAGCCTAACCAAAGCGGGTGTACCACTATTAAGATCGATGAAAGGCCTCACTCAAAACTGCGAAAATAAGCAGCTGAAAGCCGCCTTGGAAGAGGTGGTTGCTGAGCTAACCAATGGTCGCGGCTTAGCGGCGTCAATGCAGATGCACCCAAAGGTATTCAGTCCGTTGTTTGTCTCGATGATTGGCGTTGGTGAAAACACAGGCCGTCTAGATCAGGCTTTACTGCAATTAGCTGGATATTACGAACAAGAAGTTGAGACTCGCAAACGAATTAAGACTGCGATGCGTTACCCAACATTCGTGATCAGTTTTATCTTGATTGCAATGTTCATTCTTAACATCAAGGTTATTCCACAGTTCTCAAGCATGTTTGCGCGCTTTGGTGTCGACTTGCCGCTGCCTACTCGTATCTTGATTGGTATGTCTGAGTTCTTTGTGAATTACTGGGGCTTAATGCTTGGAGTGATCTTTGGTCTTATCTTCGCTTTTAAAGCTTGGGTGAAGACAGACAAAGGCTTGGAAAAGTGGGATCGATTACGCTTAAAAATGCCGGTCATTGGCGGGGTAGTGAATCGAGCACTGTTGTCACGCTTCTCGCGTACTTTTGCTTTGATGCTTAAAGCGGGTGTTCCACTGAACCAGTCGCTAGCGCTTTCGGCGGAAGCTTTAGATAACCGTTTTCTAGAGTTGCGAGTTCAAGCCATGAAATCGGCCATTGAAGCCGGTAGTACGGTTTCGTCGACCGCGATTAACAGCGAAATTTTCACACCGCTCGTGATACAAATGATCTCCGTCGGTGAAGAGACGGGTCGTATTGATGAGCTATTACTTGAAGTGGCTGATTTTTATGACCGCGAAGTCGATTACGATCTGAAAACCTTAACCGCCAGAATTGAACCCATTTTGTTAACCATCGTTGCAGGCATGGTGCTGATTTTGGCGCTAGGTATCTTCTTGCCGATGTGGGGAATGTTGGATGCGATCAAAGGCTAGGGAATGCTAAATAACCTACAACGCTCACGTTTTGTTATTTGGACAGTGGTTATTCTTTTTCTTATTGTCGGTGTGCTTTCGGCATTCAAAACGGTAGAAGAAGAAGCGACTAACACGGCATTTATCGTCGCGAGCAAGCGGATTTTAGAGCAAGCCAATTTGTTCAAACAGCAGTATTTGTTATCGGGTGCTGGGCAAGAAGAAGGCTCGGAACCCCCAAAGATCTACAGCAGAACTGGGTGGGTAATGCCTATCCAAGGTACGGAGCGAGACTGTAATTATTGGCTGGATCAATTGTATCCCCAAGGAAGCATTTTAGGGCTAAGATCTCCAAGTGTTGAAGATAAGAGTGATAACATACGGTTTCACTGTAGTTATCATTATGCTGATAAGTATCAGCTAGATATATTGCTCGAAAAAGAAAGGTTTAGTGTGAAAGCCAATATTTTGGCTTTGTGAAAATATTGACAGTTTTTGTATGGTTTTATACGTGCGCGAATGTATAATGCGCGTTAATAATTAGATGAGTAGGTAGAAAATGCTTAAGAATCAAAAGGGTTTCTCCCTTGTCGAATTAGTGATAGTGATCGTGGTCGTTGGTTTATTGGCGGTTGCTGCATTACCTCGTTTTCTCGATGTAACTGATGAAGCTAAGAAATCAAGCATTGAAGGTGTCGCTGGTGGTTTTGCGACCGCTGTTTTGTCGGCAAGAGCACAGTGGGAAGCAGAAGCAAGACCGTCAGAGAAGATTGGTGTTGAGACATACAATACTGTAAATTATGATGGTGTTGATTTTTGGTTAACAAGATCAAAGAACAGTAGCAACGTCGATACTGACTTTCGAGATGGCTATCCGTGGACTCTGAACAATAATTCGAGCACCGCGCCACAAGATATTTCAGATGAAACATGTTCTGAACTGATGGAAAACTTGCTGCAAAATCCACCTAAAGTAGGTGCAGTGGCAGATGTCGCTAACGACTCAAATTACAAATATTCAGCGCAAGCGAATTCAGGTGATGCAACCTGTACTTACGTTCAATTAGAAGGTAGTACTGAGCATGAATTTGTTTACGAAATTAAAACTGGTCGTGTGACCGTAACTTTGCAGTAAGTCTGCGTAAAATTAAACATAGAGAGAGCTTAACTATGAAAAGACAAGGCGGTTTCACCCTAATCGAACTAGTGGTTGTAATTGTTATTCTAGGTATTCTTGCTGTAACTGCGGCACCTCGTTTCCTAAACCTGCAAGATGATGCTCGTGAGTCTTCACTTCAAGGTCTAAAAGGTGCAATTGATAGTGCTGCAGGTATCGTTTATGGCAAAGCTGCTGTAGAGGGCGTTGAGTCTCAAGAGTACACTGCAACGCCAGCTCCAGAAGTAGAGGGCATTACAACTTCTTTTGGTTACCCAACAGCGGATGCTGATGGTATTGGTGCAGCAGTTGTTGGCTTGTCTACAGATTGGTCTGTAACTGCTAGTGTTGCAAATACCAGTATTACATACTCATTCTCAGGCACTGCTGCTGACGCAGCGGCATGTATTGTTACTTATACGCAAGCTACTGGTACAACAGCGGCAAGTGCTGCAACTACTACTGTGAATTTAGGTACGGCAGCTGATGGCTGTGGTGGTACTGGTAACTAAGTTTGTATTTTAGACCAGCTTCGGCTGGTCTTTTATTTTGTATTCAATATGTTTTAACTGCCACTTTATCCTTCCATACCGTAATTTATAATCTAGATAGTCAAATTAACCAATTAAGGCTTATATGAATACAAAGCCAAACAAAGGTTTCACTCTAGTTGAATTGATCGTAGTGATTCTTTTACTTGCTATTATTTCAGCGACAGCTATTAGCCGGTTTGGCGGTCGCCAAGTCTACGAATTGTATGCTCTTCAAGAACAGGCATCTTCTGTCATCCGACAAATTCAGCTCAATCGAATGCAATCCAATATGGATATGTCTGTGTCAGGTGCTGAAAGCTTACGTTTAGTAGCTGCGAACAATTGTATCGGTTCGCAATCTGCTTGTGATAACACATCTGAAACAAGAAGTGATGTTATCGTTAGTGATGATTATAGCTTCGCGTCTGTACCTATCTCTAGCTACTCTTCTCCAATCGAATTCAACCTTTTAGGTAACCCTGAAAATACTGCCTCATCTGGTGTTCAAATTACCATTTCATCAAATAATAGTTCAGGCAGGGCTTGGGTTTGTATCAATTCTCAAGGTTTTGTTTATCCAAGTAATCAGGTATGCCCATGAAGTACGTAAATAGTGGCTTTACGCTTATCGAGTCGATTATTGTTATTGTACTACTTGGTTTTGCAATGCTCGCATTTTCTACTTTTCTTGCACCACAATCCGCGCTTTCAGGGCAAGTGAATTATTCCAACCGAGCTTCGGCATTAGGTCAAAGTATTATGACCGATCTTTTAGCTCGAGATTACGGCTCGGTGAGCTCCGGCACTCCAATTGAACTCGGCAGCACTTACACTAATTTTGATGTGGATTTGGTCGTTACTAACGATACGCCAACTACATCTATGCAGAAATTTACCTTAACAATTACCGCAAGCAATAATCCTCCTATCACTTTAGTCGCTTATAAAGGGGAGTATTAATGAAAGGGAAAGGGTTTACGCTTATAGAGATGATTTTAGCTATTGTCATCTCAAGTATCGTTTTGCTTGGTGTCGCAAATTTTACTGAACTCGGTATGAGAGGTTATTTTGGCTCTGTAGAGCGCTTTCGGCTACAAACCGAAGCTAGGTTTGTACTGGAAAAGCTTTCGCGTGAAGTGAGGCATGCTGTACCTAATCTGTTTCCTGCTTCTGTAAGTAGCGGTTGCGTATCATTTTATCCAATTGTTGATTCAGGTTTTTACGCTACCTCGGGGGCAGACATTAACTTTCTAGTTAGTGATACTGGAGCGACAAGTAGTTCATTACAATCTATGTCATTGGTTATAAATCCGACTAGACCACATACGGATATCAACAACCTAAATAATGTATACCCTCTTGATAGTGTGGTTCCTCCGAGCGTATCTGCTGCATACTTTTCTATTCCAAATGGAGCTAACACTCTTGTCAGTGAATCTGTAGGTAAAAGGCACTACATTTTTGACTCAAATAACCTTGTGGAGTATTGCCTTGCGAATAGTAATTTACTAACTCGTAATGGTGTCACAATAAGCGATCGAGTTATGAGTGAGAATAGCACTCTGAGTTATCAACCTGCGGATGTTCAGAGTAACGGTGTTGTTGAGTTGATTCTCGAGTTTGCAGAAAATAATGAGTCCACAGTGTTTGAGCAAGATATACAGGTGATTAATGTCCCGTAAATCAACCCAAAAAGGTAGTGCGCTAGTCATTGTCATCTTTGTTATCGTGGTGCTTGGTTTCTTAGCGACAAGTTTGAGTCGAACGAGTTGGTCTGATAATGATTCAAACACTCGAGTTGTACTTGGCACACAAGCTTGGTTGCTCAGTCACTCTGTTAATGAATATGTTATGACTCAGTTTTATCCGGATCCTGATCCTCAGGCTTCTTCTGCTGTTGCTAGTGTTTGTAGCAGCAATGCTCTCCAACCCGGAGGTGGGATTTATACGGTAGCAAGCTCTATGGTTGATGCGGCTTCGGTGAATTGCTCTCTTGAGCGAGTGCAGTGTTCCAATCGAGGAGAGCTTGATGGCTTTGTTTTCTATGTTCTAGAGTCTTCGGTAATTTGCGGTTCTGGTGTGAGCCAAGTGCAACGTAATCAAGAACTTTGGGTGAAGGAGGCTGAATGAAGCATCTTAGTATAATATTTGCGCTGCTATTTTTTTCTTTTCCTGCTTTCGCAGATTTTTCTTCGTCTCAATGTAGCTCACTTCATGCTGGAGATGATTTTTCCGTATGGTTTAAATTATCCCCTGCATCGGGGGGAGATACTATCTATGCGACGAAAAGAAATGGCGGTAGCCCTACGCCAATTTGGAGCAATGATAGTGGCGTTCGAAACCCTGTCATTGATGATAATGAAACATTAAATGGTGAGTTTTATGAAGTTTGGCTTGAATATGAAAGTAGCTCGAATAAGTCAGGATGGCTAACTTATAATTTATGGGAAGGAAGCTCTTGGCGACAAGTTGGCTCGCCTCAATTTGCTGACCTTTCAGGGCTTTCTGCAGCGATTGCTGTATCGGGAGATGGAGCTAGTGAGATTCAGTGCGATGATGATATAACTCAACCACCACCAAGTTATGTTTCGCAAGCGCAGTACCAGTTTGGAATCGCGCAATGTGCAGGCTCAGAATGTAAGATTCCTCTAAATAAACCCTTCACGAATACACCACTTGTGTTCGTGATGCCTACTATTGCTTCTAATAATCCTGACTTAGATGCCCCAGCATCGTTAATGGTTACTAATGTAACTAAAACGGAAGCCACTATCGAGCAGGTAAAAGCGCCTAAAAACGGTTGGGGTCCTGACTTAAATAGTCAACCAATGACAGAGGTAAGCTACCTTGCCATTGAACCCGGTGTTGCTGATTTTAATGGACATCAAGTAATTGCGGGTTACATAGAGACAGATGAAGCAAGTGCAAAGTTTGGTTCAAACGATAATGATAGAGTTCTCTACAGTGATTTTGGTGGAGGTACATTTTCTTCAAACCCAGTCGTGTTACATCAAATCCAAACTCGGAATAACAGTACGAAATGGATGACATCAGGAAAGGTAAAAAGAACTAATGAGCGATCTTATGTCGATCTATTTTTAGAGCTTAGTGCTTCTCACAACAGTAATCTCGATTATGAAGATGAAAAAATAGCTTTTTTAGCAACATTACCAACCAACTCCAATCTTGCAGTCGATGGTTACAAGGTTCAATTTGCAAGAGGGTATGATACACCCAGTCAAAACGGTAATGACCCAATGTTGGATGGCTGTGAGGATAAGTATGCTACCACCTCTCTAACGAATGTTGATGGAATCATCGCCAATAAACAAGAGCGGGCTGGTGGACACGGAGGCTGGTTGCGTCGATGTAATATCAATAACGATCAGGTTAGTTTTGTTGTCGATGAAGACTTTAGAGATCGCACGCATATACCTGAAGAGGTTGGTTACTTTGCTTTTGAAATGGAAGATGTTCCATTAGATATATGTGATGTTGCTCCATATGTGGTTCAGTCTTGGGGGGATAATAGTAGCTTATTATGGACTTCAAATACGGCCTCGATTCAGATTGAAGGTACCTACCAGTCTAGTGGGCAAGTAGGCATATGGGTTGACCCGACAAACCCAACCGTTAACCCAAAGACACAATGTGATGGCAACGAGTGTGTAGAGAACTCATCGCTATATATAACTGAGCCTAATATTGTCGATCTAGATTTACCAACAGGTCAAAATGTGGATGCCGGTTGGCAAGAAATCAACTTGGTTAGCGGTAAGTATAATACAGTATCCGCTGGAGGTTCAGGTACGATTAACTTGACTGGGGATACCTATTATATTGAGCATTTGATTGTAGGTGCTAGCGGTAAAATAATATTATCTCAAAATACTAAGATCTATGTGAATAGTTTTGAATTGTCAGGCGGGGGGCAAGTTATTAATAATAGCTTCAAACTGTCTATATGGGCTGAGAATTATAAAGGTAGCAATGCGTTAGTTCAGGTGGAAAGGAACTTGAATGCGCTAATTTTTAGTCGCGATAAAGTCCTTGTTACTGGTGGCAACGGTCTTATAAATGGTCGAGTAACAGCGAAAAATATAGAATTACGACCTGATGGGAAAATTATTGATGATGGTCAGTTTTGTCCTGTGCAACCATCAGATTATCAATTGGATCTGACACCTAATAAAGATTTCTCTTTATTGTGTGAAACTCCACAAGTGACGGTCATCATAACTGATTCTCAAGGGAATCCAGCCACGGAGCAAGTTGAAGTTTATATTACGACACCTGCTGGCATAATTGTTGATAGTGTTATTGAGGGGCGCCATAACGGTGGTAATTCTTATTCGACAAATTCATCTGGGATATTAACGCTCGGTTTAGATGCTGAATCAATTGGGACTTATAAAATTGAGGCTGAATTGGCGTCAGATTCCAATCAAAGTGACTCTGGCGACTTTTTAGTATCGCTATACAAATTTGAAGCGAGCGATATATATGCTGTAGCCGGTCTGGCTGCGAGCTTTGACCTGAAAGCTTTGGCTTGTAAAGATGATACGGCAACACCTGTTTTAGGTTATCTAGGGGATAAAACTCTCAATGTCTCGGACTTTTCATTGGTGCACCCCACTTCTGCCCAGGGAGCCGTTGATGGAAACTTATTGGTAAAAAGTAAGAGCGATTGGAGCGATACTTCGGTAATTTTTGAATTTGATAGTTCCGCTCAAACTACAGGTTCCGTTATTTACAGTGAAGCGGGTAAGGTTAGCTTCAAACTTTCGGACCCTACTTTTGAATGTCCAACGGGGTATGATTGTGAAGATAATGATGGTGACAGTTGGGATTCGTTAGAAGGTATCGTTGAGGTCTATGTCAGACCTTGGCAATTTGCAATCTGTACAAACAACAGTTCTGATGGCAACAGCAGTGGTGGGAATGCGTTTGTTGCAGCAGGGGAAGAGTTTGACGTGTTTGCTAAACCAATTCGATTTTCGAGTAACGCTAACCCTTCGTGTAACAATAGCTTAGTAACACAAAACTATTTGCTGTCCTCTGGTGCTGTCGTTGCAACTCATACTCTGGATACACCTAGCAATAATGGTGCAGTGCTTGGTAGCTTAGAGCCTGGCAGCCAATTGACTCAGTCTAGTTCCGATATTAGTCCTAATGATAATGGTTATAAATTCAAAAGTTTAAAGTATTCAGAAGTTGGTAGTATAAATTTTGAAGTGACTGAAGATTCGAGCAGCTTTTACGGCAAGATTCTTGGTGGATTTTCTGGAAGTAAATCAATTGGCCGCTTCTATCCGAAGTACTTCCTGCAAGAGAACCCTGAATGGAATGTCGCGAATCAAAACGACATTGCTTATTTGAGTCAACCTTATGACTCTACAGTTCACCAAGTATATCCAATGGCATCAGGTGAAGGTGAAGGTGATACGGATAATGCGCTTAATAATTACCGATTCTTTAATACAGAACTACAAGCAAAGTTTGGTGTTCTAGATGATAGCAATATAGATAACGGCTTCTTGCTAGATACGGATGCTGGGTCTTGGTCTAATGATCGTAAGCATTGGTTGTTGAACGATAGTGCCTCTGTTCTTCAGCGAGTTACGGATTCAGATGACGTTGGCCGCAGAGATGCACCGTTTAATACTTCAGATGCTAACTCCACTATTACCCACTTTGGCTTGACCGTTGCAGGAGTTGATCCTGTTTCATTTACTGACTCTGATATTTTGACTGATTCTGTCGAGTTTCCGGTCCAGCCTCCAGCTCGTTATGGTCGAATGGTGCTAGATGATATTGGTGGCAATTCTGATACTACTCTAACTATTCCATTGCGCGCTGAGTTCTGGGATGGCAGCGAGTTTATTGTTAACGAGGATGATGACCGCAGTACCTTCAATGGGGCTAATACTTGTAAACAAGTTATTTGGCACAGTGAAGGGGCGGCAACCACTTTAGTTTCACTTAACGGTAATGGAAATGTGGATGATGGAGAAGAAGAGGTCACAGCAAATCAAAATACGCCAGCAGGAACAGACGCGCCACGTGAGCAAGTTCGTCTGTGGTTAAGAATGGATGACTCTGAGCCTGATAGCGATGGCGGAAATAACATCTCATGTAGTGGCAGTGATCAAGATCAACCATGGCTACGTTACAACTGGCGCCAACTGGGTGATGAAGATCCATCCACCGTCGTCACATTCGGTATCTACCGCGGTAACGATCGTGTGATCTACCGAGGTGAAAGTGGCTTAACAGGTCAGTAATAATATAATTTTTGCCCCTTAAGTTAGGAATCTGTAAGAAATTGCGGGTTTCAGTCCATGTTTGTACTTCAATGCCTTGCCGTAACAGCAAGGCATTGGTACATTTAGTGCAATTTTTGTCTTCTAATTCTTGCAGGATGAGCGAAGAATATGTTTAAAAAACTTCGTGGCATGTTTTCAAACGACCTATCGATTGATTTAGGTACAGCCAATACCCTTATTTATGTAAAAGGCCAAGGCATTGTTCTTGATGAGCCTTCAGTTGTAGCTATTCGCCAAGATCGTGCGGGTTCTGCAAAGAGTGTCGCTGCTGTTGGCCACGCTGCTAAGCAAATGCTTGGTCGTACGCCTGGTAACATCTCAGCGATCCGTCCAATGAAAGACGGTGTAATTGCCGACTTTTACGTAACGGAAAAAATGCTTCAGCACTTCATCAAACAAGTGCATGACAACAGTGTGCTTAAACCAAGTCCTCGTGTTTTGGTTTGTGTACCTTGTGGTTCAACACAGGTTGAGCGTCGTGCTATCCGTGAATCAGCGTTAGGTGCTGGTGCTCGTGAGGTTTACCTAATCGATGAGCCTATGGCTGCTGCGATTGGTGCTGGCCTACGTGTCTCTGAGCCAACAGGTTCAATGGTTGTTGATATCGGTGGTGGTACTACTGAAGTTGCGGTTATCTCACTGAACGGTGTGGTTTACTCGTCTTCTGTTCGCATTGGTGGTGACCGTTTTGATGAAGCGATCATCAACTACGTTCGTCGTAACTACGGCAGCTTGATCGGTGAAGCGACAGCAGAGAAGATCAAACACGAAATCGGTTCAGCTTACCCTGGCGATGAAGTCGAAGAGATCGAAGTACGTGGTCGTAACCTTGCTGAAGGTGTGCCTCGTAGCTTTAGCCTAAACTCAAACGAAATCCTTGAAGCACTTCAAGAACCTCTATCTGGCATCGTATCTGCAGTCATGGTTGCACTTGAACAGTGTCCACCAGAGCTGGCTTCTGATATCTCAGAAAACGGTATGGTACTAACAGGTGGTGGTGCACTGCTTAAAGACCTTGATCGCCTGTTAACAGAAGAAACAGGTATCCCTGTTGTTGTTGCAGAAGAGCCATTAACGTGTGTTGCTCTAGGTGGCGGTAAAGCGCTAGAGATGATCGACATGCACGGCGGCGATCTGTTCAGCGAAGAATAATATCTAGTGTTAGGCTCTTTTCTTATCTAGTTTTATGTAAAGAGCCTAGGACCTTGTCTATAGGATCAAATGTAGCTCTAGGACCAAATATAGAATGAAGCCAATTTTTGGTAGAGGTCCCTCTCTACAATTGCGCCTGTTTTTTGCTGTAATTTTATCAGCCAGCCTTATGCTGGCTGATAGTCGTTTAGATGCTTTCTCAAATGTTCGCTATCTATTAAACAGCATGGTTGCGCCTATTCAATATGCAGCCAACTTGCCTCGCACTATGTTCGATGGTGTTTACGACCGTTTTAGCACTCGCAAAGGGTTAATTGAATCTAACCATAATATTAAACGAGAAGTCTTGCGTCTGAAGAGCGAGCTGATTCTGCTTGAGCAATATCAAGAAGAAAACAAGCGCCTTCGTAAGCTGTTAGGCTCGCCGTTTATCCGTGATGAGAAGAAAGTCGTCACAGAAGTTATGGCGGTAGACACTTCACCATATCGCCATCAAGTCGTGATCGACAAAGGTCAGATTGATGGGGTGTATGAAGGTCAGCCGGTGATCAACGAAAAAGGCATTGTCGGCCAAGTCACTTTCGTTGCTGCGCATAATAGTCGTGTATTACTACTCACTGATGCAAACAATGCGATTCCTGTTCAGGTTATTCGTAATGACATCCGTGTGATTGCTTCGGGCAATGGCATGATTGATGAGATCCAGCTAGAGCACATTCCAACCAGTACCGATATACAAGAAGAAGATCTGTTGGTGACATCAGGTCTTGGTGGGGTATATCCAGAAGGTTATCCAGTCGCCTATGTTACGGCCGTTGATTACGACCCGAAACGTGAGTTCGCTGTGATTAAAGCAGAGCCTGTGGTTGAGTTCGATAAGCTCAGATACCTGCTGCTTGTATGGCCTGATGAAAACAAACAGATGCAAGCGGATCAATCGAGCATAGAACAAGCATTGTTAGAGGGCGAAGATGGCCAATAGCGTTTTGAGAAGCAAGGTAGTAATTTTCTGCTCATTTTTAATAGCACTGACTCTGCAGACGATCCCTTGGCCTGGTAGCTTAGATTTATTTAGACCATCTTGGTTACTGCTGGTTACGTGTTACTGGGTTTTGGCTCTACCGCATCGTGTTAACGTGGGTAGTGCTTTGATTTTAGGCTTATTGTGGGACCTTTTGATCGGCTCTACTCTGGGTATTCGAGGCATGATGATGGCAATAGTGATGTACATTATTGCGATGAACTTCCTCGTCATTCGTAACATGGCGTTATGGCAGCAAGCGATGATCATTGCCGCGTTAACGGTCTTGTTTGAGGTGTTGATCTTCTTTGGTGAATATTTGATCCAAGATGTTGTTTTCAATCCGTTATCGTTATGGAGCGCATTGATAAACTGTATACTTTGGCCTTGGATGTTTTTATTAATGAGACGCGTGCGTCGCCATTGGCATGTGAGGTAGCGTGACGATGGAAAAGAAACATTTAGTTTTGGCATCCGGCTCTCCACGCCGCAAAGAATTGCTATCTCAACTCGGTTATGAGTTTTCTGTCCTCGTAACCGATGTTGAAGAGTGTAAACACGCTCAAGAAACCGCCGAAGAATATGTTAAGCGACTATCTTTAGATAAAGCTTTAGCTGCGTTGTCTTTATTGAAAGATAACCCTTCTGAAAGGCAGCATGTCGTTCCTAGTTCTGATACTGTAGATAATGGCTCTGATATAGTCGTTCTTGGTTCTGACACAGTCGTCGTAAGCCAAGGGCAAGTGCTTGAGAAACCCACCGATTTTGCTGACTCTAAGCGCATGCTTACTCAGTTAGCGAATGAACGTCACCAAGTGATGACGGCGGTTTCTGTGGTTTCAGAAGAAAAACAAAGAACAGAAATCATTATTACCGACGTATGGTTTAAACCCCTCAGTGAAAAAGAAATAGAACAATACTGGCAAACAGGGGAGCCATGCGATAAAGCCGGTAGCTATGGGATCCAAGGTTTGGGCGGACGCTTTGTCACCCGAATCGAAGGTAGTTATTACGCCGTTGTCGGCTTACCTTTATTTGAAACGGACCAGCTACTGCAAGAATTCTTATAATTACTAATCTGAGGTGCACCATGAGTGCTGAATTGTTGCTGAACGTGACCCCGAGTGAAACTCGTGTGGCCATGATTGAAGGGGGGGCTCTTCAAGAGATCCATGTCGAACGAGATGCTCGACGCGGTATCGTAGGAAATATCTATAAAGGACGTGTAAGCCGTGTTCTTCCGGGAATGCAGGCGGCTTTTGTGGATATAGGCCTTGAGAAAGCAGCTTTTTTACACGCCTCTGATATTGTCCCACACACTGAATGTGTCGCTGAAAACGAAAAGAAACAATTTCAGGTTCGTGATATTTCAGAGCTTGTCCGTCAAGGGCAAGACATTGTGGTGCAAGTGGTCAAAGACCCTCTTGGTACTAAAGGTGCTCGCTTAACCACTGATATCACTCTACCGTCTCGTTATCTGGTATTTATGCCGGGCGCAAGTCATGTTGGTGTATCTCAACGTATCGACAGCGAGTCTGAACGTAACCGTCTTAAAAAAGTCGTGTCTCGTTACTGTGACGAACACGGTGGCTTCATCATCCGCACAGCAGCAGAAGGTGCAGATTCAAATGAGTTGGCACAAGATGCCGCATTCTTGAAGCGATTATGGCTAAAAGTATTAGAGCGTCGTGGTAAGCACAAGGCGCGTACTCGTTTGTATGGTGAGCTTTGCTTAAGCCAACGTATCTTACGTGACTTCGTCGGTACTGAGCTGAGCAAGATTCAGGTCGATTCTCGTCTAGAATATGAAAACCTAAAAGAGTTTACCTCTGAATACGTGCCTGAGCTGACAGACAAGCTTGAGCTGTATGAAGGTGATAAGCCTATCTTTGATATGTACGATACCGAGAACGAAATTCAGCGTTCATTGGATCGTAAAGTCGAATTAAAGTCTGGTGGATATCTGATTATCGACCAAACTGAAGCGATGACCACGGTTGATATCAACACTGGCGCGTTTGTTGGTCGTCGTAATCTAGAAGAGACGATTTTCAACACCAATGTAGAAGCGACTCAAGCGATTGCTCGTCAGCTGCGTCTACGTAACTTAGGTGGCATCATCATTATCGACTTTATTGATATGTTGTCTGAGGAACATCGTAAGCGAGTACTAACTTCTTTAGAGGCTGCGCTCGACAAAGACCGTGTGAAAACCAATATTAATGGCTTCACGCAGCTTGGGTTGGTTGAGATGACTCGTAAACGTACTCGTGAAAGTATTGAGCATATCCTATGTTCGAGCTGTCCTGCTTGTGAAGGCCGCGGCAGTGTGAAGACAGTTGAAACCGTTTGTTATGAAATTCTTCGAGAGATCACGCGAGTGAATCGTGCGTATGACGCCGATAAATTTGTGGTCTATGCGGCAGCTGCCGTAGCTGAGGCGTTAGAGGGCGATGAATCTCATGCGCTTGCGGAGCTTGAAGTCTTTATTGGTAAGCAAGTTAAAATCCAGGCTGAGCCTCTGTACATACAAGAGCAGTTTGATGTTGTTATGATGTAATGGAAATTTTGTGAGCTCAAGCGTTACTCTGATTCTACGTGCATGTTTATGGTTAGTGGTTACTCTCTTAGTAACGCTAGCCATTGCCGTTACTACACTGCGTGTAGCCTTGCCCAATTTAAACAAGTATCAATCTGAAATTGAGCTTTGGGTAAACCAACACTCCGGTTTTGATTTTTCGATTCAAGATGTGGGCGGTTTTTGGCGTAACACTCACCCCTCTATTGCTCTGCAAGGCGTTAAAGCTAGCCTCCCCAATGCAGAAGATGTGACCTTCTCTGTTGAGCGTGTTGAAGTCGAGTTTGACTTGATTCAATCGCTCGTGCAGATGCGCCCGGTTGTGGCCGATCTAGTCATGAATCAAATGTATCTTGATATCCGCTCAATTGATCTGTTTGCCGGACAAAATAGCAAAGACGAACCTACAGATCCCGAGTCTTCCAAGCGAGTGATACAAGAGCTCGATAATTTACTGCTAAAAACACTCGTCGATGTAACTGCAAAAGATTCTTCTATTCTTTATCACTCTGTTTCGGGTGAAGAACGTCAGCTCGATATAGAAACCTTAAAATGGCAAAATTCAGACAAACATCACCTTGCTGAAGGTGTGGTGAGTATCAAAGATGCCAATCTAAACTCTCTGTCAGTGAGTGCTAACTTTATTGATGGTGGGTCACTGACTGATGTGACTGGTGAGTTTTATGTCAGTGCCGACAGCATTTCTGTTAAGCCATGGCTTACGCATTATATGCAGGCGGAATCCGGCATTGAAACGGGTACTGTGAGCTTGAATAGCTGGCTTACGCTGCGAAATAGCAAGCCAGTGAGCGCTTATGTTGAGGTTTTACCCTCAGAACTGGCGTGGAACGAAGATGGCGAGCATGACCTCATGCTTGAGTCCGGTGTCTTTAAGTTGTCGCCGACTGATGATGGTTGGCAAGTAAATGGTCACTCACTAAACCTTAGAACGGATGACACACCTTGGCCGGAACTCGACGTAGCGTTCAAGTGGAATCAAGGTCCATGGCAACTCAACATTTCTGAGCTGGATATTGCGACTATTACTCCGTTGATTAAGCTGCTGCCTGACTCTGAACAATCAACCAAAATGATTAACGTATTGGCGCCGGGCGGCTCTGTTTCTGATATCCGTGTTTCCATGGGTTCGGGAATTGACAGTTTACGTTATTCAGCCAGTTTTTCTGATCTTGCTATCGAGCAGTGGGAACTAGTCCCAGGCTTTAGCCAAGTGTCTGGTAGTGTGTTTGGTTCGGCCTCGGAAGCGAAAGCTAGCCTGCATGTTATTGACGATGTGTTCCCTTATGGTGACGTATTCCAAGCGCCTTTGAATATCAAACAAGGTCAGGTTGATATTGTTTGGCAGCAAGATGAAAACGGCTGGAAGCTGTGGTCAGACAAAATCACAGCTGCCACCCCCGATTTACAAGTACTAGGCGCATTCCGCTTAGACTTCCCAAAAGATGCGAGCCCGTTTTTATCCTTCTACGGCGAAGCGGACGCTTACAATGTCGGTGAAACATGGCGCTACTTACCTACACTGGCTCTTGGGCAAGATCTAACAGACTACCTTTCAACTGCGATTCAAGCCGGTAAAGCGGATACCGTAAAACTGTTGTGGCATGGTGATTTGTCTCAATACCCATACACTAACCACGATGGTATTTTCCAGGTTTGGGTTGGCTTAGAAGATGCGAAATTCAGCTTTGATACCGCGTGGCCACTGATTACTGATCTTCAGCTTGATCTGTTGTTTGAAAATGATGCGATG
Source organism: Vibrio crassostreae 9ZC13 (assembly GCF_000272045.2). Taxonomy (GTDB): domain Bacteria; phylum Pseudomonadota; class Gammaproteobacteria; order Enterobacterales; family Vibrionaceae; genus Vibrio; species Vibrio crassostreae_C. The sequence continues at coordinate 369,886 of NZ_AJYZ02000037.1, read as the reverse complement.
CATCTGGATTCTCGCTCAGCTCAACTGATGGATGTGACGGCAGATCGAATCACAGGACGCATTCCTTATTTAGGGGAAGGCGGCCATATTGAAATTGAAGCTAAAGCGACGGCGTCTGGCAACGCAGTACGCGATTACATGACGTCTTCGCCACTGGTGGGCTCGGTAGGCGCAGCCTTAACCGCACTTCAAGTGAGTGGTGATGTCTCTTCTGAGTTCCAGCTGAATATTCCGTTTGATTCTGAAAAAGAAGCAAGAGCATGGGGTTACGCCGACTTAAGTGGCAACCATGTTGAGATTGAAGCGCCGCCAATGGTGCTCGAGAACACCACGGGTCGAATTGAATTTGATAATGACGTAGTGACGGCAAATGGCCTCGCTGCGGATCTGCTTAACCAAGGTATCTCGCTTGATTTTAAGGGCCTTAATGATGGTCCTGGCTATGCAGTTGATATTGATGTGTTAGGTGATTGGGACGTCAAGCCTCTAGAACCTTACATCGGTGAGCAATGGTTAAGCCGCTTATCAGGTCATGCGCAATGGCAAAGCCAGATTGATATCCAGCTGAATGATATCGGCTTTACCTACCAACTAGACTTACAGTCAGACCTAAAATACTTGGCGAGTGATTACCCATATCCATTGGCGAAAAAATCACTAGAAAGTGGCTCTGCAAGGCTACAGGCATCGGGTAACCAAGAGACGATTACCGCGCGCCTGCAATTGCCAAACACCAAGTACCAAGCTGAGATTGATATCACAGGCGACGTGCCTGAGTTAACGGCGACCAACTTAGTGCTTGGTCGCGGTGGCTACAAAATTAGCCCGGTGGTGGGCCATCACGCACTGATTCGTACAGACAAATTCAATGCCGATGATTGGTTATCGGTTGTAATGGAACCGGTAAAGCCTTCAACGGCTGTACTTAGTCAAATGAACACGCCAACCATACCTGCGCCAAGCCGTATTACCTTTGAGAGTAAAGAGCTGATCTTAGGTGGTATCTCTTGGAATGACGTCGATTTTAGTGCTAGTAAGAACAAACAGGCGTGGCAAATGGAAGTGTCTAGCCAAGAGCTAGAAGGGGATATTAACTACCTGCCTCCTTATGATTTGACAGTTTCACTGGATCGTCTGCATCTGTTTGTTCCTGAGTGGAGTGATAAGAACAACCAAGATCAGCAACTGCTGCAACGTAAAGAACAAGCTGCGCCATTGATATCCAAATTGGATAGAGAGATCCACGATGCGATGCCAAACCTGACCCTGACGCTGAACGACTTTTGGCTGCAAGGCTACAAGGTGGGTAAGGTCGATGTTGAAATGACGAGGAACGAAGATCGTATCGAGTGGAACAAAATCCAGGTGCGAAGCGGCGGTAACAAAGCGGATGTGAGTGGCTGGTGGGAACTGCAAGGTGACAAGAGTCATTCATCGTTAACCGTTGATGTTGAAGGTGAAAACAACAGCGAGCTCATGGAGCGCTTTGGTATTACTTCCGGGATTCAAAAAGCGCCATTCGCGTTGGAAGGTCAACTAAATTGGGATGGTTCGCCTTGGGGAATCAAAATGGATACCCTTGATGGCAACGTTAAAACCAAGTTTGGTAAAGGCATTATCTCGGATGTGAGCGGCGCAGCTCGATTACTTGGCCTGTTTAGCCTAGATTCGATCATCCGTAAGATGCAGCTCGATTTCTCAGATGTGTTTGATAAAGGTATGGCCTTCAACAGCATCACCGGAACGGGCGAGATTCAAAATGGTATCTTCCTGACCAATGATCTGAACATGGATGCGGTCGCAGGTGAGATGAAAATCAAAGGTATCGCTAACCTCAACACGCGTCAGGTTGATGCTGAGGTGAACTTTACCCCAGATATTACCTCGGGTATTCCCGTATTAACGGCCTTTGCGGTAACCCCTCAAACGGCGCTGTACGTATTGGCGGTGACCACGGTTATCTCGCCAGTTGTGGAAGTCTTTACCCAAGTAAATTATTCGGTGAAAGGACCATTGGATTCACCAACGGTGAGCGAACTTTCTCGTAGCTCTGGCGAGTTTCAGCTGCCAGAGAAGCTGAGAAAATTAGCCGAATAGGCCTTAAATTAGCCGAAAAGACCTTATGCCCGAGTCAGCGAATATACGGTGAAATGCTGATTTCTGAATCATAATGAATGGAGGAGCGATACACATGGATTGTGTTGGGTTGATTCAAATGACATCTGGCCCCAGCCCTGAATTGAACTTTGAGTACCTTGCTCAAGAAGTTGCAAAGTGCAAAGAGTTGGGGGCTAAGTGGGTTGTTTGCCCTGAAAACGCGTTAGTTTTTGGCAGTAAAGCCGACTATCACCAGTGTGCTGAGCCTTTTAATGATGGCCCACTGCAAAAGAAAATCTCTGAGCTAGCAAAGCTTCACAGAATTTGGATCGTCATTGGCAGTATGCCGATAAGCACAACTAACGGAGTGACGACCACCACCTTGGTGATTGATGATTTTGGTTGCCTCGTTGCTCATTACGACAAGCTACACATGTTTGATGTGGATGTCGCTGACGCCCATAAGTGCTATCGAGAGTCGGATATTTTCACTCCGGGCAACCAAGTTGTGACAGCGGAAACGCCTTTTGGTCGCTTAGGTTTGAGTATTTGTTATGATGTGCGCTTTCCACACTTGTATTCAGAGTTACGTAAGCAAGGGGCACAAATCATTGTGGTGCCTGCGGCTTTTACAGCGGTAACGGGTCAAGCGCACTGGGAAGTACTATTAAGATGCCGCGCGGTTGAAACACAGTCGTGGATTGTCGCGGTAGGTCAAGGCGGAAAACACCCTTGCCAAAGAGAAACATGGGGACACTCAATGGTGGTTGATCCATGGGGACGAGTGGTCGCACAGTTAGACCAAGATCCTAAAAGTATGGTGGTTGAGATAGACACATCCAGTTGCGAGTCCATTAGGCAAAATATGCCCATCGCGCAACACTCTCGATTTACCAATCAATTTTAATTACAAACAAGAGCCATCTATGAGCATTAATCAAATTGAAGAAGCGCTACTGAACCCGACAGGGCTTACGGAGCAAAATATCGCAGATACATTGGCGAGTATTGCTACCCGCCAAATTGATTATGCTGATATCTACTTTCAGTCAAGCTGGCACGAATCTTTAGTGCTAGAAGACAGCATTATTAAAGACGGCTCTTTCAATATCGATTGCGGTGTTGGCGTTCGTGCAGTATCTGGTGAAAAGACTGGTTTTGCTTACTCTGACCAAATCCAATTGGATGGTCTTAAGCAGAGCGCAATTGCGGCTCGTGGTATTGCTAAACAAGGTCAAAACGGCAAGGTTCAAGCGTTCAAACGCAACTCTAATCAAGCTTACTATGATGCAGTTAACCCGCTTGCGAGTTGGGAAAAACAGCAGAAAACAGAATTACTAAAATCATTAGATGCTTACATTCGCACTAAAGAGCCGATGGTGACTGAAGTATCGGTGAGTTTAAGTGGTGTGCATGAGCAGATGCTGGTTGCTGCGACTGATGGCACTTACGCTGGTGATATTCGTCCGCTGGTTCGCTTGTCTATTAGCGTACTTGCACAGAAGGGTGATCGTCGTGAGCGTGGTAGCGCTGGTGGTGGTGGCCGTTTTGGTTACGACTTCTTCTTAAGTGATGACAAAGGCACTCAAGTTGCTTACCAATTTGCGGATGAAGCGATTCGCCAAGCATTAGTTAACCTTGAAGCAGTGGCTGCGCCTGCTGGTGCCATGCCTGTGGTTCTTGGTTCTGGTTGGCCGGGCGTTCTGCTGCATGAAGCGGTAGGCCACGGTTTAGAAGGCGACTTCAACCGTAAAGAGTCGTCAGTATTCTCCGGCAAAGTTGGTGAGCAAGTAACTTCAAGCCTATGTACGATTGTCGATGACGGTACATTAACGGATCTACGCGGTTCATTGAACGTCGATGATGAAGGTGTTAACGGTCAGTACAATACGTTAATCGAAAACGGCATCCTAAAAGGTTACATGCAAGATAAGCTGAACGCTCGTCTAATGGGTGTAGCACCGACAGGTAATGGTCGTCGTGAGTCATACGCGCATCTTCCAATGCCACGTATGACGAATACATACATGCTACCGGGCGAACACACACCGGAAGAGATCATCGCGACGGTTGAGAAAGGTATCTACGCACCGAACTTCGGTGGCGGTCAGGTCGATATCACATCAGGTAAGTTCGTATTCTCAGCGTCTGAAGCGTACATGATTGAAAACGGTAAGATCACTCACCCAGTGAAAGGCGCGACGCTAATCGGTTCTGGTATCGAAGCGATGCAGCAGGTGTCTATGGTGGGTAACGACCTAAGCATCGACCGTGGTGTGGGTGTGTGTGGTAAGGCTGGTCAAAGTGTGCCAGTGGGTGTTGGTCAACCAACATTGAAACTAGACTCGCTAACCGTTGGTGGTACTGAGTAATTCAGACTAACCTCTGCCGACTTACTTCAAAATATTAAATTGAAAAGCGCCTCCAATGTGAGGCGCTTTTTGTTTTTAGATTACTGATTCAGTGAGCGTATAGAGTCACTACATGTTCTCTTCCGCAAACTCAGCTAGTCGGCTACGCACCACACCATTGAGGTGGATGTTGGCACTGCCTTCGAAGTTTTTAAAACGCTCAACCATGTAGGTTAAGCCTGAAGTCACAGGGGTTAGGTAAGAAGAATCTATCTGCGCTAAGTTACCTGAGCAGACGATCTTAGTACCTTCACCACAACGGGTGATGATGGTTTTTATCTGTGAAGCGGTGAGGTTCTGACACTCATCCAAAAGCACAAAGGCATTTTGAATCGAGCGGCCACGCATGAAGTTGATTGATTTGAACTGGATATTGGCTTTGTCACAGATGTACTTCATCGAGCCTTCTGTGCAGTGGTCGTTCTTGTGCAGCGCTTCCAGTGTATCGGTCACTGCGGCTAACCAAGGCAACATTTTCTCTTCCTCTGTACCCGGAAGGAAACCTATCGACTCACCAATATCAGGGGTGTTGCGGGTTACGATGATCTTATCGAATTGCTTACGTTCAATGGTTTGTTCAAGTGCAGCAGCCATAGCAAGCAGTGTCTTACCACTACCTGCGGCGCCAGTGAGAATCACAAGATCAATATCAGGGTCGAGCAGCGCATCAATCGCCATGCCTTGATAGACGTTCTTTGGTGTGATGTCCCATGCTCTGCGATTCATCAATCTTTCGCGGCTGAGGTCTCTCAGGGTAATGCTTTCCGGCTCAATCTCCTCGACTCGAGCGGCAAAGTCACTTTCTTCGTCAATCACATATTGGTTGAGGAAGGTTGGCTCGAACGGCGCTCTTGCTAAGGTGTGCAGCGTCTTGCCGCCTAAACTTCTGCTCTCGACATTATCGATACCATCCCAAAATGAGCCTTCCAGTTGTTGGAAGCCTTTGGTGAGGTATTGGATATCATCAATCAGTTGGTCAGTTTGATAGTCTTCAACAAAACGTACACCGGCGCCTTTTGCTCGTAAACGCATATTGATGTCTTTGGTGATGAGAACCACTTCGCGTGGTGCGCGTTTATTTTGAAGATAGAGGACAGCGTTGAGGATTCGGTTATCGCCCGCCTTGTCATCGGCAAAGGCTTTGATGCTTTCTTGAAGTTCGTAGTCAGCGAGTATTGAAATACTGCCAGATGCATTTATGTCTTTAGAAAAAGGGATGCCTTCCGATATTTGGTCTGGTGTGGCTTCCCTGAACAGGTCTTCGAGCGTTCGAATCGCAATTCTCGCATCTCGAGCAACGTCTCTTTTACTGTCTTTGATTCTGTCGAGTTCTTCTAGCACTGTCATGGGGATAACGACATCGTGCTCTTGGAAAGAAAATATAGCGAAGGGTTCGTGAAGTAGGATATTGGTGTCTAAAACAAATAGCTTCCGGTTGGTCTCGCCCATAGCATCTCCTTGCCGACGTGCGGCTTGCCTTGCATTCATTGAACGTAGATAAAGCTCATATAAAGATTAGTATCTGATTCTGGTGATAGTCAACTACTCACCTAAACTTCATCTAGAGGAACAGCACCATATCGTTACGAGTGAATATGGTGTATTCGTTTGAGAGCAGCAATCTGCTACCTATAGATTAACCATGAATTTTTGACAGTTTGATTGCACTGGCGAAAACAGAAAAAAAGCATGAAATCATCTCCTTTAGGCGTGACCTAAATCACAGCATCGAGTAAGATTAGCGACCTTTTTCTGCACCATTTTCTCGAGATATTTATTATTGAGAGCGCACTTAAAAAGTGGCTGCAAACTAGACATTTTTGGCTATATTTTTAGTTCAGGAGCGATAATGTTCTTGTTTAAAACTGCAGTTAAGAAGACCAAATTCCAACTATAAGATTGAGGTAGTCGATTCATGACATTTGCTTTGGGGCAACGCTGGATAAGCGATACGGAGAGCGATTTAGGTTTAGGTACCGTTGTAGCAATGGATGCTCGCACAGTGACACTAATGTTTGCAGCGTCAGAAGAAAACCGTGTTTATGCACGTACTGATGCTCCCGTAACCCGAGTAACGTTTAATGTAGGCGATGTCATCGAATGCCAAGAAGGTTGGTCTCTGTCTGTCGAAGAAGTTATCGAAGACAAAGGGCTGCTAACCTACTTAGGTACTCGCGAAGATACCCAAGAAACAGAAGTCACTCTGCGTGAAATCTTCTTAAGCAACCAGATCCGCTTTAACAAGCCACAAGATAAGCTATACGCAGGTCAAATCGACCGTATGGATAACTTTGTGTTGCGTTACCGTGCGCTAAGCAACCAGTACCAACAACACAAGAGCCCGATGCGTGGCTTGTGTGGTATGCGTGCTGGCTTGATCCCTCATCAGCTATACATCGCTCATGAAGTGGGTCGTCGTCACGCTCCGCGCGTTTTACTGGCTGATGAAGTGGGCCTAGGTAAAACCATCGAAGCGGGCATGATCATCCACCAACAGGTGCTGTCTGGCCGTGCTGAACGCATTCTGATTGTGGTTCCTGAAACTCTACAACACCAATGGTTAGTAGAGATGATGCGCCGTTTCAACCTGCATTTTTCTATCTTCGATGAAGAGCGTTGTATTGAAGCGTTTGCTGAATCAGACAACCCGTTTGATACCCAGCAGTACGTTCTGTGTTCTTTGGACTTCCTACGTAAGAGCCGTAAGCGCTACGAGCAAGCACTTGAAGGCGAGTGGGACTTGTTGGTTGTCGATGAAGCGCACCACCTTGAGTGGAGCCAAGACAAACCAAGCCGTGAATACCAAGTGGTTGAAGGCTTAGCGGAAAATACGTCTGGTGTGCTACTACTAACAGCAACGCCTGAACAGCTTGGTCGTGAGAGCCACTTTGCACGTCTGCGTCTGCTTGATCCTGATCGCTTCTACGATTACGAAGCATTCGTTGAAGAAGAAGACCAATACGCACCGGTTGCTGATGCAGTAACGGCTCTGTTCTCTGGAGTGAAGCTTGAAAACAGCGCGAAGAACCAGATTACGGAACTGCTTTCTGAGCAAGATGTTGAGCCTCTGTTCCGTGTGATTGAAGGTGATAGCAGCGAAGAAGAGCAAGCGTTAGCTCGCCAAGAACTGATTGATAACCTTATGGATCGCCATGGTACCGGCCGTGTTCTTTTCAGAAACACACGTGCTGCAATCAAAGGCTTCCCTAAGCGTAATGTAAACCTACTGCCGATGGAGATTCCAACGCAGTACACAACCTCAATGCGTGTATCTGGCATGATCGGTGGCAAAATGGCTCCCGAAGCTCGTGCAATGAAGATGCTGTATCCAGAAGAGATCTTCCAAGAGTTTGAAGGTGAAGATTCAAGCTGGTGGCAGTTCGACTCACGTGTTAACTGGTTGATTGAAAAGATCCAAGACAAGCGCAGCGAGAAAATCCTAGTGATCGCCTCTCGTGCAAGTACGGCTCTTCAATTAGAGCAAGCACTGCGTGAGCGTGAAGGTGTGCGTGCAACCGTATTTCACGAAGGCATGTCGATTCTAGAGCGTGATAAAGCTGCGGCTTACTTTGCTCAAGAAGAGGGCGGCGCTCAGGTTCTTATCTGTAGTGAAATCGGCTCTGAAGGTCGTAACTTCCAGTTCGCTAACCAACTTGTGATGTTCGATCTTCCATTCAACCCAGACTTGCTTGAGCAACGTATTGGCCGTTTGGACCGTATCGGTCAGCTGCGTGATATCGACATTCATGTTCCTTACCTAAAAGGCACATCACAGGCGATCCTTGCGCGTTGGTTCGATGAAGGTCTGAATGCATTTGCGGAAACTTGTCCAACGGGTCGCACGGTTTACGATAAGTACTCAGATGTTCTTATCGAGATGCTGGCTTCTGGTAACACTGAGCAACTTGATGAAGTGATTGAAGAGTCTGCCAAGCTAAATCAAAGCCTGAAATCAGATCTAGAAAAAGGCCGTGATCGCCTATTAGAAATGCACTCAAACGGCGGCGACAAAGCGCATGAAATTGCAGAGAAGATTGCCTCGACTGACGGCGACACTAACCTAGTAACGTTTGCACTAAGCCTGTTCGATACGATTGGCTTGAACCAAGACGACAAGGGTGAGAATGCTCTGGTTGTAACGCCGTCTGAGCACATGATGGTGCCAAGCTACCCAGGCTTACCATACGAAGGCGCAACCATCACGTTTGATCGTGATACTGCGCTTTCTCGTGAAGACATGAACTTCATTAGCTGGGAACACCCAATGATTCAGGGCGGTATCGATCTGCTACTGAGTGAAGGTGTTGGTGCATCAGCGGTATCACTACTGAAAAACAAAGCGCTGCCAGTGGGTACTATCCTGCTTGAGCTGGTTTACCTTGTGGATGCGCAAGCGCCGAAACGCAGCGGTATCAGCCAGTTCTTGCCTAAGACGCCAATTCGTTTGATGATGGATGGCCGTGGTAATGACTTATCAGCTCAGGTTGAGTTCGACAGCTTTAACCGTCAATTAAGCCCTGTAAACCGTCACCTAGCGAGCAAGCTAGTTAACTCGGTACAAGGTGAAATTCACAAGCTAATCGAAGCGGGTGAGACGCACGTACTTCCTAAAGTGGAAGAAGTGCGTGAACAAGCTCAACGAGATATGCAGACTAACCTGAACGGTGAATTAGAGCGTCTACAAGCGCTTAAAGCCGTGAATCCTAATATTCGTGATGAAGAGCTAGAGGTAATCGAAGCTCAAATCAATGAACTGACCGGTTACATCAGCAAAGCTCAGGTTCAGCTAGATTCATTACGCTTGATTGTGGTTTCTCACAACTAGTTTTGAATTAGCGAAATGCTTCAACGAAATAAGGCCTTCATTATGAAGGCCTTATTTGTATCTGTAGCTTAATTAACAATTCAAGTAGCTGGTTACATTAACCACTTCCACCAAACAAATACCGCTAGGAAACCAAATAGGTAAACAAGACCTGCTACAGACAACCATTTTAGTTTGCTGCCAATGGCTAGCGCTTCTGGAAGCTTAGCTTTGTTGACCAAGATGAAATTAAGCAGAGCGAAGAATGGCGTTGTTGCAAACGCGAGTACCATTGCGAAATCGAGCATAGGCATCAGTGCTGCGCTAAAGAACATCACAATCGCGAGTGCCGCGATAGAGACAATGATTATCCAGCCTTGCAGCATTCTTGGGCTTGAATCTTTTTTGAATAATAGACGTTGTGATTCAGCAAGCACGCGTGAGTAGCCATCGATAACGGTAATGGTGCTACCAAAGATACAGAAGAAAGCGATAAGAGCGATTAACGGGCGAGACCATTCACCAATTGTCGAAGCGTAGATGCCGACCAATTGATGAGTAAAGCCAACACCGGAGCGAGACAGTTCAACTCCCGAACCGTGAAGTACTAGCGCGCCTAACGCAACGAATACTAAAGCAAGCAGCGCCGTACCAATGTAGCCAACGTTAAAGTCGAACAGCGCTGATTGTGCGGTCACTTCCTGCTTCTCTTTTTGGCTTTTTAGCCACATAGAGGTGATGCTTGATATTTCGATAGGCGCAGGCATCCAACCCATGGTCACCACGATAAAACCAATAGCAGCCAATGACCAAGGCGACGGTGGAACAAAAGCAGCATCAGGTTCGACTGGAGAGCCGATAGCAATGGCGACTGCAGCTAAGGTTGTGATGGTTAAGATCGCCATGATCGCTTTAGATAGTGTATCTAGAGCACGATAATGGCCAGCAAACAGAATGATCAAACAGGTCGCTAAAACGATCATGCACAAGGTGCTAGTGGCTAAATCGAAAGGAACAAAGTAACTGAGTAGGCTTGCACTGAATAATAGCAGGGCAGCGGTATTCACGACCGCAGATATGGCACTCAAGATCGAAAAGATCACAAGGTATGGGCGGCCTAGGTTAGAGTAACCTTCCACCAAGCTTTGACCCGTTCCTAGCGTGTATTGGATGCCGGCTCTGAAGAATGGATATTTAAATACGTTAACGAGGATAATGAGAGCGGCAAGCTGCCAACCATAAATCGCACCCGCCTTGGTTGAGGCGACTAAGTGAGAACCACCTACAGCCGCTGCGGCCATCATAATGCCTGGGCCAAGAGACTTAATTAAACTTGATAGGGGAGCTGAGGTTGGTGTTTTTGTGTTGGTGGTTTTAACCGTACTGTCCATCGTTTTTCCTTTGATGCTGACTTCTTATTATCTGTTACCCTATCAATACCATGTTTTGTAAAGCCGTCAACTTTTATGTACGAAAATATTGAAAATTGTATTTATTTATAAACGAATCAACCGTGAATTATTTGTTCACTAGCAATTAAGAGGCTTCAATGGCGTTAGAACAGTACACACCACCACGTGAACCGTGGATTGATATTGTTTATCAAGATGACGATATTCTTGTGGTGAACAAGCCTGCAGGCCTGCTTTCTGTTCCGGGTAGGTTACCTGAGCATTACGACAGCATGTGGAGTCGCTTGGTTGTCGAATTTCCAGAGATTCAAGTCGTGCATCGATTAGACATGTCGACATCGGGCTTGATGCTGCTCGCTAAACACAAACAAGCTGAGCGTCATTTGAAGAAGCAATTTCAATATCGACTGACACACAAACTCTATTACGCCCGAGTATGGGGTTCAGTAGAAGAAGCTGAAGGTTTGATTGACCTCCCTCTTATTTGCGATTGGCCAAACCGGCCGAAGCAAAAAGTGTGTTTCGAGGATGGTAAATCATCACAGACTCGTTATGTGGTAGAACAGCAAGAACTCCAAACGACTTTACTTAAGTTACTGCCAATTACCGGGCGTTCTCACCAATTGAGAGTGCATTGCATGGAAATAGGCGCACCGATTGTGGGCGATGAGTTTTACGCAACATCAGAAGCATTTGAATACAGTGATAGGTTGGCTTTGCATGCGTGTGAGCTGAGCTTTTATCATCCAGCGAATAATCAGTTGTTTAAAGCCTTTGTTCCGTGTGAGTTTTATCCTCAAGCATCGCCACAAATCGAACAGCACTTTGAAATTGCGCTTGAGCTTCCAGACTACAGTAAGCTAAAAGCTTAGAATGGACTGATTCATAGATCTAACCAAGGAAGAAGAATGCCAACGCTGAATGTTGTGTTTCTCGATAGAGCGACTATCCCATCTCAAATTCATTTAAAGCCTCTGAGCTTTGAGCATGAATGGGTAGAGTATGACTTTACTGCTCCTGAGCAAGTATCGGAGCGAGTTGAAGAAGCTGATGTGGTGATCACTAACAAGGTAGTGCTCAATGAGTCGAATCTCGCTGGTGCGAAAAAACTCAAGTTGATCGCGGTTTCAGCGACCGGTGTTAATAATGTCGATGTGGAATACTGCAAATCTAAAAACATTGCAGTGACAAACGTGCAAGGCTATGCGATTCAATCGGTTCCTGAACATGTCATCGCAATGCTGTTTGCACTTAAACGAAACCTTGTTGGTTATCATAAAGACATTGAGGTGGGCGAGTGGCAAAAGGACAAGCAGTTCTGCTTCTTTACTCATCCGATTCAAGATGTGGCTGGCAGCACACTGGGGTTGATAGGGAGTGGCAGCTTAGGTCAAGCCACCGCAATGTTAGCCAAAGCGATTGGTATGAAGGTGATGTTTGCCGAGCGAAAAGGAGCAGAGTCTTGTCGAGAAGGGTATCTACCTTTTGATACGGTATTGAAGCAAGCGGATGCGATCAGTCTACATTGCCCATTGACTGATGCGACCCAAAATCTGATTTCAGAGCGAGAGCTCACAATGATGAAATCGAGCGCGGTATTAATTAATGCCGGGCGCGGAGGTCTAGTAGATGAACAAGCCCTAGTTGAGGCTTTGAAAAAACATGAGATTGCAGGCGCAGGTATGGATGTGTTTACACAAGAGCCAGCCGACAACTCAAATCCACTATTGGCTAATAGCCACTTACCGAACTTATTACTCACTCCACATGTGGCGTGGGGCAGCGACAGCTCGATTCAAAAACTGTCTGATATCTTAATCGATAATATTGATGGGTTTGTTGAGGGTAATCCGCAGAACTTAGTGAGTTGATTAAAGGTATCCGCCCCATGAACCTACGGGGCGACTTGTCAGTGTTTGAAGTTCCAAGGCAGGAGTGCATCGATATCGGGCTCTGCTTTTGCTAGCTCTTTCATGCACTTGACCATATAGTCATAGAGGATAAGGCCGTTGGCTTTTGCAGTCTCGATGATGCTGTAAAGCATCGCGCTCGCCTCAGCGCCATTTGGTGTGTTGGAGAATAGCCAATTTTTCCTGCCAATAACCAGCGGTTTAATTGCGCGTTCAGCGCGATTATTATCGATAGATAAGTGACCATCGTCGATATAACGAATGAGTTTAGGCCATTGCCCGAGCGTGTACTTTATTGCTTTGCCTAGTGGGCTAGAGCCAATCACCTTCTGGGTCGTCATCCATTGGTAAAGCTCATCCAGTATCGGCTTGGCAAGCGCTTGACGCTCTGCTTTTCGCTCTTGGGCAGGCGCACCTTTTAAGCGTGATTCTATCCCGTAGAGTTTTTGGATTTTAGCCAGCGCCTTATCAGCCTTGCCCGATTTACCTTTCCCTTGAAGCTTTTTAGCATCCATGAACTTGCGACGAGCATGCGCTAAGCACCCTACATTGGTGACGTGATGCAGACCATCATAAGCCGCGTAGCCATCGGTTTGTAGATAACCGTTGTAGTCACCTAAAAAGTCCACGGGACACGCCCTCGCGCGACTGTTTTGATAGTCGTACAAGGCAATATTTTTCACATTCGGCAGTGCCGATTCGGGTGAGTCAGCGCCTGAGCAGTAGAGCCACATATAACACTGCTTCTCTTCTTTGAGCACATTGAGCGGCGTTTCATCCGCCTGAACCACCACTTGTTGAAGTAGGTGCTCTTTCAAGGCGGCATACAGCGGGGCGAACTTCTCACTGACTTGGATAACCCACCTTGCCATGGTGGTGCGTGATAGCTCGATACCCGACTGGGTAAACAGCGATTCTTGGCGATAAAGTGGCATCGCGTATTGGTATTTGCCAAGAATGATGTTGGTCAGCAAGCTTTCTGTGGCGAAGCTTTTAGGGATGAGACTCTGAGGGGATGGCTTCTGAACGATACGGCTGCTGTCACCTGTTTTCTCGCACTGGCGGCAAGCGTACTTAGGACGAACATATTCCAACACTTTGAGTACCGCTGGCGTGAACTCTAGCTTCTCGCTGCGGTCTTCACCGATTTTATGCAGGCTATGATTGCAGCAAGCGCACTGCTTTTCATGGTCGTCTACATCAAGTTCGATAACCTCACGAGGCAAGGTCTTAGGCAGAGGTTTACGTTTACCGCGCTTTTTCGTTGTGGTCGTGGTTGTCACCTCAACCTCGTCTTCTTTAACGGCTTCACACTCCGCTTCGTTGAAGAGGTCACCTTGTGATTCATCGTAAGGCTTTAATGCCTCCGAGCGTTTCGCGAACTGACGGTCGAAGGCGAGTTTGAGTTGTTCAAGCAGCGATTGGCGCTCTTGTTTCCACTCATTTTTCTCCGACATCAGAGCAGCTACCATCGCTTGTAGCTCGGCAACATCTTGGCTTTCTGGGTTGATATTTGGCGTCTTTTTCATAGCATTGATTATACTAAAATCGTGCCGTTAACGCTTGGAGAATAAGGCTTTATTCTCGATTAACTCATTGTAAAATCGTTTATTTTGATGGGTTCGTGGCCGATAATTGTGAAGCCTGAAAGCAGTCTGTCAAGCTCAAATTGAGTGAGGGTAAACACCTGATTTTTCTCTTTTGAAGGCCACTTATACTTGGCTTTTTCAAGGCGTTTATACCAGAGGGCGAAGCCTGTTTTATCCCAGTACAACACTTTAATCTTATCGCGCTGTTTATTGGTAAACAGGAACAGCGCACCGCTGCCAAGAGGCAAGTCAGTATCATTTTCGATAATCGCTGCAAGGCCGTTGATGGACTTTCTAAAATCGACGCTTTCACGATAAAGGTAAATGTCTGAAGCGCTGAGCATACCTTTCATGACAACGCTCCAATGAGTTCAGCAAGATAGGTGGCTAGCGTGCCTTGAGGAATGCTCAGCTCCACATCATTGATGAGAAGTGTCATGTTCGCCGTAGCTATCTGGGCCTGATACTTGGTTGTCTTTTCAACGATTTCGGCTTTAACAAATCCGACAGATTCCGATTGGCTTGCTGTTTGGAGTTGACGCCGTTTGGCGAAGAACGTGGATAAACTCAGTCCATGCTCTTCACAAAAAGCGCGTTGGGTAACACTGCTACTTTCATATTGTTCAAACAGTGATTGCCATTCTAGGTCGGTGCGTCGTTTTGCCATTTCAACTCTCCTTTGGGTTGGAGAGATGATCTTATTCTTCGTGCTGAAGGATTAGAATGCGGTGTTCATGGCACGCTTACGATTAAAGAATTAAATGGTGCGAACGCAAAACAAAAAAGGTTGGCCTGTAGGCCAACCTTTTTAGATTGTGTGTCGATTAAATGACTTAACCTTGCGGTTTAACCACCAATACATTGATTGGTGAGTTCTGTACTACTTTGCTTGCAACCGAGCCAAGTACCACTTTGTCGATTTTTGAACGCTTATGGCTAGGCATCACGATAAGGTCGGCGCCAAGCTTTTCTGCGTAATCAAGAATCGTCGCGTAGGTTTTACCCTCAGCAACATGAACTTTGTAAACCACTTCATCGTCGATGTGTTTGTCGGCAAACTCTTTGAGCTGATTTTTAACATCAAGCTTCATTTGGTTCGCTGCATCTTTCGGGAAGTAAGACGCCACCATCGACATGTGAATGCCTGGTAGTACGTTCAGAATGTGGATTTCAGCATTGCTGTGTTTTGCGTGCCATACCGCCAGTTCGACTGCCTTATCAGAAAAGCCTTTGTCATTAAGATCAACAGGAACAAGGATTTGTTTATACATGTATTCGTCTCTTTTTAATCAGCGCTAAGCTTTCACTTAGCACTGTAATTATCCTTTCCATGTAATAAAGCCAAATAGCGCTAAGCACTACTCAGCCTTATCCATTACGCGCTAATCTCATCCTTACGAGCACGTCTTCTTTGGTTCATCGCTAAACCAATCAAAATGATCAGAGCTGGTAAGAATACCCACTCTTTCATTGGTCGATCTGCATCTTGGATAACGGATTTGATTTCCCAATCGAAATCAATACCAGCCGCTTCTGCTGGGCTACCGAACTCAACCATATCAACAATCATCTTGCCTTCTGATTCAGTCAGCATTAGACCCATAGAGGCAATACGATCTTCACTTGAGGTCGCAGAATCTTCAAACGGCAGGCGAACTGTCTTTTCAGAATAGTCACCTTCTAAGTTTTCGCCACCCACTCTAAGTTCAAGTGATTGTCCCACATCCAGCTTTTCCGTGATTTGAGCAATCTCAACTCCAGGTGAAAGAACTTTCTCTGGATAAATCATGTCCCACCAGAAACCTGGGCGGAAGAAAGAGAAGGTCAGAACGATAAGCAGTATAGTTTCCCACCACTTGTTCTTGGTGAACCACCAACCTTGAGTTGCTGCGGCAAAGATAAGTACCGCAGTCACAGAAGAGAAAATCGTTAGTGCTAAGTGCCACCAAGAATCAATACCCATCAACAGTAGTTGGGTATTGAAGATGAACATGAATGGCAAGATAGCGGTCCGGATATCGTAGGTAAAACCTTGAATACCTGTACGAATTGGGTCGGATTTCGCAATCGCGGCGGCCGCAAAGGCTGCCAGACCTACCGGAGGTGTGTCATCTGCAAGAATACCGAAGTAGAACACGAATAAGTGAACCGCAATCAATGGAATGATCAAGCCGTGCGCAGCGCCTAGGGTCACGATTACCGGAGCCATCAGCGTTGATACAACGATGTAGTTCGCCGTTGTTGGCAAGCCCATACCTAAGATCAAGCTGATTACTGCAGTGAATAGCAACATAAGAATGATGCTACCGCCTGAGATAAACTCAACGAAGTCCGTCATTACTAGACCGATACCCGTTAGAGTCACCACGCCTACAACCGTACCTGCAGCCGCTGTCGCGACACCGATACCAATCATGTTACGTGCGCCTGAAACCAAGCTCTCTGCGAGATCAACGAAGCCCGCTTTAGTTTGCTCTGCAAGATCGTCTGATTTGTTCATCAGAGTCATTAACGGACGCTGAGTGATCAGAATGAAGATCATGAACACGGTCGCCCAGAATGCCGACAGACCTGGAGAGAAACGTTCAACTGTTAAACACCAAACAAGTACTACGATAGGCAGTAGGAAGTGCAAACCAGATTTAATCGTTGGCCCCGGATCCGGAACTTCTTTTAGATCAGCATCGATTTCCATGCCGCCTTCAGCTGCGTATTTTGCAGATACGCGAACCAGAGCAACATAAGCGGTCAATAGCGCCACAGTTACGATTGGTGTTGCCGCATCGCCAAATACATCTTTCGTCCAACCCACACCGTAGTAAACCGCGGCGCTGATGACACACAGACCTAAAATGGTACCCGTGAAAGACAGTAAGCTTTGTACGATAGTTGGTGTGTGGCGACGAGGTAGGCCAGTCATACCTGCTTTACATGCTTCTAGATGAACAATGTAAATCAGAGCGATGTAAGAGATCAGAGCGGGCAGTAGCGCGGCTTTGATTACCTCTACATACGAAATGCCCACATACTCAACCATCAAGAAGGCTGCTGCACCCATGATAGGTGGTGTTAATTGACCATTGGTTGAAGCCGCGACTTCTACCGCACCGGCTTTTGTGCCCGGGAAACCAACACGCTTCATTAGCGGGATAGTAAAGGTACCCGTGGTTACCACGTTCGCGATAGATGAACCTGATACCAAACCAGACAGACCTGATGCGACAACGGCTGCTTTCGCTGGGCCGCCTTTCATGTGACCAAGCAGTGAGAATGCAACTTTAATAAAGTAAGCACCGGCGCCAGCACGTTCTAGCATTGCACCAAACAGTACAAACAAGAATACGAATGACGTTGATACGCCAAGTGCCACACCGAATACACCTTCAGTTGTTAGCCACAGATGCGACATTGCCTTGTTCAGGCTCGCACCTTTGTGGGCAATAACGTCCGGCATGTGAGGGCCGCCAAAGGTATAAAGTAGGAATACTGCTGCCACAACCATAAGAGGTGGACCCAAAGCGCGTCGTGTTGCTTCAAGCAGTAAAACCATACCGAATACAGCCGCAACAATATCGAATGTTGTTGGTGCGCCCGATCGCTCAGCGAGTTCAGTATAGAAAATATAGATATAAGAAGCTGAAAAGCTACCTACAAGCGCTAATATCCAATCGACTGCGGGGATGCGATCCCTAGGCGAATTCTTCATGGCTGGATAAGCGGTAAAGGCTAGGAAAATAGCAAACGTAAGGTGAATTGCTCGAGCTTCAGTGTCGTTTAAAATTGCGAAGTTAAAAATGAACGGCAGCGGAGATGCATACCAAAGTTGGAACAGTGACCAACATAGAGGCACAAACCATAAAATACGGCCTTGGATACCACGAGGGCTACGCGCACCAGTATCTGATTGTGCCACCATTTCTTGCACATCTGGAGACGGTGATGTTGTCTGCGTCATGTACTTTATCCTTATTATTGATGGTCTGCCTTTTCTTACGAACAACCAAACGTTATTTATTTCCTATCTAGTGTAGTGAATGGATAGGGAAATGCGTTTTTTGTTCGTCTTTGTCTTAGGCTTGATACGAAGGTAAGTCCTCCAAATTGGAGAAACTTAAAGGGCTGTTCTTTTCACTTAAATTATTTTTATAAAACGTGAAAAGCCAATAAGGAGGGCTAGCCTCCTTATTGGTGTAGTAGGCTTAAAGTAGAGTTACTTTAGAAGGCCCACTTCTTTGTAGTATTTTGCTGCGCCTGGGTGAAGAGGGATAGAGATACCCGCTTTAACCATGTCTTCTTTTTTCAGGTTAGCAAATGCTGGGTGTAGGCGTTTGAAAGTGTCAAAGTTTTCAAATACTGCCTTAGCAACGTTGTATGCAACTTCTTCAGAAACGTCTGAAGTTGTTACCATAGTAGCTGCAACACCGAAGCTGTTTACGTCAGCGTCAGTACCACGGTACATACCAGCA
This sequence comes from Vibrio crassostreae 9ZC13, assembly GCF_000272045.2. Classification (GTDB taxonomy): domain Bacteria; phylum Pseudomonadota; class Gammaproteobacteria; order Enterobacterales; family Vibrionaceae; genus Vibrio; species Vibrio crassostreae_C. The sequence continues at coordinate 351,197 of NZ_AJYZ02000037.1, read as the reverse complement.
GGAACTGTGCTGTAAGCGTAGTATGGGTTTTCAGCTACGATCTTGTCGATCTGTGGACCTGTTGCTGAAACCAGTTTTGCATCACAAGACGTTGTTGCTTCTTTGATTGATCCGTTCGGGTGACCAACCATGTAGATGAATGCATCAATCTTGTTATCACAAAGTGCTTGTGAACGCTCAGAACCTTTAAGTTCAGAAGCAAGCTTGAAGCTGTCGTTAGTCCAGCCCATAGCGTCCATTACAACACCCATCGTTGCACGGTCACCAGAACCTGGGTTACCAATGTTTACACGCTTACCTGCTAGGTCAGACACATTGTTGATGCCAGCATCAGTACGAGCGATGATGTTGAACGGTTCTGTATGTAGAGAGAACATCGCGCGAAGTTTCTTGTATTCGCCCTGATCTTTGAACTTACTTGTACCGTTGTAGCCGTGGTATTGCCAGTCCGATTGAACAACACCGAAATCTAGTTCACCAGCACGGATGGTGTTAACGTTGTAGATTGAACCACCAGTAGACTCTACAGAACAACGAATGTTGTGGTCTTTGCGGCCCTTGTTCACTAGCTTACAAATCGCACCACCAGTTGGGTAGTAAACACCCGTAACTGAACCAGTACCAATCGTGATGAACTCTTGAGCGTTAACAGCGCCAGCGCCCATTACAGCAGCTGCAATAGCACCAACTTTAATAAGTTTGGTAAATGCCATGAATTTCCCTTCCTTTATTCATTATTAACCCTGAAACAAGTGTAGTTGCTTCAGGAGTTTCCTATTTGGAAACGGCACCTTTTTCAATCCATGTGATGAAAAAGTGGCTGAATAATATCAAAAATTGGCAGAAAATTACTCGAATGTTAAAAGATATAGCTGAAAAATCTAACAAATGATGTCTGGATCTCGTGTTTGATTTACTACTGAGTTTTTTAAAATCAATAGTTTAGTGTGATTTTGGAAGGGAGGTATGGATATTCTAGGATGTGATTTGGATCACGAAGCAAATAGATACTCGTGATCCATTAATAAGGCTGATAGTTATGAAACAGCGATCAATTATCCTGCGTATTCAAACAGTTCACACACTGAATCAAACAGTTGCTTAGTGGTAACCGATAACGTTGGGGTAATGAAGATAGTGTCATCACCTGCGACTACGCCCAGTATACCTTCCGACTTACCTAGTGAGTCTAATAAACGAGCAATCAGCTGCGCCGCACCAGGACCTGTGTGTATCACCACCAATGCATTATTGTGGTCAATATCTAGTACTAATTCTCGTAAAGAGCTAGAAACGGTCGGAACACCTAGCTCAGCAGGAAGACAGTAAACCATCTCCATTTTTGCGTTACGAGTTCGAACGGCACCAAACTTGGTTAACATACGCGAGACTTTAGACTGGTTGATGCTTTCAAAACCTTCGTGTTTTAGGGCATCCACAATTTCGCCTTGTGAGCCAAAACGTTCTTCTTTTAGTAAGGCTTTAAATGCACGAACTAAGTTGTCTTGCTTTTCTGTATTGCGCATATGTCATTCTTATTCATTAACAAAGATGTTTGCATATTCTCGCATACATATTCAATTTTAGCCAAAACATCCCTGTAATTTGTTAGTCATATCACTGTAAATATTTAATGGAATAATGTGTTATTTGCGACGACTTATTTTGTTATTTCAGTCGATTATCGCCATAATGCGAACTTGCTGTGTAGCACGGTTTTATTGACTTGCGCGAAGTCGCAAAGCTAGCGTTAATTGATTGTAATCACTTTGTGATTAATATAGTTTTTTAACTTAGATTTAGCTCAAGAATTACCCTACAAAGAATCTATAAGAGAAAGCTCTCAAGGAGAATAACAATGAAAGTAGCTGTTATTGGTGCCGCTGGTGGCATCGGTCAAGCCCTAGCCCTACTACTTAAGAACCGCCTACCTGCTGGTTCAGATCTTGCACTTTACGACATCGCTCCGGTAACACCGGGTGTTGCTGCCGATCTTAGCCATATCCCAACGCCTGTTTCGATCAAAGGTTACGCGGGTGAAGATCCAACACCAGCACTAGAAGGTGCGGATGTTGTACTTATTTCAGCGGGTGTTGCTCGTAAGCCTGGTATGGATCGTGCGGATCTTTTCAATGTGAACGCTGGCATTGTTAAGTCTCTTGCAGAGAAAATCGCAGTTACTTGTCCGACTGCTTGTGTTGGTATCATTACTAACCCAGTAAACACAACAGTGCCAATCGCGGCTGAAGTACTGAAGAAAGCGGGCGTTTACGACAAGCGTCGTCTATTCGGTATTACGACTCTTGATGTGATTCGTTCTGAAACGTTCGTTGCTGAACTAAAAGATAAAGATCCAGGCGACATCCGTGTTCCTGTTATCGGTGGTCACTCAGGCGTAACGATTCTTCCTCTACTTTCTCAAGTTGAAGGCGTAGAGTTCACTGATGAAGAAATTGCAGCGCTAACGACTCGCATCCAAAATGCAGGTACTGAAGTAGTAGAAGCTAAAGCTGGCGGCGGCAGTGCGACACTGTCTATGGGTCAAGCGGCTTGTCGTTTCGGTCTTGCACTAGTTAAAGCACTTCAAGGTGAAGAAAACGTGATTGAATGTGCATACGTTGAAGGTGAAGGCGAGCACGCTCCATTCTTCGCACAGCCAGTTAAACTAGGTAAAGAGGGCGCTGAAGCGATCCTTAGCTACGGTGAGCTAAGTGACTTCGAACGTAACGCTTTAGATAGCATGCTTGAAACGCTAAATGGTGACATCGAGATTGGTGTTGAATTCGCTAAATAAGCGAAACGCTATTTAACTCAGACTTAAGCTAATTAATAAGGGCCGGTCATTATGATTGGCTTTTTTGATCCTGAAGTTCAAGCTACTCGTATTTAGCTTTACAATTAATGTGAAGGTAAATGTTATGGCTACTGTTCAGAAGGGTATGAATGTCGAATATTTGGGGCACTTAGGAAAAGTATTGGTAATTGATGAGCAAGAGCAGTACGCGCTAGTAGAGACTTACAACGGGCATGAGCAGTACGCGGTGCCAATGGAAGAGCTTGAAGAGATTGAAGCACAACTGCCGTTATCATTAGAAGCCAGTCGATATTGAATTTGGCTCACCTACAAATATTTGTTGAAAACCAAAAAAAAGAGCCCTGAGGCTCTTTTTGTTATTTATATAGAAGCTAGAAGCTAGAAGCTAGAAGCGAGTTGTCTATTAACCTGCTTACTTACTGCGTTTAACAGCTAAGTGTGCGAGCGTGGTTAGCGCTTGCTTATATTCTGAGTCAGGAAGTACAGAAAGTTCAGCGATGGCTTTATCGGCCTCTTCGTAGGCTTTATTTGTTGTGTACTCTAAAGAGCCTGTCTCTTTCATTACAGCCATAATATCGTCAAGACGTTCCATGCCGTTCGCTTTCTCAATCGCTTCACGAATCATGCTTGCTTGTTCAGGAGAGCCATTATGCATTGCGTAAAGTAGAGGCAGTGTTGGTTTGCCTTCGGCTAGATCGTCACCAACGTTTTTACCCATCTCTTTACCATCTGCAGTGTAATCCATCACATCGTCAATCAGTTGGAAAGCGGTGCCTAGGTATTTACCATAGTTCTGCATTGCTGTTTCGATCTCTGGTGATGACTCAGTAAGAATCGCACCGATTTGGGTCGCAGCTTCGAACAAACGAGCAGTCTTAGAGTAGATCACCTGCATGTAGCTTTCTTCTGTGGTGTCTGGGTTATTGCAGTTCATTAATTGTTGAACTTCACCCTCGGCAATCACGTTTACCGCTTCACTCATTAGCTCAAGGATCTTTAAAGATCCTAGCGTTGTCATCATTTGGAATGAGCGTGTGTAGATAAAGTCACCCACCAAAACGCTAGCGGCATTACCAAAAGCGGCATTGGCCGTCGCTTTACCGCGTCTCATGTCTGATTCATCGACAACATCGTCGTGAAGCAGGGTTGCGGTGTGAATAAACTCGATAAAGGCTGCAGAGGTGATATGAGCTTCACCTTGATAACCAAGTGCGCGAGCAGATAAAAGAGCAAGCAAAGGGCGTAGGCGTTTGCCACCACCGCTAACGATATAAAAACCAAGCTGGTTGATTAAACTTACGTCAGAATTAAGTTGGGCTTGAATTGTTTCATTCACTTTTGCCATATCATTGGCAGTAAGCGTTTGGATAGCTTTAAAATCCATTGTTCATCCGGCTGAAGTTAGACCCTGTAAGGCTTATACGTTGTATTTAATTGTTGAATAATACACTAAAAAACGTTGATTAATACATCGCTAAAGGGCATGATTGCCGCACTTTTCTTTGGCGAACAGGTTTTCGCCAATTTTTTAAAAATATGGCTTGTCATAGCGCCATGATTCCCGTAGAATCTGCGCCCTATTGATTAGTTTAGCGCACACCCGAGTTGTACAATTAACAACCATAGGCTGTGCGGAAAAAGCGGAGTAAAATATGTACGCTGTTTTCCAATCTGGTGGCAAACAACACCGAGTAAGCGAAGGTCAAACACTTCGTTTAGAGAAATTAGACGTTGAAACTGGTGCAACTGTTGAATTTGATAAAGTTCTTCTTGTTGCTAACGGCGAAGAAATCGCTGTTGGTGCACCTCTTGTTGAAGGTGGCAAGGTTACTGCAGAAGTAGTACAACACGGTCGTGGCGATAAAGTAAAAATCGTTAAGTTCCGTCGTCGTAAGCACTCGCGTAAGCAAGCTGGTCACCGTCAGTGGTTCACTGAAGTGAAAATCACTGGCATTAACGCTTAAGTATTAGGAGAGTTTAACAATGGCACATAAAAAAGCTGGCGGTTCTACTAATAACGGCCGCGATTCAGAAAGCAAACGTCTTGGTGTTAAGCGTTTTGGTGGTGAATCTGTTCTTGCAGGTAACATCATCGTTCGTCAACGTGGTACTAAGTTCCACGCTGGCACAAACGTTGGCATCGGTAAAGACCACACTCTTTTCGCTCTTACTGAAGGTAAAGTGAAATTTGCTGTTAAAGGTCCTAAAAACCGTAAGTTTGTAAGCATCGAAGCTGAGTAATTTAATCTTTAACTAGATTATTTTATTAGCTTTCAAGCTGAATTCAAAAGCCCTGCCGATTCGGCAGGGTTTTTTATTTATAGCAAGAATAAAAAAGCAGACGCTCTTGTTTTGGTTTTGAGAAGCCGTTTTATTTTTTGATAAACAGATTAGTTTTTAAGAAGCCGTTTGTTTTTAAGAAATAAGAAGCAAAGAACCTCTCCTTATTTGTTCCTTGGTTGCAGGTCGGCCTAGATCTTAGGTGATCGATCTAAACACGGATCTGCTAGAATTTATATCACATCCTTGATGAGTGGTAACGCAACGTAAGTGCGGAGTTAAAAAATGAAATTCGTTGATGAAGCGGTAGTAAAAATAGAAGCCGGTGATGGCGGTAATGGTACAGTTAGCTTTTGGCGCGAAAAATTCGTCGCTAAAGGTGGTCCTGATGGCGGCGACGGTGGTGACGGCGGTGATGTTTACATCCAAGCGGATGAGAACTTAAACACACTGATCGATTACCGTTTCCAACGTTTTTACAATGCAGAGCGTGGCGAGAATGGTCGCGGCGGTAACTGTACTGGTAAACGTGGTAAAGACATTACGCTGAAAGTACCAGTTGGTACGCGTGCAGTTGATATCCACACCAACGAAATCGTTGCTGAAGTTGCTGAACACGGCAAGAAAGTAATGGTTGGTAAAGGTGGTTGGCACGGTCTTGGTAACACGCGTTTTAAATCGTCTGTTAACCGCGCTCCTCGTCAAAAGACAATGGGTACTAAAGGCGAAGTTCGTGAACTGCGTTTAGAGCTTCTTCTATTAGCTGACGTTGGTATGCTTGGCCTACCAAACGCAGGTAAATCTACTTTTATTCGTTCAGTATCTGCTGCGAAACCAAAAGTGGCTGATTACCCGTTCACTACTTTGATCCCAAGCTTGGGTGTGGTAAGTGTTGTCCCTGAAAAGAGCTTCGTTGTTGCCGATATCCCAGGACTAATCGAAGGCGCAGCTGATGGCGCTGGCCTTGGTATCCGATTCCTTAAGCACCTTGAGCGTTGTCGTGTTCTTCTGCATATGATCGACATTATGCCGATCGATCAATCTGATCCTATTCAGAATGCACTAACGATCATCGATGAGCTTGAGCAATACAGTGAAAAAGTTTCACAAAAACCTCGCTGGTTAGTGTTCAATAAAGTTGACCTAATGCCAGAAGACGAAGCAGACGAAAAGATTCAAGAAATCATCGATGCTTTGGGCTGGGAAGGCGAGTACTTCAAGATCTCTGCTGTGAATAAAATCGGCACCAAAGATCTTTGCTTCAAACTAGGTGAGTTTATGGAAAACCTACCTCGTGAAGTTGTAGAAGTTGAAGAAGAAGAAAAAGTAGACTTTATGTGGGATGACTACCATAAAGATGCGATGAGCGGTAAGAATGTCGTTACTGAAGATGACGACGATTGGGACGATTGGGATGACGAAGAGGATGACGGCCATGTTATCTATGTTCGTGACTAATCCTCTTAGTTTCTCATAACGCATCGGTCGCTTCTTACAAGTACACTGATAGTTTTATTAAACCGCAATGAAAATTGCGGTTTTTTTGTATCTAAATCATGACGTCTTACTGTTTTTTATGCAAAATTTATCTTTAGATAATTAACGCCTATGGGAAGGAAATCATGGCATCAAAGCAAAGAGCGATCTCAAGACTCGTCGCTCAATCAGGACAAATGTTATTGGCGCACGGGGCAGAGAGCACACTGGTCGGCGATATCATGCGTCGCATCGGTATTGCTTGTGGGGTGAATGAGGTTGAAGTCGCACTGTCAGCCAATGCGCTTGTTGTAACTACCGTAATGGATGATCACTGTATTACCACTACTCGAAGTTGTGCTGATCGTGGCATTAACATGCAGGTTATCACCGACATTCAACGCATTTGCATCATGATGGAGAAGGGAATTCTCGATTATGATTTGGCGTATAAAAAGATTCAAAACATCAGCCCCGAGCGCTACAACCGTTGGTTAGTGGTTGTGATGATAGGGTTGTCGTGCGCCTCTTTTAGCCACCTTGCGGGCGGAGACTGGCAAGTCTTCATGATGACTTTTATTGCTTCAGCTTGCGGTATGATCGTCAGGCAAGAGATTGGGCACCGCCATTTCAATCCGCTATTAAACTTTGCTATCACAGCATTCGTTACCACGACCATTTCAGCTCAAGCCGTACTTTACAATATTGGCGGCCAACCCACGATCGTGATGGCTTCATCTGTATTAATGTTAGTACCTGGTTTTCCTCTGATTAACTCCGTCGCTGATATGCTTAAAGGCCATATTAATATGGGGTTAGCGCGCTTTACCATGGCCAGCTTATTAACTCTGGCGACGAGCTTGGGCATTGTCGCGGCGATGAGTCTATCAGATGTTTGGGGGTGGGCAAGCTAATGAGTATTTTCGAACTGTTTTTAGGTCTGCTCAACGATATGTTTTTCGCCGCTATTCCTGCGGTTGGGTTTGCATTGGTGTTTAACGTTCCGCAACGTGCTTTAATTTATTGTGCACTCGGTGGTTCTATCGGTCATGGTAGCCGGTATCTGATGATGCACTTTGGTATTCCAATCGAATGGGCGACGTTCTTCGCCGCAACCGTGGTTGGTATGATAGGGGTTCATTGGTCACATAAACTGTTAGCACATCCGAAGGTGTTTACGGTTGCAGCTCTAATTCCTATGGTGCCAGGTGTGTTCGCCTTCAAGGCGATGATTGCGATGGTGGAGATTAACAGGGCAGGCTACACGCCTGAGTTGTTGGCAATGTTGATGGAGAACTTTTTAAAATCGATGTTCATTATCGCAGGGTTGGCGGTTGGCTTAGCTGTGCCAGGGCTGTTATTCTATCGCCGTAGACCTATCGTTTAGCGTTAATTTTCTTTTTAGGGACAGGACTTTCGATTTATGATCATCAGCATGATAGCGGCAATGGCAAACAACCGTATAATTGGTAAAGACAATCAGATGCCTTGGCATTTACCTGCGGATTTTGCATGGTTTAAACGCTCGACTATGGGTAAACCAGTCGTGATGGGACGTAAGACCTACGATTCTATTGGACGCCCTTTGCCGGGTCGGTTGAATGTCGTAATCAGCCGTGATGAGAGTTTAAAGATTGAAGGTGTAACGACGGTAACTTCTATTGAACAGGCTCTAGAGCTACTCAGTGATGTTGAAGAGGTGATGATCATTGGTGGCGGCTCTATTTATGAGAGCTGCTTACCTAAAGCGGACAAGTTGTATCTGACTTACATCGATTTCGCCGTCGATGGAGATACACAATTTCCTGACTGGGGTGAAGGTTGGAAGCAGAGCTTTAACGAGAGCTATCAAGCTGACGAGAAAAACAAACACAACATGGAGTTTGTGATTCTCGAGCGTTAACTGTGGTTATCAATAGCTAGTCTCTGAAAAATGCTTGCGTTACCCTACCAAGGTAGCGCAAGTTTCTCGTATCTTTATAGCGCTTTCTGAGTGAAAAACTGTTTATCTTCCCAGCGAAGAATTGTCAATTCACCTCCCCAGACGCATCCAGTATCAAGTCCAATTACGTCTTTTCCGTTATAGCCTTCAAGCGCAGCCCAGTGTCCAAAAACAACGGTTTTATCGAGCTTTATGCGTTGCGGAAGGTCAAACCATGGCACTAATGGTTCATCGGTAATCTCATTCGGTGGTAGCTTACATGCCATGTCGAGACGGCCATCTTCAAAACAGAAACGCATTCTTGTCAGGCTATTGATCGCATAGCGATAGCGCTCAATATCATGTAAATCCTGATGCCATAAATCAGGCGCGTTGCTGTACATGTTTTCGATTAGCCATTGCCATTTATCGGACTTTAACAAGGATACGATCTCTCGATTTTCAACACGTGCTCTTTCTAGATTCCACTGCGGTGAGATACCCGCATGGCACATCACGAACTCTGGGTGTTCTTGAAGCAAAGGCTGTTGTCTTAACCATTCGATTAGCAGTTCACGATCTTCAGCATCAAGAATCGCTTGAGTCTTATCTTTTGGTTTCGCTGGAAATAGTCCTAAGGACACCGCCAGAAGATGTAAGTCGTGGTTGCCTAATACAACCTTAGCTGCGTCACCAAGGTTACGAATAAAGCGTAACGTCTCCAATGATTTAGGGCCTCGAGCAACTAAGTCTCCGGCGACCCATAAAGTATCTTGGTGTTTATCAAAGTTAATTTTTTCAAGTAGTCCTTGAAGTTCGTCGAAGCACCCTTGGATGTCTCCGACAATGTAATTCGACACAATAATTTCCTGTAGATACGGATGTACGGCTAATTAAGAATATTAGGGATTGCGAGTCTGAATGGGTCAACTTCGGTAATAAAATCAATGCCCTTGTTATCGGTCATCACATAGTGACCTTGCATAACGCCAACAGGGGTTTCGATGACCGTACCACTTGTGTAGGTGTACTCGTCGTTGGCTTCAATCACGGGTTGTTGGCCAACTACACCATCACCCTCAATGGTGAGCTGCTTGCCGTTAGAGTCGGTAATTAACCAGCGGCGAGACATAAGTTGCACCGTTGTTTTACTTAGATTTTTGATGGTAATAATGTAGGCGAAGACATAACGATTCTTCGTTGGCTCAGATTGTTCTTCTATGTACTTAGAGTGAACCTGGCATTTGATACAAGGCGTAGATATATCCATATTCGCACCTTTTGTTGTTGATATACTTAATGTAATTAAAGTATTACATAAAAAAGGCTCCTAACCGAAGTGTAGGAGCCTTTTTTATTTATTTGTCAGCGTTATGACTGTCGTACAACCAGTTTGCCATGTCGACAAACTGCTCGAGCGTTAAGTTCTCAGGACGCATGCTTGGGTTGATACCTAGCTCTTCAAGCACTTCCTTATCGATTAAGCTCTTGTAGCAGTTACGAACTGTTTTACGACGTTGGTTAAAGCCTTCACGACAGACGCGATCTAGCCATTTCAGATCTTTTGCCGGATAAGGCAGCACTTCGTATGGCTGTAGGCGCACGACTGCTGAGTCTACTTTCGGTGGCGGAACGAAGGCCGTTGGTGGAACTTCTAACACAGGCGTTACTTTACAGTAGTATTGAGCCATTACAGTAAGACGACCGTAAGCTTTACTGCCAGGGCCAGCAGCTAGACGGTTAACCACTTCTTTTTGAAGCATAAAGTGCATGTCTTGCACGTCTTTATGGAATTCAAAAAGGTGGAACATCAATGGTGTAGAGATGTTATATGGCAAGTTACCAAAGATGCGTAGCTTATTGTTTGGCTTAACCAGTTCTTGGAAATCGAACTTCATCGCATCGCCTTCACGGATCGTTAGCTTGTCCGCAAGATCTGGATGGTTACGAAGACGTTCTGCAAGGTCTCTATCCAATTCGATAACAGTAAATTTATCGACAAGCTTACCCACAGGCTCAGTAATTGCGCCTAGACCAGGACCGATCTCTACCAAGTTTTGACCTGGTAGTGGGTTAATACTCGATACGATGCCATCAATAATGTATGGATCGTTAAGGAAGTTTTGACCAAAACGTTTACGCGCTTTGTGCCCTAAGTGGACATCATTTCTCATTGCTTTTTCTCTACTAATTCAATGGCGTGCGTGAGCGCTGTTCTAAAGCTCCCTGTATCGGCTTGGCCTTTCCCTGCCAAGTCTAAGGCGGTACCGTGGTCGACTGATGTGCGAATAAACGGTAAGCCAAGCGTGATGTTCACTGAGCGACCAAACCCTTTGTATTTCAATACCGGGAGTACTTGGTCGTGATACATACCTAAAACAGCATCTGCATCTTGCAAATATTTTTCATTAAAGATGGTGTCTGCTGGCAATGGGCCAACTAAATTGATGCCATCTTTTTGGCGAATTTTTTCTAGCGTCGGGGTGATAGTTTCAATCTCTTCACGCCCTAAACAACCATCTTCACCAGCATGTGGATTCAAGCCACACACATAGATAGTTGGTTTCTCAATAGCAAATTTTTCAACCAAGTCTTTATTTAGAATAGCAATAATTTGCTCTAATCTGTCTTCGGTCACAGCTTGAGATACATAAGCTAGTGGGATGTGCGTTGTTACTAGCGCAACACGCAGCCCTTCAGTTGCCAACATCATCACCACCAGTGGTGTATTGGACTTCTCTGCAAAGAACTCGGTATGGCCGCTAAAAGCAACGCCAGCTCGGTTAATTACACCCTTGTGAACGGGGCCGGTGACAATAGCATCAAATTCATCATTCATACAGCCAATTGCTGCGGTTTCTAAAGTATTTAATACGTAATGACCATTAGCCTCATTGAGTTGACCTGCAACTGCCGTTTCAGCAAGTGGAACGTGTTTCACTACCAGTGTGCCAGCGCGTTGCGGTTGCTTAGCTGCATTTGCATCGTAGTCCAGAAGATCGACTTCGATACCAAGAATTTTAGCTCGCTCGGATAGCAGTGTTTTATCAGCACAAACCACGAGTTGATGAGGCCAACTTTCTTGAGATAGAGCCAAAGTTAAATCTGGGCCTATCCCTGCTGGTTCACCTGCGGTTATGACAATACGTTTAGTTGTTGTCATCTTGGTCGTCCTCAACCATCTCAACAAAGGCACTTGCTCTTACTTCTTGTAGCCAAGCACCAGCTTCTTCGTTGAATTTACGGTTAAATAGAATTTGGTAAGCTTTGTTTTTCAAAGCTGAATCGGTACGGTCGACTTCGCGACGGTCTAGTACTTCAACAATGTGCCAACCGTGTACGGTTTTGAATGGCGCACTGATTTTGCCTTCTGGTAGCGTTTCTACTTGGTGTTTGAATTCTGGTACATACAAATCTGGTGTTTGGTAGCCTAGCTCACCATCTTGTACTGCAGAACCTGGATCTTGGCTGTATTGCTGTGCAAGGTCGCCAAAGCTCGCTTCACCTGTGTTTACGCGGCGCGTGATCTCTTCAAGTTGTTCTTTCGCGCCATCGTCACTCAAGATTACGGTTGGCTTAATCAAGATATGACGAGCATTCACTTCCGTTACTGCTACGGTTTCTAAGCCTTTCACATCTTCAATTTTTAGAATGTGGAAACCTACACCGCTACGGAAAGGACCGATGATGCTGCCTTTATTTTGCATTTTGATCTGGTCAGCAAAAATGGTTGGCATCTCTTCTTTACGCATCCAACCCCAATCACCACCTTGCAGCGCTTTAGGACCCTTAGAGTAAGTATATGCCATGGTGCTGAAATCTTTGCCTGAGTTCAGTTCTTCGACAAGTTCTTTAGCTTGGGCTTCTAGCTCTTCTTTGGTTTGGTCATCATTAAAGCGCAGTTGAATGTGGCCAATTTTATATTGAACGGTCGCGTTAGTCTCTTGCGCTAAGATATCTGCTAGGTTATCAACTTCCGCAGGAAGAATATTGATACGGCGACGAACTAAGGCGTTACGAGCTTCACTTGCCGCAATTTCTTTTCTTACTTGCTCTCGAAATGCATTGTAGCTAAGGCCTTCTTCAGCAACCGATGCGGTAAGTTGTTCTACCGTTTGGTTGTTGTCTTTAGCGATACCTTCAATTGCTTGATCAAGTCGAGCATCATCAATACGAACACCGATACGTTCTGCTTCTTGAGTTTGAATAGTATCGATGATCAGTTTTTCTAGTACTTGCTCATTGAGCACATCTTGCGATGGCAATGTTTGCCCGCTTTTCTTAGCGTTTGCGCGCAGCGTCTTCATCGAGGCATCGATGTCGCTTTGTAAGATAACGCCTTCGTTAACGATAACTTTTACGCTGTCTAGCTCGACTGGCGCTGCAAAGCTTGTTGATAAAGTACAAGTCGCTGCGATAGCAATTAATGTGCGTTTCCACAATGTCATGTGTAATCCTTTAAATTTACTGATTTCTTATCAGTAAAGAAAATTAGTTGTTTAAGAAGAATGGGCGACCGTAGCTCAATGAGTTATCAGAACTGCTATCCCCAACAGCGCCTGAATCAGAGCCTAAGTTAGTACCAAAGCCGATAATACCGAAATTCACACCAAAGTTATTTTCATATTCAGGCGTGACATTTGGATCACTAATGTTATTTGTCAGCTGGTTACTATACGTAAAGCCGATGTACCAACAATCCGATCTATAGTTTAAACGAGCTAACCACTCTAGATCTTCTTGTGTGGTTAAGTCATAGAAATATTGAGCACTGGTGCTCCATTTCGGTGAAATTTGGTAGGAACCAAGTAAACCCGCTTGCGAAATACCATCTCTTGTTATGGATGATACGTCAAAATCTACAGTTTCATTTATGTATTCTTCTGTAACATAGCGATAGTTGGTTTGTATGTAACCACCAGCAAAGCGGTATTCAAGTGTACTATTCGCTAATTGCATCGAAGATGAGTCAATATCGTATTGCACGCCACCATGGTAGAACAGGTAGTCATCATAGTTGAAGTCCATTTCTATAGCCCAAGACGAATAATTAGTTTTGTTATCAGAGTCGTCGTTGTCTAAAGTCTGTTTTGTATCTTTATCGATATAAAAAATCTGACCAAAAGAAATATTCAAACGCTCTTTATACTCATCATCGAAGAAACGAGATGATGCACCATAACTAATTTGATTCGCAGATGCGATACGATCAACACCGCTATATTTACGGCTTCTAAATAGACCATAGTAATCGGTCTGCAGTAGTGTCGTATCGTAAAGACCAATGTCACTTTGATCTTCTTCTGGTACGTAAAGATACTGAACTTGAGGTTCGAGTGTTTGAGTGTAATTGCCCACAATTTTTGTATCACGTTCAAGAACGATACCTGCGTGGCTTCTAAACTCTGGAATAACTCGACTTACTGATTCTTCCAAGCCTTCATAATCAGAGCCTGCGCCGGTATCAACGCCATCAAGGTCTTGTTGATAGTAAGTACCAAGTAGTCGAGCTTCTGTTGTCCAAGTACCCCAAGTGTTACCTACTGGGATTGTAATACCAGGTTCAACGTGAACACGAGTGGCTGATGGTTTGCCTGATGCGTCGGTATCGAACATTGATATATGACTGATTAAGTCAAAATCTAGGTAATCCATTACCTCTGGAGCATAGTAATTGTACTCGAGTTGTGGCATTAGACGATAAGGCAAGTTATTGCTGGTGGTAAGAACTTGGAAGTCTCGAACAAGTACAGACGCATCCCAATTTTGAGAACGGTATGTTGCTTGCCCTTCTTGAAGCAGTTGTCCATCTTCACGGTTACCGATATTTGAGCTCATGTCCGAAAAGTAGTCAATATCACTGACTTTAGAGTAATCAATTTCGAATAACCAAGATTGTTGGAATATTCCTGAATGTTCTAGTTGGAAACCCCAACGATCGCCTAGATCAGTGTACTTTTGATCGTCTGGTAAATATTCAGACTCGATACTACCGGAACCAAAATCGCTTAAATATCTGAATTTACTGTTGAGTTGAGTGCCACGCTCTTGCATGTACTTGAAGGTAGTTTCCAAATCGTAGTCTGGTGCTAAGTTCCAATAAACAGGAATTTCAGCTTCAAAACCATCGCTTGAACCATACGAAACTGTTGGGTACAAGAAACCGGTTTTACGTGTATCACCCACCGGTACTGTTAAGTAAGGTAAGTAAAAGACGGGAACACTTTGGATTTCAAAACGTGGATTATAAAAAGTGGCTTGTTCTTCGTCTTGGTCGACACTGATGCTCGATGCTCTTAGACGCCAAGCATTATCGCCGATAGGGCAAGAGGTAATGGAGCCATCTTCAATCTCATAAACCGCTTTACCTGTTTTTGCTATATAAACAGCATCTCCGCGACCGGGCTCGCAAAGGAATTCGTAATCGGTGTTCTCAAGCGTCATTTCATCTGTAGTCAGATTATTGGTCGCTCTGTCTGAGATAGATTTGATTTGACCATCACTAAAGTTTACGTTGCCTTCAGCTACAACGATATTTTCTTGTTGGTGCAGGGTTACGTTATCTGCAAGGATGGTCTTGTTCCCTTGCGTAACGACTACGTCACCTGAGTATATTGCCTTGTCACCATTGATAGCTTCTAAGCGATCTGACTCAACATGAGCGGGTAGCTGTGTCTCGTTTTCTGCAGCGGGCTCGATCAAGCATTGATCTATAGAGGGCATTTCCTGCACACTACTATCGGTGATTGTTTCAGCTTGAGTTGTCGACACGTATAACGCCGTACTTATAGACGCGGCTAACAAGGTGCGGGAAAAAGATTGCATGAAGTTGAACTATCCTGTGTCACTAGATGAAGGGTTGATCTAGTATCAATCCAATTAATAAAGCATTTTCCTTATGATAAAGGAAATAATAGCATTCAGCATCATCAGACAGCATTACTCAGATAAAATTCATAGATAGAGAACACATAATGCAAATATTTGGCAAAATTTTGGGCGCGTTTTTTGGCTTTTTATTTGGAGGGCCACTCGGTTTAGTTTTTGGTCTGTTTTTAGGACACCAATTCGATAAAGCTCGCGGATTGAACCAATCAGGCTTCAATAGCTCTGGTTTTGGTCGAGGTCCAAGCCAAGCAGAAAGACAGAACGAGTTTTTTAAATCCGCTTTTGCGGTTATGGGGCACGTTGCTAAAGCGAAAGGGCAGGTAACGCCAGAAGAGATTCAACTCGCTTCTACCATGATGGAGCGTATGAACCTGCATGGCGAACAGCGTAAAGCAGCGCAAGATGCATTCCGTGACGGCAAAGAGAGCGACTTCCCTCTGAACGACGTACTTGAGCGAGTTAAAATCTCATCGGGTGGTCGTTTTGATCTTCTGCAGTTCTTTCTAGAGCTTCAGGTATCTGCCGCATTTGCGGATGGAAGTTTGCACCCGAGTGAACGTCAAGTTCTGCATAAAATAGCGCAAGGGCTTGGGTTTTCGGCAGCACAACTAGAACGCCGCTTGCAGATGCAAGAAGCTGCGTTCCGTTTCCAACAGCAAGGTGGAAGCTTTGGTGGCCATCAGGGTCATGGGCAATCATCAGGTTGGCAACAGGCTTCGCAACAGAACCAACTTGGCGACGCATATAAGGTTCTTGGTGTGAGTGAAAGTGCTGACGGTAAAGAGGTGAAGAAAGCCTACCGCAAGCTGATGAATGAACATCACCCAGATAAACTGATGGCGAAGGGCTTACCGCCTGAGATGATGAATGTTGCGAAAGAGAAATCGCAAGAAATTCAGAATGCTTATGACCTGATAAAGAAAGTAAAAGGTTTTAAGTAATTGAACACTAAACTGAGTAATAACAAAGTTACTCGGTTTTTTATTAAAGGGAATTATATGACGGTAACGTATCAGGATGTTCTAGAGTTTTGGTTCGATGAGTTGACGCCTAAAGATTGGTTTACTGGCGGCGCCGAGATTGACACTTTGATAGAGTCTCGATTTTCTGAATTGCATAAAGCAGCCATTCAAGGCGAGCTATTTGAGTGGCGCCAAACTGCGCAAGGACGATTGGCTGAGATTATCGTACTTGATCAGTTTTCTCGAAATATTGGTAGAAAAAGTCCGACAGCATTTTCTGCTGATCCGATGGCGTTGGCTCTAGCCCAAGAGGCGGTAGCGGGTGGTTTTGATCACCAGCTTAACGAGCAACAGAAAAGCTTCCTGTATATGCCTTATATGCACAGTGAATCTTTGTTAGTCCATGAACAAGCCGTGGAACTCTTTTCTCAAACGGGATTAGAGCATAATCTGGACTTTGAGTTTAAGCACAAGGTTATCATTGAGCGATTTGGTCGCTATCCGCACCGTAATGAGGTGTTAGGGCGAGCTTCGACTCCCGAAGAGATTGAGTTCTTGCAGCAACCGGGCTCAAGCTTTTAATTGTAGAAATACGGTCAAAGAATTGAGAAGAGGCTAGAGGTTAATAAAAACCTCTCGCCTCTTTTTTACTTTAGTGATCAACTTTAGCCTTAGAGCTAGTTTGCTTGGTTGAGCGACCAATCGTATTCATAACTGATGTTTTGAGTATTGGTTACTGCTTCAACTCGATATTGTTCTAAGTGCTGAATAAGCTGTTTCTTCGTACCAAAATCCACAGCAAACCATTCGTAAATCGATGATAGTTGAAGCTTATTGTTTGTAACCATCACGCCTTTGTCACTGCTTACAAACTCAGTTGCAGCTTGCTCTAGCAAGGCTTCAGTATTTTTAGAGGTAAAAGCGTCAGGTTGTAAGTTAGGGCAACCTAGGCTGGCACAGTTCACTGCATAATGCGTGCGAGGATCTTGCCAAATTGGTCTTAGGATTCGGTGTTCAATGTCATTGAGTGTCAGTGATTTCCCATTAACGACTACCACATCATCTCCCCACGGACCGAAACTAAATAGTCCGCCAAGTTTAGTTATGGATTTGATCGGGTAGGTATCAAGAATCAAATCGACAGTCACGGCGTTATATAGATTAACCCAGTAGGCATACTGCTCCGCTTTTGAATAGTTGAGCGGATTCACCTGTTCGAGTTGCTTGATGTATTGCTTAAGTTTGGTCTTATCGGCAGTGTTCACTGCTTTATAGCGAACTAACGTATTTTGCCCCTGTTTAACCAAGTAGCTATCGAGGAATTGCTGCCAATCTTGATGAGATACCTGTTCTAGGTTGGTTTCGTCGCTTTGCTTCCAGTATGGCCAAAGATCGGATTTAGGCGCAGACCAAGCTAAGGTTGAGAAAAGTAGGCTGACAATAAAAAGTAGTTGTTTCATGGCATTCTCCTGATGACTGACTACTAAGACCTTAAGGCTTACCATTTTCTTTCATTGCTCTTCATTTAAATAAACATATGAAGTTAAGTTAAAAGCTTAGCCAAATAAAAAAGGTTGGCACTTGGCCAACCTTTAGATTTATTCAGAAACGTCTCATTATTTTAGGAAGCTAGGAATCTTAGCTTCAAACTCTGAGATCTTATCGGCATGTTGAAGTGTAAGGCCGATATTATCTAAACCATTCAGTAAGCAGTGACGACGGAACTCATCAATTTCAAACGAGTACTCTTTGCCGTTCGCGCTGACTTTCATTGCTTCTAGATCAACCGTAATTTCTGCACCTTCATTCGCTTCAACGAATTGGAATAGCTCATCCACTTCTTGCTCAGTCAATCGAACTGGCACCATTTGGTTGTTGATCGAGTTACCGTAGAAAATGTCGGCAAAGCTTGGTGCGATCATTACTTGGATACCGTAATCGGCAAGCGCCCACGGTGCGTGTTCACGAGATGAACCACAACCGAAGTTTTCACGAGCTAAAAGAATTGAAGCGCCTTGGTAGCGAGCTTCGTTCATTACAAAATCAGGGTTTGGCTGTTGGCCTGCATCGTCTAGGAAGCGCCAATCGTGGAACAAGTGCTTACCAAAACCGATGCGGTTTACTTTCTGTAGAAACTGCTTTGGAATGATCGCATCAGTATCGATGTTGGCCGTATCTAGAGGAACGACTAATCCGGTGTGTTGTTGAAAACCTGACATGTTAAATCCTCTAATTAAAGTTCACGAATATCGACAAAGTGACCAGCGATAGCCGCTGCGGCTGCCATTGCTGGGCTAACTAGGTGCGTACGACCATCACGGCCTTGGCGACCTTCAAAGTTACGGTTTGATGTAGAAGCACAGCGCTCTTGTGGACCTAGACGGTCGTTGTTCATCGCAAGACACATAGAGCAACCCGGTAAACGCCATTCAAAGCCTGCTTCGATGAAGATCTTATCTAGGCCTTCAGCCTCAGCTTGTGCTTTAACTTGCTCTGAACCCGGAACGATAAGCGCTTGAACATGTTTCGCTACTTGACGGCCTTTCGCTACCGCTGCTGCTGCACGCATGTCTTCGATACGAGAGTTAGTACAAGAACCCACGAACACTTTATCTACGTTGTAATCAGATAGAGATTTACCGGCTTCAAGACCCATGTAAGCCAGCGCTTTTTCAGCTGATGCTTTTTCTACAGGGTCTGCGAAGCTTTCTGGTGCAGGGATTGGTGTGTCTACTGAGATAACCTGACCTGGGTTGGTACCCCAAGTGACTTGTGGTTTGATGTCTGCCGCTTCTAATGTAACAACTGCATCGAATTCTGCATCAGCATCGGTTTTTAACGTATCCCAGTATTCGATTGCTGCTTCTAGGTCTTCGCCTTCTGGAGAGAACTTGCGACCTTTGATGTACTCGTATGTCGTTGCATCTGGAGCGATTAAGCCTGCTTTAGCGCCAAGCTCGATTGCCATGTTACATACTGTCATACGACCTTCCATCGTAAGGTCGGTAATTGCCTCACCACAGAATTCAACTACGTAGCCAGTACCGCCAGCAGCCGTTGTTTTACCGATGATCGCTAGCACGATGTCTTTTGCAGTGATGCCAGGAGTAACCTTGCCTTTTACTTCGATCTTCATGGTTTTAGCGCGAGCTTGTTTTAGCGTTTGCGTAGCTAGAACGTGTTCCACTTCTGAAGTACCGATACCAAATGCTAGTGAACCAAATGCACCGTGTGTAGCCGTGTGCGAGTCACCACATACGATGGTCATGCCCGGTAGCGTAATACCTAGCTCAGGACCCATTACGTGCACAATACCTTGGTATTTGTGGTTTAGATCGTAAAGCGTGACACCAAACTCTTCACAGTTCTTCGATAGCGTTTCCATTTGGATACGAGCCATCTCACCAGAAGCGTTGATGTCTTTAGTTTGTGTCGATACGTTGTGATCCATGGTCGCGAAAGTCTTGCCAACTTGGCGAACTTTGCGGCCTTTCTCACGCAAGCCATCAAATGCTTGAGGTGACGTTACTTCGTGAACTAAGTGACGATCGATATAAAGAATTGGTGTTTCGCCCTTCGCTGCAACCGCAACGTGAGCGTCATAAACTTTTTCGTATAAGGTTTTTGCGTGCTGGTTTGTCGACATAGCTTTTCTTCCTTGGGAGCATCAGTCCCAGTGTTTGTTTCGAGCCAAGTCATGCGGTTTACGCTGACTTGGCTTGATATTATTCTTATGTACTTGCTTCTAATCGGAGCCTTTAGCTTATGAAGCTAAGATGTACTCAGCGATCTTGTCACCCATTTCAGAGGTAGTCAGCGCTTGGTTTTTGCCAGCAAGGTCTGCCGTTAGCTCGCCTGCAGAAAGTGCTTTAGAAACCGCTGCTTCGATGTCTTGTGCTGCCGCTTCTTCGCCTAGGCTGTAACGAAGCATTAGGGCTGCAGAAAGGATTTGCGCGACTGGGTTTGCGATGTTCTTACCTGCGATATCTGGTGCGCTGCCACCTGCTGGTTCGTATAGGCCGAAGTTGCTTTCATTTAAACTTGCAGAAGGAAGCATACCCATAGAGCCAGTGATCATTGCGCACTCATCAGAGATGATGTCACCAAAGATGTTTGAACATAGCATTACGTCAAACTGAGATGGGTCTTTGATTAGCTGCATGGTCGCGTTGTCGATGTACATGTGGTTTAGCGTTACATCTGGGTAATCTTTTGCGATCTCTTCAACGACTTCACGCCATAGGATAGAGCTCTGTAGAACGTTCGCTTTATCGATTGAGTAAACATTTTTGTTACGTAGGCGTGCAGATTCAAAAGCAATCTTTGCAATACGTTCGATTTCGTAGCGGTGGTAAACCTCGGTATCAAAAGCTTTTTCCGTTGCGCCTTCGCCTTCACGGCCTTTAGGTTGGCCGAAGTAGATACCGCCTGTTAGCTCACGGACTACCACGATGTCGAACCCGTTACCTGAGATGTCAGCACGTAAAGGAGAGAAAGACTCTAGACCTTTATGGATTTGAGCTGGACGTAGGTTACAGAACAGTTGGAAGTGTTTACGTAGAGGAAGTAGGGCACCACGCTCTGGTTGGTCGTTCGGTGGAAGGTGTTCCCATTTAGGACCGCCAACCGAGCCAAAAAGTACTGCGTCAGATTCTTCACAGCCAGTGACTGTTGCTTCTGGAAGTGGACAGCCGTGGTTATCAATTGCAATACCACCAACATCATACTCTTCGCGAGAAAAGCTAATCGCGTGCTTCTTTTCGATCGCGTCTAGCACTTTATGCGCTTGTTGCATTACTTCTGGGCCAATGCCATCACCAGGTAGTACGGCAATTTTGTATGATTTATCAGTCATGTTAATCCTTTAATTCTTTGTTACTGAGCTATTTAGCTCGTTTAAAATTTTGTCCCTAAAGCCAATAACATCGGCTCTAGGGCTCTGTTATTGGGTGTTTAAACTGTTGCGATTCTTTGCTGTTTCATTTCAGCAATGGTGTCTGCGCGTTGAATGCTATTAATAACGTGCAGTAGCGCCTGACCAGAGGCCTCAACGATATCCGTTGAAACGCCTGTACCGTGGTACTTGCGGCCTTTGTAGTTCGCAATAATATCAGCTTGGCCTAAGCCATCTTCGCCTTCACCTTTCGCGGTAAGGTCGAATTTATCCAATGCAATTTCGTAACCCGTTAAGCGGTAGATACATTGGTATAAAGCATCAACCGGGCCGTTACCGACAGCCGCTTCGCATTTCTCTTCATCACCACATTGCAGCTTGATGCTGGTGGTAGACATAACACTACCAGATTGTACGCTTAGGTAGTTAAGTTTATAGAAGTCATCTTCGTCACGTAGATTTGCGAAGTGCATTAGTGCTTCTAGGTCGTAATCGAATACTTGGCCTTTACGGTCAGCCAGTTTCAAAAAGTCTTCGTACAATGAATCTAGGTTGTACTCATTGTCTTTGTAGCCCATTGCGTCCATGTGGCTCT
>NZ_AJYZ02000037.1:126170-329132 GCF_000272045.2 Vibrio crassostreae 9ZC13 | reverse complement strand
ACTGCGGCTGGTTAGGTTCAATGCTTTGTTTTTCAAGCCAATAGACTCAGGAGTCATGATCTCGTAAGTGTTCTTGTTCTTAAGCATGCCGTCTTGGTGGATACCTGAAGAGTGGCTGAATGCGTTAGCACCGACGATTGCTTTGTTGTCTTGAATTGGCATGTGGCAAAGCTGGCTAACCAACTTACTGGTACGGTGAATCTCTTGATGATCCAAACCAGTATGAACACCTAGTAACTCTTGGCGAGTTTTGATGATCATTGCGATTTCTTCTAAAGAACAGTTGCCCGCACGCTCACCGATACCGTTAATAGTACCTTCAACTTGACGAGCACCGGCTTGTACCGCAGCAATTGAGTTAGCAACCGACATACCCAAGTCATCGTGACAGTGAACAGAGATGATTGCTTGGTCGATGTTTGGAACGCGATCAAATAGCGTTTTGATAATGCCACCAAACTCGTTAGGTACTGTGTAGCCCACTGTGTCTGGAATGTTGATGGTTTTCGCGCCCGCGTTGATTGCCGCTTCAACCATACG
Organism: Vibrio crassostreae 9ZC13; assembly: GCF_000272045.2. Lineage (GTDB taxonomy): Bacteria > Pseudomonadota > Gammaproteobacteria > Enterobacterales > Vibrionaceae > Vibrio > Vibrio crassostreae_C. The sequence goes on along the minus strand of NZ_AJYZ02000037.1, from coordinate 328,592 downwards.
ACATAGGTTATCGATAGGCGTACGACCTGCATCTTCACAAGAGAACTCAACATCGTCTGTGTAGTTGCGCGCATGCTTTACCGCTTTTACTGCCATATCGACAACATCGTCGTAGCTACGGCGTAATTTATCTTGCACGTGAACCGTTGATGTAGAAATGAAGGTGTGAATACGGAACTGCTCAGCGACTTTTAACGCTTCTGCAGCGGCATCGATATCCTTCGCTACAGCACGAGAAAGCGCACAGATACGGCTATCTTTAATATTTTTTGCGATGGTTTGTACTGATTCGAAATCGCCTGGCGATGACACAGGGAAACCCGCTTCAATAACATCTACACCCAGTCGTTCAAGTGCATAAGCGATCTGTAATTTCTCTTTTACCGTAAGGCTTGCTGCCAACGCTTGCTCGCCGTCACGTAAAGTCGTATCAAAAATTATCACTTGATCGTTCATGGGTGCTTCCTTATATCGATATTGTATCGATTGCTATCCAAATTATTATTGAGAATGATGTTCTTTTAAAAGTGCCAGTTACAAAAAAACCCGCTCAGCGCGGGTTTTAATATTTGTGTAGTTCTTGACCCACAACTTACCCGCGCGATTGGTTCACGATAAGGAGAAGTTTCAGCAGTCGAGAAGAAGAAAAAATCATTACACAAATATCCGTAAATAAACTGTTAACACCATATTTACCGCAATTTATTCTGAGCGTCAAACAAGAAAATCCAATATCAGCGTGCTTTGGCGGTGTTTTTTTTTGGTTTGTGCTGCTTGCGTGTTGTTTGCTGGTGTTATCAGCTGATTGAGTGTTTTGTACTGGGCGGTTAGTTTATCGTTTGGCTGATGTGTAGGTTAAAACTTTGTAGTAAATCTTTTTGATGGAACGATTCACCAATAAAATTAAAAGGGTGGCTAAATTAATTAATCATTTGATTAAATAGTGAGTAATTAATCTTCTACAACCATGTCGATTTATCCCTATAATTAATCGTGTGATTAATTATAGGGATAGGTCTCAGTGATGGCAGCGCGTAAAGCAGGGCGACCTCAACAGAATCTAGATGTACGGCAGTTACTCATTGAGCACGCTCGAGATCTGTTCGTCGTTCAACCGTACGACAAGGTATCGACTCGCTTAGTTGCTGAGCGAGCGGGTGTGAATATTGCGATGATTCGCTATTACTTTGGCAGTAAAGCCGGATTGTTTGAGGCGATGCTGCGTGAAACATTACGCCCTATGCAATTACAAATGCAGAGACTCGTTGATGAAAGCAGTCATGAGAACTTTCTTGATTTAATGCGGACTTACTACAAAGAGATGGTCAAAGTGCCGAAGTTTCCTCGCTTGATAGCCCAAGTGATGAATATGCCTCCCTCTGAAGTGCAAAGAGAGTTGCTCGAAAAGGTTTTCCTCGATGTTGCAAAGCCAGCCCAAGATGTCATTTTTGAAAAGTTGGTTGAACAAGGCATCTTAAAACAGAACATGGATCCAAAATTGTGCCGTATTTCGTATGTAAGCTTGATGGTGTTTCCTTTCATCGCTCCGCCGCCTTTATTGGCAATTCATGGGATTGAGATTAATGAAGAATTTCTTAATCGTTTAATCGAACACAACATTCAATTGATGACTGAAGGCTTTATTAACGCACCGAGCCCTTCTTCCGTGCAGGACCAAAGATAATGAAAATAAATAAAAAACTACTCTTCTTTCCAGCACTTGCGGTTGGTGTTATTGGCCTTGTCGCCGCGATTAACTTGAAGCCGGATCTTCCAACCAAACCTGCGGGTGATAGGGCTCGCTTAGTTGATACTGTGAGCCTAGAACAACAACTGATAGCGCCGTTAGCGGTCGGCTTTGGCAAAGTGGTGCCTAAAGTTGAATGGAAAGCGATTGCTGAGGTGACAGGACAGATCGTGTATCGACATCCAGATCTTGAAAAAGGCCAGGTGATCCCTGCAGGAACGGTCGTGCTCAAGGTTGATCCATTGGATTACGAATTGAAACTGATACAAGCAGAGGCGGATCTAAAATCAAGCCAAACCTCATTAGCGAAATTGAATCAAGAAGAAGACAACCTTAATAAGACTCTTAAGATCGAAAAGAATCGTTTGGTGATCAGCAATAAAGAGCTACAACGTAAACAGGATCTGCGTAAGAAAGGGCTCACCTCTCAATCGGATGTCGACCTGCAACAACAAAGCGCATTGTCTCAGCAGAAGTTGGTATTAGATATCGCTAACCAAATCGCGTTGATGCCAGATGAAAAGCGTGTTGCGGAAGCGGTGATTAAGGTCAACGTGTCTAAGGTAAAAGAGGCGCAGCGCTCTCTCGATAAGACCACGATCACTTTGCCAAGAGCGATGCGAATTGCTCAGGTTGATATCGAACAAAATCAAGTAGTTAACCTTCAGCAGGAGATGTTTATTGCTCACGGGATTAATGTCATGGAAGTGGAGGCGCAACTTTCTATTCACGATATGCAAACTTTAGCCTCCAGCTTTAACCAGTTCCCTCGTGATGCTGCAGGAATCCCTAATCCTTATGAAGCGCCAATCAAAGCAAGCATTCAACTTAACAGCGGCAACCTGAACCTCAGTTGGCCAGCGAAGGTGGCAAGAATCAGCGAAACAGTTGATGAAAACCAAGCGACGGCGGGGATTATTCTCGAGATCGCTCAAGATTACTCACAATTGCAACCAGACAGCGCAACGCCTTTGGTTAACGGTATGTTTGTCAAAGCTGAGATTGAGGGTGTCGCGAATCTAAGTTGGGTGGTTCCAGAGCGAGCACTGCATGGTGATAAGGTTTACCTGATGGATGACAATCAGCGTTTGCAAGTGGTCAATGTTGAAGTGCTTTATCGTAGAGACAATCAAGTGGTTGTAAGTGGAGAGCTACAAACTGGAGATAAACTGGTTCTCAATGATGTCCTGCCAGCAATCGAAGGCATGTTACTGAGAGAGTCGAACTCTGAAGAGGCCGAGCTTGAGTCAGATACTCAGGAAAGTGCGTCATGATCAAATTTTTCTCTCGGCACCCAACAGCAGCAAACTTGTTGATGCTTGGGTTGTTGATCTTGGGTCTAAGCTCACTATCAACCATCAAACGTGAAACCTTCCCCGCTTACGATCCGCCTTACATTATGGCTGCGATTGTCTATCCCGGCGCCTCTCCACAAGAAGTGGAAGAGAGCTTGTGTGTACGAATGGAAGATGCAGTAGACGGCTTAGCCAACATTGAAGAGACTCAATGTGAAGCCATCGAAGGCAGCGCCCGTTTAATTCTCAAGTTAAATGAAAAAGCGGACATCGGCCGAATGCTGGTGGACGTGCAAACCCAGATCAACTCGATCAATGACTTCCCAACTGAGATTGAATCGCCTGTTGTTCAAGAGCTAGATTGGAATGAACCAGTTGTCGATATCGCTATAACAGCCGAAACGTCGTGGCCGGAACTTAAGGCCTACGCGGAAGATCTTAAGCGTACCATGAAGCTTGATTACGATGTCTCTTTGGTCGAGGTTAGCGGCTTCTCGGATCATCAATATCGAGTGGAACTGGATACCCAAGCTATTCGTCAGTTGGGTTTGAGTGTCGGTGATATCGCGGATCAAATTGGTCGACAGAATGTAAAACTGCCGAGTGGTAACGTTGAAACACCAGACAAAAACTTTCTGATTCGTTTCGACGAGAGACGAGTTACGCCTGTTGAGCTGGAAAGCATCGTGGTTGGATCTGCGCCTAATGGCTCGGTGATTCGTTTGAGAGACATAGCCAAAATAACCGACCGCTTTGAGCTTGATGAGCAAAAGGTGCTATTTGATGGCAAGCCTTCAGCGCTGCTCAAGATCAGTAAGAACAAAGAAGACGATGCGCTGCGAATCAAAGAGAACGTAACACGATTCGTTGAAGATCAAAGCGCGATTGCTCCTGATGGCGTGACACTACAAATGACCAACGATCTCTCATCTGTGCTTTGGGATCGTCTAACCATGATGGTGAGCAATGGCTGGCAAGGTATTGTGCTGGTGTTCGCCACCATGTGGCTGTTCTTCAGCTTACGTTATTCATTTTGGGTGGCGGCAGGGTTGCCAGTGGCCTTCCTTGGTGGCTTGTTCTTAATGGCCAACCTTGGTTTGTCGATCAACATTATGTCGCTGGTCGGGTTGTTAATGGCAATCGGTATTATGATGGATGACGCCATCGTGATAGCCGAATCGATAGCCTCCCACTTAGATAGGGGACAAAGCGTCGATGATGCGGTGTACAACGGCGTTAAGAAAGTGCTTCCCGGAGTACTGTCTTCTTTCTTAACCACGGTGTGTATTTTCGGTAGCTTACTGTTTCTTGATGGCGAGATGGGCGCTGTGCTTAAGGCCGTTCCTCAAGTATTGATTTTGGTGCTGTCGTTGAGCTTGATTGAAGCCTTCCTGATTCTACCTAATCACCTATCTCATTCATTACACAAAGAAAAAAATGACAAGCCAGCGCTGCGCTTTAAAGTGGTGTTGCTTGAGAAGTTTGAGAACTTCCGTAATACCACTTTGATGAACATGGTTGAGAAAGTCGTGACCTTCCGCTACGCCTTTATGGGCGGAGTGATTACGCTGTTGTTGCTTTCAGTCGCCTTGATTGCTGGTGGTGTTGTTAAGTTTCAACCTTTCCCAGAGCTGGATGGTGATATTGCCGAGGCGCGTATTATTCTTCCGCCGGGCGCATCACTGTCTCAAACAGAGAAAGTGGTCGACAAAATTGTCGCGTCTGCTGAGCGTTTGAACAAGCAATGGAGCGAAGAGGTTGAAGAAGGCAATACACTGGTCGAGCACATAACTAGCCAATTCAATGCTAACGCCGATGCCAATGAATCCGGCCCGCACTTAGCCACAGTGCGCTTAGATTTACGCGGAGCAGAGAGTCGTAATACGGTTATCGATGATTTCATTGATGCGTGGCGAGAGGATATTGGCGATTTAGCGGATCCTATTTCATTGGTGTTCAAGCAACCCACGATGGGGCCGGGCGGTCGTGCTATTGAAATCCGCGCCAAACACGATGACCTGAGCGCATTGAAATCCGCTTCTTTGGATATTCAGGAGTACCTTAATCAGTTTGATGGGGTGCATGGCGTGCTTGATGACATGCGCATGGGTAAAGAAGAGATCTTGGTGAAGCTGCGCCCTGGAGCCGAAACCTACAATGTGAATGGGCAGATGATCGCTTCCCAATTACGTGCGGCTTTCTTTGGTCAGACAGCGGATGAGATTCAAATCGGTGTTGAGAATATCTCGATTGAAGTTCGTCTTGATAAAGAACAAGCGGGTGATTTACAGCAGCTGGCTAACTTCCCAATCATCACTGCAGACGGCAGTCAGATTCCATTAGCAACATTGGCAACGTTAGATTTTCAGCGTAACTATGTGCGAATCCAACGTATCGATGGGTTGAGAACCATCAGTATCTTTGGTGATATTGATAATAAGAAAGCGAGTTCATCCGCGATTTTGGCTCAGTTCCAAAAAGATGAAGCCGCCAAACTTATTCAGAAGTACCCGGGTTTACGCTTTGATTTCGAAGGGGAGGCCAAGGATGCAGCCAAGACTGGCGCTTCGATGGGCAAAGGATTCTTGCTCGGCTTATTCGGCGTGTTTGCGATTCTTAGCTATCAGTTCAGAAGCTATTTAGAGCCTGTGGTCGTGATGTTAGCGATTCCACTCGCTTTTATTGGGGTGGTCGTTGGTCACTGGATACTTGGCCATTCTTTGAGTATGCCAAGCATGATGGGCTTTGTGTCGCTTGCCGGAATTGTGGTTAATGATTCCATCTTGTTGGTGCAGTACATTCGTCACCATGTCGATGAGGGAGATAGCGTGCATGACTCGGTGGTGAAAGCCAGTCGCGAGCGTTTCCGAGCGGTATTCTTGACCTCAATGACGACTGCGGCAGGTTTGCTACCGCTGTTGACGGAAACCAGCTTACAGGCTCAGGTTATCCAGCCACTGGTTATTTCGATCGTATTCGGCATATTTGCCTCGACCTTATTAGTATTGTTTATGATCCCAGCGGCCTACGCGATATTGGCGGATTTCGGTTTGGTGAAAAAGCACGAGCCATTAGCCCTATAGCCTTTAGCGCTTAATTATTTGCGAGCTCTACTATTATTAGCGAGCTCTAGTATCATTAGCGCACGCTATAACCATTAACACGATAGAAGTAGCGGTTGCTTACTTATACTAAGAAGTAAAAACATAGAAGAATAAAGCGGCCTTGGGTCGCTTTATTTTTATCGGTTGCATCTATCGCCATCCTGACTTGATCCATTGACCTGTCTATCAAGCATGGGAAATTTCATTTTAGTTCATTCAAAACGTCACTTAACTGTCATTTGTTGGGCATAACTTGAGCCTTAACTGAATAAGGATTGTTAAGGAGATCGTATGCGTACTATCGAACCTATTGTCCGCTGGGATGTGGCATTTTCTGTTTTCTGTTTAAACAACCGCTATGGCGGGCAACATGCAACGCTCAGTAAAGCGGTGTCTCATACTGGAGATGGACACCTTTATGTTTTGATTGCCTTGATTGCACTGCTGGTCGATAGCAACACCGGTCGAGACTTTCTTTTGGTGGGCTTAACCGCCTTCGCAATCGAACTGCCTATTTACTGGTTTGCTAAAAATACCCTCAAGCGCCGTCGACCAGCTGAATTCTCTTCACTACTTCACTCTCATATTGTGCCATCCGATAAATACAGTCTGCCTTCAGGGCATTCCGCTGCTGCTTTTGTTATGGCGACCCTAATCGGGCATTTCTATCCGAGCTTGTACCTCTTTAGCTTGGTGTGGGCAACTGCGATTGCAGGCTCTCGAATCTTACTTGGTGTGCACTTTTTAACAGACGTACTGATTGGCGCAGCCTTGGGCATCGCTTGTACCAGCCTAGCTATCAGCTTCATCCTGTAATTATTTTGTTGGCAACCACTGCCGAGCTTAAGTGGTAAATTTAAAGGAACATGCATGAAAATTTTATATGGCGTACAAGGCACAGGAAATGGGCACATCGCTCGAGCGAGAGCAATGGCCGTCGCTTTTCGTCAGCAAAATATTGATGTCGATTTTCTGTTCTCTGGGCGAGATGAGAGCAAATACTTTTCGATGGAAGCGTTTGGCAACTATCAGACCCGCAGCGGCTTAACTTTTTACAGCGAGCAGGGGCAGGTTAAATACGGCAAAACATTCATGAAGAACAACATCTGGCGATTTCTCCGTGAGATTAACCAGATCGATCTTACGCCTTATGACTTAGTGATTAATGATTTTGAGCCTGTCACTGCATGGGCGGCTAAGAGACAAGGTGTGTCATGCATTGGGATAAGCCACCAGAATGCGTTTCGTTATGATGTACCCAAAGAAGGGGGCAACTGGATTGAACATTCAGTGATTCAACATTTCGCCCCAACCGAGCACTCTATTGGCTTGCACTGGTATCACTTTGAACAGCCGATTTTGCCGCCTATCGTTCACACGCTGGTTGGTGATCAACAAATAAAAACAACACAAGATTTTACGTTGGTCTATTTGCCATTTGAGGATCTTGAGTCGATCTCAGAGCTGCTGATGAAGTTCATTTCGCAAAACTTTGTCTGTTACCACCCGGATGTGATTGAGCATAGCCGAGTTGAAAATATTGAGTTCAAACCACTGAGTCATGCGGGCTTTCAATTCGACCTCAATCAGTGCTCTGGTGTGGTCGCAAATGGCGGCTTTGAATTGCCATCTGAAGCCTTAACCTTAGGGAAGAAATTGCTTCTCAAACCACTCGAAGGGCAGTTCGAACAACAGAGCAATGTGGCGACGCTAGAGGCCCTTGGGTTAGCTCAAACCATGACGTTTTTAGATGCGGCTATCTTGCGTGCTTGGCTCAGTGAAAAACAGGCCGAAGTGGTCACCTATCCAGACGTGGCAAGTGCACTCGTTGAGTGGGTATTAGCAGGGAATTGGTCTAATCAAGATGATTTAAGAAAGCAACTTTGGGACAAGGTCGACTTTCCAAGTTATGCATCGCTCACCTAACTCATAAGTGCTATTTCTAAATTGACCGGTTGAACAATTCACGAGTTCAATAAATTGTAACAAATGTAACCAAACGATAGAACAGCTAAATAAGTCGAAATTAAACTCATAAGTGACGCATTTTATGTTTTTTTATAACTCTATAAATAATTGATTTTTAGATGTTGTTTAATCATTAAGGTAAAATAAAATTATTCTTTATCAATCTTGTTGGTAGCTCGAGATGCATTGGTTAATAGTAATGTCAATCCGAAAAACATCGGTCTGATAAATATAAGAATTAGTGGTTATCTATTCTCATACCATTACCAATTTAACGCTGTCGAACCGACAAGAGGCAACTTGAATGTTAGATAAGAAAGACGCAATGAGTGCTATTGCAAGCTACAGAATGGAAAGCACACTTCGTGGAGTCGACTTAAATCTTTTGACTGTATTTGATGCAGTTATGCAAGAGCAAAACATTACACGTGCAGCTCACAATCTGGGTATGTCTCAGCCTGCTGTAAGTAACGCTGTTGCTCGTCTAAAAGTGATGTTTAACGACGAACTATTCATGCGCCAAGGTCGTGGTATTCAACCGACTCAACGTGCACGTCAGTTGTTTGGTCCTATCCGCCAAGCGCTACAATTAGTACGCAACGAACTACCAAGTTCTGTGTTCTCTCCAGAGTCTTCTTCTCGCCTGTTCAAGCTTGCGATTTGCAGCCCTTGTGACATGCGTTTTGCACCTAAGATTATGTCGACTATCAACGAGCAAGCACCTAGCGTGAAACTGCACATGGATGCTGAATTCGATCGTCAACTTTCTGAGCGCATGCGCTACCAAGAAATCGACTTCGTGATCGATTACGCTCGCTTTGATGAGCAAGGTTTCTCAAGCACTGAAATCTTCCAAGATGAGTTGGTTGTTGTCGCTTCTGCTTCTCACCCACGCATTAACGGTGAAGTAACAGCGGCAGAGCTGCTTAACGAAAAGCACGCGAAATTGTCTCGCATTCACGGTCAACGTAGCTTCTCTGAGCAAGCTTACCGTGACCTAGACTGCATGCCTTTCTACGAAGGCACGAGCCTAAGCAACGTTCTTTACGTTGTAGGTCAGTCTGAACTAGTAACGATTGCTCCTCGTTGGATGGTAGAACATGCAGCAAACAAAGAGCAGCTTCAGATTCTAGATTTCCCATGTGATAATGCGGCAATTTCAGGCTTCCTAAGCTGGCACGAATCAAGTGAAAAGGACAAAGGACACATTTGGTTACGAGATCAGTTAATGATGATCTGTGGCGAAGTAGTGGCACTTAACTAGACACTAATCCCTATGTTTTATAAGCCCTAAGCTAGGAGTCTGGCTTGGGGCTTTTTTGTACCTGCTATTTTTGTTGATAGAAAACTTAGCGTGAGACGTACTATTACTTATAACTTTGAGCTTCATCAGTTGCCTTTTCCATGATCAGAGGTACACTTGTGCGCTCAAAAAAGCTTACAGGTGTAAGCCAAAGGTAAAGAGATGGCCAATTTAGATTTTCATATCGTAAAAAGACTTCGTGACCAAATTGCCCAAGGCGGCAACCGTACAGCTTTGAAGCACAAAGTAGACAATGTATGGCAAGGTATTAGCTGGGAGCAGTTTGGACAACAAATCGATACGCTTTCATTAGCACTATTGGCTCAGGGACTGAGAGTTCAAGATAAGATCGGTATCTATTCGAACAATATGCCTCAATGGACCGTGGCAGATTTTGCATCGTTACAAGCACGCCTTGTGACTGTGCCGATTTATCCAACGAATACAGCAGCACAGTCTTCTTACATCATCCAAAATGCAGATGTGAAGATCTTATTCGTTGGTGAGCAAGTTCAATTCGATGCGGCGGTTAGCCTGTTTGAAGAGTGCGAGCAGCTAGAAGTTGTTGTGGCTATGTCTGATGACATCGACCTGCAAGGACACAGCTTTGCCGTATCTTGGAATGACTTCATGGCGCGTGGCGTTGAAGCACAACAAGCTGAACTTGACGTGCGTCTTGCTGATGCAAGCATGGACGACCTGCTGACTCTTATCTATACCTCTGGTACCACAGGTCAGCCAAAAGGCGTAATGCTTGATTACACCAACATTGGCTACCAGTTAGAAGGCCACGATGAACGCCTTAGCCTGAGCAAAGACGATGTCTCATTGTGTTTCCTACCGTTATCACACGTATTTGAGCGTGCTTGGACGTTCTACGTTCTTTATAAAGGCGCAACCAACTGCTACCTGCAAGATACGATGCAAGTGCGTGATGCGCTAAGTGATGTGAAACCTACTGTAATGTGTGCGGTTCCACGCTTCTACGAGAAGATCTTCTCTGCGATTCACGAGAAGGTATCTAAAGCACCATTTATTCGTAAAGTGCTATTTACTTGGGCGGTGAACATGGGAGCAAAGCTTTCAGTTTGTCACCAAGAAGGTCGTACTCCATCGTTGATGCTGAAGAAGAGCCATGCGCTAGCTGATAAGCTTGTGCTATCTAAACTGCGCGCTCTACTCGGCGGTAACATCAACTTCATGCCATGTGGTGGCGCGAAGCTTGATGAGACGATTGGTCGTTTCTTCCATGCTATCGGCATCAACGTAAAACTTGGCTACGGCATGACAGAAACCACGGCAACAGTATCTTGTTGGGATGATCGCTGTTTTAACCCTGATTCGATTGGTATGTCGATGCCGGGCGCAGAAGTAAAAATTGGTGCTAAGGACGAGATTCTTGTTCGCGGTCCAATGGTGATGCGTGGCTACTACAAGATGCCAGAAGAGACAGCTAAGACATTCGATGAGCACGGTTTCTTGAAAACCGGTGATGCGGGTCATTTTGATGAAAATGGTAACCTGTTCATTACTGATCGTATCAAAGAGCTGATGAAAACCTCTGGTGGTAAGTATATTGCACCGCAAGTGGTTGAAGGCGCGATTGGTAAAGATCACTTTATCGAACAGATTGCTGTTATCGCTGATACGCGCAAATTCGTTTCTGCGCTGATTGTTCCTTGTTATGACTCGCTAGAAGAGTACGCCAAAGAGCTTAATATCAAGTATCACGATCGCGTTGAACTGGTTAAGCACCACCAAATCGTCGAGATGCTAGAAAAGCGTGTGAATGACCTACAGCAAGAATTGGCTAAGTTTGAGCAAGTGAAGAAATTCAAACTGCTACCAAAAGCATTTTCTATGGATGATGGTGAACTGACACCAACTCAAAAATTGCGTCGTAAAGTTATCAACGATAAGTATCAAGACGAAATCGAAGAAATGTACAACGAAAAGCCTAAAGATAAGTAGTTTTCTGCTTAGATAAATTTTCAGTTGTTTAAAAATCCCCCTACGAATGTGATTGCATTTTTAGGGGGATTTTTTGTATCTAATGACACAGCACAATGTGCGAAAGCGCACACCAGCAAGCTCGCGGTTTATCGATAAATATCGATCTATTAAAATATTAAGTGCTTTTTTTTGTTCGCTAACTAGTGTTTAAACCTGGCGTGGGGGGGCTGAGTTGGGTTTTATTTAATGCTTTGAGCTAATAGTTGGTTTTTTGGCACAGTTGCCGAATAACAGGTGTTAGACCAGATGATAATAAAGCGTTAAAGTTGTTTCGTATTACTGTTTGTTGTTATCACGACAGACAGCCATAGCCGAAAAAGTGGAAGTATTTCGAATTAGGCTACGAATAAGCCCTAGACTATGAAAAACCAGCCCAACATGTTCACCAAATATGATTGGAAACTGGTGAGGAGAGCAATATGACAACAAAACCTGAAACAGCCATGTCATCCGGCGCTGAAATGTTATCCGGCGCTGAGATGGTGGTGCAGTCTCTAATTGAAGAGGGTGTAGAACAAATCTTTGGTTACCCAGGTGGTTCTGTACTTGATATCTACGATGCGCTGCATGCTAAAACTGCTGAAATTAAACACGTATTAGTACGACATGAACAAGCCGCTACCCACATGGCTGATGGCTATACTCGTTCTACCGGCAAACCGGGCGTAGTACTTGTGTGTTCTGGTCCAGGTGCGACCAATACCGTTACTGGCATTGCAACAGCCTACATGGACTCAATCCCAATGATTGTTATTTCTGGTAACGTACCAAATAACCTCATTGGTAATGACGCCTTCCAAGAGTGTGACATCGTGGGTGTATCACGCCCGATCGTTAAACACAGCTTCTTAGTTAAGAAAGCGGAAGATATCCCTGAAGTCGTTAAAAAAGCATTCTATATTTCAACGACAGGGCGTCCCGGTCCTGTGGTTATTGATCTGCCGAAAGATATCTTAAACCCACAAATCAAGCTTCCTTATGAATACCCAGAAACGCTCAAAATGCGTTCGTATAACCCAACGGTTACGGGTCATAAAGGTCAGATCAAAAAGGCGCTAAAAGCCCTTCTTGAAGCGAAGAAGCCGGTACTTTATGTCGGTGGTGGTGCGGTTATTTCTGAGGCAGATAAGCCGCTGTTAAAATTAGCAGAGGCACTGAATTTACCTGTGGTAAGCACCCTAATGGGGCTTGGCGCTTTCCCTGGCACCCATAAGAACTCTTTGGGTATGTTAGGCATGCATGGTTTATATGAAGCCAATATGGCGATGCACAATGCGGATTTGATCTTTGGTATTGGCGTACGTTTCGATGATCGAACGACTAATAACCTAGATAAGTACTGCCCTGATGCGAAGATCATGCACATTGATATCGACCCATCTTCGATCTCTAAGAACGTAAAAGTGGATCTACCGATTGTAGGTTCTGCTGAAAAGGTTCTAGAGAGCATGGTGAACTTGCTCGTTGAGCAAGGCGGCACTAACGATGCAGAAGCGATTGAAAGCTGGTGGAGTGAAATCAAGCAGTGGCAAGAGCGTGACTGCCTAGCTTACGAGAAATCGTCTGAGCGCATCAAACCACAGCAAGTAATTGAAACACTGCATAAAGTAACCAATGGCGATGCCTATGTTGCTTCTGACGTAGGTCAACACCAAATGTTTGCTGCTTTATACTACCCGTTTAACAAGCCACGTCGTTGGATTAACTCTGGTGGTCTAGGCACGATGGGCTTTGGCCTGCCTGCTGGTATGGGCGTTAAGTTTGCTAAGCCAGATGAAGAGGTGGTTGTGGTAACCGGTGACGGCAGTATTCAAATGAATATCCAAGAGCTGTCGACTGCGCTGCAATACAATATCCCGGTTAAGATTATTAATCTTAATAACCGTTTCCTAGGCATGGTAAAACAGTGGCAAGACATTGTTTATCAAGGCCGTTACTCTAACTCATATATGGACTCTGTTCCTGATTTTGCTGCTATCGCTGAGGCTTATGGTCACGTTGGTATGCGCATTTCATCTCCGGATGAACTGGAATCAGGTTTGGAAAAAGCACTAGCGATGAAAGACCGTTTGGTATTTGTCGATATTAGTGTGGATGACACCGAGCACGTATACCCAATGCAGATCAAAGGCGAGGGTATGGATAACATGTGGCTAAGCAAAACGGAGAGAACATAATATGAGACACATTATTTCACTACTAATGGAAAACCAACCTGGTGCGCTTTCTCGTGTGGTTGGCTTGTTTTCTCAGCGTGGCTACAACATCGAGTCTTTGAACGTATCTCCAACCGATGATCCGACGCTGTCTCGTTTGAACGTAACCACTAACTCGAGCGAAATGCAGCTTGAGCAGATCCAGAAACAGCTACATAAGCTAATCGACGTACTTAAAGTGCAAGAAGTGTCCGAACTTGAGCACATTGAACGTGAGCTGTTGATGGTAAAAGTACGTGCGAGCGGCTTTGCTCGTGCGGAAGTGAAGCGCACAGCGGATATCTTCCGTGGTCAGATCGTTGATGTTACGGCTTCTCAATATACGGTTCAAATGGCGGGTACTAGCGAGAAACTGGATGCCTTCATTCAGGCGCTGTCTGAAGTGACGGAAGTGCTTGAAGTAGCTCGAAGTGGTGTTGTTGGCATCGCACGAGGCGAACGTGCGTTGAAAGCCTAGACGATAAGTCTTTAAAAAATAACTTTAAAGCCGCTTTTTTAAGCGGCTTTTATTTTGTTAATTTTTTAGAGTGCTATAATCCCGCGCTGCACTTCCATTCATCTGAGTTAGCAATGCGAAATAAAAAATCAATAATTACATTGCTGATTATCTCTATCATATTGTCTTCTGCAGTATGTCTGTATTATTTGCAGCGTTACAAAGAAGTAAAACAGCAGAGTTTTGACTACTCAGCTAAGCAAGCTGTTCATCAGTTGGTGTATGCCAAGCGAGATTATGATCTTCTCAAGACTCAGTTAGTCTCGGTAATGGAGCTACTCAGTCATAGCCAGAGCTTGGTTAACTTTGCTTCTTCTCCCTCAGACCAAACTAAACATCTACTTGAAGAGGTCTGGCAATCTGTTCTCGTGAACCAGAAGTGGTATACACAAATTCATCTGTTAGATGTCACTGGCAAAGAATTGGTGCGTGTTAACTATTCCTTTGATACCGGTAGGGTGACGTTACCCCAGCAACTGCAAGATAGGTCGGATTCTAACTACTTCCAATACGCTCAAAAACTAGAAGCCGAACAGATTGGCGGTTGGGGTATTGAGCTTGAAACGGAGCATGGTGAAGTCACCTTCCCTTATTCGCCGGTAATTCGTGTCTTTACCCCTGTAGAAACCCCTGACAAAAGAGTAGGCTATCTTGTTATCAATCTCGATGTATGGGGCCTATCGTCGCGTCTGAGTTTTTCACCAGATAACGATCTTAGAGCAGAAGTTCTCAATGAAGCGGGCTACTTCATCGCGAGTAACAACAGCGGTAAGTTGTTCGGAGACTCTATTCCTGAAAGAAAAGGCTACAACCTGAAAAATATCGCGCCGAAGACGTGGGATGCAATCTCCAATGATCAAGTGGGATACGTTTTTGAAGATGGTAATTTGTTTGCCTTTAACACGGTTATGCTCGCGAACAGTCAAAAGGTCCATTTACTGATTCAACTTAATCAAAAGCAACTGATGGATCGGGCTGAGCGTGCTCTAGATGATTTGGCCCATGAAGAGATCATTGTTCTGATTACGGTGCTGATATTCGCTTTCCCGTTTGCTTACCTGGTGACGCACTACCGACGCCGAAGCCTAGAGAGTAAATTGGCACGCGCCGCATTGAATGGTATGTCGGCAGTGATGATCTCTGACAAGCAGCACCGCACAATGATGATCAACAACGAATTTGAGAACATGACTGGGTACTGCAAAAAACAGGTGATCGGTCAAAATGCATTGCAGTTGCTGCTTGAGAATACCGACCAAGTGCTCTCAAGCTCGGCTATTTGGAGTCATTTAGAGCAAGAAGAAGTATGGGAAGGGGAGGTTCAGTGTAAGAACAAGCTGCGTATTCCTTTTACTGCGATCATGCGAGTGCATGCGGTCAAAAACAATTCAGGCAAAGTCAGTTACTACATCACCTCGTTGGTTGATATTTCGGTAAGGAAGGAGCTTGAAGTACGTTTGAGGATCTTAAGTGAACGTGACTCTTTGAGTAATCTTTGGAATAGACGAAAGTTCGAAGAGCAGCTCGCGTATTATTCTCGCTTGGTTGAGCGTTACCCTAATGAATCGACGACTTGCTTAGCTTTAGTCGATATCGATAACTTCAAGCGAATCAACGACGAACTTGGTCATGACGAAGGCGACCGAGTGATAGCAAGTGTCGCCAAGCTTCTGCAAGATAGCCTTCGCGGGACTGACTTTGTTGCACGTGTTGGAGGAGAAGAGTTTGCACTCTTGATGCCACACACCTCACTGCCAGAAGCAAAGCGCGTATTGGATCGCTTGCGAATTGAGATTGAGCTAGCTGCCGGAACTAAGATAACGGTGAGTGTTGGCTTTACGGATTTAACCAGTAACAGCACTCGCTCATACAAGTGTGCGGATGTTGCGCTTTACGAATCTAAATCGTCTGGCCGTAATACGGTCTCTATGTGTCCTAGCTACGATGATGTCGCTTAGGTTCGCTTCTATCTAGTCCTGTCTTCTATTTGCTTCACCTCTTCAAGTCGCGCCCCGACTCCTTTTTCCTTTCCCTCTTTTTATTAGGAATCTCACTTTTGAGCGACCTGTGTCACAAAATCTATACAGTTAGACTAAAGTCTAATGTTGGTGGAAATTTGAGCTAAAATTAACAGTAAGTAAACTACTTTGCTTCAGATTACATCGTGTTAAACGATGTAATAAATAGAGTGTTTACCAGATGTAAAAGGATGACACCGTTAACTTAATTCAGCTGGTTAGCTAGCCTTATCAATAACTTGAAAGGCAGCAGTAGAATTAGGTTAGCTGGAGCAATAGTTTGGGGATCATACAGTCTGGTTAAAAGAGGCGTGGTATGTTTGTCGATTTTTTAGTGAGGTTAACCATAGGCACATTAGCCATTCTTGGCTTTCAACTTAGTGCATTGTATTTTTTACCTATGGTTGTGCTGCTCAATACTCATCACAAAGAGTTTTTTGGGTGGTAGTTCAGTCGTGGTACTGGAAACTAAAAAACGGAGCCGCTGGGCTCCGTTTTTATTTGGTTAGAATCTATCTTGGCATCATGCCGCTTCGATAACTTCTTCAATTCGTTTCATTGAACCTAGTAAGTGTTGATCAAGCAGTTCTGTTGCTTGTTCTACATTCTTAGAGAGTACTAGTTTCATGATCATTTCGTGCTCATCAATATTGAACAGATCATCAGATGCGCTTTCTGCAGACATAGCGAGGAAGCGGTAACGTTTCACTTGGTTAATTAGGTCATCAAAGAACTTAAACATGTTCTCTGAATCTGCACCTTCAAGCAGTGCGACATGGAATTGCTGGTGGCGCTCTTCCCATTCTACACAGTCAAACTCTTCAGATACGTACTGTACTCGCGATAGTTTATGGTAAGACGTTAGTACATCCAGTTCCCAGCTCTCATCACCTGCTGCAATCGCTTTTTTAAGCAGAACCGATGATACAACACGAAGGCTTTCGTATAGGTCATTTAGTTCTTTCTTTGATACAGGAGATACCCAGCAGCCTTTTTGTGGCTCTAGCTTTACGTATTTGCTCCAAGATAACTGTACCAAGGCTTCGCGAATAGGGGATGCGCCAACGTTGTAGCGTGCTTTTAGATCAGCAACAACAAGCTTTTGGCCTGGGGTTAACTCACCATTAAGAATATCTTGGCGAATCATCTTTGATACTTTGTCAGTGAGCGTAGGACTAGACATTACAAACCTCATCTATATATGATTTCTAGTCTGCTAATCCGTCTCTTAGAAAGAGTCAGTTGGAGGTTAACAGTACGTAGTTCTATTTTGATTGATAATACAGCGTACTGAAAAGTTAGGCAAGATTTTGTTTCATAAAAAAAAGAGGGCCGAAGCCCTCTTTTATATTTTATGCGAATCGGTTCATTCTTATAGAACGTGAACAGATGCCGTGTTTGTAGTACCAGAAGCCACTAGAGCACCAGAAACCATAACTACGATGTCGCCTTTGTTACCTAGGCCAGATTGTAGAGCGATTTCTTTACCGTTGATGTAGAACGCGTCTGTGTTCTCGATAGAGTCAACAAGAACTGGCTTAACACCTTTAGTAAGAACTAGCTGTGCAGCTGTCTTTTCGTTAGTTGTTAGAGCTAGGATGTTTGCAGTTGGGAAGTACTTACGTACTGAACGTGCAGATTTACCGCCTTCAGTTGCAACAACGATTAGAGGAGCAGCTAGCTTCTCTGCTGTGTCTACAGCGCCTTTACATACTGCTTCAGTGATGCGTAGACGTGGGCTGTCTAGACGAGAACCTAGCTCAGCTTTAAGAGCTGAATCAGTACGGTTCGCGATTTGAGCCATGATAGTAACAGCTTCAACTGGGTACTTACCTTTAGCAGTTTCACCAGAAAGCATTACTGCATCAGTACCATCCATGATTGCGTTCGCAACGTCACCCGCTTCAGCACGAGTTGGACGTGGGTTGCTGATCATAGAGTCAAGCATTTGAGTTGCAGTGATAACCATCTTACGTGCACGGTTACACTTCTCGATCATCATCTTCTGAGCGAAGATTACTTCTTCAGCTGGGATTTCAACACCTAGGTCACCACGAGCAACCATGATGCCGTCAGAAGCTTCAAGGATTGAATCGAAGTTATCTACACCTTCTTGGTTTTCAATCTTAGAAATGATGTGGATGTTCTCGCCGCCGTTAGCGTTTAGAAGCTCACGGATTTCTTTAACGTCTTCTTCTTTACGGATGAAAGAAGCAGCAACGAAATCTACGCCTTGCTCACAACCAAACTTAAGGTCAGCTTTGTCTTTCTCAGAAAGAGCAGGAAGTTGAACAGAAACGCCAGGAAGGTTAACACCTTTGTTTTCGCCTAGAGCACCGTTGTTAAGAACTTTACACTTAACTTCAGTTTCTGTTGTTGCGATAACTTCCATTTCGATTAGGCCGTCATCAACAAGGATAGTGTTACCTGCTGTTAGGTCTTTAGCGAAACCTAGGTAAGTTACTGCTACTACGTCTTTGTTACCAACAACTGTTGCGTCAGTTGTGAAAGTGAACTCTTGACCAGCTACTAGATCTACGTCGTTACCATCTTCAAGTTTGATAGTACGGATTTCTGGACCTTTAGTATCTAGAAGGATAGCAAGTTGCTCACCTTTGTTTTCCATTACTTTACGGAAGTTCGCGATACGAGTGCCGTGCTCTGCGAAATCACCGTGAGAGAAGTTAAGACGCATAACGTTCATGCCAGCATCTACTAGTTCAGTTAGCTTCTCTACAGATTCAGTTTTAGGGCCAATCGTACATACGATTTTGGTCTTTTTCATGGAAGGTACTCTCCGGTAAGTATTGTTACAATTTGAAATTTATTTAAGTTCTGAAGATTGGTCCGCTACATCAACATTTTGTGCCTGTTGTGTAAAAGCGCGGGACTTCCAATATGTCCTTCAGAGTTGTAAGTCTTTCATCAATTTTAGTCATTTTATGACTAAAAGATTTTGATTCAATATCGGTTTTCTGTGACTTACCCCACTATATAGGGGGTAAGTTGCAAAAAAATAACAGTCAGTTTTGTAATTTTTTTTCTTTTCGGGTGCGGATTCTACCACCTAATGAGTTCAATATCACTGCTTAACAATTGTCTTAGGACAAGGTTTTATCGCTATTTATTAATTTTTTGGATCAAAATAAATGGACTAAATAGTTTCGTTGTAACTATAATATGTTTCATATCGAAACTTAATGGCCTTTTTTAAATGTCGAAACGAAACACCCAGCTCAGAAGACATGCAATTTCTAACCTAGTGAATGAAAAAGGGGAGGTTAGTGTTGATGAATTATCCGCTAAGTTCGAAACCTCAGAAGTCACTATTAGAAAGGACTTGGCGTCTTTAGAGAAAAACGGTCAGCTTTTACGCCGTTATGGTGGTGCGATTTCGTTACCGAAAGAGGTTGTCAACGAAGAGCTGGGTCAACAAGTTTCGACTCGAAAGATTTCATTGGCAAAAGCCGCTGCAGATTTAATTCGCGACCATAACCGCATCGTGATCGATAGTGGCAGTACGACCGGTGCTCTAATTCAGCAGCTTAATGCTAAGCGTGGCTTGGTTGTTATGACCAACTCATTGCACGTTGCTAATGCGCTTAATGAGCTTGAAAGCGAGCCGACGTTATTAATGACTGGCGGCACTTGGGATACCCATTCGGACTCTTTCCAAGGCAAAGTTGCAGAGTCGGTACTTCGTGCTTACGATTTTGACCAACTATTTATTGGGGCTGATGGTATCGACCTCGATAGAGGCACAACCACGTTTAACGAACTGGTTGGCCTGAGCAAAGTAATGGCTGAAGTGTCACGAGAAGTGATCGTGATGGTTGAGTCGGAAAAGGTGGGACGAAAGATCCCTAACTTAGAGCTGGCATGGGAACACATTGACATCTTAATTACCGATACAGACTTAGGCGAAGAATCCAAAGCAAGTATCGAATCACATGATGTTCGAGTGATCCTGACCGATCCAGCGTAAAAACAAATTTAAGTATTATGCATTTACCTTCCTATAATTGATCTTAATGAAGATTTGGCCTTTGCTTGCTGCCAATAGGAATAAAACAAAATTGATGGAGTGAAACTATGTGTGGAATTGTTGGTGCAGTAGCACAGCGTGATGTAGCTGAAATTTTAGTAGAAGGCCTTCGTCGTCTAGAATACCGTGGCTACGATTCAGCTGGTGTCGCTGTAGTCGATACTGAATCTAACCTAACTCGTGTACGCCGCCTAGGTAAAGTACAAGAGCTAGCTGACGCAGTAGAAGAGCAACAAGTGATTGGTGGTACAGGTATCGCTCATACACGTTGGGCGACACACGGTGAGCCGTCTGAAGCGAACGCACACCCACACATGTCTGGTGATATTGCCGTTGTACACAATGGCATTATCGAAAACCACGAAGCACTGCGCGCTATGCTGCAAGAGCGTGGTTACGTATTTACTTCACAAACGGATACAGAAGTTATTGCTCACTTAGTTGAGTGGGAACTTCGCACTTCAGCTTCTTTGGTTGAAGCGCTACAGAAAACAGCAAAACAATTAGACGGTGCGTACGGCACGGTTGCGGTTGATCGTAAAGATCCTAGCCGTATCGTTGTAGCTCGTTCTGGTAGCCCGATCGTTATCGGTTTTGGTGTCGGCGAGAACTTCCTTGCTTCTGATCAACTGGCGCTACTGAGCGTAACTCGTCGCTTCATGTACCTAGAAGAAGGTGATGTTGCTGAGGTAACTCGTCGTGATGTTACGGTATTTGATGTAGCGGGTGAGCGTGTTGAGCGTGAAATCGTTGAGTCAAACGCTGAACACGACGCTGGTGACAAAGGTCAATACCGCCACTTCATGCAGAAAGAGATCTTCGAGCAGCCAACAGCGCTGATCAATACAATGGAAGGCCGTATCTCTGACACTTCGGTTATCACTAACGCGATCGGCGTTAAAGCTGAAGAGATCCTAAGCAAGGTTGAACACGTGCAGATCATCGCATGTGGTACGTCTTACAACTCAGGCATGGCAGCGCGTTACTGGTTTGAATCTCTAGCTGGCGTAAGCTGTGACGTAGAGATTGCTTCTGAATTCCGTTACCGTGATTTCGTTGTTCGTCCGAACAGCCTATTGGTGACTCTGTCTCAATCTGGTGAAACGGCGGATACGCTTGCTGCACTTCGTCTTGCAAAAGAGAAGGGTTATATGTCTGCAATGACTATCTGTAACGTTGCGGGTTCTTCACTGGTTCGTGAATCTGATTTTGCCTTCATGACTCGTGCAGGAACAGAGATCGGTGTTGCTTCTACTAAAGCTTTCACAACTCAACTAGCAGCGATGCTGATGATGGTAACGTCAATTGGTCGTCTACAAGGTCGTATCAATGAAGAAAAAGAAGCGGAAATCGTTCAAGCACTTCACCAACTGCCTGCTGATATCGAGAAAGCATTAGCGTTCGATAAAGAAATTGAAGCACTGGCACCTGATTTTGCTGATAAGCATCACACACTGTTCTTGGGTCGTGGTGAGTTCTACCCAATCGCGATGGAAGCGTCTCTTAAACTGAAAGAGATCTCTTACATCCACGCAGAAGCATACGCAGCTGGTGAGCTTAAGCACGGTCCTTTGGCTCTTATCGATGCAGATATGCCTGTAGTCGTTATTGCACCAAGCAACGACTTGCTAGAGAAGCTGAAATCGAACGTTGAAGAAGTGCGTGCTCGTGGCGGTCTACTTTACGTCTTCGCTGATGAAGATGCGGGCTTTGAAAGCGATGAGAACATGAAGATCATCAAGATGCCTCACGTAAGTGAAGTAACAGCGCCTATCTACTACACAGTACCGATGCAGCTGCTGTCTTACCATGTCGCACTAATAAAAGGTACCGACGTTGACCAACCTCGTAACCTAGCGAAAGCGGTAACAGTTGAGTAATCGACAGCTTACCTATGATATAGATAATAAGAAGCCCATCCTGTGATGGGCTTTTTTATGTCTGTTAGTTAACGATCAGTGTTAGAGCTAGCTGTAGCGTCATTAAGCGCTCAGTGCTTGCTCTAGGTCAGCCAAGATATCGTCAATGTGCTCGATACCTACTGATAGGCGAATCATCTCCGGTGATACACCGGCTTGTTTCTGTTCAGCTTCGCTTAGTTGACGGTGTGTCGTCGAAGCTGGGTGACAAGCGAGAGATTTCGCATCGCCAATGTTAACTAAGCGCTTGAAGATTTGCAGTGCATCATAGAAGCGAACACCGGCTTCATAACCGTCTTTTAAACCAAAAGATAGAATGGCCGATGGCTTACCTTGCATGTACTTTTCAGCGAGTGGATAGAATTCTGAATCAGGCAGGCCAGCGTAACTTACCCAACTGACTTTCTCGTGTTGCTTGAGGTATTCCGCTACTTTCAAGGCATTCTCTGTGTGTCGCTCCATGCGTAGCGACAACGTCTCCAAACCTTGCATCAACATGAAAGCATTCATTGGTGACAGTGCTGCACCTGTATTACGTAGGGGAACCGTTCTAGCACGACCAATAAACGCAGCCTCACCAAAGGCCTCGGTATAAACCACGCCATGATAAGAAGGCTCTGGCTGATTAAACACAGGGAAGCGGTCCTTGTGCTGTGCCCATGGGAATTTACCTGAGTCGACAATCACGCCACCTAACGTTGTACCGTGACCACCCACGTATTTAGTTAGTGAGTGCACCACGATGTCAGCACCAAAATCGATAGGTTTACACAGTACAGGCGTCGCCACCGTGTTATCAACAATCACAGGTACACCTTGTGCGTGAGCAAGTTCAGCAACACGCTCTAAGTCGATAATATTACCTGCTGGGTTACCGATACTTTCGCAGTAAACCGCCTTGGTTTTTTCGTCAATCAGTGCCGCTAAGCTTTCTGGTTTATCGTCTTTAGCAAAACGAACTTCGATCCCTTGGTTTGGCAGCATATGAGCAAATAGGGTGTAAGTACCACCGTAAAGCTGAGGTGTTGAAACAATGTTGTCACCGATTTGCGCCAACGTCTGAATCGCATAGTTGATCGCAGCACTGCCCGCACTTACCACTAAGCCTGCGATACCTCCTTCTAAGGCGGCCATGCGTTTTTCTAACACATCATTGGTTGGGTTCATTATGCGAGTGTAGATATTGCCTGGCACCGCAAGGTTGAAGAGGTCGGCGCCGTGTTGTGCGTCATCGAATTCGTACGCGACGGTTTGGTAGATTGGAGTGGCAACCGATTTGGTTGTTGGATCAGTGTCGTAACCGAAGTGAATCGAGAGTGTTTCGTCTTTCATGAGTCTTCCCTGAACTATTGAGCGATTTATGTACTCTCATATTGCCGATTTTTTTATAAAAGAAAAGTATGTTTAGTCACAGAGAGGCAATTGGAATTGTGTGCGGGATGATTCGTTATTGGTTAGGAAGTGCAGGGTGTGATTGGTACTGAATCAGAAAAGCAAAAAGCCAGAGCAGCGTGAACTGTTCTGGCTTTTCTAAATTTGGTGGCCCCTCCCAGATTTGAACTGGGGACCGAACGATTATGAGTCGTGCGCTCTAACCACTGAGCTAAGGGGCCGTAGGGCATAGATTATAGGGGAAGCATTCAGTGGTGTCTAGACACTATAAGGGGCAATTCCGCTTACATCTTAGCCACTTAAATCACACAGATAAAAAAAAGGTGAGCCAACGCTCACCTTTTCTTATTTATGCTTAAAAGCTAACCACACTAAAGCGTGTGATTACTCGTCTAGGAAGCTACGCAGAGTTTCTGAGCGGCTTGGGTGACGAAGTTTACGCAGTGCTTTTGCTTCGATCTGACGGATACGTTCACGAGTTACGTCGAACTGCTTGCCCACTTCTTCAAGAGTGTGGTCAGTGTTCATGTCGATACCGAAACGCATACGCAGTACTTTAGCTTCACGAGGTGTTAGGCCAGCAAGAACGTCTTTAGTTGCACCGCGTAGGCTGGTTGCCGTTGCAGAGTCTAAAGGTAGTTCTAGCGTTGTATCCTCGATGAAATCACCTAGGTGCGAATCTTCGTCGTCACCGATTGGTGTCTCCATTGAGATTGGCTCTTTAGCGATTTTCAGTACTTTACGGATCTTGTCTTCAGGCATTTGCATGCGTTCAGCCAGTTCTTCCGGAAGTGGTTCACGACCCATCTCTTGTAGCATTTGACGAGAGATACGGTTTAGTTTGTTGATCGTTTCGATCATGTGAACCGGAATACGGATAGTACGAGCTTGGTCGGCAATCGAACGAGTGATTGCTTGACGGATCCACCAAGTAGCGTAAGTAGAGAACTTGTAACCACGACGGTATTCAAACTTATCTACCGCTTTCATCAGACCGATGTTACCTTCTTGGATTAGATCCAGGAATTGTAGACCACGGTTTGTGTACTTCTTAGCAATCGAGATTACTAGACGTAAGTTCGCTTCAACCATCTCTTTCTTCGCACGACGAGCTTTCGCTTCACCGATAGACATGCGACGGCTGATATCTTTGATGCTTTGAACAGTAAGAGACGTTTCATGTTCGATCATATCCAGCTTTTGGATAGAGCGACGGATGTCGTGCTCGTTACGTTTAATCTTTTCTGCGTATGGCTTGTCTGAAGCAAGAACTTCATCCAACCATGCTTCGCTAGATTCGTTGCCAGTAAATAGAGCAATGAAAGATTTCTTCGGCATTTTGCCGTACTCAACCGTTTGACGCATGATTAGGCGTTCTTGAGTACGTACACGATCCATAGAGTTACGCAGTTCGTTTACTAGGAAATCAAACTGTTTTGGTGTTAGACGGAACTCTTTGAATACGTCTTGCATCATTGTCGTTGCAAGCATTGCTTTCGGGCTTTCATGGCCGTACTCGTTGATCGCTAGTTGACGATTCTGGTAGCTAGTACGAAGTGCTGTGAACTTCTCAAGAGCAAGCTCAGGATCGATACCTGTATCTTCCTCTTCCTCTTCCTCGTCGTCTTCTGCGTCTTCTTTGTCTTCGTCTTCCAGATCAGTTTCAGCAAGTTCTGAACCGATGTGAGTCGCCGTTGGCGCAGCTGTGCCATCGTCGTCTGGGTCAACAAAGCCATTGATTAGGTCTGTTAAGCGAATCTCTTCTGCTTGTACGCGGTCAAACTGTTCCAAGATGTATGGAATAGTGCCTGGGTACTCAGCAACCGATAGTTGAACTGTATTGATACCATCTTCAATACGCTTCGCAATGTCGATTTCGCCTTCACGAGTCAGTAGTTCAACTGTACCCATTTCACGCATGTACATACGAACTGGGTCAGTAGTACGGCCAATCTCGCTTTCTACGCTTGAAAGCGCAGCAGCTGCAGCTTCGGCTGCATCTTCATCTATATTGGCATCGTCATCATTAAGTGCTAGATCATCAGCATCAGGTGCAGTTTCAACTACCTTGATACCCATGTCGTTAATCATTTGAATGATGTCTTCTACCTGTTCAGAATCCACGATTTCTGCAGGTAGGTGGTCGTTTACTTCGGCGTAGGTCAGATAGCCTTGTTCCTTGCCTTTAATAACAAGTAATTTAAGCTGTGACTGCGGATTTTGATCCATAGATGATATCCAACTTCAGGTCTGGTGAAGGACGTTGCATTCTCAAATGCAAACCAATTATGTTAACAAATTTATTAAATGCTGACTAATCAAACAGGGTTACGCTTTTAGATCTAGCATTAAAGCTAGTAGCTCCCTTTTTTCTTCGGCTGATAAACCGACGCTTCTTGCTTTGGCCTGCAGGTTTTCAATTTGTTTTTCAACGCATTGGGCAAGTATATTGTCCAATGAGTCTAAAAATATGTCTTCTTGATTGTCTTCGTCGAGGGGGATTTCCCAGCTCGCGAGACGAGACAGAAGAGCCTCATGTTTATTGTGTCGCCAATGCTCTAATAATTGGCCTGTGTTGATATGGGGATGCGCGTGGCATTTATCAAGTACTTCGACGAATAAACTTAGCCCAGGCAATTGTAAGCCTTTGACACTTGATAAATCCGGTACCATATCAGCATAGCTCGGATTTTGGATAAGCAAAGCGATAACTTCACGCATTGGAGTGCGCTTCAGCTCTTTATGCGGTTGAGGTGTCGGGTTCTGTGTATGAACACGCGCTCGCCTCAATTGGTTATCAAATCCAGTGCGCTCATCGAGCAATTTTTCGAGCAACTCTTGGAAGTAACTGTCAGGGATTTTGTTAATCAATGCGCTAGCGTGTGCGCGCAGTGCCGATTTCCCTTCGGTTGTTCCCAAGTTTAACTTGTGTATTTCAATCAGGTTATCGAACAAATAGGTCGAAAGCGGTGTCGCATTTTGAACAAGCTGTTCGAAAGCGGCTTTGCCGTGTTCTCTTATATAGCTGTCTGGGTCTTCACCGTCGGGCAAGAATAGAAACTTGAGTGTGTTACCGGTTTTCAGGTACTCAAGGGCATTTTCTAGTGCGCGCCACGCGGCTTCTTTACCTGCTCGGTCACCATCGTAACAACAAACCACTGTGCTGGTTTGGCGGAACAGCATTTGAACGTGGTCACCGGTTGTCGATGTGCCCAGTGATGCTACTGAGTAATCAACACCATATTGCGCTAATGCCACGACATCCATGTAACCTTCAACCACAAGTATTTGCGGCGGTTCACGGTAGGCTTGCAGCACTTCATAAAGGCCGTAAAGCTCTTTACCTTTATGGAAGATAGGCGTTTCTGGTGAGTTGAGATATTTTGGAGTTCCGTCTTCTAATACACGACCACCAAAACCAATCACACGGCCACGACGATCGCGAATCGGGAACATTACGCGTCCACGGAATCGGTCGTATCGGTTACCTTTATCGTTCTCAATTAACATGCCGCCAGTTACGAGCATGTCTTGGGCTTCTTTCTGTTGGCCAAAGTTCTTACGAACTAAGTCCCACTCATCGGCCACATAACCAATGCCAAACTTCTGGACGATCTCGCCCGAAAGGCCACGATTCTTTAGGTAATCAATCGCAGGTTTGTTGGCTGATATTTTCAGTTGAGAGCGGTAAAAATTACTGATGCCGCCCATCAAATCGTAGAGGTTACGTTTTTGTTCGCTGTTGGCTCTTGGTGCTGTTGATATCTCGCCGCTACGTTGCTCTCTAGGAACATCGAGGCCTAAGAAAGAGGCAAGCTCTTCAATCGCTTCAACAAAATCGAGACGTTCGAACTCCATAATGAAGTCGATAGCATTACCGTGTACGCCACAACCAAAGCAGTGATAAAACTGTTTTTCTTGGCTTACGCTAAAAGAAGGGGTCTTTTCGTTGTGGAATGGGCAACAAGCACCATAGTTTTTGCCTTTTTTCTTAAGTTTCACGCGTGCGTCCACTATGTCGACAATGTCGAGACGCGCTAGGAGATCATCAATGAAACTACGCGGGATGTGTCCTGCCATAAAACCTTAGAAAAATGCACTAACTGAGAGTGTGGATAATAATAGTTTGAATAGGTTACAGATACAAACAAGCCGTGCGTTCCGAAGGATTGCACGGCTTGTTGCAATTTGATTTGGGATTAAGCGAGTTTAGAACGAACTAAACCACTAACTTTACCCATATCTGCACGCCCTTGAATTTGTGGTTTCAAGATAGCCATTACTTTACCCATGTCTTGCATGCCCGCTGGTTGAGCTTCGGCGATTGCGCTATCAAGTAGTGCAATAACTTCTTCATCACTTAGCGGTTGAGGCATAAAGCCTTCAAGTACCGTAATTTCTGCTTTTTCCACGTCAGCAAGATCTTGACGATTTGCTGATTCATATTGAGCAACAGAATCGCGACGTTGCTTAACCATTTTAACTAATACAGCAAGAATGTCGTCGTCGTTCAGAGTGATCCGTTCGTCAACTTCACGTTGCTTAATTGCTGAAAGAGCTAAGCGGATAGTGCCAAGGCGCGGTTTGTCCTTGGCTTTCATCGCTAATTTTTGCTCTTCTTTGAGTTGTTCAATAAGAGCCATAACTCAGTCCTTATGGATTAAGTTATTAGTACAGGCGAACGCGACGTGCGTTTTCGCGAGCTAGCTTCTTAGCGTGACGCTTTTGAGCTGCTGCTTTAGCGCGTTTGCGAACTGTAGTTGGCTTTTCGTAGTGCTCGCGACGGCGAACTTCAGAAAGGATACCTGCTTTTTCACAAGAGCGCTTGAAACGACGTAGTGCAACGTCGAACGGTTCGTTTTCACGTACTTTAACTATTGGCATATGCCTTTCACCTCAGGGGTTATTCATTATCGCTGGCTACTCAGTACCAAATCAGAGAAGTTACCCATCGAGCTAACTCTCTATTCGCGTTTGGCCATTAACCAGCTTGATCAAAAATGGTGCGGAATTTTAATCCGATCACAGTGGCTTTGTAAAGCACTTTGTCGATTATAGTCTGTACAATATTTGTTTGAAGAGCTTAGGCAGGGTAATATTGCGCTAATTTCCCATTTTAGACGAAAGCGTGCCGAGAAAATTATGCGCATTATTGGTATTGAAACCTCTTGTGATGAAACAGGAATCGCGATTTATGATGATGAGCAAGGGCTGCTTTCTCATCAATTATATAGCCAAGTAAAGCTGCACGCCGATTACGGTGGTGTGGTACCTGAGCTAGCTTCACGTGACCACGTGAAAAAAACAATTCCTCTTATTAAAGCGGCATTAGCTGAAGCGAACCTAACGTCGAAAGACATTGATGGTGTGGCTTACACGGCTGGCCCTGGTTTAGTGGGTGCACTGCTGGTTGGTGCAACGATTGGTCGCAGTATTGCTTATGCGTGGGGAGTGCCTGCAGTGCCTGTTCACCATATGGAAGGTCACCTTCTTGCGCCAATGCTAGAAGATAACCCACCACCATTCCCATTTGTGGCTCTGCTGGTTTCTGGCGGCCATACCATGATGGTAGAAGTGAAAGGTATTGGTGAATACCGAATCCTTGGTGAATCGATTGATGATGCAGCGGGTGAAGCGTTTGATAAAACCGCGAAACTGATGGGCTTAGATTACCCTGGTGGTCCACTGTTATCTCGTTTGGCGGAAAAAGGCACTCCGGGTCGTTTTAAGTTCCCGCGTCCAATGACCGATCGTCCAGGTCTAGATATGAGCTTTTCTGGTTTGAAGACGTTCGCAGCGAATACCATTCGCGATAACGATAATGATG
Organism: Vibrio crassostreae 9ZC13; assembly: GCF_000272045.2. Classification (GTDB taxonomy): domain Bacteria; phylum Pseudomonadota; class Gammaproteobacteria; order Enterobacterales; family Vibrionaceae; genus Vibrio; species Vibrio crassostreae_C. The sequence goes on along the minus strand of NZ_AJYZ02000037.1, from coordinate 299,249 downwards.
ACCAAACTCGCGCTGATATCGCTTATGCATTCCAAGAAGCTGTTTGTGCAACCTTAGTAATCAAGTGTAAGCGAGCCTTGGTTGAAACGGGCATGAAACGTATAGTGATTGCTGGCGGTGTAAGTGCCAACAAACAACTGCGTGTTGAGCTTGAAGCTCTTGCTAAGAAAGTCGGTGGTGAGGTGTACTACCCACGCACAGAATTCTGTACAGATAATGGTGCGATGATCGCTTATGCGGGCATGCAGCGCCTAAAGAATGGCGAAACGGCTGATTTGTCTGTTCATGCCACACCGCGTTGGCCTATTGACCAGCTAGAGCCAATTGCGTAATTGACTATAGTGTTTCGATAAACGGTCGCCTTGTGCGGCCGTTTTTATATCCTAGCTTACCGACCGTATGTCGATAAATAATTGCTGATAGAGATTAGGGAAGAAAATGAACAAGTTCACAGTAGACAATCAATCGATGGCGTACCTAGATGAAGGTCAAGGCCCTGTTGTTGTACTCGGCCACAGCTACCTTTGGGATAGTGCAATGTGGAAGCCGCAGATCGAAGCGTTAAAAACTCAGTATCGCTGTATTGTTCCAGAGCTTTGGTCTCACGGTGAGTCTCAAGCTGCACCCGCTTCGATGCGTAACTTGAAAGATTACGCTCAGCACGTTTTGGCTCTGCTTGATCATTTAGAGATCGAAGAATTCTCAGTGGTTGGTTTATCGGTTGGCGGTATGTGGGGAACAGAGTTAGCGGAACTTGCACCTGCACGTATTAAGTCTTTGGTTCTAATGGATACTTTTGTGGGTTTAGAACCAGAGGTTGCTCACGCTAAGTACTTCAGCATGTTAGATACCATCACTCAAACCAAGACGGTTCCTCAGCCAATTGTTGAAGCGGTTGTTCCACTGTTCTTCGCTAATGATGCTCAAACCAACACGCCAACTTTAGTGGAAGGGTTTACTCAGCAGTTATCAGCTCTTGAGGGTGACAACGCTGAAGAAGTGGCACGAATTGGTCGAATGGTGTTTGGACGTCGTGACATGATTGAATCGGTAGAGAACTTTGCTCTGCCTGTTTTGATTGCTGTAGGACAAGAAGATAAACCACGTCCGGTACTTGAGTCATACCTAATGCACGATTGCATTACGGGCAGTGAATTAGTGGTGATTCCTGGCGCTGGTCATATTAGCTCGTTAGAGCAACCAGAGTTTGTGAACACAATGCTGAAGACGTTTTTAGATAAACATCTGCTGTAAGTTCTTAAATACTGAATAGTGTTGTTCGACTTATACTTACGTCGGTTTAAACGCATCTCGGTTTAAAAATAGTTCGGCTTAGACGTGACAGTTTAAGCCGATTTTTTTTGTCCGAGTTTTGGTTCGCTGCCATCGAGTAGGCGGCGGATATTCTGGTGGTGACGTAACACGATCAAACAGCACAGCATGGCTACTGGCAATGTGTATTGAGGTTTGACTAACCAAGCGTAGAAAGGGGCAAGTAGCACAGTAACCAGTGCCGCTAAAGAAGAGTAACGAAACAAAAACGCGACCACTAACCAAGTTGCCATGATCATTCCGGTTAGATCGAATCCTATTGGGGCGATAGCGCCAAGTGCGGTTGCCACGCCTTTACCACCTTTGAAGTGGAAGAAGATCGGATACATATGGCCAAGACACGCCGCAATTGCCACAACCCCAAGAATGATTGGGTCGATCTTGAGGTAGTAGCCAAGCCAGACAGGGATAGTGCCTTTCAGCATGTCACACAAAAGGACGGCAGCTGCTGCGCCTTTACCGCCAACACGCAGGACATTGGTTGCTCCTGGGTTGTTAGAACCTACTGTTCGAGGATCTGGGAGCCTCAAAACTCGGCATATCAAGACCGCACTAGAGATTGAACCTAGTAAGTAGGCAGCAATGATCATGATAAGTGCCAATGGGGTCATGTCTGTCCTTTAACGGTTATACGCCTAACGATGGGAAAATAATGCTCAATCCAAGAGTAATTGATATCATATCTCGAATTACGCAAATAATACGTTTTTTTCCCCAATTTGGGTATCCGACCTCTAAAAGGACAAGTCATGGCACTGGATAAAGTTTTCATTGAGCAGCTAGAAGTAATTACAACGATCGGTGTTTACGATTGGGAGCAAGAGATCAAACAGAAACTGGTGCTTGATATTGAAATGGCTCATGACAACCGCCCAGCAGGCAAGAGTGATGATGTGGTTGATGCTTTGGATTATTCGAAAGTGAGCACTGCAGTACTTGAGCACATTGCAAATGGCCGTTTTCTACTCGTAGAACGTGTTGCTGAAGAAGTCGCAGAGCTTATTATGACTCAGTTCTCTGTGCCGTGGATTAAAATCCGATTGGCTAAACCTGGCGCAGTGCCACAAGCAAAAGCCGTTGGTGTGATCATCGAACGAGGTCAAGCATGACAGTAGCCTATGTTGGTGTTGGCACGAACATAGACCGCGACAAGCATGCAAGGGTGGCATGGACAGAGCTTCAATCGTTAGGGACTAACCTTAAATGCTCTAAAATCTATCACTGTGAGCCCGTCGGTTTTAATAGCCATCCGTTTTATAACTTTGTGATAGAGCTCGACACGTCACTCTCATTGACTGAATTTTCACAGCAGCTGCGTAAAATTGAGTTTAAATGGGGTCGCTCTCAAGATGCGCACAAACTACAAGATCGAAAACTCGATCTTGATATTGTGCTGTTTGGAGAGGAGGTTTCTGAGTGTGAACCAGAATTACCACGCAGTGATATCTACAAATATCCTTTTGTAACACAGCCGCTTTATGATCTTTGTCCTGCGCGAGTGATCCCGCAAGACGGAAGAACCGTCAGTGAAATATGGCAGAAGATGCAGCAATTAGACTCGCTCTCTGTCGTAGATATAAAACTATAATTTTTAAGGTAAGTAATGAGTTATTTTGAAGCGTTTATATTGGCGTTGGTGCAAGGCTTTACAGAGTTTTTACCTATTTCCAGTTCTGCACACCTAATCCTTCCTTCAGCTGTTTTAGGCTGGGAAGATCAAGGTTTGGCTTTTGATGTCGCTGTCCACGTTGGTACTTTGGCAGCTGTTGTTATCTATTTCCGTAAAGAAGTGGTCTCTCTGTTGAGCGCATTCTTTGGTTCAGTGTTTAAAGGCGATCGTAGTAAAGAAGCGAAGTTAGCGTGGATGATCATTCTCGCGACGATTCCTGCGTGTATCTTTGGCTTGTTGATGAAAGATATTGTTGAGCTTTACTTACGCAGTGCGTGGGTGATCGCGACGACAACGATTATCTTTGGTCTATTGTTATGGTGGGTGGACAAGAACTCAAGCCTGCGCGATGACGAATACCAAGCGGGTTGGAAAAAGGCGCTGTTTATTGGTCTTGCTCAAGCAATGGCGATCATTCCGGGCACGTCTCGTTCTGGCGCAACCATTACCGCGGCGCTTTACCTTGGTTTCACACGTGAAGCGGCGGCTCGATTCTCTTTCTTGATGTCTATCCCAATCATCACTCTGGCTGGTGGTTATTTAGGTCTTAAGTTGGTGACAAGCGGTGATCCAATCCATGTTGGCACTTTGCTAACGGGCGTTGCGGTGTCTTTCATCAGTGCTTACATCTGTATCCACTTCTTCTTGAAGCTTATCTCTCGTATGGGCATGACACCGTTCGTTATCTACCGCCTGATTCTAGGTTGTGGTCTGTTTGCTTTCTTAATGATGCAGTAACAGACACAGGCAACGGTCTCGCTGTAAGAATTGAAACAAAAAGCCCGCTTAACTGCGGGCTTTTTATACGTTTTAGGTAGAGCGGCGACGATTAACTGCTAGCGAGTTCTGATAGGGCATTTTCAATTGCGATGGCTCTGCGTTTCTCTTGTTCTTCTCGAATATCTTTGCCTTTAAAACCATCGGTAATGATCGCTTTTACTTCGACTTGAAGCGCCGCTTGGTAGGCGACTTCAAAGCGCGCTTTTTGAGGATAAGGCTGATCTTCTAATCCTTTTCGGCCTGCGTGGTCGGCCTGGCAGCAAAGTAGTATATCGTCGAGCCTATCTGGCTTACGCCAAACATCGAACTTGTTGAGAACCTTGAGAAAGGTGGTTGGTTTGAGCTCGCCTGCGCGGTGGATATTAGAATGTTGCTCGCACACTAACAACGCAAGGTCTCTGAACTCATTGGGCACTCTCACTCGCTCACACAGTTTCTTGATTATCTTAACACCTGTGTGGCAGTGCATTTTATGGCTTGGCCATTCAGCTTGTGGTGTGACGCCTTTACCTAAGTCATGCACTTGAGCTGCAAAGCGTACCGGTAGCGATGGGCTTAATAGTGCGGCTTGCTGAGCAACCATCAGAGTGTGAATACCCGTGTCGATTTCAGGGTGCCATTTTTCAGGTTGAGGGACGCCAAATAGAGCGTCAATCTCAGGTAATACGACTGCCAATGCACCACACTCTTTCAATACAGAGAGGAACACTTCAGGGTGCGGTGTACTAAGAGACTTATGCCACTCTTGCCAAACTCGCTCTGCAGTAAGGTGTGCCAGCTCACCAGATTGGACGATCTCACTCATCATATCCATGGTTTCAGGTGCAACCGTGAAGTTAAGATGGTGAAGCTTGGCGGCGAAGCGAGCCACACGCAGTACACGAAGAGGGTCTTCAACAAAAGCGTCTGAAACGTGTCTTAAGATACGATCCGATAGATCTTTCTGGCCATGATAAGGATCGTGAAGTTGGCCTTTATCATCCTGAGCTATAGCGTTGATGGTCAGATCTCGACGCATCAGGTCTTCTTCCAAACTCACGTCTGGCGCGAAGTAACATTCGAAGCCTGTGTAACCAGAGCCTGATTTTCTCTCAGTGCGAGCCAGTGCGTGCTCTTCTTTGGTTTTTGGGTGCAAGAATACCGGGAAATCTTTTCCCACAGCAGTAAAGCCAAGGTTTTCCATCTCTTGAGGGGTACTCCCTACCACGACCCAATCTCTATCATAACTATCAATATTGAGCAGCTTATCGCGCACTGCTCCACCGACTAGATAGCGTTGTAGCCCGTTGTCTTTTGGTAGGCTATCGTAAATTTGCAACTTATCACCTCGAAATGTTTTATCACTGCTGGACTTTACTGCAAGCAATGGTACTTTCCATTAATCGTAATTATAGGGCAGCACATGTATAAGGAATATTTTGGCTTCGTTGAGATGCCATTTTCGATTGTACCAAATTCTCGCTACTTGTTTTTGAGTCAGCGCCATCAAGAAGCGATGCAGAACCTACAAGCCGGTTTAGGCGAGGGTGGGGGCTTTGCGATGCTTACTGGTGAGGTTGGTACAGGGAAAACAACGGTCGCTAAGGCGATGTTGTCTTCATTGGATAGTCATACTCAGGCTGGCCTTATACTTAACCCTACGTTTTCAAATACGGATTTACTAGAAGCTATCTGCGATGAGTTTGAGGTCGAGTACCCAGAACAAGCATCGTTGAAACAGCTCAGTCAGGCTATTCATTATTTTCTACTTGATAGCCATGCCGAAGGCATTCAAACCCTATTGGTGATCGATGAAGCCCAACACCTCGCTGCCGATGTGTTGGAGCAGTTACGCCTTCTAACAAACTTGGAAACCGACAATCGTAAGCTGTTAAAAGTACTGTTGGTCGGCCAGCCGGAATTACAACAGCACTTACAAACCACGCAGCTACGTCAGCTAGCACAGCGCATTACTGGTCGTTATCACTTACTGCCTCTTAATACCGAAGAAACGGGCAAGTACATCGCGTTTCGTTTGGAGACGGCGGGTGGCGAGCAGATGTTGTTTTCGAACCGTTCTATCAAGCTGATTGCTCAATATACGCATGGTATTCCAAGGCTCATTAACTTGGTGTGTGATAAAGCACTGCAGTTGGCTTTTCATGACGGTGAGCAGCTACCGAGCAATGAAACGGTTAACCGAGCGTGTCAGCAGGTTATGTCCTTTCAGGCCGATGTGTATCACGTCGAGAAAGCTCTAACTTCTCGTGTCGCGCCTAAGTTATTCCAATACGCAGGGATTGCGACGTTAAGCGTTGGTCTTGCAATAGCGACCTTTAACTTCGCTCCAAGCTATATCAATGCTTGGTTGCCTACGGATGCATCAAATGGAGCAAAGACGGAAGTGTTAGCACGTACTCAGCGTTCTTTGGTATCAGATGTTCCTAAGTTGGTTGCTGAGCCAAAACCTGCCAAGTTTGAATTGCCACAACACATTCAACAACATTTGATGCAGGGGACCAATCGTTCTCTCGCTATCAAAGACTTGTATACGTTGTGGGGATATCAATCTTCACTGCGTGATGGATTGTGCTTAAGTGAGCCACAAAGTGTTTTTGTGTGTGAGCAGCAGCAGGCCAGTTTGGATACCTTGTTAGAACTTGGTGTTCCTGTGGTACTTAATCTCGACATAGACCAAAAACCAGTGTTTGCTGTGCTGTATGGCGTGTCTAAGGATTCTGTCGAGTTGCTGGTTAATGAAAAGCTGTTGGTGATGCCGAAGCAATCCTTAGAGCAAATCTGGCAAGGCGATTACGTCGCTATTTGGAAGCAGCCGCTGCGAGAGACCCTTAAAGAGGGCTATCAAGGTGAAGCGGTTGCTTTGCTTGATCTACTGCTTTCTGAAGTATTAGGAGAGGTTGTTTCCGGTAATGATGTATTTGATTATGAGTTAAAAATGAAAATCGAAGCATTTCAAACGTGGCAAGGTATGTCTGTTGATGGCATTGCAGGTAAGCGCACCTTAGCAAGATTGCAGAGATTAGCTCAACTCGATTCGCCTAAGCTGATGTCACTAGAAGGGGGCGAAAGCTAATGTCACGTATTATGCACGAACTTAAACAGCCGTCTCACAAGCCATCTTCTATTAATCAGCACTCTCTTAGCAAACCAAGCTTCAAAGGCTACCAGAATCATCATGTTCCTAATTCTGCAAAAGGGATGAGCAACAAGCGAGGTTCATCGTTAGCGATGGGGCTACTCTTAATCTTGGTTCCTTCTTTGTTGGTGGGTGGCGTCTTGGCTTATCAATCGTATATCCAACAACAAGAAGCCGTGAACCAAGCTGCCAATGTCGCTCTGCCAGAATTTAAAACTGAATCAGACATTGAGCCTGAAATTGCGGATGCTGATATAGCAAGCATGGATGCCGTGTCTGAGGAAGAAGATGCCTTGTTCACCGTTCGCCCTGCACCGGCGAGCCAACCGTTGAAAGCATTGCCACGCCAAGAGATGTATGCACAGATTGATTCTGGCGCTAATCGTGCAAACACCGCTGGTGGCTCAGCAGTGATCTTCGCTAATGCTGATAACAACACTCAAATGACAGCCAGTTCTGAATCGTCATCCGTTCAGCCAGGCGCGAGTGATGAAACGACTGCTCTGCAATCAAGCACTGATCAGCAATCAAATAGTGACTTACAATCGGACAGTGATCTGCTGCAAGGGCTAGACCTCAGTGAGTTGCCACCTGATTTGGCATTGAAGCTTGAATCCATTATGGGGGAGCAACAAAGCACTCCTGAGCCGATGGACTCTAGACCCGCAGGGCAAAGAGGCTCTCAGGTTATTGAGTTGGAAACGCACACCAATAGCTTATCAGGAGTCCTTCCTAAGTTAGACCTACAAACTCATATGTACTCGAGCAGCGAGACCAAACGTTGGGTAAAAGTGAACGGCCAAGAAGTGGCGCAAGGAGATTGGATTGGACAAGACATTCAATTACTAGAGATTAAGCCACAATCAGTGATCATAGAGTTCAATCAACAGAAGATAGAAATCCCGGCTCTGTACGAGTGGAAAGGTTAGCGATTTCTATACGTATTTAGATAACAGACAAATAAAAAGGAGCACCTCGGTGCTCCTTTTTGATATTCGATACTGAATTTACTGTACCTGATACAAGCGTTAAGTCTACGCCCAACCGTTTGGTGATTTTCTGCGACGAGGCATGATGTGTGGCAGAACAAGGCCTAGAAGTAGACCAATACCCGCAACACCACCACCGTACATGAAGTACTTCAATAGTAGGTCGTCTTTTTGAGTGTCTAGCTTAGCGCGCAGTTCACGGTTCTCTGTTTGAGAACTCGTTAGCTGTTGGCTAATTTCACTGTAGTTCTGTTCTAGTTCAGCAATCTGCTTGTTACGAGAATCTAGAGAGCTTGCTAGGCCAGCTTTTTCGCTGTCAGCACTCTGACGAGCATTCGCTAGCTTGCCTTTAACTTCCGTCAGCTCTTTCTCTAGCTTAGGCATACGCAGTGCCATGCTTTCTTGAGTGCTTACAAACTTGCTTTCAACCCAACCTTTACGGCCACGGTTGTCTTGAATTTGGGTGTAACCCGTACTCTTGTTAGTTTGTAGGAATGTAATCTTTTCACCGGCATCAACACTACCGATGATACGGAATGTGTTGTTTGGGCCAGAATGCATATAAGTAAATAGTTTGTCAGCAATATAACGGTCTTGTGCAAAGGCAGCTGGAGCCGCAAGCATTGCGAACAAAACTAAGCTAATCAGTTTTTTCACAGTAAATCCCTTAACGATTCAAATTGGGTAGGCGTATGAGTCAGCCTCAATCAGCAAATAATATTTAGTTTCTTTATGCGGTGCAACAAAGAAGGGAGGCAAAGCCTCCCTTTCTGTGCGTTTGAGTCAATAATGACATGGTATTTACATATCGTTACTGAAGCTCACACTGTTCTGACGCTAGTATTCACTAACGCAGTCGCGATTACATAGTAAACGCAGCTTGAATTCCGTAGAAGAACACAACAGCAAGTAGAGCACCTGCAGGTAGTGTCACAATCCAAGAAGCCACGATATTACGTACAACGCCTAAGTTTAGTGCTGCGATACCACGAGCAAAACCAACACCTAAAACAGCACCAACGAGTGTTTGTGTAGTAGAGATTGGAAGGCCAGTACCTGAAGCTAGTACAACCGTACATGCAGTTGCAAGTTGTGCAGCAAAGCCACGGCTTGGTGTTAGTTCTGTAATACCAGTACCAACGGTTGCCATTACTTTATGACCCATTGTTGCAAGACCAACAACGATACCGAATCCACCTAGAGGAAGAATCCACCATGCGATAGTACTCTTACCTGTGATTTCACCCATGTGCTCAACGGTTGATACAACAGCAGACAGTGGACCAATCGCGTTCGCAACGTCGTTTGAACCGTGTGCAAATGCCATCGCACAAGCTGTGATAACCATGAGTACAGAGAAGATGCCTTCAACACCTGCAAAGCCGTGGTCTTCTTCGCGGTTAGCGAATTTCTTCTGGATGTATAGGTAACCGCCGATCATTACAAGCGCAGAAACGCCAGCAGCCCAAACCCATGCTTCAGTGTTGCTTAGGTGAAGACCAACGTGCTTAAGGCCTTTCTTGATGGTTACAAGTGCAATTACCATTGTTGTAATGAACATGTATACCGGTACAAAGCGTTTCGCGTTAAATAGCGGGTTCTCTGTATCAAAAATCAGTCGTTGAGCACTTACAAATATGACGTAAGCGAAGAAGCCGGAAATAACCGGTGTGATAATCCAACTGCCCACAATGCCTTGAACGCTGTTCCAGTCTACCGCTTCAGTACCTACAGACACACAAGCGAAGCCGATGATTGCACCGATGATTGAGTGAGTCGTAGAAACCGGCCAGCCCATGTAAGAAGCGAGAAGTAGCCATGTACCCGCAGCAAGAAGTGCTGACATCATGCCGTACACAAGTACATCTGGTTGATGAGCGAATAGAGACGTTTCGATAACACCTTTACGGATCGTGTCTGTTACTTCGCCGCCCGCAAGGTAAGCACCTGCGAATTCAAAGATCATTGCGATAATGATCGCTTGTTTAACGGTTAAAGCTTTAGAGCCTACTGAGGTGCCCATTGCGTTCGCAACGTCATTTGCACCAATACCAATAGCCATCAAGAAACCGAAAGCTGCTGCAACAATAATCAGGACAGTGCCGTAGTTAGCAAGGATATCCATCGTAATACCTAGTTGTTTGATAACAAGCGGAACAAATTTAGACGCAAAAAACCGCTCAGCGAGAGGAATACTCAGCGCATAAGTGGTTTGTTCAAAAAATGCTCTTCGTTATATGGTTAACGTATGATTTAAGATCGAGAAAGCATTACTTCAAGACGAGCGCCTACACGCTGTGCTTGATCTGCAATACCACCAACCCATTCAAGAATTTTGTATAAGAACATGATATCAACTGGATTCAGATCGCCTTCAATTGCCATTAGTTGTTGGCGTAGTTCGATCTGCATCGCATCCGTGTCATCTTCAATTACATCTAATTGATGAATCATTTCGGCAACGAGTGTTACTTCACGGCCTTTAAAGCCAGTCTCAAGTAATTCGTCTAATTCATTGATTACGTTTTGTGCTTGGTTCGCTGCATCTAGACAACGTTTAACGTAAGCGATGAAGTTTTCTTGCATAGGAGCAGGAATGACAAGTTGACGACCATATACACGGCCAGCAATGTCTTTCGCTAGGTTTGCGAGTTTGTCTTGTTGAGTTAATAGCTCCAACATATCGGTGCGATCAACTGGCATAAACAAACCACGAGGAAGTTTAAGGCGAATTTCACGTTTTAGTACGTCAGCTTCTTTCTCAAGGTGAGAAATTTGAGCTCGAATTTCTGATGCTTTTTCCCAGTCACCTTTTGAAGAAACTTCAAAGAAATTAACTAGGTGAGAACAACATTCGTTCACGCATACTACGTGACGCTGCAAAGGTTTAATTGGGGACTTTGCAAATAACCCCATAATTGTATTTACTGGCATGGTCATCCAACCTAATAAATAATAACCTTAAAACAACATACACCATATTCATGGTGAAATGTTAAGCGATGGCTACAAAGTCGCGCATGTTAACCTAATCAATCTCTCATTAAAACTGTTTTAGATCATCATAAGGGCGATATTTCTGACTTGCCGACTTTTCAAATTGGCAATATCCTGTTCCTATCTTCACAGAAAGGTATAACTATGGAAACCGAGATAGAACTGAAGTTTTTTGTTTCTCCTGAATTTTCAGAGACTTTACGCAATAAAATTGCTGAAACTAAAGTACTTCAGCACAGTTGTCGTGAGCTAGGTAACATTTACTTTGACACCGCTGACAACTGGCTACGTAAGCACGATACAGGCTTACGCATTCGACGCTTTGATGACGTATTTGTACAAACCGTAAAGACTGCTGGTCGTGTGGTTGCTGGCCTGCATCAAAGGCCTGAATACAATGCAGAACACGACAGCAACGAACCTAAGCTAGCCCTGCACCCAGAGGATATCTGGCCAGCAGGTAAAGACATCGAAACGTTGCAAGCTGAGCTGACTCCTCTGTTCTCTACCAACTTCACGCGTGAGCAGTGGTTGATTGGTATGCCTGATGGTAGCCAAGTCGAGGTCGCATTCGATCAAGGCTTTGTTGAATCAGGCGACCTGCAAGAACCGATTTGCGAAGTCGAATTGGAACTTAAATCCGGTCAAACGGATGCGCTATTTACATTGTCTCGCCAATTCTGCGAACAAGGTGGCATGCGTTTGGGTAACCTAAGTAAAGCAGCTAAGGGTTACCGTCTTGCTCAAGGTTATCAAGGAGATGAAGTCACTCCTTTGACCTTAGTTGATACTGACAAAAGTGATACCGTTGAATCGTGTTTTATTCAATCTTTAGAGCATGCTCTCGCTCATTGGCACTATCACGAGCAGATTTTCACAGAGCGTCAATCGATTGAAGCTTTGCATGAGATCAGTCACTCGCTGAGTTTTATTCGCCAAACTTTCACTATCTATGGCGGCATTGTTCCAAGACGAGCAAGTGCGATTTTACGTCAAGAGTTAAAGTGGCTTGAGCAAGAGCTTGAGTGGCTAAAAAGCTATGACCACTTCGAAGATTTGCTGGAAGATAAAGGCCATGTGCTGCGTAAACTCGATGCGCGTAAGTTCTTAGTCGCTGAGCTGAAAGAGATGCAAGAGCAACTTCCAGATCGTGAAGAGCTGCTTACCTTGCTGAGTTCGGCTCGTTACACAGGTTTATTGCTAGACCTGAGCCGTTGGATCTTGTCTCGTGGCTGGCAACCTTTCTTAGATGAAAAAGCACGTGAGCAAATGGCTAGTGGTATCGAATGGTTTTCGGTGAAGCAGCTTGATCGCACATGGGCGGACTTGATGGAAGCTTTCCCACCTGAACGTGTGATGACTAGCCAAGCGTATATTGATCAGCAATACCGTTTGATGCGCAATCTATACTCTGGTGTGGGTTTTGCGAGCTTGTATGACGATGAAGAGCGTAACAGCTTCCGTTTGCCATGGGCTGACATGGTACAAGGTATTGATGATTTGCTGGCACTTAAAACATTAGAGCCGTTAACTGAGAAGTTAGAAGGCGATGAGAAGGTTCAGCTAGAGCGCTGGTTGGCTCGTCAAGAAGTGTCCATTCTGCATGCGATGGAACAGACACGCCAAATCAGTGTTGAGGTTGAGCCATACTGGCAAGACTAAACTCGATACCTGTATCAATAGAAGTATGAATTTGAAAATAGGGCTCCGGCCCTATTTTTTTGTTTGTTGCTCAAGTTTTTCGAGTCGCTCTAAGATTTTCTGTTGCTGCTCGATGATCTTCTCAAGGTGTTTCTCTTTGTTTTCCGCTCGTAGATTCTCATGATGAGTTGGGGAGGTGATCAAAGAAGTAATCAAGCCTGAAATCATACCAAACACACCGACACCACAGATGATCACCATTGAAGCCACTAACTGACCGGAAGTTGTCACTGGGTAATGGTCGCCATAACCCACAGTACTGATGGTCACAAACGCCCACCATAAAGCATCATGACCTGTAGTGATGTTGGCGTTCGGATCTTTGTGTTCCAATAGCAGGATCGTGCCAGCACCGATAGTCAGTAAGATCACCAAAAGCAGAATGATGGAAGCGAAAGTGGTCTCTTTCCTATTACGAAATAACTCTCTGAAAATACGTTTACTTGAACGCAGAACTAAGATGACTCGCAGAATTTGAAAAATACGGGCGAAACGAAGAGGCTCGATCATTGGGATACTTGCTAAGAAATCGATCCAGTGTACTTTTAGAAATTCTTTTTTGTTTTGTGATCTAAATAGATCAATTGTGAGCTGAAAAAGAAAAACACTACAGATTATAAAATCGAGGCCGATAAGGACTTGTTTCGATTCTTTATCGATCGGTACGAACAATAAGCCTGAGATCACAAATAACGCTAAGAAAGAGAGAATCAGTGACAATAAGCTCATCGGCTTGGTGGCGTCTTTGGTATTATTCAACATTCATACGAGGCTCAAAATAAATCGCGAACTTTGACTGACATAGCCACCTCGCGGATATAGAAGCCATCAATATATAAGAATTAATGGAGAACTGACAATGACTAAACTGTCATTCAAGCCGTGGGAAAGGATAATCTCTGACGTTCGTCTCGTTCCAAAAATGGTCATGCTGATGATATTCAGCACTATCTTGATCATTTCGAAGCAGCTTTGGGACGCAAGTACGTTTTACGATTCATTGCTTGCTGTAACCAACAATGCGCAAGTGGCACAGCAGCATTACGAGACTTACCTAGTTCAAGTGGCTTGGCAAACAGCCTTGATGATCATTGTGTTTGTGGTTCTTCTATTAGCAGCGGCGCGCGTTATGCTTCGCCAAACTCAGTACCTTAATGACGCCATTAAAACCATGGCTGATAAGAATCTATCAGTGCCGATTGAAATGGACTGTAAAGATGAATACGGCGATGTGGCACGCGAACTTGAAAAAACTCGCGTCCAACTGAACGACATGATCAAAACTCAAGTGGCTTCTTCAGACGAGTTATTTGCTCTTACAGAAGTGATGACCATTAGCATGTCAGAGACCAAAGATTCGGCTCAAGAAGAGTTCAACGAGATCGATCAGCTAGCGACAGCTATGAGCGAAATGACTTCGACCGTACAAACTGTCGCTGAGCATGCACAAAGTGCGTCTTCATTGACTGAACAGGCATCAGGCCAAGCATTGACCGGTCAGAAGTTCGTTCAAGGCTCAGTTTCTAAGATGAGTGAGCTATCTTCAGATATCGCAGCATCTGCAGCAGCGGTAAACCAAGTAGAAGAACGCGTTGATTCGATTGGCAGCGTTGTGGGCACTATCCAAGGCATTTCAGAGCAAACTAACCTACTGGCACTGAACGCAGCGATTGAAGCCGCGCGTGCAGGTGAAGCGGGACGTGGTTTTGCGGTTGTTGCCGATGAGGTTCGTAACCTTGCGCAGCGTACTCAACAAGCGACAGTCGAGATTCAAGACATGATCAGTCACCTACAAAGCAGCGCTAACTCTGCGGTAGAACTGATGGAGAAGAGTGTTGTTGAAGCGGCTGAAGGTGTTGATCTGGTGACTAACGCGGGAAGTGAGCTTGACGGCATTGTAAGCCAAGTCAATCAAATCAATGATATGAACTTCCAGATCGCGACCGCTGCAGGCCAACAGAGCAGTGTTGCTGAAGAGATGAGCATCAACCTGACCAATGTACGCGAGCTTGTTGAAGCTTCAGTTGTGGTGGTTGGTGAACTGCTCGAGACCTCTCAGCTTATGGAAAGTAACGCGCAAGAACTCGACGGTAAGATTAAGCAATTTAAGGTTTAGTCCTCAGCACCCAATCTTCATCCGTCAAAGGCTAATTCCCAGAGACTGTTTCTCGGTTGTAAGCTCAACCAGATAAGTTAATCGATAAAACGCCCACATTGCTAATGTGGGCGTTTTTTATTGGCGTAACTTTGGTATAACTTATCTTTAGTTATGAAAACTCGTTATTGAAGAACTGAATCGATAAACCGATTGTTCGGCGCGCAGCTTATACAAGGAAGAAACATGCCATTGCCTTCTCAACTCATCACTCACTCCCAGTCTGCTTTTGAGCAATTATTAGAGCATCAAAGTGAAGCCATCAATACTTGGTCTGAGCCACTGACTGAAGATCTTAAACGTGTACTCGGTTTAAGCTGTTTTATTGGTGATTGCCTGCAGCGTGATACGGTTTTATGTGGTGACTTACCTAATATGTTGGCATGCGAAGAACGCGCTGAAGGATACCGAGAACGCTTGGCTGAATTACTTTCTAGTTGCACCGATGAAATGAGCGGTCAGCGCGTGCTGCGTCAATTCCGAAATCGAGAAATGACCTACATTGCTTGGCGTGATTTTATGGGTTCGTGGGAGCTAGAGCAGAGCCTAAATCATCTATCGATGTTGGCTGAGGCGATGATCTTCGAAACCTACCAATGGCAGTACGATATTTGTTGTAAAGAGTGGGGCACACCTTGTAATGAACAAGGCGAAGCACAGCCGATGTTGATCATTGGTATGGGCAAGCTAGGGGGCGGTGAGCTTAACTTCTCTTCCGATATCGATCTGATCTTCACCTACCCAGAGAATGGTGAAACCCAAGGTGCAAGACGCAGCATTGCCAATGCGCAGTTCTTTACACGTCTCGGGCAACGTATTATTAAGGCGCTTGATCAGCAAACCTTCGATGGATTCTGTTATCGAGTAGACATGCGCCTGCGTCCATTCGGTGAGAGTGGTCCACTGGTCATGAGTTACGCTGCGCTAGAAGATTACTATCAAGAACAAGGTCGCGATTGGGAACGCTACGCTATGGTCAAAGCGCGTGTGATGGGCAGTGAGATGTACCCTGAGTATCAAGAGCTTCGCCAAATGCTACGCCCGTTTGTGTTCCGCCGTTATATTGATTTTAGTGCGATTCAATCTCTGCGCCGAATGAAGTCTATGATCAGCAGCGAAGTGCGTCGTCGTGGTCTCTCTAACAACATCAAGCTTGGCTCTGGTGGTATTCGTGAAGTTGAGTTTATCGCACAAGTCTTCCAATTGATTCGTGGTGGACGCGAGCCTAGCTTACGCGGTCGAGGGTTACTCGAAACCTTAAGTGCGATTGAATCCCTTCATCTGCTAGAGTCTGAAGAGGTGGGGCACCTACGTGAAGCTTATCTGTTTTTGCGTCGCCTTGAGAACCTGTTACAAGCCATGGCTGATAAGCAAACTCAAACCTTACCTGACGGTGAATTCGAACAACTGCAGCTTGCGGTTGCCATGCAATTTTCCGATTGGGATAGCTTGATTGTGGCAACTCGCGCCCATATGGCGAATGTACATACCGTGTTCGAAGACCTAATTGGCGTTGATGAAGATGACGCTAATCCGATCGCGAGCCACTTTAGCGAGTTGTGGGATATGGCCCATAAACCCGATGTAATTGAGCACGTGTTGGAACACGACATTGCGGTCGCGAGCCCGCCTGATGCGGCGAAAACGATCATTCAGTTTAAAGCCGATTTGGCTAAAAAGACTCTTGGCCCTCGTGGGCGGGAAGTCCTCAATCGACTGATGCCGAAAGTGTTTCAAGCGCTGTACACCGCTAAGGATGCCGAGTTTGGTTTGTCGCGAGTACTGCATCTGCTGCATAAAATCGTTACGCGTACCACTTACCTTGAACTACTAGATGAACACCCTGCCGCGTTGACTCAGCTAGTTCGCCTGTGTACGGCAAGCCCGATGATTTCGGAGCAGTTGGGTCGTTATCCAATTCTGTTAGATGAACTTATCGACCCTCAGCAACTCTACAATCCCGTGCCTTTAGAGTCTTACAAGACCGAGTTGCGTGATTATCTAGCCCGTATCCCTGAAGATGATATGGAGCAACAGATGGAAGGTCTGCGTCAGTTTAAGCAGACCTGTATATTGAGAATTGCAGCCGCGGATATTGCGGGTGCTCTACCTGTCATGAAGGTCAGTGATCACCTGACCTACTTAGCAGAAGCCATTGTGGAGGCGGGGGTCAATCAAGCTTGGTTACAAGTATCCGCCAAGTTTGGTGAACCGACCCATGTTAAAGATCGCGAAGGTCGCGGTTTTGCTGTCGTTGGTTATGGCAAAGTCGGTGGTTGGGAGCTTGGTTATAACTCCGATCTTGATATCGTGTTCATGCACGACTGCCCGGTACACATCTATACTGATGGAAAGAAAGAGATCGATGGACGCCAATTCTACTTAAGATTAGCGCAGCGTATTATTCATATTTTCTCGACCAGAACTGCTTCTGGCATTTTGTACGAAGTCGATACTCGCCTACGCCCTTCTGGTGCATCTGGTCTATTGGTGAGTCCAACCGATGCCTTTGACGAGTATCAGCACAATGACGCGTGGACATGGGAGCACCAGGCCCTCACTCGTGCTCGTATGATTTACGGTGATGACTTATTGGTATCTGCGTTTAACAAAACTAGGCATGAGGTTTTGTGCTTGCCACGAGATGAGGCAACACTCAAAAAGTCAGTTGTGGATATGCGTGAAAAAATGCGTGGCCATTTAGGCGGTAAAAAAGCCGATCGATTCATGCTTAAACAAGATGCGGGCGGTATTACTGATATTGAGTTCTTGGCGCAATACTTAGTGCTGAGATACAGCAACGAGAAACCTAAGCTTACTCGTTGGTGTGACAATGTGAGAATCTTTGAAAGCTTGTTGTCGCAAGGGATAATGGACGAGCAACAAGGTATGGCATTGACCAATGCGTACACCACATTAAGGGATGAAATCCACCACCGTAATCTACTTAACCTTGATGCGGATGTGGCGATTGAAAAGTTCGAAATGGAAAGAGAACATGTTGTTCAGGCATGGAAGCAGTGGATGGAAGCATAATTCAGTCATAGCGTAGCGAGTGCTATGTTTATCTTGATAGGCTTTTACTCATTTATCTGTAGTTTAGCCACTGTAATCAGTGTGCTAGACTCTAGCCAGATTCGATTTTTGGAGCTCAACAATGAAACCAATTCTACCTGACTACAGCCAATCAGGTGTTCTTATTGTCGGTGACGTAATGCTTGATCGTTACTGGTATGGCCCAACTGGCCGTATTTCACCTGAAGCACCTGTGCCCGTTGTTAAAGTAGAAAATAACGAAGAGCGTCCTGGTGGTGCTGCCAACGTAGCAATGAATATTGCGTCTCTCGGTGGGCATGCTCATGTTGTTGGTTTAACTGGCAAAGATGAGCCTGCTGAGGTGTTAAAAAATACCTTAGGCGCACTAAAGGTTAAATGTGATTTCGTTGAGTTAGAAGATTACCCAACCATTACTAAATTGCGTGTAATGAGCCGTGGTCAGCAGCTGATCCGTCTTGATTTTGAAGACAAGTTTGAGAATACAGACCCTGAGCTTATTTTGTCTCGCATGGAGCAAGCGCTTCCAAATGTACGTTCGGTCATTCTTTCTGATTACGCGAAAGGTGCGTTAGAGCATGTGCAAAGTTTTATTCAAAAAGCTCGTGCGGCAAAGGTTCCGGTATTTATCGACCCGAAAGGTGCTGATTTAGAACGCTACCGTGGTGCGACTTTGCTTACGCCAAATATGTCTGAGTTCGAGTTGGTTGCAGGTAAGGTTAAATCGGAAGAAGATCTTATCGAGAAAGGCATCGCCTTAATCGAAAAATACGACTTTGAAGCTCTATTGGTGACTCGTAGTGAGCATGGCATGACCTTACTTCGTAAAGGGCAGGCGCCGTTCCATTTGCCGACTCAAGCGAAAGAAGTGTATGACGTGACCGGTGCGGGCGATACGGTTATCTCAGTATTGGCTGCTTCGGTGGCTGCGGGCAAACCTCTAGATGAAGCGTGTGCACTCGCGAATGCGGCGGCTGGTGTGGTAGTTGGCAAACTTGGTACATCGACACTGTCTACAATTGAGTTAGCGGAAGCGATTCACGGAAGCCAAGATACCGATTACGGCGTGATCTCTGAAGCGGCATTAGTTGAAGCGGTGAAACGTGCTCGTGAGAAAGGTGAGAAAGTGGTTATGACTAATGGTTGCTTTGATATTCTGCATGCCGGACATGTTTCTTACATGAACCATGCCGCTGAGTTGGGTGACCGTTTGATCGTTGCCGTTAATACTGATGAGTCAGTGAAACGCTTGAAAGGCCCAGGTCGCCCAGTGAACCCAACCGATCGTCGTATGGCGGTATTGGCTGGTTTAGGTGCGGTTGATTGGGTTGTTCCGTTTTCTGAAGATACGCCTCAACGTTTGATCTCTGAAGTATTGCCAAGCATTTTGGTGAAAGGTGGGGATTATAAACCTGAAGATATTGCTGGCGGTGCGGAAGTGATTGCGGCTGGTGGCGAAGTTAAAGTACTTAACTTTGAAGATGGTTGCTCTACAACTGAAATTATCAAAGCGATTAAAGGTGGTCGAGGTTAACCCTTCGCCTTCGAGTATAAAACCTTTAGCCTCAAGCTCATAGTCAGATTGTAAATCTAACTTTTGATAGATAATAAAAATGCCGCTCAATGAGCGGCATTTTTGTAACGGTAATCTAGTCGCTTTATTAAAGACTTTGATTAGAGTCTTTAACTAGGATTTAAGAATTACTTGCTTGCTACTTTTAGACCTGCGTTTACATCAACGATGTCTTGTTCGCTTAGTGTACCAACCGCTTGACGAAGCTGAAGAACACTTAGGATGTAGTTGTAACGAGCATCTGAAAGGTTTTTGTTCGCATCATATAGACGGCGAGTCGAATCTAGTACGTCAACGATAGTACGAGTACCCACATCAAAACCAGCTTCTGTTGCTTCTAGAGCAGACTGAGCTGAAACAACAGACTGTTCGTAAGCGCGTAGAGCACCAATAGAAGCTGTGATGTTGTTGTTGAAGGCACGTACGTCTTTTACAACGCTACGGTAAGTTGCTTCTAGATCTTCACTTGCTGCAACGTAGTTGTATTCAGCCTGTTTAGTCAAAGAAGTTGTGCTACCACCCGTATATAGAGGTACCACTAAGTTCAAGCCTAGGTTTAGGTTATCTTGATCATAATCAGTTGAGCTGTTTGATTGATCTGTAAGAGCGTAACTACCATCAAGAGTTAGGCTAGGTAGATGACCAGAGCTTGCTAGAGAGATGTTATCTTTTGCTACGTCTTGAGAGATACGAGCAGCAAGTAGACTAAGGTTCTTTTGCTCTGCTTGTTCAACCAGTGCAATCGCAGACTCAGAAGATTTGCTTGCTGAGAAACGGTCAGTGTCTAGGATGCTTAGGTTAGAGTGTTCTTGACCTGTAATCTCACGTAGACCTTCGTAGTTATTAATCAGAGTGTTCTCTGCTAAAACTTCATCAGCTAAAACAGCATCGTATTGAGCTTGCGCATCATGTACATCGGTGATTGCTGAAAGACCTACTTCAAAGCGCTGTTTTGTTTGCTCTAGTTGGCGAGCAACCGCTGCTTTTTCTGCACGAACGAACTCTAGGTTATCTTGAGCACGCAGTACTTCGAAGTATGCTGTTGCTACACGCAGGATCAAAGCTTGTTGCTCTGCTGCATACGCTGAATCAGCCTGACGAGCGGTTTTCTCTGCTGTATCTAACGAGATCCATGAAGAGCGTTGATAAAGTTCTTGAGTGAAGCCGATCGCTGCTCCCCAAGTGTTATTATCAATACTTGAGCTACCTGAACCAGAAGTATCTCTGTCACCACGGTTAATGTCGTAGTTCGCTGTTAGGTTAATTTGTGGTAGCAAATCACTACGGCTTGACGTTACTGCTTCAAAAGCGGCATCGCGCTGCGCTGCTGAACGAAGAAGTTGTGGATCGTTCTGTTTTGCTTGGTCGTAAACTTCAGCTAGCGTATCAGCGAAAGCTGACGAACTCAGGCTGCCAATTGCTGCACTGATAAATAGTGGAAGCAGTTTTTTCATTTTCCTATTCCTGCCTTTAATAGAATTTTCTCTGAAAGAGTTTAACCCAGTTTGATGGTAATTTACTCGAAACTTTGCACTTTTTTACATTTAACTGTCCACTTGTGCAATATTTATTTTTTAAAACTTAACTTTAATTATAAAATTTATACAAAAAGTTGAACCTTATCCTTGGTAGTTAACTCGGACAATGAGTAAACTATAAAGATCACTTAGTGAGGTACCAAATGCAACAGTATGACAATCAACGACATGAGTTTACTCCGCAAGATGTGGAAATAGTCTCAAAAGAGACGCTGTTTCGTGGTTTTTTCAAAATGGTTAAGTACACATTTAAACATAGACTGTTTGAGGGCGGCTGGAGCCAACCAATAGAGCGTGAGATGTTTGAGCGTGGACATGCTGCCGCTTTGCTACCTTATGATCCTGTGCGTGATGAAGTGGTGATCGTCGAACAGATCCGTGTCGGAGCCCTAGAGCATGAGAACCCATGGCAATACGAAATTGTTGCTGGGATCATTGATACGGACGAATCGCCACAAGACGTCGCTCGTCGTGAAGCAATGGAAGAAGCCGGAGTCGAAGTCGGATCTGTATTGCCTATTACTTCGTATTATCCTTCATCTGGTGGTTGCTCTGAAAAGCTCGACGTCTTTGTTGGCTGTGTTGATGCAACGACAGCCAAAGGGGTACACGGATTGGACTACGAAGGTGAAGACATTCGTGTACAAGTGATGAGTCGCGAAGCTGCTTATCAGTTGGTAAAAGATGGTGTATTTGAAAATGGAGCCACGATCATTGCGCTACAGTGGCTACAATTGAACTACCAAGAATTACAGTCAGAGTGGATAGATTAACGTCATGCCAAATATCGCGGTCAAAAAACCGTATCATGTTGATCTTGCTGAATTGATGCGAGTTTACGAGACTAACTATGCCAAACTGAACGCTTTGTTACCGGTTGGGCATGAGGTTGGTGACGTTCGCTGTTACCAAGCCGTTAATATGGTGTATCAATTGACAGTGAATGAGGTCACAAAATACACCACATTAATAGATATATGTCAGAGTGATGCGATGCCAGTGTTTCCTTTGCCAAAAATGTCTGTCAGGCTATATCACGACGCTCGAGTTGCAGAAGTGTGCGCTAGCGGGGATTTTTCGCGAGTCAAAGCGAAATATGACTACCCCAACACTAAGCTTCTGCAAAAGGACGAGAAATTTCAATTGAATAAATTTCTTGGGGAATGGTTAACGTTTTGTTTAAAAACGGGTATCAGCCGAACCCCAATTGCCTTTTAATTGAGCCTATTTATCAACACTTTTAAAGTCTAAACAGTAACGTATCTGGATTTGTTATTTTGGAATTATCACACACTTCAAAATTTGATGAGAGCACTATTAAGCTTGTGCAGCTAACGGACACGCATTTATTTGCGCCGAGCAATGGCAGCTTATTAAGCATCAACACTCAAGATAGCTTTCGTGCTGTAGTCGATGGCATTGTTAGTCAGGGCTTTGACTATCAAGCGATTTTAGCAACCGGTGATATATCTCAAGATCACAGTGCTGAGTCGTACCAGAAATTTGAGTCAGGGATTCAGCCTTTGGAAAAGCCATGCTATTGGCTGCCAGGGAACCATGACTTTAAGCCTAATATGGGCAGTGTTTTACCATCACCACAAATACAGTGTGTTGAGCATGTCTTGCTAGGCGATAACTGGCAGATGGTGATGCTAGACTCGCAGGTGGTTGGTGTGCCTCATGGTCGCCTCAGCGATCAACAGCTTGACCTATTAGAACAGAAGCTGACGGAGTTCCCTGAACGTAATACCTTGGTTCTATTGCACCACCATCCATTGTTGGTTGGCAGCGTATGGTTAGATCAACATAACCTAAAAGACGCCGATCAATTTTGGGATGTGGTTCAACAGCACACCAATGTTAAAGCCGTACTGTGTGGTCACGTTCATCAAGACATGAACCGAGATCATCATGGTGTACAAGTCATGGCAACACCGTCGACTTGTGTGCAATTCAAACCTAACTCAGATGACTTCGCGGTTGATACTTTGTCTCCGGGTTGGAGAGAGATTGAATTACATCAAGATGGCACAGTAAGCACTCAAGTGCGCCGCTTGCCTAATGGGCAGTTCTTACCTGATTTTGAAGCGGGTGGTTATTGATGTTAGTGATTATTGTTGTAGGAGGCTATTAATGTCCGGTTCTAATCAGCAAGTCGCTAAGCCATCGCTGCTTCTCTATATTCACGGATTTAACAGCTCATCACGTTCTCATAAAGCGAATGTGATGGCAGATTACTGTGCGGAGCATCGCGCTGATATTAAAGTCGTAACCCCTCAACTGCCGAGTTTCCCTCAACAAGCGGCACTTCATTTACAGCAGCTGGTGGAGCAATACAAAGAGCAATATCAAATAGCGTTGGTCGGTAGCTCGCTGGGTGGCTATCTTTCAACATGGCTGAATAGCCACTATGGTTTTAAAGCGGTGGTTGTAAACCCAGCAGTGAAGCCGTATGAGCTTCTTGCTGACTATTTAGGTGAACAAGTAAACCCATACACAGATGAACGATATGTACTGGAAACAAAACATATTGATGAACTGAAGGCGTTAGAGGTTTCGGCTATCGCTAAGCCGAGCGACTTCTGGTTACTTCAGCAAACGGAAGACGAAGTTCTGGATTACCGACAAGCGGTAGAGAAGTACCAAGGTGCAACACAGACAGTAGAAGAGGGCGGGGATCATAGCTTTGTTGATTTTGAACGCTACCCACAACAAATCATCACCTTTCTAAATCTTTAATCTGTTCCACCAACCAAGTGATTTTCTCTTGTTTGCCTGTTATTTCATCTATCAATGGTGAAATATCATAGTTTGATGTCTTAGTTTTTGAACTAGCTTGACATCATTACTCAGCTTCCAGACTATATTCCCCAATACTTCGCTCGTTCGCTCTACTATGACGGTTCATAGTAATGATTCTGCTTTAGTGAAACTGGAGCCAGCGAACTGACGCAAACTTTTTGAGTAAACTCCGTATTATGACTGAACAATATAATGCAAAAGACCTCGAGGTACTTGAAGGTCTCGACCCTGTGCGACACCGCCCGGGAATGTATACCGAGACAGAAAGACCTAACCACCTTGCCCAAGAAGTCATTGATAACTCGGTCGATGAAGCACTAGCGGGACACGCTAAGAAGATCAAAGTGGTACTTCATGCAGACCAATCGTTAGAAGTTACCGATGACGGCCGTGGTATGCCTGTCGATATCCACCCTGAAAAAGGGATCTCAGGTGTTGAGCTGATTTTAACTAAGCTCCACTCTGGCGGTAAATTCTCGAATAACAACTATAAGTTCTCTGGTGGTCTGCACGGTGTAGGTATCTCGGTTGTAAACGCGCTGTCAAAACGTGTTGAAGTGACCGTACGCCGAGAAGGTCAGGTTCACGAGATCGCACTTGAAGGCGGTCATGCAGTAACAGAGCTTACTGTGACGGGCACTTGTGGTCATCGTAACAGTGGTACATCAGTACATTTCTGGCCTGATCCTAAGTACTTCGATAGCCCTAAATTCTCGACACTTCGTCTGATTAACAACCTACGTGCAAAAGCAGTGCTTTGCCCAGGTTTAGAAATTACATTTATCGACAAAGTCGGTGGTGAAGAGCATAAATGGTTCTATGAAGATGGTCTAAAAGACTACCTTGCCGAAGGCGTGAAAGGTTACACCTTGCTGCCTGAAGAACCGTATGTTGGCGAATTCGTTGCTGAAACAGAAATGGCAAACTGGGCGATCATCTGGCAGCCAGAAGGCGGCGACATGATCACCGAAAGTTACGTGAACTTAGTACCGACTAAACAAGGTGGTACACACGTAAACGGTCTTCGCCAAGGTCTGCTTGATGCAATGCGTGAGTTCTGTGAATTCCGTAACCTTCTACCGCGTGGCGTTAAGTTAACGGGCGACGATATCTTCGATCGCTGTTCGTACGTACTGTCGGTGAAGATGCAAGATCCGCAGTTTGCTGGTCAAACAAAAGAGCGCTTGTCTTCACGTCAAACTGCTGCGTTTGTGTCTGGTGTGGTAAAAGATGCGTTTAGCCTGTGGTTGAACGAAAAGCCACAACTGGCAGAACAGCTAGCAGAAGCTTGTATTGCGAATGCCCACCGCCGTATGCGCGCAAGCAAAAAGGTTGTGCGTAAGAAAATCGCTTCAGGCCCAGCACTGCCGGGTAAGCTAACTGACTGTTCAGTTCAAGACTTAAGCCGTACCGAAATCTTCTTCGTGGAAGGGGACTCGGCGGGTGGTTCTGCTAAACAAGCACGTGATCGTGAGTTCCAAGCAGTTATGCCACTTCGCGGTAAGATCCTAAATACATGGGAAGTGTCAGCAGACCAAGTATTGGCTTCGCAAGAAGTGCACGACATCTCGGTGGCTCTAGGCATCGACCCGGACAACGATGATTTATCCGGCCTGCGTTACGGTAAGATCTGTATCCTTGCCGATGCGGACTCGGATGGTCTTCATATCGCGACACTGCTGTGTGCTTTGTTTACTCGCCATTTCCATGCATTAGTTGAAGCGGGTCATATCTATGTGGCAATGCCTCCTCTGTATCGTATCGATTGCGGTAAAGAAGTGTTCTACGCACTCGATGACGCAGAGAAAGACGGTGTGCTTGAGCGACTATCGCAGAAGAAAGCCAAGATCAACGTGCAACGATTCAAAGGTCTGGGTGAAATGAACCCACTTCAGTTGCGTGAAACCACCATGGATCCAAACACTCGTCGCCTTGTGCAGTTAACGATTGATGACAGCGAAGCAACCAACGAGATGATGGACATGCTGCTTGGTAAGAAACGTGCAGATGATCGCCGTACATGGCTACAGACTAACGGTGATATGGCCGAGGTATAATGGATGTCTAACGAAATTACATATGATGGCGTTGAACAGCTGCCAATGCGCAAGTTCACCGAAGATGCCTACTTAAATTACTCAATGTACGTGATCATGGATCGTGCATTGCCGTATATCGGTGATGGCTTGAAGCCAGTACAGCGTCGTATTATCTACGCGATGTCTGAGCTAGGCTTATCGGCTGCATCGAAATACAAAAAATCAGCACGTACCGTTGGTGACGTATTAGGTAAGTATCACCCACATGGTGACTCTGCTTGTTACGAAGCGATGGTATTGATGGCGCAGCCTTTCTCTTACCGCTACCCATTGGTAGATGGTCAAGGTAACTGGGGTGCTCCTGATGATCCGAAATCGTTCGCTGCGATGCGTTATACCGAAGCCAAATTATCTAAGTTTGCTGAGGTTCTTCTAGGTGAACTAGGTCAAGGCACTGTTGACTGGCAACCAAACTTTGATGGCACGATGAAAGAGCCTCAAATGTTGCCTGCTCGCCTACCTCACATCCTACTTAACGGTATTACAGGTATCGCGGTAGGTATGGCGACCGATATTCCACCACACAACGTGCGTGAAGTCGCTAATGCAGCCATTCACCTAATTGATACGCCTAAGTCTGAGCTTTCAGACGTGATGGGTTTCATTCAAGGTCCAGATTACCCGACTGAAGCTGAGATTATCTCCCCGAAATCGGACATCGAAAAGATCTACCGTACTGGACGTGGCAGCATCAAGATGCGCGCGGTTTGGCACAAGGAAGGCTCTGATATTGTTATCACGGCTTTACCTCATCAAGTGTCAGGTGCGAAGTTACTTGAGCAAATCGCTAACCAGATGCGCGCTAAGAAGCTGCCAATGGTTGACGACTTGCGAGATGAATCGGATCACGAGAACCCAACGCGTATCGTTGTCGTTCCTCGTTCGAATCGTATCGACTGTGACCAATTGATGAGTCACCTGTTCGCGTCGACGGATCTAGAGAAAAACTTCCGCGTTAACTTGAACATGATTGGTTTAGATAATCGTCCTCAAGTTAAAGGCTTAGTTCAAATCCTGAAAGAGTGGATCGAGTTCCGTCGCACAACGGTTCGCCGTCGTTTGCAGTACCGTTTAGATAAAGTACTGGCACGCTTGCACATCTTAGAAGGTTTGCTTGCTGCTTATCTTAATATCGATGAAGTGATTGAGATCATTCGTACAGAAGACGAACCATGTCCTGTCCTAATGAGCCGTTTCAACATTTCTGAAATTCAAGCCAATGCGATTCTTGATATTAAACTTCGTAACTTAGCTAAGTTAGAAGAGTTTAAAATCCGAGCGGAACAAGAAGAGCTTGAAGCTGAACGTGAGAAGCTTGAAAAGCTACTCGGTTCAGAGCGTCGCTTGAATACGCTGATCAAGAAAGAAATCCAAGCAGATGCGGATAAATACGGCGATGATCGTCGTTCACCTCTGATTGAGCGCGCTGAAGCGAAAGCGCTAACAGAGCGCGACTTAGTACCAAGCGAACCAATCACGGTTGTGTTGTCTGAGAAAGGTTGGATTCGTCATGCCAAGGGGCATGAAGTTGACGCTGAAGGTTTGAACTACAAATCGGGTGATAAATTCTTAGCGAGTGCTAAGGGTAAGAGTAACCAGCAAGCGGTGTTCCTCGGCAGTGATGGTCGAAGCTACTCCCTTGAGTCACATTCATTACCGTCGGCGCGAAGCCAAGGTGAGCCAATTACAGGCCGCTTGAACGTCAGCCCAGGTACTTCTATTCGCCAAGTGGTGATGGGAGAGAATGAACAATTATGGTTAGTCGGTTCTGATGCAGGTTATGGTTTTGTTTGTAAGGGTAGCGATCTGCTGTCCAAGAATAAGAGCGGTAAAGCCTTGGTTAACTTGCCACAAGCTTCTGAAGTGATGATGCCAAGCCCTATTGCTGACTTGGACAGTAATCAGATTCTGGCGATTACTAACCAAGGTCGTATGTTGTTGTTCCCGATTAAAGATCTCCCTCAGCTGAGCAAAGGTAAAGGCAACAAGATCATCAACATCCCTTCTGCGAAAGCAAAAGAGCGTGAAGAGTTTGTCTCACATCTTATGGCTATCCCAGAGAATGCGACGCTGACTATCTACGCCGGTAAACGTAAGCTTGGTTTGAAACCTGCGGATCTTGAAAACTTCCGTGGTGAACGTGGTCGTCGTGGTGGTCTACTGCCTAGAGGACTACAGCGAGTGACTCGCATCGATATCGCAGAGCAAAGTGAATCGTAGAGATACTTGAAACAATCTTTAGATAAAAGAAAACCCAGCCTATGAGCTGGGTTTTTTGTACTTGTGTATTAGCAGCTTGAATCATTGCTTACAGAGTTTGCTCTACAGGCGAGTATCTTCGGCGATGGTCACCTTTAAGGTTTTGCTTTCACCTTGGCGCAATATACCCACATCGATAACTGTACCAGGTCGCAGGTCGGTAACGATGTCCATTACACTCTGGCGACCATTTACTTGGTTATCGTTGATACTGACAATAATGTCTTGAGCTTCAAAACCCGCATCGGCAGCCGGACCATTAGGGTCTATCCCCAACACAACGATCCCGCCGATATTCTTAGTACCCAACATGCGTGAGGTGACTGAGTTGATGTCTTGTCCATCGATACCAATATAGCCACGAATCACACGACCATCGGCGATGATCTTTTCCATGATTTTATTAGCAAGCGGATAGGGGATAGCGAATGAGATCCCATAGGTTTCCATGTCGGTAGCTTGCTGGAAAGAGGCGGTATTGATACCGACTAGCTCACCTTGTGAGTTCACCAGTGCGCCACCTGAGTTACCTTCATTGATTGCCGCATCGGTCTGGATAAAGGCTTGATGGCCATCGGCACTGATCGAAGAACGGCCGGTTGCAGAGATGATACCAAAGGTTGTTGTTTGACCTAGGTTGTATGGGTTACCGATAGCCAGTACAACATCACCGACATTGGCTTTGTAATTAGGATTGAGTGGGATCACCGGTAGATTATCACCGCTGACTCTAAGTATCGCGATATCGGTGCGTTTGTCTGAACCGACAAGTTGCGCAGCTGCTACTCGGCCATCTTGAAGTGCCACAACTATTTGGTCTGCTTGAGCCACCACATGGAAGTTGGTAATGATGTAGCCTTTCTCGCTAACAATCACCCCAGAGCCCAAACCTTGTGTGAGCAGTTTGTTTCGATCGCTTTCAGCGTATTTACGGCTATAAATGTTAACCACTGCAGGCGCCGCGCGGCGAACTGCTTGGTTAAATGAAATCTGAAGAGAGCCAATATTATCGACTTTAGGGCTAGTGACGTCAGCGACAATCGCTGGTCTTAAGCTCGGGAAGGCGAGAAGAATAAGCGCCGCTGAAACGAGTCCAAGGGAAATAGAACGAAATAGAAAGGACAGCATGTTTCCCTCTTCAACAAGTAAGGTGTGAAGCCTCCATCAATGGATGACTGATTTGATTACAAGTGAAGCATAGCATTTTGATTGATCTAAAGAAAAGGGAGACTGAGTAAGTTTAAAGCAAACTTACTGAGCCTCCCTGTAATTGCGCTGACGTAAGACTATCGAATCACAAGATAGATAGTTCGGTCGCCTCGCTGGATATTAAGCGCCAGTACACCAGGTTGTTTTTCAAGAATCTCTCTAAACTCAGCAAGGTTCTTAACGGGCTGGCGGTTTACTCCGATGATGATGTCATCTTTCAGGAGTTGATAGGCTTCGGCTGGTGAACCTTGAGCAACATTCGATACCTTGACGCCCGTTGCAGAGTCACTCTCTGTTGTGTTGGTTAACTCAGCACCAGCTAGTCCTTCATGGAGCTTCTCAGCTTGTGTTTTATTATTGGTGGATTCACCAAGCGTCACATCAAAGGTTTTGCTCTTACCGTCACGAACCACACCCAGTTCAATCTGCTTACCAGCGCCGAGTGTTGCGACCTTAGCTCTTAACTCGCTGAAGGTATCAATGCGTTTGCCATTAATAGAGACAATAATATCGCCCGCTTTCAGTCCTGCTTTATCGGCTGCGCTGTCAGGGACGATTTGGCTAACAAAGGCGCCCTTGCTTGATTCATAACCGAGTGCTTCTGCCAATTCAGAGGTCACTTCTCCGCCTTGAACGCCAAGCATGCCGCGTTTTACTTCACCGAAGTCGAGAATTTGTTCTGTCAGGTTTGTCATCATATTAGAAGGGATTGCAAAGCCGATACCGACATTACCTCCGTTAGGGCCAAGAATGGCGGTGTTGATACCAATTAGCTCACCGTTAAGGTTCACTAGCGCACCACCAGAGTTGCCGCTGTTGATTGCTGCATCGGTTTGAATGAAGTTTTCAAAGTTTTCTAGATTCAGGCCGCTACGGCCGAGTGCAGAAACAATACCGGATGTCACGGTTTGCCCAAGTCCGAATGGGTTACCGATCGCGACACTAAAATCACCAACTCTTAGTTTGTCTGAGTCTGCGACTTTTATCTGGGTCAGGTTTTTGGCTTCTTCTAATTTTAGCAGTGCGATATCAGACATCTGGTCGCCGCCGATTAGCTCAGCATCGTACTCTCGACCATCATGCAGTTTTACTTTGATATCGTCCGCACCATTAATGACATGGTAATTGGTCACGATATGACCTTTCTCGGCGTCAATGATGACACCAGAGCCTAATCCGCGGAAGGGACGCTCTCGTGTTTGTTCTGGACCAAAAAAGAATTGAAATTGTTCAGGGATTTGCTGACGTTGTACTTGTTTGCCTTCTACGGCAATACTAACCACAGCGGGGGTCACTTGTTCAAGCATAGGAGCAAGGCTCGGTAATTGTTCATTACCCACACTTAATGGCAGTGCGGCTGTTGCTTTAATGGGGGTGATGATTGAACTTAAGCTTAAAGTTAGCACTGATAAAGCAAGCAAAGGTTTTTTCATC
The DNA here is from genome assembly GCF_000272045.2 of Vibrio crassostreae 9ZC13. GTDB lineage: Bacteria > Pseudomonadota > Gammaproteobacteria > Enterobacterales > Vibrionaceae > Vibrio > Vibrio crassostreae_C. The sequence goes on along the minus strand of NZ_AJYZ02000037.1, from coordinate 268,522 downwards.
ATAAACTCCTCTCTAGTTAAGGTCTTAACCCTCTTATACGTTTAATAAGTATGATAAGTTTCAAATGACCTGAGTGAAAGTTATGACTCAAAAACCTTTGTAAAGTTCACAGAAGTGTTAAATGTTTACGATGCTTTTGCTGTAACAACATCGGGAGCATTCATGATTTCTTTCTTCTGCTCTGTAAATAAACCGGTTGCGCCATTAGCGTAATCTTTCGGTTGTTCCTCAAGTGTCGCCTCTTTTACTGAAGGCTTCTCTTGTGGCTTGTCCGAATGGGCAGCGGCTGTTTTCACAAACGGGTTATCTTGCTCTGGCAGGTTAGGAATCAGCTCTGAGCTTGTTTTTTCCATGTGTTGGTACAGTTTTGTGTAGTCTTTACCTAATGTGTCCAACATTTCTGCTGATTTCGCAAAGTGATCAGCCAGCTCTTGTCGCTGCTGCTCAAGGGCAAACTTTGCGCTATCCAATTCTTTCTGTACGTTCTTTTGTTTTTTGTATTCAGGTGTCATGAGACGAGAAATAGCGACCCCTAAAATAACTCCGACTAGTAAACCGGCAACGGCATACATCCAAGGCATAACAGCTCCTTATTATTGTTTTTTAACATGTTTGTTACTGCTTAGTTACACGTGATACGGCTCCATGGTACTATGAGAAAGCCGCAGTATAAAGAGAAATGCGTGTGCGCTAGTTAGCAGTTTGATGCTGCATTATTCACCACATCACGTTATTCCTCGTACTGTTTGGGCTCATTTTTAGTTGTTGTCTGATATTGCTTTCATTGTGGAAATGTCGTCATGAATCCCATTAAAAAATACGAACAAGATATAAAAGAACTTGGATTTCAAAGAGATCCAGCACAAGAGCAAGCCGTAAAATCTTTAGATGAACTTTTTCATCAATTTCAAGATTACATGAATACGCCCATTCCTCAACTGACTCGCTTCCAGAAATTACTAGGCAAAAAGCCAGAACTGCCACAACCACCGAAAGGTCTCTATTTTTGGGGTGGCGTAGGGCGAGGAAAAACGTACCTAATGGATACGTTCTATGATGCCTTACCGACCACTAAAAAAATGCGTGTTCACTTTCACCGCTTTATGTATCGAGTTCATGATGAGCTAAAGGCGCTAGGTAATGTGAGTGATCCATTGCCTTTAGTCGCAGACAAGTTGAAGGAAGAAGCGGACATTATCTGTTTCGACGAATTCTTTGTTTCAGACATCACCGATGCGATGATCCTAGGAACCTTGTTCCAAGAGTTATTCGCTCGAAACGCTATCTTGGTTGCGACCTCTAATATTCCACCTGCGGATCTGTATCGCAACGGGTTACAGCGAGCGCGTTTCTTACCTGCCATCAAGCTCATTCAAGACAACTGTCATATCCTTAATGTCGATAGTGGTATTGACTATCGTCTACGTACCTTAGAACAGGCTGAGATTTACCATTACCCGCTAGATAGCCAAGCGAATATTAATCTCGAAAAGTATTACGCTCAGCTCGTTGGTGAAGATAAAGAGAAGCTTAAGCAGATAGAGGTTAACCACCGTCAATTAGATGTAGTCGAAGCGAGTGATGGCGTACTGCATGGTACTTTTGCTCAGCTTTGTCAGTCGGCTCGTAGCCAGAACGACTATATTGAGTTGTCTCGGGTTTATCACACAGTTCTATTGGCGGATGTATTGCAAATGGGCGCGACTTCAGATGACGCTGCGAGGCGCTTCATTGCATTAGTTGATGAGTTCTACGAGCGCAATGTGAAGCTGATTATTTCAGCGGAAGTGGAGCTAGAAAAGCTATACACCCATGGTCAGCTAGAGTTTGAATTTAAACGTTGTCAGTCGCGTTTAATTGAAATGCAGAGCCATGAATATTTGGCAAAAGAACACTTAAGTTAGCTTTGATTATCTCGAATAAGAAATAGAATTAAAAAAATCGTGATTTTGTTCAAAAAGAGGTGATTTTTTCTTCGCTCTTCTCTATAATCCTGCGACCTACCGTTACTGCGGGCCTCTAGCGATGAGTAAAATCACGTTATGCCAAGAGTTTTCCAACACTCGAAGGGGTGATGAATGGTAACTCTTAGACAGTGGGAATACGCGAGTATTCCTTAAGTGTAAATTTTTTAAATAGGTAATTATTAGCATGAAAACTTTCGTTGCTAAACCAGAAACTGTAAAACGCGACTGGTATGTTGTAGACGCTGAAGGCAAAACTCTTGGCCGTCTAGCAAGTGAAATCGCTTCTCGCCTACGCGGCAAGCACAAAGCAGAATACACTCCTCACGTAGACACTGGTGATTACATCATCGTTGTTAACGCAGAGAAAGTTGCTGTAACTGGTAACAAAGCTAAGGGTAAGGTTTACTACCGTCACTCAGAGTTCCCAGGTGGTCTTAAAACTATCACTTTTGAAAAGCTAATTGCTAAGAAACCAGAAATGGTTCTAGAACTAGCAGTTAAAGGTATGCTTCCACGTGGTCCTCTAGGCCGCGCGATGTACCGTAAGCTTAAAGTGTACGCTGGTACTGAGCACAACCATGTTGCTCAGCAGCCACAAGTACTAGACATCTAAGGGGATTATGAAAATGGCAGAGAATCAATACTACGGCACTGGTCGTCGCAAAAGCTCAGCAGCTCGTGTTTTCATCAAACCAGGCTCTGGTGAGATCGTAATCAACAAGCGTAGCCTTGATGTTTACTTCGGTCGTCCAACTTCTCGTATGGTTGTTAAGCAACCTCTTGAGCTAGTTGAACTAACTGAGAAACTTGACCTTTACATCACTGTTTCTGGTGGTGGTATTTCTGGTCAAGCTGGCGCAATCCGCCACGGTATCACTCGCGCTCTTATGGAGTACGATGAAACTCTACGTCCTGCTCTACGTGCAGCTGGCTACGTTACTCGTGACGCTCGTTGCGTTGAACGTAAGAAAGTTGGTCTACGTAAAGCACGTCGTAAACCTCAATTCTCTAAGCGTTAATTTTTCTTTACGAAAAAGTACACGCCCCCAGTTTTACGACTGGAATTGTGGTTCAAAGCTCGGCTATATGCCGGGCTTTTTGTTTTTATACCCCCTCTAAACGCTTTCCCTTCCTCGTTTTATTTCCAAATTCTTATATTTTGAAAGCTTTTGTAACCCAATGTGCGCTTTGCCTCATGATTGTTACAAAAAGGTAGCTTTATCTTGTCAAAAAGTAGGGTTTTATTTATCATTTGCCGTCAATAAATAGAACTAAATACATATTTTGTTAGCCATGCTCTTTAATCGGAATTATTTCAATCCACAAGGAGCAAATGGGAGAATGTTTGGATGAGCAACGCGCCTTTAAATAACGGTCGCAGGCGTTTCTTAACCGCAACAACAGCCGTTGTTGGTGGTTTAGGAGCAGCTGCTGTAGCCGTGCCTTTTATTAAATCATGGAATCCGAGTGCCAAGGCGAAAGCTGCGGGCGCGCCGGTGGAAGTGGAAGTCAGTAAGTTAGAACCGGGACAAATGGTTCGTGTCGAGTGGCAAGGTAAACCTGTATGGGTTGTACGCCGTGCTGAGTCGGTACTAGAAAACCTAAAATCGATCGGTGGTCAACTTCGTGACCCTCAATCTGAAGCTGAACAACAACCAGAATACGCACAGAACGAGTTCCGTTCAATTAAGCCGGAATTCTTCGTTGCTGTTGGTTTCTGTACGCACTTAGGTTGTTCTCCAACTTACCTGCCGGATTCTTTTGCAGAACAAGTTCAGGGTGTTAAGTCTGGTTTCTTCTGTCCTTGTCATGGTTCAAAGTTTGATATGGCCGGTCGAGTATTCCAAGGCGTACCAGCTCCATTGAATCTTGTTGTACCAAAGCATATGTATTTGAGTGACACTAAGATCATGATCGGTGTGGACGAGGGAGACGCGTAATGCAAGGATTGCTTGATTGGGTAGAGAAACGTCTACCCGCGATGAATGCGTATAAAAAGCATTTATCTGAATACCCAATGCCTAAGAACTTTAACTTTTGGTACCTTTTCGGTTCTTTGGCAATGTTGGTATTGGTTAACCAAATCCTTACGGGTATTTGGCTAACAATGAACTACGTACCGTCAGGTGAGGGTGCATTTGCTTCTGTTGAATACATCATGCGTGATGTGGAATACGGTTGGCTACTACGTTACATGCACTCAACAGGTGCTTCGGCATTCTTCGTTGTTATCTACCTGCACATGTTCCGTGGCCTAATCTATGGTTCTTACCAAAAGCCTCGTGAGCTACTTTGGATCTTCGGTATGTTGATCTTCTTAGTGCTTATGGCTGAGGCTTTCATGGGTTACCTACTACCATGGGGTCAAATGTCTTACTGGGGTGCTCAGGTAATCATTTCTCTGTTTGGTGCGATCCCTGTTATCGGTGATGACTTAACGCTTTGGATCCGTGGTGACTACATCATCTCTGGTGCAACGCTGAACCGTTTCTTCGCACTGCACGTTATCGCTCTACCAATTGTACTTCTGCTGCTTATCGTACTTCACGTACTAGCACTGCACGAAGTGGGTTCGAACAACCCAGACGGTATTGAGACGAAACTTCCTAAAGGCACAATGGGCGACGACTACAAAACGCAGTTCCCATTCCACAAGGATTACACTAAGAAATACGACATCATTGACTCTATTCCTTTCCACCCATACGGGACCGTGAAAGATATGGTTGGTGTGGCCGGTTTCCTATTCTTCTTCTGTTATGTGCTGTTCTTTAACCCAGAGATGGGTGGATTCTTCCTTGAGCCGCCAAACTTTGAAGCTGCTAACCCACTGAAAACACCAGAGCACATCGCTCCGGTATGGTACTTCACGCCGTTTTACGCAATTCTGCGTGCTGTTCCTGATAAGTTGCTAGGTGTTGTAGCAATGGGCGCATCTATTGTTGTGCTATTCCTACTACCATGGTTCGACCGTTGTAAAGTGCGTTCTTACCGTTACCGTAGCAAACTGCATTTGATTAACATCATCCAATTCACAATAAGCTTTATTGCGCTTGGTGTACTTGGTGCGCTTCCAGCAACGCCAACATACACGCTACTGGCTCAAATCTTTAGCTTAGGTTACTTCATGTTCTTCGTTCTACTGTGGTTCTACAGTAAAAATGAAGCGACGAAACCATTACCAGAAAGGGTGACATTCAAATGAAAAAGTGGATTGTAATTTTATTTGCTATGTTGCCGTCACTGGTGATGGCAGCGGGTGCAAACGTACCATTAGACAAAGCGAACAATGATTTAACAGACAAAGCTTCATTGCAAAATGGCGCTAAGATGTTCATGAACTACTGTTTCGCTTGTCACTCAACGCAGTACCAGCGCTATGAACGTGTTGCGAATGATTTAGAGATCCCCGTTGATCTTATGAAGGAAAATCTGATTTTCGACCCTGAAGCGAAAATCGGTGACTTGATGGTTAATGCTATGCCTTCTGATCAAGCGGCAAGTTGGTTTGGTGCTCCGCCACCAGACCTAACATTGGTTGCTCGTGTTCGTGGCGCAGACTGGCTGTACACTTACCTTCGTACTTTCTATGAAGATCCGTCTCGTCCATTTGGCGTGAACAACATTGTTTTCCCAAGCGTTGGTATGCCGCACGTTCTTGAAGAACTGCAAGGTATCCCAACACCAATCTACGATACTCATATGGTAGATGGCGAGGAAGTGACGGTTGTTGTTGGCACTGAGACTGACGGCTCTGGCGAATTAAGTGCTGGTGAATACGACGAAGCAGTTCGTGACCTTGTTAACTTTTTGGTTTACTCGGGCGACCCAGTTCAACTTGAGCGTCACGCTATGGGTTGGTGGGTAATGGCCTTCTTAGTAATCTTCACTATCATCGTGATTTTGCTGAAGAAAGAGTATTGGCGTGATGTGCACTAATTGTGCTATAATACCGTGCTAATTCCCAAATTATGTTAATGTTCAATGGAGGCTTTAGGCCTCCATTGTTTTTATTTAAAGTGTACTGGAGGGCTCCATGGCTGTAGCTGCCAATAAACGTTCTGTAATGACTCTTTTCTCAAGTGCTTCTGATATGTATAGCCATCAGGTGCGCATCGTTCTTGCTGAAAAAGGCGTAAGTGTTGAAGTTGAGTTGGTTGATGAAAAAAATCTACCAGCAGAGCTTGTTGAACTGAACCCGTACAAATCAGTACCTACTCTTGTTGATCGTGAGCTTGCTCTATATGACTCGAAGATCATCATGGAATACCTAGATGAGCGTTTCCCTCATCCACCGTTGATGCCTGTATACCCGGTTGCTCGTGGTAACAGCCGTCTAATGATGTACCGCATTGAGCGTAACTGGTATTCAGTTGCAGAGAAGATCGTTAAAGGCAACGCTGAAGAATCTGAAGCAGCTCGCGTTAAACTGCGCAACGACCTACTGACTCTTGCTCCTATCTTCGCTGAGTATGAATACTTCATGAGCGAAGAGTTTAGCCTAATTGATTGTTACCTAGCTCCGCTATTATGGCGTTTACCTGAGCTTGGTATCGAACTAATTGGTCCTGGTTCTAAAGAGCTTAAGATTTACATGAACCGCGTATTCGAACGTGATTCATTCCTAGCTTCTCTAACTGAAGCTGAGCGTGAGATGCGACTCGTTCGCTAAGCGTTTATGGATATTTCTAATATGACTCCACGCCGACCATACATGCTTCGTGCATTTTATGAATGGCTGGTTGATAACGAACTAACTCCGCACCTTGTTGTTGAAGCAACATTACCGGGTGTGCGAGTTCCAGAAGAGTTTGTTCAAGATGGTCAGATCATTCTGAACATCGCGCCTCGTGCGGTTGGACAACTTGAACTGGGTAACGAAGCTGTGACGTTTAGTGCTCGCTTTAGTGGTCGTCCACACTCTGTGATCGTTCCGCTTTACGCAGTTCAAGCGGTTTATGCTCGTGAAAATGGTGCTGGTACCATGTTTGAACCTGAAGAGGCTTACATGGAAGCGTTTGAAGAAGGGATTGAAGAAAGTCCTTTTGAAGAACCAGAAAAAGGCCCATCTTTGAGCGTAGCAACGGCAGACGTAGATGCTGAAGAGCCAGACTCAGATCCTGAGCCACCTCGTCCAGCTAAAGGTCGCCCAAGCCTTCGTGTTATCAAATAACGTTAGTTATACCAATCACAGTAAGTAAGTGATCAGAAATAGCGCAGGAAAAAAGCTTGAGAGCAAGGCGGAATTTTTTGATAAGTAGTTATTCTACAATCAAAAATTCTAACGCAGTTATCGAAATTTTTAACAAGCTAGAATGATAGATTATTTACTACGATTGGTATTAGATAACGAACCAAATAAAAAAGCAGCGACTCGTCGCTGCTTTTTCTTTTCTGCTATATCGCATTTAGTTGACTGGCTTACGGCTAGTTAACAGCCGTCTCTTCTTCACCGTATTCAAACGCTCGAATAACCTGTTTTACGCCAGATATGTTACGCGCAACTTCTGTCGCGATATCGGCATGCTCTCTAGTCACGAGTCCAAGTAGGAATACTTCTGAATCCTCAGTAATCACTTTTACTTTGATGCCGTTAAGCTCAGCATTCGCAAGCAGAGCTGATTTCACCTTAGTGGTAATCCAGCTGTCTTTACTGATAGCACTTACAGACAAAGGTTCTTTCACTCGAACTTGATTGTGGATGCTCTCAACGCCAGCCACTTCTTTGGCTTGGTTTTCAAAAGCGCGACGTTCTGAATCTGTGGTTGCTTGCCCCATCAACACCACTGAACCTCGGTATGAGCTTGCGGTGACACGTACATTGCCACGGAATGGTTGTTTATTGGTAATCGCTGCAACTTCAAATTCGATGTTGTTGTCGTTCCAAATCTCTTTGGTTGTTCGCGTATCCGTGACTAGGTTTGCAGTAGTTGCAGCACCAGCAATGAAAATGCCAGCACAACCAGACAGAGACAGTGTAAGTAGCGAAACATTAATCAGCTTAAACAGCCTCATAGAGGTTAATGATTTCATTGTGATGCTCCGTATATCACTCTTCGTGGGCAGGGAAGAGTACTTGATCGATTAGGTCACATAGGCAGTGCAGTGTCACCATGTGTACTTCATGAATGCGCGCTGTACGGTGTGACGGGATACGAATCTCTACATCGTGTTCACCAAGCAAACCTGCCATCTCACCACCATCTTTACCGGTAAAGGCGATGATGGTCATGTCGCGAGTTACCGCCGCTTCCATTGCCTTGATGATGTTCTTGCTGTTACCGCTAGTCGAGATAGCCAACAGAATATCGCCAGTTTGACCGAATGCACGCACCTGCTTAGAGAAGATCTCTTCATAGTGGTAGTCGTTAGCCACAGCCGTTAGCGTGGTGTTGTCTGCTGTGAGTGCCATTGCTGGAAGGCTAGGGCGCTCTGTTTCAAACCGGTTGAGTAGGCACGATACAAATTGCTGAGCATTCGACGCCGAACCACCATTACCACAACAAAGAATTTTGTTTCCGTTAAGCAAGGTCGCAACCATTGCTTGAGCGGCATGCGTGATTGCGTCAGGCAGAGCTTCTGCAGCCGCAATTTGGATTTGAATACTTTCTGTGAAACTTTCTTTAATGCTGTCTAGCATGTTTATCCTTGGGTAATCGCGTTTTGAATCCAGTCGATAGTGTCATTCGGCCCTTCAATGGCAACAATATCAAACCTGAAATCTGTAGAGTGCACCGACAATCCTTGCTGCATAAGCCAAACATTGGCTGTTTTGAGCAGTTTCTGTGACTTCTTGGCAGTCACCATTTCAGCGGCATGTCCGTAGCGGGTTTGCTTGCGGTATTTTACCTCAGCAAACACAACCGTATTGTTATGGCGCATTATAAGATCAATCTCGCCACATTTTGCTATGAAGTTTTCTTCTATTAACGATAAACCGTGGTTAATCAGATAAGATTTTGCCACGGCCTCGTATTTATCACCCACTTGTTTGTGGGTGATGGTTGGTTTGGATAGGAACTTTCGGCTAAAAAGCCCCATGCTCTGCCCAGCTGATTTCACGTTGAACCACACAGTTGTTATCGATGGTTAGCACACCCGTTTCACCTGGAATGCTGTAACCTTGCACGGCTTTCATCTGTGGCAGTGCATCCATTAGATAGTATGCATCCATTCCTAGTGCTTGCAGACGCTTTTGGCCGTTTGAGTGCGCAGGCCATAGGTCGTTGAGCTCTTTATTAAGCTCGTTTTTATTCTCAACTAATAGTGGGATATCGCTGTAGAACACACCGGTTAGGTCTTCATACTGCTTATCACCGCTGTTGCTGCGTGAGTTTGAGAACAGAGCGGGTTGGCTCGCATCTGGGTTAATTGCAACTTCAATGAAGGGTTTGATTAGTGTTAGCTCTGAGTTCTTAGCCACAATGTAGACAGAATCGATATCACGACGGCTGCGTGGCTCTGTTTCTAGGTCTAGGTTCAGTAACCCATCCATTTGAGCGATACGTTGTTGGCTCTCTTGCAAGCCAAATACCTGATTCACATTACGTTGCAGTTGGCGTTTGTCAGAGAACAAGCTGATAGCCACATCGTTGCTGCTGTATTTTTTCCACTCTTCTTTAAACGCTTGCTCAACACGCTCACCTAAACGTCCTCTTGGCGCAAGGATAAGCGGATACTTGTAGCCTTGAGCAAATAGGTGTTTCGCTGCCTGAGCAACTTCTTGTTCAGGCGATAGAGCGAGATAGCAAATATTGGTATCAGGTTCTAGTTGCGTTGGAATGTTCAGAGCTAAAGCTGGAATCGAATTCTCGTGGTTTTTCTGCGCTTGCTGAAGCTTAGTAATGTTGCTCTTGATCAGCGGACCCACAATGAAATCAACGTTGTTCTCTTCCAGTGTCGCTTTAATCTCAGCAGCACTTTGCACGTTGGTATCCATTACTGTCAGCGTTGCATCTTCTTCGCGTTCTTTGTCGTTCATCATCGCAAAGATGAAGCCATCACGTACCAGTTGTGCTTGCTTACCGTATTTACCCGTTAGCGGCAGCAACAGTGCAGTGCTGGTTGGCTTGCTGATCTCTAGCGCCAAGATGTCGGTGATCGCCTGAGGTGTGTAAGTAGCAGCTGGGTGCTGAGGATTCTCGGCTAACCAATCCGATAAGGTTTCCTGCAGGTTTGGAAGATTTGAGTTCAGCGTCTTCATGTAGATTGCCAGTTGTAACCAACCTGAAAGCACATCTTCTGTCGGTGATGTTTTCAGTTCTAGAATCTCGTATTGAGAGTAGCTATTCAGGTTTTGCCAAATACGGTCGGCAGTTTGCTGTTGAAGCTCGTCGTCAGCCTCTAGGTACTCTGAATAGAGCACTAACTCACGGCTTGCCTCGAAATACTCACTCTTCATCTCTGAGATGTTCGCGCGTAGCTCGTGATAATCTTTCCACTGCTCGTTCGGAAGCTTCCACCAAGGCTGGAAGTTTAGTTGGCTATAAGCTTGATCTGGCTGTGAGTTATTCACCAGCAGCTGAGCGCGCGCTAATTGCCATTCCGCTTGTTGCGTTTCGCTCAGCTCTTGTTTTGCTAAGCGTTTAATCAGCAGAGTTGCTTGATCGGTTTTTCCTGCTTGCACAGAAGCCTTAAGTGCCATGATTAACCAGTCGTTTTGTAGACTTCCTTTGCTACTATCCGCCTGCATCATGTAACTTTCAGTTGATTGCGCTGGATCTAGTGTAATATCAACGCTCGTTGGTGCTTGAGGACCTGAAGAACAAGCCGCCAATGTAATTGCTAATGCAATTGGAGTTAGTAAGCGTGGTACACTGAGTCTCTTATGGTTCATCGTTGCCATGAGTTCTTTAAATTCCGTATAAATTTGTATCTATATTAATCGTTGAAGTGATGGTAAACAAATGACAGATAACAAAACCTTGCTCACAGAGAGCCCAACTCTCTACATTGTGCCAACCCCAATCGGAAATTTGGGAGATATCACTCAAAGAGCAATTGAAATTTTATCAAGTGTCGATGTTATTGCAGCCGAAGACACACGCCACACGGGTAAGCTGCTTGCTCACTTCAATATATCAACCAGAACGTTCGCTTTACATGATCATAATGAACAAACTAAAGCGCAAGTTCTAGTCGAAAGGTTATTAGAAGGTCAGTCTATCGCATTAGTCTCTGATGCGGGTACACCTTTAATCAGTGACCCAGGTTACCATCTTGTCTCACAATGTCGTCAAGCGGGTGTGAGAGTTGTGCCACTTCCTGGTGCTTGTGCAGTGATTACGGCATTGAGTGCGTCTGGTTTACCGTCTGATCGTTTCAGCTTTGAAGGCTTTTTGCCGCCAAAGAGCAAAGGTCGTAAAGATAAGTTCCTAGAGATCGCGAAAGCAGAGCGCACGTGTATCTTCTACGAATCACCACATCGAATCTCAGATTCTCTACAAGATATGCTTGAGATCTTAGGCCCAGACCGTGAAGTTGTCTTGGCACGTGAGCTGACTAAGACATTCGAAACAATTCAAGGATTGCCACTGGGTGAGTTGATTGAGTGGATTGAAGAAGATTCGAACCGTAAGCGCGGTGAGATGGTGTTACTGATTCATGGTCATCGTGAAGAAGCGAGCACAGAACTGCCAGACGAAGCGACTCGCACACTAGGCATTCTAACCAAAGAGCTGCCTCTTAAAAAAGCGGCGGCAATGACAGCTGAAATCTACAACCTGAAAAAGAACGCGCTGTACAAGTGGGGCCTTGAGCACCTAGATGGTTAACGCTGAATAGATAAATAGCTGCTCAGTGTATAAGTCGCTAGAGTGCTATTTTAAAGCTTGTGAGGAATGAAGGTCGTCCCTTCATTCCTCTTTTTTTGTCTGGATTGTGTGAAATTCATGCGTTTACTTAGCGGTTTGCAGCATATTTGTGATCTCGCTAGACACTGCACTCTAATCTCTATACAATCCGCCCTCGGAGTTGAACGGGTAATCGCTGCTTTGCTGATGTCCTTCGGGAGACTGACGTTGAGGTCCTTCGGGAAACTGACGTTGAAGTCCTTCGGGAGACTGGCAGAGGGGAGGAACGTCCGGGCTCCATAGAGCAGGGTGCCAGATAACGTCTGGGGGGCGCGAGCCCACGACAAGTGCAGCAGAGAGAAGACCGCCGATGGCCTCATTTCTTCGGAAGGGGCACAGGTAAGGCTGAAAGGGTGCGGTAAGAGCGCACCGTGCGACTGGCAACAGTTCGTAGCAAGGTAAACTCCACCCGGAGCAAGATCAAATAGGCCCTCACATTGCGTTGCTCGCGTATGGGGGCGGGTAGATTGCTTGAGCCTGTGAGCGATTGCAGGCCTAGACGAATGGTTACCGCCGCGCAAGCGGAACAGAACCCGGCGTATGTGTCAACTCCACCTATATAAAGAACCCATCATTACTTAACGGTAGTGATGGGTTTTTTGCTTTATATTGACGTAAATTATTTAGATTTCCTTAGAATCCTTCACCCTGATATGAGCTTGGGTCAAAAATTCCCAAAGCCTATACACAATATGGTGGAGATACGGCGTGAAATCAGTACACTAAAACGTTAATAGAACAAATTATTGCCGAACTAATGGCTCAATCCACTCACTGAGAAGACTATGACAGAAGCATTCAAACATATTTCAGTATTGCTTAACGAATCTATTGACGGACTTGCGATCAAACCTGACGGTACCTACATCGATGGTACTTTTGGCCGTGGTGGTCACAGCCGTACAATCCTGTCTAAACTGGGCGAGAATGGACGACTCTTTAGTATTGACCGCGATCCACAAGCGATTGCAGAAGCGCAAAAGATTGATGACCCTCGTTTTACGATTATTCACGGCCCGTTCTCAGGTATGGCTGAATATGCGGAGCGTTATGACTTAGTCGGTCAAGTGGATGGTGTGTTACTGGATCTAGGTGTTTCTTCACCACAGCTAGATGACGCTGAGCGTGGCTTTAGCTTCATGAAAGACGGTCCGCTTGATATGCGTATGGACCCAACAACCGGTATTCCTGTCTCTCAGTGGTTAGTTGAAGCCGATCTTGATGACATCACATGGGTTATTCGTGAGTTCGGTGAAGACAAACACGCTCGTCGTATCGCGAAAGGCATCATTGCTTATCAAGAGAATGAAGAGAACGAACCACTAACGCGCACTGGTCAGTTGGCTAAGCTTATCTCGGATGTAGCTCCAAAAAGCTTCAAAGAGAAAAAGCACCCAGCAACACGTGCTTTCCAAGCCTTCCGTATCTACATCAACAGTGAACTTGAAGAGATCGATACAGCCCTGAAAGGCGCAGCAAGCATTCTTGCTCCTCAAGGCCGTTTGTCTGTTATTAGCTTTCACTCTCTTGAAGACCGCATGGTGAAGCGCTTTATCCGTAAAGAGAGCCAAGGTCCGCAAGTACCACATGGCCTGCCACTAACAGAAGAGCAGATCAAAGCGCTAGGCAGTGCTGATCTTAAGCCTGTTGGTAAAGCGATCAAGCCTTCTAAAGATGAAGTGGATGAGAATACTCGTTCGCGTAGCTCAGTATTACGAATCGCAGAAAAGCTATAGTCAATGAAGACCTCCAAACCTAACTTAGCCAAGATAATATTTTTTGATTTGATCTCCGTGGGTAAAGTCCCATTGGTGCTGCTTATCTGTATCTTCGCGAGCGCGATGGGGGTCGTTCTCACGACACACATGTCACGTCAGGCAATCACGCAAAAAGACATGGCATTGAGTGAGCGTGAACAGCTTGATAATGAATGGCGAAATTTAATGCTTGAAGAGACGGCTCTGGCTGAACATAGCCGCGTTCAAGCATCGGCAAAACGAGAGCTAGACATGAAACGTCCAGACTCCGACAAAGAAGTTGTGATCACACTGAAATGACCGGAAAAAAGGAAAAAGCCCCCGCGAAAGCCGTTAAGAAACCAACGAAAGAGCGAGTGAAGAGCGAAAAGGACTCGGATCCAATTCTGATTAAATGGCGTTTCAACGTCGTTATTGCTTTTGTGTTGGTTGCCTTTTCTGTACTAGTAGGTCGTGTGGCTTACATCCAAGTCATTGAACCAGATAACTTAATTCGTCAGGGCGACCTTCGTTCTGTACGTGTTAAGGCTATTCCTTCTGCCCGCGGTATTATTTCAGACCGCAATGGCGAACCACTTGCCGTCAGTGTGCCTGTTGAGGCGGTATGGGCTGACCCGAAAACCATCTTCGATAAAAATGGCATGGCCCAAATTGATCGTTGGTATGCGCTAGCTGATGTACTTGGCTTAGATCGACAATCGATGATCAACAAGATCTCCAGCGACAAATCTCGTCGTTTTATCTACCTACAAAGACAAGTTAGCCCAGCAATGGCGAAATACATCCGCGACTTAAAGCTGGTGGGTATTGGTCTTAAAGCAGAATCACGTCGTTATTACCCAGCCGGTGAAGTCAGCGCGCATCTTATTGGTGTGACCGGAATTGATGGACACGGCCTAGAAGGTGTCGAGCGCAGCTACGATAAGTGGCTCACGGGTGAAGCAGGTAAACGTACAATCCGTAAAGACCGTTACGGGCGAGTAGTTGAAAACATTGCACTAGAAGAGCGTGAAGAAGGTAAACCACTCGAATTGACCATCGATCAGCGCTTACAAGCCATCGCTTATCGAGCGATTAAACAGGCGGTAGCCGATCACAAGGCGACGTCTGGATCTGCCATCTTATTAGACGTAAAAACGGGTGCGGTTTTGGCCATGGTTAACGCACCGTCTTACAACCCAAACAATCGTGCTGATTTACAAAGCTTTAAGATGCGTAACCGCGTGATCACCGATGCTTTTGAGCCAGGTTCGACGGTTAAGCCGTTTGTTGTTCTTGCCGCTCTCGAAAATGGTACCGCGGATGCTGATACTGTAATTGATACGGGTAACGGCATCATGCAAATCGGTGGTAGCCGTGTACGTGATACTTCCAAAGTTGGTAAGGCAGACTTGGCGTTAATCCTTAAGAAGTCGAGTAACATCGGTGTGGCGAAGTTAGCACTGGATATGCCACTTGAAGCGCTACTGGGCATGTACAGTTCTGTTGGTCTTGGCGAGATGTCTGGGCTGAATCTAGTCGGTGAGACCGCGGGTATTTTCCCGAACCGTCGACGCTGGTCTAAGTTTGAAATCGCTACCTTATCCTTTGGTTATGGTCTAGCGATTACTCCGCTGCAATTGGCTCATGCCTATGCGACGTTAGCGAATCACGGTGTTTACGAACCTATCCATATCGTTAAAAGCAACGACCAAGATTTCTCAAAACAGATCATCAAGCGCGAAAATGCTGAGTTGGTTTTGAACATGCTAGAAGGCGTAACCCAAAAGGGCGGTACAGCGACAAGAGCTGCCGTGCCGGGTTACCGAGTAGCAGCAAAAACAGGTACATCTAGAAAAGCGATTTCCGGTGGTTATGGAGACGAGTACTTCGCCTATACCGCAGGTGTTGCTCCAGTGAGTGACCCAAGAGTCTCTTTGGTTGTGATGATCAATGAACCTCAAGGTGACCTCTACTATGGTGGCTCGGTCGCAGCCCCTGTTTTTTCTGAAATCATGAAGGGCGCACTGCAAATTCTGAATGTCCCTGCTGATGAAAACAAGTTTCAAGAATAGAGCCAATCAGGATTCAATATGAGTAATAGCCTCACGCTGTCATCTTTACTTTCTCCTTGGGGTGACTTTAGTTCACCTGAGCTGGATGCGATTGCCGTTGAACAGTTGGAGTTGGATAGTCGTGCCATCAAAGACGGCGATATTTTTGTTGCTGTAGTTGGGCATGCTGTTGATGGCCGTCGTTTCATTGACAAAGCGGTCTCACAGGGAGCCAATGCCGTTATCGCACAAGCTGATGCTGAAAAGGCCCATGGTCTGATTGAGTGGTTGGATGCTGTTCCGGTTGTTTACATTAAAGACCTTAACTTGGTGTTATCTGAGTTGGCCGGTCGTGTTTACTCGTCTCAGGCGACTAAGCTGATTGGTGTTACCGGCACCAATGGCAAAACCACTATCACCCAATTGATTGCTCAGTGGCTAGATTTAGTCGGCCAACGCTCTGCGGTAATGGGCACCACGGGTAACGGTTTTCTAGACAACCTTAAAACGGCGGCGAATACGACCGGTAGTGCGATTGAAATACAACGTACGCTGAGTGAGTTGGCTGAAGAAAACGCTGTTTATACCGCGATGGAAATCTCGTCTCATGGTTTGGTTCAAGGCCGAGTTAAGGCATTGGATTTTGAGGCTGGTGTATTTACTAACTTGAGCCGTGACCACTTGGATTACCACGGCACGATGCAAGAGTACGCTCTGGCTAAGAAGAGCTTGTTTACTCAGCATAAGTGTAAGCACGCTGTGATTAATGTTGATGATGAAGTCGGTAAAGCTTGGATGGCTGATCTGTCCAATGCAGTAGCTGTGTCATTGCTTCCGTTATCGGGCTACCAGCAGTCAGTATGGGCATCGGATGTTGCTTATGCAGAGACGGGTATCAAACTCGCTTTTGATGGTAGCTGGGGGCAGGGACAACTGTCTGTTCCTTTAATTGGCCAGTTCAACGCATCAAATGTATTGGTTGCTTTCGCGACCCTACTTGTACTAGGCATCGACAAGCAAACCTTGATCGACACAGCACCTCAATTGCAACCTGTGATTGGCCGTATGGAATTGTTCCAAGTACCAAACAAAGCGAAAGTGGTTGTCGACTACGCGCATACACCTGACGCATTAGAGAAAGCATTGGCAGCACTACGTGTACATTGCTCTGGAAAGCTATGGGCAATCTTTGGCTGCGGTGGTGATCGAGATACAGGCAAGCGCCCAATGATGGCGGTTACCGCAGAGCAGTTCGCCGATAACATTATTATTTCAGATGACAACCCTCGCAGTGAAGACCCGGCATTGATTGTTAAAGACATGCTGGCAGGGTTAAGTGAGCCTGAAGTCGCCTTTGTTGAACACGATCGCTACCAAGCGGTTAAGTTCGCGCTTGAACAGGCAGACAGCAATGACATTATTCTTTTGGCTGGTAAAGGCCATGAGGATTACCAAGTATTAAAAGACAAAACGATCCACTATTCGGATCGAGAGTCAGCACTACAACTTTTAGGTATTTCATAATGATTGATGTATCACTCGAGCAGATCTGCTCAGCGGTGAACGGTCAGCTGATAGAGGCTGGCAAATCGAGCAATAGTTTGATCAATGCGGTTTCTACCGATACTCGCACCGTTGAAGAAGGTGCACTGTTTGTTGCTCTCGTAGGCGAACGTTTTGATGCGCATGATTTTTGTGGTCAGGCTGTTGAGGCCAATGCGAGTGCGTTATTAGTTCAACGAAAACTTGACCTAAATATTACTCAAGTTGTTGTTGAAGACACTAAACTTGCTTTAGGTCAGCTAAGTGCTTGGATCCACAAACAATGTAACGTGCCAACCATGGCGATAACAGGAAGCTGTGGCAAAACGACCGTCAAAGAGATGGTCGCGAGTATTCTACAACAACGTGGCAAAGTGCTGTTTACAGCGGGTAACTTCAATAATGATATTGGAGTACCACTAACCTTGCTGCGCAGTGAACCCAATGACGACTATGCCGTGATAGAACTGGGCGCGAACCACATTGGTGAAATTGCCTATACCACGCAGCTTGTGAAACCACAGGTGGCCTTAGTGAATAACGTTGCTGCCGCGCATCTAGAGGGCTTTGGCTCAATTGATGGTGTTAAACAAGCGAAAGGCGAAATTTTTCAGGGGCTTGCTGCTGGTGATACTGCTATTGTTAACCTAGAGAGCAATGGTGGTGACTTCTGGAAAGATGTGCTTGCAGACAAAAACGTACTGACCTTTTCTGAAAGTGATGACACGGCGGATTACTTTTCGACGAATATTCGCATCAACGAGCAGGGTGAAGCTTGCTTTGATATGCAGACCCCGCAAGGTGCTATCGATGTCGAACTTGGCATTATTGGTCAGCACAATGTAGCCAACGCATTAGCCGCAGCAGCACTGAGCATTCAATTCGGTGCCACGCTTGCAGAAATTAAAAGCGGTTTAGCGAATCTCATCTCAGTTAAAGGCCGAGTTGAGGTTCAACAATTAAGTCAGAATATCAAGCTGATAGATGACAGTTACAACGCCAGTGTACCGGCAATGAAGGCTGCAGCTAAATTGTTGTCGAGCTTCAAAGGTCAGCGTTGGTTGATTTTAGGCAATATGGCTGAATTAGGCGATGAAAGCCTTGCACTTCACCGTCAAGTCGGTGAATATGCTGCCCCATTCGCTTTTGAGCATGTACTCACTTACGGTGATGATACCAAGGTGATTAGTGAAGTGTGTAACGGCACTCACTTTGCAACGCATGAAGCGATGATCGCGCACATAGAGCAGCACTTGAGCTTGCCAGAAAACGCGCCACATACCTTGTTGGTAAAAGGCGCCAATAGTGCAGGAATGAGTAAAATAGCCGCTGCTTTAAAGGAGAACTTTTCATGATAATTTGGCTTGCAGAGCTACTACAGCCACACTTTTCTTTTTTCCGTTTGTTCGAATACTTATCGTTTCGTGCAATCGCGAGCATTTTGACGGCTTTATGTCTGTCGCTGTGGATGGGACCTCGTTTAATTGAGCGTCTGCAAATGCTGCAAATTGGCCAAGTTGTTCGTAATGACGGCCCAGAGTCTCACTTCAGTAAGCGTGGTACACCAACCATGGGTGGTGTGATGATCCTTGCTGCGATCATCATTACGGTCTTACTTTGGGCTGACTTATCAAACCCTTACGTTTGGGCCGTACTTGTCGTGCTAGGCGGTTACGGTGCAGTTGGTTTTGTTGATGATTATCGTAAAGTGGTTCGTAAGAACACTGATGGCTTGATTGCGCGTTGGAAGTACTTCTGGCAATCGGCTATTGCATTGGTTGTGGCGTTTGCTCTGTATGCTCATGGGCAAGACACTGCTGCGACACAATTAGTGGTGCCTTTCTTTAAAGATGTGATGCCACAACTTGGCCTGCTGTACATCGTGCTGACTTACTTTGTTATTGTGGGTACTAGTAACGCGGTAAACCTAACTGATGGCCTAGACGGCTTGGCGATTATGCCAACGGTTATGGTTGCAGCTGGTTTTGCTGTTATCGCTTGGGCGACAGGTAACGTTAACTTTGCAGCATACCTACACATTCCATACATCCCATACACCTCTGAACTGGTTGTGGTATGTACTGCTATCGTTGGTGCAGGCCTTGGCTTCCTATGGTTTAACACTTACCCAGCACAAGTATTCATGGGCGATGTTGGCTCTCTAGCACTGGGTGGTGCGTTAGGTGTGATTGCGGTACTCGTTCGTCAAGAGTTGGTACTAGTGATCATGGGTGGTGTGTTTGTAATGGAGACCTTGTCAGTAATCCTGCAGGTGGGCTCTTACAAATTACGTGGTCAGCGTATTTTCCGTATGGCACCGATTCACCACCACTATGAGTTGAAAGGCTGGCCAGAACCGCGTGTTATCGTACGCTTTTGGATCATCTCAATGGTATTGGTACTGATTGGTCTAGCGACACTGAAAGTTCGTTAATCCTATGCGAGCCTCTGTATTAGAGGCTCTTTGAACTATTAAGAGCATCTTGTTTGAATGGAACGTTGGCAAAATATTCAAAATGTAGTGGTTGTGGGGCTCGGTATTACCGGGCTCTCTGTCGTTAAACATCTCGTAAAATATCAGCCCCATACTTGCGTAAAGGTAATTGATACGCGAGAGCTACCACCAGGAAAGGAATCTTTGCCTGAGTCGGTAGAGCTGCATTCTGGAAGCTGGAATAGCCAATGGTTAGCGGAAGCTGATTTGGTGGTAGCTAACCCAGGTATCGCCTTAGCAACCCCTGAAATTCAAGATGTGCTTCAAGCAGGTACGCCTGTTGTCGGTGACATTGAGTTGTTTGGCTGGGCGGTGAATAAACCTGTCGTGGCGATTACTGGTTCAAACGGCAAGAGTACCGTGACGGATTTGACAGGCGTACTTGCTAAAGCGGCTGGCCTTAACGTTGGTGTCGGTGGCAATATTGGTATTCCGGCTTTAGACCTTCTTGAGCTTGATGCAGATTTATATGTGCTTGAGCTTTCAAGCTTCCAGTTAGAAACCAAATCGAACCTAAACCTTGTAGCAGCAGCCTTTTTGAACCTGTCAGAAGATCACATGGATCGCTATCAGGGTATGGCTGATTATCGTGAAGCCAAGTTAAGAATTTTTAATAACGCGCAGTGTGCGATTGTTAACCGCGACGACAAAGAGACGTATCCAGACCACAACATGTCATTAGTAACATTCGGACTCGACGATCAAGAGTTTGGTGTCGCGACAGTTGATGGTACCGAATGGCTAATGGACAACGGTAAACCTGTCCTTGCTACCCAAGATTTAACATTGGTTGGACGTCACAATGTGGCGAATGCGTTAGTCTCACTTGCACTATTGAAGCAAGTTGGTATCGACTACAGCAAAAGTCTTGATGCTTTGAAGGCCTATAACGGTTTGACGCATCGTTGCCAAGTCGTGGCTGACAAGCGCGAAATCAAATGGGTTAATGACTCCAAAGCAACGAATGTAGCCAGCACATTGGCAGCCCTGTCTGGGTTGGAGTATCAAGGTACGTTATATCTTTTGGTTGGCGGCGTTGGTAAAGGTGCTGACTTTAGTGAGCTTGAACCAGTATTGGCGCAACTTGAGCGTGTTCAGCTGTGTTGTTTCGGTGAAGATGCAGATCAATTCATGCCTCTGCACCCATCGGCACAAAAGTTCGATACCATGCAGCAGATAATCGAATCTATCTCGCCACAGCTGGTGGCTGGAGATATGGTGATGCTGTCTCCGGCGTGCGCAAGCTTCGATCAATTTAATAATTTCATGGCAAGAGGTGATGCGTTCACTGAGCTTGCTCATGAGTATGCTTAACGTGTTGAAGGACTAACATTCAGTGCAAAGAGTCAAAGAGATTAATCAATCCATCTGGCAGTGGCTAAACCGTGCTACTCCCGAGGCGCTTTACGATCGTCAATTGGTGTGGATTGCTCTTGGGCTAATGCTGACAGGTTTGGTGATGGTGACGTCTGCTTCGTTCCCCATCAGTGCTCGTTTAACCGATCAGCCGTTTCACTTTATGTTCCGTCATGCCATCTTCCTTGTATTGGCGTTAGGTGTCTCTAGCGTCATATTGCAAATCCCGATGCAACGCTGGTTTCAATACAGTATGTATCTACTGGGCTTGTCCTTCTTCTTGCTGATTGTGGTATTAGCCGTCGGTAAGTCGGTTAACGGCGCATCGCGTTGGATCCCATTAGGGCTATTTAACTTACAACCCGCTGAAGTCGCCAAGTTATCGCTGTTTATCTTTATGGCGGGCTACTTGGTTCGGAAGCAAGATGAAGTGAGAAAAACCTTCTTCGGTGGTTTTGGTAAACCGATCATGGTATTCGGCGCTTTTGCCGTGCTGCTGCTAGGCCAGCCCGATTTAGGTACTGTGGTCGTAATGCTAGTGACCCTGTTCGGCATGCTATTCATTGCTGGTGCCAAGCTTTCACAGTTTATCGCCTTGATGGTGGCAGGTATTGCCGCGGTCGTCGGTTTGATTGTTATAGAACCTTATCGTGTTCGACGTGTTACCTCATTCTGGGAACCTTGGAACGACCCGTTCGGCAGTGGTTACCAGTTAACTCAGTCATTGATGGCGTTTGGCCGTGGTGATTGGATGGGGCAAGGGCTCGGTAACTCAATTCAGAAACTCGAATACTTACCTGAAGCGCACACCGATTTTGTATTTGCTGTGTTGGCAGAAGAATTGGGTTTTGTTGGCGTGACCTTGGTCTTGATACTCATCTTTAGCTTGGTTTTTAAAGCCATTTTTATTGGCAAAAAAGCCTTTGAACACGATCAAGTGTTCAGCGGCTATCTGGCTTTTGGTATTGGTATTTGGTTTGCGTTTCAGACGCTTGTTAACGTAGGTGCTGCATCTGGCATCGTTCCGACCAAAGGTCTAACCCTACCGCTAATCAGTTATGGTGGTTCGAGTTTAATTGTTATGTCTGTGGCGGTATCAATGCTGCTGCGCATTGACCACGAATGCCGAATGCAACAAAAAGAACAAGCTGATAGTCAAAACGAATTAGTAGAATAAGAATCTAACGTGATGAAACAAAACAAAAAACTTTTAGTGATGGCTGGTGGTACTGGCGGTCACGTTTTCCCAGGGTTAGCAGTAGCGAAAAAGCTTCAGCAACAAGGTTGGGAAATTCGCTGGTTAGGCACAGCAGACAGAATGGAAGCGGATTTAGTGCCAAAGCATGGCATTGAAATCGACTTCATCAAAGTGAAAGGCCTGCGTGGTCAAGGCATTAGCAAGTTAATTAAAGCGCCGTTCCAGATTATTAATGCCATACTTCAAGCAAGACAACACATTAAAGCATGGCAGCCTGATGTGGTACTTGGCATGGGTGGTTACGTGAGTGGCCCGGGTGGTATCGCGGCATGGTTGTCTGGCATTCCAGTGGTTCTCCATGAACAAAATGCAGTGGCAGGTTTAACTAACCAATGGCTGTCTAAAATTGCTAAAAAGGTATTCCAAGCTTTCCCTGGTGCGTTTCCTACTGCGGAAGTTGTAGGTAATCCTGTACGTGAAGATGTGGTTGCCTTAGCTGAACCAGAGCAACGCATGGCGGAGCGTGATGGTGACATCCGCATCTTGGTTATGGGCGGCAGTCAGGGCGCAAAAATCCTAAACGATACCTTGCCAGTAACGATGGCGCAGCTTGGTGAAGGCTTCACTGTGATGCACCAAGCGGGTAAGAACAATCAACAACAAGTTATTGAGCAATACAAATCACATTCTGTTGGTAATGTTCAAGTGACTGAATTTATTGATGATGTGGCGCAAGCTTATGAGTGGGCAGATCTATTAGTGTGTCGCTCAGGTGCATTAACCGTATCAGAAGTGTCTGCGGCAGGTGTCGGTTCTATCTTCGTTCCGTTTATGCACAAAGACAGACAACAAGCGTTGAATGCCGACCATTTAGTTGAATGTGGCGCAGCGTTAATGATTGAACAGCCTCAACTAACGGCTGATAAGCTAGCGAACACTATCGCGCAGCTTGATAGAAATGAATTAAAAATGATGGCAACAAAAGCTCGTCAAGCCGCCAAGCTTGATGCTGATGTGACCGTCGCTGAAGCGATTAAAGCTTTAGCAAAATAATGAGATTGAATTGATGACGATTGAACATACCCAAGACTTAGCGCAAATCCGTGCAATGGTGCCAGAGATGCGCCGTGTTAAATCTATCCACTTCATTGGTATTGGTGGTGCCGGAATGAGCGGGATTGCTGAAGTCTTGCTAAATGAAGGCTACCAGATCACGGGTTCTGATATTGCTCAAAACCCAGTGACTGATCGTTTAGTTAGCAAGGGTGCGACCGTTTATATCGGTCACCAAGCGAGTAACGTTGCCGACGCAAGTGTGGTGGTTGTTTCAACCGCTATCAACGAAGAAAACCCAGAAATTATTGCAGCTCGTGAAGCGCGCACACCGATCGTTCGTCGTGCAGAAATGCTGGCTGAGCTGATGCGTTTTCGTCACGGTATTGCTGTGGCAGGTACGCACGGTAAAACAACCACGACTGCGCTAGTGACACAGATTTACTCGGAAGCCGGCCTAGATCCAACCTTCGTAAACGGTGGTTTGGTTAAAAGTGCTGGTACTAACGCACGTTTAGGTTCAAGCCGTATTCTTATCGCTGAAGCCGATGAGAGTGATGCTTCATTTTTACATCTGCAACCTATGGTTAGTATCGTAACTAACATTGAAGCGGATCATATGGATACCTACGGCGGCGATTTTGAAACGCTAAAGCAGACGTTTATTGATTTTTTACACAACCTACCATTCTACGGTCAGGCTGTGATGTGTGTTGATGATCCAGTAGTGCGTGAGCTTATTCCTCAGGTAAGTCGCCAGGTGATTACTTACGGTTTCTCTGAAGATGCGGATATTCGTATTGAGAACTACGTACAAGAAGGCCAGCAAGGCAAATTCACAGTGGTACGTGAAGGTAAAGCTAACCTTGATATCACGTTAAACATTCCAGGTCGTCACAATGCATTGAATGCATCCGCGGCGATTGCTGTTGCAACAGAAGATGACATCAGCGATGAAGCGATTCTCAAAGCGATGGCGGGAACGGAAGGCACGGGTCGCCGTTTCGATCACCTAGGTGAGTATGAAACAGGTAAAGGCGTTGCAATGCTGGTCGATGATTACGGTCATCACCCAACCGAAGTTGACGTGACGATTCAAGCTGCTCGTAGTGGCTGGACTGATAAACGTCTTGTTATGATCTTCCAACCGCACCGTTATAGCCGTACTCGCGATCTGTATGATGATTTCGCGAACGTTCTTGAGCAGGTTGATGTCCTAATTCTGTTAGATGTTTATTCTGCAGGTGAGAAACCTATTGCAGGGGCTGACGGACGTTCATTAAGTCGAACTATTCGTGGGCGTGGTAAGATAGACCCAATCTTTGTTGCCGATATCAACGCACTGCCATCGGCTTTAGCCAACGTAATTCAAGGCGGTGACCTTGTTTTAACGCAGGGTGCAGGCGATGTTGGTCGAGTAGCGAAGCAGTTGGAATCGTTACAGTTAGACATTAATAAAATGCAGAACGCGTAACAGAATACTGTCTACAGACTGTGGTCAATCGCTCACTTCTTGCGATTGACCTAAAATTGACCAAAAATCTTATTATCAACGTTTGATAGTTTGATTTTGCTCAGTATAATTCATAGGTTAAAGTAAGTGCTTTTACCTCTATTACGAATATAGGGAATAGAATTGCGAACCAACGACAGGGAATGCGGGCTTTGGTAGAAAGTACTTTTAGCGAAAACCGCCACCTATTCAGTTTACCGTCGCTCAAGAAACACGCCTTAGGCGGGTCTTTTTTTGTCATGGTATTGCTATTCATTGGGTTTCTTTTCTATACCACACTAACTTGGATGTGGGACGATCAGCGATTGCCTCTCTCCAAAATAGTACTTCAAGGCGACTTAACTTACGTAACCGCTGGTGATGTTCAACATGCCTTTAGCGAGCTAGAGCATATTGGAACCTTCATGTCGCAAGACATCGGTGTGTTGCAAGACAGTTTAGAAGCGTTACCTTGGGTTTCAGTGGTCTCCATTCGTAAGCAGTGGCCAGACACAATAAAAGTATTTTTGACTGAGTACCATGCGGCAGCAATCTGGAACGGTAACATGCTGCTGAATGACGATGGTCAGGTGTTTAATGGTGATATCGGCCTGTTGAAGGGCGATAGAGTTAAGCTTTACGGCCCAGACGGCACCAGCCAAGAAGTGATAGAAAAGTGGCGACAGATAACCCCTTTGATTAACAGTCTAGGGTTAACCGTTACCTCTCTCGTTCTCAATGAGCGTCGCGCTTGGCAAATAATCCTAGATAACGGTATCCGTTTAGAACTAGGTAAAGATTCTTTAGATGAGCGTGTTGAACGCTTCATTTCGCTTTACAACGAACTTGGTAGTAAAGCGAATCAAGTGAGCTACATCGACCTCAGGTATGATACGGGAGCCGCTGTAGGCTGGTTTCCAGAGCAAGAGTTAGAAGAGAGCACAGATGACTAAGACCGCAGATGACAACATAATCGTTGGTCTTGATATAGGCACTGCGACCATATCAGCTCTGGTTGGTGAAATATTGCCTGATGGTCAAATCAATATCATTGGTTCTGGGCAAAGCCCATCCAGAGGTATGGATAAAGGTGGTGTAAACGACCTAGAGTCGGTAGTTAAGTCGGTTCAGCGAGCTATTGATCAAGCAGAGTTGATGGCGGAATGCCAAATCAGCAATGTATTTATCTCGCTATCGGGTAAACATATCGCAAGCCGAATTGAAAAAGGCATGGGCACTATCTCTGATGAAGAGGTGTCTCAAGACGATATGGATCGAGCGATCCATACCGCGAAATCAATTAAAATAGGTGATGAGCAGAGAATTCTGCACGTGATCCCACAAGAATTTACCATTGATTATCAAGAAGGGATTAAGAACCCACTTGGCTTATCTGGTGTTCGAATGGAAGTCAGTGTTCACCTAATTTCTTGCCATAGCGACATGGCGAGAAACATTATTAAAGCTGTTGAACGATGTGGTCTCACAGTAGAACAAATCGTGTTTTCAGGACTTGCCTCAAGCAATGCGGTAATTACTGAAGACGAGAGAGAGCTTGGAGTATGTGTTGTCGATATCGGTGCGGGTACAATGGATATTTCCATTTGGACTGGCGGCGCACTTCGACACACAGAAGTCTTTTCCTACGCAGGAAATGCAGTAACCAGTGATATTGCCTTCGCTTTCGGCACGCCAGTGAGCGATGCTGAAGAGATAAAAGTAAACCATGGTTGCGCTCTGAGTGAACTCGTAAGCAAGGATGACTCTGTTAACGTCCCAAGTGTTGGTGGTCGCCCATCGAGAAGTTTGCAACGACAAACTTTGTCGGAAGTGATTGAACCACGTTACACTGAACTTATGGGTCTCGTTAACCAAACTATTGATACGGTTCAATTACAGCTACGAGATGAAGGTATTAAACACCACCTTGCAGCTGGCGTCGTTCTCACTGGTGGAGCGGCACAAATTGACGGATTGGTAGAGTGTGCGGAACGTGTTTTCCGCAATCAAGTTCGAGTTGGTAAGCCGTTAGAAGTTAGTGGCTTAACTGACTATGTTAAAGAGCCGTATCATTCTACGGCGGTTGGTTTACTTCATTACGCAAGAGATTGTCAGATCAGTGATGAAGGTGATTACAGCGAACCTAAGCGTTCAGCACCTTCTATGTCTGGTTTATTTGGCAAATTGCGTAATTGGATACAAAAAGAGTTTTAACCTGAGTTGCAGGAAAAAACGGAGATAACACATGTTTGAACCGATGATGGAAATGTCTGACGATGCAGTAATTAAAGTCGTTGGAGTTGGTGGCGGTGGCGGTAACGCTGTTGAGCACATGGTACGTGAATCAATCGAAGGCGTAGAATTCATCAGTGTTAACACTGATGCACAAGCACTTCGTAAAACAAGCGTGAGCAGCGTGATCCAAATTGGTGGTGATATCACTAAAGGTTTGGGCGCTGGTGCAAACCCACAAGTAGGCCGTGATGCAGCTCTCGAAGATCGAGAAAGAATTAAAGAAGTTCTAACTGGCGCCGATATGGTATTTATCGCAGCTGGTATGGGCGGCGGTACTGGTACAGGTGCTGCTCCAGTTATTGCTGAAGTTGCGAAAGAGTTGGGTGTGCTGACGGTTGCTGTTGTAACTAAGCCATTTAGCTTTGAAGGCAAAAAGCGTTTAGCGTTTGCTGAGCAAGGTATTGAAGAGCTTTCTAAACATGTGGACTCATTAATTACGATTCCAAATGAAAAGCTACTTAAAGTACTTGGCCGCGGCGTAACTCTGCTAGAAGCTTTCGCAAGTGCCAATGATGTACTTAAAAACGCTGTACAAGGTATCGCTGAGCTAATTACTCGCCCTGGTATGATTAACGTCGATTTCGCGGATGTTCGCACCGTAATGTCTGAGATGGGTCATGCAATGATGGGTAGCGGTATCGCAAAAGGTGAAGACCGTGCTGAAGAAGCTGCTGAAACGGCAATTTCTAGCCCACTACTAGAAGACATCGACCTAGCTGGCGCACGTGGCGTTCTTGTGAACATCACAGCAGGCCTAGATATGCGTCTAGATGAATTCGAAACAGTAGGTAATACAGTTAAGGCATTCGCATCTGATAACGCAACAGTTGTGATTGGTACTTCTCTAGACCCTGATATGACGGATGAAATCCGTGTAACTGTTGTAGCAACAGGTATCGGCACAGAGAAAAAACCAGACATTACATTAGTTGCTGGTGGTAAAGCTAAGGTTGCACCAACTCCTCAACCACAGGTAGCGGCTCAAACTGCACCAAAAGTGGAAGAGAAAGTGGCACAACCATTGCAAGAAAAAACTGAGGTTAAACCTCAAGTTAAGCCGCAGCCAACAACGTCACCTGTTTCTTCAGGTACAGGCGCTAGCCAAAGTGCAGCACCTAAGGCTGAGAAAGAGAGTGGATACTTAGATATTCCAGCATTCTTACGACGTCAGGCTGATTAACAAATACCCAAAATTTGACTATCGTCGAATTAATGGTAAAATTCGCGGTCGGTAAATACTGACCGTGATTTGTAGCACTGATAACGAGGCAAGCAGATGATCAGACAACGTACTCTGAAAGAAATTGTGAAAACAACTGGTGTGGGTCTCCACTCTGGTCGTAAAGTCACACTTACTCTTCGCCCGGCAGCTGCAAATACAGGTATTGTTTATCGTCGTACAGATGTAAATCCACCTGTAGATTTCCCAGCTGATCCAGCGTCAGTTCGTGACACTATGCTATGTACAGCTCTTGTTAATGACGAAGGCGTACGTATCTCTACAGTGGAACACCTTAACGCAGCTTTAGCGGGTATGGGCATCGACAACATTATTGTTGAAGTAGATGCACCTGAGATCCCAATTATGGATGGTAGCGCAAGCCCATTCGTATACTTGCTACAGCAAGCGGGTGTAGAAACACTGAATGCAGCGAAGCGTTTTATTCGTATCAAAAAGCCTATCCGTTTTGAAGATGGCGATAAGTGGGCAGAATTTGTTCCATTTAACGGCTTCCGTATGGACTTTGAGATCGACTTTAACCACCCAGCTATTGAATCTGATGAGCAACGTTTGTTGTTTGATTTCTCTTCACAAGGTTTTGTGAAAGAAATTTCTCGCGCTCGTACTTTCGGCTTCATGCGCGACATTGAGTATCTACAATCTCAAAACCTAGTACTTGGCGGTAGCTTTGATAATGCTATCGTACTGGACGAATACCGAATTCTTAATGAAGAAGGTCTACGTTTTGACAATGAGTTCGTAACTCATAAAGTACTAGATGCGATTGGTGACTTGTACATGTGTGGACACGCTATTATTGGTGAGTTTCGTGCATACAAATCAGGTCACGGCCTAAACAACCAACTACTACGTGCAGTACTTGCTGACGCAGAAGCTTGGGAATGGGCAACATTCGAAGAAGAAGTAGGCTCTCCTGTTGCATTTGCTGAACCAGGAATGGTTCTAGCGTAATTGTTGTTTACAGCAATATAAGATTTCGAAAACCAGGTCATTGACCTGGTTTTTTTGTATCTATTTTCCAGATACAGTATCGTCAACATCCGAAAGTTGTCTCCCAATGAGCTGCAGTCTGGCTAATCCATCAGCAATTAGAAAGAAAAGTTCCAAGCACATCAAACAAATGGGGTTATAAATGGTTGTTGGTGTGAAAATTACTTACACTAAAGGGCATTAATTTTAACTCAAGCCTTGAAAACTCTACTCTCAAGTACAATATCAAAGATACTAGATTTATCTCAGTATCCTTGGTTAGTAACTGAAGACTAGTTCATAGCTAGTAGAGACACTGACGGCATTTAAAATAGATCGCGGACGATCTGAGAACGAAGAGATTCCAAGCACATGATTACTAAGCTGCTGACAAAGGTAATTGGCAGTCGCAATGACAGAACACTGCGCCGCCTTAGAAAAATTGTAAAAGAAATTAATAACTTCGAACCAACGTTTGAAGCACTTTCAGACGAAGAACTAAAAGCAAAAACGGTTGAATTTCGTGAGCGCTTAGATAAAGGTGAATCGCTAGACCAACTTCTACCTGAAGCATTTGCTACGGTACGTGAAGCGTCTAAGCGTGTTTACGGCATGCGTCACTTTGACGTGCAAATGATTGGTGGCATGGTTCTAAATGCTGGCCAAATTGCAGAAATGCGTACTGGTGAAGGTAAGACTCTTACAGCAACCCTACCAGCTTATCTTAACGCCCTACCTAGCAAAGGTGTTCACGTAGTAACGGTGAACGACTACCTAGCGAAGCGTGATGCGGAAACAAACCGCCCATTATTTGAATTCCTTGGTATGACTGTTGGCGTAAACGTGCCAAACATGGCTCCACCAGAGAAGAAAGAAGCGTACCAAGCGGATATCCTATACGGAACAAACAACGAGTTTGGCTTCGATTACCTACGTGACAACATGGCTTTCCGTGCTGAAGATCGTGTTCAACGTGAGCGCTTCTTTGCTGTTGTCGATGAGGTTGACTCAATCTTAATCGATGAAGCTCGTACTCCACTTATTATCTCTGGCCCAGCTGAAGATAGTTCAGATCTTTACACGCGTATTAACACGTTGATCCCTAACCTTGAGCGCCAAGATAAAGAAGATTCTGAAGAGTACCGTGGTGAAGGTCACTACACCATGGACGAGAAATCGAAACAGGTTCACCTGACTGAAAACGGTCAAGAATTTGTAGAAGAGCTAATGGTCAAAAACGGCCTGATGGAAGAGGGTGACACGCTTTACTCTCCAACTAATATCAGCCTATTGCACCATGTTAATGCAGCGCTGCGTGCACACGTACTGTTTGAGAAAGACGTCGACTACATCGTTACTGAAGAAGGCGAAGTGGTTATCGTTGATGAACATACTGGTCGTACTATGCCAGGTCGTCGTTGGTCTGAAGGTTTACACCAAGCTGTTGAAGCTAAAGAAGGTGTGAAGATTCAGAATGAAAACCAGACGCTAGCATCGATTACATTCCAGAACTTCTTCCGTCTATACGAAAAACTGTCAGGTATGACAGGTACAGCCGATACAGAAGCTTTCGAATTTCAGTCTATCTACGGCCTAGAAACAGTGGTTATCCCAACCAACA
This sequence comes from Vibrio crassostreae 9ZC13, assembly GCF_000272045.2. Classification (GTDB taxonomy): domain Bacteria; phylum Pseudomonadota; class Gammaproteobacteria; order Enterobacterales; family Vibrionaceae; genus Vibrio; species Vibrio crassostreae_C. Next base: position 237,651 of record NZ_AJYZ02000037.1, on the reverse strand, counting down.
AGCCTATGGTTCGTAACGATATGCCAGATGTGGTTTATCGTACCGAAGAAGACAAGTTCAATGCGATCATTGAAGACATCAAAGACCGTGTAGCTGCTGGTCAGCCATCATTGGTTGGTACGGTTTCTATCGAGAAGTCTGAACTACTGTCTAACGCACTGAAAAAAGCAAAAATTAAGCACAGCGTTCTAAATGCTAAATTCCACGAAATGGAAGCAGAGATCGTTGCACAAGCTGGTATGCCGAGTGCGGTAACTATCGCAACTAACATGGCTGGTCGTGGTACCGATATCGTATTAGGTGGTAGCTGGCAGGCACAAGTTGAGAAGCTAGAGAATCCAACCAAAGAGCAGATCGAGAAGATCAAAGCTGACTGGAGAGTAATCCACGATAAAGTGCTTGAGTCAGGTGGTCTGCACATCATTGGTACTGAGCGTCATGAATCTCGCCGTATCGACAACCAGCTACGTGGTCGTTCTGGTCGTCAAGGTGATGCGGGTTCTTCTCGTTTCTACCTATCAATGGAAGATTCTCTGCTACGTATCTTCACATCGGATCGTATGGCTGGTCTTATCCAAAGTGGTATGGACGAAGGCGAAGCGATCGAATCTAAGATGCTTTCTCGCTCAATTGAAAAAGCACAACGTAAAGTTGAAGGTCGTAACTTCGATATTCGTAAGCAGCTTCTTGAGTACGATGATGTAGCCAATGACCAACGTAAAGTGGTTTATGAGCTTCGTGATGAACTGATGAGCTCTGACGATATCAGCGAGATGATCGAACACAACCGTGAAGATGTATTGGCATCAGTGATTGATGAATACATCGCACCTCAGTCTCTTGAAGATATGTGGGATATCGCGGGTCTGCAAGATCGTCTGAAGAATGACTTCGATCTAGACTTTGATATTCAAGGTTGGTTAGACGAAGACGACAAGCTTTATGAAGAAGCATTGCGTGAGCGTATTCTTGCTATGGCGGTTGATTCGTACAAACAGAAAGAAGAAGTGGTTGGTGCTCAAGTACTGCGTAACTTCGAGAAATCTGTGATGCTACAAACGCTAGACGGCCTTTGGAAAGAGCACTTGGCTGCGATGGATCACCTTCGTCAAGGTATCCACTTACGTGGTTATGCTCAGAAGAACCCGAAACAAGAGTACAAGCGCGAGTCGTTTGAACTGTTTGAAGGCCTACTAGATGTACTGAAAACAGACGTTGTTACCATCCTTTCTAAAGTGCGCGTTCAGCAACAAGAAGAAGTTGAAAAGATGGAAGCTCAACGTCAAGCTCAAGCTGAAGAAGCGGCGCGTCGTGCACAAGCGCAACATGCAACAGCTGAAAACCAGCTAGCTGACGATGAAGCTGAAGCGGCATCTCCACAAACGGTAGTGCGTGACGAGCGTAAAGTTGGCCGTAACGAGCCATGCCCATGTGGTAGCGGTAAGAAGTACAAGCAGTGTCACGGTAAAATCGCGTAAGTTTAATGAATCGTTGCTGTAGCGCATGATAGCTGCGTTGGTGGTACTCACTTACAGTCGTAAGCTCCGTGCCACCGCCTTGCTCTCATACACTACAACTTAGCTTCATAAAACTGACAAATAGAATATAAAGAGTCGCTTAGGCGGCTCTTTTTGTATGTAAATTTCATGGCTTACTTTGTTACGCAAGGAAGTTGTCATTCCCTATAGCGAGGAGTGAGCGTAGTAGGGAATCTTGTTTAGTTAGGCTCGCGTAGTTTTAGATCCCCAACTCAGTCGTTCCTCTTTCTTGAGGATGACGTATTTAGGGACTATGTGAGTTCAGCGTTTTATTAAGGAACACCATCAATGAAAAGAATCCATATCGTAGCGGGTATTATCTTCAATCAAGATAAGTCACAGGTCTTTATCACTAAGCGTCCAGATGACAAGCACAAAGGTGGCTTCTGGGAATTTCCAGGTGGCAAGGTTGAAGAGGGCGAAACTATTGAGCAAGCGATGACTCGCGAGCTTGATGAAGAGGTCGGTATCAAGGTGACCGAGCAGTCTCTGTTTGAGCATCTTGAATTTGATTACACGGATAAGTCACTTAAGTTCGATTTCATTCTCGTGACTGATTTTGAAGAGCAGCCTTATGGTAAAGAAGGTCAGCAAGGTGAATGGGTAAGCCTAGAATCATTGAATCAATACGCCTTCCCAGAGGCAAATGTGCCAATTTTAGAGCGAGTAATAAAAGAGTTTTCGTAATTGCTAGCCTGAGTTTGAGATTGTTGTTAGTTTAAAGAGATTAATCGATTGAACGTTGCTGCAAGAGATAAGTGGCAACGGTAACCAAAACAATGGAGATATTCGCAGTGGTAAGAATTGCAATTGCAGGAGCAGCGGGCCGCATGGGCCGCAACTTGGTGAAAGCCGCTCATCATAATTCAGAAGCAAGTGTTGGAGCTGGTTCAGAGCGTCCAGAGTCATCTTTGGTCGGCGTAGATGTCGGCGAGTTATGCGGTGAAGGTCGTTTTGATGTTGCTTTAGTCGATGATTTGTCTAAAGCCATCGAAGAGTTTGATGTGATTGTCGATTTTACTGCCCCTGTTAGCACATTAGCGAATATTGAACTTTGTAAACGTCACGGTAAAAAACTGATCATCGGTACAACGGGCTTCTCTGAAGAAGAGAAGCAGGTGATTGATGCTGCTTCAAAAGAGATGGCTATCGTAATGGCACCTAACTACAGCGTTGGTGTGAACCTGGTCTTTAAGCTGCTAGAGAAGGCCGCTAAAGTGATGGGCGATTACTGTGATGTCGAGATCGTTGAGGCTCATCACCGTCATAAAGTCGATGCACCGTCAGGTACTGCGATTGGTATGGGCGAAGCTATTGCGGGTGCTATGGGCAACGAGCTGAACGATGTAGCTGTATGGTCACGCGAGGGTATTACTGGCGAGCGCACTAAAGATGAGATTGGTTTCGCGACGATTCGTGCCGGTGACATTATTGGTGAACACACCGCTATGTTTGCTGATATCGGTGAACGAGTGGAAATTACCCATAAAGCCACTGATCGAATGACCTTTGCTAATGGCGCAATCAAGGCCGCGGTTTGGTTAAATGATAAACCAGCAGGCTTTTATACCATGACGGATGTGCTTGGTTTGAATGACCTATAAATAGATATTTATGCGCTGGCAATTGCCGGCGCTTTCTTTATTTGGTGCCTTTTCCTTAGTAATCTCACTTCTCCGATCTTCCTTCTACTTTCTTCTTATCGCCTTTTTGACTCCATTTCTATGCTGTTTATGCGGTCTTTAGTATGTTTTTTGTTTTAGATCTTTAAATTGTCATGTTTTCTCTTGGTATTTATCGATTGCGTTTTGTTGCTGATATTTTTATCACTCTATGGTTGGCTAAAATGAGGGGTAAAAATTAGAAAATCGTAATATTCGAGCTAAATGCGTATGAAAGTTGAACTTTTGGAGCTTTGAGGGGGTAAATTGAATTAGTCCTTACAAATGTTTAATTTCTTTTGAGTTAAATGTTGACACGTATCACGCAGATCACTAAAATACCGCCAATTTGTCTAATTTCCATAAACACGCAGTTTTTGGTGTTGCAGGAAGGTAGATTTGCAAATTAAATCAATTTTAATGCATTTTTATTTCTGGAGGTTGTCTTGAAGAAGTCAGCACTACTCGTCCTAGAAGATGGGACAGTATTTCACGGTGAAGCCATTGGCGCTGTAGGTTCTGCAGTTGGTGAAGTCGTTTTTAATACCTCGATGACGGGGTACCAAGAAATCCTCACTGATCCTTCCTATTCTCAACAAATCGTTACCCTTACTTACCCTCACATTGGCAATACCGGAACCAATTCCGAAGACGAAGAATCTTCTTCAATCCACGCTCAAGGCCTTGTGATTCGCGATCTCCCTCTAATCGCTTCTAACTTCCGTAATGAACAATCCCTTTCTGATTACCTTAAGTCGCAAAACGTTGTTGGTATCGCTGATATCGATACTCGTAAGCTGACGCGTATTCTTCGTGAAAAAGGCGCACAGAACGGTTGTATCGTAGCTGGCTCTTCAGTAAACGATGGAAACCTAGACGAAGCTCTAGCTCTTGCTAAAGCAAAAGAATTCCCTGGCCTGAAAGGTATGGACCTTGCGAAAGAAGTTACAACAAAAGAAGCGTATCAATGGAAACAAGGTTCGTGGACGCTTACGGGTGGACTTCCTGAAGCGAAAGCAGACTCAGAATTGCCATACCACGTTGTTGCTTATGACTTCGGTGCAAAACGAAACATCCTACGAATGCTTGTTGACCGCGGCTGCCGCCTAACGGTTGTTCCTGCTGAGACTTCAGCTGAAGAAGTACTTGCTCTGAACCCAGACGGTGTTTTCCTTTCAAACGGCCCTGGTGACCCAGAACCATGTACTTACGCAATTGAAGCGACAAAAGTGTTCCTAGAAAAAGGCTTACCAATCTTCGGTATCTGTCTAGGTCACCAGATTCTTGCTCTTGCGTCAGGCGCTAAGACAGTGAAGATGAAGTTTGGTCACCACGGTGCAAACCACCCGGTTAAAGATTTAGATCGTGATGTTGTGATGATTACTTCGCAAAACCACGGCTTTGCTGCTGACGAAGAAACCCTTCCAGAGACACTGCGTGCAACGCACAAATCACTATTTGATGGTTCTCTACAAGGTATTCACCGTACAGACAAACCAGCATTCAGCTTCCAAGGTCACCCTGAAGCGAGCCCAGGTCCAGAAGACGCAGCGCCGTTATTCGACCACTTTATTGAACTAATCAAACAGCACACAGCGTAATTCGGAGTAGTAGACAATGCCAAAACGTACTGACATTAAAAGTATTCTTATTCTAGGTGCTGGCCCGATCGTTATCGGCCAAGCATGTGAGTTCGATTACTCTGGTGCTCAAGCTTGTAAAGCGCTTCGCGAAGAAGGTTACCGAGTTATTCTTGTGAACTCGAACCCAGCGACAATCATGACTGACCCAGATATGGCAGATGCAACTTACATCGAGCCTATCCAATGGGAAGTTGTGCGTAACATCATCGCTAAAGAGAAGCCTGATGCAGTTCTACCTACTATGGGTGGCCAAACTGCATTGAACTGTGCTCTAGACCTAGAAAAGCACGGCGTTCTTGAAGAGTTCGGTGTTGAAATGATTGGTGCAACGGCTGACGCTATCGATAAAGCAGAAGACCGTTCACGCTTCGATAAAGCAATGAAAGCAATTGGCCTTGAGTGTCCAACTGCTGATACAGCGAAAACGATGGAAGAAGCTTACAAAGTTTTAGACATGGTTGGCTTCCCTTGTATCATTCGTCCATCGTTCACGATGGGTGGTACTGGTGGCGGTATCGCTTACAACAAAGAAGAATTTGAAGAAATCTGTCGTCGTGGTTTGGATCTATCTCCAACTAATGAACTTCTTATCGATGAATCACTTATCGGTTGGAAAGAGTACGAGATGGAAGTGGTTCGTGACAAAAACGACAACTGCATCATCGTATGTGCGATTGAAAACTTCGACCCAATGGGTATTCACACAGGTGACTCAATCACTGTGGCTCCAGCTCAAACGCTGACAGATAAAGAATACCAACTAATGCGTAACGCATCTCTAGCAGTACTGCGTGAGATTGGTGTTGAAACAGGTGGTTCAAACGTACAGTTTGGTATCAACCCGAAAGATGGCCGTATGGTTATCATCGAAATGAACCCACGTGTATCTCGCTCTTCTGCACTAGCATCTAAAGCAACAGGTTTCCCAATCGCTAAGATTGCAGCGAAACTGGCTGTTGGTTTCACGCTAGACGAGCTAATGAATGACATCACTGGCGGCGCAACTCCAGCATCATTCGAACCAACAATCGACTACGTAGTAACTAAGATTCCTCGTTTTAACTTCGAGAAGTTTGCAGGTGCTAACGACCGCCTAACGACGCAAATGAAGTCGGTTGGTGAAGTTATGGCTATCGGCCGTAACCAACAAGAATCTCTACAAAAAGCACTTCGCGGCCTAGAAGTTGGCGCGACTGGTTTTGACGAAATGGTAGACCTAGACGCACCAGATGCTCTAACGACTATCCGTCACGAACTTAAAGAAGCTGGCGCAGAGCGTATTTGGTACATCGCTGACGCATTCCGTGCTGGTATGTCGGTAGATGGTGTATTCAACCTAACGCAAATCGACCGTTGGTTCCTAGTTCAAATCGAAGACATCGTTAAGCTAGAGCAAGAACTTAAAGCGAAAGGCTTTGCTGGTCTAAATAAAGACGAGCTAAACAAGCTTAAGCGTAAAGGTTTTGCTGATGCGCGCCTATCTAAGATTCTAGGTGTGGCGGAAAGCGAAATCCGTCGTCTACGTGACCAATACGATATCCACCCGGTATACAAGCGTGTAGATACGTGTGCAGCTGAGTTCTCTTCAGATACGGCTTACATGTACTCATCTTACGATGACGAGTGTGAAGCAAACCCAACAGACAAAGAAAAAATCATGATTCTAGGCGGCGGTCCAAACCGTATCGGCCAAGGCATTGAATTTGACTACTGTTGTGTACACGCATCACTAGCGCTACGTGAAGATGGCTACGAAACTATCATGGTTAACTGTAACCCTGAGACAGTTTCTACAGACTACGATACGTCTGACCGTCTGTACTTCGAACCAGTAACTCTGGAAGACGTACTAGCAATCGCTCGTGTTGAGAAGCCAAAAGGCGTTATCGTTCAGTACGGTGGTCAAACGCCACTTAAACTGGCACGTGCTCTTGAAGCTGCTGGCGTACCAATCATCGGTACTAGCCCAGACGCAATCGACCGTGCAGAAGACCGTGAGCGTTTCCAAGTTGCTGTAGACCGTCTAGGCCTACTTCAACCAGAAAACGCGACAGTAACAACAATGGAGCAAGCGGTAGAGAAATCTCGTGAAATCGGCTTCCCACTTGTTGTACGTCCTTCTTACGTACTTGGTGGTCGTGCGATGGAAATCGTATACGACGAGCAAGACCTACGTCGCTACTTCAACGAAGCAGTTAGCGTATCAAACGAATCTCCAGTACTACTTGATAGCTTCCTAGATGACGCTGTTGAAGTAGACGTAGATGCGATTTGTGACGGTGAGCGCGTTGTAATCGGCGGTATTATGGAGCACATCGAGCAAGCGGGTGTTCACTCTGGTGACTCAGCATGTTCTCTTCCTGCATACACGCTAAGCCAAGAAATCCAAGACGTAATGCGCGAGCAAGTTGAAAAGCTAGCGTTCGAGTTGGGTGTTCGTGGTCTGATGAACACGCAGTTTGCTGTTAAGAACAATGAAGTGTACCTAATCGAGGTTAACCCTCGTGCAGCACGTACGGTTCCATTCGTATCTAAAGCAACTGGTGCGCCAATCGCTAAGATTGCCGCTCGTGTAATGGCGGGTCAATCTCTAGAGTCTCAAGGCTTTACGAAAGAAATCATCCCACCTTACTACTCAGTGAAAGAAGTTGTACTTCCATTCAACAAGTTCCCTGGTGTTGACCCACTGTTAGGCCCAGAAATGCGCTCTACTGGTGAAGTTATGGGTGTTGGTGCGACGTTCGCAGAAGCATACTCTAAAGCTGAATTGGGTTGTGGTAACATCTACCCAGAAGGCGGTCGTGCACTTCTTTCTGTTCGCGAAGGCGACAAAGAGCGTGTTGTTGACCTAGCATCTAAACTATCTAAGCTTGGTTACCAGCTAGACGCAACTCACGGTACTGCGGTTATCCTTGGCGAAGCGGGCATCAACCCACGTCTAGTAAACAAGGTACACGAAGGTCGTCCTCACATTCTTGACCGTATCAAGAACAACGAGTATACGTACATCGTGAACACTGCAGCTGGCCGTCAAGCGATTGAAGATTCTAAAGTTCTTCGTCGTGGTGCACTTGCTGAGAAAGTTAACTACACGACTACGCTAAACGCTGCATTCGCGACTTGTATGGCGCACACTGCAGACGCGAAAACGTCAGTAACTTCAGTTCAAGAGCTACACGCTCAGGTTAAAGCTTCTCAAGCTTAATCGCCTAAAGTGTATCGCTGATATGCGGATATAAATGCTCAAAGCCCACTCCTCGGAGTGGGCTTTTTTATGTCTGTTATTCCGCGGTAGCTTAATGATGAATATTTGGAATAGGTTAGAATCTTGTGTTTCGTTATTGCTCGTCTGCTGTGAGTGGTAACTTGTCGTTACACAGGACTTTAAGGCGTTGGGTATATGGAAATCACTCTAGAAATATTGGCTATCTTGTTTGTTGTTGCAACGGCAGCAGGCTTTATTGATGCAATGGCTGGCGGCGGTGGGTTACTGACTCTACCTGCATTGCTAGCGGCTGGAGTTCCACCCACGCAGGCACTGGCAACCAACAAACTCCAAAGCTCATTTGGCAGCTTCTCCGCGAGTTGGTATTTCGTGCGCAACGGTATCGTCAGCATCAAAGAGATGCGCCTTGCTATCTTTTGTACCTTTATTGGCTCTGCAATTGGCGCTGAGTTAGTCCAGCACATTGATGCGAGCCTACTGACCAGTGTGATACCGCTGCTGCTTATCGCTATCTCTCTCTATTTCCTGTTGGCACCGAAAACTAGAGCGTCTGAAGGAAAACAGAAGATCTCTGAGGCGATGTTTGCTCTGTGTGTAGGTGGTGGAGTTGGTTTCTATGATGGTTTCTTTGGCCCAGGAACAGGTTCTATCTTCACAGTCTGCTTTGTTGCGATTGGTCACTTCTCGTTAGTCGATGCTACGGCGCGCACCAAGGTACTTAATTTCACCTCTAATATTGCCGCATTGATCTTCTTTATTTTGGCTGGCTTGCCTATTTGGGAGTTAGGATTAGTGATGGCGGTTGGCGGTTTTATGGGCGCTCAGCTTGGCGCTAAAGTGGTGGTGACAAAAGGGCAGAAATGGATTCGACCCCTTGTGATCGTTATGTCGATGCTAATGGCGTCTAAACTGCTTTGGGAACAGCATCAACAATGGATTCTATCAGTGTTTTAACTCGTGGAGACTGGTAACTATTTGGTCTGACACAGATATGAATCGGCCGAATCAAGCCTGCTAATTCGGTGAAGCTATACAGATATTGAGGCTCAATATTGAGTGTTTTTACGATAGAGAGCGGTATTAACGCTGGCCCAGTCCCGCCCAATGCAAGTTGCGCCGCTGCGGTGTAGGCATCCATCTCCATCAAGGGTTTGATACCAAACTTCTCTAATACAGAAAGTTGATAAGAATTGGCAGGGTTGGTCATGTCGTTAGTGATGACCATTGGAGGAAGCTCCTTTAGCGGTGACTTACTCACTATGTAAAACGGCTCATCAAATAGATGGAAGGTCATCAACCCATGATGCGGTGGCAGTAAGCCAGCACACAACCCCAAGGTCGCCTTACCAGATTGCACTCGCTCTATGATTCTCGGCGTGTGGTTGGTGGTAATGGTGATGTACTTATCTTGCTGGATGAACTGGCCCATCATCTCACCTAAATAACCGGCTATCAGAGACTTAGAGCTGTCTAGGGTGATGAGAGTAGTATCTTCCAACTCTTGCTGTTCATAAATAAGCCCGCGAAGTTCATTGAATGTCGGGCCAATACTCTCTATTAATGCTATCGCATCTGGCGTGAGTTTTATCTGTCGGCCACTCGGTTCAATGAGCTTTTTACCTAGCTTCTTTTCTAAATTCGCAATCCGTTTGCTGACCGCTGATTGGCTGATATAAAGCAAACTGCCTGTGCGGCTCATGGTCTTTGCTTTACTCAATACCAGTAGAGTTTCGATTCCTTCGAGTAGCATTGGGTTATATTCATGAAATTTGGGAATGATTGTTTCAACTTACCTCAAACAACATTCATTCTCTAGTCTTGAAACTAAAGCTTTGAACCAAGTTAGGTATTTTTAGCTATGCTCGCACGTGTAGCGCGAGAGCATAATAATTGTGTTGGGGAGCTCAAATTAAGAAAGGCTCCTTTACGGAGCCTTTCACTTTGTAACGTTAGCTTATTTGATGGCGAAGGTCGGCAATGATAAATGCCAACGAATAGCGCCAAGCCTTATCAATAGTGTTGAGAACACGCCGGCCAGAAATGCAGTTTCTGAATCGTGCCCCATGCTGATCGCCATGGTATGGAAAGTACCACCAATGATACAAGCGGTCGCGTAGACTTCACTTCTTAGAATCATAGGCACTTCACGGGCAAGTACGTCGCGGATAATACCGCCACCGCAGCCGGTGATGACACCCATGATGATCGCCACTAGTGCTGAATCTTGATAGATAAGTGCTTTTTCTACACCAATGCCAACAAACACCGCTAGGCCAATCGCATCACATACCGGCAATATCCACCAAGCCAGACGTTTCGGGCGTCTTACAATAATCATGGTCAGCAAACAGGTGATGATGATGACCCAAAGGTAGGTGGTATCGGTGATCCAAAACACGGGAGTTGCACCCAATGCCATGTCACGAATTGTGCCGCCGCCAATCGCGGTTACACTGCCTAGAACGGCGACGCCAAAGGGATCCATCTTAAGACGGCCAGCGACAAATACGCCTGAGACAGCAAAGATGGCAGTGCCAAATAAATCGATAATATAAAGCAGCATGGAGTCCATGATACTGGTGCTCTTATAGTTAAAATTGTAGGGACAGGTCGGTGGCGAATTGTACGAAAAAACGCAGCAAATAGTTAGTGATTTTGCCTAGCTCTATCGAAGAAATCGCATACTTGTTGGATCGCTTTCAAAGTTCTTGTTGTCGGGCGATTAATCCAGTCAGAATTGAGGGACCAAATCTGATTTTGAGCGACAGCTGGGATTTCATCTTCCCATGTTTGCCACATGGTTCCATTCTCAATCGCGTGCTGAGAAGTGAAGATCACTTGCGGTTTTCTTAATACAACTTGTTCAATACCAACTTGCGGATATGGCGAGGCGCTGTCTTCAAAAATATTGTGTCCACCACAAAACTCAAACACCTCACTTGGCCAGTGTCCTTGAGCAACAGTGATGATCGGCTTTTCACTGAGTTGGTAGAAGTAGTTTACTGACTCGGCATCTTTGTATTTTAGTCTCAAGGCGTTGAGCTGCTCTCTGTATTGCTGAGCGTTATTTTCGCCAATACTTGGATCGCTAGCGTATTGGCTCAGTTGTTCAATATTGGTTGCGATACTGTCTAGGCTTTTGGTCTTGGAGTAGTAAATATTAAAACCAAATTGCTCTAGTTTCGCGAGCTCTCTGGGCGGGTTTCCCGCTGGCCACGCAAGAATCAAATCAGGCTGAAGTGCGATGATCTTCTCAACCTTGATACCTTGATAGTTTGCCACTTTTTCAAGCTTATCGGCTTGTGGTGGGTAATCACTTCGTTCACTTACGGCGACAAGGTTGTTACCTAAACCTGCGCTGTACGCGAGTTCAGTGGCATGAGGAGCAAGGCTGACCACGCGTTGAGCCGGCTGTACTTGTTCTTGAGTCAGTGGTACTTCTTCTGCAAATGATAAAGGCAGCCATAAGCTGGAAGACAAAATAGTAAGGCTTGTAACAAGTGCTGAAGATTCCACTCTAAATCCCTTGGTGAATAAATAGTAAGGCTAGGCTTTGTAAAAATATCCAGATAGCGATGCGACCAAAGAGTAGTTTCTGAACCTGAGATAGATGCAGAGCTGACGGTGCGATTCTTCCGCCTAATTTTGCGCGAATGGCTTTAGTGTTGTCGTAAATCGCAGGGCCACCCAATGATAGTTCAAGCTTGTTGCCAACAGCCGTGATCAACCAGGCTGGGCCGGGTAGTGGCCAAGAGCGACTTTGGACTAACATCATCTTAAATGTATGCGTTGCTTTATCACCACATACGATCATCAAAGCAAACAAACGCATCGGTATAAATTCGAGAATCGCGACTATCTTGATCGCCGTTGAGCCGAACGGAGAAAATTGCTTGCGACTTGGCGACCAAGCTCGAGCTAACTCGACCACAAGGCGATACATTAACGCAGCGATTCCACCACCAATGGCGTACCAGAACAACACACAAACTACGTTACGAGCGTAACCCATGATTATGGTTTCTGTGGCGGCTTTGCCGAGGCCAAGTGACGAAAGTGATTCGGTTTGACGATTGACAATCGGAGCTAGTAACTGACGAGCGGCCGCTTTATCTTCTCGGCCAAGTACTTTGATCAGTTGGTTAGCCAGCTTTTCATTATTGCGCCAATCAATCGCGAGTAATAACAGTGCCAATTCAAACAGTTGAGATTGCCAAACCAATGGTTGCAGTGCCAATAGAATAACCAGAGTTGGCAGTACCATTAACCCCCAGGCTAATGTGCCTGAGATTAAACTTTGGGAATAGTTGTGGTTGTTATTGTTATTAACCTTGCTTGCTAAAAGCTCAGCAAACTTATGCCATAAGGTCGTGGGGTGTGCGGCATGGGGGATAGGTAAAATTAAATGAAAAAGCAGTGCTCCCCACATCACAAGGAGCACGCCATTTGCAAATACCTGATCAAACAGTGTTTGCATGTCTAGTCGCTTACTTTAGTAGGGCAACCATCTTGATAACCATTTCAGAAGAGCTTTGCGCTGCTAGTGGCAGGAACTCTTCGAAGCTCATTGGTGATTCTTTGTCTGCAACATCAGAGATTGCACGAACAACCACGAATGGTACTTGGAATTGGTGACAAGCTTGAGCGATAGCCGATGCTTCCATCTCTACAGCAACAACAGATGGGAAGTGCTTGCGGATGAACTCTTGGCGTTCTGCTGTGCAAACAAATGCGTCGCCAGTACAGATAAGACCGCGAACGGCGTGCTTATCTTCCATTTGTGCTAGTGCTTGTTCAGCGACAGCCATCAGCTTGTCGTCAGCTTTAAATGCTGCAGGTTGACCTGCCATTTGGCCGATTTCGTAACCGAAAGCTGTAACGTCTGCATCGTGGTGACGAACTTCAGTTGAGATCACGACATCACCAAGGTTCAGTGTTGAATCAAAACCGCCAGCAGAGCCCGTGTTTAGAACAACATCTGGTTGGTATTCGCTTAATAGGATTGAAGTCCCAACAGCCGCTGCTACTTTACCAATGCCTGATTGAAGTAAAACAACGTCAACACCATTTAGCTGACCAGAGAAAAAGGTACAACCGCCTTTATTAACTTCAGTAATGTCTGAAATTGCTGCTTTTAGGATCGCAACTTCTTGCTCCATTGCGCCAATGATGCCGATTTTCATGTGTAGTCTCTTAATAAATAATATTTAAACAGTAGAGCGAAATTGTAGCATGGATAAGAAGTGTCGAGCGACTGCCCAGAGGCACTTCTCATCCGAATAGCAGTGATTTATCTGCGGATTCTTTTATCTATTTGATTAGGCCTTCGCTTTTTAAGCTAGCACGAAGTTGTTCTGCACGTTTTCTGTTTACGCCAAAATCAGAATGGCCAGTGCGAGATTCTGAACGCACGATCAGTTTGTCATCAGTGATCTTAAGTTCTAAGTCATCGACAAAGCGCATGATGCGAGAAGTACATTCAATACGCAGATAATCTTCTGTTTTACTCGCGGTTTTCGATCCAGGTAAAGTTAGTGCAACCTGCTCAATCGCATCTAAGTTTGCTGAGTCAGATAACTCAAACGTGTCCAATGCATGCTGCTCACGGTCATCTTGAGTTGATACGCAGTTTGGTTTGTCTCCACAAGGTGATGAAGTTCTGTCTTTCATGTTCGTGATTCCTTGGCTGCATGCGGTTAAAGTTAAAAGAGATAGAGAAAGGAGAGCGGCTTTTTTCATGGTGTTTCCTATGGCTTGTTTTTAATTCTAATTGTAGTTATCGGCATTGGTTTATTTGTAATTGTTTTACGTATTTTCGTGATGCTTGTGATAAACGTATCTAATTTAAAAAAGGATCCATAATTGGATCCCTTTTTTATAGTAACGAACTGAGTAATAAAGGAAACCTAGTCACACTTCTAGGTAATCCAATATTCCTTCCGCGGCTTTACGGCCTTCATCGATAGCAGTCACCACTAAATCAGATCCTCGAACTGCATCACCACCTGCAAAGATCTTACTGTTGGTGGTTTGGTATTGAAACTCTTGCTGTCCGGGAGCCTTGATGCGACCCCATTGGTCGAGCTCTACACCAAATGGTTCTAGCCATTCCATTGCATGAGGTTGGAAACCAAATGCCATGATCACAGCATCGGCTTCTAGAACATGTTCACTGCCTTCAACGGGTTCCGGACGACGTCGGCCTGCTTCATCTGGTTCACCTAGCGCCGTTTTCACCACTTTGACGCCAGTAACATGACCTGATGAATCGGTTTCCAATGCTAATGGCTGAAGGTTGAACATGAACTTCACGCCTTCTTCTTTTGCATTCTTCACCTCACGGCGAGAGCCTGGCATATTGGCCTCATCACGACGATAAGCACAGACGACGTTAGCAGCATGCTGACGAATAGACGTTCGAACACAGTCCATCGCAGTATCACCACCACCAAGCACGACCACTTTTTTGCCTTTCATGTCGATGAATGGCGTTGGATTATCCAGCTCCATGACCTTGTAGGTATTGGAAACAAGAAAGGGTAGAGCATCATAAACGCCCGGTGCTTCTTCGTTGTCTAACCCAGCTCGCATGTTTTTATAGGTACCGACCCCTAAGAAAACGGCATCATAATCATCGACAAGTTGTTGTAGTTGAACGTCTTTACCGACTTCGGTATTCATCTTAAATTCGACACCCATACCACTAAAGATACGGCGACGGTTTTCCATGATGCCTTTCTCGAGTTTGAACGATGGGATACCAAACGTTAGTAGGCCACCGATCTCCGGGTAGCGGTCAAATACCACGGCCTTCACACCGTTTCGAACTAAGATATCAGCAGCAGCAAGACCTGCGGGGCCTGCACCGATGATTGCGACCTTTTTATCAGTCCATTCGACATGCGACATGTCTGGTTTCCAGCCCATCTCAAACGCTTTGTCATTGATGTATTTTTCAATGTTGCCGATGGTTACTGCGCCGAAATCGTCGTTGAGGGTACAAGAGCCTTCACATAGACGATCTTGAGGACAAACTCGGCCGCAAACCTCAGGCAGGCTGTTGGTTTGGTGAGACAGTTCAGCGGCTTCGATAATGCGCCCTTCATTGGCAAGCTTAAGCCACTGAGGGATGTAGTTGTGAACAGGACATTTCCATTCACAGTATGGGTTACCACAGTCTAAACAACGGTCTGCTTGCGCTTTCGCTTGCTGTTTAGTGAAAGGTTCGTAGATCTCTACAAACTCAATCTTACGTATCTTGATTGGTTTCTTCGCTGGGTCTACGCGATTCACATCAATAAATTGGTATACATTCTGGCTCATTATTGGCTCCTTCCAATTATTGCGCTTGAACACGAAGTTCAGCTGAGCTGCGGCTTTGGTGGCCGAGCAAGGTGTTCAGATCCGCCGTCTTTGGCTTCACTAGGTAGAACTTTGGAATCCATTCATCAAAGTTCGCCAGAATAGCTTCAGCGTGTACTGAGCCAGTCTCTTCTAAGTGCTCTGCAATTAAGCCACGCAGATGTTCTTGGTGGATAAATAAGTCAGACAGAGAAAGTGCCTCGACCGACTCGTTATTTACTCGACCTTGGAAGTCTTCGTTCTTATCCATGACATAAGCGAAGCCACCTGTCATACCCGCACCGAAGTTGACGCCAGTTGCGCCAAGAATGGCAACAATACCGCCGGTCATGTATTCACAGGCGTTGTCACCAGCGCCTTCAATCACAGCAACCGTACCTGAGTTACGTACGCCAAATCGTTCGCCAGCCGTACCAGCTGCAAACAGCTTGCCTCCAGTTGCGCCATACAGACAGGTGTTGCCTATGATGGTCGCTTCGTTACAAGTAAATGCGGTGCCTTGGTGAGGCTTGATAACCACTTTGCCGCCAGCCATGCCTTTGCCAACATAGTCATTGGCATCGCCTGTTAGGTAAAGCTCAACGCCGCCTGCGTTCCAAACCGCAAAAGATTGGCCTGCTGTACCGTCGAGATATAACTTGATTGGTGAACCTGCCATCCCTTGGTTGCCGTATCGCTTAGCAATTTCACCAGAGATACGAGCACCAATCGAGCGGTCTGTGTTGATCACGTTGTAGTAAAGGCTGGTGGATTGACGTTTCTCAATTGCATCGAGTGCATCATCCAGAATCTGCTGGTTGAGCTGAGCTTTATCAAATGGTGCGTTTGGCTCGGTCCAAAACAGTGGGTGACCTTCTGGAGATACCGGAGCTTCGAGTATTGAAGAGAGATCGAGCTTGTTCTGTTTCGCGGTGAGGCCTTGAACGGCTTCAAGTAAGTCTGTACGACTAATCAGGTCCGTGAGTTTTTCTACGCCGAGTTCTGCAAGGTATTGGCGAACTTCATCGGCTAGGCCTGTAAAGTAGTTCACCACCATGTCTGGCAGGCCTTTGAAGTATTCGCGGCGTAGTGTTTCATCTTGAGTCGCAACACCCGTCGCACAGTTGTTTAGGTGACAAATTCGTAAGAACTTACAACCCATTGCGACCATTGGCGCGGTACCAAAAGCAAAGCTTTCTGCACCGAGAATCGCACCTTTAATCACATCAAGGCCAGTTTTTAAACCACCATCGACTTGCAGGCGGATCTTATGACGAAGCCCGTTAGCAACCAGTGCTTGTTGAGTTTCTGCTAAGCCAAGCTCCCAAGGGCAACCTGCGTATTTTACCGAGGTT
This sequence comes from Vibrio crassostreae 9ZC13, assembly GCF_000272045.2. Lineage (GTDB taxonomy): Bacteria > Pseudomonadota > Gammaproteobacteria > Enterobacterales > Vibrionaceae > Vibrio > Vibrio crassostreae_C. The sequence goes on along the minus strand of NZ_AJYZ02000037.1, from coordinate 220,887 downwards.
AGAGGGCTTGCCGCGGTACCGCCATCGTAGCCAGAAATGGTGATCAGATCGGCATAGGCTTTCGCTACACCAGTTGCAATCGTGCCTACACCCGGTTCCGATACTAACTTTACTGAAACCAAGGCTTTAGGGTTCACTTGTTTAAGGTCGAAAATCAGCTGCGCTAGATCCTCGATAGAATAAATATCGTGATGTGGAGGAGGGGAGATCAGTGTCACCCCTTGAACTGAATATCTCAGCTTAGCGATTTCTGCGGTAACTTTATGGCCGGGCAGTTGACCACCTTCTCCAGGCTTCGCACCTTGCGCGACCTTGATCTGCAAAACATCCGCATTGGTTAAGTAATGTGGCGTCACACCAAAACGACCGGAAGCTATCTGCTTGATACGAGAGTTACGGTCAGTACCAAAGCGTCGAGGGTCTTCACCACCTTCACCAGAGTTTGAGTAACCACCCAAGCGGTTCATCGCCATTGCTAATGCTTCATGCGCTTCTGGGCTCAAAGCACCGATCGACATTGCCGCAGAGTCGAAGCGTTTAAACAGATCGCTGTTAGGCTCGACTTGCTCTAGTGGTAGAGGCTGAGCTGCTTTTTTGAGGCTCATTAAGTCGCGTAACATCGCAGCTGGACGAGCATTTACTTGCTTAGCAAAAGAGAGATAATCCGATGTCTCACCTGTTTTTACTGCAGTTTGCAGAGTGCCAACCACATCAGGGTTATAGGCGTGATATTCGCCGCCGTGTACGTATTTGAGTAAACCACCGTGCTCGATTGGCTTACGCTTAGTCCAGGCTTTACGCGATAAGTTATAGATATCTTGTTGGAAATCGCTAAAGCTTGCGCCTTGGATTCGAGTGGTAACTCCGCGGAAACAGAGCTCAACAACATCGGAATGAAGGCCAACGGCTTCGAAAAGCTGTGAACAGCGATAAGAGGCAATGGTTGAAATTCCCATCTTCGACATGATCTTGTACAGACCTTTGTTGATGCCGTTTTGGTAATTTTGCATTGCGGCACGATAATCTTTATCTAAAGAGCCATCATCCAACATTTTACCTAACGCTTCATAAGCGAGGTATGGGTAAACCGCGGTTGCACCGAAGCCAAGCAGCACAGCAAATTGGTGTGGGTCGCGCGCAGTTGCTGTCTCAACAACGATGTTGGCATCACAACGCAGGTTGGTATCAGCAAGCCTTGTTTGCACCGCACCAACCAACATGGCTGCAGGGATCGGTAGTTTTCCTTTCTCTAAACCTTTGTCCGACAGCACAACTAAAACCGCACCTTCGCTGACTTCTTGTTCGGCGCTATCACATACTGCTTTGATTGCTTGTTCTAGATCTTGGTTATTCGGGTCGTAGTGCATGCTGAGAATGACATGACGATAATGTTTTTGACTCAACTGCAGAAGCTGCTGCATGTCTGAGTAAAGCAGTACTGGTGAATCAAACGTGACACGATAGGCGTGACCGTCTGTTTCACAGAACACGTTCATCTCTTTCCCAATACTGGTCGTCAAAGACATCACGTGTTTTTCACGCAATGGATCAATCGGTGGGTTGGTGACTTGTGCAAACTTTTGACGGAAGTAATCAGTGACCAAGCGTTCTTTTGAAGAGAGCACAGCCATTGGCGTGTCGTCGCCCATTGAGCCTACTGCTTCTTGCCCCATATCACCAAGCACACGCAGCACTTGGTCGGACTCTTCGTTGCTCATCGCAAACTGTTTTTGGTAGGTCTTGAGCGTGTCATCGTCAAAGCTGCGCTTACCGACTTGCTCATCGGGCAGATCGGAAAACGGTGTGAGTTTGTGAACGTTCTTTTCCATCCACTCTTTATAAGGATGGCGACCTTTAAGGTCATTGTCGATCTCGTTAGATTGCCACAATTTACCGCGGCGCGTATCTATGACGAGTAATTCACCTGGGCCGACACGTCCTTTCTCTGCCACTTCATCTGGCGCGTAGTTCCAGATACCGACCTCAGATGCCAAGGTGATCAGGTTGTCTTTGGTGATGACATAACGCGCAGGACGCAGGCCATTTCTATCGAGGTTACATGCAGCGTAACGACCATCTGAAAGTACGATGCCAGCAGGGCCATCCCACGGTTCCATGTGCTTGGAGTTGAAGTCGTAAAAGGCACGCAGATCTGGGTCCATGTCTGGGTGATTTTGCCATGCGGGCGGAACAAGCATACGCATTGCTCGGAACACATCCATACCACCAGCTAGGAATAGGTCGAGCATGTTATCTAAGCTTGAAGAGTCAGATCCTGTCTCATTCACAAAGGGCGCTGCGGTTTGCAAATCGGGCAGCAGTGGTGAAGAGAATTTATAGGCACGAGCCTTAGCCCACTGTCGGTTACCTTCTATGGTATTGATCTCACCATTGTGCGCCAAATAGCGGAATGGTTGAGCCAGTGGCCAGCGTGGTTGAGTATTGGTTGAGAAACGCTGGTGGAACAGACATATTGCAGATTCCATACGTAAGTCTGCAAGATCGAGGTAAAATCGCGGAAGATCGGCTGGCATACACAGACCTTTGTAGACCATTACTTGTGTTGAAAGGCTACAAATATAGAAATCTTTGTCTTCGGTGATCTGTTTTTCAATTCTGCGACGAGCGATATAAAGGCGTCGTTCAATATCGCGTTCACGCCAACCCGCGGGGGCCGAGATAAACACTTGCTGAATATTGGGAACTGAATCTTTGGCAATCGGACCTAATACGTCGGTGTTGGTCGGTACTACGCGCCAACCTGCAACCGTTAAGGTCTCTTGAGCGAGCTCTTTATTGACGATGTCTTGCGCGGATTGCGCTTTGATTGGATCTTGGCTGAAGAAAATCATGCCGACAGCGTATTGCTTGCCGAGCTTGAAGTTATTCTCTTCAGCAATAATTCTGAGATAAGAGTCAGGCTTCTGTAGTAATAAGCCACAGCCATCCCCGGTTTTACCATCCGCAGCGATACCACCACGGTGTGTCATGCGATCGAGGGCTGAAATAGCAGTTCTTACCAACTTATGACTAGGTTGGCCTTCCATTTGCGCTATTAAACCAAATCCACAGTTGTCTTTTTCAAGACTAGGATCATATAGAGCCATTGCAATTCTCCCTTTTGCTTCTCTGTCATCCAGACAGTAAATGACTAACTATTCATATACTTGTTGTTTTTTATAAACTGATAGTTTGCTTTAGCCAGTTAAAACGTTATTGGTTGTGTTAACAAAACCGATTGATTTTATTTTCATCAGCTTTACAACGTATAGCTAATTGTGTTTAAGGTCAAGTTCATGGTTAATTATCATGCATAAACGCGATTAGCCACTTAATAATCTAAAATAGTCGATGGATATCAATGAGATATATAAGGTGAATGTTAACGGGATTTAACATATACAACAGGATGATTTTGAAAACGACAAATGCCAGATAGAAAAAAGGCTAGCATCGAGTGCTAGCCAAATATAAAAGTTAGGAAGGGTATTGCTTTTCCTCTAGGCTAACGTAATTGACGTTAGCCCGAGAAATATTATGCGGAAAGCATGAGTGAATCAGCTTTCGCTTCTAAGTTTGAGTTACCCATTAAGAAGTCATCAATGGCAATTGCACATTCACGACCTTCATTAATACAACGTACAACTAGAGATTGACCAGTACGCATATCACCAGCAGCGAAAACGCCTTTCTGGTTCGTTGCAAAACCTTCAGAAGCGACGTTACCGCGCTCGTCCAGTTTAATGTCTAGTTGAGCAAGCACGCCGGTTGGCTCCGGGTGTAAGAAGCCCATTGCTAGGAATGCCATGTCACAAGGAATAACACGTTCAGAGTTCGCGACTTCATCAAAGCCTGGACGCTCACCTGGTTTCGCATCTTGCCAAACGATGTCAGCAATACGTAGACCCGTCACTTGACCTTGCTCGTTACCGATGAACTCTTTGGTTAAGATGTTCCAGTGACGTTCACAACCTTCTTCGTGAGAAGTGGTGGTTTTCATGATCATTGGGTATTGAGGCCAAGGCATGTTTGCAGGGCGCTTCTCTGGTGGGATCGGCATGATCTCAACCTGAGTAATGCTCGCTGCCTTATGACGGTTTGATGTGCCCACACAGTCAGAACCAGTATCACCACCACCGATAACCACAACGTGCTTATCTTTAGCGTGAATCTCTTCTGTTTTAAGATCTAGGTTGTTAGCACGGCGGTTGTTTTGACCAAGGAATTCCATGGCAAAGTGAACGCCTTTCAACTCACGACCAGGGATTGGCAAGTCACGTGGAACCGTAGAACCACCCGTTAGCAATACCACATCAAACTCTTGGCGTAGCTGCTGAGCGTTAACATCAACACCGATGTGTTGGTTAACTTTAAACTCAACGCCCGCTTCAGCCATTAGGTTGATCTTACGATCAATCACGTCCATACCCAGTTTGAAGTCTGGGATACCGAAGCGAAGTAGACCACCGACTTTCTCGTCACGTTCAAATACCGTTACCGAGTGACCAGCGCTGTTTAGCTGCTCCGCTGCGGCTAAGCCAGCAGGACCTGAACCGATAACTGCGACAGTTTTACCTGTGCGAGAGCGTGGTGTTTTAGGTTTTGCGTACCCTTCACGGTACGCAGTTTCGACAATCGTTTTCTCGATATTACAGATAGTGATTGGGTCTTGGTTGATACCAAGAACACAGGCACTTTCACAAGGAGCAGGACAAACACGACCGGTAAACTCAGGGAAGTTGTTGGTAGAGCTTAGGATGTTCCAAGCCTCTTCCCAGCTGTCACGGTAAACCGCATCATTGAATTCTGGGATGATGTTACCAATCGGACAGCCGTTGTGACAGAAAGGTACGCCACAGTCCATACAACGAGAGGCTTGAGTATTGATCTTTTCACCAAACTCTTCGTTAAGTACGAACTCTTTGTTGTTTTCAATTCGAACTGACGGGTCGAGCTTCTTTGGAAGCTCACGACCGTGTTCTAAAAATCCAGTAGGCTTACCCATTATACTGCCTCCACTTCTTCCGTTTGTGCCTGTTGTGCTTCAGCTTTACGCTTTTCAAGAACCGCTTTGTAGTCGCGTGGCATTACTTTAACTAGCGATGCAACACTTGCTTCAAAGTTGTCTAGGAAAGATTGAGCAACTTCACTTCCTGTGAATTCAACATGCTTAGTTAGCATATCCAGTAGAAGATCTTTATCTTCTTGTTCAATTGGATCTAGGTCTACAAGTTCAGGGTTGAGCTTGGTTTCGAAGTCACCCGCTTTGTCCCAAACATAAGCAACACCGCCACTCATGCCCGCAGCAAAGTTACGACCTGTTGAACCAAGGATAATGGCAACACCACCAGTCATGTATTCACAACCGTGGTCACCAACGCCCTCAACAACAACCTTCGCACCTGAGTTACGAACACAGAAACGTTCGCCTGCCATACCGCGAATGAAAGATTCACCTGAAGTCGCACCGTAGAAACATACGTTACCTACCACGATGTTGTCTTCAGCAACGATAGTCGATTTCGCATCTGGGTACAGTACCAAAGTACCGCCAGACAGACCTTTACCCCAGTAATCGTTCGCGTCGCCTTCTACTTCGAACTTAACGCCTTTCGCAAGGAACGCACCGAAAGATTGGCCAGCACTACCGTGGAACTTAACGTTCATTGGTTGTGGTAAACCTTGGTCTTTGTAAACCTTCGAGATTTCGTTCGACAGCATGGTACCTGCAGAGCGGTCCGTGTTGATGATAGGGAAGCTTGCATTCACGGCTTCGCCTTTCTCAAGAGCTGGAATCGCAGCTTGAATCAACTTGCGGTCTAGAACGTCTTCTAGGTTGTGGTTTTGTTGTGTCTGGTTGTAGATACCATCTTCTTCACGCGCCTGCTCGATGTGCAGTACCGGTGTTAGATCTAGGTTCTTGTACTTCCAGTGACCGATGTCATCACGAACTTTAAGTTTGTGCGATTGACCAACCATCTCATCGATAGAGCGGAAGCCAAGTTCAGCCATTACTTCACGCAGACCTTCAGCCATGTATTGGAAGAAAGTGACTACGTCTTCTACGCGGCCGTCGAAACGCTCACGCAGAGTCTTGTTCTGTGTTGCGATACCAACAGGACATGTATTCTTGTGACACTTACGCATCATGATACAGCCTTCAACCACTAGAGCTGCTGTTGCTACGCCCCATTCTTCAGCGCCAAGTAACGTTGCTACTGCAAGGTCACGTGGTGTTTTCATCTGACCATCAGACTGAACAACGATACGGTTACGTAGGCCGTTTTTCAGTAGTGTTTGGTGCGTTTCCGCTAGACCCAGCTCCCAAGGCAGGCCTGTGTGACGGATAGAAGACATCGGAGATGCACCCGTACCACCATCGAAACCTGCGATAAGTACTACGTCAGCTTTCGCTTTTGCTACACCTGATGCAATCGTACCTACGCCAGCTTCTGATACTAGCTTCACGTTGACACGGCCGTTACGGTTCGCGTTCTTCAGATCGTAGATTAGCTGAGCCAAATCTTCGATTGAGTAGATATCGTGGTGTGGCGGTGGTGAGATTAGACCTACGCCTGGAGTCGAGTGACGCGTCGCGCCGATCCAGTCATCAACCTTATCACCAGGTAGTTGACCACCTTCACCAGGTTTTGCACCTTGAGCCATCTTGATTTGTAGCTCATCAGCGTTAGATAGGTAGTAAGACGTTACACCAAAGCGACCAGAAGCTACTTGTTTGATTGCTGAACGTTCCCAGTCACCGTTTTCTTTGCGTTCGAAACGTGCTGGATCTTCACCACCTTCACCTGAGTTTGATTTCGCGCCAATGCGGTTCATCGCAACAGCCAGTGTTGAGTGAGCCTCATGCGAGATTGAACCAAAGCTCATTGCGCCGGTTGCGAAACGCTTAAGAATGTTCTCGATTGGTTCTACTTCTGCTAGAGGAATAGAGCCTGCAGGGTTCTTGATGAAGTCCAGTTGGCTACGTAGCGTTGCTGCGTTGTCGCCTTGGTCATCAACTGCTTTTGCGTACTTCTTGAACTGACCGTAATCTTTGTTACGCGTCGATTCTTGAAGTAGAGAAATCGTTTCTGGGTTGAATAAGTGTTTCTCACCACGTTGTTTCCACTGGTAAACACCACCAACATCAAGGATCTGAGCGGGAATTTCACGAGCTGGGTAACCAACACGGTGACGAACCAATACTTCTCGCGCGATATCGTCGATCGTTAGACCTTGAATACGAGAAACAGTACCTGTGAAGTATTTTTCAACCACTGATTTGCTAACACCAAGTGCTTCAAAGATTTGTGCACCGTGGTAAGACTGCAGCGTAGAGATCCCCATCTTAGAGAAGATCTTAAGTAGACCGCCGTTAACACCTTTACGGTAGTTATCGAATAACTCACGTGGGTGTACGTTTGGATCTAGCTTCTTAGTACGTTGCAGTTCAACAATCGTTTCAATAACTAGGTATGGGTTAACTGCGTTTGCACCATAACCGATAAGCGTTGCAAAGTGGTGGGTCTCACGAGCGTCGCCCGTTTCAACAACGATGTCACACTTAGCACGTAGACCTTTACGGATTAGGTGGTGGTGAACCGCGCCAACCGCCAGCATTGCTGGAATAGCGGCATGGTTAGAGTTAACCGCACGGTCTGTCAGTAGGATGATAGAGTAGCCATCAATCACTGCGTCTTCTGCGTATTGGCAGATACGCTTAAGTGCGCGCTCTAACTTACCTTGGTCGCCATTTGCTTGGAATACGATATCCAGCGTCTTCGCCTGAAGGTGCTCGTTATCGATTGCACGCAGTTTTTCTAACTCAGAGTTAGACAGTACTGGAGACTCAAGTTCTACTTTTTGACAGTGCTCAGGTGTTTCAGCAAGTAAGTTCTGGTCTTTACCTAGGTAAGTGTTCAGAGACATAACCATGCGCTCACGAATCGGGTCGATCGGCGGGTTAGTTACTTGTGCAAACAACTGTTTGAAGTAGTTTGAAAGGTGCTGCGATTGGTGAGAAAGAATCGCTAGCGGCCAGTCAGCACCCATTGCAGAAAGTGGCTCGTAGCCTGTTTTCGCAAGAGGTAGAATGATTTCGTTTACTTCTTCAGAACTCACGCCAAACGATTGTTGTTTGTGTAGTAGTTTCTCTGGAGAAGGTTGGCTAAATTCGTTGCTCGCATCCGGTAGCTTTTTCAGGCTCAGAAGGTTCTCTTCAACCCACTTTTCGTAAGGTTGTGCTTTAGCAATGCTGTCTTTCACTTCTTCATCAGAAATGATGCGGCCTTGCTCAAGGTCAGCAACGAAGATACGACCTGGTTGTAGACGACCACGGTACTCAACGTTTTCAGGTGCAATCTCAACAACACCAGACTCAGACGCCATTACTAGGAAGTCGTCTTTAGTTACTGTGTAGCGAGAAGGACGCAGACCGTTACGGTCAAGTGTTGCACCTACTTGAACACCATCGGTGAAACATACTGATGCTGGGCCATCCCATGGTTCCATTACGTTCGCGTGGTACTGGTAGAACGCACGACGAGTTGGATCCATGTTTTTGTTTTCTTGCCATGCTTCCGGGATCATCATCATCAACGCGTGTGGCAGAGTACGACCTGAAAGAACAAGTAGCTCAAGTGCCATATCGAAGTTTGATGAATCCGAACTACCTTCCTGACAGATAGGAAGCAGCATGTCGATTTCAGCTTGTGTAAACAGATCCGATTCTAGGATTGCTTCACGTGCTTTCATCCAGTTCAGGTTGCCGCGAACCGTATTGATTTCGCCATTGTGCGCGATGTAACGGAAAGGCTGAGCTAGACGCCAACGTGGGAATGTATTGGTAGAGAAGCGAGAGTGTACTAGTGCTAGAGCTGTCACCATGGTTGGGTTTTGCAGATCTAGGAAGTACTGAGGAACTTGTTCAGTTGTTAGCTGACCTTTGTACACCAATGTCTTGTAAGACATAGAGTTGATGTAGAAGTCATCACCGATATTTGAAACGCTTTCTAGGCATACACGAACCGTGTAGTTACGTAGAACATACAGTTTACGCTCAAGCTCTTCTGGTGTGATACCAGGGCCGCCAGAAATAAATACGTGTTCAAATTGAGGTTCAGTGCTTAGTGGGTCAGCACCAATCATTGAATTGTCCGTTGGAAGTTCACGGTAACCGATAACTTCTAACTCAAGGCGTTGTGCATTGCGTTCTAGAATGTCACGACACTGTGCACGTTTGTGTTCATCTTTAGGGAAAAGTACAACACCAACACCATATTTTTCAAAAGATGGCAGCTTAATTCCAAGCTTTACGGCTTCTTCTAGTAAGAATTCGTGCGGCTTCTGTAGCAGGATACCTGCACCATCACCAGAACACGGATCGCAGCCTTGGCCGCCACGGTGTTCCATACGTGCAAGCATATCGAGTGCTTGAGTTACTACATCATGAGATTTGCGATTCTTTAGATGCGCAACAAAACCGATACCACAAGCGTCATGCTCCAATTCAGGAGTATACAGACCCTGTGAGTTCTGCTCTTGATCTACCATAGATACATCCTTCCAGTTAAATCTAGGCGCAACTTATTTGTATAAAGTCAGCCTTGTCCTTTTATATTTATGGGTCTAAACCTGCCTATGCTGGCGGTTTGAATCCTTTCCGTATCTCGCAGGAAAAGTATTGCGAGAAAAACAATCCTTAGTGATACCTGTTTATTTTTAACCACAAACTAGTGGTTTATATAGGTGGGAGTTAGATATCACCGACTTATTAGCAAGTTTTCGTTGTAAGTAAATACTCAAAAATAGCCAATATGTGTAAGTATCCTACAATTTTGTCTAGGCGAATTGCAATGAAAGTTGACCCATGTAGACCATTTTTTTCGTTTTATTTTGAATTTAATGCCTAACAAATGTGCAACATTAGGCAAATAGAGCCGATTTTTTGCATGTTTATTGATATTTGTTAGGTTGCTCGCAAAAAGCCTTGAGTAAACTAATTGGTCGAATTTTGCAGGGATGTAATTTTTTTTCAAAAAAGACTGATATTCATTCTTATTTACTTGAGTGCTTTGAAAATATGCAATTACACGAGTTGGTCAATACTATCGGCCAAGACCTTCAACGCCGTTATGGCGAGAAGGTTCACAAGCTGACGCTTCATGGTGGTTTCAGCTGCCCAAACCGAGACGGGACAATTGGCCGTGGAGGTTGCACGTTTTGTAACGTGGCTTCCTTTGCCGATGAACAAACTCAGGTTCAGAGTATTGCAGAACAACTAAAAGATCGTGCGGGTGAAATTGCTCGTGCTAAGAAGTATCTGGCTTACTTTCAGGCGTACACCAGCACTTATGCTGAGGTGCAAGTGCTCAAGAATATGTATGAAGAGGCGCTAAAAGCACCCGGTGCAGAGATCGTCGGCCTTTGTGTTGGTACGCGACCAGACTGTGTGCCTGATGCGGTGTTGGATCTGTTAGCGGGCTACGTTAAACAAGGCTATGAGATTTGGCTCGAGCTTGGCCTGCAAACCGCCAATGATAAAACCCTCAAGCGAATTAACCGCGGCCACGATTTTGCAGTGTATGAAACGATCACCCAACGCGCACGCGCTTTAGGTATCAAGGTGTGTACTCATCTGATTGTTGGCCTACCAAAAGAAACCAAAGCGGATAACCTTGAAACCTTAGACAAGGTATTAGCCGTTGGCACCGATGGTATTAAGCTGCACGGCCTTCATATAGTAGAGGGCAGTACCATGGCTAAGGCGTGGAAGGCCGGAAAGCTAGAAGCCCCAAGCCTTGAAGAGTACATCGATATCGCGAGTGAGATCATTCAACGCACGCCTGCGGACGTGGTTTATCACCGTGTTTCTTCAGCGGCGAGACGCCCAACCTTACTTTCTCCTTTATGGTGTGAGAACCGCTGGTTAGCGATGACTGAAATAGGTCGTTCGTTGGATAAAACCGGTGCTCAAGGCATCAAAACGGGCTCTGCATTCGAGTACACGTTGCCTGTTTTAAACGCGGCCAATTAATAGAAATGGGTGACTGTAGGTAACAGCAGATAAAACCAATAAATAGTGGTAACATTTCCCTAACAGATTTTATGGTATAGATTGAGAGTAAATGGAACTGGTAATGACTTGGTTGTGGGACAGGGCGTATGGCTACGGTATTTATATCGTTGTTGTATTGCTGATTGCTCTCATCTGCTGGCATCTCTATTCTCGTTATCAGTCGCATATCGAAACGCTTCTACTTGCTACCCCGTCGCCACTCTACTTTGTTGATGTTCGAAGTGGCGAAATACTCTATGCCAATCGCCAAGCCATGCAGTTGCTTGGTATCCGCCAAATCGGTGTTAATTTTCGCTTTCCTACTGTGGAAAGCGAGAACAGCTTTCGTCACTACTTAACCAACCACATCAACTCTCGAGCCTTCGAGCAGGTCTCCCTGTGGGCGCTTTCTGAATTTGAGTCGTTCAAGATCAACTTGATCGGTCGTAAGATCCATTTTAGAAATAAGCAGGCTTGGATGATTCACGCCTCACCTTATAAAAACACTAACGAAGAACTGTCCCAAGAAGTTCGAGAACTGAATGTTGCTCGTACCGCTTTGGATTCTTTGTCTGAGCTGATCTACGTGAAAGATCAGAAAGGTCAGTTAGTGACGAGTAATCGCTCGTTTAAAAAGTTTTGGCATGGTCGTGCTGAAGAGGGCACCCTGAGTGTTTCTGGTGGAGTATTAAAAGGTCGTGTAAGTGAACGCTCTTGGACTACAGATCAAGATGGAAAAAGCTGCTTGCTTGAAACCTACCAAAGTGTGCTGCTTTCCCAAGATGGAGAAACCATCGGCACGCTCTCTATTAGTCATGATGTGACCGATTGGCATGACATGCAGCAGAAACTGCGTGGCGAGATGGAGAAGCGAAAAGATACCGAAGTGGCACTTGCGCAGCGTGACACCATCTTGCAAAACCTCCTGGAGGCCAGCCCAGACTCGATTGGTATCTTTAATGAAAACATGGTTTATCAAGCGTGTAATAAACCATTTGTGGCTGCGCTGGGTATCTCTGAAGTCAGTGACTTGATCGGTAAACGTTTACAAGATGTGGTGCCACATAGCATCTATACGCGAATATCAGAAACCGATCATCAAGTGCTTCATCAAAGTAAATCACTGCGTTATATCGACAAAGTGGTCTCAAGTGATGGAACATTTACTTGGTATGATGTAGTCAAATCACCGTTTAGAGATCCAGCATCGAGCACTAATGGTGTGTTGATCATGGCGCGTGATATTACAGAGCGTTATCTAGCAGAACAAAAGCTTGAAGAAGCCAACCTTGAACTTGAACGCCTCAGCTTTATGGATAGCCTGACTAAAGTGTCTAACCGACGTCGTTTCGATGAACAGCTCTCTACACTGTGGCATTATCATGTGCGTGAGAAGCTGCCACTGACGATCATGCTATGTGATATCGACTTCTTTAAAGGCTACAACGACTTTTACGGACACCAACAAGGCGATGATGCTTTGATTCAGGTTTCTCAGGCATTTAAGCAGGTGTTGAATCGTTCATCTGATTGTGTGGCTCGTTATGGTGGTGAAGAGTTCGGCTTTATTCTGCCAAATACAACGACCGAAGGTGCTCAGCTGGTGGCGCAGCGTATTCATGATGAAGTCCTAAAATTGGAACTTGCGCATGAGAAGTCGACAGTCTCTGAATTCATCACGGTGAGTATTGGTATTATCTCTTACATTCCTACACCTGATGATGAAATGGAATCGGCTGTTGCCTTGGCTGATAGTGCGTTGTATCAAGCGAAATCAGACGGTCGCAACCGTTCAATGGTGCATCCATACTCAATTCGCTAACGCTATAAAATTGGCAATTTGATTATCCCCGGCTATTTTTGCTTAGTTAGTATTTGTATTGGTTAATTAACCTTCGAAATTACCGCTGAACACTTGCTGCGTGTGATGTAGCTAGCTTACCTCCCATCTTCAAACAGGGTAGAATGTTGCTAGTCTTATCGCATGGAGCGCTAAATGAAACCCATGAAAAATCTTGCCCAGTATTACGTGGATCTACTCGTAAAACTGGGGATTGTCCGCTTTTCTATCTTACTCGCCCTAGCGCTTGTTGCCCTCGCTGTTGTTGTGCAAGTCGGTATCACCCTTGCACTCAAAGGCAATGTTGATGACATCGACATTGTCCGTTCAGTTTTCTTCGGTTTAGTGATCACGCCTTGGGCGGTTTATTTTCTGTCAGTGGTCGTGGACCAGTTGGAAGAATCACGTCAAAGGTTAGCGAAATTGGTCTCTAAACTTGGCGACATGCGTGAGCGAGACCAAGAACTCAACAATAAAATGCAGCTCAATATCGAGAAGCTTAATCAAGAAATTGAAGAGCGTGAAAAAGCGGAAGAAGCGCGCGCAGAAGCAATGCAAGATCTCGAAAACGAGGTGTTCCAGCGCGAGCGTACTCAGCTTGAACTCGCAGAACGTACTGCACTGTTACGCTCGTTTATCGATGCCTCGCCTGACCTTATTTACTACCGTAATGAAGATGGTGTGTTCTCTGGTTGTAACCGTGCGGTTGAAGAGCTCACTGGTAAAACAGAAAAAGAGCTAGTTGGTTTAACTCCTTGGGATGTTTACAGTAAAGAGGTCGCTCAGCAAGTTGTTGAAACCGATAAGAAAGTATTTGCTGACAACCAAGCACTGACTTATGACCAATGGCTTGAATACCCAGATGGCCGCAAGAGTTACTTCGAACTGCGTAAAGTGCCTTTCTACAGCAAAGATGGTCGTCACTTGGGCTTGGTTGGTTTTGGCCGCGATATTACTGAACGTAAAGAGCATCAAGAGTCGTTAGAAAAAGCCAGCCGCGATAAGACCACCTTTATCTCAACTATTAGCCACGAGTTAAGAACGCCGCTCAACGGCATCATTGGCTTGAGCCGCATGCTGCTTGATAGCCAACTGACCACCGAACAGCGCAAGCAGATGCAAACCATCAAGGTGAGCGCGGTGACACTGGGTAATATCTTCAACGATATTATTGATATGGATAAGTTCGACCGCCGTAAGCTTGAACTCTTCCCTACGCCTATTAACTTTGAAGATTTCGTTGTCGAGATCGAAAGTATCTCTGCGTTGATGGCTGAGCAGAAAGGGTTAAGGTTCGATCTAGAAAGATTGTCTGATCTTCCAGCTGCTGTTGAGGTAGATGGTACTCGTCTTAGACAGGTACTGTGGAACCTTGTTAGTAACGCGATGAAGTTCACCAAAGATGGTGGAGTGGTGATGACAGTCAGCGCCGACATTGATGGTGACTTTGCCAACATTACGATGGAAGTGGAAGATACTGGTATTGGTATCCCTGAAAGTGAAATCGAGAAGATCTTCGCGATGTACTATCAGGTGAAATCGGGCACGGACAACTTGCACGCTGTCGGCACGGGTATTGGTCTCGCTGTCTCTCAACAGCTAATTAATATGATGGATGGCCACATTGAAGTCATCAGTGAAGAGGGCTTTGGCAGTACCTTTACGGTTTCGATTCGAGTTCCAGTGAATCACGATACTCAGGCTCTGATCAAAACGCCAAGAAAACAGTCGAATCTTAAGATCTTTATGGTCGAAGACATTGAACTCAATATCACAGTGGCTCGCTCTCTACTTGAAAGCCTTGGCCATGAAGTGACAGTCGTGATGACGGGTAAAGAGGCGCAAATTGCTTTCAATCCTGAAGACTATGATTTGGTGTTGTTGGATATCCAACTGCCAGATATGACGGGTTTCGATATTGCTCAATACTACCGCGAGAAATACAGCCAGCTACCGCCTTTGGTGGCGTTAACTGCGAACGTATTAAACAACAAGCAAGAGTACTTCCAGAAAGGCATGGACGAAGCGATCAGTAAACCTTTGTCGGTTCGAGCTATCCAAGATGTCATCAGTGAACTTATCGAAGATGCACCAGAGGTAATTGAGAAGGTAGCGGGCACCGATAAGGTTGAGAGCATTGATAAAGTCGACGCGAGTAAGCCTGTTCTTTCAGAAATTGATACCACTTTGCTTGATATTGATATGCTAGAGTCTTATGTTGATATTGTTGGACCGAAACCGGTTTTGGATAGCATCGCGATGTTCGAAGATATGATGCCGGAGTATATGGAAATATTGAACTCCAACATGGTCGCGAAAGATAAAGCCAGTATCGTTTCTGAGGCACATAAGATTAAAGGTGCTGCAGGTTCTATTGGTCTGAAACGCATCCAACAAGTTGCCCAGAAAGCTCAATCTCCAGATTTGCCTGCGTGGTGGGAGAACATTTCAGATTGGGTTGATGAGATAAATAACGAATACCAGAATGACATTGAAGTTTTAAAGAGTTGGTTAAATCAAAGGTAGAAGAATAATGAAAAAATTAGCATTCGCCGCATGTGTAGTGGCATTAGCGGGTTGTTCTGCGCCACAAGTAGAATGGCAGCAAGATAATCAAGTCGAAGTATCTGCAGCAACAGTTACCATGAAAAGCAACCTTTGGCACAACAAGATGCCAACGATTGGCGAGACTCAAGATAAGACCCTACATGGTGCTATCTACCTAGAGTCAGACTCACAACTGCCAGCAACGCTTGCGGTTGAAAGTGTTACGGTTAAACAGGGTGCAGACACCTTGTTGGTAACGGCTGACGATCTTGATTTAAGAACACACAGTGAAACTCAATGGGAAGTCGCGTTTGTATGGCAGTTAGAAATCGACAGTGACAAGCCTGTTGATGTGGCGGTGGAACTTAAAGATGGCGAAACCGTGAAGTGGTTAGTAGAGAAAGACGTTAAGGTGGATACGGTTTACTAAAATCTTATCCAATTAAGAACAATAAAAAAGGGAGAATGCGTTGGCATTCTCCCTTTTTAATAACTATTGATGACGCTTCTAGTGTTCAAAACACTTACTGGTGAGTAGTGCTAAATGGTAAGAGGCGCGAATCGAATTAGTCTTCTAGGTCACCACAAAAGCGGTAGCCTTCACCGTGAATCGTTGCGATGATTTCTGGCGTACCAGAAACAGATTCAAAGTGCTTACGAATACGACGGATTGTTACGTCTACAGTACGATCGTGTGGCTTAAGCTCACGGCCAGTCATCTTCTTAAGAAGGTCAGCACGTGTTTGGATCTTACCTGGGTTCTCACAGAAGTGAAGTAGAGCACGGAACTCTGAACGAGGTAGCTTGTAGCCTTCGCCATCTGGGCTAACCAGAGAACGACTGTTGATATCTAGTACCCAACCGTTGAACTCATACTTCTCAACGCTACGCTTCTCTTCTTGAACAGAGCTTGTGCTCATTGAACGGTTCAGAAGGTTGCGTGCACGGATAGTCAGTTCACGAGGGTTGAAAGGCTTAGTGATGTAGTCATCAGCGCCGATCTCTAGGCCAAGGATCTTATCAACTTCATTATCACGACCAGTTAAGAACATAAGCGCTACGTTTGCTTGCTCACGTAGTTCACGCGCAAGTAGTAGGCCATTCTTTCCTGGAAGGTTGATGTCCATAATTACAAGGTTAACTTGGTTGTCAGATAGCACTTGGTGCATCTCTTCACCGTCGCTAGCCTCAAAAACAGCATATCCCTCTGCTTCAAAAATACTCTTTAGAGTGTTACGAGTTACTTGCTCATCTTCAACGATAAGAATCTGCGGGGTTTGCATTTGGCGGTACCTAAATTTGTGACGAAACTGTGCTAATAGAATAAATTCTAGGCAAAAACATAACATACAGGTAATGTATTTTTGATGATAACTTAAAGTTTTCAAAAAAACACTTACTTCCAGCTATCTGCCTTCCTTGAAGTATTGCCCAATAACGTAGATCCAGTACGCCTTTCAATCATTCTTTTAGTGATTGGAGTGGATTCTATAATGTTAACAGCATGCTAACAACGCGAGAATGTTAATTCCATTCACTTTGTTGATTTACATCAATTGCCGTATCGCAACAAACTTTAATAGTATGGCTACAACTTAACCAATGTTATGGTGACTATTTAGCACCAAAACAAGAATGATTATTCGAGATGCTTCGCACATCTTGCCTGCTAAAGACCGGATTATGAACCAAGGAAGCTGAAAGCTGTCTTAAGAGTCTAGTAGATAAATATGCTCAATCAACTTTTATTGAGTAATAAATTGAGCATAGAACAATGAAAACAAAGGATTAATTTTAATAACATATAAAAGCATAGAGGCTAGCCTGACATAACCGGTAACGCCTTACTCACGGAGGATATATGCACGATATAACACCCGACTTGTGTGATGAGTTTGAAAGCGAAGTCACCCTACTGAACATGCCATTGCAGAACTTCGGCCAACGTGGTGCGTTCTTTGGAAAAATTGTAACAGTTCGTTGTTATCACGATAATTCCAAGGTTCGCGAGGTTTTAGAGACCGACGGCTGTGGCAAAGTGCTTGTCGTTGACGGAAATGGCTCATGCCAGAAGGCGCTGCTTGGCGATCAACTCGCTATTCTCGCGATAGAAAACGGTTGGGAAGGCGTGATTGTAAACGGTGCGGTGCGTGATGTAGGCATGATGTCGCAAATGGACCTTGGCGTTCAGGCGTTAGGTGCATCGCCATTCAAAACAGAGAAACGCGGTGTCGGCCAAGTGAATGTGACACTCTCTATACATAATCAACTGATTCAGCCTGGTGACTATATTTATGCCGATTGGAATGGCGTGTTAATTTCATCTGAGCTGTTAATTGAATCGTAACTGACTCAAATTGAATGCCGTTGATAGATTAGAACGGGGAATGGTTTGTGATGTACTAAAAGTTTGGATCTCAATCCGCACTAATCTGTTAATAAAGAACAAGCTAAAGAGACTAAAAGCGAAACCCTAGTCCCACTTCAACACCTTGCTGCCACTCTTCATAATCAAGGGTGGCATGCAAATCTAGGTTATCTGTTAGTTGCACTCGGCTGGAAACCTCTGCGGCTACCGATTTCTCATTGTCTTCGGTCTCGCCTTTATAGGTGTGTAGAGAACTGTTAAAAGAGACTCTTTCTGAGAACTGATAACTGACACCACTCAAGAATCCACTTTCCTGTTTCAGTGCCGCACTATTGATACGTGTACCGACGTAAAGATCCACATCTGAAAACAAGTTATAAGAGTAGCCACTGTCTATCTTCCAAGTATCGAAGCTTTCACTCGACGCGTTTTGTGTGGAGATAAAGAATTTATGAGAAGAACTATCGATCTGGCTGGGTAGTAGAGGCAAGCTATTCGCTGAACAAACAACAGGCATAGCAAAAGCCAAAAGAATAAGTAATCTCTTCATTTCCCACTCCTGATGTCATTATTATTGTTCTTCGAACGTTATCGTTCAATTAAAGCACAGAACTTGTACGTTCGCTGCACAATCGATATAGCATTTTGTTATGACTATATATGCAATTGATCACTCTTGCCTGTTCAATGAGTAAATCCAGTATCTTAAGTGAAGGTTTATACAGGGTGTTTTATCCCTTAAATGACGGTTTGCTCTGAAAAACGGTGCGAATGTAAAAAAAACGCAACTTTTCATTGACGTCCCGTGGTAAAAATTGATACACGTAGAGTAAAGCACAAGCAGAGAATTTGATATGCAGCACGTAAGCCACCTAGTAATGACCACAACCATTATTATTACCGACATTAACATTGTTGGGGCAGGCTGCTAAGTAACGGATTTTAAAAAAAGGCCTGTATCCAACAAGATACAGGCCTTTTTTTGTACCATTTTTATGACTTATGGAGAAAGGGATGCGCGTTTTAAAGTTTGGAGGTTCATCATTAGCTGATGCAGATCGTTTTTTACGAGCGGCTGATATCATCGCTAATAATGCCCAGCAAGAAGAGCTAGCCGTTGTACTATCGGCTCCAGGAAAAACAACCAATAAGTTGGTCGCTGTTATTGAAGCTGCACTGAAAAATGGTGAAGCTGACGCACAGATTACAGAGATCGAATCTTCATTTAACACACTGTTTGCAGAGATCAAAGCGGTCGTGCCTTCTATCGATGGTGCCGCGTTTCAAGAGCAGGTGGATACCTCTCTTGCTCAGCTAAAGCAGTTCGTGAATGGCATCAACCTACTTGGTATGTGCCCGAACCACGTTAATGCTCGCATCATCAGTAAAGGTGAGCGAATCTCTATCCAGTTAATGAAAGCGGTACTGGAAGCGAAAGGCCAACCAGCAAGCCTGATTGACCCTGTCCAATACCTATACGCTAAAGGCGATCACCTTGAAGCTATGGTCGATGTGGATGTCTCTACTCAGAACTTCCAACAATCTCCACTTCCTAAAGGTCACGTTAACATCATGCCTGGCTTTACTGCGGGTAATGAAAAAGGTGAGCTAGTCACACTAGGTCGTAATGGTTCTGACTACTCAGCGGCTGTGTTAGCGGCGTGTCTACGTGCTGATTGCTGTGAAATCTGGACTGATGTCGATGGCGTTTACAACTGTGACCCACGCTTAGTTGATGATGCTCGTCTGCTCAAGTCTCTTAGCTACCAAGAGGCGATGGAGCTTTCTTACTTTGGTGCTTCGGTTCTACACCCGAAAACCATTGCTCCTATTGCGCAATTCCACATTCCTTGTCTGATCAAAAACAGCTTCAACCCACAAGGCGCAGGTACTTTGATTGGCCAAGACACTGGCGAAGATAACCTAGCAATCAAAGGTATTACGACGCTAAGTGACCTAACCATGGTTAACGTATCAGGCCCAGGCATGAAGGGCATGGTAGGTATGGCGAGTCGTGTATTCGGTGCGATGTCTTCTGCTGGCGTTTCTATTGTCCTTATTACTCAATCTTCTTCTGAGTACAGCATCAGCTTCTGTATTGAATCGGCTGATAAGGTGAAAGCGAAACAAGTGTTGTCAGACGCGTTTGAACTTGAACTTAAAGATGGCCTGTTAGAGCCGGTTGAGTTCATGGATGACGTTGCGATTGTAACGCTGGTGGGTGACGGTATGCGCACTTCACGTGGCGTAGCATCTCAGTTCTTCTCTTCTTTAGCTGAAGTGAACGTCAACATTGTTGCTATTGCTCAAGGTTCTTCAGAGCGCGCTATTTCAGCGGTTATCCCTGAAGACAAAATCTCTGAAGCAATCAAAGCGTGTCACGAGAACTTATTTAACTCTAAGCACTTCCTAGATGTATTCGTTGTGGGTGTCGGCGGTGTTGGTGGCGAGCTTGTTGACCAGATCCAACGTCAGCAAGGCAAACTGGCAGAAAAAGGCATCGTGATTCGCGTATGTGGTTTAGCAAACAGTAAAGGTTTGTTGCTAGACAGCGATGGTCTACCGTTAGAGCAGTGGCGTGACCGTATGTCGAGTGCGACTGAAGAGTTCAGCCTAGCGCGTTTAGCGGCTTTGGTTCAACGTAACCACATCATCAACCCAGTATTGGTTGATTGTACGTCTAGCGAAGGTATTGCGGCGCAGTACGCTGATTTCCTAGCGGCTGGTTTCCACGTAGTAACACCAAACAAGAAAGCAAACACAGCAAGCATGGCTTACTACCATCAGCTTCGTGAAGTTGCACGCAACTCACGTCGTAAGCTGATGTACGAGACAACAGTAGGTGCAGGTCTACCGGTCATCGAAAACCTACAGAACCTTATCTCTGCAGGTGATGAACTTGAGAAGTTCAACGGCATTCTTTCAGGTTCACTGTCTTACATCTTCGGCAAGCTTGATGAAGGTATGACACTGAGCCAGGCAACCAATATTGCAAAAGATAACGGCTTCACTGAACCGGATCCTCGAGATGATCTATCTGGTATGGATGTGGCGCGTAAGTTGCTTATTCTTGCTCGTGAAGCAGGCATGGCGCTTGAACTTGAAGATGTTGAAGTAGACCAAGCTCTGCCACCGGGTTTTGATGATTCAGGTACGGTTGAAGAGTTCATGGCTCGCCTACCAGAAGCGGATGCTTACTTCAAAGAGCAGTCAGCTATCGCAGCAGAAGAAGGTAAAGTACTTCGTTATGTGGGTGAAATCGCTGAAGGTAAGTGTAAGGTTCGTATCGCTGCTGTTGATGGCGACGACCCAATGTTCAAGATTAAAGATGGCGAGAACGCATTAGCATTCTACAGCCGTTACTACCAACCAATCCCTCTAGTACTGCGTGGCTACGGCGCGGGTACTGAAGTAACAGCTGCTGGCGTAT
The DNA here is from genome assembly GCF_000272045.2 of Vibrio crassostreae 9ZC13. Lineage (GTDB taxonomy): Bacteria > Pseudomonadota > Gammaproteobacteria > Enterobacterales > Vibrionaceae > Vibrio > Vibrio crassostreae_C. Next base: position 199,646 of record NZ_AJYZ02000037.1, on the reverse strand, counting down.
TCTCTGATGTGATGCGTACTCTTGGTTGGAAATTAGGAGTTTAAGAATGAGTTCAAGTGATATGGATGTTGTCGTTTATGCTCCTGCATCAATCGGTAATGTCAGTGTAGGGTTTGATGTGCTGGGGGCCGCTGTGTCTCCAGTGGATGGCACGCTGCTAGGTGACCGAGTTATGGTTAAAGCCGGTGATGAACCATTCTCACTTAAAACTGCAGGCAGCTTTGTTTCTAAGCTGCCAACTGAAGCAAAAGAAAACATCGTTTACGACTGCTGGGTGGTGTTCTCAAGAGAGCTTGATAAAAAAGGCGTTACGCTAAAGCCTTTAGAAATGACACTAGAAAAGAACATGCCTATCGGTTCAGGTTTGGGTTCTAGTGCATGTTCAATCGTCGCGGCACTGGATGCGCTAAACCGTTTTCACGGTCAGCCCCTGAATGAAACTGAACTGCTTGCTCTGATGGGTGAAATGGAAGGCAAGATTTCAGGTGGTATCCACTACGATAACGTTGCGCCATGTTACCTTGGTGGTGTGCAGCTCATGCTTGAAGAGCTAGGCATCATCAGCCAAGAAGTACCGTGTTTTGACGACTGGTACTGGGTAATGGCTTATCCGGGTATTAAGGTTTCAACGGCTGAAGCGAGAGAGATCCTACCATCTCAATATCGTCGTCAGGATATTATTGCTCATGGTCGTCACTTAGCGGGCTTTATCCACGCGTGTCATTCAGGTCAACCTGAACTGGCGGCGAAGATGATCAAAGACGTGATCGCTGAACCATATCGTGAGAAACTGCTTCCAGGGTTTGCTGATGCTCGTAAATACGCGCTGTCAGCTGGGGCACTGGCTACTGGTATTTCTGGTAGTGGTCCAACTCTATTTAGCATTTGCAAAGAACAAGATGTCGCCGAGCGTGTTGCACGCTGGTTAGAACAAAATTACGTACAAAATGAAGAAGGATTCGTTCACGTTTGTCGCCTAGATAAGCAGGGTTCGATCGTTACAGGAAGTGAGTTATGAAACTGTACAACATCAAAGAAAATGATGAACAAGTCTCTTTTGGCCAAGCCGTTCGTCAAGGCTTAGGCCGTAATCAAGGTCTATTTTTCCCATCTGAACTGCCAAAGTTTGATGATATCGATGCGCTGCTAGCAGAGGACTTTGTCCCTCGTAGCTCAAAGATTCTGTCAGCATTGATTGGTGATGAATTACCAAAAGAACAGATCGACCAAATGGTGGATGCAGCGTTCCAATTCCCTGCACCAATCAACCAAGTAAAAGACGGCGTTTACGCGCTTGAGCTTTTCCACGGTCCAACACTGGCGTTTAAAGATTTCGGTGGCCGCTTTATGGCTCAATCTTTAGCAGCTGTTTCTGATGGTGGTCAAATCACTATCTTAACGGCAACATCAGGTGATACTGGTGCGGCGGTTGCGCATGCTTTCTACGGCATGGAAGACATCAATGTTGTGATTCTTTACCCGAAAGGCAAGATCAGCCCACTGCAAGAGAAGCTGTTCTGTACGCTTGGCAAGAACATCCACACTGTGGCGATTGATGGTGACTTTGATGCGTGTCAGGCTCTAGTTAAAGACTCATTTGATGACGCTGAACTGCGTAAAGAGATCGGTCTTAACTCGGCAAACTCGATCAACATCAGCCGTTTAATGGCTCAGATCTGTTACTACTTTGAGGCGGCTTCTCAGCTGACTAAAGAGCAACGTGAAAACCTCGTTATCTCTGTACCAAGTGGTAACTTTGGTAACCTAACGGCTGGTCTATTGGCTAGAGCGCTAGGTCTACCTGTTAAGCGTTTTATCGCAGCAACTAACGAAAATGACACTGTTCCTCGTTACCTAGAAACAGGTCAGTGGGATCCAAAACCGACTGTTGCGACAACATCGAACGCGATGGACGTAAGCCAACCAAACAACTGGCCTCGTATCGAAGAGCTTTGCCAACTGAAAGGTTGGGGCTTAGATACACTAGGCAAAGGTAAAGTATCTGACGAGCAGAGCGCTGAGTCAGTTCGCGACCTAAAAGCACAAGGTTACCTATGTGAACCACATGGTGCGATTGCTTACCGTCTACTGGAAGAGCAACTGCAAGAGAACGAAACTGGCTTGTTCCTGTGTACAGCACACCCAGCGAAATTCAAAGAAGTGGTTGATGACATCCTAGGTTCTGATATCGAACTGCCTGGCCCGCTAGCAAAACACGCGGCGATGGAATTGTTGTCTGAAGATCTTGATAACGATTTTGAAGCGCTAAAAGCTGTGCTTCGTCGAGTTCAACCGTAACGTCCATTTGTTTTTCGAACAAATAAAAACGGCGCTCAATGAGCGCCGTTTTTGTATTCTAATTTAAGCTCTAAAAATTATAGAGACTCAGTGAACGTACGTGCGATAACGTCACGTTGCTGTTCAGTTGTTAGAGAGTTGAAACGTACAGCGTAACCCGATACACGGATAGTTAGCTGTGGGTAGTTCTCTGGGTGAGCAACTGCGTCTTCTAGCGTTTCACGCTTAAGAACGTTAACGTTTAGGTGTTGACCACCTTCGATGCGTGGTGCTGCTTCGATTGCAACTTCACGGCTTTCGTACTCGCCTAGGTCTGCAGCTGAGATAACTTGGTCAGCTTCGAAACCTGCAGTAGCAACAACACAACGAGCTTCATTCTTCTCGCTATCTAGTAGCCAGATTGAGTTTAGTAGGTCATCGTTTGCTGCTTTAGTAATTTGAATACCTTGGATCATAACTATCTCCTAGTCCACTGAATGTGGTTTGATTATGGTGTTAACTTTCGATTTTTATTGAGCTGGGTAATGTATACCTAATATTAGTAAGGTTAACATTGATTTAAGTCAAAAAACAACCAAAAACCATATTTTTACAAAGGTGATTATATTGAGGTAAATCAATAAAACCTTTGAAAACAAAGTAATTACAAAATATTTTAAAGTATAAAAAATATTTAACAGTCATATTTGTTGTAAGTTTACTACATTTGTTGTGTTTTTATTGAACTACAACCGATACGACCCTTTATTTATTAAGCATTCTGAAAGTGTAAAGTGATTTAATGACAAACAATAATTCATCCTCAAAACCGGAAACAAATATTAAGTTTATTGGCGCTCATGTGTCGGCTGCTGGTGGTGTTGATCAGGCGCCTATGCGTGCACGTGAAATTGGCGCCAATGCGTTTGCACTGTTTACCAAGAACCAGAGACAGTGGGCGGCAAAACCGCTAGAAGCGAAAACCATTAGTGCCTTTAAAGCTAATTGCAAAATGTTGGGCTTCGGTGCTGAGCACATTCTTCCTCATGACTCCTACCTTATTAACCTAGGAGCACCAGAAGAAGAGAAGCTAGAGAAATCACGCGCGGCTTTTATTGATGAAATGGAGCGTTGTAATCAACTTGGATTAACGCTTTTGAATTTTCATCCTGGGAGTCATTTAAAGAAAATCTCAGAAAGCGAATGTTTGGCGAAGATCGCTGAATCGATCAACCTAGCTCATCAAGCGGTACCTGACGTAATCGCAGTGATCGAGAATACGTCTGGGCAGGGCACTAATCTGGGTTGGAAGTTTGAACATCTAGCCGAGATTATCGAGCAGGTAGAAGATAAGTCACGTGTGGGTGTGTGCTTAGACACCTGCCATACGTTTACTGCTGGCTATGACTTACGTACAAAAGAGGCGTGTGAGCATACTTTTGCTGAGTTCGACCGCATCGTGGGTATGCACTATCTAAGAGCAATGCACATCAATGATTCAAAAGCTGAGTTCGCGAGCCGAGTCGATCGACACCATTCTTTAGGAAAAGGCGAAATTGGCTGGGATTGTTTTGAGTATATTGCCTCTGATTCTCGCTTTAATGGTATCCCTCTTATCTTGGAAACCATTGATTCGACGATCTGGAAAGAGGAAATTCAACAACTTAGAATGTTTCATCGCTCAGCAACGCTAGCGAGCGAACAAGCGTAATAATAGAGGGGGAAATTTATTTCCGTCTATTTCTAAAAATTGGCACCTTTCTTTCATAGTATTAAAGTGAATATGTAGTTCACGATGTCTTAGAGGAGGTGCCTTTATGTATTCAATCACCCAAACTTCAACTATTGCTGTCGCACGCCGTTTACCTACACCAAACCGTCACGTGCATAACCACGGCCACCATCGTACACAGCAGAAAAGTGGTTAATCGAGATAAGCACAACTTGAACTGATTATTATGATTCATCAACAAGTGAACCCTACACATCATGTTTATTGATAGCTGTATGAGGTATAACTAGAGCCTTATTTAGGACAGTTAGCCGATACAGCTATTTTTTTGTCTGGCGAAAGCCGCTAGAAACCTTGATGATTGGGAAGTAAAACGATGACCGCACCAAAGACTTGGGAATCCATTATTAATGATGAACGTGATAAAGAGTACTTTCAGAGTGTCCTCGCGTTTGTTGAAGAGCAACGTAATAGTGGTAAAACCGTCTACCCGCCACAAGAACAGGTGTTCAGTGCCTTTGATATGACGCCTTTCGAATCCGTGCGAGTGGTTATCTTAGGGCAAGATCCTTATCACGGTGCTAACCAAGCTCACGGCTTAGCATTCTCAGTGCTTCCTGGTGTGAAAATCCCACCTTCTCTACGCAATATGTACAAAGAGCTTGCACAAGATATAGAGGGCTTTGAGATTCCTAGTCATGGTTATCTCGATTCTTGGGCATCGCAAGGGGTGTTGATGTTGAACACAGTCCTTACAGTCGAAGAGGCAAAAGCACACTCACATGCTAAGTGTGGCTGGGAAACCTTTACCGATGCCATTATTGCTGAGCTCAATCAGCGCTCTGAACCGATCATCTTTTTGTTGTGGGGCGCACACGCCCAGAAGAAAGGTCAAGCGATTGATGACGACAAGCATCATGTGTTGGTTGCACCTCACCCATCGCCATTATCGGCACGCCGTGGATTCTTCGGTTGTCAGCATTTCTCTACAACCAACAAGCTGCTTTCTTCTATGGATCAACAACCTATTGACTGGCGTTTACCAACAGAAGTGTAGGTTGGTGGTTTTCTGAGCAGGGTCAAATCATAAATCAGCATATTCGTATACACTTATAAATAGTAGATGTAATGGAGTGCAATACTATGATGATTGAAAGGATAAGACGAGAGCATGGCTATATGGCTCGTTTACTCGCGATACTCAACAGTAAGTTAGAGTTTCTGAAACAGGAGCGAGAAATAAACTATAGCCTGATCGCAGAGGTGGTTCATTACCTTATGAACCATTCAGACAAAGTGCATCACCCTAAAGAAGACGTCATTTATCGCTACTATCTTAAGCAATATGGCAGCGAGCAAGCGATTGAAGACTTGGAGTTAGAGCATCAATTGCTTTCTGAGAAAACGGCGGACTTTTTAGGTTTGGTCGATATGATCCTTCAAGATGCGGTGGTTCCTCAGCAAGTCTTTATTGAGCAGCTTGAAGCGTTTGTTAAGGCTCAGCGAAAGCACATGGAATATGAAGAGAAGCATGTGCTACCCATGATTGTTGAGGCGTTCACGGTGAAAGATTGGCAAGAAGTGGAGTCTCAATGGCTTCAACCGGAAGATGACCCTGTTTTTGGAGAGACCATCGCCGATCAATATCGCCAACTCGCGGCTCGGGTTCGACAAAATGAACAAGAGTGTGTTTAGCCCGTTGTAATGTTGAGGTGCACCTATTTTTAGGTGTCCTCTATATTAGAGGGTTGGTTTCCAAATGGCGCTTTGAGCGGATTAACTACCTCAAAAAATAAAAAAGGCACCTATATAGGTGCCTTTTGCTATCTGATTTCTTATCGTGCTGATTAAAGTTTTATATCGTCAAGGCTAAAATCAAGACCTAGGTTCATCTCTCTCAGCTCTTTCTCAAGCTGCCTACGATCGTTGATGGCTTCGATTTCACGCCACTTACGCTTGAGTGGTTTCGAGCGTGATTTTTGAGTTACACGAGGCATTTCTAGTTCTGATACTTCATCGAATTGAAAGCTATCCATAAGCCATATCTCCTTCCGTGGGACTAGTTCTTACGAACCAATAAATATCATATTTAGGTTCACAATAACTTTGATTTGTTTCTCATTTGTTTCAAATCCATGAAACTTTTGTTCTATTTTCTTATGCATGCTCACACATTGTGATAATTATTATGTATAAAAAACAGGCAAACAAACCTAAGTAAACGATTAAATTGGGGGTTATTGAATGTTAATTCATTGTGCGAATGGAATAGCGTTTTGACTACAATGCATTGAAGTGCACATGGTACCGTGCGGTATAGGGATCTCATTGGCCTAGAAAAAAACGAAGATCTTCACTATACCTTGTAAAACCTAGGCTGACGTCATTTTTATAGGATGGCGTTCCTGTTGGGGTAGTGCCGTGGCTGTTGTTGATATTATGTCCCGATAATGTGACTTTTATTGGGCTGCATTGTTGAAAGTTGTGTTAACAAAAGGTGTGTTATTAGTGAAATGTCATTTTAATATAAGTGTATTTGCATATTGATTTTTAGGCCGTCTCGCTGCATTATCCGCCCGTCAAAAAATACACTGATACGTAAAATGGATGCATGAAGCGACATTTACAGTCTCAATCGCCGCAAGAATATAACAAGAGTGCCGACACAACATTGACAGAGGCATAGGCGATTAAGAGGAAGGCTAGGAAGCATGATCGGTGCTTAAACTCAATTACGAGGTTCACGTGACAGACTTAATCAATTTGATGAACGATCTCCTTTGGGGATCTATCTTAGTTTACTTACTGGTTGGTGTGGGTATCTACTTCACTGTACGACTAGGCTTCATTCAATTCCGCCATTTCGGCCACATGTTCTCTGTTCTTAGAAACAGCCGTAAAGCAGACAGTGCTGGTATCTCTTCTTTCCAAGCTCTTTGTACTAGTCTCGCTGCTCGTGTAGGTACGGGTAACATGGCAGGTGTTGCTGTAGCACTAACCGCTGGTGGCCCTGGTGCTATCTTCTGGATGTGGCTAATCGCAATGCTAGGTATGGCAACATCGTTTGCAGAAAGCACACTGGCACAGCTATACAAAACGCGTGATAACGACGGTAACTACCGCGGCGGCCCTGCATACTACATGGAGAAAGGCCTAGGCATGCGTTGGATGGGGGTTCTATTCTCTATCTTCCTCATCATTGCATTTGGTCTTGTATTCAACGCGGTTCAAGCGAACGCGATTGCAAGCGCAATGAATACGGCATTCGACCTTGAGCGTAGCTACGTTGGTGTTGGTATCGTAATCATCTCTGCGTTCGTTATCTTCGGTGGTATCCGTAAGATTGCACGCACAGCAGAAATCATCGTTCCAATCATGGCATTGGCTTACCTAGCGATCGCTATGTACGTGATGTTCGCGAACATCGAGAAAGTGCCTGAAGTACTGGCTCTTATCTTCAAGAGTGCATTCGGTCTGCAAGAAGCAGCAGCGGGTGGCCTAGGTTACGCAATCGCACAAGCGATGATTAACGGCATCAAACGTGGTTTGTTCTCGAACGAAGCGGGTATGGGTTCTGCGCCAAACGCAGCAGCTTCTGCTACGCCTTACCCACCGCACCCAGCATCACAAGGTTACGTGCAAATGCTAGGCGTGTTCATGGATACCATTGTTATCTGTTCAGCAACAGTCGCAATCATCCTGATGTCTGGTGAGTATGTACCACACGGTGAAGTAACGGGTATCGAACTAACGCAACGTGCACTAACAGCACAAGTGGGCGAATGGGGCGGCATTTTTGTAGCGGTAGCGATTTTCTTCTTCGCTTTCACTTCAATCATTGCAAACTACTCGTACGCTGAAACGAACCTTATCTTCCTTGAGCACAACAACAAGAAGGGCCTAGTGCTGTTCCGTATCGTTGTTCTGGGTATGGTTATGTTCGGTTCTCTAGCGACGTTACCAACGGTATGGGCACTGGCTGACGTATCGATGGGCCTAATGGCGATTGTTAACTTGGTGGCGATTATCCTGCTATCAGGTATCGTGATTAAGCTAGCGAAAGACTACAACCGCCAACTAGACGCGGGTAAAGTACCAACATTCGATTCGAATGACTTCCCAGAGCTTAAGTCTCAGCTGGAAGACGGTATTTGGGACAACAACAAGAAGTAATCTTGTTGGAGCGATAAACGGCTCATCCTAAAGTGATTAGAAAGGCTAAGGTTTCGACCTTAGCCTTTTTGTTTGCCTGTCATTTGTCTCATTCTGTCTATCGAAGCTCATTCTCCCTATCGAAGTAATAGGAAGAGTCATAAAGACAAGTTGATGTTTTTTCTATACTCTAGCAGCATCCAGTTAGATAACCGATTAGGGTAAAGTTATGTTAGTTGTCGTTTCTCCAGCCAAAACACTTGATTACGAATCACCATTAGCGACGGAACGCTTTAGTCAGCCTGAGTTTGTTGAACACTCTGCTGAGCTGATTGAAGAGTGCCGCAAACTGACGCCAGTAGATATTTCTGCACTGATGAAAGTCAGCGATAAAATCGCAGGGTTGAACGTAGCGCGCTTTGAGCAGTGGAGCGAGACCTTTACCCAAGACAACGCACGCCAAGCAATCCTAGCCTTTAAAGGCGATGTATACACTGGCCTAGACGCTGAAACGCTATCGGATGAAGATTTTGACTACGCACAAGACCACCTGCGCATGCTTTCTGGGTTATATGGCTTGCTTAAGCCATTAGATTTGATGCAGCCATACCGCCTAGAGATGGGTACACGCTTAGCCAATGCTCGTGGTACTAACTTGTACCAGTTCTGGGGCAACATCATCACAGACAAGCTGAATGAAGCGTTGAATGCTCAAGGCGACAATGTGTTGATCAACTTGGCGTCTAACGAATACTTTAAAGCCGTGAAGCCGAAGAACTTGGATGGCCAAGTGATTACCCCTGTATTCAAAGACTGCAAGAACGGTCAGTACAAGGTGATCAGTTTCTACGCGAAGAAAGCGCGTGGCATGATGGCTCGCTACATCATCGAGAACAAGATCGACTCGGTTGAGGCGCTGACCCAGTTTGATACGGCGGGCTACTACTTCGTTGAAGAAGAGTCGAACGCGAAAGAGCTTGTCTTTAAGCGCGAAGAGCAAAACTAGTAGCCCTTGGCTAACGAGTAGCTCTCGGTTTTAGCCTGATAACAGACCAGATAGAGAAAAGCCCCATGCAGCGAACTGCATGGGGCTTTTTTATTGAATCGTTGAAGCTGGTAGATTACTTCTTCTTTGCTGCTTTCTTTTTCTTCGCGATTTTTTTCTTCTTCGCGATTTTTTGTTTCTCTACCGCTTTCTTATCTTCTTTCTTCGGCTTCTTCTTCTTAGTCACGGCCGCTTTCTTATGCGTAGGGCGCATGCCTTCGATGAAGCGTTCTTTGATTGGTTCGTCTGTGTAACGAGCCACACGCTCAATCATTAGTTGATCGTGCGCTTCAATGATAGAAACCGCGTTACCTTTTTTACCAGCACGAGCCGTACGGCCAATACGGTGTAGGTATACGTCAGCAGTACGTGGCATGTCGTAGTTGATTACGTGGCTTACGTCTGGAAGGTCGATACCACGAGCAGCAACGTCAGTCGCTAGTAGTACGTTTACAGAGCCGTCACGGAAACGAGCAATCGCGTTGTTACGACGATCTTGAGGCATTTCACCTTGGATCCACGCACATGGGATTTGCGCGCTTTCAAGTTGAGCTCGTAGATCACCTAGACGATCACGCGTCTTCAAGAATACGATGCTGCGCTCAGCTTGCTCTGTGATGACGTGCTTTAGGATGTTTAGCTTGTGCTCTGCCGTGTCTGCACGGTGGTACCACTGAGTGATCTTCTTACGCTCACGAAGTGATGATTTCGCATCGATCTCCGCTGGGTTTTTAAGTAGATCTTCAGTGAAGCCTTCAATGCCTTTACCTTCTAGTGTTGCTGAGAACAGTAAAGTTTGTTTACGCCAGCGACACTCTGCAGACAGACGGTCAACAACAGGACCAAAGCCCATGTCTAGCATGCGGTCGGCTTCATCTAGAACCAGCCATTCAATCGCACGACAGTCAAAACGCTCGCCTTCAATGTATTCCATCAAACGGCCAGGTGTTGCTACTACGATATCTTGAGTTGTACTTAAGATATCTGCGTGCTCTTGGTACATAACACCGCCCGTGATCGTGAAGATATTTAGGCTGGTGTATTTAGCAAGCTCACGTGCTTGTTCGGTGATCTGCATTGCTAGCTCACGCGTTGGCGTCAGGATAAGCATACGTGCAGGGCCAGATTTCTTACGTGGGAAATCCAGTAGGTATTGCAGTGCTGGCAATACAAATGATGCTGTTTTACCAGTACCTGTTGGCGCAGAAGCCAAAACGTCTCTTCCATCTAACGCTTGTGGGATTGCTTCAGCTTGTATCTGTGTTGGACGTTCGTAGCCCATTTCGTCAATTGCTTTAAGCAGCTCTTGGTTTAGATCGAGTTCTGCAAAGGTTCTGATCACTGTTGTTTCTCCACAAGCAATAAATGTTTCTGCCTCAAAAAGCAGACGATAAAAAAGAGTAGTCGGACATTATAGAAGCATTAGTGATTAGGATCACATGGTATTTGCTACATCTTGAGATAAAAATCTTTAGTGAGCGCAATAAATGCTTCGCTATAACCACCTTGATGGTGAATTGTAAGCGATTCGCGCTGCAAATCTTGCTCGCAAGCAGGATCTTTAGATAACTCGAATAAAATTCGGCTAGCTGGCTTTTTATCTGTTGTTTTTACATCAAGGCGTTTTGCTAGATACCAACCACATTGCTCGGCAAGCTTGATAAAACCTTCCCCCTCAGGCGTCGGTAGGATGAAACTGGCAGTCGCGGCGTCGGTTGTTATCTCGAAACAACGCTGGGCAAGCGCTAAATGATCCAAGCTGTCGGTGTGCCTAGCGGTGGCTCTTTGGCTTTGCTGCGCCTGTTCTCCAGAGTTGAAGTAGGGCGGGTTACAGATGATCGCATCAAACCTTTGTGGAAAGTCGGTTGTTAACACGCTGCCGTGATCAAGGGAGATACGATTTTGCCAAGGCGACTGCTCAATATTGACAGTGGCAGCATCAATAGCGTGTTGATCAATATCTATCGCAGAGATTGAAGCATCTTCAAAACGCTGCGCAGCCATCAAAGCCAGCAGACCTGTCCCGGTTCCAATATCGAGTACACATGATCTTTGTGGCAGGCTTACCCACGCGCCAAGTAATACGCCATCGGTACTGACTGGCATACCGCTTTTCCCGCCGTAAATTGAGAATTGCTTAAAATTGAAGCTTTTAGTTTGCACTGTTTTGTCTTTCATTAATGTTCTGAGTATCGAGATATTTTAAGTGATTAGCTCTAATGTTAACCGCTTGTATGAGTTAATGTTCTGCTTGAAAAAATATTGTTGTGCATTATGGTTAGTTTATAATTGTGGCTATTTTTCTATAGCTAGTGGAATCCACTGCTTTTTGTTCTCATATGCAAATTTATATGGTGTTTTTGTGTGGTGACTTGCAGCTAGCCAGTTGTTTCGTCATTATGCGCGACTATTTTATAGATTGATTGGCAGCTTTGAGCTGTAACATTCATGTAAGCACAACATAAATTCATAAATATAATTAAGGATTATCTGTGAAACAGAGTCTAAAACTAACAGATATAATGGCATTGGGCTTTATGCTTTTTGCGTTTTTCTTGGGTGCGGGTAACATCATCTTCCCACCTCTAGCTGGCCAATTAGCCGGTGATCACTTCCTTCCAGCGATGTCTGGTTTTCTGCTGACTGCCGTTGGTCTGCCGTTAATCACTATCGTCGCGGTCGCAGTGGCTGGTGGCTCTTGGGGTCACTTAACTAAAGATCTTCCTAAGAAAGCAGCAACCATCATGGCTGTACTGATCTTTATCATTATCGGTCCTGCATTTGCTGCACCGCGTACTGGCCTTGTTGCCTATGAGATGGCGGTGAAACCGTTCTTCATCGATGCCTCTCAAGCTCACCTAACTCTCTTTTCGATTGCATTTTTTGCAGTAGCGATGTTCTTCTCATGGTCGCAAGGTAAGCTTATTGACGTCATTGGTAAGGTGCTAACACCTGCACTGTTCGTTGGTTTGGTTGTGCTGGCGATTGCTGTATTCGTTAACCCTCAAGGCGATATTCTTGCGGCTCACGGTGAGTACATCACTCAACCACTAACCAAAGGTTTCCTTGAAGGCTACAACACCATGGATACTTTTGCTTCTTTGATGTTTGGTATGCTGATTGTTGATGCGATTCGTAGCAAGGGCATTACTGACCGTGCAGCGACGACTAAGTACCTAATTAGCGCGGGTTGTATTGCCGCAGCGGGTCTGGCGTTTGTTTACATCTCTCTATTTTTCCTAGGCGCAACAAGTGCAACAGTCGCAGCTGGTGCAGACAATGGTGGTGCTATTTTAAGCCTATACGTTCAATCGTTGTTTGGTCCTTCTGGTCAGCTAGTGCTTTCTGTGATCGTACTATTAGCATGTCTAACTACGGCGATTGGCCTTGTGTCAGCATGTTCTGATTACTTCAGCTCGCTAACGCCTCTGTCTTACAAGACTTGGGTAATCATCAATGGTGTAGCTTGTGCAACCGTTGCGAACGTTGGTCTTTCTCAACTGATTTCTCTGTCTGTTCCAGTACTGTTTGCACTGTACCCAGTCGCTATCGCGTTGGTTGCTCTGACATTCTTACGTAGCCGTTTCCCTAATCCAAAAGCGGCTTACCGCGTAGTGGTATTAGTGTCACTGCTGTTTGCTCTTATTGATGGCGCTAAAGTAGCGGGTGTAGACGTGTCTGCACTTAAGATGCTGCCACTGTTTGAGATCGGTATGGGTTGGTTGCTTCCAACAACGGCTGCAATCATCTGTATGTTCTTTGTTGGCAAGTCAACAGAACAAGAGATGGCTGAAGAGACTGTTTAATCTTCCGTTGAGATTAGATTGTCCTTCGAGATGAAATAGAAAAGGCCTCATTACTTCGCAGTAATGAGGCCTTTTTGTATTCTGTGGTCTTTTTATATCCAGCTAGTTATTTGGTTAGCTACTTAGCCGGGAGTACTTCTGTTTGGTTATAGCTTTTCGCTGTACTCAACCAGTACTTGCTCAACCCAGCTTGCGATACGGTCGTCGCTTAGCTCGTATTGTGAATCTTCATCAAGCGCCAAACCAACGAATTGAGATTTGTCTTCGGTTAACGCTTTAGACGCTTCGAACTCGTAGCTGTCATCGTTTGGCCAGAAGCCAACAAACTCTGCACCCGCGGTTTTCAGTTCATCATGCAATAGACCCATCGCATCTAGGAACCATTCGCCGTAGCCTTCTTGGTCACCCAAACCAAACAGAGCCACAACCTTGCCTTTCATAGGCGTGGTTGCGATGTCTTCCCACAGTTCATTCCAATCTTCTTGGATTTCACCGAAGTCCCAAGTCGAGATGCCCAGCAATAAAAGGTCGTAGTCCGCCATCAATGAAAGAGGGCTTTCTTTCACGTTATGGATATCAACTAGGTCTTCACCAATAATGCCGCGAATTTTCTCTGCTGCCATTTCTGTGTAGCAGGTGGTTGAGCCGTAAAATAATCCAATTTTCATAGCAAACGTTCGATTTTAATTTCAGATGGCGAATTCTAACCATAAATCGACTTCGATTGCAGCGATTATCCGCTCAAGTCGTAATTTTTATGGCATTCATATTTGCTCTGGCATACTCTCAAAACAGTTTCCAATATTGTGAGTAACACTATGCAGTCGCCTCAAGGGCAGAGCGCAGACCACGGTCTCGTTGAGCAGTTTTTAGATGCTATGTGGATGGAGCGAGGATTATCGGAGAATACGCTTGTCTCGTACCGTACCGATTTGTCCAAGTTATTAGCGTGGATGGAAAAGAACAATTACCGCCTCGACTTCATTAGCCTTTCAGGTTTACAGGATTATCAAGGCTGGTTAGCCGACGCCGATTTTAAGCAGACCTCTCGTGCCCGTATGTTGTCGGCGATTCGTCGCTTGTTCCAATATTTGCACCGCGAGAAAATCAGAGGCGATGATCCAAGTGCCTTGTTGATCAGCCCGAAGCTGCCGCAACGCTTGCCGAAAGATTTGAGCGAAGAGCAGGTTGATGCTTTGCTCGATGCGCCAGATCCGAACGATCCGATTGAGCTTCGCGATAAGGCGATGCTTGAGTTACTCTATGCAACCGGTTTGCGTGTGACAGAACTGGTTAGCTTGACGATGGAAAACATCAGCCTAAGACAGGGCGTGGTGCGTGTTATTGGTAAGGGTGGCAAAGAGCGCTTAGTACCAATGGGCGAAAATGCGGTGGATTGGATAGAGACTTTTATTGAACAAGGTCGTCCACATCTACTTGGCGAAAACAGTTCTGATGTGGTTTTTCCGAGTAAACGCGCCAAGCAAATGACCCGTCAGACGTTCTGGTATCGTATTAAGCACTACTCGGTCGTCGCTGGGATCGATACAGAGCTGTTGTCACCACACGTATTGAGACACGCTTTTGCGACGCATTTACTGAACTATGGCGCAGATCTCAGGGTCGTACAGATGTTACTTGGGCATAGTGACTTATCGACAACCCAAATTTATACTCACGTGGCGACTGAAAGGCTGAAGCAAATTCACGCGCAGCATCACCCACGTGCTTAAATCCATTTATTTTTAAGGTGAACTTAATGAGCGTATTACGCCGTCTTCCTCTACTAGCGCTTCCTCTTATGATTACTGCATGTAATGCATCAGAAGCGAAAGTAGAAACAACATCAACAGCCGTAGAAGCTGCTCCAGCTCAAGCTATTGATACAGCTGCGTTAACTAAGCGTTTTGAAAAAATCGGTATTAAGGTCGATAAGATTGTGCCTTCGGATATCGATGGTCTTTTAGAAGTTCAAACCAACAGCGGCATTATCTTTTCTTCTCCAGAGGGCGATCACTTTCTAGCCGGTACACTTTACTCTTTGGATGAAAACGGAAAGTTCAGTGATGTTTTGGCTGAGCGTCAAGCTCCGCTGAATGCTGAAAAAGTGGCAGCGATGTCGGATACGGTTATTGAATACAAAGCCGATAACGAAAAGTATGTTGTGACGGTATTTACTGACATTACGTGCGGCTACTGTGTTCGTCTGCACAGCCAAATGCAAGGCTACAACGATTTGGGTATCACCGTTCGTTACATGGCTTACCCACGCCAAGGTGCGACAGGGCAAGTTGCCGATCAAATGGCAGCAATCTGGGCGTCAGATGATCCAAAAACAGCGATGCATGACGCTAAAGTAAACCGTCAAATGCCAGCGTCTGGTAAAGACCTAGCAGAGCAAAAGCAGATCATTGCTAAACAATACCAACTGGGTCGTGAGCTTGGCATCAATGGCACACCGGCTATCGTGCTAGCAAGTGGTGAGTTGGTGAGTGGTTACTTACCGCCAGCACAACTTCTTCAACGTTTAGAGCAATAATCTTGTTTTCTGTATTGCCAATTTATCCCCCATGTTTTTGATTTAAGGAGTGGCCTGATTGATATCGGGCCCATTTTTATATGATAGAGATCCAACGCCGTCCTGAGGTCGACATTTCAGTCTTACCTGCTCACTTACCTGACTTGTTAAAGCGCATTTATGTGAGTCGTGGAATCGACAGTGCCGACCAACTAGAGACAGCAGCGAAAGGCTTGCACTCTTATCAAAAACTGGGCGGCATTGATGCTGCGGTTGAGCTGTTGTTCAAAGCTATTCAGCAGCAAAAACGCATCATCATTGTTGGTGACTTTGATGCCGATGGCGCGACCAGCTCGGCGCTGTCTGTTTTAGCGTTACGTATGCTCGGCAGCTCTAACGTCGACTATCTGGTACCAAACCGTTTTGAAGATGGTTATGGCTTGAGCCCTGAGGTTGTTGAACAGGCAATCGAGCTTGGTGCTGAAGTGATCATGACGGTCGACAACGGTGTATCTTCAATTGAAGGTGTTCGCTTTGCTAAAGAGAAAGGGCTAGAGGTTCTGGTTACCGATCATCACTTGCCGGGCAATGAACTGCCAATGGTCGATGCTATGGTTAACCCAAACCTTGAAAGTTGTGCTTTTCCTTCGAAAGCCCTAGCGGGGGTTGGTGTCGCTTTTTACCTGATGATGGCATTGTGTGTTCACATGCGTAAATTGGGTTGGTTTGCAGAGCGCGGCATGACAGAACCTAAGTTGATGGAACTGATTGACCTTGTGGCGCTGGGTACGGTTGCCGACGTGGTTCCACTCGATGAAAACAACCGAATTTTAGTTCATCAAGGTTTGCAACGTATTCGTGCGGGTAAAGCTCGTCCGGGCATTCAAGCCTTGATCGAAATTGCTAAGCGAGACGCTAAGCGTTTGGTGGCGTCTGACTTTGGCTTTGCTCTTGGTCCTCGTATCAATGCAGCTGGTCGATTAGACGACATGTCTTTTGGTGTTGAGCTGCTAATGAGTAACAACATCCATGCGGCTCGTCGAATGGCGAGTGAGTTAGATGGCTTGAACCAAACACGTAAAGAGATCGAAGAGGGTATGAAGCAAGAAGCGATGGCTTTTTGTGAGCGCCTTGAATTTGGTAAAGACGACCTACCTTCTGGCTTGGCACTATTCCAACGTGATTGGCACCAAGGTGTGATTGGTATTTTGGCTTCGCGTATCAAAGACAAATACCACCGCCCAGTGATTGCGTTTGCAGATGGCGGCGAAGGCAGTATCAAAGGTTCATGTCGTTCAATTCCGGGTCTGCACATGCGTGATGCATTGGACCGAATTGATACTCAAAACCCTGGCTTGATTCTTAAATTTGGTGGCCACGCAATGGCGGCTGGTTTAACCATCATGGAAAAGGACTTTGAACGCTTCAGCAAGCTGTTCAATGATGTGGTGAAGAATGAACTTGGAGAAACAGCACTGAAGGGCATTATCTTGTCTGATGGTGAGCTGTTACCAGAAGAGTTCTCGATGCACACCGCTGAAACGCTGCGTTCAGGTGGCCCGTGGGGACAAGCTTTCCCTGAGCCAATCTTCGATGGTGAGTTTAAAGTGCTGCACCAAAAGCTGGTGGGTGAAAAGCACCTTAAGCTGATGCTTGAGCCGCTCTACAAAGGCCACCCAACCAATGTGATGATTGACGGTATTGCCTTTAACGTCGACCTACGTCGCTGGCCTGATGCATCAGTAAAAACCGTTCATCTTGCATTTAAGCTCGATATCAACGAATTTCGCGGCAACCAATCGTTGCAGCTGATGATTGATCATATCGAAGCCAAATAGTGATTTTGGGCTCAATAATGCTCATCATATAGTGCCAAATTCAACAAGCTCTGTTCAAAAACAGGGCTTGTTTTCCTTCCTGCCCTTACAAAATTTACGTGTTTTTTATGCCTGTCAATTTTATATCCCATTAAGTTGTTGAATCTTGGTTCACCACTCTAAAAAATTCTGTATCTCCGTCACACTTTTGAGTACAATTCTTCGGTTAAATTCTACTCATAAATGATGAGCTAAAATGTTTGAAATCAATCCTATAAAAAACCGTCTGCAGGATGTGTCTGAGCGCACAAATATCCTGAGGGGGTATCTTTGACTATGACGCTAAGAAAGAGCGTCTAGAAGAAGTAAACGCAGAATTAGAACAACCGGATGTATGGAACGAACCTGAGCGTGCTCAAGCGCTAGGTAAAGAACGTTCTGCATTGGAAGCGGTAGTAGAAACGATCGACCAACTTGACCAAGGTGTTGAGGATGTTGATGGCCTATTAGAGCTTGCGGTTGAAGAAGAAGATCAAGAAACGTTCGATGAAATTGAACCAGAACTGGCCGAGCTTGAAGCTAAGCTAGAGAAGCTGGAATTCCGTCGTATGTTCTCTGGTGATCACGATGCATCAGATTGCTACATCGATTTACAGTCAGGTTCGGGCGGTACAGAAGCTCAAGACTGGACTTCAATGATGTTGCGCATGTACTTACGTTGGGCAGATTCGAAAGGCTTCAAGACTGAAGTTATCGAAGTGTCGGATGGTGATGTTGCTGGCCTTAAAGGCGCAACGGTACGTATTTCTGGTGAGTATGCTTACGGTTGGTTACGCACAGAGACTGGTGTTCACCGTCTAGTTCGTAAGTCACCATTTGATTCAAGTGGTCGTCGTCATACTTCATTTGCATCTGCGTTTATCTATCCTGAGATTGATGACAACATTACGATCGACATTAATCCTTCTGACCTACGTATTGACGTATACCGTGCCTCTGGCGCTGGTGGTCAGCACGTAAACACCACGGAATCAGCGGTACGTATTACTCACGTTCCGACTAACACTGTGGTTCAGTGTCAGAATGACCGTTCGCAGCATAAGAACAAAGATCAAGCGATGAAGCAGCTACGTGCTAAGCTTTTTGAACTTGAGATTCAAAAACAAAATGCTGAAAAACAAGCGAGCGAAGAGACGAAATCAGACATCGGTTGGGGCAGTCAAATCCGCTCTTACGTGCTGGATGATTCTCGTATCAAAGATTTACGCACCGGCATCGAAAACCGTAATACTCAAGCGGTTCTTGACGGTGACTTAGACAAGTTTATTGAAGCTAGCCTGAAATCAGGTCTGTAAGCTTTATCAACTATTAAGCTTTACCAATAATATTGGTAAAAATGCCTATATTTACAAAAATATAGCGGTCCAAATTTTAAAAGCAGGGTACATCTCTAATGACTGATGCTGTTCAAAACGAAAACGCACAAGAAGCTTCTTCACCTGAAGAGAACAAACTAATCGCTGAGCGCCGCAGCAAGCTGGATCACATCCGCCAAAACTGCAAAGCTAACGGTCACCCAAATGACTTCCGTCGTGAGCACCTAGCTGGCGATCTTCAAGCGGAATTCGGTGAGAAGACTAAGGAAGAGCTAGAAGAGCTTAACCACATCGTTGCGATCGCTGGTCGTGTTATGGCGAAGCGTGGTCCATTCCTTGCGATTCAAGAAACTTCTGGTCGTATCCAAGCATACGCAGCGAAAGACGTTCAAAAAGTACTGAAAGAGAAGTACCAAGGCCTAGATATCGGTGACATCATCGGTGTTAAAGGTGCGCTTCACAAATCAGGTAAAGGCGACCTTTACGTGAACATGGAAGAGTTTGAATTGCTGACTAAAGCACTTCGTCCTCTACCAGAGAAGTTCCACGGTCTAACTGACCAAGAGATGCGTTACCGTCAGCGTTACGTTGACCTAATCGTGAACGAAGATTCTCGTAATGCATTCATCGTGCGTTCTAAGCTTGTATCTTCAATCCGTAACTTCATGAGCGCGAAAGGCTACCTAGAAGTTGAAACGCCAATGATGCACGTGATCCCGGGTGGCGCAACTGCACGTCCGTTCATCACTCATCACAATGCACTAGACATCGACATGTACCTACGTGTTGCACCAGAGCTTTACCTTAAGCGTCTAGTGGTGGGTGGTTTTGACCGTGTATTCGAGATCAACCGTAACTTCCGTAACGAAGGTCTATCTCCACGTCACAACCCAGAATTCACAATGATGGAATTCTACCAAGCGTACTCTGACTACAAAGACCTTATGGATCTGACAGAAGAGATGCTAAGCACGGCAGCAATGGACGTTCTTGGTTCTACTTCTATGCCTTACGGTGACGAAACGGTTGAGTTCGGTGGCACTTACGCTCGCATGAGCATGTTCGATGCAATCAAACACTACAACCCTGAGCACGCTGAGATTCAAGCGCTAACAGAAGCAGACCTACAAGACCGTGAAAAGATGGTTGCTATCGCAAAATCTGTACACGTAGACGTAGAAACGTTCTGGACATGTGGTCAGCTTCTAGAAGAGATCTTTGGTGAAACGGCTGAGCCTCAGCTAATTCAACCAACGTTCATCACTGGCTACCCAGCGGACATCTCTCCTCTAGCTCGTCGTAGCGATGACAACCCGTTCTTCACAGACCGTTTTGAGTTCTTCATCGGTGGCCGTGAAGTTGCGAATGGTTTCTCTGAGCTTAACGATGCACAAGACCAAGACGAGCGTTTCAAAGCGCAAGTTAACGCGAAAGACGCGGGTGATGACGAAGCGATGTACTACGATGCAGACTACATTACTGCACTAGAGCACGGCCTACCGCCAACAGCGGGTCAAGGTATCGGTATCGACCGTCTAGCAATGCTATTTACAAACACGCACACAATCCGTGACGTGATCTTGTTCCCGGCAATGCGTCCACAGGCGTAATTCTCGCTTATAGGGCGTAACAGCCTATGTAATTAAAAAGCCACCTTCGGGTGGCTTTTTCTGTTTTGGGGCTTCAAAACCTAGTCTGTACCGCACTCTTGATTCGAAAAATCGTTATTTCTGACATAGTCTTACTATTGAGACATAAAATCTAAGATAGTCTCACTACTATACGTCTCTGCGCTGAATACGCTCTCGCGGCATTTTGTCGAACGATGAAGCAGTGACTCGTATTAGTCTGATTTAAATAAAAATAGAATAAGGAAGAAGGATGGGAACTCAATTTAAGATGGATTCCTTACCAGGTTCTCTTATCGTCGTTGGTGGTGCGTACGAACCCTGGTTATCAGTGTTAGAACAAGTGGGTTGGCAGTGTACCCAGTGTGCAGATTTACGAAAAGCCGATGCCTTGATTGCTGATATTGGCCCATGTATTGGTATTGTCGATCTTAGTCATGATGAGTTCAGTCTCAACGGTATTGCTAACCTTGTGAGCAATAACAAGCAGGTGAGATGGCTCGCCTTTATCCGTGAATCTCAATTAAGCTCTGATACGATCTGCCAGTTTATCGTCAACTTCTGTATCGACTTTTTCACGGCACCAATCCCAGATGCTCAATTGCTGAGTACCATTGGTCACCAACTGGGTATGCTTAAGCTTGAGCAGAAGGTATGGCCAAACTACGGCATCAATAACAACATGGGACTGCTAGGCGATTCTGTGGCCGTGAAGCGCTTGAGAGACCAAGTAAAGCGTATTGGGCCGACTGATGTCAGTATCTTGATTTATGGCGAGAGTGGGGCTGGTAAAGAGACGATTGCACGCTCGATTCATCAAAATTCGTCGCGAGCACAGAAACCATTTTTAACGGTTAACTGTCGTGCCTTGTCTGAAATGAGAATAGAGGCCGAGGTGTTTGGCATATCAGCACAGTCAGCGACTGCGCCTTGTATGTTGGAAGAAGCCGATGGCGGAACCATCTTGCTTAATGATGTTTTAGCGATGCCACGCAATCAACAACTGAACCTGTTGCGCTTTCTACAAGAAGGTAAGATTGAAACTGCGAATGGACCTAAATCTGTCGATGTGCGTATTCTGGCCGCGAACTCCTCTGATATCGAGAAGGCGTTGATCGAGGGCGACTTCAATGAAGAGCTTTATCACTACATCAATGTTCTGCGTATTCATGTTCCAAGCTTAAAAGAACGTGTGAGCGATATTTCAGTACTGGCGAATCATTTCCTGCGTGAGTACTCGAAAGAGTTTAATGCTCAAGCGAAGAGCTTCTCAGACGATGCTATCCGTTCGATGAATCGATACCATTGGCCTGGAAATGTGCGTGAGCTGATGAATCAGATTAAGCGTGTTGTGTTGATGTCTGATGCTGTGATCATTGAGGATCACCAACTGGATTTACCAAAACAGAATGATGAACGCCGAAGCTTGAAGAGTATTCGAGAGCGCTCAGAGCGCGATGCGTTACTGATTGTATTGGAATCTTACGGTGGTCAGGTTTCATTGGCGGCTAAGGAGCTCGGTGTATCACGAGCGACGATGTACCGCTTGCTGAATAAACACAGCCTAATCTCTGAAGGTGTTGTTTAGACTCTTCTCTACATGACTTTATTCAGTCACCGTAAATTAAAGGCCACGTATCTACGTGGCTTTTTTGTTTCTGAAGGGTAGTCCGTTGTTTTCTAGTTAGACCCTAAGAGAGATATGCTGTGATTTTATATAATCATAGTGAATATGTTATATGTAAATGAATATGCAACTAATATTTCAGGCGAATGCATTGTTTTAAAAATGTTAATCAATTAGCGGTTGAATAATATACTCACTTGGTTAGACTTTAACCGTTAAAGCAACGATTTAACAAAGACTTGTCTGCTTTTACTTCCCCATTTTTTTTGGATTTTTTAGTTAGCTTGGAGGCGCAAATGAAACATTTCGATTTTATACAGCATATTTGCGCGTCGTTTGATCCGTGTACTGACATGGTGACTGATATGTCACTCACATCAGCCATAGCCGATCGAAACACCCAAGATAAACCTAACTAATAGATCCGTATCCTTATTTGGCTGCGGAAAAATAGCAGCTAAGTGAGAAGCCCTCATACTATCTAACACGCTATTTTTCCTCAGTTGACTCAACAACTGGAGAGTTATTATGCGTCACTCAGTATATTTAAAATTAGCAACAGTCCTTATCCGTGCCGATCTTCGTCGTGAAGAGCGGGAATGGCAGCGAAAAGTACGTCGTAGTTCACTAGACCTACCTTGGCACAACACTCATTTGCTAAGAGATATTGGCCTTGAAGCCGATGGTCGTCCAATTGGTTTCTCTGAGCCTGAAGTTGTCACCATTGAACGTCGCGTTCGTCATCTTCGTCGTGTTCTTAGCGCGCGAATACCGACGTAATCTTTCGGGGTTGATCGCACCTTTCAACCCCCTAAATCATTGACGGTGATAGTTAGGTGTCAAAAGTGAGCGCTTTTGAACTAGAACTGGACAAAAAAGAGAAGCATTGGCTTCTCTTTTTTGTTTTTTTAATCGAGAAAAATCAACGTGCCCTAGTAAAGAAATAGAGTTCTACTAAGCTATAGAGAGCAAGGGAGGCCGGTTATGCAAAAGCATCAGTTAGACATGTGGTTACATGGAGAGCACAAAGACTCTTATCAAACACCCAAAGTGTACGTTATTGGCTGTTCTGATATTTCAGAATATCTATTGGCGGTGGAGTACAAACATAAGCTAGAACCGGTAAAGCAAGACGGCGAGCCGCTTCACTTTGGATCCTTGGATCAAGTGAAAGAGGAGTTACTCCGGCTCGGCTTTGAAAAGGCGTATCTTCGCTTACACAACGCCTACGATGAGTTTGGTAATGAGCCAAGCCAAAGCTACTGTGATATTGAACTGGCGCTCAAACCTCATTAAGAGGCGTTGGTAGCGAGATATTGATTCTAATTCCAGACTGTTTTTTAACGCACTGATAGTTTTGGCTATCGAGGCTCGATTAAACGATCTATGCGTAATGTGTTGTCAGTAATTTATGGGTGAATTGAGTTCGCAGATAGAAACCACGTGGTTTAGTTTTGATAGGTTTTCCGCTTGCACCGTAAGCTTCCGTTAACACACGACTGTTAGCAGCCTTCGGACGTAAATGCAGTGCTTCACCGTGTCTTGCTGTTATCTGTTCAACATTGCCTAAAACGATCAACTCCATCAGTTCTTCCCAATCTCGCTTCAAGAGTTCGTCTTCAGCTTGGCTAGGTGTCCATAATAATGGGGATCCTACATGCCTCTCTGCTAGCGGGATCTCTCTTTCTCCCTCGACAGGGATCCACAACACCTTAGACAGCTTGTTTCGAACGTGGCTGGTTTCCCAAGTTATGCCTTGCACACCCATCAAAGGAGCAACACACACAAAGGTGGTTTCGAGTGGCTTGCCAGAGTAGCTAATCGGAATGCTTTTTAGCTCGATACCGAGCTTGGCAAAATCTTGTTCTGGCTTACTGCCTGCAGGTGCACCCAAGTGCCATTCCAATAGCTGCCCAACCCAGCCTTTATCACGCTTAAGGTCGTTTGGCATCACCATCTCAGCTTCGTCAGCGAGCTCTTTAAAGGTCATTCCGGCGATGGCATACGCGCGCTCTAACAGCTCTTGTTGTGTTTGTGGTTCTGGTTTCATAATAAAAGGCATGATCAAAAAAATGATTTTATCAGAAGTTATCACCAAATGACGACTGGTTAAGAAATGATCTCCTTGCGAGAGAAGGGATCAAACTCAGGGTTATCCACAGGACATAAAGGTAATTAATTGAAATATTAATTTAGTGGATAAATAAACAGGGGTTTATGGTGGATAAAATGCTTGCCAAATGGGGTTCAAAATGAATCTTTCACTTAGTAGTGTGGATAAACATCGGAGTGGTTGATCTTTAACCATGTCAGGTTTCTGAAAGATCTTTTACATTTCTAATGTTTTTTAAAACTAGAATGTTATTTTAATTTGCTGATTTATATAATAATAAAATTATTTTGACTGATTTGTTGTTTTTGGTGTTGATGAATCTATGGATTAAAAAAAACGATTGCGGGTAATTCTTCACATAGTTATTCACAGAAAAGGTGAATAAATGTGGTCTATGTCTCACTATTGTGTGGGTAACTAGAATTTGAGCAAAACTTATCCATATTCCTAGTTATTATTCATAAATATAGCGCTTATCACGTCACTAAGTTTGCTCCGATTGGGGATATGTGGAAAAATCAGAGTAATTAAAAATTTAGATAGAGGTTGGCCAGTGATAGATGGCGATGGTTACCGATTAAATGTTGGTATTGTAATCTGTAACAACCATGGTCAGGTCTTCTGGGCTAAACGATACGGGCAACATTCATGGCAATTCCCTCAAGGGGGAATAGATGAAGGTGAGACTCCGGAACAGGCAATGTACCGCGAGTTGTATGAAGAGGTTGGCCTTACTAAAAAGGATGTAAAGATCGTCGCGACAAGTCGTCATTGGTTACGCTACAAGCTACCCAAACGACTGGTTCGGTGGGATTCTAAACCTGTCTGTATTGGACAAAAACAGAAGTGGTTCCTTTTGCGCTTAGATTGCGATGAATCGCATATCAATATGCAGCGTGGAAGTACACCTGAGTTTGATGGTTGGCGTTGGGTGAGTTACTGGTACCCAGTTCGACAAGTTGTTTCTTTCAAGCGAGATGTTTACCGTCGAGCGATGAAAGAGTTCGCATCTTTAGCAATGCCGTTTAAAGAGCGAAAAATAAAAGGAAAGCGCAAATTGCGTAGAGGTTAAGCATGCTCAGTCAACTAAGGGAAATAGTTGAACACGTATCAAGAGTTGAAGATGTGTCGACGGCTCTTGATATTTTGGTTAAAGAGACATGCAGTGCGATGCAGACGGAATGTTGCACCGTGTATTTGGCAAATAATGATATGCAGCGCCTTGAGTTGATGGCAACTCAAGGCCTGATCTTCAAAGGCAATAGCATTCACATTGGTTTTGACGAAGGTCTGGTTGGCCTTGTTAAAAGAAGTGCTGAACCTATCAACCTTGCACAAGCGTCTGCTCACCCTGCTTATAAGTTTTTTCCAGAGCTTGGAGAAAACGTCTATCACTCTTTTCTCGGTACTCCGATTATCCACCGCAAGCAAGTGCTCGGTGTATTGGTCATTCAACAGAAGACCCCACGTTTATTTAGTGAGATGGAAGAATCCTTCCTTGTCACGCTCTCTGCACAACTTGCCGTTATTGTGGCGCACGCCCAAACTCAAGGCCATTGGCTGTTAGAGCAACAGAAGCTACCGGCTACTAAAGGTATTGCAGCTTCATCGGGCGTGGCGATTGGTGACTTATGGTGGGACAACACTCAGCCTGAACTCACCGATGTTTATCCTGCTTCGACGCTCAATATAGAGAGAGAGCATGAGTTGTTGGCGGTAGCGGTTGAAAACGCCCTCAATGACTTTAAGCGCATGCGAAAGCGCTTAGATAGCGAAATCAATAAAGATGCGTTGGCGATCTTTGACCTGTTTACTCACTTACTCAACGATCCTATGCTGCGTAAGGATCTAAAAAGCCAAATCCAGAAAGGCGATAAAGCCGATTGGGCACTAAGACAGGTTGTAGAGAGTTATTCTAATCGCTTTGCTCGTATGTCGGACGTGTATCTTCGTGAGAGAGCACAAGACATCCGAGAGCTCGGACAAAGGCTGCTCTATTTCCTCCACAACTCTGAACATGAACTTCGCACGTTAGATAAGCCGATTATCCTAGTGGTTCGTGAGTTAACCGCTTCGGTATTAGCGTCTATTCCCAAAGAAAAGCTCTTAGCGGTGATTTCCTTGGAAGGGGCGGCGAACTCGCACGCAGCGATTTTATCTCGAGCGCTTGGCATACCTTCCGTCATGGGGGTAAACCTCAACCTAGCTCAAGCTAATGGCAAGCGAGCGATTGTTGATGGGTATAGCGGTGAGATCTTTATTGAGCCGACTAAAAGCCTGCTCAAAGAGTATCGAGGGCTGATTCTAGAAGAGAGTGAGCTCTCCTCTATGGTCAATCGCGAGCTGTACCTACCGGCAAAAACGCAAGACAACAAGCAAGTCGAGATTCTGCTTAATGCGGGTTTAAGTGCAGACACTAACATCGCTATCAACCAAGGCGTTGATGGCGTAGGGCTGTATCGAACTGAAATTTCTTTCTTGTTGCAGCAAAGATTCCCGTCAGAGGATGAACAATTCAAGCAGTATCGTTCTGTACTGGCAAGCTACCCAGAGAAACAAGTGGTGATGCGTACACTCGATATCGGTGGTGATAAGGCCTTACCGTATTTTCCTATCGAAGAGGACAATCCATTCCTTGGTTGGCGTGGTATTCGGTTTACGCTCGATCATCCTGACATCTTTATTATTCAGTTACGTGCCATGCTACGTGCGAGCTGTGAAAGCCATAACTTGAGTATTTTGCTGCCGATGATCTCTGGTGCACAGGAGTTGGATGACGCGCTACAGTTGATTGAACAAGCGTATGATGAAGTGCATGAGCTTGATAACCGAGTGCGTATGCCTCGCGTTGGTATCATGATTGAAGTGCCATCCATGCTGTACATACTGCCGCTGATTGCGCATAAGGTCGACTTTGTTTCAGTCGGTACCAACGACTTAACCCAATATTTATTAGCGGTTGATCGGAACAATTCACGAGTATCCGATGTCTATGAATCAATGCACCCTGCGGTGATCATGGCATTAAAACAAATTCATGATACTTGTAAGCAATATCAATTACCTGTTTGTATTTGTGGCGAGTTAGCCGGTGACCCGATGGGCGCGCTGCTATTGATTGGATTGGGGTATGAGACGTTAAGTATGAATACCTCGAATGTCGCAAGAACCAAATATTTGATTCGTCAATCGAACTTGGCTGAATTACAGGATTTGGCAAATAAGGCACTTTCAAAACCGTATGGTAGTGACATCTATAGTATGATGCTGAACTATTTCGAAGAGCGTGAATTTACAGGCTTCATTCGAGCAGGTAAAAAATAGGATTTAACGTGTCATATGAACTGATAGGCTTGTTAGCGGGCCTTGGTGCTATTGTTGGTGTTTTAGCAGGCTTGCTAGGCATTGGTGGTGGTTTGCTGGTTGTTCCTGCCTTACTGTTTTTGCTTCCTAAAGCGGGTATCCCCCAAGAGTTTGCGATGCAAATGGCATTGGCTACTTCGCTATCAACCATCATCGTTACGTCGGGATCGTCTGCGATTAACCATCTAAAGTTGGGTAACGTAGAGATGTTTGTCGTTAAATGGTTGATGCCAGGTGTGGTGATAGGTGGCTTCCTCGGCTCTTTCGTGGCCGATGTAATTCCAGCTCAATACTTACCAAAAGTCTTTGGTGTGATTGTTTTGGTGTTGGCGTTGCAAATGCTATTGTCGATTCGCTCCAAGAGCCAAAAATCGATGCCGGGTTCAGCTAAAACCGTGTTGTGTGGCGGCGGGATTGGTTTGGTATCAAGCTTAGCGGGCATTGGCGGTGGGTCTTTATCGGTACCTTTCCTTAACCATCACGGTGTGGAAATGCGTAAAGCCGTCGGCTCATCTTCGGTATGCGGTTGTGTTATCGCGATTTCGGGAATGCTAGGTTTCATTTGGCATGGATCTTCTGTCGATGATCTTCCTGCGTATAGCTTGGGTTATGTTTATCTACCGGCTTTGATCGCGATTTCTTGTACCTCAGTTTTGACCACTCGAGTGGGTGCGAAACTGGCCACTCAATTGCCAACCCCTGTGCTGAAGAAATTCTTTGCGGTATTTTTAATGTTTATAGCAGCCACAATGCTGCTGTAGTGTCTTTTCTGTTAGTCATTGAGCTAACCGTTAATCAATTTAGATAGAGAGCCAAGTATGTCTCAGGGTTTTATCGAATTCCCAAATATCGATCCTGTTCTTATTGAACTAGGACCAATCTCAGTTCGTTGGTACGGCCTAATGTACCTTGTCGGTTTTATGTTTGCTCTTTGGTTAGCAAATCGCCGAGCTGATCAACCGGGTAGTGGTTGGACTCGAGAGCAAGTATCAGACTTACTGTTTGCTGGCTTTCTAGGTGTGGTGTTGGGTGGTCGTATTGGCTACGTACTTTTCTACAACTTTGACCTTTTCCTAGCAGACCCACTGTACCTATTTAAGGTATGGACTGGCGGTATGTCTTTCCACGGTGGCTTGCTGGGTGTTATCACCGCAATGTTCTGGTATGCGAAAAAGAATGGTCGCACCTTCTTTGGCGTGGCAGACATGATTGCACCACTCGTCCCATTTGGTTTAGGTATGGGCCGTCTAGGTAACTTCATGAACAGTGAACTATGGGGCCGTGTTACGGATGTGCCATGGGCGATTGTGTTCCCTAACGGTGGTCCACTTCCTCGTCACCCATCTCAGCTTTATGAAATGGCACTTGAAGGGATCGTGCTGTTCTTTATCTTGAACTGGTTTATTAAAAAGCCTCGTCCTCTTGGTTCTGTATCAGGGTTATTCCTTGCAGGATATGGTACATTCCGCTTCTTAGTAGAATACGTACGTGAACCAGATGCTCATTTAGGCTTGTTCGGCGGGTTTATCTCTATGGGACAAATTTTGTCACTGCCAATGGTTATCATCGGTGTGCTGATGATGGTATGGGCATACAAGCGCGGTCACTACAAAGACGAATTACCACAACAAACGAAGTAAGGAATTGGTGTGAAACAGTATTTAGATCTCTGTCAGCGTATCGTTGATAACGGTACTTGGATTGAAAATGAACGCACGGGCAAGCGCTGCCTAACCGTGATCAATGCTGATCTTGAATATGATGTTGGTAATAACCAATTCCCACTGGTAACAACGCGTAAGAGTTTTTGGAAAGCCGCAGTTGCTGAGCTGCTTGGCTATATCCGTGGTTACGACAATGCTGAAGATTTTCGTAAGCTAGGGACTAAAACTTGGGATGCGAATTCTAACCTGAATGAAGCATGGCTGAATAACCCTTACCGCAAGGGTGAAGATGACATGGGCCGTGTTTATGGCGTTCAAGGACGTGCATGGGCAAAACCTGACGGCGGTCATATCGACCAACTGAAGAAGATTGTTGATGATCTAACTAACGGTATTGATGACCGCGGCGAGATCTTAAACTTCTACAACCCAGGTGAGTTCCACATGGGATGTTTGCGTCCGTGTATGTACAGCCATCACTTCTCACTACTTGGTGATACTCTGTACCTAAACAGCACTCAGCGCTCTTGCGATGTACCCCTAGGCCTGAACTTCAACATGGTTCAAGTGTATGTCTTCCTAGCTATCATGGCGCAAATCACGGGTAAGAAAGCTGGCGTGGCTTACCATAAGCTAGTAAATGCTCATATTTACGAAGATCAACTTGCACCTATGCGTGATATCCAGTTAAAGCGTGAGCCGTTAGCTGGCCCAACATTCCATATCAATCCTCAGATTAAGTCTCTAGAAGATTTGGAAACATGGGTAACGATGGATGACTTCTGGGTTGAAGGTTACGAATGCCACGAAGCGATTAAGTACCCATTCTCGGTTTAATCTCACTCGCTTTGTTTGATTGAAAGGCTGCCTCTGTGCAGCCTTTTTTGTATCTAAGTTACAGTGACGAGTAATCGAGATTCGAGAGCAGAGAAATCATATGCTGTGATGCTTTATGTTACTCGTATACTCTCAACGCGCATTGGCTCTTTCTCTTCGATACTCGCTTACACGAATCCCGTATCTGCTCTTAAAAAGAAAAAGCCCGCAACCTAGGAGGTAGCGGGCTTTGCTATAAGCGATGTTTATTTTGCTATTAAGCGGTAAGAGCTAACACGCTACCAGGCAGTACAAGGAATACCGCAACAAGGTAACCAGCCACTACAGCTTTGTTCTTCACAGCCATGTCTGAAATCATGTCTGCCGCTTTAACTGGAAGTTCACGTAGGAACGGGATACCGAAGATGAATACCGTTGACATGATGTTGAACACCAAGTGTACTAGAGCAATTTGTAGTGCGAATACTGCGAACTCACCAGACACTGCTGTAGCTGCAAGTAGAGCCGTAATACATGTACCGATGTTTGCACCCAGAGTGAATGGGTAAACGTCACGTACTTTAAGAACACCTGAACCTACTAGTGGAACCATCAAGCTTGTTGTCGTAGAAGAAGACTGAACAAGGATAGTCACGATAGAGCCAGAAGCGATACCGTGGATTGGACCACGACCGATTGCGTTCTTTAGAATCTCACGAGCACGACCAACCATTAGGCTCTTCATCAGCTTACCCATTACAGTAATAGCTACGAAGATAGTTGCGATACCTAGAGCGATAAGCATGATGCCGCCAACAGTGTCGCCAAACGTTGATAGTGGTTCTTTAATCGCACTTACAACAGGCTTAGTGATTGGCTTGATGAAGTTAAGACCACCCATGCTCATATCACCTGTTGCTAGCATCGGTGATACTAACCAGTGAGAAATTTTCTCTAGAATTCCAAACGCCATCTCTAGTGGTAGGAAGATAGCAACGGCTAATAGGTTAAAGAAGTCGTGGATTGTCGCACTTGCGAATGCACGTTTGAACTCTTCTTTACAACGAACGTGACCAAGGCTAACTAGCGTATTGGTTACCGTAGTACCAATGTTAGCACCCATGATCATAGGAATTGCTAGCTCAACAGGTAAACCACCTGCCACAAGGCCAACGATAATTGAAGTAACTGTACTTGATGATTGAATAAGCGCTGTTGCTACTAAACCAATCATTAAGCCTGCAACTGGGTGTGAAGCAAATTCGAAAAGAACCTTTGCTTGCTCGCCTGTTGCCCATTTGAAGCCTGTACCAACCATTGAAACTGAAAGTAATAGTAGGTAAAGCATGAATGCCAAGTTAGCCCAGCGTAGCCAACGAGTAGTGCTCGAGATAGGCGCTGCTGCAGTAGTAGCTTGGTTCATAATGTTTTCTCCATTGGACCGTTTAAGTCTGTGTTTGGTCTGTTTGTTTAATCTGAGCGTGATGTTAGAGGGTAAATATTTCAGTAATATTACATTTTGGTTTAGGTGCGACTTTTTTGTGATGATTTACTCTTTAAATATTCCAATTGCTAATGTGGTTGTTTTAAGTTGTTGTTTTAAATTGTTTTTTAATGGAAATTCTATAGGTGATATAGATCTTAAAAGTTAGAAAAAAATTGAAAATAATCGATGAAATATTACATTATGAAATCATACACTTCGAAAAAATAAGTGGTAAATCTATGTTTGGTTAGGTTTTTCCGAGTTTGTTGAGTGGCGGTGTCATATTTGATATAAAAGGGTATCTACTCTTTTATTACGGCACATCTATGTCGCATCTCAACTACAACCATCTGTATTACTTCTGGATGGTTTGCAAGCAAGGCTCTGTTACTAAAGCTGCAGAAGCCCTATTCCTAACACCACAAACGGTAACGGGGCAGATAAAAGCCTTAGAAGAACGCATGGATGGCAAGTTGACCAAGCGTAATGGCCGAAGTGTTGAGCCTACAGAGCTTGGGCAACTGGTCTTTAAATATGCCGATCGTATGTTTGGCCTGAGTTACGAGATGCTGGACATCGTGAATTACAGCCAGCACTCCAATATTCTGTTTGATGTTGGCGTCGCGGATGCGCTCTCTAAAAGACTCGTCAGTAAGATACTGATGTCGACCATCCCTCCAGATAACAGCATTCACTTGCGCTGTTTTGAATCGACCCATGAAATGCTACTTGAGCAACTCTCTCAACATAAGCTCGATATGATTTTGTCTGACTGTCCGGTGGACTCTAGTCAAAGCCCGGGCCTGTTCAGTAAAAAGCTGGGTGAGAGTGGAATGAGCTTTTTTAGTTCAGGTCAGGTTGAAGGGGTTAATTTCCCTGCTGTATTGGAGCAAAGAAAGCTTTTGATCCCTGGCAGCCGAACCTCAATGGGTCGTAAAGTGCTGCAATGGTTTGATAGACAAGGGCTTAAGCCAGATATTTTAGGTGAGTTTGATGATGCCGCATTGATGAAGGCTTTTGCTCGTTACCATCATGACGCAATATTTTTAGCACCGACGCTTTATATGTCTGAAGTGGAAGACGACACATCACTGCAACTATTAGGCGGTATTGAAGAGTTAAAAGAGGAGTACTACGTCATATTTGCTGAGAGGATGATCCAACATCCAGCAGTTAAAAACGTATGTGACGCAGATTTTAGCAAATTGTTCGAGTGAGATAGTTTGTTAATGAATTGATATCGATTATCATAACTCCGCAATATGCCGGAAATACTGATAGCCCGTAGTTGGCGAAAAGGTTGTAGGGAGCCAAACTATGAACTTAAAAGATATGGAGAAGAACTCAGCACAAGCTGTTATTCTACTCAAAGCCATGGCCAACGAGCGTCGCTTACAGATCTTATGCCTATTACATGGTACTGAACTGTCGGTTGGGGAGTTGTGCGGCAAGTTGGAACTGAGTCAGTCTGCTTTATCTCAACATCTTGCTTGGTTGAGAAGAGATGGTTTGGTCGAAACTCGCAAAGAAGCTCAAACTGTGTATTACACATTGAGTAGTGAAGAAGTAAAAGCGATGATTAACCTACTGCATGGTATTTACTGCAAGTAGCTTATTGCTGGTGGGAGGGGGATTTCTTATCAGCGATAGAATGACACAAGGAAGTGTTAGCATTTCACATTGAACGTTAGTGTTTACCTATCTATCTACGTACCAATTTGCTTCTCTATTTATTTTTCTGATTGTTTGTTTTATCTATCTGCTTAAATTGTTTATCGGTCAGAAAAACGGCTGTTAGCACGTAAAATAAAAGCGTTACTCAAAATTTAGATATAAAAAAACCGGCCTAGGCCGGTTTTTTTCGTTTTGCGTTGTAATCAAATTTCTATTAAAGAGCTTTGATTGCAGCAGCGAAACGAGACTTATGACGTGCAGCTTTATTCTTATGAATAAGGCCTTTAGTCGCCATACGGTCAAGAAGTGGTGTAACTTCTACAAGAGCAGCAGTTGCAGCTTCTTTATCACCAGCTGCGATAGCTGCGATAGTCTTTTTCATGTAAGTGCGCATCATAGAACGACGGCTAGCATTGTGCTGGCGACGTTTCTCAGCTTGGATAGCGCGCTTCTTAGCAGATTTACTGTTTGCCAAGGGTCTAACTCCCAAAAACTTAGTTCGGTGACAATTTAAGGGCGAGGACTATCCCTCATTAGCGCTTAATTGTCAAATGATTTGTGCAAAAACCAATCGTAGCCAAACAAACTTTGGTATGGAAAGGTCATCGCGGTTAAGATGGCGGGGATTCTAACAGCATTTTTAGACCAATGCTAATAAATATGCTTCTTAGGACAGGATAGTATTTATCCTCGCTTGAAAGTAATCAACCAGTGTCAGAGGTTTCTGTGAGTAAACGACTATTAAAGTCAGGCCTGATTGTCAGCGCAATGACTTTTGTTTCCCGTGTATTGGGGCTAGTACGTGATGTAGTAGTAGCAAATTTGATGGGGGCAGGAGCGAGTGCCGACGTATTTTTCTTCGCTAATAAAATTCCTAATTTCTTACGTCGACTTTTTGCAGAAGGTGCGTTTTCTCAAGCGTTTGTTCCTGTATTAACGGAATATCACGCCGCAGGTGATAAAGATAAGACACGAGATTTAATTGCTAAGGTGTCGGGGACGCTCGGGGTTTTAGTTTCTATTGTCACCGTCATCGGGGTATTGGGCTCTGGCGTGATCACCGCGATGTTTGGTGCGGGTTGGTTTATCGACTGGCTAAATGATGGCCCATCAGCACCCAAATTTGAGCTAGCGAGCTTTATGCTCAAGATTACCTTTCCTTATTTATGGTTTATCACCTTCGTCGCTTTATCTGGTGCCATTCTTAATACATTAGGTAAATTTGCGGTCTCTTCTTTTACTCCTGTGTTCTTGAACGTGATGATCATAGGCGCTGCATGGTTTATCTCACCTAATTTAGAACAACCAGAAATTGGTTTGGCTATTGGTGTGTTTCTTGGTGGCTTAGTCCAATTCCTTTTCCAAATGCCTTTCTTGATCAAAGCGGGTGTGTTGGTTAAGCCGAAGTGGGGATGGAGAGACCCGGGTGTGGTTAAGATCCGCACATTAATGATCCCTGCTCTGTTCGGTGTATCGGTCAGCCAAATCAACTTATTGTTTGATACCTTTATTGCCAGCTTCCTCGCAACAGGCTCTATCAGTTGGTTGTACTACTCAGACCGACTGCTTGAATTTCCTCTCGGTTTATTCGGTATCGCGATTGCGACTGTGATTCTTCCTGCTTTGTCTCGTAAACACGTAGATGCTCAAGGGGAAGGGTTCGCGCATACCATGGATTGGGGCGTGCGCATGGTGTTGCTGCTTGGTATTCCTGCGATGTTAGGTCTTATCGTTTTAGCTAAACCCATGTTGATGGTGCTATTTATGCGTGGTGAGTTCTCTCCACACGATGTACAGCAAGCATCGATGTCATTGGTAGCTTACGCATCAGGCTTGCTTAATTTCATGCTGATTAAAGTTTTAGCTCCGGGCTATTACTCTCGCCAAGATACCAAAACACCGGTTAAGTACGGCATTATCGCTATGGTGACCAATATGGTGTTTAACGCGATCTTTGCTTATTTTTATGGCTATGTGGGTTTGGCGATTGCGACGGCACTGTCTGCCTTTGTGAATATGGCCTTGTTATATCGAGGATTGCACCTTGCGGGTGTGTATCAATTAACTAAGACAACCTTGTTGTTCAGTGCCAAATTAATTATCTCAGGTGTGGTGATGGTAGCGGCTATTTTATGGCAGCTGGATAATATGCAACATTGGCTTGAATGGAGCTTTAGCCAGAGAGCGCTGACATTAACTGGCTTGATTGGACTTGGTGGCTTTGTTTATATTGTTTCGGTACTGATTTTAGGTATCCGAGTAAAACATTTAAAAGCAGCGACAGATTAATACTGATTAGTATATAATCCGTCGGTTTCACACAATAAATGATGCAAATAACAGGTTTTAGCTGATCATAATGGAACTGATCCGAGGTATACACAATATTAAAGCGCAGCATCATGGCTGTGTATTAACCATAGGTAACTTCGATGGTGTTCATTTAGGACATCAAGAGGTTTTGAGTCAGGTTTCTAAACAAGCTGCAGCATTAGGGCTACCTTCTGTTGTTATGACGTTTGAACCGCAGCCTATGGAGCTGTTTGCCCGAGATAGAGCGCCAGCACGTTTAACTCGTTTACGAGACAAATACGTGCAACTGAGTAAGCTAGATATCAGTCGCTTATTGTGTGTTAATTTTAATCAGTATTTTGCAAGTTTATCCGCGGAAGCATTCATTAAGGATCTTTTGGTTGATAAGCTTGGTGTGAAGTTCTTGGTGGTTGGTGACGATTTTTGCTTTGGTAAAGGTCGTACCGGTAATTTCGCTATGCTCAAAGAGGCGGGCGAGAAGTATGGTTTTGAGGTGGTCAGCACCCAAAGCTATTGCTTAAACCAATTACGAGTAAGCAGTACTGAGATACGAAATGCATTAGCGGTCGATGACTTGGCTGCAAGTGCTACCATGTTAGGACGTGATTACAGTATTAGTGGTCGAGTGTCCCATGGTCGAAAACTAGGGAGAACTATCGGTTTCCCTACCGCTAATATTCCATTAAAGCGTTGTGTTTCTCCTGTATCGGGAGTGTATGTTGTTGAAGCTTTGGATATCGACGGTGTTCCTGTCGGTGGCGTTGCTAATATTGGACAACGACCAACAGTTAATGGGGTAAGGCAGCAATTGGAAGTGCATTTTTTTGACTTTAAAGCCAATTTATATGGTAAACAGTTAGAAGTACGACTTTTGCACAAACTGCGCGACGAGATAAAATTTGAATCGTTCGACGCACTAAAGAATCAAATAGAATTGGATGCTGAAGCCGCAAGGGTGTGGCTGCTTCAGCTAAAGAATTAATCGGATGATTCCACCGATTAACATAATGTCTAACTTCGCCCAATATAACGGAATTAAGAATCGATGAGTGATTATAAAGATACCCTGAACTTACCAGAAACAGGGTTCCCAATGCGCGGCAATCTGGCAAATCGTGAGCCAGAAATGCTGAAGCGTTGGTACAAAGAAGATCTTTACGGCGAAATCCGTAAGGCAAAGAAAGGTAAAAAATCTTTCGTACTGCATGATGGCCCTCCATACGCGAACGGCGATATTCACATTGGCCACGCGCTGAATAAGATTCTTAAAGACATTATTATCAAATCTAAGACCCTTTCTGGTTTTGATGCACCGTACATCCCTGGTTGGGACTGTCACGGTCTTCCAATCGAGCTAATGGTTGAGAAGAAGAAAGGTAAGCCTGGTCAGAAGATTTCGGCGGCTGAATTCCGCGAAGAGTGTCGAAAGTACGCTGCGGGTCAAGTTGAAGGTCAGAAAGAGAGCTTCAAACGTCTTGGCATCATGGGCGAGTGGGACAAACCTTATCGCACTATGGATTTTGGCACAGAAGCGAACATCATTCGTTCTCTTGGCAAAATCGCAGACAAAGGTCACCTTCTTAAAGGTTTCAAACCCGTTCACTGGTGTACTGATTGTGGTTCTGCTCTGGCTGAAGCTGAAGTTGAATACAAAGATAAAGTTTCTCCATCTATCGATGTGAAATTTACAGCAGCTGACGAAGCGGCGCTTCTAGAGAAATTTACTCTAGCTGAAGGTCATGCGGGTCAAGGCGAAATTTCTATCGTTATCTGGACAACAACACCATGGACTCTGCCTGCTAACCGCGCAGTATGTCTACGTGATGATCTTGAATACGTGCTTATCCAAGTTGAAGCGAATGGCGACCAGCCTGCTCAACGTATCGTTGTTGCTTCTGAACTAGCAAAAGACGTAATGGATCGTGCAGGTATCGAGCACTTCCACAACCTTGGTTTTGCTACAGGTGCTGATCTTGAGCTTTCTCAGTTCAACCACCCGTTCTACGACTTTACTGTTCCTGCAGTTCTTGGCGATCACGTAACAACAGATTCAGGTACTGGTGTGGTTCACACTGCGCCTGGTCACGGTCAAGAAGATTTCGTGGTTGGTAAAAAGTACAACCTAGAAATCGCTAACCCAGTTGGTTCTAACGGCGTTTACCTGCCAGATACAGAGCTATTTGCTGGTCAGCACGTATTCAAAGCGAACGACTCTGTTTTAGAAGTTCTAAAAGAGAAAGGTGCACTTCTGCATCACCACGCTTACGAGCACAGCTACCCACACTGTTGGAGACACAAAACTCCAATCATCTTCCGCGCAACACCACAATGGTTCATCTCTATGGATCAAGCTGGCCTACGTGCTAAAGCACTAGAGTCAATCAAGAGTGTTGAGTGGTTGCCTGAATGGGGTCAAAGCCGTATCGAAGGCATGGTTGAAGGTCGTCCTGAGTGGTGTATCTCTCGTCAACGTACTTGGGGTGTGCCAATTGCTTTGTTTGTTCATAAAGAAACAGCAGAACTTCACCCAGAAAGCCCAGCGCTTATTGAAAAAGTTGCGAAGCTAGTTGAAGAGAAAGGCATTCAAGCTTGGTGGGATGTAGACGCTGCTGAACTTATGGGCGCAGAAGACGCTGATAAGTACGAAAAAGTAATGGATACGTTAGACGTATGGTTCGACTCAGGTGTTACGCACTTCTCTGTTGTTGATTCTCGTGAAGAGTACAACTTCCCGAACGAAGAGCGCACTCACAGTGCTGATCTTTACCTTGAAGGTTCAGACCAACACCGTGGCTGGTTCCAGTCTTCTCTAATTTCATCTATCGCGATGAAAGACGAAGCACCGTACAAGCAAGTACTAACGCACGGTTTCGTAGTGGATGGTAACGGCCGTAAGATGTCTAAATCTATCGGTAACGTTGTTGCTCCTAAAGACGTAACCAACAAGCTAGGTGCAGATATCCTGCGTCTATGGGTTGCTTCAACAGACTACACGGGTGAAGTTGCGGTTTCTGATGAAATCCTGAAGCGTTCAGCGGATGCTTACCGTCGTATTCGTAACACGGCTCGTTTCTTCCTAGCGAACTTGAACGGTTTCAACCCTGAAACTGACCTAGTTCCTGCTGAAGAGATGGTTGCACTTGATCGCTGGGCTGTTGGCCGTGCTCAAGCTGCACAAGAAGAGATTGTTAAAGCATACGGCGAGTACAACACTCACGGTGTGACTCAACGTCTAATGCAGTTCTGTTCTATCGAAATGGGTTCTTTCTACCTAGACGTAATCAAAGACCGTCAGTACACAGCGAAGCAGGGCAGCCATGCTCAACGTAGCTGTCAAACGGCGCTTTACTACATCGTAGAAGCTCTAGTTCGTTGGATGGCACCTATCATGTCGTTCACTGCAGATGAAATTTGGAACGAAATGCCAAGCTCTTTACCAACTGGAGAGCAGCGCGACACGTTCGTATTCACAGGTGAGTGGTTCGAAGGTCTATTTGGTCTTGCAGAAGGCGAAGAGCTAAGCAACGAATTCTGGACTGAAATCCAGTCTGTTCGTGGCGCAGTGAACAAGCTTCTTGAAGATGCTCGTAAAGAGAAAACGATCGGTGGTGCACTGCAAGCTGAAGTTACTCTATACGCTGACGATGCACTAGCGGCTAAAATCAACAAGCTAGAAGATGAGCTACGTTTCGTACTTATCACCTCTGCAGCTGTTGTTAAGCCACTGAGCGAGAAGTCTGATGCAGCGCAAGCGACAGACGTTGCTGGTCTATTCGTTGAAGTTGCGGCGACTGAAGCTGAGAAGTGTGACCGTTGCTGGCACCACACTCCAGATGTAGGCACTATCGAAGGTCACGAGAAAGTTTGTGGTCGTTGTGTGTCGAACATTGACGGTGAAGGCGAAGTGCGTAAATTCGCATAACCGCTCAGAGAAAGACTGAACTTTTTGTAAAAATCATAGCCCCAGTATCAACTGGGGTTATTTTTAGTTATAGGAAATGTGTTTAACCAAGTTGGTAATCAAGGTCACTTAAAGTGACTAACAATGAATACCAACTTCGTAAATACTAGGAATAGAAATGAGTGAAGTTTCGTTAAAACAATCTGGTGTGCGTTGGTTATGGTTGGCTCTATTAGTCTTCCTTGCAGATATCGGCATTAAACTTTTTGTCATGGACAACATGGGTTATGGCTGGGCAAACCGTATTGAGGTGCTGCCGTTCTTTAACTTTTTGTATGTTCACAACTACGGTGCAGCATTTAGCTTCTTGAGCGACCAAAGTGGTTGGCAGCGTTGGTTATTTACGGGTATCGCATTTGCGGTAACAGGTATGCTGACGTACTGGATGAGCAAACTACCAGCAACAGAGAAGTGGAATAACATTGCTTATGCGATCATCATTGGTGGTGCAGTAGGTAATGTGTTTGACCGAGTCGTACATGGCTTTGTTGTCGATTACTTAGACTTCTACTGGGGCACTTACCACTGGCCTGCATTTAACTTAGCGGATATGGGAATCTGTATCGGTGCTGCGATGATCATCTTAGATGGTTTCCGTAAGAAAGACGAAAGCAAATAGCTTGCTTCAAAGTCAGTCTATGACTCACAGAATAGAATAGCCCTAAGCGCTGTCGGTTGATTCCGACGGCGCTTTTTTTTATGCTTCAGTCAACAAGGAAGCAAAGCACAGCGCATCCTCAAATAATAAAGAAGTCTAAGGAAAGTAACGTGGCAGCAATTAAAAATGATTCAGCAGTAACTCTACATTTTACGATTAAAATGAAGGATGGTTCAGTTGCCGATAGTACGGAGAACATGGGCAAACCAGCGAAGTTCGTCATGGGTGATGGCAGCCTAAGTGAGAACTTTGAAGCGTGCTTACTTGGACTTGAAGCCGGCACTGAAAAGTCTATCGAACTGAAGGCGGAAGACGCGTTTGGTATGCCAAACCCAGATCATATTCACTATATGGATCGTGCTAAGTTTGTTGGCGACTCTGAAGTTGAAGTGGGCACTATCATGGCATTTTCAGGTCCTGACGGTATGGAA
Organism: Vibrio crassostreae 9ZC13; assembly: GCF_000272045.2. Classification (GTDB taxonomy): domain Bacteria; phylum Pseudomonadota; class Gammaproteobacteria; order Enterobacterales; family Vibrionaceae; genus Vibrio; species Vibrio crassostreae_C. The sequence continues at coordinate 159,189 of NZ_AJYZ02000037.1, read as the reverse complement.
ATTCCAGGTATTATTACTGAGATCGCAGGTGATTCAGTGACGGTTGATTTTAATCACCCACTCGCTGGTCAAGACGTTACCTTTGACGTCAATATCTTAACGGTAGAATAACTCTCTTAACGTTAGAATAGCTGTCTTCACGCTAGAATAAGATAGCCTTACAGCTGTGATCTCACCCAGAGCTTCACTGTCTAGACGCTTCACTGTAGAATGCGAACCTCGCTGACGGCGAACTCTATAGAAGCAACCTTAGTACCGCGGTAAATGATGAGCAATGAAATGAAAATAATGTTAGCTAACCCTCGTGGCTTTTGTGCCGGTGTCGATCGTGCGATCAGCATCGTAGAGCGTGCACTCGAAATGTATCAGCCACCGATCTATGTTCGCCATGAAGTGGTACACAACCGCTTTGTTGTTGAGGGGCTCAAGCAGCGTGGTGCTATTTTTGTCGAAGAGCTAAGTGAAGTGCCAGACGACAACATCGTAATTTTCTCTGCTCACGGTGTATCTCAAGCCGTTCGTAAAGAAGCAAAAGAGCGCGAACTGACTGTATTTGACGCAACGTGTCCTTTGGTGACTAAAGTTCATATGGAGGTTGCTCGTGCGAGCCGCAAACATATGGAAGTGGTACTGATTGGTCACGCCGGCCATCCTGAAGTGGAAGGCACTATGGGTCAGTACGCGAGCCAAACGGGTGGTATGTACTTAGTTGAAAGACCAGAGGATGTACAGAACCTCGTGGTGAATGATCCAAGTAACCTGCACTATGTTAGCCAAACTACGCTATCAGTAGATGAAACTGCAGATGTGATTGAAGAGCTACGTCGAGTGTTCCCTGAGATTCAAGGCCCACGTAAAGACGACATCTGTTACGCGACTCAAAACCGTCAAGACGCTGTGCGTGAGATGGCGAATGACGTTGATGTGGTGATAGTGGTTGGTTCTAAGAACTCATCTAACTCAACTCGTTTGAAAGAGCTGGCTGAGAAGCTAGGCACACCTGGCTACCTAACTGATTGCCCTGAAGACATTCAGACTGAGTGGGTTGAAGGCAAGAAGAAAATCGGTGTAACAGCCGGTGCTTCTGCTCCTGAAGAGCTGGTAAACCAAATTCTAGATCGTATTCGTGAGCTAGGTGCGACTGACGTTGAAGAGATTCAAGGTCGTGAAGAGAACATGTTCTTTGAAGTACCAAAAGAGCTACAGATTAAGCAAGTCGACTAATCTCTATTGATTGGTGACAAGATCGATTCGTAACTCTATTGATTCGCAAACACTATCGATTTGTAAACACTATTGATTTGTAAACAGCAGGAAGCCAACGTTGATGCGTTGGCTTTTTTGATCGTGCTTTGGAACAAGGCGTCGAATTTCTAACAGGTTACTGGAGACCGAGTAGCTCTTTCAGTGTCTTGAGGTAGCGGCGGCTGACAGGCACTTCAAAGCCAGTCAGAGTGATGATCTCCGCTAATCCATTTTCCAACAGTTTGATCTCTTGGATCGATTTTATGTTGATCAAATACTGTCGATGACAGCGGATCAAATCGGTCTTTTCTTCCAAGATCTTTAGTGTTAACTGTGAGGTTGCGGTTTGCGATGAGCTACGAACATGCACACCACTGATATCGGAATAGGCGCACTCTACCGTTTGGCTTGCCATGATCACAATGCGGTTATGACCAATACATGGGATTTGCTCTAAGTGACAGGGAGCAATCGCTGAGATGTTCTGTTCTGGTGCTTTCTGATTTTGTTTGATGACCTTATTCAGGCGACAAACGCTCTTGTTTAATCGACAAGGCTCGACTGGCTTAAGTAGGTAATCAAAAGCGTTATCTTCAAAGGCTTGAATCGCATATTGGTCGTAGGCGGTGACGAATACCACGTAGGGCATGGTATCTGGGTCAAGCATGCTTAACAGCTCAATCCCAGTAACCTGCGGCATTTGGATATCCAAATACACGACATCAGGCTTGAGTAGGTTGATCTGTTTCAGTCCTTCGATCGCGTTACTCGCTTGGCCTATGATTTCCACTTCTCCGGTTTCGGTCAGCAGCTCAATCAGCTCTTCGCGAGCAAAAAGCTCATCATCGATAACTAGTGCCTTTAACATCCTACAATCTTCATCTTGGTTCTATCCCTGCTTGGTTCACGCTTATCTTTTAAATGTCTGCTTCTAAATGTTTCAACTCGGAGCGATCCGTCCCCGAAAATACCATTATTTGAGTATAGGTATGATAAAGCTCATTCGAGTAAATTGCTGTGGTTGAGATTCTATTTTTAGTGCTGAATCTTGTCCAAAGAAATTAGTGAGTCGTTTATCAACAATTTCCATCCCTAATCCTACATGATCTTGAGATGGCTTCTGATAATTACCTGCATTGTCTTCAACGGTTAACTTGAACCCACCCTCGAAAGCCTCGCTAGAGATCTTTACTTTACCGCCTTCCAACATATTAGATATCCCATGTTTGATGGCGTTTTCTACCAGCGGTTGCAGGGTAAAGCTCGGCAATTGAGATTCATATAACTGCGGGTCGATATCCCATTCCACTTCTAGTCGATCGGTAAAGCGTGCTTTCTCTATGGTCAGGTAAGCGTTGACGTGTGCCAGTTCATCTTTGAGCTTCACGGTGTTGATGTTCTGCTTTAGGTTGCTTCTAAAGAAGTGAGACAGGTGTTGAATCAACTCTCGAGCTTTATCTGGGTCACGACGTGTTACTGCGCTGATAGTATTAAGCGCATTGAACAAGAAGTGCGGGTTCACTTGAGCGTGCAGCAGTTTGATTTCTGCTTGTGTCAGTAACGTTTGCTGCTGCTGATAGTTGCTGAACAGGATCTGACTCGACAGTAGTTGAGCGATACCCTCTGCCATCGACATATTAATGGTCGAGAATAGCTTCAGCTTTGGCTCATACAGTTTGATGGTGCCGACGACTTCGTTACCAGCACGCAGTGGAATGATTAGTGCAGAGCCCAACTTACAATCTTGAGATAGAGAACATTGGTATGGATTCTCTTTACCGTCAAGGTAGATGATGTCGTTCTTTTCCATCGAGGTGAGGGTACTTTGCGATGAAATAGGGGTATTTGGAATATGGTGCTCATCGCCAATGCCGACGAACGCGAGGATTTTTTCTCGGTCGGTAATCGCCACGGCACCAACATTAGTTTCTTCATAAACGATACGCACGATCTTTTGTGCGTTATCGGAAGTGAAGCCGCCATGCAGAATACCTACCGAACGCTCGGCAATAGTAAGTGCGCGGCGTGAGAAGGTGGCGGAGTATTTCTCGAAGATGGTCTTTCTGTCTTGGATGATGCTCATGAACAGTGCTGCACCCACAGAGTTGGCAATGATCATTGGCGCGGCAATATCGGAAACAAGCGCGTAGGACTGCTCAAATGGTTTGGCGACTGCGAGCAGAATCAACATTTGAATAATTTCTGCAAATAGGGTGACAGAGAACACTACCAGCGGATTAAACAGCTGACTGGCTTTGTTCTTTCTGACTAAGTACACATGCAGCAGGCCACCAATCAAGCCTTCTGCTGTCGTTGAGATAGCACAAGCTAAGTCCGTAAATCCACCCAATGAATAGCGATGAATCCCGCCAGTAAAGCCGACCGCAAAGCCAACGACAGGGCCGCCAAACAGACCTCCCATTACCGCGCCCATCGCTCGCGTGTTGGCGATGGCATCATTGATTTGCAGTCCGAAATAGGTGCCCATAATACAGAATAGGGAGAACAGAACGTAGCAGCTGATCTTATGGCCTAAGCGTGAAGAGATGCTCAACAAAGGGAGAATCAGTGGGGTTTTACTCAGCATGTAAGCAATCACTAAGTAGACGCAGGTTTGTTGCAGCAGAGAGAGAATGAGTTCCATATTTTCACCTATTGAGACGCTTGTTAAGTGTAAAGCTCATTGCTTGGTAACGGTAGCTTTGCTTGTGTTTTAGTAGCCTATATTCGCTTCCCAGAGTCGAAAGCACTAACGCCTACAAACAATAAAGCCCATCACAGTGGACGGGCTTTAGTCTTAGGTTCCACGAATCACTGAGTGATTACGGGAGCAAGCGAAGTTGTGTTTGGCTGTTCTTTTATCTCTTTCTATGAAGATTGGTCTCTTGTTCCCAAGAGCCTTAAAGAACTAGGCTGTTTTGGTGACGCCTTTTGCTTCTTTCTCTTCTTCATCAGCTAGGTCGATATCGCCTTTGCCTTTTGAAATTTTAATAACGTAAGCCGCAACACCTAGCGCACTCACCACACCAATGATGGTTGAGATTTGCATTGGTAGACCGAAGCCCAGTTGGCTGTTGTTCAGGATGAATGTGATACACACAGACGTCATGAAGATAGCTGGAACAGTTGTTACCCAGTGCAGTTTGTTGTGGCGAAGTAGGTAAGCTGAAGCTGTCCACAGCATCATTACGGCTGTTGATTGGTTAGCAAAACCGAAGTAGCGCCAGATGATACCGAAATCAACTTGAGTCAGGATGCCACCGATAACGAACAGTGGTAACGCCATTAGTAGACGGTTACGCAGTGTTTTCTGTTCCATGTTGAAGTATTCAGCAAGGATAAGACGGCTTGAACGGAACGCTGTGTCACCAGAAGTGATTGGTAGGATAACCACGCCAAGGAAAGCAAGGATACCGCCAAATACACCCAGTAGACCAAATGAAGCGCTGTATACCACGTTACCTGGGCCGCCGTTTGCAATTGCGTCAGACAGAGACTCAACCGAACCGAAGAAAGACAGAGCAAGTGCACACCAGATTAGAGCGATGATGCCTTCACCAATCATTGCGCCGTAGAATACGAAGCGACCGTTCTTCTCGTTTTCCATACAACGCGCCATCAGAGGAGACTGAGTGGCGTGGAAGCCAGAGATCGCACCACATGCGATAGTGATGAAGAGAGCAGGCCAAAGTGGTAGGTCATTCGGGTTCATGTTGGTGAACATGTCGCTGATCTCAAAGCCCCCCATGATTTGGTGTTCGTCAGATAGACCAATCGCAGTGATTAGGCCAACAGACATAAAGATAAGCAGTGCACCGAACAGTGGGTAGAAGCGACCAATGATTTTATCGACAGGGACAATCGTTGCGATGATGTAGTAAGCAAAGATGATAACAACCATCGTAGTTGCAGACATCGCGAAATCAGTTTGGTCGTTCACTAGGTTAGTGATCATACCTGCTGGAGCAGATACGAATACCACACCAACAAGAAGCAGTAGAACAATGGCAAAGATGTTCATAAAGTGTTTTGCGCCATTGCCTAGGTAACGTCCAGTGATGGTTGGAACCGAAGCTCCGCCATTACGGATAGATAACATACCTGAGAAGTAGTCGTGTACTGCACCTGCGAAGATACAACCTAGAACGATCCAAAGCATTGCTGCTGGACCATAAAGGGCACCCATGATAGGGCCGAAGATTGGACCTACACCTGCGATGTTAAGCAGCTGAACTAGGTAAACCTTTGGTGTCGACATTGGAACGTAGTCCACGCCATCTTGCTTAGTGTGAGCAGGTGTTTGGCGTTTTTCATTGATACCGAAAATCTTCTCGATAAAGGTACCGTAAATAAAGTAGCCACCAATGAGTGCTGCGACACAGGTAAGAAACCACATCATAATTTGTTATCCCTGAATGTATTAATTAAGTCAGGGTGTATATTAAAGGAGTCGATGAGAAGAAACTTCCGCTACGAGAGTGAGTGGTCGAATAGCCAATTTAGCGGTGTTATAACTGATTTAGTGGTTTGTTCACTGTGCTGAGTGGCCGATATTTCTATCGAGAGGCCTATTAGCTCTATAGAGAGGTTGTTTGAGTTGGCTTAACGGCGACTATTGATTCTGAGTGGTCGGAATGAACCTAAAGTGGCGAACATTAGACAATAAGTGGACATCGATAGGCGTTCAGTGGAGAATCACCACAAAGGCAGCGCTTCGTCAGAAAGTGGTGAAGTAACAATATAAAGGATTGAAATGAAAAAAATAATCGTACTATTCGCCGTGGCATTTAGCCTTGCAGGATGCAGCGCCAATGTTCAAGATTTAGCAGCTGAAGGCAATTGGCAAGAGATTGGCTATCGTGATGGTATCAAAGGCCACACTCAGCGTTCGTATTCAGAGATGACTGAGCTTGGCGCAGTCGATCAAGCGAGTTACACAGAAGGTTATCACCTAGGTGTGACTGAATATTGTAATCCGAACCATGCTTATCAGATTGGTTTATCTGGTCAGGTGTATGAAGGCGTGTGTTCTGGTACGGAAGACGCTCAACGTTTCCGTATGGAATGGCAACGCGGCTGGGACGAGTTCTCAAACGACTATTAAGCCCAAGCTAGCCATAAAAAATTAAAACTAAAAAAAGACCAGTACCGCGTGTGTGCTGGTCTTTTTGTATGTCGTTGAAGTAGCTGTCTAAATGAGAAGCTACAAGCCAAATTAAGATTACTGATTATTCTCGACGGCTTTTCTCAAGAAGCCATTTTGCTTATCAAGCTGAGCCTTGGCTAACTCTAAATCTAGCCCTGTTAGAATCATCAAAATAGATAACTTCACATCGTAATCAGTCGCTTTAAGTGTCGACACCGCCAGTGCTTTATCGCACTCCGTTGCTTGGATAACGATACGAGCGGCGCGGGCAACCAACTTTTCATTGGTCGCTTTTACGTCGACCATAAGGTTTTGGTAGCTCTTACCAATGCGAATCATGCTGGCAGTGGTCAGCATATTAAGCACCAGCTTTTGTGCTGTACCTGATTTGAGTCGTGTTGAACCAGTCAATGCTTCTGGGCCAACCACCGGGCTAATTGCGATTTGAGCGATTTCAGCAATTGGAGAGTCAGGGTTACAAGATAATGCAACCGTTACTGCGCCAAGCTGATTGGCATAGTTGAGTGCACCAATCACGTAAGGTGTGCGACCGCTCGCAGCAATACCTACCACGATATCATTTTCTGAAAACTGAATCGCTTTCAGATCTTCAATGCCGAGAGTTAGCGAGTCTTCTGCACCTTCTTTGGCTTTTAAAATCGCCTCTGGTCCGCCTGCAATTAAGCCGATAACCATTTTGTCCGAAACACCGAAAGTCGGTGGGCATTCTGAGGCGTCTAACACACCTAATCGACCACTGGTGCCTGCGCCCATATAAATCAGTCGACCACCGTTTTGAAAGACATGAGCAATTTTATCGACCGCTTTCGCGATCTGTGGCAGTTCCGCTTCAATCGCCAGCGGGACTTGCTTGTCTTGTTGGTTAATCTTTTCAACCACTTCGAGAGAGGTGAGCAGATCAATATCCATAGTGTCAGGGTTTCTCCCCTCCGAAACGAGGTGCGAGAGCGCTGATATGAGAGCGTCGTTACTCATAATGATCCTTAAATGGTGATTCTAAAATGATGGTTCTAAAGTTGTTTAGTCAGCACGATAGAGAACGCCTAGAGAGGCCGCTCTGCTTGCGCCAGTCACTTCTGGTAAATTGCTTGGCAGTTGATGAATATGACGTTGAGCAAGCCACGCAAAAGCCATCGCTTCCATGTAATCGGCGTCCACGCCTTTACTGGTGGTTGAGTCAACCTCCCAACTTGGAAGCAGTTCAGACAGCCTCTTCATCAACAATGGATTTCGTGTACCACCGCCACACACATACAGTGCAGGCTGGTCACCCAAGCGATAAGTCTCCACTTCATTGGCTATCGTCAATGCGGTGTATTCACAAAGTGTGCGCTGAACATCTTCTGCTGCAAGACCTTTAAATTCTGTTAATTGTTGCTCTAGCCACGGTAGATTAAACAGTTCTCTACCAGTACTTTTCGGTGGTATTTGAGATAGATAAGATTCATTTAACAACTGTTCGAGAAAGGCTTGATTGAGCTGACCTTTAAGCGCAAATTGGGCATCACGGTCAAACTTATCGCCCGTGTGTTTATCAACCCAAGCGTCCATCAACATATTGCCCGGGCCAGTATCATAACCAAGTGTTGGCTGATTAGGGCGCAGCACTGAAATATTCGAGATACCACCAATATTCAACACCACAACTGAGCTGTCTTGTGGCTGGAAAATAGTATGGTGGAAGGCAGGGACTAATGGCGCACCTTGTCCGCCTAATGCCATGTCTTTACGCCTGAAATCGGCAACCGTTTGAATCTGTGTTTTAGCGGCAATGATGTTGGCATCACCCAACTGCATGGTAAATGGCGAATCGCCTGTTGGCTGGTGGAACACTGTTTGACCATGATTACCTATCGCAGTTACAGAAGGTGCTGGTGTGCCTGACTTTTCGAGAAGTTGCAAAACCGCATCGCCAAACAGATGGCCAAGCTGGTGGTCGAGTTCGCCAATGGCAATCAAATCGGTTTTCTGACCAATACAAACTTCAAGCAGACGCGCTTTGAGGTCGTCAGGCATTGGGAACTCATCATGAGCAAGCAATGTGATGCGCGTATCTTCAATCGACACTAAGGCAGTATCAACACCGTCCATACTCGTCCCTGACATCACACCGATATACAGTTCTTTATGATCCATTTCTAAGCTCTTGCACTGCATTCTTAAAGTCTTCCACAGATTGGTTTAAAAACATTGTAAAGCAAATTTAAAGAGAATAATCTCGGGAAGTTTATGAAATTAGGTTTAATAAGGGATAAATATGGGACCGTTGTGGGTTGATGTTGCAGGCTACGAGCTGACAGCTGAAGACAGAGAAATTTTAGATCACCCAACTGTTGGTGGTCTCATCTTATTTGCTCGAAACTACCACGATAGCAAACAGTTATCGGCGTTAAACAAAGAAATTCGTAAGGTAGCGAAACGTCCTATTTTGATTGGTGTTGACCAAGAAGGTGGTCGAGTTCAGCGTTTTCGTGACGGCTTTTCAATTATTCCTGCTGCTCAGGAATTTGCGACTAAGAATAACGGTGAACATTTAGCAGAACAGGCTGGCTGGCTGATGGCGGCAGAATTGATTGCCCACGATATCGATCTGAGCTTTGCGCCAGTATTAGACAAAGGCCATGACTGTAAAGCGATTGGTAGCCGAGCGTTTGGCGAAGATATTGATACTATTGTTCGTCATAGCAGCGCTTTCATCAAAGGCATGAAGTCGGTTGGCATGGCGACGACAGGCAAGCACTTCCCTGGACACGGTGGCGTGATTGCTGACTCACACTTAGAGACGCCATATGACCCTAGAGACGACATCTTTGAAACAGACATGGCAATCTTCAAGGCGCAAATTGAAGCTGGAATATTGGATGCCATGATGCCAGCTCACGTGGTTTTCTCTCACTATGATGATCAACCTGCGAGCGGTTCACAGTATTGGCTGCAGAAAGTATTGAAGCAGCAGCTTGGGTTTAAAGGCTTGGTGTTCTCTGATGATTTAACGATGGAAGGCGCTGCCATAATGGGTGGACCAGCCGACAGAGCGAAAGCGGCCTTGAATGCAGGTTGTGACATGGTGTTGATGTGTAATAAACGAGATGCACAAATTGAAGCTCTGGATAACTTAGCGATTCAAGAGGTGCCTTTAGCCAACTCATTGCTTAAAAAACACAGCTTTGATTTGTCGACACTTCACTCGGATGCTAGGTGGAAAGAGACCTCAGAGACGATTAAGCGAATGCTAGGCAGTGAGTGATAAATAAACACATAATAATTTTAGATAAGGCGATATGATAAATATCGCCTTTTTTGTATGTGTGATCCATGGTTTAAACCTATTTATCTCTTAGAGTGAGCTAAATTCAATGTGTAAGATAAAATTTACAGTTAATGTTTTTTATTGTTTACACTTGCAATCGTTTTTTTAGCTGTTATTGTGTTTTTAAAGATTGTTAGCCCAAATGGAAATGTTGGGTGTAAAAATAAATATACAGGTTGAGTTATGCAGAAAAGTGAATTAAGCAATGTCAATATCATCGACGAACAGGTACTGATTACTCCTGAGGAGTTAAAAGCAAAACTGCCTTTGAGTGATAATGCTCGTCGTTTCATTCAAGAGTCTCGTCAAACTATCGCAAACATCATTCATAAGAAAGATCATCGCATGCTTGTTGTATGTGGCCCATGTTCTATCCATGACATTGAAGCTGCGAAAGAGTACGCGAAACGCCTAAAAGCCTTATCTGAGCAACTTAGCGATCAACTGTATATTGTTATGCGTGTTTACTTTGAGAAACCTCGTACCACTGTCGGTTGGAAAGGTTTGATCAATGACCCACATCTAGACGGCACTTTCGATATTGAGCATGGTCTGCATGTTGGTCGTGAACTACTTGTTGAACTCGCTGAGATGGAAATCCCACTAGCGACTGAAGCATTAGACCCAATTAGCCCGCAATACCTAGCAGATACCTTCAGCTGGGCGGCTATTGGCGCTCGTACGACTGAATCTCAAACTCACCGTGAGATGGCAAGTGGTCTTTCAATGCCGATCGGTTTTAAAAACGGCACCGATGGCAACCTAGGCACTGCAATCAACGCAATGCAGGCGGCTTCTTCTAGCCACCGTTTCATGGGTATCAGCCGCGAAGGTCAGGTTGCACTACTAACAACGCAAGGTAACCCAAATGGTCACGTGATTTTACGTGGCGGTAAGCAGACGAACTACGATTCAGTATCGGTACACGAATGTGAGCAAGAGCTGGGTAAATCTGGTTTAGAGGCAGCGTTAATGGTCGACTGTAGCCACGCGAACTCTCGTAAAGATTTCCGTCGCCAACCTTTAGTTGCAGAAGATGTGATTCACCAAATTCGTGAAGGCAACAAGTCGATTATCGGCCTGATGATTGAAAGCCATATTAACGAAGGAAACCAATCTTCGGATATACCTCTCAATGAGATGAAATACGGCGTTTCTATTACCGACGCGTGTATCAATTGGGATTCAACTGAGGCACTATTAAAACATGCACATACGGAATTAGTCCCGTTCTTAGAGAACCGCTTGAAAGGTTAGTCAGAGTTTAAATTTAAGTGCCTCATCTAATGAGGCATTTTAAGATCTGTTGCTAGCGAACCTACGTGATTGTGGGCTGATAGATTGGCACGGGCTTATAGATTAGTAAGGAATAAAATGGCCGTTGAACTGAACGAATTACGCGACCAAATCGATGCTGTCGATAAACAAATGTTGGATTTACTGGCTCAACGCCTTGCTCTAGTAGAGAAAGTAGGCGAAGTAAAAAGTGAACATGGTTTACCTATTTATGTACCAGAACGTGAAGCTGCGATGCTGGCATCTCGTCGTCAAGAAGCCGAGAAAATAGGGGTTCCACCACAGTTAATCGAAGATATTTTGCGTCGTACTATGCGTGAGTCTTATGCCAGTGAGAAAGATTCTGGCTTTAAGTGTCTTAACCCAGAGTTACGTTCAGTGGTGATCGTTGGTGGTAATGGTCAACTTGGTGGCTTGTTTGGTCGTATGTTCAAACTGTCTGGCTACGAAGTGAAAGTCCTTGGCAGCCAAGATTGGGATACAGCCGATGAAATCTTGGATAATGCAGGACTTGTGGTTGTGACTGTTCCAATTCACTTAACTGAAGGTGTGATTGCGAAGCTAGGTAATCTACCAAGTGATTGTATTCTATGTGATTTGACGTCAATTAAATCTAAACCGCTGCAAGCAATGATGAACATGCACCAAGGCCCAGTGGTTGGATTGCACCCAATGTTTGGTCCTGATGTTCCAAGCCTTGCTAAGCAGGTGATTGTTTACAGTGATGGTCGTGGTTCTGAGAGCTACCAATGGCTACTGAATCAATTTGGTATTTGGGGCGCGAGCCTTTGCCAGATGGATGCAGCTGAACACGATCACGGCATGACCTTGATTCAAGCACTTCGTCACTTCACCTCTTTTGCTTACGGCTTACACCTGAGTAAAGAGAACCCGAATATTGATCAGCTTCTGAAGCTAAGCTCACCAATCTACCGACTTGAGATTGCGATGGTTGGTCGTCTATTTGCTCAAGACCCGAACTTGTACGGTGATATCATTCTGTCTTCGGATGAGAATATAGAGATGATTCGACGCTTCCATAGCTGTTTCGGAGAAGCGTTAGAAATCCTAGATGGCAAAGATAAGGCTAAGTTTGTTGAGAGCTTCAACCAAGTGAGTGATTGGTTTGGTGACTACTCACAACAATTCTTGCAAGAGAGCCAAAGTCTTCTAAAACAAGCACATGACTCGATTCATCGTGGTTAATACTGATTTGAAATCATAAAAAAGAGCGACCATCTGGTCGCTCTTTTTGTTTGTGCTGAACGCTATGAAAGCATTTTGCCTACAGTAGACTAAAAGCAATTAGATCATCATAGGCCAAATCAACAGGTCTTAGCTATTAACAACTAGTTAGCCATTAACAACTAGTTAGTCGTGATAGGTTTTTTGCTATCTTCACTCGATACGGTGTCGATGGTCGAGCTAATGTAAGGCACGTTAGTCAGGTTGATCTGCAAGCGAACCACATTATCAATCAGCTGAACTAGTGGGCCCCACTTAACCTTTTTCTCTTTCTCGAACACGTAGTTGAAGTTTTCCGGTGTCCAATCCATCAAGTATTGAGGGTTCAATGAACGACCAAGGAAGCGTACTTCATAATGCAAGTGTGGGCCGGTTGAGTTACCTGAGTTACCACAGCTCGCAATCACATCGCCTTTACTCACAAACTGACCGCTACGTACCTTGAACTTCTGTAGGTGCGCATAAGAACTCATGAAACCAAACGAGTGACGCATAGTAATAAAGTTGCCGAAGCCTTTTTTACTTGGGCGTACCGTTTCAATGACTCCATCTGCGGGCGCGACAATATCTTCACCACGCTTACACGTTAGATCGATACCAGTATGTACATGGCGTTTCCCTGAAATAGGGTTAGTGCGGCTACCATAAGAAGAAGATATACGTTGATAAGCCATCGGACTGTCGTTTGGAATCAAGCGGAACATTGTGGCTCTTACTGCTGAATCGACTGCAGCCGCATCAATGCGATCTTCTAAAGAAATATCATCGGTAAGCAGATCTTCATCAGCAAGACCCAGTACTGATTCCACATCGAATACACGCTTACCAAGTAGCTGAATCGTGCCTTCTTTCTCGGTCAGTGTTTGCGATAGCGAATGGTTGGTTTCTACTTGCTCAGCATAAAGAAATTCTGTTTGTTCTTTTTCAACAATCAGTGTTTCAATCAACTGTTGGGCATCACCCGCTTGCAGTGCGAGTTCTTGTTTACTCTCGAAGTGCATGTACGCCGCTCCGCCAATCAATAGCGGTACTGAAAAAATGGCAGTAGTGCAAATGAGCACGGCTTTACGGCCGAAGTAAAACGTCTGTTCCCCCTGACTGGAGGGAATAGTAATGGATAGTTTTTTAGACATGGTTCTGTATTAACTAAATGCTTCTAATAGAAAAAGGGTAATGGAGATGTCACTTACTACCTAAGTCGGTAAGGTGTTCAATCTCTCTATAAAGCAGTTCATCGTCGCCAACATTAAGCTCCACAAGTCGCTTAAGGTGGCTGATACTATCAATATCTAAATGCTCTATGCGTAAACGCATTGAGGTATTGATGGTAGAGACTATCGTTGCTTCTAACTGAATATTGATATCACTGTTTTCGAGCTTAAAGCTCACTTGAACAGGGACATCATGGCTAAGTTGTTTTGATTCATTGCATTGAATGAGTAAACCATGGAGTGATAAGTCTTGCACTGAGCCTGATATATTTACTTGTCCTTGTGAGATCTCAGTAGGGACTTGATAAATAACTCGTGAAAATTGACGTCTTTCAACCATAAGTAATCTCTCTATATCGATGCATTACACGTAAGCCAGATATATCAAAGGCCGCTATTATCGCGGCCTTTGTTCAAAATACAAGCTTATTTACTTAGCTATACGCTTGTACTTGATACGGTGCGGCTCTGCCGCTTGTGCGCCTAGAGTCTGCTTAAGCCACTCAGTGTACTCAGTATAGTTACCTTCGTAGAAGTTAACTTGACCTTCATCACGGTAGTCTAAGATATGGGTCGCAATACGGTCAAGGAACCAACGGTCATGCGAGATAACCATTGCACAGCCCGGGAATTCAAGCAGTGCTTCTTCAAGAGCACGTAGCGTTTCAACGTCAAGGTCGTTGGTAGGCTCATCGAGTAGCAGTACGTTACCGCCCGCTTTTAGCAGTTTCGCTAAGTGAACACGGTTACGTTCACCACCAGAAAGCTCACCGATGATCTTCTGTTGGTCGTTGCCTTTAAAGTTGAAACGAGAACAGTAAGCACGCGCAGGGATTTCGAAGTTGTTGATCTTAATGATATCAGCGCCTTCAGAGATCTCTTGGAATACTGTCTTAGTGTCGTCCATGCTGTCACGGAACTGATCAACAGAAGCAAGCTTAACGGTTTCGCCTAGTTCAACTGTACCTGAATCTGGCTGTTCTGCACCGCTTAGCATCTTGAATAGTGTTGATTTACCTGCACCGTTGGCACCAACGATACCGACGATTGCGCCCTTAGGCATGCTGAACGATAGGTCGTCGATAAGAACGCGATCACCAAACGATTTAGTCAGGTTGTTCACTTCAAGAACTTTATCACCTAGACGCTCACCTGGCGGGATGAACAGTTCGTTGGTTTCGTTACGCTTCTGGTATTGGCCAGTTGTCAATTCTTCAAAACGAGCCATACGAGCTTTAGACTTAGCTTGACGGCCTTTAGGGTTTTGACGAACCCATTCAAGTTCTTTCTCGATTGTCTTTTGACGTGCGCTTTCGCCCGCTTTTTCTTGCTTAAGACGCTCGTCTTTTTGCTCTAGCCAAGACGTGTAGTTACCTTCCCATGGGATACCTTCACCACGGTCAAGTTCTAGAATCCAGCCAGCTGCGTTGTCTAGGAAGTAACGGTCGTGGGTAATCGCCACAACAGTACCACTGTAATCAACAAGGAAGTGCTCAAGCCATGCTACTGATTCTGCATCCAAGTGGTTGGTTGGTTCATCAAGAAGCAGCATGTCTGGCTTTTCAAGAAGTAGACGACAGATAGCAACACGACGACGCTCACCACCTGATAGGAATTCAATTTTCGCATCCCACTCAGGAAGACGAAGTGCATCAGCAGCACGCTCTAGAGCAGTCTCTAAGTTGTGACCGTCTTTTGCTTGAATCAGAGCTTCTAGTTCGCCTTGCTCTTTTGCCAGTGCATCGAAGTCTGCATCTGGTTCTGCGTAAGCTGCGTAAACCGCATCAATACGCTTAAGTGCGTCAGCAACGTCAGAAACCGCTTCTTCTACGATTTCACGAACAGTTTTTGATTCGTCTAGCACAGGCTCTTGTGGTAGATAACCTACTTTAAGGCCTTGTTGTGCACGTGCTTCACCATCAATATCAGTATCAATACCAGCCATGATACGTAGTAGGGTAGATTTACCTGAACCATTTAGACCCAAAACACCGATTTTAGCGCCAGGAAAAAAGCTAAGAGAAATGTCTTTAAGAATTTGACGCTTAGGTGGAACAGTTTTGCTCACCCGAGACATGGTATATACGTATTCAGCCATTGCCGATCGATCCTAATTATTGTTCAAAATTGTCTGCTATTTTATACCAATATCCTCAAAGATGTTACTCCTAGGGCAGAAAAGCCACTCTTGAACTAATCCTTACCTATTATTGTCACATTGGTCATTAAAACTATATTTAATGGGCTTCTGAGGCGAAGTGTTAAATATTAATAATATTTACACTCAAATCCTTTACATTTGATGTGATGTCGGGCGTAAATAGACTTCACGTATTCATACACGCACTAAGGAAAGAGCGAATGTTTTTCCGCATTGGTAATACGAAAATTGCTGTGGCTGCATCGGCAATTTTGTCTTCGGTTTCACTGGCTCCGGTCGCTATGGCTAGCAATGCATCCGAGCTTGAAATGCAGCGTGACGTTTATGACAAAGCGCAAGAGGTTTTAGACAGCCGTGATCTAAAAGCTTACTCCGCGCTGCGTAACAAAATTCAAACATACCCTTTAACACCTTACACCGATTATCGGGCCTTTCTGATTGGCTTAGGTGATCGCACACCTGCTGAGGTCGATGCTTTCATTGAAGAGAACAAGGCATTGCCTTTATCCAATCGAATGCGCGCACCTTATTTGGACTCATTGGCTTCTCAAAAACAGTGGAAGACGATCCTTGAGTTTCAAACCAAAGAGCCTGTCGGTGAAAAATACCAATGTATTTATTATCGAGCGCATTACGAGCAAGGTAACCAAGAGCTTGCCTTTAAAGGAGCTAAACAACTTTGGTTGAGTGGTAGTGGTGTTGATGACGCTTGTGACCCTTTATTTAAAAGCTGGGATCAAGCTGGGCTAAGAACTGATGAGCTGATTCTGGATAGAATGCTGCTAGCGTTCGAGGGCCGTAACGGTAAGTTAATGAGCTATCTGATTAAGCAATTGGATCATGATGAGTCAATTGATCAAGCGAAGCAGATGAAGGCGTTGTACAACAAGCCTGAAAATGTACTCGCGTTTGCTAAAAAACATCCAGCGAATGAATTCTACCAAGCTCAAACCGAGTTTGCTTTCGAGAAGCTAGCAAGGAAATCATCAAGCAGTGCTCAAAAGGTGTTTGATGATGTCATCAAGGCTCAGAAGTTTTCGAAAGAGAAATCTCAAGATCTCGCTGATTACCTAACGTTTCGTCTGATCAACACCGACTCTGAAGAGTTAATGGTGTGGCGCGACAAAATGCTCGCGAGTTCATCAAAGCAAGTTCTGCTGGAACGACGTGCTCGCTTAGCAATTCAACATGCCGATTGGACGGGTTTGAAAGAGTGGATAGCGCGCTTGGATGATAAACATCAGGCTTCGCTTCGTTGGCAATATTGGCAGGGCAGAGCTGAAATCGCGACGGGCGATACTGACAAAGGCAATAAGCGACTGTCAGATATCTTGGGTCAGCGTAATTTCTACAGTGTGGCTGCGGCTAAGCAGTTAGGTAAGCCAGTTCAATATCCAACATCGACACTTAAATACAATGCTGAAACAGTGAAGCCATTCGACACCTCTTTGGTGCGTATTGGTGAACTGATTGACCGAGACAAAATTGCGGCAGCGAAAAGTGAATGGCGCTGGTTACTGACCAATGCAGATAAAGAGCAAAAAGAGATGCTTGCCGCTTACGCTGCGACACAGCGTTGGAATCACTTTACCGTAACAGCGAGTATCTCTGCGAAGATGTGGGATAACATTGCGCTGCGCTTCCCTGTTGCTCATAAGTGGTGGTTTAACTTCTACGCTGAAAAGCACGATCTCGATCCAATCACTTTGATGTCTTTAGCAAGACAAGAGAGTGCGATGGATTCAGAAGCTCGCTCTCCAGTTGGCGCGCGTGGCATTATGCAAATTATGCCCAAGACGGCGCAATACATAGCGAACAAACATAAGATTAAGTATCAGGGCAGCGATGATCTTTATGATGTCGGCAAAAACATTGAGATTGGCAGTCACTACTTAGATGGTTTACTCGCTCAATATGATGACAACCGTATCTTTGCGTTTGCGGCTTATAATGCTGGACCTAGCCGTGTGAAACAGTGGCGTTCACGCAGCGATGAAAAGCTCGATGCCTTTGCATTTATCGAAATGATCCCATTCAAAGAGACACGTGGCTACGTTCAGAATATCTTGATGTTTGAGACCTACTATCGAGATATCTTGGGTGAGAAAGGGACGTTTTTAGCGCCCCATGAGGCAAAAACGAAATACTAAGCCTTCGGCATTTGGCCCGAAACTGAGTAAGAATAAAGGCAGTGAGTGCTAACCATTTCCACTTACTGCCTTTTTACATTGGATCGCATCAAGTGTTTCGGTATAAAGTGTTAAACGCTTTCAATCGTTAAGCGACTCTTTAAAGTCAGAATTTAAAAGTAAGTGTAGAGATATGGCATCACAACCTGAATATGATAATTGGCAACAACTGATGGACTTGGTAAAGACGGCTGTCGAAAAAGATCAGCACGAGCTGTTGTTGACTATGATGATGACACCAGACGAGCGAGATGCTCTGGTTGCTCGAATTAATATCTTTTGTGAGCTGATGAAAGGCGATATGTCTCAACGACAGGTGAGTCAAATGCTGGGCGTAGGCGTAGCGACGATAACCAGAGGCTCAAATGAGCTAAAGGCCAAATCTGAGCAAGAGAAAGTCGTGATCGCCGACCTATTGCTAAAGTAATAATGGAATTAAGCTATCACGCAATAGTATGAATACGAATTCGATAAAAAACGCTAACTGGATGTTAGCGTTTTTTGTTTCTGAAGATTGTTCTTGGAATCTTTTGAAGTTTAAGGAAGCCTCAAATACTAAATAGGAAAGTGTTCAGGATTCACAAATGGGATCAGAGCCAAAATTAAAGCTTGATGATAGACCGAACTGCGTGACAATTGGTTATGTGTCAGTAGGCCAATGGCACCACCTTTCTGTTTGATATTGTCGGTACCAAACACTTCATCCATCACATCCCCTAACTCGTTTGCATGCTCTAGTTTCTCAAGCACGGCTGGTGGCAGCATCAGACTTGCTGAACGAGACTCGCCACGTTGGCCATTCGTTTCGATCACCATCCAGGCAAAGGTGACGTTTGTTTCTATTCCCGCTTCTAGACCAACATAGAAGTCTGCATCAGGCTGAGCTTGAGTTGCGTTGTGAACTCGATTCACGGCACCTTGATAGGTTTCATCATTGCTCATCGGTTGATCGGCGACACCACTAGGGACGCTGATGCCTTGGAAATCAAATTCAGTATCAGGAAAAGCAGATAAGAACGCACTTTTAACGGCGTTGATTTTAGCTGGGTTCAGCGATGCGATGATTACAGATTTCATGTGTCGGATTCTTTTTGTTGTCGATTAGATTGAGTTGATGTTGTCGGTACCAGTCACTCAATTCTTCTAGTGGCATGGGTTTACCAAAGTAATAGCCTTGCAGCATATCGCACTGTGCATCCTGTAACCACTGGTGCATGCCTTGAGTTTCAATCCCTTCGGCGGTGACCTTTTTCCCTTGAGCATGACACAACCCGATAACCGGTTTTACGATGTTCTGGTTATTGGTCTCAATCAAGGTATCCAAAAACGCTTTATCCAATTTAATTTTCTGAGTTGGATACTGCACCAGTTGAGTGATAGAGGTGTAACCGGAACCAAAATCATCAATCGCAAGTCGATAGCCCATGCATGCCAGTTCGTTCAGCAATGGAAAACCTTCTGAATTTGAGTAAAAGGTTTCAGTGATTTCAAAATCGATTAGGCTTGGTGGAATTCGATTTAACTCCGCGTGTTCTTTAATGAAACCCGCAAGATGAGTGGTTTCAATGCCAGCAGAAGATAGGTTGATCGACAATTGAATTGAGTGATCAAATTGAGCCTGAAGTCGATGGAATGAAGCAAACGCATTCTGTATTACCCAGCGGTCAACATGTTCAAACAGCCCGGTTTGTTCGGCTATTGGAATGAACTCATCTGGTGGAACCAAACCAAGTTGCTTTGAATTCCAACGCAATAACACCTCAACGCCAATAACATCAGTCCCGGTGGAATCCATGTAGGGCATGTAAACGAGCCTGAATTCATCATCAAAATTCTTACCTCTAAGCGCACGTTCAATATCTGCTTGGCGCTGAATGGCTTTGTCTAAATCCCGTGAATAGTCAGCAAATTGGTTTTTACCGGCACGCTTGGCTTGGTACATCGCGGTATCCGCGTTGGACAGAAGCTTCTCGATTGAGTTGCCATCATTAGGGTAGGTCGCAATACCAATACTGACCGTGATCGGAAAGCTGCCTGATTCGGTGACAAAGCCTTTTTGCAGTGGAGTGAGCAAATCGTTCGAGAATCGATGCGCGACATTTCCTCGGTGACTAGGAGCGTTAATGTAGACAACGAACTCGTCTCCAGAAAGTCGGGCTGGCATACAATGAGCGTCGAATTCCTCTTTATAATGACGACAAATATCTGAAATACGCTGAGCAAAAGAAACCAGAATCGAGTCGCCGATTTGATGCCCGTATTTGTCGTTCACAAACTTGAAGTTGTCCAAGTCAAAATAGAGAACCCAGGTTTCGGTATTCGAACTCGGTTTTGGCAACGATTGCTGAACGAAGGTTTGAAACTGATGCCTATTGGCTATTTGAGTTAACTGATCATTTTCGGCCAAGAGCTTGGTTTGCTGGTAGGTGTTGTCTAGCTCTTGATACATGTCATAAAAACGCTGTGATAGGCGGCCAAGCTCGTCACGAGTGCCTAAGCGTTCAATGTTCTTACGTTGTTTTTTTTCGACTTGCTGTAGCTGTCGATCGAGCCGTGTTATTGGAGTAATCACAGTGCGAGACAGAAGCATGAGTAGCAGAGCGACAGTTACAAACGCAGACAGTGCAAACGACAAACTCAGCTTGTTCCAAATTGAATCGAGCTTGTTTTCCAACAGGAATTGCGCCGGATCGACCGTGGCGTACAGTTCTGGTGCAAGCTTGACTGAGTGAGTAACATCATTTTCCAAAGAAACCGCTATGGATGTGAAGAACAAACTGGTTTGGTAGTCGAACTCTATCTGTTTTCTCAGCGCATTAAATTTGTCGAGAGAGACAGAGACAACAACAAAGAACACATCGTCGGGTTGATTGTTAACGGTTGGGAAAATCGCTTTTCTATCTACCTTGTCATAGTGAACCAACATCCCTTCGCCTTGGGAGTTTTGAATATAGTTGGTACTCGATGTTGCTAAGGTGTCTTGATAGTGCAGGTCAACATACTCCAATATCTTACTGTCAATCTGAGTGCGTGAGTCATTGCTATTATCCGCGTAATAACGCAGTTTTCGATCACCATTAAGAAGCGCTAAACCTGTATAGCTTTCATCGTCATCTTGCAGGAAATGAATGGCTTCTCGAAGATTACTGACCAGTTCAAGATCGCGAGATAGATTTTGATCAGTGAGAAAATAACGCTTCACCATATCACTCTGGGTCAAGGTGTAAGAGTAGCTATTGAGGAACGAACGAGATTGGCGAAAGTATCCGGCTAGTTTTTCCATGTTCAGTTGAAGTGCGTTGTCTTCGCGTTTGATGAAACTGCTTTTTTGCGTCGAATAAATAATATAGCTAGAAGCCGCGGTACTGATCAGTATCACAGGGGCTATTAGTAGTAAGATTTTAGTACTTAGCTTCATAGTTAATGACAACACTATTTATAAATTAAGCGCATAAGTTTATGTTACTTAATGCTTACTCGCTATTAATTATACGTAGTTCGATGATTTCCTGTGAAGGGGGTAAGGTTTTGTCTTTATTGATAAAAAAAGCCACTAATGAGTTTTTGTTAGAAAGGCTCGAGTAGTGGAGAGAGTAAGCGTGCCGAATGTGCGAAACAAGTGAATTGTGTTTCAGGCATGCTAGGGTGAGTTTTCTTAGCGAGAATAGTACTCGACTAGAGGGTGATTTAAGTATTTGGCCTGCTGTAGGCCAAATACTTATGTTAGCTAAAAGCTGATACTCACTTTCAGCTATGACAACTTAACTTGAGTCGCTTTGATGTTCTCACTTGGGTAGCAACCCAACACCTTAAGGTGGCGAGTAATGGCTGTTAGTTCCGTTATCGCTTGTTGCATATTATCTGAATCCAGATGCGCCTCTAAATCGACATAGAACATCTCTTCCCAAGGGTTACCCATGATAGGACGAGATTCTAGCTTAGTCATGTTGATGCCTAAGCGTTGCAGGATCAGTAGTGTTTCTACCAAAGAACCCGCCTCTTGAGATGTCGACATGATGAGCGTTGTTTTCGCTGGTATTTGAGTCGATACTTCAACAGGCTTACGCGCCACAACGATGAAACGAGTGTGGTTCTCTGTTTGGTTTGCAATATTGCTCTGGATTGGCTGTAGTCCATAAAGCTTACCGCTCGATGCATTACCAATAGCAGCTACGTCATTACCACCCAATTCTTTAACTTTTTTCATTGCATCAGCGGTGCTTGCGCAAGACTCAAGGTTGACACCCTTAAGGCGGCTCAAGAACTCACTGCATTGTTGATGAGGTTGTGGGTGCGAGTAGAGTGTTTTGATGTCTTCTAAACGGATATCACTTTTAGCAACAAGGCAGTGCTCAATCGGTTGAGAAAGTTCGCCAACAATGTATAGAGTCGTATGCTGTAACAGGTCGTAGACCTCGTTAATTGACCCTGAACTGGTGTTCTCAATCGGCAGGACACCGTAGTCGGCATGGCCAGACTCTACTGTTGATGCGACTTCTTTGAAGTGATTACAGTTCAGCTCAATCAATTCCATATTCTTGCGGCTGAAGTATTCGCGGCTCGCAAGGTGAGAATACGATCCCTTAGAACCTAAGAATGCAACGCGAGCCAATGGTTTACGGCTTTGCGGGTTCGCTAGGTTTTGTAAGTATGACTGTTGTAGTAAAACGGAATCTTCGATGATGGTGTGAAACAGCTTGGTAATGTACTGCGCATCAAGTTCGTATTTATCTTTGCCGTTGTTGATCAGCTTAACTAATAGTTGTTGTTCTCGTACTGCATCACGAACTGGTTTTGATGTCTCTACTTTGCTTTTAGCGACTTCGATACTTAGCTTGCGACGCTCTGAAAGTAACTTCAGGAGTTCGTCGTCTAAATCATTAAGACGAAGGCGGATATCATCCAGTGAAATTGAGCGGTCAGTCATAAATGTGTCCTTATAAAAAAGCCTCCCTAGTGTGGGAGGCTTCTTGTTCGTTTTTGACTTGTTTTTCTAAAACGACTTAGCCTCCGATTTACGGAAGAAAAAAGAAGTCAAAAATAAACAAAGATTGAGTGTACATAAAAAGTGATTGTTTTATGAATGTTTAAACACAATAAGCAAGCGAGCTACGAGCGTCAAGCAAAAAAATAGCGCCCTGAGGCGCTATTTTTTAATCTGTTCTCTTTCCTTATTCTACTTCAGCTTCTAGCTCTTCGATTTCAGGCTTTTCAGCGCGGCGCGCTTCTGGTTTATGGCGTAGCTTGTTGAGTTGACGCTCTAGTTTTTGTTCTACTTCGTTGATCGCTACGTAGAGGTCGTCATGGATTGATGAAGCAACAAGTTGGCCTTTTGGTACGGTTAGTACCGCTTCAAATTTCTTCTTCTTGTTTGGTTCTTCGCTAAAGCTCGCTTGGCAGCCAATGATGTCTACTTGCCATTTATCTAGCTTTTTAAATTTGCTTTCTATGTGATCACGGATTGCAGAGGTAATGTCGATGTTTTTACCAGTGATGTTCATTTTCATAGAAGTTTTCCTCTGTTGTATCCCTCATGGGTTAACTTCAGATTACGACTTTTAGGAATAAAGAATGTGATCTAGATCTTGTTTTGGTTGGGTGGGATAAGCATTAAAATCAAATGTGATCTTACGCAAGTCTTAGTATCTTTTTGGCGAAAAATGCTTGTTATCCTTATGAAAAACGATAACTTGGAGGCAAGGCTTCGCTAAAAATTAAATCAGTTTTTAGGGGTGTCCTACAGCCTATGGAAAGTACTTGATTGAAATTTACTCAATAGTGTTTTGTGATATAGGTCTTGTAATATAGGTCTTGTAATATAGGTCGCTACATAAGCTTCTTCAGAATTAGATAAACAAAAGCCGCATAAGTATTCTTATGCGGCTTTTGTGTTTTTTAGCTTTACCTAATACCTTTGGCTCCCCAGCTCTGGGATGGAGGCGATCCTAGTCGTTAGTGTTCAGTAATCTCGCTGTGCCGTCCTCTCGGATAGCATTGATAGCTTGTAATTGTTTATAGATTACGAAGTAACGATTGATGTTGGCAACATAGGTTACGGGTTCTTTACTCACGTATTTGCGAGTGATGATTTCTACGTTTTTAAACCAGATGTTTGGGTTGTAACCTTTCTGCTTGGCAATGCTCCTCATCTTTCTGATCTTAGCAGGACCAGCGTTGTAAGAAGCCAAGGTAAAGTAGATTTGATTGTCGGGGGATATTGCCGGGTCGTCAAAATATCGGTCTTTGATAAAGCGCATATACTTCACACCCGCATGGATGTTGTTATCCACCTTATGGATGTTCTTGATGTTGACGTTTTTATCTTTGGCGGTACTCGGTAATACCTGCATCACACCAATAGCCCCGCGATGAGAAATCCGGCTCTGATCCAGTCCTGATTCTTGGAAACCTTGAGCTGACATCATCAAAGGATCAAATTCATACTTGCTCGAATACTTTTCAAAGACATCTGAGAGTTTAGCTACTCGGTCTACTTTATTGGGGTTGAGTGCTCGGCCTAACCAGCGAGTATTGTCGATGTATTTCTGGTAGATGACATTCCCAAGCAGGGTGCCTGTTCGTGCGGTCTTGACGTATTTGTTTATCTCTTTCTTCAGTTGAGGGCTGTCTTTTCTTAAAGCCCAAGCAATACGACCATTTTCTCGTAAAGGTAAGTCGTTATGGACTTGAATGTTTTCCATTACATCGATCCAGAGCTTGGCTTTATGGTTATCCAGAATTGTGCCTTGTATATAACCTTGGTTAACCAGTTCTATCAGCTCGTAGTCTTGTAATGACTCCTCGATAAAGTGGACATGCAGTGGTGGTAAACCTAGCTCGTTAAGCTCCTTATTAACTCTTTGTACACTCTCGAAGTAACTCGAGCTTGCTCGTATCCACACCTCTTTGCCACTCAATTGCTTGATTTCGGTGATAGGTTCGGCCTTTTTCCCTGTGATAATGAGTTCTTTACCATCTTTAATCATCGGATCCGAAAAATCGATGGTTCGTAATCGTTTATCGGTGATCGTTAGGTTAGCGACAGCGACATCACCATAGCCAGACTCTAAAGAGGGAAGTAGATCATCTCGTTGCACGGGGATGATTTGAACATTGAGATAGGGATGTTTCTTACGAAGGCTTTTCTCAAAGTGGTAGAGCATTTCTGCCACGATGCCTTTTGGCTTGCCATCCTCGATGTAATAGAAACCAAGATCGGCAGACACTAGCACTCTAACCGTTCCTTTGGTTTTGAGCACATCCAAGTCACCCATGTAAGGCTTATTGCTTAATGGAGACAGTTCTAATGCGTAGGATAAGTGGCTAAATAGCGATATCCAGATAAATAATAACAACCTACTCACATCCACACTCCATGTTGATGTTTTGTTAAAAGTTATCTTTTGAAGATACCGTGTATTATGCGATCCATCAAGTTTGCGATATGTAGATGAAAAAAAACGCGCTAGTAAATTAGCGCGCTTTTAGGATTGAGATGTAAGAGGTTTGATTAAGGTAGTGGGTTTAACTCAATCAACTTTTCTGTTCTTAACACAGCGTCATCTAGGCCGAGTTGTTGATAAGCTTTTAGCTGGATATCTAAAGACTTACGCGCAGCAATGGTGTCTGGGTAAGTTTTTTGCAGCTCTTGCGTTCTGTTGATCGCAGCAATCCAAGCTTCGCGGCGTAGGTAGAAATCAGCGGTTGCTAAGTCATACTCTGCTAGGCGGTTCTTAAGTGCGAACATGCGTTTTTGTGCATCTTCAGCATAAGGGCTACTAGGGAAACGTTCGAGTAGTCGCTTGAAGTCAGCAAACGCAAGTTTCACTGGTTCAGGATCTCGGTCACTACGGTCGATATTAAAAATATCGTGCATGAAGTTTCGGTCTTGCGCCATGTGCGTTAAGCCGCGCATGTAAAGAACCCAGTCTTGTTTCTCATGCGTTGGGTTCAAACGTAGGAAACGTGAAATGGTAGCGAGGCCAAGTGCCAAGTCATCATTTTTGTAGTAAGCGTAAATCAGATCGAGCTGTACTTGCTCAGAATAGGCGCCGAATGGGTAACGTGAGTCTAGGGCTTCTAGCTTTTCTATTGCTGAAAGCCAGCTACCGCTCTGCAGTGATTCTTGAGCGTCAGAGTAGAGAACCGATGGTGGTACATCTGGCACTATCTCTTCACTACTTGAACAACCAACCAAGAGTGATACGGCTAATAGACCCGATAAAGTAAGGTGTTTCATGTCAGGCGTCGATTCCTTGAATTAAATATTTCGTAAGCTTCCGTTACTTTCTAACCAGTAACAGATACAATGATGCAATTATTCTATTTTATCCATACTAATGGGTATTAGTCTCACGGTTTTTAAAAAAGTTCGATATGGCTCAGCAGATCACATTAACAGACACAGTAAAAAGCAGCCAGTTAGGTCAACGTTTAGACCAAGCTGTCGCTGAACTATTTACCGATTTTTCTCGCTCTCGCATTAAAGAGTGGCTTCTTGACGGCAAAATCCAAGTGGATGGCGAAGTTATTACAAAGCCGCGCGTTAAGGTTTTGGGCGGTGAAGAGATCATCTTGCAAGCTGAACTTGCAGATGAAGAGCGCTGGGAAGCACAAGATATTCCTCTAAACATTGTCTACGAAGATGATGACTTATTGGTTATCAATAAGCCTCGCGATCTGGTTGTACACCCAGGCGCAGGCACACCGGATGGAACCATACTAAACGCATTGCTTTTCCATTACCCACAGATTGCAGAAGTGCCTCGTGCAGGTATTGTGCACCGTCTTGATAAAGACACAACAGGCCTTATGGTTGTGGCTAAAACGGTTCCAGCTCAAACTCGTCTTGTGCGTGCGCTTGCTAAGCGTCGTATTACTCGTGAGTATGAAGCAATTGCAATTGGCAAAATGACCGCTGGTGGTGTGGTAGAAAAAGGCATTAGCCGTCACGCAACTAAGCGTACTCTAATGGACGTAAATGAATTAGGGAAACCAGCGGTAACTCACTACCGTGTTGCTGAGCACTTCCGCGAGCATACTCGTATTCGTCTACGCCTAGAAACGGGTCGTACTCACCAAATCCGTGTTCACATGTCATACCTTCAGCACCCGCTGCTAGGTGACGTTGCATACGGTGGCCGTGCTCGTATTCCAAAAGGTGCATCTGAAGAACTAACGACCATGATTCGTTCTTTTGATCGCCAAGCGCTACACGCTGTTATGCTTAAATTTGTTCACCCAATTACAGGTGAAGAAGTTGAGTTCCACGCTCCTGTGCCAAATGACATGGTCGTGATGGCTGAAGCGTTACGTGTTGATGCGCGCGAAAACTTGGAAGACGACATTTAATCATGTCGATGATCATCCCTAACTGGAATGCACCTCAAAACGTGAAAGCATTTGCTTCGACACGTTTTGATGGTTTTTCTACTGGTGCGTATCAAGGATTAAACCTAGGTACGCATGTTGGGGATGATGCTTCGCTTGTTGAAAACAACAGAGCCTGGCTCAAGCAACACGCTAATATGCCTGCCTCTCCGGTATGGCTACATCAAACTCACTCAACAGATGTCGTTACGGTTTTACACCCTACGGCAGATATTCTTGATGCTGACGGTGCATTTACCACAGCTAAAGATGTTGTTTGTTCTGCGATGACAGCCGATTGCTTACCTGTAATCCTTACTGATACCAAAGGCACTCAAGTTGCTGCAGTTCATGCTGGTTGGCGTGGTCTTGCTGGTGGCATTCTTGAAAATGCCGTCGCAAAGTTTTCAAACTTAGGTTCAGAGAATAAGATCATTGCTTGGCTTGGTCCTGCAATAGGCAAACAAGCTTTTGAAGTAGGCGATGATGTGTTGGAAGCTTTCGTTAGTTTTGACTCTCAAGCTAAGCTTGCATTTGAAGCCAAAGCTGAACCGGGCAAATGGCTAGCGAATATGTCTCAGCTTGCAACGCAACGACTGAACAAAGTTGGTGTAACTTCTGTGACAGACTCTAATCTATGTACCTTCGCTGATGCCGATGCGTTCTATTCTTATCGTCGTGATGGTATTACTGGACGCCAAGCTACTTTTATTTGGTTAGAGTAACCTTTAGCTAGTGCAACCAGTCATCCAGCACAACTATATTTTTATATAAACTCTATTCTTCATTCCTATCCCTTGAAAATCCGCGTTACCGTATCCATCTTCTAACCATAAGATAAACATATCTAAGAGTAGGAAGGTTGGCATGCGTCTCGATCGATTCACTAGTAAATTTCAAATTGCGATATCTGATGCTCAGTCGCTCGCATTAGGTCGTGATCACCAATATATAGAGCCTGTACACCTAATGGTGTCGCTATTAAATCAAGATGGTAGTGCGATTCGTCCATTGCTTACCATGTTGAATATTGATGTGGTTCAGTTGCGTTCAAAGCTAAGCGAAATATTAGACCGTGTACCGAAAGTAAGTGGTATCGGTGGTGATGTTCAACTGTCGAATGCAATGGGTACTTTGTTTAACCTATGTGACAAGGTCGCACAAAAGCGTCAAGACACATACATTTCTTCGGAAGTCTTCCTACTTGCCGCAATTGAAGATAAAGGCCCTTTAGGTAACCTGCTTAAAGAGCTAGGCCTTACTGAGCAAAAATTATCTCAAGCTATCGAGCAGGTTCGTGGCGGTCAAAAAGTTGATGACCCAAATGCCGAAGACCGACGCCAAGCGTTAGAGAAGTTCACCATCGATCTGACTGAAAGAGCGGAGCAAGGCAAGCTGGATCCGGTAATTGGCCGAGATGACGAAATCCGCCGTACTATCCAAGTACTTCAGCGTCGTACTAAGAACAACCCAGTCATTATCGGTGAACCTGGTGTTGGTAAGACAGCTATCGTTGAAGGTTTGGCTCAGCGCATTATTAACAATGAAGTGCCAGAAGGTTTAAGAGGCCGACGCGTACTTTCATTAGACATGGGTGCTTTGGTAGCTGGCGCTAAATATCGTGGTGAGTTTGAAGAGCGTTTGAAGTCAGTCCTCAATGAATTGTCTAAAGAAGAGGGCAATATCATTCTCTTCATCGATGAAATTCATACTATGGTCGGCGCTGGTAAAGGTGAAGGCTCTATGGATGCCGGTAACATGCTAAAACCAGCGTTGGCTCGTGGTGAACTCCACTGTGTTGGCGCAACGACTCTTGATGAATACCGTCAATACATAGAGAAAGATCCAGCGTTAGAGCGCCGCTTCCAAAAAGTGCTTGTCGATGAACCAACGGTTGAAGACACGGTGGCGATTCTTCGTGGTTTGAAAGAGCGCTATGAACTCCATCATCATGTAGAAATTACCGACCCAGCAATCGTGGCTGCAGCAACACTATCTCATCGATACGTTTCTGATCGTCAACTGCCGGATAAAGCGATTGATCTGATTGATGAAGCGGCTTCGAGTATCCGTATGCAGATCGACTCAAAACCTGAGTCGCTAGATAAGCTCGAGCGTAAAATCATTCAATTGAAGATCGAGCAGCAAGCTCTTACCAATGAAAATGATGAAGCCAGTGAAAAACGCCTTCGAACATTACAAGAAGAGCTTTCTGACAAAGAACGAGATTTCGCAGAGCTTGAAGAAGTGTGGAATGCAGAGAAAGCCGCGCTTTCTGGCACGCAACACATCAAGTCAGAGCTAGAACAAGCTCGTATGGATATGGATTTTGCGAGACGTGCTGGTGATCTTAACCGAATGTCTGAATTGCAATACGGTCGAATCCCAGAATTAGAGAAGCAGTTAGATCTTGCGACTCAAGCTGAAATGCAAGAAATGACGCTGCTGCGTAATAAGGTCACTGATGCAGAAATTGCAGACGTGCTATCGAAGCAAACAGGCATACCTGTTTCTAAAATGCTAGAAGCCGAGAAAGAGAAGCTTCTTAACATGGAAGGTGTTCTACATAAGCGAGTTATTGGCCAAGCGGAAGCAGTCGAAGTGGTATCGAATGCGATTCGTCGTAGCCGTGCAGGTTTATCTGATCCAAACAAGCCGATTGGATCTTTCTTATTCCTTGGTCCAACTGGCGTTGGTAAAACGGAGTTGTGTAAAACACTCGCGAACTTCATGTTTGATAGTGACGATGCAATGGTGCGTATCGACATGTCTGAGTTTATGGAGAAACACTCTGTTGCTCGTTTGGTTGGTGCTCCTCCGGGTTACGTTGGATATGAAGAAGGTGGTTACTTAACAGAAGCAGTGCGTCGCAAGCCTTATTCAGTGATTTTGCTAGATGAAGTAGAGAAAGCGCATCCTGATGTTTTCAATATCTTATTGCAGGTGCTTGATGATGGACGCTTAACTGATGGACAAGGTCGTACAGTCGATTTTAGAAACACGGTAGTGATCATGACATCCAACCTTGGCTCTTCGAGAATTCAAGAGAACTTCAATACGCTCGACTACCAAGGAATAAAGAATGAAGTGATGGAAGTGGTAGGTAAACATTTCCGTCCTGAGTTTTTGAACCGAGTTGATGAAAGCGTGGTGTTCCATCCATTGGGTCAAGAGCACATTCAGTCGATAGCCGCTATTCAGCTTGAGCACCTTAAGAAGAGAATGGAAGACAATGGTTATGAGCTTGAAGTTTCGGATAAAGCACTCAAGTTAATTTCTCAAGTTGGTTTTGATCCAGTATATGGTGCACGACCTTTGAAAAGAGCGATTCAACAAAGTGTCGAGAACCCGTTAGCGAAAGCGATACTGGCAGGAAAAATTAATCCAGATAAGAAAGTGCAGCTATTAGTAAACAACGACCGCATTATTGCTCACCAATAGTTGAAGTAAGAACGGTAGGTACGATTGGCCGAAATTAAGGCTTAATCGTACCTATTTTAAACGCTTTGTGTGAATAGTGTTCGAACGGTCGCCGGTGGCGGTTTTTTTTCGTTTTTAGCCTTGTACAAAGAATTATTCTCTCTATAATGCGCCTCCGTTGCCAAGGATAACCAAGCGGTTTGAACTGAGTAACAAGACGGTGATAAGCATTTAAGATGCTTTGAAAAATTAGCTGGAAAAAGTGTTTGACACTGGAATCTAATCCGCTAGAATGGCCGTCCACTTCGAGAGGCTCCTTACTAAAAGGAAGGCTCAACAAGTAAAGCTCTTTAACAATTTAAACCTATCAATCTGTGTGGGCACTCGTTGATGAATATCAAAACGTTTTATCGTTAGATAAAACAGATTCTTCGGAATCAAAATTGATTTCAATGAACTGAGTGACCAATACGTTTAACTACTTGTAGTTATTCGGCACAGTCAATTCATTACCATTCTGTTCCTATTTATTTAAGAAGAGAGGGGTAATAGCTTTAGAATTACATGTTTACTTCGGTAAATATTAGTTTTGAAGTCAGTATTCGTTGAGTCACACCTATTAATTTAGGTAATCAAAACTTTAAATTGAAGAGTTTGATCATGGCTCAGATTGAACGCTGGCGGCAGGCCTAACACATGCAAGTCGAGCGGAAACGAGTTATCTGAACCTTCGGGGAACGATAACGGCGTCGAGCGGCGGACGGGTGAGTAATGCCTAGGAAATTGCCTTGATGTGGGGGATAACCATTGGAAACGATGGCTAATACCGCATAATGCCTACGGGCCAAAGAGGGGGACCTTCGGGCCTCTCGCGTCAAGATATGCCTAGGTGGGATTAGCTAGTTGGTGAGGTAATGGCTCACCAAGGCGACGATCCCTAGCTGGTCTGAGAGGATGATCAGCCACACTGGAACTGAGACACGGTCCAGACTCCTACGGGAGGCAGCAGTGGGGAATATTGCACAATGGGCGAAAGCCTGATGCAGCCATGCCGCGTGTATGAAGAAGGCCTTCGGGTTGTAAAGTACTTTCAGTTGTGAGGAAGGGTGTGTAGTTAATAGCTGCACATCTTGACGTTAGCAACAGAAGAAGCACCGGCTAACTCCGTGCCAGCAGCCGCGGTAATACGGAGGGTGCGAGCGTTAATCGGAATTACTGGGCGTAAAGCGCATGCAGGTGGTTCATTAAGTCAGATGTGAAAGCCCGGGGCTCAACCTCGGAACTGCATTTGAAACTGGTGAACTAGAGTACTGTAGAGGGGGGTAGAATTTCAGGTGTAGCGGTGAAATGCGTAGAGATCTGAAGGAATACCAGTGGCGAAGGCGGCCCCCTGGACAGATACTGACACTCAGATGCGAAAGCGTGGGGAGCAAACAGGATTAGATACCCTGGTAGTCCACGCCGTAAACGATGTCTACTTGGAGGTTGTGGCCTTGAGCCGTGGCTTTCGGAGCTAACGCGTTAAGTAGACCGCCTGGGGAGTACGGTCGCAAGATTAAAACTCAAATGAATTGACGGGGGCCCGCACAAGCGGTGGAGCATGTGGTTTAATTCGATGCAACGCGAAGAACCTTACCTACTCTTGACATCCAGAGAAGCCAGCGGAGACGCAGGTGTGCCTTCGGGAGCTCTGAGACAGGTGCTGCATGGCTGTCGTCAGCTCGTGTTGTGAAATGTTGGGTTAAGTCCCGCAACGAGCGCAACCCTTATCCTTGTTTGCCAGCGAGTAATGTCGGGAACTCCAGGGAGACTGCCGGTGATAAACCGGAGGAAGGTGGGGACGACGTCAAGTCATCATGGCCCTTACGAGTAGGGCTACACACGTGCTACAATGGCGCATACAGAGGGCAGCAAGCTAGCGATAGTGAGCGAATCCCAAAAAGTGCGTCGTAGTCCGGATTGGAGTCTGCAACTCGACTCCATGAAGTCGGAATCGCTAGTAATCGTGAATCAGAATGTCACGGTGAATACGTTCCCGGGCCTTGTACACACCGCCCGTCACACCATGGGAGTGGGCTGCAAAAGAAGTGGGTAGTTTAACCTTTCGGGGAGGACGCTCACCACTTTGTGGTTCATGACTGGGGTGAAGTCGTAACAAGGTAGCCCTAGGGGAACCTGGGGCTGGATCACCTCCTTATGCGAAGATATTTACGATGAGTACCCACACAGATTGATGGTTTAATAAGTTAAGAGTAGGAAATACTTTTCCAGATGGGGCTATAGCTCAGCTGGGAGAGCGCCTCGCTGGCAGCGAGGAGGTCTGCGGTTCGATCCCGCATAGCTCCACCATCTTTAAGTGTTCTTCCTTAAGAATCTTTAAAAATGGTTATTTCTTTTGAAATATCT
>NZ_AJYZ02000037.1:122034-125720 GCF_000272045.2 Vibrio crassostreae 9ZC13 | reverse complement strand
ATAAAGAGTGATTCAAACTTAGTTTGAATCGAAATTGAGTCCGGCAAACAGTCATTAAGAATTAACCCTTCTTAATGACAACCAAAAACCTTGGTTAGTTGCCATACGCTTATTTGTCTTCACTTTTTAAAGTGAAAGCAAATAGAAACCCTTTCGGGTTGTATGGTTAAGTGACTAAGCGTACACGGTGGATGCCTTGGCAGTCAGAGGCGATGAAAGGCGTAATAACTTGCGATAAGCCCAGATTAGGTAGTAATAACCTTTTGAGTCTGGGATTCCTGAATGGGGAAACCCACTTACATAAGTAAGTATCCTGTTGTGAATACATAGCAACAGGAGGCAAACCGGGGGAACTGAAACATCTAAGTACCCCGAGGAAGAGAAATCAACCGAGATTCCGAAAGTAGCGGCGAGCGAAATTGGATTAGCCCTTAAGCTTTTAATGATGCAGGTGAAGAGTCTGGAAAGTCTCGCAGTAAAGGGTGATAGCCCCGTAACCGACACATCATAATCAGTGAAAACGAGTAGGGCGGGACACGTGATATCCTGTCTGAATATGGGGGGACCATCCTCCAAGGCTAAATACTACTGACTGACCGATAGTGAACCAGTACCGTGAGGGAAAGGCGAAAAGAACCCCTGTGAGGGGAGTGAAATAGAACCTGAAACCGTGTACGTACAAGCAGTAGGAGCACCTTCGTGGTGTGACTGCGTACCTTTTGTATAATGGGTCAGCGACTTAATTTTAGTAGCAAGGTTAACCGTTTAGGGGAGCCGTAGGGAAACCGAGTCTTAACTGGGCGTACAGTTGCTAGGATTAGACCCGAAACCAGGTGATCTAGCCATGGGCAGGTTGAAGGTTGAGTAACATCAACTGGAGGACCGAACCGACTAATGTTGAAAAATTAGCGGATGACTTGTGGCTAGGGGTGAAAGGCCAATCAAACCTGGAGATAGCTGGTTCTCCCCGAAAGCTATTTAGGTAGCGCCTCGGACGAATACTACTGGGGGTAGAGCACTGTTAAGGCTAGGGGGTCATCCCGACTTACCAACCCTTTGCAAACTCCGAATACCAGTAAGTACTATCCGGGAGACACACGGCGGGTGCTAACGTCCGTCGTGGAGAGGGAAACAACCCAGACCGCCAGCTAAGGTCCCAAAGTATAGCTAAGTGGGAAACGATGTGGGAAGGCTCAGACAGCCAGGATGTTGGCTTAGAAGCAGCCATCATTTAAAGAAAGCGTAATAGCTCACTGGTCGAGTCGGCCTGCGCGGAAGATGTAACGGGGCTAAGCTATACACCGAAGCTGCGGCTACGTACCTTAGGGTATGTGGGGTAGGGGAGCGTTCTGTAAGCCGTTGAAGGTGGTCTGTAAGGGCTGCTGGAGGTATCAGAAGTGCGAATGCTGACATGAGTAACGATAAAGGGAGTGAAAAACTCCCTCGCCGGAAGACCAAGGGTTCCTGTCCAACGTTAATCGGGGCAGGGTAAGTCGACTCCTAAGGCGAGGCCGAAAGGCGTAGTCGATGGGAAACGGGTTAATATTCCCGTACTTCTTACAATTGCGATGGGGGGACGGAGAAGGCTAGGTGGGCCTGGCGACGGTTGTCCAGGTTCAAGTACGTAGGCGGGTGGTTTAGGTAAATCCGGACCGCTATTAACGCTGAGATACGATGTCGAGCTACTACGGTAGTGAAGTCATTGATGCCATGCTTCCAGGAAAAGCCTCTAAGCTTCAGATTGTAAGGAATCGTACCCCAAACCGACACAGGTGGTCGGGTAGAGAATACCAAGGCGCTTGAGAGAACTCGGGTGAAGGAACTAGGCAAAATGGTACCGTAACTTCGGGAGAAGGTACGCTCTTATCAGTGAAGTCCCTTGCGGATGGAGCAGACGAGAGTCGCAGATACCAGGTGGCTGCAACTGTTTATTAAAAACACAGCACTGTGCAAAATCGTAAGATGACGTATACGGTGTGACGCCTGCCCGGTGCCGGAAGGTTAATTGATGGGGTTAGACTTCGGTCGAAGCTCTTGATCGAAGCCCCGGTAAACGGCGGCCGTAACTATAACGGTCCTAAGGTAGCGAAATTCCTTGTCGGGTAAGTTCCGACCTGCACGAATGGCGTAATGATGGCCACGCTGTCTCCACCCGAGACTCAGTGAAATTGAAATCGCTGTGAAGATGCAGTGTACCCGCGGCTAGACGGAAAGACCCCGTGAACCTTTACTACAGCTTGGCACTGAACATTGAACCTACATGTGTAGGATAGGTGGGAGACTTTGAAACCGCGTCGCTAGATGTGGTGGAGTCGTCCTTGAAATACCACCCTTGTAGTTTTGATGTTCTAACGTTGGTCCCTGAATCGGGATTACGGACAGTGCCTGGTGGGTAGTTTGACTGGGGCGGTCTCCTCCCAAAGAGTAACGGAGGAGCACGAAGGTGGGCTAAACACGGTTGGACATCGTGTGGTTAGTGCAATGGCATAAGCCCGCTTGACTGCGAGAATGACAATTCGAGCAGGTGCGAAAGCAGGTCATAGTGATCCGGTGGTTCTGAATGGAAGGGCCATCGCTCAACGGATAAAAGGTACTCCGGGGATAACAGGCTGATACCGCCCAAGAGTTCATATCGACGGCGGTGTTTGGCACCTCGATGTCGGCTCATCACATCCTGGGGCTGAAGTCGGTCCCAAGGGTATGGCTGTTCGCCATTTAAAGTGGTACGCGAGCTGGGTTTAGAACGTCGTGAGACAGTTCGGTCCCTATCTGCCGTGGGCGTTGGAAAATTGAAAGGGGCTGCTCCTAGTACGA
This sequence comes from Vibrio crassostreae 9ZC13, assembly GCF_000272045.2. Lineage (GTDB taxonomy): Bacteria > Pseudomonadota > Gammaproteobacteria > Enterobacterales > Vibrionaceae > Vibrio > Vibrio crassostreae_C. The sequence goes on along the minus strand of NZ_AJYZ02000037.1, from coordinate 122,906 downwards.
GAGGACCGGAGTGGACGAACCTCTGGTGTTCGGGTTGTCATGCCAATGGCATTGCCCGGTAGCTAAGTTCGGAATCGATAACCGCTGAAAGCATCTAAGCGGGAAGCGAGCCTTGAGATGAGTTTTCCCTGACGCTATAAGCGTCCTTAAGGGTTGTTCAAGACTAGAACGTTGATAGGCAGGGTGTGTAAGTGCTGCGAGGCATTGAGCTAACCTGTACTAATTGCCCGTGAGGCTTAACCATACAAACACCCAAGGGGTTTTGTGGACTCAAAGAAAGACCAGACCTTGAATGAGTTTGAAAGAGATAAACTTTTAAATCAGTTTTCCAGATTATTTTGCCTTCAGTTTTTAAAAAAGCTGAAAGTAAAAGCAAAATTTGCTTGGCGACCATAGCATTGTGGACCCACCTGATTCCATGCCGAACTCAGAAGTGAAACACAATAGCGCCGATGGTAGTGTGGGGCTTCCCCATGTGAGAGTAGGACATCGCCAGGCTCCAAATTTATTTTCACTTTTTTAAAAGTGAAGACAAAAAGTGTTATGAACGACTTGTCAGCGACGACAAGTATTCCACTGCGGAGTGGTAGTTCAGTTGGTTAGAATACCGGCCTGTCACGCCGGGGGTCGCGGGTTCGAGTCCCGTCCACTCCGCCACTTATTCAGAGTTTCAGCTCTTTAAAACTGAAAATAGGGGTGTAGCTCCAATTGGCAGAGCAGCGGATTCCAAATCCGCGTGTTGGGAGTTCGAATCTCTCCACCCCTGCCATATTTAAGGCTCTAGTCGAAAGACTAGAGCCTTTTTGCTTTTTCCGGTATAGATAAATGAACAACGAAGCTCTACTGCTACAAATTATACCAATCCGGAAAAT
>NZ_AJYZ02000037.1:101895-120729 GCF_000272045.2 Vibrio crassostreae 9ZC13 | reverse complement strand
TCACAATAATTCATCAATCTTAATTAGATCACATTTTTACTTTAATTGGTATAACTGATCAGGTCAATCCAATCTCTTGTACACATTTTTGTGACGCGATCTTTGCACTCAAGAAATCCATTCCAAGCGCTACAGACCTTCGAAACAATATCGTTATAATCAATGAAGTTTTGGTTTGCTAGATAGTGTTGCCTTAACCAACTCCACACTTGCTCTATAGGGTTAAGCTCTGGTGAGTATGGCGGCAATTTGATAATACTGACATTATCAAATGGGTTAGCAATATCATCGGTATGCCATCCTGCGCCATCCATTATTACCACTGAATGACGGTCTTTTTCTGTGACTTTAGATATCTGCTCTAGATGGTTTATCATGATGTCTTTGTTAACCCAAGGGACGACCATTGCCTCACCAATCCCTCTCGATGGGCACACTGAGCCAAACAAATAAGCGTATTCAAATTGCTGCTGTTTTACTACGCGAGGTCTCGTTCCACGAGTAGCCCAAAGACGTGTTGTTGTGTTCTGCTGACCAAACCTAGCTTCGTCTTGAAACCAGACATCAACACTCTCTAGCCCAATATGGCCGGGGATCTTAAGGATCGTTTCGATTTGGAATTTTTTTAAAATCGTCTTGTATTTGCTGTGATTGTTTAGGGTGTTTGGAACGAGAAGTTATCCAAGAAAAACCCATGTGGTCGAGGAGATAATAGATGGAATTAGGGTGGTAGTGCTTGTCAAAGTGTTTAACGATGTAGTCATGTATATCGCTTCCAACAAGGCGGCCACCAGAAGGTGATTCAGCTTCTTTTTTTATGAAGGCACTGAGTTGAGCCCGCTGCTCATCGGTGAGGTATGCAGGCCTACCAGTCCGAGGTTTTTCTTGAAGTCCTTCTAGGCCTTCTTCAAAAAAAATCCGAACCCATTTATTGACACTGGTTCGACTGACTTTGAGAGATTTTGCAATTTGTGTACGAGAGAGGCCGTCTTTAAAGTGTGCGAGCGCAAGTAAACGCATCTTCATCTGAATGGTTTTTTGCTGGCTCGCAAGCTTTTTGAAGTCAGTGTTATTAAGGCTATCCATGGCTAAATTTCACAATAATTCATCAATCTTAATTAGATCACATTTTTACTTTAATTGGTATAAGACGTGTTGTTTGTTATTTTCATTTAATGCTCCGAAAAACTTATTACTTATATGCCCCTATTCCTCAATGACAGCTAGTATAAATACTAAAGACAAATCATTTAGGATCGTTATGAGGTTACTTTGCGCTGTGGTTACTGTGTTATGTTCATTCGTAGCCATAGCAACGCCTTGGGAAAAGGCAAAGAGCCCGACAGTCAACTCAACATCATCTATTGGCAGTTATGCCAATGGCTGTCTAGACGGCGCGCAGGCTTTGCCTATTAATGGTTTGGGGTATCAGATCATTCGCCCTCAAAGAGAGCGCTACTATGGCCATACAGAAGCTATAAAGTTTATTGAGAGGTTAGGAGTCACGACCAGCGAGAAGCTCAATACTAATTTATTGATCGGTGATATTTCTCTTCCCAGAGGAGGGCGCTTTTCTTCAGGTCATTCAAGTCATCAAACAGGGTTAGATATTGATATATGGCTAAGGTTAACCAGTAAGAGGTTGTCAGAGAACGAATTAGCTGTGCCTAAACCTGTGAGCGTTGTGGATCTTACCAACTACAAATTGCGTGAATCGAATTGGACCGATGATCATTTTCAAGTTATTCGTTATGCGGCGAAAGATGAAAAAGTGGTGCGTATTTTTGTTCATCCAGTGATCAAGCAAACCCTTTGTGAACAAGAAAACTCTGACGCTAATGATAGAGCTTGGTTAGGCAAAATAAGACCTTGGTGGGGACACCACTCCCACTTCCACGTTCGTTTAAAGTGTCCTGAAGGCAGTTCAAACTGCATAGCTCAAGCGAGCCCTCCTAAAGGTGACGGTTGTGGAGATGAACTTGCAAGTTGGGCTCCAAAGACTGTTCCAGTTCCACCTCCTAAAAAAGTAGCGAAAACTAAGAAAAAGAAAAAAGTTAAAGTGATGCCAAGTCAGTGTTTGGCCTTGATATCGAATAAGTAATCCTGTTCATCGAGGCTTTTTACAGTGGTACTGCCACTGGTTTTTTCGACTCTAAAATGGAGAAATATCACACTTTTGTCTAGAGTTTATAAACACGAGATTAAGAACATCGTTTGATATTAATAAAAGCAATAACGGTATCAGCAAGGGCGATGGCGAATTTGACAAGGTTTGGTCAGGGATTGAGTGTTTTGGGGTGAAAGATGCGGCTTATATGCAGTATGCGAAATCAGAGTCTGATACCCGTCGTAGATAATTCAAGGATAAGACTATGACTATGATTTGTGCGAAGGAATTTTCAGAATGGTTAAGACATAGGTTCAACGCTGAAAGCTCGGGTATTTCAATTTCAAGAGATGACATCAATCAGCTAACAGGCAGACAACGTTTAGACCCTAGTTTCGTAAATGATGTTCACTATGAATTGATGCAGTATGGAATGGCATTTGTGACCGATACCAGCAGGGAAAACTTTTATCTTGTTCCTATAGCTCAATCAATAAACTGGCGAGAACGACTCGAATATCAATTTGAAAAAGAGCTCTTCTGCAATATTTATCCAATCGGAAAATCAGGATGAAAAAAAAGGTTCAACTTATGGTTAAGTTGAACCTTTCTTCTTTTAGGTCAAGCCTTGAATGATAACAAACTTCTCAAGTAGCTCGTCATCAGTTTCAATATGGTTTGGGTCAGTGATGATGCATTTTGTAATCGGACACACTGACTGGCATGTTGGCTTTTCATAGTGACCTTTACACTCTGTACATAAATCAGGATCGATCTCGAAGATGCTGTCGCCCATAGTGATTGCACCATTTGGGCATTCAGGATCACACATATCGCAGTTTATGCACTTGTCAGTAATTAACAGAGCCATTATTTTCTTCTCAAGTAAGTCGCTTAAGTAAAAATTATTTGCCTGATGCGTTACGTGTATCTTGGCCTTCGCTCAAGTTACGCATCAGCAAGCCGTACTCTAGATCTAGATCTGCTGGTACAGGAATAAATACAAAGTGACCGTTACCTTTCGCATCGTCGACCGCTTCAGATTTGCGGTTTTCCATAACTTCTAGTTTGAAAACAACGTTACCTTTCGGTGTCATCATTTCTAAGCTGTCGCCTACTAGGAACTTGTTCTTCACTTCTACTTCCGCTAGGTCACCACGGCGCTTACCTGTGAACTCACCAACAAACTGTTGAGTGTCAGAGATAGAGTAACCGTACTCGTAGTTTTGGTATGTATCGTGTGTATGGCGACGTAAGAAGCCTTCAGTGTAACCACGGTGAGCTAGGCTCTCTAGTGTACCCATTAGGCTTTCATCGAATGGTTTGCCTGCCACTGCATCGTCAATAGCTTTACGGTAAACCTGAGCAGTACGTGCACAGTAGTAGAAAGACTTAGTACGACCTTCAATCTTCAGAGAGTGAACACCCATCTTCGTTAGGCGCTCAACGTGTTGGATTGCACGAAGGTCTTTTGAGTTCATGATGTAAGTACCATGCTCATCTTCAAACGCTGCCATTTTCTCTTCTGGCTTGTGTGATTCAGAAAGCAGAACCACTTCGTCTGTTGGTTTACCAAGGCCTAGTGTGTTGTCTGGACGCTCATCTTGAACTTCAATGTCTTGCGTTTCTACTTCTTGAATAGCAACACCAGTAGGGTTTGCTTCAACGATCTGACCGTTTTCGTCTTCTTTCGCTGCTTCTGTTTTGTATTCCCAGCGGCAAGCGTTGGTGCAAGTACCTTGGTTTGGATCGCGCTTGTTCATGTAACCAGAAAGCAGACAACGGCCTGAGTAAGCCATGCAAAGAGCTCCGTGAACAAAGATCTCTAGCTCTGTTTCTGGGCAGTGTTCGCGAATCTCTTCGATCTCTTCAAGCGATAGCTCACGAGATAAAATCACACGCTCAACGCCTTGAGTTGACCAGAACTTAACGGTCGCCCAGTTTACTGCGTTTGCTTGAACAGAAAGATGGATTGGCATTTCAGGGAATGCTTCACGAACCATCATGATAAGACCAGGATCTGACATGATAAGCGCGTCAGGGCCCATGTCTACAACTGGTTTGAGGTCGCGAATGAATGTTTTTAATTTAGAGTTGTGCGGCTGAATGTTACATACAACATATAACTTTTTGCCTTGAGCATGAGCTTCATCGATACCGATTTGTAGGTTTTCGTGATTGAACTCGTTGTTACGAACACGAAGGCTGTAACGAGGCTGGCCTGCGTATACTGCATCTGCGCCGTAGGCGAATGCGTAACGCATGTTTTTGAGGCTTCCTGCCGGTGATAATAGTTCAGGTACAAATGGTTTTTGTGTAGTCATTGCTTCGTTCTCTAATCTGATCTCAAGTCAGGTTGATACCACCAAGTGATATCAAAGGGGCGCAAATTTTACGCTAAAATGAGTTTGGTTGATAGCCCTAAAGATAGCAATGACATTAACAAGAGGGTCTAGAGGCAGATATAAGTGAGAACTTAGTGAGAAATAAGCTCAGATACCGTTAGCACCTGAGCCTATAGTTTGACTGATTAAGCGTTAGGTTGAGTTAACCCGCCTAATGATTCAAATAGGTTTGGAAGGAAAACACTGAACTCACCACAAAGTAGAGAGAAGTCCGCATCAAAACGCGCAGCTTGATCTTCACGAGGAATATCGTCGTTTTCGTCTTTGAGCTCATCACTGAATTTTAGGCGTTTGATGCTGCCATCTTCTGCAAGAATGAATTCAATACGGTCTTGCCAGTTGATAAGAAGTTTCGTCACCATCTTATTGGCTTCGATGTGGTTTTTAATCTCATCAGCTTCTAGTTCTTGTTTCTTAACTCGAACAATACCGCCGTCTTCTTGAATAGATTTTAGTTCTGCTTCATCAAGCATAGTGATGCCTTGTGGCGTATCACCTGATTTCACCCATTCTGTAAGAGTCGTTTCGATCGCTTGCTCTGGGATAGCTGGCACTACTGGCAGGCTACCCATTGTCTTACGTAGCAATGCTAATACATCTTCTGCTTTTTTGTAGCTGCTCGCATCAACCACAATGAAACCTTCTTTTGGCATGATCAGCGCGTAAGTGAAGTTGCTGCGGCTGAATGCTCGAGGAAGTAGATCAATGATGATGTCTTCTTTTAGGCTGTCTTTCTCTTTCTTTTTCAGAGGGGTACCAGACTCTGCCTCAAGCGTTTCTACTTTTGCGTTCAATGATTCTTTGATCACAGAAGCGGGTAGCATTTTCTCTTCTTTCTTTGCACAGATAAGAATGCGGTTTTCTGATACGTGCGTCATCATATCGCCATGTCTACCCATTGCGTGTACCCAACCAAACTTCTGTTTGTCTTGGCTACCACAAGGAGTAAAGCGGAATTCTTCAAGTTGTTTCTCTAGCTGATCTGCGTTGAAATCAATATCACGGTTGAAGCGATAGACTAGGCAATTTTTAAACCACATAAATTTTTCTCATACCTTTTTAGAAGTGCTTCATGATATGAGATCTAATTCGATTTGTCCCTAGCTCTGTATCAAAAGTTATAAAGTGAAATGTTTGAGACAGTTATATGAAAATTTGTTTTCAAAGGTCACAAAAGTGTCATAATTAACTCAGATAATGCAATGCGTTGATTAAATACAAAGGCTATTCAATTATGTCGAGAAGGATTCTGGTCGTTGAAGATGAAGCACCTATTCGTGAGATGCTGTGCTTCGTGCTTGAACAAAAAGGCTACCAAGCAGTAGAGGCTGAAGATTACGATACAGCGGTAAACAAGCTATGTGAACCTTTCCCAGATCTAGTATTACTAGATTGGATGCTACCTGGTGGTAGCGGGATAAACTTTATCAAGCACATGAAGCGTGAAGAGTTAACTCGCAACATCCCAGTGGTGATGCTAACGGCTCGTGGAGAAGAAGAAGATAAGGTGCGTGGTTTAGAAGTGGGTGCTGATGATTACATCACCAAGCCATTTTCACCCAAAGAGCTCGTTGCTCGCCTGAAAGCGGTTATCCGCCGTGTAACGCCTACTGCACTAGAAGATGTGATTGATGTACAAGGTCTTAAGCTAGACCCAGTATCTCACCGCGTTACCGCAAGCGAAGGTCCAGTTGATATGGGACCAACAGAGTTCAAAATGCTGCATTTCTTTATGACTCACCAAGAGCGTGTGTACAGCCGAGAGCAGCTGCTTAACAACGTTTGGGGTACCAATGTTTACGTTGAAGACCGAACGGTTGATGTACATATTCGACGCCTGCGTAAAGCGCTTGAGTCTGCAGGTCACGATAAGCTAATCCAAACGGTTCGTGGCGCTGGCTACCGTTTTTCTACAAAGGCTTAATGTGGCTTCGCTGCCCAGTTTACGGAGTCCTGAATGGTTGAAAAGTTAACCTGGAAAAAGCTGGCTTGGGAGCTGGCTTTTTTTTACGCACCATGGGTTTTAGTCGGATGGATATTCGGTTACCTACCTTGGTTGCTGCTGGCTGCTACGGTATTGCAGCTCGGCTGGCATCTACACAACCAAATGCGTTTGTCCGCATGGCTGTGGGATGAGAAGCGTCTAACTCCACCTTCAGGCTCTGGGAACTGGGAATCTCTGTTTAACGGTATTTATCGTATGCAGCAGAGACAGCGTCGCAAACGCAAAGAACTGACTAACCTTATCCGCCGTTTCCGTAACGGTGCAGAATCGCTTCCCGATGCCGTTGTGGTATTTCGCGGTGAAGGCAATATCGTTTGGTGTAACAAGCTAGCTCAGTATTTGCTGGGCTTTCGTTGGCCAGATGATTCAGGTCAACCGATCTCGAATTTGATTCGTACTCCAGATTTTATTAAGTACCTTAATAAGCAAGATTTCTCTGAGCCATTAGAGATGCCTTCTCCATTGAATGTGGAACGTATGCTTGAGCTGCGTATTGTGCCGTATACCGAGGGTGAACACCTGATGGTGGTACGTGATGTGACCCAGCTTAAGCAGTTAGAAGGCATGCGCCGTAACTTCTTCGCTAACGTTTCTCATGAATTGCGTACGCCGATGACCGTCCTTCAAGGTTACCTTGAAATGACCGAAGATCCAGACATGATCGTTGGCCCAATGTGGACCAAGGCGCATGGCGTAATGACTGAGCAGCTCAATCGAATGAACAGTTTGGTTAATCAACTACTCACGCTTTCGAAAATTGAAGCGGCGCCAATGCATGAGCTCGATGAAGTGGTGAACGTTCCGGCGATGCTTGAGGTTCTTGAGAAAGAAGCGGCAAGCCTAAGTGGTGATCGAGAGCATAAGCTTGAGTTTGATATCGATAAGAGCCTACGCGTTCTTGCTGATGAAGATCAATTGAGAAGTGCTATATCGAATCTGGTTTACAACGCAGTGAAATACACACCACCGGGCGCGACGGTTAAGGTACGTTGGTACCAGACCAGTCAAGGTGCTTGTTTGGATGTATCAGACACCGGAGACGGTATCGAGCCACAACACTTACATCGACTCACAGAGCGTTTCTATCGTGTAGATAAAGCACGCTCACGTGATACAGGTGGTAGTGGTCTTGGATTGGCGATTGTGAAACATGCGCTTAGTCATCATGACTCACATTTAGAAATTCAAAGTGAAGTAGGTGTCGGTAGTCGATTCCATTTTACATTGCCAAATCGACTGACAGTGTCATGAGTTGTGTGACACGCAGGATGCGTTTACCCGTAAGCTTATTGTTAACATTTGCTTTGGTTAACCCAGTTCATGCCGATCAGGGTGTCGACTCACTTCCTGATTACGCTAAGGTGCCGGGTATTTCAGGGAGCCTATTGTCTGTTGGTTCGGATACCTTGGCGGGTATGACGACATTATGGATGGAAGAGTTCAAGTCTTACTACCCGAATGTGAACGCTCAAGTTCAAGCTTCTGGTTCTTCTACTGCCCCTCCTGCTTTAACGGAAGGCACTGCTCACCTTGGACCAATGAGTCGTCCAATGCGCCTACGAGAAGTCGAAGCGTTTGAAAGAGAGCATGGCTATAAGCCGACAGCACTGAGAGTCGCTATCGATGCGATTGGACTTTTTGTGCATCGTGATAACCCTATTGAAGGGCTCAACTTTCACCAGATTGACAGTATATTCTCAGAGACATTGCGTTGCGGAGCGACTAAGCCGCTAAATAATTGGCAAGATTTGGGCATTGACCAACCGTGGGCAAAACATCGATTCCAACTGTTTGGTCGTAATTCTGTATCGGGGACTTATGGATACTTCAAACAGAATGCACTGTGCGGCGGTGACTTTAAAAACCGAGTGAATGAGCAACCTGGTTCGGCTTCAGTCGTTCAGTCGGTCGCTTCATCCATCAGTGGGATTGGCTACTCGGGCATTGGCTACCGCGTAGCAGGTGTTAAGCTGATTCCTATTGCAGAGCACGGCTCTAATTATGTTGAGCCTACGCGTGAGAATATCTTGAGTGGTGATTACCCTCTATCTCGTTTTCTCTATGTGTATGTGAATAAGCATCCGGATAAACCACTTTCTCCGGTTGAGAGAGAGTTCCTTACTTTTGTATTCTCAAAGCAGGGACAAGAACTTGTAGAGAAAGATGGCTATTTAGCAATACCGTCTGAGTTCGCAGAGCAAGAGTTGGCAAAAGTCGGGCTCTAATTCAGGCTGCGATAAACTTAGATAAGAAACGTATGAACAGCTTGCGCGTCGCAGGCTGTTTTAATTTTGACTGTTCGTTATTTTAGCTTTAACGACCATCCTGCATTTTGCCAACGTTGTTGCTCTTCTCTGATCTCATAATCAAGCAGTTGGTTTTGGGCCAACCAATCGCTGTTAGTTCCTTTCAATTCCCAGTTATCCTGTTGTTCAATCGTTAGAGTCACGTCTGGGGCCAGTGCTTGATTTCGCTGACGGTTGAGTAAGATAGCGAGTCTCAATATACGAATCAGCAGGGTGACTTGTTGCTGAGTAAACAGAGAAAGTTCCGGCAAATCTTGTAGTTTGAGCGCTTTTCTTTGATAGCGAACCAATGCTGATATAAGGCGTTGTTGCTCAGTATTAAAGCCTGGCATTGTCGTATGCTTAAGCAGATAAGCCGAATGGCGGTGATAGCCTTGGAATGCAATGCTTTGTCCTACCTCATGAAGTACTGCAGCCCAACCAAGCAGATCATACAGCTCATTAGTGACCGCAGTTGTCACTTGAGGCTGTACTTGTTTCAGCAATGAAAGAGCGAGCACTTTCACTTTCTCGCCATGAGTTACGTCTACATGGTATCGAGAGACGAGCGTTTCGGCAGTTCTTGTTCGAATATCAATATCTTTAAACCTATCCTCCATGTCATAAAGAACGCCTTCTCTCAGGGAACCATCAGAAAAATGTAACTCCTTGATGTCTAGCGTATCCATTGCTGCTGAAAGAATGGTGACGCCTGCAGCAAACACAGGCTTTCTCTCATCACTTAAGCCTGAAAGATTTACGGTGTTGGATGATGAAAACTCACATAAGTGATTCTTTAAATAGGACAGGCGTTGGGGCGTAATGAGACCATCGGTGAACCCTAAGCCAATGAGTACTTCTTTTATTGATTTCGTGGTACCAGATGAGCCAAAAGCGATTTCCCAAGGGGTTTTTGTGTATTCTTCAATCAATGGCATCAATAGACGAGTAGCTGCGGTATAAGCATCTGAGAAGTGTCGTGAAGTTAGCCCTTCGTCAGCAAAGAAACGTTGAGTGAAGTTGACGCATCCCATCGGTAAACTGCGCATAATTAGAGGAGTAAAGCCTTGTCCGGCGACGAGTTCCGTACTCCCTCCACCGATATCAATAACCAACTTAGATTCAGAAGCGGTTTGAGTGTGTTCTGCTCCGTTATAGATTATTCGAGCTTCTTCTTGACCGGAAATGATCTCTATTGGAAAAGGAAACAGTGGCTTGGCTTGCTCTAAGAAGTCTTTAGCGTTTTTGGCTTTTCTTAGGGTATGAGTCGCAACAACTCTGACATCATCAAGCTCAAAATCCGCCAGTCGTTCTGCGAACACCTTGAGGCATTCTAGGCCTCGCTCGATAGCGCTTTCAGATAGGACGTTACGTTCATCCAATCCATCACCTAATCTCACTTTCTGTTTGTGTCTGCTGACTAATTGCAGGTGTTGATCGAATACTCGGGCAACCACCATGTGAAAGCTGTTCGAACCCAAGTCGATAGCGGCAATACATCGAGAATTTTTGTTATCAATTAGCGGCATGATTTCTTCTCTTGTTTGTACTTCTTGCGAGCAAGTTTCTCCATACGTTTAATATAGTGGTAAGTGGAGAGTTGTGACGTCGGGTAATCAAGTAGGTTTGCTGGTGGTTGTGTGTAAGAGTTGCTCATCGCTTGGTCTAGCACTCGAGCTTTGTTGCTGTCATCGAAATGAAACTCGGTGATATCGATAATGGTTTGCTTGATCTTTGGATCTAAAATTGGAGCTGCAACTTCGATGCGGTGATCAAAATTTCGTGTCATCCAGTCAGCGGAAGATATATAGACCTTCGGCTTTCCAGCGTTACCAAATATCATCACTCTCGGATGTTCGAGGAAACGATCGACCACACTGACTATCTCAATATGATCACTGATGTTGGGTATGCCAGGGACAAGAGAGCACATGCCGCGAATGACCATTCTCACTTTTACATTGGCTTGGCTAGCCTGATAGAGCTTTTCAATGATCTCTCGATCGACCAAGTTGTTGAGTTTTAGAGTGATGCTTGCAGGTTTACCTTCTATCGCGTTTTGTATTTCATTATCTATCAATTGGTACAGACGTTTTCTAGTATTCTTCGGTGACACAATCAGTTGTTTGAACTGTGATTTTTGATAAGGGTTTTCAATATATTTAAAGACTTGTCTCACCTCTTGGGTCAAATCTTCATTCGCAGTGAGCAGAGAAAAATCGGTATACACGCGTGCTGTTACTTCATGAAAGTTACCGGTGCCAATATGGGCGTAATGCGCCGTATGCTTGCCTTCTTTCCGTTTAATGAGCAGCAGTTTGGAGTGGACTTTCAAACTTGGGATGCCATGGATGACTTTTATACCGGCTTCTTGAAGTTTCTTTGTCCACTGAATATTGGCTTGTTCATCAAAGCGAGCTTGCAGCTCGACAACCACTGTGACCTTTTTTCCATTGTGTGCCGCATCGATGATTGAGCTAAGGAGTTTGGAGCCTTCTGCAACACGGTAAACGTTTATTTTTATGGAGGTTACTTTCGGGTCAAAGGAAGCCTGCCTAACCAGTTCAGTGATGTGATTAAAGGTGTGATAAGGGTAATGCAACAAGATGTCACGAGCTTTGATCGCTTCAAAATAGTTTGGATGGTGGCTAAAATGCGCGCACTTAATCGCGGGTAAAGGGCGATTAACTAAATCACGTCGGTTAAGGCTTGGGAACTCAGAGAAATGTTTGAAGTTGTGGTAGCGACCTCCGGCGATAACACTGTCGTAGTCAGATAGTTTTAGTCTGACTTGTAAGAAACTGAGCATTTCAGCTGGCATTTCTGACTCATAGATAAGGCGTATCGGTAGTGCCGTTAAGCGCTGTTCTAAACCTAAAGACATCGATTCTAATAGGCTGCTTTCATTGTTCTCTTGAAGGTCATAATCGGCGTCACGAGTCATTTTTATAGCAAAGCAACGCACGGAGTCATACTCAAAGAACCCTTTAAGTAAGTCATCCAAACAAAATCGAACTATATTATCTAATAAGATCAAAGTAGTACGCTGAGAACCTGAGGTGTCTGGTAACTTAACAAATCGAGGGAGTGCTTCTGATGGGATTTCGAGTAAGACATATTGAGAAGATGCCTCACGCTCGATGTCGATGGCTAAGTAACTTTGCTCGTCTTTCATAATATTGAGCAACTGGCGATCTTCGTTCAAGAGAATCGGAGTTAAGTGTGGCAGCACTTTTTTCTTAAAGTACTTTTTTATCCAGCCACTTTGTTCTTCGCTGATTTGTTGTTCGTTGACCAGAAAAATACGATTGCGTACCAATTCCAATAGCAAGTCGTTATACAGTTCATGGAATTGAGCATCGAGCTTGCTTGCTTTGCTCTGCATTTTAGTCAGTAGGCTTTTCGGCGAGTTGGAGGTTAGCTGTGGATCTTGAAGTAAGATCTTTCGTTTCACGTCAGCAAATCGGACTTTGTAAAACTCATCGAGGTTTTTCGAGTAAATACCTAAAAAACGAACTCTTTCGATTAAGGGGACTGACTTATCTGCCGCTTCTTGGAGCACTCTTTCGTTGAAGGATAACCAGCTAAGTTCTTTTGTGACATAGTCTTTTTCCATCGAGATGATAATCCTTGAGTGCTGGCTATAGAGCTGATTACTTTAATTTAGAATGACAAAATTCACAAAATCTATGATCTTACTTTAAGAAATATGGTCAACAAACTTGTTATTAGTTTCAGTTGTTTAACGTAACTTGTAATATAATTGTCATCTAACGTACATATTATGTCAGTAGCTAAAAAAAGGTAGATAAACAGATGGCTTCAGCCCAATTTTCATTGAAAGAGCGTGACAAAAAAAGATGGTTGAAAGATCGTCTCGTCCGTTTTTCAGTGACATGCGGTGCCGTCAGTGTTCTAGCCGCTCTAGTATTGATCTTTGTTTACTTGGCGATGGTCATTTTACCGGTGTTTTCTGATACTGGCTTAGAGACAGACCAAGCCGTAAAGACCGTTGCTGTAGAAAAGCCTATCGCCTTATCTGTTGATGAATACGGTCAGCATGCATTTACTATCGAAAAATCTGGCTTGGTGCAGTTTTGGGATTTAGAGTCTCAAAATACACACTCTTACTTTGAGCGAAATGTTTTAGCCAATCCTGTTGCCTTCTCTCGAAATACCCCATCAGAAAACTGGTTTGCCTTTGCCGATAGTGCAAGCAACCTTACTTTTTTCTATCCTGAGTATAGTGCGCCTGTGCTGCAAAAGGGCAGTGAAGCCGATCCTAAAATTGAGCAAATCGATCTCCCAGAACCATTTTTAAATGATGAACCCTCAAATGGGGCGACGATCGACAAATTCGCGTTCTCTAAGAATGGACGTGGGATTACGGTTGCCGCGCAGTTAAGTGACCAACGAGTCTTGGTTAAGTGGTATCAGAGTGACCTTACTGGTCAGTATGTTTTTCAGAAGAGCCAATGGCTATCGGATAAGTTGGGCTTGCAGCAGCAACTGTTTGTCACACCTGATGGGCAAACCTTATACCTACGAGCACAATCGGATTTGGTTGTTTTGAAACTATCAGATAACGGTTTTGATGTTCGTGAAGTGATTGATCTTAGCTTAAATGATGCGAAGCATTCCGTGAAAAGCATCGATTTATTGTCTGGCGCATACTCGTTGTTGGTTACGCATGAGGACGGACAGGTTTCTCAATGGTTCGATGTACTCAAAGATGAAAAGCGTAGCCTGACCCATATTCGAGACTTCCAACTTGCTGAACAAGTGCAATTTATTCTTCCTGATACTTATAGAAAGGGTTTTTATAGCTTCTATAAGAACGGCACATTACAAAGCCACTATACGACCAGTGAAAAGCTGTCGCTGTTCGAGCGTGCATTTGATAAATCACCACAATTAGCGGCTATGTCTGCCAATGAACTGCATCTGGCGACGCTGATTGATGGCACCATCAGTGTGGCTAAAGTCGACAATGAATACCCACAGATCTCATTCTCATCGCTTTGGCAAAAGGTCTGGTATGAAAGTTACCCTGAGCCACAATACGTTTGGCAATCAACCTCGGCGAACGATGACTTTGAAGAGAAATTCAGTTTAGTACCTATCACGTTCGGTACTATTAAAGCCGCTCTGTTTGCGATGATGTTTGCCGTGCCGGTTGCTGTGCTCGGAGCTATTTACACCGCTTACTTCATGTCTCCACGCATGCGAAGAGTGGTGAAGCCTTCGATAGAACTGATGGAAGCGCTTCCAACCGTCATCATCGGATTCTTGGCTGGCCTTTGGTTTGCTCCAATTGTCGAAACGCATTTAACGGCCGTCTTCTCATTAATGGTGTTATTACCGTTGAGTACATTGTTGACGGGGTTTGTTTGGTTCTGCTTGCCTAAGATGGTGACGAGTCGTTTCTCTAACGGTTGGCATGCCTTAATATTGATCCCGGTATTGGTGATTACGGTGGTGGCCGTCTTTGCTGGTGGAAACAGCATTGAAGCCTTGTTGTTTGGTGGTGATATTCGTACTTTCTTAGCGAGTTATGGCATCGACTTTGACCAACGCAATGCGCTGGTAGTTGGTTTTGCTATGGGTTTTGCTGTCATCCCAACGATTTTTACTATCGCCGAAGACGCTATTTTCTCTGTGCCTAAACATTTATCCGATGGCTCATTAGCGTTGGGTGCGACGGCGTGGCAGACCCTTATTTATGTGGTGTTATTGACGGCTAGCCCAGGTATCTTTTCAGCGGTCATGATGGGACTAGGGCGAGCGGTTGGCGAAACCATGATTGTCTTGATGGCAACAGGTAACACACCAATTCTCGATTGGAATATTTTGGAAGGGATGAGGACGCTATCCGCAACGATTGCTGTCGAACTACCAGAATCAGAGGTGGGTGGTTCTCACTTCCGCTTGTTGTTCTTAGCGGCACTCTTGCTGTTTATTTTCACGTTCGCGGTGAACTCTGTCGCAGAGTGGGTTAGACAAAGATTGAGAGATAAATATCGTGCGCTGTAGTTTTAAAGGTTCACCTCAATGTGTCTCAATGGCTTTTCGTTGCGTGACTAGCGTGGCTAGCGTATCTCGCGAACTTGGCTGTTTCTTGGTTTCAGCATGTCAACAGCAAGGTCGATCATGATGAACAAATTGAAGTCATTATTATCTTGGGTTAAATCGGGATCTCCGTGGATCTGGCTTACGGGCGGGGCGGTGAGCATCAGTATGCTTTCTGTTCTTGGTCTTATGTTGTTGATTGGCTGGAAGGGCTTAACCTATTTCTGGCCTGCTCCTTTGTATCAATGGCAAGTCGACTCCAAAGACCTATCGTTAGTGGTTGATCTGGACGAAACCGTATCAAAACAAGATGTATTGATTGGCCAGTTGTATGAACGTAAATACATCCCGATAGAGCAAGTTCCACAAGTCCATGACCTTTTGTCGCCTCAAAATTTGTCGACGGGACTAATTCAGCGCTTAAGTATCAAAGTCGCCAACAGAGAACTGTACCCTGCGGACTTTGTTTCTATTCTGGATGTTAACTTACGTGAACCCACTACCCCGCTTGATTGGGTTGTGATTGAACGAAGTCGAGGTGGTTATTTCTTTGGTAAGCCGGTGGGTTTTAAAACCGCTTCTGGCACCTTTGATTCGAACATAGACCAAAAGCTCGAACAAGGCTTGGCGTTCGCTGATGCGCTACGTAAAGAAACGTCGCGTGTCGTGAACCAAGAAATTCGTAATATCAGCTGGCAATTGGAAAACCTGCGCTTAGAAAAGCGTAAGCTTGAACTCAATGAGTCAGTGAGTGATGAATACCTTACAACCTATACTCAAACTAAACTGGAATTAAACCGCCAGTTAGGTGAAGCCGAAGTTAAGCTTGAGCACCTTAGAACGCAACTTAATGTCGAAAGCTTGCTGGTTGAGGATATGACAGGCGAGCTGGTCGAGATCTCGCTCAGCCACATTCTGGATTATTGGTACCCAAATAATATGTCTTACCTAGAAAAGGTTGGGCACTGGGGCAAACAAGTTTGGAAATTCTTATCAGAGAACCCACGAGACTCAAACTCTGAAGGCGGTGTATTCCCTGCCATTTTCGGTACAGTACTGTTGGTTATTCTCATGTCGATCGTCGTGATGCCTCTTGGCGTGGTCGCTGCGATATATCTTCATGAATACGCAAAAAACAACGCACTAACACGTTTAATTCGTATCGCCGTGATTAACTTGGCGGGTGTACCGTCGATTGTGTATGGCGTTTTTGGTTTAGGCTTTTTCGTCTATACCATTGGTGGCTCGATTGATACGTTGTTCTATGCAGAGCGATTGCCAGCACCGACATTTGGTACGCCGGGTCTACTTTGGTCAGCACTAACCTTAGCGGTCTTGACGCTTCCAGTCGTTATCGTAACCACGGAAGAGGGCTTAACGCGTATTCCTAGTGCAGTGAGGCACGGTTCATTAGCGCTTGGTGCGACTCAATTTGAGACGCTTTGGCGCATTGTTTTACCGATGGCAAGCCCAGCGATTATCACTGGTTTAATTTTGGCAATCGCGAGATCCGCGGGGGAAGTTGCACCACTTATGCTGGTGGGTGTTGTTAAATTGGCATCTAGCTTGCCAGTCGATGGTCAGTTTCCGTATTTACACTTAGATAGAAAGTTCATGCATTTAGGCTTTCATATCTATGATGTTGGTTTTCAAACCTCTAATATCGAAGCGGCACGACCTTTAGTGTATGCGACTTCATTTTTATTGGTTACGGTGATTGTTGGGTTGAACTTAACAGCCATCAATATCCGTAATAACTTGCGTGAAAAATACCGAACCTTAGGACAAGATTAGATGTTCTCGATTAATGAAACCTTGGGTTACCAAGCACCACTTGATGTTCACAATCTGAAGGATGAGCAAATTGCTATCTCGATCGAAGGGCTAAATCTTTACTATAAAGAGAGCCAAGCACTTGATGATATCTCGATGCAGATCCCGAAGGGGCAGGTGACGGCGTTTATCGGCCCTTCTGGGTGTGGTAAGTCGACTCTGCTGCGCTGCATTAATCGCATGAACGATCTTGTTGAAGGCTGTAAGGTTTCCGGGAAAGTGAAGCTTCATGGCAAGAACGTCTATCACCCTAAGGTGGATGTTGCGACCTTACGACGCCGTGTTGGTATGGTATTCCAGCGTCCAAACCCTTTTCCTAAATCTATCTATGAGAATGTGGTTTATGGCTTGAGGCTACAAGGCGTTAGCAACAGCCGAGACCTTGATGATGCGGTTGAACGCTCTCTGCGCGCTGCTGCGTTATGGGATGAAGTGAAAGATCGGTTGCATGAGAATGCTTTTGGTTTATCTGGCGGTCAACAGCAGCGTTTGGTTATCGCTCGTGCGGTTGCGATTGAGCCTGAAGTGCTGTTGTTAGATGAGCCGACATCGGCACTCGATCCGATTTCTACTTTGACGATTGAAGAGTTGATCAACGATCTCAAAACGCAATACACAGTGGTGATTGTTACCCACAACATGCAACAAGCCGCGCGTGTAAGTGACCATACTGCCTTTATTCATATGGGAAAATTGATCGAGTACTCAGATACGGACTCAATTTTTACGTCTCCATTGAAAAACCAGACGGAAGACTACATTACTGGTAGATATGGCTAACCTCTCCAAAGGTGTCATCTAGAGCTAAGTCACTCTACAAAAATGGCTTTCTTCATTTCTTTCAAGGAGCAAGTATGCATTTCGGTCGCCACATTTCAGGGCAATTCAATGTCGAGTTAGAATCGATCCGTACTCATGTATTGACCATGGGCGGGTTAGTGGAGCAGCAACTCTCGTTTGCAATGCAGGCGCTTCATAAAGACGATGTTGAATTGGCCAAAAAAGTGATTCGTGATGACCACAAAGTGAATGCGATGGAAGTGTCGATTGATGAGGCTTGTACTCGAATCATTGCAAAGCGTCAGCCGACAGCGAAGGATCTGCGTTTGATTATGGCGATCATCAAAACGATTACCGATCTGGAACGTATTGGCGATGTTGCTTCTAAAATTGCGCAAGGTGCTATTGAGATCCCTTCAACCAAAGAGCAGAAATTCCACGTATCTTTAGAGCCTCTTTGCCGTCAGGCTATCACCATGCTTCACCAAGTATTAGATGCTTTTGCTCGTATGGATGTTGATGCGGCAGCTGAAGTTCACAAGCTTGATGATAAGTTGGATGCGGAGTACGAGGCCGTTATTCGTCAGTTAATGACCTATATGATGGAAGACCCTAAGAACATTCCTAATATTTTGCAGGTGATGTGGTCAGCGCGTGCGATTGAGCGAGTGGGAGACCGCTGCCAAAATATCTGCGAATACATTATTTACTTTGTGAAGGGTAAAGATGTACGTCACCTAGGCGATCAAAGCCTTGATGACGCACTCAAATAGAGCTTATCTTTAGAAGCTAATAATGGCACCAAGATTGAAATTGACCGTTGTGTCGTAAGGCACAAAGGTTTTGTTGTGATCAAAAATATTCATATCAACACCAGCACGTAATCCAAGCATTGGTGTCGCTTGGTAAACGTAGGCACCACCTAGGCTTATACCATGTGTTGTTTTCTCTTCTACTTCGCCTGAGCGCGTTTTTGTACCGTCATAACTTGCCACACCAATCTCAGCCTGAAAGCCGTGGGTTTGGTTTCTTCCAAACATGTTTTGCTTCGTAACAGGTTTAAATCAAGAGAGCTGAATAAGTCTTTAGCCATATCTATCCATGAAAATTTTCTGCGCTATTAAATCTAATATACGTCAGTCAGTTAGATTAGTCAGCGAGGTTCTCTGGATTTATGCTGGCGACTATTGCCCTAAGCGGTGAGGGCGGCTCTCACATCAGATATCTTACTCGCATCTGTCACTGGGATCTGATAATCATCAATATTATCACTGCCCATTTGAGCACTTGAGTTGTTTACCATTAGACTCGGCCTTGTCGATTTACCTGAAAGGTGAAGAGCAGGTACTT
>NZ_AJYZ02000037.1:0-101605 GCF_000272045.2 Vibrio crassostreae 9ZC13 | reverse complement strand
GGCTTGTTTGACCATTGCAGCCAATACATCGATACCTTGCTCAGCATTAGCAGCAAGCCCTGATGTCAGGACTCTTTCGCATCCAAGTGTAATGATTTGTTCTAATGCTGCTTGGAAATCAGAGCTTTGATCGATGGCTCTGTGGAAGGTAATCCCAAGCTTTAACGAGTGCGCTTTGTCAGCCAGTTGTTGCATCTTTGGCATATCAATACTTCCGTTCGGCGCTAACACACCAAGTACGACCCCATCCAATCCTGCATTTGCGCAAGCTTCAATATCTTCAAGCATACAGAGCATATCGTCGTTATCGAAAATGAAGTCGCCTTGTCTTGGGCGTATCATAGCGTAGACCGGAACCGACGAAACTATTGCCGCTTGTTTCATCATTCCGAAGCTTGGAGTTAATCCGCCAAGTGCTAATGAAGAGCAAAGCTCAATTCGATTCGCGCCACCAGATAGTGCGGTATGAAGAGATTCTAAGTTATCGATACAGACTTCAATTTCGGTGTTCATCGTGTTTATCCGTTCAAAAAGATACTGATGAAATAATAGCAATCTAGGTGTGATTCTGAATAGATGGGGATAAGGGAAAATAGAGGTAAAGTTTAGGTTTATCGCTACCTCAATTATCTATTACAAGAGTCAGTCTAGGGGAGCGAGGAGAGGGAAAACAAAAAGCCCGAAGCGTTAACTTCGGGCTTTTAATAGGACTTTACTTCTTAACTGATTGGCGGTGCGCTTTGCGCTATTAGCTTATGCTTTATGTCTCTTTAAAGAGAATCTTCCAACCATTAACCCGCGTTGAGTTCGGGCTTAAGAGGTAATTACTTGCTTAGGTCGTCAGCGTGCTCAGATAGGAATGCTGCAACACCTTTTGGAGATGCGTCCATACCTGATTTGCCTTCTTCCCATTGTGCAGGACAAACTTCACCGTTCTTCTCGTGGAAGTTTAGTGCGTCTACCATGCGTAGCATTTCGTCGATGTTACGACCTAGTGGAAGATCGTTAACTACTTGGTGACGTACAAGACCGTCAGCGTCGATTAGGAAAGAACCACGGAAAGCAACGCCTGCTTCTGGGTGCTCAACATCGTATGCTTTGCAGATCTCGTGCTTAACGTCAGCAATTAGAGGGTATTTAACTTGACCGATACCGCCATCAGCGATAGCAGTGTTACGCCATGCGTTGTGAGAGAATTGAGAATCGATAGAAACACCGATTACTTCAACGCCTTTAGCTTGGAAATCTTCAAGACGGTTGTCGAAAGCGATTAGCTCTGAAGGACAAACGAAAGTGAAGTCTAGTGGGTAGAAGAAAACTACAGCTTTCTTACCTTTAGTGAATTCTGCGAAGTTGAAGTTATCAACGATCTCACCGTTACCTAGAACAGCTGCTGCAGTAAAGTCAGGGGCTTGACGACCTACTAGTACCATTTTGGAATCTCCTAAAAAATTAGTTGGCCCAACACATCTTTGTTTGGGCTCCGTTTCTACGGGACAAACTATAGTACAATCGGTACTATAGAAAAAAGCGAATTAAATAGATTAAGTTAATCGAAAAAAGCGATAAGCTTATTCTTTGTCCTGTCCTTAGGTCGAATGACCTTTACCTAACTTATCCTACTCATATTACAAAGTAATTTCATGAATAAATGGCCAAGTCTTAAGCAACTTCACTATCTTGTTACTCTTCACGAAACTCGTCATTTCAGTGATGCCGCAGATCGCTGTTTCGTCAGTCAATCTACGCTAAGTAAAGGCATTCAAAACCTAGAAGAGCTGATTGGTTGCCCGCTTTATGAGAAGAAAGATAAAAAGAGCCCGCTAGTTTTCACGCAAGCAGGTGAGCTAGTGGTCAAGCACGGTCGAGAGCTACTAGCGAAAGGACAAGATCTCGTAGAGCTTGGAAATCTATGTAACGGGGATGCGATGCAAGGGCAGCTGCGAGTCGGGTGTATTCCTACTATAGCGCCGTTCCTTTTGTGCGATTTGGTACAGGAAGCCAACCAGCGCTTTCCACAATTAAATTTGCTGTTACGTGAAGACACAACGACCAACCTATTGGCTGCGCTGCGTCATGGAGACTTAGATGTGCTGATTCTGGCTTTGCCTGTCGATATCGACAATATGGAAAGCCAAGTTGTTGGGCAAGACCCTTTCCGGATGGTGATCAGTCGCAATCAAGCTGATGGTATTCGCGTTCCGATTAAATACGATGACCTGCCAGACGAATCTGTATTTTTGTTGGAGAACGAGCATTGCTTAACCGAGCATGCTGTGTCGGCTTGTAAGTTAACGGATAAAGAGAAGATCAACCCGTTCACTGCGACGAGCCTTCACACATTGGTGCAAATGGTGGCCAATGGTTTAGGAACCACCTTTATTCCGCAAATGGCGATCGACCACGGTTTATTGGAAAACCAGAATCTCGTTGTGATCGATCCTCCTGGTCAGCAGGCCTACCGAGATATTGGCCTTGTCTGGCGACCAAGCTCTTCGCGTCGTGAGACATTCCATCAATTAGCGGATGTGGTATCTGAGCTTCTATAATAATCCGCTGCGACAACAATCCCTCTGAGCGGCTGAATTGGCCGCTCTTCTTTATATCAATTCCGAGCGTTACTCTACTTCCGCTTCTTCTGGCTCTACTTCTTCTTGCAGCTCCAGTAAATTGATCGCTATCGTGACAAAATCGCTGTCTGTAATAATGCCTACTAGTTCGTGGTTTTCTACGACAGGTAAACAGCCCACTTTATGTTTCTGCATGTAGATAGCCGATTCTTTTAATCCTGCACGCGGCTCTACCGACATAACACTTTTGTGCATGATGTCGTTGAGGGGAGTAGCAAGAGTAAAAGATTGAGCTTGTGGGATGTTTTGTAGGCTGGATTCTTGAGCGGCGAGAACGTCTCGCTGTGTGACGACACCTAGTAGTTGCCTGTCGGAATCGACGACCGGAATATGGCGGATATCAAGTGCTTCCATCATGTGCTTAGCATCGGCCAGTGAGTGTGAGCGCAATAGGGTATGAGGGTTGCGAGTCATCATATCTTCAACCTTGATCATACGAACCTCCTTCTTTTTTATTTGTTGCTATTACTATAGTTTTTTATCCAAAAAATAACTGAGATCTGACGCATTCTTGGGTGAGTTTTATGCAACTAATTCTTTAGCTTGAGGAGGTGAATCAGTCGCATTATTTTACGCCTCTTTACAATAATCCAGTGCTGTAAACCTTGCTATTGCGGCTCGTGTGCCTATACTAGCCCACTGCGAAATTTTTAGTCGTGTTTGCGATGTGTTTCTGGTAACGATTGACTTACCGTAACGATTATCCAGCAACTACGATTTATGATTCGTCAACGGCACAAATCTCATCAACTAAGACAAGACTAGACACATGCAAGTTTCAGATTTTCACTTTGACCTACCAGATGAACTTATTGCTCGTTACCCTCAAGAAGAGCGTACAGCAAGCCGCCTACTTAAATTAGACGGCAATAATGGCAACCTGACGGATGGTTCGTTTAAAGACGTTTTAGACTTGGTTGAGCCAGGCGATCTTGTTGTTTTCAATAACACTCGAGTGATTCCAGCTCGCGTGTTCGGTCGCAAGGCATCAGGCGGTAAGCTTGAAGTGCTGGTTGAACGTATGCTTGATGAGAAAAGCATTCTTGCGCATGTTCGTTGTTCTAAATCACCGAAGCCGGGTACCAAGTTGTTCCTTGGTGAGAACGATGAATATGAAGCTGAAATGGTGGCGCGTCACGATGCGTTATTCGAAATCCATTTCACATCTGATCAAAGCGTTTTAGAGATTCTTAACAGTGTTGGTCACATGCCACTGCCTCCTTACATCGATCGTCCTGATGAAGATGCAGATAAAGAGCGCTACCAGACTGTCTATAATGAAAAGCCCGGTGCGGTTGCAGCGCCAACAGCAGGCCTTCACTTTGATGACAAGCTAATGGCTGACATGAAAGAAAAAGGTGTTGAGTTTGCTTACGTGACGCTTCATGTTGGTGCTGGTACGTTCCAGCCAGTAAAAGTTGATAATATTAACGATCACCACATGCATGCTGAGTACGTTGAAGTGCCGCAAGAAGTGGTTGACGCCGTAGCTGCAGCAAAAGCCCGTGGCGGCCGTATTATTGCTGTTGGTACAACATCAGTACGCTCACTAGAAAGTGCAGCTCAAGATGCATTGAAGAAAGGCACTGAGTTCGTTCCTTTCTTTGGTGATACAGAAATCTTCATCTTCCCTGGCTATGAATACCAGTTGGTGGATTGCTTGATTACCAACTTCCACTTGCCAGAATCAACACTGATTATGTTGGTGAGTGCATTTGCAGGTTACGACAACGTGATGGGCGCATACGATCACGCAGTGAAGAGCGAATACCGTTTCTTCAGCTACGGCGATGCTATGTTCATCAATAAGAAAACGAGCTAATTTAAGCAGGTTTAAGCGATACAAAAATTTACGGGTGCTAGCAGTAAGCTAGGAGTCGGGCAGGGTGTCTGTCTAATCTCTCGCAAGGAATACGCGACCGCTCCTCATAGAACCCACTAGACTGAACTTTTGTTTGGCCTAAGGTTCTGAATTAACAGTCAGATTGTTTCTCTGGCATATTGGAGGCTTCGTGAAATTAAAATACGAACTTAAAAAAACTAATAGCGGCGCACGTCGTGGTCAACTTCAGTTTGAACGCGGTACCGTTGAAACCCCAGCATTCATGCCTGTAGGTACTTACGGTACTGTTAAAGGTATGACACCTGAAGAAGTAAAAGACACAGGTGCTGAAATCCTATTAGGTAACACATTCCACCTATGGCTACGTCCTGGTCAAGAAATCATGAAAATGCACGGTGACCTGCACGATTTCATGAACTGGCACGGTCCTATCCTGACTGATTCAGGCGGCTTCCAAGTATTCAGCCTAGGTGCAATGCGTAAAATCACTGAAGAGGGTGTTCATTTCCGTAACCCTGTAAACGGTGACAAGATCTTCATGGACGCTGAGAAGTCTATGGAAATCCAAAAAGATTTAGGTTCAGACATCGTAATGATCTTCGATGAGTGTACGCCTTACCCAGCGACACACAAAGAAGCAAAAGACTCCATGGAGATGTCTCTTCGTTGGGCTGAGCGTTCACGTAACCACTTCGACAAACTTGAAAACCCGAACTCACTGTTCGGTATCGTTCAAGGTGGCGTGTACGAAGACCTTCGTGATGTATCCGTTAAAGGCCTAACAGAAATTGGTTTTGACGGTTACGCAGTAGGTGGCCTAGCAGTAGGCGAACCAAAAGAAGATATGCACCGCATTCTTGAGCACACATGTCCTCAACTGCCAGAAGATAAGCCACGTTACCTAATGGGCGTAGGCAAACCGGAAGACTTGGTTGAAGGTGTTCGTCGCGGTATCGACATGTTTGACTGTGTAATGCCAACGCGAAATGCACGTAACGGCCACCTGTTTGTGACTGAAGGTGTGATCAAGATCCGTAATGCGAAGCATAAAACCGATACAACACCACTAGATTCAGAGTGTGACTGTTACACTTGTAAGAACTACAGCAAGTCGTACTTACACCATTTGGATCGTTGTAACGAAATCCTAGGTGCTCGACTGAACACGATTCATAACCTGCGTTTCTACCAACGAGTAATGTCAGACATTCGTCAGTCTATCGATGAAGACCGCTTTGAAGAGTTCGTTGCAGAGTTCTACGCAAGAATGGGGCGTGAAGTGCCACCACTAGGTAAAGAATCTTAGTATTTCTTTTTTGCGAGCCCTATCTCTCTTCCGAGTGATGGGGCTTGAAAATAAAGGGATGCAACCCAATTAGACAAACAATTACGAAAATATAAATAGAGGATGTTTTAAATGTTTATTTCTCAAGCTCACGCAGCAGCAGAAGGTGCACCAGCAGGCGGCGGTTTCGAAATGCTTATCATGCTAGGTATGTTCGCTGTGATCTTCTACTTCATGATCTACCGTCCACAAGCTAAGCGTGTTAAAGAGCACAAGAACCTTATGTCTTCTATGGGCAAAGGCGATGAAGTTCTTACAAGCGGCGGCCTAATCGGCAAGATCACTAAGATTGCAGAAGACAGTGACTACGTTGCTATCGAACTGAATGCAAACAACGAAGTAGTTATCAAGAAAGACTTCGTTACAGCAGTGCTACCAAAAGGTACTCTGAAATCTCTATAAACAGCTAGAGGATCCTCGCTGTGCTAAACCGTTACCCGTTATGGAAGTACCTGATGGTGGTGTTTACTATCGCCATCGCTGCGTTGTACGCACTTCCGAATATATACGGTGAAGATCCGGCAGTTCAAGTTACAGGGGCGCGCGGCGCCTCTGTAGATATGTCTACGCTGGATGCTGTCACCAATGCTCTTGAAGCTGAAAACCTTTCTACTAAATCCGTTGCTCTAGAAAACGGTTCCATTCTTGTTCGCTTTAACGATACAGACTCTCAAATCAGTGCCCGTGATGTCATCACTGAAGCATTAGATGAAGATGTAATCGTTGCTTTAAACTTAGCGGCTTCAACTCCTGATTGGCTTGAATCTATTGGTGCTGCACCAATGAAGCTTGGTCTTGACCTACGTGGTGGTGTTCACTTCTTGATGGAAGTGGATATGGACGCTGCGATGCAAAAGCTGGTTGGCCAACAAGAAGAAGCGTTCCGTAGTGAACTTCGTGAAGAGAAAATCCGTTACCGTGCAATTCGCCCGTCTGGTAAAGATGCGGTTGAAGTGATTCTACGTAACGCCGAGCAACTTGCTGAAGCTAAATCGCTACTGCAATCTAAGCACCAAGACATGACGTTTGTAGATTCTGAATCTAATGGTCGTTTTTCTTTGGTTGCTAGCTTCACAGAGACTCGTCTTCAAGAAATCCGCAACTATGCGGTAGAGCAAAACATTACCATTCTACGTAACCGTGTTAACGAACTTGGTGTTGCTGAACCTTTGGTTCAACGTCAAGGCTCTAGCCGTATCGTAGTGGAATTGCCTGGTGTTCAAGACACGGCTCGCGCTAAAGAAATTCTTGGTGCTACCGCGACGCTTGAGTTCCGTGAAGTGGATAGCAGTGCTGACTTAGCCGCTGCCGCTTCTGGTCGTGCCCCTGCGGGTAGCGAAATCAAGCAAGATCGTGATGGTCGTCCTGTGGTACTTAAGAAGCGCGTTATTCTAGGCGGCTCAAGTATTACTGATGCAAGCTCAAGTGTTGATGAATATGGTCGTCCTCAAGTTAACATCTCGCTAGACAGCGAAGGTGGTAGCAAGATGTCTGCATTCTCTCGTCAGAATATCGGTAAGCTAATGGCAACGGTATTTGCAGAGTACAAAGACAGCGGTCGTAAAACACCGGAAGGTCGAGTTATCTTGAGTAAGCACGAAGAAGTGATTAACCAAGCGACGATTCAATCTGCGCTAGGCCGTAACTTCCGTATTACTGGTATCGATTCAACGGCTGAAGCTCATAACTTGGCACTTCTACTGCGTGCTGGTGCATTGATTGCGCCTATCTCGATTGTAGAAGAACGTACCATTGGTCCATCTATGGGGCAGCAAAACATCGATATGGGTATCATGGCGATGGTTTGGGGTATGGCTGCTGTAATGCTGTTTACGCTGCTTTACTACCGTAGCTTTGGTCTGATTGCGAACGTTGCGCTAATGGCTAACTTGGTGTTGATTATCGGTGTTATGTCGATGATTCCGGGGGCTACCATGACCCTACCAGGTATTGCCGGTATCGTATTAACGGTTGGTATGGCGGTTGATGCGAACGTTCTGATCTTTGAGCGTATACGTGAAGAGCTTCGAGATGGACGCAGTCCACAACAAGCGATTCACCAAGGTTACGCGAACGCATTCAGCACAATCGCCGATGCCAACATCACCACACTACTAACAGCAATCATTCTATTTGCTGTGGGTACGGGTGCTATCAAAGGCTTCGCGGTAACGCTGTCTATCGGTATCTTGACTTCAATGTTTACAGCTATTATCGGAACACGTTGTATCGTGAACCTGATGTATGGCGGCAAACGCGTTAAAAAACTGTCGATCTAAGGCTAGGAATTAATATGTTTCAGATTCTAAAAGCAGACAAAATGATCGACTTTATGCGTTGGTCAAAGGTTGCCTTTGTTTTTTCTATCTTGATGATTGGTACTGCTATCTTCACCCTAACAACGAAATCGTTGAACTGGGGTCTAGATTTTACTGGCGGTACTCTGATTGAAGTTGGTTTTGAACAACCGGCACACCTTCCTGATATTCGTAGTGCACTAGAAGCCGAAGGCTTTGGTGATGCGACGGTACAGAACTTCGGTTCAGCTCGTGATGTGATGGTTCGTTTACGTCCACGTGATGGCGTAGCGGGCGAAACGCTTGGTAACCAAATCCTTTCTGCTATTGAGAATGGTACTGGTGAGCAAGTTGAAATGCGTCGTATCGAGTTCGTTGGTCCTAACGTGGGTGACGAATTAACAGAAGCGGGTGGCCTTGCTATCCTAGTTTCTCTTATCTGTATCTTGATCTACGTATCAGTGCGATTTGAATGGCGTTTGGCTGCGGGTGCAGTATTAGCACTGGCGCACGACGTTATCATCACTCTGGGTGTGTTCTCTCTAATGCAAATTGAGGTCGACCTTACCATCGTAGCAGCCTTGCTAACGGTCGTCGGTTACTCCCTCAACGATACCATTGTTGTATTCGACCGTATTCGTGAGAACTTCCGTAAGATGCGTAAGGGTGAAGCGCCTGAAGTACTGAACAGCTCAATCACACAAACATTGAGCCGTACATTGATCACTTCTGGTACCACGTTATTCGTAGTTATCGCACTGTTCGTTCAGGGCGGCGCTATGATCCACGGCTTCGCGACTGCACTTTTATTGGGTATTACGGTTGGTACTTACTCTTCTATCTACGTTGCATCTGCACTGGCTATGAAGTTAGGTATTACGCGTGAACACCTAATGCCACCACAAGTGGACAAAGAAGGTGAAGAGTTTGACGAGATGCCTTAGGCCTTGGCTTAATAAGTTTCGCTAAACCAAAAAAACCGCTAGGCAACTAGCGGTTTTTTTACGTCTGTATTCTAGGGAAGCTCAATACAATTTAGCGTTGAAGTATGTTGAACTTCATTTCACTAAGAGACATCCTGATCGTATCTCGTATCTCGTATCTCGTATCTCGTATCTCGTATCTCGTATCTCGTATCTCGTATCGCAGATACAAAAAAGCCTCGCTATAGCTATATAGCGAGGCTTTGGAATTTTTATGCGCCCTTAAAATAGGGAGCGTTAACGTAAGGTCTGAATTACTTCAGCATACCTTCGTTAGCGTTCTCACGAACGTGCTTAAGAATAGACTTAACACCACGTGCGCTTGAAGCAACAACATTACCAGAAGTCATGTAATCAGTACCGCCAGCAAAGTCAGTCATGATAGCACCAGCTTCACGAGCGATTAGATCGCCAGCTGCTAGATCCCATGGCTTAAGGCCAAGTTCTAGGTAACCATCAACACGGCCAGCTGCTAGGTAACATAGGTCAAGAGCAGGAGAACCTGTACGACGGAAATCAGCACAGTCGATGAATAGACCAGAGATGATCTTCATGAAAGATTCAGAGTGTTGTTTTTGCTTGAATGGGAAACCAGTCGCTAGAACAGTACCTTGAAGGTCTTTTAGTTGAGTAACACGCATACGAGCGTTGTTAAGTTGAGCGCCAGCGCCACGTTGAGCTGTGAATAGCTCGTTTAGCATTGGGTCATAAACACAAGCAACTTCTGTACGACCGTTCATGCGAACAGCGATAGATACAGAGAAGTGAGGGAAACCTTTTACAAAGTTGTTGGTGCCATCCAGTGGGTCAACGATCCATTGTACATCAGAGTCTTTACCTTCAGTCAGGCCTTTCTCTTCAGAAATAATGCTGTGCTCTGGGTAAGATGCTTTGATTGTCTCAATGATCATGTACTCAGCTTCTTGAGCAATGTTAGTAACGTAATCGTTGTTACCTTTTAGAGACGATTCGATCTTATCAGTTGTTTCTAGAGATTTAGCAATATGGTTGCCAGCTTTACGCGCAGCGCGTATCGCAATGTTTAGCATTGGATGCATATGGTTTTTCCCACAAGATGTTAAAGAACAATTTAAAGCGGCGGCGAGTATACCAAAGTTTTACCAAAAGGGAAGTGGTTATTTTTTGAACTCTTGGTTTCACATTACGCGAAGGGTCTGACCATTTTACTTTGCTATGTGTTAATATCTCGCGATTATTTTTAAAGTGGTGTCATATAGCATGTTAGACAATGTAAAAGTCGTTCTGGTTGGTACGTCTCATTCGGGAAATATCGGATCAGCAGCTCGCGCAATGAAAGTGATGGGTTTGAGTCAATTAGTTCTTGTAGACCCTCAATGTGAAGTTGACGAGCAGACCTTAGCACTGGCTGCGGGTGCAGGTGACATCGCAGAAAACGCGACCATCGTTTCTACATTAGACGAAGCCGTAAAAGACTGTGGTTTAGTGGTTGGTTCGAGTGCACGTTCACGTACGCTTGAATGGCCAATGCTTGAGCCTCGTGAGTGTGGACAAAAGTTTGCGATTGAAGGTCAAAAGCACCCAGTCGCATTAGTGTTCGGCCGTGAACGTACTGGCTTGACTAACGATGAGCTTCAGAAGTGCCACTTCCATGTATGTATCCCAGCTAACCCTGAATACAGCTCGCTAAACCTAGCAATGGCAGTGCAGACTCTGAGCTACGAAGTGCGTGTAGCTCACCTTGATATGGTCGCTAGCCAATATCAGCCACAGCAACAAGATGAGTACCCTCGTCACGAAGAACTAGAAATGTTCTATGAGCACCTTGAAAAAGTGATCATTGATACCCAATTTATCTCTAAGGATAAGCCAGGTCAGGTGATGAATAAACTACGTCGTCTGTTCAGTCGAGCTCGTCCAGAGTTGCAAGAGATCAACACTCTACGCGGCATTTTGACTTCAATTGAGAAGAGCAAAAACGACAAATAAAAACCACACAAACCCTAAGGGTGAATACTTGACTAAAATAGTCAACTAAATACTTGACCAATTTAGTCAGGTATGGGAAGATTCCAACCACATAAACAATGTGGATTCGGTGTGATATGAAACTTACATCTAAAGGAAGATATGCGGTAACAGCTATGCTAGATGTAGCACTGCATTCGCAAAAAAGCCCAGTTCCTCTGGCTGATATTTCAGAGCGACAGGGCATCTCATTATCTTACTTAGAACAGCTATTTTCTAAGTTACGTAAAGCTGGCTTAGTTGCTAGTGTTCGTGGTCCTGGCGGTGGTTACCGTTTAGGTGCTGAAGCGAGCGACATCGCTGTCGGAACTGTAATTGCTGCAGTAGACGAATCAGTTGATGCAACTAAGTGTCACGGTCGAGCAGATTGCCAAGGTGGTAGTCGTTGTTTAACTCACACTCTTTGGCGTGATTTAAGCTCCCGAATCAGCAGCTTCTTAAATGACATTACGCTCGGTGAGCTAATGAAAGATAACGAAGTTTTAGAGATTTCTGATCGTCAAGATATCGATCTTGCGGTTAATAATGGTTTTGCACATAAAAATACGAGCACTACAACGATTAGTGCAGCACCTCACGGTGTTAATGCCCGCTCTTAGCGGTCAGTTTTTACATTGGAGTAGAAAATGAAACTGCCTATTTACTTTGACTATTCAGCTACATGCCCAGTCGATCCACGTGTTGCTGAAAAAATGGTTCAGTGCATGACGATGGACGGTAACTTCGGTAACCCTGCATCTCGTTCACACCGTTACGGCTGGCAGGCAGAAGAATCAGTAGATAATGCTCGTGAGCAAATTGCTGACCTACTAAATGCAGACCCACGTGAGATTGTTTTCACGTCAGGTGCTACAGAGTCAGACAACCTTGCTATCAAAGGTGCAGCGCACTTTTACGAGAAGAAAGGTAAGCACGTAATCACGTGCAAAACAGAACATAAAGCGGTTCTTGATCCATGTCGCCAACTAGAGCGTGAAGGTTTTGAGGTTACATATCTTGAGCCAGAAGCTAACGGCATCATCGATCTAGACAAGCTACAAGCTGCAATGCGTGAAGACACTGTTCTAGTTTCTATTATGCACGTTAACAACGAGATTGGTGTAATCCAAGATATCTCTGCAATCGGCGAATTATGTCGTTCACGCAAGATCATCTTCCACGTTGATGCGGCTCAGTCTGCGGGTAAAATCCCACTAGATGTAAAAGAGATGAAAGTTGACCTTATCTCTCTTTCTGCACACAAAGCATACGGCCCTAAAGGCATTGGTGCTTTGTACGTTCGTCGTAAGCCACGTATTCGTCTTGAAGCACAGATGCACGGTGGAGGTCACGAACGTGGTTTCCGTTCTGGTACGCTTGCTACTCACCAAATCGTGGGTATGGGTGAAGCTTTTGCTGTCGCTAAACAAGACATGCAGAAAGATTATGACCACGCACTAGCACTTCGCGAGCGTCTATTGAAAGGGGTTCAAGATCTAGAAGCAGTAACGGTAAATGGCGACTTAGATCAACGTGTACCACATAACCTAAACGTGAGCTTTGCTTTCGTTGAAGGTGAATCTCTGCTTATGTCTTTAAAAGACTTAGCGGTATCATCAGGTTCTGCATGTACATCAGCAAGCTTAGAGCCATCGTACGTTCTACGCGCTCTTGGCTTAAACGATGAACTGGCACACAGCTCAGTACGTTTTTCATTCGGCCGTTTCACTACGGAAGAAGAAATCGACTACGCGATTGCACAAATCCGTGTAGCAGTAAATAAATTACGCGACATGTCTCCTCTATGGGATATGTATAAAGAAGGGATTGATTTGAACACTGTTGAGTGGGCTCATCACTAATCTCACGGAAATAGAGGATTCGAGGTAACTATCATGGCATATAGCGAAAAAGTAATTGATCACTACGAAAACCCACGTAACGTAGGTTCGTTTGATAAAGAAGATCCAAGTGTAGGTAGCGGCATGGTTGGCGCACCAGCTTGTGGTGACGTAATGAAACTGCAAATCAAAGTATCTGCAGAAGGTATTATTGAAGACGCAAAATTCAAGACTTACGGTTGCGGTAGCGCAATCGCTTCTAGCTCACTAGTCACTGAGTGGGTTAAAGGTAAAAGTATTGATGAAGCAGCTGCTATTAAAAACTCTGAAATCGCAGAAGAGCTAGAGTTGCCACCAGTGAAAGTTCACTGTTCAATTCTTGCTGAAGATGCAATCAAAGCAGCGGTTGCGGATTACAAAAAGAAGCACTAATCGTTTCTACAACGTAATCACTTCAAAAAAGTAATATTTGGGAGCACCCTTTGTGCTCCCCCTGAGTTCTCAATTTATATAAAACACAAGGTTGTAGTATGGCCATCACCATGACAGATACGGCAGCAAGCCGAGTTCAAGCTTTCCTAGATAACCGAGGTAAAGGTATCGGGTTGCGCTTAGCGGTAAA
The DNA here is from genome assembly GCF_000272045.2 of Vibrio crassostreae 9ZC13. GTDB lineage: Bacteria > Pseudomonadota > Gammaproteobacteria > Enterobacterales > Vibrionaceae > Vibrio > Vibrio crassostreae_C. The sequence goes on along the minus strand of NZ_AJYZ02000037.1, from coordinate 88,058 downwards.
AACTACTGGCTGTTCGGGTATGGCGTATGTACTGGAATTCGTTGACGAGCTCAACGAAGAAGACGAAGTGTTCGAGCATTCAGGTGTTAAGGTCATCATTGATCCAAAGAGCCTAGTTTACCTAGACGGTACTGAGCTTGATTACGTAAAAGAAGGCCTAAACGAAGGTTTTGAATTCAACAACCCTAACGCGAAAGGCGAATGTGGTTGTGGTGAGAGCTTCAATGTATAAACGCCTCAATCGTTGAGCGTTTATAATGAGCGAAGAATAAAATTAGGCTCTAAGTAAAGAGCCTAAACTTAGGACCACCGTTACATGAATCATTTCGAATTATTTGGGCTACCACTTCAGTTTCAACTGGATGGTAGCCTTCTTTCTTCTCAGTTTAGAGATCTGCAACGCCAATTCCACCCTGATAAATTTGCCACGGCTTCTGAGCGAGATCGCTTGCTGGCTGTGCAAAAAGCTGCGCAAATCAATGATGCGTACCAGGTGTTGAAAAATCCAGTCAGCCGCGCTGAATACCTGTTAGTTCAACATGGTGAGGATATTCGTGGTGAGCAGCAGACTATGCAAGATCCTATGTTCCTGATGGAGCAAATGGAATTGCGTGAAGAGCTGGAAGATATCGCCGACAGTTCTGATCCTGAAGATGCTTTGTTTGCATTTGAAGGAAAGGTTAGCAAAATGTATAAACAACAATTAAGCGCTATCCAACAAGAACTCGACAGCGAAGCTTGGTTAGAAGCTGCAGACCGAGTAAGAAAGCTTAAGTTTATTGCAAAATTAAAGAATGAAATCGAGTTAGTTGAAGATCGTTTGATCGGCTAGTTCGTATAACAAGGACACATCCATGGCACTACTTCAGATTGCAGAACCAGGGCAAAGCGCCGCTCCTCACCAGCACAAGCTTGCAGTGGGTATTGATTTAGGTACAACAAACTCATTGGTTGCGTCAGTGCGCAGTGGTGAGGCAAGCACGCTTGTTGATCAACAAGGTCGCAGTATTCTCCCTTCCGTTGTTCACTATCAGTCAGAGTCGTACACCACTGGTGATGAAGCGCGTGTAAATGCACAAATTGATCCTAAAAATACCATTATCTCAGTTAAGCGATTAATCGGTCGTTCACTGTCAGATATTCAACAGCGATACCCATCTCTGCCATATCAGTTTGAAGAAAGTGATAATGGCCTGCCTGTGATTAACACAGCGCAAGGAAATAAGAACCCAATTCAAGTATCTGCAGATATTCTTCGTGCACTCGGTCAACGTGCTGAGTCGACGTTAGGTGGTGAATTGGCTGGTGCCGTGATTACCGTCCCTGCGTACTTTGATGATGCACAACGTGCAGGTACCAAAGACGCAGCGCAACTTGCTGGTCTTCATGTGTTACGTCTTCTTAATGAACCCACTGCAGCTGCGATTGCTTATGGCTTGGATTCAGGTAAAGAAGGGGTAATCGCTGTTTATGACTTAGGCGGTGGTACGTTTGATATCTCTATCCTACGCCTGTCTAAAGGTGTCTTCGAAGTTTTAGCAACCGGTGGTGACTCTGCATTAGGCGGCGATGACTTTGACCATTTAATTGCGGATCATTTCCAAGAGCAAATGGGCTTGTTAGAGCTGACAGCAGAACAGAACCGTATTCTTCTAGACGCAGCAACAGAAGCGAAGATTGGCTTATCTGAAGCTGAAAGCGTTAATGTTGAAGCACTAGGTTGGTCTGGCTCTTTAACTCGTGAAGAGTTCGAAGAGATCATCAAGCCACTAGTTAAGAAAACGCTGCTTTCGTGCCGCCGAGCACTGAAAGATGCGGAAGTTGACGCGGATGAAGTACTAGAAGTCGTGATGGTAGGTGGTTCAACTCGTACCTTACTTGTTCGTGAAATGGTCGGTGGCTTCTTTGGTCGTACTCCATTAACCAGTATTAACCCTGATGAAGTGGTTGCGATTGGCGCATCGATTCAAGCGGATATCTTAGTTGGCAACAAGCCTGACTCTGAGATGCTGCTATTGGATGTTATCCCTCTGTCACTGGGTATCGAAACCATGGGTGGCTTAGTCGAAAAGATCATCCCTCGTAATACCACGATCCCAGTTGCTCGTGCACAAGAGTTTACCACGTTCAAAGACGGTCAAACTGCAATGACAGTACACACCGTGCAAGGCGAGCGTGAGATGGTTGATGACTGTCGTTCACTGGCTCGATTTGCTCTGAAAGGCATCCCGCCGATGACTGCAGGTGCTGCTCATATTCGTGTTACTTACCAAGTGGATGCTGATGGCCTGCTATCGGTTACCGCAATGGAGAAGAGCACTGGCGTTCAAGCTGAAATCCAAGTTAAGCCTTCTTACGGTCTAAGCGACAACGAAGTGGCTAGCATGCTGAAAGATTCGATGACGTTTGCAAAAGAAGACATGCAAGCGCGTGCTCTTGCTGAGCAACGCGTAGAAGCGGATCGCGTTATCGAAGGCCTTATCGCTGCAATGCAAGCCGACGGTGACGAGCTACTTGATGAGCAAGGCAAACAACAACTTGTTCAAGCGATTGAAGCACTGATTGAAGTGCGTAATGGCGACAACGCTGATGCTATTGAACTAGAAATTAAGAATACCGACAAAGCGAGCCAAGACTTTGCTTCTCGTCGTATGGATAAATCAATTCGTGCTGCACTGTCAGGTCAGTCAGTCGATAATATTTAATAGTTAGAGAATAGATAAACATGCCAAAGATTATTGTTTTACCTCACGAAGATCTATGTCCAGAAGGCGCTGTTTTAGAAGCAAAAACTGGTGAGACGGTTCTTGATGTTGCACTGAAGGCCGGTATTGGTATTGAACACGCATGTGAGAAATCGTGCGCATGTACAACATGTCATGTTGTGATTCGTGAAGGTTTTGATTCTTTAGAAGAGAGTGATGATCTAGAAGACGACATGCTAGATAAAGCATGGGGCTTAGAGATGGAATCTCGCTTGGGTTGCCAAGCTAAAGTGGCTGATACGGATCTTGTTGTAGAGATTCCAAAGTACACATTGAACCTAGCGTCTGAAGATCACTAAGAACTTCTCTACAGTCATGGTGGTTTCGCCATGACTGAGATAACGGTTTAAAAAAACTGGCCTAGAATATAGAGCATAAAGGTGACCAAGCGTCGCTAATAAATATAAGGAAGTGTTATGAGCTTGAAGTGGATTGATTCGCGAGACATCGCAATTGAGCTATGTGATTTGTACCCTGATACTGATCCTAAAACGGTACGTTTTACCGATCTGCATCAATGGGTGCTAGACCTTGAAGAGTTCGACGACGAGCCTAACCACTCGAATGAGAAAATCTTAGAGGCTATTATTTTGTGCTGGATGGATGAGATGGATTAATCCTCTTGTCTAATGATTTGGTCGCGGGTTGGTATCAGTCCAATATAAAACGCAGCCAAGTTAACAATTCTTACTAAAAAAAGCGGACCTTATGGTCCGTTTTTTTATCAAAATGACATTTTCCTCCTACATAATGCTAACATCAGTGCGCTAATAAAAAATAATCAGAATCACACACTCACAGTGGTTCATGACAAGGAGAAATCATGTCTACACAGATGTCAGTATTTTTAAGTCAAGAAGCTGCCCAGCCTCAGTGGGGAGCAAGAGCTATTTTATCGTTCTCAGAAGCGGGAGCGACAATTCACATTGGTGAAGGCCACGATCTAGGCGCAGTTCAACGTGCGGGTCGTACGCTTGACGGACAAGGTATCGCATTCGTTTCACTTCGTGGTGAAGGTTGGGATCTAGAAAGCGTTTGGGCTTTCTACCAAGGCTACCGTGGACCAAAGAAAAAGAATGCATTGGAATGGGATGCACTTTCAGAAGCCGATCAAACTGAGCTTGAAGCTCGTATTCGCGCAACTGACTGGACGCGTGACATTATCAATAAAACCGCTGAAGAAGTGGCACCTCGTCAACTTGCGACAATGGCTGCAGAATACATCAAGTCAGTGGCACCAGCGGGCACTGTTAAAGCGAAGATTGTTAAAGACAAGGATCTACTAACCGAAGGTTGGGAAGGCATCTACGCGGTAGGTCGTGGCTCTGAGCGTACATCAGCAATGCTGCAACTGGACTTCAACCCAACAGGCGATGAAAACGCACCTGTATTTGCCTGTTTAGTCGGTAAAGGTATTACGTTCGATTCGGGCGGTTACAGTATCAAGCCAGGCCAATTCATGACAGCGATGAAAGCTGACATGGGTGGCGCAGCAACGATTACTGGTGGTTTAGGTCTTGCGATTGAACGCGGTCTTAACAAGCGCATCAAGCTTATTCTATGTTGCGCAGAGAACATGATCTCTGGTCGCGCATTGAAGCTTGGCGATATCATTACCTACAAAAACGGTAAAACAGTTGAGATCATGAACACTGATGCGGAAGGTCGCTTAGTGCTAGCTGATGGCCTGATGTACGCAAGTGCACAAAGCCCTGAGCTGATCATCGACTGTGCAACGCTAACAGGCGCGGCTAAAAACGCATTAGGTAACGACTACCACGCACTATTAAGCTTCGATGATGAGTTGTCTCACCAAGCGCTAACAGCGGCAAACCAAGAGAAAGAAGGCTTATGGCCACTGCCTCTTGCTGATTTCCACCGTGGTATGTTGCCTTCAAACTTTGCTGATCTTTCAAACATCAGCACAGGCGATTACACACCGGGTGCAAGTACAGCAGCGGCATTCCTTTCTTACTTTGTAGATGATTACAAAAAAGGTTGGATTCATATGGATTGCGCGGGTACTTACCGTAAGTCAGCAAGTGACAAGTGGGCGGCAGGCGCAACGGGTATGGGCGTTCGCACACTGGCTCGTCTTCTTATCGACCAAGCAAAATAATAATAAGGGTGAGCGGTATTTTGTGCCGCTCATTCATAAAGCTCAGATCGAAAGATCTCAGTAATTTCAGTATTTAATAACAAAAAAATGAAGTGAAGGAATCCCTATGGCTCTAGAAAGAACGTTCTCAATTGTTAAGCCGGATGCAGTTAAGCGTAACCTTGTTGGTGAAATCTACCACCGTATCGAAAAAGCAGGCCTAGAAATTATTGCTGCTAAAATGGTTCGTCTTACTGAAGAGCAAGCGAGTGGCTTCTACGCTGAACATGAAGGTAAAGAGTTCTTCCCAGCTCTTAAAGAGTTTATGACTTCTGGTCCTATCATGGTTCAAGTGCTTGAAGGCGAAAACGCTATCGCTCGTTACCGTGAGCTTATGGGTAAAACAAACCCAGAAGAAGCGGCATGCGGTACTATCCGTGCTGACTACGCAATCAGCATGCGTTACAACTCAGTTCACGGCAGCGACAGCCCTGAGTCTGCAGCTCGCGAAATCGAATTCTTCTTCCCAGAATCTGAAATTTGCCCACGCCCAGCTCAATAATCGGCACTGCAAATTATTCTAAAGGCTTCACCTCGGTGAGGCCTTTTTTGTAAGTGGATTTTACGCTCTCGATAATCAATTTAGTCGTCATTCTCGAAAGCGACGAAGGAGCGTAATCGGGAATCTGTTTTTGTTATTGGAGATTCCAGATACTTCGTTCCTCAGTTCTGGAATGACGGGGAACTTTGGAGCAACCATCTCGTGGTAAATATTATCGAGCAATTGGTGATTATTTACGTCATTCCCGAAAGCGACGAAGGAGTGTAATCGGGAATCTTTGTTTAAATTGGGTAATCTCAGGCCGATAAATACAATCGTTCAAATTTTAATCGCTTAAGTTTGAATGTCTTAATAAACACAGGGTTTTACAATGCTTGTTGAAGTTGCGTAAAGCCTGTACAATTCGCGCCCTTAATTATTGTTCCGTCATTGAGAGGCATCATGACCACAGCTAAAGTCAATCTACTCGATTTTGATCGTAAAGGTCTTCGTAAATTTTTCACAGAAGAACTGAATGAGAAAGCGTTTCGAGCAGAGCAAGTGATGAAGTGGATTTATCACTTCGGTGTCGATGACTTCGAACAAATGAATAACATCAACAAAAAGTTACGTGAGAAACTTCAACGTCGCTGTGAGATTGTTGCACCTGTTGTTTCTGAAGCTCAACACTCTTCAGATGGCACAATTAAATGGGCGATGAGCGTTGGCGACCAAGACGTTGAAACGGTATACATCCCAGATGGTGACCGTGCGACGCTATGTGTATCTTCACAGGTTGGTTGTGCACTTGAATGTAAGTTCTGTTCTACAGCTCAACAAGGCTTCAACCGTAACCTAAAAGTTTCAGAGATTGTTGGCCAAATCTGGCGCGCATCTCGCGAAATCGGCCTAGAAAAAGAAACCGGTCGTCGTCCAATTACTAACGTTGTAATGATGGGTATGGGTGAGCCTCTATTGAACATGAAGAACCTAATGCCATCATTAGAAATCATGCTTGATGATCTAGGTTTCGCACTGTCTAAGCGTCGTGTAACCGTATCAACTTCTGGTGTTGTTTCTGGCCTTGACCAAATGACAGACAACATCGATGTCGCATTGGCTATTTCTCTACATGCGCCAAACGATGCACTACGTAGCCAAATCATGCCGATCAACGACCGTTGGGATATCCAAGACTTCCTAGCATCTGTTCGTCGTTACATTGCATCTTCAAATGCTAACCGCGGTAAAGTAACGGTTGAGTACGTGTTATTGGATCATGTGAATGATGATATGGACCACGCACGTGAACTTGCTGAGCTAATGAAAGAGACGCCTTGTAAGATCAACTTGATTCCATTCAACCCTTACCCGGGGTCGCCTTATAAGAAGCCAAGCAACTCTCGTATTGATCGCTTCCAAAAAACGCTGATGGAATACAACTACACAGTAACCGTTCGTAAGACTCGTGGTGATGATATTGATGCCGCGTGTGGTCAGTTAGTCGGTGATGTGATTGATAGAACCAAGCGTACTAAAATGCTTAAAGCAGCCTCTGAAGCGAACTTGATTGCCGGTGGTGTGATTGAAGTAAAAGCGGTATAAAACGCGATTAGAACCTAAACAAGCCAGAAGTCTTACTTCTGGCTTGTTGCTTTTCTGGGGTGCAGTTTTTGATTTTTTGGACTTCTTGCCCACGCTTTCTTACATTTTTCGTCAAATTTTGGACAAAACCATGAGCTGACGGTAAATTTTGTTTAAAGTGTTTTTGCCTTGTAATGGCATTAGCTTATGATTAACTAATCTTAAATTAATTTAAGTGCTCGCTTGCTACTGATCATCAATATGTCTATTTAGGTTGGCTACTTGATAAACTAGCTTCCTGAGAAGGTCATCCATAACAAATGAATGATGTTCGCCTTTAAGGGTTGATGATTTAGATAGCAGGAAAAATTCCACATAACGTGGGTTGTTAGATTGAGCTTAAACGACAATAAGAAAACGCTCTCCTCAACCTGCGATAATACTTTAGAAGTTCACTCTCTATGAACACAGAACAAGATACACAAACGCAAGAAACCGTAGCTCCAGCTTTGGAAGCGGGAACGCTGCTTAAGAACAAACGAGAATCTCTTGGTTTAACGCAAAAGCAGATTTCTGATCGCTTGAAACTTCGCGTTACGCTGATCCAACAAATTGAAGAAAACCAATTCGAGTCAGATCAAGTGGCGACGTTTATGCGTGGCTATATTCGTTCATACGCGAAATACGTCAATCTTGACGAAAAAGTCGTATTGAGTGCGCTGCATCATGCCGGTGATGCTCAGCATCAAGAGCAAGAAATGTTGAGCTTTTCTCGTAAGACCAAAACCGAGAAGCACAACAGCCGTATTATGATCCTGACTTGGAGTATTTTTGCGGTCATTGCGGGTATCTCCTCACTTTGGTGGTGGCAGAACCAACAACAAGACACCCTATCTCAATCTTTAGCGAATACTGAAAGCTCAGAAGAGCTAGCGGTAGAAGAATCACTTGCCCCTGAATTCACCTCTTTAGAAGTGATTGAAGCTGAACAAAACGAAGCGGGTGCTTCTGTTGTTGAAGGTACTGAAGGCCTTGCTGCAATAAGCGACGCGGAAGATACTTCAGGTGCTGTTACTCCAGCTGACGAAACTCCTGCACAGCAAGCAACAGAGACTGAACCAACTGCTGAAGTTACTGCTAATGCAGAAGCGGTTGAAGCTAGCACGGCTCCTGAAGCTGTGGCTAACGAGCTAGTGATGCAGTTCACCGCTGATTGCTGGATCCAAGTAAAAGATGCAACGGGTAAAACCTTGTCGACTGGCATCAAAAAAGCAGGTCAGTCGTTAAATCTATCAGGAACTGCGCCATATAAAGTGATTCTAGGTGCGCCAGAAGGCGTATCAATGACATTTGCAAGTGAACCTGTCGACCTTTCTGGGTATACTTCAGGCAAAGTAGCTAGAATAACCTTACCTTAGAGTTAATATGCAACACGAATCTCCTATTATTCGTCGCAAATCAACCCGTATTTATGTGGGTGATGTGCCGATCGGTGATGGTGCACCAATTGCTGTGCAATCCATGACCAACACAAGAACAACAGATGTAGCCGCGACCGTTGCTCAAATTAGAGCTCTGGAAAAAGTTGGCGCTGATATCGTTCGCGTATCTGTACCGACTATGGATGCAGCTGAAGCCTTTAAGCTAATCAAGCAGCAGGTCTCTGTTCCTTTGGTTGCTGATATTCACTTCGACTACCGTATCGCACTTAAAGTGGCGGAATACGGCGTTGACTGTCTGCGTATCAACCCAGGTAACATCGGTAACGAAAGCCGTATCCGCTCAGTTGTTGATTGTGCACGTGATATGAATATTCCGATTCGTATTGGTGTTAACGGCGGTTCTCTTGAGAAAGAGATCCAAGAGAAATACACAGAACCTACAGCAGAAGCGCTTGTTGAATCAGCAATGCGTCATGTAGATATCCTAGACCGTCTGAACTTTGATCAATTCAAAGTCAGCGTGAAGGCTTCTGATGTATTCCTTGCTGTCGGTTCTTACCGTTTGCTGGCTAAGCAGATTGATCAACCTCTCCACCTTGGTATTACCGAAGCGGGTGGTGCGCGTGCAGGCTCTGTGAAGTCAGCGGTAGGTTTAGGTATGCTTCTTTCTGAAGGTATCGGCGATACGCTACGTATATCGCTAGCGGCTGATCCGGTTGAAGAGATCAAAGTTGGCTTTGATATTCTTAAATCTTTGCGCATTCGTTCGCGTGGCATCAACTTCATTGCGTGTCCGAGCTGTTCTCGTCAAGAGTTCGATGTTATTAACACCGTTAATGCCCTTGAAGAGCGCCTAGAAGACGTGATCACTCCAATGGACGTATCTATCATCGGTTGTGTGGTTAACGGCCCTGGTGAAGCTGAAGTGTCTCACTTAGGTTTAGCTGGTAGTGCACGTAAGAGTGCCTTCTACGAAGATGGTAAGCGTCAGAAAGAGCGCTTCGACAACGATGACCTTGTCGACAAACTTGAAGCTAAGATTCGTGCAAAAGCGTCAGTGCTTGATAAAGCAAATCGCATTGATGTAGAAAACTTAGAAGATTAATACAACGCGATGGGGTGTGATTGTCTATTCGCACTAACACCTGGTCGTGAGAAATTACGGAATAAATACTGTGGCTAAAAATATTCAAGCAATTCGAGGCATGAACGACTGCCTTCCAACTCAATCACCACTGTGGCAGAAAGTAGAAAGCGCAGTTAAAAACGTGGTGAGTGCATACGGTTACAACGAAGTACGTATGCCTATCGTTGAAGAAACAAACCTATTTAGCCGTGCAGTTGGTGAAGAGACAGACGTTGTTTCTAAAGAGATGTACACCTTTGACGACCGCAATGGCGATAGCCTAACGCTGCGTCCAGAAGGCACAGCAGGTTGTGTTCGTTCATGTATTCAAAATAGCCTTATCAACCGTGATGAACAGCGCCTATGGTACATGGGCCCTATGTTCCGTCACGAGCGTCCTCAAAAAGGTCGTTACCGTCAATTCCACCAATGTGGTGTTGAAGTGTTTGGTCTAGACGGTCCAGACGTTGACGCAGAACTTATCATGATGACAGCACGTCTATGGCGTGAGCTAGGTATCGATAAGCACGTTCGCCTAGAGCTGAACTCAATCGGTTCTCAAGAAGATCGCGTAAGCTACCGCACTGCGTTAGTGGCTTTCCTTGAGCAACATATTGATGTGCTTGACGAAGACTGCAAACGTCGCATGCACACTAACCCTCTACGTGTACTTGATACTAAGAACCCTGATGTTCAAGCTATCTTAGGTGACGCACCTCGACTATCTGAATATCTAGGTGAAGAATCGAAGCAACATTTTGCTGGTTTGTGTGAACTTCTTGACGCTGTTGGTATCGAATACCAAGTTAATGAGCGTCTAGTACGTGGCCTAGATTACTACAACCGCACCGTATTTGAGTGGATCACAGACAGCCTTGGTGCTCAAGGTACAGTATGTGGCGGCGGTCGTTACGATGGTCTTGTTGAGCAACTAGGCGGCAAAGCAACCAATGCAGTTGGCTTCGCAATGGGTCTAGAGCGTCTGGTTCTGATGATGGAAACGCTAGAGCTAACAGAAGTTCGTCGTAGCGTTGATGTATACGTAGTTGCTGCTGGCGAAGGTACTATGATCGCGGGCATGCAGTTAGCGAATCAATTACGCGACACCGTTGAAGGCGTGCGTGTAATGAACCACTTCGGTGGTGGTAACTTCAAGAAGCAATTCAAACGTGCTGACAAAGTAGGTGCTGTTGTGGCGCTGGTACTTGGTGAGAACGAAGTTGCTGACAATACAGTTGTGCTAAAAGATCTGGTTGGCGGCGAGCAAGAAACCGTGTCTCAAACGGAAGTTGCAGAGAAAGTTGCTGCGCTAATCTAATTAGCCATTGAGCAAACGCTCATAATGAATACTAACGTCAGCACTATGCTGGCGTTTAAAGAATTAAAGAGGACAGGAAGTGGAACTTTACGATAGCGAAGAGCAACAAGTTGAAGCCATTAAAGATTGGTGGAAAGAGAACGGTAAAGCCGTAATCTTTGGTGCGGTTATTGGTTTAGGTGGTCTATTTGGCTGGCGCTATTACCAAGATTCAGTAGTTGAAGCGCGTGAAGCAGCTTCAGAAAGCTACACCTCTGTAATTTCAGCTCTTGATGTTAAGGGTGTTGATGCTCAATCTGATATTCAAGCTTTCATCGACGCAAACAAAGATGCTGAGTACTCAGTACTTGCTGCTATGCAACTAGCAAAAGTACAAGTACAAGCAGGCGATCTAGCGGCGGCACTTGAACAGCTCGAGTGGGCAAAATCGGCAACTAAGGACGCGGCACTTGCGCCACTACTTACTTACCGTGTTGCACGTATTAAAGCTGAGCAAGGTGAATTTGACGCAGCACTGACTGATCTTGCTGCTATGACAGATGAATCTTGGAAAGGCCGTGTTGCTGAACTGCGTGGTGATATCTCACTTCGTAAAGGCGACACAGACGCAGCATACAGTGCTTACACAGAAGCACAGCAAGCTGTTGACGCTAGCCAAACGCTTAAAATCAAACTTGACGACCTAGCTAAATAAGGCGCTTTGAATGAAGAAGATGTTTCCAAAAGCGGCGTTGTGTGCGATTGCTCTTGGCCTACTAGCTGGCTGTGCGGGTGAAGAAGACACCGTAATCATGGCTCCAGTACCAACGGTAAACAGCGAGTTCACTCCTAGTCAGGAATGGTCTACGTCGGTTGGTGATGGTGTTGGTCACTACTTTTCAAAACTAACGCCAGAATTGGCTTACGACAAAGTGTTTGTTGCAAGCCGTGAAGGTATGGTTAAAGCGCTTGATCCTGATACAGGTAAAGCGCTGTGGAAAGTCGATCTTGAGAAAGACGTATTGGCTCGTTTATCGGGTGGCTTAACGGCGGCTTACGGTAAAGTTTTTGTTGGTTCTGAAAATGGCGAAGTGATCGCACTGGAAGAATCGACCGGTGAAGAGCTGTGGCGTGTATCAGTCAATGGCGAGGTGCTTGCATCCCCAGCAACTGATAGCAACATGGTCATTGTTCATACCAGTCGCGGTATGTTGATCGCGTTAGATCAAGCAAGCGGTGAACAAAAATGGACCATCAGTACGGAAGTACCAAGCCTAACACTGCGTGGCGATAGCTCGCCTGTTGCAGTTTCTGGTGGTGTATTCTGGGGTACAGCAAATGGTCGTCTAGCTGCGGCTATCGTTGATCGTGGTCAGCTTATTTGGCAACAGCCAGTAGGCACACCAAAAGGTGCAACGGAAATTGATCGTTTGGTTGATGTTGATGCATCTCCAATTGTTCTTGGTGGCACCCTGTATACCGTAGGTATCAATGGTCAGCTGATTGCTATCGACCTTCGTTCTGGTAAGCCAATTTGGAAACGTAACTACTCATCAGCGATTGATTTAGCAAGTGATGGTAGGCGTTTGTTCGTTGTTACCGACAAAGACCATGTGGTTGCGGTTGATGCGCGTAGTGGTACTGAACTGTGGAGCACTCCATTGTTAGAAAACCGCTTACTGACAGCACCTGCTATTATTAATGGTTATGTAGTCGTGGGTGATACTGAAGGTTATCTGCACTGGTTGGATCGTTCATCGGGTGAGTTTGTTGCTCAACAGCTTGTCGATGATAGCGGCTTTGCGGTTGCACCAATTGAACTGCCTGAAGGCTACTTAGTGACGACTCGCAATGGCGATGTAAAGAAACTAACGATTAGCCAATAAAAGCGTGATATAATTCACAGTCGGCTCCTGGTTGGTAACAGCCAGGAGCCGTTTTGTTGTTAAAAATTAATAAACCGTGTGGTTATAGGTAAGAGTTTAAACTTGCGAACAAGTGCTTACCTATAACTACATTTAGAGAAGAAATTGTAGAGGTTGTTATGGTACCTGTTGTTGCTCTAGTAGGGCGTCCGAACGTAGGTAAATCTACGTTATTTAACCGATTGACTCGAACTCGTGATGCATTGGTTGCGGATTTCCCTGGCTTAACGCGTGACCGTAAATACGGTCATGCTCATTTTAGCGAGCATGACTTTATTGTTATTGACACTGGCGGTATCGACGGTACTGAAGAAGGTGTTGAAACTAAAATGGCTGAACAGTCGCTAGCGGCGATTGATGAAGCTGATGTCGTTCTATTTATGGTAGATGGCCGTGCGGGTCTAACACCTTCAGACGTGGCGATTGCTAAGCACCTACGTCAACTAGAAAAGCCTTCAATGCTAGTAGTAAACAAGGTTGATGGTATCGACCCTGATGCTGCAAGTGCTGACTTCTGGCAACTAGGTGTAGAAGACATGTACCAAATCGCTGCGGCGCATGGTCGTGGTGTTACTGCACTTATTGACCTTGCTCTTAACCCATTCGCAGAAGCGCTAAAAGCTGAGAATGGCGAAGTAAGCGACTTAACTGAGTTTGAAGACGAAGAAGAAGAGCAGGTTGAATTTACAGAAGAAGAAGCTGAAGCAGAATTCAAGCGTCTTCAAGATCAACCGATCAAACTAGCGATCATTGGCCGTCCTAACGTAGGTAAATCAACGCTAACGAACCGTATTCTTGGTGAAGAGCGTGTGGTTGTTTACGATATGCCAGGTACGACTCGTGACTCTATCTATATCCCAATGCAGCGTGACGAGCGTGAATACGTTCTAATCGATACTGCGGGTGTTCGTCGTCGTAAAAACATCAACGAAACGGTAGAGAAGTTCTCAGTGGTTAAAACACTGAAAGCGATTGAAGATGCTAACGTTGTATTGCTGCTTATCGATGCTCGCGAAAACATCTCTGATCAAGATCTAAGCTTGCTAGGCTTTGCGTTGAACGCTGGTCGTTCAATTGTTATTGCCGTAAACAAGTGGGATGGCCTAGATAACGACGTTAAAGAACGCGTTAAGAAAGAGCTAGACCGTCGCTTAGGCTTCGTTGATTTCGCACGTATTCACTTTATCTCTGCACTTCACGGTACAGGTGTTGGTCACTTGTTTGAGTCTGTACAAGAAGCTTACAAATCAGCGACTACTCGTGTTGGTACTTCTGTGCTAACTCGTATCATGAAGATGGCGACTGATGATCACCAACCGCCTATGGTTCGTGGCCGTCGTGTGAAACTGAAATACGCGCACGCTGGTGGCTACAACCCACCGATTATCGTTATCCACGGCAACCAAGTTCGTAACTTGCCAGATTCATACAAACGATTCTTGATGAACTACTACCGTCGTTCACTAGAAATCATGGGTACACCTATTCGCATTCAATTCCAGAACAGCGAGAACCCATTTGAAGCTAAGACAAACAAGCTGACAATTTCTCAAGAACGTAAACGTAAGCGTATGATGAGCATGGTTAAAGGTCGTAAGTAAACCTTTCCAATAGATTTGATACCCGAGCCTGTCTCGGGTATTTTTTTAAGCAAAATTCACGTTAAGCCATAACAATACGTTTTTATCATCATGGCTCAACGAATCAGACTAGATTCCAGAAGAAGAACGATATGACTACTAGCGATTTGATTACACCTGTGTCAGCAATCACACCAACCATCACTCAATTTTGTCATCAGGCTTGGCAGCTCAATGCTAAAGCGCAGTACGTTGAAAGCGATGACAGCAAAACTTACCTGATCACCGACGTGACACCCTTCCACCCAGTGAGTCACATTTGGCCAGATCACCCTGCAGACCAAGGCTTTGTGAGTGTTGGTGACGTGCTATATCCAGTTGAAGACTGCCTTGTTGGTGCTATAGAACAATCTACTGGCAAGCTTCATATCGCAGCAGATATCCCTGTTAAGCGTGATACGGAAGGGTGGGCGTTTGTTGTTGTCCACCAGCTACCTACATCTGCTTCTATGATTAAGGTTAACGACGAAGTCGTGTTGTCGGTTGATAAAGAGTACCAAGCCAGTTTGAGCCGTGGTCACAGTGCTGGCCACATCGCTTTCCTAGCTTTGAATAAAGTATTGGCTGAGCGCTACTGGCGTAAAGATGCGGATAGAAAAGATCCGCTTGGCAGTTACGACTTCAATAGCTACGCACAAGTGACGAGCTTTGTGACTCCAGAGCTGTGTTCCGATAAGTATCGTTTAGGCAAAACCCTCAAGAAGCGCGGTTTGAACGTTGCAGACATGCTAGCAAATCTTGATGACATCGAAGCTGATATCAACCAGATGATTGCGGGCTGGCTTGCAGAGCCGACGCCAGTTGCAATGCGACTGGAAGGCGAAGCATTAACAGACTCTCGTTATTGGGAATGGCAGTTGGATGCCGACACTTTAGTGTCTATTCCGTGTGGTGGTACTCACATTGAGAACACCTCAGAGCTTAAGGCATTGTCCGTTAAGTTAACCCAGTTAGATGACCAGCATATTGAAATGCTGACGCATGTAATTCGATGATTTAGACTACAGATCGAAATGGCCTGTGCTGTTTATTTTGTTTTTACATGTAACTTTTAATATAAATGACTATTTAAAATTGAAATGCAGCACATGTAACTTATGCTTTCGGTATGTGGTGATATAAATATTCTTTTTGGGGTAGATCGCTGATCAAAATAGATAAAGCGAAAGATCAACCTATGATCTTCGATTGTGTGTCGTGGTAATTAAGTGTGTTATTATTAATCAATAACAGGCTTGCATAAGAACAGACTGTACCCGATTAAATAATTGAAAGCTTTAGTGAATGGAACAACAATTTTTATTAGAAGGCCACCGAGCAGTCAATAGGTTGCTTCGGAAGCTTGCCCTTGGGATGGATCGCAAGGACTTAAACCGCAAGATCATAGAGCTCACAGAGCAGCTTTTTGGTCAGCGTATGGCTTCAATTTTACTGCTCAACGCTGAGTCTCAGACTTTGCACCTCGAATATGCTCCGAATTTGCCTGATTTCTATAATCAACAGATAGAGGGCGTTGGTATCGGTGTTGGAATTGGTTCGTGTGGTGAGGCTGCTGCGCTTAAAAAAGCAGTGATGGTCTCAGACATCAATACCCACCCTAACTGGGCACCTTTCTTGGCGTTAACAAACCAGGCTAACCTGCATGCCTGTTGGTCGGTCCCCATTATCTCGTCGCGCGGTAATGTGTTGGGTACCTTCGCTATTTATAGTCAGTACATCTCTGAACCACATGAATTTGAGCTCGAGATCTTAGAACTACTGGCTTCCCTGTATTCGGTAGCACTAGAAAAGTTCGAGTTGGAGAATCAGCTTAACTTTTTCGCCAATCGAGATTCTCTAACCCATTGCTTGAATCGTCGTGCACTGTTCAATGAAGCTGAAAAAGTGTTGGCTAAGCGATGTTTTTCAGAAAAGGTGATGGCGTGTCTGTTTGTGGATGTCGATAAGTTCAAATCAATAAATGATACCTATGGCCATAGTTTCGGTGACGATGTGTTGCTGGCGGTTGCCGAAGTTCTTGATGAGGCAACCACAGCATGTGCCAAGATAGGGCGTTATGGTGGTGATGAGTTTGTGGTGTTCTCATGTTTTGATGATCAAGAAAGCGTTGTTAGCTTCTACCACAGCTTAGAGAAAGCACTGCAACAAGCGCTTTATATCAATGATGTGCAATTCTCGGTGAGTGTCGGGCTTTCTTGTGACAAAGATCCTCAAGGATTAGACCAGTTGATCGCACAAGCTGATAAGAACATGTATCAAATCAAGCAAGCCAAGTCTCAGCAGTAGTAGATTGTAAAAATAGTAGTAAATTAGGAAATGCTAATGAGTGAAAATATCTGCCCTAAATGCCAGTCTGAGCTAGCTTGGGATGGCAAGTATCACTGTGAAAGTTGTCAGGCTCACTTTACTAAAGTTGGGTTTTGTCCTGAGTGCAGCAGCCAACTTGAGAAGCTTCAAGCCTGTGGTGCGGCGAGCTATTTTTGCAACGGTGATTGCAACGAGTTGAAATCTAAGTCGAGAGTAAAATTCGAATTTAAACCAGCGGAATAGCCTTAAACTCATGGTTTGAACGACCATCGGTGATGTTATACCAGAGACTCAATACTAAAGTGTTGGGTCTTTTTTGTATCTGAAGAACAGGAATGTGTCATCTTGGTTCATTCTCACCGTCACTGCACCAGTATGAAACATAGTTACATGATTGCTATGCACTCTATTGGTGTGAGTTTCTTTTAAATTCTATTAATACAATTACTTATAAATAATTTCGTTGGTTTATAAGTTTGGCACTCTTCTTGTAACTCTGTAATTGAATAACAAAAATACAATTATGGAGTAATATCATGAACAAGGTGTTCAATTTATCGCTAGCTGCACTGTGTACAACACTTTCATTTTCTTCTGCAACAGTGTTTGCTGCTGATGAGACCATCAAGGTCGGTGTTCTACACTCACTCTCTGGCACCATGGCGATCAGTGAGACAACGCTAAAAGATACCGTGCTAATGCTCATCGAAGAGCAGAACAAAAAGGGCGGTTTGCTTGGTAAGAAGCTAGAGCCTGTCGTGGTTGACCCTGCGTCAAACTGGCCGCTATTTGCTGAGAAAGCGCGTGAGCTTATCGAAAAAGAGAAAGTGGATGTGGTGTTCGGTGGTTGGACATCGGTATCACGTAAATCCATGCTGCCAGTTTTTGAAGAGCTAAACAGCATCCTTTTCTACCCAGTACAGTATGAAGGCGAAGAGTCCTCTAAAAACGTTTTCTACACCGGTGCTGCGCCAAACCAACAAGCGATTCCTGCCGTTGATTACTTAATGGATGAACTTGAAGTGGAACGTTGGGTGCTTGCAGGTACCGATTACGTTTATCCACGTACCACCAATAAGATCTTAGAGGCCTACCTAAAAAGTAAAGGTGTCGCAGAAGAAGACATCATGATCAACTACACACCGTTTGGTCATTCTGATTGGCAATCTATTGTTTCAGATATCAAGAAGTTTGGTGAAGCTGGTAAGAAAACCGCCGTTGTATCTACTGTGAATGGCGATGCAAACGTACCTTTCTATAAAGAGCTTGGTGCTCAAGGTGTTTCATCTGAAGACATTCCAGTGATTGCATTCTCGGTTGGCGAAGAAGAGCTATCGGGCATGGATACTGAACCTCTAGTGGGTCACTTAGCGGCATGGAACTATTTCATGAGCGTCGATACCGAAGTCAATGAAGAGTTCGTTGAAACATGGCAGTCATTCATTAAGAGTGACAAACGTGTAACGAATGACCCGATGGAAGCACACTATATTGGTTTCAATATGTGGGCTCAAGCTGTGACTAATGCGGGCACAACCGATGCTGAAGCGGTGCAAGATGCATTGATTGGTGTGTCTGTTCCAAACCTATCTGGTGGCTACTCAACCATGCTACCAAACCACCACATAACTAAACCTGTATTGATTGGTGAGATTCAAGATGATGGCCAGTTTGACATCGTTTGGGAAACCACAGGCCTTGTTGCAGGTGATGCTTGGTCTAACTACTTACCTGAATCAGCAAAACTATTCTCTAGTTGGTCTAAGCCATTCTCATGTGGTGCGTTCAACGTTGAAACTAAAAAGTGTTCTGGTGGTAACTAGAGTTATTCGCTCTTAGCTGATAACTAGTTACTGGTTATCAGCTTTCGTTACTGGGTGTTACCTATTACCGGTAACTACTAGCTATGAATATTGAGCCTTCTCTTTAGGGAAGAGTGCTTCTGCATGGAGGCGCAACGAAAGAGAAGGCTCAAATTAGTTTCAAGTCACAACAACTATCCAAACATCCACCAAGTAAAAAATAACAATATCTAACTTGTTGGTTAAGGAAGCAGGGATGAAGAACGTATTAAACGTATTTAAGGCGCTGTTGCTCATGGCTATCAGTGCTCAGTTGGCTTTTGCTGGAATAACGGATGAAGCTAGCTTTACCAAGGCGCTAGTTGGTAAAAAAACATCGGATAAAGAGCTAGCCATCGATTGGATCATTGAGACACAAACGGAAGACGTGTCGAAGGCTATTTTATATGGATGGTTAAACGGCAATCTCTATTACTTCAATGATAAAAAAAACGAACATTATAAACAGCTCTATCTCATTCAAAACACCAAAACAGCCACTTCAGCTCAGTCTGTATGGGATGAATCAACTCTCAATATCGACAATGCTAAGCTGTTTAAAAAGGTGCGCGTAAACAACAAACTTCGCGGGATCTTACGGGGTGAAATTGCCTCTATTGGATTAAATAGCAGTAACCCAGATGTGCGTTATCAAGCGGTTCTCGATCTACTGGGAACTAAGGATGCCACTATCATCGATCGTTTATCCGAACTTAGAGAAAATGAGACCGATGGTAAAGTCGCTGAACTAATGGATTTGTCATTAGCTATTTTTACCTCGCTTGATAACAGTGCAACAACTGAAGCTCGAGTAACATCGATTGAACGAGTGGGCGACTTTAAGCATTCAGTCGTTCTAAAAACACTGAACCAACTACTTAACGGTGAGCAAGAACCAAGCATTACCGCTGCAGCAGAACGTGCGATGGATAGCTATCAACAAAGCCAAGCACTCTATTCGGGTGTAGAAACCGTATTCTTCGGTTTGAGCTTAGGCTCGGTATTGGTACTGGCAGGCATTGGCTTAGCGATTACCTTTGGTGTGATGGGCGTTATCAACATGGCTCATGGCGAGCTGATCATGATTGGCGCTTACACCACCTACGTATTGCAGTTGTTGATGCCGAATCATATTGGCCTAGCGCTGATACTTTCCATTCCAGCGGCATTCATTGTTTCTGGCTTAGTGGGCATTGCGATTGAGCGAAGTGTGATTCGTCATCTTTATGGTCGCCCATTGGAAACCTTACTCGCGACCTTTGGTATTAGCTTAATCTTGCAGCAGGCTGTTCGCTCGATTTTCTCTCCTTTGAACCGCTCAGTGAGCACGCCTGAATGGATGTCTGGCGCACTTCAATTGAACCCAATGTTGTCCCTGACTTACAACCGACTTTATATCATTCTCTTCTGTGGTTTGGTATTTATGGGCTTATTAATGGTTCTGAAAAAGACACCACTAGGTTTGCAGGTTCGTGCGGTTTCTCAAAACCGTGGCATGGCTCGTGCGATGGGTATTCGTTCAGAGCGAGTTGATGCGATGACCTTCGGTTTAGGCTCTGGCGTTGCGGGTGTTGCAGGCGTGGCACTGTCTCAACTGACCAACGTTGGCCCTAATATGGGACAGGCGTACATCATCGACTCATTCATGGTGGTGGTATTCGGCGGTGTTGGCAACCTATGGGGCACGCTAGTCGCAGGCTTAAGCCTTGGTCTGTTCAATAAAATTTTAGAACCATGGGCTGGTGCGGTTCTCGCCAAGATTCTGGTACTGGTTTTCATCATTCTATTTATTCAAAAACGCCCACGCGGACTCTTCCCGCAACGTGGTCGTGCGGCTGAAGGTTAAGGACAACATCATGCAGTCAAAATCATTTGTACTTTCGGCAATGCGTGGTGACAAAGGTGGCCAACTGACCATCCTTGCCATTCTAGCGGCCGTTATTCTTATCCCACTGGCTAACACCATGTTACCAAGTGGGCACCCGCTCCATGTAGAGACTTTTACTATCTCGCTGATGGGCAAATATCTGAGCTACGCAATGTTGGCGTTGGCGCTCGATCTGGTGTGGGGCTATCTCGGAATCTTGAGCCTTGGCCACGGTGCTTTCTTTGCGCTTGGTGGTTATGCGATGGGCATGTACTTGATGCGTCAGATTGGTGACCGTGGGGTTTATGGTGATCCAGTCCTACCTGACTTTATGGTGTTCCTTGATTGGTCTGCGTTGCCGTGGTTCTGGCAGGGTTTTGATCAGTTCTGGTTCGCCTGCTTGATGGTGGTGCTAGTGCCGGGCGCGTTGGCTTACTTGTTTGGTTATCTGGCTTTTCGCTCTCGTGTGTCAGGGGTTTACCTTTCTATCATGACTCAGGCATTAACTTACGCATTGATGCTGGCATTTTTCCGCAACGAAATGGGCTTTGGTGGCAACAACGGACTGACGGATTTCAAAGACATCATCGGTCTGAGTTTGCAGAGTGATGCGGTCAAGATAGGTCTGTTTGTCGCGACTGGTATTGCGCTTATTCTCAGCTACATAGCTTGTCGCATGGTGGTGACCAGTCGATTAGGTCGTGTGGCATTAGCGATTCGTGATACGGAATCACGCACTCGCTTTATGGGCTATGACGTCGATGGCATCAAGCTGTGGGTCTTCGTTCTTTCTGCGATTATCGCCGGTATTGCCGGGGCTTTATATGTCCCTCAAGTGGGTATTATCAATCCGGGAGAATTTGCTCCTCTTAACTCGATTGAGATTGTGGTTTGGGTAGCCTTAGGCGGTCGTGCCACTCTGTTTGGTGCCATTGTCGGTGCATTGATCATCAACTACGCCAAGAGTTGGTTTACGGTTGAGTTCCCGGAGGTGTGGCTGTTTGCTCTGGGTGGACTATTCGTACTCTCAACCATGTACTTCCCACAAGGTGTGATTGGCTTTGTCAGTGAAAAGTGGCAGCAGCTGCGCAAGGCATCAAATGGGAAAAACCAAGATAAAGATAAGGATGATCAGCACAAGGCCAAGGAGGTGATCGCATGACCACATTTAATAGCGTAAAGGAATCGGTTCAGGCGTTCACTCGTCGAGACGAAGTCTTTGATTACCTCAAACCCGATATTCATCCTGCCATCGATACTCGACATAACGTGCTGTTGTATGTCGAAGGCGTCAACAAAAGCTTCGATGGTTTCCAAGCGATAAACGACCTCAACCTCTACATCAAAGAGGGAGAGCTACGCTGTATCATAGGTCCTAATGGCGCAGGTAAAACCACCATGATGGACATTATCACAGGTAAAACTAAGCCAGACACCGGCGAGGTGTGGTTGGGTTCGAACATCAACTTATTGAAGATGAACGAAGCCGAAATCGCCAATGCAGGCGTTGGGCGTAAATTCCAAAAACCGACCGTGATTGAGTGTTTAACTGTGTGGCAGAACCTTGAATTAGCCATGGCCGGTGACCGCTCAGTGTGGGCGACGTTCACCGCTGTGATGTCTGGTGAACAGAAAGACAAATTGACCTCGGTACTTGAGCTGATTCATTTAAAAGACGAAGCGGCGAATTTGGCAGGTAACCTGTCTCACGGACAAAAGCAGTGGTTAGAGATCGGCATGCTATTGATGCAAAACCCTAAGCTGTTGCTGGTGGATGAACCCGTGGCAGGTATGACTCACCAAGAAATGGATCGCACCTCTGAGTTACTTAACTCACTGGCAGGTAAGCACTCGGTTGTGGTCGTTGAACATGATATGGATTTCGTTCGTTCTATCGCCAGCCATGTCACCGTGCTTCATCAAGGTCATGTGTTGGCTGAAGGCACCATGGATCAAGTGCAGGCTCACCCTGAAGTTAAACAAGTTTATCTCGGAGAATAGGATGCTAGAGGTTAAATCAGTTAATCAATATTACGGTGAGAGCCACACGCTGTGGGATTTGGATATGCAGATC
Organism: Vibrio crassostreae 9ZC13; assembly: GCF_000272045.2. Taxonomy (GTDB): domain Bacteria; phylum Pseudomonadota; class Gammaproteobacteria; order Enterobacterales; family Vibrionaceae; genus Vibrio; species Vibrio crassostreae_C. Next base: position 65,551 of record NZ_AJYZ02000037.1, on the reverse strand, counting down.
CCAGAAGGTAAATGCACGGTGCTAATGGGGCGAAATGGTGTCGGTAAAACCACCTTACTGCAATGCATTATGGGGTTGGTGAAGGTTGAAAGCGGTGACATCTCCTTATCGGGTGAGTCACTTTTGAAAACCGATGCCGAGGACCGTCCACGCCAAGGGATCGGCTATGTACCGCAAGGTCGCCAGATCTTCCCAATGCTCACTGTTCAAGAAAATCTAGAGGTCGGTTTACCGATTCGTAAAAAGGGTGACCGCAAGATCCCTGAATTCATCTTCGATATTTTCCCAGTGTTAAAAGAGATGCTACATCGTCGCGGTGGTGATTTATCGGGTGGCCAGCAGCAACAGCTAGCGATTGGGCGTGCGCTGGTGGTTAATCCAAAGCTATTGATCTTGGATGAGCCGACGGAGGGTATTCAACCCAATATTGTGCAAGAGATTGGCGACATCATTCGCATGCTCAACGAGAAAATGGGGCTCACGGTTCTGTTGGTTGAACAGAAGCTGCCGTTTGCAAGAAAGGTCGGTGACCGTTTTTGCATTATCGACCGTGGACGCCAAGTGGCAGAAGGTGAAATGACAGGGCTCGATGAGTCCTTGATAAAGGAGTACCTAACCGTATGAATTCTCTCTTTTCTCCGAATGAAGTAAGCAAGGCTTCTTTAGTAGAAGCTTTATCTTTGAATGAGACCATCGAACAAGATATTCGTGATGGTTGGCAAGCGAGTTTAAACCTCACTTTTGTCGACCGCAGTGATAAAACCGTATTAAAGAATCGTCAGCAGTCTGGTCCGCTTGCGGTGCAACGCCCCCTGTATCCTGATGGGGAAACGTGTCACACCTATTTACTCCATCCCCCCGGCGGAGTGGTAGGTGGTGACACTCTCAATATTGAAGCGACCATCGAAAGCGGTGCGCATGCGTTGATCACCACACCCGGTGCGACCAAGTTTTATCGCTCAAACAACAAGTACGCCAAGCAGAAGCAGACCCTACGAGTGAAGAAAGATGCACGCTTGGAATGGATGCCGCAAGAGAACATCTTTTTCCCCAATGCACACGTTCGTTTAGATACTGAAATTCGCCTAGAAAAGGGTGCACAGTTTTGGGGTTGGGAGATGCACTGTTTTGGACGCCCTGCACAGAATGAGGGATTCGAGCATGGTCATCTCGTTGGGAAAACAGAAATCTATCTTGATAATCAAAGGCTTCTGACTGAAGGCTTTAATTTTCATGGTGGAGATAAGTTAATGATAAATATGGGGTTACTTGATTATTCAATGATGGGAACCTTTTATATCACCTCAAATGAGAAGCAAGATCTAGAGTTGGTACAGAGCTTGCTCATATCTATTACACAGCAAGCTTCACAGCAATCAGTTACATCAAAAACGTCGAGTGAACCCACATTAATATTGGGTGCTACTCAGATAGAAGGATTGATTGTGGTGCGAGCCTTGGGTAATTGGAGTGAAGATATTCTCCAAGCCTTTGGTCAGATTTGGCAAGCAACTCGCTCTCATTTATGTGGTACGACTCCTGATTTACCAAGGATTTGGGCGACTTAGCGATTAGCCCTTTTTGTACCTAGGGTGACTTCCGACCCTAGGTACATTTTTTCAAGCTTGCTGTGATTGAATCCCACTTACTGCTCATGCGTTTTTGAGCAATAAGAAAACAACACTAACAGCGGGCGGCTAAATGGAATTAACACCAAGAGAAAAAGATAAGCTACTTATCTTCTGCGCAGGAATGCTGGCACAGCAGCGCAAACAAAAAGGCTTAAAGCTCAACTACCCAGAATCTATCGCACTGATCAGCAGTGCCATTCTCGAAGGTGCCCGCGAGGGTAAAACCGTTTCAGAATTAATGGATTTTGGACGCACACTTCTTACTGTCGATGACGTTATGGAGGGGATCCCTTCCATGATCCCTGATGTACAAGTCGAAGCCACTTTTCCTGATGGCACCAAGCTGGTGACCGTTCATGAACCTATCGTGTAGGGAGAAGTAATATGGCTGGTTCCACAAAACAATACTCAGGATTCGTTCCCGGAAAAGTAGAAACCGCACCGGGTGACATCACTCTCAATGAAGGCCGAGACACAACGTCCGTTAAGGTGCAAAACATTGGCGATCGTCCTGTCCAAATTGGCTCTCATTACCACTTCTATGAAGCAAACCCTTCGCTGATCTTTAACCGAGAAGTCACTAAAGGCTTTCGACTCAATATTCCTGCGGGTACTGCAACCCGCTTTGAGCCGGGTCAGTCGCGCAGCGTCGAGTTAGTGCGTTACGCCGGTAACTTAGAGATCTATGGCTTCCAAGGAAAGGTGATGGGCAAGCTCTAAGCGCTCCCACGGAATAATGAAAATAACAAAGGATTGAACATGGCGACGATATCCAGACAGGCTTATGCCGAAATGTTTGGGCCAACAGTCGGTGACCGAGTGCGTCTTGCTGACACTGATTTATGGCTAGAAGTTGAAAAAGATTACACCGTATACGGCGACGAAGTGAAGTTCGGCGGAGGTAAAGTGATTCGCGATGGGCAAGGACAAAGCCAACGTCCAAGTGCCGAAACGCCAGACTTGGTGATCACCAACGCGATTGTGTTGGACTACTGGGGCATCGTAAAAGCCGATGTCGCCATCAAAGATGGTCGAGTTCAGGCATTGGGTAAAGCGGGCAACCCAGATGTTCAGCCGGGCGTTGATATTGTGATTGGTCCGGGTACGGAAATTTTGGCCGGCGAAGGTTCGATTCTCACTGCGGGTGGCATCGACTCTCACATCCACTTTATCTGTCCGCAACAGATTGAAGAAGCTTTGGCGTCGGGTGTGACGACCATGATAGGCGGTGGCACGGGGCCAAACACAGGGACTAACGCAACCACATGTACACCGGGTCCGTGGAACATGCATCGTATGTTGGAATCACTCGATCAATTCCCAATGAACTTTGGTTTGTTAGGAAAGGGCAATGCGAGCCAGCCTGAAGCACTGCGTGAGCAAGTAGCAGCGGGTGCTGTTGGCTTGAAGTTGCACGAAGACTGGGGAACAACACCCGCGTCAATTGATACTTGCTTAAGTGTTGCCGATGAGATGGACGTACAAGTTGCGATTCATACCGACACTCTGAATGAATCTGGTTTTGTTGAATCGACACTTGGCGCAATCGGCGACCGCGTGATTCATACCTATCACACCGAAGGTGCGGGCGGTGGTCATGCTCCCGATATTATTCGTGCTGCAGGTGAGCCGAACGTTTTGCCTTCCTCAACCAATCCAACACGCCCTTACACCATCAATACCGTCGATGAGCACTTAGACATGTTGATGGTGTGTCATCACCTTTCACCATCAATTGCAGAAGATGTCGCGTTTGCAGAGTCACGTATCCGCCGTGAAACCATTGCCGCAGAAGACATTCTTCATGACTTAGGTGCCTTTTCGATGATCGCTTCGGACTCACAAGCAATGGGACGTGTAGGCGAGGTGATCACTCGAACTTGGCAAACTGCGCACAAGATGAAAGTTCAGCGCGGCAGCCTAAAAGAAGATTCAGACTACAGCGATAACTTCCGATTAAGACGCTATGTCGCTAAGTACACCATCAACCCAGCGATCACTCATGGTATGTCTCATGAAATCGGTTCTATCGAAGCAGGGAAATTAGCAGACTTAGTGTTGTGGAAGCCCGCTTTCTTTGGTGTGAAACCTAGTGTGATTTTGAAAGGCGGCATGATCGCCATGGCGCCGATGGGTGACCCAAATGCTTCAATCCCAACACCTCAGCCAGTCCATTACCGTTCAATGTTTGGTAGCTACGGCAAGGCATGTCAAAACACATCAATGTTGTTTGTTTCTAAGGAAGCCAAGGCGCAGAACATTGATAAGCAATTGGGTTTGCAGAGCTTGATTGGTGTTGTGAGCAACTGCCGAAATATCAGCAAAGCCGACATGAAGCTCAACGATTGGATGCCAAAAATTGAGGTCGACTCTCAGACGTATCAAGTACGCGCCGATGGTGAATTGCTAACTTGTGAGCCTGCTGAAGAACTACCAATGGCACAACGGTATTTTCTATTTTAAGAGCTCGGCTGAAGGCTTTTATTTTAGCGCTGAGCTGAAGGCTCTTGTTCTAGCTCTTAGCTAAGGGCTTTTAGGCTGAAGGCTCCTAATTTAAACGTTATAAATCTCACAAGGAGATTGAGGTAATAGCATGATTGAACTGACTCAACTGAATACTCAAATACAAAATGCACCGGACGGCTACTTAAGCCTGCCGATCGATAGCCGCATTAAGAGCCGTCTTAAGGTGATGCTCGATGACGGGCGCAATGCCGGACTGTTTCTACCACGAGGTCATATCTTGCGTGGTGGCGAACAACTCTCAAGTAAATGCGGTTTAGTCGTAGAAGTGAAAGCGGCACCAGAAACCGTTTCGACTGTTTACTGTGAAGACTTGCTCCTGTTAACGCGAGTGGCGTATCACCTTGGTAACCGTCATGTTCCGCTGCAAGTGGAAGCGGGTTGGGTTCGTTATCAACACGACCATGTTTTAGATGAAATGGTTGAAGGCTTAGGCGCGAAAGTGACCACTGAGAAACAACCGTTTGAACCAGAAGGCGGTGCTTATGGCGGTCGCTCTGGTGGACATCATCACCATCATTAATCGAGTCATTTGAGACCCACCCATTTATAGATACAACCACGATATTAATAATTATAAACGCAAGGAACTCGCGATGAACTTTAAAACAGCTGCTGGCTTATGTACTTTCACAATAGCTTCTCTAACAACATCAACATTGGCTTTCGCTCACCCAGGACATGGAGCGCACTCAGTTCATGAGTCTCACTCATTTATGTCTGGCTTAACTCACCCTGTGACAGGTATGGATCACCTGATCATGTTGATCGCTTTTGGTCTGTTAATTGGCGCACTTTTATTCTCCACCAAGACAAAAGCCGCTCTGATTGGCGGCGGATTGGTGTCTTTGGTGGTAGGGCTTATCGCAGGCCAAGCCCTAGGCTTCTCTGTGATTGTTGAACCTGCAATCATCGCTTCTCTATTCGTTGTCAGCTTATGTTTATGGCACGTGTTCTCACCATCGACTAAGCGAGTGAACAGTGTATTAGCGGCTTCGATTGGTATGTTGTTTTTCCATGGTTACGCACACGGCGTTGAAGCCGCGAGCAACCTGACTCAGTTCGCAACAGGCATGAGTATCAGTGCTTTGGCTCTGATGGTTATCGGTACTTTTGTTGGTCGCGCGGTTTACTCTAAATGGTTGTCAGTCGGCGTGGCTTCAGCAAGCGCACTATTGCTGTTAGGCGCGTAGGCTCTCGAACTTATTTGATTCTGGAAGACTGAGGGCACGATTATGACCACAGCAGAAAATGTAGCCGTCTATCGTCTGTTTCAATTGATCAGTCCATCGTTGCCGATTGGTGGGTTCACTTATTCGCAAGGCTTAGAGTTAGCGGTTGAAGCGGGGTGGGTGACCGATCGCAACAGCATGGAACAGTGGCTTAATACCATCGTCAGTTCCAGTGTCGCAACTTTGGAATTACCTATCTTAGAGCGTCTTTATCACGCGCTAGAAAAGGGTGAAATCGATGAGATTGAGCATTGGTGTAACTACTTATACTCAAGCCGTGAAACCAGTGAATTGCGAGCGGAAGAAAAGCAGCGTGGGCATGCATTGAACACCTTGTTGAAGCGCTTGGATATCGATATTTCGCTGGTGGATTCTGTTGATAGTCATCCAAACCAATTGTTGGGCATGTGTATGGCGGCTCAGCATTGGGGTATTGATTTAGAGAGCCTCAAGCAGGGTTATTTATGGAGTTGGCTTGAAAACATCGTTACCGCAGGGGTCAAGTTAGTGCCTTTAGGTCAAACCGATGGTCAGTTGGCATTGATTAATATCACCAACACCTTTCCTGAGGTGATCGAAAAGGCCCGCACGATAGAAGATTGGATGATAGGCAGCTTTTCGCCTTCGATGGCATTAGCGAGTTCATTGCACGAAACACAATACACACGACTATTTCGTTCGTAGCGGTTAGCGCGAACGATGTAGCAAAAAGAATATAAGGAAGTAGACAATGGAAAGTTATAAGCAACCACTTCGAATTGGTATTGGCGGCCCGGTAGGGTCTGGTAAAACAGCGCTATTAGAAGTGCTTTGTAAAGCGATTCGCGACAAGCTCAATATCGCAGTGGTAACCAACGACATCTACACTCAAGAAGATGCCAAGATACTTACGCGAGCAGAGGCTCTAGAACCAGATCGTATTATTGGTGTTGAAACGGGTGGCTGTCCGCACACGGCGATCCGTGAAGATGCGTCGATGAACTTAGCTGCGGTAGAAGAGCTTGCCAAGCTGCATAAGAACCTCGATGTGGTATTCGTCGAAAGTGGCGGTGATAACTTGAGTGCGACGTTCAGCCCTGAATTAGCCGACCTTACTATCTACGTGATTGATGTAGCGGAGGGGGAGAAGATCCCACGTAAAGGTGGCCCGGGTATTACACGATCCGATCTGTTAGTCATCAACAAGATCGATTTAGCACCGTATGTTGGTGCGTCACTTGAGGTGATGGAGCAAGACACTCAACGCATGCGACCAACTAAGCCATACGTGTTCACCAACCTAAAAGAGAGCCAAGGTTTAGATTTCATCATCAACTTTATTGTGACGGAAGGGATGCTGACCATGAAGGAGCCTTCTACGACGGAGTCGTGAGTAAGGTTTGAATCAGGTTGTTTTCTTTTACAGCCAGTAGATATACAAAAGCCCTGTCGATTATCGATAGGGCTTTCTGGTTTTAAATGATTTTCAACGTTCTAGTCGAACCTAAAGCTCACTCTTAGCGACTCTTGTTGTCACTTGCGATTCAATCACACCGTCTTCAACTTGAGTGGTGATCACTTCACCGACTTCGACATCGTTAATCGATGATACCGTCTTGCTCGATTCTGAATGAGTAATGCTGTAGCCACGCTTTAGGGTTGCCAGTGGACTAACGGTCTCTAACTTCTCTGCAGCCATAGCGAGCTGGTGGCGAGTGGTTAGTAATGTCTTGTCCATTGCATCCAATAGCTTTTGCTCTGAACGTTGCAGATGCAGTTTCTGTTCGCCAAGGCGTTTGACTGGCGAGTTCAATTGAAGCTGGTGCTGTTTACGTTCAACACGCTGTGCATGCTGTTTTAGGTATTGAGTCATACCACGACGCAAACGCATATCTAGGTCATCAAGCTGCTGACTCTGCTTTTGAAGTTGGTAGCTAGGGTGTTGCTTCTCTAAGCGGTATTTCAACGTTTGAGTTGATTGCGCCTGTTTGATTAACACATGACGAATCGCACTGACTAAGCGAGCACGTTTAGACGCGAAAGCTTGTTCTTTATGACTGTTATCACGGCTAACCAATTCTGCGGCAGCTGATGGCGTTGGGGCACGCATATCGGCAACGAAATCAGCGATAGTGACATCCACTTCGTGGCCAACGGCGCTGATAATCGGGATTTGGCTTGCTGCGATTGTGCGAGCTACGATCTCGTTATTGAAGCACCATAGGTCTTCCAGTGAGCCGCCACCACGGCCGACGATTAACACATCACATTCATTGCGTTCGTTAGCGCGTCCAATCGCTTGGGCAATCTGAATCGCCGCCTCTTCGCCTTGAACCATGGTCGGGTAAACCACAACCGGTAGCGAAGGATCGCGCCTTTTTAGTACATCAAGAATATCAAACAGCGCTGCACCGGTTTTAGATGTGATAACGCCAACACGTTTTGGGTGTTCAGGAAGAGCTTGCTTACTTGATTGAGCAAACAGTCCTTCTGCGGCAAGGTTCATCTTCAGCTTTTCAAATTCTTGCTGAAGTTTACCGTCACCCTCTGGCTGCATGCTTTCGATGATCAGTTGGTAGTCACCGCGTGGCTCGTAAAGAGATAGGCGAGCTTTGACTAAAACTTGATTGCCGTTCTGAGGCTTAAAGGTCACACGGCGGTTATTGCCACGAAACATGGCGCATTTAACTTGAGCGCGAGAGTCTTTTAGCGTGAGGTACCAGTGACCAGAGACAGGTGCAGAGAAGTTTGAGATTTCACCAACGAGCCAGACTATTCCCATTTCGTTTTCTAATAGGAGACGAACCTCTGAGTTGAGGCGAGAAACAGTAAAGATGTTTGGATTAGTCATAGAAGCACTATCTTTCCTTGAAGGAAGGTCTTTCTTGGAATCTCACAGGGCGTGAGTATGGAAGATAGCGGCAATATAATACATAGCAAGGGGGTAAATGCAAATTAAAAATACAAAAATGTGTAGCCAAGCGATTTCGCCGTGCGTATAATCCGTCTGCAATATCAAATCCAAATCACTTTATTATGCGAAACGATAAAGTTGGGTTTACTCCTTTTAACACCTTTGTTGTGAGATATTGCAAATGCTACGAATCGCAAAAGAAGCTTTAACTTTTGATGACGTTTTACTCGTCCCAGCACACTCAACCGTTCTTCCGAACACAGCTGATCTTCGCACTCAGTTAACGAAAAACATTTCTTTAAACATCCCAATGATCTCTGCATCGATGGATACTGTTACGGAAGCACGCCTAGCAATTGCCCTTGCGCAAGAAGGTGGTATTGGCTTTATTCATAAGAATATGTCAATCGAGCAGCAAGCTGAAATGGTTCGCCAGGTTAAAATTTACGAAGCTGGTGTGGTTTCTCACCCAGTAACTGTAAGCCCTGACGCGACAATCGCTGATGTTGTAGCCCTTACTCAAAAACACGGCTTCGCCGGTTTCCCTGTTGTTACTGAAACAAACGAATTGGTTGGTATCATTACTGGCCGTGACGTTCGCTTTGTTACTGACCTTTCTAAGAAAGTTGATGTAGTAATGACGCCTAAAGCTCGCCTTGCTTCTGTTAAAGAAGGTGCAACTCGTGAAGAAGTTCAAGAGAAAATGCACGAAGCGCGTGTTGAAAAAGTTCTTGTTGTAAATGATGACTTCCAACTGACTGGAATGATCACTGCAAAAGATTTCCACAAAGCAGAACGTAAACCAAACGCATGTAAAGATGAGCGCGGCAGCCTACGTGTAGGTGCAGCTGTTGGTGCTGGTGCTGGTAACGAAGAGCGTGTTGCTGCTCTAGTTGAAGCTGGCGTAGACGTTCTACTTATCGACTCTTCACACGGTCACTCTGAAGGCGTACTTAACCGTATCCGCGAAACTCGCGCTGCATACCCTGATCTACAAATCATCGGTGGTAACGTAGCAACTGGCGCTGGCGCTCGTGCTCTTATCGAAGCGGGTGTTAGTGCGGTTAAAGTAGGTATCGGCCCGGGTTCAATCTGTACGACTCGTATCGTTACTGGTGTTGGTGTTCCTCAAGTAACAGCAATCGCAGACGCAGCTGAAGTAGCTAACGAATACGGTATTCCAGTAATCGCAGATGGCGGTATCCGCTTCTCTGGCGATATCTGTAAAGCTATCGTTGCTGGCGCATCTTGTGTGATGGTTGGTTCAATGTTCGCGGGTACTGAAGAAGCACCGGGTGAAGTTATTCTTTACAACGGTCGTTCTTACAAGTCTTACCGTGGTATGGGTTCTCTTGGCGCTATGTCTCAAGGTTCTTCTGACCGTTACTTCCAATCTGACAACGCTGCAGACAAGCTTGTTCCAGAAGGTATTGAAGGTCGTATCGCATACAAAGGTCGTCTAAAAGAGATCGTTCACCAACAGATGGGCGGTCTACGCTCAAGCATGGGCCTAACGGGTTCTGCAACTGTTGAAGATATGCGTACTAAAGCTGAGTTTGTTCGTATCTCTGGTGCGGGCATGAAAGAATCTCACGTACACGATGTTCAAATCACGAAAGAAGCACCTAACTACCGTTTAGGTTAATAATACGTCCAAACGTTTGAATAATGTGCTGATTTAGTCGGCACATTAATATACCAATCGTAGTAAATAACTGGTCATCCTAGCTTGTTAAAAACCTCGATAACTTCGTTAGAATTTTTGATTGTAGAATAACTACTTATCAGAAAACCCTGCCTCGTTCTCAGGCTTTTTTCCTACGCTATTCCTGAACACTTACTTACTGTGATTGGTATTATATCTACCGCCTGTTTTGTTAAAAGTCCGATTGTCTCAAAACACGTGGTTAAAGATATCTAACGAAAACGTTTGCTTTATTTCTTGAAGAGTTAATCAGAGGTGAGTAAACTCACCTCCGTTTTATCACATAGCCAATAAGACTGCTTACAATGACTAAAAATATTCATGACCAACGTATTCTAATTCTGGACTTCGGTTCTCAATACACACAGCTAGTAGCTCGTCGTATTCGTGAGATCGGTGTTTACTGTGAACTTTGGAGCTGGGACGTAGAAGAAGCGGATATTCGTGAATTCAATCCAGACGGTATCATCCTATCTGGTGGCCCTGAAAGTGTAACGGAAGAGAACTCTCCACGTGCACCTCAGTACGTATTTGATTCAGGTGTTCCTGTATTCGGTATCTGCTACGGCATGCAAACTATGGCTGAGCAACTTGGCGGTAAAGTAGCAACGTCTACTGAACGCGAGTTCGGCTACGCTGCTGTACAAGTAACTGGTGAATCTGCACTTTTCGCTGACCTTGAGTCTACTCAAGATGTTTGGATGAGCCACGGCGACAAAGTAGTTGAGATTCCAGCTGATTTCACAAAGATCGCTGAAACAGACACTTGCCCATACGCTGCAATGGCAAACGAAGAGAAGAAGTACTTCGGTGTTCAATTCCACCCAGAAGTAACACACACTAAAAACGGCCTGAAAATGCTTGAGAACTTCGTTCTTAACGTATGTGGTTGTGAAGGTCTGTGGACTTCAGCGTCTATCATTGAAGATGCAGTTGCACGTATTAAAGAACAAGTAGGTGACGACGAAGTTATCCTTGGTCTTTCTGGTGGTGTTGATTCATCTGTAGTTGCGATGCTTGCTCACCGCGCTATCGGCGACAAACTAACATGTGTATTTGTTGATAACGGCCTTCTTCGTCTAAACGAAGCTGAGCAAGTTATGGATATGTTTGGTGACCAGTTCGGCCTAAACATCATCAAAGTCGATGCAGAAGATCGTTTCCTTAAAGCTCTGGAAGGCGAAGCTGAACCAGAAGCTAAGCGTAAAATCATCGGTCACGTATTCGTAGATATCTTCGATGAAGAGTCTAAGAAACTATCTAATGCTAAATGGCTTGCTCAGGGTACTATCTACCCAGACGTAATCGAGTCTGCAGCATCTAAGACAGGTAAAGCACACGTAATCAAATCTCACCACAACGTTGGTGGCCTTCCTGATGATATGGAAATGGGTCTTGTTGAACCTCTACGTGAGCTGTTTAAAGATGAAGTACGTAAGATCGGCCTTGAGCTTGGTCTTCCATACAACATGCTTTACCGCCACCCATTCCCGGGTCCTGGTCTAGGTGTTCGTGTTCTTGGCGAAATCAAGAAAGAGTACTGTGATCTACTGCGTCGCGCAGATGCTATTTTCATTGAAGAGCTTCACGCTGCTGACCTTTACCACAAAGTATCTCAAGCATTCACGGTATTCCTACCAGTACGTTCAGTTGGCGTAATGGGCGATGGCCGTAAGTACGATTGGGTTGTATCTCTACGTGCCGTAGAAACTATCGACTTCATGACTGCTCACTGGGCACACCTACCATACGACTTCCTAGGTAAGGTTTCTAACCGTATTATCAACGAAGTTAACGGCATTTCACGTGTTGTTTACGATATTTCTGGTAAGCCACCAGCAACTATCGAGTGGGAATAATCTCTTAGAGATTTAACCAGCTTTGATTAAGATCTTAAGCCTCGAACTCAGTTCGGGGCTTTTTTCTTTTCGATTGATTATATTGATTCATTACATTAAAGGCTTATGAGCAATACCTCGAAATCAAATGAACAATAACTAGAAACCAAATGAGTTGGAAACTAGATATCAGCTCAAGAAACCATGAGACGCTTTGTTGTGCTGAGCCATGTATCAAAAAGATCACTCGCACTTTTTATAAATTCACACAGCTACAGCTAGGCCATTCCACATGTGAAGCATACTCTTTGATGGACTTATTAAGGACAGATAAGAGAATCCATCATGTTAAAAATCAAATATTTGGCGACAGTACTGGGCTGCACATTAGCAGCGCAAAGTCATGCGTCTTTGAAAATTCAACCTGATCCGCAAAACCCGAATGGTTACCTTGTTGAAAAGTCGGCTCTACAAGCTGCTGAACAAGCGAAAACATCCGATCCTATGTATGCGATCTGGTCACAGGCCCTTCAAACTCGCCCGAATACAATCGTTGAAGCGATTGAACCCGGTTCCCCCTCGAATCCTGAAAACATAAAGCGTGTAGAGCGCGTGTTCCCTCAATCTGAATGGGACTTCCTCACTCAGATGGCAGCGCCAGAATACACCTACACTCGCTTCTTACGTGCGATCGGTAAATTCCCAGCGTTCTGTGGAGAGTACACCGATGGCCGTGACTCCGATGCCATCTGTAAGAAATCCATCATCACGGCCTTTGCTCACTTTTCACAAGAGACGGGTGGGCACATCGCGATAGGCAACACCTCTGATAATCCATTAGCTCTAGAAGAGTGGCAGCAAGCGCTGGTGCATGTTCGCGAAATGGGTTGGTCTGAAGGCCAAGAAGGTTACACCACAGGTTGTGGTCAGAATGATTGGCAGAATGCCCGTTGGCCATGTGCTGCGGGGCAGGGTTACTTCGGACGTGGTGCTAAACAGCTTTCTTACCATTTTAATTACGGCGCGTTCTCTGAAGTGATGTTCGATGGCGATGCGACGGTGCTTCTCAACAATCCGGGCTTAGTGGCGGATTCTTGGTTGAACTTAGCGTCTGCTATCTGGTTCTTTTTAACACCACAAGCGCCTAAACCGGCAATGCTGCATGTAATTGACCGAACATGGACACCATCTCAACGTGAATTGGATGCGGGTATTGGCTATGGCTTTGGTACCACAATCAACGTGATCAATGGTGGTATTGAATGTGGCGAGCAGAACAAAGACAAAGGCCAACCCGTTAACCGTATTCGTTACTGGGAAGGGTTAGCCGCGCACTATCAAATTCCTGTAGAAGCCGATGAAGCCAATACATGTTGGCAGCAAACGCCTTACGGAAGCTTGAATCTCAACGGAGCAACGGATGTGTTGTACACCAACTGGGATGGTAACTGGAAATACTACGCAGACCGCCCAGAAGGGTATTCATTTGAGTGTGAGCTAGTGGGCTTTCAAACTGCTTATTCCGCACTGGTGGCTGGCGATTACGAGAAGTGTGTGACCAACTTTTATGGTTCTCATGCGAGTTGGCCTGAAGTGAAAGTAGTCGATAAGCTGGATCCGGTAGATCCTGGTACTGATCCGGGTGGTAATGGTTGGAGTGCGACCAAGGTTTACAACGCGGGTGACCAAGTGACTCACAACGGTGCAACCTATGAAGCGAAATGGTGGACACAAGGGGATGACCCTGCCAATGGTGGCCCTTGGAAACTAGTAGCGGGCGAGCCAACACCACCAGTTGTGACAGATCCAACGCCTGTTGATCCTGCCCCTGTCGATCCAGAACCAGTAGACCCAGCACCCGTTGAACCACCTGTGACAGAACCGCCAGTGTTTGTCGATCCATCTGAATTTATTACGTGGCAAGCCGGTGTTAGCCAAGTGAGTAATGGCGATAAAGTGACGCATAACGGTAAGTGCTTCGTGGCTAAAAACGGCCCAGGTGTTTGGGAAAGCCCAGTTCAATCGAATTGGTTCTGGGATGAAATCAGCTGTAATTGATAGTCTGAATACTGAAGAGGTGGCCTAAGTTACGAGCTCAGTAGTACGACCATAGCGATATAAATAATCAAAAGCCGAAAGTTTCTACTTTCGGCTTTTTTCCGTTTCGAACTTGGCTATTTAAGCAGGGTGATTGGTCTATTTGGCTATGTTGAAGCGCATTTAAAGACTAATTATCCAGTTAGAGGATAAAGTTCTGTACAAATGATGTTTGTGAATTTATATTCAAAATTAATTTATATTTATTCTCTTATTTTAGGGTTAAGGTGTACCTATGGAACAGACAGATATCACGTCACTCATCCCCATTGTGATTACTTTGGTGTTGTCATTGGCGACAAGGAATGTGGTGATAGGCCTTTTTGCTGGTGTGCTGAGTGGTGTTGCAATGCTGACTGGCATGTTTAGCGAACTTAACCCGCTTGATACGTTTGGTACCATGGTGAAAGGTTACCTAGTTCCTCAACTTACCGACAGCTATAACGCTGGTGTGATCATGCTGTTGGTATTCATCGGTGGCTTTGTCGCATTGATGGAAAAGTCCGGTGGTGGCGTCGCGTTTGCAAAGCGAGTGACTCAGTGGGTAAGCAATAAATGCCAAGCTCAATTGTCAGCATGGTTGGGTGGAATCGTTATATTTTTCTCAGACTTAGGCACCCCTTTAATTGTTGGCCCTGTTTTTCGTCCCCTTTTCGATAAACTGAAACTTTCTAGACAGAAGCTAGCATTCATCATTGACTCTACATCATCACCCGTCGCTATTCTTATCCCTTTCATTGGATGGGGTGTTTACATCATGAGCCTTATTCAGAAAGAGTTCACGGCGTTGAATGTCAACATGTCCGATTGGGATGCCTTCATCGGTGCGATTCCTTTTCAGTTCTACGCATTTCTTGCGATTTTCATCGTTCCGCTTGTGTCCGTTAAAGGTTTAGACTTTGGGCCAATGGCAAAAGCCGAGCGTGATTGCCAGGCGGGAATTAACTCTGGCGTGAATAACGAATCACTAAATCCGTTCTCGCATAAAAATGCAAAGGCATCTTTTGTCTGGGCACCATTGTTAGTGATGCTGGTGGTGTTGTGTGCCATGTTGGTTCCACAAGGCTTCCCGTTCCAAAAGGTCGCAGGTTCATCATTTAGAGCGGCGTTATCATCGGCTTATTTCTTTGCGGCGATTACATTAATTTCGTTAATGGCTTACTACGGTGTAAGAAAGTTGTCTGATGGTGTTTCTGTGTACTTAAAAGGCATGGGAAACATGATGCCAGTCGCGATCATCTTGGTATTGGCTTGGGCATTAAGCACCGTTGGTAAAGAGTTGGGTGCGGCAGCTTATATTGCTGAGCAAGCACAGAGCGGCTTTCCATATTGGTTAGTACCTGCGGTCGCGTTTTTATTATCGGCTATCATTTCATTCGCAACGGGATCGTCGTGGGGAACCTTCGCGATAATGATGCCATTGGTTATTCCAACCGCGATTGCGATAGATGCTCCGCTTCTCGTCGCAATTGGCGCTGTGTTGTCTGGTGGCTTGTTTGGTGACCATTGCTCACCGATTTCTGAAACCACGATTCTTTCTTCAACCGGGGCTGGGTGTGATCAGTTTGAACACTTTAAGACGCAGCTTCCTTACGCATTGATGAACGGCTCTATTGCTCTGATTAGTTTTGTAGTCGCAGGCTTTACGGGAAGTACATGGGTTGTGCTAGGAGCTCTGATTGCTCAGCTTATCCTTGTGACTCTGTTAGCCAAGTGCGATGCGAGTAAAAACACTTCTTCAGAAGTTCAACCTCAAGTGTCTAAATCTAAAACACAACAAGCGTAATTTAAGATTACAGAAGAGGGCGAGATTCCAGATATCTCGTCCCTCGATTCTGGAATGACGATCCAATGAGTAGATACGGGATGCGAGTAAACGAGTAACGAAAAGCTCGCCACCTGTTGCCTACGTTTGCTATTAAGGGGGCGCTTACTCAAATCTAAAGACTCTTTTCGCATCCCCATCTCTTTTATCGTACCTAAAAAAACCTCGTCATTCCCCACAGTAAGTAACGAACGTGACAGAGGGCTCTTGTGTGCCGCAAGTGCTCATATCGAAGAGTAGATTCCAGATATCCCGTCCCTCGATTCTAGAGTGACGTAGCACCAGGCTTTGTCTCATTGCCTCAACACTTACCTCACTCGTCATTCCTTACAGTGAGGAACGAACGTGATAGGGAATCTGTTTATTGATAGTTTCGGTGAATTGAATAGGTTCATTATGAAACCTATTTTCCATAAGATCATTTGTACAATCTTAGTTTTCGATAACTGGATTACCTCGTTGTACGGTTTATAGATTAAAATTTTCTGATAATTTTTATCGCTTTTTTTTAATCAACCACTTTAATAAGGTAAATTCGTAATGTCGACCAAACTAGCTAACCCAGCGCCACTAGGCTTAATGGGTTTCGGTATGACCACTATTCTTCTTAATATCCACAACGCAGGTTTCTTTCCAATCGATTCAATGATTCTTGCTATGGGTATTTTTTACGGTGGTTTGAGCCAAGTTATCGTGGGCACAATGTGTTTCAAACGTGGTGACACGTTCGGTACAACTGCGTTTACTTCTTACGGCCTATTCTGGTTGTCTTTGGTTGGTTTAATCGTGATGCCTTACATGGGCCTACCTGCAAGCCCTGCAGCATTCATGGGTTGGTACCTACTACTATGGGGCATCTTCACAGGCTTCATGTTCATCGGCTCTCTATGCTACCCAGTGGCGAAGCAAGTAGTATTCGGTTCACTAACTATCTTGTTCTTCCTACTTGCAGCTCGTGATTTCACTGGCAGTCAACTAATCGGCACTATCGCTGGTTTTGAAGGTATCTTCTGTGGCGCTTCAGCTATTTACTTTGCAATGGCACAAGTAATCAACAACGAATACGGCCGCACAGTACTGCCTATCGGTGAGAAGAAAGCACCTCAAATGGCAACACAAGAAATCGCTGCTTAATACTCTAACTCGGGAACAGTTAGTTTGTTATAAGCCATTTATTGGTTATGAATAAAACAAAAGGGGTTAGCCGAAATGGCTAACCCCTTTTTTATGCGTTATTAATAGCACTATTTGTTAAAGCGATCTATTTGCTAAGGAAAGCTTAAGCTGAAGGTTGCTCTACAGGTTTAGTGTCTGCAGTTTCAGCTTCTGGAGACTTGCCTGTTTTACGCTTGTACTTCTCTTCCCAGTAGGTAGCACCTTTAATGCCTAGTTTTACAGGGTTGAACGTGTACTCAGTGACGCCTTGTTTCTGCTGTTCTTCGTAGTCAGCTAGAGCTTTAAGCGCAGGCTTAGACATGAAGAAGATGATCAGAATACCAACGATGTTTAACCATGCCATCAAGCCAACACCAACATCACCCATTGCCCATGCAAGGTTCGCTGTTTTAACTGTGCCATAGAAAACGGCAGTGATAAGAACAAGCTTAAGTACGAACATCATGCCAGGGATCTTGATGGTACGACGTAGGTAAGCAATATTCGTTTCTGCGATGTAGTAGTAAGCAAGAATCGTTGTAAATGCGAAGAAGAACAGAGCAAATGCGATGAATGGCTTACCAATGCCTGGTAGTGCACTTTCAATAGCAAGCTGTGTAAATACAGGACCATTCGCACCGATGTTTGCTGCTAGGTTCTGAACAAGGAACACACCCTCAGCGCCGCCGTGAACGTTGTAAGCACCAGTGATGATGATCATGAACGCTGTAGCAGAACATACTAGAAGAGTATCGATGTAGATAGAGAAAGCTTGTACCAAACCTTGCTGAGCTGGGTGATCAACACTTGCAGCCGCAGCCGCGTGAGGACCTGTACCTTGACCCGCTTCGTTTGAGTAAACACCACGCTTAACACCCCAACCAATTGCAGCACCGAAGCCTGCCATAGGTGTGAATGCATCGCCAACAATCATTGCGAAAACCGTTGGCACTTGGCCGATGTTTAGCAGAATGATAACGAACGCGATGATGATGTAAGCCAGTGCCATGAATGGAACAACGATTTGTGTGAAGTTCGCAATACGTTTAACACCACCAAAGATGATGAACGCTAGGATAATAGCAACTACAGTACCAGTGAAAATTTTAGCGAAACTGAATGTACCGATAGCTGTTTCAATCATGTCACCTGAGCCAAATGCAGCTTCTACAGCATTACCAATACTGTTTGACTGAACACCTGGAAGCAAAATACCACATGCAAAAATAGTCGCGATTGCGAAGATCCATGCGTACCACTTCTGACCCATTGCTTTTTCAATGTAGTAAGCCGGACCACCACGGAACTGGCCTTCGTCTTCTTCTTTGTAGATTTGCGCTAGCGTAGATTCTGCATAAGCAGTCGCGGCGCCAAAGAAGGCTACAACCCACATCCAGAATACGGCACCTGGGCCGCCGAAACCGATAGCGGCAGCAACACCAGCAATGTTACCTGTACCGACACGGCCAGATAGCGAAACGGCTAGAGCTTGGAAAGACGAGATGCCTTTTGATGAGCTTTTACCCGATAGTAGCAAGCGCCACATTTCAAAGAAGTGACGGATTTGAACAAATCGAGTCATGACGGAGTAGAACAAACCTGCACCTAAACATAGGTAGATAAGCACTGGACTCCAGATAATTCCATTCAAAAAATCAACGAATGACTGCATGAGTATTTTCCCTGTTAGTTTTACTTATGATTGTTTTTCGAACAACACAATACTTCACTTGTAACCTGAGTGTTAAATTATTTAACTACGCATTGGGATTACTGTGACATAAAGCATGTTACAGGGGCTAATTGTTAACGCTTAGTGCTATTTAGGAAATCGTTTCATTTAAACGCAAGTGCAACTAGTTGCTTTGTTTTGTATTTTTCAAAGTGAATAAATAGTGATTAATACAAACAAGTAAGTTCCGCGGTCGGTAACTAAGACAGGGTGGTGTTAAAATAGACGAATCGACCATTTAGCATGAACGGCTGCTATAGTGAGTTTGTTACGGAAAAGTTAGAATATATCACTTGCTCAGAATAGGTAGGCAGTTTTAGAGCGCTATCATTTTTTGAGGGGATAAAATGATAGTTTTTATCTTTACGGTAGGAAAAGTGCCTAATTAGACACTTGTTTCAAACGACCTTGAATCCTTGTTTTAGCAGCTCTTGAGCGAATTCAGACTGAGTGTTTGGTTCGCCATGAATCAAATGCACCTCTTTCGGTGGCGTCGCGATGCCTTCTATAAATTGGTAGAGGTCCCCTTTATCAGCATGGGCAGAATAGCCAGACATGCCATGAATTTGAGCATTAACCTCAACGTCTTTGTTATCAATATAAACCTGCATTTCCCCTTGTTGCAGCTCTCGTCCGAGCGTTCCGTGCGCTTGATAGCCAGCTAAAATTACATCGGTTCGTTTATCGGGAAGCAAGGCGGATAAGTAGTTCATTATCC
Source organism: Vibrio crassostreae 9ZC13 (assembly GCF_000272045.2). GTDB lineage: Bacteria > Pseudomonadota > Gammaproteobacteria > Enterobacterales > Vibrionaceae > Vibrio > Vibrio crassostreae_C. The sequence goes on along the minus strand of NZ_AJYZ02000037.1, from coordinate 46,202 downwards.
TGCCACCCTGACACATCCCAGAAGCTGCGACCACAATCGCAGGTTCACCTGTCGACTTGAGGCGATTCACGATTTTCTTGTGCATTCTATGTCCATCAACGGTAATGCACTGCTCAAAAGCGAGTGGGTGGCGTTTCAGTTCAAGACGCTGCTTTGCTTCTTGTCCCCACAACTCTTTAAAACGTCGGTATGAACGCGTCACTTTTTGAGCCATCGGAGAATCGAGAATAATAGGAATATCGCTACTGAGTTGATGCTCAAAGATCAGGTGTTCGATATCAAAAAGCAATTCCTGCGTTCTGCCGATACTAAATGCCGGAATTAGAATAACGCCACCGTCGAGCAGTGAACGATCAATGATTGCTTTGAGACGCTCAGCTCGCGTAGCGATATCATCATGTGTACTGGTGCCATAAGTGGATTCGATAAACAGATAGTCGGCTTGTCGTGGTGGCTTAGGATCGGGCAGTAGTGGTGTGTTACTTGGGCCTAAATCGCCAGAGAAGACTACCACCTCTTGGTTGGGTAACTTAATCTCGATATAGGCAGAACCTAAGATGTGCCCCGCAGGTTGAAAGCGAGCATACAGAGTATTTGGCCTATCATGATCCTTTCCGTTGTTTTGCTGTTTAGACGTGATTGGAAACCATTCCCCGTAAGGCTTGGGAGCAATTAACGAATGAATCTTTTTGAGTATCAGCTTCGACTGTTTATTGCTGAGCCCTTGCAGTTTTAAGCCATCCTCAATCATTAAAGGAGCGAGTTCAGCGGTGGCTTGCGTGCAATAAATCGGTTGGTTAAACCCACTGGCGAGTAACCAAGGTAATCGGCCAATATGATCAATGTGAGTATGGGTCAGCAGCAGAGCGTTGAGGTGGGATGTTTCAAATTCAATATCAAGAGGGCGAGTGTCCGCACCTTGAAGCTTTTTACCTTGAAGATCTAAACCTTGAAAAAGGCCACAATCGATGAGCACCGCTTGGCCTGAATCTCTTAGCTCGTGACAAGATCCTGTGACAGTATGTTTGCCACCATGGTGAATCACTTCCATCGTTTGCTCCCATTGCTCTATAAAGCCGTTAACGCCTGTTTTTATTTTGCGGATAAGCGCCAGCAAGTAAAACAAGAACAATGAGAGTTGCGATCGTTGAGTGTCTTTTTAAGTAACTGAGCGATGACTCAGTGGTTTCGTTGCGAGTTAGTTCGTAGAAGAACGATCTGAATCCAACTCTGTTTTTTGCTGCGCCTCTAAACGAGCCACTTCGGCATCAAGCTCTGCTATTTTCTCTGCCATGAGTGCGTGACAGCGATTGGCCAACTCTCTCGCATCGCTAAGCTTGTATCCGGATACATCGATAGGTTCCAGCATCTCGGTGATCACAATGCCATTATTGGCTCGATTCAAGTCGATCTTATTGTGCGTGGTGCTGGTACACATCGGGGTGATAGGCACACCAGCTTCGATTGCTATTCGGAAAGCGCCCGTTTTGAATGGCAATAGTCCACGCCCTTTACTACGGGTTCCTTCCGGGTAAACCCAAACAGACAGATCTCTCTGATGAATCGCTTCCGCCACTTGCTTGATGGTATCGCGTGCTTTGGACTTATCTTCGCGGTTAATCATGATGTTACCGGTGATCCAATACAGCAGGCCAAAGAAAGGCACGTACAACAAATCGCGTTTGCCCAATGAAACAGTGCGTGGTCTTAGCATTCCTGGATCGGTCACAAAATCCAATATGCTTTGGTGGTTAGAGATGTAGACGCTGTTTTCTGGTGTCGGGGCATTGTCTAGGCCGCGTTGCACCAGTTTTACACCGATGATCTTTTGGAGTTGGTTGAACCAACGACAGAAAACGTACACATGCTTGGGGTTCTTGGGGCTAAACAAGCAGTAAACAAAAGCACATAGAGTGGTGAAAATAATAAACACCGTAGCCAAAATAATACGAAGAACAGCAAGCACAATTCACTCCTTACTCACCGCAGATGGCAGTGATTAAATAGTTTTAGATGCTTGAAGTTTTCACTCTATTTAACCGAATTGCAACAATTAACTGTTATAGGGTTCTGTTTTTAGATCTTTATATAAAACAAGGACTAACAATGGGTGTTTGACACGATTATCGAGCTTACACGTGTTCACCAGTAGCGAGGCATGTTCACCAATACTGTTTATTTGGATCCAACTCTTCTACCCATTCAGGATCTTGACGCGACTCTAAATAGAGTTGTAGGCCGTTATAGGACATGAAAGCTGCAGGGCCGCCGAGGTGCTCGAAATAGTCAAAATACTCATCTTCGAGAGCACAAAGGTGGGCTAAATCTTTAACCTTGTTAGCCAGCGCCCACTGAATGGCAAATACAGGCGCTATTGAGCCTGAAATATTCACCTCTTCGACGTTTGGGTTAAACATTGAATTAGCTTGCTCAAGCAGTATCTCTTCTTGTTCAGACTCTTGTTGTAGTACCTCTTCGACGATCTCCGAGCGCTTGGTATTAGAGACATTCTTGTTCAGCTTGGTGATTCGCAGTGCGTAGCTAAATCGGTCTGATGAAACGATGTCGACAAGCTGCGACAACAGCTCTTTGTCTACGCCTGCTGCCTTGGTGAAATAGTCGATACATGAATTGATTGAGGCATAACGAGTACCGTCAAACTCAAAGCCACTGGTTTCGTCGTATACCTCAAGTGGGATGTCATCAACCGACAAAGGCCAGCCTTTATAATCGACGCGTTGTTTGGCGATTTGATACATCTTCCAAGCGCTGCGCCCAAACCCACCGAGCGTCGAACCCGAGAAATCAGAATCAATAAGCTCTTGCTCCGTCCAGTTCTCACCGATGCCAAGGTGCTTAGCGTACTTGTCTATCAGAGTGTGTTTTATCTGATCGCGCACAGACCAAATTGAGGTCAGATTCTTTGAATAGTTAATTCTCGCACACTCATTACAAGCCGGCAGTGCGATCGGTGAATGGCCTATCTTGGCAACTGCCTGCGCTGTCTTAGGAAATTCAACAACGTTACTTGAAGGTTCACCACAAAACCAACAGGTGTGGCGCAGGTTGAATGGGGTATCTATGTGTGAGTATGTGTTCATTAGTTTTCTATCGGTTTGGTGCTTGAGGCGAGTTAATCATCTTCAAACAATTATCTCTGTTCGCACGTCAGCTTGCACCTTGTTTGTTTTTGTTTTGCTGACGAGACTGATTCGCCTGATGCACTCATTAGGTGGATATTGATATAAAACAGTCACTAACGATAAATATTGCTCGGTGTGGCTGAACTTGCATGAGCTGCTAGCAATCGCCTAAGCTCCCCATTACTATTGAGATAGACTCCTTACTCCAATAGCGCATATGTCCTCATCGATTCCTTTTTACGATAAAAATGCTCACACACTTTGCCAGCAGTACAACTCAGTGACCTTCGAGACGGTGCATAAAAGCTGGCAAGCTTACTGGCCTTTAGTGGGCGATAAAGTACTCGATGTCGGTGCTGGATGCGGTCGTGATGCGCTATGGATGCACAAGACAGGATCTGATGTTATTGCGATAGAACCAAGTGCTTCATTACGCGAACAAGGCTCGAAATATACAGGCCCAAGTGTTACCTGGATTGATGATTCACTTCCCTCGCTTAGCCGCACTGAAAACCTCGGAATGCGTTTTGACTTGATATTGGTCAGTGCGGTTTGGATGCATCTCGCTCCGTCTCATCGAGAGCGCGCATTTAGAAAGTTGTCTAACTTGCTAGCTCCAAATGGCAAGTTGGTGATCACTCTGCGTCATGGGGAGTTTCAAGACAGTCGACAAGGCTATGAAGTCTCGGTTGAAGAGCTCGAGCGTTTATCAAAAAACAGCGCCTTGTTGGTTCGTCATGTTGATGATAGCCAAGATACATTGAACCGCAGTGAGGTGTGGTGGCAAACCGTGGTGATGACACTACCAGACGATGGCTCCGGTGACTTGAACAAGGTGCGCCACATTATTGTGAATGACAACAAGTCGGCCACATACAAGTTGGCTTTGTTGAGAACTCTACTGAGAATTGCTGATGCGCATTCAGGCGCTGTGATTGATCGAACTGATGGGAAAATTTCTCTACCAGTGGGCTTGGTTGCTCTGTATTGGGTTAGGCAGTTTAAGCGACTGATTGATATCGACATAGAAGGCGCTGGGATTCAGCAAAATAGCAACACAACGAAGGGACTTGGGTTTGTAAAAGAGGATGGTTGGAATAAACTCAAACACTTAAGTGCTGATGATCTAGCGATAGGCGCTATGTTTCTCGGCGATGAAGCCAAGGCTCTACAAAAGCTATTTTCACAAACGATCAGTACCATTAAATCAGGACCTGTGACTTTCATTTATCAAGGCTCGAAAGACAACCGACTATTCGATATATACCCACCTCACAAACGACGGAAGAGCCGAGAATCACTGGTCATTGATAGTGAGTTCTTAGAAAGTTTTGGTTATTTTACTCTCGATGAAAGCCTGTGGGAGTGCTTTAGAATCTACCACTCGTGGATTGAACCGCTGGTGGTGAATCAATGGGTCATGGAGATGCAGCGTTTCGAGTTGAACCGACAGCGAAGCATTTCACTACAGACTTATCACGACTGCTTGGTATGGATCGATCAAAACCATGATACTCGCGATGTGCGTAAACGTGTCGAGCAACTTAGATCTGATCGTGCCGACATTGTCAGCGTGTGGAGTGGAAAATCATTAAAAAATGAGTATCACGTTGATCACTGTTTGCCTTTCGCTTACTGGCCAAACAACGATAAGTGGAACCTCTTTCCTACTACAAGCAAAGAGAACTTAAGTAAAAGTGATAAAGTTCCTACGGCTGAAAAGCTGCGCTCGTCTAAGTCGAGGATTCTAGAGTGGTGGCAACTCGCTTGGAACGATTCGGCTCATTTTGAACAACAATTCTTTTCAGAAGCCGCGCTTTCGTTACCTAGCATCCCTGCGCAGTGTCGAGACTTTGAAGAGGTGTTCGATGCAATGGGCTTGCAGGTACGTGGTGTAAAAAGCAGACTGCTGATTAGTGAGTGGCACTGATCATTAAGTGGGCTAGTTATCCCAAATAACCCTCAACAAACTAATCATCGAGAACATAATGAAATACATCGGAATTGATGGCTGCAAGTCGGGTTGGATCGCTTGGATTGTCTCTGACAATGAGATACCTGCGTTTAAAGTGGTAAACACCCTCGATGAGCTAGCGAGTGATCTTATCGGTTCAACGGCGCTTATCGATATGCCTATTGGTTTTAGTGATGCACAAACTCCAGATCGCTTGTGTGACAAAGCAGCAAGGCGTTTTCTAACCAGCAAACGTGGTTCTTCGGTGTTTCCGGTTCCGTGTCGTGAGGCGGTTTACCAAACCGATTACATTGCGGCGTGCAGTGCCAATGTGGAGCAGCTTGATAAGAAGTTTTCTAAACAGACTTGGGGAATTGTGCCCAAGATTCGCGAGCTTGATGAGCTCATTGAAACTCATCCCAATCTTTCTATCAGGGAATCACATCCTGAAGTGGTGTTTGCAGCATTGAAAGACGAACCGCTGACGTTTTCAAAACGAACGCAAGAAGGCAAAGAGGAACGGCTTTCTATTATTCAGCAGCTATCCCCTCAATGGTGTGACCGCTTGTCGTTGGCCATTTCAAATACCAAACGTAAAGACGCCGCGATAGACGATATTTACGATGCGTTCGTACTTATGTTAGTTGCCTATTACGCTCCGCAATTATCGACCTTACCTGAACTTTCTGATGTTGGTGGAGAAGCTGACAAGGATCAGAACGGACGAGTTAGAGAGATTGTTTACTGGAACAAAACACGCTAACAAAGCGTGCGCTCAACTTGGCTTAATATGCTATTTTCCAACTTCTGCTACTTTTCACTCTTACTATTTTGAGTTTTTGATATGAAACGTTTTATTGTCGGCTGTCTGGCCACTGTGCTCAGTGCAGTGAGTTATGCCCAAGTCGCTCCTATATCTCAATGGCAATGCGACATGATGAAAAAGAACAATGTCTTGAGTAGTGGTGCGCCCGTTGGTTGTGAGCGACTATCCAAAGTGGATTTCGATTTCATTAGTTTCAAAGGGGAAACGCAACAGGGCAATATGATCGTGCTTGATGTTATTGCGCCTGCTGTTGAACAAATCTTTTCAGAGCTCAAACAGCGCAATTTTCCTCTTCATTCCGCTCGCCTAATGCGTGAATTCAGAGGTGATGATAGCGCCTCAATGGATGCGAACAACAGCAGCGCCTTTAACGCTCGTCCTATTACAGGCGGAGGAGGTTGGTCGAAACATGCCTATGGTGTGGCAATCGACATCAACCCAGTTCAAAACCCTTTCTTAGAGTTTGATAGCAACGGAAGAATCACGGTAAAGCCTTCACAATCTGCGACAAGCTATGTGAACCGTACTCGCTTTCGTGCGCGTGATGAAATAGAACGCAGCGGCATGGCAGAAGATGTGGTTGAGCTGTTTGCCCATCACGGATTTATGATCTGGGGAGGGGATTGGAATAGCCCAATCGATACTCAGCATTTTGAGGTTGGATCAAGAAAGTTCGTTAACCAACTGCTCTCTAAACCACAACCTGAAGCCGAGGTGTTATTTGAGCGCTACGTCAAATCTTATCGACAGTGCTATCTCAAAAATAAAGGTGAGGACGCAGAAAAAGCTCGAGCTATCTGTGCAAAGAAAACAGTCGGGACTTTTTAGTGCTATGTTTATCTAGAACCGTTTGTGTTTTAGCAAGTTAAACTCGCTTCAGGTGTGTTTTGAATAGCTAAGGTCAGCGCTCGTCGTTGGCCTTTTTTGTATTCATTTCTTCAATAGAACACCGAGCATTGAAAAGGTTATTGGGTATCCATTAGTCAATAATCGATAAGCGAATGCAGCGCAAAGTCATCGGTTTGTCATTTAAAAACTCATAGCGTTAACGTTATGTGAGAACCATTGCTGGTGGGGGAAATCTTCGCGCAAACGCCAGTATTATTAGTGAACTGATCACAACGGACCAACTAATGAAAAAGATACCTTTGGCTCTAACTCTTTTAAGCACTCTACTTTTTTCACAATACACTTTGGCTACTGATACTTCACATACCACTCAAAATCCCACTTACGAACTCGATGGTAAGTCGGTACTAGGTCGCACTGAGAACGTGTACCTATCTAGCGTTAAAGGGCTAAAAGACGTTCCTTTCATTGGTAAAATTGATACCGGTGCAGAAACCACTTCTATGCATGCTGAAGACATTCATGTGAAGAGCTCTAATCCCGATTACCTAAATCTCAAAGACCAAGAGTTGATGGCGGCGTTAACCGAAGACCTGTTGAACAATTCCGATGTTGATTACGATGATTGGGATGGCAGTACCTTTGCGAAATATGAGGCTGTGGTGTCTTTTAAGGTTCAAAACCCGCGGACGGGAGACATGGTATTAATCGAAGCGCCTTTAGAGCGTGTCAGCATGATACGCAGCCGCACCAGCAGCACGCCTTTGCATCGCCCTACCGTAAAAATGTCGCTCACCATTGCAGACCAAGAGCTAAAAACCGACGTTAACCTGACCGACAGAAGCCACTTCTCTGCGCCAGTGCTGATTGGTAAAACCTTCCTTGCGGATAACGCGCTGGTGTTTGCAGGTTATGACTATTTACAAGAGCAAGAGAACGCGACCGTTGTTGGCCGAAAAGAGGTGGTGTCTATCTCTGGAATGGCGATGAACGCGACCTTCTCATTAAAAAATCGCTACAGCATCCTTCATGCAAAAGACATCGATATAGATAAGAAGAACAGTGAAGTGACGTTTGATATGTTCGACAACGACGGTAAGCAAAAAGAGATGACATTGCCGTTGGTTCGTATGTTAAGCGTGAGCGGTAAGAAGAGACCTTTGGTGTATGTGCCTGTTCAACTCGATGAAAACACAACTAAAGACGTTCTGGTGTACCTACGTGAGCGCTCGAGTAGTGAGTCGCAGTTGAGATTTGGAACCAGCACAGCCAGTGAGCTCTTCATGATTGATACCAATGCAGAAAATATTCTTTCTGAAGGTTCAGAGAGCTTTAGCGATGTGGCGGAGGCTGGTGAGCCTTTAATTATCTCACCAGAAGAAGACATTACGATTGATAACTTCCCGCTTAAGGCCGTGGCTTCTTTCACCGTCAATACGCCTTTGTTGAAGGTTGATAGCTTTGAGATTATCGGTAAGGGCAAAGAGACGTCGGTTGAGTTCTACTTAACTGACGTGAATGGCGAACAGCAAAAAGTCACCAAGCCCGTGATTAAGAAATTAAGAGTCGGGGATGATACTCGTCCGGTAGTGAGTGGTGAGTTTGCGGTCTCTGGAAAAGTGCGTACGCAAGAGTTTGCCATCGACGTGCTCAATACAAATGAGAAAGAAGCGTACTTTATTTTAGGCAAGAAGATGGCAAAAGAGGGCGTTTACGTTAATACGCGTTCTGATTACCTTCTGAAAGCCGAACCACTGTTTAAAGTTGGGCATATTGAAGTAGTAGAAGTGAACGGCATGAAGTTCCCGGCCAAGCTCGACACTGGTGCGGATGTAAGCTCAATGAACGCAGTCAACATCAAACGATTTAAGAAAGATGGCCAAGACATGGTGAGCTTTACCTATCAAAACAACCAAGGCGATAAGCAAGATTTCACCAAGCCAGTGATTGATGTAATGCGTATCAAAGCCAAGAAAGGCGAGAAGGTGAACATTCGCCCTGTGGTAGAAATGAAGGTTAAGCTCGGAGACCTAGAGAAAGAGGTGAGGGTAAACCTTCAAGACCGTTCTCGCTTCGAATACAGCATGATCCTAGGTAAGAACTTCTTGAAGCACGGCGCAGTAGTGAGCAGCGATGAAGATTACTTGTTAGGTGATATGGAGTAACCCCTAAACTTATCTAAGTTCGTAGCAGAACAGATCTAAACAGCCACACATTTCAGTATTGGGATGTGTGGCTTTTTGTTGAGTGTCTGGTTTTACTATTGATGTGCTAATGGTAACTCATTGTTAATAATGTGATTTTTCATATTATGGCAAGTAAAATAAAGATAAAAAAAGGGCCAACTCTTTCGAGTTGGCCCTTTCCAAACGTTTGGGCTGGCGTAAGTTGAACTTGTTTTTTAAGTTTTTGATTTTTTAAGGTGATCATCGGTTTGGTTTTTATTATGGTTACTACTTTGGTTCCTAAATCTGTTATGATAAGAAGAGCTTTGGCCATTTTAATCTGTATTGCTTAAAGTATATCGTCGAGAGTATCTGCAGGTTAAAGCTCAATGCTCAGTAGCTCGTTATCGATCAACTCCTTTAGCTTCGCCTTGATCTGGCTTTTAGACTGACTACCTGCAATTTGGCTAAGTTTGGCCCAGTCAGCTTCACTAAATGTTAGCGTTTTTTCTTCTTTGCTGGTTTTAGTGTCTTTGCTTTGATTGAGCTCTCTTTCCTTTCTGCCAAATCTCTCAGTTAGTCTTGCTTCCAGCTTTGTAAATTGGTTTGGCTCTGTGGTAGCGCAAAGCACATCAAAGATACACAAAATGGTTTGCTTTTGCTTATCGGTGTTCTCTGTTACAGAGAGGCCGAGTGCCGGGAAATCTTTGGTTAAACTACGGTAATACCAGCTGATTAAATTACTATTGCTTGTCTGAAAGACATTTTTATTCGTGTTTATTTTTTTATAAACCGTATTATAAAGTTTTTCTAAATCCTGAAGTAGATCATATGTTCTATCACGCTCCCTTGAGCTGATTGATGTGACTATGAACTCTAGAGTATTTACTATTTTATTGTAAGTTGAGGGGGTTTTATTTGGGCATATATTTATTAAAGGATTAAGGTGTTTGGTTTTGCTTAATAAATCACCCATATCTTCTATGATTTTTAAACTATTTGTGCTTTGTTTTATATCTGTATCTGAAGGCTTTTTAGCTTCTTTAAAAGAAAAGTCAATTACAGGGTAACAAATATGGTTCGAATCGTTTTTACATATTGCACGAATCATTACAAGGAAAAAGTAAATAGCTCTAGGTTGTTCATGTAACCAGCCAATATAATCATCAAGATCATTCTTTATACTTTTCGATAGTGAAAAAATATCATCAATAAAATTACCTAGTTCTTCTATTTCGTCTCTATTTAAATTTCCAGAATCTAAAGTTTCCCTATCTATATTTAATATTTCAGAAATATATTCCTTTAATAAGAATTCTAGTTGAGTTTTGTCTCGCTCACTTAAATCTTTCGTTTTCCCATTAGTCTTAGGGCTGGCTTCGATAATGGTTATATATTTTTTTAGATCTTCCAATGTCGATTTTTTTATTAGTTCTCGGTAGCGATTGTGGACCATTTCTTACTCTCAGTGCAGTTTTTTTGTTGTCATATAGTAGGTAACATATCATATTTAGGAGAGTTTTTTTGCGCTATTGGGTTGGTTTTTTGTTGGTTTTGGGTGGTTTTTGAGTTGGTTTTGTGACCTGGGTAGAGCTTGAACACTTATGTTGTAGAGTTGAGCTAAGAAAAATCAACTAAGATAAGTTGACATTATCCTAGCCTGTTTAATTTTACTTTTAAAGTGTTTTTTAAGTAACCTAGAAATTGATAGTTATATGTTATTAATTTCCCCCTCTAATAGTGACACTGTCTTGGTCTTTAGGTGGAAATAATTGGACAGAGCTTCAGAAGCGTTTATGGCTTGATAAGGCCCTGAAGCCTCTAGCCTGATGCTGTTTATCGTGGCTCTTAAACTGTCGGTATATATTTATATATGTTTACATTCTTAACTAGTATTAATAACCAATTAATTATTACTGAGATAACTAACCTATGAGATAGTTAATCGAATAGGTATAAGAATGAATAGAAAGAAAAGGGTACGGGAACCGAAGGTTTATCAAGGGGTGTACTTTTACGATATAGAGTTGAATAAAAAAAGAGAATACTATGAACCCTATCTGATAAGGTCGAAAGAACTTCTTGATTATGTTACAAGTGAACATAACAGAGTTCTTTCTTTTAGTCTTATCTTACGGTTTCCTCAAGATTTTAAGCAGGATAGGGGTGTATCATATATATCAAAATTTATAAGGATATTTCAGAGGAAAGTTGATCTTACTTTAGAAGAGAGAAAAAAGAGAAAGGCTAGGGTTTATCATATGAAGAAGGGAAATAAGGTTTTCAATATATGGTGTAGAGAAAGGAATAGTAGTAATAATGACCACTATCATATGTTTATTCTACTGAGTTATGAAAACTTCCGAACTCTAGGTCACTACTCTACCAGTCTTGAGCCAAAAAAAAGCTTAGCGATACTAGTTCAAGAAGCGTGGTCTGACACTTTAGGGATTTCATATTGTGATATGAAAGGCTTAGTTCAGTTTCCCTCTAAGAATAATCATTTCAGAGTCGTACAAAATAGGCCTGATACCAAGAGTAACTATGACAATCTACTTTCCCGAATATATTATTTAGCTAAAAGAGAAACAAAAAACTTTGGAGAAGGGATACGTTCATTTGGATGTAGCAGGATCAAGAGGAGTTAAGACCTTAAGCTCTTATCGCGTGCCAATCGTCGTAGTCTTGAGGGTATCGCTGTGGTGGTGTGTGGAGTGGTTGGAATCTGACATCGCTGAGTGGATGAAATCTCGATTAGCAAAGCTTGGTGAATATTAGGTGATTTGAGTTGATATGTAGTGAGGCTAGAGGAACTAGCCCTTGATGCGATGAAGAGCAACGACAAAACATCTGATATGGAGTGCAAGAGCCTGACCTGGATGGTTGAGAAAGATGATTTTCTTATCCTTTGTGACGATGCCTTAAGTCCCACACGCGCCAATGACTGGCTTTAATGTGCGCATGAGCGTCACGTTTAAGCTGAGTTAATGTAAATGTGTTTGAGAAGATGTCACCACTTAGACAGTGGCTACAGAACTGATGGCAGTTTTCATTTAGCAGGGAATAGTCTGTTTGTACACCAAGCATAGCGCCTGCTATTTGAGCAGTAGACTCATTGCCAACGGCTCTACCTTGGGTATTGCAGCTTACGTAAATCGAAAGGGCTGTGGTATCTGCTAGAAACTGACGAATAGATGCAGCTTCGATAAGGCCTTTGCTATTACGATGGATGATACGTCCATTTCCCATGTACACACCTGAATGTTCAGCATATCCAAACGCGAGATCGCAATACACAATGCTCCCTCTAACTGGACCGTCGGTTTTCCAGAATAAATTTTGGATTAAGCTTTTCGATAAGCTGCCTACAACAAAGCTCCCTATTGCGTGATATGGATTCATGTTATTTACTCTCAAATGTGATGATAACGAAACTCAAAAGGGCTCTGAGCTTAATGTTTATAAGGGATTAGCGGTCCCGCCCCCTGAGTAAATGATTAGGTTTAAAGTTCAAGAGAAACGAAGTCCTTATCAACCTCATCTTGAGTAATACCGATGTAGCGAAGCGTGACGCCCTCAGATGTGTGACGAAGCATTTTCATGACACGTCCTATATCTTTTGTTGATTGGTAAAGAAAGTAACCTCGCGTCTTTCTCATCGAATGAGTACCTAAAGCGATATTCAGTTCTTGACCTACTTGTTGAAATGCCATGGACATGGCGCGTCGCGAGATTGGCTGGGGTGGTTTGTTTTTCAACTGTTGGCATCGGTGGGCTTGAAACAAATAGATGTGGTCGGGATGTTGCTCTCTCAATCTAGCAATGTGCTGCTGCGCTTTGGTATTGAGTTGAATGTTGGCGAGCTTGCTTGTTTTACTCTCACGAATAATGACTCGGTCGCCATGAATGTCTTCAAAGCGGATCGATAATAAATCAGAAATCCGTAGTGCCAGGTTTAATCCGATATGCCACACATCGGCCATTTGTGGATTACAGCGAATACTCAACAGATGACCAACTAGGCGTATGGTGTCATCGTCTTTGACTGCTTGGACTTCAGCCATAATCTGCTTCCTTTTTTGTCTGTACAAGGGTGTTTTGGGAAGCACAGAGCCGATGATATTAAAGAACCCTTACTGTATAAGGGATGGAAGCTTCCCGTTTTAACAATATGGGAAGCAGCCTCGTTTTAGCTCTGTGCTAGTGTTTGTGTTGACTGTTTGTGATATGAAGTGGAGCTGGACGATCAGTGGATAGGGTTGTTACGAGTGATGATTAACTGTACTTAACCTGAACTTGGTCGTAGGCGTTCATTTCTACAAAAGCTAGAAAGTTGCACTCCCACATCCCATATAGCTCGGTTGTCTCTTGCAGGTACATACCAAGCCATCCGCTGAAACGAGCGAAAGCGACGTCGTTAGCAAAATCAAAAGCCAAGTCAGGAACGAGTTCTGGTGTACCTGTTTCTTCATAAATAAGGTCAGTGATTTCCATAAGAGCGATATGGCTATCTTTGACCTCCACCGTAATAGAGACCGGGTGAAAGCCTCCGCCTTTCGGATGGTAGCTTGAGTCTTGAAAACGGATGGTCATTTTTCCTCGGTAATTAACATCACCAATAGAGCGTTTAACTAACTCGATAAGTTGATGTGAGGGCTTAGCTCGCTTGCACGCGAACATAGCCAGATTGGCAGCTTGATTCATAGAGACCTCTTTGAAGGTAGTTAGGATTAACGAACGGATGTGATGTTGATTGAGATTGCAGATTGAGTGGTTAGAGTGTGAGTAATTGCTTTGAGCCAGCTAGCAAGCAAGGTTTGTACTTCTGGCCGTTGTAAGTGGCACTGCTTAATCTCTGGGTGATAGAACCAACACCCTGCGAAGTTGAAATACAGGGATAACTCTTTTTGTGGTGTACCTGTGACTATCACATCAAAGGTGGCAATAAAGCGGAGTTGCCAAGGTGCTTGGCTTGATGCTCGCTCTAATTGAATTTCGATTGGTTGAAAACGGCTATTCATATCTTTAGAGCGTATGTTTAACGCTATCCGCTTGACTGTACTTGGGATGACGTTTTCAGACATTAGCGCATCGAGAAAACAATGCATGGGACGAACGAGTTCTTCGTTAACACCGGAAATGGCGAATCTATTCATACCCACCCCTTTTCTGCAAATGACACACAATCCTCACCCACAACGATGTGGTCCAATACTCTGATATCTACCAGCTTTAGCGCATCCACCAGCCTCTGTGTAATACGCCTATCAGCTTGAGAGGGCTCCGCAATACCTGACGGGTGGTTGTGAGCAAAAACTACCGCGGCGGCGTTGTAGTTTAGCGCTGCCTTGACCACCTCGCGCGGGTAGATAGATGCAGCATCAATAGTGCCAAAGAACAACTCTTCAAATTCTATTAACTGATGTTGGTTATCAAGAAACATCACAGCAAACACTTCGCGGTCGTGAGCCCCTAACTTGAGCTTTAAGAACTCTTTCACATTAGTGGGATTAGTAAAAGTGCCTTCTCGTTTGTATTTTGCAGCCAGTGCTTCGGCTGCACGTTCTAGCAGTTCATTTAACTCTGAAGTTTTGAACGGGTAATCGTGTTGGTTGTTGGAGTTACGCATAAGAGCTCCTCAGATCATCTGTTTGGTTATGCGTACTGATGAAATATATCTGAAAGGGCTTTAAATCAGCTTGCTAGGTATGGAGGATTGAAAGTAATCGCTCTCAGGGACAGGTAAAAAATAACTTACTTGCCGTTGCTATGTAGTAATCGTAATTAAGTGACGAATGAACAATCAACATAATTGGCTGGTGCAAAGGATGTATCGGCTGTTTAGTCTCTGGAGAGTATAAAAATGAATAAAGAAATTTATGTAGAAGCAGCAATCGTAGAGAAACGAAGAGGCCGTCCCGTTGGTGGCGTTGGGCTGATTATATTCGATGCAAGTGGAACTATGGCTCATGAAGACTGGCTGCCCTTTGACAGTATTATAGATCGTCATTATCTAGATTTATCAGCACTTGCGTTTGGGCTTGAACATGCCGGAGACGGTGACATTGTTTATAGCAGCAGTGACTACTGCGTTTCAGGCTTTAATGAGTGGTTAGATGCCTGGAAACGTCGAAATTGGCGTAAGGCAAATAAAAAGCCTGTAACTAATCAAGCTCTTTGGGAGCTAGTGGATAAACGAAGTGCAGATAAGCAAGTTGAGGTGAGGAAAGTCGCCGCTTGCTCCGCAGGAAAAGATGCCGCTTATAGATACGCTCTTGCAGCAGCGAATCGTCAATTGTAATAAGAATGAATCACTTGCTGGCATAGCCAGCAGGTGTTTTTTTGTTGTTACTGGGTTTGAAGGTGGCATGGAACACCACAAGGTACAAAACGGTATTTTTCTACATGCCAAGTAATCCCATGGGAACCAATAACATAGGAGGACGTCCCATGAGATTTCTAAAACTAAAAGAAGTAATGCAAAAGACCGCACTTAGCCGTTCAGCGATTTACAGAAAGATGGATGAAGGGAGTTTTCCTAAATCAGTTAGCTTGGGTGATAGGGCTGTAGCTTGGATTGAAAGTGAAGTGGAAGAGTGGATGGAGTTGATTCTGTCTGCCCGCACCAGTGGCTAAAGTCCAGTAGCCGTTTAGTTAATATGCGCGCCAATTACGGTTCTCGCTCAAGGTAATTTAAAAAATTTGACTTCGAATTTATGTACCTATGTACTAGGTAAATTCTGATACTGAATGTAAAATGCAGTACATCTGCAGGTACTTAGGGATACGAAAATGGCTACTACCAAAACTGCAACGTTGACCATACGAGTTGAACCAAATTTAAAGGAAGCGTTGCGTACAGCGGCTCAAGCTGAACATCGCTCCATCGCCAATATGATTGAAGTGATGATTCGCGAGCATTGTGAAAAAAACGGTATAGCTATAGATAACGCCCAAGAAATAGATCAGCGTCAGGAGCTTAAGAAATGATTAAAACGGTTAAACAGGCATGTAGTTTCAACCCTGTGATTCAGGATTACAGGATGAGCCAAGGGATTGAAAACCTGGCTGATCTAATTACTGATGAAGGTGATGGTAGTGAGTTCTTTTCACGCAACTTCGTTACTCACGGTATGGAACAGCTATTCCGAGAGGGCATGCTTCGTTTGTCTGGCAAATCGGATCAAGCCGTTTTCGAACTAACTCAAGCGATGGGTGGTGGTAAAACTCACATGATGATCGCTCTGGGCTTACTTGCTAAACATGCTCACCTGAGACCAGCTGTGTTACCTGAAAGCCTCAGTAGTCGCTTAGATTTCGGTAACGCTCGTATTGCTGCTTTCAATGGGCGAAACAACCCTAGTAATTATATCTGGGGTGATATCTGTACACAGCTAGGTGCTGAAGAAGAAATTAAAGAGCACTGGGTTAATGGGCCTAAACCTGTCGATCAGCAGAAATGGAAAGACATCATCGGAGACACACCAACTCTGATTATGATTGATGAGCTACCACCTTATTTGAACGTTGCAAGTACACACGTTTTAGGTACAGGTACGTTAGCAGATATGGTGGTGTATAGCCTAAGTACGTTAATGAGTGCGGCTTTAGAACTACCAAATTGCTGTATCGTTATGGCGAACCTTTCAGGCAGCTATAAGGCTCAGACAAAAGCGCTTGCAGACTCAATCTCTAACCTGCAACAAGAAACTCGTCGCCAATCTATGACCATTACCCCAGTGCAATTATCGGGTAATGAAATCTATGAGATTTTGAAAAAGCGTCTTGTTGATCAAATGCCTGATGAGCAAGTAATCAATGACATTGCGGAAGAGTACGCCCAGCAAATTAAAAAAGCGGAAGACGGTGGCTACATCATTGCTTCAAGCATTGAGCAGATTGCTGACCAGATTCGAGAGACTTACCCGTTCCACCCTTCTTTTAAGCACCTAGTTGCTTTGTTTAAAGAAAATGAAGGCTTTCGTCAAACGCGTGGTTTAATGCAGTTTACTGCTCGACTTCTGAAAAGTGTTGAACAGCGGAAAACTGATGATGTGTTCCTTATTGGTACTCAGCACCTAGATTTAAATGACGAGCAAGTTAAAGATGAAATCGAGAGGATCTCTCCAAAGCTTGTACCAGCCATAACGCGAGATATTGCAGACAAAGGTGATGCAATTTCAGAGATTATCGATGCAGAGCAAAGTAACGATGCTTCAGTTCAGCTAATGACTTTATTATTAGCTTCGTCTCTTTCTCGTGCAGTGGGTGGCCGTATCGGTTTATCTGAAAGCGAAATTATAGAGTTTTTAGCGGCCCCAAACCGAAAAGCAGATGAGTTCCTAGAAGCCATCCAAAAGCTACGTGAACAAGCTTGGTATCTGCATCGTGAAGATGAGCGCTTCTTTATTAAGGAAACAGAAAACTTATCTCGACAGATAGAGCGAAGTGCGAAGGAAATCCCACAACCTAAAATTGACCAAGCGTTGATTAACCGTTTGAAAGGGATCTTGCAACCAAACACTCGCAATACATATCAAGATGTTCAAATTTTGCCTCGAATGGATGAGCTCAAGCTAAGTGGTCCTCGTACCCTTATCGTTATAAAACCTGACGGTAAAGTGCCACCAAGTGAGTTAATGAACTTCTTTGAATTCCAGCAGGAGAAAAACAACCTTTTAGTGCTAACGGGGCAAGACAGCATCATGGCGGATGCGGTTGAAGAGAGGTTACGTGAGCTATATGCAATCGAGTTAATTAACAAAAAGCTGAAATCTGGTGACACCTTATTCGAAGAAGCTAGAGATCGACTAGAAGAAGCAGAGGGTCGTTTTTCTAAGGCTCTATCTGCGTCATACAACACCATTTTATTTCCTGGAGTAGACCCTATAGATGGTGCTGAGCACTTGTTAAAGGTCACTATCGATAATGGACTAAAAATTGGCGATGGCGATCAGTCTGCTGAAGTGCAAATCGATAAGTTAATGTCTGACCCTCGTGCCAACTATAAATTAGCAGCTGATCTAAAAGACGATTTTGCCCAGTATTTTGCAATGGCAGAAGCGGAGCTTTGGCCTTCAGGCGCAGGAAATAGACGTACTCCATGGAAAGATGTGGTAAGCAAAGCCAAGTGTAATCCAGGTTGGCCTTGGATGCCTGGTAACGGTGGTATGGATACGCTAAAAGCAGAAGCGCTCAAGCAAGGTCGTTGGCGTCAAGGTGAAGATGGTTACGTTGAAAAAGGACCATTCCCTAAAGAGAAAACCAGCGTGAACGTATCTTTACTAAGTACACATCCAGATACTGGAGAGTCAGTACTTAGCCTAACGCCGAGAAATGCTGGTGACAGTCCTGTAATTCATTATTCAACAAGGCCTGAGGTTTTAGAAACGGATGCACAAGTTGAAGATAGTGAAAGCTTTAGTACAACTGAAAGTACGCTTTACTTCCTAGTGAGAGATCCTAGTGGTAAATATGAAACAGGTGCGGCTACTCGTTGGGTTGCAGACCTTAAGATAAGACATCAGGTAGAGGCGTTGGCAGATAAACGAAAAATCACTCTGCAATGCACACCAAATGCTGACATGTTTTACACATTGGATGGCTCTAACCCTAAAGATGGCTCAGCTTATGACAAGCCATTCGATATTGGTTCGGATGCAACACTGTTATTAGTTTATGCCAAATCAGGTGAAGCATCTAAGACAGCGGAGTTTTCTATTCCACATGTTGGCGATAAAACTGTAAAAATTGACGACACTAAACCAGCAAGAATCAATAGTGCAAAGCGTGTATCACTTGATACTACCGATAAGGTTTTCTCAGTTATCAATCGATTTAAAGACCAGGCTTCAACTCAATTCAAAGGAGTTAGGATCGAAATTGGTGAAGGTGAAAACACCGTTGGTATTCGCTTTGGTGAGCGCCAAGTTACAGCAGCCATGATCGAAAAAACAGTGAACAGCCTAAGAGAGCTACTCAATGAGGCAGATGCAGCGGTCACAGTTAACGTGAGAGATGGCATCGAGTTTGAAAATGGTTTTGAAGCAAAAGAGTTTGCTAAGTTAGCAGGTATTGAGCTTCGCCCTGGTGATGTAGCGCAGGAAGAATAGTCCTGTATGTATAAAGTAAACAGTGATGAGGAGAAATAGATGTCAAAGGTAACAGCAAAACAAAATGCGCCTAAGTATTCGACGCTTGGTTTTGGGGTACCAGCGTCCAGTGACCCTCATCACTTTAAAGTTATCATTCCAAAAGCGAATAGTGGCAAAGTTGAAATTAGTGAGCATTTGGGCATGCAAGCTCAGAGCGAAGAGTTATCGGTTATTGAGCGTGTGGTTCTAGACCGTCCTTGTTGGACAGCAATACGTGCAGAGGTGCAGCGAGCGTTTAATGCTCGATTGAAAAGCTATGATCTAAAGCCAAGCTCTTGGAAAGTCGGTGAGAATGTTGTCGACCGTTTGCTAGGTAAAGAGCTTTGTGTACTTGCCTGGGCTATAGAGGGTATGGATGTTGAAAATATCTCTGTCGCTGTTCGCAACTGGTTAGCGCTTCGTCCTGAAGAGCGCTGGTGGTTATTTGGTATGACAGCAATGAGCACAGGCCACAAGGATGACCGTGATGTAGGTTGGCGTGTTGCGCTGCGCCACGCTCTTGGTGACATTGTACAAACAGAGTCGCTGGAAAAAGGCAGACAAGTTCGTGAAGTGTCACCAAGTTACTCATTGGTTCAAGCTGATATTGAAGGCAACCTACAATCATCTAATGAAAATTCACAGAAGGCTGCTGAAAGTTTAGCTGAGTTGCCAGCTGGCAACTCAAATCCAATAATCCAAAATGAGGAAACTCCATTGTCCGTTAGTGAGCCTAAAGAGGAGAGTTCATTGGCGGAGGATGTGCTATTCCTATTTGAAGCTAAGAAGGCTAAAGCTGGTGGCCACCCAGTTGGTGACATGAGTAAGCCAGAATTTGTTGTTGGAAAAGGCTCGACGGCAAACGTAGCTGTGGCGAAATCGTTACGACCTGCTATTCGAGAATTACGCCAGAAGCTTCTAGATGAAGGTGTTCTTGTGGAGGACGGAGAGGTTTATTCTTTTACACGAGAATACACGTTTAAAAGTCCAAGCTTGGCGGCTTGTGTGATTGCAGGTAATCCTCGTAGTGGTATGGATGCTTGGCGGGATTTAAAAGGCCGCAGCCTTAAAGAGTTGGGTTACGGTAAAAAACTAACTAATTCCGCAACAGGGTGACGAGAAAGCTCCGTCCCTAAATACACCGGAAATAAATATAGAGCGATTTCCTAACATATCGCTCTTTTTGGAGATAATACTAAATGGCACAACTAACGCCTTTTACATTAAAAGACGCCCCTGCTCTTATCGAAGCAGTCTTTCCCGCACAAAAAGTTTCCTTTGAAGCTCAAAAAGAAAGAAAAGCAAACCTTGGACAGACACTAACAGGTTTAGGTTCATACTGGAAAGGTCGTAAACCTCTGATTCTGGTGCGTTCAGTGGTACTTGGTAGCTTGTTGCCACAAACAAATGATACTGAGAAAGACTTAGAAATCTTCGAAATGCTGATGGCATTCGATAATCAAAGCCTCGCCAAAAGAGCTTTAGTTCAAAACGCCATTAAGCCTAAAGACATAGCAGAGAAAGTAAGCCTTCATAATCCGTGGGATTATTTTTCTCACAATGTAAAAGTAGATAATGTGCGCTTTAAAGAGGTTGATGCTTTGAGTTTTCCTCAATCTCCAGATGAGCTGGGCTTAAAACTGCGATGGCGACGCGATATCGAAGAGAAAGATAAAATCAGTTTATTAGCTCTATATCTCGATACTATTGAAGGCTACGAAGAGAAATCACTGCTATGTAAACGTCCTGAAGAAGTTGACCAAGATTGGTTAACACAACACGTATGGACAAAAGTAAATAGCCATTATAAAGATTTAGGCATAGAGGCTAATTCTCATCAGGAACTTGTTGAACAACTAGGTATATTAAAGTACGGGCGTAAGCCAAGAGTAGCTGACACTTTTAGCGGTGGTGGCTCGATACCATTTGAAGCGGCTCGCCTGGGTTGCGATGTGTATGCTTCAGACCTTAACCCAATAGCTCTAATGCTAACTTGGGGAGCGCTAAACATTATTGGAGCGTCTCCGGAAAGAAAGGCTGAAATTGAGAGCAAACAGAAAGAAGTTGCGAAGGCAGTAGATGATGAAATTACGGCTTTAGGGATAGAGCATGATGATCATGGCAACCGAGCAAAAGCCTACCTTTACTGCTTAGAAACAAAATGTCCTGAGACAGGCTGGCTTGTGCCCATGTCTCCTACCTGGGTGATCTCTAAACAAAAAAATGTCATAGCTAGGTTGATCCCTAACCATGAGTCTAAGCGTTTCGATATAGAAGTTGTCAGCAATGTATCAGCTTCTGAGATGAAGCAAGCAAATAAAGGTACTGTAAGAGAGGGCGCCTTAGTTTATGAACTTGATGGTAAAACTTACCGTACACCAGTAAAAACTTTGCGAGGCGACTATAAAGACTCTGATGGAACTAACAAGAATCGATTAAGAAAGTGGGAAAAAGAAGATTTTGCTCCTCGCGAAGATGATATTTTTCAAGAACGTTTATATGCAATTCACTGGATAACGAAAGACACTTTAGATCAATCGAGACAAGAAACATTCTTTACAGGTGTATCACAAGAGGATATCCAACGAGAACAAAAAGTTAATCAGATCGTTTCTGACAATATAGTCAAATGGCAGCAAGAGGGGCTCGTTCCTGATATGGCTATTGAGTCTGGTTACAATACAGATCAACCAATTCGAGAGAGAGGTTGGACACACTGGCATCATTTATTCAATGCTCGACATTTGTTGATGTACGCTCTTTACTTTAAGAACAATACGCCAGAAGACTACATATTTAACGCTAAGTCATTGGATTGGAACTCTAGAATTGCAAACTGGATGATTCACTGGGAAAAAACGAACAATGTTTTCTATAACCAAGCACTAAATACTTTCTATAACTACGGAACTCGTTGTTTTACTAGTCATGAAGCAGGTCGCTCTTTCGGTTTTGCTAACAGTCCGATTTCTGATATTGATATTCAATTAAAAAACCATGAAGCGGATAAAGTAGACGTTGTTAATGATATTTATGTGACAGATCCACCATATGCTGATGCTGTACATTATCATGAAATAACAGAGTATTTTATTGCATGGCTACGCAAAAACCCACCAGCCCCATTCGATGAGTGGACCTGGGATTCTAGACGAGCCCTTGCTATTAAGGGAGCAGGTGATGACTTCCGTAAAGGTATGGTTAATGCGTACAAAGCCATGGCAGATCATATGCCAGATAATGGTATGCAATGTGTGATGTTTACGCACCAAGATACCGGAGTTTGGTCTGATATGGTTGGCATATTCTGGGCCGCTGGGCTGCAAGTAGTAGGCGCTTGGTATATCGCAACCGAAACAAGTACGGAATTGAAAAAAGGCGGCTATGTTCAAGGGACTGTGATTTTGATGCTACGTAAACGTCCAGCAGGTGAAAATTCCGGTTTCAAACAGCGCTTATTACCTGCGGTTCGAGCTGAAGTGAAAAATCAGATCGAAACCATGATGCATCTAAATGATGAAGTGAAAGATAAGATGGGTGAGCCAGTCTTTAATGATTCTGACTTACAGATGGCAGGTTATGCCGCGGCTCTTAAAGTTCTGACGTCATATACTCATATTGGTGGTGAAGACGTAACAGCATTTGCACTGCGCCCACGCACGAAAGGTGAAGTAACAGTCGTTGATGAAATCGTCCAACAAGCGGCAGAGGCTGCAAATAGTCTTTTAGTACCCGAAGGATTAAGTGCCGATACATGGCAGAAACTAAGCGGTATTCAACGTTTTTATTTAAGAATGATGGATATTGAAACGACTGGGGCAGGTAAACTCGATAACTATCAAAACTTTGCTAAAGCATTCCGCGTTGAAGATTACACTCGTGTAATGGGAAGTATGGCTGCCAACAAAGCTCAATTGAAACGAATTCCTGAATTTGTTTCTCGTGAGTTAACAGAAAGTAACGAGATAGGGTCAACTTGGTTGGGTCAGTTAATTATCGGTTTACAACAACTACTGGCCGAAGCTGACCCTCAAATTGTGATTAGTCACCTCCAGGAAGAACTTCCTGACTTTATGGAAGTTCGACCAGTTTTGATTGATGTGCTTAAGTTCGTTGAAAACAAAGCACCGGAGCAAGCGACACGAGATGTTGCGGAAGTGCTAGGTGCCCGTCTACGCAATATGCGTGCTTTGGGAAATTAAGCAATCAATGATGAGCTACTTATGGATTTGGGGGAAATAATATATGGCGATCAGGCGGTTTTCTTCACGTACTCATCGGCTTGATAGCAGCTTTTTACTTGAGCACTTAAAAGGGGCCCGCAGCTATAAACGTATAGCGGGTTACTTTACCAGTTCTTTGTTTGAAGTTGCTCATGAGCTCATTGAGGCTATCCCTGACGTAAAAATCGTCTGTAATGTCGATATTCACCCTGATGATTTGAAAGTGGCTCAGCTTAGAGAATCTAAGATGATTGGTCGTTGGAATGAGCAAGATATAGAGACAGAAGCTCTGCTTAATCGTGACCGTTATCGAAGGCTTGATAGCTTTCTAGCTAAGCACGGGCAAGTCATTCGTGTTGCACCTGACAGTGTTTGTGGCTTTTTACATGGTAAAGCCGGAGTCATAGAGTGTGCGGATGGTCGAAAACTGGGCTTCATGGGTTCAATGAATGAAACAAGTAGTGGCTGGCAAAGGCACTATGAGATCCTTTGGGAGGATGATTCTCCTGAGGGGGTAGCATGGATAGAAGAAGAGTTTGAATACTTATGGAACGCCGCTCGTCAGCTACCAGATGCTGTAATACGCGAGGTTAAGCGCCGTGGATATCGGCGTGAAATCGTATTTGATGAGATTGATGATGAAGATGATGTAGCACCTGCAGCATTGATTGAATCACCGCTCTATCGGCAGGGTTTTTCACTAAGGCCCTGGCAACAGGGTTTTGTTACCGAGTGTATTCGTCATTATCGTAATCATGGCATTGTACGCTTGCTTATTGCTGATGAGGTTGGGTTAGGTAAAACTTTATCAATGGCGACAGCCGCATTGAGTCTTTGTCTTCTTAGTGATAAAGAAAACAAAAAGCGTAAACCCGTAATTATTTTTGCACCAGCCACACTCTGTGAGCAGTGGCAAACAGAGATGATAGACAAGCTAGGTATTCCTTGTGCTAGATGGCATACACAAAAAAAAGCTTGGATAGATTCGGATGAGCGAGTGATATCGCCTTCTGGTCGGGAGTTTATCGCCAAGTGCCCTCTGCGTATTGGCATTGTCTCTACTGGGTTGATGATGCAAGAGTCTTTAGAGAAAGAACATCTCTTGGGTTTAAGGTTTGGTCTTACGATTCTTGATGAGGCTCATAAAGCCCGAAGTAGACAAGGGTTCGGAAAGGAAGCGGGTACCCCCAATAACTTACTTGCTTTTATGTGTGATGTTGCTGCGCGTTCCGATCATGTACTCTTGGGTACTGCGACCCCCATTCAAACTCGTTCAGAAGACCTTTGGGACCTTATGGGCATATTGCATCAAGGTGACGGCAATTTTGTGCTAGGGAATGATTTAGCCAAGTGGCATCGCCCCAAAGAGGTACTACCTATTTTGTCAGGTGAGCAGCATGTAAGCTCACCTAGTTTTGCATGGGAGCTGTTACGTTCACCGCTCCCTATGGTTGATTCTAGCAACGAGAAGCATTCGCGGAAACTGATTCGCTCTATTCGCGAAGATCTTGATCTACTAAATAATCGAAAGTCAGATATTAGAAACCCATTAACAGATCTATCTGAGGACTCCAGGGACTACCTAGAAGACGAGCTAGATCGTGATATTGCTGGAGCTAGTTTTTTCCAGCGAGAGAATCCATTTGTTCGTCATATCGTTTTACGTAAACGTGTGACATTAGAGGACGCAAATCTACTTCCTCGTATTGGTGTTCATGTTCACCCCGATAGACAGCTAGCTAAAGAAGAGCATAAGTTTGGCAGTTTATTTACGGGTAAGGCGCTAATTACTAGTGAAGAGTTTCGCCAGGCTTACACAGAAGCTCGACATTTTGGCAAAGCGCTTTCGCAAAGCGGTAAAGGTGGTGGCTTCATGAAAAACCTCATGGAGCAGCGTATTTGTTCAAGTATTGTTGCCGGGTTAAATACAGCCAAAATGCTGCTTGAGGGACGAACCGTTCAAGAAGAAAGTGATGAGCAGTTGTTTGAACTAAAAGCGGAAAGCCCAGAAGAGATAGCGGTTCTTGAACAAATGATTGCTAGTTTGGAAAGTGTTGAAGAAGACCCAAAACTACGTGCTGTATTACATTACTTGGAGCAGGAAGGCTGGCTCAAGCATGGGGTTATTATTTTCAGCCAGTACTACGACACTGCAAAATGGGTTGCGGACTCTTTAGCCGAGCGGTACCAAAATCAAGCTGTAGGTTTATATGCTGGAGCAGGGAGAAGTCGTCTATACCAAAAAGGTGATAGCGTTAATATTGAGCGTGAGACCTTAAAGAAAATGGTCTCAGAGCATCAATTAGAAATAATGGTTGCTACAGATGCGGCCTGTGAAGGCTTGAATCTACAAACATTAGGTACACTCATAAATGTTGATCTCCCATGGAATCCAACCAAGTTGGAACAAAGAATAGGTCGGATCAAACGCTTTGGACAAGTTCGAGAGCAAGTGGACATGCTTAATTTGGTCAATGAACAGACTGTTGATGAAAAGGTTTATGACAAGCTCTCTGAGCGTATGCAGGATCGTTACAACTTGTTTGGTGCATTGCCAGATACTATTAAAGATGAATGGATAGAAGACATTGAAACGATGGGCGAAAAAATGGATGAGTACATTGATGCGCAAAAAAAAGCCAATGGTTTTGATCTTCGCTATACAAGTACCATGGAGCCTTCGGATAAGGATTGGCGAGATTGCTCTAGCGTTTTATCAAGAAGAGACTTTAGTGAGTTAATGGCATCAGGGTGGAGTGATAATAAATAGCATACCCACTCCCCCTCGACCATCCAGTATAGTACGGCTAATTACTCGGCGTAGGTAAGTCGTACTAGATAACTTTTAATTGCTTAGTTCCAGTTACAGAGAGGCTGCCTTTGGCGGCCTCTTCTATATGTCCGCTCCACCAGTTCATCATTGGTCGGCGGCGTTCAAGGTAGTCAGTACGGTTGTAAGCACTACGTACTTGGTTGTCATCAACGTGGGCCAATGATGCTTCGATTAAGTCACGGTCAAAGCCTTGTTCATTGAGTGTGGTGCTCGCTAGCGAGCGTAAACCGTGGCTAACCAATCTTCCCGCAAACCCCATACGTTTTAGAGCCATATTTGCCGTTTGGCTATTGCATGGCTTCTTGGGATCTCGGTCAGAAGGAAAAATAAACTCTCTGTGTCCGCTAATCGGCTTCATCACTTCTAGCAGCTCTAGCATTTGTTCAGTAAGTGGGATGCGGTGCTCTCTTCTTTTTTTCATTCTCTCTGCAGGAATGGTCCAAACTCCCTCTCCCAAATCAATTTCGTCCCATCTAGATCCAGACGCTTCAGAGGGGCGAGTCATTGTGTGAAGTTGCCACTCTAATAAGCAGCGAGTCGTGAGTTTTATTTGTGCATTGGCAATGGCTTTGATCAACTCTGGTAACTCTGCTGGTTTCAGCGCTGCCATATTTTCTTTTTTTGGTTTTTTGAACGCTGCTTTGATACCAGTTAGCGGGTTTGCTTGAATTAGTCCACAGTTGGTAGCGAAATTCATGACTTCATTGAGGCGTTGAGAAAGGCGTTTGACAGTCTCTAAACTACCTTTGGCTTCTATTGGTTTTAAAAGCTCAATGATTAATGGTGCAGTAATATCTTTAATTGGAGTACCGGCTAGGTGGGGGAGTACATGGAGTTCTAGAGAACGCCAGATGTCGGTCGCGTAGTCTGGAGTGACCGAAT
This sequence comes from Vibrio crassostreae 9ZC13, assembly GCF_000272045.2. Taxonomy (GTDB): domain Bacteria; phylum Pseudomonadota; class Gammaproteobacteria; order Enterobacterales; family Vibrionaceae; genus Vibrio; species Vibrio crassostreae_C. Next base: position 19,194 of record NZ_AJYZ02000037.1, on the reverse strand, counting down.
CTTTCTTAATTTCAAACCATTCCTTTGATATTTTTACAAAGGTATGCTCATGAACTTCTTTATACTCTCGCTGTCTTTTCTTTTGGTCTTCTTGAGGGTCTATATCTTGTGCGATCAGCGCTTTTGCTTCTAAGACACTCTTTCTTGCTTGAGCAAGTGATACCTCTGGATATCGCCCTAGATTGAGGTTTGCACGTTTTTTACTTATAGGTCGATAGTAATTAAGCTGCCATTGCTTAGAACCACTGGGTAGAATTCTTAGTTTCAGCCCTTGGCCATCAAAGAGATTGTATTCTTTCTCTTTGGGTTTTGCGTTTTTTACTTCCGTCGCACTAAGAGGTATCGTTGGTCTAGGCATCTTTAGGAACCAAAAGTTAGGAACATAAAACAAAGGTTCCTACATTGGTTCCTAAATGTCAAAGATTCAGTGGAATCTCTTGAAACCTTGTGGGTATGTAAGTCGTTGATTTTTCATTGTTACAGATACAAAAAAAGACGTCCTGGAACGTCTTTAAATGTAGAATTGGTGGAGCTGGCGGGAGTTGAACCCGCGTCCAAAAATCATTCATCATTGGTACTACATGCTTAGTCGATCTTTAATTTCACCAGCAACCTGCGAACCGACACGCTAGTTAAAGGCTAACCTGAATTATAATTCGCGCTTTTCCTCTCAGGTGGGAGAAGCCACGCTAGCTAGTTTGGGTTTGATCTCTTATTGGTCCCCGTCTTACGAGCGGAAGCTAGGGTAAGAGAGCTCTGAGCAGGTTATTAAGCTGCTAGTGCGTAGTTTTCGTCGTTTGCGACTATTTTTTTGCGGCTTTTAACGTGGCCAACCGCCCCACGGCATGCACCTCAGACTTCAAAATTCCTGTCGAATCCTAAATCAGCCCCAAGTGTTATTTGCATAGTACCAGAAAAGCTTACCCTGTCTAGCACTGTGCGTTTAAGTGCTTAAAATTAACGCAAATTACTCTTCATAATTCGTGCTTTATCTCTCGCCCAATCTTTTTCTTTCATATCAGTACGTTTATCGTGCAGCTTTTTACCTTTCGCTACGCCAACTTTAATCTTCGCCCAAGAGCGAGACCAGTAAAGTGCGGTTGCGACAAGCGTCATGCCTTCACGGTTAATACGACCGATAAGGTTGTCGAGTTCTTTTCTCGACATTAATAGTTTACGGATACGTGTTGGGTTCGCCACGATATGAGTACTCGCTTGAGTTAGCGGAGTAATCGTCATACCACTGATGAATGCTTCGCCATCTCGGATGTATACGTAGCTTTCTGCGATATTGGTTTTGCCTTCACGTAGGGATTTTACTTCCCAGCCTTGTAGCTCAAGCCCCGCTTCTATCTCATCATCGATGAAATATTCGTGGCGAGCTTTCTTATTAAGCGCAATGGTATTACTACCGGCTTTTGATTTTGATTTATTCTTTGCCATAATGGCCTCATTATACGGAATGCGCCCTAGATGGGGAATCCTTTTTATTTGCGCTCTGGCCCAATACAATTAAAATTGCAGTTTGTGTTAATGTAACGCTGTCTTTAACAGGAGTCTATATGCCAAAGGTTACTCGTTCAGCATTAGTGTCTTTTAGTGCCGACCAGATGTTCAGCTTGGTCAATGATGTTGCTCGTTATCCTGAGTTTTTGCCAGGATGTTCTGGTTCTCGTGTGATCGAATCTTCAGATTCCGCGATGGTGGCTTCGGTTGATGTCTCTAAAGCTGGTATCAGTAAAACATTCACTACGTCGAATCGAATGGCGGATGGTGCTGAAATTTTAATGGAGCTGGTGGACGGCCCGTTCAAAAAGCTGCAGGGTGGTTGGTACTTTACTCCGCTCGACGAGCAAGCTTGTAAGGTTGAACTTAAGCTAGAGTTTGAGTTCTCTAGCCGAATGATTGAAATGGCATTTGGCAAGATTTTCAATGAACTGACAAGCAATATGGTCAGTGCTTTTACTCAACGAGCGAAACAGGTTTACTAAGCCATGACTATTGAATCAGATATGATCCACGTAGAAGTTGTGTTTGCGCTTCCACATGAGCAGCGTGTATTTACCTTAGTGGTAAATAAGAACGCGACCGTTGAAGAGATTATTGCGCAGTCTGGTGTTTTAGAGTTGTATCCAGAAATCGACTTGGCGAAAAATAAAGTTGGCGTATACAGCCGCAACGTTAAGTTAGATGCAACCGTTCGAGATAAAGATCGTATCGAAATTTATCGAGCACTGTTAGCCGATCCAAAAGAAATTCGCCGTAAGCGTGCTGAACAAGCGAAAGCGGCGGCTGCTAAATCGTAATGCTAAACAAGTTTGACTAAGAAGAGAGCTCGCTATATTGGCGAGCTTTTTTGTGCCTGCGGATTAGACAACGGACCTAATTTGTTAGCAGATATTAAAAAGCCTGCTCATTGAGCAGGCTTTTGCGATTCTGGCTCTGTCGACTGATAGCTTTATCGGCTGAGAGCTTTGTTGACTGGAAAGCTTTGTTGGTAGAAAGCTAGCGAAGGCTTTCGAAGAACTCATCACTGGCTTCAAAATCACCATTGATCGTTACTAGAGTGCCAGTGGCATCAAAGTTCACGACTAGGTTTTTTTGAATCGAGTCTTCATGGCCTTTTGTGTGGTGGTAAATGTAGTACCACGTATCTGGGTAGCCATTTTCGATAAGCATAGGTGAGCCCATAACGTAACGAACTTGTGTTTTTGTCATGCCAAACTTGAGCTGATCGACAGCTTCCTGTTCAACATAGTTACCCTGATTGATGTCAATTCGATAAACCAACTTCTCTAATAGAGAGCAACCGGTCAACATTGTTAGTGCAAGTGGAACTGCAACTAACCACTTTTTAATTCGCATAGTTTAAGATCTTTCTTCGCTAAAATACTGCCTGATAATAAACAAGCTCCAGCAAGAAGTAAAAAGCTCCTTGCGCTTTGAGCTTGTTATGACTGGCAATTTTGAATTAAGTTGCAAAATTGCCAAGAATTTTCGGTAAATTATCAGAAAGTTGCTGAATATGTAACCTATGCTGCGATTAATAACTCTTTTGCATTGGCAAGCGTCGATTCGGTAATCTGGCTGCCACCAAGCAGTCGAGCAAGCTCTGAAACGCGTTGTTGCTCATCAAGCGTGTGCATTTGAGTCTCGGTTTTACCTGATTTCGTGTTCTTCGCTACAAAAAGTTGTTGGTGACCGCAACCGGCAACTTGAGGTAAGTGAGTCACGCACATAACTTGTGTCGATTCGCCCAACTTACGTAGCATTTTTCCGACAACCGCAGCGGTTGGTCCACTGATACCCACATCGACTTCATCGAAAATCAGGCTTGGTGTATCCACTTTTTGCGCTGTGATCACCTGAATCGCCAGTGAGATTCGTGATAACTCACCACCAGAGGCCACTTTCGCAATCGGCTGCATCGGTTGGCCTGGGTTGGTCGAAACAATGAAGGTCACGTTATCCATACCCAATGGAGAAGGGTGTGTGTTGGTGTTGTTCACTTCAATGGCAAACTGCGCTTTTTCCATGCTCAGTTCGTGCATGCTTTGCGTGATCAGTTTGTTGAGCTCTTTTGCATAACGAGTTCGAGATTTATGAAGCTTCTCTGATTTGGCAACGAACGACTGGTATTGGTTTTCTACCTCGTTTGCTAATTCTTCGAGTTTTTCATCCGAGCAATCAAGTGCTTCAACCTGTTGTAATAAGTCTTGATGGTGCTTGTAAAGCTCTTCTGGTAATACGTGGTGCTTACGAGACATCGACATCATTTTTGAAAAGCGTTCCTCAACGTAAGCCATACGACCGGGGTCGACATCAATGCTGTCTAGGTATGTTCTTAACTCGTTGTTGGTCTCTTCGATCTGAATAATGGCTTCAGACAATAAGTTCGGTAACTCAGCCAATCTTTCATCTAGCTCTGCTAACTGAATTAAGGAGTTATTGGCCGATTGCAAAATACCAAGCGCATTAACTTCTTCGCCTTCATAAATAAGCTCGATAGCTTGTTGGCAGGTTGTGGCCAATTCTCCGCTATTGGAGAGGCGCTTATGCTCTTGTTCGAGGTCTTCATATTCTTCCTCCCCAATAGACAGCTCATTTAACTCTTTGATTTGGTATTCAAGAAGTTGTTTTTGAGCTTGGTTTTGCTGGCTATTTTCACGTAACTCTTTTAAGTGGTTATCGGCTTGTCGCCAGGCTTGGTAAGCATTACGTGTCGATTTCAATAGGTTCAAGTGACCTGCGTATTGATCAAGCATGGCCATTTGGTAGTCGCTTTTCATCAATTGATGGTGCGCGTGTTGACCATGAATGTTGATCAACAGTTGTCCAAGTGATTTCAATTGCGAAAGAGGGACAGGGCTACCGTTGATGAATGCACGAGAACGACCTTCTTTTGAGATGGTTCTGCGCAGGATGCACTCACTGCCATCAAGCAATTCGTTGTCTTCTAACCAGCGGGTTGCATGCAGATTGTTCTCAAGTAAAAAAGCGGCACTGACTTCGGTTTTTTCTTCACCTTGTCGAACCATTCCTGCATCGGATCTTCCCCCAAGACATAAGCCTAAAGCATCGATAGCGATAGATTTACCCGCACCAGTTTCCCCGGTGATTGTTGTCATGCCTTTAGATAGTTCTAGCTGTAAAGACTTAACAATAGCGAAATTATTAACACTTAAATGAGCCAGCATTTTTATTTACCTGTATAACTGAACAATACTGTATATAAGTTCAGTATATACTGTTTCTTTATACAGTAAAGTCGACAGGTGAAAATTTTTTGCGACCGTTATCAGAATTGAGGTTGTTCGTAGATCACTGAAACCGCTATAGATTCCCAACTCAGTCGTTCCTCCCTCTTGGGAGTGGAGGTATAAGGAACTGCAGAGAAGCTAGAGCCGACGGGCTTTTACTGGCAATAAAAAGGCTGACGAATGTCGTCAGCCTTTTAAAATCGTTCGCTTTTCACTTAGAACAGCTTACTCGACCAGCCTAGCTTGTTACGTAGAACGTGGTAGTAGTTGTAGTCTTTAGGGTGGATCAGTTTGAGCACATTTGGGCTTTGGTAAATGTGGATCTCATCACCAGGAGAAACAGGCAGTGAGATTTGACCATCGCAGCTCACCTCCTGAGTTCCACGGTTATCAGGCGATACGATAAGCTTAATACGACGCTTGCCATCCACCACTAATGGGCGGCTTGAAAGGGTATGCGGGAACATTGGCACGAGTGAGATAGCATTTAGGCTTGATGACAGGATAGGGCCGCCGCCGGAAAGCGAGTAGGCGGTAGAACCTGTCGGTGTTGAGACGATTAAGCCATCAGAGCGCTGTGAGAAGGCGAAGCTATCATCGATATACACTTCGAACTCGATCATGTGCGCCACTTGTCCGGGGTGCAGTACTGCCTCATTAAGTGCCGCATTGTGGCTTTTTACCTGGCCGTGACGATGAATTTCCGTTTCAAGTAAGAAGCGCTCTTCTTCCATGAACTCGCCTTTGAGTACATCAGTAAGCGCACTCTGGAAGTTTTCAGGGTTGAGATCGGTTAGGAAACCAAGATTGCCTCGGTTAACACCAATCACTGAAATGTCGAAACGTGACAAAATTCTAGCCGCACCGAGCATATTTCCATCACCACCCACAACAATTGCGAGATCGGCACGTTTACCCAATTCAATCAGGCTAGAAAAATGTTCTTGTGGGATATCGTCCAAAATGCTGGAGAGCCTATCATCAACAAACACTTGATAACCCTCAGTACTTAACCACTGATAGAGCTCTCTATGAGTCTGAATTGCTTGCTGATCTCGAGGTTTACCAATAATTGCGATGACTTCAAATGGCTTTTTCATAACGTTTCCAAACGAATTAGGCTTGAATCAAAATTCTTCATCCCCATAATAAAGGCAAGTTGAACGTCTATGCGAGTGTTTTATATCAATTTGAGGCGCAAACACGCCTGTCACTGGCATTGAAAACGAATTCTGGAGATATCATGAGCAACGAAGAAAACAAAGTAACCGAAGAAGAACTAGATCAGATCATTGCTGAAGCTGAGAAAGTTGAAGAAGCTGAACTGAATGAAGACGCGGCTGATGAGCAGGAATCAAAAATTGCTCAACTAGAAGCCGCACTGCTTTCTAGTGAGTCTAAAGTGAAAGAGCAGCAAGATTCTGTTCTTCGCGCAAAGGCTGAAGTTGAGAATATGCGTCGTCGTACTGAGCAAGAAGTGGATAAAGCACGTAAATACGCGCTAAACAAATTCGCTGAAGGCCTACTACCTGTTATCGATAACCTAGAGCGTGCAGTACAAGCTGCAGATGCTGAGAACGAAGCGGTTAAGCCGATTCTTGAAGGTGTTGAGCTAACTCACAAAACGTTCGTAGATACAGTGGCTAAATTTGGTCTTACAGAGATCAACCCTGAAGGTGAAGCATTCAACCCTGAATTCCACCAAGCCATGTCTATTCAAGAAAGCCCAGACCACGAGTCAAACACTGTGATGTTTGTTATGCAGAAAGGCTACGAGCTTAACGGCCGTGTTATTCGCCCTGCAATGGTAATGGTTGCTAAGTAATTGAGTGGCCGCTTGCTAAGCAGTTGATTATTGCAGTTGTGAAGTAAGACAATAGCGGCGACAAAACAATTCACTGGTTAACGTGAAATGAAAAGAGAGGCATATGCCTCTCTTTTTTTATGCCTGTAACTTGAGAGTCCACGTGAATAGTCACCAAAATCGCATTAAGAATGTCGTTCTTTTTATTTTATCCAGAACAGTAATTTAGAGTTTTATATTATGAAACTGGTTGTTAATGAAGAAATGTTTTGATGTCACACTTGTAATGTTTTTGTAAATAAATGCTTTTAATTGTTACCTTTGTATGTAAAATCCACTGCAATATAGCGATTTGGGTCGCATATATAACTATAAAAGTACAATTTTTAAACACAACAAACTGGAGAAGAACGATGGATAAATCGCTCTCAAGTAAGATTTTTGTAGGCTTGTTTGCCGGCCTTATTATTGGTACTGCTATTCAGTACCTATTCAGCGGCATTGCTATTTTTGATACGTACCTACTCGGCGCAGCTGAAGGTGCTGGTGGTATGTTCGTATCACTTATCAAGTTGCTTGTAGTACCTCTTGTATACGTATCTATTGTTTGCGGTATCGTTGAGCTAAAAGATATTCGTTCATTCGGTCGTCTTGGTGGTAAAACCTTTGGTCTTTACATTATTAACACCATCATCGCGATTTCAGCAGCGCTAACGATTGGTCTTATTTTCCAACCAGGTGCAGGTGCGAACCTTGCGGGTACGGTTTCTGAGACAATTGCGCTTACAACAACTGAAACACCAGATATCTTCTCTCTTGTTGTTAACATCGTTCCTAGCAACCCTGTAGAAGCGTTCGCAAGCGGCGACATGCTGCAAATCATCTTCATGGCAATTTTGACAGGTCTTGCTATTCAAGCGCTTGATTCTCGTGGTGGCCCAGCTATCAAGACATTCAAGATGGCTAACGAAATCATGATGAAGCTTATCGGCCTAGTAATGAGCTTGGCGCCTTACGGTGTATTTGCTCTGATGATTCAACTGGGCGCAACACTGGATGCAGACACGCTAATGTCAGTTGCTGGCTATGTGGCGCTTGTGGTTGCAATGCTTGTGTTCTGGATTTTCTTCTTCTATCCAATGATGGTTGGTTCATTCACTGGTATTTCTCCAAAGCAGTTCCTACGTGCAACTCGTGAGCAAGTTCTATTCTCACTATCTACAGCAAGTTCGAACGCAACAATCCCAGTAACAATGCGTACTCTTACTGACAAACTAAACGTATCTAAGTCAGTGGCAGGTTTCGGTGTACCACTAGGTGCAACAATGAACATGTCTGGTGTATCTATCTACATCGCACTAGCAACTATGTTCGTAGCAAACGCATTCGGTCAGCCAATCAACACTGCTGATATCTTTACTCTAGGTCTAACTATCTTGCTACTTTCTATCGGTGCTGGTGGTGTTCCTGGTGGTGGTGTGGTTATGGTCGGTGTTCTATTGCACCAACTAGGTTTGCCACCAGAAGGTCTAGCGATTGTTGCTGCTGTTGACCGTATCTGTGACATGTTCTGTACTTCTTCTAACGTTGTTGGTGATACTGCGGTTAACACTATCGTAGCGAAATCTGAAAACGAAATCGGCGTTGAAGCTAACGAAGAAGCTGAGCTAAAGAAAGCAGAAGCATAATTCTTAATTAAGATTCGATAATTAGAAGCCCCGCTCAATGAGAGCGGGGTTTTTTGTTTCTGATGATAAGTGCTTTGGGTTATCTGATAACTTAGCTAAAAAGATCTTTGATTGGTGTTAAGTCTCATTTTTTCTTTTTACTCGTGCCGAATTGGCCATCAGTTTTCAATCTTTAATATAGATCACATATAATAATACAATATTATTTTATTGTTCTGACAACCTACATTATGACGACATAAAGGAAACCCAATAATGAAGCTGTCTTACCTTAGCCTACTGACTGCCAGCCTTTTAGCTGCTCCCGCTCTTGCTTCTAATCACGATATTGGTCAACAGTTCAATCTTGACCCTGCAAAAGCACCAGCACAAAACTTCGATTTATCTAAATGGAAAATTAACTTACCGGAGCTGACGACTGAAGGGTCTAGAAAAGGCAAAACGCTGGAGATTGGTAAAAAGGAACTGTCGAATGTAGACACGCCTTACGTTCACCCTAAATGGTTCTACACGGATGCCGAGTCTGGTGCGATGGTGTTTGTGGCTCCGAATACAGCTCCAACGACGCCAAACAGTAAAAACACGCGTAGTGAGCTAAGAGCGATGCTAGCGGATAGCTACTCTGCGCCGAGCAACAACTTCGCGATTTCAAGCCATAAGAACGCGGAAGAGTTTGGCTCTATCGGTGGCCAGATGACGGCAACACTTTCTGTTGATCAGGTGAGTACCAGTGGTAACTACAATAAAACAGGCGCATTTTCAGTCGTCATCGGGCAAATTCACGGCTCGGACAATGAACCTCTTAAAATTGTTTACCGTAAACTACCAGAGCATGAGCATGGTTCATTAACATGGAACTACGAGCTCAACCCGCCGAAAGAATTGAAAAACGCGAAAGATGAAAATGGAAAGAAACTTCGTAAAGACATTCGCCATGATGTATTTGGTCAATACAATTTGAAAAAGGGCAGTTCTGACCCTAGCGATGGCATTAAGTTAGGTGAAGTTTTTTCATATGATGTAAATATTAAAGATAACATCATGCACTTGACGTTTACTAAGAATCCAAACTCGTCGGATCCAATTGTGAAGACATATGATGTTGATCTGGCGAAAGGTAAATATCAAGGACACGACGTTGATCTTGGCTATGGTCAAGATTGGATGTACTTCAAAGCGGGTGCATACAATCAATGTAACACTAAGAAGTCGAGTTCGGCATGTGAGTGGCGTGGTATGGAAGCGGGTGACTACACACAAGCGAGCTTCTACCAGTTAATTCTCAATCAATAATATTGCGAATCCTTAACTAACTGAACAAGCGTTATTTGAAAAAGACCTTCCTAGTGAAGGTCTTTTTTTATGTGAAATAGAATAGGGCGACTATTTTATTGCTGAAGGTGAACGCATGAATGTGTCAACTTTGGCGCCTTAAACCGTAAGGGATGAGCTACTTTTTCTTCTTAAGCAGAAAGATAGGGAAAAAATCAGATTTTTTTTACTTTTTCCCTTGAAAACCAGTTTGCAGCCCTTATCTATGGTGCATACGAAAGCAAATTACATTTGCACTTTAATTTTGTGTATTAGGGTTGATTCCCTGATTACCACCCCCACATATGTGGGTATAGCAAAAACTTAATAGAAAATATTTCGGAGATGGCCTGATGGGTAAAATCATTGGTATTGATTTAGGTACTACTAACTCTTGTGTTGCTGTTCTTGACGGCGACAAACCACGCGTAATTGAAAATGCTGAAGGCGAACGCACAACAGCATCAGTAATCGCATACACAGAAGGCGAAACGCTAGTTGGTCAACCTGCAAAACGTCAAGCTGTTACTAACCCTCAAAACACACTGTTCGCTATCAAGCGTCTAATCGGTCGTCGTTTTGAAGATGAAGAAGTTCAACGCGATATCGAAATCATGCCTTTCAACATTGTTAAGGCTGACAACGGTGATGCATGGGTTGAAGCGCAAGGCCAAAAAATGGCTGCTCCTCAAGTATCTGCTGAAGTTCTTAAGAAAATGAAGAAAACAGCTGAAGACTTCCTAGGCGAAGAAGTAACTGGCGCAGTAGTAACTGTTCCTGCTTACTTCAACGATGCTCAACGTCAAGCAACGAAAGATGCTGGCCGTATCGCTGGTCTAGATGTTAAACGTATCATCAACGAACCAACTGCTGCTGCTCTAGCTTACGGCCTAGACAAGCAAGGTGGTGATCGCACTATCGCTGTATACGACCTTGGTGGTGGTACATTCGATATCTCTATCATCGAAATCGATGAAGTAGAAGGCGAGAAGACTTTCGAAGTTCTTTCAACTAACGGTGACACTCACCTTGGTGGTGAAGATTTCGATAACCGCATGATCAACTACCTAGTAGATGAGTTCAAGAAAGAGCAAGGTATCGACCTTAAAGCTGATCCACTAGCAATGCAGCGTGTTAAAGAAGCAGCAGAAAAAGCGAAAATCGAGCTTTCTTCTACTACTCAAACTGACGTAAACCTACCTTACGTTACTGCTGATGCGACTGGTCCTAAGCACATGAACATCAAAGTGACTCGTGCGAAGCTTGAGTCTCTAGTTGAAGACCTAGTTCAACGTTCTCTTGAGCCACTAAAAGTAGCTCTAGCAGATGCTGACCTATCTGTAGGCGAAATCACTGACGTTATCCTAGTTGGTGGTCAGACTCGTATGCCTATGGTTCAAGCTAAAGTAACTGAATTCTTCGGTAAAGAGCCACGTAAAGACGTGAACCCTGACGAAGCTGTTGCAATGGGTGCTGCTGTTCAAGGTGGTGTACTAGCTGGTGACGTTAAAGACGTTCTACTACTAGACGTTACTCCTCTATCTTTCGGTATCGAAACGATGGGTGGCGTAATGACTAAGCTTATCGAGAAAAACACAACTATCCCTACTAAAGCGGATCAAGTGTTCTCTACAGCTGAAGACAACCAAAACGCAGTAACTATTCACGTTCTTCAAGGTGAGCGTAAACAAGCGACTTACAACAAGTCTCTTGGTCAGTTCAACCTAGAAGGTATCCAACCAGCACCACGTGGCATGCCACAAATCGAAGTAACATTCGACCTAGATGCTGATGGTATCCTGAACGTATCTGCTAAAGATAAAGCAACAGGTAAAGAGCAAAAGATCACTATCCAAGCATCAGGCGGTTTGTCTGAGGAAGAGATCGAAGCGATGGTACAAGAAGCAGAAGCTAACAAAGAAGCGGACAAAAAGTTCGAAGAGTTAGTTACTACACGTAACCAAGCTGACCAAATGATCCACGGCACTAAGAAGCAAGTAGAAGAAGCTGGTGAAGCTCTACCTGCTGACGAGAAAGAGAAGATCGAAGCGGCTATCACGGCACTAGAAGAAGTTAAGTCTGGTAACGACAAAGAAGCTATCGACGCTAAAGTTCAAGAACTTATGCAAGCTGCTCAAAAGCTAATGGAAATTGCTCAACAGAAAGCTCAAGCTGAACAAGCAGGTGCTGACGCTGGTGAACAATCTAAGCAAGACGACGATGTTGTTGACGCGGAGTTTGAAGAAGTTAAAGACGACAAAAAATAATTTTTCGTCGCTATAACACGTGATTTCTGCGTCGAAGGTACTCACTTACACTTACCTTTTGGTTGGTTAAGAAAGTCCGTGCCTTCTCCTTGAACTGACGTGTTTTAGCTTAGAAAAAGTCGTTTTTCGATTTCTAAATATACGGGCGTCAGAGGTAACTCTCACGCCCGTAAATTTGTATTTAGACTTGTCTATCTAGATAATAGCTTTATTCGGTATTTCAGCCGACAGAACTTTTATCTAGATTGATACACAGACTACTGAAGTGATCATTCGGTAGTAGCAATTATTTTGGTGACCTAGAACATGTCAAAACGTGATTTTTACGAAGTATTAGGCGTAAGCCGCGATGCATCAGAGCGCGATATTAAAAAAGCGTACAAACGCTTAGCGATGAAGTTTCACCCGGATCGTAACCAAGGTGACGATACTGCGCCAGAGAAGTTTAAAGAAGTAAAAGTAGCGTACGAGATCCTGACCGATCCACAAAAGAAAGCAGCTTATGACCAATACGGTCATGCCGCTTTTGAACAAGGCGGTATGGGCGGCGGCGGCGGTTTCGGCGGCGGTGGTCAAGGTGATTTCGGCGATATTTTCGGTGATGTATTTGGCGATATCTTCGGCGGCGGTCGTCGTGGTGGTGGCCAAGCGCGTGCACAACGTGGTTCAGATTTACGTTACAACATGGAGCTTTCTCTAGAAGAAGCGGTTCGTGGTGTTTCTAAAGAAATCGAAGTACCAACACTTGTAGAGTGTGATACTTGTGACGGCAGCGGCGCGAAAGCGGGTTCTTCTGCACAAACGTGTGGTACTTGTCATGGCCACGGCCAGGTACAAATGCGCCAAGGTTTCTTTGCGGTTCAACAGACTTGTCCTACTTGTAACGGTAAAGGCAAGATCATCAAAGACCCATGTAACTCATGTCATGGTCAAGGTCGCAAACAGAAGACGAAAACACTTAACGTTAAGATCCCTGCTGGTGTTGATACTGGCGATCGTATTCGTCTATCAGGCGAAGGCGAAGCGGGAGAGCACGGCGCTCCAGCTGGCGATCTGTACGTACAAGTACACGTAAAAGAGCACAACATCTTCGAACGTGACGGCAACAACCTTTACTGCGAAGTACCAGTAAGCTTCTCTATGGCTGCTCTAGGCGGTGAAGTTGAAGTTCCAACACTGGATGGTCGTGTAAACCTTAAGGTACCAGAAGAGACACAAACGGGCCGTATGTTCCGTATGCGTGGCAAGGGCGTGAAAGGCGTTCGTGGTGGCGGTGTGGGTGATCTAATCGTTAAGCTAGTGGTTGAGACTCCAGTTAAGCTAAGCGCTCGCCAGAAAGAATTACTGCGTGAATTCGAAGAAACCTGTGGTGGTGAAGCGGCAAGCAAGCATAAGCCAAAGTCTGAAGGTTTCTTTAGCGGCGTTAAAAACTTCTTCGATGACCTAACTAAGTAATCAATTTATTGATGTCTTAGGTTATTGATGCCTTGAGTTTTTAATGATTTAAGTTATTGATAAAGTTGGAAAAGCCTGCTCGTTTAGCAGGCTTTTTTGTATCTGTAGATCAGGGAAAAAGAAGCTCGAGAAGAAAGAGTCGAGATTTATCAGATAAATTCTAGAGCCCTTTGGTGGTTGCTCTTGTTACTTCCAACACGTTTCTGGCTCCGAAATGCCCGAGTGGTGCAATTCCAACTTATCGGTATTCGAGTCAAAACATTCATCATTTACTTGCTGCGAAAGCGGTTCCGCTTGAATTGAATAGGTGGTGCTACTCGCAGAGATCGCTAGCGTGTATCGGCTAGTATCGGTATCGCAAAACAAGCATGTCCCTCCTGAAATAATATTCTCCGCTGCCGACGCATAGTTCCCTGTGTATAGAGTTTCTATCTCCAGTTGCATCTTGGTTAAGTCGGCCATCGCTGTAACTCGATGTGCCTTGATAACATGGTTGGTATAACTTGGATACGCAATGGCGCCGAGTATCCCCACGATGGCGACAGCGATCAATAATTCGATCAATGTCATCCCTTTCATGCTTATGTTGTTGCTGTTGCATATATTTTTTCGAATCATCGCGAGTAGTTTCCTTTCATAACCCAGTACATTCTTCTCCGGTGGTAGCATCGCTGCAAGATTAAATGCAGTTGCGCATTGAGTTACATAGGAATTTGGGAAATGACTCGCGGGTTTACTTTATTAGAGCTGTTAGTAACGGTATCGGTGCTGTCGATACTGATAGCTGCGGCTGCCCCGAGTTTTAGTTCGGTTACTGAAACCGTCAAGATGCAGCGACTCGCCGGAGAGTTGAATGGTTTTCTCATTCAGGCCAAGTCTGAATCGGTCAAAAGGAATCAAGATCTGTGGGTACATTTCTCTATGGATAAAAATGAGGTGCAATCAACCGGAGAGTGGACTGTAAGGTTAAAGCCTACTGAAGACCTTTCTGGTGAAACGTTACTGATGTTGTCGGGTAAACCATTTCGAGATTTATCGTTTTCCCATAACTACACCGGCGCAAGAATCAGCTTTGAGAGTGTTAGAGGAAGGCCTTCCAGGGGGACAATTTATCTATTCCCTAATGGTACTTCCACTGATCGACTTTTGATCAAGCTATCTAGCCCGCCAGGACGAATTAAGGTATGCGGCGAGTCGAGCGCCCAGTATGGCTATTATGCGTGTTAAGCCGATAGTGGCAGCGCCTAACAAGCAACGAGGAACATCACTGATTGAATTGATGGTGGCCTCTGTGATTGGTGTGTTCGCGATTTCTATTATTGGCAGTGTGTTTATTACGGGGCAGAGAATCGCCAAAGATAAAGGCATCGAGCTATTACTGCTACAAAATCTAACCAGCACCATGCAGGTGATGAAAGAGGATATCCAACGAGCAGGCTACGATGGTTCAAACGGCGATTCCATAAAGCTATCCGGTGCGAGTAATACTATCCAAGTGAGTGGCGCTATTGCGGTTGGTTTTGTTTACTTCCGAGAGGGCTCAAGCGCAAGTAAAGAACATCGAAATATCGTTTACAGAAAAAATGGAACCAAACTGCAAATATGTGAGAAGGGCACCACTGTATCGGAGGCAATTCCTACATTTCATGAGGTTACTGGATGTTACTCACTGTTCGATGACAACCTCATTGATGTTGATGAGTTCAGCATTAATTCCCAAGTATTGGAGCAGAATTCTATCAAGAGCACGCTCACTGATATCAGTATTACAGCGTCAATCCCAACCGCAGGTGTTTCCAAATCTGTTTCGGTTTCCGTTAAGCAGAGGAACTGGCAATGATGATATTTAAAAAGCAGCGTGGTGTGGTGACGTTATTGATTACGTCAGTGCTTTTAATTGGTGCTTTAGTGGTGACATTAGGCACGTATCGCAGTGTATTCCATCAAATTAAAGTCGCACAGAATGAAGTGCAGGGCAGACAAGAACACTGGCGATCGGAAGGAGGCTTGGAGTGTGGCTTCACTTACATCGCTGAAAATGATCTGACAGCTATTCCCAATGATTTAATGGATTATTGTCAGCAGTCGAAAGTCGTTACGTTGGGATCAGAAGCACTCACGCCAAATATATTGGTGTCGAGTTCTGAGTCTTTATCGCTGAACAAAGAGATTAGTTTTGTAGACGCTTCGGGATTAGGAGTAATGCAAACCAATTCGAGTTTAGAATTTATTTCTGATCACAATATCGATATTAATCCTGATATTGCTCTTACTGCTGTTGATGGTATTAACGAGTGTGTATCGGTTCGATTTTTAGATAGTGTTATCTATAAGCAAAAGGGAGGAGGACGTTTGAAGACCATTACTCCAGAGTCACCTCCTTTTTCTACGTTTGAGTCTTGCCAACAAACCACCAATATTAGCAATGATGCAACCATCGACTCCGTTGGGGCGCTGCCTTCAAACTCTTTTCAATCAGATTTCAAATTCGATCCGGATATCGATACGTTCTCTAATTATTTTGGCGTGCCAAAGACGTCAGAGAACATTGACCAAATTAAGCTTGATTATCATGTTATAGACCTTATTGATCGGACAGTTGTCCCCCCTAAGCATATTGACTTGGTTGATGGTGAATATGAAGGAAATAAGTGTAGCAAAGCCATTAATGATGCCTTTTCAAGTGGGGAGAATAAGGTATGGGTTATAGGTGATTGCGTCGTTTATTCACCTGCGATTAATGTAGTTGAACCTATCCCAGGGGTTATTACGCCTCGCTCTTTAGTGATTCAGGACGGCATCGTTGCGAATGGTAACGCGAGCGTATTTGACGGGGCTTTTTATCATCTAAATGATATGACCGTATTCGATAACACTAACTCTCCCGATACTGATACCGACCTACTGAGTGGTTTGTGGGCTAAAGTTCCAGATACAATTCCTATTACTGATTTAGTACAGAGTAATTCGGTTTATATTGGATTTGCTTCTTTTTTCCCTAAAGGAGGGATGTTCTTTGATTCCGTTGGTGGGTTATCGACAATTCAGGGTTCAATCAATTTGGATTATACCGGTGAATACAACCCTCATAGCACTCCTTTAAAAGCGAAGTGGAAGCGAGGATCATGGAATGATTTCTAAGAACTCAGGTTTTAGCTTGATAGAGGTTCTTATCTCTTTTCTGTTGATTGGCGTTGCCTCACTAGGGCTGGTTAAATTACAGGTCTACGCTGAACAAAAATCGGATTTTGCGCTCCACAGCGTAGAGGCGCTGCATTTTGCTGAAAGGCAGATGGAGTATTATCGAACTCGGGCGTCTAATGCGAGTGGGGCGGTAGGTTTAATTCCTTTTTCAGAACTAAACCAGGCGAGTCATTGTCTCAATACAGCAAGTTCAGATCCTTTATCCGGTTTGTCGGGGTCTGCCTATGCCATGACTTGTGAAGTGACTAATGCAAACGGTGCTCTGTCTAGCGCATTAAAAAGCATTACTGTCACAATTGCATGGCAAGATCGTATGAACCACGCACAAAGTATTTACCTCGAAACTATGCTCTCCAAATACAGTGAGTTTGATTGACCCTCAAGCAAACGTTTACTGCATGCCAAGGCTCATGCTACCCCTTTTACTGATAATTTTCACTCCTCGGACATTGTTTACGTGCTAGTTAAAACTCTGTATATGGAATGGTGTTTTTTATGTTTTTATATTGTTGTGGTTGTATGGTATTTTTGCAAAATATGTCTCCATTTATGGAAAATTAGGTGGAATCTTGTGCTTTTTAACAACGACTTTAATAGAATATGTGCTGTACCAATAGGCCGTGGTCAAAACTTATATTAGGCCTAAACAAAACAACATCACATATGGAGTTACAATGAGTAACCAAGCCGTAAAAAAAGCACCATCGACTGAGAAGATCAGTGGTATGGACCGCTTTCTAAACTTCATTGAACGCGCCGGCAACAAAATTCCAGATCCAGCAATCCTGTTCTTCTGGGCTCTAGTTATTGTATGGGTAGCATCTGCACTTTTATCGAATCTTTCATTCGACTTAATCAACCCTCAAACGGGTGCTGCTCTTGAAGTAAACAACCTACTAACTGGTGAAGCGCTTGCTAGCTTCCTAGCGAATATGGTTACCACGTTCACAGGCTTCGCACCTCTAGGCATCGTACTTGTTGCTATGCTAGGTGTTGGCGTTGCAGACTCTTCAGGCTTCATTACGACTGGCCTTAAGAAGATGCTTAACTTCACGCCAGCTAAGCTACTAACGCCGATGCTAATCTTGGTTGCTATCGTGTCTCACACAGCAGCTGATGCAGGTTACGTTCTAGTAATCCCTCTTGGCGGTATCATCTTCCACGCTGCGGGTCGTCACCCTCTAGCGGGTATTGCAGCAGCGTTTGCTGGTGTATCAGGTGGTTTCTCAGCGAACTTTATCCCTTCAGGTATTGATCCGCTACTAGCTGGTTTCACTCAAACAGCGGCAAACGTTCTTGACCCTGCATATGTGATCAACCCTCTAGCGAACATCTTCTTTACTGGTTTGTCTTCAATTCTAATTGTGGCAATTGGTTGGTACGTTACAGAGAAAATTATCGAGCCTCGTCTTGCTAATACGCCTGTAGATGAAGATGCAGAACAAGCACCTGATCTAGGTACGTTCACAGCCATTGAATCTAAAGCATTCAAATTCGCTGGTTGGGCAATGGTTGCCGGTATTGGTCTGCTTATCGCGGCTCTAATGCCTGAAAACTCAGCACTTCGTTCACCTGAAGGCGAATTAACGGCGTTCTCAGCACCAGTAATGAAGTCTATCGTTCCTCTGATCTTCATCCTGTTTATTATTCCGGGTATCGTCTACGGCCGTGTAGCGGGTACATTCAAGAATAGTAATGATGTTATCAAAGCAATGTCTGAGACGATGGCAACGATGGGCGCATACATTGTAATGTCGTTCTTCTGTGCTCAGTTCCTATCTGCATTCGCTCAATCAAACATCGGTACTATGCTGGCACTTTACGGTGCTGAAGGCTTGAAAGCGATGGACCTTCCAGGTGAAGCAACGGTTGTTGGTATGATTCTACTAACGGCTGCAGTTAACCTTCTTGTTGGTTCTGCTTCAGCTAAGTGGGCACTGATTGGTCCTATCCTAGTTCCAATGCTAATGGTTGTGGGTATCTCTCCTGAGCTATCTCAAGCGGCTTACCGTGTAGGTGACTCAGTGTCTAACATCATCTCTCCACTAATGGTGTTCTTCCCACTGGTTGTTGTTTACTGTCAGCGCTATGTTAAGTCGACAGGTATCGGTACTCTAGCTTCTCTAATGATGCCATTCTCGATTGCGATGTTAATCGGTTGGTCTATCTTCTTGCTAGCTTACTGGGCTCTTGGTATCCCACTAGGTATCCAAGCACCTTACACTTACACAATGTAAGATTGAACTAAGCAAAACTAAGCTTTATTCATTGCTAAGCCCGCACCGAAATGTGCGGGCTTTTTTTCGCTATTTTTTCCGTTTTTTATATCCAAGGTTTTTATATCCAAAACTTTCTATATCCAAAAATTTTTATATTCAAAATAATGGCACTCAGCTTATACTCCGGATTACGGCTAATTGTTGGCCGGTAAATTTAGGAAATCCAAGCCACATGAAAATTCTGCTTTTAGTAGGGTTAATTGTTTTAAATGGTCTGTTTGCCATGTCTGAGATTGCATTGGTAGCAGCAAAAAATAGTCGGCTGAAACGCTTAGCCGAAAAACACCGCTCCGCTCAGGTTGCTCTTGATCTCAAAGAAAACCCAACCCGCTTCCTCTCTACAATCCAAATCGGTATCACGGTAATCGGCCTACTCAGCGGGATTGTGGGTGAGGCGACGCTATCGGCTCCACTAGCCGCTCAACT
>NZ_AJYZ02000036.1:3439-3601 GCF_000272045.2 Vibrio crassostreae 9ZC13 | reverse complement strand
TAAATTGTTAAAGAGCTTGTTCTCTAAAAAGAGAACGCTTTCAGTGCCTTAGCACTCAAGCAGGACGCGTATAATACGCTTTCCACTTTGAAAGTCAACATAAAATACTAAGAAAACTTAGAACCCTATGGTGACTTGTCTATTTAATAGACAAAGTCGAAC
>NZ_AJYZ02000036.1:0-131 GCF_000272045.2 Vibrio crassostreae 9ZC13 | reverse complement strand
ACCTAAATTAATAGGTGTGACTCAACGAATACTGACTTCAAAACTAATATTTACCGCTCTTTCGAAAAAGAACAGAAACATGTAATTCTAAAGCTATTACCCCTCTCTTCTTAAATAAATAGGAACAGAAT
>NZ_AJYZ02000035.1 GCF_000272045.2 Vibrio crassostreae 9ZC13 | reverse complement strand
TAGCGTACTCAATCGATGAAGATGGTTCTATCCGTCTAAGCCAAGAGCAACTGTTATCACAAGCATCTGATGTTGAAGGCGATGACCTTACTGCTAGCGGCCTAACGGTTGGTGGTGATGCGACGGTTGTAGCTAACGATGATGGCAGTTTCACCATCACGCCAGATGAGAACTTCAATGGCGACATTGATATCAGCTTCGATATCTCAGATGGTACCAATACCGTTCAAGC
>NZ_AJYZ02000034.1 GCF_000272045.2 Vibrio crassostreae 9ZC13 | reverse complement strand
TAAGTCAGTGGTGTCGAGGCGTTCTAGAACGAAGAGGAATGAACCGAGCGATAGTGGCACTGGCCGCGAAGAACGCACGAATTATATGGTCGCTTTTACACAATCAAACCGAATATGAAAACTATGCTGCTTAAGTAGAAACCTAAGCAGCATAGAGAGTTAAACCCACCGGGTCATTGCAGACGCTAATGATGGAGATAGGTTAAGACCA
>NZ_AJYZ02000033.1 GCF_000272045.2 Vibrio crassostreae 9ZC13 | reverse complement strand
ACAACGTTATATTGAATCACCAATATTCAGTATGACTATAAAGATTTGCTGCGGTCGTGGCGGAATTGGTAGACGCACCAGATTTAGGTTCTGGCGCCGAGAGGTGTGAGAGTTCAAGTCTCTCCGACCGCACCATTATTTAGAATGTGTTTCTTTCATTAGATGAACATTCATTGTTGGGCTATCGCCAAGCGGTAAGGCACCGGCTTTTGATGCCGGCATTCCCTGGTTCGAATCCAGGTAGCCCAGCCAC
>NZ_AJYZ02000032.1 GCF_000272045.2 Vibrio crassostreae 9ZC13 | reverse complement strand
GGCGTCGAGCGGCGGACGGGTGAGTAATGCCTAGGAAATTGCCTTGATGTGGGGGATAACCATTGGAAACGATGGCTAATACCGCATAATGCCTACGGGCCAAAGAGGGGGACCTTCGGGCCTCTCGCGTCAAGATATGCCTAGGTGGGATTAGCTAGTTGGTGAGGTAATGGCTCACCAAGGCGACGATCCCTAGCTGGTCTGAGAGGATGATCAGCCACACTGGAACTGAGACACGGTCCAGACTCCTACGGGAGGCAGCAGTGGGGAATATTGCACAATGGGCGAAAGCCTGATGCAGCCATGCCGCGTGTATGAAGAAGGCCTTCGGGTTGTAAAGTACTTTCAGTTGTGAGGAAGGG
>NZ_AJYZ02000031.1 GCF_000272045.2 Vibrio crassostreae 9ZC13 | reverse complement strand
CTTATAGTCAACGTGGCTTTTTAATCGATTAACCTAGTAGGCTAAGTGCCGAGTTCGGTGCTTGCTTCGCTTGAGCAAGAATCGAGCTTGAAGCTTGAGAAAGGATCTGAGACTTAGTCATCTGAGTCGTTTCTTTCGCGAAATCGGTATCTTTAATACGGCTCTTAGATGCATTAACGTTCTCGTTAATGTTGTCTAAGTTGCTGATAGCGTGGTCGAAACGGTTTTGGAAAGCACCTAGCTCAGCACGGTG
>NZ_AJYZ02000030.1 GCF_000272045.2 Vibrio crassostreae 9ZC13 | reverse complement strand
TAACATTTTAATATCGTGCAGGCACGAATTCACACTTTCAGCATATCCGAAATTCATTGCTTAACCAACTGAAAAATAAGCACATAATACAGTATAAATCCGATTTTCAGGTGCAAACCGTGCAAACACACATAGCTTCCTATTCAAGGCACGTTATCACTGAAGAACTTCCATTTAGTTACCGACTATTCAATAGCTTAGAAACACTTAAACAACGTATTCGTGCGTAGCTGTGATTGAAGATCAGTCTCTAGTGGTCTAGTGG
>NZ_AJYZ02000029.1 GCF_000272045.2 Vibrio crassostreae 9ZC13 | reverse complement strand
TGGTCTTAACCTATCTCCATCATTAGCGTCTGCAATGACCCGGTGGGTTTAACTCTTTATGTTGCTTAGCTTTTTACTTAAGCAGCATAGTTTTTATATTCGGTTTGATTGTGTAAAAGCGACCATATAATTCGTGCGTTTTTCGCAGCAAGTGCCACTATTGCTCGGTTCATTCCTCTCCGTTCTAGAACGCCTCGACACCACTGACTTAGCTTATCTTGCTTGTCGCCAAGGTTGGCAATCACGGTCCTTGCTCCGTGAACTAATAGTGTTCGTAAGTATTTATCGCCGTGTTTGGTTATCCGACCTAAGCGTGGCTTTCCTCCCGTCGAATATTGTTTTGGTACGAGTCCTAGCCAAGCAGAGAAATCACGGCTTTTATCAAATTGAGAACCATTGCCTAT
>NZ_AJYZ02000028.1 GCF_000272045.2 Vibrio crassostreae 9ZC13 | reverse complement strand
CCTAACAAACGACTATGGCGTCAATGATTAATTTTTGGCAGTGTTTTCATCCCACATGGCGCCATCTCTCAGCATAGAGTTAAGAGTCACAACCATCTTTCGAACACACGCGATTATTGCGACTTTCTTAGGCTTTCCGGCAGCTACAAGTCGAGCATAAGTTGCTTTGAATACGGGGTTACATTGCATGGCTGACATCATTGCCATATATAACACTGTGCGTACTTGCGCTCGACCGCCTTGGATCACGCGCTTACCTTTGTAGCGCCCACTTTCGCGTGTTATTGGAGCGACACCAATTAGTGATGCCGCTTGTTTATTTGTGATGTAGCCAAGTTCTGGTACGTTGCTAATTATTGATGCAGCGGCAATGTTTCCTATTCCAGGGACGCTCTGCAATATTGTGTTTTTAGCCTGATATTCAGGGCTATCTTCAATGAGTTTAACGAGCTTTTCTTCTAACTTGGTGATTTGATTTTTTATCGTGGTTAGCATCGGTTTGATAGTCGGATGGAGAGAAGCGGGAAGTATCTGGATTCGGTTCTTTTCCATGGTTTGCATGGATAACAACTGGTTTCGGCGAATGACTAAGTCACTCATTAGGCGTATGTTTTTTGGCTTTATGACAGTAAGAGCTGGTTTGATTGCTTCTCCATAGTGAGCAATCAATTCTGCATCTAAACGATCATTTTTGGCTCTGCGGCCAATAGCACCAGCGAACCGTTTTATGTGGACAGGGTTTGCTCTGACAATAGGTAATTGAGCCTCTGCACATGCAAGAACAAAAGGCATTTCTAATCGGCCTGTTGCTTCAATAACGATTCGTTCAGGACTGTGACTCTTAATCGTTTTGAGTGCTTTTTTGATGCCTTTATCATTGTTCTCTACTGAGAAAAATAGGTCTAGTGGCCTGATGTGGATGTCTAATTGTGTTTTGCCGGTATCAACTCCAACGTTGATGCTTTGATTGATTTTGGTATTCATAATAAGCTAACTCATGCTTGCGTAATGCGGGTTCGAGACCCAGTCGACTATTCGAGGTTTATGCTTGAAGTCCTATGTAGCGTTCATGTTTGTTATCGGTCTCTCGATAGAGGAGCCAGCGTTTAAACGAACTACTACATAGAAAGCTTTAGTTGCAGCTAAAGCCTGGGTCTCACATTACCCGATTGGAGTGCTTATTATCCATACAAAGCGTTTAAGACAGATTCCCAACGCCTGGCATTTTTCATTCCATTGTTGGGTTTTGTGTTTACGGTGGTATGGTTAAGTTTCTTGGTGGCGTTGCTCACTACTTAACGCGGCTACATGGATTCCCCTGGTTGTCAAACATCCGCTAAACTTATGTTGATGGGTTTTGGACTGCCGCTCTACAT
>NZ_AJYZ02000027.1 GCF_000272045.2 Vibrio crassostreae 9ZC13 | reverse complement strand
CTTGCGACATACGGATTAACAGTCCGCCGTTCTACCAACTGAACTAAAGGGGAATTATTTGTGTCAACATCAGGTCTATAAAGACCATTATTTGTTAAGCACCAAATAATGGTGCCTCGAGGCGGAATCGAACCACCGACACGCGGATTTTCAATCCGCTGCTCTACCGACTGAGCTATCGAGGCAAAAGAATGGTGCCGACTACCGGAGTCGAACTGGTGACCTACTGATTACAAGTCAGTTGCTCTACCTACTGAGCTAAGTCG
>NZ_AJYZ02000026.1 GCF_000272045.2 Vibrio crassostreae 9ZC13 | reverse complement strand
AAGTTGCTGATAGCGTGGTCGAAACGGTTTTGGAAAGCACCTAGCTCAGCACGGTGACTGTCTACATACTTAAGGGCCGCATCGATTACTGCTACAGACTCTTGTGCGCCGCCAACAGATGTTACGTCGATAGTATCAACCGTTACGTCTTTAGCTGCTTGAATACCTAGCTCGCCCGCAAGACCGCCAGAGAAAGACACATCGCCGCTCACTTTGTTGTTGCCTGTGAACATTTGTAGCTTGCCGTCTTCAGTAACAGACGCTTTAACAGAATCTTGTTGACCGTTGATGTAAGTCGCTAGCTCTTCGATGTCATCACCCGCTTTTGCGCTGATGTCGATTTCTTGTGCTTGGCCGAAGTTGTCAGTGAACGACAGTTTTAGGTCGTTAGAGCCCGCTTGAACGTTCCAGTCTTTGTCTTTCGCGTTCTCAGTTTGGTAGCTCTTACCACCCATCTGAGCGTTATCAGAGCG
>NZ_AJYZ02000025.1 GCF_000272045.2 Vibrio crassostreae 9ZC13 | reverse complement strand
AGAGTTAAACCCACCGGGTCATTGCAGACGCTAATGATGGAGATAGGTTAAGACCACTTGCGGAGAGCCTGTTAATGCGGCGGACACACTAGATGTCATCTAACGAATAAGGCACCGCAGTCGCGCAAAGTCATCAGGGCCACGACGTATGCGAATCGTCGATAAGTAGGCCGAATGTAGAGCGGCAGTCCAAAACCCATCAACATAAGTTTAGCGGATGTTTGACAACC
>NZ_AJYZ02000024.1 GCF_000272045.2 Vibrio crassostreae 9ZC13 | reverse complement strand
GCTGTTACTTCTTCTTGAATCGCTACACGCTCAGATTTTGAGTTTGAGCCGTTTGAAGATTGTAGAGACAAATCACGCATACGTTGCAGGATGTTAGTCGTCTCATTCATTGCACCTTCAGCTGTTTGTGCAATTGAGATACCGTCGTTCGCGTTACGTACAGCAACATCAAGACCACGACTTTGAACGTTCAAACGGTTCGAGATTTGTAGACCCGCAGCGTCATCTTTTGCGCTGTTGATTTTTGAGCCAGAAGCTAGACGCTCCATTGATGTTTGTTGTGCGCTGTTTGCGTTGTTTAGGTAACGTTGCGCTGTCATCGCTGAAACGTTTGTATTTACATTCACTGCCATGGTGATTTCTCCAATTGATTTTCCGGTATAGCGGTTTCCGACGTCTCGGAAAACCAAGTAGTTCTCTCAAAGTTACTTTTAATAACGGCG
>NZ_AJYZ02000023.1 GCF_000272045.2 Vibrio crassostreae 9ZC13 | reverse complement strand
AAGTTGCTGATAGCGTGGTCGAAACGGTTTTGGAAAGCACCTAGCTCAGCACGGTGGCTATCTACATACTTAAGTGCCGCATCGATAATAGCTACAGACTCTTGTGCGCCGCCAACTGATGTTACGTCGATAGTATCAACCGTTACGTCTTTGCCAGGTTGCATGCCTAGTTCGCCAGCCAGGCTGCCAGAGAATGCCACTTCGCCTTCAACCTTGTTGTTACCAGTAAACATTTGTAGCTTACCGTCTTCAGTTACAGACGCTTTAACAGAGTCTTGTTGACCGTTGATGTACGTTGCTAGCTCTTCGATGTCGTCACCCGCTTTTGCGCTGATGTCGATTTCTTGTGCTTGACCGAAGTTATCAGTGAACGACATTTTTAGGTCGTTAGAGCCTGCTTGAACGTTCCAATCTTTATCTTTCGCGTTCTCAGTTTGGTAGCTCTTACCACCCATCTGAGCGTTATCAGAGCG
>NZ_AJYZ02000022.1 GCF_000272045.2 Vibrio crassostreae 9ZC13 | reverse complement strand
CCGCCTACGTACTTGAACCTGGACAACCGTCGCCAGGCCCACCTAGCCTTCTCCGTCCCCCCATCGCAATTGTAAGAAGTACGGGAATATTAACCCGTTTCCCATCGACTACGCCTTTCGGCCTCGCCTTAGGAGTCGACTTACCCTGCCCCGATTAACGTTGGACAGGAACCCTTGGTCTTCCGGCGAGGGAGTTTTTCACTCCCTTTATCGTTACTCATGTCAGCATTCGCACTTCTGATACCTCCAGCAGCCCTTACAGACCACCTTCAACGGCTTACAGAACGCTCCCCTACCCCACATACCCTAAGGTACGTAGCCGCAGCTTCGGTGTATAGCTTAGCCCCGTTACATCTTCCGCGCAGGCCGACTCGACCAGTGAGCTATTACGCTTTCTTTAAATGATGGCTGCTTCTAAGCCAACATCCTGGCTGTCTGAGCCTTCCCACATCGTTTCCCACTTAGCTATACTTTGGGACCTTAGCTGGCGGTCTGGGTTGTTTCCCTCTCCACGACGGACGTTAGCACCCGCCGTGTGTCTCCCGGATAGTACTTACTGGTATTCGGAGTTTGCAAAGGGTTGGTAAGTCGGGATGACCCCCTAGCCTTAACAGTGCTCTACCCCCAGTAGTATTCGTCCGAGGCGCTACCTAAATAGCTTTCGGGGAGAACCAGCTATCTCCAGGTTTGATTGGCCTTTCACCCCTAGCCACAAGTCATCCGCTAATTTTTCAACATTAGTCGGTTCGGTCCTCCAGTTGATGTTACTCAACCTTCAACCTGCCCATGGCTAGATCACCTGGTTTCGGGTCTAATCCTAGCAACTGTACGCCCAGTTAAGACTCGGTTTCCCTACGGCTCCCCTAAACGGTTAACCTTGCTACTAAAATTAAGTCGCTGACCCATTATACAAAAGGTACGCAGTCACACCACGAAGGTGCTCCTACTGCTTGTACGTACACGGTTTCAGGTTCTATTTCACTCCCCTCACAGGGGTTCTTTTCGCCTTTCCCTCACGGTACTGGTTCACTATCGGTCAGTCAGTAGTATTTAGCCTTGGAGGATGGTCCCCCCATATTCAGACAGGATATCACGTGTCCCGCCCTACTCGTTTTCACTGATTATGATGTGTCGGTTACGGGGCTATCACCCTTTACTGCGAGACTTTCCAGACTCTTCACCTGCATCATTAAAAGCTTAAGGGCTAATCCAATTTCGCTCGCCGCTACTTTCGGAATCTCGGTTGATTTCTCTTCCTCGGGGTACTTAGATGTTTCAGTTCCCCCGGTTTGCCTCCTGTTGCTATGTATTCACAACAGGATACTTACTTATGTAAGTGGGTTTCCCCATTCAGGAATCCCAGACTCAAAAGGTTATTACTACCTAATCTGGGCTTATCGCAAGTTATTACGCCTTTCATCGCCTCTGACTGCCAAGGCATCCACCGTGTACGCTTAGTCACTTAACCATACAACCCGAAAGGGT
>NZ_AJYZ02000021.1 GCF_000272045.2 Vibrio crassostreae 9ZC13 | reverse complement strand
ATACCTCGAACTTTCATCACTCGTTGAACATTAGCGCTGACCTTAGCAAAAGAGTCAAAGACTTGCTCTGTATCGGCGATACGTTGATTCAATTCACCAAGGTGGTGATAAGCATCGGCAATGACTGTTCTTGCGAGGTGTGGCAGTTCATTTTCTGCATCTTCGAGCATTAAGGGAACGTGTTTCAGCAATGAAGAGCGACCAACAGGAATGATTAATCCGAATTCAGAAAGCAGGGCACGCATGCGATTCATAAGCGCGGTGCGTTCACGAACCCAATGCTCTCTTATTCTATGTACCGATAGGATGGCTTGTTGCTCGGGGGATTTTACGGGTACAAAGCGAGTTGATGGACGCTGAA
>NZ_AJYZ02000020.1 GCF_000272045.2 Vibrio crassostreae 9ZC13 | reverse complement strand
CTCATGGATATTCCAGGTGTCGGTGAACACAGTGCAAGTGCCATTGTCGCGACCGTCAATGACGCCAAACAATTTGGCTCTAGCCGCCAATTTGCCGCTTGGATAGGGTTGGTTCCAAGACAATACTCAACAGGTGGTCATGTTCATCTTGGTCGCATCAGCAAAAGAGGCGAAAAACATATTCGCACTCTACTTATTCATGGCGCAAGAGCCGTTATTGCACGATGTAAAGAGAAAACCGATCGCAACAGTATTTGGTTAAATCAACTCGTTGAACGACGAGGTTATAAACGAGCAGCTGTCGCCCTAGCAGCAAAAAATGCTCGTATAATATGGGCATTATTAACAACAGGAAAAGAGTACAAGATTAACTATGTAAACGGTTAACACTCACCGAGTCAAAGCAATAGCAAATGATGACAATACGACCAGACCGAGATGCCTAAACCTGTTTAATTGGGAAGTAATAAATACTGTTTAACGAATGAGGCTGGCATCAAGCGAATATCATCAAGGTGACGGAACGATTCCGATTAAACACCGAATGTAGAGCTGCTGTCCGATCCACTGTTGTCAGCGGGAGCTATTGTTGACAAAAGAGGGAGTCCATGTAGCCC
>NZ_AJYZ02000019.1:2147245-2147909 GCF_000272045.2 Vibrio crassostreae 9ZC13 | reverse complement strand
CCTAACGAATGACATGGATTCCCCCTACCGAGGATCTGCCACACTTATGTGGTACTTAAATGCATCGGAGGCACCATGTCTGATTATTCTTATTTCTGCGGTATCGACCTAGCTAAAAACCACTTTAGTCTTCATGCCGTAGACCAAAATGGTAAGGTCATACTTCATAAGTCAGTAACCCGCTCTAAACTACTGACTACAATAGCAAATATGCCACTCATGCGTATAGGCGTTGAAGCGTGTGGTGGTGCACATTATTGGGCAAGAACACTCAATAAACTGGGTCATGACGCCCGCATCATGGCCGTTAAATACGTGGTTCCTTATCGAACTAAAGGGAAGAACGACCTTAATGATGCAGTAGCTATCTGCGAAGCTGTTCAGCGACCATCCACTCGCTTTGTGCCCGTAAAATCACCAGAGCAACAAGCCATCCTATCGGTACATAGAATGAGAGAGCATTGGGTTCGTGAACGCACCGCGCTTATGAATCGTATGCGCGCCCTACTTTCTGAGTTCGGGTTGATCATTCCCGTTGGTCGCTCTTCATTGATGAAACACGTTCCCTTAATGCTTGAAGATGCAGAAAATGAACTGCCACATCTCGCAAGAACGGTGATTGCCGATGCTTATCACCACCTTGGTGAATTAAATCAACGTATCA
>NZ_AJYZ02000019.1:2122629-2147055 GCF_000272045.2 Vibrio crassostreae 9ZC13 | reverse complement strand
GGTTCTCAATTTGATAAAAGCCGTGATTTCTCTGCTTGGCTAGGACTCGTACCAAAGCAATATTCCACAGGAGGAAAACCTCGCTTAGGCCGAATAACCAAACACGGTGATAAATACTTACGAACACTATTAGTTCATGGCGCAAGGACCGTGATTGCCAACCTTGGCGACAAGCAAGATAAGTTAAGTCAGTGGTGTCGAGGCGTTCTAGAACGAAGAGGAATGAACCGAGCGATAGTGGCACTGGCCGCGAAGAACGCACGAATTATATGGTCGCTTTTACACAATCAAACCGAATATGAAAACTATGCTGCTTAAGTAGAAACCTAAGCAGCATAGAGAGTTAAACCCACCGGGTCATTGCAGACGCTAATGATGGAGATAGGTTAAGACCACTTGCGGAGAGCCTGTTAATGCGGCGGACACACTAGATGTCATCTAACGAATAAGGCACCGCAGTCGCGCAAAGTCATCAGGGCCACGACGTATGCGAATCGTCGATAAGTAGGCCGAATGTAGAGCGGCAGTCCAAAACCCATCAACATAAGTTTAGCGGATGTTTGACAACCGGGGGAATCCATGTAGCCGCTATAATAAGGCTTTGCGTCAATACCGCAGGAATTAAGCCAGCCCGATACAATTTCGGCATCTCGCTGAGTAAGTACGTATACGATTCCAGTACTTTCTAAGGTAGGGATAGTTTGAGCCAACCAAGCTAAGCGTGACGGCTGATCAGGAAGAACTATATTTTGTAAAGCTAAACTCTCTCTAATAAGAGGGCCTCGTTGGATTTCTATATCACCCAACTGGATTTGAATGTCATCGATAACTCTATCGTTTGCCGTCGCTGTTGTTCCTAATACGGGTGTATTATCAGGCAACAACTTCAAAATATTTACAATACGTCGATAGTCTGGACGAAAATCATGTCCCCAGTCAGAGATACAATGTGCTTCATCCACTACCATGAGCGAGATGCTATCTGATATTGGGCGGAGAACCGTTTCAACAAATTTATCGTTGGCTAAACGCTCTGGTGAGATCAACAAACAATCAACCTTGTCGTCGAGAATGTCTTTAGTAACTTTCTCCCAATCAGCTATGTTAGTGGAGTTCATCGTCACCGCTTTGATGCCTAAACGCTGCGCAGATTCGATTTGGTTACGCATTAAAGCAAGCAACGGTGACACGATGATAGTTGGACCTTTGCCTCGGTCTCTAAATATTTTGGTACTGATAAAATAGACGGAGCTCTTACCCCAGCCGGTTCGTTGGACAACTAACAATTTTTGATTGTGGTTAACTAAAGCATCAATAGCTTCCCACTGACCTTCTCTAAATTGAGCACCTTCGTCAGCTATCGCTGTTTTGAGTAGTTGCTCTGCCGTTTGTTTGTCCATCTAACCCACCTATGTAATTGGTTTTGTATCAACATAGAAGAGACTACTTAAGAAAATCATTTTAAACAATGAGATAGCCTACAATTAAGACAACATGTTGAATATGTTTGATTGGTATCAAAGCGAGAAGCCTCAAATCAACGACAGCAGTTCTTATAGCTGTGAGACTCTACATACCACGGCCAATTTTTATTCTTGATTATTGAATTTACTAAAGGGACGATGCTTGAAATCCGTTATTCATTCATTTCCCAACCAAACAGCCTCTTGCTCAAGAGCTAAACCATGTTTCTTCATTTCCATCACGAGTTCTCGTAACGAAGGGGAATGATCCAAAAGTCTCTGACTATTTTGCTCAAACGAATCAAATTCTCGAGCAGTATCATTCCAAAGCTGGTTTTGCCCATAACACACCAATAACTCTTTCCAATTAGGCATCAACCAAAACTCTGCTCTTTCTTCTAGTTTTGAGCTTAAGCGACGATAGTTATTTAACCCTACGCCATCATAGTCCGAAAAAAAACAGACCCTCGGTGCCCTATCAGGCGCCGATAACCATTCAATCAGTTTGTTGTGTAGCTGCCCTCTGTACCATATAACAGTCGTGGGTTCGTTATTGGGTAACCAATCTAAGCGGTCAAACAATGCTTGGTTTTCCACCAGCCAAATAGAATGGTGAGTGTGAAGATTTCTGTTTCGCTCTCCACCTACTTCAAGCGAAAAAACACCGAATTCTTCTGTCGCGATTTTTAAGTGCTCAGTTAGCACTTCTGATACCCTCCATAAAGGGTTAGCAACCGTTTTGGCCAGCATGTAACTTACATCGTGACTTGCACGCCCTTGTTTGCTGCTCCGTGTAGATGCTATGTTTACAGCTCTTTGCGGGGCTGATGAAGACACGTTTTGATTTGGTGCCAACTGCTCCAGTGTGACTTTAACGACATCCATATCTAGAATGCGGTAGACCACACCACGCCCTTTAGGAGTAGCTTGTACACTCTGAGTTTTGCGGCTGAACTCATCAAGCTGTTTCTTCTGAGATGTCGTCAGTGTACTTCCGGCAATGGAATCAGGGTACACCTCGATTAGCCGCGTTAGTGCTTTAGCCAATGCCTGACTCATAATGATGGCTCCACTTGTGACTGCGGCAGTGATTGGCTCTCAATTTGTTCGAAAATCTGCCAGCTATTACGGCTAATGTGGTTCTTGCCATTTGCCTGGTGGATTGGCACACAATAACGCGCCGTGGTTAATGGTGCTGGTGAAGCAAAAATCAAGGCAAAGCCAAATTGTTCGGCAATCTCTATCAAGTTAGCTTGGTTCTTAGTGTCCAGAGCTAATGCTTCATCCAAATAGCATATCGCTTTCATTTGATGACGTTTATCTTGCATTAGATGCAACATCGCCAGACCAGTCACAAGTTTGGCCATCAACACTGTTCCGTTGGAAGCCGCACTATCAATATCTTCAAATGACTCTTGTTGTTGTCCTTGCTTGGCAACGACAAACTCAAGTCTAAACAAGTCTGCGACCCTCAGGCCTTGGCGAGCATTACCTTCTTCAATCAACAGACTCTTCGCTCTTTCTAGCTCCGCATCATCAAGAATACTAGCTTGGTCAAACAGTTCGAAACTCTGACCACTTTCAGTTTGCTCTGCTTGCTGTATCAGTACATTCATTGCATCAACAAGCTGACTTTCTTCAACTGGTTCGATTTTGAAAGTTTTGAGATCCGATAACTGCCTGTGACTGATTAAGCGGTTAAACTCCTTCATCTTACTTTGCAGTGCATAGAGTCCACTGCGCAGCTCTCTTAGACTCGCTGTGACGTTTACCACTGCCGAGCGGGCGCGTCTTTCTAGTGCTTTCTTCTCATCACCTAAACAATGACTGAATTTAATTATGCCTTTTAACTCGTCATCTTGAGTTTGCGCCATCTGGAACTTTGTAAGCCCCTTCTGAGCTAACTCGTTTTTTACTTGGCGCAACTCTTTGGACAGTTTATCGAGATCTTTGCAATCCTCGATGTACTGTTCGAAACGAACAGGCAGATACTCAAGAGACCAATCATCCATTACTATCCAAGGGGTATGAGGTTGCTCTGAAAGCATGCTAAACAGCGCTTGATCATCAATTCTCTGTCTTTTTAGCTTTTCGACGCTGCTATCGTCCGAAGACAGCTGACTTAACTTGTCCGCAATCTCACCAATTTTCTGTGCCAATTCATTGTGTTTCTTGTCTGCATTCTCAAGAGCTGTATTGATCGCTACCAACTGGCTATCAAATGTCTGTCTTTGCTCGTTTCTTTGTGCCTGACCGTTTGTTAATTGTTGCAGCTGCTCGTAGTCCCTCAAGTCCTGTTCACACTGTTTTACTGCTAGATTTAATTCGTTCTTTTTCCTCTCCGCGGTTTCACTTTCTCTACTTACTTCAAGCAGTTGTTTTAGTTCCTTTATTTGTTTATTGATATCGCCTATTTCCTCTACCAGCTCCTGGCCTGTTTTTTGAACATGCTGTGGAATAAGCTCCTCAATAGACAGTTTTAAACCTGAAAGCGAGAGTTGCTCAGAAGATTCACAATTGAGCATGTGTCGAAGCTGATTGATGTCAAACGAATACTGCGAAGGTGGCAGTTGCATTACTCGCTGGCTAAGTACTTTGTTCAGCTTTTCTAACTCATCTACATTAAGCACTTTAGAAAGGTGAAGGTATAAATTGTCACCCAACGTTTGATGTTGAGACTGCAAGCTCTGCATCTGATCTTCTTTCTCTTTCAACTGTTTGCCAATCACGGCAGAAGAGGAACGCTGTGATTGAATACACAGGGCCGCCTGTGCATCATATTCTTGCTCCGCAGTTTTCAGTTGACTCTCTAAAAACGATTGATTCGGGATCAAGGTAAACCGCTGTTTCAGCTCTTGTTGCTGCTTCTCGGTGCGGTTTAATTCTTCCAGTTTATTGGTTAAGTCAGTACGCTCTCCTGCATGGGCGATATCTTGGCTTCGAAACTCACGTTGTGTTTGCTCAAGCTTAGTTTTTTGCGTTGCTAGATTATCAGCCAGCGTTTGAACATGACCATGCCAATGCTGCAGCAGTTCATTCACCTTAGGCTGACATGCGGCGATCTTTCCTCGTAGCGACAAGGTACGCTCAAACTTTTGTTCGAGCTCTTGAATCGTTTCCAGATTATTAACGGCTGCTAGGTACTGCTCGCGTTCTAGATTGATGTCTTGAAATGCTTTCTCCCACTCCTGTTTAAAATCGATGCTGGAATTGGGTAGTTCTCGACTAAATATCTTCAACAAGTAGTCTTTCACATCACTGGAATTGAGCTTGTCGAGCCTTAGCGTCTTGGTGAGTACCTGCTGAAACGAACGAGCGTCGCTTACGTGTTCCAATTTGAATACCGTAAAATCGATCTCGCTGTTTTTCTTACTTTTTGTCCCCCCATAAATCGAGTGTCGAAACTCTTTATCATTGTACTTATAGACTCGATGTTTCTTTGTCGCTAAGTGATTGACCAGCTTTGGTTGGGTGACGATGTTGCCATCATTCAAGCGAAAATCATCTAAGTTCAATTCACCTTTATAAGCGAAGTACTCATAGTCATGGCCTACCCCTTTACCTACACACCCAAACACGACAGTGCCAGTTTGCGGTAGGATAACTTCTAGCAGAATGTAAGCGCTGTTGTTCGGGAAGTAAAAGCGGCGAGCTTTCTCTAATGTATGAGAGCCGAAATCCATTCTCCTTTGATCTATGATGAGCAGAAATTGGAGGGCATTGATTAAGCTAGTTTTGCCATGGTTATTTGGCGCAATTAGTGACACAGAGTCATCAAGAGGAAGTTCTGCTCGCTGGTACCCAGCACTGCCAATTAAAGCTAAACGTTGAAAACCGTAACTTAACATTATTCATCTTCCTCATACGCTGCCACATCACTTTCGGATGTTTGTTCAGTGATAGCTTCAAAATGGTCTAGGTAGCGATATACCGAAGGCAGCATACGCCAATGATTATTCTCTTGAGCGACAAAGCCTTTTCGCACTGCGTTGTCGAGTATCTTCGCTATTGCATTTTGGTCGATCTCTTCTGCATCCAAAAGCTCTTGATTCTTTTCGTAGACCTCATCTAGAAAGGCATTATCAATCGTCCATTGGTAAAACTGACCAAGGGAGCGGCCGCTATCAGCTTGATGGTCAAATATCACCATCAGCAATAGTGCTAACTGGCGTGATTGTTTATTAATGTTCTGGTTTCCCTCTTCATCATGGAACCAAGCAAAACCGCGAGCATCAATGCGCAATTCAAAACCTAAGTTAGCAAATAGGTGTTGGTATTGTTCTGCTTGTTGTTCTAGCTCATGCCATAAAGCTGCATCCGTCGAGCGGTTAAGATGTCGCCCTGAGTTGAAAAGGCTAAATAACTCAGTCAGATGAGCCAGCTCATTTAAATCGATTTTACTCGTTTGCATTATCAACATCCTTTGCATTTGTTGAGCCAGTCAACGTCTTTATTTCATGGGGGTGGTAGGTTACGGCTACTGTGTTCAACGCTGTAGTACTAGATTTCGTCCCTAATGTGCTTTGCCATTGAGGGTCACGGACAAGCTCGTGATAGAGTCGCAACAGCTCGGCATCTGGTAGATGTTGATAGTTTTCTCTGAGCCAACTCATTAGATTCGCCAACGGTAGTGAGTCAGCAAGCTGCTCCCTCAGAAGCTCTTCATCAACCCAGTTGATCATTGAACTGGTTGGCGCTTCCTCTTCTTCTGGGAATGGCATAGAGCTAGGTTCAAAGTTCAAAAATTCTGCCATCAGCTCACGCACCTCGTTACCCAACTGAATTTTAGTCACGCGACTACTTTTCCACATAGGCAAACCTTCAGTGTTCAGTCCTCGCGCTAAACCCTTTTTACGAACTTGGCTTAGCTGCTTGCTGATCAGCGCTGATAACTGGTTATGTTGCCTAGCTTCCTCTCTCAATGGCAATAAGGTATCGGCACATTGCTGAGCAATCACTCGCCCCTGGTATCGAAGATCTTTAACTTGATAAGCTATTTGGCGCATTGCCAGCCTTTGTTGATACAAAGATCCACGTATGGAAAGCATGTCAACGGCAGTATCGAGTGCTTCTTCCGCCTTCTCTAATAAGGGGTAGAAACTACCTCCAAGACCGCTATCCATCATTTCGTTCATGGGTTCAACGTATTGATCGTATACTTCTAGCACTTCACGGTAACGACGTTCAATTGGGACACTGGTATCCGCGGACTTCGCCTGCTCTGCTATCTCAAAAATGGCTTGTTTGTCTTGAGTTAATTGCTGGGTAATCTTTCTAACCAGTTCCGACAGCCTGTTCGCGCCAGTGCGAAGCAAATCATTGTCCGCTACATCGAGCCCTTCTATCACTTGGCTGGTGGCATTTTTGACCGCATCCACTCGCGCTTTAAGCACAGCTGATAGACCTAATTCATGCTCTTGAGTTAAGCCTCTGACAAAGTCCACAACTAGCGTATTTAGCTGATAGTCGCTACTTCGATTAATAGGCTGCAGTATGTCTGCATTGATAAGGCTAGTAAGAACTGTATTGCTATCCGCGTTTTTATTTTTGTACTGATTGATCACCTGCTCAAGCAGTCTGAGTTCAAATGCCGGAAACTCGCGCGAAAGCCGAGTTAGCTGCTCAACCACCTCCCAATGTTGGTGTAGCTGAAAGGCGAGACTTTTAGGTGCAACCATCTGTGATTACCTTATGTGTAAAGTTCAAACTCCAATATACCTTGCTATGCGTTGACTCTATGATGCCCCCGCAATAATATGACTTCATTAGCTACAGGTAAATGCTGATTACATATACAAGTCGCATAACTAGACAGGAATCAAACTATGAGCAAATGGCCAATACGCTGGGATCTGCTGTTCCGCTATCGAATGATAGAAATCATTGCATTATGGGAAGGGCGACTAACTACCAACCATTTGATTCAGAACTTTGGTATTGGCAGACAGCAAGCTTCGAAAGATATCAACACCTACCTAACCGATGTGGCGCCAGGCAACCTTATCTACGATAAGCAGTTAAAAGGCTACAAGCCCAGTGATAGCTTTGTTCCAAAGCTAACGAGTGGTCATGCTGATGAATACTTACACATCCTGTCTCGAAGTGAAGATATGACTGTGACTTTCAATGAACTTGATATGGGCTTTGAAAATACGACGATGGTTCGCCCAGTGACACGCAACATTACACCCGAAATTTTACGACCATTAGTCCAAGCAATCAGAGAGAAGAAACGTGTCGATTTAAGCTACACATCATTGAAGAATGGTGAAGAAGTAGAACGGATCATCTCTCCACATACACTCGTTTGTACACCATTACGCTGGCATGTTCGAGCTTATTGCGAACACTCAGAAGACTATCGAGATTTCGTGCTGAGCCGAATTCGAGGTGTTCCAGCTCTTGAGACAAAAAAAATAAAAGGGAAAGAACAAGATGAGCTTTGGAACACTCATCTCTCTATTAACTTAATCCCCGACTCAAGATTGACCGAAGCCCAGGCTAAAGTAATTGCACACGACTACGGTATGGAAAAAGGCATCCTGGCTATACCGACGAACGCAGCATTGGTTCGCTATGTTCTTGATGCTTATAACATCGATATTAATGTGTTGAATTCGAACCCTAAAGGACAACAGATCATCTTAGGGAATTTTGAGGAGCTGAGGCCGTATTTGGTTTTTTAGGTGCGCGTGAATACTTTAAAAAGCATACAACGCACCTTTGTAGTCCAGCATAAAACTAAATCGACTGATCTGCACTCTTGATTTGTTGCTGAGAAATTCTCCGATAATCACTGTACCATTCCACGAAAGCTGTAACGCCTTCGTGGAATGGTACTTGTGGCCTAAAACCAATCTCATCAAAAATCTCTTTTACATCAGAGTATGTTGTATTCACTTCCCCTACCTGCATTGGCTTCAATTGCCTTATCGCAGATACTCCCAGTTGACATTCCAACAAATCAATCATTTTTGTGAGTTTAACTGGAGCCCCGCTACCAACATTAAAAATCTGATATGGCGCCGAGCTTTGCGCAATAGTCTCGTGAGCTTTTAACCATTCATGGTTTTTCTTGGGAATATTCTTTGTTACTCGAACTACTGCTTCTACAACGTCATCGATGTAAGTAAAGTCCCGATAAAGTTCCCCGTTATTGAAAACATCGATCGGCCTTTTTTCAATCATTGCCTCTGTAAACTTATAGAACGCCATATCAGGTCGACTCCAGGGACCGTAAACGCTGAAAAAACGCAGTCCTGTCGTTGGTAACCCATACATTTGAGAGTAGCTATGAGCCATTAACTCATTTGCCTTTTTAGTTGCAGCATAAAGAGAAACTGGGTGATCCACATTGTCATTCGCTGAAAATGGAATTTTATCGTTCAATCCATACACTGAGCTCGATGACGCATACACCAGGTGTTTAATTTTAAAACCTCGACACGCCTCTAGGACTGAAAGAAAACCCATTAAGTTGCTCTGTCCATAGACCATAGGATCTTCCGAAGAGTAACGTACGCCAGCCTGCCCAGCTAAGTGAATCACGCACTCAAATTGCTCTTCATCAAATAAACGAGTTAATTCATCTGAGTTTTCGACACTCATACAGTGAAATTCGAACCCTACATATCCAATCCATTCCAACCTCGCTTTTTTAAGGCCAACATCGTAATAGTCATTGAGGTTATCAACGCCGACCACATCGTATCCATCAGCACAAAGCCTGCGACAAATATGACTACCGATAAAACCGGCGGCACCCGTTACAAGTGTTTTCATAGCCTTCCTGTAATTGAAAAAAACGCATAGATAATGCAAATGTTGATCAAATGCTCATAAATGTCAGTCAGTTACATCACATACTCATCAATTTGCTTATTATAATCAAGTCAATCATCAATCAAAGTCTCAATAATGAATAATGTCATTGTGCTGATCGCTACAACGCCCAGGCTTTCACTACTTTCAGAGCATGCGCTTCCTTCAGTCATCAATCAAACATGCCAACCTAAAGCCGTTGTGCTCGTATCAGATACACGCTCACTAGATCGGAATGAAGTAGAGAACCTGCGTTCTGAACTCAAAAGTATTCCGCTGCGTGTATTAGTCAATTCACGTGCATCCGGCGCCGCTGGCAGTTGGAATACCGGTATCAACTATATCTCTGATAACTTTCCAAATAGCTATATCGCTATCATCGATGATGATGATGTTTGGCAGCCTGAGCATCTATCTTCTTGCCTGCTTAGCAGCGATGACGGAAAAGCAGATATCGTTCTGTCTGGTATCAATGTGAAGATTGATCACAAAACAGTCGCTACCAATATTCCCATAGATCTTGAGGTTAAAGACTTTCTAGTTGGTAACCCAGGATGGCAAGGCTCAAATACCTTTATTAAGACCGAACTTGCTACCAAAGTTGGTGGTTTCACTGACGGCTTAACTAGTGGAAATGATAAAGATTTTGCAATTCGAATTTTGGAGTCCGGATTGGTCACCATTCGCTATACCAATATGGCGACCGTAGATTGGATTTGCAATCAAACACCCGATGCCCTTTCTGCCCCTGGCTCAAAACAGAAACTGCGCGGGTGCGCGCAGTTTCTAAAACTTCACGGAGAGAAAATGTCACAAAGTGAAATGGGTATCTATTTCGAACGCGCCGCTGCACTGTTTACACTTTCCAAGAACGATATATTAGACGAAATAAAACTTCTGGAGAGTGTCAATGGCTAACTTTCACCCACGCGCTCCCATTAAATACACTAAGATCTTGTGCGACCGAAACTTACGAGTTGCGCACACTTCGGCACCAGAATTTGACACTGCTGAAGTGGTAGTCGCGATTACCCACAAAAACCAACCGCAAGGCCTCATCCGCGCTCTTGACAGCGCACTTAAACAGTCTCTTACTCAAAAGCAGATTGCACGCATCGTTGTACTGGATGATAGCTCTGACATAAGTTGGTCAGCGGAAGCAAGTGCTTTACTTCACCACCCAGCTGTTACCCTCTTGCAAGCCGAGTGCGGTTCGCCAGCTAGGGCACGCAACCTTCTCTTGGACTGGGCAGATACACAGCCATGTATACAATGGGTTGCAAGATTAGATGCTGACGATGAACTGTTTGCTAAAGATAGCCTGCATGGGCTTTGGAAGGCTGTTCGCGATACAGATAAAGTAGCGGCTCTGGGAAGCAACAAGCTGAGAAAAGGAGGGGTGATTCTCCAAAATGACAATATCGCAAATCCAAACGAGCTCTGTAATCATCTAAGTTTAGCGGGATTTATCGATAATTTTGCTTCTGCCAAGCAACAACGAGAGCTTCCTTCATGCAACCTATTACTGAAGAATAATCTAGGTATCAGGTACCCAAACATCAGAAGCGCAGAAGACCACTGGTTGGTCACTAAACTATTAATGCTAAATCCTTCCAAGGTAGCCGTTTGTTCTTATCCTATTTATGCCATCTACTCTCTTGATGGAGAAGATACAAAGACAAATAAGTCTAACGAAATTTGGCAAGATCAGAGAAATAGGCTTGCCTATGTTGCAAGAACATGGAGCACTCTATTGTCTACCAATCGCCATCTGTTAGGTGTTGGTATGGAAGGGGCGGTTTGGCTACAGCATAATCAAGTGGTTAAGGAGTTCTACCCTTGGGCTATTTCAGATACCGAAGTCCGAAGCCTGCGAACCTTACTCGCCGAAAAAGACCTTCCTATTTCTACGGTAACTTGGAGAAAGTGTGATGGTCTTTGGCAGTACAGCACCTCCTTCCAAAATAATGCATTAACTAATGAGAAGCTTTCCGAAAAATCCATTGTAGATTACCTCAAAAAACTCTATCACGCTGGAGTTTGCACTCTCAACATCAAGCGGGATAACTTAATTGTCACTCCACAAGGAGACCTGGAATACATTGATGTCGGAAAGGACCTACAGCCTCTCACGTCCTCACGCTTTCGGGATATGTGTGCCCGCCTTTATTCTATTGGAATATTGGCGAATACTGACGAAGAAGTCGTACGTAGGCTAAGCTGGCGAAGACAAGATGATGCGTTGATGAGCCTTCATGGATTCGAGCAGTTCTACCGTAAGTTAATCACTGAGCTTCATCCACAATGCGTCGAACCTTGCCGTAACCTAACACCGACTGTCTCGTGTAAGAGTGAATCTGTAACTCTAATGATCAAAGCCTGTGCGCAAGATGCTAAAGTACTTAGTGACCAAGTACTGCATATCGTTACGCAGCTTCGCTACCCAATTGATTTCGCACAAACAGTTCTTCTGATTGATCCTCATGAGGGGCAATTTTTACGCCAGTATTCGAATCCAAACCTAGCCTCCGTTATTGAACAAGCCGAGAGGCTGAGAGACAATGGACTAATTGACTCCGTGCTAGTTTCCCCTTCAAGCGCAACAACCATAAATACAACGTATGAAAAATGGTTTGCACAGTCTAAGTGCGGAGAAACACATACCTGTCAAAATGCTCCCTTGTTCCCTCAGATCTGGGGATTTGACCAAGTTACGACTCGATATGTACTGCAGTGCGATTTAGACGTGCTTATTGGTCGCCGCAATTGGCACCATGATTATATCGCCGACATGATTTACGCTTGTGAGCCTAAGGATGTACTTGCTGTTGGCTTTAATATTCCCAAAAGCAGCTCTAATTTTAATCCTTATAAAGGAGCTCCGGGTGAATTTGCTCCTGAGGTCCGTTTCGGACTCTTGGATCTCGGTAGGATTCGCCTTCAACTGCCAATTGAGAATCCCTTGGACAGAGGCAGATTCACTTTAACCTGGCATCGTGCACTACAACAAGCAATGAAATGTAAAGGGCTTCGCGCTGTACGTGGTGGGGATCCACAAAGTTACTACGTCCATCCTCGAAATGAACACAAACACCTTCCTGAACTTTCATTGGCAAGGGACTTGATCTCTCAGGGAATCGAACCGACGAAGCAGCATGAGGAATTTGATTGGGTACCCGGCAATCATTGGCAATATGAACAAAGGCATGAAGCAATCGTTTTTTTATTAAAAGGTAGGTATACCGGCCACGCTCTACTAAAACGTTGCCTAGACTCATTGCGTAACCAGACAAATCAAAGCTTTGGTATTATCGTGATTGACGACGCAAGTGGCTCCGCTCATAACTGGTGTTATCCAATGTTGTTGGATGAGCTTCAGGCTAAAACCACACTGGTAAGGCGCAGTTCTAACACTGGGAGAATGCCAAACTTCATATTGGCAATAAAAGAGATCTGCCAAGATCCTAACTCTTTGGTTGTAGTGTTAGACCAAGATGACTGCTTAATGCAACCCAGCGTTGTTGATGCTTTGTATGCAGCCAGAAAACAGGGTGCGGACTTAGTTCAGATGCCTATGTTTCGTCCTAATAAACCACTGCATTTATACCAGCCTGATTACCGCAATCCTCGACTTGCTGCCGGTGCAAATGTATGGAGCCACATAAGGGGATTCACCAAAGCGTTGTTTGAACAAGTCCCCGAGAAATATTACAAACACAAAGACAGCTCTGAGTGGTTCGATTCGGCTACAGATTATTTAACCATGTTACCTATGGCGGAACTGGCAAAAGCTCCTATTTACCTAGACACAGGCTACACCTATTGGCACATGCGTAAAAAGCTAGGCCGAGATGAAAAAGAGCACAATAACCAAATGGTTCAAGAAATTATGTCTATGCCTTCACTTTCTCGGAGAGAAGTAGAGCTTGTTGAGCCAAAGCCAGATTTTTTTGAAGCCGGTTTACCTCACTAGACAATTCGTTGTCGTAGAGCCACCAGTTTGGGGAGATGCTACACCTCCCCCTTAAAACAAAAAATAGTGATTCTAAGGTCTTTAAGATCGAAGAATCAATGTGCTCCAACCATGCCATAGGCTTAACCTGGGATAGCCCTTTCAATAATTGAGTCGCTTCTTCTTTTGGTAAACTTCGCAACGACTGAAGCTTGGAGCAATGTCGAGTGATTGTTACGTCATCTACTTTGTCATGACGCGCTAGTTTCACTTCATAGCCAGGCCAATTTAATTTATCCATCCAACCAGAGGCGAGACGACGTTCTCCCAGCCAGTTATGATATGCCGCTGGCAGCGCTTTCCGTTTATTATAATCTAGGGGTCTCTCTAGTGAAGGCAGCAAATTCATCCTACTAACATTTATTGTGACACCAAGTTCAAGCATTGTTTTGAGAGTGAGCAGACCAATTGAAGGTTTACATCCCAATAGGTCCTCCAATTCCTTCCCATATACTTCTAGCTTTTCACAAAACAATTTGCTCGGTACTTCGCCTTGAACAAGAACGCCTGCCGTGATGCCTGCCAACTTACTATTAGTCACCACCAAATCAGCGATTGAAGCAGTGGTCAATGGTTGATTAAATCGGATAACTTTCTCATGTTTTTTGATGACTAAGTCCCCTGGACCATTGCCAACAATATGCCATTCATCCACTTTCTATACCTTTTGCAATCAAGCCAGAACTAACGCTTTTTGTTGCTTTCCCACTCTTGATAAATCTTCTTCCATGTTGCTGAAGTGCGCTGCTCAAATATTCTAGGACGTAGTTTTGGTGGAACATAATGCCCATCTCGAAATCGTCCACATAAGCCACAATTACGCCTCATTAGATCACGCATTTCATCATCACTGAATGGTAAACGCTGCCGCCCACCTTTTATATTTAATACTCGGTCAATACCACCAGCAACCGCACAAGGGTAATAACCCTGAGGCGTAAGACCTAAACCGCA
Organism: Vibrio crassostreae 9ZC13; assembly: GCF_000272045.2. Taxonomy (GTDB): domain Bacteria; phylum Pseudomonadota; class Gammaproteobacteria; order Enterobacterales; family Vibrionaceae; genus Vibrio; species Vibrio crassostreae_C. Next base: position 2,132,805 of record NZ_AJYZ02000019.1, on the reverse strand, counting down.
AGTCTTTGCGATATCACAGCCGTTCGAGAAATCACTAAACTTGTGGTACCAACTATCAACAGGAGCTAAGTTAAATGGGCCAAAGTCTGGTTGAACAGAATCCGTTTTCGCTGAGTTTTCAATACACAACCATTCTGGAAGCATTGATATCACTTTATTGACGCGACGACCATAGCCGTTAGTCACAAGCTGAATAGTCAGAGCAGGATGAGCTAGCTTTAGGCGATACAACTCCGAAAGGATCTCGCTGAATTGAGGATGTAGCGTTGGCTCTCCACCTAACACTCTTATTTTCCGCCAGTGCCTATTCTTACTTAGGCTATCGTCAACAAACTGGGTTATTTCATCGAGTCCAATATGTGTTTTCGATGGGGCTTGGGCTGAAGAGCGATTACAGTTATTGCACTTCAAGTTACACTGGTAGGTGATATCTATTTCAATCAAGTCATCAGCAACCTGATATTGGTAACCCATCAATCTAGTGACTGGCTTCTGCACGCGGAACCATCGCCAAAAAGCTTTTAGCTTGAATCCAAACCTGACAATATGAAACCATTTCTTTGGATATTCATATGAGTACTTAAATGGTTCTTCGTTACGACTCTTTGTCACAGCATCTCCTTGTCAAAAAAGATCCAGACCTTGTTATTAGCCTAAGAATAAGATTACTCGGATGATATACAGCACCTTTGCATATTACGAGTACTCGATGAGTCAATGTAAACAAGTGTGATATACAACTAGATAAATATTGTAACGGTCAAATAAACTTGGAGACTTTTTTAGGCACTTTTTCTTAAATTTATCTCATACTCTACTGGTGAGATATTTCCCAATTTATAGTGTCTTCGTTTTTGATTATAGAATGGTTCAATATAATCAATTATGTCGGCAATGACCTCATGCCTTGTAAGGTAACGACGATAATTTACTCGCTCTGATTTTAAGCTACGGAAAAACCTTTCTGTTACCGCATTATCTAAGCAGTTTCCTGCTCGACTCATACTTGAAATCAGCCCTTGCTCCTTTAACGAATGTTGAAAAGCTTCACTGGTATATTGTACTCCCTGATCTGAATGAAATCGTACAGGATGATTAGGCTGACGCTTGTTTACTGCCAATCGTAAGGCCCTGGTTGTTAACTCACTATTTGGTTTATCTGAGAAAGCCCAACTAATAACCTTACGAGAGCACAAATCCATAATTACCGCTAAGTACAACCAGCCTTGTTGTGTTCGTATATAAGTAATATCACCAGACCACCATGTATTGAGCTCTTTAGGGATGAACTGACGATTTAAATAGTTTGGCGCAATAACTGAGGCCTTGCCGCCAGCAGGATATCGATGTTGTTTTGGTCTTTTCGCAATGACACCTAAACGTCTCATTGAGGTTCTAACTCGATGAATACCAACATCAAAGCCCAAAGCCTGTAACTCACTATGCATACGGACTTTACCGTAAGTACCATCCATATCAGCATGAATTTGTTTTATCGCCGCATTAAGCTTAACTCTCTCTGGAGGGAGTAGCTTCGGCTTAGCTCTATAATAAAACGAACTAGCAGCAATAGATAAACAACGACATATCTGCTGAACTTGGTTACCAGCCTTTTTCAATTTCTCAGCTACTTGCTGCCGTTGTTCATTTCCATAGCGAAAAAGGCTGAAGCTTTTTTTAACAGATTATTGTCACTTTTCAGTTGCTTAACTTGTTTTTCTAGCTCTTGAATACGAATTTGTTCTGGAGTCAATGCTCCTGATTTCGGTGTGATACCCTTTTGCTCATTGCGAAACTGTGTAACTGTGTAACTGTGTAACCCAACGTTGGATAGATGATAAGCTTACGTCCATCGCATTAGCAGCATCTTCGTGCTTATATCCATGAACAGTAACTAGCTCGGCACATTCTCGTTTAAACTCGACTGATAGTATTTTCTTTGGCATTTCTAAACCTCATTAGTTAGACAAATATTACCTCTAATAAGGTCTCCAGTTAAATCATACCGTTACAGTGAACACTAGTTTTCCATTCTCGGAGAGCAGCTCAGACAATACAGCGATCGACTCTTTTCGAACCGCCGAATTTAGATGCATCCATACCGCTGAAATTAAAATCAAATCGTAATGACTACACAGCTCTCTAGCTTTGCTTAAAGCAGGCAGAGCATCGTCTAACCACTGAACTTGAGTCGAGGAGTTTAAGCTCCCTAACTGGCGAAGTTCGTTTGCTGGTTCAACGGCGACCACTGAGCAGCCTTGTTCAACAAACCACCTCGTATCTCGGCCTGAGCCAGCACCAATATCAAGTACCCTTATAGCACCACAAGGCCAATACATGCGCCACGCACGGTGGACATTTTCAAATTCCAAAGAATCATATTGGTTTGAAAGCTGAACCGCGTTTTCGTTGTAATAAGAAGTATTTCCCGACATAAACCGACCTATATATCAATCTGACTCGATAATATATAGGTCGTTTGAATATGACGATTAAGTCTTTGATAAGTGTTAATAACTGTGATTAAGATCTCGGAGAATAAAGCCAGTTCAAAGCACCTCCCTAGCCATATCCCCCGCTCTCCCCATCTGTTCATAATCCCCGACCTTATGCGCTCGCCTTACTTCCACAAACTTGCTCGCTCGATGCATATCGACCTGTTGCCATAAATGACGGTTAGCTACTGGCTTCTTATCAGATTTTCGCCACCCCTTTGCTTTCCAGTTATCTAACCATTCATTGAACCCTTTCACACAATATTCACTACTCGAATACAGGCAGTCTCCATCTCTGGCATAAGCTATAGCTTCTATCAATGCGATAAGCTCTAACTCAGCACTATCGGCAATCTCACCGACTAATAGATTATTTTTGTCAACTAACTGCCCATCGTAGTTATAAACACTGATACCAATCCCACCCTGTAGCTTTGATGCGTTTCCTTTTGATGTTGCGATACCGATATAGATTGCACAGTTTTCTTCATTCATGGTCTTGCTCCTTTGTTCGAGTTTTGGCCTACCATTTTGGTAATGCCTTAATTGGTGCAGTGGCGTTAATTCAGTCTTAATGGCTTGGTCTTTCAGCCAAGCGCATTTCCATCCAGTTATTCACCTCTTCTTCTACCCAAGCGACCGCCCTATCTCCCAAGCTTACCGATACAGGAAAATTACCTTCGTCCATTTTTCTGTATATCGCCGAGCGGCTTAATGCAGTTTTCTCAATCACTTCTTTTAGCTTTAAAAATCTCATGGGACGTTCTCCTATGCCTGTGGTCCTCATGGGATAAGGAGATAGTGTTAAAAAAAATGAGGCTGGCTCGGCTTACTCTGATTCAAACCTTTTTGAGGTATATGTCATTAAAGTGAATTACCTAAAGCCTGATTAAAGGAGAACCAAAATGAGAACACTTTCACCACCACTACTCTCACAGCAAGAGCATGAACATCGTGTTCTAGAAAAAGCCGCTGAGATATTAGAAGATCGTTATGTACGAGGCGATGTATTTACCAACCCACAAGCTACCCGAGACTATTTGCGATTTAAGATTGGCGGCAGTGAACGTGAAGTGTTCGCCGTCATGTTGCTAGATAACCAACACCGATTAATTGAGTTTGAGGAGTTGTTTCAAGGGACTATTGATGCGGCAAGCGTCTATCCAAGGGAGGTAGTAAAGACTGCTCTGAAGGCCAATGCGGCAGCGGTTATCTTTGCTCATAACCATCCATCAGGCGACTCTGCGCCATCACAAGCAGACAGGCGCATCACGACGAGATTGCAAGATGCTTTAGCGCTCATTGATGTTCGAGTTCTGGATCATATTGTTGTCGGAGAACAATGCACATCGTTTGCAGAGAGGGGCTGGTTATGATTGAGAAACACTATGGTGACCTCACCCTCAATAGCAAACTCCACCAGCAGTTAGAACAAACCATCGCTCGCTACTCGATCCCTAAAGACACGACACGCATTGCACTCAACTGCCGAAATACAAGCTACTACAAAACAAAGGAAGGGGTCGCCCCTGTAGAGATTCAGTTAAAGCGGGAGAATTCACGCTCTGATTGGAATTTGGTTTTTGTGGCCAATTTCACTTATCAAGATGAAACCACCGACTCGCTCGATGTGTATCTCTATTTCCACCTACTTAATCACTGGTGCTATCAACCAGATGCGGGGGCAGCGAGCCTGAGCCATCCAATCACAACAAAAGTGTTCCAAGCCTGGATGTGCGCTTTCCATGAGCATTTAACTCAGCATGTCTTCGATGACATACAACTCACTCAAATCCGCTAAGGCTAACCAATCACCACACTCTTTCATCTAAATTCAAGGAGGCATCAATATGTCTACTCTGCTCTTTCACCCATCAAGTTTACCTGTGTCTGACAAACTTCACGCACTGTTAAACAACCATTTTCAACAACAATTAACCCAGTGTGAGTCAATAGCCCAAAGTACTTACCTGACGTTCAACTTTCGAGATAGTTCATACAGCTCAGAAGCTGGTGGATTTCACCCTGTTGAAATCGCGATGACACAGATCTCCAGTGGTCTATGGAATGTCGAATACATCACTGATTTTGCTTACGTTGGGAATGTGTATCCAGAATTGGCGCGATGTCTAGACTTTGATTTTCGAGACCAAGCGTTCTTTACAGAGTTCGGGGGATGGAGCCCAATCAAGGGCAACTATTCCGCTGTAGAGATGTTCGAGCTTTGGCAGGATAACTTCTTAAACTACATCGATATGGAAGCGTTTGACTCTATATCTATCACTTCGTAATGAGAGAACAACCCGTCCGGGTCTATGTCACGATACAAAGGCACCGGACCACTACAGCCATCAAAAGTCGTGCTTCGGAGAGAGCTAACCCTATATGTAGCAAGGCCTGAATGACTTTTCATCATTGACTCCCTCCCCTCGACTTAACACTACATTACCGATAAGTGATACCAATCATGCCCAATATCTCCCCATTACAAGAGCAGCTCACAAAAGCGCTCATCAGAGTCGCTCTCGCGAGTTGTCATTACCTTAATGAACAGTATCAGCACTTTAAAAAGGAGGTAGAGCAAAGTTCAGATCACGAACTGTTTGAATTCGTTCAACGCCTTTCTTCCACCCATCTGAAACGGCTCTTAGCCACTATTGAGTTGATGAACAGAGGTTATCTACTAAGTGAAATTCTAGAAGCAGCAAAGGATAAATAATGGCCTTTCCCGAGGTCATTTAAATTCAAATATACAGCCCATTTCACATAATCATTATCCGCAATTTGAGTGAGACGTTATTTGTCTCACCCATCCTTATTCTAATGCCATCAGTGATGGTTCATAGACACCCAACTAAGGATTCACAATGACCACAAGTAATGTACTGCATCATACCAATGATGAAGAGCTCATCGCTTTAATCCAACGAAAAGAGTCGTTCACCTTAACTCGGGTAAAAAACTTCTCTCAGACGGTGAAAAAGATTGAGCGGCTTATAGAGGCTCAAAATCTATCATGTCGAATATACACAGCAGGTCGCTCTACAACGATGGCTGCCACCTTGGCTTCCGGCCCAGCTGTCATTTTTGGCCTAGCTTCAGCAGCCGCAATATCGGCGCATAATTTAGCCACAAGAAACCCAGACTATGAAATAGCTAAATACCCTTTCGCAGACAAACTCGTCATTAACTACAAGAAGTAATCGTATCAGGCTGTGTGGCCACCAGCCGATCCCTAATCAACTTGATTCTTAAACTCATCACTCAAAAGTGTTGAGGCGATTGATCACGTTTCAATTTTGGTGGTCCCATGCCCTCTAAACCCAACAAGCAACGCATCGAACATATTGAGTTGGTATTTGAAGTTTACTCTCTCATCCCTACTCAACGAAAGATCACGGCGAACGAAGTTCATCAACGACTAACAAATACGGGCATTGAACGCTCTAAACGCACTGTACAACGCTGCTTGAACATCTTGACGACTTATCTAGATGTGGAAAAAGACGATAGAAGCCTCCCTTATAGCTACCATCGACGAGCTCATTCTCAATATGCTATTGGCCCTAGCGAGTCTCTACTTATTGAACTCGCTTTTGAGAGCTTAAGATCGATGCTTCCTGAAAGTTATCGTTCAAGTGTTAAGGACTGTTTTGCTCCGTTACTGTCAGCGAATCATCACCAAACCTCACGTACTCATGTCCGGCATAAACGGCTTGGTAACAAAGATGATTATAACGAGGCTCTTTTTGACAAACTTTGTCTATCCATCTATCACCAACGCGAAGCTCGGCTCCATCTACGTAACGAACAAGTGCTTCAATACGTTTGTCCACTTGGGTTGGTATTAGAGAATGATTGCCTTCAATTGATCTACCAATTCAAAAAGCGTATTTGCTCAGCCCCACTCAACCAAATTCAAGACATCCACGTCAGTACGTTCGAGTTCACCTACCCTGAAGGGTTTTTACTATCTGAGGCCATTACCTCTAAATAAAACTCAACACTCAAGATCAAGACCAACATGTTCAACTAACCACACAAGGAAGGATTATGAAAAATACAATGTTATTGAGGACAACTCTTGTCAGCTCTATCGCTTTCGCTCTGACAGCGTGCGGAGGGGGTTCCAATAGTAATACTCCAACGTCTCCACCAGCCGACCAAACGCGCTCAATATCAAGCATGAGTGTTGTTAATAATGGTTTTCAAACCTTTAAGCCTCGCGCTCACGATTTAACTGGCTATCGAGCATATTCTAGAGCAGCAACGCTCAATACGCCTTTAGACGACGGGCAAAGTGCTTACGTTTATGAGAACCCAGAAAACGGTGAGGTAAGCTCGATTAGCTTTGAAGGCGATGATGCTGAGAGCGTTGTGACTCCGACTATCGATATGATCGTCGACCTAAATACCACCTACTCCGCAATCAACATGAGTAATGTCACCGTCACTGTGGATGACGTGGTGTATGAAGGTAATTACACCCTCATACAGGACAAGAATACCGGTGATCTTTATCCATTGGTCAAGAGCGGCGTTCCTATCTATAAGAAGGTGGAAGCTGAGCATGAGGCTTGGATTACCGATACACGCTTTTCCCACAATGGAGATAGCACGCGTATTTACTTAAGGCACAGTGATGAACTCAGCCTGCATAAAGCAGAGCTTATCGACGGTACGTTTGTCATTTCTAAAGTCTTTGATGATTACTTCAGAAACAACGTCATTTTATCAACAGGTGATATTGTCACCGTTCCTTGGAGTGGAAATAGCTTAACGTGGGTAAAGCAAGACGGTACCGAGCACAACTTTAATTACGATACGTCACAGTTGTCTGTTCCATTTCTATACGCAGATAAACTCTATGCAATTCGAGATTCCGATGATGCACTGATCGAGCTAACGCTGAATGGAGCAACTTTAGACCAAACCGATGCTCTATGGACCACCAATGGATACAGGCCATCCTCTATGAGTGTGGTCCGTGGCGATTATAAAATGCATTCAGATTGCTCTGTGTATCAGTTCGATGACACAACCAAAACCATCACACAGCTCGAACCATCGAAAGCGCATAGTGGCCACGTAGCCAATGCAGGCCAAACCTCACTGTACTGCATGTATTCAAGTACCGATGATAATAGTGCACTGCCTAGCTTCATGCGTTTTGATGTCAGTAAGGCTGAACTTAACCAACCGGCTACAACGACAACCGATGCTTCTAGTGGTACTAAACTCGATGCCAATGAACGAATGGCCGTTGTCAGCGACAACGAGCTGATGTTCTATCAATATCCAAGTGGAACCTTTACTGAGTACTACATCAACTTTGACGCTGGTACTACAGTGGAAAAAGAAGTGAGTTCAATAACGGCTATTAAGATGCAAACCGTCACTCAAAACTAATTATTTAGAAGGATTAATGAGGGCGATGTTCTGCCCTCTTTTTTTAGGTTCGAGAGCACCCAAAACTTCGTGATCTATCGCCGTAGTGCTTGGTCTCAACCTTAGCTAAATAGCTGACTCGTTTAAACAGGCTACCCACCTGTTGGTCAAATTTATCTGAGTTTTGCTCTAACCAATAGGTAGGGTTGTCTGGGAAGTGGACTAAGGTATCACCTTCATTGGCTTTGATATCCAACGCTCGACACCACGCCTTCTTTATCATGTCTGATAAATTGCCTTTTTGATCAAACCTTCCAAGAGAATGGTACACGTCTTTGTTCAATAACAAGACAAGGTGGTAATGGTGACTCAATGACGTGCTTCTTTCTTTACACCAAGCATATCGAACCTTACAACTACGAACAGTTTGACCTCTCTTTTTTTTTCGACTGAGATCAGCTTGAATCTGAGCATCTAGCGAAGCGATAAAGTTCTTGATGACTCCAGTGTCATCGAACAATAAAGATTTAGCTAAACGTAAGTCTACTCTAATGGCTGTCGTACGAGGGTATTGTGTAATGGCTTTATCAATCGTGTCATACAGCTTATCAAGGTAGCTAAGAACTAAACCACCTTTTTGCTTTAAGATTGGCAATCCATTGAATGTATCATTGGTCGTTGTTTTGAGTTTTTTCATCGTTATACCTTTGTAGTTATGGTCTCTGGTATAGGATGATTGGGAGTGGTTATTTAATGAGGTGAGTATCTTTATTGAATTGTGTTTGGTAAGGGTAAGTTGATGAATGGTATATACGTAATATTACCATACCGCAATAACGAGATATGCATAGGCCCCGGTCGAACCATTCCATTCTGATTTTAACCCAAAACAGATGATGTCAACGTTACAGCTCGATCAATTCCGGGTAATAAACTCGAAATTCCAGCATTTGAAGTTACTCTGAAATTAAGTACCAAGCGTTCATCTGTTAATCTGCGCCAAAATATAATAGGTATGCTCTTTTATCATTCGATTATCACAATCCAAATCAAGCAAACGCCCGCTTCGAAGAGTTTGACTATCATGAGATTTAGAGCTAATGATACTTAGGTCGTAATAGGTGTCATCAAAAACATATAACGCTGAAATACGACAGGAAGATAACATAGCAGTGATAGCATAATCCTTTCCAATATATCTTATTCGATATCTTACCTTCATTTACCATCTCTTACTTCATGCCTTAAATTCGCTTGTATTTGAGCGTAAAGAGAAGCAACATACCTTTGAACAAGATTATTGCTCCAGACATTTTTGCTGGGTTTCGCACATCAATCAATATAGACATAATGGTTTCAACAACCTCTATACGCATAATCCACCGTTATCAGATATATTCAGTAAGTCATCAACAGTAAGCTCATATTCATGGGTTAATAGATCATTACCCATAAACATACCTTAATAAGGTTACTTTATCATTCGTGCTCTTCATTTATATATCATCCTTTCGTCTGATATGGAATATGAGAATAATGTAATTAATCAGTCTAACTTAGAATTACTTATCAACGATTGATAGCACAGCTTAAATGATAAAAATACTATATTACTATAACAAAAAGAGTACTTTAAACTGATGTGTTTCTTATTACATATATCAAACGATTGACTAAAAACGACATTAGGTACTCTTAAAACCTCACACTCTAAACGCTCATACATAGATCCAAGTTAATCAAACTCCGAAGTTATACAGAGTAACGGAAATGGTTCAAAGCCTTAAAAACCAATAGAAGATAGAGATTTGCTTCCAAATTTTAGGTAAATAGTCAGAAAATCGTCAAAATTCTTAATAAAAATCTCATCAAAAAACCACCTAAAACCTACTATGGACAATCATAAAAACTACTAAGTAGGTTAGTATGTCAGCATATAGCACGCACTCATTTGAGAAAAAGTTAACTAAGTATTTAAAGGGTAAGGATTTGACATCCCTCAAAGTTATTGTTTCATCGGTTAGGAAAGAAAATAGACTTAATATTAGCAATGAAGATATCGAACGAAATAAAAAAGGGTTGGAAGAATTTATATCGAGAAGGTTTTTATCTGATAAAGGCCTTCTTTATTCAACTTATGAGGTTGCCATTGAATACTTTGATGGAATATTAAAAAATAGTTTCAATGATAATGACTTTTCATTTTTAGATTCAAACGATCAGTCAATATTAATGTGCGTATACAGCCACTTAATAAATGACACTACATTAAATTTTAACTACGGGCTAAGAC
>NZ_AJYZ02000019.1:2099879-2121199 GCF_000272045.2 Vibrio crassostreae 9ZC13 | reverse complement strand
AAACATCACTTCACGCTACCCCTTATTCCATATGGGTTTTTCATGATCTTGCCCTGGGGCTAAGACCAATCACTTCAACATCCGAAATAAAAGACCAAGTGATCTATTATTTCATTGAAAGCACAGAAAGTATGACCAATAAAAAGAAGTATTTGGAAATGCTTCATTCGCACTATATTCAATCAACTAAGATATTTAATTTCAAATGGCTCGATGCCAAAGATATGGAACAAGCCTCTTGGTCTATTAAATACCTAACCGATAGCATATTTATAAGTAAGGCCTTAAATGAAATACCTGATATTGTATTTCAACAAAATGAATTCACAATCACTATTCCTGGTTTATTTCATTCAATTTATGGTATAGATGCAGAAAAAACATTGTTTTTTATTAAAATGAAAAAAGCCTGGGATCAGGTTAAATATAGAAAGAAAATAAAATCAAAAAATAAGACCACTATAAATCTCGTGATTAGCCAGGAGTCTAAAGAGAATTTAAAATCAATATCTGAATTTTATGAGCTGAACTTAAATGAAACATTTGAACGCATTATTTCAGAAGAGGCTAGAATGATAAAAGACATACCCACCTAAATAAGCATCCAGTATATCTATGGTCGTAAACAGATATATATCTCTAGAAATCATTTATATCAGACACAAATGCATCTACTGCTTGTCGGATATTTAAAGCAAAGACCTCAGCAAGCTTTGACATTGGTTTGTGAGCAGGTGTCAGTATTGCGTGATCATAAGCTATAGCTGGAGCAAAGGGGCGAAATACAACGTTCCCTTGATTTCCTTTATATAGTTTATAACTAGCGGCACTGATGGGGTCACAGATACAAGCACATAGCTGTTGTTCGACAAACTCAAAACCAGAGATGTAGTTCTGTAGCTCAAATCTAGGTCGATAAGTGACGTTATGTTCTTCAAATAACAGTCTTGTGTGTTCACTTGCTGAATGACGGGTAAACAGTGCTGCTAGGGGGACATTATCTAAGTCTTTTGGAGTAATGAGCGGTTTACTCGCTAAAGGGTGATCCTTGTGTAATGCACACACTCCCTCAAGCTGTATAGGTTCTACATGAAATGAATCTCTGTCCTTGGGCAGCTCTGAATAACCTATATCGTACTGCTGAGATGCAATCCAGTCTTGAACAATAGTAGAACTTCGCATCATCATGGATACTTCAACTTCAGGTCTGTCCTTTACATATTCAGCTATAACATGCGGCATAAAAAATAATGCGGCAGCGGGCATACAAGCAATACGTAACTTCCCTCTAGTGAGGTTTTTCACTTCTGCCATTAACTGAGTTGAACGAGTTAAACGTTCTAAAATCGCATCAGTTTCTTCCAACAAAAAATATGCTTCAGGGTTGGGGATTAAACGCCCCTTTTGTCGTTCAAAAAGTGTCAACCCTAGTTCCTTCTCAAGACCTACGATCATAGAGCTCACTGCAGGTTGAGTGCGGCATAAAGTTTTTGCAGCCACAGTCACCGATCCCGAACGCATTACAGCACGGAACGTTTCTAATTGTTTTATCGAAAGATTTCTCATAACACCCTATAAGTAAAATTTATGACTTTAGAGTAATTTTAAATTTGTTTTTATTGATTGTCACCAATAAAATAACCAAATAATTACAAATACAACAATAAGGAAACATACAGTGGAGCAAAAATTTCGATACTTGCTCACGGCCTTAATTGCATCAGTAGCTCTAATGCAATTTGTTCAGGTCGTGACACGATATATTTTTGAGGTCCCAATTATGGGACTCGAAGAATCAATGGTCATTCCTACAATCTGGCTATATATGCTTGGGGCAGTTAATGCTTCAAGAGAAGACTCTCAGATACGAGCAAATGTCTTAGAAATTTTCATCAAAAGTGAACGCGGGCACACAATTTTGGCACTAGTAGGCGAAATTATAAGTTTTATTATTTCGAGCTGGCTTACTTACTGGGCATGGGATTATGTCAAGTACGCTTGGCGCGTATGGAAAGAAAGCCCCACTCTCTATATCCCTACTTTTTATCATGAATGTTCCGTATTCATCGGACTTCTTCTGATCACACTTTTTATTGCCATACATATCGTAAAGCTGGTTAATCAACTTAGAACTCCATCGTCTTTCGTAAATAAGGTGAAACAATGATTGAAGTCGCTCTATTAGCCGTCTCAGTTTTAGTCATACTATTGACTCTCGGCGTTCCCCTTCCATTTTGTTTCGGCGGTGCACTGATGGTCATGAGTTTTGCCGGTGACATGTCGATGAAAGGCAACATGATGTGGGGCGCTGGGCAATTAATGAACCCCGTTTTGTTGGCTATTCCCCTGTTTGTATTGGCAGGAACCATAATGAGTAGAAGTGGAATCGCTGCTAGTCTATTAGGTTTTGTGAACGTATTTGTCGGTCATATACGTGGTGGGCTAGGTATCGTAGCTTCTGTTAGTTGCGCGATTATCGGGGCCATTTCTGGAAGCGGATTAACTGGTATTGCGGCTATCGGGCCACTACTTATCCCCGAGATGGAAAAACGAGGCTACCCGCGAGCTTATGCAACAGCACTCATTGCTAACTCGTCAATATTAGGTCTACTCATTCCGCCAAGCGTGACAATGATTGTTTATGGTTGGGTCACTGACACATCAATTCTGGCTTGTTTCCTCGCGACACTTGGTCCTGGATTGTTGGTTACGTTCAACTTTGCCGCAATCAATATGTTTATGGCTCGTAAGTTCCCACTTGTTTTAGATGACAAGCTGAGCTTACCAGAGATGTTTAAGAAAGCTTCTAGCCAAACATTTAACGCGGTGCCTGCTTTATTGATGCCGGTGATTATCCTTGGTGGTATTTATGGCGGCATTATGACTCCAACAGAAGCTGCGGCAGTTGCTGTTATCTATGCTGTTCCAGTCGGCTTTATGATCTATAAAGGATTGAGTTGGAAGACATTATTAGAATCCGGCAAAGAGTCTGCAACAGCGGTTGGATCTATCATGTTTATGATTTTATTCAGTCTAATTCTCAGCCAAATGTTTGTTGTAGAAGGAATCCCCCAACAATTAGTTGAAGCTATCTTCAATATTACTGATGACAAATTTTTATTACTAATTTTTATTAACCTGTTGTTGTTTGTCGTTGGTATGGTCGTGAACGATTTGACTGCAATCATTCTTATAGCGCCTTTGCTTTTGCCACTAATGACGGCAATTGGCATCAGCCCAATTCAATTTGCTGCAATCATGGGAGTCAATACCGCGATGGGCGGAGTGACCCCACCATATGCGTCAATCCTATACCTTGGTGCTCGCATTGGTAACGTAAAATTCTCTGAAGTTGTTGGGCCGGCAATGCTACTCATTTTATTTGGGTATCTACCTGTCGTAATTCTTACGTCTTTTTGGTCAGAATTATCTCTGTACCTCCCTACTATGTTTGGTTATTAAAAGGAAATTAACAATGTTAAAAACAAGTAAGTTAAAACCATTAAAAACAATAAAAAATGTCACTATGTTGGCATCACTTATGGCCGCCGCCCTAAGTACTTTCCCTGCACATGCTACAACGCTAAAAATCAGTCATGTACGCCCACAAGGTACCGTAGTTGATAATGACATCAAGCAGTTAAGCAACGATCTAAAAGCCTCGACAGATGGCGACCTTAAACTAAGAGTCTACGCTGCTAACGCTTTAGGTGATTACACGTTAGTACAGGAACGAATTTCAATTGGTGCAATTGATATGGCATTGCAACCAGCCTCCACATCTACCGACCGTAGAATGCAAATTGGTTTATTACCTTTCTTAGCAAACGATTGGCAAGAAGCTCAAAACATCTACGGTTCCAATGCGCCAGTACGTGAAGCAATGGAAGAGCTATTTGCTAAACAAGATATAACATTGCTCGCAGCATACCCTGTTTACTTTGGAGGCATTTCGTTAAACCGTAATGCAGTTGGTGCTGGTGACCCCGATGTAACCAAAGGTATTAAGCTTCGTGTACCACCGATCAAGAGTTTCCAGTTATTAGCAGATAACGTCGGCTATATTGGTTCACCCCTACCTTTTTCAGAAGCTTTTACGGCAGTACAAACTGGTGTAGTTGATGGTGTTATTGGTTCTGGAGCTGAAGGCTATTACGCTTCGTTCCGTGATGTAACAAAAACCTATATTCCTCTCAATACCCACTTCGAAATCTGGTACCTGATGATCAATTCTGAGCGCTTAGAAGATCTCGATGAAGCAGAGAGAGCAGCTCTCAAAACAGCCGCAGCTCAATTTGAAAACCGTCGTTGGGGCGCTGCACAACTAGACCAGAAAGCCAATGAACAAAAACTGGTAGAAGCTGGTGCAACAATCATAGAAATGACTCCAAGTCAGTTGAGCAAAACAGCTAACAAAGTACGCGCTACAGTATGGCCTCAAATTATTGACGATATCGGTTCTGATTGGAGCCAGCCAATCTTAGACAAAGCGCTTAATTAAGAAACACCAACCAAAGGGGGCACCCCTGCCCCCTCAACGAAAGCATAAGAGAATGTTATGAAACCGGAATATATTGTTGTCGGTGGCGGAATTGTGGGTTGCGCACTAGCTTATGGCCTTCTTAAAGCGGGTCATCAGGTAACAGTACTGGATGGCGGCGACCTCGATCATCGTGCATCTCGTGGCAATTTTGGCTTGGTTTGGTTGTCGAGTAAAGGGCTCGACGCACCTCACTATGCAGCATGGACTCGCCGATCTGTAAAGTTATGGAAAGAGCTCGCAGAAGAATTAGAAAACGTTACCGGACATAAGCTTAACCTAGTGCAAGAAGGGGGATACGATTTCCACTTCTGTGAAGAAGAATTAACGGCTAAAGCTAAGCAGTATGAGCACCTACGTAAGCAATTGAATAGCGACCATCCATATGAAATTTGGGATCGCAAACGCCTAATACAGGAGGAGCCCGAAATTGGCCCTGACGTCGTAGGTGCAATTTACGGAGCAGAAGATGGTCATGTCAATCCATTGAAGTTACTCAATGCGTATACTGCCGCGATCCAAAAGCTCGGTGCTAATTTAATTACTGGAACGAATGTGTCTGATATTAACCAAGATAAGTCGGGAACGTTTCAAGTCACGTTAGAAGATGGGAGGATTTATTCTAGCGACAAAGTTGTTTTGTCTGCAGGTTTAGGAGCAGCTCAATTAGGCCCAAAACTCAACTTCAAAGCATTAGTCTCTCCTCAAAAAGGGCAAGTTTTAATCACTGAAAAGCTCCCGAAAAAGATGAAGCGCCCCTCCGGTATTATTCGTCAGGTAGATGAAGGTGGTATCCAGATAGGAGACTCTAAGGAAAATGCTGGATTTGACAACAATGACACCATCGAAACTACAGCTGCTATAGCTGAGCGAGCGATTGCTGTTTATCCATTTTTAGAGCACACCAGGCTAATTCGAAGTTGGGGTGCGACTCGGATCGTTTCACCTGATGGCCTGCCAATATATCAACAATCAAAAACACATCCAGGTGCTTACCTGGTAAGTTGCCACAGCGGTATTACACTAGCCGCAGTTCATAGTTATTTGTTACCGCATTGGCTTGAGCAATCTACTAACGCACCAGATTTGGAGGTATTCAGTGAAGACAGATTCTAGATTCCAACGACTTGCCTCGGATAAAGAGAAAACATCAATTCAGTTTGAATGGGAAGGTCAATATTACATGGCGTATGACGGAGATACCATCGCTGCAGCATTGCTAGCAGCAACGGTAGATCATACTCGTATAACGCCTCAATCCGGCTCACCAAGAGCACCGTTTTGTATGATGGGTAGTTGCTTTGAGTGCCGCGTTGAAGTCGATGGAGAACCTAACGTTCAAGCTTGCATGAATTTGATTAAAGACGGCATGAAAATTCGCCGACAAACAATGTAATAGGAGGTTTCATGCTGGAACAATCAAACATGAATTTTGATGTGTGTGTGATCGGAGCTGGGCCTGCAGGAATGGCAGCAGCAGTTCAATGCTCTATGGCGGGAGCAAATGTCATGGTTATCGACGAACAAGCTCGTCCAGGAGGCCAAATTTATAGAGCCATACAAGAATCAGGTCACCCACACGGACATATCTTCGGGCCAGATTATTTAAGAGGTGCCGAACTCGTTAAAACTTTTAACCAAGCTAACATCTCTTATTTCTCTGGCGCTACGCTATGGCGAATTGATTCAGACAACGCGGTTTATTGGAGTCGCGATGGGAAAGCTCAAAAAGCGACCGCGAAGAAAATCATCATAGCAACGGGGGCGATTGAGAGACCATTCCCATTCTCAGGTTGGACACTACCAGGGGTGATGACTGCAGGGGCTTGCCAGATCATGATGAAAACATCAGGCATTGTCCCTAAAGATGCAATCTTGGTTGGAACAGGTCCCCTTCTCTACCTGCTCGCCGTACAGATGAACGATGCCGGCGCTACACCGAAGGCCATTGTCGATACTCAGCAAAGCGCTAGTTACTTTAAAGCAGCCGGATATTGGTTGAATGCATGGCAAGGACGCAATTACATAGCCAAAGGCTTAACGCTCCTTTCCAAGATTCATAAGCTTGGGATCAAGCGTTATACATCATCTACTCACATTGAAGCACTAGGTAGCCAACGTTTAGAAGGTTTAACCTTTCAAAGCTCAGGAAGAACCGTCGAACTTAAAGGTGAAACTGTCTTAGCACATATTGGAGTGATTCCTAACGTCCAACTCACTCGCGCTATGGGGTTGGAACATGTTTGGGATTCATTACAAGTTTGCTGGAAGCCTAAGTTAGACAGTAACAACATGAGTTCACGTTACGGTGTCTTTGTTGCTGGCGACAACGGGGGCATTGGAGGAGCACTCGTTGCAGAATTACAAGGGGAGCTCGTCGCACAAAATACTCTGCAAGATCTTGAGCTTAACGGTAATCTCATAACTAAAAATAACGATAACCCCATAAAAGCAATAATAAACAAAGAGCTATCGGTACGACCGTTTCTTGATGCGCTGTACACCCCACCGAAGCAAGCCCTCACCCCCAGCGACCAAACGATCGTTTGTCGGTGTGAAGAAGTAACAGCAAAACAAATCCGCGATCACGTAGATCAGGGAACCTGTGGGATTAATCAAATAAAAACGTTCACTCGTTGTGGCATGGGCCCGTGTCAAGGACGCCATTGCGGCTCAACGGTGGCCCATATTATTAGTGACAAAGTCGGAATTTCAATGGAAAAAGTAGGCTACTACCGACTACGCAATCCTATTAAACCATTGAAACTTGGAGAGCTAGCAAGTCTCACCCCAGCAAAGAGTTCATTTATTAAAAAGTATAACAAAGGAAATACTAAGTATGAGCAAGATACAGAGACTGTATACTAATCAACGTATGAGTAAAATTGTAACCCACAGCGACACAGTATATTTATGTGGTCAAGTCGGAGTCCGTGGTACAAGCGTTACGGAGCAAACAAGAGAAGCGCTTACGAGAGTAGAAAGCCTTCTTATAGAAGCAGGAAGTGATTGTCAGCATGTTTTACAGGTCACAGTATGGCTAGCTGACATGAGTGATTTCAATGAAATGAATGCAGTATGGGATGAATGGTTTGATGAAGGGTTCGCACCTGCGCGCGCTTGTGGCGAAGCGAAACTCGCTAGCCCTGAACTCAAAGTCGAGCTACTTGTGACTGCAGCACGCAAAACCAATATTTAAAATTTGTAGCGATTATCCACCGGTGAAGTCCATATGTTAACGGTCTAGTTATTGAACTAGACCGTTAACAGAACCATAAATTACATTTTGAAATATATGAGGGCTTGTCTAAAACTCCCCCATTAAGCGTTTGTACTCCACGTCATCTTCATACATCTTGTGAAATACTTTATATTTCGCGTCATAGAACCGCTTAATCTTTTCAGTTTGTGGCATTACACTCTTACTGATGCGACTCATGGCATTCATAGCGTCTGGGATATCACTGTAGAAGTCAGCGGCGACAGAGCCGAGCATTGCAGAGCCCAACAATACGGCTTCGCTTTCTTCAGGCAACAAAATCATACAGCCAGTGGCGTTAGCATGTTCCTGTAAGAAGACACTATTCTTAGTACCACCGCCGCAAGCCATAATGGTATCAATCTCGTATCCAGCTTCGTTCATCACTTCAATGATATGACGTGTACCTAAAGCAATACCTTGTAACGTTGCAAGATATTGCATCGCCATATCATCAATGGTTTTCGACATTTTAAGGCCAGTAATAGTGCCAGTTAAATGAGGATTAGCACGTGGAGAACGGTTGCCATGGAAGTAAGGCAACACATGGATATCTTTCGTCAAAAAAGCTATATCTTCTTTGCTACCAGCAAGTTCTAACAAACGGTTATTAAGCAATTGATAGATGGTTTGACCCAATTTATCAGCCTGCTCTTTAGCTCTGTCATAGATTGGATGTGAAGTAATAATGTGGTCAATCAAAGCACCAGTTGCTGATTGCCCACCCTCATTAAGCCAGTACCCAGGTATCATTGCACCGTAGTATGCCCCCCAAACTCCATCGATAAAACGTGCCGTTTTTGATGCAGCCATATGGCAAGAAGAGGTTCCACCAATCAAAGCCAAACGTTTATTGAAATCCGCTTTTTCACCCGTCATCCCCGCAGCACCTAATACTCCTATACCACCAGCATGTGCATCGATGATTGAGGTACCAACGGCTGTTCCGGCCACCAGGCCGAGATCATCCGCCGCATGAACCGTTAGTCCATCCCCGACAGGCTGACCCATTGGTAAAATACGATCGCCAATTGATTGCGCGTTATCTTCAAGTAAGTCTTCTAAACCTATCAGTTCAAAGAAACTCTTATCCCACTTACTTTCGTGACCAAGGTAAGTCCATTTACATACAGTTGAACAAAGCGATCGACTAGCATCAAAGGTAGCTTTCCAAGTCAGAAAATCTGGTAAGTCAAAGAAATAGCCTGCTTTAGACCATGTATTGGGCATATTTTGTTTTAGCCATAATAGCTTTGGTGTTTGCATTTCTGGCGAAATACGGTTGCCAACGTATGCCAACACTGGGTGTTCAGTAGTGTTGATACGATCTGCTTGTGTGATAGCACGGTGATCCATCCACATCACAATATTCTGTTCACTACGACCAGTTGGGCTAACTGTTAAAGGTTCTCCTTTGTTGTCCAATACAACAAGCGAGCATGTAGCATCAAAACCAATGCCTTTTACTTGAATAGGATCGATGTTCGCTTGTGAAACGGCGTCTTTTACTGCCAAACACACACACTGCCAAATATTTTCTGAAGATTGCTCAACGAAGTCTGCTTGCGGCTTAAACATTTGGGTATCGCGTTTCGCTTCACCGACTTTACGCCCATGAGCATCGAATACGCCAGCTCTTGCACTACCACTGCCTACGTCAACACCGATAAAATAAATACTCATATCCTTCCCCGTTAAGCCTTATTTTTTTGTAAGAAGATAAATAGGATCAAGATGCCGCCCCACAGCGCCATAGTGAGATAGCTGCTCACTCCCAGTAAATTAAGACCGCTTTCTAACGTTTGCAGTACAATCAATGCTAAGCCAATACCAATAATGCGTCCAAAACCACCATCTGGATTGATGCCACCGAGCACTGAGGCCAAAATCGCAATTAATAGATAAGACTCTCCATAACCAGCTTTAGCTGAGTTGAATTTTGCCATCATTACAATTGCGGCCGCCCAACATAGAATTGAAGAGAGCGCATATACATACAGTGTGGCTTTTTGAGTATTGATGCCTGAGAATCGTGTGGCTTTCTCGTTAGAACCCATCAAGTAAATCGTGCGGCCAAGACTTGTATGCTCAAGTAAAGCCCACAAACCAATCGCAAAACCGACAAACAAGATAAGTGGCATAGGGATGCCCATTAACGAGCCATTACCTAAAACCAACAGTGCTTCAGGGAATCCTGAGATTACGCTGCCACCTGAGATAAGGACATTAAGGCCATTGATCAACGTCATCATGCCCAAAGTAGCAAGAATTGGAGAGACTCCAACGTAAGCGATTAATGCTCCGTTAAGAAGGCCAATTACTACTGCTGTAATCAGACCACCCGCCAGTGCTAATACCAACATTGCAAAGCTATCTGGTGCTTGGGTTATGATGCTCGCCATAACTAAGCCACATGCATTAGTAGTAGCGATGATTGATAGGTTAATACCACCAGTCAACATACATACTGCCATTGCCAATGCGAGTAAACCTAATAGCGGCATTTGCGATGACATCGATTGTAAGTTGCCGATTGAGAAAAATGCTTGACCGCTGGTAAAGCCCATCACCGCCAAAATACCAACTAAAATAACCAACAAGTAACGAATGTTCTTATCCGTTGGCAGCTTTAAACTATTTAGAACCTGTTCCATTATGCCCCCTGCGCTGCTTGTTTTTTCTCATTAATCGCGGTCATGCTGATACTGCAAACAATAATCAAACCCGTCACAACGGTGTGCCAGTAAGAAGGCACGCTCAATAGTGTTAAACCGTTTTTCACCACCGCTAACAAAATCACACCTAAAATCACACCGAATAAGGTTCCTTTGCCTCCCGTCATACTCGTTCCACCAAGTACTACAGCCGCAAGCACAGTAAGCTCAAAACCCATTAAAGAGTTTGGCGCCACCGATTGAGTAATTTGTGTTTGAACTACTGACGCAATACCCGCTAGCGCTCCCATGTAACCATACACAAACAAATTGATGCCAAAGAGGTTTATACCGATACGGCTCGCGGCATCAGCATTACCACCCACAGCGTATATTTGACGGCCTAAACGTGTTTTCGACATTAAAAACGACGTTAGCGCAATCATGGCAATTAAAGTCAGAATTGGCAGTGACAAGCCATAGTCATAACCATCGCTTCCAGTGAAGCTAAATAACTCAACACCGTCCATAAACCAATCAGGGAAACCATATAGCCACTCGCCATTACTAAAATAAATCAGTAGGCCGAAGAACAGGTTCAACGTGGAAATGGTTATGATAATCGCCGGTACTTTGAGCTTATAAACCAATGCTGCGTTAATCATACCCAATAACACACCAACCAATGCGGCAATACCAAAGGCAATCATAAAGTTACCGCCAATACTTAGAATGTATGTGGCCGCAACATATTGGGCAATTGCTGCCGTGGCGGGAAATGAAATATCAATCCCACCAGCAATAAGTACTACAAATAGACCACAAGCCATAATGCCAAGTAACGCCGAGCTTACTGACATATCGAAGATATTACCTAACGTAAGAAAATCTTCTGATGCCGCGGTCAGTACCGCTACAATCAATACGATCATAACGGAGAGATAGAATTCGTGACGTTTGCTAAACGAAGCCAATTGGCGCTTAAATTTATTATGCATTGACGGCCTCCATGATTTGTTGCTCTGAGCAATTAGTCGGTTGGAAGTCATGGGTAAAACGTCCTTCTTTCATCACAATCACTCGGTGACTGTTGTAAAATACTTCAGGGATTTCATCACTCACCATGATGATCGCCATACCACTTGCAGCAAGGTCTTTGGCAATGTTGTAGATGGCTTCTTTGTTAGCAACATCAACACCGACGGTCGGTGAGTCAAGGATCAGAACTTCTGGCTCTGCTGCGATCCACTTGGCAATCGAAATGCGCTGCGCGTTACCACCAGAAAGGCTAGTAACAGGCAATTTTGGATCTGCGACTTTGATTGATAGTGATGAGATAAGCTTTGCCACTAGCTTGTTGGCTTTAAGATGGTCCAGTACACCCGATGGCTTTTGTAGACGCTTTAGCACCGAAGCAGTAATGTTGTCTTGAATCGACTGGTCCATGACTAACCCAGTTGACATGCGGTCTTCTGATACATAACCAATCCCTTGTGCGATCGCATCACGATTGGAGCTAAACGACGTCGGTTGACCGTTAATTAGGATCTCGCCGCTGTCAGGCTTATTCATTCCAAATAATGCCATGCAAAGCTCGGTACGACCCGCTCCAAGTAATCCAGTAATGGAGACGATTTCACCAGCACGAACCGACAGCGATACATCGTGATATTGACCTTGTTTAGTCAGTTTTTTTACTTCTAGCTTCACATCACCTTGTTGTTGGTATGGCGCTAAAGGCGAAAATTCAAAACGTTGACCTGTCATTAAAAATGCCAACTCGTCGCTATCCACTTCATCGGCTTGATAGGTACCAATGGTACGGCCATCACGGATAACGGTAATGCGATCAGAGATCTCCATCACTTCGTCGAGTTTGTGGCTAACAAAAACAACGGTAACACCTTTCGATTTGAGATCCGCAACAACTTCGATCAGGTGATTGACCTCAGTACGAGTTAACGATGCGGTTGGCTCGTCCATGATCATTAGCTTGGCGTCAGACGCCATAGCTCGACAAATTGCAACCAATTGACACTCTGCAATCGAAAGTTGCTCTACACGCTTATCCAATGCTAGCTTCACGCCGACTTTCGCCATTGCTTTAATCGCAATCTCTTCGATACGTTTTTGCTGAACTAATCCCTTTGTCCACTCAACATGATCTTGAATAGCTATGTTTTCTGCGACGGTAAGGTTAGGGAAAAGCGACAAGTCTTGATAAATAACTTGAATGCCATGTTCAATTGATTGTTGCGGATTTAAGCGTGGATATTTTTTACCTTCAAGTAGAATTTCAGCACCTTTTTCCGGCGCATGGACACCCGAAATCACTTTGAACAATGTGCTTTTACCACAGCCATTCTTTCCAGCTAAACAGTGTACTTCGCCTTGGTTGAAGGTTAGGTTAATACCATCCAAGGCTTTCACAGAGCCAAAATGTTTTGACACCTTCTTGAGGGTAATGAAAGGAGTACCAGACATATGAATTTCCATAAATCATGGGGTAGAATTGCACTACCCCGAAGTTATTACTTGTTATCAGTAAAACATTAACGAACTTGTCAAAGTTAACGCTTAGAAACCAAGTTGACGTGCGTTTGTTTTATCGACTTCAAGGATCTTATTAAATTTCACTACACGTTTTTCAGTATCGATTTCAGCATCACCCAAACCTTTAACGTTTACGCCATCTGTTACTGCTTTGCCATCAAGCATTTGTTTTGCAACAGCAACCATCGCATAACCAGCATCGGCAGGGTTCCACAAGTATCCTTTATCAATCTCGCCGCGCATCAAGTAAGGTGCAGCTTGGCTTGGCATTAAGATGCCTACAACACTGATCTTATCTTTAGCTCGTTTCTTCTTAATCGCTTCCCCAGCACCAATACCACCTAGAGAACCATAAGAAACAATACCTGCCATATCAGGGTGAGCCTTCATCAAGTCGTTGGTCGCTGCGTATGATTGATCGATACTTTCAGCAACAGGCATGCGGCTGGTCACTTCATACATTTCTGGGTAAGTTTGCTTTTGGTAATCTATTGCTAAATTTGCCCAGTTGTTATGTAACGGCACAGTAAGTGAACCTACGTAAACAGCGTATCCACCTTTCTCACCCATGTTTTTTGCAAGCTCATCCATGGTCACTTTTGCATAGGATTGGTTATCAATAGTTTCGATATCCCAATCAGCTCCGTGCCCGTCCGGAGATTCGTGAGTTAAAACGATAATGCCCTTCTCACGTGCCTTCTTGAATACCGGCTCAAGAACCGTTACATCATTTGGCACAACAGTAATTGCATCGACACCTTTAGCAATCAAGTCTTCAATAATTTTTACTTGTTGTGCTGGATCTGGTGTAGAAGGACCAAGTTGGCGTGCGTTAACACCAAAGTCAGTTGCTGCTTGTTCAATACCTTTGTTCATTTGGTTAAACCAAGGAATACCAGATACTTTAACGACGTTTACAATTTCATAGTCTTTAGCGTGTGCACCTGCAGCAGCAAGAGCAATAGTTAGTGCAGCAGCTTTTAGTAATACCTTTTTCATGTCCATCAATCCTTTTTTATTATGTGTAGGGTTCAATAAAATTGACGAATACATGTTATCTCACAGTTCAATACAAAAATTACCACGCACAACCAAACCGTGACACAGACACAGTAACGTTAATTTTGACGATCGATAATATTAATAAATAGTTAAAATCAAGCGTCGAGGTATTTAAAGAACGAAAAAATACGAAATAAGAAACAATTTCATAACAAAAACACAACGAAATATCTTCATGTTTTGGCATGGAGAATGTCAGATAGAGGGTCAGATTTCAGCGGCGAATATTAATGAGTGTTTTATTGGTAAAAACCAGACAATGGTCACTACGTATGAGGCGGAGATTCGATATATCTTATATGGAGAGATAACTATTGCGGGAACCGTGTTATTGAGAATTGATAAATACACTTAAGGGGTGTAATTAAATAACGAATGCAACTACTCCTACTTTCTCTACTAGCTTCAGTGCTTCTGCTTTAAATTAAGGGGAACGTTTAATTGTAGTTTTCTTGGTTGTCATTGTTCACCTCTTTCGCGATTGTACTCACTTAACTCGATGTCCAAAAAGTGCTGGGGCGGATCACTGTTTAAAGCGACTTTTAGTTGAGCTTTATTCACTTTAAACTTGCCAAGAAATTGTTGATTACTCATTACAGCTCAAGGTATTCCACTAGAGCTTCTGGTAATTTCATCGATTCCTGTATCCAGAGCTGTATGTAATGAAGCTAACCCAACTCAATGCTTTTAAAGCCATTGTTGAATGTCAAACCGTCACTGCCGCGGCAGAGCGCTTATCGCTTAGTCAATCCGCCGTCAGTCGACTATTAGCCAATTTAGAACAAAGAATTGGCTTTCAACTTTTTACTCGTAAACGAAATCGCTTGGAGCTTAGTAATGAGGGAGAAGCCTTCTATATTGAAGTATCCAAAGTCTTTGATGCTGTATCAAGTCTCGATCACGCTGCGCATTCAATTCGCTCGCGCCATTTCGGGACACTGAATATTGCTGCGATGCCTCTTCTCTCAAACGCCTTTTTGCCAAGAATCTTGGCGGTCTTTTTAAAGCAAGCGCCTAAAGTCAAAGTCGGGTTTAAAACATATCGTTCCGAAGAGGTGATTCAGCGGGTTCAAAGTCAAACAACAGACATTGGCTTTGCGTTTATTGATGATCACCTCGCGGGTGTAAAGGCACAAAAAGTAGAATGCGAATGCGTTTGTCTTATCCCCTCCGATTCGCCACTGGCCAAACGCTCGGTCATAGACATCTACGATATTGCGGGTCAAGTGCTCATCCGCCACGAAAAGGATATTACTCAGAGAAGAGTCGATGCATTGTTACGTCGCTATGACCTATCAACGATTGAGCAAATCGAAGTCTCACTGGCAAGCACCGCTGCAACCTTAGTTCGAGAAGGTGTCGGGATCGCGATCACTGATCCATTTACCGCTTACATGGAAAGCGAGCACCCAAAGGTCGTAATGAAACCACTTGTATTCGGCCTGCCGTTTGAATTTGATATCCTCTACCCTTCGTTAAAGCCCATTCACCGAAATGCGGAACAGTTCATTGAGCAATTCATGTTACAAGCTGACGCGATGAATATTCAGCTCAAAATTGGGCCAATGCGAAACCTCAGTGAATATGATTCTGAGTAAGTTCACAATTACAGAGATGCCAGACTACTTTGGTGAAATCAATTTATACTAATAAAGTCAATACCTTGAGATAACACCAGCCTCTCATCATTCCTTTTTTGCATACTAGTCTCCAGCTTAGTCATTGGCGACGAATATGCCTTCTTCCTTAAGCTCTCAACCAGAAAAACAAAAATCAATAAGGAAGAAATTATGAAAACGCGCGTCTCTGTGATTGGCTCCGGTAATGCTGGATTAACAGCGGCCTATCACTTTACCCTACAAGATGCTGATGTCTGCCTCTATGGCTCGCCAGGTTTTGACCATCCTCTGGCAGACATAGAACAACGAGGAGGGATCTGTGCACTTGAAAGCTTTAATGACGTTGAACTGACTTACAGTGGCTTTCAGGCGTGTGACAAAATCAGCCGCGATTTGGCAGAGACAGTCTCATATGCCGACTTACTCGTCTTACCGGTCCCATCATTTGCGCAAGAGCCACTCTTTACTCAAATGCTGCCTCATTTACGTGATGGCCAAATCATCATGCTTATGCCAGGGAATTATGGCTCATTAGCGCTAAATCAAATTAAAAATGAACAAGGGTTTGCCCATTTAGATATCACTTTTGTTGACGCAATTTCGATTCCCTGGGCAACTCGAATTGTTGGGCCTGCAGAGATCGCTATTTTAGGTATGAAAGAGCACCTTCCTGTCGCCGCTTATCCTGCAGATCGCACGGAAGAGGCTATTGCAGCCTTACAAGCTGTGATGCCTTTACCTCTAACAAGGCTTCGTAATGTCATTGAAGCCGGATTAGAAAACATCAACTTTGGCGGACATCCATTACTAACAACACTCAATATTGGCTTACTAGAAAACTTCGATGGCCAATTCAATTACTACAAAGATTGCTGCTCAGTTTCAACAGCAAAAGCGGCAGCAGTAATGGAGTCAGAGCGTCAATCCATAGGCAAAGCGCTAGGATTACAACTGTTGCCTGAGCTTCAAGCAATGAATGCCCTTTACGGTATGAAATGTGAAAGTGTTTATGAGGTTAACCGCACTTCAGAAACCCACGGCAAACTGAACAGCGCACCCAACTCAGCCAGCAACCGATACATCACGGAAGATGCCGCTTACCTTCTCGTCCCTTGTTACGAGCTCGGTAAACTGGTCGGTATTGACACACCTATGGTGACATCTTGTCTGCACATCGACAATGCGTATAACGAGACCAATTATTTCGAATCTGGAAGAACATTAAAAAAAATGGGACTTGGCGATATGTCCGCTCAACAAATCATGGAATTCGTTAGCTAACGTGAAGGAACAGCTTTTGGGCTAAATCCGACCAATGGGGCTTCGGCCCCATAAGAAATAAAAGGACATCGTAATGACAAAATTTAAATTCCCTTCTGCCTACACAATTTTGATGATACTGACCGTACTAATGGCCATTTTAACTTGGGTTATACCGGCCGGTCAGTACCAGATGGAAACCAATGAAACACTAGGCCGTATGGTGCCAATGGTTGGTACGTATCAAACCGTTGATTCAAACCCTCAAGGTATCGTCGATATTTTAATGGCACCAATTCAAGGCTTCTATGACCCAGGTAGTTACGTGGCGCGTGCAGTGGACGTCGCCCTATTTGTATTGGTTATCGGTGGATTTTTGGCTGTAGTAACCCAAACCGGCGCGATTGATGCAGGCATCGCCGGAACCATGAAACGCCTATCAGGTCGCGAGAAATGGATGATCCCTATTCTAATGGGGTTGTTTGCGCTGGGTGGTACCGTTTACGGCATGGCGGAAGAAACTATTCCTTTTTACGCACTGCTGATACCTGTAATGATCGCAGCAGGTTACGACAGTATCGTTGGCGTTGCTATTATCATGGTTGGTGCTGGTATTGGTTGTTTAGGCTCTACTATTAACCCTTTTGCGACTGTCATTGCCTCTAACGCAGCTGAAATCAATTTTATGGAGGGCTTTGCTCTGCGCGCCGTGATCCTTGTTCTTGGTTGGATCGTTTGTGTTATCTATGTAATGCGCTATGCAGAAAAAGTGAAAAACAACCCAGAGCTTTCAATCGTCGCTCACCAGAAAGAGTCAAACTTAGAATATTTCCTACACAGTAAAAAGCAAGAAACACCAGAGCTAAACAACACACGTAAAGCGGTACTGGCTATCTTCGGTTTAACTTTCGCCATTATGATGTGGGGCGTATCCGCGGCAGGATGGTGGATGGCTGAACTCTCCGCTCTATTTCTTGGCTCAAGCATTCTTGTTGGCTTCGTTGGCCGGATGTCAGAAGTTGAAATTACCGACAGTTTTGTAAACGGAGCGCGCGATCTTCTGGGAGTAGCCCTGATCATCGCTATTGCTCGTGGCCTTGTGGTCGTCATGGATAACGGCAACATAACCCACACCATTTTGCATTACGCGGAAGGCTTATTAGGCGGGTTAAACGAAATCGCATTCATCAATGCTATCTACTGGGTAGAAGCCGTTATGTGTTTGGTCGTTCCCTCTTCTTCAGGGCTTGCGGTACTCTCAATGCCAGTTCTTGCCCCACTCGCGGATTTTGCTGGTGTTGGCCGTGAACTGGTTGTCACTGCCTACCAATCTGCCTCTGGTTTACCAAACCTTGTGACACCGACATCGGGCGTGGTGATGGGCGGTCTAGCCATTGGGCGAGTCGCTTACTCATCTTGGCTAAAATTCATTGGTCCATTGCTTGGCGTACTTTGTACCATGGTCATGATTCTTCTAAGTATTGGCGTTGTGATCAGCTAATCTGGCTGAAGTATACACCCAACAGCAACGTCAATTAGCTGTAGATTAAAGTTCATCTCGGGGCTGGCTATCCCCTTTAGAGGTGAACTTTGTTTATTCAGCCATTAATGAATAGTGACAAAATTGCATATTGAGTTGCTGATAGATTGATTTAACGCAGTCTTACGAAAGAGAAACGGCGTTAAGGTGCTCTGCTCCCTCCAGTAGAACTGGACACTTCACTAAGCAATTTTCCGATACCAAAAGTCATTCGAATTTTTCTAGTTTAAGTGATTAATGTAAGAATATTTTGTCCAGTTTTGAGTCACGATGCCAACGGAATTTGTGTACGATTTCATCGTGACTTATCAGCAAAGTTGTCAGAACAAGTATGAGCTAGTGCGCTTAAAATGTGTGAGCTATACGTTGCTTTTTCACTCCCATGCAACTAACCCACAACCTTAAGGCTCTTTTTACCACTCATCGACAAGCTTCCCGTTGCAGCCTCTTCAATATGATCACTCCACCACGCCATGAGAACTTTACGACGTTCAAGGTAATCAGTACGGTTGTATGCGCTTCTTACCTTATCTCTATCGACATGAGAAAGTGCAGCTTCAATAATGTCTGGATCAAAGTTCTGTTCATTTAGAGTGGTACTAGCTAATGCGCGTAAGCCATGAGACGTTTGCCTGCCCTTCATGCCCATTCTTACTAATGCCTTATTTGCTGTCTCTTTATTGATGTGATTTTTGTTACTTTTATCAGCAGGGAAAAGGTATTCACTATCACCCGTGATGAAATCAATGGTTTCCAATAGATCTAGAGTTTGTTTTGTTAAAGGGACAGTATGCACTCTTCCCTTTTTCATTCGTTCAGCAGGAATGACCCAAAGCATCTTTTCTCTGTCAATTTCATCCCAACGTGCACCAGCAGTTTCAGCTGGCCTTGTCATGGTGTGAAGTTGCCATTCTAGCAAGCAGCGAGTGATGGGTTTAATGGATGCGTAGTTGATTGTTTTGAGAAGCTCTGGAAGCTCATCAGGGGCTAACGAAGCTTGGTTGGTTACCTTAGCAGTCTCAAATGCTTTACCAATGCCAGCAAGCTTGTTGTGTTCAATCACACCCGTGTTGACTGCAAAGGTCATTATCTCATTGAGGTTACGACACAAACGCCCTACTGTTTCTAATTTACCTTGATTCGCAATGGGTTTAATTGTTTTTATCGCTTGTGGTGCCGTAATGTCACCAAGGGGGAACTTACCAAGATCAGGTAAGAGGTACTTCTCAATTCGTTGCTTTAGCTTCTTAGCCGTTTGCTCTTTGACGCTTGTTCTTTTCACTTCAATCCAGTCATCAAATACCGACTGTAACGTATTCGCCAATTCTAACTGTTTTTCTCTGAGAGTCGTATCACGGTGCTCTTTCGGGTCAATACCATCAGCGAGTAGTTCTCTTGCCTCAATCGCTTTGGTTCTTGCTTTGGCTAGTGAGACGTCAGGGTACTTACCTAAGGCTAGGTTCAAGCGCTTTCGTGAAATGGGATGATAGTAAGAGAAACGCCATAGTTTTGTTCCTATAGGCTTAATCTTCAATGATAATCCATCACCGTCACCTAAATTATATTCTTTCTCTTTAGGCTTTGCTTGTTTGATTTGAGTTGCCGTTAAAGGCTGTACTTTTTTCGCCATCGTAACCCCCTGAAGTAACCTCGAAATTGCTTAGATCTTAAAAGACTACTTCAGAGATTACTTTAAACGGTGGATTTTACGGGACCTCTTGGGACCAAAAAATGGCTAAGAGCCTGATAAAACAAGGAATTACAGGCACAAAAAAGCCCACACTAGGTGGGCTCTTTCGTATAATGTGGTGCCCGCTACTGGACTCGAACCAGTGACACCTTGCATGTCATGCAAGTACTCTAACCAACTGAGCTAAGCGGGCGATGTTCTAATTTCTTATTACTACCATTGTGACAAACTCAATAGTTATGCAATAAAAACTAAAGAAGGAATGGTGCGTCCGAGTGAACTCGAATCACCGACCCCCGCCATGTCAAGGCGGTACTCTAACCAACTGAGCTACGGACGCATTCCCTTAGAACGCCAACGATGATATCCATGATAAACAGATGGTGCAAGTATTAACTGGCATCTTGCGATTCGTTTGCTCACTTTGCAATCAAAGACATAACAACATGTCGATTTTACACCCAGATTATCGTCAAACCGCTGAAAAACAAAGTTTAGTTAGAAAAAATTCTAATCCTTGATGACAACCAATTAACTAACCTAATGTGTTCAATTTGGGATTTTTGTTATCTATACCGTTTTTCTTGGCCTTTACAGTAACCATACAGGTATAGATCAATGCCTATATTTAGTGTCAAAAATTTTGCTTGCCCACTGGGTTACCGTAGTATTTTGATCATTATAAGTGAAAGGCACGCAGAGGCTTTGTAACTCACTGAAATACATCATTCATAAAAATCACCACGATTTTGTAATCGTCGTCATCGAATTACTAGGCCGCAATGACTAAATTCGGATTTTTCATATAAAGTGGCCGGGTTATTACCAACATACATAAATACGATAGCACTCTATAGTCGAAAAACATCAGCTACAATTAATCTCCCTCAAGAGCAACAATCTATAAGCAATTCAAAACCCAACCCCACACATCATAGCTATTTTGAATACATACAGCACAGTAATACATAATGAAATTTGCATAATGGTAAAGCGCGCCTATATTCATAACCTGTAGGAATCAATAATCTAAATTCAATGCTATACGTGAATTTATGGTTTGCGATAAATACAAGTGTGAAAAATAGGGAATAAATTATGAAAAAATCACATATCGCCATTGCAGTGGTGAGCATACTATCG
>NZ_AJYZ02000019.1:2034624-2099640 GCF_000272045.2 Vibrio crassostreae 9ZC13 | reverse complement strand
CACCTGCCGTATCGGCGGCGACCATTTATGAGACAGATGAAACAGTATTCAATATCGGCGGCCGCGCAGAAGTTCGAGGGAATTTCTCTGATGCGAATAAAAGTGCTGGTAATAGTAGCACCTATAGTGATAGATCACGTGTCCGCTTAAGTGTCGATGGCACACAAAAAGCGTCGGACGATGTTTCCTTTTTTGGGAAATATGAATTCGAACTAACAGAGTCTGAAGATGGCGCATCAGATGATATCGGCATTAACACTCGATTCTTATATACGGGTGTTCAAACCAATCACGGTAACGTCTATTATGGCCACCAAAATAATGCCGTTACCTACTTAACCGATTGGACGGATATGGCTGAAACCTTCAGCGGCTATATCAATGAATACACGGTGTCGACTGCTGATCGAGCAAAAAATGTTTTACGTTATGAACTGACAAGCGACAACATCACCTTTCAAATTGATGGCAATTTCAATTCAGATAGTGAATCAGCACAAAGTGACGGCTTCGGTGCAGTTGTCGCCGGCAGCACTTCGATTGGGTTAGATATTGGCGTCGGTTATGCGTCAAGTGATGAAACCTATGGCGTTGGGACAGATACAGAAACTTCTGATGCCTATATTGGTGCGGTTAAGTACACCAACGATCAGGGGGTTTGGTTCGCCGCACTCTATCAATTTGGTAGTATTTCAGGTCTAGGCGTAAAAGATTCAGACTACGATTCTGCCGATGCTTACTTGGGATACTCGTTTGGTGTCAACACCGTCAACCTGACCTACAGCTACTTTGAAGCTGACGATATTGCAGATTACGACATTAACTTTATCGGTCTAGAATACGCACGTTATATTGGCGATGTGGCCTTCTTTGGTAGTTATAAGTTTAACATGTTAGACGAGGGCGAAGGTGGGCAAGGCGATAACGACGAAGATGAGCTACAGCTCGGTATGCGTTACGCGTTTTAGTCTAAACCAATCCACTTAATATTAGTAAAGCCGAGCATAATCAATGCTCGGCTTTTTAGTTTGTATAACTTATTCGTATCTAAGCGATTGAATGGAGTCCAACCGGATGCATTACTATCGATACCAACTATTCTTCAACATCGAATACAACGTTGTAGTTTTCGGTATAGGTGCAGTTTGGCTGGCGGCTACAAGTGAAGAAGCGTCGGCCTTTGTAATCGCCTTGGCTTGCCAGTTTGATGATCATTGGGCTACCACACTTCTTACAAAATCGCACTTCTTTTGATGGCTCGATTAAATCGATGTGTGCTGCCAGTAACCTCTTCAAACGGCTCACTTGGTAGCTGTGTTTAATAGATGCACCAATCAGAGGTAAACCTGCCGATTTACACACGTGAATTAGTAGCTTTTCGCGATCGACTTTCCCTTTATTGAGCTCTTTGCCGTTATCAAGTTCGATAATAACGCGGGGCTCTAGCGTTCGCGGGTCGCAAACAACAAAGTCGAAGTAACTACGTGAGATCTTGTTGTTGGCGATAAACCAATTCTTCTTATTGTTCGTCTTAGCAGGAACAAGTACGTTCGACATGCTGACTTTAGCAAACACTTCCCCATGGTTGCCCACAGCTGATTTTAGCGCATTATAGAATGTCGCCTGTTGCGCCGACATCAACGCGCCTTTCTTCTGATAAGCGTGGTCTTTGGTGTCATCGTGTTTCACCACATACTTTTGAATAAAGTAAAAGAACACAACCAGAACAATTACAACGATAAAGATATTAGTCATTTTCCAACACAATCAAGTCTGTATAGGGATTAAGAGAGTAGCTAGCGTATGTAGAAAAGCATCACCTGGCAAGCAAAAGAGCGAGAGTTGCCAACCAGAATCACGACCTTTGAGCGCAGTGCCCAACGAGAGGTCGCTCCTTCGCTAGACACACCTCTCTTATTTTGATAATGAAATCATCAATCACACTCTAGATTGATTTAGATCAATTTACCTAGATTTGTGATCAACTAGTCTGAAAAACGTTAGGCAAATGTTAATAAGGAAATTGATATGGAACTTAAACAAGACCCAAGATGTTATACCGACGTATGTGTAGATGGTAAATGGTTCCACTATGACCACTGTGGAACCCAAGCCTACATGTTAAAGGGAGGAGCTTCGGCTGTGATTGAACTCGCTAGCGAACCAGCGACAGAAGGCGAATTGGTTGAAATGCTTCAAGGTGTCGCTAAGTAACTCATTTAGAAAATGTTGATATAGATAAACTCGACATATCGCTAAGTAAACCCCACTTCTCACTCAAATTTTGATATTAGCGATCTCAGAGTGTTCCAGAAGCCATTCTTATCTCACGAAGATCAGAATGGCTTTTTGTTTCCAGGTTAGCGATTAACTTTCAGCAATGATGACTTGATTCCTACCCGACTCTTTCGCTTGATATAGTGCATCATCCGCGGCTTTGAGGTACTTCTTGTAAGTATCTTGATTGAGTTGCTCATGAACAATACCAATCGACGCTCCTATCGATGTGGTGAGGTCTAAAGAGCCGGAGTGCGTATCAATGGGTGTTTCAGAAATAGCTAAACGGATAACGTTCAACTGTTGCTCAGGATCAATGGAACCAGACAGCAACAAAACAAACTCTTCCCCACCCCATCTTGCCACTACATCGTTTGTTGATAAGATTTTCTCTAAACGCTTAGCGACTTCCACCAGCACTTGGTCACCAATATCATGGCCATAAGTGTCATTAACTTGTTTGAAGCGGTCTAAATCTAGAATAGCGAGCGTATACCCAAACGACGACAAATGATGTGGCATCGGCTGAGTTAACCGTTGCTCTAAGTAACGCCTATTGTATAAGCCTGTCAGTTCGCATCTTGTTGATTGCTTAAGTAGTTCTTTGTTGGTCTTCTGGATCGAGCGTAACCTTATCAATAGTAACGTGGCGCTTATCATCACCATGATACCCAAAGCGACGACGATTCGATTCCGTAATTGCTGCTTATCTAATGTCAGCTCACCCAACTCTTTTTCTGCGTTAAGCAGTTCGTTTTCTTGAGCTAATGATGCTGTAGCGAAATCTTGCTCTAGTAAAAAGATATCACTCTGGCGCTTATCAAATAGCAGCGCTTTGTTGCCCTTGTAATAGAGTTTGAAGTAACGAAGTGCGTTCTCGCTGTCGCCTCTCGAATCATAGTATTCAGCAAGTGTTCTTAAGCCGAGGACCTTCCAGCTGCGAGTCCCCACAACATCGAACATTGCAGACGATCGCTTTAGATCAGCAAAAACAAAATTATCTCGGTTCAAACCAATGTTCGCTAAGGCTCTATTTAGGTAACACTGCCCCAATTGAAGTGTGTATTTGTCCACTCCTGGGTATCTAAGACACAAGTTTGCGACTTGTCGTGCTGACTCAAAGTTCTTTTCCGCCAACAACACATCACTCTCTGCTTTTAATAGGATGATTTTGTATCGTTCACTCACGTTATCGCCATTTAGCTTAGCCGCACTTTGATATGCTTCTCGGCCTTTGACTAAATCACCACTGCGCAGATAAGCAAAAGACTCATTCACATGCAGCACGCCGATGGTAGACGCTTCGAGTAGTCCACTCTTGTAATAGAGCTTTTTGGCTCTTTTAATCAGCTTGAGCGCTTTAGGCCAGTCTTCCAAATAGATATAAAGCAGTGCCATATTTGACACTAACTTGCTGTTGTAGATGTGATGAGGGTACTTCTTACCAAGGTCTAAACCTTTATGGAAAAAGTATTGAGCTTCAGGAAAGTCATTGCGGATGTTATTGATGACACCAGCCGTGTTATAGGCCTTAATCAACAACTCTTCATAGTGAAGCGATTCTGCGATATCTATCGCTGCTCTGATTTGGATTTCAGATTCCGCTAGCTCACCCTTACTGATGTATTCAATCGCCAATTCAACGAGAGATTGGGCCTTTAGCCAACCCATATGTTCGTGTTGTGCGAGTGCTTTAATCTGCCTGACGTATTCGGAAACCGCTTCGGTATCCAACTTATGTTGCGCGAGGTTGGACAAAATCATCAATTCGTAAGCACGATAGATGGCTTTATCTTGGTCTGGGAACTTGGCTTGGAGAGCCTCAAGTTGTTGGGAAGCTAAATTAGGGTCACCGCGAGATACATCGAGAATATCGATCAACGCAGATCCATATTGAGAGAGTGATAACTCTTTCTCTGGACTATAAACACTCGGGTTTTCAGGGCGAATATGCTTTAAATCGTCGTCATAAGTTGGATAGAGCAAATACAGCCCCAGCACAATACTCATCAGCACCACGAAAAGGAATGAACCTAACACATTGTTTCTATTCATTTATCAGGGCCATTATTGATTGAATTCCAATTTTATTGACGTTTTTTTAAGAGCGGTCAAACATTATACCCGACAGATATACAGATTAAAATCCTGCGCACTGGTGGATCTGAATTGGGTTTTTCTCATTAATTAGAATAATCAGGCAACTTTCTTGATTTAACTCAGACAATCATCTACCTCATTGGCGTTATAGTGATTTTCCTGTTCCTACCTCCGCGGCTTCTTTTTGAACAAGCGGAAGCATAATGAGAATTAACAATGACCCAAATTAATGAACAACGTCTTGTAGAACATTTCTGCGATCTAGTGAAAATTGATAGTGAATCTCGTAACGAAAAAGCGATTGCTGAAGCTTTGGCTGAGCAACTCGGTGAACTAGGTTTTGAAGTTCACAAACTGGCGGTTCCTGAAGAAGTGTCTAATGGTTTCAACATCTACGCTCGTCTAGATGGCACTCTTCCAGGTAGCACAGTGTTCAGCTGCCACATGGACACAGTAACGCCAGGCATCGGCATTGAGCCAATCATCGAAGACGGTATCATCCGTTCAAAAGGCAACACAATTCTAGGTGGTGACGACAAGTCTGGTATCGCAGCTATCATGGAAGCGGTTCGTTGCATCAAAGCAGAAGGCCAAGAGCACAAAACTATCGAGATTGCGTTTACTGTATTCGAAGAAGGCGGTCTGTTCGGTTCTTTGAACTTCGACATGTCTTACATTCAATCTGAGCACGCAATCGTACTGGATACAGGCGGCCCAATTGGCACCATCGTAAACGCAGCGCCTGGCCAACAGAAGATTGTAGCTAACATCAAAGGTCGCCCTGCTCACGCTGGCTTAGCACCAGAAGAAGGCATCAGCGCAATTCAGGTTGCTGCAGACGCAATCACTAAGATGAACCTACTTCGTATCGATGAAGAAACGACAGCAAACGTTGGTATTGTTGAAGGTGGTCAAGCAACTAACATCGTAATGCCAGAGCTTAAAGTCGTGGCTGAAGCACGTTCTCTAAACGGCGAAAAGCTAACGGCTCAAGTTGAACATATGATCTCTACATTCCAAGAAAGTGCTAAGCAGTTCGGCGCTGAAGTAGAAATCGAATCAACTCGTGCTTACGATGCATTCGTTATTGCAGACGATCATCCGCACATTCTTTCTATCAAATCGGCGTTTGAGAAGCTTGGCGTCACAGCGAACACTAAACGCACTGGCGGCGGTAGCGATGCAAACAACTTCAACGCAAAAGGCCTGACAACAGTTAACCTTTCTACTGGTATGGCGAAAGTTCACACCACTGAAGAGTACATTGCAGTGAAAGACATGGTCGCAATCACTGAGTTTGTTGTGGCTTACGTAACGCAATAATCGAATCCATTAGTTGGGTAGTCACTTCTATCTAGCACAATGAAAAAAGCCTAGACATCAACACGATGCTCGGCTTTTTGCTATTTAGGTG
Source organism: Vibrio crassostreae 9ZC13 (assembly GCF_000272045.2). Classification (GTDB taxonomy): domain Bacteria; phylum Pseudomonadota; class Gammaproteobacteria; order Enterobacterales; family Vibrionaceae; genus Vibrio; species Vibrio crassostreae_C. The sequence goes on along the minus strand of NZ_AJYZ02000019.1, from coordinate 2,093,849 downwards.
AACATAGAAGGTCGAATCTAAAACCCTCTACGCTTCCAGAATTGGCCTTCGTCTTTTGCTACGAGGTCGAATGTCTTATCAGCAATAATGTTGCCTTTTAGCTCAACCGTCATGCGCCATTTACCTAACTTGTTCGAGACAGGTGCCCAGATAGTGTCACCTAAGTAGAAATCCCAGTCATTGTTGCCGACATACTCTTCACCATCGAACGGTTCGAGCACTTCACCTTTGTCTGTGGTGATGTTTGGGTGATAAATGCAGTAACGAATCTTTTCGCCTTTGGCTTTCTTGATATTCAAGATATAGCCAAATTCCACATCGATTTCGGCATCAACGGTAGTGGTGAACTTTTGGATTTTTGGAAGATCTTTAGATTTGGAATCCCATGTGGAATAGATACCATAAGAAGTCATGTCGACCACAACAGAGCGCTTTGCCATTTCAATCGTTACCTTGAAGTTGTTCTATTAATTTAATTCTATTTGCCATTCAGCCACGCAAGCAGAAGAAGAACGAGGCTATTCTTGCCAGTCTTTCGCCATACGCTTAATTACTGAAGGTTCAATGTCGTGAATAGTGCCATATTGCTCTCGGCACACTTCGATAATTAATTCTGCTTTATATTTGAGTGCAAGTTGGCGGTAGGCTTTCATTTCCCAATGCTTAATAAAGGTATTCGAAACAACCACATCAAACCCTTGCTTTAAGCCGTTTTCAGCTGTGTTTTGACACCACTCATGAGCTTGTTGCAGCTGCCTAGGATCAAAATGGTACTCACCTTGCTCATTCACATAATACATATCGGCTTCGACATGCAATGCATCGTAGGTTTTTGCTTTTGTTGATTTGCCAGAACCGGGCAACCCTCGAATGAGTATTAACTTCATCTGTCACTGTACAGGCTAATTTGAAAACATGAGTTTATCGTAAATAGTAACGAGTTGCTCTGATAACTGCCTCTGCTCAGCATGCGAAAACCAAGTACTTACACACGACTCAGACAATCACTGAATACAATGAGACTCCCCTCGAAGCGCGTGGATTGCTTCTGATAGAAAACACAAATAATTTACATCTATCCATTTTGCATATCGACAAGCGTATCAAACTACTATAGATTTAGATGTATAGACGTCTACATATCTAGCTTAGGGAGAAAGCTGTGCCTATTCGCATTCCAGACCAATTGCCAGCATCCGATGTTCTTCGTGAAGAAAACATCTTCGTTATGCCGTTATCAAGAGCATCGACACAGGAAATTCGTCCACTTCGAGTCTTGATCCTCAACCTAATGCCGAAGAAGATTGAAACTGAAACTCAATTTTTACGCCTACTATCGAACAGCCCATTGCAAGTTGATGTAGAGCTGCTGCGCATTGATGATCGACCAAGTAAAAACACACCGACTGAACACCTTGATAACTTCTATCGCCAATTTGAAATGGTCAAAGGAAGAAACTTTGATGGATTGATCATCACTGGTGCGCCGCTTGGCTTGGTTCAATTTGAAGATGTTATCTACTGGGACCATCTGAAAACCATCATGGAATGGGCAAACAAGCACGTTACTTCAACTCTATACGTGTGTTGGGCGGCTCAGGCTGGTTTGAAATTACTGTATGATTTGCCAAAACGCACGCGTAAAGAGAAGTTGTCTGGTGTTTATAATCACGAGATACATAACCCATACCACCCTATTTTACGTGGCTTCGACGATACATTCTTAGCTCCGCACTCTCGCTATGCGGACTTCTCTCAAGAGTACTTAGCGGAACATACTGACCTTGATGTTCTTGCAACTTCTGATGTTGCAGGCGTATACCTAGCAGCAACCAAAGATAAGCGAAACGTGTTTGTAACGGGTCACCCTGAGTACGACTCTCACACACTTCACAATGAGTACATTCGAGATTTGGGTGAAGGCATGGAGCCTGTGATACCAATCAACTACTACCCGAATAACAATCCAGACAACAAACCGGTTGCAAGCTGGCGCAGCCACGGACACTTGTTGTTCTCAAACTGGCTAAACTACTGCGTTTACCAACAAACGCCTTACGATCTGGATCATTTCAGCGAAGACAACTTTACCAAAGACGATTAAGTTCTTTCTTCCGATTCACAAACACATAAACCGTGTTCAGTATGTTGTTGATAAAACGACGAATTGGACGCGGTTTTTTTATGGTGTGTGGGTCGCATTCCATGATAGATTTACGACTTCAATGGGTTTGATTTCATATGATGGGTTGGTGTTCATAAGGAGCTTCACATGCCTGCCAAGCCATCATTTTCAAATCCGATTTCGTTGTCCCGCCCTCTTTCGTTATCAAGTGTGGTACTACTTGCCTCGCTTTCCTTGGCCGGTTGTGTCTCTGTCACTGAAGGACCGCCAAAGATTGAAAGTGATCCTATCGCGATGTCTGAATCTCGAATCGAATTAGGTTTGGGCTATATGGGACAAGGCAATATGGTGAGAGCGCGTGAAAACCTTGAGCTCGCGATTAAACACGCACCTAGCTACTACCGTGCTCGGCTTTCAATGGCGCATTACTACGAACAAGTGGGTGAAGTAGATGAAGCGAGAAGCACTTACCGCAAAGCACTCAGTCTTGATTCAAGAAATGGCAATGTATTGAACAACTACGGTACCTTCTTGTGTAAACAGGGCGAATACGAACAAGCCGATAATTACTTCAATCGCGCCATCGACCAACCCTACTATTACTTGGTGTCTGCAAGTTATGAAAACGCCGCGTTTTGCGCATTTAAGGCTGGCAATACCGACCAAGCGAAGTACTACTTCAGCAGAGCGATTGACCACGATCCAAACCGCGTAAAATCGATACTACAGTTATCAAAAATTGAAGTGAGTGACGCCGATTACAATGACGCTCGAATCCGTTTATTCAAATTCCACCAGCGTTATGGCTATCAAATTCCATCGCTTAAAATCTTGGTCGATCTCGAAAACAAAGCAGGTAACAAAGCTCTAGAGCAGAAATATCAGAGTAAGTTAGATGAGTTGCTTTCTGCTTAGGTTATATGCAAAACACAAAAAAAAACGGGCTTGTTGCGTTAACAACAAGCCCGTCCGTATTTCAGCTTAATATCTTAACTAAGTGCAGCCGCTATTTTAGCGCGATCCACTCTTGTCTTTGCTCATCGTCCATAAAGGTCCATGCGATAAAGCGACTTACCTTCTGGCCTTGTGACATCTCGACGACTTTCACTTGTTTAGCTCTAAGCTTGCCAAGCTCTGAACGAACCATATCGACGTTATCTTTCTTAGAAATCAATGTCGTAAACCACAAAACTTGAGTAGCAAAAAGTTGACTCTCTCTCGCCATCTTCATAATGAAAGCGGCTTCACCACCTGGGCACCAAAGCTCGGCTTTTTGACCACCAAAGTTTAAGGTTGGTTTATCTTGCTTAGTTGATTTATCTAACTTAACTGGCTTCTTATTCATTTCTGGCTTGAACGACTGACCGGCTTTCTTAGCACGGTTCGCCGCTAGATTATCCAGTTTACGTTGTGACCCCTTTTCAGCCTCTTCAAGAGAGCTGTGGAATGGAGGATTACAAATAGTGACATCGTAACGTTCATTATCCTTAATCACGCCCTTAAAGATAGATTCAGAGTCAGCTTGTAGGCGAGCGCGGATCTTACCTTTTAGATTAGGGTTGCTTTCCGCTATGAAGTTCGCTGTTTTGATGGAGACTGAATCAACATCTGTCCCTGTACAACGCCACTTATACTCTGTCGCACCAATGATTGGGTAGATACAGTTTGCACCGACACCAATATCTAATGCTTTCACAGACGCGTGGTTATAGGGTTCACCTTGGCCATCGCTATTAAGGATGTCGGCCACTCTGTGAATGTAGTCTGCACGACCAGGAATTGGCGGGCACAAGTAACCAGCAGGAATATCCCAATGTTCAACGCCATAGTGATGCGCCAACAAAGCTTTGTTGAGTAGCTTAACGGCCAATGGATCAGAGAAATTAATGGTGTCTTCGCCAACCGGATTCTTGATCAGATGCTCTTTTAGCTCAGGCAAGGCTGCAACTAGTAACTCGAAGTTATAGCGGCCAGTGTGCTGGTTTCTTGGGTGTAATCCACCTTGAGGTTTTTCAGCCGAGCGTCTTTTCTGAGCTGCGTTCTTGTTAAAAGCCGTTTTATTGAAAGAACCCTTATTCGATGATCCTTTATTTGCACCCTGCTTCCCTTTACTGTCTTTTGCAAAAGGTCGCTTTGCTTTGTTATTGCCCGCGCCTTTAGGTGCACTATTCTTGCGGCTTTTATCAGATGTATTCTTTGTAGAAATACGCTTGTCGCTGCTTGGCTTAGCTGTACTTGGCTTAACATCAGCTTGGTTGTCTTTTGTTTTTGCTGATGAAGTGCTGTTTTTCGACAGGCTTAGCGTCGTTCTATTTTGTGATTGGCTCATTGGGCTACTTCTTTAAATCTAAATACATCATGAATAAACGGGCATCCAACTCAAGTTGATGATATTCCGGTTCCATGTGACAGCATAGTTGGTAAAAGGCTTTGTCGTGCTCTTTCTCTTTGATATGCGCCAGTTCGTGTACCACCAGCATTCTTAGCAAAGGTTCTGGTGCATTTTTAAAAACACTGGCGATACGAATTTCATTCTTTGATTTGATCTTTCCACCGTGATTCTTAGCAACGTAAGAATGCAGACCTAACGCATTATTGATTAGGTGTATCTTGCCGTCGTAAATCACTTTGCTGATCGGTGGTGTTTTTTTCATGTAGCGATTTTTTATCTCAATCGCATAGTCAAACAGGGCTTTCTCGCTTTTTATTTCATGATTCTTTGGGTAGCGAGCTTCAAACCAAGGCACCAAATTACCCGACTCTACAAGTTGAGTAACAGGATCAAGAATGTGCTTAGGATAGCCTTGAATATAGCGTAAAGAAGGATGCATGCTGAAAGACCGTACAAGTTACACCACGACAATACGTTGTGGTCTTGAAAATTGAGCCGCATAGTGTAACTGATCACACTTTTCTAATCACCTAGGATTCGTTACACTTTAGCGAGATTCACCAAGAGAATGAAAAAATGAAACGTGTTGTATTGTACGTCGCAGACAAATGCCCGCACTGTAAAGATGCCCAAAGGTATTTAGACTCTAAGAAAATTGTTTACCGCCTAACGAATGCAAAGATGCAGCGTGGTCGTAAAGAATTGCAAGCGATGGGTGCTCGTTCTATCCCCGTGCTTAAGATCGGCGATCAAGTGATGGTCGGTTGGAATCAGAAGAACTTCGATAAGATGTATAACTCAAAGAACACTTAACGTGATTTAAGAGACTTATATTTCTACAAACAAAGCCCGAATGTCCAACCTAGGATGTTCGGGCTTTGTTTATTTAAATCTTACTAAATCACACATACCGCTTAACGAAATCAATAAAGGTTCGGTCTGCTTTTGACAGATACCCTTCCTTTCTCCACGCCAAAGATAGGTTCAGTTTCACAGGGTCTTTAAATGGCACGCCTACGACATCTTCCTCGTATTCTGTCACCAAGCTAAGCAACGCGGTGATGGCAAACTCTCGCTTCACGATAGAAAGAATCATTGGCAATAAATTGGTTTCGAACGCAATGGTCATATCGAGATTGTACTTCTTACAAGTCGCATCGATAAAATCGCGGTGGAAGTAGCCCGATTTGAACATGATCAGCTCTTGAGCAAAAAATTCTTCAAAGGTGATGGATGGTTGCGTTGCCAGTGGGTGATCTTTGCCAACTACAGCTAACATTTCTGAGCTTAACAGATGATCCGTTTCCAAATCATCTGGAACGTTTTCATGATTAATTACGCCAATATCGAGTTCGCCGTTTAACAGCATTTCACGAATCGATGCGGTGCCAGCATCAATCAAGGTCAACTTTAGGTTTGGGTATTGGCTTTTAAATGCCATCACTACTTGGGGGAAAAAGTAACTGCCCATCATACTTGGAGCGCCTAATCGAACCTCGCCTTTTTCTAGCCCCTTTAGTTCATTCATCGCGAGCTGAGCATCATCAAACTGCTGGGCGATTCGCTTTGCATGCTCAAACAGTACTTTGCCCTCCTCCGTTAAAGTGACGGATTTATCGCCTCGACGAAATAGAATCAACTCTAGTGTCTGTTCTAGTTTTTTAATGGAGATACTCAATGCAGGCTGTGCGATATGCAGCGCTTTGGCCGCCTGGGTGAAGTTACCAAACTGAGCAACAGCCAGAAAATGTCGAAGTGGTTTTGATTCAAGCATGGCGATATATTTAATATATAGAGGTGATATTTTTAATATATTTCTTTAATCACACCTGTACTGATAACTTGTTCACAAATAGCTTACTAACTCGCGCAGGCACAACGTAAATGTTTGATAAAGGCAGTCCTCAATACAAACGTATCACTCAATCATTGGCGATTGGTTCATTTATCATTTTCTGTAACCTTTACCTCTTTCAGCCTATCTTGCCGCACATGGCGGAGCACTTCCAAGTATCTGAAACTCAGATCAACTGGTTATTTGCTGCTACAACACTCGGCCTTTCGATTAGCTTGGTACCTTGGGCAATTGCCTCTGAAACCTTTGGTCGTAAACCCATTATTCTGTTCAGTCTGTTCGCTATCCCATTAATAGGGTTAAGCATGGTGTTCACGACTACCTTGTTGCAACTCGTTATTGCCCGCGCATTTATGGGCATCGCTGTGGCGGCGTTTGCTGGTGTGGCGGTTGCCTATATGGTTGAGGAGTTAACACCCAAAGCCTTTGCTGTCGCGATTGGAGGTTATATTGCGGCCAACTCATTGGGTGGAATCTTCGGACGTGTATTAGGCGGCTTAATTACAGACTATTTCGATTGGCATGCAACTGTACTGTTTTTCGTTGTCGGTTCATTGCTTGGTGCACTCTTTATTGCCTATCGCCTACCTGACCAACAGAACTTCAAACCTCAAAAAGGGCTGTTCTTTCATCACAACCGCTCCGTTGTAATGCACTTAAGAAACCGTACCTTGTGGCTTGCCATGTTGATTGGTGGTGCTAACTTCGCGCTGTTTGTTAACCTGTACTCTGTAATGGGCTTTAGGCTAGTATCCGAACCTCACTCGGTACCCGTTGGTTTAGCTTCACTGATATTCCTATGTTACTTGGCCGGTACGGTAAGCTCTAAGCTCTCCAACAAATGGACACTTCGCTTTGACCCGTTAAGCGGAATATTGATGGGCGTGTGTATTAGCTTAATCGGAATGCTAATTTCTGCAGTCGACAAAGTTCCGTTCATGCTAGCAGGCTTGTTATTGATTAGTGGCGGCGCGTTCTTCGCCCATACCCTTGCCTACTCTTGGGTAAGTCAAAAAGCACCGAGCGCCAAAGCGACAGCAACGGCACTTTACTTAGTTCACTACTACATTGGCGGGAGCTTAGGTGGTTTCTTACTCTTATATTGTTGGCAGCTGTTCGGTTGGAATGGCGTGATTGCGGGCGGTTCAATCTTCTATGTCGCGATATTTGCTTGGGTCTACCAGTTGAAACAGCTACAAGTATCGGCGTCTAAACTTGCACAAGCATAAGTACGACTAAGGTTGTAACTCAATTATTGCTTTTGATTGACGTCCGTTCTGATATCCTACGCAAAATTTCATTTCGGAACCTGTTATGTCGAACACTCAAAGCACAGATCTTCAAACCATCCACGACCAAGTAAAACAGTGGTTAGACGATGTCGTTATTGGCCTAAACCTGTGTCCATTCGCAGCCAAGCCACAACGTAATAAACAGATTAAGATCTTTGTGAGTGAAGCAAATACGGAAGAAGCGTTGTTGCAAGACATCATGACGCATTTCGTAGAGTTAGATAACACGCCAGTCGCGGAATTAGAGACGACTTTGGTTGTTGTACCTAACATGCTGCAAGATTTCTTCGACTACAACATGTTCATTGATTGGATTGAAGCGTTGATCAAGCAAGAAGATTGGGAAGGCGTTTACCAAGTAGCAACCTTCCACCCAGACTATTGTTTTGGTGGTGCGGATCCAGAAGACGATGAAAACCTAACGAACCGTTCTCCGTACCCGGTTTACCATTTGATTCGTGAAGCGAGTATGGAAAAAGTGTTGAAGCACTACCCTAACCCTGAAGCGATTCCTGATACCAACATCGCGAGAGTTGAATCCTTAACTCCGGAAGAACGTCGTCAACTGTTCCCTTATCTGTTCAGCTAATCGTTCAGTTAATCGCTAACAAAATGGCTCATATTCCTGAGCGTTCTTGATGATATGGACGAGAAATGAACTGATCTCGTCCATTTTGTTTCGCAATATACAGGCATTCATCGGCAACTTTGATGAGCTTATCTAACGCCGACATCCTTTCCCCTTTGGTATCCCCTGTACTCAACTCAAAATGACACGCACCGATTGATATAGTGACAGGCTTTCTATCCAGTGTGATTTTCTTCATCTCTTGCAAAAGAGTCATGAACTTATCTTCAACACAACTTGGTGTTTTATTTGGGTACCAAAGAATGAACTCCTCGCCACCAAAGCGCGCCACAAACTCACCTTCTTGAGTGTTATTGCTCAGCACGCTCGCCACTTTCTTTAATACAACATCGCCCATTTGGTGACCGTAAATGTCGTTAACCTGTTTAAAGAAGTCGATGTCGACAACCGCCAAGGTTCCCTTTCCTAAAGAACCTTTTAACTGCTCGACTTCCGCATTCAACGTTTTAAACAAGCAACGTCTATTTGGCAAGTGTGTCAGAGGATCATACAGAGCTTGGTACTCTAACTTCTCATTCAGCTCTTTGAGTTTTCGTTCTTGCTGTCTTCTAACCAGCTCCACTTCAATCCATGATGCCATTAGTCTCATCACGTCAACATCGAACTCTTTGAACTCGCGATGATAGGGGGCTGGGCTTGAAAAGTTTAAAGTGCCATAAAGCTCATCATTAACGAAAATGGGAACCCCAATATAAGACTCCAAGCCAAAAGACTGGTAAGCAGGGTGCTTCGCATACTTATCGTGTTTACCACAATGCTCAATGCAGATAGGACCAATCGATTTACAGGTAATTTCGCAATAGGTTGAACGATAATCAAAAGTGTCACCGCTATTGAGTTCTACCCCTTCAGGCGTAACACAATGTTCAACAACATAAGTATTGCCATCGACTTTCGATAAGATACCAATATCTAAATCGAAACGCTCAAGCCCCATTGTGAGCAACTGAGCAATCTGAACGTCGAAGCCCTTTCGATAATCATTGGTGATTTGATACAAGCGGCGTATAACAATTTCGCTTTCACTGGCTTGGTTCATAAATGGGATTCCACTACTGCTGACATTAATGGCAACATTAATATTTCGTATATTAAGAAGAGTAAAGTGTAAAAAAACATAATAATCAATTAGTTTGTATGCAAAATACCTCATTGGTCCAATGAATAAAAGTCGCGTTCTTCCACTTTGCGTTAGCACCCCATTCCTACCTTTGTTAAAATGGTCCATTAACGAAACAAAATGGATAGGAATATGAACCTTTCTCAACTAAACCAAGAAATCTACGATCACCTTTACCGCGACATTGAAGAGTTCCGCAGTACTTTTGATCTGCCGGTTGCTGCTCCTGAAACAATGGACGAAAAAGGCGATACGCTACATACCTCTCTAGCGATCGAAGAGCTAACAGAACTTGCAGAAGCTGACTCTAAAATCGAACAAGCGGACGCTATTGTAGACAGCGTTTATGTTTTGATGGGACGTTTGGTTCACCTTGGCCAATCCAAAGTAGAAGACAACCTAGCGATCAGCTACTTAATCGACTTACTGTTGAACGTTGCCAAAAACCGTTCAATTGACTTCTTACCTTGCTGGGACGAAGTACACTCAAGCAACATGAGCAAAGTATGCCGTAATGAAACAGAATACGCAGAAACAGAAGCATTCTATGCTGAGCAGAACATTAAGCTAATGGCGGTTCAAAAAGGTGAATACATCATTGCTAAATGCGCTGAAGATTTTGTATCGGAAGGTAAAACAGTTCGCCAAGGTAAAGTACTAAAATCTGTACACTACCGTCCTGCGAACCTTGAGCCTCTTACAGCTTAAGTAGAGTTAAAACTGAAGCGCTTCAAAGCATCAGTTGACTGAAATAGAAAACGCCACGTTATTGTAACGTGGCGTTTTATTATCTATTGAAGAACTCTAGCTGTTTTAATTGTAGCCTTGGTTAGAAGCCGAGCGATATACTAGTCGAGCCATATGATAAGCCGCCACATATTCGCCATTTCTGAAAGCGAATCCTGCGGACTCTCCTTCAATCACGAAACCAAACTTCTTATACAGACTGATCGCTCTTTCGTTATCGGTATACACCGTTAACTCCATTCGCTTGATGTTAATCCAGTTATCACACAAGTCGATTGCTGTTGCGAGCAGTTGGCTACCGACACCTTTGCCTAGCACATCGTCCTTAACACCCATACCAAATGAAGCCACATGTCGTCTTCTTGGGTTCACACACACTTCCATTCCCAAGTTGCCAACAATCTCATCGTCGATCATCGCGACATACGAATACACGTTATCAGGCATATTAGAGATTCGTTTTTGCCAGCTTTCCAGAGATGGATTTGGGAGTTGCAGCGTACCGGTATAAGCATTCGTGCATTCGTAAACTTCTTTTATTCCCTTCGCATCTGACGGCTCAGACCGTCTCACTATAATACTCATCGCAACTCCTACTATTTTCATCGCTAAATATGAAACACATCCTCAATGTGCACCTAAACACACTAACAAATAGTGAATATTTAACAATAGGTTAGATGAACTTATCTTATTGGGCTTAATTGATACTGAGTAAACGCCCTCTCTCAATATCTTGCTCAAGTACCTCCGGCGTTAAATCGCCATGTCCATGGTGGTCATGATTATGGTGATGACCATGATCGTGTCCGTGGGAATAACCTTTGTGTTCATTTGCTCTTTGAGCTAACTTGTGTGAGTCCAAATAGGTATCAGTTAAATCAGCACAATATTCTTCGGTCCATAAACGTCGAGCCTCATCATCACTCATGATTTGCTCGGCTTTAGGGCCCAATTTGTCCATGTAGAACATCCCCAACTCCTCTCCTTCAACATTGGCGTGGTTGATAAGGTTCATAAACGCAGGCTCTTGATTCTCATCTGATAGATGACCATTTTTGTAACACACGGTTAGGCCAATAATGTCGTCGCCAAGTTGCTCTAATTCAGGGTTAAAATGATTGTGACTGTGATTATGTTCGGCAGCGGCGACAAGCATTGGAGTAAGTAAAACACATGCGATAGCCAGTAGCTTAATGGTATTTTTCATGGGATAGACCTTCTGTATTTTCGAATACAAATTTGATTAGTTGGCTGACTTAGCTTCTTGTAAGGTGAGCTAAGCTGAGGGGAACTTCATGAGCATTTCAGCCTGAGTACCCCTCTGTCTCACTACAAATAATCAATGTGATTGGATAACAAGGCTCGATATAACGAGCGTTCTGTAGACAAAAATCACTTATCAACTACGATTCTTGCTGGTGCGATGGTGTAAGTCATTGGCTTCACCTCCCATTCACCTTTTGCTTCCAATGCAACCGCTAGTGCTTGCGCCTCTTCACATACCTTCGCTGGTTTCCCATCAGCCCAAAATGAAGGACCCGAGGTGTATCCACACATAACAGAAAAAGCGTGTTGGCCATCCTTTATTGTGTATTCCGTCATAATGCCTCCACCTTCACCGAGCGTTATTTTTAGCGAGCCTTCATCGGCAACATGCATTGCATCGGAAGGTGCTCTACCACTTACGTTACTCAGCAGCGCAGCGTTTGCGACTTCGACTCAAGTTTACATCGAACAAAACGTTGCCTCTAATGCTGCTGATAACGGTGTCTACACCACAGAAGCTGGCGCATTAATCGATACCTCAGAAAATGGACAAGTCTATATAGGTTTTGATGACCAGGGTTGGTTGGCAGCGGGTTACGGGCACGATTTTCACATCAGCGAATCTTTCACGTTCAACTTATACGGTGAACTTGGTAAATGGGACAACGGTGAAGAGTTATTAATCGAAGCTATTATCGATTATCAAGTGAACGACAACTTCAATGTATTCAGTGGATTGGGATATAACCAGTCAGGGCAAGTACTCGAGAATGTAAGCGACACCACGATCAACACCAATAAGTTCATCGCCGGTGCGGGGTACTCACTCGCAGGCTGGAATTTAGCTTATCAATACACTCACGAAAACAGTGATGGATCCAATGGCGGGTTTACCCACAACGATGACAACGTAATCTTTCATCAAGGCGACTACCGTACCAATGAACACGAAGTCGTTCTCTCTAAGAGCATCGACGACTGGACACCCTACGTGAAATACACCTATTTCAACACCAACGAAGGTGACCTTTACTTGAACGGCCAATCGATGGGCCCGATCGACAACGACAGCATCATCACACTTGGTTTGTCTTACGACTTCTAAATATCTCAGATTCAATTCTCATAGGCAGATGGATTTGCCCACCTTTCGAGGGCACTACTATGAAAATTACTTCTCAACGTAACAAAGCCATTAATATCGCTGCAGCGATCAGTATCGTTTTGTTTTCTGCGATTCCCACCTACGTAAGTGCTGATCACTTAGACCCCCATTATCTAGAGCCGAGTTATCTAGAAACCAGCTATCTAGACTCCTCCTCCGTCGAATTTATGACACCAGATTTTGATCAGGGGTATCTTAACGATGAGATTAAAGAAAACCTTATTCTGAAATAATTCGTCAACACATTACAAAACGTTATATAGCTCTTGTTTTCTATATAACTCTCATCTTCTTATAGAGCCGTGCTGAGTGATTAAGACTCCGTTCCTGAATCACTTTTTCTAGGCTGATGACATTCAAAACCGCAAATGCAGACGCTAAAAAAGACACCACACTCGTCAAAAAGTGTGGTGTCTTGGTTATTATTGCAAGGCTAATTAACTAACAATAGTTAAGATTAGTTGGCTGGACGCCAAACGCCCCATTTGTCATTTTCGTAAGTCGCTTTAGGGTTAGTACCACCTTGAACCCACCATTGTGCTTTCCATGACTGGTTCGAGTAAGTCACGACTTCGCCACCAAGGTAAGTCGCTGATGAGTCCCACGTACCTGGATCTGGCGTAGGGTCTGGGTCAGGAGTCGGATCAGGATCCGGCGTTGGATCTGGGTCTGGTGTCACGCCACCGTCATCGGCAATTACTTCAAAAGTGAAGGTTTCAACACTGTCGCTTTCAATCGAGCTAGCCATAAACGATAAAGTTTCGTTTGCAGTGATGCCAGTGGTATCAACTACGATAGAAGCCGTGCCGTTATTTTGAATGCTTACTGAAGAACCTTGAGTTTGAGTCAATGTCGCGGCTTCGCTTGTTGCAATCACAACCTTATCGCCAGCATTGACTACATTGTCACTCTTCACTAGCTCGTAGATGTCACCTTTCAATGGTTCAACACCACCGTCGCCACCATCAATCAACGTTAACTGACCAGAAGCACGGCTATCTTTTGAGTTGAAGAAGTTACGTGAAGGATCGTTTTGGAAGTACATGTAGTGCTGCATTTCAGCGTGCCAATCACCAATGAAGATCGCGCTGTCTTTAAACTCTTCATGCCAGCCGTTAATTTCTGAAGCCAACAAACGAGCCCAATCGTTAACGTTTGAAGCGTCGATGACGATGGTGAAGCTACGCGCTACTTCACCGTACTTGTTGATGATGTCGTATTTAACCGTATCACCAATTTCTGGCGTGCCAAACTGGTCAGAAACAAACAGGTCACCACGCACTAGATCAGGCTCTGGACCCGGCTCTGGTGGAGGGGTTGTGCCACCCGCGATAGTGATGTCTGAACAGTTGTAGAAGCCTTCGCCCGCAGCATCATCACGTTGCCAACGAACGAATAGAATCGCATCGCCAGAACGGTCTGAAGGAATAGTGACATTAATGCGGTACTTGCCGCCATTAACCGGAACGTTACCCTCTTCTTGGATAAGATCTAAGTCTCCCCACGCTAGGCCTTTGCTTAGGTCCGCGTTTGGTTTCGTTAGGTAGAACTCCCAGAAAGAAGGGTTGTGTGGCGCTGTCGCATTGAATACATATTCAAACGTACCAGTATTTAGCTCGGTACGAGTCCAACCAGTATGAGGCGCACCCATGCCGCGTTTTTGCGAATCGTTGGCATAACATAACGTGCCGTCAGGAATCGCCGCTTTTACAGCATTGATGTTGTTGAAATCTTGGATATTTTTCGCGTACTCGTTACGTTGAACAAACGGGTATGAACCCGAAATGTCTTTTGCTTGAGCACACGCAGCATTAGGTGGTGTACCCGACCAAATCCCGCCTTGCTCGTAACACGTGTTCTGACGCGCGCTTGGAAACTCAGACCAACCATGAGCATTTGCCACTGACGGCACACTCGATAGCATAGCCATACCCACTGCTATTTTTAGAATATTATTATTTATTGTTGTCACTTTCCCACTCTCTATTATTTTACCCTAAACACAAAACCAATTGGTTACTAACCAACCAGCACTGTAATTCGAAGGTTTATAGTTTCTGACTTAAAGAACAACGAAAAATATATACGTCAATTTTATCAATAACAGCGGGTTTTATATTGATAGGAATCAGCATCACACAACTCAAACAAATGCGTTGTAGATAGATGATGTTGCTTCGAATTATGACATTTCAGTATTCTATGTTGATTGAGGGAACATTATTCGGAATGAATAAAAAAGCGGCTTTATGATTAAGCCGCTTTGGGGATATAAAGGCGTTAGGTAGTAAGAAGATATTTAATAACGGCTATGCATGCCCATGCGATGTGACATGTCATCGTCCATACGACCGCCCTTCCAACCGCCGCCACCCAATAGATTAAGTACATCTCGCGCTGTGTAGTCTTCTCCGCCAAAGAAGTCATTAGACACATCGTTACGCAGCAACTGAATAGTTGGAGCTAATTCAACAGCAAGATCTTGTGGATCCGCAAACAAGGCTAAAGCAATCTGTTGTTGGCGTTTACTCAACTCACGAGAACTTGTTTCAACCTGCCCAATAGAGAAGAAATCACGGCTTCCGTAGCTCTTTACCATCTTTGCAGATAGCAGCTTAATCACCTTTTTGATTCTTCGTCTTTGGATGTATCTAAACATATTTGATCCCTTTACTAGCTCGTCTTTAACCCAATAATCAGCTAAACCAGATGACCTTTTTAGCAAATACTCTTTCTAGCCAAACGCCCTCTCTAACCAAACAGCAGATAGGTTTGATTATCGACTGAGATACTTTTGACTTCGGTATTGAACACCGATTCTAGTTGTTCTGGAGTAAGCACTTGATCAGCTGTACCTGATGCTTGAAGTACGCCTTTATCGAGCAGCAACACCTGGTCGGCGTGTCTTAAGGTGCGATTCAGGTCGTGGTTGGCCATGATCACGGTAATACCCTTCTCCGCCACTCGTTCAATAAGTTTGTAGAGCAAAGCTTCTTGCGCAATATCCAGCGGAGCTGCGGGTTCATCGAGGATCAATAGCTTTGCGTAAGGATTAAGCGTCGGCCAAATTTGCAAGCACATTCCCGCCAAACGGACGCGTTGCCATTCACCACCAGACAGTGTCTGAATTGAGCGATGAAGTTTGTCTGCAATGTCTAGCATCTGGCTGATTTCTTCCAAAGCTGCGTTGATTTCAGCATCAAGGCCGTGTGAGGAGCTTGGTAGTGACAATGCAAGATATTGGAACACTTCTAAGTTGAAGGCTGGCCTTGCGCTTTGGCACAAGTAAGCACGATGCAATGATAAATCTTGTAAAGACAGCTCCGACAAATCCTGCCCGTCGATCTTTATATCGCCTTTGTAACCATCACCAATTCCAGATATCGCTTCGAGCAAGGTACTTTTACCGCTGCCATTAGGGCCGATAACGTGAGTCACCTGCCCTTGCTTGAGCTCAAATGATAGTGGTAATAAACGAGCGCCGACGCTCAGGCTCTTAATTTGAATCATGATTTTTAATTAACATCCAAATGAAGATAGGCGCACCGATACTGGTGGTCATCACACCCAAAGGCAGCTCTGCGGAATCTAATAAGGTTCTTGCACAGATATCAGCAAACACCAACAACGCAGCGCCAGCAACGGCAGACAAAGGAAGAAGGTATTTGTTATCAGTACCAATCGCTAAACGCAATAAGTGTGGCACAACCAAGCCAACAAAGCTGATCACGCCGCCCAATGCCACCGCGCAACCTACTAAAATAGACACGGCGAAAATTAGACGCCAGCGTAATCTCGGAACGTTCACGCCTAACTGTGCGGCATGCGTTTCGCCAATCATTAACTTATCTAGCTTACTACCTTGCAGGCACAGCCAAATAATCACGGGGATCATCACCAACGTGAGCGAGTGTTGATACCAAGTGACGCCACCTAAGCTGCCCATCAGCCAATACATCAATAAGCGTAGACTTAAGTCATCACTAAAATAGAACGCCCATGTCACCATCGCGCCAGAAAGAATGCCCAACGCGACACCGACTAGCAGTAATTTAGCCGTGGTGAGTCGCATGGTTTTTACCATGCTCACTAGAATCACGGTAAAACAAAGTGACCCTAAAACGGCGGCAATCATGAACAGTTCTGGTGTAGGAGCAAACGGCAAGAAGAACAGTACGATAACCATCGCCAAGCTTGCGCCACCAGAAATACCGAGCACACCTGGCTCTGCTAATACATTACCCAATAAGACTTGTAGGCTTGCGCCAGATACAGCTAACCCTGCCCCGATGGCAATAGCCGCCAATAATCGAGGTAAGCGTAAATCAACCAGTAGTTTTTGTTCTAACGTGGACAAGGTGCCCAGAGGGGAAATGAAAAGATCGCCAACCATTAGGTAAATCGCACTCAGCGCGACAAGCAGTGCTGCCATCAGATAAATGGCTCTAGTCCATTTGCGCTGTTTTTGGTGAAGAAGTTGTTGGAAATCCATATCAAGCTACTTTGAAAATGTTCGCGTAACCTTACCTGTATCCCCAAATAAACTCAAGGCTCACACCGTAATGTGAACCTTGATATTTCAACCAGTTGAGCGGTTGTTTTCGTCGTTTAAACCCGAGTCGATATTAATCGTACACAAGCTGACCATGGTCGAATCGCGTTTCAACTTCACACACCATTAAGGCTGCTCGTTGACCGATAGCAACATTACGATTAGGGAACACCACCGCTTCGTTTTCATTCTTAGCCATTAACGGTTTATCACCATCATGACCGAATACTTCACCGTGCTTGAACGCGGTAAAGTTCTCTACAGAATCTGAGAACATGAAATCGAAGTCATCATGTAAACGAACAATGGTTCTGCTCACGCGATAAGTGATGGTTCGCTTAGGTAAATGCTCTGGCTCAACTTCAGCAATCAAGTTACGCATCGCCAAGTCAAAAGCCGTTAGCTTATCAAGTTGGTTCTCACCAATTCTCGCGACCTGCCCTAGTTCCATTGTCAGTGCTTGCGCTTCGAAGTTTTCAGCACTGTACCAACTGAATGTACTGGTTGGCGCATTTGACAACAACACTGCTTCCACGTGCGCACTGTTAATGAAATCAAACAGCTCTTTACTGCGTACTTCGTGGCGAACTTTAGGGCTCACTGCAAACGAGTAATGCTTAGATAAACGGATTGCACAGTGCAAATCTAGATGCCAACGAGTGGCAGGTTCCGTTTCTTTGTAAAACTCAGTCACCAAGAACTTCAAGTTCTTCGCGATATCCACTTCTCGATTGCTCTCGTACTGCTTTTCATCAAACAGACGATTCATGTTCACATCAAGAAAACGAGTATGCGCGTTAGTGGCTTCTGGGTGAGCTATGATAAACAAGCATCTCGCGTTTACTACTTGGAAACCTGTTTCAATATCCTCAATGAGCTTATCGATCAGCTCCATTGGTGAAGTTTCGTCGCCATGAACACCGGTTGAAAAAATGATGTTCTTGGTTTCAGAATTAAAATCCGCGGGAATCACTTCCAAGACACCGCGTTGATGAAGCTTAATTTGAACACCGTTACTCAGTACGGTCTGTCCTGCAAACACTTCTTGCTCAAGATCTAGGCTGTCAAAAAGAAATGATTGGCGAAAGAGGGTCTTCGTCATGCGCTACTCCTTAATTGCACGGCCGTATGTTAATAAATTGTACATAGAAATTGTGTTGCTAGGATCGCACTTATCAACAGAAACTCCGTTATCACTCACAAATACTACCCATATATTTTTATATTACCTGCTGACTTTACTAACCGACATCTGTTCCAAATAACTTTCTCTTAAAGAGACTTTTGGTTGTTTCGGCTTATCTCAGGTTATGCCAGCAAGATAAGAGCCACGTAAGCTAACACAGCTCTTACCTGCTATGAACAGATTGAGATCAATTAATCTTCCTGATCGAGCAATCTTTCAAATTCATCGATTTGAACTTTGACCATGTCGATGCTTTGTTGCCAAAAATCAGCTTGAGTCAGGTCCATTCCTAAGTGCTTTTGAACGACTTCTTCCGCCATCATGCTGCCCGTATCACGAAGCAACGAAACGTAATCGCTGTAGAATTGCTCACCTTTCGCATCGCGCTGAGCGTAAACACCTTTACTGAACAGGTAACCGAACAAGTATGGGTAGTTGTAGAAGCTTACTTGAGAGATGCTGAAATGCAGTTTGCTCGCCCAGAAGTAAGGGTCAGCTTCTGTCATTGCATCGCCATACCACTCTTTCCAAGTCGTTTCCATCAAGTCACACAGCTGCTGAGCCGTTAGCTCGCCTTTTTCACGCTGCTCGTAGAAGGCTTTTTCGAATTCGAAACGCACTGGAATGTTCACCATTAAAGCGAGTGAAGAAGACAACTCTTCCCATAACATCTCAAGTTTCTCGTTACGTGTTTGAGCTTGCGTTAACAAGTGATCACGAACGATGTTTTCAGCAAAGATAGAAGCGGTTTCTGCTAGCGTCATTGGGTAGCGTGTTTGACACAACGGCATGTCTTTCATCACCCAGTTGTGGAACGCGTGGCCTAACTCGTGTGCCAATGTCATTAAATCTGAGCGGCTACCGCTCCATGTCATGAACACAAGCGGAGTGCGTGTAGCAGCAAACTTGGTGCAGTAAGCGCCTAAACGTTTGTTGGCTGCTGGTGCGGCATCAATCCAACCATTATCAACCATCAAAGCGACAAAATCAGCCATCTCTGGATTTACTTCAGCGAACGCAGTTTTGATCACGTCGATCGCCTCATCAAATGGGTAAACCTCAGATTCAGCGTCACCCAGCGGCGGCATCGCAGCTAAGTGATTCCAAGGCTTCATTTCATCTAGCCCGTGAACTCTTGCCATTAACAAACCTGCTTTCTGACCAACAGCTCGATTAGCTTTCGCTACCGACATCATGGTGTCTAGCGTTTCTGGCACAATGCGGCTGCCGTGTAGGCTTGGATCTAGGAAATGCACATCGCTAATCTTCGAACGCTTTTTGTTTTCAGTCAGTCGCCAACCCGCCAATGCATTTAGAATCGAAGCAAAAGACTCTTGGTGCGTTTTCATCGCACCTTGAACCGCGCGCCATGCTGGTTCTTGTTTGTCGAATTCGCTGCCGTACAACAGGCTCGCGGCTTGTGAAAAGCCTAGGGCTTCCTCTTCACCGTCCAGCTTTAGCGACAGTTTTAAAGATCCGGTTAGGTTATCGTATAAACGACCCCATCCGTCACGACCATCAACCTTCATCGCTGCCAATAACTGCTCTTCAGCAACACTGAGTCGGCTGCTTGATAACTTACGAGAGCTTTCAATCGCAAAGCGCTGCCCTGCTACGTCCGCACTATCATGCTCTAATACTGCATCAATAAATTCTGGTTCTGCGTGAATTAGCGTATCTTCGTAAGGGCTGAACGCTTGAGACATTTCAGAGTTCAGCTTCGCTACACGACCAAGCAATACTTTCGCTTCTGTGTGTGTCGCGTCGACCGATGCGTGGCAATTAGCGAAGGTGTTGATTGTACTCAGTAATGTGCCTGCCGCTTCTGAAGTCTGAATCGCGTTTTGCATCGCTAGAATGATATGACGCTTTTCAACGTGTAGGTTCAACAGCTCAATGCACTGCTGAATGAGTTCAATGTCCTGTTCGATTTTTGCATCATTAAGATCGCTATAAGCAATGCTTAGATCCCAACTTGGTGTTGTCATGACTAAATTCCTTTCACGTAGGTAGTAATACCAATCAGGTATAGCGGCTGTGAACGCCGCTTTATACTTCTATTTATATTTCTGTTTCTATTTACAGATCTAAAAGATTGTTAATTCTTAAACTGTGTTTTTTGAACACTCAGAGAACAGGTATCCCTATCGATTTAACGCTGATAAAGCTCTGCGCAAACTGAGTGATTTGAATATGCGTTATCGATGCGTTTTCTATCGATAACTTCGAGTACAAACTCGGGTTTTTCCAATCAATATTAAGGCAGTGCGCTAGCAGTATGCGAATCACACCACCATGAGTAACCAACAATATGTTGTCACTTGAATCATTCAAAAGTTGCGACCAAGCTTGAGTTACTCTGTCGTGGAAGCTCTGTAAACTTTCTGCGCCAGTTAATTGATGATTAGCAGGGTCTTTCCAAAAGGTTTCTAACATTCCCCACTTGTCTTCAAGTTCATCAAATGGGACACCATCTACTTCACCGAAGTTCATTTCCTGAAAACCCGATGCAACTGATAAAGGCACAGACATACGCTCTGCAAACAAGCTCGCGAGATCACCACATCGTCTTAGTGGAGAGCTAACCACGCTATCAAAGGTAATGTCTTGTGTAGTTAGTGCCTCACATATCTGTTCTTGAAGATCAGAGTTGACCAGCACATCAGATAAACCATTGAGCGCAGCTTTTCCTTCGACTTTGCCATGTCTTAACAAATAGATGTTTTTGGTTGTTCCATTGACCATGTGTGCGACCTAGCCTTGAATATCAAGCAAGTGATTAGATGGTTTTAAGTGCAGCGGCAATCCGGCAGCAACCAGCGTGACGCGCTCAACGACGCGAGCTAGCGCTTGGTTCATTCGTCCTGCATTGTCCACAAACAAGCGAGACACTTTACCCAGCGGCACCACACCTAAACCGACTTCGTTAGAGACCATGATAATTTGCGCCGGACTTTGCTCGACGCTTTTGACCAATACTTCAACCACGGCTTCAACCTGTTCATTAGTTGCGTCATCACCCAGTTCAAAGATGATGTTGTTCAACCACAAGGTTAGGCAATCAATCAATACCACATCTTCTTTCTCAAAAGACTGCAGTTTTTCGGCTAATTCGACGGGTACTTCATGCTCAATCCACTGCTCGCCACGACGTTGTTGATGGTGCGCGATTCGTTCTCGCATTTCATCATCAAGATATGTCGCTGTCGCAATATAATTGAGGCGTCCATTTGAACATGCTTCAAGCGCACATAATGCTTGTTGCTCTGCAAAACTAGACTTACCCGAACGAGCCCCGCCCAATACCAAATGGCTGTTTCGCTGACTTGCTTGATTAATTTGATTAGCTTGAATAGTTTCATTCGTGTTGGTCATAGGAAGCCGTTATAGAAAGCCATTGTAAAATGCAGTAATGAATACAAGGTAAGTCAGCAACTCCATTAACTGTTGAGCCGCACCCAAGCAGTCCCCAGTAAAGCCGCCAATTCGAGCCGTTAACCACGTTTTAAAACCTGTTCTGAACAGATAGGCGACGACAGATAAAACCAAAGCGAATTCAAGACCAAACCACAGGCTAGGCAGCACGCCTACCAGCAACAAGAAGACAAGTTCGCCTTTGGTTTGCTTGTTGGCCAATGGTTTACTTTTACTGGTATCTAAATCACTGACATAAGGCATGTCGTAAATTAGCGATGCAGCAATCGCGCGGCTAAAGGTATAACTGGTCACGATTACCATAAACAGTCCCGTCATGCTTATGAGTTCATTCAACAGCACCCACTTGCCAAGCAGAGCCATAATCAGAGCAGACGCACCATAAGTACCGATTCGACTGTCTTTCATGATGGTCAAACGGCGTTCTAGGGTCATGCCGCCACCAATGCCATCGGCCATATCAGTCAAACCATCTTCATGGAATGCGCCAGTGAGCATCAGGCTAAAACTCATCATCAAAAAGATCGCTACTGCACTCGGCAGTACCACATCAAGTAGCAAGAACACACCGCCACACAGAACACCAAGCAACAAACCAACCGTTGAAAAGTAGCGACCAGAACGGTTCATTCGCTCTCTAGAATAGGGCGTGTTTTTCGGCATTGGCAAGCGAGAAAAGAAACCTATCGCCAGCGCAAAAAGCTCCCACTGATAAGTAACTCGATCTTTCAACGATCTTTCTGGTGCATCACTCATTAAACCGTGACTCCAGCACTTTCGAAGCTCGCCATGTTGTTATAGAACTCGGCTGCCGCACGAATGATTGGCATAGCTAGCGCAGCACCTGTGCCCTCGCCTAATCTCAATCCAAGATCGAGCAGTGGCTCAGCGTCGAGCAGCTCTAACAGAATTTTGTGTCCTGACTCTTCAGAGCGATGGGCGAAGATCATATAGTCTCGGCAACTCGGTTCAATTAAAGTCGCGACATACGCCGCAACCGACACGATAAAGCCATCGACTAATACTGGGGTTTTGTTTTGGTAAGCGCCAAGGAAAGCACCGACCATTTGAACGATTTCATAGCCACCGACTTGTGCGAGTACCTCTTTAATATCTTTAACTTCATTCGCATCTAAACCTTTGCAACGCGCGACACCTTGCTCAACCACAGCCACTTTACGTGCAAGCTGTTCATTGTTGATGCCAGTGCCTAGGCCAACACACTCCGCTGCAGCACGATTCGCTAATGCACTTAAGATCGCTGATGCGCTGCTGGTATTTCCGATACCCATTTCACCAAACATGATGATATTGGTGCCATTCGAAATGGTTTTAGATACAAGATCTGTACCCAGTTCAATCCCACGTTCAACCGTTTCTAAACTCATTGCCGCTTCATTGGCAAAGTTATTGGTTCGCGTACCCAAACGCTGAGAGATCAACATGTCACTGTCTGATTCCACAGGCAACAATATCCCCGTGTCGACTACCGTGATATCGATATTATTCACCGCACAGAAGCAATTGATCGCCGCGCCATCGCTTAAGAAGTTCAACACCATCTGTTGTGTTACCGCGCTTGGAGCAATACTCACGCCTTCGTCAGCAATGCCATGGTCGCCAGCAAAAATGATGATACTTGGCTTATTCAATTCGATGTGTTCAACCGCAGCTTCTTTGCCTTGGCTCTGAATCAAAGCCAGTTGATGTGCGACTTTTTCTAGTAAGCCAAGTGCGCCAAGTGGCTTGGTTTTTTGGTCAATTCGGTGTTGGATGTACTGCGAGTATTGGGTATCTAACATAGTTTTTAAAAACGCTTATTCTGGGTACGTTGATATAGGGCTGCTACTTAGGTATTGCTACTTAGGGCGTGCGACAGAAAACACATTGGAAAGCGTGGCGTATTCACCGCCACCCAATCGAGATAAAGGATCAAGTGCTAACGCGTCGATCTTAAGACGCTCACTGTCTTTGTCGATCACGTCTTCGGAAATGTACACGGTTTCGACTTGAGCAAAGATAAGGCTTTGTGGCACTTCTCCAACCTCTTTTACTTCGTACAAGGTGCATCCAAAAGCGACCGCGCACTCTTTCAATCTCGGTAAAGAGAAGCCTTCAAATTCAACCAGATCAATATTATTCGCGGTGACTTCCGAATCACCATGTTCAAGGGTAGCTGCTGTCGCCGTCATGGTTTCGGCAGAACTTGAAGAAGCAATGTGAATCACTAGCTTACCCGTTTCTAGGGCATTACGAGTGGTATCTTTGATTTCGCCGGACGGCTTCTTCCCAACCGATAACATCAGTAACGGCGGATTACTAGAAACAGGCGTGAAATAAGAGAAAGGCGCGAGGTTGTACTCTTGGTCAGAAGATTCCGTCAATGCCCACGCAATCGGGCGAGGAACAACGGTTTGTGTCATCAGGTGATAAATCTGAGTGGGAGCAAGAGTATCAAGCTTGAGGTTCATAGCACGTCCTTGGTCTATGTGAATTACGACTCAGTTTACGTGTTAAGCAAGGCTGTATCTATGGCTATGTGGCAGAAACCGCAGAGAGTGTTCTTAATTTAAACAGATCACACTGGTTTTTTCTCAGATTGACAGTCAAATTGACGAACCCTAAAACACAAATAATACTGATAATAGATTTATCAATAACTTACATTTTGGCATCGTTTATGCCTTATCTAAATTACTTATTAATCTCTCCATTGATAAGTACCCATACAGTGAATGCCCACAACACTGACGCTACACGAAGAAAGACAATCGATTGAAAGACAAAACAGAACAACGATTTAGGAGGTGTAATGATTCCAAATTCAAGTAAAAGAAAACCAAATAAATCAAGTAAGAAAGCTAGCAAAAAGGTAAGGAAAATCCCACTGTCCTTTACCTAGTAAGAAGCAAGAAAAGTAACAAAGCCCGTCGCCCAGCGGGCTTTGTTATGTTTAACGCCTAACTTAAGTTTCAAACCGCATTTATCTTTCCCACCGCCATTATGTTTCATATCGTACTTATGCTTCAGACCGTACTTATGCGTCGAGCCAAACTAAATCATCTCTTTTTCCATAAACAGGCGACTCCCCACATACTACTGACCACTCGTTTAACAAACTTTTATTCGCTTAAAATTCAAACACTGTTTATATTAAACAAGCACTTGTGGAGTGAAGAAGGGATTAAAATGAGCATTTCTGGAGACAAAACATCGGTCGTGGTGGCTGGTGCAACCGGGTTAATTGGTCATCATGTGATGAAGTTGCTCATCGATGAACCCGCCGTTGATCATATCTATGCCCTATCTCGCCGAGCGTTAGATTCACAGTTTGATTCCAACAAGCTCCACACACTCATTCACAGCGACCTGCAAGTTACCAGTTGGGATGACACGAATGCGACGCCTAATCTTGGCGTTATCTGCTTAGGTACGACTAAGAAAAAGGCAGGATCAAAAGAAGCGCTTCGCAAAATCGATGTGGAACTGGTTAGCCAAGTCGCACAGTCGATGAAGTTTCTTGGGGTTCAACGCGTAGCGGTCGTTTCTAGCTATGGCGCTTCACCAGATTCCTATTCGCACTACCTTCGCTGTAAAGGACAAATGGAACAAAATTTAAAACGTATTGGCTTCAAGCAGCTTTTCATCGCACGCCCTGGGCCTCTGGTGGGTGAGCGTGATGAACCTAGAGCTGATGAAAAACTCCTGCAAAGTGTCTTTCCTCTGCTGTCTCCATTTATGCTTGGTAAGTTCAAAAACCTACGCCCTATTCAGTCGGAAGACGTAGCCAAAGCAATGTTGTTCCGGTTATTCGAAAATAATTTCCAAAATATCGAAATTTACTCGTCAAGTGACATGCTCAATTTATTGGCAAAATATCGCTAAAAAGCTCACCTATTCATCACAATGTTGAATATCCACCCATCCTATTGAGTGGATATTACTAATCGTTCTAATAAATTACTTTTCCTTATTTTACGTTTTGTTACAGGTCGCTACTGTAGCTAACAGTATTTGCGCCCATATATCTAAGCGCCCTATCGATTTAAAGAAATTCATAAGGAAAACAAATGTCATTTTCAGCTATCGCTGCCTTAGCGGTATTCACTGGTATCCTCTTTTTTCTCTACGGACAGCAGAAAAAAGAAAACACACTTTCTCGCCTCGTTTTACTCGGTTTAGTATTTGGTAGCGCATTTGGTCTTGGTCTTCAGTTGCTATTTAGTGAAGGCAATCCGGTCATCAATGAGACACTTGATTGGGTAAACATTGTTGGCCGTGGTTATGTCGGCCTACTGAAAATGGTGATCATGCCATTAGTATTGGTTTCAATGATTGCCGCAGTAGTGAAGCTTGAAAAAGGCGGTTCACTGGGCAAGATTTCTGGCATCACCATTTCTGTACTGCTAGCAACAACCGCGATTTCTGCGATTGTTGGTATTGTTGTAACGCAAGCATTCGGCCTGTCTGCTGAAGGTTTAACAGAAGGCGCTCGCGAAACAGCACGTATCGCAACACTTGAAAGCCGCATCGGTAGCGTTTCAGACTTAACAATTCCACAAATGCTGATTAGCTTTATTCCGACTAACCCATTTGCAGACCTAACGGGCGCTCGCTCTACGTCTATCATCGCTGTGGTTATCTTTGGTGTGCTAACGGGCATCGCTGCTCGTAAAGTGATGGCAGAGAAAGAAGAACTAGAATCTCCGATCCGTACGTTTGTTGAAGCGGCACAATCTATCGTTATGCGCTTAGTTAAGATGATCATGGCACTAACGCCATACGGCATCGCAGCGTTAATGGCGAAGGTAGTTGCAACATCAAGTGCTTCTGACATCCTCAGCCTACTAGGTTTCATCGTTGCATCTTACGTTGCGATTCTACTGATGTTCGTTGTACACGGTGTGTTGGTTTCTTTTGTTGGTGTAAACCCGAAAAAGTATTTCCAAAAGATCTGGCCTGTACTGACGTTCGCTTTCACGTCTCGTAGTTCTGCAGCAACAATTCCACTGAACGTTGAAGCTCAAATCACTAAGCTAAACGTGCCACCAGCGATTGCTAACCTGTCTGCCTCTTTCGGTGCGACGATTGGTCAAAACGGTTGTGCGGGTATCTACCCTGCAATGCTAGCAGTCATGGTTGCGCCTACAGTTGGCATCGACCCAATGGACATCAACTTCATTCTGTCTCTGATTGCTATTATCACAGTGAGCTCATTCGGTATTGCTGGCGTAGGTGGCGGTGCAACGTTCGCGGCGCTTATCGTACTTCCTGCTATGGGCCTTCCTGTAACGATTGCAGCACTGCTTATCTCTATCGAGCCACTTATCGATATGGCACGTACGGCGCTTAACGTATCTGGTGCTATGACAGCCGGTACGATCACAAGCCGCCTATTAGGCAAGAAAGACAAGCAACAAGATCTGGAACAAGCGAACGCTTAATGGGTTCGATTGATTCAAGCACTTGAGTCTCGTTAAACAAAAAAACCGATGCACATGCATCGGTTTTTTATTATCTGTTACTTCTAACTTCCATTACTTCACGAGCAACAGCTTAGAACACAAGTTGAATGACTTTTTCGGCAAGTGCTTCATCGTCGTCTTCACTTAATCCGCTGACACCAATAGCGCCAATCACCTGCCCATTTAATTCAATGGGAACACCGCCTTTAAAGCCAGTGATCTTTGAGTCAGTCCAGTAACTTAAGTCTTTACCAGTTTCTCTCGCCCAAGCACCTAAGTTACCGCCTGGCTGTCTATCTCTTGCAGATGTATAAGCTTTGTTCTGTGCTAACAATCCGGCTTGAACACTCACATTATCCATGCGAATAAACGCCAGTAACTCACCGTGCGTATCACACACGCTCACCGCGATTGCTTGTTGATTACGCTCAGCAATGTCTAGAGCGTTAGACACCAGTTGTTGCGCGATCTTTTGATTCAACATATTCATTCCTTATGGCAGTGCTTGACCACGTGAGTACACGTATAGGTTGTACCACTCTTCACGAGACAGGTTTATCTGAGTCGCGACTGCCGAAGCTTTGATTCGCTCTAGATTTGTGGTGCCAATTACAGGTTGGATACGAGCAGGGTGACGAAGCAAAAATGCCAACACAATCGCTTCACTTTCTACGCCATATTGGTTCGCTAACTGAGCCACGTAGTGCGCTGTCTTTTTCACGTTTTCATGTTCTGAATACAAACCTTGCTCAGCAAATCGGCCTTGTGCCAAACAGCCCCAAGCTTGCAGTTGGATGTTATTCAATTGGCAATGTTCAAGAGTGCCTGCGGCGAAGTCTGATTGATGGTGCCCTTGCGAGTTAATCATCACCCCATCATTCAACCAATCCAATTTGGCTAAGCTCATCTCAACTTGATTCGCGACGATGGGTTGCCCAAGCGCAGATTGCAGGTACTGAATTTGATGGCTGTTCATGTTCGACACACCAAAATAATCGACCTTACCTTGCGCTTTTAAGTTCTCTAACGTTCTTGCTAGCTCATCGAGTTCCATCAAAGGGTCAGGGCGGTGCAATAACAGCACATCAAGCTTTTCAGTATTCAATCGATTGAGAATACCGTCTACCGATTGGCCTACCCAATCAGCCGAGAAATCATAACGACCAACATTGCCCTCGCCTTCAAAACGAATCCCACACTTAGATTGAATGAACATCTGTTCACGCAGATCAGGCGCTTGTTGTAATGCTTGACCAAAGGCTTGCTCAGCTTTGCTGAAGGTATAGATATCCGCATGGTCGAATAAGTTAATGCCCGATTCTAGTGCGGTGCCGATTACGCTTCGTGTTTGAGCAACATCCGCACTCGTCACTGGATTATCATTCCAGCCACCACCTAACCCCATGCAGCCATAGGCAACTTGCCCAACATTCGGTAGATAATTTGATAATGGGATACGTTTTTTGTCATTCGTTTTGTTTGTAGATTCAGTGCTGTTCGTCATATCGATTCTCGCTTAGAAGATTTGCTGACCAGAAATATGCCTCTATCATATTGTTCTTTTTAAAAAACAGAATATGCTAGTTACGAAATGATTGTTTGATATGACGAACAATAGATTGGTAGGAACGCGCGAATGAACGAACACAAAAGAATAGAACGACTGATCCTGTTTGTAGAACTTGCTCAGCAACTCAACTTTACCAAGGCAGCCGAAAAGCTCGGTATCTCTAAGAGCTACCTTTCTGAACAGATCAAACGTTTAGAGAACGATTTACAGTGCCCGCTTTTGGTCAGAACCACTCGCAGTGTTCGTTTAACCCAAGAAGGCGAACGCGCGTTACAACAAGGCTTAACGATTCGCTCGCAAGTCTTACAGCTTGAACGCAGTGTTTCTGAGCAACACGACATCGTCAAAGGCCTATTACGCCTCACTGCGCCAAAGATGTTTACTGAGGTATATCTATTCGATATCTGCCAACAGTTTAGGCAGCAATACCCTGAGATTCGTTTCGAGATAAACAGTAGCTACACCAACTTTAATCTCAATCAAGATGATATCGATATCGCGTTTCGTGCCACCAATACGCCACCTGACAACATGGTGGCGAAACACTTGATTAGCTATCAACATGATTTAGTCGCGACTCCCGGTTATCTTAACCAATTTGGTCGCCCTACCAATGTGAGTGACTTAAGTGATCATCAATGCTTAGCAACTCTGCACCAAACCGAGTGGCCTTTAAAATCGGTAAATATTGATGTGTCCGGCTGGCTTTCAAGTAATGACAACCACCTGCTTAAGCAACAAGCTATGGCAGGCAGTGGCATCATCCGTATTGCAAGTTACTACGTTGCGAAAGAGGTCGAACTGGGAGAATTAGAGCGAGTGCTGCCTGATGAATGTCTGCAACAAGGCAACAGTATTTATCTGTTCTATCCGCAAGTTATTTATCCGGCAAAGAAACACCAAGTGTTCGTTAAATTTGTTCAGTATTACTTTGAAAACTTGAGAGCTTGATAGTTTAAGATCTTGAAAACTGGAGAGCTCGATCATTTAAGAGCTTGAAGATTTGGTAGTTTAAGAATATGAAAGCTGAGTTAACGAGTTGAAGAAACGGAAACCGATGAACAGATAAATCAAATAACACGAAATAAGGTTTAAATAACCCTCTTGAATTATATGCCTATATTTAAAATGGGATTATCGAACAATAATAAAGCGATTTTTCGAATGCTCTCATCGATGATTGTTCTTGATAGAAAGAAATCGTGCATTTGTTCAATAATACAATGAGTTACCTATGAATGATTAACATAACTGATATATGATGCACCGCTTCAGTATGTCACATCATCTTGGCACCAGTTCGATAACAGGATCCTCATGAGCTTTATTATATTATTACTTCTTCTGCTATTCGTAGGCTTTACACGTTTACTTCAGTGGCGAAAAACCTCTCTGTTTTTATCTCTTGTTCTTATATCGTCATTTGTGCTGATTGGTTCAGGTTTAATTCCTCGTTATTTACTGAACGATCTGCAAGCCGATTACGAAAATAAGCCTGATATCCAATGGTCTGACAATAACGCCATTGTTCTTCTGGGTGCGGGAACGCAGTTAATTAAAAGCACGCAAGAGTTCGAGCCAGCCTTTTTCTCTTTTGGCCGAATCAGTGAAACCGCCAGCCAATATAAAGATTGCGCCAAAACCCAAACCACATGCAAAGTGATCATCAGTGGTGGCGATGCACAAAATAACGGTGTTGCCGAAGCAGAAGTTTATCAGCAACAATTGCTGAGACTTGGCGTTCCGATGGGTGACATCATTCAAGAGCCAAATAGCGTCAACACTTGGAAGAACGCTCAGCTCACTAGTGACCTAATGAAGCATCATAAATTCGACAACATTGTGTTGGTTTCATCTGGCCTACATATTCGTCGTAGCGAGCTCTACTTCAACCACTTCGGCTTGAATGTTATTCCAGTGAGAGCCGACTACATGGCTGCTCAAATTTCATGGTTGCCATTGTGGTACAACTTTGCGGTCACAGATTTTGCTTTGCATGAACAGATTGGCTTTGCTCGTTACAACATTTACAACTTTATGGGTTGGAACAGCAAACGCGAAAAACCAGGTGATGCTTAATCTCTTCCAATTAAGTTAACTCGAACAATAAAAAATGCAGCAGCAATCGAACGGTTGTTGGCTGCATTTTTCGATCTTGCTTATCACAACATCCCTCCTTATTTGGCTTACTCAGTACTTCCCCCTCCTTTAAACAATAAACCTATCTAATCCATCTTGCTGGCCTAAATTTTCCAAGCCAACATACCAAATAACGAGGCTTCAAAAACAGAAACGTTCAACAATTAATCACCCATAGATTGGATTGTTGAAACTAATTGAAGTCATCAAGATAAGTCTTTATCAAACAACAAGTTGATCAGTACAACCTCCTGATATCTATAAGTATTTATTTTCAATTCATTTCAGTATTTTTAGCATTGTTTTATATGACAAAGTACACCCCGCTAGAGCCCCTCGGCTTTAAATAATATCAATAAAATCTAATAACTCGATTCTAATAAAAATAGCCAAATAATGGCATTTAGGAACTTATTCATGCTTAACGTCAGTAAAACCGTTCTATTTAGCTCTGCCCTCTGTTTCGTCTCTTTTGCCACTCATGCCAAGATATATTCAGACCAAATCGTATTGGATAACCTCGGTGAAGATATCTGCCGTTCCGATTATCGTCCGCTCAGTAATACAGAAGCTCAAGAACACAAAACCGCCCTACTATCTCGCATGAATGTGTGGGACATTGCTGGCCTTAAAAATGACTGGGTGATCATGGGGTCTGGCTACCACGGGCTCATCAAACAAGGACAACCAAGTGACAATACTTGGTGCTACCCCAATACCCCAGACGCAGGCCTGCCTTACTACGAAGCGCAAGCTATCGAAACGAACAATAACCTTGATATTCAACGCGCCTTAGTCAGCGACAACACGAACTTTATCAGGCCACTGAGTTACTTGGCCCATAACCTCGGTTACGCTTGGGTTGGAGGCGATAGCGCGCGTTACGTCGGCCAAGACATGGCAATAAAACCGCTTAACAATGGTTGGGAGATTAAAGGCAATAACGATGGAAGCTGTGCCGGTGATCGCTGTGATGAGAAGACAAGCATCACTGTTGATAACTTCGCTTACACGCTCGATAACACATCGTTTTTACACGGTTCTATGACAGAGACCGACCAAGAACTGATTGAAACCGTCTCGGCTTATGCAATCAATGACGACGATCAGTCTAAACAAATCGTCGTTGACCTTCATTTTGAGCAATCCACACAATGGAGTAAAACCCAACGCTTCGACCTTGCTGATTCAGTCGTCATTGATGAAACCTTTCATTGGCCACAAGTTGGAAAGACAGAAGTAAGAGTAGCGCTAGAAGATGGCCAACGTTTCTCCGATACCAACAGTGGTGCTCGTTTTGAACCAACAGAACTGGAAGCCATCATCACCGTGCCTGCTCACTCAGTACTTCCTTTTCAAGTAGAGTTCTTACGCTCTACCATCACTTACCCATACCGTATCAAAACCAGCATGAGTTACGACGTGAACTTCACAGGTTTCCTTCGTTATAGCGGCAATGCGCTAAGCTCACACCCAACAAACCGCCCGACGGTCTCTCACACCTTTACCATGGGAACCACCAGCGAAGATCAAGCCAATATCCGCTACCAATGGGATCACCGTTATATTCCTGGAGAGATGAAATGGTGGGATTGGAGCTGGGCAATCAACACCAATGGTTTAAGTAGCATGCAGTACGCCGCAGGTGCCAGTGTCCGTCCTTTCTACACCTATGTTTCAGGCCAGTTTAGTGCGGAGTCACAATATTCTGGAATGATCGATATTGGTACCGAGCACTCTATTGATTCATTTAACGCCATGACACCTTCAGGCGATTACACACCCTACTACGCTGGTGACATCAAGGTTCTGACTGACTTCGACCCTGCAGCCCTAGCGCAACTGGGTTATAACAGCGCTCAGCTAACGCTTACCCCAATGCAGCCATAAGCCCATAGAAAGTTTCAGCTGTTATTCCAAGCCCATTGCGTCTGCTCTGGGCTTGATTCGTCTTACATTCTCTCAGTCATACATCTGTATTAGCCGCTAAGTATTCACTTTCTGAATCGTTTTTCATTGACTTAAAAATGAAATCATAACGACACACTAATTTGCGTAACTTAGGGTGCAAATAGGCAATCAGATTACAGTGCCTATCAGGAGGATGTATGAAACCAAATCGATCTACGGTACTCACTGGACATGTAAAACACTGCCCATGCTGCTCTACCGAACTGGTCATCAAAGACCACATTCACGTTTGCCCGCGCAATGAAATTGGCGACTGTTACTTCGATGGCTATGACCAACACGAACAGCGCGCTAATACCGATTTTATCGATCATGCAAGTGCCAATGATAGCCTTGTTTACGGCATGTCAGAACACTAAGCGTTATTCAAGATTTGTTGAAGTCATTTCGCGCCAAAAAAATGCAGCGCCAATCGAGTGATTGTTCGCTGCATTCTTAGATCCTGTAAACTTAGCTAACCATTAAAATGGAGCTAGGCAAAACGGATTACCACATTAGATCATCTGGGATCACGAAGTCTTTGTACGGGTCATCTTCGTCTACTTCGTCTGTGCTACCTGCCTGCGTATCAACGATAGATTCTTCGTCGCGCATAGCAATCTTGTTCGCTACTGCTGTTGGAATAACAACGTAGCTCTCGCCTTGACGAGCAATACTTAGAATGCCTTTACTTAGTTGCTTTTGAGTCAGCTCTTCTACGTAAAGATATTTAACTAGCGTACCGTCGGTGAAGTTGTATTTGATCTCACCGTTCTTCTGTTCGATCTTGTTCATCTCAATCAGTTGCTTCACTTGAGCTTTAATTTCTTTGCTCAACTGTTGTTCTTTCAACTGTTGGTTTAGCTCTTTGTCTTTCGCTTGCTGCGCCAGTTTAGTTTCTTCAGCTGCCGCTTTTGCTTCACGAGACTGAACGCGAGACTTTTTAGAGCCTTTCTTCGCCTTCTTTAATTTTTTCTCATTTACCAAGCCAGCTTTAAGCATCTGCTCTTGGAGTGTTAACTTTGCCATGACTTTCCCAGTTCAGGATTAAAAACGGCACTATCATACCTGTTTTTGAGGTTTCTGTTTACTGAACAAGAGTAAATTACAGAACAATCGCAAAATTTATGCTGATAGCTCTAAGCTGTGTCCATATTCCCTTCTTGTTGCTCACAACCTCCACTTTACCGCGACACACAGTTTTCACTTAAGCACGCCAATATTGGCTGTTCCACCGACTCGAAAGCATTAACTGACCCTATTATTCGCGCGCGTACCACTTATCATTCCGATAAGACAATATGTTAATTTTCAATGGTTAATCAATTTTATAAAACCTTGGCATATATCTCATATTTGAATAAATGCCATAGAGTTATAACTCCAATGTCATAACTCTTGACTACGTTATTCTAGACATCAATCAATAAGGATAACGTAAACGATGAAAACTCAATGGACTTGGTTAGCTGCACTTGTGGCATCCACATCAATCGCTTCGACCTCTGCGATCGCAGACACCGACGTGTATCTCACCAATAACACCAATCAAGTGATGACCATTCAAGCCAACCACACTGGTACCGACCTGCTTCAACTCGGTGATGAGTGGCAACAGCATGTTGAACAGATTGGTCCTTGGGAGACGAAGAAGCTGATAAGTTTCAACCGCTGGACTGGTGTGAAATCTGGGAAGACCTATGAGTTTGACACTGTGGTATCAAACGCTGTGGGCGAAAGTGTCACGCTCAACCAAACCATGAAGGGACATTGGTATAACTCGACTCTGCAACATGGTTTGAGTGCCGCAGACGTCAACCTAACATTGCATGACGATCGTAATATTCATCGCAGCACAACCGATGCGTTCGGGGTCAATGCAGAGCTAGCCCTCAAAGCCGATTCTACAGCGCGCTATGATGATATTTATTACACCATCACCCCACCAAAAGTGGATGAGCAACCAGAGCCGGATGCCAATACACTCAAGGTCATGACTTACAACATCTGGGCGCTGCCTGCCATCGCTTCACATATTGGTGACCGCTATGACCTACTCCCTCAATATGTAAAGGGCTATGACGTGTTGGCGCTTCAAGAGGTGTTTGCTAACGGCAGAGATGAGTTCTTGCGTGAGCTTGCGAAAGAGTATCCTTATCAAACTAAAATGCTCGATAAAGATGGGATTAACATATACGACGGTGGTGTGATCATTGTCAGCCGCTATCCTATCGTTAATGAAGCGCAGTATGTTTTCCCTGATTGCACGGGCACAGATTGCTTTGCAGATAAAGGCGTTAACTACGCGGAAGTTATCAAGAATGGTCAGGCTTACCATGTTTTCGGTACCCACACGGCATCATTCGATACGGACACCGCTCGTGATTACCGACAACGTCAATTCAAGCAGATGCGTGCACTGGCGCAGTCTCTGAATATCCCGGCATCAGAAACTGTGGTTTACAGCGGTGACTTCAACGTGAACAAGCTCAAGTTCCCAAGCGACTATCAACAGATGTTTGCTAACCTGCAGGCTGATGAACCAACATACTCAGGTTACACCGCTTCTACCTTTGACCCACGCATCAACAACTTTGCGGGAGAGCCTATGTCGGGTGGCGAGAACGTTGAGTATCTCGATTATGTGGTAGTGAGCTCAGAGTATACCGCTAAAGCGCATAACGACAATCGCGTGGATGTCCCAAGATCAACAAGCAGTGAGTTATGGAAGCACTACAACCTTTCAGACCACTTCCCTGTTAGCGCCGTGATCAAGTAACTCGGTGAACCAATAATGCATCGAGTTATATTAATCCTAATGCTCGTCTTAACGGCGAGCATTATTTGCTATTCGTGGTCATCAAAAACGAACGAAACAGCGCTATCTTCTGCTCAACACACAGAACCTAAGCCGCGTGTTTCTACGACAACTAATGACGATAATTCCACGCCTACTGCAACCGCTAGTTCGGAAAACTCCGCATCGCACAGCAATCAAGCCCAAGCTGGAGCACTGGACGGTAAAATTCTTGCTGAAAACTTGAGTGAGCTTGAAGGCAAGGCTTTGTTCGATGAACTCGATGGGTTCTGGAAGCTTTGCCAACAACGCGATGACTGCGCAGAGCAACTCGCACGATTGAAATCAGAATTGCCGGGCATATGGTTTGAGTTACTGAGCGACTATCCGCAGCTATCGGCTGACTGGCAATTAACACAAAGCACTATCCCACTTGAATCCATAGAGACTCTTGAAGATCGTGTTGCCTTATTCAAGCAATCTGCACAACAAGTATGGGGAGAGTTGGCCCACCAGCTATTCGCTGACCAGTTTGCTCATCTGGATTTTACGCTTGACGCTAACACCCTTGAAAAGAACGAAGCGAGCCAGTTTTTGGCCAACTATCAAGATTTGCTTAGTGAATGGCAAAACAATACGGGCACGTTAAACGCCGAAACACAGCTTCAAAAATATGAACTGGCAGTATCTTTGATACCCAGCAGCTATAGCCCTGCTGAAGTAGCATCAGTCAAAGCCGACCTTCAAGATGCCTACTTAGATGAAGCGCAGGCCAGCAACATTGCCGCGCGAGAACAACAAGTCGCACAACAGCAACAAACCGTGATGAGTTATCACGAGCAACTGGATCAGCTCAAAGCAACCTTAGACTCTCAGCGCTCATCAAGTTATGCCACTTGGACTCAACAAGATTGGGACAGTTATTATCAACAGCAAGTCACCGATTTCAGGGAGCAGTTCTTTAGCAAGTAACGCCTTAACTTAAACCATCACGAAACTGAGCGGGCGTTTTATTGAGCCAACCTTTAAACGCCCTTCTGAAATTTGCAGGGTCGCTATAACCGAGCCTTTCACCGATGTCATCAATGCTCATGGTTGTGCCGAGTAATAGCTCTTTGGCCAGCTCCACTCGAACTTCGGTAAGCAATATTTGGTAACTGGATTCATGGGTCACTAGCTCTCGCCTGAGTGTACGAGAGCTACAACCAAACTCATCCGCGAGTTGTTCTATAGTCGGGAAACTACCTGCGGTTTGATAAAAGATCGTTTTGATCTGATTAGTCAGCAGATGCTCAGAGTCCAACGTTTCGACTATCGACTGGCAAGACGCAAGATAGCGCTTCAGTGTCGCGGCATCATGAGTCAATAAGGTCTGTGATAAAACCGAGGCATCAAAACGCAATTCACAATGGCTCTGCTCAAAAACTACAGGGCACTGGAAACGGTCGTCATAGAGCTTAGCGTAATTGGGACGAGCATAAGGCAAAGCCAAAGTGTGAATATCCAACTCATGACCAGTCAGTTCTTTGAACAAAGAGACGATGGAACTTAAGAAATACTCACTGCAGAAAGGGAGCAGATCGCCCACTTCCAAGGTGTTCTCAATCTGAATCACTGCGTGCTCGGAATCTAGAAACAATTTAACCGAGAAAATAGGACCGTTCAGGCGCAAATACTTGAAGCCCGACTTGATGGCCTCCCCGACATTTTGACTGGTCGATAGCGCATAACCCAACACACCAAAGTGGCTCAAGCTAGCGTGTTCCCCCAACCAAAGCCCCAAACCATCGTGAGGAAAACTCTGATTAGCCGCGCTAAACAACGAAAGCTTGTCAGCGTAAGTCAGTTTTCCATTCGGACCTCGCCAATCCATGTTCGGCAAACCCACATCATTGAGTAGCCTTTCAATATCGATACCTCGTTGCTCTAGCGTATTCAACAGCAGCGCGATATCTAATGTACCCAACTGGTGCCTATGTCCGGTTGGCTTATACTCCGCGATAATCTCCAATCGTCTCTCCTTATATCGAGCCCATTCCCATAAACATGACTACTCAGCTTCAACAACACTACTGACAAAATCGTGATTGGTAACGCGCTCTTGTCCGAATATGACCTCCCAATTCTACGCTACTCATCGCACAATGGCTTTAGTTGTTAAAATAATGTGAACCATCGCAATGATAAAAACCAACCCAGCCCCACACAGTTTGATTAATTCTAATGGTCAGCCGATCATTGGGCATTTCGATGGCATCCTTAAACACCTAAACATCGAGAACTTTGACTACCGAAACTCGATGGATTCAAAAGCAAACCCTTGGCAGAAGCACTTCCACTATAAGCAATTCCAGTTTGTCAGCATCGTCACCGACACACACATTATCGGCGTCGCTATCGCGGATATTCGCTACTTAGGCTCGGCATTTTGTTATCTGTACGACATAGAAAACAACCATCTGCAAGAGTCATCTTGGTTGAGGCCATTAGGGTTTGATAAGCATGTAACGCCTTCACCATTTGAAGGAAAGACAAGCATTGCAGATCAAAGCATTGCTTTCTATATCGAGGGCGGACAATGGCGAGTTCGCTTGAAGACCAAACTCATCAAGGCCGATATCGCTTTAGAGCCTGAAACCGACAGCCTGCCCATGGCGATGTGTAGCTCAACGGGTTATTCAGGTTGGACTTACACCCAAAAGCACAATGCTTTGCGCATCAGCGGCGACATCCAAATCAAAGGAGAATCACTCGATCTCACTCAAGCTCGTGCCGGTTATGACTTTTCAGCGGGTTACATGAGACGTGAAACCAGTTGGCGCTGGGCAAGCATCAACACGCAATCCAATGGGACAGATATTGGCTTGAACCTCGCAGCAGGCGTCAATGAAACCGGAGGCTGCGAGAACGTTTTATGGATCAATGGAACTCGGCACTTACTTAACCCGGTACAGTTTGCGTTTAGTCGCCAAGACACCAATTTACCTTGGCAGATAACATCACAAGATGGACGTATAAACCTGACCTTTACGCCCTTAAATAATCGCAGCGAAAAGCTCAATTTATGGCTGTTAAAAAGTAACTTTCGTCAGTTCATTGGTCACTTTTCTGGCTCGATTGAAGACAACAATGGAGTGACACATCAACTCGATGGTGTTCTTGGCCTAACAGAAGATCACTTTGCTCGCTGGTAGCGAAATTTTGCTAACTGAATTTCAGGCGAGCAAGTCTAAGTAAACTTGATACTAAGAACGCGTATGGCGTCTCAACAAGGATAAAACATGAATATCGACGCATTAATCAATTACCCAGAATGGCTACTGCTGGTATTAGCGCCCTTGTTCGTGGTGTGCATGTTGGCTGAGTATTTTATCGGTCAGAAGCAAGGTCGACTGCCTGATAACTCCAGCTATAAGCTTTCAGAAGTGATGTGTAATTTCACGCTGGCGGGAATGCATCAACTCTCCGATTTGCTCACCGGGTTATTGGTCGTGCAGCTGTATCTCTGGATGTTTGGTTGGCGCCTAATGGACATTGAAATGGGCGTGCTGAGTTTTGTTGTATTGATGGTGTTGCAAGACTTTTGCTATTACTGGTTCCACAGAGCAAGCCATCGTGTTCGCTGGATGTGGGCAGCACACGTGGCACACCACAGTTCAGAAAGCATGAACTTCAGTACGGCTTTCCGTCAAAGCTTAATGTATCCACTTGCTGGGATGTGGCTTTTCTGGATACCGTTGGTCATCATAGGTTTTGCCCCTAAGTGGGTCATCTTTGTGGTGCTTCTCAATCTAGGTTTGCAGTTCTTCGTCCATACACAATGGATACGAAGCTTGGGGCCACTTGAATACATCTTTAATACCCCTTCGCATCATCGAGTACATCACGGCAAAAACCCGCAATACATTGATAAGAACTACGCCGGCGTTCTTATTATCTGGGATAAGTTATTTGGTACATTCGAACCTGAAGTTGAAACTGTACGTTATGGCGTCACCAAACCCGTGAACAGTTTTAATCCGATAGTGGTCACCTTTCAAGAATGGAAGGCCATATTCAAAGATTTGAAGAACCGAGAGTTAACCATGAAGCAGAAAGTCCAGTTGATACTCTCGCCTCCATCGGATTAAACGGA
This sequence comes from Vibrio crassostreae 9ZC13, assembly GCF_000272045.2. Classification (GTDB taxonomy): domain Bacteria; phylum Pseudomonadota; class Gammaproteobacteria; order Enterobacterales; family Vibrionaceae; genus Vibrio; species Vibrio crassostreae_C. The sequence goes on along the minus strand of NZ_AJYZ02000019.1, from coordinate 2,054,006 downwards.
CGATAGACAGATTGTATTAACTAAGAAACCGCCTCAATTGGTTTCAAAACCTTCCCCACTGACTCGATTGAATAGTAAAGCACCGTTTTCCGGCAATTTATTTGTGATCTGGGTTGCACGCGTACCGCATACTATCAGATACTGAACAAAACTAACCTTCAGCCACAGTAAACGTTCCGCGCTTGCTGTTCAGGAAATTCAATGAGTTCAGATAATCAGCCAACCTACTTCTTTTTCGATTACGAAACATGGGGCGTTAGCCCAGCAAAAGACCGTCCGAGTCAGTTTGCGGGTGTTCGTACCGACCAAGATTTCAATGTTATTGGAGAGCCTCTGGTTATCTATTGCCAACCTCCCGCTGATTACCTCCCTGCGCCTGAAGCTGCACTGATCACCCGTATCACACCACAAAAAGCGGCTTCACAAGGTCTTCCTGAACCAGAGTTTATCGCTAAGATCCATGCTGAGTTAGCCAAACCAAACACCACAAGCCTTGGCTACAACAGTATTCGATTTGATGATGAAGTAACGCGTTACACCTGTTACCGAAACTTCATCGACCCATATGCGTGGAGCTGGCAGAATGGCAACTCTCGTTGGGATTTATTAGATGTAATGCGCGCTGTTCACGCACTGCGTCCTGAAGGCATTGTTTGGCCAGAGAACGAAGAAGGTTACCCAAGCTTCAAACTGGAACACCTATCTGTGGCAAACGGCATTGAACACGAGAACGCGCACGATGCGATGGCCGATGTTATTGCGACCATCGAGTTAGCGAAGAAGCTGAAAGCTGCGCAACCTAAGATGTTCGATTACCTTTACAACATGCGTCATAAGCGTAAGCTGAATGAGCTGGTTGATATCGTAAACATGACACCATTGATGCACGTTTCGGGCATGTTTGGCCGTGACTGCAACTACACAAGTTGGATTGTGCCTATGGCTTGGCACCCAACCAATCAAAATGCGGTTATCGTGGTTGATTTAGCCAAAGATCCAAGCCCACTGTTAGAACTGGACGCTGATGAACTCAGAGACAGACTCTACACCAAACGCAGTGAACTGGGTGAAGACGAGCTACCAGTACCAATCAAATTGGTTCAACTGAACAAGTGCCCTATTCTTGCTCCAGCCAAAACGCTGACGGCTGAAAATGCCGAAACCATCGGTATTGATCGCCAACAATGCTTGAAGAACTTGGCACTGCTGCGCGAACACCCAGAGATCCGCGAAAAACTGATCGGCCTGTACTCACAAGAGCGAGAGTACGAAAAGAGTGATGATGTTGATACACACCTTTATGACGGTTTCTTCTCACCTGCTGATAAAACAGCGATGAACATCATTCGCGAAACTGACCCAAATAACTTGGCAGCTTTAGATATCACCTTCGGTGATGAACGTATTAAACCGTTACTGTTCCGTTACCGTGCGCGTAACTTCCCATGGACGCTCGACGAAGCTGAGCAATTGAAATGGGCGAACCATTGTCGTGAGTTTTATGAAAGCCGTTTAGAAGAGTACATGCTAAACCTTGAAAACCTCGCGCATGAACATGAAAGTGACGAGAAGAAAATGGCTATCTTAAAGGCGGTTTATCAATACGTAGAAAAGTTAGCTAGCTAATTCCATTATCAAGAGACGTAACACTTTGAAAGAAAGATTGATCCAACTGGTTTACTGCTTAATCTCCTTCACCTTAATCATAGGTGCACTTACAGCAGGTAACGCGTTACAGCACTTTTTGGATACCTCAATCCCAGGCAGTATTTTTGGCATGTTGATTCTGTTTGCCGCCATGGTGATTGGTATTGTTCCTTCGCACTGGGTACAACCCGGTGCAAGCTTGATGATCCGCCTAATGATCTTACTGTTTGTTCCAATCAGTGTTGGGTTGATGGATCATTTCGACATGCTCATCGCGAACGCATTGCCAATTATGGCGAGCGCCGTTGGTGGCACATTATTGGTGTTAGTATCCTTATCATGGTTCTTAGACCGCTTGCTTTCGAGAGGTAACTGATCATGTGGATTCTACTCACCATCGTGGTATTCCTATTTGCTCGCTGGGTAAGTCAAAAAGTAAACTCGCCGCTGTGTAACCCCCTGCTTATCAGCATTGGTATCATCATTCCGATTCTCACGTTCTTTAGAGTACCGTTTGAGACTTACTATGCTGACAACACTTGGATTACCTACATGCTGCAGCCTGCGGTTGTTGCACTTGCTTACCCACTTTATGAGCAGCTACCTCAAATCAGAGCCAACTGGCGCATCATTACCTTTGCGTGCACGCTAGGCAGTGTGATGTCGATGACAACAACGGCAGTGATCGCAGTAGCATTTAAAGCGGACTTAACTTTGATTGCGAGCTTGTTAGGCAAATCAGTCACCACGCCAATTGCAATGGAAGTATCGAGCCATTTAGGTGGTGAAGCAGCGATTGCGGCAATACTGGTATTGATTGTGGGTCTATTTGGGGCAATTTTTGCTTACCCAATCTACAACCTCATTGGTATTAAGAGCCCGATCGCCCGTGGTTTAACCATGGGTACCGTGTCTCACGCTTTAGGCACCGCGACTTGTGCGGAAAAGAATCAGGAAGATGCAGCATTCAGTTCTTTGGCTCTTGTGCTTTGTGGCGTCATTACCTCAATCATCGCACCGAGTATATTTTCGCTCGTGGTTTGGTTCTACTCTTAACCTAAACGATCACTACGCGATTCAGCCCAACCAGAATGCTGTTTATTACAGTGTCTGTTTGGGCTTTTTATTCGCATTTATTTAGCAATAGCAGTCAAGTCACGGTCTTTTACGAGCAATAAGTGCGATATCAGCTGTATAAATGGCTCTTGTAATCGATTTCAAGTGTGACCTCACTCTAATTATGCAAACCAATGTAACAACAACAATTCAATAGTGATCTTTATCACAGAAAGTTCCTGAGCAATGCATAAACTTAAAGCCTAAGGTCAATTAAGGATTCAACATGAACAGTCGTATTACCCTGGCGCTGGAAAGTGCTCCATCATCAATGAAAGCGCTTTTGAGTGACATCGTATTAGCAGACAACTTTGACGCGACATTGTCTCCAGAACAATTTGCTAGCCTACTGCAAGCAAGTGGTCTAGCGGATGACGAACTACGTATTGCGCTACTTCCTTTTGCCGCAGCGTATTCTTACGCTCCGTTATCTGACTTTTATGTTGGTGCAATCGTGCGTGGTTTGTCTGGTACTCTGTATTTTGGTGCAAACCTTGAAATCGCTGGTGCTCAACTTGGTCAAACCGTTCACGCTGAGCAATCTGCAATCAGCCACGCTTGGATGAAAGGCGAACTAGGTATCTCAGATATCACCATCAACTTCAGTCCTTGTGGTCACTGTCGTCAATTCATGAACGAACTGACAACAGCAAAAGAACTTAAAGTTCAGCTGCCACAACGTGATGAAATGTCTCTGCAAGAGTACCTACCAGACTCGTTCGGCCCTGCTGATTTAGGTGTGACAACTGGCCTAATGACAAAGCTTGATCATAAGTACACGACCGAAGAAACAACGCCTATTGTTGTAGAAGCGCTAGCAGCACTAAACCGCAGCCATGCTCCTTACACCAAAAACCTAAGTGGTGTTTCACTACAACTGACGTCAGGTGAAATTTTTACGGGTGCTTACGCAGAAAATGCGGCGTTCAACCCGAGCCTACCACCCCTTCAAGTCGCGTTAATTCAACTTAAACTGGCTGGCTTCGATTTCGAACAAATTGAAAGTGCTGCTTTGGTTGAAATCGCAGAAGGTAGCATCAGTCACCTAGCGGATACGCAATCTACATTAGAAGCGATTAATCCCGACATTCCAGTGACTTACTTAGCAATATAAGCACATCTGATTAACAAAAATTTAAATAAGCAGCCCTATTTAACAGGGCTGCTTTTTTTATACCTGTAATTAAAGCAACAACTTGCGCAAACGTTTGCTTTTGTCATTGAAATAAGTATGATCACCCCGTTTTCAATCAATCGTTCAAAAGATCGGAAGGAATTTCTATGTTTGGTACTGCTACTCGTGAAAATGCTACTCGTGTACTTCTATTAGGTTCAGGTGAACTCGGCAAAGAAGTTGCTATCGAGTGCCAACGTTTAGGTTTGGAAGTTATTGCTTGTGACCGTTATGCAGACGCACCAGCAATGCAAGTTGCGCATCGTAGCCATGTATTAGACATGTTAGACGGCGATGCACTTCAAGCAATCATTGAACTAGAAAAGCCAGATTATGTGGTTCCTGAAATTGAAGCTATTGCCACCAGCAAGTTGGTAGAGCTAGAAGCACAAGGCTTAAATGTCGTTCCAACTGCGAATGCGACCAAGCTAACGATGAACCGCGAGGGTATCCGTCGTCTAGCGGCAGAAGAACTAAAACTGAGCACTTCTCCTTACCGCTTTGCAGACACCTTGGAAGATTTCTCTGCCGCTGTTGAATTCGTAGGTATGCCTTGCGTTGTTAAGCCGGTAATGAGTTCTTCAGGCAAAGGCCAAAGCGTTATCAAAACCGAAGAAGATATCCAGAAATCTTGGGACTACGCACAAGAAGGTGGCCGTACTGGCGCGGGTCGTGTAATCGTTGAAGGCTTCATCGACTTTGATTACGAAATCACGCTTCTAACCGTTCGTGCTGTCGACGGTGTTCACTTCTGTGCACCTATCGGTCACCGTCAAGAAGACGGTGATTACCGTGAATCATGGCAGCCACAGGTCATGTCTGACAACGCACTTAAAGCGGCGCAATACACGGCAGAGCAAGTGGTTAACGCATTAGGCGGTCACGGCATCTTTGGTGTTGAACTGTTCGTTAAAGGCGACCACGTGATCTTCAATGAAGTCTCCCCTCGCCCACATGATACTGGCTTGGTTACTCTGATGTCTCAAGACTCATCGGAATTTGCACTGCACGTACGCGCCTTTACCGGTATGCCGATCAAATCCATCACGCAATACGGCCCATGTGCATCAGCGGTTATCCTTGGCCAAGGTACTTCAACCAACATTCGTTTTGAAGGTCTTACAGAGGCGCTAGACGCACCACAAACACAAGTTCGCCTGTTTGGTAAGCCTGATATCGATGGTCGCCGTCGTTTAGGTGTGGCGCTTACTCGTCGTAACAGCACAGAAACAGCGATTGAAGATGCCATTGAGAGCGCGTCAAAAGTAAAAGTGATTTACTAACCTGCTATTCAATTCTGAACAATCACGAGTTCAAATCTGAACCATAAAAAGACGGGCTATCGAGCCCGTCTTTTTGTTGGTGTTATCTGTTCGCTTAACTAAGCAGACTGAACTTAAGCGTCTGACTCAATCAAATACACTTCTTCACAGAAGCGAGACAACCCTTTCTTAGCAATCTTCGGATGTTCATCGTTCGCTATATCTTGATTCAACAATGTAATTTTGTATCCTGCAAACAATTGAGCAATCTCTAACTTAGGTACGCTAAACGGAGGCCCCGCCATCTCGCTTTGATCATAATCCAGTGTTACCAAAAGAATCTTACCACCCGGTTTCAGTAGTTGTTTCAAACGCTCGACATACTGCACTCGCATCTCTTCAGGCAATGCGACTAAAGACGCGCGATCATAAATGGTATCGACAGGTTGGATTGGCGCTGAAAAGTAATCGCCCGTGTAGATGTTCAGTTCATCGAATTGGTAGAGCTCGTGCTGACCGCTAATTTGAGTCACAGTCGGGGTATAAAGGTGCTCTGCAAAAAATGCGCGAACCGCAATCTGGCTTAACTCGACACCTTGAACATCTTCATGCTTTGAAGCTAGCCAAATCAGATCTTCACTTTTGCCACAAAGTGGAACAAACACACTCTTCTCGTAGCTAGGCTCAGTCTTTTCCCAAAATTTAATCAGAAGTGGGTTTACATCTTCGAGGTGGAAACCAATTTGGTTGGCTGCCCATTTATTGTGCCAAAATTCAGGATTATTCATCTTTCGTTCATGTTAAACAGTCATAATGCAAGGGTACAGGATAGAGAGGTAAGAGCAACCTTAGCTTGGTTTAAAGTACTAAATTGATTTCGATAAAATCAGAAACTGGCTAAGTTCAAAGTTCTGATAATTGCGGAACTAACGGTTGGGTTATTTGGCTATATCTTCACATTTTAAAGCAATATTAAACGTTAGAATTGGTTTCTGTCTTAGCTAGCCTCATTTAATATGTAGTGAAATTAGTTAAGCTGTTTTTACTCTTGTGCGTTACTGGTTACCCCTTTTGACTACCCGTTTTTTGTAACCTTGTATTTTGGAGTTTGAATGAGTGTATTTCTCCGTACGACGGCCCTAATGCTTTTGGTATTGAGCCGAGCGCCTGCATTCGCAGCAGCACCTGTTTCAACAAGTTCAACAGATCAAACGCGCACTCCTGCGCAAAACCAAGTATCTTCAAACGTATTCCGTCATAGTTTGAGCGGCCTTTACGGCATCAAAGCCTTCGACTCACGCCCGACTCAGCCTTACACCGACTTCGATATTTTGTACAGCAAAGCGCATCAAGGCCAAGCTGAACTAGAAACTATCTGTAAAAGTACTGCCCTACTCACCAATTCTGAAGCGCTATTTGCTGGCGTTAAATCTCAAGCTCGCGCAGAAGAAAAAATCGCCCTTGAGCTTGATGGTGATGTGACAAAAATTACCGACTTAGCCCGTGCAACTATCATCGCGAACGATGTAGAGAGCTTGGTTGAAGTTTACGAAGCGCTAAGCCGTGAAGCAGACGTTGTTAAGCTGAAAAATAAGTTTAAATCGCCGGCTGACTCTGGTTACCGTGACCTTAACTTGTTGGTTCGTTTGCCTAAAACCAACATCATTGCAGAGGTTCAACTTCACTTAAAAGCGATTGCTGATGTGAAAAGTGGTCCTGAGCACGAGCTGTACGAAATTATCCAAGGTATTGAGCGTCACGCAATTGCAGAACATCGCCCAATCAACGATATCGAAGCGGCACAAATCAATAGCCTACGACGCCAATCTTTAGAGCTTTACCAACAAGCATGGCAACCGTACATTACAACGCACATTCAAGCGGCTTAACACATAGATAGGCTATTCCAATAAACATCACAAGGGCTGCACTCGCAGCCCTTTTTAGTACTTGTTGAGTAGCCTCTCCACTTCCTATCCCAAATAATCAGATCGTTTAAATTTAGATCTCAGTCTCTTTTCTCCGTCGAACATTTCTGTTTCTATAGCGAATAAGCTTCTGACAAGAAAAGGAATTACGTCAATGCAGAATAACAAATCCATGCTTTCCAGCGCGCTACTTGCTGCGTTTTCTGTACACGCTAGTGCTGACGAATGCGGAAAGATCACCATTGCAGACATGAACTGGAACTCGGCGAGCCTATTGCTCATGTCGACCAATTCATTTTGAATAACGGCTACGGCTGTGAAGCGGACTTAATCCCCGGTGATAGCGTCCCTACGGGCACGCCAATGATTGAAAAAGGTCAACCTGATGTTGCGCCAGAGCTTTGGACTAATGGCATCAAAGAAGCGTTGGATAAGGGTGTTGCGGATAAGCGTCTACGTTACGCGGGCAAGTCTTTGGTCAACGGCGGTGAAGAAGGTTTCTGGGTACCAAACTACCTTGTTGAACAGTACCCAGAGCTTACAACCATTGAAGGTGTGATTAAAAACGCAAAGCTGTTTGAACACCCAGAAGATGATGAGAAGTTTGCGTTTTATAGCTGCCCTGCGGGTTGGACTTGTCAGATTACCTCCGGTCACCTGTTCGATGCGCTTAAGTTAGAAGATCACAATTTTGAAATGGTTGATCCCGGCTCAGGCGCCGCTTTAGCAGGTACGATAGCGAAAGCTTACGAACGCAAAAAAGCATGGTTTGGATATTACTGGTCGCCTACGCCTGTGCTAGGTAAGTATGAAATGGTGAAGGTTGATTTCGGAAGTGGTACTGACATTGAGGAATTCCGTAACTGTACGACACAACCTGATTGTGAATCTCCTAAAGTGACCATGTATCCACCAGCACCGGTTCACACAATCACCACAGGTATGGAAGCCTTGGGTGTCTGAAGACATCGCAAGTAAGGTTCAACAAGCCCTTTAGAGTGAAGATTCAAAGTCAGAGGCCTAGCCTCTGTTTTCGCATCTAAAGCAAGTTCTTACCGGACAGTAAATAGATGGAGTTTGAGAAAGGTTACTAAAAATTAAAGAAATGCGTTTAGCTTAAACTCTATGCAGATACAAAAAGACCACGCTAGGCGTGGTCTATTGCTTGGCTACTTCTCGATTTTAATATTTTCGACACGGGCCTTTAGTTTTTGTCCCGGTCTAAAAGTAACAACACGTCGAGCAGAAATTGGAATGTCTTCACCAGTTTTCGGGTTACGACCAGGTCGCTCGTTTTTCTCGCGAAGATCAAAATTACCAAAACCAGACAGTTTTACCTGTTCGCCATTTTCGAGCGCTTTACGAACTTCTTCGAAAAACACTTCCACCGTTTCCTTGGCATCCCGCTTGCTGTATCCGAGTGTCTCAAACAGGTTCTCAGCCAAATCGGCCTTCGTGAGTGCCATAAAACTTTCCTCAAAGCTATGTTAAACATTGCTACCATCGCCAGTAGCGCCAAAGCATTTACCCTATTCAATCAATGAGATAAGGTCATTTACAAGGAAAGTGTATGCCAAGCTTCTGATTTTCGCCAACTTTTTTATCTTAACTATTTAATTATTCTTTCAAATCAGAAAGATAACTCGCTTCAAATTTCACATATATAGCTAAAAACCATCTACTCAACAGTAACGAAATGGAGTTATATTCCATACAAACAACCATTAATAGAATTTAAAACTTTAGCGAACTAAATAATAATTTTTGAGACTTTTCTCCGATACCCAATAAAATCAGCCACTTGATTTGATATGGGACTCAACAAGGGTTACTAAATAAGCGTTATTAAATATAAGATTTGTATCATTTCAGAATTTAATTCGAATTCACTTATAAAAGCCTATGTTCTTTTGAGGTTTTCGGTTACAACTTAACAGAGGATGGCTTGACGGAATCAGAACTCGATGAGTGTATCGAAATCAGAATAGAAATGATCGGTCTAGAAATAGAATATGATCTTGAGAGCCAGTTACTTGCGTGTATGGTTAGTTGATTGCTTAGTAAGTTGGTTATTTTAATAACTTCACTTCTTCGACATAGAATAAGACCTCACAAGTGCGAGGTCTTATTTGTCATTCAAAGCTGCTCATGCAATATCAGCTTTCTTCAATCATTTTTGTTCAGCAAGTGTTTGTGTCGCTTTGGTATTCGTTACATTCGCAGGTTTCACAATCAAACCAATCCCGACAAGAAACAGTATTGATGCAACAACCTGAGCCACAGACAGCACCTCATCATACATAAAGTAACCGCTAATCAATGCGAAGATAGGCACTAACAAGGTTAACGGCGCGGTCGTACTTAACGGGTATTGGATTAGCAGCTTATTCCATACCCAATAACCAAATAGCGTGGTTGGGTAAGCTTGAAACAGCACCGCAATCGTCGTGTTCCAATCCCATTGTTCGATGCCCTGCCAGATTATTTGGTCACCGTGTAACATCACGGCAAATAACACTAATGGCACTGGAGCAAACAGCACCCCCCAGACATTGAACGCAAAAGCTTGAGTGGTTTTCGATGCCTTAACAATCACGCCCATCAAGGTCCAACTGCACGCCGCAATCATAATCAAGATCACGCCATTAACGGTGACATTACCCGTAGCTGCAGATACCAATACCGCCAATGCACACATAGCTAGCATCGCACCCAATAATTTACGAATAGAAGCACTCTCCTTGAACAACCACACGCCAACCGCCATGCCGATTAATACGTTGGTTGAAAGCAAGACCGATGAAAGCCCAGACGATAAACCAGCAGTGATCGACCATGAAGCCATACCCCAGATACCCACACCGAACACAAAGCCATAACTGACTAAGTAGCGCCAAGCAACAGGTGATCAGCATGTCGACCGTGGTGAGCTGCTACCAAGAACTGGAATCACAAGGTTGGATTCATTCTCGACCGCAAGCGGGATATTTTGTTTCTCCTCATAAACCTGCTCACTCAACCCCAGAGTGGGCACAGTTTGAGAGTAAGATATCGAGTGTTAAGCAAACCTCTTCGACCCACAACTCAATCAGCGGACCTTTAGGGGTTTCGAGCACCACCAATGATGAGCAGTCGATCGTAGAATTGGAACGAAGTTTTCGTCGCGCTATTAAACGGATGGGAAGTAGGCTCAACCATTACCCAGATACACAAGGTGAGCCGATGTTGCGACAGGCATTATCCACTTACTTTGCCAAGCTCGATGTCCATTTTTCACCTGAAGAGATGGTGATCACCGCAGGCTGTATGTCAGCGATTAAAGCTGCACTCGAATCGCGTACCAAAGAAGGCGACACCATTGCGATTAGCTCTCCTTGTTTCAATGGAATTCTGGAGTTACTCGGAAAGATGTCACGCCAGATCATAGAAATCCCGTCTCTAGATGATGGTGTCGACTTGCAACAACTGGAAGCGCATTTGAAAAATAAACAAGTCGATGCCGCGATCTTTTGTACCTCTCATATGAACCCTCAAGGGATCAACATGTCAGCCACTCAAAAGCAGAAACTGGCTGAATTAGCGAATCACTATCGAGTGCCGATCATTGAAGATGATGTGTATCTGGAACTGTCCTACTCCTCACACACGCCGCTCCCCGCGAAATACTACGACAAAGGCGGTTTTGTCTTATGGTGTGGATCAGTATCGAAAAGTTTGTCACCGAGTTACCGTTTGGGATGGTGCTTGCCGGGCAGGTTTATCAACGAATACAAGGCTCAGTTCTCAGCTGCGAGCTACAGCGTTGCCCTGCCCACTCAGCTTGCGGTTGCTGACTTTGTTGGATCTGGCCAATACGCTAAGCACGTGAGGAGAAGATGCACTCAGATCTTGTCTTTGCGCCAACAATACCTAAGTTATTTGGCTCAGCATCTTCCTCAAGATGTGAATATAAGTAATCCACAAGGTGGCATGGTGCTTTGGCTGCAAATCCCAAACTTAAACCAAGCAACCTTTGCTCAGGCAGTTGCCGACCAGAACATTGATATTAGGCTTGGACACCTGTTCAGCACTCTCGACCTTTACAGCAATTGCTTACGCCTCAATATTGGGTATCCGTTAGAGGATGAAGCCAAGCAGCAATTGGATGCCTTAATCGAGCTTATCCATATTCACAGCTAACAGCACGTAGCACGTAGCACGTAGCCTTTCAAAATCCGCTTTTTTAAATGCCTTCGAATGCCGAATTCTAATAGCCTTTTGTCATAAAAAAGAAGGCTATTATTCCTATCTTAATTCGGGTAAAGCCCCGAACCGTAAGGAAACCCACTCGCCTCAAAACCCTTAAATGCTGAGTTTGCAAGCACCCACAAAATTATGCAACTTGGCTAATGACACATCACTTTTTATCGTCAATATACAGCCGTCAGCGCTGGCGTTTTCCTGTATTTGAAGAGAACTATTATGAGTGATAAAACAAAAAACAAACCACTACCTTCCTTTATCGAAGAACGCTTGAACTTCTATATTCAAGACCTGATTACCCAGAACCAAAGCCAGAAGCATTTAGTATTGGGTAAACGCCCCCAGCGTAATTCCGTTGTGATGCAGAGCAATGATTACTTAGCGCTGTCACACAACAAACAGATCCAACAAGCCCATCAAGCGGCGATCTGCGAGCACGATGACAACGTGGTGATGTCTGCCATTTTCTTACAAGATGATCAGTCTAAACCTGCGCTTGAAACTAAGCTTGCGAACTATGTTGGAATGGAGAGCTGTTTGCTTTCTCAATCGGGCTGGGCGGCCAATATTGGGCTATTGCAAACCATCTGCCCACCGGGCACACCTGTGTATATTGATTTCCTTGCACACATGTCGCTATGGGAAGGGATTCGGGCTGCCGGCGCAGTTGCCCATCCGTTTATGCATAACAATATGAATCACCTACGCAAACAGTTAGAGCGCCACGGCTCAGGTGTCATTGTTGTCGACTCGGTTTACAGCACAATAGGCACCATTGCCCCACTGCGTGACATCTACGAAATGGCGCAAGAGTTTTATTGTGCGGTCGTCGTTGATGAATCCCATTCACTGGGTACACATGGAGAGAATGGTGCAGGCTTAGTGCAAGCATTGGGGCTCACCAACCAAGTCGACTTCATCACCGTTAGCTTGGCAAAAACCTTTGCTTATCGCGCTGGGGCAATCCTTGGCCCTAAACAACTGTCTAAAACCTTGCCGTTTGTGGCGTACCCTGCGATTTTTAGCTCAACAGTGTTACCACAAGAAGTGGTTCGTTTAGAGAAAACGTTGGAGGTGATCAAAGGTGCGGAAGACAAACGAGAAGCCTTATTCAATCGGGCTAAGTCGCTGACTACGGGGCTAAAGCGAATTGGCTTTAATATCCGCAGTGAGTCTCAAATTGTAGCGCTAGAGTGCGGCAATGAAAGAAACACGGAGCGTGTGCGAGACTTCTTAGAAGAACGTGATGTGTTCGGTGCGGTATTCTGCCGCCCTGCGACTGGCAAGAACAAAAACATCATCCGTTTTTCAGTGAATGCCGATATGACACCAAGAGACATTGACCATGTGCTCACGGTTTGTCACGAAGCGTACCATCACCCCGAGTTAGAGTTCGTGTAACCTTTTTCGAACCATATTTATAACCAACACCAACGGCAGGACTGAATGGACGCTATCATGTCGCGATACAAAAAGAGCCCAGCAATTCGCTGAGCTCTTTCTTGAATCTATGTCTACCCAATGGCCGTGAACTTCAGATTATTACACCCGCTAAATCCAGTGAGCAATTTTATCAAACAGTCGGTTTTTATCGGCAGGTTTAACAATAAAGTCCGACATGCCTGATGATTCCATCTTTTCCAAGGTAACGGGAGAACTGTCACCCGTGTGAGCAATAATCGGCACCGAAGAGTATTCTTTGTCGGCACTGCGAATTCGGCGAGAAGCTTCAACACCGTCCATGATTGGCATTTCAATATCCATTAGGATCAAGTCGATTTCGTCGGTATCAAGCGCATCTAAGGCTTGTTGTCCGTCTTCTTTTTGCACAACATCAAAGCCCTGTTTTTCCAATAACATTGCCGTAAATCGGCGTAGAGATTCATTGTCATCGACCACCATAATCGTACGTCTAGTGGTGGCCTCTAGCGGTTTTACAGCAACCGATGGCATCACGTAGTTGGAGTCAAACAGTAAACGGTCAATGGTCGCTTTAGTATTTAGTAGCCAGACTTGTGTTTCCACCCAAATAGGCTCGAAAGAAATGTTACGTACACGCTTGATAGGATGACGCTCATACAAGTAAATGATTCGCGCCTCAGTGAACGAAAGTAACGATTCAATCTTATCGAGGCAACTAGCTCTTAAATCCAAGCTCTCCATATCAACGAAAATCAAGTCGAACTCAAATTGATATTCCTTATTCTGAAGCGCTGATGCCACATTCAAAATCTGGAGGTCAAAACCCATAAAGCGAGAGATTTCAGTCATTTTACTGGAAAGCACTGTCTGATCACTGATCATCAGCACCGTCTTGAGTTTAGTCAGTTCGCTCTTGATTTCCTCTACCGAATTGGAAGTCAAAGATGGGAAAATCATCGTGAACTGTGTCCATTGATCCACTTCAGACTGGCATTTAATCTCACCACCAAACGAGCGCATGACCTTCTGACAAAATGGCAAACCTAAACCGTAATTACCCGACTGGCCTGTGGTGTAAAAGTCTTGGAAAATACGACGAATGATATCGCTCGAAATACCAGAGCCGTTATCCGTCACCATTATCTGGTTCGTCACTTCATCACTGAACATGGTGACATGAATATGAAAATCTTCAGGGCTACGATGATGGAACGCATTCTTGAACAGATTATACATGACGTATTTCAACAAGGTGTCGCTACCCAAGAACTCAAAGTTACTCTGCACATCCAAGGAGATTGCTGACTTATCAGCAGAGCGCTTGTAATTGAAACTGTCTATCGCACCCTCAATCACCGCTTGCGCTGAATGCTTCTTGAAGGTAGATCGAGATACTCGGTTTTCATCAATTGAAGTCAGTAACAGATCAATCGTCTCGTTACCTGAGTGAATGATCTCCATCGCTTCATCGCCCACTTCACGTAACTGCATGACTTCTTCGTTGCTTAAAGCATATTGCCCTTTGTGAACACCACTTTTAGGGTTCGGCAATATGGACTGCATAACATCAATAGAGGTCAACAAACCGCTCAGGGGGTTTCGCATCTCGTGCGCGATACCGGCTCCAAAAGATTTCGCCAACGACACCTTATTCTCGTGTTCCATCTGATTGCGGAAGTAGAACAAGTTGCCAAATAAGTAGATAAACAAAAAGATTGGCACATGCGTCCAATCCATTGTGAGTTCTAGGTAGAAGCCTTGTGCAATCCAAGCGCACAAGGTAGCTATCCCAATACCGGCAAAGGTTTGTGCAAACATCACTCTTGTCACGTGCACTAATAAAATATGGAGGAAAATAGCCGACATGAATGACATAACCCAAACGTTGGACCAATTATTCATGAGTAGCATGTAGAAGAAGAAACCTGGCAAACAGATAGTTACAGCAACTTGATAATAAGCCGGAAGGTATTTTCGCCATTCAAATGGGACACGATTGCGATAGATAATGCCGAAAAATAACACTGAGCAAAACAGACGCAGCATTAAGTTTTCATAAGGTTGAGGGAACAAGAACTCCCACACTATGTAGTAAATTGGGAAGCCGACAAAGCCCATCCAACCCACGAGAGTAAGGTTTGGTTCTGCGTACTGATAAACTTTACGAATAGCGTTCATACGAAATTCTTTATTCTCTAAGCCCTAACGTTTACTAATTCTATGGTTTGATTTTTATTCTTATATTTTGGCGTCGATTATATTACACATCACGTCCGAGCAGTGAGGTTTCAATCAAATATGTATCAACGCTTTTGTTTTAATTATTGACTAAGATGAATGAAGTCTCAGTTTTATACTCTAATTCAGACACTAAACCTGAGTTCCTAAGATTTGTCCGCTAGCGCTTACACCAATGACCCCTCTTACTTACCATTATGTCACTGTAACGCGATGCATCTTTCTTGGGGTATCGCCGTAATCGATCACAGCATAGTGCTGAGTTACTCGATTATCCCATATCGCTATTGATCCCTTTTCCCATTTGAAGCGCACCTGATACTCTGGACGTCGTGCAATTTCAAACAACTGGCTGAGCAACTCATCGCTCTCTTGGCGGTCTATTTCGTTGATATAACGGGTAAACTGCTCATTGATATAAAGTGTTTCTTTACCTGTTTCCGGATGGCTCTGAACAACAGGATGGATTACTGGTGGATTTTCCTGTGCGGTTTTAATTAGCGACTTATGCCAATCAAGCTCAATCTGATCCGACTCTATGCCTTCAAAAGCCACCAGCGAGTGAGTCGCCGATAAGCCCCTCAGCTTTGCTTTCATACTTTCATCTAATGAATCAAACACAGCGGTCATCGAACACCAAATCGTATCTCCGCCGACGCTTGGAATATGTTGAGCATGCAACAAAGAAGCTTTAGATGGCAGGCTGCGCCACGTTAAATCGGTATGCCAATAGCTTTCCATGGGAGCATTGCCACGGGTTGTTTCAATCACACTGACCTGAGGCGCGCTTTCCACGCGAGGAAAAAAAGGATGCACAGGTTCTAACGTTCCAAAACGTTCTGCAATCATCAAGTGTTGTTCTGGTGAGAGTACTTGATCACCTAGGAAGATGACTTGATGGGTAATCAGCGCCTGATACACCTTATCGAGTTCATCAGCACTGCATGTGGCGAGATCGACTCCATGGATTCGCGCACCGATATGAGGGGTAATGGGTTCTATTTTCAACATACTTTCGCTTATTGGGGATTTTGAGTTGCAGGACAGATCTGGCTACTAGGCTAATCTGACTACTAACAGTAAACCGGGAAAATGCAGATTTTCTTTCCCACTTGAAATAAAAAATCGCCTCTCCGAAACAAAAAAAGAGCCCCTAAGCTGGAGCTCTTTTCGTTTTTTGATACTTCCTGTATCCATAGACAAGTCCAATCTGTAGTACTTTCACTGAAAGCCAGATCATCGATATCTCCAGTTGTGTATCAACTTAAATCTAGCACACAATCTTCAAGCTTTTCTGAGACACAACCGAGATAATGAACTTAGTGCCACTCCATCTCACCGCTTAACACTTTAGCACCCAGTTCTAGGTCGCCTTCCGTTGCCTTAAATTGCGGGTAAGCTGTCTTCATGTAATCACTGATATCAACAGACGTTGGATTGCTTGTGCTTGCTAACGCCTTTTCAATATCAGCCACGTAATCCAATGTAAATTGAACGCCATTAGTACCCGTTGGCATTTCACCTAAGTAGTGACCCGGAATGACAACTTCAGGCTCAAGTGCTTTCATACGCTCTAATGATTGTGCCCACTGGCTACGAATCTCGTTCGATGCAGTATCTGCCATCCATACATGCACGCCGCTATAAACCGACACGCCACCAAACACCGTTTTTTCAGATGGAACCCACAGATAAGCTTGGTGTGTATTGATTTCTCTCACTTCGATAGTTTCACCTTCTATGCTCAGCGTGGTGTCGTTAAGCACGGTTGGAACAATGACTTTAGACGGTGCGTTGTCTTCTAAGATTGGGCCCCAGTATTCGAGCTTTGCATCTTTAGTGCGTTTGATATGTGCAACAACCGCTTCACTGGCAACGATCTCGACGTTTGGAAATGCCTTTACTATAGGTTCTAAGCCAAAATAAAAATCTGGGTCGCCGCTGCTGATGTAAACCATCGACAACTCTTTGCCAGTCGCTTTGATTTGATCCACCAACTTTTGCCCATCTGCGACGCTAAATTGCGCATCAAACAAAATCACTTCCTTCTCACCCGCGACCAACACAGAGCTTGCGGGGAATATCGCGTTTTCACCCGGATTGTAATGAGTGATGTTTAGTTCAACAGCAGAGACAACACTCGATGCTGCCAACATTGCTCCTAGGCTCATCGTTCCTAAAAGCGCGGTTCTCGATAGAAGGATTTTAGATAACTTTTTCATAGCTTGATTCCGTTATTTCGAGCTGAACGCCTGCCAACTCATTGAGTGTGCAAACATCTTATTTGATTGGATTTAGATGAAATAGACATTAAATTAACTTTCACTGTTGCGATTTTCGGACATATACTAATTTTCCGGTAGCTATTAGATTCAAAAATCATTGGGTAATTAGAACAATGGATAAACTCGAGGCAATGAACGTCTTTGTCACCATCGTTGAACGTGGCAGTTTGAGTGCAGCAGCAGAGCACCTTGAGCTCTCTCGAACCAAAGTCACTCGCTATTTGGGGGAACTCGAAAGCTGGATGGACACACGCTTGCTTCATAGAACCACTCGAAGCTTGAGCTTAACCAGTGCAGGGAAAGAAACACTAGAAGTCGCAAGAGAGCTGCTTGCCCTTGAAGCATCGTTAGCAGGTATCAGAAACCAAAGCCGAGAACACTTAAAAGGCCAACTGCGTATTACCGCAAGCTACTCCCTTGTTGATAGTTTCCTGATGGACGTAATCAGCCGTTTCATTGCCAAGTCGCCAGAGGTATCGATGGATATCGTTTCTACCGATCAAACAGTCAACCTTGTTGAATCACGCATCGATTTGGCAATTCGTATCACTAACGAACTAACGCCGAATATTGTCGCGAAGCAGCTAGGTGAATGTCGCTCGGTGATTTGCGCATCTCCTCAATATCTAAAGGAGAAAGGCACGCCATCAAACGCACAAGATTTAGCGCACCACAACTGTCTGTCATTCAGTTACTTCGGCAAAACCGCGTGGACGTTTAACGGTCCTAATGGACTCGAATCTGTTCCAATTAAAGGAAATATCAGTGCCAACACCTCTGAGGTATTGTTGTCTGCCACACTTAAAGGCAATGGGATCAGCATATTACCCTTCCCTTCTGTCGAAGGCTTGATACAAGATGGTCTTTTAGTGTCATTACTTCCTGAGTGGCAACCGAAAACGCTGGGTGTGCACGCGGTTTATGGGACGCGCAAACAAATCACACCGTTGTTAAGGGCCTTTATTGATCACCTATCTGACGATATGGAACAGTCTAAGAGCTGGTAATGTCGCAACTCAACGTCCTCATAAATAACACGGCGACACAGTAGTAAGAATTACATTAGGACTCAAAAATAAGCCCACAACAAGGTGGGCTTTAGCTACCAGTCTTTTGAACTGACTAAACTAGTGAGTAACTTGGCTTCCTTAAGCTGTGATTCAAACCTAAGGTTAAAAGTTTGCTTGGAGCGTCAAGCCACTGTAAGCCGAGTAAGCGTTCAACATCACATGATATCTGCCGCTTTGGGTGACATTCACCGTACAAGTCTCACTGTTACCCGAACGATAAGGTCGACAGTCCCAAGTATTGAGCGTTGGTTTGTCTCCAAAACGTAGATACAGATCCGCGTCGCCTGTGCCACCAATGGTGACCACTGTTAGCTGCTGGCCCTGTTGTAAGTCCATGTAGAAGTAATCCTTTTGTCCTCGGCTGCCACTTAATCCATTAACCGGCACGCCAGAGACTAGCTTTCCATCTGGATCCGGTCCAGGTGTTGGACCACCGCAATCCGGCTCACAACCACTGTCTGCCAAGCTATATAGCAGTTTATTGGTGGTGCCTCTTGTGTCAGAAACCTTATTCTCCGAGGCTCTTGAGTTCAGTAACCCTGTAAGCTGAAGCGGAGTTAAGCCGTTGTTTTCTTGTAAGTACAAGGCTGCAACGCCGGCAACATGTGGCGTCGCCATGGAGGTTCCGCTAATCGTTTTATAGCCGCCATCATACCAAGCTGACTTAATTTGAGACCCAGGTGCGAATAGGTCAACACAACTGCCCCAGTTCGAGAAACTTGAACGCGAATCAGAGCTGGTCGTTGAGCCTACCGTCACACCACTTGGTACACGAGCTGGTGATGTATTACACGCATCGGCATTTGAGTTACCTGCCGCCAACATAAAACTCACTCCAGATTGAATCGCGCCTTGCACCGCGCTATCTAATGCAGTGGATTGACCTCCACCTAAACTCATGTTGGCGACCGAAGGCCCTGATGCATTTTGTGCTACCCAATCCACACCAGAAATCACGCCGGATGTGGTTCCTGAACCCGAACAGCTAAGTACTCTTA
>NZ_AJYZ02000019.1:1997663-2034395 GCF_000272045.2 Vibrio crassostreae 9ZC13 | reverse complement strand
ATTGAACTGATGTGTTTTTAGCCACACCATACTGGCTGCCGCCAATCGTTCCTGCAACGTGGGTACCATGCCCATTACAGTCACTCGAATCAGCATCATTATCTACGAAATCATAGCCAGAAACCGAGCGCCCGCCGAATTCCTCATGGTTGTTATTAACTCCCGTATCAATCACGTATGCTGTGACGCCAGAGCCATCAAAGTTAGCATTATAGTTTCGATCCAAAGGAAGGTTTCTCTGATCTATTCGGTCTAGCCCCCAAATCGCGTTGCTTTGAACGGCTTCATTTGAAACAACAGGATCGATACTGAGTATTTGGTCTTGTTCAATGTATTCCACCCGAGAATCACGTCTGAGTTGCTTTAATTGAAGTGCGTCTAGATTTGCCACAAAGCCAATAATGGAACTATCAAAAACATCGTCTGTTTTGATTGAAAACGAATTGGCCATGAGGCCTACCGTTTGTTGAGTGAACTGCTGTAATCCAGCCGCGTCATTCATTAGCATCTGCGGTTGTTTCAATACAACAATATAGCGATCAGTGATCGCATCATCTGATGAAGCCAACACCAGTGGAGCAATAGGTTGTTGTGAGTTTTCAGTAAAATTTATAACAGAACTTTGAGCCAGACTTGATGCGGAATAAATACCAAGTGTGGCTGCAATACAACAACTTAATACTTTCTTTAACATAGCTTGTTCCTTGATATTTTAGGTTTGTTGGTTGTTACCTACGACAAACACGAAAATGCAGACAGCTAGCGTTATACGCTCAATACGTGAAGCAACATTGTTACAAATTCAACCTAAGACAATACCAATGAGGTTGCTTATTAATTTATATTCATTTCACTAGGAACTGCGAGTTGGGACAAATTATTTTGAAAAGCTTATGCAAGCGTAATTTATATAATTTGATCAAAAGCTCTAATTTCAATAAAAGTTGAATGCATAGATAAAAATGGTGTATGAAAGCGGAATGATCTTCACTATTGACACATAACACACCAAAACGCTGCAAAAACCGGAAAATACAGAATTAAAATTACGGACGATTAGTCGTGCTTATAGTGAATAAATATTATTAATTGTACTCGCCGACAGCTTACCTCTATCTTGGCTGCACTATCCAACACCATAAACAAACGCGATTACGCAGGGAAAAAGACGATGACCGCCATTACCGATTTAGACATTTTGTTAAAGTCCATGTCACCAGAACTCATTGAAGGCAACTATGTTTTCTGTACTGTCGATGGAGCGTTGGCAGACTATATTCAACTCGACCCAATCGCGACCTTTCGAGAAAGAGAAGGGTTAACTTTGGTGCTGACAGAAAAAGTGGCGACTCAAGCGCAGTTAAGTTTCGACGGTGTGTTTAGCATGATCACTTTATCGGTACACTCGAGCCTAGAAGCGGTTGGACTAACCGCAGCCTTTGCCACCAAGCTAGGCTCATATGGCATTAGCGCCAACGTGATTGCTGGCTTTTATCACGACCACATCTTCGTTCAGAAAGACAAAGCTGAAGCCGCAATGAGCGCGCTTAGAGAGTTTTCAGAAGCCGAATAACTCGATCAGTTTACTCGTTCACGTATGAAGTTGACTAACAGCTTAGTTAGATGTGTGTGATAACTCATCGAACGGTAATGAATATATATCGTCAAGGGCGCTAATTGGTGATCCAAGTGCTGTTCAACCAATGTGCCCCGCTCTATTTCCTCACGACAAAACTCTCTTGGTAAAGCAACAAAACCAAGCCCGCGGATCGCAGCGGCTTTCGCGATAAACCCACCATCGACATTAATATTGGACTTGATATCCAAGCCCTTCGAGTCGTCTTTTGTCCCGCTAAAGACCCAAGGGTTGCCACCAAAAGCTTTAAAGCTAGAGATACATGGCAACACTCTTAACTCTTCAATTTTACTTGGTGAACCGTGTTCCTCCAAACAAGTTGGAGAAGCCAAAACAGCACTCTCCCATTGGCATAAAGGACGAGAAATCCAATCCCTATCATCCAGCGATCCTCGCTCAAAGCTAATCATGATATCTGGATCACTGTTGAGTGCGCTTTCGATGGACGTACTGTGTTCACAGAACAGAGATATATTGGGATAGTCGACCACAAAATCAGCAAGAACATCGCCAATGAACGGAACGTCTGGCGTGCTTAAGCGAATAGTTCCTTTTACTGATTCAGTTGAAATGGTTAGGCTTTGCAACGTCTGACTCAGGCGACGGAGCGGCTCTCTTATCTCGTTATACAGAATCTCGCCCGCTGAGGTTGGCGTAACCTTGCGGGTAGTCCGATAAAACAGTTTATTGCCAATCTCATTTTCAAGTTGTTGAACATGACGACTTACCGTAGAGCTCGGAATTAACAAGCGCTCCGAAGCCTTGATGAAGCTGTTCTGTTCATACACACAAAGGAATGAGTTTAACCAAGCGTTATCGATCCTTTCCAATCTTATTATCCCAAAATCACCAACACTGAATCTCATATTAGCCTATTTATCAGGATTATCTATCGCGATAAGGTTCAAAAAAACGATGTGAGTGAATAATGATGAAAAGTAAGAACCAGACAACCTTCGAGCGCGATGGGTATCAGCTTAAAGCCGAACAACACGGCGGAGGACCAAACTTATTGATTATTGGTAGTGTTGATTACTACAAGCGAGTAATACCGAAAGCGCTACACGACCACTTTACCTGCCTATATCTAGACCATCGTGGCTTTGCTTTAACGGGAAAAGATAATCAGACAATTAATTTGGATATTATCTCTGACGATATCGAAGCTATCTGCGAGAGTTTTAATATACGAAAAGCCTCTGTTCTTGGTCATTCAGGGCATGCTTACATGGCGCTTCACTTCGCCAGTTCTGCCAATATTCATATTGAGAAGGTTATGATTTTTGGAGCATCACCAAGCTTATCTGAAGAGATGAAAGCCAAACAGTTTTCACACTGGGAAAGTCATGCGTCAGGTGAACGAAAGCGCCTATTTAAACAAAGTATTGGAAAGCTCGAAAACGACATAAACAAAGAACCACATAAAAAGTTTGTCCATCTATGTAATCGGTTAAGCCCAATGCGCTGGGCAGATCCGAACTTTAATGAACTTCCACTTTGGGAGCGAGTACACACCAACACAACAGTACTTGACGCACTATGGGGGGATATTTTTAACAGTATAGATGTAACGACTCTGCCTATGGCTAATCAGCTAGAAGTTATTGTTGCTATTGGCGAACTCGATTTCAGTATCGCACCTTTGAGCACTTGGCTGGATTTAGGAGGGGCGTTTAAATCATTAGAACTCATTGAGCTTGAAGGCGTGTCGCATACCCCAATGCTTGAATCGCCAGTCAGTTTTATTGAACTGATGTGCCATCATCTACTCGATTAATTCAGCGGCTTATTTTGTTCCACCAGCTAGCAATAGACACAAAAAAAGCGACGTAATCTACGTCGCTTTGGCTTATTGCTTACTGTTCATTCACTGATCAGGCATCAGCTAATGAAACAGTTAAGCAAGCTTAAAAGTCGCCACTTTATCACTTAAACCAGCGGCTTGGCTCTTAAGTTCGTTCGACTCAGTTAAGCTGTCCTGTGCGCCCACAACTAGGTGGTCGGTAACATCTTTAATGGTCGTCACGTTCTGGGTAATTTCACCCGTCACATGTGTTTGCTCTTCAGCAGCCGTCGCGATTTGAGTCGCCATATCGCTGATCAAAGCAACCGCCGTGTTGATCTCTTCAAGCGCATGCGAAGCTCTGTCTGCATCTTCTACTGAATGTATCGCCAGTTTAGAACTGCTCTCCATAAGCTCAACCGCTTGCGCCGTTGTGCGCTGCAGGATATCAATTGTTGATTTGATCTCTTCTGTTGAAGAGTGGGTACGCTGTGAAAGCACACGTACTTCATCCGCTACCACAGCAAAGCCACGACCTTGTTCACCAGCACGAGCCGCTTCAATCGCCGCATTCAAAGCAAGCAAGTTGGTTTGCTCAGCAATACCTTGAATCGTGGCGAGTACTGTCGAGATCTCTTGAGCGTGCTTGTTAAGTTCGCTGATCACGTTACCCGCTTCGTTGACTTCATTGGCTAGGTTATTGATAGAACCTTTAGTGTCGACTACCAGAGCGTGACCACTGTTAGTGCTTGTCGCTGAGTCTTGTGCCGCTTTTGCTGTTTGCTCGGCATGCGATGCAATCTCTTGAGTTGCACAGGCCATTTCCGTTACAGCCGTTGCCACCATTGTGATTTCTTGCTGTTGATGGTTAAGCTCATCCACAGAACGGTTCGCACGTTGAGTACTTTGCTCTGACTGGCTATTTAACTGTTCTGACTGCCCACGGATATGGCCAATCAACTGCTGTAAGCTTCCAACAAAGGTATTGAAGTTATGAGCCAACTCGCCCACTTCATCTTGGTTTTCTACATGAATGCGTTGAGTCAAATCACCGCTACCATTCGCGATTTGCGCCAATGCTTGAGATACGTGGTTCAACGGACGGAATAGGATAGTACACAAAAGGTTAAACAATATGGTACATACAATGACGACCAGCAGTGTCACTAAAACTTGACCAATCACTGCATCAAATAACGGTGCAACCAGAGAGTCATGATTAACAACACTCACTGTAATCAGGCTCGTTCCGTCAATAGCACGTGCGTACAGAACATAGTCGCTGCCATTCAGTTCGATAGAAGTGTCTTTACCGCTAGTCAGAGCCTTTTGTACATCGGAGAAATTTAACCCAAGTGAACTGATATTCTTGTTCAGTAACTTAGTGTCAGGGTGCGTATAAACCGTGCCTTTGTTGGTCGCGATGAACATGTAACCTTCACCTGGAAGAATCACCTGCTCTAGACTGTTTAAGATGTCTGTAATTTCTACATCAGCACCCAACACAACCTGTTGCCCATGCAGTTGCATTGCTGTTCCTAATGAAACAACGTTCGCCCCAGTTGCTGCAGCAACCGTTGGGTTATCCATGAACACCTTGCTTGGGTTCGCAACCGCATTGGTGTACCAACCCCATAAACGTGGGTCATCATTGCCCGGCGGCAGTACTACTCCGTTCGCGTTCTTTTGCGAACCATCAGGAAATGCCAAGAAGACATTATCAAAAGAGGCTGAGTCACGAACCTGTTTTAGATGAGTCACCAAGCCTTCTTGTTTGGATTCTTTCGAAAGAGAAGTAAGCGCACGCTCTTTGGATAAGATCCAATCCGATACATATTGATTGTACGAAGCCGATGCGCCCTCTAAGCGCTGTTCAACTTCAATATCCAACCTTTGCAGTGAAGCACGAAAAGACAATGCCTCGACCAAAATCCCCCCCAGGATAATGGCCATACTGGCTGAAATCGCCAGCTTATTTTTAAGCGAGAGTTTCTTGAACATAGGAAACCTATAATTTGGAAGTAAAAAACCGTGGCGAACAAATTGGTTGCCAAAGCGGTTTGCAAGCGGGATATATTTTACGCTTTAAAATAAATTAAGAAACCAGCTAACCGGTTGAATTATTCATATGTGTGAGTAAGAGCACGCATCGTAACCCATTGATTTAGAGAATGGTGAACTCTAAATTTCAAATTGGAAACGAGAATAAGTTCAACGGTAGGCGTCAAACTTTAGGACTGGTAAAGGCACAGATCACGCCATTTCTCACAACCTAAATAGCGTTACGAGTTTTGATCCATTAATCTAATCGTTCATTCTGTCGTCTGAGTTTTCCTATGTCCCGAAGCCAACGTCTCTTTGACCTACTCCAACTATTACGTTGCCATAAATACCCAGTTACCGCCGACTACTTGTCGATAGAACTCAATGTAAGTACTCGCACCATTTATCGCGATATCGTGACGCTGCAAGCACAAGGTGCTGAAATTGATGGTGAAGCAGGAGTTGGCTATCTGTTAAAACCGACCTTCACTCTCCCTCCGATGATGTTTTCAACGGAAGAATTGGAAGCGTTACGGCTTGGCGCTGAATGGGTAGCGAAGCAAGCCAATGGGGAATTCAGTGAGTCAGCTAGAAATGCCATTGCCAAGATTTCTGCTGTGTTACCTGCTGACCACCAGGCCAAACGCAGTGAAGATATCGTGCGTGTTGCTTCAATCATTGAAGTCGCAGAGTTAACCATTGACCTGCCGGACATCAAGTTCGCAATTAAGCAACAGAACAAAGCTGAGATTCATTACACAGACGCCAAAGCTAAGATTAGCTCTAGAATCGTTTGGCCAGTGTTGATTGGCTTATTCGAACAACAATATGTCTTGGTCGCTTGGTGTGAAACGCGAAGTGCGTATCGTAATTTCAGGCTCGACAGAATTACCGAATGGAAAATACTTGAGCAAAAGTACCAGCATGCGCGCCACGACTTGATCAAAGATTGGCAGAACATGGAAGGCATTGCAGATAAAGTGATTCGCTACTGACAAAAACTGTCACAGGGGTTAGATACATTGCTGTGGTCCCAAACCGGGCTCAACACAAAAACCGAGTTAACTGAAACCAACACGGCAAACCCAATTGAACAGTTCAGGAGCTACTATGTTTACCATCGATTCATTTGTTCTTTATGTCACTGACATTCACCGCAGCATGGATTTCTATTCTAAAGCCTTTGATTGCGAGCCAAAGCTTCTATCACCGACCTTTGCTGCTCTAGACTTTGCAGACAACGTTAAAATTACACTCAAACAGTCAGATGTTCTAACCCCAGCAAGTAGCATCAAGGGTGGTGGCACCGAGCTCTCCATGCCTGTTGCAAACAAAGAGACACTAGAAAGTCTTTACCAAGCATGGAAAGAGAAAGGCATTCAGTTTGAACAAGAACCAGAAAAGTCGGTTTATGGCATCAACTTCCTTGCTGTTGATCCAGACGGACACCATATCCGCGTCTTCGCTTAAATGAGTGAGAGCAAGCTGCACCTAGCCGCTTGCTCATATCATAAAAAGCTCATTTCATAAAAGCTCTCTAACCGAAATCTAGAGTCAGCAATAGTCGTGTCTCATTTGGTGACGTAACTGGTGAACGGTGAACAAGGCCTCTATCCTCATTGCCACTCCAACGCTCTCCTTTTAATAACGCAACATCACCACTGGTCATTCTCTGGATGTCAGATTCGTCGTTGTACAGGCCTGAAACAGAATCAGGCTGTCCATTACTTCCACGGCCAAGCTTAGAACGGTCGACCGATTCGTTTGGCAGCCATTGCGTCGCGACACCATGATAAGTGGTCACTAAGCGGCAAGGTACTTGGTCAAAATGAAAACGAGGACACATCGCTTTATTCAGAACCGCCAAACGGAGCCCTACTTCTTCAAGATCAAACAAACAACAGAACATATCCACCAGCTCTGCCATGTTTTCTAATAACGCTTTAGAAGCGGTTCCATCGGTGGCAAATTCCAATTTATCGAGAGCATTTTCAGGTGACACGCTAACAGACTTACTGAAGCTAGGATTCGAGGCGATGAATTCACTAATTGCCATAGTTAAATCTTCATTAAACTGTCGCTGCCATACCACTATATTAATATCACTTTGGTAGATATCCGCTAATACCGTTGGCTGCTCAGAAGCGCTAAGTCCAGGCTTATGATTCGCCTGATCCTTGATACTCACAACGGAACTAATGTTAAGTGGCTGATTGCTATTCGTTATCAAAGGCTTGGTTAACACGGCATTCATTACGTCATCTCCTTGATGCATGCTTATCGTTTCTCTTTTAATTCTGCAAACGTCGTTCACAGTAATAGTGACTTTTAGTTATGTTATAACATAACTAGATTTGCACAAGTAACTTTGCCGATCATGGTTCCAATAATATGGCGATGCTCTACCTTCGTCAGGTAATTTAATGAATGCTGAACTAAGCTTCTATCTATCTTTTTCTAATTTATCTTTAGTTCAAATAAAGACTCCAAAAATGCACGACTCGAGAACGTTAAACTTGTGAATTCATCAATCTGGTGACAACTTATGAAAAAACTAATCTCTACACTCGGCCTCCTATGCACCGTTATCTCCGCTCAATCTTTCGCGGAAACGGGCTACACGTTAGACCCCAATTTATCGAATATTACGTTCGCAACTATCAAGAAGCAGTTTATTGTTGAGCCCGCATCCATCAAGCCTTTATCTGGTGGCCTTACCGAAGAGGGTCAAATTGCCATATTGTTGGACGTGAAAAGTGTGAGTACTGGCGTGGCTATTCGCGATCAGAGGCTCAATGAGCTCTACTTTGAATCGATGACTTTCCCTGAAGTGAAAATCTCTGGAAAAGTTGAACCGTCAATGTTGTCTGGTGACCCAAAAAGAACAACCATTGCAGCGGAGGTTACCTTGCACGGCGTAACAAAAACGATTGATTTTCCCGTTTTAATCGTTCCATCAGAAGAGTTAGTGATGGTTAGTTCAGCCTCGACAATCATCGTCAATGGCGCTGATTTTGGAATATCGACAGACAACTTGAACAAGCTATCAGCTACCGTTGGTGGGTTAGCGATTTCCGACAAAATCCCTTTAAGCTTCAATCTGCTCTTCGATAAATAATGGGTTCACACCTACCCAGTTAGATCTTTCTTAATTCACATTCATCTATCGTTTAAGGTGGGTGAATGTGAGTTAAAACCGGCAAGTCAGCAAACAGTTCTAGATAAACAAGTCACTCATGTTCAATTAAAGCGGTCGGTCGTCCAACTTTAGTCTAACCATTAATCACTCAAATCTGCGGTGATTAAAACAATCGCTTATTGCCTTATCCTCGGCAGAACAACACATCCACCTAAGTGTTTAAACACACTCGCTATTTACCTATCTCAAACCGGTTTTAAATGAGCAAATTATATGACTAACCGCCTAGTGATATTGATGGTGAATGATGTCAATATGCAAAACTAAACAAAGATCTTGTCCTAGTGCTAGAACATCTAGCTAAACCTAAAAAGAGCCCTTTTCATGCTGAATAAACACATCGTTAATCGAGACAGCTTGGCTGGAATGGGGGCCACTCTAATAGGCAACGGGATCGGTAGGTTTGCCTATATAGCATTAATGCCGGCTCTCATTCAAAGTGGTTGGTTTAGCGAAAGTGATGCATCTTACCTTGGTGTCGCGACCCTTCTTGGGTACATATTGGGTGCACCTGCTGCCAACATACTGCTGCGTTACTTTAGTGCTGGGCAGTTAATTCGATTCGCTATGTTGATAAGCAGTTTTAGTTACTTAGGCTGTGCGCTACAAGAGGCGCCCTTAACATGGTTCTATGTTTGGCGAACGTTGGCTGGAATTGCGGGTGCCTTATTAATGGTTGTCGCCCCACCAGTGATTGTCCGAAAGTTTAATCCCGATGTGAAGGCGCGTGTCAGCGGTGTCATATTTTCAGGCATTGGACTTGGTGCGATGTTATCAGGCACATTAATCCCAGTACTGATCTATTTTAGTGTGGTGTCGGCTTGGATTGGCATGGGAGTGATCGCATTAGTCACAACGATACTGACTTGGAATGCATGGCAAACCCAACCTAATACGTCTAAAGCGCCTTATATAAAGTCCTCCTTCTCTCAGCTCTCAAAGCCAAAACTAATCAGCGTTGCGCTTATTCTGGCGGCGTATACCTTCGATGCTATCGGCTACTTACCCCATACCTTGTTTTGGGTTGATTACATCGTGCGAGAACTGGGTATGTCGTTCAGCAGCGGTGGTTTGTTCTGGGCAACCTTTGGTATTGGCGCCGCCATTGGACCATTGATTACAGGCATCTTAGGAGACAAGTTAGGGCTTAAAAAATCCCTCTGCATTGCATTTAGCCTCAAGGCTTTAGGCGTCGCATTACCGCTTGTTAGTACACACCCTATCGCGCTGTTAATTTCTTCATTACTGGTTGGTATTTTCACGCCGGGAACGGTAACTCTAGTGTCGACTTACACGTTGGAGATTGTAGGCTATGAACTGCATACCAAAGCGTGGGCAGGAATGACACTCTCTTTTGCTGTATCACAAGGTGTGGTTGGGCTTTTGATGGCGTACTACTTAAATCATATGGCTTCATACGACGTGTTGTTCACCGTTAGTACTGCTGCTTTGATGCTGTCTGCGGTGTGTACCTTAATGACTGTAACTCACTCTAAGCCTGAACACTTGACCTAGATCTAAGCTAGCTTCCTCAGTTCATCTGACGAATACAATAAAGGATTATCATGCAACTCTACTTAAATGAAACCTCCCCGTTTTCACGCGTGGTCGCAGCAACTGCGCTTCTATCACGCTGCTCTCCTTTGTCTTTTGTTTGGGTTGATCCATGGAGCTCCCCGGCCAATCTAAAAAGCGTCAATCCGTTTTGTTTAATTCCAGCACTCAAACTTGAAGACGGAACAGCACTAACGGAAAGCTTATGCATTTGCCAATACCTAATTGAAACGTACCAGCCTCAAACGCTACGTCAGGTAACGTTAAGTCGTGCCAATGAAATGCAAACATTAGGAACAGCGAAGACCTTAATGGAGATCGCGTTTAGAACCGTGGCATTGACTCGCTATACAGACAGTGACAATGCGCTTATCCATAGAGGGCAAGAAGGTATGGTTGCCGCCCTAGAGCAACTTGACCAAGAGATAAAAAAACAAGGACTAGAATCCCTTCTGAGCGACAACTTGGCCACCTTGTATCTCCATGTCGCTTTAGATTACATCCAGTTTCGACATACTGAATTGTTTGATGAAGTGGACAGCCGCAACATCATCGATTTTTTACACCTTTCTCCGTTCGCAGACGTACTGAAACTTATAAGCATTGAGAGTTTGGCAAACAAGTCTGATTATGAAACGTTGCTTGATTCGTTCGGTCGGGATACCTAAAATCATCCAGAACTAGAATGCGTAAAGTCTTGAATTCAACGTGAGATAGGCTCAGAGATGTCGTTGATGTCACATGTCGTTACACAGCATGACGTGTTAAGGCTTTACATCTTGGGCGAGGTAAACAACAATCCCTGAGAATAAATCCATAACATAATGTATTTAGAAATTATGAGTAACACAGAAAACAAAAAATCGAGTCCTCTTTTCGAAGTCGTGTTTAACGTCTTTCTTCCTTCATTCATTTTAATGAAGTTCAGTGGAGATGAGCTTCTCGGAACAGGCTTAGCATTACTTGTCGCACTAGCCTTCCCTATTGCTTACGGTGGCATGGAGTTGATCCGCAACAAGAAGTTCAACTTCATCGCGGCGCTTGGCTTCGTCAGCGTGCTATTAACGGGCGGTATTGGTTTCTTTGAGCTAGACACTCGTTGGTTAGCACTAAAAGAAGCATTAATCCCTGGTCTAATTGGTTTGGCGGTTCTTGGCTCTACCTTCACCCGCTACCCGTTTATCCAGAAAGTTATCTTCACACCGGCCCTGTTAAATATCTCTCTTATTGAAGAGCGCCTAAAGCAGTTCGGTAACCAAGCAAAGTTTGATCGTTGTCTAATGACATCCAACTACCTATTCGCGAGTACTTTCGCATTTTCTTCAGCTATGAACTACTTCCTAGCGACTTGGATTGTGACTAGCCCTGCTGGCACCGCTGCCTTTAATGAAGAACTTGGCAAGCTGACACTTTACAGCTACCCAGCAATCGCCATCCCAAGCATGCTGATGATGTTAGGTATTTTCTACTACATTTGGCGTCAAGTTCGCACGATGACATCACTAGAAACAGAACAAATTTTTATTACTAAATAGTTCTGAATTAACAAATCGCTCTGACAGCACAACATGAAGCCCAGCAATTAAGCTGGGCTTCTTTGTTTTTACTCTTTCGTTATCAACGTGATAGATGACAGCTTCGATTTGGATTATGAATCGAACGGGCAACCCTAATGCTCTTTTCTCAAGTAAATTTGGGCAACATGTCTATAAACCAATAATAATCAATGAATTGCATTGATTGAACCGACAGATGCTTTTATAGTCAATTCTGTTGGTTACTTTACAAAGCTCTACCCGCTCACTGACATTATTTCAATTGCTGTTGATAAGATCGCATAAGCTAGGTGCTAAAGGTAGACGCCAGCCGTACTCAATAAGGAATATAGATAATGAACAAATCTCAATTAGTTGAACACATCGCGACTTCTGCAGACATCTCAAAAGACCAAGCAGGCACAGCACTAAATGCGCTAGTTGAAGGTATCTCTACTTCGCTTGCGAACGGTGATGACGTATCGATCCTTGGATTTGGTAGCTTTAAAGTTAACTCTCGAGCTGCTCGCACTGGTCGTAACCCGCGAACCGGAGAAGAGATTCAGATTGCCGCATCAAAGACGCCAGCATTTAAAGCGGGCAAGGCACTAAAAGAGACGTGCAACCTGTAACACAAAAAACACAAAAAACACAAGGAAGATTACGATGACGACTAAGGAAAAAGCGAAAACGAGCCGAAGCAAAAAAGCAGGCAAGTCGACTAAAGCGCAAGCCGAAACGCCTAAGACTCGTCAACGCATTGAAGAGCTTCTCGAAGAGCGTGAACTGGCTAAACTGTTAGAACTTTAATTTATATAAGAACTAAAGTTTAGGTTTAAGCAAGGTGATAGTTTGTTATCGTTCTAATGCCACTGCAGATTTGTAGTGGCATTTTTGGTTATAGGCTTGTCTTAGTGATCTATGACGTCAGCAACTACAATGAGTTTGTTCGTTATGGTTACGTATCGCTAACTCTTAACACCCACCCAAGTAGATGATCAAAACTGGTTTTATCACAATGACTTAGTTACGTTGTCGATAATGATTTCACTGGGGCTTCTCTTGAGAACTTTACTCGGGCGACGATATTCAGAATAGTTTTCAATGAAACTATCAATCACGTTATAGTCAAAATATGAAAGAACTGCATTATCACCAAGTCCATCTTTTCTCTCTGTTTCATTTCTAATAACTAAACATGGAATTCCGAGAAATGCGCATTCTTCCTGATTACTACCGCCATCAGTAACCATAAACTCAGATTTCGATATGAGTTTATTAAAGTTCAAAAATGTCATACGAGGAATTAAGTCTAGATTGATGTTGTTTTCCAAAGTTCTATAAAGCCCATTCTTCTTAAGTGCTTCTCTTGTTGGAGGGTGTAATATAAACTTAACTTGAATAACATTAGTGAGTTTTTCTATTAGTTCCACTATTTTCTTCAAACCACTTATATTTGATATCGTTTCGAATCTATGGAGTGAGACAGTAGCGTAGCGTTCTTGTTTATCAGAGATAGAATTGGTCGATAATTTATTTATAGAGCTAGCAAGTTGTATAGTATCAACAATAGTATTCCCATTAGTGTTGACAACTTGTTTATTATATTTACTTACGTTCTCTGCAGAGAGTTGATCCTGACAATAAAAAACATCAATTAATCCCAATTTAGCTGTAACAACACGAGTTATTTCCTCAGGAAAAGGCTTGAGTAAATTAAAAGAACGTAAGCCAGCTTCGACCGAGGCGACCCTTAATTTCTGGCTTTTAGCCAAAATAGCACCTAATAACAATGGGGGGGCATCACCATGAATCATTACGATCCCGTCCTTATCTCCTCTGAATAACTCCCGTTTATTATAAATACCGACAAGTAAAACCTTAATAGACCATGCAACCATCTGTATACTGCTAACGATATCTCTATTATCGTCACATAAAACATAATCTGGCTCTTTGATTCCAAATTCAAATAATATTTCTAATATAGTTTCTCTATGCTGTGCCATAAATATAAAATTGTATTCAACATTTCTATCTTGAAGATTTTTCATAATGGGAATCATTTTTATGAGCTGAGCGCGAGTACCAATCAAAATATGTATCATCAATAGTTCCATAAAACAGCTTATTTCATACTTTTATCTTAGCCCAACAGACGACAAACCGTTAGCTAATCGTCTAAGTAATCAAGTTCTAACTCACTAAAAACAAGAAAATCCAAAGGTACTATAGTTAGAAAAAGCAACTGAGCTTTTAGATGAAATAACAAAGTCTTTGGAAGTTTAGGGTAGAAGGAAAATGTTTGAAAAAACAAATAGTAAGCCTAATATATTAAATAGAGATATCAAGGTAAGCAGAAGTTCCATTATGCTTACCTTGATATTTCTAGCTATAGTTCTTCGAGTATACACCGCGTTCAATTATGAGGTTAATTGGGATGAATTCTACTATCTGTCTTTTGTTCATCAGTTTTTAGCTGGAGAATCGATAAGTAGCTTTCAAACATTCCATGTGCATGTTTTCACTTGGTTAAGCTGGGTATCCGATAATGAGGTTAACCAAATCATTGTTGCTCGTAATGTTATGCTGTGTCTTCAAATTGCTACAGGATTTTTTATATTTAGAATTTGTCGTAGACACCTTGGTAGATCCGCTTCTCTATTTGCGGTTTTAGCTTACTTTTCATTTTCATTTGTAATTAGGATGGGAGCTAGTTTTCGGACAGACCCTATTGCAACTTTTTGCTTAATGGCTAGTTTAGATTATCTGCTAAAACTAGAGTATTCTTTCAAACGAACATTGATTACTGCATTGCTTACTGCCATAGCATTCCTTATAACACTAAAGTCTGTATTTTATCTTCCTACTATTATCCTAATTTCACTTTTATCCATTGTACAATCTTCCCAAAAACGTAGAACTAGCATTATCCTTTCGCGATATTTTATTTTAGTCACGTTACTGTTTTTATCTCTATACTTTTGGCACTCACAAAGCATTACATCAACAACCGAGAACGATGCTATATCAATGCTAAGTGGGGCAAACAAAACACTAAACCATAATTTATTTTTCCCTCGAGCTAATTACTTTATATATACATTAGGAACAGACTTAGGCTTTTGGTTTACTTTAGTTTGTGGCGTTTACTTCTGCCTATCTTCAACAATTAAAAATAATAATATTGAAATAAAATTAGATTACTTAAAGCTCATGACTTTGATACTTCCTTTATTATCTATTCTTATTTATCGTAACGCATTCCCCTACTTTTATTCATTTATATTAGCTCCTTCAGCAATTTATTTCGGCCTAGCTTGGGAGGTATGGAATCAAAGAAAAACTCGTAAGCGATACATGAGAATAAGCCGTGGGGTTGTTTTTTTGTTTGTTTTTAACCTAATATTTCAAAGTATTTATTTGAAATATTCCCGGAACTTAGATTATCAGTATCATTTTATTAATGTTGTTCAGAAGATATTTCCTGAACCTGTCGCCTACATAGATAGGTGCTCTATGATCTCATCATACCCTCAGAAAGGCTTTTTCATGAGCTCTTGGGGGATGGATAACTACTTAATAGCAGGACAGCCTATACTTAAGCTTGCTATTGAAGATCACGAACCTAAATTTTTGATCGTGAATTCAGAATACCTTGAGTTCATTCACAGCGAGAGCAGTGTGGGATCAATCTATTTGGCTCTTTTAGAAGAAGATAGGAAAGCTATTAAAAACAATTATATAAGTCACTGGAATGAACTCTATGTTGCAGGTAAAGAGTTGCTGTTAACTCAAGAGGATAACGCCGTGACGTTTACCTTAAATATCTCTGGTAATTACACTTTGGAATCAGATTCAAAAGTAATCATAAATAACAAAGTTATCCACCCACAAGAAATCGTCGCTTTATCAAAAGGAAAAAATACTATTAAAATTTTCGAAGATACAGGTACATATACACTTCGTTGGGGGGAGAATTTATATAGGCCTAAAGAGAGCAATCGAGAATCTCGTATGTTTAGCGGATTTTAAACAAACCAGAATAAATAGAGGTGGCAAAATTGAAACTAATTGTTCAAATCCCTTGCTATAACGAAGGAAGTAACCTCAAATCAGTAATCCGAGGTATACCGGAAGAGATCAAAGGTATAGATAAAATCGAGATACTTGTTATAGACGATGGTTCTACAGATGATACGGTTGCTATAGCGCAACAGTTAGGCGTGGATTACATAGTAGAGAGCACGAGAAATAAGGGTTTAGCCCACGCGTTTCACCTAGGGTTAGAAACCTGCATAGATAAGAAAGCTGATATCATTGTTAATACTGATGGTGACAACCAATACAATGGCTCTGAAATCTCTAAGTTAGTCGAACCCATACTGAATAAGAGAGCTGA
This sequence comes from Vibrio crassostreae 9ZC13, assembly GCF_000272045.2. Taxonomy (GTDB): domain Bacteria; phylum Pseudomonadota; class Gammaproteobacteria; order Enterobacterales; family Vibrionaceae; genus Vibrio; species Vibrio crassostreae_C. The sequence goes on along the minus strand of NZ_AJYZ02000019.1, from coordinate 2,018,243 downwards.
TATTGTCGTCGGAAACCGAGGTGGTTATAACAATAAACATTTCTCATTTTTCAAGCGAACCCTTCAAGTGTTAGGTAGTTATATCGTGTCCAAAGCGACCGGCTTAGACATAAAAGACTCAGTCAGTGGTTTCAGAGCAATATCAAGATCAGCAGCACAACAAATAAATATAGTATCAGAGTTCAGTTACACGATTGAGATGCTTATTCAAGCTAGTGCGAAAAAGCTCGGTGTAATCTCCGTTCCAATCCACACTAACGAGAAGACTAGAGAGTCTAGGCTATTTTCAAGTATTCCTCACTTTTTAAGGATGTCTATTTCCACATTAATTCGTATCTACACAATGTACAAACCCTTGCGTGTGTTCTTTATTTTAGGTGCCATAATGGTTGCCGTTGGTGTATTACCCATCATTCGTTTCCTATACTTTTTCATGGATGGGGGTGGCGATGGCCATATTCAGTCCTTATTACTCGGCAGCACATTATTAATACTTGGGTTTCTCACTATGATTGTAGGATTTGTCGCAGACCTAGTAAGCTTCAATCGCAAGTTAATGGAAAAACTGCTGTACCGAATCGAGAAACTAGAGGATAGGTTAGCGAATGAAAAATCAAAAATATCAAAGTAACCGTCTAAGGGTTTCGCTTGGTGTCTAATATACGAATACAGGTAGAGAAACTAGGTTGGCTTATATCTATATCGCTAATTATATGGTTTTGTTATCAGTCATCAATTCAATTATCAATTTGGTACACGATTAATTGGAGCTACGATCTAATATTAGTCCTAGTCGGAAGTATTGCTCTTTATAGCTGGACGTTAATAAACGGTGGTTTAGTTAGCTACTACCTACTGAAATCCGTAGGAGAAAGTAGAGGTAACATAACTCAGGTCGTTTCAATAAACCTTGTAGCTCAATTGGCAAAGTACTTACCCGGAAACATAGCACACCATATAGGGCGCGTTGTGTTATCTGAAAAGTTAAGAATGAAGCGAAGTAAAATTCTCTTGAGTATGCTTATCGAAACCATTTGGGTAGTTGGAGTTGTGGTTATCTTGACCCTATATCATGGGATCCATCAAGGGAATGACTTCATTCACGAATCATCCATACAAACACACGTACTTATACTTAGTTTGACTATTACCACTATTGTCTTTGGACCGAAGATCTTTCGGCATTCGTTTGTTCGCCTGTATGCTTGGTTTCTATCAAAACAAGACGTGGCACAAATAGACGAACTTAAACTCCCTACGTTACCAATTGTGATGGTGAGTTTAGTAACATATTTATTTAACTATTTACTATTGGGCGCGGTAATATCTTTAGTTGGAGGAGCACTGTTTGACCTTTGGGAACTCGATATATTGACACTAGGGAGCATTTTCGCGGTCGCCTGGATTGTTGGATTCTTCACCCCCGGGTCCCCTGCTGGGATCGGAGTTAGAGAACTTGTTCTGGTTAGCCTACTTAACCCAATTTACGGTTCAGAGGTTTCTTTAGCGATAACCATGATATTGCGTCTAACCACTATAAGCGGAGATGTTACAGCCTGGGTTATCGGTGCTTTTATGTGGTCAAAGTCTTATACAGAACCCTAAAACCGAAGCTAACCTCCACCAGATTCGATAGACCAAATACTTTTCGGCTTGCAACTCTAAAAGCACGTAACCCGTAAAAGGTGCAACATTGTTCCTATAAACGACTCTTTTATAGTCATCAATCCAGTTCCCTTCCACATAACAAGGCATAATCGAACAAGAACCACTCACTAAGTAACTGATTAGGTTACATAGCTATACATATCCATACTTACCCAAATCGCCTTTTTCACTATCATCATTTTCTTGTTATTGGTCAGATTATTGGAAGGGTTCATGACACGACTGTGTTCGAGCAATCCTTCTTCTTTGAGGTGATTATGAATGTCGTTCGCATGGGGATTGAAGCAAATACCCATAAAAATAAGGGTAAGTACAAAGCGATAGTTAAGTTTACTATTCGAGCCCTGTTTTATTATTCAGCTACTCGAAAAATGAGTAATAATTTCAACTCTGAAGAGAGAAAGTTATTATTTATCAAGCAACCCAACTTCCTTTCTAAATTTGTGACTCCCTACTTATGTACTGGCTTTAGCAATAAAGAAAAGATCGATATCTTATCCAAACACTACGACTGGTTTGAAAACACCTTCGCAACAGAAGCTAGACACCAAATCTATAACGAAAGGCTCAATCTTTTAAAACTTGAGATAGATGACAACGTTTATCTGGTTAATCTCAGCTTCGAAAGAAACGCGAGAAAAGAAGGTGAACTGACAATTTCATTGACCAACTCTCAATTCGAAAAAATGTATACCATTTCGTTTACTGTTTTCGACAACAACATCTACATCGGCGGTATACAGGGTGGCGCCAATGACAATGGATTTAGCCGCACATTCACCAAAGCTTTTTACGGTTTAAGACCTAAATCCTTCATGGTAGAAACACTACGACTGCTCGCTATTAACTTGGGTATCGACAATATCTATGCGGTAAAAGAGTCTGGTCATGTCTCGAACTCATTACGCTACGGTAAGAAAAACAAAGACATCAGCCTTAAATACGACAGTCTGTGGGAAGAGCACGATGGACAGGTGCATGATAACTATTTCTATCGTCTCCCGACAAACCCGAACAGGAAAAATCTTGAAGCTCTAAAACGTCAAAAGCGTAAGTTGTATCGCGAGCGTTATGCCTGGCTAGATCTGTATGAACAAGATCTGAAGAACGTAATCAGTCAGCACATCCGTGATCCTGTTCATTATGCTCATGACAGTTAATTTGGCTAACCTGTACTCGACTCGCTAACGCGTATTACCTTTACTAGCGTGCTTTAGTCTAATCACAGCCCTTGGACCAAACGCTCAATCCCGAGGTGATAGCTTCAAAATAAATATTAGACAATGCTAATTTACATCTTTATAGTATCTAGGTATTTCGAAAACTACTCAATCGCCGGCGACCAGCCAGTACTGATCATTAAGAAGATACAAGCTCTATGCTCGGCAATTTGTATAGTTAAACTTAGAGACAGTAATAGGTAAACGTATGACTAAAATTGTAATCATCGGTGGCGTAGCTGGAGGTGCTTCAGCTGCTGCACGCGCTCGTCGTCTTAGTGAAGAAGCCGAAATAATAATGTTTGAACGAGGACCATTCGTCTCTTTTGCCAACTGTGGATTGCCATACCACATAGGTGGCGATATCGAGGATAGAAGCAAGCTTCTGTTACAAACACCTGAAAGCTTCTTAGCTCGCTTCAACGTTGACGCACGAGTGATGAACGAAGTTACCTCTATTGATCGCACCAATAAAACCGTTACAGTCAAAAATCTTGTTGATGGTAATCACTACAGCGAGAGTTACGACTTCTTATTACTCAGCCCTGGAGCCGGTGCCGTCGTTCCTCCCATCTCAGGAATCGATAACCCCCTCACCCATTCACTACGCAATATTCCAGATATGGATCGCATCATCGAAACAATCCAAATGAATAAACCTGAGCACGCGACAGTTGTTGGCGGTGGCTTTATCGGCTTGGAAATGATGGAAGCGTTTCATCAGCTTGGGATCAAGACTTCGTTGATTGAGATGGCTGACCAAGTAATGACGCCAGTAGACCGGGAAATGGCCGGCTTTGCCCATGCGGAGATTCGTGACAAAGGCATCGACCTAAAACTCGGCGTCGCGCTTGAGTCTGTGAAATATATACCTAACGAACACATCGCAAGTTTTGATTCAGGCGAGAGCGAGAAGCACCAACACATAGAGGGTGAATTAGAATTAACACTTAATAATGGCGAGTCATTAACTACTGATATCTTAATCATGGCTATCGGTGTGCGTCCTGAGACTAAGTTAGCAAAAGAAGCAGGACTTCAAATTGGCGAACTAGGTGGTATCTACACCAATGAAATGATGCAGACTAGCGATCCTAGCATCTACGCTGTGGGTGATGTGGTCGAAGAAAAAGACTTTGTCACAGGTGCACAAACTCTAGTTCCGCTTGCTGGCCCTGCTAACCGTCAAGGTCGTATGGCTGCCGACAACATGCTCGGACGCAATGAAATCTATCAAGGTACACAGGGCACAGCTATCTGTAAGATTTTTGACCTAGCCGTTGCCTCAACAGGGAAAAACGAAAAACAGTTGAAGCGCGAATGCGTAGACTATGAAAAAGTCTATGTCCATACTGCCAGCCATGCAAGTTACTACCCAGGTGCTGAGATTGTATCGTTCAAGATGTTGTTCGATCCAAAAACAGGCAAAATCTTTGGTGCGCAAGCAGTGGGCAAAGATGGTGTCGATAAACGAATTGATGTTATGGCAGTAGCTCAACGTGCAGGTATGACCGTTGATCAGCTTCAACACCTTGAATTAACCTATGCACCACCTTACGGGAGTGCCAAGGACGTGATTAACCAAGCCGCATTTGTTGCCAACAATATTATTAAAGGTGACGCGACACCTATTCATTTCGATGAGATTGCAACATTAAGCGACAACCAACTCCTACTCGATGTTCGTAACCCTGGCGAACTAGAAAATGGTGGCTTTATTGAAGGCGCAATCAACATTCCTGTCGACCAACTGCGTCACCGCATGGACGAACTATCAAAAGACAAAGAGATTGTAATCTACTGCCAAGTCGGGTTACGTGGTAACGTGGCTTATCGCCAACTCGTCAACAACGGCTTTAAAGCACGCAACTTAATCGGTGGTTATAGAACACTCATGTATGCAAAAGCTTAAGGATTAATACTTAGTCGCCGGTAATGGTGCGCGGACACTTACGGGCTAGTTGCTGAGAGAAAGTCGCTCATAAATAGATGCGAGTAGTTAATAGTAAACATTGAAAAACCGAGCTTGGCATTTAAGTAAGTGCCAAGCTCTTTTATTATTCGTAGGAGTCAATAAAAGCTTGCAGTGCTCGCTGATCGACAATTTCTAACCCTTGATCTCCTTTTCTGATGAAACCTTTGTCTAATAGGTCTTTAACCGCTCTTCGATACACTCTGCTCGATGTACCAAATCGTTCTGCTTCTTGATTCACTTTATCGAAACCGCCTAACACAGTGTTAGTCTCGCTTTGAACCAATAAATCATAGGCAATATTGTAGGTAATTGAGTGTAAAAGACGGTTAGTGTAAATACCCATAGAGTCTTGATAATCTTCCGCTAATGCAGAGGCGAAAAAGAACATCATCCCCGGATTTTCAAGTAGTGCTTCTGCTAATCTCTGAATGCAAATAACATCAACTTGCATGTGTTCATCAGCCACTACGTTCCACTGACAAGGGGTCTGCGTGAAAAACTCCATCTCACCAAAGATATGGTAATCGCAATTCACCTCGCCCAATTGAAAACGTCGCCCATTAGCTGCAGAAATACTCATAGAGACTCTTCCTGTGGGCACTACATAAAGATACTGAAGCTGCTCACCTTGACGTAGGATTTCATCGTTTTGATTGAAGTAACGAGAGTTAACTTGGTGTTGGTAGATGAGATCTCTAAATTCAGAGCTTTTTTGTTCTAAGTAGTTTTTAAAGCGTCCGCTTGAGTATGGTGCAATCTTCATACTTACTCTCTCATTGCATTACTGCTGTTTATATTCAAACGATTGTAACCACTTAAACCACAGGAGAGAACCCAATAAAAAAGCGACGGTCTCCCGTCGCTTTTATTGTTGTTTTTCGCCAGAACCTTATTGTGCAATTAATGCTTCCAGTGCCGCTAAAGATGCTAGCCGCTCTCCTTGCATCATTGCCTCAGCCTCATCGACATATTGCCCAACGCCCTCTTTTACATCTTGTTCATACAAGACAACATTGTTCAAGATAGAAGCTACATTAAGCCCTCTCAAGCGTCCAACGGTAAACAACGCGGATGTTTCCATGTCTGCACCTAAAATGCTTTTGCCATTCCAGTACTGACAAAGCGCCTGTTCATCATCGGTATAAAAGCTATCGTGTGAGCGCACTGTTCCTAAATAGTAAGGTGTTGACTGCTGCTGCAAGAACCCATCTAGCTCTTTGAGCAGGGAGAAGCTTGCATAAGCGGGATACGAAGGTTTAACGTAAGCCGCAGATCCCCCCTCATCACGAACCGCGCCCTCTGCAATAATTAGCTCACCAAGCCCGATATGTGACTGCATTGCGCCTGCAGACCCTACTCGGACAATATGAGTCACACCACAAAACTTAAGCTCTTCTACCGCAATGATCATTGAAGGTGCACCAATGCCCGTGCTGCAAACCGATATCGCTTTACCTTGATATTGACCAGTGAAGATTCGATATTCACGGTTTTCAGAGACCAGTTCAGCATGTTCAAGCAAGTTAGCGATTCGATTCGCTCTATCTGGCTCACCACAAACAATAACTAACGGAGCAATTTGCGTTTCATCAACGCAGATATGAGGTTGCTTTGCCATCTTCACTCCTAAGAAGCCGTTGCTTGAGTGAGTGATTTATCACTGTTTCGTTTAGCTGTGCGTGCCCACTCACGAGTACCGTTTGCCGCAATAAACATTAAGATTGCGTATTGAACAGACATTGCGTACACACCCTGCGTCGCATAAATACCAACGCTGATAATGTTAATCACAATCCACAGTATCCAGTTTTCAACATACTTACGTGTCATAAGAACTTGAGCAACAATAGATAGAATGGTCATCGTTGCATCCCAGAATGGGAACGCATCCGGTTCAAGCACTGGCTCCGCTAAATCCGCACCAAATAGATTCAGGCTATCTACCGCGATGTTTGCTAGCGCAAAGAAGAATGGGTCGATGTACATAGTTAGCAAAGCAATAGAAATCGCACACGCTGCGGCCGTTGCTACTAATTTATTTTGGCTCAACCAACGAACTTCTAGCGTTTCACCTTGCTCATTAGGACGTGTCCATGCGTACCAACCGTAAATGTTGGCGCAAAAGAAAAAGAGTTGTAGAAGTAATAGTCCGTATAACTGAATTTGGAAAAAGATAACCGCGAATAAGGTGACATTCAGCAATCCGAACAGGTAGTTAATGGTTTTTTCTTGGCTTGCAAACCAAATACACAACAAACCAAACACGGTGCCGAATGCTTCAATCCAGCTCATTGCGTAGCCATCCCCTATTGGGATATTGACTAAAGTATTGTTGATATCAAGTAGGGCGAATAGGTCCATAGATGTGTCCTTTATTATTTGTTTTAGTGGCACCTATTTTATTGCGCCTCTCCAAATAAAAAGGAGGACATTTGTCCCCCTTAGATTGCATGCGATCATAAATCAGAATATTAAACGAAGAAAAATAAATCTCTAATCATCTAGATCGCCCCCTTTAGCTGTCTATTTCTGTAGTTATTCATTTAAATGACCATCTTCAAAAAGCAACTCTAACTACAAACTCTAGGCTTGAGAATGCCGAGTCAGAACCCGCTAACTACTTGCTCTATTGCGATTTAAAATCGAGCCACTCCTTTTCTTAGCTCATTCAAGCTGAGTACACTTTGTTCATACTGTTTTTTACTGTCTTCCATGAGATCGTGAGAAGCTTCAGCTTTACTGTGTATAGAAAGAATATTCTGGTTAATCTCTTCAGAGACATTAACTTGTTCTTCAATAGCGACCGCGATTTGGTTATTCCTATCAACCACTCCTTGAACCTTTTCACTCAATAATGTGAGGCTTTCTAGAGTCGATTGAATCGTCGTTTGAGTGCGTTTCGCTTTTTCCGTCCCGTTGTTAACAGCCGTTACTGACTGACCACTGCCTGTGCATAGCTTTTCAATAACCGCTTGAATCTCTGTTGTTGCTTCTTGTGTTTTCTGAGCAAGCACCCTTACTTCATCTGCCACGACCGAGAACCCTCTTCCTGAATCACCAGCTCGTGCGGCTTCTATCGCAGCATTCAGTGCTAATAGGTTAGTTTGGTCAGCAATCGCGTTGATCATCTCGATGACGGAGCTTATTTGTTGCGTCTCCCTCTCTACAGACAGCGATATTGTCGATATGTTATCTAATTCATTGGTGAGCTCGACAAAGTTTTCTTCGACTTGGTTTAGCTCGTTTTGACAAGATAAGAGCTCTTGCTGGGTGCTAAAGGTAGAATCGAGGGTTCCTTGCGCATTTTGAGAAATTTCACTTGAAGCCGCTTGCATCTCGTTGATGGCAGTCGCAGCCATATCAATTTCTGTTTTCTGATTTTCAAGGTTTTCAGACACCGTGGCGTTCGATTCAGCAGTTTTATTCGCCTGTTTCAGGGTCATTTCACATGAATCACTCACCGAAATTCGAATTCTGCCTAATAATGCTTTTGCATACTGTTTCCGAACCTTCATTCCCAGCGCAATTTCGGAGAGATCGTCCACCTTGCCAAAGTAAATATGTTCCATTAAAGGGTTGTTGAACTCTTCTCTTGCTATTTTACAAATATTATCCAAGCGACGAGTCAAAATATAAATCGATACCGAACTACCCATAAAGAGTAATAAGAACATTTGCGGTACCGTTACGAATTGATTAAGGTGAAGCGCGTAGGCTAACCCGATTAGCAATATTGAAATGAGTGTCTGACGTTGCCAAAGTCTCGTTTTCGGTAACATGAGCTTGAATGGTGTTTTTCCGTTATTTAAAGTTCCATACGCTTTTTCTGCACGTTCAACATATTCTCTTTTAGGCTTAAACCTTACAGATTGGTACTCAACAATCTCATTATCTTCTTTTAACGGAGAAGCAAAAGCATCAACCCAGTAATAGCCACCACCTTTCCGTTGGTTTTTCACCATACCCATCCAGTTACTACCTGACTGAATATGGCCCCATAGGTCCTTAAACGCGGCTTTAGGCATATCCCTGTGACGAACTACATTGTGATACTCACCTACTAGTTCTCCTTCTTGATAGCCTGCTACTTCATTAAAATGGGGGCTTGCATACTTGATTTTACTGGAAGGGTCTGTAACTGAAATTAGATTGTACGATTCCGGATAATCATACTCTTGCTCTGCCATAATATTTCCCTATTTAAACTAAATAACAATCAACTTGTTGTGTGGATCATCCATGCCACACCATGATGAAAACGAAGACACTTGATCCTTATCTCATTCCAAAATCAAACGTTAGCCATTGATTCAAAGAGATTTTCACTTAAGTAAAATGTACATCAGATCTACCATGTGGTTGACTAAACAAATCCAAGATCACGCCAAAAACATAAATGCAGCAAATTTCATATCAACATTTAATAAGACTAGCTTATGAAAAGTAAAATGGGAGCAGTAGTCATTACAATAAACAGGGTTATAGCGTATTTATCCAAGAACACCTTCACAATCAAAGTTTATAACCAAAAACTAATATACATATATAATTAAGTCCTAATATTTTGTTAAAATAAAAATATTCCTTTGTAAGTAAGCTCTCAATTATCACATTCTCTAACCAATCGCCTTTCAGATTCAGAGAAAAAAGTTCTTCATACCTTCACAATAATTGGTTCGTATTTTGCTAGGGCGTGTTGATCTTTCGTGAGTGTTTTTTGAACAGCATGGTAAAGAGTTATAATTTGCTTCGCCAAAAGTAAAACCATAACCAATACCATGCCAAGAACAATGCTAACTGATATTCGCTGGGAACTGCTACTCCAAGTTATGAAAAGTACAGGTCGTATTTACGATAAAACTGAACATCGAATGACATTTGAAGGAATACTTTATCGAATGAGAACAGGTATTCCTTGGCGAGATCTACCCTCTGAGTTCGGAGAGTGGAGTACCGTTTACAGACGATTTAATCTTTGGTCAAAGAAAGGGATTTTAGATAATCTTTTCAAAAGTTTATCTAACATGGCTGATTTTGAATGGGTATTTCTTGATGGCTCTATAGTTAGAGCACATCAGCATAGTACAGGTGCAGCTACTGAAAGTTCAGAGCAAATAGGAAAAAGTCGCGGGGGCAACTCAACCAAAATTCACTTAGCCGTAGATAGTGGTGGCCTGCCGATTTGCTTTGATTTATCAGAGGGACAACGCCACGATATAGTGCATGCCGAAAGCTTAGTTGAGCAACTCGATGAAGTTAATACCATCGTTTGTGATAAAGGATATGACAGCGAACCTTTCCGTACTTTTGTTAAGGAACGTGGCGGAGAAACGGTAATTGCTAAACGCAATTACGGACAAGATATAGACAAAGACAGTATGGATTGGTGTTTATACAAGTATCGTCACTTGGTCGAAAATGCCTTTGGGAGAATTAAGCATTATCGAGCTATTTCAAGTAGATATGACAAGCTAGAAAGGAATTATGCCAGCATGTTATCGCTGGCATTCATGTTAATGTGGCTACCGATGTATTGTTGAACGCGAAATGCACAGCAAAGATCAACACGCCCTAGTAATTGAAGGTTTCTAAGATAGATAAAATATAAATTACAATATGGTATGTTCTCAGGTTTGATTATGATTAAGGGTTATAAAGATACGTGATTTATACGAGAAAATATTCTTTCGCTTTCCTTGATAATGATCGGAACCTGTCCTTTGATATGCATCTGCAACCATATTGTATTTGGGAAAACTTATGAATGTATTAGACAAGGATTGCTTATTACAGTTAGTCATTGATAACTTTCAAGAAGATGTCGCAAAATCCGTTGATTTCAACACGGGAGAAGTTGGTATTAAGTATACCTGCCTTGAACATAACCTTAACTTTTGCATGGACTTATCTGTGGTCGAAAAGATATATTCGACAAGATAAGACCCCAACAATCTGATCTCGTTAAGCAATATTATCTTTGAAGTTGATAATTCTAAATGAGTTGTAAATTTCAAAGATAATAACTTTACCGATATTCAACGTACCGCTTTGGATACGTTATTCATAAACCAATACATTGACGTAAATATTTTAGATTCCTTAACGCCCTTACCTGTTCCGAGTTCTAGCTACACCTGACAGAACAACCCCCTTCCAAAAACGAAATTTTAGCTTACTAGCTTAACTCCGATATCACGTTGACGGTTACGTTTGAGAAGCGCATGATTTTATTTCGAGCAGAATAGTTGTCTAGCGTGTTAGCCGTGTAATCGCCCCATAACTCGTTCTGTGCAACGTACTCAATTGAATGGCAGGTCACATGAATAAGATTATTATGTTAGTAATGGGGCTGCTTTTTACCAGTCGCTTGTTCGCCAGTATTGTGCCGCATGTTGGTCAGCTTGAGCATGATGCGCCCATTCTCCTTCGCTCGGCATTGATTGTGGGTGTTGCGGCTTACGCGGTTTGGAGTGCATTCAAATACTTCAAAAAGACCAAGGCTTCCGGTTCAGATCAACTGTAACGGCGACAGTCCAAAAGCTTTTGAATATGCTTCTAATTTCGATTACTGATCTGCGAAATAATCGACCAAGATTTTACGCCACTTTCGTGACTCACGAATCTTCGACAGGGCGCGGTTAATCTCTTCTTCGTACACGTTATTTTCAGTGATTATGAAACCGTAGTTGGACTTTTATAACTGATAAAACAACACCGCTATACCAAGCTTAAGTTTGATAGCTAGAAACTGACATAAACTGACTTTGTGCCGACGAACATAACTTTCCGCACTGAGTAATTTGGCTTTCTAGGAAGTAGATATTACGTCTACTTTTCACCCACTGGGCACGAACTTCCAGTTCTTGACCAATCAAAATCGGATGATGAAAACGAGAGGTTAAACTCACCGTCATCGCCTTGATATCATTCTGAAATAGACAATGCAACATCGCGCTGTCATGCAGTGTAGTGACAATGCCACCTTGCATGATGCCATCGTAGCCCTCAGCTTTATCTGTTGGTACAATCTTGGCTCTGGTTTTATATTTAGCTACTGCCTCATGCTTAGTTAAAGTGTCATGCTCGCCAATAGCTTCAAAACAAATGGCGCTGTCGTTGAAAAAACCTTGGCTGCACACTTGGCAACGCCGATGATTGTGTGGAATGAAAACCTTCATACTTACCTTTACCCATAGATTGCTAGAGATTGATATGGCTCGACCAAAAAAACATCGCCAGTTGTGTACCCGTACGGCTTACTCTTGTTTTAAGCCCAATGGTGTTCCTATTGACGAGCTTCATAAAGAAGAATTGCTATTGGAAGAGCTCGAAGCCTTGCGCTTGGCTGATCAAGAAGGCCTGAGCCAGCTTGAAGCCGCTGAACAAATGCAGGTGTCTCGCCAAACGTTCGGCAACATTATCAAGCGTGCACGAGCTAAAGTCGCCAAGTGCATCGTCAATGGTCACGCGTTGGTGATTCAAAGTAGTTAATTAACGTGTTAGCCAGAAGTTATTTAACTCAGTGAGCGAGAACTCTGATGCTTACTTCGATACTTAGCTTGATGGCTCAGTAATCTGATACAGCTTTTTGCTTTGCCCTTCACACACATCCTTGCAATTGCATTCACGCTCAATATCTAACTGCGCCAATCCTCCACAGCTGCCTTTGATTGGCTTGCGCGAAAAAATCACGCCTATCGCCATCAATGTAACGACTCCGACAAACCCCAATAGCGTCAACAAAAAGGTCATTGTCGGAACCCTCGAATAGCACCTAGCTGATTAGGCTGTACCATTAGAATCGAAGCTTGTTTTTTGTGCCCGTTTTCGCCGCACGTTTTATTGCCACACCCACTATTTCTCGGCTCGCGACCATAATCGAGATCGGTCACTTCCCGTAGATTGTCGAAATCCAAAGCCCCGATTTCTGCCTTACCTGTCGATGCCAAGACTCGAATATCGTTATTGAACAAGTGCGCCAGCATCTTCTTACCAATATAACGAACCACCACAGATTTCACATCGTAAGAACGGAGAACCGAAATCCATTGCTTCTTTTTATTGCAAGAGGTGTCGGAGTCAATCAAAGGAACAATCTGTTTTATCTGTCGTTGTTCATCGACAATCGCGATCTGTGGGGAACGAGCAAAGTGGTTGCCAACATGAAGGTCGCGACAAGGTACTGCGTATAACATAGTAACTTCCTGTTATTGATGATCAGGAGTTCAGCATACGCCCCATTATTGGCATATGCCAATAACTATCATGTGAAAAATAAGATTTACTGGATCGATAACTAAGATCACAAGCACCCAAACTTACCGTCATCTTCAGCCTATCTCAGTTACCTTTCAAATAACCATATATACTAGGGGGTAGTATTTTTACTGGGGGTATTTTTTGCGTTGTTAATGCCTGTTATCAAGAGCCAAGCTCAAACCCATTACAAAAAGGCCTCGCACAACCGAGAGCTTAATCGACTATTCAACGTCACACACTAGTCTGAATAATGTCGAATTAGGGACCAATCAAAGATGTTTATAGGAAAAATAGGTTGGATTGAAAATCAAGAATTGCAGTCGGCTTCAATGTAAACAAGCTTATAATTTGAAGTGAACAACGCATCGGGTTGTTATAATATAACATCACACTAAATTACCATCATTTCTCATGAAACAGCCATTTATTCTAATCGATGTCATCAATCGCCTCTCCACACGCTATGTAAGCCGTTTCTCGACATGCTTTCGCTCTCTCAAGGGCTTGACTGTTGGCCTAGCATTATTGTGTTTTGCGCCAAATCTATATGCCCACCCTCACTCTTGGATAGAGATGAAAACTCATATTGAGGGAGAGAATGGCATGATCACCGGTCTCTCTATGGAGTGGTCTTTTGATGCAATGACCTCGATGTACATGTTGGATGGAGAAGACGTCTCTGCCGATACAGAAACTGAAACATTCAAAAAGCTCGCTGCGTCTGTAATCGAAAACATGATGTACGAGCACTACTTCACGTACTTTTATGATGGTGAAGAGCCCATCAAATATCAGGTGGTTGAGAACGCAAAGTTTGAGCGTGATAAAGCCAAGATGGTTCTAACATTTGACCTACCACTTTCTAAACCTAAGCCTGTGACACGAAACTCGCTTCGCGTATTGATTTTTGACCCTAGTTACTTTGTCGACATGTCGTGGCTATCCAACAGCGACGTGACATTGTCATCTGAACTAGCAAGACAATGCCATTTAGAATTAATCGAGCCTAACCCGACGCCAGAGCAAATGAGTTATGCAATGTCTTTACCTGTCGATGCAGATCCAGATAACACGCTAGGCCAACTGTTTACACAATCGGTTGAGCTTCATTGTGCGGCGGTTCCCGCTTCTTAGTCGCAGTGGTTCGTTTCAGCCTTTAAGTCAGCGTCTAGCTGATTAAGCATGGCAACTAATTAACAGAAAGATTTCAGATATAGGTTCTTGTTAAATGAAGAAAAATCAATCCAAAATCAATCACTACCTCATTGGTGCTGGCGCGTTCGTGCTTATTGCTATTGGTGCGTATCAACTGTGGTCCATGTGGCCATCGTTAGTTATCTCTAGCATTCAATGGCAAAGAGAAGTCAATTCAGAACTTGCAGACCTGCTCTATGAAGCTAAATCCAACCCTTGGGGCGGAGGCAGTTACCTTATCGGGTTCAGCTTTATCTATGGCATGCTTCATTCTTTGGGGCCTGGGCACGGCAAAGTTATCGTGTCGACTTACTTAGCGACTCACCCAACCAAAGCCAAGGCGAGTTTAGTGCTTACGGTCGTCTCCGCTTTTTTACAAGCATTGGTCGCAATCTTACTAGTAAGCGTGTTGCTGTGGGGCTTTAGTGCTTCCATGCGAGTAGTGAATGACAAAGCGAATATGTTTGTTTCATTAAGCTTTGCCTTAGTCGCGGTCGTCGGCGCACTTATATGTTGGAAGGCTTTGAAAAACATCTACACCGCTATGCGTAAGCCTAAGCTGAAAGTGAAAGCCATCACTACACTCGCAACAGACACAGCTGCGACAATTTCAGCGCGTTCGCCAATGGCACTTCGTTCATCAATATCAGCCCCTTCTCCGATAATCGACGCTACTAGCACAATGCAAGCCGCAGCTAACACTCATGCAGATCATTCTCATGCCGACTGTGGGTGCGGCCACCAGCATGTAGCCGATGCAGACGCAATCAACAAAGCCTCAACGCTCCGAGAATATGCTGGAATTATAGTGACGATTGGCGTAAGACCGTGCACCGGAGCCATCATGGTACTGCTTTTCGCAAACATGGTTGGCCTATATTGGATGGGTGTTGTCAGTGCTTTTTCCATGGCGATTGGTACTGCTTTCACAACCTCGACGATTGCTATAATGACACTAACAGGCAAGAACTTGGTAAAACGCTATTTGGCAGCAGGTAACAAGAATAACAGTGCTTCACTAAAAGCCGCAGGTCATTATTTACAGCTATTCGGTGGTGTTTTACTTGTCTTAATTGGCTTGTTGCTAATGAGTGGACAAGACAGCGGCATGTCGCCTGTTTTCACTATGTAGCGAACGATGTAATAACAAACCTCAGTTTATTGCGACCTTTACCATTTTTACTAAAAAACACTAGCCCTTATCTCTCAAATCTGAATTAACAGCCACATAATTTCTACTAACCTAACTTTGCACAGCCAGTTAGGTTAGTAGTCAGCCATTCAGAACAGCGCGCTCTATGTAGTTCTGTAACAAACCTACATCCAACTTTGATTTTCCTATTCTTAGCTACTCTTTCATAAACTAACTTAGATTGTTCTAACAATATTAGAGCACTATCCCCCTCCTTTTGAAAATAAGGACATAACTTCCGCAATCCAGAAACTGCGATCGCACTCTTCCTATTTTGAAAAAAAATAGAGCAGCAGTTTTATCAATTGAGTAACAAGCCGAAATTATACCCAATAAATTTCACATCAAACTCCAAGCCTTTACCTTACAACTACAGATAGAGCTTTCTTCAACCAAATTCTTGGATAACCTATACTCAAAGGTAAACAAATGAAACTATACATTCCGAGCGCCACGCTCAGTGTTTTGTTACTTTCTCCGAGTTTCGCGAGTGCCGAAGATATACCTGATTCATACGAATTGCGTAATTTTTCGATGCGCTCACAAAGCTCTGGGATAGCCCCACCGCAAGAAGAACTCGGCGTTTATGTTGTGAATTCGGGTCCTGGTCTGGATACCGGTTGTACCTATGCTTCTGGCGGACCTCTACTTATCTCTTTACCTGTTCCTATGGTCGTCAGCCCCAACGTTTTACAAAGTGACGGGAGAATTGCTCCGAGTAAACTGGGCGATATGCAGCAAAAAGGCGTTATCGGTTCTAACGCAAGGATCAGCATGCCGGTCTTCGACATAGACTCCAATGCCAACGTCAGTAATATTGCTCCAGAAATAGATATCGTATCTTTTAACGGAAAGTCTTTAGGTACGCTGCAAGGCGCTGATAACCGTTGGACGGATACTAACCTTCAAGTCGATATCAGTGATGTCAAGTTCGGCCAAAACAATGAGATTCGCGTCGATATTGATACTGGCAATACGGGAGACAACTGGTGTATGTCTGTCGATTGGGTCTCAATCGAGTTTGATGTTGCCATTCCTGTGATTCTTGCTCATGGCATTGCTGCACAATCAGACACTTGGGATGATGATACGGCTCCAGGCGTGCTTTCTACACTTGATGACTATGGCATTCGTTATACTCGTTTCTCTGCTGACAAAAATGGAACCACAGCGACTAACGCTAATATCTTGAACAACAAAATTCAGGGTTTTCTCGATGAGTTGAAATCCGACAAAGTTCACGTCATTGCACACAGTAAAGGCGGGCTAGATACCCAAAACCTCAAAGCACTTAGCCCTTCCTTTGAGATAACCTCCCTTTCTACTTTCTCCACACCTCACCTTGGTAGCGTCGCAGCAGATTTGTCGGTGATAAAAATGGACCACTACGCCGATATCTACAGTAACGTCAGTACCGATCCAAATAATTACGCTGGCAAGTACATGCAACTCCCAAATATTCCGTTTGCGGGTCCTAAAATACCTGGTATCCGTGATCTAACAACGGATACAGCATCAAACGCGATCCAAATGCGTACTCGCGGCAATATTGCAAATACATTTTCTATTGGGGCAAATGCCGATCTCAACCAAGACGGTGTTATTGAGAAAGATCCTGATATCGTTGGCCTATTCCCGTGGGGATCGCGTTGGGCAGGCGTTACCGCTTGGCAGGCGCTAAGAAGCTTTAGTTCTGCGGCCTACCTCGATACTCAAACTCAATCGGTCACAATGCCAAGTGTGCATGGACCACAAGCTCATCCAATCACCATAGTCAGTTACCAAGCCATTCAAACAGTACCGCAAGAAAATGATGTTGTTGTGACCTTGGCAAGCGCTAACCCAAGTTATACCAATGCATTGGGTAACGTATTGGCTAACCACTCAACAATGAAAACGGGACAAAACGTTGAACGTTTTCTACAACAAATTATTTCAATGCGCTAAGGAGTGGCCACAATGAAATTCATCAAGCAATTAGTGATGGTGTTCAGTCTTTTCTGTACCTTCATCACACCGGCTATCGCCAGTAATGCAATACCCGTTGGGATGAGTACAAGCACGACACTATCTCAACCAGTGACTAGTAACGATAACGAAGTCACAATGCTATTTACCATCGACAAAGCGGAAGCCCTAAAAGCAGAAATCATCGTGCCGTTGGATGATGCAACCGTATATTTAGTCAAGCCTAACGGGCAAGTCGCAACATCATCCAATGATGTGCAAGCGAACATACTTTCAGGTGACACACAAAGTCCGCCGCTACCGGGCAGCTATTTATTTTTGCCTGAAGTAACTAACCCTGAACCTGGCGAATGGAAGATCGTCGTTGATTTTCCAAACCCAAGTTACAACACAGTAATTATTGCTCAGGTTGCGATCCAATCCCCTATTGCGTTTGGCATGGCGATAGCTGCAAACCAATTTGTGGTCGCTGAACCAGTTCCCGTTTCTGCATTACTGACAAACAAAGGGAATCCAATCACAGGTGCCCAAACCAGCGCAGTGATCATTGATGAAGCTGGAATAAAAACACGCCTGACGCTTAAAGATGAGGGTGTCAATTTCGATGCTATTGCTAAAGATGGTGTCTACAGCAATATTTTCGTTCCACCCGCTGAAGGGGATTATCTAATTGAAGGCATAACGTCTTTTGAAGAATATGGAACAACTATCACTCGCCAGACAAGTAAAAAAATCCACGTACTACCCTCTGACATTGAATTTGTCAGCCTCTCACTCGCTCCACTGTTTTCCTCTGAAGGCTGTGTTATTGCCTTAGAGCAGCGCTTGGAACTTGATGTTAAATCCGCGGGGGATTTTGCCATTCATGGTTACCTCACCGATGGAATTGACGAGCTGAACACAAGCAAACGTCTGCAACTCAAACCTGCGAAGCAAATCGTCACTCTACAGTACTCAACTGAAGATATTTTTGGCGCGTTTGATTCAGCGTCTACTTTGACCTCCAACCCGACGATCATCTACGCAATCACTCAAGATGACATACGAATTTCAGCCCCTCGAATTCAGTTTGAAGAATTTATTGATTTAGCATCTTTTGAGCGTTGCCGCGAACCGATTGAAGTCACGGGGAGTTTAGTCACCACACCGGCTATGTCGCAAGATGGAACCTACATTGATTCGCTGAGTTTTGAGTTTCCTATCCATGTTACGCGCAGTGGAACTTACACAGGTTCGGTAAATATCGTTGGTGCAGCCGGAGAGTATTTAGAGCTAGTGAGTTTCCAAGAACCGCTTGAGGCTGGCGAAAACACCATCAAGTTTACCGTTCCTGGTGACACGTTTAAGCAAGCCGATGGTCCTTATGAACTGAACGCACTGCTAATCTACAGTGGCGTTGACTCCTATCGACAAGGAGTTCTCGGTCAAACTCCACCATACCAAGCCTCTGATTTCAGTCCGCCAGTGAATGTGACCCTCCCCTCTAACCTATTCGGTTTGGAAAGAGAAAACTGGCAAGCAACCCCGGCAACACATGTCACGCAACATCGTGTCGGTGGTTACTTAAGAGCGGGGGCTTCAATCCCATACGACTACGAAACACTAGCGAGTTTTGACTTAAGTGAGGTTCGAGGGAAAATTAAACAGGCAACGCTTATTGTTGATTTCGGAGATTCAACTCTTCAATTTCCATTCAACAATGTAACTGCGCATATCGTTAATCAAACTTGGTCTCCAAACACACTGGATTACGACACGTTCTGTGAGTCTTTTACAATATGTGCAGCATGGAGTAATCCACTCACTACATTCAACAACGTAGAAGCCGGTCAAACGCTTAGGTTTACCAACTCTAAACTATTAGAAGCATTAAATGAGAAGAGAGTGTCTGGGTTGAACAAACTAGATATTGCTCTTACCTCTTCTCCCTATGAAAGAAGTTTCTTCATTAACGTTAAGCAGGTGTCATTATTCATCGAGTACTGATCCTAAAACTGAGATCCTAAAACTGAAATAGAATAAGGCCATGCCCAAGGTATCGCTTTGGGCATGGCCTCTCAGAGTGAACAGTGATGAACTTTGCAAGCTTCATATGTTTATTCTGTTAGAGCAGACTATGCCAGCCCCTCAACAGTAGTGATAAAGCACGCTAATCACTATAGACTCCATCAACCAACAAAATGAGATCGAAGTTTTATCCAAAAAGGCCAGTAGTCCCAACAACCGGGTGACTCCACAGATCTATCCATCCCATCACCAAATTTTTAGGTGACTTTAAAGATGCCCCTACACTAGTCTGATAGCTAAAGTTAGAATAGACCCGTTAAGTATCATCGATTTACAAAACAGAGCCAAAATATCTAAATAAAAACAGTGAGAAGCGATACAATAATCAAGTTGCAAAATTGCAGCGTGGGACACCTGCCCACTGACAGCCCATTCACAGAGAACCATAAAGTAGCCTCACATGTCTAAAGAACCCGGTTTCACTACAGAATACAAACTCGACAAGACGTTTTTCGCGGAGTGTTATGATCAAACTAGCCTTCCGACTCAATTTCCAAAAGCCTACTTAAAAGGAATACTGTTTCTTATTTTTGGTGTGGTTCTACTGGAGTTTGAACTATTACCTAACGGCTATGTTGGCTGGTTCTTTATCGTTTTGAGTGTGATTGAAGCATTCAGTGTGTACTGCAAAAGAACCTGGTGGTTATGGCGACAAAAGATCAGCTCAGGCGCAGGCAGCAAAATTGTCTTTCAAGGTGACGCTAACGGAGTAAGTTACAAAAACCACAAAGCGACCAACACCATCGCGTGGAGTGACATCGACCAATTTGAGCAGACCGATCTTGGTTTTATCCTGCATATCGGTAAACAGCGCCAATATGTGAGTAAATCTTGTTTAAACGATGAAGCTATTGCCTTCATGATTGAACACCACGCCGCATCAAAAGCGAAATAACACCAATAAATGCCTGCTGACTTAGCAGGCATAATCGAGAAAGCTAAATACGGAACATTGTTATATAGCGTATGTGAGCGCTTATTTGCCGATATGCATGCAGGTTACACTTTAACTAGGGGCAATTTCCTTCTCGAAATTG
>NZ_AJYZ02000019.1:1686703-1997352 GCF_000272045.2 Vibrio crassostreae 9ZC13 | reverse complement strand
GAATAATACATCAAAGAATTTGAGGTCACTCCACGCATAAATGATGTCTAGCGTGAAAACCTGAAATGCACACTATCTAATTCTCAAACCAAGAATATTTGGCCAAGGGAAACCAAAAGGCTAGCTAGTAACTCAGGGAACGAAGCTACTCAAGCTGCTTTATAAGTTGCTGGGTATTGAACGATACCTTTGTCTAAACTTGATCCTAGTGAAGTGAAAGTTTGAAGATCAGTTCCCTGGGAGGCGTCACTTGGTAACGAGAGTCGCCCATCTAACAACCGCTTTTGGCAGCGAAGTAATTTTGTTGATCTCGTATGACTTAACGAAGACATCATGCGACGTAATGTCCACCATAAATACAAGTAACAATGCGTAAAGCAGTAACAACTAGCGCGAGACTGAACAAACCTCCCCTTTTAGGGGGCACATAAAGCCGCCTTATTTAGAAGATGGTAATATACAATTTGATAGTAAATGACCACGCTGGGGCATAAAAATGAAACGTAGCGCTTCGCTAAAAAGCACATATTCAATCAAGTTTATAGTGAGCAGCATGTTCATGTTAGTAACTGCGCTTACAGCGATTTTTGCCATGGTTATGATGCATTATTTTGGGCAGAAAATGTCTCAGGAGCACGTCATCTCAAGGTTGAGCGTAGCAACTGCAGATGTGAGTGAATATATTCACCAAGTCGACAGCAATGCGATCAGTAGTACAAAAATGCTAAAGAGCTTCCTTTCTATGTCTGATAATGACTTTTCAGAGAAAGAAATTCTACAGTTGTTTGCGCAAATTCTGAGCGAAAATCCTTTTATCCAAAGCTTGTATGTGGGCAGTGAGAACGAAGACTTCTTTCAGATCATTAACCTCAAAAATTCAGTCACCATCCGAAACAAAATGAGTGCGGATAGCAATGACCGTTGGGCTATCGCAAAAGCGAAAGGCACCGGCACTGATCGACAGATGCTCGTTTCCTATGTTGATAGCGACTTTAAGGTTAATCGAACGGTAGTAAGCAAAACGTCCTTTTACCCTACTCGAAGACCATGGTTTGTCGAAGCAGTTGAAACCCAAGTTAATAAAACGGAACCTTACCTGTTCAAGAATATGAAGGTGACAGGCCAAAGTTATTCGATTCGTAGCGGCGAGGATGTTATCGGAATTGATGTTAAGCTTTCGACACTCAATGAGAAAATCGCAGCAACCGCATTAGGAATGAGTTTAGAGAGTGGTGTTGAATCGTTTATTTTCAATCATAAAGGTGAAGTGGTTGCGTCAAATATTTACCTAGAGCGCGATATTGAAATTCCTGAATCTGCACCGTTAACTCTTACCGAACCACAACGTGCGCTAGTAATGAACACTCCAGCCTTATTGGTTTCTAACCAAAATGACTGGGGACCTTACGATTTTTCTCAAGCTGGTGAACCGCAAGGTTTTGCTATTGATTTAATTGAAATTTTGTCGCAAAAAACTGGTTTAAAATTCGATTTTATTAATGGTTTTGAATCGAACTCGCTGTCCGAAAGATACTTAAGAGGCACTATCGATGTTTTGCACTCGGTGTCTGGTGAAGTGCCGCTATATGGCGAGCGAAGTGCACCAATGTACTCAACGAAATTAGCGATTGCAGGTAAAAAACAGCGTTCCATGCCTGTTTCACTGGAAAACGTTACAGCCAAAGTGGGAGTAGTTTTCGGGTTTGGTATGAAAGAGTGGTTGCAAGCTAATTATTCAGGATTGAACATTGTTGAATTCAAAAGCTTAAGCGACGCAAAAGATGCGTTAGAGAAAGGCGAAGTGCCATACTTGGTCGATTCATTCCTAACGCTAGATGAGCTTAATAGTTTAGACAACACATCAGCAATAACGGTAAGAAAGTTGGATGCTCCCCCGGCTTCTTATCACATGTACATAAACCAAAAATATGCTGGATTATTAGATGTACTCAATCTTGCCATAGAGTCTATTACGCCTGTTCAACGAGATGCTTTAGAACAAAAATGGCTAGAATCTAATCACTGGCGTGGCACATTCCTACCCTACCCAGAAGTGCTTCAGCTGGTGAAAGATACGTCCAACTACAATACTATTGTGAGACAAAGTATTGAAGGGAAAAACTATTTTGCTTACATAACACCTATATCGAGCTCAGTCGGTAGTGACGATTACTTTTCCGTCATTATCCCAGAAAAAATCATAACCAGTGCCGTCAACAAACGTTTGTTCAACTCTTTATTCATTAGTACATTGTTGATGTTAGGTCTTTTTCCTCTCGCGTGGCGACTGGGTAAACCGATGACTCGATCAATCTATGCACTTAAAGCAAGAACTAAGAAGATTCGTGCACGCAACTTTGATCAAGTTTGGCCAATGACAACCAGAGTCAAAGAAATTGATGAACTTTCCGAAGCCATGATGGAAATGATGGCTGAGATTCAATTGCACGAAAAACAACAAGAAGAATTCATCGAAGCGTTTATTCGCCTTATTGCTCAAGCGATCGATGATAAGTCACCGTACACAGCAGGACACTGTAATCGCGTTCCAGAAATTGGCATGATGCTGGCAAGTGCAGCTGAGAAATGCCAAAGCGGTAAGTTCAAAGACTTTGCTTTCCAAAATGATGCCGAACGAAGAGAGTTTCGTATTGCTGCCTGGTTGCATGACTGCGGAAAAATTACGACGCCAGAACATATTGTTGATAAGGGCACTAAACTTGAAGCGAACTACAACCGAATCAATGAAATTCGAACTCGGTTTGAAGTCCTACGGAGAGATGCAGAAATCGATTACTTAAACGTGTTATTGCACAGTGAGGTAAGTAAGGATAAAGCAAATGCCGAGTTTAAAGAAAAAGTACGCCAGTTGAACGATGACTTTGAGTTCCTTGCCAAGGCTAACATCGGTGGTGAATTCATGAGTGAAGATAAAGTTGCCCGAATTAAGCAAATTGCTGAGAAAACATGGTTACGTTACTTTGACGATCGCTTGGGTTTGTCGCCATTTGAAGAAATGAACAAACCCGAACAGGATTCGTCTCTACCAGTCATGGAAAAACTGCTAGAAGATAAACCTGAGCACATCATTAGACGTGTGCGACCCGTCGAATTCGAACCTGAGCATGGCATCCAAATGCAAGTTCCTGAGCATCAATACAACATGGGTGAGGTATACAATCTAACGATTTCACGTGGGACTTTGACACCTGAGGATCGTTTCAAAATCAATGAGCATATGATTAGTGGGATAAGAATGCTTGAAGCTTTGCCATTTCCACCTGAACTGAGCAATGTACCGCGCTATGCTTCCACGCACCATGAAACACTCAAAGGTAACGGTTATCCACGGAAATTGAATGCCGAGGATTTATCGATACCAGAACGTATATTGGTGATTGCAGACATATTTGAAGCGTTAACCGCAGGAGACCGGCCATACAAGAAAGCGAAGCCTGTGAGTATCGCTATCGATATAATGTATCAAATGGCAGTGGATGAGCATTTGGATATGGACTTATTCTTACTGTTCTTGGAGAGCGGAGTGTACCTCGACTACGCGAAGAAATTTATGCCGGAAGCACATGTTGACGAGGTCGACATTCAAAAATATCGATCTGACTAAACCGAAAAGGTGTCTAGTGGCATAGTAAATTTAGCTACCCAATTCAAAGGTGATGTATAATCAGCGCAATACTTAAAGCAGCGACCTGATCCATAAAAGATGAATTGTTTGTCACTTCAGGAAGAGGCATCGCGCCTACGCCAAAGGCGGGAGAACTTATTGAAAAAGCCAGAGAAATCGTAATAGCGATGCAAGCCTTCGCAAGCTCACAACAACACAACCCACTAATAGATGATAAAGTTTTTTCCATCGCGGCTAACGACTATGAAATAGAAACCGTTATAAAACCTATGTTTCATGATTTCCAAAAAGCAGCGCCGATGAGTTCGCTGCACATAGCTCCAGCCAGAACTCAACTTCAGTGGGCTTCATTATTTCGGTCTGGCGATGTAGATTTTGTTTTGTCACCTGAACTAACGAGTAACGAGTCGGATTTAATTCAAACTAAGTTGTTTTCTGACCAAGAGGTCGGTTTTTACAATCCTCAAAAGCAAACACCGCCAACAACGATAGAGCAATATTGCTCCAAACCTCACGCCATCATGTCTTTTGAGCATTCTTACCAAACCGAGATAGACACAATACTTAAAAAACGAGGAGTGAAGAGAAAAATCGTGGCTAGTGCGCCGAGTTTTGGGGCGATAGCGTCTTTAATTAAAGGACCCTAGCCAACGTTAATTGCAGCTTCATTGAGTGGAAAAAGTGCTCAACATCAGTGTTGTCCAAAAAACTACTTTTTCCACTCATATTTGCCTTATGTTATAAGAAATGAATTACCCATATTCTACGAGTTAAAGGCTATTAGGTGATTCATCGATGCATTTTTCTAAGATTTATTCTAGATTGGTTTATGTTATTACTCGAAAACCAAAAGGCCTCGTACATGCGAGGCCTTACGTTTTTCATTTAACGTTTACAGCTAACCTACTTCGCTGACTTCTCTTGTTAGCTTTCCTTACTGACCTAAGTTACTGACTCAGCTGACTGAACTTCGGCAAGCTTTTCACAAACTTCTGGTGTACATCCATATAAGTTTGCATATAGATTTCATCGATATTGTCACCACTCGGGAAGCTGGATGAGAAATCTACGTGGTTGCGGTCAATCGACAATTTAGCCGCCTCGACAATATGAGCAATGAACATTCGAGGATCTTCCAAGCCAATAGAGATACGCATTGTCGTCGGTTTGATACCGGCTTCATTGAGCGCTTCATCACTGAGTTCTGAGTGCGTAGTCAGTGCTGGACACAGCGCCACTGTATTGGTTTGCCCTAAACTTACTTGCATGCCGATAGCGGGCTCAAGCATGTCGAAGAACTGTTTGAAGCCATCTCGATTGATTGGAGCACGGTCGCCATTGCCTTCCATATCGATAGTGAAAAGCGCCGCTGGTAGCCCCAAGTACATGTTGTTCTGGCAGTGTTCATAGTTATCACTATCTGGCAAAGCAGGACACGACACATTGATGTCTGGGTGAGCATCAAAGATCTTTGCCAGAGTCAGGGTGTTAATCGTTTTCTGCACCACTCGCATCTCATACGTTTTCATACCATTGAGCACTTCAAACGCTTTATCTGCATCTAGGAATGCACCCTTAATGTAGTACACATTCCAAAACAGCGTTTCGTTCCATAGGATTTTGGCCTCATCACCGTTGGGCTTGGTGAAAGTGACCTCCTCTCCTTTTGGCACAAACATAGTCTCATTGCGACCAATCACAGCCCCAGCAGTTGTGGTGCCAGAACCCGCCAGTTCTTTGGTGTAGGAGTGAATCACATAATCTGGTCTTTCCATCACATCGTCACGTTTTAGTACTGGGTGCAACAATGGTGTACCCACTGTTGAGTCAACAATCACATCCCAACCACGAGAGTGACCAGCTTTACTGATGCTAGCAACATCCAACACGTATCCATGCGGGTTACACGGTGACTCTAGGTAAACGTAGATTTTCTTACCTGCAGCGATGCGATCTGCGTATTTATCAGCAACCTCATCAAGGCGCGTCGCAAACTCATCACCGGAGTAACCATCCACCCACTCTACCGCGACATTCAGATTAGAAGGTTTTCCAAACCAATCTTCCAACAGCTGGTAAGAACCACCGTAGATATTGCGTGAAGCCAAAACAATGTCTTCATGCCCGAGCAAGTGGCTCAACAACCCATCAATAGCCGCCATACCCGAGTTAAAGTTCCATGCGAGGTATTCGTTGGCTCTAGAGCCTGCCTCGATATCAACCATATGGTTAGCCAGTGAAATCGATGTAGGGTTAAGCAGTCGAGAATATATATCGTGCAACGGCTCTTTACCGTTAAACGCATCTTCAATCCATTCTGTACACGCAAACAAATAGGTCGCGGTACGTGTAATCACAGGGCTTGCAGAAAATATAGCAGCGACATTATCGAAAATTGGATACGCACCTTTAGACGCAAAATTACCATTATTGGTGGCAATAGACTGGTAAGTGGCGCGCATTGGGTTTTGCAGATTATCGAGGATCTTAGCGATCTGGAATGACAAAAAACGTTTGGCGTTAAACCAAGCGATTCGGTCACTTTTATCGAGCTCTGAAAGTCCATCAACCGTCAATGCCCAAAGATCGTGTGTCTTGGTATTGGCTTGGTACAGTGTCGTCGCCAGTTCAATCAGCGTGATGCCGTAATCGCTATTTGGGTCGATACCAAAATGCTTTGCTTGCTCAACGGCAAGAGCTTCTGCTTGTTCGTGTTTGGTGGTTTTACGCAGCGGGCTAAGTTGAGTTGAAGTATTCATAATTCCTAAGTCATTCCATGCTTGTTGTTCCTTCTTTAATTTTAGTTTTGGGCAGATGTTAAAAATTGCTATTTGCGAAGTAAGACATACACTTTGAGCAATAATATTGCCAAACTAAATTCAATATTGATGGATTATGCCAATGGACGAGATCGACAAGAAAATACTGGCTGAACTGCAAAACAACGCTCGGCTGTCTAATCAAGAGTTGGCCGATCGAGTAGCACTGTCGCCCTCTCCTTGCTTACGCCGAGTTCGAGCATTAGAGAAACAAGGGATAATTCGTGGTTACCACGCCAGTGTCGACCAAGAAGCGTGTGGCCTGCCAGTCAATGTGTTTGTGTTGGTGAAACTTGAAAAGCCGACAGAAGAGAACATGCGAGACTTTGAGCAGCACATTGAAGTGATTGACGAGGTGTTAGAGTGTTTTCTGATGACGGGCAATCACGACTACCTATTGCATGTAGTCAGTGAATCGCTAAAAAGCTACGAGCAGTTCATCCGTAAACAACTAACTCGCCTGCCTAATATTGCTTCTATTGAATCCAGCTTCGCCTTCGGTCAGGTAAAAACTAAGACCAAGTTGCCAGTGAGGTAATTAGAAACGACTTAATTTGTCTGTGCTGAAGGCATTGGATAATCATCTCCAATCATACAGATAAGAGCGCCACCAAAAGCTTTTTCGTAACGTATTTTTCCTGTCGCATCTGAGCTTTCTATACTCGAACTGCCGTCCACAATCTTATTAATTTCTTGTGCGACTTTTGTTGGTACCAACCAGATACAAGCTGCAACAGAGCAAGTGGATGATGACGATTCGCAACCTGTCTCGGAGCTTCCTCTTATCCAAAGACTATCCTTTTCCTTAAGCAGTAATTGCGTTGCTATGTAATCTGGGTGGTCGATGTACTGATCGCCACCTATCCATGTATCTTCATAAGGTAGGTACGGCCCTTTCCATGTGGATAAGCCCGGATTTGCAATTAAGTGATTGATGTTTAAGTAGCCGAAGTTCGTATCGGTATCGGAAGCAATAGGAGGCAGAGAGCCATTATCACGAGAATATTGCTCAGCGGCATCCAAAACAGTATTCAGCTGGCCGATTAGAAATTTTGCCTCGTCGACACGGGACATACGGTTCCCGAACTGGTTGTAGATAAAAAAAGCGGCAATGAGCATCAGTAAGCCAAACGTTACAAGTTTCCATTTTTTTATCTGACGCAAAAGTTTCAACATCTATTCTTATCTCTCATCAAGAAGGTTTTGATAACGCTATGGCGGCCCCTAAGGACAAGATTATACCAGAGTAAAATCAATCGTTTTGCATTGAAACGTACTTGTCCATATCTGCGGTAAATAGGCCTAGCTCTGATGTGCCCAACTTCGATTTAGAGCCTCCCTAAAAACAAACAATCATCACACCCGACTTCACTGACTTAATCACTTACATCAACCTCGTGTTGATTGATTCAGTAAAACAAACCAAAGCGATGGGAA
Source organism: Vibrio crassostreae 9ZC13 (assembly GCF_000272045.2). Classification (GTDB taxonomy): domain Bacteria; phylum Pseudomonadota; class Gammaproteobacteria; order Enterobacterales; family Vibrionaceae; genus Vibrio; species Vibrio crassostreae_C. The sequence continues at coordinate 1,989,450 of NZ_AJYZ02000019.1, read as the reverse complement.
TCGATTCGAAGTGATCGTTTTATCGGACTGTCATCTAATTTTTGTACTTTGATATAACAAATAGCTCAAAAGATACTGAGCGATCGTTCAATTACAATGAAATTTCCACTATAGTTGATTGGTCAAACAACTCACAACAAGGAAAAGTTATGAATCCAAATACCGAATCGCAATCAACGCCGACTCGATCTATCCCTCAAGAAGCATTTGATTGGTACGACGAATATGCACACGGCCTGATTGATCGCAGAGAGTTTATGGCTCGTCTATCTGGGCTAGCTGTACTTGGCTTAACCATGACGACGCTAACTTCTGCACTGATTCCTAATTATGCGCAGGCAGAGCAAGTCTCTTTCAATGACCCTTCCATCAAAGCAACCTACGAGAAGTTTCCTTCACCTAAAGGACACGGCGAAGGCTATGGTTACTTGGTTGTACCCAAAGAGTTAGAGGGCAATGCGCCTGTTGTATTGGTCATTCATGAAAATAGAGGCCTCAATCCATACATAAAGGATGTGGCAAGACGACTCGCAGCGGCGGGGTTTATTGCGTTTGCACCTGATGCACTCTATTCGCTTGGCGGGTATCCAGGTAATGATGATGAAGGTCGAACGATGCAGAAGTCGCTATCAAAAGAGAAAATCGAAGAAGACTTTATCGCAGCGGCAAACTTCTTGAAGTCCCATGAAAAAAGTAACGGTAAGCTAGGCGCAGTCGGTTTCTGCTTCGGTGGCTATATCGTGAATATGTTGGCCGCTGTCATGCCAGAGCAACTCGATGCAGGCGTTCCATTTTATGGTACTCCTGCCGCACCAGATTTAAGAAAAAATGTAAAAGGCCCCTTGCTCATCCAATTTGCGGGAATCGATAAACGCGTGAATGCGACTTGGCCAGATTATGAAGCCGAACTCAAAGAGAACGAAGCAGACTACACAGCTTACATCTATGACGGCGTGAACCATGGCTTCCATAACGATTCAACTGGCCGCTATGCTGAAGAAGAAGCAGAGTTAGCTTGGAAACGTACACTTGAGTTCTTTAACCAAAAGCTTTCTTAATAGTTAGCTTTACTGAACCCGTTTTCTTTAGATTCCGAGTGACTGCCCTATTCCCTAAAAAACCCAAAAGGCCTCGCACTCGCGAGGCCTTTGTTGGTCGGTAATCAGTTCCTCCCTTTTCCCATTACCAACAATAGGTTTGAGATGTAAACCAAGGGGGTTAGAAGGGGATTGTCGGTCGAGTCTCACGTACAGAAACCTCGTTGATTCACTGACTTAACCGCTCATCAATGTAACTTCGCTTCAAACAAACCTATTGACCCGATCGCGCAAATAGATAATATAGATAGCTAGACGTCTACATGTCTTTTATTTATTAAATGGAGTTATCATGAACAGCTACAAAAAAATCACAGCATCCCTGTTGGCATTAGCTTTCGTATTCGGTGTAACAGGATGTGGAAAAAAAGACGAGGCTGTCATCAAGATTGGGGCGACAGTTGGCCCACATGCACAAGTTGTACAAGCTGTTGCCAAAGAAGCAGCAAAGCAAGGGATAAACATTGAACTCGTCGAGTTCTCAGACTATATCACCCCTAACGCAGCATTAGATGATGGAAGTATCCAACTGAACAGTTACCAGCATCAGCCATTCCTCGATAACTTTAATGCCAATCACGATAGCCAGTTAGTTTCTATCGGACGTTCAATTTTGATGCGTATGGGCGTTTACTCGAACAAGTACACTTCGCTTGATTCTATTCCCGAAAACGCTCGAATCGCGATTCCAAACGATCCAACGAATGGCGGGCGTGGACTATTACTGCTTGAAGATGCAGGGCTGATCTCATTAAAAGACAACGCTGGTTTCAACGCGTCTTTAAACGATATTGTTAGCAACCCGAAGAACATTCGATTTGTTGAAGTGGATGCCGCGCAGCTACCCCGCTCTCTTGACGATGTAGATGCTGCTGCAATCACCATGAACTATGTAATGTCGGCTGGACTCGACCCTAAGAAACAAGGCATTTACTTAGAGAAAAAAGACGCACCTTTAGCAGTGATGGTTGTTGCGGCGCGAGAAGAAGACAAAAATAATGAAACGTATAAAAAGATTATCTCAATTTACCACTCACAAGAGATCAATGACTTTTTAGACAGCACTTTCAAAGGCACCATCGAAGCCGCAAATTAAGCTAAATCGTTTCAGATTTGGCGTTGCATGATACTCATAAAGCCACGCCAGATTTGAGTTGGCGGCTTGTCGTTGACGCATTCCAGCTTCTTTTCAAATTAGAGAGCAAAGCTTTAGTTACTTGAATGGAGGTTGAAAACCATATCGTCAGAGCAGATTATGTAAGCATAAAATTCAATTAAATCTGGGGGCTTTGCATGAAAAAAGAAGTGATACTTTTTGATATAAACGAAACGGTTTTAAATTTGGAGTCATTACAGCCTAAATTTAAAGCGGTGTTTGGAAAGGAGGATGCATTATCACTTTGGTTTTCAAAGCTTTTACACTCTTCAACGGTTTGCATCGCAACAAACGTAAAATCTACTTTTTCTGAATTAGCGAATGCAGCGCTCAACGCTATTGCACAACGGTACAAGTGTGATTTAACGGCGGAAAGCAAAGGTGCCTTGTTAACTTCTTTTGCCAATCTACCACCGCACACAGATATCAAAGCGTCTTTGCTCAAATTGCGCGAGAACGGGTTTAAAACCGTCGCTTTTTCCAACTCATCCCTCGATCTCATCACTTCTCAAATCAAGAACTCAGGCTTAGAAGATTATTTCGACACCGTCATTTCCGTTGAAGAAACAGGCAGTTTCAAACCCAATTCAGATGTGTATAACTTTGCAGCCGAAACTTTAAAAGAGCCTGTCGAAAACCTTCGTCTTGTCGCTACTCATGATTGGGACACTCATGGTGCGCTATCCGCTGGCTTACAAGCAGCCTATATAGACCGAACAGGAGTTGAGTATCATTCCTTGTATTTGAAACCGGAGATTAGCTCAAGGACGATGAATGGTGTGGTGGAACAAATAATTAAGCACAATTTAGACAAGTAAAATCTCAAGAGACTTTTCTACTCCTGATTCGATACAACCACCCTGTAGTGGTCAACAAATTCCGGACACTGACTTAACCGCTTTGATCAACCTTGTGTTGAACTGCTCTGGTTATAGAGACGCTGTCGGTTACCTAAAAACTGCAGTTACCTAGCAACAAATATAAGCTAGAAACTACTGTAAGAATGAGGAACGCATTTTTCTTCATCCCAGCCTAATAGCTCAATATTGATCAATGACTTGCGCTTCTCATTACACAGTGAAGCGATATTGATGATAGGCAGTTGGCTACGAAATTGCGCGGTGAGTATCACCTTTTTACTTTCACTAAGGCTACTTCGACATTGCGACAAAATCGCTTCAGTATCTAGCTGGTGTGCGTTCTCGATAATTTGGATATCAGCGTTCTCTTGATAGCAATCTATCAACCAAGATACAGCAGGCTCTTCTATGCTGGTGAGCACGATGACATCTTTTGTTGTGACCAATTCTTTGAGTTCAGATAGTTTGAGTTCAGTTTCCATAGTTACCCTCATTCAGCAGCAAATACATTAAAGTCGATTGCCCAGTTTAGCCTGTGCTAAGTGGTAGCCTCTGTCGATCATCTCTTGTGAGCGATCAAACTCTAGGGTGCCACAAGCATTGCGTGGGATCTCAAGCGTGATATCGGCGGGGTAAGCGGCCAACTTTTGGCGAGCAATGGTCGATTGCATCGCATCAAATGCTTGGTTGGCAATATCGTAAAAAGCAAAGTTGAAGCTCATTTTGCTTTTTACACTGCTACCGAGGTTATCGATAAAATGCACAACCTTCTCATGCAGGTTGCTCTCTTTTGTTGGCAGGGAAACCGGTATCACTTCCTGTTTAACCATTTCAGGTTCACCACCTAAATTCACAGCCAGTGTAAAGTCTGTATTATCACCAAAGGTAGGCGCAATCGGTACGGGATTAAGAACGCCGCCATCAATCAGCACTTCTCCATTGATAACGTGAGGGGTCAAGAACAGTGGCAAAGAGATAGAGGCGCGAATGGCATCAAACAGAGAACCTGATTGCAGCCAAACCTCTTTTTCATCGGCGACGTTAGCGGCAACTGCGGTATAAGGGATGGGCAGATCTTCAATTGAAATCTCGCCGATCAGTCCACGCAGAGTGTCGATGATCTTGTCCCCTTTGAACATACCACTCGACTGCCATGAAAAGTCCAACAACATCGCCATATCACCTTGATCGATACTGGTGACCCACTCTTCAAATTCATCCAACTTGCCCGCAGCGTAGACACCACCGATAAGTGCGCCAATTGAACAGCCAGAAATGGATTTTATCTGATAGCCATGCTCAATTAACCGGCGGATGACTCCAACGTGAACCAAGCCTCTTGCGCCACCACTGCCAAGTACCAATGAGATCGTTTTTGCCATCATATTAATCCTTTAGTTTTAAATTCTAGGTGGGCTAACTCGCCGATTTACCAATTCGCCGATCTCAACTCACTGAATCACTCTCAGTCCATACGGGTAATGAAGGTTTGCTCGTCATCGACAAAAGCCACGTAGTCGCCGTGATAGATAAAAACCCGACCACGCCCTTCAACGATACACGCAAGCTGTGGGTTCAAATCTTCTTCAATATCTCTACTTTGAAAAGTGCCGGTATCGGTGATCACACCGCGGAGTTTAGGCAAAAATCCATAACTGCGTTTGGCTTGATCAATCAGGCTCAACTCGCTGGCGGTAGAAAAGCAAGCTGGGATTGGGCCTGCATCTTCGATAAACATAGTTTTCAGTTCTTCAAAGGCTGTAATTACCAGCCAGTCGATGCCATTTACGTGATGGATAAACATTGTTTATAAATACCTAGTTTCTCGATAACTCTAATGCGGAGATTCTATCACTATCAAGTGCAGAACGTGGGAGAAATTAAGGGACTACAAATAACCAGACACATACTATCTACAGGGTCTAATACTAGTCGTCCGACTCTACGACTAATGTCTAACCGACTGAGTCTATTTGTTTTTTTTGGTTTGGTATAAGGTACTAACAACTAAATGTTAATGAGTTTTTAATTATAAGTTGACGCATTGTTTGCACTTCATACCGTGAGTCAACAACGTTTGTTGGAATAACACACCTAAGAGTGTGAACGAAAGGAATCAAAATGAGCACTACTTTAGAGTCCGCACATATACAAACAGAGAAGCCTCAAGCCAATGAGGATGAACTCACCTATGAACAACAACATAAACCAAGCTCAGAGTTTGAATCCCGAGAACAGTATCTAGAACACGAATTGCAAATCATGTCGCCTAAGCGCTGGCGTCCAAATTTGCCGTTTAAAGATTATCGATTTGAGATAGAAGACACCATCCCAGCGATGGCGGCGACCATTGGTAAAGTGGTTATGGTGGGCGCGATTGCAGCCACCTTTGCTGGGGCTCTCGGATTAAATGAAGACTTCATTCTAGAAAACGTTCGTTATGAACTGCTCATCGCCTCTGTTTTCATTATTATTTTCTCTGGCTTTTTATTGCCGACTGCAAACCTCGCAGGGACCCACGGCCCACTTATCCCTTTGATTCCGATTGTGGTTGCAGCAGGTGGACACCCGATGGCGTTTGGCCTGTTGATTGGCGCTTTTGGCCTCATCTTAGCCATCAGTAAAGGTGGCAGCATGTTGGCCAACCTCACCAGTAAAGGCGTGTGTGGCGGCTTATTGCTCTACCTCGGCTTTGTTGGAACCGCCTCTCAAGTGAAAAAGCTTTTCGCTTGGGCTGAAGGAATCGGTATGAGCCACATCGCGTTTGTGGTGATCTTTTGCACCATTATCTTGTACGCGCTACTGGAACACTTCCGCAAACGTTGGTTAGCAGTACCTCTTAGCTGCTTGTTGGGTGGTACGATTGCATTTGCCATGGGTGCCCCATTTGCTTTCCACACAGAGCCAGGCTTACCTAACATGAACCCTATGTATTGGTGGGGAGAAGATACAGGTTGGATGTTAGGCCTACCAACGATTGAGCACTTCATGGTGGTATTGCCGTTTGCAATTTTGGCTGTCGCTATGTGGTCTCCAGATTTCTTAGGGCATCAAGTATTCCAAAAGATCAGCTACCCAGAGCGTACCGAAAAAGTACACATGAACATCGACGACACCATGACCACGGCTTCAATTCGTCAAACGTTCGGTTCTCTACTTGGCGGTACTAACTTTACGTCCTCATGGGGTACTTACATCGTACCGGCGGCGATTGCTAAACGCCCTATTCCTGCGGGCGCTTTGCTCACAGCTCTGTTCTGTATCATCGCCGCAGTTTGGGGTTACCCGATGGATTTAGCTATCTGGCAACCTGTACTGTGTGTGGCGCTGATTGTTGGGGTATTTGTTCCATTGCTAGAAGCTGGCATGGAAATGACGCGTGAAGGGAAAACCACCCAATCGGCCGCGATTGTTGTGTTCTCTTCAGCGCTCGTTAACCCTGCATTTGGCTGGGCTCTCACCATGCTGTTGGATAATTTAGGCTTAGTCGGTTGTAAAGAACGTAGTAGTGAACTGAGTAAAATGAGCCGCTGGGTATTGCCTGGCATTATGTTTATTGTGCTAAGTGGTGTGATGGCGCTGGTTGGCCTTCTACCGGGCATACCAGCGATTATCCCGAGCTTTCGCTAGGCTCGATTAATATTGAGTTTCAGTAAGAACGCAAAAAGGCCTCGCAATCGCGAGGCCTTGTTTTATCTATCAAACCAGTGAGATAAATGAGTATCGCTATTGTTTCTGTAGCTTATCGAATCCATTAATTCGCTGATGAAGCTGCGTTCCCATAGTCAACGAAACCAACAGACTAATCAAAGCAATCACTGCTCCAGAAACAAACACCCATTGATAACCAGACATCCAGATGATTCCCAACAGAAATGGTAGGAACACCGCTGCAATATGGTTGATGGTGAATGACAAACTCGCCGTTGAAGCCACTTCATCTTCCCGAATTGTCTTTTTAAAGTAGGTGTTCAAAGCGATCGCAAAACTAAAAATGATACTGTCGACAACATACAACCCCGCTGCCGCATAATGATCATCCACAAATGCGTAAGATAGGAACACCAACACTAACGCGGCATACTCAATGATCAAAGCTAGCCTCTCTCCGACTCGGTCGATAAATCTCCCAACATAAGGTAGAGCAAGAGTTGCTGCTAAGCTGGATACCATAAATAAAGCGGCCATCATCGCAATCGTATAGTGGAACTTGGTCACCATCAGTAAGCCAGCAAATGCCACAAAGATCTGTCTTCTTGCTCCACTCAAAAAGGTAAGAATGTAATAGGTCGTGTATTCACGTCGGACAATGAGTTTAGTGTGTTGTTTAACCTCTGTATGAGTATTTTTAAACGTGACCAAGTACACCGCTAGCCAGAAACATATTGCTCCACAAGTAAAGAAAATATCCTTATCTGAAACGTCAAAAAGATAGCTCGCGACCATAATGCATAGAAAAGTCACCATCGAGAAGAATGAGGCGGCAGAGCGAATCTTTCCCATTGATTCACTAAAGTTCTCAGTCGCTAACAACTGTGTTGAGAGTGATTTGTTCACCGCTTCTAAATAATGGAAACCAATAGACATGATCGTCGTGCTGAAATAGAAGCCATAAATCGAAGGCAGATACCCCGTTACTGCAACACCTAGCCCTAATGTTGCAACCGACAGTACCGCGACTCTTTGTTCTGAAGCGATGAACAACAGAAACAAAACAGTAAATGAGAGCAAGCCTGGTATTTCCCTAACACTCTGCAATACACCCACATCAGCCCCGGTCATGCCAACAGTGTCGACAGCAAAGTTATTCATCACGACTCGCCATCCCGTATTCGCTATCACTGACGCGATAGCGATGATAACCAACATCGCGAATGAGCTCCGCGATGTTAAAAGCCTAAGCCAGAGAGTCATTTAAGCCGCCGATTCTAAAAGAAAGTCTTGAATATGATCGCGCATGAATAAAGCCGTTCTTAGTTTTCCGTTCATATTCAGATCCTCAAAAATAATGGAATGTTCTGGGTTTGGTAACGATATGCAACTAAGACAAAGAACACAGCGACAATACAATCGGCTAACGAATTGTTACACGATCATTTTTAGAATGTTATTTCTTGAGATTGGTAAGTATTCAGAGAGCTTTTACTTCTTTGAGAAATTCATTGGAGATTATTATTTGTCGCTGACGATGATGTACAAATCAGGTCTGTACCAGTTAGATTGAATAACAAGCAAAACGAAACCACGGACTTGTCGCTGTTAATGAAATTCTCATTGAGCACGGGTACTGACTAATTTTCATAGGCTGAATATTATCCGTGGCGCTTTCTAGCTCCATAACATTTCTACAACAAGTCAGTTTTCTGTTGTTTCGTGTTAGTACTAGCCAAAGTAGATATTTAGCTACACTTCGCGTTGAGTAGAAGTAACAATATTTTATACATGTTGGCCAGTAGTGTGTGACTATGCATGGACCAACGTCTTGAGAGAAAGGTCACGAGAGTTGCGTTACGGTGGGCAAACTAGCAATAGTTTAGTGTGCTCTGTCACTTAGGTTTCATCAAAATTATAGTTGAGCTATCTCAAGAAATGATTAATAGGAGCATATTTCGGCGAGTTAAGAGTTAAATTTCCCAAGATAAGGGGTGGTGCTAATTTGCAATACAGTGCATATATCCTAAGATTGAAATGTCAGTTGTATCATTGCTAATGCTTTATTCTAAATACAGTAGTGATTAGATATTCAAGATTAATTTTGATTAAAGGAATATCAAAATGCTAGATACTATTAAATTTACTCTTATATTCATGACTTTAATTTTAGTTGGATGTAGTACAGACCCAACTAAGGAACAAGTCAAAGAACAAGTCGAAGAACAAGTTAACCTGGTGAAGCAAGATGACTTGCTAACAGATTATCAGACAGATGCTATAGGTGTGATTTCTAAATGGCAACCCAACACCTACTATGCGAGGCTTTATGTAGAGCCATTTGGAATGATTTCCGGTATCCAAAATTGTCAAAACATGTCCAAGTTAGTAAAGGGGCTAAAGTCATATTTTGGTGTGGACGATGCTGTAGGTTTTTTCGTTACAGCAGATATAAATGACAATACTTCAGCTATTGCAAACAATATTTTACTAGTTAGTTATTCAATTGATGAGTTGAACCATAAAGGGACACATTGTAACTCAGAAACTTTCAAGGGATATTTAAGTCCTTACTTCAAGGTTAATTCCACATCAGACATTAGCATTACTTACAAAATAAATTATATTACTGAAGGTGACATAAAAGTTTTAAAAAAACTAAAGGAACGTACGGTTAATATTATCGAATATTTTTCTCCAAAAAGTGTGGGGGTATTAACATCTAGTGTTTTTGATTCAGTAATCAATCCCATAGACAGTTCGATAGAGGATTCTTTAAACATAAGTGCAAAAGATATACTTGTTAGTCACTTCAAGGTAAATACAGCAGTTGGCGAAAAGAGATATGATGGAGCGGTATTGGATTTTGGGCCGATATTCCCTGACAAGTATGATATATCAAGAGGGATAGGTATAGATGTACACCTTGTTTACTATAATTCTGTAGTGGGAATAGGGGCGAAAGACATCATTTACGAGGATGACCCTATTCAATTATTGTCATCTCTAAAAGATAGCCATAATAAAAACACAAGTGTATACAAATTAATTAAAAATGATGATATCAAGGGTATAGCTTCTAGTTCTTTAAAGGCATACAAAGATTCTGATGAAAAGCAATTACTTTCTAAGGTATGTCAAAATATAAAGAGTTATACTTCAGATGATTTGGGCTTGACGAGCGATGACGCTCTATCGATAAGGTGGGCTATATTAACAGAGTTTTCTAATTATAATAATATAGCGGAGATTCGAAGTGAAGACTGTTTTCGCAAGTCTGAGCTTGAAATGTTGACTAGGTTAAACAGAAATTATTATTTTTCATCAATTCCAGAACTGAAAGGTAATTATGTACAAAATGTCACAGAAATACTAGGGAAAACAGTTACATATGACATAGAAGACAATGTTAAATACTACGACATGGACAACCTAAAATTATTCATAAAATTGAGTGAACCGTTACCTGCCGATATAGCTCAACAACTTGGTTTAGATAACAAAAGTGAGTTTACTAATGGAGTATTTGGAGGAGAGCAAGCATTAATTGCTTTTAAAAATATACTTAAAAGGGCTAGGTGTGGAAGGCTGACTAATACAAGCCCACACACAGATGTTGCCTTTGTAGGATTGCTAGAAACCAATGCATCAAAACCATTATATGTTTTAGGTGGAGTAAATATCACACCTTATGGAGAGAAATACAAAATTAATACTATTCATATCGCAGATAGAGACCTTATCAGGCAGTATATCTCACCTACAGATAATTGGCCTACGGGACAGTTAAAAGGGCTTTGTCCAACAAAAGAGGAAGTTGATCTGATATCTGGCTATACAGTAATTGCCAACAAATAAGGAAATTGACGATGAATCTATTAAATAAATTAACTAGCTTTCTTGTGTTAGTGATGATGTTTTCACCTATTGTAAACGCTTCATGTGGGGACGGATGTGTAAAGCAATCAAATGGTACATGTGTTTGCCCTGCGCCAAAGCCTAAGCCATAATGGACAAAGAGTTTAGTGAAATATTTTGACCTGAATACTGTGTGTCGATTTAGATAATTACTAGTAAATTGACATACAGTTTCCTATATTCATTAACCGAAAACGTTTATATTCGTTACATGAACGTTATTGAGGACCTCAATCTCGAAATAGTCCTCTTATCCCGTAGTGACAAAGTTAATTTGGCCGCAAAATTGAGAATTGGGCACTACCTCTATTAATACGCTAAACTTTATTAATCACGTCGATAACACATCTCTGTGCAACTCCGTTTTCGTAGCCTACTATTTGACTTCCCAATTACCAAAAGACCTTGCACACGCAAGGCCTTGTTTTACTGAGTTCCAACGAACGAGCAGCTAGCAATTTACGATGGTAAACCAAATTAACTAGAGAGCCATTCATCCAACACTTTGATGAATTTAGGGTTGATGAGATAACCGATGGAAGCATGTGGATTGCTTTTCCCGTTGCGAATATTGAGGTTGTAGATCGGGTGGATGTCTTTCATTCCGCTGGGTATCAGATCCAGTTTGAGCATACCTTTAAAGTCATTTCTAATTTTGCTGTCATGAGAGATAAAGTCATCTTCTGCCGATATGTTTATCCATTGCTGAATGTTTAACGGGTACTTCTTCTCATCTTTCAAGCGGCTCCCTTTAAGCCTGTCTTTTACGTTTTCATCGCCTAACGGTGATCCGAGCGTAAGCAATAAATTGACCTTCTTATTCGCACCATAGTCGTGTCTATACTCTCCGTAATGAGACAGCTTCCATAACACGTCATAACTGATCATCGACCCAAGGCTATGCGATACAATCATCACATCATCCTGATTATCAAGCGCTTCCTTCAGTTCAACCATTAGCCTGTGCCTGACATCGCTACCAAAATAGGTATCTTCATACCAATAATGCGCCATGTCCGGCGCGACCTTTGTTATAAGTGTCTCAGCCACACCCAGCTTTCCAAATATTGATGAAAAAGTATCTGCTAACGCCTCTTTCAGAAAACCAATTTTAGATACCTTGTTATACGTTGTTTTATTGAACTGGCTTGTCTTGTACTTTTTGAGTTCAGACAACGCTTGTTGTCGACTTGCAGGGTCTTCCGTTGGTTTCTCTAACAATGTATTTGATAGTTCACCGTAATAGACAAACTGTTTATCGACATCTTTAAAAGCTTGTAACGAACTTGAGTCTCCACAATCTCGCTGCAAGCCATGTTCTATAGCCTCGTACCAAAGTGATTGAAGTGTAGTGGATGATTGATTTTGGCCCGCAGATTAGAGGTTTTGCAATACTTCAGGTAATTCGTGAAAAGCTAATTTAGGATAATCACTGCAAACTTTTGTCCATTTCCTTCCAACTACAATCGTGATGACCAAATTAAAAAGGAGGTCATCATGGTAGTTTTCAACAAAACGAAACGAAGTGGCGTCAAAAAGCCTTTTCGGCTTGAGGAAATTTGGCGGATCAGAACCAGATTAGAAATTGAAAATAATTTGATGCAGCTTGCGTTGCTCAACTTAGCTATTGATAGCAAACTTAGAGCAAGTGAATTGCTCGTTCTCAGAGTTTGCGATGTATCTTCGCAAGATAGGATATTTAACCGCGTTAAGCATATCCAGCGCAAAACAGATATTGAAGTTCAATTTGAGATAACGACAAGAACTCAACAGAGTCTAATGAAATGGATTTTGATGGCTTCGCTACATGACAGCAATTTTATTTTCCCAAGCCAAAGGCGAAAGCAACAACCGATTAGCTATTCGTACTATCGATACTTAGTGAGGAGATGGGCTTCTAATCTGGGGTTGGAACCTAACTTGTATGGCACTCACTCGATGAGGCGAACAAAAGCGACGTTAGTCTACGCAAAAACGAAAAATATCCGAGCGGTGCAGCTACTACTTGGTCATACCAAGGTAGATAATACAATCCGCTATCTTGGGGTTGAATTAGAAGATGCATTGTTGCTTTCAGAAGGTACTGAGTGTTAATCGAAAAGGAACCTAAATACTTAGGTGTTTCAATTGCTATTACGCTGAAAGTTGTTACCCATTCACCGCTACACTTGATTATTTTCAATACGTTAAGTGCAAATACTACTAATCTGCCCAAGGTTTAGAGGACCTTGAACAGATTAGGTATACACAAGCTTAAATTAAACGTTGGAACGCGCGTTTTTCTTCTTTGATTTATAGGCTTTCATTGAAATTTTTAAAGCAAGCTGTTTTTGTTTAATTGAAATGAGTTGTCTAGTTACGACCTTATGGTGTAACTCTGTGATAAAGTTTTTTTCCCAAGGCGTAAGGCGGTCAAACCTCAATAAAATAGTGTCATTGAGTACATTGAACAACTCGTATTGGCTTTTATCCATTCGACTGCTAAGCATTCAATTAGAGCACTTAGCTAGAGAAATGACGTTAAGGCTTTCTACTTTCTCATTTTTTCCTAAGGTAATGATTCGATAAGAGAGCCCACTCTCTAATAGTGGTCTTATTTCGATGTTGTCACAAAAACTAACGGCGGCTTTTTCTACTAAGCGGTCCATATTCAAAGTTTTCTTTTTTACGAAAACAAGAGTGACACTATCGCCCTCTGACTGTGCATTTACGAGTGTGATTGAGCCTAACTCTTGTGGAAGTTGGCTTGAAATAACTGTCGCTCTATAATCGGCAAGTCCATTAGATTTTATTGGGCTTATCTGACAACCGTTAAGCATGACACTGACGAAGAGAATTACAGTTGTTCGTAGCATTATGTGCTCCTTCTTCCTTTCTTCTCCCTTTAGGTGCCTTAAAATATTTATGGATATAACGTGAAGATATAGAAGATAAGAGCGCACTGTAATCTAAACTGAATGTGACTTTTTCCCCTACAAATAGTGGTTTCTGTGAGGATTCAAGGACAAGATGATCACTGGTTGAAGACATGATCTTAATCCCATTCGGAGCCTTAAGCCCGCTGACACAAACATCTTGGCGGCCTAATGCTAGAATAGCTTGTGAGACCTCCCCTCTATCTTGAAGGTTTTCTTTTTCACCAAAAGCATTTAACCCCCGACTCCCCCAAGGCAAAGTCGGTTTAGTCTTGGATTCAATCACTTCAGCGGTCAAAGAAACCGCATCCGTATGTAAGCCTTTGATATTTTCGTGCTCTAAAGGCTCACAGCCTAAAAAAATGGCTTCTCCTATACGAAGGTGATTGACTCGAGTTAAGCCTGTTCTCTGAAGAGCCCAGTTAACTGAAGCAGAATTACCCCCTGAAATAATTTCTAGACTGACCCCAAATGTAGCTTCAATTCCATCGGCAAGCTCAGAAAGAATACTCATATTTTGATCATCTGGAGCGACACCATACCGACAGGCTAAATTCGTACCAATTCCTTTTATCGTGATGTTTGGTAAAGAAATAATCTCTCGGATAAAATCAATCACGCGATTTGGCATCACACCTTCTCTTAGATCGCCAAGCTCAACCATAATAATGATACCGTGACAGCAATTTTGTTGTTCCGCTGCATGTGAAAGCCTCTGAATCACTTCAACTTCAGAGTTTAAACTCATATCACTGTATTTTATTACGCTCGCCACTTGACTGAGCATGGGTGTACGTATCAGCATTTTAGGGATAGCAATGCCAGATTCAGTCATCTTTTGAAGATTTTCGATTCTTGAATCGGCTAACATTGTCGCGCCAGCATCAATAAGAACTTGTGCGATGATAGGGTGGCCGAGGAAGGCTTTTGTTACAGGCGTAACGGATATATTTTTCAGTGAGAGCTGAGAAATCAGGAACTGAGCGTTATGATGAACTTTCCCACAATCGATGTCTAACCTAGGGTAGTTCACCCTTTTTCGGCCAGTTTACTTGCTATTATAGGAAAGGCTGACGTTACGATGTGCAGTAGATGTTCAACAGGCTGTGACAAGACATCAGTAACCGGTAAACCAAATTCGGTAGTGTAAGTGTCTATCGCACAACGTGTTTCATCCAACGACATATCTTCATGATTCAGTGTTAGTCCAATAACATTGGTATTAGAAAACGTTTCGATAAGATTGATTTCTGAGGCAATCGAAGGCATTGGGCAATCAGGAAAATCACTACGATATAAACGTTTAGGGGCATGTTGCAGTATCACACCCGTTGGACAACTGCCACGTAAGATAAAAGCGCTGGTTGAAAACGCAGGGTGACTCAAGGCTCCTTGCCCTTCAATAATAATCAGATCCGGATTTTCTTTTTCATAGGCCTGTACAATGACAGATTCCAACTCACCGGCACAAAATTGTGAAGGAACAGCATCGAGTGCAACGCAGTATTGTGCGCCCTGCATAATGCCTGTTTGACCAGTGGCAATCAGAACGACGTTAAGGCCTTTTTTAGTCAGTTCATTCGCCAATATTGTTGCTGTTGTTCGTTTTCCTAGCGCGCAATCCGTCCCCATTACAGCAATTCTCGGGCATTTAACGTTGTGTATTTTCCCGCTAAACGTTTTCAGTTCGCCTTTATTTTTGGGTTTGCGAGTATCGAATATTCGAACGTTATTCTTTAAGCTGGCTTCTAAAAATAGAGGATCATCGGTTAGGAATTCATGTAAGCCATTTACGATGTTCATTCCTAGTGACATGGCATTTAAAATGATGCTTTTATCTAAGTCAGATAAAAAGCCACTTGATGGCGCAATGCCAAAAATGAAGTAATCAGGAATGCTTTCTGCGTGAATGATAGCTTCTTCAGCATTAGCAAGGATAGGTATTCCATTGGCTTTGTTATCAAGAACTTCACCAGCATCTAAGCCAGCAGACTCACTATCAATAACTGATAGAATACGATAGCTTAACGAATGTCTCACTAATCCATTAGCGGTTTTACCATCAATTTTACCAAAATTACCTTCGCAATATATAATCGCAGAAGGGATGACTGGTTTTACTTTCTGAGCAAGTGGTAACCAAGGAGCTATATGGGGGACGTTGTTGGTATCTACATTTTCAATTCTAGAGAGTCTGAATATATTTCTTAACTTTTCGGTTGAGATGGACATAATTAAAGCCTGCAGTATGGCTTAGGAGGGCGACTAAGGAGTGCCGAGTTGCGAGTTCGGAAAAGAAAAGAAGTCCCTACTAAGCGGTAGGGATAACAACCAAGGTAACACACTCACCAGACTTTTGTTGGTTATTATTAATACGCTTTCTGAGTCTATTACTTTCAGACTTCGCCCATACTAGCGTAATTGATTAGATAGCTAATACTCATTGTTCAACGTCGCCGTATCAAACTCGCAGCTTTACGGTTTCAAGGTACTTTTTCTAATATCAGTTAAGTGAATTAGAGTTTTGAGTATAACGCGTTTATGCCCAATAATGAGTTAGTATCCGCATCCATCTCCAAAACAAAAAAGGCCTCGCAATTGCGAGGCCTTTGGTTTTCTATCTATCAGAAGAGATTAGTCGCGAAGTGCTGCGCCGAATTTCTCTGAGATTGAAGCTACGATAGCATCTACTGAACCAGCGATGTCTGCATCTTCAAGTGTGCGCTCTACAGACTGTAGGCTAAGTGCGATTGCTAGGCTCTTCTTACCTTCTTCAACGCCTTGACCAACGTATACGTCGAACAGTTTAGCGCCTGTTAGGAATTCGCCACCAGCAGCGATACACGCTTCTACGATGTCGCCAGAAGCAACTGCTTCGTCAACAACAACGGCGATATCACGACGGTTTGCAGGGAACTTAGATACGGCTACTGCTTCTGGAAGCACGCGAGTGTTGATAGCTGCCCATTCGATTTCGAATACGATAGTGCGGCCGTTAAGACCAAACTTACGCTCTAGTTCTGGGTGAACAGTACCAATGATACCCACTTCTTTGCCGTCTACTACGATAGCCGCAGTTTGACCTGGGTGAAGTGCTGGGTGCTTCGCAGCTTTGAAGCTGTATGCGATTTCGTTTGCAGAAAGCTCAAGAACGGCTTCTAGGTCACCTTTAAGATCGAAGAAATCGACAGTGTTCGTTGCAATGTCCCAGTGCTCTTCGCCACGAGTACCAGAGATAACGCCCGCAAGCATCATTTCTTGGCGCATGCCGTTTTCAGCCGTTGCTTCAGGGATGAAACGTAGGCCTGATTCGAATAGACGAACGCGAGACTGTTGACGCTTCTGGTTGTGAACCACTGTGTTTAGAAGACCTTGGATTAGGCCAAGACGCATTGCTGACATGTCCGCAGAGATTGGGAATGGCAGGATTAGCGGCTCAACACCAGGTACAACAAGTTTTTGCTGTTCTGGTTCTACGAAGCTGTATGTGATTGCTTCGTGGTAGCCACGGTCTACAAGAAGGTCACGAACGCGCTTAAGCGGTTGGTCAGCTTCTTTGTGGTCATTCATTTTAAGTGCCGCTTTAGGCGCTTGGTTTGGAATGTTATCGTAACCGTAGATACGACCTACTTCTTCAATTAGGTCTTGCTCGATTGCGATATCAAAACGCCAAGATGGAGACGTTGCCGTCCAGCCAGCGTCTGTCGTTTCAACGTTACAACCTAGGCGAGTAAGAATTTCCACTACGTCTGTAGATGGGATTTCGTGACCTAGTAGGCTATCTAGCTTAGCGCGACGTAGAGCAACTACGTTTGCTTTAGGAAGATCAGCTTCAGATTCGCTGCCGTTTACTGGCGCAACTTCACCACCACAGATTTCAACTAGAAGCTGTGTTGCACGCTCCATAGCTGCTGCTTGTAGCGTTGAATCAACACCACGTTCGAAACGTAGAGAAGAATCAGTGTGAAGGCCGTAAGCACGTGCGCGACCACGGATATGATCCGGTGCGAAGAATGCTGCTTCAAGAAGTACGTCTGTTGTTTCAGTCGTAACACCTGAATCTTGACCGCCAAAGATACCAGCGATTGCTAGTGCTTTGTTGTGGTCTGCGATAACAAGTGTGTTGCTGTTTAGTTCAGCTTCGTTGCCATCTAGAAGTGTTAGTTTCTCGCCCTGCTCTGCTAGACGAACCACGATGCCGCCTTCGATCTTAGCGAGATCAAATGCGTGCATTGGTTGGCCTTGCTCTAGCATCACGTAGTTTGTGATGTCTACAACTGGGTCGATTGAACGGATACCACAACGACGCAGTTTTTCTTGCATCCAGATTGGAGATTCCGCTTTCACGTTTACGTTCTTAACCACACGGCCAAGGTAACGTGGACAAGCATCAGTAGCTTTGATTTCAACAGATACTGTGTCTTCAATGCTTGTTGCAACAGCTTCAACTGCTGGCTCTGTAACGTCTGCGCGGTTTAGTACGCCAACTTCACGAGCAAGGCCACGGATGCTGAAGCAGTCTGCGCGGTTTGCTGTTAGGTCTACGTCGATAGTTACGTCGTTAAGCTCTAGAAGCTCACGAACGTCCATACCTAGCGTTGTACCTTCTGGCAGCTCAAGGATGCCGTCAGACTCTACGTCGATACCTAGCTCAGAGAAAGAACAAAGCATGCCGTGCGATGGAACGCCACGTAGTTTTGCTTTCTTGATTTTGAAGTCACCAGGAAGCACTGCGCCAACTGTTGCTACTGCTACAGTTAGGCCAAGACGACAGTTAGATGCACCACAAACGATGTCTAAAAGCTCTTCTTCGCCGATATCAATTTTTGTAACTTGTAGTTTGTCTGCGTCTGGGTGCTGACCGCACTCAACCACTTTACCTACTTTAACGCCGGTGAAAACACCCGCAACAGGTTCTACATCGTCAACTTCCAAACCAGCCATAGTGATTTGGTGAGCTAGCTCTTCGCTGTTAATTGCAGGTTTAACCCACTCGCGTAGCCAAGATTCACTGAATTTCATAGTTTTGACTGCCCCGGATTACTTGAATTGTTTAAGGAAACGAAGGTCGTTCTCGAAGAACGCACGAAGGTCATTTACGCCGTAACGAAGCATCGTTAGACGCTCTACACCCATACCGAATGCAAAACCAGAGTATTTCTCAGGGTCGATGCCAACAGAGCGAAGTACGTTAGGGTGAACCATGCCACAGCCTAGAACTTCTAGCCATTTGCCATCTTTACGTTTCACGTCAACTTCAGCTGAAGGCTCTGTGAACGGGAAGAATGAAGGACGGAAACGCACTTCAACTTCTTCTTCAAAGAAGTTACAAAGGAAATCGTTAAGAATGCCTTTAAGTTGTGCGAAGTTTACGTTCTCATCAACTAACATACCTTCCACTTGGTGGAACATTGGCGTGTGAGTTTGATCGTAGTCGTTACGGTAAACACGACCCGGAGCAATGAAGCGGAATGGCGGTTTGCCGTTTTCCATCGTACGGATTTGAACACCAGAAGTGTGCGTACGTAGCATTAGATCAGGGTTGAAGAAGAAAGTATCGTGATCAGTACGAGCTGGGTGATCGTCTGCGATGTTTAGTGCATCAAAGTTGTGGAATGCATCTTCGATCTCAGGGCCAGACTCAGTGCTAAAGCCAAGCTCACCAAAGAACTGTTCGATACGCTCAACAGTGCGAGTAACTGGGTGAAGACCACCGTTCTCAATGCGACGACCTGGTAGGCTCACATCGATAGTTTCTTCAGCTAGTTTCGCTTCAAGCTCTGCACGTTGTAGTGCGTCTTTGCGAGCTGCGATCGCTTGTTGAACAGCACCTTTCGCTTTGTTGATCTCTTGACCAGCAGTGCGACGCTCTTCAGGTGGAAGTTTACCTAGGCTTTGTAGTTGAAGAGTTAGTTCACCCTTCTTACCTAAATACTGAACTCGCACTTCATCAAGTGCGACTAACGAATCTGCTGTATCAATAGCAGTCGTTGCATTAGCAATGATCTCTTCTAGATGTTGCATCATTTCCTCATCTACCAGTTGGTAGTGTCCGTATCGGATGATTAGTTTTTTTAGATAGCTACACATAGTAATCAAACACGCAACCAATGCCAAATTGAATCGCTAAAAGAACAAGTTATTGCCTAAAAACACGGCAAATTTAACAGGATATTAATGAGGAGTAGGAAGAAGTGGAACAATTACAGGTTCCACTTCTTAATTTGGAAATGACCTGAAGGCTAGATCTGAATAGAACAAACGCTGTTTTTGCCTGCGTTTTTCGCTAAATAGACGGACTCATCGGCGGCTTTAATCAATTCGTTCATGGTTTCGAATTCTTGGGTCATTTCAGCGACACCGACACTAATACTGCCAATCCAAACTTGATGACTGGTTTCAACCTCTAATTCAGACACTTTCTGTCGAGCGGTTTCCGCGATGTACATCCCACCTTTAAGGTCGGTGTTTGGGCAAATAACCAAGAACTCATCGCCACCTAACCGGCAAACAATATCATCATTACGGAACGTGTTTTTCAGTTCACGCGAGAGGGTTTGTAGCACCAAGTCGCCTGCATCATGGCCGCTGGTGTCATTAATGCGCTTGAAGTGGTCGGCATCAATCATAATACACACTAAAGGCATGCCCAGTTCTTTGGAGTCTTGCCAATGCAGCGCTAACTGTTTAAAAGCACTACGACGGTTATGCAAATTAGTAAGAGAGTCGGTTAATGACAGTTCTTCAAGTCTCTTATTCGCTCGTTTTAATTCTGCCGTACGTTCCTCAACTTTATCTTCGAGTAACTGGTTGAAGCGTAACAACTGTTTGTTTCGTTCAGAGACTTGTTCAAACAGGCCGTTAAGCGCAGCCAACAGCGGGACAGTCGCAGAATCTTGCTGCTTTTCTTCCGCTTCAAAGGCTTGCAGAGGTGTCGCGCCCTCTTCTATCGCGGTCATTTGTCGCGCCATGTTTTGGTCGATGCCGAGGATGTGGTAAGCAAGCCAGTGGATCAATAAATCAAGTAACTGCCGTGCTGACGACTGATCTTCTTCCATGATGAAAGCTTGCATACTGTAGATATCTTGCATAAATACACGATGCACTTTGATATGCTCTTCAATGTGTCGCTCATACACACCGCAATCTCTCATCAAAGATTCTTCTTCTTTAAAGTGAAATTCGGCATAGCATGTGAGATCGAGTAAAGCGACGTTTATGTCGTCGATAGAGATAGTGTTCTCTGACAACAGATTTCCGTAGTGGTTGATAATACCAACAAGATATTGATGCTGTTCATCTACAACACCAATGCCTGTTTCAAAGTTTTTATCCCAATTAAATGAATTCATAAATCCCTTAAGGCCGATACCACCAGCACGATTTACATGCATATTCGGAGGTTATAGATACTGAAAAAATATAACCATTTTACCTGTAGGTTTATTCGATTGTTTGATCCACTTTATAAAAAGACGACTTTGAACATTCTAAATATGGCTCATCTTAAATTTGAGACGTCCCCCCCAACAGGAACGCCCCACGAAGCTAACATTAGAAATAATATTCCAACGCCATCTCAACAAAGTCATCCTTGAGTGCGAAGAACAACAAGTCCTCTGGGGTTTCGTTCTCAAACAACCAAGCATTCAGTCGCCACTTGAGATTGTTGTTAATACGGCTCGATGCCTCTAGCTTGGCACTGTAGACATCACTGTTATCTAAGTCTTGAGTGATACCAGTAAGCACTTCGGTGCCGTCTTCATCGTTCAAAGCGAAACGGGCGCCAAGGAACACATCATTTTGGCCGATGGTTTGGGCATTGTTGCCTCGGCTGTCATACAGGTATTCAGCGATGAAGCCGATGTCCCAGTACGATTCAAGCGCCCCTACCCAAGTGTATTCAAAGCCTGTCGCCACGCCGGTATGGTTGTCGTAGCTGTCGCGATAAATGCTTTCCAGCTTCCATAACCAGTCACCGATAATGCCTTGAACATCCAATCCGAAGTGTTGCATTTGGGCGTAGTATGGCTTGAGTTGATTGCCTTCCACACGGTAATAAGGGTCGCGGTTTGTGCCGCCTAAGTAGCTTAAACCGACATCCCAATCACCGTACATTTGGCTGTAACGCAATGCCACATCAACGTGTTTTTCTTCTCGTGAAGATTCGTAAAGCGCATCGTCCGATACTGGCACGGTTGGCCTTAATCGACCGTCTTCGCCTGCGAAGGTACGCTCACGAAAATACGGCAGTAACATGGCGTCTATGGTGCCCCACTCTTTTATCGAGGTGAAGTGCACCATAGGCTGACCTAACTTGGATTCGCCATCGACCGATTCAATGGCATCGGTCTGGTTTACCACATCCACTAAATGCGCCGATTCGGTTACGCCCCAAAATACCTTTCCAACACCCGCTCGCAGTTCGTAATCATCCCAATAGGTTAAATACAAGGCTTCGCGAATATCACCATGAGTTCGTTCATCGTCTTCACTGTCTAGGCGATAAAACGGGGTGAAGGTAATACTGCCGTTGCCCTCTTGTTGCTCCCAGTAAAACTCTGGCTGCAACACCAGTGAGCTTTGTCCTTTGTCTTGCCCTTGTAAGCCGTCGCTAAAGAACTGCCTATGTTCAAGGTTAACCTGCCCTGCGATATCAGGACTAAAGCCTGCCGCCACACAAGGCAACGACACCTGCATAAGCCCGACGGTCGCCGCCAAGGTTAAGGATAATTGGGTTCCTGTTGCCACAATCCTTTTCATATTCCTGCCTTATTTCGCACGTTTTAGTGTGTTCTTTTGGAAATCCTTGTCTTTAAGACCGGTCTGGAACACTAAATCTGTCGTGGTTAATACGGTGCTTTTGCCTGTTTGATGGTTTTGCATCGCCATGGTGTGTGCGCGCCAGTATTGGTTTAGGTACTGTTTGTAATCTTGGAACGATAGAGTTTTAAGCAGTGCGCCTTTGCGGTCGTAAAACTCGACTTTCATTGGGCGGTAGTGCTGTTGGTCTAGCCATACCTTTTGCATGGTGTAGCCTGAGTTTTTATCGGTCGGTACTTGCTCTAAAACAAAGGTGTCTACGCCTTCCAGTTTTGCGTCTTCAATGTAGTTGAAGGTGTACTTTTCAAGTTCAAACGAGCTTAAGTCCTCATACGCAAATTCACTGCCCATAAACGGGCCAGATTTGTTGCGTGAAGAGATGCGTTTTACACGCTTGAGTGCAGGAAGATACAACCACTGGTCATCGGATTTGGTGATGTGCGAATGGTTTAGGAAAGCCGTGCCTTTTACGTCGCGTGGTTCATCAAAAATGGTTAAGCCTTTGTCGCCATCGTCATCGACTTCCAAAGATTTCAATCGCATCAGACGTGTACTGCTTTCGCCCTGCTTGTTGCGAAGTAGCATTTCCATGGTTGCGACAGAATCGCCCCACCCGACATCGACCGCTTTACGTTGCTCGGCAATTTCTAAGCCTTTCGCAGGGTCTGCTAACGCTGGGAAAGCGGCGAATGTGCTCAGTGCCAACGAGCTAACAGTAAGTAATGTAGTAGCGAATGTTTGTTTAACGCTTTTCATAAATATCTCCTTGAGTCAGCCCACCGCAGCAGGCCGACGTTTCCTTATTTGGTCGAAGTAGTCAGTTCGGCTGTCGATCTAGGCTGCGACTTGGTATCTGGCTTTGATTCGTGCTGAGTTTTAGCTGAATAGTGGGTCTGTTTGTCGAAGATCATCAGTAAGCTTGGTAGCAAGATGAAATCGACCACCAGCGCAATGAAAATCACAATCGCGCTGAGTAAGCCCATGTCGGAGTTGAGTCTGAAGCTCGACATCGCCAGTACAGAGAAACCGGCCACTAGCACAACAGTGGTGATCCACAAAGCGCGACCTACGGTGTGGAAAGCGTATCGAACCGCTTCTTCTGCTGATTTCCCTTCGATTCTTGCGCGCTGGTATTTACTCAAGAAGTGCACCGCATCATCAACCACGATACCCAACGTGAGCGTGACCACGACTGACAAACCGAGGTTGATTTCACCTGAGATAAGCGCCCATAAACCAAAGCCAATGATCGCAGGCGCAATGTTGGGCACTAGGCTGATCATGCCTAAGCGAACCGAGCGCAATGCAAAGATCATCAAGCCAGAGATAAGCACTAGGGTGATAGGCAAAGTTGATAGCATGCTCGCCATGTTGGTTTCGCCAATATGAGCAAACATCAGTGACGGGCTCGAAGCCACCACTTCATATTGCGGTGCATTGGCTGCAAACCATGAGTAAATGCGCTCTTCGAGTTCGACTAGCTCAACGCTGCCAAGGTTATCGACGGTGAGTACCATTTTGATCGATGATTTATCGACGTTGATCTGGTTGTTCAAGTCCAAGCCGTACGGCAGAGACATTTCGTAAAGCAGCAGATATTGCGCGGCAAGTTCACGGTTCAGCGGTAGCTTGTAGTAGCTGTCGTCGTCGGCATGCATATTCTTGTTCAAACGCATATAAACATCAGAAAGCGTTGCCACATGGTCAGTTTCTGGTTGAACGCGTAGCCACTTAGTAAAGTCACCAATTGCTTGCAAGAACACAGGATCAGCAATCGCTTGAGACTCGTTAGTTTTCACTGCGATACTGAGGGTTGTCATGCCGCTTACGGTCTCTTCCATGAAGTCAGCCGCTTGTCTGAATTCACTTGAGGTATCGAAATACTTCACCGATTCATCGTTGACTTTGTTGAGCGGAATTAACGCGGCAGCGCCAACAATCACTAGCGTAGAAATCGGCAGCAGTGCTTTACGGTTAGTTACGACAAAATCGCCCAGCTTATCCATGAAGGTGACTTTGTCTGCCGCCTTAGGGTTGGCAGGTAGACGTTTGACTGGCAGCAGTTTTAGCAACGCTGGCAACATAGTCACAGACAAGAAGCACGCAATAAGTACACCCAGTGCCGATAAGTTACCGAAATCACGCAGCACTGGTGAGTCCGACATGTTCATCATCAGGAAACCAATCGCAGTGGTCACCGAGGTGATCAGAATCGGCATCGCATTGAGCTTGATGCTGTATTGAATGGCTTGTGCTTTCTCCATACCGCGCTGCATCGCTTGTCTCATGGTCACAATCACGTGAACACAATCAGCCACCGCCAAAGTTAAAACCAAGGTTGGCACATTCACGGTTGCGGTACTCAAGAACATCCCTGCCCAACCAGACAATCCCATGGTGGCAACAATCGAAGAGATGATCACAATGAGCGTCGCCACCACACTAAAGAACGAGCGCAGCATAAAGGTCAGGAACACCAGTACCACCAACAGCATTAAGGGAACGAGCGTTGAGCTGTCTTCTTGAGCCGAAGTCATAAACGCGTTGTTCATGGCTATGATGCCCGCTTTATGGAATTCGACATTAGGATACTGAGCTTGGTACTTGCCGATCATGGTATTGATTGCCGCAATCACCTCTTGCACTTCTGCGGTTTTGTCCACTTCTGGCAGTTGCACGGTGACGTTCACAATCGTCACATCGCCAGAGGCCGACACCAAGGCATTCTTAAGCAACGGCTCGTTAAGGGCGATCTGTTTTACTTTGGCGATGCGTTCTGGTGTGTGTTCGTACTCTTCATACAGCAAGTCTTCTACCAAAAGATCATCTTCAATGGCTTCGGTGTGCTGATAATTAGCAAGGGAATCGACACGGCTTGAATACGGGATCTGCCACGCATCAACCGTGAGATTTTGAATCAGGGTGAGAGTTTCAGGGGTGAAGACATTGCCATCTTCAGGTGCGACAACAATCGCAAGGTTGTCGGTTTTTGCAAAGATGGTTTGGATTTCATCGAACGCCATCAACTGCTTGTTGGTGCCTTCGAAGAAGATGTTGTAGTCCCCTCTAAAGTAGAGGTTCTTAGCCCCTAATGCAGAGAGAATGATGATTGAAAACACCACCAGCAGAACGATAAACGAACGCTTGGTAGGTATTGAGTGCCAACTGTTTAGATCTGTGTTTGCGCTATCAGCATTAGGGTTATCTCGGTTTTGCTGATCGAACGTGGGCTTCTGGCTGTCATGTTTCATCACAGTCTCCATTTGTGACGATTCGTCATATTTGTGTCATAAAAAGCCAGCCGAAGCTGACAAAAGACACAATGCTTAGTCAAACACTCAAGAAAACAGCAACCACAGTCGGTCAGTCTCAAGTTTGTGACGAATCGTCAAAAATGGTTATTAATAAACCCACATGTGTGGGTTTAACGGAAGCTATCGACCTACAGACTCTAAGTAAGCGATCTCTTCACTGAACAGTTCTTGTTCTACACGACGCCAAGTTTTGCGGTAATCCCAGTCACTAGAAAGGGGCTGCCAATTTAGGCCGTCTAGAATCATGTTCGCGTTGTGTAATACTGAATACGGGTCTTGTAACCGCTTAATACAATGACTGTTTGATGCGTTCTGTGACAAGGCATTTGAACCAAATGCGATTGACCAGTTAGCAAAAACGATGGCATCTGAGCCAACGCCAGAAGAGAACTTTAGGTCACCCGCTTCTACCGCTTGGTTAACCATAGAGTCGCATTGTTCAATCACCAACTCTTCCAGTTCATTCATCTCGGCGACGCGTGCACTAGACGCTTTCTCTAGTACCCACGGGCTTTTAGCCATGATCGCACAGGTTGATAGTACCGGTTCCATGCGAGCATAGATTCGGTAAGCAACGTGCAATGCGACGATCTTTTCACGTGTGTTGCCTTCAAACTCTCCAGAGCGAGCAAACATCATTGCTTCTGTCTTGAGAGAGTGAATACATAACGCTAAAACGACGTCTTCTTTGCTGCAAAAGTGATTGTATATCGTACCTTTAGAATAAGAGCTCGCTGCCGTTAGCTTGTCCATCGTGAGGTTTCCGAACCCTTGTTCTCGAACCAGATCTTTTGCTAACAACATCAACTCTACTTCTCGGTCTGCAATAGACTGCTGCTTTTTAGACAACACGCCTTTGCAACCAAAGATACCTTGTTTATCGCCTTTACAACCAAAGCCAAACATAATTTTTTAGTCCGTATATGAGCTTAGCCGTTATCTAAGCTTCGCCAGTATTTAAAACACTCCTATCCAATATATTAACACGAATAGTAAATTCATGTAGTTAACCATTTTGTGACGCTTCGTCATTTCTGACTTATCGTCATAATAGCGCAAATATTGATCATATCAAGGTGTTTTATAAATTAAATACAAGTTATGAATGGATGGATAAATATGTCAATAAGTAGATAAAGAAATCATCAACAGTCACTAGAGAGAGAAGATAGACGCTTTCATGAAGACAACACTAAAGGTTGGAAGCTCATTCTTTACGTTAATAGACCACGTTATTTTGAGCCTTGGTACAGAATCAGACCCGAAAAAGACGGCCGTAAACCCCATCTTTAGCCACCTTCTGACCTAGAATGAATGAGTGTAGGCTTACTTTTTGGGGCAGACCTCTCCTTATGGTCAATATTTGGCTTACTAATGTCGTTTTCTGTTAAGTTGCTATAAATTCGGTAAGGGGTGACTTACAATAGTGACAACGACTTACCTTTTTTGAGAACACGATATTGAGCGCCAAATATTCTTATTTAGCTTGGCAAGTGAATACTTCTAGCCCTGCAGAAAAGCTGGTTTTATTGATGCTTGCAGACGGTGCTGACGAATTCGGCTACACCAATGTGTGCCTACAAACAGCAGGTCAACTTTGTGCTCTCTCTACGTTTGGTTTAGCCGACTGCCTTAAGTGTTTAGTCGACCAAGGTTTCCTCGATAAGGTGAAAGTAGACTATCGAGATAAGAAAGAGATTCACGTTTTCAAAATGCTCATTGAGCAAGAGCAAGCTACGGCGCACGTTGAGGTTCAACCGACCAATAGTATTCGGGTCTACTCTACTGCACCTGCACCTGCACCTGCACCTGCACCTGCACCTAAGTTTCAGCCTGCTCCGGCACCAATGCAACACATGCAGCAGGCCCCTCGCCCACAAGGTCGAGGCTCAATGAACAGCAACACCGTCTCTACTCATGATCTCAACGAAGAAGAGATACCATCATGGGCAGAACGTGCGTTTAAATTCTCCGGTTTGACCGGTGACCATAGTTTAGTATGGAAGAAATTTGTCCTCTGGTATAAAGCCAAAGCCAATGAATTAATGCCATTATCTCGGATTGAATCCAAGCTGCAGTACTGGCTAGTTAACGAGAAGCAAAATGAAAGACAACAACAGCAGAAGACCTCTCAATATTCAGGAAATGCAGGACAAGCTCAAGGAAATGGGTATAGACAAAAGCTTAGCCCATCTGAACGCTTCAGGCAGCAGCTCATTCAAAAAGGCAAAAAGCCAACCTTCTGAGCTAGCTCAACCTGTTGTACCTGACGCTACAGGTCCATTAGTACCTGAAGTGATTGAAGCGCAAAGTACCGAAGTGAAAGTAGCGGCTGCACAAGCTGCGGATTCTGGTGCGTCTCAACAAGTACCTGTTGTTGATCAAGATCCTGCAGAGCTGGAACTAACCGATTGGTGTATTCACGTGTTCGGCTCTTTCTTGAGCGTGTACGAAACGCAGTGGGAATATCAGTACGGTAGTGAGCCAAGCGGTAAGTTCATTGAGTTTGCCAACTCTGTTGATTCAGACGGCCTTAACCGCGTTTTAATGCACTGCCACGAACGTATTCAGCTTGGCAACAGCTGGCCGCCGCAAATGGGTGAGCTGTGGATCCTGAAAGATTCTTTAACTGAAGAAGAGTTGCTGGATAGCCGTATCCGTGTGTTGTCTCGCACCGCTGCCAACAAAATTGAAAAATGGCTGATTCAGAACAAACTGTATGACTTGAAGCGTACGGCTGAAAACAAGCTGGATGGTCTGTTTAAGAAGTACTACTTGGAAGCAAAACGTTTAGATGAGAAAGGCATGCTTGAAACTGAGTTACCAGAATTCCTTCTTGCCGCTAACTCTGTAAAGAACCTGAACGATTTAAAACGTGAAGAGTACGAAAGTAAACACGGTAAAGCGATTAACCCAAGAATTCAGCGTATTCTGAACAGTAAAAAATAACCATCCGCTTGCTATCTGTTATAAGAAAACAGAGTAGCGATTACACGGTTAACAGATACAAAAATGCCAGCTATCAAGCTGGCATTTTTTACGAATTCTTACGAACTCTACAAATATCCGTGACCAACGGTACGTCTGTCACTGACTGCAAGTAATTACAGTAGGTGGATAGTTGCGTTTAGCGTGAATACGCCAGAGTCGTCATCTTTCATTTTGAAGTTTTGGTAGCTAGCGCCTACAGATAGTGGACCAAAGATGAAGTATTCAGCGCCTACACCGTACATGATATCAACATCGTCTTGCTTGAAGCCATCAGCTTTAAGCTCGTAAGAGTGAAGACCACCCTTCGCGTATACGTGAAGAGGACCAAAATCGATGCTTGGTTTAATCGCTAGGTAAGCAGTGCTTGCGTCTAAATTCTTAAGATCGCGGTTGCCGTAATTAACGCTGCCGAAAGAACCTAGATCCCAGTAACCCGCTTCAACACCGATTAGTGGAAGGATACCTGTACCTACGTGGATGCCCACCGCGTTTTCATCTTCACCAGCGAATGAGTTTTGACCACCCATTACACCGCCGTACAACCAAGAATCAGCCATTGCTGTTGAAGATGCACCTAGTAGTGCTAGTGCCAATAACGTTTTTTTCATATTCGACCTTTTTCGTCCTAGTGGCAGGCCTTGAGTGGTAATAAATTGCCACCAAGTCGCCCTGTATGTAATAACTATTCAATTAGTAATGCAATAAGCAAGATTTATACCCAAACCTTGCCATTGCGTCTAGCTTTATTCCTTTAGCAAGCATCAATCGCGTTTTTAACACGCTTATCTGATACTGGGTAAGGCGTACCGAGCTGCTGTGCGAAGAAGCTTACACGAAGCTCTTCTATCATCCAACGCACCTCTTTTACATTTTCTGGAACCGCGATCCCTTTTGGAATTTTATTCAGCAGTTCTTTGTAATCATTCATTACTGACTCAACTTTGATCATGTGAAGACGATCTTTGTTCGGGTCAATTGGCAGTTTTTCCATGCGGCGTTCAATCGCTCTCATATAGCGTAGAATATCCGGCAAGCGTTTCCACCCACATTCTGTGGCAAAACCCTTAAAAATCAAACCTTCTACTTGAGCTTTTATGTCAGAAAGTGCGAATGCCATAGAAAGATCCACGCGTCCTTTCAGCTTTTTACTGATGCTGAATGCCGTGGTTAGGATGGTTTCAACCTGTTGAGCAATCTCTACTACGGTATCACCCAGCTCTGCACGTACGTGTTCTTTCAGAGCTTCAAACTGCTCTGGTTCCCAAACCAAACCGCCCTTCTCTTCAATCAGCTTATCAATACCACAAGCGATACAGTCATCGATAAGATCGAGTACCTGTCCGTATGGGTTGAAGTACAAGCCAAGTTTCGATTTGTTCGGCAGGTTCGAGTGCAAGTATTTGATCGGTGATGGCACGTTCAACAAGATTAAACGACGCTGACCCGATTTCATTGCCGAGATTTGCTCTTGCTCGGTTTCGAACAGTTTGATCTCTACGCTGTCTTTGGTATCCACCAGCGCAGGGAAGGCTTTAACATCGTAGCCACCACGTTTCTGTTGGTAGACTTTTGGTAATTCACCAAAGCTCCACGTGTGCAGGTTCTGCTGCTCGATATCGTCGTCTGCCACTTTAGAAAGCGTTTCTTGAACCTTGTCTTTCAGGCTCTCTTTCAACTCATGCAGATCTTTCTGTTCTTTCAGCTTACGCTTGCGATGATCTACAGCGCGGAATGTTACCTTTAAGTGCTCTGGAATCTGGTCTAACTTCCAGTCATCACGTACCACTTCCACACCCGTCATGCGGCGTAGCTCTTTCTCAAGAGAATCCAGTAACGGTGCTTCAAGCGGTGTCACACGTGCCAAGAATGCATCTGCGTAGTTTGGCGCAGGTACAAAGTTACGGCGTAGCGTTTTAGGTAGTGACTTAATTAGGCTAATCACCAGTTCCTGACGCAGGCCTGGGATCTGCCAATCAAAACCGTTTTGGTCAATTTGGTTCAAGATAGGCAGCGGAATGTGTACCGTTACACCATCGTTGTCGTCACCTGGTTCAAATTGGTAGCTCAGTTTCAACTTAATACCGTTTTGGTGCCAGAAGTTCGGATAATCCAAATCAGTAACGTGGCTAGCATCGCCTCGGAACAGCATCGACTTTTCAAAGTTAAGCAGCTCAGGAGTTTTCTGACTGGTCTTCTTCCACCACGTATCAAAATGACGGCCTGACACTGCCTCTTCGCCAACACGTTGATCATAGAAGTCGAACAGTTCATCATCATCGATCAAGATGTCGCGACGACGCGATTTATGCTCAAGCTCTTCCACTTCTTGCAGGAGCTTGCGGTTCTGTTTGAAGAACGTATGTTTGGTTTCCCACTCACCTTCAACCAATGCACTGCGTACAAACAATTCACGGCTGACAGTGGCATCAATCGCACCGTAGTTAACTAAGCGTTTTGGAATGATTGGGATTCCGTAAAGCATCACTTTTTCGTGTGCCATTACTGCCGCTTGCTTCTTCGACCAATGTGGTTCGCTGTAACTACGTTTAATCAGGTGTTTCGCTAGCGGTTCAATCCATTCCGGTTGAATCTTCGCGATAACGCGCCCCCAAAGTTTTGAGGTTTCTACCAGCTCCGCAGACATGATCCACTTAGGCTGTTTCTTAAATAAGCCAGACGCAGGGAAGATATGGAAGCGTGCATTACGTGCACCTTGATACTCATTCTTCTCTTGATCTTTCATACCGATGTGCGAAAGCAGACCTGATAGCAGTGACATGTGAATGCCATCGTAGCTGCCCGGTTCTGTATTCAACTTAGTATCCAGTTCACGCATTGCTTGGTGAATTTGGAAGTACACATCTTGCCATTCACGGATACGTAAATAGTTGAGGTAATCTTGCTTACACTGTTTGCGGAACTGGTTACTCGACAATGCTTTTTGCTGCTGCTTGATGTAATCCCATAAGTTCACAAACGTGATGAAGTCAGACTCTTTATCGAAGAAACGCTTGTGCTTGTCATCAGACGATTGTTGCTTATCTGATGGACGCTCACGCGGATCTTGAATCGACAACGCAGACGCGATCACCATCACTTCGTGTAGGCATCGGTTACGTGGCGCTTCAATTACCATACGCGCTAAACGTGGATCGATAGGCAGTTTTGCCAGCTTACGACCAATCGCGGTTAGCTTCTTCTTGTCGTCGCCGTGGTTCTTGTTTTTGTTCGCTGACGGTTCAACGGTGGCGATCGCACCAAGCTCTTCAAGCAGCCTTACACCGTCTTGAATGTTGCGCTTATCGGGCGCTTCAACAAATGGGAACGCTTGAATATCGCCTAGGCCTAGCGCTGTCATCTGAAGGATAACCGATGCTAGGTTAGTACGAAGAATCTCTGGGTCAGTAAACTCTGGGCGTGATTCGAAATCTTCCTCTGAGTACAGACGAATACAGATACCTTCCGCAACACGACCACAACGACCTTTACGCTGGTTAGCACTCGCTTGAGATACTGGTTCAATCGGTAGGCGTTGTACTTTAGTTCGGTAGCTGTAGCGGCTAATACGCGCCGTACCCGGGTCGATAACATACTTGATGCCCGGAACGGTTAACGAGGTTTCTGCCACGTTGGTTGCCAGAACGATGCGTCGACCAGTATGAGACTGGAAGATACGGTTCTGCTCACCCGCCGATAGACGCGCGTAAAGCGGGACAATTTCGGTATCACGAAGGTTGCGTTTACTTAATGCATCTGCGGTATCACGAATTTCTCGCTCACCGTTCATGAAGATCAAGATATCGCCAAGGCCTTCATCACACAGCTCATCAACGGCTTCAAAGATGCCTTCGATTTGGTCGCGGTCTGAATCACTTTCATCACCACCTAATGGGCGGTAACGCGTATCAACTGGGTAAGTACGACCAGACACTTCAATGATCGGTGCATTGTTAAAGTGCTTAGAGAAACGCTCTGGATCGATGGTTGCCGACGTGATGATCACTTTCAGATCAGGACGCTTTGGCAGTAACTCTTTCAGGTAACCCATGATGAAATCGATGTTCAGGCTACGTTCGTGCGCTTCATCGATAATGATGGTGTCGTACTGATTTAAGAAACGGTCGTGTTGAATCTCCGCCAGTAGAATACCGTCGGTCATCAGTTTGATTTGGGTATTGTCAGAAATCTGGTCGTTGAATCGAACCTTATAACCAACGAACTCACCCAGCTGTGTTTCCATCTCTTCAGCAATACGGTTCGCAACCGAACGCGCCGCAAGACGACGGGGCTGAGTGTGACCAATTAAGCCAAAGCGGCCGCGGCCAAGCTCAGAACAGATTTTTGGTAGCTGAGTGGTTTTACCCGAACCCGTTTCACCCGCCACGATAACCACTTGGTTTTCAGCGATGGCTTTCGCGATGTCTTCGCGCTTTTGGCTAACCGGGAGAATTTCTGGGTATTCAATCGTTGGTTTCTGTGCCGCACGCTGAGTTGCCGTCATCATCGACTTAGCAATGTCTAACGCAATCTCATCAAAGACAGCGTGCTTAGCTTGTTCGTTCTTAATTTTGCTCGCACCAGCAATTCGCTTACTCAAACGGAAGCGATCGCGCATCATACATTCGTTGAGCGCTTTACGAAGAGAGGCTGGGCTATTCTGAGATGATTTGTTGTTTGTCGCTGATTGTTCAGCAGATTTTTTCGATGCAGCTTGGTTTGGTTTCGCTTTGCTCTGTGAAGAACTTGGCTGTGCTGCATTCTTGTTGTTATCTGCTTTTTCCGGAGACGAAGTCAAAGCGTGTCCTATTCTTGTACTTATTAAACTCGCGCGATTATATCACAAGTCTCAAACAAAAAAGCCTGACAGCAAAGGGAAAACCTTTAGCTATCAGGCTGATTAACCTCGCTAACACTCGCAGGAGCTATGAAAGCGCGGTCAAATGTAATTCGTACTTAGTCAACTCTGGTTTAAAGCTAACGTTAAAAACTGCGCTTAAAACTCATATTGGAAGTAAACCGTGTTGTAGTTACTACCGCCTTTGATACGACCATACTGAGAGGATTTTTCAAAGATTGCAGAACGGTGATGCAATGAATAACCGAACCATAAGTTGTTCAAGTCATTCTTACCAATCAAGTCGCCAACGTTGACATCGAATGAGAAGTCTAAGTAGTTCAATAGATGGCTTGCGGTGTAACCTTTACGGTCCATCTCAGAGCCTTCGATATAGGTAATCGAATCGATGTAAGACATACCTTCTGCCACACCAACACGCCACTGAGTTGGCCAATCAAAGGTGTAGTACGCCTTGATTGCGATAATGTATTCGGTGCTGCTCGATTGAACGTCTGAACTCCAGTGGTGCGCAATACCTGGGGTTAAATAGATATCCAGTGGCAAACCGAAGATCTCATCGGTTAACGGGTGTCCATAGAAGAACGAGGTCAACTGGTTGTTGTATTCGTCTTTTTCTCTATTGAACTTCATGATGTCGCCAATATTGGATGGCGTTCCCCAGCCGTGTGCGACACGTAAGTAAGGCGCATTGCTCAGTTTAGGTTTTGGCGCTTTCTCTTTGTCGTTAAAGAAACCAAAGCCAAGGTACAATTCCCCCTGATAACGGTCTTCAACAATCGAAGAATCGTAAGCGTTATCGTCCAATCGAGTCACACTGGTTGAACCCAATAAGTACAAGTTAGAAACCACATGGTAACGCGTTTCAACACCAACATTTAAGTCAACACCAGCACCAATGGTTTCATTAGATGCGGAGTAATACTCACTGTTGAAATCAGCACTTTTATAACGCAGCGTCGCGCTCGGGTAAAACTCCCAATCTCCAGTTTCATACTTGGCTTTAGCTCGTAAGTTACCGTGGAAGTTGTATTCACTGTCGCTCATTAACTCCGTCTCGACAGACCAAGAATCATCAAGTTGGTAGGTCAGTTGAGCACCAAAGTCCGCCGTATCGCCTTCAATCGCGTTCTGCTCAGATGCAGGAATATCAATAAAGCGCATGCGAGAGATAGCATTGAAAGACCACTTCTCATCGTCAGTTTGATAGAGGTATACCCCCATCTCAGTACCGTCAATAAACACATAATCGTTCTTGAAAAACAGCATCGGTACGAATGAGCTAACCGATTGGTCGCCACCAGACGTGTCATAAGGGATGCTTGCTGTACGGAACATTGCAGCGATGCCCCACTCTTGCTCTTCAGCGGCCCACGCATTAGCACTTACGAAAATGCCACTTAGGAAAGCGCTACCTAGTAAAACCAATCCAGATGAAGGAAGAGTCGGTAAATATTTGAGCTTCATTCTTGTGTAATTACTCTTTGAAAAAAATATTGTTTTACTGATTAGACATTTATTAACCATGACGGCTAACTATTTTTAGGTTTGCTCGGCATTGACCGTTACAATGTAGAATATTCTCGGTTAAATGAAAGTATTGTGAAAGTCTCCGAATTACAAAACATTATAGATCACTTACCCAAAGATTCCGATCCAGATATTGTTATGGGTGAGGCGTGGTTGCCTGAGCGTTTGGTGGATACCAACCTAGACGGTGACATGCTATTTCTTGAATTCGATAATGCCCCTGAAGACAATCAAGGGGATGAAGAAGGCCGTGGCTTTGTTGAGCACGAGATTGCTATGATTCGAGAAAAGCTCGAACTGTTATTAGACGAGCCTTCCGATACCAAGACCAAAGCCGATGCCCTATTGGCAATATTTCTAATGGGCCATGAACTTTCTAGCTCAGAAGTTATCGAAGTTCTTGAATCAACAGAATCTGAAACGACAGAGCCTGAGATTGCAGAGCATAATCAACAGAATCTGACTCAGTAGAATTTGAAGCATCAACGCTTGGAACCACAAAGCCAGACACGAACAAGCTCGAAACAAAAGAACACCACGACGACTAGCCACCAACGATTTTAGGTACCGTATTGAAACCCTCTACGACATCATCTCTTCCCCTGTTACTCGCCGGACCCATTTTAAGAAAAACCACCGCGACTGAAGTAGTACTTTGGTTAGCCACCAGCTCGCCTCTTACAGGCAGAGCCGAGCTTCATACTCAAGAAATAGACGATTCTGAAGCAGCACAAGACCAGCCGTTTTATACCTCATCGCTTGAAGAACATGATTCGATTCAAATCGGTACACATGCGTGGATAACGCTAATTCGCTTACAAGGTGAGTTTCCGACTAATACGCGGCTTGAATATGATATTCACACAGAGTCAGGTTCACTAAAAGAGCTCGCCCCTCACCTTGTTTACAACGGTAAATCTCGCGTTGAGTTTAAGATATCGACCTCTGCTGATTACATTCTTCATGGCTCTTGCCGCAACCCGCATCATCCAAGTAAAGACAGCCTAGTTGCAGCCGATAACAAGATGGCCGATCAAACCGTCGCTGAAAGACCCGACATGCTGATGATGAGCGGCGATCAGATCTACGCCGACCATGTGGCAGGCCCAACACTTGATGCTATTCAACAAGTGATTCACCTGCTTGGCCTTGTAGGCGAAAGCTTACCGACTGACTCGCAAATTAAACAAATCAACAACAGTGACGCTCTGTATAACAGTGAATACCACTTATACCAGCGTCATCACTATTTGCCGCACCACACAGCTTCAGAATCCATGCTCGATAAGTTATTCCCGAATCGTGGCGTGCCGATTTTCAGCTCTACCGATTGTGAAAACCACTTGGTCACGCTGTCTGAGTTTATCGCGATGTACTTATTGGTTTGGTCTCCGACACTGTGGCAATGCGTCAATCGAGAGCGTTTAATTGAGAATAACTTCACTCAAGGTGGACGCCAATTAACACCGACTGAGCAGCAACAATGGCGTGATGAAAGCGTCATCATGGATGATTTCATTGCTGGCTTACCGCAAGTGCAACGTCTGTTCGCGCATATTCCAACGTACATGATCTTCGATGATCACGATGTGACGGATGATTGGAACCTTACCGTGGGTTGGGAGCATGCCGTCGACCAAAACCAGTTCGCGACCCAAGTCATTGGTAACGGCCTTGCGGCTTACTGGATGTGTCAAGGTTGGGGTAACAAACCGGAGAGCTTCGATGAAACGTTTATCGAGCAAGCAAAACAGCTTTTTGTCGCTCAACCGCTCATTACTAAACAACCGCGCATTAGTAAACAAACTCATAATGAAGCCGGCAATGCAGCGACTACTCACTCTATTGGCAACATCGAGCCAGACAAGCATCAAGCCTTTATTGAGATGCTGAGCCGCTTTGAAGAGTGGCATTACACAATAGATACCTCACCCAAAGTCATTGTGTTGGATACTCGTACGCGTCGTTGGCGTTCAGAGTCACGCATGAACAAGCCTTCAGGTTTAATGGACTGGGAAGCCTTGATTGAGTTTCAACATCAGTTAATGAATCAAGATAAAGTGGTGATCGTTTCTGCTGCACCGATGTTTGGCGTGAAGTTTATTGAAACACTGCAAAAGATGGCGACCACAATCGGCAAGCCATTAGTGATTGACGCTGAAAACTGGATGGCACATCCGGGCAGTGCTAATACGCTGATTAGCATCTTTACCCATACCAAAACACCGACCAACTTCGTGGTACTTTCTGGCGATGTTCACTACTCCTTCGCTTATGACATCAAGCTTAGGTATCGTCGCAACAGCCCGAACATCTATCAAATCACCTGCAGTGGTATTAAAAATCAGTTCCCTGCTCCGCTGCTTAAATTCTGCGATGTATGGGACCGCCTGTTATACAGCCCTCGCTCAGTTTTGAACTACTTCACTAAGCGTAAACGCTTGAAGATCGAAAAGCGAAGCCCTGACAATCAGACCTTCTATCGCCTTTCAAACCGCAGTGCGATTGGAGAATTGAGGCTAGACACTGATGGGAAACCGCAATCGATCACGACACTCAGTGGCGACGGTAAAATTACCCGTTTCCCAGAGCCCGATTGATAAAATGCTCCTTATCGCTCGCGTATCCGTAATGTCAGTTTTTAGTAAAGACGCTTGCGATCACACTCTGTAGACCCAATAGTTATGGTTATGTTTATAGTTGATAGCTATCAGCGTTACGGAACTCGATACAAATTTTAACTGGAGCTCGTTATGTTCAATTCTCTCACATCAATGTTTAAACAATTGATTGAAGGCCAGGACCTAAGCAAAAACCAAGGCACATCACCTAATATCGCCATCGCGAGTTTGTTGTGTGAAGTCGCGGGTGCCGACCATCAGATCAATGAATCAGAAAGAGTCGCTAAGCTACAGCTTCTGCAGCGTTTGCTGGATTTAGATGAAGAACAAGCAAAGGTACTGCTCGCGCAAGCAGAGCCGAAAGTAGAGCTATCAGTATCGCTGTATGACTTTACATCGCAACTCAGAGACCTATCTCAGCCAGTGCGAATCGACGTAATCAAAGCGATGTGGGAAGTAGCGCATGCCGACGGGGAAATTGACCCTATCGAAGATTCTGTGATCCGTAAAACAGCAGAACTGCTCTACGTCGACCACTGTGACTTCATCAAGAGTAAGTTAAGTGTTTTAGGCGAAAATTAGTGCCTGAAATAATGAATTGGAAACTGAAATAAATAAAAGCGACGGGTTAAGAAACCGGTCGCTTTTTTGAATCGGTAAACTGAAAGCTGACTAAACAGGGCTGAGAGGAGCTAAAAATTTAGCTACAACATAGTTAATGTGAGTTTCGCAAGATTGTAAGCATCGACATAACCCGAGTGCTGACGACCTTCCCACTCAATATTTTTGGCTTCTTGAGCAGCGCGGTGACCAATGCGTTTGTCTTTCAAGCGATTCTGAACACGGTAAAGCGTTGCGATGTTTAAGAACTCGCTAAACGGAGGCTCGATGCCTTTTTCAATACACTCTTTGTGTAAGATAAGGTCGTCACGTCCCCACGCTGCGTAGATTTTTTTGGGACCACCAAAGTTCTTAATCATCGACTTGATGACAGACTCTAATGGGCGACCCTGCTTTTCGATTTTACGAGGTGTAATGCCCGTTAACTCGGCACAGAATAGAGAGACTTCGTCTTTCTCTGGCTTAACGTAGTATTGTGCTCGCTTCACGATAGTACCGGATGCTAGATCAATCTCAGCAAGACCAACTTCAATGATCTCTCCTGTTGTTCCCATACCGTCTTCGCTCCAACAGCACATTTCCAAATCGAAACACACAACTCGATTGTGATTCATACGTCGCCTAATTCTCTCGTCAAAAATTTTGTGAAATTGTACATGAGCCCAATACAGAACTCGACCCTAGTTGTATCAAGTGCTCATTTAGCCTGCAATTGTCACTCGATTTCGGCCATTCGACTTACT
This sequence comes from Vibrio crassostreae 9ZC13, assembly GCF_000272045.2. Taxonomy (GTDB): domain Bacteria; phylum Pseudomonadota; class Gammaproteobacteria; order Enterobacterales; family Vibrionaceae; genus Vibrio; species Vibrio crassostreae_C. Next base: position 1,950,355 of record NZ_AJYZ02000019.1, on the reverse strand, counting down.
TTGATAGAGCATACTGTCTGTTTTTTGCAGAATCTCTTCCGTGTTTTCATTAGCGTAAATAGCAGCACCAATACTCAAAGTACAACTGAGCTGTCGACCTTTGTGCTCACAATGAGACTGGCTCACTGTTCTTAGAATACATCGTAAGTATCGTTCTAGGGCTTCATGGTTTGTAATACTAGAAATGATACAGAACTCATCTCCACCTATACGAAACAGGTTATCCCCCTCTTTCAAGCTCACTGAAATCAATTTAATTACATGAATGAGTAAAGCATCCCCTGCAGGGTGACCGAATTGGTCGTTAATGCCTTTGAACTTGTCGACATCAAATCCGATGAGACTAAAGGGTTCATTTCGCTGTATCGCTTTATCTAACATCTTATTGAAAGCACGTCGGTTATAAACTTCCGTAAGACTGTCGTGGTTGGCTAGAAAACGAAGCTCTTCTGTTCTTTTATCAAGCATTTGATACAAGCGCTCTTTCTCTCGGATTTGCATATTAACGATATACGCCAACAGCAATGAGATAGTTGTTCCGACTAACGCGATTCCGGTTAACACCAGATAACCATAGAAAGAGATGCATGAATCTATTTTGTAATCGACCTTCCAATCTCGATTGGTCAGTGAGATTGTTTTGGTAATGTGGTGCCCAGATACCGCTTCATAACCCTCGGTTTCAAACAATATTGGGGAGTCTTCTGCTTCGAAACCCGTATCGGTAACACGAATATAGACATCCATGTCGCCGACTGCCGAAGCCAGTAGATTTTCAAAGTAATAAGTCGTGCGAACCACACCAATCACAACGCCAAGTAGATTATCGCTTTCGCCTTCAAACACTGGGTGATAAACCAACATGCCGGTCTTTGGTGTATTTTGATCTAAGCCGTCTTGAAGTAAGCGAACTTTGTCTGAAATATTCGCTTTACGTGTCTGTTTAATATTATCTAAAACCAGCTTGAAGCGCTCACGAGAAGAGTAAAAGCCAAGGACGTTGTCGTTTGCTTGTGTGTTGGGATACAGGTCACTAGCAATGAATGCCGGCTCACCATCTAAGATGTAACCAAAGACTTTGGCTTCGTGTTTTGGAATAGTGAACAGTTCGTAAGACGGGTGTTTTTCTTTCATCTTAGCGGTATGCTCGGCAATATCGTCTGCTGCCACTTTTTGCATCCACTGCAAGCCAATTAGACTTTTTGAAACATTAATCGTTTGTTGTGCAAAACGATCAAACTTATCCCAGTTTTCAGGGTCGTTTGCGTAGAAAAAATTAGCACCAGAACCAATGTAAGCCACGTCATTAGCGATAAACGCTTCCAAACTCAGTGTCTGGTGAGTAGCAAAGCTATCCAGATTCATATTTAACGCGCGGTTTTGGTTTAACGCGACCAATATAAAACACAACACAGTAATCAAAAAACTGACCAAAAATACGACCAATGGGAGAGTTCGTCTCTTCAACCCTGTAAGCGGGTCGGTAGTGTGCGGCATGTGGCTTCCAAATAGTCTCTAATGAGTTAAAAGTATATAACGGAAGGGAATCATGCTCCATTTCTGTTTAGTCTTAAAACTGACATAAAACGGGCATTGTTTACCTTGCCCTCACATCGACGACCAATATTCGACCGAATCTCGACTAAATTTCAAGCTAACACACCAAAAACCCACTTGATTAAAAACATTAAATACCACTCTTAAGCCTTGAATATGCTAGTATCCATCCATATTTATAGCTTGAAAGTGACCGTTTCGGCTTAGTGCCAATGAGTTTCTTTCCAACCTGTATATTCCTTTGAACCGACGAATATACCGTTAAATCAATTTTAAAGAGAAATCACTATGATCGTTGATTTGAACCTAATCCCACAAACGTTTGATATGCTTCACGCAGGCCTAACTGCATCAAGCGTTTTACTACTGTTAATTGCCGTTTCTCGTAAAACCAAAGTGGTTGAGAAAGTCGTAGAAAAACCAGTAGAAAAGGTCGTTGAAGTTGAAAAGCCAGTTGAGAAAATTGTCGAAGTAGAGAAAGTAGTAGAAGTTGAACGTGTGATCGAAAAAGTAGTAGAAGTTGAATCTAAGCTTGCTACAGCACCTACTGATTCAGCAATGCAGCTACTGTCTATCATGCAGCAAGAAGCGCGCCTTATCGACTTCTTAAAAGAAGACCTAACGTCATTCTCTGATGAAGAAGTTGGCGCAGCAGCTCGTGTTATTCACACTGGCGGTCAAAAAGTATTGGCTGATTACGTAACGCTGTCTCACATCCGCACTGAAGATGAAGAAACACGTATCACTATCGCTGAAGGTTTCAACCCTCAAGAAATTCGCCTAACTGGCAACGTAACGGGCAATGCACCATTCAACGGCACACTAGTTCACAAAGGTTGGAAAGCAACTGACATGAACCTGCCTAAGCTTGCTGAAAACTACGATGCATCTGTAATTGCACCGGCAGAGGTGGAGCTATAATGGAACACCAAAGTCATTCAGCTCAAGAGCCATCTTCTCAAGAGCAAAACCAGGCACCCAAGTTCAGTGTTGGTATCGATTTAGGTACTACACATTGCGTTTTGTCTTACATCGACACAAGCAATGAAGACGCTCGCGTTGAGGTGATGCAAATCCCTCAACTGACGGCGCCAGGTACAGTAGAAACTCGCAGCCAACTTGGCTCGTTCCTATACCAACCGCACGAACATGAAATGAATGCGGGCTCTCGCGTTCTTCCTTGGTCTTCAGAGCCAAAAGCGCTAGTGGGTGCAATTGCTCGTAACCTTGGTTCTAAAACCCCTATCCGTTTGGTAGCAAGTGCAAAATCTTGGTTATGCCACGGTGGTGTTAACCGTCGCGATGCTTTCCTTCCTGCAGGCAGCCCTGAAGAAGTTGAAAAAGTATCTCCGCTTAAGACAACTGAATTGTACCTTGAGCATCTTAAAGACGCATGGAACCACGCAAACCCAGAACACAAACTGGCAGACCAAGATGTAACGATCACGGTTCCAGCTTCGTTTGATCCTGCGGCTCGTGACCTAACAGCAGAAGCTGCACGTAATGTTGGTTTCACTCACCTAACGCTTCTTGAAGAGCCACAAGCGGCTCTGTACAGCTGGATTGATAACAGCAACGACACATGGCGTGATGAAGTAAACGTTGGTGACATCGTTCTTGTTGTCGATATCGGTGGTGGTACAACCGACCTTTCGTTAGTTGAAGTAACACAAGATGACGGCAACCTAAGCCTGAACCGTATCGCAGTAGGTGAACATATCCTACTTGGCGGCGACAACATGGACTTAGCACTGGCTTACCGCTTGAAGATGAAACTGGCGCAAGAAGGCAAAGAACTGGCTCCTTGGCAGGTTCAAGCAATGACTCACGCATGTCGTGATGCGAAAGAAGCACTGCTTAACGATGCTGAACTGCAATCTGTTCCTATCGTTGTTCCAAGCCGTGGTTCTAAACTGCTTGGCGCAACACTGAAAACAGAACTGACTCAGCAAGAAGTTCAACAAACATTAGTGGACGGCTTCTTCCCTAAAGTTGCTGTAACTGAGCACCCTGTACAAAAGACGCGTGGCGCACTGACTCAAATGGGTCTGCCTTACGCTCAAGACGCAGGTATTACTCGTCACATTGCCGCATTCCTTTCTAAGCAAGCGAATGCGCTTTCTGGAAATAGCGAAACGGCTCAGCAAGATTTCAACCCGTTTGCAAACATGCCCGGTATGCCCGGTACGCAAGGGTCAGAAGCGCCAGCGGCAGACTTCATCAAGCCAACAGCAATCCTGTTCAATGGTGGTGTTCTAAAATCGAACCTACTTGCTGATCGTCTTTCAGATACGATCAACGAATGGTTGATCAATGCTGACGAAGAGTTCGCAAAACAGCTTTCAGGTTTAGATTTAGACCTAGCGGTTGCAAGTGGCGCTTCATACTACGGCGCAGTTCGTCGTGGCCAAGGCGTTCGTATCCGCGGTGGTATCGCTTCTTCTTACTACGTAGGAATTGAAAGCGCGATGCCAGCTATCCCAGGTATGGCTCCTCCGATGGAAGCTTTGTGTGTTGCACCATTTGGTATGGAAGAAGGTTCAAGCGTACAAGTACCTAGCCAAGAATTCGGTCTAGTGATTGGTCAGCCAGTACACTTCCAGTTCTTCGGTTCAACCATTCGTCGTGAAGATGAAGCGGGTACGCACCTTGATCACTGGGCGCCTGAAGAGCTTGATGAGCTTCCTGAAATCCAAGTGACATTGCCGGTTTCTGAAGGCCGTCGCGAAGGTGAAGTGGTTCCAGTGACTTTGGCTTCTCGCGTTACTGAGCTAGGCACCTTACACCTAGAAGCGATTGCTACTGACAACGGTCAGAAGTGGCACGTTGAGTTCGATGTTCGTGAAGACTCGAATAACGACTCAAACGAACAAGCATAATGAATCAACGGCACCTTAGCGGGTGCCGTTACTTTATCAATGCATTTCTCAATCTAGTCCTGCCTGTTTCTCAGGAATGACGTTTACGAATAACAACAATAAGACCAAAGCTATCAAAAAACTGGTCATCACTCTGGAAGAATAAGGTTTTGTATGGCAACTCCTCGTTTTTTAGTCGGCATTGACTTAGGTACAACCAATACGGTTGTCGCTTACTGTGAAATCAACGACGACCTACAACATGCTCCCGTTTCTCTTTTCGATATTGACCAACTCATCGGCCCCGGTGAAGTGGTTCGCAAGCCCTTACTCCCATCCTTTCGTTACCACCCAGCACAAGGTCAAATATCCCCTTCTGACCTGACAATGCCGTGGGAACCAAGCCCCGTTGAAGGCGATATTAAGAACGTTATCGTCGGTGAATGGGCACGTGAATTAGGCGCTAAGGTTGAAGGCCGCCAAGTATCGAGTGCTAAGAGTTGGCTGTCACACCAAGCGGTGGATCGTAACTCCGACATTCTGCCTTGGGCAGGCGCAGCAGATGTCGATAAAGTCTCGCCAGTTGTGGCGAGTGCAAGCTACCTCAACCACATTCGCCAAGCATGGAACTACCGTAACCCGAGCAACAAGCTTGAAGACCAAGATGTTGTGGTTACCGTTCCTGCTTCCTTCGATGAGACAGCACGCAAGCTAACACTCGAAGCGGCAGTACTTGCTGGCTTAGGTAAGATTCTATTACTCGAAGAGCCGCAAGCCGTTTGTTATGACTGGTATGCCCGTCATCAACAAACCGCAGCCGATGAACTTCAACAGATCCCGCTGATTCTAGTGTGTGATGTCGGCGGTGGTACCACCGATTTAAGTTTGATCGAAGCAAGCTTCAACTCAAACAATGGCGATGACCAAGAACTCGCACTCGACCGTATCGGCGTTGGCGAGCACTTAATGCTCGGTGGTGATAACCTAGATTTAGCCCTTGCCCACCTTGCAGAGCAACGCTTCAATCAAAACAAAAAGCTGAATGCTTCGAGCCTAACCAAACTGATTCAACAGACTCGCGCCGCAAAAGAGAGCCTGCTTTCTGCTAACGCGCCAGACGATGTGAAGATCACCATGCTGGGCAGCGGTTCAAAGCTACTTGGCGGTACCAAGAGTATTGGTTTAACCAAACAAGAAGTTCATCAGATTGCACTGGAAGGTTTCTTCCCGCTTTCTGAGTTTACGGAAGTACCCGACAAACGCCGCAGCGCGGTGGTAGAGTTCGGCCTACCCTACGCAGCAGATCCTGCGGTAAGTAAGCACGTTGCCGAATTCCTAGCGACACATCAGCAAGTATCTAAAGCCGCATTGGAAAAGTCAGACTCTGTTGAGTTTGATGATACCAAACCTGCAATTCCAGTTGGCGTGCTGCTCAATGGTGGTGTGTTTAACAGTGAACTGGTAACAGAGCGAATTACTCAGCTACTGGGCAACTGGAACGGTTCTCCTATCACAGTGCTTGATAACCCTCATCCAGATTGGTCTGTTGCCCTTGGCGCGGTTGCCTTTGGTAAAGCACGCCGCGGTGCACAGCTGAAAATCGGTGGCGGTGCTGCCCGTTCTTACTTCTTGCATCTGCAAGAGAAAAACAAGATGGGTAAAGCGCTTTGTCTGCTTGCCAAAGGAACCGAAGAAGGCCAAGAGATACGCTTGAACAGCCGTCGTTTCTCGCTGACTTTAGGCGAGCCAGTACGATTTAATCTTCTGACTTCAACACACGATCAAATTGCTCATGACACCGCCATTCAAAACGGTGTGATGGTCAATGTGGATGCCGACTTGTTCTCCCCTCTCCCACCGTATATTTCTACGCTGGAAGGCTCAGGTACTGCAGAACTTCAAGCCAACCAAAAAGAGCGTGTTGAAGTACTGCTCGCTTGTCAGTTAACCGAAGTCGGCACATTGAAAATGGAGTGTGTGAGTATAGAAGATGACTCTAAGCGTTGGTTGCTTGAGTTTGAAGTAAGAAACAAGCAAGGCGATGAATCTGATACCTCCGCGCTTCACCCAAGATTGGAAGAGTGTAAGGAGTTGATTTCTCGCCTGTACAGCGGCAACAAGAAGAGTGCTGAATCGAAAGAGATCAAAACACTATCGAAAGATCTTGAGAAGCGACTAGGTAAACGCGATGAATGGGACTTCACGACCCTTCGTCATCTATTTGATACCTTCTCATTAGGTCGTAAACGCCGCCGTCGTTCAGAAGCACACGAGAAGAACTGGCTGCGTTTGGCGGGTTACTCGCTGCGTCCAGGCTTTGGCGATCCGACTGACTCATGGCGTATCGAACAAATTTGGGGCCTTTACCAACAAAACATTCAATTCCAGAACCACCAAGGTTGGACGGACTGGTGGGTATTCTGGCGTCGTGTTGCCGGTGGATTAAACCAAGAGCAGCAAGAGAGTATCTTGGCTGACATCGCTAAATACCTTCATCCAGGGGCAATGAAAAACCCTAAGACAGCCAAAGATGCACAAGACAATGGCTATGAAGCCATGGTTCGTTTAGCGGCATCACTTGAGCAACTTGAAGTGGAAGACAAAGTTCTGCTGGCAAGTTGGTTCTTAAACAAAGCGATCAACCATAACCAATTTGAACAAGCGCACTGGTGGGCTCTGGGTCGATTGGCTTCAAGAACACCTTTGTATGGTAGCCAACACAGCGTGATTCCTAGAGAACAAGCTGAACAGTGGTTGCCGAAACTACTTGAGCAGAACTGGCATAAAGAGCAGATGATTGCCTTTGCAGCGGTGATGATTTGTCGAAAAACCGGTGACCGTCAGTTTGATATCTCTGACGACTATCGCAATCAAGTTATTGAGAAGCTTAAGCAAAGCAAGGTACCTGACTCATGGTTAACACTAGTGAGTGAAGTGACTGAGCTTTCTGAGAGTGAATCTAAGCGTGTGTTTGGTGATGCGTTACCAAGCGGATTAAGCCTAATCAATAACTAGGTTTGAAAACGATTAGCTTTCGTTGCTAATGGTAAAGAAGCTAGCAAGAAAAGAAAAAGCCACTTTCGATTCGTTGAAAGTGGCTTTTTTATTGGTGGCTTAAGGCTGGTATGTGTAATCGACTTATAGCTTTTTGGTTAAGAGCCTTAGCCGTGTTGCAGTTCATCATTGTTAATGTTTGGTTCCAGTTGGGTTGATAGGAAAATCCGTATTTTCATAAATGTCAGATAGTTTTTTCGGTTTATTCTCTTTTGCTCCTTTGTTCGATTGATTATGAGTTTCGCTTAAAAGCCATTCCTCATGCATTTTTGCTGAATCCAAAAACTCTGGATCCTCCATTGCTTCCTTGCGAAGTTTATTTACACGTTCGAGAGTATCCCAAATCATAATACTTCACCTCCACTAAGGCAGTAATATAAAGATAGCTCAACCCCATTAAACTTCAACTAACCCAATGAGATAGCGATCTCAATTTCGTAATTCACTCGCTTTAAATGAGTGGATATGGTCACCTTTAGTTGGGCTCAAATAGTGGGTCTTTCCCCATGATCTTCGAAGATCATTAGGCACAAAAAAAGCGAGCTCGATGCTCGCTTTTTGTTTATCTATCTGTTGCTCGGATTACCAGCACTAGCTCGATTAAATCACACCGAGGTTAAGCACGGTTACCAATTTTCACCTTGCCATTGGTAGCAAACCAAAGGGCTTCTGAACGACGACGACCGATTAGAATCGGGCCATCATCGTAGAACAAGAAGTTCTTCCAATGCTTCTTGAAAATCGCCCATTTGGTTTCAAGAACATTGTACTTTTCGTAACAAAAATAAACAGTTACGTCATCTTGCCAATCAATAAAGTTAAGAATCTCTTCTGGCATTTCAGGCTCATCCGCTTCCCAATGCGCCATCCAACTGATCTCTTCATTCCAGTTCGATGCTTTGCTTGGCCAGTCTTGCGAGCTCAGTCGTTCTGCGTCTGGGCTTTGAGGGCTCACGTTCTCTTTCCAGAACTGAGATGCTCTCGCCTGTGTCATTGGCTTAATCTTTTCCAAGTCCTCTGCCGGAAGCGGCATTGACTGGTGTGTGAAAATCCATTTTCTTTGGTATTCGTCCAAAGTTGTGTATGACATCAAAATTCCTCAAATATCTGCTCAGGCTGATGGATTTACCATGCCTATCTGTTCTTTTTGATGCAGCGGCGATTAGCAAAGCTTGATATACGCTGCGTCTAAATTTTGTTTACGTTTAAAAGCTATTTGCCTTTAACTAGTACTACGTCTTAGCAATATTGCCGCTAAATAACGCGTCTATCTTCCCAATTTGGGTTAACTAATGCTGTCAGTATATGGTCTTCCCATTTACCGTTAATCTGTAGGTAGTCTTTAGCAAAACCTTCTCGGACAAAACCAAGATGTTCTAATACGCCAGCACTGCGTTCGTTGTGAGGCATGTAGCCCGCCATTAAGCGGTGCATGTTCTGCACATCAAACATGTAGTCTTTGGCCATGTTCAAACCTCTGCGCATGTAACCGTGGCCCTGTGCACTTTGCGCCAATGAGTAACCGACATTACAAGCGTAGAACGGGAAACGAGACAAATTACTGAACGATATGGTGCCTAACATTTCATTAGAGTCAGCGTTAATCAGTAAACAGTAATAGCCTAGCCCCATTTTATGAAGCTCGTTTAACTTGATCAGTCGCTGCGCCCAACTCGCTCTATCAAAGAACGCGTCTTCGCGAATCGGTTCCCAAGGTTTCAGATACTCTCTGTTAACCTGAAAGTACTCGCTGATCATGCCAGCATCATCGATTTCAGCCGTGCGTAGAATCAGATTACCATCATGCTTATAAATGCGCTCTGGTGTACTCAAATCTTCCATAATCTTGTTCTTATTCGATCAGTTCTTTCTGATACCGTAATCACGAAGCTTATTCGCAATTGAGGTATGAGATACATTCAAACGTTTTGCTAGCTTACGGCTTGATGGGAAAGACTGATAAAGCTTCTCTAGAATCTGAGATTCATAGTCTTTCATGATTTCATCGAGCGAGCCGTCTAAGCTCAGGTTCGCCATTCCAGCCGTCATTGTTTCAAGCTGTGGCAAATGGAATTGCTCAACCGTTAGTGTGTCTGAATCTAGCTCTGTTAGTGCACGTAGAACCATGTTGTCTAACTGGCGAATGTTGCCCGGCCATTGGTAATTACCAAGCTGGTCGATCAGCTCTTGAGTCAGTTTTGGTTTTAACATACCTAACTGCTGCGCGTACTTTGCAACGAACAGTTCCAACAGTGGCGCTACGTCGTTTGAGCGTTCACGCAATGCAGGGATAGACAGAGTCAGTACATTCAAGCGGTAAAACAAATCTTCACGGAACGAACCCGAGTCGGCTAATTCAGAAAGACGGTGGCGCGTTGATGCAATAATACGAACATCCGCGTGCATCTCTTCTTCTTCACCAACACGACGGAATGAACCATCTTGTAGGAAACGCAGCAGCTTGATTTGAAGATGCGGGCTCATCTCGCCAATTTCATCTAAAAATACCGTACCGCCATTCGCTTGCTCGAAAATGCCTTTATGACCTTGCTCATGGTTGAATGAACCCGGCGCATGACCAAACAATTCCGTTTCCGCTACGTCATCAGGCATCGATGCACAGCTTAGAATCAAGAATGGGAAAGACGATCGATTTGAACGGTTATGACACGCTTTCGCCAGCATCTCTTTACCCGTACCTGTATCGCCTTCAATTAATAGAGGCTGATCCAGCATAGCCAATTTCTTAGCTTGGCTGATCAAGGCTTTATGGCGATTAGAGACACCAACAAAGTGTTCAAAACCCAGGTTGTTCTGTTCTGGGATTGAATCTGGCGAGTTCATCTCTTGATTACAAGAACGAATCGTCATTACTGCGCTTGCCAGTACCGCTTCGTTGACATCACCACCAAGGTAAATCGGCAGGATCTCAATAGAGAAATCTAAGCCATCCAACACGACAACTTCACGATGGCGCGTTACATCGCCTTCGATCCAACGAGCAAAGTTAAAACTAGGAACAAACGTCGCGAGCGGTTCACCGATGACTTCATCTTCTTGTTTGTTGAAGAGGCTCAATGCGGCGTGGTTAGCCATATCGACTGAGCCTTTAAGGTCAATCGCAATAACAGGATCAGGTAGGTTTGCCAGCAGAGCAATCAGCTCTGTGTTATGCCTTTCGCTTGGCATAAATTGGATTTTACGTACATCCTTCACACCTGAAATTCGGCGAATTTCAGCCATAAGTTCACTAAAAGCATCAAAATCAATATCAGGGCAGTTTAGATAAATAATACCTTTAACATCAATTTCGATTCCTCTTAAATCAATGCTTTTTGAGGCCAAGATATCGAGCAACTCACGCGTTAAGCCGAGTCTGTCTTCACACAATACTTCAAGACGCACAAATAGTCCTATTATAGGTGTCAGGATAAGTTGACAGTAGTGTGGATTAAGCTCTGAGTTCAGTCAAGAAGAAGAGTAAACATATGTTTACTCTTCTTCTCAAACTATTGAGCTTCAAATGCTTTATTTAAGAGTGATACGCTTTATTTCAGAAAGGACGGCTTTGCGGAGGTCTGCCAGTTTTACTTTTCGTTCGTTATGCCAAGGCATAGGACGCAGCAATGTCATGGCTTTTAAGCCCAGTCTTGCAGTAAGGATACCGACACCTAGCCCCTGCCCTGCTCGAGCTGAGACTTTGCCTGCAAGATCCATCGAGACGAGATCCATACTTGCATCAATCGCGAGCTCACTTGCTCCTGCAGCGGCCATGTTGATTAACACCAGTTTAAATAGCTTAATGCGAGACCAGTAGCCAAGCTCAATGCCATACACATCAGCAAGCTTGTCTATCATGGTGAAATTTCGCCAAGCCACCAACAACATATCAGCCGCCGCCAATGGACTCACCGCGACCAAAGCCGCCGATTCGGTCGAAAACTTAGTGACGATTTGAGTCGCTACTTTGTCTTGTTGACTCACGACTAACGCATCGTACATATCCAACACTTCTGCATCACTGTGTGCAGGGTTAATGCTGTTTCGCCACTTATCGTACGAAGGAGACTCAGCGATAATGCCGCCTTGCTTGGCGATGTTTTCACAGAACGCTTTGCCCTTGCCGACACTTTGACTTTGGAGTAGCTCTTCACTCTGCTCTTGCACACTAAAGTGATCTTTAAGTGAACGCAGTTTCCACAGCTCTTTGCCTATTGCGCCTAAACCCAATGAAGCAATGGCAGCAATAAAGCCTGCCCAACCTAACGCAAGCCAATCAGCAGTTTGAATTGCGGTAATGACCGAATCAATTGCTTGCCATCCAACTAGGCCAGAAAAAGCGACCAATAAACCCGTTCCAAACCACTTCTTCTTTTTGCTCGGTCGAATCACTTGTTCCAATTGCTGCTCAGCTTCACCATCAAGTTCGGCTTCCACTTGCGGTGCGACAGGGACAAATTTCTCTTGCTCTGTGAACAGTTGTTGAGCACCTAAATCCGGGCCAACGTCGGTCTTGTCTTGCTCATCAAAAGAGGTCTTCAACGGTTCATTAAAGACCTGCTTTGTTTTTAATTCACTCATTTTGATTGCCTCAATTACTTCAACTTGTCGCCAATGAGATACTCTAAAACCTTGTCGACTCTTAGATGTTGGCAAGGCTCATCGGAATGTTGCTCCATCGGTCTAAAGCTCGTGAAATCAAACTGGTTGGTTTCCCAATACTGTTTGTTGGGCAACTTACGCGGCACCTCTCCCGGATACATGGTTTGAGGGACATTATCCAAAGTCACACCTTGCAACGCCGGAACATTGTCTGAGCCCGACGAGATATAACCCGCGCTGGTCGCTTGAATAGACGCAATGCTCATGCAACTCATGTCGATGTGTTCAAACGCCGCCTGTTGCCAAGCCGGATGTACCATCTGTTGTAACAGCGATACCAAGTTTGGATGTTGATCCGGTGTCACGTGGTCAGCTTTAGTGGCTGCAAACAAGATCTTGTCGATCTTCGGCGCGAATAAACGTCTTAAGATATTGCTTCGACCGTACTTAAAGCTCTTAAGTAACTGTTCTAACGCGCCACGCATGTCCATGAAAGAGTCATAGCCCGCATTAAGTGGCTGTAAGCAATCCACTAGCACGATTTGTCTGTCGAACGTCGCGAAGTGATTCTTGTAGAACGCTTTGACGACCTTCTGTTGATACTCTTCATAACGCGCTTTAAGTACCGCATAGTTACTTGTTTTTGAGAACTTACCCTCAGGTGCGATGCACGGGAAGAATTGCAACACAGGCGCGCCTTCAAGCTCACCGGGTAATACGAATCGACCCGGTTGTACCCAATGCAGCCCGTTACTTTTACAAGTATGAAGGTACTGAGTGTAGCTATCGGCAATCGCGACCAGTTTCTTTTCGTCCGCTTCTGCTAGCAAATCGATATCACCACGCATTACGTTCCACTGTTGCGAGTAAGTTTCTCTGTCGCCTTTCAATGCGGCAAACTGAGATTGGCTCCAGGTATCGAAGTCCATATCCAGTAACGGCAAATCAAGCAGCCATTCACCTGGATAATCGACAATATCGAGATAAAGGGTGCTGTTTTTACTCAGTAGCTTTTTCGCGCCCTTCGCAGGCTTATATTTGATTGCTAGACGAATCTCACTGACATCACGCGTTGGCACTGGCCATTCTGGTGGCTGTGCATTCAACGACTCCATCGCTTCATCATAAGAGAAGCGTGGAATCATCATGTTGTGTTGCGGGATACGCTTTGCGCCAATAATTCTTCCATCTCTCGCCGATGCAAGCAGTGGCAAGTTTTTGTGGGTAGACGTATGAAGAAGCTGATTAACCAGCGAAGTAATGAATGCTGTCTTACCCGCACGAGAGAGCCCCGTGACCGCTACTCGAATATGAGAATCCGTTCCTCTGCTTATAAAGTCACTCATTTCTTGAGTTAGGTGTTTCATTTGAACGACTCCGTGATAGTTAGGCTAGCTGGTTATGATAATAGAAAGGCAAGCCTATGTTCTTTCCCCGTTGGGATAGTTTGTATGCTTTTGCTTATGTTGATGAGTATGCAATACACATTCTTAATGCTAGATGAATAAAAGCCCCTGACTACATTCATAATCAGGGGCTTTAGAATTTTTGCACGATATCCGACGTCTAATCGTCTTCAATCAACTTGTAGATAACAAACAGTGCAATCTCTGCAATTAGCCAAAGCGCACATGTAATCGTCACGTATTTATTATCAAAGATACTGATCCCTTTCAAGATCAGGTCGTAGCCAACAAAAGCACCAATCACCACTGCCAAGATAATCTGTAGGATCTGAATAAAACGAGGCATTCCTCTCTCCTATGTTCTTATATCAAACTATGTGTTTATCACTATATCATTGATAATAAGACAAAAGTGCAGATAATGCTGCACTTTTGTCTTTAACTTTCTGTCAAAAATTGCAATTCAAACGCTGAAGTTAGCGACAATTACGATTTTTTGGCGTCGATTAATTACGCTTTCTCAGCTTCAGCAATCTTCACTTTCCACGTGTCAGGGCCGATCTGGTGTGCGTTCACGCCGCTAGAGTCAACCGCTACCGTTACAGGCATATCTTCAACTTCAAACTCGTAAATCGCTTCCATACCGAGATCTTCAAACGCAACAACGCGTGCTTTTTTAATTGCTTTTGCGACTAAATAAGCTGCACCACCAACCGCCATTAGGTAAACCGCTTTGTGCTCTTTGATTGATTCAACCGTTGCAGGGCCACGTTCCGCTTTACCGATCATGCCCATAATGCCAGTTTCGTTCAGCATCATGTCAGTGAACTTATCCATACGTGTTGAAGTTGTTGGGCCCGCAGGACCTACCGCTTCATCACCTACAGCATCAACAGGACCCACGTAGTAAATGAACTTGCCTTTGAAATCAACGCCGGCTGGTAAGCCTTCGCCGCTTTCTAGCATGCCTTGAATACGTTTATGAGCAGCATCACGACCGGTTAAGATCTTACCTGACAGAAGAACCGTTTCGCCGGTCTTCCACTCTTGTACGTCTTCTTTAGTCACTTCATCAAGGTTAACACGACGTGTATTTGCGCCCGCTTCCCAAGTGATGTCTGGCCACTCTTCTAACTTAGGTGGCGTTAGCTCTGCTGGGCCGCTGCCATCTAGTGTGAAGTGAACGTGACGCGTTGCTGCACAGTTCGGGATTAAGCAAACTGGCTTAGATGCTGCGTGTGTTGGTGCTGTTTTGATTTTTACGTCAACCACAGTCGTTAGACCGCCAAGACCTTGTGCACCAATACCTAGCTTGTTTACACGGTTGAAGATGTCTAGGCGAAGCTCTTCTTCTGCGTTCTCAGGGCCTTTTTCGATAAGCTCTTGAATATCGATGTGTTCCATCAAAGATTCTTTCGCTAGTACCGCTGCTTTCTCAGCCGTACCGCCAATGCCTATACCTAGCATACCCGGTGGACACCAGCCTGCACCCATTGTTGGCAGCGTCTTCTCTACCCATTCTGCAATATCATCAGAAGGGTTCAACATAACCATCTTGGTTTTGTTCTCAGAACCGCCGCCCTTAGCCGCGATTTGAATTTCAACTTTGTTGCCTGGAATCATATTAATGTGGACAACCGCTGGTGTGTTGTCTTTGGTATTAATACGCTTACCTGCAGGGTCCATTAGGACAGATGCACGCAATGGGTTATCTGGGTTGTTGTAAGCTTGACGAACGCCTTCATCAACCATCTGTTGTACTGTTTGATCCGTTTCCCACCTAACATCCATACCGATGTTCACGAAACAAGTAACAATACCCGTATCCTGACAAATTGGACGATGGCCTTCCGCAGACATGCGCGAGTTGATAAGAATCTGAGCGATCGCATCTTTAGCTGCTTGGCTCTCTTCTTTCTCGTACGCTTTTTCTAGGGCTTGGACAAAGTCTAAAGGGTGATAATAAGAAATGTACTGAAGTGCGTCAGCGACACTGCTGATCACATCTTGCTTACGAATAACCGTCATTGCATGCCTCTTTATTGTTCTGGTTCCATGTGGGTTCACAGTTTGACTATATATGCCAAATCGAATTAGGTGGTTTAGCTTTTTATTGTGTTGAGCTGTATTTAGTTGCTTTAGCAATCGCTTGCATAGCTTTAAACTAAACCACTTGGATTACTCCGTTCTAATCAAGAACCCATTTTATTTTCAATTTATGATACTCTTGCTTCCTCTCACACGCCATGCAGTGATCGAACTCTTTGTCACAAATTAAACAAATGAATAACAACGAATTTCGCTCTATCCAAATCAAGCCGCTTGAATATCAATCAACTTTAGCTAAACAGCTGTTTTCCCATATTGAAAACCTGCCGTGGGCAATGCTATTACGCTCCGCTTCAGAAAGCCACGTTGATAGTCGATACGATATTTTAGTTGCTCAACCCATCGCCACCTTCGAGACAATCGGTGCAGAAACGACCGTTAATGTTAATGAGACGTGCGAGGTTTCAGACTCTGATCCTTTCGAACTACTCGACCAATATCAGCAACAATTATTGCCTGCGACTAAAGAGCACACTCAGTTGCCATTCGTTGGCGGCGCTTTAGGCTATTTTAGCTATGATTTAGGGCGCAGAGTCGAGACACTTCCATCACTCGCAAAGCGTGATATTGAAGCACCTGACATGGCAGTTGGCTTGTATGAATGGGCTGTTATCGTTGACCACCAATTGAAAACGGCGTGTATTGTCGGTAGCAATATCGATGAACATCATGATTGGCTAATGCAGCAGATGGCTCAATCACACCTATCACATGCGCCCTTTGGGTTAACCACACCGTGGCAATCCAATATGAGCGAAGAGAGCTACGCCACTAAGTTCGATAGTGTTCAAGAGTACCTGTTATCCGGGGACTGCTATCAGATTAACTTAGCTCAGCGCTTCAATGCCCAATACCAAGGTAGTGAATGGCTGGCTTATGACAAGTTAGAACAGTACAACTCAGCGCCCTTTTCGGGTTTTATCCGTTTGGCCGACTGCGCAATCATCAGTGTTTCGCCAGAGCGTTTCTTAGAACTCAAAGACAACGTCATTGAAACCAAGCCAATCAAAGGCACACGACCTCGTTCTGAGGACCCGATGATTGATAATGCCAACGCGCAAGACCTAGCAAGCGCCGATAAAGATCAGGCGGAAAACTTGATGATCGTCGACCTACTTCGTAATGACATTGGCCGAGTAGCAAAACCGGGCACAGTGCATGTACCAAAGCTCTTCGATATTGAAAGCTTCCCTGCCGTGCACCACTTAGTGAGCACGATACGAGCGGACCTTGATGACCAATACTCTGCAACTGACCTTCTGAGAGCCTGTTTCCCTGGAGGATCGATTACTGGCGCACCAAAAGTTCGCGCGATGCAGATCATTGAAGAGTTAGAACCGCATCGACGTTCAGCGTACTGCGGCAGTATTGGCTACATCAGCCGAAATGGCAGAATGGATACCAGTATTACCATTCGTACATTAGTCGCCGAGAACAACACGCTTTATGCTTGGGCTGGCGGTGGTGTGGTATTTGATAGTGATTGTGCTTCTGAATACCAAGAAACACTGGATAAGCTGAGTCGAATTCTACCGGTACTTGAAGATTGCTAAACCTAGTGTCATTAACTGCGAGTTCCGCGACTTAATGACGAGTTCCGTAGCTTAACGGCTAGCAAAAGTTCGATATAAAAAGAAACCGAAGGATCGTAAGATCACTTCGGTTTTTTAGTCTGTAAGTTAGAGTACATAACTCACAACGCTTTATTCGCGTGTTTAAGCGACCTTCACCGCAGAGACACCCCACTTCTTAAGCATCTCTTTCAGATCGTTGGCGGTGTAAGGTTTACTCAAAATGTCATCCATCCCACACTGAATACAACGTTCGCGTTCTTCAAGTGTCGTTCCGGCGGTCAGAGCCACAATAGATTTAACGTAACCCTTCTCTCTTAGCTTCTCTGTTGCTTCAAACCCGTCCATAACAGGCATTCTGCAATCCATGAATACAATATCGTATTCATTGTCTGACGCGAGTTCAAACCCTTCGACACCATTGCTTGCGATAGCTGGTTCAATCTCATGTTTACGAAGCATTTGCTGGATGATGATCTGGTTCATCTTAATATCATCAACCACCAGCACTTTAAGTAGTGACAATTCCGCTTCAGACTCAAAGCCCTTGGCGACACTATCACTCTCTGCCGGAACATCGACAACTTGAAGAGGAATCGAGATGGTAAAGGTCGTGCCTGAGCCAACAACACTGGTCACCCCAATATCGCCATTCATCAGAGCCACCAGTTTGCGACAAATCGCTAAGCCAAGCCCGGTGCCCTCATAGTTTCGGCTACTTGAGTTATCTGCCTGTGTAAAAGGTTCAAATAGCGTCTTATGTGCTGATTCAGCAATTCCGACTCCGGTATCTTCTACAGAGAAAACAAATTGGTTTTTGTCCCACTCAATATCAACATTCACATGCCCTTCTTCTGTAAATTTAATCGCATTACCTATTAAGTTCACAAACAGTTGTGTGATGCGCTCTAAATCGCCTTGGAAATGGGAGGGAACGTTTGACGTAACACTGATATTGAATTCGAGCTGCTTCTCAATTGCTCGATTGACGAAGATGCTTTCAATCGTGTTTCTCAAATCACGTAGGGCAAATTTCTTTGGAATAAGCTCCAACATCCCTGCATTGATTTTGCTGTAATCCAATAGATCATTAATGATGGTTCGGAGAAACTCTCCAGATTGGCTCAGGTTGTTCACTATCTCACGCTGAGAGCTATTCAGTTCGGTATCACTGATCAACTCGGCACTGCCTAGTAAGCCATTAAGTGGAGTTCTTAACTCATGATTAATCATGGCCACAAAGTCACGCGTTGCCCTTTCGGACTCTTCCGCTCGTTTACGTGATTCAATATTTCGGTTGATTGCTAGTTGATGGGTTAAGGCACTGCAGATAAGGTCCGTGACCAACAACAGTTGGCTTTGGATAAACTCGTAGTCTTGGTCTAACAATCTGACTCTGACGATTAACGCACCAACTATGACTTTTTCAACCTCTAAGGGCACGGTCAGTAGGTTGTCTTGCCAATGAGGCGCTTGAATGTCTTGCTCTAACACCTCGACAGTCTCATCGCCATAATCATAGGTCTGTAACTGAGGGATGAGCTTGGGAGGTAGAATCAAACGACTGGCTTCGATTAAGTAACTGTTAGTCACGTTGGTCGTTAGTTCAGATAGCATGACATCATCGAGATCATTTCTTAGAAACGCGCGCCCAAAATCAATCAACAGGTTGTCGATTTGTTCTTGGAATTCAATGCGGCGTATATTCGCGTTGGAGCGCTTTTCTAACTGACGCAAAGCAAGCTCAAGTTGTTGGTTAGCCTCGAACAGTTCGAGGCTCTTCTGTTCCAACAATCCTTCAGCCGCTTTTCTTGCCGCGATTTGACGCTTAAGCTTCTTCTCTAGGGCTGATGCCAGATCCATATTACTTTTCTACTTTGAGATTAAACCTAACCACGCTTTGGTCATCATTTTGTGGCGTCATCTCCACCGCGATAGATTCACCGTGGTATTCAGCGCATCCTTCTATAAGTCCTAAGCAAACATGAGACATACACCTTGCGCTTTTGTAGTCAAAAACAAGTTGTGCTTCGGTCGTGGTGATAAAACTGAATTCAGGTGGCTCAGCATCTGGATAAAGCTTCTTCACTTCAACGTGAATGTAGCGCTCTACGTGCTGAATAAATTGAAAGGTGGTATTGCTGTGAGCAAGGCTCGCTTTATTCGGCAATGAGGCTAATAAGTTCTTAAATACGGACTGCCCGAAAACGCGTTGCAAGCTTGCTGCATCTATATCGGTTTTTTTGCTCAGATTAATGATGAGTTTAACCAGATCTTTGTGGTCGTAACTTCCGACAGATGTGTAGATCCCTTCATCTTCTGACATCTCTAGAACTTCTTCCAAAAGCTCTAACCCAAACTTGTCTTCAACAAGCTCTAAAAATTCGGTGAATATGATTCCTTTCATCTCATACCTTTTCTTCTATTTCTTTTTAGAATGGTTCACTAAGTCATTGTTATCAAATTCTTAAACGAAAAATCTACGCTTCGTAACCCAATTTTATGACATGGGTAACGCTTACTCGCAGATGTGTACATATTGAATATAGCAAAAACCAGCATTTTAAGGATGTCAGTCACTACGTGGCCCTTAATTACGCCTAGTTAATCGCTAAACTAAAAGTAAGTAAATGAAGACACACTCAAAATTGGTAATCAGCCCACGGTTATGTCTATACTTAAAATCATAATAATCAATATATTGGCTTGATATGAATAAAGAAAACTTCCTTCAGCAATTCCAACTTAACCCTACCGTTGGCTATCACCCAGAGTCAGTAGAGCGTGTTTCGCACATCAGTGGCGAGCAATTACGTAAAGCGGCAGTGGTGGTAGGTTTAGTTGAAAGAGAAGATGGTTTACATGTAATTTTTACTAAAAGAGCGGCTCATTTAAAGCATCACCCCGGCCAAGTCAGCTTTCCTGGTGGTAAACACGAACTTTCTGACCCTTCTATGCAATTCACTGCACTCAGAGAGCTCCATGAGGAGGTGGGAATTCGATCGGATCAAGTTAAAATTGTTGGGCAATTACCCGCATTGAGTACTATTAGTAAATTTTCTGTGACGCCGATTGTTGCCATGGTCGATCCTGACTATAAAGCCATCATTGATGAGAACGAAGTTGCCTCAATTTTTGAGGTGCCCGCTACCTATGTTTTAGACCAAGCCAAGTTACACAGCCACACTGTTAACTTTAAACAAATCAAGCATCGTGTTTTTGCGATGCCCTTCCAAGAGCACCTAATTTGGGGCGTTACGGCGCAAATCATCCAATCATTGCAGCAACATGTAGTGCAACGAATTACATAGCAACTACGTTTTGTTTAATCTCTGTTAACAAAATCCAGACTTTCTATGGAACAGATTTATTAATGCAATTTTACGCAAACGTTTCCCTGGTATAAATCTATACAACCCCGCCTTTCGCATAAATAAAACTAATACCAAGCATAAACATAAATCACCTGTGGCACGCTATTTTCGTGATCAAAAATCCGTTTTTCGCATATCATGTGACACGCCGTTTCATTACATGATTTAGATCTATTTTTTGCAGAAGAAAATTCTGCAGAATTAGCCCCGACTTATTTCCTGTTCCCAAAAAATGAGTAATTTAACATGAACACAACAACTTCTTCGGCAAATGCCGTTAAAGATTCAAGCAAGTTTAACTATAAAGATTTTACCTGGTGTTTATCACTATTCGGTACAGCAGTTGGTGCTGGCGTACTATTCCTTCCAATCAAAGCTGGTGCGGGTGGTTTTTGGCCATTAGTTATCCTAGCTCTAATTGCGGCACCAATGACTTGGTTCGCACACAAATCTCTAGCTCGTTTCGTACTGTCTGCAAAAAACCCTGAAGCTGACATTACAGATACAGTAGAAGAACACTTCGGTAAGACTGGCGCAAACCTTATTACTTTCGCTTACTTTTTCGCTATCTACCCAATCGTTCTGATTTACGGTGTTGGTATCACAAACACTGTTGATTCTTTCCTAGTAAACCAAATGGGTATGGAATCTATTCCTCGTCCTCTTCTTTCTGGTGCACTTATCCTTGCTATGACTACAGGTGTTGTATTCGGTAAAGATCTGATGCTGAAAGCGACTTCAGCAATGGTTTACCCACTAGTATTCATCCTACTAGCACTGTCTTTCTACCTAGTTCCAGATTGGAACACTTCAATGATGGAAGTAACACCTGAATGGTCAACAATGCCTTCTGTTATCTGGCTTGCAATTCCAATCATCGTGTTCTCTTTCAACCACAGCCCAATCATTTCACAGTTCTCTAAAGAGCAACGTCGTGTATACGGTGAAAACGCAGTTAAGAAAACTGACGCGATCACTGGCGGCGCAGCAATGATGCTGATGGGTTTTGTAATGTTCTTCGTATTCTCTGTAGTTCTTTCTCTATCTCCAGAGCAACTAGCAACAGCACAAGCACAGAACATCTCTGTTCTTTCTTACCTAGCAAACGTACATGAGTCTCCACTTATCTCTTACATGGGTCCTCTAGTAGCGTTCGCAGCGATTACTTCTAGCTACTTCGGTCACTTCCTAGGTGCTCACGAAGGTCTTGTTGGTCTAATCAAGTCTCGCTCTGGTTCTTCAATCTCTAAGATTGAAAAAGCATCTCTAGCGTTCATCGTTGTTACAACTTGGATTGTTGCGGTAGTTAACCCAAGTATCCTAGGTATGATTGAAACAATGGGTGCTCCAATGATTGCAGCTATCCTGTTCCTAATGCCTGTGTTTGCGATGCAGAAAGTACCAGCTATGGCTAAGTACAAAACTTCAGCACCTGTGCAAATCTTTACAGCTTTATGTGGTCTAGCGGCTATTAGTTCTGTAATCTACGGCGCTCTTTAATCTCAAGCCCTTTTTATAAGATGGCATCCATCTTATATCGCGAGATTAGACAAAAAATATAATGATAATAAATGAGCCTCCCGACTCCCCTTGGGAGGCTCTCTTTTTGAGGTAATCGCTATGATTAGTGTATTTGATATCTATAAAATCGGTGTTGGTCCATCGAGCTCACACACAGTTGGACCAATGAAAGCGGGTAAAGAATTTATTGATGACCTACGTTCAATGGGAAAATTGCGCGACATCACTAAAATCACCGTGGACGTATATGGATCACTATCACTGACAGGGAAAGGTCACCACACAGATATCGCAATCATCATGGGTCTTGCTGGCAATACTCCTGAGCGTGTTGATATCGATTCTATTGCTGGCTTCATTGCTCGCGTAGAAGAAACTGAGCGCCTTCCTGTTGGCATGCACTGTCATACAGTATCGTTCCCACGCGATGGCGGTATGAACTTCCACACTAGCAACCTTTCTCTACACGAGAACGGCATGAGCATTCATGCATGGGTTGGTGACGAAGTTGCATACTCAAAAACGTACTACTCAATTGGTGGCGGTTTCATCGTTGACGAAGAGAACTTCGGCAAAGAAGAAGAAAACCCAATCAAAGCACCTTACGAATTCACAACAGCTGAAGAGCTGGTTAATCAGTGCAAAGAAAGCGGTCTTTCTATCAGTACACTGGTTATGAAAAACCAAGCAGCGTTCCACTCAGACGAAGAGTCTCGCACTTACTTCGCTAACATCTGGAAAACTATGCGTGAGTGTATGGATCGCGGTATGAATACTGAAGGTATCCTGCCTGGTCCACTACGTGTTCCTCGCCGTGCAGCAGCACTTCGCCAACAGCTAATGACTTCAGAAAAAACAACCAATGATCCAATGTCGGTTGTTGACTGGGTAAACATGTTTGCTTTCGCAGTAAACGAAGAAAATGCAGCTGGCGGCCGTGTAGTAACGGCACCAACAAACGGCGCATGTGGCATCATCCCTGCTGTATTGGCTTACTACGATAAGTTCATCCAAACAGTGACAGAGAAAGATTACATCCGTTACTTCGCAGCTTCTGGCGCGATCGGTGGTCTTTACAAGCGTAACGCTTCAATCTCTGGTGCTGAAGTTGGCTGTCAGGGTGAAGTTGGTGTGGCATGCTCTATGGCTGCTGCTGGTCTTGCTGAGCTTATGGGTGGTAGCCCTGAGCAAGTATGTATGGCTGCAGAAATCGGCATGGAGCACAACCTAGGTCTAACATGTGACCCAGTTGCTGGCCAAGTACAAGTACCATGTATCGAGCGTAACGGTATTGCTGCAGTTAAAGCAATCAACTCGACTCGTATGGCGCTTCGTCGCTCTTCTGCTCCTACTGTTTCTCTAGATAAAGTTATCGAAACAATGCTAGAAACAGGTAAAGACATGAACGCTAAATACCGTGAGACTTCTCAAGGTGGTTTGGCTGTTAAGGTTGTTTGTTGATAGCCTTTGAATCAATCTGTTTTTAATCAGCAGATAATAAAAAGGAACGCCGATGCGTTCCTTTTTTGTATCTGAATTCCGGCCACTTATATCTAAGATGCTCGATTCGAATCTTAGATAATGGACCAAAGAACTAGATCACTTGTGAGATAAGCAGGAAGCAACCAAACAGCAGTGAGAACAACATCATTGCGCTGCCACCTTCTGCTCGGTATCGGTCATCAGCAACTTTCATGAAACGCTGTTTGTGGACCATAACCAGAGGAACAAACACCGCTAGGAACACCAAGATGATACCTGCGTAATTCAGTACTTGTAGGAACTTGTCTGCCGCAAGCAATGAACCAGCCAACGGCAAGATAAAGCTAATGCAGTACGTTACCGCTGTATTTTGGTTGAACATGTCTTTGTTCTGGTTGAACAACGCCATCGCCACACCAAAGAAAGAGGTCAACAACGCCAAGCCCGTGAAGGTAGACAGAACGTTACCCACCCAAGGAGACTGAGCCTCAAACGCCGCCATCAAATCTGATACGTTCTCAAAGCTTCTGAATTGATCTTCACTCAAGTTGCCCACTACCGCAAACAACCAACACAAGTAACACACTAATGGGATCAGAGAACCGATGATCACCATGTTACGCAGCTGTTTATCTGTCGCTTCGTGGTTGTAAGAAACCAAGGTTGGAATCACCACCATAAAGCCAAAGCTCGTAAACAGGATGGCACTGGTTTTGATTAGATCAACGTGGTCATGGCTGGTTACCTGCATCAAGTTTTCTTGAGTCATGCTCGGCGCTAAGAACGCCATGGTGGCAAACAAACTAGCAAGCATCACGAAGAACAATGCTCGATTGAGCTTATCAATCACACCAGTACCACTTGCGACTACTGCGCCAGCAAGCAAGGTAAACACGGTTTGGCTGGTAGTCGCGGTAATTTCGACGCCAAAGTTAGACAGTAACTTACTCAGCAAGTCACCTGCGCCCAGAATGTAAGCCATTAATAGGCAAATCAACAACGCGTATAGCAAGCCGTTGGTAAGCAACTGACCTTGTTTACCCAAGGTTTTTCGGGCAATAGAGTTTAATCCTAGACCGCCACCCGCTTTGATGGTCGCTTCTAGAAGTAGTAATGCTGCGTAAGTCGTACCGAAGCAGATCAGTACCATAAGCAGTGTGCCGTAAAGCAATCCGAATTGAGCTAATACCATTGGGATCGCAAGCATACCAGCACCGAGAGCGGTACCAGCGATAATTAGGGAGCTACCCATCATTTTAATATTCATTGTTTTTAACTTATTTGTTTAGTTTTTATAGATGTGAGTCTTCGTTCATCGAGCGGATGACAAAGGAGTTCAGATAGAAATAAAGTTATAAAACGAATAACAATAGGAGCGATAAGCGGTAAAGAAGCGTGCAGAGACGTTGTCGAACAGGGCGTTCAAAGGGGAGCTTGTCTTAAAAGAGGTAAAACGAGAAGCGTGAGTAAGCATTAACTGATGTGGTGAACCTTCCGTAGGTTCAATAATCGGTGATGTAATCTTGAATTTCATGTATGTGTCCAATAAGTCACATTCCATAGTATTTGAAGCAGCGTATCCGTTGCTGCCCTACCTCTATCATAGAGGTCTTTTCATCTTATCGAATGAGCCTCGAAACACAACGCTATAACCACAATTTTTGCTATTAAATTGAACAAAACAACCATTTGGATATAAATCGACCACTAAGTCGTCTAAAACAATAGTCTTTATTGATAAAAGACAAGCGGACAAATACATCGAGCTAATTAACAACCTAGGCTTTTCTAATTATCAGCACAATCAAAACTCGATGCTGCACTTCAATTTTCCCAAAACAACAGTCTGTTTTAAGAACAGCGAGGAGCTTGAAGCGCGTTCCATTTCAACATCAGACACGACACAAACTCGCTACATCACAGAAACATAACCACAACCGGAGTGTGGTCACACAATTCGTTATACCCCATAGGTGGTAGGAATTCTTACTAGTACAGTATTTGCGTCATTATAATTAATAAAAACAAACACCTTATGCGCTCAACAATCACCTTTAAAATCCTAGTGGCCCTCGCCATCGTGTTCACCTTTTTGCTGGCAATATCGACCTATTTCCAATATTCGCAACAAAAGCAACTTGTAAACTCAGTGTTAAGTGAGCAGCTTCACGACAAAGCAAGTAACTACTTCGATAGCCTCAATATGATGATGCTCACCGGCACCATGGCACAAAAAGAGACCCTTCGTCAGAAAGCACTGGCTCAAGAAGGCATTGAAGACGTTCGTGTTTTACGCGCCGACGCTGTCAGCAAGTTATATGGCCCAGGTAATGACAACCAAACACCGGTTGACGATATTGATAAACGAGCGCTAGCGGGCGAAACCGTTATCGAACCTTTTTCTGCTGATTGGGGCAAAGGCTTGGTTATTGCTCTGCCAATGAAGTCGAGTGAAGATTACCGAGGAACCAATTGTGTCGCCTGTCATATGGCACCAGAAGGTGAAGTCTTGGGTGCGATTCGTCTCGAATATAACCTTAACCATGTTAACTCGCTGATTAACACTCAAACCATGGCTGCTATTGGCATTATGGCAGTGATCTCGTTTGCCGGATTTGTCCTTACGATGGGATTAATTCGTAAGATTATCGTGCGCCCGCTGCAACAGACTTCTCGCTTTATGACCCAAGTCAGCAACGATAAAAACCTATCCACTCGCCTGCCGGAACAAAGCAAGGATGAGATTGGCACGCTGGCTAACTCCATCAACTCGTTCATGGGAACCGTATCTGACAGCTTAGAAAAGGTACAAAGCACCTCGCACAAGTTAAATGCGTCTGCCAACCAACTGACTAGTGTCGCGCAAATTACCGAGCAAGCCGCCAGCGACCAGCAAAGCGAAACCGCAGAAGTGCAACACAATGTCGAAGGAATACAGGCACAGCAAGTCAATGTAGAACAAGCGACTTTAACAGCTTCAGAGCTTATCAATCACACCGCTGATGTGGCGTGTAAGAGTGCCAACCAAGCACACGAAGCAAGCAGTGAGATAAAAAACCTCGTTAGCAGCATAGAAGAAGTGAAACACAAAATACTGACACTCAATGAGCAAACCGGAGAGGTCTCTTCAATATTGAGTGTGATTCGTGGCATTGCTGACCAAACCAATCTTCTGGCCTTGAATGCAGCAATTGAAGCGGCTCGTGCGGGAGAACAAGGTCGTGGGTTTGCGGTGGTGGCTGATGAAGTTCGCCATCTTGCATCACGAACCGCTGAAGCAACAGGCAGTATTGAGTCAATCATTCATCAGTTCCAGCAAGGCAGCGAAGAGTCGCTGACTTCTGCCGATCGCGTTTGCGAACAAGCCCATCAAAGCTCAACCGATATCGACGCACTTTCAATTGAAATGAATGGTGTGGTCGAAGAGATGAAACAGGTGCTGGCTCACGCACAGAATATTCAGCAGCAAACGCAATCCACCACACAAGCGACTCAAGATGTTCAACAAAAGGTTGAAACCATCACCTCTCACGCCAACAACACATCGCAATCCGCGGCTGAAACTCGCAACATCAGCAATGACTTAGAAGAGCTATCTGATCATCTTGAATCGCTGATTAATCAGTTTACTTTGTCGAGTACAAAGAAGAAGTCATAGATCGCCAACAAAAAAGCGCTCAACAATGAGCGCTTTATCTTCATAGCAACGTCTAATTCAGGCTTTCAGGCTTTAAAAGAACCGTAAACCAAGATTAGTGCGTAATGGAAACCGCGGTTAAGTCTTTATGCTTGTGATACATCGCGTGTTTGACTATCAGGTTCGCACTCACGCTATCCATTCCTGACACTTCAACGTAAGCCCCTTTTTTACGGAACTTGAACACAACCTTATCAAGCGCCTCGACCGAGGTATTATCTAAGAATGACGCATCCGATATATCGATGGTCACTAAAGAGGTCGCGTTGTCATAATCAAATAAGTCGACAAACGCATCTGACGAAGCAAAGAAGACATGGCCTTTTACTCGGTGAATGGAGTGCATTTCGTTTGTCACGACTTCATCGGATATAAACACCATGGATTTGCTGGCATGTGCATAAAACAGAGCCGACAGCACCACGCCAACCGCAACACCTATTGCTAAATTATGAGTAAACACCACCACCGCCACGGTTGCTAGCATGGTTACATTGGTTGGCAGTGTGTGATCTTTAAGCTCAACAATGGAACGCCATGAGAATGTGCCGATAGAAACCATGATCATCACAGACACTAAAGCGGCCATCGGTATCAGCTTCAACCAATCAGAAACAAACACCACCATTAGCAACAAAACCACCCCAGCGATCATGCTGGACAATCGGGTTAAGCCACCTGATTTGATGTTAATGATCGACTGACCGATCATTGCGCAGCCCGCCATTCCACCAAAAAGGGAAGCCACGATGTTCGCAACGCCCTGCCCTTTACACTCATTGTTTTTATTGCTTTCAGTATCAGTCAGGTCATCGACTATGGTCGCTGTCATCAAGGATTCCAACAAGCCAACCAGAGACAGAGCAATCGAATATGGCAGGATGGTTGCAAGCGTCTCAAACGTGAATGGAATATTAGGAATCAAGAACACAGGCAGTGAATCGGGAAGCTTGCCCATATCGCCAATCGTTCTCACATCTAAGCCGAAGAGCAAACTAATGATTGTCAGAGCAACAATCGCGACCAGTGGGGAAGGTATTGCACGACCAAACTTGGGAAAATAAGGAAGCAGATAAATGATCGCCAAACCCAAAGCGACTAACACGTAAACGCTTGACGGGAAGTTGATTAATTCAGGAAGTTGAGCCATGAAAATTAGAATGGCGAGCGCGTTAACAAATCCAGTAATCACCGATTTGGAAACGAAATTCATCAGGTTACCAAGCTTGAGATACCCAGCTGCGATCTGAATGACGCCAGCTAGAAATGAAGCGGCGAGTAGATATTCTAGTCCGTGCTCTCTCACTAAAGTGACCATTAGTAGCGCCATAGCGCCTGTTGCACCGGAAATCATTCCCGGACGACTGCCAACCAAAGCAGTGACGACACAAATACAGAACGAGGCATAGAGCCCTACTTTAGGGTCAACGCCTGCAATAATTGAAAATGCGATGGCTTCAGGG
This sequence comes from Vibrio crassostreae 9ZC13, assembly GCF_000272045.2. GTDB lineage: Bacteria > Pseudomonadota > Gammaproteobacteria > Enterobacterales > Vibrionaceae > Vibrio > Vibrio crassostreae_C. The sequence goes on along the minus strand of NZ_AJYZ02000019.1, from coordinate 1,921,661 downwards.
ATCAATGCGAGTGCAACCACAATCCTAGATAATGAATCTCCTTTAACGTTTGATAACCAGTGTTTTTTTAAATAATTAAGCATGTAATTCTCTTTTACTTGTACAGCCAGTCCTGCCTTGTTGAGACATAATTTGATCGACTGTTTTTCTTGAATGAGCGAGCGCTCGAAAAGTGCGGGTGTAGAGAGAATGCAGGGGTTAAGGCGGCGTAATTAACACGTAGATATTAAACTCCTCTTGTTGCTTTAGTGGGAAATTAAGAAGGTGATCAAGTCCAAAATGACTGAATCCGCGCCAATGTAGAGTGAGTCTCAACACAATCACACTCCCATTATTGAAAACAAAGGTTTCGATTACGCCATGCTCGTTCAGCAGCTCACATAGGGTGAAAGGTAAGGCTGACGCTAAGATCGAACAAAAAACACACCCTCAAACCTATTTATCGTCAGTAGACACAATATTTCTTTCACCAAGCAAGAATAAAGGTTGAAGCTGTCGGTATGACAGGTAATATGTTCAATCGATTTAAAAAGTTTATACAACTTAATGTTTCGGCTAATTATTGTGCAAATGTATATTTATTTGCAGCAATGCCAGAGACTTTGAGTTGAATTTGTCCCTCAATGGAGAATGAAATCAACATGACTTACGCGCCTGTAACAGACGTACTTGGCGGCAAGCTAGCGGTAGACAGTGAAGTAACTGTTCGCGGCTGGATCCGTTCACGTCGTGATTCCAAAGCTGGAATCTCTTTCCTTGCCATTTATGACGGCTCTTGTTTCGACCCGATTCAGGCCGTGGTTCCTAATAATCTTAATAATTACGAAAACGAAGTATTAAAGCTAACAACTGGCTGCTCTGTTGAAGTAACGGGTAAGATTGTTGAGTCTCCTGCGAAAGGTCAAGACTTCGAACTAGCAGCAACTGACGTTAAAGTTGTAGGCTGGGTTGAAGACGCTGACACTTACCCAATGGCTAAGACACGTCACTCTATCGAATACCTTCGTGAAGTTGCTCACCTACGTCCACGTACAAACGTGATTGGCGCAGTAGCACGTGTACGTAACTGTCTATCTCAAGCGATTCACCGTTTTTACCACGAGCAAGGCTTCTTCTGGACTTCTGCTCCGCTTATTACTGCATCTGATGCAGAAGGCGCTGGTGAAATGTTCCGTGTTTCTACGCTAGACATGGAAAACCTACCACGCACTGAAAAAGGCGACGTAGACTTCAACGAAGATTTTTTCGGTAAAGAGACGTTCCTAACAGTATCTGGCCAACTTAATGCTGAAGCTTATGCTTGTGCACTAAGCAAGGTTTACACGTTCGGTCCTACGTTCCGTGCTGAAAACTCAAACACAAGCCGCCACCTAGCTGAGTTCTGGATGGTTGAGCCTGAAGTTGCGTTTGCAGACCTTAACGATGTAGCGAAACTGGCTGAAGACATGCTTAAGTACGTTTTCGCTGCTGTTCTTGAAGAGCGCCGCGACGACCTTGAATTCTTCGCTTCTCGCATCGACAAGCAAGCAATTACTCGTCTAGAGCAATTCGTAGACGCTGATTTCGCACAAGTTGACTACACTGACGCAATCCAAATCCTACTAGACTCTGGTAAGAAATTTGAGTTTGACGTTGAGTGGGGCATCGACATGTCTTCTGAGCATGAGCGTTACCTAGCTGAAGAGCACTTCAAAGCACCTGTTATTGTTAAGAACTACCCGAAAGACATCAAAGCTTTCTACATGCGCTTAAACGACGACGGCAAAACAGTTGCAGCAATGGACGTACTTGCACCAGGCATCGGTGAAATCATCGGTGGTGCACAACGTGAAGAGCGTCTAGACATTCTAGACGAGCGTATGATTGCTATGGGTATCGACCCTGAGCACATGAGCTGGTACCGCGACCTACGTAAATACGGTACAGTGCCACACGCTGGTTTCGGTCTTGGTTTCGAGCGTCTAGTATCTTACGTAACAGGTATGGGTAACGTTCGTGACGTGATTCCATTCCCACGTACACCACGCTCTGCAAACTTCTAATTCGAAACCTATTCGATATTAAAAGTTAAGAACAAACAAAAACCTCCGCACTTGCGGAGGTTTTTTTATGTTCGGAATAAAACGAGTCCAGATGCTTCTGCGTGCCACTATCTGAGACTCATTATTTCAACAGCTAATCCACATCTTGGTCGATAGCGTATTTTATTGCAAGACCGCAAATTGCCATCATAACGAATGGGATCGCGGCAGTGGTGTATTCCGCCCACGCCATATCAGCGAATGCTTTTGCCAGCAGTACGTGGCCGAGAATAAGCAGAAGCGCACACACAATAGCGACAATAATCAGCTTAACTTCATTTCCCATAGTCATTTTCAACATAACGGTATCTCCAATATTTGGTCTACCGTTATTGAATCACAACTCTTTGGTCAATTAGGCGTACAGTTACCCCACAAACAACCCGTACAGTTGGAATGATTGTCTTTTTTATGAGGGACTTAAGGTTTTACGAGTGCGTAAGTTGATGTGCCAGTTTGCCAAGCCAGATGAGCGCCTGTTCTTTCTCTTCTGTCAGTTCATAAGAGAAGTTCAATCGTATCGCGTTATCCACTCTGCCATGCTCACTAAACAGATCGCCAGATGCAACGCTAATACCTTGTTCGATAGCCAGTTGATGAAACTGTTGGCTGTCGAATTTTTCAGAAAAGCGAATCCATATCAAGTAACCACCAGCCGGCTCTTCAATCTCTATTGAATGCGGAAAGTACTGCTTAATGACATCGATAAATCGCTCTTTCCTGACGACAAGGTTTTTACGCAGTTTACGAAGGTGATTGTCGTAGCTTTCATGCGTTAAGAAATGAGCGACACCAAGTTGAACAGGAGCGCTACTCGATAACGTAGAAAGAAGCTGTAACTTTTGAATCGCGTCGTTAAAACGCGTGTTCACAACCCACCCTACTCGATAACCAGGACACAAACTTTTTGAATACGACCCACAAAGCAAGACGGAATCGGTCTTATCGAAGGCCTTTAGTGGCTTCGGCTTATGCCCTTCGTAATAAAGATCGCCATACACGTCATCTTCAATAATGTAGGTTCCATGCTGTTCTGCAATCTCTACCACACGGCGCTTTGCCTGTTCCGACAAACTGGTTCCCGTTGGGTTTTGAAAAGTCGTCATCAGCCAACACGCTTTAACATCTTGGTTTTGTAGCGCGTTTTCAAACTGCTCTATATTCAACCCATTGATTGGGCAAACGTCCACTTCGATAGGGTTAAGCCCGAGCCTCTCGACAGCCTGCAGAGCACCATAGAAGGCGGGAGACTCAATCACGACGTTATCACCCGACTTGGTGACCGTTTGCAGGCTCAAGTTGAGCGCTTCCATAGCACCCGACGTAATCACGATGTCTTGATGATTAACCGTGATCCCTTGCTGCAGATAACGCTGTGCGATTTGCCTTCTCAAGGACTCACTGCCCGGTGGTAAATTATTTATCACACTCGCGCCAGTCATCTTCCTACCCGCGCTGGCAAGGTTTCGAGTCAAGGTAGGTAACGGGAAAAGGTCGGGATCTGGGAATGCAGAGCCGAAAGGAATCACACCTTCGGCTGAACTCGACTTCAAGAAATCAAATAAGCGGTCATTAATGGCTTTCTTTTCACTAACGAGTGGCTGTGCGTAGTCAACGCCGTCCAGCCTTGGCGCTACAAAGTAGCCCGACTGAGGTTTAGCGATGATCCACCCTTCGCTTTCTAGCAACTGGTAGGCTTGTAAGACAGTACTATTGCTGACGTTGTAATTTCGACAACTCATGCGTACCGAAGGGATCTTCTCTCCGGATCGCCACGTATTGTTGGCTATCTGAGTTCGAATATCCTTTGCAAGCTCTTCATAACGCGCCATCTAATTGTACTACCTAGAGAAATTCTGTGAGCCGGTGATTTTATCACTTACGCCAACAACTATTGCTGCTATCCATATGATCGCACCTAATTTCCACAATAGTGTGAATTGGTTCACAGATAACTTTGTAAGCTTTGCTAAGTTTGTACCCAAGGTAGGAGCTAAGTTGGCTTTCTACCTCAATAATTTGATGTAACCCAAAAACATGCGAGATAACAATGAAAAAAATAGAAGCAGACCAATTAAGTTATAAAGGAGAGTCAAACGGTGTTCACAGTTGGACAACACCGAGCGGTCAGCCATATTACTGGCACCCAGATTGGCTCCATATTGCTGAAGATGCGACAGGCTCACATCCAAAGCAAAAGATCGATGTCGAACAAGACCAAGCACCAACGGAAAAACACGCGGTGTCTGCTATTCTGAAACACATCAACCAATGGGCTGCAGACAAACTAGCGTCTCACCCTGAGATTGAAACCGGCTCAATCGAAGCTGAAATCAATCTCAAAAAGTAACGGGTTAAAGTAGATAGCGAACTCAATCACGCGCGATTCTAACCCAATACACAGACTGAATAGCTTCGACCCTCGACCGGGGCTATTCAAGTATCTTCATAAAAATGCTGCAATAACCCCCACCTAGCTAACAAATCTCTAACACAAACCAGTTTCTTGTATCAATCCACGAAAGCTATCGATAGAATTTCCGGTCTTATTCACGTCAGTTATGCTAATTATTCGCAATTCTAAAGTCGTGAATCAATGAATGCGTAAATCTAATAAGAATGAGAACAAAGGCTTACCGATGGATACTTCAAATTACAATCGATCGCTAACGACTAAGTTATACGTCATTGCTGGCGTGCTGTTTGGCACCTATGGCAGTCGGGTGTGCCCTATGCTCGATAGCTTAACGACGTTAGAGATTTTCACACAAGTCAGTATTGTGTTTATCTTATTATGGCTCGCACGTCGTTACCCATTGGCGCAACATACCTTGGTCAAGCAAGGCCGATTCACGCAACTCGATACCCTGCTATTTTTTGCTGCAAGTGTGCCTTTCGCGCTCTACTACAACTTAAGCTATGAATTCACCATAGATAGTAATTTGAAGGTGCTGTTTGGCATGAGTCTATTCGGCTTCTTTACCGGAACCATTCTTCAATTGAATGCCAAGCTCAGCCAAATGGATAAAATGGAGACGACTGGACAATTCGACTTCCAACTGGTTGGTGAAAGAAGTTCACTGGTCAAGCAGATGATAGGCTTGGTTATCGTGCTTCTGGTAACACTGACGACTATGTTGACGATGATTGCCGTTAAAGACATCTTCTGGCTAGAACACAACCCTGACCGCTTATTGGATGGCACCGGCAAGATCAGCGTGATCAAAGAGTTTATTTATTTGGCTGTGGTACTGGGTGGCTACGCGATAACCATCATGACGCTTTGGAGTAAGCTAATTAAGCGTATTCTCCTAAGCCAAGAGCACGCATTAAACAAAGTCACCAATGGCGAGCAAGGCGTTCGCTTACCTATTTTCGGCTACAACGAGCTTGGATCAATGGCATCTATGACCAATACCATGCTTGATAGCCTTGAAACCGCGCAAAACGAAGTGAAAACCACACGTGACGTGGCCATTGTGAGCTTATCGGCATTGGCTGAATCTCGAGACAATGAAACGGGCGCACATATCCTAAGAACTCAAGAGTACGTCAAGGTGCTCGCACAAGAGCTCAGCAAATCAGAAACCCACTCAAGCTTGTTAACACCAAACTACATCGAGTTGCTCTACAAATCTGCGCCTTTGCACGACGTGGGCAAAGTAGGTGTTCCTGATAGTGTGTTATTGAAGCCGGGCAAATTGACGGACGAAGAGTTTGAGATAATGAAAGGTCACCCCGCGATTGGGGCTGAAGCGTTATCTATTGCAGAAAAGCAGTTGGGAAGTAGCTCTTTCTTAAGAGTCGCAAAGGAGATATCTCTGACTCACCACGAGAAATGGAATGGCAGTGGTTATCCTAATCAGTTGTCTGGTGAAGATATCCCGTTATCTGGCCGTTTAATGGCATTAGCTGATGTTTATGATGCGCTCATCTCGAAGCGAGTCTACAAGCCAGCCTTTACTCATGAACAAGCTAAACAGATCATCTTAGAGGGCAATGGGACGCATTTTGATCCGCAAGTTGTCCAAGCTTTTCTGGTCGTCGAACAAGCGTTTGTTTCAATTGCTGCGACCTACAAAGATGGCAAAAATGTAGCGAGTGAACTCGAGCGCGAAAGCTTTATTGCTCAACCAGCGTAATCTATTCAAAATCCACTAACTTCTTGCACCCTATAGGTTAATCCGTAGGGTGTTTTGTTATCAAATATCCTCTTTAGTCAATAAATCTGATTGAAATGGATTTTTTTTGGCCTTTCTGTTCACTTCGTATTGTCTTAAAAATTCCATACAGGTATAACTACCCATAGATACTATCCCCTCTCAATTGACATGGATGAAGATTATGTTTGAAAAAGTGTTAGCTGCTCCCGCCGATCCTATCCTCGGCCTTACTGAAGAGTTTAAAAAAGACTCTCGTGCAGAGAAAATCAACCTTGGCGTTGGCATCTACAAAAATGAAGATGGTCAAACACCAGTACTTAAAACAGTAAAGAAAGCAGAAGCTGCACTTCTTGAAAACGAAAAAACCAAATCTTACCTAACGATTGAAGGTACAGCTGAATACGGTCTAGCGGTTCAGAAACTTCTTTTCGGTTCAGACGCAGAGATCGTTGCATCTCAACGCGCTAAAACAGCACAAGCTCCAGGTGGTACAGGTGCACTTCGCGTAGCGGGTGAATTCATCAAGCGCCAACTGGGCGAAGTGAAAATCTGGATCAGTAACCCAACTTGGGCTAACCACAACGGCGTTTTCGCAGCTGCGGGGATCGAAACTGCTCAATACAGCTACTACAACGCTGAAACTAAAGACAAAGACTTCGCTGGTATGGTTGCTGACCTAGAGAAAGCTTCTGAAGGCGATATCGTTCTTCTTCACGGCTGCTGTCACAACCCAACAGGTATCGACCCAACAACTGAAGAGTGGGAAGTACTGGCTAAATTGGTTGCTGAGAAGAAACTGCTGCCTCTATTCGATTTTGCTTACCAAGGTTTTGCAAAAGGCGTTGAAGAAGATGCTGCTGGCCTACGTATTTTTGCTCAATACAACAAAGAGATCCTTGTTGCTAGCTCGTTCTCTAAGAACTTCGGCTTGTACAACGAGCGTGTTGGTGCATTCACTCTGGTTGCTGAATCAGCAGACGTAGCAACGACAGCATTCTCTCAAGTTAAGAGCATTATCCGCTCTATCTACTCTAACCCACCAGCCCACGGCAGTGCTGTCGTTACTCACATCCTTGGTGATGCTGATCTACGTGCTGAATGGGAAGCAGAAGTGGCAGAAATGCGTGACCGTATCCAAGAGATGCGTGAACTATTCGTAACGACACTGAAATCAGAAGGTGTTGATGCAGACTTCACATTCATCGAACGTCAAAACGGCATGTTCTCGTTCTCAGGTCTAAGCAAAGAGCAAGTAACTCGCCTAAAAGACGAATTCGCTATCTACATTGTTGGCTCTGGTCGTATCAGCGTTGCTGGTATGACTAAGTCAAACATGGGTCCTCTATGTAAAGGTATCGCTGCGGTTCTTTAATCGAAAAGCGAAACCTGTATTTGCAGACCACAAGCTTGCACTTACAGACCAATAGATGTGTAAAAGCCAGCAATTAAGCTGGCTTTTTTGTGTCTCCACTTTCAGGTTTAGATACTTTGTAAGTTAATACTCTAGGAAAAATTCCACACCTAGCTCATTAGTACGCTCGCTACGAATTTTACCTTCACCATCTCGATGTTGGTATGACCCACCAATCGCAAACTTGTTAGTCACTAGATAGCGTAAACCTAAGTGATAGATCTCTTCATCAAACAGGTCACTTCGATTCACTTGCACGCTGCCGTTGGCAATCCAACGTTTCGCAAAGCCATAGTTAAGCTCAGCTTTTACCCCTTGGATGAACTCAGTGTCTGAAGATTCAGTTCGGTTGGTGTCATTATTTTCAACCTTACCTTTAGTGATACCAAGCAGGTAGTAAGCCACTATATCTAAATCTGTCTTAATGCTGTAACGGTAACCAACACCTGGCATCAGTGTATCAATTCGAGTTGTGGTGTCATCAGGGTGAATGAAGCGTGCGCTATAGTCTCCCAGCAACAACCAATCATCCGTCATCGCGTAACTGACGCCTAATCCATACGACGAGGCATTGTTATTACTGCCTGCATCTTCATTTAAACTGCCCGAATGCGCGGTGGCATAAATATGGTCGTAATCCAAAATATCCACCGCGTTAGTGTCCGCCCACAAACTTGGAGAAAACATAAAAACCGCAGATACAAAACTAAGCTTCCACTTCGACATTCCTATCATCCTTAAACTGTCACTCCATTAATTGAAAGGTTAGTCTATCCATAAGACTTTAAAAAGGTTTTAGCTCACAGATTGATTTGTGACGGCAAAATATTATCAAATGTTGTACCATGAAATCATACAAACCAATGGATGATCATTATGGATGCTGAGTTATTAGAGATTCAAAACTTTCTGGCACAATACCCCCCTTTCACAGAACTCCCTGAGGAGATGTTGGCGAAAGTGACCAGTAGCGTGGAAATTTCTTATTACCGCCAAGATACCCCTATCATTCACTTTGGTGATCAAATTCATGACTTATACATCGTTCGAAGTGGCGAAGTCGAAGTCTACCGCCGTAAAGGCGAACTCTATAACCGCCTTGATGAAGGCCACTTGTTCGGGCAAATGGGTCTACTGACCAACAACAAGGTTCGTTTCCCAGTAAAAGCGACCGAAGATACTCTTCTCTACTGCATTCCTGAGCCAATTTTCCAAGAGCTCTACGACAACTACGACTCCTTTGCAGATTTCGTAGAAGTAGAAGACAACGCCCGTCTTCGCCAAGCAAACTCAAGTAATAACGATGCCAACGATCTCACGACATCCAAGGTAAAAACGCTACTGACTAGCGAAGCGCCGATGATCGAGAAGACTCGTACGATACAACAAGCCGCGACAATGATGGCCGAAGACAATGTCTCTTCCCTGCTGATCATTGATCCAGAAATCGTTGAAGATGATGAAGATGACTCAACACCCGTGATTGGCATCATCACCGACCGAGATTTATGTACTCGCGTTTTAGCTGAAGGGCTTGACCCATCGGATGAAGTCTCTAGCGTAATGACACCTGAGGTTATCTCTCTCGATCACAATGCTTACGTATACGAAGCTATGATGACCATGCTTCGCTATAACGTGCATCATTTACCAGTGCTTAAAGATAAGAAGCCGATTGGTATTATCGAAGCGACCGATATTGTTCGTTATGAGTCTCAAAACTCGCTGTTATTGGTAAGTAGTATCTTCCAGCAACAAAGTATCGAAGACCTGAAGGTACTATCCGAGCAAGTGAAAGACAGCTTTGTACGCTTAGTTAACGAAGATGCGAATGCTCACATGGTGGGTACCGCAATGTCGGTAATTGGCCGTAGCTTTAAGCAACGTATTATCGAACTGGGCGAAGAGAAATTGGGCAAGGCGCCTATTCCTTACTGTTTCCTCGCACTTGGCTCTATGGGGCGTGATGAGCAGCTGCTGGTTACAGACCAAGATAACGCAATCATTCTTGATGATACCTACGACGAGAAAAAGCACGGTAAGTACTTTGAGGAGCTGTCGACCTTCATTTGTGATGGCTTAGATCAGTGTGGCTATGTGTACTGTACTGGCGACATCATGGCGACTAACCCAACGTGGCGTATGACTCGTCGACAATGGGAAGAGTGCTTTGCTGATTGGATTGATGATCCAAACCCGAAAGCCCTATTGAATGCTTCAATCTTCTTCGACTTAGATGGCGTCTATGGCCGCTTAAAATGGGCTGAGCAACTGAACAGCTTCATCGTAAGACGCGCACGTAAGAACAACCGCTTCTTGGCGTGTCTTGCACGTAACGCACTCAACCGTACACCGCCGCTCGGTTTCTTCAAAGATTTCGTGATGGAGAAAGATGGCCGCCACAACAACTCAATCAACCTTAAGCGTCGTGGTACTGCGCCACTGGCCGATTTGATTCGTGTTCACTCGCTGGCGGTAGCCTCTCGCTCTAAGAACTCGTTCGAACGTTTAGATGACATTATCGACGCTGGTATTCTGCCGAAAGGCCGAGCTCAAGATTTGAAAGATGCGATGGAGTTTATCTCTCTGGTTCGTATTCGCCACCAAGCACACGATGTCGACAACAACATCGAGCCTGATAACAACATCGAGCCAGAGAACCTGTCTGACTTCGAACGACGTAACCTAAAGGATGCATTCCAAATATTAAGTAATGCGCAAAACTTCCTTAAGTTCCGTTATCAAGCCAGCAACAAGTTTAAGTAGGGCCTATGAACAAACTATTCAGATCACCTCCGGTCGATTGGCCATTTAAGTTTGCTCAGAAGCTAGAACGAGCGAGAGACGAGCGCTTAAAGCACTTTTATAGCCAGCCTCTTCCTGCGCCTGATACGCCACTTTCAGAAGTGATGTTCTTGGCTGTCGACTTTGAGACAACGGGGTTAAACCCAAACAAAGACGGCATCATTACCATTGGTTTAGTGCCATTTACGCTCAATCGCATCTACTTGCGACAAGCCAAACACTGGACGCTAAGACCAAAACAGAAGTTAGAAGAAGAGTCTGTCGTGATTCATGGCATCACTCACAATGACATCATTGATGCGCCAGACCTTAGCGAAGTGTTGGGCGAGATCTTAGAATCAATGGCGGGACATATCCCTGTGGTTCACTATCGTCGTATCGAACGTGACTTTTTGGACAATGCATTGAAAGTGCGACTCGGTGAAGGCATTGAGTTCCCAGTCCTCGACACGCTGGAGATTGAATCTCAGATCCAAAATAAACTGGCTGGCGGCTTGTGGAACAAGCTGAAAGGTAAGAAACCAGCTTCAGTGAGACTGGGTCAGAGTCGTCGTCGATACCATCTGCCCGACTACACGCCGCATCATGCATTAACTGACGCTATTGCGACCGCTGAGCTACTCCAAGCGCAAATTGCTCATCACTTTGACTCTGAGATGCCTCTGAAGAGTTTCTGGCTCTAGCTGAGTTACGTAAGCTAAATACAAACACAAAGCCCATCAACTTTCCATTGGTGGGCTTTTTCATTTTTATCGTCTGTGTTTAAGCAACGGTTGGCCCGACTAAGCGCATTTCCCATAAGCGTTTAAACATATTATAACGTCACACCGCAGCAGTTCCGCTCTAATGGACATCGAAAATCGTGATCGCTATTTGTCAGCGTGATTGGCATTATTACTTCCCAACCACAGACAACGTTTGGTAATAAAGACGCTTTTGCTGATACATATTCTCATCAGCGACTGAGAACAATTGCTCAACGTCTGTTGAATTACTAGAGGCTGCACCAATCGAGAATCTGACAGGAATAGAGATACCCGCTTTAGTCTCGATTGCCTGTTGCTCCTGAGCAATGTACAACTGCTCAGTCATCTTTGCGACATTGAGCGAACTCGACTCACCAGACGTTAAGGTAAGCACCGCAAATTCATCTCCACCCAAACGGTATAGATTACTGGCAGGTGTCAATTCGTGGCTGATTACGTCTACGCAGCGCTGTATCAGCTCATCCCCGATCTCATGCCCATGAACATCATTGGTCGTTTTCAAGCCATTGATATCAATAATGATCAAAGAAATCTGATTTTGATTGTCGTTAATGCTGCGTTTACTGAATTCGAGATCTTCATTAAAAGCTTTACGATTCAAACAGCCAGTCGGCATGTTAATCCGTGTAATATTTTCGAGCTCTAGCCAACCAGCTAACTGTTTTTGGTACATGTCAAAAATCAGAAGATCTTCTTCACTGAGGACATCAAATGAACTTGAACAAAAATACCCGATCGCCGTCCCCTGTGAGTCACAGAGTATCAGGTCAGCCTCGCCAGTCCGGTTAAAATGAAACTGAATCGAATGTTGAACAAGTAATGTCTTTAACTCTTGATCGACCATTTGAGGAATCAACCGATATTCAGCCGCGTGTCTTGATGATGCAAACTGAACGATCTTCAAAAGACGATGCTTCTGGGATTCTTCACGCGCGAGCGAATACGTTAACTTGCTGGTTTTCTCTTCAACTAAGTCCTCTAGCAGAACATTAAACCTTTCGAGTTTATCGTTACTTTCTGTAAGCTCACGGACTTGGTATTGTATGCGACCCCACAAGGTTTCCAATAAACGACTCAGCGTGACGAACTCTGTAAAACGATGTTCATCCACACTATGAGTCGGTGACTGGTTATGCGAATACGACGTAACAGATTCAGCCAACAGGTTTAACTGCCCTGAGAACCAGCGGCTTAGGAACAGAGCAAACACAATCGCGATGGCAAGCGTCGCCACCAATATTCTGACAAAGACCACCTGAGCTTGTTGCATCTCTAATAAACGCTCACTGTCGGAAATATGATGTTTGACGTTCAGTACCAATTTGTCGGTAAAGAATGTGCTGTCGATAGAGATAATGTTCGCACTTTGTTCAGAAGATTGAGCATCCGTTGAATCAATATAGTTAAACTCAACCGACTCATTTTGATAAAGGAAAGGCGTCACTTTAGTCTTAAGTCTGTCATACCCCATAAGAACCACAAGATAACCCTGCGGCGTGTATGTAGAACCTTCTATCAAACGATAAGGTAAAATCGGCGCGACAAAAGCGATACCTGCAGCGGCATTATCCGCCACTTCAGTTTCGGTAAACTCGGTGTGGAACAATTTCCCTTGCCCATAAACCGATTGAGGACGCTTCAAGCTTTCTAATAACTGGCTCTGCTCAAAATGGTACAAGCTGCCTTTGCTGTCATAAATGGGCTTCCAGTTTTGGTCCAGAATATAAGTCGCGGACACACTCTCCGCTAGCGCATTGAAGCTATCCATCTTGTCCCAAACAACACTCGAGAAAAAGATATTACCACCCGCTTTAATCAATGATCGGTCATGCGAATACCATTGAGTTAGGCTCGCCGTCAGCTTAATTTGCTCTTGTACGGTTTGACGAATACCGGTCGTAGAGTTGTCCAGCTTGGTTTCTTTTTGCTCTAAAGAACTTTGGTTTTGTTTATTGAGAATCAACTGTCCCGCTAGGTAAACAGGAAGCATTGAGCAAGCCAGCAACACCAAGCCCATGGTGTATTTTAATGATAGCTTCAATCTCTTACCCTCATATTCGCCGAGTAATATTGAACAAAATCATTGTAAAACTTATGCAGTTCACTCTTTGGCATCCCTGACTTGTAACGCTGATACGCCCGAGCCGATGCCTCCCAAACGATCGCCATCTTGTAGTCACTCGACATCATTTGCGATGCTTGAAACTCATCGTACATATTTGAAAGTGTCTGGTTACCTTCCTCAACACGGCGTTGATTAACCTCATAAAACGGCGAAACCATGGCACTCGAGTGAGCTAAATAGGTGAAACTGTTTGATTGCAGGTATTGAACGACTTCTTTCAAAGCCAATTTCTTATCTGGGTTTTGCATGCCTTTTTCCGTGACAGCAAAAACCTTTGCGCCACTAAATGAAGACATACTTTCACCACGATAGGTCGGCAACGAATTGATGTACAAATCTCGACCAAAGGCGGCATCGAGTTCGCTGAACGCCCAATCACCATCAATCAAAAACTCGACTTCCCCATTGATGAACCTCTGCCTCGCGCAAATATCGCTGCACGATGATTCGATGACTTTTTTCTGCTGCAACATGTCGATGAAATCAAAGATAGCAACTAACCCTTCACCATTAACATTTTTCGACGATAATAAGTCTTCAGAAAAAAGCTGATAGAAAGCTAGATAGAAGTACATGTTTGGATTGGGAAAAAGCACGCTCACTTGATCGGACTGAGCAGAGCGTTCAATTAGGCTCTCCCATGTCACGACTTGCGCTTGAGGCTTGCTCGAATACAGAACGACTTGGTTTCCAATACCAACCGGTAACGCCTTAAGCTCACCGTTGATGACCACTGCATCAAGCGCTTTTTTCTCATAGCGTTGGGTATCGACCCAAGCATCAGGAAGCGTCGCTAAATCGATATATTCAGTTAGACCTAAGAAGTCAGAAGGAACCCAGATGGCGTCGGGAAAGGTATTGTCTCTAGGATCAGCAACAAGCAGTTCAGAACGAATACTGTTGACGTCAAACGAACGAATTTCTACACGATGATCAGTCATCGCTTCGATATGTTCTTTTACATAATCGGCCGTTTCATAATTAATACCAGCCCATATTTCAAGTGTGGACGAACAAGCAACGGCCGGAAATAGCATCGCAAATAGACTCAATAACCTCACACTTGGTTCCTTGTGGTAAAAATTAGACGTTGGATTTTAATCGCCCATCAATAAACCGGGCGATGCGGCTTATCGCTCACTGCTCATGATTAGAGACCTAGCTTTGGGCGACACGTTATATAGTAAAAAGTGCCTAAATAACAGTTGATACTCTCGCTTTAAGAGAAAGGTCTGCTCATTCTGATACATCCGTCATATCTCTGGATGACTGTTCTTACAATAAATCAACATACCATACCCTTTATTATTAACGACAAAAAAATGCCGCAAAAGCGGCATCTATCTCGTTCGGTGCATTCGACACAATAAAAATCAAATAAGCAATTTATCAGTCAAAGCCCTATCATCGATTAAGCGTATTTCTCTTCGAAATCTTTCATGAAGCTAACCAGCGCTTGAACGCCTTCCAGAGACATTGCGTTGTAAAGTGAAGCTCTCATTCCACCTACTGCTCTATGCCCTTTCAGTGATTTCAGACCTGCAGCATCAGCCAATTCTAGGAACTTGCCATCTAACTCAGGTTTCGCCAGTTGGAACGGCACGTTCATTCTAGAACGGTTTGCAGTGTGAACATCGTTTTTGTAGAAAGCTGAGCTATCGATTGCATCGTAAAGCAGCGCTGCTTTCTCTTTGTTCACCAGCTCCATCGCTTCAACGCCACCTTGAGCTTTCAGCCACTTGAACACAAGGCCTGATAGGTACCAAGCGTACGTTGGTGGTGTGTTGAACATTGAGTCTTTTTCAGCAAGTACTTTGTAGTTCAGAATACTCGGCAACACGTCGTTTGCGAGTTCGAGTAGATCATCACGTACGATTGCAATGCAGATACCCGCAGGGCCGATATTCTTTTGCGCGCCCGCGTAGATAACACCGTACTGAGACACATCAATCTTACGAGACAGAATGTTAGATGACATATCCGCTACGATTGGCTTATCCGTTTGAGGAAGCTCGCTGATTTCAATACCATCGATGGTTTCATTCGGACAGAAATGTACATACGCAGCTTCCGGGTCAATTTTCCAATCTTTAGCTGGAACAACCGCTGCTTTACCATCAATTGACGTCTTCGCGTTGAATACATCGATTTCGCAATATTTGCTCGCTTCAGTCACTGCACTTTCTGCCCAGTAACCCGCATCAATGTAAGTCGCTTTCGTCGCATCACCTAAAAGGTTTAGAGGAACAGCAGCGAATTGAGCACGAGCGCCCCCCTGACAGAAAAGAACTTTGTAGTTGTCTGGGATGTTCAGAAGATCACGTAGGTCCTGTTCGGACTCGTCAGCAACTTGAATAAATTCCTTGCTGCGATGGCTGATTTCCATCACGGAAGTCCCTAAACCATTCCAATCAATAAAGTCCGCTTGCGCTTGTTTCATTACCGGTTTAGGCAGTGCAGCTGGGCCAGCACTGAAGTTGAATACGTTATCTAATGTAAGTTCCATGGGGATGATTGCTCCTGCTAAATAATAACTATGCAAGTAATACCATGTTTTACCCAACATAAAAACAACAAAAGAGGTCTTAAGACCTCTTTTGTTTTGTACCGTATAAAATGTTTAAGCTTAACCTGCTAAATCACCCTATCAGTATTCACGCCTGCTCTGTTTATTGAACAAAAACCGGCATAAGTAGAGCGATTAATGGAATTTCTTGTCCATTTTCGAACACTAGGTTTCCATTTTCTAAGTCAGCGCTGATTTCATAACCACTGTCTGTTTCCTTGATCATTTCCATCACAAGCAATTCATCGATACCTTCACGGATGAATGGATACTCTTCAACAAGTTCATTTGAGAAGCTAGAGTGAACGTTGCCCGTTAATGCAGGCATGATCATCGAAGGGTTGCTGCTGATGTTTTCGGTCCCTTCCGGCACGCTCACCAACCACTTAGATTCGAACTGTCCCTTACCTAACTCTAACGACATGTTGTTCATTGAAAGGTCGAAACCTTTAGCAAACAGGATATCGATAAATGGAATGATCTCTGCAACGTCTTCTTGCGTCATCACAGGATTAGATTGGTAAATCTCAAAGATTTTCTCAAACGACTCGCTATCCAACTTCGACATTTCAAAATCGACGTTTAGGTTGTTCAACTGGCCTTCACTGGTCTCGATGTTTGCGATATCCAGCTTGAGGTTGCTGCGCAGACGCTTAGTTGCTTCATCTAGATGTGATTCAAAATCGTACTTAGAATTTTCAATGGTCATGAAAGGCTGCATTGCAGAATCTGAAACCAAGAAGCTATCGATAGTAAAATTCTGAGTACCTAACCAGTAGCCTTTCGCTTGTTGGCCTGAACCCACACCTTTCAGATTAGACAGCGTTACCTCTTCACCGGTTTCAAAATCAATTTGAACTGAAGGGATTGAAAGCTCGTAATCAACTTGGCCTAAAACAGTCGCATGGCCAGAAAGATTCGATTTAGTGATCGAGACCGAAGTCCCATTCTCATCAGAACCTTGGTGATTGAACTGGCTTAACTCAAAGTTAAAGTCAGTGTTGCCGTTTAGCTCAGTACTAGTGGTCAGAGTTAAAGGCAGAATATCGGTATTCTCAAACGTCGACAGTGCATTTAGACTCACCAAACCATGGCTAACCGCACTATTTATGACAAACTCACTCGGCAACCCATCAATCGCAAGTTGCTCTTTCAGGTTTTCATCCGTCACAGTTAAACGAGTGGTTACGTTGGAAGACAAGTAACCTCTATCGTATTCCACGATCTCAGCTTGAATGCTTGAATTGTTAAGCTTTGCAACGCCATCGGTAATCGCATTTTGTCCAATTTGCCCAACCGCTAGCGGCCAGCAAAGTGCCAGTGAGATTGCTCCGCCAATAGCACCAATTTTTCTTAACTGTTCCATGAGTTCTCTTTCTACACGTGTCTATTTTTTTTAGTCTAACCCATCAGTAGCAAACAAGAAACATTGAGTTAAATCAGTCTATTGCTCGATACTTCGATTGCCTCAATAAATTAACGGCTAGCTCTCATCCTTATTCGGCGGTTCTTGCTAGGCTAAAGACGTCGCTACTATTAAGGTTGAGCTGTGAATCAATACGCTGTTATCTGTTTGGACAATAATCCGGTTAGCATTGAAAGAATACGTTCGGAGCTGGCTCCGTTGGCTTCTGTATTCGATATTTATACTGCCGAGAACATAGAAGACGCACATCACGCATTAGAAGATATTCATGATCACAACCAAACCGTTGCCTTGGTGATCACTCATCATCATTCTGAATTTAATGGCGTGCAATTCCTGATTGAACTTCAACAGCTGCCCCATAGTAATACCGCAAGAACGATATTAGTCAGCGCTTCGTCAGACATTCAATCCATTTTAACCGCTGTGAATGAAGGTAGGCTCAACCACTGTTTAACCAAACCGGTTCAAGATCAGGTTCTGTTCAAATCAGCGCAAAAAGAGCTGACCTCTTTTGTTATCCAATACGACTCAGAAAACCTGCTCTCTTACAGCGATGCATTGGATCAACAACGCTTACTCAGAGCGCACATTGAGCAAAAGATTCACTCTTTCCAATCGGGTTTCATTCACGACTACCACCAGCTTTCTGATAATGCCCTTGCAGAACGTGTCGTCAGTGCCTTACAAGATGTGTTTTCAAAAGATGACAAAACTAAGGCCATTCGTGACTATTCCCCCGAGCATCTACTCACTGTGGAAGGCGAAGACAATCGCTTTTTATGGCTGATCATTGAGGGTGAAGCAGCTCTTTATAAGAAAGATGAACTTGGGCAACAGCGGGAAGTGGTACGTCACTCCAAAGGGAACATTGTTGGCGGGATGTCATTTGTAACAGGCGAGCCTTCGTTTTCTACGGCGATCACCCTAACGCAGACTCGCGTTATCAAACTGGATAAAGATAGCTTTGCTCAGGTGATGCATTCAAACAATACCCTGCTGCCTTTATTTACCAATCTATTGCTCCGTCATTTTAATCGACGTTTGCAACGCAGCATCACCAATAAGATCAAACTGCAGCAGACACTAGAATCATTAGAGTCTGCACATCAACAACTGATCGAGAAAGAGAAAATGGCGATGCTCGGGCAGCTAGTCGCGGGAGTCGCACATGAGCTGAATAACCCGATTGCTGCCATATTAAGAAGCATCGAAACTCTGTCAGACCATCTCGACCAAATATTGGCAAACCTATCCGTTCCAGAGTCCAATAAAGGGACTGACGTACTGGCACATTCAAAGTTAGCTAAGCCACTATCAACAGCCCAAGAAAGACAGCTCGTAAAGCATCTTACGTCGACGATTAATGACCGTGCTTTAGCAAAAAAAGCCGTGAGACTAAACCTAAGCCAAGACTCTACGGTTCTAAACACATTAAAGGCGTCCCCTGTCGCAGGCAAAGAGCTGCTCAATGACTTAGAGCATTACCATTATGTTGGAAACTCTATCCGCTCAATTCAAGTGTGCAGCAAGCGTATTGCCGATATGGTCAAAAGCTTAAAAAGCTATGCTAGAGAAGATGAAGAAGTTCGCCACTACACAGATATCCACGAAGGGCTTGAAGATACCTTAGTGATCTTCGAAAACAGGCTTAAACACCACCAACTCGAAAAGCATTACGATACCGACTTACCGCCTTTATTGTGCCAGTCGCTCTCGCTGCAACAAGTGTGGACCAACCTTATCTCCAATGCGCTCGATGCCCTATCTGAACGAGGAAAAGTGACCATCACCACTTCTCAACAGACAAAAGGCGACGACGCGTTTCTTGTGGTGCAAATCTCCGATACTGGCCACGGCATTGCCAAAGAAGACATCAACACCATTTTCAACCCAAATTTCACGACTAAAAAAGAAGGCAACTTTGGTTTAGGGATTGGGTTATCCATTTCTCAACAAATCGTTTCGGCTCATCAAGGGTTTATTTTGGTGGAGTCAGAGGTAGGCAGCCATACAAACATGCAAGTGTGGCTTCCATTCAAACAAGAAGGAGCACCTCATGAATAAGTACCTAATTTTATGTGTCGATGATGAACCTGAAGTTCTCAATAGTGTCCTTCAGGACTTGGCGATATTTGAAGAGAACTTTCTGGTTGAAGGTGCAGAGTCGGTCGATGAAGCCAAGCAAGTAATCAAAGAAATGGGACAAGATGGTATTAAGCTTGCGTTAATCTTATGCGACCACATCATGCCAGAAGAAACCGGCATTGATTTTCTGATCGAACTCAACCAACACGACGCTACTAAACCAACGCGTAAGCTGTTGCTCACCGGGCAAGCTGGGCTAGAAGATACCGTCACAGCCATTAACAACGCAGCACTTGATTTCTATATTTCAAAACCTTGGCAAGGCGACCAACTGAGAGACACGATTACTCAACAATTGACTGACTATGTCATTGCCAACGACAAGCAATTGCTAAACTGGACTTCCATCTTAGATACCGAGCGCATACTGACTTCAATGGCGGATAAACGCACCAGTTTTGGTGAATAGCACTGATTGGTTAATGGATACTGAGAATAGCGTCATCCGATATAAAAACCTTCCGAATGTATACAAATTTTGGATAATTCGCTCGTCTATTTTTCTCATTCGCCCTAAACATGAGATCTCCGTTACATACTGATCCTTAATTTGCTTGTTTTTTAACTAAATGAGTAAGGTTTTACATTTTAAAGGATTACTTTTCCGTGAGTTAGATTAAACTGTCTCAATGTTTATGGTTTGCCGATTTGTCTCAAACCAAAGGAATTAACACTAATATAGGTTTACGGTCGTTATGCGCAAAATTCTACTTACTACCGCTATGCTATTGGCTTCTGGTCAAGCACTAGCTGTTGATGAACAACCACAGGTAATGAGCAACTTTAACTATGATTACTTTGAAGCACGTATCGGTGCTAGCCCAGTAACATTTGGTGGTGCGTTCAGTAAGTCCATTCACCCGAACGCTCACGCTATAGCACGTATCGATTCAGAATTTGAAAGCGATTACGACTCAGCTGTAGGTCTTGGTTTCCACGCTCCATTAAACAACTGGGCAGACCTAACAGGTGAAATGCTAGCTCGTATCGTTCAACCTGAGAACTCAAGCTCTACTGATATCGGTATGGAAATCAACATTGGTGTTCGCCAATGGCTTGGTCCACAACTAGAAGTTGGTGGTAAAGGTGGTTACGTTTCTATCGATGACAACGATGATTGGACAGGTTCTGTTTACGCGCGTTTCCACTCTACAGAGCTTTTCTCTTTAGGTGCTGAAGCTCGTATTAACGACTTCTACGGTGACCAACTTATGTTCACTGCTCGCTTCAAGTACTAATACTTAAAGCCAAGTTAGCTCTTAACGAGCACTTAGCCTTTTGATACTTAGTCTTTTAAGAAATCCGACTAAGACAGAAACAAAAAAACCGAGGACATTCCTCGGTTTTTATTTATTAACAGTAATCTTAAGCATATAAGGTAAACTTCTTTAGTGGCAGCTCTTTAGTAATTGCTGCTTGCGTGGCTCTTGTAATAGTTTCCAGTGAATACCATCAATTGCACCCGCAAATTTCCAAAGTAGTTTTAGGTCAACATCGTTTCCGTACGCTTCGCGAACCTTATTAAACACTTCAGGTGCGCCCAACTGCATAAACATTGAAACATCATCCACACCCGCCTTTTTAACCATGCGCTCTAACGTAAGCTGCATGTTTGGTAGATCTCTTAATCTACGGCTAGCTGATGACTTCTTGAAGCTACGCTGCTGAATTGAATTATCGATTGAAGTACGAATAATACTATCCAATTCAGGATGTTCACAGGTAAACAGATCCGTAATGTCGTAATAGTTTACGGTTGCTGTTGTCTGCTTCTTTACATGACGATACTTTTCACAATCAAGATCGGTCAGTTTTTTATCTAATGATTTTCCACCTCTAATGAATAAACAACCTTCACTCAATAAAGCGAACATAGCGTCATTTTGAAAGAGGCCAATACCTCCGAACATAGAACGTTTTTGATGCTCACCAAATTGATTCACGTAATTAATAAATGCTGTCTCGGTCATATCCGTTGATCCTTAATCAAATTACCCCGATTAGGTTGATCACCAGACAAGCAGCTTGTTATGCGAAAATTTTAAATCTATTTTGTTATTCTATAGGTGAATATTATGGTTTCGTTTTTCACCTTTAAATAAATCATACTTCGAAAAGAAAAATAAGTCTGGACTTAGTTCACATCAATCAATTGAGTATTCCGGTTTTTCATGATTGACTTCACAGTAAACTATCAAACCATGCTTGAATTTGGACACCTAGTGATACACCGGTTCAAATTATTAAAGGTTATGTAGACGGGTGAGTATTGCCTCGCAGCATCGTGGCTTGTAAAATGGCAGGACAGACCTGTTTTTACTTTTTATATGAATCATTTATCGTTTTTCTGGCTACCTCAAAATAAGACTCTTCTCTTAAAGGGTCTAGAATCAGAGTTTGCCCAACTTGTTGGACATTCTATCTCAGCGGGAAAAATAACACTTCCTCCTATCCCTAACGTTGTACTGAAGATTCAATCGCTTTGTACCCTTGAATCAACTGGGATTGCTGACGTTGCCGAGTGCTTACTCGAAGACCCAGGCCTCGCTGCTATTGTCATTCGTGTGGCTAACTCTGTCGTCTTTAACCGACGTAATATTACTTGTGTTGATATTATGACGGCGGTGTCGCGCCTTGGCATATTAAGAGTACGTGACATCGTGACGGCTCAGGCTATTGAGCAACTCAAACACTCAGTCAACCTCAGTAAAGAATGTAATAAGGTATTGGTTCAGAGCGCTTCTGTATCAAAAGAGCTGGGCGCTACTATGGTGCTTGTTACCAACAGCTTCAAAGAGCTCTCCCCTACTGAATACCGTTACCTTGAGCATGAAAAATCGCTGCTTGTTGGATTACTGGCTGATATTGGTTTGTTCTGTTTGGTTAGCGAATACCACCTCTACCTCGAAAATGGCAATTACCTAGATCACGACATCGCTCTACAAATCTTCCAAGGCCAATGTTCTGCTACCAGTAAATTGGTGCTTAACCGTTGGGGCTTCGACAGCGACTTTATTGATGTGTGCAGCAATACCATCAATAACTACGAACAGCGTGAAGTCTCTTACTTAGATATCGCTCGAATCGCTAACCACCTGCTGATGTTCAGAAACAAGGATGAGAACATCGATGATCACGAAGTTGAACTTAACGTGACAGGTGCAGAGGTGCTTTATAAATTAAGCAACTTGAGCAAGCATGATTTTAATGCAAAGCTAAGCGACGTGATCAATACTAGCGGCTTCTAAGTCACTGTTAAATTACAAGTAAGTGTAATATGAAGTAAATGCAATGGGGAAAGCATGTTTACAGGGATGATCTTTATATTTGCGCCACTCGTCGTGGGGTATCTTTTTGCAATTTCGAACGCTCAGACATTAGAATTTATCAACCGCTCAACATCGCGGTTGATCTACGTGATTCTGGCGTTAATGGGACTAAGCTTAGCCGCCCTCGATAACCTAGGCAGTAACCTGCAGACAATCCTTCTATATACCGTCACTTTCTTTGTCTGCTTAAGCGTATGTAACCTAATGGCACTGCCCGCTATTGATAAGTTATTGCCACTCAAAACCGACAGTAGCAAGAAGAAGCTTCCCCTCTCTTCTATGGCGATGGAATCTGCAAAACTCATCTTAGTGGTAGGTTCAGGGCTAATCGCTGGCTTAGTGCTGCCTATTGGCCTTGATTGGGTTGATACCGCAAGCGAATGGATTCTGTTTGTTCTTCTATTCTTTATCGGCATTCAGCTGCGTAATAGCGGACTCACACTTCGTCAGATCTTACTCAACAAGCACGGTATGGTTATCGCAATCACCATTATCATCACCTCAATGTTAGGTGGTGTAATCGCGGCTTACATCCTAGATATCCCTCTGTTCAAAGCCTTGGCAATGTCTTCTGGATTTGGTTGGTACTCTCTGGCTGGTATCTTAATGGGTGACGCCTTTGGTCCTGTCTATGGTGGCGCTTCTTTCATGCTTGAGCTGTTAAGAGAGTTAGTTGCCTTGGTACTGATTCCAGTGCTAATTCGCAGCTACCCATGCACTTCCATTGGTTATGCTGGTGCGACTGCGATGGACTTCACCTTACCGGTCATTCAAACAACAGGCGGCGTTAGATGTGTGCCTATCGCTATCGTCAGTGGCTTTATCCTCAGCTTGCTTGTTCCGATATTGATGTTGTTCTTTGTATCTCTTGCTAACTAGATCGCAGGAATAGCGTTTGTTTTAGATTAGAATGCAACTCGAATACCAATGCCCAAGACACCGATACAGTTACCGAAATAAAAAGACACTAAGTGTCATTGCTCAACAAATAACGATCACGGTAACCTGTAACGACAAAGTTATAAAAAGAATAAACTTACAAAAGGAACCACTATGAAACGCCTTTGCGTCGCATTACTGCTAGCTTCAACTTCTACTTTCTCTTTTGCAGCAGATTCAATGTCTGAGACAAACCAGTGCCAAGCAAAAAAATATGATGCGTACATCGACGCTTCTTTGAATTGGTATGCCGACCTTGCTGCATTAACCTCTGAGCAATATCCAGAGCTAACAGAAGTGAGTGAGTGGTTCCTAGAAGGTCGTAAGCACCACTTTGAGCTGAATCGTGCTGCGGTTAACTACTACCTTGTGAACGACTCAAGCAAAGTGGCAACAGAGCAACCTGTAGAAGGTTGGTTGCAACTTGAGCAACACGACATTAAAACGCTATCAACACGTGATGATGAGCTTGGTAAAATCGCGAAAACAACATTCGATGACCGCCAATCAACGCCTCACGCTCAAAACTACGAACTACGTTCTGCCTTTGCAGAGCTGCTTAGTCACCCTAAGCAAATCGACTCAGCGCTGCAGCGTTACAACCAGTCGATCAGTAAACTTGAAGCGATTAAGTGTAAATAACCCCGCATTTAATATGCTTTTTTGAGAAGTTGGATTTCATAATTAAGACGGGACATTGTTCCCGTTTTCGTTTAGATTGTCCCGCTCGCGTCAATATTAGAAAAATAACTCGCTTGCTATGGTTACGGAACAAAAAACAGCAGATGTTAGCTTCGACAGTCTTCTACGTATCTTCACGGTACCTGAAGGCCCAGATTCAACACTCACTCAAATTGAAGACAAACTTTCACGAAACCTGAATCAATTCTTACGTGAACATATTGTGGCTGAAGAAAAGCCGCTACGTGAAATTGAGAAAGATTTTTCAAATGCTCATATCCCAGAGCAGCCTGAGTTTGTTTCTGAACATACTGAGCATCTCCTCGATTCTCTTGTGTCTCATTCGGTTCACACGTCTTCGCCAAGTTTTATTGGCCATATGACCTCTGCGTTGCCGTACTTCCTGATGCCGCTTTCAAAAATCATGATTGCGTTGAATCAGAATCTAGTAAAAATCGAAACCTCAAAAGCTTTCACTCCCCTAGAACGTCAAGTTCTGGGCATGTTACATCGCCTGATTTATCAAGATAGTGACCAGTTTTATTCTCGTTGGATGCACAGCGCAAACCACTCTTTAGGTGCGTTTTGTTCTGGCGGTACCATCGCGAACATTACAGCGCTCTGGGTTGCACGTAACAACGCACTAAAAGCGCAAGGTTCGTTCAAAGGTGTAGAAAAAGAAGGCCTGTTTAAAGCCATGAAGCACTACGACTACGAAGGCCTTGCCATCTTAGTCTCTGAACGTGGCCACTACTCTCTGAAAAAAGCCGCGGATGTCCTTGGTATTGGTCAAGAAGGTCTAGTGTCTGTTAAAACAGATAACGACAACCGTATTTGTACTGATGATTTAAGACTCAAGATCGAGCAGCTCAAGCAGAACAAGATCAAACCTTTCGCCGTCATTGGTGTGGCTGGTACAACCGAAACCGGTAATATCGACCCGCTAAGAGACATTGCTGAGGTGTGTGCCGAATCCGATTGTCATTTCCACGTTGATGCAGCTTGGGGCGGTGCGACTCTGATGTCTAACAATCATCGTCACCTACTTGATGGTATTGAACTGGCGGATTCAGTCACGATTGATGCGCATAAACAGCTTTATATCCCTATGGGTGCGGGTATGGTTCTGTTTAAGAAGCCAGATGCGATGACTGCGATTGAACATCATGCTCAATACATTCTTCGTAAAGGCTCAAAAGATTTAGGCAGCCATACGTTAGAAGGTTCTCGTTCAGGTATGGCAATGCTGGTTTACGCCGCAATGCACATCATTAGCCGCCCAGGTTATGAACTGCTGATCGACCAAAGCATCAACAAAGCGCGCTACTTTGCCGACCTAATTAAAGATCAGAGCGACTTCGAGCTGGTTTCAGAACCTGAGCTTTGCCTACTGACTTATCGCTATGTCCCTGAGTCAGTCAAAGCGGCACTGCTTAAAGCTGAGCCTGAACATCGTGTCGAACTGAATGAGTTGCTCAATGAGCTGACTAAGTTTATTCAGAAGAAGCAGCGTGAAACAGGTAAGTCTTTCGTGTCACGTACACGCTTAAACCCTGAAGCATGGGTACATCAGCCAATCATCGTTTTCCGCGTGGTATTAGCAAACCCACTAACAGGCAATGACATTCTTTCGTCAGTGCTTGAAGAACAGCGTGAGATCTCTAAACTAGCACCAAACTTGATGGGCAAAATCAACAAACTGGTTACGCAAATCAACGCATAGTCATTCAATTTTAGTTGCATCAAATTGAAAATTTCTTTCTTTTTGATGTAACTAAGCTGTCAGTTCATACCCATTTTGCATTCTTTTTGCTCAAACTCTCTTCCAATTCTGTAGTTTTCTAAAATTTTGTTGAGGTTTGTCATATTCTTAAGCATTCATGCCCTGTTTTTGTATTAGTAAATAGTATGTTGGGTTTATACTGACTCTATGGTGCTAGTTAGCTTGATATCTATTTGACGCAGCAGTATTTACGAAACCGAATATACATCGGCTTTGTGTTTACTGATATTTGCTTCAGCCATACCCTCTGGTAAAAGATATTAACTAGCAAGTTGTTCTCTATACCCTTGTGAACACTATGAATACATTAGAAAAAATACAAAAAAACCTGGAAAATTTCAGCAAGTCTGAGCGCAAGGTAGCCGAAGTAATTATGGCTTCCCCTCAAACTGCAATTCATTCTAGCATTGCTACCTTAGCTAAAATGGCTGACGTGAGTGAGCCTACAGTTAACCGCTTCTGTCGTCGATTAGACACAAAGGGCTTCCCTGACTTCAAACTTCACCTAGCTCAAAGCTTGGCAAACGGTACACCTTACGTGAACCGTAATGTTGAAGAAGATGATGGTCCAGATGCTTATACGCATAAGATTTTCGAATCAACTATGGCTTGTCTAGACGTTGCTAAAAACAGTCTAGACGCGATGCAAGTAAACCGTGCTGTTGACTTGCTGACTCAAGCAAAACGCATTTCGTTCTTCGGACTGGGTGCCTCTTCTGCTGTCGCCAAAGATGCTCAAAACAAGTTTATTCGTTTTAATATCCCAATCACATGTTTCGAAGACATCGTGATGCAACGAATGAGCTGCATTAACTGCAGTGATAACGACGTTATTGTTCTTATCTCTCATACTGGCCGCACTAAAAGCCAAGTTGAGATTGCAAACTTAGCGCGTGAAAACGGTGCGACAGTTATTGCTATCACAGCAAAAGATTCTCCACTGGATAAAGCGAGCTCGTTGTCTATTTCTCTGGATGTTCCAGAAGACACTGACGTTTACATGCCAATGGCAAGTCGCGTTGTTCAGATGACGGTTATCGATGTGCTAGCGACAGGCTTTACGCTACGTCGTGGTTCTGGTTTCAGAGAGAACCTAAAGCGCGTCAAAGAGTCACTTCGTGATTCACGTTACGAGAAGTACTCTCAGTTCTAATCTGCTTAGTCATGAACTGAAAACAGATGACCAGAGAACAAGTTGAATTAAAAAAACGGAGCCTAGAGCTCCGTTTTTATTTGTCTGTATAAAATGACTTATACAACGAACAAGTTTAAGACCGTTAGATAGTCCAACTATTGCCCTTCTCAACCACGCTGTTTTCGGACGCATAAGAATTGATAATGGTAAAGCTCGACTCGACAGCTGGCTCTTGCCCAATTTGATTCATTGAAGCTCCCTCATGATGCCCTTCTCTACAACTGCACTTCTCGCATACTTGCTTCAAAATATGCACGAGCCTCTCTTGGTTAAGCGGCAAAGGGTTTCCTTTAATCGCCACTGATTTGAGCGCGTCGGCAGACACCTCATCAAACTGGGCTTCACAGACACCAAATTCCAACAAGTTGGGTAACTTAAGCGTATCAAGCACTTCCGATAACCAAGAAATTGCCTCCTCTTCTATTGCTTCTACGTTACCTGTTACTATCTGAGCGATTCGCTGATAACGCGCTAGGATGTCGCTTCTTTGCTGCTCTTTTGCAACGGCTATGTTCTCCAACATCACAAACGGCGCTAAACGCGCGGTAATCACACTATGAGGCGCAGAAATCTTACCTCCTAGTGCGGAGGCTAAACCATGGGCTGCGCCAAGCTTGGCATTAGTTATCGCCATACCACCGAGCATAGAAGCGAAAGCAAGATCAGAACGCGCTTGAGGCTCATCATAAACACACGCTTTAACCACAGAACCACTCAACTTACGCAGCCCTTCTTCACAAATCATATCGGTTAACGGATTCGGTTCACCACACACGTAGGCTTCCATTAGATGAGTAAAGGCATCCATCGCACCTCGCCCAGATAGATATAGATTGGTTCCATGAGTTAGGGTTGGGTCGACAATCGCAACGTCGGCCAGCATGTCTGGGCTTCTCAGGCTGATTTTTACTTGGTCTTGGCCTGATTTCAGCACCGCGTTTTTAGTGACCTCGGCGCCGGTACTCGCTGTGGTTGGAATTGCGATAAACGGAAGTGGTTTGGTTTTAAGAGGAACATTACGCCCGACCACTTCAACATAGTCATATAAATTGCCTTGATTAGGTAAAACCGCAGCCAACGCTTTGCCCATATCGATGGCGCTACCGCCCCCCATGGCGACAACCATATCTGGCTTAAATCGACGAGCAGAAATAGCCGCCTCTTCAACCATTTTGATATTAGGTTCACCGGAAACGGCAATGTGCTGATAACGCATACTCTGCGCATCAAGATAGTCAGTAACAATTGAAGTGCGCTCTAATGTATTGCCTGTAACCAATAGCACGCTGTAGCCATATTGATTAAAGAGAGACAATGAAGCGGAAAGTGCTCCATCACCAAAGATGATCTTTGTAGATGTCATAAATTGAAACATGGTGCCTCCTGCGCCTATGACCGAACAAAACTGCGAACTCTTGGTTATTGGAATTTAGCCTTTATATAGTGCATCAGTATTAAGATGCCTCGTTCTGTATGCGCTTTTTTTGACGAGGTGCAACTTGTCGCATTAAAGATGGATTAATGTCGTATTCTTAGGGGTAATTCACACTCTTAAATTAAGGGTAATCAATCTGAATACCCATCAGAAATCAGCATGGATCCTTTTTGTGACCATTATTTGCTCTGATAGACAAAACCTATTGTATTAAGAGGTAATTCCATCTTTATTTCCCCATGGCATTGAGGCATAGTTGGTTTTATGAAATTTTGAGTGGCATTCACTAAAGAATAGTTAACATAATCGAGTTAACGAGCCTCATCCCGTATTTAGGAGAAATTAAATGTTTGTAGTTATTTTTGGTCGCCCTGCTTGCCCATTCTGTGTTCGTGCAAAAGAGCATGCTGAAACTCTTAAAGCTAAACGCGATGACTTCAACTACCGTTACGTTGACATCCACGCTGAAGGTATCAGCAAAGCTGATCTAGAGAAGACTGTTGGTAAACCTGTCGATACAGTTCCACAAATCTTCATCGACCAAGACCACATCGGCGGCTGCACAGAATTTGAAGCATACGCAAAAGAAAACCTAGGTCTTTTCGACTAAGCTAGGATTTCTCAAACGAGAATCAAGACTAAAGCCTTAAACAGGTGACCCATTTAGGCGTTAGACTGTACGATTTATAGAAAGCCCGCTCACTGTAGCGGGCTTTTTTATGACCAGTTTTCATACGG
Source organism: Vibrio crassostreae 9ZC13 (assembly GCF_000272045.2). Classification (GTDB taxonomy): domain Bacteria; phylum Pseudomonadota; class Gammaproteobacteria; order Enterobacterales; family Vibrionaceae; genus Vibrio; species Vibrio crassostreae_C. The sequence continues at coordinate 1,892,069 of NZ_AJYZ02000019.1, read as the reverse complement.
AATAAGAATAAGGTCAAAATCAAGTAAATTAACAAAATATTGCTTATAATTTATTTATATTTAGATACAATTCACCTCTCAAACTTACCCTGTGTTCCACGCCAATTATTGAGCGACCACCGTGAATATCGACGTTGTTTTTCTGTTAGAACAAAACCCCATTCTCCTCATCTTTGTTGTTTTATCGATTGGATTAGCCATTGGTAAAATTCGTTTCGGTAGCCTCCAACTTGGTAATTCAATCGGTGTTTTGATTACTTCCCTTATCATGGGACATCTTGGCTTTTCTTTTAACGCAGATGCGCTCACCATTGGTTTCATGCTGTTCATCTACTGTGTTGGCATTGAAGCTGGACCAAACTTCTTCGGTATCTTCTTCAGAGACGGTAAGCACTACCTCATTCTGAGCCTTGTGGTACTTTCTACCGCAATTGCCCTAACCTATTTCAGTAGTCATTACCTTGGCCTAGGCTTTGGTTTATCTGCAGGCATGATGGCAGGTGCCTTAACAGCAACGCCGATATTGGTAGGTGCTCAAGATGCTCTGAATTCCGGGCTTGCAGAATTACCAAGAAACATGGACTTGAGCCTGATTATCGAAAACCTTTCAGTCGGTTACGCGATGGCTTACTTGGTTGGCTTAATCAGTATGATTATGTTTGCTCGCTTGATTCCAAAACTTCAAAAAGTGAACCTACACGACTCGGCAGAGCAAATCGCCCAAGAACGTGGGTTAGGCGCTTCAGGTCAGCGTAAGGTTTACTTGCCCATTATTCGTGCTTATCGAGTGGGACCAGAGCTCATCTCTTGGACTGACGGTAAGAATCTGCGTGAACTGGGCATCTATCGCCAAACAGGCTGTTACATCGAGCGTATTCGACGTAATGGTATTCTTGCCCATCCAGATGGTGATGCAATTCTGCAAGAAGGCGATGAGATCGCATTGGTTGGTTTCCCAGATAGCCACGCTCGTCTAGACCCAAGCTTCCGTAACGGTAAAGAAGTTTTCGACCGTAACCTTCTCGATCTGCGTATCGTAGAAGAAGAGATCGTCGTTAAGAGTGACAGTATCGCAGGTAAGCGCCTATCAGACTTAAACCTGTCTGAATACGGCTGTTTCCTTAACCGCGTAGTACGTGCTCAGATTGAAATGCCGATGGACTTAAACATCGTGCTTTCTAAAGGTGACGTCCTACAGGTGAGTGGTGAAAAGAGTCGAGTGCACGGCCTAGCTGAGAAAATTGGTTTCATCTCAATCCACAGCCAAATGGCGGATTTGATGGCCTTCTGTAGCTTCTTCATTTTGGGTATTTTGTTTGGTTTGATCACCATGACATTCGGTCAGGTATCGTTTGGGCTAGGTAACGCGGTTGGCCTGCTTCTATCGGGCATCATGCTTGGTTTCCTACGAGCGAACCACCCTACTTTCGGTTATGTGCCTCAAGGTGCTCTGAACATGGTCAAAGACCTCGGTTTGATGTTCTTTATGGTCGGTATCGGCTTGAGCGCCGGTGGTAAGATATTTGAGCACTTAACCCAAGTTGGCCCACAGGTAATAGGTATTGCCCTAGTAGTGAGTGTGCTGCCAGTATTCTTCGCTTACTTGGTTGGCGCTTACGTATTGAAGATGAACCGAGCTTTGTTGTTCGGTGCAATCATTGGCGCGCGAACTTGCGCTCCAGCGATGGACATCGTAAATGACCACGCTCGCTCAACGATTCCGGCTCTGGGTTATGCGGGTACTTATGCGATAGCCAATATATTGATGACCTTAGCAGGTACTTTCATCATCATAATTAGCTAGCATCTGCTGCATTAAAAGCAGCCAAGCTTAGATATTTCGAATGCACTAATTCACTTTGGGTTAGTGCATTTTTTATAACCTGTTTTAAGCGGTTCAAGCCTTCTTCCCCACTCCTGCTCTTAACTCTCTTCATCCCTTATTTCTACTCTTGTCCCCCTTCGAATCGCGGTAGCCGTATCCGCTCTTAAATCTCTTCGCATCCCGCCACTCGAATCCCATATCTGCTCTTAATCTCTTGAACCAAATAGCAGACAAAAAAATAGGCGCTCAATGAGCGCCTATTTCGTTTAGATTCGATAACTTGAATTAGATGTCAGCTACATCAAATTCAACAGCTGGGTTAACGTCAGCTTCGTAATCAACACCTTCAACACCGAAACCAAATAGCTTCAAGAACTCTTCTTTGTACTCTACGTAGTCAGTCAGTTCTTTTAGGTTCTCAGTTGTGATTTGAGGCCATAGGTTACGACAGTGATCTTGAATGTCTTCGCGAAGCTCAAGGTCATCTAGACGTAGACGGTTCACTTCATCCACTTCTGGCGCGCTGCCGTCTTCTTTGTATAGACGTTGGCTGAACATACGGAAGATCTGTTCCATACAACCTTCGTGAATACCTTCTTCACGCATCTTCTTGAACACCATAGCGATGTAAAGAGGCATTACAGGGATTGCAGAACTTGCTTGAGTCACTACAGACTTAAGAACAGCAACGTTTGCAGTACCGCCAGTTTGGCCTAGCTTCTCGTTCAGCGCTGTCGCTGCACGGTCTAGATCCATCTTAGCTTTACCTAGTGCGCCATCCCAGTAGATTGGCCACGTTAGTTCAGTACCGATGTAGCTGTAAGCAACCGTCTTACAACCGTCCGCTAGAACACCAGCTTCAGAAAGAGCATTGATCCAAAGTTCCCAATCTTCACCGCCCATTACAGTAACAGTGTCTTTGATCTCTTCTTCAGTTGCAGGCTCTACGCTTGCTTCGATGATTGTGTCTTTGTTCGTATCAACCGCAGTTGACGTGTACGTTTCACCGATAGGCTTTAGAGATGAACGAATTACTTCGCCAGTCTCTGGCATTTTACGCACTGGAGACGCCAGTGAGTATACAACCATATCGATTTGGCCTAGATCTTCTTTGATCAGGTCAATTGTTTTCTGTTTCGCCTCGTTAGAGAAAGCATCGCCGTTCAGGCTTTTTGAATATAGGCCTTCTTCTTTAGCAAACTTGTCGAACGCTGCTGAGTTGTAGAAACCAGCTGTGCCAGGCTTTTTCTCAGTACCGGCTTTCTCAAAGAAAACACCGATAGTTGAAGCGCCGCCACCAAATGCAGCCGCAATACGTGAAGACAAGCCGTAGCCACTTGAAGAGCCAACAACTAGTACACGTTTAGGTGCGTTTGCGATTGGGCCTTGAGCTTTTGTGTAAGCAATTTGTTCTTTTACATTAGCTTCACAACCGACTGGATGTGTTGTAGTACAGATGAATCCGCGAATTCGAGGTTTGATGATCATATTCAACTTCCTTAAAAAATCAGGTTAAGGATAAAAGTTTCGTACGCAAATGGCATCTAATTTCTGTAAAAATGTGGCGAAAATGCAAGTGGTTGGAGCACTCAGTGAATATTTGCTGACTAAGTCACCATTTGTTAACGCCTCTATTGCAACTTCTACGACAAAAACAAAAAAAGGCACCTAATAAGGTGCCTTTTGTCATTTCTTTATCTAAGCAACGCTATTTAGCTTAGGTTTTAACTCTTTTCGCGTCAAAGTTTCACTGTAATCATGACTGAAGTGGTCAACTTGAATCGCTGCGTAGCGAAGTTTGTCTGCTGCAATGATTTGGTCAACTTCGTCTTGAGTAAGAACATCTGCCGCCAGTGCTTGAGCAAGTTTATCTTGCAATAGACCTTTACGAGCCACTTTGCCCTCTTTCACTGCTTTGAACATCTTACGTTCGAGAGGCTTGATGCTGTACATCGCATTGAACGCATTCTCCATTAGGCCAACACTATCCTCTTCTTCTTTGCCTATGTAGCAAAGGTGAGTTAGACGTTCACGGTGTGCACCCGGAGTCATCAAGCTTTCTGCCAGTTGTACCGTTAGATTATCACTTGGTTTTTCAAAGTGGTTACCGACAGGGAAAACTAGACCTTTAAGTACTTTACCTACCATCTTGTTCGGGAAGTTTCTGTACGCTTCTTGTAGCGATTTAGCCGCGTTATGGAAACAGTGTTGAACCGCGTAGTGTACGTAGTCTAGGTCAGCTTGTTGACGACCTTCATCTTCATACTTCTTAAGCGCTGCAGACGCCATGTATAGGTAACTTAGACCATCACCTAGACGTGCAGAGATAAGCTCTTTACGTTTCAGTTCGCCACCTAGTGTAAGCATTGCGAAATCCGCACTCACTGCAAGCGCACGGCTCAAGCGAGTTAAGTCTTGGTAGTAAGGCTTCGTTGGACCGCTCATATCCGCTTTAATGAACTTAGAGCCTGTCAATGCCGCACCGAACGCACCAAACGTGTTCTTAGTTGCGTGAGAGATATGCTTGAACAACAAGTTATCGAAATCCTTCGCACCTTGCTTCTCATCTGGGTTTGCTGCCGCTTCCATTTCGCTTAGCACGTATGGGTGACAACGTGTCGCACCTTGACCGAAGATCATCAGGTTGCGAGTTAAGATGTTCGCACCTTCTACTGTGATAGCAACTGGAATACCTAGGTAAGGCGCAGCTAAGTAGTTCATTGGACCATCTTGAATTGCACGACCAGAGTGGATATCCATTGAATCATTCAGGATAGTACGCGCCATTTCTGTCATGTGATATTTCGCGATAGCCGTAACGATACCCGGCTTCTCTTTCATATCGAGTGAAGTAGTTGTTAGTGTACGAGTCGCTTCTAGTAGATACGTTAAGCCACCAATACGACCTAAACTCTCTGCAACTCCTTCAAACTTACCAATCGACATACCGAACTGCTTACGAACATAAGCGTATGCGCCGGTCGTTTTCGCCGTTAGGTGGCCCATCGCCGTGCCAAGTGCGGGTAATGAGATACCACGACCTGCAGACAGACATTCCACCAGCATACGCCAGCCTTTACCTGCGTAATCGGCACCACCGATTAACCATTCCATAGGAATAAATACATCGTGACCGCGTGTTGGACCATTCATAAACGCAAGACCAAGTGGGTCATGACGCTCACCAATCACAACACCTTCGTGGTCAGCCGGGATTAGCGCACAAGTGATGCCAATGTCTTCTTTGTCACCCAGTAGCTTTTCTGGATCGTGCAGTTTGAAAGCCAGACCAAGTACCGTCGCCACTGGTGCTAGTGTAATGTAGCGTTTGTTCCAGTTAAGCTTGATACCTAGCGTCTCTTTACCTTCGTGCATGCCCATGCACACAGTACCGACATCAGGGATACCACCCGCATCAGAACCCGCTTCTGGGCCTGTTAGTGCGAAACATGGGATATCTGTACCGTCAGCAAGACGAGGTAGCCAGTAGTCTTTTTGGTCTTGAGTGCCGTAGTGAGACAGCAGCTCACCAGGACCAAGAGAGTTTGGAACCATTACTGAAACCGCAGTACTGATACTGCGAGTCGCAATCTTAGTTACGATAGTTGAGTTAGCGTGTGCTGAGAATTCACGACCGCCATACTCTTTCGCAATAATTAGCGAAAAGAAACGCTCTTTGCGTAAGAAGTTCCACACCTCTTCAGGAAGGTCTCGATCTTCTTTTACAATTTGGTGGTCATCAAGCATAGCGAGCAAGGTTTCAAGCTCATTATCCATGAATGATTGCTCTTCTGATGTCAGCTGAGGTTTTGGGTATTGATGCAGCTTAGTGAAATCTGGTTTACCAGAAAACAGCTCTCCGTCCCACCACACGCTACCCGCTTCCATCGCTTCTTTCTCGGTGCTAGATAGTGGTGGTAGTACTTTTTTAAAGAGTTTAAAAGCTGGGTCACTTACCCATTTTTGTCTTAGAGAGCTCATAGTTCAGATCCTTTTGTTCACTATATTGGTTGTGAATGTTTCGCTTTTTATTGTTTTATTCTTCTGCTGACATGCCTGCGGCTAAATATGGAATAAGAATATCGACCACTGCCTTAGCATCTATCTTTCTGTCATAGTCATTCTCTGCAATTTCTACCAGAGCCTGACTTGATGCCATGGTGAATACACAAGTCCCTAGGGTGAAGTGTAATCGCCAAAATAACTGTTCTTGAGTGAGGTTCGGATTCGCCTTCATTACAGATGTCGTAAACAAAGAAAGTACTTCGCTGTAGCGAGTAGTAATGAACCAACGCAAGTGTCCTTGCACATCCGTATAGCCTCTGCCGATAAGTAACATGAATCGGCTTGTACCATTTGGCCTAACATCATTAAGTGCTCTTAGTGGCTGTCTCAACGACTCAAACACGTCACTCATAGAATACGTTTCGTTCAAGTTTAAGTTCACTAATGCATCTTGCAGTGCTGGCATAAATGCTTCTAAGTAACGATTGAGTACCGCACGAACCAGAGTCTTCTTATCGCCAAAGTGATAGTTCACTGAAGCTAAGTTGACATTCGCTTTACTCGTAATCGTACGTAAAGAGGTGTCATTAAAACCGTGCTCAGCAAATAAGCCTTCAGCCACATCTAAGATTTTGTCTTTGGTTGTACTTCTTGGTGCCATTTCAATCACTCGTATTAAACAACTGTTTGAAATATACGCTTAGTACATTTATTTAACAAGCAAGCAACATCACATTTTCACAAATTGGTCGTACCAGTTAATAAAACTCAGCACTAAACGATTGAATCGCTGTGTGTTTATAAAAAAAGAAAAAAATAATGAATTTTCTTGGAACTGAAATGGAAATGGAGAGTCCTAAATTAGGTAGAAAACAGCGTATTTAGAAGTTTAACAGGCCGTCAAACTTGTTCTTCTCACTGCTTTCTTAATTACTGCATTTTCCTTATTAACTCCTATACTTGTATCCGCCCAAACCACGTTGGTTTGGGCTTTTTTTTGTTTGTTGTTTAGGGTGAAACCTTACTTACCCTTCTTCACAGCTACAACTACAAACTAAACAGCGCGATCGATTCTTTTTATATTGTCATTTTTTACTAAAAATCGAACTACCACGCTTGGCACATTGCTATCACTGAGATACGTATTTCAAACAACCTCCTAACCAACGTTTACCAATCTCTGCCCAAGCCGAATTCTAGCCTTGCATTTATTTTCAACACATCTACTCGAAGCTTGCCACCTGTCACAACTGGTAAATTAATCAATAGCGATAGAGACTTACATTCGAAATAAAGCCAACAAACTTAGCAATTTCTAGCAGATGTCCTAAGCTTCGTTTAATACCCTTCTCAATTAAGTAGTTAAACGCTAGTTGGGAGGAGGCGGGAGCTTTTAAAAGTAGAAGGAGACCTACTTTGAGACTGTTTAAATTACCCATCATCTGTTGCTTAGCTATTGCAACCCCACTCTCTGCTCAGACTTTAGAACAGGCTGTTGCCATTACCTTGGCTACCAATCCTGAGATAAAAAGTATTTTTAATGAGTTTGTGAGTGTACAAAAACGAAACGATGCCGCAGGTGGTGCTTATAGGCCGAGTATCGACATTGATGCTGGTATTGGTTACGAAGGCATAAACCCTGCACCAAATAACGGTCCTGATACCGATCTCACAAGAAAGGAAGCGACGATTTCCCTCACTCAATTGCTGTGGGATGGTTCCGCTACGCTGAACGACATTGATCGTACCGCCGCAGAAGCCGAGTCGGTACGTTTGCAATTGATCGCGGATGCCGAAGACAAAGCGCTGGAGGTAACACAAATCTATCTAGATGCAGTGAAAGCCACTGAAGTGCTGGCACTGTCAGAAAGTAATCTTTCTATACACAAGAAAATCTATAAAGACATAAAGAAACGAGCGAATTCAGGCATAGGTTCGACAGCTGATGTATCGCAGGTAGAAGCTAGGATTGCGAAGGCTCATGGTAATCTGTTGGCCGCACAGAATAATTTGATCGACACCCACACCCAGTTTAGACGAGTGGTGGGTCAAGAACCCCTAGGCTTAATTTACCCAAGAGCCGATATTTCTAAAATTCCTTTGTCGTTAACGGACGCCATTGTCGATGCATTAGACCAACACCCAGTGATCAAAGTTGCAAACGCAGATGTCGATTCAGCCCACTTCCAATACAAACAATCAAAGGGCGTGAACTACCCTACCTTCTCTATTGAAGCATCTCAGTCATGGCGTGATGATGCGGGAGGCGATGAAGGTTCGAGCCAAGAGACTTTGGCAATGTTGAGAATGCGATACAACCTCTACAACGGTGGTACCGATAGTGCTAATTCAGAAGCTGCAGCTTACCAACTCAATAAAGCAAAAGATCTAAGAGATCGTGCTTATCGACAAGTTGAAGAAGGCCTTCGCCTCTCTTGGAGTGCATTGGATCTGACGTTGCAACAAAAGAACTTCTTGTCTGATCACGTGGATTCGGCGTCAGAAACCGTTATCGCTTATGAGAAACAATATCGAATCGGTAAACGTACGCTACTGGATCTGCTTAACACTGAAAACGAATTGTTTGAAGCCCGCAAAGATTACTTAGATGCGCATTACTCTGAACAGTACGCTAAATACCGTGTAATGAACGCGACAGGCTCTCTATTGAACGCTCTACTGGTCGACATTCCAGACGAGTGGACAACGGCAGTGGAGTATTAATGATGAAAATACCTTACTTATTACTTCCCGTGTTAACGATGACTTTATTTGCCTGTTCAAACCAGCAGGAAGAGGCTTATATCGAGACACCTGAAGCAGAACAGATTGCAGACCTGCAAGACGATGATAGAGATGGTGTGGTGAACGCTCGTGATATCTGTCCAGGTACGCCTGAGACATCACAAGTCGACAATGATGGTTGTGGAGAAACGATTCTTGCGGAAGAAGTCAGACAACTAAAAATACTCTTTGCTCATGACTCATTTGAAGTGAACCCGATCTTCTCAGACCAGATCAGCACGATGGCAGAGTTTCTTGAAACCTACCAAAGTGCCTCGATTGAAATACAAGGCTATGCGAGTAAAGTGGGTTCTAACGAGTACAACTTAGACCTATCAAAAAAACGAGCAAACAATGTTCAAGACGAGTTACTGTCGAATGGTATCGAACCAGAGCGAGTGCGAATTGTCGGCTATGGTGAAGAGCGCCTAGAAAGCGATGGCGACGATGCTACTTCTCATGCACTGAACCGTCGAGTAACAGCAACGGTTGTCGGGCTGAATGAGCAGATCGTCGAGGAGTGGACCATATTTACCACGCTAGAAAAATAACATGACACTGTCACTCTGGTCATCCAAAACGATCCGCAATTCATGCCGATCAAAATAATGAGTTGAATCTAGGAGTTTTAGATCATCAATAACTAACCAAACTAAAAATACTAGCAGTTAGGATCAATAAAGCCGAGATAGGAAACCCTATCACGGCTTTTTTGTTCTTTGCTGTCACATGAATCGGGGAGGATGATTCTGTGACTCGTCTTGCTACTCAGAAGTTAGCTTGTTAATCAGTGAATAGGCTCGCCGTTAAACGAGCCTACCGCTGATTATAGTTTTACTTCTTGTTGCTTTGCTGTTTTCGGTAAAGAAACGCTTAGCAGGAAGTAACCTAGAATTGCAGCTGTTGTAGATCCCATCAGGATGCCTAGTCGAGCTAGTGTGTCAAACTCTACATTCGTTGGGCCAAATGCTAGTGATGAAATAAAGATAGACATTGTAAAACCAATACCACACAGGACAGATACTGCGAAGATGTTCATAAAGTTCACACCTTCAGGGAGCTTAGCAACACCCAATTTCACCGCACCCCAGCTGAATGCAAAGATACCAAGAGGCTTACCAATCAATAGACCCATAGCGATACCAAGCGGTAGCATACCTGTTAGGCTTGAGATCGAGATACCTTCCAATGAAATACCTGCGTTTGCAAAAGCAAAGACTGGCAAGATTGCAAAAGCGACGTATGGGTGCAGAGCATGCTCTAAGTGTTTCAGCGGAGAACGCTCCCCTTTATTACCTTTCAGTGGGATAGCAAAACCAATTACTACACCTGCCAATGTTGCGTGAACACCAGACTTCAATACTGCGAACCACAGAATTGCACCAACAATGAGATAAACACTCAGCTTAGTCACATGCTTGTTGTTTAGCATGAACAACACACCAGTCGCGATGAAGCCAACTGTAAGTGCAAGTGTTGATAGGTCGCCTGAGTAGAACAGAGCAATGATAACAACAACACCTAGGTCATCGATAATTGCCAGTGCTAGCAGGAATACCTTCAAGCTTACCGGTACACGGTTACCAAGAAGAGCCATGATACCCAATGCGAATGCGATATCAGTCGCTGCTGGGATAGCCCAACCTTGAAGCGCTTCAGGGTTACTTGAGTTAAATAGCACGTAAATAAGTGCAGGAGCTAACATACCACCCACAGCTGCGATAGCTGGGAAGATTGCTGTCTCTTTAGACTTTAATGCGCCTTCTAAAAGTTCGCGCTTAACTTCTAAGCCGATTAGAAGGAAGAAGACAGCCATTAAGCCATCGTTAATCCAGTGAGACACAGACATACCAAGAACGTAACTGTGAAGTACACCTTGGTACATTTCGTTCAGTGGTGAGTTTGCTACAAACATTGCGATCGCCGCAGCGATGACTAGTATGATGCCGCCAGCAGATTCCATTTTAAAGAAGTCACGGATGACGTCGGTCATGATTTCGCCCTTATATTTATTATTTAAATAAACGAATAACAAAGAATAACCACGAGTTTATATCCAAGTTTAATTGATAGATAATCACTTCTTCGGATGTTTAACTTCGGTTTTTCCTACAAATACTAAACAATACGTCGTATATTCCATAATGTTGTTATGCACCATGAATTAAGTATAGATGAGATCATCGAACCTGTATGCACAATTCATTGGGGGACGCTAAAAGGCGCAGGCATAAAAAAAGGCTATCAAATTATAGCCTTAGGTGTTTTTTAGTAGCCAGTTAACTGCATAAAGCCTGTCGCTTCATGACTCCCGCTCGCCTTAATCGGCCCTTCCCAATATGGTATGACAAATGGAAGCCACATATCCCTGCGTATAATACGCGTTGTGAGGTTGATATCATGCTTAGGGACGTTAATGATCCACTGCAAAGGCATCCGTCTTCCATTCATCAACGTTGTATTTTGCAATGGTTGAATGGAAATGTCGGATTCCGTTAATTGGTAAACTTTGCCTGAGCGCGTTGCTAATGTCCCGAATATGTAAGGCAACTGTTGGTTATGACGATAGCGGTTAATGCTCAGCGCTGTGCCGTCATCGAGGTTAAATACAAACCAATCCCAACCTTGTTGGCCCACTCCAAGTAAGCCACTGCCCCACTCTTTATGTACCCACGCAGTTCCTTCCACTTCCTTGGTAACGCCGTCTAGGTTCAACACACCACTCAACGATAAAAATGGAGCGCTGAAGTTATAAGACGCGACAGGTAATAAGTCGTGCTTTTTCTGATAACCGTTATCGCCGTTGAGCACATAGGGCCCTTTTGCAATGGTGTCGAGTTCAAGTCCAAACGTATCTGTTTGCACTTGAAGGCGTCCTGGGAATGGGGTGTTGCCGAGTGCACGCCAGTTCCAGTTATCAATCCAAAGCCTGAATGGACGATTAGTCATTCCCGCTTGGCCAATGCCGCCACGAGCCATGCGCTGTTCTTTCCATACTTTGGACTTAGAAGAGACCACTACATTTGAGATATAGACTTGAGGGCTTTGCCACCCTGGTGTTTCACGTTCGTCCGTTGCGATACGGAAAAAGCTCCACTGGACCGAATAGTCTTTACCATCATCACCTTTCAAAGATGCAAAGTAATGCCACCACTCGTGCTGAAACTCTGGGTGGAACTTAAAATCGTGTGGTAGCGAAACATTACGGTCTGGCAAAACAGGTTCGAACACATTGAAGTGTTCATTAACCAATATTGAGTTAACTTCATTCACGCCCTTTTCACCAGGATCGATGAAATAGGAGTAATAACCCCAAACACTTAAAAAGATGCCGAAGAAACTGATTAATAGCAGAGAAGACAGGATTCGTTGTCTTAACTTATTTGAGGTATTCCGTAAAAACATACTAAAGCGCATCCCTCAGTGACTTCATCGGAGTGTTCCGAATCATTCTCATCACTGGTAAAGCACCAGCTAGCATCAATGCTGCCATGGCCCATGCAAATGTCTGCAAATAGTCCCAAGGAATCACTTGTAACTCAAGTGACCACCCAAAAGACTGCTTTATCACGATATCAACAATTAGGCTCGCTAGCGCTAATCCGAGCGGAATCGCAATTAAGGAGGAAATAAGCCCAAACACAAACAACTGCAAACTACCTGTCAGGATCAGTTCTTTCGCCGAGACACCCAAACAGCGCTGCAAGGAAATATGCCTTTGGCGAGACACTTCTCCCGCAACCGTCGCGAAGAAGATACCGAAGACGGCGATAACCAAGGTGATGTTACCTAGTGTATCTGCAATCGCGAACGTCCTATCGAACACCCGCATTGCTTGACTGTGAATATTGTTGTTATCGAAAACACGCTCAGAACCAAGTCTAAATACGCTTTCCAATCGACTGCGAAGCCCTAATGAATTCACATCGTCTTTGAGTATTACGCCAAGTCCGACATTACCCCGCCCTGCAAACCCATACAGCCAGTTTCGATGCGACATCATGACTTGATGGTAAGGGTTACCATAATCGTAATAAACACCGACAACCTGCCAACCAGAGCCGAGACTGTCATAGAGGTCAATGTAGTCGCCAGGGCGAATCCCCAGCTTGAGAGACATCGATTCACTGATCAACACACCTTTAGAGTGATGTAAGTGATACCAGTAATTCGGAATACCTAATTTGATCGTCAGCGCTTCTAGCTCACCTTCAGAAGGACCCGTACTGATCACCTGAATGCTACCAACTGGAGACGCCACATCTTTCTCCCAACGCCACCAAACCGAATCCACTTCAGGTTGGTCGGATAACCAATTACTCATACGAGCAGCGGCATTGTTGGTTGGGTAGATATACAGATCGGCAGCCAAACGCTGTGTTAGCCATTTATCAGTGGTATCTCTAAAGCTACCGACCATGGTTTCTACACCAATATTGGCTGTTAAGGCTAACATAAACGCCATCGTCGCCACGCCACGGTAGCTCATACTGGAAGCTGCATCAGCAAAGAACCAGCGAGCACGAACCCAGCGCAACGAATAAGAGAGGCTGTTAAATAACTTCCACATCAAAAACGGGGTAAATAGCGCCACACTGATCAGCATTAGCGCGATAATCGCAAAACCCGTCTCTTGAGTCTGAGGGGCTTGATACACGGCGACAGCGGCAACCAAGAAGCCACAGCCAATCAATGCTTGCCAAGTAAACTCTGTACCCGCAAAGCGCATCAAAGATAAGCGAGAGGTCAAACGAATCGGTTGTGATCTAAGCAAACGCACCAATGGCCAAGCGCACGCTAAAAACGCACCAAGTAACGCCATCAATAAGCTGTAGCCGCTCCATCGCCAATTCCAGTCGATCGTTAAGCCAACGTTGGCGTCGTATAAGTCGCCTAAGCTTGAAGATACCGCTGGTAACAATTGGTTGGCTAACATGACACCGAATACATTACCGCAGATCCAGCTCAGTACGACCAATATCAACAATTCTAAGCAAAGCGCTTTAGCCAATTGCCAGCCCGATACACCTGTTTGTCTTAAGATTCCGACTAACGGTTGGCGCTGAATAAATGACAACGACATCGCTTGATAGAAAATAAATAAACCAACCACAAACGACAGCATACCCATCGCTTTTAGGTTTAAGTGGAACGCACTGGTCAGCGACTCAAGCTCTGCCTTAGAGCTACGAGAGATCGTCAAACCATTAGGTAACATATTTTTAAGACGTTCAAACTTCTCAGTGGGCATGTCTGAACAAGCAATCACTGAAAGCCCGGCACTGCGTTTAAGCATTCGGAGCAAGGAGATATCCGCAATCAACCTTGTACCATTAATCATATTATTTTGATCAACAACCACAGGACCAAGTTCAGAACCATCCATCAAAGGGATGTAATCACCGTTGTGCCATTCCATGTGTTCAGCAAGATCATCACTGACAAGGATTGGATATGGTGGCTTCATGAGGTTCAAAGCGGTGAGATCTTTTAACGCTATACCAGGTTGTAGCTGAAGCATAGAAACAGGATCTATACCGACAACCATGAAGTTTGCGCCATTTTCATCAGTGATACGATGGTGATCAAGAGGAGAACACTGTTGAAAACCTTCACGGCGAAGTTGGATATAAAAGCCTTGCGGGATTTTATTGGCGTTGTGTTTTGGTCGAATACGGTAAGGAAGAGGATTCGAAAAGAGTTTTTCGCCATGCGCATAGCTTTGCTTGGCGTGTTGGTTGATAGCAGTAACACCAACCAAAAGTGATACGCCGAGGGTTAAACCAAGCCATACCAAAATAATCTGCAGTGGGTAACGTCGATAGTGACCGAGTAGTGCCTTAACTACGGGCCATAACATGCAGTTGTCCTCCTTGTAGACGGATCCTACCATCCATATGCAGAGCTACTTTTTCACTGTGTGTTACCAACAGCAACGTACATTCTAATTGACGAGCCAAAGAGGTCAGCAAACGCATTACCGCTTCTGCATTACGCTCATCTAAACTACCGGTCGGCTCATCGGCCAGCAATATTTTTGGTTCCATATACAGCGCACGCGCAATGGCCGCACGTTGTTGTTGGCCACCAGACGCTTCTTCAGGGTAACGGCCAAGTAAAGGCATAAGATCTAAAGCAGAGAGAATCTGTCTCCAGAGACCTTTGTCTTCAGGTAAGCCTTTTAACTGGCGGCAAAAACGGATGTTATCGGCAATATTTAACGTTGGCAGTAAGTTGAATTGCTGAAAAATATGGCCAATGTTGTTTCTGCGATAAGCGGTGCGGTCACGCTCGGTTGAGTCGTGCATATTGAAGTGAGGAAAAGCGATTTCACCTGAGTCCGCTAGGTCTAAGCCCGCGATAAGATTCAGTAAAGTACTTTTACCTGAACCGCTTTCTCCCATTAATGCCAGCTGGTCACCTTGGTTTAATGTTAATTCAGCACCTTGCAAAACAGGGTGAAACTCCCCCCCATCGACATAGCCTTTACATAGGTCTGACAGCTTTAACATTAAACAGCTCGCATTAGTTAGAATTTGGAAGGAGAATCTACACTAATTCCCTGTTAGGAGGAAGTATTTTGAAAGATAGATCACACGCCAACGATAAAGTGATGCGATTGGTGCGCCCTACTTCAACTTCCTATCAAGTTTTTAATCCATTTTCTTGTTTTCATGCGATAGAGCGACCCGCCCCACTTGAGGACTTCTTCCGTTAGGAAAAGCAGATATACCCACTCAGGTGGAAACTTAAAATAGATAGCCGCGATGGCTGCCAATGGGATACCGATCACCCACTGAGCAATCAAATCTTGATAGAGGCAGAACTTCACATCACCACCCGCTCTCAACACCCCAACGATCACAGTCAATGGCACCGAGCGAATGACAATACCCACACAGAGGATCAGAATGAACTTCTCTGAGAGGGCTCTGGTTTCTTCCGTCAGTGCGCTAAAGGCATTAAGTATTGGCGTTTGAACGAAATAGAGAAAAACGGCTACAACAATACTAGTTAAGAAACACAAAATTGTTAAGCCAAGCGCTTGATAGTAAACCGCTTCATTGTTTTTCGCACCAAGTTGATTACCCACCAAAACAGCTGCCGCATTCGAAAGGCCAATCAATAAACTCAATGAGATAGATTCAACCGGCGTCATGACCGATAGCGCAGCCAGACCTTGAACGCCCGATTGCCCCATGATCGCGTGGTAAGCAAACAAACCACCCGCCCATGCTAAGAAGTTAAACGTGGTCGGCAGAGACAGCTTCAAGAAGCGAACCACCTTATCAATCGAAGCTGCCGCTTTAATATCGCAAAACTTAAATGCTAATAAATGCTTAGAGAAATAGAGATAACCAAACAAAGTCGCGACTTCAATCGCGCCACTCAGTACCGTCGCAATCGCCGCACCTTTGATTCCAAGCGCAGGAAAGCCTAAGTTACCGAAGATCAGCACCCAGTTTAAGAACACGTTAGACAGGATGCCGATACCGCTGAAAAATGTACTTAGCCCGGGTTTGTGCATCGCTCTCAAACCCACAGCCATACTGCTGACACACGATACCGCTAGCATGCTAAATGACGTAATTACGATGTATTCAACGCCTAAGTTGATGACCTCTTGAGAGTCGGTCGTCACGCCCATGATTTGTGCAGGAAATGAAACGAAAAACGCGATAGTCAGTAAAGCAAACAGTGTCGACACCAGCCACGTCAGCGCAGTGCTTTCTCTCACACCTTGTCTGTTACCCGCGCCCCAATATTGAGCAGTAAGAAGAGCACCGCCCGTGGTAACACCCACCAGCATAATGGTCGTCACGAACATCGCTCGGCTCGCCACCCCCACAGCTGCGATGTCTGCTTCGCCAAGTTGGCCCAACATCAATACATCCACCAAGCCTCGGCTTGAAAACATAATGCTCTGCAAGGTGATGGGCAGTGCAATCGCAATAAGCCTGCGAACAAAATCACCTCGTGTGTGATGAATAATTGAAGAGAGCAACATAGAGAGATACCTAAACGGAACGTATTGATGAATAAAGATAAATATCGCGCTATTATATCAATGTTCGGTTTTTAACCACAGATATAAATGGAGTAACAATGAAGAAAGTACTGGTTTTAGGCGCTTCTGGATATGTTGGTTCGCAACTCCTCCCTCTCCTGCTTGAGCAAGGCTATCAAGTCACGGCAGCAGCAAGGCATATCGACTATTTAAAGGCACGGACCGAGCCTCACGAAAGCTTATCGCTTGAGTATCTTGATCTGGCCGATCAAGCTGCGACACAAGCCTTAGTCCCCGACTTTGATCTTATCTTCTTTCTCGTCCATGGCATGGCGGAAGGCCACGACTTTATCGATTATGAGCTGAACTTAGCCCGTAACTTTGTTTCTGCTCTTGGGCCAAAGAATCAACACGTCATCTACCTGAGTTCTTTACAGCCTCAGACTGGTGATTCAGAGCACCTTCAAGCGAGAAAGAAAACCGGCGAATTGCTTCGTAAAGGGCCTGTACCCGTTACCGAACTTCAAGCTGGCGTGATCATTGGCCCAGGATCTGCGGCATTCGAGATCATGCGAGATTTCGTGTACAACTTGCCGATTATGATTGCGCCAAAATGGGTTGACTCTAAAGCCAACCCGATTGCTTTGCAGAACCTGAACCACTATTTACTAAAACTCGCACAAGACACGCCTAGCGAAAGCCAAACCTTTGAGGTTGGCGGGCCGGATATTGTCTCTTACCGAAACCAATTTGCTCATATTGCTAAAACCGCCGATCGTCCACTCAAACTATGGGCGACATCGCTACTGACACCAAAGATTGCTTCATATTGGTTAGGTGTGGTGACTTCTGTACCGTCTAACATAGGTAGAGCACTACTTGCAGGCTTAAAGCACGACTTCATCGCCAGTTCGACCATCATTAGAGAAAAGTACCCTCAGAAGCTTATCTCGTTCGAAAATATGGTTGAACAAGCCATTCACGCTGAAGGAAACTTTGTCAAAAGCAATGTATGGGGCTTTGATAAAACCGCATTCAAACGCTGGCAAGCTGGGTATGGCTATTACCCGAAGAAAACAGGCGCAAGTATCACCTCAAGCGCTTCATTGGAATCGCTTTGGCATGTTGCTCAGCAAATCGGAAGCCCGAAGCAAGGTTACTTCTTTGCTAACACTTTATGGCGCACACGCGAATGGTTGGATGTTCTTTTCGGTGGCGGTGTACCGGTTCGACAAATGCCAGAAGGGCCCAACCTAAAAGTCGGTGACAAAATCGATTCATGGAAGGTCATTCGCTGTGAAGAGAATCAGTTTTTATCCCTGCTTTTCGGTATGAAAGGCCCCGGTTTAGGGCGACTCGAGATTACCGTCTCTGACCACGGTGACTCTCGCGAGCTGAACATTTCAGCGTGGTGGCACCCTAAAGGCTTTCTAGGGTTACTGTATTGGTTTGCTATGATGCCAGCCCACCTGTTTATTTTTAAAGGCATGGTGAAGGCAATTGAGAAGCAGGCTAAAGAACAGGATTAAAAGCAGATGCGGGATTCGAGTGACGAGATGCGAAAAGATTAAAAGCAAATTAGCGACACGCGCTATGAGAGACAAAAAAGAGCGGATAATTCCGCTCTTCGTATCTCTCATCTCGAATCCGCTATTAGCCGATAACGCTAATTGGGATCTCAGCCAGTTGGTTGCCTTGGTTAGCAGGGTAAACGATGTATTCACCGTGATACTTCACCGCAGACTTATAGTCCGTTACTTTGTGAAGCATGAAGCCCGCTTCCATCGCCGCTTGGATGAACTCAGCATGGTTGCCACGAACAAACCAGTTCATTGGCTTAACCATCAACTCCCCGTCGAAAGAGTCGTCACACTGTTTACCGCATAAAGCAAAAGAGTGCTCGCCATCGGTGAAGAATTGAATCTTGCCGCCAGTCGTTAGCTCGTCTTCACTCGATACGCTCCAACCCATCTCGTACATTTTGTCCATGAACGCTTCAACATCACTGTCTTTTAGCGTTTTAGGCTCTTCGCCTTCAGGGAAAAAACGTCCGTAAAACGCAGAAATACGTTTAAAGGTAAAAGTTAAATCAGAGTTGTTGCCTTTTGAGCGACCCTGTTTCTGCCAGCGAACTAAGTCAGGCACAATCACGCGATCATAAGCTTGAGATTTAATCGCTTTTGTTACCCAACGAACAAGATAAAGGTTGTTCGCGATAGGTGCGTCGATCGCTTTACCAGACTTATGCAGAGCATACAGCTCGCCCAGCGCATCGTTCACTAACTTCTGAATTTCAATATAGTATTTTGACATTATGCCTTCTTTCCTAATGTCCAATATAGTAATGCTGACAGTATTGCACATGCTGCCATCATCATAGCCATTGGCCCTGCAGTGTCACTTGGTAGCATTGCAACAATTGCCCCCACTACAGAACCAGTACCAAATCTTAATGTGCCTGCAAGCGAAGAAGCTGTGCCGGCCATATTCGGGTATCCGCTTAAAAGCAGTGCCATTGAGTTACTACCAATGGTAGACAGTGTGCCGATAAACAGCATCACGAATGGCACAATACCCCACAAACCGATATCTAACATCCAACCGACTAACAGACCTAAGCCCGCAAACAGTTGAATGGTTAAACCGACTCTGAGCATAGCGTGAGAGCCCACTTTCTTAACGATTCGACCGTTGATGCTCGTCATCAAGATCATAGCAACAATATTCAAGCCGAACAGGTAGCCAAACAGATCAGGGCGAACGCCATAGATATCGATGTAAACGAATGAACCTGCCGTTAAGAACGCAAACATCCCTGAAAATGAGAATGCACCAGAGAAAATCAGGCCCATCGCCGTTGGGTTCTTACACAGTCGAGCATAGTTACGAATCGTTGTTTTAAAGCGCAAGGGTTGTCGGTTTTCTGCAGGAAGCGTTTCTGGGATCTTCATCGATACCGCCAGAATCACGATCACCGCAAAAATAGCCAGAACCCAGAAAATTGAACGCCAACCGAACCACAACGCTAAGTAACCGCCAATCATCGGAGCAACCAATGGCGCAACTGTCATCACCAAAGTAACGAAAGACATGGTTCTTGCGAAATCTTCACGATCGAACATATCTCTTACCACCGCTTGGATGATAACGGCCGCCGCAGCACCAGCAAAACCTTGAGCGGTACGGATGTAAGTCAGCGCTTCAATGCCATGAGTTGTCGCACTCACCATAGAAGCGATAGCAAACAAGAACACACCAATAAGCAGTACAGGCTTGCGACCATAGCTATCCGCCAACGGGCCATGCAGCAACTGCCCCAGCGCGAAACCTGCGGTATAGGCTGTTAGCGTGATTTGTACCTCACCCGCCGTCACACCAAGATCTTTAGCAATGGTCGGCATCGCTGGCAGATACATATCAATGGCTAGCGGAGTAAGTGCACCAATCGCACCTAGAATCAAAAACAGCACTAAGCCTAATTGAGGTGTTTCTAGTTGGGAGCTTTGGCTCTGTGAGGTCGATGTTTGCATGGTTCTCCGAATGTTCAACTGATAGAGCTAGGGACTAGCGTGAGTACGCGAGTCAAAGATTGGCTGAGACTTTCCTAGTACCAGTCAACATCATCAGCCGACGCTATCCATGGTCGGCTTTACAACGAAAGGGCTATGTCCAGCAAAAGTGGTCTCTTGTTAAGAACAATTTCTTGTTAAGAGCAACTTCTAGCTAAGGACTACTTCCAGATTGAATCGACTTCTTCTTGCGTTAGGTAACGGTATTCACCTAACTCTAAAGATTCGTCCATCTCAATTTCGCCAATACGTTCACGGTGTAGTGCTTCTACCTTGTTACCAAGAGCAGCAAACATACGTTTAACTTGGTGGTATTTGCCTTCGTGAATCGTTAGCAGCACTTCACGCTCTGCACGAACTTCTAGGTGTGCAGGAAGTGTTAGGCCATCTTCGCTCTTAAGCTGGATGCCCTCTTTGAATTTTTCAACGTAATCGTCTTCAACAGGTTCAACCAACCACACACGGTACGTCTTCTCGCACTTGTGCTTTGGCGAAGTGATACGGTGAGACCACTTACCATCGTCTGTAATCAACACAAGACCTGTTGTATCAATATCTAGACGACCAGCAAAGTGCAGCTTGTCCATTTTGATTTCATCAAGTAATTCAAACGCGATACGATTTGCGCCATCTTCATGCGAACAAACAAAGCCTTCTGGCTTATAAAGCATGATGTAACGTGGGCCGTGAACATTCAGTTCATTGCCTTGCCATTCCACAACGCACTCTTCAGTTACCTTGAGTGAGCCGCTTTTTTGAATGACATCATTTACTGTCACTGCCTTGGATTTTAATAAGTGTGTTGCTTCTCTTCGAGTGACGCCTAATGCATCGCACAGAAATTTATCTAAACGCATGAATACCTCAACTAATCTAAGTCGGGTATTATAGTCACCTTTGCTCAATTAGTTGAGCTATTTCACACTATTTGTTTTCCTTCTTACAAGACGCGATATGTATACACTCCGCCCGTACCAAGCTGATTCTGTAAAATCAGTGATTCATTACTTCAGAAAACACCAAACTCCGGCAGTGCTCGTGCTTCCGACAGGTGCAGGAAAAAGCCTTGTGATTGCAGAGTTAGCAAGGCTTGCGAAAGGTCGAGTGTTGGTGCTTGCTCACGTAAAAGAGTTGGTTGAACAGAACCATGAAAAGTATGAAGGTTACGGGCTGAAAGGCTCGATTTTCTCTGCGGGTTTAGGACGCAAAGAGACCGACCAACAAGTCGTGTTTGCTTCGGTGCAATCTGTGGTGCGAAATCTCGATTCATTCTCTAACCAATTTTCGCTGTTGGTTATCGACGAATGCCACCGTGTTCCCGATGAAAAGACCAGTAGTTATCAGAAAGTTATCACTCACTTACGCGAGAATAATTCGGGCATCAAGGTGCTTGGATTAACAGCGACCCCATATCGTCTTGGGATGGGTTGGATTTATCAATACCACACTCGCGGTCAAGTGCGTTCAGATGAGCCACGTTTCTTCCGCGACTGTATCTTTGAGCTGCCGATTCGTTACCTGCTCGATGAAGGTTTCTTAACTCCTGCACGCATGATTGATGCACCCGTGTTGAGCTATGACTTTTCGCAGTTAAAGCCCGCGAGCACTGGTCGCTACAAAGAAGCAGAACTCGACATGGTGATCGAGCAATCGAAACGAGCGACCCCACAGATTGTCGATCAGATTATTCACCTAGCCCAAGATAAACTAGGCATCATGGTATTCGCTGCGACCGTTCGACACGCGCAAGAGATCCTCGGCTTATTACCAGAAGGTGAAGCTTCAATTGTGATTGGCGATACGCCGACGCTCGAGCGTGACCAAATAATCAGCGACTTCAAAGAACGTAAAATCAAGTTCTTGGTTAACGTATCGGTATTAACCACAGGTTTTGATGCGCCACACGTCGATTTAATCGCGATTTTGCGCCCGACAGAATCCATCAGTTTGTATCAACAAATCGTTGGCCGTGGCTTACGCCTATCGCCGGGTAAGAAAGAGTGTTTGGTGCTCGACTATGCGGGCAACAGTTACGACCTTTACCAACCCGAGGTTGGCGACCCTAAACCCGATTCAGACAGTGAAATCATCACCATTCCTTGCCCGGCGTGCGGCTTCAATAACAACTTTTGGGGTAAGCTAGACAGCAATGGCTTCTTGCTTGAGCACTTTGGTCGTAAATGCCAAGGCTACTTTACCGATGAAGACACAGGCGAACGCGAACACTGCAACTATCGTTTCCGAGCGAAATATTGTGGTGAATGTGGGGCCGATAACGACATTGCCGCGCGTATTTGTCATGAGTGCGATGCAACCTTAGTCGACCCAGACAAAAAACTTAAAGAGGCACTGAACCTAAAAGATGCTTTGGTATTCGAGTGCTTAGAAATGGACCTCAACGTGCTTAAAGATGATAAAGGTAAATCACAACTTAAAGTCACCTATCGCGGTGAAAACCAAGCGCAAGTGCATGAGTTTTGGTCATTAACCACCAAAAAGCAGAAGCAGAACTTCAAAGACCAGTTTGTTCGCCCTCACCTTGCAGACAGACACCGCCCTTTCGAAGAAGCCTCACCGACGAAAGTGGTTGCTCACCAACATAGATTCCGCCCACCTCAATTCGTGATTGCCCGTAAAGTCGGACGCTTTTGGAAAATGAGAGACAAGATATTCGAAGACGAACTACAGCAGCGTTAAGGTTAAGAATAAAAGTAAGTCTTACGTTCTTAACACTCGGCAATTAATCTTATGTATTAAAGCCTGCGCCATTTAAGCGTTAAGTTTTTCGGTATCAAATTCTCATTATTAATCAGGTTCACTTTCTGTTCAGAATTACTTTTTTATACTGAACGCTATCAACCTTCTCTAGGATTCGCTATGTTTAGTAAAGCTATGATTTCTTTTTTTTCTATAAGCTTAGGCTTATTTGTTTCTGCTGGCGCATGGGCTAACTCACATCATAATGGTCATGAATTAGTGCAGGACGTTCATAAAGCAGGAACCAGCATCGAATTTGAAGAAGATCAAGACGAAGTCTATGAAGCCGTACGAGAAGGCTACATTCGCCCTTTCTCAGAAATGTATGCGGCGGTTGAAAACGATCTTCATGGCAGAATCATTAAAGTAGAACTAGAAGAAGATGACGACATTTGGGTGTATGAACTAAAAATCAATTACCAAAACAACATCATCAAAGTCGAATACAACGCTGAGACGTTAGAAATGCTTATGATCAAAGGCCGCAACTTTAAAGACGCAATTAAACACGGCGACTAGTTACGTACGACGAAGAGCTAAGCACGACGAACAGTCATTAGAAGAAATTAGAAGAACAATTATGAAAATTTTAGTCGTTGAAGATGAGCCTCGTTTGGGCCAACAAATTATTGAAACACTTGAGGGGGCCGACTGGGTTCCAGAGCTCTCTCAAGATGGTATCGACGCACTCTACCGTGCAACGTCAGAAGAATGGGACGCGATTGTCCTCGATTTAGGTTTACCTAAGCTTGACGGCCTAACGGTATTAAAAGGCATTCGAGACGAAAACATCAACACGCCAGTGATTATCTTAAGTGCTCGTGACACGCTAACTCAACGTGTTGAGGGCTTGAACGCCGGTGCTGATGACTACCTAACTAAGCCATTTGAGATGGTCGAGCTGATTGCCCGTATCCGAGCTCAACTGCGCCGAGCATCAGGCAGTGCTGCTCCGATACTTCAAATCGGTGATCTAAGCCTAGACACACGCAGTTCTAAAGTGTTGTGGCAAGGTCAAGCAGTTAGCCTCACGGCGCTGGAATATAAAGTTGTCGCGTACTTCATGCATAACCAAAACAAGGTTATCTCGCGCACTGAGTTGGTTGAGCATATCTACAAGCAAGACTTCGACCGAGACTCAAACACGGTTGAAGTGTTCATCGGTCGTATTCGTAAGAAAATCGCACCAAAGATCATCAAAACCGTTCGTGGCCTTGGCTACCAACTGAATGCTGAATAGCTCAGTCGTCAATCACGCCAAGAGCAACCATTAATTAAGTGGACAGCCTGTTCTGATCATCGCAATACGATAAGTTACGATGAGCAAAGGCAGGTTGGAAATGCATGAATCTAAAGAAACGAACACTTAAAAACATCAGTTTAAAAAGCCGCTTGCTCCTTGCTGCGGCTTTTTGGCTAGGTGCGATGATATTAGCGGCTGGTGTCGGGATTCCGAAGCTGGTTAACGACTACCTCGTCGATGACATGAAGCAGCAGCTTGGCTTAACCATGGATGAGTTAACCGCCAATATCGAAACCAATGACAGTGGTAACCTGATCATGGCAGAGCGTCTGTCTGATCCTAGGTTCAACCAGCCCTACAGTGGTATTTATTGGCGCGCCGCTACCCAAGAGCAGATCATTCGATCTCGCTCGCTATGGGATAAAGACCTCACCATCAAGCGTTCACCGATTCACACATCAGTCAAAGGGCCAGAGAAAGAAAAGCTGATTTACATCGAGCAAGATATCTACCTGCCTGAACTGAGCGACCCTGTCACGATCACCATTGGTATTGATGAAGATCCATTAGAATCCACACTGACAGAGCTTACTGGTCAAGTCTGGTTGATCCTAATGTTGCTGTTTGTTGGCGTGCTGATGTTGATCGGTATTCAAGTCAGTTGGTCGTTATTACCGCTCAGCAAGATGCAACGCGAACTGGTAATGCTAAGAAACGGCGAGCAAGAAGGGTTAAGCGATAACTACCCGAAAGAGGTTTCTCCATTAGTCTCTGACCTCAATGCCCTGCTCTTTCACTATCAAGAGTTATTAGAACGAGCTCGTAACCACGCGGGTAACTTATCTCATGCGTTGAAAACACCGCTTTCAGTTCTAAAAAATGAGATAGAGCGACTTCCAGAGGATGACAAGGCACTGCTGCAACAGCCCATTCATCAGATTCAAAGCCAAATTGATTATCACCTTGGCCGCGCTCGTATGGCAGGTGCAATGAACATTCTTTCGGTGAAGTCTTCACCTTGTGAGCGTGTTGAAGCTATCTCAATGGCGTTTGATAAAGTCTACGCAGCCAACGAAGTCACCATAATTAACGAGCTAGACTCTGAGATTGAAGTGGCAGTAGAAAAAACCGACCTTGATGAAATGGTCGGCAACCTACTCGAGAACAGTTACAAGTGGGCTGGCAGCATTATTCGCGTCCATGCAAATGAACTCGACGATGGCAACATAGAGTTGGTGATTGAAGATGATGGCCAAGGCATTCCTGAAGAGAAGCTTGAGCAAGTGACCAAACGTGGCGTCCGACTTGATGAAACCACACCAGGAACAGGCTTAGGGCTTAATATCGTAAATGAAATGGCACACAGTTACCGAGGCAGCCTAACGCTCAGCAAGAGCTCAATGGGCGGCTTAAAAGCTTCTCTGGTGCTTAAAGTAAGTAAAGGCTGAACAAGCTAAGTAAAAGTTAAACACAATAAGCCCTAACGTAATGCTAGGGCTTAATTCTATCGACCTTATATACAACTCTATATATCGTTCACAGCAACATCCAAAGTTTGTGAATTATCACTAAGGGTCGTTGCTCCAATCGTTAATACCCGGCCATCAGTGTAATAGTCATGATCGTCATTGATCACTTCCACCGTTGCCAATGGGTACTTGTCTAGCTCGATGTCTGGTAGTGACGCTCGTATCTGATTAGCGAGCCTATCTCGCTCTTCATCAACATTAGGGTCAATGTTATGAAGTACGGTCACAATGCCAGAATAAGGGGTGACTTTAAGGCCATCATCATAGCTAATTGCGCCTAACCACTGAGGCTGGTTAGTTTTAATATCAACACCTGCGCGCCACCAGCGAATATGGCTGCGCTTCATCAAATTACCCGGCAATTGAAACGCCATATCTTGTGGCTTGTCTCGCCAATACAAATCAGATACAGGTGGCGTTTTGTCTCTAAGCAATGCGAGATAGCCAGCCCATTCAATCTCATTTCGAGAGAAGGTTTGATTCTCTATCCAGCCTAATTGTTTCATTAAGTCTCTTGGGGTTACTCCAACATAAATGACGTTGATCGCTTGCGCCGAGTAGAATGACGATTTCCCTGGGAATGCTTTATAGGTAACCGAGTTCCAGTCTACTTTGTTTATTTGATCCGTCTCTTGTTGATTCTGAAAATCATCCGCTTTCCAAAAAAAGTGGGCGTAGTTCGCAAACAATACCCACGCTAACATCAGCGCACTCGACTTAAGAACCAAGCGTCGCCACTTCATTCGGTAACCGATAATGGTGAAGACCAATACCGCGAATACCCCGACGATCAAACTATTGTGCTCAGAGATAAATATCTTAAGGCTATTAAGCCACGGGAAGTTTTCAACGCCGTGCGCCAGTAACATGCCCCAAGCAATGAACTGTCCACCACCAAGAGCCAAGCCGATAAACGCCAACATACTAAAATTACGCCACGGTACACGATGCGAGCCAGCTATAAATGGCACAACCCAAGCAATAGGCCCTAATAAACGAGCAAAAAGAATGATGTATGTACCTTTGCGAGCAACCAGATAGCGGCAGCGCGCAATTAATCTTTTGGTTTTAGGACGAAACTTAATGAGCCTTCGTTGCGCCTTAGCACCGTATTTATAACCAATGAAATAACTGAGTTGGTCACCAAGCAAACCACCTAGCATCACCAAAACCAACGCCATCCATGCACCTGAATACAGTTGAAAGCCCGCTGCGATAAAGAAGGGCTCTCCCGGTACAAATAGGTTTGGGCCAATGAGAGCATCACCCAATGCCCCCAGAAACAGCCCTAGTCCATCAAACATAACAACCTCAATACTTACTGTTCTTTGTAGTGACCAAACTTGTAGTTCATCTCGTTGTTACGCATTTCGCCTTTGAAGAAGCGTCTTACATTGGCTTTAAGATAAGTTGAGCCTGTCTTCACAACGCCATCTTGGTCTAAACGACGTGGGTCAAAACCAAAGGTCATATTCAGGAATCTAAATCGCCATGTTTTGCTCGCACGTTTTACGTAGTCACAATCTTCACACAGGACGATCTCTTCATCAAAACCGCCGATCTCATCATGCGCCCGTTTAGTCGAGAAAATACATGCGCCAATCGCCGTCGGGAAAAAGAACTGAGTAGTAAACAAGCCTGCGTTAAATAGCCCGTAACCAAACTTGTGTACAAGCGGCAAACCTTTCGAGCTCATGTACACACCCGCCACTTCAAGCTTGTTCTCTTCTAGTTCATAAAGCGCTTTCGCAAGGAAGTTTCGAGGCAAGCTCACGTCAGCATCTAAGAAAAGGATTCGGTTGTATTGCGCCAATGAAGCACCCGTGTTTCGGCCAAGGCTCACACCACGGTTTTCCATGTGATGCACCGTTAATTTTGGCAACGCGTTTTCATAAGCTTGCGCCACTTCTCTGGTGTTATCTTCACTGTTCGAGTCGACAACAATCACTTCAAACTCTTGGTGGGTTTGCACGCTCAACTCTTCCATTAAGCGGCTAATGCGTTTCTCTTCGTTTAGCGTAATTACGACAATGCTTACCGGTTCCATATTTTCACCTATTCATTCTGCTGTTTAATTGACACTAAGATTAACGAACTAAGACTTAACCAAGTCTTAGGCAAACATTCATTTTCCGTTCATTAACTTGATGATTTAGCAGTGATATAAATAGATAAGGATTGCGATGTAAAAGGGAGTAAAATGCGCTAAACAAGCGTTAGCGAACGTTTTATCTCCAAACGAACCCATTATCGAAGGAAATTCACTTTGAGATGGGCTTCTGACTTGCTCATATTGGAATGTGATGTTAGTATCCGCGCTCGCTTAAGCATGAACTTTTATGTTTAAGCATTACCACACACTCAAGGTCGCATTGAGGTGTGAAGTTAATTTTTACTAATTTGAGAGTAAAACTATGAAATTTGAAGCAGTAGTACGTACTGAACTAGGTAAAGGTGCGAGCCGCCGCCTACGTCACGCTGGTAAATTCCCAGCTGTAATCTACGGTGGCGAAGCTGAAGCTGTAGCTATCGAACTTGTTCACGCTGACGTGATCAACCAAATGGACAAGCCTGAATTCTACGAAGCAATCACTCTACTGATTGACGGCGCAGAAGTTAAGGTTAAGCCACAAGACGTTCAACGTCACGCGTTCAAGCCAAAAGTTGAGCACATGGACTTCATCCGCATCTAATTCCCTACCAAGGAATAAGATTGGATTAATCCAGCCTTCTGCATAGAAAAGATAATCGATCTTACCAGTCGAGAAATCTAGAAATTCGAAACCCCGATGCTACCAACATCGGGGTTTCACCGTTTTTGAGCCCTCAAAAAACGTCCAAAACATCTTATCGAATCCAAACTAAAGATACCTACCCACGCGCTCTACTTCTTTCAAAGCAATACCATCGCCTGCTATACCAACAGGAGCTGAACCTAGTGAATACCACTTAACATCATCAGTCTCTTGAGCGGTGATATCTCCTTTCCAGTCACTCACGATAAAATAATGAATCAACTGAAGTTCCTTCGTAGGATGGTAAAGCGAACACAAGTATTGGTAATCAATCGGAACAACATTAAGCTCTTCATCGAGCTCACGAAAGAGTGTCTGAACCAGGTTTTCACCGTGTTCAATATGGCCGCCAGGTATAGTGATTAAACCGGGATCGGTCTCCCTAGACTCACTACGCTTTTCTAGCAATACTTGTGATTCGTTCAGCAAGATAAAAGAGACACACTCGTGGACATCCATCTAATTTTCCTAAAGCCGTTACAAAGGTAGTTAAGTTTGTTGTTCTAGCTTGTGTTAATGCTTAATTTACAACAAGCTTTTTACTCAGCCTTTCATACAATTCAAAAGCTTCTGTTTTAGATATCAAATTTCCGAGAGCGTATTGATGAGCTAGCTCAATATCGTCGCTTTGATTGGAGTAATAGCGCTTGGCGACTGCAGCACACTGGCTCAGGTTGGTGTACCAGCTGCCGTCTTGCTCAGCCACAAAATAATACGCCGCTCGCACTAACTTTTTACCAATTACCTTAACGATATCCGCATCAGTCATTGTTTTGAAACTCGAGGGCATTTGCTTAAGAAAAGTCGATAAATCGCCATTAAGAGCTTGGGCTATTTCATTGCTGGGCTTATATCGTGGAAACTTTATAGATAGATCATTCCCCCAAACACAACAGCAGCAATGCTTGATCCAAAAGTGCCAGTGATACTTTTCCGTGGGTTGCAGAACATCCCGCAGGAAGCCAGGATCGATATCAAGCTTGGTCACTTGCGGATAGGTTTGGGGTATGGTGCCGGAAAGTAGGTTAAATACTTCCTTTTCTCTCTGACCAACAGGCGTAGCGAGTACGATAGAAACATCCAAATCAGAGCGACCAACAATGGCCGTTCCTCTAGGCACGCTTCCATACAAGTAGATACCATCAACTTGACCTGGAAGTTCTCTTAGCAGCGAATCAACGACTGCTGACACCACTTCTTGAAATTCAGTCGCAATGTTCTTTGGCGAATAAAGATTTTGAATGAACCCTTCTCGATCGAGTCCTCTAGTTTGTTCTTGCACCTTGGGTTCCTATTTTAATCGTTATAATTAATCACACCGGATTCTGATGATGATTTGAGGAGTGCCAGTGGTTAAAGTAACATTAACTCTCGCTTAGTTTTATCGTCCAACTTTTCAATCGCGTAGCGAAAAGCAACTCTTGGTATTGCGGCATGCTTAGCGTTTAAATAACCAATAACCTGTTGAGGTTCCTTTTTACTTAGGACTTTAAGCATCCAACCATATCCTTTCTGCACGAGGTCATGTCCATCTTCTAGCAATAGGTCTGCTACACAAAGCGGAGCCCACGCTGAGTATCGATTCTGATTGATCGGATAAATTAAGATGACAGCAGCAGCTCTACGTACAGCAAAATTTGAATGCTCGACCCATTTGGTTGTGAGTTCGAACAACTCATTGTATTGAGACAGTAACTCACCAAACGCATGAGTGCAGAAGTCATCACAATCATTCCAGTCAGTGACATACTCCATTAACCAATGCTCAAAGATTGGAAACGTTTCTTTCGAATATTGTTTTCTTACTCTAAATGCCCAGTCGTAAGCAATAACACCTAACGCCCAATCCCTTTCTTCAAGCAATTGAGTACACAGGGACAAAACATTAGAGATATCTTTATTTTTGATGGTTTTAAAAACGAGCGCCGATATAGATCGAACCTGCCCTGTTTTAACACTAGCCTCTGGATAACCAACGTCTGAAAGATGAAGCTTTACCGTTTCAACGATATTCATTAATTGCAAAACCTTCATAGAACTAAAATTAATATCAAAGTGAGATACACAGTACTTAAACCATACGCATGGGATTTATAAAATATAAGTTACCTTAATCACAACATTCATTATTGAGCATTTAAATTACCACTAAAACAAGGACATTCCCTTTGGTAATAGTAACTTATAATGCATACTAGCGACCTTAAAAAGAGGTGATAAATGAAAAAGAACGGTTTTACACTTATTGAGCTTGTTGTCGTTATTGTGATCCTTGGAATACTCGCCGTCACTGCCGCTCCAAGGTTCCTCAACGTAAGTACCGATTCTCATATTGCAGTCGTTAAAGGTACTGGTGCTTCTTTTAAAACAGGGGTCGATCTTGCCTATTCAAAAAATTTAACCTCAAACGGTGGTGGTGCTTCCACGAATGTCCCTATCTATGATGACTCCGCGACCGGCCAGCTTGACTTCAATGAATGGGGATATCCAGCCCAGCAATGGCACTTACCTGAAGAATCTCCAAGATTAGATAACGCTGAAGATTGCATTTCGGTATGGGGCGCACTGCTCCTCGATCCACCTAGTATTTCAAGTTTCAATTCACCAGAAGAAACCGACTACATTGCTGAATATATACAGACGGATCAGTGTATCTATCATTATCGAGTCGTACCGGGAATTTCCATTGACTACAACTCAATGAATGGTGACGTCACTGTAGACGATGAGCCGGATAACTAAGCGCTAAATGTTGGTCTTTCAGAGTACTTGGGAATTTACGGTTTCTGTCAATAAAAGTGCCACACATTAAGAATCAACAGCACACATTTAAGACTGGCTTATTTTGGCGTAAACGAGCGTGCTGTCCATATATCCTGATGGCAAACGTCGATCATTGGCTAAGCGATCTTCAAGTTGATAGCCACATCGTTTGGCCACGGCCTGACTTTTAAGATTCGAGCCTGCCATCCTAATTTCGACTCTTTTCGCACCTTTTTGAGTGAATGCATATTCTTCGATAATTCGGACAGCTTCACTCACGTAACCCAAGCCCGTTTTTGATGTTTGCAACCAGTAGCCGATTTCAAAGTAAGGGACAGTATCGTCTCTGATCATAAAGCCAATAGCCCCGATAAATGCCCCTGTTTGCTTTTCAATAATATTGAACCAGAACTCGCCAGTAAAGTTGGCGAAATTATTGGTAGCATCTTGAATGTTAAGTTCTAGCTGCTCTTTAGTTAGAGAATCAGAAACCCAAGGTAAGAATGGGGAAAACTCGGCCTTGCACTCATTTATCACCTCACACATCTCTTCGCTGTATTTTAATGATGGAGGGGTTAATTTGAGCCTTTCACTTTCCATCACTAAGCCTTTCCCCAATCAGATCGAACAACCGCCAACACAACTGTATCCCACCATTGACCTTTGAAGAATCGATGAGCTTTAAAACACGCTTCTTGTTTCATTCCCAGTGACTTACATAATTTAATCGCAGCCAAGTTCTTGCTGATGGTTTCGGCGTAGATACGGTGTATGCCTAACTCTGAGAAACCAAAATCAGCGAGGGCTTCAGATGCTTCTATAGAAAGCCCTTTTCCCTGAGTTTCCCTCGATAAAGCACAGCCCATTGAAGCTTGTTTATCGCGTTCAAGACGTAAACAAACGGTTCCAATAAACTTCCCCGAATCTTTGCTTTCAACCGCTAGTTGATAGGACTGGCGTGGTACTTCCAAAGCCTATGCAACAAACAACTGAGTTAGCTCTCGATATTTGTTAGGTTCGCAATCACTTTCATCATAGAAACGCTGATACTTTGCGTCTTGAGAGATCGCAACAAAGGCACACTCGTCTTCGATACTCATATCTCGAAGAATCAACCTGTCAGTTTCCAGCTTAAACATCAAAATTCCTTTTTATCTTATAGCCTTGAAGGGAAAAGTCTCGGAGGTGTTTACTCGTATACTTTCCCGTTATGCTTCAACCAACCATGAGTGTGATGATTACGAGGGTCTTTGTGCGTCCAGTGCATTGCGCCACCTTTCTTGTTCCACAATCAAATGTCATTTGGGCTGACTAAATAAGTCCCTATCTAGCGGTGCTTGTATTGAGTCGGACAATAACCTCTCGAAACGTCCGAACTGCGTAGTTTTACATGCTTGGTCGAGCGCCCAGAAACACGTGAACGCCACAGCTTAAAACTGCCAAGCTTGAGATGGCTACGCATAAAACGAATCACTTCCGATTCATTTAAACCAAATTGCAGTTCTATTGCTTCAAACGGCGTTCTGTCTTCCCACGCCATTTCGATAATTCTTGATTCATTCTCTTTAGATAGCATCATGCATACTCTTCCTTAATAAACTGGAAGAAATACGCCCGTCTTAGATTTAAAGATCACAAGTGACTACTTTGAACTCCACGACTTATAAAGTTCAGTAAAACAACAAGCTAACTCAAATTATGGCTATTTGCTTTCCAGCCACTCAGAACGCAATAGACCATACTTAATCGAGTCATAATACTCGCCTTGGTAATAACGCACTTTTCTTAGCCTAGCTTCTTGCTGGAAGCCTAATTTAAGAGCTAGTGACATCATCCGCGGATTACCCGACCAAGTGGTTAAACCGACACGCTCTATCTGCTTGTTTTCGAATAGGTAAGATACCCAAAGAGGAAGAGCTAACGCAGCAATACCCTTCCCCCAATAGTCGGAGTTATAAATGACTACTCCGACTTCAAGCCAACGTGTCTCTTCACACTCCCAATAACAACTGACGGTTCCTACAGGCACATCGTCTACAACCACCAACTGTAAGTCGGATCCATTGAGTAACCGTTGAAACGAACGGCTTTCAAACTCTTCTAGTGATGGCGGTGAGTATGGAAAATAAGGGCCGTTAAACTTCGTCCACTCATCGTTTGAGATAACCAAGGAATAAATGGCTGCCAATTCGCTTGGCATGGCGGGCCTAATACTTACCTGCATTTTCTCTCCTTGGTTTGGTGCTTAAGTTTGGTTCTTGGTCTAACTTCTAGAGGGATTAATCTCGACCACAACAGCTAGTAATCTCATAATAACCATTAATAATAAAGTAACTAAATCGGATGACTACCAATCTAGCAGCTAGGCAATCATGGGGTTAAATAAGCTTGTGCGAACTCTCTAAGCACTCTCGCATTATTGTGGTATTTGCTATCCCCGCACTTTGTGCCATCTACTCTGATGTCCGGGCTGGAATATGCAGGTATAACATCTCGCTCATAAGACATCACTGTGCCTCTGTCAGCACAAATTGTACCGAAGGAATATTGAGGAGCTCTTGGATACGTTCCAGAAATGTAACTTTCTATACTATCAAAATCTTTCAATAACGTTTTATAGTCATGATTAGCACCACTTAAATGGCCAATTTCATGCTCCATTAAGTAATCAGGGCAGTTTATCGCTAAAGAAAAAAAGTAGGATACCGAAGAAGACATACCACAATAATCAGACTCAAAGCTAAAATTATAATTAGAAAATACTATCCCAGTAAAAATGGGGACGCCGTCTTCTGTTGTTTCTGGAATCGGTTCTTCCATCGAGAGTTTTAATAACCTCTCTGCTGCGCCCAAATCTTGAAACCAAAGGCTGTCGATTTCAGACGTATAAGTCACCTTAGTGACTTTTCTCGTCATAGGGACGCAGGAGTTTTTTAACACCAGATTCGAATAGCTTTCCCATGTCGCTATTTTAGAGGCTATAAATGCTTTGGAATATTCATCTAACACCGATTCATCAACATAAAGGTGGATTTCTGTATTCAAAACCTCGCTCTGTACACAAGTAGGAAACTCGATGCTTTGAGCATTGGAGAGTCGACTATTGCTCAACACTATAATCAAAACACAACCAACTAACTGGATGAGCCTTTTAAAAGAACTCTCACTGACTCGTGTATTCATTTCCACCCTCTCCCTATATTCAAAACCACAAAGAGCATCAAAAACGCCGTGACTTAAGATTCATATCAACCCCCATTACACATATAAGCATTGGCCTCTCAAAGTAACCTGCACTACCTGTGTTTTTCAGAAAATAAAAAGCTCGCCATACAATGACGAGCCTTGTTGATTATGGGAGCTTAACGCTTATAAGACCTTAACCTTAACAGATCTAGCCACTAAGACAGCTGATCGCGTAAAGCCAATTCAACGTTTTTCAATACTTTGAACTCTTCTCGAGTACAACCGCGCGCCACGGAAACCCAATGGTCGCCAGTTTCATCGGCCCCTTTAAACTCTGCACGCAACTCATATCGTCGCCATGTAACAAACGCCAAAATAAAGGTCAGTGCAAGCATTGGTAAACCGAACTGAGGAACAAATGCCCAAGTCGCCGCCGAGAGGACTAAAGCCAACGAAACGATATTGATTGCGTTTTCTTTAAGACCCAATTGACGAATTTCTAACTGTTTGATTTTACGTAAGCTATACACATCTTTTTTAACTCGGAGTTCATCAGAACCCACCAGAAAGTCTGATGCTTTGTATGACCTACGAAGTCGCACTAAATTCGCTAACCTGTTGCGTGTTTGGTTCTTATTCATCGCCTTTCTCCATGTTATTTAAAGGTTAGTAAAAACTAATATAATCATGAAGTTAATGAACGAATGCTTGTTTTATAAATCAAACCAATATTAAAATCAAGCCTATGCAATTAATAACAATTATAACAAAACCACTTAGCATATAAAATTCAAATAAAAAGAAGGCTTATTGAGGAGTCTACTCATCGTAAATCGATGTACTTTAGTTAAGTGAGATATAGGCCGATAATATTTCCAATAACCGACCAAACATACCAAACGGCGGGCATAATTCCTCCTGCTTTGTAACCACTTATTTCAACGCGATTTTTGCGACAAACTTCGTGTTAAAGGAATGCTGAACAGTGGTCACATAACGCTCCACTTGTCATAGGTCGCATAACTCCCTTGCCCACTATCCATCCGGCTTTTAAATACCTGAATCACTCAATTGAACATATCAATATAGCTTATCGATTAAGCAATTGATCTCATAATGTAGAGTCTGTACGCTTACACTATGCACACGGTTACCTAATGAAGATCACGATGAACGAACTACTGACATGCGGTATGGAACAGAAACAACGAACAACGGTGACGAGTTTATTCGCAAGAAATGGATTTAAGATCGCAACGACTGACTTTGATGATGTGACTTTCGAACGTGAAAATGTGTTGGTCAACGTTCGATTTGATTCCTCTTCTAACGTTGAATCGATTTCAACTCTAAACAACTAACGAGCTCACAAGCAGGTCGCTAAAATAATTGAATGGCCAACATTCGAGTCATTTTAGCGTATCTTGCAACCTGCCCTTTTCTACTTCATCCCCATCCTCTTCTCTTCTCTTCCAAAAGCCACCGAGTGACAATTAAATCAATGACTCGCAATTCCATGAGCTTGGCTTATATTTATTAATACCCTTTGAACAAAAATCCGAAATGATGCCTATGTTCCTAACTCGGTTAATTTATGTCAGTACGCTTTCCGAATGTTGTGATTCCAAAGCATTGGAGGAGATACTCGCTATCTCGCGAGATCATAATCGGCAAAGCCATTTAACGGGGCTTCTCAGCCATAATCAAAAGTACTTTCTTCAATGTATTGAAGGGTCTAGAGAGGCCGTTAACCACACATACAATCATATTCTTAACGACGAGAGACACAATCACGTCGCAATACTTTATTTTAAAGAGGTTGATAGCAGAGAATTTGGAGACTGGTCGATGGGAGACATTCCGCAGTCCAATTTAACCGAGCTGTTGAACTTACAGTTTTCAACATCTGATCAATTTAACCCGTACGAAATGTCTGGCGAAAGTGCTTATCGAATGCTTTTAGAGTTAAAGCAAAATTTGCCATCTGAATAGATCTTCGACCCGACTTAATCCGTAGAGCGAGCAACAAAAAGCCCCAACGTAGGGGCTTTTTGCGTTTTATAGAGGCATCTGTTTGTTATTCTTCAGTAATTTCTACTCACTCTCGCTGCTCGACGCCTCTTGTTCACTGCCAGAAAGAGCTTGCTGTTCGGCAGTAATATCAGACTCTTTGAACACAATGAACGCGCGGCGGTTTAATGCATCGGCTTTTTCAGAGCGTTCATTAATCGCAGGCTGCAACTTACCAAATGACTTCACTTCCCAGATAAACTGCTTAGGGTCGAGTTTGGTTTTGAGGTATTCAACCACCGTTTCTGCGCGGCGCTCAGCCAGCTTTTCATTGTAAGAAAGTGAACCCGATTGGTCGGTGTGCCCTGCCACCATTATGCTGCCTTGCAGGCCGCTCAACTTCGTTGTGAAGTCATCTAACTGAGTTAGATCTTCTTGCTTGAGTACTGACTTATCGAAATCGAAGTGTGGCGTCATTGCCATATAAACTTTACGTTCTGGTTTTGGTGGCTCACAGAAAGGCATCTCTTCGTACTTCTGAGCTTCTTCAAACACAATAAATGCACGGCGGTTCTCCGCTCGGTCTTTATCTGTCTTACCAAACAGAAGAGGTTGAGTCTCACCAAGATGTTTCACTTCCCAGTCATATTGCGTTGGGTCTAGTTGCCCTTTCAAATAATCTGCGACCGATTTAGCACGGCGCTGTGAAAGACGTTCGTTGTATTCCAGAGAACCTTTGTAATCAGTATGGCCGACAATCGTGATACGCCCTTCGAGGCCTCTGATCTCTTTAACAAAGGTATCCAAGTTGATCTTATCGAGGTCGCGTAATTGGTATTTATCAAAAGCAAAATGCTCTGCGATGGCGATGTGCACCTCACGCTCTGGCGCCAAACACTCGCTGATTAAAAACTTAGACACATCGATGCCTGCGAACTTGTCTCGGTTCTCCTGGCTCACATAGGTGTCGGTTGCACAGCCGGACAGCAGCAAAGTACTCATCACTGCGCTTATTAGGAAAATAATTGTTTTCATCTTACTCTTTACTGTCACTTTGAATTCTCAACTCTTAACTTTCAACCCACTTTGGGGCATGCTTAGATCTTACCGACTAAGTTAATAAACACGCCGGATGCGTCGTAGTCGTCATCATTGGTTAAGTCACTATCAAACGCAGAGAAGTTATAACCAATCCCCATTTTGAAGTTCTCGCCGATGTGCTTGTTCACCGAAACTAACGCACCGTGTTCTAGCTCATCGTTGAGTGTGTCTGTTTTCCAGTGGTATTCACCCGTCACATCCCACTCTTTCATCACACGGTAAGAAGCGCTTAATCCGTATAGGTCGATATCGCTTTTAACCAGCTCATTCGAACCAGATGCTCGTTCAAAAGCTTGCTGTTTGTCTTTATGGGCGTACTTAGTACCGACATCCCAGTGTTGGTCAATCGAATAGATCGCCTCAACTTCAATGATCTGGCTGGTTTCATCTTGATAATCCACATCGCGATCCAGTTGATCGAAATCTGCAATGTAGGTGTAGCGGCTCAGTAAGTTGAGTCGATCGTTGTAGATCGGACGATACGCTAGTCCACCGGTCGCTTCAGTGAATTGCGCCATGGTTTCGCCCGTTGTTTCACTTTCGGTGATGGAGTAGTTGTACTTGCCGAACAATGTGTACTCTTCCGTTAAGTGATGCGTGTAACGGTTGGTCGTCACGATTTGTTGCAGCTCTCGCTGAGCGATGTCAGGGTCGTCTTCACTCTTATCCACTCGATATTCAAATTTGTGGCTTAGGGTGATGTCATCTAGGTCAATTGAAGCATTGAAGCTAATAGATTCACGCTCTGTGGTGATGTTCTCGTCATCTTTAATTTCCCCAAGCTGATAACCGATCCCCATCTCGACATCTTCCGTCACGTCGTAACCAAAGCCGTACGAGTCGATACGGCCATGACCGTCGTTTTCATCAACAAACTGGTTCTCTTGGTAAAAATCGACACTGCTGGTGAGGTCTGCACGCTGACCAACAATCACGTTGTTTTGACCTTCGTAGTTATCATCTACATAAGTTACGTAGGTTGAGTGGTCATCTGTTACATCGTAAGTCACAGTCGCTTCTGCTACTTGGCCTCGGTCGCCATCGGTGTATTCGCCGCCAAGAGACAAGTCTTCCAACACTTGGAATTCAGCGCCAATCGACGCGCTGTCGTTTTCATCATAGTCATCCGACTGATCGACGGTCTTTTGCCCTTTAACGTAAACGCTGTTCTCGCTGTCCCACATGTATTCCAAACGCACGCCCGCTAAGGTCGCATCGCTGTGCTCGTCGTTTTGGTTAAGCTCTTCAGTTTGTTGCCCTGCCGCCGAAACTTTGATGTGCTCGGTGATTTTGACTTGAGTCTCAATCTCAATCGTTACAGTATCTGTTTCTAGATTACCATCGACATCGCGCTCTTCATTGGTCGAGAAGCGAGAGAGAACCGCCAAGCGATCGGTAGCTTGCAAACGAAGTTCAGCACCGTATGCCTCTTGCTCTAAATCATCGCTGCTGCTTGCGTAGCTGTATCCCGCGTCTTTGTCTCGATACCAAAGTTTCAGGTCATTACCAACAGCACCAAAAATGGTTGGAGCAAGATCATAAAGGCTGGTGACAGCTGTGATTTGGACACTGTCGCCCTCGCGGTCTTCCAATGTGTCGCCAATTGGCGTAAAGGTTAAGCCGCCATCAACAGAGACAAAATTCGACTCAGTTTGAGTACCTTCACTGTGTGCAAACTCAGCCTTAATGTAGGTACCTTCTGTTGCACGCAACGTTAAGTCCGTACCGTAAGACTCGTAGTCTTGGTTGTCCTTTTCTTGAGTTGCATACGTCACGCCAACACCAACGTAATCGTTGATCCAACCTTTAGCACGACCACCGTAAGACATCGCGCCTAATGAATCTGAACCTTGTGGAACATACTCATAATCGACAACCAGAAAGTTTTCGTAATCATCGCCGTTTTCAATCACGCTACCAAAGCTATCGGATAGGATGTTGTCGAGTGGCTTGGTCAAAATAATTCGACCTTGGTATGGGTCAAAATCATAGTCGACACCCGGCTCAAGTGGGATTTCATTCTGCACTAGGCCAGATTCATCTTTTACTTTTACGTAAACTTTGTCACTTCCCGGTACCGCTTCACCATGACGAAGGAAGTACAGAGAACCGCCTGTACCCAAGAACTCATCGTGTGCATACAAGGAATCAGCTTCTGCGGTAAAACCGACCACGTTCAAACGATCTTCACCGTATTGTGTAGTATCGCGAGTGCGATAATCAGCTTTGAAACCATAGAGGCTACGGTTGTAATCGTTGTTCTCAGTGCCTGTTAAACCCGTGTTGTAGTTACCCCACAAGTATTGAGACTTATCGTATTCCACATTGAGGTAAACCTTGCCTTTGGTGTTGACCACTTTTTCGATGTTTGAGCTGTCACCATAGTTACCGTAATAAAGCTCATCGTCGTCTTCGAGGATATCGAACACATCCGAATCGTCGGAGGCGAACGGATGTTTGAACATGTCTTT
The DNA here is from genome assembly GCF_000272045.2 of Vibrio crassostreae 9ZC13. Classification (GTDB taxonomy): domain Bacteria; phylum Pseudomonadota; class Gammaproteobacteria; order Enterobacterales; family Vibrionaceae; genus Vibrio; species Vibrio crassostreae_C. The sequence goes on along the minus strand of NZ_AJYZ02000019.1, from coordinate 1,852,023 downwards.
GATTTCACTTTCTCGCGTATCAAAGTGAGTCGTTACACGAAGTTTGTCGCCAAATTTACCCTGACCAAAGTACGCTAAGCGACCTTGGTTGTAGATGTCATCTTGGTACTGGTCATCGACACTTAATGCATCGCTATTACCAGACACATTATTCTTACCAACATAAAGATCAGCCAAGCCAGTTTGTGCGTAGTACGTATCTGGAATACGAACGTAAAGCTTGTAACGACGTTCATCACCGTTATCAAACACAACCTTGGTTGGGAAAATGTAGGAGTCTGTTGGTAAGTACTGCTCTGCGTATAAGTTGCCATCTTCGACATCAAATTCATCTTCACCGATGATGACTTTATCTACGCCTTTCAAGCCAGTGCCGATGAACTTCGCTAAACCCGCATTGGTCGGGATGTTGTGACGCATCAGCTTTGCCTGTCCGTAACTTTTACCTTTGCTCTCTTCATCGTCGTTATCGTTTCGGTCGATATCGACTTCAGAGTCCGGCTCAACTAAGTCAGTCACACCAACGGTGGTCACATCCATGTTGCCATCTTTGTCCCACGCTTTTAGGCGGAACATCAGCTGCTCACCGACCTCAAACTGATAATCAACATCAGTTTGACCATCCCAATTGATGTCAGAGTCGTTCGCCAGTTTATCGCCTTCAAGCACAGCGATTGGCTCAGACAGACCAAAGTCACCCACTCGGTACACTTCCAACTGGTACTTTTTGATGTAGTAACCGTAGTTGGTGGTAATGGTGAAACCGACGCTGTCACGCAGTGTGCCTTGTTCGACTTCTAATTCATCGCTGACACTGACATCTAATACTGGGTCAAAGCGAGTGATGTCACGGCTTGCCCAAATAGCGCCTTGCTCTAAGTAAATACGCGAGCTGTCTTGGTCTTGGTTCGGCTTGGTGATTTCAATGCCAGTCGTCTCAGAACCGAGTTTTTCAAGCTTACCTGTGTCTTTCGCTACCGCCATCACAGGAATGGCCGTTAACACACACGTAGCTAAACGAGACTTACTAAATACTTTCATACAATTTCCAGTTACGGTTCCAATGGCTTACTTCTGTTCACTTTGTTGGTCTTTGCGATGAACGCTAAAGTTGAACTTGGTGAGCTTGTTCGGGGTAATTCGCAACACTTTTGGGTTTTCGCTCACCACTTCCATGGAGGTGGAGAGCGAATCAGTGTCCAACTTCACGAGGAAGTTCTTACCTTTCTTATTGAGTACCCATTGGTCGGGCACGTGGTAACGACCGTACTGGTCTGTGTAAATAACGATTCCCTCAACCGTCATCAACTTAACGCCCGGAATACCATCTTCGTAAATACCTTTGTTCTCGATAACGATTTCCCACAGGTAATCCTCGCCATCGCGATACAGGTTTCTGGTTACGTTGAGGTTTTCCGCGCTCAGTCCCTTTTTCTTGTCCGATTCATGCTTAAACTGAATCTGACCTTGTGCGTCGAACTCGATACGAGAGCCCGCATCGGTTGTGACGTAGAAATCAAAGCTTTGCTGTGTGCGAGTTTTAAATTGAATCACCACTTTGCTGGTTTCTGCCAGTGTTCGGTTCACTGAATGTCCCCAAAGGTCACCAAGCTCCAAACCTTGTTCAAGTGCAGTGGTTATCGCACCATCTTGAATAGCAACGTCTTGACCATCACGAATGATGTGCGTCGAATCAGCGATGTAGCCTTGTGTTGCTAAGTTCGCAGTTAGCTCAACATCAAACGCGGTTGCATCAGCTTGGAATCCATCTTTGTTATGATCTTCAAAAACTTTACCGATGATCGATGAGGTATCGAACACCTTGTCCGGCTCAATGGTCACTTTGGCGGTGTCTTCATTAGAAACAGCCGAGCCATCAACCTTCGCTACTGCGGTGTTGATGTAATCACCAAAAGTGGCACCTACCGACACACGCAATAAGTAACGAATACGCAGCTTCTCGCCCGGATCAAAGTTCAACGATGTGAACATTAACTTGCCCGTATCTGATGGATCTTGAGAGATAACCTGATCGTCTTCCGTACCGAACTCACCATCAATGCCGCTTAGCACAATTTCTGATGTGTCCACGATGTATTTCAGACCACCTGGGTAACGGTCTTCCACAGTCACGTTCTTAAAGTAAGATTCATTGTTGTTCTCAACGATGATCTCGTACTCAACCGCATCACCCACTTGCGCGGTATCTTGCAACGCAGACTTGGTCAGCTCCAACTCTCCAGAATTATCAGGAATCTTCTTGATATGAGTAGTTACACTGTCACTGGTTTCGGTACCGTCAGATTCGGTCGCCGTAAAGGTATTGGTAATGTCGTCATCCAAGCCCTTACCTAGCGTACCCACGACCTCAAACGCGTAAGCATTTCGTTTGTTGGATTTCAGGTTAACGGTAGTGTCTAAGTCTTTATTCGACGGGAAAGAATGACGCTGAATAACCGCGCCCGAGTCGTCGACTTCCACACCTTCAATTGTCCAATCGGTAAAGACTTTATTACCTGTGCTGTTTTGTAGTCCACTGATCTCATCGGTTAGACGAACATTAGCCGCGTTACCTTGACCGTTGTTGGTCACGGCTAAGTAATAAGTGACACTGTCGTCATCTTCGGTGTATTCAGGCTTATCAGAACGTTTTTCAACAACCAGATCAGCACCCACTGGCGGCAAATCCAAAGCAGATACTTGATCTGCCACTGCCTGCATCGAGGTTTCAGAGGCCAACATGCCTTTAGAACGAGCGCGCATCGCTGGGCTACCAGTTAAGTCGAGGTAGTATCCAAGCACATCGATATTAGTCAGCATGTCTTCGTTGACCGTCAATGTGAACGTGTAATCAATCTTGCCGCCCGGCGATATGTCGACCAAGGTGAACAGGTCTTTGTCGTCATCAAAGGTGCCAGGTTGAGTTTCAGCCCCTTCTGATGTTGCCGTTAGTGTCCATTCATCAAACGCATTACTAAAATTACCATCAATATGATCACCCATGGATTCAGAGAACTGGGTGTAAAGCGCGACATCTTTGGCTATACCTCGGCCTATGTTTTGCACCACTAAGTGATACTCAACCTGCTCTCCCGGCACGTAATACGGGGCATCGGTAAACAGCTCAGCTTGAACCACAGCCGCAACTGTTTGAACTGGAGGACTGATAACATCGCCGCCATCTACTTGCGCAGTATTAATGATGTGTCCGGTCGCGGTATCGACTACGGTGCCTTTTGAGCGGAACACAACTGTGCCGTGCGGTGCAATATCCACACTGTACTCAATCGGGCTAATTTGCTCCGTCGTCGTTCCTACCGTGGTTGACTCAACAACCAAAGAAGTGGTTCCAGCAACAAAAGCAGGCCCAGTGGTACCATCGTAATAGCCCACCTCTATCGTGCTCATGTCATCGACAACACTTAAATCGCTGATGTAGTTGTTAGAGGTGTTTTTAATGGTAATCAAGAATTCCAGCTCACCACCCGGCTCATACTCGGTTTGTACGTTAGTTTTCGTCGCAACAAACTCAGAGTCTTTCGGTGTCATGACTACCGTTGAGTCTTGTGGTGTTCCGTTATAAGTGATGGTTGCCGTGTTACTGATATCGCCAATCGCCGTCGTACGAATCAACGCCTTAACATGGAATGTCACGGTACTTTGTGGCGCCACATCCATACTCACATCGATATCTTCACTCAAGTCGAACGTCTTGGGAGTGACAACAGAGCGATCATCCGAGGCGTCAAAGCTCACTTCCCATAGTAGGAATGCCGACTCTTGTTTATCCGCGGTCGTGTCGACTTGAATGTCACTGATGATGTCTTGAAGTTGAACACCAGATGCAAACGCATCAGAGCTGTTGGTTACGGTGATGTCGTAGTTAATCAGCTTGGTTACTTCATACGATGGCGTATCAACCGTCTTCTTGACCGAAACCGTCGCCAACACTGGTGTACTGGTAGCACTGTCATCAAATGTTGTGCCGTCAAAGGTCGCTGATGCGATGTTAGTAATATCGCCTGTCGCCAACGGATTAGTCGCAACTTGAATAGTGAAAACAATACTGTCTTGAGGCGCAATATCGAGCGTCTCATGAAGGTCTTCACCACGGGTTGCATCCGGTACTGGGGTTTCACCGGTTGTCGATACCGCCGATATTTGGATTGAAGCAGGGTCAAAAGCTTGTTCAGTCGTACCACCTGCAATCGTGGTTTCAACCGACTTCAGCGCATCTTCAATAGCAACATCTTCAGCCCAACCTAAGCCGTTATTCTTAACGGTCACGGTGTACTGAAGTGTTTCTCCCGGAAGGTACTCTGCTTTATCGACATCTTTAGTGATCTCAACTTGCGCATCTTCTGGAATGTAGGTCGCGTCTGCAGAGTGCTCACCGTCGTCGCTATCAACTTTAACGACGTTAGTGATCTCGCCTTTGGCCTTATCATTAACAGTGTTGGTCACGACAAATGAATAACTGTCACCCGGGTGAATGCTGTAAGTCGCACTATAACCCTGTGCGTTATTAACCACATCTTTGCGAGCGTTCAGGGCTGGATCGCCACTGCCATCAAGCTGTTCGTCGCTAATGATCCAATTACCTGTCAACGCTTGCTCTTGATCTGGGCTGTTAGCCACCTCTGTCATGATGGTATCGATGCGATCCGTCAGGACTTGATCGACAAGGTAACCTTCACCTGTGTTAGCCACGGTGATCTTGTATGAGATAGGTTGACCCGGTTGATACTTAGCATCAGGTTCTGCAATTGGCGTCGTTTCTTTGGTTAGAACCAATTGACCCGACTTCGGAGTGATAAAGCCTTCTCGTAAGCGAGCGATCTTCGAATCGTCCAAACCATGTCGTAGATAAGCCGTATTGGTAAAGCGCCCAATCGCATCATCACGAACCTTACCTTGAACGTGAATACGGACAGCTGTGTACTTATCACCACCACCCGTACCAGCATCGTCACGCCCAGCCATCTTGATCGATTCAACAGGTAAATCGATGTCTGGACTGTTTTGACCAACTAGCTTATCTAACTCTGAAAAATCATTAGCGTCAGGGTCTGATGGCGCGGAGTTATAAAGCACATTGTAATCGACGCTCCACTCCGTGAGTGCGGTTTGCATCGAACCATCGACAGTTTCGACTTCGAAGCCACTGATGATGTCGCGGATTGAAAACAGGCCAGAATCCACATCATCGTTGGTAATATCGATGTAGTAATTCACCGTTCCACCAGGTACGTACGTAGGTGTATCTGTCCACTTATCAACTAGAATGTTCGAGCGGCCAGGGTTGAGGACAATATCGTTGGTGTTATCGCCATTCACTTGTGCTGTATTGGTGATGGTACCTGTCGCTGACGTAGAAACTCTGCCTTTCACGTCAAATACAATGTGCTCACCTGGGCGAAGGTCGACAGTTGCATTCAATGGTACACTGCCGTTGTAGTTACCTCGTACGTCATAAGAACCAACAGGTTCCACAGCAATCGCGATGGTCCATTCAGAGAACGCATCATCACCATCTTCGGTTTTGATGGTATGAATAGCATCGATAACACTCACGTCATTCGCGATGCTATCACCCGTATTCTCTAGCGTAACTTGATACTCAACATCCCCGCGAGGTGCGTAGGTACAGCTACTGCCATCGTTTGAAGGAACTGAACAACCAGCCGATTCACCATCGGTGTAAACCAAGGTTTTGAAATAGTCGAGCTCAGCTTCTTGAGGTGGGATAGTTTCTGACGTCGCAGACTCATTTTCTGCCGTCACTCGGTTGGCTTCGATAGTTCCCAAAGCGTCATCACGGATAACACCCGTTAAGTTAAACGTCAGTATTTCACCTGCGGCAATATCGGTTTCAATATTCAGGTTATTGTTTGGGTTATAGCTAGGAACATAGGTATCGACGTTGGCATCAATACCATTACTGATTTCGTGAATGATATCGCCCGAAACAAAGGCAGACTCCATTGTTCCGCCAATAACCTCAACTTGGATATCCTTTACCGTGTCTTTGATTTGAATATCATTCGCCCAACCGTTTTCAGTGTTAGTGACCACAAATTCATACTCAACTTCGTCACCCGGCAGATAGGTATCCCCATCATTGAACGGGTTGCCGTTAATCGACACCACGCGTTTTTCAACACTGATATTATTTCCTAGTGGCATTAGAGTCGCAGTACGAACCTTACCGTCATAATTCGCTTTGTTTTGAATATCGCCCAACGCATCCTCACGAATCTCAGCATGGATGGTGAACGTTAGGCTTTCTTGAGGCGCGATAACAATGTCGTTATCAATATTGACGTTATTACCAGAAACGAAGTCAACCGCGTCTGTAATCGAACCTACCGCTGCCGTTTTTTCTAGCTGCACTTCCCAACCAGATAAAAATGGCTGGCCGACAGGGTCAGTGCCAGACGTCGAGGCATCTTCTGCAATGCGAGTCTGAATTGCAGAAATAGTATCTTCAAGGCGAGAACCATACTCAATACCATTACCCGTGTTCTTAATTTGAACTCGGTAGTAAACCTCACTTTCACCAGCGACTTGAGAATACTCAGTCTTTGCCGAGGAGAGGCCTGCGTCATAAAATGCTTTCTTAGAGAACGAAATTTCAGGCTCAGCCATCTTTGCAGGTGGAGATACGGCAATTAGTTCATTTCCGTCATCTTCATCGATGTACGCTCGGTTAGTGAAAGAACCTACTGCTTTTGGACTGATTTTGGCCTTGATGACGTAACGCACAAACGATGACAATACTACACCGCCAAAGTTGTCTGCCGATATATCCAAGTGCGTATCAATCGGTTGATTGTCTTTAATCGAGTTATCTACATCAGGATCTGAAATCCCCGATCCATCAGCGAAAGTTTCAATCGTCCAGCTATCAAAGGCAGGGCCACGCGTTCCATCAAAGTATTGAGTGGTTATTTGGTCGATGTCATCACGTAAACTGATGTCATCAACGTGCGCCGATGCGATGTTCTCGATTAGGATTTCATACTCGATGTAGCCGCCAGGCATGTAGTTAGTAGCGCCAGCTAGTTCATTACCATCCGTATCGTAGTAAGCGAGAATGTTTTTTTCGTAATCAATTTGGCGAACAGTTTGCGAAATATTATGAGATATCGTGTCGCCATCGACGGTTAGAACGTTAACAACATCGCTATTGGCTTTGTCATTGATGGTCGCGACAACTTGGTACTCAAGCTTAGCGCCCATCGGAATATCGGCTTCAACATTTAGGTTACTGTTGGTTGATGTGTAAACATTGCCAGCACCTGCGCCCGCATCCACATACTCAGAATCAGTTCCAGTTGCGATCGATGTGATGGTCCAATCTGAATACGCTGGTCCTGTATTACCATCCACTAAGCTGACCGTAATATCTTCGAGGTTATCGACGATTGGAATATCGTGAGCGTTACCTTTGCCGTCATTCTCAATCACTAAGTGATAGGTCACGGTTTGAGCGGGCTCGTACACCGCTTCATCAGTCGTTTTATCAAAATCTAAATGGTAGCCATCGGGAATCACGACGGTATCTCGATAATGAATATCACCGACCGCATCCGGTCTTACGGTACCTGTTACTGTGTAAGTCACGTCTTCGCCAGCATCGATATCAATCGAGGTTACGATGTCAGTGTCGTTCGCAACATCACCGTCTTTGGTACCATCTGTTGTACCCGCGTTCGCAGGATCGCTCTTAGCAACCGCCACCGTAAACTTGTTTGAACCTACCGAATCATCGAAAAATGGATTACCTGAATTGCCATCTTGTAGCTCCACTGATATGTCATTAATCAGTTCGTTAACGTCTACGTTGTTTCGATAACCATGTCCATCTTGAGAGTTGTACCTAATGGTATAAGTCAACTCATCTCCCGGAGAGTAGCGGTTAATGTTAGTAGTGCGAACAACGCCGCCGTTATTATGTACCTGATGGTTTTCAGCCACGGCACGTTTGGCATACTCACAATCGTCAGTACAACCGGCATTATCATCATGAATCAGCACGGCTTCGTTGCGGATTATGCCGCCGTCTCTGTCCGCTACACCGTTAGATACCGCATTGTCTTTGACATGCGCCTTAATACGCACCGTGACAAAGTCTTTGGCCGGAATTGAAACTGGGAACTCCACATCTTCAGTCGTTTGAGGGCCGAAACCAGAGCCAGTATCAACAGACCAATAGTCAAACGGGTTTTGATTAAGAACATCTTCTACTTCACCATCTTTATCATTCGCTAGCGTAGTAGTGATCTCACTCAGGCGATCCATGAAGATAAGATCGGTCTCATCAGTGTCGCTGTTATTGCCAATAACGATGGTGTAGGTGAGATCTTCACCCGGCGTGTAGCGGACAACATCGGTCGTTTTGGCTAATGAAACATTGATGTCATAGGTACTGTGTGAGTTATCTATTTGAGCGGAAGAGCTGTGGTCACGGTCTGTAATAGGATCGTAAACATCAACACGGTTCGATACTTGTTCTTCTTCATAGTCAGACTTAACAATGCCGCTCACCTCATAGTGAACCCACCCTCCGGGAGTGATATCAACGTCGGTATCGATGTCAGTGTCGTTAGCAATGTCACCGTAACGAGAACCCGGTTTATCTGTGTTGGTCGAACCTACAATTGTCCAACTATTAAAGAAGTTAAGCGCTGAAATACTATCTTGTACCGTTGCGTCATTTGCATAGCCAACACCGCGGTTATAGATATAAATATCGAACGTAGCGCGCTCACCTACAACAAAGTCGGTATTTTGAGCGGTCTTAGCGACTACAAGATTCGGCTCGCTAGGATAGGTACGTACCGTATCCGATAGATTAGTATCTGGTCCCGTCACTGTTGCGGTATTGGTGAATGCTCCCCAAAGAATCTCACTGTCGACACTGCGATCGAGTGTCCCAACAATGGTATAAGTAATCGTCGCACCTGGCGGGATCTGAGCGGTGGCATCCAGATCATTGTTATCCGAGAACGATCCAGGGTCAGTCACGGCTTTCACCCACGGGGAGTCTGCCTCTCTTTCTGCACTGATCGTCCACGAAGAGAACACGGGCTTGGTTTCACCCGGCTCGTGAAGTAACTCTGCTTCTATGGTACTGATTTCATCTTTAACATTGATGTTAGAGGCGAAACCGTTCCCTGCTGGGTTGGTAATGCTGATCGTATAAGTGACAGTATTGGTGGTGTCGGTATACGCGTTTTGTTCGTCATGACCATCAACACGCTTATCCAATACTAAGTAGTAATCTCGTGGGTATGAGCCTCTATCGGAATAAAGTACGCTGTCAACCGTCACTTCATTACGGATTTCATCATCGGCAATGGGGTTTACGGTCGCGGCAATGCTATAAACGATCTTATCGTGTGGAGCTAGCTTTGCCTTCACATCTAAGATCTTTTGATTCTTCTGATTACCTTCTATGTCATCAGTAAAGCCGGGATCACTGTTTGTCGAAATTGAGCCGTCAGAGGCATAAGATTTCGCAGTAATAATCCAGCTCAAATACGCTTTAGTCGGTGTATCATTAATAGACTGAGTCATGACAGAGACTAAATCATCATAAACCGGTATATCAATCGCATAGCCGTCACCGTTATTCTCTACCGTGATGTCGTAGTTCAGGGTACCGCCAGCTGAGTAGTAACGAGAATCCACTTCCTTTTGGACCTTTAATTTCGAGTTTGGCATTTGGACGCCAGAACCCGACTCGCCTAAGTTATCCCCTAAGCACAAGCCGGCATCGGTACCATCATCAACAATCTGCCCCACACTGGTGTCTGCCACTTTTGCGGTCAGCTTATAATGAACGAAGCCCTCAGGTGCGAGGTCGACTTTCAAATTGATGTCGTTTGTTGTCCAAGTATTGTAATTAAATGAACCATAATTCGATCCTTCACCACTTCTATCAGCGACTTCAAGCTTCCACTCGGAAAATGCTGAAGCATTAGAGCCATCCGTTTGCTCTGTCACGATACAAGCAAATTTATCGACAACTTCGATATCGTTGGCGAAGAACTCTGTGTCCTTGTTAAAAATAACAATGTCATAGACCACTTCGTTATCACCGACTATCCCCGGAACATAAGTCGTATCTGTGGTGTTCTTATTACGTGTAATTTGACTTGATGACGTCGTCAGAACGTCTTTCGAATCGAGAATATTGGCCAAAGCATCGCCAGAATCTGCGTGGCCATCAGCATCAACCACTCGGGCTGCAACTTGGGGAATTTGACCAATAGACACAGGGCTAACGTCCACCACAACGGAATAAACAATCTGCTCACCGGGATAGATAGACACTTTGTCTTCTAGTGACTTGTTGGACTCCTTTCCAGATGCATTGAGTTCAGAAAGGCTATTAGAACCGATCGAGGTCACTTCATTGGTCCAAAAATCGTAAGGGTTACCAACCGTGTCAGTTGCGTTCTTTTCGTTGCTGACATCGTTGCCTAGATCGGTTTCAAGATCCGCAAGAAACTGCTGAACCGAATAATGGTACGCGATACCAGTGTTTGCTTGGTTAGCAACCGTGACCGTATAGGAAAACTCATCGTCGACTAGGTAGTTATCCGATTGGTTCAAGGTATGTGTCAGGGTGATACTAGGCTCAGTGGGTGGAGTGATAACCTCATCCACTGTGACCAAGTCATCGCGTGTTTCAGCGGTTATACCGTCATTAACAATGTCGCCGACTAAATTGTCGGCAACGGTCGCTTGAATTTCGTAAGTCACTGACCCACCTATATCAATCGACGCAGCACTTACTGATAAGTCCCCTGATTCGGCGAAGGTGCCTGGATCGCTTTTGCTGCCTTCAACCTTGCTTACTGAGTTAACGTTGTCAGTAAAGGCTTGTTGCAAAGCCCCTTCAATATTGAGTGCCTTTATGTCTGAAATGACATCTTGAACGTCGATCGTCTGAATAAACGTATCGCCAGTGTTCGAAACCTTAATCTTGTAGGTGAGTTTGTTATTGAGTTGATAGTTCGTCTTATCGACTGAAACAACAACATCATGTTGGTACACACCACGCTGAATGGATTCTGTATTTGATTCAACAGCATCCAATAGTCCAGTGCTCGCACTTGCGACGTTATCAATCGTACCGGCTGCGTCAGCAGAAACGGTGGCGACCATGGTGTAGGTCACCGACCCACCAGCCGCAATACGCACACCTGATGCATCTAAGTTTCCGAAGCGACTGTAATCACCTGGAGATGACAGGAAGGAGGATTGCGCTTGAGTCGAAACTTGCGAGAACGCGTTAGCATTATTTCCTTGGTCATCTGTCGTTAAGATATTTAACAGCTCATCTTTAACGTCCAACTCAGCGATAGCTTTATCCGACTCATTCGTTAAAACAAGCGTATAAGCCACCTCTTGGTCGTTGTCGTAAGACACGCTGTCAATAGACAGATCCATAACAAGACCCGTTGTATCCGCATAGGAGGCAAATGGAAACAATAGAATGGATAAGAAAAAGGCAAGATTGTATCTAAACATTAACGCGCACTTCACAGTAGATTGACAAGTGTCTAGGCAAAAAGCCATAGATTTGACGTCACTAATTTGGCACTTAGCCTGTTAGGGACATGCGCAACATACAGTTCAAATAATCCGAACAATTAACATCCGTAAAAAACAAATTACTGAAGATGTTAAATAGAGAATCCGATGTCTAAACTAGAATCAAGACATTGAGTTAATTATCAGAAGGTTAATGTTTTAATGAGTGAGTTTTCACAGTTGTTACGTAACTTCAGAAAGGAACTTCAATTTACACAAACAGAGTTTGCAACCTACTTAAATCAGCTGGACGATGAGTTTAATGCGGTTGACGTCGTAACGATAAATCGTTGGGAAAACAGTAAGGTAAAGCCTAGTACATACAAAGCACTCAAGATCTTACAGCACCTTGGCGGAGATTTGTTTGAGACAATAAAGAGCTTTAAGTCCGAACAAAAAGACACACTAATCGAACTGTTTTTAAACGAATCCTATGGCTCATTTCAAAGTAGAATTTCAGCTCTATCAGGCCTGAATCAACAACAAGGCGAACGCAACTTTAAGTCACTGCCTTTAATGTCAGAGCCGTGTGACACTGGCGTTATCGACAGAATCAAACTACTTTCTAAATTCACAAAAGTCGATATTTCGCCATTGGACCAAATTGATTTATATCTCTACTACTGTGAGAAAAAAGCACATGGTCACAAACTGATCAATGTAGATGGCGACATTGTGAGTCACAACGTAGGCTTTTTCTTTGAAGACCATCAATTTGAGACATTAAAAACTCAAGAGCTAGATCTAAGAATGGCCTGCTCTTTAAATTCAAGCAAAAGCATAAATTATTTTAATATAAGCTCACACTCAGAGACAAAAGATCATGTTATTGAGCATATAGTTTCAGATATACAGTTACTTTCTCAGAACAAAAACATTAAAAAATATTCTGTTTTAGTAAAAGACCCCAATATGATGAGACTCTTGAAGAGTGTGGGGTTTGAAGTATTTAAATTTTCAGAACCTTCTGCTAAAAAATGTAATATTACATTCAAAAATAAATATTATAGCTACTGTATATTAACGATTGATAAAATAGACTATCTGACTAATCGGAACGTAATGTCACTAATCAAAGATGAATATTCTACCATGATGAAATTTCCGCAATTACTGCGCGAAGCGCGCAAGAAATTGAAGTTAACGCAAAAGGATTTTGCGGCATACATTAATCACTTAGATGATGAATTCAGCTCTGTAGATGTCGTAACGATAAATCGATGGGAAAATAGCAAAGTAAAACCAAGTAATTACAAAGCCCTAAAGCTATTGGACTGCCTTGGTCTGGACTTGTATACAACGTTGAAATCCTTTGATTCAGAAGATAACGAAGACAGTGCATTGCTTGAAGACTTCCTTCGTGAGAGGTTCTTTTCGTTTCAAAGCCGAATATCGTCTATCTCTAAAGGGGAAATAGAAGAAGGCTGCGACTGTCAGATCATGCCACTAATGACAGATCAGAATGACAAAGCAGTAATAGATAGAATAAAGCTGATTTCACAATATACAAAGATGGATCCTTCAGCCCTTGATACCATAGATCTGTTTCTCTATTGCAGTGAAAAAAAGGCGTATGGCAGAAAAATGGTCGATGTTAATGGCGATATTGTTAGTCATAGCCTAGGTTTTTTCTTCAACGAAGAGGTGTTCGAGCAATACCAAAATAAGCATCTACATATTAAGCAAGCTTGCTCTTTAGATTCTAACCAGAACTTAAATTACATTGTGGTTAGCGGTCACTCTGAGAAGCGCGAACAATCTATTGCGAACCTGATTTCCGATATGAAGCTTCTTGCAAGCAATACTAAGATCAAGAAATTCTCTATGATGATCAAAAATCCAAATGCACTGGATCTGATGAAAAACCTTGGGTTTGAAATCTATAAATTCTCAGAACCAACAAAAGAAAAATCGAACATTACCTTCAAGAAAAAAAACTACCGCTATTGCGTACTGACTATCGACAAGATCGAATTACTGAGTAATAAACATGTTATTTCTTTTATTAGTAAATATGGTTAAGCACCGGATTTTACCAACGATAGAAAGCTTATACTAAATTCTGCTTAAGCTTTTCTTCCAACGCATGGATACACAGCTTGATGGCGATAGGCGTATTTGAAGCGAATGGATTTAGCGCATAAACCGTGTTGGTGGGTAATTCAAAGCTTGGCAGCACGTCGACAACATCACCAAATAACTGAGGAATGCAGAAATCTGGAATCACACCGATACCAACACCTGATTTAATCAGTGCAAGGCAACTGTGGAACGAATTGGTGACGCAACTAGCTTGCTGTTGGTAGACAAAGTCCTGCTCAGTTTGAGAACTAAAATGATGAGTCACCTGCTTTCCCTGCCAAGAGTTTGCAATGTAAGGAATCGATTCAAGCTCACGTTCACGCATGCTTTCAACGCCACATAACACATCTTTAAACTCACCTAACCTCTTCTGCTTTAAGTTACTGTCACGAGAACTGCCCACTCGTACCGCGAGATCAATATCGTGCTCCATGAAGTCTAAATGCTGATCGTCGCTTATCAGTTCTGGCTTTAACTTCGGATATTGTTTCATCAGTTCGGCAATAACAGGCGCTACCAATAAATCCATCAAGGCATTCGGAGCTGTGAGACGAATCCGGCCTTGTGGCTCTTCTAGCTCAGCTTTTGCCATATCCCAAGCCGATTCAGCGATCACATTGATGTCTTTGCAACTCAAATAAAAGCGCTCACCCATGCTTGTCAGAGTTTGTCTTCGTGTAGTGCGTTTAAGAAGTGAAGCACCTAACTCTTGTTCTAGAATTTTGAGATGTTGACTGACGACAGATTTAGACAACTCTAGCTTTTCAGCCGCAGCCGAGACTGAACCCTGCTCTACGATATGAGCGAAAATCGACATCTGCTTTAGCTTACTCATCTTATTGTTCTCTTTTTACAAACAGTATTTTCTATTATCTCTGTTTTTCAAATCAATTTCCAAGACTAAACTCAATTCAACTTATCGAGATACCAAATCAAAAAGACAGTGCCCGACACAATACTGTTATGGAGAAAGACAATGTTAGACAACCAAATTTTAGAAACATGTAAGCAAGGCATTAACGCGTGGCAGAAAGCATTCAACAGCCAAGACGCAAAAGGTTGTGCCGATCAATATACTGAAAGCTGTGTAATGGAAGCGCGTCCATTTGGTACTTTTGAAGGTCGTGAAGCGATTCAAGCATTTTGGCAAAACATCATCGACCAAGGCTTCAAAGACGTTGATTACACAGACGTTCAATGGGAAGAGCACCCAGAAGGCGGTTACATTCTTACCGCTAGCTGGACAATGAACAAAGCGTTTGGCGTTGTACATCATGAACACTGGGCACTTGAAGCCGATGGCTGCGCTCGCTTAGTCAGCGACAACTTCGAAGTTCAAGGCGAACGCTAGAGCTGTAATTAACACCTAGAAGCTCAAAAATAGAAACAGAAAACAAAAAGCCAGCAATCCAAATGGACTGCTGGCTTTATAATGTTCACTCTTGTCGCCCTTTCACTTGGTTTGAAGGTGATTGAGTGACTCTACACAATCACTCAACACGCTCATCATTTCAAATCAAAGTGTCTGGTAAGACAGAACAAATCCAAGTCTAAGTTACAGTGCTGCTTTCTTCGCTTCTGTAATCCAACCATCGAACGTGCTTTGGTTCGCTTTGATCCAACCGTTTACGTGCGCTTCGATATCCGCAGAGCTGTTCTTACCTTTACTCATCATCATGTTCTGAGCGCTTACATCATTGATGTTAAGTTTGATGATTTCAAAAAGCTTCGCTGCTGATGGGTTGTTCTTAGCAAACTCTTTATTCGCAATAATGCGCATTGAGTTCATTTCGAAGCCGTAGTTTTTGCCGTTAGATAGCGTCGTATCAACGTTCGAACGCTCGCCAGGAAGTGCTGAGAAAGGAACTTCTAACCAAACTACATCTTCGTTAGGCACCAATACGCCACTTACCCAGTAAGGTGTCCACGTGTAGTAAAGGATTGATTCACCCTTTTGGTAACGAGAAATTGTATCTGCAATGATTGCAGCGTAGTTACCTTGGTTGTGAGTTACCGTATCGTCCAGTTTGAACGCTGAAAGTTGGTGTTCAATCACCATCTCACAACCCCAACCTGGGTTACAGCCTGTTAGGTCTGCTTTGCCATCACCGTCCGCATCAAACAGCTTCGCGATTTTTGGATCAGTTAATTGACCAATGTTGGTGATGTTGTACTTTTCAGCCGTTTTCTTATCAATTAGGTAACCTTGAGCAGCGCCGCTTACATATTGGCCTTCACGGTAGAATTTCTCATCACCACCTGCCATTGTGTATTTATCAGCATGAAGCGGGAACCAACCTACCGTTAGGAACGTTGCGTCACCCTTTGCAATCGAGGTGTAGCCTACGTTGTAGTCCACTTCTTGAGTTGATTTCACGTCATAACCCAGTTCTTCTAGAGCACGGTTAACGATCAATGTTTGGAACGTCTCTTCCGCTACAGACGATTGAACAGGCTGAACTGATACGCCCTCACCCGGTAGGCTTGCTGCCCACACGTTAGTCGATACCGCTAATGTAGAAACGATGCTTACTGCGAGTTTACTCTTCCATGAATTATTCATTGGTGTTTTTCCTTAATTGAAGTTCTGATTTGTTACCGCGATTAAGTACATTCAGTACAAGGGAAACAGGTCCCATGCGATACCAGCGTAATTTTGTATTACCAGCATTGACACCCAGTACTTGGGTGATTCTGTCTAATAAGATGGCTAAGATAACGATGCCTAAACCACCAACAGCGGCCAGTCCCATATCCAAACGGCCAATACCTCTCAGTACCATTTGACCTAAACCACCTACCGCAATCATTGATGCGATAACCACCATCGATAACGACAACATCAGTGTTTGGTTCACGCCCGCCATGATAGTTGGTAATGCAAGTGGCAGTTGAATTCGGTAAAGCATCTGCTTTTTGCTTGCACCGAATGAGTGACCCGCTTCGATCAATTCTTCCGGAACTTGCTGAATACCCAAGATGGTCAAACGAACAACAGGAGGAAGTGCGAATATGATGGTCACCACGACACCCGGAACGTTACCGATACCAAACAACATGACGATCGGTACTAAGTAAACGAAGGCTGGCGTGGTTTGCATGGCATCCAGAATTGGACGAACGAATTTAGCCGCCGCGTTACTGCGGGCGAGCCATATCCCCATGGGTAAACCAATCAACAGGCAGAAGAAGACCGATGTCATCACCAACGAAAGCGTGGTCATGGCTTCAGACCAAGCGCCAATCAAGCCGATGAAAGTCAAAGACACGGCCGTTGCAACGCCAAGCTTCAAGTTTGAAAACTGCCACGCCACTAGAAACAAGATGATCAACATGAATGGTGCTGGCGTAGACACCAACGCCGTTTCAAATGAACTTAGAATAAAATCGATAGGCACACGGATCGCTTGGAATAATGGGCGTCCGTGCTCAACTAACCAATTCAGTCCAGACTCAACCCAAGTGTCGACAGGCAGCACAGCCTCTGCAAAAGGGTTAAGTGGATCAAAAGGTGTCGTTTCAACGGTTTCGCTGCTTAACCAATCTGCTGATGGTGAGGTATCAGCCGCTTGACCCCAAGGATCACTTGCAGGTTGAGCTGGAGGGGCCGATTGAGACCATGGGTCATTATTTGTTTGTTCAGACGACATGATCTACCCCTTATCCAATGTTTGTAACAGTCGTGACTTAGTCACCACGCCAAAGTAATTACCTTGCTCATCCACAACAGGCACTGAGTAAGGAACACCACCAACTAGGCCAAGCACATCATTGATTGGTAAATCAGGGTTCAGCGTTAATCCATCATCGATCTGCGCGCTGACGAGTGATTTGTTCTCTTTGTGAGCTTTACGAAGCGAGTCGATAGAGACAATACCGGAGTAACGGCTGCTCTTCTCAACTACGATGCCGTATTCGCGGTCGTTATCCATCAAAATTTGTAGAGCGGACGCCGGGCCATCGTGTTCTGATTTTTTAAATACCGCAGCTGGCTTCTTACGCGCAATGTCTTTCACAGTAAGCACGCTTGCTACGTTCACACCGCGGAAGAAGGCTTCGACATAATCGTTGGCTGGGTTATTAAGAATATCGTCTGGAGTACCTACTTGAACCACTTCGCCATTTTGCATAATCGCAATTCGGTCACCGATACGCATCGCTTCATCCAAATCATGCGAGATAAAAACAATGGTTCGTTTATCGTCATTTTGAAGGCGAATAAGCTCATCTTGCATTTCTGTACGAATCAAAGGATCGAGCGCCGAGAACGCTTCATCCATCAACAAGATATCTGGGTCACATGCTAGTGCACGAGCCAAACCAACACGCTGCTTCATACCACCAGATAGTTCATCTGGGTAAGATTCTGAATATGCGCCAAGGCCAACACGTTCAAGTGCTTCAAGTGCTGATTGCTTTCGTTGCTCAACTTCAACACCCGCAAGCTCTAGACCAAATGCGGCATTCTCGATGACCGTCATATGCGGCATCAAAGCGAAATTTTGGAAAACCATCGAGATGTTGTTGCGGCGAACTTCGCGGAGTTCATCTTCTGAGATGTGGGCAATGTCTTTGCCTCGAAGAAGCACATTGCCTTTGGTTGGTTCGATCAAGCGGTTAAGAAGGCGTACTAGGGTTGATTTGCCAGATCCTGACAGTCCCATTATGACGAAAATCTCGCCTTCTTGGATACTAAGAGAAACATCGTTAACGCCGATCGTTAGCCCTGTTTCTTCGAAAACTTTATCTTTATTTGCGCCTTCCTTAATCATTGTAAAAGCACGGTCGGTGTCTTCACCAAACACCTTGTACAGTCCCTTAACTTCCAGTATGGGATCCATGTAATCTAATCCTTTCTCAGTTATTTAAACTTAAATTGGTTATTTAAACCCGAAAAACAATTAGTACTCTAAGTAATTGACACGTGTAAATCAAGGTTCTTCGCTCGGTAAAACAAGGCAACAGACTAAAACCAGACCAGCAACAACAAGACCAAAAAAATAAGCAAAAACAAAGCAAGCCACTGATAATAAAAGGAATAAATTAGATAATCGTACGGCCAATATTATGTATTACGTAGTCGTAGATTATTGAATATTAATTTTACATTAGAGTGATTAATAGGCTGAATGAACCAACAAAAGCCACAATTAGTTCGCGCACAAATAATTCGAATACGAACTATTTATTAAGCTTTCATGATGTTTCCGAGGCGAAAGTTCGCTCGGTAACAAGGATAAGATCGACTCTCAATCTCTACCTAAAAACCAAAGGTCAACCGTCTAAAGTCAGCGAGTTGAAATCAACCTTTTAGACCAAGAATTTTAATACATCACACCAACTGTGATACTTGCTGCAAACTGTCAATTGGTGATTATCTAAGCTGGGTTTCAACTTGTAGAGTGCTCATTGCTGAGCCATTCTTTATAGAAGAAATAAGCATTTCCCCGTGACGAAATAGAGAAAAAGACAAGGAATTCGAATGATAAAAATGTTGGTGTGTGACTTTGACGGTACGCTTGATGGAGGCTCATCTCACGGTGTTAACCAGCTATTTGATTACCTCACAGAACAACCTGATATTCGCTTTATCATCGCGACAGGAAGAACATTACCTTCGATTCGAATGGGTTTAGAATCGGATAACTACCCGAAGCCACACAGTATTATTAGCGATGTGGGCACCAAAATTCATCATGTTCATTCCCAAAAACCAGACCATGTTTGGCATAACCAACTGGAAGCTTCTTGGAACAAATCAAAGGTAGAGACGGCTCTCGCCCCCCTTGATTTTATGGGTGAGCGCATAGAAAACCATCAAGGCGATTACAAGATCACCTTTGAAGGAAAGCTTTCAGAGCCTCAACACGAACTGATTGAATCTAGCTTGGAGATACACGGATTAGATGTTCACCTGACTTACTCTCATGATTGGTACTTAGATATCACACCAAAAGGCGTTAACAAGGCGACTGCGATTCACCACCTACTCGAACAACACGATTTGAGCGTTGCAGAAGTGTGCGTCGCAGGTGACTCAGCTAACGACACCTCAATGCTCACCATTGAAGGCGTAAACTCGATACTGGTTGCTAACCATTACCCAGAGGTTGCTCACCTATCGGATAGAGACAACGTATACACGAGTAGAGCAACACATGCTGAGGGTGTCTTAGAAGGCCTTAAATACTGGCAAGGGCGTGCGTCGAGTATCCGATAAACGCCAGTTCGCCATTAACAACAGATTAGAATCAAACAGGCTTCTAGCCCTACTTCCAGCCTGGGAGCCAATTTTGATTATCAGTAAGCTCTCGCCAATTGATGTTTTCTTCTCGTTTAGTCATTACTGCCTCTATCATGCAGCGCACTACTTCCCCTTCATCAAATTCAACTTCTGTGACCATAAAGTGCTTTTCTTTCTTCAAAGGGCTAACGGCCGTCCATTTACTGCGAAGTAGTTTCTTTGGATTGATTCGATTCATGAGTTTATTTCTCGCTTAGATGTCATTGATTATTATGGATTGTCTAGCCGACACTGAGTAATAGTCTTCGTCGCAAGAAAAGGATCAAAAAAAGCCAGCGATTAGGCTGGCTTCATTCAGTTAGCTATTACTTGTTAAAGATTAGCCGTTTTTAGGTGGATCAAATGCCGTGAGTTCTAATACTGGACCTGTGTATTTTTCAATCTTCACAAGCGCAGAGTTTGCAGCACAGCCATTCGCCAAACGAGAAGTCGGGATATCCAACGTAAGCACGTTACAGCCACCGTTTTTACATAGACCTGTGTCTTTATCTAAATCAGGCCAACCGCCTTCATGGATACATACAGAGCCTTGTTTGATGCCATCCGTCACTAATGCACCCACCAATACTTGTCCACGACCATTATGTGCACGAACCAAGTCACCCGTTTTAATGCCTCGAGCTTTCGCATCTTCAGGGTGAATTGAAATCGGCTCACGGTCTGCAATCGCATACTCTTCGCGGATCTTCGCGTAGTTGAACTGGCTATGCAGACGGTGCGCGGCGTGCGCTGTCATCAGTTGCAGTTCGCCATCTTTAGCGTTGCCTGTGTACTCTGTTGGTTCTAACCAAGTTGGGTGTGCAGGGCAATCATCTAGTTGGTAACCTTCAATGGTTCTTGAGAATATCTCGAACTTGCCACTTGGTGTACCTAGTGGGTTCATGATTGGGTTCTCACGAAAATCAGCGTAACGAACAAACTGTGCGTTCTTCTCGTTCCACTTCATCTCGATCAACTGATTATCTTCCCAGAACTTGCTGAAGTTAGGCATTACGATACGCTGACCACGACCACCTTGCTGTGCGGTTTTGTAAAAACCATACAGCCATTCCATCTCGGTCTTGCCTTCGGTGTACACATCACGACCACCCGGAGCAAGTAACTCAGACATGTCCGCAAATACATCGAAATCGTTACGAGCTTCACCTTGTGGCTCAACCACTTTCTTCATTGGCACTAAGTGTTGGTTACTGTAGTCACCCGTCATCGTCATATCATTACGTTCAAACGATGTAGTAATTGGCAGAACAATATCCGCGTGCTTAGCTGCTGCTGTCCAGTAAGGTTCTGAGATAACAATCAGCTCAGGCTTTTGCCAAGCTTTGATCAAGCGGTTGGTATCTTGGTGGTGAGTAAAGTTCGCACCGCCTGCCCACCAGATCATTTTGATCTCTGGGAACGTTAGGTTGTGACCATTGTGATGGTAGCTTGAACCCGGGTTTTCTAGCGCTTCAACAATACGCGCTACAGGGAATGCGTTCACAGATCCTGAAACAGCCCAATCGTTACCCGCCGAAGAACCACCGCCAAGTGACGCTGAAATCGCAGGAAGTACGCCTGCATCACGAGCAGGGTTACCACCGTTTGAGTAGTGGTAAGAAAGACCGAAACCACCACCAGGCAAGCCAACTTGACCTAGCATTGTCGCTAGCGTAACCAACATCCAGTGACGTTGTTCACCGTATTGTTGACGCTGCATACCCCAGCCAGACATCAGCATAGTACGGTTCTTACTGAAGATATCCGCAAGTAGCTCAAGCTGCTTCACTGGCACACCACAGATCTCAGACGCCCACTCAGCAGATTTTTCTACGCCGTCTTCCTTACCCATCAAGTAAGCTTCGAATACGTCGTAACCTGTTGTGTATTTACCCAAGAATTCTTTATCGTGCTTGCCCTGTTTCACTAACGTGTGTGCGATACCCATCATCATGGCTACGTCAGTCATTGGGTGAGGAGCAATCCACTCTGCGTTGTCACCAAAAAACTCGATAGTCTCAGAGCGCATTGGGTCAATCGCAATCACTGTCTTGCCCGACTTCTTCAACTGGTGGAAGAACTCAAGACCTGCACAGTCGGTTGAGCTCCAAGCGATCTTCAAGGTGTTAATTGGGTTTAGGCCCCAAAGTACCACCACATCACTGTGCTCAAGGATAACTGGGTAAGTCGTCTGCTGTTCATACACCTCAATCGAACCCACAACGTGCGGCATGATAACTTGCGCAGCACCTGTTGAGTAATCACCTAAGTGACCAGAGTAACCACCAGCCATGCTCATGTAACGTTGTAGAAGCGTTTGCGCTTTGTGCAGAACACCACTTGAACGCCAGCCATAAGAGCCTGCGAATACAGATTCCGCACCGTGCTCTTGACGAATACGTGAGTGTTGTTGGTGAATCAATTTGTACACTTCATCCCAAGAGATACGAACAAATTCATCACTACCACGTACACCTTCAGGTGCAGATGGGTTAGCCAAGTAGCCTTTACGAACCATAGGGTACTTAACACGCGCTTTGGTGTGTACTTGATCAGGGCCTGTGGTCTGCAGGCTATTTGGAACCGTTTGTGCCAGTGCATTCGTCGTCGACACTAACTTGCCATCTTTCACTTCACACAGCATTGGTCCCATACGACCTGATGTTAGAACACCAGAACCACGTTTGTCCGAAGCAATTGCGCTCATCGGCGTCAAAGATGTGAATGCCAACGCACCAGCTGTAATACCTGTGCCTTTCATAAATCCACGACGTGTCATATTAGTCATAATTTTATCCTTCTAATTCTCTTTAGTGACCAACAACGTCTTTCGCGTGGTTTTGGAAGTACTTAGTCAGCAGCTCAAGGTTTTGCTCAGAAATGTCTGTACGGTCGCCCATACTTTTCGCAACAGGTCCCCAAGCATTCACAGTGAAGTGGTTTGAAGGAATTTTCGCGTGACACGTTGCACAGTAAACGTTGTCCAACTCTTCTGCGTAAGACCAGATTGGGTCTAGTTTATCGACAACTGGAGAAGTGATATCACCCGTTAGCGCAACTGAACGCCACTCGTTACCGTAAGCATCGGCTTTATAGTCACCAGTAGTCAGTGCTTCTTGACCTTTGTCTGTCAATGTCGCAACGATTGCACGTTGGCCTTCACCGAAGTAAAGCACTTGCTCTGCACCTTTCATTTGGAATGCATTCAAAGTCACAGTACGGTTGTCGCCTTCAGCCTTGACCACTTGCAGTTCTGCTGTTGGGTTTACACTGCCGAAGTCACCCATTGCGATATCGGTTACTGGGTAAACCACTTTCGCATCTGCTGGCGTGTTTTTCGTAAATGCGATCAGGGTATCGAACGCTTTGCTATCTAGCTGAGCTTCAGGAGCAAAATGTGCAACGCCTTTGTGACAATCGATACACGTTTGGTTATTTTCACGACCATAAGCATGCATTTTTGCTGCATCACGAGATTGCTCGAACTCTTCCATTGCATCGAATTCGTGACAAGAGCGACAAGTCGCTGAGTCATTCTCGCGGAATTGAGCCCAAACTGTCTCAGCCATCTCTTCACGGTGTGCTTCATATTTCTCAGGCGTGTCTATCTTACCTGAAATAAATTCGTGGTAGATGTCTTTGGACGCTCTTACTTTGGTGATCACGTAGTCAATCGGATCAGTTGGAATGTGGCAATCGGCACATTCAGCTCGAATGCCTTTTGCGTTACTGAAGTGTACAGAACCTTGGTATTCTTTGTGGGGTGCTTCCATTGTGTGGCAAGAAACACAAAACTCAGTGCTCGATGTATAGTGCATAACGGCTGCAGTTCCCCCTAAGGTTAACCAGCCAATACCTATACCAACCGCCGCTATTAGTGCGATATAACGTTTTTTTATTGTCATAATTCTTAATCATCTTCAACAATTGGTTACAATTAAGATCAGAATAGTACTTTAGGGGTAGATTAGTTTGATTTGGATCATAAATCGCATTCTGAGGAACAAAAATTGAACCTTTATGAGAACCCAAGGACACTTCACGAAATTATTCCCCACCAGATACAATCACCCACCAAATAAGAAGTAGCGGTTAAATATTCATTATTGATTAATCCAACATCAACGAGACAAAACGGCTTTCTAAGTCAAAGAAGTAAATTGTAAATCTATTACAATATTGGCTATCTATTTTTCATAAACTCCTCACTCAATGAACCAAACAGAATTCCAACAAAAAATGGCGAGTTTCACCTCGATTGAACAAGCGCTTGATTACTTCGAAATTGGGTTTGATAGCAAGTTCATCGACCAAAATAGAGTCGAGCTTATGAAACGCTTTAATGGTTATCTGATCCTGTCAAAACCCGATGATTGGTTCTCTGGACGAAGAGCGCTGAAAAACGCTTATTGTAAGGTTCAACGCAGCAAGTTAGATCGCCACACACGTTCAGCCTGTCGTGGGTGTACAACTTGTCAGCGTCGATAGATAGGAAGTACTGCTCAAAGTAGAGAACTAAAAAGTAGATAGTTGAAATAACATCTCATTACGATTTAGTTAGTGGTTTGCTCGAAAAAAAGTGTGCTAGTCTTACGGCAACTCAACTACGAGATAAAAACTACAATGAAAATTTTCAGCAATTTCGAAAGCGGCAACATTCACGTCGTTTCTGCAGATTCACCACAAAACATTCAACTGACGATCCCAGCAGACTACCAAACTGAAATCTCTCAGTGGTTTCACTTCCGCTTAGAAAGTGAAGCTCAACAAGCTCACCACTTTGAAATCGGTCAATTGGCAACATCTGCCTACCCTGAAGGCTGGAAAGATTACGATGTAGTTGCATCGTATGACCGTGAAGAGTGGTTCCGTATCCCATCTCAGTTCGATGGCGATACATTAAGCTTCGATATCATCCCTGAACACGATTCAATGTACTTCGCGTACTTCGCGCCGTACTCATACGATCGTCACCAAGATCTTCTGCACAATGCTCAAACGCACCCTGCTTGTAAGCTTGAAACTCTAGGTCAGACGCTAGACAACAACGACATCACTTTGCTAACCATCGGCGAACCAAGTGAAGAGAAGAAAAACATCTGGGTTATTGGTCGCCAACACCCTGGCGAGACGATGGCTGAATGGCTGATCGAAGGCCTGCTACAACGCCTACTTGATGAAACAGATACGGTTGGTCGCTCTCTTCTAGACAGCGTTGTGTTCAGAGTTGTACCAAACATGAACCCAGATGGCAGCATCCGCGGTCACCTGCGTACTAACGCGATTGGTGTTAACCTGAACCGCGAATGGCAATCACCTTCTATGGAACGCAGCCCAGAGGTATTCCTTGTTCGCGAGCGTATGCTAGAAACGGGCGTTGACCTGTGCCTAGATATTCATGGCGATGAAGCGATTCCATATAACTTTGTAGCAGGTAGCGAAGGCACACCTTCTTACAACGAGCGCATCGCGAAGCTAGAGAACCACTTTAAGCAAGCACTGCTCACTATCACGCCAGAGTTCCAAGATGAATTTGGTTACGATAAAGACGAACCAGGCAAAGCAAACATGACAGTTGGCACAAACTGGATTGGTGAGCAATTCAAGTGTTTGGCTTACACCGTCGAGATGCCATTTAAAGATCACATCAGTCACGCTGACGAACTTTACGGCTGGTCTCCAGAACGAAGTGTCGCGTTTGGTCACGATATGCTAGCCGCAGTTTGGGCTACAGTAGACGAGCTATAAGGCGAACTAAGCTCATTAGCTTTACCTGTATCGCCTTTGGTTTATAAGAATCTGGGCTATAGATAGAACAAAGCCCAGCACTTGTGAAAGTGCTGGGCTTTTTAATATCGGCTTGGATGAGTGAATCTAACTTTAAAAGCTTTCTATGCCACTCTGAGGCTAGCAAAAAACACTGGGTATCTTTGCCTAATGTGGCGTTGTTCAGACACCATATCTTTGAAGCTCGGACCTTGTGATAACTGAACGATCACTTCGTCACCTTCTTGTCGCAATACAGCACCGCTAATATCGATACTGTTGTTGTCATGCAACCTCAAGGTGCCGGCCATTGAAAAGCCACGATAAACCGGAATGATGTTACGCATCATCAGGCGTACACCCTTTTCAGAAACTTCGCTGACATGAAAAAGCTCATCCTTAATTCGCATCACCGGACGAGCCTTTTGAGGGTACTTTAAGCGGTAATATTTGCGTTTCTGGGTGAATGAATCTTCACGCATTGGTGACTCCCTGTCTCTGTTATTTCGGTCAAGCAATAGGCTGTAGCTTCAATTGGTCTCAAATAAACACATTCACCAAATTGATAGCTAATAATTATATCGACTTCCCGAGCTAATGCTTTAGAGATTTATACAGAGAAACACTGATTGCTTAGCATTCAGTAAAAAATGAGAACTGAATCGGAAATGAAAACTAAGATGGAAACGAGAACTAAGCCGGAAATGAACTGAACCAATAGCTAAAAACCCAATTCTTCGCATCGCACCCTAAAGCTGAAACAATGCCAACTGAATGCTGAAGCCCACGAATAGAATCCCACACACAATGTTCATCATTTGCGAGGTGCGCTTTTGAACTAACAAGCGCTTAAAGGTATCCGCCATTAAGATCACAACTAAGAACCACATCGACACCACTGACGCTTGAATTGCACCAAGTATCAAACTGTCTGTCACAATCGCATCTGTTGAAACAAATTGAGGGAATATAGAAAGATAAAACAGGACAATTTTAGGATTCAGTAGATTAGTGAGAAGCCCTTTGAAAAACTGATGATATAGCTTACTTCCCGATGCGCTCACCACAGAGAGCACGCCCTCTTGAGCGCGCAGCGCCGCACGAAAATGGTTATACCCAAGCCAGACAAGATACAAAACCCCAGCCCACTTTAGCCCTTCAAAGGCCATGGGAGTGTTCGACAGTAATAAGCTTATGCCGTTAGCCGAGATAAAGGCATGAAAAAAGAAACCACATGACACGCCCAACACGTTCACAAATGCGAACAGCTTCCTTTGAGTTAAGGCTGTGCTTAATACCAACAGCGCATTTGGGCCCGGGATAATGGCAATAAAAAACACGATAACGATAAACAGCCAGATACTGTCCCAACTCATTTCGATCTCATTTCATGAACATTTTTAGGGCGGACATTGTACGTCCATTCAGTGCCATTACAATATGATAAACGCTTAATTATCGCGTATAGCTAACAGACATAATTCGCGCGTATAATGAATGTGTTTATCGTCTAACATACAAAACTGATTCTCTAACATTTATAGCCCTGTTAGACTCCACCTCCATTTTGATACTTGGTTCATTTATGTCATTTGATAACCTCACCCTTAACGCAAAAACCGTCACAGCGATCCCTTCTCAATTCGACAAACCGACTGAGATACAACAAGCGGTAATTCCATCAATTATTGCGGGTAAAGACGTACTTGCGTTGGCTCAAACGGGTAGCGGAAAAACGTTGGCGTTCGGCTTACCCTTGCTGAACAACATCAACCATGATGTGAATGGACTGCAAGCGCTTATCATCGTCCCGACACGTGAACTCGCGTCTCAAGTGACCAAATCTTTAGAGCCGATCGCAACAGCGCTTGATATCAAATTGGTAACGCTAACGGGCGGCGTAAATACTGATGATCAACAGCAACAATTATCGACTAAACCACAATTAGCCATCGCCACACCGGGCCGCTTACTTGCTTTAATCAAAAGTGATGAACTGGATGTCGCTCAGTGTTCATCATTGGTTCTTGATGAAGCCGACCGCCTGATCGACATGGGCTTTTGGCAAGATATTCAAGCGATTACTTCAGCACTACCGAGCAAACGTCAGTCACTGTTGTTCTCTGCGACACTTCCGCCCGAATTAGTAGGTCAGGCTGAAGAGCTTCTTTCAAATCCAGTTAAAGTCACGACACATCAAGAAAACAGCGTGGTCGCGACTATTGAAGAAACCCTGTATTTAGTGAACAAAGGCAGTAAAGCTCAAGCGCTCATCGCACTACTCAATCAACACACATGGCCGCAAGTATTGGTATTTATTGGCGCAAAAGACAATGCCGATGCATTAACCAAACGATTGAATAAAGCCAAAATCAGTGTGAGTGCGTTACATGGAAATAAGAGCCAAGAAGAACGAGAGCAAGCATTAGAAAGTTTCAAAAATGGCGAGACTCGTGTGCTTATCGCGACAGACGTGATGGCTAGAGGCATTCATATTGATCAGTTACCTGTCGTAATTAACTTCGAATTACCTTCTCACTCAGCAACTTACGTACACCGCGTTGGTCGTACAGCAAGAGCAGGAAGTACTGGCTGCGCGGTCTCTCTGGTTAGCCACAGCGAAACTGACTACCTCAATGCGATTCGCACCTTGACCAATAAGCCGTTAGTGCTGCAACCATTAGAGGGTTTCCCGGTTACCGACAAACCTGCATCTGAAACGACCGCTCGCAAGCGTCCACCTAAAGATAAAATGGCCAATCGAAGAACAGCTAAAAAGAAAAGCATTAAGCAATTTAAAAGCAAACCAAATAGCTCTAAGTAACCAGAAATAACTCTAAGTAACCAGAAATAGAATGGTCAGCTCAGTTTGTACTGGGCTTTTTTATATGCAACAAAATACAAATTCACACCCAAAAACTTCCCTAAAGTTGCCAACTTAAATGACACTTTTGTGAATTATGATGCCAACGTATTGATTCTTGGTTGCTCAAAAAAATACTCTTAAATCACGTTGACGCCCCTATATCTAGCAACTAGATTTTTCTATTAGTGTCTACAACAGGAGGTCATTGAAATGAAACGTGCTAGCTCTACATATCGATTACAACTGATTAAGGAAGTGGCAACTCGCCGAGATCGTCAACGTTCCAATGACCCGATGGCAAACTACATACAAACCCTAATAGATAATAAAGATGATTGTGATACTTCGGTTGAACGCAACCAGAGGTTCAGTGGCAGTCATTTTGATGAGCACATAGGTGGTTGGGTAAGTGACCACTGGGGTAGCAAGTAGTCCGATATCTCCAGTCACTCGTGTCATAAATAAAGCAGCGTAACCGCTGTAGAATTTATCTCCGCATTAACCTATCATCTACAACAAATCCCTATCATTGAGTAAGCAGAAAGTGTCTGAGTTAAAAAGAGAAAAAGAAGTGATGGTTGCCTTCCAAGTGATCCCTCGCGTTAAAGAAGGCAACAACTTCGAAGTAGTTGATAAAGCCATTGAAGTTGTGAAAGCAGCCGATGTCCCTTTCCAAGTTGGTGCGATGGAAACCACAATGAAAGGTGAACTCAATCAATTACTCGATATCGTTAAAAAAGCAGAACAAGCTTGCTACGATGCAGGGGCGGTAGAAGTGATCACAAACATTAAGATTCACAGTAAAACCACCGAGGCCGATGATACATTTTGCACGTACCATCGTGGTGTAACGAAAGCGAATCACATGTTTGTTTAATCACATTTTTGTTTCTGAAAACTGAGCTTTAAGAAAGGCTCTGAAGAACCAGTGGTGTTATTGGAAAGGCATGTCTGAGAGGTGAGAAAGGATTTCCATTCGTTCTTCTTCTGACATCGAATGCCAATCACGCGGAGTCTCTTCAGGGTCATCTTTTGCCCCGATCGGTTTTCGGTCAAGTGCTTTGACTGGCTCTTTTTTGATTTTTACGTTCTTTTTATTCATACCGACACCACTCCTTCTGGTACAAAGGTACCTACTTTAATATTACACCCCAACCATTATGTAAAGTAATAGTTACTTCGGAGTTAAATAAAATCTAAATACTTCCTCTTTAGCCAAAAAGATCTCTTTGGGGACTGGTATTTCCCTCTTCATCGACCTGCTTACCAATCAAGTATTTTTTATTCATTATTTTTCTTCTATAGCGCTGACGACACAGCTTTATCACGTGCAATTGTTCTGACGGTGTCATCGACATCCAATTAAAGCGCTCTTCTCTCTTGCGCATACAACCGTTGCAATAGCCTTTGTCATCGCTTGAACAAACCCCAACGCAAGGGCTCGGAACTTGGAAAAACTCTAACTGCTCCACCATGCCTCCTTACACATTCAAAATTACGCTTACTCTCTCAAAAATAAGCGATTAATTTGTCGCCTGGCTCATGAAATCCATACTAAACTATGACCTTATACTGACACATATAGTGTTTTGTAAACTATACTTTGAACCCATCAAGTTACACTTATCCGGTAACTTCGTTCTTTCCTTTGGAGCCTTATAATATGAAGTTTAGTTCAAAAAAATTACTAGCAGTAGCCGCTTTACCTATGATGCTAGCAGCATGCACAACAACAGGTGACAACGCGATGCAAGTAACACCAACCGATCTACAGCACCATAATTGGGAACTTGCGCAAATTGATGGCAAGGACATTGTGAAAAGCGAAGACCAAGCAGCTCCTCGTCTAGAGATCGGCGAAAAGATGACTGCAAACGGCATGGCTGGTTGTAACAACTTCTTCGGTCAAGGCGAGCTGAAAGACGGTCAATTCCGTATCAAGCAAATGGGCATGACAATGAAAATGTGTCACGGCTCTGCGATGGAAATCGAACAATCGGTTTCTGCTACTCTAAGCGAGTGGAGCGACGTAACGCTAACAAACGATACGCTAGTACTGAAAAACGATGTACACACGCTAACGTACACAATTCGTGACTGGGTAAACTAATCCGTCATCGAAACCAAATACTGATTAAAGGAGCCTGATGGCTCCTTTTTTATTGTCAGCTTGCCCTCACTACTTCTTCAAAATTGGCACTCATCGCCGACTTTTCGTACCAGCCTCCAATAAACCTCAAAAATCTCTCATTTAGATGCAATAAATTCAACGGTTCAGCGGTCTGTTGCTAGGATGGCAAAAGCCTAGAGTCTGTCGAGTTTTCGAGGTGATTACAGATCGAACAAAACTCAACCGAGAACTCCCTGCTTGTTCTCAAGTAATTGATTGAATTTACTGTTGAATTAGAATTTATTTCAGAAACAGATAGAATAACTGTAGGGAGTTCTAAATAACAATGCTCTTACCCGTTCACTACCAAATGGAAAAGTTTATGAACAAGATAGTAAGTACGTTAGGAATCATGGCAACCGTTGCATACAGCGCAACCATTTATGCTGATGAAGCAACATCAACCAATAACTGGAACCAAATCGAACAGCAGGCAGAGGGAGAAACTGTCTACTTTCACGCTTGGGGCGGAAGCCAAGAGATCAATCGTTACCTACAGTGGGCAGGCAAGAAATTACAAAGTGACTACGGTGTCACGTTAAAGCATGTGAAAGTGACCGATATTGCGGAAACCACCACTCGACTGCTTGCTGAAAAAGCGGCAGGAAAGAACAGTGAAGGCAGCGTCGATATCGTCTGGATTAATGGCGAGAACTTCCGTTCGATGAAAGACAACGCGCTATTGTTTGGGCCATTTACGGAATCACTTCCAAATTGGCAGTATGTCGATAAGTCTCTGCCAATTGATGTCGATTTCTCAGAGCCGACAGAAGGCTTAGAAGCACCGTGGGGCGTGGGACAACTGGTGTTCATTCATGACCAAGAAACACTTCACAACCCGCCACAATCATTCTCTGAGATGTTAAGCTACGCTCAGGCTTTCCCGAACCGCTTAAGCTACCCTCGCCCACCAGAGTTTCATGGCACGAGCTTCATTAAGTCACTACTGATTGAACTAACAAACAATAACCCTGCGCTGGCTCAGCCGGTTTCAGAAGACAACTTCCAAGAAGTAACGGCACCACTGTGGGCTTACTTAGATAAATTCCATAAAGTGGCGTGGCGCGGTGGAAAGCAGTTCCCAGCAGGCACATCGGAAAGCATCCAACTTCTGGATGACGGACAGATCGATCTCGCGATTACGTTTAATCCAAACTCTGTTTATTCAGCACAAGCCAGTGGTCGCTTAGCCGAAACCACTAAGGCTTATGCTCTAGAAAGCGGCGCTCTATCTAACATTCACTTCCTTGCGATTCCTTGGAACGCCAATGCAACCGCGGGTGCTCAAGTGACCATTAACTTCTTACTGAGCCCTGAAGCACAGTCTCGCAAGGGGGACCTCAATGTTTGGGGCGATCCTTCGGTTCTGAGCAGCAAGTACCTCACTGGCAGCGCTAAAAACACCCAGCAATTTAAATCGGTTGATGAACCACACCCTAGCTGGCAAAACGCGCTCGAGAAAGAGTGGCTTAAGCGATACGGTAACTAGTCTTCATGCTACGCGCTCTATATTTTGTTGTTATAGCTGTATGCATTATCCCGACCATTCCTGGGGTAGCGGGAGTCGTGGCTTCGTCACTGAGTTTCATCCCGCCCCTTGGTTTAGAGGAGCCGACACTCAACGGTTTTAGCCAAGTCTTTCAATGGGAAGGGGCTTGGCACTCTATTGGCTTAAGCCTAGGTTCAGCAATTGCAAGCAGCTATATAGCCTGCTTCCTGACCTTTTTTATTCTTCAAGCCTCTTGGGGAAACAAGTTTTGGAGAAAGATTGAGTTTACGCTATCGCCAATGCTTGCCATTCCACATGTAGCTTTCGCTATCGGCTTTGCTTTTCTGTTTAGTCCAACGGGGCTTGGCGCAAGAGCGGTACATCACTTGCTCGGCGAATCGGCTACCAGCTCTGAATTGGCGTTATTGGTGAAAGACCCATACGCGTTCGGCTTAATTATTATGCTCGCACTCAAAGAAATCCCCTTCTTATTGCTGATGAGCATTTCGATACTTCAGCAAATTGATGTAGAGCGTATCACCAAGGTCAGTGCATCGCTCGGTTACAGCCGCGCTCAGATCTGGTGGAAATGTATTTTCCCACAATGGTTTACTAAGCTTCGTTTCCCAATGCTGGCGGTACTCGCTTACAGTGTCTCGGTTGTCGATATTGCTTTGATCATAGGCCCAACCAACCCGCCGACCTTTGCCGTTTTGGTATGGCAATGGTTCAACGATCCGGATCTTAACCTACTTCCGCGAGCTGCTGCTGGTGCCATCGTTTTGTTTGGTTTAGCTTCGTTGATCATCGCCTTGGCGCGTTTAGTTGAATGGGCGGTTCTTAAGTACTTTCGAACTTGGCAGTATTCCGGAAGAACAGGGGCAAACCTTCCGGGGAAAACGGTATTCACTGTCCTTGCTAGCCTTTCACTGCTGATCATTCCTTTAATGGTAATTTGGAGCGTTGCTCAGCGTTGGCGCTTCCCTGATTTACTGCCGAGCCGCTACAGCACGCGCTTCTGGGAGTTCGAGTGGGAAGGCATCATGAGCACCGTTGGTCAAAGCTTATGGATTGGTCTGATTGCTGCTTCAATCGCTTTGTTGCTTGCGCTGGTTGCTCACGAATACAGAATCAAATACAAGTGGCAAGTTCCGGGCTTCATTATCGCTATTCCAATGCTAATACCACAGCTTTCAGTGTTGTTTGGTATGCAAGTCACGACCCTCTACATCGGCAGTAGTGCCTATGAGTTCTGGGTGATTTGGGCGCATGTTTTCTTTGCTTTCCCGTTTGTGTACCTGTCTTTGGATGGCCCGTGGAAAAGCTTCAATGATGGGTTGATTAAAGCCTCGCTGAGCCTAGGTAAATCGCCATTTCAGAGTTGGTATTCGATCAAACTACCAATCTTGCTTCCTGCGATTGCCTTTGCTTGGGCGGTCGGGATCAGCGTGAGTTTGGCCCAATACCTTCCAACATTAATGCTCGGCGCGGGCCGTATTAGCACGATCACCACAGAAGCCGTTGCACTTACCAGTGGTTTCGACCGCAGGGTGACAGCAATCTATGCCATTTGGCAGGCCCTATTGCCTCTGTTCTTTTTCTCTTTAGCGATATTAGTCAGCCGACTTCAACTGAGATATCGCCGTCTTACTTTTAAAGGTTTCCTAAGTAATGAGTCTGTACCTCAACGACCTCGCCATCCGTAAAACCGATGGAGATTCGCTGTTCTCAGCGCTAAACGTCACATTAGAATCTGGCCAAATACTGGCTTTGATGGGGCCGAGTGGCTGCGGAAAGTCGACCTTACTGGATGCGATTGCTGGTCACTTAAGTGAAGAGTTTTCGTACTCTGGCACCGTTGTGTTGAACAATATTCAGCTCGACGAGCTTCCATCACATCAGCGTGAAGTCGGTATTTTGTTTCAAGATGACTTGTTGTTTCCGCACCTCAAAGTATGGGAAAACTTGGCCTTTTCGTTACCGAACTCTGTTAAAGGTTCCGCTCGCCAAAAACAAGCAATGGCTGCACTAAAAGACATAGAGCTAACTCACTTAGCTGAATCTTTCCCGGATCAAATATCCGGCGGTCAACGCGCAAGAATAAGCTTGACTCGT
This sequence comes from Vibrio crassostreae 9ZC13, assembly GCF_000272045.2. GTDB lineage: Bacteria > Pseudomonadota > Gammaproteobacteria > Enterobacterales > Vibrionaceae > Vibrio > Vibrio crassostreae_C. The sequence goes on along the minus strand of NZ_AJYZ02000019.1, from coordinate 1,817,645 downwards.
ATGTTGTTAGCCAAGCCTAAACTCGCCCTGCTTGACGAACCGTTCAGTAAGTTAGACCAAGAGCTCAGAGCACAATTTCGCGATTGGGTCTTCGAACAGCTGACCAAAGCGAATATCCCTACATTAATGGTCACGCACGACGAAGCCGATGTACCTCAAGGGGCAGAAGTACTGTCTTGGCCATGGAGAAGTAACCATGCTGGATAAGTACTCCATTAAGGTCATTAAGTGGCCATTAAATCAGTCTGCTAAGTTACTAAACCAATTGGGTATCACGGCCAATCAAACCACGTTATTCGGATTTCTGATTGGGTGTTTAGCGTTTCCAGCGTTGGCATTTCAACAATATGAGTGGGCGTTAGGCTTCATTGTGTTTAATAGAGTATGTGATGGGCTTGATGGAGCCTTGGCTCGAATCCAAGGCATTAGTGATGCGGGCGGTTTCCTCGATATCAGCCTAGATTTCCTATTCTACTCGCTGATCCCTTTTGGATTTGTCATTGCCAACCCAGAACACAACGCCATTGCCGGTGCATTTTTGATCTTCTCTTTTATCGGCACAGGCAGCAGCTTTTTAGCGTTTGCGGTTATGGCAGGCAAGCGAGGCATTGAAAACCCAGTCTATAAGCATAAGTCTCTGTACTACATGTCAGGGCTAACCGAAGGCACTGAAACCATCGCTTGTTTCATCGCGTTTTGTATTTGGCCTCAACACTTTGCGGTTATCGCTTACACCTTTGGTGCAGCTTGTTGGCTAACCACGTTCATGCGTATTTATTTTGGGTTCCAGACTCTCAAAATAAATTAGGACACCAAAAAAGGATACAATCGATAATTGTATCCTTTATTTTGTTGAATCTAATTTACCATCACATCGACACGTCGGTTATTCGCTCTTCCCTGACTTGTGGAGTTAGTGTCTACAGGTGCCAATTCGCCACTCGATAAAATGCTAATTCCTTCAACCCCTTTTGATTGAAGATAAAACGCTACTGAATTCGCACGCTGTTCTCCAAGTGCTAGATTGTAATCAGAACTTCCTACGCTGTCAGTATGACCTTCGAGCAAAAACTTACTACTAGACAACGATGCTAACTTTACAATTTTATCCAGAATATAGAGAGAAGAGTCTGTTAACTGAGACCGGTCGAAAGAAAAGTAAACTTTTGCCAAAGGATCGTCTTGCCTTCCATTTTCTAACTGACCGTTAAGGATTAGAAACTCGCTACAACCTTCGCTGACGCCGACCTCACCAATCAAAAACTGACGCAAATCTTTATTAAGTTCGTGTTTACTCGTCGTTTCAAGCATGCTGAAAGGTCCAGCATTTGGGATAATAGAGATAGGTTCTCCCACTCTAACAGAGCGCTCAATGTCCATCCCTTCTTTTGCACAATACTCGTTAAACATGACTTCTTTCTCTTTGGCTATACTCCCCGCGCTATACACGAAGAAGAAAAGAGCGATAAATAAATACTTTAGTGGATTCATGAACTTTCCTACTACTTAATATGTCCAATTTCTTCTGAAATTAGGTTTAGAATAATTTCCAACAGTTCTTCTGGGTTGGAGGCATCGTAAACATTACTTTCACCAACACAGTCAGCTAAAGCTCTATTGTCATTAACATCATAAGTGAAGCCAATTAAAGCGAGCTGTGCCGTCACTGGCCGCCCAGAAACAGTTCTATCAGAGCTCAGCCCGTCGATAATTTCAGTACACATCCCTTCCTCCACCAAAGCGCTAGCCATATCCGAATCACTGTCGTCTCCATCAGAAAGTATAACGATCAACCGCCGTGGGTTTGGTTTATTTGTCGCTTTTAAGATTTGCGCTGCTCGCATAATACCTTGATAAGAAGCTGTACCTCCATCAGGTGAAAAACTTTTAATATCATCGTCAATACTGTCTAAATCAGACGTCAGTGGGGTGGTATAATAATCATAATTAGCAACATAATCACAACGCTCATCGGATTCTTTTACTTGCCATAAATCTTCAACTGTATTTTTCGCACTCTGTTTATCGCTCCACCCGAACACGATTTGGTTTGAATAATATATTTTTCTTTTACTCCTACTACCATTACACCGACGACCAACCCCATCGACCGAATATGCGGCAAAAGGAACTAAGGCAACCTTATTAAGCTCATCGGGTGAGGCGCTTTCTTGGTTAAATTTATCCAACTCAACGAGCACGTTCGAAATAATATCTTGTACCTCTTGATATTTTCTCTTTGTACCCCACCAATAATCCATTGAACCCGAAAAATCTGTCACGAATGCAATATCAATGGAGTCACCTTGATATTTTCTCGCTGTACCAGCATGACTTACAGAATACTTTTCATCTAAGCCGACAAAATTATCGTTACCGGGAAACCAAGATTCATGCGTGGTAGTTATAGAAATATCATACTGACTATACCTCGCACCGCCTTCGCATTGAGTTTGATCCGTCAACTGACACTCCGTCCTAACGATATTCATAGGCACATTTGTTTCTTTATCTCGTATATAGGCATCTACATATAAACGAGCTAGTGCAGTATTATGCTGTGAACTTGTGCTATTTTGCGCAGAAAGTGCGAGTGCAGCTACTTCAGCAGCATCTCCCAGACGAGCACGATTTTGTATAGCTCTGGCACCATCGATTCCTAATGCAAACAAACCGTAAAAGCCGGGGATGAGTAAAGCAAATAGTATCGCAGCATGTCCTTTCTGTTTGTTTAACGACTGACGCATACTACCTACCCATCATGACAGAAGAAGATTGAACTGTTGTGAAGTCGGTCTCGAATAGCTCACCAGCCCAATTATCTGTCTCATAACAAAGAGTTACTCGATACAACGTGGCTCTTCTTCCCCATGACGTCATCATAGATAGTGCTTGAAGACCCTGAATGGTTTCTGTCAAGGTACAGCCTCCACCGCGCTTGACCGTCGTAGTATTTGAGTTGCCATTTAAGTCAAAACTTAGCATTTCGAATGTACCTGACAAATTAGCTTGGTTGTAATTTCCGGTAGTACGTTCCAAAGAGTTTCTCGCTACCTTATATAGTGCTTTGGCATCATCCGTTGTTAAAGTGTTATCATTCTTACCATACAATTGAGTTCTTTCTTTTAGCACATTCACAAGAGAATAAGACAAACGGTCTAACTTCCCTTGTATTGATAGCTTTATAATGACGTCCCCCGTCAATATTAAGAGTGTTGCAAAAACAACACCTAGTAATGCAAATTCAACAGAGAACGTTCCTGCCTGTCTATATCTTAAATTGATCACGCTCGTACTCCTGAATCACGATAACTTCACGTGAGAATAAGGTCTCCGTATCAATTAAAAAAGACAACATAGGTTTAAAGTCATAATCAATTCGATATACAGCCATGACACTATTCACAGGCTCCCCACATTCCAACTCGTATAAACTGTCATCTTCAATTTCACACTCTCCTTTATATGATGACAAAGCCTGAATATCATCCAAATATTGAATAGAAAGCCTGAATTTATTAGGGTCAATCATCTCTCCCCAAAGAGATCCCTGTGCTTGAATCGAATTTTTAAATGACTGCATAAAATCAGTAGTAGAGCCTGATTCACCTCTAGTGCTAGAATCTTGAATAACAACTTTTGCATCTCTTACTGACTCGGAGATTGCATAGTCACTTACCGAGGACACATAAGACATGTAGCCCATCTCAGCCCAAGTAATACACATCAACCAAAACGCCATAAATGACAAAGCAAACTCGATAGATGCAATGCCCAAGTGCTTTTTTCTATTGTTCGTTTTTCGCATAAAACCACCTATATTATGGGCGAGTTTACAGACTGGCTACTTTTGATATCATTTATGATCTGAAATGACTCTTTTTCTGAATAACGACTAGCTAGGATTTTTTTCGCTGAATCTATTTGATTAATTTTCACTAAAGAGAAGACAAGATTAGTCTCGATTTTCTCATTACTTGCCCCTTTAATATAGATAGGCAGAAGCAGAGAAGCTGCATGTTCAAAATCCCCCTCAAGCATAGAAACCATCGCTAAGTTATTCTTGATTTTCACATCATCAACAAAGTGCTCTCTAGATCGTTCAAAATAGTACTTCGACTTTTTTATATAACCTAAATACGCATAGGTTATGCCTAATTGATTCTCAATTTCAGGGTTGTTTTTATCTAATTCATTTGCCCTCAGAAGGCACAATTCAGCCTTTCTAATATTACCGATCTCAAACAATGCGTTGCACTCAACAACGATTGCTTTTACATTCGACTCTTTTTCTCTGACACGAGTTATCACAAATAAGCTAGATTCATAATCACCATTATTCGCGTATGCTTCTGCTAGCTTTATCCTAGTTGAATCACTTTCTTTAATTTTCAATTGACCTTTATAATAAGCTATTAATTTGGGATAGTTATTCGTTTCGATTAATATTGATTCTTTGGATTCGGACAATTTACTATCCAAACTACTGTTAGCACACCCAAAAACAAAATAAGATAAAATTATCACTATTACTATTTTATACATTGGCCATAACTCTCATTATCCCCGGAGCCGTAATCAGAATAACGATCGGCATCATAATAAATAGGATTAGTGGAATAGACATTTTTGCTGCTAGTTTACCGATTTTCTCTTCGACTCCTAACATGTTAACTTCTCTTATATCTGAAGCGAGAGTCGTAAGCACATCAAAGATTGAAGACCCATACTTTAGGCTTTGTTTTAGAGTCATAATAAAGCTTCTTACCTCAGGAGTGGGTATCCGATTATAAAACTCATCTAGCGCTATATCCAAAGTTACTATTTTAGTACGTTCATTGATTTTATTTAGTTGATAGGATAAATCCTTGTCAAACCCTTCCATCTCATGCGACAAATAACTCATAGCTGACTCCAAAGTCATTCCTGTTTGGATACAAATAGCCATCATATCCAGAAGATATGGTAATTGATTCGATATTTTTCGTCTTAATGCTTTTTGCCTTACCGCTAAGTAACTGTCAGGTGCAATGACACACAAAACAAACCAAATGGCCAGCATTGCAATAATTTGGTTAAGTATAAATTCAAACCTAGATAGCAATATGTAAATAATAACGCATCCTAAAAAGGCCACAACATACTTGGTTAGCATGTAATACTGCGAGATATTAGAATTATAAATCCCCGCGTCATCTAACTTTTTATCAATATCATCTTTTGACGATGTTAAAGTCGATGACAGGTTATCAAACAGATTATCTAAACCTTCTCCTTTCCTCACCTCGGCTTTAGGTTCATCGAAAAGTGAAAATTTATTAAGCATTCTTCGCCGACCTATCTCGGTGTATACCTTAAAAAATAGATAGGATAAACACGCGAATAGCAGAACAAGAAAGACAAAAATTAACGTTTGCGTTTGCATTACTTTTCTACACTTTTCATTAGGGACCAAACAATGAGCAAACCAATAAACTCACTAGCCAGAACATAATAAAGAATCGGCTTGCCCGCAGGGTCATTCATTACAAAGTCAAAATTTTGCGGGCTGATAAATTGCATGAAAAACATAAAGCCTATAGGTATAGCCGAAACAATTTTCGCAGACATTCGAGCTTCTGAAGTCATCGCCATCTTTTTCTTTTCAATAGATCTAGAATCAAACATTAAGCGATTCAACCTATTAATAACTTGTTTTAACTGTCCACCCCTCTGCATATTTGCTCTAAGAGTAATAACAAAAAAGTAAAAAGCAGGATAAGGGAAGCGTTGAATCGACTTTCTAAATACAGAGTCTACCGATTCTCCTACCTGTAAGCGCTCCCCCATTTTCTTAAATTCTTTCCCCACTTCACCTTCTAGGGTTTTACCTACGTAAATAATCGCATGAGTAATACTCTCTCCGGAGCTTACTGCACTTGCCAGCATACTCAAAGCATCGGGGAATGCTTCTTCAAAACGTCTTTGTTCGCGATTCTGCAACCATTGATAACCTATGAATAGACCAATAATAACCAATGAAAGTGTTACTATTTGACCATCCACTTTAATCATTTTCTGATTAAGTACACTGCTAAAAACAATAAGAAAACCTAAGTACCCTAATAGTTTTATCATGGCGTATTGACCAAGCTGACGAACTACATTATCAAACTTACTTTTGCATTTTTGAACCAAAGTTTGACTTGATAGAGCATTCAAATTTACAGCTTGCTGAGATTCGTCAATAGATTCTATATAGAGCGTTTTATTAGCTTCCATTAAATACTGGTGACGTTCTTTTTTTGTGGATGGCCAAAACGCTATAAGCATTACAGCTCCGCCAAATATCAAAGCTAACCAATAAATCACGCTGGCTCTCCAACCCTAAATGCACTATTAAGCTGCTCTTCTAAACCAAAAAATTTTGCCTTCTCGACCAGAACGGAACGTTGCATCATACCGGCGGTAACATACCGACCAGAGACCTTGCCTGATTCACTTTGAATCATCGGCTGAAATTTAAATATTTCCTCTAGCACTACATTCGAACCTTCAATACCAACCACTTCCGTAATGCTCATCACTTTCCGGCTACCGTCGTGGAGGCGGCTAATCTGTATGACAAGATCGACTGCGCTTACAATAGTTCTGCGTATTGCTTCCAATGGAAGGCTACTTGTAGCCATCATGATCATAGCCTCTACTCGAGCAATCGCGTCTCTAGGTGTATTCGCGTGTAAAGTAGACATGGAACCATCGTGGCCGGTATTCATAGCTTGAAGCATTTCAAATGCTTCTCCACCACGACACTCACCCATGATTATTCGGTCCGGCCTCATACGAAGTGAGTTAATAACGAGATCTCGTTGTGTAATTGCACCGGTACCTTCAATACCTGCTGTTCGAGTTTCCAATCGAACGACATGGGGTTGAAGAAGCCTCAGTTCAGCTGCATCTTCTATGGTAACAATCCGCTCCTTCTCAGAAATATATTGAGATAACGCGTTTAGCATCGTCGTCTTCCCCGAGCCTGTACCGCCTGAAATTAATATATTCAACCTACAACGAGAAGCAATCATAAGCACTTTCGCCATCTCAGGACTCATCGCCCCAAAATCCACTAACTGCCCTAGGTCTATACTCTGTTTTTTGAACTTACGGATAGAGACGGATGTACCATCAATCGCGATGGGAGGTGTAACAATATTAACGCGGCTACCATCCGGCAAGCGTGCATCGCAAGTCGGTGATGAATCATCGACACGGCGACCAATTCGACTAGCAATGCGCTTTGCTATTTGTAGAAGCTGAGCCTCGTCAATAAAACTTACAGGTGCTTTTTCAACAATGCCGTTTCTTTCGATAAACACATTGTTGTAGCCATTAATCATGATGTCACTAATAGAGTCATCATCCATCAGCTTTTGCAGTGGGCCTAGACCGTGTAATTCATCAACCAGACTTCGAACATATTCATTCTTGACAACAGTCGCAACAGAAAAGCTGTGAGTTTCAATTAGCATTTCAACCGCGCTAGTCAACTGCTTGCTTAGAGCCTCCTTCGACAATGAATGGACAGCTTCAGCGTCTAGAGCTTCAAATATTTGGTTACGGATAGCTATGTAGTTAGATTTAGCTTGATCCATTATTTAAACCTCTTAAAGAGCTTTTTCAGCAGCGAGGCATCAGTATTACTAGCGTTCTCGCCTAGAAGCATTGACGTTAATCGATTTAAGCTTTGACTAATAGGAAGACCCAGTTGATAAATATGTTTACCTTCTAAAACCATCTTGCCAACTTGAATCTCGTTGGGACAAACCACATCAACATTTCGACCTAAGAACTGTTTGATTTCATCTAAGGAAATTGTTGCCGATTTTTCCACCATCGTATAATTAACAACAACGATACATCGAGCTCTTGAGTTTAGGTATTCCAATGAAGCTAATACACGCTTTGTTTCTCGGACACTTGATATAGTCGGTTCTAAAACCAATGTAATAATGTCATTATTTTCAGCGATATACTTTAGGTCAGTTTTAGTATTAGAAGAACGCGATAAATCCTCTAAAATAAAGTTATATTGCCCAGCCAAATGTTTGGACATAGCACGAGCATATTCTTTGAGCTCAAGTTCATTTAAGTCTTCTGACTCAACAGCTAAAACAGCTAGCATGCTATTAACTTTTTTAAGCATGCTACTAGCATAACTCACGTCTAAATCAGTAGTGAGCGCGCCTGGAGCGACAGACTTTTTCTGAAACTGCTTTTCACCAAGGAAAATATCAAGGTTTCCACCTCGGAAGTCATGATCCACAATAAGGCAGGTACTTTTCTTTTTCGCACTGAGTTCATAAGCTATTTCAGCCGTTAACATTGTGGCTCCTACACCACCCTTTGTTCCCCAAACCGCAACTTTTTTTGCAGTCCTGTCCTTACCTAAACCGCTATTCTTCTTTCTATTATTATCAACATTTCGAACAAAATCGATTAATTCAGTCTTAGAGATAGGCCAAAATACGTAATAAAATCCCATCTCTTTTAGGTTACGTATAGTCGAAATGGCATCTTCACTACCAACGACAATAACTGACGCACTATTCGGTAATAAATGACTGATTCGCTTCATATCTTCAGTGACGCTTTCAGTCACATTCAACTCTACGATAGCAATTTCGACATTAACTTCACGTACGTGTTGTTTGATGTTTTCATCTGAATTATTAAGCATTGACGGAGGAACAATTCCTTCAAAACGAAAAGCTTCTTCAACAAGATCAATACATTCTTGTGTTTGGTGGAACAATACAGACGTTATCTGTTGTTGCACCACGACTTTTTCTTCTACTTTTGTTTTTAAAATATCTACAAGATCAAACATGTCATCACCGTCTATCGCACACTATTTAGCATTTTTTCAGGGTTAACCATGGACTGCCATCTTGCATTATCAGCATAACATCCGGTTTCTCCATATCCAAAGCGACCTATCGATTCATAGGTACAAACCTTCGTTACAGTTTTGTATTGGGTGTAGCGTAATGTTAAATCAAATAGGCGTTCGTTAGGCGTATCAGTTCCTTCTAAGGAAATCAGCTTACTGTTGACTCCTTTACTTCTCATATACTCAGCCGCAAGGTCTGCTAGTTGCTTTCCTTGCTGTGTGCGCCAGACTAATTGGCTACCTTTCTCAATCAGTACATCAAGATTTTCATCAATAATTTCAAATACTTCTACTTTTGTTTGACCTGTTTTCTTTATGATAAACGAGTATGTATGTTCAACGGGTATGACTTCAATCGACTGACCGCGCCTTTCTTGGACCTTTTCTGCACACCCACTCGAAACGACAACAAGTACACCGACAAATAGAGCCTTTAAATGCATTTTAATAATCATTTTTGGAATCCTCCTGAAGCCAACACTTCCTGAGTCCAAATCGAGCTCGCTTGCTCATATTGATTTTCGATAACGAAAAAACGCTCCAAAGTTGTTGTCTTTCTCATCGTAGGCAGTTGTATTTGGTTAGGTTCGATTGGCTTCACTAAATTCACAGTTGCGACGATTACCAATTCTGTTTTACTTCGCTCAGTTCCCGTATTTCTAAATAAGGCCCCCAACACAGGGATTTCGCTTACGAATGGGACCTTGCTCAATGACTCTTTGTCTTCGGTACTCAGTAGGCCACCTAAAACGAAGCTTTTCCCATCACCAAGTTGTACTGTTGTTCTAGCTCGACGTGTTTTTAGTGCTGGCAGGTCGTACGTTTCATTACTGTATTGAGTGTCCAATGAACTGACTTCCGGCATTAGGGCCAACGTGATTTTATCGTCATCGTGAACTTTGGCTGCCAACTCTAAACGAATACCAAATTCTTTGTATTCAACATTGGTTGTGCCATCGACAACAGTAACAACGGGAAGCTCACCACCAACTAAAAAGCTCGCAGTTTCACCAGAAATAACCGAAAGGTTTGGTTCAGCTAGGATTTGACCTACCGTATCGTTACCAATCGCAGTGATTACAGAGACAATGTCAGAAGCACTAAAGCTCGTCAGCTTGTCGACAAAAACACCAGCCCCGGCACCTTCACTTCCATAGCTCACACCAAATTCTTCAAGAAATGAATGTGATACCTCTGCAATTGACAGCTTCACATTTACTTGTTTTACCGTCGAAACTTCGATGTTGTTTACAACCCCTTCGAAATAGTTGCGTTTCATAAATAGTATTTCTTGAGTTTCGTCATCACCGAGGTCCCACTCTAGCTTGTACTCTTCTTTTGATTTTTCCAAAAGAGTACCAACTAACTCATTAATTTTGTCGCGCTCGTTTTCGGTTGCAACAACTCCGGATAAAACAACTTGTTCCCCAATATTTGCTGCGATGACTTGCGCATTTGGGTGCAATATTTGTATTTGTTGTTGAATATGGTCGAGACTCGGGTTAACCCAGATCTTCCGAGAAGCCAATGTTTTACCCTCTTCACCATAAATAGCTAACGATGCTCGCCCAAGTTTTTTTCCGAAGACAACCACTTTACGTTCATCTATTACTTGATAATCCGCAATTTCAGGGTCAGAAATAAAAACTGATTGGATATCAGCTAGAACCGTAATAGTTTGCATCCCACCTTTAGATAAATTTGTGATGGATTGAGCAAATCCTGAGCATGATAGAGTGCTGGCAAACATACAAAGTAGCCATTTAAAATATGTTAAACGCATAGTAACCTAAGCTTTAATTTACAACGATTTGATTTGCTCTAAACTCAACGATCGATTTAAAGCCCGGTAAAACATCCCCTGCATCTGCCTGCAAGTCTGATTTTTGGTATTCACCAATCGATTTATGAACTTCCAATGACGAAATATGTTTGGCAATTGTTAATTTGGCGACTTGGTTGCGAGTCAGTTCAACAATCAATCGGATTTCAGTCGATTCAGGTAAGGTTCTTCTTGCTTCAATAAGCTGCTTATTGACTTGAAGGACTTTAACTCCCATAACTATAGGAGTCACAGACACCGAGTTCTTACGGTTACTTGATGTTTCCACTAATAAAGTATCTGGCGTCGAAATAGAGAGTATATCGACCAAAGTGCCTTGCATTATGATTCCACCAACTACTGATTCGACTTCCGTTTTAATTGCATATGGAACGCGATTTGGTGCAATAACCAATTCTACGTAACCATCTTGCTCAGGATTAATTATTAGTTCAGGGAATACCACTGAATTTTCGATAATATTTTGTCGATAAACAGAGCCCGGAACAAAGTCTAAATCAATGTCGCTTACGACACCTTTTGTGTTTGCTTCGTTTTCAGGAATACGTTGTAGCTTTAGTTGGCTACGCTCAACATGTTGACCTTTTGTTACATTTTCTAAAAGTGTCCATACCTGGACAGTCACTTCTTCTTTTTCTTTGATCGTTGTCGACTCATGATCTTGTTTCGATAAGCTACCAGCCAAACCATATAAGCCAAATAATATAGCGATGACTGCCATACCAAGAATGATGTTTTTTTTCACTTTGTTGACCTTATAACGAGGCTAGCACACCTAAATAACTGCCAATACAAATAGGAACGCCATAAGGAACTCCTCTTTGCTTTGTTTCTTCTATATTGGTTAATCGCCCATATACGTAATACACCACTGATAATAAGCCACCGATACATACTATTAAGAACAATATCGGCCATAAATAATCAGGTCTGATGGCGAATGAGTAAACTGCTAATAACTTTGTATCACCAGCACCAAGGATAGACAATTGGTTGAGAACCACACCAATAACAACAATGCTTAAAGCGTAAAGTAATGAGATGGATTCCCCATACAACAAAAAAAAAGGGAAGACCACTATCAATACAAGAATACATTCCAGGTTTGAAATCGTTCTATTTTTAACGTCTTTATACATTATAATTAGAGAAATGGTGGCTAAGATAACTAGCCACCCGTATTCTAAGACCATAATTTAAGAGGCTGTACCACCTAGAGCAGTAAAAATTTTACCAAATACTACCCCTAATTGAGTTCCAATTGGAGTAACAGCAGTACCAACAACGATTGCAATAGCCGCAGCAATTAGACCATATTCAATAGCTGTAACACCTTGCTCGTTATTTTTGTAGTTTTCTAGCACGATTTTGGTGTTAACGAATAGTTTTGTAAGCATAATTAATTTTCCATGTGGTTTGATTGTTTTCATACGGAATTTCACCCCGTAAAGAAGGTTAACAAGATATTACTCATTTATATGATTACAGACAAATTACTAACCATTTATAATTGTCGAAAAATAAGTATTTAAAATGAACCAACATCAAATAAAACCGTTAAATTAATAACACTTAAGTAAATAGGGGTTAATTTACAATCAGAAAAAGTTAAAAATACGCACAATAAGTTACCAAGCACACATAAACCAGGTGTATATGGTTAAGATTCAACCAAGCTTTAATTATTGCAAGTACGTGATGTTAATCACAAAAAAACAACATGTGAGCTCTAAAATAAAATCAAGTAGGGTGATAACTCTAAACTTTTGCTTCGAAGAAAAATAAGGTTCATCGCGGCTTTCCGGGGAAAGCCGCTTTTATCTTCAAGAAGAAGTAGTCGGTATCTCGATACCCATACCCCATTCGCTTGATTAGCTTTATCTTGTTGTTTATCCCTTCTAGGGTGCAGGTGTTTAGCGGATAACTTGCCGATGCGATAATACCGTGAAGATAAGGACTCAGTTTTCGTGCGAACTCTTTCAATGGCTTAATTCCACTCTCTTGTACTTGTGCCCACCAAGCCTCCCAGAGCCCTTTAGCATGTGCTTCTGATTCACAATACCAAAGCTCTTTGAGTTGTGCCCCGAGTATATAAGTGGTCATTAAGTCCTTATTGATATTCAATATTTCTGTAAGATAGCTGTCTTGCCGTGGATTTAAGTTGCCTCTATTTTTCAACAACACCCAGCGTGAGCGCTTGACCCATTGCCTCGCTTTTTTATCTTGCTTGAGTTTGTTGGCTTGGTCGACTCTGACTCTATCCATTACCTCACGACCGAACTTAGCAACAACATGGAATAAGTCGTAAACGATTTTTGCGTTCGGGCAGTGCGCTTGAACTTCAAGGTCAAAAGCCGTATTCATGTCCATCGCGACCGCTTCGATATTATTGCCATGCTTGCCTAACAGCTCGAAGAACGGTCGTATGTCCTTGCGGCTACGGCCTAACCCTATCCAAATGACTTGATGAGTCTTAGCGTCAGCAATGACCGTGGCATACCTATGCCCTTTAAAGATAGCGAACTCGTCCATGACGAGTTGCCTTAGCTCTTCCCATTTCACTGACGGCACCACTTGTCGAAGTCGGCGTTTATCTATCTCTTTAATGGTGTGCCAATGTACGCTCGTTAACTGGGAGATATGCTTAATGGGAAGAAGAGGCAGCAGTTGTTCTATATAACTTTTTAGGCGCTTCGTTATACGAGCATAAGGCTCTAACCAAGATAGAGACTCTGTTTTGATGCCGCAGTCACGACACTTAATTCTTCGTGTTTGAACGGAAAGTTCAACAGGAACACCGAGCAACATGGCTTCTTTCACATGACGCCATTGATACTCGTGGATAGCTTCGGCTTCAAGACCACAAAGGCACTTAGCCTCAGAGTTAGGTTTAAGAGTCAGGGTAATAAGTGATGCTGTCTGGTGAGACTTTACTATTTGAAAGCCTTCCCAGAATGAAGATAGGAAAGTATGATTCGGCATGAAAACGGTAGTTTGTGTATGATTTTTGTTTGGCGACTAAACCATATCACTTACTACCGTTTTTGTTTTTAGTTCCCGCTAATCCGCGATGAACCAAAAATAAGCCCCACCCTAAATTTAGGGTGGGGCTTATTTTTCACTATCGAATCAAGATATATCAATTAAGTTTTTGAAATATCAGAACCTTCAAGCTTGAATCAAGGTCGACATCGACAAACTCAGGCGGGTTGTCTAGGCGTTCAATAAACTCAACGCTTGGCGCTTCTTCTGCCATCGTCTCAATCAGGAAGTTTGGTGAGACTGCTGGTGAGTTCACACACGCAATCACTTCACCGCCTTCCGTTAGAAGTTCAGGCAAACGACGTAAGATTTTTTTGTAATCTTTGGTTAGAGCAAAGCTGCCTTTTTGGAACGAAGGTGGATCGATGATAACGAGCTCGTAAGGACCGCCCTTCTTGATTTTCCCCCACGACTTAAAGATATCGTAGCCAAGGAAGTTAACCGAGCGCATATCGTGTTCATTCAGACGGTGGTTATCGCGACCTTTGTTTAGCGAGCCACGTGACATGTCCACGTTCATGCATTGACGAGCGCCACCAGCGATAGCCGCGACAGAGAAACCACAAGTGTATGCAAACAGGTTAAGAACGTTCTTATCCTTGGCATTATCTTGTACCCACTGACGACCATTACGCATGTCTAGGAACAAACCGAAGTTCTGATTACGGCCAATGTCTAATTGGTACTTAAGACCATGTTCAACCACAACCGGAGAATCATTCAACTCTCCCCATAGAACCTCTGAAGGCGCGCCATCGGCATAACGGTGTTGCAGAACAATGCTTGTGCCCTGCTTTGATTGCCAGATATCTTTGTTGGTGAGTTGAACCAATCCAGCTTTAAGAGATGACAAGAATTCGTCGTCTACTTCTTTGAACACGTTAACCAGTAGCTGTCCATCAACCCAATCACATGTCAGTTGTTCCAGACCAGGCCAAAACTTACCGCGACCGTGGAAAATACGGCGTAGTTCGTTTGGTACTTCATTAAGTTGCTGTTCAATATGACTAAAAAACAGAGGTAAAGCTGATGCTTCCATTATTTCACTCACTTAGTGTTTAGCTTTGGCCAAGTTAATGACCAAGGTTCAAGCCAACTGTCCAAACCGTTCGACACGGTTTCTTGATGCCACTTCTCACCCAAGGAGTTTAGGCTTCTTGGATCGCAGACATATTCGTAGGCTTGTGATTGATAGGCAAATCGAATCGCGAAGGCATGTAGATAACCTCTGTCAGCCTCACTCGATGGATTATAAATAGGGTCACCAACAATGGCTGAGCCGATCGACTTCATCGCGACACGGATCTGGTGAGTTCGCCCTGTATAGGGTTTGCATAACAGCAGACGCTCACCGGGTTCAGCCGTTGCTGATAAAAACTGAGTAATCGCAGGGTTCTCTTTGGATGTCAGAAGTTTCCAACTTGAGCGTCGTGAACGCTCCATGTCTCCTGAGATCAAACCTTGCTTTTTCTTTGGCTTCTTAGAGCCAATCGCAAGGTAGTATTTTTCTACTTCACGCTTTGCAAATAGCTGTGAAAGCTCGCTCGCCGCCGACGCATTTTTTGCCAGCAGCAGAATGCCCGAAGTCATTTTATCTAGTCGATGAACGAGGTACAGCTTAGGCTCATCAATTGCCTTAGCAACTTCTTGAAGCAACATGGTATCGCCATCGTCTTTGTGGACGCTGACTCCAGGGTGCTTATTGATAAGTAAAAAATCAGAGTGGTTCAGAAGAATATCGAACATTAAAGGCTAGCTCCATTGTAGAACGTGGAGTATACCGCGTCTGAACCCAGATTCCAGCTACGAAAAAGCCCAACTCACTCAATAAATATTGAATCGTTGGGCTTCTTTTCAGCAACTAGCGATCAGTGCGTGGTCTTTACTCGATTACCAATAGGTAAATAGAACCAAGCTACCGCTTTACGCCAGTTTAAACTTACCAACTAATGCTTCTAGCTCAGCAACCTTAGCGTTCAAGCCTGATGTATTTTCGGAGCTACGAGTTGCTAGCTGCAGAGATTGCTCAGAGATATCGCTAATCGCGGTAATGTCCGCTGCAATTTCTTTGGTCACAGCCGTCTGTTCTTCTGCCGCAGTCGCAATAGAGTTGACCATGCTTTGTACATTGCCCGCTCCGCTAACAATCGCTTCCAATGCTGAAACCGCACTTGAACTTTTCTCTACGCCAATCTCAACTAACCGACAGTTATCCTGCGTGTAAGTAACGGCTTCTTGCGTACCAGATTGAATTGATTGAATAATGCCCGATACTTCTTGTGTCGCTTTGGTTGTTCTCTCAGCCAACGCTCTCACTTCATCAGCAACTACAGCAAACCCACGCCCAAACTCGCCAGCACGCGCAGCCTCAATCGCAGCGTTAAGAGCTAACAGGTTAGTTTGCTCAGCAATGTCTTCGATTACCTTGATAACGCTACCAATCTGCTCACCGTGAGAACCTAGAGTATTCATTTGCAACGACATATCGCTCATTTGAGTCGACACTTGTTGAATACTCGCCACCATCTCAACAATCACGTTGCGGCCATCTTCTGCAGAGGTTTCTGAGCGAAGTGCTTCTTCATAAGTAGACGTGCCCTGCTGCGCCACTTCTGAAATGGTCAAGCTTAACTCTTCAGCAGCCGTTGCAATTAAGTTGGCCTTATCAGCTTGAGCAGAAGCGCCCGTTACGATGTCTTGGCTAATAGAAGAGAGCTCCCCTGTCACCGATTGGACTTGGTGAGTCACAGACGAGATTGAACCTAATAGGTCTACTAGTGATTTCTGCATCTGGTTAATCGACTTAGCCAGTTCAGCCAATTCATCACCAGAATCATCAATAATATCGCCTGCCGTTAGGTCACCATTTGCTACACGTCGTGCTACTTGTTCTACACGAGTAAGACGATTGGTAATAGAGCTAGACAATAGATACGCAATCACACAACCAAAGACAATCGCAATAGCAGACAACACCATGATAGTGCGCTCGATGGTAGTAAACGTGTCGGTTAGTGTCAGTAGTGACTGTTCTGTATCTGCGCGCTCACTTGCTGACGCTTGATCCAGTAAGTTCTCAATAGGGATAAGATTGCTCTCATACAAAGATCGTAGCTGTTGAATATTAGCTAGTAGCGCAGCTTCATCATTGATCTTCGGCACAAGCTTTGATTCAAACTCTTGAGTGAAACGCCCCATCAGGTCTTCAATTCGCTGAATACGGCGGTGGTCTTCCGAACCTCTACTCTCCAAACGCTTAGCCTGCTCGATAGCTTGAGCAAATTCGTTCTTGCTGGTTCGATAATCATTGAGTGCGTTATCAACCAGTGTAATTGCACCAAGCGCATCTCGATAGACATCTCCAGCTTCATCGATCAAAACAAGGTAGGTAACGGTACCCGGTACATCATCTAATCTAATCTCATCGGCGCTCTTATGAGCGCCAATAACTTCCATCCATACAATACCGACTAACGTGACAAGCACCGCCAATATAGAGCCAAAACCGGCATACAGTTTCTTTCTCACTGACAATTTCACACAACACCTACCTAAATCAAAATATAGCTCTAACAGCTATTCGTTCCATTTATATCGGCTATCAGACGGATACCTTTAATAATTATTTTTCTTAGATAATTAAGTTCCAGACATAAAAAACGGGAGCTAATGAGCTCCCGTTTCTTAACTTACTTTAGCTCGCGATTGTAGCTTCTTAAAACTATAGCTTCTTAGAGATAAGCGCAGAGCCAGCAATAATACCAATACCTAGTAGCATGATTGCACCTTTACCGCTGTCGAAGCCAGAAGAGATACCCATGAATGCAACGATTGCGATAGCTACTGGGATGATGTACTTAACTAGCGTGTACCATAGACCGAATAGTGGGAAAGATACTTCACCATCGTTAGTGATTTCTTTCTCTAGGTCAGCACGGTTTAGTCTCCAACCAGCGAAGATACATACCAACATACCGCCAACCGCTAGGAAAATCTTATCCGTTAGTAGGTCGAAAATGTCGAACGCGCCAGTATCAAACAGTGTTGGACCGAAGCCGCCAAGTGATAGAGAAGCGAAGATACATAGAATCGCCATTACAACACTTGCAGACAGTACCGCTGTTACACGCTTCATGCCTTTCTCATCGATTAGGTAAGAAACCACAACTTCAAGTAGAGATACTGAAGATGTTAGTGCCGCAACACTCAAACCAACGAAGAACATAAGAGCAAATAGAAGACCAACTACGCCGCCCATTTCAGCGAACAGCTGAGGAACAACAACGAATACTAAACCAGGGCCCGCTGCAGGTTCCATACCGAACGCGAACATTGCAGGGAACATTGCAACACCAGCTAGAATAGCAACACCAGTATCCATTGCGGTTACCATTGCTGTTGTCTGAACTAGGTTCTCTTTCTTCTTAAGGTAAGAACCGTATGTCATCATACAACCCATACCAAGACTTAGAGAGAAGAATGCTTGACCTAGAGCGGCTAGAATTACATTGCTGTCTACTTTAGAGAAGTCAGGACTGAATAGGAACTCAAGACCAGCCATCGCGCCCGGAAGCATAATGCCTTTGATTGATACTACAATAAGGATAATGAAAAGAAGCGGCATCAGGATCTTACCTGCTTTCTCAATACCACCAGAGATACCTTTCATAACGATAACAACGTTAAGTAGTAGGTATAAGCCCATCCACATTAGTGGTTGAACTGGGTTTGAGATAAAGCCACCAAAGCTATCACCAATTGCTTCTGGTGCGTCTAGAAGACCACCTGCAATTTTACCGATGTATGCGATTGACCAACCGCCTACTACTGGGTAGAAACCCATGATAAGTAGACCACTGAATACGCCGATAACGCCAGCGAACGTCCAACGACGGTCAGTTGTTTTAAATGCACCTACTGCTGATTTTTGCGTATGACGGCCAATCGCAAATTCAGTCAGCATGACACTGAAACCAATAAAAATTACAAAAAACAGGTAAATGGCAACGAATGCACCACCGCCACTTTCGCCTGCTGTGTATGGGAATTTCCAAATGTTACCTAAGCCAACAGCAGAACCTGCTGCAGCCATTACGAATCCTAACTTCGAACCCCAGGTATCGCGGGGTGTTGTGGTTGTATTACTAGTAGCCACGTGTACTCCAAACTTTTGTGTTATGTGATGTTGTGTTTTGCTTTGGGTGGCGTCTTTAAAAGGAAGGTGTATAAATAAATTTACACACCTAAAAGATTTGATTGACGCTCGTTGTCTAGCAAGTAAACCAGTTTAAGAATAAAATTGGAAGAGCATACCGTACAAATTTCGTTAAAGATGTAAATTTTTATGGTTAAATGCCGACTTTTCATACAAAACAATCGTTTTCTTCTTAAGTTGACCAAAACTTAACAACTTTAACCTATTTACATCTTTTGCTCTATTTTGTAAATAGTTGAATCCTTAAATTCCCATATACGTTAAATAGCATTACTATCTAAGTGTCTCTTTTTTCGAGTATTCAATGTGGATAAGCTTTATCATTTTTTAACTTTGGCCTCTGTTGTTTTGTACTGGGTTCTCGTAGCCGGTGTGACGTTTCGTGTTGTACTAAAACGACGCTCTGTCAGCGTTTCTCTTGCTTGGCTAATGGTTATCTACATTATCCCGATTGTTGGTGTAGCTTGTTACTTCCTTTTTGGTGAGCTAAACCTAGGCAGAAAAAGGGCTGAACGCGCTCATCGTATGTTTACCCCTTTCGGCGACTGGTTCCGTCAATTGAATGATTGCCAACTTCACCAACCAGGGAAAGTCGGCTCCCCTATCCATAAGATTGACGAGCTTTGTAACAATCGAATGGGCATCCCTGCACTCAGTGGAAACACTCTATCGCTGCAATCTTCACCAAACGAGATCCTACACGCAATTATCGAAGATATAGAAAATGCACAAACCAGTATCAAGATGGTTTTCTATATTTGGCATCCAGGTGGCCTGACCGATTCGGTTGCCTCTGCGCTGATTCGCGCTGCAAAACGTGGCGTAGATGTTAAAGTTTTGCTCGATTCAGCCGGTAGCCCTCGCTTTTTCAAAAGCCACTGGCAGTCAATGATGAAGGACGCAGGCGTTCAAGTCGTACAAGCACTAGAAGTGAGCCCATGGCGTATTTTCTTACGTCGCCTAGATTTAAGACAACACCGCAAAATCATTGTGATTGACGAGACTATCGCCTATACGGGTTCAATGAACATGGTCGATCCTGCTCACTTCAAACAAAGTTCCGGCGTTGGTCAGTGGATTGATGTAATGGTCAGAGTGACTGGGCCAACCGTTAATGTGTTATCCGCTATTCATGGCTGGGATTGGGAAGTTGAGACTGGTGAACGCATTCTCCCTGATATACCTGAATGCCCAGTTGAAGAAATCATGACACATCATCCGGTTCAAGTAGTGCCGTCTGGCCCTGGCATGCCGGAATATTTGATCTTACAAGTACTGACCATCGCCATCAATCAAGCGAATCATTCTGTACGTATTACTACACCTTATTTTGTGCCAAGTGCTGACTTACTCGAAACACTTAAGATGACAGCTCAACGCGGCGTAACTGTAGAACTGATCATTCCACACAATAACGATTCACTAATGGTTAAATGGGCTTCTCGTGCGTTTTATACCGAGTTGCTTGAAGCTGGCGTGAAGATCTATGAATTTTACGGTGGCCTTCTTCATACCAAATCGGTAGTGATCGATGAAGAGTTTTGCTTGATCGGAACCGTCAATATCGACATGCGCAGTTTGTGGCTCAACTTTGAAGTGACTCTGGCTGTGGATGATGTGCATTTCACGCAAAAACTGTCTGAGCTGCAGAAATCTTATATCGCTTCATCCCACTCTGTAGAGTTAGAACAGTGGGAGCAAAGAAACCTTAGTAATCGCTTCTTTGAGAGGCTGTTCTACTTGTTCAACCCACTCCTATAATTCCAGCAATGAGTCGATTATGGCTCGTTGTTTCCCCATCGATCATTTTTAACCTTTCACTGTTAACTGAGTGAAAGGTTAAAAATCGTAAGAAAAGCGCAAAAATCCCCGCTCCGCTCTTGCTTTGAACACTCTTGGCATGTTTTAAATAGGACATAACCGATTGATAAGGAATTCACAGCATGTCCGAGAACAAAACCACTAAACTTATCACTGCCGGTCGTGATAAGAAGTGGACCAATGGTGTTGTTAACCCACCAGTACAACGCGCTTCAACTGTCGTATTTAACTCAGTAGAAGAGAAGCGTAAAGCTACGATTAACCGCGCTAACAAGACCCTTTTTTACGGACGTCGTGGAACCAACACTCATTTTGCCTTCCAAGATGCGATGGTTGAAGTAGAAGGCGGCGCGGGTTGTGCACTGTACCCGTGTGGTACAGCAGCAATTTCGAATGCCATTCTCTCTTTTGTAGAAACAGGTGATCATATTTTAATGGTTGACACCTGCTACGAACCTACTCGTGATTTCTGTGACACCATCATGAAAAAGATGGGGGTAGAGACAACTTACTACGAGCCAACGATTGGTGAAGGTATCCAAGACCTTATCAAGCCAAACACTAAGGTGCTGTTTACTGAGTCTCCAGGCTCTGTCACCATGGAAGTGCAGGATATTCCAACACTAGCGCGTATCGCTCATGAACATGACATCATCGTTATGCTAGACAATACTTGGGCGGCTGGCGTGAACTTCTCACCGTTTGATTTTGGTGTTGATATCTCGATTCAAGCAGCGACCAAATACATCGTGGGTCACTCTGATGTGATGCTAGGTACGGCAGTCGCCAATGAGAAATGCTGGGATCAACTAAGAGAGCAAAGTTACTTGATGGGGCAATGTGTCTCACCTGATGATGCTTATTTAGGGCTTCGCGGCATTCGTACTCTTGATGTGCGTCTACGCCAACACGCAGAAAGCAGCTTGAAGGTCGCAAAATGGTTAGAGACTCGTCCTGAAGTTAACCACGTTCGTCACCCTGCTCTTGAGTCTTGCCCAGGCCATGAATTCTTCAAACGAGATTTTACTGGCGGTAATGGCTTGTTCTCTTTTGTACTAAACAACTCTAATATCAAAGCGACGACAGCGTTACTTGATGGAATGACACATTTTAGTATGGGTTACTCTTGGGGTGGATTTGAAAGTTTGATTCTAGCTAACGAACCAAGCAGTTTTGACAGCTTGAGAACTGTTGCCAATCCTAATTTCGAAGGTACCTTGATACGTGTTCATATTGGGTTAGAAGATGTTGATGACCTGATTGCTGATCTAGAGGCGGGATTAGAACGTTATAGCGCTCTGATTTAATCTGAGACGATAGGTCTAATATGCAAAAAAGGCAGGATATTCCTGCCTTTTTCTGTTTAAAGCATAACTCAAAATACTCATATTCAGATACTTCAGCTCATAATACAAACCGCTCATAGTCCAGAAGCTTTCAAAGCCAATATTGAACCTTAAAGCACATCTACTTAAAGATCTCAGAGCGATGAAAAAATGGCTATGAATTTTTCAATTTCTAAGTGATTGTTCCGCTGAAATAAATAACACTTTATTTGTGTGGGCAACCGACTAAATGATCATTGACCATACCTGTTGCTTGCATAAATGCGTAACAGATTGTTTCTCCTACAAACTTAAAGCCTCTCTTCTTCAAAAACTTACTCATCGCTTTAGATTGCTCGGTAGAAGCGGGAACTTGAGACATCTCAGTCCATTGATTCACGATCACTTCATTATCAACAAATTGCCATAAGGCATTAGAAAGAGAGCCGAACTCTTTCTGTAATTCAAGCGTTGCTCGTGCATTGTTGTATACCGAAGCAATCTTACCCCTGTGTTTAACCACATCGAAGTTTTCAATGATGTGCGGCACGTTGTCTTCATTCAGCTCAGCTAGCTTGTTTAGATCGTAATTATCGAACGCGGCACGATAGCCTTCACGCTTTTTAAGGATCGTAATCCAACTCAGACCTGCTTGAGCACCTTCTAAAGTAATGAACTCAAACAGAACTTGGTCATCATAAACAGGCACGCCCCACTCTGCATCGTGGTACTCCCTTTCAAGCTCATGTTTAAGCGCCCATGCACACGTTCTATCCACTGTATTAGCTTCCATTTCGATGGTCTCTTTTAGTAATCATACATAAAAATAATGCCCCAATTAGGGGCATTATTTCAAAGGTCAGTTGACGTTAAGCCACTTCAATTTTATGGAACAAACGATACAGCACAGGCACTACGATTAGCGTGAGTACAGTCGCAAAGCCTAAACCAAACATGATGGTTACTGCCATTGGTTTGAAGAAGATATCCGGTAGTAGAGGGATCATACCTAGAATGGTGGTAATCGCCGCCATACATACCGGGCGAACACGACTCAGAGCCGCATCAACAACCGCTACATACGGATCTTTACCAGATTTCATCTCAATCTCAATTTGATCAAGTAGTACGATACCGTTCTTCAGAAGCATCCCAGATAGACTCAAGAAGCCCAACAGCGCCATAAAGCCGAATGGTGTATTCAAGGCTAGCAAGCCTGTCGTCACCCCTATCAACGCCAATGGAACCGTTAACCAAACGATCAGAGGCTCTTTCACCGAGTTAAACAAGAACACAGTGATTAAGAACATGAACAAGTAACCCAGAGGCATGGTTGTGAACAGTGACGCCTGTGCATCTGCTGACGACTCATATTCACCCCCCCATTCCAATGAGTAACCCGGAGGCATCTCAATCGCTTCAATCTGTGGTTGTAAGCGTTTCTGTAGAGTTGAGGCCGTCTCTTCACCCAATAGATCAGGATCCGCCATTACCGTTAGCATACGCTTACGGTTCTTACGGATGATCAGTGGATCTTCCCATTCTAGCTCGTAACCTAACGTTACTTGTTGAAGTGGGATGTACTCACTTAATGCTGGGCTCCAGATCTTCATGCCTTCGATGTTACGAATATCGACACGCTCGTCTTCAGGCAAACGAGCCACAATCGGCATTAACGTTGTACCATCACGATACACACCAATCGACTTACCAGAGAAAGACATTGCTAGGAAATCATCAACGTCAGATTTAGTAATACCATAACGACGCGCTTGGCTTTCATTGAACTGAGGCTCTAATACCTTAGTTCTTTCACGCCAATCGTGACGAACGTTAAATGCGCCTTCATCAGCACGCATGATGTCCATCACTTGTGCAGCGATTGAACGTAAAACCGTTGGATCAGAACCCACAATTCGCGCTTCAATTTTCGCACCGCCACCAGGACCTAATTCGATCTGTTTAAGCTTGTAGTCAATCTCTGGGAACTGACCATTTACATGTTCACGGAAGCGTTTCATTAGCCCTTCAAGTACTTCATAACTTTTCACACGAACCGTTATCTCGCCGTAAGCGCTATAACTTTTCTCTGGCGCATAAGTCAGCATGAAACGTTGCAGGCCTTTACCCGCGGTTGTCGTGATATGTTCAACTTCGTCCTGCTCAGCTAGCCAACTCTCAAGCACTTTAAGCTTGGTATTGGTCGCTCGAATATCGGTACCTTCTGGCATCCACACATCCACTTGGAACATAGGTGTGGTTGAAGACGGGAAGAAGGCTTGCTTAACGAAACCAAAACCGTACACACTCGCGCCTAAACCAATAATCAGAACAAACATGGTTAACCAAGCACGCTTCATACAGAACTCAAGGAAGTTTTTGTAGATAACAAAAACCATCCCGTTGTATGGGTCCTTACCTTCGTTATCTGGATCGACCTTCTGACCTTTAAAGAACATGTCGGCAAAGAACGGCGTGAGCGAGATGGCAGTAAACCAACTCAGCATCAAGGAGATCAGTAGCACCGTGAACAAGGTGCCACAGTATTCGCCTGTTGAGTCTTCAGATAAACCAATTGGAGCAAACGCAGTCACCGCAATAACCGTCGCACCAAGCAGCGGCCATTTGGTTTGGGTTACGATATCGGTGGCTGCCTGCATCCGGGTTCGCCCCTTCTGCGTGCCGATCAATATCCCTTCCACCACCACAATGGCATTATCCACCAGCATCCCCAAGGCGATAACCAACGCGCCCAGTGAAATACGTTGTAGGTCGATCTTGAAGTACTGCATGAAAATGAATGTACCGAATACGGTCAATAGCAGTATCAAACCAATCAATAGGCCCGATCTTAGTCCCATGAAGAACAGTAACACCACGATTACGATCGCAACCGCCTGCCCTAAACTCACCACAAATCCGCTTACCGACTTGTCTACCTCTTTCGGTTGGTTATAAACCTCGGAGATGTCGATGCCGACGGGTTGTTGATACTTTAGCTCGGCCAATCTTCGATCAAACGCTTCACCAACCGCTACTACGTTCACGCCTTGCGCAAAAGAGACACCAAGGTTAAGTGCGAGCTTGCCGTTATAGCCAATGATGTTACTTGGCACTTCAACATAACCACGAGTTACATTCGCCACATCTTTTAAATAGATGAGACCTTGAGCACCACCTTCTGTCAGAATTAAATCGCCAAGCTGCTCAACATTCTGGAACTCACCCGTTGGATGAATTCGAATGTATTCGTCGCCAATTCTTACCGCACCCGCACTTGATACAATATTTTGAGTCGATAAAAGATTAAATACCGTGCTTGGAGACAGACCTAAGGAGCTTATCCGCTTCATCGATATCTCAATGAATACTTGCTCTTGTTGTTGACCAGAAACAGAGACCTTACTGACCCCATCAACCAACTCCAGCTCTCGCCTTAGATAATCAATGTAATCCAGCAGCTCTTTGTAGCTATAACCATCACCCGTCACCGCAAGCAAGATCCCGTAAACGTCACCGAAGTCATCAATGACTTGAGGATCATTGACCCCAGGTGGCAGTTCAACCTTAAGATCATTCACTTTTCGGCGAAGTTCATCCCAAATTTGCGGAAGATCGTCCGGACCATAGTTATTCTTCATCGTTACCGTTACCTGAGACAGGCCACGGCTTGAAATAGAGTTCACTTCGTCGACATAGGTAAGCTGTTGAATCGCTTTCTCTAGTGGGTAGGTAACTTCTTCTTCCACCTGCTGAGGCGTTGCCCCCGGGTATGAAGTCACGACCATTGCATCTTTGATGGTAAAGGCAGGATCTTCTAAACGCCCCAAACCGAAGAATGCTGAAACACCACCAATAAGAAAGATCAGAGATAGCATCCAGCTAATGACTTTGTTACGTATAAAGTAAGAAGCAACACCTGTGATCTGATCATCACCCTGTTGATCGTCATTTTGGGGCTTGTTATTTACTTCACTCATTGTTCGTCTCCTGAGACAATACTTCCACTGTCATCCCATCTCGCAATCGCGATACGCCTGCAACAACGACATGCTGCCCCATTTCCAATCCTTTCACTACCTGCAATGTTTCCTGGTTTGCTTTTCCTAACACGACTTGTTGTTTCGAGACTGTCTTGTCGTCGTTAAGAACCCACACATAAGAGTTTTTACGATCCAGTTCATCACCGTCTGCATTGAATACCGCTTCGATCGGAATAAGTACACCAGCTTTTAGCTCCAAACCGATATCCCGCCCGTTTGAAGTCACATCAACGGCCATACCATCAAGAATCAAATCGTCTTCTGGCATCGGCAAAGCTAATGTAACCGTGAAGGTACCCGTACTTGGATCGGGTTCAGTGGTGAACTCTTTAATACCTGCGGTGTATTCATTACCGCTTGGCACTCTCACCACAGCTTCCACGTTCGAGAGGAGCGTTTCATTGGGTTGATTCACATAAATTTGGTCAGGGAGCTGAATCACAACTTCGACATCCTCAACACTGTGAATGTTCACAATCTGTTGGCCTACCTGAATATTTTCATATTGGTCGACACTGACTCGAGAAATAATCCCATCAACAGGCGCACGAAGCATAGTGAACGATAAGCGCAGTTTCGCCAGTTCCAACTCGGCATAAGCAATCTGGCGTTGAGCGGCAATTTCATCGAATTGCGACTTAGCCAATAAGCCTTTCTTCACTAGCGGACTCGAACGTCGGTATTGACTATTGATTACCGTGTAACGAGCTTGAGCATTGTCCACATCCAATTGATAATCGGTTGGGTCAAGCTCGGCAATGATGTCCCCTTTGGCAACTCGTTCACCTTCCTTCACATCTAGCTTGAAGATTTCACCCGCAACTCGGAAACTGAGGTGAGCCTTCTCAGCAGCGTTTGCTACCGCAGGGAAATAGAGTTTGTCGCTAAAATCGATGACTGAAATCTCGATAGCTTTAACCAAGGGCGTGTTATTCACTTCTACAGCTTGCTTATCTTCACAAGCCGTCAGTAAGGCTAAACACGACAGGCCAGCAGCCACTTTAAGTGTTTTCATGTTATAGCCCCCTTTCCTTGATCCACTCTCGAACTTTAATGCCCGACTCAAGACCATTGACGCCAGAAGTCACAATGCGATCGCCATCGTTCAATCCAGAGACGATATGGCGTTTTTCATCGATGACAATGGCAACATTTTCAACAATGCCGTCGCTATTCACACGCCATACAGAGACATCATCCCCATCGGTCATCATTGCTGACGTTGGTATTTTGGTGGCCGCCGCTAACGATGAAACGAGATTTACCGAGCCAGACATACCGGGCAAAATACCCACATCGGTTGGTCTTTCCATTACCATGGTGACTTTGTACGAACCTGTTTTCGGGTCAGCTTCGGTATCCACTTCTTGGAAGGTTAAAACGTAAGAGTTTTCAGGAAACGCATCAAAAACCATGGTTGCATCAATCTCGACCCCTGATGAAAAGCGCGTAATAAGTTGGTCGGGTAATAAGAAGACGACTTTAAGAATTTGATTGGTTTGAATATTCATCACGCCTTGTTTAGCCGCAATGTATTCATGGTTTTCAGCAGGAATGATGGAAATGGTTCCGTCATACGGCGCAACCAAAGTGGTGTAGCGAAGATTCGCGTTAGCTTGATTAAGCACCGCGCGAGCTGAATTGTGGTTCGCTTTCGCTTGGTCGAAATCTTGCTCTGATACCACACGATCTTTACGAAGTTTGATCGCACGTTGATATTGAACATCGGCTAGCTGAAAATTCGCTTTTGCTTGCTTCTCGAGTAGTTGATATTCATCGGGATTTAACTTAGCAAGCTCGTCGCCTTTAGACACGTGCTGCCCAGCGGTCACATCGATGCTCTGCAATAACCCAGGAACACGGAATGCGAGTACCGCTCTGTCACCAGCTTCTGTGGTAGCAGGGAAATTACGCTCAAAGGCATTATTACCGACGGAGACAGTGAAGAGTTTGGCGGGTCTGGACTCAGGTTCAGGCACGGGAGGAAGCTCCTTACCACACCCAGACAACCCAGCTAAGGCAGTCAATAGGACAAGGGAGGCTCTATACATTGGTGATCATCCATATCTATAAATATTTTTATAACATAGATTAATCACATGTAACTTACCAGTCAGCGTAAGATTTATTTAGAGAAAATTATTAAAAAAAATAACGGCTTGGAATAAATTTTCCTAAACCGTTATCTAATCCTTTTTAGATTTTACCACTACATGTTCTTAAATTCACGATTCACTTTAAACGTATCTGAGGTGACATAAGCTTCCATGTTGCGGACACTGGTCTCTAACTTCTGGAAATCACCCTCTAAAGTGTTCAATAGCGACTCTGCAGTTTGCCCTTTTTCCCAAGGCTTTTGCTTCAGCGTATGCTCTTGTTTCGCCTTCATTTGGTCGACATACTGAGGTGGTTGTTTTTCAAGCATAAATGTCAAAGCTAAATACGCTAATAACACCAGAAAACTACCACCAAGCAGTGCTGCTGAGATAACTAAGATGCGAACCAACCACACTTCAAGGCCAAAATAGTTCGCTAACCCTGCACACACACCAGACAATTTGCCGTTAATCGTGTCGCGATACAGTTCTCTACTCATAGTTTCGTCTCCAGTTAGGCGACTCCGCATCCAGTATTTTTTCTAGCGTTTTCACTCGGTCTTGCATGGATTCGGCTTGCGCAGAAAGCTTATGCAGACGTTGAAGATCCGTTTCAGAAAGACCATTGCTGGATTTCTTCTTGCTGCGGTAATGTAAGAATAACCATAGCGGTGCCACGAAGATTAAAAAGACAATCAGTGGACCTGCAATTAGAAATGTTGACATAGACAACTCCTAGATTATTTATCGCGGTTTTCAACTTGTTGCTTCAGTTTCGCTAGCTCTTTTTCGATTTCATCTTGAGCTTGTAGCTCGGCAAACTCTTGGTCTAAAGATTTTGCGTTGCCAGTCTTAGCGTAAACGTCCGCTTCAGCTTCTAATTCATCCACTTTACGCGAGAATTGCTCAAACTTCGCCATTGCTTCGTTGGTTTTGCTTGAGTGCAGGTGTTTTTGAACATCACGACGGTTGCTTGCCGCATTGTTACGAATCATTAATGCTTGTTGCTTTGCACGAGTTTCTGCGATCTTTGTTTCAAGTTTACCAATTTCACTCGTCAATTTTTCGATGGTTTCATGAACCAAGGTTTGTTCGGTGTGAAGGCTCTTGATGATGTCTTCCAGTTTTTGCTTTTCGATTAGCGCCGCTCTCGCCAAATCTTCGCGTTGTTTGGTCAGGGCAAGTGTCGCTTTATTTTGCCAATCTAGAATCTGTGTTTCGATAGCTTCTACTTTACGCGCTAGCTCTTTCTTGTCAGCAATTGCTTTTGCTGAGTTGGTACGAACTTCAACTAAGGTGTCTTCCATTTCTTGGATAATAAGACGAATCATCTTTTCTGGATCTTCAGCCTTATCTAATAGTGCACTGATGTTTGAATTTACAATGTCTGCAAAGCGAGAAAAAATACCCATGAGGAACTCCTTAATTACAATGATGGCAAATGCGTTTCAAATCGTTGTGCGACTTTATCAATCCACTTGCTCAAAAATTTACGTTTGTTGTTAAACCTACCATAAATAATCCAAGTAGCGTGCCAACTTTTAAGCCATTTATTATCAGTTACTTACAATAAAATGGTGATTAACTCGAACCATGCTATGATGAATTTAGCCAAGTATTGGTATTTTTCACCACTATGGCTCTTACATGACCTCTCCAGCGATTAATTCATACAAGGACCCGCTATGCAGCAGAACCTCATTGGTGAATCACCTAGCTTTCTCTCTGTGTTAGATAAAGTTTCCCAACTCGCACCAATAGAAAGACCCATTCTGATCATTGGCGAACGTGGCACAGGTAAAGAGTTGATCGCACAAAGACTGCATTACCTTTCAAGACGTTGGGATCAACCTTTGATCTCATTGAACTGCTCAACCTTAAGTGAAGGTTTGATTGATTCAGAACTGTTTGGTCATGAATCGGGATCCTTTACGGGTTCGAAAGGGCGTCATCAAGGTCGTTTTGAAAGAGCAGAAGGCGGAACGCTGTTTCTGGATGAGCTGGCGACCACTCCCCTTGCGGTTCAAGAGAAACTACTGCGCGTTATTGAATACGGGCAATATGAACGTGTCGGTGGGCAAAAGGCGCTAAGTGCCAATGTCAGACTGGTGTGTGCAACCAATGCCGACTTACCATACATGGCATTAAAGGGCGAATTCCGAGCAGACCTATTAGATAGACTGGCGTTTGACGTCATTACTATCCCTCCTTTGCGTGAGCGAAAAGAAGACATCATGCTACTGGCAGAATATTACGCCATTAAGATGTGTCGTGAATTGGAATTGGAGTTGTTTGTTGGCTTTGCCCCCTCTGCCGTTGAATCGCTTTTGGATTATTCTTGGCCAGGGAATGTACGAGAACTCAAAAACGTCATTGAGCGAGCTATCTATCAGCACGGAAAAGATCCATATCCTATTGAATATTTGGTGTTTAACCCATTTAAACCCGCATGGAAAACAGAGCAAGATTCCTCTCCGGAAACTGGCAATGAGCCGTCTAACAGCCATACTTCATCAGAGAGCTTGTTTTCTTTGCCGCTTGATTACAAAGCATGGCAAGAACAACAAGACATCAAGCTACTCAACCAAGCCCTCAAACAGAGCAAATATAACCAGAAACAAGCCGCAGAATTACTTGGGTTAACCTACAACCAATTACGTGGAATGGTGAGGAAGTACGCGATTGTCGGACAAGCTAACGATAAATAGCTGTCCACGCTTGATTATTATTTGGAGCCGAATAAATAAAATGTTAAATTGTCCGGATCTTGAGGCTCCTCTAACGCCTCGTTTCGAAAAGTATTTCTTTTTATGAAAGCACTAATAAGACTATCACTGAGCATCTGCACGTTGAGCTTTCTCGCTGGATGTGGTGAGAGTGTGAATCACGAGCAAATCCGTGAAAAAGGCTTCATTTATTGCGGCCAAGGTAATCCTAGTACCTTCAATCCACAGCTAGTTGATAGTGGCATTACCGCAGAATCGCTGAGTCCTCAAATCTTCGATACACTGCTCACTCTTGATCCGATGACGTACCGACCAAAACAGAACTTAGCGACAAGTTGGTCTGTTGATAAATCAGGTACAGAATACACGTTCAAACTGCGCCCAAATGTTGCGTTCCAAACCACAGACTGGTTCACCCCAACTCGTAGCATGAATGCACAAGATGTGGTGTTTAGCTTTGAACGTGTCATTGATAGTTCAAACCCATTTCATTATGTGGGTGGCGGCCTATACCCATGGTTTGCCGGAATCGACTTCAAAAACCTGATTGTCGATATCACCGCAGTTGATGACCTAACGGTGAAATTCCAATTAAGTCGCCCAGACAATTCGTTTCTCAACAATATCGCCACCAGCTATGCAGTCATTCACTCTAAGGAGTATGCCAATCAGCTCATTGCAGCGGATGAGAAAAATCGAATCGATTCCAATCCAGTCGGCACTGGCCCTTTCTACTTAGATGAATACCAAATCAACGACCTAGTGCGCTTGAAAAAGAACAAGCACTACTGGAAAGGTGAAGTACAAATGGACCAAGTTGTGTTCGATACTTCGCAACGTGGAACAGGCACACTTGCCAAGCTTCTGCGTAGTGAGTGTGACGTGCTCAACTCACCAATTTCTAGCCAAATCCCTATTATTCAGGCTCATGAAGAGTTGAAGATTTCTGCTACTCCGGCGGTTAATGTCTCTTTCATCGCGCTGAATACTGAGCACCCTGCACTGCGTGACTCTCGAGTTCGTAAAGCGCTCAACTTAGCCATCAATCGTCAGAACATTCTTGATTCTGTGTATTACGGTACAGGAACCAAAGCCTACACCTTGCTTCCTCCGACTTCTTGGGCTCACCAAAAAGACAGCGTTCAAGTTCGCTACGACCGAAACTATGCGGTTGCGCTTCTCAAAGAAGCTGGCGTTGAACCTGGGTTAGAGCTTTCAATGTGGGTACCACTAGAGCCACGCGCATACAATCCAAGTCCAAGAAAAACGGCAGAACTTATCCAAGCAAACTTAGCCGATATTGGTATTGAATTGAAACTCTATACCGACGACCGATTTGACCGCACACAGTTGTCCTCTATTTCCTCAACAGACTTGTTGCTTACAGGCTGGATAGGCAATACCGGTGACCCGGACAACTTCTTACGTCCGCTGCTCTCATGCAGCTCTGAGCGTGCAGGGTTAAACGTCTCGATGTGGTGTAATTCAGACTTTGATTTCCTTCTCGACTTAGCATTAGAGATCAATCAACAAAGGCACCGTGTGAACTTGTACCGACAAGCCCAAAACATTCTCAATGAAGAAGTTCCTGTGATTCCTTTAGCTCATGGCGTGCAATTTCGCGTGCACGATCGTTCGCTAACAGGCTTTAAAGCAAGTCCTTTCAATGCCCAACCTTTTGATCAAGTCAGAAGAGAGGTGCAGTAATGTTTTGGTATACATTAAGACGTGTAAACTTATTCGTTATTACGCTAGGAATTCTGACCTTGGTAGGTTTTTCCCTGCTTCGATTAGACCAAACCTCACCTTGGGCAATTCAAGATTTTTGGCCCGGTTGGATTAGCTATATCACTGAATTATCGACGCTAAACTTTGGCCTAAGCAAACACGGTGTGCCTATCATCGATGAGTTGGTCCTGGTGTTCCCTGCAACGCTAGAGCTGTGCTTCTTTGCCTTTGTGTTGGCACTCATCATCGGTATTCCTTTCGGCACCATTGCTGGTATGAGACAAGGTAAATTTGTTGATACCACCATATCGTTCACCTCAATGGCCGGTTACTCTGCGCCTATATTTTGGGTCGCGTTGCTGATGATCATGGTGTTTTCACTGCACTTTGAAATGTTCCCAGTTGGTGGCCGATACGACCTACTTTACGAGATTGAACACGTGACTGGATTCGCGATGATTGACGCCTTTTTTGCCGAGGGTCGCTACCGTGCGCACGCACTACAAAGTGTTATCGAGCACATGGCGTTGCCTTGTCTTGTTTTAGCACTGGCGCCAACGACTCAGGTCATCCGATTGATGAGAGCGTCAGTGGCTGAAGTAATGACGCAAAACTACATCCGCGCTGCGCGAATTAAAGGTCTTTCCACTAGAGAGATCATCACGCAGCACGTGCTAAGAAACGCGATACCTCCGATTATTCCTAAGGTCGGTGTTCAGCTATCGAGTATGTTAACGCTTGCTATTGTTACCGAGTCTATCTTTAACTGGCCGGGCATTGGCCGCTGGTTATTGGATGCCTTATCGAATCAAGATTACGTTTCAATTCAAGCTGGTGTAATTGTGGTGGCTACCTTAGTTTTGACCGCTAATATTCTGTCCGATCTACTGGGCGCGATGATCAATCCACTGGTAAGGAAGGAATGGTATGCTAACAAATAACGTCTACCAAGAAGAACAGATTCCAACCCAGTTCGAACGTTTCTGGCGCAGCTTCCGCAGCAATAATCTAGCTATGTTTGGCTTGTGGTGTTTGGTGCTTATCATTCTGGTCACCGTCACTTCACCGTGGCTAGCCCCGCATGATGCACAAGAACAAACCGGTCACCTATTAACGCCGCCCTCTTGGGATCCTGCGGGAACGGTAGAATACTTTTTGGGTACGGATGACTTAGGCAGAGATATTCTCTCTCGCCTAATAATTGGCTCTCAGTTAACCTTCGGCGCCGCGGTGGTGATTACCTTTATCGCAGCCGTCATTGGTTGTCTGATTGGCGTACTTGCTGGTATGACGCGCGGTTTACTATCAAGCACGCTAAACCACCTGCTTGATACTGTTATGTCGATTCCATCTCTTCTGCTGGCGATTATCTTCGTGGCATTCCTTGGCTTTGGGGAGTTTAATATCTTGCTCGCCTTGTGCTTGGCACTGATCCCGCGCTTTATACGCTCGGTGTACATTGCCGTGCATGCTGAAGTAGAAAAAGACTATATTCTGGCTTCTCGCCTTGATGGTGCGAACGATTTTTACCTGCTATGGAACTCAATCCTTCCGAACATCCTTACCGTGATCGCTCTTGAAGTTACGCTGGCACTGTCAGTCGCAATTCTTGATATCACGGCTTTAGGTTTCCTAGGGCTTGGCGCTCAAGCACCGAGTACCGAATGGGGCTCCATCTTGGGTGATTCGGTCGAGTTGATTTACCTTGCGCCATGGACAGTTACCCTACCCGGCTTAGCTATTATGTTTACAGTTATCGTGATTAACCTCGTCGGTGAAGGTGTTCGCCAAGCGCTAAATGCAGGAATCGAATAATGCCGTTACTTGATATTCGACATCTAACCATCGAGATTGAGACCCCTCAAGGGATGGTTAAAGCCGTAGATCGAATGAGTATTACCCTCAATGAAGGGGAAATTCGTGGCTTAGTAGGTGAATCAGGCTCAGGTAAGAGTTTGGTTGCAAAAGCGATCGTCGGAGTATGTAAAGAAAACTGGAAGGTTTCTGCAGACCGAATGCGCTTAGGTAATATCGACCTACTGCAACTGACGCCGAAAGAAAGACGCCGAGTGATCGCCCGCGATATCGCAATGATCTTCCAAGAGCCATCAACGTGTCTTGACCCTTCTGAAAAAGTAGGTAACCAGCTCGTTGAAGCGATCCCTTCCCATTCGTTTGAAGGTCGATGGTGGCAACGATTTAAGTGGCGTAAGAAGCAAGCGATCGCATTACTACACAAAGTCGGCATCAAAGACCACTCTCGCCTAATGGACAGTTACTCTTATGAGCTGACAGATGGTGAGTGTCAAAAAGTCATGATCGCAATGGCGATCGCTGCCAAGCCAAAAGTCTTGATTGCTGACGAGCCAACCAACGATTTAGACCCAATTACACAGTCTCAAATATTGCGTCTTTTGAGTCGTATGAACCAGATCAATAACACCACCATCGTGTTGATCGGCCATGACTTAACCACCATTACCCAATGGGCGACTCGCATTACCGTGATGTACTGTGGTCAATCGGTAGAATCCGCTGATACACCGAAGCTGTTGGATGCACCAAAGCACCCGTACACCGTTGCTTTGTTAAAAGCGATGCCAGACTTTAACGACTGGATTGCCCACAAGGAGAAGCTCCAGTCTTTGCCGGGGTCAATTCCACCGCTGCAACATCTTCCTATTGGTTGTCGATTAGGGCCTCGCTGCCCATACGCACAAAGGCAGTGTGTCGAGATCCCACATACGAAACGTATCAAGAACCATAAGTTCAACTGTCACTTCCCTCTGAATATGGAGAAGAAAAAGAAATCATGAGTGCATTATTAGAAGTCAGTGATTTGTCTAAAGACTTTACGACTCGCTCTGGTCTTTTCCGTAAAAAGATTCATCAGGCGGTGAAGCCAGTTAGCTTTTCTCTTGAAGCAGGCCAGACAATTGGTTTTATCGGCCAGAATGGTTCTGGCAAATCAACATTAGCCAGAATGCTCGCAGGCATGGTGGAGCCAACCGCAGGCGAGATCCGCGTGAATGGCGAAAAGCTAGAGCACAAAGACTACTCGACTCGTTGTAAGCTGATTCGAATGATATTCCAAGATCCGAATACGTCACTTAACCCGCGCATTCAGATCGGTCGAATTCTTGAAGGTCCATTAAAGCGAAACACCAACATGCCTCCAGAAGCTCGTATGCGTCGTGTGAAAGACACACTACTGCGCGTAGGCCTTCTACCGGAACATGCGTATTTCTACCCTCAGATGCTTGCTGCAGGCCAGAAACAGAGGGTTTGTTTGGCTCGTGCCTTAATACTTCAGCCATCCATCATTGTTGCTGATGAAGCTTTAAATGGTTTGGACATGGCAATGCGCTCGCAAATCATCAATCTGTTCTTAGAGTTACAAGAAGAGATGGGCGTATCGTTCGTTTATGTATCTCAACACCTCGGTATTGTTAAGCACATTACCGACAAGATTATTGTCATGCATGAAGGCAATGTGGTTGAGAGTGGGGAAACAGATCAAGTGCTAACCAATCCAACTCACCAAATCACCCAAAGATTGGTTGAGAGCCATTTCTCCAAAGCGCCGAACCACTAACCTGGAATCACGCTACATTTAGCAGAGGGGAAAAGTATGTATCGAACAGCTTCAATGCTTCCCCTCTTGTTGGTGCTGTTGTCCTTTAACGCGACAAGCACACCGCTCACATGGCTAGATAGAAGCTTCGTCGAAACTGCCTTTTATAACGTCGCGCTTCAACACGAATACTCCCAAGGCAACAAACCGCTCGCCAAGTGGAAACAACCGATCAAGATTTGGATCGATCATCGAGTGGGCGATGAGGAACTGCATCAAGAGCTCACAGAGCTTCATATCAAACACTTATCAGAAGTCACCCAACATCCAATAACAATCGTCAGTAAAGAGTCCGAAGCGAACGTTAAATGGATATACACAAGGCAGAGCCAGTGGGTATCTGAGGCGAAATCGGTGCTCAAGCTCAAATCAACTCAACATTTAAATAGCGCCATCTGCACGGCGGGCTATAGAACCAATTCTAAAGGCGAGATTGTATACGCTGGGATTGTAATCCCGGTTGATCAGGCAAGATCGCGAGGTAAGCTGGTCGCCTGTATCGTGGAAGAGATCACACAAGTTCTAGGCCTGCCGAATGATTCAGATAAAGCCTACCCTTCTATTTTCAACGACCACACGCCAGAAGACTTATTATCGCCGTTAGACGTAGTGCTACTGCAATTGCTGTATGAACCAGAATTGAAAGCTGGAATGACAAAATCTGAAGTAAAACCTATCGTTCGAAAGATACTCAAGAGATACAGCAAAACAGGTGTGCTTCAGCAAGCTTCTAAAGCCGCACAGCAAGCGCCTTTGTATCAGTTGATTGGGTATTGACGAATATACGTTGGAAGTAACTTAGATGGGATAATTGAATGATAGCGCTGCCTAAGAAAGGCAACGCTGACTTACGATGTTACTGTATTACGAAAGAACTAGCGCTTAGCTGCCTGCTTTTTCAATTCGAAGTCGAACTCATCCGGGAACAAGATAACGCCTTCTTCTTGCTCGTTCGGGAATACTACAACAGCAAGTTCGTCGTCTTCTAGACCGTTCGTCCAGCGACTGTGCCATTTGTTCAACGAAATAGACTCAGCTTTACACTCAGACCAATCACCCGTTGCCCATGATTCTGCGAACTCTTGGTTTGGCCATACTGGAACACAATCTTCATCTTCTGTGTTCAGCATTACACAACCGTGTTCATCGGTTAAGATCCATACTTCACGGTTTGCTACGATTTCTTTCACACAGTATTTCAGGCGTTGCTCGCCCGTGTACTTGTTGATTTCAGCGATTTTTTTATCGTCTAGCTGTGTAGTCATCTTAATTTCCTACTTTAGTCAGTAACTTTGCTCTTAAAGCTATTTTATGCCGAGTGTTGTTAACTTCAAACATTATCGATGAAGAAGAAAGTCTACTTCAAAGAAAAACGCCTGCTAAATAAGCAGGCGTTTAATATTAAGCGACTTGATTAAACAAGCTCACCTTGTAGCCAAGGCCAGCCTTGCTTCTTACGGCTTAGTGTATTTTCCATCATTAATACGCCGCCTTTCTCGTGCTTAACCAATTTCTCAGCCCACTCACCTTTGTATAGAAGACGAGTTTGAGCAGTAGTGATATCTGTTAGCATTACCGCAGCGAACGCTAGACCGTCTTTCTCACAACGCTCTTCAAGATCAGCTTCTAGCGCTTCGATCATGCCGTCTACTTGCTCAAGAGTCGCAAGTTCAACTTGACCAACAACAACATCACGACCGTTGAATGGGTAGCCTTTAAGGTCTTTTTCTACTAGCTGTGCAGCAGATAGGCCTTCGATGTTTGTTTTTGCGATTAGAAGCGCTTTGATGAATGCATCAACGTCAGTTACGCCAGCAATTTCAGCAAGCTCAGCAACCGCGTCTTTGTCTTTTTGAGTACATGTTGGAGAAGCGAAACCAACTGTGTCTGAAAGAATTGCAGACATCATTAGTTTAGCGATTTGTTGAGAGATTGCGTGACCTTCAATCTTGAACATGTTGAAAAGTACAGTGTTTGTACAACCAACAGGCCAGATCCAAGCTTCCATTGGGTTTACTGTCATCACGTCGCCTAGACGGTGGTGATCAACAATACCTACGATCTCTGCATCAGCAACATCATCTGGTGCTTGTGCTAGATCTGAGTAGTCTACTAGCCAGATTTTCTCACCAGCAACAGAAGTACGAAGCTCTGGCTTTTCAGCACCAGCGACTTCTAGAATGTGTTGAGTTTCGCGGTTGATCTCGCCTTGGCGAATTGGTGTCGCTTCCTCGCCACGAGCCTTAAGAAGCTCAGTTGCAACTAACGCACTACAAATACTGTCACTATCAGGGTTTTTGTGACCAACAACTAAAATCATGTTTCTTCCTATTACACTAACAATTATGACTCTACCTTTAGAGCCTCTCTTTATTAGCCATACTTTACCTCATTTTTTTAGATTGGTCATGTTTCGTGGGTTTAGCCAATAGTAACAATAGATAAAAAAACAACAAATGCAATTGATAATTATTATCATTCGTATATATTTATCTTAAGCCACTAATTTTGAGTAACACCTATGGATCGACTAATCTCTTTTTTGCCAAGCAGTAGTGCTGCGAAAACAACTCAGTTTTCACTGTCATTTAAGCGCCTGCTTTTGCCTGTCTCACTTGCAGCTTTGGTTGCAGCCCCAGCTACACGAGAGCTGACGGTGACTACTTTGTCAGACGCGTTTTGGGCAGTGTCTTGTTATGTTGCTTTAACCTTGGCTATTTACCACTGGTTAAGTCTGTACATAAACAAAGATAACGTCTTCAATAAGCTCGTCCATCAATCTCGTTCAAACCAAGTGGTATTCGCGGCTCTCATGGGCGCGTTGCCCGGCTGTGGCGGTGCGATAGTGGTAACCACACAATTTATCTCGGGAAAACTCGGATTTGGTGCGGTAGTTGCGGTGCTCGTCTCAACCATGGGTGACGCGGCGTTCCTGCTCATAGCGAGCGAGCCTAAGACAGGTTTAGCCATGATGGCGATGGGCGTGATCGTGGGTACTGCGTCAGGCCGAATCATTAACTTGTTTCACGCAGACGACTTCTTACGCCCAAAAAAAGCAGAGAAAAATGAAGTGGTGAGCAGCTGTGCTTCTCAATCTCAAGACAAAGAATCGGTCTCTAAAAAAGCGATAAACCTGCAAGGTTACCTGTGGTCTGTACTGATTATTCCGGGTGCTGCCGTTGCCCTACTTGGCTCTTTTCAAGTCGATGTGAACGAGCTGCTCGCTTTGCCTGAAATGTCGATGGAATGGGCGGGGACAGTTTTGCTGATCAGCTCGATGTTTCTGTGGGGGCTAACCCGTGAAATTGAGGATTACAAATCAGCCGTGAGTGAGGACGAAAAGTGTATAGGCTCTCACCCATTGCAAAAGACCGCTCAAGATACAAACTTTGTCACCGCTTGGGTGGTGGTTGCCTTTCTTTTCTTTGAATTTGGCTCTGTGATAGCAAATGTTGATTTTGCGACGCTATTCTCAAGCTGGGGCATCATGCTCCCCCTGGCTGGCGTGTTGATGGGTTTGCTACCGGGCTGTGGACCGCAATTATTGGTCACTAGCTTGTACCTATCAGGTGCGCTTCCACTTTCGGCTCAGGTTGGTAATGCGATTTCAAATGATGGTGATGCGTTATTCCCTGCGATTGCCATGGCACCTAAAGCAGCGCTTATCGCGACCTTGTATTCGAGTGTGCCCGCTTTGATCTGTGCATACGGTTATTGGTTTATGTTCGAACTTTAAGCTTAAGTTTCTATTCAAGGCTCAAGTTTTTATTCAAGATTTAGGCTTCACTCCTTAGGTTTCAAATCGTCGGTACTCTGTATCGGCCTTTTTACTTTCGACGACCTAGCTCTTTAGAAAGCACTCAAAAACCCTCTTCCTTTGCCCCATAGCTGTTACCACGTTGCTTCTGCAACTTATCTCAAGCCATACTTTATAACTCGCCGCTAAAAAGCCTTCATAAACGCGACTACAAGACTTAATTAGAAATCTCTGTACAGATATTAGAAATACAAAAAGCCCCTGTAAGAATCCTTACAGGGGCTTTAATTCAAGCTCTAATCTTAGCTTTTAAGCGAGAGGCTTAAGCTACTTCGATTGGACCACCGAATGAAGTTACTGGAGGCAGTTTGCCTTGGAACTTCTCGAAATCAACCAAACATGTGTTTGCTGACGTTGCTTGAGCAAGTTCAGACGTACCGATATCTTGAGTCAGTGTGTTTGGATCGCCGTATGTATCTAGCGCGCCCACTTTCTCGTTGATCGGACCGTACCAAGCACCTTCTTCGATACGAACAACACCAGGAGCGTAGCTATCCATTAGAACAGCACCTGCTAGTAGTTGACCACGGTCGTTAAACACACGTACTACATCGCCATCTTTGATGCCTTTCTTCTTAGCATCTACTGGGTTGATGTAGATTGGCTCACGGCCTTGTACCGCGTAAGTCGCACGCCACTCTTCAGATTCACACATCTGAGAGTGAAGACGCTTGTCTGGGTGACAAGATTGTAGCCAGTACGGGTGCTTGTCAGAGCCTGGACCACCGTGTGAACGTTCAGATTTCTCGAACCACATTGGGTGTTCTTGACAGTGCTCGTAACCCATGTTGCCAACAGTACGGCTTGTGATTTCGATGAAACCAGAAGGCGTGCCTAGTGCGTTGATCTCTGGATCTTCACGGAATGAAGCGTGACGAGTCCATGGCTTACCTTTGCCGAAGTCTAGGAAACCTTTCTCCCAGAACTCAGCAAACTCAGGCATTTCGAAGCTACCTTCGTTTGATGCGCGACATTCGTCGTACAGAGATTTAACCCACTGCATTTCGTCCATACCACGCGTGTAATCGTCGTAACGACCCCAACGCTTAGTTAGGCTAGACATGATCTCGAAGTCAGTCTTAGACTGGAACAGAGGATCCACTAGCTTGTGCATTGCGATCAAACCACGGCCAGAGTACGCGCCGTAACCATCGATATCGTTACGTTCCCACTGAGTACAAGCTGGAAGAACAATATCAGAGTGACGACAAGTTGCAGTCCAAGCGAAATCAACAGCCACTACAGTTTGTAGGCTCTTGAATGCTTTACGCATCTTGTTGCGATCTTGGTGGTGGTGCCACGGGTTGTTACCACTGAATACCATCATCTTGATGTCAGGCAGTGTCACTGTTGCGCCGTTTGCTTTGATCTTCTTACCTGGCTCTAACAGGCTATCTACCCAACGAGCAACAGGGATTACGCGGCTGTAACCGTTGTAATCAGTGTTAGTGTGCTTAGGCGATTGACCTTTGTCGATGTTCAGCGGGAATGAACCCGGAGCAGCGAAGCC
Organism: Vibrio crassostreae 9ZC13; assembly: GCF_000272045.2. Taxonomy (GTDB): domain Bacteria; phylum Pseudomonadota; class Gammaproteobacteria; order Enterobacterales; family Vibrionaceae; genus Vibrio; species Vibrio crassostreae_C. Next base: position 1,775,919 of record NZ_AJYZ02000019.1, on the reverse strand, counting down.
AGTTGAAGATACACCGATACCAGAGTAGTGGTGACCGTAAGAGATACCACCGCCCGGAAGACCAATTTGGCCAACCATTGCTGCGATAACTGCACACATCCAGTAAGGCTGTTCACCGTGCTCTTGACGTTGGATACTCCAACCAACAAGAATCTGTGTACGACCGTTAACCAGCATCTTAGCGAAGTCACGAATAGAGTCCGCGCTTGCGCCACAGATAGCAGAAGCCCATTCTGGCGTCTTCTCAACTCTGTCTTTCGTTTCACCTTGAACGTACTTGATGAAATCTTCAAAACCTAGACAGTAAGTTTCGATGAACTTCTTGTCGTATAGGCCTTCGTTGTAAAGAACGTGAGCAACACCAAGCATGAACGCCACATCAGTTTGTGGGTTGATGTACATTTGCTCGTTTTCTAGGTAACGACCTGTTTTGTTTTTAACAGGGTCAACAGAAACAACGTTGATCTCTTTCTTAGCAACTTTTTCTTTCAGCTGTTCTAGGTATGCGAACGACTCGTGAGTCTCACATGTCCAACCTACTTGCAGGTTTTTAACTGGATCGTTACCCCAAAGAACAATGTTGTCACTGTTTTCTAAGATAAGTTCCCAAGATGTACCTTGTGCGTAAACTTCAGTAGAACCTAACACGTAAGGCATGATCGTTTGACCAGCACCTGTTGAGTAGTCACCGATTTTCTTCACAGAGTAACCGTGAAGTGCCATTGCACGTTGCATGTGGTTAGTACAGCTGTGGAACTGACCCGTTTGTCTCCAACCAGTTTGACCTGTGTGAAGCGCCCATGGACCGTAATCTTTCTGTACGCGCTCTAGCTCGCGGTAAACAAGGTCTAGTGCCTCATCCCAAGTCACACGAATAAAACGGTTGTTACCACGCGTGTCTGCGCTGTATTTATGCTTCTTCAACCAATCTAGGCGAACCATTGGGTAACGCACACGTGATGGGCTGTAGATAATACCTTTAATACCTTTCAACATCTCAGTTGGGTGTTGATCGATTTCTAGAGGTTTAATTTCTTGTACTTTACCCGCATAAACACGAGCTCGGAATGCACCCCAGTGAGAACCAGAGACTTTCCACGCACCGTCTGTTTCTGCTGCAGACGCTGATGCCGACGCCAATAAGCTTGGACCGATAACCGATGCCGCACTTGTAGTAGCGACACCTTTCAGAAAACTTCTTCTTGTAATTGCCATTGTGTTACTCCAATTGACGTCTTATTAGTGATGGCCTTCAGAAAAATCTGATGAGTGCTTCTGTAGATACTTAAGAACCAGTGCTTCTGTATCTGTATCGAAGTTAACGAATGCAATCATACCATCTAGCATGCCTACCCAACCGTTAGCGCTGAAGTGAGCTTCATCTGGCTGTGAGTGACACGTTGAACAGTTAGATTGGTACGCTTGACCCGCTGCGTTCCAGATTGGATCGAAGTTATCAACCATAGACTCTTTCTTCATCCAAAGTGCTAGGTTAACTTCTTCCCATGGAAGGCCAGTAAGCTCATCTTCTTTCTTCTCACCAACAGTGATAACGTCACTTTGAGATACTTCTTTCGTCAAGATTGCAGTTGAGATGTTCATACCGAAGTCTTCTTGGATTACACGTCCGAAGCCTTTCGCTTTACGCCAACCGTCGATTTGAATCTTGATCATGTCGCCTTTTTCGTCGATAACCGCAACTTTACTTGCAGGGCTTAATAGACCCGCTTCAACTTCAGCTGTTTCATCCGTATACATTGGTAGGTGACGAATAGAGATTACGTCTGAACCATTTGCGTAAGATGTGCTGCTTGCTACATTTTCTAGCTCGCCAACAATACCGCTTGCTGATGCCATATCTAATGGAAGGTTGTGAGCAATACCTTTGTGACAGTCAACACAGCTTTGATCACGCTCTGCCGCGTTTTTCATCTGGATACGCGCTGTTGGGCGCATGTTTTCGAAATCCATTGAATCGTAGTTGTGGCAGTTTTTACACTCTAGAGATTTGTTCGAAGAGAAACGATCCCATTCGTGTTTAGCCAGCTCGATACGACGAGCTTCGAATTTCTCAGGCGTATCTAGGTCACCAAATACTTGAGCGAAGACTTCTTTAGATGCTTGCATCTTACGAGCAATTTTTGCTGTCCATTCATGTGGAACGTGACAGTCAGGACAAGTAGCACGTACACCAGAAGTGTTTTTCCAGTGAACCGTTTCTTGTAGTTCTACGTATACGTTGTCACGCATAGTGTGACAGCTTACGCAGAACTCTTCTGTATTCGTATGTTCTAGCGCTGTATTAAAACCGCCCCAGAAAATAACACCGGCGATAAAGCCACCCATAGTTAGTACACCAAGACTGATGTGTACCGCTGGGCGAGTCATTGTGCGCCATAATTTAACTAAAAATGATTTCATGTTTAGCTCTCTTAAAAATTAGTTCTAATAAAAATGTGATAGCAAGAGGGCATTACATGCCGCCGTGAGCACCTGGAGGTCCGAATACAAACACTTGCAGTGCCCAAACTAGGAAGCCGTAACCGCCTACAAAAGCCACACTTAATATTGGGAAGAGAACCACCGCGATGAAGAGGAAAGACTTCCACTCCAGCGAATGTTTTTCGCTAGTTTCAATTTTATTAACATCACTCATACATTTTGCCTATTTTGTATTTAGTAATTTCGAGTAACCCATTCTATGGGGCTAAAGTTCTTAAGTATCTAACGACAAATTTTAGACCATACTCAAAGTAGGGTTCAATCAAATCTCCCGTTATAACCCTTGCTAATCAATACTTTTTTGAGCTCATCCAAAGTTGTTTTTAGTTAAACAAAGTTATTAAAAAGTATTAACAAATGTGAAGAATTAAGTACATTTCACAAATGTTAAACTCCAACATTTACGCAACCGTAGTGTAACCAATTTTAACGTTTTACCTACTAAGTAGTAGCCAAAAAACCCTCAAATAACCATTATTTTGTACTTTGAATGTTAAATAATTGAGCCTTTTTTGAGTTCGACAGGTATGACTCTGAAATGCATCATTTGGCACTTTCAGATATGATAGAAGCCTTATTAAAAGGAAGCATTATGCAAGACGTTATTGATATATCTTGGTGGCAATTATTGTTTTTCAGTTCACTTCTCTTGCTACCAATTGTAATCAACCACAAGCTAAAACTTGGCCTTGGAAAAGAGGCTTCTATCAGCATCATTCGCATGACTGTTCAGCTATTTCTGGTTGGCCTCTACCTAGAATACCTGTTCACTTTGAATAGCTTGTGGGTCAATTTACTGTGGTTATTTACGATGATTATCGTTGGGGCAAGCTCGATTGTTGAAAAGTCCAAGTTACCCCGAAACCTCTTGTTAGTGCCTGTCGCTGTGAGCCTAGCGGTAACCTGTGTACCCATTGTCTTGTTCATCTGCTTATTTATCATTAAACCAACACCGGTTTTTAACGCTCAGTACCTTATCCCGATCGCAGGGATGTTATTGGGTAATAGCTTAAGCAGTAATATAGTGGCATTGCAGAACCTGTTTGGTGCTTTTGAAACACAGAAATCAGAATATGAAGCAGCAATCGCGTTAGGCGCGTCTCCTACTTATGCTGCAGCGCCTTTTGTGCGTAATGCTATACAGAAAGCGATGTCTCCTATTATGGCCTCAATGGCAACCACAGGCTTAGTAACGCTACCGGGGATGATGACAGGTCAAATTCTCGGGGGAGCTTCACCAATGATCGCAATTAAGTATCAACTGATGATCATGCTGGCGATTTTCGTGATGATGAGCTGTTCTTTGGCACTCTCACTTCACCTAGCTTTGAAGACCTCTCTAACAAAAGAAGGTCGAGTTCTCGCCCGTATACAACCAACAAACTAGCTACCTCCTCCCCTCAGTTCTGGTTACTCACCGAATTTGAGACAGGTTATCCACAGAAATTGTGGATAACCAAATCAACATCGATCCTTTTTTGGTCACTTTGACTCAACAAAAGATCATTGCCATTGATCCTTGGGGGTTTTCAAAGACATATACACACATGAAAATCAGCGTTGTTGGGCGTTCGTTTCAATAATTAGAGAAATGAATAAGTAAGTTTTCCACAAATAAAAAACGGCCTGCAATGCAGGCCGTCTTGTAAATGTCATAAGTCAGTTAAGTGTTTCCACAGAGCGTTAACTCATTTCGTCAACTGAGTTAGTCACGTAGGTAGATCAACCAGTACCACATACCAACAAAGATACCGCCGCCAATGATGTTACCGATGGTAACGGGCAGCAAGTTGTTCATCAGAAAGTCCATCATGTTCAGATCAACATAGTCCGCAGGATTAGCGCCCGTCATTGTCCAAAATTCAGCTGGAGCAAATGTTTTGATACCGATAGCTAAAGGAACTTGGAACATATTCGCAATACAGTGCTCAAAGCCCGATGATACAAACATCGCGACAGGTAAAATCAGTACTGCAATTTTGTCAGTCAGTGTTCGTCCACTAAACGTCATCCATACCGCGATACAAACCAATACGTTACACATGATGCCAAGCGCGATAGCTTGGATAAAACCATGGTGCATTTTGTGCTGAGAGATGGCCATGGCATTCAAACCCACTTGCCCATGGTCGAACATGTACTGTTTAGTCAGAAGCATGCATGCCACTAGCAATAAAGCACCAATAAGGTTACCGATATAAACGGTCGCCCAGTTCTTTACTAGGGTTCCCCAGCTAATCTTGCCACTTGCACGAGCAACAAGAGTGAGCACCGAACTGGTAAATAGTTCACCGCCAGTAACAACAACGAGGATTAGGCCCAAGCTAAATGCAAGGCCACCTAATAAGCGAGTAATACCCCACGGCAAATCACCAGCACCAGTCGTTACGATGGTGTAAAACACAAACGCAATACCGATATGTATGCCAGCGGAAATCGCTAGGAGAAAAGATTTGATTGGATCTTTGGTTGCTTTACCTACGCCAATATCTGCAGCGCGCTCAGCCATTTGTGGCGGTAATAATGAGTCAAATTGGTTTAGATTCATGATGATTTACATTTTGAAACATGTCGTCGGGAGCGCGATAATCCTCTCTTTCATTTCTGAATTCAAGAGCTATTTTAGGCACAAAATAGCTCTCACAGCCTTGTTGAAAGCAAATAGTCCGAGTTATTCCAAATTCATACGACTTTAGTAGTAAAAAGAAAACTCTGCTGAATGATTAGTTATCAGCATAGAAAATAACACATCTATAAATATCAACAAGTTACGTTAAAAATCAAAGAATAACGTACACTAAAATGGCTCACAGAGCGCTTTTATTTCTAGATTTTGACATAGATCAACAGAACGTAAAAAAGCGCCCTAAGGCGCTTTTAACTCAATCACAAATAAAGAAATTAGTGATGCTAAACCGAAGGTTCAATCACTTCTTCTGATGATTGTTCTAGGGTTGAATCCTCTAGAGTAGATTCAACAGCTGGGGACATCACATCAGAGTCACTTTCGTTGGCCACTTTGCCACCTAAGCTTTTCAAACTATCCACTAACTCTTCTAAGCTTTTAATGTGAGCATCACTCTTGGTAATCTGCTCACCGAGCAACTCACTGTGCTTGGTTGCTTCAGACAGTTGCTGCGCTTGCTTCTGGTTTTCAGACTCCAGCTTAGCTAATTGCTCAGTCAAAGTTTTAATCTCTGACTTTAATGACGCCGTCATGTCTGAGCCTTTCAGCGCTTTAACACTCGCTACAATTTTTTGAGACTGAAGACGCAATACAACATCACGGTGATCTTCATCATTAACCACTCGTGAAATGCTCAATAACTGGTTCTCTGCATTCAAAACCGACTGTTCGAACTGGTCGCCTTTTACGCTCGCCAGCACTTTGACTTCATGAGCAACACTGCGTACGTGGTTTAATTCGAACTCCGCAGCGTGAACTGCGTCTTCAATGATAGACTTTTCACGGGGACTGGCTTTCACTTGGCTTTCTGCCAAAGCAATTTGAGATGCCGCTTTAGCAAACGTCAGTGGAACAACGTCATCGAAATCTTCATCTTCCAAGAACTCTAATTCGTTCTTCAAAGGTTCGATGTATTTCTTATGCGCCACTTTAACTTCTAGTAAGCGAGCATTGTTAAGAAATTCCACCTGCGCTTCTTGAGCGTCTTCAAGCTCATCGACCAGCACATACTCGAACAACTCGCTGTATTCTGAATACAAACGTTTGTAGCTCGAGGTAAACATGGTATCTGCGCCAAGAAACTTCAGGTAATCCATTTGGACAATCGAATCCGCGAGTACTCGATCAGCCTTCTTCTTTAACACTAAGATCGAGTCATAGTTTGATTTGATCAAAGCGATTTTTTCATCGAAGGCTTCAGCGTAAGTTAGGCTCGAAAAAATGGAGTAACTCTTGGTTATCCGAGTTTCGTCTTTAAGTAAGTCCGCATAAATGCTTTCAGCATCATCCCATGCGTCTAATAGTTCATTGTAATTCTCTGGTGCATAGAGAGACAATTGAGCATGGTCTTCAAGCTTAACTTCCCATTCGGAGTAAACGCTTTGGACAGACTGAAATGAACGGACCTCTATTGTCGATTCATTATTGTTGTTTGTGGTTTGGTTCGCGTCTGTCTGCTCTGAGGGTGTGCTTTGACAACCTGAGATAGCAAATAGCATACTGATCGTTAATGCTACTTTGTTCGCTCTCACTTATGCATATCCTTTTTATACAATATTCGCTCAATGCAAATTATTTCTAGTCACAATATATTACAACCACTTAGCAATAAACATCACTGATGATTTAAGTGGGTGCAAATCACCCAATATAACCAAAATAAACTCATCACTCGATGATTAATCAATCAATTTGGTATCACTTATCAATTCTCTTTATTTGCTATTGCCTGAGCCGAGAATGCGCACTAAGGTGAAGGTAGAGAACGTTATGAATATATAGGTCAATTATGAAGTACAACGCTGAACATATTGCTGATTTAAACCTCCTTCTTCAATTTGATGTAAGTAGTGCAGCTACTGGAATTAAAGTCCATCAAGAGGCAGCTCAAGAAACTCAAGACGCTGTTAAGCGCCTATTCGAAAAAAACCTTTGTACTCAGCCAGACGGCGGTTACCTAACAGATGAAGGTATCGAGATGGCAGAGCGCGCAGACAAGCTTCTTCGCGTACTAAACTAAAGCTCCATTGTTCTAGTAAAAACTCCACTTGCTTCGGCCGTGGAGTTTTTTCATTTTTGGGCAAAGCTTTGTTAGGCTTATTGTAAATTCGTCATTTGCAGTTGTGAGGAACACATGGCTTCTATATTTATTGTCGGTGCAGGATGGGTAGGTGCACCTTTATCTGAACATTTAGAAAAACATGGTAACCGAGTAGTGGTCACGAAAACGACCCAAGCGGGAGCAGATGCCATTGGTAGCGAACAAATTCCATGTGAAGTGTTTAGCTTTGATTCATCCGATCCACAACAGACTATCGGGCGACTCTATTCATTGTTACTCGAAAACAACACTGAAATTGTGATTGGCAGCTTCCCTCCTGGCTTTAGAAAAGGAGCAGGACAAGAGTATGCCGACTACTGGCAGCAACTCACCAATGCATGCCAAAAGGCCAACATTAAAAAGCTCATTATGGTTAGTTCAACTACGGTATACCCAACTAAGCCGGGTGTGCTGAACGAGCTGGATGCATCACTCCCTCTTTCGACCTCAGATAACGAGCACGCGTCTTTATTTTCCGATAACGCACGAATCATGCTGCAAGCTGAACAGTCAGTGATTGATTCCGGTATCGACTACACCATTCTTCGCTTTAGTGGCTTAATCGGCCCAAGCCGTCACCCATCACGCTTCGCAAGCAAGTTAAAACAAGTCAGCACTCAAGCTCCAGCCAACATGCTGCACCTTGATGATGCAATTGGTGCTGTCGATTTCGCTATCAGTCAACTGCACAATGAAATAGTTAACGTGACCACACCAAATACAGTCAGTAAGGCGGAGTTTTATGCCGCGGCACTGAAAAGCGCCAACAGCAGTGAGCCTCTGCCCGCTGTTGTTGATACCCCAGACAAGTTAATCTCTTCGAAGAAGATTCTCGACTTAGGTTATTCATTTAAATTCGAATCCACACTGGACGCACTTCATGACTGAACAATCTATAGCTAACAAAGATCCCAACATAAAACTGCATCGCTCAGTCGACACCCTTTGGAACTTTATGTCTATGGGTCACAAGGTTACGCCTTCCGACTGTATCTTTGTATTGTGTAGCAACGATACTCGCGTCGCTGAATATGCAGCCGAGCTTTATCACCAAAAGGTCGCGCCTTACATCGTTTTTTCTGGCGGTGTTGGACGCTTTACCGAAAGAAGCTTTGAACGCTCAGAAGCAGAAACATTCGCTTCTATCGCACGAGATTGTGGCGTGCCTGACTCTGACATTATCATAGAGAAACACGCAACAAATACTGGGGAAAATGTACGATTCACTCATGAGTTGCTGACAGAAAAAGGGTTATCGCCGAAGAGGCTAACCTTAGTTCAGAAGCCCTTCATGGAGAAACGTACCTACGCAACCTTCAGTAAACAATGGCCTGACGAAACTTCCGAGATTACCGTGACGTCGCGATGGCAAACTTGGGATGATTACTTTAACGAAGAGTTGCCGTTAGATATGGTGTTAGGCGCATTAATTGCTGATTACGAGCGAATCAAATCCTACCCAGAGAAAGGCTTTCAGATTGAGATGCCGATCCCCGACGACGTTGACCACGCCTATCAAGCATTGAAGAAGCTCGGTTTCGAATAAGCAAAAGTTAGACTTTGAACAAAGTAAAAGCTCGGCAGGAAATAAAACAAAAGCTCGGCTTGGAAGAAAGCAAAACACAGGCCCAATAAACAAAAACGGTGACACTTGGTCACCGTTTTTCGTTCTTTCGCGTTAGCAAATAGAGCTGCTTATTTACCTAACGCTTCTTTGTAGTGCAGACGGCAAACAGAAACGTATTTGTCGTTCCCGCCAATAGCCACTTGGTCGCCCTCAGCAATCGCCACACCGTGCTCGTCGGTACGAATTACCATGTTCGCTTTACGGCCACAGTGACAAATTGTTTTAAGCTCAACAAGTTTATCTGCCCAAGACAGTAAGTAACGGCTACCTTCAAACAGTTCACCCAGGAAATCGGTACGTAGGCCGTAACAAAGTACAGGGATGTGCAGCTTATCAACCACTTCTGTTAATTGGTACACCTGCTCCTTCGATAAAAATTGGCACTCATCGATCAAAACACAATGACGCTTTTCTTCCTCATTGAGCTTTTTGATCGCATCAAACATGTTGGTGTCATTTTTAAACAGCTGAGCTTCAGATTGCAGACCAATTCGTGAGCTCACTTTACCGATACCATAGCGATCGTCCAAAGCTGCCGTAAAGATCACTGGCGTCATGCCACGTTCTTGGTAGTTGAATGAAGATTGAAGAAGCGTTGTTGATTTACCCGCATTCATTGCCGAGTAATAAAAATACATCTGAGCCACAGAAATATTCCTGTTAATTAAAAGTTGAAGATAGAAAAGGTGAAAATAGAGAATTCGTGCTAGAAAAAAGGGCTGAAAATCAGCCCTTTTTATAAGATTTACTTACGACGCCAAGTCGTACCTTCTGGGCCATCTTCCAGAACAATACCCAACTCGTTTAGCTTATCACGTGCAAGGTCGGCATTTGCCCAATCCTTTGAAGCACGAGAGTCGTTACGCAGTTTGATCAACGCTTCGATTTCAGCCACTTCGTCGTCGTTACCTGCCGCATCACCTTGTAGGAAGGCTTCTGGCTCTTGGTGAAGAATACCGATGATGTCTGCTAGTTCACGCATCAATGCACCCAGTCCGCTTGCTTTTTCAATGCTTTCAGGCTTGATACGGTTGATTTCACGAGCCATTTCAAACAGTACTGAATAAGCTTCAGGTGTGTTGAAATCATCGTTCATCGCTGTAGAGAATCGAGTCACGTACTCTTCGCCACCGGCAGGAGCGGCTGTAAGGTCTAGGCCACGAAGTGACGTGTATAGACGCTCTAGTGATGCGCGAGCTTGGTTTAGGTTATCTTCGCTGTAGTTTAGCTGGCTACGGTAGTGACCAGACATTAGGAAGTAACGTACCGTTTCAGCATCGTAATGTGCTAGCACGTCACGGATAGTGAAGAAGTTACCCAGTGATTTAGACATCTTCTCTTTGTCTACCATCACCATACCACTGTGCATCCAAGTATTTACATACTGAGTGCCGTGCGCGCAGCAAGACTGTGCGATTTCGTTTTCGTGGTGAGGGAACTGCAGATCTGAACCACCACCGTGGATATCGAAGTGGTTACCAAGAATAGACGAGTTCATTGCTGAACATTCGATGTGCCAACCTGGACGACCCGGGCCCCATGGCGATTCCCATGTAGGTTCACCTGGCTTAGACATCTTCCAAAGAACGAAGTCTAGTGGGCTGCGTTTTGCAGATTCAACATCAACGCGAGCACCCGCTTGAAGCTGATCAAGGTCTTGCTTTGAAAGCTTACCGTATTCGTCGAATTTCTTTACTTCAAACATCACGTCGCCGTTGCTTGCAACGTATGCGAAACCACGTTCAATCAGCTTTTCAACAAGCTCGATGATTTCAGTGATGTATTCTGTCGCACGAGGCTCAACATCTGGACGCTTCATGTTCAATGCATCAAAGTCAGCGTGCATCTCACCGATTAAACGCTCAGTCAGAGAGTCACAAGACTCACCGTTTTCGTTAGCGCGTTTGATGATTTTGTCATCGATATCTGTGATGTTACGAACGAAATTCAAATCGTAACCAAGGTAACGAAGGTAACGAGTTACTACGTCGAAAGAAACGAACGTACGACCATGACCAATATGACAGAGATCGTATATGGTTACCCCACAGACATACATACCGACTTTGCCAGCTGTAATTGGTTTGAATTCCTCTTTCTGTCTTGTGAGTGTGTTATAAATTTTCAGCATGATCTCTATCTATATTTGTGTATTAATCAAAATAAGAGGTCAAGTATATCAATTCATGCGTTATTAGGTAATCCCCCAAAGCAGTAATTACCTCAAACAACCAAGTTAAGTTAATGATTTGGTGATTTGAAAGTCTGCCAACATGCGCTAGAATTCGAACTTCATATTAAAAAGACAGTAAGGTAACAATCATGATCATCCTTCACACAAATTTTGGTGATATCAAAGTTCAACTTAACGAAGAAAAAGCACCAGAAACAAGCGCAAACTTTCTACAGTATTGCCGTGACGGTTTCTACGACAACACACTATTCCACCGTGTTATCGATGGTTTCATGATTCAAGGCGGCGGCATGACTTCTGGCCTTAAAGAAAAGGCAACTCGTGCAACGATCAAGAACGAAGCAAACAACGGTCTAGCGAACAAAGTTGGTACGCTAGCAATGGCTCGTACTATGGAACCGCATTCAGCGAGCTCTCAGTTCTTCATCAACGTTAACGACAACTCTTTCCTAAACTTCCGTAGCGAAAGCCTAGACGGTTGGGGCTACTGTGTATTCGCAGAAGTTGTTGAAGGCATGGACATCGTAAACAAGATTAAAGGTGTTAGCACTGGTTCTATGGGTATGCACCAAGATGTACCTCTAGAAGAAGTGATCATCACTGGTACTACAATCGAAGCTTAATTCATCGCTTTCGGTTAGTATTGATGAGCCGATAAAATCAGGATATAGGGAGCGAATCGCTCCCTTTTTTTAGACCTATGAAAACATATTTTATATCAGATCTGCACCTTTCTCCGTCACGAGAAGACATCACAGACTGCTTCTTAGCCTTTATGAAGAAAGAAGCCGTAGAAGCGGATGCACTTTACGTATTAGGTGACCTTTTCGAATTCTGGATTGGTGACGATGATAAGAGTGAATTCGCGACTTCTATCCGCCAAGCGTTTATCGACTTAGTGAAAACAGGCGTGCCTTGTTACTTTACTCAAGGGAACCGCGACTTCTTAGTCGGCAAAAAATTTGCTAAGCAAACGGGCGTACAACTTCTCGACGAAGTTTCTACGATCGATATCTACGGGAAAAAAGCGGTAGTATTGCATGGAGATACCCTATGTACTGAAGATGTAAAGTACCTCGCCTTTCGCGAAAAAGTGCATCAGCCATGGTTACAATGGGTCTTCAACCGAATTCCATTTTTCATCAAGAAGAAAATTGTTTCAAAGGTTCAATCAGATATCAAAGATGACAAGCAGACCAAGTCTCTCGACATCATGGATGTGACACAGCAAGAAGTCGAAGATGTGATGGAACGAAACAATGTCGATCTGATGATCCACGGCCATACTCACCGCCCAGACATCCATACATTTAATGCTAACAATTGCACTAAAACCCGTATCGTACTTGGCGATTGGTATACGCAAGGCTCAGTGCTGGTGTTCACGCCGCAAAGTTTTGAACTACAGAATCGAGCGTTTAGCAATAGCTTTTAACATCACGCTTAAACTTTCACTTTGATTATTATTGTCGGTCAGACTTTCTTAGAAAGTGTATGGTAATTTCTAGTGAATTAGCTATTATCTCTCTACCAGAAATAAACCGAACACAGTACTAAGTTGAAATATTCATACGTAGCGCGTCAACCAATACTCGACACAGGCAAGAAAACCATAGGTTACGAGTTGCTATTCAGGGATGGTCCTAAGAACACTTTCCCTGAAGTAGAGCCGGAGCTCGCTACTAGCCGTTTGCTTTCCGATCACTTCTTATCGACCCACTATAATACGTTGGGTGATAAGCTTGGGTTCGTGAACTTCCCATATGCAAGCCTAATCAACTTAGTCCCTACTCTGTTCCCCAAAGAAAGCCTCGTTGTTGAGGTTCTTGAAGACTGCGAACCAACAGACGAATTACTTGAAGCAATCAAAACCATCTTTGACGCGGGTTATACCATTGCGCTAGACGACTTTGTGCCAAGTAAAGCTTGGAAGCGCTTCTTACCCTACGTTTCAATTATCAAGTTCGATATCCGTTTGACGCCAATTGCCAAAGCAGCGATGTTTATGAACTCTCTCAAAGGGCTAGATATCAAGTTCCTTGCTGAGAAAGTAGAAACGTACGAAGAATACCAAGAAGCGAAAAAAGCAGGCTTCACCTACTTTCAAGGTTATTTCTTTAGCAAGCCAGAGATGATCCAAACGCGTGCGCTCAACCCGGCATTCCTGACGACCGTTCAGCTGTTAAAAGAGATTGCGCACGACCCTATCGACTTTGGTGAAGTAGAGCGTTTGATTACGCTCGATGTGACCATGTCGTATAAGCTACTTACCTACGTAAACTCCGCTGGCGGTTCACCAACAACGATTCGTTCATTCCGCCAAGCGCTTATTTACCTTGGTGAACAAAAGCTGCGTAAGTTCGTTTCACTTGTGGCGATCGCATCAGCGAAAGAAGACAAGCCGGACTCACTCTACGGTTTAGCGGTATTACGCGCGCGTCAATGTGAGCTCTTAGTCGAGAAGATGAATGTGAAGGTTGAGCCAGGACAAGCCTTTTTGACCGGTATGTTCTCGCTACTGGATTCACTGTTTGACCAACCGTTGAAGCAAGTACTGGACTCAGTGCCAATCGACGATGAGATTAAACAGGCCCTTATCCAACGTAAAGGCGTGTTAGGTGCGATTTTGGCCATGGTTATTGCTTATGAACAAGCCCGATGGGACGAAGCAACGCGCATTCGTAAACTTCTCAAGCTCAGTGAGGCTCAACTAGGCCAAGCTTACGATGAAGCAACGACTTGGGCACAAGAGCTATTGTCTCCAGCCTTGAAATAGTAAACTTCGCGCTAACACTTTGATAATTTCAATAACTTCAACAGAAACCAAACTTTGGTGAGCGATCGTTTCTTGGTAAACTCCCACGCATTCACTTATGGCCTCTTAATAGAGGCCATTTTTACAGGATCTGACTATGTCTTTATGCCCATGCGGTAGCAAAAATACTTACCAACAGTGCTGTGAATCAGCGCACCTTCACCACAGTGCTGTTGAAACGCCTGAACAGTTGATGCGCTCTCGTTATTCAGCGCACGTGTTGGGTTTAGTTGACTATGTTGTTGCGACTTACCACCCTAGCTGCAACGCAGAAGCGCAAAGAGAAGGTATTGCCGAATCTATCAACAGTGATTGGGCAGGACTAGAAGTCATCGATACTGCGGTAGGCTCGCACCAAGACGAAGGCTTTGTTGAGTTTAAAGCTTACTTCAATGAAGAAGGCGCACAATACTGCATGCAAGAACGCTCTCGCTTTATACGTGAAGACGGTCTTTGGTACTACATTGATGGTACCTTCCCAGAGCAGGAACAAACTACACAACCAGAAATTGACCCACGCTTAAATCAAACCGTTGAGAGCTTTAAAATCGGCCGTAATGATCCGTGTATTTGTGGCAGTGGTAAGAAATACAAGAAGTGCTGCGGGTAACTCGTTCGACTAAGAAGTCAGATTAAGAGAAGAGATTCCTGATGTCGCTTAGGCTCCTCGGAATGACGCAAAGTCAGAGGTTAGAAAAGTGACGTAGGGCTTAGAAATCTTGAAATCTTAAAATCTTAAAATCTTAAAATCTTAAAATCTTAAAATCTTGAAATCTTGAAATCTTGAAAATTAAAAAACTAAAAAGCCCCGTAAACATGTTTGTTTGCGGGGCTTTTGTCTGTCTTTTACGCGGTTCTATTAATCTAAAGAGAGCTTACTTATGACGCTCTTTCAGCTTGTTTACCACATCATCCATCGATAAGCCTTGGTCTTGAAGAAGAACCATTAGGTGGTAAATCAAATCTGCGGATTCACACACTAACTCCGCCTTATCGCCCGACGTCGCCGCAAGCGCGACTTCAACGCCTTCTTCGCCCACTTTTTGCGAAATACGCTTGGTGCCACGGGCATATAGACTGGCAGTATAAGAAGATTCAGGATCGGCGTCCTTGCGGGCAGCCAATAGCTGCTCAAGCTGATGAAGCCACACCATCTGAGACTCTTCTTGCTTGTCTCCATCCCAACACGTTGTTGTACCTGTGTGGCACGTTGGACCAATGGGATTAACTTTAACCAGTAAGGTGTCGCTGTCACAGTCCAAGGCGATGTTTTGCAGTTGCAATACATTGCCCGACGTTTCACCTTTCGTCCAAAGACGCTCTTTTGTGCGAGAGAAAAACGTCACATTGCCAGTTTCACCCGTTTTCTCAAGTGCGGCTGGGTTCATGTATCCCATCATTAGCACTTGGCTTGACTGGTAATCTTGAACAATCGCTGGCACTAAGCCATCTACTTTTTCCCAGTTAATACGCTCTGACAATGCGCCTACTTCTGTTTTTGATAAGCTTACGGGTTCAAAACTCATAGTCGCACCTCTACATCTTGTTGTTTTAAATACTGTTTAAGTTCACCAATATTGATGACTTGTTTGTGGAATACC
Organism: Vibrio crassostreae 9ZC13; assembly: GCF_000272045.2. Lineage (GTDB taxonomy): Bacteria > Pseudomonadota > Gammaproteobacteria > Enterobacterales > Vibrionaceae > Vibrio > Vibrio crassostreae_C. The sequence continues at coordinate 1,760,393 of NZ_AJYZ02000019.1, read as the reverse complement.
GAAGCCGCAAGTGCTCCATCCACGTTGGTCTTTTTATAAGCTTCAGCAAAGTGCTCCATTGCACCAGCGCCACCAGAGGCAATCAATGGCACATTACACACTTCACGCACCATGTTTAACTGATCGATATCATAGCCGTTACGAACGCCATCTTGGTTCATCATGTTTAACACAATCTCACCTGCGCCACGCTTCTGTACTTCCTGCACCCAATCTTTGGTTTCCCATTTGGTTGCTTTAGTACGCGCTTCATCGCCTGTAAATTGGTAAACCTGATATTTACCGGTTTCTTTGTCGAAGTATGAATCGATACCGACAACGATACACTGAACGCCAAACTTATCAGCAAGGTCAGTAATCAGCTGTGGATTAGCCAATGCCGGTGAGTTGATTGACACTTTATCCGCACCAAACTCAAGAATGCGCGCTGCATCTTCTGCTGATTTAATACCACCAGCGACACAGAAAGGGATATCGATCACTTCAGCTACGCGTTTCACCCAGCTTTTATCGACCACACGGCCATCACTTGATGCGGTGATGTCATAAAATACCAATTCATCGGCGCCCTCTTCTGCATAGCGTTGTGCTAGCGGAACGATGTCACCAATAATTTCGTGGTTACGGAACTGAACGCCCTTAACCACTTGTCCGTCACGGACATCCAAACAAGGGATTATTCGCTTTGCCAACATGCAAATGCCTCCTCTGCGGTAAACTTGCCATCAAGTAGCGCACGACCCACAATCACACCCGCAACACCGCTGCCTTTAAGCGCTTCGATATCAGCTAGGCTGCCAATGCCGCCCGATGATTGGAATTGCACTTGTGGGTACTGCTTGCAAAGATCAACATAGAGCTCTACGTTTGATCCTTCTAGCGTGCCGTCACGTGAAATATCGGTACACAGCACGTGTTTAAGGCCAACCGTGAGGTAGTCTTCAATCAGCGCTTCAATAGTCACACCTGAATCTTCTTGCCAACCTGAAATCGCCACTTTACGTGTGCCGCTTTCATCAATGTTGATGTCTAGAGCCAGCACGATTTTTTCCGCGCCATACTTCTCCATCCAACCTTTCACCAACTCAGGTTGCTTAACGGCTGTAGAACCAACCACAACGCGCTGTGCGCCAGCTTCTAGCAGATCAACGACATCTTGTTCGTTACGCACGCCACCACCAATCTGGATGTTCGCAGGCGTGCTAGCAAGGAGCTTAGCAATCAAGTCTAACTGACGAGCCGTTGTGTCTTTTGCGCCCGTTAAGTCAACAAGGTGCAGCCAGCCAGCGCCCGCTTGGTGGTACAGATTAAACTGCTCTGCTGGGTCTACTTTGTATTCTGTTACTTGCCCGTAGTCTCCTTGGAATAAGCGAACTACTTGGCCTTCAATTAAATCTAACGCGGGAATAATCATTTACATTCCTTATATGGCAACGTTAGCCGCTGCCTAATCCTTATTACAATTCCAAGAAGTTCTGAATCAGCTTAGAGCCAGCTTTCGAAGATCGCTCTGGGTGGAACTGAACACCATAATAATTGCCACTTTGAACCGCCGCAGTGAACGGATTACCGTAATCACATTGTGCGATTGTGTAGTCGCCCACTGGCATTGCGAAGCTATGAACAAAGTAGAAGTATTCGCCTTCTTCAATGTCTTTAAATAGCGGGTGATTAGGCGTTGCTGTTACTGTGTTCCAACCCATGTGTGGTAATGGTAAGTCGCCCGTTTCAAGTAAACGAACTTCGCCATCACACAAACCTAGGCATTCAACTAACTCATCAGCCTTTTGACCTTTCTCTTGAGACAGTTTGCCTAACAGCTGCATACCTAAACAGATACCCAGCAGAGGCTTCTCAACTTGCTTGACAAGGGTAACAAGGTCACGCTCTTGCAGGTTCTTCATTGCCTCACTTGCTGTACCTACACCGGGTAGGAATAGCTTGTCGGCAGCAAGAACAACTTCTGGTTCTTTTGAAATTTCAACTGCGTAGCCCAGACGTTCAATCGCAAACTTCACCGATGAAACGTTGGCACAACCAGTATCAATAATAACGACTTTTTGCTCTTTCATACCGAATCCTTACAGAACGCCTTTGCTGCTCGGTAACTCGTTACCTTCAACTTTAATTGCTTGGCGAAGTGTACGACCAAACGCTTTGAATAGGCTTTCAATGATGTGGTGATCATTGTTGCCAGCAGAAGAAAGGTGCAGCGTACAAGCTAGCGTGTCAGTTAATGAGCGGAAGAAGTGAACCACCATTTCCGTTGAAAGGTCACCCACTTGCTCACGGCTAAATTTAGCATCGAACTTAAGGTATGGACGGCCAGAAAGGTCTAGCGCACACTGAGCTAAACACTCATCCATTGGCAGGCTAAAGCCAAAGCGGCCAATGCCACGTTTGTCACCTAGCGCGTCTTTCAGAGCTTGGCCTAACGCAAGTGCTGTGTCTTCTACTGTGTGGTGATCATCAATGTGCAGGTCGCCTTTCACGGTCAGGTTCATTTGGAAACCACCGTGTGTCGCGATTTGATCAAGCATGTGGTCAAAGAAACCCATGCCTGTATCGATCTTGTTGCCACCGGTTTCATCAAGGTTTACCGCTACCTTGATGTCAGTTTCTTTGGTGGTACGAACCACTTCAGCAACACGCGCGTTAACCGTCAGGTCTTTTACAATTTGTGGCCAGTTTAGCGTGCCTTCCGTTTCAGCATCTGGGCCATATTGAATACCGCGGATTGCCATGTTCTCTGCAAGTTGAAGATCCGTTACTCGATCGCCAATCACAACTGAGTGTTGGAAGTCGACTTTACCGCCCTGCAGATATTCTTTAACCATACCTAGCTTAGGCTTACGGCAAGAGCAATTGTCTTCGTCAAAGTGAGGGCAAATAAGCACGTCGTCAAACTTAACGCCTTGAGATTCGAAGAACTCCATCATCATATTGTGTGGTGCATCGAAATCTTCTTGTGGGTAGCTATCGGTACCTAAACCATCTTGGTTAGTCACCATCACTAGACGGTAACCAGCATCTTGCAAAGCAAGCAGGCTAGGAATTACTCGCGGTTCGAATTTTAGCTTGTCTAAACGGTCTACTTGAAAGTCAACTGGCGGCTCAACAATTAAGGTGCCGTCACGGTCTATAAAAAGTATTTTCTGTTGTTTACTCACTTGAACTTCCTTTTAATTTTAAATCTGGTGGCCTAGCTAAAATCAAACGCTAACCCAAAATATTGGTTTCACTTGCCAGCCCAATTAATCAACTCAAACTGGCAAATGTTATTACTGGTAAACCTTTCATTACTGATAAAAGTTACGAATGAATCCAAGTGTCTTTTCGCACTCTTCGCGGTTACCAATACTAATACGAACACAGTCTTCAATAGGTGAATTACGCAAAATAATGCCCGTATCCCAAGCCGCTTTAAATAACTCATCGCCGTTCGGGAATTTCACCAGTAAGTAGTTACCCCAGCCATCAAAAACCGTCACTTGAGGCATACCTAATAGACCCGCCTGCAAATACGCTCGGTTAGCACTTAAATCCAGAACTTGGAACTTAGCTCGCGCGAGTCCTTGCTCTGAAAGTGCTTGAACGGCAATGTCAGCAACAGGGATTGGCACTGGATAAGGAGCAATCACTTTCAACAGTACATCGATAAGCTCTTTGTTCGCTAGCGTAAAGCCACAACGTAAGCCCGCCAAAGCAAAGGCCTTCGACAAGGTGCGCAGAATCGCTAGGTTTGGATATTGCTCAAGCAAATCAACGGTTGACGCTTCTGGACAAAAATCGATATACGCTTCATCCATCACCACAATCGCTTTGTCTTGTGTCATTTCAAGCAACTTGATGATGTCTTTGCGATCAACCAAATTACCGGTTGGGTTATTTGGGCTACAAACAAACACCACTTTTACGTTGTCGAGCTGAGCTTCGATAGCTGGAAGATCCAATTGCCATTCAGAAGTCAGAGGCACAACCTTACGCTCAACACCAATCGTCTCTGCACTGATTGCGTACATACCGTAAGTGGGTGGGCAGTAAAGAATAGCGTCTTCGTTCGGCTCACAGAAAGCACGAATCAGTAATTCAATACCTTCGTCAGCACCACGCGTTGTCAGAGTTTGCTCTGATTTCACGCCTGCGTATTGAGCGTAAGCATCAATCAGCTCTTTTGGCTGACATTCGCTGTAACGGTTAAGACGAGACAAGTTCAGGTTGTACTCGTTATCAAACGGAGATTCGTTGGCGTTTAGCCATACATCACCAGTACCGCCTATGCGTCTTGCAGACAAGTAAGGTGTTAGAGCCTGAACTTGTTTTCTTGCTAACTTTTCCATGCCCTACCCTTATTTCGCTTTATTTAACTTTTCAACTCGGATAGTCACAGCGCGTTTGTGTGCATCCAAACCTTCGGCTTCCGCCATTGTTACTACTGTTGGCGCTAGGCCTTTCAACCCATCGGCTGTTAGCTCCTGCACCGTCATTCGCTTAGAGAAATCAGCCAAACCTAGGCTTGAATACGTCTTGGTATAACCGTAAGTCGGAAGAACGTGGTTTGTGCCGGATGCGTAGTCACCTGCAGATTCTGGAGACCAGTCACCAAGGAAAATTGAGCCTGCATTATCTAGCAATGGCAGCAATTCACGTGGGTTCTTGGTTTGAACGATCAAGTGCTCAGGACCGTAGAAATTCGAAATCGCAATCGCTTGAGTGATCGATTCAGCAATGATGATTAAGCTTGAAGCCAATGCTTGCTGAGCGATGTTCGCACGAGACAGTTCTTTCAGTTGCTTTTGAACCGCTTCTGTTACTTGGTCTGCAACCACTGGAGATGGAGTTACCAATACTACTTGAGAGTCAGGCCCGTGTTCCGCTTGGCTCAACAAATCCGCTGCAATGAAGTCTGCATCAGCCGTTTCATCAGCAATCACTAACACTTCAGATGGGCCAGCTGGCATATCAATAGCTGCTCCGCGGAAGTCATTACTCACTTGGCGCTTTGCTTCCGTAACGTAGGCATTACCTGGGCCGAAGATCTTATCGACTTTAGCCACACTCTCGGTACCGTAAGCCATTGCTGCAACCGCTTGACCACCACCAACGTTGTAAACTTCGTCGATCTTACAAAGCTTAGCGACATACAAGATTTCATCAGCGATTGGCGGAGGTGAACAAAGCACAACCTTACGACAACCTGCGATTTGAGCAGGAACACCTAACATAAGAACCGTTGACGGTAGTGGCGCACTGCCACCGGGAATATAAAGGCCAACAGTATTAATCGCGCGCGTCACTTGCTCACACACAACACCAGGCTGTGTCTCAACCTTAATTGGCTGCGGCTTTTGAGCTTCGTGAAACTTAGCAATGTTGCTATAAGCTTGCTCTAACGCTTGCTTCATCTCTGGTGTTAGACGAGCACACGCCTCTTCAATCTCACCCGAACTGACTCGGATAGATTCTGGAGTTACACCATCAAACTTTGCAGTCAGCTTTTTAAGCGCGGCATCGCCTTCATTTCGTACTTTTGCAATAACATCAGAAACAGTCGCTGTGATGTTTGCACCTTCAGTAATAGCTGGACGCTCTAATACCGAGTCTTGCTGTGATTCACTTAAAGATTGCCAAACAACGGTTCTCATCGTCACTACCCCATCATTTTTTCGATTGGTAATACTAGAATCGAGCTTGCACCCAACTCTTTCAGCTGTTCCATTGTTTCCCAGAACAAGTTCTCTGTACTTACTAGGTGCACGGCAACTTTGTCTTTGTCTGTAGATAGAGGAAGAACCGTTGGATCTTCAGCACCAGGCAGTAGTGCTTTGATTTGCTCTAGTTGAGAGGTTGGCGCGTGAAGCATGATGTACTTCGACTCTTTCGCTTGTTGAACACCCTGCATACGAGTCAGTAGTTTTTCAATCAGTGCGGTCTTGTCTGCGTCGAAGTCGCCAACACGTTGAATCAGTGTTGCTTTCGATTGGAAGATAGCTTCTGCTTCTTTTAGGCCGTTCGCTTCAAGCGTTGCACCTGTAGAAACTAAATCAGCGATAGCGTCTGCAAGGCCAGCGCGAGGCGCAACTTCAACCGAACCTGTTAGCATACAAGTGCTGAACTCAACACCCTGCTCGTCCATGTAGGCTTTAAGTAGTTGTGGGTAGGTTGTCGCAATACGTTTGCCCGCTAAGTCTTGTGGGCCGTTGTATTCTTCGTCTTTATTAATAGCGATTGAAAGGCGGCAACCACCGAAGTCTAAACGACGTAGTGTGCGGAACTCTGAAGGCTCTTTAAGAGCAACACGATCTAGACGAACTTCTTCTAGTTCATTTTCACCGATGAAACCAAGGTCAACTACACCATCCATGATAAGACCTGGGATGTCGTCATCACGAACGAGTAACAAGTCGATTGGCATATTTAGTGAGTGAACCACTAGGCGCTCACCCATGATATTAAATTTAACACCACATTTTTTAAGTAGGTCTTGGCACTCTTTACTTAAGCGACCTTTCTTTTGAATTGCGATTCTTAGGCGTTGTGTCTGCATTGCTGTATCCCTGTGCAAATATTTGAATTTATTGATTATTTAAAAGCGCTAAAACTAAAAAACCCTCGGGGACTTTGTCATCCCGAGGGTTTAAATCTAAATTCTTTTGACTTAACCTCCGGGAGTAATCTTGCTCCCGGGTATACGTAAATCTCCCCGAAAGACTAGATAGGGTGATGATGGTGATGAATGTTCATTACTAATTTACGCATACTTATCAGCTCTTAGGTTGTTTGCTGTCTTGTCTCCACACTAACTAAGCTGACATCCTTTTTCAACCATTTATTCGAACTTTTTTCACGAAACTTAAAATTAAATTAACAGGCACAAAAAAGGGAGGCAAACGCCTCCCTGATAGTTTACTGATTAACTTTCAATTTTAGCTTTTGCACGTCGCCATTTTGCAGCGAGAGAAGTAAGCCAATGCAAAACATACAGCAACAAACGTTAGAGACGCTGCGCCAAATGCGATGCCAATTGAAGATGTCATACCTAGAGTGATGAAACCAATGCACGATACGAACGCTACAGACAACGCGTATGGAAGCTGAGTCGAGACGTGGTCGATGTGGTTACAACGAGCACCAGTAGAAGACAGAATCGTCGTATCTGAGATTGGAGAACAGTGGTCACCAAATACTGCACCCGCTAGAACCGCACTTAGCATTGGAAGAATCAGTGCGATATCCGATGCTGCAGCCATATCACCCGCGATTGGTAGCATGATACCGAACGTACCCCAAGATGTACCTGTAGAGAACGCCATAACGCCCGCTAGAAGGAACAACATAACCGGTAACCAGTGGTAATCAATGCTGCCTGTTACTAGAGACGATAGGTAAGAACCCGTTTTCATGTCGCCGATAACAGAACCGATAGTCCATGCAAACACAAGAATCAGAATCGCGCCAAACATAGAGCTAGCACCGATCCACATTGTTCTTGCGATATCAGTCATAGATAGCTTTTGCTTGAATACTGTCGCTAGTGCTACTAGTAAGCCAATAACACCACCGTAAACAAGAGACTTACCTACATCCGTGTTTTCGAATGCGCCTAGAAGGTTGAATGCTTGGCCATCAGCAGCCAGCGCTTGGCCGCCTGTGTAAAGCATTGCAGCCACTGTCGCTACAATTAGCGATACGATTGGCATAACAAGATCAGAAACTGAACCGTTTTCGCTCTCTTCGATGTCGAGCTCTTCGTTTAGATCGTGCGCTTGCTTCTGGTCGTTGTCGCCTTCAAAGCCACGGCCTTGAGATGCTTCGATCTCATGCTCACGCATCTTACCAACGTCTAGACCGAACCATGCTACTGCAAACACCATTAGTAGTGCGAATACAGCGTAGAAGTTCATTGGGATAAGACGAACGTAAGCACCCAGTGCAGAATACTCTGTCACACCGTGTGTCACTAAGATGCCACCAATGATCGTGATGATGTAAGCACCCCAGCTAGAAGCAGGCATGATCACACACATAGGAGCAGCTGTTGAATCTAGGATATAAGCAAGCTTAGCGCGTGATACATAGAAGCGGTCTGTTACAGGACGAGAGATAGCACCAACCGCTAGGCTGTTAAAGTAGTCATCAACAAAGATGAATACACCTAAGAAAGCAGCAAGTAGTTTTGAACCACGTTTGCTCTTAACGCGAGACTGTGCCCACTCCGCGAATGCGCGAGTACCGCCAGACAGTGTTAATAATGCCGTTGTCATTCCAAGAATAATTAGGAATGCAATGATGCTCATGTTCCAAGTGTTGATGCCACCATCTTCGATGAAAACACCAGATGCTTTAGTAAACACGTAACTAGCTGCGTTACCTACTGAGTAGTCAGCAAGTAGAATCGCACCCATGATGATACCGACACCCAAAGAAACCAATACACGGCGGGTAACAATAGCAAGGCTCAAAGCCACAAGGGGCGGAAGCAAAGATAAAGGTGATGTTGCAAAATCTATTAAATTCATGATCTTCAAAAACCAGTTTTTTATTTGGCTAGAGATCTACTGCAGACAAACTTGATACGGCTGACCAAGCTCATGTTGAACTAAGCGAAAGGGAAGTGAACACTTCACCCAACCCTACAGTAGCGCTCCATAGTTTAAAATTAAGACTATGGCAGTGTTGTACCTATTGAGCACAACCCCAGCAAATTGCTTAGATATACAATTTACTTCGGCAATTACACCTTTCATTCCCGTTCATTGGCATCACCCCAACGGAAGTTACTTTTTATAATTGCACCTCTACGTGCGATAACATTATTAACCGTGTAAACCAGAGTTTAACAACAAATTAACTAATACCTCGCATCAGGTAGCCGCAATTGTACTCATCAAGAGCAACAATGCAACATATCATTCCGAGAAAAATAGCTTTTTGCTAATGAACTAATCAATAAGAGAATAGTCTACATAAGTTCACTACTCCACCAGTCACATATCATTTTTTAAGATAATCTTAATAATTATTATAAATTCGATAGAAATACAGCTCTGAATTTTCAACTATTCATCTCACTTTTATATTTAAATATGTAATAGAAGAAATACTATTTGTTTTATTCCTAGGCTCTGTTTATTATTAGGAAGATTATTTAGTTTACCTTGATGGAAAATATCATGTCTGAATTAACAAAAACTCTATTAAATATCCGCAGCCTTCGTGCGTTCTCACGTGAATTAACTCTTGAGCAACTTGAAGAAGCGCTAGACAAGCTGACTATTGTTGTACAAGAGCGTCAAGAGTCTGAAGCTGAAGAGCGTGCTGCTAAAGCAGAGCAAGAAGCTAAGCTTTCTGCTATTGCTGAACAAATTGCAAAAGACGGAATTGATGTTGCCGATCTTATTGCTGCACTTTCTGGTGAAGCAAAATCTAAAACAACAAAAGCTAAACGCGCTCCTCGCCCAGCGAAATACAAATACGTAGACGCAAACGGCGACGAGAAGACTTGGACAGGTCAAGGCCGTACGCCTTCAGCTATCCAAGAACAGCTAGATGCTGGTAAATCTCTAGAAGAGTTTGCTATCTAAACATTTAGTTTACTTAGTGAGTAATCAATTACACGCTAAGCGATAGAATTAATATTTAAGTCGACCAAAGTATTATTTACGACTTCAATATATTCAGAAACAAAAAAGGCTCCTTTCGGAGCCTTTTTTATATTTGTACTATCAGTATTAGAAACCAACTGATACTGATAGTACTACTGATTAAAGAAAGTAACTTATCTTTCCCAGTACGCTTCTTCTAGGCTATCTTCTCTTTCAGGAAGGCCACGAGATAAACGTGGAGAGTGTTGAACCAACACTTCATAGCTTGCACGGTTAGAATATTTACAAACTTGTGAGAACGAAGAGTACGTCAAGAATGAATGTTGGTGCTTACTTGAGTTTGGCACGTTTTCTTTGTGGTACTTATTCGCAGCCATATCATGTAATAAAGCAGATAACGCAGCATCACCTGCACCATTGGTATTTTTGATCTTTTCTGGTCCACCCATGTATGGCGCAATGTGCGAATACACTTTGGTTGGGTTTTCACATAAATCTTTATGCGCAGGACGGCTAAATTCAAAACGGTTGAATTCAGCAATTGAACCTGGAAGTAAAGGCAGTGACGTTTCACGCTTAGCTGCATCTTCTGTATAACCAGCCATAAATAGGCCAACAGGTCCCGCAGTACATAGAACAAGGTCTACCCACTCTAGCGCTTTATCTGATGCAGCCAGTGGATCGCTTTCACCCGTTAATGCTTCAGCTTCGTCTTCATTCATTGCAACAACCGTTACGTGTTGCTCAAGGAAGTCTTTCCAGAATTCTGGATCATCTTGAATAACGAACTTAGTACCCAGTGTAAGAACGACTGGCACATCGTATTTCTTCGCGTATTCGATCGCTTTCATTGTTGCTTCAGGCATAGGGTCGCCTGGCTTACAACGAACTAAATAAGCGGTTAAAACTAAAGCAGAAGCACTTTTGAAGATTTTTTCAGGAATACTTTCTGGTTTTAATTGGTTCATTTGTCCTTCGCTAATTGCGAAAGTACGTTCACCGTCTTCTGTAATTAATGCAAAGCAGCGACCAATTGCGCCATCTACCCCTTGTAAATGGTTCAGATCCATTCTGCTTGATGTATTACATAAATAGCGATAACCGTAACTACCAATCTTAATATCTTGGCTCATTACACCTAACAGTGTAGAACGGTCATCCGCTAGCACTGAATAGTTGTGTAATGTGTTACCAATTGTGCCACCAGCGTATTCATTGGTAATCAGGCACTGCTCTTTTAATTCTTGATACAAAGATTCAGCGGCTGCGTCGCCAATAACCAGTGAATGTCCCTTGCTCAAACCATACTTCTCAATAAGTTCAGAACTCACCTTTGCTTCAATATCCACCAATGTTTGGTCAATACCGATAATATGAGTGCGTGACATTCTTTTACTGCTTTGAGCTTGGCTCACTAGAGGATCACGAGCGTGAACCGGAAAGTAGTGCTTTGATTTACGTTGTCCAGGGAATTTCATAAGGCTAGTCTAAGTCAAGGGGAAATAGGTGGCGGATTCTACCGCGCTATATTTAACGCGGCAATCTTTCAAACTATAGCAAACGTTTGCTGAAGGTTTTTTTTATTCGCCTTCCATAAAGCTTAAATCAGGCAGCATGCCCAAATGCTCCGCGTAACGTTTTTGATTAAACTCCGCGCCGTTTTTCATAACGTCAAATACTTCAATTGCCAGTGCACATGCCATAGCCGCAATTGCTTCTTCACGTGGAGTGCCTGTCATCATTAAACGCATCAACGTCTCTTTCACTTTCACTGGTTCGCCATCTTCAAGCTGGTTCTCGATGATCTCAATCAGCTCTTCTTCTTGCATAAATTCATTTTGTTCAGACATTTTTTTATCTCAGGTCTTGGATTTCGAGCGACTATGCCACATATACTTCTGACATCCTAGCGACTCACCTCGCTCTCATGCGATTCTCTAACAAAGTCAGCGCACTATTTGTGCAAATGAAACTGTGATTCCGGTCTCGGATCTGTCACGGCGTTTCTCTTTCTGTTAGAATCTGCGACCAAGTAATAGTAACGGTGTTTAGACATGTCAGATATCAGCTCTGGAAACAGCGAAAAGAAAGTAATTGTCGGTATGTCCGGCGGTGTAGATTCGTCAGTATCGGCGTATCTTCTTCAGCAACAAGGCTATCAGGTAGAAGGCCTTTTCATGAAAAACTGGGAAGAAGACGATAATGAAGAATACTGCACGGCAGCTGAAGATCTTGCTGATGCTCAAGCGGTATGTGACAAACTAGGTATCCACCTTCACACTATCAACTTTGCTGCAGAATACTGGGACAACGTATTCGAATACTTCCTTGAAGAGTACAAGGCAGGTCGTACACCTAACCCAGATATCCTTTGTAACAAAGAAATCAAATTTAAAGCATTCTTAGAGTTTGCGGATGAAGTGCTAGACGCAGACTACATTGCGATGGGTCACTACGTTCGTCGTACTTTCCCAACTCAAGAAGAGCTTGATGCTGGCGTAAAACCAGAAATGCTACGCGGTCTAGACAGCAACAAAGACCAAAGTTATTTCCTATACACGCTAAGCTCAGATCAAGTGGCACGCAGCCTATTCCCTGTCGGTGAATTAGAGAAGCCAGAAGTGCGACGTATTGCTGAAGAGCAAGACTTGATCACAGCTAAGAAGAAAGATTCAACAGGCATCTGCTTTATCGGTGAGCGCAAGTTCACTGAGTTCCTAGGCAAATACCTACCAGCACAACCGGGTAACATCGAAACACCTGAAGGCCAAGTGATTGGTCAACACCAAGGTTTGATGTACCACACGCTAGGTCAGCGTAAAGGCCTTCATATTGGCGGCACTAAAGGTGGTGGCGGTAACGAAGAACCATGGTTTGTTGGTGAAAAAGACCTTAAGCGTAATGTACTTATCGCAGTACAAGGTAAAGACCACCCTCTTCTGAAATCAGAAGGCTTGATCGCATCTCAACTTCATTGGGTAAATCGCACACCAATTACTGAAGTTATGACATGCACGGTAAAAACACGTTACCGTCAAACAGATATTCCTTGTACAATCATCCCAATTGATGATGAGAACATTAAGGTTATTTTTGATGAGCCACAAATCGCAGTGACCCCAGGTCAATCTGCAGTGTTCTACCAAGGCGAAGTATGTCTTGGTGGTGGTATCATCGAAAAGCGCATCTAATCAATCAAACGACAAACGATAGAAGACAACTAGGAGTTACTACGTGGCTAATACACTTTATGACCGTACTATTGCTTTCGCCGGAATTTGCCAAGCTGTGGCTTTGGTTCAACAAGTAGCGAAAGACGGCCATTGTGATAAAGATGCCTTTGAAGCTTCACTCAGTGCCATTTTAAATACCAACCCATCGAATACCGTGGGCGTATTTGGACGTGAAGCGAACCTAAAGCTTGGCCTTGAGTGCTTAGTAAAAGGTATCGATAGTACTCCAGCAGGTAGCGATATCACGCGTTACATCATCAGCTTGATGGCGCTTGAGCGTAAGCTGTCTTCTCGCAACGACTCTATGTCTCAGCTTGGTGACCGCATTCAAACTGCAGAGCGCCAAACTGAACACTTTGATCTGTTTGACGAGCAAATGATCAGCAACCTTGCAAGTATCTACCTTGATGTCGTCAGCCCTATCGGCCCTCGCATTCAGGTTTCTGGTACTCCGTCTGTACTTCAGCAGACATCGAGCCAACATAAGGTTCGCGCACTGCTTCTATCAGGGATTCGAAGCGCTGTGTTATGGCGTCAAGTTGGCGGTAAACGTCGCCACCTTATCTTCGGTCGTAAGAAGATGATCGAGCAGGCTCAAATCCTACTAGCTCGAATGTAGTTTATTAGCTCGCGCCTCGTCGCGAGCTTGTTTTTTGTATCAACACAACTCTCACGCAAACGATTGCGCAATGTGCGTGACAATTGAGATTGTTACTGGTATAAACCTCTCAAAATTTAGAAAACTCAATTCAGGAGAACACCATGGAACTGTCAGCATTGACTGCTGTTTCACCAGTAGACGGCCGTTACGGAAGTAAGACTATTGCATTACGCAGCATCTTTAGTGAGTTTGGACTACTAAAGTACCGCTCTATCGTTGAAATTCGTTGGTTACAAAAGCTTGCAGCAACTGATGCAATCAAAGAAGTACCAGCGTTCAGTGCAGAAGCTAACCAGTTTCTTGATGAACTAGCCGCTAACTTCAGCGAAGAAGATGCTCTACGTATCAAAGAGATCGAGCGCACGACTAACCACGACGTTAAAGCGGTTGAGTACTTCTTGAAAGAGAAAGTTGCTGGCGTTCCTGAACTTCACGCTGTAAACGAATTTATTCACTTTGCATGTACTTCTGAAGACATCAACAACACCTCTCACGCGCTTATGCTTAAAGAAGCTCGTGACACAGTGATTCTTCCAGAAATCCGTAACGTAATTGATGCTATCAAAGCACTTGCGAACGAGTACCGTGATATTCCATTACTGTCTCGTACACACGGTCAGCCAGCTTCTCCTTCTACTATGGGTAAAGAGATGGCTAACGTTGCGTACCGTATGGAACGTCAATACAAGCAAATCGAAAACGTTGAGATCCTAGCGAAAATCAACGGTGCTGTAGGTAACTACAACGCACACCTTTCTGCATACCCAGAAGTTGAATGGCACCAGTTTAGCGAAGAGTTCATCACTGAATCTCTTGGCGTAACTTGGAACCCGTACACAACTCAAATCGAACCTCACGATTACATCGCTGAGCTATTCGATGCAATTGCTCGTTTCAACACTATCCTTCTAGACTTCGACCGTGACGTTTGGGGCTACATCGCTCTTGGTCACTTCAAGCAGAAGACTATTGCTGGCGAAATCGGTTCTTCGACAATGCCGCATAAAGTTAACCCAATTGACTTCGAAAACTCTGAAGGCAACCTTGGTCTAGCGAACGCAGTATTCAGCCACCTTGCACAAAAACTTCCAGTTTCTCGCTGGCAGCGTGACCTTACTGACTCTACGGTTCTTCGTAACCTAGGTGTGGGTGTTGGCTACGCAATCATTGCATACACTTCGACTCTGAAAGGTATTAGCAAGCTTGAAGTTAACCGCGCTGCGCTACTTGCTGAACTAGACAAGAACTGGGAAGTATTGGCTGAACCAGTACAAACAGTAATGCGTCGTTACGGCATCGAAAAACCATACGAGAAGCTAAAAGAGCTAACTCGTGGTAAACGTGTAGATGGCGAAGGCATGCGTGCATTCATCGATGGTCTTGAGATTCCTGCAGACGAGAAAGTTCGTCTGAAAGAGATGACTCCAGCGAACTACATCGGCCAAGCAATCGAGCTAACTGACAAACTGTAAGGTTCGAATTTCGAATCACAGAATAGACTAAGGCTTCCCATGTGGAAGCCTTTTTGTTGAGCGGAACAAAGTGTATTGAGCACAAGAGACGTCAGCAAAATAATACAAAGCAACCCAGTATCATTACCCTACTCATCTCAATCCGTGCGATATCAACCAATCAATATCGTAATGCTTCATCACCAGTAACCCTCTATCGCCAGACACCTATTCCTCGAATACTTACTGTCTTAGATGCCAAGATCAAAAAAGACCTCCCGAAGGAAGCCTTTCAAATGTATCTTGTCGATTAGCGACTGAAGAATACGTAGCGATTACATGTTACGTAGAGAAGCAATACGCTTGTCTAGCGGCGGGTGGCTCATTAGAAGCTCTGTTAGAGACTTCTTACCGTTGATACCAAACGCCATCATAGAACCTTCTAGTTGTGGCTCATGGCTCACCTTTAGACGCTCTAGCGCTGCAATCATCTTCTCTTTACCAACCAAGTGCGCAGCACCTGAATCAGCATGGAACTCACGGTGGCGGCTGTACCACATGGTAATGAAGCTCGCTAGGAAACCAAATACCAGTTCCAGCACCATAGACACACCGAAGTACACCATCATGTTGCTGCCACCCTCTTCTTCGTTGTCATTCGACGCAACAATGTTGGCGATGAAACGAGATAGGAAGATAACGAACGTGTTCACAACACCTTGCATTAGGGTCATCGTCACCATGTCGCCGTTTGCGATGTGGCTAACTTCATGCGCTAATACCGCTTCAGCTTCGTCACGTGTCATGTTGTGCAGCAGGCCTGTTGATACCGCTACCAATGAATCGTCACGCTTAGCACCTGTTGCGAATGCGTTGATGTCTGGCGAATCGTAGATCGCCACTGTTGGCATACCAATACCAACTTGTTGAGCTTGACGGCTTACCGTCTCCATCAACCAATGTTCTGTTTCGTTACGTGGGCTTTCAATGACCATGCCGCCTACCGAGCGTAGCGCCATTTTCTTCGACATCATTAATGAAATGAATGAGCCGCCAAAACCAAATACCGCAGCCATCACCAATAAGCCTGATAGGCTACCGGGTTGCATACCTGTAACTGCGTATACAACATTAAGAACAACACTTAGTACCAATACAACCGCTAGGTTAGTTGCAAGGAACAACATTACTCGCTTCATTACTTATCTCCGCATGAAAGCTGTTTTTATAAAACTTATTGTTATAGACAAGGCAGACAGCAATAGATTCCAACCTTGAAGACTTATACTTACTTATACATATAGTCTTAGATTAAGAAAACAAGGTTAAGCATTAAATTGCAACATTTGATTACGAGACCATATCCGAATTAAATCCACTCTATTAGACCTAAGTCGTATGGTGTCGATATAACAATCCGTTTACAGTGACTTCAGATGATTTATTGGCTAGTCCATGTACAAAAAGGAAAGGATCATGGTTGAAGGTACTAACACTCAAATGGCTATCGATTTACTGTGCTGTCACCTAGGGATTACTGAAGAAGAAGCGAAAAAGCAGGTTGGAATCCTAACACCGCAAACGGCACAGACAAAAATCACAGAAACTCAGCAAGCTTTAATGGGACTGACTAAAGAACATTAGTTCTAAGCTTGTTTATTAAAAGACCGGTTGTTTATCAACTCAAGGTCTAAAGGCTTAAAATAGCAAAAGGGCTGCAATCGCAGCCCTTTTCTTATTTCTCGTATAACTTGAGAATTAAAGCTCAAGCAATGGCTGTACATTAATGTACTTGCCAATATTCTTAGACTTCGCTTTTGGTACGTAAGGGATCTCACCTAACTTTGGTGCACCTAGCTTATCTTCAAGCATCGCAATAATATCAGCGTAATGTTCAGTGCCTGGATTAATACGGTTTGCTACCCAACCAACTAAGTTTAGTCCGTCAGCACGAATCGCTTCAGCAGTTAGCAGTGCGTGGCTCAAACAACCAAGCTTAATACCCACAGTCAGTACCACTGGAAGCTGCTCTTTTTTAACCCAGCTAGACAAGTATTCATCATCTGAAACCGGTACACGCCAACCACCAGCACCTTCAACTAACACGATGTCAGAGTTTTGCTTATGCTCTTCCAGCTTTGCAGATAATACGGCTTCATCAATCACCACGCCGTCATGCTTAGCAGCGATGTGAGGCGATGATGGTAGCAACAACGCATATGGATTGACGTCTTCGTAAGCAATATCTTGCGTCGCCGCTTCTTGAAGATGCAGTGCATCACTATTACGTAGTCCTTCAGGAGATTTTTCACTCCCTGCAGCAACTGGCTTGTAACCAATTGTTGATAAATCTTGTGCGGCCAAAGCTTGAAGAATCGCTTTTGAAACCACAGTTTTTCCCACTTCGGTATCCGTACCTGCAATGAATAATGCATCAATCATAATTGAATAACCCCTAAACAAACTTGATATGTTGCTGGTAAGAAACCTTGATGGTTCTTAAACTCTCGATATTCCCGATCAACAAGCTGCAACATGCGACGACTTGTTAAACCTTGTGAGCGACCACTTACGTGATTAGCGCCGATACCTTTAAGGTCGCGCATCAGTTCAAACGCAGTGTCGTACCAAACGGTGATGGTGGGCAAGTCTAGTTGATGAACGGTACAGCTAGATTGCGCTAACGCAATTTTTACCTTATTGATTGTAATAAAATGGTTAACGTGTTGATGTGCGTCAATTTTGGACCACGACTTTTTCAGTTCAAACAGCGACCCATCAAGCAAAGTTGAGAAAATAACACGCCCACCAGCCGCTGTAACACGCTTCATCTCTCTCAAAGGCGACGACAAATCGTCACACCATTGCAACGCAAGGCTAGAGAAAACGATGTCAAAGCACCCATCTTCAAACGGCAATTGTTCGGCATCGGCTTGTTGATATAAAGATACAGATGCACCACACCGCTTCTCTGCTGTTGCTAGCATTCCAACAGAAAGATCAGCGCAAACCACTTCGGCGCCTCGTTTTACAAGTTGCTCGGAGAAATAGCCAGTACCACAACCTAGATCCAGCACCTTAAAGCCTGACAGATCGCTGGGTAATTTATCCAGTAATCGGTGGCCAACATCGCGTTGAAATTCAGCGTGTTTGTCATAGGTTGTTGCCGCTTTACCAAAGGCTTCGGCAATCGCACTCTTATCTTGGCCAACGTAATTATGCACTACTGCTTCTTGTGACATTTACTGAGCCTCTTTATTTGATTCAAAGCTTGGATGGATACCCGGTTCAGTGCTTAAGTCGATGTTTCGTTCAATGGCTTGATGCAACGACCTGGTTAACTGGAGAATCTGTTTTGGGCTATGGTTAGCTGTTAACGTGATTCGTAATCGAGCAGTTCCAGCAGGTATGGCTGGCGGCCTTATTGCGGTCACCCAAACTTGGTTTTGCTTTAACTCTTCAGCTATTGATAATGCCGCTTGTGCTTCACCTATCACAAATGGCTTAATCGGAGTCTGAGTATCCACAAAGCCTTTCAAGCCGCTCACCTGCTCTGCATAGAGAGACCCTAACTCAGTCAGCTTTTCTCGGCGCCACTCTTGAGTTTGAGTCATCTTACAGGCATGAGATAAAGCCACCGCTTGTGAAGGTGGCATCGCCGTCGAGTACACATGATGACGAGCAAACTGAGTTAAGTAATCACCCACTTCTGACGAACAAAGAATCGCAGCACCAGAAACGCCAAATGCTTTGCCAAAGGTCACCACCAAAATATCGGGGGAGATTTGTGCTGCACTGCAACTCCCAGCTCCTTTATCACCTAATACGCCGATACCGTGGGCATCATCAACCGCCAACCAACTGTCGTATTGATGAGTCAGGTTAGATATCTGGCTGAGAGGCGCTTGATCGCCGTCCATGCTGAATACGCCCTCAGTGACGACCAAGGATTGTAGAGATCGGCTTAATAGAGACTCTAGATGCTGCGTGTCGTTGTGTTTAAAGCGTTTCATGGTTGCATGAGAAAGCATCCCCGCTTCCATCAAAGAGGCGTGATTAAGCTTGTCTTGCAGCAGAGAGTCGTCTTTTTCGAGCAGAGAAAACAACAAGGCTTGGTTCGCACTGAAACCAGAACTAAAGAGAATCGCACGTTCAAAGCCCAACCATTCACACAGCTGAGCTTCTAAATTTCTATGAGCAGGACTAAAACCCGTGACCAATGGCGATGCCGCACTGCCAGCACCATAAAGGGAAAGCCCCGCTTGCCACGCCTCTACCAATTCAGGGTCGTTCGCCAAGCCTAGGTAATCATTACTCGAAAAATTAATAAAGCGAGAACCTTCGCAATTAAGCAAAGGACCATTACTGTTTTCGAGCACTTTAAGTTGACGAGTTAGCCCCTGCTCACGGCGTTGAACAAGGGCATCTTTGATACGGGATTTAAACAGTGGCATCGTAGAACATGTCATCTTTCGTTGGACGAGCAGCAACGCGCTCCACTACTTGATCTAACAGTTCGTTTTCTTGAATTTCATCAGGCTTCTGAGCCACTTGTTGGCTGTTGATGCCTAACTTCTTAAACAGCTGCATGTCCGTGTCTTCATCTGGGTTTGGCGTAGTCAGTAGCTTACAACCGTAGAAGATAGAGTTCGCGCCAGCCATGAAGCACATCGCCTGCATCTGTTCATTCATATTCTCGCGACCTGCAGATAGACGAACCGCTGACATTGGCATCATGATACGAGCAATCGCAATCAACTTAATGAAGTCAAAAGATTCAACATCATCGACGTTTTCCATCGGTGTGCCTTTCACTTTCACGAGCATGTTGATTGGCACACTCTCAGGGTGTACCGGAAGGTTCGCTAGCTCTACCAGCAGGCCTGCACGGTCATTGGTACTTTCGCCCATACCAATAATGCCACCAGAACAGATCTTCATACCGGCATCACGTACGTGAGATAGCGTATCTAAACGATCTTGGTAAGTACGAGTGGTGATGATGCTGCCGTAAAACTCGGGAGACGTATCAAGGTTATGGTTGTAGTAATCCAAGCCTGCATCCGCTAACTCGCCAGCTTGATCAGGGGTTAACATGCCTAGTGTCATACAGGTTTCTAGACCCATACCTTTCACACCTTTGATCATATCAGTCAAGTGAGGCATATCGCGTTCTTTCGGGTTTTTCCACGCCGCGCCCATACAGAAACGAGTCGAGCCCGCGTTCTTGGCTTTTTGCGCCGCATCCAAAACACGCTCTACTTCCATTAGGCGTTCTTTGTCGACATCCGTTCGGTAGTGAGCACTTTGAGGACAATACTTACAGTCTTCAGGACAAGCACCAGTCTTAATCGATAGAAGCGTACTCACCTGCACGTGGTTGTGCTCTTGGTACTGTCTATGAACCACTTGAGCTTCAAACATTAAATCCATAAACGGTTTTTCAAGCAGTGCTGTTACTTCAGCAACTGTCCAGTCATGACGAACTTCCACGTGTCGATCCTTTTTTATTATTTGATGTTTCATCTCTATCAATAGAGATTGCATTTATGCTTGGCTAGTCTACCGACAAGCTTTAGACTGTCAACACATTGATAATATCAAAAGTTTACATCTGGTTATTTTTTAATCACACCAAGAATGGAAGTTACTATGGATCTCGCCTTTGATCGCCAGCATATCTGGCATCCCTACACATCAACGTTAACACCTCTGACCTGCTACCCAGTCACCAACGCAGACGGTGTTTACCTAGAATTAGAAGGCGGAAAACGAATTATTGATGGTACGTCATCTTGGTGGTCAACCATCCACGGCTACAATCATCCAGAGCTAAACGCTGCAGCTCATAGTCAAATCGATAAGGTTTCACACGTTATGTTTGGTGGCATCACCCACCAGCCCGCTATCGATCTATGTAAGAAGCTTTTGAATCTCGCGCCAAGTAATCTTGAGCATGTATTTTTGGCCGATTCAGGTTCAGTTGCCGTAGAGGTTAGCCTCAAGATGGCATTGCAATATTGGCACGCTAAAGGACAACCTCGTTCAAAGTTCCTCACACTAAGAGATGGCTACCACGGTGATACCTTTGCGGCGATGTCAGTGACCGACCCTGACAATTCGATGCACAGCCTCTACAAAGGCTTTTTGCCGGAACATATTTTCGCTGATTCGCCAAAAACAGGCTTTTGGGATGAGTGGAACTCAAGTGACATCGATAGTTTTCGAGAAAAGCTGGCAGCACACCATCAAGAAGTCGCAGCGGTGATCTTAGAGCCTATCGTTCAAGGGGCTGGCGGCATGCGCATCTACCACCCTGAGTTCCTAAAACAAGTTCGCTTGCTGTGTGATGAATTCAACGTATTGCTGATCTTGGATGAGATTGCGACCGGATTTGGCCGCACAGGGGAACTGTTCGCTTGTGAGCATGCCGATGTTCAACCGGACATATTATGCGTAGGCAAAGCTTTAACTGGTGGCTATATGACATTGTCAGCGACGCTTGCGAGTAAGGAAGTTGCTGACACGGTATGTGGCGGTGAAGCGGGCTGCTTTATGCACGGGCCAACCTTTATGGGCAACCCATTGGCTTGCGCAGTCGGTGCGGCAAGTTTATCCATCATCGAGCAAGGCCATTGGAAAAATCAGACTCAACAGATTGAACAGCTCTTTTCTGAGTTGTTACCACCGTTGCGAGAACATGAACTGGTTAAAGACGTGCGTTGGTTAGGCGCTATTGGCGTCGTTGAAACTCACACACCCGTCGATATGGAAGCCATTCAAGCTCACTTTGTAGAGCAAGGCGTTTGGATCCGTCCGTTTGGTAAGCTAATTTATATGATGCCTCCGTTTATTATCAAACCACAACATATTGAGCAATTGGTCGCTGCTATCGACACTGCATTACAAAATACTCATTGCTTTAAATAAGGCGTTTATTGCTCTAAACAAGAGCGACGATTATTTCTATATATCTTCATTAATAAATCATTTAATTAAACTAAAAGGCCTTACATAAAAGTAAGGCCTTAACTGCTTGAAGGTAACCGTCAGTTTAACGTAATTGGCTATCTTTACTTGCTCGACGGTTAAACAATGAATGTCGATGTGCGTCATGCTCTAATATTGACTGACATTCTATACACAAACGAACGCCTTTGATCGCGCGTCGTCTTTGTTCCGGAATCTCATCACCACACTCATCACAATAACGCAAACCCTCACCACCTCGAAGGTTTCCTCTTACACGAGAGATCTCATCATCAATGGTATTTTGTATTTGCTGGCTGACACTATCGTCACCTGCCCATCCTACGGCCATAAGCCCTCCTCAGTATTTGAACGAGAAAATCTATACCTACCGCGGTAAGAGCATATTATAGCCACATTTAAGGATTGTAATAATTATCAAAATCAATAAAACACTATTACACATAGGTAACAAAAATTATTTATTTCTCGCCACTGCACTATTCTATAGGCAATAAAAAACCCAGCCTGTTGGCTGGGTTTTATAAGTAACCTAATGCTTAATCAATCTAATTAACCGATGTGCGTTACGCCGCCCATGTATGGTTGAAGTACTTCTGGGATAGCAATACGGCCATCTGCTTCTTGGTTGTTCTCAAGGATAGCAACCATAGTACGACCAACAGCAAGACCAGAACCGTTTAGTGTGTGTACAAGTTCAGGTTTTTTCTCGCCTTTACGACGGAAACGAGCTTGCATACGACGCGCTTGGAAATCCCACATGTTTGAACAAGAAGAAATCTCACGGTAAGTCTCTTGTGCTGGAACCCATACTTCTAAGTCGTAAGTTTTCGCAGAACCGAAGCCCATGTCACCTGTACATAGAATCACTTTACGGTAAGGAAGCTCTAGAAGTTGAAGTACTTTCTCAGCGTGGCCAGTTAGCTCTTCAAGCGCTGCCATTGAGTCTTCTGGCTTAGTGATTTGTACTAATTCAACTTTGTCGAATTGGTGCATACGGATAAGACCACGAGTGTCACGACCGTAAGAACCCGCTTCAGAACGGAAACACGGGGTGTGAGCTGTCATCTTAAGTGGCAGTTCAGCTTCATCAGTGATCGTGTCACGAACCATGTTCGTTACCGGTACTTCCGCAGTAGGGATAAGCGATAGAGTCTTAAGAGGTACGTCACTTACTTGCTCAGTTAGCGGGCTTGTGTGGAACAAGTCTTCGCCGAACTTAGGAAGTTGACCAGTACCGTAAAGGCTATCGTGGTTCACTAGATACGGTACGTACATTTCTGTGTAGCCGTGCTCATCAGTGTGAAGGTCCAGCATGAACTGAGCAATAGCACGGTGTAGACGTGCAAATTTGCCTTTCATCACGATGAAACGAGAACCCGAGATTTTAACTGCGCTAGCAAAATCAAGACCGCCAGACATTTCGCCAAGATCGACGTGATCTTTCACTTCAAAGTCGTAAGTCTTAGGTTGACCCCAACGAGAAACTTCTACGTTATCGTCTTCATCTTTACCATCTGGCACTTCTGCATCAGGTAGGTTAGGAATAGACATTGTGATCGTTTCTAGCTCAGATTGAAGATCAGCCAATGCTACTTTAGCTTGGTCTAGTTCTGCGCCTAAGTTGCCTACTTCTGCAAGGATACGCTCAGCTTCTTCATGGTCGCCTTTTGCTTTCGCTTGACCAATGGACTTCGATCGAGAGTTGCGTAACGCTTGTAGCTCTTCAGTTTTCATCTGAAGGGACTTACGTTTTTCTTCAAGTTCACGAATTGTCTCTACATCAAGGGTGAAGCCTCGACGTGCTAATTTTGCCGCTGTTTCATCCAGCTCAGCTCGAAGTAATTTAGAATCCAGCATTGCTAATCCTATGCTTTAGTTATTTGAATATTCAGTAGTTTGCTACTGAATCACTGCTAAACCCCTAAAATTGGTGCTATTTCGACCAATTTATAACGATTTAATTGAAATTTTATGACTAGGTAACGATATCCAAAAAAGACTACTTTTCATAGCGTTTTTGTGGGCTTTTTGCGTCCAAATCCGCCAGATAATCTAGCTTCTCGCCAATTTTGGTCTCTAAGCCTCGTTTTGTTGGGAAATAGTATTGCTTCTCTCCCATTTCAGGAGGCAGATACTTTTCACCAGCGGCGTAGGCTCCTGGTTCGTCATGAGCATAACGGTATTCTTGCCCGTAGCCCATGTCCTTCATCAAAGTTGTCGGTGCATTTCGCAAATGATGCGGCACTTCATATTCAGGAAGATTGTGAGCATCTGTTAACGCTTGCTTCCACGCGGTGTAAACGGCGTTACTCTTTGGTGCACATGCGAGATAAACAACCGCCTGCGCAATCGCACGCTCCCCTTCAGCAGGGCCAATGCGCGTGAAGCAATCCCAAGCCGACATCGCTACCTGCATGGCGCGAGGATCAGCGTTACCGATATCTTCAGAAGCAATCGCCAGCAAGCGTCTAACGATATACAAAGGATCACAACCCGCAGCAATCATTCGTGCTGACCAGTACAAGGCCGCATCAGGGTTTGAGCCACGAATTGACTTATGAACCGCGGAGATTAGGTCGTACCAAATATCACCCTTGTTATCGAAACGAGCGACTTTCTCACCAGCCACTTCAGCCAACAACTGCAAGGTTATCGCTTTCTCGCCTTTATCGTTGTCTTCTGCCATGTCATACAGCAGTTCAAGGTAGTTAAGCGACATACGCGCGTCGCCGTTAACCAGTTCTGCAAGGCGATCTAAAACATTATCAGCAAAATCAACAGGCACATCACCTAACCCACGTTGCTTATCTTCAATCGCTTGGCGAATGACAAGAGAAATATCATCTGTGTTCAGGGACGTCAGTTTGTAGACACGCGCACGTGACAACAAAGCGTTGTTCAGTTCAAAAGATGGGTTTTCTGTCGTCGCACCAATAAAGGTCACGGTGCCATCTTCGATATGAGGCAGAAAAGCATCTTGCTGACTTTTGTTAAAGCGATGGACTTCGTCCACAAACAGGATGGTTCTGCGCCCTGCTTGCTTGTTCTCGCGCGCTTTTTCAATTGCAATACGAATGTCTTTTACGCCCGAGGTTACCGCCGATACACGTTCCACTTCAGCATTCGCATAGTTTGCTGCAACTTCGGCTAACGTCGTTTTACCGGTGCCCGGAGGCCCCCACAAAATCATCGAGTGGATATGGCCCGCTTCCAACGCTCTGCGAAGTGGTTTACCTGGGCCTAATATATGCTGCTGACCGATGTACTGTTCGACAGTTTCCGGTCTCATACGAGCAGCAAGGGGACGAAAATCTTCGTCCCCCGCAAAATCTAAGCTGTAATTACTCAATTGCAATCTCTTGATTCGTTGATGGCATTAATGCCTATCGACGTACTACCAAACGATCTGCTTGTTTAGATCAGTTTCTTTGGTCGTCGACCTCGACACCTTCCGGTGCCACAAAAGTAAAGCGGTCTGCTGCAGGTTTACCCAAATCAACATTGCTAAAGGTAAACTCACCTTTTTGACCGTCTTGTTCAATCACATTAAAGCCCTGAACAATGCCCTTTTCGGTGATATTAATCTGGAAGTCACCCTGATTAGAATCGACAGCGGTTGGCGTTAGCGTGAATTGGTTACCCGTTTGCGCCACATTATAATTATCCCAATCACTTTCTTGGTTACGTGTAAGCAGGACAAAAGGTGTCTGTGATGTCGCTTGCTCTTGCCAATAAATGCTCACTTGCTCAATGAACGGGCTGTAGTACCACAAGCTTTGGCCATCAGATACCAACAAGTTTTCATCAGGGAACGTGGTCTCCCAGCGGAACAGGCTTGGGCGTGCAATCTCTACCGTGCCCTCACCTTCCATAACAACATCACCATCAGGGCTGGTCACGACTTGTTTAAAGTCAGCGCTGAAGCCTGCGTTTAATGCCAAGCGGCTACTCAACTCTTCTTTCGGAGAAGCAAACACTGAGAAGCTCATAAATAAAAGTGCGAATACTTTTTTCATCAATAATCCTGTTAGAACATAAGTCGGTCATATTTTCGATTTGACCGACTGAATAGTTATGAGTTCCTACCGGAACTAATCTTTTGGTGGCGCTGGTGCTAAGACTTCTCGGTTACCGTTATGACCTGGAGCACTTACGATACCTTGAGCTTCAAGTTGCTCGACAATACGTGCAGCACGGTTGTAGCCAATCTTGAATCGACGCTGTACACCTGAAACTGAGCCACGACGTGAATGAACAACGTGTTCTACCACCTGATCAAACAGAGGATCGACCTCTTCATCACCTTCCATCTTCTCACCCGGAAGCAAGGTTTCTGGGGTTTGTTCGCCGTTGGTGATTTCATCAATATAGTTTGGCTTACCACGCGCTTTCCAGTTATTCACGACTGCGTGTACATCGTCATCAGATGCAAAGGCACCGTGAACACGAGTTGTATGGCTAGAACCAGGAGGCAAGTAAAGCATATCACCCATGCCCAATAGTGATTCCGCACCACCTTGGTCAAGGATAGTTCGTGAATCCGTTTTAGTTGATACCGTAAAGGCCACACGGGTTGGAATGTTCGCTTTAATAAGACCAGTAATAACATCCACTGATGGACGTTGCGTCGCTAGGATCAAGTGAACACCCGCCGCACGTGCTTTTTGTGCCAAACGTGCAATCAGTTCTTCAACCTTCTTACCAACCACCATGATTAGGTCGGCAAATTCATCAACGATAACCACAATGTAAGGCAGTTTCTCAAGCAATGGCGCTTCTGGGTCCATGCTGTCGCCCGGCTTCCACAGTGGATCGTGAATTGGGTGACCCGCTTCCGCTGCCATCTTAAGCTTATCGTTGTAACCTTTAATGTTACGAACGCCTAATGCTGACATCAGCTTATAACGTCGTTCCATCTCGCCAACACACCAACGAAGGGCGTTCGACGCATCTTTCATGTCGGTTACCACTTCAGACAATAGATGAGGAATACCCTCATAAACCGATAGCTCAAGCATTTTCGGGTCGATCATGATGAAGCGAACATCTTCCGGTGATGCTTTGTAAAGCATACTCAGAATCATTACGTTCACACCTACCGACTTACCAGAACCGGTTGTACCTGCAACCAGAACGTGAGGCATTTTCGATAGATCAGCAATAACGGCTTCACCAGCGATGTCTTGT
This sequence comes from Vibrio crassostreae 9ZC13, assembly GCF_000272045.2. Classification (GTDB taxonomy): domain Bacteria; phylum Pseudomonadota; class Gammaproteobacteria; order Enterobacterales; family Vibrionaceae; genus Vibrio; species Vibrio crassostreae_C. The sequence goes on along the minus strand of NZ_AJYZ02000019.1, from coordinate 1,733,263 downwards.
CCTAGAACCACTGTCGTTGGCGATTTCGCTTCTTGGAACTGAGGGCTAGCAACCACGTCTGAGAAGAATACCGTTTGGCGACTCATATTCGGCAGTTCTAAGCCAACATAAGGTTTACCCGGAATCACTTCTACGACACGTACTGCCAATGCAGAGAGCGAACGCGCTAAGTCCATAGAAAGGCCAGAAATACGGCTTACTTTCACACCTGGAGCCAGATCAAGTTCGAATCGAGTGATTACTGGACCTGGGAAAATGTCGACAACGTCTGCTTTGATCTTGTAGTCCGCTAGCTTAGATTCAACAAGACGAGCAATTGCCTCTAGCGCATCACGGTCAATAAAGGTTTCACGCTTTTCAGGGTGGAATAACAATTCAAGCGTGGGTAATGGCTCAGCAGGCTTAGGTAAATTAACATCTTGTTGAACCAAGAACGGATTCTGCGCCGCTGCCATATTCGCTTGGGCTTCAGAAACAATGCTTTGGAATGCGGCGACATCTTGATCTTGATGCGCAGGTTCTTCTTCCGTTACTTCTTCCCAAGGAAGATCAACAGTTGGCTCTAGGTTTTGTGCTGTTGGCTGTTCAGGTTCTGAATGTTCTTCTTGATAAGGGAAAGGTTCAAACTGTTCTTCGATTAATGCTGCGTCAGCTAATTCAGCTTCAGCCTGTTCTGATTCAAGCTCTGAGCCCTGTTGGTAGCTTTGCTCTTCCGTAACATCAAACGGTGAAGGTTGTGCAGAGAAATCGTCTTCCACGGTTGCTTCTGGCTCGCCCATAGGTGAAGCGTATAAAGATTCAGGTTGGACATCTTCAGCACCAAATTCGCCATTTACTTGTGGTGAGCTATCTAATTCTGATTCAGCACTTTCAAGGTCAGCATGAGCAGGGCCAACTTCTGGTTGTTCGTTCTGCATGTATTGTTGGTAAGCAACCTGAGAATCATGCGCGTCAACCTGATCTTGTTCTGCTAGGTCATCTTCATACATGGCCGCATTTTCTAGCTGCTCTATCGTTGCATTCAACTGTTTAGAGCGCTCAATACCTTCTTCTAGCGGTTCTTCTGGCGCTTGGTAAACAGCTGCTGCAGGGATCGTTTGCTCTGACTCAATTACCGCTTGAGGCTGAACCTGAGGTTCTTCATGAACAGGAGCTTCTTGTTTCGCAGGAGCATCGACAGGCATATGAATATTGTAATGACGCTTCGGCGATGCAGCATTGTCTCGCGCATTTGTCGCCACGTCTGCCGACTCATTGGTCGCAGAAAAACTCATCGCAGGATCTAGCGGATCATGCTCTGTTGATTCTTTGTTGCCTTCTATAGCAGGAACATCGCGGTAAGTTGGCGCTTGATGCTGCTGATGACGTTCTTCGATTAAATCGCGGTCTGCTGATTCTCTTAATTGAGGCTCAAGCAGCTCTTGGTCTTGGCCACGAGCCTTATTAACAGTAGACGTGAAAAATTTGATGGCACATTCACCCAACCATTCCACAATGCTTAGCCAAGAGATACCGGTTAATAGAGTGAAACCAGCACCCCATAAGAAAAGAAGAACCAGCGTACTACCAAGAACATTCAACGTTGGAAGTGCAAGGCTTGTTAAAACGTCACCTACCACGCCACCGGATGAAAAGTACCAGATGTCGTCAAAGTTGATATCCGCTAAACCACAACTCGTAAGAATTAGGATAGTCAGGCCAAGTAAGCGAGTGCCCCACAGCATGAAGTCGATCTGCTCGTCTTCATTACGTTTGCGGAATAAAACCCACGCAGCAACCGTCACTAAGATAGGCAGAGGGTAAGCCAAAGAGCCAAATACGAAGAAAAGCGTATCCGCCAACCAAGCACCTAGGTAGCCACCCGCATTTTGAATGTCACCACCCCACGCCGTTTGCGACCATGATGGGTCTGCAGGACTAAAAGTTAATAACGCAACGGCAAGTAGAATAGAGAAGAGAACACCGAGAATCAGACTGCACTCTTTGAGACGTTGAGAACCACTCAAACGAGGAGACTGAGGCTCTTCACTCGTTTTAATGATTGTTTCTACTTTATTACTGCTCTGCTTGAACATAAACCAACTTAATAATTAAACGGGATAAAAACATCTCGAGCGGCCAAAGCCGCTCGTTTCAATGAAACTACTGTTGATTTAACCATATCAAACAGAAAAACCCAATTCCAGAAAGCAAGAAAGCGGAACAAATGTCCGCTTTCTTTCATTTCACCAATTGTGACTAACGAGTTTTAATCACAAGTTGATTGGTTTGTTTCACTTCTTCCATTACTACGTAAGTTCGAGTGTCGTTTACGCCCGGTAGACGAAGTAACGTATCACCCAGTAGCTTACGGTAAGCACCCATATCAGATACACGTGTTTTTAGAAGATAGTCAAAATCACCCGACACTAAATGACACTCTTGGATGTCATCCAGTTTCTGCACAGCGGTGTTGAATTGTTCGAACACATCTGGCGCACCACGGTTCAACGTAATTTCAACAAACACTAAAAGTGAAGCATCAAGGTACTGTGGGTTCAGCAACGCTGTGTACCCAGTAATGTAACCTTGACGTTCTAAACGACGAACACGTTCAAGACATGGAGTTGGAGAAAGTCCTACTCGTTTTGAGAGTTCAACGTTTGAGATACGACCGTCTTTTTGCAACTCATTAAGAATGTTGCGGTCAATACGATCTAGTTCCTTGGACGGCTTCTTATAATTGTCTGCCATTTTTTATTCCACCTTATTACTTCCTTGCAAAAAAATATACTACAACTTTTTAATATTCAGTATCAAATTTTATCTAAACCTATCTATACTAGATATTAATTCGACAGAATTACCCTACACATAGATAAAACAACCAAAATAAAATGAGGAGTCAGGATGATCATTGGCGTACCTAAGGAAATCAAGAACCACGAATACCGCGTTGGTATGACCCCAGCTAGCGTGAGAGAACTAATCTCACACGGCCACCAAGTTTTTGTAGAAACCAATGCCGGTACTGGTATCGGTTTTTCAGACGATGATTACATCGCTGTAGGCGCATCCATTCTTCCTACTGCTGCTGACGTTTTCGCGAAAGCAGAGATGATTGTAAAGGTTAAAGAACCTCAAGCTGTCGAGCGAGCTATGCTTCGCGAAGGGCAAATATTATTTACCTATTTACACCTTGCACCAGATTTTCCACAAACTGAAGAGCTTATCAAGAGCAAAGCTGTCTGCGTAGCCTATGAGACTGTAACAGATAATATGGGTCGCTTGCCACTATTAGCACCAATGTCTGAAGTAGCTGGTCGTATGTCTATTCAAGCAGGTGCACAAACATTAGAGAAATCTAACGGTGGTTGTGGTCTTCTTCTTGGTGGCGTTCCAGGTGTTGAACCAGCAAAAGTTGTTGTTGTTGGTGGCGGTGTTGTAGGTGCTAACGCAGCACGTATGGCTGTAGGCCTTCGCGCTGATGTTACAATTCTTGACCGTAACGTAGATACACTGCGTCGACTTGATGAAGAATTCCAAGGTCGCGCAAAAGTGGTTTATTCTACTGAAGACGCCATTGAGAAGCATGTTCTAGAAGCAGACCTAGTAATTGGTGCAGTACTAATTCCTGGCGCAGCAGCTCCAAAATTGGTTACAAAAGAGCACATCGCTAAGATGAAGCCAGGTTCAGCAGTTGTTGATGTTGCAATCGACCAAGGCGGTTGTTTCGAGACTTCTCACGCAACCACTCACGCAGACCCAACTTACATTGTTGATGACGTAGTTCACTACTGTGTTGCAAACATGCCTGGCGCTGTTGCTCGTACTTCAACTTACGCACTAAACAATGCAACACTTCCTTACATTGTTAAGCTAGCGAACAAAGGCTACCGCGATGCACTTCTATCTGATGAAGGCTTCCTAGAAGGTCTAAACGTTATTCACGGTAAAGTAACTTGTAAAGAAGTTGCAGAAAGCTTTGACCTTGAATACGTAGACCCAGCAGAAGCAATCGCAATGTTTAACTAATGATGTAATGACTAACTGAACGCAATAATCTTCTCGTTGAAGCGTTCAGTTAACTCATACACATTAAACAAAAAGCCAGTACGACATTATGTCGCGCTGGCTTTTTTGCATTAATGGATTTAGTTCGTAAAAACACGTAACAGTACGGTTTACCACTAGCGCTCGATTTTAACCCCATGAATCAATAGATTTCTTGGCGTAATACTGCGTTCACAGAACTCTTCAATCGTAGCTTCATAGCCTTGCTCTTGCAGATAGATAGCGCGATCTAAAGCCAGCCATATCTCTAATGGTCGTCTAAAGACTTGTTGAACCAAACTCAGCTTTTCCATTTCCCAGAAAAGCGCTTCGCCTTGAATCAAATAAGAGTCAAAATCAATATCTGAGCCCAGCGATAGCTCTTTCAATTCAGATGCCCAACGGCAGAAAGATTCAAAACCCTCAGCTAACTCTGATTTTTTGATGCTCGGTACAGGAATGTATTCGTCAATGTTAAGTTCAGCCTTAAGCAACTGGCTGAAGCCTAGACGATAGCTCATCTCTAGTTGACGATGTCTTTTTACTCTTTCACCACCAGTAACGGTTTCTTGAAGCGGGATTCTCAAGTCGCTCTTACTTAACGTTAATGCTGAGCTTTTCGCGATAGAAGACATCGCTTGATAGTTTTCGTCTCGAATAAGATGATAACAACAAGGAGAAATAGTGACCGCTGGTAGCCCATGTGACACTGACTTTTTAACTAGCTCAACATGAAGATCACCACAAGCATGAAGGGCCACGGCATGTTGGTACGAATTAAACACGTCATCGGCCTTGTCTGAAAACGCATCTCCTTGAACAAAATCCATCGCTAACTTCTGGTCATCCGCAATCTTTTGTCCGCTTTCGCATAACGATTGCTGCCATTCAAAGCTAGTGACTTTTTGATCCGATTGCTGAGATAGGATTCGACCAAGAAAGCCTTTACCAGAACACCACTCGAGCCACTCTTTGCCATGGTGATGGCATAATGCAGCCTCGCCCATTGCGACAATTTGATGTAGCTTTCGGCCAGGAATACCATCAGCAGTACCACGTGGGAGGTCTAAACCAACCAAAGCAGTGTTATCGAACTGGATGTTTTGGGTAGCAGTTTCTAATTCAGGTAGGAAACGAGTCAGTTCCTCAATCAAAAGCTGAGGCTGCTCTTTTAAGGTTTGAATGCTTTCATTATCTAAGCTTTCTAACCAATCAACGAGTGGACGATTGACCTCTTTCCACGGCTGCTGTTGAGTTTGGCATAGGTGAAAAGGCTCTGAACGCCAGTAAATCTGGTGCTCTAGCAAAAATGAATCGAGTATTTTAAATCGTGAATGCATGCTTCCCCCTATGATGCGTGGATTGTAGGGGTAAGAGGTCGAAATGGAAAGGCCCGATAAAGAAAACGAAAACTAAAAGCCCAAAAGAAAAACGGCCTGCAAATACAGGCCGAATAAGAATCAAAATTTACACGATGAGATTAACGAACTGGCAGATCGATATCCTTAAACATCTCTTCGATCTCATCATTCGATTTTAAAGAGATAGCTTGTTCAACAACAGGTCGAGTTAAATGCGGGGCGAAACGCTCCATGAAATCAAACATGTACGAACGCAGGAAAGTGCCTTTTCTAAAGCCAATGCTTGTGGTGCTTGCACCAAATAAATGACTAGCATCAATAGCGACCAGGTCCGTATCTTGTTCTTGGTCGATGGCCATACTTGCAATGACACCAACACCAATGCCCATACGAACGTAGGTTTTGATTACGTCTGCATCGGTCGCAGTAAACACAACACGCGGTGTTAAACCTACTTTGTTAAACGCGGTATCAAGCTCAGAACGGCCAGTGAAACCAAATACATAAGTCACGAGAGAGTAAGCCGCAAGATCTTCGATCGTGATATTACGCTTCTGTGCCAGGGGATGATCTTTGGTCACGACGATCGAACGGTTCCAGTGGTAACAAGGCAGCATAATCGCATCTTGGTAAAGGTGTAGCGCTTCCGTTGCAATCGCAAAATTCGCTGTACCTTTAGCGACGGCTTCTGACATTTGGCTTGGCGTACCTTGGTGCATGTGAAGCGATACTTTTGGATAGCGCGCCGTGAAACCTTTAATCACATCAGGCAGTGCATAACGAGCTTGAGTATGAGTCGTTGAAATATTCAATGTACCCATCTCTGGATGTGTGTGTTCACCCGCTACCGCTTTAATGCTTTCAACGCGCGCCAAAATCTCTTGAGAGATACGAATGATATCCTCACCCGCTTGGGTAACCTGCGTTAGATGCTTGCCGCTACGCTCAAAAATCTGAATGCCTAGTTCGTCTTCAAGTAATCTAACTTGCTTACTAATGCCAGGCTGAGATGTGTACAAACTCTCTGCTGTAGCTGAAACATTTAGGTTATGGTTTACAACCTCAACAATGTACTTCAGTTGCTGTAACTTCATATCTAACCTCGTAATCCTTTACTCATTTCTGTGCTAACTTATTTGCAAAGAGAGCGTTATAGTCGCGTGTAATATAATTAATAGTTATAACGCTTCGAACACAAAAATGACAGAAAAATTGAGTTTTTCTAGCTTAACAAACAAAAATATCACTAACGCTTTGCAACCCAACCCTCATTCTCATACATTAGTTGGTAAGTTTTGATTGCCGATTTCGCTCAACAAGAGATAATCAGAAATTGCAATTTACGAGTGCCGATACACAATGGAATCGTGTATCCTCTCCAGTTAGCTATAGAAAATAATAAGCAGACTCAAATATATGAATATTGGTTTAATAATCGTCTTAGTAGCCGTTCTTTTGGTGTTAGTTTTAGGCTACAACATCATGCTTCAATATAAAGTTAAGGTAGAAACAGCGAAGAAACAGGAAGCTTCTCGTTATCTAACCATTATTGACGGTACAGAAGAACTGATTGGCAACGCTCATCACATGCCGTTTAGCCAAGATCTTCTTGTATGCTTAAACAATCGAATTCTTGATGCATTAGAAAACATGTATCAACTCGATCCAAAAAATAAGCAGCTTGCCCAACGCATTGAAAGCGTAAAACAACAAATCACTCAGCTAAAAGAGAACTACAAAGGTGGCGAGAGTACCGCTTTCCGCGTACCAAGTAGTGACAAGCAAGCGATCATGATGCTTAAGTTAGTTAAACGCCTGCGTGATACGGTGCGCAACGAGCACAATAAAGGCCGTTTCGAGACTCAAGCTTATGTGGTTGAAAATGCTCGCCTAGAAACAATTCAAATCCGTATTAACATTGAAAATGTTATCAAACGTGCAAACGATTCGATTTCTCGCGGACAACCGGGAACAGCGATTCAGCTATTACGCAAAGGTATTGATGCTTTGGCGACTAAGAACGACTCGTACTCTAATCAAGCCAAAGAAAAGCTTCAACAGATGCTTAACGAGCTTGACCAGAAACGCCAAGACAAAAACGCTCAAGATTTGCAGCAGATGGAATCTAAAGAACGAGAAGACGATATGGATGCCCTCTTCGGTCAGAAGAAGAAATGGTAACAGTCTAACTCAACACTTAAAGGCCGCCTTATTTACATTAAATAGGCGGCCTTTTTTGTAGCTGTTGAATTTCCTTTCTCTGTATAGGGAGATCTCTTGAGCTGTGATAAAATCCCCGCATTATCAACAAACTTTCCCTGACCATGTATCAAGAATTACTCGCTCCAATCCAGTCTTTTCTTAAAGCCGAAACGCCAGATTCATGGATAGATGAAGCCAAAAAGCCAGAAAATCTTCACATCATTCTACGCGATCACATGCTGTGTGAACTTAAGGCGGCACAGAGTGCTTTATTCCTTATTCGCAAGTACGCCGTCGATAAAGAAAGCGCGAAGCAACTGAATGAATGGATTTTGCCATACGAGCAATTTGCTTACCGTCGTATCGGAGACTTAGAGTCTCTGCGTGGTAAAAGCAACGTATCCAAGCAAATCACAGCGAAAGAAGGCTGTAATTACGGTGCTGACCTAATCGATAAGATGGTTTTACTGATCAAAGAAGAGCTGCATCACTTCTACCAAGTCATGGAGTTGATGGAGAAGAAAGGCGTGACTTACCAGCCAATCGAGGCGGGTCGTTACGCTAAGGGCTTGATCAAACAAGTTAAGACTTACGAGCCTGATGCTCTGGTTGATAAGCTTATCATCGGTGCGTTTATTGAAGCTCGCTCTTGTGAGCGCTTCGCTAAATTGGCTCCTTTCTTGGAAGAAGACATGGAGAAGTTTTACGTGTCTCTACTTCGTTCAGAAGCTCGCCACTACCAAGATTACCTTGAGCTAGCAGAACAGATCGCAGGGAAAGATATTTCAGAGCGTATTTCGCATTTTGCTCAAGTAGAAGCTGATCTTATCACTTCAGAAGACAGCGACTTCAAATTCCATAGTGGTGCTCCGGTTTAGGCTCCACACAGAACATTCAGTCCAGTTTAGACTAATCCAGACTAAAAAATTAAGGCCAGCAATTTGCTGGCCTTCTTTATTTATATCTCAATCCAAATATAGACTTAAGCAAGCGTACCGTTGATCTCTGCAAGTACAGCAGCAGGGTCTATCGCTTGCGTAATCGGACGACCAATAACAAGGTAGTCTGAACCTGATTCAATCGCTTTAGAAGGCGTCATGATGCGCTTCTGGTCACCAACATCTGCGCCGACAGGACGAATACCTGGAGTAACTAGCTTGAACTCTTGACCAAGTGCACCTTTAAGCAAAGAAGCCTCTTGTGCAGAACATACAACACCGTCTAAGCCAGAGTTTTTCGTTAGAGAAGCCAAGCGCATCACGTGTTGTTGTGGTTCAAGATCCAGACCGATACCCGCTAAGTCAGATTGCTCCATACTGGTGAGTACCGTTACACCGATTAACAGTGGACGATCTTTGCCATAAGGTTCTAAGATTTCGCGAGAAGCCGTCATCATACGCTCACCGCCACTTGCGTGTACGTTCACCATCCAAACACCCAGTTCAGCGGCAGCACGGACTGCTTTTGAACATGTGTTCGGGATGTCGTGGAATTTAAGGTCTAAAAATACTGAGAAACCACGCTTATGTAATTCACGAACAAATTCAGGGCCAAACAGGGTAAACATCTCTTTGCCCACTTTTAGGCGGCAAGATGCTGGGTCAATTCGATCGACAAAGGCTAACGCATCCGCTTGATTATCATAATCCAAGGCTACAATGATTTTTTGGTCGTTCATTTCATCTCCTAACGCAGTTAACTTTCTAAAAATTTCTAATCACCTAAGCAGGTGATAAATAACAGTCATAAAAATGCAGCCCGAAAGCTGCAATTAATAATTTGGTCTTAAAGTGACCACAAATCTATTCACCATCAAGCCCACGAATAGGCTTGATCGTCCCCCACCCTTTACATGAAGGGCAGTGCCAATACAAAGAGTGTGTCGAGAAACCACACTGACGACAACGGTAATGAGGCTTAACCTTAAGCTGTTCACCAACCATAGATTGAAGTGTGGTTAAGCTGTCTTTTGCTCGGCCTTCTTCTGCTTCCGCTAGGTGGTAATCGATTAATCGATAAAAACCTTTCATGGTTGGATTTTTAACAAGCTGCTTTGTCAGTAACTCTTGAGCAGAGCCTACATCTTCATGGTGAGCAACCAATTGCGCCAGCATCAGTTCAGCAGATACACCTGCTTTCTTCTGAATACACGCTTTGAGGAACTCGACCAATTGAGCTTCTTGTCCAAGCTTGTGGTAACACTCAGCAAGGGTTGGTAACACCTCACTGATAAAATCGATATCTTGTTCTAGTACCGACTCAAGACAATCAATTGTCTTTTGGTAATCTTCGTTCGCTAAGTGGAACTTCCCTAGCGCGATACTTGCACGAACACATTTAGGGTCTTCAGAAAGCGCCTTCTTAAAATGCTGGAGCGCTTTAGAACGATTACCATCGGCTTGTTCTTGCATTGCAAGTTCACACCAGAAATGCGCAACGGTCGCACGCATCTTCATTTTTTTCTTGCCGAGCTTAACTAAGATATTTCCGTAATGGATAGCCTTGTTCCACTCACGGGTCTGCTGATAAATAGCCACCAACTGCTGTAAAGCGCCCTCTTTATGGTCAGGTTCTTCTACAAGTTGTTCAAAGATTTTTTCAGCGCGATCAAGGAAGCCAGAGACCATGTAGTCTTTAGCTAATTGTTGCAGTGCGAGATTTTTCTGATCGAGGGTAAGCCCCGAACGAGAGATGAGATTTTGGTGAATACGAATAGCGCGGTCGACTTCGCCTCTTGAGCGGAACAAGTTGCCCAAAGCCAAGTGAGTATCGATGGTTTCATTGTCTACTTGAAGCAGCTCAATGAAGTGATCAACCGCTTTGTCAGATTGGTCTGACAGTAATAGGTTCAAACCCGTCACGTATTGACGGGAGATCTGGTGTGATTGCTTTTGTTTTTCTTGCTGAGCATTACGATTACCCATATACCAGCCATAAGCGGCTGCGATGGGCAAAAGTAAGAACAGTAACTCTAACATCAAATATAGCCTTTAAGCTTTAGTATCAGCAGCGACCTGCTTTGATTGCTTATTGAGTTGCTTCTTCAAGCGATGAATTTTTAGCTGAGACCGCATGTGCATATTACCAAAGACTAACCAAGCAAGGGCGAAGCCTGAAACGAATACAACACCTAATAAACTTGATAGGTGGAAGTCACCTTGCGCTAGCAGATAGTTGAAATTCACAGTTGCTTGGTTTTGAGAGCCTAAAGCCAGTGCAATTAGGAAAAGTGCGATAACGGCGACTATTTTTATAATTTTCATAGTTCATCACTCATTGGTTGGTTAGCTGTACGATTATGCAGGAAAATTACTAATCAGACCACCATATTATGGTCATAAAAAAGCGGCATACATTATAGTATGCCGCTTTTCTTAATTCCGATAAGTAGGCTACATTCCTGAGTTTACTCGTTCACGCAACTCTTTACCTGGTTTGAAGTGAGGAACGTATTTACCTTCTAACTCAACCTTGTCACCAGTCTTTGGGTTACGTCCAACACGAGGCTCACGATAATGCAGAGAGAAACTGCCAAAACCGCGAATTTCGATTCGATCACCACTTTCTAGTGTTGAAGCCATATGCTCTAAAATGTCTTTTACAGCGTCTTCAATTTCTTTTGCAGAAAGATGCGTTTGCTCAGCGCACAGTCTTTCAATCAATTCAGACTTAGTCATAGTTACCCTCGTTGGTTTTCTTTTTAGAAATTATAGACCTATCGGAAAAATAAGCAAAAAAAAAGGAGCCTTACGGCTCCTTTCTTGGCTAGATAGCTATAATTCTCTTAATGAGAAGCTATTATTCGCCTTTAGCAGCTTTGAATGCGTCTGCCATTGCGTTACCGAACGCGCCTTCTTCAGACTTGTTCAGTGAAGCCATTGCTTCTTGCTCATCAGCTTCATCTTTAGCTTTGATAGATAGGTTGATTACGCGGTTCTTACGGTCTACACCAGTGAACTTCGCTTCAACGCTGTCGCCAACGCTTAGGATTAGAGATGCATCTTCGATACGGTCGCGAGAAACTTCAGAAGCGCGGATGTAACCTTCAACGCCTTCGATTAGCTCGATAGTAGCGCCTTTCGCGTCAACTGCAGTAACAGTACCGTTTACAAGAACACCTTTCTTGTTGTCAGCAACGTATGCGTTGAACGGGTCGTTTTCCATTTGCTTAACGCCAAGAGAAATACGCTCACGCTCTGCATCTACTGCTAGAACAACAGCAGAGATTTCGTCGCCTTTCTTGTATTCACGTACAGCTTCTTCGCCGGCAGCGTTCCAAGAAATGTCAGATAGGTGTACAAGACCGTCGATACCGCCTTCTAGACCGATGAAGATACCAAAGTCAGTGATAGACTTGATCTTACCAGTAACTTTGTCGCCCTTAGCTTGCATTTCTGCAAATGACTGCCATGGGTTAGCTTTACACTGTTTCAGACCTAGAGAGATACGACGACGTTCTTCGTCGATATCAAGAACCATAACCTCAACTTCGTCGCCAACATTAACAACTTTAGAAGGGTGGATGTTCTTGTTAGTCCAATCCATTTCAGAAACGTGTACTAGACCTTCAACGCCTTCTTCGATTTCAACGAAGCAGCCGTAGTCAGTTAGGTTTGTAACACGACCAGAAAGCTTGTGACCTTCTGGGTAACGCTTAGCGATTGCTACCCATGGATCTTCGCCTAGTTGCTTAAGACCTAGTGAAACACGAGTGCGCTCACGATCGAACTTAAGAACTTTAACTAGGATTTCGTCACCAACGTTAACGATCTCTGATGGGTGCTTAACGCGCTTCCAAGCCATATCTGTGATATGTAGAAGACCGTCAACACCGCCAAGGTCAACGAATGCACCGTAGTCAGTAAGGTTCTTAACGATACCTTTAACTTCAGTACCTTCTTGTAGAGTTTCAAGAAGTTCGTCACGCTCAACACTGTTTTCAGATTCGATAACAGCACGACGAGAAACAACAACGTTGTTACGCTTCTGGTCTAGCTTGATTACTTTGAACTCTAGCTCTTTGTTTTCTAGGTGAGCAGTGTCACGGATAGGACGTACGTCTACTAGAGAACCTGGAAGGAAAGCACGGATACCGTTAAGTTCAACAGTGAAACCGCCTTTAACTTTACCGTTGATGATACCAACAACAGTTTCAGCTTCTTCACAAGCTTTCTCAAGTACGATCCAAGCTTCGTGACGCTTAGCTTTCTCACGAGAAAGTTGAGTTTCACCGAAACCATCTTCAACAGCGTCTAGAGCTACGTCTACTTCAGCACCAACTTCAACTTCAAGTTCGCCAGCAGCGTTCTTGAATTGTTCAGCAGGGATAGCAGATTCAGACTTAAGACCAGCATCTACAAGAACGAAACCGTTCTCGATAGCTACTACAGTACCTTTAACGATGCTGCCTTGTTGGAATTCAGTTTCAGATAGAAACTCTTCAAAGAGTTGAGCAAAAGATTCAGTCATTATTTAATCTTCAATAATTAAACGTCCATGGGTATCCTACCGCATGGGGTTGATAAATTCGCCGGTCATCATCCTTGCGACCAACGTTCGTACTAGCTCGGCGAAATTACCCAGCCAGTTTCGATTCAATATAGTGTAGTGCTTTTTCTACTACCTGCTCAATATTCATTGAGGTGGAATCAAGCACTAGAGCATCCTCTGCAGGGCGAAGTGGCGCCACTGGGCGATTACGATCTCGGTCGTCTCGCTCTTGGATCTCGCTCAAAAGGTCGTCAAATTTAACATCTAACCCCTTCTGTTGCAACTGTTTAAGGCGGCGACTCGCACGCTCTTCAGCACTTGCATCTAAAAATATTTTCGCTTCAGCTTCAGGGAACACAACCGTTCCCATGTCACGGCCATCAGCAACCAAACCAGGTGCCGCGCTGAATGCGCGTTGACGACGAAGCAGTGCTTCACGAACGCGAGGTAAAGCGGCCACTTTTGAAGCTGCCATGCCGGTTTCTTCTTTGCGAAGTTCACCAGACACATCTTCACCTTCTAGGATAACCTTAACTAAGTCGCCTTCAGCAATAAACTGCACGTCTAAGTGTGTCGCAAGCGGTACTAAAGCATCTTCTGATTCAGTATCCACACCATGGTGAATTGCCGCTAAAGCCAATACGCGATAGATCGCGCCTGAGTCTAGAAGATGAAAGCCTAGCTTATCTGCTAGCAACATACACAGGGTACCTTTACCTGCACCACTTGGTCCATCAACCGTAATCACTGGGCTTTGAGAAGGCATCTTTTACTCCACGTTTTGTCGTAAGTTTTATTCTGTACTAGCGATTCGCCACTACTTTATAGGCGGCATATTATAGAGAAAAATTGGAAGTCGAGCGAGGTAAATCTCAGATAATTCCGAGTTGATGATGCATAAACCAATGCAACCAGCCCAATATCCGTTTGCTTAGGTCAATACGCGAGCTTAGATCCATAAGAGACGTTCGCAATTTTCTATAGACATAAAAAAGCCTCACAATAAGCAAGGCTCAGCGGTGTTCTGTAAACAGCTCAAAGAAGCTTAGCCAATAATAGCTCGAACCGCTTCTAGATCTTCAGGCGTATCAACACCAGCAGCTGGCGCCTCTTCTGCAACTGCCACATGAATTTTTTCACCATACCAAAGTACACGTAACTGCTCTAGGCACTCAATACGCTCAAGAGTACTTGGTTCCCAATTGATATAGGTATTGATAAAACCCGCACGGTAAGCGTAGATGCCAATGTGACGAAGCAGTGGAGATTCCGCTGCTGTACCGTTGTTCGCGTAAGCATCGCGATCCCAAGGAATAGTAGCTCGGCTAAAGTACAGGGCATACCCATCTTTGTCCGTCACAACTTTTACGGCGTTAGGGTTAAACACTTCATCAACATGAGTAATTTCCACACCGAGTGTTGCCATCGGAGCTGTACTGTTCGCAAGATTGTTCGCAACCTGATTAATGATCGCTGGTGGGATAAGTGGCTCATCACCTTGAACATTCACGATAATATGATCATCAGGAATCTTCATAACTTCAATCACTTCAGCTAGGCGTTCAGTACCTGACTCATGATTCGGTGATGTCATACAAACGGTCGCGCCAAATGCTTTAGCCGCTTTTTCAACTCGAGCGTCGTCGGTAGCGATAATAACGGTATCGGCACCCGCTTTCATTGACTGTTCGTATACCCATTGAATCATCGGCTTTCCACCAATGTCAGCAAGCGGCTTCCCAGGTAAACGGCTCGATTGGTATCTCGCAGGTATAACAACCGTATAAGACATTACTTACCCTCATCCATTGAAACGGTGCGAGCTTCAGGTTCTAAAAGAACAGGAATACCCTCTTTAATTGGGTAAGCAAGGCGATCAATTTTACAAACAAGCTCTTGCTTATCCTTGTCAAAAGTTAGTTTACCTTTACATACAGGGCAAGCAACGATCTCAAGCAGACGGTGATCCATAGTATTCCATAACCTCTTTTATTCTTTTTAAAATTTGCTGTTGCGAATCTTCATCAAACTGCGCAGAAACTGGAAGATACCACCAGTTATCTTGAGCATATTCTTCGCATTTTACAGCGTCTTTTTCTGTCATAATCAGATTCATACCTTTCTTAGCTAAGGCATGAAGTTCATCTTTATCAAAATCTTGATGGTCGGCGAAGCCCTGTGTGAAAACAACATCACCATCAAGATCTTCCAATGTTTTAAAAAAGCGTGGTGGGTGGCCAATACCAGCAAAAGCCACCAACTTCTGTAGTTCTGCTACCGATATTTTCTGACCGGTCTTTAGGTTAACGGCTTGGCTTGGTAGCAAAGACATAGAGAACTCTCGTCCTTGCACTTTACCGCCATTGTTAACCAAAAAGTCTACGTCATCTAAACGAGATATAGGCTCTCTTAACGGGCCTAAAGGAATTAGGCATTCGCTACCAAAGCGTCTAGCACCGTCGATAACCGCAAATTCAATATCACGTTCAAGTGCATAATGCTGAAGGCCATCATCCGTGATGATGACATCAACCCCTTCGCTAAACAAAGCCTTTACCGCGTTTGCGCGCACAGGATCGACTGCGACAGGCGCACCAGTTCGCTTTCGAATTAAACGAGGTTCATCGCCAGAGTGTTCAGCAGGCGTGTTTTCATCCAACACTAACGGGTAGCTTGGCGCTTTTGCCCCATAACCTCGAGAAACCACTCCAGGCTTAAAGCCGTTAGCTTGAAGCACCTCCACTAACCAAATCACAACCGGTGTTTTACCATTGCCACCAGCGGTAATATTACCAACAACAATTACTGGTAAGGGCGGGCGGTAGGTCTCTTTTTTACCGGATAGGTAGGCGTCACGTCTTTGACCGCTGATCATTTTGAAAAGCAGACTCAATGGCCACAGTAGCGGCCAAAGAAGGTATTTTAACGGATGATTGTTAAACCAAATCTTTTCGATCACAACAAGGCCTAATCTTATCCGCTGAACTGAATTCGGTGTAATTGTGCATAAGCACCATCATGCGCGATTAGCTCAGCATGTGCGCCCCTTTCTACAATATGACCATCATCAACCACTAGAATCTCATCAGCTTGCTCGATGGTAGAGAGTCTGTGTGCGATAACTAATACTGTTTTGTCTTTCTGCAGTTCTTCTAGTGCAGATTGAATCGCTCTCTCTGACTCAGTATCCAGTGCAGACGTCGCCTCATCAAGAATCAGCACAGGCGCATCTCTTAATAAAGCACGTGCAATCGCAATACGTTGTCTTTGACCACCAGAAAGGCTTGCGCCATTTTCACCAACAACGGTATCGATGCCATTTTCCATGCCTTCGATAAACTCACTTGCATGAGCAAGCTTAGCCGCGTATTCGATCTGTTCACGTGAATACTGTTCTTCTGCTGCGTAAGCGATGTTGTTAGCCACCGTATCGTTAAACAGATGTACATTTTGAGAAACGAGCGCAAAGTGCTCACGCAGATTTCTCAATTCGTAATCACGAATGTCGTGGCCATCAAGCTCAATTGAACCAGAGTCTACGTCATAAAAACGAGTGAATAGGTTAGCAATGGTACTCTTACCCGAGCCAGATCGCCCAACAAGCGCAACCGTTTTACCTTTCGGTATATTGAAGCTGATCTTATCAAGTGCTGGTTTCTCTGCACCGTCATAAGTAAACGTGACATCTTTAACAGCCACTTCACCCATTACAGTTTCAGGTTTCAACGTCCCTTTGTTTTGCTCGGTATCTAGATCCATCAAGCCAAATAGAGTCGTACTCGCAGCCATACCACGTTGGAATTCAGACGTTACGTTAGTTAACGCCTTTAGCGGACGTAATAGACCAAACATTGCAGAGAACACAACGGTAAACGTACCAGCAGTAAGCTCGGCTTTAATAGAATCGACACTAGCAAGGAATAGAACAACAACAATCGCAACTGATGCGATCATTTGAATAATCGGGTTAGCGGCCGCTTGAGCAGTGATTAACTTCATGCTTTGTTGGCGCATTTGGTTACTAACTTTATCAAAGCGGTGTTTTTCTAGATCTTGACCACCGTAAGTTAGAACCACTTTATGCCCTTTCAGCATTTGTTCAGCTGAAGAAGCAACGTGACCCATGCTAGTTTGCATGTTCTTAGAGATCTTTCTGAATCGCTTCGATACGATACTGATCGCCCACGCAACCAAAGGCGCTACAGCAAATAACACCAAAGATAACTGCCAACTATTCCAGAACATCAGCGTCAACAAGCCAATAATACTTGCACCTTCACGGACAATACTGACTAACGCCTTACTGGTTGCTGCAGACACTTGCTCTGAATCGTAAGTAATTCGAGATAGCAATGCGCCTGTCTGTTCTTTATCGAAGAAAGAAACAGGCATGTGCATAAAGTGGCTAAAGATCTTACGACGAATTTCCATGACCACATTGCCAGAAACCCAACTGAGGCAATAGGTTGAAACAAAACCACTGACGCCACGCACAAACATCATAACAAATATGATAATTGGAAGTGTACGTAGGAAGTCTGACTCAGCATTACCAAAACCTTCATCAAGCAGAGGCTTCAGTAAAGAAATCATATAGGTATCAGAAACGGCATTTATAATAAGCGCAATAATCGCAACACCAAGGCCGGCCTTATACAGTCGAATATAAGTCCAAAGTCTTTTAAATGTGACCCAGGTAGTTTCATCTGTTTGTGTTGACATAGAATCGCTTAATTTTCTCACAATAATCTATCTATTCTACTCCCTTACGAAGCATCTGCCTATACCACTGCCTGCCTTGTTGTTCTCTAATCGTATGATATTTCCAACCTTCCTGACTGATTGTGATGGTTATTTGTCCGCTTTCTCCGGTATCAAGCCAAGCACTACCCGTTTCATGATAACGTTCAATCACAGATTTGCTTGGCATTCCCCACTGATTACCTTTGGCCAAAGAAGCAATTGCTAGCTGAGGTGAAACCGCCTCAATAAACGACTTAATCGATGACGAATCGCTGCCATGATGCGGAACCAACATAACATCACTCCTTAGCTGTTCTCCTTCACGAGCAAGTAACCACTCACTTACCAGTTCAATATCACCAGTGAGCAACATTGAGAAATCAGCACTATGATCTGAGATCTTGACCACACACGAATGTGGGTTATACGCCCTCTTTACTTGCTTAGGCGGCCACAACACCTCAAAAACAACATCTTGCCAGTTCCAAACCTCTCCAATAGTACATGTTTGAATATTAGACGGGGCTTGAGTGATAGATTGGCGTTCTTGAATAATGTTCTGACTGGTTCTTATCCACTTTGGCGTATAGTTCTCAAGTAATGCCGGATAACCACCAGCATGGTCAGAATCGAAATGACTCACAATCACGCCTTCTAATTCATAAATCCCCCGCTGATTCAAAGTAGGAATCAACAAAGACTCAACAACCGAGCCTCCTGGCCACGCATTGCCAAGATCATAAACAACAATCTGATTGTTCTTTTCCAAGACCAAAGACAACCCATGCCCAACATCCAAGATATCAATAGTTAGTTTGTCTTGCTGGGGTTTGCTGAACTCCCACCACAGCACAAACACTGCAGTTACCAATATCGATAATGTTCGCTTGAAATACCGACTAACAAAGCTCAAAAACAAGATAAGGAATACTGATAATGCAATCGTCTGATTATCGACTTGGATCCAAAATCGCTCAGAGAAAGGAAGACTAAATACGAGAGGCTCAAGCGATAAGTCGACTAACTTCCACAGCTGACTGACCAAATCATTGTCTAGCGCTGTTATACCAACCACGCCAGACACTGACTCCGATATTAAGCTTAGAAACATTGCCAGAAACAACAGCGGGATCGTCACCATCGATACCCAAGGCAAAAGGAACAAGTTGTAGAAAACAGAGACTAAACTGACTCCTTTGAAAAACAACATCGAGGAAGGCGCGATAAGGAATGTCAGCATCAGTTGAAGCTTAATAAGTTGGAGTGCGTGGTCGATAAATGTAAAGCTTGAAGCTGAGCGCTGAGTATTACAGGCGATATAGAAAACAGCGCCCAATGCACCAAAGGACAACCAAAAACTGCTCGACAAAGCTGAAAACGGCCAAATCAGCAGAACCACGCACACACTTAAAGTAACATACCGAAGCAAACTGATATTTTGCCCACGCCACAAGAAATAACTCGCGATAACGCACATCACCAAAGCTCTCAAAGTTGGCAGCGTGAATCCAGCAAACCAACTATAGAAATACGCCAAGCCGAGCCCGAATATTGTAGGTAACCAAAGAAATGAAGGGGAAAGTAACCTTAATATCTTGCCAATCTGATAGCCGATACCAAAGGCAATCCCAATATGCAGCCCCGAAATAGCCATCAAGTGAATCAGGCCACTGCTTTTAAGCATATCCCACCGCTGAGGCGGAATAAGGTCTCGATATCCAAAACTCAAAGCGATAATGAGATCTTGATTTGCCAGCAGACTTAACCTTTCAAGGCTGGCTTCAAACCATTGGGCGCGTAAGTTGGTGCTAGAATGAATTCGGTACTTGGTATCTGCTCTGTAAGTTGCATTGGCAACCACGCCAGCACTAAACAAGTACTTTTCTCGGTCAAAGCCGGCTTCGTTGAGTTTGCCCCATATCGGCTTTATTGAGGCCGATAAATAGACATCATCTCCAAGCGTTAGCTTGAAAGGAGTAAACAAACGCAATTTTATCAATTGAGGAAAGATTAATTTTTCGCCGCCAATTGATCTGACTACTATTACGCTTTCAAAACCGTGGCTATTTTCACTAAAAAGGCTAACAACCGACGCATTTATGGTAGTATTCTGCCCTGATTGGAATAATCGACTCGTTTGTATTTCAATCGCATTCCCTAGGCAGATAACTAGTATCAATGCTGTTACTGGACCTCTTGCACTCCGGAAAACGCTATACTTTGTTGGTGCTAGCAGTAACAACAGCATCAATGGTGCCCAAACCCAATGTGGCATCACAGGCCAGAAGCTGGCAGACACAACTGTCGCAGCAAATGAAATCAAGAACCAAGTGTTAAACAAGAGAGTAGCTTCCTCCTATGCCAAGAAAGTTTATCAAACGATTTATGCCTGACCATGATCTAATCAAGCGTCAGAAAGCATTGAAAGTTTTTGGCAATGTTTTGTACAACCCCAACTTATGGTGCCTTAATCGTCGCTCTGCGGCTGGCGCGTTTGCTGTTGGGTTATTCATGGCGTTTGTCCCTCTACCAAGTCAAATGATTATGTCTGCAGGCCTTGCTGTCGCATGTGGCGTTAACCTGCCTTTAGCTGTCGCACTTGTTTGGATCAGTAACCCGGTTACCATGCCTGTTCTCTTCTACTTTGCTTATAAAGTCGGGGCGTTTGTTATGCATGTGCCACCGCAAACCTTCCATTTCGAATTGTCTTGGGACTTCATCTTGGCGCAAATGAGCACTATAGGGCCTCCGTTCTTATTGGGTTGTCTGATTTGTGGCGTGGTTTCAGCAATGATTGGCTACTTTGGTATTCGCGGTTTATGGCGCTACTCAGTAGTAAGAAGTTGGAAGAAGCGACAAGCAAGGCACTGAACGCCATTTCTTGTTATTCAATCTAACCTTGTATGCGCTTCACTTAAAACGTACACAAGTTAAAATCGGATGAGCTACTTACCTCTGCAAGATTGGCATGTAACGAAAGTCGTAAAGAACACGAATTGAATTCAATAAAAAAGGATCCCATCAGGGATCCTTTTTTGTTTATGCCGTTAGTCTATCGCGCAACGTGACGTTTACTTAGCGTATAACTTCGAAAATTACTTCGAGCTAAGCACCGAGGCCGGGTTTAGCTTAGCCGCTCGTGAGGCTGGATACCATGTCGCCAGTAAACTCAGCACAATCGCAGTGCCGGAAACCACAACAACATCCGTCATATCAAGTTGTGATGGCAAGAAGTCGACAAAATAGATATCACCGGACAAGAACTGGTGATCGACCAACTTTTCAAGTCCTTTGATTAGTGTCGTGAGATTAAGAGCGACTAGCACACCTATTGCACTGCCCACTAAACTGCCTAACACGCCTGAGAATACGCCCTGCCAAACAAAGATGCGCTTCACAAGGCCGTCTGATGCACCCATGGTTCTTAAAATCGCGATCTCTGATGCTCTGTCTTTTACTGCCATCATTAGCGTCGAGACAATATTGAAACAAGCCACACCAATAACCAGTACCATCACCAGATACATGATGGTACGAACGAGTTGGATATCTCGATACAAGAAACCAAACTTCTGCTGCCAGCTTCGTAGATACACATACACATCAAGCTGATTGCCCACTTCACGCACAATAGAGTTCGCGTTCAGCACATCGGTCACTTTTAAAGAGACTCCAGTTACCGCCTCACCTAAGTTGGCGTAGACCTGAGCATCACCAATCGGAATCAGAGCCAAGCTGTGGTCAATCTGGCCATTAAGCGTCAGCAAGCCAACCACTTTCACTCGAACACGCTTTGGCGCCTGAACCTTCACAGAACCGTTTACCGCTGGAATCATCAAAGTCAGATAATCACCGACTTTCGCACCCAGCACATTCGCTACACCAGAACCTAAGATGATTTGTTGTTGCCCTGCTTTAAACTCACTCCAAGCTTGCTTATCGATAAAACTCGACAGGCTCGATACTTGTTGCTCAAGTTGTGGGTCAACGCCGCGAACTTCAATTGCTTTGAGTTCTTTGCCCTTTTCAGCAAGCGCTGTAATTTTTACATAAGGCGCAGCAGCAACGACTTTATCGTGCTTAACCGACTCCTCAATCACGTGCTCCCAACGAGTCACAGGCTCATTCACGCCTTCAAATTCACCATGAGGAATGACAGAAAGTACTCGTGATTGAAGCTCTCGCTCAAAGCCATTCATCGCAGATAAGCCGATAATGATCACCGCGACACCAACCGCAATACCAATGGTCGAAGACAATGAGATGAACGACACCATCTTGTCTCGTTGTTTCGCACGGCTAAATCGGCCGCCTATCAATAGAGATAAAGAGGAAAACACTTAGCTCTCCTCTTTTTCTACGTTGACCAGTAAACCATCTTGCATGTGAAGTTGGCGATCCATCTTACCGGCAAGTTCACCATCGTGAGTCACGACCAAAAAGGCAGTATCGTATTCACGGTTCAGTTCACGCATTAAGTCGTAAATAGACAGTGCGGTGTTATGGTCAAGGTTACCGGTTGGTTCATCCGCCAACACTAGCGCAGGCTTATTCACCAATGCACGAGCAATCGCCACACGTTGCCTCTCGCCACCAGAAAGCTCTGAAGGTCGGTGGTCCACGCGGTGACTCAATCCAACTTTGTCCAACAAACGTTGTGCTTCTTGCTTTGCTTTAGCGGGCTTTTCGCCGCCAATCAATAACGGCATCGCCACGTTTTCTAAAGCTGAAAAGTCAGATAGAAGATGATGGAACTGATACACAAAGCCAAGATGCTGGTTGCGAAGCTTCGCCTGCTTATTCGAACTCAAAGATGCTAAATCTTGACCAAGAAAACTCACACTGCCCGCAGAAGCATCGTCTAATGCGCCTAAGATATGCAGTAAGGTACTTTTGCCCGAGCCAGAGGTACCGATGATTGCTACTAGCTCACCCTTTTCGATGTCAAAGCTGACTCCCTTGAGCACCTCAGTATCTAACGAGCCTTCACGGTACGTTTTACGGATATCATTACATTGAAGAAAATTACTCATAACGAAGGGCCTCAGCAGGTTTCACAGACGATGCACGATAAGAAGGGAATACAGTGGCAATCAGGCTAAGTGCAATAGCCAGAACCACAACAACAGCGATTTGAATTGGGTTAATCAAAATAGGTAACTGACCACCAAACGAGAATAGAGCAACACCCATCGCTTCTAAAATCGGGTTAAGGTTCATTGCCAGAACAACACCTAGTGCGCCGCCGGATAGTGCGCCAATCACGCCACTACTCGCGCCCTGAACCATAAAGATGCCCATCACTTGGCCGTCAGTCATGCCCTGAGTTTTAAGTATCGCGACCTCAGATTGTTTCTCCATCACCACCATAATCAGCGCAGAGATAATATTAAATGCAGCAACCCCGATGATCAGACCAAGCATTAGGCCCATCATGTTTTTCTCCATACGAACCGCTTGGAACAGCTCGCCACGTTGGTCACGCCAATCGCTCCACAACCAACCTTCCGGTAATGGCTGAGTTGATAACTCTGCGACTTCAAACGGGTCTTCAAAAAATAGTCGCCAGCCTGAAATAGTGTCTGATTTATAACGCATCAAACGCCCAGCGTCTTGGATGTCTGTCACCATCAGTTGAGCGTCGATATCAGAACCTGTATTGAAAATACCGGCAACGGTGAAATTTCGTTGGCTTGGAATACGACCTAATGGGGTGTATTGGCTAGCGCTGGTCACCATCAAGCGAACTTTGTCACCCATAGATACCTTCAAATTTCTCGCCAGAGTATGACCAAGAAACAGCTGATATTGCCCAGCTTGAAGTGAAGACAAGCGACCCGCGATTAAGTGGTCTTGAAGTGGATCATCAGAATTGGGTTGGATGCCAATCAAAAGGCCAGCAGAAAGCTGAGCAGGGCTCTGAATCACTGCCTCACTGCGAACAATCGGTTCAACATGACCATTAAGCGAAATTTGTTCTGCGAAGCTTGGGGCTTTTTCAGAAAGTGAGGTCGTGCCTCCTTGTTCATAAACCACCGCTTGAGGAAGAACACCAAGAATTCGGTCTTTTAACTGCGCTTCGAATCCATTCATTACCGATAAAACAGTAACCAAAGACAGCACACCAATGGTGATACCTGCCGTCGACATATAAGAAACAAAACGGCTAAAGCGATCACCTGAACGGCCTTTCAAATAGCGTAGGCCAACAAACAACGAAATAGGATGAAACATACTTTGAACCATCTAAAGGGGATGCGGGTTAATGTAACGGGTATTGCTGTTACTGTGTAGGGGTTAATTGAAAATATAGAGTGAATTAACTCAATTAGTTAGGCTTGAAAAACAGAACCTTGTCAAATAGCCAGATTTCAAACAACTATTTGAGACTTTCAATTAACTGACCTTGATTACTGCGGCCACATAGCGATAATCAATAGATCACTTCAAGGAACTAACGCATGACAGAACAAGAGTTTTTCACCGTTCACCATAGCCTTACCGCTAATATTGAACCAATGGACAGCGGCTTCACTTTACCTTCTCAAATTCAATTCGAATCTGAGATCCCAGCACCATTTGTGGTGGCAAGTGAATTTAGCCAATTGGATCTGTTAGCTGACAGCGCTCGAGCGGAACTGAAAAACAGCGACTTGAAGAATGTCACCAGTTTATTGGATGCACAAAACTCAAAATTAAACCTCTTGTTGAGCTTTATGTTATCGCAGCAAGATGATGAGAAATTTCGCACTCACACCTATTCATTTGGTGCGAGTCAGTTTTCCTGCTTTTCAAAAGCAGACATCGAACCGGGTCGCTTAGTAAAAGCCAAACTTTTTCTAGAGCACCCAGCTGCAGCCATTTATTGCTACGCAGAAGTATTTGCTAGCGAGGCGAAAGACTCAGGTTTCGAAATCAAATTTAAATACGCTCATCTTCGCGATACCGACCAAGACCTGCTAATTAAAGCGGCACTTTATCAACAACAGAAACTCTTGCGTCAACGCTCTCTAGACCGAGATAACAAGTAAATTAACATGACCAAAAAATCCATATTTACACTACCTAAACTTAAAGGTGCCGGTGACAAAAAGCACATCGGTAACCTAGTCGGTTCGTCTCTCGCTCTTGCCATTGCCAAACTCGCAGAGCAACACAACAGCCATACCGTCTTGGCAGTACCCGACCCACAAGTGGCGCTTAAGCTTCAATCTGAAATTGAACAGTTTACGGCACATGAAGTCGCATTATTCCCTGACTGGGAAACGCTGCCATACGATAGCTTCTCGCCGCACCAAGAGATCATCTCAGATCGTATCGCACGCCTTTACGCACTGCCAACATTAAAAGATGGCATCACGATCGTTCCGATCAGCACGTTATTGCAACGCCAGTCACCGCGAGACTTTTTGCTACAACACACGTTAATGGTGAAAACGGGCGATCTCTACTCGCTTGAGAAACTTCGCCTACAGCTTGAAAAATCCGGCTATCGCTACGTTGATCAAGTGTTTGGCCCAGGTGAATACGCAAGTCGTGGTTCGATTCTCGACCTGTTCCCGATGGGCAGCAAAGACCCGTATCGTATCGATTTCTTCGATGATGAGATCGATACCATTCGTACCTTCGATCCTGAAAACCAACGTTCTATTGAAGACATCTCTGAGATCCGCCTGCTGCCTGCTCACGAATTCCCAACCTCGGAAACGGCAATTGAAGATTTCCGTATTCGTTGGCGCCAACAGTTTGATGCCCGCCGCGAACCAGAATCGGTTTATATGCAGGTATCTAAAGGCACATGGCCTGCTGGTATTGAGTATTGGCAACCACTGTTCTTCGATCACACAGAAACCTTGTTTGATTACGTTGCCGATGAAGCGCAACTGCTGATTCTAGGTGATGTCGAGACTGCAGTAGACTCATTCCTAACGGACGTTGCTCATCGATACGAACAGCGCGGTGTTGACCCATTACGGCCACTTCTCACGCCTGAACAACTGTGGCTGAAGAAAGACGAGCTGTTCGCACACTTCAAACAGAAGCCACAAGTCAATCTGAGCTTAGATTCAATTGAAGAGAAAGCTGGACGTACCAACCTTCCGGTTGTGTCTCTTCCTGATCTCAGTGTTCAGCATCAAAATAAAGAACCTTTAGCTAACCTAAGAAAGTTCACAGAAGCCTTCGACGGCAAAGTAGTATTTTCGGTTGAATCAGAAGGTCGTCGTGAAGCGCTGAGTGAACTGCTTCGTGGTATTAAAGTACGACCAAGCGAAGTTGAAAACCTCGATGCCTCAATTAAAGGCAAAGACAAGTTCAGCCTCATCCTTGGCTCTGCTGAACACGGTTTTATCCATGAAGAGCAAAACATCGCCCTTATCTGTGAAAGCGACCTGTTGGGTGATCGCGTTGTTCAGCGCCGTAAGAAAGACAAAAAAAGTGTTAACAGCGACACTGTCATTCGTCACTTAGCCGAACTTAAACCAGGTCAACCTGTAGTGCACATTGACCACGGTATTGGTCGCTACATCGGCTTGCAGACACTCGAAGCCGGTGGCATGAAAACAGAATACGTGACACTTGAGTACCAAAACGATGCCAAGCTGTACGTGCCCGTTGCGTCTTTGAACCTTATTGGACGTTACTCTGGTGGCGCCGAAGATTCTGCACCGCTACACAAACTAGGTGGTGAGGCGTGGCAAAAAGCGCGTAAGCGTGCCGCTGAAAAAGTACGTGACGTTGCTGCAGAGCTGCTGGATGTTTACGCCAAGCGTGAGCTTAAACCTGGCTATAAATTTGTTTTAGATCGCGGGCAATACGCAACCTTCAAATCTGGCTTCCCGTTTGAAGAAACCGATGACCAAGCGATGGCCATCAATGCTGTTATGTCTGATATGTGCCAAGCCAAAGCCATGGACCGTTTGGTGTGTGGTGATGTTGGCTTTGGTAAAACCGAAGTCGCGATGCGTGCAGCATTCATTTGTACCGACAACAGCAAACAAGTAGCGGTTTTAGTTCCTACTACTCTACTTGCTCAGCAACACTTCGAAAACTTCCGTGACCGTTTCGCCAACTTGCCGATTCGTGTTGAGGTTCTATCCCGATTCAAATCAGCTAAAGAGCAAAAACTAATCATGCAAGATGTCGCCGACGGTAAAGTGGATATCCTAGTCGGGACTCACAAGCTGCTTTCGAGCGATATTAAGTTTAAAGACCTAGGCCTGCTGGTTGTCGATGAAGAACACAGATTTGGTGTACGTCAGAAAGAGAAAGTGAAAGCGATGCGTGCGGATGTCGATATTCTAACGCTTACTGCGACACCGATCCCGCGAACGCTGAACATGGCAATGAGTGGCATGCGTGACCTTTCGATCATCGCTACACCACCCGCACGACGCTTGGCAATTAAAACCTTCGTTCGCGAGAGTGATGATGCCATCGTCAGAGAAGCGGTGCTGCGTGAAATCATGCGTGGTGGCCAGGTTTACTTCCTACACAACCAAGTCGACACGATTGAGAAAACAGCAGAGTCATTGCAAAAGCTGATTCCAGAGGCGCGCGTGACTGTAGCTCATGGCCAGATGCGAGAGCGCGAACTGGAACGCATCATGAATGACTTCTACCACCAGCGCTTCAACTTACTGGTGTGTACAACCATCATTGAAACCGGTATCGACGTACCAACGGCAAATACCATCTTGATGGACAGAGCCGATAACCTTGGTTTAGCACAGCTGCACCAATTACGTGGTCGTGTAGGTCGTTCGCACCACCAAGCTTATGCTTACTTGTTAACGCCACACCCTAAAGCAATGACCAAAGATGCGATCAAGCGATTGGATGCGATAGCTTCGCTCGAAGACTTGGGCGCAGGCTTTACCCTAGCAACTCACGATTTAGAGATTCGTGGTGCGGGTGAGCTGTTGGGTGATGAACAGAGTGGTCAAATCCAGTCGGTTGGTTTCACCTTGTACATGGAGATGCTTGAACAAGCGGTTGAAGCGTTGAAAGAAGGTCGAGAGCCTTCGCTTGATGATCTATTGCGTGAACAAACTGAAATTGAGATGCGTCTGCCTGCACTATTGCCAGACGACTATATTCCAGACATCAACACGCGTTTATCAACATACAAACGTATTGCGAGTGTGAGTGACACCGACGAATTGGCAGAGTTGAAAGTCGAGCTGATTGATCGCTTCGGCCTTCTGCCTGATGCAACCAAGAACTTGTTATCAGTTTCTGAGCTAAAATTAGCCGCAGCGTCTATCAAAGCGAAGAAAATTGAAGCCCACGATAAGGGTGGATTCTTAGAATTCTACCCGGATGCTGACATAAACCCGACCTACCTTGTTAAACTGTTGCAATCTCAACCGCAAAAGTTTTCAATGGAAGGACCAACAAAGTTCAAGTTTACGATACCATTGGTCGACAGACGGAAGCGAATTCAATTTGTTAGTGATTTATTGGGCGAATTCAGACAAAACTTGCTGCCTTCAGCATAAGACCCAATCCACTTGCACATATAAATTATCCAGCCGGTAGTTCGGCTGGAAGACGGAGTAAAAATGAAAAGACTGATCCCACTGCTACTATTGTTCGTCTCACTGCCAAGTTTGGCGCAGAGACAATTTGATATAGAAGTGATCATTTTTAAGCGCGCTGTTGATGCAGAGAAGGTGAACGAATCTTGGCCAAATACACAGCCTAAGATTTCACTTGAACGCGTTGGTTCATTTCAAGATACCCAATACCGAGCAAAGAAAGGCGTTCAAATGCTACCTTACTCGGAATACAAGTTAACGCCTCAGAAAGACAAGCTACGTAAACACGCTGGCTTTGAAGTTCTGATGCATACCGCTTGGCGTCAAGGCGACCAAGGTAAGAGCTCGGCACCTGTTTTCCATATTCAAGCAGGTAAAGATTTCTCTAAACAGTTTAATGCTGATGGCTCTGAAAAAGGCGCAATCACTGCAGGCAGCGCTGATGGGTTCCAAGAAGAGACAATTGATAAGCCACTCTACGAATTAGACGGCAAGCTGCAAATCTACGTTCAGCACTACCTATACGCTGAAACGACATTAGATTTAAAAGCGCCAAGCGTTCGTGAAGTGACTCTACAAGAGCAACAAATTGAGCTAGATTCACCAGTAAGTGGCGCAGAAAGCAACGTCCAGGTGGGCAATCTAACTGAAATTTCTCCGACGGTTGAAGTCCAAGAGTTCCTTAAGAGCTACCGCATGGACCAAAAACGTCGTATGCGCAGTACAGAAACTCATTACCTTGACCACCCACTTCTTGGAATGGTGATTCAAGTTAGACGTGTAGCGCAGTAAATTACTTGCCGATTCGGCTATAATTATATAAATAATTCAATCCGCCCTCCTAGTGAGGGCGTTTTATTAAGTGCTATCTATCTTTATTCTGTACTGACTCTCTTTGCTCAGTACTTACACGTTACTTGGTACGCTCTATGAGCCCTGAATTTCAGATCAACACACAAAATCTTAGCCTTAAAATCATTGAGGCCTCAGATGCTCAAGAATTTTCTCAGCTGGTTAAGTCCTCCCCTAGCTTGCTGCCATGGGTCGACTGGTGTCATAAAGAGTTTTCTATCGTCGAGGCCGAGAAATTTATTCTGGCAACTCGCCTGAACTGGGTGAAAGCCGATGCGTTTGGCTTTGGCATCTTTGAACGAAAAAGCGATAAGTTAGTCGGTATGGTTGCCATTAATGAGCTTTACCACACCTTTAATATGGCGAGTTTAGGTTATTGGGTCGGTGATGACTTTCAAAGGAGAGGGATCGCCAAAGAAGCGATGTTCGCCCTATTTGAATTTTGTTTCGCGCAACTCAAGTTAACGCGTTTGGAGATTGTCTGCGATACCGAGAACCTACCCAGCCAAAAGTTGATCGAGAAGTGTGGCGCTGAGCGAGAAACCATTGCCCAGAATCGATTTCTGTTTAACGGTAAGCCGAAAGATGGCGTGGTTTATTCTGTGCTACCTCCAACGTCTTAACAGCAGAAATGAGTTCAACACCTGCGATAATCCATAATCGACACGATCAAAAAAGAGCTCCGAAGAGCTCTTTTTTATTATCAGCGTAATGCTCTGAGAAGGCTTACCTGATTAGTGAAGCTTTAGGTTTGGACGAAGTACACGGTTAATACGACCAACCAGCATCATCAGTGATGTTTTGATTAAGCCGTGAAGCGCCATCTGGTGCATGCGGTACAAAGAGATGTAAACCACACGAGCAATACGACCTTCGACCATCATCGAGCCTTTCGTCAGGTTACCCATCAAGCTACCTACCGTAGAGAAACGGCTAAGTGAAACTAGCGAGCCTTTGTCTTTGTAGATGTAGTCTTTCAGGTCACGACCGTTCAACTTAGCAATGATGTTGCTGAATGCACAGCTTGCCATTTGGTGAGCCGCTTGTGCACGTGGCGGAACGAATGAACCGTCTGCTTGTGTACATTGCGCCAAGTCACCGATTGCAAAGATGTTGTCATCCAGTGTTGTTTGCAGCGTGTTCTTCACAACCAACTGGTTGATACGGTTGGTTTCAAGACCACCGATATCTTTCATGAAATCTGGTGCTTTGATACCTGCTGCCCATACCATGATTTGAGCTGGGATCTTGTCACCATCTTTGGTTGTTAGGCCGTCAGAATCCGCCTGAGTCACCATCGTATTCGTACGAACGTTCACACCAAGCTTGGTTAGCTCAGAGTGTGCTGCACTTGAAATACGAGGAGGTAGAGCTGGAAGAATACGCTCACCCGCTTCAACTAGGTTTACGTTCAGCTTGCTTGAATCTAGGTCGCCGAAGCCGTAAGTACGAAGTTCTTTAACGGCGTTGTGTAGCTCTGCAGAAAGCTCTACACCAGTTGCACCAGCACCAACAATCGCGATGTCTACCGTGCCTTGACCGTTCTTAGCGTGAAGCTTTAAGAACTGATTGTTCATTTCTGTACGGAAACGGTGTGCTTGCTCTGGGCTATCAAGGAAAATACAGTTGTCACGAACGCCTGGAGTGTTGAAGTCGTTTGACGTTGAGCCTAGCGCCATCACTAGAATATCGTATTCAAGTTCACGGCTTGGCATCAGCAGTTCACCGTGCTCGTCTGTAAGCTCGCTTAGTGCAATCACTTTACGCTCACGATCGATGTCGTTCAGGCTGCCCATTTGGAAATCGAAGTAATGGTTTTTTGCGTGCGCACGGTAGCTTAATGCATCAACACCTTCATCCAGTGAGCCCGTTGCTACTTCATGAAGTAATGGTTTCCATAGGTGGCTTGCTTTACGGTCTACCAGAGTAATCTGGGCACGTTTCTTACGACCTAAAGTGCGGCCTAGCTTAGTGGCTAGTTCTAAACCACCAGCACCGCCGCCTACTACGATAATTTTTGTCACAATGACAATCCTCTACAAAATGAATAAATGGGGTTCGGCTCGATTACTCCAACCGATAAATTCTATGTATCTACTCGGCCTTGAATGCGAAGGCTGTTACAAATTGGGTTACCGCGAAAAAGAATAACGACAGCTCACCGAGTAGTTAGAGGGGTTACAAACAACAAATAATGGTTTGTTGCTTTGCTCACGTGGATATAAAAGGTGACTACCTGAGAGGCAGAACACAAATTATGGGCAAGTTTTTTCACTCGCTCTCAATTTTTTTTGATATTTGTCAAAATATTTTGCTTGGGAACATTATATATAGCAAAAAGATGACCGCAACAAAAAAATCCTTACCCTCAATGAGGATTCGCGACTAATTAGTTAACGTTTGAGCAAACTGATCTATAAATGCACAAACCGACCGATAAAACATATACAACTACTTTATCAATACCAATCTCTAAGATTCAGATGTGAAAAAGCAGCACTCATTGAGCACTGCTTTTATAAAACATCTGGATTGATTAAGCGTTTTTGAACGCTTTCATTGCTTGAAGATGTTGAGAGATCTTTTTGAATTTATGACTCTCTTTCTCATCCCAGATTACATCGTAGTAATCTTCTAGCGCGGCAGCTGTTTTGGTATTGTCGTGAATTTCATCTTCACGAGAAAGCACCACTAAACAGCGTCCTTTGTTTTTCATACGGTACTGAGCAACACATTTAGTTGCGATGTCTTCGTACTCTTCTGGACGGTCAATTCGACCTACCATGTTGTTCTCAGGGTGCAGATTAGGGTTGAACACCACCTGCTTAATCCCACATAAGAAACCAATACGCTCAGACCAAAAACCACCTAAACCTACACCACAAATAATGGGATGCGGATCATCGGATTGCTCTATCACCTTATGCACTTCTTTTAGCAGATGCTGCATATCGTGTTTTGGATGCAAAGTACTGTAGTTGATGAAACGAACGTCATCATCAATGAATTGCAACTGCAGTATTTTTTCGTGATTGCCCGGGCTAGTTGAGTCGAAGCCATGTAGATAAATAATCATTAGTACCTCCTTGTTGAATATTGGTACGTTTTAATTAATCTAACATGAAAAATAAGGTTTTAAAGGGAACACGAACGAAATTATATTTTTCACTTCCTAAACGTGATCCTAGCTACATAAAGTGTGACTCAGCGCCTCTGCTTCACGCAGATAACTTTCATCGCCCCAGAGCTGATGAGCAAGCAAATACCACAGCATCGCCATCATTTGGCTTCTTGGTAACCATGCTTCTACCCCATCAAGCCAAGGTTGGGCATCATGGATGCCTCGCAGCTGACAGTACTTCTCAACCGCTTCTGTGACTGGCGCGCCAGCAACCGCAATGGTTAATGTCAAATCGAGCCTAGGGTCTGCGAGCGCAGCGTATTCCCAATCAATAATCTTAATGCAGTCACTGTTTCTCACTAGGTTATAACCACCTAAGTCAAAATGGCACAAAGACAGGTCAACATTGGTAATACTCGGAGCCACGCGCCACTCTTGATAAATCTTAGTGCAGGCTTCGGTCTTATGAATCGCATCAAGCTGCAGCCAGTAATGGTCGACTCGCGCCGTGAAACTGAATGGTTGCAGTGGTAATCGCGCAGTATTAACCAGATGAACAGAGATCAGCGTTTTCAACAGGTCATCGAGTTCTAGATCTTCGTAAAGTGTCTCACCCGCAATCCACTCAACCAGTAACCCCTGCTCATTCACTACCATTGGGCTTGGCCCGATACCGAGTCGCTCAATGGCAGACAGCACTTGGTACTCTTCATGGCGAGAAATGAAGAACGCTTTGGTGATAGGTGTGGTTGGCCGCCAAACATACGCAGTACCATCGGCATCGACCAACTTCCAACATCGATTGGTCAAACCGCCTGTTAATGTCTGTGCTCTAACTGGAGGCTCAGAAAAGTAACCGTCAAGCGAACTCAAACTGGTATCAAGAAGCTTAGCCTCAGACCAAGAAAAAATTGCCATATTTACTCCCTATAAACGTCTTCATTCCCTACAAAAAAGACACTGACCAAAAGCCAGTGTCTCTTCATAAACAGCACATCATGCACTGCATTGGCGTGTGACCAAGCTATACGCTGTCAAGATTAAGCGCTGCCAATACTAGACATTGTCAAATCCGGCTGCGCATAGTTGGCAAGTAAGCGAAATTAAAGGCCTAGTAGGCTCTTAGATTGTTGCTTACGGATTTCAGTCTCGTCAGCCCATTCAATCAAGCCAGACTCAAGATCCATTAGACGCATCGTCATTTTGTAGTATACGTCTTCATCGCTACCCGCTTTCTTAACGATGCTTGATAGGTTGCCGTACAGCATGTACTGAGCACCAACCATTTTACCGAATTGAATCGCTGAACTTTGGTTTACAAGCTCATCGTTGTTTTGGAAGTTCAATTGGTCACGAACAGACTCTACACGGTCCATATCAACGAAACGGAACTTACCAGAGTTCAGCATCTTAGTGCTGATAGTGTCAGTGATTGACTCAGTATCGATGTGCTCACTTGTTTTGTTCTTGATTCGCTCTACAAACACGATTGGACGCTGTTCACGAGTAATGTAAGACACAGAACCAGACGCCATCATGCTATCGACCATTTCACCCGCAATCGTTTGAAGGTCAGTTGAACCGAAATCGATTGTCGTGGTTTCTACTGCTTGTGCATCACCGTAGCTTACCTTGTTTGAACAACCGCCTAAAATAACCGCTAAACCTAGTAGCGCAATGACACTCTTTTTCATTTTGTTTCCTCAACTTATCACTGAGCGGGGTTACCCACACTCTTAAATTCTTGTATTTACGAATCATGAGACCCGTTTAATCTAACTTACTGCTCTCGGAACTGGACTCTGAACTGAGTCGCTTTCGGGTTTACCGACACTTCCGACAACGAAATACTTTCAAAACCACGAACAATCGCTTGCTTCCAAGGACCTTGTTTAAGGTTGACCTCAAGCCCGGCATCGTCGTACCAGTAAAAACGATAAAGAATATGTTGATCGCCTTTATAGTTACTGTTTAAACGAACGATTCCTCGCGTATGACCGTCGACCAGATCGGTGCGAATATCTTCAACCTGTAAACGGCTGCCCAATACCTTGTCACCAAAGAAAACGTTCTGAGTCAGACTATCGACCCTTACGCCAGCTGTATTATCAGCACAACCAGCCAGAGCCATAACCGCTGCTAAGCTCACTAACCACTTTTTCATTACAGCCTCCCTAGCTGTTTATGCCACATTGTTGCATTGTTTCCTTGTCGAGAAATCCACACCAAGGTGGTCTGCCCTTCTCGAATATCAAAGTCGTACGTTTTAGCGCCCGCTTCCAACGTATATTGACCGCTATTTGCTACAAACGTACTGCTCTTAATCTCTGCAGGTAATGATTGCCAACTGCGAGTGTCTGGTTGCTCTGTCAGTGTGTTCCACACGTTGAACAGAATATTACCGACATCATCGCCTTTGGTTGCTTCTTTTCGAATGCGATCTTTCGCGACTACACGTAGCGCTTGGCGAATAACAATGCTTGTCATACGTTCCGATAGATCGTTCTGCGCCATCGCGTTTACATCAGTGATCAAATGTTCTTGTAGCGGCTGTCCGCTGATTCGCAAGGCAGAAAAACGCTCTACGTTTTGACTTGGGTAATATGGCAGCGCAAGAGAGTATATTGCCCCCTGATCGCGACTGTCATAAACAGGCAAATCCAGTCGCCAACTGTCCATAGCTTGCACAGCGCTCTGCTCTTGAAGAACAATCACTCGCCCTTCACCTGCACTAAGTTTAGAAGATTGCTTATAGCGTTTTTCTAATGTTGCTAAATCTTGTCGCATCCCTAAACGAGCGGCTGTTGCCATGGTTCTATCGATGATTTCTTGGTTATCTGGCATCACAGCCAAAGCACGACGATAGTCAACGTAGGCGCTGTTTAAATCATTTGACGCTTCATAAAGCAGACCAGACAAGAACATCAGATACGCATTCTGTACTGACTGCAGTTTCTTACCCGCATCAGGGTAATTGGCAAGGATGCTACCCACATTGGCAGACAAGCCTTGCTTCTTCGCATCGCTGGCTGCTTTGTCTAACTCAGCCTCGCGTTGCTTCTTCGCTTGTTCTTGAACTTGGTTGGCGCGACGCATTTCGATCACCGCACCTTCTAAATCGTTTTTCTTGAGGTAATTTAAACCGAGATACAGATGAAGAAAGCCCAACTCGTAATCGGCTGGCACATACTCGGTAATATTGTCATTCACAGCCAACGCACCCACACTGGTTGCACTGTCTGAGATTGAGATCACGGCTTTGCGTTGCTGCTCAGTAACCGCCTGATCAGCCACTTCAAACGAAGCCTTACTCTCAGGGTATTTTTGATCCAGCAGATTAATTCTGCCTCTTTCAAAGTTATCAAGGATGTCGCCTGCCGCGTAATCTGGTAGCTCTTGCTGAGCCTCTGAATAATCTCCAGATTTAACGGCTTGGTAGATCGCTTTGTTTTGTGCGCTGTAATGACTGAACAGGCTTCCTGCAGACATACTCGCACAACCTACGGTCAACGCCGATAACAGGGCAATGGAAGCGAATCTAAACTGTTGCTTCACTTATCGTCTCCGTGCATGTTTAAAATGCCTACTTTATTAGGGTCTGCTGACCTTTAATGGTCTCATTATCAAAACGAAACGCGTTGTAAAAAGGATCTCAAGCCAGTTGAAACCCTACTGATTTAGCCTCTGCCTAAGCGATGCCGACATTCAGACAACAGATAGAACTTAAAGTTGGCATACAAACTACAAATTTTCCAACTAACTACTTGTGTTAACCCACTAATGAGCGCGTTTAAACTAGCTCATTAGCTTTCATTAACTCGTTAGCTTTTCATTAGCTCATTAACTTTTTATTAGCTCATTAATAGGGGGCCAAGTGGACGGCCGCCAACCAAGTGCATGTGAATATGATAAACCTCTTGGCCACCGTGAGAGTTACAGTTCACGATAAGACGATAGCCATCTTCTGCAATGCCCTCTTCTTTTGCTAACTTGCGAGCAACAGTAAACATGCGCCCCATCATAGCTTCATCTTCGACTTCAACATCGTTAGTTGTCGGAATCAGCTTGTTTGGGATGATTAGGATATGGCTTGGCGCGCGAGGGTTAATATCGCGAAATGCGGTTACTAAATCGTCTTGGTATAGTAGATCTGCTGGGATTTCTTTGTTGATGATCTTAGTAAAAATGGTTTCTTCAGCCATGTTTCTCTCCGATAAAACATTTATTTTTTAATGCTTTGAGTATGCGCTATGCCGCATCAAACCACAATAAATCTGCTGTAAAGCATAATAAAAAACACCGTTCAAATCAAAGAAAACGAGCCTTAGCTCTCAAGAATGGCATGTTGGTTATAACTGAGCGCTATTTTTGACGTGTGCGTCATAAAATGCGTAAGCCGAGCTCAATAGAATGCTGATAATTTTGTTAGTTTTACCTTGACCTGACATTAGGTCTGCATTTTTATTTAGGGAGAAAGCCATGAAGGGATCTGTGATCAAGCGTATGTACGCTGGTTTCGCACTGATCATCATCATGTTCGCAGTCACGATAACCATCATGATGAACAGCATGAATCAGATACACAGCAATTTTGAGAGTGTCTCAGAAACCTCATTACCACTTGTCGCGCTTTCAAATCAAACGAGTGTTCAATTGCTTTCTGCTGATAAGTCATTCAAAGATTTCTTAACCACACAAAACGCTGAACGCATGTCTGCAATGCGTACAGAATTTGCTGCATCACAAAACTCGTTTTCAGAAGTTCTCGGTAGTTTAGAAGCGGCAAGCCAAAACAATGCTTCACTTGTTGAACGTATCGCGCAATTAAGAGCAATGGAAGAACGCTACTTCGCCGAAGCTGACGAAGCGATGAACAACTACGTCGCGATGTTCGAAGCACAAGAACAAGTACAAAAAGCGTCTCGTGACTTCCAACGCTTACATTCAGAATTAACCGTTGGTATGAAAGAGTACGTTGCCGACCAAAAAAGCATCTCTGTAAAAGTGATGGCAAAGAGCTACTTCATCAAACTGCAAGACGCAGAAGTTATTACCTCTGATGCACTTGCTAGCTCTGATGTTGCCTTCGTTCAAAAAGCCGTTAACCAAAACAAAAAGGCCGTTACTCACCTTAACTACGCTTATCGAGGTCTATCAACACAACTACCAGCACTTAAAAATGTCTTCGATGAGTCGGTTCAGAAGTTCACCAAAGACGTTGGTCAGAAAGGTGGCGTACTAGACAAACACAACAACTACCTACAAGCCAAACAAGCGTTGTACGTGAACATCGCTAACCTAGCTCTAGAAGTTGACCAAGCGATGGCTGTTTTGGACTCATTCAACGTGACCGCTGAAGAGCAACTTAACTCATCACTCGCTGACGCAAGCAGCATCTACGACAAAGGCCTATTCAACGCGATTGCCATTGGCATTGTTGTGACTGTGTTCGCTGCTGCGATTGGTTACCACATTGCACACAGCGTACGAGAGCCATTAACTCGCATCCTCGGTACATTAGAAGGTCTAACTGAAGGTGATATGACTCAGCGTATCGATATTCGCTACGACAACGAATTCAGCCGCGTGAGCCGTCACATCAACACCTTGGCTGACAACCTGCACAATATCCTTGTGAAGTTGAATGATGCTTCAGATGACTTAACTAAGACTGCAAGCGTCAACCAGAAGACGTCATCTGAAACGCAGGCTCAATTGAACAGCCAACGTGAGCAAACCGCGACTGTTGCGACCGCAATGACAGAGATGTCTCATTCTGTACAAGAAGTGGCGAACAGCGCGCAAAGCTCACTCACCATGGTTCAACAAGTAGAATCGGCTTCTGAGTCTGGTCGTCAGATCATGAACACCAACATCAGCACCATTAATCAGCTTGAAGTTCGCCTTACTGAATCAGTGGGCGCTGTAGGCGAGCTACAACAGATGAGTAGCCAGATTGGTTCAATCCTTGACGTTATTCGTGGTATTGCTGAACAGACCAACCTACTTGCACTTAATGCGGCAATTGAAGCAGCGCGTGCAGGTGAACAAGGTCGTGGTTTTGCAGTCGTTGCCGATGAAGTACGAGTGCTAGCACAGAAGACCACTCAATCAACCTCTGAAATCGAGACTATGATCAGCAATCTGCAATCAAGCTCGAAAACTGCAAGTAACGTAATTGAAAGCTGTATGAGCGATATGGACATGTCGGTTCAACAAGCTTCAAGTGCAAACAGTGCGATGGAAGAGATCCAAGCCTTGATTCTAGAGATCAGCCACATGAGTACACACATCTCTCAAGCAGCCGCTGAGCAGAGTGAAACGTCTGGTGATATTGCACGCAACATCGAAGACATCAACCACATCGCAGATAAGAGTTACCAAGCGATGTCTTCAATTGCGGAGGCAAGCCAAAACCTAACAATTTTGGCGAATCAGCAAGGTGATTTAGTACATCAATTCAAACTATAGATAAATGAAGAATCGATAGATATTTAGTGAGATTGTTGAGACTTCTTACCCAATAGTGGTGACTAATTGAGCTAGGGCAACTTTTATCAAGGGTTGCCCTTGTTTTTTATGAGCTTTGTCATTATATGATTATTAAGGCTTGCTGCTTCCCGTTTTTTCTTTCACCTTTATGAGCGAGCCGCTATTAAGGAATTTATATGGCTGTTCATGTTGGCATTATCGATCAAGACCCCATTCGCTTGCTCACCCCATTACTTGATAACCGAACGGTCAGCACTCACATCGTGTTTATCGGTGACAAAAATCAAGTCAGTATGTACAAACGTTTAGACAGCGTTTTGCACAAGCGCGACATTACGAGTGAGTTTTTCGAAATTCCGACCATCGTAAATACATCTGTCATTAAAGAATCTATCCAAACCCTTGCCGAAGACCTCAAAGCACGCGGTCAAGAAGTGAAGCTCAACGCAAGTTGTGGCCTCCGTCACCGCCTACTTTCTGTGTACGAAGTATTCCGTACTTACCACTGGCCAATCTTCGTGGTTGAACCAAATAGCGACAAGCTTTGCTGGTTGTACCCTAATGGTAAAGAAGACGCACAAGTTCAAGACCGCATCACTATCGACGACTACCTAACTGTGTTCGGTGCTCGCGGTGAATTCAGCGATGTTCAGCTGTCTCCGCAACTGGATCAGAAACTTTATGAACTGGGTGAACGTTGGGCAAGTAACGCACTCGAACTAGGCCCTGGCCTTGCGACATTGAACTACCTAGCAACGACCTGCCGTAAAGAACAAAAACTTGATGTAGGCCTATCTGAGAAGCAACAAGGCTATCGCGAGCTCAACATGCTGCTGAGCGATTTGGTTGAAGCTAAAATTGCGACTTACGACAATGGTATTTTGACCTTTGCCAACGAAGACGCGCGCCGCTTCTCAAACGGTGAATGGCTTGAAACATTGGTTCACAGCACAGTTAAGCAGATCCAAGATGACATGCCGACCATTCAAGACCGTTCTTTGAATGTTCAGGTATACCGTCAACTGGGTGAACGTGAGGTTCGTAACGAGCTTGATGTTGCCTCTGTGGTGAACAATAAGCTGCACATCATCGAATGTAAGACCAAAGGCATGCGTGATGATGGTGATGACACCTTGTACAAACTGGAATCGCTTAGAGACCTGCTAGGTGGCCTACAAGCACGTGCAATGTTAGTGAGCTTCCGCCCTCTTCGCCATAACGACATCACACGAGCTGAAGATCTTGGCCTTGCATTGATTGGCCCTGACGAATTGAAAGATCTTAAAACACACCTAACGGCATGGTTTACAGCTGCGGGTGGCAGTGAAGATCTAGAGTACTAAAAACCAATAAGCTCATGAGAGCTCAATGCTCTTAAGCAGATTGTTAAAAAGGCGAATGACGATTAAGTCACTCGCCTTTTTTGTTGTCTGTTTTCTCTATTGATTACTTTCAGACGGCACAAAAAAATGGCCGCATCATACGATGCGGCCATTTTCAAAATTTAATGTCACTTGAAGACTTAATGCTCTCTAAAACTCAGAGCACTTTAAGACTTAAAGCATTTTACGAGCGGCTTCTACAACCACTTTGATTGAACGTGCTTCTGTTACTTTTAGAGTGTCGTGATCAGGCGTCTCTTTTTGAGTACGGTTGATGATTACACCAGCAACACAACCTGCTTTCAGACCAGAACTTGCACACATAGTTAGCAGTGTTGCAGATTCCATCTCGAAGTTTAGAACGCCCATGTCTTGCCATTCTTGCATAGAGCCTTGGAAGCGCTTAACAACGCGACCAGAGAACGTGTCGTAACGCTCTTGACCTGGGTAGAACGTATCGCTTGATGCCGTTACGCCCATGTGAACTGTTGCACCTGATTCATCAACTGCCGCTTTCATTGCTGTTGCAACTTCAAAGTCAGCCACTGCTGGGAACTCCATAGGAGCAAAGTGTAGGCTAGCGCCGTCTAGACGAACAGAACCTGTAGAAACAATCATGTCACCCACGTTTACGTGAGGTTGGATAGCACCAGTCGTACCAACACGTAGGAAAGTGCGAACACCAAGTTGAGCAAGCTCTTCAACTGCGATAGAAGTCGATGGACCACCAATACCTGTTGAACATACAACAACTGGTTTGCCGTCTAGCTCTGCGCGGTAAAGCGTGTATTCACGGTGACTAGCAAGGAATACTGGGTTCTCCATCTCTTCTGCAATTTTTTGCACACGAGCAGGATCACCAGGGATGATCGCAAGAGTAGCACCGTTAAGATCTGCTTCAGTAACACCTAAGTGGAAAACAGCTTGAGACATAGTTCGCTCCTTTTGGCTTATTGGGCTTTTTACCCTTATTTAAGCTCATAGTAAATTCGTGGGGTACGAACACACTCTAACCAAGCTCATTACAAAATGAAGTGACACATGTCACATGAATGATCGCAACAATAATTCAAGTTTCACAAAAAACCGATTGGCATCACAAAAATAAGCAATCCGCACGCCTATGTTGCATACTAATGAGACAAAAAGCGCCTTTAACGTATTACCGCTAAAGGCGCTTTTATATTAAGAATGCTCTATGTCGGTGAGCTCGATTTAGTCCGCTTTAGATTTAAATCGAAGCAGACGCAATGCGTTCAATGTCACCAATGCAGTTGCACCACTATCCGCTAAAACTGCCACCCACAAACCGGTAATACCTAACAAGCTTGTCACCAAGAATACGACCTTCAAACCAAGCGCAAGGGCTACGTTTTGACGGATGTTGTTCATGGTCGCTTGCGACAGTTCAATCATCGCTGGCAGCTCAGTTAAACGGTTATGAGTCAGTGCTGAATCCGCCGTTTCCAAAGCGACATCCGTACCACCACCCATTGCGATGCCGACATTCGCCGTTTTCATTGCTGGTGCATCATTAATGCCATCACCGACCATCGCCACGTGCGACTGTTGAGATAACTCCTCAACGTAAGATACCTTGTCGCTTGGCAATAGGCTTGCCTTGTACTGCATACCAATCTTGCTACTGATCGCTGCTGCACTGCGCGGATTATCGCCGGTCA
This sequence comes from Vibrio crassostreae 9ZC13, assembly GCF_000272045.2. Classification (GTDB taxonomy): domain Bacteria; phylum Pseudomonadota; class Gammaproteobacteria; order Enterobacterales; family Vibrionaceae; genus Vibrio; species Vibrio crassostreae_C. The sequence goes on along the minus strand of NZ_AJYZ02000019.1, from coordinate 1,691,368 downwards.
ACATGATAGATTGAATACCTAATTCATTAAGTCGTTCAATCGCAAGCTTAGCGTCACTGCGTAACGTATCTTGCCAAGCAATCAGACCAATCACCGTCGTAGCTTGCTCTGTTGATTCTTCTTGATCTTTAACCTCAAGAGCAACCACAACCGTCTTGCCCTCACCTTCTAATGCTTCTACCTGAGAAACCACATCGGCACCAAGTTCGAACGTGACTTTAGACGGTGACAGAACCTGATACTTAACACCATCAACATCCCCTTCAACACCACTACCAATCAACGCTTTCTTGTTGTGTGATTCAGGAATCTCAATATTCAGGTCTTTTACTTTAGCGACAAGTGACTGCGCCAACGGGTGAGTAGAGCCAACTTCAATCGCCCCAACCACACGCAGCATCGCGTCTTGTTGCCACCCCGATAGAGGTTGAATATCCGTAACCTGAGGCTTACCTTCGGTCAGTGTGCCTGTCTTATCGAAGGCGATGGTTTGGATTTTACCAAGCTGCTCTAGCGCTGCGCCGCCTTTAATGAGCGCGCCACGTTTCGCTGCTGCTGCTAAGCCAGAGGTAATCGCTGCAGGAGTCGAGATAACCAAGGCACACGGACAAGCAATCAACAATAGCGCTAGGCCACGGTAAACCCATGTTTCCCATGGCTGCGCAAACAACAATGGTGGTGTGATGATGACCAACAGAGCCACTACCATCATTAACGGTGTGTACCAACGGCTGAACTTATCGAGGAATCGCTCTAGTGGTGCTTTACGAGACTCTGCTTCTTCAATCAGATGAAGAATGCGATCGATCGCGTTCTCACCCTGTTTTGAAGTGATGGTGATACGAACCACTTTATCGACCACCACAGCGCCAGCCATGATGCTATTGCCTTCGATGTGTTCAACAGGAACAGATTCACCGGTTAACGCACTTTCCTCAAAGCTTGCCGCGTCTGTAATCAATTGGCCGTCAGCAGGTAAACGAGAGCCCGCGGCCACTTCAATCACATCACCTGGAACCAGTTCACTGACTGCTACTTCTACACGCTCGCCGTTGATGATCTTAGTCGCGTTTTCTGGTACCAATGCCATTAGAGCTTGAACGCCACTTCTTGCTCTTGATGAAGCAAACGCTTCTAAGCGCTCACCAATCAAGAACAATAATAGAACCATCGCTGCTTCCGCAGTTTCGCCAAGGTACAAAGCACCCAGCGCGGCAACACTCATTAAGGTTTCAATAGCAAACGGTGTACCTGAACGCGCCAGCTGAACCGCTTTCTTCGCCACCGGATATAAACCAAGCAGACAAGTTACCGTAAACAAGCCTTCGCTTAATTGAGGAGAGGTACTTTTCAGAAGCGCCGCAAACAGCATTGCCGCTGCAATCGCGATAATCTGTAAATTAGGTTGGATATAAGCTTGCCAAAAAGTCTCAGGTTGTTGTTTTTCTTTCTTTGAACCGACTTCCGTAAGAGGGAAACCCGTTTTGATAGAGACCTGTTCAATGGTGTCAGCAAGGCTTTCATTATCGAATTTCACAACCAGCTTTTCGGTAGCAAAGAGAACCTTCGCTTGAATAACACCGTCAATATTGCTGATCGCGTTTTCTATTTTTCTTGCACAAGCTGGGCAGTCCATTCCGGCAACCAGCCAACTTTTCGAAAATTTGGCATCGAGAGATAAAGTTGAGGACTGACTGTCTTCTTCTCCACTATCCGACGAACTACAACAATCATCTCCAGACGATGACGAAGCAGCAGAAGAGCTACAACAACCAGATGAAGTACCTGCTGCTGTGATGCTTGAAATTTTAGGGCTAGAGCAACTTGCTCCTGCCGCTTGAGGTTGAACGTCCACTTTTGCTGAGCGGCACGCTGCATGTTTTGCGCACATAATGTATCTCCTTAATACTCAAAAGCCTTGAGGTTGTTGCTAACTTACGAGCAACAGAACCTTAAGTTCATCAAAAGTATAAACCTTGGAGGCTACTCCAAGGTCAAGAAGAAGTTTTCAAGAAAACAAAAATATTATGCCAGCGCCGATGGCTTACTGAGATTTAAGCTCCGCACACTCTTCACGGTTTGCCGATACATCATCAATAAGAACCGCATCGTGTGAACAGAATGGCTGAGTGTTCAAGCTGACAATCGACACATCATCTTCCACTGGATCAACTTGAGATCCTTGCATCAGTTCAGCGATATGATGTCGAAGCACCAAGATACCTAAAATTCCGAACAAAACATTACCCAAAGCTTGACCATAGAGAACACCCAAAGCGCCATACCATTGCGAACCTAGATATACGAACGGCAGAGTACCTAACGTCGCTTTACCCAAATTCAATGCTGTCGAGTAAAGCGGTTTACCTAGGTTGTTGAAAGACGTGTTGGCAACAAATAGTGCACCGTTAAAGGTGAAGGTTAACGCCACATAGGTACAGAAAGCCGCCACAATGATTGCTGCATCACCTTGTAAGCTAAAGCCTTGAATGACATAACCTTGAACGAAGTACAACAGAATACAAACAGCGATGGTGTATGCCGTAGTAACCAGCAATGAGTTATTGAGTGTTTCTTTTACTCGGTCCATGCGTTCAGCACCAAAGTTCTGACCAATGATTGGCCCCACAGCGCCAGACAAGGCAAAGATAACCGCAAAACAAACTGGCGTCAGACGACCTATCACGGCAAAGCCCGCGACAAAATCCTCACCATATTGTGCGATACCCGTTGTTACAATCGCATTACCGATAGGCGTTGCGGTATTGGTGATAATCGCAGGCAGCGCAATCGCCAATATTGGTCGAATATTAATGCGCCATTGCACAAAAGAAGGCGGAGCTACCAGCTGATGGCTGCGAATAAGAGGATAAAGCGAAAAGAATAGCACCGAGAAACGAGCGACAACCGAAGCGATAGCCGCCCCTTCGATGTTCCAACCAAAACCAAAAATAAACAGAGGATCGAGAATCGCGTTAACAATGCCGCCAGACAAAGTTGCCCACATCGAACGCTTAGCATCACCTGCCGCTCTTAAGCCCGCACCCGCTGCCATCGCTAACGCCAAAAATGGACCACTAGGTAGCAAAATCTGTAGGTAAGCTTGAGCGCGTTCGGCTGCAATGCCTTTGGCGCCTATCGCGGCTAGCAGCTCTGGAATATAAGCGAACATGATTGCAGTTATGGTTGAACTGATAACAAACGCAGTCAGCATGATACTGGTGCTTAGGTTTCGAGCGTGCTCTTGATTCTTGGAGCCGATGGCTTTGGACACTAATGCGCCCATGGCAATGGAAGTACCGATAGAAACGGAGGTAGAAAAGAAAGTCAGCGTACCTGCAAAGCCTACCGCAGCAGCCAATTCAACCTGTCCGAGCATACTGATAAACAGCATGTCGAGCAGATCGACCACAAATAACGCCATCAAACCGACAGAGCCAGCCCCCGACATCACCAATATGTGGCGCATCGTTGAACCTTCAACAAACTTTGCCGTTTGATTTGACATGAAACCTCCAAAAGTTGGAATACCCAAGAGCTAAAGCCTAATCAACTGTTCAACTGTTCAACTGGCTAGGGATCCAACAAGAAAGGATCGACCAAGAAAAGCGCTATACAGAAAAAAGGCGCTAGTGCGCCTTTTTTCAATTGAGAGTATTGAGAAAAATAATCGTTCTTAACACGCTACTATACCTGATGTTTGAAGCATTCTTCCAAGTTCTTGCCAATTGCTCTCAAAACATCAGTTCTGGTGATAATACCCACCAATTTTCGATTATCGATCACAGGGTATGCTTTAGGTTTTCCAACCTGCATCATGTCCGCCAATTCAATAATGGATAAGTCAGGTGACACCGACAGCACTTCTTGGTACATACAGTCACCCACAAGGTGTGTGTCTTGGCAGAAGTAACTGACCTTCACAAGTTTCTCGAGTAAATCCTGCTCTGAAAGGAAGCCAATCACTTGTTCGTTATCATCGATTACGGGCCCACCCATATGGTGGCTACGCATCACTTTGTCTAACGCTAGACTTAACGGCATATCAGGAGTAAATGTCACAACCTGCTGCGTCATGTAATCTTTCACTTTAATAGAATGCATTGCGTTCTCCCTAAATACTTTGCGTCATATATTTTCTATCTTGTTAAGTTAATTGTTGTCTAAAATCTTGATTTTACTAAATGGATTTCAACAATTTTATTGATAGGCAAAACCTAACAAGACAAAAAAGTGAGACAAACAAAGGGTTGAGCACGTTTTCGAACGCCAGAAAAAAGAAAAAAAAGAGCCCTTACAAAGCCTTACTTTCCCTTGCTTAACCTTACTTAGCCGAGCTAGCCTGCGTAAATAAACCCTGTAATCTTCACCTCACTAATAATTAGAAATCCCGTTTTAGGAAGTTTATGCAACACGACAACAACATGTACGCGTATATTTACGCAGGTAACGACGGCACAGAAAACACACTCATCGCCACTATCGATAATCAAGAAAAACCGCTGATATCAAGCTGCGTTGATGAGATAAAACGCATGTCATGCTTAGCCATTGATTTAGCAGCAAAACACGACCTAAAAGTGAAGCTGGTGAAATATCAAAGAGAACAAGAGATCGACTTCGGCCTATTCGTTAAATAGTGAATCCGACACTGATTTGGTTAAT
>NZ_AJYZ02000019.1:1673480-1686453 GCF_000272045.2 Vibrio crassostreae 9ZC13 | reverse complement strand
TAGCAAGCGCAATAGCCGTGAATGGCTGCCGAATTCGACCTGACAAGCCTAACGGGTAAAGGCTATAATGATCAGACGGCGCCCTTGCCGATTTTCATTGTCCAAATACGGTTTACTATGTCTTCCCAAACCCCACCTAAAACGTATCTAACGAATTCCTTATCTAAGTTAAAAAGCTACTTTAGTGAGTTATTGGATTTCCAATCACGCATTTGGGTGGTTCATATCTTTGAAGACTCTATTACCGATCAGTCGTTTGTGATTAATGAAGATGGCTTTAAAGAACCGCTAGAGTGGATGAAAAAACGTGATTACCAAGCGAGAATGCTTGATCGTGTTGATAAGATGAAAATCTCACAGGTGATTGAGATTCAGTTCGAAGACAAAATGCATCGCTTGATGCGAGTGAAGTAGCTTTATTGTTTGGGCGTTCACGAAAAGCCCTTGCTAGAAATCAAGTATAAAAAGGCCAGCGCTCGCTGACCTTCTCTCATTGATTACAAACCACCATCTAACGCGCACAATACTCATGCCACAGGCGCACCGCTTTCTGGTATGCCTCAGTTTTATCGTGCGTTTCTGCAAAGAGAATGGCTGTCATGCTGTCGACAACGGTATTAGCCATTAGCGCCATATCTTCAGCCGATGTGCCAAGTACACATTGACTAGGAAGTGGCAGCTCTAGGTTCATCATCTCTTCCCAGTAGAACGATTCGACTTTGTCAGGAGAGCTCATCCATACCGTTTGGCTAACTTTAGGATTATATTCCGACTCACCGTTCATCCCTTTGAATGAAATCACCGAGTGGGATTTATTTCCGATAACATGCTCAACTTCCGCATGAAGTTGTGGAAAGCCAGGATGGAAACTGCCACGCAGACCTAAACGGCCACCACCAGGATTCAATGCTCGAACTACCGTGTTAATTGGTGTTCTCAAACCGTAGCGGTGTTTCCAACCAATCATGGTTTGTGCTTCGGGCGCAAAGTTAGCTAGCGGTAAATAAGCAATGCCGTCTTGTTCAAGAATCGACTTAGCATGTTCAGGGCTCTCAGCACTTTGCACACCGACATCTTGCAAATGGCTTTCAACGTGCGTCCTACCGCTCGGCTTATCCATATAGCCATGCATTAACACTTTATAGCCATTGTCAGCTAAGATTTTTGCCGCCAACAAGTTCCAAGGCTTGCCACTGGCGTTATCGTTACGCTTACCTGCATAACACGGCCAATCAATATCAGCGCCTAAATCTGGCACTCGAGATTGAAACGCTTTTACAAAGCCAGCGATCTCTTCATTGGTTTCATTCTGCACACGAATCAACATCAGTAGCATAGCCATTTGGTCGTCACCGACTTCTCCGCTTAAATACTCATCCATGATGCGGTAGGCTTGTTCGAACGATAAAGGCTTACGCCCTCTTTCTCCTCGTCCAACTGTACGAATACACTCTAAAATACTACTCATTGATTGTTTATTCTCTTCCGTTGATATCAATAAAATTCGAATACACTTTCGATTCTATGATACCCACCGTGCATTGCAAAGCGATTCAGTTGCTCTCGACCGAATTACCAATACGCGGATTGGTGTTCTAAAAGTAAACTTACTGGTGTAAAATTAGCGTATGTAATGCTAACCGCGACATATTGAGTAGTATCCCGATGACTGTAAAAAAAACGCTGAGCCAAAGAAAACGTGAATCGATCGTTGCCGCTGCTATCGCAGAGTTTACTGAGCATGGCTACAAGGCCACCAGCATGGATAAAATATCGAGTCGCGCAGAAGTATCAAAGCGCACCGTATACAATCACTTTGCCAGCAAAGAACTGCTTTTAGATGAGATTCTAGACAGCATTTGGAGCAAAACTCTGGCCGCAACGCATTTCCCTTATCAAGCAGAACTGCCACTTGAAGAACAGCTTTCGTCGATAGCCAATCAAGAACTTGAGTTACTTGAGTCTGAAGGCTTCATCGACCTGTCACGCGTGTTGTTCTCAGAGTATTTCCATAACGCCGAACTGGCGCATCAAGCGATGGAAAAATATTCCCAAGCAGAAAGTGGACTTACAACCTGGATTAAAGCCGCGTTGGCAGACGGTCGTTTAGTAGAACTAGACCCACAATTCGCCTCCACGCAGTTCATTGGTCTGCTTAAGTCTTTTGCGTTTTGGCCGCAAATCATTGGTCATGTGCCGTCACCGGATGCTGCGCACAAACAAGTGATCATTACTTCAAGTGTCGAGATGTTCCTTAAACAATATCAGGCGTGATTTTGGTGGTTGATGAGAATTCAACCACAATAAAACCATCACTGGTATCCGCTGTTATTTTCCCTATACTGCAACCCACTTTCGTCATTACGACTCAGTAAAACTTCAACTTTAGGTAACCCTATGATTACTTTCACCACCAACTTTGGCGATATCGAGATTGAACTGAACCTTGAAAAAGCGCCAGTAACGTCGAAAAACTTCCTTAAATACTGCCAAGACGGTTTCTACGAAGGCACGACATTTCACCGTGTTATTGAAGGTTTCATGATTCAAGGTGGTGGTCACACTATCGACATGACAGAAAAACCAACTCGCGCCCCAATCGTCAACGAAGCAAACCGTGGTTTGAAGAATGTGATTGGTTCTGTGGCAATGGCTCGGACTGATGCACCACATTCTGCAACGGCGCAGTTCTTCATCAACCTTGATGACAACGATTTCCTAGATCACACCTCAACAACCAATGCTGGCTGGGGTTACGCGGTATTCGGTAAGGTTTCAGCAGGTATGGATGTGGTAAACAAAATTGCGAAAGCACCAACAACCATTCGCTGGGGACACGAAGATGTGCCTTGCGAAGATATTGTGATTACAAAAGTCACTATTCGCGACTAATTCATTCACGTCCTTTCCCGCCCCTAGTGCATTCGAATTGATGGCATAAAGAAAAGAAGGCTGTGCGATAGGACTATGGTGGTAAGGGTTCGACTTTACCACCTGTATTCAAAGCTCGTTGTTAGAATAGTTACCAGCGAGAACGATAAGTACGGTGACACCCTTTGCACGTCTTATTCGCAGAATTTAACCCTTGCTCTGCACTCGACAAGTCTTGTTCAACACTCGCCTGATAAGGCTCAGAAAAGCACTTGAAGAACAACCCACACTCGGCCTTGCGCCGAGTGTTTTATTTTCGTCTCGACCATTTGATATAGCAAAATAGTGAAGCAATGATCACCGCCCCACCGAGCAGCTTCTGCATCTCTACACTTTCGCCAAGCACACTCACACTTAACAGCAGCGTCCACACAGGCTCAAGAATCATGATCAATGCCGCCACTTCCATGTTCACGGAGTGCTGACCGACCGTTTGTAGCAAGTAACGAATAGACGTTGCGATCACCGCAGAGACAATAAACCAGAAGACTAAGGTTTTGGTGATTTCGAACTCCGGCTGAGCTGTCATAGAAGCAAAGGCTAAACCACTCACACCGACCACAAACAGTTGCACACAGATTGATGCGATAGGCTTGATATTGGTAATCACACGCTTGTTCATCACAAAGTGAACAGACAACAACATCGATGCTAGTAAGAAATAAATCTGACTCTGCTCAACATGCCAGCCGTTACCCAAAGTCAGCAACAGCATGCCGATAATCGCGATAGGGAAAGACATCCAAAACGCACGATTAGGTTTAACTCGAAACAAAATCCAAGACACAAAGGGGGCAATGATCATGGCTAAGCTCATGATGAATGCCCCTTCAGACAAGGTCTCGGTCACCGACACTGCATACACCCAGACTTGCAGTGAGGCAGACAGCAACAAACCCACGCCGCAAAGAGACAAGATCTGTTTAAACGAAAGCTTACGAGTATGGTGAATACAAAATGGCAGAAGAATAAGACTCGCGACGAGGAATCGCACACCAATGAACACTGGCCCAGGCATTTCTAATACCACCAGCTTAGATGCAATCCATCCCACCCCAGCTAGCAGGGTGGCAAATAGAAGGTAAAGCTCTCCGCGCATCGCTTTCACGTTCATCATTTTACTTAGTCCAATAACAAAAAAAGCAACCCGACTCTGCAAGGTTGCTTTTTATAAACATTCAACAGGATCGAGATACTATCTCAATACTCTGCTTCAGGCAGCTGTTTTTAGCCTGCGTATTCTGGGTAATCCGTTAAACCTTTTTCAGCACCACCGAACAATGTGTTTGGATCGTGCGCTGCAAGTGGGTAACCATTTTGAATACGAGCTGGTAAATCTGGGTTCGCAACGAATGGACGACCAAAACCAACCATGTCAGTTACGCCTTCAGCAACGGCTTTTTCGCCACGCTCGCTATCGTATTTACCCGCATAAATAAGGACACCCTCGTAGGCTTCACGAACTGCTGCTTTAAATGCTTTTGGCGTTTCAGGTGCATCGTCCCAATCAACTTCTGCAATGTGTAGGTAAACAATTTTGTATAGGTTAAGTAGTGCTGCCGCCGCTGTGTAAGTCTCTACTGGTGTAGCGTCAACCGTACCATTCAACGATGTGAACGGAGCAAGGCGTACACCAACACGGTCAGCACCAATCGCTTCAACCATAGCTTCAACCACTTCGCCTAGGAAACGTAAACGGTTTTCAATTGAACCACCGTATTCGTCAGTGCGGTTGTTTGCTTCAGAATCGATGAATTGGTTGATTAAGTAACCATTCGCTGCGTGAAGTTCGATACCATCAAAGCCTGCTTCAACCGCATTCAAAGCCGCTTGGCGATACTGTTCAACCACCTCTTTGATGTCTTGTTTCGTCATTTCACGAGGTTCAACCACATCAACAAAGCCCGGTTCATCAGTACCGTTATCGATGAATACCTTTACGTTTTGTGCTTTAAGTGCAGAAGACGAGATTGGCTGTTCACCACCAATGTTGTCTGGGTGTGTTACACGGCCTACATGCCAAAGTTGAGCGAAGATAACGCCCTCTTTTTCATGTACGGCATCAGTCACTTTTTTCCAACCAGCGATCTGCTCATCAGAATAGATACCCGGAGTCCAAGCATAGCCTTGACCCATAGGTGAAATTTGTGTGCCTTCAGCAATAATCAAACCTGCAGAAGCACGCTGAGCGTAGTAAGCCGCCATCATATCGTTTGCTGAATTACCAGGTTGCGTTGCGCGAGAACGCGTCATCGGTGGCATAACAATACGGTTTTTAAGCTCGATATTACCAAGTTGAATTGGTTGAAATAGTGCGTTTGTCATTGTTATATCCTCGATTAACCTAGTTGAATCAGTTCGATTTGGTAGCCGTCTGGGTCAGTAATAAAAGCGATATGAGTTGAGCCGCCTTTCACTGGACCCGCTTCGCGAGTGACGTTGCCACCTAGCGATTTGATTTTGTCACATGCTGCGTAAATATCTTCTACACCCAATGCCAGATGACCAAACGCGCTGCCCATCTCGTACTCATTCATATCCCAGTTGTACGTTAGCTCGATAGTCGTGCCGCCTTGCTCATAGCCAACAAAAACCAATGTGTAGCGGTACTCTTTGTTTTCGTGGCGTTCAAGTTCCTTCATTCCCAATACCTTGGTGTAGAACTCGATAGACTTGTCTAAATCAGTAACTCGGATCATTGTGTGTAGGAATTTCATATTTCGCCCTTTTTAGCCCAGCAACCTGAGCCGATATAATCGTGAGTGGAGGTTACCCACTCCTTTGTTAGGGTTAATATACGAGCTGACAGCAAATAAATGAAATTATCATAAATTATCATTGTGATAATTTTCTATTATAACTCACTTAATACAAGTGATTTGTTAAGAAGATATTTGGCAAACAAAAGATAGGGCGACGATCAGAAAGCGGAGCGCCAACTGTTTAGTGATTTAGACATGTCATTAGTCGTATTGATGATCTGCTCTCTCAACCACTTATGTGCCGGATCGGTGTTCTGTTTTTTCAACCAAATGAGGTAATGAGAGATAGGCTGATAATCGAAAGGCGGTTTGAACAACTGTAACCCAAGACGTTCCTGATACTGGTTCGCCATAGAAAGCGGCACAACAGTGATGTAATCAGTCTGGCTACACAGCATTAGGTTACTGGCCATAGAGCTGCCGTGAATTACAATTTTACGCGAGGATAAGTCTAACGAAGTGTAGTGAGTCAAACTTCTTACTTGGCGACGTGTTCTGGCTAAAACCGCATGTTGCTCACTGAGATATTGCGCCTCGGTGATCTCACCTTTGATCCTAGGGTGCCCATTTCGGCAAACAATCACAAACTCACTGTCGTAGAGCTTTTCGCTCATCATGCTTGAATGCTCAGGCAACACAATGTCGATCATCAAATCAAACTTCTGAGTTAATAGATCCTCATGGACTTGATCATCACTATCTGGTTGGTCATACACCTCAAGAGATAAGCCTTGGTTAGATAACTGAGAAAATCGATCGAGCAACATCCACTTTAAATGTTCGGGAACCGAAGCCACAAACCTGCGCTCTGTACTCGCTTCATCAAACCCAGCCATACCTTGAAACACGCCGTTGAGCTCGTGTATTGGCGCTTTGATTTGCTCATACAAGCTTTGCGAGTAAGCAGTAGGCACAACCCCTCGCCCACTGCGCACAAACAACTCTTGGCCAATTTCATTTTTCAGTCGGCCGAGCGCAGTGCTGATCGTCGATTGATTGGTATTCAAATGATCGGCAGCCTTACTCAAACTGCCCAGCTCCATCACCGCTGAAAACACAGCCAATAAGTTAAAATTCGGAATGTCATTACTCATGATTCAGTGCTCATTTGGCGATAGATTTAATTATCTTATCGTAAAAGCGATAGAATGAAACAACGGATGCTCATTGAGAAAACAAAACTGAGAAGGAAGCATCATATGGTAAAGAGCAAAAATGTCAGAACAACTCACTCTTTCGAATAGCTGCCACATTCGCCAGATTGGAATCTAAATCTCTTCGCTGTGCCAGTAACGCTTAATCCACCCAAACTCACCCTAGACTGGTCGGAGTATTCAATATTTCCGTCCTGCCTTATTGATACTTTTATAGCCACTTCTATGATCCAGGCTAATTAAATAGACATATTTTATAAGCCGAGTTTGAGCCTGTTCAAATAAACCCACCTCACGTTTAAGCAACCACTCAATTCATCGTAATTACGATAATTCAATATCGCAATAATGCGTAGATAGCACCAGTTACACTTCCTATTATTTCGCCAACAAATCAATTCTTAACCTAAACAGAAAACCTAAAAATGTGTAGATGATGGTGTTGCACACATCACGGAAGACGGCCTTAAAACCCAATGCAGCAAACGAACCTATCAATGGTAGACGTTACTTAAGAATGATTTCGCCAGGTGTTTTTAACACTCTATTCGCGAGAATGCGTTGTCTACGTGGTCAAAGCGATTTTTAATTGTCATCTAGTACTTTTGACTCAGTAGGTCTATACGGTTACGTGAGTTCAACACCTCTTTCAGATGTCTTCTAAAAGTCTTGTACCAAGGCTGCACTTTCTCTCTCCTTATTTAGGTTGAGATATGAACTTTATAAAAATCGTTTTCCAGAAAATCTGGGCCGTTGTGATGGTCTTGATTAAATTCTGCCTGTTTATGGCAGTGATGTTTGCGGGAGCATGGGCTCTTGCACCATTAGGCACAATCCATTCTAAAGACATCGACATGTCTCAATTCAACAATCATCCCAATGAAATGATGATGAACTTCTTCCAGATGGAGTCCTTCTCTGGTTACTTGTTCTCAGTGACCATTGCTGTGGTTTTAGCCGGTGTTTACGGCATGTGGCAGTTGCATGAACTGGGTGTGCATAAAGCAAAAGAGCACAAAAGCGCTCACGTACAAATCGTGTTTGCACTGTCACTTTGTGGTCTATTCATTAGCAAAACATTCTGGGTTATTGCATTAGTTATCGCGTTGGCGAACTGGAAGCATATTGGTCAATCACTGAGTGATGTTATTCGCCGTGGTGTTCAGCCTAAACAAGACGCGACCAATACAGAGACAGCCGCAGTCCACGTATCACCTGAACAACCGGTAACAGAGCCGTCTTCAGTAGAGCAATCTTCAAAAGAACAGGCTTCAGAAGAAAAGACTCCAACAACACCATCCGCTACAGAAAAAGAGGTCGCATAATGAAAGAGATGATGATTCCATACATCCTAATTGTATGGTCACTGTTTGCGACAGGCGCACTTAAGAAGAACTTCAAGAACTACACATGGGCTGCCATTGGCGGCGTAACGATTCTTGCGGTATTAGCGGTTATCTCTCGCTTGTGGGCACCGGTTGATTTAACCAACTCAACCACAGTGAAAGCACCACACGCGGTAATGTCACCGATCTTTGGCCAGCAGATCGACCAAGTGCTTGTTGAACACAACCAAATGGTTAAAGAAGGCGACGTAATTTACACACTCGTCGACATTGACTCAGCCGCAGACAAAGCAAAGATCGAATCTTCAATTGTTCAGAAAGAAGAAGAGATCAAGCAAATGAATCGCGACTTAGAGCGTGCTGAAACGTCACCTGAAATTTTCAATATGCGTGACGTAGAAAAGTACGACTCTGATCTTCGAGTGCTGCATGCTGAACTGGTGTCGTTAAAAGCCGATTTACAAAAAGTAAATTGGGCGCAAGAGAAGAAAACCATTAGGGCTGAATTTGATGGTCAGGTATCGATAGTGAATATTGCTGAAGGTTCTGTCATGGGTAACATGCACCTCTACAACACCAGCAAAAAGTTCCTTGAGATGCGCATTTCAGACCAAACTTACGGCTATGTTCAAGTAGGAGACTTCGCTGAGTTCTTCGTTGATGCCTACCCAGGGCACGTGTTCCGAGCAAAAGTACACAGCTTTAACGCAGGTACCGGTGAGTCGAGTATTTCTCCACTTCAGGGGCCACAAAGTGTCGGTCAACACGTAGTAAGAAACGGTAATGCTTTAGGTCGTACTATCGTACTTGAGATCATCGAACCAGAAGGTTACAACATCCCTATTGGTTCAACTGGCGCGGCTTGGATCTCGGCTGAGAAGCCGCATCCATTCTGGGGCTTCATCGATGTAATCGGCGCAGCAACGGTTCGCCTACAATCTTACAAGTCTTACTTAGGTGCTTGGTAAGTACTCAGATTCTCGGTAAGTACTCAGGTTCTCGGTAAACACTTATATAACAGCCATTAGTTCCAAATTAAATGCCCTGAATTTCAGGGCATTTTTGTATCTGTCACAAGCCCCCACTTACTAATTGATTTAGATCAAAATAAATCGCAAAAATAATCATTAGCTATCCAATTAATCGTAAAACCGATAGATTGAAATCCTGTTCGCGCGTAGATAGCGACCTCTCCCACCTCTATTATTTGACTCAAGAAATCCAATTCCTGTATCCAAACATAAGGTCACGACCATGACTAATACATTCAAAAAAATGGCGCTTCCTGTTGCTATCGCAAGCGCTCTATTTGCTTCTGGTTTTGCATCTGCAACTCCAACTGTAGAAGCGACATCGAAAGTAGGCCAAGAACTTCAGACAGCAAATGCTGCGCAATACCAAAACATTGACCTTGATGCTCGCTACAAGAGTGAGGTTCTTTTCGAACACAAGTCAAACCTATTCTGGGGCAAAGGCGAGCGCATCCAAGTTGTATCGAAAACGGGCGACTCTCTGGCTTACACAGAAGAATCTGATCACGTTCATCCAATCCTCACCAAGCACGGTCGTAAAATGGACCAAGCAATCATCAAAGTGGATGACAATATTTATCTTGGTTACGGCTTCGGTCTAGACACTCCTGTCATGATCGAAGGTACGGACGGCATCATCATTGTTGATCCAGGCGAGTCGGTAGAAATGGCTCAATCGGTTAAAGAACAGTTCCGTCAAATCACAGACAAGCCGGTTAAAGCCATCATCTATTCTCACAACCACATCGACCACATCTCTGGTGTGCGTGCATGGGTGACTGATGAAGAAGTGGCATCAGGTGAAGTAAAAATCATCGCTGAAGAAGGCCTAACCGCTGCAGTGGCTAACTGGTCTTCAAACCTAGGTACTCTATTTGGTCACCGTACTTCTTACACAGGTGCTAAGCACGTAGAAGAAGGCGAGCACGGCACAGTAAACGACGGCCTTGGTCCACGCTTCATGCAAGGTGCTATCTCGTTCATCGAACCAAACCTGCTTGTACCAAGCCAAAGCCACATCGAAATCGAAATTTCTGGCGTGAAAATGCACATCGAGAACGTGCCATCTGAAACTAAAGATGAGTTAGTGGTTTACTTCCCAGAACAAAAAATCCTGCACGCAGCAGAGGTTCTACAAGGCGAAAACTTCCCGAACCTACACACAATTCGCGGTACGAAATTCCGTGATCCAAGCATGTGGTTCAAGGGCATCGACGTTATGCGTCAATTCGATACAGAAATCATGATCAACTCGCATGGTCGTCCTGTTGAAGGCAAAGAAGCGGTAGCAGATGTACTAACGGCTTACCGTGATGCAATCCAATACACACACGACCAAACGATTCGTCACATGAACAAAGGTATGACGCCAGACGAGCTAGTTGAAGTGGTTAAACTTCCTAAGCACCTTGCAGAACACCCTTGGTTGGGTGAGCATTATGGTACTGTTGCACACGCTGTTCGCCAAATTTACGTAGGCTACAACGGTTTCTTCGAAGCCGATCCGTGGCAACTAGAGCCAATGGCTTATGAGCAGCGTGCTAAAGCTTTCGTAGAAATCATGGGCGGCCGTGATAACATCATCGACACAGCAAAAGCAGCGATGAAAGCAGAGAACTACACTTTTGCAGCGGAGATTCTTTCTTACCCTATCACGGTAAACAAAGATGACATGGAAGCGCGCTTACTAAAGGCACAAGCTTACAAAGCATGGTCTGCCGATCAAGTGAACATCAACTGGCGTAACTGGGCGTTGAATGCTGCAGCTGAACTAGAAGGTAATCGTGACTTCTCTAACATGATCAGTTTTGCTTCTGTAGACGTTCTAACTGCCCTACCAAGTAAACAAATCTTCGATATGATGACATCGACGTTAATCGCAGAGAACACGCTAGATGTGAACACTGCGCTAACTTACAACTTCTCTGATACCAACGAGTCATTCACTATCGAAGTGCGTAACGGTATTGCTCAGCTTCATGAAACGGCACTAGAAGGCGCTGATGTTCAAATCAACACTTCTCGTCAAGTATTGAACCAAATCTTGATGGCTGGTCCAAACGCTCAACAAGTGATTGGTACCAACATGCAGTCTGGTGCGTTTAAGTTCTCGAATGGCGACATTCAAGCCTTTGGTCTATTCATGAGCTACTTCGATAAGCCTCTTTCCCCTGAAGAGCTGATGCTTATCGTTCGTTAACTGACACACGTTAGTTAAGGGCTCGCTAGGATAGCAAACGGATAAACATAGGGACCCTTCGCGGTCCCTTTATCTTTTGCTTATTATATAATTCAAACTCCTCCGCTCACATCAACTTTACTGATGGCGTGATGTGAAATATATACGTTCGACTCAAGGTTTCTAGATGCTAAAACGTTTCGCTCTGCTACTTTCACTCAGTTCATCTTTGGTTTTTGCTTGCGGCCTGCATCAAGATACTGGACTTAGCTTGATCACTGAACCGGGCTCTCTCGAAGTCTTTGGCAACATAATCAATGCAAGACAAGATGACGAATTTGGCAATTTAAATAAGCCTGATCATTTCCGCCTTTTTGCGATACAAGCAGCACTTGGCAAAGCACATCCAAACAAAATTGAGTTCAATCTATTTGAAGCAATCAAAGGCCACTACAGCGAAATCAGCTTTGCTAAAGGTGTCAAAGTTTCAGGAAGAGATACATTACCAACCGAGGAAGATTTACTTCTGATCACAGAGTTAGACGTGTTCGATGCGCTAGCAACAGGAACCATTTCTTGGGATCAAGCAAGCTTGCAACGTTTAATCGTCATCAACGGCCCCCAAGATAAACGTGAGCAATTAGAAGCTTGGTTCAATGATATTTTTGAAGGGTAATAGCTAAAATCTAAGTAATTCAAGGCTGAATAGTTAAAGGGGGGAGCAACAAAGAAAAATAAGACAGATGACAAAAACAAACAATAAAAAGTCGTCAAACCCTCGGACTTCAAACATTGAGAGTTCAACGACAAACTTAAATCAAAAAATTGCAGGCAACGGAATCAACTCCAGTCCTAGCACACCACTGATGCTCATAACCACCAGCAAAGAGACTTTAAAGACTGTCTTTGACCATTGGATGTAGTTGAGGCAATCGACCTTACGGAACGTCACTTTGGTCCACATAAAGCAAACCGCTGCCGACACCGCTAAGTATTCATAACCCGCCTCTCCGAGTAAAAATAACCCCAGAGCAACTGCTCCAAACGCCACCACATACGCTTTCATGTGTTGATGTGCTTTGTCGACGCCCTCTTTGACCGGTAAAACGGGAATGCCTGCATCGCGGTAGTCTTGAATGCGGAACATCGCAATCGCATACGAGTGTGGCATCTGCCATAAACAGAACATGATGAACAATAGGACGGCTTCTAAGCTCAGGTAGTTAGTCACGCCAAGGTAACCAACCAATGGAGGAACCGCGCCAGAGATGCTTCCCACTAAGGTGCCGTAAACCGAATTACGCTTGTACCACATGGTGTAGAAAAAGACGTAAAACACATAGCCAAGCAACACCACAACCGCAGACATCGGATTAACAAATTGAAACAGCAGCGCCGTGCCTACCAACAACATGACTAACGCATAAATGAATGCGACGTCTGTATTGATGTTGCCCTGAACCAATTCTCGATTTTGTGTGCGCTTCATCTTCTGGTCGATGTCTCGGTCAAAGATGTTGTTCACCACACAACCTGATGCAATCACAAGCCCTACACCCGCTAAAGTCGT
>NZ_AJYZ02000019.1:1592046-1673201 GCF_000272045.2 Vibrio crassostreae 9ZC13 | reverse complement strand
AAAGACCCCCGCCGCAACAGAAATCAGGTTGCCGAAAATGATGCCCGGTTTGGTAATAGACAAATATTTTTTCAGCATACCTTGGCCTACAACTTCATGTTGACGTTCATGTTGTAGATGATCCATACCGAGCCAGCGATAAGAATCAATACAACAATGGCAGTAAACATCAGTGACACTAAGTTCCAACGCCCATCGGAAGATTTCGCTTCCATATGCAAGAAGTACTTAAAGTGCACAAAGATTTGCACCAGCGCACAACCGAACAAGATCACGTAAGTTTCCGTGCTTGGTAGCGCATGTGACCACACAATGTAGAACGGAATAATGGTCAGAATCAGTGACGCAATAAAGCCTTTCACGTAATCCGTTGCACCGCTGTCTAGATGCTGTTCCATTACATCACCCCCATTAAGTACACGATGGTAAATACACAAATCCAAACGATATCAAGGAAGTGCCAGAACAAGCTCAAGCACTGGAAGCGCATCGACATGTTGTCGTTCAAGCCTTTGGTTGAAAGTTGGTGGTACGCCACCGCCATCCAAATCAGGCCAAACGTTACGTGCAAACCGTGTGTGCCAACCAAGGTAAAGAACGCAGAAAGGAATGCACTTTCTTGAGGGCCATAACCTTCTGCAATCAAATGATGGAACTCATACACTTCCATACAGATAAAGGCTAAGCCCAATGCGAAAGTCACTTTGATCCAGCGCTTCAGTCCGGTCACGTCTTTGCGCTTCATCGCAATCATGCCAAAACCGAATGTGATACTACTGAACAGCAGCATCATGGTTTCGACAAACACGAACGGCAGTTCAAAGATGTCTTTACCTGTCGGCCCTGCAATTGATCCACTCTCAAGCACGGCATAAGTCGCGAAAAGCGTGGCAAACAGGACACAGTCACTCATCAAGTAAACCCAGAAGCCAAACAACTTGTTGCCCGCAGCTTCGTGGTGATGATCATGCGAATGTGCAAGATCATAAGTGTGTGACGGAGTATTAGCTTGCATACGTCGTCTCCAAGTCATCTTTATTGTCGTTATTACCACTGTCAGCGCTGTTACCACGACCAGAATGATCGCCTTTCACTGACTGTTTTTTCGCTTCTGCAAGCTGCGCACGTCGAGCCGCTTCAATCGCTTTGATCTCTTCAACTTCCACGTAGTAGTCCACATCGTCGTTGTAGCTGTGTTGAATACACGTCACCACGATGCCCACTAAGCTTGCAGCCGCTAGCCACCAGATGTACCAGATCATTGCGAAGCCAAATGCCAACGCCCATACAGACACATAAATGCCTGTCGGTGTGTTCTTCGGCATGTGAATACGTTCGTATTCTTCTTCCTGAGTTGGATCAAACTCGCCACTTTGCTTTTGATACCAGAACGAATCGATCTCATCGCCCTTAGGCAGTTTTGCAAAGTTATAGAACGGCGGTGGTGAAGACGTTGCCCATTCAAAGGTACGTCCGCCCCACGGGTCACCGGTTAGATCTCGGTTTTGGTCTCGGTCACGAACACTCACGTAAATCTGAACGAACTGACACACCACACCCATCGCAATCACGCCCGTACCTGCAGCCGCAACCGCCAGTAGTGGGAAGAACTCAGGGTTAATGTCTTGGCTCAAACGACGCGTCATGCCCATAAAGCCCAGAGCGTAAAGCGGCAAGAACGCCATCAAGAAACCGATGATCCAGCAGTAGAATGCGCGTTTGCCCCAAAGCTCGTTCAGAGTGAAACCGGTCGCTTTCGGGAACCAGTAACCAATCGCAGCAAAACAACCGAAGACAACACCACCGATGATTACGTTGTGGAAGTGAGCAATCAGGAATACCGAGTTATGCAGAATGAAATCTGCCCCCGGAACTGCCATCAATACGCCCGTCATACCACCCACGGTAAAGGTGATTAGGAAGCCCACTGTCCACATCATTGGTGTGGTGAAGCGGATACGACCTTTGTACATGGTAAATAGCCAGTTGAAGATCTTAACCCCGGTTGGGATAGAGATAATCATGGTCGCGATGCCAAAGAAGGCATTCACATTGGCGCCAGAACCCATGGTGAAGAAGTGATGCAGCCAAACCACAAACGCTAAAATAGTGATCGCCACTGTTGCCCATACCAGTGAGGTATAACCAAACAGTTTTTTGCGAGAGAAGGTTGCAGTCACTTCAGAGAACACACCGAAAATAGGCAAAATTAGGATGTACACCTCAGGGTGTCCCCATGCCCAAATCAGGTTCACATACATCATCACGTTGCCACCAAGGTCATTGGTGAAAAAGTGCGTGCCGATGTATCTATCCAAAGTCAGTAACGCGATGGTTACCGTTAGGATTGGGAAAGAGATGATGATCAGGATGTTGGCACACAGAGACGCCCACGTGAATACTGGCATCTTCATCATTGGCATAGACGGAGTACGCATGCGCAAAATGGTCGCAAAGAAGTTCACACCCGTTAGCGTAGTACCCACTCCGGATATTTGCAGCGCCCATATCCAATAATCGACCCCGACTCCCGGGCTCGCCTCAATACCAGACAGCGGCGGATACGCCAACCAACCCGTACGGCCAAACTCACCTAAGCCAAGCGACATGTTGGTTAGGATAATACCCACCACAAATAGCCAGAAGCTCAAGTTATTCAGATAAGGGAATGCAACATCACGAGCACCGATTTGCAACGGCACGATGATGTTCATCAAACCGATAACCAAAGGCATCGCTACGAAGAAAATCATGATCACGCCGTGAGCCGTGAAGATCTGGTCGTAGTGATGTGGCGGCAAATAGCCCGTTTCACCGGCTGCAGAAAGCAATTGCTGGCTACGCATCATGACCGCATCAGCAAAGCCACGAACTAACATCACCATCGCAACAGCAATGTACATGAAGCCCAATTTTTTGTGGTCTACAGACGTAAACCATTCATTCCAAAGGTATTGCCACTTACCGGCTTTGGTTACCGCGTACACCACTAAGCTGCCCACTAAAGCGATCATGGTTAACGTGACCAAAATAATGGGTTCGTGGTAGGGAATTGAGTCTAGAGTTAATCTTCCAAACATGACGATTATCCTTGGGTTTCCGGCAAACAGTTCATTGAACCAGGGTGCTGGGTCACGACATCGGTGAATAAAAATGGTGGGATACTGGAGAACAGAGTGACGGGTTCAGCCACACTTGGCGCAGCCAATGAACGGAACTGCTCCCAATCTTCAATGCGATCAGGGCTTGCTTTCACTTTTTCCACCCAGTTTAGAAATGCCACTTGATCAGGCATGGCTGATGCAGTGAATTTCATCTGTGAGAAACCTTTGCCACTGTAGTTCGATGCAAAGCCTTTGAAGTCACCTTCGTGGTTTGCAATCAAATTCAGCTTGGTCACCATTCCCGGCATCGCGTAGATCTGCGAACCAAGACGCGGGATAAAGAACGCGTTCATGATGTTGTCTGAAGTTAGCTTAAACGTCACCGGTACATCTTTCGGGAACGCAACATAGTTAACCGTCGCAATGTTTTGCTCCGGATAGATGAACAGCCACTTCCAGTCCAGAGAGACCACTTCGATCACCATAGGTTGCACATCACTTTCCAGAGGCTTTGATGGCTCTAATTCGTGTGTTGTTCGCCAAGTGATGGTGGCTAGAATCGCGATGATGATGATTGGAATCGTCCATACCACCACTTCAATCTTGGTTGAGTGTGCCCAGTCAGGTGCATACTCTTCCGTGGTATTGCTCTCGCGGTATCGGTAAGCAAAGTAGATGGTCATCAGAATCACTGGGATGACGACAATCAACATCAGCAACAGAGCCGTGATAATCAGCTCTTTTTCCTGAACGCCAACGCTACCTTTTGGGTCGAGCAATGCGGAGTTACATCCTTCGAGCATCAGAACGGTTCCCAGCAAACCAATCTTCGACAAATTTGTCCTCGATAAAATGCGTTTATATCTTGAAGCTTCCATTAACTTTCTCGATGGTTATCCAGCCTCAGAACGAACGTCTGAGTACTGGTTGTCATGATCATTAGAATATTTATGTGTTGAGCATGTGAAACGCCGCATCTCAAAAAGCAATGCAATAAGGTTCGTTACTGCCGGGTTAAAACCACACAGAAAACATGACTTAATTGTTACGCTTTGAAATACATTGTTACATTCGGCGCATTATGAAGAGTTGAAATTGAAAGCTCACCAAACAAACTTGGAAACTAACCTTCCATTTATGAAGACGAAAACTAAGAAGCAGTAAGCGATTAAGACACACATCAATAGCGTGCTACACAGATGGAGCCAGTACTGACAAGGGATTTAGAAAAAGTAGATAAACACTCGCTCACCACCAAAGCTCGGGGCAAGTTCAAGGTACATTAGAAAGAGCGAATAAATAGAAGTGTGACGCCCGTCAAAATTGTGAATTCACATACCATTTACAAGGTATTCACTGGTTAGATTATTCAAAACACCCACTCATTCACCAACAAGATAATCAAGCATTCATCTATGCACTAATGTGACGAATTGAAAGAATATAATGACTAACAGAAAGGATAATTTGACTAATTGAGGGCGTAATAGCGGTGAAAAGCACAACAAAAAGGTAGGAATTGGGATGAATTTATCGAGAATAACCACACCATAATCGAGCCAGATACGGCTCGATTATGGGCAATTAAAGAGTAGCCAAATTGAAGAGACGTTAAATTGAAAAACAGTTATGCCGCTTGAGTAGTCATGGATTTTCGCTGATTTCGAGTCATCAAATGATAAACCACAGGTACAAAGTAGAACGAGATAAGCGTGGTTAATACCGTTCCGCCAACAATCGCGACCGCGAACGGAGGCCAGAAACCACCGCCAGCGATGATCAATGGCATAAAGCCGCCAACAGTCGTTATCGTGGTTGAGCTGATATGGCGAGTACACGACATCACAGCTTCAACGACTGCATCTACATTCCCGGAGGAAGCCTCTTTATCGAGTTTCAATTCGGTCAAAATCACAATGGCCGCGTTAATCGCTAAGCCCGCAATCCCAAGCATCGCGATAATCACCGTAAAGCCGAACGGATAACCGAAGATCCATACCGACAACAGCCCTAGTCCACCAGCCAACCCTGCTACCATGAAGATGATGCTGCTCATTCGGAACGAGTTGAATGACATCACCACCACCAGCACCATCAATACCACCACGACTGCGACATTCGAGATGAGGCTGTTGACTGAATTGTCTCGCTCCGCTGATTCGCCACCAAAACCAATGGTGTAACCCGATGGCATCTCATAGCTTGCTAAGCGTTTTTGGAATTCATTAAGTACGGTTTGAGGTAAGACACCCGCTTCAATGTAACCCTCGATGGTATTCACACGCTGCCCGTTACGACGAGTAATCGCACCGCGACTGGTCGTCAATTCCAGTTCTGCCAGCGTCGAAACATTGATCCCTGTTGAGTAGACATCAGAACTGATTGGCAGACGAATATTGCTTAAGTGAACCAAGTTTTCACGCGCCTCATCTGCCACACGAACACGGATTGGTACCGACTCACTGCCTTCAATCACAGAGCCACTTTCACGACCTGTCAGAGTAGTTTGCAGCATACCTGCGAACTGGTTCAATGAAATACCATTCAGCTTTGCGGTGTCTTCATCAACCTTCAACCACACCTTCGGAGTACCTGGTTGCAGGGTTTCCCTTGTGTGCGTCACATGAGGAACACCCGCCAAAATTAGACGAACATCTTCACCAATCGCTTTTAACGTGTCGAGGTTTTCACCATACACTCGCAGTTCAACGGGCGCGGTAAATGGAGGCCCTTGGTTAAGCTTACGTACCAAGATTTGTGCTTCCGGCACCTCTTCATCCAACACCTTTTGCAACTGTGGAATTAGCGTATTGGCTTGGTCAAAGTTCTCTGTTTTCACCATGGCTTGCGAGAAGTATGGCGCATTATTTTGCCTTGCTTGCAGGTTGTAATAGAAGGATGGGAAGTTTGCACCCACGAGCCAATCGATACGCTCCACTTCAGGGTAACGATGAATGATATCGTCGATTTTTTCAGAGGTGTTTTTAGTGGCATAAATGCTCGCTTGCGGCGGCATGTACACCTGGATCTCAAACATGTCTCGGTCTGATGGCGGGAAGAATTGCTCAGTCAGCTGAGACATACTCCAGTAACCGGTAAACGGAACCAACAACACCAAAGCAATCGTGATAATTGGATGCGTGACACCAAAGCGGACAGAAGACGAGAACCAGCGCGTCAAAGCCGGGATTCTTAAGCCGGTCATGTACCAATGGTGCTGTCCTTTCTTGTCGACATCACTGAGTTGTTTCGGCAGTAGCTTAGTCGCTAAGCCTGCGATTAAGGTGTGCGAGATGATGTAAGAGCCGATCAATGAGAAAGAAACGGTAATCGCAATACCACCGACGAACTCACCCGATGCACCCGGCATCAAGATAATCGGGGCAAACGCCAACACGGTAGTTAAAGTTGAGCCTAATAACGGCACCCATAAATGCTTCAATGCATTCATGGTCGCTTCTGCTCGTTGTTGCCCTTTCAAACGATAAGCTTGAATGGTATCGACCATCACCACCGCGTTATCAACCATGATCCCGAGCGCCACAATTAGGCCTGTCACCGACATTTGGTTAATCGGCACACCGGTCATTTTCATGATCGACAAGGTCAATAATGAGGTTAACGGCAGAGAAATGGCGACTAAGATCGCGGCACGCACGCCTAAAGTGACAAACAGCACAATCAAAATCAGACCGAAACCGATCATCAAGCTTTTGCCTAAATCGTCTAAGCGAGTCTCGGTATAACCTTGCTGATTAAAGAGCACGGTCACCTTAACGTTACTTGGTAACTCTTGCTCAAATTTACCAATCAGAGCATTAGCTCGCGACGTCCAGTTATCAACTCGCAGATCAGGGTGCATTCTTGCCGCGACAATCACACCCGGCTCACCATCAACAATAGCAATCTGGTCTTGTGGGGTTTTCTCACCACGTTTCACCGAAGCAATGTCTTCCATACGGATGATGTGACCTTTGCTATCAGTGGCTATTGGCACTTGCTTAATGCGTTCAATGGAATCAAGTTCAGATTTAATTTCTAAGCCAAAGCGAGAATAAGCACTGACCAGTTCACCCGCCGAGTTCTTGGCGTCTGCCCCTTCGAGCGATTCAGCGATATTGGCGCTTGAACGCCCTAGAGCAGCGGCATCGGCCGTACGTAAACTGATTTGAATCTCTTCTTGCGGCATCCCGTATTCATCAACGAATTCAGTACCCGACAAAGTTCTTAGTCGCTTGGCGAGCTCTTTGGCATAACGGCCCAGCGTTAACCTATCAGGCTCGCCTGCACCAGACCAAGTTAGAGATGCGATGGTCGTGAAAGCATAGGTATGGTCGCTATCGAGATCAGGCGATTGAGCACCCGCAGGCAAAATGGATTCGATATCAGATAACTTGTCGCGAGCTTGGGACCAAACTGGCTCAGGCTCGGTGATGGTGTCATTCAATTCTAAGGTGACAATAGACACGCCCGGTCTTGAGGTTGAGCTCACGAGTTTAACTTCACTCAGCTCGCGCAGCTTGTTCTCGATAACTTCTGTTACCAAGGTTTCAACACGCTCGGCACTGGCTCCGGGGAAACTGGTAGTAATGTTCGCGTAACGGTTGATGATTACTGGGTCTTCTGCACGCGGTAGCGTCATGAACGCAGAAATACCACTCACCATGAGCAGTGCCGTCATTAAGATAAGCAGTCGAGTATTGGAAATAATCTCTATGATTTTCATGCTATTTCCTATTCAGCAGTAACGCTGGCTGGCTTCACGGTTTGTCCGGGAACCAAGCGGTGCAACCCACTGGCGATCACTTGCTCGCCTTCGGTAATGGCACCGCTGACATAGGCTTGTTGGTTATTAGCAAACAGAACCTGAACACTTCTACGTTCAACCTTGTTGTCTTCACCAATCACAAAGATGTTCCACACCCCGCGTAATCCATCAATCAAACCAGTTATTGGCACCCAGTAACCTGAGTCATCAATCTGTTCATCAAATTTAAGGTAGGCAAGTTGCCCTTCTAATACCGACGATTGTTCAGGGAACAGATAACGTAAGCCGACACTTCGAGAGCGAGTGTCGACCATCGCACCAGGGTTCAGCAGAGTCACAGAGAAATCATCTCGCCCGACACGAATACTTGGTGCGGAAAGTGAAGTAACCTTTTTCATTTGATGGGCAGGAATACCGATGAAGGCTTCTTTCCCTTCAGAGGCAAGCAAAGTCAGAGTTGGATTACCCACATTCACTACATCTCCCAAAGAGACAAAACGCGTTGAAATAGTGCCCGAATAAGGCGCAAGAATTGTCGATTTCACTAGCTTCAATTGATTGCCTCTTACTGAGGCATCAATACGCAGCAAGTTAGCTTGCAATACGCGTTGCTCACTAGTCAGCGAGTCAATTTCCGCCTCTGCACTGAAGCCTTTAGCTTTCAATGAACGCTGACGTTTAAGGTTCGCTGCCACCAAACTCAACTGAGCTTTGACTTCTTCAGCTTGAGCTTTCAACTGGCTAGATTCAGTTTCCAAAAGTTGGGTATCCAATCGAATCAACGGCTGACCCATTGTGACTGTGTCACCGACATCCACCAGAATCTCGTTTACTTTGCCCGCCAGTTCGAAACCTAAATTAGCTTGTTGACCCGCCTTAACCACACCGACATATTCGCGCTGTACTGCATAAGAGGAAGATAGCGCCAAAGCGATCGTTTCTACAGTTAAAATGGTTTGGACGCTCGAAGCCGTTTCAGTGGTTGAATCAACCGACTCTTGGGCTTGTTCCTTTTCGCCACATCCAACAAGAAAAGTCGACAACGCCACTGCCAATGCGCTTCCCTTCATCAATTTATACATACGTACTGTTCCTATGCGGTACTCAATTATGTTCTTTTTTTAGACTAACCAAATCAAACTAGACTGTCTAGTTTGATTATGTTAAAAATAAGTTTCATCGTTAATGATTGATAAAACCATCACAAAAAGCATAATGCTTAGCGCAGAATGAAATGCATTGAACTGAGTAACGTCAAGTACCAAGCAAGCAACGAGAAACAGCACGTGACTAAAATCATCAAGAGTGAACAGAAGAGATCGCAGATCTTAACCGCAGCCAGCCAACTTTTCTCTGAACATGGCTTTAAGATCAATATGGATCAGATAGCAAAAGCAGCGAACGTTTCCAAGCAAACGGTCTACTCTCACTTTAAAAACAAAGACGAACTTTTCGAAACCTGCATGCAAACCAAGTGTGCGGAGCGAGAACTCAGTCCTGCTGCCTTTGATATGGATGCAGAGGTGGGTGATGAGTTGGTGAAATTTGGTGTGAAATTTCAGGATTTGTTACTTGATGAGCAATCTAGACAAACCTTCCAAAATGCCATTAGCCAAGCGAATACGCATCCAGAGATCGCCTCAATCTATTTAGAAACTGGCCCTCAGAAAACCACCAAGTTACTTGCTGATTATTTGCAGTCGAAAATAGACTCTGGTGATCTCACACTGTCGACATCAAGCTCGCCAGTCATTGCAGCACGCCAACTGTTGCTGATGTTTCACGGCAAATCGGCGTATTGGGGATTCTTCGGACACGACAGCGGAGAATCTGAAGAAGAAAGACTTCACTACACTCGCGAATGTGTCGCGCTATTCTTGAACGGCAACCAGCCTCGTTAATTGTAGCTCTATCTTTGAATAAAAAAGGCACAGAGAAATTCATCCTCTGTGCCTTATCAATCATCAGTCACTCTCAGCAATAACAGCGATCGGTTTATTGGGTATGTTCCACAACGATCAGCTCATCGGTATTGAAGCCACGCTCTTTCGACATGGCTTTAAACTTCTCCATCACTTCTGGTGCGACTTCAGGCGTTCTTGCGAGTAGCCATAAGTAATCAGTGTCGGGCCCAGAAACAAACGCGTATTGGTAGCCCTCTTTGTCTAATTCAAACACGACATAAGCGCCGTAGAAAGGGCCAAAGAAAGACACTTTCAAATAGCCTTGTTCAGAGCCCTCAACGAAGTACGCTTTTCCTTCCGCTTCGTTCCACTCACCTTCTTCCGCCGAATAACCACGGTTAATCACCTTCACGCCGCCATCATCACGAAGGCTGTATTCAGCGCTGATGTTGTCTAAGCCACGCTCAAACGAGTGATCCAAACGAGCCACTTCGTACCATTTCCCTAGGTATCGTTCCAACTCAAACTGTTGAACAGGCTTTACCGTTTCGGGCATGCCAACACAACCACCCAATAAGATCACGTTAAGCAGCAATAATATTTTTTTCATCCTAACCTCGACTTGTTTTTATTAGTAATGCGAGTAAGTCTCTTGAAAACATAAACTTACATCCTTGGTAATACGTTAAATCCATTTTTATAGCTCACTTAACTGTAATTTATTCAGAACCTTATGTGAATTGTTTAGTCTGCGAATGGATTCGCAATCCTTTATTGACGAGCTGTATTCCCACAACCACCTCAAAAGGCACTGGAATTACATTCAAACAAGAGAGCAACCAAGGACACTTTATTAAAAATTCACGATATGATTCTCGCCACTCGCTTTCTATACTTACTAAACCGTGGAACATGGAAGACATAATAATGAATAACAAGCTCACTCTGCCACGTACTGTATGGATAGCATTACTCACAAGCTTATCGGCCGTAGCGCCGGTGCTTGCACAAGCCAACACCGTTGTCCAAGCGCAAACAGCAGTTCAAACACAAACACCAGTTCAAGCGCAAACATCTGTTCATAACCAAAGTGCTGACCAGATCTTTATCAATGCTGATATATACGGGCATCGTGAGTCGGACTCGATCGTTACCCACAAAGGCAAGATCATCTTCATTGGTAACCAATCACAGGCGCAAACTTTTCAAGGGCAAAGCACTGATGTCATTGATTTAGACAATGCCTTTGTCCTTCCGGGATTTATTGATAACCATAACCATGTGTTTGAAGCCGCCTCAGAGCTGGGTGGCAATTGTGAACTCGACTCTGAAGCAACGTTAGAAGAGCAAATTCCCTACTTAGAAGCGTGTAAGATCAATGCTGATACCGATGGCAGAGGTTGGCTTATGGGCTATGGTTTTTCTTTGGAAGCGACGCTCGATAGCGACTCTGACTACACGCCACTAGAGATCATCGACAGTGTCTTCCCTAATCGCCCCGTGGTGCTTATGGAGCAGACTTCACACTCGATGTGGGTCAACTCAAAAGCACTAAAAATCGCTCGAATCAGCCAACAATCTCCAGACCCACAAGGCGGTGTTTATTTAAAAGACCAAGACAGCAGCAAGCTCAATGGCATCTTGCTAGACAATGCTGGCGATCAAGTGATGGAGATGGCTTGGAATAGCCAAAGTGAACTGTTTGAGCAAAGCTACCAAGGCTTAATGTTCGGGCTTGAGGAAGCGGCAACCCACGGCATCACCACCATTGGCGACGGTCGCATGTATTGGAAACGAGGTTGGTATGACGTTTGGCTAGAGGCCGAGCAAAATCAAGACTTAACGGCGCGAGTATCGCTACGCCCTTGGGTGTACCCATCGATGGTGATGTCTTCTCAATTAAAAGTCTTTGAGAAAATGCATTCCGACGATAAAAGCCATCTGTTACTTGTCGATCAGGTGAAAATGTACAGTGATGGCATCTTTATCAATGGCACCGCCAAAACACTCGCGCCCTACTTAGATACTTATCTACCCCAGTCTCCTAATGGCTTGAACTATATTCCGCCAGAACAAATGAAAGAATGGTTAACTGCACTCGAGAAAATCGGCTTTAGCGCCCACATTCATGCGATTGGTGATGGAGCGGTTCGTGAATCTCTTGATGCGATAGAAAGTATTCGCAAACAAGGTTCAACCAAACCCTACACCCTAACCCATGTCGAATTAATCAATGATGAAGATGTGCCACGCTTTCGCCAGTTAGATGTAACTGCAGATTTCCAAGTTGGCTCTGATTACGTTGCAAGGCATCAACACCAATGGGCCGAAGCTTTCCTTGGTGCTCGCCGTGCCAAAGCCATGATGAACCTCGATGCAATACTCAAGACCGACGCCAATATCACCTTAAGCAGTGATTGGAACGTACACGACATCAACCCATTGGTCGGCATCGCGAACAGCTTAATCATGGGCAAAACCGGCCTAACCGATATCTACACAGCCATCGACGCTTACACGCTCAATGCCGCCAAAAGTCTTGGAATTGAAGATGTAACAGGTTCTATTGAGGTAGGCAAATCCGCTGACTTCGCCATTCTCGACCGCGACATCACCACAGTATCAGCAAGACAAATCGCTAAGACTCAAGTGTTGATGACGGTGTTACGCGGGGATGTGGTTTACGAAAAATAAAGCCAATTCGCGTATCGAATTGGTTATCGCAACTCAAACGAAAACGAGCCAGCTTATTCAGCTGGCTCGTCTGTTATTCACATTTGTATTTTAGTTCTATTACGCGTTGGTCTCTTTAAGCGCTTTCACATTTGAATCTTGTTTGTCATCCAGAGCAAAGTAGATCTTCGATACAATCACTTCAGCAACCAGAATCGTAAATACCACAGCGAAGAAAGCAACCACGCCGCCCCAAGGGCCTGTAAAGCTCACCTTATCTCCGAACAGAAGGTTAATCGCTTCTAGCATCACGAACTTTGAGCCCACCAAGATAATGTAAGTGGTGATTGCTCGGTACACCTTAGGTGCAGTGCCCGGCTTGCTTTTGAAGTGTTCAGCAATCTTGTGCTCTAAACCAATAGAGAGCTTCAATAATAGCTGCAACAACAACGCCGCAATCAAAGATATAGTGAAAGACTCAATGTTGACGAAGTCCCAGTACTCATCGAAGAAGTTAAGCACTACTAAGTCCACCAGCACGGCTAACGTGTAACCTACGAATAGACGTTGTGGTGTGTTGAACCCGTAAACTTTGTCTGATTTAGTCATTCTGTCTCTCTCTAATCTAATTTGATAAGTCGCCTTGATTTGAAATACATCTTAGCGTTCGAATCGAAGCAAAACTTACCATTTCATGACATCGCCAACATTCATTCCTCAAATTAATGATTCGACAAAAATCCCCTTTGCCTCTCTTATAGCAATAGCAAAAACACGCCCAATTCATCACTGTCACCAAATGGCCATTCTTCAAATGCTGCGCCCCATAAGATGACTCCATCAGCGACACACACTCATTTCCAAAAGGTGCAGATTATGAAAAAACTAATCACTAACGCGAACGTATTTAACGGTGTTGATAACAACTTAATCGAGAACGTATCAATCCTCATCGAAGATAACTTGATCACTCAGATTGGAGAGATTGACCCAACGATTGCCGATGAAACGATTGATGCTCAAGGTGGCACGGTCATGCCAGGCCTGATTGATGCGCACGTTCATATCACGCTATCTGCACCTTTCAACGTGATTGATACCATGACGCGAGAAGAAGTGGCGATTCGCTCAGCAAAGATTTCTGAAGAGATGTTAATGCGTGGCTTTACCACCATTCGTGATGTAGCAGGTAACACGCTTGGCCTTAAAAACAGCATCGACAACGGCTATGCCACTGGCCCACGTATTCTGCCTTCAATGGCGGCTATCTCACAAACCTGTGGTCACTCCGATTACCGTCAAAACCAAGCACAAGAGCGTTTAGCAAACGGCCATGAAGACTCACCTATGAGGAAGCTTGGCGCAATGAAAGTGGCAGATGGTCGTTCAGAAGTCTTAAAAGCGGTTCGCGAACAGCTATTTATGGGCGCATCCCAAATCAAGATCATGGCGGGTGGTGGCGCATCTTCAACGTTTGATCCGCTAGACACATTGCAGTTCACATCTGAAGAGATGAAAGCTGCGGTTGATGCCGCTTCAGATTACGGCACTTATGTCGCTGCGCCGAGCCGCTGAAGCGGGCGTGATGTCTTTCGAACACGCCACCATCATGGACGACGACATTGCCGAGATAATTAAAGAGAAAGGCATTTGGGTGATTCCTTCTTACTTTACCTCTTCATTGATTGCAGAGCGTAAGATCCCGCTGCCGAATGAGGAGACATACCGCAAGACAGAACGTGTAGGTAAAGCCATGTTCAAATCGGCAGAACTGATTAAGAAATACGACATTCAGAACATTGCTTTTGGTACTGACTGTGTGGGCGAAACCAACGTTCATGCGACACAATTAAATGAACTTGGTGCGATTGAGCAAGTATTCGATACCATCACCGCGCTTCGCATGGCGACATCAAACTGTGGACGTTTGTTCGAGATGTCGACTTATCAACACCCGTACCAAGAAGGCAAACTTGGTCAAGTGGTTGAAGGCGCGTATGCCGACCTATTGATCATCGATGGCAACCCACTGGACAGTGTTGCTTGTGTGGCAAACACAGAGACACAAAAACTGATCATGAAAGACGGCAAGGTGTACAAAAACACGCTTTAGTGTTCAATATACTCACTAAGTAATGAAACCTCTCAGGCAAGCAAGCGAACTTTATAGTCGTTTGCTTGCCTTTTTATTAAGCGCTGTTTTATTGCTACTATTAAACTCAGGTTATTGATTTATGGATAAATCGGGGTGGGATAGGGATGAAATTAGAATGAAGCTATTACTTACTGCACGCTTAATCAGCACAGTGCTATTACTCAGTTCACTGCTGTCAGGGTGCGGTAACTTTAGAAATCTATCTAATGAGATACAAGCCATCGACTCCATAACCAATCAATACATGGTTACCTTGAATCAACATGCCTCCGGTTCTGCCGTGGTGATTGAACAAATCAAAGACATTAACAAAGGCGAGGTTGATGGCTACGATGGCATCATAGACAGTGACAGTATTCACTTACATGTATCGAATAACATCCACTACCTACTTATCTTTGAAGATAAGAATCAAGACCTTACCCTACAAGCCGATGAAGCTTTCAGTGTAATCAACCTACGTGATCACCAAGACAGATCAACAATAGAAGTCTCACTAACGGTTAATGAGAGTGAAGCCCCAAGAGCGTTTGTTGATCGTTCACTATCTTCACTGTTAAAAATCGAATTGGATTTGATCGACATAGGCACAGTCGTGAGCTTGGAAGCTCCACCTTTTGACAGAAAAAATGGCAAACTCGGCATGTGGCAGCCGCTGACCTTTTTGCTCGAAGATAACGCTGGGCTCTACTTTCTGTCAGAGTTCGACCCAAACAAAATCCCGATCTTGTTTGTGCATGGCATCAACGCCACTGCGTTAGATTTTGCCCCACTGATTGAAAAAGTCGACCAATCTAAATATCAGATCTGGGTCTTTAACTATCCTTCAGGCTTGTCTCGGCTTTGAACTCCAAAGGCCTGAATAACCTCATGCACACGGTGTTAACGGAATACAAAATCCAACAATTACATGTTGTGGCACATAGTATGGGCGGGCTTGTCGCCACCAACAGTCTTCGCCAGTGCCGTATTGGGCAGCTATGCGATTTTGTAAGCAGCGTAGCCACCATATCTTCGCCGTTTGGTGGTGTCGAGTCTGCTAAACAAGGGGTCGAGTACTCTCCCGTAGTAATGCCGGCATGGGTTGATTTAAATCCAGACGGGAAATTTATCGCTGACTTATTAATTGACAGCAGTAAGATTCACATTCCCCACTTTTTAGCCTTTGGTTATAACTCGGGCGACCTATTTAATACCAACAGCAACGATGGTGTGATCAATTTATCAAGCCAATTGTCGCGCCCAGCCCAACTCCACGCGTCACAAATCCTCGGCTACAACGAAACCCATTTGAGCATCTTAGATAACGATGACCTTCTTGAAGACCTGTCCGAGTTTTGGTTAAGAGCTGAAGAAGCACATTGATTTATGATTCGGTGCACTAGGCGGCGTAGGTAAATCAGATATTAAAATTGGAACGCTTAGGCATTCCAATCTTTTGGGTGAAGCGTAATGTTTTTCTGAATTGAGAGCATTGATATCCTGTGCGTTCGGGCTGATTTCGAACACCCACCCCCTCTAACTCCCCCTCCAATTAAGTTTATCCCCCCTCTAGATTGACGACCGAGGGGGAGAACCTTCTTTAGCGCTGAATGTGTAACTGCACATGAAACGATCTGTATTCAGTTCCTCCCCTTTCTACGAACCACAATGGATTGTAGATACTGATTAAGGGGAGGCTAGGAGGGGATTTTTAGTAGGACTAACACGGATTTGCCCAGAACCTTCTTAAGGCTCAGAGATTCTGTGCGGAAAGGGATTAAAGTGAGTAACCGTGTATCGGGGGTCTTAGCCTGCATGGCTATTGCAGCACCGTTGGAAATACCTAACTGATGCCGTTGAAGAAGCTATTATACTTATGTTGAAATAGACTGAATTACTAGCTGGCGGTTGTAAGCAGGTTAAGTATGTTAAGTATGTTAAGTATGTTAAGTATGTTAGGATAAAGTATAGTTGCCTTAGCCTAAAAATTTATGCAGTAACTTATGAATTTGACACTTGGTTAAAAGTATTACCGCTCTCTTTGCGAGTTTTTTTATGGATATATATCAGCATCTTAAATAAATAAGTCGGATTCCTCACTCACCGCCAAATTTAAGACCGCAGCAGTTCGCTGCGGTTTTTTTATGTCTAATTTTATCCTGCGACCTGTTATCACCAAGGAAGAGCAACAACAGGTGTGATGACCAGTCGAAGTTGATGCTCTATCCCAAACGCGTCAGGGCTTTCAATGTAGTTCCAGTATTGAAGACCAAACTTGATGGGTTTGCCACCAATGAGAGTCGTCTTAGCGAACCCAATACCAATAGGGAATGACAATTTATTTCCACTGCTCGCTTCGTGATTATAGCTCCAAGTTGGTTGCGCTTGAATTTGCCATCCATCGTCTAGATTCGCGGTATAGAAGTACTGTCCACCAGTAATACTCGCGTCGGCGTCATTGCTTCCGCCAGCGTTCCATTGATGGGTAATTAACGCCCCGATAACCCCCCAGCTTTGTACGTAGGCTAAGGCAAACTCTGGACCGAGTAAGAATTGATCGTTACCCAGTTCATCGCTTGTTGCGGTGGGCAGTGTACCCACTATCCCCCCCACGACAATCATGCCGCTCTCAAAGGTATGACCAACGGCCACATCAAAGCCGATATCACCGAGACCTGCATCTGAATTTTCAAATCTATCGCCCTTGTAATAGGGTTGGTCAAATATTAAAGGTATATTTGGTCTGATAAATAAGTTGGTTCGCTCTGCAATTGGCACAGGGAGAACAGGTTGAAAGCTCAAGCGATACCCGTTCTGACTGTTCGCTGAATTTAAGTCGCCTTGATAGTTCGTCCAATCCAAGTTAAAGGACATCGAGCCAAGCGTTGTGTTTGGGTTGGCTAGCTCTTTAGCTACCTCCTCTACATCTTGCCCCTCGTCGGCTAACACTACGATGGGAAGAGTGACAGCAAAGAAGAATATCGCGCTTAAACTTCGTAATTTAAGGTTTGGCATTTTTTTTCCCTGACGAAAACGTTGGTACATAAACGTTTAGCTATGAAGGATTATTTTGTCAAAATTGCCTTTATAGAGAAGGGCAGCTCTGGAGCGGCAAAGTCAATAGCTGTGGGTGAGATGAGCGTAAAAGTGATTGTTTTTGAGTCACTTTCTCTTGTCACGTTAGATTTGTCTTATCAATGAGCAAAGATGAGGATCAGGTAGATAGCGTGAAATTATTGGTCTAAGATTTTTGACACGTAACACTTATAGTTCATCTCACACACACGGGATAAAATTATGAAACCACTAGAATCATTCATTAAAAAGGCTACGATCGTCGGCTTTGGCCTTATGTCACCACTTGTTATCGCCGCTAATTATGATGTTGTAATTTTGAACGGCAGAGTTATCGACCCTGAAACAAATTTCGATTCTGTTGCTAATGTCGGGATCAAAGATAATAAGATCACAGCAATAACGACCGATAGTATTTCTGGGGATAAAACTATTGACGCTACAGGTAAAGTTGTTGCCCCTGGATTCATCGACGTCCACGCTCATGGTCAAAACATTGGTGACTACAGAATGCAGGCGATGCAAGGCGTTACCACTATGCTGGAACTCGAATCTGGTGTTCTACCTATCAGTGACTGGTATGCAGGACAAGCTGAAAAAGGCTTACCATTAAACTATGGTGCAGCAGCTGGTTGGACTTACGCTCGTATTGCTACATTTAGTGAGACGGAACCCGAAGCGACCGTTGGCTATTTCCAAAAAGCTCAATCACGTAATGATTGGAAGATGGATATAGCAACACCTGAGCAAGAAAGTAAAATCATCAAGCTGATTGAGCAAGGCCTTGATGAAGGTGGCCTAGGTATCGGGATTAACGCTGGCTATGCACCGGGCCATGGTCAAAAAGAATATTATGCATTGGCTGAATTAGCCGCAGAAAGAGACGTAGCAACCTATACTCACGTTCGCTATGCTAGCAATGCCGAGCCACAAAGCTCGTTTGAAGCCGTTAAAGAATTAGTGGGCAATGCCGCTATCACTGGCGCTCATATGCACTTTTGTCATATTAACAGTACTTCATTAAAAGATATCGAAACCATCTTACCTATGGTCAATAAGGCTCAAGAACAAGGAATCAATGTTACTGTGGGCGCTTACCCTTGGGGCGCAGCAAGTACTGTCGTTGGCGCAGCCATGTTTTCTGGTGAAGGCTGGCGGGAACGTATGGGTTCAACCGCTGAAAACTTTCAGCTAGGTAAAGAACGTATGACAGAAGAACAGTTGAAAGACTACCAAGAAAATAAACCTGGTACCTTTATTGTCTGGCACTTCCTAGACGAGCAAAACCCTAAAGATCTTGCTCTATTAGACGCTTCGATTCTAAATCCTAATGTGTTGATTGAATCTGACGAAATGTTCTGGATGCATATGGACGAAGACGGCCACATTGAAAATTATGCAGGTGACGAGTGGCCATTACCAAAAGATCTATTCTCTCATCCTAGATCAAATGGCACCTTTGCTAAAGTACTCAGAGTCTATGTTCGTGAGCGCGGCTTGTTAACGATGACGGAAGCACTACGTAAAATGACACTGATGCCAGCTCAATTAATAGAAGATTTTGTCCCTCAAATGAAAAATAAAGGACGAATCCAAACTAATATGGACGCAGATATCGTGGTATTCGACCCAGAAACTATCGCTGATGTGGGCACCTACCAAGATCCTAACCACCCAGCCGTAGGCGTACATTGGTTATTGGTTAACGGCAAAATCGTTATCAACAACACACAACTAGATACAGACGTTAAAGCAGGCGAAGCCATTCGACGTTAATTCACCTAATCAATGATAAATCAGACTATAGAAAGCGATACTCAGGTATCGCTTTTTTATCTCACCTCTTCGATAATTTCTTAAAGTGTCACATATAATACTTTTAAATGAATTTTCTAATTGAGGTAACATTTAGATAGATTTGCCAAAAATATTCGACATAAATCACGTTTTTATCATGTCATTGGGCGTAGTTTATTTATAAAAAGGTGCATAAAAAGGTGCGTACAAAGGGCTTAACACTCCGTTTGATATAAATCCGTACCTATCTTTACTTCCAAACTTCCAAACTTCCAACATATTTATATTTTATAGAAGCTAACACTGTTAAGGAAAATTTCAAATATGGACAACAAATCTGAAATCGAACCAAGTAATGATAAAGCGACAAAGTCAGGTGCACCAAAATTACCAGAATTTGAAATAAAAGATTATTCAAAAATCCCTCAACGAACACACAAATATCCTGCATCTGAACGTGCAAAAAAAATTGTTCGAGATTCTATGGCTATTGACAGCCTTTTTTCCGGTCTTTGGCCCTCTCAATGGTCTTCACCTGAAGCACCAGAATTCCATGATGAAATGGACAAGTGCAAAGCCGCTGGATTCAAGGTACTAGCAGCATGTCCTTCCGCAGACTCGTTAGATGCCTCGGTTGAAGGCATTATGAAAGGCGCTCAGTTCTACCTAAGCAAAATGAAAGAACGCCCAGACGACTATATGATGATCCGCACTACCAAAGATATTGATGAAGCGGTAAAACAAAACAAATTGGGTATTTACTTCACTCACCAAGGTACTCAAATATTTGGTGGTGATGTTGATCGCGTAGGACTATGGCGTGAGATGGGCTATGGTTACTGTTTATTGGCATATAATCAACGTAATGATGTGGGTGATGGCTGCTTCGAAATTGAGAACCGTGGTCTAACTGAATATGGAAAAAAACTTGTCGACGCTTATAACCGATACGGTATGCCTGTTGATGTAAGCCATACTGGCGAACGAACCTCCTTAGATGCGATTGAACGCAGTAGCCAACCTGTCATTTCTTCGCATTCAGGTGCGAAAGCCATTGCTGATTATCAGAGAAGCCTTTCTGAAGCTGTGATTAAAGGTGTTGCGGCAACCGGTGGGGTTTGCTCAATAAATATGGTGGCTGCCTTTATGGATACATCTAACCCAGATATATTGACGACTGAACAATTATTTCGACATATTGATTATATGGTCAACTTAGTCGGTATAGACCACGTTGGCTTCGGTTCAGACTATATCCCGAACATCAATTTTACAGCGTCTATTATTCAAACACCAATGGGGCAGAACGTATTCCCTGATGGTGGCTATAGTGCCGCTGTAGGAGCAAAAGGGTTTCCTACCCCAGCACCATATCAAATTGTTGCAGCTCTAATTGATACCATGCTTGAAAATGGATACTCAGAAGAAGACTGCAGCAAGTTCTTAGGTGGCAACATGTACCGAGTATTTGATCAAGTCTGGGTATAAGAAGTTTATTAAATTTACTCAATAATTAGCACTTCTAACATCTCGTTTAGAAGTGCTTTTTTAATCGCTTCGAATGAGACTGCAGTTTATGACTGCTCCTAACTTGTTATTGTCCAAATCCCATTTAGACGCCCAATAATAAAAAAGGGATTGGTATTTCTACCAATCCCCTCCAAACTCTCTTTCTACTTACAAGCTCTCAATTGCCTTTTGAACCGCAGGGCCAATCTGGCGCTTACGCGAAGTGACGCCTTCTAACGTCAGCATGTCGCTTGTTGGTTCAGCGTT
Source organism: Vibrio crassostreae 9ZC13 (assembly GCF_000272045.2). Classification (GTDB taxonomy): domain Bacteria; phylum Pseudomonadota; class Gammaproteobacteria; order Enterobacterales; family Vibrionaceae; genus Vibrio; species Vibrio crassostreae_C. The sequence continues at coordinate 1,651,967 of NZ_AJYZ02000019.1, read as the reverse complement.
GAAAGCCGACTTGATGACTTGATAGTCGCTTTCATCCACCCACAATAGGTTAGCTTCTTTGTTCTTGGTATCTGTGATTGAAAAGAACAGATGGTCTAGCCCGTTCTCTTTTTTGTAAGTCTTCATTGCTGCTAGAAGATCGTCTTTACGGTCAATCAGTTGTTGAGCCATTAGTGTTTCAGCAACACCGATACCCACCTGTTTGCCACCGTATTTAAAGTTTTTGTAATCCAGCGTCAGAATGGTTTCAGAAGAAAGATGACTGAGATCAGACTTAGCAATCAGCATCTGTTGGCCGAAATCTTCGATATCTGAAATACCTGCAACTTTTGCAAGTTTCTCTGCGTACTCACGATCATGCTCAGTTGTGGTTGATGATTGGAATACCACAGTATCAGAAAGGATTGCGCCTAAACCGACACAAGCAAGGTGCTTAGGTAGGGTCACATCCAACTTTTCAGCGTTGTCAGCAAGAATAGTGGCAGCCGATCCCCAGCCTCGAATATCCATCTCGACAATTTGTGGTGTATTAATCGGTGAGCCACCAATTGCATGATGATCAACCACAGCAACAATAGATGCTTGGTCGATAGTTGGCGCTAGCTGAGTGACTTGGTTGAAATCCACCAGCCCTACTCGGTATGAAGAGTAATCTGTCTCTACGCGTGGTGATTCAGCATTGCAGTAATTCAAGATGAAGGTGGATTCTGGATTAATCGGCTCTGGTACTGTCGCTGTACCGCCATAGATATGAGCCGCGAGCATCGCAGACATTACCGTGTCGCTGTCTGGGCTTAGGTGCCCTGTCCATACGAGATCTTCACTGTTTTCATTGGCAGATTGTTGCAAGCTAAAAGCAAAACTTGCTGAACTGAAAGACATAATTACGGCTGCAACGACAGGGGTTAGCTTCACGGGTATTTCCTTATTTAAATGCGATATAGAAGCCCATAAGCTAAACACCAAAAATTTCAGAACCGTGTAACTAATATTTCAGTTTTACTTCAGTAAGTAACTAAATGTAATTGCCCTTAGGCTTTCACTGTTAATCACACCAAAGCTCAACTTGGATTAGGTTAGCTTTTCATTATTTCACAATGAATTTCAATGAACCCTAATGATAAGAAAGCTAAGACACTGATTTATTGACCACATAACATCATCAACCCACATACTGAAAATAAGATAATCTTATTAAAAATGGATTATCGAAAGGCACAAAAAAGGCTGCAAAAGCAGCCTTATCGAGTAAGCATAAATATGCTATTCAATCATCGAGATCGAGGTTTTTTTTCCTCCCCTTCCCGTTGCTGGTAAGGGAGCGGAGATGTACACCAAGGGGAGGTTAGGAGGGGATTCTAGTGTTTGTATCGAAAGGTGTTGCTGTCATCAATAATCTCAATTTTGACTTTTACTACGCCTTTCTTAACGTCACCAATTCGAGAAAATGCTTTGTGGGAAAGGTCAATCACTCGGCCTTTTACGTAAGGGCCTCTATCGTTAATTTTGACATCGACTGACTTGTTATTGGCTGTATTGGTCACTCTCACGATAGTCCCAAATGGCAAGGTTTTGTGAGCGGCTGTATAGGCGTTTTTATTATACGTTTCACCACTTGCCGTCAGTTTTCCATGGAATTTATCGCCATACCAAGAAGCCACTCCCACAAGCGCATGTGAATTGGCATAGCCCTTTGTTTTTGAAGTATCGACGGCCGCATGTGACGAGCATCCGGCAAGCAAAGTAATAAGAAAAGCGGCAAAGATAAGGTTTAGTTTTTTCATGCTATTTCAGTAGATCTTCTTCATGTAATGTTTATCTATTTTCATTGTAGTGCGGTTCAGCAGTATTGAACTGAGTATTGTGAGTTCTCAGCGAGGGCTATCACCAGTGTGATTGCGCAATGTTTTCATGAAGCACGCTCGCTTCAGTCATATTCATGAAAGGTTTTATCTTCAAAACGTCAACTTTAACAATGTCTTAAAGCTGTTGCTTTATTAACCGCACCATATGATGGAGCACTTAAAAAGCACACAAACAAAAAAAGGATTGGTATCTCTACCAATCCTCTTTAGGGGATGTTTCGGTTTTTCTACCTTATGACAAGTAGATAACGCGATTACTCGTAGTCAGTCGCGTACGTGTCTTCGTATGTGTGCGAGTAGAATTCGAACAGGTTGCCAAACGGGTCTTCTAGGTAAACCATTTGTGCTTGTTTTAGTTCGTCTTCTGGGTGGTAACGCATGATGTCCATACGAACCTTACCGCCAAACTCTTCAACACGCTTAATCGCTGAATGAAACTGCTCTTTTGGAAGCTGCAGACAGAAGTGAAAGATACCTAAGCGAGAGAAATCTACTTCATGACGCTCTTGACGATCTTTCATTTCGAACAGCTCAACACCGATACCATCTGAAGTGACTAGGTGAGCAATGTTGAAACCTTTAAAGCCTTCACCAAATACTGCAATACACATGCGGCCGATTGCTGATTCGCGCTCTTCCATCACTTTAGTTTTGGTCATTACGATTCTTAGACCTAGCGCTTTTGTGTAAAACTCGACTGCTTTGTCCATGTCGCCAACCATGATGCCTACGTGATTCATTTTCATAACTTTCTCCAAATTCTCTTTAATTCTGTATTTTTCGAAGACTCGCTTCGGTGTTTCGTTTCGATGGAGAGAGTATATGGAGATACGACGATTAACTGAAATTATCATAATTTATATTAATGATAATTTTATGTTATTTACCAAGTTAAGTGAGATGCCAACACGTCACACAATAAGTTAAAGTTGAGAGCCACATATGTCATGTGGCTCTAGTTAAACATCCTTAGTTCAGCACGAAGAAGCCCGTTACGCTTTACTGGTCTGTACGACGTTCGAAATCTGCTTGGCTTTTGTTTCAGGCACCAAAGACATCAACCCGGTAGTCACAAGCGCGGCAATACCAGACATGGTTACAGGTGAGCCAAATATGCTTTGCACTAGCTTGGGTGCTTCTTTCAATAAATCCGGTACCAGCATTACCCCCAGTCCTAAACCTAATGAGATGGCAATCGTCATGATTCTGCGACGATCCAGCTTCTCACTAGCGATAATCTTGATGCCCGCCGCAGCAACCGTACCGAACATGACTAATGTCGCCCCACCCAACACAGGTTTTGGAATCGTCATCAATACCGCGCCTAAGATGGGAAATAGGCCTAATAGAAAAAGAATCGCCGCAATGAAGTAGCCAATGTAGCGACTCGCAATCCCCGTAAAATGGATCACACCATTGTTCTGGCTGAAAGTCGTGTTTGGAAAAGTGTTGAATACTGCTGCAATAAGCGAGTTTACGCCGTCACCTAGCACGCCCGCCTTGAGTCGATTGATGTATTTTGGCCCCTTAACTGGCTGTCCTGAGAACATGCTGTTGGCAGTCAGGTCACCGGTTGTTTCAATAACGGTAATCAAGTAGATAAAAGCAATCGGGAGAAAGGCTTGCCAATCAAAAGCGAAGCCATATTTAAATGGGACAGGGATACTCAATAGCGGTTGAGATGCAAAAGAAACCATCGACGCTTTGCCCATCAGAATAGCAACGCCCCACCCTACAACTAAACCGACCAAAATAGACGACAGCCTAACCATAGTATTGTTGCTTAGGTTAAGTGCCACTATGGTTCCGAGGACGATGGCACCCAACATCAGATTGCTTCCAGAGCCAAAGTCTTCGGCGCCAACGCCACCCGCAATATCAGTAACACCGACTTTAATCAAAGAGATACCTATCGTCGTGATAACGATTCCAGTCACAACGGGCGTGATAACGACTTTGAGCTTTTCGATAAAGCGCGATAGTACGATTTCAACAAATGCACCAAAGAAGCAGACACCGAAAATGGTAGCGAGCATTTCATCTGGCCCACCTCCATTCGCTTTAACCAGAAAACCTGCACCTAATACAGATCCCAAGAACGCAAAGCTGGTTCCTTGGACACAGATCATCCCTGCGCCAACTGGCCCTATTTTCCTAGCTTGTATAAAAGTGCCGACCCCAGACACCATCAGTGCCATGCTGATCAGATAAGGAATGTGCTCACCCAACCCAAGCACACCGCCAATAATGAGTGTGGGCGTGATAATACCAACGAAACTGGCTAATACATGCTGCAACGCTGCGTAACTGGCAGCTCTGACTGATGGTCGATCGTCTAATCCGTAGATCAATTCACTGTTCTGTTCCATGTGACTTCCTTTATGTATTTTTTATTGTATACAATTTACATAAAGACAATAGAGCAACATATATGCCAATGGTTTAACATCATACTTATCAATCAGTTAAGTTTCATCTTTAGCCAGTGCTGCACTATAGAGCAACACTGTCGGCTTGTTTTAGTGCAACGAAGAGCACAAAGCACTCCTTTGACCAGGTTTATCCGTAACCTTCCACTCAATATCGCAGACACAAAAAAAGGATTGGTATCTCTACCAATCCTCTTTAGGGGGTGTTTCGGTTTTCTACCTTATGACAGGTAGATAACACTATTACTCGTAGTCAGTCGCGTAGGTGTCTTCGTATGTGTGCGAGTAGAATTCGAACAGGTTGCCAAACGGGTCTTCTAGGTAAACCATTTGTGCTTGTTTTAGTTCGTCTTCTGGGTGGTAACGCATGATGTCCATACGGACCTTACCGCCAAACTCTTCAACACGTTTAATCGCTGAATGAAACTGCTCTTTTGGAAGCTGTAGACAGAAGTGGAAAATACCTAGACGTGAGAAATCAACTTCGTGACGCTCTTGGCGCTCTTTCATTTCGAACAGCTCAACACCGATACCATCAGATGTTACTAGGTGTGCAATGTTGAAGCCTTTAAAGCCTTCACCGAACACAGCGATACACATGCGGCCGATTGCTGATTCGCGCTCTTCCATCACTTTGGTGTTGTTCATTACGATTCTTAGACCTAGAGCTTTCGTGTAAAACTCGACTGCTTGGTCCATGTCACCCACCATGATGCCTACGTGATTCATTTTCATAACTTGCTCCAAATTCGTTTTAAATTCTGTGCTTTTCGAAGTCTAGCTTCGGTGTTTCGTTTCGATGGAGAGAGTATAGGTACATGCGTTAATTAACTTAAATTATTATAATTTATATTAATGATAATTTTTTGTTATTTACAGTTTGATATAACAACTCAACTCACGCAAAGAAACCATACCGAACCCTACCTACATAGACACATAGATACACACACCAATAGAGATAAGCCCAATGTAGAGAACAACCTAAAGAGCATAGCTACTTAAATTGGGAGTTGTTGATGTTTGATGGCTTTTGTTAATTGTTTTTGTTGATAGCTTTTACCGATAGCCTTTTCCTTTCGAAGATAGGATTCGCCTATTGAATCTATAGAAATGTCCGATTTCACTAATTTTCGGTGGCAATGCAATATATCTACATCGACGCGGGATAGCGTTAAACACTATAAATTAGAAAGAGAGTCAAATCATGATCAACACAGAAATCAAACCATTCAACGCAACAGCATTCAAAAACGGCGAATTCGTAGAAATCACTGAGCAAGACGTTAAAGGCAAGTGGGCTGTATTCTTCTTCTACCCAGCAGACTTCACGTTTGTATGTCCAACTGAGCTAGTTGACCTACAAGACAAATACGCAGAGCTTCAATCTCGCGGCGTAGAAGTTTACTCAGTATCAACTGACACTCACTTCTCTCACAAAGCATGGCACGATACTTCTGACAAAATCGGCACTATCGAATACTTCATGGTAGGCGACCAAACTGGCAACATCACAAATAACTTCAACGTTATGCGTGAAGGTCAAGGCCTTGCAGACCGTGCAACGTTCCTAATCGACCCTGAAGGCGTTATCCAAGCAATGGAAATCACAGCTGAAGGCATCGGCCGTGACGCAGAAGACCTACTACGCAAGGTTAAAGCAGCACAATACGTAGCCGCTAACCCAGGTGAAGTTTGCCCAGCTAAATGGAAAGAAGGCGAAGAGACTCTAGCTCCATCTCTAGACCTAGTAGGCAAGATTTAATCTAAGCCTAGCTAACAAGAATAGCTAAACGGTTCTACAGGCGCGCTTCGGCCCCCCTCCTAAAGGGCAGTCGCGCGCCACCCTTTCAAAACATCAACACCACAATATTTGCCGACTTGCGCCCCCTTTTTATTTTCCTTTTTCAGCAAGAAGGTATTGGTCAATACCAAGACACAGAATTTAAGAGCAGGCACGATTATGTTAGATCAAGCAATGAAGCAGCAGCTAAAAGCATACCTAGAAAACCTAAAAACCAATGTTCAGTTAGTGCTGAGCCTTGATGACAGCGATACCGCAAACAAACTTCAAGACCTAGCGAATGATATCGCCTCTCTCACAGATAAAATTGAAGTAACTCGCGATGATAGCGCAAACACTCGCAGCCCTATCATGCAGGTCGTGAACCAAGAGAAAGGCACTGCGATCGGTTTCGCGGGTTTACCAATGGGTCACGAGTTTACATCCCTTGTACTGGCACTGCTTCACAGTGGTGGTCACCCAATCAAGCTTGAAGCTGACGTAATCGAACAAATTAAAGAATTAGATCAAGAGCTGAATGTAGAAATCTTCATCTCACTATCGTGCCAAAACTGTCCAGAAGTAGTTCAGGCATTCAACATGATGTCGGCGATTAACCCTCTGGTTAAGACAACGATGATCGATGGCGCGGCATTCCAAGAAGAAGTGAAGTCTCGCGACATCATGGCGGTACCAAGCGTGTTTATTAACGGTGAGCTATTTGGTCAAGGCCGTATGTCATTGGCAGAAATCCTTAACAAAGTTGACTCAGGCGCAGCAGAAAAGAAAGCGGCAAACCTAAATCAACAAGCACCATTTGATGTATTAGTTGTCGGTGGTGGCCCTGCTGGTTCTTCAGCAGCAATTTATGCAGCACGTAAAGGTATACGTACTGGCGTGGTTGCAGACCGATTCGGTGGCCAAGTCATGGATACAATGGCGATTGAGAACTTTATCTCAGTGAAAGCAACAACGGGTCCTAAGCTAGTGGCTAGCCTAGAAGAGCACGTAAAAGAGTACGGTGTTGAAGTAATGACTGAGCAGCGCGCTGCGAACATCATTGCTGCAGAAGACACGGAAGACGGCTACATCCACGTTGAGCTAGAGAGCGGCGTAACACTGCGAGCTCGCACGGTGATCACAAGTACAGGTGCTCGCTGGCGTGAAATGAACGTTCCGGGTGAGCAAGAGTACCGCAACAAAGGCGTTGCTTACTGCCCACACTGTGACGGTCCATTGTTCAAAGGTAAGAAAACAGCGGTTATCGGTGGCGGTAACTCAGGTATTGAAGCCGCTATTGACCTAGCAGGTATCGTGGAACACGTAACCGTACTTGAATTTGCAGACACGCTACGCGCTGACCAAGTACTTATCGACAAAGCGAACGCAACGCCAAACATCGAAATCATCAAGATGGCTCAAACTACACAAGTATTGGGTGATGGCAACCGCGTAACCGGCCTGGAATACAAAGACCGCAACACCGATGAACTGAAACAGATTGAACTAGCGGGTATCTTTGTTCAAATCGGCCTAATGCCAAACAGCGAATGGTTGAAGGGAACGAAGGTAGAACTATCACCACGCGGTGAGATTGAGATTAACGCTCATGGTGCAACATCAATGAAAGGTGTATTTGCAGCGGGTGACGTAACAACCGTACCTTACAAACAGATCATCATTGCGATGGGTGAAGGTGCTAAAGCAAGTTTAGGTGCATTTGACCACCTAATCCGTAACTCAGCTCCGGTTAAAGAGACTGAAACCGCTTAATCTTTACACTTAAAAGCTTCTAGGCTTAAAAGCTTTTAACTCAAGTTCCTTAAATATTTGTTAACTTAATTCTTTACTGTTAACGACTTAGTCGACATTTAGACACCACTCCTATGGATTTAGGAGTGGTTTTTTCTTTGTGATTTATGCCGGTTGATAAAGCATAAAGGCCACCACCATCGCTAAGCTTCCGCCCAAGCAACGGTTCACAAACATCATCTGTTTTGGTGATTGCAGCAACTTTTTAAGCATCGTACCGCAATACGCCCACACCAACATGCACGGCACACCAGTAATCACCATGCCCGCGATAATGGTCACGACTTGAATCAAGTAATCGGCATTCGGAGTAATGAACTGTGAAAACACGGTTAATGACGCTATCCAACCTTTAGGGTTTAACACCTGCACCAGTACACCAGACATGAAACCTGAACGATTATCGGTAGTGCTTTCTTCGATTTGCATATTCGCAATCGACCATGCCATGAACAGCAAATAAGCCGCACCCGCGTATTTCAAAATGCTGTATAGCTCTGGGTAAAGGGTAAATAGGCTCACCAAACCGACACTAGAACCCGCCAATACGATGATGATGCCAACAGCGTTCCCAGAGATAAAAGGTAAAGTCGCAGCAAATCCATAACGACTTGAAATCCCAAGTAATGCGATATTGCCAGCCCCAGGGGTAATTGCAATTGATGTTGAAAATAGCAAGAACGCCAGCATTAATTGAGAGCTCATTTCCTCTCACTCCTAATAAGTAAAGTATTTATAGGGGGAGAGTTTACAGATTCGACTAGGAATTAAATTGCTATATAGGCTAATATTAATCCAAATTTGAGCAAGACTTTTCTAAGATAGCCATGAAACAGAAAGAATCCACCAAAGAAGTGTTAGATGACACAGATATCGCCATCTTAGAGCATATCCAGCAAGACGGACGCATGAGCAACAGCAAGCTCGCAGAGAAGGTCAACCTCAGCGAAACCCCATGCTGGCGTCGTTGGAAACGCATGGAGGAAACTGGCTATATCGATGGTTACGCCGCTAAGCTGAATCGTAAGAAATTAGGCTTTCATGTGGCTGGTTTTACCCTTGTAACACTAGGCAATCATGAAGTTGAAAACACAGAACCGTTCGAAGAGTTTGTCGCGGTAACCGATTGGATTCCAATGTGTCACTGCATTGCAGGCGGCGCCGATTACATGGTGCAAGTGTTGGCGAAAGATTTAGAAGAGTACTTTGAGCGTATTAGCTCGATCAGACGAGTCAAAGGCGTGAGTGCGATTCAGTCGAACATCTCAGTAAAAGAGTTGAAAAACAGCTATCGATTACCGCTTTCAGATTAGCTCCCTAAAACACATAAAACAAAAAGCCCAGCCGCGATAGATTTTTAAAGTCTAAGGCTCTGGGCTTAACGTTATTATTTACTGGGTTAACTGGCTTAGCTATTCACAAGGATGAGCTAGATGGATCAAGGCTAAACCACCGAGTGATGTTTCACGATATTTCTTGTTCATGTCTTTACCGGTTTGGTACATGGTTGCGATGACCTTATCGAGTGAGATCAAAGACTTGCTGTTTCGCTTCAATGCCATGCGAGATGCATTAATTGCCTTCATCGCACCCATCGCATTTCGCTCGATACACGGCACTTGAACCAAGCCGCCAATTGGGTCACAAGTCATACCCAATGAGTGTTCCATCGCGATTTCCGCCGCAATACAGATCTGCTCATTGCTGCCACCGCGTAGTGCCGTTAATCCCGCAGCCGCCATAGAGGATGATACGCCTACCTCACCTTGGCATCCTACTTCCGCACCAGAGATCGAAGCGTTAGTTTTGTACAGAATACCAATCGCGCCCGATACCGCTAAGAAATCTTTTAACTGCTTAGTATCCAACTCTTTAATGAAGCGATGGTAGTACATCAACACAGCAGGAATAACGCCCGCCGCACCATTGGTTGGTGATGTTACCACTTGGCCACCAGCCGCATTTTCTTCGCTAACCGCAAACGCAAACAAGTTAATCCAATCCATGATTTCCATTGGGTCGTTTTCAACCGCCGCATTCGCTTCTAACTTTTTCAGTAGGTTAGGCGCACGACGAGTTACGTTCAAACCACCATCAAGAATGCCTTCGGTTTCAAAGCCACGCTCCATACAACGACTCATCACTCGCCAGATTTGATCCGCTTTCTCTGAAATAATGTCAGCGCCTTCGAACTCCGCTTCATTTTTTAGAATCATACCACCGAGGCTCATCCCACTATTGTCAGCTTGTTGAAGCATTTCATCGGCGTTTTTGAACGGGAAAGGAACTTCTACCGCTTGGGTTTGAGTACCATTTTGCAGTTCATCAGCAGTTGCGATAAAACCGCCGCCAATCGAATAATAAGTTTCATCGACAATCACGTTGCCACTCTGGTCAAACGCAGTAATCATCATGCCATTTTCATGCAGAGGCAGATTGTCTTTGTGGAACAACATGTCGGTTTCGTAGTTGAAGGCAATGTGCTTGGTGCCCGCTAAATCCATCTCACCACTGTCTACGGCATGACGCATTGCTTGGTTTGCGCTGGTGATTTTGATGGTGTCTGGTTTATTGCCGAGTAGCCCCAATATTGTAGCTCTGTCGGTGTGGTGACCTATGCCAGTCAATGACAAAGAACCGTATAAATCCACCTGAATACGCGTCACTTCTGCGATTTTATCAGCGATTAATTGTGTGAAATGGAAACCCGCAATCATTGGGCCGTTGGTGTGAGAGCTCGATGGCCCAACACCAATTTTGTAGATATCAAAGATCGATAACATAGATATACCAGTAAAAAATCGGTCAATTAAGAAAGAGCGGCATAAAGCCAATCAGGGATAACAGTACAAGCAGCAATCGTCACAACAGCGAACACCAACAAGCCATAATGACTCGCGGTAGGCTTTGCAAACAAATGCTTTTGCTTTTCTATAAATTCATTTTGTTGCTCGGTTACCTCTCCCCAGAAGCGGCTCACAACAACACCTAACACTAAGAAAACCACAGTGCCAATCAAGGCAAACCAAGGCCAAGCTATTCCGCTGTATTTGGCGATGAATACGACGGCCACACTGCCAATACTGCCCGCAATTACGCCTTTCTCGTTTGCTTGTTTGAAGAACAAACCCAAGATGAAAGAGCCAAGGCGAATACCAACAAAAATAGAGGTTAAGCTCGCAATCGTTTTAAGCACTGATTCATTAGAAACAGCCAGTAACGCAGGCACAACAACCGACGCTGCAGCAACCAGGCTCATTTTTCTAGCCACTGATTCATAGTGCGCGTCAGAGGCTTGCTTACGGAAGAAGCGCTTATAGAAATCGAACGTTGCGACCGTCGCCATTGAGTTATAGGTGGAATCCAATGTCGACATTGCCGCAGCCGAAAGTGCTGAGATCACCAAACCAACAATGATTGGGTTGGTATGGTTAAACACAAAATCGAGAATCACTTCGTTGCTGTTTTCAAAACTGCTGTCTTGATAAAAGACACTTAACAGCACCCCCATCACAGCAAAGAACAGATAAACAAAAAATGCGCCGTAGCCACAAAGCAACATCGATTTTTGCGCTGTTTTAACACACTTAGTCGCCAATGTTCTTTGAATAATCAGTTGGTTAGTGCCATACACACTCAGGTGCAAGAAGCTCACAGCCACTACGCCGGCCCACAATGTGGTATCGACGCCTAAGTCAAAATCGAGATTGATGATATTCAAATGTTCAGGAGACAACATCTCGCCCGCATCGATTTTCATCAGCAATAAAACAAAGATCGCAATGCTGCCGATAATCAACACTGCTGACTGAAGCATGTCAGTCCAGATTACAGTCGAGATACCACCCGCATAGGTATACAACGCAGTAAATACGCTGATGTAGATGATCGCCTCAGAGATACTCACTGGCAGCACTTGCACTAAGATCAGGGCTACCGCATACAGAATAACCCCTGCCGAAATACACTGAACCACAATGAACACGATGGAATTGATCGTGCGAGCAACAACGCCAAAGCGGTGCTCTAGGTATTCGTAAATCGAGGTTAGGCCGAGCTTGTAAAACACCGGAACAAAGAAAAGCACAGTGAAAAAGATCACTATTGGATAGTTCAAATGTACGCTCATCGCTTCCATGCCTGAGCTATAAACCCAGCCCGGCATGCCAACGAACGTCATTGCGCTGATGTAGGTTGCAAGAATCGACACACCTGCCGTAAACCAACCAAACTGTTTTCCACCAGTCGAAAAGTCGCCACCGACGCTATAGCGCCTATTAACTAAGTAGCTGATAAACAAAGTAGTTAGCACATAAAGAGCAATAACCACAAAACTTGAGTACGTAACCATTTTTAGATTCCGTTTATTGTATGTCGCAATTAATTCGCTGCCAATAGTACTCAAAAATGGATGTTTTCCCTCAAAAACCCACAATAAGTGTGACTATTATCACTAAGATAGACGATTAAACACTCAAACCACCCCACAAAGCACAAAAACCCAGTTAAATGAGATCAAGATCACTAAAATGCACAAAATGGGTACGCACTCATTTTAAAATTGACTTTGATCACGGATCTAATAACCACAAAAATTCTATTATCTCTCCCGAAATGAAGACGGTGTGATGAAGCTAAATAATCAACACACAATAATTAAAACCAAAACCACCCTATATAAAATAAAGGTTTATCGGTCATGACCATTAAAAAACACATGAGCGAAGTTCCTATGATTCAAAGGGTAGCCGCATATCTAGCAATTCTAGTAGGTTACTTTTTTTATTGTTATAACTTTGTAATTATTGACTACGTACGCCCATACATTGTGGAAGAATATGCTGGTATTAGCCTTTCTGATACCGCTCAGTTCTACACTTGGCAGTCGGTTGGTGCTCTGATTGGTGCTCTGAGCTGTGCATGGTTCGCAACCAAGTTCGGCAAGAAGTCCACACTAATAGCAATTACGGCATTAAACGGTGGTGCAACCATCATCAACATGATGTTTACCGACTACGCCACTTGGGCTGCAATGCGTTTCATCATTGGACTATCTTTAGGTGGTTACTTCACTGTAGCTGTATCTTTGATGATTGGCCTATTTACACCAACGGTTCGCGGTAAGTTGACTGCTTTTGCTTCTTCAATGTTCTCTGTTGCTTTAGTGGCAATGGGCGCTTACGCAGCCTTCATTACAAGTGTTGATGCACCTTGGCAGAGCCTAATGTGGGTAGGTGGTATTCCACCGCTTGTAGCAGCAGCGTTAATGATCTTTGTATTACCAAGCGACAAAACTGTGATCGCCTACGGTGAAGAAGATCAACAAACAACAACCAATACAGCTGGGGAAGTAACCGAAGCTAAAAAAGGTTCTTGGGGTGAGATGTTAAGCAAGCCTTACCGCAAAATTACGATTACTTGTTTACTTCTTTCTGGTCTTAACTTCTACGGATTCCAATTCTTCGGTGGCTTTGTAACTACCTACCTGAAAGATGTTCGTATGTTTGATGGTGCAACCATCGGTTTGATCTTCTCTATCTCAGCATTTGGTTCACTCTTCGGTGCTTGGTTCTGGGGATGGGCAGCAGATAAGTACGGTCGTAAGATCAACGCGTTCGGCTTCATCCTCGCAGGTATCATGGTTTCTATCTTCTTTGTCGCACCTGGCGACATGATGATTGGCGGCCTAAACATGCTGGCTCTTCTAGGTCTTATCTACAACTTCGGCCTGTCTGCTTCTGCAGTATGGGGCGGTTACTTCTCTGAATTGTTCCCAGCACGCTTGCGTAGCTATGGTGCAGCTTTATTCCATGGCGGTCGTATTATCGGCATGTGGGCACCAATGGTTCTTATCTTCATCCAAGAGCGTACCGACCTACAAACAGCAATGTGGGGCTCACCAATCGTATGGATTATCGCCGGCCTACTATGGCTAACACTGCCTGAAACTCTAAAAGGTGGCGTCTTCGATAAGAGCAAAAAAGCTGAAGCAGCAAAAGCTTAATTCGACACTCATACGCTGAAGTTCAAATACGAAAAGTTTAAAGCCGGCTGATAAATCAGCCGGTAACAAAATCCAAATCGAGTCCTGTTCCGAATGTTGACTCGACAACACAAAGAGAAATTATTATGTCTAAATATCAAGAAGCCAAACGCATTGTTCGTGAATACTTCGATGCAATGGAAAACGCAACTCACGAGAACGTTGCTGAAGTTTTAAAAGCACACACTTCTGAAGATTACTTGTGGCGCGGTGTTTACCCATTCCGTGAGCAAGAAGGCGCACAAGCAGCAGCTGACGTATTCTGGGCACCAATGATGAAGTCAATGACTCGCATGCAGCGTCGTCAAGACATCTTCATCGGTGGTAACAACGAAGTTAACCCAGATGAGATTTGGGTAATGAGCATGGGTCACTTCATGGGTCTATTCGACGCTGAATACCTAGGTATGCGCCCAACTGGCAAGATCATGAACGTTCGCTACGCAGAATTTAACTGTGTTGTTGATGGCAAAATCACTAAGACAGGCCTGTTTCTAGACCTACTAGGCATGATGGATCAAGCGGGTTGCTACCCACTTCCACCATCAACTGGTAAGCACTTCGTATACCCTGGCCCACGTAACCACGACGGTCTGCTATTCGAAGACGCGGCTCCAGAAGAAGGTGTTGCGACACTTGCTCTAGTAAACAAAATGGTTGATGACCTGTCTGCTCTTAACGACAGCGGCGCGATGGGTTGCCCACCAGAAGTACTAGCGAAGAGCTGGTCAAAAGACATGATTTGGTACGGCCCATGTGGTATCGGCGCGTCTTACACAATTCCTCGCTACCAACAACAGCACCAACTTCCTTTCCGTAACAACCTGAAAGACAAGAAGTTCAACGGCCACGTTTGTCGTTTCGCTGAAGGTAACTTCTCTTGTTTCTTCGGTTGGCCAAACCTATCAAACACACCAACAGGTGGCTTCCTAGGTATGACTGGCGGTGAAGTACGTGCAAACATGCAAGTAGTTGACGTTTACTACCGTGACGGTGACAAACTGTCTGAGAACTGGGTTCTTATCGACCTTCCTTACTGGCTACAACAGCAAGGTCTAGATGTGTTCGAACGCACTTCAAGCATCATGAACCCAACGCTGTAATCGATACGCTTTAATCCAAAAGATTGAAACGAAATAGTGGCAACCTAAATAGACATCTGATTTAGGTTGCCACGCTTACTGGGGGACCCTTCTCGCTCCTAGTAAGTGCTCCAACCAATTCATTATTGCTCCACTAATAACTGAATCTACTAGTGCCTCATGGATGGGGTACACCCTGCCAAACCATTACCAATATAACGGGCTTGAAAGCACGGTGGCTTTCTACGGCCTGAATAAAGAGAATTACAATGAAAAAGTCGATTCTTTCAGCAGTGATCCTGACAGCACTTACCTCAGGTTCTGCTTTTGCTGCACACACTTTTACCAATGACGCGGGCGATAGCCTTACTTTAGACGGTCGTTTCGACGTTCGTTACCAAGATAAGGGCGGCGACCACAACGGTGAGTGGAACAGCGGTAGCTCTCGTTTCGGCCTTAAAGGTCAAATGGGACTCGATAACGGCTGGACTGGCTTTGGCCATGCTGAATGGGGTTACAACTCAGGTGCTAACGGCGACAATATTTACGACCGACTTCTATACGCAGGCGTAGAGCACGACAAATACGGCAAGATCGCAGCAGGTACTAAGCAGTGGTCTACTTTTTATGACGTCGCATGGTACACCGACTTAGGTCGTGTCTTCGGTACTCGCGGCTCAGGTGTTTACAACCTTTCTGACTGGGGTATTGCATCTGGTACAGGTCGAGCAGAAAACTCCATTACTTACCGTAACTCAATCAACGACCAAGTAAGCTACGGCTTCACTTACCAAACGACACGTGAAGAAGTGGCACTAGCGAGTAATGCGACAGCTTCATTGAAAAACGGAATGGGTGCGTCAATCACTTACAAACCGGTTGATGGCGTAACACTAGGTGCAGCTTACCACCAAAATGAAATTGCAGACCTAGACTCAGGTGTGGTTGGCGTAGAAAATGGCGACAACATGCGCATCATGCTATTGGGTGCGAACTACAGCAACGGCGGCTTCTACGCAGGTGCCACTTTCCATGTTGGCGAAAACTGGGAAGCTGTAAGCCAAGGCGGTACGGATGTAATGTTCGATACCCTAGGTGGTGAAATCTACACGTACTACCACTTCGACAATGGCCTACGCCCTACGTTGAACTACAACTACATGGAAGATAGTGATGACCAAACAGATGGCTATGAGCGTAACCTGCTTATCCCTGGTGTTGAATACCACTTCCAGAAGAACAAATTCCTAGTTTGGACTGAATACCAATTCGACCTAGGTAAAGATCAGCTCGTTGGCAATAAATTCGAAAACAGAGATGACCAATTCGCTGCAGGTATTCGTTACTACTTCTAACGCCCAGTTAGTCGATTCATAAATTCTTTAAACAAAGCTCTGCTCTTACGCAGAGCTTTTTTGGGTCATACCCAGAATAATATTCAACACTCTCTATTAACCCTTATTTTTCATCCAATCATGGCATATTGTATTTTTGAGTACGTACCTAATTATGTTACTCTATGCACAATCAATTTGGTTCAAAAGTATGGTCTATGAGCTCTCCAAAACACTCCACGGCGTCAAAGCCAACCGTCACCTCTAAAGATGTCGCTAAACTTGCTGGCGTTTCTCAATCAACTGTATCTCGTGTATTTGTCCCGGGCAGTTCAGTGTCTGAAAAGACCAAGCAAAAAGTGTTCGATGCAGCAAAATCGTTGAACTATCGTCCCAATGCCTTTGCCCGCAGTCTGACGACAAATGAGTCCAAATTGATTGGCTTAGTTTTCCCAGATGCCGACTACCCTATCCACATGAAAACTCTGCAGCTTATCTCTACTGAGCTACAAAAGCAGGGTTACTCTGCGGTATTGATTCCTTGGCAAGTGGATGGAAACGACAACCACTCGATTCCTAATATCTTCCAATACCGAGTTGATGGCGTAATTGCTGCTTCGGCGACCTTTAATAAGTCGCTTTATGAAGAGTGTGAAGAGTTCAACATCCCCATTGTTCAGTATGCTCGTGTAGTTGAGGGGACTAAGAGTAGCCATGTAATAAGTGACAACTACGCCGCAGGCCAAGTCGCCGCTCAACATTTACATAGCGTAGGAACAAAGTCAGCGGTTTACCTGACAGGTAACGTGCCAACCTACACCAACGGCGAGCGTGAATCGGGCTTTTGCTCAGAATTCGAAGATCTAACAGGCAAGCAAGCTCGTGTTATTGAAGCTGACTATGACTACCTTGATGCTCTAGATACCATTCGGACTCTGTTTTCAGAACCCACACATCCTCAAGCGATTTTCTGTGCGACAGATAACCTCGCGATGGCAGTAATGGATGTGGCGCGCTTAGAATTTAACCTGCGTATTCCAGAAGATCTTCAAGTGATTGGTTTTGACGATATCCCACAGACTCAATGGTTGAACTACCAACTCACTACCTTCAAGCAAGATTTCAGACGCCTTGCACGTGAATCAGTGAAAATTGTCGTTAGCCAGATTCAAGAGCAAGACACAAGCTTGGTTAAGCTGATGGTGCCAGTGAAATTCATTGAACGAAACACGACGCTAAAACAGAACCAACGTTAAGACGCTTTCAAACAAAAATCCCGCTCAGTGTGAGCGGGATTTTTTATGATATTTAACTAGTTACCTACACCACCGGTCTTCTCTGCCGGAGAGTCAGGCGTCACTGGAGGCCACTCTTGGAAGGTTGCTAGATGTTGTTGGACAGCCACTTGTGCCGGGCCAAATGCCCACATTTTTTGTCCCATCCATTTTAGGTACATGCCCGACTCTTCCGCCGCTCGCTCGTATGGGTCACGACGTAAATTAAACAGCAATGGTGCGTTTAGCTCTTCTTTAGGGCCACTCCAACCGTGGTTTTGCACGATGAAATGCGCCTTCCAATCACCAACACGAACCGCTTGCAGCTTGTCTCGTTCGTAGTAGTAGATCTCTTTACGGTTTGACTCGCCTTTCTCGGTCAGCATATCCACTTGGTTGTAACCATCAAGGTGCGCTTTAAAGCCATCGTGACCTTTCAGCAGTTTTTCTTTTAGATCCGTTGGACCACCAGCCGCAGCGACCAGAGTGGGTAACCAATCCATACCATCAAAGATGCCATTGCCTACAGTACCCGCTGGGATTTTACCCGGCCAGCTAACCAATGCAGGGGCTCTTACGCCACCTTCCCAAGTTGTGCCTTTCTCACCGTGATAAGGTGTCATACCGCCATCTGGCCAAGTCATGATCTCTGGGCCGTTATCGGCAGTGAAAATGATGATGGTGTTGTCAGCAATACCGAGTTCTTCCATCTTCGCCATCATCTCACCGACGTGATCATCAAGATCTTTCATGACCACTTCTTGGAGTCCCCAACCGTTTTGACCGAGCATCGCTTCGTATTCAGGTGACAGGTGCGTCCAAACGTGACCGCGTGATGGACAGTACCAAATAGGTGTGAGATGGATAACGCAGATCAATAAGGATTGGAAGTTTCACGCAACCATTGATGCAGGGCTTGGTAGTGACACCAACTTTACCTCATCTCTGTTAACTGGCGTGCGATACCAGATAAACAGTTGGTCTGACTTAAATGTTGCCTACAAATCGACCTGGGTTGATTACGAAAACAAGGGGACCTTTGAATACGATACCGCATCGCAAGGGTTCCTGATTGGTTGGGCTGCTCATTTCTAGTCAAACAATAAGAGGTAAGCCTGATATCGTTAGGCTTACCTGACAATGTCAATCTTTCAAGAGTTAATGCCGGTTTTAACTAACGAACAAGCAAAACTACCCATCAACGACCTAGTTATTCACAGTGTTTGGAACTACGCACTCTTTCTTCATGATAGTTAAGCCGGCCTCGAGAGTTTCTGTCCAAGCTTGTTCGACGCTTTCATCGTAGTGAGGGTCATATTTTTTAACTGTATTGAGTAACGAATTGAACCACTCGTTGAGTTCTTGCTCAGAGATATCCATTCCTAAATCTTTATGTCGCTTCCCAAGCTTTTTTACCGAGTTTCGTACGCTCGGCAGACCCGCAGAGTTATAGATAAGAATGATCGAGGCTTTAAGCATCTTGGTTTGTTGCTCTAACCCTATATTTTCAAAACGTTCTGAAAATCTTGGATTATGCTCGCAAAAATCCGCCAAAAACGTTTCGAGAAATTCTTGGTCAATCCGGCAGCGCTCAAAACTTTCATAAAACAGTTCGTTCGGTTTCATCTAGCCAGTCCTTTGCAAAATTTTGAGTTATCGGGAAGCTAACAAGTCCAGAGCCGCAACTTAGCCAACTCCGAACCATCAATATGATCTAAGTATACGCCACTGTGGCATAAAATGAACGATAGCATAACGTAAACTACGGCATAAAGTGCGTTGCACAAATCTTGTTTCCATCAGGATCTCGCAAATAAGCCATGTACAAGCGACGCTCGTCAGAACCTCTCGCTCCGGGGCCATTTTCAATGCTGGTACCGCCATTTTCGACGCCAACTCGATGCCACTCATCTACAACTTCAGGAGAAGACGCAAGAAAACCCACCGTCATACCGTTGCCGTGAGTCGCAGGCTGACCATCAATCGGCTTCGTTAAGCCCAACACACCCGTTTGGCTAACGTAAACACAGCGCCCTTTGGGATCAACAGAGCCTTCGCTATAACCAAGCACTTTCATGATTGGGTCATAAAAAGCCTTCGCGCGTTCAATATCATCGGTACCGAGAAAAACATGGCTGAACATAACTAACCTCTTCTTTTATTGAAAGAACCATCTAAACTAGACCTATAATTCGTGTTTGTCTAGGCACGCTATTCGGTCACAACTGTTGCTTAACCCATTGAGCAAACACCTGAAACTTAGTTCGCTATTCCATGCCTTTCGGGAACTCAGTTAGTCTGTTCAACAATTCGTTGTGCGCCCTGCCCTTGGTCATGCAAGATATCATCAGGATTTAGCAAGTTGCACTTTTGCATACTCAAGCATCCGCAACCGATACAGCCGGTTAAGTTCTCTTGTAGCGATTTAATCTGCGCCATTTTACTGTCGAGTTGCCCCTGCCACTTCTTAGCAACGCGCTCCCAATCTCGCTTAGTTGCGGTATGGTTCATCGGCAGTGTCGATAATTCTTCGGTGATCTCTTCCAGCGTGAAGCCTATCGACTGCGCGACTTGGATCAACGCAATTCGTCTCAACATCGCCGACTGATAACGGCGCTGATTTCCGTTAGTACGAATCGAAGCAATCAACCCCTTGGTTTCGTAAAAACGTAACGCCGAAGGAGCCACGCCACTGCGCTCAGCCAACTGGCCTATGGTGAGGTATACGATGTTTCTCATTACGACACTATCCTTGAGATCATAAATATTTAAAGCTTACTTTAACTTTAGAGTAGCGACCTATTGTTACCTTAACCAATTAATGTCCTTAAACTTTGACAACGGGCGCAATGAAAAGCAATCGTGAACATGGCTGCTTTGTTTTATTGTGGTGTTCTCGCTCTCTAAATCTGACTCATGATCGATTTCAGGCTCTCGGCCATTTCGGCATTGATGATCTCACCCGTTTCTACATTAAAGTTGTCGTAGAAACTTGGCACCGACATCGACCCCTTCACATCTGCATCAAAGTAAGGTGCCGAATTTACCGCAGACGACAACACAGAGTTTGCGCCGCCTGGGCCTGGTGATGTGGAGAGCATCACAACAGGTTTGCCTTGGTACACTTTCATGTCGATTCGTGATGTCCAATCAAACACATTCTTAAAGGCTGCGGTGTATGAGCCGTTATACTCTGCAAAAGAGATGACCACAGCATCTGCTTCGCCAATCTTGCTAAAAAAGCGTTGAGCGTGTTGATGAACACCTGAATCTTGCTCTCTTTTCTCGCTGTAAATTGGCATCTCGAAATCATTAAGGTCGAGCACCTCGACTTGCGCGCCTTCGACTAAACCTGCGGTGTACGCTGCAAGTTGTTGATTAATTGATGTTGTACTGTTGGTCGCGCCAATCGCTAATACTTTCATTGTTGATCCTTGTTCATTTTTCTCACCTTTTTGCACTCATGACTTCAATTACGGAGCTCAAAATTCATAACTGAAGATTCGTAACGTCTGTTTGATAACATCAAAACCTGCACTAGGCGACAAGGTGATAGATTGTGTTTTTAGATTGGGGATGATGATAAAACCTCAAGTTAACTTGAGGTAAAGCGATATTTTCAAAATATAGGAAATAGTTTAAAAACACTTATAAAGCAGTTGATTATGAAAGGTTTAACATAGGTTGGCATTACACAGGAAAAAGTCAGCACACCCAAAATACATTGAGTGTGCTTTATCGAAGTATTATTTACTTAAAGTGATTTAATGGACAGACACCAGAGTAAGCGACACCGGATAGCTCGGCCATTTCGCGATTCCATGTTGCCAAATCATGAGGGTTAAATTGATTCAAATGATCATGCCCACATGCCCTCGCCATCACTTGCATTAATTCTGTCGAGGCTTCAAAGAAGTTCTTAAGCTGGTTCGATGCTTTCTCGACATTCAAACGCTGACGTAAATCGGCTTTTTGAGTTGCAATACCAGCAGGGCAATTATTGGTGTTACACATTCTCGCCGCCACACAACCTATCGACTGCATGGCACTGTTTGAGATAGCGACACCATCAGCACCAAGCGCCATCGCTTTTACGAAATCCATCGGCACGCGCAAGCCGCCCGTGATGATCAATGTGACTCTGTCACTGACCCCTTGTTTATCGAGATACGCTCTAGCGCGAGCGAGTGCTGGAATAGTGGGAACACTGATATGGTCACGGAACATTTCTGGCGCCGCCCCTGTACCGCCACCACGCCCATCTAAGATGATGTAATCGGCACTGGCATCAAGCGCGAACTGAATGTCTTCTTCGATGTGATTGGCACTTAACTTAAAGCCAATCGGGATACCGCCTGTCACCTCTCGAACACGGTCGGCGAACTTTTTAAAATCCTCGACCGTGTTAAGGTCGACAAAGGTGGGTGGAGAAATCGCTGCCGTGCCCGCTTCAATGCCACGCACCTCCGCGATCTTGCCTATGCTCTTCGCGCCCGGTAAGTGCCCGCCCGTTCCGGTTTTGGCACCCTGCCCGCCTTTAAAGTGGAAGGCTTGAACGTTTTTGAACTTAGCTTCATCGTAACCAAACTGAGCACTGGCTAATTCATAAAAGTAGCGAGAGTTCGCCGCTTGCTCTTCAGGTAACATACCGCCTTCACCTGAACAGATACCTGTTCCTGCGAGTTCAGCCCCTTTCGCCAATGAGACTTTTGCTTCTTCAGATAGCGAGCCAAAGCTCATATCAGACACAAACAAAGAGATGTCCAATTTAAGCGGCTTCTTCGCTTTGGGGCCAATAATCAGTTCGGTACCAACAGGCACATTTTCTAGCAAAGGCTTAGTCGCCATTTGCGCGACCATCACTTGAATATCGTCCCAGTGAGGTAATAGATGTCTTGGCACGCCCATAGAGGTCATTGGCCCATGATGCCCAACCTTAGATAAACCATCACGCGCTAACTGATGAATAAACTCCACGGTAGGCTCTTCTTTGGTTGCGGTTGCCGCTGGAGATAAATCAGGGGCTGTCGCTTGAATGTGAACTTCAGGGCCTTCTTGCCCAATTTGTTCCGCAGTAAACTGTTTATGAGTGCCATCGCAAAAAGGGAGATTATTCGAATACTTACAGCGGCACAGGTAGGCATCACCGTCCTCTTCGGCGACAAAGCTTTTCGGTTTGAACCCCGTACCGGCATGAGAACCGTCACAAAACGGTTGGTTTTTCGACTTCCCACAGGTACAGAAGTAATACTTCTCTCCCTTCGTCAGCTCTACTTTAACGGGTTTGTTATCCGCAATTACTGGACTCTTCATAGTTCGCTCACCTTTTCTTTCTTATGATTTGATGACTGAAGCGATGACTTGCTCACAAGAGTAAAGTAAAGGTGAGATACCCAGCGAATTCAATAAATGAGACTAATAGACAAGGTGAGTAAACCGACTAAAAACAGTCATGACCGACTGAGCTCAAACAAAAATGGCTACCTAGTAGGCAGCCATTATGGGTGAGAGCTTAGTCAAAACTAATGCACTGAGGGTTAATCAAACAATTCGATAACCAATTTATTGTCTTTAATCACTAGATTGGGTTCCGATGACTTAATCAACGACTCTTGAACCTTGTTGCTGTCGAGTTTGTAAACCGGAGACTGGGACAAAGCAAAACCTATCATCGATACAGCTGGTTTGAGTAGTGTCTCTATTTCAGGCGAAAGCTGTTTGCCTTTTTCTTCAAAGCGCTCTAGTCGCAGCGACTTTAGATACACCTCGCCACTCTCCTTGTCGTATTCGGGAATCGCGCTGAACTCTAAGTCTAAATCCAACCCCATATTAGGCATATTGAACACTTGAACTTTTGCATTGGTATTCGCCAACACGGACACGCGTTGTGCATCGGCTCGACCAATTTGCACTTCTAGATCATCCACAGCCACTTGTGCGTACATCACACTTTGTACACCAACCTCTTGTTCTAGCATCACTGAGTCTTCAAGGTACTTCGTCATTTCTTGCTCGGTAATGCTGTAGCTAACACAACCACTGAGCATCAGGGCTGTCACAGCTATAATCAAACGGTTCATTAACTTTGTTGTCATTGGAGATAGGCTCTTATTTTTTAAATGCATGGAACGGATGTTACCTCGAGATGATACTGTAAATTGGTTGTCACAATAACAGTGTCGGATAACTGGGCAGAATGATCCACCTAAATGGTGATGTCGTATCAATGAGAATTGACGAAAATAGTAAGGAAAACAATGACTGCATTAACGATATTTTACGATGGGACATGCCCGTTGTGCGCAAAGGAGATGGCGGCACTTGCAAAGCATGATGTCGAGAATAAGATTCAAACCATCGATATCTACAGTGAAGCCTTTTCAGACTACCCTCAGATAGATGCCGACGCAGCCAACACCGTTTTGCATGCACTGGATGAGAATGGAAAACTGCTGCTAGGTTTAGACGTGACCTACCAAGCGTGGCGCTTAGTAGGAAAAGGTTGGCTATACGCCCCTTTACGTTGGGCGATATTCAAGCCAGTGGCCGACTGGTGTTATCTTCGGTTTGCCAAGAACCGATACAAAGTCTCTTTCTGGTTAACCGGAAAGTCGCGCTGCGATGGTAACAGCTGCACAAAATAGCGCTTGGTTAAGACATACCACTCGCGACTTTGTAATACACCACACCAAACAGCGCAGCAAAAACTAAAACGGTAACCGCGACTTTTAACCAAATAAACTTCATGTTTTGCCCTTTAAATTCTGTTTACTGTTTCGCTAGACAAGTTACCACAACAAAACATTCGGTTGGGTAATGATTTATAGAACTTTGTAGTGAGTCTTGATAACTAAGTGAGAACCTTTATGTCGGCAAAAGAGAGAAACCTTCCCACACATCGAATTTCTAGATTCAGTAAGTTCGCTTCGTTGGCGACAAGAGTCGCGGGTAACGTGCTAACGGAAGGCACCAAACAAATTGCACAAGGCAACAG
Source organism: Vibrio crassostreae 9ZC13 (assembly GCF_000272045.2). Classification (GTDB taxonomy): domain Bacteria; phylum Pseudomonadota; class Gammaproteobacteria; order Enterobacterales; family Vibrionaceae; genus Vibrio; species Vibrio crassostreae_C. Next base: position 1,627,351 of record NZ_AJYZ02000019.1, on the reverse strand, counting down.
GCCCAAAGCAAAAGACTTACTGTTAACGCCACAAAACATTGCTCGCCTGACCGATCAACTCGCACACCTGCGCGGTGCGGCTATGAAGTTAGGACAGATGCTATCAATGGATGCGGGTGATGTCTTAGAACCAGAGTTAGCCGACATTCTCTCTCGCCTGCGCTCCGGTGCCGATCCACTGCCAACAAAACAGCTCAATCAAGTGTTAGAAAGCTCGCTCGGGAACCATTGGAAAACCGAATTCCTGTCCTTCAATTTTAAACCGATCGCCAGTGCATCGATCGGACAAGTTCACCAAGCCTATAGTGATGCTGGGGACAAACTCGCAGTCAAAGTCCAATACCCCGGCATTAGACAAAGTATCGACAGTGATGTAGATAACGTGGGCACACTGCTCAATATTGTTGGCTTGATACCAAAGTCGGTCGACTACAAAGGCTTGTTAGAAGAGGCAAAGAAACAGCTCCACGATGAAGCAGACTATGCTCGCGAAGCTGATTACGCAACTCGTTACCATGATGCATTGAAAGAATACTCTCACTTCGTCGTACCTAAGATTCATCCGCAAGCCTCTTCAGAATCGGTGCTCGCCATGGACTTCATCGAAGGCGTCTCGATAGAGCAAATCGAAAGTTACGACCAAAGCACACGTGACTTTGTAATGCACAGCTTACTGGAGCTTCTGTTCAGAGAGTTGTTCGACTTTAAGATGGTGCAAACCGACCCTAATTTCGCCAACTACCTTTATGTTGAAAACACCCGAAAAATCGGCTTGTTAGATTTCGGAGCAACCCGTGAATACAGTGACCGCTTTAGCGAGGGTTATCGCTTGGCTTTTTCCTCTGTCATTAACAAAGATGAGCAAGGGCTCAATCAAGCGTTAGAGCAGATTGGATTCTTTAGCGAGACAATTCTCCCTGAACAACGCCAAGCGATTCTAAACCTAGTGAAGATGGCTTGTGAGCCGATGTTGGTAGACGAAGACTACGACTTCAAAGCAAGTGGTTTGGCACAACGTCTTCGTGAAGCTGGCACCATTCTGAGCATGGAACAAGAGTATTGGCACACCCCACCCGCCGATGCGCTGTTCCTACATCGAAAAATTGGTGGTATGTATCTATTAGCAGCTCGCCTTGGTGCAAAAGTGAATATCAGTCGTTTGGTCGCTCCCTATCTTATGTCAGAGAGCAAAAGCACAACTCAAAACGCGAGTTAAAGAGACAGTAAATAATACGCAAAGTGATCATTTCATCGTGCTCAATAGTAATAACCATTACGCCAACTAAAATGAGCCAACCCTATGAAATGTTCACTACTTTGCTCAACCGTACTGATTACAAGCCTCACGAGTTCCATCGCCTTTGCAGCGAGCTGCCCAGAGATACTCAACGGCAAACAGCGCTTATTAAATTCAACCGAAGAAATTGCGCTTTGCGATGAGTTTAAAGGCAAAACTCTATTGGTGGTAAACACCGCTAGCCAATGTGGCTTCACTCCGCAGTTTGAGCAGCTCGAACAACTTCATCAAACCTACAAAGATCAAGACTTCACCGTTATCGGTTTCCCAAGTAATGATTTTCGCCAAGACAAAGGAAGTGAAGAGAAGACGGCAAAGGTCTGTTACCTCGACTACGGCGTGACCTTCCCTATGATGGCACGAGCTTCACTGTCGGGTAGTAACGCCAATCCCGTATTTGCGGAGATACAACAGCAAGCGGGCGTAACGCCTAAATGGAACTTTTACAAATTCTTGATCAGTAAAGAAGGCAAAGTCGTCGCCACCTTCCCTAGCTCCACATCACCAGTGAGCGCTACGCTCAAAAACGCGATCGAGCAACAGCTATGAAGGCAGATTACATGGCAACAACTCAAACCCGTAACACCATGGCCAAACTGGGGTACCTGGGGTTAATCCCGTTTCTATTTGGTCTACTCCTCTCGCTCACCGACAGCCAATTTGTGGGGATAAGCGGTGAAACGCTGTTCATCACCTACAGCGTGGCTATTTTGAGCTTTCTTTCAGGGATCTTGTGGGCAAACGGCATCGAGAACTTTGAAAGCCAATCAAGTAACAAAGCGCTACTGCTAAGTAACGCGATTGTGCTCGTCGCATGGCTGGCAGTATTGCTTGGTGAACAAAAAGAACTGGCGACAACTCTGATTCTTATCCTTGGTTATATTGCGGTTTGGCGAGCTGAAAGGACGATAAGAGAAGAGAACCAGAGCCAAGGTCCCGATGGCTACTTTGATATGAGAACTCGGCTCACCTCTAGCGTAGTATTAATGCACGGTATCGTGATGCTGACCTAGAGCTACGAGACTGTCTTTGAACTGTGAGCCTTCGATTAAAAACCGTTAGCAACAATCTAGATGATGAGCTGCATCACTAACCTCGGCTCATCATCACCAAAGTAGTTTTCTTCTTGTTTGATCGTAGAAAATCCCATTGACGCGTAGAGCGCGCAAGCGGATGCGTTATTTGGATCTACAGTGAGCAAAAGCCTAGCGTCTCGCGGCAACTGCTCAACCGCATGTTGCATCAATTTCCGGCCAATTCCCATACCACGATAATTCGGGTCTACCGCTAATGATAGGACCCAAAACTCATTCTGTGTGTCCGTGGTTGTCGTTAAGGCATAGCCCGCAATCTTTGAATCTTGCTTAGCAACTAATAAGCCTTTTCCCCAGCAATCAAATGCCTGACGAATAAAAAATTGCGGATAGGAATGGTCACCAAACAAAGCATGTTCAAGCTGGTAAATTTCAGCCAGTTCCTGTTTTTCCGCACAGACAATATTCATAGATAGACCTTTATAGATTTGACTCCAACCTTGTTACAGCAGACCTTCCACAGTAGCTAGCCAAGTTGGTAATTGCTCCCGAAACCAGTGGATGTATTTCGAAGCTTGGGGGTTGTTGCGCGTGACTAATATATTCGTGACTTCGATTACGATCCAGCTTTTCGCTATGATCAATTGTTTTATTAAATCTTCTCGGGAAATCAGATTGTTATGAGGTAAGTACTGGTCAACAATAAACTCATAGTCGGACAAAGTCCCCATACGAGAAACGAGCGGTGCCAAATCGATAGCTGGGCTGCCATAACCAAAACGCTCCCAATCAAATAACACCAGCTGACCGTTATCTCTTCTTCCCCAATTTCCCTCGTTCGCATCGCCAGAGATCAAGGTTTTCTGGTCGAACAAAGCACCACTCAATTGCTGGATACGCAGTAAACTGTCTTGAGTCACTTGAGGTAAGTTCAGAGATATTAGTGCAGCTTCAGTGGCACAGGTACTCCATCTATGCTCTTTCACTGCAAAACTCGGCGAATATTGAGACTGATGAATACGAGATAGTTGCTGATACACCTCTGAAGTCGTTTGAAGCTCATTTAGTGTTAAAGAGTGAGGAATGTGCTCGATGAAGAGAGTATCTCCTTCCACTACCAACAACGTAGGGCTATGTACACCAGATAAATGTTGCGCAGCATGTTGGTAAAAAGAAATTTCAACCTCACCCGCACCTTGCTTTCGAATACAAGGTACGCCATTACGATTTACAAGAGTTACCTTAGCCGAACCCATTTTAGATAGATCTTTGTTACTCATTGAGTACCGTCCTCACTCTGTCCACAACAAACTGCTCTAAATTCCGAGAACTACTGACGACTCACCAACAGATTAGCACCGGATAGAGCAAGAAAAACCGAGCACGCTTTGTTGAAACGCTTAGCCATTTGCGGCTTGGAGAACCAGTTTCTGAGGTATAAACCAAAGGCAGCGTAGATAGATATCGCGAACAGCTCTAACACTAGGAATGTGCCACCTAGAATGAAGAACTGTGTGTTTACATTGGCTGAAACATCAACGAATTGAGGCAGGAATGCGGTAAAGATAAGTATCGCTTTGGGGTTACCAGCTACAAGGGCGAACTCTTGTTTAACTAGACCAAACCAGTTTTTATTGCGCTCGATGTCCGCGACAGGGCTGGCTTGTGAACGCCATAAGTTGAACGCAATCCAAAGCAAATACATGGCACCAAACAACTTGACAAGAAAGAACAAGGTCTCAGAAGTATAAAGCACCACGGCCAAGCCAGACGCCGCCAACGCAATCATTCCTGAGAAAGCAACGATTCTACCTAACCCTGCTATAAATGCGGCTTTAAAGCCATAGCAACGGGCATTATTCATCGACAAAAGATTGTTTGGGCCAGGCGTCATGTTCAGCGCAAAGCACGCTGGAATAAACAGCAGCAACTTCCATATTTCCATCGGGGTGTCCTAGTCGTCATGTATTACGTAATTGAATCATAAAATGCGATAGAAGCTTTTATAACAGTATTTTATGTACTTTGTAATAGGACAAAAAAGCGCCTCTCGGTATATATAACCTCTCAGCTAGTTCTCAAAGAATTTTTCATATTCTGGAGTCGATAGGTTTTCAGCAACGCCCATTTCACCCAAGAAGTAGATTGCGCTGGTTATCGTATCTATCGTTGGGTTCGATTCGCGTTCAGGAAAATCCCCCGCAGAAGAAACTAATTGTGGTTCGGATATTGAACTACAGACAAGGCTGCTACAAACGCTGTGTTGCGTTTCCAGAGATGTGAGCTCTGGGGCATCAAAATGGTGAGACAATAAATCTTGGCTGACAAGCTCAGCAGAAGCATACGATAGAGTTGAGCAAAACGCTGAAAATACAATCCACTTATTCATATATCTTTCCATAGTTAGCATTCATTGAATTTATAAATACTATCTAACTCAGCCAATAATGAACAGTGTTTTATTTAGTTCGCGTGCGAATGCTTTCCCGGTGTGAGCTTATCAAGTAGAGCTTGGGGGATAACGATCACCGAGTATTTCACAAAGGCCACCAGCGTGATTAAACCAACAGCAGTACCCAGAATAAAGTCATGAACATCAACCAGAACCAACCCCAAAAGTTGATCACTCGCTATCGCCACTAATGCGATGCTGACTGCCATGAGCCACTTGCTATGCTCGTAAGGCAACGGTTCCATCCTTTGGCTTACAAAATACAAAAGCATGAGTCGCACAATATAAGTCACGCAAAGAACAGTGATAACACCCCACACTCCATAAATAGGCGCTACCGCAAAATAGCCTATGGCAGCCAATACCGCACAACTACTTTGTATCCACATCTGTGATTGACTTGAGTCTCCACTGAAACAGCCTAAGTTGAGGTAGTCTCCCGCACTTTTAATAACCGCAATCGCTAGCAGTGCGACCACAATAACCCCAGCCTGATGATAGCTGCTTGGTAAAATAAGAGAAATGAACCCTGGAACAGTTAAGATCATCAAGCCCCCTAAAACAATGGCGAGGTTCACTCCGACTAACGCCCTATCGGCACACATCTTACTGCCACCCGGCTGTTGAAGCATCGCCACACGGTTTGGAAACCACCAAAGCGCGTAAGGCTGCAACAACAGACCAAGAATCAACGCGAACTTTCCGCTAACCGCATAAATCGCGAGTTCTTCGACACCGACGAAGCTTGCCATTACCCAGCGGTCGAGCCCCATGATCATATACATTGATGCACCGCCAACCAGAACGGGCAGTCCGAATTTTAAGATCTTCGCCGAGTATTTGAAGCAACCAAAAGATCCCATCTCTTGCCATTGATAACGCACTAAACAAACCATTAGCAACACACTGGATACCGCAGCTGAAATCAACACGCCATCTATACCGTATCCAGCCTCAAGCAAAACAAAAGTCATGATGGCTTGAACACCGGCTTTCAACACATTGAGCATGCAAAAACGTTTCGCCATCGCGTTCATACGCATCAGCGTTAGCGGGATAGAAATCGCCCCATCGAGCATGGTAGGAATAAGCAGAAGCAGTATCTGGTAAGGCTGGAATTCAACTGGCAACATTAAGATTAACAACGGTATACTGAGGGCAATCAAGGCGCCCCCAAGCACGCACACCAGCACGCTCAATGTGAAGCAGTTCGAGACGAGCTTTTGCTTTTCATCACCTTCGGCGACACCCACATAACGATACATGGCATCGACAATACCGAAGCTGAACAATATCGTCCCAATGTCTGCCAGCAAGACAATGGCTTCTAAGGAACCATACTCTGCCAACGTCATATTGTGCGTAATGTACGGGATCATCACCAATGAAATCCCTTTCATCATTAATATACCGATGGCGTAGTAAGCCGACTGCTTTAAAGAACCCATAGTCGTCACCTTTTCCTTACCAAGCTGGCTTTAGGAAACTTTTACAGTCTCCAATTAGGTGTCGCAATGTGCGTTTTTGAGGTGACATGACCAAAGAACGGAAACTGTAGGCAATAGCCTGTCTATTCTGTTGTAAACCTCGATAATAGTCAGCATAACCTTCCAGTATTCTCGCCTTTGCGATTTTGAAGCTAGAAGTGGGTAGATTCCATCGTTGACTGTCATTTTGGTAATGTTGAAGAATAGTCTCTATAGACTGCAAATTTCTCAATTTAAGACTTTCAGTTTGGGTAACAGAGCTCGCTCTCATCAAGTAGCCAACCTGCACCGAGTTCAACACACCGATCTGATGGTTTTCACTCATTCGAAGCCACAGTTCCCAATCTTCCCCATACTTGATGTCAGCATTGAAACTGTCTGTTTGAGAAAACACATCCGCTTTCACCATGACCGTTGATGTTCCAATCACGTTATTTTCTATGATGAACTCCAACGGGTTCTCGATATTGATGAACAGCTCATCTTGATCTTGAAACTGCGACCAGTAACTAAAGCAGTCGACTATTACTTGGTAATCTTCAGTAAGATGCTCGTAGTTAGTAAAGCTCATCGCGAGATCAGGGTAACGTTGATGAAATTCGAGTTGGCGCTCAATTTTTTCAGGAAACCAGAAATCGTCTGCGTCTAAAAAAGCGATGTATTCACCGGTCGCCTTTTCAATCCCTAGGTTTCTCGCTTGAGGCGCACCAACACCCAATGTGGACAACGTAATAATGCGTTCATCGTCTATAGAAGCAAGATACGTCGACGTTCCATCGTTACTGTTATCGTCAATGACAATCAGCTCAACATCTTGATGAGTCTGCTTTAGTACACTACCAATCGCTTTCGGCAGGTAATCCAAACAATTGTAGGTAGGAATAACAACACTTACTTTAGCCATAATGACGCCCTCAGATTTATACGTTATATGGCTGACGTTGCATGTTCTATGCCGAGAGTGTCTTACTACAAAATCACCTCTATATCAGTCACCTACGCGTCCATTCTCAAAATGACGACCAAACACAGATGTTCAAAAAAACTGCAACTCCAATTTGATTATCAATTTGAGAAAACGAGCCACCTCTTAAGGGGTAACCTTCGAAAAGCAATCAGAAAGCCCTCCAAAGCTACGATTCGATCTTGGTTCGTATCTTGCTTTATTGGTTATTACCTTGGCTTGATAGCTTTAGTCATATGGATTTGAGGAGTAAGGAATGAAGAAAGTAGCATTTGTGGCGCCAACCTACCCAGTACTCAGTGAGACCTTCATTCAAACAGAAGTCGACTCTGTGAAAGCGTGTGGGCACGATGTTTGTGTAATGACGTTCAAAATTGAAAACAGCGAAAAACAGTTCGACTACGACATTGTCGAAATAGGTAAAAATGTTCGGATGGGTAAAGTCGCTAGCATTAACTGGATAGGGTTCATCAAGGCTGTCTCATTTATTTCTAAGCAAACCAGCATGCCCAAAAAGTCACTGTTCGCTTATGGGTTTAAATTAGCGCTGCAACTCGCGGAAAACGACGTCGAACACGTTCACGCGCATTTCTGTCAGCACACTACAGCACACGCCATCGTCGCGGCAAAACTGCTGAATATCACCTGCTCGTTCGTTGCTCATGGTCATGATGTTTATGAGTTCGCTTATGACATTGAACATAAAATTTCATCGAGTGATTTTGTGGTTGCAGTGTGTAAAGACATGCTTGCTGACTTCAACACCATGGCGAAAGGAAACATTAAGCTCCTGCATTGCGGAGTTAATACCAAACAATTCCAACTCAACCCAAAAATCGAAACGAAGCAACTTCGCTTTGTTTTCCTTGGCCGATTAGTGGAGCAAAAAGGCATCCACCATCTTATTGATGCATTAGCGCCGATTGCCGAACCTCTCGATATTCATCTCGATATCATCGGTACTGGCGATTTAGAGCAACAGTTAAAATTGCAGGTTAAAGAGCAAGGGCTCACTCGAAACGTGACATTTCTTGGCGCTAAACCTCACGAGTGGGTCAAAGAAAAACTATCGAATTATGACAGCCTAATCGCGCCCTTCTGTTTTTCAGAAACTGGATGTGTGGATACAGGTCCACTGGTTTTAAAAGAAGCGATGGCCGTGGGCACACCCGTCATTACCACCAACATCATGGGATGCAAAGAGATCGTCTCACCAGAAACAGGTTTTGTGGTTAGCGAAAAGAACGTGGAAGAATTAAGAGAAGCGATTGAGCGTTTCGCGCAGCTAAGCAGTAACGATAAAGCATCGATGGGGTTAAAGGCACGTGAGAGAGTGAAAGACAGTTTTAATTCGATCAAACAAGCTCAGCAATTATCTCGTTGGATAGAGAACCCAGCTCAATAAGGATTAACTCAGGCAGCTATGCCTCACAAAAACGACTGAGCACCACAAGATCAAAAGAGCGCTACATCCATTTGAAATGTAGCGCTCAACTAAGCACTGCTTAATGATAGCAACTTATGCTTTCAGTAACTTTTATTAGCTTTTCATTAAGAAGCCTAGCTAGCCGGCTCGAAGTGCCAAAATAGACTCAAGATCTTCGATGTCACGATATTGAGCTAGCTCCTGCTCTTTCGATGAAATAGCCACAATCGACATTCTATCGGCCAATTCGTTACCTTCAATACCAACGTGTCCGTTCACATGGTAGATGGTGATTTTTGAAGCCAGTTCTTGGTAGAGAGCATACGTAGGCTTAATAATATCGAGGTTTTTGATCTCGCCGCCCGACTTGGTCCAGCCCTTTTTCTCCCAACCCGTTGCCCACTTAGTAATACAATCTATCGAGTACTTAGAGTCACAATAAATCGCAACAGAGAGGCCTGCGTTTAACTTCTCTTTCGCGAGAACAAACGCTTGCTTAAGCCCATGTAACTCGGCGGTATTGTTGGTACCAACAGGCTGATACAAGCCATACCACAGTTCTGTTAACTGGTTATTTTGGTAGACCGCTAAACCCGTCCCCGCTTCACCAGGATTTGGTTCACATGCACCATCGGTAAAGATCTTGATATCAAAAGGCATATCAGTGATTTGCTGCTCCGAAAGAGGCGGTACCTTAGCTTTCGTCGCCTTACCCGAAGAACTTGGCTTTGTCGCTGTAGAACCTGACGCAGACGACGTTTTACCACCGAAAGCAGACTCAGCCTCACCTAGTGTTGGAAACGATTTATATCTCGCCCCTGCAAAGCCATCGACTTGGGATTTACACTCGTTCCAAGTGGTAAAAATACCCGGTGTGCGACCTTTCCAAACCACATAATATTTCTTAGCCAAACTAACTCCTTACCAAAACCTAAACACACAATACCCACACCTAAAATGATTCAGCTATGGGGTAGTAATTATGCCTGATTACGCTTGAAACACATAAATCATTGCATGAAATGCAGCGTGTGTTTCAAGAATATCTACGTTATCGACCAAGTATAGAGCGTTATTTCTAATCACAAACCTAACGGCTTCTGATCAAGAACCTCTATGTGCTTCAAGGTCTTGTTTTAGTTTGGTCGTTAACTTTTGAACTTTTGGGAGAACTTGTTGCATTAACGACTGAGTCATGATCATTGACTCTGTTGTCACGGTTGGCATTTTTTTCAGAATGCTTTTTCCATGTTCTGTTTTGTAGAAATCGATCATTGCACTGAGCTCTTCTTCAGTGAATTGATTGCTGTAAATCGTTACAATTCCTGGCTCTAGCTTTTGCCAGCTAACCTCCTCTTTCATTAAGTCGTTCATGCCCTGATAGTAATCATCAAAAATAGCTTGTTCTGACTCTGAAACCCCTAGGTCTTTAGACATATTAGCCATCATGCTATCCATTTGAACGTATACCGCGTCCAATGTGGAATCGACATCCATAATCTGAAGAAGCTCTTTTATCAGAGCTTGCCTATCATCTTGTGCCGCTGATAATTGCAGCGGTACGAGTAGAAATAAAATTGCGAAAAATCTATACATTTTGAGGTCCCTTTAGCTTTGTAAAACAGCTGAAATATCTTTCCAAACATCTCAACACATTGAATTATTTGCAAATTTACTCACTTTTTATCCATAAGTAAAACGAATTAAACAGTACAAAATAATATAAAATCAATTGCATTTGAATGTGAGGAGTTTATTGGACAGATATGAGGAAGGCGAAGAGAGGAACAGAGCGCTTTTGAATAAAGAACCACAAGAGAACTAGAGCCTAAAAGCACTCGTTTCAAGTAATGAGTCATACACTTGAAACGAGGATAACTAATGGCGTGACACGACGTATCAATTGAGCTACGTATCAGTTAAAAAGGTAATCAACCGCGACAAGGTTATAGAATAAAAACACCGCCATGCTGACGCCAATCGTTAGCAGCACATTGCCTGTTTTCCAAATCAACAGACCTGTGACCAGCGCGCCTATCAAGTATGGGTTTTCAAGGCTTGGCCAAAATGTCTGCTCTGGTGCAAATACAATCGGCCCCCAAATTGCGGTAAGCACAGCGGGACTTGAATAGCGTAACAGGCGACGCGTGGTTTGATTTAATCGAAGCGGGATTGCTGGCTCTAGAAACAGATACCGACTAAAAAAAACAATCGCTGTCATAAGGAATATCGTTAACCAAATCATCTCTATTTCCCCTCCACAATTGTCTTGTTGCCGTTGTTTCGCTCTTGGAACGATTCGCTGATAAAGCCCGCTAACATACCGGAAATCGCTGCAATCATTAGCCCGCCCTCAATATTGTTAACCGACATGGCTACCGAAGTGACCAATGAAACCACCACACACACGACGACGGGTAGAGTTCGGATTAATGGGAACACCAAAGCGATAAAGGTTGCTGCGACCGCGAAATCGAGACCAATTTCATTGAGTGAAGGAATTTGGCTTCCCGCGACAATGCCGACAAAGCTCGCAATATTCCAAACGAGATAAAAACCGCCACCTACACCTGCAGCGTACCAACGATTAAATTCTTTCTGAGACTGCCCACTACAAATCGCAAACAACTCATCGGTGAGCCAAAATCCGAGTAATAGACGCCAACGCGCAGGAAGATGGCTGATTTTGTCACGCATCGATACGCTATACAGAAAGTGTCTAGACGTGATGAATAAGGTAGTCAACAACATGGTGCCTAGACCAATACCTGCTTTAAACATACCCGCGGCGACAAGTTGCGCTGAGCCAGCAAACAAAATAGCCGACATCGCTTGCGCTTGAAGTTGATTCAATCCGGCATCTATCGCATATGAACCGGCCAGAACCCCCCAAGGGATTACCGCAATGCTCAACGGCATTCCCGCTAAAACGCCCTTCCATAACTGTGTTCGTCTATCCATTGTTTCACTATCCATATAGTTCTTTTCTCTCTTCACATTGGCTATTCAATGTAAGAGGAGTTGAGTCGGTTCGATTGTACAAACTTGCTCGATTTCATGCCCCTCTGTTTGCCACACTTAACCGCACTTAACCGCACTTAACACGAGTTGGCCATACCTTAGCCACGCAAGTTTAGAGCATTTTGATGTATTGCCCCGGCGTGTAGCCATTGGCCTTTTTGAAGTGTCGATGAAAATGGCTTTGATCATGAAAGCCACACTCTTGCGCTGTATCTGAAATGGTATGTCCTTGTTTCAATAACTTACGCGAAAGCCTTAACCGAGATTGGATTTGATACGCATGCGGCGGAAGACCAAATTTTTTCTGAAAAGAACGCACTAAGTGAAACGGGCTCAATGCCGCTAGCTTAGATAGCTCCTCTAGGGACACATCGGCTTGTGGAAAGTCATCTAAGAACTCTTTCACTAAGACAAGTTGGCGTTGAGTTTTCCCATCGAGTTGAGGGGTAAGTGGCGATTTTCCGTGTCGGCTAATCAGTTTAACCAACATTCCATACATCAAGGTCTCTCTTAACAAGCGATTGTCAGATTCATCAATCGTGTTAAAGACTAATCTCAATTGATTGGCGAGTTCAGGATCTTCAACAACCGCTCTTGGGAAGTAAGGCGCCCCGTAATTGGGTAGGTTTAGCTCTTGAGTGATCTTGGCAAGTTGCTCTGGGAGTGGATACATGGCTCGATACGCCCAACCGCCTTCAGTGGCAGAGTGACCGCTATGAACTTCGTCGGCATTGACCAGAATAATCGCATCTTGTGGTGCTATATGATGTCCGCCCGTTCGATAGAAACGCTGAGCGCCCTGCTCGATGACTCCCAGCGTATAGCCCTCGTGGCTGTGGCGCGAGAAGTTCTGCTTTTCGTATTCAGCATTAAGAATTTCAAGGCCGCCGAGCTCTTCGGTTATCTTATATTCGGCCTTTTCTTTAGAGCGTTTATTGTTCTCCATAACAATTCCTAAGCCTGTTAATTATCGAGCGACTTATCAGTCTACTCTATTGTCTCTTTCAGCTTTTGTACAAAATTGCGCATTTGGCGGTTAATACATTTTTTGACCTAGGAATTAAACGGCTCAATAACGTGCTCTAATTGCGAGCAAGATCGTGGTCTTTAAGCAGTTAGCGAAGAATTGACAAATCAACGACTTAATCATGCTCATAATCCCCGCCAATTATTAGTAACTGTTCAGAGATATGATGAAGAAAGCCTTAGCATTGATCTTTTTCTTGAGCCTTACGGGTTGCACGCATAATCAGTCCAAAGCACTAAGCATGAACTCATCGTCGGTTAATACATACCCACAATCGATGTCGAACCTTCAACTGTGCGACACCTTGTATTACGGAAGGCCGAGTAATCAGACACTGGCCGCTATTGGCAGCGAATTTAACCGCAGAGGTCTATCAAAGCGTTGGTGTGATACCGAAACCAATAAGCTTTATTTAACCAAGACAATTGATTGGGTTGCTGAACAAGTAGACGACAAAGAAGATTCAGAGGAAGAAGCGTCGGCAGTGGTGTTGCCTGCGAATTGAGAAAGATGAAACGTTCTTGAACAAGAAAAAGGCAAACTGCAGATAGCAAAAAGCCGCTCATAAAGAGCGGCTTTATAGGTCAAGCGTTGTGAGGCAGCATTCACTACTTCCCGACTAATTTAGTTAGCTTTTCAAAGGATGGTAATGCCGTCATAGCGCCTTTTTGAGTCGTCGCAAGTGCGCCACAGCCGTTACCCCAGTGAACCGCAGCTTCGACCTGAGCCCAAGAGTGCCAGTCAGAATTCTGAGACAGCTTCGCAAGCAAGCCACCGACAAACGCATCACCTGCACCTGTTGTATCAATGACTTGCTCAATTGTAGTACCCTCAATTACTCGACGCTCACCATTGTATATAGCCAATGCACCACGAGCGCCTAGCGTCACAATAATCAGCTTGTTAGGTACCACATTTAATGCGTCCAAAGCCGAATCGAGAGTGTCAGTGCCTGTCAGGAACGTCAGTTCCTCTTCAGAAAACTTCACTACATCTGCCAGATTAACCGCACTCATTACCACCTCTTGGATCTGAAATGGATCTGCCCATACCTCTTCTCTTAGGTTCGGGTCAAAGCTGATGAAGCCGCCTGCTGATTTCATTCGCTTCATCGCTTCAAGCGTTGCGCTGCGTGATGGCTCGTTAGCCAAAGCGATAGAACAGCTGTGCATCCATTGACCAGATGAGAATGTTGGGATGTCTTCGACGCTGAAAAATTGGTCGGCGCTTGGCTTAACCATAAAGGTAAAGCTGCGTTCACCATCATCATCTAAGTCGACAATCACTGTAGATGTTCGCTGAGCTTCATCCAGAAGCATGTCATCGGTATTCACCTTCTCATCCGTTAGGGTTTGCTTCATAAAGCGCCCTAGCGGATCTTGCCCAACTCGACCAAAGAAAGCGGTATCACCACCCAATCGAGAGATGGCCACAGCAACGTTTGCTGGTGCGCCACCAGGGCATTTTAAATAACGAGCCTCGCCATCTGGAATCAAATCCACAACAGCATCTCCAGTTACCCAAACCTTGTTCATATCACTTTGCCTCTAGCAACGACGTTTAAATTAGAATTCGTAGAACAGACGTACACGAGCACCGAAATCGTCTTCTTCAGCAAAGGCGGATGCGTCCGATTGTTGGTCCAGTTTGTTATCAACCATCGTGTAGTATGTACCTAGAAGAATTGAAAAGTCTTGTACTTCAAGTACATCACGGAATGCGTAAGATGCATACCATGTTGATACGTTTACGTCGCCTTCAGCCCAAGAAGAAAACTCTTTGTTTTCATACTCATTGATTGCGTGAATGTAGCCTAGGCCAAAGTTATTCCAAAGTGCGTTAACACCCGCTGTTAGGTTGTTTTCGTCTACAGCATCCATGTAAGCAACATTCGCATTTACACTCCAATCGCCGTTGGTCCAGTTACCAGTCAAGCCGTAACCCGTACGATCTGAGATATCTACACCATCAGCTACAATCGCGTCTGAAACTAAGTTGGTTTCCACCGAAGCGGCTACCTTGAAATCACCCATTTGGTAAGCCACAACTGGGCGCACTAGGAATGAATCTTTAACTGTGTCGATTTGCTCACCGTGGTATTTACCTTCAATGCCGCCATCGAACAAGTTAGAGCGGTCACCGAGCATTGCGCCGACTTCAACATACAAGTTGCCAAAAGTTTGGCTGTACATAATTTGGCCGTCTGAGCCGCGACCACGCGCCTCTTTCGTTTGGTACGTGTAAGCCGCACCGTCTGAATACAGGTCGTTCGCTGTGTCACCTGAGTACTCTAGGAATACATCAAGACCAACAGGGAACATGTCGTAAGCTTCAAAGCGACCCGCTTTAATAGCCCAACCGTCTTTCTTACCAAACTCAAAGTACGCATCATCCAGTGCAATATTGCCTGTGCTCTCAAACAAAGGCTGTGCTTTCACACCCACATAGTGACCATTGCTCGTGTACTTTTCGCCAGCAAATTCAATTAGAACGCGGCCGTCTTGGTTAAATTCGCTGTCATTATTATCGTGTGATTCACGGTCTTGGTAGTTGAAGTTCAACTCCACGTTACCGCCAACAGAGAAGTTACCTTCTTCCGTATCAACAATGCTGATTCCAGCGTTCGCTGTCATTGCAGCCATTACTGAAGCCGCAGCGAGCGACATTTTTAGTGTATTTTTCATGCTAAACCCTATATTTTGGCAATAAGAGGCCCTCCCCAACGAGGGCCTTGTTTTTTGTTTTGGAATAATTTATTGGTGGCTAGCGAGTAGCCTGTATCGCAGACATGTAATGCAGTGTGCCAGTCGCATTATCTAGCGCGACCAGAGACAGCTCATCGATGAAGATGCGAGAGGTGAACACTGTCTTGCCGTTGTCAGCAAAAATTTCCATCGCTGAGTTATCGACAAAGATGCGAATAGTTTGTGCTTGCTCTAGGCGCTGTGCATAACGAACCGTGCCGTATGCTTCCGCGTGTAGATGTGAAACGTGAGAGCGGTCCAGAATCAGCTCATCGCGATCACCTTGGAACACCATCTGCTCACCTTTCTGGTTAGCCAGAGTCAGAGTGAAAGACTCATCTACATTCAGTTCCAACTCAAACGCTCGTGACATCAATGCCACAGGTGTAGAGCCTTCAACATCCACTGAGTTTTGACGCAGCGCTTCAAGCTCTTTCAATGGTGTCTGAATTAGGTAACTACCATCAATCGTCAACTCACGTGGCAGAGTCAGCATGTGTGCCCAGCCATTCTTATCGGTTGGGTAGTCACTTTTTGAGTTACCTAGCCAGCCAATCAAGATACGACGTTGTTGGTCATCCAGATAAGTTTGTGGCGCGTAGAAATCGAAGCCTTTGTCCAGCTCACGGTAGCCTTGGTTGTTGAATACTTTCGATTCAAAATCAATACGCTCACCGACCATATAAACCACAGAGAAGACGTTCTTAAGATCGTACTTATTGTCTGAGCTAACACCTTGAGGCGAGAAGATGTAAACCCCGTTTTCATCGGTTTCGTAGTAGTTCGGACACTCCCACATATAGCCAAAGTCTTCGAGACCCACATCGATGTCACCCATATGGTGGTAATCATCAATGTCTTTACCGTGGTAATAAGCCAGCGTGCCCTTTTCGTTATGATCTTGAGCGCCAATCAACATGTGATAATCGTTGTCACGACAAACCAGCACTGGGTCACGAATCTCTGCAGTGTAGGCATTAGGATCGAAATCCACGACGACGCCTTTCTTTTCCACGTTACCTTGCTTGTCCATAATCGCGAGAACTTGAGTCGGGTGACGTTGGTCATTCTCCTTTTTCAAATTCGCCGTGTAGAAAATGTACAGCTGGTCATCGTGTGGTACACCAACACCGGTATAACAACCATGATGGTCATAATCTTGGTCTGGGTACATCGCGATACCGCGGTCAGTAAAGTTCACGAAATCGTTGGTCGATACGTGGTACCAGTGCTTCAAACCGTGCACTGGGCCAAGCGGGAACCACTGGTAGAAAATATGGTGCTCGCCATTGAAGTAACTCAAACCATTCGGGTCATTCAACAGGCCGTGCTTTGGTGCTATGTGGTAGCTCGGGTAAAACGGGTCTGTTTGTGTTTTGTGTTCAATATCCGCCAAATACTCCTCGCTCACCTCGTGAATTCGGACAAAGCGGTTTTGACGATTAGAAAAATCCATAACAACTCCAAGAAAAAGATATTCACTCAAATAGGTGGTGAAAAATTATTTAGGCTCTTTGTAAAGCAGCTTTGTTAATGCGAAAGCCGAAGCCGCACCCACCAACATAACAAGCACATACATTCCTAGACCGCCGCCAAGATAAAGCAGAACACCCGGTAACATAGTTGCGCCCGTACCCGCAGAGCCAATACCCGCAATCGCGCCCAAACAGCCACCTAATGCACCGCCAATACAGCCATACAAGAAAGGTTTTACGCGAGGCAGAGTAATCGCAAACATCGCTGGTTCAGTGATACCAAACAGAGCTGGCAACGCTGCACCAAACATACCGGTGCGCTTCACTTTGTCTGTCTGCATCGACATAACCGCCATTGCCGCACCAAACTGGCCTGCGATTGCAGCAGTACCCAATGGGTTGATGTAGTCAAAGCCTGTATCTGTCACCATTGCTATCGTGATAGGCACGATGGTGTGGTGCATACCTGTTACCGCCATGAATTGAATTGCGCCGCCGTAAATCAAGCCACCAATGCCGTATGGGATTTGTAAGAAGTAGAGAACGGCTTCGGTAATGAGTTTTTCAATGCCGAGTAGGATTGGACCAACGAATACCAAGCCAGCAATCAAAGAGACCAACAACGTAATAAATGGTGTCAGAATCAAATCCAGAACTTCAGGGATGTGTTTGCGTGATGTGCGCTCAACTAAGGCAGCAAACCAGCCCATAAATACCGCAGGAAGAATCGAGCTTTGTAAGCCAGTCACCGCAATTTCGAAGCCCATGAATGGAATCATCATCGCCTCGGCATTACCAAAGGCAACATCCCATTTGCTTGCTAGCTGCGGTGCCACCAGCATCAGACCCAATACAATACCGAGCACTGGATTACCGCCAAACACTCGCATAGCAGACCATGTCACCAACACTGGAATAAAGATGAAGGCCGTATCGGTTAAAACTTGAGACAACGTATTTAGCTGTGGCGACAGTTCAATACCGAAGCCGTTAACCAACAGCCCACGTAAGCCCATCAATAAACCGGTCGCAACCAAGGCAGGAATAATGGCGACAAAGATGTCAGAGAAAGTACGTGTTACCGTTTGGAAGGTACTCACTTTGTCTTTTTTCTCTTCTTCTTGTGGAGCTTCTTCAATGGCCTCGTTGCCTTTCATGATGGCAAAAACCTTACCCACAAATCCGGTACCCAAGATCACTTGGTGTTGACCATTTTGGAAGAAGTACCCGTGTACACCTTCTGTTGCGCTGAGTCCTTCAGCGTCGACTTGTTCATCGTCCTTGGCCACAACACGCAGTCGTGTTGCACAGTGATTCAGTTGTGCGATATTGCCCTCACCTCCCAGTAAGGCCATAACTCTATTCGCTACAACTTTCGCATCTCGCGCCATAATTTTCGTCTCCAAAGAGTGCAAAGAAATAACAACCTGCATTTAGCCTGTATCTAACCTGTATTCATAATAATACAGGTTAGATACAGGTTGTATTTTTCACTGTCGTTTTTTTGTTATTCGTCACACTTGTTATTTATTGGAAATGCATAAGATTGCTTACATTCAAAACCTATAGATAAAAAAATAGCCCACAAACGTGGGCTATTCGACATTCTCTAAACTCGTGCGGTTATCTCAAAATCATACAAGCTAGATTTATAGTAAACCGTTGAATATTCGTAGATTTTCTGCTCTTCATAGTAGTTTTGTGATTGGTTAATCAAGATAGGGTCAAGCTCCCCAACACCCAATAACTGCTGAATGGTGGCGTCGGGCAGAGCCGGCAACAGTTTTTGTTGCGTCTTGATCATCTCAATACCGTGACGGCTCAAATATTCGAACTTAGATCCCTTGAGATCGTCTTCTGTGAGGTTAGGCAACAGCACTCGAGGGATATAAAACTCTTCAAATGAGACGACTTGTTCGTTTACCAATCGTAAACGACGCGCAAAGTTAACGGGCTCACCAGGCGAAATATTGAGTTTCTGAGCGACAAGCTCATCCGCAGGCTGCACCTCAAAGGCATCAACAATATTAGTCGCCTCTAACCCTGCGCCCGCAGCTTCCTGCGCCAAACCAGACATGGAAAGAAAATCGTGACGCAGTTTATTGGATTTAACAAAGCTGCCCTTTCCTTTCTCTGAGAAGATGTAACCGCCAGCATTGAGTTGCTGCAATGCTTTACGCACCGTTACACGGCTGACTTTCAACAGATCCACCAGCTGATTTTCAGACGGTAGCTTACTGCCCGCAGGATAAGTACCTTTATCAATCTCGCGTTTTAACTCTCCCGCGACTTGAATGTACAAAGGCTGCAAACTTTTTTGCTCAAATAACTCAGTCATAATTCCATAAAAACTAAGGGGGTTCGGGTCATCTTACTCAAGGTATAAGGGAATACCAAGCCTACAGAGCGAGAGAAAACAATTTCTAACCAAAGAGATGGGTAATATTTGAAGAGAATTTAGCGAGCGCCAGAAAGCAAAAAGCCGCTCATAAAGAGCGGCTTTTTTTGTCGCTGAAACCAGGCAATGGTTTCAGCGACATTTTTAAGGTGATGCTTGCAGGATAAGTCAGCATAACTCGAACCAACCATCAAAGACTTACAATACTATTTGCAGTATAAGTTCGCATAACATTGCATCGAAAGTCTGCAAATTTGAACAACGACTAAGATTCAACGTAGTAAATTTACTACGCTCCAATTAATCCTCTAGCAGACATAATCGACAGACATAATCGACAGACATAATCGACATGTGTGTAACAAACTTTTGGACAATTTCGAGTTAGAGCTGATGTTCAACATTGAATTCTTCGCATAAGCCAAGTTTGGGAAAAACAATGTATAATCTACCGAAATTACTAATGACATTTTAGTTTCTCGCTTAGATTTGTTCCATTCTAACAACCGAAACGTTGGTTATTCCAAGCCCTGTTAGCGTGTCATAGTGCGTTTGCTGATCGTCTGGGTCATAGTAAGTGGCAAGCCATTTAGCACCTGTTTTGACTGATTCAGCTAACTTTTGGAAATAGGGGAGATCAACTTCAGCCAATGAGTGACCTAAAACGAATACTTCATCCACATTGGCAAGACCTGCAAAGAAATCTACGTTGTTTTTGATTACCTGTTCTGTTCCCTTAAACGTTGCGGAAAAATATTGATTGATAGCATCCTTTCCACGCTCGTATGAGTAGTCATATTGGTCAGATTGATACTCCATCCAACGCTCTAAATCTTCTTCACTTAACCCTGCTGGTGGTTCAGCTGGTTTCTCTTTGAAATTTTTTGGATCTACGCCATGACCAAGTATTAACTCTTCAACATCCTCATCTGCTTTCTCGTGAATGAACAATACATTTTCATCAGGAACTTCGTAGTATTGAGCAAGTGTATCAGTGTAGTTGAATGTGAGGTAAACAGCGTCTCTGTCTATGTTTACAGCTAGACTGTTATCAAACTGAGGAAACTGTACTGCCAAAATGAATTCTTTGAACGCTTTATACAGTTCAGTGGTCAGAAGCCCAAGTATTCGCTCCATCTCAATTTGAAGCGTGTATCGGTCTCTGTCTCGAAAGTCATCGGAAGCATAGTTTGGTATTGCATCCATATTTGCTTCCAAGACCGAATCTTTATCAAGTAGTGACATACTCGTTTCGAATTCAGACCATAAAGGGTCTGACATTGATGTTGGGTAGTCTGGATTTAGGTCACTGAAACCGTAGTGCTCAATCAGCAGTTCGTATGTTTCCCAATAGTTATTTTTAAGATAGAGCCCAAAAGATGTATATCGGGTGTCCAGCCCATGATGAACATCAAAGCCATTACCAATGACATATAGCTTCATGTCATTCACCGTTGATATCTAGTTCTTTGAAGCTAATAACTTCGGAGTCATCATCAGTCAGCTCGAAATATGTATCTTGGAAGTAAAGCTCTTCGATGTATGCGTTAGCTTTCAATCCGTCGTCATAGGCAAGTGTCAAGTGGGCCGTGTATGTTTCTTTGTGTTGTACTGTTGACTCATTGCTCAACACGAATACGTATTGCTTGTCTTCATTATCCCAAGGTGAACGATCATAATCTGAGAATCGATAATCAGCCGTAATAACCACCTCAAATTCTACTTCGTATTCAGCCCACTCAGCATCGACATTCTGTAAGTTTTTCTTCTCAATATTCACTGAGTTGATTTCTAACGAATTGATAATCTCATCGAAAGGGTCTGCGTTTTCATAGTTGAACTCGCCATCTTTGAGAGCTTGTAGAGCATTGGCTTTGATTTCTTCTAGGAGTTGCTCAAATATTTCATCAGCAAATTTGGCTGGCTCTTCGTACGCTTGGTCGCTTCGAACAATCAAGTTAATTAGGTCATCAACTTTTTCAAGGTGAATGAAGTTATCTTCCTTATCACAAAATGATTTCATGTCGCCATCATCGCTTACGATGTAGGCTGAATGTCCTCTATCCAAACTTACTTGTTTAATCGCCTCTAGTGCAAAGGCATCTGGAAATTCGTGCTTTTTTGATTCTTTGCCAAAAGGCGGGAGGTTGTTGAAGTAAGCGTCAAATACAACTTGAGGGTTAACAGTACTAACATCGATTGTTTCGACGTAGCCGTTTTCGACGAAATCATCAAATTTATCACTGATTACAGTATAAATATCATCACCTTTAATGTTGGTGAAGATGCCATGACAATCAAGATCGGGGGTATTTCTTAGAAACATCGCATCCTTTTGCATCTTCTTTATCATTGAAGCTGCTTCTTCAGATTTACGTCTGAGGTGCGAGTCGATTTCTTTCCTTGTCACATCGGTAATGAGCAAGTGAATTTTCTCATCCTCAATTAGTTCTTGAAGACGACCAAGGGAATGTTGCCCAAATTGATAGTTTTTCTTTTCAAAAGCGCTTGTATCTATAAAAACTAGCCTTGTCTGTAATTCCATAATTAATACCTTGAACACATGATGTAAATTGCTATCAAATTGATAAAACAATTAAGCAGCTAACAAACTAATGGCATATTGATTCATTATAAAAATTTGGGCAAGTAACGAGTTAGCAAGGTGTGATGAGGTATAGCTTTAAATGATTTTGGGGCATTTTCGTGTTTCATACCCCGCCATCAAGTCTCTAACAACACGGAGATTTGAAATGGCAAAACGACGCTCTAACGTAAACGCCCCATGAACCCACGGGACAATTCACCCAAAATTTTATTAGCGTCGTAGATGGTATTCAGTGCATTAGTAGCACTGCGGTATTTACTCATAAAAGTCACCAAAGAAAGCTTAATGAAACTTCGAAGCGAACTAATGATTAAGCTCTTGTTTATTAAATAATTAAATATTGTATGATTTGCTCGCATTATGCATTTGGAGCCACCTCCATTATGCATTTGGGGTGGTTTCCATCGAGCATTTATGGCCAGATCTATGAATGATTTCTAGCACACTCTTTCTAATCAACCACAGTTACTTATTTATTTGGGATTGAACTGCTTGATTATCTCTGAGTTTAACTCCATGTCATCCGTTATCTTGAGCTATCCTGATCAACATTAAAGTCAGAACTACTGTCAACGCCAGTTTAAAATTGACCCACTTATCGACGTTATCGCCGAAATAAAACTGCAATTCTTTGTTTTCACGTCACTTAATGACTAAACAAGGAGCTAGCATTGGATCTATAAATTTCAACTTTCACCCCGTATTACATCACGAGGGTTCCCCAACGATCAGCACGACAGGGATGGATAAGTTTTGGTAGGGCAAACGCACATTAACAGCATGTGTATGAGTAAAAGCACTAAGTGGGAAAGGGGCAAACCTGTTCTAGCTAGGTCTCGCCAGCACGTTGATGGACAAATGTGAGTCAGTGATTTTCCTAAATTAGAAAGTTATATATAACTACAGGTATGGAAAGGAATTAGCTTATGTGTCCAACCATTGAGGTCCACTTCTGTTTGTTCTGGTCAACTCCAGCCGGACACTTTCTTTAGAGACTTTTCATAATTAACCGGCGACATGTCATTGTTCGCCGAATGCAAACGCACGCAAACAAGACAAAGGGAGCTGTCGTAACTCAACGCTTATCCAGTCCTAGTTGGAATTGAAAAAGGCGGCTCTGTTTATCAAAGCCGCCATGCTTGGTTTCAAGCTACGATGTCACAACAGGTGCTCGCCCCCTGACATCACTTGTGAGTAATCCACCCTAATTATTGAGCCTCTGATGAATGATAGAAATCATTCTGATAAGCCAGGCTTCCCCACAGTGCATTCGCCTTTGCTATCTTGATCATTGGTTCTGATATCTTACGGTCAAGTAATTCAGTTGATTCTCCATCGTAATGAAAGCCTTGTGCAGGTTTATCCGGCTGGAAAATGACAACGTCATTATTATTATCCATCCAGGCAAAGTTCTTATAAAACTGCATCATCGCCCTAAGCTTTGATTCATCAATATCCTTGGTCATATCATGCCCAATCATTGGGTTAACGCTATTAATTCCAATGAGAGACAGTAATGTCGGAGCAAGATCAATCTGGCTTGCTAAACGAGGATCCTGTTTTGAAGGAACCCCTTCACCGACAATCACCGCAGGAATATGAAAATGGTCAATAGGAACCAACTGGTTTCCATAAGCGCGAGAATCATGATCAGCCACTACAACAAAAATAGTATCGTCCCAGTAAGAAGACGATTTAGCCTTCTTGAAGAATTCACCCAAGGCATAATCTGAATACTTTGCCGCATTCTCCCGAGTTTGCATTGGTTCATTATATGGCGTGATCCGGCCGGACGGATAATCAAACGGGCTATGGTTTGAAGAGGTAAAGACTAGACTGAAAAAAAGCTGACTATCCGCGCTTAGCTGAGAAAATTGCTCATGGGCCTTTTGATATAAGTCCTCATCAGATGCTCCCCATGAACCTACAAACGCTGGATTCTTAAAGGTCGGGAAATCTTGCATATCAACAAAGCCATTACCTAAGAAAAAGCTCTTCATATTGTCAAAATGACTTTCTCCGCCATAAATAAACTGAGTATGATATCCCTTGCTTTTCAATAGGTCAGCAATAGTGAAGAAACCGGTTTGGCTTTTACCTAGCTTTACAACTGAACGCGCCGGTGTCGGCGAGAAGCCGGTAACCACCGCTTCGATTCCTCGGACTGAACGGGTGCCTGTTGCATACATGCGAGTGAAGTTCCAGCCTTGGGTCATTAACTGATCAAGGTTTGGGGTTAATGGCAAGCCACCCAATGCACCGACATACCTTGCACCAAGACTTTCTTGTAACAGAATGACTAGATTTTTAGGTTTACCCTTATAGCTTGCCTGATGATAAGCCATTGTTGGGGATGAATCAGAAAAAAACTCCTGCTCACTTAACCCAGTTGATTCACGGACTAACCGAATAACTTCATCGTTATCCATAGCGCCATAGTATTTGAATGCGCTATCTTCATCCTTTAGTTGCTTGGCCGCGAAAGCAAGCGAATAGCTAGAATTTATAATAAGATCATTCACTAACGGATCGGTAGAGAAAGCGACCATCGCAGGATTGAGAGGCCTGTGACCCAGCGAGGAACGCGCGCCCATAACACCAAGCGCTATAACAAGGACTGCAAGTACTGGCCGCCAATACCAACGTGGAAATGTCAGGCTTGTCACCAAATGACGAGTGAATTTCCATCCCCAATATAATGTTGCCGAACTAACAAATGCACCGATGAACAGTTCTGGCTTGTATCCGCTCCATAACATCCCAAAAACTTCTTTAGGGTAGATCAGGTATTCAATGAATAGCCGGTTTGGACGAACGTCATATTCGAGGATAAACGAAGGTGTAGCAAGTTCCATGAACACCAATAGCCATAACCCGGAAACAATCCAGATCCTCAGGACAAACAACCAGCCTTTCCCTAGATTCCCATTACTGGCAAGCAAACATGTCAACAGCGAAGGAAGCACCAATAAATAGCTTACCGTTGAAATATCAACGCGCAGCCCATGAAACAAGATAGCTATCCACCCGTCAGCATCACTAACACGATCTCCATGCCAGACACTTAATCCTACCCGGGATAGCATGAGAATCAATAGGCAGACAACAAACGTTACAGCCAAAGGGAAAAGAATCCCCAAACGTTTTTTTACAACATCTATCATTTATAACTTCCTGTCTTGTATAAACTATTTATTTCATGGTAAAAATTGAGAATAAGACATACCCCCAGGTAGATATCGCCATTAAAAGAGTTAGCAGAACAGCCGCAGAACCCATATCTTTTGCCTGTCCTGATAATTCATGCCTTTCATGCCCAATCCGATCAACCACGGCTTCTATGCCAGAATTGAGCAATTCGACAACGATAACCGCGACCAATGAACCTATGAGCAGTAACTTCTCCAAGCCACCGACGGGTAAAGCAAGCGCTATTGGTGTTAGTACACAAAAACACACCAACTCCTGCCTGAACGCGGCTTCAGAGCGCCAGGCTGCCCGTAAACCAAGCCATGAATACTTTGTGGCATAGATAAGCCGGACAAACCCTTTTTGATTGGATTTCACACTAAACCTTGTTTTCCTCAGTATGCAGGGCTTGATTATTAATCATATTCGGTGTGAATAAAACATGAAAAATTCCTCAATGTCTGTTACTCGTCATATATTAATCACGAAAAATGGCAACACGCATTCTGTAACTTATAATAAGATCAACCTCTTACAGGCAAAGGGGTGTCTTGCGCAATTATTCTGTCAATAGCGCCTGATCATTCACTTTTTGGGTAAGCCACTTCAATTTTGCATGCAGACTTGTGAAGCGAATTCCGACAGAGTAGTACATGGGGAATAAATGATTAGCAATATAAAAAGAGAGCTATGCTGACTCTTCGGAAGTAACCGCTCTCATATTAGTTCAGATGTCGAAAATTTGAGCAAACAGAATATAAATGAGTTTTTACTCTATCAAGAAAAGGGGCATTTCCGTGTTAGTGAATCTGCTAATTTAGGTATTTACGGATTACTTCGAGTAAGGCAAACCGTGCCATAGTCGTTTGTTATGCCTACATTTTTATCGCTTGATCTAATTTATCTAGGTTTTCTACCAGTTTATGGATCTCACCAATTAAGTACATTTTGTCAGATAAAAATTTTTCGTTTCGTTCCAGAATAGCCTCATCTGCGTCAAAGTCTTTAACGCTACCGTCACTATTGTTTTTCATTGGCTTGTAATGGAAAGGGTAATTCATATAGCGATGCATTTCTGCGAGCTTTCTTTCTAACTTGACTGCTTCGTCTAATGTCCAGTATTCACGTTCTATTTGCGCTGCATCTAACCTAGCGCTCGAATCTAAGACATTACGCATGTAGGAGTCTACTTTAGTTTGCAGCTCGAGTACCTTTGGGTCGCTACTTGGTTTATCACATACCATCGTTGCTTCAAATGCCCATTGAGATACGTACTTAGACAAAAGAAGTAAGTCTCTTTTAACATCCTGCAAAATTGCAATTTTGTTTTGAGAGCGAAAATTTGTTACTACACGCCAACCGAAAAAGAACAAAGCCAATGTACTCAAGCCACCAATCATAGCTCCCAAAGCACTAATCCAATCTGTTATTTTTGTTGAATTGTCAGGGTCAAAGCTAACTTGACCAATGATTGTCCCAAACGAGATAAAACAAGCAGCAAATAACAGACCTGAAAATATAACAAATAGCGATTCTTTATCTTTCATGTTCCCTCAAATTATGTAGGTATCAACGCCAAATTAAGGTGTGAACAACGCTAACCACCTCACTTAAACGTTGTGCCATAAACACTAAACTTGCTTGAAGTGAAAGCGCCAAGCGTTGTGAATCACTCTTAAATTTATTGTTATATGCCTATTTCCAAGCATGATTTTAGACTAATTCAAAAGCCGGACATGGTGTCCCTTGATGAAACTTCAATTGCCAACAAATACCGTTGAAAGCCCAGATAGAACAGCGTTTGGCATAATCGCTAACCTCACCTGACGGGGCCAATAAAGCAGACTCATACTTAAGTAAGTGAACCGATGGTTCAAGTTGAACGCATTCATAGTTTTGAGAATGAACCCGAACTTCTGAAGGTTCTTCTGAGCTCATCATTTCAATGATGGAAGCAAAGTCATAACTGGTGCCTGATTTACCAACTTCAGAAAAACTGGGATGAATCAGGCGTTCAATATCAGGTAAGCTCTGACGCGTCTCGTACTGATGAAGCTCAATTTCTTGTTCAACCAATATGTCCATATATTCTCCGAATTCGATAAGGCATATAACGAATGATATGGACTCCCTCTACCTGACACTCTGCGTGCCATACTTACTTAGTACACGCTGAAGAACTGGAGGTTACTATGTCCACCATTCAAACTATTGGCGTTGACCTCGCCAAGAATGTATTCAGTATTCACGGCGTTGATGCATATGGCAAGTGCGTCCTACGCAAAACTGTCAAAAGAAACAAACTCTTAGACACATTCGCGAAGTTACCTCCCTGCCTCATCGGTATGGAGGCGTGCTCTGGTGCACACCACTGGGCGAGAGAGCTACTGAAACTAGGTCATAACCCGAAAATTATGGCGTCCAAATTCGTTATTCCATATCGACAAAATGAGAAGAACGATGCCAATGACGCAGAGGCCATCTGTGAAGCGGTATCTAGACCCAAAACACGATTTGTCTCTATAAAAAGTGAAGAGCAACAAGCTGTGCTTTGCCTGCACCGTATTCGACAGGGGCTAATTAAAACAAGAACGGCGACTATTAACCAGCTCAGAGGTTTGCTTTCCGAATTTGGTATTGTGATGCCTCAGGGGCGCTACTCGGCTCAAAACACTATTGGTAGTGTCCTTGAAGATGCAGAAAATGGTTTGCCTATACTCGCTCGAGAGCTACTTCAAGATCTATCGAACAAGATTCAACACCTTAACCTAGAAGTATTGCACTATGATCGTAGAGTCTCTGCTTTAGTTCGTGAGATGGCTTCAGCCAAAGCGCTCATGGATATTCCAGGTGTCGGTGAACACAGTGCAAGTGCCATTGTCGCGACCGTCAATGACGCCAAACAATTTGGCTCTAGCCGCCAATTTGCCGCTTGGATAGGGTTGGTTCCAAGACAATACTCAACAGGTGGTCATGTTCATCTTGGTCGCATCAGCAAAAGAGGCGAAAAACATATTCGCACTCTACTTATTCATGGCGCAAGAGCCGTTATTGCACGATGTAAAGAGAAAACCGATCGCAACAGTATTTGGTTAAATCAACTCGTTGAACGACGAGGTTATAAACGAGCAGCTGTCGCCCTAGCAGCAAAAAATGCTCGTATAATATGGGCATTATTAACAACAGGAAAAGAGTACAAGATTAACTATGTAAACGGTTAACACTCACCGAGTCAAAGCAATAGCAAATGATGACAATACGACCAGACCGAGATGCCTAAACCTGTTTAATTGGGAAGTAATAAATACTGTTTAACGAATGAGGCTGGCATCAAGCGAATATCATCAAGGTGACGGAACGATTCCGATTAAACACCGAATGTAGAGCTGCTGTCCGATCCACTGTTGTCAGCGGGAGCTATTGTTGACAAAAGAGGGAGTCCATGTAGCCCAATTAAGGGGTGAACAACGCCTCCACCCAACTTAACGTATTGTACCGTAAACACTAAATTTGAAGTAGGAGCAAAAGTGCCAAGCGTTGTGAATCCCTCTTAAATTGCTTGTTATACGGTGGGAACTTCTCCCATCTGTTTTAGGTTAACAAGCGTTGTCATGAACTCTACTGCATTGTATTCACTGGATACTTTTGGCTCTTCAGCATTCCTTAGGCGAAACTTGCCGTAAACTAAAAACTGTTTGTCAAAATCAATTATGGGTAATTTTAGTTTTTTGGAAATCCGGATTATTGGATAGTATTTAGTACCTTTTACATTCTTGGGTTTACACTCAAAGTATTCAAAGTCGTCAACCACACCAGAAAAAACTTTGCGAGTAATTTGAAGATCAATCGCTGCATTTACGTATTTATCTTTAGTAAGGCAATGCTGAAAGTAACGGTATTGTCCAATGCCAAAGAAAAAGTCTTTCCACTTAACAGTGCTTTTATTAACCTTTATTTCGAGGCTATCCCTTTCTTTAGGGTTTTCCTTTCCATATATATACAGCTTCGCAAGGTCACTACAGGCTTTGACGTAACAGGGCATCTTACCCTTGTTATAAAAAACACGTTTAGTAGTATCTTCGGGAAGCTGGTCGGCAAAAACTTCTTCTTTTTGCTTTAACTGAGAAGCTTCGTCATGGTTTAAAATATGAACCCGAAATAAAGTCTCACCGTCTGCGATTGCGTCTTCGACATTGGAAGTTCCAATTTTCGCCTCAATTTCGTAGTTACCTGAGGTTTTAAAACTGCAGCTATCTGAGTGATCGAAGTTTTGATAAAGACGAAAGATAGCAGGAATTAACTTGCCGGTGTTTCTCCTTTTATGACCAACAACATGTGTAACTCGTGTCCCACAACCTCTACCTCCGCAAAAAATTGGTGTCGGATAGCCTAGATCTTCATACTGATCGATGTAAATCGTATTCCCTATCCTGTCTTTGACAAACGGAATTGCAACTCCGCTCATGTTAAATTACCTCCGTATAACATTTTAATATTGTGCAAGCACGAATCCATCCGCTTAACATATCAAAAAGGTCACTCATAACCAACTGAATGCTATGCATTTAATATAAAAGTGGGTCTAAACAATAAGTGTGAAAACGTGCAAGCACATATTGCCGACTATGTAACGCTCGGCCTCATTCTTAACCACCCATAAATCTGCAGTATAATCAATAATTTAAAATAAGCCTCTCGTTAAATTCGTGCTCAATCAGAGTTAAAAACCACTCTTTTTTAAGTCATTAATTATTCAACAAGCAATAAACTGTCTGTATGTACAGATTTTGTGAGGGGAATATATGGCGAGTCAATTCATGTAGGCAATTTGCGAACATATGACGATGCGAGGCTATAGTCGCAAGACAATCAAAGCCTACTGTTACTGGATAAAATACTTCATTCATTTTCATAAGCTTAAACACCCTGAACAGATGCATGCCGCTGAAGTTGTCTCCTTTCTTTCTCATTTAGCTAATCAACAAAAAGTAGCCATCAATACTCAAAAGGTAGCTCTCAATGCTCTAGCCTATTTATACAATCAATTTATTAAGCAACCTCTAGGAGACTTAGGGTTTAGCTATGCGACTCGGTCTCGAAAAATTCCTAGCGTACTCAATCATGCGGAAGCTATCTCGGTGATCAATGAAATAGATCCTAAATATCAACTGTTTTTTCGCTTGTTGTATGGTTCAGGTTTGAGAGTATCGGAATACCTGAGGCTTCGAGTACAAGATATAGATCTAAAACAAGGGTCTCTCACTGTTCACAATGGGAAAGGAAATAAAGACCGAGTGACAATTTTAAGTTTTTCACTCACTGAAGCTATACAAGACAAAATTTCACAAGTTGCAGTTCTGCTCGCTAAAGATAACTTGAATGGGTTTGGGCCATCTTTGCCTCACCGATTAGGTAAAAAATACCCTAGTGCCTATCGACAACTTGCTTGGATGTACCTATTCCCATCAAAATCCGTCACTCAACACTCTGAGTCGGGGATCGTATGCCGACACCACCTACATGATTCGGTACTCCGAAAAACGCTGAAGAAGGCGACTAACTCTAATAAATTGCGCCACAAGCGAATTAGTTGTCATACTTTCAGGCACAGTTTTGCTACGCAACTTCTAAAGTCAGGCTCCGATATCAGAACGGTTCAAGAGCTACTGGGGCACAGTGATGTTAAGACAACTCAGATTTACACTCACGTTATTGGGCAACACTTTAGTGGCACGACTAGCCCGCTAGACGGCTTATAACGAAACTCCCTCATCGATAGTTGAACCTTGGCTTGATGGCTTCTGTCTAACAAGGTTGTCTGATATGGTGGCGGCAGAACTTCAGCAATTGTTTAGATAGTATTGAATATGAAAACACTAACCATACTTGATGGCGGCATGGGCCGAGAACTCAAAGAAATTGGCGCGCCATTTTCTCAACCGCTTTGGAGTGCTCAAGCGCTGATTGAAGCACCCGAATTTGTCAGCCAAGCACATCAAAACTTTGTCGATGCAGGTGCTGAAATCCTAATCACCAATAGCTACGCCTGTGTGCCTTTTCACTTGGGTGAAGAGCTGTTCGAGCAACGCGGTTTTGAACTAGCCACACTGTCTGGTGAGCTGGCTAAAGCAGTTGCAGACAATGCTACCCACACAGTGAAAGTAGCAGGCGCGATTCCACCGCCATTTGGCAGCTACCGACCAGACTTGTTTAAGGTAGAAGAAGCCGCGCCAATCATTCAAACGCTTTACGATGCCCAGGATCCAAACATCGATCTTTGGATCGCGGAAACCATCTGTAGCCTGCAAGAATTCGAATCCATTCATGCGGTTCTTAAGCAGTCAGATAAGCCGTGTTACTACGCGTTCAGTTTGGAAGACACCAAGGGCGATTCTGCCAATATTCGTTCTGGCGAGAGCGTAACAGACGCCATCAAACTTGCCTGCCAATCAAACGCGACAGGCATTATGTTTAACTGTTCAGTGCCTGAAGTGATGGATCAAGCCATTATCGATGCCAAGAAAGTGATCGATGAGCTAGGCAGTGATTTAGAAGTTGGTGTCTATGCTAACAATTTTGCGCCTATCAGCAACGAACATGAAGCGAATGATATGTTTCAGGAGATGCGTGAGCTGGATGGCCAAGGTTACTTAACTTACGCTAAACGCTGGCATGCACTGGGCGCGAATATTATCGGTGGCTGTTGTGGCATCGGGCCAAAACACATTAAAGCCCTAGCCGATTGGAAACACTCAATACAGAGCTAATCCTGAGCTTCAACTAGAATAAAATAAATAGAAAACAGGTTGAGAAATCTGTTCTCTATTTGTATGTGGCGTCTCTGAGTACACTGATACAAAACAACGATTTGGAGCAACTGATGAGCGACACGCAACGCAAAATTAAATGGGGCATCGCAGGGCTAGGCAATATCGCCAATCGATTCGCAACCGCAGTCACAGAGCACTCTCTGCATGGTGAATTGTATGCCGTTGCCGCAAGAGATCACTCACGCGCAGCCACGTTCGCCAACAAGTTTGCTTGCGACAAGGCGTATGGTTCTTATGAAGAGATGGCGAATGACCCAAGTGTTGAAGCGGTTTACATCGCTACGGTTCACCCATACCACCAGCCACTCGCCGAACTGTTTCTAAAGAACAATAAGCACGTATTGGTCGAGAAGCCGGCTTTTACCAACCTTGCTGACTGGCTTGAGATGAAAGCTCTCGCGAAGCAAAATGGCGTGATGCTGTTAGAAGCGATGAAAACCGTGGTGTTTCCCGCATATCGTGAGCTCCAATCATTCTTGGTCGATAACAACATTCAGATAGATTCAATCGAAGCCAGCTTTGGTAACCATCACGACTATGAGCCCGATTTGTTTATCTTCAATCCGGATTTGTCAGGCGGAGCAACACTCGATGTTGGGGTCTATGGGCTTTGGTTCTTTTACGATCTGTGCCGAACGCTGGGTGTAAACCCTTCAAAACCTCAGGTAGAGATGTCGTGTCTTTATGAGGGAGCGAATGTTGATACCAATGCATGCTTTACATTCTCTGGTGATATAAGCGGTAAGATATCGGCATCAACAGTGCAAAACCTTCCCCGATCAGCACACTTGAGTGGACCTGAAACCAAAATCACCATTCACGAAAAATGGTGGAATCCGGCCTTTATTGAGATTGAACATCAAGGCAAAAAGTCGACCATTAACTACCGAGTGATAGGGAATGGATTCGAGTTTGAAATCGACCATTTTTCAGATTTGGTGCTTCAAGGCAAAACTGAATCGAATATCCTGAGCTCAGAGATAACCTCTCGAGTTCTCGATACGATGGAAAACGCACTGATTGATTCTGGCTATTCACATTTAACTCAACCTCGTCGTTAGGAAAAGCAAATTGGGCAACCTTAAGCGTAAGCTTGAACTGTATGAAAAGATATTTCAGGCTTTTGGGCCTGGAGTATCACATTGTCAGGTTAACCAACTGGCCACACTGCTGCACGTGAGTGAACGTCACGTTCAGACCTTACTCAAAGCGATGACAGCGCAAGGCTGGATTGAGTGGCAAGCTAGCTCAGGCCGAAGCAATAAAGCACAACTCACGTGTCTGGTTGAGCCCATTGAGGCGTGTTACCAATACGCACAAACCCAAGCCGACGCAGGTAACATCGAACAGGTGTTTAGCACCTTAAGCTTCAACGGCCGCAATGCTGGCGCTGAGTTGCAAGCCTTTCTAAGCAGTAATACTCCTTCAGCGCAGAATATCGCGTATATCCCATTTCACCGAGAACTCGAAGCGCTTCACCCTCAACGAGTACTTAGACGCACCGAACGCTTCCTAGTGATGCAAGTTTGCCAACGCCTTACCACCGTTCAGCACGGCAAACTCAGCGGCGATTTAGCTTATCATTGGCAGCCTAATCAAGATGCGACACAGTGGCACTTTCAGATTCGTAATGGTGTTCAGTTTCATAACGGAAGAACACTCGAACCTCAAGACATAGCGCGCAACCTTAACTCGCTCTGCCAAAGCAAAATATGGCGTCGCTGTTATCAGCATATTGATGAGGTCTCTGTCTCGGCAGGTAATGTGGTTGTCGTGAAACTGAATCAACCTGATTGGCACTTACCACGCCTACTTGCCAAAGCTGAAGCCTCCATTTTTGATCACTCATCACCTACTGATAGGCTGATTGGTTCTGGCGCGTTCTCGTTAGACATCTTCTCAAGCAATATGTTGAGATTGAGCCGCAATAGCGCGTATTCACACAGCACGCCGATTCTTAATCGAGTCGAGTTGTGGGTCTACCCGGAATGGGCACAGAGTAAAGCTTGCGCTCAAAATCAGGTGTGCGTGAAACTGCCCGAAAAGACGACCACCGTGCGTGGCGACGACCATGCTTCCAAACCGGAATTCGGCTCAACCTTCTTTAAGATTCAAAACCCAGTATTGTCGAAAACAGAGCGTGAATTCACCGTTGAAGACACCTCTGAATGCCAAACCCTTTTCGATCAATTATCAGTATCCGGCGACAGCAAAACCAACGTGGAATATGGCCACTACCTAACTAACTACCTAACTACCAAAGACGTCGCGCTGTGCAGTATTATTGATGAGAACGACACCTTCACTTCGTGGTTAAGCTTTTTCACTCGCTTCCCGTTTGAGGAATTAACTTTACCTTCTGAGATGCTAGAGACAATCGAACAAGGCTTAGCCTCAATAACAAACCAGCCCAACTTTGAGTTAGCAATGAATGCACTGTTGTCGCTCCGGCATTGGTTGCATGAATCTGGGGTTGTGACTGAGCTCAAGCAAGAGGCGTTCAACTTAGAGGTTTCTGAAAAGATACACGGCGCACAAGTAAATGGTTTCGGTTGGTGCGAACTCGACAAGCTGTGGATTAGCCATTTGTAAGCGTATTTCGTAGCTGAATGTATTTCACAACCTAGCCCAACCAAGCTGCAACCAATCATTATGTTCAGTCACAGCGTAGGTCGAATAGGCTAAGGGTTAGCTCACTAGCGATAATTCAGACTCTTTATAGATACGGTTAGCCACTTTGTATGCAGCCGGAGACATCAGTGTCTCTTTGCATCTGCGCTTAAATTGCTCGACTTCAATCGTTTGTTCTTCCAGTAAATAGCACAATTCACTCAAGTAGTTAGCTTCAAACACAGCTTGACCAAGTGGCGTGCATTCGTATCGGCTAGACTCTTGGTAGCCAATCGCGGTCAACACTGATTCTGGCAGTTCCCAGAACTTAGCAATGGTGTAAGTCAGGCGAATGGAGTAGCTGTTCATCAGGCGCTTCAATGCTAACGAGTTAGGTGGAACAGAAGGATCAACATGCTTGAAGGCTTCTACCATCATCTGGAAAATGATCATCTTGCCTAAGTTGCGAATTAACCCAACAAAATACGCCGCTGCTTGCTCTTCTTGAGATGAAGAGTCTTTCATCAACTCCTTAGAGAAAGACGCGGTTTGAACACTGTGATTCCAAATTTTCTCACCGAAGTGACGCCAGTAAATATTGTTCCCCGGCGTGAAGTTCTTCATGTAGCTATTCACCACCCCTTCAACGAGCCCTTGAGAACCCATATTTAAGAATGCTGTTTTTAGGTCGGTAACCTGTTTTTCATTGCGTTTGTAAAAGGCGCTATTTGCCAGTTTAATCA
>NZ_AJYZ02000019.1:1424445-1591780 GCF_000272045.2 Vibrio crassostreae 9ZC13 | reverse complement strand
ACCACGTAAAATCAAACTCATCGCTCTGTAATTCGCCCATTAACGTGGTCACAGAGGCTGGCATCACTGGAAGTTCATTAAGCAAGGCTTTTGGAGAGCGAATCAAGCGTTCGATTTGGCAAGCGACAAAATCACTAAATGGGTCTGACTCCGTTCGAAGGCGAGACTCTCCAAACAAATAATCAAGGAACTCACCATCGTGAAGGCTAAGCGTCTTATCGACGATTAATGATGATGGCTGAGCGGACGACGGCGGAACAAAAATTGAAGACTGAACAGAATCAGTAGCAACGGTTTGTTGTTGCTCTTGTTGGGCAAGCTCTGCAGAGGGTTTGTTTTTTGAATCAACAAAAGGTGAGAATAGTGCCTGCAATACCCTTTTAAACATCAATACGGCTCCTAGATGATTATCAAACAGTTCGGGATATATAACGGCAGTGATTATCGCACAGGCAACTCATAAACCATACAGTGATAAATGAATCATTAACCTTTCAGCTGTATAGGATCTGTTACCCAACAATTTGCTCAGCTCCTCGGTATTCACCAGGAACAAAAAGAGCGAGCAAATAAAGCTTGCTCACTCTTCCATCAATCTAAACCGTGAAGCTGACTAAAACTAGCGTTCTGCCACTTCCAACACGATCTTACCAACATGCTTTTTCTTTAAGAACTCATCTTGCGCTTTATGGATATCGGCTAGCGGATAAGAATCTGCAACGATGGCGCCAATCTGCTGTTTCTCAATACGGTTGACTAGGTTCTGGAATACTTGCGGTTCTAAAACCGTGCAACCAAAAAAGCTGAGGTCTTTGAGATACAAAGTTCGCACATCAAGCTCAACCATTGCACCACCAATCGCACCAGACACAGCATAACGGCCATGCGGTTTTAGGACTTCAAGAAACTCTGGCCACTTGTCACCAGCAACTAAATCGATCACCACATTCACGCTGCTTTCGCCTAGCGCGTTAACCAAATCTGCATCACGGGCAATCACTTCATCAGCGCCAAGTTCAAGTAACTGTTGGTTCTTGCTTGGGCTAGTGATGGCAATAACATACGCGCCGCGAGCTTTTGCTAGATGAATAGCCGCAGAGCCCACACCGCCCGATGCACCTGAGATAAGCACGCGATCACCTTCAGCCACATTGGCACGAGTTAGCATGTTCTCTGCTGTTGAGTAAGAACATGGGAAAGACGCTAGCTCAACATCCGACATTGTGCTGTTCACCGCGTAAGCGTGCTTAGCTGCTACTTTGGTGTATTCAGCAAAACCGCCATCGCACTCAGAGCCGAAATACCATGGCTGTGGTAGATCTCGCCCGTACACTTCGGTTAAACAAGGTTCAATCAGAACACGCTCACCAATACGATCAGCCGAGACTTCGTTACCAACAGCTACAATAAAACCGCACACATCGGCACCTTGGATGCGAGGGAATTTCAACGCTTCACCCGACCAACTGGCATCGTCTGAATCATCACTTTTCGCATACCAACCGATTCGTGTGTTGATGTCGGTGTTGTTCACGCCTGCTGCCATGACTTTGATCAGCACTTCATTAGGTTCGATTTGAGGAACCGCGATATCTCCGCGGTAGCCAAGCATTTCTGCCCCACCGTGACCCAACATCTCTACGCCTTTCATTGTTTTCGGTAGTTCGAATTTCATCGTGTTTCCTCGAGTAATTTTGTCACCATATTCTGTGCCGATGCCACTGCTTCTTCGCCTAAGACTGGCCACGCGCTTGATACGCCTTCATGAAGTAAAAACAGTGGTGTCGCGAGATCCTCTCGAAGGCTCTGATTGCCTATAAGCAAACGAACTTGTTCTTTATGCTGTGTAACCGCTTGGCTGATAAGCTCATTATCGGGAAACGCGGCCATCGCATTCATCGACATACACCCGTGCGGCGCATATTCTTCTAACCATTGTTGGAGCTTGTTGAAGATATGAGTAACCGATGCGAGCCCCTTTTCAGGCGACGTTTCCAACAAGAAATCTAAGTAGCGTTGGTGTCGATATTCCAAGGCACCAACGATCATCGCTTCTTTTGAAGGGAAATGTTTATACAAGGTTCTTAGGCTTACATCGCACGCCGTTTTCAGCTGTGCAACGCTCGGCTCAGCAAAACCTTGCTGGCTAAATGCCACCTCTAAGCTTGCTGCAATCTGTTCTCTCAACATAGTGCTCTCTCAATACCCGACAAAGGGTAGAATGATTGTTCTACCTACAGAGTAGAACGATCACTCTACCCCTGTCAATATCCAAATTTACAAACCAAGAAATGATAAATTCCGCGCCAAACAGGACACGGAATTTATCAATACAGATGAGAGACTTAGCGTTTAAGCTGCAGTCGACTGCGTATCGTCACCAGAACAGATAACGCGCCACAAAGTACCAACACTACACCTAGATCTTGGAGCATTCCCGCTAAAGCGAGCCCTGAGCCGATCAAGGTGTAATACATCAAACCAAACAGTGCGCCTGCACTTCCTGCTTGAGATTGGTAACGTACCAACGCTCGGCTCAATACATTGGGAATCGCAATGCCAAACGCCATAACCACCAACATCATTGGAAGCAAGAACCAGATCGTGTGTTGTGAAAAATAGACACCCACCGCACCTAATGTTTGAAGCCCTGCCGCGATACCAATCAGAGACATTGAAGACACTTGTCTCTTCAACAATGTCTTGTTCACCAAGCTTCCCAACAGAGTCCCGAACCCAAGCACAATGCCGCTGTAGCCAAACTGCTCAACGCTAAATCCAAGTTGAATGAAGGCAAATGAACCCAATTGATAATAGGAAAATAGCGCAATATTGAACGACGCGACCAGCAACGCAGACATCCATATATCGCTATCTTTGACCATGTGAATACTGAGTGACTTTAACTGCAATGGCTGCTTAGATTGTTGCGTTTCAGGCAATGACCATAGGCTATGTGCCAACAGCACTAACACCATAATAAACAGGGCAATAAACACATATTGATGCCCGCCCGCTTGGCTTAATTGACCGCCAAGAAGCAGCCCGATGATTGGGCTAATCGACAGCCCCATTCCCATGTAACCAAACACCTTGGCCAGTTCAGCGCCGCTAAAAGCATCTCGCAGCATAGTTTGTGTCACAACCGAGCCAACCGCAAGCCCGAAAGCGCCCATGGCTCTGGCTATCATCAACCACGTAAAGCTGTCGGTTTGCATAGCAATAAGTGCTGAACAGGCGAATAACCCCATGCCCAGTAACATGGTTGGTCGGCGCCCCCATTTGTCTGCCAATATGCCCCATACCACAACACCGAGCGCAAACGCTGAGAAGTAGATCGAGAGGGTTTGCGCCGCTTGTGCGTAACTCACATCAAAGGATTTCGATATTGAATCCAGAGTCGGGCTATAGATGGTTTCTGCGATTTGAGGGAACATCAGCAATAGCACCATTTGCCATAAAGAAGGTTTTGTTTTCATCATTTTTCCAAGACCAGTGAACTTGACGAGGAGTCTAGGGGAAACTAACCTTGGCTCGTTAACAACATTAAAACCAAAAACAACAAGATTGGGACAAATGGCATTAATCAGCGAAACCATTGAGTTTGATGCAGACAGCTTACCTGCGCCCGTAATAGGGATTGCGGCAGAGCTAGGTCAGCATGACTCAGGAATACATCACCACGTAAAAGGACAGTTGCTGTATGCTCCGCAGGGTTGCATCACCTTGACCTTAGAAAACGCCATTTGCATTTTGCCGCCGACTAAAGCCGTGTGGATCCCGCCTTATACCAAACATCGCGCGCAGATGACCAATGTGGTTGCTTATCGGTCGCTCTATTTTGATAGCAGTATTTACACCTGCCCAGAAGCGATTGAAATTGTGGAAGTGAATGAGCTTTTAAAAGCCCTGATCAATAAGATGGCTTTCTGGGATTGGGATGTTGCCCGCGAGCAAACCACCAATACCGCCAACCTATTCTGGGAAGAGTTTTACAGTGCTAACCAACACTCGTTTATCTTGCCACTACCGACAGATCGCCGCTTTAAAAGCTTTTGCAAACAAGTCCGAACCGCTTCCTTTCTTGCCCCAGCCCTCTCGACATTAGCGAACTCGGTTGGCGCAAGCACCAAAACGATTACTCGATTATTCAAAGCCGAAACAGGCATGACTTACCAAGAGTGGCGACAGCAATGGCGCTTGTTTAAAGCGATTGAACTGCTCTCAGAAAACCGACAAGTCGTTGATGTGGCTCATCTGCTAGAGTTCTCATCCAACAGTGCGTTTATCGCTTTTTTCAAACAGCAAACTGGACAAACCCCGTTGGCCTTTACCAAGTTAGGGGCGTGATTGTTGTTATCCAAACTCTGAAGTTTTACTGAGCTCAGATACAAAAAACCAGAACATGAGTTCTGGTTTTTAATGCCGATTCAACTAATCAATCAACACCAACGAATCGAGAATCCCTTTGCCACTGTGGATTCCACCTTCATTTTCGCTGGCAGGTTTACTGCGGATCAAGTAACCCGCGTAGCCGTCTAGCTCTGTTACTGGTTCACCTTTGAAGTAAACGGTGAACAAACCCACTTCGCTGACTAAGTCTGTCACGAGCGTTTGTTGAGTGTCACGCACTGCAATAGTCGGCACGTCGCGTTCATGCGGGTACAAGCGCTGCATCAATGCCCACGCGTCGTACTCTTCTGGTTTAAGCAGGCTCAGTTGTTCGCTGATGTCGTCACCAAAGACACAATGGCCTCCGCCCTCGCCTTGGTTTTTTAGCACCCATTCTTGCTTGTTGGCTTGCGTGTTAAACCATCCAATCGACTCACTAGTTATTGGCTTCATATCGGCCAAGACACTCTTGACCAGTTCGGTTTCTTCTAGCGTTAAGCCCCAGCGGGCGTATTCTGTTGCTGGCATCATGGTCAGCAGCATTTGCATGGTTTTACTGGTCGCTAGTTGCTGGCTGATGGTCGCGTTCATTGCGACATGGTGTTGCTCCATAAACAAGCGAGTCTGACTTAGCGTGTGGCAACAAACTGATTCATTGAGCTCTAGAGCCCAGTAATCTGAATACTGGTAGCCAGCTCTTAGGTACACCACATCGACAGCGCCGACATCTTTCAATAACAAGCGTTGATTATCACCCGATGAAAGCTGACAGCTCAATTGTTCAAAGGTACGACGAACCGTGCATAATTGCCCACTCACAAGCATCTTCAATGACTAGTTGCGGAATCGATGGCATTGGATTCATTTAGATATCTCATTCTTGGCGGGCATTTGGCACCCGTAATAAGACAATGCTCATTCTAAAAAGACGAAATAAATTTAAAAAAACTTATTTCGCCGTTTTGATCATCGTAGCTCGCGGTTTACAGCTGAGGTTCTTGGGTCTTATTGACTATGAGGTCGCGAAGCCATTTGTGGCTTGGTTCAGAATCAAAGTAACGGTGCCAAAGCAAAAACAAACCACCGGGAACCAACTCAATAGGAATCGGCTTCATCACCAGTTCGCCACTCTCAATATAGTCACGAACCGAGTTGTACGGATAACACATCAGCAAATCGCTTTGTTTGCACAGCTTTACTGCGCTGGTGATGTCCGACACGTTGGCGGCTTTGTTAATTTGAAGCTGTTTGGCTTGCAAGATTTCCAGTAGCAACCAGTCGCCAACGCCACCGGTCACCAACTGAATATGACGGTATTTAAGGAAGGCTTGCAGATTCCACTCTTCTTGAAGTACTGGGTGATCATTTCGCATCAAGCACACAGAGTAATCTTGCAGCAACTCGACGTGGTTTAGCTCGGCAGGGATATTTTGAATGTGGGTGCTAGCCCTTTCATCGAGCTCAAAAATTCCAATCCCGAAATCGACCTCACGCTTTAGTAAGCGCTTAAAGGTTTCGCTGCTCCAAGTAGTGCTGTTTACCGTAATGTTCGGCGCATCTGCTAGCGCGTTAGGCATAAATTTAGGGTAAATCGCGGTATAAGCGGTTTCAACAAGATCGATATTAAAAGTACGTTCGCTGTCTTTCGGCTCAAAAATGTCCGGCACGGTTAGCTGTTCAACTTGCAGAAGGATTTGATGAATTTTAGGCGCTAAAGAGGTGGCTTTCGGTGTTGGAAACAGGCCTTTTGACTCACGTTCAAACAAAGGGTCGTCAAACAAAGAACGCAGCTTAGTGAGTTGTTTACTCACCGCAGACTGACTAAGGAACAATCGCTCTGCCGTTTTGCTCACGCTGCGCTCTTCAAGCAACACGTGTAAACACAGCAGTAAATTCATATCACATTTGAGTAAGCTTTTAACATCTACCATGATATTCCTTAGATTCAGATTAATGATGACTTTATGTCACTTTAAATCATATCACAAACTTGTTAATTTAAGCCCATGTAACCTATGAGTTAATAACTCAAAAAATAATAGACCTAAGGAATACTCATGAACTTTCTAGCACTCCCTAAGATTGATCTGCACTGCCACCTAGACGGAAGTGTTCGTCCAGACACCATTATTGATCTGGCGAAACAGTACGGAATCGAACTTCCAGAAGACCGTGAAGCGGTAGTAAAGTCTCTAACAGTGCCTGAAGATTGCAAAAACCTTGATGAGTACCTAGCTTGCTTTAGCCTGCCACTGCAAGTGATGCAAACGGAAGAAGCGATTGAGCGTATCTCTTTTGAGCTTTACGAAGACGCAGCACTAGAAAACGTTAAGTACCTAGAAGTTCGTTTTGCACCGATTCTTCACGTAAACAAGGGCTTGTCTCTTGATGCAATCATCGCAAGTGCGGTTAAAGGCATGAAGCGTGCAGAAGAGAAATACGACATTAAGGGCAACTACATCATGTCTGTACTTCGTATGTTCCCGAAAGACTCAATCAAAGATGTAATCGACGCTGGTAAACCATACCTTGGTAAAGGCGTGGTTGCGTTTGATATTGCAGGCGGTGAAAAGCCGGGCTTCTGCGCTGAATTCCCAGAATACACACAATACGCTCTTGAAAAAGGCTACCGCATTACCGTGCACGCTGGTGAGCAATGGCATGGTCAAAACGTTTACGATGCAGTAACTATGTTGGATGCTGAGCGTATCGGCCACGGTGTCCACATCCAAGGTAACGAAGACGCATACAACATCGTTAAAGAGAAGCAAGTTGCACTTGAGACTTGCCCAACAAGTAACGTTCAAACTAAATGTATTCACAAATTCAGCGACCACCCAATTGCTGAATTCAAGAAAAACGGCATCGTTGTAACGATCAACACAGATAACCGCACTGTGTCGAACACTACCATGACCAACGAAGTAAAACGTGCGTGTGAAACATTCGGTCTAACAAAAGAAGATTACGTAGAAATCTACAAGTACTCTGTAGAAAGTGCGTTTGCTTCAGACGAAGTGAAACAGCACCTAATGGGTTTCGTTGAGCAAATCTAATTGGTAAAGCGCGCCTTTTGCTGAATAGCTGGGCTCACTTAGCATTAATGCTTAAAGGTACAAAATAGGAAGAGAAAGGCTGAGGCTTTTCTCTTTTTTTATGTCCAAAAATCGCTAATCTTGCAGTATTCGTCATTTAGACCGAGACTCTCGGAAAGTGGGCAGCATGAGTAATACAAACGATCAAACTGAACTCGATAAAATGTTATCTGGGCAAGTATATGATGGTGCAGACCAAGAAATTGATACCATACGTACCAATGCCAAAAAGGCGTTAATGGCCTTCAACAACCATCAAAATCCAGATCAACAACACACATTGCAAGAGCAGCTATTCGGTAAAGTCGGGAGTAGCAGCTTAATCCAGCCCCCTTTTCATTGTGAGTTTGGAAAAACCATCGAGATTGGTGACGACACCTTCATCAATATGAACGTCGTAATGCTAGATGGTGCGAGAATCAAAGTCGGAAACAATGTTTTAATTGGACCAAGCGTCCAATTCTATACGCCATCACACTCCCTTGATTATCGTAGCCGTCGTAAATGGGAAACCTTCTGTTTACCGATAACAATCGAAGATGATGTGTGGGTTGGTGGAAACTCGGTCATCAACCAAGGCGTGAAGATTGGGGCTCGCTCGGTTATCGCGGCGAACTCTGTGGTCAACAGCGATGTACCGCCAGATTGTCTATACGGTGGCACGCCGGCGAAGTTAATTCGACACTTGGATACTGAGCAATAAAGTTAAATAGAAAAATAAAGCTCATTAAAAGAACAAATAGAAAAAGAGGCGATGTTCATGATGAAACAGCGCCTCTTTTTAATCGATTCGTTTTAGCTTTTATCAGTCTTTTCTATCCGTCGTTTTTCTACTTATCTTGCCTACCTAGATTATCTACATAGAGAAACCTGACTAAAATAGATAGCTTGAGAATTTCGCTACATGATCACGTAAATTCGACGCCAAGAGCACGAAGTTCGTTCTCACATTGCGCAGAATCGATAAACTGAATACCCGCCATACCTACGGCTTTTGCTCCTTCTACGTTGTAAGGCATATCATCAATGAACACCGTTTCTGAAGCCTCCAGTCCATTATTTGAAAGCAACGCTTGGTAAATCTCAGGCTGCGGTTTAAGCATGCCAAGTTCAGCGGATACGGCTGCGCCATCAAACAAAGGCCAAAATTCGTAGGTGGCTTTTAGGTGTTCAACAATCTCGACCACGTTGTCGGTAAGTGCATACACACCATACCCAGCACGCTTTACGCGCTCGATAAGGTCGACAGAACCATGCAATAAGATCTGCGTTTTCTTAACGTAATAAAACAGGCGGTCGCACTCTAATGAAGATAAATCGAGCTCTTGTTGGTAGCGAAGTTTGGCTTCATTTTCGGTTAAGAACCCTTTGTTCAAATCCGACCAAATCGCACTTTGGAAAATCGAAAGCGCTCGGGCTTCAGGGTCGGCAATGTTACCAAACGTTAGTTGAGTAATTTCCAGCGGCGACCAACGCACAATCACATTACCCACATCAAATACGACATTTTGATTTGATTCGAACTCATACCCTACTCCTGAATTAGTCACTTAAAATAGCAACAACACAGACATTAAATGCCGCACGTTAAAGTTCATAATCTTGTTTTACAAAATGAGGACTAGAATCACAAGATGTAATCAAGTCAGCGCAAAAGGTGGTCACTAGTACCCCTAACTAACCCTATTTATCATCACCCACTTAACCTTCTATGTTACAATTATGAGTCATTCAGAGCGTACTGAATCCCTGATTTAGTTCACTATTCTTTAGTCACAGTGAATACACTTTAAAGTTATTGATCTATGAAAAAGTACGAGTTAGTTGTCCAAGATATTGTGAGCAAGATCTGTCAAAACAGTATCAATCATAAGCTTCCCGCGGAAAGAGAACTCTCTGAAATATATGGGTTATCTCGATTTACTATTCGAAAAGCGCTAGCCAAGCTAGAGGCTATTGGCATGGTGAAATCTAAGGTGGGTTCTGGTTACTTCGTCAACACTTCTCTCATTGGTACACCACTGGTG
This sequence comes from Vibrio crassostreae 9ZC13, assembly GCF_000272045.2. GTDB lineage: Bacteria > Pseudomonadota > Gammaproteobacteria > Enterobacterales > Vibrionaceae > Vibrio > Vibrio crassostreae_C. Next base: position 1,582,266 of record NZ_AJYZ02000019.1, on the reverse strand, counting down.
TACAACTCCATCACTGAAAACAGTTTTGAAGAGATCTCTTATAAAAAGCTCCAGTTGAATAAAGCGCTACCCGATAACCACGAACAGCAGATTTTTTCTTTAGACGACAATGACTACATCTGGAAAATTAGACGGCTTCGATTGATTAACAACAAAGTAGTTCAGATTGAAGAAGCCAAGATCCCTGTCAGTGTCTTCCCAGAGATGAATGCCGAGATCATTGAAAGCTCAATCCAGAAACATGCATTGGCGAAAGGTCTTCAGATCGATAGCTACTTAACGACGTATCAAGCGATCAACGTATCTAAAGAAGACGCGGAGTTGCTCGGCTGCAAAAAAAATGCCGCGGCGATGAATATCACCAACCGAGGTTTCTTAGCATCGGGGGATCTATTCATCGTCAGCGATATCATCGACATCAAATATCAATGCACCTATCACACTCCTTTTAACAATGAGAGCATGAGCTTCCGAGATAAGAAGTAACCTTTTAATTCGATTTAATATGGTTAATTTTTATAGATATAAGTTAATTACTCTATAGATTAGCCACTAATATTATTTCACATCTAATATTATTAATTTAATGATACTAGAAATATACTTACCAGATAATACGTAATATCTGGTAAGTATATTAAATAAGAAAATGGCCGCTTATAGCGACCATTTGATATTAAAAATACGAGTTAAGGGGTATGAATCGCGCCATCAGGAAGGCGACTTTGAGTCCACTCGTGGGGGCGATACATAACAGGGAACTCGGCTGCAACCTCTCGGTCGATTTCAACACCAATACCTGCGATTTCAGAAGCGTATAAGTAGCCATTAATTGGCTCTGCAGCGTTCGGGAATACCTTGTGTGTATTCTCGTTGTACTCGACATGTTCTTGAATGGCAGCATTGTGTAAATGCACATTCAAATGCGTGTTTACCGCTGCGCCAATTGGCGTCATATCTGGCGGGCAATGCCATGCAATACGAACACCGAAGTTCTGACATAGATGGCCGAGTTTCAGAGCTGGGGTAATACCACCAATCTGTGAAACATGGCAACGAATGAAATCAATGCGGCGGTTAGCAATCAATGATTTCCACTCTTCAGGGTTATTAAATAACTCCCCTAAACCTAATGAAACTGAGCTCTGGCTGCGAATATTATCCAACCATTCCGTTTGATTTGGCGGCAGAATATCTTCAATGAAATACGGCTTATATTGCTCGACTTCCTTCGCAAATTGTATCGCTTGGTTCGGGAATAGGCGCTCATGAACATCATGAAGAATATGGAATTGGTTACCATATTTCTCTCTCAGCGACTTAAACATCGTTAGAGTATTGTCCATGTACTGATCTTGGTCGTAGTACGAACCTTCAGTCGGGTTTTGAGTGGTATGCAAATCCGTTGGAACGCCGCCATAGAAACCAAGCTGACAACGAATGTGCTTGTAGCCTTTGTCTAGGAAAGATTCCACCAGCTCATAAATCCCTTCCATCGTGTCGCTCGTCGCGTGTGTGTATACAGGAATAGCATCACGAGACTTACCACCAAATAACTGGTGTAACGGCATACCCGCCAATTTGGCTTTAATATCCCACAGTGCCATATCAACACCGGAAATTGCATTATTGATAACAGGGCCATTTCGCCAATAAGCGTTGACCATCATCATTTGCCATAAGTCTTCAATATTATTGGCGTTTTTACCAATAAGAATAGGTTTTAAATATTCATCGACCATTGTTTTTACAGCAAGCGGTCTTTGTTGGAATGTCGCACAACCAAACCCTGTCACGCCTTCATTCGTTTCAACTACCACGGTAATGAGGTTGTGTCTGTCTGGTTTAGTAATAATACAATGGATATCAGATATAATAGTTTCTTTCACAATTAAATAACCTAAACTTAAGTCAACTCCTATTATCTAACCGCTTTAAAAACCACATTTCAAGCGCTAATTTTGCGTAAAAATAATTGGTACGTTAAGTGATTTTTTTTGATAACCAAAACATACCAATTGGCCAAAAACGGTGAAAAAATAATTTTTCGGATTTTAAGTGTGATTGAGATCTCTTTTTACTCCGTTGGATTTAAATTGGTTGTCGTTATGATTGCTCGAGTTAAATATATTCCAATAACAGGTGTAGTATGCAAATGGTAGAAAAAAGTGATGCCGTTATTAATAACTCGAAGTCATCATCGAAGAAGAAAAATTTCAAAGAAAATATACAGTTATTAATCACTGCACTTGGTGGTGAAGACAATATCGTGAGTATCACGCACTGTATGACAAGGCTGAGATTCAAATTAGCCGACGAGTCGCTGGTAGACGAAGAAGCAATCAAGCAGATCGCAGATGTGAAAGGTGTGGTACTTCAACAGGGCCAAACTCAAGTCATCATCGGTGTTGAGGTAGAAAAGTGGTTCAACGCGCTATCAAACACTCAACAAGCTGACGCAACTCCGGCTGATGAGCTAGAGAAAGGCAAGCTGTTCCAAGGCGTGATGCGCATTGTCGCAGGCATCTTTGGTCCAGTTGTACCCGCAATCGCTGGCGCGGGTATGTTGATGGGCCTGTTGTCTGGTCTTATTGCAACCAATGTTATCTCTGAAACCTCAGACACAGTTTATTTCTTCCGCTCGATCTCTGTTGCTGTGTTCTTCTTCTTACCTATGCTGGTTTCTTTCTCTGCCGCTAAGGTATTCAAAGTAAACGAATACATTGCGCTTGCTGTCTCTTCAGCAATGCTAGCGCCTCTGCTTGTTGATAAAGCAACAATGCTAAAAGACGCAGGCGCTGCACCTGAGCTGACGGTTCTTGGCGTGGTTCCTATTGAGCTGCTCAACTACGGCGGCGCGATTGTTCCTGCGATTCTAGCAATCTGGTTATTGTCTAAAGTGACTCCGTTAGTTGACCGCCTAGTTCCTTCTTCTGCGAAGCCTGTATTTACACCACTGCTTGCCTTTACGGTAACTTCGACCATCACGCTATCATTTGTTGGCCCTGCTGGTATCTGGCTAAGTAATGGCGCAGGTTGGGTGATGAGCTCACTACTGGAAATCTCTCCGACGTTAACAGGCTTTGTGTTTGGTCTAACTCGCCCGATCACCATCGTATTTGGTATCCACCACAGCATGACGCCAATCAGCCTGAACAACTTTGCACTGTATGGTAAGGATCTACTTATGCCAATCATGTGTTTGGGTAACATGGCAATTGCTGGCGCGACAATGGCTATCTGGCACAAGCAACGTAAAACGGTTTCTAAAGAGCAATCTTCAATCACAATGGGCTCAAGTGTTACTGCGATTCTAGGTATCACAGAACCAGCTCTGTTCGGTGTACTAACGAAATACACCAAAGCGATGATGACCGCGAGCTTGGCTGCAGGCGTGTTCGGTGCTATCTCGGTAACAATCGATACGCACTTAACAAGCTACATTCTTTCTTCTGTATTCAGCTTGCCAGCTTACCTTGCAGGCGGTACGCAAAACTTCATTCAAGCATTGATGGGCGTGGTGGGTGTATTTGCACTGTCTTTCGTCCTAACGATGTTGTTCGTAAAACTAGACAACAAGTAATCGGCTAGTCTCACTCCCGTAAGATTAGAATCGAAAAAGCATGACCATATCTCATTATGGTCATGCTTTCCTCAATACGAACAAACCCAACCTTTCCTTTCTAAGGCTATATTATGACCCACATCGCAATCATCGGTGAGTGCATGATTGAACTGAATGGGGCTCCATTTGGCGACATGCATCAAAGCTATGGTGGAGACACATTAAACGCGGCAATCTACTTGAACCGCAGCGCTGCGGTTAGCAACCCCATGAACTGCAATAACAATGCGAATCCAGCGATGCGAACTAGCTATGTCTCGGCGCTTGGCTCTGACGCTATCAGCCAAGAGATGCTTAACCGATGGCAAGATGAAGGACTATCAACCGAATTCGTGCTTATTGACGAGCAGCGTTCACCCGGGCTCTATCTCATTCAACTCGACGATGTTGGTGAGCGCACCTTCCTATACTGGCGCAACGATTCGGCGGCTCGCTACATGGTACAGCACCCCGATTTCGATAAGATAGCCAACCAACTTCACGATGTTGATATGGTGTTTCTGAGTGGCATTTCCCTCGCGATACTGCCACACAGCGATCAGCTAAAGTTGCTCACTATCATTGAAGGCCTGCGTGAACGTGGCGTTACCATCGCCTTTGATAGCAACTATCGACCAAAGCTGTGGAGCTCAGAGGCCGCAACTAAAGAATGCTATCTATTAGGTTATAAAACGACCGACATAGCCCTAGTCACGTTCGATGATGAACAACTGTTGTGGAGCGATCAAACGCCACAAGACACCATAACAAGGCTGCATGCACTCGGTGTCAAAACCGTTATTGTCAAGCTGGGTGCTGAAGGCTGCTTGATCAGCGAAAACCCCGCAAATGAGCCCATAAAAATCACAACGACACCTGTCGAGACTGTGGTTGATAGCACCTCTGCTGGCGACTCTTTTAACGGCGGTTTCTTATCTTGCTATCTCGCTGGAGGTTCTATTGAAGAAGCCTGCCACCAAGGTAATGCATTAGCCAGATTAGTGATTCAACATCATGGCGCAATCATCCCAAAATCCATCACCGACACTCTTTCAAACTGATATTAAGAAGTACACATGTCTACAATTAACGAACAGCTAAACGCACTTAAAGTTATCCCTGTTATCGCCATTGATAACGCAGAGGATATTATCCCTCTAGGCAAAGTATTGGCTGAGAATGGGCTTCCCGCCGCTGAAATTACGTTCCGTTCAGACGCCGCTGTTGAAGCTATCCGACTGCTTCGAGAAGCTCAGCCTGACATGCTGATCGGCGCGGGCACCATCTTGAACCGTGAGCAAGCACTCGCAGCAAAAGAAGCGGGCGCAACGTTTGTGGTTTCACCGGGCTTTAATCCGAACACAGTTAAAGCATGCCAAGAGATCGGCATCGATATCATTCCAGGTGTGAACAATCCAAGCACCGTTGAAGCGGCATTAGAGATGGGCCTAACAACCTTGAAGTTCTTCCCAGCAGAAGCATCTGGCGGCATCAGCATGGTGAAATCGCTCGTTGGCCCATACGGCGATATTCGACTCATGCCTACAGGCGGTATCACGCCATCAAACATCGATAACTACTTAGCAATGCCTCAAGTATTAGCCTGCGGTGGTACATGGATGGTCGACAAGAAGCTGGTTGAAAACGGTAAGTGGGACGAGATCGCGCGCCTAACACGCGAGGTTGTTGAGCAAGTGAATCGCTAGTCTATGTCATTCAGGTAAACAGAGCCTGTTTAATTTCTAACAATAAAGCCACAGCACTTTGGTGAGGCTTAATTATATGATCCGCCTCACTCTCAAGCCCTTAAGCTTAGAGTCGGCTCTCAGAGTGAGGTGAACCAAATATCTTCTATCCATACTTTAGGTATCGACCTAGGTAAACATTGCTTCTATGCTATCGCACATAACCGTTGTGAGGTGGAGGCGCTTCGTCGCAACCGACTCTTAACCTTTCTAAGTGAAATAGAACCAGCAACTATTGCTTTTGAAGCCTATAGCGATACTAGTTTGATCTCACACAGAGTTTAACCTCAGCCAGCTGTCCAAAAAGGAGTCATAAAGCAACAGAACTAACACTCACAGAAAGAAGTGACGCTGAGTGGTTATCAAGGCTTACTTCTGCTCTACTGACCTTTATGAGCATTCAACCTTGGATGTCTTAACTGTTCAAAAAGTACATTCACACAGACAAGTAATGGGACCCCTACTAGCATTCCCATAGAGCCCCATAGCCAACCCCAAAATACAAGCCATACAAATAAAATCAGCGGATTGAGACTAAACCTTTTCCCAGTAATGTAGGAGTAACCAATTGGCTTTCTATCAAATTAATCGCCAGGAAGACCGCAGCGACCGTCAATGCATAGCTAAACGACTCAAACTGTATAAAAGAGACTAAAGCAAAGCACGTAACTGAAACCATCGGGCCAAGATAGGGGATAAAATTCATTAAGCCTGCAAAAGCGCCCCAAAGGAAAGGGTCTTGCAATCCCATCATATAAATAGCAAGGCCAACAGTGAGTCCTAAGCAAACATTAATGATGGTGATGGCACCGATGTAACGAGACAAATCCTTTTGAACAACTTTAACCAATTCAACAGCCCTACGCTTATCTGAAAAGCATTCAAAAAGAGATAAGCTTTGAGAATAAATTCTTCGACCGTAATTCATCATGAAATACGCCATAAGAAACGCAACCAACAACTGAGTAACAATGGTTGGTGTTGTCGTAAGCACTGATTCTATAATGGAAAAAGCCGTGTTATTGGTAAGCCCATCATTGGTAACAGTACTACTCATGGAGAACCCGGTGGCGTCAGTTAAGCGACTGTTTTGAGTAACCTCACTCACTTCATTAGATACATTCTCGACCAACATTGGTAATTTTGACCACCATTGCTGAGCGGGCTCACTCAACATATTCAAACTAATCACAACAAAGCCAATAAAACCAATAAGTACAGCCATTACGTTAATGACTCGAGGGATACCGAAGCGAGTAAGGTAGTTAACTAGAGGGCTACATAGCAAAGAAATAAAAGCACCAAAGATGATTGGCAACAAAAATGGCTTGGCGATATGTAATGTAAAAATAGACATCATGAGAACAGCAAGGAGCATAAAACTAGTTTGCAACACACTTCGTTGTCTAAGAATACTGTATTTTTTTGATGTCATTTTATTCCTATGAGTAGAAGGTTTTGTTTTTGAGGCTTCGTCAATTTGAATCAGGCACTCGATACCGTCAGCCAACACTAACTTGAATCAAAATGATGGTTACTTAAGTAAATTAAGTATTAGCGATAGCTGTTTATAACCAAAAACAGACGATTGAAAACGATGAGTTCGATTCAAAATTACAACACCAAGGCCTGTGATGCCAAGAGCATACAAGGGGTACTTGTGAACAAACTCTTTTCCTTTGTGACGAATAAGTCCCATACAAAGTTCAACTTGACGAGCTCTACTTCTCCCCTCAAGTCTTTTCATTTGAATCTGTCTTTGTCGATTCTTGAGTGCTGACATGTAACCCCTCCTTCAATTGCTCTTTCGTACATCCAAAACCTATAAATTGCTTTAAGTAACTAGAACGAAGTACCAAGCATATTAGAATCAAACCGAGTGTGAATATAAACGCGCCGTAACCCGCTAACAGATTCAAAGTGAAGTAGTAGATCACTACTCCAGCACCGACGGCGATACTAAAAAGAAACAGCGGTAACAACGCAACAAAGAGGAGCTGAAACACAAGACGCTTTTTAAATGCATCAACACTATTGCGAAACTCCAATAAGAAAAGCTCTAAAGTCGATTGAGACCATTGCTGGGTATGTGTCTGTAATATAGCTAAGTCTTTCCACAATCCATTTAACTCAGAAGCAGAACGTTTAAGATCATCCACCTTACGATCGCTCGATTTATCATTGGCAGAGTTTACTGGATCATTTTGACTATTTACCTGCATAACGGTGCTCTCTCAATTGCGATGTTGATATATGGCTATTTGATTAACTTCGAGACAGCCCAACCAGCGAGAAACGCACAGCCAACACTCAATAATGGACGCTCTTTAATGATGTTTTCCGCTTTCTCAGACGTGTTCTTCACACTTTCAGAACTGGCCTCGAGAGTTTCATGGACCGCCTCTTTCACATTTTCGATAACTTCTACTGCGGCCTCTTCAGCTTTTTCATAAGTTTCTTCAATTTGTTGTTTGGCTTCTGAATTTTTAGCGTTTGACTTTGGCATAAGTTTTCTCCTTATTTGATTATCATAAGCCAGGGAATAATATTAATACTATTAATCTCTAGCTACTTTAATAATCAATGCTAGCATCGTGCCAACTTTCACAAGTACCAGAATAATTGAAGATAAGCTCCCATATCATTAATAAATGGCATTAATCAATGTAATAATTTCACTAGAAAACATCTATTAATGTATTTTTTACAAAAACAAAGTAAAACCTTAGACGAAACAAGCTGAATATAGGGTTATTAATTGGCATAAAAAATGCAATAAACCAAATACAGCTTAGAACCAAATGAGGATTCATGAGAAACCAAAGTATATTATCTATTGTTAACCTGATAAAAAGTGGAAATATTATTTACGAAAAAGCGATATCCAACATAAGAAGTGAAAAGATGGCAAAAAATCTTTTTGATATCTACACGGTAAAGAAATGTGCAGAGTTAAAGTTACAATCTTTAACTTACTACTCAAAAATACATCAAGAACAGATACCCGCTAGTTATACGATAAATGCCAGAGAGCGCTGTATTGAAGCGGAAGATACAAAAGGTAAAAACAATCAAGAGCTCTATTTAAAGCACCTAGAAGGTGTCGAGACAAAGATCATTTCCGACATTGAATCACTGCTAGAAACTAACCCTGATTTAGAAGGGAGAAGAAGATTAAAAGTGGTAAAAAATGAAATGGAATCATGTCGAGACCAAATACACAACATGCGTCAGAATTAGTTATTAGCGAATGATGGTTGGAAATCAGAATCAAAGAAAAGGCTTATTTTAATTATTATAAATCAACTGAAATTATAAATACTACTGAGATAAAAAGGAGTAATGATATGTTGTTTAAAAAGGACAATGATCCCCTTGAGGTAATTCACTATAAAGGCATAGAAAAAATACTATGTACATTGAAAGATCACTACTTCTCATGTGTTGACCTAATTGAACAGAAAGCACATGGGAACATTGCAAGAGCTGCAAATCGATTTATAAAAGTTGAACGTTCATTAATAAACGAAGTAAACACCAAGTTCTGCATTAACAATGAAGTTAATGACAATGACATATTGAGTCAGCCCCCTGCGTTAATTGTTAGTTATAACGATATGTACCAGAGTAATTTAAGCCTAATTTCTTACCTCAAAAACACTATTAGAAAGTTTAACAATCAACATATGTCTGCTTTTTTCTCCTATTGGGTTGCGGCGTTGCAAGTTGAAAATGATGAGATAGCAAAGCATTTGTAACAGATATAACCCATCTAAAATAGATACGATTAATTAACTTGAGAAGAGAATCAAAGCCTACAACACAATCATTAAACAGTGGGAATAATCTAGGTTTAATTCTGATCTAATTCTGACATCACTCAAAATAAAAAGCGTCGAGGCATATTGCCTTGACGCTTTTTTACGAGAGGGACCGCTATGTTATTCTAGGAAGCGTCATCGACAGCCCCAGTCATCATTCTAGACAGACTTTTACCGCCTTTGGGATCAAAATCAAGTGTTCTAATCGGAAACGGTATTGTCATTCCAGCCTCTGATAATGACTCTTTAACCGCTATAATACCGTCGTGCTTTGCGTCCATATAACCAAAACCTCCTGGGTACTCAATCCAAAACCAAACCAATAAGTTAACGCTACTATCAGAAAAGCTTGAAGCGTAAACCGTCGTATCTTCTTTCCGACTAACATAAGACTTTTGGTTTATCGCTTTGGTTATCACCTCAGCGGCTCTTTTGGGACAGTCTGCGTAGGAAATCCCCACAGGGATCTCGACCCTTCTTCGTCCTTTTCGACTGTAGTTCGTCAAAATATTTCGGAAAACCATCTTATTGGGAATCATGACGTGTTGACCAGAGAACGTTTCAACCAGTGTATTTCGTAAGTTTATTTTGACTATGGTACCCATGACATCGTTGGAACCAACAACATCGCCAATTTTAAAAGGTTTACGAATACTCATTGTAATACCTGAAATGAGGTTCTCAGTCATATCTTGAAAAGCAAAACCGATAGCTAAACCTAGAATACCGGCACCGGCAAGCAACGATGTAACCGTACCTTGGAGCCCAACAAAATCTAACGCGACAAAAAATCCAATAGTAACAATGGTAACCTTAACAATAGAAGCCAGTAAGTTAATGACTTCTTGAGAGTCGACAACTCTATTGCTCAATCTTTTAAACAACTTACCGCTTATGTTGGCAACAAAGATAAAAATAAGAAACGTAACAAAAGCAACAATCAGGTTAGGGATAAGTTTAATTGCTTCAACTAACCAATGCTCTAACTTACCCTCTATCAGATGCTGAAACTTCTCTAAGTTAAAAGAGAGATTCATGTCCATGGTGTCTCCTTCTTATTCAATATGCGGATTATTCAATACATTCATGGAATACAAACCGTTAAGGCTTGCTTATCAATACTTATCTCCAGCGAATCAGCCGAATACGTCTCTCCATCAATCACGTATGAAATAGGTCGGTCAGAATCAATTTTAACGAGCTGTGCCGAAGCATAAGTAAAGTAACTAGCTTGTTCTTTCGCTCCGAGACTCGATAGCAACAGATCAGATAGAGCGATAGCTCGTTTACTAAGTGAATTTGTGTTTTCCAAATAGGTAACATGCAGCTTCCCATCATCCGGCTTAGGGGGCTGCCCCCCTTGAGCAAGCACAGTACTAAAAGGGGAAGAGTTCGCCACGACCAAACTTTGTAGTTTCATACTTTGTGATGGTTGGTCATCAATTGAAATTTGAAAGTGTTGATTATCGTCGGTGATTACTGCATTGAAGAACCCAGTCAAATACGCGAATTGCCCTTTTTCATTTTTTTGTTCTCGATGTGCGTAATCGATCATCTGTTCTTCAAACCCAATACCAAGAAGCAGTAATATTGGTTGTTGATTACAGAACGCCAGATCGATTCTTTTTGAGTTGCCAGATAAAATAGCCTCACACGCTTTTTCAACAGGCGATATTTTCGAGGTCAATCCATAAAGCATATGACATAGAGCGTTCGCGGTACCCAAAGGTATAATCCCGAGTTGTGTATCAGTCTTCCTAACTTGCCTTGCGACTTCACTAACCGTCCCATCGCCACCTGCAACGATAATATGCGCAGTATTCCGGTCTTTGGCCTGCTTAGCTAATATTTCTGCTGATACTTCTTGGCTAGTAAGAAAAATATCTAAACTGTACTTTCTCGTAAGTTCACGAATAACCTGTTGTTCATTCGCCAACCATTTACCACCACCTGCAACAGGGTTGGCAATAAGGCAAGCTTTATGGCCAAGAGTGAGCAAACCTTTATCACTGATTGCTTGAAGTGTTTTTAGTTGTAGATGGTTCAATTGGGCTGTACTTCGCACGTCGTTAATACTTTTCAAGACCTGCTCTACAGTAAGTGACGGATTTTTTGCTAAAAGGTAGGCAGCTACGACAAAGACAGAACGTCCTCGACCGAGAGCACAATGCACAACAACCGATCTAGATTGATTGATTTGGGTATCGATCCAATTTATAGCATGTTTAAGCTTATGCGTTTTAGGGACTTTATGATCAAGAACCGGGGTGTTTAAATAGCGAAATTGATCACCGGTCATTGCACTTTCTAAACCAGAAAACTCAGCTGTAACATCTACAATACAATGGATGTTTTGAGATTCTAAGAACGATAAATCTGAAGGGAACAAACGACGAGATACATATAAACCTTTTCCAACCTGCTGTATTGGTTCAACTTTATCTCTTTTAATTGCCCATGCATTGTACAGTCGAACACCTAAGAAGAATGGAATGAAGATCCATCTAATCCACCACACTATTTTCCCATCGCTAGTCTTCCTAAATATTGACGGCATATCGAAGATGTAGGCAACACTAACGATGAACATCGACAAACTACACCAGGCAAAAACACCACGGATTATTAGCTGTGGTATAAGAGCAGCAGCAAAAAAACAAGCTATAGCAAGAAGCATATAATATTTAATAATAAACATGTTACGCCTTAATTTATCCGTGAATTTAAATATATTTATCCGTAAATTTATCTATCTCTAAATTAAATAAAAGAAGGGCTCAAGAATGAGCCCTTAGCTTGATAACAAAGCAGTTTTATACTTATTTAAAGAATTTGATTACTTCGTGATTCAAGCAACCTCTTTTTCATATTTACGAGCTAATGTTTCTTTTTGTTCAGTATCTAAGACTCGACCTGCGGTTTGAAAAAAACGCTGCTCTTCTTCTTCTAAATGATGTTCAACCTTATCTTTTAATGTTTTCATTAAAACAAGCCAAGCTGGTGAAGACATCTCTGTATCATCGAGTTGAGCGAGTATTTTGTCGATTCCATGATGTTCAGCGATTCCATGTCTAGTCATGTCAATGGATTTATCACTCTCGATCAAAGGTGCATAAAAATGGCGCTCTTCTGCAATCGCATGCTTGGTTAACTCATCCTTAAGATTAACATAGAGTTCTTGCCTAGCTTGTGTGTCTCCCGAAGTTTGGAGTAACGCATCCATCAAAAGTCGTTGCTTTTCATGACTGTCTTTGAGCACATCAAATATATTTTTCATGTCTAATTCCTACTTCATTGGTTTATTTTTATGAGGATTTTGGCACCTCATTGCACTCTAGATGACAGTTCTAGCAATCTTCATCTTTCGCATCTAAATGCTCTTTAATATTCTCACAGCTATCTTCTATTGCGTTTTGAGTATCCTCTACAGCCTCATCTACATTTTCCCCGGCTTGTTCCATCGGACCTTCATCACTACATGCCGCAAGTGCGAATGTAATACCCACAATAGTTAAAAAACGGTAAGCGTTCGATTTGATGTTCATATAAACTCCTAATGTTTGTTTTTATTCATCAACATAATTACAACTGAAACCAGTAGTGATATTGCAAATATATAAAATATGATCTTTGCTACTGTCGCAGCAGCCCCAGCGATACCACTAAATCCCAATAGGGCGGCAATAATTGCGACAATAAAAAATATTAGCGACCAGCGAATCATCGTTATTCCCCAATTTTTAATAAATTACCAATTGTAGAGAGGTTAAATAATATTTAATTTATCCACCACTCTCTCTACATTCGGGGTATTATTTGCTATAGATAAAGCTAAGTCGTGTTCACTGCTTGATGAAACTGAACCTTTCAAGATAACCACACTGTTTTCGGTTTCAACTTGAATATCGCTACCACTAACATTGGTATTCATTAATAAACGAGTGATTACCAGTGTCTTTATGTGAGCATCTGTCAAAGCTTGTACGGCTGCGGGTGTTTTTTCTTTGTCTTCATCAATCACTATAAGTTCGTTTTTTACAGACTTAACGTCATCTAGGCTTAGCACTAACTCTTCTGCCAAATCTTTCTCTGTTTCATTTTTAACCGAGCCAGTTAAAGTAACCACTCGATTTTTAACGTAGGTGTTGATGTCAAATGAGTTTAAATTAGTATTCAGTAATAAAGTCGTTTCTGCTTTTCCATCAATCCACGCATCGAAAGTTTCTTTTTCCCACATGCTATTAGCAAAAACAGTTGATGAAGAAGTTGCAATCAAAGTAGCTAATAATATTTTACTTGCAGTATTTCTCATTAATTATCTCCTCTAGTTAACTGACACTTGTACAATTGCAACCAGCATGCCAACTTTTTAACTGACTGAAAATAAAGGATTTACACTTTAATTTTGAAAATTTACCATTGGTAAAATAATCGGAGGTGTATTAATTACACGAGTATTTTGTAAAAATTATCATCAATAGAGATCCTAGAATAATTAATATCAATACTGTTAATTAGCCACTTCTACTATCAGTAATATTGTAACTACATTTAAAAGGTGGCGTATAGTAAATGATAGATTCGTATTTGAAGGACATTATGTTATTATCAAGGTCGTTTTCTGTCGTACAAAAAGAGAGTTAAATCATGTCATTACCGACACTTTTTATAGAGTTAAAAGATGAATTATTGCGGTCTAAAATAAACTCTCTAGATGAATTATCAAGCTTTGAAATAATTCAAAGTACTATGGGTGTTCATTGGATTGACAAGCTACAACAACTGCAACCAGATACTGCTATTGTTGAAGTCTCTCGATTTACTAACGATGATTTTAAGTCCTTATCGAGTGCAACAGGGTTGGACGAAATGGACTTGATTATTATCAGTACAGGTACGCCAAACAAAAATTTAGACATGATGATGAACCATGGCGCAATCTTCCATTATAGAAAGCCCGTCGACATGCAAATATTGGAAGATACCCTTGCAGACTTCAGTCAATACTTCCTCCAGAAGCAGGAAGAAGGGCGTAAAGTGTCCACCAGCGATTTAGACCAGTTCGGTATGTTAGTCGGTTCTTCTAAGCCCATGCATAAGCTGTATCGAACTTTAAGAAGAGTCGCGAAGACTGACACCAATGTTTTGATTGTCGGCGAAAGTGGGGCAGGTAAAGAATTAGTCGCACAAACGATTCACCTTGCCAGTGATCGTAAAAACCAACCTTTTATTGCGATCAACTGCGGTGCTATCAGCCCTGAGTTAGTTGATAGTGAATTATTTGGTCATGAAAAAGGCGCTTTTACAGGGGCGAATCGCACACACCAAGGGGTGTTTAGGCAAGCAGAAGGTGGCACATTGTTTCTCGACGAAATCACCGAAATGCCACTTGAACACCAGGTCAAATTACTACGAGTTTTAGAAACAGGTGAATATCGCCCTGTAGGCAGTAATGCAACGAGTATCGCTAATACTCGAGTCATTGCAGCGACAAACCGAGATCCACAAGTCGCTATTGAAGAACAGTTTTTGAGAGAGGATCTCTATTTCAGGTTGGCTCACTTCCCCATACATGTCCCTCCATTGCGTGAAAGAGGCGACGACATCGTCGGCTTAGCAAAACATTTTATTGCTCATCGCAACGCAAATGAAACCACTGCGAAGACCATTTTCACATCAGCGCTTCAAAAAATATCAGCCCATGCATGGCCAGGGAATGTCAGGGAATTAAAACACTGTATTGAAAGAGCTTTTATATTGGCAGATGAGACGATTAAAGATGAACACCTAATTTTTGATACTCCTCCTTTAGAAACAGGGACTACCGTTGAGGATATGGTTCCGGCGGGTGTTTCTCTTGAGAAGATTGAGAAAGCGGCGATTATCAATACGCTCGAAGAAAATGAAGGCAACAAAAAGGAAACAGCACAAGACTTGGGAATCAGCATCAAAACGCTTTATAACAAGCTCGATAAGTATCAAGAGTAGTAATACTCATATCTGATGTTGCTGTGTGATCAAAATAGATACAGGCGATCGTTAATTTGCAGTTGATGTTTTGCTTTTCCATGAAAATTTAACAGTGGAGGGTGAGCCCTCCACTGTTAAATTTTATGCTGCATTCACCGATGTCTCGGTTCTTTTATCTTGGTCAAAGAATTCTTCATGCAACGCGCAAATCGCTTGTTGATACTTGTCATCACTCACAACAAATTGCACATTTACGTTTCTCATAGACGAATGTAATGCAATAGGCGTAACACTATGGTTCATCAAAGCCAATACACCATTAGCGAGCGTTTTATTGGTATCAATTTGAGAACCGATCGCTGAGATTATAGCGACCATTCGACCTGAAATAGATGCCTGAGGGTAACGTTTCTCAGCCTTATAAGACACCTTGTTTAAACTCTCGGTGCTACCACCTAGATAATAGGTAATAGAATTGGCGTTCATCTCTTTACCAATAAGGTTCACTCTAGCATCTGCGATAATCTCCATTAACTCATAACTAACATTGTCCGCCTTACCGACCATTCCCTGGTCAAAAACATGTAACGCATATACCTTCTGTTTTCCGGCAATGATCTCAATGTGATTCGTGTCTGGTCGGTAATCAGAAGAAATCAGTGTTCCCTCATGTTCTGGCTCGAAGGTGTTTTTGATTTGCAGTTCTATGCCACTTTCTCGTAACCCAGCAGCCGCATTAGAGTGAATAGCTTCCATACCAAGGTTAGCCAGTTGATCGGCAACATCATAATTAGTTGCCCCAATCGGTTTAACCGAACCTACACCAACGACTTTTGGGTCAGCCGAACTAAAGTGATACTCCTTATGGATGATCGCCAATGATGCCTCAGTAATAGTAGCGATACGACTAAACGTCATCTCACTGTAACCACGATCATAAGTATGCATCAAACCTTCTTTGCAATACGCATAACCAGTTACTATGGGAAGCTCCTCAGTAACATCAATGTCAGAGAAAGCCTCTCTAATCGTATCGTCCAAACTTTGAGGGGTTTTGTTGTCCCAACCAGAAAGGTCAACAAAGGTCGAATTTATACCAATGTTTTTTAATTTAAGAGCCGTGTTGTATGCACTATGTGACTCTCCAATTGAAGAAAGAAACTCTCTAATCTGTGGTAAATAATGTCTCAGTGAAAACTGTCCGTATTGGCACGTTTCAAGAATGTTAGTAATACAGTTTTTGGCTTCTGAAATACGAGACCGGATGAACTTATCTGCTCTCATACGATTCATTGGATCCGCAAAAATATGCTCATTGGTCAATAGCATGCGGCGTTCAATATAAGATAGAGCATCCTTCCACGAATCGTCACGCATCGCTATCAATTGATAGACACCAGGCTTACCTGTTTTTTTACATTCCAACAATGCATCCGTCATACCGCTGTAAGCGGACACAACAAAGATTCGGTTATAAGGATTTTGAGGGCGGAGAATAATATTGTCGAGCACAGCATCAAATGCTGTCATTGATGTACCGCCGATTTTTTCTACGGTAAATGTCATAAAAGACCTTTTGTTCTTGAAGAGATTAAAGACGAAATAATAGGGAGCGGGGTGAGATATCACCCCTGAAGATATGGGTTAATCAACGAGTGGATAAACGCCGTTTTCATCGTGTACTTCAGCGCCAGTAATTGGTGGGTTAAACACACAAGCCATTGTCATTTCTTTGTTTTTATATGCGCGTAAATAATGCTCATCATTCTTATCTAGGATGTACAACGTACCGGGTTTGATTGGGTAAGTTTTACCACCAACGACTTCAATCTCCCCTTCACCACTCATACAAAACACAGACTCCAAGTGGTTTTGGTAATGGATATGTGTTTCTGTCGCTTCGTAAATTGTTGTGATATGAAAAGAAAATCCCATATTGTCATCTTTCAATAACATGCGAGTGCTTTCCCAGTTATCCGATACAATACGTCTTTCACTATTACGACATTCATCAAGTGTTCTAACAATCATTTTACTCTCCCTATTACGATGCTTTCTTGAAATGCTTGGTTGCTACCACTTCAACTGAGTCTTCGAAAATAGTTAAACCTTGCATCAATTCCGATTCTGAAATGGTTAATGGACAAAAGAACTTCAAGATTTCATCGTTTGGACCTGCGGTCTCAATTACCATGCCCTTGTCAAAACACACTTTTGCAATCTCATCAGCTGTGTTCCCATCTTTACATTCAATGCCAATCATCATTCCGCGTCCCTTGCGTTGAACAAATAGCTCAGGGAAACGCTTGAGATTGCGTTGAATGACATCATCGACCATGCTTGAGCTACGTTGAATATGATTTTCAAAATCATCATTTGACCAATACATTTCTAACGCTTTAGCAGCAGTAATGAACGCATGGTTGTTACCACGGAAGGTGCCGTTGTGTTCTCCCGGCTCCCACTTGTCTAGTTCAGGCTTTAATAAAACCACAGCCATCGGTAAGCCATAACCACTTATCGACTTAGATAGCGTAACGATATCTGGTTTTATACCTGAAGGTTCAAAGCTAAAAAACGTTCCTGTTCGACCACAACCGGCTTGAATATCATCCACAATAAGTAGGATATCGTGGGCTTTACAGATTTTGCTTAACTTCTGTAGCCACTCATTTGAAGCGACATTTAACCCACCTTCACCCTGAACCGTTTCCAATAAAACGGCAGCAGGTTTATCCATACCAGCGGAATTATCGGTTAACATCGTTTCAAATAATTTTAAACCATCGATTCCAGCGTAACCTTCAAATGGCAAACGCGTAACGTTGTTGAGATTTGAGCCCGCACCTTGCCTGTGGTGTTGGTTGCCTGTAGCAGCCAATGCACCCGCCGTACAACCATGAAAACCATTGGTAAATGCAACAATACTGCTTCGACTTTTTACTTTTTTCGCCAACTTAATCGCTGCCTCAACCGCATTTGTTCCTGTCGGGCCGGTAAATTGAACTTTGTAATCTAATGCTCGAGGTTCCAAAATAAAGCGACTAAGAGCTTCTAGGAATTCAGCTTTGGCTTCTGAATGCATATCCAAGCCATGTGTAATTCCATCCATTTCAATATACTCAAGTAAAGCTTGCTTAAGTATTGGATTGTTATGACCGTAATTGAGAGATCCTGCTCCAGCAAGAAAATCGAGGTAACGATCACCTTGTTTTGTTTCAAGCCAGCAGCCTTTTGATTTAGCAAAAGTGACTGGAAAACTATTCGAGTATGAACGTACGTTAGATTCCTGCTTTTTAAAAATATCCATGATAAGGCCGTTATTTGATTCCTATAAGTTAATGATTATTTAAGGGGTATTCGATACAAATACTCAGTATCGTGCAGCCCTTTAAAATGAACATTTTCATCTAAGAAAGTGGTCACTTTTCCAGTGCTACTATTTTTTGCGTCTAGCTTTTTAAAGAGTGCCCAAGACGCTTGATTTGACTTAGTAATGGTTGTTTCAATAGCTTCTATACTCTTCAGCCACTCTCGACGAAGTAAGCTGTTCAACATCTTGTAAGCTAAAGAGTGACCTCTAAATCGAGGGGCAACTGCAACTTGCCAAATAAAGAGAACATTAGGCTCACTCGGTTTTTGATAACTCGAGATAAAGCCCGCAAGCTCACCTTTGTTCTCAACCAAAATACAAGTTTTACTAAAGTGAGTGGATTGCAAAAAATTGCAATATGACGAGTTGGTGTCTAGTGGCGGACATTCTGAAATCAGTCGATAAATGTCGTTGCCATCTGAAGCTTTGGGCTCGCGAAAACTCCATTCTTCACTCGTTTTTTCTATCACTTCTGGACACAACACCCAAGGCGCTGATGTAATCATACCGAGAAATTCCTTTGAACTCTAATTAAATTCCTTTTTATTATGAGCATTTACCCCCTACTAAGATCAACACCTTAACTTTAAAAAACAAAGATTAGTGATCTGTGTCACATTTAATAGCGGTCAGCATGAATTAAATAATACTTTGAGTTCTAATGTATTTGATCGGTGGAGATCTTAAGAAAATGTCTTTAACCGAATAAGCGTCAAAAGAAGGTTAGAGTCATTAGTAAATTATGTGCTCAGATTGCCAATCAAGCGGCATAAATCACCAACACTCTCAGTGTTGAACATTCTATCGAGTAGATAACAACGCTTCGAATGGCAGTGACTCGCTATCCACTATTAAAATATCGGCCTCAAAAACAAAAAAACCTAGCGAGAGCTCGCTAGGTTTCTTATCTAACATATCGATGAATAATGAACTCAGAGGAAACGAGTCCAGAAATATCAGCTTGGAAAAGGTTTACTTCAAGGGATCATTGTCAGGCAATGCTTTATGTATCCATAGCGCCAGACGCTTTTTAATGTTTGCCCCATCAAGCTTACTTTCTGGTAACGGCGTGATCTGATTTACTTCAACAAGAAACAAGTACACCGCTTTGACCTTTATTGGTTGAGATGAATGTGGCAAATCAAAACCTTGCAATTTAGCCATTTTAAAACCGACCTCAACTGCTTTTTTCACTAGTTTATCTTCATTAATGATCTTCGCGGTTTTCGACATATCATCTCCATCATCTTTATCGAATGAATACTGAGTATATCAAACCGAAAAACTCACAAGATTACTTCGATCTCAATTTGAGGAGTCGCTTTGATAAATAACGTAAAACGAATAACAGGCTCAAGGCTGATTCTAATTCGGTTGGTATTTATGGCATCAATGGCTATACGCAAACGATCTCTTAACAAAACACTCAGTAAATGAGATCTTAAGTCAAGAAATCAAAATTGAACAAATTTTAGCTTAATATCCAACACAATACCGAATACTATGTTTTCTTATAAAAATGAGAGGCAATCTTTTTTCTATTGATAAACTCCTGTTATTTAACTAGTTTTATACAATGATGACTTAGTTCATATTTACAGGTTCTTGTTATAGAATATTATTTACAAAACACTCATTAAGAAAATAGAATAAAACCACTAATATTATACTGGTGTTAAAAATGCGTTACCTCTGGGCTTCATTCTGTCATAAAAACCCAATCATCGGACGAGTCGTTCATATCTTGGTTATGTTGGTTGCATTAGCTTCTATCGTTGTTCCATTGATATCAAAAGACGCAACTACAATCATAGCTTCACTGTGTGTTGCTCTAGTATGCTTCGTCATTTTTGTCTTCTTTGCGCTCGCCGACAAAATGCGCTCAGGCATGCATTAATCAACCAATCAGTTCTCTATCACCAAGCATTCTCTTTTTAAAAATTCATTATAAAATGCTGGTTACCAGATACGGAAAAGCCCAAAGTTATTAGCTTTGGGCTTTTTGATACCAGTAATCATTAACTCAACAACACACTTAATATAAGTGTACAAATTCTTCGATTCGACTCTTACCGCGCAATAATAAAAAGTTCAAAAAGCGGGATGTTGAGGTAGTGATTATTTTGTCTTCTTCCACATCATGCTTTTCAAGGAGCGCTATGGCGAGATCTACACGCCCTATCTCTTCACAAAAATGGGCATCTGAGCCTGTCGAGAAATAAACCCCGACTTGCTTTCCAATCTCCACAATCATAGAACAGCGTACATCACTCCCCTTGCGGCTTTTTCCCGTCAAAGAGGTATTGTTCACCTCAATCGCCACATTGTGCTGTTTAGCACACTCAAGCACGGCTCGAATATCAAATGGGTAATTTGGGTTACCAAGGTGCCCAAGCACATCAACCTTTCCCCCCTCAATTATATTAATGAGGGCTTGGGTATGTATCTCTTCAGTGGATGGAGGAAACACAGGTTCGTGGAAGCTGGCAATGGTCCAGTCAAGGTGCTGATAGGTTGAAGGGGATAGATCTAAGTCTCCTTCAATGTTGGTGATGTTTGCTTCCACTCCACGCAGGATTCCAACATAGTGAAGAAAGCGGGGCAAAATTCTTTGATTGTTGAAAAACCAGTAGTGGGGGGCACCCGGCATTTCAGGAGCATGATCCGTTGTACAAAGAAGTTTCAGCCCCTTATGCTGTGCTGCTTTAGCGTTCTCAATAATAGTGCTGTAAGCATGGCCGCTGGCAAGAGTATGAGTGTGGCTGTCGACGACGATCTTCATAGCGACCTCCTAGAATTAATTGATATCAAAAGAACCATCTTGGTTCATATATAGAGTTAGGTCCGCTTTTACAGAATGATTTAAAACCATGTCTACATTCTTTGAATCTGAACTTTTATAAAAAGCGAGAGCCTCTTCAAGCGTTGAGCCACCACGAATCTTGCGGTTCACTAAACGCTCTTCTAAAAACTTAGGAGCGGTATCGATGAAGATGGTGAAATCAGCAAGCTCATTCAACCCACTCCATACTGGTTCATCGAGCAGAAGCCAATTTCCCTCAATCACCACAATCTCTTTTTCAACGGTGATTGCGTCATCAACTGGATCATGCAGGTTACGATCGTAGTAAGGCCACTTTGGGTCTTGAACTTTTAGCTTCTTGAGTTTGTCGATAAGAGATGTGAGGTTAAAGGTTTCGTGTGCGCCTTTAATACTACGCAGCTTTATCTTCTCTTCACCGCGGATGGTGTAATTCGAATCGAGGATCTCGTTCGGGTAATGAAAGCCATCGAAAGGCAGCACCTGCAATGGTTCAACATTTGGGATTGTGTGAGATAGGTACTCCCAGAATGCCGCTAGGGTTGATTTTCCACTGCCAGGAGGCGCAGCTAAGAATATAACCGTTCGTTCGTTCTTTTCTTGGTAAAGACGAGAAAACTTTTCAACCAATGGCTTATGAATTTGTTCGATATTGTTATCTGAAAACACAGCTTCGCTCTCAAAGCCACTGACATTTAGGGAAACTTTCATATGAAAAGCCTTAATCTAAAATTTCGTTCTCCACGGTTTCTAACAAACCTTCGCAAGCGAGCTTCAACACGGTTTTGACCAGTGACTCATAGCGAGCTTGAGAAAAGGAGTCGAATGATGAAAATTTTAATTGGTTAATCGAATCAAGATAGATGCTGCCGTCGCTCTTTGAGAGCGTCGCTTGATTAGTGATGAAGTCGTAAATGACATCATCACTAAACGAAATTGGCTCTTGTTGCTGAGCGACAAAACCGTGCATTTGGTCAAACAAGTTAATATCTGCGTAACTCTCTATTGAGATCTTACCCATCGCAAACATCAGCTTTGATACCACATCAATCTCGACCAAAGGACCATCCTCTTTGAGTAGAGGGGTCACGGCATACTCAATCACCAAAGGATCTTGAACAAATACCCTTGGTAACAAATGCTTTAACTTAACGCTAATCAGCTTATGAGATGCTTGGATAAAACAAGTGGCGGTTTCGCACTCTTCTAAGGCATCTAATAATTCGTCTTGCACCGTAATAACATGTTCCTTATTGGTCGTGGCAGCAGTGTAGCTGCCACGAAATCATCGATTACGCCGTTAGGCTAACGCCGTAGAACTCAAGCAGTGCTTTCTCTGCCAGTTCGTTCCAAACGTAGTTGTTATCTTTCAAAATTCGGTCTAGTTCGCCGAAGAACGGGTCTTGCTCTGCTAGCTTATGGAACTCATCAATTGCCGTCAGTGGCAGGTCAATATGCGGGTAGATTAGCTTTTTACCACCCGGAATATCCAGTTGATTTAGGATAGTGTGAGGTGCCGCCTCTAAGCCACCAACGTGAGTTAGCATAAATGATGGGTTGATCTTACCCGCTTCCGAAAGTTCAATGGATTCAACCATATCCCCTGTTGAACCGCCAGAGGTTCCTACAATATGCGTAGATTCATAATGCACATTGTAAAAGTTGAACGGTACTTTAAATTGCTTATCTGTTGGACCAGCAAAGAAGTTCAGGCAGCCATCGTTACCTAATAGCTCATCAGCTTGCTCAAGCACCTGTGCAACCGCTGCATACACCATGACATCGTCATAGCCATTGCCGTCATTCAGTTCTTTTAAGTACGTAACAGGGTCATCAATTTTCGCTGTGTTTACGTAATGGAGTTCAATACCATTCTCGGTCGCTTTTGATACCGGGATAAGGCTTTCTGCGCGCGAGAGACGAGCTTCATCGATATCAGTCACCACAATACGGCTTGGCTTCACAGGGCCGTTAATCGCGTAATCAATCGCGCCAATACCCATAGGGCCAGCACATGCAAGTAGCGCTAACGCTCCGCCCTCTTTGATGCCCATTTGATGTTCATACACGTATGGGGTTGTGTGGTAGCTAGCGTGGAACGCACCGATGATGCAAGACATTGGCTCTGCAAGCGATGCGTTTGCATAGTAAGAACTCTTGTATGGCAGCACACAGTCTAAATCAATCGCTACTTTAGGGATGATTGAGTACGTCGCGTTACCACCGAATGTCTCGTAGCTGTAGCCTGCTGAGTAGCCTGTTGGCAAGCCCATTGCGGGCTGCAGTACAAATGGTTCGCCCGGCTTAAAACGGTCTTGTAAGTTAGCACCTACTTCTACAATCACACCTGCGTATTCATGGCCTGTCATTACAGGTACTTCAGCAATATTTTCAGGCACACGTTTGTGGTTACTGCCGAGGAGTGCTGCTTTGTAAGTCGATAGACAGATGCTGTTTGAAACGTTTTTAACCAGCAGTTCATCATCTGAAATCTTTGGTAGATCGAAGGTTCTTAGTTGAACGTCTTTCTCACCACAAATTACCGCTGCAGTTGTTTGAACCATGATTTTATCTCCGAAAAGTGGGGCCAATACCTGACCCCAGAATATTAATTAAGCTTGCTGACCGATGGTGTCCATTAGGTTGTCTAATGCTGGGTCATGTAGGAAGTTCTTGATGGTCACCACAGGCAGGCCTGTTGCTTTGATTGCTCGACTCTCTAGACTCTCGTGGGTCACCACCACGTCCGCGTTGCTCGGCACTTTTTCGATTGCGAAGTTCTTCACTTCAACGTTAAAGCCGGCTTTTTCGAGTTTGCGCTTAAAGGTTGATGCCCCCATTGCGCTTGAGCCCATCCCTGCATCACATGCAAAGGCGACAAATTTAATGTCTTTCGCTTCTGCTTTTACCGCTGCTTGTGCTGGCGATTTTGCTGCTGCACCTTCAGCTTTCATATCTTTCATGTCTGTGATTGATTGCTCAAACTCTTCTTCAGACTCCTCTTTCTTGCTTACTTTGAGGATTGCGCTTGCGACTAAGAAAGAAACAATCGTTGCTGTTGTTACACCGGCGATGGTCGCGAAGAAGCTGCCTTTTGGTGTTAGAGCTAGGTAAGAGAAGATTGAACCTGGACTTGGACCTGCAACCAGACCACCATCAAGTAGATTGAACGTTGCGATGCCTGTTGCCGCACCTGCAATCATCGCTAAAATCATGATTGGCTTCATTAGCACGTATGGGAAGTACAGCTCATGAATACCACCGAAGAAGTGGATGATGATTGCACTTGGTGCTGATTTCTTACTTAGACCTTGACCAAACTTAGCGTAAGCCAGAAGCATACCTAAACCAGGGCCAGGGTTAGACGCCACCATAAAGAAGATAGATTTGCCTGTTTCAGCTGCTGCTTGTAGGCCTAGTGGGTAGTAAATACCTTGGTCGATAGCGTTGTTCAGGAACAAGACTTTTGCTGGTTCATTAATAATTGCAAGTAACGGTAGGAAGCCAGTCGCTACAAGCGCTTCGATGCCCGATTTAACGAATAGGTTCGCTGCAGTTACAGCTGGACCAACAATCGCGTAAGCAAATAGACACATCAACATGCCGAAGATACCTAGCGAGAAGTTGTTTACCACCATCTCGAAACCAGAAGGGATCTTGTCTTGCAGGCGTTTATCGATTTGAACAATCACCCAGCCACTTAGTGGACCCATGATCATTGCACCAACAAACATTGGAATCTCGGCGCCGGCAATAACACCCATAGTACCGATAGCACCAGCTACAGCACCACGCTTGTCACCAACAATCTGACCACCGGTATAACCAATCAATAATGGTAATAAATAGGTAATCATCGGACCAACAAGCTCACCGAAATACTCATTCGGCATCCAACCTGTTGGGATAAATAATGCGGTAATGAAGCCCCAAGCAATGAAGGCTCCGATATTTGGCAATACCATGGCAGTCAAATGACCACCAAAAGCTTGCACTTTGGCTCTTATATTTGTAGACACGTTATATTCCTTATTTTCAAAGGTTATTATTAGTAACTTTTAATAATTTCAAGCACTTCTGCTTTTGAAGAAGAAGCAGCCAGTTTGGCAATGTTTTCTTCATCAACCAGCATTTCGCTAAGCGCTTGAATAACCTCAATGTGTGTATCTGAATCCTTTGCAGCTAATGTTAATAAGACATTGGCAGGCCCCATATCAGACCCAAAATCCACCGGGTTAGAAAAGACATGAATACCAAGTCCAGTCTTTAGTACACCTGCTTCTGGGCGGGCATGAGGCATAGCAATACCTGGACAAAGAACGTAATAAGGTCCATTATCATGCGTTGACTGAATGATCGCGTCTGCGTAGTTATCGGTAACGTAGCCCTTATCTTGTAGGTAACGAGTCGTTTCCTTAACTGCATCTTCCCACTTGTATTCAGAGTGGTTAATAACATCAATTAGGTCGTGGTCAATAAGGTCATAAAGCATAATATATCCCAGTTATTCTTTGTTCGTTTTTGTTGGGATTATTATCAATGGAAGTAGAAGAATAGAGAAATGGCAACAAAGTGAGATCCAGGTCACTTAAATATCAGAGTCAAACGATTAGTTATTCTCTACCTCTCATATTTATCATGAAATTTAATTACAATTTTATTATTAACAACAAGTCAATAGTTTAAATTTGATAGCAAGCCCAATTATAGGATTTAAATAAGATTACACAAACGTGATAAAGATCTATTTATACGTATTGACCAAGTATTAATTGTGACGATGGTTACATTTAATTAGGGCGTTTGGGTAATGTTAAGCGCTAAGATCAGTGACCAAGATCCCGTATGAAATACAAACACCACCACTTTGTAAGTGAGTAACACCTCGTTCACGCACCTATTCAGATCTGCCTCATATTGGATAATTTGGTTATCATTGGTTCAGATACGGAAAAGCCCAAAGTTATTAGCTTTGGGCTTTTCTTCTAGCGACTGTGGTTGATTACAACCGAGTGATACGACAACCGAGTCTTACAGCGTCATATGCAGAATTGGAAATGGTTTTCCCATATCATCAAGTGGTGAGCGTGATTCTACTTTAAACCCCATGTGCTGATAGAAACCTACCGCTTGTGGGTTTTGCTCATTAACGTCAACTTTGGTGGCTGCTAACTGCTCAATCGCATGTTGCAACAGCACCGTACCTACGCCTTGCCCTCGAACTTCATTCAAAACGAAAAGCATCTCGACTTTTGCATCATGGACACCCACGAAGCCAACTATCGAACCACTTTCATTTTTAACGCATTTCAAAGAAACCGCAGGGAACGCATGTTCCATGATGATAGGTTTAAAAAACTCAATATCTTCTTCTGTAATAAAGTCATGAGTTGCTCGGACCGAATTCTCCCAAACCTTAAGCATTTCTGCATAATCTTCAGGAAGCACATTTTCTATAGTCATAATTTTCTCTAGATTAAATTGAATATAAACATGTGCAGCCGCGAGCCAGTAGTCTATCAATGGTTAGGAAAACAAAACAACCGCCTTCTCTATACCATTTACTCGCTTCGCTAGCCCTATTAATCAGGCATCACCACAATACCCATGCTTTCAAGCAGTTGTTCTTGTTGCCAAGCAACGATTTTAATCCCCGATGTGTCTACCTTGCGAGGATCTAACCCTTCTAATTCAGCATGGCATAAATTAGCACCTTGCATACTGAATTGCCCCCATACATCTTCCGAGAACACACCTCGGCTAAGATCAGACTCTTTCAGTGACGCGCCGCCAAGGTAAGTGCCTATCCAACGGTTCTCAAACAGCTCACACTTCTCTAAACAAGCTTGTTCAAAATTGGCGTATGACAGATTACAGCCCGTAATATACGCAGAGCAAAAATACATTCTATTGCTTACCTGGTTGGCAAAGTTAGCACGAGTAAAGTTCGCCCCTTTCAGGTCACAATCACGTAACTCAATACCGTAGCAATTCGCGTTGCTAAAATTCGCCATCGCCAACTGACAGTTCTGAAAACTTGCATCACGCAAATCTGCAACATCGAAGTGGCATCCCTCAATATCGCCTTGTTCGATAAACTTACAGTTAATAAACGTTGCATCACGTAAGTTCGAACGTCTGAAATCACAACGGATAAACGTACAGGCTGTAAATGTAAGCTCTGATAAGTCTTGCTGAGCAAAATTGTGGTGATGATAAGTGCTGTTATTGGTGTCCATTTAGCCCCCTAAAGAAATTAAGCTAAGACTACCATTGCGATCTTAAGAAAACACCAAATTAAAAACGAACAAAAACAGCAACTTAAAACACCCAAATTTAGCCATTTTAAGGCACCAAACAGGCCCTTTAAGGTTGTTATTTTCGATTTATAGGATGTGCTTATCTTGAAAAAAGTTTTGTCGCTTAGAAGTGCCAATAAGAGAAAAAGTTACTTTGACGAAACGAGTCAATTATTGACCGCGTCCTAACGCGCTAGACTGGACGGTTGGTATGTTGCTCGTTACACTATTCCTCATTCTCAGCATAAAGAGTAAGAACAATGAAAGACATGCGACAAGCTATGCTCGATGCAGGATTTAGCCTTATTAATGAACACGGGTTTGCTGGTGTTGGCCTGATGAAGATCATCAACCAAGCGGAAGGCACGAAGGGTTCTTTTTACCACTACTTTAAATCCAAAGAGCACTTTGGTGAGATCCTTCTTACTAACTACTTTGATGAGCATCTCGCTAAGCTGGATGACTTTTTAAGTGATGAATCGCTTTCTCGTCGTGATCGCGTTAAAGCCTATTTCGAGTTTTGGTGTGCATCGAAACTGACTGAAGACTTCAATATCCAATGTCTTGTCGTAAAACTGGCGGGAGAAGTAGCTGGATCTGAAAACCCGTTGCAATCGACCATGGCTGAAGGCGCGGAAAAGATCATCCTGCGTATGGCGAAGCTGTTTGAAGAAGGCAATGAGGCCGGTGATTTCACTATCGCAGAGCCAGAATCGCTATCTCGAACGCTTTATGGTTTATGGCTTGGCTCAACGCTCATGGCCGCCATGCAGCGTAACCGTTCGATTCTAAACAATGCCATGGAAGAGACTCTTCTCGCCATGAGCCCAGCCCAAGAATCGGCTGACTAGATACCCGTTACCAAATACCAAAAGGCTCGCACAATTTAGCGAGCCTTTTATCTAACTTTAAATCTAGATTGAATCCATTCACGCTTACTCCGTTACCCCAGACGAGACGGGATATTATTGGCTTTGAATAAGTCCTTAATAACAGGGTCGATATGCTTGAAGAAGCTCAGCCAACCTTCACAGAGATAATTTAACCCCGCCTCACCATCTCGGCTTGTGATGATACGGTTTTTGGGGCATTCGCCATGACATGCAAATTTAAACTCACAGGCTTGACATTGTTTCGGCAGAGACTTCTGTTTGGCGAACCCAAAACTCTGCTGCTTTGGCGAAAAGGCTAAAGTTGAAAGTGCTTGTTCCTGAATATTACCTAACTGAAATTCAGGAAATACATAATGGTCACATGAGTACACATCGCCATTGGGCTCAACCGCTAACCCTTTGCCGCAGATCTCACTCAGCGTGCACATGGTGCTTTCTCTGCCCATCCATACACCGACAAAATTTTCAAAGTACGGCACTAACACTCGACCAAAATCGTGTTCAAACCACTCATCAAAAACGGTAGTGAGGAATTGTCCCCATTGCGCAGAGCCGACACTCAACGGTTCAACCTCGCCTGATACGGGAATGATCGCTTGTTGGTTGCTCAACCATTTATTGTTGGTGTGAGCTTCGCGCTTATCGACGACAGGAATAAACTGCAATTGCTTCGAACCCACTTCATCGCGTAGAAAGCGATAGACCTCTAATGGATACTTACCTGTCACATCATTCACGCAGGTTAGAGTCGCGAACTCGACGTTATGTTGTTTCAAGTAGCGAATGCCACGCATTGTTTGAGAAAAAGTGCCTTTGCCTGCACGGTTAGTTCGGTAGTGATTATGTAGGTGCTCTGGTCCATCAATACTCACGCCAATGATAAAGTCATTGTTCTTGAAGAACTCACACCACGCATCATTCAGTAACGTGCCGTTGGTTTGAAGGTCATTGCTGATCTTACTGTAGCTAGGACAATATTTTTTCTGCAGCTCGACGACCTTTTGAAAGTACTCAAGCCCCAACAAAGTAGGTTCTCCACCATGCCAAGAAAAGATGATTTCAGGCGTATTCTGCCCTTCTATGTACTGCTTGATATAACGCTCTAACAGGACTTCATCCATCGTATATTGAGAGCCTTTTGGGTATTCAAGCAGCTGCTGTTTTTCTAAGTAATAGCAGTAGGTGAAGCTGATATTACACACCGCCCCAATCGGTTTTGCTAGCGCTTGAAGCTTGCTGTGTGCTTTGCCATTGAACTGTGGAATTGAACTCAAGTTTGATAGCGATAATGTCGTCATGAAGAGTGCCTCGATGTAAAAGTTATTGTATTAGCCAAAACAATTCGTAATTCCTTTACACGGTGTTCATCGGCCAACCAAGCTTAATGGCATTAGGTTGGCCGAGTGGTTTTTTCCTCTATTTCACGTTTTCAAACGGGTTCCACGCTTCGTCAACCGGGACGATATTTTGCGCTTTTTCGTATTCTTGATATTCAGCGACCATTTCAAGGAACAGATCTGGCATTTCATTTATCAAGTCATGTTGCTCTGCAGGATCTTTCTTGGTGTTGTATAGGTGCCACTCACTGTAACCGCCCATTCCCGTAGAAATTCGGATGATCTTGTAATCACCTTTAAGCAAAATCCCGCTACCAAACAATTCAAATGGAATCGCATTGTTGGCACTGTGCACGTCTGCCGTTTCCCCTTTGAAGTAAGGCAACAAGCTCACACCACTCATCGGCGCCACTTCTCGACCTTGATATTCGGTTCCTGGATGATCGACCTCTGCAATCTCAAGAATCGTGGCTGCAATGTCCTTCACTTGGGATAAGTCGTCTGTCTGAGTTCCCGGTTGCAACGCATCTTCACCGGCTAAAAGCGCTTTGGCTGGCTTAACGATAAATGGCACACGGAGACCGCCCTCTGCTGTGTAAGCTTTGTAAGCTTTGTAAGCTTTGTACCAAGATAGGCCACCGGTTGAAGCGCTTGCCCACTCAGGGCCAAGTGACACACTGGAGTTCGCCTTACCCAAATTTTCAGTCGAATTATCGAAATGATGAGCAGTCCACGTTCGGATCAAATCACTGATATTTTCACCGGTAATATCCGCCGCTTCTGGGCCGTTATCCGCTAGGTACATGATGTAAGTATTATCGTATTCCCCGATTTCTTTCAGGTAATCGACTATCTGACCGACTTGTTGGTCCTGCATCTCCATCATGCCCATTGCGACAGCCATTTTCTTGCCGTACCACTTTTGTTCTTTCTCAGAAAGCGAGTCCCAAGGGCGGCTTAATGAATTACGTCCTGAGATATCAGCCTCTTTAGGAATCACGCCCATCTCTTTCATGCGTTGGAAACGATCTTCTCGAACCGAGTCCCAACCATGTTCAACGTAGTAATCGACTTTATCTTGATAGGCAGACTCAGGCGCTTGCAGTGGCAGGTGAATACCGGTGAATGGGACGTAAGCGAAGAAAGGCTTGCCGTCGTCTTTTTTGCTGTCGATCATCTTGATGATCTCGTTGGTGTAAACTTGGTCTGAGTATTCGCCTTTGTATTTATCCTCAACCACTTCACCGTTGCGGTAAGTTGGCTCAACTTCGACGCCGGGAATATCGCCTTTTTGCAGCGCATCGGCTGTCGCAGCATTTTTGGCAGGGAACATCATATCTCGATTAAAATGATTCGAACCGCCAGCTAAAATGCCATAACTTTCAGAGAAACCCCGGTCATCAGGTAAAAAACCATCTTCATGACCTAAATGCCATTTACCCGATAAATAGGTGTTGTAGCCACTCTCTTTAAGTAACGTAGCTACCGTTACGCCCTTTTTGGTGAGATAACCTTCATAGCCTGGCTTACCAATAGCTCCCGGATAGACGGCATAGTCGAAGGTGCCTAGCCCAACCTCGTGGCTATTTGCTCCGGTTAACATCATAGAGCGCGTTACCGATGAGGTTGGTGACGCGTGAAAGTTAGTAAACTTAACCCCTCTTCAGCCAGCGCCATTAGGTTTGGGGTATCCGCTTCTGAGCCATAAGGCTGAGTATCGGCAAAGCCCACATCATCGCCAACAATAACAACAATATTCGGTTTTTCTGATTCAGCCGCAAGAGCAGCACTGCTTGCCGCGGCCATTGCAGTGAAGACTAACGATTTCTTGAATGTCTGCATAAGACGTTCTCCAATTTCTGCGAATAACTTTTTCTGAGGCTAACCTTTCTGTGATTAACCTGAGTTAGGATTTGAATTAGTGCGCGGCTTGCGACATCCAATGTAATAAGTCGAGCGCGGGGTCATACTCTTGAGTTGCTGCCATAGAACCACTCATAATCGTTGATACACACGTTGTATAAGAAGATGCCAACAAACATCGACTTCTCAAATGCGCTGTAAATCATGGTTGAGGTACGCAGCGATTTGTACTTCGCCGAGAACATCAACAACACACCAATACAGCCAACCACCACACCCCAGTGTTGATAAGTACCGAGCAAATACTCTTTGTTTTCCATCATGGTATCGTTGTACGAGAACAGCGTCTGCATACTCCAATCAGGCGCTAGGAAAGTGGAAAAAGCCGTCGCCGTTAAGAAACCTGTAATCATCAAATACGATTTGATCGTACGTTCAAAAAAACGTTCCAACATAAAAGTAACCTCTTAAAATAATTTCGTGAAAATAACTTTTTGAAAAATAAACAGTGTCATACCAACAGTGATTTACTGGCCAAGCATGCCCATCACTGCGGTTTTTAATTCGTTGTCTTCTTTTGAAAACAGATGCTTAACGCGGTGATCTAAACCTGTTTCCAACACAGTTTTAGCGTGAGAGAAAGTGATAAACCCTTCTTTACCGTGATAATTGCCCTGGCCTGATTCGCCAATGCCACCAAACGGCGCGTCATCAACCGCTAAATGGAAAACACAGTCATTAATACACATGCCACCGGAGTGAACTTGGTGCTTAACCTGAGCCTGTAAACTCAAATCAAAGCTCATCAGGTAGAGTGCTAACGGCCTTGGTTTGCTATTGATGACTTGGAACGCCTCTTCGACATTGCGATACGTAATCAAAGGTAATAATGGGCCGAAAATTTCTTCGTTCATCACCTTGGATGACAGGCTTGGTTCAACGATCAAATGTGTCACCAACCGATGAGTATTTAGGTCCATCGATTCGTCATGGCAAGCAACGATTCGTGTCCCAGCTTCCTGCTCTTCATTCAACAGACCAGCAATACGATCACATTGGCGAGGGTTAATGAGCGAGGTTAAACTCTCAGAGTAGATCCCTTCATCAAATAGCTGTTGATATTGTTTTTTGTACTCCAAAATGAAGGCTTCGAGCTTATCTTCAGGGAGTAGCACGTAATCTGGAGCGACACATACTTGGCCGTTGTTTAGGCTTTTACCATAAATAATTCGCTCTACCGCAATATCAATCGGCATGTCTTCTGCCACGATAACCGGCGACTTTCCACCCAGCTCTAGCTTGACTGGGGTTAGCGTATCAGCCGCTGACTTCATCACTTGGCGACCCACTTGGGTTGACCCTGTAAACAGA
The DNA here is from genome assembly GCF_000272045.2 of Vibrio crassostreae 9ZC13. Taxonomy (GTDB): domain Bacteria; phylum Pseudomonadota; class Gammaproteobacteria; order Enterobacterales; family Vibrionaceae; genus Vibrio; species Vibrio crassostreae_C. The sequence continues at coordinate 1,549,169 of NZ_AJYZ02000019.1, read as the reverse complement.
AGATGATCAAACGGCAACGCCGAAAATGCGGCTGCGATTTCTACCTCACCTTCAACCAAGCACACCTCATCGGCATGGAAAACTTCCGCCAATAGCGCTGTTAATACTTGGTTCGTCGCTGGGGTAAATTCGCTCATCTTGATCATGGCGCGATTTCCCGCAGCCAGCGCCGAAATAAGTGGGCCGACGGATAACATGATCGGGAAATTCCACGGAGCAATAATCCCGACGACGCCTTTGGGTTGATAAACCACTTCAACACGAGAGGTTGAAAGCAATGGGCCGGAATGACGAATCGAAGATGTCGACCAATGAGGTAAACACTCAATGCTGTGATCAATATTTCCGATACAAGGCAATATGTCAGCCATCAAAGTGTCTTGTCGGCTGCGGTGACCATAGTCCTCACTCACGGCTACACACAAACGATCTGTGTAATCGATTAGCGCAGATTTAAGTGCGAGCAGCTGCTCAATTCTCTCCGATATCGCTGGCATCGGTTTCTGTGCAAAAGCTCCCTGCATGCTGTTCAACGTCATGGTCATTTGTGTTGGCGTCAATTCGTGTTTCATACATCACCTCGTGGTTAAGATGAACACACAACAATACACAACAGACCGGTCGGTCTAGCATTTTATTGTCAAAGAATCGTCAATGGAGTTTTGATGACAATCCAATGAGGCGGCTACAAACGGGGCAAAAAGTCAGGGGAATTTAAAATAAGAAGGCGTAGCTAACACGCAAGGCAAATAGAGAATTTTAAATGGCAGGATCAAAAATGGCCGCTTAGTGCGACCATTTGACAATTATTTAAGTTGTTGTTCTAAATAAACAATTTATAAATAAGGTTAGCTCTTGGCTACGTTTGCAATGCCTTCAAGTTGAAGTACTGGAGCGGCGTCGATGTCTTCTGCGTTCATCATTGATGATACTCGCTGCATTGAAGAAAGCAGTAAGCTTTGCTCCCACGGCTCTAGGTTTTGGAATTTTTTAACGAAGTTATCTTGCAGCGGTGGTGGCGCATTGTTTAGCAACTCTTGACCTTTTTCAGTCAGGTTTGCGTGTACTTTGCGGCGATCTGACGAGCTGCGAACACGTTGTACATAGCCATTCAGTTCCAAGCGATCGATGATCGTGGTTGTGGTGGCTTGGCTTACATTGGTGTGATTAGACAATTCTTTGATCGTCACATTACCCATTTCTTGGATTGCTCTCATTAAGATTAATTGAGGGCCAGTCAAACCATACTCTTTACTCAGCTTTTTCGAATGTAAATCGATAGCGCGAATAATTTGGCGAATAGCGACCAGGATTTCGTCATGTTTGTCCAAGATGCAGACCTTTGTACTAATATACTGTGAATGGTTTTACAGCGTCGAAGCGATGATATGTCCTGATTATTTACGTCAGGTGAGCTCGAATTACACTGTAAATTGATAAATTACTTCATTGATTTTTCCGCATTGTACTGATGTTCATACTATTCTCAATCTTTTCTATACCACTAAACTTGCGTGGTACGGCACTTTTACTTAATGAAGGGGAAATGAAAGCTTCAATGAAGGCAAAAATAACGAGTCAGAGAATACAAGTTCAAAGAATAATATATTTTAATAATCATAGAGGTAGAGAGACTTAACCCTCTCCACCTAATAAAAAACCAGCCCTAATCGCCAAGCTGGAAAACGAAATTTTACGCGGCTGTATTCATCTGAAAATTACCCGTTAGTGCGTTGTAAAACTCGCTGTTATCCAGAATACCGACCAGTTGATTGTCTTCCACCAGCAAAATCGGGTGATTACTTAGCTGTTTCAGTTTAATCGCATCACGCATGCCAATTTCCGGGCTTGCCACAACTACACTCGACTCGTTGATCGCAGTTAAGTCGTCAGACTCACTCCACTCAACAAGCGCCAAAGCAGATTCACCTTTCACAGATAAAGCACCTTCGCTCTGTTCAATCCAGAGATCTTTAGAATCGCAAATCTTCCAGCTTTCATTCTCTTGCGTCAGTGAATCAAGAGGCTGCATCAAAGAGCGACCTTTAAGTACATTCAGTGGGTTGGTGTGAGCAACGAAGTCTTTTACGTATTCGGTTTTTGGCGTCAGTACGATCTCTTCAGGCTTACCGTGTTGAATCAGTTTGCCTGACTCCATGATCGCAATGTTATTACCAATCTTCAGCGCTTCGTCTAAATCATGACTCACGAACAAAATCGTTTTGTTAAGCTTGTTTTGCAATAAAATTAGCTCATCTTGCAACTGCGCACGAATCAGCGGATCAAGCGCTGAAAACGGTTCATCCATAAGAAGAATGTCGGTATCCATCGCAAAGGCACGCGCTAGACCAACACGTTGCTGCATACCGCCAGAAAGCTCATGCGGATACTTGGTTTCCCACTCTGCCAAACCCACCATTTCAAGCTGTTCACGCGCCTTAGCACGACGAACATCTTTGGCGACGCCTTGCATTTCAAGACCAAACGCCACGTTATCTAACACGGTTAACCAAGGCATTAAGGCGAATTTTTGGAACACCATAGAAACACGGTGTGTGCGTAAATGGCGCAGTGTCGCTTCGTCGCACTGTTCACCTAAATCCACCAGCTTATCGCCATCTTTGATTGCTAATGAACCACGGCTGATCTCATTCAAACCGTTCACAGCACGAAGCAACGAAGATTTACCCGAACCCGATAAGCCCATCAGCACGCAGATCTCGCCTTCTTCAACCGTCAGAGAGACATTATCTACACCCACGACTTGGCCAATTTCATCAATGATCTCTTGGCGAGTTTTACCTTGGTCGAGTAGCTCAAGCGCTTGCTTCGACTTATCACCAAAAACGACATCAAGATTTTTAATGGTAATCGCATCCATTGTCTTTTTTTCCTGAGAGCTAGACATGATTAAGCCTCCTTTTGATTTGGTGTTTTGCACAAGCGATCAAGAATGATAGCGACTAATACGATCGCCAGTCCGGCTTCAAAACCTTGTGAGATGTTCACTGTGTTCAATGCACGAACAACAGGTTTACCAAGTCCGTCAGCACCGACAAGAGCAGCGATAACCACCATCGAAAGCGACAACATAATACATTGAGTTACACCCGCCATAATGCTTGGTAAAGCGGCCGGTAATTCCACCTTCATCAGCAATTTCATGCGGCTTGCACCAAACGCTTTACCCGCTTCAATCAACTCTTCAGGCACTTTGGTGACGCCTAAGTAGGTCAAACGAATTGGCGCGGCAATAGCGAAGATGATGGTCGAGATTAAGCCAGGAACGATGCCCAAGCCGAATAAAACCAAAGTCGGAATCAGATACACAAACGTTGGAACCGTCTGCATTAAATCAAGAATGGGTCTAAGCACCGTATATAACCAAGGGCGATGTGCGGCCATAATGCCAACTGGAACGCCAATTAATACGGAAATCGTTGTCGCTGCAAACACGAGGACAAAGGTTTCCAGCATTTCTTGCCAGTAGCCAAGGTTTAAAATAGTCAGCAAAGCTGCAACCACGAAAATCACAAGCGAGGGTTTACGGTGTAAGTACCATGCAATCGCCGCGGTCATCACGATTGGTAAAGCCGGTGGCATCCACTTAAATACATCGACTAAAAACATAATGACGGTTTCTAGAAAAATCGAAATAGCGTCAAAGAATCCTGCTGCATTGATTGTTAGCCAATCAACACCCGCTTCCATCCATCGTCCGACAGGGATTTTGTTTTCCGTAATAAAATTCACAATATTGCCTTTTATTATGGGTGGGCTACTTCAAACCAATCGATAAATTGGCAAGCCCACCTTTATTATTTATGTAGCTGTTGAGATAGGTAGAACTAAGCTTTAACTTGCTTTAGGTATTCAGTAACCGCTTGAGTCGCTGATTCACCTTTATGCGTTTTTACGTTGTCTAACCAAGCTTCAACTTGTTGAGGGTTCTTGTTCAACCATTGTTGAGCGGCTTTTTCTGGCTTCACTTTTTGGTTAAGAATCTCTTCCATCAACTGGTTTTCCATCTCTAGAGTGAATTCTAGGTTTTGTAGAAGTTGACCGACGTTTGCACATTCAGACAGGTAGTTTGAACGAACATTGGTGTAAACATTTGCTCCGCCGTAGTTCGGGCCGAAGAAGTCGTCACCACCTGATAGATATTCCATCTCAACATTGCTGTTCATTGGGTGCGGTGCCCAACCAAGGTAAACGATCCACTGGCTACGACGAGCAGCGCGAGATACTTGCGATACCATGCCCGCTTCACTTGATTCCACTAGGCTGAAATCTTTCAAGCCAAACGCGTCTGAATCAATCATTGATTGGATTAAGCGGTTACCGTCGTTACCCGGCTCGATGCCGTAGATGCGGTCTTTAAATTTGTCGGCATGTTTTGCTAAGTCTGCGAAGCTTTTTACGCCAGAGTCGTACACATATTTTGGTACAGCTAGTGTGTATTTTGCGCCTTCAAGGTTGGCACGCACGGTCTCAACCGTGCCCGCTTCACGGTACTTAGCAATATCGCCTTCCATGGTTGGCATCCAGTTACCTAGGAATACATCAATATCGCCGTTCGCCATTGAAGAGTAAGTCACCGGTACTGAAAGTAGGTCGGTTTTGGTTTTGTAACCAAGGCCTTTTAATAGTTCAGAAGTAACGGCGGTTGTTGCGGTAATGTCAGTCCAGCCTACATCAGCGAAGCGGACGTTTTCACATTGCTGTGGTTCAATAGAAGCGTTAGCACCAAATGCAAATGAACTGATGGCTAGTGCTGTTAACGTTTTCGTGGTCATGTTCTGAATATTTAGAGTCGTCATAATGGTTCCTTTTTATCTTTCCTTTTTCTGCTCGATATCAACACCGATAGAGAGCAGTTCTTCTGACTTTTGACTAATTTTTGTTGTTACTTTTTGCTTTTTCTATTTTTGAACTAATAACAGAGGCTTACGCTTCTCTTACTGGTTTATTTATTCTTTGCTTCTCTTGCCACTCAGGTGCAATCCACACTGGAACGTCCTGCGCTTTGAGCATCGGCTTACCTAAAATCAAATCGGAAGCACGCTCAGCAACCATAATGGTCGGGGCGTTCAAATTGCCGTTTGGAATGGTTGGGAAAACCGATGAGTCAACAACGCGCAGATTATCAATGCCGCGAACGCGACACTCTTCATCAAGCACTGCCATTGGATCATCATCAGCGCCCATTTTGCAGCCACATGAAGGGTGGTACGCACTTTCCACGTTCTGTTTAACCCATTCGTCGATTGCTTCATCGGAAGTCACACTTATACCCGGCTGAATCTCTTCACCTCGGTAAGCATCCATTGCTGGTTGAGACAAAATCTCACGCGTTAGACGAATACAATCGCGCCAATCTTGGCGATCTTGTTCAGTCGAGATGTAGTTGAAAATGATCTCTGGCTTGGCATGCGGATCAGCAGAAGTGATCGCAACCGTACCGCGACTTTCTGGCTTATTAGGCCCAACGTGTACTTGGAAACCGTGACCATCAAAGGCCGCTTGTCCGTCGTAACGCATCGCTGCTGGCAGGAAGTGATATTGAATGTTTGGCCACTTCAATCCTTTACGAGAGCGAATGAACGCACACGATTCAAAGTGGTTAGTAGCACCCAGACCTTTGCGAGTCAGAATCCATTCCGCGCCAATCATGCCTTTGCTCACCAAGCCAAGCTTGCTGTTGAGTGTGATCGGTTCGTTGCAGTGATATTGGAAGTACACTTCTAGGTGATCTTGAAGGTTTTCACCGACACCGCTTAGTTCGTGTTTAACTTCAACGCCGGCCTTTTCAAGCACGGCTTTCGGGCCGATACCAGAAAGCTGCAGCAGTTGAACAGAACCGATAGAACCCGCAGAAGAGATCACTTCTTTGTTCGCCACAGCCACCTGGGTATTTCCTGACTTTTCAAACTCGACACCGACGGCTTTCAAGCCCGATTGACCATTTGAGTCTTGTGCTTCAAGTAAGAAACGACGCGCCACGATACCTTTCTTCAAGGTCAGGTTTGAACGCTTCAATGCTCGACGTAAATAAGCGTTAGAGGTTGAGGCTCTAACACCCTTGTCTACCGTCATATGCATAGTGCCGAAGCCTTCTTGCTGGTAGCCGTTGTAATCGTTGGTTTCTGGGTAACCAGCGTCTTTACCTGCATCGATGAATGCTTGGTAAAGCGGGTTAAGCTCCATATCGTTACCATTACAAGTGCCGACAGGGCCATTGTCACCACGGTATTCATCACCGCCTTTGTTCCATGATTCAGCGCGGCGGAAGTAAGGCAAGCATGCTTGATAGTTCCAACCCGCAGCGCCCTCTTCTTCCCATTGGTCAAAATCACACGCGTGGCCACGAACATAAACCATGCCGTTGATCGATGAGCTGCCGCCTAACACTTTGCCACGTGGGCAGTGCAGTTCACGTCCATCAAGGCCCGGTTCTTTCTCTGTTTCAAATTGCCAAGCGTACTTTTCAGTATTCATTGGGTAAGAAAGCGCGGTTGGCATTTGGATAAAAATACTCTTATCCGTGCCACCAGCTTCCAGTAATAAAACGCTATGTTCACCGCTTTCCGTTAGCCTATCCGCTAACACACAGCCGGCCGAACCCGCGCCGACGATAATATAATCGTAGCGTTGTTCCATGTTTTGATTTCCCTGAGATGAGTCAGTAGGGCTAGCTCTGTTAAGCTAACCCATAAAATTGAGTGTTACGCGTTAGGCATAAGGGCTGGCGTAGTCGCCAAGTTCAATAAGAATGCTCTTAGTCTGCGTATAGTGAAGTAGAGTTTCTGGTCCATTTTCACGGCCAATACCCGAAAGCTTGTAACCGCCAACTGGCATTTCTGCTGGTGAGTCACCCCACGTATTAACCCAACAAATACCCGCCTGCATTTGGTGAATAACACGGTGCGCACGAGAAAGGTTTTGCGTGAACACACCAGCCGCAAGGCCGTATTTGGTGTCGTTTGCACGGCGAATCACATCGTCTTCGTCCGAAAACTTCAACACTGACATCACAGGCCCGAAGATCTCTTGTTGAACGTGAGGCATGTTGTCTTCGCAATCCACAAACACGGTTGGGATAACAAAATTACCGTTTTCGAGGCCGTTGTCTGTCACTTGATAGCCGCCCGTCAGCAGGGTTGCGCCCGACTGTTTAGCTAGCTCAATCGCTTCAAGGACTTTTGAAAGGTGTTCTTTAGAAATCAACGCGCCGATCTGAGTCTCCATGTCCATTGGGTTACCAATGATGAGCTTTTCAGTGCGTGTTTTAAGTTGGTCGATGAAATCGTTGTAGATATTTTCATGAACGTAAACGCGAGTACCGTTAGTACACACTTCGCCTTGGGTGTAGAAGTTAGCCACCATCGAAGCTGAAACTGCATCATCCAATTTCGCATCATCAAACACGATCATCGGTGACTTGCCGCCAAGTTCCATGGTGACTGATTTCAGCGTCTTAGCGCTGTCTGCCATTACCGCTTTACCGGTACCGGTTTCGCCCGTGAACGATACTTTCGCGATATCTGGGTGCGCCGTTAGCATCTGACCAACACGGTAATCGCCCTGAACCACGTTGAACACGCCATCAGGAAGACCAGCTTCGGTAAAGATCTCTGCAAGCTTGAGCGCCGTTAGCGGCGTTTCTTCTGAAGGTTTGAAAATCATCGCGTTACCCGCGGCCAATGCCGGAGCCGATTTCCACATCGCGATTTGAATTGGGTAGTTCCACGCGCCAATGCCCGCACAAATGCCTAGCGGCTCGCGGCGAGTGTAGAAAAATTGAGATTCGCTCAGCGGCTGTTGGTCGCCTTGTAGCGTTGGAGCCAAACCAGCAAAGTATTCAATAACATCAGCGCCAGACGCCACATCCACTTCAATCGCTTCTTGCAGAGGCTTGCCCGTATCAACAACCTCAAGATTTGCAAGGTCATTATTTCGAGCTCTAAGTATTTCCACTGCCTTCAAAAGAATGCGGCTGCGTTCCACAGCGGTCATTGCTGACCATACCGCAAATCCGCGTTTCGCAGATTCAATAGCACTGTCGACATCCGCAGAAGATGCTTGGCCTAACGTCGTGATAGGTTCACCGTTTGCAGGGTTAATGCTATCAAAGGTTTCACCAGAGGTTGCTTTAACCGCTGCGCCATCGATGTATAACGAGTTCATTTCCATTTGAGATTCTGACTTAATTATTGTTATTAGACTCTACTGGTCTATATGTGAGTATTAGGTGCGAATAGTGGTCGTTCTAGCTCTTGCTCTTGCTCTAGCTCAACGTCTAGCGCTACCACTGCGATCTATTTGCTGTGACACGAGTAGAACGTAAGTTGTTTATCTAGATAATCATTGATGATGGCACGCGCCTTTTGAGCATCGATACCATCTGGGTTTAATGTGCCTCTCAGCCACAAACCATCAATCAGAGACGCAATCCCGTGAGCAACGAGATCCGCTTGTTCATGATTCAAAATACCTTTCAACTCAAGACGTAAGTGTGAAATCAAACGTTTTTCATTCACACGTTGCAGTCTTTTCAGCTGCTCGTCATGCATTGAATATGACCAAAATGCCAACCACGCCTTCGCGACCTTATTTTCTGCTTGGTAACCTTCGAAGTTACCATCGATGATCGCGTTAATTCTCTGTTGGTGAGCATCAACAGGAAGTGCTTTTAGTGACGTGGTGATGGTATTGGAAAGTTGGCGAAGGATTTCACGCATGGTCTCTTCTAGCAGCCCATGCTTTCCACCAAAATAGTGATTAATAATGCCAGTGGAGACTCCCGCTTCTTTGCTGATCAACGCAATACTCGCGGCATGCAAACCCACTCGATCAATCACCGTCATGGTGGCTTGAACAAGCTGTGGTTTACGTATATCAGGCATCCCAACCTTCGGCATTTCTTAGTCCTTTTATTTTATATTGAACGTTCAGTTAAATATAAAATGACAGAAATTTAGTTAGGGTTCAAATGATTATTTAAGACAAACTCGTAACAATACAGCATTCAAAACAACAAAAATCACTATGGAACAACAGCTTAAATATCATTCAGAGCACTAACGAAAACAATTAAAGATTTGAGGTGTGATAGTTATTGGTCAAATGTTTTTGCTTAGAAAGTTCAAGAATCAATCAGTGAGAGTCCTTGTAGAAACTTTTTGGGGAGGGAGTGGAAAGGAAGTATCAAGGAATTTTCATACTGAAATTTAAGACAAGGAAATCCACAATCAACACAGGTAACGAATCAAAAAATGAACAAAAAAGGTTGGCGACAACAGCGTCATCACCAACCTTCTCAGTCGTTTCTAATGTTATTGCAAGCCTAAACTACTCAATGCGAGTGATGAAGTCGTATTTATCTGACTCAGCCTTAGTCACCCAGTGTTCGCCAGAAGCCGGAGCAGAATCCAACGTGAAGATATAGAAGTCGATTCCTTTGTCTCCCATTACCTTTTTAAAGTAGGTCGCTTGCTTGCGATGGCTTTCGTTCGTGTATGGGAAGTCTTTGGCTGTTTTATCATCCTCAGCCCAACTGTGCACACCAACCTGCTTATTAAGCTCAATGGCTTTAGTGGTATCTGCTCGTTGCAAAACTCGTGGGTTACCCGCAGCGAAAAGATCCGTGCCGCCAGAGAACACCGACCCCGTAGGCGTTACGATCGTCGTCATGTTGTTACTGTGGATCATGCGCCCGGTGTACATATTGATATCATCGTCAGCGCTGCCACCAATATGGTTGGTAAACTTCAACGTCATCTCACTGCCTTGATACAATTTCACGATATCAAAAAGCTGAGAATAGGTTGATGCGCCTAGAGTGGAAGTAATGCGATCAACAGCGCCAGTCTCGTTGAGCACATCACGGTAAAAAGCGTTGAAAGCAAACGAGGTGGTTATCGTTACCTTGTTCCCACTTTTAGTGTTACTCAGAATGGTAGACCCAAGGCTAGTCACGTATTGAACCAGTTCATTGTGATACTCAAGCTCGACGGGCTTATGAGTATTCGTCGTCGTGTTAATTAACGTGGTGTCATTGCCGATTGAGCGTTGAGCCGCACCACAATCAAACACGTCCAAACCCTTGCTCTCTGTGTAGATACCGCAGCTATCAAATCCTGCATCAGGGAGGTACAGATCCACACTTTGACCTAAACTATCCGCAAGCCTAACCACTTTTTGCTTATCACTAATATCTTCCGCAAACAGAACGATTTCATACTGCACACCGTTGTAATCAAGTTTTATGGATTCTTGGACCTCTTGTCGCTCTTTATACAACTCACCCAGTTTCGCTGATGAAAATACGTAATCCGCTTGAGGTTTTGCTTGCACTTTGGTGGCAGCTTTACCTGAGTTAGAGCTTGAATTACAGCCCGCTAACAGAATCAAAGGTAACGCCAGTAATGCATTTCTATAGTCGTTCATACCGTTATTCCCAAAATGTTTGATGAGAAAATTCTATTGTTTAGCGATGAATTTATCTGTCGTGGAAATGTATGAGAATGTCGAGCCTATTTGAACGATGTTTTTTATTTTCCTATAAATGCCAATTCATCATTGAACTAACTTATAAAGTGTTTAATCATTCGCTTTAGGTATTTGGCGAAGCATCTGAACTTATATGCAATAGCGTATAATCGTAATGGTTCATCACGACGAAGACTCGCTCACCTAATCTCAATAAGTTAAACGCACGACAAGGCTGATAATGGAATGACAAAACCTAAAATGATCATCGTGGAAGACGATTTGAAACTTCAGAAAATGTTGCAGGACTACTTCGTCGCGCAAGATTTTGATGTCACGGTGTTGGACGATGGCAGTGATGCCGCACACACCATCCTCACGGAGCAACCTGACATCGTACTGCTGGATTTGATGCTTCCTGTAACTGATGGACTTACAATCTGCCGACAGACGCGTACGCACTATAAAGGTAAAATCTTGATGCTCACTGCTAGCGATGACGACTTTGACCACGTCGCTGGTTTAGAGACAGGGGCTGATGACTATGTCACCAAGCCAATCAAACCAAGAGTTCTGCTGGCCAGAGTTCGTTCGCTATTACGCCGCCAAGACACCAATACCGCTTCAGTCGATGACTCAGACACCCTTCAGTTCGATCAACTCGTTCTGAAAAACACTTATAAGAAGTGTGAACTTTATGGTGCGGTTTTATCACTCACTGACAGCGAGTTTGACCTACTTTGGTTATTGGCAAGCAACCCAGACACGCCGTTATCTCGTGACTACTTGACGCAAACATTGCGCGGGATTGAGTACGACGGAATAGACCGGACGATTGACAACAAGGTTGTACGTCTAAGGAAGATTTTGGGCGACGACCACACACCAGCAGAGAAAATTCAGACCATTCGCGGTAAAGGCTACTTATTTGTTTCGACCGCCTGGCGTTAACCTCGCTCAATACGAGCGTAATAGAGAGAGCGATTATGCGACGTATCTTTTTGGAGTCCCTATTAGGGCTGTTAGTTTGCTTCATGGCCGGCCTTGTCGCCTACGAGATTAGCGTCTATCAGCTCAATACCGACTACGAATATGTACTGGAAGATTACGAAGCGACTGCCCACCAGCAATTGATCGAAAATATCGCTAAAAATCAGGGTCTTGAAGCTGCTCATCAAGCGATAAACCAATTTGTAGAAACCACACGAAATAAACTGGTTACGTTCAGCCCAGACGATGAAATACCCAGCCCCGTTTCAGAGTTCTTCAGCACGAATCCGAATACCTTTGTTTTTCACGATGATGAACGGGACCTATGGTTTCGCTTAGCAAGCAGTGACAATACCTATCACTACCTCCCCAACAGTGAAGCGTTCGTTAGGCAAAAAATAGAGTTGGAGGATGACCTCATTTGGTTGTTCTTTTTAGCGAGCTTTATCTTATATGGGTTATGTCATCTATTTATTATCTTCCGCCGAGTTAAAAAGCTTGAGGCTGCCACTCTGCGTTTTGCGGAGGGCGATCTCTCGACACGAGCCGAGACTTCAAGTGGTATTGCGATTGGTTCACTGAACAAATCCTTCAACCTAATGGCCGACCGAATTCATCGCTTGGTAGAAAGTAATCGCTCACTCACTAATGCTGTCGCTCATGAACTGCGCACGCCAATATTCCGTATTCAGTGGCAAGCTGAAATGTTGAAAGACACCCAGCTAAACGCAGAGCAAGAAAGCACGATTGAGAGTATTGTCGAAGACACGGAAGAGATGGAAAAGATGGTCGATGAACTATTGTATTACGCCAAACTCGATAGCACTGACCTAGAAAACTTAAAAAAGCCATTAGAGATTCGAGACTTTCTCGACCACGCAATGGCGCGTTGGAACAAAGACACTCAGCTCAACATCGACCTATCGCTACCAGAGCAACCTAGCTCAATAATGGCGGATGAAACGCTATTTAACCGAGCACTAGATAACCTAGTGCGTAACGCAATGAAATTCGCACGCTCACAAGTGTCGATTGCAGCGACCGTGCATCAAGATCAGCTACAGATTGCGGTACACGATGACGGTGATGGTGTGGCTCAAGAACATCAAGCTCGCCTGTTCGATCCCTTTTATGTTGGCGACAAAGCACGTAATAAAGCTAAGAGCGGCCATGGGTTAGGGTTATCTATCGTCGAGAAGATCTGTGCTCAACATAACGCAACTGTGGAAGTGGGTCAGAGCCAAGCCTTAAAGGGTGCAGTATTCACCATAACCATTCAGCTATGTAATGATTCAGCTGACAAACCCATACAGTAACGACAAAACACCTCTGGAATAATGTTCAACATCGGTCGGGAGATGCTGTCTCCCATGAACTTATTAAATCTAGATAATCATGCCACTGCCTTTGTGCCTTGCCATCTAGGTTCCAATCATTCTTAAGGTATTTTTATGAAAAAGTTATTAGTTGTTTTAGGCATTGTTTCTCTAGCGGGTTGTTCTGGTATCAGCCACAACGAAGAAGTGTACACAGCGCACGCAGAGAGCTTCAACATTGTCGGTTTCCAAGTGCCAGGTAACACTCAAGACCGCGCAATGGAATTAGTACCTGAAGGTGCAACGGTTGATACGATTCGCTCAACAAACTCTGATACGAGCTCTGTTCTGGGTATCATCAACCGTATTATCGGTATCGACTACGTACAAGTTGGCGGTAAAAAGCAGTAATTCGCTATAGTGACGTTAGCCACGTACCATAATTAAGTGTCGCAGTTGCCTACCTATATTCAGTAGCCTGCACAAACTAAGTTAATCTAAGCCAGTGACCCGTCGCTGGCTTTTTTCATCCAGCAGATTTTGTGCTCTGTGCCAAACAAGTGCCCGATTCCCCTTCCCTCTTTTAACTAACAATTCGAAAAATAAGCCGAAAAGTCTTCGATTTCTTATCAAAATTGCCCCTAAATTCGCTAAATGGCCTTCTGTTTAAAGTGACACTTTCAAATCGTTGATCCTTCTATCAACCCAGAATCCGTTAATTGAGGCACAGATCAATTTACTCGAAAATCTTAATTTCCAAGAGAAATAAACACTTAATAAAAGTGTCATGATTTTATAAATAAACATATAGGTGCGTTCAAAAATAAACAGAAATGATAACTATCTGTAAATACGAGAAATATAAGTTTCATGAATAAAAGAGATCATTACCATGCTACTAATTAATCAGATCGAATGATGTAAATTCGCTGTGATTAATTTGTTACGTTTTCTTGGATTTTACATGGAAAGAGAAAACAACAATGAAAATAAGAAAACGTTTAGTTGCCGTTGCTATAGCCAGTGCTATGTCTTTGTCAGTGCATGCAAGTGAATCCGTTCAAATCGATCAACCGATCAACTTTACTAGCTTCTCTGGGTTAAACGCTCAGTTAGGAGTCAGTAACGCCTCTAGCTTCAAGATGGTGAAAGAAGTAAACCTGAAAAAGCGTGGTATCTATAAAGTTAAGATCCAGCAGAACATCTGGGGAACACCGGTATGGGGACATTACCTAAATGCCACCCAAAGTGTCCAAGGTGGCGCACTTAAGTCCGTTCAAGGTCGCTACCTTAAAACAACGACCTTAGAGCGATCTTTTGTTAAGCCATCAATCAACAGCGCTCAAGCGGTTGAACTCGCAAGTAAAGATCTAAAGACTCAAGGCTTAACCAGCAAATCTCTAGACAACGTTCAACATCAGCTATTTATCTATCAAGGCTCTGTGAAGCAAGGCATCGGACAGCAAAGCGTAGATAAAACACGACTAGTGTACGTTGTCTCTTACCTAGTAGAAGGCAGTGAACTGCCGACTCGACCGTTCACCATGCTAGACGCGCACACAGGCGAAGTCATCGACCGCTGGGAAGGTATTGCCCATGCTCAGATCGGCACTGGCCCTGGCGGCAACGAAAAAACCGGCATGTACGAATACGGCACCGACTACCACTACCTTGATGTTCAAGAAGTGGGCACAGAGTGTGTAATGGAGTCTGAAAATGTCGTTACCGTTGACCTTAATGGCGCGACCGACGGCGACACCACTTACAGCTATGAATGTCCTCGTAACGAATATAAAGCCGTGAACGGCGCATTCTCACCACTCAACGATGCCCATTACTTTGGCAACATCGTGTTCGATATGTATAAAAACTGGTTCGACACAGCGCCACTCTCCTTCAAGCTCATGATGCGTGTTCACTACGGTGAAAACTACGAGAATGCATTTTGGGACGGCAGAGCCATGACCTTTGGTGATGGGGAGAGCTTCTTTTACCCGCTTGTTAGCCTAGATGTATCAGCCCATGAAGTGAGCCACGGTTTCACTGAGCAAAACTCAGGTTTGATATACGCAAACCAATCCGGCGGTATGAACGAAGCCTTCTCTGACATGGCCGGTGAAGCCGCAGAATACTATATGAAAGGCACCAACGACTGGATGGTCGGACGCAATATCTTTAAAGGCGAAGGTGCGCTGCGTTACATGGACGATCCATCACGCGATGGCTCTTCAATCAACAACGCATCCGAGTACTACGATGGCTTAAACGTGCACTACAGCTCTGGCGTGTTCAACAAGGCGTTCTACCATCTTGCAACCACACAAGGTTGGGACACCAAAAAAGCGTTCGAACTGTTCGTGCTAGCCAACCAGATCTACTGGTCTGAAAACAGTGACTTTTGGCAGGGCGCCTGTGGCGTGAAAAACTCAGCAACCGACCTTGGCTACAGTGCCGATGATGTTGTTTCTGCGTTTAACTTAGTGGGTGTATCACCGTGTGGCGAACCACCACTTCCACCAGAACCGGAATATCAACGCCTTGAAAACGGTGTTGAAGCCGCAGTTGCTGGTGAAACAGGCTCAAAAACTTACTTCGATATCGAAGTACCAGAAGGCCAAGACAAGCTAACGATTGATCTTGCTGTGTCTACGGGTGACCCAGATATTTATGTCGGCCTAGATTATGCGCCAAGCTCTCAGGAGAATATCTGTAAGAGCGAAACCGTGACCGATGAAGTGTGTGTGATTGAAAACCCAACCGCAGGTCGTTACACGGTTAACGTTCTAGGTTACTCAGATTACGCAGGTGCAAATCTGAAAGCGTCGTACGAATCAGGCAGCGCTAACGTGCCGCCCGTCTCTTCTTTCGAACACACGATTGTCGGTAAAGAAGTAGAGCTGCGTAGCACAAGTTCGGACAGCGATGGCCAGATCGTCTCTTACCAATGGAACCTAGGCGATGGCAACACGCAAACCGGTGAAGTAACTCGTTATACCTACGCTGAAGCTGGCGACTACGTGGTAACTCTAACCGTGACTGACGATGCAGGCGTTGCAACATCAACCAGCAAGTCGATCACGATTGAAGGTGACTCAGCAGAAGGCTTCCCGCTAAAACTGAAGTTTGGTAACAAAAACCCGAACGGCAAAGCTCGCGTTAAGCTGGCATGGGATTACGACACCAACGACTACTTCGTGATTAAGCGCAATGGCAAGAATGTTGGTGCAACAGACTTCAACTCATACGTCGACAAGTTCCGTCATAACGGAACAGTAGATGTGGAGTACCAAGTGTGTACCTCAAGCGATATCTGTTCAGAAACCAAGCATTACCGTTTCATTAAAACACAATAATCGATAGTAAATTCAGGGCTCCGAAAGGGGCCCTTTTCGCGGTTAACTGTTCAGAAAATGAAACATCTACACAAAAACATCCACGTATTACACAAAAATCACCCCCATCAACATAACAATACTCACCATAAAAAGGACGATAAATGGCTATTCAAAAAAGCATGCTAGCTTTGGCTGTGCTCGGAGGCTCTTTAGCCTTAATCAACAGTACTTCGGCTTACGCATCCCTAGGTATCACACCACCAGCGAACGAAGAAGTTTGGATCACCACCGATGCTGACGCACAGCATATAATGACTCAGCATGGCGCAACGGTTTATCCAAGCGTGACCGGAAACAAGCATTCCATCGTCGCGAAAATCAACCAGAAAGAGCTGGCGAAACTATCTAGCCACATGCACGAAGAAACCCACCGTTGTGGTGGCTACATGGTGCACGAAGACAAAGCAAGCGCACTCAAAGCGGCAGCTATGCCACTGACCATGAGCAACTTCGAAAAGCCAGTTATCAGCCATCAAGATACGGTGAACGACCTACTCGCTCAGGTCGAGCCGAACAACATGGTCACGACCATCGAAAATCTAACCAACTTCACCAACCGTTTTTATACTACTTCTACTGGTGTCGCTGCTTCAGATTGGCTTTTAGAACGTTGGGAGACGGAAATTAAAGATGTGCCGTATGCGTCTGCACGCCAGATCACGCATGCCGAATACCCACAGAAATCCGTTGAAGTGACACTGCTTGGCGCTAAATATCCTGAAGAGATCGTCGTGGTTGGTGGACACCTTGATTCGACCGTTGGATCTTGGACAAGCGAAGGCACCATCTCACCGGGAGCCGATGATGATGCGTCTGGCATTGCAACGGTAACAGAGTCGCTTCGCCTGATGATCGCCAGTGGCATTCAACCAGACAAAACCATTAAGTTCTATGGTTATGCTGCTGAAGAAGTAGGGCTACGTGGCTCACAAGATGTCGCCAACGCTTTAAGAGATGAGCAAGCCAACGTTGTATCGGTATTGCAATTAGACATGACCAACTACAACGGTTCAGCGCACGATATCACCTTCATCACAGACTACACCGACAGCAACCTCACCGCCTATTTAAGCGAGCTGATCGACACTTACGCGAGCGACATCAGTTACGGTTTCGATGATTGTGGCTATGCCTGTTCTGACCACGCCTCTTGGCACAATGTTGGCTACCCAGCTGCCATGCCATTCGAAAGCATGTTCAATGATTACAACCCAAGTATGCACACTGAGCACGACACGCTTGAGAACTCCGATCCTACGGCGACACACGCGACCAAGTTCGCCAAACTAGCCATTGCTTACCTTGTCGAAACCAGCCTTGATTCACCCGTTGCAGGCCCTAAAGAGCTGCAAAATGGCGTGCCTGTTAAAGGACTTACTGCAGGATATGGTGAAGAGCAGTTCTTCACATTTACGACTCAAAGTGCAGGTCAGTTAACGGTAACATTAACCGGCCCTCGAAGTGGCGATGCCGACTTATATGTGAAACACAACGGCACCGTATCGAAAGCGAACTACGACTGCCGCCCATACCAGAACAGCAGCAACGAACAGTGTGTATTGAACAAGCCAGCGGGTGAATTCAGCATCATGGTGCGCGGTTACCGTAACTTTAGTGATGTCACCATCGTCGCTAACTTCGTTCCTGATTGGCTTTAAGGTTGGTTAATTGACTAACAATTAAACCTAGCAAACACGGCTAAAACTAAAAATCCGCAAGCCCACGATCATAAATAGATTGGAGCTTGCGGATTTTTTATTGTCTTCGGAGAGCATCTCAACTTAATAACCTTTAGTTATCATCAAGCCGTCTTTTTCATTACCTTGCCACAGATGTACTCACCAATCGGCATTGCCGAAGTCGCAGCCGGTGATGGCGCGTTACATACATGTAAGCTTCTTGGGCTTTCGGCAAACAGGAAATCATGGACCAAGGTGCCATCCTTCAGTACCGCTTGAGCACGAATCCCAGCAGGATAAGGCTTAAAATCATCAACCGTAATACTCGGGCAGTATTTGTTCACTAGCTTTAGATATCCCGGTTTCCACCACGAGTTCTTAAACTCGACCAAACCCGTTTTCAAGTGATTCGCAGTCACTTTCCAAAAACCCGCAAAGCTCAGCATCTGCCAAGTGTCCTTGAAGCTAAAGTTAAGCTTGCCATAACCTTCTCGCTTCCAGCCTTGAACTGCATTTGGCCCTACTGTTACGGAGCCATCAATCATGCGTGTTAAATGCACGCCCAAGAAAGGCAGTTCTGGGTCAGGGATCGGATAGATAAGATGATTCACCACTTGGTTGTGCTTAGCGTCTAACTGATAATACTCACCGCGATAAGGCACGATTTGGAAGTCGGTTTCGATGTCTAACATCTTGGTCATTCTATCGGCCATCAAGCCAGAACACGTGATCAAGAATCGACTGTTCAGTTGAAGAGTCTGACCATCTACTTTGCACGTTAACTGCACTTCATCTTCTTGCTCATCGGCCATGATCACTTCCGTACCAAGGCTAAGCTTACCACCCGCCTCAACAAACTCTTGAGCCATCACTTCGGTGACTTTTTTGTAGTCGACGATACTGGTGGTTTTGACATAAATCGCACCCAAACCCGTGATATTTGGCTCGGCAAGTTTGAGCTGAGCTTGATCCAACAAATCAACATCAATATCGTTATCGTGGCAACGCTGATAGAGCGCATTCATTCGCTCCACTTCTTGCTCATTGGTCGCGACCAACAACTTACCGCAGTTTTCGACGGGGATATCGTGTTGGCTACAAAAGGCGATGGTGCGCTCTACGCCGCGTTTACAAAAATCCGCCTTTAAACTGCCCGGAGCGTAGTAAACACCAGCATGAATCACCCCGCTATTATGGCCAGTTTGGTGCTGCGCGAAACCACGTTCCTTCTCGACTAAAAGGATACTTTTATCAGGGTGAGCTTGCTGTAATTGCCAAGCCGTCGACACGCCAACAATGCCGCCACCAACGATAATATAGTCGTATATTGAGTTCATAATATTCCTACATTCAATCCTTTTAATTATAGGGAAGACGCGACAGTGTTAGACCCGGTTTGAGGTAACTTTTTTTCCTCACTTTCTGATTCCATTTTCACTTGATTAGCATCGTATTTACGACCGCTGTAGATAAAGATGCCAACAAAAATGGCAACACATACCAAACGGATCACGACTGAAACATCAGGCCATACTAGAGCTATACCTACCGCAACCAACACTACTCTAGTAATAATATTAACTTCGCTCTCTAGATAACCTTCAATCGCCGCGATAAACGCGTAAGTACCAATAACAGCAAAGCCACCCGTGACTAACACGGAGATCACATCCCAACTTACCAAGTTAGTGTAGGCAATCAACAATGGTACTAAATACAAGCCTTTGGCTATCTTCCATGCCATTAATCCCGTTCTCATCGGGGGTGTTTTAGCAATGGTTGCAGCCGCAAATGCAGTTAAACAAACAGGCGGAGTCACGTTGCTGTCTTGCGATAGCCAGAAAATGATCAAGTGGGCAGAAAGCAGTGCAAGGCTGATCGCTTCTAAGCCAAGGCTCTGTTCAAGCAGAGTTTCCACAAAATCAGCAGGGACTAACGCAATCATCTCTTTGGCTGTTTCAAGTGCCATTGGCGCGTTCAGCAAATCAAGCTTATCTGGCGCAGCCAACATGAAGATAGCTTTCGCCTGTTCCGGTAACTGTCCCGAAACCAACAGGTCGAGCAACTGACTTTCAGCAATCAGTTTATACAAAGCTGGTGCAGACAGAGTACCCAACACGATATAAGCCGCGGTTACTGGTAAGCCCATGCCCAGAATCAAAGACGCCAGTGCAATTAAGGCGATCATCACCAGTAACTCGCCATTCGCCCAGCTGTTGATCATCAAAGAGAAGGTGTTACCAATTCCCGTAGTGCTAATGACATTAACAACTAGACCAATGCCCACTAGCAACACAGCCGTGGTCGCCATGTTTTTTGCGCCTTGAGAAAGCGCTTCGATGATCGCCTTTGGACCCATTTTGTGATTTTTAGAGAACCATGAAGCCACCACGACAGACAGAATCGAGATGCCCGCAGCGTAAGTCGGCGTAAAGCCCTTCACCAACAGAGTCACTAACACCGCTAATGGGATCAGGTTGTGCCAACCCGACAGCAATACTTTCAATAGAGGCTCACAGCCAGAGGTCACCTTTTGTACACCACTACGCTTCGCTTCAATACGCACGAAAAAGGCCACAGACAAAAAGTAGATAAGCGCAGGAACGAAGGAAACCGCAATAATATCGACATAAGGAATTTGCGTGTAAGAGGCCATGATGAACGCGCCCGCACCCATCACAGGTGGCATCAGCTGCCCGCCAGTAGATGCAGCCGCTTCAACACCTGCCGCGAAGCGCGAAGGGAAACCTGCCTTTTGCATCAAGGGAATACTGATCACGCCCGTCGATACTGTGTTTGCTACGCTCGACCCGGAGACTGAGCCCATCAAGCCGGAGCCAATAACGGCAATGAAACCAGGGCCACCAATCACTTTGCCCGCCGCGGCACGAGATACATCAATAATGTAGTCGCCGACACCAGATCGAACTAAAAATGCGCCAAATAAGATGAACATGAACACGAAGGTCCAACTGATTCTTGAGATCGAACCAAACATCCCTTCTGATGAATAAAAGCTTCGATAAAGTAACGTCTCAAGGCTTAAACCCGGAAAATGAAAAATACCGCTGGTCCATTGTCCCCAAAGCACTACATAACTTAAACACACTAAGATAAGCACTGGAATGAACCAGCCCATAGTGCGTCTAATCAGCTCGATGACGATGGCAATCGCCAAGATAGAGAAAAACCAATCACTGGCGATAAATTTTACGCCTCGGTCATAAAGGGCGTCTTCTGCGAAGGGGATATAGATAAGACAAGCCAGAGCCGCCAAGGCAATTCCGATGTCGACAGCCAGCGCTATCTTGCTATTTTTCAGCGAGATATGAGCGGGATACCAGAGTGCACAAATGATCGCAAAGCCAGCGAAGTGGGTCGCCGAGATCCAAAGCTCAGGCAAGGTAGATAAGGTGTTAAACCAAATGTGTAACAACGAGAGGAGCACTCCCATTGTCGTTATTGCTTTGCCCACCCACGGAAAATCCGTTCGGGTCGGCAGTTCAAATTTTTTCAGTTCCTGCTGCAGCGAATCGCTCATAGAAAACTCCTGCTCTCCGCAGCAAACACGAAGAGAAAATCCATAAAGTGAGGAGGTGCACGAACACATTCTTGAGCGAACGTGCACCAAGCAATTAAGTCACGAAGGGGTT
Source organism: Vibrio crassostreae 9ZC13 (assembly GCF_000272045.2). GTDB lineage: Bacteria > Pseudomonadota > Gammaproteobacteria > Enterobacterales > Vibrionaceae > Vibrio > Vibrio crassostreae_C. Next base: position 1,527,645 of record NZ_AJYZ02000019.1, on the reverse strand, counting down.
AGTTGATGACAAACAGCTAGTTCGCGACAAATCATTAGCTCACGAACCAATAGTTACCTGACAAAAGATAAGCTAGTTAACGATCAACTCAGAAGGGATCTCGATGCCCATCTCTCGATAATAACGTGCAGCGCCTGGGTGAAGAGGAACAGGCAGACCTGCGATCCCTTTCTCAAGTGCCATTGCTTTGGTTGCTTTATGGATACCTTGTAGGAAAGGTAGGTTTTCATAGATAGCTTTGGTCAGTTGATACACATCGTCTTCAGAAATGTCTTCGCGAACTGCTAGGAAGTTAGGTTGGGCAATCGTAGTAATTGGTTTGTCGACACCTGGATAAGTGTTTGCTGGGATCTCGTACTTGGTCCAGATATTGTAATCGCCATTCGCTTGTTTGATCTGCGCATCGGTAAACGACAGGATTTGAATATCTTCACCCAAGGCAGCAAAGGCTTGTGTTACCGCACCAACAGGCACACCAGCAGGCGTATTCATGCCATCAATCGTGCCGTTTTGTAGTGCACTAGCACTGCCACCGTAACCCATAAAGGCGAGTTTAAATTGTTCTGGGTTAACCGATAGGCCCTGCATGATCTGGCGTCCTGAATTCTCAGTGCCTGAGTTCTTCTTACCGATAGAGAATTTCTTACCGTTTAGGTTCTCTAGATCGCTTACCGTACCTGTTTTTGCTAGATCTGAACGCACAATAAAGTGTTCTACATTTTGCCATAACATGGAAACTGAACGCAGTTGAGTTTGTCTGCCAGATTTCTCATATGGCCCCAAACCCTGCCAAGCCCAAGCACCATACAAACCTTGTAGAATTGCGAACTGAGCTTCGTTCTCGTTCAACAACTTTACGTTCTCACCCGAGCCCGCAGAGCTGATAGCCGCTAAAGAAAAATGCTGCTTAGGCGCAAGCTTAACTTTACTCAATGTCGCTAAGGCCACACCCACTGGATAATAGGTACCACCCGTTGAAGCCGTCGCTAAAATATAGCTGCGATCTTCTTCAGCTGACGCATTACTGATAAGGCCAAGAGAAGCCATTGCTAGCGCTAAAGTTTTAACCAGCTTGTTGTATTTCATTGTTACTCTCCATGTAGGGTTATTCACGTTATATTTTTGTTAACAACAATCACTAGATAGCAAGCACAATGCCAGTTTTTAACCATTTGTTTTAATTTACTTTTATTTTAAAACCTATTCAAAATAAGCCGTTTTTTGCTTATTCCCCTGTTATTAAGTAAGCCATTTTTTGCTTATCGGCTACCGGAATTAACACCTGTAGATCGGGAAGCAAGTCACACCATGTTGCAGTTGTGTGATCAATGTATGTAAATTGATAAATATGCAATGAGCCATTTATTGCTCATTAAAAATCAACAAGCACTGCGATGAAGCCGCTCTCTAAGGGTCAACATAGTCACTTCGATTTAACCCATAACGCACCATCTTTTGGTTCAATGTTCGACGAGGTAAATCCAAATCTTGCATCACGTCATTGATACGCCCTTTATAACGAACTAAGGCATCATGAATCACTTTCCTTTCAAAGCTCTGTACTTGAACCGCCAAAGGGATGCCTGCCGTTGTGGACTCTGTGACAGAATTGGGACGACACGCCAAAATATCCCCAACGGTCAAGCTTTCATCCAATGCAAAACGAATCGCAACATTACGCAGTTCACGCACATTGCCCGGCCACGCATACGAGAGCAGTGCATAGCGATCAGCCTCACTGGCTATACGTGTTTCGGAATTGGCTTCTTGGGTGAAGTGTTCAAACAAAAGTAAGGCATCTTCTTCACGCTCACTGAGTGGAGGCAAATGCAGCTGGGCAACATTCAAACGATAGAATAGATCTTGGCGAAAGTCGGGGTGATTCAGTAGATCGCTTTTCGAGGCAGAGACCACTCGTAGATCAACATGTTGTTGCTGATTCCCCCCCACGCGTTCGACGACATTATCTTGCAAGGTGCGCAGCACTTTTACCTGCATCGACAGCGGCATACTCTCTATTTCATCAAGGAACACTGTGCCTTTGTCGGCAAATTCCAGCTTACCAATGCGTCGTTTGGCCGCACCAGTAAACGCTCCGGCTTCGTGTCCAAACAGCTCGCTTTCAAAGAGATTTTCCGGGATTGCGCCACAGTTGAGCGGAACAAACGGATGGGTTTTACGTTGGCTGAATTCATGTAAGCAAGAGGCGACCAGCTCTTTGCCACAACCCGTTTCACCATAGATGATCACGTTGGTGTCTATGGAAGCGACTTTCTGGATTTGCTCGCGCAGTTCACACATCACTTTACTGCGACCGATCAGCACCTGTTCAATGCCCTTAAGGTTATCCAGATAGTTCTGACGACTGTTTCTGTCTTGGCCACTTTGATGTTTATCTACCGCTTCCGATACCGTTTGAGACAGACGCTCTGGGTCGAATGGCTTCTCAATGAAGTCATAGGCACCTTGCTGTAAGGCTTTCACCGCCATATCGACATCACCATGCCCAGTAATCAAAATAACAGGCACATCTGGCACAAGACCTTTGAAACGCCCTAGCAGATTAACACCATCAATATCAGGTAAACGAACATCGGTGATAATGGTTTGAAAATCACCCTGCTCTACGGCGTTTAACGCATCTTGTCCTACTTCAAATGCGGTGACATCGAAGCCCGCCAGCTGCAACCATTGGCTGGTTGCTTGACGCACAATCGCGTCATCTTCAATTAAAGCAATACGCTGCATAGTTTGGTTCCGCCACTCTACATCTGATTAATATCGTCCACGGTATGTAAAAAAACCTCAGACGAAAAGGAGCTAGCTCCCACTTTGAATAACACTCCTTTAACAGTTTAATAATGTTTGTTAGCTTCGATTTGTCTCACTCTCCATTCGCTTAAAAAGCAAACATAAAACCTTGTCAAACCACTAGCTCAAAGAGGCAAGCCACTAATTTTAAAGGGATTTGATCAGAAATGATGAATAACAATCGATATTGGTTATTCCTGTGTACCTGTTTATTGATTGGTTTGGTGCAGGTCACCACCAAGAATGGCATCAGCCAGTGGAAGCTTGAACAAGCCCAACGCTATGCCGAACAGCGCTTCCTTGGCTACATTGCCGAAGCAAGGCGAACCCTTAAGCGTTTCTATTATCTGCCCTACCTAGTAACCAATGATGAAACCAGTGTGCGCTTCATTGATGGTGAAGCCCGCCTAGAAAAACGCATTAAGAAGCAGCTGATTCAATTGGATAAAGCCGCCAACACCAAGGGCTGGTATCTGCTTTCTGGCGAAGGGGACTTGTTGGTATCGAGTGTTGAAAGAAGCAAACTGAGCAATAAGAACGCCAGTACAATTGTTTCGAAGATCCACCAACAAGGTGGTGCGATTTCAGTGGTGACAAAAAACAAAGGCGTGACACCCGATTACTTCATAGCGGCACCCGTATATCGAGCCTCTGATGTGGTTGGCATTGTCGCGGTGCAAATCGATTTGTCATTGTTAACCGATCAATGGTTTGCCGATGGTGAGGCGATACTGTTTCAGAACCCTCGCGATCAGTTCTTTCTCTCCAGTGACAACAGGTTGAGTGCCGATTGGTTCAATGACACCTTCAATTCTCAGCCCACAGCGACAAAACGTGAGCTGTATGACCAAACCCATATTCGCGTGTGGCGATTGCAAGATAAAGATTACCTAATTCAGTCCATCAAGTTAGACGATCTGAATTGGCGTTTAACCTACCTAACGCCATTAACCAGCCTCAACCAGACCACGAACTGGATCAGCTGGAGTGTGGCGGTTGGCTGTCTTTTCATTCTGTTACTGTTGGTTATTCTTTACCAAAGACGCCAGAAAAAGCTCAGCAATCTGAGAATCCAAAAGCTTATCGAAGAGTCTGAGAAACGACTGTCTGGGATGATCAATAAAACCCATGTTGGGTTAATACTGATCGATAAACACGGACGCATTCACGATATCAACCTGATGGCGAAGAACTACTTTTCACTATCTGATTCAATGATCAATAACATCAAGGCGTGGCAGTTATTTGAGGCAGGTAACCCGAATTCAACCACCTTGCAACTGCTCAAAAACTTAGAGCAGCATCAAGAGCTGGCCGAGATAACTAGCGTCGAAACCATGGCAAGACGCAGCGATGGCAGCTACTTCCCTGTTTTATTCTCTATTAGCGCCTTTCCTTGGCATGCGACGACTTACTACCTGTGTACCGTAATCGATATCAGCAAACGTAAGAAAGCCGAAATTGCGGTGCAAAACGCCAATAAAACGCTACAACTGCGGGTCGAAGAGCGAACTCAAGATCTAAAAGATGCGCAGCAAGAACTTGTCGAATCTAGCAAACTGGCTGCACTAGGGCGGATGTCGAGTGCGATTACTCATGAACTCAATCAGCCGCTTACTGGCCTAAAAACCCTACTTTCGAGTAACCAGTTGCTGATGGAAAGAGGCGAGACTAAGATGCTGAAAGCGAACATGGATCTGGTGATGAGCCTAATCGACCGAATGGCTAACATGACTAGCCAGCTGAAGTCATTCGCCTTTCAAAGGCTTGAGAAACCTTATCCTGTTTCCCTAACAGACGCACTGCAAGAAACCTTGCGAATTCATCAAGCCGAACTGGAAAACGTCGATATTCGCGTGCGTGTCGCTTCCAATATTTCGATGGTAATGGGAGAAGAGGCGCGACTTCGTCAAGTGCTTGGTAACCTGCTTAGAAACGCTGTCGATGCCACGCAGAATCAGAAACCAGCAACCATTGTGATCAGCGCTCATACCGAGCAACAACGCGTGATCATCAAGGTTCAAGATAACGGTTGTGGTGTGTCTGAAGATCAACTCGAAACCATTTTCGAACCATTTCATACCAACAAAAAGATGGGCGAAGGCTTGGGGCTCGGGTTGGCTATCACAGCGAACAACGTGCGCGATATGCAAGGCACATTAATAGCGAAGAACAATTCAGACCAAGGCATGACATTTACGTTAACACTAAACAATAGCGATAGTGAGTAGTTACTTACACAGACCTTGAACTCCACATTCTATTGAAGCGCTAGAACTAAAAAACCGCCCACAGAGGGCGATTTTGATTCACTTATTGGCGTGTGACTTATTCACTAATCCGTTAACGACTTACTCAGCTAACTGCTTCAACAAGAGCTCTGTCGGGCGAACAATCGCGATGATCGATTCGTCGTAGATCTTCGCTGATTCAGACAGTATCGCTTGATAGGCGTTCGCGTCTGATGCTCGAACTTTTTCACCCGCTTGTGCTTTAGCAATCAAGGTTAACGCCAAGTCTGCCACTTCAACGGTTTTCTCAGCGACAATCACAGTTTCTACTGAGGACACATTGCCAGCGAAGACAGTTTTAGCTGCGAGTGCAGACGCTTTCGCTTGCTGATAATGCTCTGCAAGTTGCTCAAGCGCTTGTTGATTACCCGTCGCGACTTCGTTGACCAAATCTTGCATCTCATACACAGCGTAGCTTTCCACTGGCAACGCATCAACGAAGCGGTTTAGACGCTCGTATTGGCTGTATAAAGTGCCCTTAGGTTCAGTGGAGTTCCACTTTTCCCAGTTGCGAGCGTAGTACTGTGCTGGCTCGGTGTATTTTGCAAGCACGCGTAGGTCGTGGATATCTTGGCCTTTCGCAATGCGTTTTAACAACATGTCAGCATCCGCATGATGACGAAGTCCAACCGACACTTCAGACCATGTATCCATCGCTTTCATACGTTTGTACATGCTGCGCTCGTCCGTCAATTCCGCATCAGACCAGAAGCGCTCTGCAATCGCGTAGCTGCGCGGCCATAGGTAGTTTTCAACCGTGTGGCTGTCTTTATTTTCTAGCCACATGGTGATCTCGCCGCCTAAAATCAGCTCTTTTTCTTTGTCGGTTAGCTCCGCGGGGTAGCCTCCGTTTGGCTCAGGGATCACGCTGCCTTCTACATCGCTGCTCGCAATCACTTCGCCTGTGGTTGGCCAGCGCACGTTACCAATTAACTGATAGCTGCCTTCCGCAAACCCATTTGGATTCAAGTTCAGGTTGAATTCGGTATACGACATGAAGTTATCGAAGTGGCCGACAAAGGTTTTACCCGGCACATAATCAAGGATGTAGATCTCTTCACGAGACTTACCGTTGTAATCACTGAACGCGCGGAAAGTACCGTCTTGCGCTTCAATGATAGTCAGTGTTCCCTTACGTGGGCTGCCTTTAGAGCGAGGCTTTTGCCATTGGTAAGTCACAAACTTCTCACCACTGTGCAGCTTATCGTCAACCGTGATGCCACTTGGCATTGGATCATTGCGATAGTGGTAACTGGTTGGCTGAGGTTGGTCTAGGTAGTAACCCGTAGACAGAATACCTGGGTAGCCCTCTTTCGCCGCACGACCGATACTGTCGTGTCCTTGCCAGCTTTGAATCACGATAGAAGTTGGCAGATCTTTATGCCAAATCTCATCCCAACCCGTCATCTTCTTGCCACGCTCTTCCAGCATCTTTTCAACTTTTACGTTGAGGTAAGACTGTAAGCCGCGCTCACCATCGATATTATTCTCTTCAATGAACTGTTGGTGCTTTTCGCTGTTTTTCCATTGCGCATAGTTCGGCTCATCGCCACCAATGTGGAAGTACTCGTCTGGGAACAGTTCTGTCACTTCATCAAACACGTCGCCCAGCATTTCATAGAGCTCTGGGTTAAGTGGGTCCATCAATGGCTCAAATACACCCCAGCCACGTTCTTGTTCGTAGCTTTGACCTTCACCACCCGACATCAAGCGTGGGTAAGCGTGCGCCACAGCAGAAGAGTGTCCCGGCAGTGAAACTTCTGGAATAACACGAATACCAAGATTACGAGCGTACTCAACTAAGTAACGAACTTGGTCTTTGGTGTAGTAATCACCATCAGTGGTTTCTGACCATAGACGCGGCCAAGATTCCGTTTGAATGCGGATACCTTGATCGTCCCAGAAGTGCCAATGGAACACGTTCATTTTCGCAGAAGCCATCGCATCTAGCTGACGAATCAACACATCAAATTCAATGAAGTGACGCGAGGTATCGTAAGAGACTCCACGCCAACGAAAGCGGGGCTCATCAACAATGGTTACGGCAGGAATATGGTAGCCAGTTGCTGTGGTTTCAACGAGCTGTAAAAGGGTTTCGATGCCGTGAATAGCGCCATATGGGCTTGGTGCGCTCAGCGTGATTTGCTCACCCTGAGTCGTAATTTTGTAAGACTCTACAGAGTCGATGTTCTGTACTTCAGGCTTTGGCGCCGCGTCGATATCAATGATCAGGTTCGCTTCGTCTGCGCTATCAACCTGCCAGTTTAGAATCGGCACGCCAGTTTGGCGCTCTAGGCGATCGATAAAGCGTTTCGCGGTGTATTCAACGCGATCAGAGTTAAAGCCTTTGATGTAAACCTTGAAGTTACCGTCGACCTTAACTTGCCCAGCTTGCAGCTCGACTGTTTGTGGATACGGCATTAAATTTAGATCGGTATTCGGAGCCATTGCTAACGCCATTGGGGATACTACTGAACTTGAAATCAATAGAGACAATATAGTTTTTTTCATTATTAGTTTTCCTATATAACGGACGTTCTGTTTTGTTTATCGGAGGCGATTCACAAAACAGAACCTTCAGCCACTGCTGTTGTTTATCGTGAGCTCAAAGCCTATCGTCTGTGAAAAACGAATGAGCTCACAAACTTATGATTAGCTAACCAACTCAACCGCTTCACGAACCAACACCGCGATCTCATCCCACTGTTCGTTCTCGATCATCTTCGGAGATACCATCCAAGTACCGCCACAGCACACCACGCGATCCACGGCTAGGTAGTCATTCACGTTGTGCTTGCCGATACCTCCCGTTGGCATTAAAGACACATCAACGTATGGCGCTAACAGAGATTTCACCATATTGATCCCACCAGACGCTTCTGCTGGGAAGAATTTCAAGAAGTTAAGACCAAGTTCAAGCGCTTGCTCTACTTGGCTTGGGTTGTTTACGCCAGGAACGATTGGCATACCGATCTCTTGGCAACGTTTTACTGTGTTTGGATTCAAACCCGGTGCCACGATGAATTCGCTGCCCGCCTCTTTCGCAAGGTCGATCTGCTCTGGTGTCAATACCGTACCAGCACCAATACACATCTCAGGGTAAGCATCACGCATCGCACGAATTGAATCTGCTGCCGCTTCAGTACGGAACGTCACTTCTGCTACTGGCAGGCCGTTTTCAACTAATACCTTTGCTAGTGGAATCGCATGTTCCACCTTGTTGATTTGGATAACAGGGATAACTTTGAATTGCTTAAGTGTGTTGATCATTTCTTGAGACATAATAAATTCGCTTTGTTTTTCTATTTTTTAATTAAGTGATTCATAGCGCTTACCGGGATGATCGCGCCTGAGTATTGAATAACGGTAGAAGCCAGTTGGTGACCCAGTTCAGCTGCATCATTGGTGCTCTCACCTGTAAGACGCGCCGCCAGATAACCCGCAGCGAAGGAGTCACCTGCTGCGCAGGTGTCGACCACGTTAGAAACACGAGTCGCGGATACATAACTCTCAACAACATCGCCTTGTTCAACTTGAACAATCTTGCATGGCTCACAGCCACGTTTGATGACGATCTCTTGGCAGCCTAAGCGAAGGCAGCGTTGTTGAACGCTCTCGCCATTGCCCCAAACCAGCAGGTCGTCGTCTTCGGTAATCAGTGCAATGTCGACCAATGGTAGTAACTTGGCGTACCAATGCTGAGCTTGTTCAGTCGTCCAAAGTTGCGGGCGATAGTTGTTATCAAAAATCAGCTTGCCGCCTTGATTTGAGAACACGCTAATAGCTTTGAATAAGCGCTCACGATAGGCGTCATCTAAAATCGCGATACTGATACCGCTGATGTAAACCGCATCGACTTGTTTCTCGGTCAGGGCGATTTCAAGCTTATTCAGATCACTAGCTTGAAAGTAAGATTTGACTGCCGCGTCGTTGCGCCAGTAATGAAAGTGTCGCTCGCCTGTCTCGTCGGTTTCAACCATGTAGAGTCCAGGAAGCTTGTTCGCAATGCGTTCGACGAAATTGGTTTGAATGCCTTCTAGTTGCCAGCTATCAATCATATTTTGAGACAGCTCATCACTGCCAAGCCCTGTCGCATAGTGCACAGAGAGGTTTTGATGTTGAGTTAAGCGAGAAAGGTAAAGTGCGGTATTAAGTGTGTCACCGCCAAACTTTTTGGTTAATGGAGAGCCGCTGATTTCGACCATACATTCGCCGAAGAAAGCAATATTGAACAGAGAAGATGCCGACATAGCCGCTCCTAAAAATAGAGATAATTGACTTTAGAAAAGGCCCTACCGTTAAGCAGGGCCTGAATTAAGCAAACCAGTTGTGGAGACTAGGTTTAGCTTGTTTGATTTGCAGGACGTTGAGGTGCCGCTTCTTCTTCAAGTACGCCAGTCTCAGACATTTCCATCTCCATCAGAGCACGCTCGTCATCAAGAATCGCTTTTGCCATTTCAGGTGTTACTTGGTTAGCCGGAGTCACTAGGCTCACAACCACACCTGCCGTTAGAGCAAACAGACATGATGGGATAACTGGGTTGCCCCAGAAGGCTGTGTAGTCAGCGTTTAACATTACTACGAATGAAGCTACAGAAGCACCCGCTAGTGTTGCAAGCGCACCTTGCCAGTTGTACCGTTTCCAGAATTTACCCAACATACCGCACACAAACATGCCCGACATAACCGTTGAAATCATCTTAGTGATGTAGCCAATGATGTCGTTTGACGTCAGTGCGAACAGTAGTGCGAAGCCAATCACCACAACCAAAGCTAGACGAGAGTAGTTCAACATTGATTCTTTGTTTGGTACGCGGCCTGTGAACATCACGTACACGTCACGCAGTAGGATAGATACACCGGCAATCGCATCTGAGCTTGCACTCGACATGGTTGCAGATAGACCTGCGATAAGAACAATCATGCCTACGCCAACTGGAAGAACCGTTGCAGCTACGTATGGGAACGAGTAGTTCGGGTTATCCAATGATGGGTCGATTGCGTGTGCAGCCATACCTATGATTGCTGGGATGATTGAGAAGAAAAGGTACAACACACCCGATGCCACAAATGAGCGACGAATGGTTTTAACGTCTTTGCCTGAGTAGATACGTTGACGGAATGAAGGCGTCGCCAGTACACCCACACCGATAACTACAGCCAAAGAAACAGCAGGCAGAATACCCAGTTTATCGATTGCTAAAAAGCTTGTAGCAGCAGGGTCCATCGCAGCGTAAAGGTTATCCATGCCACCGATGTGATCCACAGACATAACCGCCATCAAGATGAAGCCAGCAAAAAGGATGATAGCTTGGATAGTATCGGTCCAAACAACCGCTGTGTAGCCACCGATCACCACGTAGATAGTGAATGCCGCAGCAATAATAATCTTCGCAAGGTTAAGGTCGATGTCTGCAATCCACGCTAGGTACATGCCGCCACCTAGAATGTGCGCACCCAACCAGCCGATTGACGCGATAAAGATAAGCAAACCAACCACGTTTTTCACGATTCGGTTAGCGCCAACATAGTAAGCCAGCTCTTCACTCATGGTCATGAAGTTCAGTTTACGAACCGGAGCAAACCAAAGGGCTAGCAATAGGATGCCGATAGCACCGCCAATTCCGTACAGAGCACCAGCCCAACCATTCGCGTAGCCGAAGCCAACCGCACCCATACTTGAGCCCGTGCCGACCATAGTCGCGACGGTTGTACCCAGAACTAAGAATAATGGCAGGCCACGGCCGCCTAATAAGAAATCTTCGCCAGATTTTTGATTACGCGAGACAAACCAGCCTAACCAAATTAAAAAACATACGTACACGCCGAAGCCTGTAAGAAAAAGTGTGCTGTTCATTTGACACCTCTCAGTGAAATATTGAGTTCATTCTTGAACTTTATTTATGATTCATTCATTTTTATATTTCATATAATTACTTTATTGATTTTATCTATTTTAATTAAAGTAATTTTTATAAATGTAGGGTGAGAGTATTAAAGGATAATAACAGGGATGACTAACCCCTAATACTCTCTAAGTAGGTAATTGTGATTAGGTTATTACTAAACGCGATCCGCGCGGTAGCAAGTCACATCTACTTCAACCTTCACGTCTACCACTAGGTCACAGACCATGCAGATACGAGCCGGTGGGTTAGCACCGAAGAACTCTTTGAATACCTTATTAAAAGATTGGAAGTAACGAGAATCCGTTAGCACAACCTTTACGTGCATTACGTCTTCTAGGCCGTAGCCCGCTTCAGTCATGATATCGACACAGTTTTGGATCGCTAGGCGAGACTGGTCAACAATGCCACCCTCTACCACTTCACCATCTGTCATCGGTGTCTGGCCAGAAACGTATAGGAAACCACCCGCTTCAGTTGCGCGTGCAAATGGTAAATGTTGTCCGCCTGTACCTGTACCGCCTTCAACACCGTAACGTTTAATAGTCATTTTTTAACTCCACTTCTTTATAGATAATATTGGTTCTGTTCCAATATATTTAAATTAATTCGTCGTTTTCTTATTACTGTATATTTAATAAAATAATTAAATTCTAATTACGGTAAATAAAAACGCCTGAACGATTATTTTTTACTTTTCCTTTTTGGTAAGTTAACTCACCATTTACAAATACACTTTCGATTCCCTCAGCAACTGAAATAGGGTTTTCAAATGTTGCTGTGTCTTTAATATTCTTTGGATCAAATAAAACTAAATCGGCAAATGCGTCTTGGCGAATCTCACCTCTTCCCGCGAGGTTGTAGCGCTTCGCAGACATTCCGGTCATTTTGTGAATCGCTTCTGGCAGCGCAAACAGTTTTTCATCTCGGCAGTAGTGGCCTAAGACTTTCGGGAAAGTGCCCCACAATCTTGGATGTGGATGCGGGTCATTTGGTAAACCATCAGAACCAACCATGGTCAGCTTGTATTTCAATACGCGCTTTACGTCGTTCTCATCCATGCAGTGGTAAACCGCACCGGCTGGTTGAAGCGCTTTTGCTGCGTCCATCAGTGGTAGGTTCATCTCATCAGCAATCTGCTTAAGCGTTTTGCCTGCATGTTCAGGCTTTGCTTTAGACCAAGTGATGAAGATGTCGAAATCGTCTGTCACCTGTTTCAGATCTAATGTCGAAGAGCTCGCTGAGTATGGATAGCAGTCGCAAGACACATCTTGGTGCTCTGAAACCTTGTCCATCAAATCAAGCACTTCAACAGTTCTGCCCCAGTTGCCTGCACCTGCACATTTAAGGTGAGAGATAACAACCGGTACTTTCGCGTATTGGCCTGTCTCAAACGCCTCTTCCATCGCGCTTAAGATCTCTTCAAATTCGGTACGCATATGCGTGGTATAGATGCCGCCATGGCTAGACAGCACTTTGGCTAACTGCATCACCTCATTCGCGTTGGCTTGCTTCGCACTTGCGTAAGCCAAACCAGAACTCAAGCCTAATGCGCCCTGCTCCATTGCTAAATCAAGGTTGCTTTGCATTGCTGCAATTTCTTCTTCGCTTGCGGTGCGTTGTAGGTCGTCCATCACTTGGTTACGCAGTGTAGTGTGGCCAACTAATGCTGCTACGTTCACCGCTGGTTGCGCTTGCTCTACCGCTTGTGCATACGCCGCAAAAGTTGGGTATTTAAAATCAGCCTGCGCACCTAAAAGATTCATTGGGTCAGGTGGATCGCCAGCCAAAACCGTTGGCGATGCGCTGATGCCACAGTTGCCAACAATCACGGTTGTCACACCTTGGCTGATCTTAGGTAGGCAGTCTGGGTAACGAATTACGTTGGTATCGTCATGTGTATGTACATCGATAAATCCAGGAGCCAATGCTAAGCCTGCTCCCTCAACCAACTGGCCACAATCTTCGTGATCGATTTGACCAATTTCGGCGATTTTTCCATCAAGGATTGCTACATCGGCACAAAACGATTGTTCGCCGGTGCCGTCAAACACCTCTACATTTTTGATTATCGTATCGAACAACATTTTTCACTCTCTCAATCCACTGTGTTGATGGAGCTATATTAGAAATCCAGCCGATTATTTTCAGTGACAAAACACACATAATATTTTAATTTGTGTGATAGTTTCTATCACAAAACACATTATAGACATATTTAAACATTAAATAACAACCACTTAAATCATGTTAGGAATCAGCAATGAAACATAACCCTGCACAAAAAGATGTTATAAAGTATCAAAAAGATAGTTTCATCTTGACTGAAAAAGGCCAAAAAGGGAGAGCAGTATCACAATCTGAGAACGGTGTTTATCGACTGGTTGATGAAGACATTTCGCTTCCGGTAGCAATTATCAAACAATCAGCGTTGACCAATAACCTGAATTGGATGCAATCATTCGCCGATCATCATCAGGTTAAATTGTCGCCACATGGCAAAACATCGATGACGCCTGATTTCTTCCGTCAACAGCTAGAAAATGGCGCTTGGGGAATTACCGTTGCGACACCTGCACAAGCAGAAATTGCAGCAATGGCAGGCGCAAAAAGAATCATCATGGCTAACCAATTGGTAGGTAAAACCAACATGGCGATCATCGAACAGCTTATTAGTGAGTTCGACGTTGATTTCTATTGCTGTGTGGATTCATCGGTAAACGTGCAGCAACTCAACCAATACTTCGCCAACAAAAAGCAGACGCTAAAAGCTCTAATCGAGTTTGGTGTTCCGGGTGGCCGTTGTGGTTGTCGTTCACCTCAAGAAGTTTTAGAACTGGCTCAAACCATTCAAGATACGCCTGCACTTTCGCTAGCGGGTATTGAGGTGTATGAGGGCGTGATTCATGGCGACAATGCCGAGCAAGACATTCGTACCTTCTTAAACCAAGCGCTGACCTCGGTCGAAAGCCTCGCATCAGATGGCCTAATTGCAGGGCAACCTATCATCACTGGTGCAGGTTCGGCTTGGTATGACGTGGTTGCAGAATGTTTAGCGAACCTAACCGATTACTTGGCGATCATCCGCCCGGGCTGTTACGCGATTCACGACACAGGTATCTACCTAGACGCTCAAAGCAAGGTGTTGCAGCGTGCCCAAGTAAACCAAGGTTACGCGTGCGAATTGGGTGGAGATCTCGAATCGGCACTTGAGGTATGGGCGTATGTAATCTCTCGCCCAGAACCGACCAAACTAGTTGTTGGGCTAGGCAAGCGTGATGTGGCCTTTGATGCGGGGTTACCTATTGCCGAACGCGGCTATCGCAATGGCGAAGCTATCTCTGTGAAAGGGCTGACTGCGACCGCCGTGATGGATCAGCATACCTTTGTTGAAACGGACGGCTCTTCTGAAATTGAAGTGGGCGACATGATTGCATTCTCAACCTCACACCCGTGTTTAACCTTCGATAAGTGGCGCTACATTGCCATCAGCGATGACGACCATCAGGTAACAAACTGGGTGGAAACCTGCTTCTAGTTCGATTTTTCAATAAGCTAGAATCAGCGAAACAATAAGATATACTAACGGGGCTAACGCTTAGTTTTAAACGGCTAAATGGCTAAAAAGCTAAAAAGCTAAAGAGCTTACTTCTTACGAGCTAGGTTCTTAATAACTAGGTGATAACGATTAGCCCCATCAACAAAGGATCAGGATTCTTGAGTTTAGAAGTAGATATCATTTCACAGATAACGGAGCGTTTTCCCGCTCTTCGTGATGCAGAGAAAAAAGTCGCTAAGCTGATCATGGACGACATTGATTTTGCTGCCAATGCCAGCATCACAGAGCTTGCTGAAAGCGCTCAAGTGAGTGAAGCCACCATTACACGTTTTGCTAAGGCTATCGGCTGCAGCAACGTACGTGATATGAAGATCAAGCTTGCTCAAACACTGACAGTTGGCCAGCGTTTTATTCTCGAACCGGTTGACCAAACGGGTTATCAAGGTATCTACGAATCGATCAAGCAGAGCCTAGACATCAACCGCACCTTGTTCAAAGAGCAAGACGTTGAAACCGCAGTCAGCTGGCTGCATAACGCCAGACAAATCATTGCTATTGGCATGGGTGGTGGCTCGACCATCGCTTCTCAAGAACTGCAACACCGACTGTTTCGTTTGGGCTATCCCGTGGTGTCGTACAACGATGGCTTAATGTCACGTATGGTTGCCGCGACAGCAGACGCCAATGATGTGATGGTGATGATCTCCGCGACCGGTTTCACGCCTGTGATCACCGAAACTGCAGAGCTGGCGAAACAGTACGGGCTTAAGATCATAGCGATTACCCCAAAAGATACACCACTGGCAAAGATTGCCGATATCTTGTTACCCATCAAGCATATGGAAACTGACTTCATCTACAAACCGTCGGCTTCTCGCTACGCCATGTTGGCGTTAGTGGATGTGCTTTCTATGGGAATCGCAGTCAATCACAAGAACCGTTCGCGCGACAAACTGCGTCGCTTGAAAGTTGCGCTCGATTCTTACCGAGGCGGTGGCGATAGACAGCCTCTCGGTGATTAACGAATCAAGGATAGAATGAGCTTAAATTCACGCGCGCGGCAGTCTTTCACAAGCTCGTATAAGCTCATTTCTAATCCTGTGATTTGGATACCAGCATCCATTAGTCGACGGATTGCCAGATCTTTGTTGAGTGCCGTTCGTGAGCTAACACAGTCGCCAACTACCTGAACCTTGTACCCAAGTTCCAACAACCCCATTGCGGTTTGATAAACACAAATATGAGCCTCAATACCACACACTAACCAAGTCTCTACATCCTTGGCTTGAACCGCCTCAACAAACTTGGGCTCATCACACGCGTTGAAAGTGAATTTAGGTATCGGCTTTGCATCATTCAGCAAGTCATTAAGTTCGTCGACTGTAGCACCTAGCTTCTCTGGGTTCTGCTCCAAACGAATAATTGACAGCCCCAAAACCTGCGCTCCTTGAGCTAACTTCCCGCAATTAGCAATCAGCGTATCGCTCTCATCAACAAGGCGTGCGAGCTTGCCTTGTACGTCCACAACCACCAAACCTGTGTTTTGTTTCGTTAGCATGTTTATTCCTTGTTTTAAACAGCCTGACTCACTAAGCAACCTGATGTGTATTTTTTCTACTATGTAACGATTCAGCTTACAAAGCCATACAGTAATACATACAAGACTACGGAATAATACTCACCAACGGTCGAAAGGGCGCAAAATAAAAATTATTGATACTGGCATGACATTTAAGAGTGAGTAACAAAGATGAACAAGATAACGAAATCAGCATTAGCACTGGGTTTAATCAGCACAGTTTCTCTTCCAGCTTTGGCTGCAGGTACTGACGGCGGTGCGTACATTGGTGGCGGACTTAGTGTCTACCAAGATTCTGATACAGATGGTCAAGGTAGCTTAGATTCAGATGGCATGGGCTACAACCTATACGGTGGCTACCAGTTCAACCGTATCGTTGGTGTTGAACTTGGCTACAACGATTACGCAGACTACAAAAAGGGTGCTGCAAAACTGTCGCCAACTTCTATTTCGTTATCAGCAAACCTAGGTTATACGTTCGACAACACGATTCGTCCATTCGTGCTTGCAGGTTTAAGCTCTGTTGACCTAAACGCAAATAACGCAGCTCTATATGATGACGATAGCGGTACCGGTTTCCACTTTGGTGTTGGTGTTGAATACACGCCAATCGAACATCTAACACTACGCCTAATCTCACAAGCAGACGCAGTGAGTGTTGAGAACGACTACGGCTTTAAGAAAGAAGACAAAACACTTGCCTTCAACAGCATTAGCTTCGGTGGTTCTTACAACTTCTAATGTGATTGAACCACATAGAATAAGCTGAACATACTAATTCACTTTGCTGTTCCACCTTGTCATGAAGGTCACTCAGTAAAGTGAATTTTTTGTTTCTACACGCACTATCGCGTCATTTCACTTTAGCCGGTTTACCGCTCACCATTACTTACTGAGATTTATGCATTGATATTAGAGCTTTCTTGGTAGCGAGACTAAAATAAAGGGATAAGTGACACAGGAAGACAAGACCTATGAATCTACCACGCTTAAACATGTCGATAAACAAACTCCCTTTCGTTTTGGCAGTGTATTACCTGCTTGTCATTAACTTGCCTATCTCACGCGAACTGTTCAATATTCTTAGTGCCTCACAAGCCGAAAGCATTGGGTTTATCATCTCGATCCCATTTTTCTTTCTCGCCGCATTCAACTTTATCTTTCAAGTATTCAACTGGCCGATATTCGCCAAAGCTTTTTTTATCTTGTTACTACTTACTTCCTCTTTAGTCAGCTACAGCATGTTCAACTACGGCATTTTTGTAGACTATGGAATGATAGAAAACGTCTTCGAAACCAACAGCGGAGAGGCTGCTAGCTACCTAAGCAGCTATTCTATTTTATGGTTTGTTCTGATGGGAGGAGTCCCGTCACTGCTGCTTTTATTTACGGATCTTGAAAGAGAATCTTGGAAAGATTTTGCTATTGGGAAGGCGATTGGATTGCTCTCTTCGTTGATCGTCATTGCCATCATTGCCGGGTTGTTTTACAAAGATTATGTGTCGATTGGTCGTAATAACTCTCATCTTAAAAAGATGATCATTCCGACCGAATACGTAGCATCAACAGTCAAATACATCAATAACACCTACATCAAACAGCCCATCCCCTATCAAGAATTGGGATTAGATGCTCAACTCAAGCCACAAGCAAAAGCGGCAACCAAACCGACCTTATTGGTGTTTGTTCTTGGTGAAACAGCACGTGTATATAACTACCAATATTATGGCTATGAGAAAGAAACCAATGCTCATACCAAACCCTATAATCCGATCTTTTTCTCTGATGTTCAGTCATGCGGAACAGCCACTGCGGTTTCTGTGCCGTGTATGTTTTCTAACATGAACCGAAGCAACTACGATCGCGACAAAGCCTACAACCAAGATAACGTAGTCGACATTATGAACCGCGCGGGCATTCACTCTATCTGGCGAGAGCACGATGGTGGAGACAAGGCGGTCGCACATCGAATCAAAGAGATGACTCTCGTCGCCAAAGACAGCGACCCGCTGTGTAATAAAGATGTGTGCTATGACACAGCCATGCTAGAGAACTTCGAACAAGATACTCAAGTTCTTAAACAAGATAGCATCATTTTCTATCATATCTCCGGATCTCACGGCCCAACTTACTTTGAGCGTTATCCAGAAGAACATAAGAAATTTACGCCTGATTGCCCTCGTGCAGATATTGAAAACTGCACCAAAGAGCAAGTGGTCAACACCTACGACAACACCATCTTGTACACAGATTTCTTTCTCTCACAGGCTATTCAGAAGCTAGAGAAACTCACCGATAAGTACAATGTCGCGCTGATGTACATTTCCGATCACGGAGAATCATTGGGAGAAAATGGCGTCTACTTACACGGCATGCCTTATTCATTTGCTCCGAAAGAGCAAACCCATGTGCCTATGATCATGTGGATGTCTGATGGCTTCGCCGAGCAGAAAGGGATAAACCAAACCTGCTTAAGAAAGGCGGGGAAAGAGCAGAGCTTTTCTCACGATAACCTGTTCGACTCCTTGCTTGGCCTAATGGACGTGCAAACCAAAGAATACCGAGAGAACCAAGACATTTTTGCTTCTTGTCGCTAGTGCTTTTGCTTATGTAAACCATCGGAAAACTCGAGTTGCCTGAGCAAGCTCTCCGCAACCTCCCCTAAAAAGAAAAGACCTCGGTCTTTTCTTTTTTTTGTCGCTAACATGGAGCCAGAGTGCTAATTTATAACGACGAAACAATGAGCTACATTTAATAGAGATAATAATGGAAGAGTCCGTCGTACTCCAAAGACCAACATGTCTTATTAGACTTCATCTCACTCACATCGCTCATTGAACTTACCACGATTAAGCTCAGTTCAATACCGCGCCTGAATGGCGCCTAATATCAATGTTTACGTCATATCATTAAGGACAAATGAATGGACGCTTTCATAATTTCAAGCTGGCAATTTTCTGAGGGGGTGGCACATGAACACACCACCAGCCCAGCCTCATTCGAGCAATCAACTTGGTATCACTGCCAAAGAGATGCTGACGGTTTGAGAGAATGGCTCCACAGTAATACGGTTCCAAATGCCATCATCGATTCATTACTCACCGATGACACCCGCCCTCGGTTCGAACAATTTGGCCACGACTGTTTTTTGATGATTCTGCGAGGCATTAATCTAAACGAAGGTGCTAACCCTGACGACATGCTTAGCCTACGCATCTTATGGTACAAAGGCACTTTAATATCGACACGTAAAGTTCCTTCAAAAGCGGTCAGTAATCTGATATCTGATCTCAAACAAAACCAAGGCCCTACATCATTACCTGATGTGTTGTTGGGCATGATCCGTGGAATCAACCACAGCATTTCAACCTTCCTAGCACCCGTCGAACTATTAATTGACGAGTTAGAATCTACATCCAATATCGACATAAGATCCATTAACGCTCTACATTCAAGGCTACTCAGACTAAGGCGTTATTTGAAGCCACAGAAATACGTTTTTGAAGATTTAATGAGTGACCTACCTGCGCCATTGAGTAAGCACAACAGTCATATAAAGAACAGCCTTGATACCATCCTGAGAATTAACGAGTCTGTTGAGTTTTACATCGAACAAATTAATGTATTTTTAGCGAGCCTAAGTCAGCAACAAGCTGAAAAAATGAATAGAAATACGTACCTATTTTCTATCATTGCAGGTATTTTCCTCCCTGCTGGGTTTTTCACCGGTTTACTGGGTGTCAATATCGCTGGGATACCCGGAACAGATAACCCGATAGCATTTCCACTATTTTGCGTTGGGCTGCTCGTGGTCATAGCGGCAGAGGTCGTTATTTTGAAAAAATTGAGGTTTATTTAATGGTTGAGTTTTTGCAATCCAATATGTGGCTTAGACAAGTAGTTTTAGGTTTACTTCTTATCACTGTGTATTGGGTGATCAAACGCTTAGGTAAGAACTGGATAGAAACATTAGCGGAAAATAAACGTGTCGAATTGAAGCGAAAGCAGTTCGTGATTAAGTGTTTCAATATTGTTCTGTTTCTACTCTTCATCGCTGTGTTTACGATTGTTCTTAACTTGGGTTTTGGTGATATTTCTCTGTTCTTGTCTTCGATATTTGCGGTGCTGGGTGTCGCTTTATTCGCGCAATGGTCGATTCTAAGTAACCTCACAGCCAGCGTACTAATATTTTTCGTCTTCCCTTATCGCATTGGCGACAGAGTAAGAGTCGCGGAGAAAGACGAAGACATCAGCGGTGTGATCATCGATATCACCATGTTCCATGTTATTCTTCGACACAGTTCGGGCAACATTATCACCTACCCTAATAACCTGATCCTACAAAAAGGCGTGATAAAGGTATTAGTTGATCCTGAGTTAAAGAGTGAAACTGTCGATACAAAACTCATCAAAGCTGAAGACTCAGATAAGTAATGCGCCCTCTGTTGAACTTCCACATCAATAAGTTCAACAGAGGGTAAGATATCTTGCCCTCTTTCAATTAACATAAGCTCTCCTGTTAATACTTACACGCCTTTCAAAACTGTCGTTTTTATTCAATATCAATCTAGAGTACTCACCTACAATTGCTGCTATTGAAACGTGGCTTGACTAATCAATTTATCTCATCGTCCGTTGACGCACCTGAGAACAAGATGACAACCACGCACTCTACCGAATCGAAACAACAGGAATTAACGCGATGTTAGACATCAAAAAAATCTCAGTACTTAGCGACTTAAGCGAACTTAAAACGGCTTACTTTGCTGAATCTACAGCTCCACTCGATGGCATGTGGCATTTTGGCTTTGTACCTATGTCTGACCATTACGGCTTTTACGAAGATGACAAACTTGTGGGGTATTGCGTATTGAACGGAGAAGGTTACTTACTTCAATTCTACCTAGCACCAACAGCCAACACCAATATAGAAGACTTGTTTACCTTAATCGTAGAAAACAACAGCTCTGTGATTGGTGAAGTGAAAGGCGCATTCGTAAGCACGGCAGAACCACAATACTTGTCACTATGCATGGATAACACCCATTCATTTAAGGTGAACTCCTTGATGTATTGCCAAGACCAAGAAGCTAACTCTAGTCGTAATTCAGGTCGTATTGAAGACATCGAGATGACTCTCGCGACGCAAGAACAACTCGATCAATTAGTCGAATTTGCTTCATCAACGATTGGTGCGCCAAAAGAGTGGTTAACCGGCTACTACGGCAATTTGATTGCCCGCCAAGAGTTATGGGGCTACTGGGAAAATGGCAGCGTTCTCGCAGCCGGTGAGTGCCGTAAGTTCGATGAGCATCAAACACAGTTTGCCGACCTGGGTATGATTGTCGCTCAACAAGAGCGCGGTAAAGGCTTAGCGACGCGTGTTATTCACTTTCTAAAGCAACACGCTAATAGCCAAGGGTTAGAAGCTATGTGCTCTACGGAAAGCAGTAATATTGGCGCACAAAAGGCCATCACACGCGCTGGGTTATCATCAAAGCATCGTATCTTGCAGTTTGATTTTAGCGAATTAAAGGAAACTGATTAGCCTTGATTCGGATTAACAAACATCAAGACTAAGTTCTAACAATTGATACTGATAAAAACTGTCACCTCCAACGATATCCACATATAGTTGGAGGTGACAATCATCTGAAATAGAAGGTTTAATGATCAATTGGTTACAGTCTCCAAAGCCCCCTGTAGTTGCTCAGTTCATTGATTGCTACTGGCTGATTGAAAAGACGCCCGACGCTCAAACTCATCAATTTCCGATACTCAATCCCGATCCATCGGCACACCTGATCTTATCGCCAAGCGAGCAGGTATATCACTACACGATTGAGCAACAGGTCGATCAAGGCGTTGGCAGCCATCTGCTGTTACCACACCATAAAGCCATCGAATTGGATCACTCGAAGCCCTTTGTTCACTTGGGCATTAAATTCCATGTCGGTGCCTTGTATTCACTGGTTATCCCAGATTGCCCTCACCCTAGCTTGGACAGGGTGAGTCCAGTCAATCTCGCAGGTTTGTTAAACAAGCCAAACGCTGATGCAACGTCACTGATCAAGCTCGCTCAAACCGATGTTGAGGCCTGCTGTCAGCAGTTAGATGATTTGCTGCTTCCTTGGTTATCGACAGCTAAAACGGATAGGCACAGCGAACTCACACGTAAGGTGTTGGCTGTGCTTGGTTCGACACCGATTGCAGAGCTTGGCGACAAGCTGTTTTGCTCGCAAAGAACATTAGAGAGAAGCTTCAACAAGGTAACAGGGCTGACATTAAAACAGTGCCAATCGATGAACAAACTCGAAGCTATGTTGGAATACTTGTATAAGAGAAATTTGGATGACATCGACTGGATGGACGTCGCCTTTCAATTTGGGTTTAGTGACCAACCGCACCTAATTCGTTACCTCAAGAAAACCATTGGCCTAACACCCAATACTTATGCCAAACAAGGGGGATTAACTATAGACGTTTATGGCGGGGTCAGGTCAGAATAACGAACTGCCACTACGACACTCTCTGTCTATTGTGTCCCATTCACAGCAAGTTTTATTGAGTTTAGATTTGCGACTAAATATACTGGGGACATCATCAGACGGAGGACAAAAATGAATAATAAAAACAAACATATAGTTTTAATTCATGGTCTATATATGCCTGCGTTGATCATGCTATATCTGGATAGAAACTTCAAAAAACGCGGCTTTACAACGCACAAGTTTGCCTACAACTCGCTGCGTTTCCCTTCTGCAGCCAAACGCCTCAATCGCTTCGTAAATGCTCGCTTTAATGAGTACGATGAGGTCTATTTCTTTGGTCACTCACTCGGTGGCTTACTCATTCGTCACTACTTTAAGTTTTATCAGCCCAATTTTGCCGACACCTGCATTATTACCGCAGGGACGCCGCACAATGGGGCAACTATCGCCAAAACACTGTCGAATCATGGGCTTGGTTTTATATTTGGTTCGAGCAAAATGATCTTAAGCGATGGCCTGGGTGACTACGATATTGATGTGCCGATTGGCGTGATTACAGGTACCTACGACGCCGGAGTTGGACGTATTGTACTGGGGAAAAACCCGGGCGATGGCACAGTCACACTCGAAGACGCCAACCTGAGAGGAGCAACGGATACTTACGCCCTCAAACTCAACCACACGGCGCTTGTCTACTCCAAAGAAGTCGTAACACTGTCGGCTCAGTTCATCGAACACAGAGCTTTTAAGGACGCTTCATAGCTTATTTCCATTAGCTTTTGCGCGTTGACTCCTGTATCGAGCTCTGTTCTCTTATATGTGAAAGACAAAAACAAAAATACCACTCTGCGATAAGAGTGGTATTCAAAGATTCATTACTGAAAGTGAGTGCTTGTTACAGACGATTTACTCGCGTTGGTAAAAACACCTCACCCAACATGCATCGCACCGAACCACCGCCAATGTCTTCAATCGTTTTCACGTTAAATGGCAGCAGCTTTCCATGCGTCGAAAGCTGAGCTAACTGGGCTGGAGAAAACGCATCGTAAGCCGATTGAGACATCGCGATCACCTTGTCGCCATTCACGGTTTCAAGCTGCAGGATGTTGCCACAGAAACGGTTCATCTGATCAATTGAGATAGAGATAACCTGCTTATCTTTAGCAAGCGACTTCACCACAAAGCGGCGTTCAAACTCAGGAATCACTTCATCACAGATCACGCAGAAGTTATCGCCAATCGCCATCATCACATTGGTATGGTAAATCGGTTGGCCAGACGGTAATGCCGTTTGGAACGAGACCACGCGAGAATAACCAATGCGCTTCGCATAATCTTCTAACACTTCGCGGTCACAACGCTGAGAAAGCGCAGCGTAGATGGTCTTGTTGATATGGTCGATAACCATCACGCCCGTGCTCTCTAGATAAGAACCTTGCGCGATGTAAGACTCTAGAGACTCGCTATGGTTAACAATGCGACCCGACGCTTCTAACGCTTCAATAAGAGCATTTGGCTTAACTTCATTCTGACGGTTTTCACACGCCATAGGGAACGTGAATAAGCTTCCATCACTACAGGTACTGAACCAGTTGTTTGGGAAAACAGCATCCGGAGTTTCAACGCCCAATTCTGGGTAATCAAACTCTACAACTTGCACACCTTCTTTACGCAACGAAGCGACCATAGCTTTAAATTCGGCCATCGTTTCTACTTTCACCTCAGCTTCGGTCAGATTAACTCTGTGCTGAAATTCGTTATCACGTGCTGTTTCTTCGTTAAATTTAAACTCTTTTGGTGGCACCATAACAACGCAATTGGCGTTTTGAACATTAGTGATATGAAGTGATTTTTTGTGTAGGTTTAACATTTCAACCGTCCCTATCTTTTATTTACTTCAGAATTGTAAACAACTTGTTACGACAAGATTCACTGAAAAGAATATTTATTTGAATATTTATCCCAAACAATTACTGCAGATCTTAGATTAATCGGTAATTTTTACTGCAAGATAACAGCACATCAGAAAGAACCAACTGTATGCATATTCGTTAAGTCACTTTATGGATAAATATTCTGATTCCATTTTCTCGCCCATCACGAGTTTTGATTACAATTCAATCCATTTAACGTTAGGATTATCACCGTTGCATAACAATCAATTACGTTTGAAATAAGCTTAACTTTTCCTGTCTAATTCAATCTAAAATAAGCGTCATGAAAGACACTCTTTGGACCTTTCCTGTATCGCTTAGACAAAGTTTTAGTGTTTTAAAGCCAAGTGCCTAAATAGGCGCTAGAACAAAATCCATCGAATGACTTAATACTGATAAGAACCCATGGGCGCTTATATAATTTCAAACTAAGACAGTTAAATTTCGAATCAAGACCATAAAAACAAAGCTGCACCAACGATGCAGTCGCTTATAGATGCACTAGTTTATAAAGGGAAATCTATGTACAAGAAATTTGAAGGCTTTACTGAAGCCTTTCCAAAGGGAGAGCCGATACAACCTCCTACTGGCATACTGGCATTCTGCCGCCATTACACTCGAGGTTTCGAAAAACCATTGATTTTGCTCGGGTTGATGAGCATGACCATCGCGATCATCGAAGTCGCGCTGTTCGGTTACATGGGGCAATTGGTCGACTGGCTATCAACAAGCAACCCAGACACTTTCTTAGCAGACAACGAATCGACATTGATGGGGCTCGGTATTCTGCTGTTGGTTGTGATGCCAATCTTGATCAGTGTTTACTCGCTATTGCTTCACCAAACTTTGCTGGGCAACTACCCAATGTCGATTCGTTGGTTAGCACACCGCTACCTTTTGAAGCAAAGCCTGTCCTTCTATCAAGATGACTTCGCCGGACGTGTCGCGACCAAAGTGATGCAAACCTCGCTTGCAGTGCGCGAAACTGTGACCAAGATGGTCGATGTGTTTGTCTACGTGACGGTTTATTTCACGGCGATGCTGTTCATGCTTGCTGAATCAGATTGGCGCTTGATGGCTCCGATGCTGATTTGGCTATTCGTTTACATCGGTATTCAACTGCACTTCGTGCCAAAGCTAAAAGACGTGTCTTCAGAGCAAGCGGATGCTCGTTCACTGATGACAGGTCGTATTGTTGATAGCTACACCAACATCGCGACGGTGAAATTGTTCTCACACAGTAAAAGAGAAACCGAATACGCCGAAGAAGGCATGGAAGGCTTCCTAGATACTGTGCACCGCCAAATGCGCTTGGTAACCGGCTTCAACATCTGCGTGGAATTCGCTAACTATCTATTGGTGTTCAGCATTGCGGGTATCTCTATCTACCTATGGCTAGATAGCGCAATCACCGTGGGTGCAATCGCGATTGCGGTCAGCTTGGCTCTGCGTATTAACGGCATGTCGAAATGGATCATGTGGGAAATTGGTGGTCTGTTTGAGAACCTTGGTACCGTGATTGACGGCATTAAAACTCTGTCTAAGCCTATTGCTATTGAAGACAAGAAAGACGCGAAGCCTCTGGAGGTTCCACAAGGCGGTATCAACTTCGACAATGTAAGCTTTAACTACGGTGAGAATAAGGGGGTGATCAACAACCTAAACCTCAACATCAAACCGGGTGAAAAAGTGGGTTTGGTTGGCCGTTCAGGTGCAGGTAAATCGACCCTAGTTAACTTACTACTGCGTTTCCACGATGTAGAAAGTGGTCGCATCCTGATTGATGACCAAGAGATCTCGAGCGTTACTCAAGATTCTCTGCGTAGCAACATAGGTATGGTGACCCAAGATACCTCACTGCTGCACCGTTCGATCAAAGACAACATTCTTTACGGTCGACCAGAGGCATCAGACGAAGAAGTATACGCGGCAACTAAACAAGCACACGCGCATGAGTTTATCGAAACGCTAACCGACCCGTTTGGCAACATTGGTTACGATGCTCAAGTAGGTGAACGTGGCGTTAAGCTTTCTGGTGGTCAGCGTCAACGTGTGGCTATCTCACGTGTTCTTCTAAAGAATGCTCCATTACTTGTTCTCGATGAAGCAACTTCTGCACTCGATTCTGAGGTAGAGGCAGCGATTCAAGAGAGCTTGATTGAGCTAATGGAAGGCAAAACGGTTATTGCGATTGCACACCGCCTGTCGACCATCGCAGCGATGGATCGCCTGATCGTACTCGACCAAGGCAATATCGTTGAAGAAGGCACTCACCAAGAGCTGATTACACAAAATGGCATCTATGCTCAATTGTGGAATCACCAGACCGGTGGCTTTATTGCCGATGATCTTGAGCAAGCTACGAACGCTTAATTTTTGTGCTATTTTAAAAGTGCGATGTGATTCACACCAATTTGTTTATTAGCGGTAAATTACACATGGCAGAATGTTATGTCGTAATTATATAATGACATTAACACCAAAGACGCCTCGCTTGCGCGTTCTGGAATAAGGCTAGACTTCGGGGGGAGGCTAGCCTTTTTTATGCCTGCTATTTGGCGCTCTTTGCTACCTGTCCAATAAACTTCATCGATCCTTTTGTTTTTTTCTTGGCGTTTTTTTCTTAAAATGCGCGCAATATTCTTTCTAGAGATCAACCATGAACAAAAGTGTCTTAACTAACGTTATCGCGTTAGCGCTGCTTGCTGGCGGCTATGCGACAGCAAACCAATACTTGCTTTATGCAGGCCTATTCGCCTTTTCTGGTGCCATCACCAACTGGCTTGCGATTCACATGTTGTTCGAGAAAGTACCCGGCCTATACGGTTCTGGAGTGATTCCAGCGCGCTTTGAAGAGTTCAAGGCAGCCATCAAGCAACTGATGATGGAGCAATTCTTTACAGAAAGTAACATCGACCGCTTCCTAAGCAGCGAGATGACAGGAAAGTCGCTCAATCTAGAGCCTGTGATTCAGAAGATCGACTTTAACCCTGCATTCGACTCACTGGTGCATGTTATCGAGAACTCTCAGTTTGGCGGTATGTTGGCAATGTTTGGTGGCACAGAAGCACTAGAGCCAATGAAAGCGCCGTTTGTTGAGAAGATGCAAGAATCTGTGATTGAAATCAGCAAGAGTGATTCTGTAAAAAATGCCATCAAAGACGAGCTAGAATCGCCTGCGATGATGGATGAAATCAAAGAAAACATTGAGGCGATCATCGATCAGCGCTTGAATGAACTAACACCTAAGCTGGTTAAAGAGATGGTTCAGACCATGATCAAGAAACACCTTGGCTGGCTTGTGGTTTGGGGCGGTGTATTCGGTGGTGTGATTGGCTTAATCTCTGCGGCCATTACGCTTTAAGGCGAACAAGTTTATCGGATTGCTCTTTATCTGACGCTCAACAAAAAATGGAAGCTTATTGCTTCCATTTTTTATATCTAAATCACGTTGGTAAGCGAAATTAGGCCACTATTTTAGAGTTGCCAACAACTCAGGGTTCACGCCGAAGCCCTTTTTATGCTCTTCAATCACCACTTCACTACGTGTCTGAATCACACCAGGCAAGGTGCCCAACTTCGTTGCCATAAACGCTTGGTACGCCTTCATGTCTTTCACTCGAACCTTGATCATGGTGTCAAAGTCACCCGACAGTGAGTAGCACTCTTCCACCTCAGGCATCATTTCCACGGCTTGGGCAAATTTGTCGAAGATCGAAAAGCTAGTCTGATCGAGACGGATATGGATAAAGACTTGAACATCGAGTCCCAGCTTTTCTGAACAAAGCTCAGCATGATAGCCCGTGATGTAGCCCTCTTTCTCCAATCGCTTGAGTCTATCAGAGCAAGGTGACGTCGTAAGGTTGACCTGTTTTGCCAGTTCAACAACAGGTAAACGCCCTTTCATATGCAGAATTCTTAGTATCTCTTTATCGATACGATCGAGCTGATGCTGAGACATAACATTCCTTAAACATTCTAAATTCCGCTCAGTATATTCCATACCAAGTGCAATCGAAGAAAACCTCGCTCACACATTTAAAAACTAAATGCACGGATGATATTCACGCCAGATATAAACACATACAAATAGATAAGAACCCTTATAAATCAAACTCTGGTTATTAACAAATTATTATAGAAATGACCCGATTAACAAATAAGTTGAGCCGGAAACGAAAGAAAGGATATAGGCCAAAGTGAATAATATAATTATCAAAGAGAAAGGATGACTCTATTATGAAAACGCAAGAACTCGCATATAAACCTTACGGTATTGGTTCATGGACACACGTAACGGTATCAAAAGATGTTGCTCAGGCACTAGCAAATGAATACTCAAACTATGGATGGGAAGTGAAGATTGATGGCAATGCCATTGAAGCTAAGCTTGCACTCAAGGCTGCTTAGAAACACAAAAACCTCCTAGCACGGAGGTTTTTTGAATCAAGTTAGTAAGCACTTACTATGAGTTAGGCTAGGCCAACTTGGGGAACAGCACTTCCAGTTTCGCAACGACAATTGCACGTGCGGCAGAAGTGCTGAGTTTCCATATCGTAGTACAGGTTTCCACTAAATAGTTTTGACGTCCATTGCATCATACGGCCAGAAGCTGTCTCGGGCTCTGATTCACAACGTTTCATTATAGACTTATGTAGTGTTGTTTTTTTACATCCTTTGCAATAGAGATCAGGCATACCTTTGTCCTATAGGTCTTTAGTGGTTACTGACAATTGACACATCATGTCCAATTCGGTTCCACAATTCACCGAGCTAATGACAAAAGTGAGCGCCAAGTTCAAAAAATAGCCATTTTTCTATTTTATTTTTTGACATCAAACGCCACCAACAAGACAGACCTTTCATTTCTCGCTCAAGATCCTTCGCTTTCGATTTACATTGTAAACCCCCATTTCAATATCAGAAAACCTCGAATAAACTTAATTTGAAATAAGACAAAGGTCGTACTCACATAAAAAAATAGAGCCACCGAAGTGACTCTATTGTTCATGTCTTTTGCTAATTCATTGGTATTTTTACAATGTAAATTAGTCTAGCTCAACTAGGTTCTTCTCGAACTCAGCGTGTTGCTTCTTAACTTCGTCTTCAGGCTCGCCCGTAATTAGACTCACGATAACGATAGAAAGAGTCGATAGGATGATTCCCGGTACGATTTCGTACACATCGAACCAACCGCCCGTGAACTGTTTCCAAAGTACGATAGTCACACCACCAACCACGATACCCGCGAGAGCGCCGTTACGGTTCATACGAGACCAGTACAGGCTCAATACAATAGCTGGGCCGAATGCAGCACCAAAACCAGCCCATGCGTAAGACACAAGGCCAAGTACTGAACTGTCTGGCGTCATCGCTAGCACAAGTGCAATCAAAGAGATTAGGATAACCGCGAAGCGGCCTACACGAACAATCTCTTCAGACGTCGCATCTTTCTTAAGTACTTGCTTATACAGATCTTCTGCTAGTGCAGATGAAGATACAAGTAGCTGTGAATCCGCAGTACTCATGATTGCCGCTAGGATTGCAGCAAGTAAGATACCTGCGATTACTGGGTGGAACATCGCGTTCACAAGAAGCATGAAGATCTTCTCGCCATCGTCTAGCTTAGGCGCGCCAGAGTTAGTCACGTAGATTAGACCAACCAGACCTACTAGCATTGCACCAACCATAGACAGAGCAGACCATACCACCGCGATACGACGCGCTGTTGTTAGGTCTTTGTTGCTACGTGTTGCTTTGAAACGAGCCAAGATGTGTGGCTGACCGAAGTAACCTAGACCCCATGCCGCTAGCGAGATGATCGCGATAGCAGAAAGTGGCTCACCTTTCACATCATTCCATAGCGTGAGAAGCTGTGGGTTGATGTTGTGAAGATCAGTCGATAGCTGACCAAGACCACCGTTCATCGCTGCGATTGGTACAATCAATAGCGCAGCAGACATCAGCAGACCTTGAACCAAATCCGTCCAAGATACCGCAAGGAAACCACCAAATAGCGTGTAAGAAACCACACATACTGTACCGATGATTACCGCTGTTGTGTAATCTAGGCCGAATACTGTTTCAAACAATTTACCACCTGCTACCAAGCCAGAACTTGTGTAGAAAAGGAAGAATAAAAGGATAAAGAAAGCAGAAATTGTTTGGATCAGCTTAGAATTATCATTGAAACGACGAGATAGGAACTCAGGTAGCGTCAGTGACTCTGTTGTAATGCTGTAAGTACGCAGACGCTTAGCACTGATTAACCAGTTCGCCCAAGTACCAACTAGCAGGCCACCAGCAAGCCAGAATGCTTCAAAACCAGCAGCATAAGCGTAACCCGGTAGACCAAGTAGTAGCCAACCACTCATGTCTGATGCACCAGCAGAAAGTGCAGCAGGCCATGGGCCTAGCGAACGACCACCTAGGAAGTAGTCTGTCGAGCTAGAAGTACGTTTGTAAGCAATAACACCGATTGCCAGCATCATAATTAGATACGCAATGAACGTCGTCGTTATTGCAAAACTGTTTTCTATCATTTGATAGTCCTCATTTGTAAAAAGCCTTCCATACCTAATTCAATGCAAGACACTCACCGTAAAGGCAAGCGAGTGCATTGAGTTAGGTATTGAGGCTCCAAGGCACTATGAGTTAAATCCAAAGATGGTGAAACCAACAATGGAGAAAACAAAAGTGCTTAGAGCCAATGTTACTGAAGGTTAGTGAGCTTCGCTTCCAAGTTCGAGCAAGGTCGCGTTACCGCCCACGGCTGTTATATTTATAGTTCGCGTACGCTCGGTAATGAAACGCAGCGATAAGTGTGGATCGTGAGCAACATGCATTGCTGTCAGATCCGTTTCAGCTACTAAACTGACGATGGCACCGTCACGCTTAGCAAGTTGTAAATTGATAGCTTGAGCCGTTTGTGAGTTACCTACGTAACCTGCGCTACGTACATCGCAAGACAGCAGCTGTTGAGCCGCGTCGTACGAAGCAACCTGCACCAAGTTCGTCGGTAAATTCGCTTGTTTCGCTGCATCAGCGATCAAGGTGTTGAATTGCACGTCATCACTGCACAATTGCACGCTGTTACCCGCTAATAGTGCTGCGGTAATCATCGCGGTTGCTGTTTGCAGTGCTGGCTCTTTGTCTTGGCAATCATCAACAATCACCAAAGCCACACCACGTCCTGCAGCATACAGCTCGTTTGTTTCACCAGTCGGGCCAGCCATTAGGTGCTGCTCAGAAAGCAGCGCAGAGGCCTGCTCTAGGTGATAAGTTGCCACTGCCGCCAAAGACGTAGATTGGCTTTCGATCTCTGATTTGAATGCAAGTACCTGAGCACTCTTATGATCAAAGTCGGTAAGATTCCATTGTTCCCACGCTAACAAAGCATCAGAAAAACCTGTCACTTGATGAACCATGATACTGCTCCTTATGCCTTGTCTTGTGATTGAGAAAAATGAACATCAGTAAAGCGGTATAGGTAGTGAGGACCACCCGCTTTAGGGCCAGTACCCGACAAACCTTGACCGCCGAATGGTTGAACACCAACAACAGCGCCCACTTGGTCACGGTTGATGTAGCAGTTACCCACACGAATGTGTTTCTCGATCCAACGGTAAGTTGTTTCGTTACGGCTGTGGATACCCATAGTTAGACCAAAACCGGTTTGGTTAATTTGGTCTACTACTTGTGTCAACTCACTCGCTTTGAAGCGAACGATATGCAGTACAGGACCAAACTGCTCTTCTTTCAAACAGCTGATGTCATCGATTTCAAATGCACTTGGTGGAACAAAGTCACCATGTTCACAATCCGCTCCTAGAGAAAGTTGAGCCACTTTCTTCTGGGTCTTAGTCATATTTTCTAGGTGCGTCATCAACTTCTGCTTCGCGTTTTGGTCGATAACTGGGCCCACATCCGTTTTATGAAGATGTGGAATACCAACGCTTAGCTCATCCATCGCACCGTGAATTAGTCCAATCACGCGATCTGCAATGTCTTCTTGAATGTAAAGCACACGTAGCGCAGAACAACGTTGACCTGCAGAAGCGAATGCCGAACGAATAACATCACGGACTACCTGTTCAGGCAGTGCGGTACTGTCGACGATCATCGCATTCTGACCACCGGTTTCCGCGATAAACGGAACAGGCTTAGCGTTACGACTCGCCAATGACACGTTGATACGTTGTGCTGTTGGTGTTGACCCCGTAAAGGCAACGCCCGCAATCGCATCATGACTGGTTAGCGCACTGCCGATCTCAGCGCCACGACCCGGTAGTAACTGAATCGTGCCAGCAGGGAAACCCGCTTCATTCATCAATTCCACTGCGCGAGCTGCAATTAAGCTTGTTTGCTCTGCAGGTTTCGCCACAACCGTGTTACCCGCCACTAGTGCAGCTGTAATTTGGCCAAGGAAGATCGCCAATGGGAAGTTCCAAGGGCTGATACAAACGAATACACCACGACCTTGTCGCGAAGCGATTCGAGTTAGACCATCAAAGCCTTTTAGCTCAAAACCTTGTAGGTTGTTCGCTTGTTTTGCGTAGTAACGACAGAAGTCGACCGCTTCACGCACTTCATCAATGCTGTCGTGAATTGTCTTACCCGCTTCTTGATGACAAATTGCCACCAGCTCAGCCAGGTTTTCTTCCATCAGATCCGCCAACTTCTCAAGCGCAGCGGCTTTGGTTTCAACCGATGTCGCATTCCAATCAGCAAATGCGGCGTCTGCACCAGTGATCGCTGCGGAAACATGATCAAGGTTTGCAAAAGCCACCTGACCCACGCTAATACGACGATCGTAAGGTGCTGTTACTTGTTCAACATTCTGATCAGCCTTGATCATGCTTTCGGCAAGAGATTCGCCGTTGATCACAGGTCCAGCAGTCCATTGATTGTTCAAAAAGCCTTTTACTTGCTCTTCAAACTGATGCGCTTCGCTCTCGATATCAATGTTCACACCGTATGAGTTCTTACGCTCAGGGAATACCGCTGGCGGCAGAGGAATCTTAGTGTTGTTCAACGTATCGAATGCCAAAAGCATGTCGACTGGATGCTGTGTTAGCTCTGCTACAGGGCAACGAGCATCAACCAAACGGTGTACAAACGAGCTGTTTGCACCATTCTCTAACAGACGACGTACTAGGTATGGCAGTAGATCTTTATGGCTACCAACTGGCGCGTAAATACGTACCGACTGTTGGTAAGCTTCCATTGCATGGTTGTAAAGTGAATCACCCATGCCGTGTAAGCGTTGGAATTCAAAGTCTTTATGGTCTGTCATCACTGCAATAGCGGAAACCGTATGAGCATTGTGGCTAGCAAACTGCGGGAAGATATTGCCACGAACGCTTGGGCTCAATAGATAACGCGCACACGCTAGGTAGGCTACATCAGTCGCTTCTTTGCGAGTGTAAACAGGGTAGTTATCGAAACCAGCTTGTTGTGACCATTTGATCTCACTATCCCAGTAAGCACCTTTAACTAGGCGAAGTGGGATTAAGTCACCCTGCTCTTTTGCTAGGCGGTTTAGCCAAACTAGAACCGGTAACGCACGCTTTGAATACGCTTGAATAACCAGACCAAACTTGCCCCAGCCTTTCACTAGCTCGCTGCGATACAGTTTTTCGAATAACTTAAGCGAAAGCTCTAGGCGATCCGCTTCTTCTGCATCAATCGTGATCGCAACATCAAGCTCAATCGCACGGCGCAGTAACTGCTCTAGCGTGTCGCATAGCTCAGTCAGTACGCGGTCTTCATTCGCCACTTCATAACGTGGGTGAAGCGCAGAAAGCTTGATAGAAACAGACGGTGCTGGGCTAGATTTTGAAGAGACGTATGTGTCTCGACCTACGGCTTCAATCGCCATTAGGTAATCTTTGAAGTATTTGTTTGCGTCAGCAGTGGTCAGTGCCGCTTCACCTAGCATGTCGTATGAGTAGGTAAAACCTTTGTCACGCATAGACTTACCGTTCTTCTGCGCTTCAGCAATGCTGCGACCAAGAACGAATTGGTGACCCATCACCTTCATCGCTTGGTGCATCGCTTTACGAATCACCGGCTCAGAAAGCTTGTTCACTAAACGGTTAACCGCTTGACCTGCACTCTGCTCTTTAGATGAAAGTCCAACCACCTTGCCTGTTAGCATTAGGCCCCAAGTTGATGCGTTAACAAAAACCGAGTCAGAATTCTTCAGGTGAGATTTCCAATCCGCAACGCTAAGTTTGTCGCGAATCAACGCATCAGCGGTTGCCGAATCAGGAATACGCATCAAGGCTTCCGCCAGACACATTAGCAAGATGCCCTCTTGAGTATCTAAGCTGTATTCAAGCAACAAGGCGTCGATCATCTGAATAGATGTTTTATCCGCACGGATAGACTCAATCAACGACGTCGTTTTGTCTGTAATTTGCTGCTTTTCAGACTCAGAAGGGGTAGCTAGCGGCAGAAGTTGCTCTAGCCATTGGGTTTCATCCACCATATATAATGGTGAGATAAGCGTCCAAAGATCAGCAAGCGACTGCTCATTGAATTCTGGCTTTAACACATCAGTAGCTGTAAACATGCGTTTTCCTTAATCTCACACCCGAAAAGAGTTCGGGATCTCTACAATGGCTGCAGTGTATTTAGAGTATATAAGGATTACTTGTCAAAAACTCCGAGTTTTTTGCTAAAAACTCGCTTTATTAACAAAACAAACACAAGGTCACATATGAAACTTTAAAATAATATGCCGTTTTGTTTCACTATTTAACAGAAATTTTCTTTTTGTATTGGGATGGTGACATGCCTTGAAGGCGTGAAAAGGTGTGAGTAAAGGAAGATTGACCGGAGAAACCAGCCAGTTCAGCGACCTGACCAAGGCTTAGATTACCTTGTTCAATTAAACGACGAGAACGGTCGATGCGCTTGCCAAGAACGTACTGGTGAGGGGTAATGCCCATTTGCTCTTTGAATAACATATGGAACTGGCTTTCACCCAAGAACACACTACCCGCAAGCTGCGCGACGGAGATCTTGTTTGCTAAATGCTGTTCTATGTAGCGATCCAACGCTTCAAGATCAAAGCGTGAATCTTTGATTGAGGTTTCAAATGCCGAGATGTGCCTTTGCATCAATGCAATCACCGTGTCATTGCACGCACGGCTTAATAACAGATCATCAGGACTGGCCTGCATCTCTTGCACCAACATATGGATAAGCTTTTGAATTTGCGCATCTAATTGGAAGTAGACGTTCGATGATTCTAACTGGTTAATCTTCTCTAGCATCAGAGGGTCATCATCGGTTGGCATAGGCATGTTGAGCACGAGAATATCCGACTGACCAACCACTCCGCCGAAAGCATGATCAGAGCTCGCTGTCACCACACAACCTTGTCCTGGGCCAACAAGATTCCCCTTACCACTCACTTCAAATTCCGCCTGACCTTTTAAACCAATCACCACCTGAGAATAATGGTGATCGTGGCAATCCATATGCGATGGCAAAGTGATGATCTCAGCAGGACGAGGGCCAGTAAGGCCTAGCGGAGAAAGGTCTAGGTTAGGAAAGGGTAAAGGTTTAGACATGACAGAAAAATACTCGGGTCAACATAGTAAGAATAATACTCTTAAATGCGCATAAGATGAATTTGTAAATGATCATGAGAGTCATTTCCTCACCTTTAGCAAAAGATCATTATCGCGATCGTCTTGATCATGCCTCCGGAAAGATGATCAAGAGTGTACAAACTACGGGCATTGTAAAACCAATCGTTCCGGCGAGTTTAGGGACTTCACAAGCAATCACACAAGCACGAAAAACCATGTGGTCAATAAATGCTTTTTCACGCCAACATAATGAATAAATTTTCTTATATAGCTCAAATAATTGGCTATAAGCCTGTAAAAAGTGTATCCGAAGTACCGAAACTTGGCTTTTGAGTAGATTGGATAGCAATAAAACGGTATAAAGACGGGTACTGTGTTAATTGCTAATAACTAGTGACTCACAACTAGGAAGTAGACACTTTATTAACGAGCCAATTTTCAATCTACAAGTTGCAGGGACCTATGACTAACTTTCGAATTTCAGCGCTTTTACTTGCGCTATCCCCACTTTGGGTATCTGCATCGGTATCCGCTGAAGAACTGAATCAAGTCGATCCCGTTTCAGCTATCGATGCAAAGCTAACAGAGAAAAACTCAGATATTGAGCGTATTTCAGCAACCAAAGTATCGGCGACTGAAAACCTAAAACAACTTCAAAACAAGAACAGCAAGTTGTTGCGCGAAGGTGAAGAACTTAAGGCAAAACGTAACAGAGCCAAGTCTGTACTCGACAAACAGTACAGTCGCTTGCTTGAAGATCCAGAAACAGATTTAGTCTCTTTCCAGAAAAGTTACCAAGACGCTTGGGCTGCGGTTAAAGAGAATCAATCGTCTCAGCTAGATAACGAACAAGCGATCAACGAGAGCGAAATTCACCTTTCTCAAATCAAGCAAAAGCAAGCTCGCCTGAATAATGAGCTGGCAAACTTGAGAGAGTCAAAAGTTGAAGCTCGCGTAAAACGTATCGCAACAGAACTGCGTGAAAGTGCGGTGCTTGAAACCAGCTATACCACCACATGTTCATCAACAATGACACTTGGTGAGTGTACTGCACAGGGTAAACACCTGACCAATCAAAAAGCCGTGCAAACGTTCAAGAGCCAATTACTTGAGCAGCTCACAGAAAGCACACTTGCGAAGCAAAACTTACAAGGTGTTCAGCTGAATATCCATGTTCAAGACAGCCAAGCGATCAAGAGCGGCTTCTCTGGTAACAACTCTTACTTCATGCAGATGCAAGCTCAACTTCAAGCAAAACCTGAAGCAGTTGCAGCATGTAACCTATTGAATGTTTCGACTCGCTACTGTTTAACAGGCAGTGACGCAGCAGTCGTTAAGAAGAGTGACAAACAGTGGGCTAACGTGACGGTACGTTCTGATCAGTACAACGACTCAGTAACCATCAACGGCATTAAGTATGGCAGCACCCCTCTTGAGGTTGCGCTACCAAGTGGTCGTCACCAAGTAACCATTTCAAAACAAGGTTACGAGTCTTACAACCGCACAGTTACCATCAACGGCAGCGACACGATTTGGGTTAAGCTTCTTCCTAGCAAAGAAAGCTAAGTCCAGTATGAATAGCTCAGCGCTCTAATTAAGATAGCCGTGCCTATTTCACAAAGCTGAATGAATACTCGCCATTTTGTTGGTAGTTATAATCTGTATGATCGTTATAGACAGTATGATCGTTATAAACTGTACGGTCGTTATAACCTTGTTTGATCGTTATAAACAGTAGCTGCAGACGAAATGGCGTTCTCGTTTAGAATATTCGATTAACCTAAATTACGATTGAAGTAGCCCATCATGCGCCAAGGTCTTCCTACTCTATTATTTGCACTTGCTCCATGCTTAATGACGCCAGCTGTTTTTGCTGAGGCAACACCACCAGCGATCGCGTCATCTGTCACCGACATTGAAAGCTCACTTTTTGAAAAGCATGCCGACTTAACGGCTGTTGAAAAGAAATTAGCCGACAAACAAAACGAAGTCGACAATCAGGCGCAGCAAACGGCACGTCTAGCTGAGTTATCAGCTCAAGCAGAGCAAACACTCGCAAAGGCAAAAGCCAGCCTAGAGCAAGATTACACGCGCATGATTGATGATCCCGATTTCGATATCTCGCTTGCTCAAAAACGCTTCCAAGACGCTTGGAAAACCGTAAAAGAAGGCAAACTTGCGATTTCAGACTCAGAGCAAAAGCAGCAAGGCTTGGTGATGGAGCTTGAGGCTATCCAAGCCGAGAAAGCCGCGGCAGAAGCTTCAATCGCAAACCTAAACCAAGACAAGCTAAGAGCAAGAGCAGAGCGACTAAGATACGAGATCACTCAGACGGAAGAGCAAACTGTTAGCTTTACCAACCGTTGCAGCAGCGATATGACACTGGCGCAGTGTTCAGACCAAACGGTGACTTTGGCACTTCAAAAAGCGGTAAAACAATTCCAACACAGCCTAATCGATAACGCGACTGAATCGAAAACAGTGAAAGAGCACCTTGCGTCTGCTTCGCTGAACATTCACGTTCTGCAACACAAAGTGAAATCCTCTGGCTTCTCTGAAGATAACCGTTACCGAGCGGTGATTGCGGCGAACCTAGAAACTCGTCCAGATAAGAACACACCTTGTCGCCTGCTTGGTATTCAGTCATCAAACTGTTTCACACAAAGCGAGCAACAAGCCAACGACCAGCAAAAAGAAGTTGCTTGGGTTAACTTGGTGGTGCGTTCAAATCAATACAACGACAATGTTTCTATCAACGGCGTGAACTATGGCAGTACACCGGTTGAAGTGATGTTACCGACGGGCCAACACATGGTCACGATCGAAAAA
This sequence comes from Vibrio crassostreae 9ZC13, assembly GCF_000272045.2. Classification (GTDB taxonomy): domain Bacteria; phylum Pseudomonadota; class Gammaproteobacteria; order Enterobacterales; family Vibrionaceae; genus Vibrio; species Vibrio crassostreae_C. The sequence continues at coordinate 1,488,642 of NZ_AJYZ02000019.1, read as the reverse complement.
GAAGGCTACCTTTCTTTCCATCAAGAGCTGAAGATAGCCCGCGATCACAACCTACGAGCCGTATTGCAAGCGAAACAGAATTCATTAAATGTCGGCACCAAGTTTGCCGATCCGATGGGTAACGACATTCAGAGCCCTGAAATGATTGTTGTCGGCTCGGGTCGCTACCTACTGGGTGAAAATAACGCACAACAAGTGACGATCAAACAGCCGTTTGCATTAGCCGCGACCCCGACACGTGTGCAAGATTTTAGAGCGTTCGTTAAGAGTACTGGCTATCAGACAGATGCTGAGCTAATGAACACCTGCGACACCTTCACCAATGCCGAGATTACTTCAGTCTCCGACAATGACTGGCAAAAACCGGGCTTCAAACAAGCTGACAACTCTCCGGTGGTTTGTGTAAGCCAAAACGATGCTCAAGCCTACACTCGCTGGTTATCTGAGAGCACTGGCTTCACGTATCGCCTTCCTACACCACAAGAGTGGGAGGCCGCAGCAAGAGCAGGCCAAGACACCAACTTCTGGTGGGGTAACGAATTCCGCACAGGTAAAGCGAATACAGGCTGGGCTGGTACACCTTGGTCAAACGTCAGTACGTCTCCTGTTAAATCATTCATGCCAACACCAACGGGCTTCTACGACATGGTCGGCAATGTATGGGAGTGGACAACCGTTCAAAAGGGCCTAGCCAAAGGTGGCGCGTGGAGCTTCTCTCCTGAAGAAGCAAAAGTGTTTAACGAACTGTACGTACCGCCTTCAACGGCAGCGAACTATCTAGGATTCCGAGTAGTACGAGAGCTGTAGGCTCCCAGTCATAGGCTCAGAACCCCAAATATTTACTCTAGGTTCTCAATTATCACATTGAGCAACATTTATAGGGGAATTCCCCCCTTATGCATAAGCACTCCTAGGAGTAGATTCGTCGATAGAGTAGTAAGTCACTCTGGGTATCAAATTGATGCCTCAGTTTAATTTACCTGACCCTCGTAAATTAGACTGAAAATCTTCTACATGTCGACAAGGCATATCTTGTCTTTAGCCAGCCCCTCTTCAGGCTGGCTTTTTTTTGCCTGATTATCACCCTTTATGCCCATCGATTCTCCGTGATTGACACAGTTAATCAACAGTCCGTTTAACTGTCAGTCACCCCTTATTTTTCGTACTCTAATTGCCATTGCAGCGCTATAAGAAACTGATATCATTGCCATACCTCAGCTTACGAGATAAAACCTTGCCAGATCCACTCAACTCCATACATCGTTCTTTATTCGAACAACTTCCAGGCTGCTGGGGCTGCAAAGATACTGACTCGGTCTTCGTGTATGCCAACCTTGCTTACAACCAATTGATTGGCTTAAAACCCAATGAGACTTGTACTGGCTTGACCGACTTCGACATGCCCAGTCAAACCACTGAGTGCGCACAAGATTTCAGGGCTCAAGACAAACATGTAATGGATACACGCAGTACCCTTAAGATTCTCGATATTCACCCCTATCCAGACGGACGCTGGCACGCCCATATCTTTACCAAAACCCCTTGGCTTGATGATGACGACAACGTCCAAGGCACCATCTTCTATGGCCAAGAGCTTACCGATACCGCGATCTTAGAGGTTGGTCATTGGGTTTGTCAGGCCACAGGGACAAAAGGCGATCATGCATCGCTTGCGGGGTCAGAGCCGCGCGTGTCTAAGCTGCAAAAGCGGCTGACTTCGAGAGAATCAGAGGTGCTGTTCTTACTGCTTTTCGGCAAGAAACCACAGTACATCGCGTCGACGTTAAACATTTCAATCAAAACGGTCGAAGGTCATGTCGCTAGATTGAAACAGAAGTTTGATGCACGCAGTAAAAGCCAATTGATTGAGTATGCGTTGGATTCAGGATTGGGCTCAGTGATCCCAGAAACTCTGCTCAAAAAACAGATCTCCGTTGTTCTGCACAGTGACTGATTGACTGTTCAGCTGAAAATCCAGACAAAAAAATGCCGTTGATTTGATCAGTCTAATCAACGGCACTTTTGGATCTGTTAAGCAGCTAAGCGATCAAGCAGCCTAAGGCGCTAGACGATCAATATCCCAACTGTTGTCTTGGCGAGAGAACAAGAAACGGTCGTGCAAGCGGTGTTCACCACCCTGCCAGAACTCAATGCTATCAACACGAACTCGGAAGCCACCCCAGAAAGAAGGCACGGGAATCTCGCCTTTGGCAAACTTCTGTTTAAGCTCTAGATACTTACCTTCTAAGATCCCACGCGCTGAGATGCGGCTACTCTGCTTACTTGCAATCGCGGCCAATTGGCTCTCTTTTGGACGTGACGAGAAGTACTTCATATTTTCCATAGCCGTCAGCTTTTCAGCCGTGCCCGTAATATGAACTTGTCGCTCAAGTGGATGCCAAGGAAAGTGCAAACTGATTTTGCTGTTGTGCTCAAGCTGGTGCGCTTTACGGCTACCTAGGTTGGTGTAAAAAACGAAACCGTCTTTATCCACATTCTTCAGCAGAACAATGCGTTGGAATGGCTGACCATTTTCATCAACCGTAGCAACTGTCATGGCAGTAGGGTCCGTCAACTTCGCTTCAATGGCTTGCTCTAGCCATAAATTGAATTGCTCAATCGGGTCTGCGGCCAAGTCTTTACGTCTCAATCCACCCTTAGCGTATTCGCGACGAATATCTGTCAGTTCCATTTGCTTGCTCCTTTAAATTTTTTTGTGATTTTGCGCCGTAATCCTTTGAAACACAAGTCTAAGCCATGGTTTTGTCTCACAGAAGGTGCTCTGTGTTAACAAGATCTCGGTACTCTCTCCATCATATTGATAATCTTTATACAAACCGATGACAAGCTGAGATCCGAGTGACCAAAATACTGCCTAACCTAATGACACCCTTTGTTTTATTCTCATTGTTATTGGGAGCTGCAGGGCTGACCGCAACCCACTTTATGGCAGTGCAATTCCAAGAAAAAATCGTCACTCAGCAACTCGATGAAGCAGCAAGTAAAGCCAATCTACAAATCGACTCTGAATTGGATAAATTCAAACAGATCCCGGATTTGCTCAGCCATGACCCGCGCTTGCTCTCTTATTTTGACTCATCACCACAAGCAGACAAGATTTCCGCTGCGCAGCTCAATCAATTGCTATTTGAATGGTCGAATCAAAGCCAAGCCGACACCATCTATATTCACGATCCGAACGGTACTGTGGTCGCTTCCAGTAATTACCAAAAGCCTCGCACTTTTGTGGGTGAGAACTTCTCGTTTCGTCCCTACTTTGCTTCTGCCATTCAAGGTAACAACACACAATATGTCGCGCTAGGCGCTCGTTCGAACGTACGCGGTTATTTTCTGTCTTCACCTCTGTATATCGACAAGGAAATTGTTGGCGTTATCACCGTAAAAGTGAGCTTAGAAAATCTCGAAAACATCCTAACCAGCGACGATTTTGAGATCGTAGTACTCGACTCTAACCAAGTGGTCTTTCTATCAAGCCAAGCTCCATGGCTTTACCATTCATTGTTGCCACTAACTCAGCAACAACAAACGGATATCGCACTTCAACGCCAATACGGTCAAAGCGAAATTTCGATCATCGAAGCCTTTCGTTCTTCAAGCTCTCAGTCAGAAGCGAGCAACGCCAATCAATCTAGCAACCTTCAATCCAATGAAATCCGAAAAGAGCTCACCGCCAACCAGTTATTCAAGCTTGGTGCATTTAATCTTTACCCCGCTACCATCAGCAACAATCAGTACCAAGTTGTTGCCCTAAAAGAGACCAGAGCTGAACTTATTAAAATCTTGCAGATCGATGTCATCTTCGTGGTGATTTACAGCTTGGTGATGCTCATCGCTTGGTCGTGGCGCCAGACTTATCTCGCGAAAGTGGCGTTGACCCGACTCAACCAAAACCTAGAGCAAACCGTTGATAAACGCACTCACTACTTGAAGCAATCCAATCAACAGCTGCAACAAACCCTTTTTCAATACCAAGAGTCGCAATCCAAGTTGAAACAGACAGAACAAGAGCTGACACAAACCGCGAAATTAGCGGTACTCGGCGAGCTGTCAGCTAGCATTAACCACGAAATCAACCAACCGCTTGCAGCGTTGCGAACCTACAGTGAGAACAGCTTAAAACTGCTTGAAATGGAACGAACCGATTTGGTGAAAAGCAATCTTGAGAAAATGATTGGCCTCAACAACACCATTACCGACATCATCGCGCGACTCAAAGTCTTTACTCGCAAGGTCACTAAACAAGAGCATCATATGGCGAACCTGCACCAAGCGGTCAACAACGCCACCAGTATTCTCAGTGCGCTGATGATCAAGCAAGGAATTACGCTAAGGCTAAGCACGGTGCCAGATGACATCAATATTGCGATTCATCCAACCGAACTCGAGCAAGTACTAGTGAACCTGATTCACAACGCGACTCAAGCGCTGCAACATCAAGTTCTTGAACAGAAAATCTTGCAGGAGCAACAAAACCTGGAAAGCGTTGACCAACAGGCTAGCCCACAGATAGGCATCGAATGGCAACTGCATCATGACTCTTGTCAGCTGATCATTTGGGATAACGGAATTGGCATGCCGAACGATAAGCTAGAACAGCTGTTCGACCCGTTTTTTACCACCAAACCGGAAGGTTTAGGGCTAGGGCTTTCAATATCGAAACGGATTATTGAAGCGTATCACGGCACGATCAGCGCGAACCGGTTAGAGCCTTCAGGCATGGTATTCTCGCTAAACATCCCGTTATATAACGATAAGCACTAACACGCCGTTGTTATTGTTAACGGAAAACGAATTTCACATTACTGCTAATCTCACCTACAGCTAAGGAATCAGCTTTTGCACTCTATGCCTAAACTCTATTTTGTCGACGATGAACCCGCCATTCGAGACTCGGTAGAACAAGCCATGCTCATTGAAGGTATCGATATCGTCGGCTTTCCCAATGCTATTGAGGCATTAAAGAAAATAGATACCACGCAAGCCGGAATTGTCATCACCGATATTCACATGCCGGTAATGGATGGCATTCAATTAACGCAAAAGTTGCTGAGCCAAAATCCTCATTTTCAGGTCATCGTACTTACCGGACATGGTGACGTGCAAACCGCGGTATCAGCGATGAAAGCCGGTGCTTACGATTTTCTGGAAAAGCCATTTGTAGTCGATGCCCTACTCACTGCCGTTAAAAAAGCCGCAGATAAGCTCGCACTGGTTGAAGAGAACAACCTATTGCGTAAAGAGTTGGCAATGCAAAATCAGGTTGGCCCGAAACTGATTGGTCAATCACCATCAATGCAGGCATTACGCCGAGAATTGATCACCCTAGATACCAAAACCAACCCACTTCTATTGTTTGTTGGTGATTTAGGGACGGGGAAAAGGGTCACTGCACAATACACCCATGATTTACACAGTCATCAAACCGCAGAGCTTTGCCCTGTCGCGGCGTTTAATTTGCCACGCAGTGACGAAGCGACATTCCATCAGTTTATTTTGCAACTGTTCTTGAAGCATCAAGGTGGAACACTCTATATCCATGAAACAGAAGCGTTAACTTCGCAGCAATGGCTATGGTTAGCCGCTCTAAAACCCACTCTACTTCGTGAAAACTCATGCAAGACCAATGCAACTTGTATCATTATCGCAACTACAGTAGTTCCTACTACAATTACAGGTGAACTGCGCCGATTTAATTTACTACCCTTGGCGCAAAGAACGGAAGATATTGGCTCTTTGTTCAAACACTTTGCTCGTGGTGCAGCCAGTCGCTATCAACTGCCGCCACCCGTGATTACAGAAAAAGAGATCCAGAGACTCATTGCAACGCATTGGACGGAGAACATTCGTCAGCTTCGCCAACATGCTGAACTCAGAGTGCTGACTCAAATTAAGCAGCCGTCGCTCGACAACGATACTAATGAGCAAAATGAACTCGATATGAGCATTGAAGAGCAACAACAGTCGTTAAACCAACGCACCGATAGCTTTGAACAAATTATCTTGATTGAGGCACTACATCGCCATCAAGGTCGTTTAAAAGAAGTACAACAAGAGCTGCAGGTATCGCGAAAAACACTGTATGACAAACTAAGAAAGCACCAACTCGATAAAACAGATTTCAAGAACCGATAAGTCTTAAAAAATATATAAATTCAAAGATTTAAATGAGCAAAATCTTAACATTTATCAAAAGTAAGAATACACTCAATAGGCTTGCACTTTTATTTAGCGAACAAGGACTGTTATGAGTCAGAAAAATTTCAGCAAATTGAACGAGACCGAGCTTGAGTATGTCGATGATAAAACAGCGGCACTACTCCTCAATACGCCCACCAGTGCGCGAATTATGTTGTGGGTGATCGTTCTGTTTTTTATTGCTGCTATTGGGTGGTCTGCATGGGCAGAGATCGACAAAGTTACCGTTGGCCAAGGCAAAGTGATCCCCTCCTCTCAGATCCAAGTGGTACAAAACCTTGAAGGTGGCTTGGTTAAAGAAATCTTAGTTAAAGAAGGCCAACGCGTTCAAAAAGGTCAACAACTGCTGTTAATCGATGATACACGATTCCGTTCTGATTTCCGCGAACGTGAACAACAAGTCGCGAACTTGACCGCCAACGTGTTAATGCTTTCCGCTTCCCTGACCAGTGTTGTCATCAATGAAGAATTCTCTGAAAAAGAATGGAAGAAAAGTGTCACTCTCGATTATGGCAAGCTTGCGTTCCCACCTAAATTCTATGAACTTCAACCTCAACTGGTTAATCGTCAAAAAGCAGAATACCGTCAAGATCTCAATAATCTGAGAAACCAGCTTTCCGTTTTTGATCAACAAGTTGAACAGAAACAGCAAGACCTAGTTGAGATTAAAGCGCGTGTTCGAAACCTAAAACAGAGCTACCAGTTTGCTCGCCAAGAACTGGATATCACCAAACCTCTCGCCGATGAAGGGGTGGTACCACGAATTGAATTACTTAAACTGCAAAGACAAGTGAACGACACTCGCCGAGAAATGACTTCGAGCGAGCTAAAAATTCCTCTTTTACGCTCAGCAATCAAAGAATCCATGCTCAGCCGTATTGACGCCGCACTGAACTTCCGCTCCGAACAACAAGAAAAACTCAATCAAGCCCAAGACAAGCTCTCTGCAATGACCGAATCTGCCGTTGGCCTAGAAGACAGAGTAAACCGTACCGTGGTGGTTTCTCCTGTAACAGGCACAGTTAAAACATTGGGTATTAATACTGTCGGCGGGGTTATCCAACCGGGTATGGACATCGTTGAGATTGTACCAACAGAAGACTCTCTATTGGTTGAAGCGAAAATCGCCCCGCAAGATATCGCGTTCCTACGCCCAGAATTGACTGCCATCGTTAAATTCAGTGCTTATGACTTCACTAAGTACGGTGGTCTAGAAGGCGTGTTAGAGCACATCAGTGCCGATACCACTCAAGATGAAGAAGGCAATAGCTTCTATATCGTGCGCGTGCGCACCGAAAAACACAATTTTGGACAGAACGAAGAGTTGCCAATCATTCCAGGTATGACCGCCTCTGTCGATATCATCACGGGTAAAAGAACCGTGCTTGAGTACATGTTGAAGCCACTATTAAGCGCTCAAAACAATGCACTAAAAGAGTAATGACGTTTGATGTTTGATAACGCCTTTCAATACACAGCAAATAGACAAGAGCAGAGGCTATGAAGTCTCGGATTTCGCTATTGCTGCTGGTCCTCACCTCTTTCACCTCTGTGGCGCTCAACAAGAGCGACCAACGGTGGATAGATGCAGTGACCAAAACCTACGGCGATAGAGCCGGAAAGCGAGTGGCAACATGGCGCTCAAATATGACGTCATACGACGGATTAAGTGAAAAAGAGAAGCTCAGGTCGGTGAACCAGTTCTTCAACCAGATGTACTTTGTCGATGACAACATACTGTGGGGAAAGAATGATTACTGGGCAACACCACTGGAATTTTTAGGCAGCAACGCCGGTGATTGTGAAGACTTCACAATCGCAAAATACTTCTCTTTGCTTGAACTGGGCGTCCCAGATAAGAAATTACGATTAGTGTACGTAAAAGCACTGGAACTAAACCAGTTCCACATGGTGTTAGCTTACTACTCAACACCGAGTGCAGAGCCATTAATTTTGGACAACTTAAACCCTGAAATTAAACGCGGTTCCAAACGCCCAGATCTAAGACCAATTTACAGTTTTAACGGTAAAAACCTTTGGTTGATCAAGTCGGCAGCAGGCAGCGGCAAGTTGGCAGGGAAATCTTCAAGATTGAGCTTATGGAACGACTTACGTTCACGTGAGCGCTCTCTAAAATTAAACAAACCCATTATCAATTACGATGAGTAGGTACAATGACTTTATATAAACAGCTTGTGGTCGGGATGGTTGCAGTGTTCATACTGCTGATGACGTCAGTTTTTATGATCGAATTCAATACCACCCGTGGATACTTAGAGGAGCAGCAACGCTCTGAGGTAAGTAATACCATTAATACTGTTGGACTGGCTCTCGCCCCTTACCTAGAAGAAAAGGACAAGGTGGCAGTGGAGTCTGTTATCAACGCCCTGTTTGATGGCAGTTCTTACTCAGTCGTTCGATTGATCTTTCTCGATAGCGGTGAAGACATTCTCCGCTCATACCCTGTAAAGCCAACTGGCGTACCAGAGTGGTTTACCAACCTAAACCTGTTCGAGCCTGTTCATGACCGCCGCGTGATCACCAGTGGCTGGATGCAATTGGCCGAGGTCGAGATCGTAAGTCACCCAGGCCCTGCCTACGATCAACTTTGGCAAGCATTCATCCGCTTACTGAGCATATTTGGCACGATCTTCTTGCTCGGTTTGGTGTCTATCTCTTGGATCCTTAAGCGCGCTTTACGCCCGCTCTCGTTGATCATTACCAAGATGGATCAGATCGCCAAGAATCAGTTTGGCGAACCTCTGGCTCGTCCAAAGACAAAAGATCTCACCTTGGTTGTCGATGGTATCAACCACATGTCGACTCAAGTTGAACTGGCATTTAAAAACCAAGCGAAAGAAGCTCAGAAGTTACGTGAAAGAGCATATATCGACCCTGTATCTCAGCTAGGTAACCGTGCTTACTACATGTCTCAGTTAACTCAATGGTTAGAGGAGTCGAGCTTAGGTGGTTTAGCGGTACTTAAAGCGGAGTTTATCAGTGAAGAGTACGATGAAAAGGGCTATCAAGAAGGTGATGCCTTGGTTCATCAACTGGCTGAACAGCTGCAAGCTTCAATTTCATCTCCAGATATCACCATCGCTCGTATTTCTAGTGACGAGTTCGGTTTCATCATGCCAAACATTGATGAGAGCGAACTGAAACTTGTCGCGAGCAGCATCGTAAACTGTATCCAGAGCCTAGGTTCAGACCCAACAGGCACTGCGAATCCACATATTGCTCTTGGTGTGACCTACAGCAACAAGCGTAAAACCAGTACTGAAATCATGTCGCTGGTGGATAACGCACTCTCAAGTGCCAAGGCGAATCGAGAACTTGCTTACGGCTACGTAACCGCAGACGATCACGGCGCAGTGATGGGCAAACAACAATGGCGTATGTTGGTTGAAGAAGCGATCATCAACGACCTCATTACCTTCCGTTTGCAGGCTGCAAACAATGCCTTTGGTAAAACGTATCACCAAGAGGTGTTCTCTGCGATTGAAAAAGATGGCGTGCGTTACGGTGCTAACCAGTATCTATACGCGCTAGAACAGCTTGAAATGAGCCACATTCTCGACCAATACGTTATTGAGAAGATGGTTGAAAAGCTCAATGCAAAAGAAGTAACCAGCCCAGTCGCTATTAATCTCTCGCCAAGCAGTATATCTCAACCAAGCTTCATCCGTTGGATCGGTAAGACGCTTGAACAGAATGCTTCAATCGCTCACCTGTTGCACTTTGAGATTCCAGAAAACTGCTTCATCAACGTTCCGCACTACACGGCACTATTGTGTAACACCATTCGCAACGCTGAAGCGGTGTTTGGTGTCGATAACTACGGACGTAACTTCCAATCACTGGATTACATCAACGAATACCGTCCAAGTTATGTGAAACTAGATTACCTGTTCACACATAACCTTGATGACGAAAAACAGAAGTTCACCTTAACATCGATCTCTAGAACCGCTCACAACCTAGGCGTCACCACCATCGCGTCTCGAATAGAAACTCAGACTCAGCTAGATATCCTGTCTGATAACTACGTAGAAGTGTTCCAAGGCTTCATTGTTGATAAATAGTTGTAAGGGTTATATCACATGCAAGATCCACTATTGAACTCACTGATCTACGTTAGCCGGTATTACGGGTTAGCTAACTCGCCCGAAGCGTTGATCAATGGGCTACCACTATCAGACGGAAAGCTAACCCCTTTCCTATTCCCTCGTTCTGCTGAACGAGCAGGATTGGTGGCAAAAGAAAACCGTTCCGACTTAGAAAAGATTCCTCACCTGATACTGCCTGCTGTCTTACTGCTTAAACAAGGCGAGGCGTGCGTTCTCAACAGCATTGATTTAGAGAAGCAAGAAGCGGAAATCATTACTGCAGAAAGCGGAATGGTGCCAATCATCATTCCTGTCGAAGAGCTGAAAGAACAATTCATCGGCCGCTACTTCTTGGTAAAGAAACAGTTCCGCTATGATGAACGTTCACCAGAGGTTCTAAAAACACGTAAAGGGCATTGGTTTTGGAGCACGATTTGGGAATCTAAAAACATCTACCGAGATGTGTTGATCGCCTCGATTCTGATCAACATCTTCGCAATTGCCGCGCCGATGTTCACTCGCTTGGTGTACGACAAAGTAGTCCCTAACCTCGCCTTTGAAACTTTGTGGGTGCTAGCGAGTGGTATCTTTGTCGTGTTCCTATTCGATTTGCTGCTCAAATTGATGCGAAGCTACTTCATTGATGTTGCCGGTAAGAAATCCGATATTCTCATTTCCTCCAAGCTGTTCAGTAAAGTACTGGGGATTCGTATGGAAGCGAAGCCTGCTTCCGTCGGTGCTTTCGCTAAAAACTTGCAAGAGTTCGAATCCATTCGTGAATTCTTTACCTCTGCAACCATTGGCTCGTTAATCGACTTACCGTTCGCACTGATGTTCTTAGCGCTAATTTGGCTAATGGCTGGAAACCTTGTATTCGTTCCCGTTGCTGGCGTGGTCATTTTGATCGTCTATGCATTGCTAATCCAAGGCCCACTGCGCCGCACCATTGAAGAAGGCTCTCGTCTTGCTTCGCAGAAGTACGCAAACTTGATTGAGAGTTTGGCAGGGTTAGAGACGGTTAAGCTGTTCAGCGCGCAAAGTCAATTCCAATTCCGTTGGGAAGAAGCCGTTGCTCACATGGCGAATTGGAATATCAAAAGCCGACGCATCACTGACAGCATCCAAAACACCGCCGGCTTTGTTCAGCAAAGTACTAACGTTGGTATGATCATCTTTGGCGTGTATCTAATTGCAGAAGGTGAACTTACGATGGGTGGCTTGATCGCAGCAACCATGTTGAGCGGCCGAGCGATTGGCCCGCTTGTTCAGCTGTCTTTGCTTTCGACTCGTTACAACCAAGCAAAGTCATCAATGACTCTGATTGAGCAAGTGATGTCGATGCCTGATGAACAAGAAGAAGGTAAACGCTACATTCACCGTCCGATTATTCAGGGCCATATCGCGCTAGATAAAGTGACGTTCCACTACCCAGATTCACCAGTGGCTTCAATTAGAGACTTAACCCTCAATATTAGTCCTGGTGAGAAAGTAGCAATCATTGGTCGTATTGGTTCAGGTAAAACCACACTAGAACGTCTGATTATGGGCCTGTACAAGCCCACAGAAGGCCATGTACGTATTGATGAAACGGATATGGAGCAACTGCATCATGTCGACGTACGACGCAATATAGGTTGTGTTCCGCAAGACAGTAACCTGTTCTACGGTTCAGTAAGAGACAACATTACTTTAGGTCGTCCTTTGGTGGATGACCGTGACGTGATGGATGCAGCAAACCGTGCAGGGGTAACCGCGTTTACTCAACAAGATCCTGCAGGTTTGGAACGCCAAGTGGGTGAAGGTGGTGCCTTGCTGTCTGGTGGTCAACGTCAGTCAATTGCCATTGCTAGAGCCTTCCTTGGCCGTCCGCCAGTGTTGTTGATGGATGAGCCGACCAGTGCTATGGATAACCGTTCAGAGATGCACATCAAACACCAACTTAACCAATTGCTACCAAGCGAGACGTTAATTCTGATTACACACAAAACGTCGATGTTGGACATTGTCGATCGAGTGATCGTAATGGAGAAAGGCTGCATCATTGCAGATGGTCCTAAAGCACAGGTTCTTTCAGACCTTAAACAAGGCCGAGTGAGAGCGGTTAGCTAAAACGCGCAATCCACCTAAATAAATCATTATCAGTAGAAAGCAAAAGGGGAGCATCAACTCCCCTTTTTCTATTTGTCAGTATCGACACCTAGACAATACGTCACTTTGTGTTCAGCACAAAAGTCTACAAAGCAATATCCTCTTGCTCCATCTTAAACGAACATTGGATCTCGTATTGGTTGAATGAGAAAACACTTCCGCCGTGGGTCCGCTTGGTTGTGACTGTCTCATCACCAAATTGAATCGTCACTCGGGTATACACTTTTTCGTGTACCTCTACCGTGCATTCAGCAAGATTGGTTTCAAACTCTGCTTCGAGTGTATCTAACTGCGACTTTGTGTTTTCAATTGCGAGGTTATTCTTCTCACGTTGCTGCTCAATTTCTAGGGCTTGCTCTTCGCTTCTCTCGGCTTTCGGGCGCTTCTTAAATTCTAACTCTTGGCGAATTACACCCATGGTTTGCTCTTGCGTATGTTTATAAGTTTCCTTCAGCTCGGCTATCTTTTGGCGGTAGCCATCGTAGCGCGCAAAACCATGTACCTTGGTGGCGGTATCTCCCTCAACGCCTAAGAAGACACATTCGACCTTTCCGCCGACTTTGGCTTCACCACCGCTGAGCGTGCCGTGTTTTTTCAAACTGTCCATCACGATAAGGTTGTTACCACAGCGAATGTCATTACTCATACTGTGCACACCAAGTCGAAGGTCATTGGCCGTTTGTAGCTCAGCATTCTGTGCGTAACTTGCGGTGATAGAACCTTTGCTAAGTACTTTACAACTTTTTGGCTCACTCTCTTTAGTCGTGTGGCCGATAATGCCTTTGGCGACTTTGATATCCCCCTGGGCTTGAACTTCGGCCGATTCGATAAAGCCACCAACCGTAACACTTCCGGTCGCCTTGACGATCATACCCGGCTCGATGTTGCCAGAGACAAACACATTACCTTTAAATTTAACGTGCCCAGTTGAGACATCGACGTTGCTGACACATAAGGCGTCATCCACTTCGATGGTTCGATCTTTAATGATGGGCAATCCAGGGTGTGAGGCGAGTAGTAAATTGGGATCTTCAGGGGAGATGTAGGTGCCCTTTCCAGGCTTGATTAAACTGTCTTGTCCAGGAAGCGGTGGGATAATTCGGCCTTGAACGGTAAAGCCAGCGATACCTTTGGTAGCGGGGGTACGTTTCATTAAGTGATCATTTTGACCAACGGTAATGGTTTGTCCCAAGTCTCGCATATCAATCTTGCCTTCGTCTTTGCTGCGAGGCTTCAAGACTTGGCGAGTAATGTCTTCAACCAAAGCGGCAAACTTAGCGTCTTTACCTTTTACTGGTTGTGTCCCTTTAGCTACGGGCTGAGTAAACTTTTCACCGGACTTAAGTTTGCTACTCATCATCAGAACCTTTCTGAGCGCTAACTTATTTATTCCTTTTGTTATTTGAGCTTGAGATAAACACTGAATGATGTCGCTGCCACGCAGCGGGTGTCCATTGTAGGGACCAGTGACCACGAGACTCGCCAACATCTCATCATCAGACAGTTCGACCGCAACAGTGGCATTTCGAACTTCGGCAATCAAGATTCCTTCATAAGCTTCACCCTTACCTTCTTTAGCAAGAGTAACGAAACGCAACACCTCTTCTTCGAAAAGAAAATAGTTTGATGCATTCAAAGCTTCCAAGGTTGGTGGCAGCGTCTTGTTATCAAAGCTTGCGTCAACCACAGTCCCGGTTGGCAGACATGCCATTACTTGTTGCTTGTCTTCCGACAATGTAACGATGTTATCCCACATTCGAATTGAGTATCCCTAATGACTCAGTTGTTATTCAGTCTATATAATTCATTCTGCGCTGAGTATCACATTATTAGAATAATCAGCGTCACATCACTTACTTTCGATTCTGCAAACATGACTCATAAATAAGACTTACACATTTTATGATCTGCTTCGCCTTTACAAATACATAGGAAAATTTTTTCAGAATATTTCGTGCGATTGAATGTTGATTCGATGTAGGGCTAGATAGTAAAGGCGAATAGCTTTAGAAGATTAAAGGCTGTAGTGGAGAGATGAAACAGAAGTGATGTAACAGATAATCAGGGTAAAAACGGATTTGAATATGGAGCTTCAGTTTACAGTGTAAATCCAAGATTCTAATTTACACTGTAAATCTAATTTGTAGCGGTCAGTCTATTTAAATGATGGCTAGCCTATTTACACTGTAAATTTGCTAGCAAAACATCGACATCTTTACGAAACTGAATCTCTGCTTGTTTACGACCAACAAGATTAAACTGTTCAACACAAGTCCCCCACTCTTTCTGCTGAACAACCTTTGCGATGAGTAAGTCAGAAATACCTATGTTTCGATCGTTACTGAGTAGAATCAAGTTCAGTACGCTGAAGCTGATCGCATCATAACTGTTGCCACCGTTCACGTAATTTCTAACTAACTGAGTTTCAAACTCACTAACGGTGTGAACACTCTTTGGCAGCAGAGCTCGCACCATATCGGTTTCAAGTGAAACCAAAGAACCTGAAACAAGAAAACAGTAGCTACGCTCGAAGTGATTTTGAACTTGGTTTATCCAGCCTTGAGAGTTTGAGTTAAGCGCCTTAACCATCAGAACCGAGTGACAGCCACTGGCCTGATCTCGCTGGTGGCCGATGTGCACAGCTTCAAATTCACTACCACGCCAAAAAGAAATCAATTCGCTGGTCGCGCCAAAGCTTGTCGCCAGATAATCTGCTTGGCTGGTTTGCTGTGATAACTGAGCCAACATCCAACGGCCAATACCCAAACCTTGATGACGTGCTGAAACAGCAATGCGCATAACTCGAAGGCACCGACTGGTCGCCGCCTGAGTACAGCCAAATTGGTTTGCCAGTAATACAGAGGCAAGGTGACCTTGAGGCCTGCGTTTTCCGAGTTGAACTTGAGCAATCAACTCGCTGTCCAAACCACCCTCTTCCGTCACTAACATACAACCTAAACATTTATCTTGCTGCCAAGCGGCGTATAAACGGATTGCTGGATTGTTGAGAAATTGCATTAAGTCATTTGGCGAGGTCTGATAGTGCGCATCCACGAGAAGAGAAAAACATTGTTGTAGCTGCTCAGGATTAGCCAAGCATTCTGATTTTGATAACTCGCCCAAGTTTAATTGGTTGATTGCGTCAGCAGAAAAGCCTTCGATTTCATCAACCGCCGATTCAGTGACTGATGCGTCATTACCAAGTAGGAAGCAATCAAACAACCAAGCTTCTAGCGGATCGTTGCTATTCCAACGAATCGGTTGTTCGAGCTTAAAGCCTTTCCACCCCGGACGATGCTCAGAAAGCCAAGACTCAAACTTAATACCGAACCCTCGCCCACTGCCTTCGTAACCGTGTACCGTGGTCGAAAAAACCATACGGTGATAGATGTCGACCATGGATTTAAGCATCGGAATTGGAATTGTAGCCGCTTCGTCAACAAATAGAAGGTCACAATCGGGCTTGGATTTAAGTAATTCATCTGGCGCGACGAATCTCAAACTTCCCCCTTGATGGCGAATGTGAGTAGCGTTGACCACTTCGCAAGATTCTAACCCTTGGCCAGCATGAGAAAATACCGGCTCTACCGCTTTCACTGAAGGTGCAGTAACAATAATATTAAAACCGTGACGCTCAACTAACAGCTGCGCTGCGGCAATACCCAATGTCGAGCTTTTACCACGCCCTCTATCCGCAGTGAGAATCAAAGGACGTTTACGATGTCCAGACACCACTTTTTTGACTAATTCAACAGCCGTGTTTTGCTGTTCAAATTTATCCAATCCGTTTTGGGCGCTTTGCATCTGAGGAAGAGCGTGAGTTGCTTGAACTACATCGCCGGCTTCATTGTGTTGTGAAACAGAAATCAGTTTATCGAAATGACGTTTTAACCAACGTCGGCCAAAGCTTTCACTATCTTCAGAGGCATTAACTTTTGGCGGCAACACCAACAACAACCCACCACCAACTAACGAACCCAACGCGGCACTAAAACCATTCGCATCAAACTGCTCTCTAAAGTCACAAACAAGAACTTGGCACTCACGACCAAGCAGTTGTTGGCCTTTTTTTACTGGAGCATGAATCACACCTTCAAATGGCGTACCGCCAATCTGGAAGATGCTCGGAGTGAGTGAGTCTTGAAGGAAGGTAAAAACAGCTGAGTTTTGCCAATCAAAATCGCCATCAAAGACCACGCCGTAACGGTGATCGTTATGTTGAGCGATATTAGAAAGTGTATGCAGAAAAGTGTTGGTTGGGTTTGTCATAGTTAGCGTCCAGATTCATCTAAACACAGTTTATCACAGCCAAATAAAAAGCCGCATTAAGCGGCTTTAGAGGAGTAATAAAAAGTCGTCGACTTAGTCGAGCTTCGATTGAACGAAGGCGAGGATTTCTTCCATTGTTGCATCATCAACTTTCTTAAGGTTCAACGCCAAGTTTGAACCCTTGCGGCTGTATGATGCGCGGCCCTTAATAAGCTCAACTTTTGGAGAAGCTTTCTTCGCTGGCGCTGGCGCCAATTCAAGAATCCAACCTTCCAAAGTTTCTGTCACGTCTTTGGTTAGACGAGTTACGCCTTGAGCTTCGCTACGCTGCCATACAAAACCTTCAGAAGCATCACACTTAGTCAGCAGTGTTTGCTGCTGTTCACTCGTCAATCCACCAAACTGCTTGTGTAGTTTAACAATGGTTGGACGACCAAGGTCGCTCACATTTGGGTAAGCTTGTAGCAATTCAAGTGGTAAAGCGGCTGCTTTCAATGCACCACTCACCAAAGCTTCACTGCACTGGAACATTTTCGCCAGTGCTTTCTGGTCTTCAGCTTCGCCTTTATCTAGCTTCGCTTGCATCTCTTTGCCCTTCTCATAAAGAGAAAGCGGTTTATGAGCGTTAGCTACGTCTGATAGGAATTTAGCGTGTTCGCCGTTAATGTTTTCAGCAACATAGATTAGGAACTCTTTGTCAGCCAAAATACATGACATACGACGACGGCTACCATCAAGAACTTCAATCTTACCGTCTTTGTTCTTACGACCAACTGCTGGGTATTGCTGACCACGTTCTTTCAATGTTGTAAGAACATCAGAAAGCGCATGCTCGTTTAAGAAAGATTGCTCACGAGCATTCTCTTCAAAAACAACCGTTCGAGTTGCCACTTCAGCCGCAGGAATTCGAACCAATTCAAATGAAACCAAATCTTCGCCAGCAACAGAAAGCTCAATCACTTGAGCCTGTTCTTTTGCCGCTGTTTGCGCTTCTTGTGGTGTTGCTACGCGACGTTTGTTTGCTTTACCAAATAGCTTTGCATTTAAGTCAGATGTTTTAATTGCCATTGTTGTTATCCCTGATTAAGTGAAGGCCAGTTGCTATGTAATACGCGCTCTAATTCTAGAGCACTTTTTTGTACTGCGTCTTGAGCAACAGCTAGAGTTTTCTTACCGCCCTCAAAGTCGCTTACCGTTAGATCGAAAACCGTGCTGTAAGTGTCAGCACAGGTTTCAAAAGCACGGCTTCTTGGAATGGTTGCCATCATTACTTGATCATTCAACAGGTAGTTCATTTCCGTCAGAACTGACACCTGTTTCTTGTTGTCGTCTTCAAACATGGTTGGCATTAGACGAACAAACTCGAGACCTTTCCAATCATCCGGGAACATTTCGTAAACCGTTGGTAAGTGCTGGAAGAAGTTAACCGTTGAAGCCCAATCCAAACGCTTAGCTGCACATGGAATCAGAAGTGCGTTCGACGCGTACATTGCATTCCATACTAGAGGGTCAACGTGCGGGCCGGTATCAATCATAATCACATCGAAGTCATCGGCGATTTTGTCGATAAGCTTCTCTTTTAACAGACGAACAATATCAAGTGACTGATCTTGTGAAAGGCTTTGCCACGCTTCAGCGTTAAACATCGCATCTTCTGGGAAAGCAGAAATTGTCTTCAGGTTTGGATACTGAGTTGGCAATAGTACGTTCTTACGAAGAAACTCTAGATCGACATCTTGGCCTTCAGGCACGTTGTCCAACATGATATCGACGGCAGAATAGATGCTGTCGTGCTCTGCCCCACTAATTTGTGGATTTAGGAACAGACGCAAAGAGCCCTGTGGGTCCAAGTCAATCAGACAGATACGGTAGCGCTTATCCAAATTCAGAGACAAACAAGCGGCTAAGTGAACTGCTGTCATTGATTTACCCGTACCACCCTTCTGGTTTTGTACGTTGATAATCCATGGCTTATTGTCAGCGTGCTGCTTACGTTCATGGAACTTCGGCACTTCTGCCGCGTCCATCAACATGTGAGCTTCTGTCAATGAAATCGAGTAATGATTAGCGTTGTTCTTTGTGAACTGATGGCCATCAGCTTCAAGTTTAGTGATCGCTTCATCGAGCTTACGACGCGTTAAACCAGAACGAGTCTCCATCATAGCTTTAGACATTGGAGGGAAATGTTCATCACTTCGCTCTTCCAAAATAATCTCAATTCGGTCAGCCTGAACTTGTTGAGTTTGTTCGGCTAGCTGATAGAGCTTATCAATCGTTTGTTCTCTTTTCATTGCCAGTTTCCGTAATGATTAACTAAGTACAAATTGTACAGCGATTAACAACAAACACAACAAAAACATGAACATACATTTATGAGTAAAATCACATAAAATAGACCGCGTTTTTACAATTTGATGAAACATCGCCTTAGACAAACACAAAAATGACTATTTCTATCATGTATAACCATGCTATTTCTAGTCTACATTTTAAATGTTACAGCATCACTTATTTACAATGTAAATGGAATTTCAACGAAAAACCTTCGGAACGATTGAAATACAACCGTAGATTACGGTTGGTGTGATTTGCATTCGAATTTATAGATTTTCAATCCAATAAAAATTAAAAAACACTCAATGACCAAAAAATTCAAAACAGAAGAGAAGATGGGGTGTCAAAAAACAACAGAGGATTGGAACCTAACCGGAAGAATGATCATGGAGCACATCCAGTGTAAGATAATTGATAACGCCAAATTATGAAGCATGATCAAGGCGTAAACTGAGCAATATTGATCCGAGCAACTGCACATTGAAAATGATCAACCTCCGGAAAAATGATCAAGTAAACATAGTTCCGGAAGCATGTAATTTATGAACTAAGTTACGGACAAATGCTTTTGGAATGGGGATTCAACGCCTATAAGGGCTCAATGATTGAAAATTCAATCGACACAGACCAAGAATACACAAACATGACAATTTCATGATCATGCTTCCTAGTTAAGACCCACCCGCTCTAAATACATCAAAGCAATCCATTTCCAGCGGATACAGACTAAATTTTGCACTCAATAGGGTAGGAACGATAAAAAAGTATGCTCTCTTGATCATTGTTCCGATAGATTGGCCACCACAAGTGTCCACTTAGACAAGTCAAAAGCGACTTAGAAACCGATGTTGAATTCCGATCTGTGGATAAGCTGTATAAGTATAATGATCATGCTTTCGAACCAATAATGATCATGCTTACAATGACTTAATGATCATCGTTCTGATGTTCTGTGATCATGCTTTCTTAAGTTTAATGATCATAGTTTCGGAACCTTTATGATCATGCTTTCCAAGGCGGTTTATTTTAATGCTTTAAATTCAGCTACTTATAAGCAAAGTTACGTCCAGATCATTAGATCACTTAATCATTTAAGATCATATTAATCAAAAAGATCAGTTATTTAAAAGCCAATAAATTATCTTTATTTATGATCATTCTTTCTTTATCATTCAGGAACTATAGTGAAATTACGGTTAGTGTGATACGGATCAAAAATGAAACCAGAAGAGAAATTGTTAATTAAGGCACGAAGCCACAAAGATGGTCATTTATTTGAGGTATCTGAAACAGCCGTTGAATGGATAGAACAATATCAACACTTCAAAGGTGTCACCAAAAGCATAGTTGAGCTTCTTAACCTAATTTCACTTCGTGGGTTTAGCAGTAAAGACGGGTACGTTTCCACCACTGAGATTATTGAATCAACCGATGGTCAAGTCACTCGCGCAGCCTTACAGCAAAGGCTGAGAGCTGCAGTTAATATCGGATTGTTCAAACAAATCCCCGTTCGCTTTGAAGAAGGCCTTGCTGGTAAAACCATGTTGCATCGCTTTGTGAACCCAAACCAATTGATATCGGTGCTGGGTGCCACCAGCTTAGTGACAGAAAGCGTGAAGCAAAATGAAAAGCAAAAGCGCTCTAAAGCCCTAGCTCAAACCAAAGTAAACAAGCGCTTACTGAATGAACATGGGTTGAATACCCCACCAACGATGAAAGATGAAGCGGATCAATTCATTGTTTCGCCAACCAATTGGGCGGGGATTATTGATCAAGCGTTAGCGCCACCTAGAACTCGTAAGAGCTACCAGAAATCCATGGTTTCGATCTCTGGTACTCGAGCTGTGATCGAGACAAGATCTTCTAAAAATATCATGACCGTTGACGATCTGATGACGCTATTCGCGTTATTCACTCTCACCGTTCAATATCATGATCATCACCAAGATGATTACCATCTAGACGCGAAACACACGCCAAACAAAACACCACTCTACATCACTGATATTTTGTCTTTACGTGGCAAGAAAGACAGCGGCCCTGCACGTGATTCTATCCGCGACAGTATTGATCGTATCGAATTCACGGATTTCCAACTGCACGAGCTTACAGGTCGTTGGCTTAGTGAGAACATGCCAGAAGGCTTTAAGAGTGATCGTTTCCGATTCTTAGCTAGAACCATTACCGCATCGGAAGAAGCGCCTACAGAAGGCTCTGACGGCGAAATTCGCATTAAACCGAACCTATACATCCTGGTTTGGGAACCTTCGTTCTACGAAGAGCTGCTGACGCGTGACTATTTCTTCCTATTTCCGCCAGAAATCCTGAAGCAACATACCTTGGTTTTCCAAGTGTATTCGTACTTTAGAAGCCGCATGGCACGTCGCCATTCAGATAGCATGTTGCTCAGTGAGCTCAACCAGAAATTGGCGCGTAACATCGATTGGCGTCGTTTCTCGATGGATCTGATCCGCGAGCTCAGAAAATTGGGTGAAGCCGGGGATCAAGAAGATACCTTCCTGGTTAATCTTTGGGGTTATCACTTGACGATCACCGCGTTGATCGAAAAAGGGAAAACGACCGATTATCAGGTAGATATCAAATGTAATGTGGAAGAAGTATTACGTTACTCAAGAGCGCGTACCACTAACGCAGGTAAGCGTAATATGGCACCAACGCTGCCGAACCCACTTCGTAACGAGATGGTGTCTAAGCAGAAGCTGGAAGAGCTGTCTGAGATTATCGACGGTGAGTTTGAGCCAATTCAGCGTAAAGCACCGTCGCCAAGAGGCAAATTGGGACGTCGAGTTAAGCAGCGTAAACACTCTGTTGAGATCAACGCTGATGAGATCATGATTACTCTCTCTAAATATACCTCTGCAGAGGCTCTAGAACGCAGCATAACGGCTTTATCTGCTATGACAGGGCACTCACATGCCTCAATCAAAGAAGAGTGCTCAGAGCTCATTGAGAAGCTTGATTGGTTGAGAGTAGGGGAGGACGTTATCCCATACGAAACACTGAGTCGCTTAATTGAGCTTTACAACGACCGTGACAGCACCAGCAATCGACATCTGTCCATTGAACGTTTGATCTCTGGCTTAGCGGTGCGTCGTAAAGTGTGTAAACAAGTTCATGAAGGCCATTTAGATGAAAACGTGTTCCTTGCGCTCGATGAAATGGCGATTGGGCACTAGTGATTATCCTATCGCAATAAGCCTGTTTTACCGTGGCTGAATGGATAGTTTTGAACACATTAGGTGCTGATTAAAATCGCACCTAACGCTGACAAAGTGATGACAAAGTAACGCATCTAGTTGATTATTATTTATCCCGAATAGACAACCTTTGTCCTTTCTTATGATTAATAGATTGGCTCATATTTTGTTACATCATACTGAATAGATTTTTGCGAGTTCCTAAGGGACTCGCTTTTTTTTGCCTAAAATTCAGTCAATCATTAAAATTCAATAGCTTACAGAGTTAAATGCCGAAGCATGATCAAGGCCAGATCATGCTTTCTACGGATCTAACTCTGATGAGATTCTGATTTGATGTTTGATCGAGAAGAGCTTGATCAGTGGAGATGGCGTTGAATAATGCCTTGATCATCGTTTCGGGGATGGGTTGCCATAAAGCGTACATGCGACTCGATCAATTTTTCAGACTCTGCTTTCCAACGTGGTTCTTGCTGTTGGTTCGTAAACTCCAAAGCCAATACACACAAGTGTTGTAGCCGCTGTGTACACCACTCTTGCAATCCTGCTTCTGATTTTGGGTCACATGACACCGCTTGCAGCTTACTGTAGGCAAACATTAGGTATTGGTAGGCTTTATCTTGATGGCTTGAGCTGCTGGCCTCCTGCGAAGCCAACTCCGGATTCGATGAATCCGCGAGGTGGCGATAGAAAGTAAAGATTCTCAGGCATCCGTCTAGCCAACATGCGATACCTTTGCTCTGCTCATCTGTGATCAATGGCCCCCAGAGCGCATCTGGAGGCGTTAAGATCAAAGGTTCTAACCGGTCCACTTGATCATGCTTTCGGTCTTTGTACCAATCTCCGATCCGCTCTAACCAAGTGTCTAGTTCATTCATGCAACGTTATCCCACTGTTTTAAAAAGTGATTATCAGAAACTTGTTTGATTTCATGCTGTATTTCACTGCTCTGCTCTCGAATACGATCAGCGTCTATTGAATAGTTTGGCTCATTTTTGACGAGTTCGCCAAATGGCAGATCGGGATCTGGTACGGCAGAGATCAACAACTTAGTGTACGGGTGTCGTGGATTGGTTAAGATCGACTGGGTTGATCCCCATTCGACGATCTGTCCTTTGTACATAACCGCTGTCTCTTCTGCGATGTAATGTGCTGTGGCAAGATCGTGGGTTATGTACAAAAAGCCAATCCCCAACTCTTGCTTCATTTTTTGCATCAGGTTCAACACGCCAAGTCGAATCGAAACGTCCAACATCGAGGTGGGTTCGTCAGCAAGAATAACCTCAGCGCCAACGGCCAGTGCTCTCGCTAGGTTAACCCTCTGTCTTTGGCCTCCACTGAGCTCGTGCGGGTATTTGGCGAGCGTTTCGATGGGTAACTCCACCAGCGTTAATAACTCTTTGAGGCGTTCTGTGAGAGCCTGTTTAGTGGCTACCTGTTTATGGATCTTAAGTGGGCGCGTTAAATGGTGCTCAATGGTGTGAGTGGGATTAAGTGAACCAAAGGGGTCTTGAAACACCATTTGCACACGGCTGCGATAATCCAAGACATCTTTACGGCTTTTCAGCGTAGAGATGTCTCTGCCTTTGAACAGTATCTCTCCCTCTGTCGCAGGGTAAACCTTGGTCATCAATCGTGCGCAGGTGCTTTTCCCGCAGCCTGATTCTCCGGCTAAGCCGAAAATCTCGCCTTAGCCTATGTGAAAGCTAACGGATTTGATTGCATTGAAAGAGGGGAAAATGAGAGTTGGATCAAACCACATTTCTTATGGGGAATTTTTTAAATATAATTGCAGAAAATGGCTTTGGCAAAGTTTAAATGAGGCATTTATTAATTAGCTTTGTGAAGCGTCGGAATCATCACACTTCAGTACAGAATTTCTTAACAAGCGAAAAAGCATTTGCTACAGATTACCTGTCCATTACATGGTGCTTTTCGGAGGAAAACATGTCCATTAATTCTATCAACCATGATGAAATGACAAATATTGCAAACAAGTGGGATGCTGAAGAAGAAGTATCTTTCAAACCAGAAAAGAAAATGAAGTCTGCTGAAGCTCGTCGTCGTATCGAGACTCTAAGAGAAATTAGAGAAAGCGGTTTGAGTCTGGAAGAAGCGAGGGAGCTAGGTCTTATTCACTAATAATCCCCATTGCATTTAGAAGGGTGGCACAACGCCACCCTTTGATTGATAATTGTTTTTTCATGTTTCCTATCCAGATTTAATCAACTCCTTGATTCTTTGGCTCACTGTTCTGTTTAGCCTAACCCTTTTGATATTACGCTTTTCAGATGAAAAACACGCACATGGCATACTCTTGAGCTAAGTTGTTTGACAGTCATATTCAACGCCACTAATTTTAAAGTTAAAGCAAAAATATGCGATGTCGTTGGTAAGGAGAAGGCTATGTCTAATTCTGTGGCTCAAGCTAAAGAAGTGCTGTTTTACGAACCCGAAGATCCGAACGGATACCTGTCAAATTTTGCCGCTTGTCCTATCAAGGTAGGTGATCAAGTTTGGGCAACCAGCGAACATTATTATCAAGCGATGAAGTTTGCCTCCGAAGCGCTACGTAATACCATTTTGGAAGCCAGTACACCTGCTGAAGCGTTCTCTTTAAGTCGTGACTACGAAGACCAAGTTCGCGAAGATTGGTATGACATTCGTGTTGAAGTGATGCAGTTTATTGTGACGGAGAAGTTCAGACAGAATCCACAGTTTGCGCTGTTTCTTACCAAGACCGGAGATTCGGTGATCAAAGAACATTCGCACAAAGACCACTTCTGGGGCGATGGCGGCGATGGAACCGGCGAGAACCATTTGGGTAAGATTCTGATGGCAGTGCGTCACCAGCTTCGCACTCAGCAACTGCATTTAATTGCTTCGCACTGATTCGTCGATTCAGATAGCGGCATGCTTATGATTACCCCTTAGACGCATTTAAAAGGCCGCCCTGCTATCTAGTATGAAGCAGGGCGGCCTTTTCGGTTTTAGAGAGTCAGGCATCAACGAGAGTTAACGTACGTGACTAAGCTATCCGTTGCTAAGTTCTAAGTTACGCTGGTGCTATAAGTAACTCTGTACGATGTCGTCAAGCTGTCCATCGTCTTTCATTTGGTCTAGGCGTTGGTTGATGAAGCTTTGCAGTTTAGGATCCATCTCAGGGTCAAACGCCAAATGGATAGGGTAGTTATTGATGACAGAACCAAACTCTTGCATCTGGTAATCATCAATACTCAGTTTTTGTTCGTTTAGGTTGTATTTGATTCGTGATTCCATTTCCACAAACACGGTGTCGCCAGGTGCTCGGTTCAGGACACGAAACGCAGCAGTGTAATCTTTTACTCGAATCTCGTTGAGCTTGCCCTGTTGGATATAAGGTTCCAAGTTCGGATACTCAAATCCTTTCAGCAATACGACGGCTTTCCCATCGAGATCATCGATTGTATTGAACTCAAATGGCTTTTTACCGCTGCTGAGTAATACGTGTTTTACATTGTAAATCGGGTCTTCAGATAGGTTCGAAGATTGAATATTCCCCCAACTAGGGCTGCCATAGGTAACCCAGTTTGGATTCTCTCTCGCATCGAGCTTGTCGATCATTCGATTAAAAGGGTAGGTGTGGTAGTTGATCTCATATTGGCTGTCATCAAACACGGCTTCCACAATATCTGAAACAATTCCTCTGTGAGATGACCCCTCAGTTTCGATTTGAAAAGGTTGCGCTTGGCTCGCAATAATGTAGTAGTGAAGAGGTTCGTTTGCAGAAGCATAACTGCTTGAAAACAAACTGACTATGGATGCAACGATAAGATTTTTTTTCATAACCTTCCCTAGTTATTTGATGAATGACTACTATTATACTAGTTGAGTAATTGTAGTTTGCTAGGATAACAATAATGGTAATTTGTGTATGGTGACAAAAGGAAAACGCTACGTTGGACTCTCCCGACAGTTGATCGGGATGATAATAGCGATCAGTACCTTATTCACAGTTATAGTGACAGGTCTCGGGTTGTATGTAGAGTACCAAAGTCGAGTTTCTTTTATCAGCTCTCAGATCGAGCAGGTCAAGGCTGGCTACCTTTCTGGTTTAACGGCAAGTTTGTGGGTTGAAGATCGAGAGCAATTGTTTGTGCAAGCCGAAGGCATCTCTCGCCTCCCTTCGGTCAGTTACCTTCTTATCGAAAGTCCCGATGAAAAAATTCTAGAGTTAGGTCAAAAGACCGAAGGCCAATCTTATTCTCAGTCTTGGGAAATGGTGCACCAGATGGGCGGCACAGACTTCCCGTTGGCGACGCTCACGGTGCAATCAGACTTGAGCATGATCCTAGATGACTTTGAAGAACGAGTGTTATTGTTGCTCGCCTTCGAAGCCGTTAAAATCTTCTTGTTGTCTCTCGTATGTTTAACCATCGTCTATCGTCTTGTCGTAAAACGTTTGATGACTATGTCTTCCCAAATCAACCAACAACAGGTCGAAGACAACAAACCGCGCTTTATAACGCCAACTCACTCTACTTACAAAGATGAGATATCGACTCTAGAGAGTAGCTATAACCGATCGGTAGAACGTATTCGTCAACAATATCAAGAGCTGGAAAAAGCTAAAGATGTTGCTGAGGTGGCCAACCGTAATAAAAGTGAATTCCTTGCCAATATGAGTCACGAAATCCGTACACCAATGAATGGGATTATCGGGTTGTCGTCTTTGCTCTCTGAAATGGATATGCCGAAAGAGCAAAAAGAGTACATCAACATGCTCAACACCTCTTCGCTTACGTTGCTCGACTTAATCAACGACATTCTCGATTACTCGAAGATCGAAGCGGGGCGACTAGAGCTTCAGCAAGAGCCGATGAAAATGATGGGCATTGCGGCCGACGTTGAATCAACCTTTCGAGTGAAAGCCGAACAGAAAGGGCTTCGATTCCAATTAGCGATCGACCCTAAGATCCCAACCATGGTGATTGGCGACGGTACTCAACTAAGACAAGTCCTAAATAACTTAGTAGGCAACGCGATTAAATTTACCGAGCATGGCCACGTCACGCTCTCGCTTCGTTTGGAAGAGGTGGTTGAGCCTGAGCAAAAACTCAGAGTGAGGTTCGAGGTTGTCGACAGCGGTATCGGTATTGCAGAAGACAAACAGAAATCGGTGTTCGATAAGTTTCAACAAGCCGACGGCAGTACTACACGTATTTATGGAGGCACAGGGCTTGGTCTAACAATATGCGAGAAGATAGTGACATTGATGGGCAGCAAGCTTGAACTCACCAGTGTTGAAGGTAAAGGCAGTACCTTCTATTTTACGGCTGACTTTGACCCGTGTTTAGAAGCCGATGAAAGCAATATCGATTTCAATAAGGTTTCGGTTCTGCTTGTGGATGATAGCCAGCTGAACATGCGTATAACGTCTACACAGCTTCAATCCTTTGGCGTTAAGTCTGAGTGCTGTGAAACGGCAAACCAAGCGTTAGAGTTGGTTTCAGAGTCTGTGGCTAAGTCATCACCTTATGATCTCGTTCTGATAGACAAAGCAATGCCGTCCGTTGATGGCTTTCAACTGGCGAGAAGCTTAGTTGAACGCTTTGGTAGCGAGTGTCCCAAGTTAGTGATGATCTCTGCTGACCCTAGAAAGCAAGATGAAGCTCGTGCTAAACAAGTCGGTTTTGTTGCCTACATTGCGCGTCCTTACCAAGATAATCAGCTTAAATGGACCATCAGTGAGGTACTCGCGAGAGCGGCTGATACTTCAGTCTTTACCTATCCGAACAGAGGAGAGGTTGCGTTTAAAGATAATGAACCTGTGCCGTTAAGTAAACCTGCAGCGGTTGTTAAAGATGCTCCCATTGTCTCTGTAAACGCCACACCAGCCGATAAACAAGCTCCAATTCAAGCAGAGTCAAAACCTGTCGCAGTTGCCGGAGAATTTAGTGGTACAGTTTTAGTTGTTGAAGACTCGCGAGTAAACCAACAAGTCGCCAAGATGATGCTCAAGAAGCTTGGCTTTGAGGTTGATATTGCCGACAACGGTGAAATTGGTGTCGAGAAATTCAAAGCCAACGAATACGAGATGATTTTTATGGATTGTCAGATGCCGGTTCTCGATGGCTTCGAAGCGACCAAGCAGATCCGAGCGCTCGAAGAAGGGGCTGCAAAGCATATTCCAATCATTGCGCTGACGGCCAACGTCGTGCAGCGAGACAAGCATTTGTGCTTCGATGTAGGCATGGATGAGTTTTTACCTAAACCGGTTAACCAAGGCAAACTGAGAGAGATCGTAGCGAGTTTCTTGTCGAAAGAGACGGAATCAAACAAAGAACATGAGCAGCAAATTGTTTAGTTGAGTATCTCTAATCTTACTTTCATTAAAAGAGTAATGAGGCGAATTAGACATAGTCTTTTATGCCGTTGGTTTTATTTGAAGTATCGTGTGAAAGAAATGATAAAGGTGGCCTGAAAAGACCACCTTTTTTGTATGTGTCGGTTTGAACTTAATCTCTATCGATTGCGAACGCAGACCATGCTTGACGTGTCGGCATCACTTCGACTCGGTTAATGTTGATGTGATCTGGCAAGGTTGCGATATAAAACATCTGCTCGGCAATATCCTCTGCTGACAACGGTGTAGTGCCTTGGTAAAGGTTGTCTGAAGCCGTCTGGTTACCTTTAGTTCTTACAAGAGTAAATTCCGTTTCTGCAATACCAGGGGAGAGGTCAGTCACTCGTACCCCTGTGCCTTGTAAGTCACAACGTAGGTTGTAACTGAACTGCTTTACGAACGCTTTGCTGGCACCATACACATGGCTTCCTGGGTAAGGCCACTGTCCGGCGATTGACCCAACATTGATGATTGAGCTTCCTGCGCCTTTTTTAATTAACGTAGGCAACAGCGCATGAGTAACATTAACCAAGCCTGTGACATTGGTATCGATCATAGTGTGCCAGTCTTTCAAGTCCACATCAGGCGCGCCTTCTGGTGCCAAAGCTAACCCAGCATTATTGACCAATGCGGTAATCGATGAAAATTCAGCGGGTAATGAATCAATGGCTTGTTTTACGGCGTCTGCGTCTCGAACGTCGAGTTGAATTACATGCACAGGCACCGTTAATTCTTCCTTTAGGTCGAGTAGCCTTTCGATTCGACGACCAGACAGCACTAACGACCAGTTATCTTCTGCGAAACGTTTTGCTGCCGCTTTGCCGAAACCAGAGGTTGCCCCTGTAATGAACGCTATCTTATCCATAAATACATCCTTCTAATTTGAAATTAACATAAGTAGTGCCATGCCGATCAAAATCGGCGCGGTCGTTGTTTTTGCAGACAAGTTCGGTACTGATAGATACAGTTTTTGCCCCAGTACATTGCCAATCAAAGCTGCCGGTAATAGCCATAAACCTGTGATGAACGATTCTTGGTTAAATGCGCCAATCCATATGAAGCCGATCAGTGAAATCGCTGAACTCAGCAGAAAAAACACAATCGCGGTGGCTCTCTGTTCACTGGTTTTAATGGTCAGGTTCATCAAATACGTCACTAATGGCGGACCTCCTGAAGAAGCGGTGGTCATGCTAAACCCCGAAATGGCTCCCGCCCAAAACGCGTGTCGTTGGTGCAACCAAGTGAGGCGTAAGTCCAAAATAATCAGCGTGCCAGCGACCAAAGACATCATCGCGATAAAGGCCTTCAAGCCTGATTCCGATATCGTGCTAATGAAATACAGCGAGAAAGGCACCGCAACCAACATGCCAATACACAGCGGCGCAATAAGCCGGATATTGATGGTGGTTTTACTTCGCTTGAGCAGAGGAAAGGCACTTAAAAAGTCCAACAAGATAGCGATGGTTACCGCTTGCAATGGTGGAACAATAAAGCTGAGGGAAAGCGCTACGATAATCGCAAACCCAAATCCTGAATAGCCTCGAACTACTCCTGCAAACAGAATCAATGTCATCGCTAATCCTAATTCCACTCTTGCTCACCTCTTTGCTTTTGATATTGCTGCTGCGTTAATTAGCGTTCGATGAGACCTGTCTCGTCTGCCTTTCAATCTATTCACACCTAAGAGTTTTGAATAGAGCCAGATCGACGATTGGATTGGGTCAGGCAGTTTGTTGGATCGGGGATGAGACTTGGGCTGATGTACTGGCCCAATGTTTTGTTGAAACTGACACTATGACCTCCGCCCTGTTTGGGATGAAGATTATTCCATCCGATAGCGCAGCCTTTTCAATGTCGTGTTTTGTGTCTTTCATTCTCGAAGACGAGCCAAGCACGAGCGGCTGTGAATCTAGTGTTGTTAATGGAGACGATGAAATGGAAGTATCAACAGAACAGCTTGTGAACCAAGATATTATCGACCTCGACAAGAGCGTATTTCATTCTTGGTCGATTCAAGAAGCAGCGGAGCCTATCGCCATTGCGGGTGGGCAAGGATGCAAAATGTGGGACTACGAAGGTAAAGAATACCTTGATTTTAGTAGCCAACTGGTTAACACCAACATTGGTCATCAGCATCCACAAGTGATCAAAGCGATTAAAGATCAGGCTGATTCATTAGTGACCGTTGCCCCTGCGACCGCCAACCTCACTCGTGGTTTGGCGGCTAAGCGTATCTTGTCGAAAGCGCCAAGCTCGTTTAAGAAGGTGTTCTTTACCAATGCAGGGGCAGATGCCAACGAAAATGCGATTCGCATGGCGCGACAATTCACAGGGCGCGACAAGGTGCTATCTGCTTACCGTTCTTACCATGGCAATACAGGTACTGCTATTGCTGCGACGGGGGATTTTCGTCGAATTCCAAACGAGTATAGCCGTGGACACGTTCACTTCTTCAATCCATTTCTCTATCGAAGCGAATTCAACGCGGCGACTGAGGCAGAAGAGAGTGAGCGTGCCCTGCAGCATTTAGAGCGAGTGATTGAATGCGAAGGACCAACGGCGATTGCGGCGATTATCCTAGAGACGATTCCGGGAACGGCTGGTTTTCTCATTCCGCCCAAAGATTACCTTATCGGCGTGCGTGAGCTGGCAACCAAACATGGCATTCAGTTGATATTCGATGAAGTCATGGTCGGCTTTGGCCGCACGGGTAAGTGGTTTGCGTTTGAGCACTTTAATGTAGTGCCGGATCTGATTACTTTCGCGAAAGGGGTGAACTCGGGTTATGTGCCGGCTGGTGGCGTGGTGGTCAGCGAACCGATCGTTGAGTACTTTAAGTCAAACTTCTTTATGGGCGGCTTAACGTACTCTGGTCACCCTTTGGCGATGGCTTCTATCGTTGCAACGCTCGATGTGATGGAGCAAGAGGGCATTGTCACACACGCTGATAACGTCGGTAACAGCGTTTTAGGGCCGCTTCTACTGAGCCTTCAAGAGTTGCACCCTATGATTGGTGATGTGCGCGGCAAAGGGATGTTCTGGGCTGTAGAGCTGGTGGA
Source organism: Vibrio crassostreae 9ZC13 (assembly GCF_000272045.2). Classification (GTDB taxonomy): domain Bacteria; phylum Pseudomonadota; class Gammaproteobacteria; order Enterobacterales; family Vibrionaceae; genus Vibrio; species Vibrio crassostreae_C. The sequence goes on along the minus strand of NZ_AJYZ02000019.1, from coordinate 1,456,904 downwards.
AGATCGTGAAAGTAAAACACCTTTGAGCAATGAAAAAATGGGGCAATTGAAAGCGCAATTGACCAAGCGAGGCCTGTTGACCTTCATTGTGAATAACCGCATTCACGTTGCGCCACCTTTGGTTATTCAGCCAAGCGAGATAAAGAAAGGCGTTAAGATCATTGATGAAGTGTTGTTTGAACTTGCTTCTTAATTCTTCAATAAGATAGCTAGCACAGCAACCAAGGCACTTTGGCAAAGGATTCCCCGTTCTTTTCAAAGTGCTTATTTTTCCTGAGTGCTTGGCTTTTGAGTGTCTAGCTTCCAATTGGTTAGGTATAGTCGAAAAAGAGCATCGATTGATGCTCTTTTTACGTTCTTTCACTAAATCAGTCTGGTCAAACTGCTCTTAAGTGATGCTAGATCTTCATCACCTCTGACAGCTCTTTGATACCGGGTGCGATCAGATCTTTGTCGATGGCGTGAAAGCCCAATCGAAAATAGGAATTGGGGTCATATTCTGACAATGCTTCACAACCCGATTCCGTTTCGGTATTCGTCATAAAGTGTGAATAGCCTGTCTCAATCAATATGCCCTTTTGGGCGGCTCGTGAAGCTAAACGCTGGCTATTGATGTGGCTGGGCGTTTGTAGCCACAGAGAGTTGGCCTGCTCGCTTTGAGCCAGTCGCTTGCAGTCAGGTAGGTACTTCAAGACCGCATCGTTGATCAGCTTCCAGCGCTGGCGTGTGTTTTCCCTAAAGCGCCTCACAAAGCTGTCGTAGTAGCCTTGTTCAATAAAGTGCGCCACTTCCATCTGAACGCGGCTTGGTGCGTGTCGATACATCAAGCGACGCAGTATTCTAAGATCGTAGATCAACTCTTCAGGTGCCACGATGTAGCCTAATCTCAAGCCGGGTGCTAATAGCTTAGAGAAGCTGCTGACGTAGATGACACGTCCTTCTTTGTCACTGGCTTTTAGCGCGGGTTTAGGGTTCCACTCCACGTTACACTCGGCGTCATAGTCATCTTCGATAATTACCGCATCATTGGTTTTGGCCATTTCCAGTAACTGAGTTCGACGCTCGTCACTCATGGTGACGCCGGTTGGAGCTTGATGGCTAGGCGTGACATAGAAGTGATCACACAGTGAAGAGTGCTCATTGAATCTCAATCCTTGTTCATCCACTTGATGCGGGTGTAACTGCGCGCCAGAGAGATTGAAGATGTGATTCGCTTCTTTGTAGCCGGGGTTCTCGACTCCGACTCGACTCTGATGGTTCATGAGCAAAGTCGAAATCAAATACAGCGCATTCTGCGAACCTAAGGTTATGAGGATCTCATCACTTTGGGCATGAATACCGCGCTGTGGGAGCACCCTTGTGCGTATCTGTTCGACCAGCATGTCGACGTCTTTATCGACCTTGTCGCAAAGCCAGCGGTGATCATGTGGGTCTGAGGTGACCTTTCTTGTCGCTTCTCGCCATTGAGCTAATGGGAAGTCATTGATAGAGGGTTGGCCAAAAATAAATGGGTATTGGTAACAACTCCAATGCGAGGGTTTGACGATGCGTGGGTATTGGCCCAATTGCAGCTTAACGCGTTTGCTCCAATCCGGTGCATTGTCGCTGTCGGCTGATTCAAAATGATCCAAACTCGCGTCGATAGTATCACTCGGGTTTTCATACTTTTCTGAAAGGTAATAACCACTGCGAGGCTTACTGATGAGGTAGCCATCGTCGAGCAAACTGTCGTACACCAAGGAGACAGTATTGCGTGAAACACCCAATTGGCTAGACAGCTTACGACAAGAAGGAAGCGCTTGTTCAGCCGGAAAAATACCATTCAATATCGCCGTCACCAAATAGCTACGTACTTGTTCTTGCAGGCTTCTTTTGGAATCAAACTCGATGAAACAATTGTGATTTATCGCCATGAGATACAGTCCTTATTCTCAGTGAACCTCAGTCCAATTTGTATAAAAGAGCAAGAAATGCGCCAGAGTTCATATTGATGTTTTAAGAGTGTGTTTTGCTCTCTCTCAACCCCGAAAATTACGTTGTCCCAAACTAGAAAATCGTTCTGTCCCAACCTGAAAATTAAATTGGCTCTACGTCTCCGATGCATTCCGTTCATAAAGTAAAGGCAGGCAAATAATCTCGATAAGGAAAGCGTATGAAACAGGGAATGACGATGAAGGCATGGGTTTCAACAGCGGCAGCGACAGTTGTACTGGGTTGTTTTGGAGTCGCACAAGCATCGGAGCTTGCAGCCATCGAAAAGCAAGGCTTCATGAAAGTGGCGACAGAAGACAACTACTCTCCATTCAACTATATCGACCGCGGTAAGCCTGCGGGGATTAACAAAGATTTGCTTGATGAGTTACGTGAATATTCGAAGTTCGATATCGAACAAGAGATCTTACCTTGGACAGGACTACTCGCTTCGGTATCTGCGGGTCAATATGATGTGGCGTTAACTGGCGCGATCATTACCGATGCTCGCTTGAAGGCCTTTGATTTCACTCCACCTATCGCTTCAGCGCAGCATTACTTCTTAACCAGAGCTGACGCGGAAGATATTAATACGGTAGCCGATTTAGATGGAAAAACAGTGGGCTTACAAGCGGGCAGTGCTTTGCTAGAAAGGCTTCCAGAGCTCGAAGTGATGCTCGAAGCACAAGGCAAGTCTTTGGGTAAAGTGGTGCAGTATCAATCCTACCCAGAAGCGTATTCCGACTTGGCAATCGGCCGAATAGACTACGTGATCAACAGCGTCGTTTCCGTTAACGAGGTGGTGAAATCCAAGTCGAAGGTGTTCAAAAAAGGCGAGGCGGTGTCTGGTCCTGGTTTCGTGAGCTGGCCTGTTCCTAAAGAGAACCCTGAGCTTTTGGCATACCTAACGGAGTTTTTCCTGCACCTAGAGCAAACAGGAAAAATGGCGGAGTTGCAGAAGAAGTGGTTCGGTGAGTCGTTCGACCAACTGCCTTCAGAGGCCATCACTTCCATTGAGCAGTATCACAAGCTAACAGCAGTCCAATAGATGGATAAGCATGCGCTGACACAAACAGTTAACGGCTGTTTGTGTCCATGCCAATGGGTTCAAAGCGGTTTAACCCATGAGTCATTTGCGCAAAACCTATCGAAAGAAGTCGCTTATCAAAGAGGTCGTTTATGGATTATTACGCTTGGGAACAGTTGCTACAGGGCGCGTGGGCTACGGCATGGATATCGGCAGTCTCGATTGTATTAGGTGTCGTCATCGGGCTAGTCATTGCTTTAATTCGAATGATGAAAATCCCGTTTGTGGATCAAATGCTGGGTATCTATGTCAGCTGGGCACGAGCAACGCCTTTGGTGACACTGGCTCTGTTTATTTTCCTTTCTTTTCCGTCATTTGGCATCAATTTAAATAAACACGTTTCTGCCATTTTAGCTCTCACACTCAATACATCGGCATTCAATGCAGAGATTTGGCGCAATGCCTTTCTTAACTTTTCAAAAGGACAAATGGAAGCGGCAGAAGCCATTGGTATGAGACGTATCACTTATTTTCGCCGCATCATGTTCCCACAGATGGTGATCATGAGCTTACCTGCGCTAGTCAATGAGATGTCGTTCTTAATCAAAGGCAGCCCAGCGATTGCGGTGATCGGCATCGTCGACCTAACTCGTGTCACCAATCGAATCTCTGCGGTTACCTATGAACCACTTGGGCCGATTCTATGTGCCGGTGCCATTTACATGTTGATTATTGGCGTGTTGGTGAAGTTGCAAGCGGTGGCTGAAAACCGAGCTACTTATCTGCAGTAGTAAGTGTGGCTATCAGTAATCTACCTCAGTCACAGCTATCAACAACAACCACAGTTTAGCCGTCATGGCTACTTGGTCAGAAACACCATTTACCTGCTTGTGATGCGTTATTGAGCGGGTAAGTTTAAGGAGTAAATATGGAAGAATGGAATATTATCTGGCAACAAAAAGAGCTGTTTGCTTCAGGATTTGTGACCACATTTTATCTTTTTGTTTCGTCTTCAATCTTGAGTTTCATCATTGGCATCGGTTTGTTGTACTGTCTCGAAAACTCGAGACTCGGTGTTAAGTACACCATCAACAGTTTGATAGGCATGATGCGCACCTTACCGTTTCTGATTTTAGCCTATCTGCTCTATTACGGTTTGCCTCAGGTTGGCATTCGACTAGATGCAGTGACTGCGGGAATCATCGCACTCAGCCTATATCATGGTACGTATTTCTGTGAGATTTTCCGAGGTGTTCGTAAGGGGTTAGAGCCTGGTTACATCGAAGCGGCGCACGCTTATGGCTTTTCTAAACTCAAAACCTTCACACGAGTCATCACACCCAACGTGTTGTGTAAGTCGGTTCCTCTGATCACTAACCAACTCATCATCTGCTTAAAAGACACTGCGTTTCTTAGCATCATCACCGTCGCAGAAATTACCGCGGCCGCCAACAGCATTCAATCGACCTACTTCATCCCATTGAATGCGTTCATCATTGCTATCGCGCTCTACTGGGTTGTGAGTATTGCACTTGAAAGCATCACCAAACGAATCCAAACCAAAGTTGAACTTAGAGGACTTAGCCATGCTTAAACAATCAGAGATTATTGAAACGGAAGCACCGATTAACCCTTCTTTGGGCGTGAATTTGGAAGTGATTGAGTGCGAGCCACTATTGGAAGAACGAGAGACGATCATCAAGGTTGAAAACCTGTCGAAACAGTTTGATGGCATCGAAGTACTGCGAGACATCAACCTCAACATCAACAAAGGCGATGTGGTGAGTATTCTCGGCTCGTCAGGTTCGGGGAAATCGACGCTACTGCGTTGCATGAACTGGTTAGAGCAGCCAGAGCGCGGCACGATTTTTATGGGTGATGAGCGTATTGGTATCAACTCTGAAACGGGTAAGCCACTCAAATACAAAGAGTTGGCGAAACTTCGAGAGCGTCTTGGAATGGTTTTCCAAAGCTTCAACTTATGGCCGCATCTCACCGTGTTGCAAAACGTCATGGAAGCGCTGGTTCATGTTAAGAAGATAGCGAAATCAGACGCCGAGGAGATGGCTCGTAAGCAACTCGACAAGGTTGGGATGTCACACAAACTAGAGAGTTACCCAAGCATGTTATCGGGTGGGCAAAAGCAACGTGTCGCGATTGCCAGAGCTCTCGCGATGGAACCGGATGTATTGCTGTTTGATGAGCCAACCTCCGCGCTCGACCCTGAATTGGTCGAAGAGGTGTTACTGGTAATGAAGAAGCTATCGCAAGAGGGTTACACCATGGTGGTGGTGACTCATGAGATGGAATTCGCGCGTCAGGTGTCGGATCAGGTGGTATTCCTTGAGAAGGGCATCTTGATTGAGAAATCCAACCCTGAGAAGTTCTTCACTAACCCAGATTCAACAAGGGTAAGGAAGTTCCTCAAGCTTGATTCATGAGCTAGATGATTCGCGCACCTTAATGTTTGATTGTTAAAAAACTCCGACTGAATCAGTCGGAGTTTTTGTATTTGTGTTGCTACCGCATTAAGAGGATGTGGTACTAGCCAATGCTATCAATGTGGATCACTACTGAGTCTGGTCGCCAGTATTCCAGTTCGCAGTCCATCAACTCGCCATCTTGCTTGTAGTTCACACGGCAGATCTTCAGCACCGGTTGACCCTCAGCCAAATTTAATGCCTTGGCGACATGCGCAGGGGCAGAGGTGGGTATCACATCAAAGCGCGATCGTTTGGTCTCGTAGCCGTATTTTTCTCGGTAGATGCCTGTCAGCGACATGGTGAGGTTTTCTGACAACACCTTCTCAAACAACGGCGCTTTTAAGACGTTTTCAACAAACAGCACCGCTCTGCCATCAATAAAGCGTAATCGCTCAATCACGTGTATCGGGGTTATCTGTTCTATTTCTAATGCTTTGGCGTAATCGCCTGCGGCCATTTCTGTGCGGGTGCTGAGCAACTTGGTTGCTGCAATACGATGTTGTTCGCGAATCATTTGATGAAAGTGAGAACGTGACAATGGGTTATAGCGAACACGTTCGGGTGACACATACCAGCCACGGCGCTCTTCTCGGTATATCAAACCTTCGGTTTCCAGAGACACCAACGCATCTTTGAGCGTGATTCGTGTGGTGGAAAACAGTTCGCTAAGGTTTCTTTCTGATGGCAGTTTTTGCCCTTCAATGAAGATACCTGATTGAAGCTGCTCTCGAATACTCGCCTTAATTCTTCCTAACTGTGTCCCTGATTGCCCGGTGCCCAATGTTCTCATTACTGATCTAGTCCATAAGTTCGTGTGCTTAATAAGGTAAACCATGGAGTTAACAGGAATGTGACAGTAAACAATGGCTTATTGTCATATGAGTGAAATATAACTGCCACGTAAATGCACTCGAACTGTCAAATAACTTACGGCAAACCGTCACATTCCGGCTATAGCATACAAAACGAACTTACTGACCTAGTCCAGAGGGATAGAGACAATGAAAACTTTGCTTAGCCGTTCAACTGTATCGCCAGCCAAACTGATTGGTTCACCTGCAAAATTAATCGGCGCAACGCTAATAACGGCAACACTTTCAATGCCAGCGATGGCGAAGGATGCTGATCTTGAGTCACTGATTGAAGCCGCTCAAAAAGAGGGTGCGGTTTACAGTGTAGGTATGCCAGACAGTTGGGCAAACTGGAAAGGCACATGGACTGATCTGAAAGCAAACTACGGTTTGAAGCATCAGGATACAGACATGAGCTCGGCTCAAGAGATCTCGAAATTTGAAGCAGAGAAAAGAAACGCAACTGCAGATATCGGTGATGTGGGGTTTGCATTCGCACGTGTGGCAGTGAAGAAAAACGTCACTCAGCCATACAAACCAACCACTTGGCATGACATTCCAGACTGGGCAAAAGACAAAGATGGTCATTGGGCTCTGGCTTACACTGGCACCATCTCTTTCATTTCCAACAACAACCTTGTTGAAGATGCGCCGAAAACTTGGAGTGACCTACTAGAAGGCGACTACAAAGTAACAGTCGGTGACGTAGGTGTAGCCGCGCAAGCAAACAACGCGATTCTAGCGGCAGCATTTGCTAATGGCGGTGACGAGTCGAACCTAAAACCAGCGATTAAATTCTTTGGTGAATTAGCGAAGCAAGGCCGTCTGTCTTACACCGACCCAAGCATCGCGAATCTTGAAAAAGGCGAAGTGGAAGTGGCAATCATGTGGGACTTCAACGCACTGAACTACCGCGACAAGATCGACCGTGAGCGCTTTACCGTCAGCATTCCACAAGATGGCTCAGTGATTTCTGGTTACACCACCATCATTAATAAATACGCACAAAACCCGAACGCGGCGAAGTTGGCTCGTGAATACATCTTCAGCGACCAAGGCCAAATCAACCTAGCAGAAGGTTACGCACGTCCAATCCGTAGCAACATTACGCTACCTCAATCAGTTCAAGACAAGCTGATCTCAAACGAGCAATACAGCAATGTTCACCCAGTGACTGACTTCTCAGCATGGGAAAAATCAGCACGTCGCCTGCCACGTCAATGGCAAGAAAGCGTATTGATTCACCAGCAATAACCCCGCTTAACACGCCACCTTCAGTAGGTGGCTTTTAGAAACAAGCAATAGAGAATAGACCATGAGCAATAAGGTTATCCTTGTTGTTCTAGATGGACTGAACTATCAGGTAGCCCGTGATTGCATGGGCTACCTGAACGGTCTTCTAGAACTAAGCGATTTGCAGACAAAACAGGGCGATATGCACAGCAACCAAGGCGATTCGTACAATAAACAGAGCACTTCGCAGAGCACGCAAAAAAACAAGCTGCGCGCCACGCTTTACCCTGTGCAGTGTGAGCTGCCATCTATGTCACGTCCACTGTATGAGTGCATCCTGACCGGTGTTCGCCCTGTTGAGAGTGGCATCGTCAACAACCAAATCGTGCGTTTGTCGAATCACGAGTCGGTATTTAGCTTGGCGAAGTCGCAGAACAAAGTGACGGCAGCTGCGGCTTACCATTGGGTGAGCGAGTTATATAACCGAGCGCCATTTGATGCAGTACGCGACCGTTTCACCAACGATGAGACCATGAACATTCAACACGGTTGTTTCTACCACTGGGATCACTACCCAGATGAAGCCTTGTTCTTGGATGCAGAGCACTTGCGCGTGACTCATCAGCCTGATTTCTTGCTGATTCACCCAATGAACATTGACGACATGGGACACAAGCATGGGCTGGATTCTCGCCAGTACCGCAATAGTGCACGTGGCGCGGATATCTACCTATCAAACTATCTTGAGAAATGGGTAGACGATGGTTATCAGGTGATCATCACCAGTGACCACGGTATGAACAATGACTTGTCTCATGGTGGCATTCTGCCTGAAGAGCGTGAAGTGCCTTTCTTTGTGATTGGCGATAAGTTTACACACCAAGAATGTTCAGTGAAACAGACCGACATCTGCGGCAGCGTGTGTCAGTTACTCAATCTAGAACACGATAAATCTTACACTCAGGAATTGTTGGCCTTATGAGCAGTTCTGTAATCACGCAGAGCGATGGCTCTGCGCTTCAACCCAAAACCAAATCTTTGTTTCAACGCTTCAAGCCCGCCTTGTGGCTTGCGCCTTTCGCACTGTTTTTCTATCTGTTCCAACTGGCACCTATGGTTTGGGTGCTGATCAACAGCTTCTTCTATGACGACGAACTCTCTCTCGAAAACTATTCTGAAATATTCGATTCTGCTTTCATGATGCAGGCTTTTGGCAACAGTTTATGGTTGTCGATTTGGTCGAGCATTGTTGGCTTGGCGATTGCAACTCTGTTGGTCTCTTCATTGCGCCGTGTTGATTCTAAAATCCGCGATGCGGTGATCGCGTTTACCAATATGAGCAGCAACTTCTCTGGTGTGCCTCTGTCGTTCGCATTCATCATCATCTTGGGCACCAATGGTGCGATTACCTTATTGCTCAAGCAGTATGGATTGCTGGGTGATTTCGACCTTTACGGCAAGTGGGGCTTGCTGGCGATTTACATCTACTTCCAGATCCCATTGGCGGTGTTGTTGCTGTATCCAGCGTTTGATGCTCTGAGTGACGACTGGCAAGCCGCTTCGGCACTGCTTGGCGCGAAAACTTGGCAATACTGGACCAAAATAGCACTGCCTGTGTTGTCGCCTGCCTTGTTCGGCACCTTCATCATCTTGATTGCTAATGCGATTGGCGCCTATGCGAGTGTGTATGCGTTGACCTCGGGCAACTACAACGTGATTACGATTCGTATCGCGAGCTTGGTATCGGGCGACTTGTTCTTAGAACCAAACCTAGCTGCGGCAATTTCAGTGATTCTGATGGCGATGCTGGCCTTCATCACCGTGATTAACCAATGGCTGATCAGCAAAAGCTACGCAGGGAAGAGAAAGTAATGAACACCGTCAATACTCGTTTTCATAAAACGGTTGTCTATTCGATTGTCGGCATCATGATGATCCCGATCTTAGCGACCTTTATTTACTCGATCTCTTCTCGTTGGGGCGCAACGATCCTGCCGGATGGCTTCACGTTAGATTGGTACATCAACCTGCTGACGGATCCTCGCTTCTTGCAAGCCTTTGGTCGTTCACTGTTTATCTGCGTGGCGGCACTGTCATTGAGTGTGGTATTGGTCTTGCCTGCGATTTTCGTGGTGTTTTACTATTTCCCGAAACTCGACAAGGTAATGAATATCCTGATCTTATTGCCATTCGCTGTACCACCAGTAGTGTCATCGGTTGGTTTACTTCAATTGTATGCAGACAGTGAAATATCACTGATAGGCACGCCGTGGATTTTGATTGGCACCTACTTCACCATCGCGCTGCCATTCATGTACCGCGCGATTGCCAACAGCTTTGAAGCAATCAACTTGCATGACTTGATGGACGCTGCTCACCTGCTCGGTGCAAGCACCACCAAGGCGTTCTTGTTGATTATTCTGCCAAACCTTAAGAAAGGCTTAATGGCGTCGCTGTTCTTGTCGTTCTCGTTCCTATTGGGCGAGTTCGTGTTCGCTAACATCTTGGTGGGTACACGTTACGAGACACTGCAAATCTACCTATACAACATGCGTCAAACCAGCGGCCACTTCACGTCAGCCCTAGTGATGACGTACTTCCTGTTTATTTTCTTACTGACTTGGTTGGCAAGTCGTTTCAGCCAGGGAACAAAATAATGAGCTATGTAAATGCGAAAAACCTTACCAAAAGCTTTGGTGACAACACGGTGTTTGAAGATATTGAATTTTCCATCGAGAAGGGCGAATTCATTACTCTGCTTGGCCCAAGTGGCTGTGGTAAATCGACTCTACTGCGCAGCTTGGCTGGCCTGAATCCTGTTGATGGTGGCGAGATCTGGGTCAACGGTGAAGAGATTACTCACCAAGTGCCACAACAGCGTGGCATCGGCATGGTGTTTCAATCTTATGCGCTGTTCCCGAACATGACGGTTGAAGGCAACATTGCGTTTGGCCTCAAGATGAAAAAGCTTGCTGCTGACGAGATTAAGCACGAAGTCGCGAAAGTGATTGGGCTGGTGGATTTAACGGGCAAAGAGAAATTCTACCCGCATCAGCTATCAGGCGGTCAGCGTCAGCGTGTGGCTTTGGCAAGAGCCTTGGTGGTGAAACCGCGTATTTTGTTGTTGGATGAGCCGCTTTCGGCGTTGGATGCGAAGATCCGAAAGCACTTGCGCCAACAGATCCGAGATATTCAAAAAGAGATGAATCTGACCACGATCTTCGTGACTCATGATCAGGAAGAAGCGATGATCATGTCTGACCGTATCTTCTTGATGAATAAAGGTGAGATCGTACAAGCGGGGACACCCGAAGAGATATACACTCAACCTGCCAATGAGTTCGTTGCTGGGTTCATGGGGCACTACAATCTGGTGCAAGCGAACAAAGCCAAGCAACTTTTCAATATTGAAACAGAATGGAAAGTGGCGATTCGACCTGAATCTATCTACGTGAAAGAGCAAGGCCGACAATATGGCGAACATATCTCTGCGCCGAAAACTGGCACCATTCGTAACCACCAGCTCTTGGGCAACGTGATTCGCTACCAGGTAGATGTCGATGAATGTGAATTAACGGTCGACTTATTAAACCGTTCCTCTGAACGACTATTGGCAAACGGCAGCCAACTTGAACTCCTGTTTAACCTAAACGAAATTCAACCTGTGAGAGCCTAAGATGTTCAAACCTTTGTATGTATTTGATATGGACGAAACGCTGATCAATGCTGATGCAGCAATGCTTTGGAATGAATTCTTGGTTGAAAAGGGCATTGCCACTGCGCCCAACTTTATTGATGAAGATAAACGCTTAATGGGCCTGTATTCGGAAGGTAAGCTGAACATGGAAGATTACCTCACGTTCGCTATGCAGCCACTCGCGGAAATGCCAACAGAGCAAGTCACCGCCTTGGTGGAAGAGTGTGTTGAACAGCATATTTTGCCTAAACAGTTCAAGCAGTCGAAACCTTTGATTGAGCAGCTTGAGAATGATGATATTGATATGCTGATCATCTCTGCCAGCGTGACTTTCTTAGTGGAAGCGGTGGGTCGTAAGATTGGTATCGAGAATGCACTTGGTATTGATTTGATTGAAAACCAAGGTCGTTTCACGTCTCAGATCTCTGGTGTGCCAAGCTACCGTGAAGGCAAAGTGACGCGTTTAAAAGAATGGTTAGACAATCAAGAAACCAACTATTCAGATATACACTTTTATACGGATTCAATCAACGACTTACCTTTGTGTGAACACGCTGATTTTGCTTACCTGGTGAATCCATGCCCGCGTTTGAAAGCGTTAGCCGATCAACCGAACTGGTCGATCCTCAACTGGGATTAACGCTGATCCTTTATTCTAATTAGATTCGTTTTAGAACTTATTAAGCCGCTGACTACAGCGGCTTTTTTGCATCATCAGTCTAATGTTCGATTTATCACCTTAACTGATAAAAGTGTGTCTGTAACAATTTAATAACATCTCTTGCTTGGTTGTAAATTAAACCACCGTCTTTCAATCCCTTGATAGCACTCACTTTCTTGTCGTTGTTATTTATCTGTAACAGATATTTTACAAATTGACGGGTTTTTAGCGTTATTGCCCATTTCCTTCGATGCATTCCAATCTTTCCGCTTGTGGGCCAAATTTAATTAAGGACAAAAAACACGTAATACAAAACCAATAGGTACAAGGAGAAAGTTCATGGTGGATACATACAACCCGCTTGGCACGGATGGATTCGAGTTTGTTGAATACACGGCCGTTGACCACAAGGGAATTGAGCAACTTAAAGCACTGTTTGTGTCACTTGGTTTTGCTGAGGTCGCCAAGCATCGCTCAAAAGAGGCTTGGCTGTATCGACAAGGTGACATCAACTTCATCGTTAATGAACAACCGCACAGCCAAGCGGAAGCGTTCGCTAAAGTGCATGGGCCATCGGTGTGTGGCATGGCTTTTCGTGTCAACGAAGCGACAGCTGCAATGGAACAAGCGTTTAAGGGCGGCGGTGAAGAGTACAAAACAGAAATAGGGCCGATGGAGCTGAGTATTCCTGCCATTTACGGCATCGGTGAAAGCCTGCTCTATTTTGTGGATCGTTATGGCAAGCAGAGCATCTATGACGTCGATTTCCGATTCTATGACGATGCGGAACAGCGCATGGCCGAAGCCAATGTTGGCTTGTATGAAATCGACCACCTCACGCACAACGTGAAACAAGGCAATATGGATCTGTGGTCTGGTTTTTATGAGCGTATCGGTAACTTTCGTGAGATTCGCTACTTCGACATTGAAGGTAAGCTGACAGGCCTTGTGAGCCGCGCCATGACCTCACCATGTGGCAAAATCCGCATCCCTATCAATGAGTCTTCAGACGACAAATCACAAATTGAAGAGTTCATTCGTGAATACAACGGCGAAGGTATCCAACACATCGCACTTGCTACGGATGATATCTACAAAACGGTGAAAACCTTGCGTGATCGCGGCATGGACTTTATGCCAACCCCAGACACCTATTATGAGAAAGTTGACGATCGTGTGAAAGGCCATGGTGAAGACACCGATCTGCTACGTGACCTACGTGTGCTGATTGATGGTGCGCCGACTAAAGACGGCATCTTGCTGCAAATTTTCACGCAGACAGTAATCGGGCCTGTGTTCTTTGAAATCATTCAGCGTAAAGGCAACGAAGGTTTTGGCGAAGGCAACTTCAAGGCGCTGTTTGAATCGATTGAAGAGGACCAGATTCGTCGAGGAGTATTAGACGATGCATAAATGGATCTCGTTTCCTCATCGGGAGGGGGTGTGTTCTAAACAAGCGCATGCCGACTTCCCTGAAGAGGCAATCTATGAGCGAGAGGCGGGTCGAAGTGGTTTCTTCGGCCCTGCCGCTCACTTCCATCACCAACATGCCCCAACAGGTTGGTCGGAGTGGGAAGGTGATTTACGCCCTCGCGCTTTTGATTTTACGCTGGTGGAAAAAGCCAGCCAGATAACCCCTTGGGCGGTGCCTCATCTTTTGCACAATGCGGACTGCAAAATCCGAGTGTGGCGCATGGACGAGAAGATGGATTTCTTGGTGCGTAATTCCGATGGTGATGAGCTGTTGTTTATTCACCAAGGCAGTGCAAATCTCTATTGCGACTATGGTCATTTAGAAGTGAGTGAAGGGGATTACGTGATGATCCCGCGCTCAACCAACTGGCGCTTGGAGCCAAGCGAGCCGATGTTTATCTTGATGATTGAGAACACAGACGCCGCTTACTCATTGCCAGAGAAAGGCATGGTCGGCAATCACGCGGTGTTTGATCCGGCGGTTCTTGAAATTCCATCGATAAACGATCAATTCCGCGCTCAGTATTCAGAAGATCAAACCCAAGTTCAGGTGAAACGCCACGACAAAGTCAGTGTGATCACTTATCCATTCAATCCTTTAGACGCGATTGGCTGGCATGGCGACTTGGCTGTGGTGAAAGTGAATTGGCGCGACATCAGGCCGCTGATGTCACATCGCTATCACTTGCCACCTTCTGCCCACACCACCTTTGTGGGGGCTGGTTTTGTGGTGTGCACCTTTGTACCACGTCCGATTGAGAGCGATCCAGGTGCGTTGAAAGTGCCGTTCTATCACAACAATGACGACTACGATGAAGTGCTGTTCTATCACGCTGGTGACTTCTTCAGTCGCGACAATATTGAAGCGGGCATGGTGACCTTCCATCCGGCGGGCTTCACGCATGGACCTCACCCAAAGGCTTTTAAAACGGGTCAGGCGCATAAGAAGAAATTCACCGACGAAGTGGCGGTGATGATTGATACTCGCCACGCGCTGCAGTTCTCTGACGAACTCGATAACGTTGAGAACAAAGAATATGTCTACAGTTGGCAAGACACGGGTTTGCAAGAGACAGGTTCTCAAACCATGGCTGACGATAAGAAGTAAGGGGCAAGGATGAAATTAGCAACCAAGAAAAATGGTACTCGTGATGGTCTGTTGATGGTCGTGAGTAAAGATCTCAAACAGTGCGTGCCTGCCACCGAAATCTTCCACGCGATGCATCTGGCACCTACCATGCAGGTAGCTTTGGATAACTGGGACAGCGTGGCTTCTCAGTTAGAAGAGTTATACACCTCGTTAAACAACGGGCATGTGACTGGCAGTGAAGTGTTTGCATCTCAGTATTGTGAATCACCTCTGCCACGCGCATATCAATGGGCTGATGGCAGTGCTTATGTAAACCATGTTGAACTGGTGCGTAAGGCGCGTGGTGCTGAAATGCCAGAAAGCTTCTGGGTTGATCCATTAATGTATCAAGGCGGCTCAGACGCGTTTGTCGGCCCTCGTGACAACATCGAATTTGCCAGCGACGAGTGGGGTATCGATTTCGAGGGCGAGGTCGCGATTGTGACCGGTGACGTGCCAATGGGTGCGAGTGCAAAACAGGCGCACGAGTCGATTCGATTACTGATGTTGGTGAACGATGTGTCGCTGCGCGGCTTGATTCCGGCTGAGCTCGCCAAGGGCTTTGGCTTCTTCCAGTCTAAACCGTCTTCGGCGTTCTCTCCGGTCGCAGTTACACCTGATGAGCTTGGCGAGCAATGGAAAGGCAGTAAGGTACATTTACCGTTGATATCGACCTACAACGACCAGCCTTTTGGTTGTCCGAATGCTGGCGTCGATATGACTTTCAACTTTGCTGAACTAGTAGTCCATGCTGCGAAAACTCGCCCATTGTCGGCTGGTGCCATCATAGGTTCAGGCACGGTATCGAATAAGCAGGGTACTGACCACGGCACCTCAATTGCCGAAGGCGGTGTGGGTTATTCATGTATTGCCGAAGTGCGAATGATTGAGACGATTCGTGATGGTAAACCGTCGACTCAATTCATGTCGTTTGGCGATTCGATCAAGCTTGAGATGTTTGATGCAGCGGGTGACTCCATTTTTGGTGCGATTGACCAAAAAGTGAGCCAGTATCGAGCGCTATAATCCACATAATAGGGTTTCAGTATGAGCGAGAGCATCTTGAACAATAACATTATACTTTACGGTTACTGGCGCTCGTCCGCAGCCTATCGAGTGCGTATTGGATTAAACCTGAAGCAACTCAACTACGAGTCTAAATCGGTGCACTTGGTGCGTAATGGCGGCGAGCAGCATGACCCACAATATCGTGAGCTCAACGCCAGTGAATTAGTGCCCGTGCTGGTGGATGGTGAAGTTCAACTCAATCAGTCACTGGCTATTCTTCAATATCTCGATGAACACTATTTGTGTGAGAGCAGCCCTGACTCCTCGCTCATTCCAGAGCAAACACCGCTGCGTTATCAAGCGTTGGCTATGGCTCAGGATATTGCGATAGAAATTCACCCTCTGAACAACCTGCGCGTGTTGCAGTATTTGGAGCGAGAATTGTCGTGCGAGCAAGAGGCGAAAATGGATTGGCTTCACTATTGGATGAACCAAGGTTTCAGCGCTCTAGAAGAGAAGTTGGCAAAGCACAGAAAAGCACATGGCGACTCGGTGTATAGCCTCACCGATTCACCATGCATTGTCGATATCTGCTTGGTGCCGCAGGTGTATAACGCGCTGCGCTTTGGCGTTGATGTGTCGCCTTATCCGCTAATTAATTCGATTGTCGAAGCGTGTAATCAGTTACCCGCTTTTATTGAGGCGATGCCAGAGAATCAAGCGGATGCGAATGATTCCATGTAGATTCAATGATGTAAACGCAAATACTTTTCCCTTACGCTACCAAAACCGTTTTTGGACTATTCTGTTCTAGCCTGATTGCTCATTTAGCAATATACGAATATCTTCACGTATTGGAAAGTCGCTTGATTGAGTGTGCAGTTTTATTGGTGCAGATTAGTATCAATGAAACGGGAGAAGTCATGATCATTAGTATACCAACCGGAGAACGCGCCTCCAGTTGGTATGTTGTTACATCGAAAATATAATCAAGCTGTTACCACTTATACTTCCAACCCGCTTGAGCTAGATAGAATTTCTGGCTGTTGTCTGAACCACTGGTTAGGCCCGCAGACTTAGACTCATCCCACTTGGTTTCTTCGTAAGCCATACCTACCCACAACGTTGATTTAGGGCTCAGTTTATAGTCGATATTCAAACCTAAACGCAGCCCGTCGTCTGTCTCATTGACGACGTTGTAGTTGTTTGACGCATCATAGATTTTCTCGTTGATGAAGTAGCGGAAATAAGGCATCACGCTCCATTTGTCATTAATTTTAGTTGGGAAGTACCCACGAATCTGGTTTTGTTCCCAGTTCTTGTTTTGGTCGTTATCCCAAGTCCAATCGGTGTATAGGTAGACTTTTGCTGTGAAACTATCACTGTGTTTATACGCAAAACCATGCTCCGCTTCCCACTCGTAATCGTTCTCTCCTACGAAGCGATCATAGTAGTAAAACGCATCCCAGTAAGAGAATGAGAGTTTATCGGTGATCTTAAACTCACCACTAGGCATTATCCAGTACAGGTTGTTGCTGCCACGAGCATCTGTTCCCGGTGCAGAGTCGTTAGATTCTTTTCGGTATGTAGCGTTCAGATTAAAGACCACATCATCGTTGCGAACTAAGTTACGAGTCGCACCAATCTGAGTACGGTTTCGTTGAAACGAGTTATCTGTGTTATTTAGATCCTCAGTGATCGAACGGCGCGCCACTTTATGTTCAAGAAAATAGCTCCATTTGGAGTTAGGGCTATTAATGAATAGCTGTGCGACTGGGGTGAGTTTGTCTATCACTGCATTGCCATCAGGGTCTCTGTGCCCTTCAAACTTTTCCATTTCCATGTAAATGTTCGACGCAACGTTCCACTCAGAGGTAAAGTTTTGGGTTAGCTCTTCCGTTTCAACTTTTACGGCGTTGTCTTCAGTCGCAAGCGCGAGACTAGGTAGAAGCAGTGCTAGTAGGGTAGCTCCAGACTTTTTATTTATCATTTTTATTATTCCTAGGACGAATTATTGGTAGTTCATTGAATGGCCGAATGGGTAAATAACGTCACCGTTGTCATTTTTTACATCTACTGGAAGAGTTCCTGTTGGTGCGTTCAGAGGCAGTCCCGTTTGAGGGTTTAAAAACAAGGTGCGAATACCAGAGCTAATGTTTGCTTCAAGTGAATTGCGGTCATTGTTGGTCACGTCGAACCCTGTGATACCGTAAATAGCGATGTTCGCTTGTACACCGTCTACATGGGCAATGTCGTAAGGATTACGCGTTGAAATCATCACCAGTTTTTTGCCTTCAGCGTTCGCGATATCTACGATTTTCTGAGCATTTGCCGCGTGGCCCATTAGGTTGTATGTCGACATGATAATCAGATCGGATTTTACAATGGTGCTACGAAGCTCATTTTCATTTAAGTTATCTTCCATTAATGCCGCTTTCTGCTCGCTAATGAACATTGGGTGATTACCTGTCTCTTGTTTCACAACGTTCAGGTACTTGGTTACAAGTGCATTGCGGCTATCTTCATCAGAAATAACTAGGATATTGCTGGCTTCACTTGGATCGACAGGCAATACATTATTTTGGTTTTCAATAAGCGTGATTGATGCATCAGCGACCTTTTTCTCTTCAAGTTTGTTCGCTTCAGAGCCTACTGAGTCGATGGCAAACTGTTTGTCTGTGGTTTGGTAAACCAGACCCATTTGAAGCTTTTTCTTTATAACGCGAGTTGCGGCTTCTTTCATACGCTCAAGGAACTCTGGATTGGTTTCCATTTTGTCTTCTAGGTAGACAAATAGGCTTTCCAACTGTTTGATTTCATCTCGGTTGGTAATTTGAAGCGGCATCAAAGCAATATCAGCACCGGCGTAAAGTGAAGCGTGAACTGCGTAGTTGCGATCAAAGTTGTCAGCGATGGCCCCCATATCGAGCGCATCGGTCACAATTAGCCCATCAAAGCCAATTTTGTCACGTAAAACCCCAGTCAAAATAGGTTTGGAGAACGTTGCAGGGATTAGCATTTCTTTGTCACTTAAGGTCGCTTGGATCATAGTGTCATCCACGCTTGGTAGCGTCACGTGCGCTGACATTATGGAATCGGTACCGTGCTCAATCGCGTACTTAAATGGAGCGAGGTCGATCGCTTCCCACTCTTCTCGTGAGTAGCTGACTTCTGGTAAATCGTAGTGTGAATCGACGCTCACGTTGCCATGCCCAGGAAAGTGCTTCAGTGCACTGATCACGCCAGCTTCATGAATACCATCCATGTAGGCGGTAGACATTTCATTGATCACATCAACATTGCTGCTGTACGAGCGCACACCAATTATCGGGTTGTTCTGGTTCACATTGACATCAACCACAGGGCCGAAGTTGTAGTTAATGCCTAAAGCGGACAGCTCTGAGCCGTGAATCTTGCCAGCAACGTAAGCATTGTTCGCGTCACCAGAGGCAGCTAGCGCCATGTTTCCTGGCATCTCTGTGCCATTCTGCAATCGAGTGACGTAACCGCCTTCTTGGTCAGTCGCGATGAGAAGAGGTAGGTTACTGCTCGCCTCTTGCAAGGCATCAGTGAACTCGACGATTTGATTCGAATTCACTAGATTTTGGCGAAATAGAATTACACCGCCGATATGGTAGTCGGTGATCATCGAGCTTATGTCATGGTTAATTCGAGTTACAGGGATCTCTTCATCGGTGTATGGTTCTTTGCCCCACGAGCGAAAATCCATCATCAATGTTTGACCGATTAACTCTCTGTTATTCATCGTACTTACGACGCTTTCAGCGTATTTTTCTGGTTGTTGCTGGTACTGCTCTAGGTCTTGATTACTGAATTTATTCATGCCACTCGAACAACCCACAACAGACAATACTACTGTACTCAAAATGATCTTATTCAATTTCATCACTGCTTTTACCTAAGTTAAATCAACGTTTTTGGAACCAAACATGTACGTAGCAAAGAAACCCACGACATACGAAATAAGAAGACCAATAACAAACACCGCCATCCCTGCAAAAATACCGCTGTTAGAAGTCATTAATGGCACAGCGACGATACCCGATGGGCCAAACACTGTATTTAAACCGACTGGCATCCCTAAGTAAGAGACCAATCCAATAAAGAACCCGCCTGCTGCACCGCCAATACAAGCGGTAACAAACGGTTTTACTCGTGGAAGTGTGACGCCGTAAATCAGCGGCTCACCTATACCCAACAAACCAGGCACAATAGCCCCTTTGACTTGAGTGCGAAGAAGAGAGTCTTTTTGGGCTTTGAAGTACAACGCCATTGACGCGCCGACCTGACCGCCACCCGCCATCGCCAAGATTGGGAACAGAGAGTTAAAGCCTTGCGCTTCCATAAGTGCAAAATAGACAGGAACAAACCCTTGGTGAATACCAAACACGACAGAGATAAGAAATAGGCCAGCCAGTAAAGCGGCACCAAATGGGTTGTCGTTTAAGTTAAGGAATAACCAAGACATGCCTTTGAACAACTCGCCACCAATCGGCATGATCAACAAGTAGGTGACCGCGCCCATAATGAGAAGCGTGACGACAGACGTTAGGATCATATCGAGGTCATCGGGCATGTATTTTCGAACCAGTTTCTCTACGTAAGCACCGGTGATTGCCGCGAGTAATACCCCAATGATGTTGCCACGCGGGTCGATAGAGAATCCGAAAAACTCATTCATCCCTGAGTAGACGCCGGACGTGGCGGTTGGGTCATATCCCAAGACGAACAGTGAAGCCAGAATCGCCCCGTTAACGCCAGAGCCGCCAAAGGCTTGCTGGGCGTTATAGCCAATCAGAATGCTCAAAAAGGCAAAAAGGCCGGTACCAAATACTTTCATGTAGGCAACAAGGTCTAACAGCGACTTGCTTGGTTCTTGATCGATAATGTAGGTCTGCTCAAGTAAGGTTGCAAAACCAAGCAACAGACCCGCCGCGATAAAGCCAGGGATTAAGGGGGTAAAGATGGTAGCGAACTTACTAAGAAATCGCTGTACTCCACTGGTTTGCTTGCTCTTCATTTGCTTTTTTTGTTCAGCCGCAACCGTAGACAAATCTTCCTCTGCATTAGTTTGTTTTACGGTCGCTTCAGGCTGCTCAAGCATCAAGCTGTTCATCAGCTCAGAAGCTTGTTGCGCTTTACCTGGCCCAAGAATGATCTGAAGTTGTTCGTCACTCTCTACCACACCCAGAACGCCTGGGGTTTTCTTGATGGTATCCAGAGACGCTTGATTGATGTCTACGAGGGCTAAACGTAAGCGGGTCATGCAGTTCCCACATTTACGAATGTTGCCACTGCCGCCAACGGCCAACAGTAAAGCTTCAATCATGGTAGGCGTTATTTTTGCCATTTGAATTACCTTTTATAACTGAATTTAATTATTCGTCGGCGAGTGCAGTTCGGATGAAACCACCGCTTTTATTGAGTCGTGCACAGGCTTCTTCGGCGCTGATGCCAGCCAAAATCATGAGAATTGCGGTTTTGCAGTTGTTATTACAAGCGTTAAGCGCATATTCAGCGTGTTTGCTGTCAACTCCGGTTGCTTCAATAACAATGTTGATTTGACGTTGGACGAGTTTGGCGTTGGTCGCCTCTACATCAACCATCAAATTTCCAAACACTTTCCCACTGCGGATCATGGCGCCGCTGGTCAACATATTGAGAACCAATTTCTGAGCGGTACCGGCCTTCATTCTTGATGACCCAGTCACCACTTCAGGGCCGACAACTGGAGTAATCGCAATGTCTTCGGAATTTGCCATTGGAGATCCGGGGTTACACGAAATTGACACAGTGGTCGCTCCGATGAATCGAGCATAGGTGAGGCCACCCAACACATATGGAGTTCGACCGCTCGCGGCTATTCCGACGACTACGTCTGACTCTGTTAGCGCCAACGATTTTAAATCTGCTTGTGCGAGCGCAGGATCATCTTCCGCGTTCTCTACAGCTTTTAAGATGGCTTGGTGCCCGCCAGCAATAACGCCAATGACTTGTTCAGGGCTCGTGCCATAAGTCGGTGGGCATTCGCTTGCATCTAAAATGCCTAAGCGCCCAGAAGTGCCAGCGCCGATGTAGATTAATCGGCCACCTTTTGCAAAAGCACTTGTGATCGCGTCAACAGCTTTTGCAATGTGAGGAAGGACTTCTTCTACGGCTAACGCAACACGTTGGTCTTCTTTGTTGATGACGGCTAGCATGTCAATTGTTGATAGCTTATCAATGTCTGCGCTTGCAGGATTGCGGCTCTCTGTAACCAAACGGTTCAAATCGATCTTCATTACTTGTTCTCTTACCCAATACAAACTGAGGGCGATACTAAAGAATAAAATATTCCGTTTGAGTGATAAATATCACAGTTAGAGTTATTCTGAAGTGGTGATTTAGGTGGAATAATTGTGATAAATTTATACTAAATCCCAGACATTCCGACTTAAGTGGCGGTTTGAACTGAATATTCATTATTCTTCATTAGGAATATTTTATTCTAAAATAATCGAGGTGAAATGTGTCAGTCGTGAATAAAATTGTCAGCCGTCGTACTCAGCTCTCTGCCAATGCGAGAAAAATTGCGGATTGGATAACATCAAATGTGGAACAGGCAGCCTCATTGACAAGCCAAGAACTGGCGCAAGCGACCAACGTGAGTCAATCAAGTATCGTGAAATTTACGCAGCGAATTGGTTTTAAAGGCTACAGTGAATTCAAGTTAGCGCTGACGGAGGATATAGGTCGAAAGCACGCCATTCAAACCACCCCACTGCACAGTAATATTCTGGCCGATGACCCATTCAGCGTTATTTCTCAAAAGCTTGTGCAAGAAAAAACCGATGCGATGATCCAGACAACCAATGCGCTGTCACTTGATACCTGCACGGAAGCTATTCGACTGTTAGATGGTGCCAATAGAGTGCAAGTCGTGGGTATTGGAGGCTCAGCACTCACGGCAAAAGAGTTTAGCTTTAAATTGCTGAAATTAGGCATTACCGCTTTAGCAGAACAAGACAGTCACGTTCAGATAGCGATAGCCCGTACGCTTACCCCGCAAGATGTCCAAGTTGTTATTTCGTTTTCAGGGGAAAGAAAAGATGTGTTAATCGCCGCAGAAACAGCAAAGGAGCAAGGTGTTAAGGTCATCGCTCTTACCTCCGCTCGTAAAAGTAAACTTCGAAGCATCGCGGATTTATCCTTTGATACGATTGCTGATGAAAGCCAATACCGAAGTTCATCGATAGCATCCCGAACAGCTCAAAACATTATTACTGATTTGCTGTTCATTGCATTAGTGAAGCAAAGAGATGAATCAGCAAGACAGCTTATTGATGACATCAACTCAGATATTCGTCAGGTTTCGCATAGATAACTGGTTACTTTACTTTCTTCTAGCTTGGATTTTTTGAGATAGGAACACTAAAGCGAAACAACACTCTTTATCTCTTCCAAAACCTCGGCGTTAGCGATAGCCCCGAGGTTTTCTACATTTTTGCCATTGATCACCTGTTTCACAGCCAACTCCACCAGTTTGCCAGAGCGTGTTTTTGGCACGTCGCTGATCGCAAATATCTGGCTTGGCACGTGTCTTGGCGAACAAGAGGATTTGAGTTTGCTTTTGATGGCTGTCAGTAACTTTTCATCTAAACTCACACCTTGCTGCAGCTGAACAAACAGCCATACCTGTTCATTGCGGTCGATGTTTTTACCGACTGCTATCGAATCGATGATGCCGTCAATGGTGTTCACTTGCTGATAGATTTCGGCCGTACCAATTCGCACGCCACCGGGGTTGAGTGTGGTGTCGCCTCGCCCGTAGAACAGGTAGCCGCCATGTTCGCTCTGTGCGACTTCATCACCGTGATGCCACACATTGTCGAATCTATCCCAATAGGTGCTGTGATAGCGCTCTCCGGTGTCATTCCAAAAGCCAGCGGGGAAGTTGGGTAGGGAGTTGGTGCATACTAATTCGCCACGTTCGTGATCGACCTTTTGACCAGACGAATTGAACACCTTGATGTCGACGCCGAGCCCTGCCTGTTGGCACTCGCCGCGATACACTGGTGAGATAGGATTACCCAACACAAAGCAGCCACAAATATCCGTGCCGCCAGAAATCGACGCTAAATGCAGGTCTTGCTTGATGTGCTTGTAAACGTAATCGAACTGCTCTGGGTAAAGCACAGAACCCGTCGAGCACAGTGTTCTTAATTGAGGCAGAGAGTGGCTGTCGATTGGTGAGAGTTCGGCTTTCTCAATCGCTTCTATGTACTTGGCTGAGGTGCCAAATGTCGATACGTCAGCACGCTGCGCTAAATCCCATAGAACGTTAGGTTGCGGGTAAACCGGGCTACCATCAAAGATAACCAAACAAGCACCGCTGGCGAGCGCAGATACGTGCCAGTTCCACATCATCCAACCACAAGTGGTGTAGTAGAACACGCGATCTCTTGGTTTAATATCGCAATGAAGCTGATGCTCTTTTAGGTGGTTGATGGTAGTGCCACCGACAGAATGCACTATACATTTGGGTTTGCCTGTGGTGCCGGAAGAGTAGAGTACAAACAACGGTTCATTGAAGCCGACACGAGTAAATCGAAGAGGTTTTGTCTGATAGCGATTAATGATGCTGTGCCAGCTTTGGGGTGACACATCATGTTTAACTTTGTTTTTCTTTAATTCGTTCTTCTCTAAATCGCTCTTCTCTAAGTCATTACTCGGTTTCAAATAACCGATCTCACACACCTGTTTTAATTCGTTTAAGTGTTCGATGATTTCACGGTTCTTGCCCGCCATATCGAACGTTTTGCCATTGAAGGTGTAACCGTCACAGGTGAACAGCACCTTAGGTTTCACCTGTCCGAATCGCTCAATCACACTCTCTACTCCAAAATCAGGCGAGGTCGATGTCCAAATCGCGCCTAAGCTGGTGGCGGCTAGCATGGCTATCACGGTTTGTGGCAGATAGGGAGTATACGCAGCAACTATATCACCTTGTTTCACTCCGCTATCGACAAGCCATTGCTGAACACTAGAGACAGCTTCACACAGGGTTTCCCATGTATAACTCTGTTGTTCGCCACGTTCATTCTCAAACCAAATCGCAAGCTCATCAGGCATGGTGTGTGCCAAACGCAGCAAGTTCTCGGCGTAGTTTACTTGTGCATTGGGAAACCAAACCGCATCACGGTTCGATTTAGGCTGCTGCCAGCGGCTCCCACCTTGAGCTTTGATGGTCTCGCTTTCTGCCTTGTTAATAGAGTCTTGTGAGCCGACTACTCCACAAAACTGCCACACGTTTTGCCAAAACGATTCCGGCTGAACTACAGACCATTGGTGGAGTTCGGCATAGTTTTTTACGTCCCTATCTAGGTTTAACCAAGACTGTTCAAGGCTATCGATGAATCGGGTTAAGTTGGCATTGGCGATACGCTGCTCGCTTGGCTGCCAAATGGGCTTATTGCTTTCGTGCATTCCTTTACCTTTAACAAAAAGTTAACGTTTTCAGTCTGGTATTTAGGTTTTACAAAGTCAAAAGTTCAGCAAAATAAGCGCTTGGTGGAATTGTGTAAATAAAATGTTACACGATCGCTTATTTCGAAAAATCGCGCAAATTGGCGCTTATAAGGAGTGGAGATAGGCTTAAAGTGAGACATTCGAAAGGAGGAGTGTAATGACTCAATATCATTCTAAGCCCGTGAGCCAAGAGGGATGGGTTGAGTGGAGCCTCGAAGAAGACGCTATTTGGCACGACTTAGTGAAAAGGCAACTGGACGTGATTAATGACCGCGCATGCGATGCTTATTTGCACGGTTTGACCTTGCTGGATCTACCATTAGACAGAGTTCCCCAGCTGCCAGAGATAAATAAAGTGCTAATGGAAACAACCGGTTGGCAAGTTCAGCCTGTGCCTGCATTGATCGATTTCGACCGATTCTTTGATTTGCTCGCCAATAAGAAATTCCCAGTTGCGACATTTCTGAGAACGCGAGACGAGTTCGATTACTTACAAGAACCTGATTTCTTTCATGAAATTTTCGGCCATTGTGCCATGCTCACTAATGCCGATTTCGCGGCTTTCACTGAGCATTATGGAAAACTAGGCCAAGCCGCCACATCTAAACAGCGCGCTTATCTTGCCCGTTTGTATTGGTTTACGGTTGAGTTCGGTTTAGTAAAAGAAGGCCAACAACTGAAAATCTATGGCGGTGGCATTCTTTCGTCTCCAGCGGAAACTATGTATGCGTTGGGAGGGGATTTGGCCGTTCGCGAGCGGTTCGATCTGCAAACGGTTTTAAGAACGCCTTATCGTATCGACATCATGCAGCCGAAATATTACGTGATCGACGAGCTATCTGAGCTCTTTAAAATCAGTCAGGAAAACCTATTACAGCAAGCTGATCTCGCCATCGATGCGGGGTTACTACCACCACTTTTTGAACCCAAGGAACCAACACATGTTGAATGAACAAAAATGCGAAGCCTGCAGTATCGACGCGATTGCCCTAAGTGAAGATGAACAACAATCTTTACTGTTGGAGTTGTCAGACTGGCAGATCATCGAAAGAGACGGCATCCCGCAGCTTGAGAAGGTGTTCAAGTTTAAGAACTACAAGCAAGCATGGGCATTCAGCAACATAGTGTCAGAACTGGCAGAAGAAGAGTTCCACCATCCTTCGATCTTATTGGAGTGGGGCAAAGTCACCGTCACTTGGTGGAGCCACTCAATCAAAGGCCTGCACAAAAATGACTTCATCTGCGCCTCACGCTGCGATGTGTTCGCGGTGAGTGAATAGTTTTGTAGGTTAGGAGTTACTCTTGCAACCTCTGTGATGCGATTAACTCATTATTCGGCTCATAATGTGAGTTGAATAATTGCCTTAAACAGCTCATAGTATGAGTTGAATAAGTGATACTTTCGCATTATGGGGTGTAATATGTGGATTTGGCAGCAAGATAATTGGCCAAACTTTGTTTGGGATAATCAGAAAATAGGCGTGAGGTTAAGAGAAGTACGGCTTAATCAGGGCATTCTATTGGGCAAGATTACCTCACAGTCGGCAGATCAATCCCAAACCATGCTCGACACCTTATTAGCGAACATAGTCCATTCCAGTGCGATTGAGGGAGAAAAGCTTAATGCTTTCTCGGTCCGGTCTTCTTTAGCCAATAAACTCGGTGTCAGTGAAGATCGACCTTTTCCAACGACAGAACAAACCGATGGCCTAGCTGAAATTATGTTGGATGCGGTGCAGAACCTAACAGAGCCACTAGCGCTTGATAGGATCTTACATTGGCACGATAGACTGTTTCCTCAAGGCTACACCATGTTTAACCCTGTAGTTGGAGGTCAGCTACGAGGTGACGCTCCGATGCAAGTGGTATCAGGAAGAATTGACCGCCCAACCGTGCACTTTGAAGCGCCTAGCCGAGACATTCTTGATGCTGAGCTAGATACATTTATCAAATGGTTTAATGATTCACTTACTGACGCCACACTCGATCCTCTATTGCGAGCCGCAATCACTCACCTTTGGTTTATCACCTTACACCCGTTAGATGATGGTAATGGTCGTATTACTCGATTGTTGACCGACTTGGCGTTAGCACAGGCCGAGCAGCAGTCGGTACGCTTCTATGCGATGTCGGTGGGAATTCTCGCTAACCGCAAGCATTACTACGAGATATTGGAGCGAACCCAGAAAGGGGGACTCGATATTAGCGAATGGTTGATGTGGTTCTTAGATACGTTAGACGAGACGTTTACAGGGGTTTTCGCTGAGGTAGACCAAACTGTATATAAGACTAACTATTGGCGCAGCATCGATCAAACCAAGCTTACGGCAGAACAAGTAAAAGTGCTGAATAGGATGCTCGATGGTGATTTTTCAGAAGGTATCAATGCCAGCCAATATCAGAAAGTAGCAAAGGTGAGCAGTGCTACAGCAACACGTCATTTGAATGCTTTGATTGAGCATGGCTGCTTAGTTAAATCTGGTTCTGGTGGCAGAAGCACGCGCTATCTGTTGCCGGAGTAGGGCTCACTTCAATTTATATACTTAAAGGTGCTGAGAATGTTGGCAGTTCTTTAGCCACAGAAGGTTGTTAAACGAGCCAACTTATAGGTTAAATCTCGCTCCTTCTTTTTACTACTATTAAAATGTGCAAATACAATGACAAATGAAGAAATACAATTATATAACGATATAGTTAAGTCTGGGTTTCCTGTATTAGGGACATTATGTGGTGGTTTAGTTGGTGCAGCATCAACTTATCTTTTAACAAAGTTGAATAACGACAATGACGAAAAGAAAGACGCTCAAAAGCTGCGGAATGATCTGTTAATGAAAACGGCGTTGTTGCCCAAATTAGTTGAACCTTTTCCAAGTCCTGTGATCTGATCATTTGAAACGATTGAAACGATTGGAATGGTGGTGATATGGGTAAAGCAAACAAGAAGATAACTAACTGGACGGAGTACAATAAGGCTCTTTGTAAACGTGGTTCGGTTACATTCTGGATAGATGATTCAGCCGTAGATGCATGGCGATGCAAAACTCATCATGGTAAGCGTGGGAGAGGCTTTCAGTACTCTGATACAGCGATTGAAACCGCCTTGATGATTAAGGGCATCTTCTCTCTTCCTTTACGTGCTCTTCAAGGCTTTATCGACTCTATCTTTGAGCTATTAGATGTTCCACTAACGTCCCCTGACTACACCTGTATCAGTAAACGCTCGAAGACAGTTCAGGTCAAATATCGCAATAAATCGAGAGGGGCTATTCGCCATATAGCCATTGATTCTACTGGCCTCAAAGTCTTTGGTGAGGGGGAGTGGAAAGTGAAAAAGCATGGTACAGAAAAACGTAGGACATGGCGCAAACTGCACTTAGCTGTGGATGTGGATACTCACGAAGCGATTAGTGCGGAAGTCAGTCTTGTAAATGTAGGCGATAGTGAAGTGTTACCGACGTTACTCAACCCACTACGTAGAAAGGTCGCTGCCGTATCCGCCGATGGAGCATATGACACAAAAAATTGCCACGAGACTCTGAAAAATAAAGGCTGTACTCCGTTAATACCGCCTCGAAAGAATGCAGCTCTTTGGGAAGACGGTCATCCCAGAAACAAAGCGGTAATGGCTCTGAGAGATGGAACAATATCGGAATGGAAAACAGAGTCTGGTTATCACTATCGTTCAATATCTGAGACTGCTATGTCCCGATATAAAGGACTAACAAGCGATAAATTGAGCTTGAGATGTTACAACGCTCAAGTGGGCGAAATCATGGCGAATGTCAAAGCGATTAACAAAGTCATAGGACTAGGTATGCCCGTTAGAAGCTAACGGCTAGCTACATATGGTGTCGTTGATCTTCAAGCTGATTTGATCATATATGGACACTTCCTATTGGCAAGTAGTAAATCTGAAAGTTTTAGGTAAAAGATTGCAGACATATATCCGAGTTCAAGGACTCTTAATGATTTCCGCTGAGCATGCTCTTATCAACAACACGAACTTGAAAGTCCTAAGATCAAATCAGAGTTCCATACTCACGGTCTTACCTGTTTTCTCATTTCCACTTCATGCGCAATTTTAGATAGATAGTAATTCAGGATTATAGTGTTGCTGATTAGCCAATAAAGCCCATGCAATTCGAGCATTCCGATTAGCTAGTGCGACTATTGCAACATTCTTGTGTTTTCGTTTCAGTAAGTCATTCAACCAGCGGTGAGTATAAGTGGTTGGCTGTTGCTTTAAGTGCCCAAGAACAGCTCTTGCACCATGCACTAGTAGTCTTCGTAAATAGCCATCCCCCCGCTTGCTTATACCAAGCAATACTTGTTTGCCACCCGTTGAAAACTGCTTAGGTACAAGTCCAATCCATGCAGATACCTGCCGTCCATTATTAAAAGATGCGGGGTCACCTATACTTGCAACAAGTGCGGTGGCAGTTATAGGGCCAATTCCAGGGATCTCTGCGATTCTTTTAGAATCAACATTCGTACTGTGCCATTGTTCAATTTCTTTTGTTAACGCACTAATTCGTGAAGAAAGCTCATCAATTAGTTCTTTTAAATGAGTAACCACGCAGCGAATCGGTGGCGTCAAATTATTTTCAGCATCCTCTAAAACCAGAGGGAGCTGCTTGTTAAGTGATGCACTTCCTTTAGGAAAGACAAGACCAAACTCAGCCAGCAACCCACGTAATTGATTAGTTTGGCCAGTTTTCATTGAAACTAACCTTTCTCTAGCTTTGTGAACAGAAAGGATTGATTGCTGTTCAATCGATTTTATAGGTACGAAACGCATGTTAGGGCGAGTTACCGCTTCACAGATTGCTTCAGCATCAGCGGTATCGTTCTTATTTGATTTCACATAGGGCTTAACAAACTGCGGAGGCATAAGTTTAACGTCATGACCAAATTGCTTGAATACTCTTGCCCAATAATGAGCACTGGAGCAAGCTTCCATACCAACAAGACAAGGGGGCATATTGGTCAACGTTTCGGACAACTTCTTTCTGCTGATATTTTTCTTCAAAAGAACTTTGCCTGATGAATCTACTCCGTGAAGAGCAAAAGAAGATTTAGCTAAGTCGATACCTAAAGTTGCAATGGTCATGGTCTCTTCCTCATTTATGTTACCGACTATAAGTTTAGACGGTGGGTGGAAGTGTCCATATCATTAACAACGCCAATGAAAACTGCAAATGATGTAGCAGAATTTGAGCATTTAATGGCGATTTATACGACTACATTAGCGAATTATCTAAGAGATCAAGTCGATGACGGCTCTTTGAAAACAGCTTACCTAAATTCATTCAATAGTAATCTAACTTTGCGTAAGGCTAGAATGAATCTCTATATTCTCGGAATGGAAGCATCGTTAGAGTTATTAGAAGGGTATGTTGAGGCTACAAGAGAAGTGCTAGCTTATGGAAAGCGGTTAGATATAAAAAGAGCTATTGAACTAAATCAGAAGATATCTAAGGGTCCAATTTTATTCTATCAATCATTATCGATCGATCCTTAACGCCTTTTTGTTGTTTAGTAAGCTAACTTTCAAAACTCTGCTTTTCACTTTTTAGTTGCTCTTCACCAAACGCACTTTCCCAAACTAGCTTGACCTACATCAGCACTTGCTTGGTTTCTTGTCTCATAAATCCTTTCTACTACTCATAGTATTGGTTTTATGAGGCTGCTCTATGATATATTTCTCGGCCAAGTGTATTACAGACGAAGGCTAGCAATGTCTATCAACCTTTCACTCCTTCCACCCAGCGAGAAAAATAAAATCGAACTGGATAAGCAAGCATCGTTTCTTGTATGGAAACTGAAGCAAGCGAAATGTGGCCCTGAAGCCATTGTTGAAGAAGCAATGAAGCTAGGTGACCCAGATGAAAAGGTGTGGTTTGAACAGTCTGTAGAAAAATACAAACGGGTAATGGGTGTCGCATAAACGCAGACAAACCTTGCCCAGCAGTGCTGTAGAATTGAAATGACACAGTAATTTGCTAGAATTTGCACCGTTAATTGAATCAGAGAGAAGATCCCGATGGGAAGAAGTTTTGAAGTGCGCAAGGCCTCAATGGCGAAAACTGCAGGCGCAAAAATTAAAGTTTATTCTAAATACGGTAAAGAGATTTACGTACTGGCTAAGAACGGCAGCTCTGACCCAGACATGAACCTACCTCTTAAGCACCTGATTGCTAAAGCGAAGAAAGACCAAGTACCAGCACACGTTATCGAAAAAGCGATCGATAAAGCGAACGGCGGCGGCGGTGAAGACTTCCAACCAGCTCGCTACGAAGGTTTTGGCCCAGGTGGCACAAGCGTAATCGTTGACTGTCTAACTGATAACGGCAACCGTACTTTCCAAGACGTTCGTCAATGTTTCGTTAAAACTGGCGCGAAAATCGGTGTTGAAGGTACTGTTTCTCACATGTTCGCTCACCAAGCTGTATTCCAGTTCAAAGGCGAAGATGACGAGATCATCCTAGAAACGCTTATGATGGAAGACGTAGACGTGACTGACGTTGAGCTAGAAGACGGTGTAATCACTGTATTCGCTCCAACGACTGAGTTCTTCAAAACGAAGACTGCACTAAACACTGCGTTCCCAGAGCTAACGCTAGACGTTGAGGAAATCACTTTCGTTCCTCAAACAACTACGCCAGTAGCTGAAGAAGATTCTGAGAAATTCCAGAAGTTCTTAGACATGCTTGACGACTGTGATGACGTTCAGCAGGTTTACCACAACGCTGAGCTGTAATCTTTACAGTAACAAAAGTTATTAAAAAACCGAGCCTAGTGCTCGGTTTTTTTATGAACGTTATACCTGATTTTCCTTGATCATCGTTCCATAATGTACGGCTGACAAAGCGTTCTCTGGTCGCGATTTATCGCTGAACTTCATTATATTGTTCGTCTTATCCCGACATGAATCTGATTTAAGTACTCCCTGAGTATCATCGGGGTGATCGCCAAGCGTATTTAGTGTACAAAGAAAGAAAATATCAGCCAAAGGCTTTGACCCTGCTTATTGATGCATTGATTGAGAGTGTTCGATCTTTTCATAGCGATGGTTTGGTCAAATAAAAGGAGAAAGAAATGAAAGTAAGTTTTATCGGGCTAGGCGTTATGGGTTTCCCAATGGCAGGCCATCTAGTCAAAGCCGGTTTTGAAGTAACGGTATTTAACCGCACTCACAGTAAAGCGCTAGACTGGGCTGATAAACACCAAGGTAAAGCGGCAGAATCTGTGGCTGAATGTGTAGCGGAAGCTGACGTGGTATTGGTTTGTGTGGGCAACGATGACGACGTACGCAGCATGACAACCAGCGAAACAGGCGCATTGGCAGCGATGAAGCCAAACGCGATTCTTGTCGATCACACTACAACGTCTGCAGTT
>NZ_AJYZ02000019.1:1388408-1424194 GCF_000272045.2 Vibrio crassostreae 9ZC13 | reverse complement strand
GAAAGCCGGTATTCGCTTTATGGATGCACCTGTATCTGGTGGCCAAGCGGGCGCAGAAAATGGCGTGCTAACCATCATGTGTGGTGGCGAACAAGCGCTTTTCAACGACCTTCAACCTGTGTTCGAAGCTTACGGTAAGTCGTCAGTTCTTATGGGTAAAGTCGGCCAAGGCCAACGCGCGAAAATGGTTAACCAGATCTGCATTGCAGGAGTGTTGAATGGCTTATCTGAAGGCTTAGTGCTTGCTGAAAAATCAGGTTTGGATATCCCAACTCTGGTTGATTGCCTTAAAAACGGCGCTGCTGGCTCATGGCAGATGGAAAACCGTGCTACCACAATGGCACAAGACAAGTTCGATTTTGGCTTTGCAATAGATTGGATGATCAAAGACTTAGGTTTCTGTCTAGATGAAGCTGAGCGCCAAGGCATCCAGCTTCCACTGACTGAAAAGACCAACAACGCCTACAAGGCACTGTCTGCCGAAGGACAAGGCCGCATGGATACATCAGTATTGATGAAAGCCGTGGTTGAAGAGACAAAGAAGTAGAAAGATCGAAGTAATAGGAACTTCGTTTAGATAACTAAAAATAGCCGCGGATTAGCGGCTATTTTTTTGGTTTGAGCTCTGCCGAGTGCGTTAATCCAAAATAAATCCCCTCCTAGCCTCCCCTTGATTCATATGTAGATCCCTTGCTGATCGTGGAGAGGGGAGGAATAGAACATCGATCGTTAAAAGTGTCGATATATGTTCAGTGCTAAAGAAAGTTCTCCCCCTCTGCTAAAGATCTAGAGATATTGATGAACCCAGATTGAGGGGGAGTTAGAGGGGGAGGTAACTATGGCTAATTATGCGAATAGTGTTCGTCTAGTTCCTATAAGGTTGAGACCCCACTCACACCGCCTCTCAACCATTCACTCCTTATAATTACCATTCGTCGCATTGGTAAAACTGCACGACAAATTCTAGTTAACCTTTCAACGTCAACATTTGAAAGGGATTAGAAATCATGACTACTTCACACTCATTTAATTCAGGCTCTACAACTTCTGTGCTTAAGCGTTCATTGCTGATTGCTCTTGTTTCGTTTGCACCGTCGTTAGCTTTAGCGAACCCGAGTTCAGACGTGCTCGATATCTACAACCAAGCGGCGCAAGGCAATGAAGACTTGGTTGAGGTGGCTTATGAACGCCTTAATGACACGCTGCAACAAGACGGCGCTACGCCACTGACTTTAGTTTATTTAGGAAGCACAGAAACCCTGATGGGGCGTGATGCGTTCTTACCTTGGAACAAGATGAAGTATGTGGAGAGAGGCTTATCAACCATTGATAAATCACTGGTGCTGCTGAAAGACGAAGACCAACCAATTCATGAACAACCCCGTGTTCAAGGGCTGCCAGATTCTTACCTAACTCGCGCAATGGCCGCCGTTACTTACACCTCTCTGCCAGACATGTTTAATCATTTCGATCGTGGTTATGACCTGTTCCTCTCGCTATTGGCTGAAGATGCTTTCCAGCAACAGCATTTCGCTGTGACATCGTGGATTTACCGTTATGCGATTGAGGCATCGATTCGTGCTGAAGACCTAACGCAAGCACAAGCGTGGCTAGAGCAAATGGAAACGGCCGATGCCGACAACATCGAAACGATGACTGCGAAGGCCCTAATAGCGAAAGCGAAATAAAGGGCATGGAAGCTAAACAGTTGGTTAGTAATCAGAGGAAAACGGGATGATTGAATTTAAAGATATCGGCAAAGCATATGTCACAGGCGGTCAACGTGTTGATGCATTAAACGGGGTCGATGGCCATATCCAGCGCGGTGAAATGGTGGCGTTGTGTGGCCCGTCGGGTTCTGGAAAAAGCACACTTTTGAATATTCTTGGTTTGTTGGATATGAGCTATCGAGGACAGATCAATATTGATGGCCAACCGTATCCGACAGAGCAAATCGCCGCTGCACGCTTTCGCCGTCAGTCGTTGGGTTTTGTATTTCAGCGCTTCAATCTGGTTCCAGTGATGACGGCACTTGAGAACGTGGCCTACCCATTGATGTTGAACCAATGTTCGAAACAAGAACAGCAGACCAGAGCACAAGACATGTTAGAGCGTGTTGGGCTAGGCGAATATGTACATCATCGCCCAGACAATCTTTCAGGCGGCCAGCAGCAACGTGTCGCGATAGCCAGAGCGCTAATCCACAACCCAAGCTTAGTCATTGCCGATGAGCCGACCGCTAGCTTAGACAGTCACACCGCCAACCTTGTGATCGACATTATGAAAGAGCTCGGCCACGAAATGGGCACCACCTTTATTGTCGCAACGCATGACCCAAGAATGGCGCAGCGTTGTGACCGAGTCATTGAACTTATCGATGGTCAACTGGCACTACAAGCCACAGCAATGGAGGCAATCTCATGGGCAAGTTAACACAAAGAATGAGCACTTTTTTGCTTCCTACCTCGGTGCGTTTGGCGTGGCTTAATTTATTGAGAAACGGTCGCCGTAGTCTGCTTTCGGTATTGATCATCGCAATTGCCGTATTTGCGCTGACCTCGGCTGGAGGTTATGGGCTTTATACCTATGAATCTCTGCGTGAATCGACCGCGCGCGATACTGGTCATCTTACTTTGAGTACGCCGGGATATTTTGAGCAAGATGAAGACATGCCGCTGAGCAATGGTCTCGATAATGTTCAAGCGCTAACCAAGAGCATCATTGGTGACAGTGATGTGCGTGGTGTGCAACCGCGAGTTTACTTCAGCGGCTTGGTGTCTAACGGCAGCAAATCGACCATTTTTATGGGAACGGGTGTCAATGAGCGTGAGTTCGACATGAAAGGTCCTTTCTTAGATGTGCGCAGCGGTCAGACCCTCTCGGATGTGAAATCGCCAAGATACGACAGCCAAGAGCCACAAGTGATGCTGGGAACTGACCTTGCTCGTAATCTCAAAGTTGCCGTTGGCGATTGGGTGACACTGCTCGCGACTACCAGTGACGGCGCATTGAACGCTTTTGATTTTAAGGTGCAGGGTATTTACTCGACAGGAGTGCCTGAGCTGGATAAGCGTCAGTTATACGTACACATCACCACTGCCCAAGAGCTTTTAGCGTCAGACAAAGTCAGTACCTTGTCGGTGTTTCTATTTGAAACAAGCAAGACCTCGACCGTTCAACAGCGTATCCAAACAGCTTTAGATCGAAATAGTGCGAGCCAAAGCGATCAAGGCACAGAGATCGAGATCACCCCGTGGCAAGATCGCGCGTTTTTCTACACCAAGGTGAAAGATCTTTACGACCGTATCTTCGGCATCATGGGCGCGGTGATGGCATTGGTAGTGTTTGTGTCGTTGTTTAACACCATGACCATGTCGGTGACCGAGCGTACTCGTGAAATTGGCACCTTGTCGGCACTAGGCAGTTACCCGTCTGAAATCGTCGCAGGTTTCTTAAAAGAGGCGGGATTGTTGGCTGTGATTGGCAGCGCGATCGGCGCGTTAGTGAGTGGCTTCGTGTCGGTGTTATTGCTGGTGGTGGATATCCAAATGCCACCACCTCCCGGCAGAACCGAGGGTTACCCACTCAACATTTACTTCTCATTGGAATTAGTTGGTTACGCCACTTTAGGTGTGTTGACGATCTGTTTGCTAGCTGCTTATTTTTCTGCTCGCAAAGGCGTGAATAAGCCAATCACGGAGGCGCTGGTTTATGTATAAATTTACTCGTTCACTCACTGTTTTAGGTTCTGTATTGGTTTTGGTTCTAGCATCGACACCAAGCTGGGCAGTCGATTCACAACAAGTCACAGAGATGATCGCCAAGGCGGATAGCTATCGCTTGAACAGCGAACAGGCGTCTAAAGTGGTTTCTCTGGTCGCGCTATATCAAGACGAGCAACTAGACAAAACCCGCGAATACAACGTCTACACAAGACCAAACCGAGAGTCGCTGGTCGTGTTCAAGTCGGCGGTCGAGGCGGGTCAAAAGATGCTGATGATAGAGGACAACTATTGGTTACTGATGCCGAAATCGCGCCGACCTATCCGAATCACACCAATGCAGAAACTCTTGGGTGAAGCTTCGGTAGGGGACATTTCGACGCTCACTTGGAGCGAAGATTACCAAGGTAAGTGGGTTGCCGAGCAACAGGTTGAGAGGTCGACTGGCGAGACACTCGATACTTATCATCTAAAGCTAACGGCGAAAACCAAGGGTGCCAGCTATCAATCGATTGATCTGTGGTTAACGGCAGACCGAGCGTTTCCTGTTAAAGCGGATCTGTATCTGCGTTCAGGTAAGTTAGCCAAGCAAGCTTGGTTTACTGAAGGCGTGCGAGATGGCTTGCCAAGTGTAGTTTCGATGACTTTGCTCGATAAGATTCAACCAAGTAAGAAAACCGTGATTGAGTACCGCGAGGTAAGCGAACAAGCTTTAGCGGACAAATACTACAACCCTGCTTACTTATCACGTAATAGCGTGTCTGGGCTTTAGGTGGGTGCCATGAAAGCTTCTAGTCGTCGATTCCACATCAAGCCTTTAATCGTTACTTTCATTGTGCTGCCTTGTATGAGTAATACGACTCAAGCGTACGATCTGAACCTAGCCTGGGACTGGCAATTGAGTGCTGAGGCCGTTGAATCGAGAGAGTCGCCATTTAACCCTTTCGTATCTGACAATCGCCAGTCACTCAATGGTTTTTTGGATCTTGAGGTTGGATATGGCAATTGGCTTGGCCTGTTTGCAATGAAAGCCAATGATATTTTGACTAATACTCCTCAAGACCAAGACGCGAGCTTTGAATCGGAATTCATTGCGCGCGAGCTGTTTTGGCAAGGTGGTGTTGAACTGTCTAATTCAGCGTTCGGTGATCACTACCTTGATGTGACACTCGGTAAGGTTCGCCTAGATTGGGGTGTTGGTTATGGCTACCGACCGTTAGACATTATCAAGCCTTACCGACAAAACCCTGTTGGCATTGTCGCAGAAGAGGGCGCCGGTGTGGCTTCAGCGTCACTGTTCGATATGACGGGCGAATGGACACTGCTTTACAGCGATTCGTCATGGACTTCCCAAGACGTAAATGAATTCGAAAAGCAGAATCAGCAACAAGGCTTTGGGATACGTCGTTACAATCTGGTTGGCGACCACGAATATCAGTGGGTCGCTTATTACGACGATGTACGCCATGGCTTACTTGGGGCGAGTTTAGTGTCGGTGTTGAATCTCGCTTGGGAGTTTCATGGCTCGGTGGTTTATCAGCGACAAAGCCTTGGCTACAGTCAGCCGGATTCAATGCTTAAACCGGTTTATCTTGAAGAGCAGGGCGAGGCTTATCAAGCGTTAGCAGGATTAACATGGGCCAATGACACGGGCCATAATGTGGTGCTGGAATACTGGTTTGATAGCCGTGCTTGGAGTCATTCTGAGTGGCAAAGCGCGATAGAAAGTGCAGAGTCTTTGTCGGTTAATCCGATGACATCTTCGTTGGTAGGTTCTTATGCGCAAGGCTATCAGCACGCCAATTTGGTTCAACACAACATCATGTTTCATTGGTCTCTGGATTCGACACATGGCTGGCTTGAAGATATCACGCCAACATTCGATGTCATGTTGTCTCCTCAAGATGGCGGTTTTATTGCGACTCAGTGGCTCAATTATCAGGCTTTAGATAATGGCAATTCATCGTTGGATTTGGAACTTGCTGCACGCTTTCTAGGTGGTAAAAGTGATTCTGCTTACGCCAGTTTACCCGATAGTCATATGATTCTCTTAAATATCAAAGGACGATTTTAATGGACACTTCTTCAAACAGTCGATTTTCATGGATTAAGAGTTTCGCGTTCACCACGCTATTTTGTGTTCTTATTGCGATTACAACCCATACGATTTGGGGCGGCGGATTAACGGTTAACCTGGCAATCAGTTTTGGCTTTGGCTACAGCGCCGTGGGTTCTTCTTTCATCTTGGTGAAGTTGTTTAAGAGGACATCTCGAACGCTTGAGGTGGGTATCTCAATGGTGATCGCGATGACCTTTGGTACCTTGAACGCACACTATTGGTTGAACGGGTATTTCGGGGCTAATATCTCGGACCTTAAATCTGTAGTCTTGCTCGGTGTGATCTTCTGTTCGGTTTGCTATTACTATTTCTATACTCGGGAGCAGCAGTTACGTGCCGATAACGAATTGGAAGTGGCCAAGCGTCGTCAGGCCGACCAAGAAAAGGTGGTGGTGCTAAGCCAGCTTAAACAACTGCAAAGCCAAATTGAACCGCACTTCTTGTTCAACACGCTTGCGACCATCAATGTATTGATTGAGAGTGACAGCGCGAAAGCCAAGTTGATGCTCGAAAAACTGACTGACTTATTACGTGTAACTCTGAAAAACAGCCGCACCGAGCAATCGACCATCGCACAAGAGGTCGACTTGTTAGACGCTTATCTTAATATCCAAAAGATACGCTTGGGTGAGCGCTTAACGTTCTCGATTGAAATACACGAGATTAGCGATTTGCAGGTGATTCCACCGTTCTTGATTCAACCTTTGGTCGAGAATGCACTCACGCACGGCATCGAGCCCAAAGCCGCTGGTGGCCAAGTGAATATTCGTATTACTCAACAAGCACAGCAGCTAAAAATTGAAGTGGCTGATAATGGCGCTGGGTTGAAAACGCCTTCTGCGAATACGGGTCACGGTGTTGGGTTAAGCAATATTCGTCAAAGAATCGAAACCCTGTATGGTGATAAGGCGAGCCTAACGATTACTGAACACGCTGAAGGCGGGGTAGTCTCGACGATCTTGTTACCGTTGACTGAGGCAGCCGCCTAGAATTACAGATCAGAAAACACCGAACAGTGACGCAAAATAGACGATTTACAGTGTGAATTTAAAGGACTAACCATGAACAACCCAACAGTACAGCCGAGCGTAACGGCGATAATCGCAGACGATGAAGCACTGTTAAGTCACCACTTAGACAAGAGCCTTGCTGAGGTTTGGCCGGAGTTAGAAATCGTCAGTAAAGCACAAAACGGTTTGGAGGCGATGCAGAGTATTCAGCAGCTTAAGCCCGACGTGGCTTTTCTCGATATTCGTATGCCGGAACTGGATGGTATCTCTCTGGCGAAACAACTCAACAAGTTAGATTCACCGCCATTGATTGTGTTTATCACGGCTTATGACGAATACGCGGTCAAAGCTTTTGATCACAATGCGATGGACTACCTGCTTAAGCCAATCAATGAAGAGCGTTTACTGGCCACATGTCAGAAAGTGCAAGCGCGTCTGTCGAGCAATCAAACACAAACAGGTACCACGCCAGAACAGCCCGATATCACGGCGTTAATGGCTCAGCTTCAACAACTATCCCAGTCGACGTCACAGCAAACGCAGCCTCCTTATCTATCGGAGAAAAAGTATCTCACATGGCTCAAAGCCAGTGTAGGGGAAGACATTCACCTAATCGCCGTCGATGATGTCGCTTACTTCAAAGCAGAAGACAAGTACGTGTCTATATTTAAGAAGGGTCAAGGGGGATCGCTAGAGGAGTATATTCTTCGCGTGTCACTAAAAGAGTTGATAGCGCAACTCAATCCTGATGAGTTTTGGCAAATCCACCGTTCAGTGGTAGTGAAAGTTTCCGCCATTGATAAGGTGAAGAAAGGGCTCTCAGGTCAGATGTCGGCGTATGTGTCAGGGGAAAAGCTACCGATCAGCCGTGCCTCGCAAGCGTTGTTTAAGGGTATGTAGCGAACTAGCTTAAATGTATGTAGCCATTGATTTTAAATGGATGTAGTTAGCGAGTTTAAATGGATGTATTAGGCTCTATCAAAACGCTGCTTTAAACGAGCACAGGCGATCTTACATAACGTATAGTGATTTATAAAATAAAGATCTAGATCACAAAGATACTCATCCGGTTCAATATTAAATAATAATCGTTAGCTCAATCTGTATATTGTCGATGAATGACATTAAGAGGTTGTTATGAAAACATATTATTTAGCGACGGCTCTATGCCTCACCTTAGTTGGCTGTAGCTCAACATCAAAAACTACCGAAACGCCAATCCAGCCGGATCCGGCATGGACTTCAGGCCAACTAGAAAATGGCCTTACTTATCATGTTTATCCAGATCATGAAGAATCCGTATCTGTTCGTTTAGTCGTGCACGCCGGTTCGATTCAAGAGACTTCTCAACAAGAAGGCTACGCGCACTTCTTGGAACACATGGCATTCAATGGCAGTAAAAACTTCTCTCAGAACGATGTGATTCGTCTATTCGAAGACGCAGGCGCTAGCTTTGGTGCTGATATTAATGCCTACACTTCTTATGAAGAGACGGTCTACCAGTTAGATTTACCTGACAATGTCCAATTGCAGTCTGCTTTGACGTGGATGCGTGACATTGGTGATGGCCTGGATCTATCAAGTTCAGAAGTCGAAAAAGAAAAAGGCGTGGTTCTTGGTGAGTTCCGTATGGCTCGCCTCGATGATAAGTCATTCGGAGAGAAATTCTTTGACCACTTCATTGAAGGCGGCCCGTACCAATCGCAAGATGCATTAGGGACTAAATCGTCGATCGTGAATGCTACTCCTCAAGGCATCAGCAACTTTTATCAGACTTGGTATCAACCTCAAATAGTTGAGCTGGTCGTTTCTGGTGATGTGGACATCAAAACTGTGATTCCACTTATTGAAGAAAAGTTTTCTAGCTGGGAGCGTGGCGATACGCCGAGACCAGAGAAACAGAAAATGACCTCATTCAATGAAGATGATTATGTTGAGTACGCAGGAAGAGAAGCGCCAAGCATCACTCTGACGTTTAACCGAGGTTTAAATAGAGTTGAAAATCATGCTCAGCAGCATCAACGTTGGTTAGATGAAACCTCTCAACAGTTGATTCGACAACGATTAGAAGCAGTATTTAATGATGCCGCGCTGCCGACTCAATGGATAGCGTCTGATGGCTATCGAATGGGTGCTCTGCACTATTCGGCAATAAGTGTTGGGTTTCCGGCTGGAGACCGTGAAGTAATCCAACAAGATCTGCTTTCTACATTGGCGTCATTGCGTGATTTTGGTGTTTCGGAAACGGATATTGTTGGCGAACAGCACTACTATCAAGACTTACTCGACAACATCGAGCATGACTGGGATAAAATGGATAGCGTTGAACACGCGAACTACAAAGCGAGTGCGTTAGTCACAGATCGAATCGTCCAATCACAGAAAGACTATCAAGTAAGTTTGGAAGCTTTCATTGCTAACTTGAGCCTTGAAGTGATTAACGACAACATCAAGAATCTACTTTCTGATGATTACTTTATTGTTATTGGGATGGACGACAATGAAGACAGAACAGCGGTCATTAACTCTCTAGATAGCTTAAAAGCCACGTATAGCGAGGCGGGAATTCCGCCGCTTGCGATAGGAACAGCCAGTGCTTTTGCTGTACCTAGCTCGCAAGGCGAGGTTGTACTTGCTGAACAAATGTCCGTAGACCCATATATCCAAAAGTGGACGTTGAGCAATGGTATCGACATGTGGTATCTGCGTGATTATGTGGCGGGTGATGATGTTGGGGTGATGTACATGAGCCTCGGTGGAAAAGCCGCTTTGGATCCGAGCCTTTACCCAGCGGTTGAGGTTGCGTTACCTACTTTCGCTCGAAGTGGTGTGGGTGAATTTACGGGTTCTGAGCTTTTAGCGTACTTTGATCGTGAAGATATTAGAGCTGATTCCTTTATTGGCAACACTCGCCATGGTGTTGAATTTAGTATTAACAAAGATGGGCTCAAAGATACGTTTGCTGCGCTTTATACCTTCATAACTGCGCCTAAAATTGTTCCCGAGCAGTTAGAGGCAGTGAAACAGGAGTTTGTACAAGGTCAAGAATCTTTCTTGAGCAGCCCTGTCGGTCAGTTTGAGCGCGCAAGAAACCAGAATATCTATCGTCAAGACAGTGGCCACCTCTTTGTTGATAAAGAACGTGTTGAAGCGGTTTCTGTGGAAGACGTCGCTAATCTTCATCAGCAATTGTTTGGTCAAATGAGGCATAACCAATTGGTGATCGTGGGTGACATCGACCCAAGTGAATTAAAGCCTTTGGTTGAGCAATACTTGGCTTCGATTCCATTAGAAAAAGCTGAGGTTCCTGAATTTAAGGTGGCTTACAAGCAGCCATCTGAATCACGCATTGATTTAGCGATCAACAATGTGAATAGTGCAGAGTACATCTTACGAGTCATCTCTGAACCTGAAGCCGAAACCGACCAAGGCGTAACGGCAAAAGATATCTTCACGGAAAACTTGCTAGAACGACTGCTGGCAGCTCGTTTAGATGCTTATATTCGTGAAGAGTTGAGCTTAGATTACTCGCCATATACGTATTCATCATCCGCAGATAGTGAGCTGAGTGGTGAGTGGGTTATCGGGGCGATGGTAGCGCCGGAGAACGTTGACCAAGTCGAAGTGGCGATCGATAAAGTGATTGCAGACCTTTTACAAGGCGTCTCTGAAAAGGAAATGCACGCAGTCGTGAAACAGTTTGAAGCGGACTTCACGCCTCTCGAGATGAGCTCTATTGACCAAGCATGGTACCTGTCTCGTTATTTACTTCATGGTTACGATATCGAAGCTTTGTCTCAAGTTGAGCGAGTGGCGAGGTCGATTACTGCGGAAGACATGAATCAACTTGTCCAACGCATCTTTGGTGAAGATAGCCGTAAGGTTAAGAACATCATGCGTCCTAAAGCCTAAAGCCTAAAGCTTGAAACCAACAGAAATAGACAACTCAAAGCCAAGCGATCACCGCTTGGCTTTCTTGTTTTTCTACTATTCATAACATCTATCCATCACCAGTTGTTAAGCCGTTTTAGATCTATGTAAATCTAAATTGCGAGGGTGCTTAATCGGTTGCATCGAATCATTTTCTAAAAAAATGTTTTAAATCAAGACAGCGTTTCATTTGTATTGTAGATTGACGATCTACGAGAATGTTGTTTGGATATTAGATTGCTTAAACTGGGTACCCGATTAGTCTTAATGTTGTTTTTACTGAGCTTTGGCTTAGTGAATTCTAACGGCTATTCGTTTCCTTCTAAGCCATTTCAAATATACTCGGCTCAAGAGCAATCTTCACAGAATGATCTTTGTAAACAAGCTGATACGGATAATCCGTCGAGCTACTTAGAGTGCGATAAGGCTCAGTTTGGCACAGTACCTTCTGGTGACAGTTCCAACTATCACGACACCGAATCAAGCCTTCAAGCAGCAAACTTCAGACGTATGCTCAGTAATGAGCAAGAAAGCGTGGCCGATCTTGAGCCTGCTTATCACCTACTGATCGACTTCTCTCCCCCTTCATTACTGGCTTCTCTGCTTTTCAACACACCATTGTTGGATTCCAAGCAGCACTGGACCAGCATTGTGAGTTCTCCGTCTTCCCGGCTTGCTGGGTGGAAAGAGGGCAACATCCAATACTCGCATTTCCGAGAACTTCTTAGCTAATCGTTTGACCCTAAACTGGTCGTATCGATGGTCACTTGTGCCCGTTGAACTCGCCAGTTA
The DNA here is from genome assembly GCF_000272045.2 of Vibrio crassostreae 9ZC13. Taxonomy (GTDB): domain Bacteria; phylum Pseudomonadota; class Gammaproteobacteria; order Enterobacterales; family Vibrionaceae; genus Vibrio; species Vibrio crassostreae_C. The sequence continues at coordinate 1,412,621 of NZ_AJYZ02000019.1, read as the reverse complement.
ATCAAAACAAGCATAGCGACATCAGCTTTAGCATCACTATCTTTCAATCAGCTTGTTCTGGTCGTGATTAGCCATCGCTCGTGTTCGCAAAATATTAGACATACCAATCGTAGTAAATAACTGGTCACCCTAGCTGGTTAAAATGCTCGATCACTGCTTTTTTCTGGTGCTATTTTTGAGCACGTATTTACGGTGATTGGTAGAAAGAAGAGATCTTGACTGTGAAAAAACGCATTCAAAGAAAACAAATTAACCACTACTCAAAGTGGAAATACGTGGTGCTTATCGCCACCATCATCATCATGGTTCTGAGTGCTTTACCTTCTTGGTATGGCGAAAATGCATCGGTTCAAATTAACAATCGTTCCGAACAGACCATCGATGCGAGTCAAATTACCCAATACCTTGCGAGCGAAGGCATCCAAGCTAAATCGGCATTTCAAAAAGACCAACGTTTAGTCGTGATCTTGGAAGACGCAGAACAACAAGCGAAGGCTAAAGAGGTGCTGAATGAGCGCCTATTGGATAACGCGACAGTTGCGCTAGCGATGGAGCCAGCAGCTCCGAAATGGCTGACTGACATGGGCTTCGCACCGATTCAGCTAGGCCTTGATTTACGTGGTGGTGTGCAGTTCCTGTTAGAAGTAGACATGGAACCGGTTTACCACGCACAAGCGCAATCTGTAGTCGATGAAATCACCAGCCAAGTGCGTTATGCACGCGGTAAAGTGGTGAACAACCAAGTTGAGTTTAACTTCCGTACTGATGCCGATTTCGAGAAAGCACAGAAACTGATTCGCGAAGAGTTCCCACAATGGCAACGTGACCGTTCAGATAAATCGCTAACGTTAACTCAGTCTGAAGAAGAGCAAAGAACGCTACGTAATCTAACGGTTCAACAAAACCTGCAGATCATGCGCAGCCGTATTGAAGAGCTAGGCATCACTGAGGCATCGATTCAACGCCAAGGTGAAAGCCGTATCCGTATCGAATTACCGGGTGTACAAGACCCTGCAGCTGCGAAAGACGTGATTGGTGCTACGGCTTCATTAGCGTTCTACTCTGTGTACGACAACGCAACGCGCAATACTCAAACTCTGAAAGATTCAGATGGTAATCGCGTAGTGGTTGCTCGCAAAGCAGTGCTGAGCGGTGAACACATTATCGATGCACGCAGTGGCATTGGTGAAATGGGCAGTGCAGAAGTAAACATCACGCTTGATTCTTCTGGTGGTAAGAAAATGTCTGAGTTTTCTCGCCATAATATCGGCAAGCCAATGGCGACCGTTTACAGCGAATACAGCCGTGACAGAGCCGGTAACAGCGAAAAAACCAGCGAAGTAATCAGTGTGGCGAACATCCAATCTCAACTGGGTAGCCGCTTCAGAATCACTGGTGCAGGCAGCATGGCAGAAGCACAAGAGCTTGCTCTATTGCTACGTGCCGGTTCATTAACAGCGCCTGTTACCATCATTGAAGAGCGTACTATTGGCCCATCTCTGGGTGCTGAAAACGTAACGAATGGCTTTGCTGCTTTGGCTCTTGGCCTTGGTCTGACTCTCACGTTTATGGCGCTATGGTACCGCCGCCTTGGTTGGGTCGCGAACTGTGCATTGGTGGTTAACATGACCACGTTGTTTGGTTTGATTGCCTTGCTACCGGGTGCGGTGTTAACTCTGCCGGGTATTGCGGGCTTGGTACTGACCGTCGGTATGGCGGTAGACACTAACGTGCTTATCTTCGAGCGTATTCGAGACAAGATGAAAGAAGGGCGCAGCTTTGCTAGCTCTATCGATCGTGGTTTCGATAGCGCATTCTCGTCAATTTTCGATGCTAACGTCACTACCATGATCGTTGCTGTGGCTCTATATACCATTGGTAATGGACCGATTCAGGGCTTCGCTCTGACACTGGGCTTAGGTCTTCTAACCAGTATGTTTACGGGCATTTTTGCTTCACGAGCGATCATCAATTTGGTTTGGGGGCGTGACCAACGCCACGATGTAAGGATTTAAGCATGAGTACTTCAAAAATGACTATTTCAGACCGCTATTTTTCAAATAGCAATATGACTCGCCTTCGTAAGGTGATGTCTGTGATTTCTATTGTGCTGTTCATGAGCTCTGTGATGCTGGTGGCAGTGAAAGGTTTTAACTGGGGCTTGGACTTCACAGGTGGTGTGGTTGCTGAGGTTCAGCTCTCTGATCAAGTCACCAAAGATGCGTTAAAAACAAAACTTGATACGGCCTTCCAACAAGATGTGCAAGTGGTTGGTATGGCAGAACAGGATCGCTGGACAATCCGTTATAGCCAACTGACAGATGCTCCACAGCCAAACTTAGTGGATGCTTTGTCTTCTGTCAGCGACCAAGTAAAAGTGCTTAACAGCAGCGTGGTTGGCCCTCAAGTCGGTCAAGACATGGTTGACCAAGGTGGCTTAGCGGTATTGGTGTGTTTCCTAATGATCATGCTGTACCTGAGTGTACGTTTTGAATGGCGTTTAGCACTCGGCGCCCTAGCCGCAATCATCTATGACGTGACGCTTATCTTGGGTCTGTTCGCTTTTACTCAGTTCGAGTTCAACCTGACTGTGTTAGCGGCTGTGTTGGCGATTTTAGGTTATTCATTGAATGACTCGATCATCATTGCCGACCGTGTTCGTGAAATGCTGCGTGGTAATCCAAATGGTGACACTGATAACCTGCTTAACGAATCGGTTAAAGCGACCTTCTCACGCACCATGGTGACCTCAGGTACAACCCTAATCACCGTATCTGCGCTTTGGCTACTTGGTGGCGCTGCGCTGCAAGGTTTCGCGATTGCACTGGTTGTAGGTATTGTCAGCGGTACGTGGTCTTCAGTTTCAGTAGGTATCACACTGCCTAAGTTACTTGGTCTACAGCCTTGTCACTACCAAGTGAAAGCGCCGGTAGAAGTTGAGGGTGAGTACCCTTAGGTTATCTATTGGTTAACAGTACAACTTAGTCAGTAACGTCAACAAAGCCCTTCGTTTATAGTAAAACGAGGGGCTTTATTTTTTATAAGAGTCAAACAGTTACAGAAAAGAGAGCCTATTTCAAAAAACGATGGATTGAGCAGGCAAGCCCTCATGATATGAAGTATGTTTAGATGACGTTCGTAGAAATGAGGCAAGGGAATGGAATATCGACATCAATGTCATGTAGGCGACCATGGTGATGCGCTAAAGCATCCAGTATTGAGTGCACTTGTTCAGTCATTAATGCAGCAACATTCACGCCTCAATGTTATCGACACGCACTCTGGTACAGGGTGTTATGACCTCAACACTGCACCAAGTAATCATGCTGGTGAGTTTGCTGAAGGGGTTGGGTACTTGTGGCGAAACAAGGCTTATCTTCCTCCGGCATTCGCTTCTTTTATGTCGGTGCTGGAATACTACAATCCGAACCAACTTATCTCTCTCTATCCGGGTTCTGCAGCCATCACCTACCAACAAGGCCGCAGCCAAGATAGCTTCTATTTTTCAGACATTCAGCAAGATGAAGCCGACTTATTACAAACCAACATTGAGAAGCTGCAACGCGATCTTGATGTTTCAAGTAAGCTCACCATTACCGCTGGCGATGGCTTGAAAGCACTGCCTGACGACATAGCAAAACACGACAACCATCACCTGATTGTTATCGACCCGCCCTATGAAACCGATTCTGAATATCTCGCGGTGATTGATGCCTTGGTTAAGGCGTATCAGCAATCTGAGAAGGTATCTGCACTAATTTGGTACCCGCTCTACACGGATGACAAGAGCTCACTGATTTTGAACCACTGTATAACTGCAGTGAAAGATGGTTTGCTGCCAAGCCCGATTAAGTCGGAACTTCGCCTTCGTGATCCTAAGGGGGATGATCGCCTGATCGGCAGTGGTTTACTGTTGTTCAATCCTCCCCAAGGCATTGCGGGAACGGTCGCAGATACGCTCGATTATTTACACAGCCAACTCGCCACTAATGGTGAAGGCTACTGGCAAATGAGAAGCTTATAGATCTGATTTTTATGGGTTTTATGATGGTTTTCTAGACATCACTAACTAAACCACTGTTATCTATGTGGTTTAAATTGACCAAACGCTAACTTTTATCGATTGATTAATTGCAGTGAATCATTTAAAAATAGAATATCAATGCGCACAAGTGCATAATGGCTCATAAGTTAAATAATTAGTCCCAGATTAATATCAGATTGTGGTTTACCCCCTAAACTGCATTAGGCTCGCACTAGTCATGCGAGCCTTTCTTTTGCCTGAAGGAAAATCTAAGGCAGTTCTATCAATTTAAGATTCACTACAACGCTGGATAATCGATGTAGCCTTTTTCGTTGCCGCCGAACAGAGTGGCGCCATCAAGTTCTGATAGTTCGCTGCCGTTTTGTAGGCGTGAAACTAGATCTGGGTTAGCAACGAATGGGCGACCAAATGCGACGAGATCGGCGTAGCCTTTGCTTAGTACTTCTTCGGCGCGTTGTGGTGTGTAGCTGCCGGCAACGATGATGGTGTTAGAGAACAAGGCTCTTAGTTCGACACGGAAGCTTTCAGGGATAACTGGAGCATCATCCCAGTCGGCTTCTGATAGGTGCAGGTAAGCGATGTCTCGATCTTGAAGTGCCTTCGATGCCTCTAAAATCGTTGGTACGATATCTGGGCAGTTCATGTCTTTGAAGGTGATGAACGGCGCCAAGCGCACACCTACTTTATCGGCACCTATCTCTTCAATCACAGCATCAACCACTTCGATTAGGAAGCGAAGTCGGTTCTCGCGGCTACCGCCGTAGTTGTCGGTGCGTTTGTTTGAGTTGGTTCTTAGGAACTGATCAATCAGGTAGCCATTGCCACCGTGTATTTCCACTCCGTTGAACCCTGCCTCGACTGCTTTTTTCGCTGAGTTAGCAAAATCTTGAACAACACGATCTATGTCTGCTTGGGTCATCTCTCTTGGTTGGATGCAATCCACCATGTTGCCGTTACCATTCTCATCAGAGATCCAAACCTGCGTTTCTATGGGTGCCAGTGCTGAAGGTGCAATCGGCAACTCGCCTTTTTGAAAGGTAGGGTGTGATACTCGGCCTACGTGCCATAGTTGGCAGAAGATCGCGGCACCTTGCTCTTTTGCTGCTGTGGTGACTGATTTCCAACCTTCGATTTGCGCATCGGTATAAACGCCGGGTGTGAATGAGTAACCTTGAGAGTCATCTGAAATTTGTGTGGCTTCAGTGATGATAAGTCCTGCACTTGCTCGTTGTTGGTAATAAGTCGCCATCATGTCGTTGGGCACGTTTCCAGGTTGGCTAGTGCGAGCGCGTGTCATGGGTGCCATAACCACGCGATTTTGCAGTTCTAGGCCTTTCAGTTCTGATGCTTCGAATAATTTGTTCATGGTTTCTACCTTGTTTTAATGCTGTGATCTTTCTTTTTGTATTGGGGCTATAAGTCGCGTTATTTGCTTTCTGCTGGGCTGAAAATAGAGTTGCTCTGTGGCTTTTCAGCTCGGTTAGCTTTGGCGATAAGTAGCAAGCCAATGACAGGGACAACAACGGCTGCGAATGGAATCATTCCAGCGCCTAACTGGCTGTCGAGTACCATGCCGCCAAGGAATCCACCGAAGGCATTCGCTAGGTTAAACGCTGAGATATTGGCGGTTGCTGCTAACTCTTGGCCTTCGCCACCGTGGTTCATCACTCGAAGTTGCATAGCGGGAACGTTCGCAAATGATGCAATACCAAAGACAAATGCAGCTGCAACGAATAGGATTTTGTTGTCTACCACTAGGCCTACCACAACCAATGACACGATCATTGCAACGGCCCAAAACATTGAAGCTTTGCCTAGGTTTTTATCTGAAGAGCGTCCGCCCAAGGTGTTACCGATGATTAAGCCGACACCCACAATCACTAAGATCCAAGTAACAGACTCTTGACCGTAGCCGGTGATGTGCATAGCGATTGGCGCAAGGTATCCGTATAGCGTCATGAAGCCAGACCAAGCAAAAGCAGTGATTGCCAAGCTGATCAGCAGCATTGGGTTTTTGAACGCTAGAAGCTGAGTTTTGATGTCTTTCGCTTCACTGTGACCTGTCGATTTAATCGATATCAAAATGGCAAGCATCGCGATAGTGCCAAGTGCTGCCACGGTAAAGAAAGTAGTGTGCCAGCCGAATTGCAAGCTGACCCATGTACCAGCTGGAACGCCAAGAACGTTAGCGAGTGTTAAGCCTGCGAACATTTGGCCAACGGCACGACCTGCCATTTTTTCAGACACTAAGTTGGTTGCAACAACCGCACCGATACCATAAAAAGGGCCTTGCACTAAGCCTGCGATAACACGGCTGGCAAGTAGAAGTGGGTAGCTAGGAGCAAGGGCTGATAAGACATTACCGATGATGAACAGTGCCATTAAGCCAATCAGTACCATCTTCTTGTTAAAACGTGCGAGGTAGATGGTTAAGATCGGGCCACCAATAACGATAGCCAATGCGTAAGCACTGATTAGGTATCCGGCTTGACCTTCGGTGATCGAAAGGGATGTGGCAATTTGTGGAAGGATGCCTGCAATAACAAACTCAGCGGTGCCGATGGCAAAAGCTGCGAGTGTCAGTATCCAAACTTGGAATGGGATCTTTTCTTTATGGATCGCTTCTGATTTCATAGTGAAGTACCTGTGTTAATTCTTGTTTGTTAGGACGTGAGATACACGCCCTAACGATTGTTCTTTATGTCTTTGCTTCTTTGCTTCTTTGCTTCTTTGCGGAGTGTTAGCCGAGTAGAGCGCCGCCATCGATATCGATGATTGACCCAGTGACGTATGGGTTATTAATTGCGAACAGGTAACCCATGGCTATCTCTGAAGGCTCGCCAACCTTACCTGCGGGTAGGTTGTTTTTGGCGTTGTCGTACATGTTTGCACGAGCGGAATCGTCCATGTTTTTGTAGGCTTCCGTCATGGTTAAACCCGGGCTAACGGCATTGACTCGAATGGGTGATAGCTCTTTCGCCAGTATTTTGGTTACGCTTTCTAGTGCGGCGTTGATGGCGGTTTTTACGTAAGTACCAGCAACAACTTTGCGTGACAACATACCAGTTGTGAAGGTGATAGAGCCGTTTGGCGTCATGTAGCGTGCGGCATGTTTGGCTACGTTTAAGCTGCCCCAAAACTTAGTGTCAAAAGCTGTCTTAGCGTTTGCGGTTGCTACGTCTGTTACTTTTCCTGCGGGAGCGGATGAGCCAGCCGTTACGATTAAGTGGTCAAACACGCCAATCGATTCGAAGTATTCACAAATCGACTTTTCATCGGTGATATCAACGCCTGTGTGTCGGCTGGCAATATGTACCGTGTTGTTCTCGTTTCTTAGTTGCATCGCTAGTGCTTTGCCGATACCTGATGTGCCACCAATGATGACGAAAGTGCGTTGCTCTTGTTTAGTCGATTTGTTAGTCATTCTCTGAATTCCTGCGTTGTTCTGTTGATGTTTGTCATTATATTTATTCGACTAAATTTGATAATTGGTTAAAATATAAATTCATTATTCGGTTAAGCTGAATAGTGTGACTGAGTATTCAAATCGAGCATTAAGATCGAGAAGTAAGACGAAGAGGTGGAAGCGAGAATCGTATGGATAAGTTTTCAGATATGGCGATGTTCGTCAGTATTGTTAAGCATCACGGGTTAGCGGCGGCGGGGCGCGAACTGGGTTTATCGCCTGCGACCATGACAGCAAGGCTGCAGGCGCTTGAAGAACGATATGGTGTGAAGTTGTTGAATCGAAGTACGCGTCATGTGTCTTTGACCGACTCTGGAGATCTGTATCACAAGGCATGTTTGGAGATTTTAGACAACGTCAGTGAGGCCGAAAACCTGATTCAAAATGGCGTAAAAGAAGTCAAAGGCTCGCTAAAAATCGCCGCGCCAAAAGACATCGGAAAGCAGTACATTCTTCCTATTTTGTCGGAGTTTTGCCAGCAGTATCCGGACGTTATTCCTTACCTGTATTTGAACGATAACCTCTCGAACATTGCTGAATCTGGCATGGATATCGTGGTCCGTTATGGTGAACTTGTCGACAGCAGTTTGATATCCAGACGCTTATCGCCAAGCCGACGTGTGCTGTGCGCTTCTCCTGAATACCTCGCTAAACACGGGACGCCGTTGACGCCGCAAGACTTGGTTGAACACGACTGTTTGGCGATGCTGCGGAGTAATGAAGAGCTCAAGACATGGCACTTTCAAGATCATGATATGAAGAAGGCTGTGACGGTTGTGCCGAAGCGCTTTTCAGACGATGGTGAAGTGATTCGATACTGGGCATTGCAAGGAGAAGGGATTGCGTTGAAGTCGGTACTCGATGTGCAAGATGACATCAATAACCAACGCCTTGTGACGCTACTTAATGGCTACATGAAGAACTTCAACACCGCGATGTCGGTGTCGAGTGCCGATTTGAATGTGGTGTACATCAGCAAGAAATATCAGCCCAAGCGTATCCGGTTGTTTCTTGATTTCTTGTTTGAGCGGTTTGGCGATTTGGTTGAAAAGTCTAGTTAGATTAGCCGAGAAGCAGCGCATGACAGATCTCTCGAACTCAACACCCGGGTACGGACAGAGAACATTGAACTGGTTATGATACGACCAACATAAGGATGTGATTGGAGAGAAAAATGAAAGTCGTCGGAGATACGGTTATCCAACCTTTTCACAAGGCAACCTGCCATTGCGGTGCGGTTGAACTAGAGTTCAGCTTACCTAACGGGATAGAAAAACCACGCCGCTGTGATTGCTCTATCTGTCGTCGCAGGGGAGCGATTGTGGGCTCTGTTGCACTGGACGGCATCAAGATCCTCAAAGGTGCGGAGCATCTCAAGCTTTATCAATTCAATACCAACACCGCAAAGCATTATTTCTGCTCAAACTGCGGCATCTATACCCATCATCAACGCCGTTCTAGCCCAAATGAATACGGTTTTAACATCGGCTGTTTGGAAGGGGTAAACCCTTTTGATATTGGTGATGTGGTGACCAACGATGGTGTCAATCATCCAGCTGATCGTTAATTTATTGAGCATAAAAAAGGAAGGAATTATGTCTGAATACGGAGCGATCATTCGCTGGAAAAAAGCAGAAGATGAAGTCTTTAGCGACAATCAATACAGTCGAGGTCATACGTGGGAGTTCGATGGTGGTGTCACTGTGCCTGCTTCGTCCTCTCCACATGTTGTGCCACTGCCGTTTTCGGTGGAAGCGAATGTTGATCCAGAAGAAGCGTTTATCGCGGCACTTTCTAGCTGCCATATGCTGACGTTTTTGGGCATTGCCGCAAAGCAGAAGTACGTGATCGACTCCTATGTCGATGATGCGATTGGTGTGCTGGAAGAAGATGAATCTGGCCGCTCATCGGTCACTAAGGTGACTCTGCGCCCTAAAATTGTGTTTTTAGGTACCAAAAAGCCCACCGCCAAGCAGCTCGACAAACTGCACCACTTGGCGCACAAAAACTGCTTTATCGCGAACTCGGTAAAAACGGACATTGTGGTAGAAACTAAAGCGTAAACCACACACGTTAACATCCAAAAACCGCGAGGTTGCTTAGTGCATCACTGGCGGTTTTTTTGTGTCTGTGTAATCCTACGTACGGTTTTAATTGAGTGACAGTTAGAAAGTTTTGAGAGATAGGTAGAGAGCTCTTGAATGGTAGGAATAGATTGATTAGCAGAGAGTTATGTTTAGCGTCCCATTGAATAGTTTTGTACATCGTGTGAGTGATAAAAGCCAAGTGATGGTGAATGCTGCGGAATGTGGATGTCAGTTGAAACGAGTTCGTCGTTCGCGTAATTGGCTGTTGGTCGCTCAAGAGTATCAACTCGTTGAATTTAAAACGATGTTAACCCATGAAAAAGACGGTTGGATAGCAATTGCAATCGACAAAGTGCTGCCTAAACCCGTGGTGTGTTTGGCATCTCTGTTGGCCGCTACACCTTCAATGACTGTGGCTCAGCTGGTGATGGAATCTGGATGTTCAATGGCCGAAGCAAGACGTGCTATTGATGAACATGAAGGTCTGTAGGCGTATTCAAATCGTGTGAAAAGAGAATTGCGAGCAGCAAAAAGCCCGTAACGATATTGCGCTGGAAAACGTCATATCGTTACGGGCTTTATCATCTGTGCTGCTGTTAAGCTAAGCCATGCGGCTGATGAAGCATTGAATCGATTAAGAGTTCGCTACTTTTACACGAATCGTGTTTTTGCCAAGCTTTGACAAGTTCAGCTTGTTTAGTGCCGCTTTAGCTTCTTCTTGCTCTGGCATTTCAACAAAAGCGAAGCCTTTTGAGTCGCCAGTTTCTTGGTCTAAAACTAGGCTGCACTCTTTTACTGAGCCAAACTCAGAAAATAGCACACGGATGTCTTGCTCAGAGGTAGAGCGCGATAGGTTACGAACTAGAAGTTTCATAATAAACCTTGAATATGAATTTACGCCGAGCATTGTCGCACACTTTCATGCTCACCCTCACAAATAATTACTCTAATCATTTCTTTGGTAATGTGTCGCTCTATTTACCGATTAAGCGAGCTGTTTACCTGCTAGCCGCGGTTTATCGTGATATCTGACACGAATCCATGCTCTGTGCTGGTCAACGCCTGTTGTAGCATCTGAGCGGCTTCTTGCGCGGTCATAAAGCTCGAGGTATCCATGCCTTTACCGCTTGTATTCCAAAACTCGGTCGCCATTCCTCCAGGGTAAACCGCCACGATTTTCATCGGGTGACCTTTTAGCTCTAACCTTACCGATTCGATAAAGCCTTTCACGGCCCATTTTGCCGCGCAGTAGGTGGACTCTTCCGCTTTAGCACCTTGTGCCGCCGTCGACATCACCACAGCGATGGTGACCGATTGATCTTTGTAGCGCTGTACAAGCTCGCGAATCAAAAAGATTGAAGACTCAATATTGTTCTTCAGCATGTCGCTGATGATGGTTGGATCTTGCTGTTCTATCTTACCGAAGTACCCACTGCCAGCGCTGTGGATCACCAGTTTCGGCATTTCAGGTAACGCATCCAATAACTCGCTCACTGAGTGCGGGTCACAGAGATCACACGCTTGGCTAATGGTATTCGCAGGTAGGCCTTGCGCCACTTCTGCTAAACGTTGTGCATTGCGACCTGTAATGGCTACGCGCTGAGCGTCGGCGTTAGCATATTGTTTCGCGAGAGCTGCGCCTAAACCGCTGCTTGATCCGGTAATTAAAATCATACTGTCTTCAATTTGTAGAGTTGATTCGAGATAGTAAGGGGCTAGGCTAAGATTTTCTGAGATCTATGGCTAAAGTTGATCGATAGCCTGGTTGATAGGTTGATAGGTTGATAGGTTGATAGCTTGGGTGATCGGTCGAGCGGTAAGGCTGAGCTAAGAAAGTGGGGGAAAGCCGTTAAGAATCGACGGGTTTAGCAAGAAATAACAGCGTTAAAAAACAACGAACTAACAAGTAAAAGCGCCGGCATAGAGCCAGCGCTTTTGAGTAATCATAAGTGATTATTCGTCGTCGAACTGTTTGATCGTGAACGCGTCTTCGATTCGGTTAAGCTCTTCTTGTTCTTTCACTCGCTTCTCTTCTTGCAGAGTCGCTCTCGTTTCGTTGAAACGTTTTTTCTCTGACTTAGTCAGGAATTTTACAGCTTTTTTGTTGGTCAGTGCGTAAGCAACTACGTCTTCACCTTTTTCTCTGCGGTCGTTTACGCGTTGTGAGAAACGTTCATTGTCGCGAGCTTTACGCTCCGCTGAGGTCAACTTGCTCATGCTTTAAAGCCTTTTCAATTATTCATGGTAGGGAATCTACGCTTAGCGAAACAAATGGGGACTGCTTAGTGTCAGTCTAGTCCATTTGTATGCTGGTGGCGCATCTTAGCACAATGGCTTGAGCATGCAGGTATGCTATTCGAGGGATCAAACAAAACAGCCCACAATTTTCGTTGTGGGCTGTTTTGTTACGTACTGGAGATGTAGTCATCGTTTTAAAACTAAGAATCAGAAACGGCAGTTACATCAAATCTTCTCGATGTATAAGATGACCTCTCCGACTTTAAAGCCAAACTTAGACATCTCAGTCTTGTTGAACAAGCGTTTATCGTCCATTAAGAACATCCAATCATCGAGCACCACTTCATAGGTGCTGCCGTCTACTTCAATCTCTAAGTCATATTTCCAATACAGCGCAGAACCTTGGGTTTCACCATAAGCGGTTCCAACGACATCGTTGGCAGTCCCAGAATAGGTGTTTTCGCCCGTTTTGATTAGATTCCAAACGCGAGTTGAGCGCTCGCCATCAGCAAAAGAGAACCACTCTTTTATTTTTCCGTTGTCACCGTCCCAAGTCGCGATCAGTTTGGCACCAAAGCGGCGCAGTAAGTTACCAGAGCGGTCTAGCACCATGCCGTAGGCCATTAGCTCGCCATTAAAAAAGGTTTCAAGCTTGAGCTCTGGCGTAGTGTCGACATGGTCTTCTAAACTTGCAGAGCCACAGCCCACTAGCCAAGTTAGTGAAAAAAATGCCAGAGCAAATTTTATTATTGTTGTTTTTGGATTCATTTGTTCAAACCTAAAAGTTGTTTACGAAGACCGGGTTCAGAGGTGTTTTCAGACAACCAAATCGCTAGAAAGGCTTCACCAAATTGCTTGTCTTGGATGGTGCCGATCGGTTGTTCATCGAAATAAAAACGACTTACGTTATCTTCAGCGACACGAATCGTGAGTGTGCTTCCTTCTTCCACGTTCGGCCACATCGCGTACAAGGGTTTCAACCAACGTTGAATGTTGCTGTCAGAGTAGCCAAGCTTGTTCCACTGATCTTCGGTAGCGTCTACGAGGTCTTTGCTATCGATAGAGCGGTAATACTCAAGCTTCAAAGCTCGTTCGGAGTTGGTTGGAGTCGCGTAGAATTCTGCCGAGTAGAGAGTCCAAAACAGGTAACTCATTTCACCCTCACCACGTTTGTTCAGATCATCGACAGCAGAGGCTCTAGCGTGTCCGGCAAATAACAGCGCAGCAAAGATTAACGGGAGAGTAATAAAGCTTAGAAGTGTGTTTTTTGCTTGCTGATGAGCGCGAACAATACCTCGCTCAGGTTTGAACGTTTGTGTCGGGTTGCGTGGATAAGCCATAAGTCACCTCGTTATTGCCATTTTAGGTTGTATTAAGTTGGAGTAGGCGGCCACCAGTAAGGGCAACAAAATCCCCCAACTTATTGCAAGGGCAGCAACTACCGATGCATCTGGCCAAGTAGTAAGAAGAGCACCTGCTTTGATGCCTCCCCAATAACTACTAGTACCTGCTACGAACCCTATGACAAACAAGATCACTTTCGAGCATTTTAAAAGCCAATTTAGGCTGTGGTTAAAACTGATTAAGAACATGATCCACAGGCAGACAAGCCACACCGGGAACCACGATTGATTCGCAATTTCAGAGTCGACGGCAAACACGCCGAAGTGGAGTAAGAGGCTATCAAGCAATAGCCCCAATGGTAATAAAATGAGTATCTTCAAATCGCTACTGCGAGTCGGTGATAGAAGGAAGTGAACCACTACAATCAGTGGTGTGACGAACGGGGCTTGCGCGGTAAAGAAAGCACTGCAAACCCAGGTCGCTTGAAACAGTACGAGATTAATAATCCAAAACCGCTTCATCTTTTTCTCCAAAGTAACGAGGTTTTCTTGCGACTACATGGTGAGTGCTGATCACGCGCTCTTTGAATGCGCCTTCACAGTAGCAGAAGTAGAAGGTCCATAAGCGTTTAAACTCTTCTGAATAGCCGAGAGACTCTAGCTCTTCCCAACTATTTTCAAAGGCGATGTTCCAATCATTCAGCGTTCGAGCGTAGTGCAGGCCAATGTCATCAATTTCTTGAACCACAAGGTCGGTGCTGGTCGCAAGGTGTTGGGTCATCACTGAAACAGAAGGTAGGCAACCGCCGGGGAAGATGTACTTCTGAATAAAGTCGACACCTTTACGGTATTTGTCGTAACGGCTGTCAGCAATAGTAATTGCTTGAATCAGCATCTTGCCTGAGGGCTTAAGTAGCGAGGAACATTTTTCAAAGAAGGTTTGTAGATACTCATGTCCGACCGCCTCTATCATCTCGATCGAAACCAACTTGTCATACTCACCAGTGAGATTGCGATAATCCTCTTTGAGCAGGGTGATTTTGTCGGTTAAACCAAGCGCTTTTACTCTCTGTTCAGCAAGTGCATGTTGGGCATCTGAGATCGTGGTAGTGGTGACGTGGCAACCGTAGTGTTGCGCCATGAAGATGGCTAAGCCGCCCCACCCTGTGCCTATCTCGACCACGCTATCTTTCTCAGACAGTTCTAGTCGCTCACAGATGGTTTTCATTTTGTTTTGTTGAGCCTTCGACAAGGTTTCTGCGTCTTCGCTGTAGATTGCGGAAGAGTACTGCATCGAGCTATCTAAGAAGCGCTCATACAGCTCGTTGCCAATATCGTAGTGGGCGAGAATATTTCGCTTAGAGCCTTGCTCGGTGTTGGCATTCTTACGACGCAGCAATAGGTTTTTGATGCGAGAAATCCATTGTGTCTTGTCATCAAGTTCATCCAATTGGGCTTGGTTACGAGCCATGATTTGAATCACACGCGTTAGATTTGGGCTGGTCCATTTACCATCGATATAGGCTTCAGATGCGCCGATACTGCCGTTGATGACCACATCTCTAAAAAAGGTCGCATCATGAATCACGATTCGACCTTTCAAGTCTGCTTCTCGATCACCGAACACCGAATGCTGGTCGCGCTCAATGATCTCGAGCGTCGCGAATTGCAGGCTTTCTAACACCTTGAAGATTAAAGCTCGATATTTACAGTTGCTTGAAACAGCAACGGCTTTAGCTTGTTGTTCAATATTGTTGTTTTGTTTGGCAAGCTGTTCCATGTAAACCTCGCTGATAACTCATTCTAATATTTTGTGCCAACTAAGCTGAGTTCTGCTCCTTGATTGGAGCGAACCCAAGCTTCAATTGAGTTCTTTCATGTGCGCTTAAGACGTTGAGTCTGGATGCGCCACAAACGGTACTTTTTTCAGGAATAATTTGAGAGCCTGATAATAAATTCCCATCACGACTTTTATCGTCATCGCCGGAATCTTGAATACCGTTCGTCTAATGTTTGTCTTGGTTACTGACTGCTTCGTCAGAGCCAGTGTCGCATCGAAAAGCTTGTCGTCTCGGCGGCTTTCGATGTGAACTAACGTGCGTTTCGCTGGTGGCTTAATCTTCCAAAAATAAGTCATGTTCAAATCCATGAACGGCGAAACGTGAAACTCTTTTTTTACCTTCAATTCTTGGTGCATGTCGATGAGATAGTAGTGTCTTTCTCGCCAAGGCGTGTTACTCACCTCAGCCAACATGTACTTACAATCTCCAGTCTCGTCATAACAGAAGAAACAGTTGATTGGGCTGAAGTAGATGCCTAAACAGCGGCACTGAGCCAGCATCGTCACACGGTTTGAATCAGACCAAACCCCACCAAGTTGTTGCACTTTGGAAGCTATACGTTGCTTAAGTGATTTTGGTTCATCCGTGGTGACATTTTCTTTTTTTTCAGCGAGATAATCCGATTCGACAAAGCGAATCGGGTTGTACCAACGAGTTCCGAACAGCGCACTGCGCGCTGTGGTTTGGGGCAGCTCATCAAGATCTAACCCCATCATATACAGCTGATAGCTGAACTCATGAGTGATGTCGCCAAAGCGGCGATGTCTGACGTTACCCCAATAGATACCGCTGAGCTCTTCACTCTTTTCGGATGCGATCCCCATCTCGGGTGTCAGGGTTTGACTGTTCATAGCGCGGAACTCGTACTCAAATCTAAACCGAAGCGTTTGGTCACATCGAGTGCACTGTGGACACCGTCTTCATGGAAGCCGTTATACCAATAAGCGCCAGCAAAGTGCGTCTGGTTTTTGCCACAGATTTGCTCACGCTTGTGCTGAGCTTCGACCGTGTTCGAATTAAGTACCGGGTGATGATAAACAAAGCTGCGAATAATTTTTTCTGGGTCGATGGCTTCGCTTTGATTCAAGGTGACACAGAAGGTGTCTTGGCTTTCGATGCCTTGCAGAATGTTCATGTTGTACGTGACACAGGCAGGTCGTTTACTGTCGCCATCTAACATGTAGTTCCAGCTTGCCCAAGCCAGTTTTCTGTCTGGTAACAAGCGAGTATCGGTGTGCAGAACCACTTCATTGCGGCTGTATGGGATCTCGCCCAGTACCTGTTGCTCTTGTTCTGTTGCATCACCAAGCAAGCGTAAGGCTTGGTCTGAGTGGCAAGCAAAGATTACTTCGTCGAAGTCTTGTGCGCTGCCATCTTCAAATTCAATCGTGACGCCTGTTTCTTGGCGAGTCACTTGTTTAATCGATGTATTGAGTGCAACGGGTTTGTTTAAGCGTGAAAGGATGATTTCAACATAAGAACGCGATCCCTTTGGAATCACATACCACTGAGGACGGTTCGCGATATCGAGCAATCCGTGGTTGTAGAAAAACTGGATGAAGAACTTGAGCTCAAACTCTTCCATCTCTTCCAAGCTTGTCGACCAAATCGCCGCGCCCATCGGTAGGATATAGTGCTGACTGAAAAAGTCGGAAAATTGATTATCGCGTAGGAAGCTGCCGAGGGTAACGTCTGGTGTGAATTCATTGCTTTCAAACTGAGCCTTACACAGTTTGTTGAACTTGAGAATGTCAGACACTAAAGACCAGAACTGAGGTTTGAAGATGTTGCTCCTCTGCGCGAATAACGAATTAATGCTGTGGCCGTTGTACTCGAACTTAGTGGTGGTGTTGTGGACGCTGAAGCTCATCTCAGTCGGTTGCCTTTCGACACCGAGTTGTTCTAGAAGCTGATTGAAATTCGGGTAGGTTCGATCGTTGAATACGATGAAACCTGTATCTATCGAAAACGCCGAGCCTTGATGTTCAATATCAACGGTCGCGGTGTGGCCCCCAACGTAATCGTTCTTTTCGAATACTGTTACGTCGTGGTGCTTATCTAATATATGCGCGCAAGTGAGTCCAGAGATACCTGAACCAATAATGGCGATTTTCTTCATTGTTATACCATCCTTGAAGCGAGTTTTTGCCAAACTGGAGTTGGGAGCATTCTTAGTAGCTTCATCAACATGATGAATCGTCTTGGGAAATCGATTTCACTCTTTCCTTGAGCGATACCATTTACGATTCGCTGAGTTGCGGCCTCACTACTAATAATCATAGGCATAGAGAACGTATTTCGCTCGGTTAATGGCGTTTCAACAAAGCCAGGGTGCACAATTGAGACATGAATGTTGTGCGTTGCCAGATCAACCGAAAGTGTTCTGCCTAAGTAGGTGAGGGCTGCCTTTGAAGCGCCATAAGCCTCGGCTCTTGGCAAAGGTAAAAAGCTGGCGCTGGAGCTGACTAAAACCAAACGGCCGCCGGGCTTGATGTTTTTTAACCAAGCTTTAAGGGCGTAGCCAATTGAAATTAGGTTTATGTTGATGACGCGCTCAAAAAGCTCGGCATCAAAATTCACTGGGTCGTCGATGTACTCACAATCACCGGCATTTAAAATCAGCAGATCGAGCGGCTTGTCTTGGTCGAGTTCTGGAAAGTTGTGGTAATCAGTCAGATCGAAACAGAGCGGTGAAATTGATGAATGCGCGACGTCTGTCTCGTGCGAGTCAACTAAGGCTTGCAGCTTGTCTGAGTTGCGGCCACAAGCAATCACCTGATGCCCTTGCTGAGCGTAATCTTTAGCTAGGGATTGGCCGATACCTGAGGTCGCGCCTGTAATCATAATACGCATTATCGGCTCGCCCTCTTTTTGATGGATTTGATCGCGCAGCCCAGTACTGGAATGTGTTCGTACAACATAGAGCCGACGTCGAGGTAGTCTCTGTGGTAGACCACTTGACCGTCGAGCATCTTAATGTGGCTGTGCCCTTGTACTTCGATTGGCTTTTGCCCATTTAATTGCTTGTGAGCAAACTGCATCGTCCAGTAAACGGAAGCTTCGTCGTTCGCTTCGAAAGTGTGTTCGATATGAAAGTAACAGCTGGTTACTTGGGTGTAGAGGTTCTCGAAGTAGTGCGTAAGCGCCGAAATACCGCTGACATGATGCAGCGGATCTTGGAATTCAATATCAGGGTGATAAACCGTCTTAAGCACGTCGAAATTGTCGGTTCCGAGTTCTCGATACATGTTGAGAAAGTTATCAAGCCATAGAGAGTTATCCATAATATTCACTCTAATTATTTGAAGAAGGCTAAGGCTCTCAATCGTGCTTCTTTATGCTCAACGATGGGTTGCCAGTATTCGCTGTCTATTCCGTTTTTAGCGATAAAGTCATGTGGGAAATGTACATGCTTATCTGGGATATTTTGCAGCTCTGGTATGTACTTACGAATAAAAATTCCTTTTGGATCAAACTTTTCACTCTGAGTGATTGGATTGAAAATTCGGAAGTAAGGTTGAGCATCACAGCCAGTACTTGAAGCCCACTGCCAGCCACCATTGTTGGCACTAAAGTCTCCGTCGATAAGGTGCGACATAAAGAAACGCTCGCCCCAACGCCAGTCAATAAGCAGGTGCTTGGTTAGGAAGCTTGCCACCACCATTCTTAGTCTGTTGTGCATCCAGCCCGTTTCAACCAGTTGACGCATTGCGGCATCAACCAATGGATATCCTGTTTTTCCTTCGCACCACGCCTTGAAGCTAGGGTTGTCGTGATACCAATCTAAGCCGTTGTATTTCTGCTGAAAGTTCGCACCTTTAACCAGTTTAGGATGATGGAACATCAAATGCTTATAAAAATCTCGCCAAATCAATTCATTAAGCCAAGAAAAGGCTGGTAACTGAGTATCAAATAACAAGTCCGGCTGTTGCTGAATCAACTGAATCGCTAACCAACGTGGGCTCACAGCGCCAATCGCCAAATAAGGGGATAGTCCAGACGTGCCTTTTATCGAGGGAATGTCTCTAAGGCGAGAATAATCGTTAACTTTATTGGCTAAGAAATTGGGGATCACATTGCCCAATACATCTTGGCTTAATGGCCAGCGACTCGAATCAACACGCGGAAAATCGAAATCATAGTCAGCAGAGATGGTTAAGGCTTGTAAGTCGTCAGGAAGCTGTGTTTGTGAACGTTCAGCTGACTCGACAGGAGCTGGACTGCAGATGATGCCTTTCACCTGAACTTCTTTTAACCAAGCGTTCTTAAAGGGCGTAAAGACTTTGAACATCTCGCCTTGTTTGTTGAGAACGCTACCGAGTGGCAGCATAACGTCACAATCGCTGATCTTCAGGTTTAGGCCGCTTGAAATCAGCTTTTTATCGCGAGCTTGTTCATCGACCTCTGGTTCAGAGTTAGCGTAGACGCACTTGGCATCAAGCTGCTGGCACAAATCGATGAGCTGTTTGGATTGGTCGTCAAAGTCGCTAGCTTTCAGGTGAAGCAACGTTATCCCGAATTCAGCGAGCTGGGAATCGAGTTGTTTTAGATGACGATAGATGAAATCAGCTTTGATCGGCGCAAGGTGGTGTTGCCGCCACGTTTGAGGCGTTGAAATGAAAACGGCGGTCGTTACGCCGTTTTCAACTGCCGCGACGAGCGCTGGGTTATCGTGAATCCGCAGGTCTCGTCGTATCCATAGTATGTCGCTCAATATCCGTATCTCAGTTTAAGTTCTTGAGGGTGCGGGTTTAGGTAAACCTGTGATTCTAGGTATTCGTTCGGGTATTCCATCAGGTAGTGATTGATCAGTGTCAGTGGCACTAGCAGTGGAACAACGCCCTCTCTGAATGATGCGATCTGGTTGGTCAGCTCTTGCTTGTGAGCGCTACTCAGTTGTTTTTTAAAGTAACCCTGCAAATGATGCAGCGTATTGGCGTGACTGCCTCGATTCGCGTGATGAGACAACGCCGTCATCAAGCCTTCGATGTATTGAGCCGCTAGTTCGTCGATATCTAAATCATTACCCGCTAGCAGTTTGCCTAAGCTTTTGTAACCCTCAACGTGGTGACACATGACTAGATATTTGTGGGCGCTGTGGAACTGAATCAGTTTGTGCTTGGTCACACCTTCATCCACAAGATCGAGCCATTTTTGGTAAGTGAACACTCGAGTCATGAAGTTTTCACGCAAAATGGGATCGTTAAGGCGGCCGTTTTCTTCAACGGGAAGTAACGGGTTGCCGTCCATAATTTGTTGGGTGAACATGCCTATGCCTGTCGATTCAGAGCCGCGACCATGGTGGTGGTACACCTTCACGCGCTCCATGCCGCAGGTTGGGCTTTTTTGACACACAATAAAGCCAGCAATGTGTTGGTTTTTCTTTGAGTAGTTTTGACCGAACTCGATCAGTTCGTTGGTCACATCACCTGAGCCATCAGGGCGAGAAACATGGATGATGTCATCTAGCATTCTTGTTTGACGAATGGTTGGACGAGGGGTTGGAAGACCAACAGCCATCTCTGGGCAAACAGGTTCCAATTCCACGTAGTCTGCTAGGTCGTCTGTACAAAAACGAGAGCGTTTATGACCTGTGTCGAAACGTACTTTATGTCCAGCAACACATGCACTGATACCGATTTTGATTTTCTTTTCCATTGGCCAACTCCTTTGCTCTTGCTCTGAGCTTTTTCTTATAGTTCAACATTGCTAATCGTATTTACAGAGCTGGGTGTGTTTTTACTTTGACACCGTAGTTATTTTTATTCAGATGTATTGACGATATACAGGATAGCTTTATGCCATCCTGTATATTTATAGCCTGCAACTGGGTTAATAGATATATTTTCCAAGTGGATTGAATAGTTGGCTCACACCTTTTGTGAAGTAAAGCGCATCACTTGAAACGGTTAAACAGACACAACCTTCTTTTGTTGCCGGTTGATGAGTGTGATTGCCATCCAACCAGATGAAGTCACCTTTGTTGTAAACGCCCATTTCGTCTTCGAAACTGCCCTCTAGAAGAAGCGTGATCTCGAAGCCTTTGTGGGTGTGGCAAGGCACTTGTCCATCTTTGTCGATGTGCAACAAGCTGGTGTGGTGTGCTTCGTCAGCAAAATCGAGTCTTGCTCGTGAAATTTTGCCTAGGTTCATCCAGTCCTTTCTCGCTACTGAGTTTAGAGCGCGAGGGATTGTGAATGTCGTGTCAGCAACAGTTACTTTCTGAACCTCTGGAGTCACTTCAACAGACTGAGAAGTATCAGCTGTGATTTGCTCTATCGCGTCAAAATCAAAGTCCATGTCGTCCATTGAGAAGCTGTCTAGATCTTCATTTGAGAATACTGGCTCTGCGTCAAAAGCATTATTCGCTGCTACAGCTGTAAGCTGCTTGACTTGTTGTTGGCAGTGTTCACACAGCTCTACATGGCTAGAAACAATCAAAGAAACTGAATCAGCCAACGTGCCATCGACGAAGTCTTTCAAGATTGCCGCGTTTGGGTGATGTTTAATCATGGTCTTGTTCCCCCATGTGAACTTTTAATTTGGCTAAAGCGAGTCTCAGACGTGATTTCACTGTTCCAAGTGGGACGCCAAGTTGCTGAGCGAGTTGCTCTTGAGAGAGCTCTTGAAAGTAAACGCCTTTGACGATGGTTTTCTGAGCGAGAGGCAACTTTTCTATTTGAGTCATTACGTGTCGGCTCATCAAATGGTCACCGAATGGCAAATCTTCGCTTTGAGAGTCGGCTACCATCGCATCGATTGGCCAGATATCGTCGGCTATCGTTTGTTCGGCTTTCGCTTTCACTTTGCGCAACATGTCGAATGCTGCATTACGCATTACCGTGTAGACCCAAGTGGTCGCAGCGCCTTTATCTACATTGTAGAGATGTGCTTTCTTCCAAACATTAGTCATCGTGTCTTGAACTAGCTCGTTTGCAGCAGCTTCGCCACCCAACTTACTGATACCAAAACGCTTGATCTTAGGAGCGAAGAACTTGAACAAACAGGTGAACGCCTGCTTGTCTCGGTCTGTACCAACCAACACCAGCCAGCTCGAGAGCTCTGTCGGTACTTTGTTGTCTGTAGGTACTTTGTTATCGGGAATAATGACATGCTCCTTGCCGTTCCCTGAACTTCTGCTTTCCACTTGCATAGTAACTAACCATCATGCGAATTTGATGGGCACTACGTGAAAGGAGAAAGTCGGGATCACTTTAATTTAAATTAATTTCTACTATACAAAATTATAGTGAAGAAAAGTGCTTATTGCCCCGTAATGATTTGATTCAAAAAAGGAACTAGAGACGGAAAACTGGCTGGCTCAGTAAATTCTGTTTTCTTTTCCAGTGGGATAGGCATCATTTCGAGCAATCGCGCACAGATCCATTGTGGGCTCTCAAAATCAGGAGTGGGATAGAGTGTTCTTATCGAATCGTGGTCGCGAAACAACTGAACCAAAAAAGCGGTAAACACGTTAGGCACTTTATATTCATCGGTAGGCCAGTGAGGCAACAAGCTGAACTTACTTTTAATCAGGTCATCATCGTCTCGAAACGACCCATGCAATTGCACCAACTTTTCGCCTTCGACATCAATTTCTAATATCTGGTCGTCCGACATATTGAAGTCGACGATGGTCACCTTTGTTCCCCAAGAGCTGAGATGATCAGAGTTAGATTTGTCTTGAGTGGCGATAATGAAACCATCGCCCTGCGCTGCGTGAGCGACCATCGCGAGATACTTTGGCTCAAAAATGCGCAGTCTTTGTCTGCCTCCCGGTAAAAGGAAGATGGGGAGGGGAAACACAGCGAGCTCCAGAGAAGACTCTACGGGTGTTTCTGGTTCGGCGTCTGTCCGCGTGGTCTTCCTAGGTGAATTCGGCACATAGTACTCCTTAGTTCAGATGTGATTCGAGAAGATATACGCGGGGAGGGTGGTGTTCGATCAATTCGCTTCGGCTTATGTTCGTAAAGGGATAGGTATTTTGTTGCACCTGTTCATAAATTCACTGTTTTTACCTTTTTTCATACGCGTCATTATGTAATATATGTACAAATAGTAAGCGAATGGGTAGTCGCCAGACGATGCTTATATCTGACGTTCTTCTATACCTAACATCGCATCAAAGGAATGGTCATGATTGTTATTTATGGTATCAAAGAGTGCTTAAATCCAATTAAGTTGCAGCTCTCTAATGTGTTGCAGCAGTGCTTGAATAGTGAAATGGGTTTACCCGATGACAAGCGAGCACATCGATTTGTGCCATTGGAACGGGATGACTTCTTTTACCCAGAAGGAAGAACAGAAGCCTATACCGTCATTGAGATCAACATGATGGAAGGTCGAGCGGTAAACACCAAAAAGCGTCTAATCAAGAAGATCTTTTCTGAGATTGAAAAGCAGCTCTCTATCTCTCCGATTGATATTGAAATCACCATTAAAGAGCAGCCTTCACATTGTTGGGGTTTTCGAGGGATGACGGGCGATGAAGCACAAGATTTGAAGTACAAAGTGAACGTCTAGGGTTTAAGCTCTTAACTCTTAACTCTTAACTCTTAACTCTTAACTCTTAACACGTAAGACTTAAGCCAATCTATCGAGTGACGGCTTTGGAATTTGATGCCAAAGCCGTTTTCCTAGTTCTCGACACTAACCTTTAAGCATCTAAGCATCGTCACTCTTTTTTAAATACTGATGCCAATTTTCATTGATCACGTCAAAGTGCTCAACGCAGAACTCTTTTCTGTCTTTCAAATAGTCGTTTTCCACTTCATCGAGCAAGTTCTTATAGGCATCGGGATCGCTGCCATACACCAAGCATAACGTGGAGAAGTAACGCTGCAGGTCGAAACTGTGCTCGTCGATGTATTCCCCCAAGTCGTAATACTCTGGGCGGTCTTCTGACTCGAAAGCGAACATGTCTGCAGCGCTGATAGCAGCGTCGGCCCCATGCTCTACGTAGTTAAGCAGTAGCACGGTTGCTAGGTTATCAACCGCATCTTCTTCTTTACCCAATATGGCAATGTTCTGATCTTCGATATACGCATGCCCAGTCTCGTGTAGCAGGGTGTGCAGCAAGGTATCAATAGCGCCGGTTTGCGCAGATTTCCCATACTCTTTTTCGTATTGGTTCTTCTCAAAGTAATTGAGTGACTCAGCGTAAAAACTGTAAGGGATCAGTACTTGATGGGTT
>NZ_AJYZ02000019.1:1368454-1388117 GCF_000272045.2 Vibrio crassostreae 9ZC13 | reverse complement strand
AGTAACGCCACTGCTTTGAATCTCTCGTTTGAGCTGCTCTTCTTCGGTATTTTGCGGTGTAGAGTACTCGACGATTAGGTTACTTTGGGTGGCTTGTTCACTAGATGCATAAGTTGTGGCAAACATTGCACTCAGGGCTAGGCTGCAGGTCAATGTTCGTTTCAATAATGTCATCGGCTATCCTTGTGATTACGTTGCGATTCAGAGTCGTGCTGGGGGTAACAACTCCAAGCTGTGTACCCTGATTTAGTTATTGCGTTAGAGTATAAGTTTAGACGGAATTTTGATGCATCGAGGACTGCAATTTTTGAAGTAGGCGCTATCCTATCAATGAATAATCCGCTTAGAGATTCGCCACAAAGAATAAGTAAGCTGAATGAGCGGTGTCGATGTGATTCGTTTCTATTGGTAATTAACAGATAAATTTCGGTTCAACACAACCCTTGTGCTATACTCCGCGCCCCAATCCGAATTGGCTTGTTTAATCTTAGGAAATTATTATGAGTGTTAAAAACGAACTTCAACAAATTAACAACCGTCTAGACAAGTGTCGCCACAAGTTAGATGCTGCTAAAACTCGTAATGATCGTCCTGTTGTTCGTCAGTTCGAGGAAGAGATTAAGAAGCTAACTAAGAAAATTGCCCAGCTTAAACACAAAGAAAGCTATGATGTGAACCAAGAGCGTAAGTCTCTGGTTGATATGCCATTTAGCCGTGAGATCACTAAGGCTGAGCAAGCGGATATGGGTAAACTTAAAAAGTCTGTTAAAGGACTCGTAATTGTTCACCCAATGACGAAGATCGGTAAAGAACTTCGCATTGAGGTTATGACTGGTTACGCACCGAAAAAATTCTAATTACCAGCGATGGTGATGAAAGAGGAGCTAGAAATAGCTCCTTTTTGCTTTTTTAGGTATTAAGAAAGCAGAGTCAGCGGCATAGATACTCACGCCGTTTTCAACTTTTAGGAGGTGATTGTTGTCACAAATCCTTTTATCTCCTATAAAAGTTAACGTGCTACTAACATGGTACTAAGCGATCGCAGTAATGTGTTCGCTTTTCGAATCCACACTTTCTCTCCAGTTTGTATAAATATAGGTAGAGCAGCACAAATAATTACAGATAAAACTAGACTCATTAGGGAAGATGAGAACGTAAAAAAATAGAGGTTATATGAATCAATTAATTTCAATTGGACCACTAGAATCCTTCCTAATCGCGATTAGTGTTTTGTTTCTAGGTCATTTCGTCAATGCAAAGCTTCCGATTCTCAAAAAGTACAACATTCCAGAGCCCATTGTCGGCGGCTTGATTGTCGCTTTTGCTATTACAGCCCTGCACTTTAACGGCCTTGATCTTGAGTTTTCCTTGCCCCTGCAGAACACGTTTATGTTGATGTTCTTTGCAACGGTCGGTCTTGCGGCGAACTACACGCAGCTGATAAAAGGTGGTGCTAAGGTATTCCTATTCTTAGGGGTAGCGTCGGTTTACATCATTATCCAAAACGGTGTAGGCGTAACCTTAGCTACGGCACTAGGCCTTGAACCCTTGATGGGTTTGATTGCTGGCTCTATCACCCTTTCGGGCGGTCACGGCACAGGCGCGGCTTGGTCTCAAACTTTTGCAGACACGTTTGGCATTGCAAATACGCTAGAAATCGCGATGGCTTCAGCGACCTTTGGTTTGATCATCGGTGGTATTATCGGTAGCCCAGTGGCGCAAAAGCTGATTGATAAAAACCAGCTTGAATCTGAGTACGGCACTGGCACGCAAACACATGAACGCTTCCCTGAACTTGTTACTTACAACGAGTATGAAGAAGACAAAGTGACGGCGAAGAAGGTGATTGAAGTGTTGTTCATCCTTCTTATTTGTATCACGGGTGCGAAGTACCTAGAGCAGTGGGTGGCGACTTTTGAAATTTCTTGGTTGATGATTCCTGACTTCGTTTACGCGTTGTTTATCGGTGTGTTCATCACTAACGTGTTTGAAGTGACTAAGCTGCATAAGACTGACAGCGAAACGGTCGATATTCTTGGTACGGTGTCATTGTCACTGTTCCTAGCAATGGCGCTAATGAGCCTTAAGCTTTGGAACATATTTGACCTTGCGATTCCGTTCTTGGTTATCTTGGCGGTTCAGGCGGTTGTGTTAGGTATCTTCTCTTACTTTGTGACGTTCAAAGTAATGGGTTCTAACTACGACGCAGCGGTTATGGCAGGTGGTCACTGTGGTTTCGGCCTAGGTGCAACACCAACAGCGGTAATGAACATGGGCTCTTTGGTGAACCGTTTTGGTCCTTCACCACAGGCGTTCATGGTGGTGCCAATTGTTGGTGCCTTCTTTATCGATATCGTTAACCTGATTATCCTTCAGGGTTACATCTCGTTTATCGGTTAATGTTCGCCTTTACTTAAACGCAATGTGCTTATCGCACTAAGATGAATACAAGAAAGCCAGTCTGTTGACTGGCTTTTTTTGTTCTTGTTTATCGAGGTTTTCTTGCCTGATACCCCTGCGGTTAGGGCTCTGTCACATCAATAACTAGGGCGTGTTGATCTTTCGAGCTGATTTTTGCAGTGAGTTGCTGGGTATTTATACAAGGCAGAGGCATCGATGTGTAGCTAGCCTACATGAGAAGCCGATAACGCAGTAGAAATGACCAGCAAACGCTGCCCGAAGGGTTCGAGCTGGGCGCCCCCGCAAAAAGCGTTTTACTCTTTGTTGAGGGAGGTTTGCTTAGAATGACTAGGCTACTTCTCCCTCACCGCGATTAAAACGCTTTTGACTAGGCGTCCCCATCCGAACAAAACTTAACCACGAAAGGTCAACACGCCCTAAAGTGTTGTAACGACTTCATCAAGAGTTAGGCGCGCTTTTGGTTTGCCGTAGTTGTAGTCTTCGCCGTCTTTGTGGTAGCCGATAGCTAGAGCTACATCAACAACGTGACCTTCTAGTTCGTCAGCAAACTCTTCGCTGATCATAGCTGCATCTACACCTTCCATAGGTGTTGAAGCGATACCTAGACGAGCTAGTGTGTGCAGTGTGTTACCTAGTGCGATGTAAACTTGAGACTTAGTCCAGTTACCGTTGAAACCTGTTTCGTCTGTGTTCATTTCTGCGAATGCGTAAGCACCTAAGAATTGCTCGTACATTTCAGCTGGTAAGTGACCAGAGCTTACTTCTGTATTAGCACGCTTCGCGAATTTCTCTTTAGTGTACTTAGGATCGTGAGCAAACAGGATCGTGTGTGACGCTTCTTTCGCATGTGGTTGGTTAAACTGGAACATGTTTTCGAAAGTATTGTGGAAGCGTTGTTTTGCTGCGTCACTCTCAATGATGATGAATTTCCAAGGCTGAGAGTTGATAGAAGAAGCCGACAAGCGAAGTGCTTCTTTGATTACTTCCATGTCTTCCGCAGAGATGCGCTTTTCTGCATCGTATTTTTTAGCTGTGTAACGAGTGTTTAGATCAGTAATGATTGGATGAGTCATGTTGAATCCTAATATCTATCAATAATAAATGTTGTAGGGTTTTATGTTCAGTTACGTCAACAATAAACGGATAACCAATTTAAACGAATCTCAATAGATTGAACGTCTAAATAGTTATCGAACATGCCCCAATAAATCGAGTATCTGTGGTAGCTCAAGTCGATGGGTGTAAGATAATAGAAGAATGACTCGGGAAAAATAGCGAACATATCAAATCACTATGGTTAATAATGTCCATAATGATTCAATAAGTGTGATCTTAATGGAGGTGGAATCTCTAGATTCAGTAGCTTAGTACGCTTTGATACCATATTGGCGCAATAATGGCGGAAGTACGCTGTCTAGGTTGGGGATATCTTCTGGCGTGATTTCGATTAAACCAAAACCATGCTCTTCATAGATTTTTCTCGTAGCTTCACGTTTATTTTCGGCGATTGGCGCAGAATCAGTTCCCCAGAACTGGATGTATACTTTGCCACTTGGTAGATAAAAATCGCTGATCACTTCTTTTGATATCGGAAGCGGACGCTCGTACGCATGGACCACTCCTGCCATATAAAGCCAGTTATCAATGATCAGCTCTCCCTTTGATCGAACATAATGCCCGTCTAAGCTTCGGTGCTTCGCCTTAAATTTCTGACGAAAACTGGAGAATGACACATCGGTCGAGTGGCTTTCAGCATCATGCCCTAGGAATTCAACAACAGACTGCTTTAAACGTTTATTGCGAACCAATGAGTCGTGCCATACCACGAATAAGTTTTGAGTCGCTTTGTCTTCTCTTTGTTCACCTCCGGCTTTTAAGCCTGTAGAGGTGACATGCCAACCGTCTTCTTCTTTTGTTATCCAACCAAGCTCGTTGAGCAGTAAGTTGATTTTCTTTGCGCTGAGTTGAAAGGCACTGCCAAGCTGGGTGGCGGTGAGTGTTTTTCCTGAGAATGAGTCCAAATCGATAAGCAGTTTCTCTGGCCAGACAATAAAGACACCAAACTTCTTGTGTTCGACATATTCCCCACCAAAGCTTTCTCCCCGTTCTGTGAGAATCCAACGCTCTTGTGAACGCACTATATAGCCCGCTGTTTTTAGATCGCTAAATAAAGCTTTAGCTTCTATGCCTTTTTGTTTAGCGAGTGCGGATGTGGAAATTTTGTCTGACATAGTCTTTTCTCAAATAGCGGAGTGATCAGCTGATGGGTGTTGGATATATATATGATGCGATAGCGTTGGTAAATACCATATCACATCTATCAATGCTAACTGCAGTTCAGTGGTCTATGTTTTTAGTAGAGCGTTAGGTCTCGTTTTGTATGTTTAGCAAAATGTAGCTCAACCTGTAATTAAATTACAGGTATCGCGATTTTGCTCATCTGGGTGCATATTTTATATACGCGACACGATGTTCTTTTATACGGTTTATATAGATCTTAGATGCTATATTTTATTAAATGTGACTTTAATCACTATTTATTTTTAAGTATTACAAAATAAAATGTGATCTAGATCGTGTGTTGATGATATCTATTCTCATTAATTTGGCTTTGTAATTTAAATTCATGGTGTTTTTGTGATCTAAGGTGTGCTTGTTAACCCGAAAGTGTTTTTCGTGTGTGATGGCTATCACGAAAGTTGGGCTAAGGTGCATTTTGGAAATGTTGTGATACATTTTAATCGACTTTTGAGTACACACTTTCGGTCATTTGACCAACCAATACATTACGGGGTTCTACCTATGTTATCACCAGAAGCAAAGATTAAGGTTCAAAACTTTGGTCGTTTCTTATCCAATATGGTAATGCCAAACATCGGCGCATTTATTGCGTGGGGTTTCATTACTGCACTATTCATCCCAACGGGTTGGTGGCCTAACGAAACGTTAGCATCAATGGTTGGTCCTATGATTACATACCTACTGCCACTATTGATTGGTTACACCGGTGGTAAAATGGTTGGTGGTGACCGCGGTGCGGTAGTGGGCGCTATCACAACAATGGGTGTTATCGTTGGTACTGATATCCCAATGTTCATGGGTGCAATGATTGTAGGTCCACTAGGTGGTATCGCAATTAAGAAATTCGATGAAGCTGTTCACGGTAAAGTGAAGAGTGGTTTCGAAATGCTAGTGAACAACTTCTCTGCGGGTATCATCGGCATGATCTGTGCGATCATCGCGTTCATCGTGATTGGTCCTGCGGTTAAGATTCTGTCTGGCGGACTTGCGGCTGGCGTAAACGCAATGGTAGAAGCGGGTGCACTACCTCTAGCATCTATCTTTGTTGAACCTGCGAAAATCCTATTCCTAAATAACGCAATCAACCACGGTATCTTCTCTCCACTAGGTATCCAGCAATCTGAAGAGATGGGTCGCTCTATCTTCTTCCTAATCGAAGCAAACCCAGGTCCTGGTTTTGGTCTTCTACTTGCTTACATGGTGTTTGGTAAAGGTAGCGCGAAGCAATCTGCTGCTGGTGCATCTATCATCCACTTCCTAGGGGGTATCCACGAAATTTACTTCCCTTACGTTCTAATGAACCCACGTCTAATTCTTGCGGTAATCGCAGGTGGTATGGCGGGTGTATTCACTAACGTAATGTTCGATTCTGGCCTTATCTCTCCAGCATCACCAGGCTCTATCTTCGCAATCTTACTGATGACGCCAAAAGGCTCTTACATCGGTGTTGTATTGTCAGTTATCGCAGCAACAGCAGTATCTTTCTTAGTGGCTTCAATTCTGCTTAAAACTTCAGCTCAAGATGACGACGAAGACTCTCTAGAAAAAGCTTCTGCACAAATGAAAGACATGAAAGCGTCTTCTAAAGGTGCAGCAGCAGAAGCAAACGTAAACCTAGCGGATGTAAAAGCAGTTTATGTAGCGTGTGATGCGGGTATGGGTTCAAGTGCAATGGGTGCAGGTCTACTACGTAAGAAAGTAGCAACAGCTGGCCTAGACATTGAAGTAACCAACTACGCAATCAACAACCTACCGGCTGATTCGCAAATCGTTATTACGCATAAAGACCTAACAGACCGTGCTCGTAGCACTGTGCCAGGTGCGATGCATATGTCTCTAAGCAACTTCCTAGACGGCGGCGTATACGACCAACTAGTTGCCGAGCTTGTCGATTCTCAAAGTGGTGAAGCGAAAGTAGAAGCTCCGGCTCCTGCAGCAGCTCCAGCGCAAGAAGGCAACAAGCTTGCACTCACTGACGACAGCATCTTCCTTGGCCTTAAAGCGACTCAAAAAGAAGACGCAATCAAGTTTGCTGGCGAACAATTAGTAAAACTTGGCAACGTATCACCAGAATACGTAGATGGCATGTTTGCTCGTGAAGAGCTTGTGTCTACTTACCTAGGTGAGTCTATCGCAGTACCACACGGCACAATCGAAGCGAAACAGTACGTACAAAAAACCGGCATCGTTTTCTGTCAGTACCCTGAAGGTATTCAGTGGGGCGAAGATGAAGATGATATCGCGAAGATGGTTATCGGTATTGCCGCACAAGGCGATGAGCACAACATGGTGCTGATGGCTATTACCAATTCACTCGATGATGAAGAAGCTGTGGAATGCCTACAGAACACAACAAACCCTGCTGATGTTCTACGTATTCTCAACGGAAACTAAAAAGCTCTAGTCAAGCTCCTGAGTGAAGGAGGCCGGTATCCCCCTACTGGCCTCATTTTCGGTCTTAATCTTTCTAACAAGATTCAGTCTGAATAGCTTACTGCTTAATGCCTAGGGCACATCGTCAAGGCATGTTGTTGAGCAGTTAGCTATCTAGATTCAAATATTTATAAGGTCAAAATTATGAAAGCGTTACATTTTGGTGCAGGTAATATCGGTCGTGGTTTCATTGGTAAGCTTCTTTCTGATGCTGGTATGAAGGTTACGTTTGCTGACGTAAATGAAACGGTTGTAAATGCGTTAATTGAACGCCAAGAATACCCAGTTAAGATTGTTGGCGAAGAGTGTGTTGTCGAAGTTGTTAAGAACGTGACAGCAGTAAACTCAGCGACAAGCGCAGTAGTAGATTGCATTGCTGAGTCTGATCTTGTGACGACTGCAGTGGGCCCTACGGTTCTTAAAATCATCTCTAAGTCTATCGCTCAAGGCATTGAAAAGCGTGCAGCAGCAAACAACACTGCACCAATGAACATCATCGCGGCAGAGAACATGGTTCGCGGTACTAGCCAATTAAAAGCAGCCGTGTTAGAGCACCTTTCTGATGAAATGAAAGCGTTCACTGAAGAGCACATTGGCTTTGTTGATTCTGCGGTTGACCGTATTGTTCCACCGGCAGAAGCGGGCGAAACAGATCCTCTAGCGGTAACGGTTGAAACGTTCAGCGAGTGGATCGTAGATCAAACACAATTCAAAGGTGAGATTCCAAACATCCCAGGAATGGAATGCACTGATAACCTAATGGCTTTCGTTGAGCGTAAACTGTTCACGCTAAACACAGGTCACTTGGTAACGGCATACCTTGGTGTGCTTGCAGGTCATGAGACTATTAAAGACTCTATCGAAGATGACGTAATCCGCGCTGAAGTAACAGCGACGATGGAAGAGAGTGGTGCGGTTCTGATTAAGCGTTACGGCTTTGATCCAGAAGCACACGCTGCCTACATCCAAAAGATTCTAGGTCGTTTTGCTAACCCGTTCCTACGTGATGAAGTAGACCGCGTTGGTCGTCAGCCAATTCGTAAACTGAGCCCGCAAGACCGCCTAGTTAAGCCTCTAAACGGTACATTAGAGTACGGCCTACCAAATGCTCACCTAGTAAAAGCAATCGCTGCTGCGTTCCATTACAAGAACGAAGACGACCCTCAAGCGGTTGAACTTCAAGCAATGTTCGCAGAAAAAGGCTTTGCTGAGACATTAGCGCATTATTCTGAGCTGAATAGTGACTCAGAAGTTGTTAAACTAGCGGAAGAAGCTTATCTAGCATTGAAATGATAAACCATCAAAGTGCCACACCAGTGGCACTTTCTTATTGTCGAGCCGTTATGCCAATACAAACAAGCCATGAAACTGAATTACTCGAAGCCCTTTCGGAAGCTGAGAGTGCTGGCGCCTGCCTAATGGCTGCTTATGATGCATTGGACGACACGGTAGATGCCGTATTAAAAAACATCTTTAAGAAAGACGACACTGCAATTAAGTTCGTTGTCGAGCCACTTCTCAACAGTGGTGGGCCGTTAGGCGAGATCATGATTCGTGCTAAGTTGCTACTCGGGCTTGGCGTGATCAGTAAAGAACTCTACGACGATCTCGAGGTTTTCGTTACCTTGAAAGAGTGGGCGAAAATACAGGGTGAAGACACCAGCTTCACAGAAGTTGATGTGATATTTGAGCTCAACAAGGTGCACGCGATTCAGCGTATTATGCCTATCGAATATGACGCGGAGATGGTGGAAACCATGTCTGGCCCAATGCTTGAAATGTTCTTGGGGCGACATAATCAAAAGGTGAAGTCGACGATCGTATTAGCTATCACTGACATTATCACTACCTTGTGCCGAGATAACGCGCTGAGCTCTTAGCTCTAGTTTGCAGCCCTGCTTATCTTGTTTCACACCCTACATATCTTGTAGTTGTTGGTTCGTTTCAATACAAAGATTAAAATGATGGCGGTTTCTCTCGTTGGAGAAATCGCTTTGTTGTTTTTGTGCTTCTAAAAAATATCCGAAATATCTTCCCATTAAATACAAAAGCAGCAGGCACAAAAAAAGCCACATTCAGTGGCTTTTTCTATTCAAGACGCTCTCTTTATAAAAACGCCCTGCTATTCAAGACTATAGGAATTATAGGTCTTGGATGTTCTCAGCTTCTAGCTCTTGGAAGTAGCGTAGAGTCTTAACTTTTAGCTCTTGTTGAGCTGGCTCATCAGCAACGATGATAGCTTTACGGTGCATCTGTAGAGCTGTAACAGTCCACATGTGGTTTACAGAACCTTCGATAGCCATTTGAAGCGCTTGAGCTTTGTTGTGGCCTAGAGAAAGGATCATCACTTCTTCTGCATCTAGAAGAGTCGCAACACCGATAGTTAGTGCGTATTTAGGAACTTGGTTGATGTCGCCATCGAAGAAACGAGAGTTCGCGATACGAGTGTCTTCAGTCAACGTTTTGATACGAGTGCGTGAAGATAGAGAAGAACCTGGTTCGTTGAATGCGATGTGACCGTCGATGCCTACGCCGCCCATGAACAGGTTGATTTTGCCGTATGAACGGATTTTCTCTTCGTATGCTGCACAGTGAGCATCGATATCTTCAGCTTTGCCGTCTAGCAGGTTGATGTTTTCTGCTTGGATATCAACGTGGTTGAAGAAGTTCTCGTGCATGAATGTGCGGTAAGACTCTGGGTGGTTAGGGTCGATGCCAACGTACTCATCCATGTTGAATGTTACAACGTGCTTGAAGCTAACTTCGCCAGCTTTGTAAAGTTCAATTAGCTCAGCGTAAGTAGTTAGAGGTGTGCTACCAGTAGGAAGACCTAGTACAAATGGACGCTCAGCCGTTGGAGCGAACTTGTTGATTGAATCTGCGATATGACGAGCAGCCCATTTACCTACTTTAGCTTTGTTGCTTAATGGAATAAGTCTCATTGATTTTGCCCCTAGAAATAAAATTTTATAGTGTTCTGAAACATTAATTCGCATTATAAAATAAGTTATCCAGTTCCGCTATTGTTTTAGGTCAAGTTTTTGCTTTTTTCGTCGTAACTGTGACTGGAACTCTCAAAATTGCACAATTATTGTATGGATATTTGGTGGCGTTAAACAAGATTAATACGTTTGTCATATACAGCAATGTTGATCTAATTCAGCACCTGAAAGGGTTGGTGTGTTTCTATGCCTTGATACGATTATTGCAATAATGGCATCGCTCGAACCATTGACGAATTTTGGTGCATTAACGTGTTTCGAGTATAAACAAGCGTTGAGCGTATAGTTGAAACTAGAAAAATAATGATGGCAATGGAGCGCTATCGTGATAAAAGACAGGGGCAGGATGAAGAACGATGAATCTCAGTGGGATGAATACCCATAAGATTGAACGAGAGCTGTGTTTTAGTCACGCTATCGCTATGAATTGTATATAAATATTGGTAAAAATGGATAGGTTGGCTAAACTTACCAATTACAAAGAAGATGTGTGTTTGAAGGCAAAAAAAAGCCCAAAGTGATGAGGTATCACTTTGAGCGATTTTACTAATCTTCTAACACTAACTCACTTTCGTATTCTTCCCTAGATACGTCGCCGCGTTTGCAGCCGTTTAGGGTGTGAAAGCGACGGCGTCCACGAGCCAGTTGAATGTACTTCAACCAAACACGCTCTAACTTGGACTTTGCCTTATGAGGGTGAGACAACACTTTAATGAAGTGTTTTTCTTCTGCATTGATTGGTGCTAGTTCACCAGTTTCAAGTGCAAGCATAGTGTCACCAAACAAGGTTAGGATTTCCTCTTCTGAAAGAGTAAAATCACCCGACTTAGCGAACCCTCTCGGGAATTTAATGGTGTCATAAAAACGTTTTTTTCCGTGTCGGAATTCGGTCTCAGACATATCAGCCTCAGTAATGTGGTTAGATAGAAATTAGTGTTTATTGCTCACGCGAAAATATTGTTAAAAGGCTAAAATAGGAAACA
The DNA here is from genome assembly GCF_000272045.2 of Vibrio crassostreae 9ZC13. GTDB lineage: Bacteria > Pseudomonadota > Gammaproteobacteria > Enterobacterales > Vibrionaceae > Vibrio > Vibrio crassostreae_C. The sequence goes on along the minus strand of NZ_AJYZ02000019.1, from coordinate 1,376,977 downwards.
AAATGTTTTTGCCTTTACGATAAACAATCCTAGATCGGCTAGTTAGCAGATTTATTACAGAGATGTATTTGATGGATGTGAAAGTATTTAGAACCTTTCTTGAGGTTGCAAGGGTGCGCCATTTTGGGCGTGCAGCTGAAAACTTGTATTTAACACAAGCGGCGGTGAGTGCGCGGATCAAACAGCTTGAAGGCTATTTTGATACTCAGCTCTTCATTCGTGACCGCAATAACATCAAACTCACATCTTCCGGTGAACGTTTGATTGGTTATGCCGAAGTGATGGTGTCCACCCTACAACAAGCCAAATTTGAGCTGTCGTTAGAGAGTGGTAAAGCCTTGCAGTTAACGCTGGGCGGCACGCCGAATATTTGGGATGCGTATCTGCAAAACTGTTTAAGTGTGGTAACCGACTCTTTTGGTGGTTACGGCTTTATGGCAGAGGTGATGGGGCGCGAGCAACTGAACCGTAATTTGTTAGAACGAACCTTAGATATGGCTTTCGCGTTCGATCAGATCAAAGCAGAAGAGCTGAACTGTAAAAAAGTCGCTGACTTGGTTTTGGTGTTGGTATCAACGCAGCAAGATGATCTGGAATCTGTATTTCAACATAAGTATGTTTATGTGGATTGGGGAACGCGCTTTGGTTCTGAACACGCAGAACGTCACCCTAAAGTGCCAGCACCGTACCTACGTACCTCTACAGCCCGTATCGCCCTCGATTTCATTTTAGAGAAAGGCGGCAGTGCGTATCTTCCGGTGTCTCTAGTCGAACCTTTTATCGATTCGGGTCAGCTGCACAAGGTGAAAGGGGTTGAAGACTGGTATCTCCCAATTTATCTGAGCTACCGTAAAAGCAGTACCTCGGTTGATGCGATCATGCAGGTTGAGAAGTTGGTTAATGAGATTGACCCATCGACGGCTTACACATTGCAGCAAGCCGCTGAACAAGCACCTGAGTAACGGCATTCGCGGTAAGCAGTGGCTTTGCTGATTAGATTCAATAAAAAATGGCTCCCAACTAATTGTATAGTTGGGAGCCATTTTTGTTTTAAACCAGAAATGTACTTCTTTTCGGAACTAGAGATCGTTTCTAATTCCATAAATATCGTTTAGGCCTGGTATGTGTAGCCTTTATTAAAAGCCCTATAGGTTCATTAGATTCTCAATAGACTCTTCAAGAGAGTGTGACATGTACGAATGGATTTGATTGCCATCCGTTGCGTCAATCTCGATCATAGAAATCCCGTTGTCCGCTTTGTCTTCAAGAAAGCTTAGAGACTGCTCGACTGATTGACTGGTGAGAACCTGTTGATTTGATAAAACAATACGACATGTGTGTAGAACCATAGCCTTTTCCTTTTTATATTCGATAGGTCTCTGCATCTTGGCGTGCTAAGTACCGATCGTTGACGTTGTGAGAAGAATGTCCTCTCTAGGTTAAATTTAGTCGAATTGAATAAAATTAAAACCCTTTTTTGTGATTTATCTGACCTTCGCTTCCGAAAGTGGCTAGCGACAATGGTGGTTCACGGTAAACTTTTAGGTATCGGATCAAACGCTATGGTAAGTGGGAAGAGTACGGCATGTCGAAAAAGATCAATCACAACAGCAGCTTAACCAGTGAGCAGTGCCATTTGGCTCGATATGCACGAGATGCTCGCTTTGATGGGATGTTTTTTACAGCGGTGAAAACGACAGGAATTTTTTGTCGCCCGATTTGCCCAGCCACACCACCCAAAGAAGAAAACGTCGAATATTTTTCCCATCAAGCTCAAGCATTGAAAGCGGGATATCGTCCTTGTTTACGTTGTCGACCAGACAGCGCACCTTTTTCGCCGGCTTGGAAGGGCGTCGAAACCACTTTCTTACGTGCGATGCAGTTGATTGATAATGGCGCTCTGAATTCAGGATCTATCGTCGACCTTGCAACGCGGTTAGGTATTTCAGATCGTTATTTACGAACCTTATTCGACAATTACATCGGCGTGTCACCCAAGCAATATAGTCTGTACAGTCAATTGATGTTTGCCAAGCAGTTGCTGCACACCAGTAGCATGAGCATTACTGATGTCGGCTTTGCTAGTGGCTTCAATAGTACGCGCCGTTTTAATGATGCCTTTCAAAAAGAGCTGCAGCTTTCGCCAAGCCAAATTAGGCGAGCGAAGCCAAGTGACACTCAGAGTAATCATATTCAGCTTGGTTTTCATGGACCCTTAGATTGGAACCACTTGTTGAGGTTTTATCGACGAAGAATGATTGAGGGCTTAGAAGGCGTTGGCGAAGATTATTATAAGCGCACGATAAATGTGAACGGGTCAAAGGGTTGGTTCAAGGCGACTTTAGCCAAAGATAACCGCTTGGATATTGAATTCGAGTTGGATGATATAAGCCAATTAAGAAGCTTGATTGCGAATATCCGCCGTATGTTTGATCTTGATGTCGATATTGCCAAGGTTGAGACGTTCTTTACGACTATCGATCCTAACTTGGTGGCTAAGAGTGGTATCCGTATTCCTGGCGTGTGGAGTGCTTGGGAGGCAGGCGTGAGAGCGATTCTAGGACAGCAAGTTTCGGTAACCGCGGCGATTGGTCAGCTTAACTTATTGGTCAAAGAGCTTTCTGATGAACATGAGAAAGCCAGCTTCCCAACACCAAAACAGATAGCGGACGCTGATGTTAGCTTCTTGAGAATGCCGGGAAGCCGCAAAGAGACCCTAAAGCGTTTTGCCGAATACATGGTCGACAATGAAGCTGAGCATCCTTCCAAATGGATTGAGCTAAAAGGGATTGGGCCTTGGACTATTCAATATGCACTGCTTCGCGGGTTAAGCGAACCTAATCATCTGTTGGTTGGTGACTTGGTGGTGAAGAAGTTTATTGAGCATCGCCCCGCCATCAACACGGAGAGTGTTTCGCCTTGGGGTAGTTACGCCACGTTCCACTGTTGGAATCAGTCTTAATCGGAATACTAAGCTAGGAGATATCATGGACAACCGTTTTACTTACTATGAGAGCCCATTGGGAACCGTGACGTTACAGGCGAACGATGAAGGCTTGCTCGGCCTTTGGTTCGAGACACATACCACCAAGCCGGAACCGTTGGGTGTTCAAGATGATAGCTTTCCGATCTTTGCATTGGCTATCGAGCAGCTTAATCGCTATTTCTCGGGCGAAGCTATTCAGTTTTCTGTGCCGATTGCAGCCAAGGGCACGCCATTTCAGCAGTCGGTTTGGCAGGCGCTGACGACCATTCCTTATGGAGAGACTTGGAGCTATGCACAACTGGCCGATGCGATAGGCAATCCGAAAGCCGTTCGTGCTGTGGGTTTGGCGAATGGCAAAAATCCGGTTTCAGTGATTGTGCCGTGTCACCGTGTGATTGGTAAAAACGGCAAACTGACGGGTTATGCAGGTGGCGTAGAACGTAAACAGCACTTATTGGTGATAGAGGGAAGAGAGCAAGACTAGCAAGCGATTTAGCCATGAGCCTGTCGAGATGCTGACTGAATATCTCGTACTACTTAATGGTGAAGGCGAGTGGTTCTTAAAATATGACTTTGCATTAAAATCAACGCTTTCTGGGAAATATCGATTTGGTTGCATATTCTTTGACTATGTTCTCTAGGCAAGGATGCCCAAATGAATAGATTCCCCTTACTAATATCTGGCTGCAGCTCTGCATTATTGCTGACAGGTTGTTTAACTGATACCAGCCGACCTTTCGAGGTTCCACAGCTTGCTCTGTTCAAAGGTATGTATGAGAACGCAGATAATGACAGTTATCTACTTTTTGAATCCGGGCAAGTGACTTATCAAACAACGGATAATTCCGTGACTCGAACCTATCGTGTTGATGATGACTTGATCACCATTGAATTCAATTCTGGAAGCAGCCGAACTGGCTCTAGACTAGTGATGCGCATTCAACAGAAGGGCGAGATGCTAACTTGCAACCAATGTCCAGCGATACAATTGAGTAACGTCTGGACACTTATTGAGAAGCCTTTGAAAGACAGTTCGAATTAGAAAAGATCTCCATTCAGCCATAGGTGAGCGGCGATACTGACGGCATAGCCAATCATGATCACTGGCATCCATTTTAGGTGTCCAAAGAAGGTGTATTTTCCATGCGCCGCCCCCATCAATGCCACACCTGCTGCACTGCCTATAGATAGCAAGCTACCACCGACACCTGCGGTTAAGGTGATCAGTAGCCAGTTGCCCATCGACATTTGGGGTTCCATGGATAACACGGCAAACATCACCGGAATGTTATCGACAATAGCCGATAAGATCCCCACCATGATGTTGGCCCAAATTGGATCCCATTGGCTATACATCACGCCAGAGGCAAGCTCCAAGTATCCCAGTAGACTCAAGCCACCTACACACATTACCACGCCGTAGAAGAACAGCAGAGTGTCCCATTCGGCATGGGACACTCTTCGAAATACATCAAAGGGCACGACTGAACCTAATCTCTTAAGCGCGCCTTCGTCTTTGTTAGCAATCGCCACCGCTTTTTTCTTAGCTAGCGAATTGGGCAAGGTCTGGCGTAGGTAATACCCAAAGAACTGGAGGTAGGCGAGCCCCATCATCATGCCCATTACAGGAGGGAAGTGAAGCACGGCGTGGAAAGCGACCGCGGTACCGATTGTCATGATGAACAAGAAGACGATTCGCCTTGCGCCACGTTTTAACTCGATGTGTTGGTGCACAGTATCGGGCTGAGTGGTTGGAACAAAGTAAGACATGATCAGTGCTGGAACCAAGTAGTTCATCACTGAAGGAATAAATAACGGAATGAATTCGGTAAAACTGACATGTCCAGCCTGCCAAACCATTAGTGTCGTAATATCCCCAAACGGACTGAATGCGCCGCCGGCATTGGCAGCTATCACGATATTCACACACGCGAGGTTAACGAATTTTGGATTAGAGCCTGCGACCTTAAGAACCACAGCACACATCAATAGAGCCGTGGTGAGGTTATCGGCAATGGGGGAAATGAAGAATGCAAGAATACCTGTTAACCAAAATAGAGACCGGAAATTGAACCCTTTGCCTACCATCCACGCTTGCAATGCATCAAATAACCTCCTCTCTTCCATGGCACTGATGTACGTCATGGCCACGAGTAGGAACAGCAGTAGTTCAGCGTATTCTAGTAAGTTATGTTCAAGGGCTTGTTTGGCCACTTCGACAAGGTTGTGTTCTTGGTAAGTGAAACCAATGATAATCCAGATTAAGCCAGCTGCCAGTAACACGGGCTTTGACTTTCTGAGCTTTAGGTATTCTTCCATCATCACCACTATGTAGGCGACAACGAAAATGGTCAGCGACAGGTAGCCAGCAAACGAGTTGGTTAGACTGAGCGATTCCCCTAGCTGAGAAGTGGAAGCAGCTGCTACCGTTGAAAAGAAGAATAAAGAGAGAACAGCTGAAAGCTGGATACCTAACATGGATTACGCTCCGAAGTTAATAAGTTATTAACACGGGTAAAAGAGTAGACCTAAATAACCATGTGCAGTGTGATAGATATCTTAATAATTCAATAGATTATAGTGAAAAAGAAAGACGGTGGCGAAAGTATTAGCTTTGATGGATACTCCTGGCAACTCAGGCTTAGCATTGATTGCGTCGCTTCAAAGTACTGATGCTGGCGCGGGGCGATCGTTAACTTCTTCTCTTCAGGTACAGTACTGTTCACCCTTCCAGTTATGGATGGTTATTTGGCGGTAACTTCGTCAATTGGCCTAGCGGTTGCTGTGATGTTTATCTTCAAGTTTGTTGGTGCAATACATGGGACGTATCATGGGACCAATTGGTATTGAAGGTCGCTATATTCCAGTGATGATCGCGATTTCAGTATTGAATGCGTTTGGTGCGATGTTCTTGATGAATATTATTCTATAACTTTTGTAGAATGACAGTTCTCGAAACTTTTTAGGGTTTATGGTAAATGAATTGCCAATGAGACTTTTCAAACGCTAAAAAAAAAGGAAACCCCGTTTGGCTTTCACCAAACGGGGTCTATTCTTTTCGTAGCCATCCTGCTACTGCGCGTTACTTATCTTTCAATAGGTAACTGGTGCTCCCTGCATCGTTCCTTGACGTGGCTAAATCCTTTAACCTATCCAATTCATCGCCGTCCTAGCGGTGTCCTTGCAAACTCATCATCCTGATAAGAGACTCTATCCTAGAGCATAACTTCCTTGCTGATAACTCATCCTAAGCCATCAAATCTTCATCCTGAAGATACCTAATCCGTTAGGCTTTTTCCTGTTCCTGCCAACTCCCTGTCGACATGTGTATTAAACACTGCAGAGGCTTTACTCACAATCCACCCTAAGAAATAAATGTACCCGCTGATCGAAAGAAATATGCGTGGATTCATACAAAACAAGGGCTTGGGTTTGTATTTTACGAATTTTCTGCGAAGCTTGATTGTGATCTCTTACGTTCGGTGTGAGAGATCTCTTACAAGTGCTCGGGCGCGATTTTCATTTTATCTCGGCGGGTGTTGTCGAACAGATAACAAAGAATACTGAGTAAACACAAAATAATAGGGAAATATGATGGTTACAGCACTTTACGCAGCCTTGCTGACGATCGTAATGATTTGGTTAGCGATAGAGGTGATCAAGCAAAGGCGAATCAATCTTGTTGCTCATGCTGATGGCGGTGTTGAGTCGTTACAGATAGCACGTTCGGCACAAAGTAATGCTATGGATTACATCCCAATCACGGTGATTTTGATGGGATTGTTAGAGATGAATGGTGCCGGTGTGTGGCTGATTCATGTCATTGGTGTGGCGTTTATTGTGGGGCGTGTGATTCATGCGAAAGGGATCTTAGCGAAGAACTTCAAAGGTCGAAAAGTGGGGATGGTGTTAACGCTTATCTGCATGATCTCTTTGATTGTCCTAAACTTAGCTTACCTACCTTTTGATAAAATGTTCTAGGGAGCATTATGGCGTTGCGTCTTCCTCCTGCTTGGGCGATTGTCCTTGCAGGCTTGATACTCAACATCATGGCGATTGTCATGTCGAGCTTGGTGCTCGATAAAATTGAAGCTGAGAAAGCGGAATACAACGATCGCAAATACGGCAATGTGTACTCAATACAGCTTGCTTGGAATACGATCGAAACCCTAGAGCGCAAGCGTGAAGCGATTCTGATTCACCTTGATAAACCAGAAACACTGCAGCCGACCACGGTTCTCGACGAAGCACTGCGTGGGCAACTTAGGCGTTGGGTGAGTAGCGAAGTGCCAAGCATCTCATTGGCTCACTTACCGAAACTGATGACGCTGATAAACAGTGCACAAGAAGCGCAACGAACCCGAATCGATGATTACTATTTGGATAACCTGACCTTGGTTGAGTTAATCAAAAGGCTTGATGAGAAAATGGCTTTCTATAAGAACATCGCCCTGTTTCTCCAAGTATTTGGTTTGGCGCTTATCTTAGCTCGCGATCTCGCTAGAAGACCTTAATCTTTAACCTTAATTCCTCCATTTACTTATCGACTTGTATCGTTAGCGAGACTCGCTTGGCAGGTTAGGGTGCTGTTGGCCTTGGTACTTTGGTAACTGTTCTTTTAGCCCCTTAAACGTGCTCAGTGCACTGCCTATCGATAACTTGTTCATCAACCAATTTGGCAAGATGCCACCTGCGTTCGCATACGCGGTGTAGGTAATGTAGGTATTGCCATTAGTCAGCGGTTGCAGAGTCCAAAGTGCGTCCACATCGTAGATTCGAATGTACCCCGACTCTTTCGCCAAATAGTTCGACGCATCCTTTATCGACAAGACAAACTGACCATCTTCAATGCTGTATTTTGAGTAGGTCACCATGTCGCGATCTCTGGCAGGCCACGGTGCTTTGAATTGGGTATAGACGATGTTTTCCGCCTCAGATATTTGCATCAACACACGACTTTGCGACACGTTATCTATCCAGTTTGGCACGTTCTCGCTGTCTTCCAATAACAGTAAAAAACCGGAATAAGTGGTGGGCGTTTGCATCTGTGCTCGTATTTCGACCAAGCCTTCGCTGTGTGGCCTTTTATCAATCATGATGCCATCTTCACTTTTGACGAACTGCCATGGGTTGGCATAAGTCAGTGTCGATAGGGCGCAGAGGCCGAGTACCAAAATCTTAGGTAATGTCATTATTCTTCCATAAAAAGAAAAGCTTATCTGCTAGGAGTATAGAATAGAAATGGACTTAGTAGGTGTTGCCAATCGCTTTGGGTTGGCCTCTTTGGGGAAAATCCCAATGAAAACGGAAGCGTTCGGTCGCTTCCGTTTTATTCTTGGGCAATGGATAAGCGCTGTAGGCTAGAGCTTATAGGCTTCTACGGTTTTGATGGTTGTCCAGTTGCTGTTGGCGTCTTGGATGAACTCTTGTGTATTCTCCAGCCAGCGTTTCTGAACCGATTTGTCTAAGTTCAGATACAACTTTCCATCTTCCACCTTCCAAGCGAGAGGGTCGGTTTCAAACTTCTTACCCATGGC
>NZ_AJYZ02000019.1:1359838-1368210 GCF_000272045.2 Vibrio crassostreae 9ZC13 | reverse complement strand
TACCCGCCATATTGAGGGGCATAGGCTTCTGGATTGGCTCGAAATTCATCTCTGTTTTCACTGCTCGCAAAGTTATAGATCGCATTCTTATAGGTCGCTGTGAACTCAGATGTGCCTTTTACTGGACCTTCATTGGCAAAGTAAGCGACAGGATCATAGCCTTTAATTGCGAGGTTATTGCTGTCGACACTCATATCAAGGTCTGCTGCCATTAACGAAAAGCTGGTGCCTAGTAACTCGGCCATTAGAGTGATTTTTTGACTGGTCGATTTCATGTGTGACATATCAAGTTCCTTGTCAGTGTTGGTTATCTTGTTTGAAATAATTTAGCCCACTCGTCCGGTCTATAGAGGGACAAAAGAACTAAAAACTAAGCGAATCGTTCGGAGGATGCATGGATCTGCTTTCACAACTAATGGAACACTTCTCGATACGCACTGGCGTTTTCTATTCTGGAAACCTGTGTGGAGTATCGTCATTTAACGCGCAACAAGGTAAAGAGGGCCACCTTCATGTATTGAGCGCGGGGGAGTTGAGCTTGTCTAGCGCTCACACGGAACACAGGCATTTGTCGCAGCCTTGCATTGTTTATTTGCCGAAATGGCGTCACTGGCCGCGATGTCTCGTACTCAGTTTATTGAAGCGTTCAAACGGGAAGTGGGTGAAACGCCGGGAGATTATGTGCAAAAGTGGCGAGTCTCTGTTGCTCAATCTCTGTTATTGCAAAATAAGCCGATCAATTGGGTCGCTGATGAAGTGGGTTACAATAGCTATTCAGGATTCTCACGTGCTTTTCAACATGTTGCCGGAGTGTCGCCGCGCCTTTGGCTAAAGCAAAATGCGTCGTGAAGCGCTGGCCATCCCTACCTGCAATATGGCTATTGGCATCAGGCTGGCCTATGTTTTAGCGGAAATTGAGCGTAGTTTGTTCATTTCTCGAATGACGGTGTAAAAAGGTGGACTTTATTAGCTCGTTGTAACATCCTGCCCGTCCTATTTTATCAGACATCAATGAGACGAAGTGCCTGCTGAGCATTATTCAGCCTCCCGTATCTCATTAAAGTATTAAGGAGTTCAACTTGAACCTATTTGTAAGAGACCTTACCGTTATCGATTCTTCATACATCTGTGAACACAGAGGGGTCGTAGGAGATAGTTGGATTTTAGATGTCACCATGTCTGGTGAACTTAATGAAATGAGCATGGTGCTGGATTTTAGCAAGGTCAAAAAGCAGATCAAACAGCTTGTCGATGAGCATGTTGATCACCGTTTGCTGCTGCCAATGCAGAGCGCTGCAATTGTTCTTCAAGCGAGCAAAGCGGGCTACTCTAAGGTTGATGTGTTGCGTGGTGACAAGAGTCTTCATCTACATTGCCCTGATGAAGCATATTGCCTCATTGATGCAGAAGCGATCACCATCGAGAGTGTGACCGCACACGTTTACAATATTCTTCGCGATAACCTACCAAGTAACGTCACAGGGTTAGAGATCACCCTACGTCATGAGAACATTAATGGTGCGTTCTACCACTATACTCACGGTTTGAAAAAGCATGATGGTAACTGCCAGCGCATCGCGCATGGTCACCGTTCTCCAGTTGAAATTTTGGTTGATGGTCAGCGTGACGGGCAACGTGAACAAGCATTTGCTCAGCGTTGGGAAGACATTTATTTAGGTTCTAAAGAAGACCAAGTTTCAGTTTCATCACTTAACCTGAGTGAAAACGCGAACAGTGTTAATGATGAAAGTCACTATGGCTTCCGCTACACCGCGCCACAAGGCGAATTTGAGCTAGCGATTGCTAAGAGTGAGACGGAAATTTTACCGACAGATACCACGGTGGAATTACTTGCTGGCTATATCGCGGATCAAGTTGAACCTAGCCTAGCAGAGAACCAATCACTACAAATCGTCGCTTATGAAGGTGTTGGCAAGGGCGCAATGGCGTTCCGATAACACTCCAGCGAGTGACACAGTCTCATTACTGACATGATGAAATAAAGGCAAGATAATCCGTTATCTTGCCTTTACTTTTTGTGACTCTTTAAAACTGATTTAGCTGATGATGTTAGGCACAAACACTAACGAAGCAGCACGCGTCGCAGTGGTGTTTTTTCGATTCCAACAACCAACCCGAAGCTCAACAATACGGTGCCAAAAAATACCGTAACGTCTTTTGCCAATTCCGTAATCCCTAAAGCTCCACAGACATTGAACAACACGATAATGATCAGCAAATGACAAACGTAGATACCCAGCATGCGACTTGAAATGGCACGAATCCAAGCATAGTTGCCGATGTTTGGATTAGCTAAAAGCCACATAAACACGCCCATCCCCCATAGCGCCGTGCCAAACAAGAAATCATTCATGTTGAATCCGACGTCGAACGTGGTGAGCCATGCCGCCTCAGCAAAGTGAATCAACATGCCTAACGCTAATAACCCCAACGCTTTAGTTGATGACACCTTCCATTGATTCTGACGAATAAGGAAACCTAAGGTCACCATTAACGTGCCAAAGAACGGGCCATTACGCGTGAAGAAGGGTGCTTCTAATCCGGTCAGCGTTGCGTAGCTGCCCGCTAAAACACCATAAACGTAAAGTACAATGGCCGCTGGTAATAGCAGTTTGTCGAGTTTCATTTCGACTATCAAAGCAATGATCAAAACTGCACATACGAGAGCGGGAATAAACCATAAATGAACCAATCCACCCTCTAAGAAAGAGTTAAGTGGCGTGTTCATTAAGAAACCCCAATAGCCTTGGCGCTCACCTAGGTAACCAAACTCTTCTACCTTCGCGAGGTTGAATGGCATCACTAAGCAAATGATGCTCCATGCTAACCAAACCTTAAGCAGTGGTTTAGAGTAATTAATGACGGTTTGCCACGGGGAGGCAGTCAGCTTGGGCTGAATAAGATAACCGGAAATTAGGAAAAACAGAGGTACCGCAAAACGAGCGGTTTGGTTGAGTACATAACCGATCCAAGGCACTTCATCTATTTGCCAATAAGTGAGTGCCATTTGACCGTGTAAACCAATGATCGCCAAGATAGCAATCACTCGGCCTAACTCGATACTGGCGATGTGTTGTGAAGGCGTATGTTGAACGGAAGACATATCAGATCTCTTAGTAAAATTTTTACGAAATCTAGCAGCCTTTCTGCCCAACCAGTTAGTCCTAAATCAAGGCTTATGACCTTTATTTCAGGGCTTGTGTCGGTTTTTTGAAGCCTGTCGCAGCTATATTAAACCCATTGCGGTGAGTGCAAAAATACCTAGCGTGCAAGTGATAAGAGAAACAACGGTCGTGAGCGCGATGATGTTAGCCGCCAAGGTTGAATTTCCTCCCATTGCACGAGCCATAACATAGCTTGCCGCTGCCGTTGGTGCAGCGCTCATCAAGAAGATAAGCCCGAGGTCGAGCCCTTCAAACCCTAAGTACCCAGCAGCCAATGTAATCAGTAAAGGTGAGGCAATTAACTTGTAACTAGAAGCGAACCACGTCGACAACTTTTCTTGTTTGAGTGAGCTAATATCCAGCGACCCGCCAGTACAGAGTAGGGCCAAAGGTAATGTCATATTGGCAAAGTATTGCCCAGCGTCAGCCACCATTTTTGGAATAGGAATTGAAAGCGCATAGAAGACGACCGCTAAGAAAATAGCGATGATCAACGGGTTTTTGGTGATGGACTTGACGATTACTTTAATGGCTTTCGCGCCGGTGTCTTTGCCTTTGGGTGTCAGTGCAATCACGGCTTGAATGTTATACAGCACGGTTAGAGATGCGACATAGATAGCCGCCAATGCCACGCCTTGGTTGCCATAGATATTAGCCACATAGGCGAGGCCGATGATCGCGGTATTGGCGCGGAATCCACCTTGGACAATCACACCTTGATCTTTCGAACCTTTAAATACTAACTTGGTCGAGAAAATCGTGAACAAGAAAAAGATAAAGTTAGCGATGACGCCAAAGGCAACTAACGCGCTACTGGCTGAAAAGTTGTGATTCGATTGAACAATACTCAGAAATAGCATCGCGGGTAGGGTGACTTGAAAGACCACCTTAGATGCGACATCAATGAAATTGTCGTTGATTAAGCCGATTCGTTTGAGCATCACACCAAGAAACAGCATTAAACAGATAGGGCCTGTTACTGACGCCGAAAACGCAAACTGTTCCCAAAGTGTGTTCATTCTCTTTCCCTAGTTATTAAACTCAATAATCGGTTAACTCAAATTCCTTTGAATACTGTCGCATTTTTCCACAGTTCTTTGATAAGACAAAATGAATACCTAGGGTTAAGTAAAAAATCTTGAAAAAAAGAACGAACGTGCTAAAAATAATGTATCAGATTTATTATTGGTGAATAATGAGTAAGGGAAAGATAACCAAAGAGTATATTTTGAGCCATGCATTCGCGCTTGCAAGTGAGAATGGGCTTGAGAGTTTGACGATTGGCGAGTTAGCCAAGCAGTGTGGCATGTCTAAGAGTGGCTTGTTTGCACACTTCAACTCTAAAGAAAACCTGCAACTCTCTGTACTCGAGTATTCCAACGCCATATTCACCGAAAGAGTCATCATTCCCGCAAGAGAGCTGGGAGATGGTGATATTGAAGCGAAATTGAAACAGCTGCTCGACAATTGGCTGGGCTGGAACCATTCATTCCAAGGCAGTTGCATGTTTATTGATGCATGGAAAGATGCGGGCAGTGAAAGGTCTGTGATTCAGAAAGCACTGCAGAAAACCATTTCAGTGTGGATTGACTACTTGACGATTCAGGTAGCAAAAGCGGTTGAGAGCAAACAGTTCAGAGCCGATTTAGACCCGAAACAGGCAACCTTCGAGTTATACGGTCTTTATTTGAGTGCGAACTTGTTCTACTCGTTACGAGGCCAACAAGCGAGCCACACCCATTTTTGGAGTGGTGTCGAGCGCTTGGTAGCCAGTTGGAGAGCGGTTTAATACATACAGCAGGTTAACTCGCAAATCATGTGACTTTGCTTAACTAAGGTTTGCAAAAGATTTTAACAGAAGTGGCGGCAAGCAATCATAAACAGCGCTATCGTCATTTTTTATACTAACAAATAGCACGGTCGTTCGATTTTCAGGGCCGAGCTCGATCCGCCAATGATGATGGCGATACAAGGACCGGTCATGAGTGACAAAATCTACTTTAATACATCGAACAAATTCAGCTTCAAGCGCAGCTTAATTGGCGCAACAACCAATCTTCATTACATCCTAGCGCCGAGTCATGCGAAGAAAACAGCACGTAAGTTGCTGCTCACTCCAATGCGTACTGAGCAGAAAAATGCTGATCCCCAAGGGCTTATCAAGAGTGAAATCAAAGGTCGTGATGGCGTTTTAAAAACCTATTCTTTGGGTACGGGGCCTGTTTGGGTGCTGACTCATGGTTGGTCTGGCACCGCGAGTCAGTTTTTCCCTCTGATGGAACATATCGCCGCTAAAGGTTTTACGGCTCTGGCTTATGATCACCCTGCTCATGGTGGCAGTGATGGTGTACATGGTCATATTCCTGCGTTTGTGAACGGCCTTGAAGCGATTCTCGATTCGGTGGGTGAGGTAGCAGGTTTGGTCGGTCACAGTATGGGCACGGCTTCTGCGTTGGAATGTAAGCACGTTAAATTGGAAAACAAGCCATTATTGCTGATTGCACCTGTACTGGATTATCTAGAAAACCTATTTGGCAGCGTTGCGCGTTCTGGCTACTCAATGAAACTGTTCGAGGCGGTAGTTGGAGAAGTCGAAGAGCAGTTTAACTACCCGATTCAGTCTGTTGATCCCTATGGAAAGCTAGCGCTTCGTGAGTCTCAGACGATCATCGTTCATGATGAGCAAGACAAGTTTACTAAGTTTGATGTGTCTCAGCGTGCTGCTAATGAAATGGGTCGCGTTACTTTAATTGCGACTCAAGGACAGGGCCACGGGCGAGTAATGAAGTGCCCACAAGTATTTGAGAGCTTTGATAACTTGATTGGTTAACTTTAACTAATCAAGCCAGTAGAACGCAGGTTAAGAAAACAAACACTAAAAAGGCCAACCAGACATTATCTGGTTGGCCTTTGTTTTAGGGATTTAGTTGATGCTTAGTTGGTGTTTAGCTCAACCCTATTTTTAGTTAACAGCTTGCAGGACCGATCTCTTTCCACACGCCCCATTGGCCTGTCGTTGTTGGATCTTCACCGGTTGTCCACCATTTCGCTTCCCAAATTTTACCGCCTTGAGTCACTTGGTCGCCACCAGTGTAAACCGCGCCTGAATCCCAAGCGTTAGTACACGTACCGCCGCCTGTGGTTTTCTTAAGAACTTTCACTGAAGTAGCTGCTACCGATGTATCAGTGCCATCGCTGACCGTTACAGAGAAGTTCAGCGTTGTATCTTGCGTGTATTCCGCCGCGACAAAGCTCACTGAAGCACCTTGAACCGTTGCATCGATACCAGCAGGTACATCCCACGTGAAGGTCAATGTGTCTTGGTCTGAATCGCTTGAAGCCGAAGCATCAACCACGACTACATCACCTGCATTAACTTCAGCCGGAGCCGTAACCACTGCTACTGGTGCTGTGTTTACTGGGCCTGTATCTTTAGGGCTTACTGTTACAACAACGGTGTCAGTAGAAGTAGCACCTTCGTTGTCCGTTACCGTTAGGCTGAAGGTTAGTGTTTCTTGCTGAGCGACTTCAACAACATCGAAACTCGCAACCGCAGCATTAGCGTTCGCCAGTGTTACTGCTGTACCGCCGACTTGAGACCAAGCGTAGCTCGCGATTGTACCGTCGCTGTCTTTTGAAGCGCTGCCATCTAGAGAAACAGAAGCTGGGCCTTCAACCGATTGGTCTGTACCTGCAGCTGCCGTTGGTTTGCGGTTGACAGGATCAGTTGTACCGCCCGCTAGGCCTTCATGCATTGCATTCAGGATGTCGCCGTTATCTGCATCAATTTCCCAAGAGAATAGACCCGCAAGGCCAAGGCTACGAACGTACGCGCCTTTTGCTTTTACAGAGCGATCATCATCAAATGTGATTAGCTGACCTGAAGTGCGGTTCCAAACGTAAGGCGCTTCTGCCATTTCGTCATAGCCATATTCGAAGCCGTTGATGCCTTGGTTATTCGCGCCAAGCATGTTTGCTTTAATGCCTTTGTAATCAATAACGCCATCTTCCCATACGCCTTGCGCAGAGCTGCCTTTCAGTTTGCCGTTACCAACGCCTGTCATAGGGTCGCTCGGATCGGTGAGTGATGATGGTAATACGCCTTCCCAACCACGACCGTACATCGCTGTACCAACCACAAGCTTGTTCGCTGGAACACCTTGCTCAAGCAACAGTTGGATGCCGTTGTCTGTGGTGTAAGCTGGGCCTGTGTATTGTTCGCCATTTTCATCAAGGCCTGTGCCATCACATTGACCAGGACGCATGAAGTTACCGCAGTTTAGTGCTGCTTGGTGACCTAACACGTTGTTCCAACCGCCGTAGAAGTCGTAAGTCATTGCGAAGATGTAATCCATGTATTGGATAGCATCGCCGTAGTTCACGTCTTCAATCTTATCGTGACCAACACCGATCGCAGAAGTGAGCTCGTAAGTACGACCGTTTTCCGCTTCTAGCTCATCTAGCATCACGCGAAGTTCTGCCATCAGTGCAATGTAAGCTGGGCCGTCATTTACAGGATCACCAAGGTCTGGAGCAGCACCGCCACCACCAGGGAATTCCCAATCGATATCCACACCGTCGTAGAATTTCCATGTGTTAAGGAATTTCTTAACAGACGCTACAAAGGTGTCACGGTTGGCTTTAGTTGTGAAATCAAAGAACGGGTCAGACAGCGTCCAGCCACCAATCGATGGGATGATCTTCAAATCAGGATTACGCTGTTTGAGCGCCATCATCATTGCGTAGTTACCCTTGATCGGTGAGCTGTATTCGTGTCCCGCTTGAGGGAAGCTTTTCTGGAAAGCCGCCCAAGGGTCATGAATCACCACTTCGTAATCGTTAACACCCTGACAAGCTGTCATGAGGGCGTTGTAGCTGTTTCCACCTACCGATTTTACTGATTCGTTAGGACCACAAATTGGGATGAAGCCGTAAAGGATGTGGGTCAAGTTATCAGCAGGTAGGTTATCTACCGTGTAGTCACGACCATAAATACCCCACTCAACAAAGTAAGTACCGACTACCGTGTTTGGATCTGTGTTGTATGACTTGTTGTTTGGATCCACATTCATCGCAAGTGGCGCTAAGTGTGCGCCATCTGTATCGGCAATCGTGATTTTAGCGGGTGCGCTTTTGCTACAACCTGTTTCGTCACACGCTTCTATTTCCATTTCGAATAAGCCGCCT
>NZ_AJYZ02000019.1:1215898-1359593 GCF_000272045.2 Vibrio crassostreae 9ZC13 | reverse complement strand
CCGAATGAAGCCGTGGTTTGGCTGCCAGTGATTGGGCCAGTGGCTACTTTAACGCCATCAAAGTAGATGTTGTACGTGTTTCCTGACGTTCCGCTCCATTGGTTGAACTTAACGTCGACTTTTGCTTTGTCGTGATATTTAACCATCTGGTTGTAGCCAGAGGTGGTTTCCATCGCGAGTTCAATTTTAGAAAATTGCAGGTTGTTGGAACCGTACATGTCGATGCTAGGTGCTGTTGGAGCAGCTAATGCTGTACCAGATAGCGCTAGAGCAATGCTTGCAGCACAGGTATTTATACGAATCATACTATTTCTCTCATTCCTTGAAGATTACGAGAACCCAATGGCCCCATAAACGGCTCCAATCAGTTTTGAAGGAGCTTCCCAGTCAGTATTCGAGAGAGTTTTAATTTCATAACTGAAAATAAATCCGTTTTCGATGGACAACTAAAAAATTGTATCTTGTTACAATTCTGTTGCTTAATGAATGAGAGGCTGAGTCCATGTTTTATAAAATAAAACATCCTTCAGTAGGAAAATCTCACAAGTGAAAATTCACGACATGAAGTTATGAAAAGGTGCGACAAACTATAAGAAAATACTGTGGATTGAAGCTGAATCACAAAGTGAAGTATGTTGAGCGAGCGGGGTCGATCGACGGGTAAACTTGAAGACGAATGCTTATGGCAGTATGGATAAGAGGGTTATCTTTTGAATTGCTCAGCTAAGGAAGCGCGTCGTTGTTGCATGACACTATGGGTATCACCAGTCGCAGTATCTTCGTAGCCTTCTTTAATAAATTGCTGAGATGGTACGCTTGGCTCTAATCGCTTTAAGCGAGGCGAATCGTAAGTACCACTGATGGTGTAAACGGTGGTTCCAGAGCCAGTATTGATCGTGACGATCTTCCCGTCAAAATCGAATGAGGTAGTGATAAGACGATGATTCATCATCACACCGTTTTCTGAAAGTGTCAGGATGTCGGTGTTGTAAGGTGGCGCCGCAATCTCTATCCATGTGCCATAGACGTTGCTTGGGCTGACAGATTGCTGGTGGGCTTGGTAAGCAAAATAGCCGGCGGTGAGGGCAACCATAAAGCCAGCTAATAGGAAGCCGTAGAGTAACGAGTTGGCAAATAGATCTCTGCTTTTAGTCGGCTTTTTTGCCATTATCTCTTCATTTTTCGACTGATATTGTTTTAGATTCTATTAATTAAAACCTTAGTTTGCAAAAATTGTTCTAAGAGTTAGAAGCAGGATCGAATGTTCTAATAAATGTGGTTGCGTTAGTGGTTTTTAGCCTTGCTCCTCAGTATTTACGCTATCAATGAAAGCGAACTCCAGAAATGCTTAAGCTATGCGTATTTATTTCTTGTAGGAAAGTCTCGAATTGGTTAAAACAATTATCACCTAAATTTACGCATAGGCTTACTCGGTGAGCTCAATAATTGCAATTTGAAGATAACAAGGAAGTACAATGATTAAAGAAAACACATACTTTGAAGGTGGCGTTAAGTCGTTAGCGTTTAACCAGTCTGGTGCTGATGTGAGTGTTGGTGTAATGGCGGCTGGTGAGTACACGTTCGGTACTGCGGCTCCAGAAAAGATGACCGTTGTTAAAGGTGCTTTGATTGTAAAGCGTGTTGGTGATGATGACTGGACGACATACCAATCTGGTGAGTCTTTTGACGTTGCGGGTGACTCTTCATTCGACCTACAGGTAAAAGAAGCGACTGCTTACCTATGTGAGTACTTGTAATCAGGTCTAAATTTGTTCAATCAGGCATCGTTTGTCTCTGATTTAATAGAAAAAAACCACGCTCTAGGAGCGTGGTTAAATAAGTGATAGTAACCGGCAGTGGATAGTGTCACTTGTTTTTGTAGTCATCAAATGGATGACCAAATCGTTGTTCGTTGCAAAATCTCTTCAACCTTCAAAGCTCAAAGCCAAGACATCAGTAAGTCTCAAACACACCGTTGTTGTAGTCTTGAATTGTCTGTTTAATCTCTTCCATCGAGTTCATGACAAACGGACCATAGTGCACGACAGGTTCATTAATCGGCTGACCAGAAAAAATCAGTACACCTGAATCTTCTAGGCTTTCTAAAGACAACAATTCAGCTTTGGTGAGCAGGGCAAGTTGACTTTGGTTGATCACTTTGTCGCCGATCTTAATACTGCCTCGGTACACATAAGTCATGGCATTGTGATTAACATTAGTCCCTAACGTGACTTTTTGCCCAGAATGAGAGCGCCAATCCGCAACGCTTAATGGCACACCTGTTTTCTGTAATGGACCCTGCGCTCGTAAAGCCTCTGAATCCTTGTCAGTTTGGTTGTACAGTTCAAACCCTCCGGCAATCATTCTCAACAAACCACTTTGTTCACTTTGATGTTCCGCGATGCTTTCATTTTGGAAGTCGTGATATTGCGCTGGCTGCATTTTGTGTGCCGCAGGTTGGTTTATCCAAATCTGAAAACCATGCAGTGCGCCTTCTTCCATCATTGGCATTTCGCTGTGAATGACACCACGGCCTGCGGCCATCCACTGTGCGCCACCGCTGCGCAGCTCTCCAACATTCCCCATATGGTCTTTGTGTTGGAAGTGACCTTGCAGCATGTAAGTGAGCGTTTCTATCCCACGGTGAGGATGTGGAGGAAAGCCGCCAACATAGTCTTTGCTTTCATCCGACTTCAGTTCATCAATCATTAAAAATGGAGAGAAACGTGCGTTATTAAAACCTGCGAGTCGTTGGATTTTGACGCCATCACCATCTGAGGTGGCATGTGCTGTAATCACATGATCTACTGCTCTTACATTCGTCATTTTGAAACCCTCATAAACTTGAATAGCTGTAGTTTATGTAATTTGATTTAAAAAGAAGATGGCACAGCGTTGAGTGACTTATTCGAAAATCTTGAACAGGTAACAATATGAAATTATGTCTATACTCAATAGAGAGTATATCGCCAAGGAGGCCGCTATGGCAGTTCAGCAAAAACATGGCGAAAGGCATGGTCGGATAGGTTTTGATAACGACTTTACAACGGAGCAAAGCCAGCGCTTTACAGAGGTTGCAAACAGCGCAGTTAAACGCCGCGTGAAAAAACGTGAGATAGAAGCGCCGTTTATTCAGTCAGCTAAGCAAGCCGCTTTTAAAACCGTGGTGAGGCGACCTAAAGGGAATAACCCAAACCGAACACGTCAAGTCATATGGATTATTATGATCGGGTTAGTGAGTCTTTGGCTTATGTACCTTGCAGGTTAGCAGCGCCGCTCCGTTATAGGAATGGCTAGCGTTGGCGCGTTTTTAATAGCGTAACATTGTTCCCTTCGATCTTCGCTTCAAAGCAATCTTCAAGTTCAGATGAATCCGGTGCTGAGCTAACAAGGCTCGTTGGTAGTTCTTCTATCAGGGTCGATACTGGGTTGTCGTGATAATAAGCATATCGGTTTTTTCCTGAATGCTTGGCAACATACATCGCTTTATCAGCACATCTCGTCAGCTCATGTAATTCTTGGGCATCTTGCGGATACAAAGCAACCCCAACACTTAACGTCAATTCCTTGATTCTCTCGTTTGTTTGGCAGCCGCTTTCGAACAGCCCGCAGATCCTATCTAGAATGCCGTCTAGATCTTTACGAGTTGGCACATCGTAGAGCATCAGAACAAACTCGTCTCCAGCAAAGCGCGCGATGGAATAATCGTATTCATGGCTTTTTCTGTCTCTGGTTCGAATGTTGTTGCTCAAGCGATTGGCAAAATGCTGTAAGACACTGTCTCCCACATCGTGCCCGTAGCTGTCGTTAATGCCTTTAAAGTCATCTATATCCAAAAAGACCAATGCCGTAAGTGATCGCTCACTATCCACTGTCGCAAGCTTTTCTACAGCCCAGCGCTCAAAGCTCCAACGGTTGGCCAATCCGGTAAGTTGGTCTCTGTAGGCGAGATCTTCAATGCCTTCTTTATAAAGGCGTTGGATATAACTGACGGCTTTTGTGTAGTAATAAGCGGACGTGTGACACACCAAGCTCATGGTAAACAGGCTAAGAATAAACCGATGTGTGCTGTTAAATGGCAGAGAAAAGTTATTGGGCATTGCCGTAATTAAGGTGCTGATAAACAAACAAAATGAGGTGCTGAAGATGATTCCAATTCTGAAGTCATTGATAAAAATCACCGCCGCCAGAATAGGGTAGAGCCAAAGAATTCGGTCAGGAATGGCGTGACTGTACAAAAATAGGATGACCCCTTGAACCAGTAAAACACCGCTCAGGATCAATTCTGAATACTCAGGGTTAATGACTTTTCTTACGTAAAATGCATTGGAGATAGCGATAAGTGCAAAACACAGTTCGAAAACCGACAGCGTGTAATGTTGGCCTTGGAAGTAAGCCCAAGTGTAGAAAATGAATAACGCAGCGGCAGTCAGTGAAAAGGAGTGAACAATTTTTTGCTTGCGGGTGGATCGTATGTCCGCCATTTCTTCTAGGTGCCTGCCGACGAGCCTTTTCATGTGATCTGTGCCAAAGTTTTTGATAATGGTGTTAATAGTAGATTAAATAACAAGCTATGCAGAGGCTTAGATGTCTATTTAGTGTGACTACTATCAAGGTTTCATATGAAAGGCTGTTCAATCAATTCCAAATAGTGATGTATATCACCGATGGTGCTGGTCATCTCTAGAAGATTAGATTTAAGCATCAAACTTGTAACCGTTGTTTGATGTTTATCTACTTGCTTTCCAGAGAGTTACTCCACATAGTTTGTAAACGACCAAAATTAAGAAAGGCTCATTATGTTAATTACCTTTAGTTGTAAAGCTCATGCTAGTGTCACGATGTTTGGTGAAGTCGGCCTCCAGTTCATCAAGATGCTTGGGCATAGCGGCTCCATCCCAGGTGCTATGGATGCTTCAGAGGTTCCTCAAGCTCTGGATAATCTACGTGCTGCTATTGCAGCAGAGCAGAGCAAGTCCGTAGAGCATGAAAATACTGATGACGACAATGAAGAAGAGGTGGTTGAAGCGCCTGTTAATATCGGTAGTCGAGCGTTCCCACTGGTTGAATTATTAAAAGCTGCCATCAAAGATGAATGTGAAGTAATGTGGGAAGACGGTAGCGGCAAGCGACTGTAGTACGATTCACGCGAAACGTAACAAGCCTATTGAATCTATTTTAATCAGAATGAATGCTGAACCAGTATCGGACACACCATGACCATGGAGTTTTATGGTGATGAACCGATACTGGTGTTTTTTTAATGAAGTAATCCATTCGTTTCTGTTTATTTACAAGGTTCGTCAGCCCTGAAATGAGTGACTTTTGTTATCGTAATATCAATCCATAACAGACCGTAAACAAAGTGATGCTGTTCACGCTTTCTTGACTCCCAATTCTGAACTAAGAATTTTTCCTAGTTATTCTAAGACCCTCTCTCATGCGGTCGATTTTTAGACTCCTTATTATTTCACGGTCAACTAACAAACAATGTATGGCCGCAATTATGCCGTGCAGACCTCACAAAAAATAAGAGAGTTCACAATGTTAAAGTTCCTAGATCAGGTTCGAAAACCGACGCTGGATCTTCCGGTCGAAACTAGAAGAAAAATGTGGTTTAAACCATTCCTACAATCTTACCTCGTCGTGTTCATTGGTTATCTAACCATGTATTTGATCCGTAAGAACTTCAATGTCGCGCAAAACGACATGATTTCTACTTATGGATTATCGATGACGGATCTAGGTCTTATCGGTCTGGGTTTCTCTATCACTTACGGTATCGGTAAAACCGTCGTTTCCTATTATGCCGATGGTAAAAACACCAAGCAGTTCCTGCCATTCATGCTTGTCCTTTCTGGTATCGCTATGTTGGGCTTCAGCTTCAGTATGGGCGGTGGCAGTGCTAGCTTATTCTTGATGGTTGCCTTCTATGCGTTGAGTGGTTTCTTCCAAAGTACCGGCGGTCCTTCAAGCTACTCGACCATCACTAAATGGACGCCTCGTAACAAGCGTGGTTCTTATTTAGGCCTTTGGAATATGTCGCACAACGTGGGTGGCGCAGGTGCCGCTGGTGTTGCTCTGTTCGGTGCTAACTACCTTTTTGATGGCAACGTGATCGGTATGTTCGTGTTCCCATCAATCATTGCGATTGTGGTTGGCTTTATTGGTATGCGCTTTGGTAATGACTCTCCAGAAGCCTATGGTCTAGGTACGGTTGAAGAGTTGTTTGATGAAGAAGTCAGCGAAGAAGATACGGCTGCTGAAGAAAATCAAATGACTAAGAAAGAGATCTTTGTTGAATACATCCTGAAAAACAAAGTGATCTGGTTGCTCTGCTTCGCGAATATCTTCTTATACATTGTTCGTATCGGTATCGATCAATGGTCTACCGTTTATGCGTATCAAGAGCTAGGTCTATCAAAAGAAACCGCGATTTCAGGCTTCACTCTGTTTGAGGTTGGTGCACTGGTCGGTACGTTAATGTGGGGTTATCTGTCAGACCTTGCGAACGGACGCCGTGCTTTGGTTGCTTGTGTATCGCTTGGCCTGATTATCGTTTCGCTAGAGTTCTACCAGCATGCAACCAGTGAGTTCATGTACCTAGCATCACTGTTTGTGCTTGGTTTCCTAGTATTTGGTCCTCAGTTGCTGATTGGTGTTGCTGCAGTAGGTTTCGTGCCTAAGAAAGCAATCAGCGTTGCGGATGGCGTGAAAGGTACATTTGCTTACTTAATTGGTGACAGCTTTGCCAAACTTGGCCTAGGTATGATTGCAGACGGCACACCTATTTTTGGCTTAACGGGTTGGAAAGGCACGTTCGCAGCGCTTGATACGTCAGCTGCCATTTGTATCGTGTTACTGCTATTCGTTGCGGTTGCGGAAGAGAAGAAGATTCGCCACGCTAAGAAAATACACTTAGCGTCTCAAAACGCGTAGCGAGTCTCACGTGCTTTATTGGTTTAAAGCACGTGAGATCATACCAATCGTTAGTTCGATTCAGTATCATCTCTATTAATAAACTTAATTTTAGATAGCTCCTGTTGGGGCTATTTTTCTTTCTTACTCTTAATTTTGGTTAATATCATGATTAATGTTGCGCTTGTTGATGACCACGTCATTGTTCGATCTGGCTTTGCTCAATTACTCAGTCTTGAAGCTGATATTACGGTCGTGGGGGAATTCAACTCTGCGGCAGAAGCGCGCCTAGGATTGCCAAGTTGTCACCCTGATGTCGTGATCTTAGATATCTCAATGCAAGACGAAAGTGGCCTGAGCTTATTGGAAGAGATTCCATCTGGCATTGCCAGCATCATGTTGAGCGTTCATGACTCGCCGGCGATGGTTGAGAAGTCATTAGAGTTAGGAGCCAAAGGTTATCTCAGCAAGCGCTGTAGCCCTGATGAGTTAATCCAAGCCGTACACACGAGCGCAAATGGTGGCTGTTATCTCACGCCCGATATCGCCATAAAGCTTGCGACGCCCATGAAGAATAAAGCCTCTTTAAATCAGCTCACCCGCAGAGAAAGCGAAGTGTGTCAGTTATTGGCGACAGGGCTCGATGTAAAATCTATTGCCGTAGAGCTAGGGGTTAGCCATAAAACGGTGCATGTACACCGTGCCAATGCTATGGACAAACTCAATGTTAAGAACAACGTCGAGTTAGCTAAATTGTTTACACAAGACCAGTATTAATGCGTTCTTACCTAGCCACCTCCCTGTGTGGGGTTTTTATGGCTGGTTGTGCATGGTTCTGTTTGTGGGTTATTGCCTTCTATTTTATTAATGACCCTGAGTTAGCCATTCTGCTTTTCCCGTTTTCACTTCGATTGGGAATGACGCTGCACACTCGCACTCACTATTGGCCTGCTATCTATATTGCCGAGTGGGGGCTTGCGATCGCTTTAGCTCTGCTGCTTGATGAACCCCAATGGCTGACGATACTCATCGCCAGTGGATTGAGTATTCCTGCCACGCTAATTGCCAAGCGTTATTATTCTGGTGACCAGAATCGTCACTTGTTAGTGATGGCGAGCTTAATCATGGTCACAGCATTTATTAACGTTGCCGTGGTGGGTTCTCATGTTTCTGCTGTTTACATGGTGTGGTTGGTGAGTATTACTGGCGGACTGATGCTGGTGCCGATGTGTTATCTGGTCTGGAACTATCTATTCCAAAACAAGTGGGCACCATTGAGCTCTTACTTAATCAATAATGTCGTTGAGTTCAAAATCCGTCATATTGCTTTATATAGCGTGTTGTTGGTCGCCAGTATTTTGATACAAACCAGTTTGCCTGATGAGCTAAGGCGCTTTGCCCCGTTCTGTATGGCGATCCCTATTATCTTGCTCGCCGTTCGTTATGGATGGCAAGGTGCTCTGCTTGCAACAATGTTAAATAGTGTCGCGTTGATTGCAGCCCACAGCGGAACATCCAAACTCGAAATTACCGACTTACTCTTGTCTCTATCTGCTCAAACCATCACAGGTATACTGCTTGGTTTAGCGGTTCAAAAGCAGAAAGATCTCAACTCCAAATTGCGAAGTGAACTCTCCAGAAATCAAAACCTTTCACGTCAGTTAGTTACCGCTGAAGAGTCGGTTCGTCGTGATATTGCGCGTGAACTGCATGATGAAATCGGCCAAAACATCACGGCAATTCGTACTCAGGCAAGCATTATTAAACGTGTCGACGCGGCTGAGATGAGCGTTCGCTGTGCGGGTACCATTGAATCATTATCTTTGAATGTTTATGACACCACCAAACGTCTACTTACAAAATTAAGACCTAAGATGCTGGACGATCTGGACCTAAAAGATTCCGTGGAACAGCTTATTCGAGAGATGGAGTTTTCGGATCACGGCGTTGATATTCAGTTAAATTGGCAAGGTGATTACTCGTGTTTGAGTGACACGCTTAAGGTCACTATCTTCAGGCTGTGCCAAGAATCTCTAAACAATGCCTCTAAATACGCCAACGCGAGCGAAATCAGAATTGAACTGCTTTTAGGTGACCAGGCTTATCTTCAGATATCAGATAATGGCATTGGTTTTACAGCGCAAGATCTTCTCAAAGGAATGGGTGTTCGCGGTATGCAAGAGCGTGTTCAGGCGCTCGGCGGCAAGATGACAATCAACGCTAATGGCTCATCTTCGGGTACCAATATCAGCGTTACATTACCTAAAGTGTGAGAACGAATATGTTTGGATTTCTGCGCTCAACAACGTCAGAGAGTGATGCTCTAACTGATGATGAGGTCAATCAGAGTTATCGCTATTGGCGCCTTCACATCATGATAGGAATGTATGTCGGCTATGCGGGTTTTTACTTCACTCGTAAAACCTTTAATTACGCCGCGCCTGCAATGATCACCGATCTAGGTTTGGACAAAGGCGATATCGGCTTAATTGGCACGCTCTTTTATCTTTCTTATGGCTTATCGAAATTTATCTCAGGCACGATATCGGATCGGTCGAACCCTCGTTACTTCATGGGGCTTGGCCTAATCGCGACTGGTCTGATAAACATCGCGTTTGGCTTTTCGAGTTCGTTAGCGGCTTTTATCTCGCTATGGGTATTGAATGCATGGTTCCAAGGTTGGGGCTGGCCATCGTGTTCCAAGTTATTGACGACTTGGTATTCTCGCTCCGAAAGAGGCTTTCGCTGGGCAATCTGGAATACAGCGCACAACGTTGGTGGAGCGCTTATCCCTATTCTTGTGGGTTATCTAACGCTGCAGTTCAGTTGGCGAGCTGGGTTTATCTGGCCGGGTGTGATTGGTGTTTTTATCGGTCTTATTATCTGCTGGCGCTTACGTGACAAGCCCACCACCATGGGACTTCCGACGGTAGGGAAGTGGCGCAGTGATCACCTGGAATTAGCGCAAGAGAGCCATGGGCAAGGGTTAAGCTATCGAGAGATCCTGAAAACCTATGTGTTCAGCAATAAGTACATTTGGTTGCTCGCCTTTAGTTATGTGTTGGTTTACATCGTAAGAACGGCAGTTAACGACTGGGGCAATTTATACCTCACCGAAGAACACGATTACAGTTTGATCAACGCCAACGCTGCCTTGTCTCTGTTCGAGATAGGAGGTTTTGTTGGTTCACTTGTTGCTGGGTGGGGATCGGATAGGTTGTTTGGTGGCAACCGAGGCCCGATGAACATCTTGTTTGCGATTGGCATCTTCCTTTCGGTTTCGGCTTTATGGCTTATGCCTTTAACCAACTTTGTGTTTCAAGCGGCTGGGCTATTCTGCGTTGGCTTTTTTGTTTTTGGCCCTCAAATG
Source organism: Vibrio crassostreae 9ZC13 (assembly GCF_000272045.2). Classification (GTDB taxonomy): domain Bacteria; phylum Pseudomonadota; class Gammaproteobacteria; order Enterobacterales; family Vibrionaceae; genus Vibrio; species Vibrio crassostreae_C. The sequence goes on along the minus strand of NZ_AJYZ02000019.1, from coordinate 1,349,305 downwards.
CTTATTGGCATGGCGGCGGCGGAATGTTCACATAAAGACTCTGCCGGGGCAGCGACAGGTTTTGTTGGCTTGTTTGCTTATATGGGAGCAGCACTTTCTGGTTACCCATTAGCGCTCGTTCTAGAAGCTTACGGCTGGAGTGGGTTCTTCATTACCATCTCTACTTGTGCGGCCGTTATTGGCTTGCTGTTACTGCCTTTCCTACAAGCTCAATCACCTCAGAAAAGTGCAGAAGCTCGCTCTGGTTTTTAAGGAACGATAACAAGATAGTCACTAGTGTTTGTATTCAGATGCTTGTATCGCTGCTGTAATCAGTGCGATACAAGCCGCTATCTTATTCTCAGCGCTTTCTACTCGTGATATTCAAATGTGACTATTTTCACGCTTTTCATCGGTCTCACCTGTTTCTAAGAATTTTTCCTATTGCGTCTAAGACCTCATCTCATGTGGGTTCTAGCCGAGCTCTGTAGTCTTTCTAATTATTTACGTTATTAGAAATCAGCTCTCTGAATTGTGTTCAAAGGGCTCACTACGGAAAACGCCATGTCACTCAGCCACCTCTCAGAACACTCATTTTTCCCAATGGAAAACACCATCCAAAATTATGCATGGGGGAGCATTTCTTCGATACGTGAACTGTTTGGCTTTAAGAATGAGTCACAAGAGCCGCAAGCGGAAGTTTGGATGGGAGCGCATCCGAAAGGTTGCTCAATGGTCAAGCTGGACCAACATTTAGTGCCTCTATCTGAGCTGATTAACAAGAATAAATCGGCCTACCTATCAACCGATATTGCGCAGGCGTTTGGTGAGCTACCATTCTTATTTAAGATCTTAGCGGCAGAAAAGGCGCTGTCGGTTCAGGTGCACCCAAACAAGCGACAAGCTGAAATTGGCTTTGCGAGAGAAGAGCAAGCAAGAATCCCTCTAACCGCAGGGCATCGTAACTATAAAGACTCAAACCACAAGCCTGAATTGGTTTACGCGGTCACTGAATACCAAGCGATGAATGGCTTTCGAGAGTTCGATGAAATATTAGGTCTGTTCAGAAAGTTAGATTCGAGCGAGCTGGCTAGTTTGGTTGAACAGTTTGGCAATAACCTTGATTCTCTAGGTTTAGAGACGTTTTTCCGCGATCTATTAACGTTGAATGAACAACGTAAACATCAAGCATTAGAGCAACTTCTGACTTACGCGGCTGCTCATCAAGACCAAGCGGAGTTTGCTTTGGTTATTGAGCTTAGTCATCAGTATCCAAACGATATTGGTCTATTTTGTGTTCTGCTGCTTAACTTGATCACATTGAACCCGGGTGAAGCGATGTATTTGAATGCGAATACTCCGCATGCTTACATTAAGGGAACTGGGCTCGAGATCATGGCAAATTCAGACAACGTTTTGCGAGCAGGTTTAACGCCAAAGCACATTGATGTCGCCGAGTTGGTTGCCTGTACAGAGTTCAAACCGATCCCGTTTGAACGCTTGTTGTTAGCGCCCTCAAAGTTAGGTCAATGTGATCGCTATGATATTCCTGTCAGTGATTTTGATTTCAATATCTTTCATCGCCCAAAGCAAGAAGAAGTCATCACAAGCGGTGCTGAAATTTTAATGGCGATAGATGATGATTTAACGTTAATGAGTCAGAAAGGTGAACACCTAACACTCACCAAAGGGCAATCGGTATTTATCCCAGCTTATATTGGTCATTATGTACTGAGCAGTAATGGGCGAGTGGCTAGGGCGTTTAATTAGAGATGGTGTTTGTGGTATAGATTGAGCTCCATCCCCACAAAATCATCATCTCCTTCATCAACAACGTGATAGCCAAGCGATTGATAAAAGTTAATAGCACGAGCATTACTTTTAAAACTCGATAGAGTGACTTGACTAAGTTGCTCTGCCATAGCTTTTTTATGTATGAGAGTCATGACTTGCTTGCCAAGCGAACGGCCTTGGTATTGAGGGAAAATGATCAGCAGATGAATATGGTATGCGTTGTCATAAGGCTTAAAGCAGACGAGTCCTACTCTCTCATTTTCGCGATATACCCAATGAAACCAAGATGGATGGTATTCGTTTAAAAGTCGTAGGCGTTGGAAGTTGTCATCCCAGCCGAAAACGTCATCTACGTGTATGAAAAGACCTTGTTTAACACACGCAAACAGTTCTTCGAATTCAGAATTTGAAACGAGCTGGAGTTGTATATTCTCTTCTTTCATTGCCACTTTGCTTCTTTATCAAACGCCTTTGAATAAGCAAACAGTAACATAACTGAAGAAGCCGAATTAGCTTAGATTTGCGAAGTGATGAAACCAAAAAGCCATGCGTGATGCATGGCTAAGAATAAAGTCTTGGATTGATTTTTCTATACGATCTTAAGCGCGTGATGGCGTGTGAGCTGTTTGTGTAGCGAGTCTTTTAGCTCCATGCGTTCTACTTTGAGGTTGTGCATGCTGTCGTCATCGATAGGGCTGCCAGAGATTTCTAGCTGACGGATGTCGTAGTCGAGTTGGTGGTATTTCTGCATGTCTGCTTTGAATTTTTCGTCGTCGTGGTTGAGCTGAACAATGTCTAATTTAAGATCTGGGAAATCTAAGATAAAGGCATGGTTTTCATTGAGCATTGGCACTTCCTCTCTAGTCGAATTATTAACAGTATAGAAGTAATTTTTCGAAAGAAATGTGGTTCAAAACACAAAGCCGTAAAGCGATCAAAAAACGGCGCAAACTCGTGGGATTATCCTCGAAATTGCGCCCTTTTGTATGTATATAGCTAACTATTTATAGTTATATGTTTAGAACTATAAGAGTTTAAAGCAGAAAGTTTACTTTGCTTTCTTACCAGAGCGTTGCTGCTCTTTGTGTGCAAGCTTCTCTTTTTTGCGTTGCTCGATAAGGTGAGCAGCTTCGCCGCCTACGTGGGTTTCGCCACGAGCATTCGACAGTTGAACTTGCTTTTCACGTTCACGGAAACGGGCTTTCTGCTCGTCGCTGTGCTTATCAATACACTTAGGGCAGCTTACGCCTTTCTCGAAGTGTTTAGAGGCTTTGTCTTCGTCAGTGATTGGCAGGCGACACGCGTTACACACATCGTAACCGCTCTTTTCTAGCTGGTGGTTTACTGCAACTCGACCATCAAATACGTAGCAGTCGCCTTCCCACATACTCTCTTCTTCAGGTACCTCTTCTAGGTACTTAAGAATGCCGCCTTCAAGGTGATAAACCTCATCAAAGCCTTGTTCTTTCATGTAGGCTGTTGATTTTTCGCAACGAATACCGCCAGTACAGAACATCGCAACTTTCTTGTGCTTCTTAGGATCAAGGTTGTCTTCAACGTACTGAGGGAATTCACGGAAGGTTTCTGTGTTTGGGTTTACAGCATTTTTGAAGGTGCCGATGTCCACTTCGTAGTCGTTACGAGTATCAACCAGAATCACATCAGGATCAGAGATCAATGCGTTCCATTCGTTTGGTTTCACGTAAGTGCCGACAACGTGGCGTGGGTCGATGCCCTCAACGCCCATGGTTACGATCTCTTTCTTAAGCTTAACCTTGGTGCGGTTGAATGGTTGTTCTTCGTTGAACGACTCTTTGTAAACAACATCAGCCAAGCGAGAATCTTGTTTGAACCATTGAAGAAGGGCGTCGATAGATTCGCGCTTACCTGCAACGGTACCGTTGATGCCTTCACTCGCAAGTAACAAAGTACCGCGGATTTGGTTGGCTTCTAACACGTCGGTTAGTGGCTGGCGAATTTCTTGGTAATCATCAAGTGCTACGAATTTATACAGAGCACATACAACATATTGAGACATGGTTTTTCCTTTCTGCGAGCTGGAACGTAAATCCAGAGCGGTTGCCTGTTTTGATCAGAACTGAGTATTTCAACTTAGTTCTGTCTTGTTGGCTTATTAAAATCAGGCGCAGTATAACCAAGGCGGTGCGGGACAAAAACCAACCAAACGTAGGGCTATATAACATCATTTTTGATGTGGTTTTAGGTGTGATAAAAAGGCCGTTATTTGAAAAGCAGTTTTAACTCAAATAAGGAGTGGTGCTTTGTTGTCTACTGAATACTTGGCTAAGAACTTATGTAGTATCTCATCTCAATGAGTTGGTGTTCTCCGACGATTTCCACTTCACGAATGAACTCAAAGCCGAACTTTTCATAGTAATTCTTTAGGTATTGATGGGCGTGGATTTCAATGACTTTGGCACTATGTTCAGAGGCGTGTTTTAGAAGTGCGCTAACAATTTTAGACGCGATACCAGATCCTCGATAAGGCTGTAGAACCGCAACACGTGCCATGGTTGAGTGTCCTGATTCATCAATGTGCAAGCGTGCCGTCGCGACTAAATTATCTTCATCGGTGATCAGTGCATGATGTGATACTGGGTCTAACCCATCAAGATCCAATACATGGGGGATACCTTGTTCAACAACGAATACTTGATGACGAATGGACTGTGCTTTCGTTATCAATTCTGGGTTGTTACCAATCACCAATTCCATTTCATTGCTCCATGCTGCTAACGAATGTTTTGAAAATACCCTATTTGTGAGGGGCTGTACGTTTGTAACTTGTCCTTAAACTAAGGCTTTTGAATAGCTGCTTGTCTCTATATCGATGATCTCTACGGTCAATGAAGCATTGGATAGTGGAAGAGCAAGTAATTGGTCCAAAATGGACTTGGAGAGCATCGCTTTAACGCTTTCGTTACGCCCAGACAAAATACGCACAGAGACATGCACGAAGTCTTCTTTTACTTCGCCGGTTTGGTAATGCTGATAGGCAAGGCTGCGTACTTTGATGTCTTCTCCTGTTGGTGAGAACAACTGAGATTCCATCGCGCCGAGAAACACTTTTTGGTTGAGTTGCTGACCATCAATAGTGGATGAGTGTTCGATAATACAATGCGGCAAACTGACGTCCTTTCTGTACTTTATGGAGACCTAAAATTAAGGCCAATGTGACTCTCTTGTTGAGAATGACATTGGCCTTTAATGCTGACTCGTGACGGCTTTCTCGGTAATAAGCCGATCAGGCAATCACCAAAGCGGCCAGTACTGTCAGCGATTACGCTTGGTTAAGTACTTCCGCTAAGCGTTTCACCGCTTCTGTTAATTCTTCTGGGTTGGCGTTAGTGAAGTTTAAGCGCAGTGCGGCTTTTGCTTCATCGGCCTTTGGATAAAATACTGGGCTTGGTACAACCGCCACACCATTCGATAGCAAAGTCTTAGCTAATTCGAAGGTATCGCACTCTGGGGTTTCTACCCAAATGAACATCCCGCCATCTACGGCTTTTAACACGCAATCTGCAGGCAGTTGTTTTTTTAGCTCTGAGAACAACACTTCATAACGAGACTTGTACAGTGTGCGAATGTTTTCCATGTGTACGTTGAAGTCTTCATGTTTTAGAAGACCAACAAGCAGTGCTTGCATAGGTACACTTGAGTGTAAATCCGCGCCTTGCTTCACTTTGATCAGTGGCTCAAGGTAGCTGCGTTTGCCTGTTACCGCGCCAATACGTAGACCTGGCGATGCAATCTTAGAGAATGAACGAAGAACGATAGAGTTATCAGGGCAGAACGAAGAAACCAACGGCAGCTCTGTGCCTGTGAAACGTAGCTCACGGTATGGCGCATCTTCAATGAATGCCACGTTGTATTTGATACACAGCTCAGCCACTTTTTGACGAGTTTCTGTTGCCCAGCACACACCGGTTGGGTTGTGAAAATCAGGCACCGCGTAGAACATTTTTGGCGCTTGCTGTGCAAAGCATGTTTCCAATTCATCTAGATTCGGCCCAAATTCGGTTTGAGACACGGTCGCAATGTTTGCTTGAACTAGGCCAAACACCTGCATCGCACCTAAGTAGCTTGGCGCTTCCATCACAACCACATCACCTGGATCGACATACGCACGCGCAATCAAATCCAAACCTTGCTGAGAGCCAGTACAAATCATTGCCGTGTGTGACTCTGGCAATTGGTAGCTTTGTGTTAGGTGGTCAAGCAACGGGCCGTAACCGGCAGTAGAACCGTATTGGAAAACTTCAGGCATGTTCGCTAGGTTTTCTAGCGTTGGCTTCATTAAATCGATAGGGAATGTTTTCTCGTCCGGTAAACCACCGGCCAATGAGATGACATTTGGATCACTTGCGGCTGCGAGGATCTCTCGAATGTATGAAGATTGAATCTGTTGTAATGACTGTGCGATTTCCATGTGTTGTGTCTCGTCGTTTATCGTTTTTATTCTATCGCTTGATATTACACGGCAATTGTAAAAACAAGCGTGTCCGTTTATGCTCTTAAACATGTCCATTTATGCTATTTAAACGATGTCACGTCAACACATATCGCGAATCAATGATGTCCTGTTCCATATTCACCAAGACATCAGTCAGCCTTTGTCTGCCAAAGAGTTATCTGAGATAGCGGCCTATTCAGAACAGCACTTTCATCGCACCTTTAAAAGCGTGGTCGGGGAGTCGTTGCATCAATATATCCGACGCACTCGAATGGAGTATGCAGCCAACCAATTGATGTTTGATACCAGCTCGTCAGTGGTCGAGGTCGCCCATAAATGTGGCTTTAGCTCGGTGTCTTCGTTTAGTCGAGCATTTAAAGCGACTTTTAATATGTCGCCCGGAGAATGGCGTAAGCATGATTTACAAGTAGCAGAAAAACCCTATTTAAAAGATCCCGAAGTGGCGGCGGGCTATTTGAATGTTGCGCAGCGAGTGTTACCTGAACCTAAGATTATTGAAGTGCCTGAACGGATGGCGGCCTATGTTCGACATACGGGATATAATCGATCCATTCGCAATGCGTGGTTGATATTGAAAGCGTGGGCGAATTCGGAACAGCGTGATTTCTCGAGCCAATTTGGTTTGCATCACTCAAACCCTGCTTGGGTTGGGATGGATCAGTGCCGCTATGTGGCGTGTATCGCGATTGATGAGCCGATTAAGTATCGTAGCGTAGTTAATCAGATGGTGATTCCGGGCGGCTTACACGCTGTGTTTCGACTAAATGGCCGCTATGGAGAACTGCTACCACAGATCAGTATGGTGTTAGAAAAGTGGCTACCCACATCTGGTTTCAAACAGCGCTCGACTCCCGCGTATGTGCATTATCATCAGAATCATTTTCTCAACACCGATGAAGTGTTCGAACTCGATTTTTACCTTCCCGTGAGCTTTTACTGAGCCTTTACTAGGTTAACCATTGAGTTGGCTCAGTAATTGGTTTTGTTGTGTTTTGTCGAGCGTGATTTTACTCATTTGTTGTGGCTAATATGCTCGCTCAATGACAGAAAGGCCTCTTATGTTGATGGTGCGATAGGAGAGAAGCTTGTTGATAAACGACTCTAAGTAAATGATGACAACGTACGGATTAAACGATAGCATCCCGCTCTAATTGCAAATAGTTCTTAATATCACCCGCTAGAATATATGACCATTACCCACAAAGATTATCTGAAAATTGCCTTCCCTTTCATCATCTCAACGGTGACACAGCCTCTACTAGGTGCTGTGGATACCGCTGTTATCGGCCAACTTGGTATTGCTGAACTGATTGGCGGCGTGGCGATCGGCACCATCATTATGAACACCATGTATTGGTTGTTTGGTTTTTTCCGTGTCAGTACCACGGGCCAAAGTGCGATGGCACTGGGTAAGGGAAACCGCACTGATTTGGCGGGTAGCTTGATGCGTCCGTTTGTGCTGTCTGGTTTAGTGGGTTTGATCTTTATCTTGATACAACCACTCATCTGGCAAGGCGCAATGTGGGTGATAGAGCCTGAAGCCAATGTAGCCGAGCACGCGCATATCTACTTCAGTATTTTGATTTATGGCGCGCCTTTCGTGTTGCTTAACTACACCATTATTGGTTGGTTAATGGGACAGGCGAAAGCCAAAGACGTTCTTTATACACAAGTGTTTGGTAATGTGTTGAACATTGTCTTGGATGCGGTGTTTGTACTTTATTTCGATTTGGGTGTCGCAGGTGTGGCTTACGCAAGTTTGATTGCACAAGTTACCACCTTTGCGATTGGTGTGACCTTGGTGATGAAGACCAGCAATATTTCGATCTCTGAGTTCTTGCAAGGCTCGAAGATGACCAAGAAAGACCTATCGACAATCATCTCTTCGAATACCGATCTATTGCTTCGCACCATTTGTATCTTGGTGTTCTTCAACATGATGGCGCGTACTGGCTCTAAACTGGGTACCGATGTTCTAGCGGCTAACGCGATCTTGATGCAGGTGACCTTCATTGTCAGCTATATGTTTGATGGTATTGCCAACGCATCGAGTGTGTTTGCAGGTAAGGCGGTAGGACAGAAGAACCCTTCAATGCTTGATCGTGTTTTAAGGCTTAACTTCCAATGGACGGCAGGTTTCATTGCCGCGCTGACGCTTTTAACTTTGATTTTTAAAGATATGATTGTTTTCTTGTTTACCGATATTCCAGCGCTGGTCACGCTGTACCAAGAGATGGCTCCGTGGTTGATTGTGTTCCCGCTGGTGTCTGGCTTTGGCTTAACGGTTTACGGCATCTTTACCGGAACGGGAACCACGCGTCCGGTTAGAGACTCAAGCATCGTGACTTTGTTGGTATTCTTAGCGGTACAGGCATTCACCGTCGATATTTGGGGTAATCATGGTTTGTGGTTGGCGTTTACTCTGTTCTATCTTGGGCGTATTGCGTTCCTGTATCCGTTCATCGCACAAGTTAAGCAGAAGTGTTACCCAGTCGAAGATACCGCTCATGGTGCCATTAACTAAGTAACCTAATCACCACCTGTAATATTTTATGAAAGCGCTTTACTATTTTTACACGATAAATTTAGTGAGTGCTTTTTTGTATCGGTAAAAATCACCTCGAAGGGTCAACACGCCCTAATGAAAATTGGTCAATCAAACAGCAAATAAAGTGCGATGCAGTTCAATGTTCTCTTTTCATCATGTCGGCTAAATGATAGAGTTGTTATGTTATAACATCTATATGTGAGTATCTGCGTGAACACCCCACTTTTGTCTGTTGACCACCTAACGATCAAAACCTCTTCGAGAACCCTTTTCCAAGATATCCACTTCGATGTTTATCGAGGTGAGCTGTTGGCGATCATGGGACCGTCAGGCATTGGTAAGTCGATGCTTTCACGTGCGATTGCGGGTTTTCTGCCAGAAACGGTCGAGGTTGAAGGTCATATTTCTCTGTCTGGTGAAGCGGTATGTGGTTTGCCTATGTTGCAAATAACTGCCACACAGCGCCCCGCAGTTATCTTCCAAGATGCGCTTCAAGCTTTGAACCCTCTGGTTTCAATAGAAGGTCAACTCTGCCTTGCCTTGACGGGAACTCGCACTAAGCTTAAATCAAAAGAAAAAATTCAAATTACCGAGTTGCTGAATCAACTTGGTTTTCCTAATCCAGAAACCATCTTGCCGTTGTACCCGAGCCAAATTTCGGGTGGGCAACGCCAACGTGTGTGTATTGCGATTGGCTTGCTGAGTAACGCCGATATTATCATCGCCGATGAACCAACCAGTGCGTTAGATCCGGTGACAGAGCAAGAGATACTTAAGCTGATTCGACACAATGTTAAACAGCGTCAAATTGGTGGTTTACTCATCACCCATGACCTGCATAGCGCGTTGGCGTGTGACAAGCTGTTAGTCATCGATGATGGTGGTGTGGTGGCTTACGGTGCACCGAAACATGCACTTGAGTCGAGCTCTCACGCTTTCTGCTGTTCATTGAGAGACTTAATCGAATGAGCTCGACCTTATCACTAAACTCAGAAGCCTCGCCATTAATGCCAGTGACTGATTCAGAAACACAAACACCGATAGAGATTAAGTTCGACAATGTGAGTGTTCACTACTACTCCGTACCAAGTTGGTTGGGTGGTAAAGCGTTCAAAGCGCTACAGAACATAGACCTTAATGTTGAAGACAAAAGCCTAGCAATTGTTGGGCGTTCTGGTGCCGGTAAATCAACGTTAATTGAACTGCTATTTGGCCTTAAAGCGCCAACCGTTGGTCAAATAAACTTGTTCGGTTATTCGCTCCCAATTCGCGATAGCAAAGCGCAAGCAACGGTGTGTCGCTTGATTCAATTGGTGCCTCAAGAGCCCCACACTAGCCTCAACCCTTACTATACCGTTCGACAGATCTTAGCCGAACCTCTAAGTAACTTAGATGTTTCGGGTAATCATGAAGCCATCATTGAAGAGGCGCTTTCAGACGTTGGATTGCCTGCCAGTTTGCTCTTACTGAAACCTAATCAGCTTTCTACAGGTCAAGCTCAACGTGTGGCTATTGCTCGGGCTCTTGTCGTTAGACCCGCAGTGCTGGTGGCCGATGAACCTACTGCCAGCCTTGACCCAGTGAATCGCCAAAGGTTGTTGGACTTGGTTAATTCATTAAAAAAGAAGCGCGATATGCGCCTTATTTTGGTTACTCACGATTTAGGTGCCGCAAAAGCCCTTTGTGAAGAAATACTGGTACTCGACCATGGTGAAATGGTGGAGCACGGACCGACCGATCAAGTGATGAGTAAACCTGCTCATCCTGCGACTCAGATGCTGATCGAGTCTCAGCCTCTTTCGAAATCTACTTGTTAAACACAACCTTATTTATAAAAAAAATACAGCTACAGAGAAAAAATAATTATGCGTTTTAATTCAATCAAACTGGCTTGCACGCTTGCGTTGGCTCTGCCTTTGACGGGCTGTTTTGACTCTCAACCAGGGTCTAGCGATGCCGTAGTAAAATCTGAAATTCGAGTTGCGATGATGCAACCACCAAGAACGGGTTTATCGCCACTTTCTGATGACGCTTTTAAGTTATCTCGTTGGAGCACAGCAGAAACTCTGGTTAACCTGAGCCCAACCTCAGAAGCAGAACCTATGCTAGCAACGGATTGGAAACATCTTGATCCTCTGACTTGGCAGTTCACGATTCGCCAAGGCGTTAAATTCCATGATGGTTCGACATTAACGGCAAACTCTGTAGTGAACTCTCTACAAAAAGCGCTTGAAGCAGCACCTAAGCCGCGCATCCTAGATGGCGTAGAGCTAGAAGTGAAAGCGATGGACAACTACCGCGTAGAGATCAAGACCAGCTTTGATGACCCTCTGTTACCAAGCCGTTTATCAAGCCCTCAATTAGCGATTCTTGCAGCAAGTGCTTACCAAGAAGATGGCCGTGTTAGCCCAATGGGTGCAGGTACGGGCCCGTTTGAGTTGACTGAAATTAACGGTACAACCAGCGCGAAGCTAAAACGTTTCGATGGCTACTGGGGTCAAAAAGCACAGGTTGAATCTGTGATTGCAGAATACGTTCCTAACGGTTTTGCTCGTGCTGCAGCTCTAAGAACAGGCACGGCAGACATCGTTGAAGCAGTGCCCGTTTCACAAATCGCGACCATTGATCCGAACCTACTTTATGAAGTGGCGATGCCTCGTACCAATACGCTTTACCTAAACAACAAGTCAGGCGTATTCAGCGATATTAACTTGCGTAAGGTTGCGGCGGCTGCGGTGGACCGAGAGCAAATCGTGAATACCGTTTATGAGAACCACGCGGATATTGCACAAGGTCTATTAGGTCCTGCACTTGCTTGGGCTGAACCAATTCGACCTGAAGGTCAGGCAGTTGACAAAACGCTAAAAGCGAACGGCGAAAGCATTGTTATTGGTACCTTTACCGACCGTGCAGAGCTTCCAGAAGTGGCAGCGCTACTGAAGCAACAACTTGAAGCGGCTGGTTTCAAGGTTGAGCTGGATATTCGTGAATATGCTCAGATCGAGAACGATGCGCTATCTGGTAAGTTTGACGCGTTTATCCTTTCTCGTGCAACGGTTCTAGATTCGGGTGACCCAGTGGCTTACATGATGAGCGACTTTGGTTGTAAGGGTTCATTCAACCTTGGCCAGTTCTGTTCTCAAGAGGTAGATAAAGCACTGAATCACGCTGACCTACAACCGCTAGGTGCGCTGCGTCACCAAGCGATCATCGAAGCTGAACAAAAAATCCTTAACGATTTCGCGGCTATCCCGCTGCTTCACGAACGTGTGATTCAAGGTGAAAGTGAGCGTGTAAGCAATGTAGTTCGTGACCCAAGTGAACGTCGCTTGGTTGATCAAACTACACAGGTCAAAAAAGCGACACAAGTTAACCCGGCAACACAGGCTAACTAAATAAATGTTATCTGCTGAGACTCTGCGTCGAACTCTATTTATCTTGACGCCTTGGCTATCAAGAATCGCCTCACTGATTGTGGTGGTGATTCTTGTTGGTTTGATGCCTGACATTGCAGGCATCGATCCAAGCCAATCTATTCTGCGGGCTAGGGCGGGGCAACAACACCTGCTTACGCCTGAAGCTTTAGCGGCGGTACGCGCTGATCTTCAGCTTGACCGTTCAGCCATTGAGCGCCTGCTCGACTGGGTAGGAAGTGCTTTTTCAGGTGATCTAGGTGAATCATGGATTGATGGTTCCTCGGTTGCATTAAGCATTCAAAAAACAGCATCTACGTCTCTGTTCTTGATGTCTAGCGCACTTGTGATGACTTTCGTACTGTGTGGTGCAGGCTTACTTGCTACCTTACGCAGTTGGAAGAAGGGCAAACTAGGGCAGAGTTACAGCAGTTTAAGCACCGTATTAATATCGTTGCCAGAGTACGTAGTGGCCTCGGTATTAATACTGGTGTTCTCTATCTGGTTAGGTTGGCTGCCGCCGTATGGTTGGCAAGGTTGGCAAGACATCTGGCTACCGAGCTTAGCGCTTGCATTGCCTGCCAGTGGCCTGTTTAGTCGTCTACTCAGAGACAGTTTACAACGCGTTCTCAATGAACCTTGGGTGATCACTTGGCTCAGTGCCAACGTTCATTCCAATCAAATTATTCGCTTTGCGCTGAAAAGAGCGCTGAGCAGTCTGATCCCGCAAATCGCGATGATCGTGATTGGCTTAACTGGTGGCGCAGTCGCGGTTGAGCTTATCTTCTCGATCCCTGGTATCGGGCGCATGATTCTTGGTGCAGCCAAGGCGCAAGACTTACCAACGCTGCAAGGCGGCTTATTGGTGTTGCTGCTATTTTCAATTGCCGTGAGCAGCATGAGCTTGTTTGTTCAGCAATTGATTCTTGGCCACAGCCTGAAAAGCGGCAAGCTCATCAGTAGCCACTCTTCGTTTCGTTTTACCCAGAACCGCGCAAAGCGTGTCACTGCTTTTGCGATCTTCTCTTTCCTAATTGCTATCGTTGTATGGGCTGCATTCCGAGACCCATACACTAGCCAATTCGCACGCTTGGCATCACCGAGTTGGCAAGCACCTTTGGGCGCAGATGGCATTGGTCGAGACCTACTGGCGAGAATTGGTTCTGGTATGATTGCGACCTTCCAAGCCGGCATATTGGCAACGTTCTTGAGCTTGGTGACGGGCATCATTATGGGTTTCAACACCCGCTTTAGCCAAGGCCTTATCGAGATCACTAAGGGTATCCCATACATCATTGCAGGCTTGCTTGTTGCAGGCTTAACGGGGATGAATCCGAACAGCGCATTAATCGCGATTGTATTGGTGTCGTGGGCGCCGCTAGCTGCACACTGCTCAAGCTTGATCGTAGAAGCCAAGGCTCAACCTTATACACACCTCGCGCCACTATGGGGCACCAGTAAGCTTAGAATCTTCCGTTTCTACTTGCTTCCGTATGTGTTGCCACCGTTGTTAAGACACGCGATGTTGAGGCTACCGGTTATCACTCTAAGTCTGACCTCGCTGAGCTTCATCGGATTAGGGGCAAAGCCACCAACACCTGAATGGGGTTTGATGATCGCAGAGAACCTTCCATACATTGAGCGCGCGCCATTAGCAGTCATGGGGCCAATTGTTGGGCTGATCTTGTTCGGTGCAGCCATTAACTTGATGTTTGATGACTAACGTAAAGATCCGGTCGCTGAGGTTTCTAAATTGACGATCCGATTGGGTATTCGATTTAGCATTTATGTTGTAACCTTAGCCCTGCTTTTTAGAGACGCTTTTTGATCGGCTCGAAAGTTAAACAGGCCCTAGTTAAGTGTAAAGGATTCAACATGTATCTCGTTTTGTATTGCCACAATATTGGTATGACCGACTTTTCTTTCTTTGAGACGGAAGATTTCGATAAGGAAGATGGCTATATCGTGCGAGGCAAATGGCCGAACGAGAAAGCGTTCCGTGATTACTTAACCAAAGAGTTTGGTGACATGAACGAGTTCCAAGTGATCGACTTAATCGCCAAAGGCGCAGAAGCAGAACACTACTCGCCAGAAGAGTTGGTGCGCTTAGCTTTGTAATATCTAGTTTAATAACGGTTAGCTTATCAGCATCCAGTTAAGTAGCATCTTTCGAACAAACGAATAAAGAAATGGCAGCCTGATTCGGCTGCCATTTTCGTTTTAGGTTAAAGCTAATACCTTTTGCATCGTGAATGATGCTACTGCGCCACTTCGTCCACCAAGTACAAGATTGACTGATACGGAATGCCACTGTGATGCGACAAACCTATCTCACAGGTTCGGCTGTTGCTGAATCCGCGAGTGCAGTTGCTCGGCACTTGTTCTTTGAGTGGGTGTACCGCCGCTTCATTCAGCTCTGGAGTGGTAAAACCTTTATCACCCGCCCAACCACAGCATTGAATATGCTCAGGAACGATGACCTCTTCGGTACAGGCTTTAGCAAGGCTCAACATCGCGCCTTCCAAACCCATTCGACGAGAACTACACGTCACATGCAGCATCACGGTTTCTTGCAGCGGCTCAAGTGTCAGGTGCTCAAGCAAGTATTGATTCACAAACCCTGTCGGCTCTAGCACTTCTAGTGGCTTGGTGAACTGTTCAATACTGCGTTTAGCACATGGGCTGGTGTCCATTAATACTGGGTATTCACCCTGACGACTGGCTTGCCACAACACTTCTTCGAGCTGTTGCGCTTTAGATTGGGCTAAATCGGTCATCCCTTTGCTGTCGTAAGGCATGCCACAACATTGGTCGTCTAGCTTCTTCGGAAGAATCACCTCAAATCCTGCTTTGTTAAGCAAAGACATGGTCACTTCAGTTAGAGGGCGTTGGTCGCCCGCATCACTCTGTTGTCCCATGGTGCGACTGGCACACGAAGGCAGGTAAACCACCTTCTTATGATTGCTTGAGTTTTCTGCCGTCACTGGTGATGAGACTAGCGTGTGACTATTGGATTGCGGCATCTCAGGCATCCAAACGGGTGTCGCGCCTTTGGTGATAGAGCGCAAGCCGTTGGTTAGCTTTCCGACTGTATTCGCCCCTAGAACCTTGCTTGCCACTTGGTTGGTTTTGAGCCCAGCTTTGGTCAGCTTTGTGGTGGTCGAGAAATGCTCCGCTGTCCATTTGGCGATTGGTGTAAATTTTTCGTATTTGGCAATACGGAGCTTCTTGATCAAATCGCCGGTGTTGATTCCCACTGGGCAACGCTCGGCACACAGGCCAGTTGCGGCGCAGGTATCGATACCTTGGTATTCGAAGGTTTTCTCTAGCTCACTTGCTTCTATCTCTTCACCTGCGGCACGGCGGCGTTGTAGCTCGCGATATAACACGATGCGTTGGCGTGGTGATAGGGTTAAGGTGCGAGACGGGCAAACAGGCTCACAGAATCCACACTCAATACAGCGGTCGACTAGATCATCGGCAGCAGGCATCGGCTTCAGGTCTGTGATGTGGGAGTTTGGATTGTCGTTGATGATAACGCCGGGGTTAAGCAGCCTTTCTGGGTCAAACAGCGCTTTGATCTGTTGCATCAAGGCATAGCCATCTTTGCCCCATTCCAATTCCACATAAGGTGCCATGTTTCGGCCCGTGCCGTGTTCCGCTTTCAGTGAACCTTGATACTTCACTGCAACTAGCTCGGCAACGTCATCCATGAAACCGCCGTAACGGTCGATCTCTTCTTGGCTGTCGAAGCCTTGGGTAAACACAAAATGAAGGTTGCCTTCGAGTGCATGGCCGAAAATGATCGCTTCGCTGTAGTCGTATTTATCGAACAACTCTTGCAGCTCTCGAATACCGTTAGCCAGGTTTTCAACAGGGAAAGCCACGTCTTCGATGATAACGGTTGTGCCAACTTCACGAACGGCCCCAACTGCTGGGAACATGCCTTTTCGAATGCCCCACAGGGTTGCAACAGTCTTTGGATCGGACGTAAAAGGGACCGATTCAACAATCGTGTAATCAGCCAATGCATCCAAAATTGATTTACATTGTAAATCTAAGTCCTGCTGGGAGCTGGCGTGTGATTCCACCAAAATAGCCGCCGCTTCTAAATCTAGGTTTGGCATAAACGCAGGCATACCCGGTTTATCCGCGACAGAACGTAGCGCCCTGCCGTCCATCAACTCAACGGCTGCAACCGGAGTTTTGGATAATGTAGTTACGGCTTTACTTGCTTGCTCGATGTCGGCAAACACCAATAGCGCTGAAGCTTTGTTCGGGTGTTCAATCACCGTGTTGTAAGTGATCTCGGCTATGAAGCCTAGTGTGCCTTCTGAGCCAATCATCAGGTGTTTTATGATCTCAATTGGGTCGTGGTAATCGACCAATGCATTGAGCGCGTAGCCGGTGGTGTTTTTAAGACGGTACTTGTGGCGGATTCTGTCTGCCAGTTCTTGATTTGAGCTAGTCTGTCTGTGTAAATCAATAATGCCTTCAAACAACGTTTTGTGTGATTGCTTGAAAGCTTCAACGCTGGCGTTATCTGCCGTATCAAGCAGGGAACCATCACTCAATACGATTTTCATGCTCTCGACGGTGCGATAGGAGTTTTGCGCAGTACCACAACACATACCGCTGGCGTTGTTCGCGGCAATACCGCCAATTTTACAGGTGTTGATAGAGGCTGGGTCTGGGCCGATTTTACGTTGGAAAGGGGCGAGGTATTTGTTGGCATCAGCACCAATCACACCGGGCTGAAGAATGATCTGATTGCCGTTATCGACAATTTCATGACCACGCCAGTCGTCGGTAAGGGTGATGAGCACCGAGTCTGAAACCGCTTGTCCTGACAGGCTGGTGCCTGCGGCGCGGAAGGTAAAGTGAATGCCGAGTTCGCGACAGCTTTGAATGGTGAATATCACTTCGTCTAAGTTTTTAAGCCTTAGAACCATTTTCGGCACCAAGCGATAAAAACTCGCATCGGTGCCGTAGGCCAATCGCTTTGCCTCTTGCGTGACAATGCGTTCCGTTTCTATTTTTTGAGCCAGTATCGCTTCAAGCTGCTGATAAGCTTGTGCGTCTATTACTCGCTCATGGGATGTGTTTGTCTCCATCTTTGCTTCCTTGTGCTTCTTATTTGGCACTGATTTGTTTTTATATTAATTTTCCAGTGCTTAAACGGTGTCACAACGGTAGTGGAATTGCTGTGACACCGATTGAACTTCAGCCTAAGTAGACCAAAGCATGAGTCTGAATCGTGGAGATTTAATCTAACCCCACCAAAGATTCACGAGTTAAGTCTTTGATTGTCTTCGCGCCTGTTAATGTCATCGCAACGCGCATCTCTTTGTCGTAAAGGTCGAGTAGATTCTCAACGCCGGCTTGTCCTTGCGCTGCTAATGCGTAAACGAAAGAACGGCCAAGCAAGGTGCAGTCTGCGCCCAATGCCATCATTCGAACCACATCCAAGCCAGTACGAATGCCAGAGTCGACCAGAATTTTGGTGTCGCCTTTAACTGCATCAGCAATCGAAGGCAGCGCTTTGGCACTTGATAGAACGCCGTCAAGCTGGCGGCCGCCGTGGTTTGAAACCACAATGCCGTCTGCGCCAAATCTCACCGCATCCTTTGCATCTTCTTCATCAAGAATGCCCTTGATGACCATTGGACCGTCCCAGAAATCACGAATCCACTCTAGATCTTTCCATGAAATCGACGGGTCGAAGTTATCACCTAACCAACCGATGTAGTCTTCCAGCTTGGTAGGAGAACCACGATAAGTAGAGATGTTGCCTAGGTCGTGTGGTTTACCCAGTAAGCCGACATCAACTGCCCAGCTAGGATGACGCATAGATTGGAATACGCGGCGTACTGCTGCATTTGGACCACTCATTCCTGAGTGCATGTCACGGTAGCGAGCGCCGGGTACGGGCATATCCACGGTGAAGACCAGTGTTGTGACGCCAGCGGCTTTAGCGCGTTCAAGAACGTTCTTCATGAAGCCACGGTCTTTTAACACGTAAAGTTGGAACCACATTGGGCGTTCAATCTTAGGTGCAACTTCTTCAATCGGACATACCGACACGGTCGACATGGTAAAAGGGATGCCTTTGTTGTCGGCGGCTTTTGCTGCTTGTACTTCACCGCGTCTTGCGTACATACCCGTTAAACCAACAGGCGCCAGTGCGATTGGCATCGCTAGCTTCTCGCCAAATAGTTCGGTTTCCAAATTTAGGTCCGACATGTCGTTGAGTACGCGTTGTTTTAGCGCAATCTCAGCTAGGTCAGCCGTGTTGCGACGTAGGGTATGTTCTCCGTAAGAGCCACCATCAATGTAGTGGAAAAGAAACGGTGGTAATTTCGCTTTTGCTGCGGCGCGGTAATCAGTCGATGCGGATATGATCATAATTTCAGTCCTAAATTCTTGGGATGTTGCTCTTCTTTGAGAGCTTGGTTTGGGCTGCTTTAATTCGGGAAAATGGCGTTAATACCCATGGGTGTTGATGTGCTCTAGTATCCATCCCGGAACTCATCAACTGTCTTATTAGACGGTGTCGCTGTCGGGGAATTGAGTATTAACGCCAAGTGCTTTTGAACGACTTATGGTTTACATAAGTGCGTCGGTCATTTTGAATCCGTAGATAACCACTAGGCCGATGATGCCTGTCATCACCAAGTAGTAGAACGTTGGAATGATTGTCTTACGTAGGGTTGCACCTTCGCGTCCTAGCAAGCCAACAGTTGCTGATGCCGCTACCACGTTGTGAATCGCAATCATGTTACCTGCTGCTGCACCAACGGCTTGTAGAGCAACAACCACCGCACTAGAGATAGTCAGAGTCTGCGCTACTTCGAATTGGAACTGGCTGAACATCATGTTTGAAACTGTGTTCGAACCTGCAATGAAGGCACCTAACGCACCAACCGTTGCACTCAATGCTGGGAATGCGCTACCAACGAGGTCAGCTGCGAAGTTTGCCGTGGTTACGGGCATACTTGCTAAATCTGCGCCGTTCACACCAGAGTTAATGAAGATACGAACCATTGGGATGGTGAACGCCAACACAAAGCCTGCGCCAATCAGAGTCTTGCTCGATTCACCGAAGGCTTTAGCCAGTGGCGTTGCGCTGCGAGATTGCATGAGAACAGCAACCAGCGCGACGAAGACCAAGATACCGCCCGGTAGATACAGAGGCTGAATCGCAGTGCTCACACCGGTTTCACCAAGGATGTTGCTGAACGATAGGCTAACGCTCTTCAGTAGGCCTTTGAATTCAGGGCTCACGCGGCTCGCAACCAAGGTCACCGCTAGCAGCACGTATGGTGCCCATGCCATCGCCATGCTCATCTTCTTATGGCCTTGATTGTTGTCGTCAAGGTCGATTTTCAGAGAACCTAGCCATTCTGCAGGCCACTTGTCTTCGCTCTCAAAATCCCATTTTGATTTTGGTACGAGGAAGCCACGTTTTGCTGCAGTAACCACAATCGCAAGGCCAACCAAACCACCAATCAGTGATGGGAATTCAGCGCCTAGGAAAACACCTGTTAGTGCGTAAGGAATAGTGAAAGCAGCACCTGCGAACAGTGCGAACGGCAGGATATCTAAACCTTCAGTCCAGCTTTTGTTCTTACCGAAGAAGCGAGTCAGCATCATTGCCATCAAGACAGGAATCATCACACCAACGCAGGCGTGGATGATTGCAACACTTGATGTGATCTGTTGTAGGTAAGCATCCCATGTTGAACCATTGGCAATCAGGCTTTCACCAATGTTGTGCGTGTCCAATCCTTTGTTCACACCAACGATGATAGGTGTACCAACCGCGCCGAATGATACTGGCGTAGATTGGATCATCATGCCCATCAGTACCGCAGCCAGCGCAGGGAAGCCGATAGCAACCAGCAGTGGTGCAGCGATGGCAGCTGGTGTGCCGAAGCCAGATGCGCCCTCAATGAATGAACCGAAACACCAAGCAATGATGATTGCTTGAACACGACGGTCAGCGGATATATCAGTGAATCCGTTGCGGATGGTGGTGATAGCTCCGGTGTGTTTCAAAGTGTTTAATAAGAAGATGGCGCCGAACACAATCCAGAGAACCGACACTGTAATGCCGAAGCCTTGGAATACAGAAGCCAGCACGCGAGTGCCAGACATGTCCCAAGCAAGTAGGGCGATAGCAACGGTTAAGGCAAATGCCACAGGCATCGCTTTTTTTGCAGGCCAGTTAAGGCCAACCAGCAGAATCGCTGCAACAACTATTGGTAAAAATGCCAATAGGGCTAGTAGAGTTTCACTCATGGGTACTTCCTCGTACTGTTTTCAAACGTTCATGTTTGAAGTGAATAACACGTCATTAGTTTTGTAGGTGTAATCTGAATCTCGAGGATTCAATTGTTGTAATTAGAGTCGCTTTATTTGTAACCGATGTGATTGCAAAAGCTGTTTTTGTAATTGTTTTGTTAATTTGGCGTGAATTTACCCCTTTATTTTTTATTGATATAGGGAAATAATGAAAATAATTAATTCCAAAATTGGCATAATCAGATGCGAGCAGACGATTTGATCCTGTTTTCACAGGTGGTAGAGCTGGGCAGTTTTAGTAAGGTGGCAGAGCAAAATAACCTTACAAATTCGGTAGTTAGTAAAAGAATTGCGCGTTTAGAGGAAGAGATTGGCGTGCAATTATTATATCGAACCACGCGTAAATTGACCTTGACTGAGGCGGGCAAGGCAATGTTACACGGGGCCAAAAATGTGAAGCAGGCAGCTCAAGAGGCTATGGACGCAGTTTCAGGCTTTGGTGAAAATGTCAGTGGTCATATCAAAATGTCAGTGCCTAATATCTCCGGAGATTTGATTCTCGCAGACGCTGTGGCCGAGTTTTGTAATATGCACCCAGGTTTAACGGTCGATATGTCTCTGAATAATCGCTTTGTCGACTTGGTTGAGGATGGTCTCGATTTGGTGATTCGAACCGGCTACTTGGAAGATTCAAGCCTCATTGCTCGTCATATATTGGATTCACAATGGGTGGTGTGTGCCTCGCCATCTTATATCGCTAAGAACGGTAAGCCGATGCAGCCCAAGGATTTGGTTGAGCACAATTGCTTGCAATACGCTTATCAAACGACAGGCGCTAGTGAGTGGCAGTTCTTACACAGTAAGGATGGCTGTACCGACAACGACAAATACATCGTGCGCGTCTCTGGCTCTTTCTCTACCGATAACGCGACGGCATTACGAAAAGCCGCTTTGGGCGGTCATGGTGTGGCGTACGTGCCACGTTGTCTGGTGTATCACGATATTCGTAACGGCCAGCTGGTGGATATCTTCCCTGATTTAGTCGGTAAAAAGCTGGGTATTTATGCGGTGTACCCGTTCACTCGTCAGCCACCGAACAAGATTAAGTTATTGATTGAACACATCAGAACGCGTTATCTGACGATTTCACATTATTTTTAATAAGGATCACGATGAGCTATTTAAAAGAGTATCAATATCCAGTCACCAACAAACAGATCGTCAGCGATGACTATTTTGGTCAGATAGTCGAAGACCCATATCGCTGGTTAGAAGACGACAGAAGTGACGAAACCGCGCAGTGGGTGGCGAGCCAGAATGAAGTGACGTTTGATTACCTCGCTCAAATCCCGTATCGCGCAGAACTGCGAGAGCGATTAGCGAAAGCGCAAGACTACAAAAAGAGCTCACAGCCGTTTGTGCGAGGTAATTACACCTATTTCTATAAGAATGATGGACTGCAGAATCACAGTATTCTTTATCGTCAGAAAGAAGGTCAGTCGATTGAAGTATTCCTAGATCCGAATACCTTCTCGGAAGACGGCACCACATCTCTAGGCTCGGTGTCGTTTTCTAAAGACTACAGCTTAGTGGCGTACAGCATTTCTGAAGGTGGTAGCGACTGGCGCAAGATCTTCGTGATTGATACCGAGACTAAACAGCAGCTTGAAGCCGAAATCACTGACGCCAAATTTACTGGTATTTCTTGGTTGGGTAATCGCGGCTTTTATTACTCTAGTTACGACAAGCCAGACGGCAGTGAACTCTCTGCTCGTACTGAGCAACACAAGCTGTACTTCCATGAGTTGGGTACAGAGCAAGCTAGCGACAAAGTTATCTTTGGTGAGAACAACGCTGAGCAGCACCGCTATGTATCAGGCTATACCACCGAAGACGACCGTTACTTGATCATTCTAGGGCGAGAGTCGACATCGGGTAATAGACTGTTCTATATCGATTTAAACTCACCAGAACAACAGCTGAACACGCTGATTGATCATGTGGATAGCGACATTTATCTCATCGATAACCAAGATGAGACCTTCATTCTATATACGAATCTTGATGCGCCTAATGGCAAGGTGGTGAGCTTTGGTACTCGCGATGGGAAATGGCTCGAAATCATCCCTGAAAAGCCACAGCCATTGGATATCAGCACGGGTGGTGGCCACTTGTTTGCTCACTACATGGTGGATGTGGTGTCTAAGATTGAGCAGTTGGATTACCAAGGTAACCTAGTTCGTGAAATTCATTTGCCTGGGCTGGGAACGGCCAGTGGCTTAGGTGGAAAAAACGAGCAAACTCAGCTTTATTACACCTTTACCAACTATGTAACGCCGCCAACGATTTTCTCTTTCGATGTCGAATCAGGCAATTCTGAAATCTACCAACGCTCTGAGTCTCCGTTTGAGTCGGATCAATTTGAGTCTAAACAAGTCTTCTATACCTCGAAGGATGGCACCAAGGTTCCGATGCTTATCTCTTATAAGAAGGGATTAGTGTTAGATGGCAATAATCCAACCATGTTGTACGCCTATGGTGGCTTTAACGTTAGCCTAACGCCTTCTTTTTCGGGCACGGTTGGCAGTTGGCTAGAACTGGGTGGCGTATATGCGGTGCCGAACCTGCGTGGCGGTGGTGAGTATGGTAAGGCGTGGCACAAAGCGGGAACTCAGCAGAAAAAGCAGAATGTCTTTGACGACTTCATTGCTGCTGCCGAGTTCTTAATTGAAGAAAACTACACCAGTAGCGATAAGTTGGCGATTCGCGGCGGTTCTAACGGAGGCTTGCTGGTAGGAGCTTGTATGACACAAAAGCCTGAGCTGTTCCAAGTGGCTCTGCCTGCTGTTGGGGTGTTGGACATGTTGCGTTACCACACATTCACGTCTGGCGAAGGGTGGGCGTACGACTATGGCACATCCGCGCAGAACAGAGAGATGTTCGAATATCTGCTTGGCTATTCTCCGGTTCATAATGTGGTGCGTGGCACGGATTATCCAGCAACATTGGTGACGACCGCTGATCACGATGACCGCGTAGTACCGGCTCACTCTTATAAGTTCATCTCAGAGCTGCAAGATAAGCATGAAGGTAGTGCGCCCGTGATGATTCGTATTGATGTTAATGCGGGCCATGGCGCCGGAATGCCGCTCAGCAAAGCGATCGATCTCACCGCCGATATCTACGCATTTACTCTGTTCAATATGGGGGTTGCGTCTCTAGATTCACTTTAACGAATGCTTGATTCTAGATAACTGGGTATTTTACTCAGACCAAGAAGCCTCAAAATCTACCTTAGATTTTGAGGTTTTTCATATATATGAAAACCAATCAAATTCACACCTCGTTCTCTTTGCTTTTCGGCACCCTTTTACGTGATAGCCGCCACCATTACTGATGAAATGAAAGCGATTTCAAGCTGATATTTTACGCATTTTTCACTATAACCTGTTGATCTAAAATCAGTAGTTTTCGTCATGGATTTTCTAAAAGTTTCATGGCATTTAAGCTGATTTATCAGTGTGAACAGCGACCAACTTTTCAACTCTTTCATTGCTTAATATTTCCCTGTTCGATGAAAACTCAAAAAAATAATAGGGAATTACAATGCAAAATTTTAAGCTTTTGCCAATAACAGTCGCAGTGGCGGCCTCGCTTGCTTCACTCTCTTCTTTTGCTGCTGATACTGATATCGAAGCATTAGAAAAACGAATTCAAGAGTTAGAATCTAGGGTTCACTTCTCCGCCTTGTTTACTGCTAACGACCAAACCGCTTACGGGGCGATTAAGGCGCTACACGATCACGGTTATAAAGTGCCAGAAGATGTGTCAGTGATTGGGTTTGATGACTTACCAACGTCGAAGTATTTCACACCCGCGTTAACAACATTAAGGCAGCCAATTGAAGAGATTGGTGAAGTGTGTGCTCAGTCGATCTTGAACTTGTTATCTGGCGAGCGACATGAAGCAAGGTTGCCTCCGATTGATTTAATTGTGAGAGAGTCGACCAAATCTTTGTATCGTTAATTTCAAGACAAGCATCAAGGTGGTGCGCCTGTGATGATTCGTACTGATGTCAATGCGAACCATGGTGCAGGAATACCGCTGAGTAAAGCTATCGATCTCACCGCTTATATTTGCGCGTTCATATTGTTCAATACGGGGCAGGTAAGCTAAAACACTTTTGCCCCATTGTGTGTTCACTTCGATGAGTGAACTACATCGGCAATCTATTTTTACAATACATAAACTAATGGTTAGGAAAAGGCCCGACACATTTTCTTTCTTCACTCTAGGTAGTCAGCATATTTAGATAGTATGGACAATAGGATAGAGTCAGACCATACTCCAGTCAAAAAGCTCATCGAAGCGATTCAAGATCTTTAAAGGTTACGGAGACTGAATAAGAGTCAATTTGATTGTTGGTTACTCTGTGACCGGGGGGAGGTGAGAGTGCACGAGGGGTCAGCGTTTTTGAATGAACTCTTCAATACCTTTACAGTTGAAGTATAAAATGAGGCGGCCAAATAGCCGCCCCAGACACACCATCTGACTTGTTTATCCACTCATTCCTTTAAGCTAAAAATTAATTCAATTTCATCATCAAGTCTTCTACCCGTTGGTATAAATCCGAGCTTTTGGTAAATATGGAGAGCATTCCCTTCCTCTTTATCCATTGTGGTCAGGGACACGCCTTGTAAACCGATAATGGAAGCGTATCGCTTACTAAAGTTAATCGCTTGATTTCCCAATCCCTTTCCTTGAAAACGATGGTCAATCATGACGCGCCACACGTACAAATGATCCTTTTGAAAGTGCTCATCGAACTTGTCGAGTAGTCTTGGATCGATAAGAGAGATGAGCCCTGCTGGTTTGTCGTCTAAATAAATGCCGTAACTGACGCTATCGTCGTTGAAACTCGCCTCTGCAAGCCATTCTGCGTTATTAGCAATGAGGTGTTTTTGGGACTCTTCCACGGAGAGGTCGATAATGTCATCGATGGTGTTACCGTTTATTTTTAAAAAGCCAACGTTATTCATGGTAATCTCCCTTGGATAGGTATTTATCTAAAACTATTTGCGCAATATAAAGATCTTGATAGGCAATTCCTGAGCTATCAAAAATAGTAATGTCGTTTTTGTTCCTTTCTTTTAATTGAAGATTGTCACCGATCTGATAGATCTCTTTATCTGGCGCATGCTGGAACTCACCAATTGTTTTGGACTGAGATAAATAATCACAGTAGAGGGTGGCGTTCTCAAATAGCGATGGTGGAAGTTCCTGTTTTCCTATTTTATCTGCTCCCATTGCAGAAATATGAGTTCCAGGTTTTACCCATGAAGATTCAAACAAAGGAGCGGTGGACGCTGTAACGGTAACAATAATATCTGCGCTTTCACAGGCTTCTTGAGCGGATTTGATGTCTGTTGTTAACCCTTCTTTGCTTAGCTCTTTCGCTAGTTGGTTGGCGTTAGTCTGATTTCTACCAACAATCAGGACTTTAGATAGATTCCTAACTTTTGAAATGGCAAGCGCTTCGTATTTAGCTTGATGACCTGTGCCAAATAACGCGAGTACAGATGAATCTTGTCTCGCCAGTAGATCAACAGCGATGGCATCAGCTGCTGCAGTTCGGTAGGCATTGACCAAACTTGCTGACAAAATGGCTTTCATTTCCCCCGTATCCGGTGAAAGAAGAAAGATATGAGTACCATGGTTCGGTCGCCCAAACTGATTATTGCAAGGCCAATAGCTTCCCATTTTCCAACCAAGTAATTGATTTGTGCATGCTGATTTGAGTGAAAACATTGAGCCTTCGATCGGGCCTGATGCGTTAACGACCGGAAATATTGATGAGTGCTGATCTTGTACTGAAGAAAATGCCGCTTTGACCGCTTTGTATGCCAGCTCGTGAGAAATTAACGCTGCTGTCGTTTTTTCATCTAGATAAATCATGTTTACCACCCTGAAACACGTTGCCATTGCTCAATTTGACCCTCGACCAAGTCAAAGACATAGTATTTACTGTGCATCGCGCTTGTAGAGCATGCATGATTTGGGACGATGTGTACTCTAGAACCAATGGGAAAACATTCGAAGTCGATCTCGCTTCCAGAAGCCGCTTCGAGTATGCCGTGCTCTTGATTTACCTGCACTACTTTCAGTATTTGACTCTCTTTGCCATTCGGTTGGAGAACCACGCCATAACATTGTTCGTCATGACCTTTATCTAAAGAAAGAGCCATCCATCCAGCATCAACAAATATTTGCCCCCTCGATTTGTTGTGTCCAATAACACTACTTACTACTGAGATTGCGATATCGTTTAAAGTGCATACTCCAAGCCGATGCATCACTAAGTCAAACAATGAATAGACGCCAGCTCTGACTTCTGTGATTCCACTTGTGTTTGTGTATGAGCATGCCGTCGGGGTAGAACCCACGCTGACTATTTCGCAGTAAATCCCAACCGACTCGAGGCGTTTCGCCGCAAGTTGTGCAGTCGCTACTTCATTACTGGCGGATTGGTTTAACGCTTCTCGAGACTTACAGTGGTAAGACTCACCTGCGTGGAGCATCACCCCTTTAAAATTGCCCAAACCCTTATCTAAGCTCTTAGCCATTGCAATCAGGGCTTCGGAATCTGCACTTACTCCACCTCGGTGTCCGTCGCAATCAATCTCTATCAGGCAGCTAATAACACACCCACGTTCTTGACAGTAGGTGTTAACGAAATCGACTTGTTCCATGCTATCAAGTAAAACCACAATACTCATACCACGTTTCAGTAGCAGTTCGACTCGCAATAGCTTTTCTTTTGATATGCCAACAGCATAGAGAATGTCTTTACAACCATAACTGGCAAGCTGTTCTGCTTCCTCAAGGGTGGATACAGTGATTGGAGCCTCTAGAGAGTCAATTAAGTAAGGAAGCGCATCTAACGACTTTACTGTTTTAAAGTGGGGTCTTAGTGGTGTGCCTAGTTTCGACATATGGCTGCGCATTTGAGCAAGGTTGCTCAAAAATTTTTGTTTATCCAAATAGAGAAATGGTGTGCCGATGGCATTGTATTGTTTTTCTAAATCAGGGTGTCCCGTATGCTTAATCATTTCATTTACCTAAACTTGCAAAGTGAAATTAACTATTGATGAAATGATTATGAAGTAGGAAGAAGTTGAATTATATTAACAAAAATCTACTTATACATTAGGTTGGAAGTTAATGTTAACGACAGAAGATATTCGATTTCTTGTGGTAGTTTCTAACCATAGAACATTGGCAGATGCGGCTCGTACGCTCAATATAACGCCGCCATCAGTCACTCAGCGTATTCAACATATCGAAAAGAAGCTATCGCTTAAGTTACTTCAACGGCCTTCGCGCGTGGTTAGCTTAACAGAAGAAGGGCGCGTTTTAGTTGATACTGGTATTTCGATCCTTGAAGATTTGGACGAGCTCACCGATAAACTCAATGAAAGCAGAGGGGATGTCAGTGGTTGTCTAAGAGTATTGGCGCCCCTTGGCTTTGGCAACGATGTGATAGCCCCTTTATTAGGTGAGTATAAAAAAGCTCATCCTCGCCTAGAGGTGGAGCTAGAGTTATCAGATAAGCCAAACTGGGCCAACCATCATAAATGGGACATTATCATCTACATTGGTCACCTGGCGGATTCCAGCCTTAAGATGGTGAGTTTAGCCCCAAACAAGCGCTTTGTTTGCGCTTCGCCCGAGTATTTATCACGTTATGGACAGCCTGAAACTCCGCAAGATCTTAAGAAGCATCAATGTATTGCGTTGAGAGAAAATAATGAAGATGTCACGTTGTGGAGCTTTACTCATACAGTCTCAGGATCCATAGAAAATGTTCGAATTCGTCCTTCACTTGCAAGTAATGAGGGCAGAGTGATTAAAGACTGGGCCTTAAGAGACTTAGGGATTATCATGCGATCTGAATGGGATATTCAATCACAGATTGATAGTGGTAAATTAGTGCGATTATTGCCAAATTATGAGCTTCCAAATGCCGATATTGTTGCCCTCGTGAGTTCTGCTGCGCATGAGAGGTCAGCGCGAGTCACTGGCTTTTTATCTCTATTAAAAGATCAATGCCAAAAAGCGCCGTGGTTAAGTTGATAGTATGTTGTTATCAGAGGTGTGCTAGCGCCGATCATGGCAAACACACCTTTGCCCCAAGACGTGTTTAGTGCGCATGAAACCAACATGAGATTTATTTGTGCAACAAGCTGCTGCACAATTAGTAAATTGCCTGCTTCATCGAATGTCCAACAGGCTGCTGGACAAACTCCAACCCCAATTTTGCAACAGCCTGTTGCAAAATTCACTATGAAGCACTTCTGCCCCAAAACAATTTAGAGTGTTTGCCTAGTTTAAAAATGTTATTGGTGATTTACTTTATCTTTTTTCATATATGTCTTTAATACATTCTTTTTTGGGTTAGAACGGTATGCTTTCTTCGAATAGGGCTTGTTTTTCGGGTGCTACGCGCTGAGCATAGTAATTCAAGATAGGTGGGCGCGGAGAATTTTCTATTAATATTTTTTTATCTTCGAGTAGAATTATTAATTCTACATATGTCTTAATTGATAAAGAACAAGGACTTATTGTGTAATTTGGCTGAGCTGAGATCTCAAGAAATGAGTCACGCATTTAATACATACTGGAATTAGTCAAAGCACCATCAACTCTAAGTATTGGTCTATGAACACACTTCATCTAAAAGCACTGTTATTAGCCGTAGAAACTGGATCGATTTCTGCCGCGGCACGTAAACTGGGTAAAAAGCAATCTCAGGTTAGTCAATGGATTTCTGATCTGGAAATCGATCTGGGGGTTAACTTCTTTGACCGAACAGGAAATAAAACCACTTTGAGTAAAGACGGGGAACGTTTACTTCCCCATCTTACTCATACACTGAGCCACCTTGATAAGTTTGTCCAAGGTGCTGAAATGCTTATGCAAAATGAGCCGACTGTACTGACCATAGGGATTGAAAACTACATCCCTGACATTGTGTTTACGCAACCTCTAGCCTCTGTTTTAGATTTACCCCATTTGAGTGTTGAGGTCTATCGCGATGAAAGAACCCAACTGGAGCAAGACTTAGGCGATGGTCATGTAGATGTCATAATTACCCATGAGTCGGAAACTATTCATCACAAACATTTCGATTATTGCCGTCTAGGGTACTATAGAGAAATTCTAGTCTGTAGTCCTGACCATCCACTGGCTCAGTTATCTCACGTTACCAGTAAGGACTTGAGTGAATACCGCGAGTTAGTATGGGGTGAAGTAAGTAGCGAAGACAACGATGGTTTTAGCCCGTGTTACTGTGTGTTCTCAGATATCGATCCCCTCATAGCTATGCTCAAACACAATAAGGGATTTGCGTTTTTACCAGAGGAGTGTGTTAGCACGCAAATCGAAAACGGCCTACTGGTTGCTCTCAAATGCGACTTCGAACTCTCTGGCATTGACCGAAAAGTTGAGCTGTGTTGGCGCAACGGACTAACCCTTTCTGAAAGTGGGAGTATGGTAATTAAAGCCTTTAAACACTACCATCTTCTGCCCCAGAAACACCAATACAAGTAGCGAATTAGTCAGACGCTGCGATAAGCGCATCCCACCAATCATAGATATACAGGGAGGCGTAAATAGGTAATAGCGCCCATAGCAATGGATCGTCCCATACCGTTGATGTGGTGCCAATAGCCGCTATCGCCAAGATCATAAGCTCAGAAATACCAGTAAAGAGAAGTAGCTTAGTGAAGTGAACCAGAATTCGCTGAATCTGATTAGCAAGCTGAGTTTTCTGGTATGTCGCTTCAAACACGCCAATAATACCAGCAGCCATCATGAGCCCAATAACGGCTAAAATCGCCGACTGATTACCATGTTCCATATCGCGCATGCTATCGAAGGTGCAGCTAAACAGTACCGGGACAAGGATCACCAGCAGTATTAGTTGTTTCAGGCTCACTTCAATATAGAAACGTTTACGTAGCACTCTTACCTCCGTGGAAAAAATAAGGTGCCGGAAACATCCTGCACCTTTTTAGTTACTCTTCTGAGTCGAAAACTATATCACCCTGTAACATTGTCATTAAGATCTTAGTGTCGGCAATCTCACCTACCCGCAAGCGGGTAATATCATGTTCCAAAATGGCAAAGTCTGCTGATTTTCCGACTTCTATCGAACCTGTAATATCACTGATTCCCAAACTTTCTGCGGCGTTGGTTGTGTAAGCATCAATCGCTGAATGAATATCCGGCAATCCCGTTTTACCCATTTTAAGGCTATTGGCGATACCAACTAACGGATTGATATCATGCACATTCCAGTCACTACTCAAAGAGACGTTAGCCCCTGTATCAAAGATGGCTTTCAGGTTCATCATGGCTCTGGTGCGTTTAGCACCAAGAAAAACTTCTGCCCATTTGTGATCATGGTAAGCCACATAATCAGAGCCAACCTGAAAATCTGCCGTTACATTCAGCTTGGCAAAACGCGGGACATCTTTTGAGTTCACCAGCTCCACATGAGTTAGTGTATAAGGTTTATCTGCGCCTTGACTGCGAACATATTCGATAGCATTCAGTGACTCACGAATACCTCCATCACCTATAGCATGAATATGAGCGCTATAACCAATTTGATTTAACTCATCAAGCCAGATTTTCATTTGCTGCGGTGGAATATAGTTGATGCCGTATGGCTCGTCAGGAATATAGGTGTCTAGATACGGAGCCAGTGTTTTTGCAGTTCCGTTAATGAAAATACCATCGCTATACATTTTCACCTGATCCACCAGTAGCAAACGAGATTTGTCGCTGGATTGAATTTTCTTTAAAAATGTAAGCTGGGGTTCCATGGAGTCGGCCGGGTAAATCCACGGGCGAAGCGATACACGAGCCGTTAAGTTTCCTTTTTCTTCAGCTTGTTTCCACACTTCATACCAGCCACGTTTCCAATATAATCGACCGTCACCAATTGTGGTTATACCATGAGCGGCCGCTTCTTCAAGGCCTGCCATTAAGCCTTCGTAACTTTGATCAAATTGGCTCTCTAAGCTGTTCCATGCCATCTCCATAACAATATCGCCCGCATTATCAAGCAAAATGCCATTGAGTTCTCCAGTTTCATCGTCTTTAAGAATCTTGCCGCCTTGCGGTTCTTGGGAGTGTTTGGAGATGCCTGCTTGCTTAAGGGCTGCTGAATTCACCCACATGGAGTGGGAAGTCTGCTCCATAATCACCACTGGTTGATCCGGGAAAATACGGTCAATCACTTCTAAAGGTGTATAACGGTTGTCTTCACTTAGGATTGCATCAAGAGAAAAGCCATAACCCATTAGCCATTCGTTCGACTTAGCTTGCTTACGACACGCTTTTAGATAGGGGATCTGCTCTTCCAGTGAAGTATCCATATTCAGCTCACAATTGCCCCCTGCCTCCGAAGCCGCTTCAAACACATGGTTGTGGTTATCGATAAAACCCGGCATCACAAAAGCTTGTTCAACATTGATAATGTTAGTTGTCGAGGTCCGATAGGCATTGACTTCGGGTGTATTACCAACATACACAATATTACCATCGTAAATCGCGATAGCATCTGCATCGTCGTAACCGTAAATCTTGGCGTTAGTGATAATCACATCCGCTTGTTCAGCAGCAAGAGAAATTGGACTCATGGTTAAGCTCGCTATTAATGCAAGTGAGTAAACTCGGTTCATATATTGATCCTTTAATGTCCCACAATATCTGTGAGTATAGGAAGTAGGTGGTTTGAAGAAAGTCTACAGTAGTCAAAAAATAAATGAAAAATAGTGAGTATTAGAATCTTGGGGTAGTCTGCACAAATCAGATTTCAAGTTACTTATTCTTATATGTTGCACTCTTGTTAAAGCAATTAATCTAACAAAGTATTGTCCACGGATGATTCTGAGCACCCTGAACGACTGCGTGATCGATGGCTATCAGGCTGGAACAGTTTCAGTTTATAGCCAGACTTTATGTTGACCAATAATATCGAAGAGGAGGTCAACATGAGAAAGTTATCTTCGGGAAAATGCAGCGGCATTAAACGACCATTCAAGTTGGAAGAAATTTGGCGAATTAGAACTAGGCTAGAGCTTGAAAGCGACCTAATGCAGCTTGCACTATTGAACTTAGCCATTGATAGCAAATTAAGGGCAAGTGATTTACTAAGGCTGCATGTATATGATGTTTCTTCGCAAGGTGTAATCTATGAAAGGGTTCAATGCATCCAGAAAAAAACTGGCACCGACGTCCACTACGAGATTACCCCGAGAACGCAACAAAGTATTAGCCGATGGATCTACTCGGCATCCTTAGAGGCAAGCAGTTTTTTGTTTCCAAGTGGTCGCCAAAAAGGACAACCTATCAGCTACTCATTCTATCGATCGATTATCAGGAACTGGGCAGTAAAACTTGGATTGAATGCGGACTACTATGGCACTCATTCCATGCGCCGTACTAAAGCAACCTTGATCTATGCCAAAACAAAAAACATCAGAGCGGTACAGATTTTACTGGGGCACTCGAAGCTAGATAACACTATTCGTTACCTTGGAGTGGAACTGGAAGACGCTCTGAGGCTCTCAGAGCAAACAGACTGCTGAGGCTTGCTGATACAGGCTTTTCTCCTGAAAAGCCTGTGCCACAAAGTCATTTTGGCCAGCAGTCCAGCATAGCGCGTTCTGTTGGTTCTTCCCCTATTTTTGCTAATGTCATCACGCCTGATTGACCATGCAGCGTGTACAGTTATGAGTGCAGTTGTGATAGTGCTATCAGACGCATGGGGCTTTGGTAGTGTGTGAAAAACTCACATTGGCAGACGATGCTCTGTTTAAACAGAGCACAACGCTATTGAATAAGATGTTAGCTTCTTAAACAAGGATGAACATGAAATTAGAGTCAGTTAGAATTCAAAACTTCCGGTCTTTTAAAGACGAAACTGTAAACTTCGATGATTATAACTGCTTGGTTGGTCCAAATGGTGCCGGAAAATCAACAGTAATGAATGCACTGAATGTTTTCTTTCGTCAGCATAAAGACTCTAAAACCGACTTAAGCAAACTTTCTGCTGATGACTTTCACCATAAAAATACGAGTGAACCAATCTCAATTACGGTGACTTTCAAAGACCTTTCGACAGAGGCTAAAAAAGGGCTAGCTGATTATGTAAGACAGGACCAGTTAGTTGTTATGGCTAAGGCTGAATATGACGAGGGAACAGAAAGGGCTGGAGTAAAGCAATTTGGTAATAGACTCGGCATGACCGAGTTTAAAGTTTGGTTTGAGGCTGAAAAAGCTAAGAAACCAGCAAAGGAACTAAAAGAGATATTTGCTAACTTGAGAGACAAGTGGCCTGATATATCAACAGCAAGTTCAAAAGCCGACATGGCTGACGCACTCAACTCATTTGAGGCCGATCATCCTGAAAATTGTAGCCTTATCCCAAGTGAGGATCAGTTTTATGGTGTTTCAAAAGGTGCAAACAGACTCGCCCCGCATTTACAGTGGGTATTTGTATCCGCGTCAAAAGATTTTTCAGAAGAAGCAGAGGAAAACAAAAATTCTGCTCTTGGACAGCTATTATCGCGGGCCATAAGATCAAAGGTCAATTTCACAGAAAAAGTTACCAGTTTAAGAAATGACCTAAAACAAAACTATCAATCAATGCTTGAAGCAGAACAAGGAGTTCTTTCGAGCATATCTGATTCATTGGAAACTAAGCTAAAGCTTTGGGCTAATCCAAGCGCAACTGCAAAAGTTCTTTGGAAAAGTGATGCTGATAAAGCCATAAAAATCGAAGAGCCATTTGCTCATATACAAATTGGGGAAAAAGGCTTTGAAAGTGAATTAGCTCACTTTGGTCATGGAATGCAGAGATCATATCTATTAACTCTACTTCAAGAGCTAGCTGACATTGATGACGAAAACGCCCCTACGCTAGTTATGGCGATTGAAGAACCTGAGTTATATCAACACCCACCTCAAGCGAGGTATTTATCAGAAGTTTTACAAGACCTAGCTAATGATAATTCTCAAATCGTTGTATGCTCGCATAGTCCATATTTTATACCAAGTGATGATTTCCATACGGTGAGAATGGTAAGAGAGGTTGGTTCTCCGGTTTCTTCATCAGTAACCTCATTAAAGTATGACGATTTAGTAAAAGAGTTAAAGGATGCTGGGGAGAAAGCCGTTAAAGAAAGCGGTATGATCGCTAAGCTTTACCCAACACTACGTCCTGAAATTAGTGAGATGTTTTTTAGCAAGAAACTGATATTAGTCGAAGGAATTGAGGATGTGGCTTATTTAACCTCTTATGTTCAATTGATGGGTAAATTGTCAGAATTTAGGCGTTCTGGTTACCATATAATTCCAGTTGGTGGAAAAAATGAATTAATAAAACCGTTAGCAATAGCAAAATTACTTAATATCGAAGTGTTTGTAGTTTGTGATGCTGACACCGACAAAACAAGAGAATCTGAAATCAACAAACACAAAAACGATAATGCTGCTATTTTGCATCTATTAGGTCATGACAAAAATGAACATTGGCCAAGTAACGATGTGAAAAAATCTAACCTTAGAATGTGGAAAACAAATATAACAAACACAATAGGGCCTGAGTTTGGTGAAGATTGGAAGCAACATGAAGATCAAGCAGCTGCCTATTACGGGAATGCAGGTGGATTAAAGAAAAACCCCTTAGCTGTCTCAAGGGCGCTAGAAAGCGCTTGGAAAGCAGGCTTAAAGTCAGATACTTTACAGGAGTTAGTTAATAGTATTCTGGGCTCAAGTACAACAGAAGCTAACAAGCCAAAGCAGGCGGACAGCGCAAGTGCTGCCGCTATTTGAGGTGTTAATCTCACGTTTCTAGCGCGTTTGTGCCCCTAAATTGGTTTAGCCAAAAAGTCTGCATTCACAGTCGAGTGGTTTTTGGCCTAATAGAACTAATCTGACACCCAAACTCAAAAAGAACGTAAACTGGGTATCAGAGTGCAGTTCTTAGTTCAAAGCAACTCGATGACTTTTGCTCTACAAACCGATCTTAAAGCGTCACAAACCTACAAGGCGTTATGGAAGCATACCGCCTTGATCAAGTGTCTAAAATCTTCGCTAAGAGCGTTTGAGGTGGTCTGAGGGCTGTTTCTGATAGCAAACGCGCACATTTACCATAATAGGAATAATGAACACCTAGTTTATGCACTAACTTTGTTATTATCTATGCCTTAATTTTTTAGCGTTTTTAGGTCTGATATGAAAAAATGGCAAAATTCAGAGTGATATTTTTACTCTTAGCAACCTCGATGTTGTCAGCTTGTGTGTATACATCCAATGTTGATTATGTGCGTATTTCGGTGATTGCGATCGCCTGTTTCGGTTTATTCCGATCACCAGATCCTACCTTTTTTCTCTCTTCTTATTTTTACTCTAAGTGATCGGATAATCGCGGAATCAGTGATCGGTTTAAACCGAAATGGGTGATCGGATAATCACGAAGTGATTTCGCACACATCGGTACGATGTATAAGTGCGCATTTCCTCATAATCAGAAATGTGTTTTCACAGCATTGTGATGGTAAAATACCCAAGTATCAACAACAGGATTTGACCATGACAACAAAACTAGAAAAGCTAAAGCGAAAACAAGAGCAACTGAAAGAGCAGATACAAAAAGAGGCACAACGAGTTAAAGCTCAAAACAGAAAGAATGACACAAGACGAAAGATTCTTTTAGGGACGATGGTATTAGATAGGATGTCAAAAAATGACGAGTACAAACAAAAGATCCTATTAATGTTGGATTCTTATTTAAAAAATGAACGTGATAGACTTCTATTTTCGTTAGAGGATAAAAAGCATGACTAGATGTATTCTTCACATACACTCCCAGCCATTACCACCAAATAAAAATAGTGGTGGTGCAAACCGATTGGTTGATTGGTTAGCAAAAGAACAATCCAATATGGGATTTAAAATATATGTATTGTCTCCAGAAGGTTACTCAACAAAACAATATACTCACATTACATTGACAGATGAAGCGAAATGTAATTTACAAAAACTTTCAACATTAATCCCAAAAGATATTACAGACATAGAATATCATGGAGGATTATCCACGGAAATAATATTTAAGTTACGAGATAGATATAAAAACTTTATATCTATCTGCCACGCAGGAGATGGAATTCAGTGTAATACTGTGTTTGTATCAAAAAGCCACGCATCTCAGTCTAAATATAATAAAAATAAAATTAATTTTAATTACATCTATAATGGAATCCCAGAATCAGAATTTGAATATAACGAACAAAAAAAAGGATATTTTCTTTTTTTAGCCAAAGTAAAAAGAAGTAAAAAAGGAATACAGACAGCAATAAAAGTAGCAAAGAAAACAAAATCAAATTTGATTGTGGCTGGCGGACACCGACTAGGCTCACCAGAAACATGGTTTAAATGGCATCCATTAATTACACCAGTTGGATTTGTGAATGGTGATTTTAAAAAAGACTTGTTAAGAAACGCAAAAGCATTACTTGTTCCAATATCTTGGGAAGAACCTTTTGGGCTAACAATTATTGAAGCAATGCTATCAGGAACACCTGTAATAGCATACAACAGGGGGGCAATGAGTGAATTGATAGTACATGGTGAAACAGGGTTTCTGTGTGAGAATGAAGACGAATTTATCAAAGCGATGTCACTTACCCATCAGCTAAATAAGAAAAAAATGAGAGAAAGAGCGATAAAATATTTCTCATCCTCAGCAATGGCAATAGGTCATCTCAAAATGCTCGATCAGGCATCAACAAAGCAGTGGGAATAAGTGCGTGAAATGCCCCTTATGTTAAATGCGCTACTTAGCTATTAAAAATCAATGCTAGAGGCTCTAAAATCGACGTAGAGCGCATTACACCACACAAACCACACCCAGATAGCTGCAGGGCAAGATTACGAAGCCCCTTGCCCTGCAAGGACTTGCGAAAGGTAAGCGTTATTGCGGTTCGCTTTTTTCTGCTTTCTTTTGATCCCTGCTTTGAAGCTGATTTCTTCCGTCAGCAGATTTAAAGCTATATGTCTTATAACTGCTAAATTCTCACCGGCTTGCTCTCGACGTATCCGACATTCATCTTCTTTAAAACCAACGTCTAATCGCCAGTGCATCTGATTTTCAATGCTCCAATGTGCTCGCGTGCTCTCTAGTAAAGCTTTAGCCGTTAGTTTTGCTGAGCTTATGTAGTGCTTGATTTGCATTGTTTCTGCTGGCTTATCACCTTTTTGACGAATTGAAACGACCATACCAATTGTGGAGAGTTCAGCCCAATCAAACGCTATATAGCCTAAGAAATCTGTATTGTGAACAACCATACTCAAACGCGTTTCTGTACGACCATGCCCTTTCTCTTGAGTGACGTATTTATCACCTTCAAAACTATTAATCATACTAGAATTAAACACTTGGCTAATCGCTTGCTCCAATCGTTTTTGATTACCTTTTACCGCTAAGAGATAATCTGCATCTTGAGCGACTATCTTTTCAGCTATATCCTTCTGGCATCCCATAGCATCAATAGTCACTAAACAACCTCGCAAGGAAAGCATTTCAAGCAGTTCAGGGATCGCTTTTATTTCATTGCTTTTATCCGCAGTCTTCACTTGTCCTAGTACAACTTGGTTTGCTGCACTAAAGGCACTAACCATATGGATTGCACCACAACGCTTGTCTTTGTTGTATGTGCCTCTGAGAGTTTTGCCGTCGATAGCAATCACTTCACCCTCTGTCGTCTCATGACAGTCTTTCATCCACGCAGTAAAGCATCGTTGCAGTTGCTTGGCGGAAATAAGATTGATAACTCGGGCAATGGTATCGTGTACTGGTATGCCTTGTTTGAAATCACCATACTGCCTAAGCCATTCCAAGTTATCTTCACCAAAATCTTCAATATCCTCCCAACCTTCAGCACCAGCAATCACTGCTGCAATTGTTAAGAAGATAATGTCGGTTAGCGTGTGCTCTATTTTCCAAGCTTGGCGAGGGTCTCGAATAACTGAAATATGGTCCAAAAGGCTTAATCCATTCATTATGGCTAAATATCTGCTGTTAAAAAACAGTATATGATCACACCTAAATCTGATCATCAAATCGATCTTGAATGTATTGAATTTGTTGTGACTTCAGTGTACAAATTAGTGGAAACATCACTTCACGCTACCCCTTATTCCATATGGGTTTTTCATGATCTTGCCCTGCAGCGAACTCTGTTCAAAGTCCGTTAATTTTAGCAAACCTTCATAATCACTGGTTCGAATCACTGAGTTGATTTTTCATATACGCCAGAAACGAAAAATGTCGCATCCATGCGACATTTCTCTTTTGGCGGCCAAACCAGTTTTGCTATATCCATTCTAGATTTCAATCCATTAGGAGATTATTCAGAATGTAATTATAAGACGCTGTTAATGTTGATTAGTTCCCTTTATGCGGCATTTTTTTTCGATTTATCTTCTAAGTCGAATGACGCAGCGATTAATTTCTTGGTGTAGTTGTTTTTCGGCGCATTGAAAATCTCTTCTGCAGACCCTTCTTCCATCACTTCACCCTTCTGCATCACCAGTACACGATCCGACAGTGCTTTCACTACCGAGAGATCGTGGCTGATGAACAGGAAGCCGATATTGTGCTTGGCTTGAATGTCTTTCAGCAGGTCAATCACGGTCAGTTGTACTGAGCGATCGAGTGCTGAAGTCGGTTCATCCAGCAAAATGAAAGAGGGCTCTAGAATCAGTGCGCGAGCAATCGCGATACGTTGTCTTTGCCCGCCAGAGAACTCATGTGGATAACGGTTTATTGAATTCGGCTCTAAGCGAACTTCAATCAATGCTTTGCGCGCTCTTTCTAAACGTTCTTGCTTGGATAGATGAGGTTGATGCACCGTTAAGCCTTCGGTGATGATTTCCCCAACTGTCATGCGTGGTGATAAAGAACCATAAGGATCTTGGAACACCATTTGGACATCTTTCTTAAGCTTGTGACGCTCTTTATCATTTAATAAGCTAACGTCTTGGCCTTTGTAAACAATACGTCCGGTACTCGGCAGCAAGCCGATTAATGCACGTCCAAGGGTTGATTTACCTGAACCAGATTCACCAACAATGCCTAGCGTTTCGCCTTGCTTAAGATTCAACGAAATGCCTTTTACGGCTTCGAAGTACTGGCTTTTACTCTTGATAAAGTGTGATTTCACCAAGAATTGAACTCGGATGTCGTCAGCACACAATAGTTCTGGGGCTGTCGCCTCAACAGGAACCTTAGCGCCTTTCGGAATCGAGTTAATGAGCATTCTTGTGTAATCATGTTTAGGACTATCGAACAAAGATTGAGTCATCCCTTCTTCTACGAGCTCACCTTTACACATCACTAGCACGCGGTCTGCAAAGTGTTTCACCACACCTAAGTCATGGGTGATGAACAAAATTGCCATTCCCATCTTGCCTTGGATCTCTTTGATAAGAGCAAGCACTTCAGCTTGAACCGTTACATCTAATGCAGTTGTAGGCTCGTCAGCAATCAGGATATCCGGTTCATTAATCAGCGCCATTGCGATCATGATGCGTTGCAGCTGACCACCCGAAAATTCGTGAGGGTACTTGGTGTAAGCCTGCTCTGGCATTGGTAAATGAACCAGATTGAAGAGCTCTAGTACGCGCTGTTTTGCTTTTGATTTCGATACTTTGCGATGACACATAATGGCTTCTGCCACTTGAATGCCAACACGAAGGTAAGGATTGAGAGAGGTCATCGGCTCCTGAAAGATCATGCCGATTCTATCGCCACGAATCGACTGCATTTCTCGCTCAGTTTTCCCAAGAATCGATTGTCCCTCAAACTCGATGTCTGATTGTTTATCAATAATCGCGTTATCAGGAAGCAAACGCATAAGAGCGTTGGAAGAGACGGATTTACCTGAACCTGATTCACCAACAATGGCCAAGGTTTCGCTTGAGTTAAGGGTAAAGTTAACCTTTTTGACCGCATCAATGATTCCATCATTGGTTGTGAAGCTAACGGAGAGGTTATTGACTTTAAGTATGGCCCGGTCCGACATGATATATCCTTATCAATTTAAGACATTAGGTGAAGATTGAACTTCTGACGTTGTTTTAAGTTGCCCAAAATGGTGATGAGCACGTTGAATTTGTTCTAGTTCGAGCATCCAATGTGAACTGCGCTGAGCGCTGCAAAAAGCGATCAGGTGATTGAGCAAATCTTCGCTCTGCTTTTCTAATAACCCAAAGGTACGTTGAATCAGCTCAGTGTTCTCCAGAGAGATAAATTGCATCAGAGCGTAAGATTGATTCAAGGTATCGAAGGCTTGTTGATGCTGACCTAATCGGTTGAGTATCTCTGATTGAGCGACACTTGCGTCTCTCAACCCGGCAAGCAGGCAGGCAAATTGGCAAGGCTTAATATCGCTTTGGTATGCTGCATCTTGGATGTGATGAGGAAGTGAGGTTAGAACATCACCATACAGGCGCTGTGCTTCAGGCCAGTGACCTTGTTCCATTAACTGTTCAGCTTTTAGGTAGTGCATCCAGCATCGTTCAATTTCCATATCCACATCCTCAATTTATAATATCAGAAAATGTTAATGATATTTATTATCAATTGCAAATTAAAATCATTCACATGTTAAGTTGGTGAATTAAATGACGAGCTATTCCTAAAAATGGCTTAAATTGTGTGTTATTTGTTCAGTTGAACAGCTGTGTAGCGTAAGTCACTAAATTTGTAGGAAATTACATCTACACTGATTTTATCTACACCCAAGTAATGAAGGACTAAGGAGGCGGCGATGGCGATGCAAAGACTCAATACAGAACAGCTGTATCAGGTAGCGGATTTAGATAAGCTACCATGTAAGTCGACCAAAGAACTGGCTCCAATTGACGAAATCGTCGGGCAGGAACGGGCACAAAAAGCCGTTGAGTTCGCGATGTCAATCAAGGAAAAGGGTTACAACATTTATGCGATAGGGCGAAATGGTCTGGGTAAACGCACCATGATCTTGCGCTATCTGAACCGTCACCCTCAAGAAGTGCAGGAGCTTTTTGATTGGTGTTATATCGCGAACTTTGAAGATATTCGTACACCTAAGGTACTGAAATTACCTCGTGGCGTTGGCAGCAGCTTAAAGCAAGATATTGAAAAGCTAATGCGTAAATTGCTGAAAGGTATGCCTCTAGCGTTTGATAACGAGATGTACTTTAGCCGTGCTGATAGGCTTAAAAACCAATTAGCAGCTAAGCAACAAGCCGCGTTAGAAAGCATTAGCCAAGAAGCGAAAGACAAGGGCATTAACCTGACGATCACCACTCAGGGTGATTACCAGTTTGTGGCCATGAATGGCGATGATCTTCATACCGAAGAGAGCTTTGATCTGCTTTCGCCGGAAGAACAAGATCAATTTGATAAAACCATTGATGGATTGGAAGTCGGTCTGCGAACCATTTCTCGTGAGTTGACGGAACTTGAAGAAACGTACACTGAGAAAATTCAAAAACTGAATGATGATACGGCGCGAGACGTGATCACGCACTTCATCAAGCAATTGAAGAAGGATTACAGCCAATATCCAGACATTAAAAAGTACCTAACGGCACTGCGTAAAGACATTGTCGACAACGCTGACATCTTCTTAGAAGAGAGCACTGAGCAAGCCGAAGTTGCAACCGCTTCTTTGGATAAGAAAATGCCGCGTCGCTACAAGGTTAACGTGATTGTGAGCCAAAAGGAGGAGACTCTGCCGATCGTGGTGGAAGAGAATCCAAATTATCACTCTCTGTTTGGCTATGTAGAAACGGCAACGTTCAAGGGCACTGTCTTTACAGACTTCTCATTGATTCGTGCAGGTAGCTTACACAGAGCTAACGGTGGCGTATTGCTGATGGATGCGGTGAAGGTACTTGAGCAGCCGTACGTTTGGGAAGGCTTGAAACGAGCGCTGCGTTCACGTCAATTGAGCTTCACTTCATTAGAGAAAGAGGTGACCTTAACGGGCGCGGTATCGCTTGATCCAGAGCCGATTCCATTGGACGTCAAGATCATCCTGTTTGGCGACTACCGAACTTACCAACTGCTGCAACACTACGATGCAGAGTTTGGTGAATTGTTCCGTGTGACGGCCGATTTTGAAGATGAGATGAAGCGTACTCCCGATTCTGAAATGCACTACGCGCGCTTTATTTCGAGTATCGTGCACGACAACAACATGCTGCATTGTGACCGTAAAGCGATCGCTCGCATCATTGAGCACAGCTCTCGTCAGGCGGGTGACCAAGGTAAGTTGTCGCTGCACTCGGCACACATTGCTAATCTGCTTCGTGAGTCAAACTACGTGGCGAGAGGTTCAAAGTCGAACCTGATTCGAGCAACACACGTCGACCAAGCGTTATCTAACCAACAGATGCGTGTCGGACGACTGCAAGACAGTGTGATGGAAACCTTCACTAACGGCACAACGCTAATCCATGTTGATGGTCAAGCGGTTGGGCAAGTGAATGCGCTGTCTGTACTCAGCACGACGGATCATATGTTTGGTGCGCCGAACCGAATCACGGCAACCACCGCTTACGGTGATGGTGAAGTGATTGATATTGAAAGAAACGTAGACTTAGGTGGCAGCATTCACTCAAAAGGCGTGATGATCTTGTCGGCTTACCTTTCTTCCGTATTTGGCAAGACAGCCAAAGTCCCGCTCACCACTAACATCACCTTCGAACAATCGTATGGTGGCGTCGATGGTGACAGTGCGAGTATGGCTGAGTTCTGTGCGGTGGTGTCAGCGTTTTCTAAGCAGCCAAACCGTCAAGACATCGCGATTACAGGCTCGATGAACCAGTTTGGTGAGTCTCAGCCAATTGGTGGTGTGAACGAGAAAATTGAAGGTTTCTTTGATGTGTGTGAAATCAAAGGGCGTTCAAACGAACAAGGGGTGATCATCCCGCGTTCAAATGTTCACAACCTGATGCTGCGTAGCGATATTGTGAAAGCGGTTGAAAAGGGCGAGTTTAATATCTGG
This sequence comes from Vibrio crassostreae 9ZC13, assembly GCF_000272045.2. Classification (GTDB taxonomy): domain Bacteria; phylum Pseudomonadota; class Gammaproteobacteria; order Enterobacterales; family Vibrionaceae; genus Vibrio; species Vibrio crassostreae_C. Next base: position 1,305,637 of record NZ_AJYZ02000019.1, on the reverse strand, counting down.
GCGATTGACCATGTAACAGAAGCGATTGAACTGTTCACAGGCAAAGCCGCAGGAGAGGCGAGTGATGAGGGTAGTTATCCAATTGATACTATATTTGGTATCGCCCAAGCTAAACTGAACGCACTGCGCAAATAGTTTGAATATCTAGATACACAGTTTAATAGCTAAGCTAAATAGATAGATAAACAAACAGATAAACAGATAAACAGCCAAAACGCAAAAGCCATCGATTCTAGAGTCGATGGCTTTTTTGTTGGTTGAGGTTTAGTTTGCCAGTGAACTAATTGTAGTTGGTCAGCTTGCTGTATTCGGTGAAAGTCGCGTGTTAAAAGGCGTTACCCATTTCGTAAGCAAAGCTTGGTGCCATCGAACTTCAGTTTTGCCAACAAGTGTTTGGCGTTAGCTCGGCCAATATCATCAAATTCGACACCGTATCGAGCGTAGTGTGTCGATTTCTGTAGATTGCAGACGATGCCTCGCAATGGCGGAATCAGTGGTCCGTTGTAGTTCTCAGGGGTTATCTCAATAGACACGCGATCGGCAATCTGAATCGCACGAGAGGTTGGTGAGGTAACGAAACGACAACCACTTTTCGATAAGTCTCTTATCTCACAGTTTGCTCGCTGGTCGTTGAAGATGATTCTTGAAGCCAGATTCACTTCATAGCGTGTTTCTTTACGCAGCTGAGTCACTTGCATTGTGCTTGGTGTTGAAAGTACAAGAATAGGGAAGGGTTCACCAATCTTATGGTGAATTTGGCTTCTAAAGTGGATAAGCGCGCCTTCACCTCGTAGAGAATACGCACGAGCGGTCATCCAAAAACCTTCTTGAAAGAAAAAGTTCAGATCTTCATTGGATACCTCGGGAACCTCAACCACAATACAGTTATCACTGTGCGTTCCGATAAACTTGGTGGTGGCGAGAAACTTCGTGCCAACGGGAGTCGAGACATTTAATGTCAGCTCACTGCCGTGCTCAATCATGGCCAGTGCATCAGTGCTATTGATAGTGGAAACGGTGCGATTACGAGGGTCTTGAAGTGCCTGATTATGCTCCAAAGGCTTCTTCAGGGGTGCGTTCATTATATGTTCTCCATGCGCCAACATGCGTCTGTTAGATATTGATAACTTGCTAACAAGGGGTTGTTACGTGCTAGATTTAGTAGGTGTACTAACGCAATTTATAGAGTGCTTTTAATTGGTTTGAATTTTATTTATAACCACACGCTATAATAATATTTTCTTTGATTGTAAGTACTTAGTTTTATTTATATGCACTTGCGTTAGTCTATTACAAGGAATTCATACTTCAAACTTTAATTGTTTGTCGTATCCATTATTTGCAGGAGTTGAGAATGCAGGCAGTTAAATGGGATCAAGATGTGAACCAGATCACGGTTGAGTTAGAACCAGATCAGTTTGCGGTAGTTAAGTATAAAAAGGATGGCGATGTACTGCATATCACCTCAACTCGAATCCCTGATGAACTGCAAGGCAAGGGCTTTGGTAAGGCGATGATGGAGTCGGTATTGCCTGAAATTGAACAAGCGGGCTTCAAAATTGTGCCGGTTTGTAGCTATGTGGTTCACTACATGAATAGGCAGCCACAGTGGTCACACCTTCTATCCGATAAAGCATAACAACGAGTAATATGTCTCAATCAATATCGTCGAATAATCGAGCTCAACCTGAAGCGGGTTCAAGTCAAAATCAGCCAGAGCTTTATCAACAAGAGTTTTATCAAAATGAGCTTTATCAAAAAATAGCGACCTCGCTGGGTTGTCATGAAGGGTTTGATGTCCAAGTGATTCAACGCCTATGGGGTGGATATGGCGAGTTAGTTCGCTTAGTCTTTTCTCAAGAAAGCAGTGCGGAACTCAAGAGTGTGATTGTTAAACATGTCGCGTTGCCAGATAAAGCTGAACACCCAAAGGGTTGGAATACCAAACTCTCTCACCAACGAAAGGTACACTCTTACCAAGTGGAAACAGCTTGGTATCAGTCATTCACCCAACAATGGGATGAGCGCAGCCCTGTACCTGTTGGGCTGCAATGTGAACTAGAAGAGAATGAGTGGCTGATAGTGATGCAAGACTTAGCGGATATAGGTTTTCCGTTAACCTCTCAGTTTGATGTACTTGCAGCTTCTGACTATCAGGTATCTAGTTACACACGAGAAGAACATAAACAACGCGATGCTTGCCTAAAATGGCTCGCTAACTTTCACGCAAAGCACATCAATGTAGATCAAGAACAATCAGCCTCATTGTGGCAAGTCGGCACATATTGGCATTTAGACACACGTCCTGATGAGTTAAACACTTTGATTGATTTACCCTTGAAGAACCAAGCCAAGCACATCGACCGTTTATTAAAAGAATGTCCATATCAAACCTTAGTCCATGGCGACGCCAAGCTTGCCAATTTCTGTTTTGATTCAGAAATCCAAAACGCAGCTGCCGTCGATTTCCAATATGTGGGTCACGGTTGTGCGATGAAAGATGTCGCTTTGTTCATGAGTAGTGCGGTGAGGCCGCAAGACTGCGCTGAACTTGAGCCACAGGTACTGGATATTTACTTCCGACACTTGAAAGAGGCATTGGCGTACTATCAGCCACAGCTTTCGTTCTATGAAGTCGAATCCGCTTGGCGACCAATGTTCTATGTCGCATGGGCCGACTTCCAACGTTTCGTAAAAGGCTGGAGCCCAGAGCATTGGAAGATTAACCCGTATACTGAGCAGTTGACCTTACGAGTGCTTACTCAATTAGACGAACAGGAGTCCGTCAATGTTCGATAGAACTGCGAGCTGGAAAACGCCGCAAAACTTTTTATTACTGATTTCGATTGTTGTCCCTATCGCGTTTTCGAGCTGGATGGCACTGCTTAATAACTTCGTGATTGAAAAAGCGAACTTTGATGGTGCGGATATTGGTTTACTGCAAAGTGTTCGTGAAATACCTGGTTTCTTAGCGTTTACCGTAGTGTTTGTGCTGGCCTTCATACGTGAACAACGCTTTATGTTGATATCGCTAGCGATGCTCACTGTAGGCACCGCGATTACGGGTCTGTTCCCTTCACTCACTGGTCTGTTGCTGACTACGATTTTGATGTCGACGGGCTTCCACTATTTTGAAACGCTGAAGCAGTCTTTGTCACTACAATGGTTGAGTAAAGAAGAAGCACCAGAGATGTTAGGTAAGATGATCTCCGTTGGCGCGTTGGCATCTTTAATCACTTATGGCTCTATTTGGGTGATGTTAGAGCAACTCAAACTCGACTTTGCTTGGGTGTATGGCATCACTGGCGGAATTGGTTTTGTTTTAGTTTTGGTGATGACCTTTGGTTTCCCTGAATTTCAGACTAAGACCCAACAAAATAAGAAACTGGTATTGAGAAAGCGTTACTGGCTCTACTACGCGCTAACGTTTATGAGTGGTGCAAGAAGACAAATCTTCACCGTGTTTGCAGGCTTTCTGATGGTAGAGAAATTCGGTTACTCGGCAGCTGACATAACGCTATTGTTCTTAATCAACTACCTATTTAACTTCTTGTTCGCAAAACGTATTGGTCGATTTATTGGTGTGGTGGGTGAGCGTAAGGCGCTGATTTTCGAGTATGTCGGTTTGATTGGTGTATTTGTCGGTTATGGCTTAGTGCAAAACGCAGAGTGGGCGGCAGCACTTTACGTGGTCGATCATTTGTTCTTTGCATTGGCACTAGCGATCAAAACTTACTTTCAGAAAATTGCAGATCCGGCTGACATGGCATCAACCGCTGGTGTCTCTTTCACCATCAATCATATTGCAGCGGTCGTTATTCCAGTGGTGTTTGGTGTGATTTGGTTGTCTTCTCCTGCAACGGTTTTCTATATTGGTGCAGTGATGGCCGTGGTTTCTCTAGCGCTATCTTTAAACATTCCGAAGAAACCTGAAGAGGGCAACGAAGTGCGAATGTTTAGCTGGCGCTAATGTTGGTCTCGATATTATGAAATAAGCAAAAAGCTCCAATAGTGATATTGGAGCTTTTTGTTTATGTGGGATATGTATATCTAATCCGCAAAATAGGTTTCACGCGGATCAGTTTCTTACGGTTTTTAATTCGGTACGCAGCTTGAAAATTCCCTTTGGTGCCTTGGTGAGTAAAATGCCGCAAAGTAGGGGGATCATCATAAACAATGATTGTTCAGACAGAACTTCACCGTTGACGTAACAAGATATTAGCAGCGCTACTACCGGGAAAATCAAAAAGCAGATAGACGCTTGGAAAGGGGTCGAAACCTGCCCTAATTTGAAGTAAGCCACAATGCCGCCAACACTCGCGACAAAGCCTAGGTAAACCACGGCTGAGATTGAATCCTCAGTGAAGGATTCAACATTCACGTTTTCACCTACAGCTGAAACAGCGAATAAGAATAAAGCAGCAATCAGGCTCGGTACGGCGTTGTAGGTCAGTACTTCAATACCTTTGCAGTGCTTTTGAACCAGCACATACATAACTGCGTGAATCGCAACAGCAAGGCCTAAGCAAACCGTGCCAATTAGGTAGTCATCGCCACCCATCTGCATTTCGTTGCCAAGGATTAAACATAGGCTCACAACAGCAGTAATCAAACCGAATATCTGGTGCTTCGCCAGTCGTAGACCTAAGAATAAGCCAGACATCAGCATCACAACCACAGGCATGTTGGCGAAGATGATCGACGCTAAACCTGAAGAGATGTATTGCTCGCCATAGATCATCAACGTAAACGGAATCGCGAAATACATCAGCGCAACAATAAGCAGCCATTGGCGCTTACCTTTAGGGAACAGCAGTGGTTGGTTGAAGACTTTCGCTAATACCGCAAGCAGAGGTGCTGCAAGTAAAAAGCGTAACGCAGTAGCAAAAATAGGTGGGATAGAATGCAATGCTACTTCCATAGCGAACCAAGTGGTTCCCCAAATTAAGCAAACAGAGACAAAAAGCAAAATAGTTAGCGACTTCGAATTCATGGTGACTACTCATTAATAATTATTTTAAATCATAGGCTTGTAGCGCCTTAATGACGTGGCACAGTATAGAAAGGTAGTCGGAGAAAAGTTTTGTCTTTTTATCTCTAATTTGAGTTTTTTGTGGAAATTAAATCTCTATTATGATTATTTTATAGAAAATAAATTCGCTTTAGATAGTTAAAGTAAAGTCATTGTTCTTTGTGAGGTTTAATTTAACTTAAGGAATGGTCAACTCAACGAGTATGGCTGTTGGGTTATTGCTGTTAGCGTAGCAACAAAAAACGCGCCCTTAATGAGGCGCGTTTTTGAGCAATACGTTTAAGAGGCTGCGTCTACTGCGTAACAGGCTTAACTTGTTTGGGTTGTCTTACCGCAAGGATAAGTTGTGGTAGCAGTGACATCACTATCATGCCGGTCATTAGTGAGTATTGTACTGCAGTGAATGATTCACCCATTAACACCATGCCTGTCACGATGCCAGCCACTGGGTTTGCGATTCCACCGAAGGTGAAATCAACCACCGACATACGTTGTAGCAACCACACATACATGCCGTAACCCAGCGCTGTGTTTAGGCCAATCACCCACACGAGTCCCATAGCATTACGAGTATCGAAATGAGTCACGGCATTAACATAAGGCTGCGGGTCGATGAATGCATGAACGCCAGACGCGACAGACAAAATCGTACCACCCAGAATCAACTGCCACGTTAATACCTTCCACCAGTGCATGCGGTTACCCAGTGACTTGGTAATGCTGCTGCCGATGACAATACACATTATTGCGGCGAACATTGCGCCTAAACCGATTGGGTTCAGAGCAATTTGGCTTGGGTTAAACAGTATCCACGCTAAGGTGATCAAGCCAATACCCGAAAGGGCCTGAATCAGATGCGGGCGCTGTTTTTTCACTACCCAGTGGAAGATCATCGCGAACACTGGCACAGAGATCATACCCACGCCAGAGATTGCCGAAGGCAGCGTTAGCGCCATCACGAAGATCAAGCCAAAGAAGGTCGCGATATTGATAAGGCCCAGTGTGAAAATGATTTGCCACTCGCCTTTTTTAGGCAGTGTTGGTTTTACTGCTAGCAATAACAAACCAGCAGGTAACGCACGCAAAGCACCCAATAATAATGGTGGCCACTCCTGTAGCGTAAATTGCGTCACTGCATAGGTTGTTCCCCAAAAGAACGCGGGGATCATTGCTAATAATATGTTCATTTAAAATATCTTTACGTTAAGATAACTATTGTGTGAACTGTATACTGAGAACTAGTGGTTGTAAAGTATCTTTATGTTAAACTAGTTTGAAGTAATCAGACTAACAACGGAGCGAGATTGCAAATGGATGCTATCGACCGCGTAGTAGAGCAATGGGCAAAGGAAAAGCCCGAACTAGATACTGAGCCTATGGCAATGATGGGTCGGATTATGCGTATTGCCAAGTATATGGAGACGCAAGTTGCCGAGCTTCATAAAAAATACGACATGAAGCTGGGTGAGTTTGATGTGCTGGCGACGTTGCGACGTTCTGGGAAGCCTTACCGACTGACGCCATCTGAACTGATTGGATCCATGATGCTGACATCTGGCGCGATGACCAATCGCCTTGATAAGCTAGAAGCCAAAGGGCTGATCAGTCGTGAACACAGCAAAGAAGACAGACGCAGCGTGAGTGTCCAGTTAACTAAAGATGGTCTTATTCTGATTGACCAAATGATGACTGAACATGTCGAAATGCAGAAAAAACTGGTTAAATCATTGTCTGCGAGTCAGAAGAAGAACACCAACCAACTTCTGAAAACATGGTTGAGCGCGTACGAGTAGTTTTTCTGATCTTCCTTTAGATTCAATAAAAAACCGAAGCCTAATCGCTTCGGTTTTTTTGTTCCTGTCTAAGAATTTCAAGTACAGAGAGTTAGCGAGTTAAGCTTGCAGCATCTCATCACTGAACAGTTCTGCGCAGCCAATACCATTAATGGCGCAGCTTTCATCAATGTCTGAAATGTCACCGCTCACGCCGATAGCACCCAATACCGTTTTATCCTTGTCTCGAATCAGTAGCCCCCCAGGAACTGGCACCATGTTTCCGTGCGCGAGCACGTTTACGGCGGAGATAAATGCTGGTCGGTTGTCAGCATCTTGGGCGAGTTTTCTAGAGGAACAACCCAGTGCGAGTGCCCCCCACGCTTTAGCAATCGCGATGTCTGGTCGCATCATGCTAGAGCCATCTTGACGTTGCAGAGAAATCAGCTTGCCACCGCTGTCTAAGACGGCGACCGTCAAAGGCTCAGTGTGGATCTTGTTTCCTGCTTGTAAGGTGCCATCAATGATGGTTAACGCTTGTTGTAGAGTCAAACTTCCCATGTTATCTCCTAGTTTTTCAAGGGGCCGTGTACCAAGCTAAGTCAGCCAATCATTACTCTTGTTGTGAATATCATCGACTGATTCATCTCGGTACAAGAGTTCTAACTGGACTCTTGTAATAGCCCATAGCTGGGTAAAGTTAGGAAGGCAGCGAACTCTTTGGCTGTAGAAAGTTGATAGAAAAGATCAGCTGTCTCTTCAAATCGACCTGCTGTATAGCGCGAGTCTCCGACTTCATGTTTTATCGTGTCTAGCTCTTGGTAAAGCCAAGAGTGGAATAGTGATTTGGTAAAGGTTTGGCCATCATCGAGTGTTACCCCGTGGTGGATCCACTGCCAGATATTGGCTCTTGAGATCTCAGCAGTCGCGGCATCTTCCATAAGGCCGTAGATAGGTACACAGCCGTAGCCTTGGATCCAAGCCTCAATGTAATACAGCGCAATGCGGATATTCTTACGCACACCCGCTTCGTCGCGGCTGCCTTCACAAGGTTTTAGCAGAGAGTCTGCATTGATCACATGGTCTGGGCTTTGGAAGTCCATTTGGTTTACTTTGCCATCGAGGTGCTTATCGAAGATCGACATCGCTAAATCAACCAGTGCAGGGTGCGCGACCCATGTGCCGTCGTGTCCGTTCTGAGATTCTCTTTGCTTATCTTCGATAACCTTGGCGGTTACACGCGCCATTTCTTGCGGATCGTTCGCTGGAATAAAGGCCGACATACCACCCATCGCCAGTGCGCCGCGAGCATGACAAGTACGCACCAACAGTTGGCTATAGGCATTTAGAAACTCTTGATCCATGCCGATCCCGTGGCGGTCAGGCAGGATGCGGTCTTTATGGTTTTTCAGCGTTTTGATGTAGCTGAAGATGTAATCCCAACGGCCACAGTTCATTGCCACGATATGATCACGCATTGCGTACAAGATCTCTTCCATTTGGAATACGGCTGGAAGCGTCTCAATCAAAACCGTCGCACGAATGGTGCCTTTGGGTACGTGGAAATAGTTTTCGGTGAAGCTGAAAATATCGTCCCACCACTGTGCTTCTTCCATGCTCTCAAGCTTGGGAATGTAGTAGTAAACACCTAAGCCTTGTTTTGCACGTGACTGATAGTTATGGAAAAAGTACAAAGCGAAGTCCATCAAGCAACCGCCGATAGGCTGATTGTTGAATTGAATGGACTGCTCTGGCAAGTGAATGCCTCGTGGGCGTGCGATCAGCAGTGCAGGATCGTCGTTTAATTGGTAACGCTTCTGCTTCTTCTCATCGAAGTAACTAATGGTGCCAAGGTTGGCGTCTCTTAGGTTGATTTGCCCTTCGACCATATTGGCCCAAGTCGGGGAAGACGCATCCTCAAAGCAACACATGAAGACTTTTGCGCCTGAATTTAGCGCGTTGATCACCATCTTTCTTTCGATAGGTCCGGTGATTTCTACGCGGCGATCAAGCAGCTCTGGTGGCGGTGTTGCTACCTTCCACTCTTTATTCTGACGAATGGAAACGGTGTCTTTTCTGAAATTGGGTAGCTCTCCCTCGTCATATTGAGCTTGTTTTGTGTTGCGGTCACTTAGCAGGGCATGACGGCGATCTCCAAACTTATTGACGAGAGCTTCTAAGAATTTTAATGCATCTTTAGACAAGATCTCTTTGTACTCGGAGTTGTTCATATTCCCGAGTACCTGCATACACTGCACTTCTTCTCTCTCTTTTACGTCATTCATCATTGTTGTCTCCTTTAAACAATATGATGTCATTTTGTATACAAAATGCTCTTTTTAAGGATATTTATATTGTAGAAATTGTAAACAAGCAAACGGTATTTAACATTTATTTATCATTTGATCTTTTTGTAATTTATTTTCACGTAAAGATATTTTATGTAAAGCAATGAATTGTAAGCTTTTCAGGATGAGTACGTACTTAATGTGATGGGTTGATGTAACAAAATTGTTTCATTCTGGGGTTGATAAATAGCGAGGATGGTTCATAGTACACAAAAGTTGGTTTAATTGTATACAGTCTGAATTGGAGGTTCGAATGGCAATTATGAAAGCGATTGAAGCAGCGGTAGAAGTGCTTAAACGTGAAGGTGTAGACATCGCATTTGGTGTTCCCGGCGCAGCAATAAACCCTATGTATGCGGCTATGAAAAAGCTCGGAGGAATCGACCACGTCTTAGCTCGTCACGTAGAGGGTGCTTCCCATATGGCCGAAGGGTACACGCGTACTAATCAAGGCAATATAGGTGTGTGTATTGGTACCTCTGGCCCTGCGGGAACGGACATGATCACGGGCCTTTATTCTGCGTCTGCTGATTCGATTCCAATTCTATGCATCACAGGCCAAGCGCCACGTGCTCGTCTTCATAAAGAAGATTTCCAAGCGGTCGACATTGAATCTATCGCTAAGCCAGTGGCTAAGTGGGCAACCACGGTGCTGGAACCTGCACAAGTGCCACGCGCATTCCAAAAAGCCTTTCATTTGATGCGTTCGGGTCGCCCGGGGCCAATCCTGATAGATCTACCGATTGATGTTCAGCTGGCTGAGATTGAGTTTGATATCGATACCTATGAACCGCTAGAACCTTACAAACCGCAAGCAACTCGCGCGCAGGTTGAGAAAGCATTAACTATGATGTCTCAATCGGAAAAACCGTTGATTGTATCGGGTGGTGGCGTGATTAACGCTGGCGCGTCCGAATTGTTGCAACAGTTTGCCGAGATCACTGGTGTTCCTGTGATTCCAACCTTGATGGGCTGGGGCTCTATCCCAGATGATCATGATTTAATGGCGGGTATGGTGGGGCTACAAACGTCTCACCGTTACGGTAACGAAACCATGCTCAACTCTGATTTTGTGTTTGGTGTCGGTAACCGTTGGGCCAACCGTCATACCGGCTCTGTGGATGTTTACACCGAAGGTCGTAAGTTTGTTCACGTTGATATTGAACCAACCCAAATCGGCCGCGTGTTCTGTCCGGATTTAGGCATAGTCTCTGATGCGAAAGCGGCGCTAGAGCTAATGGTTGAAGTGGCGCAAGAGTGGCGTGACGCTGGCAAGCTGCCGAACCGAAATGCTTGGGCAAGCGAGTGTCAGGAACGCAAGTCGACCATGCTGCGTAAAACCAATTTCGATGAAGCGCCAATGAAACCGATGCGTGTTTATGAAGAGATGAACAAGGCATTTGGTCGTGACACTTGTTATGTGAGCACCATTGGTTTGTCGCAAATTGCTGCCGCTCAGTTCCTACATGTTTATAAGCCGCGTAATTGGATCAACTGTGGTCAAGCTGGCCCATTGGGTTGGACAACACCAGCCGCATTGGGTGTACGAGCGGCCGATCCAAATCGCGACATTGTCGCTATCTCTGGTGACTATGATTTCCAATTCATGATTGAAGAACTGGCCGTCGGCGCGCAATTCAATCTGCCATACATTCATGTGTTGGTGAACAACTCGTATCTAGGTTTGATTCGCCAAGCACAGCGCCAATTTGATATCGACTATTGTGTACAACTGGCGTTCGATAACCAGAATGCACCAGAGCTTGAAGGCTACGGTGTTGACCATGTTGCCGTTGTTGAAGGCCTAGGTTGTAAGGCAATTCGAGTTCGTGAACCAGAGCAAATTGCGGCAGCGTTTGAGCAAGCCAAAGAGCTGATGAACAAGCACAAGGTGCCAGTGGTCGTTGAGCTGATTCTTGAGCGAGTAACCAACATTGCGATGGGCGTAGAGATCAATGCCATCAACGAATTTGAGCCACTTGCCGAAAGCCGCGGCGATGCCCCAACAGCGTTAGCGTACAAGTAATCATTAAGTCATGTGTATACGTAGAGCTGAGGTTTAGCTCTACGGAAAGTCTCCAAGAAATCGGAGCCTTACTAAGCAACCGTAGCTCCATCAAATAACCGTTGCTTCACTAAACAGTCATAGTTTCACCAAATAAAGAATAAGGACAGAGTCATGGCAAAATTTGCAGCAAACTTGTCAATGTTATTCACGGAAGTTGATTTTATGGATCGCTTTGAAGCTGCCGCAGAAGCGGGCTTTCAAGGTGTCGAATACCTTTTCCCATATGCCTTTGATGCGGATGAGATTAAACAAAAGCTCGAGGCTAACAACCTAGAGCAAGTGCTATTTAACTTGCCTGCGGGTGATTGGGACGCTGGCGACCGCGGTATCGCGGTAGACCCAGCAAGAGTTGAAGAGTTTCAAGCGGGTGTACCTAAAGCCATCGCTTACGCAAAATCGCTCGGCTGTGCTCAAGTGAATTGCTTGGCCGGGATTGTTCCACAAGGTGTGACCCAACAAGACGCGCAATCAGCGTTTGTGATTAACCTGCATTACGCGGCGAACGCGCTAGCAGCAGAAGGCATCAGCTTAGTGATAGAAGCGATCAATACCCGCGATATTCCGGGCTTCTTCTTGAATACCACAGAGCAAGCTAAAGCGATCATCAAAGAGGTAGGGAGCGATAACCTTTCTATCCAATACGATATTTATCATATGCAAATTATGGAAGGCGATCTTACGCCGACCATGCAACAGAACATTGGTCAAATTGCACACGTGCAACTGGCGGATAACCCAGGCCGACACGAACCGGGTACTGGCGAAATCAACTACCCATTCGTGCTCAACTATCTTGATGAGCTTGGTTATCAAGGCTGGGTGGGCTGCGAATATAAACCTAAAACGACAACGACAGAAGGCCTTGGTTGGCTGCACCAGTACCGTTAATTGCGTCTGGTAACCCTCAAACGTTAAGGAGAACAACATGTCTAAAATTGCATTTATCGGAACTGGCATCATGGGTAAACCTATGGCGAGTAACCTTCAAAAAGCAGGTCACGATTTGATTCTGTCTGATCACTTTAATGCAGCACCTGCTGATCTTGTGGCAGCGGGCGCAACGGTCTGTCATTCACCCGCGGAAGCGGCTGAAGCAGCAGATATCATTATCTTAATGGTGCCGAATACCCCTCAAGTAGAAGACGTCCTGTTTGGTGACAATGGCGTCGAGCAAGGCCTTACCGCCGGTGGCGCTGCTGGAAAACTGGTTATCGATATGAGTTCAATCTCACCAATCGCAACCAAAGCGATTGCAGCGCGAATCAATGAAGGTGGTGTTTCATACCTTGATGCACCGGTATCAGGTGGCGAAGTAGGCGCTATTAATGCAGCGCTGACTATCATGGTGGGCGGTGAGCAAGACGCGTTTGATAAAGCTCGTCCTCTGTTCGAAATCATGGGTAAGAACATCACGCTAGTAGGCGACAACGGTGCGGGTCAAACCTGTAAGGTCGCAAACCAAATCATTGTTGCTCTGAATATCGAAGCCGTGTCTGAGGCGTTAGTCTTTGCTTCGAAAGCAGGCGCTGATCCAGCACGCGTGCGTCAGGCGCTACTAGGTGGCTTTGCTAACTCTAAGATATTGGAAGTGCACGGTGAGCGTATGGTCGAAGGCACATTCGACCCGGGCTTTAGAATCTCACTTCACCAAAAAGACTTAAATCTTGCGCTAACGGGCGCACAGGAGCTAGGGGTTGCGCTACCGAACACGGCAAATGCACAAGAGCTGTTTGGCGAGTGTGCCGAAATGGGCGGTGAAGGTTGGGACCACTCTGCGCTTATCCAAGCGATTGAGAAACGTTCTGAACACTCGATTCGTTAATCTAGTTAACGGTTTATCCGTTTAGTGGTTAGTCAATCAACCGATTATCCGTTAATTAATTAGGGCTGCTATCGATTCGTAGCCCAACAGTTTGTTTATAAATCGCGTAGTTTCGTCTCCTTTTATACGCGTTCCTGATACGAGGCAGAGGTTGAAGTTGTTCCTTTCCAACTTGATCTTAGCAGGCACCCTTTGGCCTTGTATCGGGGTTCTTTTTTTCTCCGTCAACTAAGGAGTGGCTGATGGACATTGATGCTAAGCAGTTTCTACAAACCCTTTTCTCAAGTGCTGTTAATCAGGCGCTACCTAAAAATCACATCGAACCTTTTCTTCCTCAAGACATTTTTTATCGCTCTGCTAATCAAGCCGGGCGTACTGTGGTGATAGGAGCAGGAAAAGCAGCCGCGTCGATGGCCGCAGAGCTTGAAGCGGTTTGGCAGGCAAAGAAACAGCAAGATCTCGCACTGCGTGATCTTGAAGGCTTAGTGGTGACTCGTTATGAGCACACCGCACCTTGCGAACACATTGAGGTGATTGAAGCAGCGCACCCCGTGCCAGATGCGATGGGCTTAGAAGTGAGCCAACGTATGCTGCAATTGGTGAGTAGCTTGAGCGCAGATGACACGGTTATTTGCCTACTGTCGGGTGGCGGTTCCGCTTTGCTAAGTCTTCCCGGTGGCGACATCAGCTTGGCGGAGAAGCAACAAATAAATAAAGCGCTGCTCAAATCAGGCGCCGCTATTGATGAGATGAATTGTGTTCGCAAACATCTATCTTCGATAAAAGGGGGGCGACTAGCAAAAGCCGCGTATCCTGCAAGGGTTGTGTCACTGGCGATTTCAGATGTGCCGGGCGATGACATTAGTGTGATTGCCTCTGGCCCAACCGTACCCGACACCACCACGCGTTTTGATGCGATGGCAATTTTAGAGCGTTACCAAATAGAAACACCACGCACGGCATTTGAATGGTTAAATAATCCAGAGTCAGAAACCGTAAAGCCAGATGACGTATGTTGGAAAAATGCAGAGCACCATATTATCGCGACCCCGATGTCGGCATTGGAATCCGCTGCAGCAGAAGCTGAAGGCTTAGGCATTCCGGCTTATGTGTTGAGTGATTGCATAGAGGGAGAAGCGCGAGATGTTGCGAAGGTGCACGCTGCGTTGGCTAAGCAAGTGGCCAATCACAAGCACCCATTTGAGACGCCTTGCGTGATACTTTCCGGTGGCGAAACCACAGTAACCGTTAAAGGCAATGGTCGCGGTGGGCGTAACTGTGAGTTCTTGTTGAGCCTATATAACGAGCTTAAAGGCCAAGACAACATATTTGCATTGGCTGCTGATACCGACGGGATTGATGGCGTGGAAGACAATGCGGGCGCGTGGATTACCCCACAAACATGGCAACAAGGTTCGAGCTTGTCGCTTAAAGCTCAAGACTACCTCGATGCCAACAACAGCTACGACTTCTTCAAGCAAGTCGATGTGCTTCTTACCACGGGGCCGACGCTGACCAATGTGAATGACTTCCGCGCAATATTGATTCTTTAACTTGAACAGTTCAAAAACACGGTATGGAATGGTCGCTTCTTAACAAATAGAGCGGCCATTTTATTGTTATCAATGCGGTGACCTTGAGTTCTGAGATTATCTTCTGGACTAATGAAGCACGTTGATTACTATGATTTTAGTAACGAGCTGTAAAGGATGCAATATGTCTAGGATCAGACAAAAGAATCAAGATTTAATCATCGAAGTCGCGTGTGAACAATTCGCCACTCATGGTTATGCTGCAACAAAAATGGCCGATATCGCGAAAGCGGCCGACATTCCCAAGCCTAACGTATTCTATTATTTCAGCTCAAAAGATAAGCTCTACAACGCTGTGCTTGAAACCGTCACTCAGCCTTTACTAGAAGCGTCTCGTCCGATTGAAGAGCTCAGCGATCCTGTTGAAGCCTTGTCTCAATATATTCAAACCAAGCTGATCATTTCTCGCGATCATCCACATGCCTCTAAGGTATTTGCCAATGAAGTGATGTCTGGCGCTAAAGTATTGCCGAAAGAGATTGGTGACGAGCTGTATAAGCAATCCCAGATGATTCTTGATAAGTTCTCGACATGGTCGGCGCAGGGCCTAATGGACGATGTTCCCGCTCATCACCTGATGTTTACCATCTGGGCGGCAACTCAAACCTACGCCGATTTTGGCTGGCAGATTTGCAGCGTGATGCAGAAGGACCAACTCGATGATAAAGACTATGCCGATGCCGCTCAGTTCATCACACAGTTAGTGATTAAAGGCTGTGGTGTGAAAGGGAGCACTTGAAAGCTGGAGAGTCTTGCTGAGAGTTGCTTTAAGCTTGCTCTTCAGGAAATTGAAATGCCTTATCGTAGAATAAGGCATTTTTTACGCTTGTATTTTAGCTGTATGAGGCTTAGCCAACTAACAAGAAGAAGAGAGCTGTTGCGACAATACCTATCAATGCGTAGGGGAATTGAGTGGTTGCGTGTTGCATTGAGGTACACCCGGAACCTTGAGCTGACAATACCGTTGAGTCACTAAAGAAACATGAGTGACTGCCCGCTGCTGATGCCGAAAGCAGAGCCGCAATAGTTAAATGTAGAGGTACGCCAAGTTGTTCGCCTAGAGGCAATACGATTGGCATAGCAACTGCAAAAGTTCCCCAAGAAGATGCGGTAGCAAACACCAATGCACCGGTGATCATAAAGATAATTGCTGGGAAGTAAGACGCCGATAGATAAGGGCTTACTGTCTCGATGACATATTGTGTCACTCCTAGAGAATCATTCACAGACTTCAGCATGAATCCACCAATCACCGTTGCCAATGGCAGCAGCATAACTTTGATTCCGTCGTAGACAGCTTCAAACATATCATTCATTGAGATTAGACGTTGAACACCATAGAAGCAGATAGTAAAGATAATTGCGACAAATACGCCTGCTAATAGATCAATACCGAAGTACCAGCTTGCACCAACTAACACCACCATAGGCAATAGGAAGTTGATTAATCCCATCGTTGGGTTGGTGTGCGCTGTAATATCTGCGCCAAAGTCGATGTCTGTTGCACCGTCAGGACGTACTTGACCTTTCTTCGCTCGTTCCTCAGCCTGCTTCATTGCGCCTAAATCCGGCATCTTTTCTAACGCAACGAGAAGGACGATTATCAGCGTAACCCAGCCATAAGCCATGTATGGAATCGCTTCAATATATGCTTTGATACCCTCACCAGCTTCAGCCACTCCATTCGCTTCAAGCAGTGAGCTAAAGAAAATAGCCCATGTTGATATTGGCACCAGAATACAAATCGGCGCAGCGGTGGAATCGACTAGATAAGATAGTTTTTCACGGGAGATGTTGTATCCGTCAGTAATCTTCTTCATCGATGATGAGATAGCGATCGCGTTCAGATAGTCATCAATAAAGATCATGATGCCGAGGAAAAAGGTCATCAGCATAGATTGTTTACGGCTCTTAACCTTTGTGACCAACATATCTGAAAAGCTTAAAATACTGCCGCCTTTTTCGAGAATTGCGATTAATCCCCCCATCAGTCCGCAAACTAGAACGATCCATGCAATGGTTTCGTTCATCATTACATCCATCGATATGCCGACAATTTGCTCAACGGCTTGCGCAGGATTGAGTAGTAGTACACCAGCGATGGTACCACTAAAAAGCGCCTCTACGGTGCGGTGTGTAGTTAGGGCGAATACCAAAACAAGTGCGGTAGGGAGAAGGCTCATCCATCCATAGGCCTCTCCTTCTTGGTGGTTCAATCCAATTGATGTGAAGAAAATGAAAGTCGCGACAACCAATAGAGATACCATGATGTGTTGACTGTTGATCTTCAGCGACGCGTCCAACGCCTTAGTTTGCGTAGTCATACGTGTAGTTCCTTTGTTTATGCTGAGTGCAACATCCAGTCGATTTCTAATGGAGTGATGGCGCGTTCAAACTCCGCCAGTTCACTTCGTTTACAAGCTAAATATAGATCGACAAACTCTTTAGAGATGTACGGGGTCAGCTCACTGCGTTCTAGCTGATCGAGAGCTTCAGACATACGCAGAGGTAAGTCTATTGCATCATCACTGAGGGAGTTAGGACATTGGTCTTTGGTATAGTTTTCACTCGCTAATACTGCGGATAGTACTACTGCAGCGAGAATGTAAGGGTTAACGTCAGCTCCCGCAATGCGGTGTTCAATTCGGCGATTGTTGCTGTCGCTGATAGGAACACGCAGTGCGACACCGCGATGGTTCTCGCCCCAGTCTGCTTTCGTTGGCACGTAAGCTCCTGGAACAAAGCGGCGGTAAGAGTTAACGTTAGGGCAAATCAAGGCCATGGAATCGGATGTTTGAGCAAGCATCGCGGCCATGGTTTGATAAAAGAGATTACTGGGTTCACCATCTTGTTGGCTGAAGTGGTTATTGTCGTTGGAATCCACCAAGCTAAGGTGGATGTGCATACCGTTACCAGCTTGCTCACTAAATGGCTTAGCCATGAAGGTAGCATCGAAATCATGTTGATTAGCAATTTGACGAATTAGGCGTTTGACGATGATGATTTCATCACACACTCGTAGTACATCTTTAGAGTGGTTGAAGTTAATTTCGAATTGTCCTGGGGCGGATTCAGATAGTGCCCCCGAAGTATTTAACCCTTGTTCTTGAGCGACTTTGTTAAGATCGGCCAAAAAGTCTGCGTAATCATCCAAACCATCTAAGTCATAGACTTCGGTATCTTTTTCTCGTGATTTTTTGTTTGGGTTGATGGCTGTTTGTAGTGCTCCCATCTCACCCCGCTTCCTGTCTATTAAGTAAAACTCTAGCTCTAAGGCAACACATGGATGTTGATCTTTGGTGTGTAACTTTTCGAGAATTTCACTGACGATATTACGAATAAAGAGCGGGTTTGGGGTGTGGGCTGACTCATCCATCATACTCAACATTATTTGGCCCACTTGCTCTTTAGCGGTAGGCATCAATGTATCCGCAATTGGGAAACACATGTTGTCTGGTTCTCCCAATTCTTCACCTAACCCTGCTGTTTCAACCACATTACCTTTGGTATCTAAAGTAATTGTCGAGAGGGGAAGAGCTACTCCTTTATGCAGCTTGTGTAGTGCACTTACTGGGATGCGCTTGCCTCTTGGTGTGGCATTGATGTCGGTAAAAATCAGATCAACAAACTCGATGTTGGGCCATTTTTGTCGAAAATTTTTAACTTCCTGTAGATACGATTCCATTGTGTTCTCCAACTAGCCTCTATTTGGTAAATTAAAAGTAATAAAAAAGAAACAAGTCAATTGTACTAATTAGACTAAAGTCTAGTTTTAAAGGTTATTTCCTTTTAATACATAAGCTTGCGTTGATTACTTTGAAATTTACAATTTTATTGAAAGATGTTTCTGTTAACTATTTTGTAACAGTTGATTGTGTTTTGCTCAATATAATGTCCAAAATTAGTCGTTTTTTTGACCAAAAAGGTGGATTTGGTCACGCTTTGGTCATAATATCGAACATCGGTGTTGATAATTTTGTACATGATTTGTAGTGTAAGTGTTAAATAAATCGAGCACGGAAGTAACATGTCTAGAACAAGCAAACCCATTATTGGAATTGTTAGTTGCGCTAAAGAATTGGGTGGCTATCAAATACAGGCAGTGAATAATTTTTACCTCACGGCTGTGAAAGACTTTGGTGGGTTGCCACTGATATTGGCTCCGGATATGGCAAGTGAAGACGTTGAGCGTCTTCTTAACATCTGCGACGGTTTTTTATTTCCGGGGAGTCACTCAAATGTGGCACCACATCATTACAACGGCACTCATGAAGAGTCTAAGAAAGATGAAGCTCGAGATGAGCTTTCCTTTACTTTGATTCGTCAAGCGATAGACAAAGACATTCCGTGTTTTGGTGTTTGCCGTGGATTTCAAGAGATGAATGTTGCTCTGGGAGGCTCACTGAACCCAGCAGTTCATGATTCAGGTTTCAACGACCATAGAGAGAGTGAGGTCGAAGACTTTGAGGAAAAGTACGCTCCATCACACGCGGTGTTGGTGCAAAAACAAAGTTTGTTTGAGAAATGGCTGACTGAAAATCATTGGGAAAACACTATCTTTTTTGAGGTTAATACTCTTCATAACCAAGGGGTTGACCAATTAGCTCCCCAACTGACTGTGGAAGCTAAAGCACCGGATGGTTTAGTGGAAGCGTTTAGTCTTCCAGGGCAAAAATTCTTTGTTGGCGTGCAGTGGCACCCAGAATGGAAAGCAAAAACGAATCATTTCTCTCAAATTTTGTTTAAAGAATTTATGATGGCGGCCTCTCTATAAGTTAGGAGCCACCTACATGGACAACCAAGAGATTGGTAAAAATATTGTTCGATTAAGAAAAGAACATGGATTGTCACAACGAGAATTAGCCGAACGAGCAGGTATTACACATAGCGCGATCTCTTCGATTGAGAATGCGAAGGTAAGCCCTTCAGTAAGTTCGTTGCAAAAAATAGTGAATGTTTTTTCTTTATCTCTTTCGGAGTTTTTCACACTTGAACAACCCAAAAGCGATGAAGTGAAGGTTGTCGTTGCACCTGAAGAGTTGGTTGAAATGGGCAGTGAGTCGGTTTCAATGAAATTGGTAACCAACGGCAGCAAAGAACAGGTAATTGGATTTTTGATTGAAGAGTATGCCCCCCACGGCACAACGGGTGCGGCGGAAATTAAACATGAAGGCGAAGAGATCGGCACTATTTTAGAGGGCGAAATCACTCTGGAATACAAAGAGCAATCTTTTGTCCTTAAACAAGGTGAATCGTACATTATTGATACGACGCAGCCGCACAAGTTCACAAATCACACAGACAAGGCTTGTCGAATGATAAGCGCGCATACGCCAACCACATTCTAAGTGGGCCTTGCCTTGTTGTGATAACAAGGAGAGCGTATGAAAACCCAAGAACAATGGATTGAACTGAGAAACAATCTAAACATCGAAAATCGTGCCTTTATTAATGGCGAATATAGCGCAGCTATCAGTGGAGAAACTCTAGATGTTGTTAACCCGGCTACCGACGAGACACTGACCCAGATAGCTCGTTGCCAAGAAGAAGATGTTGAGCTTGCGGTAACATGTGCTCGTCAAGCTTTCCTTTCTGGTGAATGGAGCAACAGCGCTCCGTCATATCGCAAAGCGGTACTCAGCCAATTTGCAACGCTGATTGACCAACATCGTGAAGAACTTGCGTTGCTGGAAACCCTAGATACGGGTAAGCCAATCAGCCATAGCTTTTCAACCGATATCCCTGGTGCTGCAAGTGCACTGCGTTGGTATGCAGAAGCCATCGATAAAGTGTATGGGGAAGTCGCGCCAACGGAACAAGATGTACACGCCTTTGTTTCTCATCAAGCTATCGGTGTTGTTGCAGCGGTAGTTCCATGGAACTTTCCATTATGGTTAGCTTGCTGGAAACTTGGCCCTGCATTAGCAGCAGGTAATAGCGTTATTCTTAAACCCTCTGAAAAATCTTCTCTCACTGCTATTTATATTGGTCAACTCGCCAATCAAGCAGGCTTACCACGTGGCGTTTTTCAAGTCGTTACAGGCTTTGGCCATGAAGCCGGTGATGCTTTAGCGAAACACCATGACGTCGACTGTATTGCATTTACGGGTTCCACTCGTATTGCTGGTCAATTAATGGTTCGTTCTGGTGAAACCAATCTTAAGCGTGTGTTTGCTGAGGCTGGTGGTAAGAATGCCAATATCGTATTTGAAGACTGCGAAGACCTCGATCGTGCAGCCGCAGAAACCGCTGGTGGTTGCTTCTATAACCAAGGCGAAGTCTGTGTCGCTGCAACTCGTTTATTAGTGCACGAAAGCATCAAAGATCGCTTTGTTGATAAAGTCATTTCTGCGGCTCAATCCTTTATGCCGAAAGACCCAATGGACACCTCATCTTCGATGGGAGCGCTCATCGATCAAGGTCACAAATCAAAAGTGCTTGAATATATAGAGCTTGGCCAAGCGGAAGGTGCAGTGCTTCGTTGCGGGGGTGATGTTGAAGGCAAAGGTGCATTTGTTGAGCCGACCATTCTTGATAACGTTGACAATAAAATGCGTGTCGCCCAGGAAGAGATCTTTGGTCCTGTACTTTGTGTTATCTCATTTAAAGATGAAGCTGAAGCCGTCGCAATCGCCAATGACTCAAAATACGGTTTAGGTGCGGCGCTTTGGAGCAATAACATTAACCGCGTACACCGTGTAGCTAAACAGCTTCAGGCAGGTTCTGTTTGGGTGAACAACTACAACGAAGGTGATATGACCGTCCCTTTTGGTGGGTTCAAAATGAGTGGTAACGGCCGTGATAAATCACTGCACGCCATCGAAAAATTCACAGAAACCAAAACCACTTGGATTCGCCTTCACCCTTAGCCTGCTGATGATTAATAAAGGAATATCACTATGAATAAGCATACGGATTCGTTTTACGCCCACTCTATCCCGAACATGCCAGAGTTCCCACAACTGCAAGACAACATTGAGTGTGATGTGTGTGTGGTTGGGGCTGGGTTTTCAGGTTTATCTTCGGCTCTTCATTTAGCCGAGAAAGGTTTTAAGGTAGTGGTACTAGAGAGTGCCAAAGTTGGTTTTGGAGCAACTGGTCGTAATGGTGGACAGATCGTCAATAGCTACAGCCGAGATGTTGATGTAATAGAAAGCCGTTACGACCAACCCCAGGCTAAAGCCCTGTGTGACATGATTTTCGAAGGCGGAGATGTCATTCGTGGCCTAATCGAAAAATACGATATTGAGTGTGACCACAAACGCGGTGGCCTATTTACCGCGCTAAACAAAAAGCAGTTAATAGGTTTAGAGCATCATAAGAAAAACTGGGAGCGATATGGTAATGACCAGCTCACCATGTTGGATGCTAGCCAAGTAGAAGAGGCGGTTGGTACTCAAGCTTACACCGGTGGCTTGCTTGATATGCGAGGTGGGCACATTCATCCGCTTAAACTCGCATTGGGGGAAGCCGCAGCATTTGTTTCTCTTGGTGGCCAAATTTTTGAACAATCAGCGGTAACGTCCATTGAAAAAGGTGCGAATCCTGTTGCAAGAACAGCGAGCGGTAGCGTGAAGAGTAAATACTTGGTGTTAGCTGGCAACGCCTACTTAGGTGGGTTGGCTCCGAATATCAGTAACAAAGCCATCCCATGTGGAACTCAAGTCGTGGCGACAGAGCCGCTTACCGATGAGCAACTAAAACAGGTTTTACCAAGTGACTACTGCGTTGAAGACTGTAATTACTTACTGGACTATTTCCGATTGAGTGCCGACAAACGCTTGTTGTTTGGGGGCGGGGTGGTTTATGGCGCTCGTGACCCTCAAGACATTGAGTCTCTGATTCGTCCTAAGTTAGAAGGTATTTTCCCTCAACTTAAAGGTATCAAGATTGATTACACATGGACTGGTAACTTCTTACTTACCTACTCACGTATGCCGCAGTTCGGCGCATTCGACGACAATATTTATTATTTGCAAGGCTACAGTGGTCATGGAGTTACCTGTACTCACTTGGCTGGCAAGTTATTGGCAGAAGCCTTAACAGGGCATGCCGAACGATTTGATGCCTTCGCACAACTCAAGCACTACGCCTTCCCTGGTGGACGTCACTTCCAAATACCATTCACAGCAGTTGGCGCAGCGTATTACAACCTAAGAGATAAACTGGCTATCTAACCGGACGATAAGGAACATCCAATGAGTAGAGTAGTAAAATTCGCGGCCCTGCAACTGACCAAAAGCTGGGATCTGGAAGATAACCTAAATAAAGCTAAGCAAGCGATTCGTGAAGCTGCGAGTAAAGGTGCCAATGTGGTTTTGCCGCAGGAATTGTTCGCTGCTCCTTATTTTTGTAAGAAGCAAGAAGCTAAGTATTTTGAGTTGGCTGAGGAAGTAGACAATTGTCTGTTGATAACAGAGATGAGTGCATTGGCAAAAGAACTCGGGGTCGTGATTCCAGTTAGTTATTTTGAAAAAGCGGGTAATACCTTCTTTAACTCATTAGTGATGATTGATGCCGATGGCACTGTGCTAGATAACTACCGCAAATCACACATCCCGGATGGTCCGGGTTATAGCGAAAAATACTATTTTAGTCCTGGAGATACTGGTTTCAAAGTATGGCAAACCCAGTTTGGTAAGTTCGGCGCTGGTATTTGCTGGGATCAATGGTTTCCCGAGCTTGCTCGTAGCTTAGCGTTACATGGTGCAGAAGCCATTTTTTACCCAACCGCTATTGGCAGCGAACCACAAGATCCAACTTTAGATTCTCGTGATCACTGGCAACGCACTATGCAAGGCCATTCCGCTGCAAACTTGGTTCCTGTGATTGCGTCTAATCGCGTAGGCACAGAATGTGATGATGGCATTGAAACCACATTCTACGGTTCTTCTTTTATTACCGATCATACTGGTGGCAAGTTGGCAGAAGCGCCACGTGATGAGGAAGCTATCATTTACGCGGAGATTGATTTAGCCGCAACGGCTCAAGCGCGTCACTCGTGGGGGCTGTTCCGTGACCGCCGCCCAGATCTATATGGCTCTGTGGGCAAACTAGCAGTTTAAAGGGGCAGACTATGCAGTTATCGACAACACCACTGCAAGATGGGTTCTACTTTCCAGCTGAGTTTCATCCTATTGAAGAAGTTTGGTTGGCTTGGCCAGAAAGACGAGACAATTGGCGTGATAACGCCCTTCCTGCCCAGCAAACATTCGCTAGCATTGCGAATGCAATAGCAGAAGTGACTAAGGTTTGTGTCGCCGTGAGTGCGAAGCAATTTGATAAGGCGAGAACATTGCTTCATTCAGATATTCGGCTTGTTGAAATCCCATTCAATGATGCGTGGATGCGTGATATTGGGCCCACAGTGTTGGTGAATCAAGACGGCGAGCGTCGTGGAATCAACTGGCAGTTTAACGCTTGGGGTGGTGACTATAATGGCCTCTATGAAAACTGGCAGCAGGACGACCTAGTGGCTAGCTCAGTATGTGACATTATCGGAATTGATCACTACAACGCCCCATTCGTTTTAGAGGGGGGCTCAATTCATACTGATGGCGAAGGTACGCTCTATACAACAGAAGAGTGTTTGCTTAGTCCGGGACGCAACCCTGAGTTGAATCAACAACAGATAGAAACACATCTCAAAGAATATCTAGGTATTGAAAAGGTCATTTGGCTGCCTAAAGGACTATTCGATGATGAAACTGACGGACATGTTGATAATTTGATGCATGTAATTGCCCCGGGGAAAGTGGTATTGAGTTGGACAGATGATCCATCAGACCCACAATTCGCATTATCTCGTCAGGCGGAACAAGTGTTAAAAGATCAATCTGATGCTAAAGGTCGAGAGATTGAAATCATCCGTTTACCGTTGCCAGGGCCCTTGCACTATAGCGAAGCAGAAGCAAGCGGAATTGATAAAAGTGATGGAATGACACGTGATGCAGGGGAAAGGTTAAGTGCTTCTTATGCCAACTTTCTTATCGCGAATGGTTATGTGTTTTTGCCATTGCTCGATGATAGAACTGACGAGCAGGCAATAAAAATATTGCGGCAAGCGATGCCTGAACATCAAGTCGTTGGTATACCAACGCGTGAGGTTTTGCTGGGTGGAGGTAACATCCACTGCATTACTCAGCAGATCCCTGCTTAGGAAAACCATTATTAAAACAATGAACTATTGGTTTTCTGCTTGGTAGGGTAACTATCAGTAGACGCCAAGGTAAAGCTGTCAAAAGGAATCCCCATGCAACAAATTACAAATCAATCATTGCTGTCGTTTATGGTGCTAAATCAAGACCAAGGTATTGCTGTAAGTAACCCCGCGACGGGTGAAATACTTGGTTATGCACCAGTGTCGTCTGAACATGACATTTTAGATGGGGTCGAGCGTGCAAGCTTCGCGCAAAAAGAGTGGGCTTTGCTGCCAGCCAAAACCCGTTCTGGTTTACTACAAAAATGGTATCAGTTGTTACTTGATAACAAGGAAGATCTCGGTCGCCTGATGACGTTAGAGCAAGGCAAGCCATGGGCAGAAGCACAAGGTGAGGTGTTGTACGGCGCAAGCTTTATCGAGTGGTTTGCTGAAGAAGCGAAGCGTACCTATGGTGAGACAATTCCAGCGCCAAGTAGCGACAAACGCCTTGTAACTATGAAACAACCTATTGGAGTAGCTTGTGCGATTACTCCGTGGAATTTTCCTATTGCAATGATAACTCGTAAGGCAGGTCCAGCACTTGCGGCTGGCTGTAGTTTTATTGTGAAGCCGTCTGAATCCACACCTTTATCTGCTTTTGCTGTAGCTGAGCTAGCATATCAAGCGGGTATTCCTCGTGATGTACTGCAAGTGGTATTGGGCGCGAATTCTCGTCAAGTTGGCGGTATTTTTACCTCACATCCTCTGATTCGTAAGCTCTCTTTCACGGGCTCTACGCAAGTTGGAAGAGTGCTGATGCAGCAAAGTGCAAACGACATCAAGCGAACGTCAATGGAGCTCGGTGGAAATGCACCATTTATCGTATTTGATGATGCAGATATTGATGCGGCTGTGCTTGGTGCAATGGCGTCTAAGTTTCGTAATGCCGGTCAAACTTGCGTCTGCGCTAACCGTTTTTATGTACATAACAAGGTGTACGATGAGTTTGTTGAAAAATTCGATGCAGCAGTGCAGCAGCTTAAAGTAGGCAATGGTCTAGAAGAGGGTGTAAATGTTGGTCCGGTAATCAGCGAATCAGCAAAACAAGGTATTCAGTCCCTCATTGACGGCGCAATCGAACAGGGCGCGAAACCAGTTACTGAGCCGAAAACTCTTGATGGTCTATTCATGCAACCTGTCGTTCTCAAAAACGTTACGCATGATATGGATATTATCTCGCAAGAGATCTTTGGCCCCGTCGCCCCTGTGATCAAATTTGATGATGACCAACAGCTTATCGAAATGGCTAACGACACTATCTATGGCTTAGCGTCTTACTTCTATAGCCAAAATATCCACCGTGTATGGAAGATAGCAGAAGCACTGGAGTACGGCATGGTAGGAATTAACGAAGGCATGATCTCTACCGAGGTAGCCCCTTTCGGTGGAGTTAAGCAGTCCGGTATCGGGCGTGAAGGGGCAAAACAAGGTATCGATGAATACATGAGCATCAAATATCTCTGCTTTGGCGGCAACTAATCAAAGGACATGACAATGACAAATCAACAACTACATCAAAGAAGAAGCGAAGTTATCGCTCAAGGCATGGGCGCACTGTACCCACTTTATGTCGAAAAAGCAGAGAATGCTCACGTGTGGGATGTGGATGGAAATAAATATATCGACTTTGCTGCTGGTATCGCGGTAACGAATACAGGGCATGCAAATAAGCGTATCAACGAAGCGGTAAAGGCTCAACTGGATAACTTTTCACACACTTGTGCTATGGTGACGCCTTATGCCTCCTTTGTTGAACTGGCAGAAAAGCTCACAGAACTCGCCCCCGGTGACAGTGATAAAAAAGCGATTTTCCTGACAACAGGAGCTGAAGCGGTTGAGAATGCTGTGAAAGTAGCGAGAGCTCATACTGGCCGCAGTGGTGTGATTGCTTTTAAAGGTGGCTTCCACGGCCGTACTAATATGACCATGGGGCTAACTGGTAAAGTCGCGCCTTACAAAGCGGGCTTTGGCCCATTTCCAAATGAAATATTTCATGCACCTTACCCAAATGCTTTTCATGGCGTAAGCACAGAACAAAGCCTGCAAGCGCTCGATGATTTGTTTGCGTGTGATATTGAGCCATCACGCGTGGCGGCGATAATCTTTGAGCCTGTGCAAGGTGAAGGCGGTTTCTATCAAGCCCCCGCGGAGTTTGCTCAAGGCCTGCGTGAGTTGTGTGACAAATACGGCATTATGCTTATCGCGGATGAAATTCAAACGGGCTTTGCGCGCACGGGTAAAATGTTTGCCACTGAATATCTGGGCATTGAACCCGACATGATAACAATGGCAAAAGGTATTGCGGGTGGTTTCCCTATCTCAGCAGTAGTGGGAAAAGCCGGTGTTATGGATTCGGCACTACCAGGTGGCTTAGGTGGTACTTACGCTGGCTCTCCGTTGGGGTGTGTGGCTGGTTTAGAAGTCCTAAAAATTATCGAAGAAGAGCAATTGTGTGCTAAAGCAATGGGCATTGGTGAGGTTGTGAATGCCCGTATGAGCAAGCTACAGGAATCGGTTCCAGCTATTGGTGAAATACGTACCACTGGAGCGATGATGGCTATTGAGTTTACTGATCCAGAGTCAGGCAAGCCATTGCAGGACTTAACTAAAGCGGTGATAGCGAAAGCACAAGAAAATGGTCTTATTCTGCTTTCGTGTGGTGTAAAAGCGAATGTAATTCGTCTGCTTCCACCATTAACTATTGAATCTGAAGTACTCAGCGAAGGCTTAGATAAGCTTGAGAAAATTATTCTGGAAGTTGTTTAGGATTTGAGTTAAGACATTGTATTTTAATATAAAGGTCATTGTAGATATTCTTTTCGTGCTTATAATGTCCCTTCCTGAAATGTATTTACACATTGAGGACGGGGCTGTGAATGAATAAGTAAGGCCGACATCACGTCGGCCTTTTTTCGCTTTTCTAGTTAGAGAGTATTTAATTATTCATCGCCAGTTTACCTAGCTTCATTGCAGCTGCATGGTGGCGGTGCATTAGTTGTTCCATGTCTACGCCAATCACAGCGCCATTGTTCACTCGCCACTTACCTGCAACCATCACTTTATCCGCTTGTTGAGCACCACAAAGTAGTAATGCGGCCAGTGGGTCGTGGCTGCCAGAAAAACGAATATCATCGAGCTTGAACATCGCGATATCGGATTGTTTGCCAACCTCTAGTGTACCAATGTCGGTTCTGCCCATTGCCGCGGCAGAACCGGATGTCGCCCAGCGCAATGCATCAAAGTGTGAAACGTTGGCGGAACCATATTGCAGGCGTTGTAGATACATCGCCATGCGCACTTCGGCAATCATATTAGAGCCGTCGTTTGAGGCCGAACCATCCACACCTAGCCCGACTTTTACTCCTGCTGCTTCTAGATCGTTGTTTTTACAAATACCGGAAGCCAACATCATATTGGAAGTTGGGCAGTGACTGATACCAATGCCTGCTTTACCCAAACGTTTGATCTCTTCTGGATTGAAGTGAATACCATGAGCGAGCCAAGTGCGCTCGTTCAGCCAACCCACATCTTCTAGGTAATCAACTGGGCGCAAGCCAAACTTCTCTATACAGAAGTCTTCTTCATCGAGCGTTTCGCATAGGTGCGTGTGCATCATGACGTTTTCACGCTCACTGATCTTGGCGGTCTCTTTCATCAGGTCGGTAGTGACTGAGAACGGCGAACAAGGCGCGAGCGCGATTTGAATCATCGCCCCTTCATCACGCTGGTGGTAATCACGAATCAAGCGCTGGCTGTCATCAATGATGGTTTGTTCGGTTTGAATGGTGTGTCTTGGTGGCAATCCACCCTCATCTTCCCCTAGGCTCATGGAACCTCGGGTAAATATCGCTCTAACGCCCAGTTTCTCTGCGGCCTCGACTTGCAAATCAATAGCGTGCTCAAGCCCGTCTGGTAGCAAGTAATGGTGATCGGAAGCAGTGGTACAGCCCGACATCATCAGCTCAACCAGAGCAAGCTCTGTTGCGAGGCTCATCATCTCCGAATCGAGGTTGGCCCAAACTGGGTAGAGGCTTTGTAGCCAATGGAAGAGTTCTTTATTGAGTGCGCCGGGGTAGGCTCGCGTTAGGGTTTGATAGAAGTGGTGGTGCGCATTGATAAGCCCAGGAGTCACAACATGACGAGAGGCGTCGACGCTGTAATCTACGGGTAAGGTCGGCTCTTTGTGTTTGCCAACCAGTTCAATGATTTTATTACCTTTTATGACGATTCCGCCTTCTGCATCAGCCTGCGAGCCAGTGTAGATTGCGAGAGGATTCTTAATCCAGATGGTTTCCATTCATAGTAGTCCTTAGCCATCTCAGCCTTTTCAGGGAAGAGGGTCTTTATTGGTATTTGCTGTTGAAAGATAAATTCGAATCAGGGCGTTAAAACGTTCAATGCTCTAATCAGCCCTGATCCTACGGAAATCGGTTTTACGCTAATCAGTGAATCAGTGAATCAGTGAATCAGTTAGTTCACTTTGGGCTCAGGGTTATCTGATGCCGCTTGAACGTCTGCTTCTGTACTTGCTTGTTGAATCTCTAATTGCTCGCCTGAGTGTAGCTCTTCTTCAGCCTGTTCTTTCATTTCTAACTCAACTTGCGCTTGGCTTTCGGCTAGTGCTTCTTGCTCTTCTGCGCGTGAAGACTTTGGCAGAACAAGGTTCAGCAGTACCGTCATGATAGTGCCTGTAGTGATGCCAGAGTGAAGAAAATTCGCCAAATCATGTGGCAAGTGTTGCAGCAATCTTGGTTCGAAAGTGACGGCTAAACCAGACGCCAAACCAACACAGATTACCAAGGCATTTCGCTTGGTGTCTGCGGCCTTGATCAACATGCGGATACCCGCGTAAGCGATCATACCGAACATCACAAAGCCCACACCACCCAAAACAGGTTTCGGGATCGTGACGGCAATGGCGGCTAATTTCGGGAATAAACCGCCTAAAATCAACAAACCACCGGTTGCAGCCACTACATAACGACTCGCTACACCTGTGATACCTACAATACCGACATTTTGACTGAATGATGCCAGTGGCATTGCCGTTAAAATTGAAGATAAGGTACTGCCAAGGCCATCGCCTAGAAGGCCACGTTTTAAATCTTTACCGGATACTTGGGTTTGACAGTTGTTACCGAGTGCCATGAAATCACCCGTTGCTTCAGCGATAACCACGATGTACACCAAGCTCATGCTGATGATGGCACTCGCAGAAAAGGTGAAGCCATATTTGAAAGGTTCAGGGCCACCAACCCAAGCGGCAGAACTGATTTGCTCAAGGTCGACCATGCCAAGCGATAGCGCCACAATGTAACCGCCCGCTAAACCAATCACGATAGCGGAAGCAGCAACCGCGCCTTTACAGTAAACCGACACGCCAATCACTATCCCCAAAGAGACCAGTGCGAGAAACAGTTTAGGTAGAGTGGCGAATTGTTCCGTGTTGGCAGGAGAGTCGCCAACCCAGTTCATGGCAACCGGTAAAATGGTTAAGCCGATTAAGGTAACCACAACACCACTTACCACGGTCGGGAATAGCTTGCGAACCTTGTCCATATAGAAGCTGGCACCAATGACCACAAACGAGCCGATAAGCGCCGAGCCCATGATGGCGGCGACACCACCTTCGTTACCGATCGAAATAGCGACACCTAAAAAGGCAAAGCTTGAACCCATCACCACGGGTAATCGAATACCAACAGGGCCAAAGCCAAGGCACTGCGCGACGGTCACAATACCAGACGCCAATAGCGCTGCATTGATCAGTGAGACGATCTCGGTGTTGGGCAGGCCGATAGAGGCGCCGACAATAAGAGGCACAGCAACGATGCCACCAATCGAGGCGAGCATATGCTGTAAAGCGAGTAGAAGGGTTAGCCCATGGGGCGGTCTTTCATTAAGGGTGTACAGAAGTTTCATTTGATATTCCTCTGCCTGCGTTTCCGTTTACAGGCGATTGGCGGTCAAATAATGACTTCTACAAACTGCGTAGGGTCATAAAAAAGTGCACTGAATCGGTAGGGTTTCTGCTCTCTCGTCATCAATGCAATTAGCTTTCTTAAAAATCATGTTGTTGCTTGGCTTGCGAACCAGCCAAGCAACGTTGTGAGCAATCAAGAAATGACTGCTCAGGAGCTTTAGGGTTAACCGATGAACACTAGCTTGGCGATGAAGATAGCCGCTAGGAAGTACATCGAGATAGACACATCTTTGGTTTTACCTGTCGCCAACTTAAGCACTGTGTAGGTAATGAAACCCAATGCGATACCGTTCGCGATAGAGAAGGTCAGTGGCATCATTAGTGCGGTAATCGCGGCTGGAGCACCGTTAGTGAAGTCTTTCCAATCGACGTGCTGCATGCTGCTCATCATCACGAATGCGACGTAAATAAGAGCACCAGACGTTGCGTAAGCGGGGATCATGCCTGCAAGCGGTGATAGGAAAATTGCCGCTAAGAACAACACACCAACCACGATTGCTGAAAGACCTGTACGTGCGCCTGCTGCAACACCGGCTGCACTCTCTACATAACTGGTTACTGGCGGACAGCCTACACACGCACCTGCCACGCTTGAAATACTGTCGGCTTTCAGTGCTTTGCTTAGGCCTTCGATCTTACCCGTTTCAGGGTTGGTCAGGTTTGCACGCTCAGCTACGCCCATCAAGGTACCAGCTGTATCAAACATGTTTACAAAAAGGAAAGCCAAGATAACGCTGATCATCGATACGTTTAGTGCACCGGCGATATCCATTGCCATAAAGGTAGGCGCTAAGCTTGGTGGTGCAGCGAAGAAGCCATCGTAGTGAACTAGGCCAAGCATCATGCCGACTAGCGTTACACTCAAAATACCGATAAGCACCGCGCCAAACACTTTACGCTCACTCAGAACCGCAATGATCAAGAATGCAATCGCAGCAAGCAGAGCTTCTGGTTTCGTGAAGTCACCCAATGAAACCAAAGTTGCTGGGTTTTCGACGACGATACCCGCTGTTTTTAAGCCAATTAGACCTAAGAACAAACCAACACCTGCAGTCATTGAATAGCGCAAGCTCTCTGGAATACTCTCGATGATCCATTGGCGGACTTTGTAAAAACTCATCCCGACAAACAAGATACCGGAGATAAACACCGCACCCAGTGCCACCTCCCAGCTGTAACCCATTTCGCTCACAACCGTGAAAGAGAAGAAGGCGTTCAAGCCCATGCCCGGTGCAAGGCCGACAGGCCAGTTCGCGAATAAGCCCATTAACAAACAACCAATCGCGGCACCAATACAGGTAGCGACAAATACAGCCCCTGCATCCATACCTGAAGCGGCCATGATTTGTGGGTTAACGAAGATGATATAAGCCATGGTTGCGAAGGTGGTGACACCGCCGACTAACTCATTTTTTACGCTGCTTCCGTGTGCCTTAATCTTAAAGAGTTTCTCTAAAATTCCGTTGTTCGCATCTTGGTTGAGTATTTCTGTTTTACTCTCACTCATGTCTGCAAGTCCTTTTATGTTGTGATCCATTTATTGAATACAGCGAGATTTCAATATTAAGTTTTAAGGTTTTTCCTAGCCGCCATTTCTTTAGCTATCAGTTGATTAGTCATCAACTTCTAACTAATAACGTTGTTAGTATTTTTATATGAGCGTGTTTAATGAGCGCGCATCATTTTAGATGCACGCACGAATCTGTTTATTATTCGATGGTTGGGCCTAGTTCGAAGTTCTAGGACACGGGACTAACTGCCCCGATAGGTTGAGAAACTGTAAGGCGAGACGAGAAGAGGAACGTGATAATGCGCTTCTGGATCATCTAAGCCGAAACGAATAACCACGTCGTCTAGGAAAGGCACGCCATCCAGCTCTACGCCTTTACTTCTGTAGTAATCGGCTACGTAAAACACCAATTGATACTTCCCCGGTCGGAAATCATTCCCTGCCAGAATCGGTGCATCGGTTCGGCCATCGGAGTTGGTGATTACCGTCGCCAGCTTTTCTGTTGAGCCTTCGTTGACCTTATAAAGCTCTACCTTGATCTCTGCACCCGGTAAGCCGTGAGTTGTGTCTAATACGTGTGTTGTTAATCTTCCCATAGTCCTTTAATAGCGCTTTTGGCGCTCCTCTGTTCCGTGGTTTATCTGTCTATTTCGACCTTGCAAAGAATGCAACTGGTCACTTTGTTATCACTAACTATGTACGAACTGTACACAATTAGTAAAGCTAATTGTTATAAAAATGTTGGTTAATCTGTCGTTTTTCTTGACTTTATAGATCTTGATTATCGCTTTTTAATGAACTTGAATTTTGTTAACTTGTTGTTTTTAATTCAAAAAGTTGCGATTATTTAACTTGAATAACAAAATCTTTACATCGAGATAAATAATTGTATACAATAAATGTACAGGGGTAAGGTTACTCGATTTTTGGAAAGTCCATTAACTGATTTATTTTGATGAACCAGTGAAAGAGCGGCCAAGCCAACCACTTATGTTAGGAGTACTTGGATGAATAAGGATTATTCAAGAAATTTGATCGGTTACGGAGCTAACCCTCCAAACCCTCAATGGCCAGGTAATGCGCGCGTCGCGGTTTCTTTTGTATTGAACTATGAAGAGGGCGGTGAGCGTTGTTTGTTACATGGAGACGACGAGTCTGAAGCTTTTCTTTCAGAGATCCCGTCAGCACAGCCGATCAAAGGCGAACGTCACATCAGCATGGAATCCATTTATGAATATGGCAGCCGAGCGGGTGTATGGCGTGTTCTTCGCTTGTTCGATGAATATGAAATCCCACTGACCGTCTTTGCGGTCGCAATGGCGATTGAGCGTCACCCAGACGTAGCCAAAGCCATGGTCGAAGCGGGTCACGAAATTTGTAGCCACGGTTATCGCTGGATCGACTATCAATACATTGATGAGTCAGAAGAGCGCGACCACATGACTAAAGCGATTGAGATCATCCAACAAGTGACGGGTCAGCGCCCGCAAGGTTGGTACACAGGTCGAACGGGTCCAAATACGCGTCGCTTAGTCGCAGAAGAAGGCGGCTTTCTTTACGACTCAGATGCCTATGATGATGACCTGCCTTATTGGCACACCGAAACCGGTGATCCACAACTGGTGATCCCTTACACACTCGATGTAAACGATATGCGCTTTTCAACAGCGCAAGGCTTCAACTCTGGTGAGCAGTTCTTCCAGTATTTAAAAGACACTTTTGACACCCTTTATATGGAAGGCGAAACCGCACCGAAAATGATGTCGGTAGGACTGCATTGTCGTCTTATTGGTCGTCCCGGTCGTATTGCTGCATTAAGACGTTTCTTAGATTACGTAAAACAGCATGACAGCGTGTGGCTATGTCGTCGAATCGATATCGCCAACCACTGGCACCAACATCACCCATACAACGAACAACAAAATTAGAACGAACAGCAAGGAGGCTTAACGTGACTGAATTTCGATCTTGCCAACCAACAACCATGAACCGCGATACCTTTGTCGCGCACTTTGCTGATGTGTACGAACACAGCCCATGGGTTGCTGAAGCGGTTTATGACCAAGGTTTGAATGCCGAAGATGATCATATCGAGAATCTTCATCTAAAAATGGCATCAACCTTGTTAAATGCCGACCAAGGCAAACAGTTGGCTTTGATCAATGCTCACCCAGATTTAGCGGGCAGAGCAGCAGTAAACGGCGAACTCACCGAGTCGTCGACCAAAGAACAAGCGGGGGCGGGCATCGACCAGTGCAGCGCCGAAGAATTTGAAAAATTCACTTCTTACAACAACAGCTACAAAAGTCGCTTCAATTTCCCTTTTATCATGGCGGTGAAGGGAGCCAATCGTTACCAAATTCTTGAGTCGTTCGAGATGCGATTAGGAAATGATAGTGAAACTGAGTTTGCTACGGCGATTCAAGAGATCAACAAGATCGCGATGTTTCGTCTCTGGGATATGTAAGTTAACGGAGTTAACAGCTATCTCAGCCCAGTCTTAGTGCGCTAAGAGCCCGCTTTATAAGCGAATAAGCCACTGAGTTCTCATTTTATTATTACTTGATTAATTGGATAGGATTACACGGACATGACCCAAACATTTGAACAATACATAAACCTTGCAGACGAAAAACTCGGCGCAAAAGCTACCTTCGCAACAGACGATTTTTTCGCAGATAAAAGCCGTCTACTTAGCCACGCAGCGCCAGAGTGGAAAGACGACTTATATGACGACAACGGCAAGTGGATGGACGGTTGGGAAAGCAGACGTAAACGCGGCGAAGGTTACGATTACTGTGTCGTTCGCCTTGGTCTAGCTGGCACCATTGCTGGCGTTGATATTGATACCTCATTCTTCACAGGTAACTTCCCACCTTCGGCATCAATTGACGCGTGTTATTCACCACAAGGTGAGCCAACAGACTCAACAGAGTGGCAAGAAATTCTGCCTTCAATGGCACTACAAGGTGATCATCATCATCTTGAAGAAATCGAAAGTGACCAAGTATTTACGCACCTACGTTTGAACATCTACCCAGACGGCGGTGTCGCACGCTTACGTGTTTATGGCCGACCAAGCGTGGATTGGGACGCAATTGATTCTCAGCAACAAGTCGACCTAGCAGCCGTTGAACACGGTGGCCGAGCTCTCGCATGTAGTGACGAGCACTACGGCAACAAAGCCAACATCTTAGGTCCAGGCCGCGGTGAAAACATGGGGGACGGTTGGGAAACAGCGCGTCGTCGTACACCGGGTAACGACTGGGTTATCGTGGCATTAGGTCACCCAGGTAACATCGAACGTATCGTTGTGGATACGGCACACTTCAAAGGTAACTACCCAGACAGCTGCTCAATCCAAGCGGCTTACGTGAAAGGTGGCACCGACGACCAAGTGGAAACACAAAGCCTATTCTGGCGTGAACTCTTGCCTGCACAAAAGCTGCAAGCGCACGAGATTCACGAATTCATTTCTGAGGTAAACGACCTTGGTGCGATTACCCACGTACGTGCAAACATATTCCCAGATGGTGGTATCAGCCGTTTGCGTCTGTTTGGTACGAAAGCGAAATAGGTAAGGAAATGAGTATGAGTAATGGAATACGTCGTTTATCTATCGAACCGTTAACCAAGCAGGCTTTTGCAGAGTTTGGCGATGTTATCGAGTCCGATAATAGTGATTTCTTCATGATCAATAGTGGATCAACACGTCGCTACCACAAGCTAGCGACAACGGATGTGCAAGACCAAGATGGAGAAGCCATCATCAGCATCTTCCAAGCCACACCGTTGAGCTACCCACTGACCATCAAAATGTTAGAGCGTCATCCACTTGGCTCTCAGGCATTCATTCCATTACTTGGTCAACCCTATTTAATTGTTGTTGCGCCAAAAGGCGACGATCCAACATTAGCCAATAGCCGAGCTTTCTTGAGCAACGGTCGTCAAGGAGTGAACTATCACAAAGGGGTGTGGCATCACCCAGTGCTCGCCCTCACCGATCAAGACCAGTTCTTGATCGTCGATAGAGGCGGAGAAGGACATAACTGTGATGAAGTTTATTTTGAGAACGACCTAGTGGCATTGCATTTGGAAGATATGCCAACGGAAGACAACAAGGAAGAGCAACGCTTAGCTAAAGCGTTGTGATACAGGAGTTTATTATGGATCCGCATATTACAGAATGGTTGAACTTAGCAATACGCTGGGCTCACATGATTGTTGGTGTTGCATGGATAGGCGCATCATTTTACTTTGTTTGGTTAGAGAACAACCTTAACCGAGTAAACCCAAAAACTGGCCTTTCAGGCGACTTATGGGCAATTCACGGCGGTGGTATTTATCACCTAGAGAAGTACAAACTTGCGCCACCAGAGATGCCAGAGCACCTGCACTGGTTCAAATGGGAAGCCTACTTCACGTGGATCACCGGTGTGTGTCTACTGGGTGTGGTTTACTACCTTAACGCTGAAATCTACCTGATTGCACCGGGCTCTGGCCTTGATTCAACAACGGCAATCGCGATTGGTATTGGTTCATTCGTTGCTGGTTGGTTTATCTACGACTTACTGTGTGACTCGCCTTTAGGTAAAACCCCCGTGTTGCTTGGCGTTGTGCTGTTTTTGCTGCTCGTCGCTGCGACCTATGGTCTAACCCAAGTGTTCAGTGGCCGTGGTGCTTACATTCATGTGGGTGCAATCATTGGTACCATCATGGTGGGTAACGTATTCCGCGTTATCATGCCTGCACAACGTAACTTGGTGAAAGCGATTGAAGAGAAGCGCGAACCGGATCCGGCATTGCCAGCGAAAGGTCTACTGCGTTCTCGTCACAACAACTACATGACCCTGCCAGTGCTGTTCATCATGATCAGTAACCACTTCCCAAGCACTTATGGCTCGGAATACAACTGGCTGATCCTTGCTGGGCTAGCGATTTTCAGTATCTTGGTGCGCCACTACTTCAATACCCGTCACGGTAGTCAGAAGTTTGCATGGACAGTGCCAGTCGCGGCATTGGGTATGATCACGCTTGCGTTTGTGACCTCACCTTACGCGAAAAAACAGATGACTCCGGTTGTGCAAGCACCTGTGGTTCAAGAAGTGCAAGTCAGCGCGACTGAATCAGCGACAGAAGAGCTTGCTGGAAACGACACAGCGTCAACGACGACTAGTTCTCAAGCTGTACCTGCAGACCACGCAATGCAAACGGCTAGCGCAGGTGTAAGCTTTGAAACCATTAACAAAGTCATTCAAGAGCGCTGTTCTGTGTGTCATTCATCAACCCCGAGCCACGCCGCTTTTGCTGCTGCGCCAGCCGGTGTGATGTTTGATACCCCTGAAGAGATTAAAGCCAACGTCCCAAGGATTGTTGCTCAAACCGTAACAACCAAGGTGATGCCGCTCGGTAACATGACTCAAATGACCGACGAAGAACGCGCACTCATCGGCACTTGGGTAGAGCAAGGCGCTACGCTTCAATAATGATGTAAATCCTTTACCTAAGAGCATGAGTCTTAGGTGAGGCTTGGGGAGAGTTTGGTTTACGGGCACGCGCCAAACTCATCCCACCCTGTTTCCCCGGTTCCTATAACCGGGGCTTTTTGTTGTTTTTGGACAAAGGCATATTAGAAACTTTATTAGTATGCATCCTTAATAGTTTTATGAACCCACCGACGTGAGTTCGATATTTGCGTTACATGACATATTTAGTTGCATATAAATTGTTGTTGGTCATGAAATTTAGGCTGTATGTTTGGTATGTGTATGTTCTGAAAGGAAAGCTTGTTGAAATTCAAAGCTTTTGATTGCGAATATTCACAAAGAACTAGTTAGATACCCAAGTATAAATTTCATAAAAAATAAGGAAATATAGTAATGAAATCAGTTTTTTCGTTCGACTCAATGTTAACTCCTAAGTTAGTTACTGGCCTATATTGGTTGTTGTTGCTAATCGCTGTAGTTTCAGGACTAGCAACCATGTTTGGAGGATATGGAGGCGTAACATTTGAGAAGTTTATTCTTGGTGCGTTTACGATATTAGGCGGCGCTATAGGTGCGAGAATTTGGTGTGAATTGATGATAGTTATCTTCAAAATTAATGAAAACCTGCAGTCTCTAAAGGACTTAAAAGGCGAGACTGAAGCCTAGTATATTCAGATGCGTGACAGCTAACACTTCGATGTTAGCTGTCTAACATGCCGAAGCTGCAATTCACTATGTTGCGCCTGTTGGTGAGAAAGAAGACTCTGTGAATCATTGCATGTCGATAGTAAGTACTTACGTTTAAACTGATTCATTGCGTGCGCAGTCCTGTATAAGGTTCTTGATATGAATCTCTACCCATGGCATTTTTAGTCCAAATTGACTTTACTTAGGACAAAAAATGGAAGACTTGATAGTCGCGTATTTTAGGGCATTGAGCTCATTCTTTAGGTATCTGTTTCAGTCGATCTTGATTGAGTTCATTGGTTACGGAGCTGGCTGGATAGTCTGTAAAGTATTCACACTAGGGCGCTTTCCCCCATTGATTCCAACCGACAAAGAGCGAACCAGAATCTCTTATATCGGAGCTATTAGTATCGTGTTGCTTCTGTTAGCAATTGGTGTCTTCAATAGTTTGTGATTCGGAGTGAAGATATATGAAATTTTACCCTGCGGAACAATACCAAGCGGCTTGCAACGAGCTGTTTGTCCGATACGAACGTGACATCAAAAAGCTAATCCTTAATGCGAGAGTTGAGCACGTAGGCGCATCTTCTATTCCATCTGCAGTATCTAAAGGCGACTTGGATATATTCGTCGGTATTGAATCGAGTGAACTTGAGTACGCCATTGAACAACTCACAACACTCGGCTTCAATGAGAAACTCGATACCTTAAGAACGCCGGAACTGTGCATGTTGGAGTCTACATCAGGACATGACGTGGCCTTGCAAGTAGTTGCCAATGGTTCTGAGTTCGAATGTTTTCTAAGGTTTCGTGACAAGCTACGTGCGGATCCGGAATTAGTGGAGCAATACAACACCCTCAAAATGTCTTGTGAAGATTGGTCGCAAGAAGAGTACCGTGAAAAGAAGTCGGCTTTTATCGAGCATGTGTTGGCTTTGAAATAACAACAAGTTTCGATTGGATATTATTCATCCAAATCCTAACTTTTTGTGCTGTTTTTACTTTCCTCTTACACTCTTTTCAAATATCGAATTTAGTATCAAATTTCTCTTTGTTATACAGGCAAGCCTCTCATTATGAAGAACTTCTTTGATAGCGAACTCATGCTCTCTAGCTCCTTGAATTTCGTTTTGCTATCGCTTGGGCTAACGCTACTTTTTCATCTTCCTATTTGGTGTGGGTTCAACTTGAGCCGACGCAAATGGAAGCTCATGGATTATTTATGGCCGTTTCTAGCGGGTATCGGGATGCTGGGTGCAGTCTCTGAGATTCGTGCGAAAGTAGCGGGTGATTGGGTTGAAACAGAACAAACCAGAGCGGTGGCGATTTTAGAGTCGGTTCAGCAGTTTTATTTGGATAAGCTGCGAAGTGATACCTGCACAGGTCAACCATCTTTGGATAATCACGCTCAGCACCATGAAGCGTGTTTGTGGTATTTGAATACGGCGATCACGTTCAAAGACGTTGATTTCACCTTGTTACCCAACGCATCGGATTTTACAGTTCCTGCGCCTAGTGTATCGCTGGTGGAAAGTGATGCCGTGTGGGTGGATGGTATGCTGAGTCAGTATGAGATGCAGAAAAACCAATACATAAAAACCAGAGAAGCGCAGGTGAAGCAACCATTAGAAAGCCTCTTCTGGTATGTGAGTCCTTACTTAGTCTGTTTCGCTATTGCGTTGCGTTTGACGAAAGTGACCGCAGAGCTCAAATTAGATAAGTGCGTATAGTTTGAGTTCCTATACCCAGATAGAAAAGGTGAAGTAATGAATGTGAGTGAGTTTTCTCGGTTGGTGGGTTTGTCAGCCCACACGCTTCGCTACTATGAAAAAATCGGCTTGTTGAAAAATGTTCAGCGAAACAGCAGCGGGCATCGAGTCTATACATCGAAAGACGTTACCTGGATTGAGTTCGTGAAGCGCTTAAAAGACACCGCAATGCCACTGGATGAGATTTTAGAATACGCAAAGCTAAGGGAATTAGGGCCAGAATCGACTTCGCAGCGCCAAGTGTTGCTCGAACAACATCAACAGAATTTGAGGTCCCATATCGAAGAGCAGCAAAAGCATCTGGCTGCGCTAGAGCAAAAAATTAGTTTGTATCGAGATGGAAAAGTCCGTTGACTTAGAGTCGACTCTAACTTGTAAGGTGTTCCTGTGAACTATAAATACAGGAACAAACTCATGAATCAATCACGTTTCGACATTGGCTTAGAAAGACTTAATCATATCGACGGAGAAGCAGGGCAACAGGTTATTGAAAGCCTGCAAGACATCTGCCCTGATCTTGCAAAATATACTATCGAGTATCCTTTTGGTGATATCTATTCACGCCCCGGTTTGGATTTGAAATCACGAGAGATCGCGACCGTCGCTGCCCTTACCGCACTCGGTAATTGTGTCCCTCAGCTTAAGGTGCATTTGAATGCGGCACTCAATGTTGGATGCAGCGAGGAAGAGATTAAAGAAGTGATATTGCAGATGTCGGTGTATGCGGGATTCCCAGCGGCGTTAAATGGCATGTTCGCATTTAAAGAGGTGCTTGCGGAGAGAGGCACAGCTTGAGATAAATAGAAAATATAGTCTGAAAAGGGAGCGTCAACTTTGCTAAGTTGCGTTCCCTTTTTATTGATTGGCTAAGTTTTAAAGGTCGTAAACCTGAAGGTTCGCGGTTCTTTAAGATGACATAGACAGCGCGAATGACAGCAAGATAGGCAAGGTAACCAC
Organism: Vibrio crassostreae 9ZC13; assembly: GCF_000272045.2. Classification (GTDB taxonomy): domain Bacteria; phylum Pseudomonadota; class Gammaproteobacteria; order Enterobacterales; family Vibrionaceae; genus Vibrio; species Vibrio crassostreae_C. Next base: position 1,264,410 of record NZ_AJYZ02000019.1, on the reverse strand, counting down.
ACTTAGGAAGTTGCCGAACAACACCATGGACGCGACTTTAGGCGGCTCGACATTGAACCTTTCTGCAAACAGGTAGTTCATCACGGCGGGTGGCAACATGGTGAACAGCACCATCATTTGTAGGTGCAGCGTAGGCAGCGGGATAAAGAAGTAGATGATGGTAAAGGCGATGGCGCCAGTAAACAGCGATTGAGCCGTGCACAATAAGCCTACCTTTAATCCACTTAGCCTCAAGTTGACCATTTGCGAACCCAGCGACAGCAGCATAATTGGGACAGCAGCTTGTCCAAGCAGTGAAGTGGCTTCGTAGATTGGATTCCAAACCGCAATGCCAGATAGGTTCAACGTCATCGCTAATGCGGCGGCTAAGAATATCGGCATCTTGAGGATCTGTTTGAGCGGATTACCTTCACTCAATAGCGCTAAACCGACACTAATGTGCACGCATGCCGATACCACAAACAGCAATACCGCAGGGGCTAATGCACTCTCACCAAAGGTATACGTGAATAGGGGAATCGCGAGGTTGCCACTGTTGCGGAACATATGTGGTGGCGCCCAAGCTTTGAAGTTGAGCTTAAACAGTTTACAGATCGGAATCATCAACAGTGCTGGCACTAGCACTGCCACCAAAGAGGCAGAGATCAGTGGCAGTTGCTCGGTGTCGAGGGGCATGGTGGTCAGGGATGCAAACACCAAAGCAGGAATACAAACATCCATGTTGATACGATTGATCGGTTTGAAATCGGGTTTGAGCCAACGGCCGACCGCAAAGCCAGCACTGGCTAAAGCAAAAACGGGAAACAGAATGCTGACGACCTGTTCGAACATAGAATTCCTTTCTAGATTGAGTGCTTCCATTTAGCTGAGAAACGAATGTTTTAGAGAGACGCTAAAGTGAAGTATGAAGTCGATATGTATAAACATTAACCTATCAATATAATGACTTGGCGTCACCGAAGATCGTTGTTTGTGAACGGTTAATTTATATTTCTTTGAATGAAGCACAAAAAAGACCAGTGGCATCAGCAACTGGTCTTTCAAGGCTAGATAAATCTGGACGGATTTTTAATGAACGACGGCTGTTGCTGTCTAGCGATTGTTACTCGGTTTTCAGTCTAGCTAACGAGCTTTTGATAATCTTTGAAATTCACATCGTAGGCTTTCTCGCCGTAGATGTAAGTCTCGCTGACGGTTCTGTCGTCACCCAGGCTCATCAATACAAATAGCTTCTCTTCAAGCTTGGTCGCTTGTCCCATTCTAAAGCGCATCAATTGTGTGGCGTGTAAGTCCAACACCACGAAATCGGCTTCTTTTCCTACTTCCAAGTTACCAATCTTGTCTTCTAAATGCAGCGAACGTGCGCCGCCTAGTGTTGCCAAGAACAGCGACTTAGCTGGGTGCAGCTTCTTATGCTGTAACTGCATGATCTTGTACGCTTCACTCATTGTTTGCAGGATTGAGAAGCTGGTGCCTGCGCCTACATCAGTACCCACGCCGACACGAATACCGTGATCTTCCATCTCTGGTAATCGGAACAAACCGGAGCCTAAGAACAAGTTCGAAGTTGGGCAAAAGGCGATGGCAGATTCAGTATCAGCAAGGCGCTTACATTCGCAGTCAGACAAGTGAATACCATGGGCGAATACCGAACGCTTGTGAAGGAGCCCGTAATGGTCATAGACATCTAGGTAACTGTCGCGCTCTGGGAACAGCGATTTCACCCACTCGATCTCTTTCTCGTTTTCAGAAAGGTGAGTGTGCATGTACACGTCTGGATATTCTTCTAGCAGTTTACCTACAGTGGCAAGTTGCTCTGGTGTGCTGGTTGGCGCAAAACGAGGTGTCACCGCGTAAAGTAAACGGCCGCGGTTATGCCATTTCTCAATCAGTTCCTTGGAGTCTGCGTAGCCAGATTCTGGTGTGTCGGTGAGGTAATCAGGCGCATTGCGATCCATCAATACCTTACCTGCGATCATGCGTAGGTTGCGCTTCTCAGCTTCTTCAAAGAACACGTTAACCGACTCTTTGTGCACGGTACCGAACACGAGTGCAGTGGTGGTACCGTTGCTTGCCAATTCGTCTAGGAATAGCTTCGCCACTTTGTGTGCGTAAACTGGGTTTTTAAAGCGTTTTTCTTCTGGGAAGGTGTAGTTCTCTAACCAATCTAGTAGCTGCTCACCGTAAGACGCGATCATCCCTGTTTGAGGGTAGTGGATGTGCGTATCAATAAAGCCAGAGGTGATCAGCTTGTCTTTGTATTCTTTTACTTCGAGTGTTTTAGGTTGGCGAGCTAATACCTCGTCGGCATGCCCTAGGTCGACGACATGGCCGTTCTCAACCACTAAAACACCGTCTTCAAAATAGTCGTAAGACTCATCGATACCGACATCTTTTGGGTCGGCGACGCTGTGTAAAATGCTGGCGCGATAAGCTTTGCGTTGCGTTGTCATGTTTACTTCCTTTTAATGACTTCAGCGACGTTATGGCCACTGAAGCTTTGCGACTTTTATTAGGCGATCTTCTCTTCCAATGGTGGTTCGCCTACGTCGCTTGGTTGACTGTGTTGATCGGTCAAATCCTGATTTCGATATTGTTTGGTTGGGCGCTTTTGTTCAAGTGCTTGCCCTTGATAGTGTGCGATCAGTTCACCCGCAACCGATACCGCAATTTCCGCAGGGTGTTTGCCATTCACGGTGCTAATGCCAATCGGGCAAAGCATAGTTTCTATCTGTTCCTGGCTGTAGCCACGCTGCTCTAAGCGGAAGTCGAATTTCTTACGCTTCGTAAGCGAACCAATCATGCCAAAGTAACGGCTATCTTCACGGTCAATAATCGCTTTGGTCAGGTCGAAATCGAGCTGGTGGTTGTGCGTCATCACAAGGTAATAGCTGTTCGGTGGCATGTGTTTCACTTCGCCAACCGGATCATCTGAGACAAGCTTTTTAACACCGTGTGGCAGCGTTTCAGGGAATACTTCTTCACGCTCATCAATCCAGGTCACGCGAAAGGGCAGGGTTGCGACAATGTGCAGCAGCGCTTTGGCAACATGGCCTGCGCCGAACAGCACAAGGTGGTTCTGCTGAGTGCCAATCGGTTCGAAGCTTAACGTTGCCACTCCGCCACAACATTGGCCTAAACGAGCGCCTAGGTTGAAGCGTTCCACTTTGAGCGATTTTTCGCTGGCAATCAGCATTTCGCGAGCCATTTTAGTGGCCACATGTTCAAGGTGACCACCACCAATCGTAGCGATGATTCGGTCACGAGTGACTAGCATTTTGGTGCCCGCATCGCGTGGAACGGAGCCTCTGTCTTCAAGAACCGTCACCATCACACACGGTTCGTAATTCTCTTCCAGTTTTGCCAGTTCATGAATCCAATTATCCTTAAACATACGTCCTCCTAAATCCCTTTATGCTTCCTCAGCTATTTATTACGCCTTAAGCCGTTTCTGATTGAGCATCGACCGAAGTCGGAGCCGTTTCAGTGACTTCCTGAATCGCCATCAGAATACGTTCTGGCGTTGCAGGTGTGTTGAGCTTAGGAATCGCCCCATCGACGGCTACATAGCTAATGGCGTCTTTCAGTGCGCTCCATACCGACATACCCAACATGAAAGGCGGTTCACCCACGGCTTTCGAGTTGAAGACGGTGTCTTCTGGGTTGCTGCGGTTTTCCAAAAGGTGCGTTCTGAAATCAATTGGCATATCAGCAATCGCAGGGATTTTGTAGCTTGCAGGGCCGTTGGTCATTAAGCGGCCTTGCTGGTTCCATACCAACTCTTCCGTCGTTAACCAACCGACACCTTGCACAAAGCCACCTTCGACTTGGCCGATATCAATTGCTGGGTTCAATGAAGCGCCCACATCATGCAGAATATCGACACGCAGAATCTTGTTTTCGCCGGTTAAGGTATCGATGATAACCTCTGAACAAGAGGCGCCATACGCGTAGTAGTAGAACGGGCGACCGCGTGCTTTCTCGTGATCGTAATAGATCTTCGGCGTGCGGTAGAAGCCAGTGCTCGATAGCGAGATTTGGTTAAACCAAGCCAGTTCAACAAACGAGTTGAAGGTCATGATCTCATCGCGAATCTGCACCATACCGTTCTTAAATACTACTTCTTCAGGCCACACTTTGAAGTGCGAAGAAGCAAAGTCAATCAGGCGCTGCTTAATGGTCATTGCGGCGTTTTGCGCGGCCTTACCGTTGAGGTCGGTGCCCGATGAGGCTGCGGTTGGTGATGTGTTCGGAACTTTGTCTGTGTTTGTAGCGGTGATCTGGATACGTTCGACATCGACTTGGAACTCCTGTGCAACGATTTGTGCCACTTTGATGTTCAAGCCTTGTCCCATTTCCGTACCACCGTGATTCAAATGAATACTGCCATCGGTGTAGATATGGATGAGCGCACCTGCTTGGTTCAAGAAAGTCGCAGTAAACGAGATACCGAATTTCACTGGCGTGATAGCAAGGCCTTTCTTCAAGATAGGGCTTTGCTTGTTGAACTCAGCGATGTCTTTACGACGTGCGTGATAGTCACTGCTACGCTCAAGCTGTTCGGTTATCTCAGGTAAAAAGTTGTCTTCAACGGTTTGGTAGTAATGGGTCACGTTACGGCCTTCTTCGCCGTAGTAGTTCGCCTTACGTACTTCCAAAGGATCTTTTTTCAGGTAACGCGCAATCTCGTCCATGATGTGTTCGATGGTCATCATGCCTTGCGGGCCACCAAAGCCACGGTAAGCGGTATTCGATGCCGTGTTGGTTTTGCATCGATGACCGACCACAGTTGCATCACCTAAGTAATAGGCGTTGTCTGAGTGGAACATTGCTCGGTCGACGATAGAACTTGATAAGTCTGGCGAGTAACCACAGTTACCTGCAACGGTAATGTCGGCACCTTGAATCATACCATTGTCGTCAAAACCGACCGTATATTGGTTGTAGAACGGGTGGCGTTTACCGGTTTGCTGCATGTCTTCATTGCGCAGCAAACGCATTTTGGTTGGTCGGCCTGTAAGGTGGGCAATAACCGCAGCCATACATGCTGGAGAGGCCGCTTGAGTCTCTTTACCACCGAAACCACCACCCATACGACGCATATCAATCACGACTTTGTGCATCGGCACGCCAATCACTTCCGCAACCAACTTTTGAACTTCGGTCGGGTTTTGAGTCGAGGTGTACACGATCATGCCGCCGTCTTCGGTTGGCATCACGCTACTGATTTGAGTTTCTAGGTAGAAGTGCTCTTGGCCGCCGATCTCTAGATCACCTGAGATCACATGTTTCGCTTTTGCCAGCGCGGCTTTCGAGTCACCACGTTGTTGAGTGTGGCTTTCTGTTACGAAGTGCTCTTTCTCTAGCGCTTCTTTTACATCAAGAATGGCGGGTAGCTCTTCGTATTCAATAATGGCTGCGTGTGCGGCTTTGCGTGCCGTCTCTAAATCGTTGGCTGCCACGGCAATCACAGGTTGGCCGTAGTATTCTACTTTGCCATCAGCGAGCAGTGGGTCACCCGGTAGGATGGCACCGATATCCAGTTCACCCGGTACGTCCTTGGCTTGAATGGCAATCGCCACGCCTTCGAATTCGTAACACGGAGATAGGTCTATTTTGGTGATGTTGGCGTGCGCTTGCGTGCTCAGGCGTGCGTAGACGTGCAGCTGATTTGGGAACTCTAGGCGGTCGTCAATGTATACCGCTTCGCCCGTGACTTGCTTGGCTGCACTGTCGTGTTTTACGCTTTTACCTACGCCAGTTTTTAGGTCTTGTTTTGCAATGGTAACCATCTCTTCGTGGGTCATCGCATTGCTCTTGTGAACAGAGGAATTTGATTTAGACATAAGACGTTACCCTTGTTTCGATTTGGTTGTTTTTGTTCTGCTGTTCAATGAAGTAACGACGCAACATATTGGCTGCCGACAATGAACGGTATTCTTGGCTGGCACGGAAATCAGATAGCGGCTCAAAGTCGTTATACAGTTCCTGCATCGCTAACTTAATATTAGCGTCTGTCCACGGTTTGCCTAATAACGTATTTTCACAACGCGCCGCGCGCTTAGGTGTTGCAGCCATACCACCGAAAGCGATACGAGCGTAAGAAACCTTGCCATCTTCGATTTGAATATCAAACGCACCACATACCGCAGAGATATCATCGTCTAAACGTTTAGACAGTTTGTAAGCTCGGAAGCTGTCGTTGCTTGGCTTAGGAATGATGATCTGTTCAATGAACTCACTCTCTTTTTGCGCTGTCACTTTGTAGCTGATGAAGTAATCTTCAATCGGCATGGTGCGTGACTCATCACCACAACGAAGTTTGATCTTCGCGTTCAGGGCAATCAGTAGAGGAGGGGTATCACCGATAGGTGAAGCGTTGGCAACATTGCCACCGATGGTGCCTTGGTTACGAACTTGAAGTGAAGCAAAGCGGTGCAATAGTTCCCCAAAATCTGGGTAGTGTTTTTTCAGTAGTGAGTAAGAATCGCTGATAGGTAGGTTGGCACCAATGATTAAATCGGTGTCGGTCTCTTCGCATACCTTCATGTCTTCAACAAGGTTTACGCTGATCAGTGTTTCAATCTCGCGATGGAATTGTGTCACTTCCAGTGCTAAATCCGTGCCGCCAGCAACCAGCTTCGCGTTCGGATGCGCTTGAAAAAGCTTGGCCAACTCGTCAGTGCTTTTCGGGGAAAAAGCGGTGAGGTGACCAAGGCGTAAGTTGGCCTCAGTGTCTTGAATGCTTTCTAGCTTCTTGATGGTGTTGCGTTCAAGTTCAGCAAATTGGTCGATCAAAGGTTGGTCTGTTGAAAGTGACATCGCAGCATCAACAATTGGTCGGTAGCCTGTACAACGACATAGGTTACCCGCCAGTGATTCCATGACGTCTTCTTTGCTCGCATCGGGTTTGTTCTTGCCTAGCGCAAACATCGACATGATGAAGCCCGGTGTGCAGTAACCACATTGGGAACCGTGAAAATCCACCACCGCTTTCTGTACTGGGTGCAAAGAGCGATCTCGGTTTTGTAGATCTTCTACTGTGATCAGTTGCTTTCCATGCAGCGCTGAAACGAACGTCAGGCAAGAGTTCACCGAGCGGTATTGCAGCTGTCCATCAACCACTTCACCCAGAACTACCGTACATGCACCACAGTCACCCGACCCACAACCTTCTTTTGTACCGGTTTTATTAACCTTGGTACGAAGGTAGTTGAGCACTGTCATATTTGGCGACAGATTATCTTCACGTCTTATTTCCTGATTGAGCAAAAAAGTAATCAAGAGACCTCCTTGTAAATCGACATATTTCCATGTGTATTCTTTTTGACTTCTAGGTCAATAATTATCCATCCTGACCCTGTGGTCAACTATTTATTTACAAAAATGCAACAAATAGTCTTAGTTGTGGATTGTATACAATTTTATTTTAACCGTAGTTGTCTGTTTTATAAGGGTTTGGATTGAGATTGAACAGTTTTATGGTGTGAATGAATGGATAGCTATGTATACAAGATAAAGACAAGATTTATGGCACTGTTGGGAGTGATTCTGTAGAGGCTAAGATCGTTGTTGAGGCTAGAATAGACAGTGTTTTAGATGGATGTGAGCCGATCGTCGTCTTTATTTTTAGGTGAGAGGGCATAAAAAAGAGAAGTAAACACTAAGGCTTACTTCTCTCCTGTATTGTTAATAAAAAGCTGTTAACAAAAAGTTGTTAACAGATGGTTATCAATCGTTTGTTGAATCGTCTATGACTTACTCTTAAGCAGATCTGAGAACACGACATGCAGATCACTAGAAGCTGTGCTGCTGTCTAGGTTGAGCTTCGAACGAATATGGCTTAGGTGTTCTTGCATCAACTCTACGGCTTGTTGTTCATTGCCTGACTCTATCGCATCCAGTAAGCCTGAGTGTTCGTCTAGAGAACAGTTCGAGTGGTTGCCCGTTTCGTACTGAGCGATCAGCAGTGAAGTTTGCGATACCAAGCTGCGTTGGAAAGCCAGCAGTGGCGCGTTCTCTGCCATTTCAGCCAATTTGATGTGGAACTCACCAGACAAACGTAGGCCAGAGCCGTAATCGCCTTGGTCGAAAGCACAGTTCTCTTTCGCGACTAATTTTCTGCATTCTTCTATTTGAGCTTTGGTTGCGTTTTTCACCGCCAGCTCAGTGATAGCAATTTCCATCACTTCACGTGCTTTAAAGATTTGTTTGGCTTCGTCAACCGTTGGCGCAGCAATCACGGCTCCTCGGTTAGGACGGATCACCACAACTTGTTCTAAAGAAAGACGCAGTAAGGCACGGCGGATAATGGTGCGGCTAACGCTAAAGATTTCTGCTAACGCTTCTTCGCTTAATTTGGTGGCTGGTGGCAGTCTTTGTTCTAGTATCGCGTCGAAGATATGGCAGTAAACAACATCGTCTTGAGTCTGGCCTGTTACTTTCGTTTTTACACCTTTGGAGACAGAGTTTTTGAGAACTGTCATAGAGATAAGGGCCCTTGTTTAGTCGAGTTGGGTTGGTCGAGAATAATTCATGAGTGTTACTCTATATTGTATACATTTATCTATACAATGCCACCGGATGAAAGTGCGATGCACGCTTATTTGTTAATGACTTATAACATTTAGTTTGCAGGGAACTGTGTGCAATCTTGAGCTTTAAGTCATTCGCCCTAAAACTAGACGCGATTATCGCCACAGCTGTAGGCGACGATCTGGCTTATTTCGCTCAGGGTACGACCTGATTGCTGCTGCCACTCGTTGAAAGCCTTACTTGCCGCGACTTGTGCTCGTTTGGTGTTACGACCGCTATCAATCACATCTGTGCTGCGCAGGTGCGCTTCAACGTCAGAAGATAAGATAAACGTGTCTTTTCCCATTTGGCGCAGAGTGTAGGCACCAGTGTTACCGCCTAATCGCTTGCCGTGTTTCTTCAGATAATCCCAAAGTTCAGTGATACGTTCTGATGGCCAGTCGGCAACCATTTGTGAGAAGGAATCCGCCTCACGCTTAGCATTGTGGATCATGGTGGCATTGGCAGGGATGGTCATCACCTTAGTGAGGTGGCGAATAATGCGCGGGTCTTGCGCTTTTTGTTCCCACATTTCATTCGGCAGCATCAGCATTTTTTCGATATTGAATTCAAAGAACACTTCTTCAAATTGCGGCCATTTCTTCCTCACTACATTCCATGAAATACCACACTGGAATACTTTTTCAGTAAAGGCGGCTAGCCAACGATCGTCGGTGATTTGTGATAGCTCGGCTTGTGAAAGGGGCGCACGAACAATTTTTTCGAGTTCGGCCGCTCCGCCTTTGCGGTGAGCTGCACGTTGGTAAATAGTATCGAATTTTTCTTGGGTCATGAAGGTTCCAAATTACATCTGTGTATCTTGAGTATGTAGCCAATGCTTAATGATATGGGGTCAAATCTAGTAATTAAAACGAACTAGCAGAGCTTTAATTCCATCTGATACAAGGGCCACGTTTTGCCATTGAACTCTTTGACGCTCGGCTCTTTGTCGACCACCTGAAAGCCGGCTTTGTCGTAGCAACGTTTTGCTCCGATATTCTGCTGAAATACCGCTAAGCTGATGGTGGTGACATCAGGTATTTGTTTCGCGGCGTCTAATGCACTTTCTATCATTGATTGCCCAAGCCCTTTGCCTCGTTGGTTTGGGTGAATCGCAACTCGGCAGAAACGAAGTTCACTGTCTGACATACGTTGAAACTCCATAAACCCGATCAGTTCTGAGTTATTGCCGTTCGAATTCAGTTCAGAGAGAGCACTAGACTCAGAGAAGGTATATAGCTCAACTTGAGGCTCTTGAGAGCGTTCGATGATGGAGGCGGCTTCTAACGGCCAACCAAAGGTTCGTCCGCCCCACAGTACATAGTCTTCGAGTGATGTGAACCAAGTGACGATCTCATTGGCATCGGAGGCTTTAAAGCGATTTATTTCCATATCCTTCTCTCTTCCTTATCGTGTGTCTCTTTTTCTAAGCCGCTAAACTTCCGAGCCCAATTGCTCAAGAAAACCACGCATGTAGTCGGTGCGCTTGTTGGCTTCTAACTTGGCGGATTCTGTATTCATGGTTCCAGCCAGCTTAAACAGTTTCACGTAGAAATGGTCGACGCTGTAATGCTTGTCATCCAAGTCACGATGTTCAGCGAATGGATCTTCGTGGTTATAGAGCTCTGCGTTAAAACTCTGGCCCACATACAGGCAGCGAGCAATGCCAATTGCGCCGAGAGAATCTAGGCGATCGGCATCTTGGACTATCTGAGCTTCTAAGGTTTCAGGTGTGATGTTGGCGCTGTAGCTGTGCGTGACAATGGCATGATGGATCTCATCAAGATAGGACGCGGGATAGTCGATAGATTTGAGGAAAGAGATCGCCTTGTCTGCTGCCATTTGCGAGCTTTTGGCTCTGTCTGGATGGTTCTTAGGAAAGGTGAAACAATCATGAAGGTAAGCGGCGGGTAAAACGACTTCAAGCTTAGCCTGTTCTTGAGCACACAAAGCCTTAGCGGTTTTGACGACACGCTTAATGTGGCTAATGTCGTGTGCTGCATCTTGTGTCATTTCTCGTTGTGCAAAATCAAGCAGTTGGTCTTCAAACTTTTCCTTCACGCGTCTCTTTCTCCATTATCAATATTGCTTCTCGATTTCCATCGTTTCACATCGACTGTAACAGTTTCTAGCGCGATTTTTTATCTTTTATAAAAGGAATACCCACAAAAAAAACCGACTCAGTGAGTCGGCTTAATAGAAAGGTTATTCTGTGTTGATTAAAGCGCTATTAACGGTAATCAGAGCTTATGCAGTGGCTTGTTGAAGCTGCGCCAATACATGATGCAGTGACGGGCTGATCGTGTGACCAAGCGCTTTAACTTCTTCGCAAGGCTCAACCAAATCTGGAATTTGGAAGCTGATCATGTTCGCTGCCATTGATGCACGAATACCGTTGTTTGAGTCTTCAAACGCTAGGCAGGTTTCAGGCGCAACACCTAGGCGTTCAGCCGCCAGCAAGTAAATCTCTGGGTGAGGCTTGCCGTGAGTCACTTCGCAGCCTGTGCTTAATGAAGTGAAGTAAGAATCTAGGCCAGCCAGCTCAAGCTTCTTCTTCGCGATATCAAGCTGAGTGGAGGTCGCCACCGCGATTGGAATGTCATTCGATTTTAGCCATTCAAGCAGTTCAATCACGCCATCTTTTACTGGGATTGCTTGGTTTTTAACAATTGCACTGTAGCGGGTGCGCCATTCATTATTCAGCGCTGGGTAATCTAGCCCTTCACCGTAACCGTTTCGAAAAATCTGTTCGATGGTTTTTGCGTTACAGCCAATGATGCCTAGGTAAACATCCTGCAAAAACGGAACACCTTGCGCGTGACATGCTTCTTCAAATACCTGCATACAAAGTCGCTCGGTGTCGAGCAGCAGTCCATCCATATCAAAAATAGCAGCTTGAAAATTCATATCCGTGGTTCTTTATGTGTTGTCATCGTGAGGGCGGGTATTTTGACATAGTGTCTAAGGATAGGCGAGTCAGCGTTGAGTTAGAATCGGAAGTATTGGGTGTGCAATATGCTTCTGAATGACTTGAAATCTCATTAATTCAAGCTGAAATAATATCGTTCAGTTATGAGCCTAATCTTTTATAGGTCATCGAGATCTAACAGATACAATTATGACTGTTATACATAACAAATCGAGGTCGGGTGTTTGTTTTACTATTACATTTCATAAACTTACAGGCTTGTTAGCGTGACCATAATCTTATAAAAAACAATTTGCGGTAGCCTTTAATGATAGTGTGACCAAGCAATAAGTAAATGGCTGAGCTTAGAGACAAAATATCATTAGTCCATATTTTTAGCAGGGTTGCTTATGTTGTATTTTGAGTTTCTATTTTTATTAGTCGTACTTTATATCGGGTCTCGGTATGGTGGTATTGGCTTAGGTGTTGTTTCTGGTATTGGTTTGGTTATCGAGGTGTTTGTCTTCAAGATGCCACCAACGTCTCCACCTGTCACTGTCATGTTGATCATCCTCGCTGTTGTGACTTGTGCTTCGATTTTAGAAGCGGCGGGAGGCTTGAAATACATGCTGCAAGTTGCGGAAAGGGTACTGAGAAAGAACCCGAAACGCGTCACCTTGATAGCACCGTTCGTGACTTACTCAATGACTTTCTTATTGGGTACTGGCCACGCGGTTTACTCAATCATGCCAATCATCGGCGATGTGGCATTGAAGAACGGTATTCGTCCTGAGCGTCCAATGGCAGCTGCGTCGGTGGCATCTCAGTTGGCGATTACGGCATCACCAATCTCTGCTGCTGTAGTGTATTACCTCGCACAACTTTCTGATATTCAACACTCTATTACTCTGCTTTCTATTTTGATGGTGACGGTTCCTGCAACATTGTTTGGTACGTTCTTGCTTTCTTTGTATAGCTTAAAACGCGGTAAAGAATTGAGCGACGATCCTGAATACCAAGCACGCCTAAAAGATCCTGAGTGGAAAAAGCGCATTGAAAGCACTACCGCGACCTCTTTGGATGAAGTTCTGCCAACTTCGGCTCGTAATGCGGTTTTGATTTTCCTATTGTCGATTGTGGTGATTGTTATCGTGGCGATGGTGCCTGAGATCAGAACCATCGTTGACGGCGACAAGCCAATCAAGATGTCGGTGATCATCCAAATGATGATGCTCTGCTTCGGCGGTATCATTTTGCTGGCGACTAAAACTGACCCGCGAGATGTGCCAAACGGTGTGGTATTCAAATCGGGTATGGTGGCGGCGATTGCGATCTTCGGTATCGCTTGGATGTCGGATACCTACTTCCAATACGCAATGCCTCAGTTCAAGTCTGGCATCGTGGAAATGGTGACCAACTACCCATGGACGTTCGCACTAGCGCTATTCATCGTATCGGTTGTGGTGAACTCTCAAGCCGCTACTGCGCGTATGATGCTACCTGTTGGCCTTGGCTTAGGACTAGACCCAGCCTTGTTGATCGGCTTAATGCCAGCAGTTTACGGCTACTTCTTCATCCCGAACTACCCATCAGATATCGCAACGGTTAACTTCGATGTGTCTGGCACTACCAAGATTGGTAAGTGGTACTTCAACCACTCATTCATGTCGGTTGGTTTGATCGGTGTAGTCGGCGCATGTTGCTTAGGCTACGCACTGGCACAGATTTTTATCGCTTAATTGTCGCTTAATCGACTAGCGAGATAAGAAACGAGAAACAGCGCCTATTGAGGCGCTGTTTTTGTTTCTGACGCTTGAAAAGGTATGTGAATTAAGTAAAAGGCAATTTAGATCAAAATATTAGCTAATATTATTAGTTGTAAGTGGGGTAGTGGTGATATAACGCTATTTTTGTGAGACGAAGAGGCACTAATGATTACTAACTTTGAGCAATTAGAGCAAGATATGGCATCCACTCCATCGTTTGATGGTCAGTTAGCTAAACTGGTCCACCTCAAGAACAGCAATGGAATGAGTGTATCCTTCATGGATATTGGAGCTACTTGGCTGAGTTGTTCTATGCCAGTGAATGAAGTAGCTCGAGAGGTGTTACTTCGCTCACCCAATATGGCTGAACATATGGAGCAGAGCTCTTATTTTGGTGCGATTGTTGGACGTTTTGCAAACCGTATCGCTAAAGGCCAATTCGAACTTGAAGGGAAGCGCTACCAACTCGGGGTTAATAATGGTGAAAACTCATTACATGGTGGAGTAGAGGGCTTTGATAAAAAGCGTTGGAGCATTGTTGAACAAAGTGCACAAAAGGTAGTGTTTACTCTTCATATCAAAGATGGTGATCAAGGGTATCCGGGTAATCTTGGTGTCAAAGTTACCTATTCTCTAACGGATGACAACCAAGTATCTATTTCTTATGAAGCCAATACTGATAAGACTTGCCCCGTTAACTTAACCAATCATGCTTACTTTAATTTGGCTGGTGAGGCTTCTGGTTCGAAAAGCTTGGATCATGTATTGCAGTTGAGTTCAGGCCATTATTTACCAACAGATCAAGGCTTAATACCAACGGGAGAAATAAAGGCGGTTGAGGATACGAGTTTTGATTTTTCAAACGCAAAGCTCATTGGGCGGGATTTTCTGACTGAGTCGGACCAGAAAATGGCTGGTGGTTATGATCATGCTTTTGTGTTTCAGCCTGAAGTGACCGATGGAGAGTCGGTTGCAGCGGTTCTGGTTGCACCTGCAAAAGAAGTCGTGATGAAGGTAAAAACGACGAAGCCTGCTATTCAGTTTTATTCGGGTAACTTTCTAGCAGGGACGCCTGGTAAGAGTAAAAATTATGAGTTGTACGATGGTCTTTGCTTAGAAACCCAATATTTTCCAGATGGTCCTAATAAGCCAGAATGGGGACCTAACCGCGGGCTCCTGAAGTCTGGAGAGCTTTATCAACATCAGACGGTTTATCAGTTTAAGTTTTAGGCCCTAACTATTGGTGGGCTATGTGCCCACCTTATCCGATGGTGTTGAGGATGTACGAATAATCAATTCTCCTTCCACTTTTCGTCTACTGGATAACAAAGGCTGAGCCTCAATTTGCGCCATTAAGGACTCAATCGCTAGCTTGCCCATATCTGAGTAAGGTAATTCAACGGATGTTAACGCAGGAAAACTTTCCGATGCGATTTGTTGGTTATCGTAGCCAACGATCGCGACATCTTGAGGGATCTTAAGCCCTAGTTCAGCCAGTGCTTGATAGCACCCCATCGCCATGTAATCACTGCCACAAAAGATAGCTTCTGGTGGTTGAGCTAACTTAAACAAAGCTAATGTCTGCTGATGTGCTTCTTTTAATGACCAGTTGGCCTCTGCTAAGTAATTGCTGTTCGGGACAATATCGGCATCAATTAGTGCCTGACGGTAGCCTTCACTGCGTTGTTGGCTCGCAAGCATCCAGTTTTCGCCTGTGAGCATAGCAATACGACAATAGCCTTGTTGGATAAGGTGAGAGACCGCTTTGTAAGCACCGATCATATCGGCAGGTAAAATGCTTGGTGCATCGCTATTGCTTTCGTTTGTGCAGTTTAGGAGCACGGTTGGCAGAGGCGTATTGACCCGTTGTTGTTCAAGTTCACGAGTCATGCTCGATGCGTACACCAAGCCTGCATAATCTCCGCTGTTGATTTCCACTTCAATTTTGCTCGCTAGCACTTCATCGTGGCTGTAATTGAAGATCACTAAAATAAAGTCGTTCGCCCAAGCCTCTTCACGCGCTGAGTTTATAGCATCAATAAAAGGGTCATAACTCGATAACCCGTTGACAACCAGTGCTATTTTATTAGGTCGACCCAGCGCATGAGCGACTTTCTTATTTTTGTAGCCAAGTGATTCGGCGGTATCGAGCACTTTACTTTTTGTGGTGTCTGCAATTTTTACAGACGTTGAACCATTAAGTACCAGTGATACCGTTGATTGAGACACACCTGCCGCTGCAGCAATGTCACTCATAGTGATTTTTTTAGCCATCGTAAATTTCAACTCAACTTAGTTAGCTAAAGATATTAGCTAATTATCAGCTTTCGATCACCTGTTAAAGATGGGGATCACAAAAAGTTGTCCGAGCAGTCTGATAGTTGTGATTGCTCACTCGTTTTTAATCTTAGATAGTAGCGATAAAAATGCAGCTCATTATATTAGCTAATATTATTAGTTAATAATTTAGTTTCAAGGTGAGTAAGATGAAAAGATGGTCTGAAGACAAAGCGTGGCAATGGCAACAACAACATGGATGGTTACGTGGATTTAATTACTTACCAAGGACGGCTGTAAACTGGAACGAAATGTGGCAAGCAGACTCATTTTCACCAGAAATAATGGAACAAGAGTTGGCTTGGGCGAGAGAGGTTGGCTACAACACGCTGCGTACCAATTTGCCTTTCATTGTGTGGCAAGTCGACCGCCAAGGACTGCATGAGCGCATTGATCATTTCTTAGATATTTGTGAACGAAACCAGATTAAGGTAATGATGACCCCAATGGATGATTGTGGATTCTCCGGTGACCATCCGTATCTAGGTCAACAAAAAGCCCCCGTCCCTGACCTGCATAATAGCCAAGCTGCGGCCAGCCCAGGTCGTAATGTTGTTATGGATAAGTCACAGTGGGGTGACGTTGAAACTTACATCCGTGACATTATCTCGACTTATAAAAACGACCCGCGTATTGCGATTTGGGATCTGTACAACGAGCCTACCAACCGTATGATTTTTACCACCAATGGTGAGCTAGCTTACGATGAAGAAATGGAGACGTTTAGCCACGAGTTGATGGAAAAAGCGTTTGAGTGGGCGCGCGATGTGAACCCGACTCAGCCCCTAACGGTGGGTGCATGGCATTGCCCTAGTATTCTCGACCGTAGTTTGCCTATTTTTGAGCATCCAACCGATCGCCGAGCGATGGAGCTATCGGACATTATCACTTTCCATGCTTATCTTCCGTTGGATTTGTTCCATGAAGCGCTGAAAGTTGTGCAAGCGCACAATCGCCCGATGATGTGTACCGAGTGGTTAGCACGTCATGCACAATCTTCCTTACATGAACAGCTGCCAATTTTTAAAGATAAGAATATTGGCTGCTATCAATGGGGATTAGTGAAAGGTAAAACACAAACGCACCTTCCTTGGCCTGAAATTAAACGCAATGACGTTAACTATGCCAGTCAGTGGTTCCACGATCTGCTTGATGAGCAAGGACAGCCATATGATGCAAGCGAAGTACAGTTGATTCAAACACTCGCAGAGGTGGAATAACTGTCATTTAGCCGGCCTAGAGAAAAAGGTCGGCTTCTAAACTAGAATTAAATCAATCGAGACGTGAACAATGACTACTATAAAAAATAGATTGAACAATAGAGAGCTGATTTCTTATTTCGGTTATGGCGTGGGCCAATGCTTTAGTTTTGGCTTGGTTGGCTCGTTCATCTTGTACTTCTACACCGATATTCTCGGTATTTCGCCGATTGCTGCGAGTACCATATTTCTTATTGCACGAGTGTGGGATGCTGTTAATGATCCGTTGATTGCTGGCTATATGGATACGTTAGAATCTCGCTTCGGTAAGTTCCGTCCCTACATGTTGTTTACTCCGTTTTTGATTGTATTGGTGACCATCGCTGCCTTCTATAATATCGATGCGGACATGTCGACTAAAGTGATGTATGCGGGTATCACTTATATTCTGTGGGGTACCCTTTACACCATCTCTGACGTGCCATTTTGGTCAATGTCGTCGGTGATGACTGATGAGCCTCAAGAGCGTGCCAAAGCAGCAACGTGTGCCATGTTAGGTGTTAATGCTGGTATTGGCGCAACGCTAGTTATTTTTCCTAAATTAAGCGCATTTTTTGCTGATGGTCGTGCTGATCAAGGTTACTTACCTGCTGTTATCGTATTGATGGTGGCAGGTCTGCTGTTTATGCTGAACGGTTTCTACAATACCAAAGAGCGTATTTCGACGGCGAGCTGTGAAAAAGTAACACTGAAAGATACTTTTCAAGCGGTACGTAAAAACAAGCCATTATTCTTCATCTTGGCTGCATTCTTTATGAATGTGTTCTTCAATCTAGTTAATGGTTTATACATTTTCTTTTTCACCTACAACATGGGCGATGCAGGTTTAGTTTCATTGATTGGTACTATCACTTTAGTCAGTGCTATCGCGTGTTTAGCGACGCCAATCCTAACTAAACGTTTCAAGAAGAGAGATATCTTTATTGCGCTATGTGTGTTGGAAATTATCGCACGTGTTGGTTTTTATCTAACAGGTTATGACAACACAACGGTGGTGATGATGTGGCTGGCAGTAGTAACGGGGCTCTTTATGATGACTAACCCGCTTATTTCAGCGATGATTGCAGATACCGTTGAATACTCATACTACCATAGTGGTAAGCGTACAGCAGCGATAACTTTCTCTGGCCAAACATTTACAGGTAAATTTTCCGTTGCGGTAGCAGGTGGTTTAACAGGTCTGATCCTGACAACTATTGGTTATGTTCCAAATGCGGACCAAACAGAAACAGCATTGAATGGCATGTTCTTTTGTATTGCTTTACTGCCGGCTTTAGGGGCTTTGGTACGTATATTTATTATGTCTCGTTATACCTTTACTGAAGACCAGCATGCAATTTTACGCGAAAAACTTGAGCGTGGTGAGTTTGCTGAAGGGGTTGTTGATAAGTCAGGAATTACGCACAAAGCGACGTCTTAGTTGTTGAGGTTATTACCACTCATTGCATCCTAGAAAACAGCGCCTAAATTGGCGCTGTTTTGTTTTAACAGGTTTCGTTTATTAGCTTTCAGGAGAGCTATTAACGTGGCTCAAAAGCCAGCGACTGAATTGCTTCTTCAATCGTTAGGAAGTGGATCTTCATCAGGCACACTTCAGCTTTTTGAAACTCGTGGTTTCGAATCAGCTTGGTCACGCTTTCTACTGAATATTGCTCAGGCCGTTTCGCTAGAGACAGTTGATTTGATATCGATTGAAGTGCGTAGCTTTTACCCTCTGAATCAATGAGGTAATCATCTTCACCCAGGATCATGTCTGAGCATTCTGCCTGAAAATCGTTCTCGGATGCGACGTAAATAAGCTCATCATCACCGTCGAGTTTTACCAAAGATGGCCAACTGATCATTACTGCCCTTTCTATGTGCTGCTTACTGCTTTTAATAGTGGTGACGACAAGCAATTATATAAAAGTTATCGTCATCTGCTTTATACACTAATCGATTCTTGTCATCGATTCGTCTTGACCAAAAGCTAGACAGGTTGCCGACTAGTGGCTCCGGCTTTCCAATCCCTTCAAAGGGCGTTCTTTTGGCGGCTTCAATCAACTTATTTAGTTTCTTGAGCGTTTTCTTGTCTTGGGTTTGCCAGTATAGGTAATCTTCCCAAGCATTATCTGTAAATACAATCTTTCGATCATTCGTCATTATTCAATTCTCGAACGGTTGTATTTCCGGCTTCGAGTTGAGCAATAGATTCAGCCAATCTTTCAGCGTTTTTAGGCGAGCTCATTAGGTACAAGGTTTCTTGCATTGAATTAAAATGATCAAGAGACATGACCACTGCATCTTCTGAATCTCGTCTGGTTATTACCGTAACATCAGAATCGTCTACCACTCTATCGAGCACAGACTTAAGGCTATTTCTGGCCTCAGTAAAAGAAACAATATTCATCACTTATTTACCCTGTTGTTTTTGGATATGTTTAATCTTTCTATATACACAGAATAGTTAATCATTCATGAATTAACTATTCTACATGTTCCGCTTGTTGTACATGTTATATCAGAGCTTACACATGATCAACTTATGGTACATGTCATTCATTGTAAATATGCAGAGAGTTACTGACTCAAAATGCTATTTACTCAAAGATCGGCCTAATGGTGCGAAGTAACCTTGCAGGGCTTGGTATATCTCTTCTCGATGCGCCATATCCGGATACACGGGGTACATATCAGGCTTGGTTGTGCCATCCACTAGATAAGCGTTCTTGATATCGGAACACGATTCAATCACGGATTCAAAAGCGCGCGCCATCATCTCTGTGGGTAGTGAGAAGTAACGGGCAGACATCGCTTTGTCGGCAATCACACTGCGAGCCACATAATCGTGTTTGTCCAAGTTATTGTCGCTAAGCAGTGTGGCATCAAACAGAGACATCAAACTTTCGTTTAATGGATGAGGTCGCACCGTTCTATCGTGCAACCAACAGTCGCTGGCGAACAGGATCTGCTTGCGAGGGCCAGAGGTATCGCCGATTTCAAACGCTTTCTCAGCGATATAGTGGTCAAATGCATGCCAAAACTCGTGAGCGAGCGCGCCAGCTCCGGCATTCTTCGCGAGGGCTAATTCTCGTTGGTTCGGGGCATAGTGTGCTTGTACGCCTTTTCTGCCGCCACTGCCGAACGCTAAGCCTAATGTGCCGCGAAGGCCAATCGCTTCTGGTGGCAAAGCCAAGATGTAAGCCAAGTCGGCTAGCGAATCGAATATCAGATTTGCGGCCAACTCTTTTTCTTCTTTCGTCACCCAAGCACCCACACGAATGCTGCCCATACCGAAGGTTTGTTTGATGTCCATAAAAGACACCTGGTCGCCGTGCCGGTAGTCTGGGCCTTCGCGCGTTTTGTATTTAAAGTGAGTTAACTTCAAAAGGGTCCTTGGAAACAGACGTAAGAATGAATGGGGTGCTCAGCGAGATGCACTTGTGTGAGATGCATCTCTTGGAATTAAAGGACGTTAGCACTTTTGATAGCAAATTGCCGAACAAAATTAGTTTAGATTGAGTTCGAAAGCTTCCCATGAAGTTGGGTTACCTTCACGAGTGAGTGGAAAGAGTGGCTGTTGTGGTTTTGCATAGCTTAATCGGTGCAGTCTTTGAGTTACGTGGTAGCTATCAAGCCCTGATACCGTGACCAAATCCAACGCTTCTAAATCAAGGTAGCCATCCGGCATCACGGCGCGTTTGGGTGCGTGAATCGTTATAACTTCACCGATCAACATTTGCGTTTGATTGCTTTCGATTGTTATCTGTTCTTTGAACGCTAACCCTATCTTTAAACTGCTCTCCAAGACGAAGGGAGCGGGGAATGTGTCGTCATAATAGGCCGTTAAGCCGACCGCGTTGAATTCTGAGACTGGTTTAGGGTAGCGAGCCGAGGTTTGATGGGCCTTTTTAACAAAGTCAGCACCAATGCTGTTAACGGTGAAGTACTTAGTTTCTAGGATGTTTTCTAGCGTATGACGTCGGCTTTTATCTGGGCGAACAATAAAACCAAGCAGCGCCGGATCAGACCCTAGGTGAATGACAGAGCTCACTATCGCAAGGTTTTCAAGCCCCTGTTTATCACAAGTACCAATTAGGTTGGCGCTTTTAAATCCAGATAGGGAGTTAACCAAACGAATGCGGTGGCGCGGGTCCATTGTTTGGATATCTTGTTTAGAAAGGGTCATGTCCTTCATATCTTCTCTTCTTCTCATTTATTGTTATCTTCGAGCATGCTCACTAACGGACTTATATGTACGAAGAATCCGCTTTTATCGATCAAAGAGCGCTTATTGGCCGTGGGCAGTTTGTCTCTTTTATCTCTGCTACAGCACAATGAACGAGATCCTTTGCATAGATTTACGTACGTTGACGTCCCTTTACATCACAGGAGCTAAAGTAATGATGTCGTCTTTATGAGTGTTAACAAATGAAAACAGTCCGCAATATCATTTGGGCAATGATTGCCACAATGTCAGCCTTTTGGTTTGCGATGGAACCGCAATTATTCGCTTCAAGCGATGTCTTTGAATGGCGCTCAGCCATGATTCAGTACTCAGGTATTTTGTCTCTGGTGTTAATGTCCATCACAATGATCTTGGCGATGCGTTTGCCTATGGTTGAGAATTGGCTGAAAGGTATGGATAAAGCATATCGAGTCCATAAATGGCTCGGTATCGGTGGTGTTGCACTGGGTGTGACACACTGGTTGTGGTACCAAATACCTAAGTCATTGGTGGTGTCTGGTGTGTTAGATAAGCCTGTTCGACACGATGGTTCAGGGCCGCAAGCTGTTTTGACTGGATGGGAGTTATGGGTCAATGAATTACGCGGTATTGCTCAGAGTATTGGCGAGTGGGGCTTCTACTTGTTGCTCATTTTACTGGTGGCGTCATTATGGGCGGCAGTGAAGTACAAACCGTTTAAATTGTCGCACCGTCTGATGTCGGTTGCGTACCTGTTTATCGCTTTCCACTCAGTAATCCTGCTTAAACGAGCGTATTGGGGAGAACCTATTTATTATCTAACTGTGGCATTTGCTTTGGCTGGGTCTATCGCAGCGATTTACAGTTTGTTGGGCTTGGTTGGGCGTCGTAATCGTCACTCAGCGACGATTATCTCGACTCGCTATTTTCCACAAGCTGAAGTGATGGAGCTGGTGTTAAAACCGGAGGCATCTTGGCAAGGTCACAAAGCTGGGCAGTTTGCGTACTTGCGTTTCGGTAATGAAGACCCGCATCCGTTTACCATTGTTTCTGGCAGTGATGATCCAGAGCTGCGCTTTTTGATCAAAGAGCTGGGTGATTTTACTAATGGCCTATATGAACGAGTGAAAGCGGGCGATGCGGTTACGGTTGAAGGACCCTATGGTCGACTTTATTTTGACCTAAGCAAGCCACAAATTTGGATTGCTGGTGGTGTCGGGATAGCGTCGTTTTTTGCAACACTTGAAGCGCTCAAAACAGAACGAGATCATCCTCGTATTCAACTGTTTTATTGTACTCGCGGTGTTGATAAGCAATTAATCGATGAGTTGTGGCACCTAGCACACGCGGTTGGTGTGAAGTTGACCGTGATAGATACCTTGCACTCACCGCGGCTAAACGCCGGAAGAATTGTCAATCAATGTGGCGACCTCAACGAGTACGAGATGTATTTCTGCGGGCCGGAGTTGTTCTCTACATCACTGAAAAAAGAATTAGACACCTATCAATTTGATATTGAAAAGCACTACCACGAAGAGCTGTTTGTGATGCGTTAAAGCCAACTATTGGAGCTGTGATTGTTAAATTAGTCAATCGGCACAGTGTAAAAAGGCGTAAAGTCACTCAATTTGTTATTGCAGCGGTTTGCTATTGAGCGATACCATATAGGGCTGTTTCTTTGGTAAAGATGTAATTATGTCAGATGAAAAACTCGCACTCGAATGGATGCGCCAACAAGCTCATAAAGTTGACCCATACGTTATCGATCCATCGTTTGATGAATGCGTTGAGTTGCTTGATCCTGCCTTCAAGAAAGGCAAGAGTGTTGCTCAACTCAAGTATCTGTTATCAGAAGCAGATCGCCGAGCGGGCGCGGCAGAACGTAAGCATGCGGCTTTAAAATACGCCAAAGAGAAAAGCCCAAATGCTGGTCAAATCTTGCGACTGCAAAGCAAGCTTCAACAAGTTCAGTTGGCTCTCAAGCTTGCCACTGGCGATAACAATATGACCATATCTCAGTTCTGTTCAGAGTATGACGTGACTAAGCGTGACGGCAATACGGCATGGAATGAAAAGTTGGTGGAGCAGGGGAAGAGAAAGTAGCGATCTCTATTTCTATTTTTTGATTTAGTCGTTTTTCTATTGAACTTTAAATCATGCTCGCAGAGCCGTTAACTCGGTATCTTGAACCCCAATCATTGATATGCATTGCCGTGGTTTGAGCGCGGCGTATTGTCTCAACGATGCCCTCATTATTTTGGTGACGCACTCATGAACCTCTCCCAGATTGATCTGAATCTTCTTTTCGTTCTTAAGCATTTACTCGAAGAAAAACACGTCTCTAATACCGCAATGTCTCTGAACATGAGCCAGTCTTCGGTAAGTCGTACGCTACAAAAAATGCGTACCTTCTTTGATGATGAGCTGCTGGTACGTAAGAAGTATGGCTATGAGCTGACCCCAAAAGCAGAGTCGATTAAAGACGATATCAACACCGTTATTACTAACCTGGAAAAGTTGGTTCATAAGCAGTCGTTTGACCCAAGCAAGGTTGATAGTACTGTGAAATTTTATGGCTTACTGCCTCAAATTAATACCTTAATGCCCAAGGTGATCGCTAAGATCCGCAAAGAAGCGCCGAACATGATCGTGAGTTTAGATTCTGCGCCCAAGCGTCATTTCGAAGCCTTGGTCGCAGGTGATGTGCACTTTGCCTTATCTTCGCATCAGCCGCCTTCTGCTGAGCAAAATATCTATCGTATGACAGTGGCGAAACAACACTGCAAGAGAACTCAGACTCGGGCAATTCATATCAAAGCCAAGTGCATCTAGCGGGCCCTCTTATTGATGGCTTGTTGAGTGCTTCTTTCTCTAGTTTATATCAAGAGCGTAAGGAAGATGAGATTCTTTACGGATACGGAGGCAAAACATTAGAGAGTTACCGTGGCGCACTACACTTGACGCCTACGGATGACGATACTTTCTCGTTTGATTACACCTATCACGATCAAGAACGAGTGACGACGGATGGAAAATCGAAAACCACAGATTCTGAGCGTGTGAACAATCGTCAATCATTGGGCCTATCTCACTCAGGCAACTACGACTGGGGCTCGGGCACTTCATACATCAACAATGAAACGGTTGAGAATGAAGGCGGAGAAATGGAAGTGGAAAACCTGACTCTGAACTCACAATGGTCTATGCCTGTGCTTGAGGCGCACTACCTAACTATCGGCTTCAACTATACACGTCAGGAGCTGACAGATTCTGCAGAAGATCATGTCTTCAAAAATAACCAATGGTCACTGTTTGCGGAAGATGAATGGTACATCACCGATTTTTTTGCTCTAACAACTGGCCTCAGATTTGATCAAAATGACGTGTTCGAGTCTCATCTGAGCCCTCGCGTTTATGGTGTGTGGAGTGTCGACTCATATTGGACAGTGAAAGGCGGTGTTTCAACGGGTTATCGAGCACCAGGCTTAACTGAGATGGAAGCGGGTTGGGCGCAAGAAAGTTGTGGTGGCGACTGCTCGGTTTACGGTAATCCTGATCTAAAAGCCGAGACGTCAGTGAACAGTGAAATGGGCGTGTACTTTGTTGGCGATGCCGATTTAAGCTCGAACTTCACCGTGTTCTACAGTGACTTTAAAGACAAGATCGACAAGAAAGAGCTGAGCACTAACTGTGGCCGACGTGGTTGTGATTCTACCTACGTGAACATTGAAGACGCGATTACTTACGGTGCTGAATACACGATAAATAAAGGCATTACCGAGGCGATTTCTGTCGGTTCGACGTATACCTATACACATACTGAGAAGCAGTCCGGTGAAGATGAGGGTAAGCCACTAACGCAAATTCCTGAGCATTTAGCTACCGTAAATGCAGATTGGCAAGTACGTGATGATGTCCAATCTTGGATACGAGTGACATACCGTGGCAAAGAGTCAGAACCGACAACGAGTAGTTCAAAAACACAATACGAAGCGCCATCAATTACTTATGTTGACTTAGGTGCCAACTGGTATGTGCAAAAGAACCTTAAGGTGATGGCTGGTATCTACAACCTATTTGATGAACAAACCGATTACGAAGAGTTTGGCTACGTTGAAGATGGTCGTCGTTACTGGTTAGCAGCAGAAGCGTCATTCTAGATAAGAGGTTCATAATGAAAAAGATAACAAAATTACTGATGCTTTCATTTGTTGGATTATCGGCTGCTAATGCTAATGCTAATGCTAATGCTAATGCTAATGCTAATGCTAATGCTAATGCGGTATACACAGTAGAAAAGGACATCTTGTTTAAGACGGTAGAAGCACGAGAGATCAAGCTTGATCTCTACCTTCCCAAAACAGAAGCAAAGGTTGATGGAAAATATCCGTTGCTCGTTTGGGTACATGGCGGTGCGTGGAAGCGTGGCACTAAAGACGATATTCCGACTAAAAACCCGTTGTTGCTTAATTCTGTTTTGGATGAAGGTTATGCGTTGGCTGCGGTCGATTATCGTTTAAGTGGCGAAGCAACTTTCCCAAAACCAGTCGCGGATATTAATGATGCTATTAACTATCTTCATGACCATGCTAACAAGTACAATCTTGCCGCCGATAACGTGGTTATGCTGGGGCGTTCAGCTGGTGGTCATTTAGCGGGATTGGTCGGCGCAAGTAATACGTACGGTGACATTAGCTTTTACTCAGAACCTAAGTATCGAGTGGCTGGAGTTGTAAGCTTTTTTGGCCCGACGGACCTGCTGGAACTAGGTAATAAAGGGAACAGACCAACCAGTAAAAAGTCGTCGGTGTCACGCTTTTTAGGTGATATCCCGAGTGAAGTACCAGAGCTAGCGGCACAAGCTTCAACGACCAGTTATATAAACAGTGATGCTCCGCCTTACATTCAGTTCCATGGAACACTGGATAAGCGAGTGCCTTTAGCGCAAAGCCAGATCCTCAAACATGCTTTGGACAAGTACGGCATTGAGAATCAGCTGTTTATCGAGGAGGGTGTTGGTCATAGTGCTCCAATTTTTGATACCGATAAGTATGTACCGCATGTGATTGCGTTTTTAAAGCGACATTATCCAATTAAATAATCTCTACTTTTGTGACGTTACAACGCGCTAGAAAGCATTCATTGAGCCATTTAAAGCCAAGTTGATCACTAAGGTTCAACTTGGCTTTTTTATTGGAAGCTTTCATAAGTATCTGGATTCATTTCTAACTTCCCTTTTATGATTCGATCGTCATTTATTAGATCGAACAAAACCGTGTTCACCTTCGATAATCGAGTTATTCATCAGTTAAAGGTTGTGGTTATTGTGTGTTTCATCACGCTTTGTTCGTAACTGACTCTAGCTTATCGACGACCTTGATAAAGGCTTCAATGTGCGCGATACACTATTTTTCGCCCATTAATCAATTTCACTTGTGACAAAGTTATCAGAATTATGCATTTTCGGTAACGTTCCCGAAATTATCGATCTATCATCCACTCAGATACAAAAGTGAAGTAATCAACACGACTGATTTCTATTTCTTCTTCGATATAGAGCTTATACATCAAAAGTATAAGCCGAAATGTGCTTACGAATTATTTTGGGAACGTTTGCAGATAATCCAAAACAATTAACGTGAGAACATCAGAATGAAACGACACATTTTAGCGGTTGCTGTAACAATGGGGCTAATGACTACATCGGTATTAGCAAGTGAAGACGTTGCAGCATTAGAGCAACGTATTAATGAATTAGAACAAAGGGTTGCACAAACAGAGCAGGTCTCTACCGAGGCCAATGAAAAGGCTTCTTCGTTTGAGTTTCACGGCTATGCTCGCTCTGGGTTATTGATCAACGACGACCTAAACGGCGCGACAGGTACTGGTCCTTACATGACAGCGGCGGGTGCCATTGGAGCTCCAATTGGACGTCTTGGTGTTGAAGATGATCATTACGTTGAAGCGAACTTGATTCATAAGCGATTTGCAGACGATGGCTCTAGTGCTTTGTTTCGCATCATGTTGGCCGACAGTACTGAGACAAATAACGAGTGGACTGCCAGCGAAAGCCAGTTGAATGTGCGACAAGTGTATTCAGAACTGAACCGTCTGAGCATGTTCTCTGAATCTGAAGCGTTTTCTGAAGCAACGTTTTGGGCGGGTAAACGATTCGATCGCGACAACTTTGATATTCACTTTTTCGATTCGGATATTGTCTTCTTATCAGGTACTGGTGCGGGCGTTTATGACGTTCAGATGAGCGACAACTGGAAAGCGAATTTCTCTATTTATGGCCGAGATTTTGGTGAGATTGATAGCTCGTCAACAGATGTAGAAAACTACATTGCAACCATGAATAACCGTATTGGCCAATGGCAAGTGATGTTGAGCGGTATGACCTCAGCAGACAACGATAGCCGCCTAAATGGCGCAGCTGAAAGCGGTGTACACGCAATGTTTGCGTACCATGGAGACAACTTCTTTGGTCTGAGCGAAGGCTTCTCTAAAACGGGTATGTTAGTGGGTAGTGGCCTAGGTGCAGAGCTAAAAGGCATCGGTTCAAATGGTGATCTACTGGATGACGCGAAAGCCGTTCGCCTGTTTAGCTACGGTGTCACTCGCATTGGCGACAACTGGCGCTTAGCACCTGCATTAATGGCAGAGCATAGCCAAGACCGTTTGAAGAAGAATGACGAGTTCACATGGGCTTCTTTAAACGTTCGATTAGCTCAAGAGTTCACAGATAACTTTGAGATGGTTTACGAAGGTTCATTGCAATACATGGATTTAGACAACTCGACAGAGCAAGCGAGCGGCGGTTTCTACAAAGCGACAGTTGCACCAACACTCAAGCTTTCAACTAGCACTGGTTTCTTTGACCGACCAGAACTGCGTTTCGCTGTGAGCTATGTGGATTGGAGTGAAGACCTAAATGGTTACTCGATCAGCACTGAAGCAGATGCTGCAACGATGGGAGAGGGCGGCGAGGTTCTGTTTGCACTGCAGATGGAAACTTGGTTCTAATTGCTTGATATATCGTTTAGATAGAGAGTGTTACTCATGATGTGATAGTCGCATCAGCAAATGCCAACCTTATCGTTTCAACTCGAAGGTTGGCATTTTTTATCTTGGGATAACCTGATCTCTGAAATAAATCGCTAGCAAGACTCTCGGTCAATAGTGGTGAAGGTCAACACCATCTTGCTCATTTCAAAGCCTTTTTTCTCAATACGGTCGAGTAGCAGCTTGGCTCCATTTTCTCCCGCTTTATCAAACGCATAGTTAAACGTAGACAGCGTTGGTGTGCATACTGAAGCGAGCTCATCGTCACCTACACCGAGCACCAATATATCCTTTCCTGGAACGAGCCCCGCTTCCTGAATGGCTCTGATCGCACCGATTGCGATACGGTCAGTGGCGCAGAATAGGCCGTCGAGCTTGGTGTGCTCCTTGAGATACTGCTTCGCCAGTTGGTAACCTGATTCTATGGTGAAGTCGCCACGGGCGTGAAATTGCAGTGTGAGGTCGTTAAATTGAAGCGATTGAGCGAAGCCTTCCGATCTCATCTTATCAACCGCAATATCATCACCTTGCACACCGATGAATCCCATATGCTTACAAGCTTTCGCTATGAGGCGATTACCCGCTTCAAACCCTACGCGAGTGTCGTCGTGCACAATGCTTGGGATGTTAAACATTGACCCGTCTTGACCAACCAATACCACGGGTACGGCAGAGCTTTGAATCGCTTTGACTAATTGGTTGTCGAGGTGGGTCGCGTACAGGATGATACCTTCAACACGCCTCTGGTTAAATATCTGAATATATTCAAGTTCTTTATTGTGTGTTTGGTGTGTGCTCGCTAATAATACATGCTTGCCCGCTTGCTCTAATACGGCGGTTAAACCATCGACACCCTGAGAGGTGGCATGGGAAGAAACCCTAGGAACAATCACGCCAACCAGGTTGGTTTTTTGGGACTTTAAGTCTTTAGCGACTTGGTTTGGGAGATAGCCACACTCTTCAACCGCTTTACGCACCTTCACCTTGGTCGCGTCTTTTACGCCATACTCATCATTGATTACTCTTGAAACCGTCGACTTGGAAACTCCAGCGAGACGAGCGACATCATGAAGACTAGCCATTATTCATTATCCAATTGTAATTTTAGTTTTGGGATTGTTTGCAAACAGAGCATCAAATTTACCTGTTATTAGGGGATTTTAACCCTGTCTTCTTATCCTAGGGAGATAATTTGAAGATCATTCTCACACTATTGAGCAGTTATCTTTGATCATTTGTTATTTCTAGGCAAAAATTTGTTTTGCAAACGTTCCCGAAAATTCAAAAGCTCAAATGATAATCCAATGGGGTATGTAATGAATTATCCAAAAATAGCAAAAGAGCTGCTTTCTCTATTAGGTGGTAAAAGTAATATCACCGCACTCGCACACTGCGCGACTCGTCTGCGTCTTGCGGTTGCAGACCAAGATAAAATTGATGAACAGGCGATTGATAACCTAGAAGGGGTTAAGGGCCAGTTTAAAGTGGCAGGTCAATATCAGATCATCTTTGGCTCAGGCATCGTAAACCAAGTTTATGCTGAGTTGGCTAAGCTGACTGAAATGACGGAAATGTCGACCAACGATGTGGCGTCTGCAGGTGCTGACAACCAAAATATCCTGCAACGCGCGGTGAAAGGCCTGTCTGATATTTTTGTACCAATCATTCCGGCGATTGTTGCTGGTGGTTTGTTGATGGGTATCTACAACCTATTGACGGCTCAAGGCTTATTCATTGATGGCAAATCTTTAATCGACGCTAATCCGGGTTTGACCGACTTAGCAAACATGATCAATACATTTGCTAATGCTCCTTTTGTGTACTTACCTATTTTATTAGCATTTTCAGCGAGTAAGAAGTTTGGTGGTAACCCATACCTTGGCGCGGCTTTAGGTATGTTGATGGTTCACCCAGACTTGCTTAACGGCTGGGGCTTCGGTGGCGCATCAGTGTCGGGCAGCATTCCGGTTTGGAACATTTTAGGTTTCGAAATCGAGAAAGTAGGCTATCAAGGTTCAGTACTACCCGTTCTTGTTTCTGCGTTTATTCTAGCGAAAGTTGAGCTTGGGCTGCGTAAAGTTATTCCTTCGGTTCTGGATAACTTGCTAACGCCGCTATTGGCGATTTTCATAACTGGTTTGTTAACATTCACGATTGTTGGTCCATTTACTCGTGATATCGGCTTCCTGCTTGGTGACGGCCTAAATTGGTTATACAACAGTGCTGGCTTCATTGGCGGTGCGGTGTTTGGTTTGATTTATGCGCCGTTTGTTATTACTGGTATGCACCATAGCTTTATTGCTATTGAAACTCAGCTGCTTGCGGATATCGCAACGACTGGCGGTACGTTCATCTTCCCTATCGCGGCGATGTCTAACGTGTCACAAGGTGCAGCGGCACTGGCGGTTGGTTTCATGAGTAAAGATAAGAAAATGAAAGGTATCGCGATTCCTTCTGGTGTGACTGGCTTGCTTGGTATTACTGAACCTGCAATGTTCGGTGTGAACTTGAAGCTTCGCTATCCATTCATTGCTGCGGTTTGTGCCGCTGCGATTTCAAGCGCGTTTATCACGATGTTCAATGTGAAAGCACAAGCACTGGGTGCGGCGGGTATTCCTGGCATCATCTCAATATCACCAGAAAAGATTGGCTACTACGTGGTAGGTATGATTATCGCGTTCGTGACTGCCTTTGCTCTGACCGTTGTTTTAGGTCTGCGCGAGCGCAGCAAGCAAAACATTAAAGCAACAGCTTAACGTTTCTCCCTAGAAGTGAAGCCCCCCTTTTCACTTCATTTCCTAAGCTTTGGGGTGCTAGCTAGGTGATTTGGCTTAGCTAGCCTTTTTATATTTTTACATGACAGCGTGAAGTGTCACCTTGCTTTTGGTTGCTACTGCTTTCGATTGCCATCGCTTTCGGTTGTCATGATTTTCAGTTTTAAGGTAAGAAAGATGAATCAAGTTTGGGTAACTGGAGACGCCGTCGTCGACCTCATTCCGGAGACTGACGCGACATTATTGAAATGTCCGGGCGGTGCGCCTGCTAATGTCGCGGTAGCGATTTCTCGCCTTTTAGGCAAAAGCGCATTTTTTGGCCGAGTGGGTAACGATCCGTTTGGCACTTTTATGGAAGTGACTCTGCAAAAGGAAGGTGTGAATACCGAGCGTTTGGTGAAGGACCCTGAACAACGCACGTCAACCGTGGTGGTCGATCTTGATGACCAAGGCGAGCGTAGCTTTACGTTTATGGTTAAGCCAAGTGCCGACCAGTTTATGTCTGTTGAAGACATTCCCGAATTTAAGAAAAACGAGTGGCTGCACGTCTGCTCAATCTCTTTGGCTAATGAACCAAGCCGAAGCAGTACCTTCGAAGCGATCCGACGTATGAAAGCCGCGGGCGGTTACATCAGCTTCGATCCAAACCTTCGTGATGAAGTGTGGCAAAACCCATCTGAAATTAAGTCTGTGGTCATGAAAGCGGTTGAATTGGCGGATGTGGTTAAATTCTCAGAAGAAGAACTGGATTTCTTAACCGATTCAACTTCGATGAAACAAGGTTTGGCTAACATTGCAGATCTTAACAACACGCTTGTTCTGGTTACGCAGGGCGCGAAAGGCGTTTGGCGAGTATTTGAAAACCAAGGTGTGTTGATTTCAGGTCGCTCAGTGACGCCAGTGGATACCACGGGTGCAGGCGATGCTTTTGTTGGCGGTTTGCTTGCAAAGCTTTCTCAAGATGATGAGTGGAACAATCAACAAGTCGTCGATTCTGCAATTCAGTGGGCGAATGGGTGTGGTGCACTGGCGACCACGCAAAAAGGCGCAATGACCGCACTTCCAACGCAAGAAGCTCTTACTCAGTTTATTCAAAAAGACTCTTCAAATACGAATGCCGTAGAGGAGAGTGTATGAGTTTGAACTCGAACTGGACAGTAGAGCAAAGATATCGCCGTATAGAAGATATTTCTCTAGAGAGTATTGATGCGATGGTAGAGCTTCGCAAACAAGACTCTGGCTATCCAAGCTACCATATTGCGCCTAAGTTTGGTCTGCTTAATGATCCGAATGGTCTGTGTTTCTTTAATGGTGAACACCACCTATTTTACCAATGGACGCCAGTTGGCCCCGTCCATGGTATGAAGTACTGGTACCACCTTTCTACCAAAGACTTCGTTCATTTCGAAGACCACGGCATTGGCTTGCACCCAGACCAAGATTACGACTCTCACGGTGTTTACTCTGGTGGTGCATTGGTTGAAAACGACAATGCATTGTTGTTTTTTACAGGTAACAAGCGCGATGGAAATTGGTTGCGAGTGCCAACTCAATGTTTTGCCAAGATGTCTGCTGACGGCAAAATAGAAAAGCACGGCGTGGTTATCGAAAACGATCACTACACCGAACATTTCCGAGACCCAAAAGTGTGGAAACAGGGCGGCGATTATCTGATGGTTGTGGGTGCTCAAACGCCTCAAAATACTGGCTCTATGGCGCTATATTGCAGCCGAGACCTGATGAATTGGCAGCACAAAGGTCCAATTCAAACTCGTTACAACAACCTTGGCTATATGTGGGAATGCCCAGATTTCTTTGAAATAGAGAATCAGTCGGTGATGCTGTTTTCTCCACAAGGTGTGTCTAGCGAAAATCCATACGATTTCAAAAATATCTACTCGGTGGCTTATATCGTCGGTGACCGCCTAAATCTCGATTCGGTAGAACTGGAAAACCACCAAGATATTGCGCAGCCAGATTATGGCTTCGATTTCTATGCACCACAGACTTATTTAGATGATACAGGCCGCCGTATTCTGATTGCTTGGATTGGTCTGCCTGAGATTAATACACCATCTAATGAGTATCAGTGGGCGGGCATGTTGTCGTTACCACGCGAACTTCAAATCCAAGATGGCTATCTTGTTCAGTCTGCTTTACCTGAATTGAAAGCGCTACAGGGTGAAGCTGTGGTGGTTGAAAATGCTCTTGAATTGGATACAACCAGCTTCATGGTTGAGCTCGAAACGGATACTGACGAGTTTGAGTTTACACTTACTAACGTTGCGGGTGATAACATCGTATTCAGTGCTACAGAAAAGGAGTTCATGCTTGATCGCAGTAAGATGTCTCAGCTCTACGCGGAAGAGTTTGGCTCAGTGAGAAAAGCACCGAGGTTGAGCACCAAGCAAATCATCGAGGTTTATGTTGATAAGTCAGTGATCGAAATCTTTATCAATGGCGGTAAGCACACAATGACCAGCCGTTTCTTCATTGATGACTTGAGTTCATTGTCGATGACTGGTGACGTGAACACCGTTTATCACTCGATGAACCCAATTAAAGGGTTGGACAACTAACCTCCGCTTATCTCCATCAAGAAAGCCGCTGATCAACAGCGGCTTTTGTTTGGTCTGCGACATCACTATTGTGCTAACTCTTTGACCTTGTCCATTCCCCGTAGCCCTGAATCTCAAGTCCATTTAGAACAAACAACCAACGCTAAGGTCGAATGTTATTGAAACTGACCTTCTGCGTTCCGTCATCTTTATTCAATAGCTCCACCACATCGCCTTGATAGTAATACGGTTCCATTGGCATCTCGCTGTTGGTCGGCCTTGCGTAATGCAATACTGCTGGCTTCGCGTCAACTTGCTGTGCGTATAGATAGCCAATCAGCGCATGTTCAAACTGGTGATAACCGTTGCCCCAATGGAAAGCTTTGGTGCGTTTTGGCTCAAGCCCGACACCGCCGTATTTATGGTCGACCCATACATCATGAAAAGTGGGTAGGGTGTATTGCAGGACGTCTTTCATTGAATCATCGACAAGTGAAACCGTCATTGCTGCTTGATCAAGCTCCGCCCATTCCCATGATGAAGCCCAATTTGTGTTTGGTCTGCTTTGCCAGACAGTTATCTCTTGTCCTTTCCACGCTTTCTGAAGTTCTTCGCCATAATATTGGGATACACTCACGAAATTTTTCTGATATTGCGCATGAACGAGAGTGTGTTTCATCCCTTTGATGCCAAACTCTTTCCATTCAGAGTTATTCAATGTTTGGCCTGTAAGGTAAGTCATCCAATACGCTTTGATGGTGTGCCCAAAATCGTTGTGATTAGCATTCGGCATCTTGGCGGCTTTGCTGTGAATGGCCCCGTAGAAGCGTTGTTCATCTTCAGAGTGGTAGTGCTCGACCATGGTTAGTGTCAGCCAACTTAGATCATCAAGCCATCTTGTCTTGGTGGGCTCTGTTAGCAGGGGAGCGACTAACAGCATATAACCGTTAATCTGATCAAGTTGCGCGACCAGTTCACGCTGTGTGGCTTTGCCATCTTCACCATCCGCAAGTACCCAAGCAAGACCGCTGTTGTCGCTAAGTCGATATTTATCAAAGATAAAAGCTTGTTGTGCGATGAGTGCTTCTTCTACCTTTTTGTCTTGAGTCAGGTAGTAGTACATGGCAAGGCCAACTAATGCATACGCTTGATCTTGAGAAGTACGCTGCTGCCAATTTTGGCCTACTTTTCCCTCTTTTGTGTAGCCGATAAAGCCGCCGTTTTGCTTATCTTCTAGCTGATCAATGATGTAGTAGGCTCCTTGCTTGGCAAGCGCTAAAGCCTGCTTATCGCCACTAAGGTGGTAGAGCACGCCATAGGCATAAGTTTGACGTGACTTCATCCGCGTAAACTCTTTGCCAAAGTGTGGCGTGATCCAGCCTTTGTTTAGTTCATGGCACACATCAGAAACATCGAGCAAGGTACCGTCATCACAGCGGAAAGTAGGGAAGTTTCCTACCGGTTCTCCTTGAGCGCTAGGCATTAACCAATAAGGTGCAAGCCCTTCAGTCGCATGGTTGAGCCACTCTTCTCCAGAAGGAAGATGGGCGTTGGCAGATACGGCGAAGCTAGTAATACTGAGTAATGCGATCGTTGCTCGTAACATGATGTTTATCTTAACTATTTGAATTTCTTTGAATATAAACAATCACATCTGCACATTGTGATTAGGCGATCACAATCGACCAAATTAATAAGGTTTAGATAAAAGCTCACAGACTAGTGAGCTTTGGAAGGGTGTCTTGTATTTTATACTGGCTTGCCCGCCTCATCTTCTTCAACCACATCGGTTTCTAAGCTTGCCTCTGCCAGCCATTTTTGTATTGATGGACTGTTCAGCACACGTTGTTGATACTGCGATGCCTTTTCGGAAAGTTGTATTCCATAGGTTTCTACGCGCAATGCGACGGGTGCAAACATCGCATCGGCAATCGACCATTCACCAAATAACCATCCCTCTGGGTATTGTTCCATTTGTGCAGACCATATTGCATCAATACGAGCGATGTCTTTCAGTGCGTCTTCACTCAGTGTGAGCTTTCGTTGTGCGCGGCAGTTCATCGGCATTTCATTTCTGACGGCAAAGAACCCAGAGTGCATCTCGGCGGAAATTGCTCGGGCATGGGCGCGTTCTTTCACTGAGCTAGGCCACGCTGCACCGTCCAAATAGGCATCGTTAACGTATTCGAGAATCGCCAGTGAATCCCACACCGCAACGTCACCATCAACCAGAGTTGGAACTTTGGCTGTTGGTGTCACTGAAGCTAGTGTGTCGTAAAAGTCAGACGTGAATAGCTTGAGCTTGATGATTTCTGCATTCAGGTTGTAGTTGTCGAATATTAGCCATGCGCGCAATGACCAAGTTGAGTAGTTCTGGTTTCCAATATAAAGCTGCATAGTTGCTTCCTTGCGTTTAGTGGGTATGTATTTAGGGGTATGCATTTGAGCTTAGGGGATTGTATTGCGGAGCACTAACGGATAATTTTGATGCAATACATTAATAAAAACGATGGGTGGGTATTTCAATATGGATATTGATGCTTTGCGAGGCTTTCTCGCGTTTGTGGAAACCAGTAGTTTCACTCGTGCAGCGAAACAGATAAATCGTACCCAATCGGCATTCAGTGCTCAGATGCGTAAGTTGGAAGAAGAACTCAACGTCACTCTTTTCCAGAAAGAAGGACGTAATTTAATACTGACTGAAGCTGGCTTAGCGCTGCGTTCTCATGCCGAACAGTTGGTCGCCCTCCACAACACCGCCCTCAAGCAAGTAAAGCGTTATGAAGACAAACAACCTCTGCGACTCGGCTGCCCTGAAGACTACAACGACACCATTCTTCCAAAAGTGATTCGCCTGTTACAGCAAGCAGAACCTACCTGTTCCATTCAAATATTTAGCCTACCAAGTATTAACCTCAGAGAGTGGTTAGATGATGGCCGTTTAGATGCGGCGATTGTCACCAGAGCGCCTGATAGTGAAGAGGGTTACTGGCTTACACATGATGTGGGTGTTTGGATAAGCAGCCCTGACTATGCATTCGATGAGTCTAAACCAGTCCCACTAGCCTTGTTTCAGACCGATTGTAAGTACCACGCAGCGGCAGTGAATGGCTTAACCAAGCAGGGCACGCCTTATCAGTTATTGGCGTGTAGCAATACCGCTTCAGCGCAGCGTGCAATCGTGAAAGCAGGATTAGCGATTGGTGCGATGGGTAAGCTAAGCGTGACTTCAGATTTGAAAATTCTTGATGATATGCCGCCGTTGCCTTCGGTCGATATTGTGCTGATCCTAGCGAGTAAGCATCACCCGGTATTGGATAAAGAAGTGCTCAATCAACTTGTGGAGCTGGGTTCTGAGTAGCTTAGGTTCATCTTCCTATTGGAGGATTCCCAAGCTTTTCAATTTTCGATAAATGGTATTGCGGCTGATACCGAGTATTCTCGAAGTCTTACTTATGTTGCCTTGGTTGGCTTGATAGGTTTGCAGCAAGGTTTCTTCAACGGTACTTCTTAAATCGTTATTAGCTGTACCTTTGGTGGTATTAGGAGGCGTGAGTTGATGCTGATTATCGTGTGCTAATGACGTGAGATGTTGAGCAAGGTGGCTGGGCACATGCTCGAGTGTGAGTTGGGGTTCATCACTTGCTAATAGAGCAGCAACCTTAAGTAAGTTGTCTAATTCGCGGATATTGCCCGGCCAAGAATAGGCGCACAGTAAGCTCATTAAGTGCGGGCAGATTGTCTGTTCGTCTTCGGCGTATTTACGATGAATGTGCTCGATTAATGCGTGTTTGTCTTGTCGGTGTTGTAGGCTCGGCAAGGTGAAGGCTAATCCGTTCAGTCTGTAATAGAGATCTTGCCTAAATTCTCCTGTCGCAACTAACTGTTCTAGGTTTTTATGTGTGGCAGCGATGATCTGACAATCGACTTGATAGCTTTGATTAGAACCAACTGGCACCACGGATTTGTCTTGCAGAACATGCAGTAGTCGGCACTGAGCTTCTAAAGGCATGTCGGCGATCTCATCTAGAAATAGAATCCCTTTATCTGCTTGACGGATCTTACCTTGGAAGCCCTTGTGGCTTGCTCCCGTAAAGGCGCCCGGCGCGTAACCAAACAGTTCAGATTCGATAAGGTCTTTAGGCAGCGCGCCACAATTTACCGCTACCAAGGGCGAAGACTTACGCTGGCTTTGCTTGTGCAGCGCTTTAACAAACTCGCCTTTGCCAACTCCTGTTTCTCCTAAGATCAACAAACTGATCCCTTTATCGATTACCTTGTTGGCTTGCTGCCAAGCGTGTTCGATTTGTTGCTCGCCATGGTGCAAATCACACGATGCTGAAATGGAGCGCGTGCGTTTGGTGGTTGGTTGTTTGAGGTGTTGTTTCTCAAATACAAAAGGCGTGTCTAATGAGGTTCGGTTGAAGAGGGT
Source organism: Vibrio crassostreae 9ZC13 (assembly GCF_000272045.2). Taxonomy (GTDB): domain Bacteria; phylum Pseudomonadota; class Gammaproteobacteria; order Enterobacterales; family Vibrionaceae; genus Vibrio; species Vibrio crassostreae_C. The sequence goes on along the minus strand of NZ_AJYZ02000019.1, from coordinate 1,226,551 downwards.
ATCGATACTCTCACCGACGATCGAGGTTTGATCCAATAGTTGAGAGGCGACCTGATTGTGTGCCACCACCTCCCCAGCTTCATTGGCTATTACAATCCCTTGCCAACCACTGTGTAATAACGATTTCTCATATGCGAGGTCGATGCGAGTGGTGCCTTGTGGGATGTGGCTCAGTAGCTGGTTTTCAACAAGCTGAACCATATTTTGAACCAGTAGCTGCACCGAACTGTCGTGCTGTTGCTGCTCACTGGTAATGTCCAATACGCCAACCATGTTCCCTTGGTGATCAAACACAGGGCTTGCTGAACAGCTGATAAATCGATGCTGGTGGATGAAGTGCTGCTCACCAATGATGGTCACGGGTTTAGCTTCAACAATCGCGGTGCCAATCGCGTTGGTGCCCTTAAGTTGTTCCTGCCAACACGCTCCTGAGCTGAGTGCAATTGATGTCAGCTTCTCCTTAAACCGCTCCTGTCCCCAACTCGCCAGAATCACCCCTTCAATATCGGTCAGAATCAAACGACTGTCGGTACGAGCAAACATCTGGTTGAACAAAGGCAGCGCATTGCGTTCGACGATGTGGATCAAGTCAGCCGATTGATGACGTCGCTGCTTAAGAATCGATTGTGGTAGGCGAATGTCTTCAGGAAGTCGTCTCTGTTTTAGACCCGCTTCTGTGCTGCGGTGCCAAGAGGACGAAAGCCAATCTGAGGTGTTTGCTTGTTGAAGGTGCATGACTGTTCCATGTCGTAACAGTGAGGGTGTACCAATTTGGAACAGTTGAACACTGGAGTGGTTTCCATACGTCCGTTCAATGCCAACTCACTTTGGGTTGTAAACGTTTGGTAATCATAGTTTTACAATTTATTAACAACAAGTTTTGAAGTTCTCGCGTGTGATTTGCGTTGTTACTGTTGTGAAGAAAACACGAAGTATCAGTGTTTTAAACAGAAAGCATAAACATGGGCGTCTCGCCATGAGTTCTTTTCTCAAGGGGAGCCGCCACAAAAATAAGACAGCTCTAGCTCAATAACGAATATCAAATCGAAGAAGGATCTAACTATGATTTACGCACAGCCGGGTAGTGACAACGCAGTGGTGAACTTTAAAGCTCAATACGATAACTTTATCGGTGGCGAGTGGGTGAAGCCTGTCAGCGGCGAGTATTTTGATAACACTTCCCCAGTGAATGGTCAGGTGTATTGCCAAGTGGCACGTTCAACAGAGGCAGACATTAGCTTGGCACTCGATGCGGCGCATGCGGCTCGTGCTCGTTGGGCTGCGACCAGTGTGACAGAACGTTCCAATATCCTACTTAAAATTTCCGATCGCATTGAAGCGCACCTAGAAGAAATCGCGGTGGCGGAGACGTGGGAAAACGGCAAGCCTGTGCGTGAAACTCTAGCGGCAGACATCCCGTTAGTTGTTGACCACTTCCGTTACTTTGCAGGCTGTATTCGGGCGCAAGAAGGCAGCGCAGCCGAGCTAGATTCAAACACCGCGAGCTACCACTTCCCAGAACCCATCGGTGTGGTGGGGCAGATCATTCCTTGGAACTTCCCGATTTTAATGGCGGCTTGGAAATTGGCGCCAGCACTGGCTGCGGGTTGCTGTGTTGTGATGAAGCCAGCGGAGCAAACACCGACATCGATCTTAGTGATGATGGAGAAGATCGCTGATCTTCTACCTGCAGGCGTAGTCAACATCGTCAATGGTTTTGGTAGTGAAGCGGGTCAAGCGTTAGCAACCAGCGATCGTTTGGCGAAATTGGCATTTACCGGTTCGACAGAAGTCGGCCACCACATCCTGAAATGTGCCGCTGAAAGCTTGATTCCATCAACGGTTGAGCTTGGCGGTAAGTCTCCAAACATCTACTTCCCAGACATCTTTAACCATGAAGACGAATACCTTGATAAGTGTGTCGAAGGCATGTTGCTGGCGTTCTTCAACCAAGGTGAAGTGTGTACCTGTCCATCACGTGTGCTGATCCATGAATCGGTGTACGACAAGTTCATCGCCAAGGTGGTCGAGCGTGCTCAAACTATTAAACAAGGTAACCCGCTAGATACTGATACTCAGGTTGGCGCACAAGCTTCAAAAGAGCAGTTCGATAAGATTCTGAGCTACCTAGAAATCGGTCGCCAAGAAGGCGCTAAAGTGCTGACAGGTGGCGAAGTTGCGCAGCAATCTGATGATCTCGGTAATGGTTATTACATCCAGCCAACTATGTTGGAAGGGCACAACAAGATGCGTGTATTCCAAGAAGAGATCTTTGGCCCTGTTATCGCGGTGACGACGTTTAAAGACGAAGCAGAAGCGTTAGAGATCGCCAACGATACCGAATATGGCTTGGGTGCAGGCGTGTGGACACGTGATGCAAACCTCGCGTATCGCATGGGACGCAGCATTGAAGCCGGCCGTATCTGGGTGAACTGTTACCACGCTTATCCAGCACATGCCGCATTTGGTGGTTACAAGAAATCGGGCATCGGACGTGAGACACACAAGATGATGCTCGATCACTACCAAAACACCAAGAACCTGCTGATCAGCTACGATACGAATCCTTTAGGCTTTTTCTAAAATAGATAGGCTCTAGAGCAGTGTATTAGGAAGTCACTAACAGCGAGTTGGTTTAAATAAAAACATAAACGAAAAGCAAAACGCCAAGTTCTTATGAGCTTGGCGTTTTTATGTTTGAAGTGATCTAGTTATTCGAAAAGAAGACCTCTGGCTTGTGGACTGGACCATAGTTGCCTTCTAGTTGGGTAAGTTCTAATCCTTGTTTGCCTATCAAAGAGCCGACCAATTGGCGGTTAAACGGGTAGCTGTCGGGGTTGTTAATATATTCTTCAACATCTATCCATTTAGCTTCTGCAATTTCATCAGTGTCTTGAATCGCAATTTCTTGAGTTTGAGCGATAAGGTGACAAATAAAGTAGAGGTTTGATTTACCGAATTGATACGGGTGTCTTGTCGCCATGCCAACCACAGAAACGAACGTTGCCTTGATACCGGTTTCTTCCAAGGTTTCTCGAACCACCGATTCTTCAATGCCTTCACCCAACTCAATATGACCGCCCGGTAACTTGTAGCCCGTCATGCCGTGTTCTTTAATCATCAGCACTTGGTTGTGTTCGTTAGTGATCAAGGCGCCTGCGCCCAAGGTGTGGGTCGGAATGAAAGGCACAAACTCTACAATCTCGGATTTGTGGATCAGCGTAATCTCGTCTTCTAAGCAGTTGTGAAACACAAAGCCAAGCTCAGTCGCTACAGGGATAAGGTGCGAGAGTGAAATAGGCAAGCTAATCCAAATAATGCCTTTGCTATTCTGCTTTGAAAATTCGGTGATCTCGCTGAGTTCGGCATTGAATGAGTCAACATCGTGAGGGGCTGTTGCTGGGTCGATGATGATGCCGTTAAATTTGTCGAGCGTAAATTCCACGGGTGATCCTTTATTATTTTGATTTATTGGGCGTCGAGCATAGTCTGAGCTTATAACATCTTAAGGGCTTATAACACCTGCATGGCTTGTGGGATCTTCTTTGCTTGTAAAGCGGGAGGTTAGAAACAAAAACTGCGCTTGGAAGCCAAAGCGCAGTTTTGAAATGAGGTCTATTTAGATTCGACTCTAACGAATATAGTTCGCGTTAATACTCACGTACCAGTGTTGAAGCTTGCCATCAGATTTCTTGATCCACAAATCGTTGGTGTAGCTATCAATCTTACCGTTAACCGTCAGGTTGAATGTGTTCTCGTCGAATTCGCCAAGCTTCACGAACTGGTCCGTGGTAATCAGGAATGGGTCCATGTCGTCTACACCAACCACATCTGAAATCACATAGTAGTGGTAAGTCAGCGGCTTGCTCGCATCATTCGGGTTGCTGCGATACGCAACAAGCTTGAATGGTTCCGTTAATGGAACGTCGAGCGTTTGCTTGTCCATGGTCGCTGGAATTGGAATAAACAGCCAAGCGGTAAACAGACCGCTCAATAAAACCATCAGGAAGAAAAGAGTCTTAATTGCTTTCATAGCAACCTTCAAAATATGGGGGATGTTAATGGGGCTATGGTAACTAGGGAGAGTAAAGATGCAAGCTCTGTTATTACCCTATCTTATCTCAGCTTAATCTAGCGCAAAGAAAGCGGTTCGGTTAACTCGAAATGTAAACACGAGTGCTTAACTCTTGATTATGGCTTAAGAGAATTCGTTATTTGAACCAATCTTGGTTTTTAACCAGTCTCTCGAAACAAGGCGAAGAACTGTCGCGAAATGACCTATATAGATAAAATTCAGTACGATAAGAATAGCGCATGAATATTTTTTGAGCGTTTTCTTATGCATTTAAATCCACGGTTAAGTGGCGAATACCATTCTTATGTCGATCACTCATTTCGTATCGATTGTTCACTTGGCTCCAATCCATTTGGCGCACCAGAAATTCCTGAACATGTGATCAAAGATATTATCTACGGTATTGATAAGTACTATTGCCACAGGGAGCTTTCGGAGCTGACTTATCTGACTCGCCAGTTTATTGGGATTGAAGATTGTCGTATTACGTACACCACGGGCTCTCTTGGGGCGCTAGAACTTATCTTCAATAAACTTATCGATCACAACAATCGCACCATGATAGGCATTGGCCCTCAGTTTGTTGAAGCAGTATCAGAGTTCACTTTGGTGGGCGGGAAGTACCAGTCCATCAACATGTTTGATTATCAAAACGAGTCGGATCTGTTCGGTGTGTTGGCATCAAAAATAAGCAGTCAAAATCCTGCCTTGGTGTATATCGATAATCCCAACAACCCAACGGGTCGAATCTACGACAGAGCTTATCTGGTCGAGATAGCGAGAGTATGTGAGCGTTCTGGCGCTATTTTGATTGTCGACGAGGCATATGGTGAATACCTGACCCCTGAGCAGTCTATGCTCGATCAGACCTTAGTCTTGGACAACTTAATAGTTTTACGAACCTTTTCTAAAGGTTTAGGGCTCGCTGGGATTCGACTCGGTTACTTAGCCAGCAGTGAAAACCTGACTTCTGCAATCGAAGCTGCGGTGAGTGTGTTTACGCCGACTTACCCCTCAATAAAAATCGCATCGGCGACCTTACCCAATGCAAAACACTTCTTAGAAATGAACCGCAGCAAAACTGAATACTTTAAGCAGCAAATGATCGGCTTGTTGTCTGAGAACAATATTGAGGTGGTTGGCACGTCAATATCGACGCCCATTATGTTGTTGAAAAAGAGAGGAACTCACCTTTCAAAGCTATTTGAGAGTATCGGTATCAAGACATGTTCGGGTGTCAATTTTGCTATTACGTGCGACGCGATGACTGAAGAGTATGTTCGATTACGAATTGTTGGCAATGATATAGATTTAGAAGCGTTAAAGCAGCGTATTAAGCAGTTATAAAAGCAACCGTTATAAAATCAGTAGGCATAAAAAAGCCCGCACCTTGCGTTTACAAAGTGCGGGCTAAATTCATCTGGCTACTTGTTTAAGTAAGCAGCGTGGAACTCAATGTGTTCATCAATAAAGCTAGAGATGAAGTAGTAGCTGTGGTCGTAACCAGGCTGCATACGTAGATCTAAATCGGCATTGGTTACCTTAGCGGCTTCGACTAATTGCTCAGGTTTAAGCTGTTCAATCAGGAAGTTATCGGCTTCACCTTGGTCGACCAACATTGGCAGTTTAGTGCCTTTGGTTTTTAGAAGCTCAGAGGCATCGTAGTGTTTCCACTCTTCAATATCCAAGCCTAGGTATTGGTTGAAGGCTTTTTGTCCCCAAGGGCATTGCATTGGGTTGGTGATTGGGCTGAATGCAGAGATAGAACGGTAGCTATCTTCGTTTTTAATGCCAATCGTTAGGGCACCATGTCCGCCCATGCTGTGACCAGAAATCGATTTTACGGATGTAACAGGGAAGAACGACTCAATTAATGCAGGGAGCTCTGTTACCACGTAATCGTACATGTGGTAATGGCTGTCCCATGGCGCTTGAGTGGCATTCACATAGAAGCCTGCACCTTGGCCGAGATCGTAATTTTCATCGTCGGCAACACCTTCGCCACGTGGGCTAGTGTCTGGTGCAACAATCGCGATGCCTTGCTCAGCCGAGGCTTTGAAAGCGCCGGCTTTTTGCATGAAGTTTTCATCGGTACAGGTTAAGCCTGACAACCAATACAAAACAGGAACTGGGTTTTCTTTGCTTGCGTTAGGTGGCAAGAAAATCGCAAAACGCATGTTGCAGTCAAGCGTTGCAGAAAAGTGGGTGTATTGTTTGTGCCAACCACCAGCAACCTTTGCTTGGCTAATGTTTTCGATTGTCATCTATTGTGCTCCGTTAGGTTGATGGTTTGGGAGTAAATTTGTCTATATTACATAAAGTTTCACCACCCACCGGGCAGGAGGTGGTGAAGACAGTTTGTTGCTATTCATTTGTAGCTGTGGCCTCGATGCTCGAAAGAATCGAGGCCAAGATGTGTTACTTATCCATGTGTAGAACAGTACGGATAGATTCACCTTTATGCATTAGGTCGAATGCTTCGTTTACGTCTTGCAGACCCATTGTATGAGTGATGAACTCTTGAAGACCAAACTCACCCGCCATGTAACGGTTTACGATTTCTGGAAGCTCAGAGCGGCCTTTAACACCACCGAAAGCAGAACCACGCCATACACGACCAGTCACTAGTTGGAATGGACGAGTTGCGATCTCTTGGCCAGCACCTGCAACACCAATGATGACTGATTCGCCCCAACCTTTGTGACAGCACTCAAGCGCTTGACGCATCACGTTTACGTTACCGATACACTCGAAAGAGTACTCAACACCACCGTCTGTCATCTCAACGATAACGTCTTGGATTGGCTTGTCGAATTTAGTTGGGTTGATGCAGTCAGTCGCGCCAAGCTGTTTTGCTAGCTCGAATTTGCTCTCGTTGATATCAACACCGATGATGCGGTCAGCACCAGCCATGCGAGCACCAATGATTGCAGAAAGACCGATACCACCTAGGCCGAATACAGCAACGTTGTCGCCTTTTTCAACTTTAGCTGTGTTAAGTACCGCGCCCATACCCGTAGTTACACCACAACCTAGAAGACAAACTTCTTCAAGTGGTGCTTCTTTGCTTACTTTCGCTAGAGATATTTCTGGAAGTACTGTGTACTCAGAGAAAGTAGAGCAACCCATGTAATGGAAAATTGTTTCGCCATTGATAGAGAAGCGGCTTGTACCGTCTGGCATTAGGCCTTTACCTTGCGTTTCACGAACCGCTTGGCATAGGTTAGTTTTACCAGATTTACAGAACTTACATTCGCCACATTCAGCTGTGTAAAGTGGGATAACGTGGTCGCCAATCTCAACACTTGTAACGCCTTCGCCGATCATCTCAACGATACCACCACCTTCGTGACCAAGAATTGAAGGGAAGATACCTTCTGGATCGTCACCTGATAATGTGAATGCGTCAGTGTGACAAACACCAGTAGCAACGATGCGAACTAGAACCTCACCAGCTTTAGGAAGTTGTACATCAACTTCTTCCATTTTTAGTGGCTCGCCAGCTGCCCATGCAACCATTGCTTTTGATTTGATATGCGTTTGACCAGGTTTAATTTCGATTGTCATTGGATGTTTCCTATATGTCAGTACAGCGGATAACTGTGCAATTAAATTCAACCCGTTAAGCGTAGTTGAGCTTAATTGTTTCCGCTCTCTCGTTTTGTTGGAGCTAGTATAGGTGTGAGTGCGAGTTTTGATAATCCCCTTAAATAGAAAATGATTATTACGTATTTGTAATAATTGGTATTAGGGGTCTGCCCGACTTAGTGGTCGTAAACCTTGAGACCAACAAGCCACTTTTAGGAAAGGACTGACATTCTTGAACCGCTTGAATGCATTGCTACCATTGATGTTCGGTTGCTCGATGTGTGATGGTTTGTATACTTTCATCTGATTTGTATTATCAAATCATTGACGCTTGTGATGCTGGCTAATCAATTGAATTTTAAGGATTGAAGCAAGGTCGCATAAGCACTCTGCATACGACGTTTTGTAAGATATCAGAAACAATAGTGTCATTTTTCTCACTTAATCTCCTCGCCAAATTTTGAGTTCTAACTTTTTGGGAAGAGAAAATGAAAAAGAGTACATTGACCGTACTGTCAGGCTTGATAGCTGCCACATTAGCGGGTTGTAATTCAAGTTCGCCAAGTGACGACAGCGGTAATCTAGAGAGTGCAGTGCAAGTCGCATTCATGCCTGATATCCATTTTCATGACGTTTACGGTGATTTTAAAGACGGTTCGTTTGCTGGGCTCTACAACTCAGATAGTGGTGAGTATGCGACAATTCGAACGATGGAGTCGCAGATGAACTCTACTCGTCTGTTCAATGAAAACTACTTTGCGATGATCGCAGCGCTTGATGATGTGGTTGAGCGTGGCGTGAAATACGTAGCCCTGCCGGGTGACTTCAGTGACGACGGCCAGCCGATTCATATGCGTGGCTTAGTTAGCATTTTTGATCACTATCGCGACACGTACGGCCTTGAGTTTTTCGCCGCCCCAGGCAACCACGATCCAGTGAGGCCATTTACTATCCCTGCGGGTAAGTCCGACTTTTTAGGTGAAGGGGGCAAGAACCAACGTATTTATAGTCGCGGTAAAGAAGAGTGTGTTGGCTATGAAGATGAGTGGACAACTATTCCCGGTGACGGCGATAACCTAGCAACCATCTGTACTGAAGAAGTGCGTGAGTGGGGCTATGAAGAGATCATGAGTATCCTTGGTACTCACGGCTTCTACCCTCAGCAAGATTATCTCTACTTTGAAACCCCTTATAGCAGTGCGCAAGCTCGTACCAATTACAGCTATGAATTAGCGAAAGAAGAAGCAGCTTTTGATAAGCGCATGTACGAGATCTGTTATGAAGGAACAGGTGGTAGTTATAAAGAGAATGGCTACTCAAGTTGTTCTGAAGTGCCGGATACCAGTTACTTAGTCGAGCCAGTCAAAGGCTTGTGGCTGTTGGCCATTGACGCAAATGTTTATCGCCCGAAAGAAAACTCGTCTGATAGCTCTGTCGATGGAAACACGTTCGATGGTTCAAGCAGTGCTGGCTACAACATGATGCTGACCCACAAAGAACACGTGATCGATTGGATCTCTGATGTAGTAAAAGCAGCGAAAGAACAGAATAAGACGCTTGTTTCCTTCTCGCACTTCCCAATGACAGATTTCTACAACGGTGCCTCTGAAGAGATTGAGGATCTGTTTGGTGAAGGAAGCCATCAACTGGCTCGTGAGCCGGATGACAATACTAGCCGAGCATTAGCTGCTACTGGCCTAAATATCCACGTTGGTGGCCACATGCACTTTAACGATACGGGTAAGAAGAGCTTCAATATCGATGGTGTACAGCACACACTCTTTAATATTCAAGCACCATCGCTAGCGGGTTATATTCCGGCCTACAAGCTATTGAACATTCGCCCTGATAACCAAATCGAAGTCGAAACCGTAGTGATTGACCAAGTGGCACGTTATAACGAGTTGTTTAGTCACTATGAAGAAGAGCATGCGTACTTAACTGCAAGCGCGGGCGATGACGAAGAAGCACAAGCGAAAATCTGGAACAAAGATATTCTGAATTCAGAGAGCTACTACGAACTGACCGATTGGCACATCCGCGAACTAACACGTCTACGCTTCCTGCCGGGTGACTGGCCGTTAGAGATGCGCGCTATGATCATGGAAATGAATGGCGAAGAGATGATGATCATGTCTCAACTAGAAACGCAGTTCACGGTTTGTCAATTAGCCGACAAGTTGGGTTATCCAGTTGAAGGCTGTACTGCAAATGGTGTCGTTAATGAGGAACAGTTCCAGAAAGATTGGCAGGCAGCCAAAGTAGAAGCTGAGTTTTTGGCATCTACTGAGGGGTTAAGCTTAGCTGACTTTGCAGAGTGGAGCGGTGAGCTACTAGCGACAGATTTCTACCGACTACGTAACGCAGACGAACTGGCGTTCCGTGATATCGGTGAAACACAACTGCGCCAATACGAACTGCTAAGCCGTGAGCTTGCTGAGTTTGACGGCACCGTGGATTCAGAACTGGGCGATCTTGGCCAATATACAGTCGGAGAGGTGTTCCGCTCTCGTTTCGGTAGCTTGTTCGTGATTCTTGAAAAATTCGCAACAGGTCAAGCGAGTGACCACTTCTTGATTGATATCGACCAACAAACCCTGACTGATCTGAAAGGTGAAGTTAAGCGCGATATTTTAAGAGACTCTACATCAGTAAACTAAGCGTTACGGCTTTGTTTTTAAAAGACTAAACACCTTAGTTGCTCGATTGCAAAAGAGCCTGTTAGCCATGAGTTAGCGGGCTCTTTTATTTTATATAAGGATGAGTTATCTAAGATATATTCATTGAGTTTTTTGGTTAAGAGTTTTTAGGGTACGTCATAATAATTGCTTACTGAAAATCGCATGAATTGGAAATAAAACTACAATATTCTGAGCACCGTATTTTATTGTTGTGGACTCGAACATGCTTCTATCTCTCCCACCACCAGTGATGCTGTCACTTGCCATTGTGCTTGAAGTTGTCGCGACTTCTCTATTACCTAAAACGCA
>NZ_AJYZ02000019.1:1201860-1215667 GCF_000272045.2 Vibrio crassostreae 9ZC13 | reverse complement strand
CATTTTCCTTCTTTCCCGGCCACTGTTGCGGTATTGGCTAGCTACGGCTGCGCTTTCTATCTGTTATCTCTCACAGTACAAACCATGTCTTTGGGTGTGGCGTATGCGATTTGGTGTGGGGCAGGGATTGTATTAGTCGCAGCATTGTCTTGGCTGGTCTACGGGCAAAAACTCGATATCTTCGCGATCATCGGTATCGCTTTGATTCTGGCAGGTGTTGTGATTATTAACTTGTTTTCGACGTCGGTGAGTCATTAGGAGGTCTAACTCGTTTCTGCCCCGAAATCATCTAAAGTAAAAGCTCATATATATTCTATTAATATATATTTGCCCTACAAAAAGTTATCTGAACGCGGCTGTTAGAGACATTATACATCCCTACTCAGTCTAATCGGTTATCTGGACTCTTTTCTCAAGTAGGAGCGTTGTTTTAACTTCGCATAGCTGCCGCACTGCGCTTGGTGGCTCATTTTCTCTGCTACATTGTCATGTAGTAGAGAAAAGCGAGCTAGTTTAAACATTGACTTATAACTATAGATATTATGTTTTGAAAAATTAATAGAAAGTTAACTCTTAATTTAACTTTCTTAGAGGTGTATAAATATTTAATTTTCTGTTAAGAACTTACTTGGTGCTAAACCAGTCATTACATCAACGCCATATTTATTTGACAGCCTACCAATAAACAAAGGTTCAATATTGCTCACATGAGATAACAATCCTTTAAGTTGTAGTGTTTCTTCATCAGACAGCAATTCAAGTGTATATTTATGAACAAGAGACGATATGTGTCTTTTCTTTTTTCGGCCAACGGATAATAAATTATTATTGGTTAAAGTTATCCCAGTAATATGTCTATTAAACTTCTTAGATGAAAAAACAGTTTTCTTTGTGTTTACTCTAATTTTAGAACCATATAGTTTTTTTAGCGTATTTTTAACCAACTTGGGCATTTCAAATAGAGTACCTTTAGTATTGGTGCTAAATGCTAGGTCATCAGCGTATCTGGTATAAATTATCCCCATACCCTTGCATTCTTTTTCTATGAGGCTATCAAAGTTATACATAATAACATTTGATATGAATGGTGAGCTTGGGGCGCCAATACTTAATCTTAAAGGACTATTTCTTCTTAACTTCCAGAATAACATCCCTGATATAAACTCGACATTACGATTATCTAGCTCTATACCAAAAGATAGCATTTGCTCTATTAAAATATCTGGTGTTATAGATAAGAAAAAGTTCTTGAAATCCATTTTTAGTAAATATTGGTTATCTTTATGGGCTAAAGCGTTTGATTTGATACCTTTTTGTTTTACATATGCGCTAGCGCTATCATGAATAGGTAGCTTATCCTCCATATAGGTAACTAGCAACCGCTGTAAAAATTTAACTTCTTTTGATGGATGTGCAATTAATCTTCTTTCATCGCTATTTCTTTTAGCAATAGTATATTTTTTGTATCGTCTAGGGGCTGTTGAAGAAAAACTTAGCAACTCTTTTTCTGGCATCAATAAATCTTCGCTAATACTTTTAATAATATTCATTGCGCGTCCTCTAGAGCCTTCTTGATAGTGTTAATTTGTTTTAGAGCAAGTCTTCTCTTTTTAGATGATTCATTATCATCAAGAATAAACGATTTTCTTATCGCCATTTTTATAGAGCTTTCATCTCGTTTAGAGCTATCTTTTGCTCTTCCAAATTTCACTCTTCTGTCTTCATCATTACATGTATAGTAATAGTTAACATTACTATATGTTGTAAACTTAACTAAATTGATTTTTTCTAATAGGAATAACAAACGATGAATTACCTTCTCATTAACATTAATATCAATAGAGGCTAAGGCTAATTCAATTTCAGTGATTTTTATAGGACTTGATATCTGTACTATGTCATGTATAAGAAATGCAATATGGGCAGAGTTTTTAATATAAAACTTTGAAGTCTTGTTAGTGCTTCTTAGTTTATTTTTGATATCACCCGCAATTAAATCAATATGCTCATATTCTTTATGTTCATTGTTTGGCCAAGGGTAAATTAAAACTGATGAAGGGTCTCTTTCACTTAAGCTACTTAACGGACCTAAATAGATGAAAGAGTTCTTTGCTTCAACTTCTGATTGAGGGGCGATCACCAAAAGGCGTTTAGCCAGAGAACTGTTATTGCAAAGCAAACCAAGTTCGACCAAGGAGCCGGGACTTTCTAGACAAATGATGATCAAGGTTGATACTTTTGCAATGTCATCCTCAAATTCCATTAAATCTGAGTACGCACCATCTTTGAAGTAGTCCTTGAAGTCTTCAGCCATAACACAAGATTTTGATAATAAGCGAAATTCATCATCGTCATCATTTAACTCAAAATACTGAATTATACGATCTCTCATGCTAACCGGAACTTGCTGACCCGTATTGTAGTCTCCACCACAGACAAAGACTCTGGGCGGGTGATACATTACGTGAAAATTAGAGGAGTCGAAACGCTCAAATTCTTCGATAAGCGTATCATCATAGTTCATTTGCTAGCGTTTCCCTTGAATTAAAAAACGGCCATGATGGCCGTTTTTAGTTCTCTCTACCTAGAGGATGCGCTGAAGACTTCTCTAACGCTCCTGAGGAACGAAGGATCTTTAGAGAAGTGCTTTAGCGCAACCCTAAATACCTTCAATAAGTTAGTGTCTGGCTAATCGCCCGACAAGGATAAACTGTTGTGCGTTATCCCACGCGTAAAGAGTAAAAAAATTGTACATCACCTAAAAAGCTTATTCAATGTTTTAGCTTGAATAAGTGATAAGTTACATATATTGCTTAATGAATATTTAAATGGTCTTCTTATCACTCATACCACAAAAGAACAAAAAAGAGGACAGTCACATTAAGAAAGCGGTTTTGGACACTTCGTTTAGCGATTTTCCATACTTTTAGTTATCCGTTACATTCTAATTTAGCAAAGTCACTGACAAACTTCTGTCCAAAAACGAGTTTGTCTACCCTTCCACACACCCCAACACTGCGACAAACGCATCCAAATACTTCTCTATAGTTAAATCCGCAGAAACTGGCGGAAGTTCTACGGTAATGCATGGCAGGTTTCTTTCCTGACACCATGTGCCGAATGAGCCTGGGGTTTCGTAATCGACGTCTTCAACGAGCGGCAGGTTGAATTGCTTACCTAGCCAAGTGGTGAGTTCTGATCGATCGGGGTCATCGACCATGGCGAGTGGTTCGTGAAAAGAGATGACGAATTTAGGTTGGCGCTGTTCGATGAGGTTTATGAGCGATTGCACTTCAGGTTCAAGTTGTTCGGCTTGCCCGGTTTTCACTTTTACATCTCTGACTGGTGTGTGGGAGCTCCAGCGATACACGGTGCCGTTTTCTGTCCAGTTTTGAGTTGGGAAGGCGCGGTTCAGATCGACTTGGTTGGCGTTGGCGCGAGTGCCTAATTGATTGCCATCTGGGTTCATCGACAGGATCACATCGTGTCTCAAGTTGGCCGCTGGCAAGCTTCTTAGGGCGCAAGACAAACCTGCGATTGAAGCGGTTTCATCGCCGTGTGTGCCTGCTAAAATCAGCCCGCGAGATTCGCTTTCTACTTGTGCGGGGAAATAGAGCAAAGGCGCACCCAACACCGATTTTCCATATGACAGCGGCTTTATCGAAAACGCAGCTCTTTCCGTTCTTGGAATTAAACTCACCTTAATCTCCTGATTGATCAAGTACTATCAAGTATTCACTATTGGCTATATTAATCATTAACTAAGTCCATTAGATGAACCCCTTTAAATAAACCATAGCGTCAAAACTCGTCAACCGTCGCATTGTTAATTTTATTACTTGCTTCAAAGATAGGCTAGGAGAGCAAACAAACATGGATTTTAAAAAACATTCAACGGCTTTACTCATTTCATCTTTATTGACCCCTTTTATATCAGTGACTGCCGTTGCTGAAACCTTACCTGCCGGTGTTTCACTGGCAAAAGACCAACATTTAGTTCGTGCTAACGATGCAGAAGCAGCGACGCTTGACCCTGCGAAAGCAGAAGGCTTGCCGGAAATGCACATTCTACGTGACCTATTTGAAGGTTTAGTGATTCAAGATCGCGATGGCAATATCACCCCAGGTGTCGCGGAGTCTTGGGAAACCGAAGACAACCAGACGTTTGTATTCCACCTACGTAAAGACGCGCAGTGGTCGAATGGCGATCCGGTGACGGCCGATGATTTCGTGTATGCGATAAGACGCGTGGTAGACCCTAAAACGGCATCGCCAAATGTGTGGTACCTAAAGCTTACTCAAATCAACAATATCGCTGACGTAGCCGAAGGCAAAAAGCCCGTTGAAGAGTTAGGTATCTCTGCAGTCGATAAACACACGGTGAAATTCGAACTCGATAGCAAAGTGCCATACTTTGTGGCGATGACAGGTCACACTTCAATGATGCCCGTTCACAAGGCAACGCTAGAAAACAGCGATAAGCCGTGGAGCGATCCTAAGCAATTTGTTGGTAATGGCGCATTTGTGTTGGACGAGTGGGTGGTGAACGAGCGTATTGAGCTTAAGAAGAACCCGACGTACTGGGACAGTTCAGATACCCACTTAACCGAAGTAACTTATATTCCGTTTGAGAATCAGAATGCCTCGATTAACCGTTATGCGGTGGGCGAGGTCGATATTACTTCGGACGTGCCTACACACATGGCGCAGCAGCTTAAAAGCAAATATCAAGATGCGTTTACCACAGTGCCTCTGTTGTGTACTTACTACTACGCATTCAATACTACGCGACCACCTTTTGATGATGCGCGAGTACGTAAAGCTGTCTCTTATTCTATGATGCGTGACGTTATCACCAATGGTGTGACTCAGGTGGGCAACTTACCGGCTTATACCTTTGCTCATGAGTACACGGCTGGTTTTGATGCGACACAACCTGAATACAGTACTTGGACTCAAAAGGAACGTGATCAAAAAGCAAAAGAGCTGCTGAAAGAAGCGGGCTACGATGCGTCTAACCCGTTGGATTTCAAACTGCTTTACAACACCAGCGAATCGAACAAGTCGATTGCAGTGGCGATTGCATCAATGCTGAAAGGCAACTTAGGCGCACAAGTTGAACTAGAAAACCAAGAGTGGAAGTCTTACTTGGTATCGCGTCGCCAAGGTGATTTTGATGTGATGCGCGCCTCTTGGTGTGGTGACTACAATGAAGCATCAACCTTCTTGAGCCTATTGCGTTCTGGCTCTTCAGGTAACTTTGCTCGCTACAACAATGAAAAGTACGACGCAGCAATGGATAGCGCACTAGCCGCAACCAGCGAACAAGATCGCCAAGGTTTCTACGACCAGGCAGAACAGTTACTGGCAGAAGACATGCCGATCGCGCCAATTTACTACTACATGCAGGCTCGTCTAGTACGACCAAGTGTTGGTGGTTTTGCGAAGAACAATGTAGAAGGGCGTATCTATTCTAAGGATCTCTACATCAAAGAGTAATTGCGTTTGATTCACGCGGCGACACACCGCTAAGAACATGAAATAAAGAAAAGGGACGTTGATCATAAATATCTGATCAACGTCCCTTCGTCATTAATCTGTAACGGTAAGCGCAAAAAACTGAAACCTGATTGAAGTATTTTTCACTTTTATTTCAATCAGGTGAAGCCATGTTACCCCCTCTACGTGCCCTTGTTGCGTTCGAAGCTGTTGCCCGCCTCGGTTCTATTGGCGCTGCTGCGCGCGAGCTTTGTGTTACCCAAGCTGCGGTGAGTCAGCAGCTTAAAAGTTTAGAAACCTTTCTCGATACCACATTGTTTGAGCGAAGCTCCAAAGGCGTAAAGCTGACGTCAGCTGCCCAGCACTATCAACCGATTGTTGCGGGTTCATTAGCACACCTGAAATTACAGACTCAAATCCTCTTCGGGGAAAAAGAAACCGACGTGTTGAGCCTGCGCGTTAATCACACCTTTTGCCATAACTGGCTGCTGCCTCGCTTGCCATCTTTTTATCAAAAATACCCTTTTATCAGGCTCGATATTCAGCTGGTGGACTGGCCATCAACCAACCCTTGTCAGAATGTCGATATTGAACTGACCAATGGCAAGGTCGAAAGCGAAGACACTCATAGTGAGCGACTCTTTCAAGAGCATTGGCAGTTGGTGTGTAGCCCAGACTTTAAAAACCAATATCAAGACTCCTTGGTTGAGCATGATTTTTCTGCTCTGCCGACCGTGCAAGTAAAAGGCTACCGAGAGAACTGGCTGCAATGGTTGAGTCACAACCAATTCGAGATGACCCTACCGAAGGTGTTATTGGAGGTGAGTAATTCTTTGCACGCCTTAGAAGCGGTCAAACATGGCATTGGCGTGTTGTTGGTGCGTTCGCTTGCGGTGTCTGAGCTGTTAGAGAAAAACGATCTGGTTCTGGCGACAGAGTCCTCAATGCCTGCTGAATCTGCCCACTATTTGATTACTAAACACCGACGCAGTGCCAAGGTGAATTTCTTTTGTGATTGGCTTTATCACCAGATGGAAGACGGTGAACTGGAAGAAAGGTTTTCTAATGAGTAGCCATAAAAAAAATGAAGGGCGCTCTTACTAACCTGTCACACAAACCCCTTAATTTAACCGCATACAAATAAGGACGAGGTCACCATGAGTGCTTTCTCAGAACCAATGAAAAACCGCTTAAAGGTACTGCTATTTACTGCACCGTTGTTGGTGCCACTGTTTACTTTTTGGCTCGTACCATTTGGTTATTCGATTTACATCAGCTTCACCGATTGGGATTACATCTCGCCAGATTATTCGTTCATCGGCTTAGAAAATTACGAGTACATGGTTGAGGATTACGAGTTCATCCAAGCGATGCTCAATACGTTTTGGTTCTCTGTGGGTGTGGTGATTCCCACCATTATTCTTGGCCTTGTGTTTGCGATGCTGCTGCACAAAAATTTCAAGGGCAGCCAGTTTTATCGTGCGGTGATCTTCTCTCCTTGGATTACGCCAACGGTAGCAGTTTCGATCGTGTGGTCTTGGGTGTTCGAGACCAAATCGGGCTTGGCAAACCACTTACTGGAGTCGGCAGGGTTTAGCGCGATTCCATGGTTAGAGAACGGAAACACGGCTTTGATTGCGGTGATTATCGTGACGGTGTGGCAGGCGATTGGTTGGACGATGCTGTTCTACATCAGTGCACTCAACAAGATTCCAGAGTCACTGTATGAGGCTTCTTTGATTGATGGCTGCAGCAGCTTAACGCGCTTTTTGAAGATTACGCTTCCACTGATTTCACCAACCACTTTCTTCTTAGTGGTGGTCAACATTATTACGGCAATGCAGGCGTTCGATCAGTTCCAGATCCTAACGCAGGGCGGGCCGGGTGGTGAGACACGTACCTTGCTGTACTTGTTCTACCAACAAGCGTTTGAACGTTACGAAATGGGACCTGCGGCCGCGACATCGTTAGTGATATTCCTGATTACTGGATTGCTGGCACTTATTAATACCTACATCGGCAAGCGCTGGGTGTACTACTAGTCGATTTTTGAAAGGACAGAATTATGACCACGCAAGTATTGGATGCCAATCAAGTATTAAACCAGAGCGCAGCGAAAGCCAAAGTTATAGCACAAACCAAAGCGACCAAATCAGAGGTTGCGTCAAAGAAGATTTCAGTGGATCGCCGTTCGTTCCTCGCACTGGCTAAGCACCTGTTCTTGGCAACGTGCGGAACCATTATGGTGTTCCCGTTCTTGTGGATGTTGTCTGGTTCACTGAAAAGCAACGATGAGATCTTTGCTAACCCACTGGATTTGATTCCAGAGCAATTCCGCTGGGAAACCTTTGTCGAAACCTTTCACAGCGCGCCGTTTGGCTTGTACATCTTCAACAGTTTTAGCGTGGCTTTGTTCACTACGTTTTTGGTGATTGTGAATTCGGCGATGTTTGCATATGCGCTGACTCAGCTGAAGTTTCGCTCAAAGACGGTGCTCTATTTCATCGTGATGGGTTGTTACATGCTGCCGGGCGCGGTGACTTACATTCCGTCTTATATCACCTTAGCAAAACTGGGTTTGTTGGATTCGCACATGGGGCTAGTGGCGTCGAACGCGGCGTCGGTTTTCGGTGTGTTCTATCTACGCCAAGTGTTTATCAAGGTGCACCCGTCGCTGATTGAAGCGGCACGAATTGATGGTGCAGGTGAGCTCAAGATCTTATGGACAATCATCTTACCGCAATGCCGAGCAGCAGTCGCAACACTGTTCCTCATCACTTTTATTACCAATTACAACAGCTACATGTGGCCAAGCCTGGTGATTACGACTCAGGATCTAAATCTGATTGCTACTGGTATTCGTCACTACTTTATTGCCGAAGGTAACTATGGGTTGAACTGGTCGCAAATTATGGCGGCGAGCACCATTGCAGTATTGCCTTTGTTAATTCTATTCGTCATTTGTCAAAAGACGATTCTTTCAGGTATCGCCGATAACGGCGTAAAAGAGTAAACGGAAATGAAACTAAAAACTCTCGCACTAGTGTGTGCTGGCGCAGCAAGCGCGTCTATGTTCTCTAGCAGTGTTCTTGCCGCAACCGAAGTTAACTTTTGGTATTCCGGTGGTACTAAGCCACAGCAAATGATGACTAAGCTCATCGAAGAGTTCAACGCGAGCCAAGATGAGTATGTGGTGAAGCCCGCATTGCAAGGTAACTACACGGAAACCTACCAGAAGCTGCAAGCTGGTTTAGCGTCGAAAACGGCACCTGAACTTGTGCTATTAGATTCAGGTCGTGCGGAAGCGATGCACGGGCGTGGTCTGAGCCGTGACCTAACGCCGTTTATGGATGAAGAGTTCAACTTCTCTGATTTCATTGGCGCGTTTAAAGATCAAGTGACGGCAGACGATGGCACCATCATTGGTCTACCTGCTTACGGTACAACTCAAGTGTTCTACTACAACAAGCAAGTATTGGCAGATAACGGCTTTACCGAGCAAGACCTAAACACATGGCAAGGTGTGGCTAAGGTCGCTGAGAAAGTCACACAGCGTGACGAGAAAGGCAACGTGACTTTCTACGGCTGGGAGCCGATGTGGGGTCAGGGCAACATGATTGACGCGGCTTTCTCTAACGGCGCTAAGATCATCAGTGATGACGGTAAGAAAGTGCTGATTGACTCTCCTGAGTGGGTTGAGGTGTGGGACAGCTTCCGTAAGTGGATCCATGATGATCAAATCATGCGAATTCACTACGGTGGTCAAGGCTGGGAATACTGGTATAAAACCATTGATGACGTGATGAAAGACAACGCACTGGGTTATACAGGTTCATCGGGTGACCAAGGTGACTTGGACTTCACTAAGCTTTCGGCAACCACACAACCGGGTTGGGGCTCAAACCCTTCTGCACCACAAGCGGGTGCGCTGGTTTATGTAATGCCAAAAGGTACAGACGAAGCAGCAGCGAAAGGTGCATTTGAGTTTGTTGAGTTCTACACCAACGCGAAAAACACGGCAGCATGGTCGATGTTTACGGGCTACATCCCTGTGCGCAACAGTGTTTCTGAAGTTCCAGAATACCAAGCGTTCACCAAAGACAACCCACAAGCTCTGATTCCGTTGAAGCAAGCAAACACGGCGACCAAAGATTTCCTTGACCCTACCAACGGTAAGATCATGGATGCGCTGAAAGTAGCTGCGGACCAAATTCAAATCCAAAACGTGCCGGCTGACAAAGCGCTAAAACAAGCGGCTAAAAAAGCACAACGTGCACTAGATCGAGCGAATCGTTCTTAATCTGCAAAGTGGATTAACACTATCTTTGCACGCATCAAGGCCCATCTATTCGGGTGGGCCTCTTTTTGACCCAGTCCTTCAATTAGGACGAATTTGGTGAAGACAATGACCCAATTTCAAGGTGAGCTGCCGTTTGGCAGAGTACGTATCCCCTTTGATGTGCCAACAGGTTCTCACAGCGTAATTATTACCGGCACAACGGTGAAAAAAGGATTCTTGTACGCAGCGGCGTATGATGCCAACCAAGCATTTCGTGGCAAAGTGCTATTTGAAAAGGCGCACAAGTCACTCTCTATCCAACCGAAAAACTCTGGTTTAGGTGCGATTGATGCTGCGATTCCATCAGGTGATTGGTTCTTAGAACTTTACAATCTTGAAGGTGAGTTTCGCACCGAGCGTGCGATGCAGTATCAAGTCGATGTACTTTGCTCTGATGAGGCAGTTAATAGCGATGCTGAGTTAGAACTGACTCCAACGGTGACAAGTGATCACGATATCGAGTTTGATTACAGCCATATGCTGAGTTCTGATTCTCGTTGGTATCGCGGCGATTTACACGCTCACACTCAGCTTTCTGATGGTCACAATACCTTGGCCGCGGCCAAAGATATTGTTGAATCACAAGTGCTCGATTTCTTCTTCTTCACCGAGCACAACATCTGCCAGCCTAAGCTGCCTGTATCAAACCAATGTTTGTTTTTACCAGCGTTAGAAGTCACGACCGATCTCGGGCATTTTAATGTGCATGGCCCGGTTAAGTCTTTAGACCTTAGAGACGTTGAGCACAGCAGCCAAGCGACGATGGAAGCAGGATTGAACTTAGCTAAAAGTGGACACAGTTCCCTTGGCATTAATCACCCGATGATGAAGCCGTGGCATTGGCATTACGATCAAGTGGATCTTAGCCAAGTGTCTACGTTTGAAGTGTGTTGTGACCCAACGTGGTCGACCTCGCCAAAAGCGACCGAAGAGGCGTTATTGGTTCTCAATGAAATGTGGAATTGTGGCCAACGCATTACGGCGATTGGCGGCAGTGATTCACACCTTGAACCCCATGAACGCAATCCAAAATCGGATGAACCTTCTATCTACGGTGACCCATCAACTTTCGTTTACAGCCATGGTTTGAGCGGCGAAGGCATCTTGTCTGGTTTGCGTAATGGGCAGGTTTACCTAGAGCGCCGCTGTGGCCTGAAGTTTGACATCAACTTAGGTGATTTGCTGCCGGGCAACGACTCTCAAGGGCAGGCTCTCACTTATCGTATCGCTGTCACTGATTCAGAAAACCTTTACTACGCTGAGTGCGTGGTGGATGGCGAGATTGTTGAACGAATCGCTCTGAATGATGAGCTGCAAAGTATCCATATTGATGAAGGCTACCGTTGGTGCCGAGTGGATATCCGTCGTGGAGAACTTTCTTCTGCATTAATCAACAGCACTCAATCTGCATGTGACGAACGTGAGTTTGAAGGCTGCATCAATGCCGTATTCGACGGCAAACAACCAGAATTTAACCAACCCCTAGTGCGTACTTGGGGAGAACTAATGGAGCGAATGAGCCGTGATGAAGTTTAAGGCGATGTTATTTGATAAAGACGGCACATTGATAGAGTTCCACAAGATGTGGCTTAACGTTTCTCGTGGTGCTTGTGAGCGTGTGAAATCTTACAGTGACCAGCATCAGGGTAATCAAACTGTCACACCTGCTGAGTTACTCTTGGCTATCGGCGTGGAAGGTGATGTGGTTGATAACTATGGACTATTAGCCTCAAACCCAGTGGAAGATACCGCAACAGCGTGGTTCAACATGCTGCAACCTAATGTCTCGCTCGCTGAGTTCACTAAGGTGACCAAAGCCGCTTTCAATGACGAAGTGGAAGAGAACCCAAGCTGGATTGAAGCACTACCAGGTGTGGCTGAAAAGCTTGGCCTGTTTAAGCAGCAAGGCATGATTTTAGGCATCGCGACCGCAGACACCAAAGACTCAACCATCTACACACTAGAGCAATCGGGTTTGAGCGAGATGTTTGATTATGTCGGTTACTCAGATGGTGATATCGAACCTAAACCAGCGCCAGCACTGCTCAATGCCTTCTGTGAACAATGCGGTATTGAGCCTCATGAGGTGATCATGTTTGGTGACACGGTTTCGGATATGGAATTTGGCCGCAATGCAGGCGCAAGCAATGTCGGTGTTCTGACGGGGACTGCACAACACAGCGAGTTAGAGCCAGTGGCGGATCTGGTTATCGCATCAGTCGCCCATTTTGAGCTCAACCAACTGCAAGAACGTGGCTAAAACGTCCACGACAGATTGCAAAGATAGTATTTAACGAATTGATTTAAGGACAGGTTATGGCTGAAGTCACACTGAGAGGGGTAGAAAAAACCTACCCAAATGGTTTTAAGGCTGTGCACGGTGTCGATCTGAATATTCGCGAAGGTGAGTTCATGGTGTTTGTTGGGCCGTCTGGCTGCGCAAAATCTACGACACTTCGCATGATCGCAGGCCTTGAAGATATCTCAGAAGGCGATGTCTACATTGGCGATAAGCGTGTAAACGAATTGCCACCTAAAGATCGTGGTATCTCGATGGTGTTTCAGAACTACGCGCTTTATCCGCACATGTCGGTGTACGAAAACATGGCTTTTGGCCTGAAGCAACAGAAGCTGCCAAAGCATGAAATCAATGAGCGAATTGAAGATGCAGCCAAGACTCTCGATATCGAACACCTGCTAAATAATAAGCCGGGTGAAATGTCGGGTGGTCAAAGGCAGCGTGTGGCGCTTGGCCGTGCGATGGTGCGTAAGCCAGATGTGTTTTTGTTTGACGAGCCCTTGTCTAACTTGGATGCCAAGCTGCGTGTTTCGACTCGTGTCAGCATTGCACAGCTGCACAATAACCTGAAGCAAGAAGGGCAGAACGCCACCATGATCTATGTGACACACGATCAGGTGGAAGCCATGACCCTTGGCGATCGCATCTGTGTGTTGAATCAAGGTGAGATTATGCAAGTCGATACGCCAATGAACCTTTATCAGTACCCAGCAAACAAGTTTGTCGCAGGCTTTATTGGTTCGCCAGCGATGAATCTTCTCAAGGTGAGATTGGATGAGATTGATGGCGTGATGAACGTGGTCTCTGAAAGTGGGACTCGTTGGACACTGCCACAAGACAAGCAGATTATCGCTCGTGAAAAGATGGGTGAGTGGGTATGGTTTGGTGTTCGTCCAGAGCACATTCAACTGGCTAATCACGATGCGCCGCTGGCGGAAGTGAATACTCAAACGCACAGGCTTGATGTGGTTGAGTCGATGGGTAATGAGCTGTATCTCTACTTTAAACTCGGTGCAGATAAGCTGGTGGCTCGCGTGCCTTTTGATGCGGATCGCACGGCAAACAGTGGTGAAGAAACGGTGCTGCATTTCAACACCAGCCAATGTCACCTGTTCGATTTAGAAACCGAAGAGACGCTCGATCCTAAGAGCTGATTCTGTTGATCCTACGAGTTGTTTTGTAAAAAGAAATCCCCATTCGTTGACTAGACGAATGGGGATTTTAGTTACTAGGGGTAGTTACTTTATCAATAGTGAACATTCACTAATTTATTGATTATTTAGATAACCTTTGGTTTTAAATAATCTTAGGTTTTAGATAGCCACCATAGTCGCGGCTTTCTTCATTGCTTCCTTGGTTGAACACTCAATCACGTTCGCGTTAGCAAAGCGGTGAGCGTCTTTCACTTGAATATCGTGAGCCAAGATAACCAGCTTCGCGTTCGCCACATCTAGGTCGGTGATGCGGTTCTGAATACCGTTTTGACCTTGAGTTTCTACTTTGATTTTCAGACCCGCTGCCGCACCTGCTTTTTCTAGTGCTTTCGCCGCCATGAAGGTGTGTGCAACACCAGAAGGGCAACATGTTACAGCTACGATGTCGTACTCGCCTTCGCCTGCTGCAGGAGCGGCTTGAGCTTGTACTGGCGCTTCAACCATGTCTTCTTCTGT
>NZ_AJYZ02000019.1:1144040-1201626 GCF_000272045.2 Vibrio crassostreae 9ZC13 | reverse complement strand
CTACCGCTACCGGTTTCCAGAAGCCTACGATAACGGCTGTGGTTAGCGAGCCAAGCGCAATACCGACGACGTACATTGGAATGTTGCTTGATACTGGCGCAGTGATTAGGCCGCCCCACGGTGCGTGCAGTAGAACGTCTGTCATGAAGCCGAATACACAGCCCACGATACCACCGGCAACGATTGAAGGAAGTACGCGCATTGGGTCATTTGCTGCGAACGGGATAGCACCTTCAGAGATACCGATAGAACCCATGATTGCTGCCGCTTTACCTGCTTCTTGCTCTTGTTTAGAGAACTTGTTTTTGAATAGGAAAGTCGCCAGAGCCATACCTAGAGGTGGAGTACAAATCGCGATGCCAACGCCGCCCATTAGCCAAGGTTGTGTGTCTACTTGAGTTTGGGCAAATAGGGTCGCGACTTTGTTGATAGGGCCGCCCATATCAAACGCCGTCATACCGCCAAGGATTGTGCCCAGAACCATCTTAGATGCACCAGCCATTGAAGCTAGGAACTCGTTCATTGAAGACATGAACAGTTTAATTGGCTCACCGATGCCCCACAGTACGATACCTGCAGAGATTAACGTACCTAGAAGCGGGTAGATGAAGTACGCACCTAATGCTGTCATGTTGGTAGAAAGTGGGATCTTCTTAAGTTGAAGCACTACGCCACCGGCAATAAAGCCAGCCACGATACAACCAAGGAAGCCGCCGCCCATGTCAGCCATGATGCCAGAAGAGATCATTGCAGGAGCAAGTGCTGGTTTGTCTGCGATTGAGTAACCAATAAAGCCGCCAAGAATGATTGGGAAAAGAACAAGGCCTTTGATACCGATATTAGAGATGTCTGCCAGCAAGCCGTCGGCCGGAACCGCACCTTTGCCTGATGCCATGACCGCTAACGCCAACAGAACACCACCGGCTACGATAAAAGGCAGCATGTGTGAGGTTCCGAAAAGCAGGTGACCTTTCATGGTACTAAGGATTTTTTTATAGTCGCTACTACTATTCTTATTATTAGAATTGCTACTGGTATTCGTAGCTTGATTTGCTAGGGTGCTCATAATTCTCTACGCCTTATGAATTAATTAAAATATTAAGGATTTGATGTTCACCTTTTGCGTTATGGATATTTTGAATAAATTCATCACTGAATTTTCCAAATAGTTCTTGTAGTACATAAATATGATGGTCAGCACCGTTGTCGGGTGAGGCAATCATAAAAAATACGGTTGGATTGATGTCGTCTTCATCGCCATAATCAATACCTTTACGCTTAACACCGACAGCGATTGCTGGCTCAGTTACCGCCTTGCTTTTTGAGTGTGGGTAAGCGATGCCGTCCATTGAGGTAATGCTTTGAGATTCACGAATTTCAATGTCTGCCAAGAAGGCTTCTTTATTACTGATTCGGTTGTTTTCAAATAACATGCTTGCCAATTCTTCAAACAGTTCTTTTTTATTATTCGCTTGAAGGTTGTTATTAATTAAGTTGACGTTAGTTAGCTGTGTGACCATTTATTAACTCATTCACTATTGAAGTTCTTGAATTAAAATTAATGGATTAACGGCATTCGCGAAATAGCAAATAAAAGCCCTTCACTGTACATTTGTACCAAGCAAAATTAAGTGTGATTTGCATCATTCATCCAGTGTGAGATGGGTCATATTTGATGGTGTTTTTGATTATGTTTTTGACACGCCGAGCGGCCTCATCAGAAACAAAAATGCCCCGTATGAGCAGGGCAGTAAGACTTTGTACTGAGTTCTAAGGGAGCTAGCTGTAAGCACGCGCTACTCGGCCAACGCAGTCCAGTTTGTAGCTCTCAGCATAAGCAGGAATGAATACCGATTGGCCTTTCTCTATCACGCAGGTTTCGCCGCACTGGTGAGTAAGCACCATAGATTCGTCGAGAGGTAGTAGGATCTCGGCACCTTCGGTAGTGATCCGTCGCTGATGTGAGTTTTGCACGATAGAGAACTTAAAATCCTCGACTGGAATTTGGTATTCCATCACATCACCTTGCTCTATCGGGCTGAGCAGTAACCTATCCGCAGGCTTTTCCTTAAATCGAGTACAAGAAACCAGTTCATTCACGTCCATGTATTTAGGCGTTAACCCAGCGCGCAATACATTGTCTGAGTTCGCCATGATCTCTAAGCCCGTGCCTTTGATGTAAGCGTGGGGCGTCTCGGCATCCAGATACATGGCTTGCCCCGGCTTTAGCGTGATAACGTTCAATAGCAGCGGAGCAAACAGGCCGACATCCCCCGGATACTGTTGTTCCAACTCTGAAATCAACTGGAACACAGGGGCATCTGAAAGTTTCGCCTTCATCAACAACATGGTCAGCGCCATGCCTTTTTGTTCACCTTGCAAAGACAATAAACTCGCGAAGAAGCTCGCTAATCCATTAGGCGTTTGATCGCCCGCGAGGTCGTTAACCATCGAGTGCAGCTCAGGAATATCGAGGTAATGGAAGTGCTCAAGGATCTCGCTGATCGACCTAAAGCCATTCATCGCCGTGTAGTCCGTTAGGGCATACACCAGTTCTGGCTTATGATTAGGATCCTTGTAGTTACGATTGCCAGCTGTCATTGGAATGCCTTGCTGCTCTTCAAGAGCATAGCCAGATTCCGCTTGCTGTTTGTTTGGATGTACTTGAACAGACAGCGCTTTCTCAGCCGCTAATACCTTGAAAAGATAAGGTAACTCGCCAAAGCGACTCGCCACTTTCTCGCTTAGAAACAAGTTTAGGTTCTTAGAAATCAAGCTCGACAATGTGGTCTGTTGCCCGTTATCAGTCACCATTGAGCAACCATTGGGGTGTGCGCCCATCCAAATCTCCGCTTGTGGCTCACCAGATTGGTTATCAATACCAAACAGTTGGCTAAACGAAGACGGGCTACCCCATGCGTAGTTTTGAATCACGTTGGTCATAGGGTAGAAAAAGCGTTGTACGAACGAGTCGTTCGCTAAAGAAAAATCAGACATCGAGATCACCATGAAGGGAAACATGGCTTGAGCTCTACTCGATTTACTAAAATACGAGAGTAGAGGGACTCAAGCCATTGGAGTTGAAATGGCTTAAGCCGCTGCTGTTGCTAGCTTGGCTTTGCGTAGATTTTTAAGCGCGATACAAGTAACCGCAGTCACACCTGCACCTGATGCCATGCACAGCAGTGCCAGCATTGGGTAGTTCATTGCGCCGAGCAGAGCCACAACAGGGCCACCGTGAGCAACGCTGTTGGTGATACCAAATGAGAACGCCATAACAGCTGCAGTCATTGAGCCAAGCACGTTGGCAGGGATAACCGACATTGGATCTTGAGCCGCGAATGGAATTGCACCTTCAGAGATACCTACCAAGCCCATCGCGCCTGCAGCTTTACCTGCTTCAATTTCAGAAGATTCGAACAGGTCGAACTTACGGCCAAGTCTGGTTGCGATAGCCATACCCAGTGGAGCGACAGGGATTGCACATGCCATTGCACCCATGAATTGAGTTTGACCGCTGGCAATCATGCCGACCGAGAAAAGGAACGCTACTTTGTTGAACGGACCGCCCATATCGAAACCGGCCATGCCACCAAGGACGATGCCAAGCAGAACCACGTTGCCTGTGCTCATGCTCGTTAGTAGTGCAGTAAGAGCATCCATCAGCCCAGCGATAGGTGCGCCGATAACAAAAATGAACAGACCTGCGATGAACAAAGAGCCAGTGATCGGAGCGATCATGATAGGCACAAGCGGTTGAACGAATTTGTGGTAGTTAAACGAAGTAATCCATTTAACGAAGTAACCCACTAATAAACCCGCGATGATTGCGCCAATGAAGCCAGTACCTGCGTCAGCGCCATAGAAAGAACCGTTGTTGGCAATCCAGCCGCCAATTAAGCCAGGGGTTAGGGCAGGGCGGTCAGCAATCGCATAAGCAATGTAGCCAGCCAAGATTGGGATCATCAATGTGAAGGCAACCACGCCCACTTCTAGGATTTGGTTCCACATGCTGCCAGCAGGAATCGCCATGCCAGATTCACTTGGCTCGCCGCCAATCGCCAGTGCAAGGGCTATCAATAGGCCACCAGTCACGACGAATGGGATCATGTGAGATACGCCATTCATCAAGTAACGGTAAAGGTCTGAACGTGCTTGTGAGGCTTTTTCTACAACAGATTGGTTGGTCGGCGTTTGTTCAGCTTGGTAACTAGGTGCGTTGAGCGCTTGCTTAATCAAGCCTTGTGCGTCTTTGATTGGTGCTTTTACGTTGGTGCTGATGACGCGTTTTCCGGCAAAGCGAGCCATGTCGACCTGTTTATCACAAGCCACGACAATCGCGTCGGCGCGTTCGATCTCTTCTCGAGTTGGGCTGTTCTTAACGCCAATAGAACCGTTGGTTTCGACCTTGATGTCGTAGCCAAGAGCCGCCGCGCCTTTTTCTAGTGCTTCGGCTGCTAAATATGTGTGTGCGACGCCAGCTGGGCAGCCTGTCACACCAATGATGAAGCCTTGCTTCTCAACATTGGCTTCTGTCTCAGCAGGTTCAGGTTTGGTAAGCAGTAGCTCTAATGCCGCTTGTTCAGATTGAGCATTCATGAAGTTTTCAATGAAACCTTCTTCAATCAATTTTGAAGAAAGCTCTGCCAGTACTTCGATGTGGTGATTATCGCCGCCATCAGGAGAGGCAATCATGAAGAACAGTTTTGATGGCTGGCCGTCATCGGCGCCGTACTCGATACCCTGTTGATGGACACCGATAACAACCGCGGGTTTGATGACCGCAGCGCTTTTCGCGTGTGGCAGAGCAATACCTTCTTCAAATCCGGTATTACCTTGTTCTTCACGAGCTTTAATGTCGGTAAGGAACTGTGCTTTGTCTGAAATTCGACCTTGTGCGTACAGCACCTCGATCAGCTCTTTAAATACGTCTTCTTTTGAATTAGCGCTAAGCGAAAGCTTAATCAAATTTTGGTTGATCAATGTCGTGATCATAATGAACCCCTACTCTGTTTTTATTTTGTTAGGGGTATTCTGGAATCTACGGCTTGCCTTCTGTAGTGAAGAAAAAATGCATTTACTGGATGATTGTTGCCTTATAAATGGAGTGTGATTTTGATCGGTTAGGAGTGCCTGTTTGGGGGAGTGTTGACAGCTTTTATGAGGTTATAACGCTTTTATTGATAAGGGCTTAGATTGATTTTTCTATCATGATAACAGTGTTCTAAATCTGGCCTTAGACTGGAAATTTATTTCCGTGACTGGATTTTTGTAACCTAGATCTCAAATTGTGATTTTGCTCAATAGCGCTATGTTTCACTAAGGGGTATATCTATTCCCGTAGCCTTATTGCTGCCCACTAGAGTTCGAATAATGATATTTCATGACTTAATCTCGTCTGTGTTAAATGAGCGAGAACCGTTTCATAACATCTGGTTTGCTGGAGATTTTCATACACCTTCAGCGTGCAGTTATCAGGTGAACTTTCCGCGCTTAGAGCTGGTGCTAGACGGAGAGTATATTAATGAAATGGAGAGTCATGATCGCAAGATCACTAACGTTATTGCCAAAGCCGGAGACGCTATTTTCATCCCACCCAACTGCTGGAATAAACCTAACTGGGATACTGACTGCTCGGTGTTGAGTATGTTGTTTGGTCGTCGTCAGCTGGGTTTAAGTTTGGTGAGTAAGCGCAAAGGGGAAGAGAGCTTTTACGATATTCAAAAGCACAGTATT
Source organism: Vibrio crassostreae 9ZC13 (assembly GCF_000272045.2). GTDB lineage: Bacteria > Pseudomonadota > Gammaproteobacteria > Enterobacterales > Vibrionaceae > Vibrio > Vibrio crassostreae_C. Next base: position 1,195,890 of record NZ_AJYZ02000019.1, on the reverse strand, counting down.
CAGACTCGCTCTGGGTTTGCGATTGATAACATCTTGGAGGCGCTCAGCTCGTTAGCGAGAGAGAGTAACAAGCAGCCGATGGATGAGTTATTGCTGCAAGCTCTGCTGCAATACAGTAAAACCATGCTGGAAGCGCCCGTAGAAAAATCTCACAGCCGAGTGCAGGATGTGTATCAAGGGATCTGTATCTACATTCAAGAGAACTTCCATCGCCAAATCACCCGAGACAGCATTGCCTCGCGCTTTAGTATTTCATCCAATCACTTATCGCGAATGTTCCGTCAACAAGGCCACATGACGCTAGCAGAGTACATTACCCGCGTGCGGGTCGATCGCGCTAAGTTTATGCTTAAGAAGTACAACTTCAAACTCAATGAAGTGGCACTACGTTGTGGCTTTAAGGATGTGAACTACTTCTGCCGCGTGTTTAAGAATCGCACCGGTAGAACGCCGACCGAATATCGTGGCTCTATCTAATATCCCTTCAAATGACCTTTTCTGACCAGAGCTTATACGACCGAAATTTGTATGACTAGATCACCACAGTGGACTCTGTGGTGTGGTGATCAATTTGCTTTGTGTTCTCCTCTGCCGTTTATTTCTACACCTTATTTCCCAACCTTATCTTTAGGCACGATTTCTATTCATCCCGTTTCACTAAATAACCCCAATTAATAACATTAAGGGTTCGATTTACGAGTTGCTTATTATTTTTCGTTGCCTATTTATTGAATTAAACGTGTGAGAGTTGATTTATTAATGCGATGCATTTAATGAATGCTAAGTAAATTAAAAACCACTTATCGAGACGATAAAATCTTGTTATTGTTGTCCAGTTTACTGATTGAAATGTTTTTAAGTTATTGATTTTAAATGTTTACTTTTCGTCGGCTTGTTCTTTGTTTACTAACGTGTAATTCATGCCTCGAAATCAAATATTCAGGTTTATACGCCCCATCACAACCTTGACTTATAATACTACAAATTAAAAATTCAATAGATAATATGCTCTTCAGATATTCATCATAAAGAAGACTTATACATGGAACTCAATACTCTGATCGTAGGAATTTATTTCCTTTTCCTTATCGCAATAGGTTGGATGTTTAGAACGTTCACCAGTACAACCAGTGATTATTTCCGCGGGGGCGGTAACATGCTTTGGTGGATGGTTGGCGCAACTGCGTTTATGACTCAGTTCAGTGCTTGGACCTTCACTGGCGCAGCGGGTAAAGCGTATGCCGATGGTATGGCTGTCGCGGTTATCTTCCTAGCGAACGCATTTGGTTACCTGATGAACTACCTGTACTTCGCTCCGAAATTTCGTCAACTGCGTGTAGTAACGCCAATTGACGCGATTCGTATGCGTTTTGGTAGCTTCAACGAGCAAGTGTTTACTTGGTCTGGCATGCCGAACAGTATTGTTTCTGCGGGTATCTGGCTTAACGGCTTGGCGATTATCGCATCGGGTATCTTTGGCTTCGATATGACAACCACCATCGTTCTAACTGGTCTTGTTGTACTAGTGATGTCGGTAACGGGCGGTTCATGGGCGGTTATTGCGTCTGACTTCATGCAGATGGTTATCATCATGGCAGTAACCGTGACGTGTGCAGCCGTGGCTATCGTGCAAGGTGGCGGCGTTACTGAAATCATCAACGATTTCCCTGTAGCAGAAGGCGCATCATTTGTTTCTGGTAACAACCTGAACTATGTAAGCATCTTCGGAATCTGGGCATTCTTCATCTTCTTCAAGCAGTTCAGTATCACCAACAATATGTTGAACTCTTACCGTTACCTAGCGGCAAAAGACTCTAAGAACGCGAAGAAAGCGGCGCTGTTGGCGTGTATTCTGATGACAATTGGTCCAATCATTTGGTTCATGCCACCTTGGTTTGTAGCAGGACAAGGCGTTGACCTTGCAGCACATTACCCAGACGCAGGTTCTAAAGCAGGCGACTTTGCTTACCTTTACTTCGTAGAGCAATACATGCCAGCGGGTATGGTGGGGCTTCTAATCGCAGCGATGTTTGCGGCAACCATGTCTTCTATGGACTCAGGCTTAAACCGTAACTCTGGTATCTTTGTAATCAACTTCTACCAACCGATTCTTCGTCCAAACGCGACAGAGAAAGAGTTGATGGTTGTGTCTAAGTTGATGTCTTCGGTTTTCGGTGTCGCTATCATCCTTATCGCACTGTTTATTAACTCACTGAAAGGCTTGAGTCTGTTCGACACCATGATGTACGTGGGTGCATTAATCGGTTTCCCAATGACGATTCCAGCATTCTGTGGCTTCTTCATTAAGAAGACTCCGGACTGGGCAGGTTGGGGCACGTTAGTGGTTGGCGCGATTGTGTCTTACATCGTAGGCTTCGTGATTACCGCTGAAATGCTACAAAATTGGTTCAACCTAGAGCCGCTAACAGGCCGTGAATGGTCTGATTTGAAAGTAGCGGTAGGCCTGATTGCTCATTTAACGTTTACAGGCGGCTTCTTTATTCTTTCGACTTTGTTCTATAAACCATTAGAAGCGTCTCGTCAGAAAGATGTTGATACCTTCTTCACTAACCTATCGACGCCTTTGGTCTCTGAATCAACCGCGCAGAAGAAACTGGATAACAAACAACGTCACATGCTAGGTTCATTGATCGCAGTGTCTGGTGTAGCTGTGATGGCGATGTTTGCTCTACCAAATCCATTCTGGGGAAGAATGATGTTTGTACTGTGTGGTGGTATCGTGTTTATCGTTGGTCTACTGTTAGTGAAAGCTGTAGACGACTCGGTTGAGGATGCGAAACAAGCGAAAAAAACAGCTTAAGTAACTAAACCTACAAGATAAGCCATTTAGAATAGAACGGCTGAGCGTTATTGCTCAGCCGTTTTTTATTGTGTGAGCAATTGGGATTATAACCAATGGAGTGAGTAACTTAGCTGATTAAGAAATTGAACTTAAAAGGGTGAGATGAATTAAATCAGACGTGAAGATATATACATCAGAAGAGCTTGCAGGTCGACGCTGCTTCGGGTCTTTTGCAGACGCTCATTGACCTGATCGTGCAGTAGGTTTCGAGTTAGGTTGGTCGCCGCGACAATATGCTCTCGTTGTGGCTTGGTTGGCAATACCAAAGCGATAGCTACATGCACTTCGCCGATACGTGATGCCCAGTCAATTGGGTCGTCACTGACGATAACCGCAATCGAGAGATCTTGAGTCGATTCAAACATTACATGCGGCAGTGCAATACCCGGTGACACGCAGGTTGAAGAGCGTTCTTCTCGCTTAATAAATGCCAGAATCAATTCATCTGGGTCTTCTGGGTAAACAAGGTGAGCGAGCCCTTTCAAGCACTCAAATTTGGTCAGTTGGGTTTGCGCCTTAGCGTGGTGCCATTTGATATCACAAGGTGGGCATATTTGTGGCATTCGCTGAATTAGATCGCTAGAGAACTCATGGCTCACCTGTGAGCCAACCATGTCGTAATGCTCTGCAATTATGTCTTTGAGAACGAAACAGGCAAGCTCCGCATCAATACCGACCGCGGTTATCTGGCACAAATCACCACGAAGTAAACCTACTTGCAGCATCGCGACGGATTTGGAGAGATCAGCGGTTCGATTTTGAGTGATGTTGATAATGCGGATGTTGCTTTTGAATTTCTTCGCTAAGCGAGTCAGCGGCTGCGCGACATGTGAGTTCGCGGCAGGATCGTTAACGAAGAAGGTGATCTGGTATTCGTTCATGAAAAGTTTAAGTTCGACAATGCTTAATAAAGACTTTATCGATACTCAACAATACCTCTTCCATGGGAATGAATAAGGTTTTAGCTGGGTCAAATCGGTTTGGTTGTTCGATGTCGATATCAGAGACGATCAACACTTTGTCTGCGAGGGTAATATCTTGGGCGGTCAGTAAGTTTTCAATACCCATAGCGCCTTGCGTCTCAACCTTGATTGAAACGTTGAACTTAGGGGCTGTTTTATTTAGAGCATCAGCTGCCATGTAGGTGTGCGCAATGCCTGTAGGGCACGCAGTTACCGCTACAATTCTCATTATTATTCTCGGCTTAATCTCGTCCCTGTTACGTTACAAAAGCTACCTTGGAAAAGCTATCTTGCAAAAGCTATCTTGCAAAAGCTATCTTGTATGGGAACTTCAGTATAGAAAGCTCGCATAGAGGAGGGACGATATGTTTATGGGTTCTGGGGATTTTATGGATTGCCGTTTTTTATTCCAAGGTGAAAGTCACACTCTGAGCTCTTGGTTACAATAATCCAGTTAATGCACCTTTCGTCCTATATATTGAGTGCCTTCACACCGTTAATCTTTTCATCTTATTAACCTTATTCCTAGGTTAACAGACACTAATTACTTCAGTCTGAATGCAGGCGAGGCAGAGCAACATATGGATATCACCAATATTATCGAGCCCGAGATCATCTGCTTAGATTTACAAGCAGACTCAAAACAGGCGGTATTTGAAGAGCTTGTTGAACTGCTCGACCGTGCCGGTAAGCTCTCTAATAAACGTGAATTCCTTGACGACATCTGGAAGCGTGAAGCCATCGGTAATACTGGCTTTGACGATGGCATCGCCATTCCACACGCGAAAAGTGCTGCCGTAGCTAAACCTGCGGTGGCGGTAGGTATCAGCCGTTCTGGCATCGATTATGGCGCAGACGGCGGCGAGCTGTCGGATGTGTTCTTTATGCTCGCTTCACCAGACAACAACGACGACCACCATATCGAGGTACTGGCTCAGATTTCGACCAGGCTTATCGAAGATGGCTTTGTTACAAAATTAAAGGCGGTGGAGTCTGTCGAGGAAGCTCAAGAGCTGTTTCTCGAAGCCAATTCAGATTCCTTCGACAGCTACGCTTCTAGCCATCATGAAGTGTATGTCGAGCCGCTAAGCCCTTGGGCACAATCTCTTAATCGCCTCAAAGAACACTTATTATACGGCACCTCACACATGATTCCTTTCGTGGTTGCAGGTGGTGTGCTTTTGTCTTTGTCGGTGATGATGTCGGGTCATGGTGCAGTACCTGAAAGCGGTGTGTTAGCAGATATCGCACAGATGGGCATCGCGGGGTTAACCCTGTTTACAGCGGTGCTCGGTGGTTACATCGCGTATTCAATGGCCGACAAACCGGGTTTAGCGCCCGGTATGATTGGTTCTTGGGTTGCGGTGAATCAATACAATACCGGCTTTCTCGGTGCAATTGTGGTCGGTTTCTTCGCTGGTTTTGTGGTGAATCTACTTAAGAAGATCAAACTGCCAGACAGCATGATCTCGCTGAGCTCTATCTTCATCTATCCATTAGTCGGCACCTTCGTGACCTGTGGTGCGGTGATGTGGGTGATTGGCTCTCCGATAGCTCAAGTAATGCTTGAGATGAACCAAATGCTCACGGGCATGGCAGGCTCCGGAAAAATGGTATTGGGCAGTATTTTAGGTGCAATGACGGCCTTTGATATGGGCGGCCCGATCAATAAAGTAGCAACGCTGTTTGCCCAAACTCAGGTGAATACTCAACCATGGTTGATGGGCGGTGTCGGGATAGCGATTTGTACGCCACCGCTAGGTATGGCATTGGCGACTTTCTTATCGCCAAAGAAATTCAAAAGAGACGAACGTGAAGCAGGTAAAGCGGCGGGTATCATGGGTATGATTGGCATCAGTGAAGGCGCGATTCCTTTTGCTGCCGCCGATCCTGCGCGCGTTCTGCCTGCGGTTGTTGCTGGTGGCATTGTCGGTAACGTGGTTGGCTTTATGTTCCATGTAGTGAACCATGCACCATGGGGTGGATGGATAGTGTTGCCAGTGGTTGATGGCAAGATTGGCTATATCGTTGGCACACTAGCGGGGGCTCTAACGACAGCCCTGATCGTGATTCTTCTGAAGAAGAACGTGGTCGAAGGTGAAGTGAATTCTAATCAGTTGACCTGTGGTTCGGTAACGGAAGAAGGGCAAGCAGATGTATTGGCGATCACTTCTTGTCCATCTGGTGTTGCCCACACTTTCTTAGCGGCGAAGTCTTTAGAAAAGGCGGCGCATCATCTTGGGGTTCGGATTAAAGTCGAAACCCAAGGTGCCAACGGAATAGGTAATCGCATTACCCAGAAAGACATTGAAAGGGCGAGGTTGGTGATCTTTGCTCACGATGTGGCGATTAAAGAAGTTGAACGCTTTGCGAACGTGAAAACCTTGGATGTCAGTACTAAGGAAGCAATGCTTAATGCTCAGGCGTTGATCATGAGAAAGGTGTAACTCTTTAAACCGCAAAGTTTATCATCTATAAAGTTAACTAGATCAAAACTAAAAAGACTCCGCTCAGACCTGTTAAGGCGAAAGTGGAGTCTTTTTGTATTGTGCCCAATCAGTCAGGTCAAACGCTAAAAAGGGTGGTACTTAAATACGTCTTCAACCATTGAGTTGAGTAAATCGATGTCGTCACAGGTTTTGGCGTAGGTACGCAGGCCTGCGATTTGAACCTGAACATGACGAGCAAGCTGAGTCGGTTCACGCTCTTTGCTTATCTCACCCAATTCTTGTGATTCTGCGATCAGCTTAGCGAACTCACCTTCCATGATTTTGAGTGATTTCTTTGCTTCTTCTAATAATTCGGCGTGTTCATCAGTCAGTTCTGCTACCGTTTTTGCCAGCATACACATGCCATTTGGCGAACTTTGTTTTGATTCGACCACAGCACGTTTGACGAAGCTTTCGAGCGCTTTGATTGGAGAGTCTGTTTCACTGCGGAAGCGGTTCAGATTCAGGATGCCAAGTTCGGTATAGCGAGCAAGCGTCTCTTTAAACAAACCTTCTTTGCTGCCGAACGTCGCGTAGATGCTGCCCGGACGCATATCAATCACGTCTTGCAGGTTGCGCATAGAAGTCGCATGAAAGCCCTTTTCCCAATACAGGTTCGTTGCTTTATCTACTACGTCTTGTCTATCGAACTTAGCGGTCTTAGCCATAACATCTACTTCATTAATCTGAACATATGTTCAATATTTTATGCTGAACGCCCGTTCTAGTAAAGGTGTGTTTAGCTGCTTTGCGCAGGCTTAGAACATCAAAGAGTTAATAAAACATCCCGATCATCAGGAAATAATCTTAATCATCAATAACTTCTACGGTCTTGTGCTGAGCGCCGTAGTAGGTGCCTTCATCGATGGTGTACATCAATGTTGCTTCGCACTCTGGACAATCGAATTCCTCATTGGGTTCAATAGCCGCTTCTTCTACCCATTCCCAACCGATATGTTCTTCGCAAGCGGGACAATCCATACAATATCTCTCAGTTGTTGTCGCATATTTATTGCGAATCTCTACTTTGATAATTCGGCATTATACATATTTAGTTAACGAGGAATAGACAGTTAATCAGCGCAGAATAGGGAGTTGATTAGTTGTGAATCAATTGCTGGTGAGCGTTGAATCTATAGTTAGTTCTGAATATATCGTTTTCTCTGAGCACATAATTGGTGCAGGCCTACCCCTTTTGGGTAGTTAAAGTGTGTCAGATTTCAGTCGCTTACGTCAATAAAATGTTGTCGCATGTGTTTTGGGTATCGTTAGGTCGCTTAGCTAACAGTTTTATCGGTAAATCAATGAATTTTGTAAGGTTAAATGTTACCTTCATCGCATCGCGATCTGTGTGGCACGGTAATTGATGCACATTGATCAAGTTGAATAATTATACAGTCACAATTGAGGCGCATCTTATTAAGGGTGTGCGAGTTAGATGACTGAAAAGATTTGTTAGCTGCTAGGGAAATGATAATGAAATTAACCGATATGTCTTTTAAGCAAAAAATCATCGCTTTGCTTATTTTACCGATCTTGGGATTTCTATGGCTTAGCGTTTCTGCGATTTCAAAAGGCGTAGAAACCACCAGTGAATTGTCTTCATTAAACCAACTTACCCGTTTGTCGGTTGTGTACAGTGAACTTGTGCATGAGTTACAAAAAGAGCGTGGAATGACGGCTGGGTTTATCGGCTCACAGGGCACTAAGTTTGTCAGTGAACTACGTGCACAAAGAGCCAGTGCAGATAATAGACGTAATCTGAAAACCGAATACTGGCAATCTGCTGAAATCGATTTACCGCAGATCACTCGGCTGAACACTGAAATAAGCCAAAGCCTAAATCAAATTACTTCTATTCGAAATCGAGTGGATTCTCAATCGATTCCTCTGTCTGAAGCTTTGGGTTATTACACCAAACTGAATGCAAAGCTGCTGAGCGTATCGGCGTTAATTGCTGAGCTTAGCTCTGATGCTGCCATCACCACTGAAACCATCGCTTACTACAACTTTTTACAAGGTAAAGAGCGAGCGGGTATCGAGCGTGCTGTCCTAAATAATACCTTCTCTAAAAATGAATTTGGCCCAGGCATGTTGGTTAAATTCATCTCTTTGGTGACTGAGCAAAATACCTATTTCTCAAACTTTGAGGTATTGAGTAACCCAGCTAACGTTCGTTTCTTTGAACAGCAATTGAATGATCGTTCGGTGGCAGAAGTAGAAAAGCTTCGTGGTTTGGCTGAATCTAAGATGAGCGGTTTTGATGTTGATCCTGTGTACTGGTTCTCGCAATCTACCGCTCGTATTGTTCAGCTAAAGAAAACAGAAAACCGCCTAGCAGAGTCGCTTATCGCACTGACAGAGAAAAAAATGTCAGAGGCGCAGTCTGCGATGATGATGAGTATTGGTCTGTTTGCTTTGATAACCTTGTTCGCGACCTTCGTGAGCTATAAGGCGATCAGCGACCTGACGATGAGAGTAAAAGATCTTACAGTGATGTTGTCTAAGGTTCGTAATGACAACGACTTAACAGTTCGCGCTAAGTTCGTTGGCAACAGCGAGCTTGGACAGATCTCTTCGGCACTCAACGAAACGCTAGAGAAGTTTTCAAACGTTATCGACAACCTGTCTCAGTCGAGTCTGACCTTAGCTTCAGCCGCTGAAGAAACCTCACAAACCTGTCACTACAATTCGAACACGCTAGTGCAACAACAAGACCAAATTGGCTTGGTTGCGACGGCGACAGAAGAGTTATCAGCAACGGTAAATGAGGTGGCGGCTAAAACTCAGCAGACAGCAAGTTCCGCTAAACTGGTCGATGAGCAGTCTCAAGAAGGTTTGAGTACGGTTCAAAACTCTTACCACTCTATCGAAAAACTGGCATCTGAAATTAATGATCTAGCGGAAAAGATCACGCACTTACACGAGAGCAGTAATAACATCAACAGTGTGATTGATGTGATTAAGTCCGTCGCTGAACAGACTAACTTGTTAGCATTGAACGCGGCAATTGAAGCGGCAAGAGCGGGTGAGCAAGGTCGTGGATTTGCGGTAGTGGCTGATGAAGTTCGCACGTTAGCACAGCGTACTCAGCAGTCGACAGCTGAAATTGAAGGTTTCATCAGCTCGTTACAGTCTGATGTGCAAACCGCGTTTAATGTGATTGATAACAGTCAGAAGATGTCGTCTAAAGCGGTTGAGGATTCAAAAGAGGTGGAACACACCTTACAAGGTATCTCAGCATCGGTGAGCGAGATCTTTAGCATGACTGAGCAGATCGCAACCGCTACCGAAGAGCAAGCGGTAGTGACTCAAGATATTGCTCAAAACGTCATGGCAGTAGAGCAGAAGTCGACAGAATCTACGACAGGTGCAACGCAAATAGCTGCAACAGCCAAAGAACAAGCTCAGTTAGCAGCTTCATTGAAAGATATTGCGAGTACGTTTAAGAGCTAACTAGCAAGCACTCCAATAAGAAGTAAAATGCCCGTTAGTCTCTACTTTTAATAGCAGGACTAACGGGCTATTTGTATCTGCTGTCTTCTAAATGGCAACAGATAGTCCATTCAATGGGGATCTACCCCATAAACCAAGACACGAAAATCAACGCACCAAAACCAAATGTCGCCATTAATGCCGTGTCGCCACCGGCTGCTGTGTAGCTGCCTTCGGTTTGTAGGTGAGGGAAGTCAGGTCTGCGAACCTTAACTACCATTGCGAGTGGGCCCCAGATAGCTAGGAACACCAGGACCATGCCTGCATAGTCCAGCATGCTTACAAACTGGCTAGCGAACAGCTCAGCTAATACCAAAGGTAAGATGAAGGTTAGCGCATAAGCCAACGCTTTGTTGTTGGTCACCGCATCTTTGTTTTGGTCGTAAAGCGCCATCGACACGCCGAGGAAAGAAGTCACCAAGGCCAGAGCAGAGAACAGAGCGATCACCACTTTCAACCAAGCAGATTGGCCGCTGAACGCAGAGATCAACTCAGAGATATTGTGGAACTGGCTTATCGCGTCTGTGCCAAGGTTGCCGATAATCGCGAATAACCAAGTTAGGTAGCAAATTAATGGAATCACTGAGCCTAGCAGAATCATATTGCGGATCTGCTTTTGAGTTGCTTCACGGTTGTAGATAACCAGTGACGGGATCACCACCATAGAGGCAAAGCTAGTAAAGATAACTGCGCTGTATTGCACCACGTCGTTGGCCGTGTATTGGCTGGTTTGAGTTAGGTAATCAAGGCGAATGTTGCTAAATAATGACGCGATAACGATAAACAGCATCACGACCATCAAGATGAATAGCCCGCGATTCAGTTTGTCGATATAAGACTTGCCCGAGACGACGATAGCACCCATCAATAGGCTGAAAATGGTATACGCAACGGATGCTGATACATCGACACCAACGTCGAGCAGTAGCTTATGAATGATGTCACCGACACCCAAGATATAAGCGATCAACATGCATACTAGCAACAGGTAAAAGAGTGCATTGATAAAGTGTTTACCTTTGCTGCCCAGAGTGAGGTAAGCAACACTGCTCATGCCACTGTTGTCTTTAGTTTTAGTGCATGCTTCTGCCAGGAGGAGTGCAGAGTATGTGGTGCCGATAAAGATAAGTAGCATCAGCACTGAGCTGATCATGAAGCCAAATTGGGCCAACACCATGGGAATAGCGAGCATGCCAGCCCCTAATGCAGTTCCTGACAGAATCAAAGAACTGCCGAATAATTTCATATTCAAGAAAAACAACCTCAAGCGATCCAATTAAATTTTGTTTGGATTGTAAATAATTGTTTCCAAGACTAACAAAATACTCAGTAAAGCTAGGGGTTAATTTCTAATAAATTTTGAATTTTTCTAAAAAATTTAAGCAGGAATTTCTGGTGTATATGTGTGGTTGATTTAAGTATTCACTCGGTGAGTTTATTTATCGTTTAGTTAACGTTCGTCCATTATTGAATGATTTAGAAATTGGCAAAATTCAGTTAAAAAGAAGTATGTTTATGAGCTAATTGTTTTCAATTCATCAAGTTTAATACTTCTCCTTTCCTGAATCCCGTTCAGGCAATGTCGATGACTAACCGTTCTATGGGTAAAAGACACGCTCAGATCGCTTTATCAATTTGAAGGTAAATAGGTAAAGAACGAGAAAAGTGTCGAAAATTCTGTTGACCTGACTACAACTTCATAGTTTATCTTTACTACTGAAATGAGGGAGAAGTGGATGTATCGCATATCTGAATTAGCGGAGCTCGTTGGCCTGAGCCGTTCAACGCTTTTGTACTATGGAAAGTTGGGTTTGATAGAAGCTCAACGCACCAATAATGGTTATCGAAGTTATTCCGAACGCGACTTGCAGCGTGTGAAATTGTTGCAGCAGTTACAAGCGGGTGGACTGACGTTGAAAGAGTGTCAGGCGTGTTTGGATGCCAAGGTTGACCGCACCTTGTTACAAAACCGACTCGAACAATTGGACGAAGAGATCGCTCAGAAACAGCGTTCGAGAGATCTTTTATCGGCCTTGTTAGGCGAGAGTGGTTTGCAAGATTGGCATGAATCGATGGACAAGGTGGCGCCTGATGCGCATCTCGATTGGCTCATTAAGCAAGGCTTTGATGAGAAGCAAGCACTGCGACTGAAATGGCTTTCAAAAGACATGAACGATCATGACCAGTACATGGCGGATTTTGAGGTGATCTTTGAGGGTTTACAGCGTTTAGGGCCAGGAACAGCGGAAGATACTTTAGCGGCGTTGGTACACGTTTCGGTTTCTCCTAAACGTGTGCTTGAGATCGGTTGTGGTAAAGGTATTGCCACCTCTGTGTTAGCGAAAGCCTTAGTAGAACATCAAGTGGATGTGCAAATAACGGCGGTAGATAATGATCAACCGAGTTTAGATGTTCTGACTCAGCAAGCACAGGTTCTTGGCTTAGAAAGCAACGTCAAAACCGTATGCGCGAGCATGATGGATCTGCCGTTTGAAGCTAAGTCGTTTGACCTAATTTGGTCGGAAGGCAGCGCTTACATCATGGGTGTTGAAAAGGCGCTAAAGCAGTGGCGAAATTTACTCAGTGATGACGGCATATTGGTCGTTAATGATTTGGTGTGGAATACCGAACAACCTAACGAATCGAGCAAAGCGTTCTGGCAGAAAGAGTACCCGGACATGACGACGGTTTCCGAGCGTATTAAACAGGCAAAAGCAGCGGGTTATGAAGTTTTGGATCACTTTGCAATGAGTGACGCTGGTTGGCTTGCGTATTACCAGCCCTTTCAAAAGCGAATAGAAGCGCTTAAAGCAACGATGCCGAACTCAAAAGCGCTCGTCGATTGCGACAATGAAGTTAAACAATTTTTCGATAGCAGCACATCAAAGAACGGTTTGGGTCAAGAGCCTTCGAAAGGTTCTGAACAACGTGATTTTGATTATCAGTTCTTTGTGCTCAAGAAATTAAAGTAAATGAGTAACACCATGAAATTTAGGCAATATAATTCAAATGAAATCGAAACGATCACTCAAGTTTTCACTCAAACCTTTACGGATTCAGAAGGTGAGAACGAAGGTAAAACTTTGGGTGAGCTTGCCAACGATCTTTTAACGACCACAGCTCCGACAGAGCTATTTTGCTTTGTTGTTGAAGATGATTCTAGTGAGTCGGATGCGGATAGTACGATTGTAGGCTCGATTATCTTTACGTCGCTTTCATTTGACGATGAAACCAAGGCATATTTGCTTTCGCCAGTCGCGGTGAGCACTCAGGTGCAAAAGCGTGGTATTGGTCAGCGCCTGATTAACTCCGGTTTGCAGCTCCTAAAAGAGCAGGGTATTGAGCTTGCAGTGACGTACGGTGATCCTAACTACTATTCAAAAGTGGGCTTTGAGCAAATTACCGTTGAGCAAGTCCCTGCGCCCTTTGAATTGAGTTTCTCTCACGGTTGGTTGGCTCAATCGTTGACTGGTGGTGAAATTAAAGTAACAAGTGGCAAGTCGAGCTGTGTTAAAGGCTTGGCCCACGCAGAATATTGGTAGCCGCTTGCAAAAAAATTGAGAAAAAGAGAAAGCCCATCAGGTGTTTGCCTGTTGGGCTTTCTTGTTATGAACGAAGACATTCTTCTGGCTTCAATGTATAAACTGAACAACTGTTCAAAATAACACTTGAACGATCGTTCTAGTTTGATCTATATTGTTTTTACACCAACGGAGAACATTCATTAATTGCTCCGTGATTGAATAACTTTAGAACCGAAAATTGATAGGGATAGAGCAATGAGCAACTTCAAAATTCACTCAGTAGAATCCGCGCCAGAGCAAAGCCAACCTATTCTTGAGGGCGCTAAAAAGCAGATGGGCAGAGTGCCGGGCTTGTTTGGTGTGTTGGCTGAATCTCCAAACACACTTAAGGCTTACACTCAGCTTCATCAGGCGTTTAGTGACTCATCTTTCGATGCTGAAGAGCTAACGGTTGTTTGGCAAACCATCAACGTTGAACACGAATGCCACTACTGCGTTCCTGCACACACTGGCATTGCACATTCAATGAAGGTTGATCCTGCAATCACCGAAGCACTGCGTAATCGCACAGCTTTACCCACTGAAAAGCTGCAAGCCCTGCATGATTTTACGCTGAGCATGGTACGTAACCGCGGCAATGTGCCTGAAAGTGAAATGGCAGCATTTTTCGAAGCGGGCTACGGTCAGCAACAAGTGCTAGAAGTGATTCTTGGCCTGTCTCAGAAAGTGATCAGTAATTACGTAAACCACGTTGCTAAAACGCCAGTCGACAAAGTTTTTGAACAGTTCGCTTGGCAAGGGTAATCGTATTTAACTAACCATCGTATTTAAGCAACTCAAGATATGATAATGATGAAAGCCCCACTCAGTTGAATGGGGCTTTGTTGTTTTGGTCTAAATGGTAATTAGAAAGGTAACCTAACGCACGTGCTTAGCGATTATCTTCGCTAGTGTCACAACCCCTTCTTTCCACTCTTTGCTCTCTTCAATGTTGGCAACAGTAAAGCGCAAGCAGTGTTTATATTGGTCGTTGGTGCCAAATACTGTTCCGGGTAAAATCCCCAACTTATGCTTTAAACAGTCTTGATAGACCGCGTAGCTATCGACCGATTCAGGCAGTGTTATCCAGTTTAAAAAAGAGCCTTCCGGTTTTGATAGGTGGTATTGCCCGACAAGGTGTGGGTGGCTATCTAGTGCTTGTATTAACAGGCTTTGGAATTGCTTTTGGTTGGTTTGGTAGAGCCGTTTCATTTTGGATAAGTGGCTGCGATATTTACCGGTAGTGAGGAATTGCCCTACCGCGGATTGCATCAGGTTTGAGCTGCCCATGTTGTCGCATAAAAGGTACTTTTCGACTAAAGGTTGGTAGCGCCCCGACAATAACCAACCGATTCGCAAGCGTGAGTCTAAGGTTTTAGACAGTGAGTTGACGTAGATGACTCTATCTTGGTCATCAAGCTCTTTGAGGCTAGCGATTGGTGTATCGAACGCCAAGCTACCGAACACATCGTCTTCGATAATTGGTAAAGATCCGGTGATCTCCAGTAATGCTTTTCGATTCGCCAATGGCATTCTTGAGCCGGTTGGGTTAGTAAAGTTTGGCGTTAGCAGTAAGGTTTTTACTTCCCATTTGTCCAACGCGCTCTGCAGTGATGGAATGTCAATGCCATGGCTAACACTGCTCGGGATTTCTAAAGCTTGCAAGCCAAGTGATTCGAGCAACAATAAATTACCGAAGTAACAAGGTGACTCGACTGCCACGATGTCACCCGGTTTGGTGAGCGCACGTAGTGCCAAACTGATCGCCTGTTGAGCACCATGAGTAATCGCAATCTCTTTGGATCCCGCAGGTACGCCTAGATCATGGGTGATCTTTAACAATTGCTTTACTAATTGCTCGTCGCCGGGAGGTAATTGGTAATACCCAGGCAATTGAGTTTGTAATCGACTGTGGCGACCAATCTCGGCATACAAGCTACGAATCGCAGGGTTGTTTATGTTCGGGTGCGCAGAACCTGCCAACAGTTTCAGGCGGCCTTTCGGGCGAGAGAGTACCGATTTGGTGACAGATAAGAGGTCCACTTTTTGAGGTTGGCTTGGTGTATCCCAGCAGGTGGTGTTCGGTGTCTTTACGCGATAGCCAGATTTAGGTACTGAATAAACCCAGCCTGTGGCTTCCAGTTCTTGATAGGCGCGAATCACGGTATTTTTGCTTACGCCAAGCTGTTCGCTTAACTGGCGGATCGAGGGAAGGCGATCGTCTGGATGAAAAAGTCCTTTATCGATCTGAGCCTTAATATGTTGTTCGGTAGCAAGGTATTTATTGCCGCTGAGTTCTGCTTCCACGTGTTTCTCCCTCGTTGCACACTCTCAATCTGTAACCATTTAAAGTGTTATATCTGTATCTTTATTAGTTATCTGTACCCAACTAAGGTAACAGCATTGATGAAGAGTTGACCAGAGGTTTGTAATGCTGATTAAAATGATTCCGTTTGTGTTTGTAATATTGTGGTCGTCAGGTTTTGTCGGCGCACGTCTTGGTGTTGAATATGCCGAACCCGCAACATTACTTTCATTGAGGATGGTAGCCAACGTGGCGCTGTTCTTGGTTTTGATTGCAATCATTAAGCGTCGTATTCCTCGTGGTCGAGCATTCTTCCACGCAAGTGTGGTTGGCATCTTGATTCATGGTTTCTACCTTGGTGGCACCTATCTGGCGATTGATATAGGTATGCCCGCCGGGTTGAGTTCTCTACTTGTTGGCTTACAACCGATTCTTACCGCATTGATTATGATCAGCTGTACTTCGCAGCGTTTTAATTTTGCACAGTGGTTGGGGTTAGCGCTTGGTTTTGCGGGTATTAGTTTGGTGTTGATGGGCAATATTGAATGGCAGTCAGACGACCAAAAAGGCTTGGCAACGTTATTGTGTTTGGTTTCTTTGGTGGGTATTACCTGCGGCACTTTGTATCAGAAGCGCTTCTGTCAGGGGACAGATATGGTCGGCGGTGCGATGGTGCAATATTTGGCTTCTGCCGCGTTGTTTCTGCCGTTCGCAATGCGTTACGAAACTATGCAAGTAAACTGGACGATAGAATTCACGTTGACTCTAATTTGGCTGGTGGTCGTTCTGTCTTGTGTTGCCATCCTATTGTTGCTTTACATGGTAGAGCACGGTGCATCTTCAAGTGTGGCTTCGGTCTTTTACTTGGTGCCACCGACGACAGCAATCCAAGCGTGGCTTATTTTCGGTGAGTCGTTCGACATGTATGGCGCGATGGGCTTTGCCTTGTCTGCTGCGGCGGTTTATTTGGTGGTGAAAAAGCCTGAGTTAATTAAGGCTCGTAGGCGAACAGTGTTAGAGCGGTAGTTTGTATACCAAACTCATCCTACTAAAAATCGATGACTAGAAACAAAAAAGAGCCTGAATATTCAGGCTCTTTCTATATAAAATATTGGCTAGCGACTTTTGATTAGCGTTTCATCAAACAAGCGTAAGCCGTTGTAAACGGTGCTTCTTGGTATTGCTTAAGGCCGGTCTCTTTGAACTTCATCATAAGAGGGTTGCGCTTAAGGCTTTCTTTGATTTCAGCTGGAGACACAACGGTTACATCTAGGCCGTCGATTAGCTGAATTGCTGCTTCAAGTTTGAAGCCGAAACCACCGCCAGCAAATTTGCCTTTAGTCTGACGTTGGCGAATTACAACTTTTTCTACTTGGTAATCTTCCATTAACTTTGCAAAAGAGAATTGAAAGTCTTTCATATTCTGTGTGTCGTTTGCGTCGCTAATCGCAACCTTAGAAACTCGGCAATCAGGAATGTTAAATACGCCGTCTGACAGAGAAAGAAGACAGATGACTGCATCGTTACCTTTGATTTCAACACCACAAATTTTCATGTTCTTACCTACTTATTTTAGAGCCCTACATTATGGTGTTATTTCTAACACTTCTCCAGTATTTGCGCGTATCAGCAGCAAATAAGTCTAAATCAGAGAGTATTTTAGTCGCCGAAAGTTAACCTTTGATTGAAAAAACATCACACGAATTTACGGTATCGTTTTCTATGAGATGAAGCTCACAAAAGCTTAGCGGGATTTTATATGTGTGCTGTATATTGCGCGCGCATCCCTATTTGAAGTGTGGTTATTAATCCCAATGAATATCAATAATCTTTCGATTAAGAGTAAAATCGCGATCCCGCTGTTGGTGATTGTGATTGTTTTTTCTACCGTTACTGTGCTCAACGTTATCAGATCAAATGCTCAAGCTGCGATTAATAATGAGCTCAATAATGTGGTTCAGCCCGTGTTAGACAATTTGGAAGATGGGTATCGTGACATTTATCAAGTTATCGCTTCTGCTCAAGGTCTATTACTCTCGAAAGACCAAGCGGCGATTGAGTACCAAAAATTTGAATTTAAAGACAACGCTTACAAAGCGGTTCCTCGTTTTGAAAGTGTCGAAACCTTGTATCAAGCGGGCGTGTTGGATCCATCTTCACGTGGCGAGTTATCAAAGCTTGTTAACGCGATGAGCAAGTGGGTGGCACTGCACGAGCCAATGTTCGCTGATCCGGCAAACGCAGACCAATACAATATTGATTACTCACCAGCGCTTGACGCAGAGTTTGCGATCATTCGTACTCAATTGCGCGATATCCGAACTCTGATCGAATTGAAACAGAAAGAGCTTCGCCAGCAAGCCGATGACTCTATTGAATCAAGCAAGTTGATCATTGAAGTGGGTATGGCAGTTGCTGTTTTTGCCGCGCTTTTTGCTATGTGGTTATCGAATCGCTTTATCGTTCAGCCAATCCAGAACGTAGAGAAAGCGATGAATGAGATCGCATCGGGCGACGGTAACTTGTCTCAACGTATGAAGGTCGAAGGTAATGACGAGATCGCTCGTTTGAGTTCTGCTTTCAACCAGTTTGTTGGCAAGATCCATGTCACCGTGGAGCAAGTTATTCTCACATCGAACGTAGTACGTGGCGAGATGGAAAACATCAAATCACTCACGCAAAGTGTTGCTGAATTCTCGTCTAATCAACAGCGAGAAAGTGAAGTGGTCGCGGCTGCAGTTCATGAAATGCAAGCAACCAGTGAAGTGGTGAGTGGTAACGCATTAGATGCGGCAACCGCAAGTAACGTTGCAAACCATGAAGTGGAATCGGCCGATACTACGCTTGGCTTAACTGTTACTTCGATTGAACGCCTTGCGCAAGATATCGAGAACGCGGGTGGTGTGGTTCAAGAACTAGATATAGACGTGAAGAACATCGCCTCAATCCTTGGCGTGATCAAAGGTATTGCAGAACAAACCAACCTACTTGCTTTGAATGCGGCTATTGAAGCGGCACGAGCGGGTGAACAAGGCCGTGGCTTTGCGGTTGTGGCTGATGAAGTTCGAGCGCTTGCGAGTAAAACTCAAGACAGCACTGGCGAAATCCAATCAATGATTGAACGCTTAGAAGTGGGTGCTAAACACGCGGTTGGTGTGATGACTGAAAGCAAAGTGAGTGGCGAGAAAACCATTGTTCAAGCAGGAACTGCAGCATCTTCATTGAGTGAGATTCGTAACTCAATTGGCAAGATGAATGACATGAACACACAAATTGCTACGGCGGATTCGCAACAGTCTCAAGTGTCTGAAGAAGTGAATAAGAATGTTCAACGCATCGCTGAAAGCACCATGCAAATGGTTGAGATGGCAAGCAGCGCAGAAAATGCATGTATGGCATTGGCTGAACAGTGTGAAGCGCTAGATAGCCTTGTGTCTCAGTTTGAAGTGTAATTTTCAAAATTAGACAGACGAATATGAGCTGATAATGGTTGCTCGTATTGAGTCCCATTAATCAGCGGTGAACGACAAAAAGCCCGCACTCTATGAGTGCGGGCTTTCTTTTTGACTAGGTGATCAGTCTTTTGACTAGGTGATCAGTTGTTAGACCTGATCAATCACTCAGTGTTAGCTGCTAAGACCGTCTTTGTATGTGTAACGGTAGTCCACTTTTACGTTCGCTTGGTAGTGGATGTCGCCGTTCATGTTAGTGATCTTTTTCACTTCCATATTTGCATCATCAATCTTGAACGAATCGTATTTGGTTGTCTGTTGGAACTGTGGCAGTTCTCTTGAAAGCTCAAAAGGTGTTTTTGCGCGTAACTCATCCATAAGGTTGGTGCCTGCATCGTATGCTTCGACTTCACTAGCATATGTGTCAGATTTTAGCGTTGTTTCTTGAATTGTTGTTTTAGTTGCTGCAAACGCAGTGGTGCTGAGTACAAGAGTTGATGCAAGTATGATTAATTTTTTCATAGGATTACCTTACTTTGTTGTACCAGTGTTTTAGAGATTCTCACCCTAGCAATAGGGGATGAGGTTAATGTTAGGACAAAAATATGGTTCTGTAAGGGAATGACTATAGGTGCCGAAGATTAATGCACAGCGCATATCAAGCAAGGTGACACTGATATCTAACTTCAATACACTGTATGGGTAACCAAAGTTCAGCATAAGGTAAAGGCATGGCCAATTGGGAAGGGGTAAGTGAGTTTGTTGCAGTGGCAGAGCGTGAAAGCTTTACTGGTGCGGCGCAGAAGCTCGCTACGTCGGTGGCTCAAATCAGTCGTAGAGTAGCAAACCTCGAAGAACGACTCGCAGTGAAACTGCTCAATCGAACGACTCGAAAGGTGTCTCTTACAGAGGCTGGGCAACTCTATTACCAACAATGTAAGTTGTTGGTCGAAGGTTTAGAAATTGCTGAGCTTGCGGTCACGCAGATGCAATCCACACCCAAAGGCTTACTGAAAGTCACCGCGCCTGTGACTTATGGTGAGCGCCAACTCGCCCCAATACTGCATCAATTCTTAAAGCTTCACCCGCAAGTAGAGCTTGAGCTGATGCTGACCAATCAAAAGCTCGATCTTATCGATTCGGGTGTTGATGTTGCGATTCGTCTTGGCCGCTTGGAAGATTCAAGCCTTGTGGCAAAGAGGCTGTCTCAACGCCAACTTTATGTATGTGCAAGCCCTGAATATATTGAACGTTATGGCGAGCCGCATACATTATCAGAATTAAATAATCACCAATGTTTAGTCGGTGGATTTGAACATTGGCGTTTCAAAGAAAATAGACGCCCTCGCTCAGTTCGTGTTAACGGACGCATTAAGTGCAACAGTGGTTTAGCCTTGTTAGACGCAGCTAAGCAGAGCATTGGCTTGGTGCAGTTGCCTGAATACTATGTGAGTGAAGACCTTGATTCTGGTGAGTTGGTTGAGGTGCTCTCCGATTATCGAGATGACAAAGAAGGGATCTGGGCGCTTTATCCTCAGAACCGCAACTTATCTTCAAAGGTTCGCCTGCTGGTGGACTTCCTTTCTGAGCAATTGGATTAGTGTATGGCTTAAAACCTCCACCGATAAAAACGGGCTTCAGAATAGAGATTCTGAAGCCCGGCGTGTTTTAGGATTAATTATCGTTTGATTACGGCTTACTAGACCGAAAATGTATTAGACGGTGAAGCGATCCACCAAGTGATACAGCTCATTTGCACGACTGTTGAGGTTTTGGCTACCTGTACGGTTTTGATTCGCGAGTTCTGCCGATTGTGAGCTTTGGTCAGAAATCACCACGATGCGTTGAGATATTTCTTGTCCTACAATATTTTGCTGTTCAGTGGCTGTCGCAATAAGCGAGTTCATGTCCATGATGGTATCAATCGACGCTTGGATCTTCGCCAGTGCTTTGGCTGCGGCATTCGCTTCTTCCACGGTTTGCGCACTTCGGTTTTGACTTGAATCCATCGCTTTCACAGCAGCATCTGAGGCAGCTTTAAGTTGCTCAATCATCTTGTGAATGTCGCCAGTGCTTTCTTGAGTACGGCTTGCCAGTTTACGAACCTCATCGGCAACCACAGCAAACCCACGACCTTGTTCGCCTGCACGTGCAGCTTCAATCGCGGCATTCAACGCGAGTAGGTTAGTTTGCTCGGCAATGTCTTGGATGACCGCCAACGAAGAGGAGATATTCTGCACATCACCTTCTAAACGAGACACGACAGTGTTGGCTTCTGATACTTCGCTCGCTAGGCCTGCCACCGAATCTGCAGCGGCGTTTACTATCTGTTGCGCTTCTTTGGCATTGCCCTCTGCAAGTTTAGCGGAATCCGCCGCTTGGCTAGCGTTGCTCGAGATCTCTTGCGCCGTTGTGGTCATTTCAGTCATCGCCGTTGCAACTTGTTCAGTCTCTTCACGTTGCCCAGTAGCAATCTCGTCGACCTGCGCAGCGCGAGAAGACATGCTAGATGTCTCGGCTACGACTTGCTGACCGACATCGCTTACGCTGCGAATGATGGTTTGAAGGCTTGCCACGAAGGCGTTGAAGTTCTCGCTGAGCTTAGTGAACTCAGGCGCTTTAAATGTTTCCATTCGAGCGGTTAAATCGGCTTCGCCACTCGCGAATGCGCTGATTGAACGATCAAACTGCTCGAGTGGTCGCATGATTGTGCGGTTGACGGCAACGGCAAACGCAGCAACTACTAGGGCAATCAAACCACAGAATATAGCGATCGCCGTCAATGAGCTTTGTAACGCGACATTCGAGCTCTCTTTCATCTCTGCGATTACAGCATCGATGTCGTCAGTATAGAAACCTGTGCCTAGCATCAAGTCCCACTGGGGAACGAATATCGAGTAGCTCAGTTTCGGTAGAGCTTCTGATTGACCAAGTTTTGGAAAGTAGTAGGTGGTGAACTCACCAAGCTTTGAGTTCTTGATCAAGTCACGAATCAGGTAGTTGCCTTTTTTGTCTTGCAGGTCGTAGTAGTTTTTACCAATGCCATCGTTATTTTGCCCAACAACTACTCGAACGCCTTTAGAGTCGTAGCCAAAGATGTAGCCAGACTCGCCATATTCGAGAGTTCTTAATGTCGGTAAGGCTTCTTCTAATGTTGCACCTCTTTCCAAGAACGGGCTAATAGAAGATTGAGCCATTTGCAGATACGCTTTAAGTTCCTTTTCTTTCATCGCCATCATATTGCTACGCGTCGATTCTACTTGTTGTGCGGTTAGCTCGGTGCTCTTCATATACGTCACGCTCATCATCCCAATTGCCATCAGTAGCAGTGGAATAAAAGAGAGAATATAAAGGCGGTTTTTGATGGTTAGGGTCATGTCACGCTTCCTGTGTGATTGTCTCATGCAATTTTCAACACATTATTAATGTGGTTTCAAAATGTAAATGGGCTTGTTGTTTAATTGTTATCCTAGAGTGTTTTTGTTTTATAAATATGATGACGGTTAGGTTTTTGGGGTGAGAAGCCTTGCAACTAGAGGCTTAAGCGCGAAAAAGTGAGTTTGTATCGATGCTTTTGAATTCGACGCTGCTTTGTTAGAATGCGACGCTTTGTAGCACCCTGCTATGTCTATTCGTTAAGTGAGAAAGATTCATGAACAAAAGCCATGTGACTATTGGTTTAACTAACCCAAAGAGCCCGACAAACGTTGGTGCTGTTATGCGTGCGGCTGGTTGTTACCAAGTCGACGAAGTTAAATACACAGGGCAACGCTACGAAAAAGCCGCAAAATTCCACACCGATACTAAGAGTGCTGCGCGTACTATCCCGTTGACTGGTGTTGAGTCGTTTTTAGACAATCTTGATCCAGAAACTAAGATCGTTTGCGTAGAACTCGCAGAAGGTGCAACACCACTACCGCGTTTTAAACACCCAGAAAATGCCATTTATATCTTTGGCCCTGAAGACGGCTCTATTTCTCAAGATGTCGCCGACAGAGCCGATCATGTTGTGTACGTACCAACAGTTGGCTGCATGAACTTGGCAGCGACAGTGAATGTGCTGCTTTACGATCGTCTTGCTAAATCTGATGAAATGGATGAGAGCAACGAACTGATTAAGAAAAGCCGTGATAACCGTAACCATCTGCTAATCAAAGAAAAGTAATTCTCTGCTTCTAGTGTTATCTATCCCGTACGCAATCGGATATTATCTTGAGTTCATCATCAGATAATTGAAGGGTTAGATAACACCATGGAAGACAAGCAATTACTTGCCGCGCTACAGCAACACTCTGTCCTCGATCTCTATCAGTTATTCCAAGAAGTTGGTCAAAACCGCTCTTTGTATGCATTACTAGAGAGGTTATCTTCCCTTAAAGAACATCATCAACTGAGTACTCGTCTTAGCCCTTTTAAGCCTCATATCGAAGGATTGCTAGCTCAATTTGATAGCGCCACGCCAGATAGCGAGATCCTCAAGGCAGTCGCTCTTCAGTCTGAGATTCAGCAACGAGGCCACAGTATGAGTCGTTACATCATGACATCAGATAACCATCGCCATTTTTCCCCAAGTGCAGACCTAGTCATGTTTGGTGATTCGATCACCGAATGGGCCCCGTGGGCGGATATCTTTCGCGATGTTTCGATGGTCAACCGTGGCTTAGCGGGTGACACCACAACTGGCATGTTGCGCCGTATTGATACCACGTTGAATGTGAAGCCAAAGCTGGTGTGTTTTATGGCAGGGATAAACGATTTAGCTCAGGGTTATGATGTCGACCATATCTACCAGAACTACATTGATATGCTTAAGGTGTGGCAAGAAAATGAGATTCGCATATTGGTGCAATCAACGCTTTATGTTGGCTCTAAACTGCAAGGTTTAAATCCGTCGGTTGAACGGCTCAATAGCAAGCTAAGCGAGTACTGTACACAGCAAGGCATTGCGTTCTTAGATGTGAATTCAGTATTGTCGCCTAATAAGCTGTTGTCGAACAAGTACTCGTGTGATGATCTGCATTTGAATGCGAAGGCTTATCAAACTTGGGCTGAGATACTTCAACCTACGATAGCTGAGCTACTAAAATAGACTCACGCAAAACGCTAGCTAGACCGATAAACAGCTTAGCTAATACAAGAAAAGCCAAACCCTAGATTTGTTTCGCGAACCATAAGGACATCAATGTGAACCTAAGACAATTGGAAGTCTTTTACGCCATTATGCAGACCGGAACCGTATCTGGAGCCGCGCGCAGCTTGCATGTGTCGCAACCAAACGTGACCCGTATTTTGGCGCACACGGAGCAACAACTTGGGTTTGGCTTATTCGAACGAGTTAAAGGGCGGTTGGTGCCAACGGTTGAGGCAAAAACCTTACTGCCAGAAGCGGAAAAGGTGTATCAGCAATTGGGGCAATTTCGATCTCTGACCAACAAAGTGAAGCAAGGCCATCAGCATTTACGCATTGGTGCGCCGCCGATTTTAGCGACTAAATTACTGACTCCGGTAATCGCCCAAATGTCTCGCGAGCAAAATGGCAGTAAGCAAGATCTCTCTTTTGAGTTGCTGACTGCAAACCGTGATGAGCTGTGTGCTGGGTTATTAAAGCATGAGCTTGATATTGCTATCGCGTTTGGCGATGAAGCACCGCCTGCGATATTAAGTGAAACGCTATTAACCGAATCACTAAAGGTTTTGGTTCCTTCCAATACGGTTGATCATTTCCCCGCGGAATTAACGTTAGATGATCTGATCAATTATCCGCTGCCAATCATCGGGCTCGATAGCCGCGATCCATTAGGCCTCCTGTTACATCAACGCCTTATTGCACGTGAGCAGCATTATCACCACCCGATATCTGTACGTGGGTATAGCGCCGCTGCGGAACTGGTCAAGTACCAAGCGGGGTTTGCGATTGTTGATCCGTGGACGGCAGAGCAATATCAAAATGACGATGCGGTCTGTGTGTTGCCGCTTCAACCAGACATCCAATTTTCGGTATCGATGCTTTGCGCAGAGCACACCCCTCAGTCGATTTCCGTTAAGCAATTTATCGCTTCATTGAAAATCCATACTCACCCTATAACTTAAGGTTATAGGCTCGCCATAAATAGGCATTCGGCACCTTCGAAGTTCTTAATTAAAGTAAACCCATACAAGGGCTTATTAATTAGGAATACTCATGTCGATCGCTCAACCTTACCTTCTTTTTCTTGGGGATGTTACTGACCCACTCGCTGCAAAAACAGCTCGCGGTATTCATCAATGGCGACCAGAAATCTGCCTAGGTCAACTGCGTTTAACGGGTGATACCGTTTCACTGGGCTTAACGGATATGACCCTGCAAGAGGCGCAAGCGCAGGGCGCGAAGACGCTAGTGATTGGTACCGCAAATCCGGGTGGTGTTATTCCTGATTCTTGGCAGTCAACCATTATGGCCGCTGCAGAAATGGGATATGAGATTGCATCTGGCATGCACCAACGATTGAGTGAATTTTCACCGCTTGCTGACATGCAGCAACAAGGATTGACTAAGCTTCATGATGTACGCCATTTTGACGGTGTTCTTAATGTTGGTAACGGTAAGCTTCGTCAAGGTAAGCGCCTGCTTACTGTCGGAACTGATTGCTCAGTAGGCAAAATGTTCTCGGCATTAGCGATTGAAAAGTCGCTTAAACAAGCGGGAACATCCGCTCAGTTTAAAGCGACAGGGCAGACAGGTATTTTGATTGAAGGCAGCGGTATTTCGATTGATGCGGTGGTTGCGGATTTTATTTCTGGCGCAGTTGAAGCGATTAGCCCTGATTTTACCGACCACGATTGGGACATCATTGAAGGGCAAGGCTCTTTGTTCAACCCTTCGTTTGCAGGCGTGAGTTTGGGTCTTTTACATGGCGCACAAGCTGATGCCTTAGTGCTGTGTCATGAAGTTGGGCGACCACATATTCGTAACCTTCCTCATGCTAAATTACCAAGCATAGAACAGACGATTGAAGCCAACTTGCAAGCGGCGCGACTGACTAATCCAGACGCGAAGCTGGTGGGTATCTGCTTGAACACGTCGGCGATTAGCATTGAAGAGGCTGAGACATTGTGCCAAGAATGGAC
This sequence comes from Vibrio crassostreae 9ZC13, assembly GCF_000272045.2. GTDB lineage: Bacteria > Pseudomonadota > Gammaproteobacteria > Enterobacterales > Vibrionaceae > Vibrio > Vibrio crassostreae_C. Next base: position 1,169,654 of record NZ_AJYZ02000019.1, on the reverse strand, counting down.
CACACTCTATCAAGTGCCAGTGACGGACCCAGTGCGCTTTGGTGTACAACACATTACTGATCATTTGCGACATTCACTTTAACGACTTCATCATTTCTACGTTTCCATTTGTTAAAGTGAACATCAACCGAGTGAAATTATGAAGATTACAGCTGAACCCATTATTATCGCGATGCAAACGCCTTTTCGCATCTCTCGTGGCAGTCGAACTGAGTGTCACGTTGTTCGTGTTTACATTGAATATGGTGGCAAACGAGCTCAGGGCGAATGCACGCCTTACCCACGATACGGCGAGTCATCGGAGTCTGTGTTAGCGCAAATCCAACAAGCGTCTAGCGCACTTGAAGCTATGTTTGAACGAGGCGTTACTGATCCGGCAGAGCTAAGAGATCATCTTCAGTCTTTATTGACCGGAGGGGCAGCGCGCAATGCGGTCGATTGTGCGCTTTGGGATTATCAAGCTCAGCAGAACGACCAGACGTTTCCGAATAGCTTGTTTGAGTTGCCTGCTCAAATCGTGACTGCAATGACAGTCTCGATTGGCACGCCAGAAGCCATGGCGACTCAGGCTCGAGACTATGTCGCGAATGGTGCGAAACTTCTGAAAGTGAAGCTTGACGGCGAGCAGGTGGTAGAGCGTGTTCGCGCGGTACGAGAAGCTGCGGCAGATGTTCAAATTGTATTGGATGCGAATGAAGCGTGGACAGGATTGAATCTCGAAGAGTTGTTCAATCAACTGGTAGAATTTGATATTGCGATGATCGAGCAGCCGTTACCCCAACAGCACGATGCCTCATTGGCGCACATCAAGCACCCGATACCACTGTGTGCTGATGAAAGCTGTCATACCACTTCGCAACTTTCATCTTTGTTAGGCAAATATGAAATGGTCAACATCAAGCTCGATAAAACAGGTGGTTTGACCGAAGCATTGGTACTTGCTGAAGAAGCTCAAAGGCTAGGATTTACGCTGATGTCGGGTTGTATGCTCGGTACATCGCTGGCGATGCGTGCAGCTCTGCCTATCGCCGTTCAATCTGAAATCGTCGACCTCGATGGCCCAGTCTTACTTGGTCAAGATGTAGCACCATCACTGACTTATCGAGATGGGATGATTATTCTCTAAGTTCGTTGAGCCCGTTTAATCGATGGACATGACATGAATGAAATCGTATGAGTGAAAACTTGTGCGATTTTTGCTTCAAAGTCTGAGCGATTATCTAAATTACTTCACTTTTAAGCCTCAGCAGCGCATCCACAAATTCTGCAAACCCATAGCCACCAGGCTGCGACATGACCCTGCTTGGATGATGCTCTAGCTTATCCCAATAATGTTGAATGTTTGCCACGCCAACGGTAAGTGGAAGTGATTTGAACATCTGCTGATCATTCATTGAATCGCCGACATAGCAGGCTTGATTGTGGATTTGCTCAAGCGATAAGCCTTTATTAGCCAGGAAACGGTGCACGGCGTTTTTCTTTGAGTGTTCGCCGTACCAAGCGTTGATATGAATCGAACTTGCCATCGCGTGTGCGCCTAAAGCGTGTATTCTTTCGAGTACCGCTTGAACAGTTTCAGGATCAACAGGCTTACGGTTTTGGCCGATATCAATCGCGACCTCACACAAGCGGTAAGATTGATCCAAAGTTAGCGATAGGTCGGGGTAACTCAACAAGATCGCTTCAACTTCTTGTTTTAGCTTAGCTTGGTTCTTACGCACTTGTTCTAGCGGTGTTTCAGATGAGAGTTGTAATGCATCATCTTGCTTCTCTAGTAAGAAGGCGCCGTTTTCTCCAAGCACGGCATCGACAGGCCAGAGCTGCGCAATATGGTCACACCAACCAGCACAGGCTCCCGTTACAGCGACCACTTTGATTCCATTGTCTCTCAGCTTTTGTAACACAATCAGGGTTTCTAGAGGGAGTGAACCTTGCCAAGTGAGCGTGTCATCGACGTCGGTTAATACCCATTCGATGTGCTTCCAGTTGTTGTCTAGTTGGTGTTCCATTAAAACTCACTTATTCCATGGATTGTTTTACACAGAGCGTATTAATTCAGCCCAATGTAGAATTAGAAGCTAACGTGATTAGAAAATACAGTGTTTAGCAAAATCGCCCGCTTCATTAGCCGTCCAGTCACCTTTAGGCTTTTCTTTCATATCCGCACACCAAGCTTCACTGCCAACCTCGGTACAAGCCATTAATTGAGTAGTAAGGAAAAGTATCAACGCGATTTTCTTCATAATAAACATTCCGTTGTGGTCTAAATTTCTGCTTATAACTGTATCAAATCCCACAAGTGATTGTTATAGCTGCTAAGAACTTAAGGGCGTTAATAATGATGTGGGGTTGAGCTGAATTCGAGGGACGGTAAAGAAGCGAAGGTTTGCTTGGCTTTAAGATCGAAAAAGCCAGCAACGTATGCTGGCTTTGAAATTCTTAATAAGTTTCTATTCGTTATTTCGCTTTAACTACTTATCGATTTATACCAATTTCATCTCTTGGATGATGTCCGAAGCAATCTCTGGCTTCGTGCTTGTTGGTTTCTCGTGTAGGTCGGCTTTCAATTGTCCCTTACGGTTACTTAGGCCCGCTTCAAGTTTCTTAAGTGCTGCAGCGATAGCTGGGTACATAACATCGTCTGTCGATTTTGCTGTTACTCGTACACCTTCGTAGTTGGTGAATACTTCAACCTGATGTTGACCGTGTTCTTTAGTAATGATGATGTCGCAACTGATCAGTGATGGGAAATGGTTAGATATCTTCTCGAATTTACCTTCGATGTCTTTGCGTGACTCGTCGTTAATTGATACATGATGTGTTTGAACATTTATTTTCATAAATCATACCTTTCCAATGACTGTGTCATTTAAACGTAGCAAACATCGCATAGATTAACCAACTGAGAATTAGCACATGTGTGATTGACTTCAGTGTTATCAAATATTCTCTTGTTACTCCCTTGAAAGTCCGATGAACTGATCGCATATTATGTTTCGTGTTTTAAAGACATGTTCAAAAAAACTCCATCCTTGATAATTTGCGCTAACCTACAGCGAATTCCCAGTGAATCTCTCTTTATCGGTTTTATAATTCCGAACTTGTCACTCCATTGATTTTCTTTCCAGCTCACTCACTTTTTCTTCTTTGATTAAAAACTCAGCTTAAGTTACTAATTTATAGACACTCAACTGCCCACTCCATATTGAAGTGAAACTCTCCTGCTGTGAGTTGAGACTCGGGTATGGTAATGCGTGCTCGAATATCGACTTCTTTATTGGATGCCAGTTGATCGACAGGAAATTCGACGCCCTGACGCCAATAATTAATGTCACCTTCATAGCGAACCGGCGTTTCGACTTTGAATCGCACAAGTTCTGAAATGCGAGACTCATCAATTGAGCCTAGATCAATATGTTGCAGTTTGAGCAACAATCGAGAATCTTTGCGATTGGACTCAAGCTTAAGCGTTATCGCTCGGCCATCGTATTCTCGGCCACTGAATTTAAGCCGTTTAAGCGTATTAAAACCATCAAAGCCATTAAGATTGATGCAGAAATGCTGGAGCTGTTAGGCAGTGAAGATGGCAACACGGCGATGATCAAAGTGAGCTGGGATGAGAAGGGAATGAAGGTCTATAAGGATGGCTACTTAGCGGATTATGAGTACGGGATTGCCCCTCATGAGATGCAAGAAAACTACGAATTAGCACCTAAGTAACTCGATTCGATTGCAGAAAAGCGCCTTACTTATTAGTGGGCGCTTTTCTTTTGCTCACCAAAGTATGACGAAACTCACACTTTTCTGACAATTAATGACTCGTTGTGCTAGTATGCGCCGCTTGTCTTTGTAATTGATAAAAAACGCATTACCAAAACAGACTTTTCTGTTTACCTGCTTGTAATGACCTCATTCAGTTTGGCCTGACTTGGCTGAACATCTGCATTTTGCTCGGACGCAAAGAGAGTAGTTCTCACTACTTCACTATGTACATTTGAGAGCTCCATCTATCAAAGGCCTTTTGAAACAACCTAAATTAGCGCGAACTTAGTTCAGCGTGAAGGGTTTCGTTTTTCCAAAAATCCCTCCGGCGGCTAAGTGAACCTTAGTTGCTGACAAATAAGGAGTCTATATGACGATTACGGTATCTACATCCGTACCTACATCTCAAGCTGCTAACGCAGCGCCCACAGAGAAAGAAGTAAACCACCCGTTTCTCTCTTTGGTTATCATGGTGATCGTTGCTGCAATTGCAACTTACTTCATCCCTGCTGGTGAATTCGAGCGAGTGGTCATGAATGGCCGCACGGTTATCGACCCAGACAGCTACACACAATTGACCAGCAACCCAACAACATTAGCCTCTTTTTTCGAATCATTTTTTAAAGGCTTCAAATCCGCTTCTGGCGTGATGGGCGTTGTGGTATTTGTGGGTGGTGCTTTTGGCATTATCAAACACATGGGTCTGTTAGACGCATCCGTTGTTGCACTAACTACTAAGCTAAAGAAGCAAGGCTTATACGTGATTGCGCCTGTGATCATGACGGCGATCTTCTTCAACGTTACCTTCACCGGTATGCGTGAACTTGATGTCATTTTTATCTCTTTGATGATCCCGATCTGTATCAAGCTTGGCTATGACGCGATTACGGCACTTGGCGTTGTTTTACTGGCAAGTTGTGCCGGTTTCGCGGCCGCTTTGGCTAACCCATTCTTTACGGGTATTGCACACACTATCGCTGAACTGCCTATGTATTCAGGCATGTGGTACCGCTTTATTGTTGGTATGTTCATGTTGTTAACGGGTGCAAGGTATGTGCTTAACTACGCGCGCAAAGTTAAGCAAGATCCGACCAAAGGCTTGTTACACGGCACGGGTTACCACTATGAATCAAATGTTGAAGCGAAAACACTGACCACACGTGAAAAGCTTGCGGGCATCGCGTTTTTGGGCGTATTCGCATACATGATCTTCGGCACGTTGACGATGGGGTTCGGCTTCACCGAGATTGCGGGTGCATTCGTGGCGATGGCTATTATTCCGGGTTTGGTGGCGGGTTTATCTCCGAACAAGATCTGTGAGTATTGGACCAAAGGTGTTAGCGACGTATTGATCGCGGTACTGATCATCTTTTTTGCTCGTTCAGTGCTAACCATTATGGAAGACGCGAAGATTGTTGATTCTATTATCTTCTATCTTGCACAGATCATTTCTGGTAGCTCTAAACTTGTGGCAGCAGCAGGGATCTACTTCTCGCAGGCTGCGATCAACCTGTTCATTCCATCGGGCAGTGGCCAAGCGGTGATCACCATGCCAATCATTATTCCGTTGGCAGATATTGGTGAAGTGACTCGTCAAGTGGCGGCACTGGCTTCTCAATTGGGTGATGGTATTTCTAACTATATTTACCCAACCAATGGTGGCTTGTTGGCGGTATTGGCTATAGCAAAAGTACCTTACACCAAGTGGGTTCGCTTCTTCTTACCACTGTTCTTGTTCTGGTCGGTAGGCGCTTTGGTTTCTGTTGTGATTGCTCAAATGATTGAGTTAGGGCCTTTCTAAGGTTTCTGTTTAATCGAATACATGGACAGTTAAGGCTTAACTGAAGCTGTGTGAGTAAATAAGAAGGCAGCGAATTCGCTGCCTTTTTTCGTTTAAAGAAAAGCTATTCCAACGTTAAAGGTTACTCTTCAAATTGGTAAGAAGAGGGCACCACAATCACGCCTTGTTTTGATATGTGGAAGCGTTTCGCATCGGCAAGGCCATCAAGACCGATCTGGGTTCCGTCAGGCACCTTAACGTTCTTGTCGATGATGCAGTTTTGTATGTGGCAATTTTTTCCAATCTCAACATCTTCAAACAGAATACTATCAATCACAATCGCGGCATTGCTGACTTTCACTTTCGGGAAGAAGATTGAGTTTTGCGCCGAGCCGCCTTCAATTACAACGCCATTCGCTATCATCGAGTTGATGAATATTCCTTGATTACCTTCAACTGAAGCAATGGTTCGTGCGGGTGGCAGCTGCGGTTCGTAAGTACGAATCGCCCAATCAGGTTGATATAAATCGATAGGCGAAGCTGGCTTTAACAGGTCCATATTCGATTGGTAATAAGAGTCGATAGTACCAACATCTCTCCAGTACGCATCTTGGGTCACTCGGCCTTCTTCATCCCCAAACTTGTATGCGTAAACACTGTTGTTGCCGACCAACTTAGGAATAATGTCTTTACCAAAATCGTGGCTTGAGTTCGGATCTTCGGCGTCCGCCAGTAGCGCTTGTGTTAGCACTTCTTTATCAAAGACGTAAATGCCCATTGAAGCCATGCTTCGAGTCGGCCTGCCAGGTACACAGGCAGGGTAACGCGGCTTCTCGGTAAAGTTATTGATCTCTAGAGATTCATCTATCTCCATCACACCAAACTCTTTGGCTTCGTCAATCGAAACCTCCATGCACGCCACGGTTAGGTCGGCCTCGTTCTTTTTGTGCTGCTTGAGCATTGGCGCGTAATCCATGCGATAGATATGGTCACCGGATAACACCACCACATGCTTGGCTTCACTGCGAGAAAGCAGATACAAGTTTTGATAAATTGCATCGGCAGTACCGCTGTACCAGCTATCACCGGTTCGCATTTGTGGGGGAACATTGGTGATGTATTCGCCGAGCTCGGGGTTAAGCACCGACCAACCATCTCTCAAATGTTTTTGTAAAGAGTGAGACTTGTACTGAGTCAGCACTAAAATTTGGCGTAGCCCAGAGTGTAAGCAGTTCGCGAGAGTGAAATCGATGATTCGATATTTGCCACCAAAGGGTACCGCAGGTTTTGCACGGTTATCAGTGAGAGGGGAAAGCCGAGAGCCAACACCGCCGGCCAGAACGATTGTTAGAGTGTCTTGCATGATCAGAACCTCAATGTATTTATGATTATGAACATAGACTTGCAAGCACTAAGCCAAATGTAACTCATTGAATATTATACGCGGCAAGATTGATTCTTGTAGAGCTGCACCAAAATGATGCGTGCGAGATATTGGCTTGCTCTATTTTGATCCAAAGAGAGCTGAGCAAAGTGAAGGGATTGGATTAACAAAATGACGCACGGAAAAGTTGCATTACAAAACTGTCAATAAAATGAAGAGATAAAGTGATCGGGTCGATATAAATTTACATAAATAATCACAAATTTTCACAAATTGATTTCCATCAATAAAGTAGGGTTATTCTATGATACCTTGCACGCAAAATAAGAAATGATTACTCATTCACCAACAAAGATTAAGCCCCCAAAAGGAAATTATAATGAAAAAAACAGTATGTGGTATTGCGGTTATTGCGGCTCTTATGTCAACCAACGTTCTTGCTCATAAAGAAGGTGATTTCATCATCCGTGCAGGTGCAGCAATGGTATCTCCTAACGATAGCAGTGGAGATGTTCTGGAGACATCGGGGTCAAAATTTGGTGTGGATTCAAACACCCAACTTGGTTTGACATTTGGCTATATGTTTACAGATAACATCAGTCTTGAAATTCTTGCAGCAACGCCATTCTCTCATACAATCTCTACAAATCATGGTGGTCTAGGCGATATCGCTGACACAAAACACCTACCACCTACGCTGATGGTGCAGTACTACTTCGGTGAAGCAAACAGCAAATTCCGTCCTTACGTAGGCGCGGGTATCAACTACACCGTATTTTTCGATGAAGAACTTAATGGTACGGGCAAAGATGCTGGTTTGAGCGACTTGTCTCTTGATGACTCTTGGGGTCTTGCTGCAAACATCGGTATGGACTACATGATCAATGAAGATTGGTTCTTGAACGCATCGGTTTGGTACGCAGATATCGACACTACAGCTAAATACAAAGCGGGTGGTGTTCAGTACTCAACAGACGTTGATATCGACCCATGGGTATTCATGATCGGTGGTGGTTACAACTTCTAACCTACGATTCAGTTTACTAAGGCGCTCAAGCACCAGCCAGCTTGTGCGCCTTTTTTTGTGTGCTTGTTAATGAAATGCTCATTCTAACCCTCTGTTGTTATGGGTAAAAGAAACCGATTGTCGTCACCTATTGTTAACAAAAGGGAAAGATAACTGTCATAAGCGGCCTCTATGATCGCGATTCAAATTATGGAGGATATATGAATCGTAAATTTAATAAGCTGACTTTATTACTACCTATCGCAGTGAGTTCCGCTCTGGCTGGATGTTCTCAGTCAACATCATCTACGGCGAATACGCTATCTCAAACCTCACTTGATGCTTTTAGCTTTCAATGCCAATCCATCGAGCAGCCAAGCGCTTCCAATGCTGAGGTAACCGGAATCAGCCTGGTTGGACGTGCTATTGCCGATGCCCCGTTTGATACTTCAGCAGCCGAAATCGTCAGCTACGATTCATGTACCGACAAGCTTTATGTCGTCAATGCTCAAGCACAAAAAGTCGATGTGTTATCGATAAACTCTGACAGCGCACCAGCATCTGAGGGCTCTATCGACCTTCAATCAGCGGCTGCAGCTTCGGGTATTGATATTGGTGCCGCGAACAGTGTGTCGACTCATCAAGGATTAGTTGCTGTCGCGATTGAAAATGCTGATAAGCAACAAAACGGCATCATTGCACTTTATCGTTCAGACACGCTAGAGCTGATCACCACTTATGCTGCTGGCGCATTGCCAGATATGGTTAGCTTTTCGAAAGATGGCCGTTACATTGCATCCGCAAATGAAGGTGAGCCGAATGCAGATTACAGCATTGACCCTGAAGGCTCTGTGACGCTGGTCGATTTAGCGAATGGGCCGATGCAAGCGAAAGTCACGCAGATTGATTTCAAGGTATTCAATCAAGGTCAGTCTCGCCATACAGAACTGACCGACAAGGTTCGAATCTCTGCGCCGAATGCAACGGTTGCTCAAGATCTTGAACCGGAATACCTAACATTTGCGGATAACGGAAAACTCTACGTTGCCCTCCAAGAGAACAACGCGTTGGCAGCGATTGATGTGGCGAGTGCACATGTGGATGCGATTCTTGGACTAGGCGGAAAGCCTTGGGATAACGCTAAGCTAGATGCGTCAAACAAAGACAAAAATATCGGTAATCTGCAAAGCTACGCGATGTTAGAAGGCCACTACATGCCAGATAGCATCACTAGCTACAGTGTTGATGGCAACACCTACATCGTGACTGCGAACGAAGGTGATGGTCGTGAATATGGCATCAAGACTACGCAAGAAATGTGTGATGAGAAAGGTTTTGAGTGGGACGGTGACGATTATCAAGGCACCGAAAACTACACCACAGAAAAAGACTTTTGTATCGCTTATGTCGATGAAGTACGCGGCAAGAAGTTAGATATTGACGCTAACCACCCATTAGATGGCGCATTGAAAGACAACAAGCAACTTGCACGTCTTAAAGTGATTAAGCCACAAGGGACACTCGCTGCTGACCAAAAGGTTCAAGCATTCGGCAGCCGCTCGTTCTCTATCTGGGATGAGTCAGGCGAGCTAGTGTTTGATAGCGGCGATGATTTTGCTCGAATCGTACTTGAGCAAGATCCTGCAAACTTCAACAGCACCAATGATAACAACCAAAGCGGTGACGATCGTAGTGATGATAAAGGCGTAGAACCTGAAGCGATCGAAGTGGCTGAGATCAACGGCAAGCACTATGCCTTTATTGGACTTGAGCGCCAAGGTGGCATCATGGTTTACGACGTAACACAGCCTAAGAACGCAAGTTTCATCAGCTACTTGAACAACCGAGACTTCACACAACCAGTGTGCACTAAGGTTGATGAAGACGGTGATTGCGACAACGATACTTACAACTTTAAAGCGGGTGACCTAGGTCCTGAATCAATTAAGTATTTTACGCGTTCAGGTAGCCACTTTATCGCTGTCGGCAATGAAGTGAGCGGTAGCACATCAGTTTACCGCGTTGAGTTCTAATCTCGCTTACTGCTAGCAATTAGATTGAATCAAAATAAAAGCGCCACAACTTGTTAAGTCGTGGCGCTTTTTTAGTTCATCGCTGATTTAGTCGCGATAGCAAAGGCCTATGGCTGTTGCTTAGTTGGTGCTAGAGCAATCTCACGGATACATACGTTCTGTGGTTGTTGGTAAGCGAATGATACAGCGCGAGCAATATCGTCAGCTGCCAATACACCGCCCATGTCTTCTTTCCAAGAATCGTAACCGTCTTTGATCTCTTGAGATGTAGTGTGAGACAGAAGCTCAGTCTCAACAGCACCCGGTGCGATAGTAGTAACACGAACATTTGAAGCTGCTACTTCTTCACGAACGTTCTCAGAGATAGCGTGTACCGCGAACTTAGTACCACAGTAAGCAGCGTGGCTTGGGAATGTTTTCTTACCCGCAATTGAGCTGATGTTGATGATAGTACCTGTGTTGCGTTCCATCATAGGAGCAAGTACAGATTGCATGCCGTTTAGAAGACCAATTACGTTCACATCGAACATTGTCTTCCACTCTTGAGCGTCTTGAGTATCGATTTGACCAAGAAGCATTGCGCCAGCGTTGTTGATAAGTGCATCTACAGGGCCAAACTTCTCTTCACCTTGTGCGATAGCTGCATCAAAAGACGCTTTGTCTGTTACGTCTACTTTCACAGATAGAGAGTTTGGTAGGTTCAGCGCTTCAAGGCGGTCAATACGACGAGCTAAAAGTAGCAGAGGGTGACCTTCATCGCTTAGACGATGAGCGATTGCTTCACCAATACCAGAGCTTGCACCTGTAATTACGATTAGTTTTTTCATTTTATTTCCTCTGTACTTTAATTGCGTCGGTTGGCTACGACGTATTGTTTAAGTGCATTCGAATCAAGTGCTTGTTGCCTTGCTTCGTTGCGATGGAGGTATATTAAGGAAAATAGCATTGTTGATATATGGCGCTTTACTTGAAACACTGTTGCTGTGGTGCAACAATAAAAGTGTCTATCTCATAACCTCACTAGTAAGCTGGCGGCCATGCTCAATCAAATTAACCTGTCTGATATTCGTTCTTTCGTGCTGATCGCTCGTTTAGGTAATTTCACCAAAGCGGCGGAGGAGTTGGATGTGTCTCGTTCCCACGTATCACGCCAAGTGAGTAGCCTAGAAAAGCAGATGGGTGTGACACTGTTTATCCGCACCACTCGAACCTTAAGGCTGACTCACGCAGGGCAAGATCTGTACGCGAGATGTGAACAAGCCTTAGATAATATAGACCAAGCCTTGATTGCTGCTGTGGATGACGTCGAAGAAGTACGTGGCGACATAAAAGTAAACTGTGTCGGCGGTTATCTGGGTGAGGTGGTCATCGCAGATCTGGTCAATGAGTTCATGCAGCTCTACCCAGATATCAGTATTAGCCTTGATTTCAGCAGTAACCGAGTTGATTTGATTGAAGACGCGTTCGATATCGCTTTTCGCATGGGAAGCCTAGAAGACGCAGGCTTTATCGCAAGAAAGCTTTTGGACATAGAGATGGGAACACTCGCAAGCCCTGAGTATTTCGCTCGTAAAGGAAAGCCTAATCACCCTAAAGATCTAATCCATCATGATTGTTTAACAGGCTCGGTGCGTAAGTGGAGTTTTCAAGCGTTGGACGACACTAAGAAAACGGTCGATGTGCATGTGACGGGCAGGCTGCAATGTAAAAATGGCCGAGTGTTGGTGCAAGGTGCGAAGTCGGGTAACGGGATTATTCGAGTTCCCACCATCTATTGTTTACAAGAACTCAATGATGGACAACTAGAGCAGGTGTTTGATGAGTGGGTAGTACCTAAAGTGGACTTTTCAGCGATCTACCACCGAGACCGCTATCAACCAAGCCGGATTCGAACCTTTATTGATTTTGTGAAAAGTCGCTTTGAACAAATGCCGGTGAGCTAAGTGGGTTTGCTGTTTCTGCTATTCGTTTGACCGGTTTGGGCTACATTTCGTCGATTTCGTTTTGTAGGCTTTCCAGTTGATCTAGAATCAGTAAGAACTTTTCACCAAAGGGTGTCACTTGGTATTCAACTCTTGGTGGCAGTTCGTTGAACATCTGCTTATCTAAAATCCCGAACTCCACATTTCGCTTCAAACATTCATTCAATACCTTGGTTGATAACCCTTCGACCGAACGCACCATTTCACCAGGGCGATTGATGCCATTTGCCAGTAATTGGTAAACCGTTAGTGACCATTTACAGCCGTAGATGGTTTCAACCATACGAGCGGAACGCTCTGGTGCTGATTTTCTTGAAAAAAAGTTTTCCTGATTTTTCATAAAGATGTACCAATAAGTACCTACCTAACCGATTTGTACTTACTATTCATAGTGTTAGTTCAAAGCCTAAGATTACCACGTTCACATGACTTAGGAGATAACAAAATGAACTTCGCTAAAAATGGTATTGCAGTCGTAATCGGTGGCACAAGCGGTATGGGCTTTGAAACAGCGAAGCAGTTGGTCGCTCAAAACATCCATGTGCTGGTTGTCGGCAATAACCCAACTAAGTTAGATAAAGCGGTGTCAGAACTTCAATCATTAGGCCACGCTACTGGCTGGCAAGCTAATCTTTATGATGATGCGAGTGTAGCGAATCTTATTACGCATCTAGAGTCGCTTGAAGAGGGTATTGGTTACCTTGTTAATGCGGCTGGTTACTTCAACCCTAAAGCGTTTATTGAGCACCAAGAATCTGATTACGAGCAATACATGCAGCTCAATAAAGCAACCTTCTTCATCACTCAAGCGATAAGCAAGTTGATGATCAAGAACGGCGGCGGCAGTGTGGTTAACGTTGGTTCTATGTGGGGTAAGCAAGCAATCAAAGCGACGCCATCTTCTGCCTATTCAATGGCTAAAGCTGGCTTACACGCATTAACACAGCACATGGCAATGGAACTGGCTGAACATAACATTCGTGTAAATGCGGTGTCTCCGGCTGTGGTTAAAACGCCGATTTACGAATCTTTCATCAAACCTGAAGAAGTGGATCAAGCGCTAGAAGGCTTCAACGCGTTCCATCCTATTGGTCGAGTAGGTTTGCCGAAAGACATCGCTAATAGCATCTCTTTCCTACTGTCAGACAGTGCAGATTGGGTAACGGGTGCAATCTGGGATGTTGATGGCGGAGTGATTGCTGGCCGCAATTAATTAGGATTCTTTTTAGGTGGCTATCGCGCAGGCAAAATAGCAGCGAGATAGCCTCCTTGATCAGTATTCGCGTAGAATAGAAACGAGAAAGACAACAATAATAATTAAAACGATAACAAGAGTAAGGTCGCCATTATGTTCAATATGGACTTTTCAAAGAGACTGGTTATAGAAACCGAGACATTAGATTGGGTCGCAAGCCCTGCTAAAGGGGTTTGGCGTAAGCCACTTGAAAGAGAAGAGAAAGAATCGGGCCACACGACCAGCGTGGTGAAGTACGATCCTGACTCTTCGTTTTCTGAGCACCCACATCCGCAAGGTGAAGAGATCTTCGTATTAGAGGGTGTGTTCTCTGATGAAACCGGAGATTTCCCAGCGGGCACTTATATCCGTAATCCGCCGGGCAGCGCGCATTCCCCATCCAGCAAAAATGGCTGTACGATCTTGGTTAAGCTCAACCAGTTTGACGCGAGAGACTTAACTCAAGTTCGTATTAATACTTTGGAAACAGAATGGCTTCAGGGTATTGGCGGCTTACAAGTGATGCCACTGCATGAGTTCGAACACGAGCATGTCGCTTTAGTGAAGTGGCCTGTTGGCGAACGTTTTCAGCCGCACCGTCACTTTGGTGGAGAAGAGATATTTGTACTTTCTGGCACCTTTAAAGACGAACATGGTGAGTATCCAAAACACACATGGATGCGCAGCCCGCATATGAGCGAGCATTTCCCTTATGTGGAAGAAGAGACCGTTATCTTAGTGAAAACAGGGCATCTGCCATTGGATTAAAGGAATGCTCAATATGTCTCGCCCTAAAATAGAACCAAATAAATATATAAGCCCATAAATACAAAAATCCGACATCAAAGGTGATATCGGATTTGAACTCAATAATTCAGAGTTCCAGCACGCTCTCCTCTCACGAAGTCTTTACATGTAATGATGCACTGATAATCGGGTATTTATCACCTTTTCGTTTACGTCTGGTAAAGGCTGATACAAGCTTCTAGTAATGTCGGATAATACTTGGTCGTAAACTTGCGACACGACGCTAGAGATATCACTGGTTAATTCGTACATGCTATCTGCCGGTTGGGTCGCTTCGTTACTTGATGCGATCTCTGAGAGTGCATGCATCGCTCGCGTACAAACCGGTGACCCACTACTAAGAGGGCAGATAATCGATAACTGGTTGAGTTTTCTGTGTGTCTGAGAGGCGTAGAATTTGAATCTCGCGTACTCCTCAGGCTTCTCCATATCAGGGATACACATTCGTAATTTGGTCAGGATCTCCATGCAATCTAAGATCTGTTGCCAATTCATGTGGTACTCACGGCTCATGTCTTCACGCTCAGACTGAATTAGCCAGATGATCATTACTTCATCCATCAAGAACATGCTATGGCGAATTGTTTTGCCATGAATCGATTGGTTACGCACCAAGCTACGGTTTTGCCAGTCGCTGTGCATAGCGATGAGCTTGAGGTGATAGATGCGATACATAGGGCGGCTGTCAAACGACACATGGGATTGAAGCAGCTCAGATACCTCAAGTATGTTGTCGTAAATCTCGTTCACTTTACGAATCGAGTCGCTAGACAATTTATACGCCAGAGCGTAATGCGTTGCCGCGCGGTGTTTGCGTGATAACAACAATAACTCTCTAAGCAGAACTAAGGTTTCAAACCTGTGTGATAGCGCTGTTTGTCTCTTCCTTGAGAAATGAAACAGGGCCGCAAGTACTAATAGGGATAAACCCACTGAAATAACTACAAACATATTCAACTCCTAATATTTGTATACCTACTTAGTGGTAGTGCAGACACCGTGCCAAAATAAATAAGTGTTATATTTCAGTTGCTTATGATTTCCCTGTAATTATGGATGATCAATGATGGTGCATGACTTCACCATTCTAGTGAATGTTTCTCATATTTTGCAGGATTTTTTGAGAGGTTAGTCGTGGGCGATGAGATGGAACTTAGATTTCAGTGTAGGAAATGAAGAAGGCCTCACCCTTTATATACTTTTAACTAGAAAAAGCAGTAAGAGTGAGACCTTTCAATGTTCATTTCTGAGTTTCGTTAGCTTAAGAGCTAAGCGTTTAGCACTAAACGTTACGCAAGCTTAAGGTCGAACTCAGTGCGGTACATAACCATATCTTCAATGGTCAGTACTGGCATGTTGTGAAGTTTGCCGAAAGCAACGATCTCTGGCGCTTTTGCCATTGTGCCGTCTGGGTTGGTTACTTCACATAGTACGCCTGCCGATTGAAGACCAGCCATTTGCATAAGATCCACAGTACCTTCTGTGTGGCCGCGACGAGCAAGTACACCACCTTTACGAGCACGCAATGGGAATACGTGGCCAGGGCGAGCAAGGTCAGTAGGCTTAGCTGTTGGATTTGCAGCTGTCTTGATCGTTGTTACACGGTCAGCGGCAGAAACACCTGTTGTTACACCAACTTTCGCTTCGATAGTGACGGTAAACGCAGTTTGGTTTGCGCTGTTGTTATCAACAACCATAGGTGGAAGTTCAAGTTGGTTCGCTTGCTCGTCAGTTAGACACAGACACACAATGCCGCTGCATTCGCGGATCATAAGCGCCATTTGAGCATTCGTCAGGTGTTCTACTGAGTAGATGATGTCGCCTTCGTTCTCACGATCTTCATCGTCAAGTAGAAGTACGCCACGACCTTCGCGTAGAGCTTGCAGTGCATTTTCAACGCGAGTGATTGGTTCGCCAAATTCGGCAAGTAGTGAAGACTGATTCATGGTTAAACTCCTAAAATATCACCAGAATCAGGGCTGTATGAGGGATCTCAACCGAGCACAACAAAGCCTACTCATTACAAGTAACTTGTACCAATCGTAGTAAACAACTGGTCATTCTAGCTAGTTAAAACCCTTGATAACGGCGTTAGAATTTTTGACTGTAGAATAACTACTTATCGAAAAATTTTGCCTTGTTCTCAAGCGTTTTTCCTGCGCTATCTCTGATCATTTATTTACTGTGATTGGTATTAGCTCATTATGGTTTTATCCAAAACGAAATGCACCCGCCTAAGTTGGAGGTACGAACCCAACTCACGCGGGTACGCCTTTCCAACTTAAACGAGTGTGTTTTCATTCTCTCTCATCCGGACTATAACCGTCGGCTCTGGCATCTCACCAGATCTGCTGACCTCGACGAATCGAGCGCTCGCGGGCTTATCTTTAGATTTTGCTAAGGACATACCGCCGGTGGGGAATTTCGCCCCGCCCTGAGAATAAAAATTAATAATCTGTTTTGCTTTTGAAAGCAGACCAGATGGTAATCCTTTCAATAGTGGATTTAAAGGACTGACAGCAAAGTTTTTAAGATTCTGGCTTTATAATCCGGTAAGTGTTCACTTTATCAGCAGAACGCGTCCGGTAGTCTAGTTAGTGGGATGATGCCTTTGTCTCGTCTGGTTTCAGTGGTTTTTGCTATCTCTATGAACATAAATGGATGTTGAACATTATTGGTGCTGGCGTGGCTGTTCACCGAATCAATACTCAAGAGGTCCATTAATCGAATATTGTTACACCATGACGGCTGACTGACCGTTTTGACATAAAATTGATATTGACGATGCTAAGCTGCGATAGCATCCGACCACTTTATCTAAAAGATCTTAGCCATGACTTCTCTGTTCTCTAACAAATCCAAAGGCTTATTACTGCTCGTTCTAAGTTTGTATTCCCTCATACCCTTTTTGATCTTTGGATCTGACTTCGACCTTGGAAGTGCTGTTTTGCCTTTCTATGGCGCCTTCATAACGTTTGTGACTTACTCTGCGGGCAATCAAGGATTCTTGGTAACGCTAGCGATTTTGTCTTTAGTATTGTTCACGATGAAGTTTTCCAAAGCTAAGTTAGTCAGTCTTTGTCTGCAGCTCGGCTTGTTGTTGGTGCTTAGCTTTGCAGCGAAAACCTTCTTAAAGCATTCCACTGAGAGCCCTCGTCCTTATTCTGAGTATTTGGTGACGCAGGAAGTGGTTGATATGCCGGAAGTGTTTTACGAATTACCATTGGTTGAAAAGAATGCTGCGATTGAGTCTGTACAAGATAAGGTGAGCGAGTGGCGAACGCGTCACTGGTTGGGTGAAACTGACTACTCTTTCCCATCTGGACATATGATTTTCGTCGGTGTGTGTTTGGCGTTCTTTGGTGGTCTTCTCCTAGAGGCGAAACGCTTTTATCTAGTCGGCGGTTTACTGGTTTGGGCTGGTGGTGTCGCCTATAGCCGTGTTTGGCTTGGCATGCATCGACCAGAAGACTTAGCCGGATCTATTGCCTTTGCGGGTTTGATCTATTTATTGGTGCCGCTTATCTCAGAGCAAAAAATAGAACGCTATTTACCTGCATTTTTGAAACAGACTTCTTAGGGATCCGTCCTCACTGCAAAAGAAGGGCTCAGATTAGCAGTACGTAATAAACGCTACTGATTGAGCCCTAGCTCTGCTTGCTTCTTTTTGGTTAGACCTAAGGACACAATTCGGTGTGACTCAATGAGATAGTATCTCAGCTCCTCATCCCTTTGTGGCGTGCTTTCAAACAGCTGAATCCATTTCATACCGCGTGAAGCAAAGTAGGGTGCGGGTTTATAGCCCGGCTCTTCTTTGAGAAAGTCGAAATTCTGATCGGACGCCTTGAAGATAAACGCAGGCTCATCTTTCGGTCCCCAACCACCAATCGCAAACACCTTGCCACCCACTTTCCAAACGTGCGAGTTATTCCACTGCATCACATAACTGGTTGCAGGCAGTGACTCGCAGAATGCGTTGAATTCGTCGTAAGTCATAGAGCGTCCTTTTATCTACTGGGTGTTTGTGTTGGTTTTCTAAGATGTCTTTCTTCTTCTTGTCTTTATCGCCAATAACTAGCCAGCTAAACCCTGCCAGATTGCCGTAAAGCCACTGAGAGAACATAGCAGTAATGAACCAATGCGTATCTTCTCTTTAGGGATGCTTTGTGTCGTCATTAACGCCACTTTGTAACCCAACCAAGCAGCAGGCAGCAAAGGTATAGTGATGATCAAGTGGTGTAGCGTGAAGAAGCCAATTGGGATCTGTACAACCAACGAAATGATCGAACTAAACACGAAAAACGCAGAAAGGTTACCACGAAGCTGATTGGCATCTTGGTGTTGGAGTAGCAGTGCCATCGGTGGACCACCAATACCAGAACTGGTGCCAAAGAACCCAGAGAAGAACCCCGCAATACCCATCTTAGTTGGGGTTGGTTCGAGTCTAAAGGGCAGTAGGCTAACAATCACGGCAAATACTACCAATAAGCCCAACCATAGTGATAACACGCTCGTTGAAACCATCACCAACAAAGCACCACCTGCCAGTGACCCAGGAATACGGCCCAGCAATGCGATTTTTAATCCGCCAATAGAGATATTTGCTCTATGTTTAAAAGCGTTGAATAACGAGATAAACAGACCGATCAAACAGATAGGCGCAGGCACATAATCTGGAGAGACCAAAAACAGCAGTGGGGCTGCAACAATGGCCAAACCAAAGCCGATTGCGGTTTGCACAAACGAGCCGACAAAAATGAGTGTCATTGCGATAAGGACAGTCTGATCTATGTATTCCATAAGCCTGCGGATTAGTTTTAAAGGAGCGGGTGGATACTATAAATGAAAACTAAAATAATAGTCTTATTATTCAGTGAGCTTTATGCCAGTTTCGCTAGTTATAATTTCTACTATAACGACCAACAAAAAAGCGAGTGAGTATCTCAGGATGCTTCCTTTCAATACTCACTCGCTTTATTGGAACGACTTGTTTACGCTAGTGGGGGAGTCAGCATAAAACGTTAAGCCATTGCCAATTTCAGTCGCTCAATGGGCTTGTCATTGATTGGTAAATGGATAAGTGCTGCTGCAAATGCCAGCACCACCGTTGACCACCAGATTGGCTCGTAAGAACCGTAGTAATCGTAAATACGACCACCCACCCAAGCGCCTAAGAAGCTACCCACTTGGTGAGTAAAGAATACCAAGCCGTACAACGTTGATAGGTAACGGGCACCGAAGATCTGACGAACTAAGCCAGACGTTAGCGGAACCGTACCCAACCAACAGAATCCAATGGCCGCACCGAAGATAGCCGCGGTTGATTCAGTCACAGGCAGAGTCACAAACGCACCGATAACCACAGTACGCACTAAGTACAGTGCAGACATAACGTGGCGTTTGCTGAACTTGTCGCCCATTACACCCCAGAAGTAAGACCCAAAGATGTTGAAGATGCCAACGTAAGCCAGTGCCATCGCAGCGCTGCTCGCGGGTAGGTCTTTATCTGCTAAATAGCTCGGTAAGTGCGTTGCGATAAACATTACGTGGAAACCGCACACGAAGAAGCCCGCGTGAATCAACCAGTAACCTTTGTGAGCAAACGCTTCAGACAACGCTTCTTTGAGTGTTTGGTTCTCTTCAGCTTGCGCTTGTTTGTTTGAGGCTGCTTTAGGCGCTCGCATGAACAGCGCAAAAGAGATCATCAAACAACACAGTACGCCAAACACTTGCATCGCACTCTGCCAGTCAAATTCATTCAGCATGTATTGTGCGCCCGGAATTACCGCGAACATACCAAATGAACCTGCAGCCGTGGTTAAGCCAAACGCCTTAGCCGCGTGCTCTGCTGGTACAACTTTCGCTACTGCGCCAAGCACGATCACGTAACTTGTCGCACTCAAGCCAAGACCAACCAGTGCGCCTAACGAAACGTAAAGCATGCTCGATTCGGTAGAAATTGAGGTAAGAAGTAAACCCAAACCGTAAGCACATGCGCCAGCAATAATGATGCGTCTTGCTCCCCATTTGTCAGCGGCCATACCAACAAAAGGTTGGAACACACCGAACAATAAGTTTTGTAGAGCAATAGAGAAGCTGAAAAACTCTCGACCCGTGCCGAAATGCTCTGAAATTGGCATCATGAAAATGCCGAATGATTGTCTGATCCCTAGACTGATAATAAGTGTGCCTATCCCTAGCCATACCAGTAAAGGAAAACGGAAAATGCTCATTCTAATACTCTTAAATTAATGGTGGTGATGTGAGTGGTCTTGCGCTGACATGTGTTGGTCAGTCATCTCATGGTGATGTTTGTGCCCAGAATGATCATGCCCTGACTGCTGGTGGCAACCACTGCTTACGGCATGCTGAGCCAAGAGATCAATCAATGGCTGACTGTGATGCACAATAACCAAACTAATGACGAGGAATAACGTCATTCTGGCAAGTTGGGCAAAAAGAGATTGTGAAAACATACGGTGTTGACATGCGCTCAATGTTGTAAGAAGTCGCGCATCATAGTGATGAGTCGGGTATGTATCAAATGACCATTTGTGATGTAGTCTATGCGTTTTATGCATAGATTGTCGCTTGATTGGAATTGGTATAAAACGCGCTCAATAAATAAGAAAACTTGAAGCTCGTTAGTTAATAGAAACAAGTATCTAATTAAGAATGAAAGTCTAAATTAAGGCTTATAACTAGCTGTTTAATTTGAAGTTTCACAAAGCTGTAAAAACTAATATACAAACTAATCACTAAGCAACATTGCTCGTTCACTCGACTTATCTGTCAAACATCGTAAATTTGGGCATAAATCGTTTCAAGACTACTGAAACGCGATGTTAAAAGATTCAGGGAGAGTCATTCACATGGATAAAGATCATAATCTTCGCGAAAACTTACTGGCACTGATCTTAGGTAGCGCATTGGTTTCACTCGGCGTTATCTTTTTCAACCAAGTCGGTTTGCTCACCGGGGGCACGGCTGGTCTAGCGATCTTCATTACCAAAGTAACAGATTTGAGCTTTGGCCAAGTATTCTTCGCACTTAACTTACCTTTCTATATTTTGTCGGTTGCTCGTATGGGCTGGCGCTTCACAATCAATACGTTTATCGCGGTTTCGATTGTTTCGTTCGCCGTGGATCACTTGTATCACGTGATTCAAATTGCCGAAATTCATGCATTGTATGCAGCTTTACTTGGTGGTGGCTTGATTGGTACCGGCATGCTGGTGATTTTCCGTCACAAGATGAGCTTAGGTGGCTTCAACATTCTGGCGTTGTTCTTACAAGAACGTTTTGGAATTCGAGCAGGTAAGGTTCAGATGGCACTAGACTGCACGATTGTTGTGCTTTCTCTGTTCATTGTTGATGTGTCATTGGTTCTTCTGTCTGTGCTTGGTGCGATAGTAATCAACTTGATTCTAGCAATGAATCATAAACCGGGGCGCTATCAACCTGTGGTAAAAGCGGAAGCAGCATAGTTCGGTTCGACTAAACACTAGGTTCGCTTAAGCACTCGATTCGCATAAACAAAGCATGATTTACAGGTTATGAAAACAACAAAGCCAGCATCAATTGCTGGCTTTGTTCTATTGAAATAACGGGTTCCATGTAGCGATTAACACTTGCCGCAGCTGGCGTCCGGCTTAAGCTCGCAATCAATCACATTGCCTTGTTGATCAAGTGACAGGTTACAGCACTCTTCAAACAAGTTCTTAAGATCCCCGCGGCTTTTCTGAACACGAGACTTAACGGTTGAGTAGCTGATGTTTTGAGCCTCTGCGATCTCTTTTTGGCTTTGGCCTTTGATATCGACAGCAAGCAGTAATGATGAACTTTGTTCTGGCAGCGCCTGAATAAAAGGTTCAATACACAATGAGAGCTTCTGCTTAAATTCAGAGTCGTGGTCTAAATCGGTAAACCACAGATCTTCAGCATCAATTTGGCTATCGCGTTGTTGGCGTGCATGCTTACGGTAGAAGTCGATAATGGTGTTGTTGGCTAACTGGAACAGCCAAGCCTTAACACTGCTCGCATCTTGTACCTTGTCTAAGTTCTGATAGGTCTTAATCAAGATATCTTGGAGCAAGTCGTCTACATCCGCTGAATTGTTGATCTTTGAATGCAGGAATGACTTTAATGCTTGCTGATACTCGGCCCAGACTTGTTCGAGCTTTAAAGGTGCCTTATTCAAAGGTGCCCCGTTCAAAGGTGCATCAGTTGCACTGTTCATTTACGCAACACTCGTCTTGTAAGAAATCAATCACGCCTTCTAGGCACTCATACTCCGCCACGCAGAATAGAGTTCTTCCTTCTCGTCTTTGGCTGATTAGACCCGCAGACGCCAAGCTTGATATGTGGTGAGACAAGGTAGAACCGGGAATGCCTAGCTCTTCTTGTAGGCCGCCAACTGCAATGCCTTGGTAGCCAGCTTTAACGACACTCTTATAAATGGTTAGGCGAATAGGGTGGCCCAACTCTTTAAGTGCTTTCGCAACGACTTCTAAGTTCATATTAACTCCTCAAGATTTAATTTCGATGTTAGTCGAAATGTATGTCGAATTCAAATTTAAAAACGGTGGCTGTGTAAGTCATTGAAAAAGTGTGTTTTAGAAAATCATTTCGATTTTTATCGAAATAAAGCTTGATCTGGAGCTGTTTATTTCTATAATTCGAGAATATTCGAAATTAAGGGTTGGTTACTTTCCTCATAGAGCCCGACCTTCAATCCAGTTTGGAGTTAATTATGAGCAATGAAATGTTAACAATGCTGAAAGACGCACTTGATATGTTCGCTTTCTTAGCAGTAGAGCTAATTATCCTTTTCTTAGCGATCAGCTACATTGTTGGGATTCTTCAAGAGTTCCTTACACCAGAAAAGATTCAATCTATCCTGAGCTCACGTAATGGTAAGGGTTATGTAGTAGCAGCACTACTGGGTGCAATTACACCTTTCTGTTCATGTTCGACCATTCCTTTCTTAAAAGGATTGCTGCGTGCAAGAGCGGGTTTCGGTCCAATGATGGTGTTCCTATTTGGTAGCCCACTATTGAACCCAGTGATCATTGGTTTGTTTGTGATTACCTTCGGTTGGCAAGTTGCTGTGTTCTACTTCCTTGTAGCAATGACGGTGTCTGTAGTGGCTGGTTACGCACTTGAGAAGCTTGGCTTTGAGCGTTACGTAAAACCTGAAGCGTATGAATCAACAGGTTCAGCTTCAAGCTGTGGCACTAGCTGTGGTGACTCTGCTCCTAAGAAAGCAGCACCGGTTAAAGCGGAATCTTCATGTGGTACAAGTGCATGTGGCGAACCTGCACCAGTAATGGCAAAAGAGACATCTTGCTGCGATTCTAAAAAAGAAGAGCCACAAGTAACGGTTTCATGCTGTTCAGCGGATGGAAGCGCAACAGCTGAAATCGTAGAGAATAAAGAACCTAGTCGTTGGATGAGAATTTGGTTCTCAACTTGGAAAGACTTCAAACAAGTTTTCCCTTACCTAATGATGGGTATCGCGATTGGTTCATTCATCTACGGCTTCATTCCTACAGACCTAATTGCACAGTACGCTGGTGAAGGTATGTGGTATGCGATTCCAGTAGCTGCCGTGATTGGTATTCCACTGTACATTCGTGCTGAAGCGGTAATCCCATTAAGTGCAGCTCTAGTACAGAAAGGTATGGCGTTGGGTTCAGTAATGGCATTGATCATTGGTAGTGCAGGTGCAAGTTTGACGGAAGTTATCCTGCTTAAATCAATCTTCAATAACCAAATGATTGCAGCATTCCTATTCGTTATCCTAAGCATGGCGATGGGTGCAGGCTTCCTATACAGCTTCATCTTTGGTTAATCAGGTCTGATTTTGAGATAACACCATTGATACAAAGAGATAGATAATAAAAAAGAGCTCACTTAGTTGAGCTCTTTTTTGTTTAGCTTATCAGTCCGGGGGCTAGAAACCGCGAATATCCAGCTCATTATTGATCAATACAACGCACTGAGAAGCAAACAGCATGTTCGGGCCTAAGCTGATTTTTTCTGTCCCTAAGCGCTTTAAGCTGTTGTAGCTTTTCTTCGGCATAGGGATGTGATCAGTAAGAAGGAAACATGGGTTTTCAGCAATCTCTGCATCACGGATAAAGTCACCTTTCTTATCCATCATGTATAGCTGGTGGTCTTCGGCCAGTTCTTTGACCAACTTTTCAAAGCTCATGGTACGAACAGTGATGCCCGGTTCTACCTGACGTGTTTGTTCTTTTGTCATGCCTTGAGAAGCGTCAACCGCTCTTACTACCGCAGATAACAGTGCAGATTCATGAAAGCCGCCAATGTTGGTGATTTCATTTGAATCGAATGTAATGGTACGTGAAAAGTCTTTAGTACTTTCTAGCACAAGATGCACGGTGACATTCTCACGGTGAGATTGAGCAACGAAGATCGTGTTCATCAGAGTATGAGCCAGAATCTCAGTATGAGCGTCTTGCCCAACACCTTCTAAGATAAGTTTGCTCTCTGTAGGGGCTGCGCGAGCGCGTAATACAAATGAACGCATGGAATGTACCTTGTCAGTATGTGATAAAGCGAAACGGACTTTATCAACATGAATTGATGAATAACCAAAATTGTGGCGGTATGTAACTCTTTTCTATTAATGAAGTCAAATAGAGTTGCGTATAGCGCCAACCAGAAGAACTCTGCGTATTAAATAGAGAATGACCACATTACAAGATGGTAAGGGTTGAAGCGACCCAATGTTTACGTAGATAGTATGCGCAAATTATTAGGTGACTTACATAAGGAAGTAGTCGATGAAGTTACAGAAGATCAATAAAGAAGAATATAGAAAGAAGATGAACCTGCTGTTGGTTTCGTTGGTTGGGTCACTCGCAGTGTTCGCCATTGTATTCGGAACCATACTGATCGAGCTATTCGGTTCAGGGCAATCAATCGCAGGCGAATCGACAGGTAATTTCCACTTGAACGTATTAGGTGTGATCTTATCAGTCGCATTGAATGCATTTATCGCGAGCCGTGTGAAAGGGCATGATTACTTCAAAGAAGCGTTTTATGTATGGAACCTTAAACAAATCCATAATCAAATCTATCGTAAGCTCAAGCGTATTCAACCCAAAGCTGAGCAAGGCGACCGAGACGCGCTGACCATCCTTTATTTCTATTACACCACGCAAAAACAGGTATACGACCTAGACAACAACACATTGACGATAAAAACAGTTCAGCAATCGCTAGATAACATCCTAGAAGTGAGTGAGAAATGGAGCATTGAGCTAGATATAGAGGCTTTTTCGAAAGATCTAATCGCAAAGTTTTAAGTAATACACCCATTATTGTATGAGCTTTGACCTGTGAAAGACGCTTTTGACGTAAAAGTAGACACTTAAGCAACTTTTTTGAATTTTTATCAAAAAAGGGGTTGCCATGTTTACGATGATCTCTATAATGCCGCCTCACTGACACGGCAGACGCCACAAGGCTTCAGCGGTAATCAGTAAGACGGAAAGTTCGAAACAAATTAATTTTAAAAAGTGTTTGACACTTAAGATTAAATCGCTAGAATTCACGTCCGCTTTCAAGGGTTTCTTTGTAAAAAGAAAGTTTCGAT
>NZ_AJYZ02000019.1:1137435-1142026 GCF_000272045.2 Vibrio crassostreae 9ZC13 | reverse complement strand
AACAAGGTAGCCCTAGGGGAACCTGGGGCTGGATCACCTCCTTATACGAAGATATCCACGATGAGTACCCACACAGATTGATTAGGTTTAAAAAGAATAAGAGATGAAGAACTCCCAAGGTTCTTCGAAGTTTGTTTCTACTTTTTAAAGTGGAGATAAATTAGCAGTGTCCCGTTCGTCTAGAGGCCTAGGACACCGCCCTTTCACGGCGGTAACAGGGGTTCGACTCCCCTACGGGATACCACTTCCTTCAAGAAGTAAAAAGGGTCGTTAGCTCAGTTGGTAGAGCAGTTGACTTTTAATCAATTGGTCGCAGGTTCGAATCCTGCACGACCCACCATTTCCTCCCAAGGAAATAAAATTTGGGGCGATTAGCTCAGTTGGGAGAGCACCTGCCTTACAAGCAGGGGGTCACTGGTTCGAGCCCGGTATCGCCCACCATTTCCTCCCAAGGAAATAAAAATATGGGGCTATAGCTCAGCTGGGAGAGCGCCTGCCTTGCACGCAGGAGGTCTGCGGTTCGATCCCGCATAGCTCCACCATTCTTTCTCCATGAAGGAATCAAAACTATCATGGGCGATTAGCTCAGTTGGGAGAGCACCTGCCTTACAAGCAGGGGGTCACTGGTTCGAGCCCGGTATCGCCCACCATCTTTAAGCACACTTTTCTTAGTAATAGAAAACTGAGTGTATTTAAAAATGGTTTTGAAAGTTTAATGCTTTAAAAACTCTTGCTCTTTAACAATTTGGAAAGCTGACTGATTGATTTACTTACGAGTAATTCAATCAAATTTAAAAGTTCTCAATGTTTATCTGCTCTTATTTAATAAGAACGGTATAAACACAACAAACACATTCAAGTGTCTTGGCTTTTTGTCTTCACTTTTTAAAAGTGGAAATAAAGAGTGATTCAAACTTAGTTTGAATCGAAATTGAGTCCGGCAAACAGTCATTGAGAATTAACCCTTCTTGATGACAACCAAAAACCTTGGTTAGTTGCCATACGCTTATTTGTCTTCACTTTTTAAAGTGAAAGCAAATAGAAACCCTTTCGGGTTGTATGGTTAAGTGACTAAGCGTACACGGTGGATGCCTTGGCAGTCAGAGGCGATGAAAGGCGTAATAACTTGCGATAAGCCCAGATTAGGTAGTAATAACCTTTTGAGTCTGGGATTCCTGAATGGGGAAACCCACTTACATAAGTAAGTATCCTGTTGTGAATACATAGCAACAGGAGGCAAACCGGGGGAACTGAAACATCTAAGTACCCCGAGGAAGAGAAATCAACCGAGATTCCGAAAGTAGCGGCGAGCGAAATTGGATTAGCCCTTAAGCTTTTAATGATGCAGGTGAAGAGTCTGGAAAGTCTCGCAGTAAAGGGTGATAGCCCCGTAACCGACACATCATAATCAGTGAAAACGAGTAGGGCGGGACACGTGATATCCTGTCTGAATATGGGGGGACCATCCTCCAAGGCTAAATACTACTGACTGACCGATAGTGAACCAGTACCGTGAGGGAAAGGCGAAAAGAACCCCTGTGAGGGGAGTGAAATAGAACCTGAAACCGTGTACGTACAAGCAGTAGGAGCACCTTCGTGGTGTGACTGCGTACCTTTTGTATAATGGGTCAGCGACTTAATTTTAGTAGCAAGGTTAACCGTTTAGGGGAGCCGTAGGGAAACCGAGTCTTAACTGGGCGTACAGTTGCTAGGATTAGACCCGAAACCAGGTGATCTAGCCATGGGCAGGTTGAAGGTTGAGTAACATCAACTGGAGGACCGAACCGACTAATGTTGAAAAATTAGCGGATGACTTGTGGCTAGGGGTGAAAGGCCAATCAAACCTGGAGATAGCTGGTTCTCCCCGAAAGCTATTTAGGTAGCGCCTCGGACGAATACTACTGGGGGTAGAGCACTGTTAAGGCTAGGGGGTCATCCCGACTTACCAACCCTTTGCAAACTCCGAATACCAGTAAGTACTATCCGGGAGACACACGGCGGGTGCTAACGTCCGTCGTGGAGAGGGAAACAACCCAGACCGCCAGCTAAGGTCCCAAAGTATAGCTAAGTGGGAAACGATGTGGGAAGGCTCAGACAGCCAGGATGTTGGCTTAGAAGCAGCCATCATTTAAAGAAAGCGTAATAGCTCACTGGTCGAGTCGGCCTGCGCGGAAGATGTAACGGGGCTAAGCTATACACCGAAGCTGCGGCTACGTACCTTAGGGTATGTGGGGTAGGGGAGCGTTCTGTAAGCCGTTGAAGGTGGTCTGTAAGGGCTGCTGGAGGTATCAGAAGTGCGAATGCTGACATGAGTAACGATAAAGGGAGTGAAAAACTCCCTCGCCGGAAGACCAAGGGTTCCTGTCCAACGTTAATCGGGGCAGGGTAAGTCGACTCCTAAGGCGAGGCCGAAAGGCGTAGTCGATGGGAAACGGGTTAATATTCCCGTACTTCTTACAATTGCGATGGGGGGACGGAGAAGGCTAGGTGGGCCTGGCGACGGTTGTCCAGGTTCAAGTACGTAGGCGGGTGGTTTAGGTAAATCCGGACCGCTATTAACGCTGAGATACGATGTCGAGCTACTACGGTAGTGAAGTCATTGATGCCATGCTTCCAGGAAAAGCCTCTAAGCTTCAGATTGTAAGGAATCGTACCCCAAACCGACACAGGTGGTCGGGTAGAGAATACCAAGGCGCTTGAGAGAACTCGGGTGAAGGAACTAGGCAAAATGGTACCGTAACTTCGGGAGAAGGTACGCTCTTATCAGTGAAGTCCCTTGCGGATGGAGCAGACGAGAGTCGCAGATACCAGGTGGCTGCAACTGTTTATTAAAAACACAGCACTGTGCAAAATCGTAAGATGACGTATACGGTGTGACGCCTGCCCGGTGCCGGAAGGTTAATTGATGGGGTTAGACTTCGGTCGAAGCTCTTGATCGAAGCCCCGGTAAACGGCGGCCGTAACTATAACGGTCCTAAGGTAGCGAAA
The DNA here is from genome assembly GCF_000272045.2 of Vibrio crassostreae 9ZC13. GTDB lineage: Bacteria > Pseudomonadota > Gammaproteobacteria > Enterobacterales > Vibrionaceae > Vibrio > Vibrio crassostreae_C. The sequence goes on along the minus strand of NZ_AJYZ02000019.1, from coordinate 1,139,038 downwards.
TTCCTTGTCGGGTAAGTTCCGACCTGCACGAATGGCGTAATGATGGCCACGCTGTCTCCACCCGAGACTCAGTGAAATTGAAATCGCTGTGAAGATGCAGTGTACCCGCGGCTAGACGGAAAGACCCCGTGAACCTTTACTACAGCTTGGCACTGAACATTGAACCTACATGTGTAGGATAGGTGGGAGACTTTGAAACCGCGTCGCTAGATGTGGTGGAGTCGTCCTTGAAATACCACCCTTGTAGTTTTGATGTTCTAACGTTGGTCCCTGAATCGGGATTACGGACAGTGCCTGGTGGGTAGTTTGACTGGGGCGGTCTCCTCCCAAAGAGTAACGGAGGAGCACGAAGGTGGGCTAAACACGGTTGGACATCGTGTGGTTAGTGCAATGGCATAAGCCCGCTTGACTGCGAGAATGACAATTCGAGCAGGTGCGAAAGCAGGTCATAGTGATCCGGTGGTTCTGAATGGAAGGGCCATCGCTCAACGGATAAAAGGTACTCCGGGGATAACAGGCTGATACCGCCCAAGAGTTCATATCGACGGCGGTGTTTGGCACCTCGATGTCGGCTCATCACATCCTGGGGCTGAAGTCGGTCCCAAGGGTATGGCTGTTCGCCATTTAAAGTGGTACGCGAGCTGGGTTTAGAACGTCGTGAGACAGTTCGGTCCCTATCTGCCGTGGGCGTTGGAAAATTGAAAGGGGCTGCTCCTAGTACGAGAGGACCGGAGTGGACGAACCTCTGGTGTTCGGGTTGTCATGCCAATGGCATTGCCCGGTAGCTAAGTTCGGAATCGATAACCGCTGAAAGCATCTAAGCGGGAAGCGAGCCTTGAGATGAGTTTTCCCTGGCACTATAAGTGTCCTAAAGGGTTGTCGTAGACTACGACGTTGATAGGCAGGGTGTGTAAGTGCTGCGAGGCATTGAGCTAACCTGTACTAATTGCCCGTGAGGCTTAACCATACAACACCCAAGGGGTTTTGTGGACTCAAAGAAAGACCAAACGCTTGAATGAGTTTGAAAGAAACTTTTAAATCAGTTTTCCAGATTATTTTGCCTTCAGTTTTTAAAAAAGCTGAAAGTAAAAGCAAAATTTGCTTGGCGACCATAGCATTGTGGACCCACCTGATTCCATGCCGAACTCAGAAGTGAAACACAATAGCGCCGATGGTAGTGTGGGGCTTCCCCATGTGAGAGTAGGACATCGCCAGGCTTTAAATTTATTTTCACTTTTTTGAAAGGTGAAGACAAAAGGTATCGTTACTTGCATTAGCAAATAACAACCTCAACAGTGTACTAATCTGTTGATGACAATTTGTTGGAGGGATGGCTGAGTGGTCGAAAGCACCGGTCTTGAAAACCGGCAACCGTTAATAGCGGTTCTAGGGTTCAAATCCCTATCCCTCCACCACTCTTAAAGATTAAACCGCTGTTTTTACAGCGGTTTTTTCGTATCTAAAGCCTCGAAAATCATCTCGCACAGAAAGATAGCAAAGATGTACTTATTGAGACTTCCAAATAGCGTATACTACACACGCATCGCCACCCCACTTTCACTGCGTAGCAGCGGTTATCCCAAAGAGTTTAAATTCTCTCTTC
>NZ_AJYZ02000019.1:894515-1136974 GCF_000272045.2 Vibrio crassostreae 9ZC13 | reverse complement strand
CATCCATTATTACCACTGAATGACGGTCTTTTTCTGTGACTTTAGATATCTGCTCTCGATGGGCACACTGAGCCAAACAAATAAGCGTATTCAAATTGCTGCTGTTTTACTACGCGAGGTCTCGTTCCACGAGTAGCCCAAAGACGTGTTGTTGTGTTCTGCTGACCAAACCTAGCTTCGTCTTGAAACCAGACATCAACACTCTCTAGCCCAATATGGCCGGGGATCTTAAGGATCGTTTCGATTTGGAATTTTTTTAAAATCGTCTTGTATTTGCTGTGATTGTTTAGGGTGTTTGGAACGAGAAGTTATCCAAGAAAAACCCATGTGGTCGAGGAGATAATAGATGGAATTAGGGTGGTAGTGCTTGTCAAAGTGTTTAACGATGTAGTCATGTATATCGCTTCCAACAAGGCGGCCACCAGAAGGTGATTCAGCTTCTTTTTTTATGAAGGCACTGAGTTGAGCCCGCTGCTCATCGGTGAGGTATGCAGGCCTACCAGTCCGAGGTTTTTCTTGAAGTCCTTCTAGGCCTTCTTCAAAAAAAATCCGAACCCATTTATTGACACTGGTTCGACTGACTTTGAGAGATTTTGCAATTTGTGTACGAGAGAGGCCGTCTTTAAAGTGTGCGAGCGCAAGTAAACGCATCTTCATCTGAATGGTTTTTTGCTGGCTCGCAAGCTTTTTGAAGTCAGTGTTATTAAGGCTATCCATGGCTAAATTTCACAATAATTCATCAATCTTAATTAGATCACATTTTTACTTTAATTGGTATAACTTCCTTTTAAAATGGTCCCGAATGAAACTGAAGTACTGCAGTTTTAGGCTGGTGAAGTACTTTGATACAATGGAATGATTAACTCATTTATGTTGATGCAGGGCCTGAACTGCTTGATTGTTTTCGTTGGCAACCGCTGCTTAAGGCGTACCGCCATACTCGATTGCGTTTGGCAACTGCGTCCTCGGTTTGATGCTCCTAGCTATGCCGAGCGATTAGAAAGCTTTGAATGGTGGCATTGGGATGATGAAACACTAGCAGAAATATTGCCACCATTCCAAAAAGATTGCGGTGAGTTTTTGGCTTACTTTGAGCAAGTCTAACCCCAATATATTTTAAGTCTGAAACTAAAAAAGCAGCCTAAGTGGCTGCTTTTTCGTTTAATAACTTTATAGCGGTTTAGCTGGCAAGCCGTTTAGTTCGCTAACTGATTAATTAGAAAGCTTAGCCTCGACTTGCCCAAGCGCTCGCTGGTACATAAACCATGCGCAAGTGCCGGCAAGTACATTACCTACCATGGCTCCCCAGAATAGACCTTCAATGCCAGCAAACTGCGAGCCAACCCATAGGCAAGGTAAGAAGAAAGCGAACAGGCGCAGTGCTGATATCGTTAAGGCAGTATAAGACTTACCAAGCGCATTCGAGATAGAAACCATCAGCATACAGATACCCAACGGCCCTAAACTGATAGGAACGATAAGTAAGTGGTAGTTCAAAATGGTCGAGACTTCGTCTTCGCTGGTCATGAGATTTGCCAACCCGCCAGAGAACACCCAAGTTACCAGTGCGATCACCAATTGGAATCCTAATACAAACATCACGGCAATCTTCACAAGACTACGTATGTTCCCTAGGTTCTTTTCTCCCAACATTCGGCCAATCATAGGTGGCATCGACATAGTCAGAGCAAGCACTGCAACAATCGAAAAGAACTCAAAACGTGAACCTAGCGCCCAAGCTGCAACGGCTGCTGTGCCGTAGCCTGCAAGCAGTTTGGTGGCGAGCATCGAAGAGACTGGTGGCAGTAGCTGACTGATCATCGCAGGCCCCATGATGTTTCCTATAGAACGAATACTCTTGCCGATATCAAGATCGTGCCAGTCGAATGTCATCCAATGCTTCTTAGTTACCTTAGGAGCAACGATAAAGATACCCGCACCGAACGCCAAGATGGTCGCAATCGCGGCTCCGTTGATGCCCATGTCGAGCGTGAATATGAAAATCGGGTCCAATATCAAGTTGATGATGCTGGTCGCGATCATCATCGAACCGGGCAGCATGGTATTACCATTGGCACGACACACACTGTAGAAAAAGTAGAGCAGTGCGCCTGTCCAAGAGCTTACCAGCCAATAGATCCAGTAATAATCAATGATCGGCAGTACCGTCGGTGGTGCATCGAGGAGTTGTAAAATAGGACCACGCAACAGATAGATGATGACCGAGAACAGCGCGACACTCACACTGCCCATCGCAACGACTAATCCGCCGAGCTGTTTGGCATAGCGTATCTCGTTAGCCCCAATAGCTCTCGCGATCACAGCCGTTGTCGCGATGCCTAGTCCGACTTGAATCCCGATAATGATCATTTGAATTGGTAGCGTGAAGCCTTGAACCGCGAGCGGCAGTACGCCTAACTGGCCAATAAAAGCACTGTCTACAAGTTGGAAGCTCATCAGGGAGAGCACCCCAAACAGCATTGGCCATGTCATTGTATAGAGTTGTCGGCCAAGAGAAGGCGAGGGAGTTGCGGTCGTAGAATTCATAACACTCTTATCAGTCTTGAAGGTAGGTTTGTCGTAGTGACAATCCACTCAATGAAGAATTGCGTAAAGGATAACGTAACGTTAGCTCGATACCAATAAATGTCATTAAATCTATCGATATTACCTTTGCACAGTTTCATCGGTATGTGAGCATTGTGCAATGCAACTTTATGCGTTCGCTTATTGAAATTTAAGGTGTCGTATCTTGTTTCTGAGTTTTATATTAGCGGATTGGGTCTAAAGGTTTTCCATTCGACTATTTCTAATGTTTCGCTTTATCCCGATAACTTGGTGGCGTGACTCCAACCCAACCTTTGAATGCACGATTGAAATTACTCAAGTCGCTGTAACCCACTTGCCAACTGATGTCTTGAACAGAAAGGTTGGTCTCTTCAAGTAGCTGTTTTGCTTTAGCTTCCCGAACTTGTTCTTTGGCTTGTTTAAAGAGAATGTTTTTGCTCTTCAGGTTTCTCTGCAGCGTTCGTTTTGTCATGCCGAGCATGGTCGCAAACCACTCAATATTGAACCAAGGTAGAGTCGCATAGGTGTCTATTAATATCTCGACAGCGTGATGCCAATCTTGGGTACTATTTCGTTCTGAAATGGCACGATAATCATCGGGCAGCGGAATCGAGAACGCACCGTATTGCTCTTCAAACTGAATATCAGAATCAAAGAAATGCTTAGGTAATTTACGTGCGCTGTTGTGCTTAGAGACCAACTTGGCGTGTGATGGTTGCCAGCGACTGTCAATGAACTTACGGCATAGGCTAATCACGGTCAGGGCGCGAAACCATTCTGCTTGTTCAAAACCTGAGGTCGATGGGTGATAGCAACTTCGATGACACAGCCACCACAATCCATCGCTTTTTTCCGTCCATATGGTGACGTGATTACTTAAGGTCGATATTTCAGTAATCAAGCAGCGTACCGCTTGCTCGAGAGAAGTGCATTGTTCAATTTTTCGGTCTAGCTCAGGTGACAATTGCTCTAGAGAGGCCTTACGTCCAACCTCAATCCCTATCGAATAGCCAAACTTACGCTCAAGGCCATGAATGAAGCGAATCACGTCTTGTGTAGGAAGCCATTGATTGGATTGTGTCAGTTCAATGGGTAGACCGCACGCAACGGCGACGGTGCGCCAATCCAGTCTATGTTTGTCACAATACTGAATATATGGAGCAATGTTACTGGTCGAAGTGAGCAGTATGCTGGTGGTGTTCGATGATGCTTTCATTGTTTTGTGCCTACCATTAAATGTCATCAAGTGACCTAATTAAGTGTAGCGCATCTCCCTATACTTTTCCTAACCCAAACAGGAGAACAATTATGAAACTTAAACACATTGCCGTTCTAGTATCGTTAGCGACCCCATCATCATTTGCTCTTGCAGCAAACCCAGTTGAAGAAGCTCTGAAAGTTGAAGGTGCTCAAGTTACCTTGACCGTGAAAGAGGCGAGCACAGCATTTACCCCAAGTTTTACTGACTCAGCTCGTGAGTTATTCAATAACTTTCATTGGCAGATGGGCGGCGACCACAGCGTTTACTACAACATGCACATGAGTGAGTTTCTACCAACGGCACTGGCGGCTCCAAACGAAGAGTACAAGCCTTTAGTCAAAAATATCGACCCACGACTCGCTGCACTGAAAGTTGATACTGAAAGCAAAGGTCAGTTGACAATGGATGAGTACTTGGCGGATGAACAGTTCCGTACCCAAGGCTTTATGTTGATTCACAAAGGGGAGATCGTTTACGAAGCTTACCCAGGTATGAAGCCGACAGATACGCACGTTTGGGCATCTACAGCAAAAACGACGGTTGGCACAGTGATCGCAATGTTAGTGGAAGAGGGCAAAGTCGACCCTGAAAAAGAGATCGCTGAGTATGTTTCTGAATTGAAAGGAACGAACTGGGATGGCATCACAGTACACCAAGTTCTGAACATGTCGACCGCGCTAGACAATGAAGAGACATTAGAGTCTATCTTGAACCCAGACTCTGATGTGGTGCGTTTCTTTGCGGCATCGTTTAACTCACCTCGTGCAAAAACGGGTGAAATGGAAACTTGGATGGAAGTGGCTCAAGGTGCACAGAAACTGGAAGGTGAAAAAGCCGGTGACCATTTCCGTTACGCATCTATCAACACCATGGTGCTGACTAAGTTAGTTGAAAACGTTGAGAACAAAACTTGGACTCAAGTATTCGAAGATCGTGTTTGGTCAAAAGTGCACGCACGTCAACCAATGCAATTCAACTTGACGCCAGATGGCATGGCGATCGCGGTTGGCTTGGTTTCATCAACGGTAGAAGACATGGCTCGCTGGGGAACACTATTTACACCTAGCTGGAAAGCGGTGGCTGATGAGCCAGTGGTGTCACAAGCTGTGATTGATCGTATCCGCAACGGCGGTGATCCAAAAGCATTCGTAGGTACTAGCAAAGAGAGCAGTTCACTGCACGCATACAACGAAAAAGCAGACTACAACGCATACCAATTTGATTTCATTTTCAATGACGGTGCAATGTCGAAAAGTGGCAACCTAGGCCAATTTATTTACATCGATCCTGCACGTGACTTTGTGGGTGTGATGTTCTCAACCAACCCATACCACTCAGGTTTTGGTGAGAATAAAGGCCCTGCACTAATGCGTTCGGCAGCAAAACTACTTGCTGACAAGTAATCTATTTATTACCTAACAGGATGTTCCAGGCTTCAAGGAGGAAGCAAACGACTTTCGAGAGATATAATGAAAAAGTTTGCTCTATTAATCCCGTTGAGTTTAGGTCTAGCCCTTCCTGCACATGCCGATTCAGATTCCGAACGTGTTATCGATCCTGCTGATGTCACTAAAGTTTATACTCAAGCTGCATTGATGCTGAATGGTAGTTCAGATATCCAATTTCAAGGGCAAGTTTCTGGCGGTTTAGAAAACGGTCAGCAGTTTGCCCTACTGGCCGAAGGGACGTTTGTCGATGAAAGCAACACAGCGCTTCGCGATCCAGACAAATTCGGTACAGAGTACAGCAACTCTAGAATTCAGTACTTCCACGTCTTTGAAACAGGGACGAAAGCTACGCCTAAAGTGGGTCTTTCATTAGATTATATTAATACGCGCAACAGTATTAAAAATGACTTATTGTCGGTTGGCGGTGTTGTTGCGATTAATCCAGCTTATACCGGTGGATTCCTGGTATTTCCAAGAGCAGGACTGATGACTGGTAGTATGGAGATCCCTGGCGTCACTTCATCTAAAGATGATTTAACGGGATACTCGCTTGGTTTGATTACCGCGAAGCATCTCGGTGACTCTGGCGCTTATGTGTCTTTGGTTCCTGAGTGGCAAGATCTTTCTGGTGATGATATCGACATGCAAAACTTCTCATTTAAAACATCGTTAAATGTGCCGATGAACACTGCAAGAACTTGGTGGTTGAATACGCGCTATGACATTACCAAAGCGGATGTTGATGTGAAAGGTGTGTCAATGCCGAATGGTTGGCAAACCGAAGCTTGGGTTGGTGTGAGATACTACTTCTAGCGCTCTAGCCAGCTAATTTGCAAAGAACCTAAAAAAGCCAGTCAATGTGACTGGCTTTTGTCGTTTAGGTACTGCGTAAAACGTTACTTATTTATTAGCAACGTTACCTAGCTTCAACCACGTATCGATAACCGTATCCGGGTTTAGTGAAACAGAGCTGATGCCTTGCTCCATTAACCACTCTGCTAGGTCGTCATGGTCAGATGGGCCTTGGCCACAAATACCCACGTATTTACCCGCTTTGGTTGCCGCATCGATCGCCATTTTCAGCATTGCTTTCACGGCTGGGTTACGCTCATCGAAGAGGTGTGCCACATCGCCTGAATCTCGGTCGAGGCCAAGTGTCAGTTGCGTCATGTCGTTTGAGCCGATAGAGAAGCCATCGAAGTACTTCAAGAACTCATCAGCCAAGATTGCGTTCGATGGTAGCTCACACATCATGATCACTTTCAGACCTTGGTCGCCACGGCGAAGGTCGAATTTAGCCAGAATGTCGATAACCGATGCCGCTTCGCTTGGAGTACGAACGAATGGGATCATGATTTCAACGTTCTTAAGGCCCATTTCGTTGCGAACGCGTTTGATCGCTTGAGTTTCTAGCTCGAAACAGTCTTCGAATACTGGTGAGATGTAACGAGATGCACCACGGAAGCCCAGCATTGGGTTCTCTTCATGCGGTTCAAACGTTTTACCGCCGACTAGGTTGCTGTACTCGTTCGACTTAAAGTCAGACATACGTACGATCACACGCTTAGGCCAGAATGCAGAAGCGATAGTCGCGATGCCTTCTGTTAATTTGCTTACGTAGAAATCGATAGGATCTTTGTAGCCACGAATACGTTCGTTGATTTCCGCTTTTAGCTCATCCGTTTGTGCATCGAAGTTAAGCAGCGCTTTAGGGTGAATACCGATCATCTTGTTGATGATGAATTCTAGACGAGCAAGGCCAACACCTTCGTTCGGGATTTGTGCAAAGTCGAAGGCACGATCTGGGTTACCCACGTTCATCATTACTTTGGTTGGTAGCATTGGTAGCTCATCAACCTCAGAACGTTTGATTTCAAAATCGAGTTCGCCGTCGTAAACGTAGCCTGTTTCGCCTTCTGAACATGACACTGTCACGGTATCGCCATCGTTTAGGCTGCTTGTTGCTGTACCACAACCAACAATCGCTGGGATACCAAGCTCGCGAGCAATGATCGCAGCGTGACAAGTACGGCCACCACGGTTAGTCACAATCGCAGACGCTTTCTTCATCACAGGTTCCCAGTCTGGGTCTGTCATGTCAGTTACCAGCACGTCGCCTTCTTGAACCAGTGACATTTGGTCTAGAGAATCAACCAAGCGAACAGGGCCAGAGCCGATACGCTGACCGATAGCGCGGCCTTCAACCAAGACATCCGCCTTATTGTTTAGCTCGTAACGCTCGATAACGTTTTGATCGCTTTGAGAACATACGGTTTCTGGGCGAGCCTGAACGATGTAAAGCTTGCCGTCGATGCCATCTTTCGCCCACTCAATGTCCATTGGACGTTGGTAGTGCTTCTCGATGATCATCGCTTGTTTTGCTAGCTCTTTGATCTCTTCATCGTTGAGTGAGAACTCGTTACGCTCTTGAGTGTCGGTGTCGATGATATCGACTTGCTTGCCGATTTCTTGATTGGTCGAGTAGATCATCTTGATCAACTTAGAACCAAACGTCTTTTTAACGATTGGGTAGTGACCCGCTTCTAACATTGGCTTGTGAACGTAGAACTCGTCTGGGTTCACTGCGCCCTGTACAACCATTTCACCCAAGCCCCAAGAAGAGGTGATGAATACCACTTGGTCGAAGCCAGACTCAGTATCAAGCGTGAACATCACACCTGAAGAGGCTTTGTCTGAGCGAACCATGCGCTGGATACCCGCAGACAATGAAATGCCACGGTGGTCAAAGCCTTGGTGTACACGGTAAGAGATAGCGCGGTCGTTAAAGAGTGACGCGTAAACGTGCTTGGTTGCTTCGAGTACCGCATCGATGCCTTTCACGTTAAGGAAGGTTTCTTGCTGGCCTGCGAAAGAAGCATCTGGAAGATCTTCTGCGGTTGCCGATGAACGAACCGCTACAGACAATTCTTCGTTGTCTTCAATTAGCTCACGGTAGTTCTCACGGATATCTTGCTCTAGTGATTCTGGGAAGGGGGCATCTAGAACCCATTGTCGAATCGTTGCACCTGTCTTACGCAGTGCGTCAACGTCTTCAACATCAAGTTCATCAAGTAGTTGGTGAATGCGCTCATCAAGACCTTTGTAATCAAGAAAGTCGTTAAACGCATAAGAGGTGGTAGCAAAACCATTAGGTACAGAAACACCAGCATTGGACAGGTTAGAAACCATCTCGCCCAGTGAGGCGTTCTTACCGCCGACTTTGTCGACATCTTCCATGGATAGGCCATTGAACCATAGGGTATTATTTTGCATTTATTTCTCCAGAAACATAGCAAGCATTGTAGGGATTTAAAGGCAAACGATTACGTATCAGTTTAAAAAAATGTAAATTATTTTTTAAAGCTGTGGGGGACGTAATAGTCAGCAGGGTTTCGTTATATATATTATGGTTCCCATCCTACTCAAAATAATTTTAAACATTAAATAAAAAATGCAAATTGATATCCAAAGTCGTGATGTATTCTATGTTTCTGATGGAACGGCCATAACATGTGAGACTTTAGGGCATGTTGTTCTAGGTCAATTCCCTTTTAAAGCCAATGAAAAAACCTTTCCGTTTGTGGAAAGTGAGGACAAACTTTCTGATTTATTAAAAGAGATTGAAATTTCGTATCGTGATACCGGATTAGAACCGCTAGTGTTCTTTTCGATTGTGATACCTGATATCAAAACCAAATTGCTAGAAGCGCCCGCGCACTGTTATGACGTGTTAGAGAGCATCGTGCAGAAAGTACAGGATGACATTCAGATGGCGCCTGTTCCTAAGTTGCAGCGCTCACGCAGTGTAAACAAGGACTCGGTGAAGTATTTCGACCGTATTGCTGCGATTGAGTACACGCTCGCGCATGATGATGGCATCACGCTAAAAGGACTGGAAGAAGCCGACATCATCTTGTTGGGTGTTTCTCGAAGTGGCAAAACACCAACAAGTTTGTATATGGCGATGCAGTTTGGCTTACGCGTAGCAAACTACCCATTTATCCACGATGACTTGGCACGCTTAAAGCTGTTGCCAGAGTTTGAGATTTACCGACATAAGCTGTTTGGTTTGACCATTGATGCAGAAAGGCTCACTGAAATTCGTGAGAACCGCTTAGCAGGCAGCGAATACGCCAGTGACTCACAATGTTTGTATGAATTGCAAACGGTAGAGGCGATGTTCCGTCGAGAAGCGATACCTTACATCAACACCTCTTCACTATCGGTTGAAGAAATTTCGACACGAATCTTGGAGCGAACAGGTTTGAGAAGGCGTCTGCTGTAAGACAAAGCCTTAGAGAAATAGAATGGCCAGATAAAAGAAAATCGAAGCTCGCAGTTTACACCTGAGAGCTTCGATTTTTTGTTTGTGCTCGTTGTAGTCGCTTGCGAGTCAGAGCTTGTTTTCTTAATCGAGATAGCTTTCTAGCGAAGTAAAGACAGCTTTAGCGTTTCACTTTTCTTTTCTAACCAGCGTTCAAGTGCTGGTGGCCATGTGATGCTTGGTTCTACGCAAAAGCCACGAAGCATCGAGAAATACACCGCTTGATCGACTAGAGGCAGTGATGACTCACCATTCTCTAGATCCAGTAAGAGTTCGGCATCTTTCAGTAATGGGTTAATCAGTTGAACGAACTGAGGCGTCTTTTCTAACAGTTCTTCAAAGTTAAAACCTTCGGTCTCTTTACTGGCACGCCAAGCTTCTTTGGCTCCAGCAGAGCGATATTCAGCCAAGTCGAGGTTCCACCAACGTGGGCGTCCAATCTGTTGAGTAAGAGGGAATGCGCGAGTTTGGAACACAGTCACTTGCTCAGATGGCACACGCTGCTCATCGCTTGATTTCAAGTCCATGAAGTACGCGATGATATCTAGGCTCTCTGCCATGATAGAGCCATCGTCTTTTTGGAAGACGGGTACCATCTTTTTACCGATCAGATCGATAAGGGTTTGGGCATCATCATAATCGACAGAAACAAGCTCAATGTTCAAGCCTAGCGATTGAGCAATGTAGGAGACTCTTGCACAGAAAGGGCAGTGGCCGTAAATGTAAAGCTTCATAGCTTCCCTCATTCGGGTCTTTCTTAGTATAAGATGATGCTAATGTACCAGAAACTTTCGCAGACAATAAGCCTTTGTCAACAAGAACTATTCACTGCGATTAAGTGCTCGGGGATATCAAGAGAACGATGGGAATAAGCACTTAGTGTAGAAACTCGTTGCCTAATTCTATTGTCAGTTGAGTGCGGTTTTATTGTAACGAGTAAGCGAATGAGAAAGCTAGTGGGTAAATTACAGGCATAAAAAAGGCTCTGGCTGCTTACTCTAATGCAGAAGAGTGAAGTCAGCCAAAGCCTCAATTTTGTTACCTTTAGTAGAGTGACTACTAAAAGGGCAGAGTGGTTAAACTATGCTTTTTTAAGATCTTGCGCTGGGTAAGTAAGCGTCATTGCGCCTTCTACCGTTGTAACGTGAACGTAGCCGCCACCAGCACTTAGGCCAGTTACTACCATTTCACCTAGTTCAACACCTTTTGTTGCTACAACGCGATCATCAACTGAAAACACTTTACACACCTTCAATAAATTAAATAAATACGATAGATATCGAACGCGGATTTAAACAGATGGGACCTCAATCAACTAATCCGGTTATTTGTCGTAAAGATTAAATTCAGTTATGTATAAATAATTATGTATTAAAAATCAGTTTGTTAACTTACGCTGTGACGTTATTTATCCGCTGGATACACTACACCAACTTGTTGGCGCATCTCTGTAATTAACTTCGCAACCGTTAAAGCGCGCAGTTGGGCCTGCGCTTGTGTTGCGTTGTCGCCAGCAATGCAGCTAGCAAAGGCCTGCGCTTCGTAACTCATGGAGTTTTCGCTTTGTGCTTGAGTAAGGTTTTCTACCGTGCCATCGCGGTAGCGGATCTTAACGTCAGTACATTCAGCGATGTGATCGATGATGATCGCCCCTAATTCACCTTGGATCTCGCTTGGCGCATAAGAGTCGCTGACTTTGGAGTGCGCAAGGGTCACATCAAACTCAGGGTATTGGAAGATCGCACAGCCATGAGCATCGACACCTGAATCAAGTAGCTTTGCAGAAGCCTGTGCGTTTTCAGGTTTGCCAAATAGCGCGACTGTCGCGGCAACACAGTAAAAGCCAATATCGACCAATGAGCCGTTAGAAAAAGCTGGGTTGAAGGTATTTGGGTTCTCGCCGTTTAGGTATTTTTGGTAGCGCGATGAATACTGGCAGTAGTTGATGTGTGCTTTATGTACCTTGCCAATCTTTTCTAACCCAAGTTGAACTTGCTTAAAGTTCGGTAGGAATTGAGATTTATACGCCTCAAACAGCACCACACCGTTTTTCTCAGCGACTTCGAACATGCGTGTTGCTTCATCAATATTTGATGCAACCGGCTTTTCACAGATAACATGCTTGCCGTGTTCCATCATGAAGATAGATTGCTCGCAATGCAGTGAGTTAGGGGAAGCGATGTACACGGCTTCTACAGTGTTGTCATTGGCCAATGCGTCGAGTGAGTCATACGTGGTTTCAACGTCAAATTCTTGGGCGAACTGTGCCGCGCTGTCTAGATTTCGAGAGTAAACCGCAGCAAGTTGCATCGATTGAGATTCGTGCGCAGCTTGAACAAACTTTTGTGTAATCCAATTGGTTCCAATTACAGCAAACTTAATCATATAGGTATCCAGTCGTTAGTCGTCGTTAGTATATTGATTCTGCAGAGATAGTAGCACTCAACGGCTGGCAATGTGCCTGAGATTTACGGAACAATTTCCCTAAACATAGTGCCTAATATTAATGTTCAGCCTTCACAGAGCGTCTGAGTTGACCAGTGTAACGGTGCACAACTAAGCCATTTTTGCTAAGGTGTTATTGAATTCAAACAAGGTGATGATATGCAAATCCGGACGGCCAAGGTAACCGATATTAACGCGATCTTAGCGCTCTCTGAGCAGATAAACCGTCAACATCATCTTGGTGCGCCTATGGTATTTGCACCAGCGTCACAAGGCTTGGCCGACAGTGAAGAGTATTGGTTAGGTTTGATGCTTGACCCACTTGGCGCTTTCTTGGTTGCAGTAGACGACAAGCAAGTCGTTGGCTTTTTAGCGGGTAAGGTAACGCAGAACAAAGGCGTCAGTTTTATTCAGCCGCACAAGGTGGCAAGGGTCAATACGATTGTGGTGAACGATCAGGTTCAGAGCAAAGGTGCTGGTCGAGCGTTAATGAAGTCTTTTAATCAATGGGCGCAGGCGAGAGGAGCGATAGAACTTAGGTTGGAGGTAATGGAGTTTAACCAACAAGCTCAGGGTTTCTATGAGTCGTTAGGAATGGAAACTCAGTCACGAACCATGTCCATGCGTTTTGAGGAGATCTAAAGGTGCGTCTGTTTCTGCCTTTATCACTGTGTTTACTGTTTGTGGCTTCGAACGCGAATGCTGAGCAAGTCGTGGTCGAGAAAATAGTCTCTGACGCGACCGCTATCGAAACCATCGTATTCGAGTCTGCACCGGCTCATTCTCAACGTGTCTCAACGTCTTCATCTAACTCAACCTCTTCCACGAGCTCAAACTCCGAGCATGTGATTATTGTGGATGATGTTCTTAACAGTAGCCCTGATGAAAAGGTAGCTCAGTTTTCTCAAGGGTCATCGAAACGTCCACCTCAAAGTTCCTCTCGACAGTTTTACAACGTACCGGATAGCGCATCTGAGATAGATTCGCTGTCGCAAGTGGTTACGTTAGTTAAAGTCGATAAATCGAAACGTAGGATGTATCTGCTAAAAGGTGAAGAGGTGATTCAGGAGTTTCGTATTGCGCTAGGCAAACAACCGAAAGGGCATAAACGCTTTGAAGGGGACAACCGAACGCCGGAAGGGGAATACCAGCTCGATTATGTGATGGAAGAGTCGGACTTTTATCGCTCAGTACATATTAACTATCCGCAACCTTCGGATATGCAATGGGCAGAGCAAAATGATGTAGATCCTGGAGGAAACATCAAAATCCATGGCATCAAAAACGGCGAGCGTCGTTCGCCGAGCTTTATTCAAAGTTTTGATTGGACGGATGGCTGTATCGCGTTAACCAATCAAGATATGGATGAGTTTCTTCAACTTGTAAAAATGGGTACCCCTATCCATATCGAATGGTAGTCATTGGTACCCAGTTTTCTTAATCACTTTCCGCAGTCAATTAGCGCAATCAATTCGCGAAACCAATTCGTAAAAGCAACGTCCAAAATTAAACGCTAAAGCCGTTACAGTAAGACTCGACCTGCACTGAATATTGCAATCACAATCAGCAATGCAATGGTGACTGGCTTAAACTTCGCTCCACCAAATCTCTCGAACAGTTTAGAACCCACATAACCGCCAAGCATGCTGCTTGGTAGAAGCGCGAGAGTCAGCCAAACTACATCGCGGTCGACTAACCCAGCGATAGATGCCGAAACAAATGCAGTGGAATCCGCCAAGACAAAGAAGGCTATCAGTCCGGCTCTAGCAATGTGCGGAGCGACTGGGCTTGCCAATGCATGAGTGCCAATTGGAGGTCCTGACATCGAAGCCGCGCCGTTCATTACACCTGCAAGGCTGCCTAGAATATAGGGAGCAAATCTAGGTTCGCTTTTGTACTGGAAGCCTTTATAGATCATAAGCGCAGACGCAAAAATGAAGGCACTGATGATCAAGATGATCGTGTCTTGGCTAACGGATTTAAGCAGAAGTAGGCCGACTGGTGTGAAGGCAAAACAAGGGATAAATACCTTTAAAACCCAGCGCCAGTTAACATGCTTTCGAACTTTAGGCAGTAATTGAACATTGCCTAGGAGATCGATCAACATGAAGACGGGAACCAGTTCGATAACAGGCTCGAATAACGCACTTAATGGCAATGCCACTAAGGTGAAACCGAAACCTGAGAAGCCACGAACAATAGCGGCGAAAATGAAGATTGCACCCAAAATTGGGAAGGTTGGACTAAAAATGAGATCCATAAATTAAGTAACCAATGAAGCCGTCTAAATAGAGCGAGCTAATGAAACCAAGTGAGTAGCGGAATGTACTCCTACTCACTTGTGTTTGCTACCTAATTTTAAGGTTTCCCGAGAGTTAATTTTAAAGTCTCTCGGGGTTGTTTTTGCGGTATTTGCTTGGTCAATTTATAGAGGTAAATTGATTTGGAAAATCAGTGAATACGGCATCTACTTCTGAGATGAATTTGAAGTGAGACGGATCGTTTACTGTGTAGCACCATGTTTGGATGTTTGCTTCACTGAGTGTATCAAGATCGCTCTGATTCACATGCTCGTAGTTCATGTGACAGCTGAACGCTTTAACCTCGTCAATCAACATCAAGTCGGCTTGAGTCAGTTGCTCTGTGATCACACCTACGCGGTATCTCGGCAGGTGACGAGCCATTTCAGAAACGACTTGATGGCTGAAACTTGAAAGCAGAACTCTGTCGGTGTCTAGATTTGAACGAATCAACTCGGTATGCAGCAAATCAACGACATGAGGCGCTTGATGTCGACTGTCGACTTTGATCTCTAAATTCACGCTGAGATCATGCTGTTCAGCAAGCGCGAGCAACTCTTCCAACGTTAATATTCTTTCACCTGCGAACTGCTCAGACTTCCAACTGCCAAAATCAAGCTGACGCAGTTCTGCAAGGGTGTGTTCGTCGACACGCCCCTTGCCATCGCTGCAGCGCTCAAGGGTGTGGTCGTGACAAACCACAAGTTGATCATCCTGAGTTGGCTGAATATCTACTTCAATCCATTTCAAGCCGAGTTTAGCGGCTTGTTCAATGCTTGCTTTGGTATTTTCTGGGTGAGTACCTGCTACACCCCGATGACCTACGATGATAGACGACATAATTAATCCTTCTTAAAGACGCACCGTAAAAACGCATTAAATATCAGTGTACTCGATTAAGCGAGGGCTGTCGTTATGCTTGTCGTCTCTTCGCGTGACTCTTGTGAAGTAAAGTTATTCGGCTGAATACGCTTTCCACGACTGTCAAAAATATGCAGGTTAGATTTATCAATGCTTAATCCGAGCGGCAGTACTTGGCATAGTGTCGTTTCTGGCGTGACGGCGATAAAGGGTTGGTCGTTCACCAGGCCATGAACCAATTGATTCGGCCCCAATGGCTCAACCACACTGATACGCAGTTCGAGAGGCAAGGTGTTCATTTTTAATTCGGAACAAACCTCAGAGTGTTCAGGGCGAATGCCAAGCGTGATAGTCGCGTTCTTAACGTGCGCGTACTCTGGCAGGTACATTTGTTGATCACCGATTTCAAGATAGCCATCATCGAGCGTGGCAGTTAGGAAGTTCATCGCGGGGCTGCCAATAAAGCTTGCCACAAAGGTACTGGCAGGCTGGTGGTAAACTTCTCTTGGTGTGCCGACTTGTTCTATCTGACCTTTGTTGAGAACCACGATTCTATCTGCCAGTGTCATGGCTTCGACTTGGTCATGAGTCACGTAAATACTGGTTACGCCTAGCTCGCGTTGTAGCTTTTTGATTTCTAACCTCATGTGAGCGCGCAATGAGGCATCTAGGTTAGACAAAGGCTCGTCAAACAGGAACAGTTGAGGGTCGCGTACAATCGCTCGTCCCATAGCAACGCGCTGGCGCTGACCACCCGAAAGCTTGGCTGGCTTGCGGTCTAGGTACTCTTCGATCTTTAGTGTCTTGGCGACTTTCTCAATCTTCTCTTCAATTACGTGTTGGCTGACACCTCGGTTCTTTAAACCATAAGCGAGGTTTTTGTATACCGTCATGTGAGGGTAGAGTGCGTAATTTTGAAAGACCATTGCGATATCTCGTTGAGCTGGCTTTTCGTTATCAACACGGCGGCCACCTAAGTGAATCTCTCCGCCAGAGATGCTTTCCAACCCCGCAATTGAACGTAGGATAGAAGACTTGCCGCAGCCCGATGGGCCAACCAATACAAGAAATTCACCCTTTTCGATCTCAAGCGAGACATCTTTCACTGCACGATGACCATTCTCATAAGTCTTTACCAAGTTTTTGATGCCTAACATGGTAGGTGCTTTGTGCGTATGGTTGTGAGTGGCTTGGGTGTGCCCTAACGTTTGTTTTAACTTTGGCATCGGGGTGTCCTCTGTATTTTTGTGGATAGCTTGGTGAGAAGGCAGGTGAGATATCTTGTACTCAGCGAGTGATTGAATGCGGTTATCGTTCATTTGATTTTTGTCGTTATTATTTTTCACTTTCTACTAGCCCTTTTACAAACCAACGTTGAAATACAACCACCACTAAAACGGGTGGCAACATAGCTAAAATCACCATGGCAAAAACATAGTCGTAGCGCGGTAAACTGGTTTCATTGATGTTGTTGAGTACTTGTTTGATGCCCATCACGATGGTGTTGTAGCCTTCGTCCGTGGTCATCATGATTGGCCACAGATATTGGTTCCAACCCACCACAAACATGATGATGAAGATTGCGGCAATCATGGTTTTAGACAGTGGCAGTAAGATGTCGACAAAGAATCGAAACGGACCTGAGTTATCTAGCTGAGCGGCTTCTAACAATTCATCGGGGATGGTTTTGAAGAACTGCCTAAAAAAGAACGTCGCGGTGGCTGAGGCGATCAAAGGCAGAATTAAACCTGTGTAGCTATTAAGAAGCCCAAGCCCGGCGACAACCTCATAGGAAGGGATAATGCGCACTTCTAATGGCAGCAAAAGCGTCACGAAGATCAACCAGAACCAAGCTGTGGCATAAGGCAACCTGAAGTAGACCAAAGCATACGCGGCCATCATCGAAATGATGATCTTACCGATCGCAAAACCTAGCCCCATGATCATCGAGTTGGCGATCATTTTGCTTGCGGTGACTTCGCCACTGAAGCCCATGCTTTTGTTCCAAGCTTCGCTATAAATGGCCGTAAAGTTATCGCCTGGTAGCCATTGCAGGCCTTCGCTGACAATGGTGTTTGGGTTATGCGTCGAGCTGGCGAAGATGAGCCAAATAGGGACCAACATAAACAGCATCCCAGCAATTAAAATTAGGTGGTCAGAGACCTTATTACTTTTCATAAATAACTCCTGTCGCGTTAAAACCTAGCTGTAGTGGGTTAGTAATGAACACGCTTTTCTACAACGCGAAACTGGATAAATGTAAGAGTGAGCACCAATAGCAACAACACAACTGACTGCGCAGAGCTGCCGCCTAAATCTGCGCCAACAAACCCGTCTCGATAGACCTTGTACACCAACGACGTTGTGCCGCCACCCGGGCCTCCATTGGTCATGGTGTCGATCACGCCAAAGGTTTCAAAGAACGAGTAGGTGAGGTTGATGACCAGAAGAAAGAAGCCTGTAGGTGCGAGTAGCGGGAAAGTAATGGTCCAGAAACGTTTTGAGTCGCTGACACAATCGAGCATTGCCGCTTCTTTTACGGCGTAAGAGATCGATTGAAGTCCAGCTAGAAAGTAGATGAAATTCACCGAAACCTGTTTCCACACCGAAACCAAAATCAGAGCAAACGTGGCATCCACAGGGTCGGTTTGGAAGCTAAAGTCCCAACCTATAACCGCAAATATCTCGGTAAACACGCCAATGTGTGGGTTAAACAAGAAAGCACCGATTACGCCTGCAATCGCAGGAGCAACCGCGTAAACCCAAGTAAGAGTGACCTTGTAAGCGCCTTGTCCGTGAATGATGTTGTCGGCTTTAACCGCGAGCAGCAGCGCTAAGGCAAGCGATAAGAAAGAGACCACGATTGCGAACATTAATGTGAAGCCAATCGAGTT
This sequence comes from Vibrio crassostreae 9ZC13, assembly GCF_000272045.2. Taxonomy (GTDB): domain Bacteria; phylum Pseudomonadota; class Gammaproteobacteria; order Enterobacterales; family Vibrionaceae; genus Vibrio; species Vibrio crassostreae_C. The sequence goes on along the minus strand of NZ_AJYZ02000019.1, from coordinate 1,118,873 downwards.
CAAATACTCGCTCGATTCGAATAGCATCTGATAGTTTTCGAACCACACGAATATCGATGAGGTGCCCCAAGGGTCTTCTAGCATGAAGGACAGGTAAACTGCCTTTGCCGCAGGGTAGATAAAGAAAACCGCAATGATGAGTATCTGAGGCGCCAAAAATAGGTAAGGCAGCGGAGAGTGAAAGAATTGCTGACGTCGTTCCACAGGGTAATCCCCAAAAATTAGTGACTGTTATCACTGTTAGTTACGGTGAGCACTAGCGCTATAGCAAAGGAATGCATCCAGTTGAGTTGTAGTTTTTGGAGCAAGAAATGGCGCTAGTGAAGAATCTCCTCACTCCTTGCCATTACGTTTTTAATGACGCAGTGACAAGTGGTGAGGAGCAATGAACGGCTTTGGTTTGTTAAGCCTTTAGCTCAGTAATCTGCTTTGGTTAAAAAGCCAAATTAGTTCATCGTACGAGCGAAGCGTTTCAGCAGTTTGCTGCTCTCATCTTCGACTTTATCTAGGCTATTCTCGACGCTAGAGCGGTCAGCGAAGATATTGTCGAACTCACGATGCATCACTTCACGAATTTGAGGGTAGTAACCTAAGCGGTAGCCCTTAGTCCATTCGCCCGATTTTAGGCTTAGCTGCTTAACGCCCACTTCTGCATCTGGTTGTTCGTTGTAGTAGCCAGACTCTTTCGCTAGCTCATAGGCAGCCGTTGTTACAGGTACATAACCAGTGGTTTTGTGCCAGTAGACTTGAGTTTCAGGCTTAGTCAGGTAATCAAAGAACGCTGCGACACCTTTGTCTTGTTGTTGGTCATGGCCATTGAGTGCAAACAGAGCTGCGCCGCCAATGAAGGTTAAGCCTGCGTCTGGGTTAACCGATTTCCAGTATGGAAGGTATGTGGTGCCGAGTTCGAAAGGTACGCGGTTACGTAAGCCACCGAATGAGCCTGAAGAACCCATCCACATCGCCACTTCTTGGCGCTCGAAAGGGGTTTGGTTTGCATCCCAGTCGCTGCCGTAATACTTGTAGTAACCTAGATCTGACCACTCTTTCATCTTGCTAACGTGCATCATCATGTCTTTGGTGTTGAACATGATCTTAGTGGACAAGCCATCGTAGCCGTTGTTTTGATCTGCGACTGGCAGGTTGTGGCGAGACTTAAAGTTCTCAAACATGATCCACGGCGTCAGAGATTGAGAAAACGCGATGTGTCCTTCAGCCTTCAGTTTCTTAGCGACCACTTCTAGTTCTTCATAAGTTTTAGGCGCGTCTGCACCCACTTCCGCGAGAAGATCTTTGTTGTAGTAAAGAACCGGTGTCGAACTGTTGAAAGGCATACCAACCATCTTGCCTTGGTTGTCGGCATAGAAGTTACGAACGCCTGCTAGGTAGTCGTTTGAATTAAAGTTGTAACCCGACTCAACCAGAATATCCTGTACCGGTTTCGCGACGTCTTTCGCGTTCATGATGGTTGCTGCGCCTGCATCGAAGACTTGCAGAATATTGGGTGCTTCACCTGCTCGGTATGCCGCGATACCGGCTGTTAAGGTCTCTGTGTATGAACCTTTGTAGATTGGCGTGATCTCGTAATCATCTTGTGACGCATTAAAGTCGGTCGCAATTTTGTTTACTGTTTCTCCAAGCTGGCCGCCCATTGCGTGCCACCAAGTGACTTGAGTCGTTGCGAACGCTGGCATTGCCGCTGTCGCAGAAAGAACGCCTGCCAAAATTAGCTTATTCATCTTCATTTCCTTTTGGATGAAATCGATGTCGAGGTATTGGATTAGAGTGTTAACGAGACGGTAGGGGTGTCGTTTGAAGCTATCTTGAACAGGGCGTATTTCACTTAAGTGGCTAAACCGTTTCACTGATATGAAAGATTCATTTCGATTTCATTTAAGAGAAAAGTTATTGATGGTTTTAATATTTATTGCGTGCGGTTTTTAAGAGGTATGTTGTTCAATACTCGCTCAATATTTGTTCCATAAAAAAGCCTCTCGAAGGAGAGGCTTTGAATAAGCTAGAGCTTGTTATAATCGGCTTTGTTCTAGTGTGCGATATCGAGTTGGTTGTCTTTCACGCCGTTAATACGGAACCAACCTGCAATACTGAATCGCTCTGTGTTTGTCGGCAGTACCTCGTGTGGGAACTGTTCAGATAAGAACACAAATAAGCGGCCTGACTTTGGTGGAATGGTCGTGATGTGGTTGTCTTTTAGGTCGTAAACCACAAGTTCACCAGCGTCTTCTTCTGTCCACTCATCATTCATATAGAACACAGTGGTCAGGCGGCGGTTTTCATTGCCCTTGAAACAGTCTAAGTGCTTCTGGTAGAAGTCGCCTTTTTCGTATTTAGCAAAGTGCGCTTCGTACTCGAACAGACCCAAAAAGAACGCTTGGTTTGCCGCTAAACGAATTTGTTCCATTTTGTCTAGGAACAGAGATGCTGGCTGACCCATATCGCGGCGCACCCATTGAATCTTGTCACTACGAATGGTCGACTCTCGCGTTACTTCATCGTTACGGCCAATCCTAGCCTTTTTCCAGTTCTCTGGAATGCAATCCCTCAATGCCACCACTTCTTCATGAGTTAAGAAGTCATCCCAAACGAAATAACCTTGGGTAGAAAGAGCATCGATTAGTTGGTTCATGTATAGCACTCAGACAATAAATTAGAGGCGCATATATAGTCCGAATAACTGAGGTCACCAAATCACATGTTTTGTCGTTACGATAAATGTCTTTCGTTTACTCGTAGAAATAGGGAAGGGGCTCTTCAGAAAGGAAAGTGAGCCAGTATAAAAGGCTCACTTTCGTTTGATTATCGGCCGGTCGTTCCTGTCGCCAGTGCTTTGATTTTTACGACTTCGAATGGTCTGATGCCAGTATCTTTGCCGTTATTTAAAGCTGCGGTTCGGTTCAGTTGATTGACAGTTACATAAACATAGCCATCAGGACCAAATGACATGCCATCAGGCCAAGTTTGGTTCTCTGACAGCGTCGCAATAATTCGGTACCCTTTTGGTGTGGACACACCAATTGCATTGTTCTCAATATCCGTAACATAAACGTTCTGAGCACTGTCTACAGTAATACCATCTGAATAAGGTTTGTCTGCGTATCTTTTAATATTGTCTGCGACAGTCTTTCCATCGTTATCGAACTCACTCGCTTTCACTCGATAAATAGTGCGTCCGTTGACAGCTCCGAAATAGACCCATTCGTAAGATGGATCGATCGTGATTGGGTTTAACGCAAAACCAGTTTTACTGTCGGCTTTCATAGATGGGTGGTTTTCTGCCACTCGAACCGCTTCTCCCGTCTTTAGGTCAACCGTTACAAAGGCTGGAATGGCTTCACTTTTTAGATCGTTCTGGGTCATATCAGCAATGATAATACGTTGTCTTTTTTGGTCCAGAGCAAAGTCTTGTAGAAAGCTTGTCGGTTTTAGAACAGAGGCGGGTATATTTATCGTTTTTACTAATGCTTCATTGCGAGTATCCCAGCCCGTTATGGTATGAGTTGCCAGATCGAGAATCCACGCGACTCCGTTATCATCGGTACGAATGGCAATGACAGCCTTAAATTGAGAGTTTTCACCTTGTGCATATTTCATCGTCGGATATGGCGTTTGATTTCCAGCCACGCTTAACTCGATGACTTTAGTCGTTGGATGATCGAGCGGGTGAACGCTTAATAATAAACGCCCATCTGGTGTAACCGAAGGGTTACCTGGGCGTTCAGTCATGGTCGCGACCACGGTAGCTTGTTTTGGAGTGATCTTTGTCTCTGCATGTGCATAAGTCGACAAAATTGCGCTCGCTAGTACGGTGTAGATTATTGTTTTTTTCATTTTCTTTCCCTTGATAATTTACGCAAATGTTACCAATGGGTTAACAATCATCAACAGCCTTGTATTTGTCACACTTTCAAAATAAATTTGATAATTAGCTTTAACCTATTCATATTGGTGCGTATTGATAATCAGTTAAATTGAACTTAGTTCTTAAAAATCATAATGATGAAGGGGTTGTAATATTGTGATTACCTTTTTCGAGTAACAGGTTCATCTTTTTGTTATCAGTGTCAGTAATTTTGAACTCACAAAACCACATTTCGTTGATCTTTGCTATATTCTGGTTAGACCACTTGTTGCTGAACTGTTAATTTGTTCTGAACGGCAGGAATAACGAATAGGAATACGGTTTTGCAACTCCATACCATCAAAGGCTATATCCAAGACATGTATCTCGTAGAGTACCCTGACAGGTTGTTGTTACTTGATGGTGCGTGCCGAGCTGATATTCCCCATCTTAAAGTTTTCATTGAAGATGATCTTGGCCGTGAATTTAGCGACCTACACACAGTGGTTGTGACGCACATGCATCCAGATCACGCAGGGGCAGCGCACAAACTCAGAAAGCTCACGAATTGTAATTTGGTTGCAGCAAATCGAGATAAGGATTGGTACCACGGCATCGATGGCATATTGATGCATTTGACCGATTTGGCATTAGCACGGTGGATGGCGAACCGATTGGGCAAGCCTAAAGCAAATCTATGGTATTCAAGAAAGTTAAAGCCTGATTACAAGCTTTCAGATGGGGATAGCATTCCGGGGTTCGATGATTGGTTGGTTCTAGAAACCCCGGGCCATACCGACCGTGATCTCTCTGTTTATTGCCCATCACACAGCGTTGCTTATGTGGCTGATTTAATGGTCGAGGTTAAGAAGAAACTGATTCCGCCTTTCCCAATTTTTCATCCCAATAAGTATCGAGAGTCGGTATCGCGTATTTATGACATGCAGCTCGAAACCTTGCTGGTGGCGCATGGGGGACAAGTGAACTTGAGTGAGCAAGCGTTTGAACATCTGCTGATGAGTGCGCCAAGAAGACCAGTGACACATTGGCGAGTGACTAAAATCAAACTCAAAGGTTTGGTAAAATCTGTTTGGCGGTTTGGGTTTAAAGATAAAAAAAATCGCCATAAATAATAAAGGCCAGTCTCAAAGACTGGCCTTTATTAATACGCGTTGTTGACTCACTATTTGAGCTGTGGAGCAGTTCAATTAGTGAGAAATTAGAAATTCGCCCGCTGGGTCAACAATCACTTTGTCACTCATGCCTTGACGACCAAGCAGCATCATATAAGTCATATCTTGACGGTTGCTTAGTGTGATATCGATAGGCCATTCCTGACCGCCGATTTTTAGCATGGTTTCAATCACACAACGGTGTTCAACTTCGCCGTTCGATGACTTGATTCTTTTACTTGTTTTCAGCTTCGCCTTGCAGCGCACTGTTTCTTCTAAGTGATAAACGTCTGGGTGAAGGTCGAACTCTACGAATTTCTCACCATTTGATTTAACACATAGTAGATTGTCTACGTGTAGAGAAGAGGTTTTAGCCCCTGTATCAACACGTGTATGTAGTCCAGTTATCCCTAACTCTGGTAAGCAAAGTGCTTCGGTATTCCCTATGATCATTTTATTGTTCATTTTCTTTCCAATCATGAGTTATCGGTATTCAATCAGCCCTTGCCACGAGTACGGTTAGCGTTTGGTTTTGCATTCTTCTCGATGAATTCGAAAATCATGTCTGCTACATCTTTACCCGTTGCTTTCTCGATGCCTTCTAGGCCTGGAGAAGAGTTTACTTCCATTACTACTGGGCCGTTCTTAGATTGTAGGATATCTACACCACATAGGTTTAATCCCATGATTTTCGCTGCATTGATTGCTGTTGCGCGCTCTTCTTTGGTTAGTTTAACCAGCTGAGCAGTGCCGCCACGGTGCAGGTTAGAGCGGAATTCACCTTCACCAGCTTGACGCTTCATTGCAGCAATTACTTTGTTGCCAACAACAAAACAACGGATGTCTGCGCCATTTGCTTCTTCAATGAACTCTTGAACCAAGATGTTCGCTTTTAGGCCCATGAACGCTTCGATAACGCTTTCTGCTGCTTTGTTTGTTTCAGCTAAAACTACACCGATACCTTGAGTACCTTCAAGTAGCTTGATCACAAGTGGCGCGCCACCTACGTTTTTGATCAGGTCTTGAATTTTGTCTGGGCGGCTAGCGAAACCTGTTTTTGGTAAGCCAATACCTTTACGAGACAACAGTTGTAGTGAGCGCAGTTTGTCGCGAGAGCGACTGATTGCTACTGACTCATTGATACAAAAAGTGCCCATCATTTCGAATTGGCGAACAACCGCAGTTCCGTAAAAGGTAATGGAAGCGCCAATACGTGGAATAACAGCATCGTATTGAGGTAGCTCTTCACCCATGTAGCGAATCTTCGGATTGTTACTCGCGATATCTATATCACAGTGCAACGTGTCGATAACATCGACCTGATGACCACGTGCTTCTCCAGCCTGCTTTAGACGAGCGGTAGAGTATAGATTTTCGTTGCGAGAAAGAATTGCGATACGCATGGCGTTTCCTTAGTTAATACCTGATTGGTAACTGCAAATAAATTAGTTGTTAGCTGAGCTTTCAGTTTTTTCTGAGGCTCCTTGCTTGCTTCGGGGCGAACCTTAAGGCTTTTCGTTCAACTAAGAAAACGAATTAAATTTGTCGAGTCGACAACGGAAATTTATCGATTGTGTGAGCTATTGGTACAGCAGGCTTGAGAGGGGAATTGGAATGGAAAAGCGAGTTGAAACCTAACTCATATTGGGGGTAGGAGCATATTAGGTTGTACCCAACTCGCGTTTACTCGGTGCTAAAAAGTGTACTAATAACGCCAGTTACATAGATCTATAAGTGTTCGTAGTGCTTCTCTTTCGAGCTTACTGCAGGTGCTTTTTAGCTTGTTAAGATAGTATTTTCTCATGGTCATTACTCTCTCTGGTTAGGCTTTATTTACAACCTATGGTTTGTTGCTGACCCGTTCATTATGGATAATTAAGAGGAACTAAAAAACAGATGTTATTTTTATTGGTTGTTCCTGTTTTGGTCGCATTACACTACTTTTTGATGAATGTGTTTTATAATGGGCTTAATTAGGAAGAGCTATCTTTAAAAGGTTCATTATTTGTCTGATCTAAACATGATGCGTTACTACACGCGGCTAGAGTCGTTCGAGCCAAACATTTCTCATTCAGTCACCCTAGCCGAAGTAGCGGATATGCTGTTTACAAGCTTGCGTCACGCTCGAACCTTACTTGGTAAGATGCATCAAGCTGAATGGGTGGTGTGGGAGCCAAAAGTTGGCAGGAATCAACGCTCTAACTTAACACTGCGTTTTAGCAATTCAGAGTTGGCGCAGCATGTTGCAAGTAAACTGATAGAGCAGGGCAAGTACGAAAAAGCACTTTCCATATTGGATAATGACCGCGCTGTGTTTGGTTCTTTACTGCAAGAAACTTCCGGCGCGACCATGCGTGAAGGGCTGCTGCACGTTCAATTAACCTATAAGCGTAAGTTTGAGGATTTGTTTCCGCACCATATACACCGCAGTAGCGAACGATTTTTGATAAGACAGGTTTTTAGCTGCCTAGTGACGTGTAATGGTAAAGGTGAGTTAAAGCCTGAATTAGCTCACCATTGGGAATATGACACAGAGCAACTGGTTTGGACTTTCTATCTGCGCCCCGGTCTGACTTTTCATGATGGGCAGCCAGTAGATGCCAAGCAGCTGGTTGCTTTGTTTACTGCTCTACAAGCTCTGCCTTTCTATCAAGCTGAGTTAGATCATGTCGCTTCCATCTACAGTGAGCAGCCATTAAGGATCAGTTTTAAATTAACCCAAGCGGACACCGGGTTCGCGGGCTTATTGGCTGGCGTTAAGTATTCGATTCAACCTGCTGCGCAAGTCACACGAGAGCCATCGCCATTAAATTCGGTCTCTCATGCTGTGATTGGAACCGGCCCCTTCAAAGTGGTTGAGACCAATAATGAACGAATCAAGCTTGCCGCATTTGAACACTATTATGGTTGCCGCTCGTTAACCGATGAGGTGACTATCTGGCAGTTTGAGGAATCAATGACGGGCACTGCTCGTTTCGATGACAGCCAAATGCACGTATCGCCTTATGGAAATTCTTCTTGTTTCCATCAATTAGGGAAAAGCGATGCGGAGCTTGTTTCTGCAGACACAGATGGCCTTCGTAGCCGAGTCGAGGATGGGTGCTTATTTATCCTGTTCAATCAGAATTCAGCGGCAACTCCGCTTAATAATGAGCAGCGAAAATACCTTTCACAACTGACCAACCCACAAGCGATTTTATCTCAGTTGGAAAAAAATAAGGGTTTGTTCAGTGTCTCTTTAGCTCAAAACATACTGCCAAGTTGGCAAAAACTGTATCGAACGCCTTCGAAAGAAGCACAATTACCGAAAAAGATGAGTATTGCAGTTTACGACTATTATGCGTTGTACCGATGTGCCATCTGCGTTTCAGACATACTCAAACGATATGGTGTGGAAGTGGAGGTGAACACCTACAGTTTTCGAGAATTGGCACAACTTTCTCAGAGTGGCGATTTAAAAGAAGACTTGGTGTTGTGCAACCTGAATCTCGATGATAATGCCCCGTCTTCGCTGTTTTCGTGGATGATGAATGATCCTGTTTTGCACTCTGCTTTGGGAGAGATGAACAGCGATTGGCTCAAGCAGCGCTTGGATAGTCATAAAGCATCCGTGGAACTGCCTAATTACTTGGCAGAGCTAGAACCCATCGCGTCTACTCTGATCTCAGATTATTGGTTAGTGCCTATGTTCCACCACTTACAGACCGTTCGTTTCCAAGGGATTCTGAAAAACGTGGCCATCACAAACTGGGGATGGCCAGACTTCAAGAATGTATGGTCTGCTGATTAATCTTTCTTACTAACTAAATAACTAAGTTAACTCGTTGCCAAAGTTGGTTTTTCCAAAATCGACTTTGACACGCTTACGTCTAGATAAATTAAAAATTACACTCTGTGGTTTACTTTTTGGTTTTGGTATGTAAACTAGTCAGTGTAGTTTTTGAGTTGGGTCTTTCCCAACGGTTGAAGAGATACCAATGAAAAAATATCTATTACCGATTTTAGGAGTACTTGCCGTGGTCGCTATCGTAAGCACAGGTTCACAATCAAACGACAATCTAGATAAGCTTCCAAAGAAGTTTGTAAACAGTGAGCTGGAATACAAATCGGGTATGTCTGATATTTTTTCAATCTTGAAAGCATACGTGACTGTGGAAAGAAACGAGCCCGTGCCGCGCGCTGCATTGCCTTTGATTCCAATGACAGCTGAGCAATTGATCGAAGAACAAGACGACGTTGCTTACCGCTTAGGTCACTCCAGTGTGATGATGAAACTGGATGGGAAGCTAGTGATGACTGACCCTGTGTTCAGTGATCGTGCATCACCCGTGCAATGGATGGGGCCAAAGCGTTTTCATCCAACACCAATTACGCTGCAAGAGCTACTCGATATTGATGTGGTGGTGATCAGTCACGATCATTATGACCATTTAGACAAAGGTGCCGTTAAGGTGCTCGCCGACAAAGTGGGGACGTTCTTAGTGCCATTAAGAGTGGGCGCACTATTGGAAAAGTGGGGCGTGGATAAAGAGAAGATCATCGAATTGAACTGGTGGGAATCGGCAACGGCCTCAGACATTGAGTTCACGTTAACGCCGACACAGCACTTCTCTGGACGTGGCTTGCTTGATCGTGACCAAACACTGTGGGGTAGCTGGGTTATTAACGCTTCAGACAAGAAAGTCTTCTTTAGCGGTGATTCTGGTTACTTCAGCGGCTTTAAAGAGATTGGTGAGCGCTATGGGCCGTTTGATTTAACCATGGTTGAAACGGGCGCGTATAACTCTCTTTGGGCGGATATTCATATGTTCCCAGAGCAGAGCGTTCAGGCCCACATTGACCTGCAAGGTAAGGTGATGATGCCAATCCACAACAGTACCTTCGACCTTTCTATGCACGATTGGCAAGACCCAATGGAACAAGCTCTGGCGATTAGCAAAGAGCGAGATGTGCAAATGGTAAGCCCCGTGATGGGTGAACGTTTGGTGATCTCAGAGCCGGTACCCGTTCAGGCATGGTGGAAACTGGCATCGAATTAGAGCTGTTACCTAATTAGAACGGACATCTAATTAATACTCTCATCTAAGTGAGAAGTAGTCATACTGCTAATCTATATAAAGCCAGTTGATACAAAAAACGCCACCGATCATTCGATTCGGTGGCGTTTTTTCGTTTTATTTTGAAGATCAGCTTTCTAAGTTCTGCGCCATTTTCTTCGCAATTTTTCTGAATTGCTCTAACTCATCTTCGGCCATGCCTTTGGTCATTCTCTTCAGCATGTCTCGATCGATATCCGAGACCTTAGTCATGATCTCTTGACCCTTATCGGTCAGAACCAATAACTGGCTACGCTTGTCTTCTGGGTTCGGAGATTTTTTCACAAGTTCCTGACTGATCAAAGCATTAACCAATCGAGTGACCTGTGCTTTATCGCGATTTAGGAAGTGTGCGATATCGATAGCCGTACATGGAGACTTCTTGGTAATGATCTTCATGACACGAATGTTCATTGGTGCGATCTCAGAATCCAAGCTCTCGATCTGCTCGCTCATTTGACGTTTCAAAGAGTGCACTAAACGAAAGATAGATTCTAGCGATGTGTTATCAGACATAAACGATCCTTAGAAATATAGTTGACATTATCAACCACTGTATTTATAGTTGACATTATCAACTTAATTGTTCATGAATTCAAGACAGGAAATAGATGTGACGATTCAAGCAACTCTAATTCCAACTCTTCCTGAGCAAAAAGGCACACCGGTTTTATACAAAATTTTGGTCATGGTGAGCTTAATGCTGACGATTGGCGGCAGCTTAACGGCGGTGATGACCTACATGAATATCGGATTCGGTGAGGCATTCATCGACAACTGGCTCTCTTCGTTAGCCCTAGTTGCCGTAATTATGATGCCAATTGGCGTGGCAATGATGGCTTTGGTTACTAAGTTGGTCGCCAAGGTATTACCCAATTACGGCGAGAAAGCTCGCAACCTAATCGTGGGATTGATTATGGCTTTTATCATGGAGTCCATAATGGCATTTGTAACAGCGGCAAATAATATTGGATTTTCGGATACATCGGCGTTTACCAGTGGATGGTTTAATGGATTTATTGCTGCGCTTCCTATTGGCCTTACGATCATGGTCGTGATGTCGATGACGGTTAAACCTAAGCTCGAACGATTCATGAAGAGCTAGCCAACACACTTTTTAAGCATTGTAGGAGATCCACATGACAGTATTCACAGGCAAACATAACAACTACCGTATCACTATCGAAGAAGTGAACATCAAAGAAGATCGTGAACTGCAAACCATGCAGTTTGAAATTGAAGACAGAGAAAACATGTTCGCGATTGTTGAGAAGATCAAACAAGACATCGGCTTAGACGAACAATCAGCAGCGCGACTAGGGGTGAGTATTCGTTTACTTGGCCCTATGATGATGCAAGATAGAAAGCACCCTCTGTTTGTTGATTTCATGCCTCACTTCAGAAACTTCATGCAGAATCTGAAGAAGACGTTGAAAGGGCAGTAAAGCCTGAACATCAGTAATACATCGAAAAGTCAGTAATCAAATTACTGGCTTTTTTACATTTAAATCAAAATAGTTTCAGTTGTTTGCGTCTAGAATATGCGAAAATTGATGGCTGAATTTTCGGTGTAGCACCGTTGTTGAATTGTCTATTCAAGCTTTAAGAAATCCGATATTATACTGGTCATAAAACTAAAGGTGGTATTATATGACAAATGTATTTAAACAAGCAGCTGAAGAACTGTTGAGTCGTCGTGTTGCTGGCACCAAAGCACCAAGATTGGACGAACAGTACCGTCCGAATAACTTGGAAGATGCGCTAAAGATCCAATCTTCAATGATCGATTTGAAAAGCGATAAAGTCGGCGGTTGGAAGTGCTTACTTCCTCTGGCTGAAGACAAGTTTGTTGTTGCGCCAATCTTCTCGGGCAGCGTTCAACAAGGCGAAGTTTGTGAACTGTTTGCTGACAACGGCGTAGTACGCGTTGAGCCTGAAATCGCATTTACGCTTGCTAAGAGCCTGCCTGCAAGCCAAGAAGGCTACAGCGAAGAGCAAATCAACGAAGCGATTGGTTCTTGCCACATGGCACTTGAGTTAATGCAGTCTCGTTTTGCGGATGACAGCGGCGCTGAGTTCTATGAAAAGCTGGCCGATGGCCTAGTAAACCAAGGTCTATTTATTGGCTCTGAGATTGATCGCGAAAAAGCGTTCACTTCTGCAGAGATCAGTATTGAAGTGACTCAAGGCGAGCAAGTTCAAGCATTCGACGGTAAGCACCCGAATACACTGCCACCAAGCCCAATTTACTGGCTGATTAACTACATGACACGTCGTGGTGTTGATTTCCAAGCGGGTGAAGCCATTATCACGGGCTCTTACTGCGGTATCGTGGAAATGGAATTCGATAAGCCAACGACCTTCCACTACGAAGGCATTGGTGAATACCAAGTAACGTTCAAGCAGAAACGCTAACTTCTAGCGGCGCACTATCTGTTATCGAAAGGCTGTTTACTGATGAGTAAATAGCCTTTTTTATTACGTGATGCTTAATAGGGTTCTTATTACTTTGCATTAAATTAGGCGTTTAGACGTCTAGACGTTGACAAGTTCTAAGTGTGACATTAGTCTGCTCACCTTCCTGTTCTATTGTGTTGTCGTTCCATGTCCAATTCAAAAAATTCTAACGCGGTAATTGCCCCTTCTGCAGTGGCGCTTATCCCTCTGATCGTTTTCCTTGCGCTGTTTATTGGCGTGGGTACATACCTGTCGCTACAAGGCGTCGATTTTGCTTTCTATCAGCTTCCAGCTCCGATTGCGGCTCTGCCTGCCGTGATGTTAGCGTTGCTATTGAGCAAAGATAAATTGAACCGTGCGATCGAGCAGTTCTTAGGTGGTGTGGGTCACAAAGACATTATTGCAATGTGTATGATCTACCTATTGGCGGGTGCTTTTGCGGCTGTAGCTAAAGCTTCTGGTGGCGTGGACGCGACGGTAAATCTTGGTCTATCTGCTATCCCAACGAGCATGATCCTACCGGGCATCTTCCTTATTTCGGCGTTCATTGCGACGGCAATGGGTACTTCTATGGGTACTATCGCTGCGGTTGCTCCTGTTGCACTAGGCATTGCTGACTCAGCTGGCATGAGTATTCCTCTAACCGCTGGCGTAGTGCTAAGTGGCGCTATGTTTGGTGACAACCTTTCTATCATCTCTGATACCACGATTGCCGCGACACGCTCGCAAGGCTGTGAGATGAGAGATAAGTTTAAAGAGAACATCCGCATTGCACTTCCTGCTGCACTTATCGCGATTGTTATCTTTGCTTTCAACAGCACGGCAACTCAAGTTCCTGAAACAGGCCCAATTGAATGGCTGAAAGTCCTTCCGTACATCACTATCCTAATCCTTGCGGTATCGGGCATGAATGTGTTCGTTGTGTTGACGATTGGTATCTTGCTAGCGGGTGGAGTGAGCCTAGGTTCTATTGAGAACTACGGTATGACGGATTACGCTCAAGATATCTACGCAGGCTTTGGCAACATGCAAGAGATCTTCTTACTGTCGATGCTGATTGGTGGTTTGAGTGAGCTGATGCGTCGCCAAGGTGGATTAGCATTTCTGACTAACTTAGTGAGCGGTTTGATTCGTGCATTTGGTTCTTCTCACTCTAAGCAAGCGAATGGTCGTGCGAGTGAGCTAGGCATTGCTGGCTTGGTATCTATGGTGAACCTATGTACTGCAAACAACACGGTAGCGATTATTGTGTCTGGTAGTGTGGCTCGTCAATTGGCGGAAGAGAACAATGTGTCTCCACGTCGTTCTGCAAGCTTGTTGGATATCTTCTCTTGTGTGATTCAAGGCGTATTGCCTTACGGTGCGCAGGTATTGCTATTAGGTTCGGTATTTAACCTATCGCCTTTGGATATTGTAGCCAACTCTTACTACTGTTTTGCTCTTGCAATCGTGGCTGTGGTTGCTGTGTTTATTAAACACCCAGCACGTCAAGTGGCTCAAGCTTAGTAACAATTGACCAAACTGAGTGCTCACTGGCTCTGATAAGAAGGCTCCTTAATAGGAGCTTTTTTGTGTTTGTAATGAATAGACTGAAAATTTGGGCTTACTTGTTAAAGAAGACTTTCAAGCTCACTGGCCGTTGCGACATTGCAGTAACCAAAGCTCAGTGCAGCCATGAATGCGGCATGAACATGCGCCGCTGGAACCTTAACGCCATTGAACTCCATGTCTAAGGTTGTGCAAGCGTCATGCGCTACGTGGCATTCATAGCCTAAGTCGGTTGCTGCACGAGTCACAGCATCAATACACATGTGGCTCATTGCGCCAACGATGATCAGCTTTTCAACGCCTTGCTCTTTTAGCACCTTGTTCAGTTCGGTGTCTCTAAAGCTATTGATTTGATGCTTTACTATGACTGACTCACCGTCTAGCGGAGTCACGCTGCTGTGGATTTGAGCACCGTCTGATTCTGCTAAGAAGAACGGAGCATCAACCGTCGGAAACTCATGACGTACATGAACCACAGGAAGTTGCTTGTCTCTGAAAGCGGATAATAACTGTGCACCTTTTTCGGCTGCTTTCTCTGTTTCAGACAGCGACCATTTTGCACCTTCGTATGAAGGGAAATAGTCATTTTGAAAGTCGATAAGTAGTAGTGCAGTGTTCTTCATATTCTATACCTTTGTATTTAGTGTGTTGCGGTGTAGGGATATTATGAATACTCTGTAGTTTTTATCGCACGTCAAAAATGACATACTCTATGGCAATAGTGACAAAATCAGTAATGGTCGAAATCATCGACTATCCAGGCTCTCTGCAAAGTGCCGTGTTTGGAGTGAAAGAGTTTTTGCAGATGGCAAATTCTCTTGAACCTTCGGTTGAGAAGACTCAATTCAACGTTCAGATCCAAGCGCATGACAGTGTTAGCGTATCGAACGCCGATATCATCATACTCCCACCGAATTTAGATGGTTGTTACTATCTAGAGCCGAGTGACACCTTGCTTGAGTATCTGATTGAGTCTCACCAAAGGGGGGCGATACTTTGCTCAGCTTGTGCGGGTGTGTTCATTTTGGCAAAAACAGGTTTGTTAGAAGGGCGAACCGTGACCACGCACTGGCAAGCGCAGCAGAAGTTTACGGAGCTTTACCCACAGATCGCCGTTGATATCGACAAAATCTTGATTGATGATGCGGATGTGATGACCGCTGGTGGCTTGATGTCGTGGATGGATCTCGCTTTGTTTATCCTGACTAAATACACAACACCGACCAATACTCGTAATCTAGGTAAATACCTAGTACTCGATACGGGCTTGAGAGAGCAGCGCTACTATCAGAGTTTTGTGCCGAACTATGCTCACGGCAATGACAAGATTGTCTCGGTGCAGCGTTTTATTCAGAAGCATCATCATCTCCCTTTGTCGCTCGATCAATTGGCAGAAGAAGCCTTCATGACACGAAGAACCTTTATCCGACAATTTACTAAAGCGACCAGTTTTACGCCTATCAATTATATCCAACACGTACGTATTCAAAGCGCATGCGAGTTATTGGAAAGCTCGCACAAACTGGTAGAACAGATCAGCTATCTAGTTGGCTATGAGGACGTGAACAGCTTTCGAAAAGTCTTCATGAAAATCATCGGGTTAACACCATCAAGATTTCGTTCTAGATTTCTTTCTGAGGAATGATTTACCATAGATTGATATTCAATACTTATCACTCGAACTGATTCAATGGTTCACTTACTGAATATGTGACGTGATATTGAAATGATCTTTTCTCGAACATAAATGGAATTTTGATGCTCGCTATTCCCTTGCCATTTGTTGCTGCTCTTTTGTTATTTATCACGGCCGTTTTGCTTCGATATCGTTACCCACAAACAAGTCAAAAACCATTTTGGTTTATCATGTTGTGTGCATTGATGATTACTGTCGTTGGGCTACGTTGGACGTTTGATATTGCACTGTTCCGTTTCTTACAACCGGTTCTAGGGGCAAGTGTACCGGTGGCTGCGTGGCTCTGCTTTGCGGGAGCTCATCGAAGTAAACCTTTGTCTCTTTTGCATTGCTCAGGCCCAGTCGTTGTTCTGGTTGGCTCCTTTTCTTATTCGTATATTTGGGATGGGACGATTGATCTATTGTTGATCTCGCTATATCTCAGCTATGGCTGCTTGTTGTTGAAATCATCGTTTAACTTCCCAGAGCACGTCAGGCTGAGTGATGTATCGAATGTTTTGTATGCTGAGCGTACGGCAGGTATAGCCTTACTGTTTTCGGCTCTCGTGGATAGCATTATTTCGTATGATATTTTGCTGCTTAACGCACAACACACCGACTTAATTCTGTCTATTGGTTACCTAGTTCTTATTCCCGCAATTGTTGGGGCTGCAGTCGTTGTGAGTACTAGCACGGCACCAATTCAGGAACAAAACCAACAGCAGAGTGAACTGACAACGTCAAACCATTATCCTGAAGCAATTGATGTATCTCCGGCATCGTCGACAAGCTTAAAAGTGGATGAAGAAGTCACGCAGATCGTCGCTAAGTTTGATGCGTTAATGAAGGATCATCAGGTGTTCAAAGATCCAGATTTGTCCCTGAATCGAGTGGCGAGAAAGCTAGGTATCCCAGCTCGAAAAATATCGTCTGCGGTTAATCAAACTCACCACCAGAACATTTCAAAGGTGATTAACGCCTATCGAATTGAGCACGCTAAGACTCTCCTGATGCAAAGTGATGAAGCGATAACTGACATCTTCCTTAGTTCAGGCTTTCAGACCAAGTCCAATTTCAATCGCGAGTTTTCAAGGATAACTGGGCAAACTCCGAGTGAGTATCGAAGTTCGCCGCAAGTGTTAGATTGAGTGTGTTTACTTTTCAGTTTATCAATTCAGAAAGCTAATGATGTCGTTTAAGATCAATTGATGTAGCTGGTCGCGTGATGTACCAACGCCATCTTTACAAATAATGCCATCGCCTGGCACTTCTTCTTCAAGCATCGGTACTGCCCCAGGTTTGCAGCTTTGAATGAAGCTGAAATGGGTAGCGCTTTCATAGACCTTATAACGTCTTAAATTAAGAGGCATGTGCTCAGCAATGTAGCCAGACTCTAATGCTTGAGGTAGGTCCCCAATATCAATCCCAGCCGCCAATATTAAGGTTGGCACTGTAATGTCATTTAAGTTGCCGACTGAGAAACTGCGAGCAAGCCCCAGATCAAGGCTAACTACACGTTGAATTCGAGGGTCTGAAAGGTTTTTACTGCTTGGTTCTGAGGGTTGGGCTTGTGATAGCCCTAATTCATCAGACAGCCCACAGGTACGCGGGTTAGGGTATATAAGACACTCGGCTTCAAAGGTCGCTCTATCTATTTTCGCTCCTGCCAATTGCATCACTGTCCAGCCTCCTAACGAGTGTCCGATTGCAGCGATATTGTTGGCGTTAACAGTTTGCTTCCATTGAACTTCGCTTAACAGGTAATCGATGGTTCGAGTGATGTCTCGCGGCCTTTCCCACCACTTGGCGGCTTGCTCTGGAGATTGGTCGAAAGAGGTGGTTCCCGGATGGTCAGTGGCCGCTACGATGTAGCCACGACTCGCAAGTTCGGTCGCCAACCAGTTTTGGTTTCGCCAGTTTCCTCGGTAGCCGTGTGATAGAAGTACTACTGGAAAAGTGCCTGATTGAATCTCAGCATCTTTGATGACTTGCGTACCGACGAAGGCTGGGTTATCGCCAATCAAGGTTGTGTCTGATACATCTTGTGTGGGATACCAAATGGCAGTGTTTAGCGGGCGATTAGGATTGTCAGTTAAGGTTACTTGAGTGAATCCGACACCGGAAGCGATGGATGGAGCACAAAGGAAAAGTAGGGATGTGAACAGTAAATGTATCCATTTCATGGTTTAACTCCAATTGAGGTGATTGGAGCCAATATGCGCTAAAGCCAGTGAGGGCGAGACCTCAAACACGATCGAGGACGCCCTAAATCGTGTTTGAGTACAAACTTAGCTATTTTGGATGTGCCTAATTCAGCTTATTAGTCACGAACTCTTTATTTCTTACCATCAGCCACATCAGGCCGCCTAGCGTACCGACGGATAATTGAATAAAGCCTAGGTTTTCAATTAGTGACTCTGGGCGTATTGAAACCAACACCATGCCAAGCGAGCCACAAATCATGCTGAAGAACTGTATCAGTGCGACGGCAGAGCCCGTGTCATGATCTTGTTGATTCAACATTAAGTTGGTGCCCGGTACTCGCATGATGATCGCCATTAATGTTGCTGGAGCAGCGATGAACATAAAGAACCAAGGGGACAGGTCGCCAATGGTTAGGGTGAAGATGCCCGCAAGCGCCAATAAAGCAAAACATCCTGAGATGACCTTTTGAACCGGCATTCGGTAGGACAACTTCATGTAAATTGTTGGACCAAATGAGGCGCATAATGCATTGAATGCGAACGCGTAGCTAAACTGTTGTTCGGTCAATCCAAAGTGATCGATGTAGATATAAGAACCCGCCGCAAGAAAGCCCATCAACGCCATCGGTATGATAGAGAAAATGACCAGTAGCTTGAGGAACGAGCGGTTTTTCATGACCACGCCCATTCTTCCCCATGAACGGAACATGGAACCTTGGTATTTGGTTTCGAGCGTTTCTCGGTAGCAGCAAGCTAATACTGACGCAAATGCACCAAAAATGGCGAGGGTGACGAACATCATTCGCCAAGACGCAATTTTCAGTAGAAAGGCACCAAATACAGGCGCAACCATTGGCGCGATGATCACCAGTGACATGATAGTCGCCATGATCTTTTCACGTTCTCGGCCGTCATAAAGATCTTTGACAATGGCGGTAGCGATAACGGTGATAGCACTGCCAGCAAAGGCTTGGAATACACGAGCACTAATCAACTGTTCGATGCTATTGGTCATCGCGCACAATATGCTCGCGACCATATAGCTCGCTAATCCAATTAATAGGATCGGCTTACGACCAAATTTTTCGCTGAGCGGCCCCCAGAACAAAAGACCGATGGCGTAAGTAACGAAGTAGCTGCTCAGGGTTAGGTTGACCATTGATCGGTCAGTATTAAACACCTCGACCATCTGCGGAAGCGCAGGTAAGTAAAGGTCGATGGTCAATGGAGGGAAAGCACTTATTATGACGAGAAAAAATAGCATACCGGTCTTTCCCAGTACTGGTTGTGGTCTCTTCAAGGTCGCTCTCCGTTGTCCAAGGTAGGTTTCTAATTGATGTGATATTGATATACAGAAGGTTAAGGCACGTCAGACAAGAAAGATAGAGTTGTTCAAGAATATGGTGAAAGTATCGATGAACTTATCTCTATGAGTCCGAATCTACGAAGTCGGTTTGTATACTGAATTGTATTACAAAACATTATTACTTTTATAGCTAACGAGTTCAATCAGTTAGTAGCAGGGTAGCTTGTGATCGCCAACGACACATTGTAATGATTATCGAGTTGGCTTGTTATCTTTTCTTTGGGCGCTTTTCGACTAAACCGTTACGCTCTAAACCGCGTCTAACACTGCTGCATAGCTTACCAAAGCGGCGCAGTTCCTCGAAGTTGGGGCCTTGGCCAATGGAAATACTGTGCTCCCAATACATTAACTCACTGTCGACCATCTCTAGTAGTTTCTTAGAGCAACCCGAGCAATTTCCTTTTGGACCACAGATAAACGTCTCTGACTCGTAAAGTGGGAGTTCGTTTTTAACTTCTTCAATTAAGTTAAGCATTGCCGAGTTTAAGTCTGGCTTTTTGGATGTAAGTGGCTTCAAGCTCGGTGCTTGAGTCGCAATTAATGGGGAAGTCAGTTTGTTAGGTTGTAAATTCAAAGCAGCTGATGACATATCAAAGGCCTCAAGGAGAGAAGAAGGTGGGCATGCTACTCTTCACAACAAAGTGAATCTTGATGTAGTGCAATAAGCGTGGATATATACCCAAAAGAGGTAGGAGCCACAAGCGGTTGTGACTCCTTATCAAAGCTCGGTACTAATGAGAGATTTTAGAATTCGGCGTCGAACTGGAATTCCATCCACTCTTTGGTGACTGGGTGGTGCAGCGCAAGTCTTTCTGCGTGTAAGTGCAATCGGTCGGCTTTATTGCCATACAAGCCGTCACCGACGATAGGCATGTTAAGGCCTTCTTGGTGTGAACAGTGAACACGCAACTGGTGTGTACGCCCTGTTTTAGGATGCAGGTAAACCTTAGTGGTTTGCCCGTTTCGCTCAATCACTTCCCATTTGGTTTCTGCTGGCTTGCCGTGTTCGAAGCAGACAATTTGACGAGGGCGGTCATACAAATCACCACGCAATGGCAGTCGAACATAGCCTTCATTTTCTGTTAGAACGCCTTCAATCATTGCCACGTAACGCTTTTCGACTTCACGAGTAATGAACTGCTTCTGTAAGCTCTTGTTCGCACGTCGTGTGAGAGCGAAGATTAGAATGCCAGAGGTCGCCATGTCTAAGCGATGAATCACAAATGGGCCTTCAACATCGGGATGCATTTCTTGAACACGTGTGTAGGCGGAATCTTTAATGGTTTTACCCGGCACGGATAGAAAACCTGCTGGCTTGTGTACTACCACGATGTGCTCATCTTGGAACAGAATATCCAGCTCTTTGCCTTCTGCTGGGTTCTCTAGCAATGGGTTTGGATCGACTTCTAGGCCTTTCATCATATGGCCTAAAATCGGCACACATTTACTCTGACAAGAAGCGTAGTATTTCTTGTGCTTGCGGATTTCCGACTTTGGAGAGCGGCCCCACCAAAATTCAGCCAATGCCAGTGGCGTGTAACCATGTAAGTACGCGTATTGCAGCAATTTAGGCGCAGCGCATTCGCCAGAGCCAGCTGGTGGTATCTTGTTTGGCGTGTTTTCAAAGATTTGGTTAAGGTCTTCAACGCTTCCTTCCGCATTTTGGAAAGCGTATTGTGAAAACAACTTGTGTTGAAGCTGATGAGAAATGTGTGCTCTTTGCTCTTTTAGCTCAGCCAGTTGAGTGTTGAACACATCAACTTTAGCTTGCAACACTTGCAGGGTCTGTTCCCAGTTAAGTTTTAGGTACTTCTGCTGGTTCTTGTCGGCAACACTGGCTTTGTTTAGCTCATTATTTAGCTGTTCGAAAGTTTGCTCATCAAGGTTTTCTTTACCTTGTTCACGTTGTTCTTTACGCGTTTTTCGGCCTTCAATAATCAATAGACGTTGAGCTTCAATCTCTTGCTCGGCTTGCGCTTTTTGCTGTGCCAGTTGCTCGCACAATTCAAGGTATTCAGTATTTGCTTGCAGCGCTTTAAACTCAGCGTTGACAGCCATCATGTCGGCTGTGTCTTGATGGAAAAAGCTGTCGCTGCTGAGCATGTCGAACACGGGCGGTACAAAGTGAGGCAGTAGGTTTTGGTCGGCGATTTTCCCTGAAAAAGCAGAGAAGTACCCCAATTCACCTTCAGGGCTTTTCACCAATAACACACCAAACATTTTGCCGCGACCAGCGTCAGAATCCAGTCCGAAGTCATGCTGCCAGTCGGTTTGAGTTTCTAGATATTGTTGAAGCTGATGAGAAGCGATTTCACACAGTGGGTGCGGTTCGTAGTAGAACGGGAATGTGAAACGCTCAGGCAACGAATATGACTCGATCGGCTGTTGAAAACGAGTGAAGCAATGCTCAGGTGTGTGGCTGTTTTCTGAGTCGTGCGTTGGTTTTGATGAGTGCATAGTCGTATTAATACTTATATCGTGGTGATAAATGGTTGTGAGTCTACTGTGTATGTTTAGAGACGTTAAACACAGTACAAGGCGGCGATTCTACTCTTTATCGAAAAGCGCCTCAAATAAGAAATGGTTCTATTACTGGATAGCTAAGCGAGACGGTTAATACTGAACCCATGAGTTATAGCTTGAACACCATTAATTGATGAGTAACTTCTCGTTTTTAATCATAGAAGACAATTTAACAAACCAAGGGTGGTAGCCTTGCTGCCCTCTTATGAAAACTAAGGTAACGTTATGATTCCACTCAATACTTCGATTGTTTCCGGTGTCGCTATTTCAGAGATCGACGGACAAATGAAAATGCTATTAATGAAGCGTGTTAAAGGTGAGTTTTGGTGTCATGTCGCAGGCTCGATTGAAGCGGGAGAAACAGGCTGGCAGGCTATCGTGCGCGAGTTTGAAGAAGAGACCCAAATTAAAGTGGAAGCTTTGTATAACGCGCAGTTTCTGGAGCAGTTTTATGAGGCGCACGTGAATGTGATTCAGCTAATCCCCGTGTTTGCAGTGCTATGCTCGCCCAACCAAGTGATTGAACTAAATGATGAACACACAGACTACCGTTGGTGCAATTTAGAAGAGGCAAAAGCGTTAGCGCCGTTCCCTAACCAACATGCCGTCTACGATCATATCTGGTTGTATTTTGTCGATAAGCCAGTCAATCCGCTTTACCGAGTGAAATTGAACTAATACTGGCTGTTTAAGATCTAGGACTTACCAAGGTAAGGGGTTAAAAAGGCGCTCACTTGCGCTTGGCATAACCCCACATCCACCTTCACGCCGTGCGATTCAAGGATCGCAACTCCACGACCATTATTACGAGGGTCTGGGTCTAGCATCGCCACCACTACGTGTTTTACACCTGCTTTAACCAATGTATTGGCGCAAGCGGGTGTTCTGCCGACAAATGAACATGGCTCTAAAGTTACGTAAGTGGTAACCCCTTCCATTGTTCCGTCCGTTTTGTCGTTATAGCTATTGAGCGCTTCGACCTCGGCGTGGTTTCCGCCGACTTTTTGCGTGTATCCAACAGATACCACCTTATCGTTCCTCACCAAAACGCAGCCTACTGGCGGGTTTGGTTGGCAATCAGGTAAGGCTTGGCGCGAAGCTTCGAGTGCTTGCAGCATGTATTGTTGGTTCATGGTCGTTACTCAGTATGACGAGGGCGCAGCAGTTGGTGAAGTGCGCGTTTGATTTGAGAAGTGGGGCATGTTCGATCTGATTGGGATTTTAGTCAATGGTTTTAGCATTTGAACTCTACCGCTAGTTAACTGTGACTCATCGTTAACTTGGGCCACTGGGTTAGCCAACCTTTGGATTGCACTCTTTGATCAAAGATATCTCGGTTACGCTTTGAATTGGGTGTGATTTGCAAATCAAACAAACTCTCTAAACCAAAAGATGAAATACACTCGACGTCTCCATTGAGGCTTTGCTTTACGGCGACGGCGGTTTCTTTCTCTGGCCAGTAACTCATCGCATCCAATGAGCCTTGGTAAGGTTCATCCCCATTTCTGGTGTGCATGCAGGCTTGATTGCGAACTTGCCAATTCAGTTCGGGTAACCGCTGTTTAAGCAGAGCCTCGTATCTAAGGTCCGATTCGTAGGAGGTATCAATGGGATCAAAGTAGATCACATCAATATCATTGAGTGGAGTCGGGGAGGCATAACCATGCTGGTGATCCCAAACGAGGTTTCTCACAAAGCCCGCAACGACGTAACACTGCGGTAAATCCAACTGAGCGACACAGTCTAAAACCTTCATTCGTAAGGGATCTTGTTTGATCAACGTGACGATGCGTTTGGCTAGCGGATGTATCATTATGATGTCGGAACATCAGTGACTTGGTAATGACGTGTCACGTTCTGGGAGATTTCACCCCATTCAGAGGCTTTTACTCGCTGTTGGTGCATTTCGAATGCTTCTCGGCTAGTGAATTCTTCATACACTTCAAAGCGATTAGGTTGAAGCGTGCTTTGACTGACTCGAAACACAATACAACCAGGTTCTTCTAGTGTCAGTTCTTTGTGCACAACCAAGGCATGTGTCACTGCTTCTAGGTCGTTGTCTGGCACTAGAATATGCCCTTGCAGAATTACTTTACTCATAATTACGTCCATTTAATTACGTCTATTTAATTTGGTCCATTATGGCTTTTTTCTATCAAAAGCTCTATCCGTTACAAACATAATCCCATTTTGATGTTGTAACGTATAGGCTAATGTGGCGATTATTAGTTCACATTGAATGCATTTTTTAGTTACACCGTAACTTTAAGGGTGATGTAATCAATAAATGATAAGACACTGGAACTAAATCAGCGTTGGTCCGGTCTATTAAATTAGTATCATTGAACTGTATTGATACTGAAATGAATTTGTCATCTGAGAGAACTAACCTTAATTTTGAACAGCGGCTCATAGGATTGATTTGAGCCATAGTTGATATCTAGGTCGTACTTTGATGTAAATGGTACTCAAAACTCTATATATTTTGTGATTTGTATCATTGATCTGGGCATCAAACACCGTTAGATTCGAATAGTTGGCAATAAAAATAGCTCATGAAGAGCAGTTAAAGAAAAGGAAATATCCCTTATGAAAAAAATGAGAAGAGCACAGCTTCATCGCGTTCGTATCCAATACTGGAAAGACACGTCAAAAGAAGCATCAAAGAAATAAGCTTTAATCGTAGAGCTTTAAAAGCTGAAAAGCTTAATCAAATGTAAAACGCAACAAACTGATTTCATTAGCACTCTCAAGGACCTTCATCTGGTCGGCGACTAACGAAATCATCCCCAAAGAGCTGGCAGGCATTAACAACAATGCAATTCAATGTCAGCTCATTAATACCTCCTCTAAGTTTATCTTCGTTTGTTAAACCTGTTACCCCAAACTAAAGCTTGTTCCTTGTTCCTTGTTATCGCATCCCTGTACTCGTTAACGTCTTGATAATAAAAAAGCTCCCGATTTCTCAGAAGCTTTGATTTAGATTTTGATATCTGATGTGACTGCTCGATAAAGGCTCGTGCTTAGGATAGACTCTAACGTTGGAACAGCGTCTTTAAGCTCACATCGTCCGTTCTATTTAGCTTTAGGCTCAGTAGATAGCCACCAACACCGATCAGTGCGTAAATACCTAAAGATAAAATCGGCGCTTCTGCAATCGCACTTAATGGGTTGCTTGCTATGAGTACATTCATTGGTAATGACGCGATGAGAGATAGGAAGTCATTGATGCCATAGAACCCAAACACTGCGACAGAGAGGAACTTAATCGCATAGCTTGAGATGAAAATGACAAGCAATGGAGAGTTTACCAGCTGCGAAATCGCTAGAGTGACGGTTGCCAGTGGCAATAAAACCAGTGCAACTAACATCATTCGTCCAAAAAACACGACCCAGTTGCTCAGCACATAAAACAGAGATTGTTGTTCAACCAATAGCGCCAGTTGTTGTTCACTTGAGACGTTCAATATCCAGAATAGAAAATCTGCGAACAGTACTAACAATGCACAGATAGCCGGAATCACCACTAAACCGAAGCCGAGTTTCACACCGTGAGTCATTACGTTAGATACCGGCATACTTCTCCAAAACATCGAACTGCCTTCTTGGCGCTCTTTACGCAGCGTTTTAGGGATGTAAAGCGTTGATAGGATCAGTGAAATAAGGCCCGCGCCAAAGTAGATCACTGAGTTGAGGTCTTGTGCGAACTCTCTGTGGATGTCGCTCACGTCACCGTTCACTTGCATTTCGAAGAAAAACTCATGCTGCGCTGCGCCATTGAAGAACAGACTAACGAACAGTAAGAAACCACATAACGCGACAAACAGAGGCAATCGAGTGTTAATTTTGTGCTCGATGAGTTCTTTTTCTAGCATGTAAAAACTTGGATGCATTATGCCTTCTCCGTCTGTGTTGCAAGGAATAGATCTGCGAGACCAACGTTATAGATGTTACCCAGTGATTCAACCTGCGCTTTGTATTGACCTTCCAATAACCACTTAGTGGTGCCCAGGCCTGATTGCGAGGTCAGTGGGTTGAGTTTCTGTATCTCGCTTGAATGGTTATTTGCGACTTCGATAATGAAATAGTCATTTTCGATGTCTTCCATGCTCTTTTGCAGCACACAATGGCCTTGTTTTAAAATCAGAACATCCGTTAATAAATGTTCAATCTCTGAAACCTCATGGCTTGCAATGATCATGGCGCGTTCGCCGTCGTGGAACCACTCAAGTAGATGGCGATAAAAAGTATCGCGGTACAGTAAATCTAGGCCAAGTGTAGGCTCATCTAAGATCAACACTTGGGTGTCAGTCGCGATGATGATCGCAAGGTGAAGTTGTACCTTCATTCCCTTAGAAAGCTGCTTGATAGTCGAAGAGAGCTTGATGTTGGTGCTGCTTAGCGTCTGTTCTGCTTTTTGCTTGTTGAAGCTAGGGTGTACACCTTGGGTGTATCTAAGCAGTTGCTTAACGGTCATCCACTCGGGTAACACGTTAACATCTGAAATGTACGACAAGTGCAGCATGAGTTCTGCATGCTGGTGGATAGGGTGGTAGCCATTAACCTCTATCTCACCTTGATAGCTGTGTCCACCAAGCAGTGATTTGATCAGTGTCGATTTCCCTGCGCCATTATGGCCCAGCAGTCCAAGCACTTGCCCCGGTTTTAACTCAAAGCTGATGTTCTCGACACCCACTTGATTTGAATAGGTTTTGGTTACGTTTTTCACGGAAAGTAACGTACTCATGACTTGTCCTTTATATGTTGTGCTAGCTGTTTCACGAGTTCTTCGACACTCATATCAATGATGCTTAGCGTCTCAGCGATGGCTGGGATCTGTGTGTTGATGAATGATTGGTGTGCGGACTCTTTCAATTTTTGAAGTGCCCCTTCGGCCACATACATGCCTTGGCCGCGTTTTTTCTCTACCAAGCCTTCATCCACCAGTAACTGGTAGCTTTTCATGACAGTAAGGTGGTTGATCTTGAGATCGGCGGCAACCGCACGCACAGAGGGCAATGCTTGTAGCTCTAGCCAAACACCCTGAAGAATTTGGTCACTGATCTTGGCGGCAAGCTGCCTAAAGATCGGCTGGTCGTCTTTCCATTCGGTCATAATTAAAACTGCATGGTGATATACATGTGTATAACACTAACCTATTTATTCGAGTTGGCAAGGATTTTATGAAAGTGCATCGGGTATTTTTATGTTTAGATAAAGCACGTTTGGTGGGGAGGGCACTTGAAGCCTACATCCTTGTGGGCTCTCAAGCAGCTGTATAAGCGATGATTATTTGAATAGGGAATGGTTGCTGATCAAGATTTCTATTAGGCTGGGCCTATTGCTCCTTTGAGTCATTAGGCCGGCTATACAGGTAACCTTGATGTAAGTTGTAGCCTAACTGACACAAGATATATTGCTGCCTACGCGTCTCGACACCTTCATAAATCATTGTGATATTTGATAGGCGTCCAATCTCCGAGATATTGAGCAATACACCCTGATGATGCTCTCCTGACTCGATATCCTTAACAAAGCAACGATCCAGTTTTAGATAGGCCGGAGAGATAACATTGATGATTTCGATGTTGTTATTGCCCGTACCAAAGTCATCCAGAGCGATAGTGATACCAAGCTTTTTGATATCCTTAATGTTATCGATAACCTCACACCCATAGCCAATGTTCGAATATTCAGTAATCTCTACGACAAACTCATTCGCTTCCATCGCGGCTAAATGCTCTCTGAGCCTTGCGAAGTTCGACCCTACCAAAGCACTCGGACACACGTTGACACCATAGATCTCATGGCTGTTGTTTAACTTCGCTTTTCTGACTGTCTCGATGAGTAAAATAGTATGAAAGGTGAGTAAATTGGTGCGTCTCATGGTGTTGATGAAGCTTAAAACGCCAACGTTACGCACACGAGATAACAACTCGTAGTAGAGAACGCAGTTGTCTTCGGTGTTGATGATCGGCTCTTCTTCAAAGGAGATGTGTTTCCAACGAAACAGGTAGATCACGAAACCCAGAATATAGGAGCGATAAAGCAGGGTGGCGAGTATCAGAGAAAGCGCAATCCATAGTGCAACAATGTCGTCACTGTAGAAGGTGATGGTTGCACCCGTTGGTAGGGAGGTTTGATAGATAGATTTACTCTCTTCGCCAAGGTTTAAGATGTGGTAACCATTCTTCTGGATGGAAATCGAATCGACTAATAGAGGCAATAGTGAGTTCTTGTATCGAGCTTCGATAGATCGTTTAGATATTCGAGCAACCATCTCAATGTCGTGCTCGGTATCCATGAAGCGTGAATAGGCAAAGTCAGCACTATCGTAGAAGTCGTCTAATTGATTGAGCTCTATCATCTTAGAACGTGTTTTAGAGATATAGCAGGAGTCATAAGGTGTGGTCATGACGACAGAATCAAGGTTGAGCGAGTGCCTTAGCGAGTGCACAGCCCCGTGGCTATCGCAACCGTAGTCCATGACTTCTGTGGCAATGTGTTTGGTGTTCTCACTGTATTCATTCGCAATCTTCGTCGTATAAAGGATTTGGGAAAAGTAGACAACGAATAGGAAAAAGGAAGAGATGGTGAACACGGCTATCAGAGCCTTAATCAGCTCTCGATGATAGGTGTTGAACATCAGTTTCAACATCTCGAACTGGCTGGGCTTGAACTGGTTGATGTCGTACTTAGGTGCGATACGGTTGGTTGAGCTTTTATCGAGATCGATAAAGTAACCTACCTTATAAAGGTTAGAGATAAGTTCGCTATTATTATCTACCTTCGCTTTCTTACATAAGCTTCGATATTTCTTTCTTATAGAAGCAATAATATTTTTTAACGCGTATAAGCTAAACTCTTCGTCAAAGTGTAATTTAAAAGATTCTTCAACATCTCGTGCAGATTGAGGGTTTGATATTGACGAGTGTTCAATAAGGTATTTGAAAACAAAACTCTCTTTACTATTAAGAGTTTCCTCTGATATCTTATTACTGTCTCTTTTTATGTATATTTTTTCTTCATTGTAGATTAGTTGCAAGCTCTCATTATTGTTATTTATATTGAAAGAACAGTGCATAGCTTAACTCCTAAGCGATAGTTATTATATTTGTGTGATGGATATGTGATGGCTGGGATTTTCATTCAACACAAGAGTTCGATCTAAATAATATAACCAAAATGTCACCATTTTATCTCAAGATGTTGATACTAATCGCAGAATTTGGGCTTTAATGAAAGGTTATGGAGATGTTCACCCAAATGTTGAATTTATAAATGAAAGCCAATGATTTACAAGGGGTAAGGGGGATTTATCCATTTGTTTTGGTATTTATCCATTTCACAGCTTCTACGCGGTAGGTTTAGCGACTGGATTTAGAGGTTTCTAATGTAGCTTCTGATGGTATTCATTCGGTTTATCGATGTGTGAGATTTATCATAATTTTTCATGATAAAATTAAATTATGTCATTTTATGTGATATTAATATAATTTATGTGGCGTATTGTTTTGGTGATTTAATTAAAGTAATCAATGATAGAATTAATTATATTTGTTGAATGATTGACTTTAATTTATTCTGTTACGAAATTTAAATAATTAAACTTTAAGGTGGGATATTTAAAATAGGGAAAGGATGATTTTTATCATGATGTGTTGATTAAAGAATTTTAATTGAATTATTATTGACATATGTATCAAATATGTGTCTATGTAAATATTAGTCGGCTAGTGATGAAAATAAGATATGAGTGAGGTTGGTGTTATACCATGAGCACTGCCTAAAAGTATAAGCAGCAGCAAGTTAGATCAATTAGTGTTATTTTTGAGCAAATGTTAGCGTAACCACATGATATTCAAAGATCTGTTGCGGTGGCTTTGTGTTAACTATGGAAGCGTGCAATCGTTGAGTATTTAACATGCACCATCAAGCACCACGATCTGTGGTTCTTTTTCTGGCTGATAAAGCACCTGACAAAAGTCTCCTTCTGGCGAATAGGTGTAGTTTTCGGTGTCGAAAGAGATGGCGGCTACTCTTTCTGCATTGCTGCCAGAGTCTACTTCTTTGTTGATGACATGAAGCTCTGTTGCGTCGATATTGAGCAGTCTTCTTAGTGAGTCAACATAGGCGATTGGGTAACCATGACAAACGTAGTAGGTCTCAATCTCCGTCTTTTCAACATAGTTGCACTCATCCTCAACGCCAGCAATCGCTGACTTCGCGTAGATCATATCGATACCCGTGCGAAGGTTACCAGCCACATCATGTATTTTACTCGCCCGAGCACTTCCTTGAACGTCTAAGAACTTGACCATAGCTGTCGCCGAAACGATCGCTAAAATTAATACAGAGATGATGAGTTCTAAAAGAGTGAAGCCGTTTTGTCTGTTCATGGTTACCGATTATTTACTCTGCTAAAGGGACGGAATGAGGGTAATCTAAATACCAAAGTCATTACAATTAGTGGGTATAATGGTTTGGTGTTTTATTGTGTGAATTTCTAAGTAATTTTCTTTATAAACAATAGCTTAATTATTTCCTCTTACTGTTAAACGCTATGTAAGCATACGTAAGCGTACACACCCACAGCAGCCGATTGTTTAGGAAGTATTCAAACGACTTAATTTATTGATAAATAAGTCTTTAATTGTAGGATTGTCGACCATTCAAAAACTGACTTTCGACTTCATTTGAGGGAATTGGTTTACTAAATAAAAATCCCTGAAGATACTGGTATCCACAATCGATTAAGAACGCTTTTTGCGTTTCGGTTTCGACACCTTCAGCAACCACTTTTAGCCCCAATTTTTCACAGATAGCATGGGTGGCTTGGACAATCGCTTTGCTCCCTTTGTGTGAACCGTGGACGAAGCTTTTATCGAGTTTCACGGTGCTAATCGGTAAGTCATGCAACATCGACAGTGACGAGTAGCCTGTGCCAAAGTCATCAAGGTGAAGCTCTACGCCCAATTTAGAAATATCGCTTAACGCTTGCCTGACTTCACCATGCTTGAAGATCATGGAAGATTCGGTGATCTCAAGGGCGATGCTTTGAGGTTGGATATTGTAGAAGTTCAACATTGCTAATAGCTGCTCGGCAAAGGTCGCGTGCATCTGAATACTCGAAATATTGATACTCATCATCAACTCACTATCAAACTCACGTTGCCATATCGATAGCTGTTTGAGTGCAGAGTTCAGAACCCATTTCCCGAGCGGTACAATCTGCCCCGTCTCCTCCGCTAAGCTAATAAACTCATCAGGGCCTATGTTACCTAGCTCTTTGTCTGACCATCGAAGAAAGGCTTCAAACCCTTTCACCTTGTCGCTGTTGGTGTTCATGATCGGTTGGTAGTGGGATATTTTGATTTCGGCAGGTGTGGGCAATCACAATGAATTCGTCGCCACCAAATCGCCCAATCATACACTTCTCATCTACCAGCTGTTTTAGACGCTCACCAACCTGTTTTAGTAGTTGGTCTCCGACAGTGTGCCCATAAGTGTCATTTACTAATTTGAAGCCATCAAGATCGACAAACATCAATTCAAACGGTGAGCGATAGGCAATGCTGGTTTCTAGAAGGTTGGTGATGCCACGGCGATTATAAAGCTCCGTTAAACAGTCGTGTTCTGCGTTGTATCTAGCTTTTATCAGCTTCTCTTTTTGCTTAGTTGTACAGGTTAGGTTTAACAGTAGTTCGCTTTTATCAAAGAGCCACTTTCCTTGCACATCAAAATGGTGTGCTCTGAAGGAGGAAACCTTGATAAACCAAGGCGCACCGGTTGTTGGTTCTCTATTCTGTAAACGTGTATGTACAAAAGTGATTACTATGTTTTGCGTACGGTAAATGTAGGGCTCTGATTCCAATATTGATGATCTATGACCAGTATATATACTGCCTTCGCTTTTAATAAATACTGGTGATAGGAATGTCGAAAACCAAAGTGCTCATTGTTGAAGATGACCAAGAGATAGCTCGTCTAACGACGCTTTACCTCGAAGCTGAAGGTTACAATGTTAGCGTTGTTCATGAAGGGAACTTGGCACTTGAAGCGATCCGTAGTATTGAACCTGATTTAGTGCTGTTGGACTTGATGCTTCCAGGGATGAGCGGCGCGCAAATTTGCCGTCAAGCCCGTGAGTTTTACAATGGAATGATTTTAGTGCTAACGGCTTCCGCCGATGAAATGAGCGAGGTCAGCTTGTTTAAATTTGGTGCGGACGATTACGTTGCCAAACCGATTCGTGGCCATGCCTTGTTAGCGCGAATTGAAGCGTTATTGCGTCGAGCGACTCCCGTAAAAACTGCGCAAGAAACTACGGCTGAAAAACAGTGCGATATTGTAATCAACAGCTCTGCTCAAAGTGCCACGCTCTACGGCCAAAACCTCAAGCTTACTTCTGCTGAATTTGAAATCTTAAACCTTCTCGTTAATAACATCTGTCAGGTCGTGACTCGAGACCAGTGCTGTCAGTTATTTAGAGGGATAGATTACGCGTTCAACGACCGCTCGATTGATATGCGCGTGTCTGGGTTACGCCGAAAGCTGCGCATTCACGCAAAAGACAAACAGTTGATTCGTACGGTTCGCAACAAGGGGTACATGCTGGTTGCGTAAGTTCATTGCTACGAAGCTTCGCTCGGTTTCGATGTTTGCTCGCTTATACCTTGGGATTGTGACTGGGATGTCGGCAACGATATTTTTGTTCTTGAACCTTGGTGAGGGGTACATGCGACGCACCGAGATCGAAACCTTCCTCAATGATGGCATCTACTTTGCGGAGCAGTATGTTCGTCAACACAATCAAGAAAACTCACTCTATAAAGAGCTCGATAGAACAGGCTACCAACAATTTTATATCTTCAATTTACGCCTGTTGGAGAATTGGTCGGGCGAGGCGCCTTGCCAACAATGTGAGTTATACACAACCTTAAACGGTGTGCCGATATATCTAAGTGATGACAACCTCTATTCGACCGTGTTTCAGCTACCAAACTCTAAATTCAGTTTTGGGTTCAGTGAGGTAGGGGACTTTTTCTCTCCTGACATTGAATGGTACGAAGACTCAGAACGACACTTTTTGTTAGGGCTGTTGTTGGCTGTGATTGTGGCGATTGGAGCAAGTGTTTACTTACCTGTGAGGCGTTTTCAAGAAAGAATAGAGTTGCTCGTCGAGAAGCAGAAACAGTTTGGTAAGGGCAAGCTTAGTACTCGATCTGACATGGACGACATCCATCCTGTTTCTGATTTGGCTAGCAGTTTTAACTTCATGGCTGAAGAGATCGAAAGCAAAGTAAAACAAAGTCATATTTTCGCTCAAGCTATCCCACACGAAGTACGAACTCCGCTAAGTCGTATTCAACTGGCGACCGATATCCTAAGAAGGGGAGCCCCCGATAATCATCAGGTTCTTTTCGATGACATTGATACCTACATTGAGGATATCAACGAGCTCACGTCAGAAATCATCATGCTGTCGAAGTTGAATGTCATGGATAACTCTTTCTTTGAGCTCGTTAAAGTGACCTCCGATCTTCGTGAGTATTGCCTAGACCGAATTCGTTACTCGAAACTAGACAATGCCACCTTTGAATCTAAGGTACAGCTAGAGTGCAAGATTAAGTGTGATTGCTCAATGGCACGCTTGGTGTTCGATAACGTTCTCAAGAATGCGGGTAATTACACACAAGACAAAGTGTGGATGACGCTGGATGAGAACTCAGAAAACTGGCTGGTGGTGATTGAAGACAATGGTTCTGGAATACCAGAGAATAGGCGTGATGAGGTATTCCTTCCGTTCTCTCGACTAGACTCAAGCAGAACGTCGACCAACGGTGGATTGGGGTTGGGCCTCGCGATTGCTCTATCGGCGGCTAAAAAACTTTCTTGGGATATCAAAATCGACGACAGCAACCATGGTGGTGCCAAGTTCAGTATCGTGATTCCTAAGATCGCATAAACTGTAGCTTTAAGAACTCTTCAGGCTCGTCAAATAACAAAGCCACGGACTAATACCGTGGCTTTTTCATATTCCGATTTACAAGCTAGTGACTTCTTAGTACTACTGCTTAGAGCTTAGAGCTTAGAGCTTAGAGCGATGAAGGCCATAAATAGCGTGGTCAATGATGCGACCATTCAAGTTTTCGTTACGCGTGATGATACCTTCTAACGTGAAATGTAAGCGCTCACAAACCTTACGGCTGCTTTGGTTACCGGTTGCGGCTGATATCTCTACCTTTTCCATATCTAACTCATTGAAAGCAATATCAATCAGCTTCTGGACAACGCGCGTCACAATCCCCTTTCCTTGGTATGTCTCAGATAACCAATAACCTATCGTCACCTTTTGCTTATCATGATCAATAGTATTGAAACTGCAGTTACCGACGACCTTGTCTTGATACACGATTGCACAAGTCATGCTTTTACCTTCGGCATAATCGTGTAGCGAGCGTTGGATGAAGATCCTAAAGTCTTGCTCGGTTTTACAATGTGGCGGCCACACGAGCCATTGACTTAGGTACTCATTCTGGCTTTGTGAGATTTCCGCGTAGTGAGAAGCGAAGCTCTCTTCAACCAATGCGATGGAGAGTTCGTTGTCGATAACCGTTTTAAACATGTCTTTCCTTTTCTTATGGCTGCTTATTTAAGCGAATCTTAGTCGGCAGGCTATAATGTCGTATGATTTTTAATATGCAACCATTTGTAGCACGGATTTTTCGTGATACGTTGGTTCTATCACGAAACTCATTAAACCTTACAATAGTTGTGTATATAATCATTAGCTATGCATTAGTATTAGCGGCCTAAATATATAAAAAATATAAAAATGCTAGGCTTAAATAATGAATCAACATTGCCAGGACGTGACCGTGGACTTAAGGAAGGCTCTATTCGGTATTGCTAAGGCGCTTGATAACGTCGGTTTCGAAAGTAAAAATCATGGACAGAGAGTGGGCTATATCGCGTATCGATGTGCTCTGAGTGTGGGGTGGGAAGAAGAGCAAGCGCAGCTCGCGTTTTCGTTAGGCTTGATTCACGACTGTGGTGTCTCGCAAATTGATGAACAGCTCAGTTTAACGTCTGGGTTTGTACCTGACTCAAGCTATCACCATTGTCAAAAGGGCTACCAAATATTAAAAGAGTGCCCAGTTCTTTCTATATTCGCTAAGCCGGTTCTTTATCACCATACTCCGTGGTCTGAGCTAAGGGCTATTCATATCAGCGAGTTAGAAAGAGAACTAGCTGCCATCGTGATGCTTGCCGATAGAGTCGATTATCTATACGGCATAACCTCTTCTGATCGTTATGGAAACCTAACACCAGATGGCAAAGCGAGCATCATTGAACGTTTGACTGAACAAGCGGATGAGATGTTCGAAACCAACCTTGTGCAACACATGTGCGAGTTGGTTGATTTGGATGACTTCTGGTTTTCTATGGAGATTCCATACATCGAGAACATGAGGGATAACTTTGAACCTGTGCCATTTTTCTCCCAGCAAATGTCGCTGGATGAGACGGTGGCCTTTGCCGAGTTTATCGCCAATGTTGTTGATACCAAAAGTTCGTTTACCTTTAAGCACTCTTTAAGGGTTGGGCAGCTTTCAGAATACCTCGCCAAACAGCTGGGTTATTCCTACACCACTCAGCGCAAACTCTATCTGGCTGGGTTAGTCCATGATATCGGTAAACTGCAAACCCCTAATGACATTCTGCATAAGCCGGATTTACTCACTGAAGAAGAGTATTGCTGTATTAAACGCCATGCAACGGACACTCGATTCGCATTGCAGGAGTTGTTCAGTTCACCTCAGGTTTGTCAGTGGGCATCTAATCACCATGAAAGGTTAGATGGTTCGGGTTACCCAATGGAAAAAACGGCGGAAGAGTTGGATCAACCCAGTCGAATTGTTGCTGTGGTGGATGTGTTTCAAGCGCTAACTCAGTCTCGACCTTATCGTGGAGGCATGACGTTAGAAGAGACTCTCGCTATTTTGAGGGACCACGTTGATAACTTTAAGTTGGATCGAGAAGTGTTTGAGTGCCTTAATAAACACGCGCAATATTGCTTTGAATTATCGACAGACAAACGAATGTACGCGTTTTAACGCCACTGAATGCTTTCGAGGTGTGACGCCTAAACTCATACTCGGTCGAAATGACTAAACACCAGAAACAGAAAAGCGATAGCCGAGGCTATAGCTTTTTTTAATGGGGGCTTATCAGGATTTTTAGATCGAGATTAGTATCGCTTTAAGATCTCGATGATCGCTTGCTCAGTTTCCGCTGCGATGATGGCATCAATGTCATTATCATTTTGGAACAACTCTGATAGCGCCATAATCGTATGGATGTGGCTATCTGAGTCCATCGCTGCCAGAGTAATCGAAAGGTAAACGTCACCGTTGTCTTCTGACTCTAAATCAACACCCTTCTTGAATACCGTTACTTGCAGTGATGCTTCGTTCACACCATCTTCAGGGCGAGCATGAGGCATCGCAATCTTTGGTGCTAGAACATAGTACGCGCCAATATCCTTGTGTTTTTGCTTGATAGCTTCAACATAGTTTGCTTCGATTTTGTTGCTCGCTAGCAGTGTTGAACAGGTCACATCTATCGCAGCATCAACCGTTAGGTTCTCTTCAGAGTTGATGATAACGCCTTGGTTACCAATTAAATCGAATAAGCTCATGAAACAATCCACCCTAGGATAAGACCAACAACGCCGAAGTCGAAGTCAGCAAACGTTGTCGCTTCAAGACCAAGGCCACCCAGTACTGGAAGCAGTAGCATTGGTAGGAAAGAGATACACAGACCTTGCGTGAATGAACCGAGAATTGCACCGCGTAGACCGCCTGTCGCATTACCGTAAACGCCTGCTGCACCACCTACGAAGAAGTGTGGAACGACGCCAGCTACAATGATTGTCCAGCCAAGCGCGCCTTGAACTGCCATTGCTAGTAGGCCAGCAGCGAAAGAACAAAGGAAACCGATAAGTACCGCGTTTGGTGCTACAGGGAATACCATAGGGCAGTCTAGAGCAGGTTTTGCGCCCGGTACTAGCTTGTCAGAGATACCTTTGAATGCAGGAACGATTTCAGCAATCAGCATCTTCACACCTTGCAGTACGATGTAAACACCACCGGCAAACACAAGAGATTGCATGAAGGTGAATACTACCCAGTTTTGACCGCCTGATACTGTTTCAACAAAGTCACCGCCAGCAACAATTGAGGCAAACATAAAGAAGATAGCCATTGTTGTTGCTACAGCAACTGGCGTATCACGCAGGAACATTAGGCTTTTAGGTACGTTGATGTCTTCTGTTGATTTTGAAGTGTCACCAAACTTGCTACCAATGTAACCCGATACTAAGTATGAGAACGTTGAGAAGTGACCCATCGCCAACTGATCAGTACCCATCACTTTCTCTGTGTATTTTTGAGCAAGTGCAGGCATGATAACCATCAGTGAACCCACAATGATCGAGCCGATTGCAACGAGAGCAGTGCCTTCGATGTTAGCTGTAGACAGGATTACCGCTACCAGCATAGACATGAACATTGTGTGGTGACCCGTTAAGAAAATATATTTTAAAGGTGTTAAACGAGCCAATAAAATATTCACAACGAATGCGAAGAACATAATTAGAGCCATTTCATAACCGAATGCTTCTTGTGCTAATGCAACAATTGCTTCGTTATTTGGAATAACACCACTTACGCCGAATGCTTCAGTAAATACAACAGAGAAGTTATTTAGTGCGCCAACAAGAGCGCCAGCACCAAAACCTAAAATTAGGAAACCCATTACGGTTTTAATTGTGCCTTTTAGAATGGTAGAAACATCTGCTTTTTGTGCAACCAGGCCGATAAAAGCAATTAAACCTACCATGATCGCCGGCTCTTTTAATAAGCCGAGCATGAACTCGAAAAAGTTTTGCATAATTTTGACCTTACATGAAAGTTTTTAGTTGTTCTTCAATAGATGCTTTGTCAAAAATATTTTTAAGGCTGATGATATTCTCTTTACCAGCGTCTTTTAGTTGGTTTGCAACGTCTGTTGCTGCAACCCAAATATCCGCATTGCTTGATGCTGCAGATGATAGATCTTCGTGATCAACTTCTGCTTCGAAACCGATTTTTTTAGCGACTTCTTTTACTGCCATTTCCATCATTAGAGAAGTACCAAGGCCGTTACCGCAAACTACAAGAATCTTTTTCATAATATTTGTCTCAATTGGATTTTAGGGGTTGAGAAACTTCGTTCTCTTATTGTGTGAGAGCATAGTAATGGAAGTATTCAGATTTCAATAAGATCCCCATCACAAAACTAAAATGAGATTGTGATGGAGATCTCGTTAATTTGTAGTAAAGATCCAGAGTGAGACTTTGATCAAATTTAACTTTTCACTCGAATATGCAACGTATTTTATTGAGAAAGGCAGGCTTAACTAGTTTTTATATTAGAATATAAATCTATAGAGGCTTTATTGTTGAAAACAGAGAGTTAATCGTATCGACCGTAGTCAGTAAGCATTTTCTTAAGCATGCTATTAACGTCTTTGGTCTTTTTATTTCTTTTAGTCAGTTCGCTAAGAGAGGTTGGTTTTGGGGAGGCAATATTTTCACTGTCGACTTCTTCTGTTTTATCTTTCATTTTCTGTACGGCAGGCAATAACATTCTAATTTCTTCGTTATTGGCATTGGTCAGTACCACAATATTTTCAGATTCAACTTGAGTAATGGTTAGTATCCCGTGTTTAACCGATTCAACCTTTTCACCAATCATAATTGATTCAGGCGCGACAGAACGATCGGTGAGTTGACCTGTACGTAATTTCGCCGCACTGATAGCGCGGATATTTCCAGTATTTTCAAACGCGACAATAACAGTATAGGTATTATAATATTCAACTACTGTCACATAGCCGTGTCTATTTGTTTTGAATCTAGCTCCATTGTTCATGTCGTGCGGAGCTTCCATTTTCTTCACGTGTTTCCTCTCTTAGTCTCGATGGCTGTTATATCTAATCAGCTCTATTGGTATTTTATAGATAATTATTTGGTGAGGTCATACAAAGTATATACGCATCTAAACTTAAGATGAATCTTGAAGTCTCGGGAAATGAGGCAGAGCACAGAAAAGTAGTAAGAATCACACAGAATTAACCGAGTGATTACGCTCACACACTTAAAGACTTAACATTACAAATTCAACTCCCTACAGATTGTTTACAGTTTTGAAGCTCGAAAACGACGACAAACAATACATTTTGCTTAATCCTTGATCGCGCGATCGTTTGCGTTAAAAAATGTGATGAAAGTCTCACTTAACTGTTTATACTTCTCTTCCGGTTTTAAGCCGGTGCTTAGCCAATACAAGCCGTCACATGGATATGTGAATGACCCCACGGACCGGACCAGCTACGTTCCACTGCTTGTATAAGGTGATTTTTTACATGAACAACTCGTTGTTACATTCGCTAACCCTGTTAGCTCCTTCATCGCGTAGCGTTTTGCTTGCGGTTTTTTGTCCTGTTCCTTTGATGTCATTTGCTTGGCTCATGTTCACTCTTTAAGGATTACTAGGACACATTATGAATATTCTATTTGGTTTTGTCGGTGTTCTTGCACTGATTGCTTGCGCGTACCTGTTATCTGAAAGTCGTTCTTCAATTAACTGGAAAACGGTCTCTCGTGCACTATTACTTCAAATCGGTTTTGCAGCCTTAGTATTGTATTTCCCTTGGGGACAACTGGCGTTAACAAGCCTAAGTAATGGTGTTTCTAGCCTGCTTGGTTTTGCAGACGTTGGTATCGCATTCCTTTTCGGTGACCTTGCTACTGAAGGCTTCATTTTCGCGGTTCGCGTACTTCCAATCATTATCTTCTTCAGTGCTTTGATCTCTGCGCTCTATTATTTAGGCGTTATGCAGAAAGTGATTCAAATCTTGGGCGGAGCGGTGCAAAAACTGCTGGGTACAAGTAAAGCTGAATCTCTGGTTGCTACAGGTAATATCTTCCTTTCTCAGGGTGAGTCTCCTCTTCTTATTCGTCCCTTTTTAAAGTCTATGACTCGTTCGGAACTGTTTGCTGTAATGGCAGGTGGTATGGCGTCGGTAGCGGGTAGTGTACTTGGTGGTTATGCTGGCCTTGGTGTTGAGCTTAAATACCTTATCGCTGCAAGCTTTATGGCGGCTCCGGGTAGCCTGTTAATGGCGAAGATCATTGTTCCTGAGCGCAGCACACCAAGTGACTACGACCACATTGAGCTCGATAAAGCTGACCAAAGCAACGTGATTGATGCATTGGCAAGCGGCGCGA
The DNA here is from genome assembly GCF_000272045.2 of Vibrio crassostreae 9ZC13. GTDB lineage: Bacteria > Pseudomonadota > Gammaproteobacteria > Enterobacterales > Vibrionaceae > Vibrio > Vibrio crassostreae_C. The sequence goes on along the minus strand of NZ_AJYZ02000019.1, from coordinate 1,078,635 downwards.
TGAACGGTATGAAGGTTGCAGTAGCGGTTGGTACAATGTTGGTTGCCTTCGTGAGTGTGATTGCGATGGTCAACACTGGCCTAGAAAGCCTAGGTGAAACGTTCGGTTTTGCGGGCATTACGCTGCAAGCTATCTTCGGTTACCTGTTCTCGCCTCTTGCATGGCTGATCGGTATCCCGAGTGATGAAGTATTGATGGCAGGTTCTTACATCGGTCAGAAGATCGTTATGAACGAGTTTGTTGCTTTTATCGACTTCGTTGAGAACAAAGCTCTGTTATCTGAACACAGCCAAGTGATCGTGACTTTTGCTCTATGTGGCTTTGCTAACATTGGTTCTATCGCGATTCAGTTAGGTTCAATCGGTGTTATGGCACCAGAGCGCCGTGCTGAAGTTGCAAACTTAGGTTTAAAAGCTGTAGCTGCTGGTACGCTAGCAAACCTAATGAGTGCATGCTTAGCGGGTATTTTCATCCTGCTTTAAGCTATATTCAGTTAAAGCGGACACTTTACTTACGGAGTTAACGTAAGGAGGGTGTCCGCTTTTTTGTGCCTGTTAATCAGGCGAAATCAGGTTTTGGCCGTCGACTGTGATTTGTCTATCGTGAGTAAAAGCTCACTCGGAAGAGTAATAGAGCCAGTTCCTTTTATCCGATATACTTGAATATCATCAGGTTGCGATTAATAACATTCGGCTTCGATTAAGAACATTCGATTTCGATTGAGAATATTCGGTTCCGACTAAGCATATCCGCTTTCGATTAGGAACAATGGCAACCAAGCTAAATTAATCAAGGGTCTCTCCATGAACATTCGCGTTCTCATCGGTCTTATTGTTACCTTCATTGGCTTGTTTGCGATGGTTTACCTAATTGCTGGCGGCGCTCAGTTTCCTATCTACCAGTGGCCAAAAGAGGCTTATCTCGGTTTGGTGTTCAGCGTGGTGTGGGGGGCTGGTGTCGCAGCGTCTGTAGCGTATTTCTTCTCGGCATTGGTGTTTGTTACTGTCGCCGTGGTTTGCTATGCGATCGGTTATAAAATCGGTGGGCTCTTTTCTTCAAGTTCTAAAGCTTAATCTTATCAAGGTGTGCTGATGTTCATTGAAGTAGGGCTGATTTGAATGCACTGGCTCGATCGTTGGAAGGTGTATCGCTATCATCGGAAACAAACTAACCGCTCGAATGGCGACAAGGCTAAAGCTTTAGGTTGGACTAGCGAAGAGAGTCAATTGTGTCGCTTTGAAGTAATCGCTCGTGCGGCGGACTTCGAAAAGAAGAGTGTTTTAGATTTGGGTTGCGGCTATGGCGAGCTGTTTGAACTGCTCGACAGCATCTATCGTATTCAATCTTATACCGGCGTTGACCAACACGCAGGCTTTCTTAAGAAGGCGAAGCAAAACTACACAGAAGATCGTTGTCAGTTTTTGGCGGGTGATATGAGCAAAATGAACCTTGAGGCGCACGACATTGTCATCGCTAGTGGTTCACTGAACTACATCTCTCGTGATTCTGATTATCTGACAAACATGATTACTCGCATGTATGAACTGGCGAATCAGACGGTGATTTTTAATCTTCTCAACTCAAGCCAGTATCCTTCGCGTAATACCTTGATGAGTTATCACCCTCAAGGTGTCTATCGTTTCTGTAAAACGCTCTGCGATGATGTCTCTTTAACGGAGGGCTACGCAGAAGGGGATTTTACGATAGTGATGAACAAAGCCGTGTCAGGAGCTTGATGTCGTCTTTGTTTTTATCTTTACGCAGGTTTTGATATTAACAACTTTTGATACGAGTACTGACGTAGTAAACAGCAAAAAGCCGCAGCCTTGAAAGGTATGCGGCTTTTTGGGTTCTATGACCAACCTAGGCTAGGTATGCTGCTAGTTCTTCGGTGGTTGGTTTTTAATAAGTCCGTAAGGGATGTTAGTAAATACCTTAGGGTTGCCTTCATAGGTCGGCGCTTCATTCACTTGCTGCCAATCGAGTAGCATGATTGCTAGCACATTGCGGTGTTCACCGTACTCAAGATCAAAATCACCAGTGATAGAAGGGATCATGCCTTGTTTCTCATCGATAGAAGCTTGAATCGCGAGTCGAGTTTTCTCTAGAACTGGGTCATCTTCTAAACCTGCCAGTAAGAAGGTCAATCCAACCTCAGCAATCACATCTTCTTTCGCACGCAACAGAATCGTATCGATGTTTTCTCTGAAGTAATCGTAGATCCATTGATGATCTTGCTCGCTCACTTGATGCTGATAGTACTCGGAATCGCCAAAGATGACGTGTGTCATGCCGTAGAGTTTGTTGCCAAATTGCTGACTTGAAAGCTTCTTATCTTCATCGTCTGGGTACGCTTTTTTGAAGGTTTCGACAAACTCATCAACGACATCTTGTTCACCCAGTTGGCGCAGCCAGTAGACTTGATTGGCGAGTTGAGCCGCCCACGCTTTCACCATGTCTTCATTGGTCACGTATCGTGAGAAGTCATAGCGACGAATGATTTCGCGTAGCTTGGCATCGTTCTTGTGTTCTAAACCGTATTCGTTAGCACGAGCCATAGAGCCTAGAAGGTCAACACCAAGGTAAAGGTATTCAGGCATGTGCTTGGTGATGTTGTAGCGTCGAATACTGCGCTCATCGTTATCACCAATATAAGATGCAACTCGCTTCTCTGAGTAGAGTACGATTTGTTCCATGGTTTGAACGTCATTCGACAGGGTGCTGAGCTTGCTTGCCACTCGAGCCATGTCGCTCCACACCGCCGCTGAATACTTATCGTCTAATGTTTGACGATACATGCGCAGCCCGTAGTGACCTTCTTTGAATGCAGGCAGGGTGTAAAGCTGGCTTTCGTAGGTGGTGCGAATTAGGTCTGCAGATTGCTTGAAAGATTGTTCTTGAGAATTGAGCGAATCTGCTTGGGATTGAACGTTCACTGCGGTTGGCGCTTGAACGTTTTCTTGTGCGTGAACGGCAACCGAGGCTGATAGCAATGTACACAGTGTGATAGTTTTTAACTTCATGTCGTGAGGTACCAAGCTGATTATTAGTCTATGTAAAATAACATTGATGAATCCTTTAATGTAAGCGTTGAGTCAATACAATGTAAGCTTTATAAGGTTCACTAACCCTTTTTGATTAAACCATTCGTTTAGTAAAGAAGTTTGAAGTGATGGATCACCCAATATTTGATAGATAGTCGACGTTAGTATGGATTTTTAATGACTTAGCGGCATACTGGAGCAATAAGCCAGAAATGAGCCGTTATAAGGCAGTATATAGAACAATAGTGTTAGAGGTTCGTAAATGCCAAGTGGTTCTAGCAAGCAGTGGTCTGCCAGAGTAGTAGCTTTTCTTTTTTTTCTTGCGATAGTAAGCGCAATTGAGTTCTTTCATGCCAAGCAATTAACTTTTCTTAAAAACGAATCGTATTCAGAGGCAAAAAAGCAACTATCCATTATTCGTTCTCGGATTGAAGCCGCGATCGTGTCAGATATGTATATCCTCAATAATTTCTCGACCTTAGTGACCATCAACCCCGATGGAGAGGTAAAAAATTGGGATAAGATTGCAGAGAATATCATTCAAGATGGCTTCCATATTCGACTTATCGGACTCGCCAAAGACGACATTCTAAATTTTGTTTACCCGATGGAAGGTAATGAGCAGATTCTCGGTATTAATTATCGTGATCACCCAAATCAATGGGAGTCTGTTGAGATAGCCCGTAATTTTGGCAACACCTTTATTGCTGGTCCTTTTGAGCTGTTTCAAGGTGGGCAAGCCCTTATTACACGTACTCCGATCTTCCGAGAACCGCCTTTTAATCAAGATTATTGGGGTGTCTCCAGTGCTGTTATCGGTTTAGATGAGCTGTTTGAAGATGTTGGAATCGGCAAGATAGAGAACAAGTATGAATTAGCAATTCGTGGTGCAAACAGTTCAGGGAAAGATGGCGCTGTCTTTTATGGTACTCAGGATGTGTTCGATAATGCGTTTGCCACTGAACAGGTGAGTTTTCCATACGGGGGTTGGTACCTTGCTCTCTCCGGTAACGAACATGTATTGATGGATGAGCCTTGGTATCGCATCCAAGCGGTAAGGCTGGTGGGCTACTCCATAATATTAGTGCTGGCGTTTGTTTTCTTTACTATTTATCGCCTTTACCGCATTGCAGATAGCCGCTCTATGCATGATGAGTTAACGATGTTGCCGAATCGTCGATACTTCATGTATAGCCTCAAGCAGGCCTTCAAAACCACTCAAAAACAGAGAGCGAGAACCTTTGCTGTTGTAAATATCGACCTCGATGGGTTTAAAGCAATCAACGACACTTATGGTCACGCGGCAGGCGATCAGGTATTGATCGAGTGTGCTAACCGCATAAGAAGTGAGCTGCGTGTTTCAGATATCGTCGCAAGGATAGGCGGTGATGAGTTCTTGGTCTTGTTGCCACGCATTATCGATGATCAACACGTATCGTCGATCGTGACTAAACTACGAAAGGCGATATGCTCGGCACCAGTTGTGTACGACGCGCACTCTATTTATCTCAGAATCAGTGTGGGTTGGGTTATTCACAATAACAACTACAATGATGTCGATGCGCTCTTAAAAGCCGCTGATGAAAAAATGTACGAACAGAAGCGACAAGTTATCTAGGTTGAATTTTAGCTGCGATTAGAATTTAGTTGCTGAATGGGGGGAAAAGCCTCAGAATACCGCGCTTTGCTCCGTATCAATGTATTTGATGAGCAAAAGCTGAAGCAACGCACTTTTTAACGTGTTGCTCATACTAAATGTTATTCAACTGAGAAAATAATCTATGAGTTTTACCTCCCTTGGCCTTTCTGAACCGATCCTTAAAGCTATTGAAGCACAAGGTTACGATAAGCCATCACCAATACAAGAGAAAGCCGTGCCAGCTGTCCTAACGGGCAAAGATGTTATGGCCGCTGCTCAAACAGGTACAGGTAAAACTGCAGGCTTCACGCTACCTATTCTTGAAATGTTATCGAAAGGTACTCGCGTACGTCAGAACCAAGTTCGTGCGCTCGTGCTAACGCCAACTCGTGAGCTTGCTGCGCAAGTGAATGGCAGCGTAGTGAAGTACGGTATTAACTTACCGCTGACTTCGACGGTCGTGTTTGGTGGTGTGAAGATTAACCCTCAGATGCAAAAACTGCGTAAAGGTAGTGACGTGTTGGTGGCAACACCTGGTCGTCTACTTGACCTATACAACCAAAATGCAGTGCGTTTTGACCAACTAGAAATCCTAGTGCTAGATGAAGCGGACCGCATGCTAGACATGGGTTTCATCCGCGATATTCGTAAGATCTTAGCTTTCTTGCCTAAGAAGCGTCAGAACCTACTGTTCTCAGCGACGTTCTCTGATGATATCCGCAGTTTAGCGAAAGGCTTAGTGAACAATCCTGTTGAGATTTCAGTAAGCCCTGCAAACTCGACGGCAAAAACGGTTGAGCAAAGCATCTACCCAGTAGACAAAAAGAAAAAGAGCGCAATGCTAGCGAAGCTAATCAAAGATAACGATTGGCAACAAGTGTTGGTGTTCAGCAAGACGAAACACGGTGCGAACAAGCTTGCTCGCTTCCTTGAAGAGCAAGACATCACTGCTGCACCTATCCATGGTAACAAGAGCCAAGGTGCACGTACTAAAGCCTTAGAGAACTTCAAAACAGGTAAGGTACGAGTACTTGTTGCAACTGATATCGCCGCTCGTGGTATCGATATCCCGCAACTGCCTCAAGTAGTTAACTTCGATCTTCCTCATGTATCAGAAGACTATGTACACCGTATCGGTCGTACTGGCCGTGCAGGTGAAGTAGGTAAAGCGATTTCATTGGTTTGTGCTGATGAAGTGGGTGAGCTGTTCGGTATTGAACGCCTGATTCAACAAGTGCTAGAGCGTCGTGAACTGGAAGGTTTCTCTCCAGTAAATAAGTTACCTGAGTCTCGCTTGGATTCACGTCCAATCAAGCCTAAGAAACCGAAGAAAGCAAAACAGCCACGTGAACATGCTGATGGTCAACGCTCTGGTGATAACGCTCGCGGGCACAAGCCAGCAGGTAAGAACAAGCGTCATGTAGCTGGTAATGGTTCGGCTCCAAAGCGTAAGCCGACATCTGGTAAGAAACCTGCTGAAAACAACTCAGCTGCGACAACTGAAGATAAATCAGTAAGAAACAACGGCAGCAACTTTAAACGCGGTAGTGCGGGCAATAAACCTGCTGCAAATAACGCAGGTGCTCAGAACACTCTGAGCAAACCAAGCGGTGCGGGTAAATCTAACGGTACTGGTAAGCCAAACAACGCGGGTAAACCTGCAGGCAAACCTAAGAAGTCTGGTTACGGCGGTAGCTACGGCCCAAGCAAGTCGTCAAATAAGCCGACAAGCAACAAACCTTCGACAAACAAACCGTCTCGAAGCCGTTCTAAGCCAGCTCCTCAGAAGTAATCTTTTCTGAGATATTGAAAGAGCAACGAACATGAGTCGCTTTATAAAAAGGCGTCTCGTGGGTTAAGTTCTTTCTGTCATAGAAATCGAATAAGCGCGAATATTGAATCTCAATGTTCGCGTTTTTTTATGGGCGTTGTTTATGTTGAGTAACCGTATAGCTTGAGTAAGCTAGGGGAGGTTTATTGCTGTTTAAAGTGATTGAATCTAAGGGAAATATGATATTTTTGGGAAGGGTAATGAATCTTTAATTATTCATTAATAATAACATAATCTCTAGCGTTTTTGTTGAATTTTGCAATTTGCAATTCCAGTTTGCAAAACAAACAAGGATATCCGGCCAATACGTGTCCAGATGCGTAGTAAATACGTGTTTTAAAAGTTGGCACGCATGCTGCATTAGTAATGGTGACCCTTCTTAAGCCGAGGGTCACCTAGCCAACTGACGTTGTTAGTGAACCTTTTTTGTTCACACAAAATATATGACCAATCACCCTTATTGTGATTGGTTTTTTTTGCCTGAAATTTAGGTTCTATTTTTTGTTATTACTTTTTTACTCACCACACTTAGAGTAACAGCTTGGTTGGCGTGGGCATTCTCCACCTCTGGAGCAGATAAGCCTCGCCTCTGTCTCAATCCCACGTTCAATCCAATTTATATTTAGAATCTTGGCTATTGTCGTGAGATCTTTTTTGATGTTACGCGGAATTGCCACAGAGCCACCATTGTTAACGCATGACGCTTTAAGCTGCTCTGCTATGTCTCTTGAATTACCGCCTTGAGCATCAATCGCAGGGTTGAGATCTATACCAGCACACAACACACGATTGTTACCCGCAGGATCCGTCATATTGATGGATTCACAGCAGTAGATTCTTGGCTCATCACCCACGTTCAAAATGGAGATTTGAGCCGAGCTTCCCGCTCGAGGTTCTGATAATCGACGGAACACAGCCCAATGTTGACATGGGTCAGCGACCGTTCTCATATTTCCCCAAGGTAGCGGAATCCCGTTCCCGCGATATACCGCCTTGAGTTTCCCCGGCCCATAAGCATCAAAGTAGTGCCAGTGAGGGTAGGGCGATACTACAGTCATTCGACGCATCGCAACAGAGGGGGAAACCCCTGCTCTTTTGTGAACGTCGATTTCGTAACCAGTGCGGTCAAGTAGCTGCCTAAACGGGACTTTCGGGCACAGAAGTGCGCCAGCAAAGAAGCTGGATTCGAAGTCTCGCCATGCTTGAAGAATATCTTGGGAGTTGAGCTGTGAAGAGCCTGATACCTGGTTGTCGTCCCACGTGTTGTTGTTACCGACCGACAACACACTCTTTAGGCCTTCTTTGCTGTGCAGAATGCAATGACCGATATAAACCGAAAGGTCGTATTTCAGACGAGTTGGATACTCTTTAAGAATCTCGTTTAAGAAGATAGTACCGGGAGGCTCAAAGAAGGAGGTCACTAACTGCTTAGCGTTAATTCCGAGCTCATCGACGACGTCTTGCGGCGTGCGCGTCACCCAGCGGATGTTGATTCCTAGGCTTCTAGCGATGTCTATCAGGTCTTCTACGCTGAGGTTAAGACGTTTTAAGCCTACTTCTTCCGCAGCGCGCTCAAGGTCAGGGAAGTGGTTCTGGTTGCTCTCTTGGTGTGCTCGAATCAAGAGGTGCGCAAACTGGCGGCCTGAAATGCCCGTTTGTGACAGCATCTCAGGAATCGCAATTTGCAGGATGTCGTTTGAGAATAGGAAGCTCGGCTCGAGCGCCATGCCACTTATCCCACCACGATTCCCCTTATCAGGAGCAATGGCTTGTTGTTCAGATTCGTCGTCGAGGAACCACGTCGGATTCTTCTGAAAGACCTGTGCAATCACTTCCAGCATATCGATGCTCGGAACCCGCTTTCCACGTTCAATCATTGAAAGGTAAGAAACGGAAGGAGCACATTCTGGGTCGATTCTAATACAACGCGCAGACAGGTCTTCCATCGTTAAATGGTTACGTTTTCTTAGGTTACGTATTTTCGTACCTAGGAAATGTGACTGACGAACTAAACTTTTTGACAAGGCCATATTTGTAAAATTCACATTGTAAAATTTTTGTTGTGAAATTGTATGTAAAAAAGCGCTAATCTACAAACTAAGCAATTCACAAAATGACAAATAAATTAAACGTTAGTTTGGAATAATTGCTCTAGGACACATTTTTGCTGTAGAAATCGGTGGTTATCACCGGACTGGTCAAGAGGGAAAGACTATGAATATGCTTACATTCGATAAAACAGAAATCCAAAAACAATCAAAGCCATTTATCGCTGAAGCTGTCTTTGCCGTGGAGACAATCAATGCTAATCAGCAAACTGAAAAGCAAGTGAAAGCAAAGCAGCTGCTTGATCGACTATTCCCACTAGAGAATGGCTCACATCAAGACGTAACCAGCTACGTAGTCGATTACCGCCATATTATGGCTTACTTTAAAGACGGTCAGCACAGCGGTCTGAAGCACCCTAAGCAGTTTGTAGCGTACATGGGTGAGAAGAACGACCCAGACTCTATCTTGTTTCGAGATGGCAGTGGCAGCCACCTAGAGGTGATGTTTGGTTGCCACAAAGGGACAGGTTGTATTGAGCTAGTAGAAATTGATGATATTCAGTTGGAATCATGCACCACGTTTGGCCAATCACCAATGGAAGCAACAACCACAATGCGTGAAGAGACCATTGCAGCGATGCGCCACTGGATCAGTTTGATTCAAGGTGACGCAAAGGGTAAACCAAAGGCATGCAGTGAAGATAAAGAGTTCAGAGCAAAGAGTGGTGAAGACTACTGCTTGAATTATTGCTTCCAGATCTAACGGTGAATCCTAGTTAGCTAAAGTAATTTATACAACTAAAGAAAAAAAGCCCCGAAGATAATGAACTTTGGGGCTTTCTAGTCTCAATACGAGCCGACTAATATGTCGATAAGAGCATTGTTGGTGTGTTTTACAAAGGCATGACTCGGTTACGGCCAAGTGATTTCGCTTCATAAAGTAGCTTATCAGCACGTTCAATCAGCGATTGAGCTGATTCGCCGGGTTCAAGTTCAGCGACACCAAACGATGCAGTGATACTGCCGACTTGTTGACCACTGCGGCGATCTTTAATCGACAGCTTTTCTAGAGAGCGACGATTGGTATCAGCGAGTTGACGAGCAATACGCAAAGACTTGTTAGGCACAATCAGCGCGAACTCTTCACCACCAAATCGATAGGCAGAAATACCTTCACGGCAACTTAACTTCAGCTTGCGAGCGATCGCTTTAAGCACCATATCGCCAAACAAGTGGCCATAGGTGTCGTTGAAATTTTTAAAGTGGTCGATATCGAGAAGAATCAGACACAAAGATTGTTGTGCTTCACACAGGGTTTCTATGTCACGGTCGAAAGAGCGACGGTTATAGAGTGTGGTTGTACTATCGAAAAGCGCATCTTTCTGAACTTCTACTAACTGGGTTTTTAGCTTGGTGATCTCTGAGGTTGCAGAGTTTAGCTGAGAGTTTAAAAACTGAGTAGAGTGACGAATATGACGGGATTCAGACACCAGCTGTCGAACCAAGGACATCACTTCATCAATAGATAAGCTTTCATTATCAACACGAGCCAAGTCCTCGAAGCTTTTATCGATCATGTCAGAAAAAGCGGAGGTGTCGGTCAGGGTGTCATTCATTGAATTGGAAACTTCAGAAACTAACAGTTCCAAATTAGCGCGAAGGTCATTGATATTGGTTTCGGATTTGCTGGCAACATAATTGTTGTATAGCTGCTCACCAACGGCAGGAGGACAAATACCGTAGTGTTCTAAAACACCATCCATGTCTTGAGTTAGCTGGGGAATAGCGTTATCGACATAGGTGTACCAAAGTGCGTAATTTGCAGGTGTCGTTGACACCCTGTTCTTCATCATAAGAGGCACCGCTTTTTTTAGATTTGCGGTGGATTTCTGAAATTCGTCTTTGTTCATTATTTTTACTGCAGATACCAAAACAACTAAGCCACTTGCGAACAAGGTTAGCGGATTTCGAAGGTCTTTGCTTTAAAAATTATATAATTAGTGGATGAGGATTGGATAAACAACTCATTTTTATTATGAATATCGATTGCGTATTCATAAGTACAATCTAATGGATTGTTCTTTAACCATATTTGGGCTTATCAAACTTTCGGCGTAGCGTGAGTTAGTATCAAAAGATTGCTGAGAAATGAGTGTTGTTGTCTCTGGAAGTGCATACAAAAAGTGAAGTTATTTGGGCGTCGAGCTTTAACTGAGAGTGGTTAGATTGGGAGGCTTGGCTGGTGATTTGTATTTGTTCAGAGTTAACGGGTGAAGCTTGCATCAAGAGGGGAAATGTTTATGAGCAGGCATAAAAAAGCGCCGATAAAAATCAGCGCTTTAAAATTCTTTTTAGCTATAAGAGCTAATTATTGAGCAACAACGTTTGCTGCTTGTAGGCCTTTTTGACCGTTTTCAACTTCGAAAGAAACCTTTTGGCCTTCTTTCAGAGTTTTGAAGCCTTCAGAAACGATTGCACGGAAGTGTACGAATACGTCAGCGCCGCCGTTGTCTTGAGAAATGAAGCCGAAACCTTTCTCTTCGTTAAACCATTTTACAGTGCCAGTATTTGTGTTAGACATAATTTGTCCCTTATTCATAAATTTTCTAAGTTGTTGATTGCATTTAATGCAATGCGCTGATAATTGAATTATTTAATATTGCTAAGAAATAAGGAAAAACTACTTACAAAAACGGGTAACGATTTTACATGTCAATTTTTTACTATTCATCTAACTTAAATAACTCCGGCTAACAGAGCGAGAGCATGTTAACACAGTCTTTTGAGATGTACACGCATTGCTTAAGAAATTTGTGCTTTTTTTGTCATACCGTGCGAATGTACAAGATTTACACTGATTTAGTGATAGTTTTGTCGCTTCGTCCAACACAACAAAAGGAAGCATCTCAGCTTCCTTTTGATCATTAGTATAGACGATATTAACGCTTAAAGTTGATATCTTCAGTTTGATCTAAATTTATTTTTGTTTTCGCTGGTTGAGTCTCTGCAATCACCTTACCGTGTCGTATTGAGTACTGCACTGGTACTTGGCGGCGCACTGCATCAAAGCCATTGTCAGCAGGAAGAATCAGTAAGCTACCTGGCTTACCTTCTTCGATGCCGAAGTTGTCTTGTATGTTCAATGTGCGAGCAGAGTTCTTGCTGATCAAATCAAGTGAGTTGTTGATTTGATCGTAGCCCATAACCTGTGTCACATGCAGTCCCATGTGCAGAACTTGAAGCATGTTCGCTGTGCCCAGTGGGTACCATGGGTCAAACACATCATCGTGGCCAAAACAAACGTTGATGTTTGCTGCTAGCATCTCTTTAACGCGCGTTACACCGCGGCGTTTCGGGTAATCGTCGAAACGGCCCTGTAAGTGAATGTTCACTAACGGGTTTGCCACGAAGTTGATACCAGACATCTTCAATAGACGGAATAGGCGAGATGCGTAAGCACCGTTGTAAGAGCCCATTGCAGTCGTGTGGCTAGCGGTTACTTTCTCGCCCATTTCAAACTTATGAGCAAGAGCTGCTAATGTTTCCACAAAGCGAGACTGTTCGTCGTCGATTTCATCACAGTGAACGTCGATCAGACAGTCGTACTTACGTGCAAGCTCGAACACGTAATGCAGAGATTCAACACCGTATTCACGAGTGAATTCGAAGTGAGGGATAGCACCGATAACGTCAGCGCCGATCTTCACTGCTTCTTCAAGCAACTCTTTGCCGTTAGGGTATGAAAGGATGCCTTCTTGAGGGAATGCAACGATCTGGATGTCGACCCACTCTTTCATCTCTTCACGAACTTCAACCATCGCTCTTAACGCAACGAGTGTTGGGTCTGACACATCAACGTGCGTACGAACGTGTTGAACACCGTTAGCTATCTGCCATTTCAGTGTTTGCTTGGCACGAGACTTTACGTCTTCGATTGATAGCAGTTCTTTACGCTCAGCCCAACGCTCAATACCTTCAAACAAAGTGCCAGAGATGTTCCAGTTAGGCTCACCAGCAGTTTGAGTAGTATCTAGGTGGATGTGCGGTTCACAGAAAGGAGTAACTGCAATGCCACCTTCAGCATCAAGGATGTCGCCTTGATGATTGATTTGCGCGTCATTATCGAGAATGCGAGAAAATTGACCATTTTCAATCAGAATCTGTTTCAAGCCCTCTTGGTCTTGAAGTTTCGCGTTCTTGATTAATAAGGTTGTCATAGTGTGTCCTTAAGCGGCCTGAGATTTCAGAGCTTTTTTGTTCAATAGAGGATTAAGCACGAGGTAACTGATTGCACCACCTAACACTGCGTTCAAAGGAACAACGCCAGGTAGGAAGTGACCAGCGGCTACGCCTGTTGCTACCGCGATAATGCCAGCCCAGTTAACGGTTTGGAACTCTGCATTTGCAAAATCTTTGTAACGTTTACGGTTCGCGAAGAAGTCGGCGATGATTACACCACCAATTGGTGGAATCGCCAGCGAAAGGAAGGTTAACCAACCAACGAAGTTGTTGTATAACCAAAGCGCGAAAATCGTACCGATAATGCCGTTAATGATAGACATTGTAGTACTTGAGCGACCAGTGATGTTAGATAAACCCAGACCAGATGCATAAAGTGCATTTTCATTGGTTGTCCAGATATTCAATCCAAGCACGATGATGGCTGGAAGCAGTAGGCCTTGCGCGATCATCACATCTGAAATATCAGCCTGACCTGTTGCTGCTGCGCCTGCTGCGCCGAAGATAAACATCAGCGAGTTACCGATGAAGAATGCAACCATAGTAATCAATACTGCGCTTGCTGGCTTTTTACCAAAGCGAACGAAATCGGCAGTTAACGTCCCCGCACTTACAAACGAACCTACAACCATTGCTAGCGCCATTGAGAAGTCCATTGGCGTCTCCGGTTTAATTAGTTGCAGTTGCTCTAGTCCACCAACACTGTCTACGGCAGTCAGTACTGAGTAACCACCCAAAATCGCAATCGCAGGTACTGCAATCGCTGAAAGTACCATTAGTGCTTTAATGCCGAAGTACACTGTCCCCGTCATCAACAAGCCAGATACGATAATCAAGGTGTTGGTATCAATGCCCGTTGCTTTTTGTACTGGAATAGCAAACATCGCAACACCCACACCAAACCAACCGACTTGTGTACCACCAAGTAAAGCAGAAGGAAGCCATGAGCCTTTAGTACCGAAAGAGAAACGAGCAAGGAGGTGGGTAGAGAGGCCAGTAGATGAGCCGATGTAGCCAAGAAAAGAAGTGTAAATACCGAGGATTAGGTTACCGATGAGAACGGCGAGGAAGAAATCGTTGAATGAAAGACCTGTCCCGAGTGAACCACCTGTCCACATACTTGCAGAGAAGAAAGTGAGTCCAAGCATTACCATGGTGAGTGAAGCGACTCCTTTCCTAGCCGATGTAGGAACCGGCCCTAGACTGTAGTTATTATCAGCAGCCATTTTTTACCTCCGCAAATGATCAAAATTAAAATTAACGGTCGCCGTATTACAGGCAAACTTGCGCATTATGGTGATATAAATCACATAGTCAATGCTAATTTTGTCAATAATTGCCCATAAAAACCAGTTATTGTAGTAATTATCTTGTAAAACATAGGGTTATTTTCTGTCTTTATTTAAAAAAAACAAATAGAAAACGTTTTCTATAATGCGTTGGTTATCTGCTGTTCTTGGTTGGCTATGAATGCTTATTATTATACGTCTGAATGGGTGTCTGTATCGAAAAAGAGGGCGGTTGGCCAAACTGCAGGCAAAAAAATAGCCAATCGCAATAATCGCAATTGGCCTATATATTTTGTGAACAAGAATAGGTTCACTAACAACGTCAGTTGGCTAGGTGACCCTCGGCTTAAGAAGGGTCAATATATACATTGCAGTTAGTGTGCCAACTTTTAAAACCACGTAAAACGGCAGTTTTATAGCAATCTGGTGCGTATTTGAGCGTTTAATTTGCGTTTTTGAAATGTCCAATTGCAAAATGCAATTGCGATTTGCAACTTTAGAGTGTTTATTCGTTTTTCGGGTTTGTGTTCTTTCTGGCGACAAATGGTGAAATAAACAAAAAGCCCGTGCGATCTAAGAGCGCACGGGCTTGGGTATTGTTTCACCAATAGGAAGTATTAGATGGAGTAGAAGAAGTACAGTTGAGACTTCATTCTAATGATGATCCCGCGTATTACGTCTAGGAACGCCATAAAGCTGATAGGCTTCTCACCGCTTACCCACGCTAATCCGACAGAGCCAACAGGAATATCGTAACCCTCTGCCTCATCAATTTTTAAACGAACAAAGTGGTGCTTGTTCTGAAGGTTTTTGCCTGTGGTAACACGAACCTGCTCATCGATACCCAGCAAACTTGCTTGCGCTTCACCAGTGGCTTCTACAATGCCTTCTACGGTTGCAGAGAACACTTTTCCTGGGTATACCGCTGTCGCAAATTCCGCAGGTTGACCGACCTTAATATTACGAATCGCTTGGTGGTTAACTCGCATCAGCACGTACTTCTCTTCGGTATACATCTGGATACGAGGCATCATTGAAACACGCTGACCTTCACGAAGAATAAAGTTCGTTACAAAGCCGTCAGTCGGTGCCGTGACTTTGGTGCTGTTCAAGTCCCATTGTGCTTGTGCCAGTGTTGCCTTTGCTGAATCGACCTCAGTTTGCTTCTTGCTCACATTGGTTTCAGCTTTGTGGATGTTCAACTTCGCATTCTCGGCATCGACTTCTTTCTTGCTAAGCTGAGATTCCAATGTCGTAACGTTATACGTCGCTAAGTCTACCTTTGCTGTTTGTTGGTCGATGTCAGTTTCAGTGATCGTATGTTCTACCACTTTGTTTTGCTTCTGGTAACGATCAAGCGTCTTTGACTGCAGTACTAAGTCTGTTTTAGCCGAATCTATTTGTGCGACTGAAGCTTTGATGTCTTCAAGCGCCGATTGATAGCTGACTTTTGCAATGCTCACTTCTTGACGAGCTGTGTCTAAAGCGACCTCTGCAGACTCAAGTTGAACGCTGGCTTTGTCTCTTGCTATGACATATTTGGTGTCATCAATTTCGTAAATTAGTTGTCCTTCAGTCACATCCTGGTTCGGGTGGATGTGGACTTTAGAAGTTTTTCCCGACACATTAGTTGAATCGGGACGCAGCTGAATATGTGGAGACTGAACCACTGAGCCTCCCGATATTATCTTGAAGCTGGCTGATAGAGTGGATATTGAAAGGCTAGGTCCTCTCTCTAACTGGTTTTTCTCGGGGCACGATCTGGCGTCGTCTATACGCCGAGTTAACATCGGGTTGCACTGTTTGCAGTCCGGGGCTTTTCTATATGGCGCTCAAGTCGGTAATTTCATCAAATGGTGCTACGACAATCCTGCTTATACTGAGGTGGGTAAAGTTCATGACTCAATTCGAGTTGCCATCTTTATGATGAAGATATTAAGGCGTTACTTGGGAGACGACTTTACTCCCGCAGCCGTCTCTATCGCAGGTTATCGCGAGAACACTCAACTCTATCAAGAGTATTTTGGGTGCAATATTCAGTGGGGCCAGCCACGAACTGAAATCTGGATACCAAGCCAGTCGAGGTTATCGAGCAATCAAGCCCCTTCTAGCGGCAAGATGAGCTTGGCAATGAACTTTCATGACTTAGATAATTACCTCAACATGCCTGATGCCGCGGATGAGCATAAGGTGACCTATGAGATGATCAATTACAGTCGCCATTTCGGCCTGCCAACACTGCATAAAGTGTCGAGTTTGCTTGGGTTATCTGAACAGCAATTTCAACGTCGATTGCATAACTTAGGCATCAACTTTTCTACCATTATGGGCTATGCGTTAAGTAATGTGGCGGTGGAGTTGTTGATGTATTCAGTGCCAATAGATAAAGTCGCGACGAGGCTCGGCTATACCAATGTCGCGAGCTTTAATCGGATGTTTAAGAAACATCGAGGTTTGACACCCAAGCAATATGTTGAGCGCCTAAAAACTGGCCTGTAACTATTCAGAGCTAACTTATGGTTCGTTTATGGATCAGGCTGGACAAGTAAACCATCCCCCAAGTACTCAAAATGAAAGGGGCGGTGAGTGGTAACAGTGACAGTTCATGAAAACCAAGTGTGATGAGACAGCTTAACAGCATGCCTAATAGGATTAACGGCCAACGGATTCGCGGATAGGGCACAAGTGCTAAAGTGGCAAGAATGGCGTTGTACCCGTAAAGACCTTGGGCTACCAGTTCGTTAGAAGCGCCAATCAACCCGCTAAATACGGTGCTAATTATTACTGCGAGCATAACCCAAATGGCATGCTTGATATTGTTGAGTGCGATGGCGACTAAGATAACGAGCCCCGACAACGCATTTTCGATGAAGCTGACTTGGCTTATCCCTTTTAACAACGGGATCACCACTGTCGGCAGGTTGAACCACGAGTTAGCCTCAATACTGATGAGTGGCATCAGTGCGGAATCAGGTGCAGAAAACGCTGACAGCTCAAAGGTTGATTGGATAATATAAATCAGCCAAGTGGTGAGGATAAAGGCGCTAGTGTAACCGCGATATTTCTCAAAACTGAATACGATGTGGGCAATCGGCACCGTGAGTAATGCACCTAACGCAGTCACTAAAGCCAATAATGGTGTCACACCAAAAAAGTTACCGATAAATAAACCAATCAAAGCGCCATTTAGCGCGTACATTCCACTATCAATGTCGTCAACTGACTTGTTGGTGTTGGTGTTGGTGTTGGTGTACATATAGCCATAGAAAGCTAATGCATAGCTGCAACTGGCGCCAAGTAAGGTAAGAAAAGCCAGCGCCAGTGACTCAATAGAAATGGCAAGCAACAGCAAAGTCGACGTCATGATAGACGGTGTGAAATAGACTTGCCCAATGCCATTGAGCAAGCCTTGAAACGGCAGAATATCCTTGTTCGTTTTCATCGTCTGATTACATTATTGAGTCATGTTAAATTTTTGTAATTCAGATTGTATACAATTTTATCAAGTTCACCATCTTCGAGTGTTAATTCTGATACCAGCGTTCACCATAAGCTTGTTGGTAATCTGGTGTTTCAATGATGCCTTCTTGTTCTGGAACGGTTTCTAACGGCCCAACAACAGTTCTATAGGGTAATACGCCAGCCCAAACTGGAATGCCCATATCGGCTTTATCATCATTCACTCCATGTTTACCAATCTTCACGGAAGCTTCTGTTAAAGGTATCGCCAACAACTCGGTCGCAGTGAGTTCTTTTTCATTACTGAGCCTCACTTCATCGGTTCTGCCCGGTGCGATTTGCTCAATAAAGATATTCAACAAGCGATCCTTTTCTTGATTGTCATCGATGACTGAAAATGACCCCAATACCACAGCAGAACGATAATGCGCACTATGATGAAATGCCGAACGAGCCAGCACCCAACCATCGAACAAGGTGAACGTTAAACAGGTTGGTTCTCCCTTTTTTAGTCCTTTTAGTAGGCGACTGTTTTTAGCTCCATGAATGTAGACTATATCACCCACTCGCCACGCGAGCATCGGGATGACCATTGGTCCTTGTTCGCCCTGCAATGCAATGTGTGCGATTAAGCTCTCATCAATAATTTGGTGCAGTTTCTCTTGTTCAAATACGGCTTTGTGAGCCCCTTTTTTAATCGTGGTTCTTTTCGTGTTAGATAACATAATCGCTCCTTAATCATTGCCTTTTGATTAATGTAGCGATTAACTGGTCTATTAAATAGGGCCACTTTTAAACACTATTTGGATCCAGTTATGCAGCCTATCGATGTCGGTGATCTACAGTTAGACGAACAACACGGCACGCGTCAAACCGCCTTGTTCCACGCGATAAGAGAGAAGATCGTTCAAGATTTATGGAGCAAGGGAAGTAAGTTACCTTCAACACGTAAGTTGGCTGTCGAGTTATCGGTGAGTCGAAATACGGTGATTTATGCGTACGAACAACTGGTTACTGAAGGCTATATCGAGAGTAAGCAAGGCTCAGGGTTTTATGTCTCGGTTGAACAACCAGAACACTTTCTAAGTTTGTCTAAGCCAAACAGTGTTCAGGATCCGAAGGTCAAACAAACAGTCAGTAAACCGAGTACAAACATAGCGACACCTAACGACATTAACCGCAGCTTTGCCCCAGGAGTTCCTGACTTAGATGCGTTCCCTTTTGCGAAATGGCAGAGGTTGCTGCAACGTCACTCTACACGTCAGAACATTGCGGGCAATCAAGAGGTTCAGGGAAGCTCAGCCTTGAGGGAAGCGTTGAGTGGGTATCTTGCAAGCAGTCGTTCCGTTCATTGCAGTGCCGACAGAATCATCATCACCGCAGGTGCGCAGCAAGCCATCTCAATCGGATTAATGGCGACGTTAGCGATGGGCGAAAAAATCCTCGTGGAAGAGCCCGGTTATCGACAAGTGCATAAAATTATCGATCTGTTGAGATTAGAGCTGGATCGTGTAAGTGTGCGTGAAAAGGTGGGGCTAGATATTGAAAAAGTGTTGGCCAGTAATGCTAAGGCTCTGTATGTCACACCGAGTAACCAATACCCAATGGGCACGACTTTAAATACTGAGCAACGCCTTAAACTGATCGACTGGGCCAATCAACATCAGTCATGGATCATTGAAGATGACTATGACAGTGAGTTCCAGTTTGCTCATCGCCCTTACACCAGTATGCAAGGCTTAGCGGGTAAACTCGGGTTTGATGAACGAATCATTTATGTTGGTTCGCTGAGTAAAGTCATGTTCAACGGACTCCGCTTAGGTTACTTAGTGGTGCCAGAAAGTCTGGTGGCGAAGTGTCTTGAGATCAAAGACGCGCTCACTGGAGACACGGCGTCCCACACACAGGAAGCTTTGGCGGATTTTGTTCGAGAAGGCGACTTGCTGCGTCATATTAGAAAGATGCGTCGGTCATACAAACTCAAGTATGAAGCGATGATAGAAGCGATTGAAAGCGAGTTTAACGGTGATCTTGAAGTGATCAGTCAGGCAGCAGGGCTACATGTGACCGTGAAGTGGTATCAAGGTATATCTGAGACTGAATGGAGTCATAGAGCTGAGCTTGAAAATATCATCATTCGTCCGTTTGATTTTTATGAATATGGATCAAGTGATGCTCGTGATTGGAGTGGGGTGGTGTTGGGGTTTGGAAATATCCGATTGGCTGACATAAAGCCGAAGATCAAACAGATCGCTCGGCTTTTTTATCAGTAATATTGGTAGGGCTTGTTTACCATTTTCTGATTCATCACGAATCGAGTTACAACTTGTCGATAGAGACGGTGGGTTTACCTTTACCTAGCCACTTCCGCCAAGGGAGTGACAATGTCACAAAAACAATCACAGCATAGAGCATCGACCAACTTAAACAGATAAACACCAAGGTACAGATGACCAATGAAAGCATGGCAGTGTATCTAGATGCGCCTGTTAGTAATCGGCAAGCGGCTAACATTGCGAGCAGATAAACCAGAACAAAAATACCGTTGGCGAGCTTGAGAAAGAACTCAAGGTCTAAATTAGACAGCTCACCAATCACACACGAAATAAGCACGACAAAGCCAATTGCTAACGTTGGGTAGAGCGGTACGCCGCGGCTGTTCAGTTGAGCCATTCGACTTGCAGGGCTGTGTTGGCGGGCCTGAGCCCAGATCATCCGAGACAGGCTTTGTGTGTAAAGGTTTAGGCTGGCAAAGCAAGCAAAGAACCCCAGCACGCTGATGACGGTTTTGAAGCCATTACCAAACAGTTGTTCTGTTACCCAAGGGATGGATGCGGCATCGAATTCAGATGAACCGAAAGCACCCAGCTTAAGAATCACTACTGAACAAGCCCAGTACACTAGCCCCGCAACAAAACAGCCTGCAATGATGGCGATTGGGAAGTCACGTTGTGGATTTTTGAATTCCTCTCCCATGTGAGCAAAAGCTTCTATTCCGACAAAGCACCAAAACATGACAGCTAAAGCAGCGCCGATAGACCACATTGAATTGGATGAGATGGCAGGAAGAGCAACATCGGTTGCCGTGATGTCGGCTTTCCAAACAAAAGCGCTGACTAAGGCAAAAATCGACAATGCGATCACGGTTTGCAGTCGGCCAGAAGATTTACTGCCCATCAAATTGACGGCAATAAGCAGGGCGACGGTAAAGGATTGAGCACCAAGTGGTGTATCGAGAGGTGCGGGTAACAATTGTTGAGCAAAACCACCAGCCAGTGCAATGGCCGCTGGAATACCGACAGGAATAACACTCACAAACAACCACGCCACGCTTGTTTCTAATCGCTCGCTAAACGCCTGGCGCACAAAATAGGCAGTACCACCTGCATTCGGGTAGCGTTTTCCTAATGATGCGAAGGTCAGTGCAATCGGGCAAATAGCGATAAACAGGATTAACCAAGCGAGAAGAGACAACTGTCCTGCAATGCCTGCTGCGATCGCAGGGATCATAAATAATCCAGTGCCTAGCAAGGTCGTCGAGAGTTGTCCGATTCCTGAAATAAGCGTGATTTCTTGTTTGAGTTGTGTCATTCGCTCTCCTAGCTATTTGATTCTGGTCACGGTCTTCCAGTAACTTTCTTCTGGTGTGTGAGAAGTTATGATTGAAAGCATACATTGTTGACATCAATAATACAGCTAGCGAAACGTCGTAAGACACCGTCATTTTAACGGTATTAATCCGATTCAGTGTGAAAGTGTCGGCTGTCAGAATGGCTGTTATAAGTAGGAAAGTTGTGTCAAATTAGGCGTTATAAATAGAACAATAAATGAAAAGAATCAGAAGCATGGATAAATTTGATCGCCAGATTTTGGATATTCTCAAAACCAATGCACGATGCTCAGTGAGCGATATCGCCCGAGATGTCAGCCTCTCGCGCTCAGCGGTGAACGCCAGAATCAAGAAACTGGAAAGCGACAAAGTGATTACGGGCTACTGCGCTCAAGTGGCAGAACCCAACCAAACGAAGAATGTGTGCGCTTATATCTTGTTGAAGTTCGACATGTCGAGTAGTGACCATAGTTGTGAGTCTTACGCGAAACAAATCCAGAGTATTGATGAGGTGCAATGGTGCCACTCTATTAGCGGTGAGACAGATATGATGTTGTACGTGGAAGTGGAAAGCATGGAGAGCTTGAACCGAGTTCGCGATCAGCTGCAAAGTTACCCGGATCTTCGCCACTTAATGACTCATACGGTTTTGACCGAGTTTTTCAACAAACAGAATACGACGGTGCATTCATGTTAGGCAATATCAACTTAAACCTACTGCGTTCACTGCATGTACTTCTTGAAGAGTGTCATGTGAGCCGTGCCGCCCAACGTTTGCATATCACACAATCCGCGGTGAGCCGTCAGCTCAGCCAGTTACGTGATTTGTGTGGCGACCCTTTGCTGGTCCGTGACGGCAACAAACTGGTGCCGACCAACCGTGCATTGCTACTCAAAGGTAAACTCGACGACCTGCTTGGCGAGTTTGACCACCTGTTAGATGATAAACCCTTCGAGCCGCAAGACTGGCAGGGGGAATTGGTGTTGTCTTCGAGTGATTATGTCGCTCAGTATATTCTTCCTGTGATTGTGGCAGAGGTGTCTGCTGAAGCGCCGAACATTAATTTGGCTTATCGATTGTGGCAGCCAAACTACCTTGAAGCACTGAACGAGTCTGGGATTCATTTGGCTTCTAGTATGTTTCCCACAAAGCCAGAACATGTCTCAAGTATCAAACTTGGTGAAGATAAGTCGGTGTGTTTGATGCGAAAGTCGCACCCGCTGGCTCAACAAGCGGTTTTGAGTGCAGAAGATATTGTTCACTACTCTCACATCAAAGTGACGGGTGGTGGAGATAAAGACAGTTACGCGGACATAGCATTGAAGAAGCAAGGGCTGAAGCGAAGAGTGGCTTTACAGGTTCCGTTCTTTTCATCTGCTGGTACTGTGTTATTGCAAGACGACTATCTGATGATCGTGCCAGAACATATTGCCTATAACCTAGGTCGACACCTCGATACTACCTACTTTTCGTTGCCATTTGATACGGAAATGCATACCTATTGGTTAATGTGGCATCCTAAATATGACAACGACTCTGCCCACAAATGGGCGCGAGAAAAAGCATTCCAAGCCATGCAAAAGTCGAGTTACAATATCAGTATGACTTGAAATCATAGGTGTGATGATAATCTTTGATTTCAAATAATACCTCATGCGAATTATGGTAAGTGCCAAGTATTGAGTATTAAGCGTAGAGCGTTCAGCTGGAACGCTTTATTTTATTAGGAATGGAATGATGACAGTAACAATTTGGTTTTCTTTATTAGCGATTTGCTTGTTGGGTGCAATGTCTCCGGGCCCAAGCTTGGCGATGATCGCTAAACACAGTTTGGCTGGTGGCCGTATGAACGGGCTTATCGCAGCTTGGTCACACGCTGCTGGTATCGGTATTTATGCGTTCGCAACCATTGTTGGTTTAGCCGTTGTGCTTGAGCAATCCCCAATGTTATTTAAAGGTATTAGCTTAGCGGGGGCTGCTTATCTGCTTTATCTTGGCGTTAATGCGTTACGTTCGAAAGGTGGTGTTGCCGCGAAATTAGAAGCGGGTGAAAAGATGAGTTACATGCAGTCTGCTCGTGAGGCTTTCTTGATCTCTATCTTGAGCCCAAAGATCGCACTGTTCTTCATCGCTCTGTTTAGCCAATTTGTAGCGCTAGGTAATGAACTGACCAATCAAGTGATTATTGTCTCAACGCCGCTGATTGTCGACGGCCTTTGGTACACCTTTATCACCTTGGTACTGTCTAGCCCGTTGATTGTTGAACGTATTCGCTCGAAAGCTCAGTTGATTGATCGACTATCTGGCGTGGTGCTGATCCTGCTTGCTGTTCGCGTGGTGTGGACGATATAGCAGTAAACGATAAGAATAAGTAACTAGGGTCTGTTAACTTTTAGTGGTTAAATTTTGTTCGAGATAGAATCGTTTTAGGCGCGGCAAGGAGTATGTAGCCTAGTCATTCTAAGTTAATACTTCTTAACAAAGCATAAAACGATTCTAGCCGAACCCTTCGGGCAGCCTTTGTGGTTCATTTCTACTGCGTTATCGGCTTCTCATGTAGGCTAGCTACACTTCAAAGCCTCTGCCTTGTAGAAATTTCCCACAAAGTGCTGCAAAAATCAGCTCTAAAGGTCAACAGACCCTAGACGTTCACCAGAAACGACACTCATTAAAAAAGGCTCACTAGACGTTATCTAGTGAGCCTTTTTGATTTCTCTGGATTAGCTTTTGGAAGACTTGAGCTTATTAGCCTTCAGAGTTCAGTACGGCATCTAGCTTCGCCATCGAGTCTGAGAAGTAGGGGTTGTAGGTCAAACGCGCATGGTTCTTCCCTTCTTCACGATAGCCCCAAGCTGAGTACCAAACCTCACTGGTTGCATTGCATTGTTCTTCAAACCCTTCTGCCTGACCATTGGAGCAAATCTTCTCGCTACCATTGATTCCGTAATAAGGGTTGTTTGGTGAGAACAGTAAGCCCATGTGAGAGCCGTTCGAGATGCGTTGCTCTGGGATCTTCATGCTGTACTGAACAGCGCGAGGATCCTCGAGAGTCGTCTCTCCTTGCCAAACCAACACATTGTTTGGATTCGGCATAGATTCAATAAAGGCTTGCTGAACGTAGTTGGTGTCAATCACGCTGTCGCCTTCACTCATCATAATAAAAACTGGTTTATCGAAGTGTTTATCTTGTAAGTCACCACGTACGACTTCTGATGTCTCGTAGTAAACCGATGCACCATTCATTGGCAACGAGTTGTAACGCAACACATTGTCTTCAGGATCTTGATCCGCCCAAGTGACAAAGTAGCTTGCTAGTCCCGCGTATTGAACGGCAGACGAGCTCGGTTGAAACGCAGGTGAGAACAGCAGTAACCCAGAGATCTTTGGATCGTTCATCGCCTGTGAAGTCACGAGGTTCGCGCCGGTTGAATAGCCGCCTAGCCAAACAGAATCATACTCTTGCTCAAGTAACTTCGTATGATGAGCCACCACACCTTGCCAATCTTCTAGGCTCGGCTGCATTAAATCACCCACGCGACTGCCGTGACCCGGAAGTAATACGGTTCTCACTAAGTAACCTTGCTCTGCCAAATGGGTAGCGATGTCTTTAAATGAGTAAGGTGAGTCGCCTAATCCATGAACCAATAATACCGCCTTGCCGTTTGGCGAGGTTGGTTGATACTCGGTTGGTGAATTGAGTTGGATCTCGAGTTGCTTGTCTTCCGTCATGAACACGCGGTTTTTCAATAACCAATCTTGTGTGTCATTGACGTAGGCATCAAAGCTGTCTTGCTGATAGCTAGGCAAGTCTGGAGATGTTTCGTAAGCGGGTATCGGTGTCTCGTTGGAACAACCAACGAGACTTAAAGTCGTTAAGGCCAGCAGTGCTAGGAGGGGCTTTCTTTGCATTATGTAATTTTGTCTCTGTTGTGCTTTCACTATGTCTGAAACTAAAGTTTAGGTTACTTTTTGCTTGAAAGATCTTCGTATTCACCTTCAATAACACCGGCATCATTGGTTGATGACTGACGAGTGTTCATATGTGCTGCGAAACCTTGTTTCTTCATTTGATTCTGAATGCGCTTGCCAGTAATTAAAGCTGCAATAGCTAAAGGAATAGCAAGGATCAAGCTTGTGAATAACGCCAAAAGGCCAGTAAACAATGCAACAATCGTAACTAATATATTTTTCATATTCATTCCTCTTTTTCTATGTTGTTACTTTATCGCTTCTATTCTGAACGAAACATGAACGTCGTTAATAAATCTCAGAGAGTCACTATGACACGGATGTGTGCTGTTAGGGAGTTTATATGTAGTCATAATCACGCACTAAAAATATGGAATAAAACTAAGTTAAATAAAATCAATAACTTAAAGGTTGGCACGCTTAATGCTCTATAGGGTTTGGAATAAGTCACTGTAAGCAAAGTACTTACAGTTAATAAAAATTACTGGAGCCCTTATATGTTTTGTATTCAATGTGAACAAACAATTCAAACCCCAACCGTAAAAGGCTGTTCTTTCGCACAAGGCATGTGTGGAAAAACGTCTGAAGTATCCGACCTTCAAGACGTGTTGGTGCATTCTCTTCAAGGTGTTTCTTTTTGGGCCAATTTGGGCCGTGCGTGTGATGTTATTGATACTGAAATCGACGAGTGGGCGCCAAAAGCGTTTTTCGCAACATTAACCAACGTTAACTTCGACCCTGCTCGTATCATTGAATTTGCACAGCAATCTCATGAATTTAAGCAGCGCTTAGAACAACAGGTTCGCGCGGCAGCGACATTGATTGGTTTTGAGATCCCAGCGCTTTCTGCTGCTGCTCAATTCGACCTTCCAACGGACTCTTCAGAGCTATTGGCGCTTGCCCCTCAAGCGGCGGTAAACCGTGGTCACGACTCTCAACACGAAGATGTGATTGGTCTTCGCCTTCTTTGTCTTTACGGGCTAAAAGGTGCAGCAGCTTACATGGAGCACGCACGTGTTCTTGGTCAAACTGACAATGCTATCTTTGCTGAATACCATGAAATCATGGCTTTCCTAGGTACGGATCCATCAGACCTAAAACAACTGTTAGATACGTCTATGCAGATTGGCTTGATGAACTACAAAGTCATGGAAATGCTGGATAAAGGCGAGACAGATACATTTGGTCACCCTCAACCAACAACTGTGAATGTGAAGACGAAGCAAGGTCACTGTATCCTTGTTTCTGGTCACGACCTGCATGATCTAGAAAAGATCCTTCAACAAACTGAAGGCAAGGGCATCAACGTTTACACTAACGGTGAGATGCTACCTGCACACGGTTACCCTGAACTGAACAAGTACCCACATCTTGCGGGTAACTACGGCAGCGCTTGGCAGAACCAGCAAAAAGAATTCGCTAACTTCCCTGGTGCCATCGTAATGACATCTAACTGCTTACTTAACCCAGATGTAGGCTCATACGCTGATCGTCTATTTACACGTAGCATCGTAGGCTGGCCTGGTGTTGATCACCTTGAAGGCGATGATTTCAGTGCGGTAATCGACTGTGCTCTTGCGCAAGAAGGCTTCAAACATGACGAGATCGAGCAAATGATCACTGTCGGTTTTGGTCGTAACGCACTGATGGAAGCGGCACCTGCGGTTATTGAGCAAGTGAAAGAAGGCAACATCAAACACTTCTTCCTAGTCGGTGGTTGTGACGGTGACAAATCTGAACGTAGCTACTACACAGACTTCACAGCTCAAGCGCCAGAAGATTCAGTAATCCTGACATTGGCATGTGGTAAATTCCGTTTCAACAAAAACCAATTCGGTGACATTAACGGTATCCCACGTCTGTTAGATGTTGGCCAATGTAACGATGCTTACTCAGCGATTCAGCTTGCTATCGCACTGTCTCAAGAGTTTGATTGTGGTATCAACGAACTTCCGTTAACGCTAGTTCTATCTTGGTTCGAGCAAAAAGCGATCGTTATCCTGCTTACCCTGTTCGCTCTTGGTGTGAAAGGTATTTACACAGGCCCTACAGCACCTGCGTTCCTAACTGAAAACCTACTTAAGATTATGCAAGACGAGTTCGATATGCGTTCTATTTCAACGCCAGAGCAAGATCTTAAAACAATCTTAGCGGCTTAATTTAAGCCAACTCTAAGCCCCGTTGTTGTGACGTTTTTCTAAAACAGACAACGGCGGGGCTTTTTCGATTTAAATCTTTAGTCATTTAATCATCTAGTTATTAGCAAGGTACACGAACTATGTATGCATGGTCGGATAGCGATTCAATCAATTTAGTGTGTTTAAAGAAATGGCACGAGACGCCGGATACGGTCAGCTTTGAGCTTGGCAGCGTTCCACAAGACTTACATTTCAACTTTAAGCCAGGGCAATTTATTACTCTGGGTTTGGATATGCCGGCGAAAACGGATTACCGTGCCTATTCTGTAGCGTCTTGTCCTGAAGATAACCGCCTGAAGCTGACGGTAAAGCGTGTGGAAGGTGGTTTGGTTTCGAACTTTATTGTTGATGAACTTGATGAAGGTGATGAGGTTTCTGTATTGAAGCCTGCTGGTGCGTTTAACTGTATTGATTGCATGCCAACGACGACAAAAAAAGTAACGTTAGTGAGTGCGGGTTGCGGTATCACTCCTGTGATGGCGATGGCAAAGTATTGGTTGGCTCAAGGCAGTGATATTGAAATCGATTTTGTTCACATGGCACGTAATCGACGCGAGACCATCTACTTTGAAGAGCTTAACCAACTTGATGAGACACACGCTAACTTTAACCTTAAGTTGCTTCTGAAAGACAGTGAAGGAACAACTGCTCCCCAAGGTCGTCTAGACAAGAACTGGTTGGTAACACTCAGCCCAGACATCTTAGACAGAACCGTATACTTGTGTGGGCCGGTTAGCTTTATGCAAGACATAGAGAACTACCTGAAAGAACTTGAGTTCAACATGGATAACTTCTATCAAGAAAGTTTTACTCCCGCGACTCAAAGTAATAATTCACTAGCCAATAGCAATACTGCTTCAGAAGAATTACAAGCAGAAGCGTCTGCAGATTCAAATAGTGCCGTTAAGGTGTTTGTTCCTGCATTTGGCGCAGAAGTAGAAGCGGAGGCGGGTACACCACTCGCTGATTCATTAGAGAAAGCAGGCGTTCCAATTATCATCGCTTGTCGTAGTGGGATTTGTGGTTCGTGTAAGTGTAAAGTAACCAAAGGTTCGGTGGAATCAAGCAGCCAAGAGACATTGACACCGGAACAGATTGAGCAAGGTTATGTACTCGCGTGTTCGAGTGCGATTCAGTCAGATGTTGAGATTGAGTTGTAACAGACGTGAAGTGAAGCTTTCCAAGAGTGACGAGGATAAAGTTCTTGTCATAGCGATAATAGTTAGCTTTCTAGATGTAAAAAGGCCACTTAGATCAGATAGAGAGAGCAGATCTAAGTGGCAACCTTCCTGTTTATACGGGGGAGTAAAACAAGAAGGGTTGCAAAGCCCATTACAGACCTCGCAGATATAATTATTATGTTGTGGAGCTGGTTATCTAAAACTGTTTATAGAATCTAAGGAAGTAATAGAATCTAAGCAATTTACAGGCTCTAAGCAGTTTATACTTCAGGGTAAGTCTTGTAGCGCACACCCATCATTTGTTCCATACAGTGAACAACCTGACAGCTGTAGCCAAACTCGTTGTCGTACCAAATATACAGAACAGCACGGTTGTCTTGTGCGATAGTCGCAACACCGTCAACCACGCCTGGGTGGCGAGAGCCAACCAAGTCCGTCGATACAATCTCAGTCGAGTCTGTGTAATCAATTTGTGCAGATAGAGAAGAAGACAGCGCCATTTCACGCAGGTACTCGTTCAATTCTTCTTTGCTTGTGCCTTTCTCAAGGTTTAGGTTTGCTACTGCCATTGAAACATTTGGCGTAGGTACGCGAATCGCATTACCTGTTAGCTTACCTTCCATTTCTGGCATCGCTTTTGATACCGCTTTAGCAGCACCAGTCGATGTCAGAACCATGTTCAATGATGCAGCACGACCACGACGGTCGCCTGAGTGGAAGTTATCGATTAGGTTTTGGTCATTGGTAAATGAGTGAACCGTTTCAATGTGACCAGAAAGTACGCCGAATTTGTCGTGAACCGCTTTCAATACTGGCGTGATTGCGTTTGTCGTACAGCTTGCAGCAGAGATGATTGTGTCTTCTGGTTGAATGACATTCTCGTTCACACCAAATACGACGTTCTTGATGTCGCCTTTGCCTGGCGCAGTCAGTAGTACTTTCTTCGCACCGTTACACGCAACGTGTTGGCTTAGGCCTTCAGCGTCACGCCATACACCTGTGTTATCAACCACAAGTGCATTTTCAATACCGTAAGTCGTGTAATCCACTTCTTCTGGCTTGTTTGCGTAGATAACTTGAATGAAGTTGCCGTTTACGATGATTGCTTTACGTTCTTGGTCAACTACGATGCTACCGTTGAACTGGCCGTGAACAGAGTCACGACGAAGTAGGCTAGCACGTTTTTCTAGGTCGCCGTCTTTGCCACCACGTACAACGATTGCACGTAAACGAAGTGGGTAACCTGGGCCACTTTTCTCGATCAATAGACGAGTTAGCAGTCGGCCAATACGACCAAAACCGTACAATACAACGTCACGAGGTTCTGTCATTGCATCGCCTTGAAGCGATTCTACAAGTGCAGTTTGTAGAAAATCATCCAAACCGTGAGTGTCTTCGCGATCTTGCCAGAATGCGTGGGCAAGGCGACCAACATCGATACGACATGGAGATAAGTCCATAGAGAGAAGGTGTTGAATGATTGGTTGAGTCTGTTCTGCTGTAAGAGGAGAACCAGTGTAACGTTTTGCGATACGGTGAGCTTTGATGATGTCGATAGTTGTCGCGTTAACCAGGGTCTTGCCGAAGAGGATAACTTCTACGCCTTTTTGACGGTATAACTGACCTAAAGTTGGAGCGATGGATTCAGCAATAGTTTGACTAGTTTGCCAGTCTAGGAGGTGCTTTTCGGGACTCATCTTTACTCGGGACCTTTCACGTTAAGTTTCTGCATTCATGGCGGTTGTAGGGAAGCCAATCAGCATAGGGGATTTGAGGCATCAGGCTGTGGTCTTTATTGCCACTTAAATGTGCTTGATATGCCTTGTGTGCAACTTGTAATTTTTATGTGGCAGGATTGTAAGGTACGACGGGTTATTCTGCTAGGAAAAATAAATGCAGACAAATTATCTGTAAGTTGGCTTTATATTAGCCATAAATCAAGTTTTCAGAGTCGATAAAGGCTATTGACTTTAACAATCTGTAGCACTTATTTTTCGCCAAAAAATACTCAAATCAAAATATTATATGTAATAACAGTCATAGTGATCATTAAAGGTGTGATCGTTAGCTCAAGTTACACGTAAACAGTAAACGACAAATAAGGTGATTAATGCGCTTTCTTGTTCAACCTTTGAATACGCCGAATTCGAGTGCGAAAAGTGCATGACGCAAACGATTGGATCTCACAAATTTCACTTAACTTCGGTGTTTGTTGGTTTATAGAGTCATTACTCCCAACCTTGTGGAGCCGAGAAGCGTGGCCGTTTGCTTATTATGCGAGTGATAATAACTGGATAAAGTTTGCTTCGTTAAACTTCACTTGTTCATACCTCGTTTGTATACAGCTCTCTCATCTATACTCCTCCTGTTTAAACATCTTGTGTCTAGAGCTCGCGTGTTTAAAGCGCACTTGTTTAAAGCATATTTGTTTTAACTCTATCTGTTTAAGTAACAGCCCCCCTTTAAAGCCTAAACATGGAGGTAAGTTGATCATAATTTACCGTTCTGGGCTCAGAGTATCGTTTGTTCATATCCAATTTGATCAATAAGTCCTGTTAATGTCCTATTCTTAACTTGGGCTAGGTAAAATTACTTTCGGGAAGGGAGTCGTTATAAAAATGATAAACATGTCAATTAGATGGCGTCTTATATTTCTTTCCACGGTTTCTGTATTCATCATGTTTGGTTTTACAGTCAATGAAGTGCTCAAGAACGATAAGAAGATGAATCACCTTGAAACAACTCGTATTAAGGTTGAAGCGCTTCAATCTTTTAATACCGTTTCAAGCGATGCTTATCGATGGTTGGTTCTGTCTAATGACTCTCCAGAGAAAGAGCTGCTGCTTTTAAAGCTGCAATCAGAACTGGATAGACTGACTCAGTATGGAATGCGACTTCAACGGTTCGACAGCAATTGGAGTATTGACCCTCAGTTAGCTGAATTGAAAAAGTTGTTGATGATCCTAGCTAGTACACCTGAAACGACAGACAGCAGAAAATTGACAGAGCGCGCTTTCGACTTGTTAAAAGACGTGCTGATGGAGCTGTCGGAATATCGCATGGCTTTAGTCGATGGCAATATTGGTCAAGCGGAAGCGATGTTTATCAATCTTACGCATTATGTGTTTTGGACTCAGAGAGAAGCGTGGTTAAGCTTCAGTTTGTATCGCTCGCCCGAGCTAAGAAATCAATATTTATTGAGCTATGTAGGTGCGCTAGAGAGGCAGCAACAGTTGCTTGATACATTTTTCCGCTCTGATACTCGTTCACCTGAAATTAGGCAACTGCTAAACGCGGTCGCCAAAGATGATTTTCAAGACAAATTTATATCTCGAATCCTCAAAGGGGACTTTTCATCACCCGAAATATATCAACACTTGAAAAGCTTAGAGGTTAAAAAACGGGCTATTTCAAACGCGATTGGCGCTTACACCAATCAAATACAGTTTGAACTGACCAAGAATATCGCGTTGCAGAAAAGGCAAACCTTGGTCATGACGTTGCTTATACTCATCGCTTCTGGTGTTTTGATGTGGCTTGGGGTTGCGACATCTCTGCGCTTAAACAGAAACCTGTCGATTATCTTGAAAGGTGTGTCGGAATGCGCTGATAGCTACGGCCAGCCAAAGGTGATTCGTATCCAAGGGAACGATGAGCTTGCCGAGTTCACTGAAACCCTAAATCGAGTGATGGAACGCAACTATCTGCACAACAAAGAGTTGATAACAGCAAAAGAAGACGCGATTTCGGCTAACAAAGCCAAAAGCGCATTCTTAGCAAATATGTCACATGAAATACGCACGCCACTTAACGGGATCATTGGCATGGCTGAGATCTTATCTCAAAGCCAACTGAGCCCAAATCAACAAGAAGTACTGGGGGATATCGAATCGTCCTCTCACTCTTTACTGGTGCTGCTGAATGACATACTCGACCTGTCTAAAATCGAGTCGGGTAACTTGATGTTGTCACCACACAATGCTGATTTGCGAGAAGCGGTTTATGACTCTGTGAGTGTGATTCAGTCGAAAGCGATAAGTAAGGATATTGAGCTCGACATCAATATCGATTATCAAACGCCGTCACAACTGTTTTTCGATGAGTACCGCGTGAGACAGGTGCTGACCAATCTGCTTTCTAATGCCATCAAATTTACGTCTAAGGGCACAATTACAACTGACATTGCTTATACACCTATGTCTATGGGCAGGGGCAAGCTTGAATGCAGCGTGTCTGATACCGGGATTGGGATTGAGCCCGAGAAGTTAGAGTCCATATTTGAACCTTTCACTCAAGAAGATGGCAGCATTACCCGTCAATTTGGCGGTACGGGGTTAGGGCTTGCGATTTGTCGACAGCTTGTTGATTTGATGGGTGGTTACATTACCGCGCGTTCAGTGAAAGGAGAGGGCTCTACATTCACTTTTTGTTTGTATGTCGATGTTGTAGAAGCGCCTGTTCAAACTTTCGATAACCTGAGCCGAGCGACCATCATCTCGAACTCTTTCAATTACCTCGATCAGCTCGTTAAAGAGTGTGAGCGTTTGAATGTTCGAGCCAATGTGGTGTCATCCATTGCTGCCCTTAGTGAAAGTGTAAAAGAAAGTGACTTCATACTTTATTGTCATACCTTGCACCACTCTATGGAAAAAGATCTTGCGACGTTGAAGGTGATATATCCTCTTGCTCGCGTCATCGTTTGTCAGCATCACCTATTTAAAACCAACCTAATCAGAGAAACGGTCCACTCGACTCATACCTTGCCATTCTTGGGCCGACGTTTCTTAACCAGCTTACAATCTCTCGATGTGGGCGAAGAGCAAACGCCTCAAGTGGAAGCAAAAGATGAAGAAGTTCGCTCTCTGAATCGACGCATTTTGATCGTTGAAGACAATCTGATGAATCAAAAAATAGCGAGCTTCTTCCTTGAGCAAGCGGGTTATGAATATTTGATTGCCAGTAATGGCCAAGAAGCGGTGGATGTCATCACCCAGGGTGCTCAGTTTGATGCAGTCTTAATGGACTGCATGATGCCTGTTATGGATGGCATAACGGCGACTCGTGCGATACGTCAGTGGGAAGCCGATCAACAAGCCGCACCATTACCCATCATAGCTTTAACCGCCAGTGTTCTAGAAGAAGACATCAAAGATTGTTTTGAAGCCGGTATGAACGCCTACTTACCTAAACCCTATAAATCTCACCAGCTGTACGATCTTTTCAGTAGCCTTGATATTGTCTAGGGCTCCCGTATCAAGGCTAGCGCGGCGCTACTTAACGAACTTCCAATCCAAGGTTGTATTGTGCAAGGCAACGACCGACATAGCTGATGTTCAGCAAGGCTGCGACTAAGATGGTGCTGATGTGGGCGACGATTTGAATTGGCAGTGAGAAGTGATCGGCCATTGGATAAGCAACAATAATACTGAGAAGCATAAGCAAGGTTGTGATAGCTAGACTGAAGTTTGAAACAGAAAGCAGAGTTTGAAAGCGTTGAGTCATCGTCTTCATATTGAATTCCTAATTGCTATTAATAATTATGATACTTGTTATTAATATCAATTAGCGTTCCAGTTTTAATTTACATTTAAAATCATAATCTTATGTAATTTCGCTTGTTTTTAGAGTCTAAGTGACACGTGCGAATTGCAAGTCTTTATGACTTGATCGTGTTTCTTTACCATTGTCTAAACCCACAAGTATCGATGTGGAATCGAACACCTGAATATAAACCAAGCCCAACATTATTTTTTTGCCCGAATTCCGAATGAATATTTTTAAGTTTCACGTGTAGATCTTCGCGAGTAATGTCATTTGCAGGCACTAGGTCTAAGGCACAAAACTCTAAGTGCTTACTTCGCAGTGCACCACCAGCTTGTTGATTGTAGATATCGGTTCGCTCTCCAGATACTGGTATAACAACACCGATTTCAGGCTCAATATATTGTTGTATGTACTTCAGGGTATTGATCATGTTTGGCACATGTTTCTTATTTGGGAGGGTAAACAAGGTTGTATTACTCATTGCCCAATCCGTCCCTTGCAATAGAACGAGATGCAGAGGCATGCTCTGAGTAACGCCATTGTCCTTGAGTTGTTGTCCGATTGCTCTCACTTGGTCTTGAGCGTGATTGAGGAGCATCCAACCTCGAAATGCTGATCGGGTCGGAACCTTGTAGCCATGAACATCGACCACGAGATCGTCATAAGTGATTTCGGTTTCTTCGGTATAAAGTTTCTCAAATTTTTCAGGGTAAGGTTGTGTCGTTGATAACGCCAAGGTTATCAGAATACTTCCGTACATAAAGTCTCTCCATCGCTAGTGTACACTCGTTATTTAGTTTGATACTGCTGTTGAGTTTCATTCATTTTGCTTAGGTACGCTTAAGCCTAGACGGTTAGGTTTAGATGCTTAAGTATAGACGCTGGAGTTTAGGTAAAAAAAACCCACTACTAAGAGTGGGTTACTAACATTGTTACAAGTAAATTAGCGAGGTTAGATTACTTCTTACCTTGGATTTGCTTGTCTTCTTCTGTCAGTTCACGAATGCGACGGCTGATGTCACGGCGAGCTTTAGAAATCTCAGCGCTCTTGATGATGTGGTCATCAACACGGTCTTCGTAGTCAGCTTTCATATTTTTGATAATGCCTAGGATCTCGTCGTGGGTCATCTCTGGCTTGATGTAATCAAGTAGGTTATCAAGAAGGTCGACACGCTTACGGTTGTCACGAACTTTCTTTTCGTTGTCTAAAAGTTCACGCTTAAGTTTGTTCTTACGTCGTGCTTGGTTAACAATTTCAAATACGCTGCTCATAGATTCCTTTTCCTATTCGTCAAATACGTTGTCTGCTTCTGATTAAAGCACATCAATTGATGATGTAACAGTCTTTAGATCAAAGCAAAAGTAAGGTTGTTTAATTATTCGTCACTCTCGCTGATGTGTGATTGTTTTTATCTTACCGTTCAAGTTAGTATCCCATGTAGATACTGCATTGATACGAAATGTGAAATGAATCAACAACAATTGGAAAACGAAGAATTGGACGAGAATGTCACTGAATCTTCAGCAGAACAAAACAAGCTTCGTGATGCGTATGTACAAGAGCGTACTTATTTGGAAGTCGTGGAAATAGAGCTAAACCGTTCTAAGATCATAATGATTGATGAACAGGGCAGAAAGAAACGAGTACCAATTTTGTCTGAACACTAGTTACTGCATTGTTAGGTGTTGAGATGGAATTATCAAAATAATAAAAAGGAAAAACGATGAACACAGTACTTTCCCCAATTGAAGCGAGAATTATCGGTTGTTTGATCGAGAAAGAAGTCACTACTCCCGATCATTACCCACTGACACTGAACAGTTTAACCACGGCATGCAATCAAAAGAGTAACCGTGAACCTGTTCTCTCTCTTTCTGAGTCAGATGTTTTAGATGCAGTTGATGGTTTAATCGGACGTCGCATGGTGAGTGATGAGAGCAGCTTCAATAGCCGTGTTAATAAGTATCAGCATCGTTTCTGCAACACTGAGTTCGGCGATCTGCAATTTACAGAGCAAGAGCGTGCAATCATCTGCTGTATGTTACTGCGCGGTGCGCAAACACCCGGTGAACTTCGTACTCGAACGGGTCGCCTTGCAAACTTTAGTGATGTGAAAGAAGTAGAAGCAACATTAGACAAACTCGCTGCAAGAGAAGCAGGTGCCTTGGTTGTGAAGCTGCCACGCGAAGCGGGTAAACGTGAATCACGCTACCAGCATTTGTTGAGCGGTGAAGTGGACGTTGAAGCGTTTGCGATGGCATCAGTAAGCGCGGCTGCCCCCTCTGCAACGAGTGAAAAGTTTGAAGAGCTTGAGTCTGAAGTTGCAAGCCTACGAGCAGAAGTGGCAGAGCTTAAGGCTCTGGTTGAATCACTGCTTTAAATGTCAGATGCTGATAAAAATGCGGATTGGGTCGTGTACTTGATCCGCAATCGTCACAATGCCCTTTATTGTGGCGTGACGAACAATCTAGAACGTCGATTTGAACAACATCAAACCGGTAAAGGCGCCAAAGCTTTAAAAGGTAAAGGCCCACTTAAGCTGGTTTGGAGCTTTGGTGTTGGCTCAAAAAGTGAGGCGTTGAAAACCGAATACGCGATCAAGCAGTTGCCCAAATCCCGCAAAGAAAAACTGGTATCACTCAAACTGATTATTGAGTGGCAAAAAGACAAAATTCAATATATCGAAGTCTCATAATTCATAGCTAAAATGTTTGTTATTGATTAAATCTTAATAGTGTAAGGAGCTATATCGGCTCTAGCTAAGCTTATGAATTTAAATGGTAATTACTCTTACCGTGAATGGGCTGAAATCATAATTTAACTCGATGTTCTTAATCTCCATTCCAAATTAACATATTGCTCATTTAGAATGTCGTTCTAATTAGTGTTAGACGCTATCATTTATCATCGTTGTCCTACATAATATCCATTAGCCATACAAAGAGATGGTGTCATGCTAGGTTAAAAAATGAGCCAAAGTAGCTCATATAAAACGAGAAAAATATGAAACGTTTACTGATGTTGTTTGGACTTGCCGTATTTTCTGCGTCCGCTCTCTCCCATGGTACTCATGTCCTCAATGGGTACTGGGAATACCAAGATTATCTTTCCAAGTTTCCAGAACAAAAAATATTGACCGATAAAATGGTCGAAGCAGTGCAAAACCATCCTGTGCCATTGAGGCGACCTCAAGATCGACCTATCACGATCTCGGTTGTGTATCCGGGCCAACAGATCTCCGACTACTGGGTTCGTAATATTCAAGCTTTTGAGAAGCGTCTCGATAGGCTGAAGATCCGCTACCAAATAAATCAAGTATTTACCCGTATTAATGCCGATCTCGCGCAGCAGAGTATTTCGTTGCAAGAAGCGATTGAAAACAAGACGGATTATTTGATTTTCACGCTAGATACCACGCGCCACCGCAAGTTTATCGAGCACGTGTTGACCTCTACAGACACCAAACTGATTCTTCAAAATATCACGACGCCAGTGCGAGCTTGGGCAGATAGACAGCCATTTATGTATGTGGGTTTTGACCATGCGACAGGCAGTTTAAAACTGGCGGACTATTTTAAACAAGTAAGTCCGCCAGACAGTAAGTATTCTGTTTTGTATTACTCACAAGGCTATATCAGTGATGCGCGTGGAGATACTTTTATCCATGAAGTGAATACGGATACCAACTTTACCCTTAAGTCTTCGTTTTACACAAAATCAAACAAAGACAGTGGCTACCAAGCGGCTAAAATCAGCATAGAGAACGATAAGGATCTAGACTTTATCTATGCATGTTCAACGGATGTCGCTCTCGGTGCAATGGAAGCGATTCGTGAATCGGGCCAAGACATCTTAGTGAATGGTTGGGGAGGCGGCTCGGCTGAACTTGAAGCCATTGCAAGGGGCGACCTAGATGTTACTGTCATGCGTATGAACGACGATACAGGCATTGCAATGGCAGAGGCGATCAAGTGGGATCTAGCCGGTTTGGAAGTGCCTACCGTTTACTCTGGTGAATTTGAAATTGTCACCAAGGAAGATTCCCCAGAACGTATTTCAGAACTTAAACAGCGAGCATTTAGGTACTCAGGTCACTAATGAAGAAAAGTTACGCCAGTACACCTAGAAACACTTTAGCTAGACTCATTACGCGTATCGTTATTTTGGTGATAGGCGTGATGGCACTTGGCGTGCTTATTCATAATTATGAAACCAGCAGTAATATCGTACAGCAAGAGACGAATCGAACGGTACAGCAAACCTCAAGCCTGATCCAAAACATGTTTGATTATCGTTTGTCGGTGCTGCAAATCCATCAAGACAGTAGCTCACACAGTGAAACTCTCAGAGAGTATTTTGATACGGGTAATGACGAGACTCTGAGCTACTTTTTCTTTGGTGTTGACCAACGTGAACCGGATCATGCACCAGATTTACGCTTTGTCTCAACCCACGATGGTTTGGCTTGGGAAGACGGCAACAGTCAATTTTATGGTTTGGATGAGTCCAACTTAAAGCATATTTCTGATGAGGTTTCGTTCAGCAGTAATTGGCATTTTATTAAACTGAGGACAGATATAGGTAAGCGTCACTTGTTGGCTCGCCGTACCCCTATTGTTGATAACGCTACTGGGGAAGTCCTTGGTCAACTCTATATCGCCATTGTGCTTGACAACAACTTCTCTTTGGCTGAGTCAATCCAACAGGGCAGTAATAGCGAAAATATCGTGATTGAAGCGCACGGTACACCGGTGACATCGACATTCAGTGGTGATGAAAGCTACACCATTACTGACATCCTCAATTACCAAATGTACGAACAGTTGCCGCGTCATTTCGTTACCATCGCAACCATTAAGATTAGTGCTGTTGAAACTCCTTTAATCATTCGAGCTGTTCAAAAAAATAATAATTTCATTGCGTTAGAAGAGAATTATCAGCGTGCGATCATCGTGGTGATTGTGGTGATCATATTGATGTCTTTTTTTGCTCGAACTTGGATTCAAAAGAGAGTCTCAGCCGAGCTTGATAAGCTAATGGACTTTACTCGTTCGGCAAGTGCTAGCGAAGAGTACAACAAGTTCGATGGCTCTAACATTTTCGAATTTCATCATATTGGTTGTACTCTTGAAGACACCTTTGAGCGCTTATCTGAACAGAATCAAAAATTCCAAGATCTCTTTAACTTTGCTCATTCGCCTATCTTAGTTTGGTCTGAAAAAGGCGATTTGATTCAGATGAACCCCGCCGCTCGCATGGCGTTGTTCGATGCTGATGACAATTATGGTCCAATTGCCCAAGAGTTTGAGCAGCGAATGCTGCCTAATATTCAAATGGTGGTTCAGGGTTCTAAACTGACGGGTATTAACGTACCCATTGGTGAAAAGGTGTTTCGTTGGAACATGTCTGCTATTCGCGTGGAACACGGCATCACAGGAGTGGTGGTACAAGGGCAAGATATTACTAAGCTAATCGAGGCGGAAAGACAGGCTGATCGAGCAAGAGAAGAAGCTGAGCATCTTGCGAATGTGCGAGCAGACTTCTTAGCTAAGATGAGTCATGAGATTCGCACGCCGCTCAACGGTATTCTCGGTGTGTCTCAGCTGCTCAAGCGCTCTATGCACAATGAAGATAATCGCGAGCAGGTGGATGTACTGTGTAATAGTGCGGAACATTTACTGGCGGTACTTAACGATATCTTGGACTTCTCAAAGATTGAGCAAGGGCAGTTTAATATTCAAAAGAAAGACTTCCGTTTAGGGGAGTTAGTTAATACCTTAGACAGTATCTATCGACCGCTGTGTGAAGATAAATCCGTCGAATTTACCATTGTGAATCACTTGGTTGATGACATTGAAATCAATACCGACCAAGTACGCCTCAATCAGATCATGTTTAATCTGTTGAGTAATGCTTTTAAATTCACTCATCAAGGCGGTATCTCCGTCAGCTTTGAGCTCGAGAGTATCTTTAACTCCGATCACGCCAGCTTGATCGTTCGAGTGAAAGATTCTGGCATTGGTATTGATGAAAGCAAAATTGATGCTGTTTTTGAACCCTTTGTTCAAGCCGAAGAGACCACCACTCGTGAATATGGTGGCACTGGTTTAGGACTTACAATTGTAAAAAATCTGGTCGATATGCTGGAAGGGGACATTCAAGTCCGCAGCGTGATAGGTCAAGGCTCAGAGTTCACGATAGAAATTCCTGTAGTCGTACACGCCAAGCCGCTATTAGTCGATGCTAAGCAACAAGCTGAGGTTGAGCCAGAGGCGTTGTTTAGTCGACCTTTGAATGTGTTGCTGGTGGAAGACAATCACACCAACGCCTTTATTGCTCAGGCTTTCTGTAAGAAATATGGCATGGTCGTCACCTGGGTAAAAGATGGCTTAGAAGCGATTGAGATGGCTAAGACGATTACCTATGACTTGATCTTGATGGATAACCAACTCCCTAATCTCGGTGGTGTTGAAACCACTCAGCAGTTAAGAGGTGAGATTGGTGTGTCAGCCCCTATTTATGCGTGTACCGCTGATGCTCAAGAGTCAACTAGAGACAGCTTTATGGCCGCAGGGGCGAATTATGTGATTGTAAAGCCGATTAAAGAAGAGTCGCTCCACCAAGCGTTTGTTCATTTCAAAAACTCATACTGGAATGACACAGAGCACTAGGCTTTAACTTAGTGCTCTTTAATGGAGTCTGTTGAAGAGAAGTAACTAATTTTCTGCCTTTATATCGAGCCAGCGACAAAGGCTTGTTCCAATAGCAGCGTTTTCAACTCATCACTCATATCTAGGTGTTCAGGGAATTGGATACCTAGCAGCCAGCCTTGTCTTTGCCTTTTCTTACTTACCACCTTGTAGACAAGATCGTCATCTAAGTACTCATTTAAGTCAGAATTGACTTTTATCTTCCAGCCGACATCAATATCTGATTGCTGGGTAAGATAGATACCGCACCCTGACGCTGAAAAGTCGACTAGTGTGGCATCCAGCGACAAGGTATCAAAAGTGACTTCACAGCTGAGACGTACTTTATACCTTTCGTGTTCACGAATAGGCTTGCTTGCAAAGTTTGAGGGTGGGCGAAGGAAGATTAGATGTGCTGGAGAGGTGATATGAGCCAGTACATTGGTTTTGAACGCGACAATGTGCCCAAGTTCGGTGTCGGTAATCGCACGAACAATAATATCAACGTTTGTGAGCTTTCTCAGCGTCAGTGCTTCTGTCGCTTTTTGCGTAAGCTCTAGGATGAGGTACTGATCTTCTTTGTGTCCGATATAAAGTGTACTGATCTGGATTGAGTCGTCTGGGCCAAATTCCAATACACCTGCTGTTTTTGTACCTGGCTTTAGGTATCTGAACAGTTCTAAGTTTTTATCTTTATGCATATTCGTTACTGAACAATGTTAATCGTTTGATAAAATAATATAACGCCCTGATAAAACTATGTCATTAGTTTCATTGAAGTAATTAGCAGCGTACAACAAAAAAGTGAATCGCTATCTCAAGTAAACAACGGCTTACTCTTGTCGTAAAACAAGATACACTGCTGACAGATATATACTTGATGGAGAAATAGTAAATGGAACTGGAAACCTTATTGAATACTCTGGCTGAAACCCCAGAGGCCGTGCAATTTGAAGATACAATGCAAGTGATCGAAGCTCACTATGATTTTTCTGAGCGCGAATTTCGCAATGGTGAGGTAGTGAACGCTGCAGGGCAGAATAATGGTTCGTGTAAGATTTTTGCTTTTGGTTTAGAGCAAGGCCTATCAGCAGAGCAAACACTTGCTTGTTTTGGTCAATTTTATCGTAACGACGTGCTAGGTTTTCCTGAGAACAGCGACCATCAAAATATTCGTAACTTTATGGTTCATGGCTGGAATGGTATCCAGTTTTCTCAGCCTGCGCTGGTTGCAAAAGTGAAGTAGACACTAACCAGGTAACGATTAGGTCGAAATTTAATCTCAGTATTTTGAAGCGAGAAAACAACCTCTCGCTTTTTTTGTCTATGTTGAACTGGCTAGTAACTTGCTATCCAGTAACTTACTAAATGGGCTCTAAACTACTGAACGGGCAGGGCAGACAAGCATTTACGGCACAGACATACTCCAGCCTTTGGAATATCGCTAGTATCTCGTTTTTCTAACTCAAAACACCAACACGTCTCTTTGCCCGCACTGATATCGCATTGAGCTGGCTCATTACACTGTGGACATTGGTGAGTCGAACTCGCGCCACTAAGATTATCCATAACCGACGTTTGCTCTTCTTCAGATAAGCCTTTCCAACCTATAATTTCATCCATTGTTCGAAAGCAGCCACTACACATTCCGCCATTATTTTTACAAGCCGCTCGGCAAGGTGTTTTCATTTCTCTAACCTGTGATTCATTTGGGCTGAAATGTAGCATATTTGTTTCTTCTTGAAGAGCCGTTAAGCTAAGAAATTACTCAGTTAAATTTAGAAATGACCTCGTAATTTTTAGGCTTTTCATGTAGCATCTCGCCCCTTTTGTTGAGTGGGGGATATTATGTTTATTGGATTTGATTATGGAACAGCGAACTGTTCTGTCGCGGCGATGGTTAATGGAGAGCCAAGCCTGTTACCGCTAGAAGGTAACAACCACTATATTCCCTCAACCGTGTTTGCGCCTACTCGTGAGAGTGTTTCTGAACATCTATTCCGCCACTTGAATATCAAGCCGAGTGATGCGATCGGTGAGCAAGTACTACGACGTGCGATTGCGCTGAACAGAGAAGAGAGTATCGACTTAGTGCCAGAAGACATGGCATTTGGTCAGGCTGCGTTGGACTTATATTTAGAAGACCCTCGCGATGTTTATTATGTTAAGTCCCCTAAATCTTTCCTTGGCGCGAGTGGACTGCATGATGTGCAGGTGAGCTTTTTCGAAGATTTAGTGTGCGCCATGATGGCAAATATCAAGAATCAAGCCGAACTCACGACTCAAGAGCAGATCAAGCAAGCTGTTATCGGCCGACCAATTAACTTCCACGGTCGAGGTGGTGAAGAGGCGAACAGACAAGCTGAAGACATACTGTCTCGCGCAGCTAAGCGTGCCGGTTTCCTTGATATCGCTTTTCAATTTGAGCCCGTAGCCGCAGGCCTTGATTACGAAAGCACATTAACTGAAAACCAAACAGTATTGGTTGTTGATATTGGCGGTGGTACCACCGATTGCTCATTATTAGAAATGGGACCAACGTGGTCTGGTAAAGCGGATCGTACCCAGAGCTTGTTGGCACACAGTGGGCAAAGGGTAGGGGGGAATGACCTCGATATCTATCTTGCATTCAAACAACTGATGTCACCTTTTGGTATGGGCAGCAAAGGCATTTCGGGTATTGATATGCCACTGACTCAATTCTGGAACCCAATTGCGATTAATAATGTTGAAGCTCAAAAGAACTTCTAT
The DNA here is from genome assembly GCF_000272045.2 of Vibrio crassostreae 9ZC13. Classification (GTDB taxonomy): domain Bacteria; phylum Pseudomonadota; class Gammaproteobacteria; order Enterobacterales; family Vibrionaceae; genus Vibrio; species Vibrio crassostreae_C. The sequence goes on along the minus strand of NZ_AJYZ02000019.1, from coordinate 1,035,142 downwards.
TCAAGAGAAAACCTAGCGGCATTAAAATTACTTCGTAAAGAAGCGTCAGAGCCTCAAAAGCTAGAACGTTTGATGAAGGTTTATCACGACACTTTGGGTTACGGTATTGTGCGTAGAGCGGAAGAGGCCAAGATTGCGCTGGCAGAATCCCCTCAATATCGTGCTGCGATTAATGTTGCCTCTGAACTGGTCGAGGTAGATATCTCAGTCGAACAGATGGTTGAAGCGATTGAAACACCAAAGTCTAAGATGATTGAGTTGGTTAAAGAAGCGATTCAACAAGGCCAGAAAAAGCCAGACGTAATCTACATGACGGGTGGTTCCGCTCGTTCACCGATACTGCGTGAAGCCGTACAACAAGCTGTGCCGAATGTACCGATTGTGAGTGGTAATTACTTCGGTTCAGTAACTGCAGGTTTAGCTCGTTGGGCTGAGGTTTGCTTCAAATAAGAGTTCAATGATGAGTTATGAAGGGCAACCAGTCGCTGATTGGTTGCCCTTTTTTTGTTTTTCTCTAATGAACTTTCTATTGAACGATTTTTCCTAGCTCATATTGGGATTTGTTTCACAAAGCTAAATATTTCAGCTGAGCTCTACGTGTTACAAAATGTTTCAAAGGCAAAGGCGAGCCTCTCGATGGTCTGATGAGTTACCTTGGGTTTAGATTTTTAATGCTTTTTTAGTGATTATAAAATCAAAAATAATCAAAGTATTTATCTCAAAGAATGAAAGGAGACCCCAGAAATTGTCGTGTTAATCAACTGTTTTAAAAGGTATTTTTGTTTTTTATAGTGCGATTTTTTTTATTTTATATATTTTAATGCAACTTTTTTGTCATTCGTATATTAGTGTTTGCCTACTTGTTAAATGCAGGTAACAACTTCTCCGTAAGCACGAGGTTGTTAGTGAATAACTCACCCAGTTACATAATGGATATGACAATGAATAAGAAACTTTTAGCGCTAGCAATTTCTGGTGCAGTATTTGGTACACAGGCAGTTGCAGTAGAACTTTACAACGAAGACGGCACAACATTCTCTGTTGGTGGTCACGTATCAGTTGCAGTTGGTGACGTAAACAGCGATGACCGTATCAGCGAAGACGATATCGGTGTTGAGTCAGTTTCTCCACGTATCAACTTCGGCGCAACTCACGATCTTGGTAATGGCTTTACAGCTGATGCTAAAGGCGAATGGGCGCTAAACATGCTTGACGGCGGCGACGAGTCATTCACAACTCGTCTTGGCTACATTGGTCTAACTCATGAAGACTTCGGTCGTGGTGTTGTTGGTACTCAATGGGCGCCATACTACAACGTTGCTGGTGTTGCAGATATGCCAATCGCATTCGCGAATGACTTCATCTACGACGATCACGGTAACCTAGGTACTGGTCGTGGCGAAGAGATGGTGAGTTACGGCAATGCTATCGATTTTGGTAACGCTGGTTCTCTAAACGTAGGTGTTGCATGGCAAGGCCGCAAGACTGATAAAGTTTCAGATACAAACACAAACAAATACGGTAACCGTGCTCAAATTGCATTGAACTACGCAATTGCTGATTTCACAGCAAACTACGCATACAACACTGGTGACGTTACATTTGGTAACATTGGCGGTGGTTCTAAAACTGCTGATTCTAACGTAGTGAGTGCTACTTACGGTTCTTACGGTTCTGAAGGTCTATTCTTAGCTGGTGTTTATGCTATGAATAACTACATGAACTCAAGCGCTGGTGTTGCTTTAGAAGAGACAGTTGCAGTTGAATTACTTGCTTCTTACGCACTTTCTAACAGTCTGAACTTAAGCGTTAACTACGAAGCGGTAGAAGACGACAAGAACAGCGAAACTGTATACAGCACTTCAGCTCTACAAGCTGAATACAACTTCACATCTCAGTTCGTAGGCTTTGCTGGTTACCAGTTCGACCTACAAGGTTCTGGCGTGTACAAAGAAAAAGCTGATGACCAGTGGCTACTTGGTGCTCGTTACTACCTATAAGTCGCAGACTTATTTATCATAGTGTTTACTCCTTAAGTTTACCTTTTAGGATACTGTCCTAGACACCATGCTAAGCCCTCTCAAGCCTTTGGTTTGAGAGGGCTTCTTTCGTTTTAATGCTCTTCAAATTTAACTGCCTACTTTAGTTTCATTTTCTCTAATTTATGTAAGCCGATGACTCTATTCCTGCTGGGTCGGTCGAGGTATACACCGATATTTACCTAAAAGCATTCAAATCAATGAATTGAGCTCAAGATCAGAATTTAGAGATCGGTAATCATCTTGTCGAAGACTCTCATTTTATGATGCGCTAAACTCTGTTCTCTAAAAATAGTTCAGGGATAAACTATGAGCAGCGTTGTAGATCAGAAACAATTGATGAAGTCGAAACGAACAGCAACCCCAACAAAAGTACTGTGTGTTGGGCGTAACTATGTCGATCACATTGAAGAACTTAACAATGCGATTCCTGACTCTATGGTGGTGTTTAATAAACCAAGCACCAGCGTGACTTCCTCTCTTTCTTCGTTTCATCAAGAAGCGCTGCACTACGAAGCAGAGATCTGTTTTATTGTTGAAAACGGTGAATACTCTGCTGTGGGATTCGGCTTAGACCTTACCAAGCGTGAGTTGCAAAGCAGTTTAAAAGCCAAAGGTTTACCTTGGGAGCGTGCCAAAGCCTTTGATGGTTCCGCTGTCTTTAGTCGCTTTGTTCCCGTTGATAATTTTGATCTCTCTGACTTAAACCTAGAATTATTTATTAACTGTGTTCGTGTTCAGAAAGGACATGTTGAGCAGATGCTTTACTCTCCAAAAACTATCCTAGAAGAGCTGTCTTCTTATACCACCTTACTAGACGGCGATGTTGTGATGACAGGTACGCCAAAAGGTGTTGGGGCCGTACATCGAGGCGATATCTTCCTTGGTCGCCTAAAGTGTGGCGATACGACATTGATTGAGATCGAATGGGTAGCAAGTTAATTAGTCTTTTCTATTTAGTTAATAAATTGGCTTTGTCGCTTAATGTTGGTTTTTAATTCGATTAAATAAACGTCGAACAACTGATTGCATCTGGAAGGGTGTTAGTAATTGATATAAAATCCGCCTCCGTTTTTATCAATGCTGACCCTCATGATCGACTTAACCATTTTACCTGTCTACCTGACTGCCGTTGTTGCACTTCTTCTTTTACCTGGCCCTGATATGTTACTGATTGCGAGTTCAAGCATGAGCTATGGCCGTAAGGTCGGCGTGTTTGCAAGCCTAGGTAATGCGACTTCTGGAATCATTCTGACAGTATTAGCGGCCATGGGTGTATCAGCGTTGATCGCAATGAGCCCAATAGCGCTTAAAGCTCTCCATTTGTTAGGCGGCGCGTACTTGTTGAAGATGGGTTGGGATTGCCTGCGAACAGAGCAGGGTAATGCGCCGGAGTTAAACGATAATTTTGCTGCAAAAGCCTACTATCAAAGAGCGCTAATCAGTAACCTGCTTAATCCTAAAGCCTTGGTTTTCTTTGTGATGTTTCTGCCTCAGTTTGTGTCGACGAATATTGAAGCGACTTCCGGTCAGCAGATGCTTGTTCTGGGTTTATTACTGAATGTTCTCGGCTTAACGTTTAACTTTTTGCTGGTGGCGTTAGTGGGTACGATTGGTAAATCTCTCGTAGAAAACGCGAAGTTTCGTACCTATCAACAGAAAGTCATGGGCGGAGTTTTCATCGTGTTAGCTATCTGGATGTTGTCTTCTTTCTTTACTTCGTAGACGAATCAAATCAGACATCTTCTCGTGGTTAGCCGCTGAGACAAAAATGGACGCTACGAGCGTCCATTTTTTATATTTAACCGTTACATGTTGAACGCGCTAAATCGCTATGAATTCAACTCTTGTTGGTGTTGTTCAATCAGTTTCTCCATGTACTTCTCACCGCGCAGGCGAGTGTCTTCGTAGGTTTCTGTCCCTTCAAATTTTGTCACCGTCTCATAGTAGATCTTAACTTTTGGCTCAGTACCGGAAGGTCTTACGATAATGCGTGAACCATCTTCGAGATGATAGATGAGTACGTCACTTGCAGGCAGGTTAATGGCTTCAGTATTGCCTCCAATGACGAAGCGTAAAGAAGACTGCAAATCTTCAATTACAGAGATAGCGACACCGTTGATTGCTTTAGGCTGTGCCGAGCGGAGCTTAGAACCAATCGATGGTGAATCTGGGTCTAGTGCAATACTTCGCTGAGCGTTGGTATGAACCCCATGTTCAAATGAAATTTGAGCGAGAAGATCCCAAACTGTTCGACCTTGAGATTTTAACTCCTCAACCAATTGAGCAAACACGACAATAGCAGACAGCCCATCTTTGTCTCGTACTTGAGTACCAATTGTGTAGCCTAATGCTTCTTCATAGGCGAACAAGAAGTCGTTCTGATCATTTTCCAATTGCATGCCAATATTCGCTAACCATTTAAAACCTGTCAGCGTTTGGAAATAAGTCGCCCCGTGGGATTGAGCTACTTTTTCAAGCAATGTTGAAGATACGATACTGTTACCAACTAATTGGTTTTTGGTATGTGGCTTTGAGAGTAGATAATGAGCGAATAGCACGCCGACTTGGTCACCTGTTAGCATTTTGTATGAGCCATCATCTGTTCTCACTGCAACCGCAAATCGGTCTGCATCTGGATCGTTGGCACAAGCAATGTCGGCATCGACACTTTTTGCTAAGTTAACCACCAGATCCATCGCGCCTTTTTCTTCCGGATTCGGGAAGTTGACGGTCGGGAAGTTACCATCGGGCTCTCTTTGCTCGGCGACGCTGAACACCTTATGGAAACCAGAATCGTGAAGTAGATCCTCGGCCATTTGTGCGCCGACACCATGCATTGCGGTATAGGTGATGGTGGTGTTCGCCGATTCGATCTCGTCACTCACGTATGGGCTCTGATTGATCGCAGCGCGGTACGTTTGATAATAGCCTTCAGTTAACCACACCAACTTACCTTGCGTCTCAGCGTCACTTAGGCTCATTAAAGGGAGCGGCTTGGTCGATGCGATATCGATTTCAGCGGCAATACCCGCATCGTGAGGAGGAATGATTTGAGCGCCATTCTCCCAGTACACTTTGAAACCATTGTATTCCGGTGGGTTGTGGCTGGCCGTCACCACAACGGCAGCTGCGGCGTTGAAGTGCTCAATACCAAAGGCAACGATAGGGGTCGCCGCGACGTTCGAGGTTAGATAAACCTTAATGCCTAAAGCCGTGAGTACGGAAGCGGTATCAATCGCGAACTGCTTTGAATCTAAACGGCCGTCATAACCGACGACCACACCGCGAATGGTCGCATTAGCGACATGTTCGATTAAGTAGTGGCCGAGCCCGGTTGCTGTTTCCTGTATGACTAAACGGTTCATTCGATTTGGGCCGCATCCAACTTTGCCTCTAAGTCCTGCCGTTCCGAACTCTAATCGTTGAGTAAAGCGGTCTTCAAGTTCGTCGTGCATTCCCTCATCGATGAGGTGTTGAAGTTCTTTACGAGTTCTTGGATCTGGGTCTCTCGCTAACCAATTCATTGCATCTTGCATAATCACTAAACCTATTAATGTCTGTATGACTTACCGTTGATTTAATTTAAGTGATATTAATTCTCATTTCCATGAAAGCAATCGTAAAACTCGATATAAAATAAATTCCAACGGCAAGAGGGCACGTAGATTAAGCCACTTCAAATAATTGACTGTTTAGTAAGTAAACTTACCTTGAATAATTGGATATCACTAACTAGCCTTTTACATAAATATAACAAAATTTAACAAATTCGCCGTTTTTGAATCTTTCATGGAAACCTCCAACGCTTTTGAACCGTATTAGTTCTTGGGTTTATATGAGGTCAGTAGCCTGCTCACAGGCTAGTTCCATGTGAGTTGTAGATTGATATTCAGCCTTTTCATGTGTAGCCGGAATAACAATGAATGTTGTCCAGTTCGCAACGACATTTAGGTCGCAAGTATCCAATTAGGAAGGACAAGGAGAGATCTTTTGAAAAGATTACTGGTTAGGCTAGCGTGGCTTTTGAAGAGTTTTGTTGTGCTTTTAGTATCGCCTTTAGTGCACGCTAGCAGTGATTACAACATGACTCAAGGCGTCACTGAGATCAGTGGTAAGGTGTATGAACTTCATATGCTGATCTTCTACATCTGTTGTGCGATTGCCTTTGTTGTTTTTGGTGTGATGTTTTATTCGATTTTGAGGCACAGGAAATCGAAGGGCGCAGTTGCTGCCCATTTTCACGAAAGCACGAAAGTCGAAATTCTTTGGACCATCATCCCTATCATCATTCTCATCGCTATGGCGATACCCGCCACCAAAACCTTAATAGCGATGGAAGATACCTCCCAATCAGATCTGACCGTTAAAATCACCGGGTCACAATGGAAATGGCATTACAGCTATTTTGGTGAAGACGTCGAGTTTTACAGCCTTCTAGCGACCAGTGACAAAGAGATTGAAGGCCTCGAAGTGAAAGGCGCGCATTACCTGCTAGAAGTTGATAAGCCGCTGGTACTGCCTGTTGACCGTAAAGTCCGTTTCTTGATGACTTCCGATGATGTGATTCACTCATGGTGGGTGCCAGCATTCGCTGTTAAGAAAGATACCATTCCGGGCTTTATTAATGAGGCTTGGACTAAGATAGATGAGCCTGGTGTTTACCGAGGGCAGTGTGCAGAGTTGTGTGGTCGTGCCCATGGTTTCATGCCGATCGTGGTGCATGCCATGGAAGAAGATGAGTTTGACGCATGGCTAGCGGAGCAGAAAGAGTTAGCGATAGCCGAACAACAAGCCGCAAAAGATGCATTAGGTGCGTCACTTTCCTTGGCGGAGTTGAATACCATCGGTGAAGAGGTTTACAAAACTCGATGTGCGGTTTGTCACCAAGCAAACGGTGAGGGCATTCCTGGAGCATTCCCTGCCATCAAAGGAAGTCCTATTGCCCTTGGTGATGTGGATGTTCATATCGACACAATTGTTTATGGTCGTGGCGGTACGGCGATGCAAGCATTCGATAATCAGTTAACCGAGAAAGAGATCGCAGCGGTAGTAACTTATCAACGAAACGCTTGGGGTAATGATACCGGCGATATTGTTCAGGCCTCAGATATCAACGCTTATAAGGCGAAGCAAGAAGGCAGTTCTGAAAGCTCAACGGATGATGCACAAAATGATGCTAAGGATCAGTTATGAGTTCACCAATCAATAAGCCGGTGAAATCGGCTCCAGCAGAAGATCAAGTACTGAGCCATTCTGCGGAAGGCACCTTGGGCAATAATGATTTGCCTGTTGATGATCACGATTCACATGCGGCACCTAAAGGCTGGGCTCGTTGGCTGTATTCAACCAATCATAAAGACATTGGTACACTTTATTTGTGGTTCAGCTTTGCAATGTTCTTAACGGGCGGCGCAATGGCGATGGTGATCCGTGCGGAGCTGTTCCAACCGGGTTTGCAACTCGTTGAGCCAGAATTCTTCAATCAGATGACTACAGTCCATGGTTTAATCATGGTATTCGGTGCCGTAATGCCTGCATTTACGGGTTTGGCTAACTGGATGATTCCGATGATGATCGGTGCACCAGATATGGCGCTGCCGAGAATGAACAACCTCAGTTTCTGGATCTTGCCTTTTGCGTTTCTAATCTTAATCGGATCTTTGTTTACAGAGGGTGGCGGCCCGAGCTTTGGTTGGACCTTCTACGCGCCACTCTCGACAACTTATGGCCCAGACAGTACCGCGCTATTCGTATTCTCAGTTCATATTATGGGGATCAGTTCGATCATGGGGGCGATTAACGTCATCGTAACCATAGTGAACATGCGCGCTCCGGGTATGACTTGGTTCAAGCTACCGATGTTCGTATGGACATGGTTAATTACCGCTTTCTTGCTGATAGCCGTGATGCCCGTTCTCGCGGGGGCTGTGACTATGGTACTGACTGACAAGTATTTTGGGACTAGCTTCTTTGATGCCGCTGGTGGTGGGGACCCGGTGATGTTCCAGCACATATTCTGGTTCTTTGGGCACCCCGAAGTGTACATCATGATCTTGCCATCTTTTGGTATTGTCTCAGCCATCATCCCTGCATTCAGTGGTAAGCGCCTGTTTGGTTATCACTCGATGGTTTATGCGACCTGTAGTATCGCACTGTTGTCATTCTTGGTTTGGGCACACCACATGTTCACCACGGGTATGCCAGTATTTGCCGAACTGTTCTTCATGTATTGCACCATGTTGATAGCGGTGCCGACCGGTGTGAAAGTCTTCAACTGGGTAGCGACCATGTGGCGGGGTGCTTTGACCTTTGAAACACCAATGCTGTTTGCGATTGCCTTCATTGTTTTGTTTACGATTGGCGGGTTATCTGGATTGATGCTCGCTATCGTGCCAGCTGATTTCCAATACCACGATACTTATTTTGTTGTGGCTCACTTCCATTATGTTCTGGTAACCGGTGCCGTGTTCTCGATTATGGCTGCTGCCTATTATTGGCTGCCTAAGTGGACCGGACATATGTACGACCACAAGCTCAGCCTGTGGCATTTCTGGACGTCGGTGATTTCAGTTAATGTACTGTTTTTCCCGATGCACTTTTTAGGGTTAGCGGGTATGCCGCGTCGTATTCCTGATTATGCGATTCAGTTTGCTGACGTTAACCAAGTCGTGTCGATTGGTGGTTTTGCGTTTGGGTTGTCTCAGCTAATTTTCTTATGGCTAGCGATTAAGTGCGTAAGAGGGGGAGAGCCTGCGCCAAGTAAGCCTTGGGATAGAGCTGAAGGTCTTGAATGGACAGTACCAAGCCCTGCGCCTCACCACACCTTTACCCATCCGCCGAAAGTGGATTAGAGGGCAGAACCATGAGTGATAAGCAAAGCGATCCCAATCAAGATAAAAAACAACCTAAGCGCCTGTCTAATAAGCGATCGACCAAAAAGCTGACGGGCTACTTGGTGTTGAGCGTGGTTGCGATGTTTTGCTTCGGTTTCGCTTTGGTGCCGCTCTACGATGTCATGTGTGAGGCCTTAGGCATCAATGGCAAAACTAATACTGTTTCAGCGGTGCAACCTCAGGGAATGCAGCCAGACTACTCTCGTACGGTTCGAGTCGAATTCATGTCCCACATCAAGCCAGATATGCCATGGCAGTTTTCGCCTGAAGTTCGAGTGTTAGAGGTTCATCCTGGTGAGGTGGTTCAAACTAACTACATTGCCAAAAACCTTTCTGGAGCCTCATTGGTTGGCCAAGCCGTACCGTCGGTTTCTCCAGGTATGGGGGCAACCTACTTCAATAAGATGGAATGCTTTTGCTTTAATCAGCAGCCATTGGACGGGCACAAGAGCGCAGAAATGGGTTTGATATTTTACATTGAGCCAGATATTCCAGAATCGATACATACGCTGACGCTCTCTTACACATTATTCAATATCACGAATGAGGTGGGTGCTGCGGCCAATAAATCTGAGCCTAACGTACTCGCAAGTAACTAGGAATTTACAGAACCAGTATCAACATAAGGAGTTGAGCGATGAGTTCTAAAAAGGAAGTTTATTTCGTTCCACATCAAAGCCACTGGCCATTGGTGGGTGCTGTAGCACTGTTTTTGGTCGCGGTTGGCGCTGGCTTGACGGTGCAAAACATGGGTACCGACGCCGCAGGTGGTGTGTTTGGCAAAGCGGTGTTGTTAGTCGGGTTTGCTGTGCTGCTTTACATGCTCGCAGGTTGGTTTAGCAATGTGATCACAGAATCATTGAGTGGTCTCTATTCTGAGCAGATTTCTCGTTCTTTTAGACAAGGAATGAGTTGGTTCATCTTTTCCGAAATCATGTTCTTTGGCGCTTTCTTTGGCGCGCTTTTCTATGCTCGAATGATTTCTGTGCCTTGGATTGGTGGTGCGGGCAATAATGAAATGACCCATGAAGTATTGTGGCCGATGTTCCAATCAATTTGGCCACTAACGACGACCCCTGATGGCGTAACGACACAAGCCATGCCTTGGCAAGGTATCCCGCTTAAGAACACCATTATTCTGCTGCTTTCCTCTGTGACGCTGCACATGGCACATATCAGTCTTGAACAAAATAAGCGTATGGCTTTGATCGTGTGGTTGGAGATAACCATTGTTCTGGCTAGCTTCTTCCTGTTCTTCCAAGTTGAAGAGTATCTTCACGCTTATCAAGAGATGGGGCTGACACTTCAGTCTGGCATCTACGGTAATACTTTCTTTTTACTGACTGGGTTTCATGGCTTACATGTCTGTTTAGGGACGATCTTTTTGATTGTGTTGCTGGCAAGGGTTGCGAAAGACCACTTCACTCCGAAAGACCACTTTGCGTTCCAAGCGGGCAGTTGGTATTGGCACTTTGTTGATGTGGTTTGGTTGGGCCTGTTTGTGTTTGTTTATGTACTTTAACGATTGAGCCTATAGGGGATTAATAGGGGCGAGGGTTGGGAGTTATCACTCCTGATCCCAGAGCAAGTAATAAAAGTAGCACGACAACGGCTGACCACATGACACGACGCCCCAAGAAGTGACTGAGCCTTTTTCCATTGTGTTTGCCCGAGGCGATTTGGATTAGGCCTTTCATCAAATTGAAAGCGATAAAAAACAGCAAAGCGACCAAGACGACTTTAAATAACAGAACAAAGGTAGATGACGCCATAGTGATAACTCCAAACCGATTGATTGATGATGAACACAAGTTCCGCAGTAAAGGTTTTTGGATAGCGGTTGTTTTAACTGTGGTTTCAGTCGGCGCTTTAATCAAGTTAGGTTTGTGGCAACTCGATCGTGGTAACGAGAAATTACGTGATGAACAGCAATTAGCTGAGAGAGCACATCTCTCGTCACAACCTTTAGGTGTCGTTATTTCTGAGTTGCGAGAGCTGGATTTATCTGGTCAAGAGTCATTAAATCCTCAAACCCTAAACGGGTTAAAGGCTGATGTTGAATTAGTCAATACGAGCGGCTTGATGCTCTTGTTAGACAACCAGATAAGCCAAGGAACGGTAGGGTATGTGATTTACATGTTGGGTGAGGTTCGCTTTGAAGATGGAAACCAGTCCTTAGTGGCTGAAAAACAGTTGTTGATCGATCTTGGGTTTGTTCCGGCAAGTAATGACAGAAGAGAACTACCGCAATTAGGAAGTATCACTGTACCAACCAAAATGTCAGGGCGCTTGTATACACGCTCAATTAATCCTTTAAGTCATGAGTTGGGTTTAGAAAATACGACACCGAATAGAATCCAAAACCTAAACATAGCAGCGTTATCACAGTATACAGGACAAGAAGTGCTGCCCTTTGTCTTCCAACCTCAGAGTTTAGATTCATGGCCCTATGAAATGTTATGGCGTCCAACGGCGATGAGGTCTGAGAAGCATTTTGGTTACTCATTTCAATGGTTTGTTATGGCTGCGGTACTTTTGTTTTTGATGTTGTTGATTGGCTATCGGTACCTAAAAGCAACACCTATCACGAGGAATAAGGATGGATAAATCTCAAGCACAAGTGAACAGGGAAATTACCGAGGCAAACATGGCTGAGCTCAGAAGCCGTCGTACTAAAGGGCGCTTGGTAATAATTGGACTTGTTTTAATTTTCGCTTTGCCAGCCATTATCGCCAAAGCTGTGCTGGACCAGAATTGGTACACATCAGGTGTCACTAACTCGGGCGAATTGGTCGAACCAAGAACTACACTAGCGGATTTCGGCGTAACGGTACCCATGGCTGGAGAGGGTTGGGTTGTGGGGTATATCGCGCCGATGGAGTGCGAAAGCTTGTGTGAACAACAACTCCATTATTTGAATCAAAGCTACTTAGCGTTAGGGAAAAACAAAGAGCGAGTGACGGCCGTTGTTTTTGTATCGGAAGGCAACTCGTTATCGGGTTCGCTTGATAAGCCGGATCTGTCTTTGTTAGCTGGTGGCGATCAGTTAAGCACCGAGTTTGCGCCGGCTTCTATTGTCATTATTGACCCGCTAGGACAGTTGGTTATGGAGTACAAAAGCGTGTCGGAACCGTCGCAGTTAGTCGGGCAATCCAAAGGTATGATTCATGATTTAAGAAAGCTACTTAAGCTGTCACGAGTTGGGTAGTTGATGGCGCAAATGCTTGAGCTTAAGCAGCGAAAGGGAATAAGTATAGGGAGATAAGTGATGCAGAATAAAGCCCCTGATTTACTGATGCTTGTGATGAGATTAACTATCTTGTTAACCCTTACCGTGATTGTTCTCGGAGCTTATACACGCCTGTCTGATGCTGGCCTTGGCTGCCCTGACTGGCCGGGTTGTTACGGTAAGATCACCGTTCCGTCTGATGCCCAAGCGGTGAGTCAAGCCAATCTGCAATTTCCAGAGCGATCTCTTGAAGCAGACAAAGCGTGGGTAGAGATGATCCATCGCTACTTTGCAGGAACATTAGGGTTGCTTATCTTTGTCGTTGTAGCTTGGTGTATTAAAAAGAATATAACACCAGTTGGTCTTCCATTACTTATCTCTGCCACTGTGATTTTTCAGGCTTTGCTTGGAATGTGGACGGTGACTCTTAAGTTGATGCCCGTTGTGGTTATGGCGCATTTGATGGGGGGCTTCACGTTGCTGTCACTGTTGTGTCTGCTCTACTGCCGTTTGTCTCAATTCCAAAGCCGTTTTGGCGAGGCTTCTTATTCTCCAACACTTAAATTTTGGGCGTTGTTTGGGTTACTCATTGTGGTTGGGCAGATACTGCTTGGTGGTTGGACATCGTCAAACTATGCCGCTTTGGTGTGTACCCAATTGCCTATTTGTGAAGGTAACTGGATGAGCGACCTCGATTTCAAAAATGCGTTCGATTTTGCTCAACACGGACACGATAACTATGAGTTTGGTGTGTTGGAGTATCCCGCGAGGCTTACCATACATGTCATGCACAGGTTCGGGGCTATTGTGGCGACATTAACGGTGCTGATGGTCGTGTACCAGTTATGGAAGTTTGGTCAAGTGCCTCACCAAAAGCTGAGCATGATTGTCGCAATAGTGTTGTTTACTCAAATCAGCCTTGGGATCAGTAATGTATGGTTTCACCTGCCAATCTCAGTTGCGGTTTTGCATAACCTAGTCGCAGCAATGTTGCTCATCAGCATGGTTGTAACCAATTTTGTGGTGTGGCAACGCAAACCGAGTGAGAGCGTGGTGAAGAACAGTGTATTGCAAGGAGGTAATCATGGTCAGTAGAACGTCAACACAGTATGAAGTGGTGGCTCAAGACGCAGCCTTAACTCATAAGATAACAGCCAATAATGACATAACTTTAAGTAACGAAAAGGCTGAAAAAAACAAAGCCACTTGGAAAGTTTATTTAACGCTGACTAAGCCTAAAGTGGTGGCTTTGATGTTGCTGACAGCATTGGTTGGGATGTGTTTGGCCGTGCCGAATGGATTGCCTTTGCAACAAACTTTGTTCGGAATGATTGGGATAGGGTTAATGGCAGGTTCAGCGGCTGCGTTTAACCATTTGATCGATAAAAAGATCGACGGCCAGATGACTCGAACAAATCGACGCCCTTTACCATCCGGTGAGCTGAGTAGTGTGCGTGTGTTTAGCTTTGCAGCAGGTATCGGCTTATTTGGGTTCGCTACGTTAGTGGTGTGGGTCAATCAACTCACGGCTTGGCTAACCTTTGCAAGTTTATTGGGCTATGCGGTCATCTATACCATGTACTTGAAGCGAGCAACGCCGCAAAACATTGTGATAGCAGGGATCGCTGGTGCAATGCCTCCGTTACTGGGCTGGACGGCGGTTACCAACGAACTGCATTCAAATGCTTGGTTGTTGGTGATGATCATCTTTATTTGGACACCTCCTCATTTCTGGGCGTTGGCAATTCATCGTCGTGATGAGTATGCCAAAGTGAATATCCCCATGCTGCCTGTGACCCACGGAATCGAATACACCAAGACTTCTATTTTGCTCTATACCTTGCTGCTAAGCATCGTATGTATATTGCCGGTATTGGTCGGCATGAGTAGCTGGATATATTTGAGCGCTTCATTGGTGCTCAACGGCGGGTTTGTTTATCACGCTTGGGTACTTAAATATCGTGACGAACCTAATATGGCGATGAAGACCTTTAAGTTCTCCATCTATCATCTCATGATCTTGTTTGTCGCTCTGTTGGCGGACCACTATCTACTTTGATAACTGATGCTTCAGCTGTTACAGAATAAGAAAACGGATGCTTTGGGCATCCGTTTTTGTTTGGTTGATGACTAAAACTCACCCAATACAAAGTAAGTATCTAGCGAGTACTTAGTCCACTTTGTTCCAAGCACTTTGCCAGTGTGAACCGACACCTGGTTCGTACTGAGTTGCTGTTGGAGCCCATTGAACACAGTAGCCAGAGTATGGGAACTCTTTACACTGATAAACGCCACCATCGCTGCTTAGAACCTTTGTTCCTGCTGTGTAAGACTCAATGCTTTCTGGGAACACGAAGTCGTAGTCGCCTGCTGGTGGCGGTGTTTGCTCGTCCATTAGGTGGAAATCAAGCGTGTTCTGATCCACTAAGTTACCTTGGTCATCTTTCGTCACAACCACAAGCATGTGGTGACCAGCTTCAGACTTAGAAAGAGTCAGTTGAATATCTTCAACTTGTCCGTCTGTTAGGTCCGATTTCTGAGAGGCAAGTGCTTCACGGTGATGGTTGTACACGGTAAGCTCAGCTTGAATATCGCCTGTTGCCGCTAGCGTAAGGTCAAGCTGAGTAGGTTGGCTCTCATCGATAATGTACTCTGATTCTAAGCCTGTTACTTCTAGCTCAAGCTCGGGTTCTGGAGTGTCAATCTTGTAGCCGATTTCCACACTGTTAAAGCCAGAACCTGCTTTTAGATAAACAGGGTTCGTGCCGTATACTGGCGCAAAATCGCCTTGGTCGTTCAATTGACCTGCTTTGATTTGCGTCTGCTCTTGATTGATTTTAGAAGAAAGAGCGTAAGACCAGTTATTGGCTTTGCCTTGTTCAGAAGTTTCAATCACAAGCTCAGTGCTGTATGAAGCGTTCTCACCGGATTGGTCGAATACGCGAGTATAAACAGCATCACCAACATTCAGGTCTTGTGTCGGGTTGATTTGACCGCCTTGATCCCAATCCGGGATGATAGGGCCGTCGCCATCAAACTTCACATCGATAACGTTGTAGAAAGCCATTGCAGTATCACCCACATCCCATACCGCAAGGATCACTTGATAACCTTCACGCTCTGGCACATTACACAAGTGACTGACTTGCATCGGTGGCTGTTCCATATTGCCTTCAACAACACAGAATGGCGTTAAGTCAAAAGAGCTGCGAGCCAACGGCTGGTTTGGATTCCAGTCGGGTTGAGTAATGTAATATTTCCAATCGCGAGTCTTGTGGTTAGCTGTGAATGTCCACTCGAAGTATTGAGAACCAGACTTGATAGGGCGTTTAACCCAGCGGTCTGCCTTTTGTTCGTCTAGTGCTGCTGCTAAAGAAGATTGCGCACTGGCGATTTTCCCATCAGCAGGGCCAACTTCTGGGAAGCCTTCAGGGCCTTCTACACTTTGTGGTTCGTATTGGATACCACCACAGTTGGTGTTTTTCTCTTGCGTATCACTCGCAGGGAACTTACATAGGGCAACACGGCTCTCAGCTACGCCATTGTTGTATGCCGAGACATAACCGTGACCGAAGCTTGCACCGCTTACGCTAAGAAGCGATAGCGCGATGAGTGATTTTTTTTGGAGTTGTTTCATTATTTGTCCTTACTGTATTTGGCCGACAAAAAAGAGAACACCCCGGCATGCATTTACACTTAAATTCTATTAAGTGGCGGCCCCGCTATCATAGACAGAATATTTGTCGACAGACCGGTGGCTTTGCGTCCTATTCTTTCAAATAGTTTGCCAGAAGTGCGTTTGAGCAATCGAAATGTAGCCAACCAGTTTTATAAATGCGAATCAATCGATTGAAATGTGGAATGCCAATCTCGAACTTTTAATTCTTGATACAAATTAACTTGCTATATGTTTAGTTCGTTAACGTATAAATTATTGATATAAATAAAGAAAGCATTTGATCTAATCGTTTTAGTGAATGACTTTGGGTTGTTTCGCTTCGCTCTGTACAACAATTGTGCACATATCAAAACCAAACCTTTGGTTTCCACTAACCGAACCCTGACACGCCATGTATGAAAAACCGGACAATTGATTGGTATGAATTATATAAAGGAGCCGGTATGGAATTCACAGAACTAGACAGAGACGCGTTGTATCAAACGTGGATGTCACAAAAATCGAGAATGCGAATTACGCAGATGGAGTTTTCAAAAAAGCTAGGCATGAACCAGCTTGATTTCTCAAGAGTGCTAAGAGGGGAGACGCCATTAACCATGTCTTTCATTAGTCATTTTTGTCGTTTACTTCATTTGGAACCAAGGAATGTATTCCCCTCGCTAAAAGAGGGCAATGAATCGGGGCCTAAAGTGGTCTACCTGAAAAGTAGAATGAGTGTTGATGGTGAGATCCAAAATGCTTATATTGAAGGAAATCAGGTAATTGTAGAGTACGCACACACTGTTCAACATGATTAATTTTAGAGTTAGCTCTGATTTTTAACCCCCTTTTTCTACAACCTTTTCACATAGGGTATGTCATACTTAATTAGATTCCTTAATTTTGACTAAGTGCGTTATGAACCCTTTAAAAGTCCTTTTGCTTGTTGCAACCAGCATTTTCTTGCTTGGTTGTGCAGGCGGCCCAATTAGAACCGCTACTAAATTTACCAGCTACGAAGATTTTCAGGCTGGGCCTGACGGAGGCGTCGACTTGGTTTGGGCAAGGGTTGGGCTACGTGACGCGCAGCGTTTGAAATCCAAGTTAGATGACTACGATTCTGTAGTGATCGACCAAATTTTTGTTTTAGCAGAAGAAGGTTCGTTGGATCAGGAAGAGATTCAGGAACTCACTGAGCACATGGTTGCGCGCTTGGAAGATAAAATATCGCCTCATAAAACGATTGTCGATGAACCGACAGGAAAAACGCTCCGCTTGAGTATCGCTCTGAGTAACGTTGAAACGCCCAATCCGCTCTTAGCTGTAACGAGCAGCGTTCTGCCGTTTGACCTTGCGATGTCAACCATATCTAAGGTCACGACTGGTGAGCACACCAATGTTGGGAGTGCGAGTGTAGAGTTATTGGTCAGTGATGCTCAAGAGGGCACACCACTGTTTGCAGCCATCGACCGTGAAGCGGGTAACAAAGATTTTTCAACCATGATTGATTCGCTGGATGATGCCAAAGACGCGATCAACTATTGGGTTGAACGTTTAGGTGATACTCTACACAACATAGATGACGCATAGTAAAGACCGAATAATGCTAGAGAAAGAGAACCTGATTAAGTTGGCTCGAATGCAGATGCCATTTGGAAAGTACGCGGGTCGTACACTGATTGACTTACCTGAAGAATATTTGCTGTGGTTTGATAAAAAGGGATTCCCGTCTGGTGAACTCGGCGATTTATTGAAACTGTGCCTTGCTCTGAAAATTGAAGGGCTTGATAGTGTCATCAAGCCATTGAAAAGAATGTAATTAAATAAAAGCTCACGCTGATCACGTGAGCTTTTTTGTTTTTGAGTTCGACACAATTTTACATGCATGATGTAGCTTGAAGAATGGCTCTTCTTACCTTGCTATAAAATACGCAATCGATAGCGTGTAAATAATGGTATACAGGGTGTTTTAAATATAAAACACAAAAAAAATTGCGTTTATTTTTAATTAGTGATTGAAACTAGAGTTTTTACTAGTTAAGTTACAGGGAACAAGAAGATTAGTGCTGATAGAAAGTGACGTGAGACAACGTACATTCAGCTCAAGGATAGAAAAAAGGAAGAAGTAAGCAATGTTCCAGACTGATGATGTAAGAATTAACAAAGTAAAAGAGTTATTACCCCCTGTTGCTGTTTTAGAAAAGTTTCCAGCGACAGAAGTTGCTTCTTCTACAACCTTTGAAAGCCGCAAAGCGATCCACAATATTTTAGAAGAGAGCGATGATCGCTTGCTTGTTATTGTCGGCCCATGTTCTATTCATGACACAGAAGCTGCTCTTGAGTACGGTAAACGTTTGAAAGTGTTGCGCGACGAACTTGGTGATAACCTTGAAATCGTAATGCGTGTTTACTTTGAAAAACCACGTACAACTGTTGGTTGGAAAGGTCTAATAAATGACCCGTACATGAACGATACGTTCAAGCTAAATGATGGCCTTCGTCTAGGACGTAAGCTACTGCTGGACCTAACTGACATGGGCATGCCAACGGCAAGCGAATTCCTAGACATGATCACGCCTCAATACGTTGCTGACCTAATCAGCTGGGGTGCAATCGGCGCACGTACTACAGAATCTCAAGTTCACCGCGAACTGGCTTCTGGCCTATCTTGCCCAGTTGGATTTAAGAATGGTACTGATGGCAACATCAAGATTGCAACAGATGCTATTCGCTCTGCTAGCGCTTCTCACCACTTCTTATCAGTAACTAAGTACGGTCACTCAGCTATCGTTGAAACAGCAGGTAACCCTGATTGTCATATCATCCTACGTGGTGGCAAAGAGCCAAATTACAGCGCAGAACACGTTGGTAAGATTAAAGAAGAGCTAGCAGCTTCTGGTCTTCCACAAAAAGTGATGATCGATTTCAGCCACGCAAACAGCTCTAAGCAGTTTAAGCGTCAAATGAACGTATCTGATGACGTAAGCGCACAAATTTCTGGTGGCGACAAAGCTATCTTTGGTGTGATGATTGAATCTCATCTTGTTGAAGGTCGCCAAGACCTGGTTGAGGGCAAAGCTGCAACGTACGGCCAATCTGTTACTGATGCGTGTATTGGTTGGGAAGACACTGAAACAGTACTTCGCCAGCTGGCAGACGCTGTTGAAGCTCGTCGTAACAAATAGACTAATTACAGTCAGCGATTAAGCTACTGAAAATTCAAAGCCCTTAGTTAGCAACAGCTAATAAGGGCTTTTTTGTGGATCTTAGTTGAAAACTGGAAGTGTCTGTATTCTTAAATGAGAAAAGACAGTAACTCGTCGACTTTAAGTGACAGTAAAGCTTTATCTTGTTTGGTTTCAACGTTAAGGCGTATTAATGGCTCGGTATTGGACTTTCTTAAGTTGAAGCGCCATGAGCCCATATTCATGCTGATTCCGTCTGTGTGATCGATCTCAACGGCATGATCTTGGTAGTGCGATAACACGCAAGCCATGACCTGCTCTGGGTCTGAGACTCTTCGATTGATCTCCCCGGAAGAGGGGAATCTATCTATACTAGTACTCGTTAATTGGTGAAGAGATTGTTGAGTTTTCGACATCAGCTCGATAACCAATAGCCAAGGAATCATGCCTGAATCGCAATATCCAAAATCACGAAAATAATGGTGTGCGCTCATTTCGCCCCCATAGACGGCATTCGTTTCACGCATCTTCTCTTTGATCAGTGCGTGTCCTGCTTTAATTCCAATCGCTTTTCCACCATGCGTTTTTGCGATTTCAATTGTGTTCCAGGTCATGCGCATATCGTGCAATACAGTCGTGTTAGGCTGTTTGACCAAGAATGCTTCAGCAAGCAACCCTACAATGTAATAACCCTCGATGTAATTGCCTTGCTCATCAAAGAAAAAGCATCGGTCGAAGTCTCCATCCCAAGCAATTCCAAGGTTGGCAGAATGCTCTAAAACGGCATCTCGAGTGGCTGCTTGGTTCTCTCTAATCAAAGGGTTTGGAATACCATTTGGGAAGTTTCCATCAGGGTTATGATGAACTTTGATGAAGGTGATAGGGACACCGAGTTCGTTAAATTTATTATCTAAAGCATCAATGATATGTCCTGCAACACCGTTCCCAGCATTAACCACAATCTTCATCGGTGACAGCTTTGATGGGGTTATGTACGAGAGTAGGTGCTCAACGTACGGAGCAAGAATACTGTTCGATCTACTAGAGTTACTTGGTTGTGCATGAACGAACGGTAAATTGCAGTTCAGCTCTTGATGAAGTTCTTCAATGCGTCGTTTGATTTCATCTAAACCACTGTTTTTACTGATAGGGCTAGCGTCTACACCGACCATTTTCATGCCGTTGTAATTGATTGGGTTGTGGCTGGCTGTGATTTGTATTCCGCCAATCGCTTTTAGGTAACGAGTCGCAAAGTAGACCTCTTCAGTGCCAGTCATACCTAGATCAATGACGGTAATCCCTGACTCGATTAAGCCTTTGGTCATGGCTTCTTGTAATGACAGGGAGGTTTTGCGGTTATCACGACCAATCACTACCTGCGCCAAACCATCGAGTGAGGTTTCAGGCTTAGCGGATAGGACGTATTCGCCAAATGCCTTACCGAGCAGGTAGGCGAGTGGCTCATTGATTTGTTTACCAATGACGCCGCGGATATCGTTGTTCTTAAAGCAGTTTAGGTCTAATGTTGGTTTCATCGATTTGTCGCTGCTTTATTTCGTTTGGTTGTGCTTTGATGAGTGGACTTGTTGCTTGCGCACGTCTCGCCCATAACTGTCTTGATATCGAATGATGTCGCCTTCACTTAAATGACTGCCTGTTTGTACTTCAATCATCTCGAGTGGGAGATCCCCTGGGTTCTCTAGGCTGTGAATATGACCTAAAGGGATGTAAGTGGATTGATCTTCTTCAACCAGATAGGTTTTCTCATTGTTGGTCACTTTCGCAGTACCCGCCACGACTACCCAATGTTCCGCTCTATGGTGGTGCATTTGTAACGACAACTTGTGACCGGGTTTAACGGTGATACGTTTAACTTTGTCGCGCTTGCCTAGGTCGATAACATCGTATTTACCCCAAGGTCTAAACACCTCACGATGATGCACATGTTCTGTGCGACCCGCTTGATTTAGTTGACTGACAATCGATTTAACACCCTGAACCTTGTCTTTATTTGCAACCAATATAGCGTCTTTGGTTTCGACAATAATCAGGTTGTCGACACCTACCGTCGCAACCAGCTTATTTTCAGCATGGATGTAGTTGTGTTGAGAGTCGACGGTTAACACATCACCTTCAATGACGTTATTGTGCTGATCTTTTTCGCTTACATCCCAGATCGCGGACCATGAGCCAATATCGTTCCAGCCGACATCCATCGGGATCACCGCGGCGTGCGAGGTCTTTTCCATCACGGCGTAATCGATTGAATCACTTGGACTGCTTTTGAATGCTTCAGCGTCTATACGGATAAAGTCGAGGTCGGTATTTTGCGTTGCAAGAGCGAGTTTACAAGCCGCTACTATCTCAGGGTGGTGTTCGGCGAGTTCTTCAACATAGCGTGATGCCTTAAACATGAACATGCCACTGTTCCATAAGTATTGTCCTGAGCGGATGTACTCTTCTGCTGTTGCTGTGTCTGGCTTTTCTACAAAGCATTCTATGGCGAAGGCGTGATTGATTGGCTGCTCTGTTCCATTAGTATCAGTTTGAGCACTGGAGTAAAGAGGCTCTCCCTGCTTGATATAGCCATAGCCAGTCTCTGGGGAGCTAGGTGTTATACCGAATGTCACCAGCTTGCCTTGTTTTGCATAATCAACACCACGACTAATCGCTTGTTGGAATTCAGAGGTTTTCGCGATGTGATGATCAGCAGCCAGCACTAACAAGATAGGGTCGGATGCGCTTTGTTCATTAAGCGGTGGTTTACTTAAAGCCTTTAGGGCGGCAAGCGCAATGGCTGGGGCTGTATTTCTACCGACTGGCTCTAGCAGAATACCACTATGTTGAATGTTAGCTGATCGAGCTTGTTCAGCGGCAATAAAGCGATGCTCTTCATTACAGATAATGAATGGGGCATCGCATTTACTATCCATCAAGTGCTCTTCAAGGCCTTGCAGGCGTTGAAGTGTGTGCTGAAGCATTGACTGGTCGCCGGCAATATTGAGAAATTGCTTAGGGTAAAGCTCGCGAGACAGTGGCCAGAGACGACTTCCGGAGCCGCCGGCTAGAATGACAGGTAAAATCATAGCGTGGTAATTAGGTGCATTAGAATACTGCCATCATATTACCACGCTTCACGCTTATTACTTATCGATAACCAAGAAGGATATGACTATCGATGACCTTCCGTAGGGGAGTTCAACATGTCTTTGGGATCGCTAATATTCTGATTATCACCTAGGCTTTGAACGCTGTTATGATCTTGAACATTAGAAAAGTCTTGAGGGTCAATCTTGAGTGTCTGTGTTGGGAACGCGATGTCTGCATTGTGTTTATGAATAATCGCCAGAACCTGTAACAGAACGTCTTGCTTCACTTTGTGGTACCTGATCCAGTTGACTGTTTTTGTGAAGGTATAGATAAAGAAGTTGAGCGTTGATGGCCCAAATTTGTCAAAGTTAACGATCAACGTCTGTTTGGCATCAATATCTGGGTGGGTCTCGAGCATGGTTCTTACATCATCAACAATGAGCGCCAATTTGTCTGCATCTTGATAACGAAGACCAAAGGTTTCATTGATTCTACGATTCAACATTCTCGATGGATTCTCTACCACAATACTACTGAACACCGAATTTGGCACGTACAAAGGACGCTTATCAAAAGTGCGGATGATCGTCATGCGCCAACCAATGCGTTCGACAGTGCCTTCGATTTGACGATCGGGAGAACGTATCCAATCACCGACTTTAAAAGGGCGGTCGAAGTAAATCATCATGCCACCGAAGAAATTCGACAGTAGATCTTTTGCAGCTAAACCGACAATTAAACCACCAACACCACCAAAGGTGAGTAAGCCGGAAAGACTGAGCCCAAATGCCTGCATAATGGTTAGGCCGCCCATCACCATAAAGAACAGGCGAGCGACTTTCGCAATTGCCTGTACTGTGGTTTCGTCTCTGTTTTTTTGCTCTAAGACATAGGCTTCTGTGTTAGTGATCATTCGTAAGGTAAACCAAACGAAGGTACAGATAATTAATATGTGCTTAAGTGTTTTTAACCAGTTGATTTCATTGCCAAACTGGTCTTGAAGGATGAGCCCGACAGATACTGTAGCAGGCCAACACCAAAGTAACGTGCTGACAGGGGTTTTTAGTGCTTCTAGCAGTAGATCGTCCCAGTGGAATGGGGTTTTCTGAACCAGAATTTCTAAGCGATTATGGATAATTCGCCAAGCTACCCAAGCGAGAAAACTCGCCATAGTGATGAATAGGACGCTGTTTGCCCAATCACTATGGCTCTGGTTGATGTAGGTTTGTACTTGGGTTATGAATTCATTCATTGTGTGTGCTGCCGCAGAAATTATGAATTGGAAATTAGCAGAAACTCGAGTTGTTCTCTACCTTTATAAATCAAGCGATTATGACAATAGTATAACCTTATTCTTGCAGAACTAACTTTTTTTGAGATAGAAACTAATGTAGGTTTGGCTATCCCGTGTAATTAAAATTTCTAAACAGGATTTCAAATGAGCGACAAACAATATGCAGTTATCGGTTTAGGGCGATTTGGTCTGTCTGTTTGCAAAGAGCTACAAAGTTCAGGGGCACAGGTACTGGCCGTCGATATTGATGAAGAGCGAGTGAAAGAAGCAGCGGCTTTTGTTTCACAAGCGATTGTTGCGAACTGTACAAGCGAGGAGACAGTTAAAGAGTTAAGACTCGATGATTACGATATGGTGATGGTGTCGATAGGCTCTGACGTTAACTCAAGCATTCTAACGACTTTGGTGGTGAAAGAATCTGGAGCAAAAGCAGTCTGGGTTAAGGCGAATGATAAGTTCCACGGCAAGATCCTCTCTAAGATTGGTGCTGACCATATCATCATGCCCGAGCGCGATATGGGTATTCGTGTTGCTCGTAAGATACTGGACAGACGCGTTCTCGAATTTATCGACCTTGGCAGTGGCTTAGCGATGACGGAGATTGTTATTGGTTCTAAACTGTTGGGTAAGAAACTTGGCGATCTTAAGCTGTGTAAAGAAAATGGTGTTGAGGTACTTGGCTTCAAGCGAGGGCCGAACCTCACTAAAGCACCAGAATTGGATGTGAGTTTAGAAATTGGGGATGTGGTGATCATCGCTGGGCCGAAAGAGACCTTATCTAGAAAGCTACGCAATTGGTAATTGGCAATAAGGTAACAGTATGAATTCGTTAAAACGAAAAGGTACTTTCTACACGCTTAAGAGTGATAAAAAGCCACGTAAAGGCTCTGAACCTAAGATTATCCTTACGAGCTTCTTAGGCGTACTTATCCCCTCTGCAATATTGTTGACGATGCCTGTATTCTCTGTGACAGGCCTAAGTTTTACGGATGCACTGTTTACAGCAACCTCGGCGATCAGTGTGACAGGATTAGGTGTTGTCGATACCGGTGAGCATTTCACCTTGGCGGGCAAAATCTTACTGATGTTCTTGATGCAAGTCGGCGGGTTAGGGCAGATGACTCTATCTGCGGTACTGCTTTACATGTTCGGTGTTAGGTTAAGCCTTAAACAACAAGCACTCGCGAAAGAAGCGCTTGGTCAAGATCGTAAGATTAACCTTCGTAAATTAGTTAAGAAGATCATCATCTTTGCATTAGTGGCTGAATTTATCGGTTTTGTATTGCTCTGCTTCCGCTGGGTACCTGAGATGGGATGGTCAACGGGCAGTTTTTATGCACTATTTCATGCGATATCTGCATTCAATAACGCAGGTTTTGCACTGTTTTCAGACAGTATGATGAGCTTTGTTGATGACCCATTAGTGATTTTTACGCTCGCGGCTTTGTTCATTTTTGGTGGTTTAGGCTTCACGGTAGTGGGTGACCTATCCAGTAATTGGCGTAAAGGTTTTCGACATCTTCATTTACACACTAAGATTATGCTAACCGCAACCCCGACTTTATTGTTGGTGGGTACGGTATTGTTCTGGCTGCTGGAAAGAAATAACTCAGCAACCATGGAAGGGCTATCGACTCAAGGACAGTGGCTAGCCGCATTTTTCCAGTCGGCAAGTGCTCGTACTGCTGGCTTTAATAGTGTGGATTTGTCTCAATACACTCAGCCGGCATTGCTGGTAATGATTGTACTGATGTTGATTGGTGCCGGTTCTACCTCAACGGGTGGTGGTATTAAGGTTTCGACCTTTGCCGTCGCGTTTGTTGCGACGTGGACGTTTTTACGCCAGAAGAAACATGTAGTGATGTTTAAGCGAACCGTAACTTGGCAAGCGGTAACAAAGTCATTGGCCATTATTGTGGTAAGTGGGGCGTTATTAACCACCGCGATGTTTTTGTTAATGCTTACTGAAAAGGCAGCGTTTGATCGAGTCATGTTTGAGGTGATTTCAGCCTTTGCAACGGTTGGCTTAACCGCTGGCTTAACCGCGAACCTGACTGAGCCAGGTAAATACATCATGATTGTTGTTATGGTGATTGGACGTATCGGTCCTTTGACCTTGGCTTATATGCTAGCTCGCCCAGAACCTTCCTTGTTGAAATATCCAGAAGACACGGTGTTGACTGGTTAATTAGGTTCACGGGCTGATAAATAAAGCTCTGTAAATAAAAACAAAGCCAGCGATATGCTGGCTTTGTTGTTATAGGCTGTTCGTTAAATGCTGAATGCTTAGCCCTCAAACATCTCAACGTATTCCTCATAGCCTTCTTCTGCTAATTTATCCGCTGGGATAAAGCGCATTGCGGCTGAGTTCATGCAGTAACGTAACCCTGTTGGTTTTGGACCATCTTTAAATACATGTCCCAAGTGAGAATCACCAAACTTACTGCGAACCTCTGTTCTTGGGTAAAGCAGTTTGTAGTCAGTAGTTGTGACGACATAAGCCTCGCTGATTGGCTGTGTAAAGCTCGGCCAGCCTGTGCCTGACTTGTATTTGTCTTTTGAAGAGAACAATGGCTCCCCAGTTACGATATCAACGTAAATACCTTCTTGCTTGTTATCCCAGTATTTGTTGTCAAATGGGCGCTCAGTAGCGTCTTCTTGCGTTACATCGTATTGAAGTGCTGTAAGCTTCGCTTTGATCTCTGCATCAGACGGTTTTACGTATGTTTTAGCATTCGCTGTCGCATTCTTACTGTCGATTATCTGACGTAGTGTTTTAGGGTTGTCCTTTCTATCATCACCGAAGATCTTATCTAGGTACTGATCGCGGCCAGAAGCATAGCGGTAGTAGTTATAACGAACCTTACTCTTCTTGTAATAATCTTGGTGGTAATCTTCTGCTGGCCAGAACTTCTCAAATTCAATCAGTTCTGTTTTTAGTGGTTCACCAAAGATATTAGCTTTGTCGATTTCCATCATGAAGTTCTGAGCAACATCTTTTTGTGCTTGGTTATGATAGAAAATAGCTGGTCGATAATGACGGCCTCGGTCTACAAAAGAACCTTTGTCATCGGTTGGGTCGATGTGTCGGAAGAATTGGTCAAGAACCTGTTCGTAGCTAACCACATCAGGGTTATAGGTCACGTTGATCACTTCGATGTGACCTGACTTGCCTGAGGATACTTGTTTGTAGGTTGGGTTTTCTAGTTCACCGCCAGAATACCCAGAGATAACGTCGGTCACGCCTGTCAGTTTTTCTAGATCGGATTCTGTACACCAAAAACAACCACCAGCCAGTGTCGCGATTTCAGTTTTACCTGAACTAGCCGTTTTATCCATTGTATTGGCAGTGCCAGTCTGGCTTACAAACAGCGAAATCAGTGGTAGTGTAACCACGAGTGATACCAATATTTTAGATAATTTATTCATAGATACCTCATCTTGACGTTTTTCTCATTCGATTTTGAATGTACGAATAGAGACAGGTTTTAGATGGAAAAAATTACACTATTCATGAAAAAAATATCTCAAATAGAAAATCTTGCTCATAAATGCCGCCAGTAGTAGGGTGTAGGCATTGATATAAAATACCAAATAATGATGACGTTTTCGTACATCTAAGGAACAACATGCAAGCAGAAGTTAAATGGGTCGAAGGCTTTAAATTCCTCGGTCAATCTCAATCAGGCCATTCTATTGTTATGGATGGAAGCGGCGGTGCTACTGCGCCAAGCCCGATGGAAATGGTGTTAATGGCTGCTGGTGGCTGTAGCTCTGTTGATGTAGTGGACGGTTTGAAATCTGCGGGTCAAAGCATCACTGGTTGCAATGCAAAGCTTGAAACCAAACGTCGTGAAACAGCGCCGAAAATCTTTACTGTGATTAATATTCACTTTGAAGTGTCTGGTGACAACCTTGATCCTGAGCAGGTCGCTAAGGTGTGTGCGGATTCATTAGAAAAGTACTGTTCTGTATGTCTAATGTTGGGTGCTGGCGTAGAGATGACTCATAGTTGGGAAATCGTCTAGTCTTCTGATTGTACAGCTTGGCGGTAGGCTAATCTTTACGGCTTACGGCTTACGGCTTACGGCTTACGGCTTATCGCTTACGGTTTTTAGGCATAGCCAGACAAAGAAAAGGGCGGAGCACTTTAAAGTGCTCCGCCCTTATTATTTTAACTAAGGTAGAGTGCTATTATTCAGCAGCTTCTACGATAACTTCTTCAACTTTGACTTCTTCTTGGTATTCAAAACCAGGGATCGTTGCGTCAACACGACGGTTTTGAGCACGACCTTCAGCTGTAGCGTTTGATGCAATTGGATTCTCTTCGCCTTCACCTGACGCTGTAATACGGTCTGCTTCAATGCCTTGCTCTTCGATGTATGCGGCTACAGCAGCAGCACGTTTCTTAGAGATCATTAGATTATACTCAGCTGCACCTGTTGAGTCGGTGTGACCAACAACATCAACTGATGATTGAGGGTGAGCTTTAAGTACTTCAACTAATGGCATTAATGCAATTTTACCATCTGTAGACAGTTCAGTACTGTTTGTCTCAAACATACCTTGAGAGAAGCTCTCAGTTTGCGCTTTAGTAACAACCACGGTTGTCTTCTCTTCAACAACAACTGCTGGTTCTGTGATTGGCTCAGATGGCGCTTGAGTCACTGCTACTGCAGAAGCTGTTGCAGCCGCCGCTGATGCTGTGGTGTTGCCAGTACCGAAGTTGTAGCTAACACCAACTGATAGTAGGTTCGAGTTCAGGTCTTGAACGTAGTTGTCGTCGAAATCATCAAAGTATTGGTATTCAACACGTAATGCCCAATCAGAAGATAGTTGCTTCTCTACACCGATACCAGCAGAAAGAACGACGTCATCCTCGCCACCGTGTGAAATGTAAGCAGGACCTGCTTTAAAGAATACGTCAAACTCTTGTTGTACTGCTAGGCGGTACATTGGAGTTAGCGAGATTGCGATCAGTGGATCGCTGAACGCAGCTGTTGTGCCGTTCTTTGAAAAGCTTGTCTTGTAGTCGCCAAGGAAGTCTGAGCTTAGCTCAATACCAAACTTGTCATTAAAATTGTAGCCAGAGTAGATGCCTGCACCAATTGCATCATCATCACACTTTTCACCGCTTACGCATGCGCTGTCTAGCCAGCCCACGCCCACTTTTGCACCCACGTAAGTCGTTGCAGCAATAGAAGGCGCTGCTGCTAGGCCTGAAGCGGCTACAACAGCACACATGATTTTTGACAGTTTTTTCATAATTTTTTCCTTGGATTAACTCTTATTTTTATCTGAACTTACCAGTAAAACGATCACTTATTGGGTTACGACACTGCTTATAATAAGTAAATCAAGGTGTTGGTTCAGGTGAACCTGTTTCTTTCTCAGTACTTATATTGTTAATCTGATTGCGTATTGGAGTCAATGAAATTGTTAAATATTATATATTTAAGATGCCTTTATTGTTGATTTTATCATTTGTTGGAATGTTTATGTTTAAGCTATAGCCTAGCCTCGTCTATTTACCAGTGGCGCTACGGGTAATAAGTAAAAAACTTGCGCTTTATCATGCTTATAAAACAAAAATCCCCACCCAATATGTATAACTCGAATGAGTACATGATTGGATAGGGATTTGAATTAAAGCGATTAGAGATGTTTTTCACGTACTTTACGTCACGTGAACATCTCGCTTTTGCTTATGGGCGCTCTCCTGCCAGTAAACGCTGTTCAATATCTGCAATGACGCCTGGTAGGTCTGCAATGGTATCGATCAAGTAGTGCGGGTTTGATTCGTTTAGCCTAACGCTTGCTTTTTCACGTGCAGCTGTAAGTGTTGTCTCGTCTGCATCTAAATATTCTTGATACGTTAAGCCTGCTTCGTTACCTGATAATACAAGGCCTACTGTCCACATACCTGCGTTGTGACCTTCATCGATCCCAGGTGCTGCATCATCCACTTTCACACATGCTGAAACGCTGGTTACGCCAAGGTCGATTACGTTTTTAAGTGCCATAAATGGAGCAGGGCGACCGCCTTGAGGTAGGTCATCGGTTGCTACGATGTTGTCTGGGTGGTAACCGTAATCTGCAGCAGCAGGGATTAGCACATCCATCACTTCACGTGGGTAACCTGAACAAGATCCGATCTTCACGTTCTTCTCTTTTAGGTTATTGACCACTTCTATCGCATTCAAAATAGGTGCTGCGTGATCGGCTACTTTCGCTTTTTGAAGAGGCATGAATGCCGCGTAGATCGCGTCAACGTCTTCACTTGTCATTGAGCATCCGAACTGAGCTTTCCAACGAGCGTCAACAGCAGGGATTCGACCCACCGCTTGGATGTGATCCCATTTACCGATACCCATAGGTTCACGAGCTTCAGCTAAGTCGATGTCAAAGTCGAAACCTTGTTTGAATGCTTCAACGAAGATGCTAGTTGGAGCAAACGACCCAAAATCAACGATAGTGCCGGCCCAGTCAAAGATAACCGCTTGGATAGGTGATGTCGTGTTCATAATAGTGTCCTATTTTTGTGTCACTCCCAGTTCAAAGTTCTGGGAAACAAATGGTTGTTTAAGGTTATTGGTTTAAATGTTGATTTCGAGAATTAAAGGTATTCAAAATCTTTGCAGACTTTGGCTATCGCTTTTTCGAATACAGACAGAGCGACTTCTAGCTCGCTGCGACTGATGATCAATGGCGGGCTTAATTGAATCACGTTACCTTGTGACACCTTAAAGCTCAGGCCATCGTTCAGACATTGGTAAAGTACTGCTTCTGCTTCATCGAACGCTCGGTTTTTGGTGATATGGTCAGTGACCAATTCCACTCCCCAGAGCAGGCCGATGCCGCGAACGTCACCAATGACTGGGTATTTCTCTTTCATTTGAAGCAGTTGTTCACGCACGAATGCGCTGTCCGCTTGTACTTTTTCAAGTAGATTTTCTTGCTCAATCACTTCCATCGTAGCCAGTGCCGCCGCGCAGCCAATAGGACTTTTCTCGTGGGTGTAGTGACCAAGTGATACTTGCGCTGCCGTGTTGTATTTGTCTTTAGTGACCATGGCTGCAATTGGAACCAAGCCCCCGCCAAAACCTTTACCGATACAAAGAATGTCAGGTTCGATATCAAAGGCCTGGTGAGTGAACCATTCGCCACTACGACCCATACCGTTTGGAATGTCGTCGATGATCAACATGACGTTATGCTTATCACAAATCTCACGGATGCGCTTCCAGTAAGCTTTGCTTGGAACCTGAACGTCTGTGTTACGCACTGCTTCGGCAATGAAGGCTCCAATGCCACCTTCTTTTTCAATCACATACTCTAAATAGTCGGCATAGTGAACGTCGCATGCAGTTTCGTTTGCATTGACTGCGCTATTCTCGTTAAACGGGAAAGCGCCACGATAAGAGACGGCTGGTGGAATGCGTTCTACGCCAGCCATTAACGGGCCCATGCCTTCGCGGAAACAAGCTTCACCACCCACTGAAATTGTGTCCAGTGACGCGCCATGGAATGAGTCCCACAGTGAAACGACCTTGAAGTTGTTGGTGACATGTCGAGCCAGTTTGAGTGCCATGCCGATAACCGAAGTACCACCCGGTGCAAACAACACGCGGTTCAACTCACCACCGCAGATCTGTGTCAGCTTTTCAGCGCATTGAACGGCTGTTTCATTGGTAAAGCGACGTGGTGAAAACGGCAATGAAGCCATTTGTTGAGTCACTTTATTAATGATATGTGGATGGCCATAACCCAATTGATGAACATTGTTACCGTGAAAGTCCATGTACTTCTTGCCCGTCGCATCTTGAATGTAGATGCCTTCAGCTGCTTCAAGTGTGTCTAGACAAGGCGTTGACATCGCTTGATGAAGAAATACGTCAGAGTCACGTTTTAACATCGCTTGAGTCGCATCATCGTTTAGCGACTCGTTCCATTTCTCACGCGCTGGCGTGGTGTTCACATCGCCTTCGCTTCGAAAGTGTGTCGCCTTTAGAACAGAATCTTGATTGGCCATCGTCATTATTTGATGTCCCAGTACATAGCATTCTTAATTGCGCCAATTAGAGCTTCAATGTCTGACGGATACACTTCACCGATGTTACCGATTCGGAAGCAGTCGGCGTTTGAAACCTTGCCCGGGTAAATCACAAAACCTTGTTCTTTCAAACGGTCATAGAATTCCTTGAATTGGTAATCGCTATGAGTTGGAGAATAGAAAGAGGTGATAATCGGTGAATGAAGGTCATCATTTAGCAGAGGCTCAAAACCAAGAGAGCGCATACCTGCAACCAATGTGGTTTGGTTGGTTTGGTAACGATTATGACGAGCTTCGATACCGCCTTCCTGTTCCAGTTCAAGCAGGGCTTGGTAGAAAGCACGCACTGTGTGAGTCGGAGAGGTGAAGCGCCATTTACCATGGTTGCTTTCCATGCAGTACCATTGGTCAAACAGGTCAAGGCTTAATGAACGAGCCTGGCCTTTGCATTTTTCCAGTTCCGATTGCTTCGCAATAACAAAGCCGAACCCCGGTACACCTTGAATACACTTGTTTGCTGAGCTGATCATGTAATCGACACCTAAGTCAGCGATATCCATAGGGATGCCACCAAAGCTCGACATTGCATCGAGAATGACGGTTTTGTTGTGCTGTTTTGCCAATTTGGCAATGTCTTCAATTGGATTCAGCATGCCTGTCGTGGTTTCACAATGCACAATCGCAACGTGAGTAATGTCTGAATCCATGGCCAATGCCGTTTCCATTTCGTTCAAGTCAGGCTGTGATGTTTCACCTGGGGAAACGACATGGCATGGAATGTTTAAATATTCTGCGATTTGAGCAATACGAGCACCATACGCACCGTTATCGACCACAAGAAGCTTATCGCTGTTAGAGATAACGCTACCGATTGTTGCTTCTACCGAAGCGGTGCCGCTACCTTGCATTAATACGCTTGTATATCCCGCTTGCTTAGTCGCTAAAGTCACTAGCTTGCTACGAATCACTTCAACAACGTCTTTGTTGTATTCATCATCCCAAGTACACCAATCTTTTAACATCGCTTGGCGAACGGTTTCAGAAGTAGATAAAGGGCCCGGTGTCAGCAGTAAGTATTCGTTTCTCATGTTCAACTCTCGTGATTTTAATTTTGGACTATACCAATATTTAGAGCTACTTTAACAACCAATTTAAACGGTCGTAAATAGCCCAAACATCATTTTCACAAAAGCTTCATATTAAAAATGGTCACTTGTCTTGAGAAAGTTTTCGATCTTTAAATTGCCATTTTTCGTTCATTTAATCGTCACAAAAGCCAGTTAGCTTAATAATTGAAATCTGGTACATACCAATGTGCGGGTGTGTGCCAACAACTGGAATGAATTTTTGAATATAGGTGCCTCTCGATAGGGCTTCTAGCTTTAACAACTTTAACTTTGGCAATTTTTAATTTTGGCAGCTTCTCACTTTAGAGTAGGGCCTGACTGGAGAAAATGATGAAAAACCGTTTTATGAAAGGATCACTTGCAGCATTAGTCACACTATTAGCTGGTAACGCTTATGCGGCACAGGAAGTGACGGTTTATACCGCTTTTGAAACTGACATCTTAGCGAAGTACAAAAATGCTTTTGAAAGCGAAAACCCAGACATCAACATCAAATGGGTTCGTGATTCAACCGGGATCATGACGGCAAAATTATTAGCTGAGAAAAACAACCCTCGTGCAGAAGTGGTGTGGGGCCTTGCGGGTTCTTCAATGGCATTGCTTAAAGAAGAGGGCGTCCTGAAACCTTATACGCCTCAAGGTGTAGAAGCGCTGCGCTCAAACCTCAACGATCCGCAATCTACTCAAGCTTGGTATGGCAACGATGCATTCTTCAATGCGGTTTGTTTCAACGAAGCGGTAGCGAAACAACTTAACTTACCAGCACCTAAATCTTGGGATGACCTAACCAAGCCTATCTACAAAGGCCACATTGCGATGCCAAACCCAGCGTCTTCTGGTACGGGTTATATGCAAGTGTCTGCTTGGCTACAAAACATGGGTGAAGACCAAGGTTGGAACTACATGCAGAAGCTAGACCAAAACATCGCTCACTACACGCACTCTGGTTCTAAGCCATGTGTTCAAGCGGGTATGGGTGAAGTCGCTATCGGTATTTCTATGGCGAGCCGCGGCGCTAAGCTGAAAACTCAAGGTGCACCACTTTCTGTGATTACGCCTGAAGGTATCGGCTGGGAATCTGAAGCGGTAGGTCTTGTGAAGCCGTCTGATGCTGCGCAACGCGTGGTTGATTGGTCTATCTCTAAAGCAGCAAACGAGCTTTACATCGAAATGTACCCAGTTGTTGGTCACCAAGATGTGACGGCAACAATTGAAAACTTCCCTAACGTCGAAAAGAACATGGCAAAAATGGACTTTGCACGTATGGGCAGCGAGCGTGCAGACGTATTGAAAACATGGTCTGAGAAGTTTGACGCTAAATCAGAGCCAAAATCTTAATCTATCGAGCTACTCAGTTAATTAACTATTTAGCTATTTAACTGTTTAGTTCATTAGAAGTTAGAAATCAGTAAAGGAAGGCTTCGGTCTTCCTTTTTTAGTTTTACGCCTTTAGGTTTTAAGTAAGGTACAACAAATGACAAAGCACTACTCATATTGGTTCAAGCAAGCGTTGGAACAAGAGTTTGGCAACATCCATGCGGGGCTAGATTCGGCTAAGCCGCTCCAAAAAGACGTCAACTGTGATATCGCCATTGTTGGCGGTGGCTATACGGGTTTATGGACGGCGATTTTAATCAAACAACAGCAACCAGAAAAGCATGTTGTCGTGATTGAAAAAGGCCTATGTGGTAGCGGTGCTTCTAGTGCGAACGGCGGTTGCATGCTGACGTGGTCAACTAAGTATCCGACGCTGAAAAAGCTCTATGGAAAAGAACAAGCGAAATGGTTGGTTAAGGAGTCGGAAAAGGTTATATACGAGATCGAAGCCTTCTGTAACGAACACAAGATTGACGCGCATCTATATCGAAGCGGTACTTACTACACGGCGACTAATGAAGCCCAAAAGGGTGGAATGGAGCCTGTTGTTAATGAGCTGGTTAAGCAGGGTATCAATAGCTGGAAGAAGTGCGACAATTCTTTGGCTGATAAAGCGGGATCTGAACGCCACATTGAGGGTTACTACTCAGAAGCTGCGGGTAGTGTGCAGCCAGCGTTATTGGCGAGAGGCTTACGCCGCGTTGCGATCGAATTGGGTGTCGAAATTCACGAAAACACAGAAATGACATCACTCGACTATGGCTCTCCCGCTCGAATTCAAACCAAAGGCGGGTCAGTATTTGCGGATAAAGTGATTTTGGCACTCAATGCGTGGATGCTCGATCACTTCAAAGAGTTCAAACGCAGCATTGTGGTTGTCTCTTCAGATATGGTGGTGACCAAGCCCATTCCGGAAAAGCTCAAGCAATTTGGCCCAGAGAAAGGGGCGGCGGTGGTAGATTCGCGTATCTTTGTCCACTACTACCGAGATACCCAGGACGGACGACTCATGTTGGGCAAAGGCGGTAATAAGTTCTCGTTTGCCAATCAAGTTGAAAGCATGTTTAACCAAACGACCAACTACCTGCCGATTCTCAATCAATCGTTTCAAAAACTGTTCCCTAAATTGGAACAAAGTGAATTCGATTACAACTGGTCAGGAGGCTCAGATCGTTCGGTCACCGGTCTGCCATTTTTCGGTAATCTAAAAGGCCAAGGCAACATCTATTATGGGCTTGGTTATTCAGGCAATGGCGTTGCTCAAACCCGTATGGGCGGAAAAATTTTGTCAGCAATGGTACTCGATATCGACAATGCATGGACACGAAGTGGTTTAACCAAAGGCCCATTAGGACACTTCCCGCCAGAGCCATTTCGTTGGGTAGGTGCGATGATGGTGCGTGATGCGGTACGAAGAAAAGAGAACGCGGAAGATTCGGGTAGCAAGCCATTGTGGCTAGATAAACAGTTATCCAAACTCGCAGGTGCGGCGGGCAAAGCCGACAAGGTTGAATCATAGATTAATCTAGCGTTTAAATTAGAAGTTTACATTTAGGCTCTCAGTGATTTATGGGCAAGTCACTGAGGGCTTTCAACGTTGAACGAACTTTTAATGCTGAACAAATAGCAATCTTTAATGCTTATTATATCTGCAATATAACTGTCATTTAGCTTCTATAAATTTGTCACTCAACTGCAATATTCTCAGTTTAAATTTGGTATATACCATATAGAGAGTGCTGTAGTATGAGCAACCAAACTTATTTGAATATTGAAAACGTTGTAAAGCAATTTGGCCAATTTACAGCGTTAAAAGACATCTCCCTATCGATAGATAAAGGCGAGTTCGTCTGTTTTCTTGGCCCGTCCGGCTGTGGAAAAACCACCTTATTACGTGCGATTGCAGGTCTAGACTTGCCAACTTCAGGTTCCATTGAGCAGAACGGTAATGATACGACCTTCTTGCCACCAGAAAAGCGCGACTTTGGCATCGTGTTCCAATCTTACGCTTTGTTTCCAAATCTCACTGTGGAAGAAAACATTGCGATTGGTCTGAAAAACCAAGGCATGTCGACCAAAGAAACCCTTGAGACGGTTGAGTCTTGGTTAGAGACCATTGGCTTACCAACGTCTGGTCAGAAATTTCCAAATCAGCTATCTGGTGGACAGCAGCAGCGTGTTGCTCTGGCTCGCGCATTAGCCTTGTCTCCAGGCTTGTTGCTACTCGATGAACCGCTTTCTGCGTTGGATGCGAAGGTAAGAACACACCTACGTGATGAGATCTGCCAACTGCAACGCAAATTGGGTATCACCACTATTATGGTGACGCACGACCAAGATGAAGCGTTAACGATGGCAGACCGTATTGTCGTGATGAATCATGGTGTTATCGAGCAGGTCGGTGCTCCTCAAGAGATCTACCAAAAACCTGTCAGTCGTTTTGTGGCTGAGTTTGTTGGTAGCATGAACTTTATTCAAGCTTCTGTTGCGGCTCAAGGCAAGATGCGTATTGCTGAGTCAATGCTGCCGTTACCTGGCTTAGATAATCTCACGCCAAATCTGGGTGATGTTTTTGATATTGCCGTTCGTCCAGAGCAAATCCAGTTTGTTAATCGTTTTAGTGAATCCTTGCCAGTGAGAATCGTATCAAGCGAATTCTTAGGGGCGTTTTATCGTGTTGAGTGTCAATTGCAACATGACTCAACGGCGAAAGAGATCATCGTTGATGTACCCGTCAAAGAGTTCAACCGATTGAAGCTGCGTCGCAGTGATATTCGTTACGTGGCGTTTGATCAAGAAGGCCTTAGAGCTTACTCATCGAAAAGCCTGCAAGTGATGAAAGACGAGGCGGCGTAATCAATCATGGAATCGACTCAAATGATGCAATCTAAGCTGCTAATTCAACGACGAGTACAACCTTTTCTGGCTCGGTTAAGCAAAGACAACGTAATTCTATTTGGGCTGTTGGCCTTTTTGTCTGTGGTCATGACGTTGTTTATCCTGATGCCACTGTGGGCAATGTTGAAAAAGAGTGTTCAGAACGCAGACGGTGAATTTGTAGGTTTACAGAATTTCGCTACGTATTTTGCGTCTCAAAGCCTGTGGCAATCGGTAGGTAATACCTTCACGCTTGGATTGCTAGTGACCGTAATCGTGGGTGTCTTGGCGTTTGGTTATGCCTATGCGCTAACTCGTTCATGCATGCCTTTTAAGGGGCTTTTTCAAGTACTGGGTTCTGCGCCTATTCTTGCTCCGTCACTGCTTCCTGCAATCAGTCTTATCTTCTTATTTGGTAACCAAGGTATCGCTAAAGAAGTCTTGGGGGGCAACTCGGTTTATGGTTTGATTGGTATCTCACTGGGCTTGATATTTTGGACGTTTCCACACGCCTTGATGATTCTGACCACCTCATTAAGAACCTCTGACGCTCGCCTTTATGAGGCAGCACGTGCACTCAATACTTCATCGTTAAAAACTTTCTTTATGGTGACGTTACCTGCGGCAAAATACGGCTTGATCAGTACCCTGATCGTTGTGTTTACGCTGGTGGTTTGTGACTTTGGTGTGCCAAAGGTGATAGGTGGTAGCTACAACGTGTTATCGACTGACATCTTTAAGCAGGTGGTTGGTCAACAGAACTTCTCTATGGGTGCAGTAACCAGTATCTTGCTGCTATTACCTGCGTTGCTTGCGTTTACCGTTGACCGCTGGGTTCAAAAGAAACAAAAGAGCTTGTTTGATACTCGTTCTGTCGCGTACCAACCTGAACCTAGTTCACTACGTGATGGCTTATGTTTCCTTTATTGCACCATCATCTCTGCTGCTGTGGTTATTGTGTTGGGCATGGCGATATACGGTTCGATGGTCACCTTCTGGCCTTGGAACAAAGCGCTGACGCTAAACAACTACAACTTCGCAGAAATGAGTACTTATGGTTGGGCGCCATTCTTCAACTCCTTAACGCTTGGTGCTTGGACTGCGGTTATTGGTACTGTTCTGATTTTCTTAGGTGCATACTGCATTGAGAAAGGTCGCGCCTTCGGTCCTGTTCGTCAAGCGATGCAAATGCTCAGCGTTGTTCCGATGGCCGTTCCGGGTATGGTGCTGGGTTTGGGTTATATCTTCTACTTCAATGATTTGAGTAACCCACTTAACTTCTTGTATGGCACGATGGCGTTCTTGGTGATTAATACCGTGGTTCACTACTACACGGTAGGGCACATGACGGCGTTAACGGCATTGAAACAACTGCCTTCCGAAATTGAAGCAACAGCGGCTTCGGTAAACTTACCGCAATACAAGCTGTTCTTTAAGGTGACGGTACCCGTTTGTCTGCCTGCGATTTTAGATATTGCGACATACCTGTTTATTAATGCACTTACCACGACATCTGCGGTAGTATTCTTGTATTCTACCGATACGATACCTGCGTCAGTTTCAGTACTGAATATGGATGATGCGGGACAAACGGGTGCAGCAGCTGCCATGGCGGTGATGATCATGATATCGGCAGCGAGCGCGAAGTTGATTCATATGTTAATCAACAAGTTATTCGAGAAGCGCACCCAAGCTTGGCGCAAACGCTAGCGAACCATTTTATATTGCAGTTGGCCAAGGAATGGCTGACGACAAGAACAAGAATAAAAGGAAATGAAGTGC
This sequence comes from Vibrio crassostreae 9ZC13, assembly GCF_000272045.2. Lineage (GTDB taxonomy): Bacteria > Pseudomonadota > Gammaproteobacteria > Enterobacterales > Vibrionaceae > Vibrio > Vibrio crassostreae_C. Next base: position 996,535 of record NZ_AJYZ02000019.1, on the reverse strand, counting down.
AGTACGTAAAAATCAAAGACGTCATCGTAGAGCAGATAGAGTCGGGGATGTTAACACCACGACAGAAGCTGCCTGCGGAGCGCAAACTGGCTGAATCGTTTGATACAACACGAGTTACGTTACGTGAAGCCTTGTCTTCACTTGAAGCGGAAGGACGAATTTATCGAGAAGACCGACGTGGTTGGTTTATCTCTCCAGCGCCACTGCGCTACGATCCAACACAAACGCTGAACTTCACGAATATGGCTTTGTCGCAGAATCGTAAGCCGAAAACAGAGTTGGTGGCGGCGAAAGGCATTTTAGCGACCAAGGAAGCAACTAGGCTTCTTGAGCTGCAACCTTTTTCGGACGTTTATCGAGTAGACAGAGTTCGTTATCTTGAAGACAGGCCCGTTGTGTATGTGACCAACTACATTCGACCAGAGTTGTTCCCTAACTTGCTTGATTATGACTTGTCTAAATCGTTGACGGACATCTACCGCGAACACTTTGGTGTGGTGTATCAGAAGATCCGTTATCGAGTGAGCACAACGTCTTTGCTTGGCGAAACCGCGCAAGCTCTGCGTGCGACTTCTGGTTCTCCTGCTATGGTGGTTGAGCGTGTTAATTACAATCAAGACGGTGATTTGATTGATTGCGATATTGAATATTGGCGTCATGACGCGATCAGCATCGAGTCGATCGCACAGCTAGAGCGCTAGTCATACGTTATAACGTTGGCATATCTGCAATTATGCAGGATTGCCCAATTGAAACGCTCAAAGGTCTCTTATTCGGAGGCCTTTTTTATCACCTGTTGTCAGCCGTTGTGCTAATTCATCAATAATTTAGGAATGAAATGGAATTCTCTGCGATTGTAATCGTGATCATTTCGGCTTTGCTTCACGCGGGTTGGAACGTTCTAGGTAAATCTAATCAAGGCTCGGGCTCGTCATTCTTCTTAGCCTCTGGCTTTGCCGCCGCAGCGATATTGACGCCTTACTTGATCTGGTATGTTCACAGCGTTGGACTGTCAAATATCTTACTTCCATTTTGGCAACTGGTTTTCTTGAGTGGGATCTGTCAAATCATCTATTTGATTGGGTTAGGCGCGGCCTATAAACAAGCTGATATCGGTGTGATTTACCCAATGGCACGGGCACTGCCCGTGTTGATGGTGGGTTTAGGCACGGTGTTGATAGGCTATGAGCTGTCACCCAATCAATGGTTTGGGTTCACCTTGATTACCTTGGGTTGTTTGTTTGTACCACTTAAGAAGTTTTCAGATCTTAGGTTAAAAGCGTATCTCAACCTTGGCGTACTGTGGGCGTTGATCGCGGCCATTGGTACCACGGGCTATTCCATCATTGATAAAGAAGCGCTTTTGTTACTCGATCCTTTGAGCACACCAGTTATAACTAACAAGCACACCGCGATTTTCTATCTAGGCATTCAGTTTTGGGCAATTGTGATTCCGTTGAGTGTTTGGTTATTCGTAACCAACCAAAGAATCGAGTTTACTAATGCTTGGATACTGCGAAAGAAAGCCACGCTTGCAGGCATTATGATGGCTTCGACCTATGGCCTCGTATTATTTGCGATGACCATGACTGAAAATGTCAGCTTGGTTGTCGCTCTAAGGCAAGTAAGCATCATCTTCGGAGTAGTGATGGGGATCTACTTTTTAAAGGAAAAGTGGCACGCGACTCGCGGTGTAGGCGTATCTCTAATTATTGCTGGCTTAGTTATCTCATTGACTTAAAAGATCGCCTGAGTGATTGGGGATTTGTGAATAGGTATCTCTATTAAGTTAAATGAAAAAACGCCCTTAGCGAAACAAACTTCGTTAAGGGCGTTTTCTCTTTATTTAGTAAGAAGCTGTAGGTAGTAAAAGACTTACCCCGCTAAATCTTGAGCATCTTGCTGTTTCAACACTTTGTGGCCATCTTCAGTGACACCACGTTTCCAGTAGCTGCTGATGTAGATGTTCTCTTTCGCGACTTCTTTTTCGTTGCGGAAGTATTGTCTTAGCTCACGCATGCTTTCAAATTCACACGCTGTCCATATTGAAACCTGACCTTCTAACCATTCTGTGTTGCGCACGGTTTGTGAAAGTGACTCTGAGGTTTCATCTTCAATCAACCAGGTTACTTTGATACCTTGAGGAGTCTCAAGTACCTGCTTATCTGCTGCTGAGTTGATCTGAATGATAGCGTGACCAGTTGCTGTTTCTGGGAGCGTTTTTACTTTTGCAGAAAGCGCAGGTAGGGACGTCATGTCTGCAACTAAGAAGAACCAGTCTGACTCTAGGTTAAGCCCCTGAATTAAAACAGGACCAGCCACTGAAATAGTGTCACCCACTTTCGCGTTCATTGCCCACCTTGCAGCAAAGCCACACTGCAAATCTTTAGTGATGTGACGAACGAAATCGACTTCAATCCACTGCTCTACAGGATTGTACTGACGAATGGTGTAGGTACGCATGGTTGGGCGCTCACCTTCGTTTAGCTGGCTTAAATCAGTCGTGCCAAGTGGCGAGAATAAAAGCTTGATGTAGCCGCCGGCACATTCTGTTGGGTATTTACTTAATCCCTCACCGCTAAGCGTTATGCGCTGCATGTTTGGAGTAATTGTTGAGGTTTGAGTAACGGTTAATGTGATAGGGCTAGGCTTGCTCATATAAGGCTCTCTTAGATTTGGATTTCCACATCATAATCCTGAACTAAAAAACACTCAATACTAATAGTTATCATTTACTTTTATTTACACATGTACTACCTAACTTATACGACAGATCCTATTGAGAAACGGATCCTACAAAAAAGAGCCCTTTAGAAAACTAAAGGGCTCTTAGGATTGATTTTACTCAGCGAACAGAATTAGCTGTTTGCTTGCTCTAGTTCAATCGTTTCTTCAGCGGCTTTCGCAGCTTCTAGCATCTTACGAATAATGAACGATGCTGCCATTGCGATACCTACCATCACGACGGCAAGAACAGTCAGCATTTGGAAGTAATCACCGTAAACCGTTTGCACGATCTCTTGTGTGATCTCTTGACCTTTCTCTAGTGCAATAGACGTTGAGAATACCGCGCCAACAATGCCTGATAGTGCGATAGCAACAGAGAACAAGCTTACTGAGAAGTTTTCAATGTGCTTAGGTGCAACAGACAGGATGAAGGCTACAACCATTGAACCTACAATCACTTCACCGAATGCTAGGAAGAAGTGAATCGCTAGGAAGACTTCTGGGCGGATCAGAACATCGTCACCAACTGTCGTTACTGCCATCGTAAGGATACCGAAAGCGATAGCCGTAAGGATGAAAGAGAAACCGACTTTGGTTGCAGTTGAGAAGTTAATGTTTTTCTTTTCTAGGCTAGAGAAGATACCCGCGATGATAGGACCAGCAACCATACACCATAGTGGGTTCATTGCCATTGAAGCTTCAGGTGCAACAGGGATAAAACCAAATAGATCGCCACGCATTGTGTTGATCGCTACCATTGTCATCGAAGTCATCATCTGACCGTAGTACACGAAGAAACATGTCGTCAGGAATGTGATGATTAAAATAGTGCCCATTTTCAGCATGTCTGATTTCTTCGATTTCAACATCAAAGAAACAAAGTAGACGATTGCTGCACCGCCAATTGCGTATACGATGTTTTGGCCAATATCCATGTTCGAGAACATGAAGAATACCAAGCCAATCATAGCGGCAGAAAGACCAAGGAACGCTGCCCAGTTTTTAGTGCTTACTGGTTTTTGGTCGATTTCAGCACTTGCTTCAACAAGGCCTTTGCGAACAAAGATCATCATCAGAAGCGCAGCACCGGCTAGAACCGCTGAAAGAAGGAAACCACCGTGGAAACCAACAACAAGTACTAGCATTGGGAACAGGTATTGGCCTAACAGAGCACCAATATTGTTTACTGAGTAGTTGATTGGGTAGCAGTTCTCAAAATCTTCTTGAGTTTTGAACGTGCGTTTGTAAAGACTTGGGTAAGAAGGGGACATCAAACCACGTGCATAACTTGCTAACGCAATACCACATAATGCCATCGGAACATTGGTTGCTGCTGCACCAAGTACCAGTAGAACGTAACCACTTGCGAACCCTAGGAAGGCAATGGTTAAAGATCGGTAAGCGCCTAAAAACTTGTCGGCGATAAAGCCACCTGCGATAGCAAATAGCGGTCCGATTGCAGAGAAAGCACCAACAACCATCATTGTGTCGGCTTCATTGTAGTTAAGATCTTCAAGGAAGAAACGAGTCAAGATCACCATGACGCCATAGAACGAAAGTCCAAACATCATTTGGCAGAACATCATTGATTTGTTTAATCTATTCCACATTATTTTATTCTCACATTAGTATTAAGATGTAGTGTAATAACCTAATTATAATACCATCACTAGCAATACATAAAATGAAACATGCATCCCAAACAGAACTTTACTCGATATACCTTTTCTTATGAGTGCATTGATATTTCTCATGAATGAAATTTGCAATGTTAGATTTTGATAATGGATGCATAACTGTGAGAAATTTAACTACCTTCATTTGTGGCTAAGTAATGAACGGATAAAGGAAAAGTTAACATTGGTCATCTTGTAAAATGTTCAAGTGAGTGTCACTTTCAATTGGCTGTTGGATTTTAGCCAATAAAAAAGCCAGCTTGGTGGCTGGCCTTTGTTTGGATATCGAAAACTAAGTTTACAATAACGGTTCTGAGTGAGGCGATTTCTCGTCGTGCGTGTCAACTATTCTCTGTATCTCGACTATTCACCGCAACTAGCTATTCACACGGTGGTGCCATGTGGATCACGGCTAGGCCGCCTAGAGAAGTTTCACGGTACTTCTTGTTCATGTCTTTACCTGTTTGATACATGGTCTCGATAACCTTGTCTAACGAGATAAGACACTTGCTGGTACGTTTCAACGCCATGCGCGATGCATTGATGGCTTTCATTGCACCCATTGCGTTACGTTCGATACATGGCACCTGAACAAGTCCGCCGATCGGATCGCATGTCATGCCCAGTGAGTGTTCCATCGCGATCTCAGCGGCAATACAAATCTGTTCGTTGCTACCACCACGTAGGGCAGTTAGGCCTGCTGCGGCCATTGATGAAGAAACGCCGACTTCACCCTGACAACCTACCTCTGCGCCAGAAATCGAAGCGTTGGTTTTGTATAAGATGCCGATTGCACCAGAGACAGCCAAGAAGTCTTTAAGCTGCTTAGTGTCTAGCTCTTTGATGAAACGATGGTAGTACATCAAAACCGCAGGAATAACGCCAGCCGCACCATTAGTAGGTGATGTCACGACCTGACCGCCCGCTGCATTCTCTTCACTCACGGCAAAGGCAAATAGGTTAATCCAATCCATGATCTCCATTGGATCGTTTTCAATCGAGGCATTCGCTTCAAGCTTTTTAAGCAGAGCAGGTGCTCGACGAGTGACTTCTAGGCCGCCATCAAGGATGCCTTCCGTGTCAAAGCCACGCTGCATACACAGAGACATCACCTTCCAAATTTGGTCGGCTTTCTGGTCAATCACATCCATACCTTGGAATGAAACTTCGTTACGTAGAATTAAGCCACCAAGGCTCAGTCCTTGTTGTTCGGATAGTTCAAGCAACTGATCAGCAGAAGAGAAAGGGAACTCAACTTGAGTTTCTGCTTCCTGTTTGCCGTTTTGTAGCTCATCAGCGGTTGCGATAAAGCCACCACCAATCGAGTAGTAGGTTTCCATATCCAGAAGGCTGCCGCTTTCGTCAAAGGCAGAGATAGTCATACCATTTTCATGCAACGGAAGGTTGGTCTTGTGGAAGAGCAGATCGCTTTCTACATCGAAATAAATTTCATGGTTACCGCTAACCAATAGAGATTTATCTTCAATCGCCTTACGCATCGCTTGGTTAGCACTGGTGATTTTAATGGTGTCGGGGCGGTTACCTAGCAAACCTAACAAGGTCGCTCTGTCTGTGTGGTGACCAATACCCGTCAATGATAACGAGCCGTATAAGTCGATTTGAATACGCTTCACTTGCTTAAGCTGAGCATCAATTTTTTGGGTAAAGTTAAACCCAGCGATCATTGGTCCATTTGTGTGGGAGCTGGATGGCCCAACCCCAATTTTGTAGATATCGAAAATAGACAGCATAGTAACTTCCTGTGAAGACGGTTCGATGGACGAACTCTGTGTAAAATTTGTATTTAGTTAGTTGCACTTCTTTGAGTGAACCTGTTCTTTGGGTGAAATAGTTATGCGATTGAGCGTATTCATTGATTGAAAGGGCTCTTTTATCGACCAGTGCTAACAAGCATAGAGCGATGAAATACAAGAGCGTGCTATGTTTGCTGTAAAGCGACACGTTTATTCTTGTATTACCTAAGATGTCGCTATCAATAGTGAGCATTATTGCGAGCAACATATAAGAATTTCAAAATACTTTTGTTAACAAGTATTGTATACATAATTCACTCCATCTAATCCCCAAAACGAGACTTGAACATAAAATGAGCATTAATCACCTCCTTATTGTGCTGGGTAAGCGACTTAATGAGAATAAATTGACTGATGAAGGAATCAGTCGAGTTGATGCTTTGGTTGAGTATCTGGCGGAGCCTTTGGTAGAAGAGTCGAATCAGCAAACTGCGGTAGCATTTTGTGGTGGGCTAACAAAAGGGCAAACACTGTCTGAAGCCGACGCGATGCACCAGTACTTTAGAAAGCTTGAAAAGCAGCGTGAACATCCGTTTTCTTTAGGGGCGATTTTGCTCGAGCAGCACTCGACCAACACTGTCGAGAACATACAGAACTTGGCCTCAGAGATGATTGCAAGCGGGCTGTTTACTCGCGGGCAAAGTGTGCAAGTGACATTCGTTTCGAATGACTACCATTTACAACGTATATTCGAGATTCAATCGCTCATGGGCGAGCAAGGTTTGCTTAAAGTTCTCATCGAGAAGTGTTCCGCACTTGGGGTAGAGCAGCAAATAGATCGCAGGTTGGAGGCTCATGTTGCGGTGCCATACCCACATCAAAGTGCTCAGGGGCAATTGTTTCTGTTGATGGACGTACTGACGACCTACCGAGTTTATCTTGAAGGTGTTTGTGCGGGCGCATTTAAGCGAGATTTAGAGTTGGTTAGACGAGAGCCAGAAAGACTGTCTTTGGAAGCATTGATCACTGCCAAAGAGCTCGTTGGACGTTCATCTGACTTTGACATTGTGGAGAGTTTACTCCCAGCATTGGAGCGCTGTATCCAGCAGACTTCAGTGGGTACCGATGTAAAAAAAGTCAGGGAATACCTAGCTCTACTAGATACTAACCTGACTTTATTGAATCGTTATTTAGATCCGGAATCGGATCACACACATCGCTGGTGGCGATAGGTGATTATTTCTTTCTCGTGATGCCAATAACGGTCTTTAAACTCGCAAAGGCAATCAGACAGTAAGCTAGAAGCTCAGTGCCTTCTTCAGCGATGTTTTTAACCGCTCGAACGTAATCATCGCCCATAACATTGTGCCAGAAGGCTCATGTGTTTTTTACAGTGATTAACTTTGGTTTTCTGAATCTTGCTCATGGTTATTGCGGTAGTACTCCCACTGTTCAATGCGCTCGCCGTCATCGAATACACAGTAAGTTGTACGCTGATTGTTTTCAGTAACCGTGTCTAATTCACCGTCTTGTTGAACACAATAAACCGCTGCTGGGTTAGCGACTGAAACACGTTGGCCCTCGCTATATTCTGCATAGTCGTTTGCACAACCGCCTAATACAACGGCACATACAGCCATCAAACCAATTTTCTTCATGTCTATCTCCTACGTGATAACTCTATAATCGAATGCGTTAAGTTCTACAGAACCAAATGAGAAGCTCTATGAAATTAGTATATTTTAGATTTCAGAAAAGGTTGTCCTAATTTGGTCAAGATATTGAAATAGGTTGATATTTCTTCATGTTTAACGACTTTTTGAGTGTTAGATCAAGCTAAGTGTATTCAAGTTACCGTAGGAATATCCCCGTCCGATCCGTTCTGGTTAGCGGTTGTGAACCTCGAATCTATTGATGATTATGATATGATGCCGCCAAATTCAGTAGAGCAGTCAGAATCATGAGACACCTAAAAACAACCATCCATCCTGATATCGACCATCTAGACAATAAAACGGTCTATAAGCGCAACGCTGCCCGTGCCATTGTGTTAGATGGTGAAGACATTCTGATGCTGTATACAGAGCGTTATCACGACTACACCATTCCTGGTGGTGGTTTGGATGAAGGGGAAGATGTGATCGCAGGTATGGTTCGTGAACTCGAAGAAGAGACTGGCGCGAAGAATATCCATAGCATCAAGCCGTTCGGCATTTTTGAAGAGTTTCGTCCTTGGTACAAAGATGATGCAGACATGATGCACATGATTTCTTACTGCTACTCATGCAAGATCGATCGTGAGCTTGGTGAAACGGCTTACGAAGATTATGAAGTGAAAAACGGGATGAAACCGGTGTGGATGAATATCCATGAAGCGATCGCTCATAACGAAAAGACCATGGCAGAGAGCCCTAAGAAGGGCATGAGTATTGAACGTGAAACCTTTTTGCTGCATTTGATTGCCAAAGAGATGCTTTAGCCGTTATCAATACTAGCCTGCTAAGCTATTTATTTGCCGCCACTTTTGGCGGCAAAATTGTTTCTAGCAATGCTAAAATTTAATAGCGGAAACTAATTATTGAATATGGTTGATATTGTCAACTAAGTGTTTTTGATGTATCTTTACCTCAGCGATGAACCTATCTAGCTTAACTGCCCGGTTATATCGTTAAATCTCGCTGTGAGCCTGCCCTAAACAAAGAATACTATGAATAAAAGACAGTTTATTGCCCATTATCTGCGCATGAATCGCACCTCGTACTTATTGGCGATTGTGTTCATCTTTCTCGTCAACTGGTTACAAGTAGAGATCCCTCGTTATATCCAATTGGCGATAGATTTGATTGATGATGCCTCTTCAACTGGCCACCAACAGCTTCAAACCTATGTTTGGATTGTGGTCGGGATGTCGGTTGCCATGGTGGTGGTGAGAATTCTGTCTCGTATCTATGCGCTTAATCCGGGGCGAATTACAGAGGCCGCACTTAAAAGTACACTTCTACAAAAGTTGAATCGCTTACCGAGCAGCTTTCACGAACGCTTTGCTTCGGGTCGACTGATCTCGATTATCAACAATGACCTTAGTGGCATTCGACTGATGTTTGGTGTCGGCTTCTTGCAGTTCTTCAATGCCTTGCTTGCGTTGTCGTTGACGCCTCTTTACATGTGGCGCATATCGCCAGAACTCACACTGTATTCGATCATTCCTATCTCAATCGCTTTTGTGATTTTCCGTGTGGGCTTCAAGCGTATGAAAATACTGCATTTAGAGCACATGAAGCGCCTACAAAATCTGTCTGCTCAGCTAATGAGTTACCTGTCTGGGATTGATCTCATTAAGAGCCAGCAGATGTCACCCTGGGTGAAAGCTGAAACTGAAAAACTGAACCAGTTATTGCTTGAATGCCGCCTTAAAATTACACGCATTCAAGTCTTCTTTATGCCGGTACTCGACTACGCCAATGACCTGATGAAAATCATCATTCTTGGGCTTGGTGGCTACATGTTAATGAGACAGGAACTCACACTTGGTGAGATTACCGCCTTTCTGACTTACTCGGTTTTGCTCGCTATGCCATTGATGCAACTTGGCAGAATCGCGACCATTTATCAGCGTGGCATGGTAGGTATTCAAAGTGCACAAACCATTCTTAATGCCAAAGTCCCGGAGCTTGATGAAGATAAGCTGACTGAACTAGATGTTGAATCACTGAAGGGAAAAACGTTTTCTGTTCGCAACCTCAGCTTCAGCTATTCAGGTGAAGAACGCGTGATTCTCGATGACATCAGCTTTGATATTCCAGCAGGTAAGAAAGTGGGTGTGTTAGGCGGGATCGGAGCGGGTAAAACGACATTAGTGAACTGCTTAAACCACCACTTGGATGTACCACAAGGTTCTGTTTTCCTTGGTGAAAGAGATGTCACTAGCTTCTCACGCAGTGACTTACGCCGTTACGTGAAAACCGTGACTCAAGACCCTTACCTGTTTTCAGCAACCGTCGAAGACAATATCCGCTTTGGTAGCCTAGATACCGATTTGGCAAAGAGTCAGGTTGATGAAGTGCTAGAGCTCAGCCAGTTGGCTAGTGATGTGACACGTTTTGAACACGGCGATCAAACCTTAGTCGGTGAGAAAGGGATCATGTTGTCAGGTGGTCAGAAGCAGCGCTTAAGTATTGCGCGTGCTTTATTGCAACCCACCGACCTGATCATCATGGATAACGTTCTATCGGCTGTCGACTATGAAACAGAACGTAAGATCTTGGAAGGTTTGTTTAAACGTTTGGAAAATCAATCGGTTCTTGTGGTTTCACACCGCGTTAATGCCCTTGAATATATGGATGAAGTCATCGTGTTGAACGAAGGTAAAGTGATCGCGAAGGGCGACCACGCCACGTTATTGAAAACCTGTGATTACTATTACGATACATGGCAACTACAGCAGAATGAAACGGAGGCAGCAGCATGTTAAAACGTGTTGATCTCAAGTACCTCAAGCACTTTTTTAAGTTTGCTAAGAAATACAAAGGCTCTGCGATTCTGGGCATCGCTATGCTTCCTCTTTCTGTCATCACGAGCTTGTTGTTCCCTTGGCTGATCATTCAAGTGATCGATGTTCACCTGAGTCACGGGGATATGGATGGACTGCTCGAGTACGTCTTCTATCTCGTTGCCGTGCTGGTGGCGAGCTATGTGGTGGATACCACCTATTCGTACAACCTACGTAAAACCGGGCAATACACGATAACTGACATGCGCTCAGTGTTGTTTGCTCGCGTGCTCAAACTGCCACGCAGCTATTTTGATAACACACCGATTGGCGTAACGCTTTCACGATTAACCAGTGATTTGGAAACCATCGGCGAGACGTTTGTTCAGTCGGTTGTCGGGCTAGTTAAAGACAGCATCAATACCATTGCTCTGTTAGTGATGATGTTCTTTATTGATTGGCAGTTAACGATGATTGTATTGATCATTATGCCACCAGTGATGTATTTGACGGTTTATGTACGAAACCGACTTCGTGCACTCTATAAGGTGACTCGTTCTTCGTTGGCTCGCGGTATTGGCTTTTTACAAGAAGTCTTATTTGGCATGAAAACCGTTCAGATGTACCGAGCGGAAGAGCAAGTCGAGCAACGCTACCAAGGCTATACCGATGAGTTTTTAAGAGCGCAGAAGAAGATCAATAAATACGATGCGATTTTGTTCTCGTTTATCTCCGGCATCACTTCAATCACTATCGCGATTATGATCTGGTATGGCTCTGAGCAAGTGATAGAAGGAGCGCTCACCTTGGGTGTGCTGATTGCGTTCATCAATACTTTAGAGAAAGTGTTTGTTCCGATCCGAGACTTTACTTCGCAGATCGCTTCGATTCAGAGTTCATTTGCAGCGTTTGACCATATTGAAGAACTGTTTGTTGAGCCGACTGAAGAGGAAGGGCGTAACCTGCTGCCATCTAACAAGGTTGAGAAACAGCTTGAACAGTTTGTGAGCCTAGAGTTTAAGAACGTAAGCTTCCGCTACAAAGACGACTCTCCCTACGTTCTAAAGAATGTCTCGTTTGTATTGGAGAAAGGGCATCAAATCGCCCTTGTGGGTTCGACGGGTTCGGGCAAGTCGACGATTCTGCGTCTGATCTCTAAAACCTACCAAGATTATGAAGGCAGCATTTTGTTGAATGGAATAGAGCTGTCACAGATCTCAAGTGAAGACTCTGCTCATTTGTTCTCAATGATGATGCAAGACGTGCACTTATTTGAAGAGACCATTCAATTCAATATCGCGCTGGGCAAAACGCATCTATCTAGAACTGAGGTTGAACAGGCGGCGCGCTATGTTTATGCCGATAAGTTTATTGAACAATTGCCACAAGGTTATGACTTCCACTTGGAAAAGAACGGCTCCAACTTGTCTGTAGGGCAAACACAGCTTATCTCGTTCGCTAGAGCGGTTGCACAGGGTGGTCAATTGATGATGCTTGACGAGGCGACCAGTTCGGTAGATTCAATCACCGAAGACCTGATTCAAAAAGCAATGCAGCGCCTTTTCAAGGAAAAAACTGTGATTGCGATTGCACACCGTTTGAGTACCGTTCGTCACTCAGATACGATTTTGGTGTTGGAAAAGGGTGAAATTGTTGAGCAAGGTAATCATCAACAGCTGGTGGCACACAATGGTATTTATGCTGGCTTGTTACAAGAATCGATTGTAGAAACGGGCGATTCTCAAGTAACGGTTGCCTGATCACCTCAAATCAGGTTTACCGTTATCGATACTATGAATTGGTGTTGCTTATGTTTCACCAAATTCTATTCTTTTCTAGTATTCCCAGTAGCTTAGGGAAAATAAAACATATTTTACGATTATTAATATGTTATGATCTCCCTACTACTAAAGGGGTGTCTTAGGGCATCGGGATGTATGCAAGCAAAAAGAACCGGCTTGTGTCAGTCACTTTCTGGCGAATATGGAATCGAAAATGTTGTTGGAAGAAGTTGTAGAAATTATCGAATTAACCGACTCAGACCATTTATCTCAAGCAATGGAACTGTTTAACGAGCATGGTTTTGTTGATGCTGAGTCTTTACCTTTTATGAATGTTGTTTTTGAAACAGCACCAGATCAACTTGCGAAGAAGCTGTCGCAGATTGGTTTTAAAGGTTTAGTGCAAGTCGAAAAGAATGAAGATGCATCAGGCTTCACCATTATTGATGCTGACCGTGTTCTGCTAAAAGATTCTGCTTAGTCGAAAGGCTCTGCTTAGCTGCAAGATTCTTCTTAATAACAAGAATAAGATTCAGCTTAGTGAAAAGACTCTATCCAGTTCAGTAACACCCGTTATGATTATTTGAGGTTAACACAGTGACAACAGCAACCGTTTCATCAACAGAACAACATATTTCCAACGAACATGCGCTTTTAGGTGCATCGTTATTAGCGTCTCAAAAAGTTGAGTTGGCTCTGTTCAGTGTGATCTCTAAATTAGCTAAAGCCCTATCAAAAGAGCAGCAACAGTCATTAGGTTTGGATTTGGATACCTTTTTAAGGGAGAAGCCAAGTGAACAAGCCTCGACTCTGAGCCGCTACGAAAATACGTTTGGTGAACAACTTCCTTTGAAGGCTAATGAACTCAACGATTTTATTTATCATCGAAACTTGGTCACTCGTGGCTTTTGGCGTGTGACTGGTGCTGATGTTAAAGGCGGTGAGAAACTTGCTAACCCAGAGCTTTATTTAAAAGAGTTCTTGGCTAAATGTGAATACTGGCAAGTGATGATTGATACTCAAACCAAGTAATCAAATTGAAATAAGAAAGCCATAGCGAACATGCTATGGCTTTTTTGTGGGTGGTGTGGTGAGCACGGTACTAATACCCATCGTAGTTAATAACGGGTTATTCTAGCTTGTTAAAAATCTCGATAACTGCGTTAGGGTTTTGATTGTAGAATACCTACTTATCGAAAAGCACTGCCTTGTTCTCAAGCTTTTTTCTTACGCTATTTATGGTCACTTACCGTGATGGTATAAGAGGGGAAGTACTAGCTAAAGGTTGTCGATAAGGGCGATATAGTTATATCTGAGGGCGGGTTATGTAAAATAATTTCAGTTGGTAGTTGCCTTTAACTTTATGTCAGGAGACTGTTAGAAGTTGATTTGACACAATGAAAATGCGTATATCACTTTACCCTAAATTAGTAGTTTATTATATTGCACGGCGAATTGAACGAGGTAAACCTCGTAGCAGCGAAAGGATTTCGGTGTGTTATCAAAAAGGAGCTAAATCGCAATACAAGGGCTAAACTTCGATGATCGCATTTTGGGTAAACTACGTAAGTGATGCCTTGTGGGCGGCCTTTTTACCGCTTCTTATTCTTCTAGGTTTATACATTAATTTTCGTATGCTCAAGATTCGAAAAGTTATCTCACCACAAGATGATAGCCCTTGGAAGTTTAGTAAAATCAGTAGTGCTTTATCCATTTCACTCGCGTCAAAAACAGGGACGGGAGCCATTATTGGTGTCTTAGCGGCAATGTGGCTTAGCTCGCTTAATGGAGCGGGTGGTGAAGGAATTGTACTTTGGATTGTGATTGGTATGCTGGTCATGGTCCCAATTACTTATTCTGAAGTATTGTTCACGCAAGTTACTCGCCTGAATCCACGCCAATTTATCGCTAAGTATTTTGGTCATTCAGCGTCAAAGATCTACGCGCTTGGTTTAGTTGCCTTGTATGCTTTTGGTTTTGTTGGGTTTCAGTTTTCGGGCGTCCAAACCGTTGTTCGCTTGTTTTCAGAGCAGTTCTTTTCTTATGAGTTTACTTCGACATCGGCACTTTTTGGTATTGTCGTACCTATCCTCTTAGCGGTTAGTTTAGTCATTTTTACCAAGAGCCATCAAATTTTTGTTAGTACACTTTCGTCGATGATTTTTAGTTTAATCGTTGCTTACGTACTGTTCTTTTGTGTATTCGTCCTTAAAACATCGGATTTTGTTCTCGACTATCTATCTATCGTATATCACGATTTTATTCAGTTACGCTCCGCAGGCTTCGGTTTACCATTAGGATTGATTTTTGGCTTTCAGCGTATCATTCAAATCAGTGAGACCTCGTTAGGCACTGCAGCTTTATCTAGCTCTGAGCGTCTTAATTCTCCTCGTCGCGAAGCTATGGTTCAAAGCCTGGCGACAATTATCAGTATTTTTATCGCTGTAATAATCACGAGCTATATTTTTTCATATGGTAGACATCATTTCAGCGACGTCCAATTGGTTGCCGACGGCTTCAGCCGAATTAAAGGGTTTATTTTTACCGCATACTATGTGACGGGAGTGCCCGGTGCAGCTGTCGTTCTGGCGTTTTTCATCATCTCTGGTTTTACCACGATTTTAGGATCCTTCCACTACGTTAATACCAGCTTAAATCTGCCGATAAACGCACGTATCGTTACCTACCTTATATTAATCAGTGCTTCAGGGAGCTTAAGCGTTGCGAACTTTGGCGTGATCTTCGACGCCTCTAATTTGCTGATGTTCTTGGTGGGAGCTATCAACCTAATTGCAATTTCGCGTTATCTACGCCATTCAAATTTTTAAATTACAACTATTTACAAGGTAATTATTATGAGTAAAAAAATTCTAATTGTTGGCGGTGTCGCTGGTGGTGCTTCTGCAGCCGCTCGACTACGTCGTCATAGTGAAGAAGACCAAATAGTGATGTTCGAAAAAGGGCCTCATGTTTCTTTTTCAAATTGTTGCTTACCATACCATCTCAGCGGCACTGTAGAGAAAGCTGAAGATTTGGTGTTGATGAGTCCTGACAAGTTTGCTTCACAATACCGAATTGATGCGCGAGTCAGCCAAGAAGTGGTTTCTATCAACCGTCAAGAGAAAACGGTTACGGTCAAGTATGTATTGACGGGTGAAACTTACCAAGAATCTTATGACAAGTTGATTCTATCTCCTGGTGCGAAACCTATTGTGCCAGCGATACCTGGAATTGAGAAAGCGAAAGTGTTTTCTATCCGTAATGTGGTCGATATTGATCGCTTAAACCAACATATTAAAGGAACAAACCCTAAAAATATTACGGTGATTGGTGGCGGTTTTATTGGAGTTGAGACAGTAGAAAACCTGCAAGAGGCGGGTTATAGCGTCACGCTTATCGAAGCCATGGATCAGATAATGAAGCCGTTTGACTACACTATGGCTCAAATTCTACATAAAGAGATCTATCAACACGGTGTCAACTTAATTGTTGGCGACAAAGTGGTTGAGTTTGATGAAAACACAATTGTGTTGGAGTCTGGACGCAAGGTTGAATCTGATGTGACCGTTATGGCTATCGGTGTTACACCAGAAACTCATCTGGCAGTAGATGCGGGTTTAGATCTTGGTGAGAAAGGCGGAATTAAAGTTGATCAAAACTACCGTACCGCAGACGAAAACATCTATGCCGTTGGTGATGCTATTGAAGTTTACGGTTACCTATTTAATGATACTTTCTTGTTGCCTCTTGCTGGACCTGCGCAAAAACAAGCTCGTGGTGTAGCTGATCATATTAATGGCATGGCGATAGATAATCGCGGATATATTGGTTCTTCTGTCGTTAAAGTATTCGGTTACAATGCCGCTGCGACTGGTATGAATGAAGCGTTTATTAAAGCGAACAATCTAAACATTAAATATCAAACAGTTAAGCTAATCCCTAATGATAAGGTTGGTTTGATGCCTGAATCATTTGGTGCACACTTCAAGTTAATTTTTGAAGTACCAACAGGTCGAATCTTAGGTGCGCAGGCAATTGGTATTGGTAATATCGATAAGCGTATTGATGTTATTGCAACAGTGATTAAGTTTGGCGGAACTATCTACGATCTAAAAGATCTTGAATTGTGCTACGCGCCTCCATTTAGTACGGCGAAAGATGTCGTGAATTTTGCTGGCTATGTTGCCACCAACTTGATGCGCGGTGATTTTAAGCAAGTTCATGGGGCAGACGTTCGTCCACTAGTTGAGCAAGGCGCGTTAATTGTTGATGTCCGTGAAGCTGATGAATTTGAATTAAGCCATATCAAAGGAGCGGTGAATCTTCCATTAAGCGAAATTCGTGACCGTACTAACGAGTTGCCAAAAGACCAGCCGATTTATATTCACTGTCGCAGCGGCCAACGTAGCTATAACGCTGTATTGGCACTACAGAAAATGGGCTTCAATGATGTTTATAACATTTCTGGTGGCTTTATGGGATTGAGTTTCTTTGAGTATTTCAACGATATGACAACTGATCGCAGCCCTATCGTTACAGACTATAACTTCGACTAAACCTATTGATTATCAATTTCGTCAGTCAAAACACTGGCTGACGAAATTGCCCGACTTAGATAATACTATGAACAAACAACAAAATATTTTAGGTGCCATCATTGCTGTTCTAGCAGTGTTAATTGGCGGTGTTTTTTTACAAACAGAAACTCTTTTCTTTCGTTTACTTGTAGGTATGGGGCTGGGTTACGCTTTAACTCGTGGCTTTATGGGATTTGCTGGCAGTGTGAATCGTGCGTACCGTGGTGGCTCAACCAAGTTAATGCAAATTTTAATGTTCCTGTTTGTAGTAACAGCCATTATTAATGCGGGTTTCCTATTTACCAGTGATCCTAAAGATTATGATTTGTGGATCAACCCAATCAACTTCGGCTTGGTTTTAGGCGGTATTTCGTTTGGATTTGGCATGACGTTCTCTTCGTGCTGTGCGTCTGGCGTAATGACAGATCTGGTTACCGATCTTCCTCGTGCGTTTATTACTCTGATTTTCTTTGGGTTAGGCGTCTATCTTGGTTTCCCACTACAAAGTTCTCAAGCTTGGATCACCGACTCAATGCTTACTAGCTCGAGTTACACGAGTGGTGTATTTTTACCCGACCTATTTACTTTTGATGGGCTGAATGGGTATTTAGGTGCGATTGTATTGACGACTATATTGGCGGGTGTCGTCGTCTACTTATCTAAAAAATATGAAGACAAGCGTCGTGCTACCGGTACATATAGTGGTATCGATACTGAAGTAGAACAAGAACAAGAACAAGAACAAATCAAACTTCAAAAAACAAGCCATCGTCCATTTAAACTGCTCAGCACAGAGACGTATCACGCAATGTTTGTCACACCTTGGTCTATGAAAGCCAGTGCGACCATGATTGTTGTACTGTTTACTTTGATGCTTGCTGTCTCACAAAGCGGTTGGGGTGCATCAACACCATTTGGTATTTGGGTTGGTCAAGCGATGACGTTATTTGGCGTTCCTATAGAGCAAGTTGCGGCATTTGCTGACCGACCTGTTGGGATGTTTGCTTTGCCATTCTTTGAGCATCCTATTTCAGTGCAAAACTTTGGTATCGTAGTCGGGACTCTAGTTTGTGTATTACTTATGGGTCAACTCAAGTTCTCGTTCAACTATTCAGCAAAACAGATGGCCTTGTTTGCTATGGGTGGTTTACTGATGGGCTTAGGTACTCGTTTTGCTAATGGCTGTAACGTAGGAGCGTTGTATACTCCAATTGCAAATTTATCACTTTCTGGTTGGGTATTTTTCGCCTTCCTAGTCGCTGGTGGTATTTTGGGCAACCGCGCAGCAGCTAAAATTGGCTAATGATGGTCATTGGCTAATGATAGTCAACAGGCCCTAGTCCTAGATGAAAGCGGAGGTTAGACCTCCGCTTTATTTATAGGTATTAAGCCGAAATAGGTAGGAGATTAATTCTTACAGATTAATGATATTGCTTTAGGTGTTTTATATTTATCAATGATGCTTTAGAGTGTTAATTCCAATATGGTGACGGAAAACTGGTTGGCTATCTCGATGGTTTTTCTATTACGATATATAGTTACATGAATATAAACCAAGGAATACATTAATGCTTCGAATCTTATTGGTTGCAGTTATCTCGGTGTTTAGCTCGATGAGTTTTGCAAGCGAAGAGGATAAATACTCTGAACAGGAGTATTTGGATAGACCGCTGATGGAACGCTATATATTGGATGAGCTGAAGCAACTGCGAATGGAACAGCAAGACCTTGAGAGACGTCTCACTATTCAGATGACGGATCGCGAATTGACTGTAGCGGATAAATCGCTGAACTACGCCAATGTTACCGTAACCTACTTCTTCTACATTATTGCTGGTGTGGCCTCTCTTATCGCGCTGGTGGGTTGGCAATCCATCAAAGAGCTTAAACACACAACTCAAGACATGGCTGATAAGCGACTTAATTCTATCGCTCAAGACTATGAGAAGAAGTTTAATGTTCTTGAACGGGATCTTAAGCGCAAGACCAGAATCATTTCCGACAACAACCGCGAAATTGAAATTATCAATGAGATTCATAACCTATGGTTGAGAGCACAGAACGCACAAACGGCAGAGCAAAAAATTGAAATCTACGATGAAATACTGAAGGTTCGTCCTGGAGATTTAGAAGCACTTACTGCCAAAGCTGACGCTGCTATGGATATACAGGAATACCACTGGGCAATGAGTCTTTGTAACCGTGTATTAGAAGTCGATGACCAAAATGCTCATGCCTTGTATCAACGTGCTTGCGCCTATGCTCGATTAGGGGCAGAAGGTCAAGCTATCGATGACTTAGAGCGCGCTATTGAAGCCAGTGGGTCCATGAGAGAGCTGCTAACTGAAGAGCCGGACTTTGAGATGCTGCGAGGCTTAGAACGCTTCGAAGTACTTCGTGAAGAGTAATATGAGGTAAAGATCCGTGTTAACTAAGGTGGTGGGCTTTGCATGCTCACCATACTTTCACACCTATCGCGCTATGGTTTCTTACATTTCATTTATTTTTTTGATTTAATTGTTATGTTATAACACTTTCTAAGTTCCTCGTTATAACCGCTAAGTATTTTATGAAGTTCCTCCGTATTGGTCTGATCGTTACTGCGATCAGCGCATTTTCCCTTGCTGCTTTGCTCTCTTTTCACTCCAAACCAGCACCAGAAATCTCTATCAAAATAACACCTTACCAAGGTTCTCAACCTAATGATAAGGAAGTCATCGACTCGCAAGCGACTCCCAACTCTTTGGTTAAGGTCCATTATTTTGTGAAAGTTGGCGATACGCTAAGCAACATCTTTTCGTCATGGCAACTGCCATATGGAACCGTTCAAAAGGTGATGGAAGCGGATCTGGAGTCTTTGAAACTCGACACAATAAAACCTGGTGACCATCTAGAGTTGCTTTTGGATAGTGACTCAAAACAGCTTGTGGAGCTGATTTATCACGAGAGTTTGGTTGAGCAAGCAGCCTTTACTCGAAACGATGATGGTAGCTTCACCTATAAATTCCACGAGATCCCAGGCGAATGGAAAGAAAAACTCTATGCGGGTAGTGTTCACGGTAGCTTTTCAACGTCAGCCTACAAAGCGGGGTTAACTACTAACCAGATAGCCAATATCACCCGCACACTAAAAGACAAAGTCAACTTCGCTCGAGAGCTGAGAGCTGGTGATAGCTTCAATGTATTGGTCAAAGAGCAGTACACGGATGATCACCTAACGGGTAAAACAGAAATTCAAGGTATCTCAATTCAATTAAGAAACCGAGAAGTCGCAGCTTTTCTAGCACCAGATGGTCTTTTTTATGACAGAGAGGGAAATAGTCTAGAGCAAGCCTTTGATAGATACCCAGTCGACAGAAAATTCCGAAGAATCACTTCTTCGTTTAATCCGACACGAAGACACCCAGTAACTGGGCGAATCTCACCGCACAATGGTACCGACTTTGCGACACCTGTTGGTTCACCTATCTACTCAACTGGTGATGGTCGTGTGGTGGCACTTCGTGACCACCCGTATGCTGGTAAATATTTGGTGATTGAACACAACAGCGTATATACGACGCGTTATCTTCACTTGAGCCGCTTCTTAGTTAAGAAAGGTCAGCAAATTAAACGAGGTCAGAAAATTGCGCTATCGGGTGCTACTGGCCGTATTACTGGCCCGCACTTGCACTTTGAGGTATTGGTTCGTGGTCGCGCCGTCGATGCAATGAAGGCGAACTTACCAATGGCAAGCTCAATTATGCCTAAAGATAGAAAAGAGTTTTTGGCTCGAATTGCCTCTTTTGATGCCATGATTTCTGAGCCAGAAGATCGTGCGAGTTAGAGATATTCAAGCCTAGTTTGGCAGCGAATACAATAACGCCCCTTAGTTAGCGATTTAGCTAAGGGGCATTTTTAGAGAATCACACGATTAAGCGAATGAATCCGTTATTCGATGGATAGAGCTATTGAGCGATGGGTTTGCCACTGGCTAAGCAACCACCACCGCAGTGCCACTAGCAGACACCATCAACATGCCATTACCTGTACCCAAGACTTCATAATCGATGTCGACACCCACCACCGCGTTGGCACCCGCTTCAATCGCTTTCTGTTCTAACTCTTTGAACGCGTAGTTACGTGCTTTTTCTAGTTCTTTCTCGTAGGTGCCAGAACGTCCACCCACAAAGTCACGAATTCCTGAAAACATATCTTTGAAAACGTTCACCCCTAGAATGGCTTCTCCGGCAATAACCCCTTTGTAATCGACAATGCGTTTGCCTTCGACTGATTGTGTGGTGGTAATAATCATAATGGCCTCTTGTAAGCTTGCTGAGCTGTCACTCGCTTATTGATTGATAGTTTGGTCTTGCTCTTGAATGTCATCGTTCAGTGCTGTCTCTGAGCGTGTGAATTCATGTCTTAACCATGTTCTCAGTTTTAGCACACTTTCTTGTTTTAATTTGTTTTTTGGGCAAACAAAGTAAAAATCTTGGTGCGGGTTAGCAACCGGTTTACCCAATTCGACAAGCATCCCATGGCTGATATCATCTTTCACAAACAAGCGATGCGTTACTAGTACGCCTAACGAACGAATTGAAGCTTGCACCGCTTGAATGGAGACATCGAACGTCAAATTGCTATGGAATGTGGGCATTGGGATTTGGTAATTGTCGCACCACACTTGCCAGTCGTGTTGCCGCCTGAGGTTAAAAACGCCAATGGTCGGGTTTTGTTTGACGAGTTGTTCGACGCTCAATCCGGTCTGGTTTTTTAATATCGTAGGGCTACACACCAAGACCAGATCATCGTCGCCCAGTTTCTCGCTGTAATATTGTTCCCACTCGTTGGGTTTGCCATGTACAAGCGCAACATCGACCCCTTCCTGCTCGATATCGAAAGGGCCAGTTAGCGTCGAAATGCGGATATCAAGTGAGGGAGCGAAGGCTTGGAAGTCGGGAACTCGTGGGATCCACCAGTGCATCGCTAGCGAATTGACCATGTTGAGGGTAATGCGGTGGTCGTTAGGCGTTCTGGCAAGCTCTTCGGTCGCCTCTATCACTTGCTCAAGTGCGGGAGCAACTTTGCGGTAATATCGCTTACCTGCGGCATTAAGAACAACACGACGACCGACTCGTTGAAACAGAGGCTTGTTGACCAGTTGTTCTAACGACTTTATCGCTTGGCTTACCGCAGAGTGACTGACGTACAATACCCGCGCGGCGTCGGTCATGCTGCCAGTCTCAGCAACAGCAATGAAAGCATAAACGGATTTAAGCGGAACGAGTTTTTTCATTGGTAAGTTTTCCTTACAGTTATAGTTAATATTACTCGCTATTTTTCATTACGTCACGCCTCTAAAATAGATGTCATAGGAGGTGATAATTATGTCTGATATTACCAAGGCGACGACTTTCATGTTGTTGTCGACGTTCAGTTTGTCTTTAAGTGGCTTGATGGCCAAGTATCTATCTGAAGTGATGCCCACTTCGTTACTCAGTTTTGTGCGTTTTTTGTTACCCAGTCTGTTTTTATTTCTTTTCCTGACCTTTTACAAAATCAGCAAGCCGACACGAGAAATGTGGAAACCTTTGGTGATGCGGGCGATCTTTATGGTGGCGTGTCAGTGGTGTTTCCTTACTTCACTGCAAACCTTAACGCTAGTTGAAGGGGTCGTGTTGTTCAGTACTGGTCCTCTGTTTATTCCATTGTTAGAAAAGTTAATATTTAGAACCAAGATTCATACAACGACGATAGTGTGTTTAGCTGTCACCTTTGTTGGCGTAGTGATGATGGCGGGGGATTGGTCGCAGTTTGAGTTGGGTTCGGAGTTCTTTAGACCTGCGCTTCTGCTTGGGCTTCTCGCGGGGGTATTTAATTCTGGCTCGCAAGTGAGTTTGTACCGAGCGTCTAAAACCAGCCTGACTCCGGCAGAGCTTAACGCGTGGACCTTTTTAGTTGCGGCAATTATTGTGATACCAATGGTGGTGTTTACTTCTGTTTCTGCGGTGCCTGATGTACTTGAAAGTGCAGAGAAAGGAACCTTGTCGGCGTTGCTGTCTTTTGACGATTTACGCTGGATTGTTCTCGGATCACTTGGTCTTGCACTGTTTACCATCAATACCCAAATCTTCCGTTCCAAGGCGTATAAGCTTGCAGACAGTGGCTCCCAGTTGGCACCTCTGATTTTTACTAACATGCTGTTTAGCGCGCTTTGGCAGGGCTTGTTCTTTGATGATGTGTTTTCTACACAGCAGATGATTGGCATTAACCTGATTGTCGTGGCGAGCATCACCAATACATTGCTGGCAAAAAGACACAGCAAGGCGAAAGCCAAACAAAAACCGCACACCACAGTGGCTGTAGCGACTGTAGTGGACGTTGCGGTATTGGACTCGGCAGCTAAAAGCTAACCATTGAGTTATGGCTTATCCTCTGAATGGTTAATTTAAAACTTAGAACAATGAGCGTATGTATTCTTTTACTCGGTCGATGTGTTCGTGCGGGTCAATCTCGCAGCGTTGGTTCATTTCTAGGAATCGCTCAGCGTATTTATCGTAGATTTTGTTTTCCAAAAACAGTAAATACAACTTGGGATCGATATGACCGCTGGTGGCCATGTCGGTCATGATGTTGAGTGATTCGCTTAAGAGTTTACCTTTCTTATAAGGGCGATCACTAGAGGTGAGCGCTTCAAAGACATCAGCAATTGCCATTGCTCTGGACGGCAGAGGTAACTGGTCTTCGTTTAAGCCTCTTGGGTATCCCTTACCGTCGATACGTTCGTGGTGTCCGCTGGCGATATCCGGAATGTTTTGAAGGTAAGGCGGGTAAGGCAACTTGTTGAGCATGGTGAAGGTTTGGATAATATGATCGTTGATCATGAAACGTTCTTCATCGTTTAGCGTACCACGGCGTACTTTCAAATTGTGCAGTTCACCTTGGTTGTATTTAACTTCTCCGGGCTTAAGTACAAACGCTTCTTGCCATACATCGGCAGGGTTAAAGCCATTGTCCCAAGGTATTTTATGCTCCGGTTTGTCGGCAAGCAGAGGCTCCATGACAGGCAAACCCTTTTCCTGACTTGTTGGCTCAGTTCTCTCTTTCTCAATCGACTCTTTTTGGGTGTTAAATCTCTCTTTTTCAGACCAAGACAAACCCAATTGATCATCCAGTGTACGTTTCCATTGGCGTTTGGCTATTTGATCTAAGCGTTCTAGCTGCTCTTCCGTCATAGATTCGCCGCCAAGATTACACTCAGCAACGAAGGCAAACTCCTCATCCAGTTCAGACAGGCTTTGTTCGAGTATTTTGAGTTGTTCTTCTTGTAGTGCACCGTTCGCCATCGCTTTCCAGTAATCGGTTTCCGCTTGCTGTTTCAACAACTCAAAACGCATTCGCACTTCGTGGATTCGGTCGTAAATGGTTTCCAGTTTTGTTGCCTTATCTACCACATATTCAGGCGTGGTCACCTTGCCGCAGTCATGAAGCCAAGCGGCGAGCATCAACTCTTCCCACTGTTTACTGTCCAATGAGAATTGCGGGTAATAGCGGTCATCATCTATGGTTGCTTGAGTTAGCCATTTGGTGAGCTCAGGCACTCGTTGGCAATGCCCGCCCGTATAAGGTGACTTGGTATCAATCGCCGATGCAATCAGCTCAATAAAGGCATTAAGCATGTCTTTTTGTTGCTGCATTTGGTCGATGTTGTCTTTCGCTATTTCCGCAAAGCTGAGCAACTCTCTTAAAAAGGCGTGCTTGTCTGCCTGCATCTTGGTAATTGGTCTCTCATAGCCAATTGCCACAATCCCTACCAACAGTTTCTCTCGGTTTAATAGTGGAAATAGGTACAGGTCTGAATTGAAGATCGAATCTTGGTAATAGTTGAGAACATTGTCTTCTCTGTTTAAATGGATCGTCTCACCAGATCTAAGCTGACACAGCAACCAAGGCGTGTGTTTGATGAAGTCATTGATGTCGGCCTTAAAAGGAAGAATGGCAAGGTTGGCTGCCGTATCAAACACGTCTTTCTCTTTGGATTGAGTGAAAAGGACAATGGTTTCTGCTTTGGTAATTAAATAGCTTTGATGAGCAATGTTCTTGGCTAAGATCGAAAACTCCTGATTCCCGGCGGTGTCTCGAAGTAGGGTAATCAGATCATGAAGCGTGTGTTCCATTAGCTCAATCGAGTGGGCGAGGTTAGCCACTTCTTGAATCATGCTTTTGGGATAATGAGTACGCCTGAAGTCGAACCGAGCGATGTTGTCGGTGAGTTGCATCAGCGTATTGAGCGGCTGAGACAGTCGATTAGCAACAAACCATACGATAGCGAAGCAGATGAACAACATCCCAATCGCGACCGCAACTTGCTTGTCTCGCATCGAGATAAGATCAGCGAGCAGCTCATTGTGTGGCGTCGCTTCTGCCAAGTATAAGGTGACATTTTGAGTCAGTTGAACCGGCGTTAGCGTTAGTGCCCAAGTGTTTAAGTTGTACTCAACGTTTTTTAGATTGAGGTTAAACTTCTCTTCATCAGAGATAAGCGGCGCAATAACGGACGCTTTCAATGCTTCCATCTGTTCACGTTTGGGCACATTAAAGAAGCTTTGGTCTTGCTCACTGCCAGAGAGATTCCCCGTCGTTTGGTTGTTCGTTTGCTCAGTTTTACTTGTGTCATCAGATTGGGAGTCAGGCTTGGGTACTGATAGCTCAAGTTGATGCTGACCGAGAAGATTAAAATGTTGATCGAACAAGGCGAGTCGGGTTTGCGGAGAATAAGCTAATTCACTGATCTGAGAAGAGAGGGAACTCAACGTAAAGTCGGCACCAACCACATGCTTGCCATCGGCAGAACGCCTAGAGAGTGTAATGCCATTGGTTTGCAGGAAATAGAATAGATAGGGCTCAGAGAGTTGTATTGAGCCATCAGGCTTTGCGTTACGAAACCAAGGACGAGTGGTGGGGTTGAACTTACTCTCTGCTTGTCGAGTATTGATCACTTGATGTGCGCCATCAAGATAGGTAATAAAGTTTTCACCGTCTAGATTGGTGCTGCTGACCATCATGGTCGCTTTAGCGGGCGCGCTGTTTTCGGCTCTCTGTTTATTGGTGCTTAATGGACGAAAGATTCTGAAGTCACCATCTTCAGAACCATAAAATAGAGCGACCAAATTGGTGTTTTGCTTGAAGATGATATCGACCGAAGCAAGCCAAGAGTCTTTTTCGACAGCGGAAGCTTGATGAGCAACAAACGGGCTCACCGCCATCACATTTAAGGTTGTGATAACAGGGGCAATGGCTTGTTTAAATACTGATTCCAGTTTGTCGCGGTGCTCATTACTGATCTCGCGCACTGTGCCTAGCAGCAGCTCTTGGGAGTGCCGATAACTAATCGAAATCAATACCGCACCGACAAGTGTTGTCAAAATTAGGAAAAGGCTAGTGATGTGGATACTCAGCGGATATCGTCTTCTTCTCATCTAACACTCCAGTTTGTAGGCTGGCTTAAGTATTGACGAACTTGGGTAGGTTGCAAAAAATTGGCGCAATTACCGAGTGTTTGCGGTTCGACTTAGATAAGAGCAAGCGCTGGCTGGCTCTGGTTAGCCACGTATTCCCGTGTCGTGTAAATGAACCAGTAATAAACCTTTATGTTTGGGTGCTAATTGTCACTTTCAGCTGATAAACTGGCCGAATTGTTGCCATTAGGCATTCATTTTCTGAAGTATTCTTTTCCTGAAAGAGATTCAGAGTTACTTTCTGAAAAACGTATTTTGACCGAGCGAAGAGGGCATTGATTCATGGAACTCAAAGTAGATACTCACACCCACACATACGCAAGTGGTCATGCTTACAGCACATTGATCGAAAACGCCAAGTCGGCAAAGCAAAATGGTTTAGCCATGTTTTGTACTACTGATCATTCAGAATCAATGCCGGGCGCGCCACACTATTGGTTCTTCAGCAATCAGCGTGTGCTCCCTCGTTTTATTGAAGATGTCGCAATTATTCGAGGTGTTGAGTCAAACATCATGAACACACAGGGTGAAATCGACATTCATCCGAGTGTGGATAAGAACTTGGATTGGGTGATCGCGAGTTTTCATGAGCCAGTATTTCGCCCATCGGATGTCGCTACCCATACAGAAGCATTGTTGAATGTGATTAAGGGCGGTCGAATTGATGCGCTTGGTCACTTAGGCAATCCTAATTTTGATTTCGATTTCGAAGCCGTTATTCAATGTGCGGTTGAGAACAACGTGGCGATTGAGATCAACAACACCACACTCAAAGGCAATAGCCGAGTTGGCAGTGTTGACCGCTGCTATGAGATTGCAAGAATAGCGAAAGCGAAGGGTGCATTTATTACAACAGGCAGCGATGCGCATTTCTGTTTAGATGTCGGTGGCTTAGACTTAGTCGCAGCATTGTTAGATGAAGTGGGCGTAGATTCGAGTAAAGTGATTACCCATTCGCCAAAGCAGTTCCTAGCCTTTTTGGCCTTGCGCGGTCGTAATGAAATCCCAGAATATTCAGATCTTGTTTAAGAGAATGTCGGCGGGTTTGCATTTCGACACAATCAATTTTTGTGCCTGAAAGATTTTTGTATACACTAGCCGAAAATAATAAAGTCGAAGTGCCACAGTAATGACGGCTCTAACTTCAAAGACACCGCTTCACCTGGAGAAACAATGAAAACTCGCTCAATCCTTTTATCTGGCTTAATCGCTGCTTCAGTATTGTCTGGCAACGCATTTGCTAATGTAGACCTTAAGAAAAACATGCAAGAAATGAAGCTTGCGTTCAAACAAGCGGCAGAAGCTCAAAGCATTGAAGAGATGCAAAAGCCTATCGTTCGTTTAGATACGCTAGTGGCAGAGCTGAAAACGGGTGTTTACCCAGTCGAGAAAGAAGACAACTTCATGGAAGGCTTCAAAAAGATCAGTGCATCACTGGATAGCATTGAGCAGAAGCTAGACCAAGGTGACTTAGCGTCGGCACAGCAAGAACTTCGTACTATTGATGGCCTTCGTGAAGAGTACCATGAGAAGCGTAACCCAAGCATCTGGAGCAAGATCTTCGGTTAATTCGTTAATCATGAACGTTTGCTAGATAGGTAACAAAGAGCAAACCTCAAGATTCGATTTCTAAAACGCCGCCTTACATTACCCTCTTTCGAGGAAGGTGTAAGGCGGCGTTTTTATTGTCTCTTTTATCGAAAGCCTGCTGCAAAGAGATGAGTATTACTTTCTTAGTTTTAGTGTTGTAACCAGTATTTAACGAAAAAGAGTGTGCGTTAGCTTCAATTTTTTAACTTGCTGTTAATCTTTACGTTTACCTATATTCCAAGTCCCTCATAATAAGGGAAATTTATAAAGACTTGGAATAATGCGCCGAACCTCGTTCAACTTCTTCATGTTACTTGCAACAGCATTAAGCTGGGCGCTAGTGACATTAATGCCTGTTATCAATGCTCATGGTAATAGTGCGGGAGTATGGGCGTCGTTATGTACGGTCAATGGCTTTGAATTGGTTCAAATCGAAGAAGGCGAACCTAATACTCATAAAGGAAAGCCGTGTCCGTTTAGCCATTTTTCCACGTTTCACCAAGATGAACTTCCCACTACACTACTGACAACTCGACTGAGTTCTATTGTCTCCGACAGCTACGCTTTTTTGGCTCTAAGCGAACGCTACACGAGGCAAGCCCCGCGCGGCCCTCCCTTTGTTATTGCTTAAACCTAACCCATTAAAATAATTAAAAAATAAAGTATTAAGTAAAGTTAAACATGCTCAGATTACTTTCTGATTTTTCAGAAGGTATGTTTGCGTGTGTCAAAGGAAATTATAATGTTGAGAAATGAATCTCAAACCCCTGCGAAAGCACAAGCAACTTCGCAGTCTAAAAGCAGTGCAACAACCGGTTCGAAAACCAATATAAAAAGCAAAGACCGCAATAAAACCCTCTATTTCCTCACATGGCGCTGGCACTTCTATGCTGGGCTATTTGTTATCCCGTTTATGTTAATGCTGAGCATTACAGGTTTGGTGATGCTGTTTGATGATGAAATCGAATTGACTTTCCACCACGAAGCCCTAGAGATTGTTGCATCGGGCGAGCCGATTAAAGTGTCACAACAGTTAGCTGCAGTACAACTTCAATACCCACAAGGTTCGGTTACCCAGTTTGTTCCGAGCAAAGCTCCTGATCTGGCTAACCGCTTTTCGGTAGCACTTGTAGACGGCACATCGGTCTTCGCCACGGTAAATCAATATACGGGCGAAGTGGTCGGAGAGATTCCGCGTAGCGACAGCCTGTACCAACTCGCGAATGACATTCACGGCACTTTGTTGATTGGTGATTGGGGTGATTATCTAATTGAAGTCGCAATAAGCTTGTCTATTCTGTTGCTCATCAGTGGTATTTACTTATGGTTACCTAGAGATAACGCGAGCCGCGCTGGTTTTCTTAAGCTTCGATTTGGTTCAGGAACGCGTATTTTAATGCGTGATCTGCATGCGAACATTGGAGGTGTGTTATCGCTCGTTCTGTTGTTGTTTATTCTGTCTGGATTGGCATGGACAGGTTTTTGGGGCGGTAAGCTTGTTCAAGCATGGAGCACTTTCCCTGCTCAAATGTGGGACGATATTCCGCTGTCTGATAAGACGCACACATCGCTTAACCATGGCTCAGAGGAAGAACTTCTATGGAATCTAGAACAAACACCGCTGCCGTTGTCTCAAGATAAGCCTGCAAAACATGTACATCACGTGGAAGAGGCATCTGAACCTCATGATCACTCTAAGATGGGCGAAGACCACTCTCAACATGTTATGGCAGCAAGCAGTTTTGGTATTGATGATGTTATCGAAAAAGCACGAGCTCTCGGTTTCACGCAATACAAGGTGAACTTCCCACGTTCAGAAACGGGGGTTTACACGGTGACAGCCAATACCATGGGCGGTGACATCATCGATCCAACGCAGGATCGTACGACACACCTCGACCAATACTCAGGTCGTATTCTGGGTGAGGTGACATGGCAAGATTATAACTTCATTGCCAAGACGTTAGCTGTGGGTATTTCATTGCATCAAGGTGACATCAGCATCATCAACAAACTTCTAAACGCTCTGTTCTGCTTGGCGTTTATTGTTGTGTCGGTGACCGGCGGAGTGATGTGGTGGATTCGCAGACCTTCAGCAGGCCAACGTAAGCTTGGCACGCCACCTAAGTTCGGTGATGCTGGCTTATGGAAAGCAGGCTTAGGCACAGTCGTTGTTATTTCAGTACTGTTTCCACTTGCGGGTGCAACGATTGTGGCTGCGATGCTATTGGATTGGCTGCTGTTTTCGCGTGTTGAAAAGTTAAAAACTGTTCTTAATTAGTTCATTGATACACAAACTGACCTTCTTTGTTTGAGAGGGTCAGTTTCATGATTAAGAGCATATGTTCAACTTTGATTTTTTTAATAAAAAATTAGTTCTAACTGATAGACGATGATAATTAATACCGTTCTCGCTGTGGTCCATCAGGAGTTGCGACAATGTTTGTGACATTATGCATTAACACATAAGAAACTATATTGAAGTCTAAATGGTTTATTTTTATTTAGTGAATTAAATTGATCAATTAATCTAAACCAAGGTCTCGTTTCATGTGTTCACTAAAATCAGACGTGTTTCGAACATTGATTTTATCCTTGTTGTTACGGAAATTTATTTCATCACCAAATAGCGTAACAAAAACTTTTGTATAAAATTTTATAATGTTATCTATCAAGTTATATAATTTTTTTGAAATTTGTTTTTCTTTTTTCATGGTATGTACCCGTATATAGTTTATGGATTTAATTTTTAAAATATGTCTATTACTTGAATATTATTTCTAATGCCACTTCCCCCCTTCGACTAAATGTAGTTATACTAAGGAGACATTTTAAATACAACGTGACCCAGAGTTGCAAATAGGTAACAATCATGGAATTGATGAACAATGAACTAATCTGCTTTGCAGCAGTTTGTAAGCACCTTTCCTTGACGGAGGCTTCCAAGGAACTGGGAAAGTCGAAGGCTCAAGTCAGTCGTCAACTAGCAGCCTTAGAGAAGCAAATTGGAGTGACACTCGTTCACAGAACAACAAGACAACTCGTTCTGACTGATCACGGAGAAAGTATCAAAGAGCTTGCCATCGAAGCTTTAGATAATTTACAAGCGTTGAATTACAGAGCGAAATCACTTAGTGATTGTATTGGTGGGAAGTTTAAAATAACAATGCCTAACTCAGTCGCCTCTTCTATTTTCGGTGAAATTCTTAAAGGCCTTAAAGAACGATACCCAGCCGTGAACTTTGAAGTATCATCAAATAATAATGTTGAAAATTTATTGGAAAGCAATATCGATATTGCAATTAGACTAAATAACGTTGTTGATGAAACATTGATTGCACATGAAGTTGGAAACTATAATGATATTGTAATCTCACAAATTGATAATACTAAAAATAACACGTTATTAATTTATAAAAGACACTCTAATAAAGAGGAGATAAAGCAGAGGTATAGTGATGTAATTGAAGTTGATAATACATCTATTCTAATGAACTTTGTTTCTAAAGGCGTAGGCGTGGGTGTGATTCCGAATTATCTTATGAAAGGAAGTCAAATAAATAAGAACATCCATATTACGCAGGTTTTTGACACAGAAAGATCCATGTATATTGCCTACCCTTACCAAAATCCACTGCCGAGAAAGTTGGTCGAAATTTCAGCATTTATTAGAATGGAACTGGATAAGATTTTGAATTAATAATCCTTTTAGTTAGTCTGACATTGTGAGCAGCAGATCTCTATCAATATTACTTTAGTTCCCTGGCTAACTTATCACCTAAGTGCTCCATGGCGTAATCAATGAATACACGCAGTCGAGCGGGCATGTACTTGGTTTGAGCAAACTGCATCGCAATCGCACCATGGTAATTACTCTTGATGGTCCAATCTTCCAACACTTGTACTACAGACCCTTCAGCCAACGCATCTTGAATCACGAAGTCATGGAAAATACCGACGCCTAGACCTTCTTTCACACCTTTCAGCCGCATCTGCGAGTGGTTAACTGCGTAACGTCCACTGACGGGTACTGTGTGAAATTCATCATCTTTAAGAAAATCCCAAATGTGATCTTTGTCTGTCTCTGCAAGATACAAACAGTCGTGTTCAGACAGCTCGGTAGGGTGGTGAGGAATCCCCTTGGCATCTAAATAGTCAGGGCTTGCACACAACACGAGGTTTGTTTTTCCTAACTCTTTCAATACTAAGCTTTCGTCGGGCTTATCAGTCAGGCGGAAAGCAATGTCGATGCCTTGACGTAAAATATCGATGTCGCCGTCAGCCGCTCTCAATTTAAGTTGGATTTCTGGATACTGATTTAAGAATGGAACAACGAAAGGCTGCAATACCGAATTCAAGAAGGCTTCAGGCGCCGCTACCGTTATCGAGCCTGCAGGTTCGGTATGGTCGGAGGTAGACAGTTCAACGGCTTGTTGCGCTGCGTTGATCATCACCACACTCTGATCATAAACCAATTGACCCGCTTGCGTAATGATAAGGGTACGAGTGGTACGCTCAAACAGTTTCACCGATAGCGCTTTTTCCAAGCGGGTGATGAGCTTACTCAAGGCTGATGGTGTCACGCCTAACTGTTTTGCTGCAGCCGTAAAACTACCTTCGTTAACCACCAAAATGAACGAGGCGAGATCCGGAAGCAGGGCGATGAGTTTTGGGTTAATCATAAGTATCCAGTTAAGCTAGTTTCAACGATGAACTTAATGGTCATTGTGAGCGATTTACTTTGATTTGTGAATCAATTTCATTAATTGATTGACGTGATTGCTCTGATAGGTTGTTGTGTTTGAAGCTCATCTGTATAGCGGCGTTGCTGCTGCGCATTCTGAGATGAAAAATTGAGATTTGATATGAAAGCGAAATTAGACGGAAATTATAGCTAATTTGGCGTTTAAAAAAGCAGGTGAAGGGCGTTAATGTGCCCTATGTCACTGGGATGAACTATTATTAGTGCCTGTGATTCATTAATGTTTTTCCAACTAAAGGGATAATCGGAACGGGGATGTTCAACTAGAATATAGGCATAAGTTTTACAGTGTAAATGATCGTGTTGAGATCGTTTACATCCCTACATAAAGCGGCGCGCGATGCTGCTAAATTATAACTAGGAAGGAATGAGACAATGTCTTCTGCATTTTACCAACAGATTCAAACTCAAATCGAAGAAGTTAAAGAAGAAGGTCTTTACAAGTCTGAGCGCATTATTACTTCTGCACAAAAAGCAGCGGTTTCTATCTCGACTGGTGAAGAAGTACTAAACTTCTGTGCAAACAACTACTTAGGTCTTGCTAACCACCCAGCTCTTATCGAAGCAGCTAAAGATGGTATGGATCAGCACGGTTTTGGTATGGCTTCAGTACGTTTCATCTGTGGTACTCAAGATTCTCACAAAGAACTAGAGCAAAAGCTTTCTACGTTCCTAGGTAAAGAAGACACTATCCTTTACACATCTTGTTTTGATGCAAACGCTGGTTTGTTTGAAACAATTCTAGGTAAAGAAGACGCAATCATCTCTGACGCACTAAACCACGCATCTATCATCGATGGCGTTCGTCTGTGTAAAGCAATGCGTTTCCGTTACTCGAACAACAACATGGAAGAGCTAGAGCAGCAACTTATCGCTGCTAAAGAAGCTGGCGCTCGTCACACACTAATCGTAACTGACGGTGTGTTCTCAATGGACGGCGTAGTGGCTAACCTTCCTGCTATCTGTGACCTTGCAGACAAGTACGATGCACTAGTAATGGTTGATGACTCTCACGCAGTGGGCTTCATGGGCGAAAACGGAGCGGGTACTCACGAGTTCCACAACGTTGTAGACCGTATCGATATCATCACTGGTACTCTTGGTAAAGCAATGGGTGGCGCTTCAGGCGGTTACACTTCTGGTAAGAAAGAAGTGATCGACTGGCTACGTCAGCGTTCTCGTCCATACCTATTCTCTAACTCTGTTGCTCCTGCAATCGTATCTGCGTCTATCCGCGTTCTAGATCTTCTTGCGGAATCTGGCGACCTACGTACTCAACTATGGGAAAACTCTGCTCACTTCCGTACTCGCATGGAAGAAGCTGGCTTCACTATGGGCGGTGCTGACCATGCAATCATCCCAATCATGCTTGGTGATGCAAAAGTAGCGGCTGAGTTCGCAGAGCGCGCACTAGAGAAAGGCATCTACGTTGTAGGTTTCTCTTTCCCTGTAGTACCAAAAGGTCAAGCTCGTATCCGTACGCAAATGTCTGCTGCACACTCTCGTGAGCAACTAGACCGCGCAATCGATGCGTTCATTCAAGTTGGTAAAGACATGGGTATCATCTAATTTTAAAGGGATGCCACGAGCATCCTTTAATTAGATAGAGCAACACCCAGTAGAATATATAGATTTTTGATTCTCGCCTTACAGTTAGGCGAGATGAACTAGGTAACATTATGAAAATTAAAGCACTTTCTAAGCTAAAGCCTGAAGAAGGCATTTGGATGACCGAGGTTGAAAAACCTGAAATGGGTCATAATGATCTTCTTATTCGTATTAAGAAAACCGCAATTTGTGGTACTGACGTACATATCTACAACTGGGATGAGTGGTCACAAAACACAATCCCAGTCCCTATGGTAGTAGGTCACGAATACGTGGGTGAAGTTGTTGGCATTGGCCAAGAAGTTCGTGGTTTTGAAATCGGCGACCGTGTATCTGGCGAAGGTCACATCACATGTGGTCACTGTCGTAACTGTCGTGGCGGCCGTACTCACCTTTGTCGTAACACAACAGGTGTTGGTGTTAACCGCACTGGTGCGTTCTCTGAGTTCCTTGTGATTCCTGCGTTCAACGCATTTAAGATCCCTGCAGAAATCTCTGACGATCTAGCTTCAATCTTTGACCCGTTTGGTAACGCAGTACACACAGCACTTTCTTTCGACCTAGTTGGCGAAGACGTGCTAATTACTGGTGCTGGCCCAATCGGTATCATGGCTGCAGCTGTTGCTAAGCACGTTGGTGCTCGTCACGTTGTAATCACTGATGTAAACGAGTACCGCCTAGATCTTGCTAAGAAAATGGGTGTGACTCGCGCAGTAAACGTGATGGAAGAGAAGCTTGAAGACGTAATGTCTGATCTTGGCATGACAGAAGGCTTCGATGTAGGCCTAGAAATGTCTGGTAACCCATCTGCGTTCAACAGCATGCTGACTAACATGAACCACGGCGGTAAGATCTCTCTACTAGGTATTCCACCATCAGACATGGCAGTAGACTGGAACCAAGTCATCTTTAAAGGCTTGGTTATCAAAGGTATCTACGGTCGTGAGATGTTCGAAACTTGGTACAAGATGGCTTCACTAATCCAATCAGGCCTAGATCTAACACCAATCATTACTCACCACTACAAAGTGGACGACTTCCAGAAAGGCTTCGACATGATGCGCTCTGGTATGTCAGGTAAAGTAATTCTTGATTGGGAATAAGCTTTAGCTGAGTAACAAGATATTAGAAAGGCGACAGTTTTTACTGTCGCCTT
This sequence comes from Vibrio crassostreae 9ZC13, assembly GCF_000272045.2. Lineage (GTDB taxonomy): Bacteria > Pseudomonadota > Gammaproteobacteria > Enterobacterales > Vibrionaceae > Vibrio > Vibrio crassostreae_C. Next base: position 960,915 of record NZ_AJYZ02000019.1, on the reverse strand, counting down.
TTTTACATCTCGGAACTCAAGAAAATGGGCGATATGATCAAGGTTCAGTTGCCCATTTTTTACAGCAATGAGTTGTTAACCCAATGCAGCAGCCTGCATGATTAGGCCACAGATGTAAGCGCCGTATGTACCGAGTGCGTAACCAAGTACAGCCATTAGAATACCTACTGGAGCTAATGCTGGGTGGAACGCTGCCGCTACGATAGGAGCCGATGCAGCACCGCCGACGTTAGCTTGGCTACCTACTGCCATGAAGAACAGTGGTGCACGGATTAGCTTTGCCATCACAATCATGATAATCGCGTGGATGGTTAACCAAGTGATACCGATGAAGAAGTAGCCTGGGTTATCCAAGATAGCTGTGATATCCATCTGCATACCAATAGTGGCAACTAGGATGTAGATGAATGCAGAGCCCACTTTAGATGCGCCACTGTGCTCAAGGCTGCGTGTTGATTTGAAGCATGAAGCAATGAGTGCAAACGTAGTCACCATTACGATTAACCAGAAGAATCCAGAAGTCAGGCTGTATTGCGCCAGTTCAGGAGCGTTAGTTGAGATCCATGGTGCGATAATGTCGCTAAAGAAGTGTGCTAAGCCCGTAAGGCCAAACGCAATCGCAGTGATCTTCATTAGATCCGTTGTCGTCGTCGGACGCGCGTTTTCTTCTTGGTACTTAGATACGGTTTCTTTTAGGTCTTCGATAGATGAAGTATCGGCTTTTAACCATGCATCAATCTTCTTCTGACGACCTGCCATGATAAGCAATATTGCCATCCAAATATTGGCACAGATTACGTCCACAGTAATCATCGCAGAGAACAACTGATCGTCAACTTCAAATACTTCTTTCATTGCAGCTTGGTTTGCACCGCCGCCGATCCAAGAACCAGCCACCGTTGTTAGACCACGCCATACATCACCCGATACAAGGCCAGGATTTATTTGGTCGATGATCAAGATAGCCAATGGGCCGCCAATGATAATACCGACAGTACCGGTTAGGAACATGATGACGGCTTTTGAACCTAGTCCAAAGATCTTGCGCAGATCTGCAGAGATGATCAGTAGAACGAGTGCACTCGGAAGTAAGTAACGGCTTGCAACAAAGTACAGTTTAGAATTCGAAGCATCGATTATGCCGAAGCTGTTTAATAAAGAGGGAACAAAGTAACAAAGCAATAGACCCGGAACGAACGAGTAGAATTTTTTCAGTGCGCTATTTTGGCTACTTTCCGTGATAAAAACACCGCCAAGAATAACAGCTAACATGCCCATTATTACAGCATCATTAGTAATCATTATTATATCTCCTTTAAGGTGAGCGCAGAGGTCTCACTTTTTGAATTGCAGGACTATACCGATAACCGCTATTCGTTACAAATTGTAACGATAGACATGTTTTGAAATGTTTATGTTAATTTTAACGGGTTGAATTTGTGAATGCGGCGCAATACTTATTTGTGTGGTGAATGGTTGGGTTAAGGCTTGTGCAGCGTATTTAGATATGTGCAATGTAACTCAAGCCTTAGAGGGTGGTCGCTATGAATTGGGGCGATGATTGAACGACTTAAATGAGTGCATATATAGCCATGTTTATGGTGTGGTTTATGCGAGGTTGGAATGTTTCAATAATGTAAAAAGTGAATTCACTTTTGCCATGTGGTCAGAAATTAAAAATTTTAGCTAGATCACATAAATCTTTCGGATTACGAGTTCTAGCACCCGCTACTCATGCCCATTTGACGTTTTGTAGGGGTTCAATGAAAGAAAAAGCGGCCTAAATAGCCGCTTTTGATGGTTGCCTAGTATGGTTATCTAGCGCCGTTATTTAGAGTTCTGCTTAGGACTCTTCTTCCTCAAAGCCATCTGCATAGCCTTTCGGTGGCGGTGTCCAACCACGTTCGGAGCGAGAATGCTTGTCTGAACGGTCTTTTTTCATGTCTTCTTTCATCGCTTCTTCCAGGTGAATGAAGATCTGTCGGTAGTTATTGTCGTAGCGTGGATTTTCTTCGGCTTCAGACCAAGCTTGATAAAGCTTTTCAGATTTACGACTTTCGACACGTTGATACGTTGATTTTTGCTGTTCAACAAAAAATGGATGATGCCCAAGAGAACGCAAGGCTTGTGCGCCCATCTCAAGTGCTGAATGGTACGTTTCTGATTCCACAAAATCGGCGCCGGCTTCTCTTAAGCGATAGCTATGACCACGGTCAAATGCACGCGCCAAGATTTTAACTTTTGGATACGTGTGTTTTACGTACTTCACTAATTCGACGCTAGAATCTTGATTATCGATAGCAACAACAAGCATCGCGGCTTCTTCGATACCCGCGGTATGCAACAAGTCGTGACGAGTAGCATCACCAAAGTAAGATTTAATATTGATGGAGCGTAATAAGTCCACTTGGTTTGCTTGATGATCCAATACTACGGTATTGACGTCATTTGTTACCAACAAGCGGTTTACGATCTGACCAAATCGGCCGATGCCTGCAATGATAACGGTACCTTTCTCTTCTATTTTGTCTTCTTCTCGATCGTTCGATTTTTGCTCGTAACGGGGCAGAATGACTTTATCAAACAGAATGAACAGACCAGGAGTTAAGAACATAGAGAGGGCAACAACCAGTGATAGTGTTTGAACAATATCCGCAGGTAATACATGGTTCTGTGCTGAGAAGCTGAGTAGTACAAAACCAAATTCCCCCGCTTGAGCCAAGCTCAATGTAAATAGCCAGCGGTCGCTGTTTTTGATTCTGAAGATTAAAGCCAGTGTAAACAACACCAAGGCTTTCAGCGCCATCACGCCAAGAGTTAAGCCAATGATGAGTGCGAAATCGTTAAATAGAACGCCAAAGTTGATACCTGCGCCTACCGTGATAAAGAACAATCCAAGCAATAACCCTTTAAACGGGTCGATGTTAGATTCCAGTTCGTGCCTGAACTCACTGTTGGCAAGTACCACACCTGCTAAGAAAGTACCTAGGGCAGGCGACAAACCAACAAGGCTCATTAGCGCGGCAATACCAATCACCAACATCAGTGCAGTTGCAGTGAAGATCTCGCGTAAGCCAGAGCTCGCAACAAAACGAAACAGTGGCCGACTTAGATAATGTCCACCGACGACCACAATCGCAATTGAAGCCGTAATAACAAGTCCGTATGCCCAACTTGGCAAACCTGCAACTAAACTGAGTTCATCATGGTGTGCAGCGGTTTGGGCGGCACTTTCTGCCAAAGCAACCAATTCAGGAAGAGCCAACAAAGGGATGAACGCCAGCATTGGGATAACGGCAATATCTTGGAACAAAAGTACCGAGAAAGCGTTTTTACCGCCTTCCGTTTTAGACAGGCCTTTCTCATTGAACGTTTGTAGAACAATGGCTGTCGATGAAAGCGCAAAGATCAAACCGATAGTTAAAGCAATCGTCCAAGGTTGACCAAAGAACTGTGCAATTCCCATCACGATAGCGGTCGTACCACCAACTTGAAGGCCACCAAGCCCCATCAATCGGTTTCTCATCGCCCATAGCATCTTAGGTTCAAGTTCAAGCCCGACTAAGAACAGCATCATCACTACACCGAACTCGGCAAAGTGCTGGATGGTTGTTGTCTCTTCGCCAACCAATCCAATGATGGGACCAATCACAACGCCAGCGATTAAGTAGCCGAGAACTGATCCAAGTCCAAGTCTTTTGGCAATAGGGACCGCAATCACGGCTGCAATTAAATAGATAAATGCTTGTAGAAAGTATCCCGTCATTATTTAACCTCTGCCATCAATTCTTCCACAATATGGTTCAATTTTTCTGCCTTGTTGGCTCTTTTGATGTTGATATCACCTGCAACCAAGGCCTGTAAAAGCGTTCTGTAGCTATCGACATGTTGTTGAATACGGTTTTCTTCTAAAGCGGTACGAGATCCAAAAAGCGCAAAAGGCGCAAGATAGTTCATCCCACATAAAGACGCGGTTTGTTCAATTGGGTGAAGCAGTTCTCGAATAGTGAAGTGGTTGTAGCCATCACTTTGGTAAGCATCCTTTTTACCGCCAGCAGTGATGCAACACAGTAAGCTCTTACCTTGTAACTCGTTGCCATCGGTTCCATAGGCGAAGCCATACTCTAGAACGAGATCTTGCCACTCTTTGAGAATTGCCGGTGTGGAGTACCAATATAAGGGGAACTGAAAAATGATGATGTCATGGTCCAATAGGCGTTTTTGCTCACGATCGATGCTGATCTTGAACGTTGGATATTCGGCATAGAGGTCGACGCACGTGACACCGTCAACGCGTTTTGCTTGCTCAAATAACGGTTTGTTTGCTTCAGAACGATGTTGAGAAGGGTGTGCGAATAGCACTAAAACTCGATTTTTCGACATATAGCCCTCTTTGTATATAAACGAATAATACCTATTGGGATTATAGATATACAATAATAGAAGAATGCTTGAAGAACAACGAATTAGCTAATAGTGATTGTTTTTTCATTATCTCATTTCGTATAGTTTACCTTGTTTTAAGGCACTGTATTGTTTATACAATTCAATACTTCGAAAGGATATGAGCTTGTAAAACTAAATATTCGTTAATAATAAAAGCTAACATTTTTACTTTATGTCACCTTAACGTTAGAACGAAACCATTCGACAACTTTTCATACAATGATAACGAACAAAGGAAAGAGTATGAGTACAGATCTGCGTCAACAATGTGATTTTTTGCTTTCTGGTCACTTAGAACCAACTCCGGCACAAACATTCGCTCAGATGGCTCACTGGTGTGAAACAAATAATGTTACTCACGATAGCTACGGTGATGGCGAGTTTATTGAGAGTTTTGAAAAGAAAGTGGCAGATCTGCTCGGTTATGAAGCGGCTGTGTTTGTTATTACGGGCACCATGAATCAACCGACTGCACTAGAAATTGCGTGCCAAGAGAAAAGAAACCCAGTAGTGGCGATGCATGAATCGAGTCATATTATGCGTCATGAACGCCAAGGGTATCAGCTCCAAAACCGATTCAACGTACTTCCCGTTGGCAACGTATTTCGCACTTGGAATGTTGATGACTTAAAGGCGTGGCCTGATGAGATTGCAGCCGCTCTATATGAATTACCCATGCGTGAAATCGGCGGCCAATTACCAGAATGGGATGAGCTTGAAGCGATCAAGCAGTACTGCAAAGAACAATCAATTCACCTTCATATGGATGGTGCGCGTTTGTGGGAATGCGGCGCCTATTACCAAAAGTCATACAGCGAGATTGCTCAGGGCTTCGATAGTGCTTATGTTTCGCTGTACAAAGGTCTCAATGGCCTTGGTGGTTCGTTATTGTTGGGCGATAAAGCTTTTGTAGCGAAGGCATCGGCGTGGATGAAGCGCCAAGGTGGTAACGTGTATCACCGAACGCCTTATGTGGTATCTGCTGCGATGCAGTTTGATGAGCGATTAGAACTGATGCCAGCTCTGTATGAACGCACCAAACAGGTTTATCAAATATTACAAGATTACCCTCAGTTCACCGTTAATCCGCAGCAACCGCAGGTCAACATGCTTCACCTATATTTACCTGTGAGCTATGAAGACGGCATTATTGTGAGAGATAACATAGCGAAGAAACACAAGATTTGGATAGGAAACCCAGCGATCAGTGAGTTGCCAAACCAATGTAAGATTGAATGGTATGTAGGGGATAACCTACTAAATTTGCCTGATCATGAGCTGATAGACATTCTAGATTTTATTAGCGAAGAGCTGATTTGATTAACGAAGAGCTGGCTGAAGAAGAACTGATCTAATTGGAACTGAAATGGATACAGGAAAGGGTTCTTATATCCATTTATATAGCTAGGATGTCCGGCTCTGTTACATATACTGGTTGATGTACACATCAACTAAGAACATGAACACTGGAACAGTGCTGAGAAGTCCGAAGAAGACGATTGGCACCCAGTTTTTCATTTTCTTTTTAGGTTGCTCAGTGTTATTCATAAATTCGGCCTTAAATTCGTTGTTGAGTCTGTTTAGCTTTTTGGTACTAAAAATCTAAGTGTATGGTATCAAATAAATGGGTTTAGCCCTATGTAGATTTAGAGAACCGTGGTGTATATCAATCACATAAAATGTAAGTGATTCATAAACGGTTCATAAAGGTTCAACAATAATGAACCTATTACAACAATCATTGCCTTACTCGGCATATTAAATAAATAGCATTCAAAGATTTGGAGAATACAGAATGAAAACAATAGGAAACATCATTTGGTTTCTGTTCGGTGGCGTATTTATGGGACTAGCTTGGTGGTTCTTCGGACTGCTCGCATTCCTAACCATCGTTGGTATTCCATGGGGTAGAGCATGTTTTGTTATGGGTAACTTCTCATTCTTCCCATTTGGTCAGGAAGCGATTTCGCGTGATGAGCTAACCAATGAAATGGACATCGGCACGAGCCCGCTAGGTGTGATTGGTAACGTTATTTGGTTCTTATTTGCGGGGATCTGGTTGGCGATTGGTCACATCATGTCAGCAGTAGCGTGTTTCATTACTATTATAGGTATTCCGTTTGCGATTCAGCACCTTAAGCTCGCGGTTATCTCATTGGCGCCAATCGGTAAAACCGTTGTCGACAAGCGTGAAGCAGAAGCGGCACGAGTAAGAAACTACAAGGGTTAAGACTACAGTTTAAGCCTTATATAGAACTGAAAAAGCACATCACATGATGTGCTTTTTTGTGCCTCGTTTTCTATCTAACGATGCCCCAATCTCACAAACACTCACTAGACATTGTTGAACAAGACTTCAAGCCTAAGGGTGATGTTGGCTTCTTCGGTGTGTTTCTCATGAGGTTCTCGTTCCCATTGATAACGAGGGATGAGTTCGTAGAACAGCCACTCTTTCCATACGTTTTGTCGGTAGGTAACCGAAACCTGAGCGTATTCGTAATGATTATGAGGCTCATCCGTTGCATTAATCGTGGCGCTATATTGAAGTGCTTGGTCTTGGGCAAGGTAGTGATACAAGGTTAGCCCTGTACCATAGTTCCAACCTTTAAGGTCGTCGTTATATCCTGCAAAGCTTGACCATCGAGCCAAGAAATCATCACTTAAAGAAAGATCAAAGTCGATGTCGGTGATCTCACCAGTCTCTTGTTTTTCTTGATATACACGTTGGGTCAGCCTGAATACTGCATCTGTGGTGAGCGGGTAGGTAAAACGATAGCGAGCCTCTATTCTTGGGCGTAATGTCGCTTTGATATTGAAACTACTGTAACCCTTGGCATAGGCGTCATAACGAAGGCCAAGTGCATTTTCTAACTCTTCAGAATCTTGTGGGAAGAAGTCTAAGAATTCTTCATCGCCAACAGACTCGTAGATTAGCTTAAGCCTTTTGCTGACAAAGGGTAAATGCAGGCGTGCGTTGAGCTTGGTGGAATAATCCACGTCACCGCCCTCAGAATAGATGAAATCATTATACCAACGTACAGAGGTTCCGGCTCTGGCGTCCTCGGTAATACGGTCATCCACAAAGAAGTTATCGAACCATATTGCGGGCTGACAAAACTTGCTGTTTAGGTAGTGGTAAGCTTTTTCGACGCGCGTGTCTTCTAACGGTTGGCTGTGACACTCATCCTGTTCCTCCGCGAAGGCAGAGTGGGAAACGAGCGATGCTAATAATGAGGAGTTAACTATCCAACGACTCAATGGAACCTGTTTGTCATTCTATGTATCAATAGTTTGACTATAACTAAGCAGTTATGACAATGCGACTTTTAAAGAGATTTATCTTAATCAGTGGCTATTCAAAACAGAGACTTGAATAACATATGGCAGGTAAAGAAAACGGGCTCAGTAGGTGAGCCCGTTTGTCGATAAGTTTATAAGTGACTTAATGGCAGATTACATTGCCGCTTCGAAAATCGCAGAGATTTCTTCGTGGGTCGCTTGTTTAGGATTAGTAAAACCACATGCGTCTTTCAGTGCGTTGTCAGACAGAGTAGGGATATCTTCTAGCTTTGCACCAAGTTGCGCGATACCTGTTGGGATGTTCACGTCGTTTGCAAGTTGAACAATCGCGTTGATCGCAGCTTCTGCGCCTTGTTCAGCTGTCATGCCTTCAACATTCACACCCATTGCTTTTGCCACATCACGTAGACGCTCAGGACAAACTTGTGCGTTGTAGCGTTGAACGTGTGGAAGCAAGATAGCGTTACATACACCGTGTGGAAGGTCGTAGAAACCGCCTAGTTGATGCGCCATTGCGTGAACGTAACCTAGTGAAGCGTTGTTGAAAGCCATACCCGCCATGAACTGTGCGTAAGCCATTTGCTCACGAGCTTCAATGTCTTCGCCGTGCGTAACCGCTGTTCTTAGGTGTGCTTGCACAAGCTCGATTGCTTTGATTGCTACAGCGTCGGTAATTGGCGTTGCTGCGATTGAAACGTAAGCTTCGATTGCGTGCGTTAACGCATCCATACCAGTTGCAGCAGTTAATGATGCAGGTTTAGCAAGCATCAACTCAGGATCGTTTACTGAGATAAGCGGTGTTGTGTGCTTATCAACGATAGCCATCTTAATGTGACGAGCTTCGTCAGTAATGATGCAGAAACGAGTCATCTCAGATGCCGTACCAGCCGTGGTGTTGATAGCGATCAATGGCATCATTGGCTTTTCAGATTGGTCTACGCCTTCGTAATCTGCAATCTTGCCGCCGTTAGAAGCAACCAGAGCGATACCTTTTGCACAGTCGTGTGGAGAACCGCCACCTAGAGAAACAACGAAATCACAATCGTTGTCAGTCAGCAATTCAAGACCATCGTTAACGTTCGTGATGGTTGGGTTTGGTTGAGTGCCATCGAATACAACTGCGTCTACGCCTCGCTGGCTAAGAAGGTCTTGTACCTGCTTAACTACACCAATTTGATTCAAGATCTTATCAGTTACGATCAGACCTTTTTTAAAGCCTTGAGACTGAATACTATCAGCAGCATCCTTCAGACAGCCAGTACCCATGAAGTTGATTGTAGGGATGTAAAATGCAGTAGACATTGGAAAACTCCGTTAATTATGATTTTTAATTTCCTACATGTTGTCGGCATTCAAGTGGTCGACCATTGATCTGGAACAACTTTGAATTTGAACTACCACTTTGTGGCTAGTCGTTGTGATAGGGCTCATATAGCAATCGTTTTCATGGTTTTTGGCTGTGTTGATTGTCAGTAATAGATCGCGATAAATCGACTAAATTAGAGACAGTATGGAGCTCTATGACAATGAAAAATAAGGTTTTTCATTGAAAACTCTTCTAGTTAGGCTGGTGTCGACGTTTTATCTGAGTCATCGCTGCATTCAATTTCAGGTTCTTGTGACTCTTCAGAATCAAGCGTGTCTTCTGACTCCTCGTCATAGTATTTGACAAGAAAAGGGGTAAGCATGACAGACGATGGTAAAAAGTGCTTCATAGTACCTCCCGGTACCTAAGTGTATTTATTGTATGGTATTGGTTTAATATGTGGCAAAATTTGCGATACATCATGACTTGTGGCTTGTTTTCTATAAATTATTAGAACTATATTCAGGCTCACAAAATTGGTAGTAGAATGAACATCTGGTCTTTGAGCCAATGAACAACTAAAGATAAACGCAGCTCAACAGCGTGATTAATAGGAAATAAAATGAAGTACGACTGGATATTCTTTGATGCAGATGAAACCTTGTTCCATTTTGATGCTTATCAGGGAATGAAGCTGATGTTTTCTCGTTTTGGTGTGGACTTCAACGAACAGGATTATTCCTTTTATCAAGAAGTTAACCTACCACTATGGGTAGACTATCAAGATGGTCGCATTACGGCTGATCAACTGAAACACACGCGCTTCGAAAGCTGGGCTGAGAAATTAGAGACAACAACCGCTGCTTTAAACAGTGCATTCTTAACAGCGATGGCGGATATCTGCTCTTTATTACCGGGTGCACAAGAGTTGATGGAGTCTTTAAAAGGCAAAGTGAACATGGGCATCATCACTAACGGTTTTACAGAGCTGCAGTCAATTCGTTTAGAGCGTACAGGAATGACGGATTACTTTGAGCACGTGATAATTTCTGAAGAGGTTGGGGTAGCCAAACCGGATGCACAAATTTTTGAATATGCCCATAAGCTGATCGGGTTACCATCTAAGCAACGAGTATTGATGGTCGGAGATAACCCACATTCCGATATTCTAGGCGGATTAGATTTTGGTATTGAAACCTGTTGGTTAAATAGTCAAGAAAAGGCAACGCCAGCCGGAATTAACCCTCATTATCAGGTTAAGTCTCTGGCTGACCTGCAAGCTCTTTTACTAGCATAATTGCTAATTGCTAATTGCTTTTAGATTTTTGAGTGAATGATTGATAGCCGAGTACAGTTATGTGCTCGGCTACTTATTTTTACTTACTGCAACTTATCGATAGTGGCGTTTAAGCCTACCTTTGCTTTAAGCTCGCTTTGATTACCCCATTACAATAAAAATAAGGAAGAGGCGTGCTGAAATCTCATCGCCATAGCTGCTACGGCATTGCTGCCATTTTACTTTGGAGCTGCTTAATCGCGCTGTCTCGTAGCGTATCAGAACAACTGGGCCCAATTGGTGGCGCCGCCAGTCTTTATACAGTGAGCTCACTGTTGTTGGTCTGTGTTATGGGGTTACCTAAGCTGTCGCGGTTTTCTAAGTCATACCTGTTGATTGGTGGTGCTCTGTTCGTTTGTTATGAGATCTTCTTAGCTCTGGCTTTAGGAATGGCAAACAATAGACATCAAGCCTTGGAAATGGCTGTCATCAACTACTTATGGCCAGCACTGACGGTGTTATTTGCGGTGCTGCTGAGCGACAAGAAAATTAACTGGTTGGTTTACCCAAGTATCTTCTTGGCCTTCTTTGGCGTCGCTTGGAGCATCAGCGGCGATCAGGGGCTTTCTGTTGAACAAATCGCTGCCAATGTTGCTACTAACCCAAAAACTTATTCAATGGCGTTTTTCGGCGCGATTATTTGGGCGGTTTACTGTAATTACACTCAGAAAGTGGCGAAAGGGCAGAATGCGATTGTGTTGTTCTTTATCGCAACGGCAATCACCTTGTGGATCAAATACGCATTGAGTAACGAAACCGGCATGGTGATGACAACCAGTGCTGCGATTGACTTAGTGTTGGCAGGCGTGTGTATGGGCGCAGGTTACGCGCTTTGGAATACAGCGATACTTGGCGGCAATATGGTCTTCTTGGCGACCATGTCGTATTTCACGCCTATTTTTGCGACCTTACTGTCTTCTATTATTTTGGGTTTGTCATTGAGCATGACGTTTTGGCAGGGCGTTTGTATGGTAACGATTGGCTCTTTAGCTTGCTGGTGGGTAACCAGAGACAAAAAGCCGACGGTTACGGCGTCGGCTTCTAAAAAGGTTCAATCAGAGTCTTAGTCAGCGAGAGGTTGATTGGTTAGCTCTTGGTTCTTAACTCTCGACTCTTAACTCGCGATATTGAGATTCAATTGAAGCTCATAAGGCATCTTCGATAAGCGTCGCTTAAGTTGGCGGCGCGTACGTTCAATATCATCGACCGCAATCGCTTGTTGGTCGTTGGTATGAATATCAACATTGATTCGTAATTCTGGACCAACCTTAGTCACACCCATCAGCTCCAAATCTTGCTCCGCTTCTTTGTCTACCGCGACAACGTTCTTATCTACCGCATCACAAATATCTTTGTTTGCCGACATCATAAGCAGTTCGCGCATCGCCTCACGTAACATGTCGAAAGGCACTTTGATGAAGTAGAAAGACATTAGCAACATCATCATTGGGTCGGCATACACTGCGTATTCTGCAAGCGGAGAAAAAGTAATTAACCAAGCCGCTACGAAACCCGCTGTTACCGCTACACTCAGTAGCGTATCCATCTGCCACTGCTTAGATTCAGCCTGAATCAGACCTGAAGAAATACGTTTGCTCTTATTCGCGATGTACCACCAAGCGTAACCACAACCCAACACGTTGAAAATACCAAACAGAGTTGCAATAGAAGCATCAACTTCACGGCCACCCGTCATTAGGGCACCAATCGCAGAGTAAAGTGAATAACCAACCACAAGAAGAATCACAACGGCTTTGATGGCAATAACAATCGGTTCGATAATTGCTCGACCAAACGGGAACTCAGTGTCCGAAGGGCGATTGATGTATTTCGAGGCAGCTAGTGACAATAAAGTTAACAGTAAGCTGATAAGAGAATAGACACCGTCAAATACTATGACCAGAGAGCCAACGAGAAGACCCAACACCAATCCGCCAATTGCGAAGCCTGATGCTAAAAGGGCTGAGAACAATAGTACTCGATTTTCGTTTTGGCTTTTCCTGTCACACATAATATTTTCCAGATGTTTTTGATAACTTCATTGTTCTAATAATGAGCTAACTTTACAAACTTTATCTGATGATGTTTATATGTCTTATTTAATTCTAACATATAAATCAATATAATTCAGTGACTTAAGATAAGGGTGTGGTGTCAATAAAGTTGACGTTGAGTGTTTTTTGGTGATGGTGTGCAACTGAAATAGGATCGTTTATGATTAATAAAACACATTAGTCGCTAAGGTCTTATTGGTCTTCTAGATTTGACTGCGACTGCGATGGACAAGGAGTGAATTAATATGAAGTTTGACGATATCAGTGATAATGAGTTGTGGGCGATTGCTAACCCGATCATGGATAATCTGATGGATGGTTCAACTAAGGTTGATCATGAACAGCACTGTCGAGATTTTACGCAAAGGATGAAAGACATTGTTACGCCAGAATATTTAGAAAAGGTGTGTCACCATTATCAGCACAGTAATGGCTTTTTTGCTGAGCGTGAGCAAGTTGCTTTATTTAGACGTTCAGACTCCATCGCCTTTGTGTGGAAACAAGCTTACACCATCGCCAAAGGTGAGTTTGTCGCTGAAATGGTATTGGTTGAAGAAGACGGACGCTATTTAGTGGATCACGTGATGGTCTTTTAGGAGTAGTGCTGTTTGTGGTTTTTCCCTTTGTTATCGACGATAAGCAATAAGCGCGAGCTAGAAATCAAACAAATAATCACTAAGCTGGTCGGCCAACCAATTCATTCCTGGGTGCTCTGCCATGCCAGCCGCGGTAAACATACAGTAGTCTTCTTGTGTTAAACCGTAGGTGTGTTTGATCACGGCAAGCTCTTGTTCACGCAGTAAATGGCGAATCAATGGCTCAGGCATTACGCCCCATGCTTCTTCACGTAGAATCGTATCCAACATAAAGTCGAAGCTAGAGAAGCCAATGTAACGACGCGAGAAGGGCTCAAGCTCAGGATTATCCTTTTCATTAAGATAAACCATGGTTGCTTGCATCGAATTTCTCAGTACTTCATCAGACACTCGTCGCATCGCACTCAAATCATGTCCTTTCTTACATACAGACATCATTCGAATCTTACCAAGCGGGTTGTAGATAATTCTTGGGTCATCGACGCGTTCGTAATCGACACCAAATGCGAAGTCGACTTGCTGAGTTTCAACTAGGTTAGCTAAGTCACCGCTCGATGCGAGAACGAAGTTGAATGAGGTAGAAGGGTACTTGTTATTTAAGGCGTGAGATAAGTCCTGCCACATTTCATCGGGTAGGGAGTCATCTCGTGCTATCCAAATTTCTGCGTTGAATTCGCCCGAAACATGCAAGCAGGTTTGTTTAATACGCGCGGCTGTCACCAACATGCCTTCGCAATCTTTGTAAATCGCTTTACCCGCTTCTGAAAGCTCAACGTGGTTTCCGCTGCGGACGAACAGCTCGACATCTAACTCTTTTTCCAAGGCTTTAATCGACATGCTGAGTTTGGTTCGGTTGCATTCTAACTGGCGTGCAGCTTCAGAAACTGATCCTAAATCAGCAACGGAACAAAAGGCTTGGACTTGAGAAAGGTTCATTTCATTTCCATATTGAGCGGGGGTTGGTGCATATTATCTGAATATTGTGCTGACTATCTTAGAAATAGTCCATCTTTGCATGATAACTCTATGACGAATTGACTAATTTGGTTTACTCTGGGGAAGTTCCGAACCTACAAGAAGTAAAGATGGAGGCCATGATGGCGAAACAATGGGACGAATACGCCGTTGATTGGGATAAAGATCCCGCAACTGCAGTATTCGCACAATCCGTATTTGACCAGTTAACACAGCTCGTTGATTTAAACGGAACCCGTGTCCTTGATTTTGGTTGTGGTACAGGACTACTCAGCCAGAAAATATCTCCTTTAGCAAAAGAGATCATCGCACTTGATATCTCTGAAGGGATGATTGAAGAGTTAGATAAGAAAGAGTTACCTAACGTTGAACCGGTAGTTGATATTTTATCGCGCGGACTTGCAGCGCAGCATCCAGCATTCAGAAACCAGTTTGACCTAGTGGTAGCCTCTTCGGTGTGTGGTTTTATCCCGAACCTACAAGACACAGTCAGTCTGATTTACACGCTGCTTGAAAACGACGGTACGTTTGTACACTGGGATTGGTACTTGGAAAGCGACAGTGAAGACTACGGTGTAAGCCAACAGCGCTCAGAAAATGTATTGAGTGCAGCGGGCTTTGCAGTAGTTGAAGTCTCTACACCGTTCTCGATTGACACTCCACAAGGAGAGTTAAAGGTATTAATGGGTGTTGGACGTAAACAAGCGCTTCCAGATCTGTAATCGTGTGTATGCCTTGAGCTAGCATTCAGAATGCTCATTTAAACTACTAAACCCACATTAACGACTCTAACGTCAGTTATGTGGGTTTTCTCTTTTTGGCGCTATTGTTTTAAACAGAACGAATTAGCGCTTTCTCATTTCTTCACTACTAACTCTGGTTTCTTTATTTCTCTATTTCTCTATTTCTCTGTTTCTCATCTCGCTCATAGAAAACTCAACACCGCTAATTTACAAATTATTTATTTCCATTTTGGAAATGTAGTCTTGCATACATTTCATTAGTGGAAATATAACGGTGAGATATAAAATAAGCCCATAACAACACTAAGGGTTTAATCATGAGCCACCAATCTGCGTCATCTACTTCTTCACCACTTTCAGAGCAACAACAACGCTTTAGCAATATCATTTCAGATGCCAACCTGTCACCAAAACAGAAGTCGAGCTATCTTGCCTTAGAAGCTGAAGCCAGCTTACCGTATATGCCGGTAAGCAAAGAAGTAGAGCAAGCCTTACAACAAGGTGTGCTGTGTGACATGTTTGAAGGGCACGCCCCATTTAAGCCGCGCTATGTACTTCCAGATTATTCTAAATACTTACATCAAGGCTCAGAGTATTTAGAGCTTAGCGCGGCAACCAACTTCGATGAAGCATTGAACATGCTTACCATCCTTTACCACCATGTTCCGTCTGTCACTTCAATTCCGGTTTACCTAGGTCAGTTGGATGATGTGTTGATGCCTTTCGTGGGCGACTTAACAGAAGAGCAGGTATACCAAAAGATTAAGCTGTTCTGGATCATGTTGGATCGCACACTGCCAGACGCCTTTATGCATGTGAATATCGGCCCGACAGACAACATTATCTGCCGTACGATTTTACGTGTAGACGCTGAATTGAAGCAGGTCGCGCCAAACTTAACCTTTATGTACGACCCAGCCGTGACACCTGATGATCTACTTCGTCATGCGGCGAGCAACATCTGTGAATGCAGTAAACCACATATTGCAAACTATCCAGCGCATGCCGAGGCTTACGGCGATAAGCGTTTTGGTATTGTGAGCTGCTACAACTCTCTGCCGTTAGCGGGTGGTTCAAACACCTTGGTGCGTATGAACCTTAAGCAAGTGGCGTTGAAGTCTGAGGACAGTGCTGATTTCTTACAACAAGTATTGCCGAACTACAGTGGCATCATGGTTGAGTTGATGAACGTTCGAAGCCGCTTCTTACATGAAGAGTCTAACTTCTTCGAAGGCTTCTTAACCAAAGAAGGTTTGATCGAAGAGGATCGCTTTGCGCCAATGTTTGGTATTTACGGCATGGCGGAAGCAGTCAACATCTTGTTGGAGAAAGAAGGTCAAGCAGGGCGTTATGGTCACGATGAACTGGCGAATCAGCTTGGTCATCGTATCTCTGAAAAGCTGGCTGAGATCGTTGAACGCTCTGAAGTGAAATATGGATTAGAAGGTAAAGCTCTGCTGCATGCTCAAGGCGGTATTAGCTTAGATGAAGATGTGACGCCGGGTGTCCGTATTCCTTATGGTACCGAACCGGATCCTGTCTCTTACGTTCGTGCAACCGCGGGTCACCATAAGTTCTACACCTCGGGCATCAGTGACATTCTGACCATCGACGAAACAGTGAAATCTAACCCTGAAGCGATGTTTAACCTGTGTAAAGGCGCGATTCAAGCGGGTTACCGAGAGTTCACGGCTAACGTTGCATCAAATGATTTGGTTCGTGTCACGGGTTACATGATTAAGCTATCTGACATTGCCAAATATGACGAGCAAGGCTCACGCACCAATACCACCTTTTTAGGTGCCGAAGCTGCGAAGAACACGGGCATATTAGAGCGTAAACCACGCGTGGCGAGTTTAGAGATGTCGCCGACATACGAATAGCTTTAACGTGTGTTATGCGTTTCGAATACGAACAATGTGAATTATGAAAATTTCTGATTTAACAACTCAAATGGCTAGGGTTAAAAATAATAAGACAGAAAAACAAGCGAAGGTCAGCCGTGTGCTGACCTTTTCTTGTGTTGATGGACCGGGAAATCGCCTAGTGCTGTTTCTACAAGGGTGCAATTTCGATTGTATAACCTGCCATAACCCACACACTATTAATCACTGTAACCATTGCGGAGATTGTGTGAGTGGCTGTCCAAGCCGTGCTTTAAGCATGGTTGATGGCAAAGTGAAGTGGGACCCAGCAGCTTGCACCAACTGCGATAAGTGCATTGATATCTGCGATCATAAGTCGAGCCCGAAAGTCACTACAATGGCAGTCTCTGAGGTGCTTGAACTCGTCAGGCATAATCAGTTTTTCTTGAGTGGCATTACCGTTTCTGGCGGTGAAGCGACCATGCAGTTGCCGTTTATCATAGAGCTGTTTCAAGCGATTAAACGTGATCCACAGTTAGCGCATCTCACGTGTTTTATTGATAGTAATGGTTCGCTGTCACTTCAAGGGTGGGACAAGGTGTTGCCTTATCTTGATGGCGCGATGATTGACCTAAAATCATGGCAATCGGAAACACATCAATGGTTAGTGGGTAGAGGTAATCATAGGGTGTTTGAAACCATTAACTACTTAGCAGATAAAGGAAAACTGCACGAAGTTAGGTTGCTACATATCCCAAATAAAAGCGATCTTGAGGACGAAATTGAACAAGTGGGGCGTTACTTGAAGACTCTACCAAGTGATGTTCGAATTCGACTCAATGCGTTTCAGCATCATGGTGTCATTGGCGACGCGTTAGATTGGCCGAAATGCACCGAAAAACAGATGCAGAGCTTTCACGATAAGCTCTACACCATAGTTCAAAGACCGATGCAAACTCCTGAGGTTTATACCTAGTCTTTAGATTTCTTAGGCGGTCAATCAGGCTTCTAAGAACGTTAACTTTCTAAAGATATTAAGTCTCTAAAAATATTAAGCTTCTAAAAACAGGTCACACAACCATTTGATCGCTTGATCATTCATGTTGGGTTTATTCCACACCAAGCTGTACGCCACCTTACCGTAATCAAAAGGCAAGGGCTTGCTCACTAAGCCCTGAGCTTGTTTAGCATGCTCAGCCCACTGTTTAGAGCAAGTGAACAGGAAAGGTGTGTGGTGACACAACACAGCCGCAGCGCCGAAGTCCGCGACCGATATTGCCATCTCTCTTGGTTGGTGGCATTGAACCAAGTTTTGTTCAAAGTAAGGCTGAGACAGTTCGTTATCTAAAATCCCAATGTGCTTGTAATCTAAGTAGCCTTCTACCGTCAGTTCTTGCTGAGCGAGAGGGTGGTGTGCGCCCATCAAACAAACCATTTCATCTGGAAGAATTGTTTCCCAAACCAGCTCTTTGTTATCGGTCGGCGGCTGAGATATATCATGAGGCAACAAGATCAAATTGACCTTGCCACTGAGTAAAGCATCGAAGCCGAGCTGTTGTTTCGAATAGATGTTGAGCTTCGCGTTTGGCGCCAGTTCAGTAGTGATTTTACTTATCTTAGAGGCAAATACTTCGAAGGTACTTTCACGCATCGAAAGTGAAAAACTGCCTTGGTACTCTTGAGGGGTAAAACTCTTTTGATGAAGCAGTCCATTCATGCTTGAAAGAATTGCGTGAACAGTGGGCGCTATCTTCAGAGCAAAGGGAGTCGGGATAAGCTTGGTACCATCTCGATAGAAAAGCTCATCATTCAGGATGTCACGCAACTGAGACAGGGTTTTGCTTACACTCGAAGGGCTGACACAGAGTTGCTCTGAGGTCTGAGTGACGCTGTGGGTGTTCAGCATAATATGAAGCGCAGTGAGGTGCTTAAGGCTCACCCTAGATAAGTGTAAGTAATCCATTTATGACTCACGCATTCAGATTGGCTTGTGATTTTGCATGAACGACAAAATCGAACAAGCCAAATTGGATAAAGGTTATTTACGAGCTAGCTTATGGTGCGCTCGTGAAAAGTGGCCTGCGCAAAATGCGCCCACAATCGATAGTTCACCCGCTAAACACAGTGCAGCACAAACTTCAGCTAGGGCTTGTGATTTACCGTTACCATGCAGCCCAAGTAAATCTAAACAGGCTTTTTGACTTGGCAAGCCAGTACCACCGCCGACAGTCCCCACCATTAGGTTAGGCAGTGTCACGCTAGCGTATAAACCGCCTTCTTTGTTGAGTTCCATACGCGTCATACCAATCGCTGACTCGGCGACACAGGCCGCGTCTTGGCCACAAGCGATGTAAAGTGCCGCCAGTGCATTCGCATAATGGGCGTTGATACCGATAGTGCCGCTCAAAGCGCCACCGACTGTGGTCATTTGGCCAAACTGGACCATCTTCTCTGGTGTCGTGTGTAGGTACTTCGCGACAAGCTCTGCAGGGATATTAACCTCAGCAGTTACCTTTTTGCCACGAACGCTGCGCAAGGTTTGGGTATTGGCTTTCTTATCGCCTGACAAGTTGCCATCAAGGAAAGCGTGGTCAGGCTTAACTGGCGTATTTTCGATGATGTACTCAAACACGGCATTGGTTGCGATGGTCACCATATTCTGACCAGAAGCGTCTCCGGTTAGAAATTCGAACACCAAGTAAACATGGTTACCTTCGATGTTGATATTAATGTCGGTCAGCTTGCCGTGTGATGTTGTTGATTCTGCCAAGATCTTGAACTGGTCATACTGTGTCACAGCCCAAGCCACAAACTGTCCGGCTTCAACTAATCCTTGAAATGCAAAGCCAGGAGTACGTGTTACGCCTTCATTGAGCAACATAGCACTTGCGCCACCACAAGCCGTAATCAGCTTAGAACCACGGTTATAAGACGCGACAAGCGCAGCTTCTGTGGTCGCGAGTGGTACGAGGTAATCGCCCGTAGCAAATAGGCCATTGACTCTTAAAGGGCCAGATATTCCCACAGGGACTTTAACGGTGCCAATAAAGTGCTCAATGTTTTTCTCATAAGCTTGGAACTGACTTTGTGTATGAGGGTCGAGCAGTTCTTGCTGTGAATCTGCATTATCGAGCGCTGTCCAGCGACGTGTGAGATTCTTTTCTGTCAGGTAGGGGCTAGGTGTCAGCTTATTTACTGGCTTTTCAAAATGAGGCTGAAGCTTTTTTTCTAATTCGTCTGCGGAGATGTCGCCTCCTAAAATAGAAACATAGTCACGGCGATGCAGATTTAGTTTTGGCATAAATAGTATGAAGTAAAGTTTGTGCAGCAAATTGGTTTGCGCTGATTCTACCGAGTAATAAACCAGAAACAAGCGCCTGATATAATGAGTTACAGTTTGTGTGGTTGTTGAAGCAAAAAGCAGCGAAGTTTCGCGAAATATAGGCTGTATTTGAGCGAAATTTAGATATGAATGTCGAGAAGGCTACCGATGACTTCGTTTTGACGATCAACCACACTTGCACCAACGCGGTTATAACTTGCGCTTTGTGTCAGTTTAATCAAGGAATCGGTTGAAGATGAAGCAGGTTCAGGTTCTTTGTCTTTAAAGGAAATGGCTTGTTCAGGCTCTATTTGATTAAAGCTGAGATCGCTACCTTCGAAAGTGTCGTCGGATTCTAGAGCGTGTTTGGAGGCTTGGTTGAGCTCGATTGCGGCTTCTTCAGCCATGTTGGTGGATTGCTGAATAATGGCGTAACCAGATTGAATACCAGATATCGACATATCAGAACCTTTTATTGACGTATGGAATGAGTCTAGGCGGACGATATTTTGAGCGCAATGATGAACAGATGAAATTTACGGTAAAAATGTGAACTTAAGCTAAAATAGTGATGTCTGTCTATTAACTGAACAGGTCATTTAGCGCGTTTAACTCTTCATCAGTAAGCAAAGAAGGCTTCTCTGTTTCAAGGTTGCCGTCGATCTCACCCTGAAGTGCTTTTAATTGTTGTGGGCTAAGAAGCTGTATTTGCTGCTTAAATGCTTCAAATTGCTGTGTATTCATAGTGTGACCTTTGTTCAAATTCATATGCTCTTTAGAGCATAGCCTACTGATTCAGGAAATCAAACAAGATTAAGTGAATTTTAAATGATGTTTGAAGTTTCTTGAAACTAAGACAACTATAAATTCCTGTGGTCGTTTTTTGTCCGAGAAATGTTAGGAAAAGTTAAGGCTTGGTCAATCAAAGTCAGAAAATTCCTACAATGTAAAAACGCCTTCAACCCTTGTGGCACAAGGGTAGGTAAGTGATTTCTCTACCCAATTAGGGGTATGGGTAAAGCAATGTATAAATATTTGTTATGATCAAAAGATAAGCAATTGGCGTTATCTTTTTGTTTTTACGGTATTTTGTTTGTTGCTCAAGAAGCTTCTGTTTCAAACGACTTGTCGATCTTAACCTTAACTGCAAACTTGGTCGCTAAGGTATGCAGTTCTGGAAGCATGCGATAGATCAAATGGAGCTGTTGTAGAACCATTTTGACAGAATTCTCATCTTCTTCTCGCCATTCACTCAAACGTTTATCCAGCTCCGGGTCATAAGCGTTTTTCACTTCACAATGCTCTTTATGAGAATAGAGCTGATCATTTAGAGCGTCGAGATGCTGGTGGATTACTCTGTGCGCATCTAGCACCAGTTTGTGTGTCGCTTCATCATCAATACGCGTTCTGTGAGCACCCAGAGCCGAGATATAGCTAAGCAGAGCATGATTGAGTGTTAAGAATCGGAAGCTCTCATCTTCAGAGGTACGGTACTTACCCGGTTCAACCAACATGCTACTGATGGCGGCAGTCAGGTTTGCGTCATTATTATGAGCGCTACGACGAGCGATACGATAGTTTAGGCTATCTTTCTTACCGACACGGTATTGGCCGATGATCTGAGCGAGATAGTTCTTGTTGGAATCGAGCGCATCCGCCATCACTTTGTGCAGTCGCTTCGATTGCCAATCAGGCAACACATAAATGACAGCAAGCACGGCGAGAGCACAACCAATAAAGGTATCCGCTAACCTTGGCAATACTACCGCGTAGCCTTCACCTAATTGGTTAAAGCAGAAGAGCACAAGCAGTGTGATAAAGCCGGTCGCAAACCCGTAGTTATTGATTCGAAACGCAAAGAACATCACGCCACTGATCACAATGAACACTAATTGGCTCTCTTGCGACGGGAAGAAAGTCAGTAACGGTACTCCGATCAATAAGCCTGCGACCGTGCCAATGACACGCGCCGTCAGTTTTTGACGGGTTGCACTGTAGTTTGGCTGACACACAAACAGTGTCGTCAGTAGAATCCAATAACCTCGTTCGATATCAAAACCCTGGATAATCCCGTAGCCCAGCGTCAAAGTGATCGCCATGCGAATCGCGTGGCGGAATAGCATAGAATCGGTGTGCAAGTTAGCTTTGATCTTGTGCCACATTGCCGTCAAAGTATGAGGGTTGGTATCGTCCAATACACCTTCTTCAATCTTCTCTGCATCTGGGTTGCTGATATTCGAGAGCTGTTTTTCAACGGTTGCTAGGTTATTGAATAAGTAATCCAACTGGTTCAGCAGTGATTTCCATTTAGGATTATTCTGTTGGTGCAGATGATTGAGCGAAGACATCAGCTCATCGAGTGCCAATACAGACTTGTCACCATGCTGGTATTCAGCGCCAACTTTCAACGAGCTCGCCACTTCTTTACACGCAGTGGCCTGCGCTTCCAGTAGATACTTAAATCTAAACAACACGTCAGAGCGCTCAAAGTGTTTTGCTAGCTCTTGATAGCGATAGTGGCTAGAGCTGACGCGTTCATGAATATCTTGTGCGATGAAGTAGGTGTTAAGAAATCGGTCACTAGGGCCGTCAATGTGTCCGCGCTTAGAGCGATTAAGCAGCGTCGCTTTACACATGTTGAGTGCGTTAACGGTACTCGCGTTGAGTTTGGCTTCAATGATTCGGTGTGGCTGGGGAATCAAGTCAGAAACGGGGTAGAAGAGTTCCGCTTTTGAATCGATGTAGTTACCGATTTGATCGAATACCGTGGCTAAGTTTTGCTGCACGGGTTGCATTGGCCACACTATCTGCCAAATCATCGACATGAAGTAGTACCAAGCGGCGCCAGTTAACAGTAGAAGCGGTTGAAACCAAAGGTTGGTGCTCTCGTGTGCACCAAGCATGGTATAGATGGCAACCAAGAGAGAACCAAACGCGATACTCGCGTATTTAGGGCCAATTGCCCCGAGAATGATAAAAGAGAAGGTTGAAACAAAAAGCCCGATCGCGAACAGCCAAGGCGTATCGAAGAGAAGCTCAATAGAGAAAGCCGCAACGGCGAAACAGATAAAGGTCAGCGTGAGTGCTTTCAAGCGCCCGGTAAAGCTGTCATCACTTTCCGCAAGAGCCGCAGCAATAACGCCTAAGATCAAAGGCGTGATCAGTGTGTTTTGTCCATAATACCAAGCAGGCACCACCACGCCGAGCAGAGTGATGAGAATTAATACGCTGTAATTTATGGTTTTATTCGCCCAATAGAGGCGTAATTTGGCTGAAAAGTCCACAGTCGCTCACTTGACACACTAAAAACCATAATCCTAACAGAAATCAAGCACAAGAATTTGATACTTATCCATAATTGCCCGTAGGTGGTCATGAAAGCGTCGATAAGATATGAGATATTATTAATTCTCATTGCATCATGATATAAATTCAATATTCCCAATTAAGAGCACACTCCAATGCAGCTAAGCGCTAACAAGACTGCACAGTTTTTTATTCAAAATGAATATCATCAGGTTGAACTTGATGGTCCACGCTTGCTGTTATCTTCAGTAGGCAGTGAAGAGCGTATCCCATTTACTATTTGGAGTGGCAAGATCGCGATAAAGCGCGGATTGTTCTGGGGATCGCTACAATTTTTTGCTAATCAACAAGATGGAACACAGCGCAGTTGGTTAGTACAAGGCTTACCTTGGGATCAATGCCGTCAATTTGCACGCGCGTCAGTTAGTGCTTATCAGAAGTGGCACGACACTCAATGTGAACAATTGGCTGAACACGTACCTCAGTGGGAAGCTGAATTAACACGTCTTGAGCAATTACCAGCCTTTCTACCGCATTCTAAGGTCAATACTTGGGTTGATATGGTCAACTCAGGCTTAGAGAGTATGACAATGACGCTAGAAGAGGCCGCACAACGCATGCCAAACCGCATCGCAAGAATGCAGCCATGGTTATCTGAAACGGAAATCAAGCAAGCTGAAAGAAACCAGCAATGGCTAGAGACCGAGCGAAAAAACTGGGAAGTGTTGTTTGCGCAATGTGAGTCGTCACCACTGAACTTATCGCAGCAATATGCGGTGTTGATGAATGATGATCACAACCTTATTTTAGCGGGTGCAGGCTCGGGTAAAACCAGTGTTCTAACGGCTCGCGTCGCGTATTTACTGCAAAGCCATCAAGCTCAAGCTGAAGAGTTGCTATTGCTCGCTTTTGGTCGTGAAGCGGCAGAAGAGATGAAGCAACGTCTCGACAGCAAAATTGGTTTATCAGCAGAGAAGGTGCAAGTCAGCACTTTCCACCAGTTGGGTTTAAAGATACTGAATCAAGTTGAACCCGAACGTGTGGTTATTTCTCCTTTAGCGCTCGATGACAACCAACGCCAAGCATGGTGCATTGATTGGTTGAAGAAGCACTGGATGACACCGACCAACTTTAAACGTTGGCAAAAGCATTTGTCTAAATGGCCAATCGCTTATTTAACCGGTGACGATGAGCTTGGTAGCCACGTTTCAAACCTCAAATTGATCGGTTGGCTTGAAAAGCAGCTAGAACAGTTGAATGCGTCGGGTTTAACCAAAAAAGAAGTACAGCAACAGCTGATTGATCACCGAGACTATACGCGCCTCAACAGCGAGCTTTCACTGTGTTGGCCATGTGTAACCGCGTGGCAAAAGGAGCTGAAAGAACAGAATCATATCGACTTCTCAATCATGATCAGCCGAGCGACTCAGTATGTCGAGAAGGGCAAGTTTATCTCACCTTGGAAGTTCATCATGATCGATGAATACCAAGATATCTCACCTGATCGTCTTGCCTTGGTTGAAGCACTGTGTAATCAGTCTAAAGCCGAGCATCAAGCCTCTATTTTTGCAGTAGGCGATGACTGGCAGTCGATTTACCAGTTTGCAGGTGCGGATGTGGATTTGACCACGGGCTTTAAGGATCGCTTTGAAAGCTCGACCATTCATCACCTAGATACCACTTATCGCTTTAACAATCAGCTAGGTGCAGTTGCCAATCGCTTTGTACAAGAAAACCCAATTCAGATTCCGAAAGAACTGAACAGCTTCAAGCAACAGAAGCAGAAGGCGGTGTACAGTGCGCCAAGTAAAGAAGTTGAGAAGATTCTTGATCAACTGAACCGTCAATCCAAAGGCAAAACCAATAAATCGGTGCTGCTACTTGGACGTAATCATTACCACAAGCCAGAGTTGTTGGAAGACTGGAAGAAGATCTTCACTTCCATTGATATCAAGTTCATGACTTGCCACGGCAGTAAAGGTAAAGAGGCGGACTTTGTCATTATTCTTTGTGTTGACGAAGGACAGTTCCCGACCAAGAAGAAACAGCTGCATATTGATGGCGCATTGACTGAATCATCAGACGCGTTCCCTTATGCTGAAGAGCGTCGTTTATTCTATGTAGCAATGACGCGGGCAAAAGAGAAAGTATGGATCACGCACAGTGGCGACGGCTCTGGCTTTGTGCAGGAGCTGCATGGTTCTGATTACCCAGTTGTTCGTAAAAAGTGATGTTACTTGACTTGATTGTCTAAAATTAGATCTTCAATCCCTGCCCTAATATCACAAGTCAGACGCATAAAGCATAAGGAATTTGCTATGGAACACGGCTCTATTAACTACATTGAATTTGCTGCGAAAGACATCTCAGCAACTAAGGCGTTTTTCAGCCAAGTGTTTGGTTGGAGCTTTGAAGACTATGGCCCTGAGTATTCTGCTTTTGAAGGCAAAGGCTTAATGGGCGGCTTCTATTTGGCGGATCTGGCGTCGAATACGGATAATGGCGCGGCACTGATGGTTTTCTATAGCCAAGATCTTGAGCAAACTGAGCGCGATGTGATTGATGCTGGTGGTCAGATAAACCGTGAGATCTTTAGCTTTCCCGGTGGCAGACGTTTCCATTTCAGAGAGCCAAGTGGCAACGAGATGGCAGTGTGGAGTGATAAGTAGAGACTCACTACACTGTTTATGATTGAACTGTTTAATGTCTGAAACGAGACATAAAAAAGCCTGCGATAAAATGCGGGCTTTTTAGTCTGTTCAGTAGAGATCACATTTAACGTGCGATTACGTGCGCTCTGCTAGATACGCTTCGTAGTCTGGGATTTCGATGATTACTTCTTCTTCAAGCAATGAAGAGTTAAACAGGAAGTTAGCGGTAGCGCGGTTAGTTGCCACAGGAATGTTCCAAACACTTGCGATACGAAGCAGTGCTTTTACGTCTGGGTCATGTGGTACAGCATTAAGCGGATCCCAGAAGAAAATCAGCATATCGATTTTGCCTTCAGAGATAAGCGCGCCAAGTTGTTGGTCGCCGCCCATTGGACCGCTGATCATGCTCTTGATTGCTAAGCCTGTCTCTTTACTGAGTAGAGAACCAGTCGTGCCCGTTGCGTAAAGGAAGTGCTTTTGTAGTTTTTCTTTGTTCTCTTTGACCCATCTTAGTAGCTCAGGTTTGAAGTGGTCATGAGCGACCAAAGCGATATGCTTGTGTGTTGGCATAGTGCGCGTTGTTTTTTGCATGAATGTTCCCTAAATTGTTGTTTCGTTTTTATTGTTTTGAGTTCTTCAGCCAATATAGCACTATGGATTCACACTGAATACCGGACGAAACTCAGAAGGTGACAATGAGTCGGCGATAATTTGATCTTTGAGAGTTGCAGGTGTCAGCGCTTCGATAATCGGTGCGCTGTGTTGCTCGTAAGGTTGACCGCGTAAGTAACTCGTGGCTTGTTTTACCGACAAGCGACCTTGCTCAACCATTTTATCGGTTGGCGCAAAAAGTACCTTGTTACGAAGTAAACCACGGTAGGTTCCGTGACTTAAGTAACTCGAAATTAACCCAATCTCTTCGGTTTTATCGGCCGCTCGTAGCTCACTGATCGCTGCTTCAATCGCGACGGCACTTCCGACTATATATTGGATATCCGGCTCCTCGATCACCTGTTGTACTAGGTTTCTTTGCAGTTCTTTATCGTTATCTGCCCAATAGCTGATCGCGATTTTGATATCACTCGACTTGATCGCATCATAAAACCCCAGTGCCACAGGCTTAGTGCCGCCACTTGCTTGTGGACCAAGTAACAGGGCGATAGGTGTTTCGCCTGATCCTTTCGGGTGTCGTTTCGACAAAAAATCTCCGACTTGGTATCCCATTTGGTACCAATCGACACCGACCGTACCTTTTAATACCTTCTGTTGTTCTTCATTGACGGTTAACTCATTTACCGTAGCAAACACAGGCGTCGAGCCAACCCAATCGCTGAGATTGTCATGATACGCATCGGGTGAAACCGTACCTAAAATAATGGCATCGGCTCCCCATTGCGTGCAAAGCACCAGTTGCGAGGCTTGTTTGGCCACGTTGGGGTAACCGCCAGCTTCCAATACTCTTAGCTCAACTTGCTGCTTTTCTGCTTCAGAGATCATTCCATAGTTTACCGACAACCAATAAGAGTCTTTGAGGTGCGGATAAATGGCACAGATTTTCTCTTTTTGTGATGTGGCATTGGCGGGCTTTATTGGGCTCAAAGGCTCACTAGCACCTGCGACAGTAGTTACTGAGGCCAGTAGTGAGAGAAGAATTATTGAAGCGAAAGGTCTAGATAGCATGAATTGCCGTTTTGTTGGTTTTAGATAAGAAACACTGCAAAATATAGCGTATTCTGCATGGGTAAAGAAGAACGTTTTAAGGTTTAGAGTTTATGTTGTTAGCTTCAGCGAGTATTGGACGCAAGCTGCTGGCCTCATTCTTAGTGATGGCACTGTTGGTTCTATTGTCTGCATTGATCGGTGTTTCTGGTTTTAGCTTTGTAGCCAAAACGGAAAGAAACGTCGTTGATTCGGCGCTTCCTGCCATGATCGAAGCTCGTCAGGTTTCTGAGTTGAGTAACCGTATTATTTCGTCAGTACAAACACTTTCTAATGCGAGAAACGAGGCCGAAAGAAAAGAGGCTGGCACCGTACTGTTTGACCAACTTGAGTCGCTTCTTCAACATATCAAAGAGCTTGGTGTCGACAGTTTCGATTCTCAGCTCCTCAATAAACTCGAAAACAATGTTCAAAGCGTTATTAACACACTGGCTGAGTTGGGTGTGTCGGTTGAGCGTAAGCTTTGGTTAAGCAAAGAGTTGTCGTCTCGTGTCGAAGAGATGCGCCTATTGGCCGAAGAGCTAGAGCAGTTGACGCGAACCCAAGTTTTGAACACGGCTACCATTGCGGTTGCTAACGTCACGCATATCTATGACCTGCTAGAAACCAAAGAAACGGATAAAGCCTACCAAGCCTTAGATGCGCTTGTAGAGGTTGACCTTGATTTGTCTGAGCGCCTACACGAATTGCATTTGCTGGCGTTCAAAATGCTTAACCAAATTGAAGAAACGCAAACCGTTACCAACGTAGAGCGTATTCATCAAATCCAATCAGAATTTGAATCCAACCTAAGAATCATGGCGCGCCGCGTTAAAGCGGTCGAAGATCCTACTCGTTCAGCGCAGATGTCTCAGCTTCTAGAAGAGCTCAGAAAACGCCAAGTCGTGTTCGATATTTCATTAGAACAATATGAGAACACCAAAAAGTCAGAGTTTCTGATGCAAAATACGTTGGAGCTGTTCTCTCAGCTGAATACAACGGTTAACCAACTGGTTGATGATTCAAACCGCAGTACCAAAAAAGCGGTTGATGAGCTGACCAGCACGTTGAATTTGGCTCAATGGTCACTGTCTGTGATTTCGGTTATTGGTTTGGTTATCGTTGCATTTATCGTGTGGCGAGTGGTGTATATCTCGGTTGTTAAACGTCTTACTGAATACTCATCGGCCTTGATGTCTATCGCACAAGGTCGCCTGAATATTGATATCTCGGTAAAGGGTAATGATGAGCTGGCTCATATGGGCGAGGCGATCATCACTGCCAGAAACACCGCGCAGGCGCTACAAGTGGTTGCGGTGGGTGAAGCAAAGGCGAAACGCGAACTTGAAGAGCACAAAGAACACTTAGAAGAGTTGGTCACAGACCGAACCTACCAGCTGCAAAAGACCAATGAGAAGCTGAACATCGAGGTAGGGAACCACGCTAAGGCTCGTAACGCCGCAGAACAAGCAAGCCGCGCAAAATCCGCTTTCCTTGCGACGATGAGTCATGAAATACGAACGCCGATGAACGGTGTATTAGGTACTGCAAGATTGCTCAAAGATACCGGGTTAGACCCGCTGCAATCCGGCTATGCAGACATCATTAACCGCAGCGGTAAGAACCTACTCGCGATTTTGAATGACGTGTTGGATTACTCAAAGATTGAAGCAGGGCATTTAGAAATCCGCACTGCTTCGTTTGATCTTCATCAGATGGTTCAAGATACCTACCAATTGATGGAAGGGCGTGCCGCTGAGAAGAAGCTGAACTTTGATTTCCATATTGAAAGTGATGTGCAACGCTATTGGCGTGGTGACGTAACGCGAATCAGCCAAATCTTGAATAATTTGGTCGGTAACGCGATTAAGTTTACGGAAAGTGGCTCGGTCGATATCTTTATCAGCTTAGATATCGAAGATGAAAATCGAGTGATGTTTGAAGTGTCAGATACAGGTGTCGGTATTGATGCTAGCGAACAAGCTTGTCTGTTTGATGCCTTTACCCAAACCGATAGCGGTCGCAACAAAACCGGCGGCACAGGGCTTGGATTAGCGATCAGTAAAAGCATCATGTTGGCAATGAACGGGGATATTGGCGTTCATTCTGAAGAAGGCGAGGGTAGCCAGTTTTGGTTCTCACTGCCACTTGAAGCCGGTGAGAAGATAGAAACGAAAGTACCGGTCATTGAAGCGTGTATTCGAGCTAAAGTACTTCTGATTGAAGATAACCCCGTAAACTGCATCGTTGCTGAAGGCTTCTTGCATAACTTGGGGCACGAGGTTGTGATTGCGACAACCGGACAAGAAGCGAGAGCCATATTCAGTGAGCAAGAGTTCGATATTGCGCTGGTGGACATTAACTTACCCGACTGCGATGGCGTCGAGTTAATTCAACAACTCAAAGACGATGCGCTTCAGCATAAAAGTGAAGAAGACGTAATTCGAAAAGTACCCCCAATGATCGCAGTATCGGCTCATGTGTTTAACGAAGAAGTGGAAAGCTATTTGTCGTCTGGCTTTGATGGATTCTTACCTAAGCCGTTAGAGAAGGAAGCATTATCGGAATTGATTGTTGAGCAGTTGGACGGTCACACGCTGTTGCTGCCTCAGCCGGATCCGTCAGATGCTGTTTGCTGTCAGCTAAACTCTAAACCTCAGGAAACCGAGCTAGACTTATCAGCATTGGCATTTGCAAGCTCGACACAACGAGCAAACCAAGACGCGGAACATAATCAAGGAGAACCGATTGTGCAGATGATTAACCCTAAGATTATCAAAGACGACTTGGCCATTCTCGGTCGAGAAAAAATAGTGCAGATTGTTGGGTTGTTTGACCAAAGCAGCCAAGTCACTCTCGATGAACTGATTGTGGCAAGTGCCGCTGACAACGCTCGTGAAATTAAGTCTTTAGCTCATAAACTGAAAGGGTCTGCCGGCAGCCTAGGATTATCTGCACTGTTTGCTTTATGCCAGAGCATTGAAGCGAGCGAGGATCCATTACTTCAATATCGCGATAATGCAGACTCATTACCTGAATTGGTGAAAGACTCGTTAGCAGCGCTCCGAGAGCAACTATAGAGTGGCTATTGGGCGGAAAGCCCCAAAATAAGAACAGAAAACAAAAAGCAGGCTATTTCTCCGTTTTAATATGAAGAAGTGACCTGCTTTTTTATTGTCGAATAAGAATCTAAGTAAGGCTTTCAAGGAACGGCTCTAAGCCATCTTGATATGTCCAGCAGCTTTGATCTTAACGTGAACCATATTGCCTTGTAGGTAGCTTAATGGAATCTCGCTGCGTTCAATGATCGCGACATTATCGCTGCATGCGCCAGCTTCAATCGCCAGTTGCTTTGATTGCGCTTCCAAGCCCTTTAAGGTCTCTTCACGTGATGCTGGGTCAATTGGTACGATCTTATCGAATTGACCTGATATTTCACCCAACGCAACACCAATCGCATTAGCCACTTCAAAGTGCTCAGGACGAACCACTTGGCTCACACCTTCAAAATGATCTGGGAATAGGGCACTACCACCACCAACCATGATTACGGGTACACTCGCCGCAGAGGTCTTCATCTTATCGATGCCTTCTTCAACATCCGTGACCATTTGTTGATAAATCTTGCTTGCTTGTTCGGCTGAAACACCAATCTCATCACTCAGTTGATGTTCTGCCTGCCACTGCATTTGTCCTGTTTTGAGTGCAATATCGGTGAGCGTAAGTTCATCACCACCAAAGCTACGCGCCGTTTGCGTCAAGGTATGGCCAACACTTTCTGGGCCTAGCTCTATACGCTGCTGTTCAAAGCGAACCTTGGTACCACCACCAATGGCTAACGCCAAAATATCAGGCATACGGAAGTTGGTTCTCACTTCACCGATTTCTACTGCTAAGCTCGATTCTCTTGGGTAGCCGTGAGTCAGTACGCCGATATCAGACGTAGTGCCGCCCACATCGACCACAATCGCGTCTTTTAACTTAGTTAAGTGACTCGCTCCACGAATCGAGTTTGTTGGCCCACAAGCCACGGTAAGAATCGGGTACATCAATGCGAACTGCTGTGACATCAATGTTCCGTCGTTCTGACCGAAATAAGGCGTGGTGTGGATTTCATGATTGATGAGTGCACTGCAAAAGCCGTCAACGAATCGTTTTGCTGTCCCTTGCAGAGCCGCATTGAGGATAGTGGCGTTCTCACGCTCTAAAAGCCCTAAACTGCCCACTTTATGGGATAACGATAGGTTCACGCCCGGAAGTTCTTGTTGAATCCATTCTGCTGCTTGAAGCTCCTGGTCGCCGTTGACGGGAGAGAACACTCCGCAGATAGCAATGGAATCCACTTGGCCTTTCATTTTCTGGCAGAGCTCGCGGATCTCAGACTCTTGAATGTCGGCAATCAACTGGCCGTCATATTCATAGCCGCCGTGTGCTTGGTAGAAGTGCTGACCAAGCAGGTTTTGCCACGCTTCACTCCAACCACAAAGGGGCGGGACGCTATCACCACTGGGAAGCGCTAAGCGAATCATGCCGACTCTGTCTAAGCCTTTTCGTTCAACGATTGCGTTGGTGCATTGAGTCGTGCCAAGCATCGCGTGTTTCACTTGCTGACCATCAATGTTTGCTTGGTTTAATAGCGCAGAAATCGCGTTGTCGATCCCTGTTGAAACATCATGTGTGGTTGCGGTTTTTACTTTGGCAATCACATTTAAGTCTGCGTCGAGCAGCACACCGTCGGTATTGGTGCCACCTACGTCAATGCCCAAACGGCAGTAATCAAGCGTAATGTTTGTCATGCGACTACCTCTTCAATGCAGACTTTAGTTGTTCAATGGTTTGATACTCGACGGTGTAGCCAAAGTAACCCGGGCCCGCGACTTCAATACCTTTGTCAGTGCGCCATTTGGGGTCGCAAGGGTAAGCGATAAGGTCGATGCGCTGCCCGTAACGAAGTTGTTCGGTTGTGATTGGCTTACCCGTTTCATGATCCAAGATCGAAATAAGATCCGGTGTTGATGCCAGCAGGTTATCTTGGCTCATGTCTGCGCGGCTTGTACCTTTGTGCGCGAGAAGTAATTCGTTTTGGAACTGCACAAACACGTTATCGACGCCGGTATCTTCAAACTGAGCCAGCTTTTCAATCACGACACCACCTGTTGCAAAACCACCATCGGTTTCACGTTGAATATCAACAATCTTGCCACTGATGATGGTATGGCCGCCGACAATGTCTAATACGGCCTGTGTGCCACTTTTATTGTTGTCGTTCGCCAGTCTAATCGCTTCACCAATCTTCATTGCTTGGGTCAGTGTCGCAGGCAGTGCACTGCGTTTTAGGTTCTTACCGTTCATTGGGTAATCGCACATTGCTGCAGAGCCACCCATCTGTTCGGTAATCGGCCTCGCAAACTTTTCAGACCAAATACCGTCAATCGGATAAAGCGTGACGACATTGCCACGCTCATCGGCCAATGTGTTCGGTGCCGAAGGGAGACCATCAAGAAAGAAGGTCACCATCTGAGCTTCTGGGAACGCACGTCCCATCGCATCACAATCGATCACAGGAATGTTCTTTTGTGCTGCAACGAGAATTGGAATCAATGAATTGAAGCCGCCTACTTCGATAGGAAACGTTGCCGCTACTTCAGTGCCGAGCGCTTTTTCCATCGCTTCGAAAGCAATCAACATTTGATCTTTCGAATTGAGTTTCTCTACTGCGACTGTTGGTGCGCCAATCATTGAAGAGGGCACTGTCATCCAATCGTCTTGCACGTCTTCTAAAGGAATCATGCGTACAGGGTGCTTTGCCGTTGCAATGGCTACTTTCGCCATCAAGGCACCGCTGTATGGGTCACCGCCGCCGCCAGTACCTAATACCGTCGCACCCAGCGCGATATCATCAATCATTTGTTCAGTAATAATCACAACTACTATTCCTTATCACTTGAAGGAGAAAGCTTCATTAGGGCGAGGTAAATCACACCAGCGGCAAGAATGCCGTCTAACGCCGAGATGCTGGTGAACGAAAACAGATTGAAAAACTCTGGTGCAGTACAAGCGCTGAATGCAGTACCAAATGCCCAAGAAGCCAAGCCTTTAAACATCCAAGCTGGAACTTGTTGGATGTTCTCAAAGCTCATTTTTGTCGAATCTAAAACATAATATTGAACGATGTAGACACCCGCAGCAGGCGCAATGGTTACGCTGAGTAGCATTAAGAAGTCGGTAAACTTGTTCACCATGCCGAGTTGTGCGATACCAATGCCGACGATGGTCATGATCACAACCAGAACAGGGCGCGGAATCTTAGGTAGAACCATCGACATGCATAAGCCGCCAGAGGTTAGGTTGCTACTGTTGGTGGTCCATTGTGCGAATACCAGTACTATAATGGCCGCCATGCCTAAACCTAGGGTGAAGAAGACTTCGACTAGGTCGTCGGTGCCGGTCATTTTGGTCAAGATCAATGCGATAAGAATGATGGCACTGTTGCCGACGAGGAAACCGATACCCGCTCCTAAAATCGCATCACGGCGTGTTTTGGCGTAGCGAGCAATATCAGGTGCAGCAACCGCAGCTAGAATCCAGATAGACATAACAAAAGAGATGGCTTGGCCAAGCGTCAAAGGATCTTCAATCGATGGCGCTGCGCCACCTTGATAATCAGCAGCCATAAACAAACCGATGGTAATCAACGTCACCATCAATGGAACAGAATAGGTACTGAGTTTGCCTAAAGCACGAACGCCATAGATAGCCGTCATCATCATTAACACACTGCCGCCAATAAGAGCGGTGAGGTGTGAAATTATGATGTCGTATTTCGCCAGTGCATCGACCATGATGAAAGCGAAGAAATCAGCCTGGAATGCGAACCAGCCGACTAATGAGATGCCGTTGATGAAGCCAAGAATTTTACCGCCGTTACGGCCAAATACCGCGCTGCTCACCAGCGGGGTAGACACGCCAGCTTGAAAGCCAATGTTGGCACACAGCATCGCGATGATCGCCAATAAGCCTGAACCAATAAACGTGGCAAGCAGTGCGTCTTCAAAACCAATACCGCTGCTTAGAATCGAGCCGAGAAACAGTCCCGAAATGTCGATGCCGATTGCCAACCAAATAAGGCTGATGACCCACCAAGATCGTTTGGCCTTCTCGGGAACGGGTTCCAACTCGAAGTCATCTATCTTTTTGTGGCTGTGTGTTGCTTCGGGTTTATTCACGTAAGCTTCTGCCGCCATAGTGCCATCCATGCATTGTTATTCCATAAGTGTGAATAAAGCATACTGATGTATTTATTGTTAATAAATGAATATAATCAGATGTAAACATAACAAAAAACAAATGTGAGTGGCAAAGTGAATCCAA
Organism: Vibrio crassostreae 9ZC13; assembly: GCF_000272045.2. GTDB lineage: Bacteria > Pseudomonadota > Gammaproteobacteria > Enterobacterales > Vibrionaceae > Vibrio > Vibrio crassostreae_C. Next base: position 925,946 of record NZ_AJYZ02000019.1, on the reverse strand, counting down.
ACAATAAGTTAGATAAAAGAGACCTACGTAGATTAGAGCTTTTTTGTGAAATTGTTGAACAAGGAGGCATCAATCAGGCGGTCGCAAGCACTGGGATTAGTCAACCAGTGCTGAGTAATCAGCTTATTGCCTTGGAAAAAAGCTTAGAATTAACATTATGCCAACGTGGTCGACGTGGTTTTAAGCTGACTCATGAAGGTGAGCAAGTGTATAAATATGCGAACCAACTAAAATCGACCTTAACCGACTTCGCTTATAAGTTACGAGGTGTACAGACGGAACTCTCTGGGCATGTGCGAATTGGATGTTTGGATAACACCGTCACTTTGCCTTATAACCCACTTCCCAAAGCGATCGAGACGTTTTACCAACGCAGTAACAGTGTTGAGGTGAGTGTTGATGTCGGGGATTTCACCCAGTTGAATGAGAAGTTAGCAAAGAACCAGATTGATATGATGATAGTGGTTCTAGGGTCACATCAAAAATCAGCGTTTCAACATAAATACCCACTGTTTGAAGAGCACAGTTATCTGTATGCGCGTAAGGATCTGGCTGAGAAGATCATGGACAAGGATTTCTCATTGGATGGCTGTCGTATCAACATGGGCGGCTATGCCAAAGATGAGATGTTCCGATTACTGAATATTGAGCAGTACGATTCCGTAAAGCCTTTTGATGGCTGGCATGTCGAGTCGGGTGTAATTTTAACCTTGGCGGGCACACACCTGAGTTTTTTACCGTCTCATTTAATCGACCGTGGCCATTATGACCAAGCCTTGATTCCGCTTCAGCCCGAGAAGTGGAGCCTTAAGAGTCAGTTTTATGTGGTGTTGAAGCAACCTGTAGATTCCCTTTCCCCCGCCGCGCGTGCGTTTTTTGATGAGCTACACCAACCGGAAGCATTGGATTCAATATAGAGAACTCGTCGCTTCTCAATAGCACTTAAGATACTTTCTCATATACAAAAAATCCTCTGCCAAGACAGAGGATTTTTGCTTTTATGCTTTATGAGTGAAAACTAACGGTTCTCGAAGCGGTTGTAATCCAACAATCCGAACTCGATCGGTTGGTCTTGTTGATACCAACGATGCACGCGATCACTGAATGGCCAGAACTCGCTAGAACTGCGTCGTACCGCAAACTTATCCAGCAGCGCCACGTAGTCTTCTTCAGTGCTTAAGTTTTGCAGCGTTTTAACCAGAGTAGGAATCTCGCTCTCGGTTAATGATAGGTAAGCCGCAGGGTAGCTACCGACAACGCCTCGTACGAGGGTAAGGTCATCATTGGCGTAATCACGGTTACCTTCTTCATTAAACAAGCTAGAAATGTTGCTGTGCGCGTTATTGTGAATCATGGTGAACAGTTGCTCTTCGCCGTTTTCGCCTTCAATCATGATCATCACTAATTGAGGCACATGACGCAGGCCTTCGCCCTTTATCAAATTCACTTGGTTAAGCAGTGCTTCATTCTTCCTACCAAAACCTGTTTCAACAATCTCAAAGCGATTATCGAGAACAGGTGCGAGCTTATCTTTGATCATATCAAGCAGTTCGTGTTTCGGATCCGCCGTTTTGTAAACCACGCTGGTCGGCTGATCAAAAGGTGCAATGTTTCGCTGCAAATAGTCACTCAGTTGTGCGCTTTGGTTCTGGTACCAACTAGAGTGTTCAATGTGACGAACGTCTTTAGGAAGAAGGCTTAAGAAGTTACTCTCACCTTCAAGACGCAAGAAGTCCATGAACATGCGTGTAATCAGCTGGTGGCCAAAGTTGCCGTAAACATCGAAGCCTGCAACGAGAAGATAATGAATACGCTCTAGAAGAGCATAATCAAGAATCCACGCAGTCTTAGGTTGCGTGCCAACTAACCCTTGTACAACAGAGGCGCTATCGAAGTGCCTAAAGACGGTGAGAGCAGCATTCGGGTTGATGCCATCGCCATCCCAAATGATGCCAGTGTCTAGGTGGACGCCACTCTCGAACCATTGGTTAGTGAAGTCTGATTTCGCGTTTAGGTATTGCGCTTGTTGCTTTGCGTATCTTACCCAGTTGGTCACAGGTACGGTGTTACTTTTTAGTTCGCTAGGTAGCTTTAAATTTTTCTTTTGACTTGCGTAGAAGGCGTTGATTTCCGGAACATCGGCTTTCTCTGGGTCGATGAAGAAAACCCAAAAACGGTCGTTAATTACGTTCAAGGCAAGTTGACCACGACACACAGGTCCTTTGATGTAGGCCATGATGGTGTTTTGCGCGTTATCTAACATGAAGTTGAAGCGCGAGTTTACTGGCAGCGCTTCAAATGATGTCATTGGGTTTGCTGAAACATCGATGTCGTAACTAGGTAGTTGTTTTACTTCGTAATTTACGTCGACAAACCAGGTATTCCACTTTTGTAGACGCTCTTTATTAAGTGCGAAAGGCATGTGCGTTTTGTCGACGATAGTGCCTTGTTCTGGAATCAGACGGTAGTAAACACTGTCTACTTTTGGATCGTCATAAGGGCGACGAGTCGTGATGCGTTGTACCGCTTCACCTGGTGGTGTTGCAGAGCGAACAACAGTAAAGAAACGCGTTGGTTGAGCTAAATCAGAAAAATAGACATGAGATAAAAACAGGTGCTCGTAGATATAACGTGCTGAAAGTTGACTCTTATTGTCGCTCTTGTTTAAAAAGCTTTCGTAGACATTAACGAGCTCTTGTTCTGCATCAGTCAATGGAATGTGGTCGTTCATTAACGCGCCATTTTCCAACCAACTCATTAAAGTCGCGTATTCGGTTTTGTCTAAGTTTGGCATCCCATAAGGCATTCCCCAAGTTGGGTAATCTCTCTCGTATTGAGCGTATTCTTCAATGGTTGGGCACTGTTGGTCGCGATCGATTGAAAAGTCGAAACCTTCAAGCTGGGTTTGATCGGGCAGAGGGTGATTCTCTTTCTGGATCAACATACGAGAAACAAGACCAGCATCGAGGTTAGCCGTTGAGTTCTGCATACGCTCATTGAGGACTGGATGAAAATCCGCATCGCGCCACTCTTGCGTGGTTAACGCATCTTCAAACAAGCGAGTAGGGGCTGATGCCGTTAAGCGGGTGCCTTGATAAACGAGTGCCTTGCTCGCGCCTCGGTCTATACCTTCCACTGAAGACATTTTGAGTTGGCAAGGGGCGTCATAACAAGCGTGACAAACCACGCATCGGTTATCAATGATGGGCTTTACTTCGTCAATGAAGTGCTGCGCTTGAGCTGAAAGAATAGGTGCTTGGCGATCGCGTACTTGTTGTTCACCAAACAGTTCGTCGAAGTTTAAACCCGCGTAGACGGCACAACCTGAGAAGACGCTAACAAAAGCTAAAATGAAGAGTTTTTTCAAATTCATACGTATTTAAATATTAGGCATTTTCTATAATTATATCGAAAATGATTGAAAATGCTCATGTTCTAACAATTTTGTAGACAAGATCTTGATGGGACGAGTGACTTGTCGATGCGCGTGACTCGCTAGTGCTCAGAAATTGGTGTTTAGACTTAGCTAGATTTAAGTCCCAAGAGCTAAAAGCTAGCAGTTAAGAGTTAAGAGTTAAGAGTTAAGAGTTAAGAGCTAAGACTCATTGATTGACGTAACAAACAGAGAAGGGGACAGACAATCGCTCAAACTCTTTGATCCAGCGCCACTGGTTGTCTTGCAGTTTATCGCCAGGGCCTTTGACTTCAATCCAATGAAACTCATCGCCCTTAAACGCAATCAAATCCGGCATCCCAGTTCTAAATAGCTTTAAGTCACTCAATATCACTTTGAAGAGGTCTACAACCAAGGCATTTGGAATTGAAGCCATGCCATGTTCGATGAGTGCCTTAGGAAAATAATTCCAATGAACAAAGGGGTTCGCGATACCTTGCTTTTCATCATAAGTATCAAGAAAATGGTTCAGCCCATGTTTGGATATCGTCTGAAACACGGCTTCAATCTGTTCGGCTCGCTTGTCTACGAAATCTGAATGGTACAGATCCAATGGTCGATGTTGGTAACGATTGATAAAGGCGCCTTCAACGTCTGCGAAAATGACATCCCAGAAAGCCAAACCAAACAAGCCACACAGAAAACTGTTTTCTGAAAAATAGACGTCCCAACCTTGGTTCTCAAAATGCTGCTTTACCGCAAGCTCGACTCGAGTTTGGCTGAGGTCTAATTCCAGTTTTAACTCTTTGCAGCTCGGCTTTATGGTTCGTGAAACTTTGTGCCCCTGTTTCCGTAGCAGCCGGTCTTCAAGCTTAATAGCGATTTCCAACTCTGACACATCCGATGGAGTAGCTTTCATTTGCGTGACAATGTCACACATTAAGTCTAGCGTACCTTGCTTATCATAGATGCGTGCAAGTCGTTCTCTGCTCGGAGGAAGTGTAGATTGTCTGAACCAAAAGATTGCTTGGTCGTTTAGATTAAGCCTTTCAAGATCGCGAGCAACATCATTGATCAAACGCGATCGTTTTCTGGCAATACTTCTGTGTTCTGATTCTTCAGAAATCGCATTTAAAATCAGTTCCAGAAACTCGCCATCTTTGCGGTCACCTTCTGAATACAAGCGTTGAATATCGCGCATCTGGATTAATTGATTGAGCTGATCCCTAGAGGTGAAGAAGCGGCGTTGCTTGCTTAATGGGTAGTTCTCAAAGGTGTTTAGCCCAAGGTCGCTTAACACGAACTGACTTAAGTCTTGATAGGTGTTGGCAAAGAACAGCAACAGTAATACATCAATCACTTGAGATTCGATGACGTAAATACAGTCGAAAGAGAGGTTTTGAAATTGATCAAAAGGTTGCTGATCAAGCCGTAACAACAGCTCGTCTTTCTTGGCATTTCTATGGCTCTTAAGGGCGGGGAATACACTCAACAGCTCTGGTTTGGTGAGCAAGTGCAACCCGAGCTCGACCTCACTAATGGCGAGGTCATGCTGTTCTTCGGGATGACTTAACCCAATGAAGCCTGAGCTGTTTAGCTCTTGCAGTACGGTCTTTAGATCTGGGATCTCAACATAGTTGAGTTTATCGCTGCGAAACCAACGGCCTTTACGAGAAAGCAAACGAACCATCAGGCATTGGCTTGAAACAGAAAGACGTTTGTATGCGGACAACCAACGACATTCATCATCACTCAGAAGATCGGGGTAGAGCGTTTGAGCGTGTTCAACCAGTCGATTGAAGTTGTCGAGATAATAAGTGGGGGAGAGCTGAAGAGTGGTTTCGGTCGTCAATGGAGAAGTCGCTTGATACAAAAAGAGCCTAACCCTAAGGTTAAGCTCTTCAGTAACAAATTCAATCTTTTCTGTTGATTAAGCTTGTGATGCTTTTAGTTCAGCAACTTTAGCTTCAGAGATTGGTTTAGTGATGATTGCTAGAACAATACACACTGCCATCATAACTGCAGAGATTGTGTAAGCTAGGACGTAACCTTCGCCGTTTGACATTGAGAAGCCAACAACTGCTGCACCGATAGCGCCGCCGATACCCCATGCCGTGTAAAGCACGCCGTAGTTAGTACCGTAGTTTTTCAGGCCGTAGAACTCAGCAGTTAGTGTTGGGAATACTGCTAGAAGCGTACCGTAACCAACCGCTGCGATAGCCGTACCAATGATTAGCGTGAATTCAGAGTTGAACGTAGCGAATAGAGCCATGTTCGCGCCTTGAAGGATGAACGCTAGAAGTAGAGTACGTACGCCACCGATTTTATCTGCAAGCATACCTGCAGCAACACGGCCGCCTGAGTTGAATACTGCAAGGATAGACGCTAGGTAAACTGCGTTTGGCAGGTTAGCTTGAACGCTAGCAATTGTAGTGATGTTACCGATGATCATTAGACCAACAGATGCAGCGAATGCGTACATGATCCATAGAGAGTAGAACTGAGGAGTCTTCAGCATTACTTTCCAAGTTAGGTCTTCAGTCTTCTTAACCGCTTTAGGAGCTTGGCCTGCTTTTACTTTAGGCTCAGCTGGCGTGTAATCCGCTGGTGGGTTGTTGATTGTTGCTGCTAGAGGTACTGCGATTGCAAGTACACCAACACCAAGAATCATAAAGCTAGTTTGGATACCCATGCTGTCGATTAGCGCAGAAGTTACTGGTGCTAGGTAAATAGCCGCAAGACCGAAGCCTGCTGCGATAAGACCGTTAACCATACCTTTCTTAGAAGAGTGGAACCACTTCATTGCTGATGGAGACAGACATGCGTAACCGAAGCCGATACCTGCACCTGTTATAATACCGAACGTGATGTTCAGCATCATAGGCGTTGTAGCGAAACCAGAAGCAATCATACCTAGGCCTGTAAGCGCTGTACCTAGGATAAGGATCTTACGTGGACCCATACGGTCTTGTAGGATGCCCGCAACAAGAAGACAAACAGAGAATGTGATAGTTGCAATAGCGTAAGGTGAAGATGCTTCAGCAGCACTCCAACCAGCTTCAGTTACTAGCGCTTTGTTAAATACACTCCAAGCATACAAGATGCCAAGACAAAGGTTGATACAGAAGCCTGCTAGCAGGATACGTGTTGCTTTATCAATCTTGCTCATTTTTATTCTCAGTTTTGTCATCGGTTAGTGGAGAGCCACTTAACTAAAGACGGGTTATTGTGATTGTTTCTTCAAAATTAGTTTGCGTTTATCAACAGATAGCGCAAAAGAGCGCGGATTATAACCAATTAAAATGTGATTGGAATCTCTTTTTCCATTTTTGGTAAATTAAATTCAATTTGTTAATAAGTTGTTTTTCATTGGTTTTTGAAATGTTTTTAACACCTCTCTATTTTGTTCTTTTTCGCTCTGTCTTCTTATTATTTCAGGGATTTTGAGGTGATGGTTTTTGAATAGACGCGTATTGCGTGCGGATATCACAGAGTTACAAATAATTTTAATTAATTTCCAAGGTTAAATTTGTGTAACAAAATAAATCGTAACAGCGCTTTGTTCATATGAGACAAGGAGTAACGGAGTTTTATTAAAAACAGAATGTTAAGCAATTGTTAAGGGTGATTTTTGTTAGTACTTTTGCTTACATTTTGTTCGATTGGAGGGGTTGTGTTGTCCGTAAAAAGTGGGAAAATAGTATGCAAACTGAGATTCCAAATTTGAAAGGATGCGTTTCCAACTTATGGTGAGGCGAGTATTATGAAACTGTTTTTAATTTTATTGATGTCAATTTCTGGTGGTGTAGCGGCAGCTGACCATATTCACTCTTTCCTATTCGGCTTCTATGTTGCGGCTCTAGCAGTTGGTAGTTGCTACTGGCTTGCATTCCGCAGTACGCGTTTCCCACAGTTGGCATTAGTGCTATTGATGTGTGGCTTTTTTGCGAAAATTGCAGTGACTGTTATCGGTGTTTCTTGGGGTATCTCGAACGATATCATTCAATCGCCGTTCATTTTCTCATTGTCATACCTGTTCTTCTTAGTGGTTGTGTCTTACGTTTGGTTTGCATACCGCGATAAATTGACGCTAAAACAACGCGCTAAGAAGGTAGAAGAGTCTCGCAAGCAAGCGGCAGCATAATTCGATTTGATTCTTAAAAAGCCTTCTTCGGAAGGCTTTTTTGATCCTGCCTACCTGAACTCTATTATTTGGTTATGACGGCAGATAAAAGAAACCCCAGTATGGTGACATACTGGGGTTACTTGTTATGTATCTATTATCTAGCAGTTACCATCTACCAAAGACTACTCTGAAGGTGTGTTATTTCTTCATCATCTTAGCGAGATCGGCGAACGGGTTGTGTGTCGCTGACTGATGATCATCTAAACTCGCTTTTGCATCCACACCATAACGCTCATGGTCAGTGTATTTTGAATGCTCATGATCGTGACAGTACAGGCACAGTAGCTCCCAGTTGCTGCCATCTTCAGGGTTGTTTGTATGGTCGTGATCCACGTGGTGAACGGTAAGCTCTCCGAGGTTTGAGTAAACAAATTCGCGCGCACATTTACCACAAACCCAAGGGTACAGTTTTAGTGCTTTTTCGCGGTAGCCTTTCTCTTGGCGAGCATACGCTGCACTCGAACCTGTGAAATCAGAAGACATTGCCAAATCCTTATCAATTGTAATATCCCGATTTTATCACAGCTTTCTTGAAGCTGTCGGTATGTCGTTCGTAAAATCATTGCTAAATGATGCAGTGGACTTATCGATATTAGATTGAAGTTTGAATACAGACTTACCTTCTACACACTAACGCTTAAGCGGGTTATGTCTTTCTGGAATAAGCCATGCTTAACAGTTTGAAAATAAATCGTATTCAGGGGTTTTAACCGCAGGCATGTGACCTAATATCAGTTTGTGAGACCCTATATTAATAAGGAAATATCATGTCAGAACAATACACTCCGCCAAAAGTTTGGGTTAACGATACTGCTGGTGGTAACAAGTGGGCAAACATCAATAGTCCTGAATCTGGAGCTCGCTTTGATAAAGAGCTTCCTGTTGGTGACCATGCTTTTCAATTGTATTCTCTTGGCACACCTAACGGTCAAAAAGTCACTATCTTGCTTGAAGAGTTGTTAGCGGCGGGTGTTAAAGAAGCTGAATATGATGCGTACTTGATCAACATCGGCGAGGCTGATCAGTTCTCTTCTGGCTTTGTTGGCGTGAATCCAAACTCCAAAATACCAGCACTTGTCGACAAGTCTGGTGACGAAGACGTGAATGTATTCGAATCGGCATCTATCTTGATGCATCTAGCAGAAAAATTTGGTCACTTCTTACCAAAAGAAGGGGCAGCAAGAACGCAAACCATTAACTGGTTGTTCTGGGCACAAGGCTCGGCACCATTCCTAGGCGGTGGTTTCGGCCACTTCTACGCTTACGCGGATGAAAAGCAAGAGTACCCAATTAACCGCTTCGCAATGGAAGCTAAGCGTCAACTAGATGTGTTAGACAAACAGCTCGCAAATAACACATTTGTGGCGGGTGACGAGTTAAGCATCGCTGATATCGCGATTTGGCCTTGGTATGGTAACCTTGTGCTAGGCAAAATTTACGATGCGGCCGAGTTTCTACAAGTTGAGTCATACACCAACGTTGTGCGCTGGGCGAAGCAACTAGAAGCGCGCGAAGGCTTCCAACGCGGCCGAGTGGTTAACCGTTCATTTGGCGAAGAGTGGGAGCAAGTACCAGAGCGCCATTCTGCAGAAGACATTGACCGAGTTTTAAAGCTTAAGCCTTAGTTCTTTTTTGAACGTGTTTTTGGCAGATATACCCTATCGGTCTTAATGTTAATGGCTAATTGAAACGCCATATCTCAATCGAGATATGGCGTTTTTCCGTTTTAAGGTAGGGAGAGGTTTTGTAATTGGAATGAGAGTCTCAATTATCATTTTTTCTTATTCAATCGCTTATGAGTAATGGTCTTTGTGGTTAAGACAAAAAACAATAGTCATCGAGGTGGAGTAAATCTATAAGATAACGGTCCACTTTAAATTACGACTAACTTCGCTCAATGAAAAAAAACTTAATTGCGTTGGCTATCATATCCACGGCTCTTTTAGGGTGTAATCACGACTCACTAAGCTATAGTGGTGGCCCTGATACGGCTCCTCCAACAGATATTGTACCACCAACGGACATTCTTCCTCCGACAGATATTGTTCCACCAACGGATATTCTTCCGCCGACTGACATTATTCCACCAACAGATATTATTCCCCCAACAACTTACATCGGTTCACTGTTGTCGAGCGGGACGTTTGTTTCTGGAGATGTGTACTGTGACGGCATTCATCTTGAAAACGGAACGTTCAGTGTAAAACAAGGCGTGAGTTTTAGTTGTACCTTGGGTCACCTTACTTTAGGTGATTTCACGGCTCCTTTCCCCGAAGTCACAGAAAGCACGATTTCAAATGATGCGCTTCATGCGGCATTTGAGTTGACAGAATTACATGGAGACAACGTTACCAAGGTACTCGAATCAATTGATGTTTGTGAGACTGAAAGTGCTATCTGTCTAAAAGAGCTGGATGCTTTTGATATTGAGGATGTGTTCTCGCAGCTTGATGATCAAGATGCTGTCGATGCGTACTTTTCATCGAAAGAAGAAGAGTCTACAGATGAAGTAGGTAAGGCTCCTAGTTCACACGTAGACACAACAGTTGTTCCTGCGGTTGACCCTAATGCGGACAATAACCTTAACGCTGGTTTTGTTTCTGCAGACGCAGAGTCTACCTATGCTTATAAGCCAAGTGTTGAAGGTAAGGTGTTAACTCGCAGTAAGCTTACAGACGCTAATGGTAAAGCGATTTCTGGGATCAGTTTCTTTTCGGCTAACGCGACGGGCGTGACGGATGAAGAGGGAATCTTTGAGTACCTGTGGGGCGACAGAATCGTTTTTGGTATTGATACGTTTGAGTTTGGCTCCATTACGGGTAATCAGATTGCTTATAAATTGTCTGATGTGACCAATAATGTGGTTGAGAAAGCGAATATCCAGTCATTACTAGAGCGCTACGCGCTTGATCATGTAAGTCATTATGAGATATCTGAAGAAGTCCAAGGTACCTTTTCAAAGTACCCTAACGTTATAAATGAACTGATCAACCTAACTCTGCCAAATGGGGGATTAATAGAGGGTACAGACTTTGAACTTCCTAATGAGTTTGTTGGTCAGTTTAGCCAAGGGTTAACGGCAGTAATCGATGAGCAGCTGCGCCAAACGCCTCAGTTTATGGATTATGTTCGTCAACCTGCCGTTTTATCTATGGATTCTGGTCAGTATGTTACGGAGTCTCTGCAGCAAATCTTCCACAACGTCACCACATTCCATGTTTTCAATGACAATGGTAGTTTTTACGGTGCGACGGGGTATACCCGTGGTATGCGAGCTCTGAACATATCGAACAGAGCATTCCCTGTGATGATGCCAAGAACTGATAAAAACCGTCAGCTTTATTTTGGTGAGCAACAGGCTTGGACTCGTGAAGGTAAGCCTTACATCGCACAACACCCAAGTATCTCGATGCCTCCGATTCCTTTAGTCTCTGAAGACAACGCGACTTATGGTTTTCCATTCGTTACAGCAGGCGAGATAGGCAAAGGTAAAGTCGTGTTCATGGGTAATGGCTTATATCCAAGTATTCTGTCATGCCCTGAAAATTATTGGGCCAATCGAACATTGCATATCGATAGCAACAAACAACAGTGCACTGTTTCGAAGTTCGAAAACCTACTGCATGATGACCAAGGCAGCATGAGCTTGTTTTTCTCGAACTTGTTTGAGTGGTTCAATAATGGTTTGCCTATTGCTGGGATGAATGCAGTGACCAATATTGACCAAGCCTATTCGGCTTATCACCACTCCACAATGGGTAAGCAGTACACGTTTTTTGTTAGTCCTCAGTATGGTTTTGCGTCAGTAGAAAAGCGTGGTTCAGGTGACTTTGATGATTTGGATGCGAGTAATACGCCGATTTTGATCCTTCAGGCATACCCACCTAAGTTGGTTCAAGATGGCATGACTAACCAGTTTGTTGCTGACTTGGATAACCCGAACTTAAACCAAGACGATATTACGGCTCTTATTAACTATGTTAATGACGGTGGCAATATCTTGTTTATGGATGCGATTCAAACGACTAATCCTGAACCTGTTGGACGCTTGGCAGATGCCGTAGGTGTATCTCTTGGTGGTGAAAACGTTACCCCGACAAACCAAGCTTTCTGCGGTAGCTCTTATTACTGCCAAGCACCTTATCCTAATCTTCACGTGAAGAGTCAAAAGGAAATGGTGGTTCTTGAGCGTTTTCAAGATAACCAAGGAGAGCCTCCATTCACGGTAAATCAAGATGGTACGGTTGAGTGGATCAAAGATGAGTCCAAGATTAAGTTTGAGATCCCGACTTATGAGGTTACTAAGTTAGACGCTGAAGGGAAGCCAGTGCTTGATGCGTCTGGTGTAACAGTAATGGAGAAAAAATCCGCACGTATCTTTGTTGAATCGGCAGAAGAGCGTGAAGCGGCGATCAAAGAACTGCAATCTGCATTTGTTGGAACTGATCTTTGTACAAACGATTATGAATATGAATTTAACTGTATTGAGACTCGTTCTGGAGACGGTGTTACTGTTCGCGGTGCTTATTATCGCGCAGACTTTGATCGCTATGAAGTAAGTGAAGCTGTTGTTGGTAGCATGGTTAAAGCGGCGAACTTGGGCACTAACTTTACGGCGCTTTATGAGCATGAAATTTACTATAGAACAAAAGGTACTCAAGGTAAGCGTCTGTCTAACAGCGAATTGAATCAAGCGTTTGATAACCTGTCTGTTTGGATGTGGAATGACAACGCATACCATTTTGAAACAGAAATACAAGATGAGTTGGGGTTCAAGCAGGCTGTTCAGTTCCTTAACTGTTATACCGAAGACTTACATCAAACAGACACAATGGATGCACAGTGTCCTGTTGACCTAAAAGCGTCGTTAGTCGCTAATGGAATGATTCATGGCGAAGGTGAGTTATCTGGGCAGTTGAATCCTAGCTATCCATTAAATTACATGGAGAAACCTCTGACTCGTATTATGTTGGGGCGCTCATTCTGGGATCATGAAATCGTTGTTGATACCACAATGTATCCGGGTCGAACTTCAGGAGCATCTTCGTCAAGTTCGGTTCTTATCCAAACAGATGGCAAGGGCGTCACGTATTCGGCTGGGAACAATCAATCGACAGGTTTATGGGCTCCTCAGTTACAAGATGTGACGATTAGTAATGGTGTAGCTGCAACGATCACTGTGATGATGGCGGATGATCTGACAGGCAAGCCTAATCATGAAACCAGTTTGAAACGCCCTCCACGTATGCAAACCAGCTTTGACTACAATGGTTCGAGCTTAACTTTCAAGGTTCCATATGGTGGCCTTATTTACATTCAACCGAAAGTAAAAGAGCTTGGTGAAGTCTCGTTTAGCATTGATGGCGCGTTAAAAGCGGCTTGGTGGAAAGAGGGACAGTGGATTAACACTATTCAATCGGCAGACGCACCAATTGCAGAAATCGATACGGGTTCATTTATTTACACTACACCAATCAGGAATCTAGAATCCGCTGATTTGAACCAATTCGCAACAGATATGAATCGATTCGCTGAAGCGGCAAGTGACTTCTACGGGCGTGATGAGAAACAAAGCACTGGTTTACACCGTAGGTTCACTTATCCAGAACTGAATGCGTTCCGCCATCGTTTTGTGAATGACGTGCAGATTTCGATTGGCGCTGCTCACTCTGGCTACCCAGTGATGAATTCAAGCTTTAACGCAAATCGGACATACATTCCAACCAACCCTGTGAACGATTGGTTGTTGTGGCATGAAGTTGGTCACAACTTAGCATCAGCTCCTTTCCTTGCGGCTGGTAGTACAGAAGTGACCAATAACCTTCTTGCGTTGTATATGCAGGAGTTAGAGGGGCGCAATGCAAACCCTGAAATGGATCGTATTAAATCGGATATTAAGAAAGCACCTAAATGGCTAGAGCTTAATAATGAACATGCGTGGTCACATGGTGATGCAGGTTTACGATTAGTTATGTTTGGTCAGCTAAAAATCTGGGCAAAATCGAACTTTGCAATTGATGATTGGTATACACGCGGCGCAAGCCAATCTGATGTGTATGGTGAAGATGAAGGCTGGAACATGTTCAAACTTATGCACCGTAAAGCTCGAGGTGATAGAGAAGGCGACTCGAATACGAACTATTGTAGCGCTAGCGAGACTGGGCTTTCTGGTGGAGACTTAATGATGGTGTGCGCTTCTTATGTTTCGAACTATGACTTAAGTGACTTCTTTGTCGCTTGGAACGTGGGCGAAATTTCAATGACTAATGCTAATGGCTCAAAATCTTACAGTGGAGGCATCAGCGAGAAAGGTCGTAGTTTGATAAAGGAATTAAACTTGCCGAAGCCAAAGGATAGCCCTTTAAAGGTCGACTCTATCTAACAGGGACAACCATCGTTGCTTGAATCAAACGCCACACTTCACTTTAGTGTGGCGTTTTACAGCCATAAAAGAGATCTATGCGAAAAAGCAGGTTAAACTGCGCGTATCATAATTCTAAAGGATGGTGCCATGTACCACGGTCATATCTATTTCCCTCTGCGATTTGCAGAGCAGGCAGAAACACTGCGTCAGAAAATTCTATCGGAACGTAAAGATGTATTAGAGGTTTTTCCACTAATACAGCGTTTGGTTGGTCCACATAAGATGCCAATGTTTGAGATTCACTTTGCGAACAAAGAGTCGGGCATTGTTGAATGGCTTGAGCAAGAACGCGGTGATATGTCGGTGCTTATTCACCCTGTAACTGGCGGTGAAGAAACTTTGGATCACACAGTACGAGCGATCTGGCTTGGTCGTGAATTGGGTGTCTTTGAAGAAACGCTTACTAGCTAATCAAATATACCAATATTGCACTTAACTCATTCCGACCGGAAAATACATGAACAATAAAAAGGCTCCTCAAATGAGGAGCCTTTGTTTTAAGGAGCCGTTTTACCAAGAAACCGGTTATCAAGAGCCTCTGGTTATCGGGCTGAACCGTTAACCAGAGTAGGGGGATTAAGCCTCTGCAGTTACCTTAGAGTCACTCATCTTTTTAAGAGCCGCGTAACCAAAGCCTGTTACCGCTGTACCTGCTGCAATCGCCAATAGGTACATTAGAACTGGAGAGATAGCACCAGGAATCAGTAGTACGAATAGACCGCCGTGTGGAGCCATTAGCTGAGCACCAAACATCATTGATAGAGCGCCAGTTAGTGCGCCACCTGCCATACAAGCTGGGATAACACGCATTGGATCTTTCGCTGCGAATGGGATTGCACCTTCAGAGATGAAACATAGGCCAAGAACGAATGATGCTTTACCTGCTTCACGCTCGCCTGCTTCAAACTTGTCTTTCACTAGGAAAGTCGCAAGGCCCATACCTAGAGCTGGAACCATACCTGCTGCCATGATAGCCGCCATTGGTGCGTAAGTTTGCGAAGCCAGTAGACCAACACCGAATGTGTAAGCGGCTTTGTTTACCGGACCACCAAGGTCGAAACACATCATTGCGCCTAGAATCACACCTAGAAGAATCGCATTAGACGTACCCATGTTGTTTAGGAAGTCTGTCATTGCGCTCATTACGCCAGAAACAGGACCACCTACGATGTAAACCATCACAAGACCAGTGAACAAACTCGCGATAAACGGAATGATCAGGATTGGCTTGAGGGCTTCCATGGACTGTGGAAGTTGAACCTTGTCGGCAATGAATTTCGCTGCGTAACCTGCAATGAAACCTGCCGCGATACCACCTAGGAAACCTGCGCCCGTTGAGCTAGCCAGCATACCGCCAATTAGACCTGGAGCCAGACCCGGACGGTCGGCAATCGAGAATGCAATGAAACCAGCAAGAACAGGAATCATCAGTGCGAATGCAGAACCACCACCGATAGTCATCAGTGCTGCTGCCAGTGTGCCTTCTTCTTTAAACGCTTCGATACCGAATACGAAAGAGAGTGCGATGATCAAACCACCCGCAACAACCACAGGAAGCATGTGAGATACACCTGTCATCAGGTGCTTGTACACGCCTTTCTTCTCGTCAGCAGGCGCTGAATTTGAAGACGCTGTGTGTTGGTATGGTTTAGCTTCTGCGAATGCTTTTTCCATCTCTTGCTTTGTTTTCTTCAAAGCAGGGCTTGTTGTAGTTTTGTACAGCGCTTTGCCGTTAAAACGATCCAGAGGAACGTCGATGTCTGCTGCGATGATAACTAGATCAGCGTCTGCGATTTCTTGGTCTGTCAGTTGGTTTTTCGCACCTACAGAGCCGCGAGTTTCCACTTTGATTTGGTGACCTAGGCGTTTGCCTTCTGCTTCAAGCGCTTCAGCTGCCATAAAGGTGTGTGCAACACCAGTTGGGCAAGCGGTAATCGCTACGATTTTTTTGCTACCTGTAGCAGGTGACGTACCGGTCACTTCAACAGTGCTTTCAGCTTGAGAAGCGTCTAATACTGTTGCTTCTGCTACCGCTTTCTCTAGAAACGCTTTTGCATCTGCAGTGCATTCAGAGATAGCCGCTTGGTACACTTTCTTACCAACAAAACGTGCTTTATCAACATTTTTGTTAGCTGCGATAACTACAACGTCGCTGCTGTCGATAGCGTCTTGCGATACAGTTGAATCAGGTAACACGCTTGATTGACATTCAATAGCAGCGTTCCAACCTAGTGCTTTTGTCGCTTGCTCTAACAAGCCCGCGGCGATGATGCTGTTTGCTACGCCACTTGGGCAAGCTGTGATAATGGTAATATTCATAATAAACCTTTTGTCCTATTTGCTTGTGTCTAACTGGCTAGTTGGAGCACTAAGCGCCTGTAATTGGATATTTTGTAGTACTGAATCCAGCTCTTGTTGGCTGGTGATGCCCACGCCTACCTGTGAAACTGCTAGAGCAGATAGGGCGGTTGCGAATTTAATAAGTTCTGGTTTTGGCATCTGTTGCATTTGACCCCAACATAGACCAGCAACCAATGTGTCACCTGCGCCTACCGTGCTTACTACTTGCATGCGCGGTGGTTGAGCATGTAACCATTCACCTTGGTTAAGCCACATCACGCCTTCAGCGCCAAGTGATACCACGATATTCTCGATGCCTTTTTCACTTAGGGCTTGGCCCGCGTGTTGGCATTGGTCACGAGTTGTCAGCTCTGCATTGAACAGTTGAGACAGCTCTTCATCGTTTGGTTTGATTAACCATGGTTGTGCATTGATACCGGCTTTAAGTGCGTCACGGCTGCTATCAAATAGCACCTTCTTACCTAAATCGTGTAAGCGTTGAACCCAAGAAGCGCAAAGCTCAGGAGAGATACCTTGTGGCAAGCTGCCTGCAATGACGAAATAATCGTGCGTTTCAGCAAGTTCTAATAGGGTTTCTTCGAACGCTTTAATCGCGTCAGCATCAACAGGAACACCTGGGAAGTTGATGTCGCTTACTTGGCCTGAATTCTCTACCAATTTCACGTTAATGCGAGTTGCGCCATCAACACGGATGAAGCGGTCAGTTGCACCCATCTCTTCAAACAGTTGGCAGAACGCTTCTTCGTTATTGCGACCAAGGAAACCTGTTACGGTCACTTTCGCGCCAAGCTCTGAAAGAACTTTTGCGACGTTTACGCCTTTGCCCGCTGCATGCAGAGAGCCTTTGTTTACTAGGCTAACTGAACCTACATTTAGTGCGTCGATAGCGCCTGTCAGGTCTAGAGCAGGGTTAAGCGTTACGGTAACGGCTTTGATTTGTTTATCAGACATATCGACTCCTTAACCTTCGCCAAGGCCTGAAGCGATAGCTTTACCAATCGATTCAAGTGCTTGTGCTGCATCGTCACCTTCAGCAACAAACTGAAGCTGGTGGCCGTGTTTAACGCCAAGTGCGATGACTTTCATCAAGCTCTTCGCGTTCACTTCTTTTCCGTCGCCATCTAGGTTTGAAACGCGGATTGTTGATTCGAATTTCTTCGCTTCAGCAACCAACATTGCACCTGGACGAGCGTGTAGGCCGTGTGCGTTTTTGATTTTGAAGACTGCGCAGTTGTCGTCGTCTTGAGACGCTGTAGAAACCGCTTCACCTTTTAGAAGGCCAATCACTTGCGCTGCGTCAGCGGCTAACAGTTGTTGCTGTTTACCTTCAAAAACCATCTTGCTTAGGTTTGCCAGAATAGATTGGTGCGCGCTGTTGCAAGCTGCGAATGCTACCAATGCTTTAACTGGTGTGCCTTCGTATTCACAATGGTTCGCTGTTGAAACGAAAGATACGCCAGTGCGTGTTACGCCTTTGTCGCTGCCCAACAACCACAGGCCTTGGCCTAGGTGAGTTGGTGTTTTTGTTACTAGGTCAGCAACGAATGCGTTGTCTGTGCAACCTGTGTTCTTAAGTAGGCCACCCGCAACTGCAGACATTTGAATCATGTCGCTCGCAGGGAACAGTAGCTGAACTAAAGAAGCGTCTAGGTCGGCTTCAAGCTGAACTTCGCCGTTAAGTAGAGCGATGATTTCGTCTTCTGATGTCGCTTGCTTTAATTTCTCTTCAACACCGTCAGCTGCCAGAACTTTGGTCAGTTGCTTAAGGATGCCTAAGTGCTCGTCAGATTTAGCTGCAATACCAATTGCTACGTAAACACGGTTGCCGTCTGCCCAATCAATACCTTCAGGGAAGTGGTGTACCGCAACGCCTGTCTCTTTCACTAGGCCACGAGTATCCGTCGTTCCGTGAGGAATCGCGATGCCATTACCTAGGAACGTAGAGTTCTGGTTTTCACGGTTCAGCATTCCTTCAACGTAACCAGAGTCAACTAAACCTTTAGCTGTCAGGTCGCCAGCAATGTTTTGGATTGCTTTGAATTTGTCTTCGGCAGTTTGGCCTAGAGTGATGTCAGATTTTGATAATTTAAGCATGGTGCCTCTTTAGCGTATCGCTTGAGAATTTGTGTATCGCTACGATTCAGTCTAGAGCAATATTTGCCCGTTGCTTGCTCTTTGTTTTATCTTGCTGAATCGGTTCAGCATTTAGTGTAAAAAATTCAGCAAAGCCGATTTTGGTTTTCAAAATAGTTTCGCTGCGTGTCGTAATTTCAGTTTCGTTAATAACGAGAAGTTGAATCACAACAAATGACGCTCAATCCATTCAAAAGGATGATTGAAGTCACTTTTCAGATTTTGCTGAATCCTTTCAGCTTTTATACTGAATCGATTCAGCATATAATTCAACTAATCCAAGGATCAGAAGATTGGTTATATGATCCTACGCACAAAACACAGGTCACCCATATGACACTAGATGAGATTGCCAAACTAGCCGGTGTGTCGAAAACCACAGCCAGCTATGTGATTAATGGCAAGGCGCAGAAATACAGAATCAGTGAAAAGACACAGCAGAAAGTAATGGCAGTGGTGGAAGAATATAACTACCGACCAGACCATGCTGCTTCGTCGCTGCGCGCTGGTAATAGCCGTTCATTTGGTTTGATTATTCCCGATCTGGAAAACAGCAGTTACGCGCGTTTAGCAAAATTGATAGAGCAGAACTCACGTAAAGTGGGTTATCAAATTTTGATTGGTTGCTCAGATGATGACGCTGAAACCGAACGTAAAGTTGCGGAAGCGCTTGTTAGCCGTCGTATCGATGCCTTGCTGGTGGCGAGCTCAATGCCAGACGCCAATGAGTTCTACTTGAAGTTGCAAAACTCAGGCACACCCGTTATTGCGATTGACCGTCCTTTAGATGATGAGCATTTTGCCTGTGTGATCAGTGAAGATTTCGAGGCTGCGTTTGAACTGACCCACTCGATTCTTGATGACAGTATTCATAGTGTTGGTTTGATTGGTGCACTGCCTGATCTGAACATTTCACGTGAACGTCAGTTGGGTTTTGAAGCGGCGAATAAAGCACATACTCAACAAACAAGGCTAACAGACAACAAGCCGATGGTTGTCGGTTATGGCGAGCACTTTGACCGAGAATCAGGACGTGAGATTTTTGAGGGTTGGATTGCCAAAGGCACAGTGCCTGATGCGATTGTCACTATGTCTTACACTTTGCTAGAAGGTGTATTGGATGTGATGGTTGAAAAGCCAGAGCTGATCAAGCAAGTGAAACTGGCAACCTTTGGTGATAACCGTTTATTGGACTTCTTACCTTTTAAAGTTCATTCATTGCCACAGCAATTCGAAGTGATTGCAGACAGCGCCTTTGCACTTGCTTTGAACGCGTCTGCTAAACGTTACCAAGCGGGTATCGAGTTAGTACCAAGAAGCTTAGTAAAACGAGGCTAATTCCAGTTAGTTTACACAAGCTAGGTTGGACTTGGGCACTTAGCTCGAACCTGTAATTAATTTGAACTCAGCAATAAGCCCATTTCCACAATGGCAACAATGCCGAGCAACAAAGCCAACACTTTCCAAAACTGGATCGGGTTTCGGTTTATCAAAGGTTGCTTGGCTTTGCTTTTGACCAAGCTTTGGTTTGGTGTGTAAAGGTCTGCTACAAAATCCCCCAACACTTGATGACGTTCGCTTGGTGATTCCGCGCAGGCTTTTTGTAACACTAAATCCACCCAACTTGGTAAGTCCGCTCGTTTCTGAGTTATGGGTTGGTATTCCCATTGATGGTGGCGAGATTGTTTAAGCGATTGGGCAGTCATTTCAGAGTAGGGCAATGCACCGGTTAGCATCTCATAGCCGATCACAGCGATAGAGAACAGATCTGAGCTGGTGGTCGCGCTGTTGTGCTTGATGGTCTCTGGCGCTATGTAATTGACCGCGCCTAATGGTGTGTCGTCTTTGTCGGTGAGCTCTCCCTCTTCAAGGCCTCTCACTAACACCGCACCAAGGTCGATGATTTTTACCTCACCATCACGTTGAATCATGATGTTTTCCGGTTTTAAGTCTCGGTGCACCATGTCTGCACGTTGTAATACTCGAATGCCTTGTGTGATTTTTTCTAGTATGTCGCGCACTTCATTGAGTGACGGCTTTGGATTGTCGTACATCCATTGTCTTAGGGTGATGCCTTCTACCCATTCGCAGATTTGATATAAGAATTGCGAGTTCTCTGGCGTCGGGTAAACCTTCATTACTCTCTTGTTTTTTAACAAGATCCCCGCCCATTGTTCATTAAAGAAAGCTCTGAGTTGCGAAGGGCTATCGTGATATTGAACGGAAGGGACTTTCAGCACGAACTCGGTTTGTGTCTCTTTCTGCATCACACGATACACATGGCTTCTTGAACCTGCATACAACACCTCAAGTACCATGAAGTTGTCGATACTTTGCCCGAGCTTTAAAGCGGGTGGGATTGCCCGTTTAGCCAGCTTCTCATGGAATTCAATCAACGAAGGTTTAGGCAGATGGCTGACTTGCACAATCAAGCAGCTCACGTTGTCTGAGCTATTGTGGCTTAAAGCGGTGTTACAGATGGTTTGCGCTGCGTATTCGAAATCCGCTCCGGGTTTATCGATGTGTTCTTTGAAGGTGTTGGGAGATACAAACTCGTGCACGCCATCAGATGTCAGGATAAAGCAGTCGTTTTTCTTGATAGGCAGGGTTTGATAGTCAACGTTGAGTTGGTTGTCCATGCCTAAGGCGCGTGTAAGATAATGCTTCTGTCCCATATTTTTACGGGTGTGGTCGCGGGTCAGTTGGCGTAATTCTCCATCTCTGAGTAAGTAAATGCGGCTGTCGCCAACGTGGAATATATGTGCGGTGTTTGATTTTAATATCACGCTGCTGAACGTCGAAACGAGGGCATTGTGGTTCACTTGTTGTGCGGGATGAATATTAGAAACAGACGTGTTGAAGAGCCAAGAATTGAGGGACGTTAAGACCTTTTGCGCCGAACGTTGGATGCTCCAGCTTTGGGGAGTTGCGTAATAGTCGTCGATAAACTGCATCACGCTGGTGTGACTGGCTTTCTGGCCGTGTTCACTGCAACTTGCGCCGTCTGCTATGCAGGCAACACTGCCTTTCAACTCTTGCTCTGCGCGAGTTTTTGGGTGTTTTACAATGATGGCATCTTGGTTTTCATCTCGTACGCCTTGATTCGAATAACCACCAAACTTAAGCGTTAACTGGTTGTTGGATTCTGGCGTGATGACTTGCCCTTGGCTGAATGAAATTGTCATAACTGGTCTTCTTCTTAACTGCTCTTCTTCCCGCTTCCTTGACAGAACATCCTAGGAAGAACAAAAGCCCTAGTGAACTTAGAGCCTTTGAACGAAGCACCTAGCATTGATGTATCCGCTAAGGTGCTTCTCCCGATTCAATAATATCAATGCTTCATAGTACAGATCTAGCTTGAAACATTAATCAGCGTGACACTGCCATCGTCGTTTACTTCGGCGATTTGACCGTTAGGCTCTTCCATGAACAGTAGAGTCACAAAGCCAAGTACCGCTGTTGCAGCAATCACTAAGAAGAAGGTTTGGTAGCTCACGAATGACAACACAGTTAGGTAAACTACTGCACCCACGTTACCGTAAGCGCCCGTCATACCTGCAATTTGACCTGTCATACGACGCTTGATTAGAGGAACCGTTGCGAATACCGCACCTTCACCCGCTTGCACGAAGAAAGAACACGCCATCGCTGCGACAACCGCTAGCCATACAGGCCATGTGCTGTCGACTTGACCCATTGCGAAGTAACCCACAGCAAGACCAATCGTTAGAATAAGCAGTGTTGGTTTACGACCGAATTTATCTGAAATCCAACCACCACCTGGGCGAGACATTAGGTTCATAAAGGCATAAGCCGATGCAACCATACCTGCAAGAACCGGTGTTAATTCAAAGGTTTCAGAGAAGAACAGTGGCAGCATAGAAACCACAGCCAGTTCAGAACCAAATGTTGCGAAGTACAATACGTTAAGTACCGCTACTTGCTTGAACTTGTACTGGTGAATCTCAGGCACTTCTTCTTTAAATACGTTCTTGTTTACTTTCCAAACTTGCGACACTTCGTACAAGTAAAGTGCTGCTAAACCTGCATACACAGAGTAAACCGCCATGTCAGACAACATGTTGATGTTGCTTGGTGATAGCTTCCAAGTCAGTAGCGCTAAAGCGGCATACATAGGGATCTTCATAATAAGTAGGAAGAAAAAGTCACCCTTTGATGTCACTTCCATTGCTGTTACTTGAGCAGGCTTGAAGTAAGTAGAACCTTTTGGTGTATCTGACACGTTTTTGTAGAAGATAAACGAGAACGCTAAGCTCATTACGCCGGTAATACCGACCGCATAACGCCAGCCGTCTTCACCACCAAACGCTAGAGCGAGAGTTGGAAGTGTGAACGCCGCTGCTGCTGAACCGAAGTTACCCCAGCCGCCGTAAATACCTTCTGCAGTACCCAGTTCGTTGTGTGGGAACCATTCAGACACAAGACGAATACCGACAACGAAACCTGCACCAATGAAGCCCAGTAGGAAACGAGCGATTGCTGCTTGAATGAAAGAGTCTGCCAGAGCAAACATGAAACAAGGGATAGAACAGACCGCGAGTAGCGAAGAGTAAACCAACCTTGGGCCGTATCTATCGGTTAGCATGCCTATTGCGACACGTGCCGGAATGGTCAATGCAACGTTGAGGATCAGGAGGGTTTTGATCTCTTCAGTAGAAAGACCAAGCGTAGTTTTTACCATTTGCAGTAGTGGGGCAAAGTTGAACCACACAACAAAGGTAATGAAAAAGGCCATCCAGCTTAGGTGTAAGACCTTCATCTTACCCGTAAATGAAAGCAGCGAAAATTTAGTGTTATCCATGGTTTAAATCCTTTAAATCTGGAAAATTACCCGGTTTGTGCACCTGCGTTACTTCCGAACTTAGAACGCTTTTAATGTGCATAAACCCTGTGCCGAAATTGCGCACGCCAATAAGCGTTTGCATGATGGTGTCGGCGGTTTAGTTAACTGGCGATAGCAAGTGGTGTGAGAACTTGAACTTGTTCTCCTTGCTTGCGAACTTCAAATTTCACGAGCTTGAGCTCAGGCTGTTCAAGACATTCGCCAGTTTCTAAGTGGTAATGCTGCTTGTATAAGGGTGAGGCCACGTAAGGTTCTCCGCTTAATGAACCAATTATACCACGTGACATCACATTCGCCTTGCCGATAGGGTCGTAATTAGAGAGCCCATAAAGCGTGTCGCTGCGCTTGCAGTAAAAAATAGCCACTTGGTTATCGTCTACTTTGGCGCAAATTCCCCCGTTTGGGGTTAGATCGCTGGTGCTGCATACGGTTGTCCAATTTTCCATGACTTTCTCCTAGTCTAAAATTGAGTTTTTATTTTTTTATTGATGAACCTGATGAAATTTATGAAACCTCAGTCACTTCGATTTGGTCTGCTTTAGCGAGCTTTTCATCGCGTTTTGAATCGGAAGAAGAGCTCAAGCTCGGCTTAGGAAAACGCTGCTCTCGCTCTTTGATGAAAGAGAGGCTAGTGTCCATTTCTTCACTGTTGATGTAGTGCTGGAAGCGCTTCATCTTCTCAGGGTTTTCAATGGTGGTTTTCCATTCACACTGGTACTTCTCGATGTTGAGTGCGATGTCCGCTTCGAGTTCTTCAGCTACGTTGAGCTTGTCTTCAATCACGACTTGCTTGAGGTATTCGATGCCGCCTTCAAGGTTCTCCATCCATACTGATGTGCGCTGTAGGCGGTCTGCGGTACGTGTGTAAAACATCAGAATGCGGTCGATGTATTGCAGCAGTGTGGTTTCATCAAGGTCGGTAGCGAAAAGGTCACCATGGCGAGGGCGCATACCGCCGTTACCACAGATGTAGAGGTTCCAACCTTTGTCGGTGGCGATAATGCCAAAATCTTTTGATTGGGCTTCTGCACATTCACGAGTACAGCCAGAAACCGCAAACTTGATCTTGTGTGGTGAACGCAGGCCTTTGTAGCGGTTCTCAAGTCGAATCGCTAAGCCAACACTGTCGTCGACACCGTATCGACACCAAGTGCTACCGACACAAGATTTCACGGTACGAACCGATTTACCGTAGGCGTGGCCCGTTTCAAAACCTGCATCAATCAGCTTTTTCCAGATGATAGGCAGTTCGTTAAGCTGTGCGCCAAACAAGTCGACACGCTGACCGCCCGTGATTTTGGTGTACAGGTCGAACTCTTTAGCGACTTCGCCTAAAACAATCAATTTATCTGGAGTGATTTCACCGCCAGCAATACGCGGAACTACCGAGTAAGTGCCGTCTTTTTGCATGTTGCCAAGGTAGATGTCATTGGTGTCTTGCAGCTCGATATGTTGATCTTCAAGGATGTAATCGTTCCAGTACGAAGCCAGAATCGAACCGACAGCCGGTTTACACACAGTACAGCCCAATCCGTTGCCGTGAGAATCTAACAGCTCGTCGAAGGTCTTGATTTTGTTGACGCGAATGATGTCGGTAAGCTCTTGGCGAGAATAAGCAAAGTGCTCACAGATATCGTTAGAGACTTCCACACCTAGGTTACTTAGCTCGCTATCGAGAACCTGTTTAGCAAGGGCAGAACAACCGCCACAACCTGTTGAAGCATTCGTGGTTTCTTTCAATGCAGCCATCGTGGTGCAGCCAGCTGAAACGGCCTCTTTAATATCGCCTTTGGTCACATCAAAACATGAACAGATCACAGCGCTATCAGGCAGAGCTTCAACACCCATTGCCGAACCTGAATCATCGGCCACGTTAGGTAAAATTAGCACTGATGGGTTTTCAGGAAGGGGCATATCATTTTGCTTGATTTGCAGTAGCGAACCGTAGGCTTCTGCATCACCGACCAATACGGCACCGACAATTTTCGTGCCGTCAGCCGAGATGATCAAGCGTTTATAAACTTGTTCAATTTCATCGTTGTAGGTATACGATTGAGCGCCTTCCGTCTTGCCGTGTACTTCACCAATACTGGCCACATCGACGCCAAGCAGTTTGAGCTTGGTGCTCATGTCTGCACCAGTAAATGAAGCGTCGCTCGTTCCGTCAGAGACAATATGCGAAGCCGCGATTTTTGCCATCGAATAACCAGGGGCCACTAAGCCGAAGATCTTGTTATCCCAAAGGGCACATTCTCCAATGGCGTAAACGTTGTCGATATTGGTTTGACAGTGATTGTTGATCACAATACCGCCACGCTCGCCAATCTCGACATCAGAGCTTCTTGCTAGCTCATCTTGAGGGCGAATACCCGCAGAGAATACGATCATATCGGTTTCTAAATGGGTGCCATCGGCGAAGTTCATGCGGTAGCGAGCATTTTCGCCATCGACTATTTCAGAGGTCGCTTTCTCGGTGTGAACCTGCACCCCAAGGTCTTCAATCTTTCTGCGCAGTAGCGCACCGCCACCGTCATCTAATTGTACGGCCATCAGGCGAGGTGCAAATTCAACCACATGAGTTTCCAAACCAAGGTTTTTGACGGCGTTTGCGGCTTCTAAGCCAAGCAGACCACCACCAATCACCACGCCAGATTTGCTGACTTTGCTTGAAAGCTCGATGGCGTCTAAATCTTCGATGGTGCGATAAACGTGGCAGTGTTCTTGGTCGTTACCAGGAATAGGGGGAACAAAAGGGAAAGAGCCCGTCGCCAAGATTAGCTTGTCGTAACTTTCAACATGACCACTTTCAGTGATGACTTGTTGATTGGCGGTGTCTAGCTTGGCAACCTTCTGGTTCAACAAGTAGTTCACGCCGTTGCTTTGGTAATAATCTTCACTGGTCAATGACAGGTCATCAGCGCTTTTACCATTAAAGTAAGCCGTCAGCTGAACACGGTCGTAGGCCAGCCTTGGTTCTTCACTGAAAGTAATCACATCAAACTCATCACTGTCTGATTGCAGGATGTTGTCGATAAATTTGTGTCCAACCATGCCGTTACCAACAACGACGATTTTCTTCTTGCTCATAATCCATTCCTTATTCTCGGCGCCACCATTACTAGCATCTAATTTCTAGTCGTTAGCAGATGAATACCGGGTTGAGATTCCACTCAATTCATAATCATCAAGAAAAACAAAAATGTTTTTTCTAAGTCTTGGTTTTTAGTGGAGCAAGGAGGATGCCAGATTACGGTTCGTTCATTTGAATAAAAATTTATTTATAATTTTCAGTGGCTTAAAAAATAGAGGTAGCACACAATTACCCCTAAAGTGGTATGTAAATTTTTTGTTAGATTTATATAAATGAGCGTTTGTGGTGCAACTTTCTGCAAGATGGTGCAAAAATTAAGTTTCGATCTTGGTTAAGTTCTGTTTGGTTCGTTGTTGATATTTGTGTTTTTATTAAGTTGTTGTTTTTAGATGAAATTATTTGCTATTTATCAGCTGATATTAAGTGGCGTGTTATTTGCTTGTTTTCAGTTATTACAATTATGGATAATTGAGCGAGAAACGGATGACCGATTCAAACAGCGGCTGGATAAAATCGACCTGTGCTTATTGTGGTGTAGGGTGTGGAATAGAAGCGAGACCGACATCGCTAGGAAAACTAGAAGTGCGTGGTGATAAAGATCATCCATCAAACTATGGAAAGCTTTGTACTAAAGGGATCGCGCTTGGCGACACCGTCACGCCTTTAGGTCGTCTTACACAGCCTGCTCATATTCAGAATGAGCAAAAACAACAGCTGGATTGGAACAGCGCCACTCAGTTGGTCGCAGACAAATTCAATCAAACCATCGAAGAATTTGGGGCCGATTCGGTTGCGTTCTATGTGTCTGGTCAGCTGCTTACCGAAGACTATTACGTTGCCAATAAACTGATGAAAGGCTTCATCGGCAGTGGCAACATTGACAGTAATTCTAGGCTATGTATGGCTTCAACCGTGGTCGGGCATAAGCGAGCATTTGGCGCAGACACCGTACCGGTGTGCTACGAAGATCTCGAGCAAGCCGAACTCGTCGTGATTACAGGTTCCAACTTAGCATGGTGTCACCCGGTACTTTTCCAAAGATTAAGAGCCGCGAAACAAGCCAACCCTGCATTGAAAGTCATCGTCATAGACCCGCGTTATACCGACACTTGTGAAATCGCAGACATTCACTTGGCATTGGAATCAGGCTCAGACGTCGCATTGTTCAATGGTTTATTGGGTTACCTCGATGATAACGACAAGCTAGATGCAGACTACATAGAAAACCACACCCAAGGCTTTACTGAATCGATTCGATCTGCGACTCACTACCGTTATACAGAGTCAGGTTATACCGAATCAGGCTGGGGCGACAAAAGTGTTCCTGAGCTTACAGGGTTAACAGAGCAGCAGCTAAAACAGTTCTACAGCTTGTTTGCATCGAACGAGAAGGTGCTGACCATTTACTCTCAAGGCGTGAACCAATCGACACAAGGGTGCGACAAGGTAAACGCCATTATTAACTGCCATTTAGCCACCGGGAAAATTGGCAAGCCGGGCATGGGGCCATTCTCTGTAACGGGCCAGCCGAACGCAATGGGTGGCCGAGAAGTGGGCGGTTTAGCCAATACCTTAGCGGCGCACTTTGAATTTGGTGATCCGCAATCACACCAAACCGTCAGCGAGTTCTGGCAAACCGATAGCTTAGCCACACATGCGGGTTTAAAAGCGATTGACCTGTTTGATGCCATGAATGAAGGCAAAATCAAAGCCGTGTGGATCATGGCAACCAACCCAGTTGTGAGCCTGCCTGACAGTGAAAAGATCAAAGCGGCATTAGAGAAGTGCCCATTTGTGGTGGTGTCTGATTGTATTGCCGACACTGAAACCACTCGCTTGGCCGATGTGGTGCTGCCCGCACAAGGGTGGAGTGAGAAATCGGGCACCGTAACCAACTCTGAGCGTCGAATCTCACGCCAACGCCGTATATTACCAAGCCCAGGAGAAGCCAAACCGGATTGGTGGATCTTGAAAGAAGTGGCGCAAAAAATGGGATTCAAAGAGCAATTTGAGTTCCGTCACGAAGGTGAGATCTTCAAAGAGTATTGCGAGATGACAGCGCTCGGCAATGAAACGGGCAAAGCGCGTGATTTGTGCTTAATTGGATTAACCAAACTGGATGAAAAAGGCTATGGCGAACTCACTCCACAGCAATGGCCAGTGTTAGAGTATCAACCAGAGATCATTGAGCAACGCATGTTCACCAATGGCGAGTTCTTTACCGAATCAGGCAAAGCGCAGTTTATTGCAGTTGAGCACGACAAACCGATTGCCGATACCAGCCTTGAATTCCCACTTATCATGAACACAGGCCGAATCCGAGACCAATGGCACACCATGAGCCGCACAGGCTTGGCGGCAGGTTTAGGTGAGCATACCCCTGAGCCTTTTGTTGCGATGCACCCAGATACGGTTGCAGAGCTTGGCTTAGATGAATTTGGGCTAGATGCTTTCAACCACGCCACTATTAATCCAGTGGTGAAAGTACGCAGCGCACAAGGGGAGTGCCAAGCCCGCTTAGTAGTGACCAAAGAGATGCGCCGCGAACAAGTCTTCATGCCTATCCACTGGAACGCACCCACCGCCAAAGACAGCAAACCATGCGACCTAATCTTGCCTCATACCGATGCCGCATCAGGTCAGCCAGAATTTAAACATACCCCAGTGATGGTTGAACCGTGTGGCTATCGCAGCGAAGCCGCACTGGTCAGTGATAAGGTGATGGATTGCAGTGGCTTTGATTACTGGGTTCGCCAAAGAGTGGAGGGCGGTTTTCTGTATCGCATCTCATCATCTAAGAACCCAATGGAGTTGGTGATTCAGCTTGCCAACACCCTCGATGCATTACCAGAACCTAACGCGGAGGCGATCAAATCACTCCATTATCATGGCAATAAATCATTCAAGAACTACGGCTCTGCCAGGCTGGGTCAGTCTGGCGTAAAGCAAGCTTTCGTGGTGAACAGTAAGCTCGACCATCAAAGCATTGAATGGCTGGTGGAGTGCCTAACCCGAGAAGCCGATGAAGAGTTCGAAGCCGAATTTTTGAGAACTATGGCGAAGTAGTAACTACCTCTAACCTATTAATACCTAAAGTTAAGCGCCGACAATTACGTCGGCGTTTTTGTTTGAGAATACAACTTCCAAGATACAACCTTCATAGCCTGAACTGCGGCTTACTCACACATTAGGGAGTTTTCTGCATTTTGCAGAAACTATATGGAAAATTTCTGCTTTTCGTCATGTTTGATACAAAGATAAGTAGGTAAGATGATGTTATTAAGAGAGTTATTGGACTAAGTGTAGTGTGTCTTGGAAACTAGACAGAATTGTTTCAGGGACAAAATGCAGAATTATTCTGTCTAATATAGCTGTTAAATTACAGGAGGAAAATTTGGCTAAGGGA
This sequence comes from Vibrio crassostreae 9ZC13, assembly GCF_000272045.2. GTDB lineage: Bacteria > Pseudomonadota > Gammaproteobacteria > Enterobacterales > Vibrionaceae > Vibrio > Vibrio crassostreae_C. The sequence continues at coordinate 896,087 of NZ_AJYZ02000019.1, read as the reverse complement.
TTAAATATAAACACAGTGGATATCACTGACATTACGCTTCCATTTAAAATCGAGCCGCTCGGTGAAAAGTCAGATGCTTTGGATGACTTTTGTATCAGGACAACTGAATGGGTTAACTATATAAGCGAGGTTCTTCTGTTTAGTCATATTGGGAGTAAAATGCCTATTTCTGACTATTCAGTTAAGCCTCAACTTTTTGCTCCTAGAAAACGTCAGAGTAATAACTCCAACGAGCTTCCGACACCAAAAATAACGATTAAAGATAAAAACTTTGACTCGATATCTAGAAACCTATCTAGAAATCTTTTCAATCATTCAGTGTCTCAATTAGCTACAAATTTTGAAATTTTCCTAAATGAGATCACAGAAGACATTCTGTGGAGAAATGTTGAACTACTTGCTAACGACCAAAAGCAGCTCAGTAACAAAGAGATTTTTGACTTAGGCGACTTAGAAGACATTAAAGATAATCTAATTCAAAGGAAAATCTTAGAGCATGCAATGAGTGCGTACCCTAAGAGGGTCGATAGTTTTCAGAAACTTTTCCATATAGGCATTCATTCTAAAAAGTCACCAGTTGAATTACCTATTGTACATGACCTTGTGGAAGTGAGAAATGTAATCCAACATAGTGATGGACACTGTTCTGAGCAATACCTTCAGCGACTTAGTGTATATAAAGATACTAGTTATGAACAACTCCTTAAGCGTCGGTATACCCAGCCTAAAATTGATTTTCAATGGCTATTGCAACTAGGTATCGATATGGTTGGTCTCGCTGAGTTTATTGATGCTGAAGCAGACCAAAAATGGGCAACAACACGTAACAGTGAATAGTAATTTAACAATCTGTTTAAGAGTGATTCGCAACGCGTGGCATTTTTACTATGCGTTGCGTTAAGTGTTTAAGGTGGTTTGCGGAAACATCGGTATGGCGTTGCTCACACCTTAACAGGGCTACATGGACTCCCTCTTTTGTCAACAATAGCTCCCGCTGACAACAGTGGATCGGACAGCAGCTCTACATTCGGTGTTTAATCGGAATCGTTCCGTCACCTTGATGATATTCGCTTGATGCCAGCCTCATTCGTTAAACAGTATTTATTACTTCCCAATTAAACAGGTTTAGGCATCTCGGTCTGGTCGTATTGTCATCATTTGCTATTGCTTTGACTCGGTGAGTGTTAACCGTTTACATAGTTAATCTTGTACTCTTTTCCTGTTGTTAATAATGCCCATATTATACGAGCATTTTTTGCTGCTAGGGCGACAGCTGCTCGTTTATAACCTCGTCGTTCAACGAGTTGATTTAACCAAATACTGTTGCGATCGGTTTTCTCTTTACATCGTGCAATAACGGCTCTTGCGCCATGAATAAGTAGAGTGCGAATATGTTTTTCGCCTCTTTTGCTGATGCGACCAAGATGAACATGACCACCTGTTGAGTATTGTCTTGGAACCAACCCTATCCAAGCGGCAAATTGGCGGCTAGAGCCAAATTGTTTGGCGTCATTGACGGTCGCGACAATGGCACTTGCACTGTGTTCACCGACACCTGGAATATCCATGAGG
>NZ_AJYZ02000019.1:884539-893739 GCF_000272045.2 Vibrio crassostreae 9ZC13 | reverse complement strand
ACTAAGTAAGTATGGCACGCAGAGTGTCAGGTAGAGGGAGTCCATATCATTCGTTAACTGTGCTTTGAGTCACGAACAAATACTATGAGCTTTATCATCCCATTTTCATATGCAAAAGTGTGAAGTGTTAGTTTTGTTTAAAGAGATCAAGGATGAAAAAGAGTGTGTTATTAGTGCCTATTCTGGGTGCCTTTTTAACTGGTTGTGCAAATAAATATGTATCACCAACAAATACTGGTAATTTGACCCAACTTAGTCTTCAAGCGGAAGGGGATGGAGCGTCGCTAGCTGGAATACAGATTAGGTTTTGGCATGTAGAGAATGCAGGCAAATGTGACATGTGGGAAATTGAAGGTGACAGAACTCTGATGCATACAATTGAAATCGGCGGATTTTCAATGTTTGGTAATGAACAGTCAAAAACATTACCAATTGTTGCCGGGAATAAATCACACTTTTTGGTAACAGCTACTTCCGGAAGTCTTATGTGTGGGGTCATTTCTGATTTTGTTCCAAAAGAAGATGAATCGTATATTTTGAAGTTTGATGGTGTGCTACAAGCTTTGAGTAAGTCACAGTGTAGTGTTGAGCTAACTACCAGTGACCACAACCCTGTTGAGTCGTTTAACTCTCAACTCTGCTTTAAGCCACATTGACCGCACAGTTAACAAACGACTATGGCGTCAATGATTAATTTTTGGCAGTGTTTTCATCCCACATGGCGCCATCTCTCAGCATAGAGTTAAGAGTCACAACCATCTTTCGAACACACGCGATTATTGCGACTTTCTTAGGCTTTCCGGCAGCTACAAGTCGAGCATAAGTTGCTTTGAATACGGGGTTACATTGCATGGCTGACATCATTGCCATATATAACACTGTGCGTACTTGCGCTCGACCGCCTTGGATCACGCGCTTACCTTTGTAGCGCCCACTTTCGCGTGTTATTGGAGCGACACCAATTAGTGATGCCGCTTGTTTATTTGTGATGTAGCCAAGTTCTGGTACGTTGCTAATTATTGATGCAGCGGCAATGTTTCCTATTCCAGGGACGCTCTGCAATATTGTGTTTTTAGCCTGATATTCAGGGCTATCTTCAATGAGTTTAACGAGCTTTTCTTCTAACTTGGTGATTTGATTTTTTATCGTGGTTAGCATCGGTTTGATAGTCGGATGGAGAGAAGCGGGAAGTATCTGGATTCGGTTCTTTTCCATGGTTTGCATGGATAACAACTGGTTTCGGCGAATGACTAAGTCACTCATTAGGCGTATGTTTTTTGGCTTTATGACAGTAAGAGCTGGTTTGATTGCTTCTCCATAGTGAGCAATCAATTCTGCATCTAAACGATCATTTTTGGCTCTGCGGCCAATAGCACCAGCGAACCGTTTTATGTGGACAGGGTTTGCTCTGACAATAGGTAATTGAGCCTCTGCACATGCAAGAACAAAAGGCATTTCTAATCGGCCTGTTGCTTCAATAACGATTCGTTCAGGACTGTGACTCTTAATCGTTTTGAGTGCTTTTTTGATGCCTTTATCATTGTTCTCTACTGAGAAAAATAGGTCTAGTGGCCTGATGTGGATGTCTAATTGTGTTTTGCCGGTATCAACTCCAACGTTGATGCTTTGATTGATTTTGGTATTCATAATAAGCTAACTCATGCTTGCGTAATGCGGGTTCGAGACCCAGTCGACTATTCGAGGTTTATGCTTGAAGTCCTATGTAGCGTTCATGTTTGTTATCGGTCTCTCGATAGAGGAGCCAGCGTTTAAACGAACTACTACATAGAAAGCTTTAGTTGCAGCTAAAGCCTGGGTCTCACATTACCCGATTGGAGTGCTTATTATCCATACAAACGTTTAAGAATCAACCCAACCAAACAGGGCGCCAATAACGGCGCCCTTTGTGTTAGTTGGACACGCTGTAAGTGTCGTAATTGCGAAGTAAGAAGATTGCGATACAGGCTGCGAGCATTGGCCAAGAGGCGAAGAACAGTAGGTTGTTGAACGGGTCCATGTATTTTCCAAAAGAGGAAAAGGTTGAGCCTGCATGAAGGACTAAAATGGCTCCGTAGGTGTACTTTTTCCACATGCCTACAACGAATGCGCCTAAAAATCCGAGCTGCGCGACACCCAGAGCCATCATCGCATTGTTCGAGATGTCGATGCCGTAAAAGCCAGACAGTACTTTTGTCGCGTGCTCAGGGACAAGGATCTTATCCAAGCCCCAGAATAAGAAGACGATAAAAATGCCGATTCTCAGCAGTAGTAGGCTAGTCGCCAGTTTGGTTTGAAGTGTCTTTTCCATGATATCCCTTGTGATGCATTCAATGATGCGATGATTTAAATGTTCATCAAAGGAGACCCATAGCCTTCGCATTTTCTTTCGTTGTTTTTTAGTGCCTTATGTAACAAGGAATGTCTGGTTGGTTTGTTCCTCAACGTTATCGGACTCAAAATGCTGTTGCTTGAGTAAGCTGATAGTCAGGTTTATCGGCATCGGCTTATAAAAATAGAAGCCTTGGATATAGTCGACACCAAGCTTAGATAAGATTTTCACTTGGGATTCGTACTCGACACCTTCTACGATCACTTGCATCCCTAAGGTGCGTGATAGTTGAAGCATGGACTCTAGCAAAGGGAGACCAAAGCTGGATTCGTCGGATATGTTTTTCACAAACACGCGATCGATTTTGAGAATGCTGAACGGGAACTGTCTTACGAAATCTAACCCTGCGTAGCCTGTACCAAAATCATCAATCGCGACTCTGACGCCCCTGTTCGATAGCTTGGTTAGGTTGTCTCTAATTTTGACCATGTCGGCATCAGAACATTCACCATATTCGGTTACTTCAAAAACCACCTGCTTGAGGATCTCAGGGTGTCTTTTAAAGATGCTGATCACTTTGTTAGAGAAGTTACTGTTAGACACTACGTTGCGGCTGATGTTGACGCTGATGTACTTTGAGTCGAACACATCTTGATTGCTTTTCAACGTCATTAATACTTTGCGCAGCACGAAGTAGGTGAGCTCCTCAATTAAGCCTAAGCTTTCAGCAAGCGGAATGAAAATAGCCGGGGAGACGTTACCTTCAATTGGGTCGTTCCATCGTAATAGTGACTCACAGCCGACGATCTCATTGGTGTTTTGGTTAACGATAGGCTGCATGTGAACATGAAGGTGTTGGTTTTTTAGCGCACTTGAAAGCGAATATTCTAAGCTGCGTTGGCTCTGCTTTTTATGCTTGATGGAAAGGAGAATAATGGTGGTGATTCCGGCCATCAAAAAGCCAAACCATAAATAACTCAACATGAAGTGAAGATAAAACTGATACCCAATGTATGAGGTGATGGTCAATGGGTAGGTGTTTGATTGTATCCGCACCTTGGCGATTGATGAGTCAATATCGGTAGGGTGGATATCTCTTTTGATCACTTCAACTTTGGCCTGTATTCCATGGCTGCTCAGGTTTGTTTCAACAAGGTCATAGATGAAGTGTGGCGGAATCATCAGGCTCACTCCGGCATCTTCTTTGTTCGAGAAAATGAGCATGATGGACTGAACTTGCGTGATGGCCGAGTTGGAATACGACAGGGTTGTTAAATTCGGGTCGTCATTGAGTCGCTGCCTGATGGTGCTGTATAGGCGAAATGAAACGTCACCATCGGTGGTTGAACAGTAAAATCGGTTCTGTTTATTGAATACCGCTGCTTCTTTTACCCAATCGGCTTCAAAAACGTTTTGTCGAAGCTGTCTAACGATCGCGTCGCATGACTGTTCAGGTCTAACTTCAGATAAAAAACGGTCGAACCTTGATTGGATCCTCTCTAACCTAGTTTCGACTAACCTTGATGTGTCTTCGGTTAATGTTTGGTAGTGATACGGTGTAAAAGGAATGAGCATTGCCATGGAAAAAAAGAAAGAGATGGCAAAGTAAAATGAAGTCTTGGCAATGTTTTGGTACTTGATATCCATAGTTGGAGAAGCGTTACCGATTTATGTGAGCATTCGATTTAATTTATAAAGTTAGCGTTTAGGTAGCAATATAAATAATTAATAGTGTGAATGCAGGCACGAATTATTGATATAAATAATATGTTTTCTAGTTTTACCAGCAAAATCTGAGCGTTATCTCGTTTATTTGAGTTGGCGAGGCGTCATTTTTGATGATTCATGCGGATAACAAATGCTTATATCCTGATAAATTTTATTGTTATTTGGTCTGGCTGAATGAGCTAAATATTGAGCCACGTTTAAATAAATAAAGTCACGACTCGATTCGTTTTGGTGGTGACAGCATAAAGGATGATTATGAAAAAACTGATATCAGCACTCATAGCGGTGTGCTTCTCATTCTCTGCGTTGGCCGACGAAGGTGTTGTTGATTGCGAGAATGCGATGAATACCATCGAGATCAATCAGTGTGCGGCAATTGAGTTGGAATCTGCACAAGCGGAACTGGATAAATACCTTGCAGCCAGCTTTGAACACAATGCTTATGAAGCTCAGCTGGTCGCTTCAATTAAGAAGGCTCAGGAGAGCTGGCAGGCGTACATGACAGCACATTGTGACTCTGTTTACATCCAATGGCGTGATGGTTCTATTCGAGGGGTTATGGCGCTTTCCTGTAAGACAAGGTTAACCAAGCAGCGCACGCATGAGGTGTGGGCGAATTTCTTAACCTACATGGACAGCACGCCTCCGGTTTTACCAGAGCCTAAATTAGCGCCGTAGGCAGGTTTAAAATACGTACAGGACTGTGCACCTGCTTCAACCTTTGGCGGGCGAATAAGAAAGCGATAGGGGATTGGCCTACTCTGTCGTTCTTAGTTCTTAGTCTCCAGCTTGAAGCATTACAGCTTTAAGTATTACCTAGTAAGGAATCGATTTTGAATAATGTCAGTATCACGCTTATTCAGCTTGAAGTTGAATACAAAAACAAACAAAAGAATATAGATTCGGTCTCTGATCTTTTGCAAGCGGAGCCGTCAGTCGGTGATATTACTTTACTGCCTGAACTGTTCACGACTGGGTATATTTTTAACGAGGCTGAAGAAATTCACGAATTGGCTGAAGACTTCGCCGACAGCAGTACTATTGATTCATTAACGCAGCTTGCAGCGAAGCATGACACCTTGATTGTTGCAGGCATTGCCGAGAAAGATAGCGGCCAATATTACAACAGCGTCGTGGTTGTGGATGCTTCCGGTTTACGACACAAATATAGAAAAATCAGTCAAACCAAATTCGATAAGCAGTATTTCTCGAGAGGGGAGGAACGCCTCTCGTTTGAGCACAAAGGCTTAAAGTTTGGTGTCGCGATTTGCTTTGATATTTGGTTCCCGGAGATCATGAGAGGGTATCAGTCGGTCGACGTTATTCTTCACCCTGCCAACTTCGGTGGGCATCATAGTTTTGCCATTGCTCAAGCGAGAGCCTTGGAGGAAGGGTGTCACATGGTTACTTGTAATCGCGTCGGGCAAGATGTGGTTAATGCGTTTACCGCGACTTATTGTGGTGGAAGCCGAGCCTACTCACCCAAAGGGGAGTTAGTGACTAAACTTAACGACAAGCAATCGGTAGAAACCGTGAGTATTCAAGATCCCTCGATTGCGCCGCAATACAATGGCGTCGATGTGTTAGACGAAATACAGCAAATCGCATCTGTGTTGAATCGCGAAGAAGATAAGTGAAGTGCATTAGGAGCGAAAAGGGCAAGGTTTTTTAACCTTGCCCTTTGTTGTTTAGATCTCTAAGAAGGCGCTTTAAATGGCTTTTACGCTGCTTCGTTCAACAAGAGTAGGTTCAAGTTCAACGACTTGCGGATAAGCATCTGGAGTTTGTAATCTGCTCAAAAGCGTATCCACTGCGGCTTTACCTAAACGATGTTTTGGCTGGTGGACAGTGCTTAACGCGGGTGTCATGTACTTCGACAGGTGGATGTCATCGTAGCCAATGATAGACAGATCATTCGGAATCGATGTGCCATCTTGCGCCGCAGCGTGAATCACGCCCATCGCCATCATATCGTTACTTACGAACAAAGCAGACGGCATTTCGCCACGAGTTTTTAATGTTTGGTAAGAGTCAAAACCACCGTCACATTCAAAGTTGGATTCAACAATCCACTTAGGGTTGATCTCTAAATTGGCTTCTTCCATTGCTTGCTTGAAACCTTGATAACGAGACGAAGCTTGATTGCGGTGCAGTGGGCCAGTGATACAACCAATTTGAGAATGACCGTTATCAATCAGGTGCTTAGTTGCCATGTAGCCACCTTGGTGCGAGTTGTCTTGGATCTTATCGCTCGCAAACAACATAGGGCCCCAGTCCATGACCACAACAGGCAGTTCTGGGTAGCGCTCGAATACATCGATATGTTCGCCTTCAAGGGTAGAACACATCAGCATCAGGCCATCGACACGCTTTTGCAGCAAGGTATCGATAGAGGATTTCATGCGTTCGCTATCGCCTTCGGTGTTACACAAGATAAGGTTGTAGCCTTTTTCGTAGCAACGACGTTCCACACCTTTTACCACTTCGCCAAAGAATGGGTTGGTGGATGTGGTCACTAGCATTCCCAAGGTTTTGGTTTGCTTCATTTTCAAGCTGCGAGCCAATGCAGAAGGCGCATAGTTGAGTTCTTTAGCCGCACTGTTAACACGCTCAGCAATCTCTTCACTGACAAAGCGTGATTTGTTGATCACGTGGCTCACGGTAGAAGTCGAAACCTTTGCGAGCCGTGCGATGTCTTTCATTGTTGCCATAAAAAATCCTTGTGGGAATAACCTTCCACGTTGGGCGATATTCTGCCTGAAAACAGGGGCTTATTCTTGTTATTTGTTGTTACCGAATTTGAAGGCTAACATCCGTTAACCACGATTTAGCTCAGAAGTTAGGCCTTCAAATAGGTATCAAACTAAGCAGACAGTTGCTCTGCCAAAAACGCATCGGTTTCAGCACGGCTTGGAATCGACGTTTGAGCACCAAAGCGTGTCACAGAGATAGCAGCTGCAGCATGAGCAAATTTAATCGCACGCTCAAGTGGCATATCTTCAAGCAAGCCTGTCACCAACGCGCCGTTAAAGGTGTCACCTGCGGCAGTTGTATCTGTTGCTTCAACACGGAAACCTGCGATTAATTCACCTTCGCTGGCTTCATTGCCTTGACCGCGATGACTCACCCACACGCCTTTCGCGCCTAGCGTGATCATTACCGTTTCTATGCCTTTAGCATGCAGAGCCAACGCAGCCTGATGAGCAGACGCGTTGTCCGTCACGGTAATGCCTGTCAGCACTTCTGCTTCAGTTTCGTTCGGTGTAATCACGTCAACACAAGCAAGCAGTGAATCCGATAATGGACGAGCAGGAGCCGGGTTTAGAATGACTTGCGTGCCACTCTCTTTTGCTACTTTCGCAGCGTACTCAATACCTTCAATTGGCGTTTCAAGTTGAGTTAGCAGGTATTTGGCTCCGCGAATCTTCTCTAGATGTGGTTCGATTTGGTCGCAAGTCAGCTTGTCATTAGCTTCTGCAGAAAGACAGATGCTGTTTTCACCCGTTGCGGATACTTGGATCATCGCGATGCCAGTTGGCGTGTTGTCTGCCACGATAACACCGTCGATGTTGATGCCGTCTTTAGCGAAGTCTTGACGAATGTTGATGCCGAATGGGTCGTCACCGACACAGGCGATGAAGCCGATATCTGCGTTTAATCGCGCAGCAGCGACTGCTTGGTTTGCGCCTTTACCGCCAGGGATGACCTGATAGTTACCGCCAATCAAGGTTTCACCCGGACGAGGGAACGAAGGAACTTGCAGTACGTGGTCAGCGTTAACGCTACCTAAAACAATCAGTTGAGTCATGATACGAGCCTTATGATATATCGTATTTGAAAATGCATGGGTCTTTCTCATGGTGTTAAGTGCGCTCTCTTTTGTGAGCGGAATGAGAAACAGCGATGCACTGTCGGGGTTTGCTTTTGTTTGAGTCAGCGAGCCAATCAAAGCAGGGAGATAGGGAACTCCCTGCTTTATATCGCGTTACCTAGTAACGATTACTTAGCGATGATTTTTAGAGGTACTGGTACGTACTCGTCTACTGTTTCGCCTTTCAGTACTTTGTCTGCCATTTCGATACCTAGAGAACCTATTAGGTCAGGTTGTTGTGCAACTGTAGCGCCTAGTAGGCCGCGGTTAACAGCAGCGATGCCGTCGTCTGTGCCATCAAAGCCAACAATCATTACTTCTTTACCTGAAGCTTGAACGGCGCGAAGTGCACCTAGTGCCATTTCATCGTTCTGCGCGAATACTGCTTGTACATCTGGGTTAGCTGCAAGCAAGTTTTCCATTACGTTCAGACCTTTAGTACGGTCGAAATCAGCAGGTTGGCTTGCAAGAAGCTCAAGGTCGCTGCCGTTTACTGCATTCATGAAGCCTTCACCACGTTCACGAGCTGCAGAAGTACCAGCAATACCTTCAAGTTGGATTACTTTCGCTTTTTCGCCCACTTTTTCCATGATGAAGTGACCTGCCATTTCACCACCGATTACGTTATCAGAAGCGATGTGGCTTACTACGTCACCACGGCTTGCACCACGGTCTAGTGTTAGTACTGGGATGTTTGAACGGTTAGCCATGCGAATTGCGTTAGACACGGCGTCTGAATCTGTTGGGTTGATCAGGATTGCCTTAACACCACGAATGGTTAGATCTTCAATGTTCGACAGCTCTTTGCTTGGGTCGTTTTGAGAATCCAGAACGATAAGCTTGTAGCCTAGCTCTTCCGCTTTCGCTTCTGCGCCATCTTTCATGGTTACAAAGAATGGGTTGTTCAATGTAGACAGAACGATTGCCATTGTATCTTGCGCCTGTGCAGACACAGATACTGTTGTAGAAAGAAGAGCAGCAGAAATAAGAGTCGCTAATTTTTTCATGGTGTAAGTCCTTTGTGTAGGGGGAGCTAAGAGGTGAGTCCTAGCTCGTTGTTACATTATTTATAGATTCTAATATTTTAAGGTAAAACAGGGTGTTACTTGTATTAACCTAGAGTGTGAATAGGTTTTATTTGTTTTTGTTGTCGACCAATACTGCCAGAAGAATAACCACTGCTTTTGCAATCATCTGGTAGTAAGAAGATACGTCTAGTAGGTTTAGGGCGTTGTTTAGGAAGCCGATAATCAGAGCACCAATCAATGTGCC
>NZ_AJYZ02000019.1:795324-884261 GCF_000272045.2 Vibrio crassostreae 9ZC13 | reverse complement strand
CCCATCCCTGCGGTTGGTTGAGCAGATGACAAACGCGATGCCACGATGATGCCTGCCACTGCAGCTAGCAGACCACAGATTGCGTAAACACCGATTTTTACTTTGTCTACGTCGATGCCTGATAGGCGAGTTGCTGATTCGTTGCCGCCCAGTGCGTAAACGTAGCGACCAAAGCGTGTGTGGTTAAGTAGGTACCATACTGCTGCGAATACCACGACCATGATCCATACTGGAACCGGTACACCCATTGCGTAGCCAGTACCGAACCAAGCGAATGCGTCTGCTGTGTCTGTGAAGCCTGTTGAAATAGGACGACCATCTGTGTAAACCATGGTTACGCCGCGAAGTAGTGTCATGGTGACAAGCGTTGCGATGAAGGCTTGAACCTTACCCTTAGCGATAATCACACCACTAATCGCACCTAATGCTGCACCTGCTACAAGAGCGGTTGGTACTGCGATCATCACAGGGATTTCCATGCCAATCATGCTGGCTGCGAACGCACCACAAAGCGCCAGTACAGAACCAACACTCAAGTCGATACCCGCGGTTAAGATAACCAGCGTCATACCTACAGCGATAATTGCGTTAACCGAGGTTTGGCGCAGAATGTTTAGGATGTTGTCGACAGTAAAGAAGTTCGGGTTTAAGAAAGAAACGACAACAATCAGGAAGAGCAAAGCAATCAATGACTTTTGATCAATCAGCCACTCTTTGCTGATTAACGGTTTTTTCTTTGGAGCTTCAGTTGTTTTGCTCATGGTTTTAGTACTCATGCTGCGTCCTCGTTGATCTTTTTACCGACCGCACACGCCAGTAATAATTCTTGGTTTGCTTCTTTAGCATCAAATTCACCGCTTACACGGCCTTCATGCATCACCATGATGCGGTCACTCATTCCTAACACTTCTGGCATTTCAGATGAGACTAAAATGATGCTCATGCCGTCGGCTTTAAATTTATTAATGAGTTGGTAAATCTCTTTCTTAGCACCGACATCGACACCGCGCGTTGGCTCGTCGAGAATCAGTACTTTTGGTTTGGTCATCAAGCCCTTAGCGATAGCCACTTTCTGTTGGTTACCACCAGAAAGGTTGCCAATAATCTGTTCGCGCGTCGGGGTTTTGATGTTGAATAGCTTGATGAAGTCATCTACTGCAATCACTTCGTCTTTATGTTGGATTTGACCGCTCTTTGTCAGTAGGTCAAGCGAACATAACGACATGTTTTCTTTAACAGAAAGCCCTAGAACTAAGCCATCGCCCTTACGGTCTTCAGAGATGTAAGCAATGCCATTGGCCAAGCCGTCTTTCGGGCTTACAGGGTTGATGGTTTTGTTTTCTAGGTTGATGACGCCGCGTTCACTTGGAAGGGCACCGTAAATCACTTTCATCAGTTCGGTACGACCTGCGCCCATTAGGCCAGATACACCCAGGATTTCACCGCGTTTTAGCGTAAAGCTAACATCGTGAACACCAGAACCCGTCAGGCCAATCACTTCAAGACAAGTTTCACCATGGCTCTGGCCGATACGTGGATATTGTTCGTCTAACTTACGACCAACCATCATTTCGATTAGGCCATCTTCGTCGGTGTCTTTTACTTCACACTGACCAATGAACTTACCGTCACGCAGCACGGTGATGTCATCACAAATCTCGAAGATCTCTTTCAAACGGTGAGAGATGTAAACAATGCCACAGCCTTCATCGCGCAATTCGTTAATCACCTTAAACAGAGATTCAGTTTCGGTATCGGTTAGCGCATCGGTTGGTTCATCCATGATGATGACTTTAGATTCAAACGATAGGGCTTTCGCAATCTCTACCATTTGCTGCTCACCAAGGCTCAACTGACCTAGAGGCGTTTTCGAGCTGTGTTTCACGTTAAGGCGTTTAAGTAGCTTGTCTGCTTCTTGGTACATCTCGTTCCACAAGATACGACCCATGGTGCCCGTGATTTCACGACCTAAGAAGATGTTCTCGGCGATGGTCAATTCAGGGATTAGATTCAGCTCTTGGTGAATGATGCTAATGCCTGCTTGTTGAGAATCACGTGGCCCTTTAAATGCAGCAGGTTTTCCTTGGTAGGCAATAGTGCCGCCGTCCAAGTGGTAGATGCCTGTCAGCACTTTCATAAGCGTTGATTTACCCGCACCGTTTTCACCCATTAACGCCATTACGCGTCCTGGATAAACGTTGAGGCTTGCCTTATCCAGTGCTTTCACACCAGGGAAGGCTTTCTCAATTGAGCTAAGTTCTAAAATGGCTTGAGTCATGTCGGTTCCTTTACTCGGGGCCAGTTGTATTTGATTGTTCTGTCTATGTATTGTTTTGGTTCAGTGATGTCACTGAGCTGTCGTTGCGTTTTGCTTGAGCTAAAAGGTTACGCCAGCTTGGAAAATAACATTTGCGTATGGTGTGCACTCACCGGTGCGAATTACCGCGCGGCTTTCATGCGTACGCTGTTTGAATTCTTCATGAGTGATGTAAGTAATAGAAAGCGATTTGCCACAACGTGCTTCTTCTGTCTTGATTAAATCAATCAGCGCTGCGTGGTGCTCTGGGCTTACTTTCGCAAACTCTTCTGCAATCACAACGCCTTCGATTTGAGATTCATCCAGCATGGTTTTTACCGTTTGCTGAAAGCTTGGGACACCGTGAGTTAAAGCAAGATCAATACGAGTTACGTGGTCTGGAATCGGCAGGCCCGCGTCACAAATCGTGATTTCATCTGTGTGGCCAAGAGTCGCCACTAGGTAAGAGAGTTCAGAGTTTATTAGAGTACTTTTTTTCATATCACGACCTATCGAAAAATAACGCTTGATGGGTTGAGAACAACTCAAGAAAAGCCATCGAAACGTTTCGATAGTGATAATAGTGTCTGATTTATCATTTGCACGTTTGATTGTTTTAGAGTGTGATAATGATCATCGAAACGTTTCGATGGGGCGTTTTTTGGTGATCTTAGTCACCGCCATTGATTGCATAAATCCTTTTACGTGGGTTCAATCGATAGCGCATATCCGAACTTACTAATGGCAATGACCTGGACGTTGGATGCTCTTAATCGCGCGAACACATTGCGTAGGTTATAGACTACGTTTGCAAGAACATGTGGTGACGAGAGTTGTCCGTCCCAACACACATCAACAATATGCTCTCTTGAAATCGGTCTTCCCACATTTTCCAATAACAAGCAGAGCATTGCTAATAGGCGAGGGCGCAAAGTGATTTTGTTTCCTTGCTGGTTGGTAATCGTTCGAGCGTCGATATCAATGATTAAGCCGTTGAAGTCTATTGTGTGGTTCATCGTGTTTTCTGTTCGTCTTATTCTAAATTGTGGAGATTGAGCAAATTGGCCTGCTGTTGGAGCGGGTAATTATTTAAGTGTGCTAATGGTCGAAGTGGGCGGGTTAACTGACACGATCAGTGAGCCTATTACTTTTAAAGCCGAAGACAATACTTACCGATTAATTGCTGGTTACAAATTTAACCGCATTGTTTCGGTTGAAGCTCAATACACAGATTTTGGTGATATCGCCCTGAAAACGAAATCTGGTAATAAGGTTTTCACTTGGACACCTCAAATCTTTTCGGTAACGGCGAACCTCGGTTACACGTTTGATAATGGCATTCGTCCATTTGGCACTATCGGTCTGTCGACTATTGATCTAGACATGAAGCTTGCTGATGGCTCTCGCCCTTCAGGAGATGGTTTTTATGTTTAACTCTAGGCTTCACGAATATGAGCGGTGACAGACACGATGGCATGGTCGGTACTGAATTGGTCGTGTTCAAAACTAGGATTAATCAGGTGATGGTCTAACACTGTGTAGCTAGAGATCTCCATTAAGCTTGAAGAGTTCTGACAATCAAACTCGTTCGACATCAAAATGTAGTCCAGTACAGATCTAGAAGCGCCGTAGTAATGGGTTGGCTTTCGCTGTTCAAGCAAGTCTTCTTCATGCAGTTGATGGTAAAGATCCCAGCTGTCTTTCAAGCGAAAGTGGGATAGCCAATGCTTGCTGTTTTCGTCTCGGTTGATTGAGTAATTCAACAGCCCTTTAAACTCATCATTAAACAGTGGCTTATTAAAGTCACCCATCAACACAACAGGTTGCTCGGTTTGGTAGCGTTGGTTGGTGATGTATTGATGCAGCATCTGAGCTTCTAGACCGCGTTGGACACTTGATAGCCAAGAGCCAAGCTGTTCTTGGTGAAAACGAGTGAGCGTGTCACTTTGTGGTTTTGCACCTTGCTGAGTGTTGTCCGCATCGACAGATTCTGCTTTTGGCTCTGTCGGACGTTGTGATTTGAAGTGCACCACATAACAGTCGGTTGAACCTAAATGGGGTAACGTAATCGTCGCGTGAACAGGCGTTCTGTTGAATGAGAATTTGTCGCCAAGGTTGAATGCTGTCAGTAACGTCGAATCTGGCGTAACAGGCTGAACGTTTTCAATAGGGTAACGGGAAGCAATACCAACGACAGGTGAAGTGTATAGGTAATCATCTTCAACGTGTGCGCTATCGACCACTGCAAAGTATGGATAACCTAGGTCGTTCATCAATTGCTCTAAAGACTGCGGGCTAAATATCTCTTGGAAGCCAATCACATCGCAATCTAATGAACGAATCGCTTCAGCCATCCAATGTTGCTTCTTCTGCCATTCTTCGAAGCTGTAGATGTTCTCAAAATCATAATAAGCATTCGGTGGCTCGAGATAGTTCAGAAGGTTGAACGTTGCGAATGTTATTTGGTTTGGTTTGTTCAAAGTGTCATTCCATTTAGACCTAGGCAGCAAGGATACTCCAGTAAAAGTATAGCTTGTTGATTATTTAGAACCTAAACTTCAATTTAGAAGCGAATCAAAGGAAATCTAAGCTGTGGAGGCTTGTGTCATTCAGGCTAAGCAATCAAAGCTCACTGCATCCAATAACTTCGAGCGGTGACGAGTAATTTGTAAATAAACCGTCAGAGATAGAGTGCTGATGGTTTTATTAGTTATTACATGATGTTAGATTTGAACCTATACTTGATTTAACGGCATGCATTCAAAGCCGATAAATCAACTTGAATATAGAATTCATGACATTTGAAGGGAGAGTCAAATGGGAACAGTTTTTCGACGCAAAGCCTCGCAACGCACTCAGTTTTTCAGGTTTAATTTGAAGTCATGTGCAATCATGTTGCCGCTTATAGCTTTACAACCCTCCGTTACTTACGCTTCTGAAACCCAATCAACTCCTGCTGTCACCGTTATTGAAACCACACAACTGGTTGGTTTTGGTGAAGCAAAATATCCAGCCGATTTCACTCACTTCGATTACGTTAATCCTGATGCGCCAAAGCAGGGCAAAGTGACCTATGGCAGCATAGGTACGTACGATAGCTTTAATCGATTCGGTTCCCGCGGCGTTGCTGCAAGTTATACCGGAGAGATTTACGATACCTTGATGTTTTCTCCGAGTGACGAGATTGATGCGTACTATCCATTGATCGCTTCAAAGGTTCGCTACTCCAGTGATTTCACTTGGATGGAAATCGACATCAACCCAAATGCTAAATTCCAAGATGGCGAGCCTATCACTGCGCATGATGTTGCCTTTACTTTTGACAAGTTCTCAACCGAGGGCGTGCCTCAGTATCGTGTGTATTACAAAGAGATTAAGTCAGTAAAAGCGGTCTCTGATTTGGTTGTTCGTATTGAAATGAACAGTCCAAACCGCGAAAAACTGTTTAGCTTCGCGCAAAGCACTCGTGTATTGCCGAAACATTTCTGGAAAGACAGAAAGCTGTCTGAGCCTCTAAGTGAGCCACCAGTCGGTAGTGGTCCTTATAAGATCATCAGCTACAAATCAGGCCAAAGTGTTACCTATGGTCTAGATGAAAACTACTGGGCAGCAGACCTACCAGTTAACGTTGGCCGCAATAACTTCAAGCAGGTGCAATACGATTACTACCGTGACGACACGGTAATGTTGGAAGCGTTCAAAGCAGGGGAGTTCGATCTTCGAACCGAGAATTCGGCTAAGTTCTGGGCTAACTCTTATACGGGCGCGAACTTCGATAAAGGCTACATCATTAAAGAAGAGATCAACCACGAGAAGCCTGAAACGACTCAAGGTTTCGTCTTCAACATTCAATCACCTGTGTTCTCGGATCCTAAAGTGCGTGAAGCGTTAACCTATGCGATGGACTTTGAGTGGATGAACAAGAACATGTTCTATGGTCAGTACAAGCGTACTCGTAGCTACTTCCAAAATACCGACTACGAAGCGAAAGGCTTACCAAGCGAAGCTGAAGTCGAGTTGTTGTCTCAATACAAAGATCAGATTCCACCGCGAGTTTTCACCGAAGAATTCCAACCACCCGTCACCGATGGTAGCGGTCGTATTCGTAGCCAAATGCGTACCGCTTTCAAATTGTTGAAAGAAGCGGGTTGGGTGCTGAAAGACAAAGTCATGACCAACGAAAAGACTGGCAAGCCGATGTCATTTGAGTTGTTGATTTACAGCCCAACCACGGAACGTATCGCAACGCCGGTTCAAAAGAACCTTAAGCGCATGGGTATTGAGATGAAGATCCGTACCATCGATACCACTCAATACATCAAGCGCTTGCATGATCGTGATTTCGACATGGTTTCGTCCTCATTTTCCGCAAACCCTTATCCTAGCCCGAACTTAATGATCGTTTGGAACTCTAACTACATTGATTCTACTTACAATACTGCAGGTGTTATCGATCCAGTGGTTGACGCGTTAACAGAAGAAATTGCGCGTAACCAACAGCACCCTGAAAAGCTTCTTACACTAGGTCGTTCACTAGACCGAGTATTGCAGTGGAATTTCTACAACATCCCGCAATGGCACGTTGGCGAGTATCGCGTAGCAATGTGGGACAAGTTTGAGCGTCCAGATGTATTGCCTAAATACGATTTAGGTATCGATACATGGTGGATTTCAGAAGAGAAGGCGGCTTTGCTTCCTGAAAAACGTCGCTAGGAGTTAGTTAGCATGGCCGCGTATATATTTCGACGTTTATTGTTGGTGATCCCCACGCTGTGGGCGATCATCACCATCAACTTTTTCATCATCCAGATAGCGCCTGGAGGCCCGGTAGAGCAAGCTGTTGCTCAATTAGAAGGGCATAACTCTGGCATTATGGAGCGCTTTTCTGGTGGTGGACAAGAAGTTGATTTGAGCGAAAGTGACCAAGCATCTGCGAGTGGCTATAAAGGCTCACGCGGGCTTGATCCTGAAGTGGTTGAAGAGATCAAAAAGCAGTTTGGTTTTGATAAACCGATTCACGTTCGCTACTTCGATATGTTGAAAAACTACGCGACCTTTAACTTTGGTGAAAGCCTGTTTAAGGGTGGTAACGTGATTGATTTAATCATCGAGCGTTTACCTGTCTCCATTTCCTTAGGGTTGTGGAGTACGTTAATCATCTATGTGATTTCGATACCCTTAGGCATTATGAAGGCGATACATCACGGCTCTCGCTTTGATATTTGGTCGAGCGCGGTGGTGATTGTCGGCTACGCGGTGCCGGGCTTCTTGTTTGCGATTATTCTGATTATCTTGTTTGCAAGCGGTAACTACTTCAGTTGGTTCCCATTGCGAGGGCTTGTGTCGAGTAACTTCGACCAGCTCAACTGGTATCAGCAAATTGGCGACTACTTCTGGCACTTGGCGTTGCCCATTTTCGCCATGGTTATCGGTGGATTCGCCACGCTCAGCATGCTGACCAAAAACTCCTTCCTTGATGAAATCAATAAGCAATATGTAGTGACTGCGAGAGCGAAAGGCTTGGACGAGAGCAGTATTCTTTATAAGCACGTTTTCCGTAACGCCATGCTGATCATTATTGCGGGTTTCCCAAGCGCATTTATTAGTATTTTCTTTACGGGTTCTATGTTGATTGAAGTGATGTTTTCACTCGAAGGAATTGGTCTGCTTGGCTTTGAATCAACCATTCAACGTGACTATCCCGTGGTGTTCAGCTCTCTCTATATCATGACCTTGCTTGGCTTGGTGCTGAGCATTATCTCCGACCTGACGTATACCTGGGTTGATCCTCGAATTGATTTTGAAGCGCGTTAATGGCGAACGAATAACAAGGTATTGATAATAAATGTTTAACAACCCTTTAGCTGAAGCTCGTTGGTTACGTTTTAAAGCAAACAAGCGTGGTTTTATCTCCCTTTGGATATTTACCATCTTGTTTGGCTTGAGCCTGTTCGCTGAGATCATTGCCAATGATAAACCACTCTTGGTTTCTTATGATAATCAGTGGTTTGTGCCTGTTATCAATGAATATGCCGAGACGGAGTTTGGTGGTGAGTTTGAAACCGAGGCCGACTACAAAGACCCGTATGTTATCGAGCTCATTGAAGACAACGGTTACATCGTGTGGCCAATCATTCCGTTTAGCTACGACACAATAAACTTCGATATTTCAGGTGCGGTGCCATCGGAGCCCGATTCGGTGAACTGGTTAGGGACTGATGATAAGGGGCGAGATGTATTAGCTCGTATCATTTATGGCTTCCGTATTTCCGTTCTATTTGGTTTTATTCTGACCATTGTATCGAGCGTGATTGGTGTCGTGGTTGGCGCAACACAAGGCTACTACGGTGGCTGGGTTGATCTATTCGGACAACGCTTCATTGAAGTCTGGTCTGGTATGCCGACCCTGTTCTTGCTGATTATTTTGTCGAGTTTTATTGAGCCGAATTTCTGGTGGTTGCTCGGGATTATGGTGCTGTTCAGCTGGATGAGTTTGGTCGGCATCGTGCGAGCGGAATTTTTACGCTGCCGAAACTTTGATTATGTAAGAGCCGCGCAAGCCATGGGTGTCGATGATAAACGCATTATGCTTCGTCACATGCTACCCAACGCGATGGTGGCTTCGTTAACCATGATGCCGTTTATCCTTTCAGGCTCGGTCACTACGTTAACCTCATTAGATTTCTTAGGCTTTGGTCTTCCTGCGGGTTCACCTTCATTGGGCGAGCTATTGGCGCAAGGTAAAGCTAACTTACAAGCGCCTTGGCTTGGCATTTCTGCTTTCGTAGTGCTTTCACTGATGCTGACGTTACTTGTCTTCGTTGGTGAAGCGGTACGTGATGCTTTCGACCCACATCAACAGAAGTAAGGATAAGTTATGACTTCAAATACAACGCCTGCTTCTCCGGTTTTGACCATAGATAAACTGTCTGTCGGTTTCGGGCGAAAAAACTCGATAGAACAAGTGACGCAAGACGTCTCGTTGGAGATATACAAAGGTGAGACACTCGCGCTGGTGGGCGAGAGTGGCTCCGGTAAATCGGTTACGGCTAACTCAGTGTTAAAGCTGCTACCTAAAGGCTCATCGCACTACTTAAACGGTAAGATCAATTTCTCTGGCACCGATATTCTGAGTTGTTCTGAAAGACAATTGCGAGGGATTCGTGGTGGTCGTATTGGAATGATCTTCCAAGAGCCTATGGTTTCCCTAAATCCGCTTCATCGAATTGGAAAACAGCTTGTTGAAACCTTAGCAATTCATCGTGGTATGCGAACCAACAAAGCACAAGCCTTGGCGATAGAGTGGCTTTCAAAGGTTGGCATTCGCTATCCTGAGCAAAAGATTTCAGCCTATCCGCACGAGCTATCTGGTGGAGAACGCCAGCGCGTGATGATCGCGATGGCACTGATCAATGAACCAGAGCTGCTTATTGCTGATGAGCCGACAACGGCTTTGGATGTATCGGTGCAAGCGCAGATCCTCGACCTTCTAAAAGACCTGCAGCAAGAGCTGGGTATGGCAATGCTTTTCATTACTCATGACTTGAGTATCGTTCGTAAGATTGCCGACAGAGTAGCAGTAATGAAAGATGGTCGCTTGGTCGAAAGTAACGACTGTCATACCCTGTTTAACGCGCCTGCTCACCCTTACACTCAAAAACTTATTAACTCTGATCCGAAAGGTTTGCCCGTTCCTGTGTCACCCGAAAGCAAACCGCTACTCGATGTAAATCAACTTCGTGTTTGGTTCCCGATCACGGGCGGTTTATTCAAGCGCACCATTTCTCATGTTAAAGCTGTGACCGACATGGAGTTCACTTTGAAGAAAGGGCACTCAATCGGTTTGGTTGGCGAAAGTGGTTCTGGTAAATCGACGACCGGTATGGCGATACTTAAGCTGGTAGATAGTGAAGGGTCAATCACCTACTCGAGTGAACAGCTTCAAGGTTTAGATCGAAAACAGATGCTTCCGTTTAGAAGCCGTATGCAAGTAGTCTTTCAAGACCCGTTTTCTGCGCTAAACCCGAGAATGTCGGTCGCTCAGGTGATTGGCGAAGGTTTGTTAGTGCATCAACAATTGGATGAGCACGAACTCGACCAACGCATCTGTGACGTAATGAAAGAGGTTGACCTCGATCCTGAAACGCGTCACCGTTACCCAAATGAGTTTTCTGGCGGTCAAAGGCAGCGTATTGCGATTGCTCGTGCTTTGATTTTAAAGCCAGAGTTTATCCTGCTCGATGAACCAACATCGTCATTGGACAGAACCGTTCAAGCTCAAGTATTGGATTTGCTGAAGTCACTTCAAGAAAAGTATGGCCTGACCTATTTGTTTATCAGTCATGATCTGAATGTCGTGAAATCCTTGTGTCATTACACCATCGTCATGAAAGCTGGCGAGGTAATAGAGAAGGGCGACACTGAGACTTTGTTTGGTAATCCGCAGCATGAATATACTAAGCAGTTGGTGAGTCTTTCGAATGTTGGTGGTGTGTAGCCAAATACATTATGCATAGATTAACTCCTCATTTATTAGACCAATAAATCGCTTCTGTTTAACAGTGGCGATTTTTTTGTATTTGATTTCGATTTGTCACCATATCAATGCAGCTTACAAACATGTTTGAATTGTCTAAGCAGTTCACTTTCTAAGTTACAAACAAAGATTACCCACACCTTCTAATTCAAAATTCCTTTCTGGTGTCCAATTTAAGCTTTTGATTATTAAGATTAAAATTTATTAAGTAAATTAATCCAAACTAAATGAAATTGTAAGTTAATGTAGGTAAATGTAACCATTTGACTACTTTGTTTTATTGATTAAATTGATGAAATATTGCTTTAAATGGAATTTGGCTAGTTAGGATGATTGCATATTTACTGAAACGTTTTGCTTTAGTTGTACCTACGTTTCTTGGTATTACGATTTTGATATTCGCGATTACGCGTTTTGTTCCAGGTGGCCCTGTCGAGAGGATGCTCGCTAACATGCAGCCTCAAGGGGATGGTGGTGCGTCTAGTCTCGTTGGCCAAAACTCAGCTTTGTCTGAAGACCAACTCGCCGATCTTAATAAATTTTATGGATTGGATAAGCCGGTAACGGAAGCGTATCTCGAATGGCTAGTTCGACTTGTTCATTTTGACCTAGGCGAGTCGACACGCTACTACGAACCGGTCAGTGACATGATTTTTGAGCGCCTGCCCGTCTCTGCTATGTATGGTGGTGTGACCTTTTTCATTAGTTATTTTGTCTCTATTCCTCTTGGTTATTTTAAGGCGATGAAGCACGGCAGCGTCTTTGATTCTGTTTCATCAATCATGATTTTTGTCGGCTATGCCTTACCAGGATATGTGGTCGGCGTGCTTCTTATTACGTTTTTCAGTTATCACCTAGAGTGGTTCCCAATGGGGGGCTTTGTGGATGATGACTTCGACGACTTCGATACTTTCTCAGAGCAAATTACTGATATTTTGTGGCATGCGGTCTTACCTTTGCTTTGTTATCTGATAGGTGACTTTGCGACGTTAACCATGACCATGAAGAATAATTTGATGGAAAACTTATCGTCAGATTACATTCGCACTGCTATCGCTAAAGGTTTGCCTTTTAAAGAGGCGATTCGTAAACACGCACTACGCAATAGTTTAATCCCAATCGCTAGCCACTTTGGCAACTCTCTTCTTTTCTTCATGACGGGCTCTTTCTTAATTGAAGTCATTTTCGATATTAATGGCATAGGCCTGCTTGGTTATGAATCAATTGTAGAAAGAGATTACCCAGTGGTTATGGGTATTGTCGCAATCAACGCCTGCATATTGCTACTTGGCAATATCTTGTCTGATGTCTGCGTTGCATTGGTCGATCCTAGAGTGAAGTTTGGAGCTTGATGATGATTAAATTAAATCCGTTGACGCTAAAGCAGATCAAGCGATTCAAACAAATAAAGCGTGGATACTGGTCGCTGATCATTCTATCTGTAATGTTATTACTGTCTCTTTTTGCTGAAGCGTTGATCAACAGTAAGGCTTTAGTGGTGCGTTATCAGGGGGAATATTACTTTCCAATTGTATCTGATGTTTACTCCGGCAAGACATTTGGTTTGGAGTCTTCGGGAGAGGCAAACTATCGACTACTTCAATTAGCGCTTAAAGATAAAAACAATGGTGACTTTGCGATTTTACCTTTGGTGCCTTGGAATCCGTATGAACAAGACTTCTCTGGTGAATATCCGCCACATGCTCCAAGTGCTTACTCAAAGCACTATTTGGGCACTGACGTAATCGGGAGGGATATTTTAGCACGATTGGTTTACGGGTTTAGAACAGCAATGGGGTTTGCTCTGATAACTATGGTCATCGCATACAGCATTGGTGTAACGGTGGGGTGTGCGATGGGTTTCTTTGGTGGCAAATTTGATCTGATTGTTCAAAGAGCCATTGAGACTTGGTCAATGGTGCCGTTCCTCTACGTGATCATGATTTTGGTCTCGATAGCACAACCCACATTCATGCTGTTTGTATTGATCAATGTGACTTTTGGATGGATGGGTATTACTTGGTACATGCGAACGATGACCTACAGAGAATCTGCTCGAGAGTATGTGTTAGCTGCAAAGGCGCTAGGAGCATCAACAGCAAGAATCCTCTTCAATCATATTTTACCCAACACGATGGTGATGATCGTCACTCTGGCGCCTTTCACTATTGCAGCCAATATCACTGCATTAACTGCACTGGACTACTTAGGTTTAGGTCTTATTCCACCGACCCCAAGCTGGGGAGAGCTTCTTCAACAAGGCAAGTCGAATCTCGATTCGCCATGGATTGTTGGCTCTGTTGTGACGGCAATAGTCGGTGTGTTGGTCATGGTTACATTCATCGGTGAAGCGATAAGAACGGCTTTTGATCCCAAAAAATACACAGTTTATAGATAGGCACTAGGAAGTGATGATGTACAGATACGGACTATTCGCTTTGTTGTTGAGTTTCTTAGCTCAAGCACAACAAATACCAAATAACTTGGAATGGCAAAGTAATTGGGATGATCCCGTTTTTGCTTCTGAAGAGGCTAAGCGTGGCGGTACTTTACGTAGCTTTATGCCTAGTTTCCCACAAACATTACGTTCAGTGGGCCCCGACGCGAATTCAGGTATTCGTTTCTATTTAATGGATGGCACGCCTAAATTGGCACAACGACATCCAAATACCGACAATTGGATTCCACAACTGGCGAATGAATGGGCATTTGGGAACGATCACCAGACGGTTTATTTCAAACTGAATCCTGACGCGAAATGGTCTGACGGGGAAGCTGTAACGGCTGACGACTATCTATTTATGCTTACGTATTACCGTTCCAAAGACATTATTGATCCTTGGTATAGCGACTTTTTCCGCAATAGCATCACGACCGTTGAAAAATTCGATGACTATACGATAAGTATTACGATGGCCGAGCCTAAAAGTAATGATGAACTTATGGCTCTTATCAATATGCCGAGTCACGGAGTCCAGCCTCGTCCAAAGCATCATTTTGTTGATATTAACGATGGGAATAAGGATGGCATGGATGATAATTTTGTTCGCAAATACAACTTCAAGGCAGAGCCAACAACATCGCCTTATTTTATATCAAAAGTAAATAAAGGTCGCAGCATTACGTTTTCACATGTTGGTGATAGCTGGTGGGGTTACGGAAATAAATATTATAAAAACCGATTTAACGTGGAAAAACTTCGCATCAAGGTAATTCGTGATAGTGATATTGCACGCAAGCATTTTGAAAAAGGAAAGTTAGACACGTTTGCAATGGTACAGCCTCAACTGTGGCATGAGAAAACTAACTCAGAACCTTTTAGTCATGGCTTTATACAGAAATTCTGGGGCTTTAATCAAAGGCCACAAGGCGCTGGCGGTTTATGGATCAATACATCCATGCCACTGCTGAACGACATTAATGTTCGGAAAGGCATCACGTACGCGACTGATTTCGACGGCATGATCAAAAACGTGTTACGAGGCGATTACTCTAGAAAACCTCATGCTATGGGGTTTGGGCATGGAAAATACGATTTAGAAGGCGTAGAGCCGCCACCGTTTAGGCCTGAACTTGCGATTGGTTATTTTGAATCTGCAGGCTTCGATAATATCGGTTCTGATGGTATCCGAATGAATGCTAATGGGCTTCGTTTGAGTTTCAAGATTACGTATGGCTACAACATTTGGACACCAAGAATTGCCTATCTAAAAGAGCAAGCGAAGTTAGCTGGTTTAGAGCTCGACTTAAACCTTGTCGATGGTTCTGCTGCATTCAAATTTATTCTCGAGAAAAAGCACCAGCTTGCTTTTCT
Organism: Vibrio crassostreae 9ZC13; assembly: GCF_000272045.2. GTDB lineage: Bacteria > Pseudomonadota > Gammaproteobacteria > Enterobacterales > Vibrionaceae > Vibrio > Vibrio crassostreae_C. The sequence goes on along the minus strand of NZ_AJYZ02000019.1, from coordinate 869,615 downwards.
TAATATGGGCGGAGGGGAGATACCAGCTTACAAAGAGTATTTTCACTCGACAAATGCCAACCGTCCTCAAACTAATAACCATACAAATTTCAGTTCACCAGAGCTAGATCAAAAAATTGAGGCGTTTATTTCTGAGTTTGATATGGAAAGAAAACAGCAGCTATCTCAGAACATCCAAAGAAAAATAAAGGATGCGTATGTGATTGTGCCTGGCTATATGGTGCCTTATACGCGAGATGCCTACTGGCGTTGGATTAAGTTCCCAAAGAACCCAATGACGAAGAAGACTGGAGCCATGTTTAATATTTTAGATACCAGTAATTTCTGGATTGATACAGACCTAAAAGAAGAAACTCAGTTGGCTTCTAAAGAAGGTAAGGCATATCCACCCATCACCATTATTGATGACAGATATAAGCTCTAAGGATGACCGTGGAATGAACCAAAATATTATATTAAAAGTTCGTGACTTAGAAGCAGAGTTCAATACTGATGAGGGCATTGTCAAGATACTGAAAGGTGTGTCCTTTGACGTGAAATCAGGCAAAACACTCGGTTTGGTTGGAGAGTCGGGCAGTGGGAAGAGCGTAACTTCCATGTCTATTATGGGACTACTTCCTAAGCCTTATGGAAAGGTCACGGCTGGAAAAATAATTTATCGTGATACAGACCTTACAGAGGTACCTGAACATGAGATGCATAAGATGCGTGGGAACCGTATCTCAATCATTTTCCAAGACCCTATGACTGCCTTGAACCCTGTTCAGACAATTGGCAAGCAGATTGTCGAGGTTCTGGATTTGCACCATAGCCAGATGTCTAAGTCTGAAAAGATAGAGTACGCAATTGGTTTGCTTGAGAAAGTTGAAATTCCAATGCCGAAACTACGTTTTAAAGAGTACCCTCATAGCCTGTCTGGTGGGATGCGACAAAGGGTAATGATAGCGATAGCGCTTGCATGTAAGCCTGACATCTTGATATGTGATGAGCCGACGACTGCATTAGATGTAACGGTTCAAGCATCAATTTTGGAACTGATAAGAGAGCTTCAAGAAGAGACCGGGATGGCAGTGATCTTTATCACTCATGATCTAGGTGTTGTTGCGGAAATTTGCGATGAAGTCGCTGTGATGTATGACGGACGTATTGTTGAGCATGCAGAAATTTTCGAACTTTTCGATCACCCACAACATCCGTATACAAAAAGACTCTTGAGCTTAATTCCAGATCTCAATGTCGAGCCGAAACAAACCATTCAAATCAACCCAATTGATTTGAATGAATTCCCAGAATACAAGGGGAGTTGATTATGTCAGAAGTCATTAGAATTGAAGGGCTAAAGCAGCATTTTCTATCAGGTAAGAACCTATTTAAGAAAGGTTATGTAATCAAGGCTGTTGACGGCGTTTCATTCTCAGTGAAGCAAGGTGAGACGTTAGGTTTGGTTGGAGAGTCTGGCTGTGGAAAAAGTACGCTTGGTAGAACATTACTTAAACTGTATGAGCCATCCGCTGGGAAGATCTTTTTCGAAGGCGAAGACATCACCCATTACAGTACAAAAAGAATGCGTCCACTTCGTCGAGATATGCAGATTGTATTTCAGGATCCTCTAGAATCATTGAATCAGAGGCATACAGTAGGCGGCATACTTGAAGAACCTTTTATTATTCATGGGATTGGTTCAAAGAAAGACCGAAAGCAATGGGTTTTAGATCTACTCGATAAGATCGGATTACCTCACTCCGCCGTAACCCGTTATCCGCACGAGTTTTCTGGAGGGCAAAGGCAGCGTATAGGCATAGCAAGAGCAATAGCATTAAAGCCAAAGTTATTGATTTGCGATGAGTCAGTATCGGCATTAGATGTTTCTGTGCAAGCACAGATATTGAACTTATTACTAAAAATACAAAAAGAGATGAACCTTTCCATTATTTTTATTTCACATGATCTCTCTGTCGTTAAGCACATTTCAGATAATGTGGTCGTAATGAAAAAAGGTAAAATAATTGAGTTTGGAAGTGTGGAAGACGTTTATAAAAACCCAAAAGAAGAATATACAAAAACTCTATTGGCGTCGATTCCAATAACGCATCCATCTCAAAGGAATAAAATAAAAACAACGAGGTTAGCTAAACAGGCTTAAAACTGGAAAAAGAAAATGTAGATATAATACGGAAGTGTAATACAAGAAGGAAAATATGAATAAACTACTTATGTTGCCAGCGTTCATGCTGGTGGCACCTTCGCTCGCCCTAGCAAATAATTTGCAAGATGAGTGGGAGTCCAAAAACAATGAAAACCCTTGGTCTGGATACATTAGTGCTGACTATTCTCGAAACGGATATGAAGACAGTGCGTCTTTAGCAAACCGTTCGGCTTCTGCAACTGGCGTTGTCCGATATTCGTTTTCAGACAAATCTCGACTCCAAGTTGTGGCGTCAGGTTACCACTTGTCCGACGGTGATGAATATGGGACTAGGGGACAGTTCTGGAATGATACGTCCATCTCATGGGGGCGCAATGGATTATTCAAACCAACTGATGGTTCATCACTGAGTGGTGAGGTGAGAGTAATATTGCCAACGTCCAAATGGTCAAGGAGGAACGATCTAACGTTAGGAACTAGGTTGAAAGTCAGGTGGAGTGCTCCATTCGATAATTGGATTGAAGGGCTTTCATTAAGTAATACGTTATTACTTAGAAAAAACTTTCACGAATATAAAACAGCTGGTGGTAATCAGCTTATTGAATACCAATTGAGCAGCCAATTTTCTCTTGATTATGTTTTTGCAGAAGACTTCTATTTTAACATTTTCGTAATGCCTAGACAGTCATGGGATTATAACGGGAGCACGTTTGACCCAACTTTATTACATGGGGAAGAGGTGGGTTACCAAATAACTAAGAGTATTTCTATTTCTGCTGGTTTGACTAATGGCATTAGTTATTACAATCCAGAAAGAGGCTCAAACCCTCTTAATGATTTAGTCGATTTAAAGAAAACAACTTATTACGCAGTGATTAACTATCAATTCTAATATTGCTCCGTTCGCATTGAATTTAAATAGTTAGAAGTAAAAATGTAATATAATTATAAATATAGGTAAATTATGTTTAAACAAGCAATTATCGCAGCAAGTATTGCCACAATCCTCAGCGGGTGTGGGGCCGAAGATCGTGCCTATGACACCTATGAAAAACCAACCGAAGAGATTTCTGTTCAATCTTTAGATACGGAATCACTTTGGATGTACATGCCGTCAACCGGCGATGCTCCTCGTTATGCAATGACTCAGCGCGGCTTTTTCCAAGGCGATCCAAAGTTGGTGACGCTTCGTTTTGATGAAACTAATGGTATTTATGTCGAAGAAGTTGATCGCGACAAAGTGAATTCGACAGATGAAAGTCGTTGGGATACGGAAATTAACCGTGCTCCTGTGCTTAAAATTCCTGGAGAATTCCGTCAGTATCGCTGTGCTGAGAACGGTTATGGCGAATGTACAAATAAAGAAGAAATTAACGCAGATGAAGACGTTTCTTGGGATCAAGCCACACACTTTGTACCTAAATATGAAGAGATTAAATCACTATCTCAAGACACAATTAGAGCTTGGTATACCTCCAGTAATGTTACGGAGTCTGCAGAGCCTCGTTTGATTTCATACGAATACGATCCTGAAGGTGGGGTAATTAACGTTGAAGTAGAACGAACCTTTACTGCAGAAGCGGAAGATCAATACCAGTTTGGTGGCGAGCTTAAAGACTTATCATTCAAAACACGTTTTTTCTATTCTCTTGTTAAGCTTGATAAGTTAGCAAGTGAAAATTACGAACCTATCTATTACCAAGGCCAAGACAGCGCATACTTTGGGTTCTTCAACGATAGCAAAGAAGTAAAAACTCACACTGGTGAGAGTAACGTACAGGGTTCTCGTTTTTCTTATATTAACCGATTCAATCCCAAGTTAGAGTCGATCGATTACTACTTAAGCGACAGCTACTTCGATGATGGCAATAAAGCGTACCTGCAACTTACGCTCGATACCATGAAAGAGGTAAATCAGTCATTAGAAGGCACAGGTGTTCCTCGCATTAACATTGTTAATAGTGACAAGAAAGCGGGTGTAAAAACGGGTGACTTACGTTACAACGTATTCAACCTGATCGCGGATCCGGTTGACAACGGCCTTCTTGGCTATGGCCCATCTGCCACTAACCCATTAACGGGTGAAATTATTCATGCGCATGTTAACCAATATTTAGGTGTGATTCGTTCCGCAAGTCGCCATACGTGGAATGATCTCGCTAAGCGTTACAACCGCCAAGAAATTGAAAAAGTACAACCTGTGGTTGTGGCGGAAAAAAGCAACGCTTCGAAATCAAGCTCTGAGCCAACCGAAATCGATTTGTTCAATAAAATGCTCGAGGAAGATCGAGGACCTTCGATCAATGTTCCAGCGTTGAGTGAACGCGAAATTAATTTGGTGGGCAAAGATAATTTAGTCGATTCACTGCCTGAAGCCGATTTGGATTTCAAATACGATACCAGCAACCAAGACCTCGCTTTGCAATCATTCTATAAACGCCAAGATATGTTGAAGCGATTCTCTGAGCAGAATGTATATAGCGTTGATGCGATGTGGTTAAGTACCCAGTCAAAGGGCTTAGTGAAGGGTTTAGACTATATCCAAGGTGGCTTCTTCGCCGATGCTGATCAGAGCAAAATGAAAACGTGGGAAGCGCTAACGATTGATCAGCAGAAGCTAGCAAGCCAAGCGATTTCAAAGCATATGTTTAAATCAACATTGATTCATGAGCTCGGGCATAACCTTGGTTTACGTCATAACTTTATGGGTTCAACGGACGAAAGCCATTTTTATACAGAGGCTGAGCTTGCACAAAGCAAAATTGGGCACCTTGATAAGCCAGCTGCGTACAGTTCGATCATGGATTACGGTGCATCAATATTTGATGAACTGTTGACGTTCGGTAAGTATGACAAGGCCGCTTTACGTTTCGCTTATGCTCGTCAGGTTGAAACAAATGAACTTATCGTTAACACCAATAGCGAGGGAGACGATGTCGCTGTAGTAGACGCCACAGGAGCACAAAAGCGCAAAGTCTATTCTTTGGCTGAGTATGACCGTCAGTTATCTAATGACTATAAGGTTTATCCGACGGGTGTTATTGCACACTTGAGAGCTAACGCTGGTCAAAATGGTATTCCAGATTCGTTAGTGAGCTATCGCTATTGTACGGATGAACACACGACCACTAACTTGTTATGTGATCGTTTTGATGAAGGTACAAGCCTTCAAGAAGCCACAGAGTTTAGAATTCAGCGATACAAAGATAGCTACGACACGGTTAACCAAAGAAATGGACGTGAGAGATTTGAACAATTTCATCAATATAGCTACTTCTTATATCGAATGGGGGAGTTCCAAAAAATTCGCGATATCGTTGAAAACGTTGGTGAAATTGACTTTATGTTTGCTCGTTACTTAGGTGCAAATACGACGAATAACAAAGGGCAGGTTTTTGAAGAAATAGCCGGAAACAACTGTGTGGATTTTCGCGGTAACGCTATTCCATTAGAGAACTTGTCTGCGGGTGTTCGTCCAATTTGTGATACTTATAATGCAGCAAATTTGGCAGCAGACTTCTTTTTAGAAGTGCTAACAGCACCAGATAAAGTTTGTGAATTAGAAGAATTGAGTGGTGTTGTTGGAGTTCCTAACCGCTATCGTTTCGCTAAGTTATCTGACCTTTGGTTAACCTACCAAGGCGGCATGTCGCAAAATCGCGATGTTCCAACCAGTTGTTTCGATGAGGAATTAGTTCAGATGTTAGCAAGTCAAGCTAACGAGATCGTCATTCGCTCTGAAACTCGAGATGGAAAAGTATGGGCGAGCTTAAAAGCGAACAACCCTTATCAAACATCGTCTTCTTCTGTCGATTTGTTAGGCGTATGGCCAGACAAACTACTAGCAGCACAGATGTTAGTTAGGCGTGATACACCATTCAAATCAACTGAGAATTCGAGCTTAGCGTTGGTTGATATGTCAGACAAAATTTCACACTTGTATACGTATCTATCCGATTTAACGGGTAGAGCTGAAGCTCGCCAAGCTATCTTTGTTGATGGGAAAGGGGATTACGTAGAAACGGTTCTGAAATACAAACAAGACATTACCGAAACAATTGAGGCTACACCTTCATACCTGTGGCCAATGAAGCGCTATTTCTCAATGGGCGGTAATGAAGCATTTGTGTATTGGACTGAGGGAGCTAGCCAAGATACGAAGGTGCCGTACTTTGGAACCTTATTGGCTAACCTAAACAAGTATAATCGTGCAAATGAATATGGTTTGAGTGACTCAGTATCTGGTTTTAGCGACTCTATCCATGTCAACTATGCAAATAGTAGTTATGCCGACGAAGATGGGATTAACTTTACTTGGAAAGGGACAAATTACTCGTTGAGTTCACGTAACACACTTGCAAATGCTTTAGCTTCACGCGCCTTATACACAGAAGAGCAGCAAGCTCGCGTAGAAAAATTAAACGGTTTGCCTTACCGAGTCCGTAACGCGCTGTCTGTGTTTAAGAATACGCGAGATCGCAACGAAGCTCGTATTATCGCTGTCGGTGATAAAGAGGCGCTCGTTGCTCTTCGTGACACCACTGGTTTCGCACGCTTTTTTATGTTTGATAATCAGTTCGAAGAATATGATGAAGATGGTCAGAAGTGTTTACGATTTAAAGTCGATGGCGAGTCGACCGAAGATCACATGAAACGTAAGTGTAACTCTCAATCCAGTTTGCAGACGGTACAAAATAGCTCGATTGGTAAATTCGAAGATGAAGAGCACGAACGTATATTCGATTTAGCACAAATCTTTGGTAATCAGATTGCAGATAACAACACCAGTTCCACAAATGCGGCTCATAAAGAAGTGTACAACTATGACCCAGAAGAATTGAGGTTATGGAGCTCTAATGAGTACGTGAATTATCGTCGCGCATTTGAACAGTTCCCTGTTTATGATGACTAGACAACAAATGTTTAATTAAACCCATAAATTGAACCGGTTACCTTACTAAGGTGACCGGTTTTTTTGAGTCTAAAATTAAGAGCTTTTGGTCTATTTTTAGCTGCATTACCTTATATTTATATGTTATATAGATGTTTTTGTTAATTTTATAAATACAAGCTATGTAAAAAGAATATGCTGAATTTCGCAATAGAGAGGCGCGGGTTCGCAAGGTAGCAATAGGAATGGTGAGAAGGATTTATGACCAACCCGAAACTAGTGATCGTAGAAGACGATCCCATCTTAAGAGAGATGTTACAGGAATATTTTGAAAGCCAATCTTTTGATGTAATCACTATTTCTGATGGCGCATCAGCGAGTGAGCAAATCTTAAATATTCAGCCCGACATTGTTCTACTTGATCTTATGTTGCCAGAAGTTGATGGGCTAACTATCTGTAGGCAAGTCCGGAGTCAGTTTAAGGGAAAGATACTCATTCTTACAGCTAGTGATGATGATTTTGACCATGTTGCAGCGTTAGAAACTGGCGCCGATGACTTTATTAGTAAACCAATTCGCCAAAGAGTATTACTTGCTCGAGTGAGGATGCTTTTGCGTCGCACTCCTGACAGTTCAATAAGTGCTGAAGTGAGTAAGAATGAGTTAGTTTTTGGTAAGTTAAATTTAAACCGCACAACCAAAGCCTGTACGCATATTGGAAAAGATATATCCATAGCGGAGAGTGAATTTGAACTGCTTTGGCTATTGGCTTCCTCGCCAGAACAGGTGTTATCACGTAATTTTTTGACTCAACAGTTGAGAGGTATTGATTACGATGGCATTGACCGCTTTATCGACAATAAAATCGTAATCTTACGTAAAAAGCTTAATGACATAACTGTCCCACCTAAAAAGATCATCACTGTAAGAGGTAAAGGCTACTTGTTCGTACCAGAACGTTGGTAACGGTAGCTGAATAAATAATATGCGACGTATCTATTTTGAATACCTAGCGGGGCTGACAGTCATCTTCTTAGTGAGTATATATTCCTATGCTTTTATTGTTTACAAGTTAAGCACTGACTACGAATACATATTACGAGACCATGAAGCAGAAGCTTATCAAGAATTAATTGATGTGGTTTTCCGTGAAAAAGGTTTGCTTGAAACGCAGAATCTATTAAAAAGTTATGCGGATAAGACTCGGCAGAACCTGCGAATCATACCTTTTGATAACGCTCCAGAACTAGTGAGAAAAGCGTTTCAGCAGCAAGGCCGAAATGTTTACTACCATGACGAATACTTCCTGTGGTTAAGGTTAGTTGGAAGTGATGATTTATATGAGTTATCTAAGAACAAAAATTCTTATCTGAGGAAGCAAATCAAATTTGAAAACCGGCTTATTTGGGTTTTTGCAATAACAGGTTTCGCGTTTAGCGGCTTGTTTTTGGTTTGGAGAATCAAGCGCCGATTAAATAACCTTGAAATGGCGACGGTTGCTTTTTCTCATGGGGATCTACTAGAAAGAGCTTCCGAAAAAAATAGCATAAAATTAGGTACGTTAAACCGTAGCTTTAATGTTATGGCGGACAAGATAAGAGACTTAATCAATAGTAATAAGTCTTTGACTAATGCCGTTGCTCACGAGCTAAGGACGCCTATATTCCGAATTCAGTGGCAGGCTGAGTTGTTGAGTGACTTAGCACCAACTCCGCAACAATCTAAGGCGATAGCCCGTATTCTTGCTGATACGGATGAAATGGAAGACATGGTTGATGAGCTATTGTATTACGCTCGATTGGAAAGAGGGGGCTTTGAATTGCTTAAGCAACCTATTGATGCCAATGAATGGCTAAACGAGCGTTTTAGCATTTGGGAGAAAGAGACAACACTCGATCTCATTAAGGTGCCACTAAAAGTCCCAGCCTCTTTGTATGTCGATCTAAAGTTATTCAATAGGGCGGTGGATAATATAGTAAGGAATGCTTTTAAGTTTGCCGATACTAAGATCGTTATTGAGTTGTGGTATACCGACAATGAATTTGTTATTGAGGTTCATGATGACGGTAAAGGCGTTGAAGCGGAGCATTGGCCTTTTTTGTTTGATCCTTTCTACAGCGCTAATGCAGCGAGGAACAAGGGGAAAACGGGCCATGGTTTAGGGTTAGCTATTGTTAAACAGGTGTGTGACCGTCACCAAGCACATGTCACTGTTGGTGAAAGTTACTTGGATGGTGCGTGTTTTGCATTGTCGTTTCCTCGGCTTGAGCTATAAATTCAACATGGTCATTTAGTTGTTTTAAGATTACACTGCGCCCAATATTTCAGAAGTACATATTTAGGTAGAGGTCACCATGGACCAAGAACATTACGAAGACGCTGATTACGAAGGCCAAGAGCTGGGCGAAGAAGGCGAAGAGATTGAAATTGAAGCAATTGGTATTGATGTTTCATCACAGCCAATCGAGCTCTACAAAGTGTTTAAAATTGCTAACCTAGTGAGTGGTGGCGGTGAAGCTAAGCACATCATCTCTGAAGGCTACGTAGCGGTAAATGGTGAGCTAGAAACCCGTAAGCGTCGTAAAATGTACGATGGCGACTTCTTTGAATTCAACCAAGAATACTATGTAGTGGTGTGTGATCAGCCAGTACAAGAAGAATCAGAAAAGCCGAAAAAGAAAGAAACGCCTAAAAAAGAGAACAAGGCGAAGAAAGGTCAGTCTAAAAAGGATTCTAAGAAGAAGGAATCTAAGAAAAGCAAAGCAGAAATGCTAAGCGCAAAGGCTGAACCAAAGAAAGAGAAAAAAGAGAAGAAACCGAAAAAGAAAGCGGATACGCCAAAGCCAACACGTGATGACAAAAGCGGCCGTAATTCGATTGAGTTCTTCTAAGTTATAGCTCTAACCTACTGATCTAAAGCTATTCTTTCAAAACGCAAGCAACCTTAGACTTAGGTTTACGTTAAGAAAATATCAAAAGGCTCACTATTTAGTGAGCCTTTTTTGTGGTTCATCGCGGATTAGCGGGAACTAAAAACAAAAACGGTAGTAAGTGATATGGTTTAGTCGCCAAACAAAAATCATACACAAACTACCGTTTTCATGCCGAATCATACTTTCCTATCTTCATTCTGGGAAGGCTTTCAAATAGTAAAGTCTCACCAGACAGCATCACTTATTACCCTGACTCTTAAACCTAACTCTGAGGCTAAGTGCCTTTGTGGTCTTGAAGCCGAAGCTATCCACGAGTATCAATGGCGTCATGTGAAAGAAGCCATGTTGCTCGGTGTTCCTGTTGAACTTTCCGTTCAAACACGAAGAATTAAGTGTCGTGACTGCGGCATCAAAACAGAGTCTCTATCTTGGTTAGAGCCTTATGCTCGTATAACGAAGCGCCTAAAAAGTTATATAGAACAACTGCTGCCTCTTCTTCCCATTAAGCATATCTCCCAGTTAACGAGCGTACATTGGCACACCATTAAAGAGATAGATAAACGCCGACTTCGACAAGTGGTGCCGTCAGTGAAATGGGAAGAGCTAAGGCAACTCGTCATGGACGAGTTCGCTATCTTTAAAGGGCATAGGTATGCCACGGTCATTGCTGACGCTAAGACTCATCAAGTCATTTGGATAGGGTTAGGCCGTAGCCGCAAGGACATACGACCGTTCTTCGAGCTGTTAGGCAAGCATGGCAATAATATCGAAGCGGTCGCGATGGACATGAATACGGCTTTTGACCTTGAAGTTCAAGCGCACTGCCCGAACGCAAAAATCGTTTACGACTTATTCCATGTTGTTGCTAAGTTCGGTCGTGAGGTAATGGATAGAGTCAGAGTCGACCAAGCCAACAAACTCAAGCAAGATAAAAAAGCGAGGCAATGGGTCAAGCGCTCACGCTGGGTGTTGTTGAAAAATAGAGGCAACTTAAATCCACGGCAAGACAGCTATCTTACAGAAATATTGAATATCAATAAGGACTTAATGACCACTTATATACTCGGGGCACAACTCAAAGAGCTTTGGTATTGTGAATCAGAAGCACATGCTAAAGGGCTCTGGGAGGCTTGGTGGGCACAAGTACAAGAGAGTGGAATTAAGCCATTGAAAGAGTTCGCACGAAAACTGAGTCCTTATCTTCACGGTATTATCGCATCGGCAAGTTATCCGCTAAACACCTGCACCCTAGAAGGGATAAACAACAAGATAAAGCTAATCAAGCGAATGGGGTATGGGTATCGAGATACCGACTACTTCTTCTTGAAGATAAAAGCGGCTTTCCCCGGAAAGCCGCGATGAACCTTTTTTGTTGGTGAAATTTAGCTTCTGGTCTAATTTCCTTTTTGATGAGCCACAAACTCTACAAACCTATCCCTGAGTGGGTTGTCACTCTCTCCATTCCAGATTAACCCGACAGGCCAAGTCGCGTGTTCACCTTCTAACGCAATGAATTCCACATCGGTGTTACTAATGTACTGCGCACTGCTGGGTACGATGGTGAAACCGATATTGGCCGAAACCAAGGCAAGCAGGGTGAGGATATCATCGGCTTCTTGTGTCTTAGATAAGTCGATTTTATTGGCAAGACAATATTGTTGAATCTGTCTGTCTAATCCGGGGCCACGGTGCTGAGCCAATTTTAGATAAGGCCATTTCGATAACTCAAAGAGAACCTGATCGTTACCTGGCGCTTGCTTGAGAATATCTTTGTGAACCGCAATCACAAGCGAATCATTGAAAAGCGTTAGGCTCTTTAAATCCGAGGAGTCGGGTATTCGATTGAAGCTGATATCGAGTTCATGGCTCAATAGCTCGTCGGTCTGCTGCTTAGAAGGTGTGTCATTTAAGGTGATGTGAACGTCTGGGTACTGTTGTTTATAGGCGGCAATCAGTTTAGGTGCTTCGTGATAATTAGATACGCCAAAACCAATGTTCAAATGCCCCTGAGTTCCATTCACTACGGAGCCTGAAAGCTGCTCAAACGCTTGCATTGAATGAACCAAACGTTGGGCTTCGGGTAGTAAGGTTTTACCTGCGTGTGTCAGTTCTGCGCCGTTCCTGCCGCGAGAAAACAGACTCGCTCCTATATTGGATTCCAGTCGTTGAATCTTTTTGGTCAGTGCCGACTGAGTAATGTAGAGCTGCTCTGATGCCATACGATAATTGCCCGACTTAGCCAACTGACAAAACGCCTTCAGTAAATCAAATTCCATTCCGAATGCTCATTGAACTAAGAATATCTTTCATTATATGGAATTGAATCGATTTTTTATACTGAGTTCATACCAAATCAGATAAAGCGAAATTTGAGGACGAATAATGAAAAGAGACATCAAAGTAGCGTCGGTTCAGTTTAACCATCATGCAGGCGATAAGGCGTATAACTTGTCGGTGATAGGTCAATACGTTCAACAAGCTGCGAAGAGTGGTGTGGAGATCATCAGTTTCCCAGAGATGTGCATCACTGGCTACTGGCATGTGTCTGCTTTGTCGCGAGACGAGATAGAAGCGCTAGCGGAACCTGTGCCGAGTGGTGAATCGACTCAAAATCTGATTGCACTGGCAACACAGTTTGGCATCAGTGTTGGGGCTGGTTTGATAGAGAAGGGCATCGATGGCGAGCTATACAACACCTACGTATTCGCCATGCCCAATGGAGAAGTTCAGAAACACCGTAAACTGCACACCTTCGTTAGCCCACATATGAGCAGCGGCGACCAATACACGGTGTTCGATACGCCCCACGGTTGCAAAGTCGGTATCTTGATTTGTTGGGATAACAACTTGGTTGAGAATGTTCGAATTACTGCATTGAAAGGTGCCGATATTTTGATTGCACCACACCAGACGGGCGGTTGTCAGTCACGTAGCCCCAATGCGATGAAGCGAATTGACCCTGAATTATGGTTTAACCGAGATGAAAACCCAGAGGCGATTCGTGCTGAAATGAAGGGCAAGAATGGCCGCGAGTGGTTAATGCGTTGGTTGCCTGCAAGAGCGCACGACAACGGTATGTTTGTGGTGTTTAGTAATGGTGTCGGCGTTGATATGGATGAAGTAAGAACAGGCAATGCGATGATCCTCAGCCCTTATGGTGAAATCATTGCTGAGACCGATAGTGTTGATAACGACATGGTGATTGCGAATTTGAAAGCGCAAGAGCTAGAGATGTGTACCGGGAGACGTTGGATTCGTGGTCGTAAGCCTGAGCTTTATCATTCGCTGACGCAGTCGTTAGGTCATGAATTGGACCCACACCAAGCGCGCTTTGCAGAGAAGTAATGTTGTAAGCTCAGGTGAAAAAGGATGTATTAGTAGCGGTTAAAAGGGTGGGGAAGTTGAAAGAGAAGTGAGGGTTTCTGATGTAGTCTACCCACTTAAATCATGTTTAAGTGGGTAGACTATTTACACATCAAGTATCGAGCATCTAAGTTCTATTCTCAGTGTCTTGTGTGAGAAGAAGTTAGCTCTGATGCACGTAACTGAGCAACGGCTTTCGCTAGTTCTAGCTGAGCTTGTGCAAAGTTAATGTCTATGTTGCCCTTGTTGATGTTCTCTAGAGCGGCATATTTCGCTTCTTCTGCGCGAGCGCGGTCAATGTCTTTACCATGCAAGGCCGTGTCGGCTAATAACGTAACCACATCCGGCTGAACTTCCAGCATCCCACCAGAGACATACAGCACTTGGCCTTCTGATTTAGGGTCTGTAACAAACACGGTTACGCCCGGTTTGATCTTACTGAGAAGCGGGGAGTGACCGGGGCGGATCCCCAGTTCACCGTCAGCGCCAGAAACGGCTAGGGCGTACGCTGGACCTGAAAACAGCGTACCTTCCGCACTTACAATATTAAGTTGAAATGTATTATCTGTAATTCCGATAGCCATGGTGCACCTGCCTCTTAGAGTGATTTTGCTTTGTTAAGCACTTCGTCGATAGAGCCACAGTACAAGAACGCTTGCTCTGGGATATCGTCATATTCACCGCTCAATAGACCTTTAAAGCCTCTTAGTGTTTCGCTTAGCGGTACAAAGACACCTTTCTGACCGGTAAACACTTCGGCTACGTGGTAAGGCTGCGTTAAGAAACGTTCAATCTTACGAGCGCGAGATACGGTCTGTTTGTCTTCAGTAGACAGCTCATCCATACCAAGAATCGCGATGATGTCTTTTAGCTCTTTGTAGCGTTGCAGCGTTGTTTGTACTTTTTGTGCAATGTCGTAGTGCTCTTGGCCTACGATCAGCGGATCTAACTGACGTGACGTTGAATCTAACGGGTCAATCGCAGGGTATAGACCCAGTGCCGCGATGTTACGAGACAGTACAACGGTCGCATCTAAGTGAGCAAAGGTTGTTGCTGGCGATGGGTCAGTCAAGTCATCCGCAGGTACGTATACTGCTTGGATAGAGGTGATAGAGCCTTGTTTTGTTGACGTGATACGCTCTTGAAGTACGCCCATCTCTTCAGCCAGTGTTGGTTGGTAACCTACTGCTGAAGGCATACGACCTAGCAGAGCTGATACTTCTGTTCCCGCAAGCGTGTAACGGTAAATGTTATCAATGAACAACAGTACGTCACGACCTTCATCACGGAAGCGCTCAGCCATAGTTAGGCCTGTAAGTGCTACACGTAGACGGTTTCCCGGTGGCTCGTTCATTTGACCGTAAACCATGGCTACTTTGTCTAGTACACCTGCTTCTTTCATCTCGTAGTAGAAGTCGTTACCTTCACGAGTACGCTCACCTACACCGGTAAACACAGAAAGACCTGAGTGGGCTTTGGCGATGTTGTTGATAAGCTCCATCATGTTGACGGTTTTACCTACACCAGCACCACCGAACAGACCAATTTTACCACCCTTAGCGAATGGACAGATAAGGTCGATAACCTTAACGCCTGTTTCTAGAAGCTCAGTGCTGTTTGCTTGTTCTTCATAAGAAGGGGCTTCACGGTGAATCTCGTAGTTTTCTTTCTGACCGATTTCACCACACTCATCGATAGGTTGACCAAGCACGTTCATGATACGGCCTAGCGTTTCTTCGCCGACGGGAACCGTGATTGGAGAGCCTGTGTTTTCAACCGTTAGACCACGACGTAAGCCATCTGACGTACCCATTGCAATACAACGAACGATATTGCTACCCAGTTGTTGTTGTACTTCCAATACTAACGAGCTTGCTTCGTCGCTAGTCACTTTCAATGCATCATAAACGCGTGGGCTGTTGCCGCCGCTGAACTCGACGTCAACCACCGCGCCGATTACTTTAACTATTTTTCCAACACTCATTCTTAAATCCTCAAATTCTGTTCTTGACCCAGTCTTTTCTAGCCCTAGACAGCTTGGGCACCTGAGACTATTTCACTCAGCTCTTGGGTAATGGCAGCCTGACGCGCCTTGTTGTAGACCAACTGCAAGTCATCAATGAGTTGGCCTGCGTTATCAGTCGCCGCTTTCATAGCGACCATTCGGGCTGCTTGCTCACAGGCAATGCTCTCAACAATGCCTTGATACACTTGCGATTCGATGTATCGATGTAACAGTTCTGAGAGTATGTCTTTGGGCGCTTGCTCATAGATGTAGTCCCAACGACGCGCTTTTTTAGGCTCACCACCTTCCTCAGAATCCGAAGGGTGGGGGAGCAACTGCAAGGTCGTTGGCGCTTGAACCATGGTGTTGACGAACTGGTTGTAAACGAGATACAAGCTATCGATTTTACCTTCGTCGTAATGCCCGAGCATCGCATTCACCGTACCTAAGATGTCTTCTAACTTAGGTGTATCGCCAAGACCTGACGTTTGTGCAATAACGTTGCCGCCGCGTTGGAAGAACGAGATAGCCTTAGATCCCACTAAGGTTGTTTCTACCTCGACTCCCTTGGTGCGCCATTGCTCCATTTCTTCTAACACTTTCTTGAACAAGTTTGAGTTCAAGCCACCACACAAGCCGCGATCGGACGAGATAATGATGTAAGCGACACGCTTAGGTTCACGCTGTTGCAGGTAAGGGTGCTGGTACTCCAGGGAACCCGATGCAACATGAGAGATAACTTTTCGCATGTTCTCGGCGTAGGGGCGAGTTAGCGTCATGTTGTCTTGAACCTTGCGCATCTTACTTGCTGCAACCATTTCCATTGCGCTAGTGATTTTCTGAGTATTACTAACACTGGCTATCTTGGTGCGAATTTCTTTAGTACTTGCCATAATCTGCTCCTATTTGTTTTGATTTCCAGCTAACAAACCGGAGCACTTACCAAGCTTTCATCCCAACAAAACCTTCTAGGATCTCTTTAAGAGCACCGTCGATTTCGTCATTGTAATCGCCTGTCGCGTTGATTTTTTCGAACAACGCAGGGTTCTGACCTTTGGCATAAGCAATCAGCTCTTCTTCAAAACGGGCAATGTTGTTTAGCTCAACACCGACCAAGTAGCCTTTCTCTGCTGCGTAGATAACCGTTGCTTGCTCAGCGACTGACATTGGAGAGTATTGTTTTTGCTTCATTAATTCGGTAACACGCTCACCATGGTCTAGCTGTTTGCGCGTCATCTCATCTAAGTCAGAAGAGAACTGAGCAAAGGCCGCCAGCTCGCGATATTGAGCTAATGAAGTACGGATACCACCAGACAGTTTCTTGATGATCTTGCATTGCGCCGCACCACCCACACGAGATACCGAGATACCTGGGTCTACTGCAGGACGTAAGCCTGAGTTAAACAATTGGGTTTGAAGGAAAACCTGACCATCGGTGATTGAGATTACGTTGGTTGGTACAAACGCTGATACGTCACCCGCTTGAGTTTCAATGATCGGAAGCGCCGTTAATGAGCCAGTTTGACCTTTTACTTCACCGTTAGTGAACTTCTCTACATACTCTGCATTCACTCGTGCTGCACGTTCTAGAAGGCGTGAGTGAAGGTAGAATACGTCGCCAGGGAAGGCTTCACGACCCGGTGGGCGTTTCAATAGCAACGAGATTTGACGGTAAGCAACGGCTTGTTTTGATAGGTCATCATAGATGATCAGCGCATCTTCACCGCGGTCACGGAAGTATTCACCCATGGTGCAACCGGCATAAGGTGCTAGGTATTGAAGTGCTGCAGACTCTGATGCTGATGCCACGACTACGATGGTGTTTTTTAGCGCATCGTGGTCTTCGAGTTTACGAACCACGTTAGCGATAGTGGAGGCTTTTTGGCCAATCGCCACATACACACATTTGATGCCAGAATCTTTCTGATTGATGATCGCATCGATAGCTAACGCTGTTTTACCCGTCTGACGGTCACCGATGATAAGTTCACGTTGACCACGACCGATTGGCACCATGGTATCAACCGCTTTATAGCCAGTTTGAATTGGCTGATCAACAGACTTACGTTCGATTACACCGGGTGCAATCACTTCTACAGGGTCGAGTCGGTCACAACTTACTGAGCCTTTGCCATCGATTGGCTCGCCTAATGTGTTCACAACACGGCCAAGAAGACCGTTACCGACGGGGACTTCCAAGATACGACCTGTACCTTTCACTTTCATACCTTCAGATAGGTCAGTGTAGGGGCCCATAACCACCGCACCTACTGAGTGGGTATCGAGGTTAAGTGCGAGTGCGTATTTGCCACCTGGTAGCTCAATCATCTCGCCTTGCATAACATCAGCAAGGCCATTGATTGTGATGATGCCATCACGAACCGATACGATAGTGCCTTCATTGCGAGCCTCGGTGCTCACATTAAATTTCGAGATGCGTTCTTTGATTAGATCGCTGATTTCATTTGAATTTAATTGCATAATTGTTACCTATCTCGCGTGAAGTTGATGAGCCAATCGGTCAATTGATGTGTTTAAAGAACCATCGATAACGGTTTCACCCGCCTTGATGACCATTCCACCTACTAACGTGTCATCAATAACCTGCTTCATTTCAACCTGACGCTCTAATTTCTTCTCAAGTGCAGCTGTTAGTGACGTAACTTGATCTTGTGTCAGCATTTCTGAACTGGTGACAGTGACAGGCACTACACGTTCATGTTCGTCCTTTAGCTCGCAGTACAATTCAAACAGGTCTCTTACAACAGAAAGGCGGCCGTTCTCGGCCAAGACTCGAATAAGATTAATGACGTGGTCATCAACGAGTCCTTGGCAAATATGAATGATGAGGTTTGCCAGCTCTTCTGTTTGGTGTGTAGAAGCACCTTCTGCTGAAGAAATCTGACTAGCGATCGTTTCTTCTTCCGCGACAGCCACAAGAATGGACAGCATTGAGTGCCACTCTTGTAACTGGTTTTCACCTAAAGCAAATTCAAACGATGCTTTGGCGTAGGGATGAGCAATATTGGTGTAATCTGACATATTGCCTCTCCTTAGAGTTCGCTAATCATTTGGTCAACTAGCGCTCGGTTCGTTGCGGAATCTAGGTTTTTGCTAATCAGTTTCTGTGCACTTTGAATTACTGCGTCTGCCATATCTGCCTGAAGTTCACGGCGTATCTTTTGGCGTTCGCCTTCTAGCTCAGCTCTACCTTGTTCTAAGATGCGTGCCTTTTCTTGCTCGGCTTCTTGTTGCGCTAAGCTGATGATTTCATTGCGGCGTTTTCGGCCCTGTTCAACCAGTTCAGTCACATCTTTTCTTGCATCTTCGATGAGTTGCGCGCCATTTGATTTTGCTAGTTCTAGCTCTTTCGCAGCGTTCTCTGAGTGGCGTAAACCATCAGCGATTTCTTTTTGGCGCTCGTCTAACATCGCGGTGAGAGGGGGCCATACATATTTCATGCAGAGCCAAACAAAAATCACGAATGAGATTGCTTGTCCAAACATGCTTGCATTTAAGTTCATACCTTCCTCACTAAATCTTGATTATTTACAAATCGATCTTTCAAAGCGGTTTGATTAAGCCACGGCGAAGATGATGTATAGACCGATACCAACACCGATCATCGGTACTGCATCCACAAGACCCATCATGATGAAGAATTGAGTACGAAGCATTGGAGTAAGGTCTGGTTGACGCGCAACACCTTCAAGGTATTTACCTGCTAAGTTACCAATACCAGATGCTGCACCTGCTGCACCTAAACCGATCAGTAATGCACCTGCTACATATAAAACTGCGCTTACGATATCCATTTGTATCTCCGATAAATAATTTGTTAGTTAGATTTTTTAGTTATTAATTAGTGGTGTTCTTCTGTTGCCATACCTAAATAAACAACGGTCAGTACCATAAATATAAATGCTTGCAAGAATACGATTAATATGTGGAATAGTGCCCAAGGAACACTCAGTGCCCATTGCATCCACCATGGCATTAATGCGATCAGAATAAATATCATCTCACCTGCATACATGTTTCCAAATAATCGTAAGCCTAGTGATATAGGTTTTGAAATTAATGTTATTAATTCAAGAACTAAGTTAACAGGGTATAAAAGAGGGTTATCAAATGGCTGCGTAGTAAGCTCTTTGATAAAGCCTTTCAATCCTTTATTTTTAAATGTATAAGTCAACAGTAAGATAAATACACCGAGTGCCATCGACATTGGAATATTTACGTCCGCCGTTGGTAGATCTCTAAAGTGTTCTAGACCCATTGCACGACTTAATGCTGGTATGAAATCTATTGGTAATAAATCGACCGCGTTCATTAACAACACCCAAACAAAAGTGGTTAATGCCAGTGGCCCTATTAATTTATCCTCCGCTTGAAAAATCTCTTTTACTAGGTTGTTTACAAAATCAAATATCAGTTCGATAAAACATTGAAATCGACCTGGAACACCGCTGGTGCCCTTAGTCACTACGTATCGAAAAGCTCCAATAAACAGTAAACCCGTAATCCAAGATACCAACATCGAGTCGATGTTGAACGCCCAGAAACCATCACCTGTAGTTAAGAAGGTTAAGTGATGCTCTATGTATTCGTGAGCGGTAGTTACTTGATCCATACTACACGTACTCCGATCTTGTAGAGGCAGTAATAAATGGTGTTAAGAAGTACCCAACCATAGTGAGAATATATGCGTACAATATTACTGGGTTATCCAATTTGAAAAACTGGAACGCCAAGATAAACATTAAGAACGTATAAGTTATTTTCACGACACGACTCATTTGCATTAAGTCACGTAAACTATAATTAGGATTCTTGCGCACCTTTAGGCTTGCATATATAAAACCAAACAGCGGAGGTAGCATCGCAATTCCGATACCCAAAGCCGACGATTCCATATCTACTTTATTACCAAAAAACACTTCATATAAAACTACACCGACGGCTAATACTACTTGGCAGAGAACAACTCTTTTAGCAGCAACAAGAATGTCACCACTTATCCCATTAAGCCTCATAATAAAACCTTATATTTAACAGTGTAAGCTCATATAAAACACAGTTTGAATATGTCTTGCTACTCGCATTTACTTGTTAATAAAACTTTGCTTGTTAACAAAGAGATAATCTTGCTGGTTTTATATCTCCTGACGAAATAGAACGATATAAACTAGTTCGCTCTCGTTTCGACAAAATATAAACTACGCCTAAAATTATGTGATCAAAACGACAAATATTGATATCAATAATTCCATTTTTGAAATGAATGTTTTTCATTTATGAAAGTAATAGTTCTATCACTTTATTCATGAATATTTAAGATGCTTTATCCTTGTGAAAAAGAGGGTCTTTTTAGAAGGGAGTAGCGAGCTAAATTTTCAACTTATGATCTTATCAATTACGACTATTCAAACACTTAGGTTCATTTACAAGCTGAGTTGTGAAGTGTGATTTTGGTAGGGGTTAAGCTTGTTTGAGGCAATGATGGAAGATCTGGTTTTTCTGGTAAATTAAACGTACGTCGCTCCTTATCAATAAGCGAATATTTTTTATATTGTCGTCAGCTTGTCACTATTTGCGTGCGCGAGAGTGAAAATTCAGCGCCTAAATGTTGATGATATAGGAGTGAAATGGGGGACTGGGTGTGCGAGAAGCATGGTGCGGAGAAGAAACACCGAGTTTTGAGGAAGTAAATGGCAGCAGAGCGCTGCCTAATTTACTTAATCTAGGCTCTCTTATGACTCTTCATAACTGAGGTATTGAATACATAAGTCATGGAAAGCCTGTGCTTGTGGCGAGATCGTACGATCAGACAGTCTGAAAATGCCGATTTGTCGTTGCAAGGGTGGGTCAATTAGCGGAATCCACACCAAGCGGGTTTCATTGGTTGGGAAAGCCAGCTTAGGTAGCGTGGTCACGCCTATCCCGAGCTCTAACACCGAAAAAAGCGAGGTAATGTTCTCGACAGAGTACAGGGCTTGTTCGCTGAGCATGCGCGCAGGTGTTGGGTCCAGTAGGGTGCAAGTCCCGTTACGAATGAAGGGCTGCTTTAACAAGGTTTGCCATTCGATTCCTTCCCGTTGAGAGGCGATAGGGTTATCTTTGAGGCACACCACACCGATAGGATCAGAAAGCAAAGGCGTGAAGTCGATGCTCTCTTCTTCTAAATGGGAGCTATTACCGAGGGCAACATCCACCTCGCCAGAGAGTAATCTTGCTTCTACCCCTGCCGCATTATCATCAATCAAACTCACTTCTACATTCGGGTACTGCTCACAAAATGCCCCTAAAACACTAGGGATGAGTTTTGCGGCCACCGAAGGCACGCTCGCTATTCGAACTCTTCCTTGTTGTCCTGCTGCCGCTGCGCGTAAGTCATTGTCTAATGCTTTGTAAACGTTCAGAAATTGAATGATCTTGGGCAAACATATTTCTCCAAAAGGCGTCAGTGTCGATTTGTTGCCTGTTTCAAACAGAGGTTGGCCGAGTATTTTTTCCAACTCTTTTATCGAAGTCGAAAGTGCCGCTTGCGATCGATTTGCACGGTGAGATGCCGCTCTAAATCCACCTTCTTCGACCACCAAAACGAAATGTTTTAACTGTTGTAGCTTAATACTCATGACTCCGATCCTTCTCTAGCCCTTGCTATACCTTACTTTTCGCAAGGTGATAGATTTTATTTATCAAATGCACAAAATTTACCGTTAGATTTATCAGGCGTCAAGGTGCAGTATTTAACCATCTTGAAACATAGTTGTTACAAAGTTGGATGAAATCGTGAACGCACAAACTAAAAAACACCCAGTAAAAACCTCTCTTTTTGCTTCAAAAGCACCACTAGAGTGGGCAATCGTTAATAACGGCACTCTATACACTGCGCAGATTCCAATCGATGAAACGGGCGCAGTAGTAGAAGGCGGTATTGAAGCGCAAACGCGTCAGACTTTTAACAACCTTGTTCATACCTTGGAGTGTGCAGGCGAATCGATGGATTCTGTGCTGCAGGTTCTGATTTACGTGACTGACCGTGAATACCTGAAAACGGTAAACAGCGTATACGGAGAATACTTCAACGCACCTTATCCAAATCGTGCAGCAGTCGTTGTTGCAGGGCTAGCTAGAGAAGAGATGTTGGTTGAGTTCGTGGTTTATGCATCGGCGTCTCAACCTGAATAAAGATACTGTGAACTGAGGCAATTTGCGGATTAAAGCTGTTTTGAATTAAAGCGGTCTATTGATACAAGCGACTTGGTTCAGTTTTAGATACAAGATTTAAACGTAGTTACTTATATAAATTAACGTTTTATTCATTAATCAGATGGTTGCCAGACTCAACCGCAACCTAACGTTACAAGGACAGAATGATGACTCACTTACAGAATGTTCAAGCAGAAAACGCACTTTACATTGGCGGCGAATGGCAAGCGGGTGTAAGCACCGTAGCGAACATTAACCCATCAGATATTTCTGAAAATATTGGCAACTTTGCACAAGCAAGTGCTGAACAAGTTCAACAAGCGATTTCAGCGGCGAAACACGCTCAACCAGAGTGGGAAAAAACGCCGATTGAACGCAAGCAAGCGGTGCTTCAAGCGATTGGTGATGAGCTGATTGCCCGTTGTGATGAGCTGGGCACTTTGCTATCTCGTGAAGAAGGTAAGCCTTTTGCTGAAGGTCGCGGTGAGGTTTACCGTGCAGGTCAGTTCTTCCAATACTTTGCGGCTGAAGTGCTTCGCCAAATTGGTGACAACGCAGATTCTGTACGCCCGGGTGTTTCTGTTGAAGTGACTCGCGAAGCGGTGGGCGTTATCGGCATTATCTCTCCTTGGAACTTCCCGACAGCAACAGCAGCTTGGAAAATTGCTCCAGCATTGGCTTTCGGTAACAGCGTTATTTGGAAACCAGCAAACCTAACACCAGCAAGTGCGGTCGCGCTTACAGAGATCATCCACCGCCAAGGTATCCCTGCAGGTACGTTTAACCTTGTACTGGGTAGCGGTTCAACAGTAGGTGATGCACTGATCAACTCTAAAGAAGTGAACGGTGTGAGCTTTACCGGTTCTGTTGATACGGGTCGTAAAGTGGCAGCGGCTACAGCGCCAAACTTCGTTCGATGCCAACTAGAAATGGGCAGTAAGAACGCACTTGTTATTGCTGACGATGCTGATATCCAAACTGCGGTTGATGCAACGATTGCAGGTTCTTTCTCTGGCGCAGGCCAAAAGTGTACCGCGTCTTCTCGCCTTGTGGTTATGGATAGCATTCACGACCAATACGTTGAAGCACTGATTAAACGTATGAGCGAGCTGAAAGTGGGTCACGCACTGGAAGAGGGTGTGTTCATGGGCCCTGTCGTTGATGGCAACCAACTTGAAGCAAACCTAGGTTGGGTTGAGAAAGCACGTCAAAGCGGCGGTGAGCTGGCATTTGGTGGCGAACGCTTGAGTATGAAGCACGAAGGTTTCTACATGTCTCCAACGCTGTTCTTGAACACTAAGAACGATTGGGAAGTGAACCAAGAAGAAGTGTTCGCACCAATGGCAAGTGTGATTCGTGTCGCTGACCTAGAAGAAGCGATTGCGACAACCAACGACACTCGCTTCGGTCTAACAGGCGGCATCATTACTCAGAGCTTACGTACTAGCGCAATGTTCAAGCAACAAGCGCAGACCGGTTGTGTGATGGTCAACCTACCAACAGCAGGCACGGATTACCACGTACCGTTTGGTGGTCGTAAAGAGTCTAGCTTCGGTCCTCGTGAGCAAGGTCAATACGCGAAAGAGTTCTACACAGTGGTTAAGACGGCTTACCAACGTCCTTACTAATCCACTTTCTAAATAAGAATTGGATAGCTGAATTAACTTCCTAGCTATCCAGCTATCGAATTGGCCTGATTCACAGAGTCAGGCCAACATTCAAACCAAAGCAGCAAACGAACTTAGACAAGTGATTTAACCCATTTTTGAAAACATGTTATTTGAGCGTGTTTTCAAAACCGAGCTAGAACACTGAGCTTTCAATAGGAGTGGTTATGTACCAGCAACGGATTGTTATAGATGGATTGCAATACTGCAATTGGAACAGAGAATATTTCCAAACACTAAAGGCGAGCGGCATTACAGCAGTTCACGCTACCGCGGTTTACCACGAGACGGCTCGTGAAACCTTATCTCGCTTTGCAGAATGGAATTTAAGATTCGAGCAGAACGCAGACCTTATCATGCCGATTCACTCAATGGCTGATGTCGAGACTGCAAAAGCGACTGGCAAAGTCGGCATTTTCCTTGGTGCTCAAAACTGTTCTCCAATCGACGATGAGATCGGTCTTATCGAAGTGATGCGTAAGCAAGGTCTTTTGATCATGCAACTGACGTACAACAACCAGAGCTTATTGGCGACGGGTTGCTACGAGAAGAACGACACAGGTATTACTCGCTTTGGTAAACAAGCCATCGAAGAGATGAACCGAGTGGGCATGATCATAGATATGTCTCACAGTGCAGAGCGCTCAACACTTGAAGCTATCGACTTGTCTTCTCGTCCTATTTGTATCAGCCATGCGAACCCGACGTTTGCTCATGATGCACTACGAAATAAATCAAACGATGTAATTAAAGCTCTAACCGCACGCGGCGGCTTAATCGGATTCAGCTTGTACCCATTCCACCTACCAAACGGCAGCCAATGTACCTTGGAAGATTTCTGCCAGATGGTTGCGACTACGGCTGACATGGTCGGCGTAGAGCACCTCGGTATTGGCAGTGACCTATGCTTAAACCAACCTCAAGCCGTTCTTGAATGGATGAGAAATGGTCGTTGGTCTAAAGCAATGGACTACGGCGAAGGCTCTGCGAACAACTCAGGTTGGCCAGATGCGTTGCCTTGGTTCTGTGGTAGTGCGGGTATGGAAAACATATATAACGGATTGATGCGTCATGGTTTCAGCGAGTCTGAAGCTGGGCAAGTCTTGGGAGAAAACTGGTTTAACTTCTTGAAAGATGGCCTAGAGCCTCAAACCAAGGGTTAACGGTTTCTCGCGAGCCATCATCGAATTAGCAGCCTTCTAACAAACGTTCAATAAGCCAGTGCTGCTTAAACCAATTTCACTATTCAAAAGGAACAACGGTCTATTTCGCAACGCGGTAACCCAAACATGGATTAGCCTGCCCAACACAAAAAACAATAGGGCAGGTGTTAAATACACCCTTGTAGTCATCATTCAAATGACAGCTGCAAAGAAACCTCTGGAGTCAGAGTATGTCTGATTTAACCAATAGCGTGAAATCTTCAAGCTTAAATGCGGGTCAAGCACACACAACAATTAATGCAAAAAGCAACACAAACGAGTCTGAGTCTACGTCAGACAAATTAGGCCTATCCAACCCAGCACTTTGGTACAGCGGCGGTTTTATCGCTCTGTTCGTGGCACTTGCTCTATTTGATGGCGAGCTGTTATCAAGCCTAGTAAATACGGGCTTTGCATGGTCTGTAAAAGTATTCGGTCCTTACTGGCAAATGCTTCTTCTTCTGACTTTTCTTATTGGTCTTGGCCTGGCGGCAGGGCGAACAGGCAAGGTTATCCTAGGCGGCATCGCTAAACCTGAAATGGACGGCTTCCGTTGGATGGCGATCATCTTCTGTACGCTACTGGCAGGTGGCGGTGTATTTTGGGCAGCAGCAGAGCCTATCGCTCACTACGTTAGCCCACCACCATTGTACGGCGCACAAGAAAACGCACAGCAAGGCGCGGTGAATGCTTTATCGCAATCCTTCATGCACTGGGGTTTTCTAGCATGGGCCATTGTCGGTAGCTTAACGTCTATTGTGGTGATGCACCTTCACTACGACAAAGGCTTACCGCTTAAACCTCGTATTTTGCTTTACCCAGTTTTAGGCGAGCGAGCATTGAAAGGTCACACCGGCGCATTGATTGATGCATGTTGTATTGTCGCAGTAGCGGCGGGCACCATTGGTCCTATCGGCTTCTTAGGCTTGCAAGTGAGCTATGCACTGAATGCACTGTTTGATATCCCTGACGGCTTCACGACGCAGCTGATCATCATCTTATTCGCTATCGTTCTATACACATTATCGGCATTGAGCGGCCTTAACCGTGGAATGCAAATGCTAAGCCGTTACAACGTGATTCTGGCAATGGCATTGATGGTCTACATCCTGATCTTTGGCCCTACAAACTTTATCTTTAACGGCTACATTCAAGGTGTAGGCAGCATGATCGATAACTTCATCCCAATGGCGACATACCGTGGTGACGAGGGGTGGTTGAGCTGGTGGACAGTATTCTTCTGGGGTTGGTTCTTAGGTTACGGCCCAATGATGGCAATCTTCATCGCACGTATTTCACGCGGTCGTAGTATTCGCCAATTGGTATCAACCATTAGCTTGATTGCACCGTTTGTTACTTGCTTCTGGTTCACAATTGTTGGCGGCTCTGGCCTTGCGTTCGAAATCGCAGATCCAGGCAGCGTAAGTAAGGCGTTTGAAGGTTTTAACTTACCAGGTGCGCTACTGGCGGTAACTCAGCAGCTACCAATGCCAATGCTTATCTCTATTCTGTTCTTGATCTTGACGACGATCTTCATCGTAACGACAGGTGACTCAATGACTTACACCATCAGTGTGGTGATCAGTGGTGAGACAGAACCGAATGCAATTATTCGTACCTTCTGGGGTGTGATGATGGGGGTAACAGCGTTAATTCTGATTTCCCTAGGCTCTGGCGGTATTTCAGCGCTGCAATCCTTCATTGTTATCACCGCGGTACCGGTGTCCTTAATCTTGTTGCCATCACTTTGGAATGCGCCTCAAATCGCAATCAAGATGGCAAAAGAGCAAGGTTTTTAGAGAGCAGGGTTATTAAACAAAAGGGCTCTGTAAAACAAGAACGAATCAGCCTTTGAAAGAAGGCTGATGCAAGATTCCGAAAGGAACAGAAAAACCGTACTGGTGAAGATACATCGGGCGGCACGTATCTAGGTCAATCGATCTAGTCAGGACAAATAATAAGGGGTGAGCTCGCTTGCCTCGATAATATCAATAACGATTAAAAACGTGAAAGCTAACCAACATACTGTCGCTATATATGCTTCAAAAGACAGCAACGATCGGTTCTGAATGGCTAGCAAAATCCTATAACTATTAAGGTGGTGAGCAAAATGGATGCACATCGTTCTACCTACACTGAATCAGCACTACGTGACGCAACGGTCGTCATGGCACCGGAAAGACTGGGTGCTATGCACCAAACACGCATCAGCTTCGTAAGAACTCTGATTCGTAAAATGGCGCAACAGCAATGGAAAGTGACTAAGCATGAGTGGCAACTAGACGCTCGAGGTTTTGGTCATGTTATCTATAAGCTAGAGACGCCAAATCATGTTTATCATTTGGTTGTTTTCTGCGATGAGATTGCAGACGACGAACGAAATGACCGTGTAATTGCTGAAAAGTGGGACGTAACGTTTGCTCTGGTTCTTGGTGATGTTGATGTCACCCTACTTGAGAGACTTCGTGCGAATGTACCGCTACAAGAAGCAGGCCGTAACCCTAACAATGTGCTTGTTTTAGCGCGTGCCAACAAAAGTGTACGAGTGTTTGAACATATTGTTAGTCACTTGGCTAAAGGTGTTCAACCAACGCCAAAAGAGCTAGCGGAAGTTGGCTACATCCTACGAACCACAGCGGTTTATGGTAATGGTAAGTTTGGTATTGCTGACTTTAAAATCTTGGAAAAGAATCCAGATTTTAATCAATCGTTCAGTGCTCAAATGTGTGCTGTTTATATGCTGCGTGAGTTCAGCCTAGATTGGGTTCATTACCTAGCGGAGCAACAAGGCGGTGAACAAGCGATTACCTTGCACAGAGGCTTACAACGCTACCTAGGTGTGGGTAATGCCACAGGTTTAGGTATGGCGCCATATCTGATTAACCACCCAAGTATTGTCGATCAATGGATGACAACCCGTGAGCATGCATTAGCTGACGTGTTAGCTAATCACACGGATACGGCATTGATTGAGCCCCTACGTACATTAGTTAAAAAAGCGATTTGTCATTTAGAACAAGTTGTTACCATCAATGAAAATCAGCAAGAGTTGAACAAAACCGCTGTTGATGAGTTGAAACACGCAGAACAGTCACTAGAAGCTTCTGTAAACCATTGCGATACATGGGCGCAGTTAGTTGAACAATCTAAGCACATGAGTATGGAAGCCCAAGAAATCCTTATCTCATGCTTGATGGAATTGTACCCAGAATTAGTGGACGCCCATCAAGAGCAAATGAATTGTAGCGAAACACTCTCGCTTCCTAGTGGCAAAAAGATCCAAGACCTATTGGTTGTGTTAGAAGAAAAGTACCGTTGGGCGATCACGACTGACTTTACGAAAGCAGAAAATAACTACTGGTTCTGGTATCGCTCTCAGGACAAAGAAGAGCCAAGGCTCGGTGTTCGAGGCGAGGAACTCGGCGAAGAGCGCGAACTGCCGTTGGATATCGGCCGTCAAGCTTACCGTCTGTACCATGCTTTATTGCAATTCGCGCCAGAGCTTTCATTGGCTGAATTCCTTGTTAAACAACCGCAGCATCGTGCCATTGCGCGCCGTGTGTGGACGTTAGGTAACAAGGCGATGGGCGACATTCAAATGAACGTGCTGCACCAAGACTCGCCACCAATGCATTTGCTGCGTTGTAAGCTAGCGATGTTTGGAGCGACTAAGTTTGACCCTCGCTCAGACCGTTGGGTACGAGTGACGTTTTTCCAAGGTGCACCGTTGCTTGATGAAATTCATCAGGACGAATGGGTGTTCCCAATCTTACCAAGTGAAGCGGAGATCGCTGACTCAAATAAAGTTCCTACACATATCAACGCTCAACATGGAGGTAAATCGTTATGATCGTTTCTCACAATGAACTGGTAGCGGCCGTTAATAAAGCCTTTCTGGGTATGCGTCGTACATGTGGTGAAGCCGATGTGATAGCGAACATGGTGGCAGATTTACAAATGGTTGGCTTGGATGGTGTTCGTCATTTTAACAATGCGAGCAACTTTATGGGGCTAGAAGACGATTGCCCTGTAGACATCCAAGTGACAAGCGACAACACAGTTGAAGTGGACCTGCACAAGGCGAGCTTAGCGTGTCATCTTCCTGTGGTGATGGATTACGCCATTGAAAAAATGGTCGGTAAAAAGACGCTGAAAATCGAGCTAAACAACTGCCATAACCGTTGGTTAGCGTACAGTGAGCTTGTAAAACTGGCAGCGAAAGGCATCGCATGTACCGCACGTTGGGATAATGGCTCAAATCCTAAGAGCACCTTGTATGTGCTTAACCGTGGTTGCGTTGCACCAGAACTGTTTTTATCAGATTTGCCTCTGGCATCGGACGATCATATCCACAATATGACCATCGAGCTTTCCGTCCAGGATTTCGATATCGAACGTTTGTCAGATGGCTACCAAACACACATTGAATCGGAAGCGCTTTTTAAAACTCAAGAGAAGGCGTGGAACGAGGGCATTGAAGTTGACGATGGAGAGTGGGGCGCGTTGAAAGAAACGGCGACGGCTATCCTTGTTGAAAACAGCCAACGTTCAATTCAAGGTGCAGGTGAGCTCGAGGCTTCTTAGCTTTGTTTTATAGAGCTATAAGTTACAGAAGCTCAGTTTATAGATCTTTGGCTTATAGAAACTAAACCTATAAAGCCTGAGCTTGTTCAACCTAAAAACCTCATTTACAACAGATAAAACCAAAGAGCTTAACGTATCCTCACCTCGTTAAGCTCTTTTTATTTGTGTCCCACTTTTGTTCTTCTTCTCAATAGATCACATCTTAAACTCTCTGTTTTGACACAAGTTGTTACGCGTATAAAGCTAATTTGGCGATTTAATGAAGTACCTTCACATTCAGGTTCAACAAACGGTTTCATTTACAAGCTAGTATGCGTATCTTGCTAACTACGGTGCCAAAGGGTGCCATTTTTATTCGTACCAATGACTTTAGAATCAGATAAAAAGGAATGAAGCGTGCAAGCTAACTTTATTGATGGAACCACCCTGTACCGTCAGCACTCTTTCGAGTTGCCACTTGATTATCAAGCCAAAGATGGACAACAGATCCAAGTCTTCGCACGTGAGCTGGTTGATCTCGCTAAAGATGAGCAAGAGCTGCCGTGGTTGATCTACTTTCAAGGCGGCCCAGGTTTTCCTTCTCCACGGGTGAGTGGTCAATCGGGTTGGCTAAAGCGTGCATTACAAAACTACCGTGTTCTGCTTCTAGACCAACGTGGTACTGGCAACAGCACGGTTATCAGCCATGAAACTTTGGCGCATTTGTCTCCAGAACAACAAGTCGAATACTTAACGCATTTCAGAGCGGATAACATCGTTCGTGACGCTGAAGCGATTCGTGAACAGTTTGGTATTAAGCAATGGTCGACGATTGGTCAAAGCTTTGGTGGCTTCTGTACACTGAGCTATTTGTCACTGTTCCCACAGAGCTTGCAGCGTTGTTATGTGACGGGCGGCATTCCTTCTATTGAACGAGAAGCTGACGATGTTTATCGTGCGACTTACAAGCGTGTAGAAGACAAAAACAGAGCTTTCTTTGCTCAGTTCCCACAAGCACAAGCTATGTGTCGCGAGATCTCTGATTACCTGCTCAACAACGATGTGAGACTGCCAAACGGTCAGGTGTTCACAGTTGAACAGTTCCAGCTAATAGGTATTAATCTTGGTGGCGGCGAAGCAAACCTTCCAATGTATTTCACACTGGAGAGTGCGTTTGTTGAAGTGAACGGTAACAGACAGCTGAGCTACAGCTTCCTAAATCAAATGCAGCAAGAGCAGGGTTACTTAACTAACCCAATTTACGCAATCTTGCATGAATCGATTTACTGTCAAGGTACAGCGTCTAACTGGTCTGCACATCGTGTTCGTGAGCAGTACCCACACTTCAACTACCAATCGGGCAGTGAGTTCTGGTTTACTGGTGAAATGGTGTACCCATGGATGTTCGACCAACTTGAAACGCTGAAGCCACTGCGTGAAGCCGCGAACATGTTGGCTGAAAAGTCGGACTGGGGCACTTTGTACAACGCAGAGCAGTTGAGCAAGAATACAGTGCCAATGGCGTGTGCCGTTTACGCCGATGACATGTATGTTGAGTTGGATTACAGCCGTGAAACATTGGCGAACATTCCTAACTCGAAAGCGTGGATCACCAATGAATATGAACACAATGGCTTGCGAGTAGACGGCGAAAGGATTGTCGATAAATTGATGACGATGGTTGAAGCGTTAGAAAATCTGCCAAAGTAATCAAGCTATTTGCACTAGAAACAAGATGCGTTAGAAGCTTTCTACTTTAGAAACTATCTACGTTAGAAATACGATACGCCAGAAACAAGAAAACGCTGCACCCATGCAGCGTTTTTTTATGTCATCGAACTATTCGATTTAAGGAACTAGGAGGGGTAGCCCTTGAAGCCATTAAGGTTGGATGACGATATCTTGATTTTCAGTGGTCGATAAGCTGGCGCGGTTTTGTTCGATAAGCTGAGCCGCATAAGAGGGAGTCACAGCTTGAATTTCGCCTTTTGAACGAATCGTTAATGCTTCCCACGCATGATCACGGTATTTGCCTGTCTGTGTATATTCAATAAGTACTCTCATGATTCTTCCATCCGATGTGTGGTTAACGTGCTACTAACATTAGCGCCATTTTTGTGGTTACACACCTGTTAAAAATGGAACATAAGATTAACCAAA
The DNA here is from genome assembly GCF_000272045.2 of Vibrio crassostreae 9ZC13. Lineage (GTDB taxonomy): Bacteria > Pseudomonadota > Gammaproteobacteria > Enterobacterales > Vibrionaceae > Vibrio > Vibrio crassostreae_C. The sequence continues at coordinate 837,470 of NZ_AJYZ02000019.1, read as the reverse complement.
TGAGAATGCGTGTAACTTGAAAAACAGACCCAACTGCACTTATCTTCTTAACCGTATTTATCGCAACTAACAGCATTTATCGTAACCAACCTTACTTATCGTAAATAGCGTCCATAAAAAAACGCTGCACAATGGCAGCGTTAAAGTTGAGATAGGTTGAAGATTGCTTAGCTGTTTTCTAAGCCAACAATCTTGCGTGCAGACATCACTGCACTATCCAAATCGGTCAATCTACCAGCACTTGCTGGACCAAGAACTGATGAATACAAAGCCAACTGCTTCTCAAATGATAAATCTAATTGGTTATATAGATTTTGGCGGATTTGAGCGTGTTGCTGAGGCTTTGCGCTCGACAGGCCTTCCAACGTATCGTAGATGAGTGTAGTTGTATCCATAACTGTCCTTAGTACATCTTTAGAAAATTTTGCATATTATGCACTTGGTGTCATCTTTGTTCTGCGAGATTGATCGCATTATGTGCAGCTCTGCTTAATTGTGTAATCAGTTAGTTACAATTGTGTTGTACGGCAAAGTATCGAAAACTTGGGTTTGGGCAAAAGAAAAGGAGACACAGTGGTCTCCTTTTGGCTTGTTAGGCAAACATAAAAGTTACGTGCTGTTCGCTGCTTGTTGGGCCAATCGGCTACGCACAGCTACAGCGCCTATCGTATGTTAATGTTCTTATCTCGATTTTCGTACATTTCAGGCGTGGTGTGTAATCCACCTGCATAGCCTGCTGCTTCAAGTGTTTCTCTTACCTCTCGAACATGCTCAGCCGTGACCGGTTCATTTCTGTCGCCAAGGTTTAAACGCACAAACGTGATTAACTCAGCTAAGCGTTGATCCGACAGTACATCCTCAAAACTTGCCATTGGCATGAAATTTCTGTCTTTGTCGAGATAGGTGGGTTGCAAGCCGCGCACCGTTACCGCAATGGTATTGAATGGGTCGCTGTGCATGATAATACCGTTGTTCAACAGAGTAGGGGCGATTGGATCGCGACCTTTACCATCGTCACCATGACAGGCCCCACAGGTTTGACGATACGTGGTGTAGATTTCACTGGCATACGCAGCTTCATCAAACCCTTTAGGCTGTAACTGAACGGCATCACTGGCAATGGTGTTGTTGATGTCCCCACTGAGTAGGTAATAGGACATCGACTCAATATCTTCACGCGTCATCAAGCTTAGGCTGTTTTTCACTACATCAGCCATACCCGCAAAAGCGGTGCCTTTGTCTGAATGTCCTGTGTGTAAAAAGTCTGTGAGTGTTGCTTCATCCCAACCATCGATATAGAGCTCATTGGCTGTAATATCAGGCGCGTTCCAACCGTCGATCAAGTTACCTTGGAAAATACGTTCTGGTATCAGTGCTTGGGCAATATTTCGAGGTGTATGGCACTCCGAACAGTGACCAAGTCCTGCGACCCAATATTTGCCTTGTTGCCACTTATCGACATTCTCAATTTCTCCTTTGAGTTCCTCTGGCACTTCATAATCAATAGGGTCGGTATCCATGAATACGATGTTCCAGCCAAGCAAACCTAAGCGAATATTGGATGGAAACATCATGCTGTTGTCATCATTGCGTCGCGGCACGGCGGTGATTGACTGCATGTATTCCCATAAATCCACCATGTCTTGGTCGGTGAGGTATTGATAGGAGGTGTAAGGCATTGCAGGGTACAGGTAACCATTCTTGCCTTTACCTGCGACTAACGCCGCTCGGAAATCATCGAAGTCATAAGTCCCAATACCTTCGGTAGTGTGTGGCGTTATGTTGGTTGAATACACGGTGCCGAAGGGGGTGACAAAGGGTAGGCCGCCAGCAAAGGGTTCGCCACCTTCTGCACTATGACAAGCCACACAGTCACCGGCATAAGCGAGATATTCTCCGCGCTCAACAGATGATGCTTTCAAACTCGCGAGCCGTTGTTGCTCTACGTCACCAGCGTGTCGGATATAAGCCCCAAGCGCGAGTATCTCGTTCTCACTGAGCTGCTCATCAAACGCAGGCATTAGGTTGTTCAAACCGTAATTGATGGTGTGCTGAATCTCTTCAATACTCCCTCCGTGAAGCCAGATATCATCGGAAAGATCAGGTACGCCAATCGCTGGGTTAGCGACAGCACCATCGGCATGACAAGACGAACAGTATTGGACGAACAAGGTTTTACCGAGCTCTACTTTAATCTCCGGCACATCGGTATGACGTTGGTTGAGAGACGCTAGATAGTAGGAGACTTTTGCCACCTCGTCTGGGCGCATGATTTCACTCCAACCCGGCATCGCTCCATTTCGCCCTTTGGCAATCGAATGGATCACAGCTTCATCACTGCCGCCGTATAACCATTCTTGGTCGATAAGATTAGGGAAGTGTTTCTGACCTTGTGCATTATCTCGGTGACAAGCGGCACAGTGAGTTTGGAATAGAATCCTACCGCTGTTCACGATCTCTGGGACAGCAGCTAATCCCTCTAACGTGGTTTCGCTGGTTTGTGCAAATTGCTCATTGAGAGTGGTGGATGGTGAACTGAGCTTATCGTCGCTTTGTTCCCAATCGACTAAGCCTTCCCATTCTCCAAGCCCGGGGTAGAGCACCAAATAACCCGCAGACAAAAGAAATGCCACTGCATAACTGATAAATAACAGCTTAGGTGGAGGCGCATCTTTCTCTTCAATACCATCAAAGGTGCCAATGGTGTGGTCGTGATCGGCCTTGTGATTGCTATGCCAGTATTTAACGACAACAGATACCATCAGAACAAAGAATATTAAGGTTAAGAGTACCGCCCATAGATTCCAGAATGTGCTCATTGTGATACCTCCTGTGACGTATCTTTACCCAGGCTTTGTAAATAGCGAATCAGAGCTTCACCTTTGGTTTTGCCTCTCACTTGCAAACGGGCATCACCAATTTCTTGATCGGTATAAGGCACACCTAAGGTACGTAACACTTCCATTTTGGCGCTAATATCATCGCCAGTCAGAGTCTGCTCAAATAGCCACGGGTAAGAGGGCATGATCGAGGTCGGTACGACTTTTCGAGGGTCAATTAAGTGAATAGCATGCCATTGGTCAGAATACTTTCTACCTAAGTTAGTGAGGTCAGGACCAGTACGTTTAGAGCCCCACAAGTTAGGAAACTCATAGATATCGTCTGCTTCTTGGTTCGGGCGACCATTACGCTTCACTTCTGGCTCTAGAGGGCGAACCATTTGTGTGTGACAAACATGGCAGCCTTCACTGATGTATATGTCTCGGCCTGCTAACTCAATCGGTGTGAGAGGCATCGCTAAGCTGCCTTTGGCAATATCATCGCCACGGACAATGCTTGGCACTACCCAGACCAATAAAGAGAAGGAGGCCACGACAACAGTGGTCAAAATTAAAATGACGATTGAATGTGTAAAGTCTTTACTCATCATTTAAGCTCCTTCATTAACAGTGTGTTTAGCATCATTTGTTACGGGCATACGAACCGTTTTGTACAAGTTGAAAGCCATTAAGAACAATCCAAGTACAAACAGCGCGCCACCAAAGAAACGCATGAATAGCCAAGGTGCTTTAAAGTCCATAGCTTCTACAAAACTGTAAATCAGTTCGCCATTTTCATTTTGAGCGAGCCACATATATCCCTCGCCGATGCCTGCGATCCAAAGTGCTATTGCATAGACGGCGACGCCAGCATGAGCAAGCCAAAAGTGCCATTTAATCAGTCGTCGTGACCATAGATCGGTTTGGCCCCATAAGCGTGGAATGAAGTAGTAAAAAACCGCTATCCCTGACATCCCAACCCATCCGAGAGCCGCGGAATGTACGTGCCCGATGATCCATTCGGTGTTGTGTGCCACCATGTTGAACCAGCGAATAGCGAGTAGCGGACCTTCGAATGTTGCCAAGCAGTAGTAAAGAATCGCTGAGAAAAAGAATAAAAGAATGTAGTCGGACTTCAGCTTTTCTTTATTTTGTAGGAGGGTCATTGCGCTATTGAACGCGCCTGCCCAAGAAGGGAGCCACAGGATCAAAGACATAACGATGCCGATGTTCTGAATCCAGATGGGAACAGAAGAATAAACCAAATGGTGCGTTCCGGCCCACGTGTAAAAGCCGACCAAGCCCCAGAAATGGATCACAGACAAACGGTACGAGTAGATAGGTCGATCCGCCGCTTTGGGTATGAAATAGTAGTTCATACCAATCACACCAGCGGTCAGCAAGAAACCGACGGCATTATGTCCCCACCACCATTGAACAATCGCATCTTGAGCGCCTGCAAACACAGAGTAGGACTTCATCGCCAACACAGGCATCGCGAGGTTGTTCACGATGAAAATCATTGCAACGACGATAATGAATGCAGCAAAGAACCAGTTAGCCACAAAGATATGGCTGACCTTTCGTTTAGCAAGGGTGCCAAAGAACAACACCGCGTACAGCACCCAAACCAACACAATCATCAAGTCGATTGGCCATTCAAGCTCCGCATACTCTTTTGAGGTAGTGTGGCCTGCGGGTAAGGAAATGACCGCAAGTAACAGGATGAATTGCCAGCCCCAAAATACCATCCATGAAAGGCTTTTGTTGAACAAGTCACAATGGCCTGTTCGCTGGGCAATGTACAAAGACGTCCCCATCAAGATATTCACGACGAAGCCGTAAATTACTCCAGAGGTATGTAGCGGACGCAGTCGACCAAATTGGAAATACTGAGAATCAAAGTTTAAGACTGGCCAATATAATTGCGCGGCGAGAATCACGCCGATGATCATACCTACAATCGCCCACACTAAGGATGCAATGAGGAAGTACTTCACGACCTTAATGCTGTATTGCGTTGTCACTTGTTCCATAACAAGGCTCCTTGCCTAGAGGTTTGAATCGCTGACTTAATTTGAATCGCTGAGCGAGCCTGCTTCGTTGCCGAGCACAGAATAGAAATAGGAAATGTCACGGATGTCTTGGTCTGAGAGCGTGTCGGCTTGTTGTTGCATGAGAATCGCTAAGCCACTGGTTCTTTCTCGAGTCTGGTAATCTTTCAATGAAGAGATGAGATAACCCACTTTTTGACCGCGAAGGTTCGGGTAGGGATCTTGTGTTGAGATGCCATCAGCGCCATGACAGGTCATACACACTTTAGCTTTTTGTTTACCTAATTCGAATTGTTCTTGATTAACTTCAGCAGAAACAGGAAACATGACCAGCGTCATTACTAGGGTAGAAAGTGTCGCCATGGGGTTAAATTTTTTTATATTCAAACTCATTCTCGATTCCCTTGATTATGAAATGAGTAAGCTTTCTAAGATCAATACACGAGATCAACTGGTGAAGTAGAAACGACTGGAACTCGTTATTAAGTCTCTTAAAGCTGCTTACGTTCGATTAAAGGTTATGCAGCAACCAGCATTCTCGCTACTGACTTACTCATATTTATTGTTAATTTTGTTGTTTCATACGTATTCATAGGGCTTATTGGTTTACTTACGCAGAGTAAAATACGAGTTTTTGTTACTAGACGGTTGAGAAGGAATACGTCAAGCGGGTAGGGAGAGCTGAACGAGAGCGGTGATGGAAGAGACAGAGAAACGGCGAAGTTATTGAAAAACAGCGAGGTGTAGGGGCATTAGGGATAAAGCGATACCAATCAATCTGAGTGGTATCGGTACAAGTTAAATGGTCAATTTATACTAGACTCAAATTAGTGACCTTTTTAAATGGAGTTTAGAATGAGAACTGTATTCTTGTTGATGCTTTGGCTTTGCTCGTTTTCGATTTTTGCAGCCTCAGAGTTAACGGTTTTCGACCACTCCGGGCAAAAGCATGGTTTTAGTAGAGAGCAACTCCTGTCACTTCCTCAAAAAGAAATTACTACCACCTTGCCTTGGGTCGAGGGTCTGACCGTTTATAGTGGTGTGACGTTACAAACGGTGCTTGAAAATATGGATCTACCGATATCATCACAAGTCACTTTCGTAGCATTGAATGACTATAAAATTGCGGTGCCCAAAGAAGATTTTGATACCTATGAACCCATCATTGCGATTAAAAAGAATGGTGAGTTTATGTCTGTGAGAGAAAAAGGCCCGTTTTGGTTGATTTACCCACTCTCTGCGAATCCTGAGACTAATACCCCTGATTTCCATGCCAAGATGATTTGGCAGATTCGTGATATTCACCTGTAGAGGCTAATTATGAAGAAGCTGTTGTCTATGGCTGCAATCAAAGTCGTTGTTTTGTCTTTGGCCGTGGTTGTTCTATCCGTCAATATCTACAGCGTTACTCGAATTAATGACATCAACAAGAGCTTTTCTAATCGCCAAAATGAGGCAACATGGTTTGTTTTCCAATTGGTAAAGGAATACGCGAATTTCTTGATGGTGAGCCGTTCGGATAATCTCAATTACGACGATTTGTGGTTAGCCTATGATATTACGTGGAGCCGCTTTGATATTCTGATCAACAGTACCGAATCTTCTAACTTCATTAAATCTGCCAACTTCAAACCTTATTTCACCGGAGAGTTTGAGAAATTTAAGTCGCTAGAATCCTCAATTAAGTTGGTGAATCAAGGCGCTTTGCCTAAGGAATCACTGCAGAAGAAAATTGATATTTGTTACAACACGCTGGTCGAATTTATTAACGAAAAGTTTCGACTTCAAAGCCCGGTTATTGAAGAAAACACCACAATGGTCGACAAGTTGGTGATGATGCATCAGATAAGCAGCGTATTTCTGGTGTTGCTACTGCTTGTGACAGGAGCGATTTTTTACGTCGACTTTGCCATCAAACGAAAACTTCATTCTACCGACTTCATTACTGGCTTTCGCAATCGAGTCTCGCTCATGCAGTTTGTTAAGAACAGCTATCCAACAAACGGTAATTTCGACCTTTACTTTGTAAGAATCAGAAACCTTAGTGAGATAAACCAAAAGTATGGACTTGAATATGGAGACTTGGTGGTGAGTTCAGCTGCTAAGTCCCTGACGGCAAAGGTACCGGAAAGTACTATCTCGTTTCGTAGTAGTGGCAGTCAGTTTCTATTCTTCATTCCTGAGCAATTGTACACAAGTGATGAGATACAGGAAAAATTCAATGACGTGCTTAAGGATTATATCTCTGCGGGGAATTTAGAATTGATGATTGACGCTGTAGTCAGGCATAAGAAGAACATCAGCTCTAAAGATATGATGGAGCTACTAACGACAATGCAGAGTTAATCCCCGCATCAGCGATAAGTTAGATCATTAGGTTTTGTTGACTGTACGCTCACCATTCTCCCGCTTCACTATCATGGCTTTTGCCATTCTTTATTTGCCTCCTCATTCAATGTGCAGCCAATAGAGAGCTCCTGCTCTGATGAAGATAGTTCTACTACTAGTTATAGCTATAGTGGCTTTCCGCGCTTGAATAGGAAGAGAGGCTTTGAGGTTTAGGTTTAGGTTTAAGGTTACTGCTTTTGAGTGAGTGCAACGATTCGCTCGTTAGATCTCGAACTGCTAACAGACTGCGGGTTTAAAATTGCTTGCGGGTTATGGTTTCGAACAAACTCGATGAATTCCAGATAAGTGAGTGGCTGACTGAAGAAGTAGCCTTGTATTAGGTCACAGTTGGCTTTTCTGAGGTAATGATACTGTTCTATCGACTCAACACCTTCTCCGACGACTAGCGTGTCACAAGAGTGGCCTAAGTTAACCATAGATTCGACCATCTTGCGGTCGGCCTTGTCGTCTACCATGTTATCGATAAAGCTCTTATCAATTTTGAGCTCATCCACAGGGTAGTGGAGAAGTTGGTTAAACGCTGTGTAGCCCGTACCAAAATCGTCAAGGGAAACCTTTAAACCTAAGCTTCTGAGGCTCTCGATTGTCTGGACTGTAAGCTTGGTACTTTTCACATAACTGGTTTCGGTTATTTCTATAATAATATTGCCAGGTGGCACTTTATAACGTTCGAGTACTTTACGGATGTTGTCGGCAAAATTACGGTTGTAGAGCTCCATCGCCGAGATATTAATCGACAGAGTGCCATTGTACTTATGAAGTTCTGAAAGCTCTTTATAGCTTTTGATAGCGGTGCTAATGACCCACATATCGAGCCTTGCAATAAGGTTACTCTTTTCTGCAACTGGGATAAATTCTTCAGGGCCTGCATCGATATCAAATAAGGCACGGCAACGAATCAGGCACTCTGCGCCATCTATCTGAAGTGTCTTGGCGTTAAAAATAGGCATAAAGCGAAGTTCAAAGTTGTCACTTTCGCAGCATTCTAAGAGTCTTTTCTCTACAACGTCATGGCGTTCCAAGGTATGTAACAACTCTTCGCCATAAACAATACGACTTTCGCCATCACTATGAGACTTCGCATTAGCTAACATTTCATCGATGCATCGGTGCCAAATCTCATCGAACTTTGGCGTGTCGAGCGGTAAAACACCTGTTGCGAGTGATAATCGAAACCCATAGTAGTCAAGGAAGGTGGTGCCGGTCAGCGTATTGTTGATGTTCTCAATTTCTTCGTTTATCACTTGGTTCTTACCCATCTCCAAGATCGCGATAAACTGATTCCCTCCCAGTCTGGCTAAAGAGTAATCACTGCAACTAAAGCCCAAAGAGGCTTGTTGGTTTTGTAGTGTCTCTTTCAGTGCTTTAGCTAAGCTTATCAGTACATTATCACCAACTTTTGCCCCGTAGAGATCGTTAATTTTACGAAAATCGATGATGTCCCAACAAACCACATAGCAGTGTGGGCTCATCGAGCTTTTTAGTCGTACATCAAGGTGTCTGATGAAAGAGCGTCGGTTAGCTAGCTTGGTGAGTTGGTCGAATTCGGCTTCGAACTTCAACTCTGTTAATGAGTCTATGTACGCGTTCTTTAAACCATCAACTTCACTTTGCCCTGATGAGCGTTTGAAGTATCTAAGTTTGAGCCCGCCGATCGATATCTCTTGCAGTAAGTCTTTAAGCGGGCGCACGAGTTGGTAACGTACCACTAAATGTACGATCAACATGATCGTAAAGAGAGTACCAAAGCCACCTAACAAGGTTTGTTTAGCGATGATGGCTTTCTCATGGTTGAACTTTTTTTCTCGAATATTTACTTGCGCGATGAGATGTCGGCTGGTCATCTGCACATTGATATTATCTTGGGTTTGCTCAATTGATTTGATAACGAATTGGGTATTTTCAATGTTGGCAGCGTCTGAGGATGGCTCGATTAAGAACTGAATATTGTCATCGTCATTGTATTTGATTAGCAGGCTAGAGAGTTGCATCAGAGGCCCGTCAGCAATCAAGATGTAGCGATTTAAACTGTTACTTGCACGTTTGTCTTGAGGAAGGAGGTAAGGGTCAATTGCTGCAACATACGAGTATCTGAGCTCTCCACTGATCGAGATATAAGAGAAGCCTTCGTAGGAGAGTTCATTTTTGCTGATTAACGAGGTGTATATATCGAAGACTCTTTCGTAAATCTTGTCAGGGATCTTTAGCCCCTCGAAAGGATCGGCTCTGAGAGTCGAAAGCGTTAATTTGAACTTAGGGTCCACGATATAAACATTGCGTTGCCCAAATTGATTGACGTGATTCTGGCTTAATACTCGGAGTACTCGTTTTTCCAATAGCGATAGAGTCGTGTAGTCGCCAGGATTTTGAATGTAGCGGAGGAACTGCAACGAAGAACCGATATCTTTAACTAGTAAGGACAAGCCGAGCTGCTCGTATTCCGCCGCGACTAAAGCGGTGTTCACATCAGATTGCACCTTGTCCAAATACATGTGCTTAGCATGATTTGATGCGAAGTTGTACATCACGATTCCTGCTATCAGGAGCACAAATGTCAGCGTTGGTAAAAGTACAAAATAGAGCTTCTTCAATACTGGCATGAGTTATCTCAAACTGTCGACAATACGATTGCGAATTTGAATGCTACTCGGTTCTAACGGCTGATAAAGGTAGCTGCGATCTAATACTTCTTTATTCGGGAAAAGCTCGGGATCGTTTTGATACTCCTGAGAAGTGAGTGCTTTTGCTTTTGAACTTGGCGTTGCAAACCATGAATCCATTGCGTTTTGAGCGGCGATTTCGGGTTGCGATAAGAAGGAGAGAATCGTGGTTGCCTGTGGAGATCGCTCTCCGTTGTTAATTGCAGCCATACACTCTAACCATAAGGTTGTTCCTTCTAGAGGCACTGTGTAGGCCCAAGATGCCTCAGGTTCGGCATCATTAAGCACATAGCTGTCACCTGAGTATCCGTAGGCGAGGTCGATGTTGGCTAAGTGTTCGGGATGACGAATATAATCGACAACGTATTCATTACTTTCAAGGTGAGGCTTCTGTGCTTGTAGCGTTTTGTAAGCGACTCGAAGTTCTTGTTCGTTGTTGGTAAACGGCTCAAATTGATTCATCAGAAGCGCAGCACTCACCAAATCCGTAGGCTCATAATACATGCTGATTCGGCCGCTGGTTTTGGTTTCAGGGTCTAGAAGAGCGCCCCAAGACTTGGGAGTCTCAACTTTTCCGCTTCGGTATAAGATGCCGGATGTCCCCCAAGCGTAGGGGATCCCATATTCGCCACACCCATCCACCCATCTTGAGTCAAAGTTGCTTGAAAGGGATTGCTGCAAGTCGCTCAGGTTGTGGAATAAGTTCTGTTTAGCCAGCGCTTTCAGTTTCATACTTTCAATGACAACCAATTCAAACGCACCTCGTCGTTCACTCAATAGCACTTCATCACGAATGGACTCGTCAGAAAAATATTGCTGCTTTAGTGAGATGCCGTAGGTATCACTCAACTGGGTAACGACGCTGTCAGATAAAAATTCATCCCAATTGTAGAGATAAATATCATGCTGCTGGCCAAATACAGGGCTAGCCAAAAAGGATGTTGACGCAAGTATTGATACGCAAAACGCTTTCACTGACGGATTCCCTTTCGTACGTGATAACTAAATCGTAGCCCAAAATTTGCGACATGATTCAAATTTAGGCACTTAATTTAACTTCAACTTCATGCATTTCATGCAAATAGCAACTTGCTACTCCTACTTGATACCGAACCTTTATCGTGTGAGGCAAGGATGACTCCGTCGTATCGTATTCAACACAAGTACGTATTCCAGTTTATTGTCCGTGAATGGATTATTTAAATTAATATTCATCATAATATTCATTCTTACAAGTTATTATGCAAATATTAAGCATTAAATAATGATGCGGTGATTACCTTTTTCGGGTTTTCGCTCGTATTAATCGTCGTTATTCCTTTGTTTTGCCATCGCGATTTACTCTTATGTTCAATGTTCTTTTATCCCTAAAAACACTTCTATAACGTTTTGTTTATCATTTGTTTCGTTTCTCAATAAGTATCGATAAAGTTGTTGCTAAAGACTTGTAGCACAAGGTGATTGTGCTTATTGTGGGCAGCAATATCTAGGTTATGTCCCAACGAGCCATGATTGCCGGTTTGGGAAATGTTGTGCATTTAGGAGCCATTGTGGATTTAGAGATATACCAAGTAGATTCGTTTACAACTCAAGCGTTTAAAGGGAACCCTGCCGGGGTCTGTATCTCCAAAGAGCCGTTGGATGAGTCGTTAATGTTTTCAATCGCTGAAGAGATGGCGGTATCTGAAACGGCTTTTCTCGCGCTTAACACTATGACGCTTAAATGGTTCACTCCCGAAGTCGAAGTGAAGCTGTGTGGACATGGCACACTGGCAACGGTTCATGTGATGAAAGAACAAGGACTGCTTGAGACAGGTGATAAGGTCGTGTTTAACACCTTATCTGGGGAATTATCTGCCGCCGTTTGTGAATCGTCTATCGAGCTTAATTTTCCTAGTACACAGCTATCATTGCGTTCTGAACCCAACCTCACGCTGCTTGAACACCTAGGTTTAGATCCGCATCAAGTAGTTTCATTCAGAGAATTTGACTCTAAGCAGTTAATCGAAGTTTCCAACGAACAAGTGTTATTGGAGCTTTCACCAAACTTTGATGCGTTAAAAGGTATTCAAGGGCGAGGTGTAGTGGTGACAGCATTGGCAGCAAATACGGAACTTGATTTTGTTTCTCGCTACTTTGCACCTTGGGTTGGGGTTAATGAAGATCCTGTGACTGGCTCGGTACATTGCGCATTGACGCAACACTGGGCAGAAAAGCTCAACAAAAGCAGTTTCAGTGCTTATCAGGCGTCTCGTCGTGGTGGCTATATGTCGACTGAATTATTGGCTAATGGGCGAATAAAGTTAATCGGCTCTGCGACCACTGTGATTAGTGGTGTGTTGAAGCTTTAGATTTTTATAGAAGCTTTAGAGCGCTGTTTGCTCTGTTTTGTTGTAACCGCCTAGTATGTTTTATTCGATTATTCACCGTGAAAGAAGCGGCTAGGGCGGAATGTTATTATTGAAGGAATCACCGTGTCTGCCTTTTATCTTTCCCAAGTATTAGTCGCGATAGCCATTTGTTTTGATCTTCTGTCATTCCAATTCAAGGAAAGGAAGAAAATCGTCACTTGTCTGTTCTTTGCTGGCGTTCTTATTTCGAGTCACTTTATCCTTCTTGAACAATGGACAGCGGCGAGCTTAATGACGATTGCCACGATTCGCTATTTGACGAGCGTATTTTCTACCTCGTCTAAGTTTAAATATTTGTTTTCTTCGATGTCGGTGGTCGCAACCGCAGTGACTTACTCAGGGCTGACCAGCATATTGAGTTGCTTTGCCTCCGTATTTCAGACCTTTGCAGCCTTCAATAAAGATGACCGTCGATTAAGAGAATTGATGATCATCGGAACCAGCTTTTGGTTGGTTCACAATTATTTAGTTGGTTCGCCAACAGCGGTTGTTATGGAGGCGCTGTTTATCTCCAGTAACTTGGTGGGCTATTACCGTTTTTACTTCAAAAAGAGTGCCGCTGCTTAGGTTTACAGTACAGCTAAGGCCCAAGTTGTTAATCAATTCAATGCTAGCTAGGAGAGCTTGATGCCAAACATTTACAATGATGTTCCTTCATCAATACCCAATGAAATATTCAATGACCTGATTGCCAACGACAACATTCGAATCGAGAGAATACTCTCATATGGTCACAGTTCACCAGACGAGGGTTGGTATGATCAAGATGAGAATGAATGGGTAATGGTGATCGATGGGCAAGGGGTGATTGAGTTTGAAGATGGTCGCATTGTTACCTTGTCTAAAGGGGATTATCTCAATATTTCCGCAGGTGAAAAGCACAAGGTTATTGGTACAGATAAAGATACGGTGACGATCTGGCTCGCTGTGTTTTATCGTTGATATCTTGCTCTAAAGCTGAGGCTGTTAGGTTATAAAGCTTGCTGATTCAGCTGTTTATTTGCACCTCAGAAAGGACTTAAGACAAAAAGGAGTATGTTGTGGTTAGAATTCGAAACTATCAAGCGAGTGATGACAAAGCACTGTGGGAGATCTTCTTTCATACCGTACGTAACGTGAATGTTCGAGATTATTCTCAACAGCAAGTCGAAGCTTGGGCACCCAGTAGCTTTGACTTTGCGTTATGGCAAAAGCGTATGAATGGGTTACAACCCTTTGTGGCTGAGCTCGATGGCTGCGTTGTTGGCTATACTGACCTGCAACCTAACGGCTTGATTGATCACTTTTTCTGTCACCACGAATATCAAGGGAAGGGTGTCGGGAAAGCGTTGATGGAACATGTTTTCACTGTGGGTCGAGTTCGTGGCGTATCGAGATATTTCTCTGAAGTAAGTATTACCGCAAGGCCTTTTTATGAGCACCTTGGCTTTAAGGTAGTAAATGAACAGGAAGTCGAAATGCGTGGCGTAAAGCTGACCAATTACGTGATGGAAAAGATAGTTGAAGATGGACAAGGCAGCTGAATAGGCGGACTCGTGTTCTTAGGGATACAGAAACCGAGTTTGAAATATTAATGAACCTTATTAAGGATAACTTTTCCTGATCTATTGATATTGTCGATGAGTTCAAGTTGTGTGCAAGATAATTTGTCTAATCTAAACATTGAATGAATACAAGGAGTGTTGTTCATGAGTCATGTGAGTAGAACTAAACTATATACATTGGTGTCGATGTTGTCCTTCGCTGTTGGCCTTCTTGTCTTAGATGCTGGGGTGTCGGGGTTATTTCCTCTCTTTGTTGTCGTCATCTCATTTTTTTCATTCGTCATTAACTCGTTTCTTTGTTTGTTCGGAGGTAAACGCGAAGATGGCTTTGATGCCTATCAAAAAGCAAATCAGACTCGGTCTGAAGCACTGGTCAAAGGCTTAGAAGACTCGAGCAAATAAACCTATGCCTTCAGGCGAACGGTAATCTCATTTTTGATACAGTTTTCACCTGTTTTTGGTTCTCTTCTTCAAGAAAAATCATCACTTTAGAGATAATATCCACTTCAACTAATTTCAGTGAAGGAAGAAAAGTGGGTATTGAAGCTTTAGCGTTTGTGATGGACGCATTAATCACCGCATGTTGTATGTATATCGCCTCTAAAATGTCATTCGTGGTCGCAGATTTTAAATCCCTTCTTACTATTGCTGTAATTGTTGCTCTGGTGTCATTGATTCCGACAGTGGGCTGGGTGTTAGGGTTGATTCTGTTTGTGTTCTTACTCGGGAAAGCGACGCACTCTAGTATTGGTGACTGCATCTGGGTAGTGGTCTTCACGAAGGTGGTATCGATGGCGGCCTTTCTGATATTCGGGCGCTTGTTTATGTAATCCGGGTTCTTGCTTATATAAAGGCAGGTTCGGCTAGTTTGATACCGATCTTAACTTGGTATTTAAACGTCAAAAGGGTGTGAGCCTGTCACACCCTCTAAGAACCTTTGATTTGTGTTCATCTTTATTATTTAGGCAGTAATACAGCATCAATCACATGGATAACACCATTGCTTGCTTCAACATCTGCCATCACGACCTGCGCTTTGTTGACCATCACGTTGCCGTGATCAATTCCTACCATTACCGCTTCGCCTTGCACTGTTACGGCACTATCAAGTTTCATCACTTCAGACGCCATTATTTTCCCTGGCACCACATGATAGGTCAGTACTGCAATCAGCTTGTCTTTGTTTTCTGGCTTCAACAGCATATCAACCGTTCCTTCTGGTAGCGCAGCGAACGCTTCATCCGTTGGCGCAAACACTGTGAAGGGACCGTCACCTTTCAATGTTTCAACTAAGCCTGCCGCTTTTACCGCTGCTACCAAGGTGTTGAAAGAGCCGTTTTCAGCCGCCACGTCAACGATATCTTTCTTCATTCCGTGGTGATCAGCGTGAGCAAAAGCCGTAAAAAGAAGCGTCGCAACTAGCACTGACATGGTTTTGATTAATTTATTAAACATATTGTCTTCCTTTGAGTTTTGTCCGTTATTTTCGAGAGGTATTACGAAAGCCCAATCGTGATAGATCAATTTGTTGTGTCTTTGAGTGAATGGTTAGCGATATCGACAGCGTCAAGCGAATAAACTTATATTGTTAAATGCTTGTTATAATTCCATTTTGATGCTTATAGTTATTTGATGCTTATAGTTATTTGATGCTTATAGTTATTTGGTGATTATTCAAGTAATGGATGTGAATATGAGGTTTGTTTTACGAGTAGTCTTTTCTGCATTGGCTTCAATGCCTGCATACAGTGGCCTTGCTCCAAGTGAAGGCTTCAGCGGTAACTTCAGTGTATTGGCCGGTTTCTACTCTGACAGTAGTAATTTGAGTACTGAACAAGATTCGAATCAAGCCACCAACACCCAGGAAGGGGAGAGTGAAAACCAAGGGCTACTCGGCTTTTTGGGTACTGTTCAATATACTTTTGGCGAATCGCTGACTCACCAAGTGTATGCGGGTACGACACGAGAGGATATTGCAACAGGTACCATTGCGTTTGAGATCGGTTATCGATATCAACTTTCTGGTGGCACCATATTGGATTTTTCTGTTCTTCCTACGCTTATCTCGGGCAAGGCTTGGACGGATCCGTATGCTGTTGGCGTTAATCGAAATGAAACGGATGTCAAAGGTAATGTAGGACGACTGCAGCTCACTAATATCGGTGGAACTGGTTTTCGAACGGATCTCGCATTTGGGCAATCTGATGTTGATGAAGAGCTATCTGGTAGCCAAGGCTTATCTCCGGAAGATGCTGTGCTGCTGGATAGGGAAAGAACCTATGTGTACGCCAAAGCAGGATACCGCTTTATCTTACCAAACCACGCAGGTCTATTTGTTCCTTCAATGGTGTATTTCCACTCAGACGCAGAAGGAGGAGCACTCAGCTTCGATAGTTATGGTATTGAATTAAACTACGCGAAGAGAATCGGTCGTCATGGTTTTGTTGTCACCCTAGATGCAAGTGATCGTGAATATGATGAGTCGAATCCAATTTACGGGCAAGTACGTGAAGAGAATGAATTCGGTGCATTCTTAGCTTATGAGTTTGGTGGTTTGATGGGCTATAAAGATTGGGCGTTCATTACTTTACTGGGTTTAAGAAGCATAGATTCTAATATCGATTTCTATAACTCCGAGCAAGTATTAGCGAGTGTGGGTGTGGATTATAAATTCTGATATTCACATTATTTTAAAAATACTCATCAAAGCAGAAGTTTAAGTTCAGTCTTACTATTTGTTTAATTATTTCGGGCACTTACACCTTTAAAGGTTGTAGGTGCCCGTTGCTATCCGTAATATGAAACTTAGCTTATGGATAGAAATAATAGGATAAGGAAGCGCTTTGGAAATACAAATTAGACATTTAGAAGCAACGGATAGCCAAGATATTTTCGATATTTATCGCCGCCCTTCAGTTTCAGAAAACACCTCACAAAAGCCTTATCTTAGTTCTGAACAAGTGGAGCGACTGTTTGGTCATTCAGACCATTTCACTCTGGTTGCGGAAGTCTCCGGCAAAGTAGTGGGTCACATTACTTTATTCATGACCACCAAGGTAAGAGACAGGCACTGCGCTGGTCTTGGTATTGCTATTCACCTAGATATGCATGGTAAAGGTGTCGGTAAGGCGTTAATGCAAGAAGCGATCAATCAGGCGGATAACTGGCTTAATCTCGTGCGTCTTGAGTTAGAGGTTCATGCCGATAACCACGCCGCTATTGCTTTGTATGAACGTGTAGGCTTTCAGTTAGAAGGCACAAAAAGACTCAGTACGTTCAAAGCGGGTAAGTACATCGATATGTTGCTGATGTCGAGAATACGACCAGATTACCGTTGAGAACGAACCAAACAGGTTCCTACTTTAGAAATCGGTTAATGAGCAATTGATTAGTGAAATTCCCATTAAACTCTGTATAGTAGCAACCGTTTGCTTCGTATAACCCCAATGATATGGTTTGGGGGTCTCTACCAGCTCCCGCAAAGTGCTGATTACGAAGGGTTTAGATCACAATTGTGTTCTTACTCTTTGTAATGGCGTTCAAGAAAACCTCCTGTCTATTATTCAGAGTAAGTGCACACCTAAAATCCATAGTAGGTGAAATATGAACGCATTTATTCAAGGGCTCCCAAAAGTAGAGTTGCATTTACACATTGAAGGTTCGCTCGAACCTGAGTTACTTTTCCAGCTTGCTCAACGCAATGGCATTGAGCTGCCTTATTCATCCCCAGAGCAACTAAGACGCGCATACGAATTTGATGATTTACAGTCATTTCTGGATATCTATTATCAAGGTGCTGATGCACTGCGCACAGAACAGGATTTCTACGACTTAACATGGGCTTATCTAGAACGCTGTAAAGCCGACAATGTTATCCATACTGAGATTTTCTTTGATCCTCAGACACATACCGATCGTGGCATTGCATTAGACACCGCTATTAACGGCATTCATCGTGCGCTTGAACAGGGTCATAAAGAGTTGGGCATTACCTCTCAAATCATCGCATGTTTTCTGCGCCATTTATCTGAAGAGAGCGCCATTCAAACGTTCGCAGAGGTATTGAAGCATCAAGATAAGATCGTCGGGGTTGGACTGGACTCTTCTGAATTAGGACACCCACCAGAGAAGTTCAAGCGTGTATTCCAACAAGCAAAACAAGCGGGCTTCTTGACGGTGGCGCATGCAGGAGAAGAAGGGCCGGCTCAAAACATTGTCGATGCGATTGAAATGCTCAGCGTGAGTCGAGTGGATCATGGTGTCCAGTGCATGACAGACGAAGCTCTAATCGAAGAGCTGATTGAAACCAAAATGCCACTGACGGTGTGCCCACTGTCGAATATTAAATTGCGTGTATTCGATGTGATGGAAGACCACAACATTGTCGAACTGCTCAGAAAGGGTGTGGCTGTAACGATTAACTCGGATGACCCTGCTTATTTTGGTGGTTACATGTCGGATAACTTTAATGCGGTGAGCCAAGCTCATGAGATGACGCATCAGGAGTTAGCGCAGTTTAGTTTGAATGCGATAGACGCGAGCTTTATTGAAGCGCCATTGAAGCAGCAATATCGAGAGCTTGTTCAAGGTTACTTAGCTAAAGCTGGTTCTGACCAGAATTTCTAGCGGCTGTGCCCATTTACTAGCAGCTGAGTATAAAGCGCTAGGATGGCCAACTAAAGTGGATGGTAAAGTGTTATCGACTGAGTCTGCTTAATCTCTATAAGCCTAAATCATCTAGATGAAGACAAAAAAGAAGCTGGCAGTTTGCCAGCTTCTTTCATTTTTAAATTAAGCTCATTGAGCTACTTGTTCACGTAGTCTTTGAATTTCTGCTTGGTTTCAGCATCCGCTTTTTCGTACCAGAAATAGAGCATCTCTTCAGCTGTATTTGCTGCATTTCCGTCAATCTTTGCTGGAAGCGTTACCGGTTGTGCGACAGCAGCTGCTACGCCCGCGCTAGCACCTACTGTAAGTGCAGCGATGCCGCCTTTCTGGTTGTACTCCTTCGCTTCTTGTGGGTACTTACGACCAATCTGCATGCCATCTTTGATAAGTTTGTCTTGCTTAACACTGATTGCATTTTGGTTTTTATCAACCAGTTTCCAATCTAAGTTTTGAAGGCCTTTTTTCGCTTCGTTGGTGTTACGGAACTTAGGCATGTCAAACGTCAATGCTGTGTCTGTCGCATCAAAAGTAGCAATAATGGTATCGCTATCGACAAACTCTCGGTCGTTACCTTGGCTGAAAGCCAGTTGATATTTGAAAACGATTTGGTTTACGCCATCTGGAACGGTGATCGTTTTGCTCGAAGAGAAGAAACCACCGTCGAGTTCAGGTTTAGCCTCATTAACAGCTAAGACTTCGACTAAAGCATCTGCGCTAGAAGGAACTTCAATTGTTACGTCAGCTAACACTTGTGGCGCTGCGATAATTGTCGAAAGCAGCGCAATGGATTTTAATGTTTTCATAATCATACAGTTGTTTATGGGCAGTTGAACTACAATCGCATGGTAAGAACTCCAATTCAAGTCATGTCATAAGGATTTGAAAAAATTTGCGAAATCTTAACGCAACGGTCATATATTAAGGTTCACATTGACTAGTGTGAGTTTTTATTTTTGAAAAATGAGAGGGTAGGTTGGGTGTGAATTGTACTAGTTGGCGGTTCGCGTCTTATGTTATTTGTATTGGATACTAAAAAGCCGCGGTCACTGCATTCAGTCACCACGGCTTCGTTATTACATTTTTAATCTAGAGTAGCTTATTTAGCTTGTGCTGCGGCTGCTTCTAGTTGCTTAAGTTTACCTTGAAGCATGTATGCATTCTGGTTGAAGTTACCTGGGTTCAGTACTTGGCTATTCTGCATAGGGTAATCTGGTAGCGTCGTCATAAACTCTTGAACCTGATTTCCTACTGGAACGAATAACCACATGTTGTCTGCCATCCAGCGCAGGTACATACCAGACTCGTGCGGTGCTTTCTCGAATGGGTCAGCACGTAGGTGAACAACTTGAGGCCAGTTTGGTTGGAAACGAACTGCATCCACAATGTTACCATCCATCACAGCAAACGAAATCTTGAAGTCATTCCAACGTACTGCGTTTAGCTCAGCGTTAGCAGAGAAGTAAAGCATGCTGTCACGAGGGCCTTTCTCTTCTTTACCTTGGAAGTAAGGCAGGAAGTTGTAACCATCTAGGTGTACGCGCCAGTTTTTACCGTTGTAAGTTGCACCTTTGTCAGATGCTAGCTTCTCAACCACTTTATCATCACCAGCGGCTGCTAGTAGAGTAGGAATCCAGTCTTGGTGGCCCATGATATCGTTGATTTTAGTTCCAGGTTTGATAGTCCCAGGCCAGCGAACTAGCTGAGGCACACGCATACCACCTTCGTAAGTTGTACCTTTCTCACCGTGGAAGTAAGTTGCGCCGCCATCAGGCCAAGAAACCGTTTCAGCACCGTTATCGGTAGAGTAAATTACGATAGTGTTGTCAGCGATTTTTAGTTCATCCAGCTTGTCTAGAAGCACACCAACATGGTCATCATGCTCTAACATACCATCAGCATAAATACTGATACCTGATTTACCTTGGTATTTCTCTTGTAGGCGAGTCCACACGTGCATACGAGTGGTGTTGTGCCAGATGAAGAATGGTTTGTCAGCTTTTACCGCTTTTTCCATGAATGCTAGAGATTCTTCTAGGAACTCTTCATCCGCATGCTCCATACGCTTACGCGTCATTGGGCCAGTATCTTCAATCTTACCGTCAGCAGTAGACTTGATTACACCACGAGGGCCGTAGTTCTTACGGAACTCTGGGTCTTTAGGGTAGTAATATGTTTCTGGCTCTTCTTCGGCGTTTAGGTGGTACAGGTTACCGAAGAACTGGTCAAAACCGTGGTTCGTTGGAAGGTGTTTGTCTTGGTCACCCATATGATTCTTACCGAACTGAGCTGTCATGTAGCCTTGTTCTTTAAGAAGGTCTGCGATCGTTGGAGCCCAATCAGGGATACCGTGGTCCGAACCTGGCATGCCGATAGTCAATAGACCAGTACGGAAAGGTTCTTGACCTGTTAGGAATGCAGCACGACCAGCAGTACACGATTGTTGACCGTAGTGGTCAGTAAATAGTGCGCCTTCGTTAGCAATACGGTCGATGTTAGGTGTTTCGTAACCCATCATACCGTTGTTGTATGCACTGATGTTGAATACACCAATGTCATCACCCCAGATAGCAAGAATGTTTGGTTTTTCTGCTGCTGTTGCCGCTGAAGAAGCTGCTAATAAGCCAACACCTAATGCTAGTTTATTAATTTTAGTACCCATAAGGACTCCGATTCACTTTTAAGATTAATGCGTTAGAACAACGCATCGATGAGCAAATGTTATTCTCAAAATTCCGTTACGTCCTTTTATAGTGCTTATAACCAATCGTTATGATGCTTAGGTAACCTATTGATTAATATCAGCTCCAGTGGGTACGTAGAATAAAGCCTTAGTTTGTATGTGTGATCCTTATCATGTTTGTTGGCGTAAACCTTATCGATGATTCCTGTATCCGTATCTCAATAAAAATGACAAAAAGATTAATAGCTTAGGGAATCTCGCGCATGTGTAAAAAATGGACTATACGTTGTAGGGCAGGATGCAAATAACTTACGAAGAGGTTTCTATGACAGCGAAATATGGCGCTAAACGTCGATTAGCGATTTTGGGTACAGCGATGATGGCCGCGTCCAGCGCCACTTTTGCGGCTGAAAAGCCAAATATATTGGTTATTTGGGGGGACGATATTGGTCAATCCAATGTGAGTGCATACACCTTCGGTCTCATGGGTTACAAAACCCCGAATATTGATAGCATCGCGAAAGAAGGGATGATGTTTACGGACTATTACGCAGAGCAATCTTGTACTGCGGGTCGCTCTACCTTTATCACGGGACAAAGTGTGTTACGAACGGGTTTGAGTAAAGTAGGTTTGCCGGGCGCAGACATTGGCTTACAAGCAGAAGACGCGACAATCGCAGAAATGCTGAAACCTATGGGTTACATGACAGGTCAATTTGGTAAAAACCACCTTGGCGATAAAGATGAATTCCTTCCAACAGCACACGGGTTTGACGAATTTTTTGGCAACCTTTACCACCTAAATGCTGAAGAAGAACCAGAGAATGAAGATTACCCAACCGATCCTGAGTTTCGTAAGAAATTTGGTCCTCGTGGTGTCATTAAGTCATTCGCTGATGGCAAGATTGAAGATACCGGTCCACTGACGCGTAAGCGTATGGAAACGGTTGATGAAGAAACACTAGACGCGGCACTTGATTTTATGGATCGCGCAGTGAAAGCGGACAAACCATTCTTCGTGTGGTGGAACGCGACACGTATGCACTTTAGAACGCACGTGAAAGCCGACAGTAAAGGCGTAACCGGTGTCGGTAACTACGCTGATGGTATGGTTGAGCACGATCGACACGTTGGGCAACTATTGAAGCAAGTGGATGAGTTGGGTATCAAAGACAACACGATTGTTTTCTACTCAACGGATAACGGCCCTCACATGAACTCTTGGCCTGATGCGGGTACAACCCCGTTCCGTGGTGAGAAAAACACCAACTGGGAAGGCGCATACCGTGTACCAGCAATGGTTCGTTGGCCTGGTAAGATTGAACCAGGAACCGTATCTAACGAAATCATGCACCATATGGACTGGATGCCAACCTTCGTTGCCGCCGCTGGTGATGACCAAATCAAAGAGAAACTACTCAAAGGTCATACTGCCGGTGATAAAACGTTTAAGGTTCACTTAGATGGTTACAACTTCCTTCCTTACCTAACGGGTGAAGAAGAGAAAGGCCGTCGTTCGGAGATCTTCTACTTTACCGATGATGGTGATTTAGCGGCGCTTCGTTACAACCAATGGAAAGCGGTGTTCATGGAGCAGCGTGCGACGGGTACCATGCAAATTTGGGCTGAACCGTTCGTGACGTTACGTCTTCCTAAGCTGTTTAACCTGCGTATGGACCCATACGAAAACGCAGACATTACATCGAATACATACTACGATTGGTTGTTAGACCATGCTTATATGTTCGTTCCAGCACAAGCGTATGTGGGCAAGTTCCTAGAAACCTTTGCTGAATATCCGCCACGTCAAAAAGCTGCGAGTTTTAGCTTGGATCAGGTAATGGAAAAACTGCAGGAATCTCATAACAAGTAAGTGATTGTTTGAGTGAAACTGAACAGATTGAAGAGCTCTTAGGAGCTCTTTTTTTATGCGCATATCGATGAGTAAATCCCGGTCGTGAATACGAATCACAACAATCGAGCTCATTGCCACTAAATAATTGTAAATTCGTTGTTTTTACGTCTACCTTATTAAGCATAAGGATGTATAAAAACAAGGAATGTTATGTCTGCATGGTTGTGCTCACTGGTAAACGGATTGAAACACCAGCGAGTCGCAGTATTATCCGCAATCTTGTCTTCACTGATGTTGTCGCTGTTCAGTCTGAACGCCTATGCCAACGAGCAAGATCCTAATATCAACTCTGATATTTCAAAGGCCAACTCTGTAGCGTCACCCGTTAGCTCTGACGCTTTACCTATCGGTTCTAAAGCCAGCTATGTCGGTTCGGAAGCATGTGTTGATTGTCATAGTGAAGAAGTCGCAGCGTGGGAGGGCTCTCATCATGATATGGCGATGAAGCACGCTACAGACGAATCTGTATTAGGCGATTTCAACGATCAAACATTCACTCATGACGGTAAACCCAACCGATTTTTCCGCAAGGGCGAAGAGTTCTGGGTCAATATTGAAGGGCAAGACGGCCACTTTAAAGATTACAAAATCAGCTATACCTTTGCCTTTGAACCACTACAACAATACATGGTTGAATTTGAAGACGGCCGTGTACAGTTGATTCCTTTCGCTTGGGATTCTCGCACTGAGGGCGAAGGCGGTCAACGCTGGTTTCACCTCTATCCTGATACCACCAACACCGATGAATTCTACTGGACCAATAGCGGTCAAAACTGGAACTTCATGTGTGCTGATTGCCATTCAACGAACCTAGAGAAAAGCTACGACAGCGCGAGCAACACTTATAATACTACTTGGTCGGAGATTAATGTCGGTTGTGAAGCGTGTCATGGCCCTGCAAGCGAGCACGTTGAACAGGCCTTGTTAGCAAATAAACAGAAAGCAAAAGCTAACGGTGGAAAGGATGCTCCAGTCTCGGCGCATTATGGTTTTGACCGCGACTTGTCGAAGTCGGTCAAAGAGTGGATCTATCAAGAGGGTAATTCAACCCTGCAACCAAAAGACATCATCCATACCAATCAAGTTCAAACCTGTGCTCAATGCCACAGCCGTCGTACTCAGTTAAATGAAACGGGTGATCACGTTAACGGGTCTTTCTTTGATAAGTATCGCTTGAGCTTGATTACCCCAGAGCTTTACCACAACGATGGTCAAATCTACGATGAAGATTACGTTTACGGATCTTTCCTTCAATCCGTGATGGCTGAAAAAGGCGTCACATGTACTAACTGCCACGATCCTCATACCGCTGAACTAAAAATTGCGGAAGAAGCCGTGTGTAGCCAATGTCATATTGCATCAGAATACACGCCTGAAAAGCACACATTCCACGAAGCGAATACTGAAGCTTCACAATGCACGACTTGTCACATGCCAGAGACGACTTACATGGAGGTCGACCCAAGGCGTGACCACAGTTGGCATATCCCACGTCCTGATATTAGCCAACACATTAAAACGCCGAACGTGTGCACTAGCTGTCATGCAGATCAAACCGACCAGTGGGCAGATAAGCAAATCGGTGAGTGGTTCCCAGATTCTAAGTATCGTAATCAGCAGCACTTTGCCGTTGCCTTTTATGCTGACTCGATAGGGCACAGAGGTGCAGAGGATGCGTTGGCATACTCGGCTCAGGACTCTAGCTTAAGCAATATCATTCGTGCATCGAGCTTAGAACGTTTGGGCGGTAATACGGGTAAGAATACGCTTATTTCGCTGGCAAGAGCGGTGAAACATGATGATGAAATGATCCGTTTGGGTGTGGTACAAGGCTCGTCTGGTTTCCCATTCACTGACCGTTGGCAAATTCTAGAGCCGCTACTGAAAGACCCTGTATTGTCGATTCGTTCAGAAACCGCAGGCGCATTAGTGCGTTATTGGGGAGAAATGAACCCTCTGCAGAAAGACCAAATCAAGCCTGCATTAGAAGAGTACATTGAAATACAGCAATTTAATGCCGACAGAGGATTTGGACGTACTAACCTAGGCAACGTTTACCGAGATTTAGGCCAGCACGACAAAGCGATTGAGTTTTATCTAGGCGCTATCGAGATTGAGCCTTATTTCGAAAACAGCTACGCCAATTTAGCGGATTTGTATCGAGCGCAAGGTAACGAGGCAAAAGCGTTGTCGACCTTGAAGCAAGGTATTGAAGCTCAGCCTAAATCGAGTGTTTTGCCATAC
The DNA here is from genome assembly GCF_000272045.2 of Vibrio crassostreae 9ZC13. GTDB lineage: Bacteria > Pseudomonadota > Gammaproteobacteria > Enterobacterales > Vibrionaceae > Vibrio > Vibrio crassostreae_C. The sequence goes on along the minus strand of NZ_AJYZ02000019.1, from coordinate 812,066 downwards.
AGCACAGGATTGTCTCTGCTTCGTGTGAAAGATTACGAACAAGCAACGGACTACCTTAAACAAGCCGCTGAAACTGCGCAAACCGACCCTCAATATTGGTATGTGTACGGATTGGCTTTGGAAAAATCGGATGTGCTTGCGGCAAGTCAATCACTGCATAAGGCTTACCAATTTAGCCGCAACCCACAGCACCTGTATGCCCAGTGTGAAGTGTTGGCGCGAAACAGTCATATACCGGGCGTACCAAAGGCGTTTGAGCAATGTATTTCATCATTGAGCAAAGTGGCACCGCCGGAAGCCATTAACCAATTGAAAGCTAGGTTTAAATAAAGCGATGAGGTGAGCTTGGCTATCGAGCTTGCTGCTTATTCCGCTTGTAACCAATTATCGCGTTTATAACTAATAGTTATGGAGCTTGTGAGTAGGATGTACGCAGCCAGATTGAATTAAGGGAAGACCTATGAACCATGCGCAACAAGCAATAAACCAACTGATTGAACAAACAGAGAAAAGTGTTATCGGTCAGAGCCACGTCGTTCGGGCTCTGGTGATAGGGTTATTGACTAATGGCCATGTGCTTTTAGAGGGACTTCCCGGTACAGCGAAAACTCGCTCAGTAAAATCGCTGGCGAATCTACTGAACACCAGTTTTGGTCGAATTCAATTTACGCCAGACCTGCTGCCATCTGATGTGACGGGCACGGAGGTGTATCAAGAGCTTGATGGGAAGCCTCAGTTGCACTTTCAACCGGGTCCTATTTTCAACAGTATTGTTTTAGCCGATGAAGTGAACCGTGCTCCTGCAAAGGTGCAAGCGGCTCTGCTTGAAGCGATGGCGGAAGGGACGATTACGGTGGGTGGTCAAACTCACATCCTGCCAGATTTGTTCATGGTGCTAGCCACACAAAACCCAGTTGAGCAAGAAGGTACGTATCCACTGCCTGAAGCACAAATGGACCGTTTCATTATGAAAGTGACAGTCGACTATCCAGAAGATGAAGCTGAACGCGACATCATTCGACTTGTGCGCAGTGAGGAACTCGGTAGCGAGACCAGTTCAGAATTAGTCACGCCACAACATATTGAACCTGAGTTGGTACTTGAAGCTCGGCGCCAACTTCCAGACATTGCCGTTTCTGATTTAGTTGAGAACTACATTGTGGCCTTGGTGATGGCAACTCGTAAGCCAGAGCGTTACCCAGAATCAAACTTGTCTAAATGGATTGAGATTGGTTCAAGTCCGCGTGCTTCCATCGCGTTGGATAAATGTGCTCGCGCTTATGCATGGTTGCAAGGACGTGACCATGTCACGTTGGACGATGTGCGTGCCATGTTACCAACCGTATTAGGTCACCGATTCTCGTTGTCTTACGACGCATTGGCCGATGGTGTTGACCATCAAAGAGTGGTTGAAGAACTGCTCGATAATGTTGAGATTGGATAACTAGGGGGCGTCATGGCGAAGCCAACACAAGCTCCCAAATCGCAAGGCCTTGATCCACGACTGTATTGTGATTATTCAAGGTTAGTGCGAATTCAGGCTCAAGCTGAGTCGTTTTCACTGTTACCTCATTTAAAAGCGGGCAGCGTACTTTCGGGCAGACATAACTCTTTGTTCCGTGGTCGTGGTTTGAACTTCGAAGAATTACGTCATTACCAATTGGGTGATGATATCCGTAATCTCGATTGGAAAGTTACGATGCGAACGGGTAAGCCTCATGTTCGTAGCTATACCGAAGAGAAAGACCGTAATGTGATGATCTGTGTCGATCAGCGCAGTTCGATGTTCTTTGCGTCTCAAAACACCATGAAATCTGTTGTGGCTGCCGAAGTGGCGGCATTGTGTGGATGGCGAGTGCTGAAAGATGGTGATCGTGTCGGCTTCGTTTTGGCCTCGCACCAAAAACTGTTTCATACCAAAGCTCAACGTTCTCAATCTGATTTGTTGGCTCAGCTAAAACATCTTACCAAAGCCAATCAAAGCTTAGGCGTCAATGTAAGTGATGGCGATAATATTGGTTTTAGCCAGTGGATTGAACTGATCAAACGAATGAGACTCAAGCAATCAACCTTGATATTCATTAGTGACTGGCGAGACTGCCGAGAACAACATCTCGATCGACTAAAGCAGTTACAGCAACACAACGATATCTTGGCCATTATGGTCACCGATTCATTAGAACAGTCATTGCCTCAAGATCTTGCAAGCGCAAACTGGGTGGTGGGTGATGGTCGCTTTCAACTTAATCTGGATAGCCAATCTAAGGTTAACCTCGCAAGTGAAAGCCTTGCCCAAAAAGCGGCACTTCAGAAACTGTCCCTTGCTAAATTGATGGCGATGAAAAACCTCCCTTATATAGAATTAGACACGTCGGGCAATCACATATCACAGCTGCAGAAACTAGTGGGAGGGCGCTAAATGGCTGTTGAACATACTCCCCCAAGTACCTATATCCTCCGCGAACTGCACGATGTAGCGATTCCTGACAGTGTGAGCTGGGCTCCTCAAACGATCGGCTGGAAGATCCTTGGCGTTATTCTGTTATTGGTCGCTATCTATCTGGCTTATCGCTTGGCGTTAAGGTGGTGGAATAACCGTTATCGCAAAGAAGCGCTTCAAGAACTCATGGTACTGGATGCAAGAGACAAGAACTCAACCGAACGAACCTTTAAAGTCCTCAAAGTGGTGCTTCGTTACCTAGACAGCAGTAATGCCAAGTTGTTTGGCCAAGCTTATGTGAACCGTTTGAACGCTTATCTGCCTGTTAGCGCCAACACGAGTGAAAACAGCAATGCGTTCTTTGCCGATGAAGTTTCGGAATTATGGATGCAAAGCCTAATTGACTCTAATGTGCGTTTGAGCTTTGAACAGCGTTTAGAGGTGATTCAAACCGCGATGATGTGGCTAAAAATTCATAAACCAGATGTACAAGCGAAACCAGAGGGGCAAGATAATGTTTGATAGTTTATCTGCCAGCTTTGAATTCGCGCACCCACTGTGGTTTATCGCGCTGCCTTTGCCGTTGTTGGTCTACTTTGCCGTGCCAGCTTATCGAACTAAGCAAATGGCCATCAAGGTGCCATTTTTCAGTGAATTGGTTGAAGCTATTGGTGAAGCGCCGTCTGAAGGGGCAAGCCAGCTAACACCAAGCTGGTGGCAACGAACCACGCTCATTATTACTTGGGCATTAGTGGTGTGCGCGCTCGCTAAACCAACCATTCTTGGTGAGCCGCAAGTTCGCGAACAATTAGGTCGTGATGTGATGGTAGTGGTCGATTTATCTGGCTCAATGGCAGAACAAGACTTTACCTCTAAGCGGGGCGATAAAATATCTCGTTTGGACGCGACCAAAGAGGTGCTGGCTGATTTTGCGACTACACGAAAAGGGGATCGACTCGGTTTGATTCTTTTTGGTGATGCAGCGTTTGTACAAACACCGTTTACAGCTGACCAAGATGTCTGGCTTGAACTGCTTAATCAAACCGATGTCGCGATGGCAGGGCAAAGCACGCACTTAGGTGATGCAATTGGCTTGGCGATTAAGGTGTTTGAACAAAGCGAAAAGCAAAGTGCTGCCGTTCAAGATTCAAGTGTTGATGCCAACGAAAAAGAGAAGGTCGTGATCGTACTAACCGACGGTAATGATACAGGAAGTTTTGTTGAGCCTATCGATGCCGCAAAAGTCGCCAAGGCGAAAGGCGTTCGTATTCACGTGATCGCCATGGGTGACCCACAAACCGTTGGTGAAGTGGCTTTGGATATGGAAACCATCAAACGAGTGGCTCAAGAGTCTGGTGGCGAAGCCTTTGAGGCGCTTAACCGCGACGAACTGACCAAAGCCTACGCTCAGATTGGTGAGCTAGAACCACAGTTATATGAAAGTACCACTTATCGTCCTAAACAGGGACTGCACCATTACTTAATGGCGATTGTTGTAGTGATGTATTTGACCGCATTCAGCTTAGCAACGATACGCCGAAGATCGCTGCTCGCTTCTTCGGCTAAGAATTTGAAAGGAGAGAGTGATGCCTGATTCTCTCACGATACAACAGTTCTTTACCCAGTTTCATTTTATCCGACCTTTGTGGTTGTTGGCCTTTATTCCGATGTTCTTCCTGTTATGGGTTCGTTGGAGAGAAGAGACCAAACCAACGTGGAAAGACATTTTACCTACACATTTACGTGATGCATTGACGATTGGCGAAACAGGCTGGCGCAAGCAACTGCCGTTGAAGCTATTGGTGGTGATTGTGACTATCGCCATCATTATCTGTTCTGGCCCAACATGGCAGCGTGAGGCTTCGCCTTTTGGTGAAGACAAAGCGTCGATGTTGGTTGTGCTTGATAATAGTGAATCTATGCTTGCTAAAGATTTGCCTCCAAGTCGCTTGGAACGATCTAAGCAGAAAATTAGAGACTTATTGGCAGCTCGCAAAGGCGGTAATACGGGCTTAGTGGTTTATGCAGGCAGCGCACACGTGGCGATGCCCGTCACGCAAGACAGCAAGGTGTTTGAACCGTTTCTAGCGGCTATCACACCCGATATCATGCCTGTTTCAGGTAAGTCAGCAGAGGAAGCACTGCCACTGATTAATCAGCAACTGTCTGGTGAGTTAGGCTCTTCTGTACTGTTGGTATCAGATGGTGTAAACCCAAGCACCATTAGGGCGTACGAGAGTTTCTTTAACGACAATCCGTATCAGTTGCTCATTCTCGCCGCAGGAAACAGTAATGTGGTGAGCGATAACCCTGTCGACCTAGATTCACTGCGTAACTTAGCGAGTAAGACGGGTGGACGAGTGATTGAAGTGACCGTTGATGATTCGGATATCCAACAACTGAACAGAGCGGTTGAAAGAAACATGCAGCTCAACGGGGAATCTTCAATGCCTTGGAAAGACATGGGCTATGGACTGCTTATTCCAATGGCTTTCATTATGTTGCTATGGTTCAGAAAAGGGTGGTTGGTGCAGTGGTGTGTCGTTGGTTTGATGATCACAAGCAGCATGTATTCACCAGACACTTTGGCGAAAACAGTCAACTTAACCGCTGAGAAACCCGTTGTGGTGGAGTCGGTTACTACTTGGGACAAAACAGCTCAATGGTGGTGGGACTTATGGTTAACGCCTGACCAACAAGGTCAACGCCTGTTGAATCAGAAAGAATATCTTCAAGCTGCCAAACATTTTACTGACCCAATGCGAAAGGGCGCGGCTTATTACTATGCTCGTGATTTTAAGCTCGCTCACAGTGCGTTTTTGCAAACCAAAACTGACCTTGGTTTGTACAATGCAGCGAGTGCGTTAGCTAGGCAGCGTGAATACCTTGCCGCACGAGACCTCTTGAAATCATTAAGTGAGAAAGAGGATCTGTCACCAGAACTAAGAACGGATGTGGAGAACAATCTTGCTGTGCTTAGTGGAATTGTCGAAGAGGTAAACCGAACCAGTGAAAGCCAGTCTGGAACCACAGATGGCCCTGAAGAATCTTTAGAACTCGAAGACGATCAGCCGCGAACGGGTGATGGCGCTGAAGAAGAAACGGTAGCGGAATTGATGCTTAAGGAAACACTTAACGCGAATGAGATTTTGGGCAGCCAAGAGCTTGCCGACAAGTGGTTAAAGCGAGTAGAAGCCGATCCTAAGTTCTTCTTGAAATCCAAATTCCAAATTCAGTTAAGAGATCCTGCGCCTTCCATCGAACAAGCGTCAAAACAGGAGCAAACGCAATGAGTCGATATGATTTAGCTCTTGAAGCGATTCAATCAAAGCGAGCGCGATTCACAGCCCGCACATGGTTGTTGTCGATGACTCTTATGTTGAGTTGGTTTTTTCCTGCTGTTGCTTCTGCTGCCGATATCTTCGATCTGCAAAAAAGTGGTGACGTTGAGCTTATCGCTTGGATTGGCGAGAAACCCAAGTCAGGCGACAAAATAACGCCGGGCAAAGTCAGCGTAAATGAGCAGGTCATTCTGAACATTGAGGTGGCGACACCGCGCTGGTTAACGGGCGGCACTCGAATCGGCAGTATCGAAATCCCTAACGTTATCGCTAAGCAGCGTAACCAACTCGCGACGAACTACACAGAAAGAGTCGGTGGTACTACATGGTCACGTCAGCGTTGGGAAGTGACGCTTTATCCGATGACTCCCGGTGAGTTTGTTATTCCAACCGTACCGGTTCGTATCCAAGTTTCTGCTCCTGATGGTTCAAACGTGGGCGGTACGCTTTACACGCAGCCGATTAAGTTTGAAGCTTCGTTGCCTTCAGGTTTACTCGATAATGAAACGCCTTGGTTTTCTGCGACAGAAGTAGATATAGAGCAGCAATGGCAACGCTCAAGTGAAGAGCTAAAAGTTGGCGATGCTATTACTCGAACTATCACGATTAAGGCAAAAGACAGCTTTTCTGTGTTGCTGCCAGATGTGCTAACCAATAAGTCCACTAAGCAGTTCCAAGCTTACCCACAGCCCAACCGTTTGGATGACACTCAAGAACGTGGTGATTATCGCTCAAGCCGAGTTGAACAGACTGTATATGTGATTCAGCAGGGTGGTGAGTTTACGCTGCCAGAGTTTTCATTTCAGTGGTGGGACAGCAAAAATCAACGCCTTGAAAACGTGGTGATAAAAGGCGAAGTGTTTGAAGCCAAACACACAGTCCAATCTTTCATCAAAGCCTACATGTCGGTGTTTATTAGTGTTGGTTTGGTGTTGTTAGTCTGCATTGCGTTGATTGTTTCGGTTAAGCGTTACTACGCAAACCGCCCAACACCGAGTTGGCTGGTACTACGTCGTTTAGTTAAGCAAGGTAATTGGGCTGCATTAAGAACCTTTATCTACCGTCAATTGCGAAACCAAACCTCTCAGTTAGAACTGAATAAAGTGCAACTGGATAAAGCGCAACATGGTAAATCAAATGGACAAAAGCGTTGGCTAGAAGATAGCGAAGCCCTTCAACAAGGATGTGAAGATAAAAACGTATTCACTCGTTTATGGAAAGGGTTACGTAACTTGCCCAGTGACACATCAAACTCAAGCAATTCTCGTTCAATTGCTGCTCGCTTGAAAATCCCTAAAGCCTTGCCAGACTTAAAAGATAGAACTAAGTAGCAAACTTTAGTCATTCGCATCGAACATAATCGACAGGTTCTCTACTATGGAGAACCTGTTTCTTTAATATGGAACTGTATGAAAAGTACCGAACTAAATCTAATTCCTATATTTGTTGCTATTTATGAAGAGCAGAACTTATCTAGAGCTGCTAATCGCATGGATATAAGCCAACCAGCAGTGAGTAAAGCACTTGCAAGGTTGAGAGATATCTATGATGAGCCACTGTTTCATCGCACCACATCAGGCGTAGAGCCAACCACATTCGCTATTGATATCTATCCTGCAATGGCCGCTGCACTTAAAAACTTTACTTCTACCTTATCCGCATCAAGAGACTTCGATCCTAAAACCTCAGGCCGCGTGTTTTCCATTGCCTGCGTCTCGGCGGCGAGCTACGAAATGATGCCAAAAGTCATGCGGTTAATCAGCCAAGTCGCACCAGGTATCGCGTTAGAGGTTCATCCTCTGTTTACCGAAGACTATGAGTCTGATTTAAGGCTGCAAAGACACGACGTGATTGTTGATATGACGCCTAAAGGAAGAACCATGCTTAAACACGAGGTGATTTCTACAGAAGAACTGGTCGTGGTGTGTAGTAGTGATCATCCTACGGTTGGCGATACCATCGATATGGAACAGTTCTTAGCACTCGAGCATGTGGTGGTCTCTAGGTGGCATGCGCGCAAAAGCTTATTAAGCTCTGAGCACTATAGTGACCTTGAGAAACGTAGAATCGTGTATCGCGCAGCGGGCGTTGTAGAGATGCTTCCTGTTATCGAAGGCTCTGAGTACATCGGAGTAATGCCTATTTCATCAGTGCGTTGTTTTGCTGAAAAGTACGCGGTAAAAACACTACCATTACCCTTCGAGTTGGAAGACCTCGATATGTGTATGATTTGGCATCCAAGCCGTACTAATGAACCAAGCCATAAGTGGTTACGAGCTAAGATCAAAGCGGCAGCAAAAGAGTTATCAAGTTAGCCTATACAAGGACATAGCCATGGACAGCATTCGCGTGATTTTAAACGGAAAGAAAGCCAATATCCCGGAATTAAGGCAAGCCATCTTTGCGGCGAGGGACAATGATATTGACCTGCAAGTTAGAGTGACTTGGGAATCGTCGGACATGTTTCGTTTGGTAAGCGAGGCAATATGCGATGGTGTTAAGCGTCTGATTGTTGTCGGTGGCGATGGAACGGTGAATGAAGCCGTTAACGCGCTCAACCTGTTCCGTGCCAGTGAAAGACCACAACTGGCGCTTATCCCAATGGGCACTGCGAATGATTTTGCTACCGCAACGGGAATACCTAACGATATTTCGGGTGCTTTTGAACTAGCGCTGGAAGGCAAGGCGTTTGCGGTGGATAGCGCGCGTGCGAATGACCGCTATTTTATGAATGTCGCTGCGGCGGGTTTTGGTGCTGAAGTCACAGCTGAAACGCCAGTCGAGCTTAAAGATTTTCTCGGTGGCGGTGCGTATACACTAACAGGTGTGGTGAAAGCACTTGGCTTTAAGCTCTACAGTGGCACGTTGCCCATAGACAAAGGCAGCTTTACCGGCGAGATCCTTGTTGGTGCTTTTTGTAATGGTCGCTTAGCGGGTGGAGGACAAGAGTTAGCACCCAATGCATTGATTGATGATCGCTGTTTACCCAGTCGGGTATCGAGCTATCACGCGCCACCATGGCAAGGTGGGTTATCCAAGTCAGTGAGAAGTTCGCCCCGCTGTATGCGGCCTTGAAGGAGAACCTACTTCAACAAGTGGTGGTTCAGGCGGATGAAACGCCGCTCAATGTGCTCAAAGAAGAGAAGCAGTGTTATATGTGGCTTTACTGCTCAGGCGCTGACTCGCCCGAAGCGGCACTGCCGAATGTGAAAAAATCGCCTTGTACGACTATCAAAACAGTCGCGCGAGGGTGTGCCCCGTGGACTTTTTAGGTGACTACAACGGTTATCTACAAACCGATGGCTACACGGCTTATCATGGTCTGCATCACGTCACTAATGTGGGGTGCTTAACGCAAGTTCATGGACGCGAAGAAGCTTCAAGGGGAAGGTAAATCGGGCAAGGCTGATAAAGTGCTGGCTAAACCCCAAAAGCTCTACGGGATAGAATCAAGCTTAAAAGGTGCGCCTGCCGAAGAACGCAAAGCAGAGCGTTAAGCGTATGCCAAGCCGATACTGGATGAGCTTTACCAATGGATGACAACCCAGAAGGTGATAGGCTCTAGCCCACTAGGCAAAGCAATAAAGTACTAGCTCGGGCAATGGCCTAAACTCATTCGTTATATCGACGATGGTCACTTATCTATCGATAATAATCGCGCTGAACGCGCAATTAAACCGCTGGTTATTGGCAGGAAAAATTGGCTATTCTCCAACACACCAAACGGTGCTGAGGCGAGCGCGATGCTTTACAGCATCATCGAGACCGCGAAAGCCAACGGTCTTATCCTCTAAGACTACATGGTCAAGTGCATGAAAGAGCTGGCGAAAGCAGAGCCTGATATCGACGCACTTCTACCTTGGACCTCTTCGGGTCAAGTCAAAACAGACCTCAACAATATTGGCTTTGGCCTCGAAACTTACGTTTGGTGCTAGCTATGCCATCAGACTCTAATAACATATTTGGGTTCTTTGATGAGTTTGAAGCTTCAGAAGGAGAGTCACAGCAACCCCCTATAGAGCTGTTTCAAGAACCCGTTGAAATTTTATCAACCCTAGATAGTCAGCCAAATAAGGTACAACAAGAAGTCTTTGTGATAAATAAAAAGCGACATCCACTCACGGTAGTGAATATATGTAGGGTCACGTCCTGCATAAGCGATTTATTCAAATTTAAAGAGTGAATTAATATCGCACCATAAAGAAAAAATACTTCAAATACTCCAGAAATGAGCATGGCTGAGCATAGGGATTCTCAGGTTTGATGATACCAATATCAGGTCAGATGGCCGAACACATTTATGGGTACAACCATGAATTTAACGCATCGCTCACTCATGGTTATCGCTATCACTGTTGCTCTTTCTGCGTGGGGTAGTGATGAAACCAGCTCACGTCCTATTAAGCCAGAACCGCTTCAGACATTACCAACAGAGCAGGTTTCAGTATCCATCGGGGACGCGACTCTTTTCGCAAATAGAGAGTCTGTTGTGATCAATACCTTAGCAGGTGACGAGCAACGCGTATCCATTGAAGCGTTTAAAGGAATCACTTACGCCGATCAACAACGTTTTCAGCACAGTCACTCCGTCAATTAGAAGACAATGCTGATAGCGCTATAGATGCGACACAATTTAGCGCCGTGTGCCCACAGCTTAAAATAACCCAGCAAGAGCAATCTGAAGATTGCTTGAATCTTAATATTTGGCGTCCTTCGGAGATCAATGGTTCAGAGTCATTACCCGTGTATGTCTTTATTCATGGTGGGGACTTTGAATATGGCGCAGGTACTGATACCGACATTAACGGTGATACCGTCGTGGCTAAAAGATACCATTCGATATACGGGTGGCGTTGGCGCTGGAAAGGCGAACCTCGATATTTTCAAAGAGTTCAGTATAGGTGCGTCGTACAACAAAACGATTCAATTCGGCACAAAAAACTCGGGAGTCGCTGCGCTTCAGCAGCTCCAGTTTCGAGTGGCAAACACACCATTGATGCTGGGTGTGAAACAGATTATTGGCCAGAGCTCGGTAGAGTTTGAGACCAGTAATGAAGATGTGAATAACGCTATCAATGGCGTTATTCAATATTTTATGGGCGAAAGCTCGGTGACCTCTGGGCTGGGTGTTGTCGCGGAATACGATAATGCGATTGATAATCGTTGGACCGTTTCTGCGTTTTATGGCCTGGGTAAAGCGACAGTAGAGGGCAGTCTGTCAGACGATGAAAGTGTCGATGCGTATGGTGCTGGATTTCGCTATCAGATAGCTTGCCGATATGGGTTACACATGGGGGTAGACCTCGCTTTTAGTGACGTTGACAGCGCGTTTTATATAACGGTTGGCAGTGGATTCTAATGATGGAAAGGTGGGTGTTAGTCAATCGATTGATTTTTCTACATGCAGCATAGTTTTCATAGCAATCATGAACTAGTATTTTTTTACAACAAACATAACAGGTATCAATATGAAAAATTACGACCCAAATGAATTGGACGCTACGCAAGTATTACTTGATGGTGTCGATACAGATAAACGTTCGACTTTGACTAAGTTAGCGGTTGGGGCTGCGGCACTGCCTTTTGCCTCTGTTTTACATGCAGCCCCTGAAAAACTGGTTGGCCAAAACATCAAACTGATGCCTAACGAGAAAGGGCCATTTGATATCGTTATCGAAAATGGCCGTGTTGTTGATCCTGAAACTGGACTCGACGCAATTCGTCACGTCGGTATTAAAGGTAAGCGTATTGCTGCAATCTCAGACAAAAAGCTGCAAGGCAAAACAATCATCGATGCTGAAGGTCTCGTGGTTGCACCTGGCTTTATCGATATGCACGCTCACGGACAACAACTTCCTGCTGCCCGTGCTCAAGCATTCGATGGCGTAACCACCGCTCTTGAGATGGAATCTGGTCTATTCCCAATCGGAACGTACTACGATATTACTGCTGCTGAAGGTCGCCCGATTAATTACGGCGCTTCTGTAGCATGGACTTACGCTCGTATTCAAGCAAAAGAACCTACGATGCCTGCTCCTGATGGTACGATTGTTTGGTTCCAGAAAGCTTTTTCTAAAAACAATTGGCAAAATACCCTAGCAACCCCAGATGAATTAAAACAAATTCTGGGCTCGGTTGAGCAAGGTCTTAAAGAGGGGGGCTTAGGCATTGGTATTAACGCGGGTTACGCACCAGGTTATGGCCACAAAGAGTACTATGATCTTGCTAAACTAGCAAAACGCTATGAAGTACCAACCTACACTCACGTTCGTTACCTAAACAGCGCAGAGCCACAATCAAGCTTTGAAGCATACCAAGAACTCATTAGCCTGTCGGCGACAACGGGTGCACACATGCACATTTGTCACCTCAACAGCACGTCAGTACAAGATATCGAAGATTGTGCCGATTTAGTTCAATCCGCCATTGATCAAGGTTTAGCCGTTACTACTGAAGCTTATCCTTATGGTGCTGGCTCTTCCGTTATTGGCGCAGAAGTTTTCCGTGGTGACGATTGGTTACAACGTTGGGGTGTACCAAGCGCTAGTTACATGGAAGCGAATGGTAAAGCACTAAACCAAGAAAAAGTCACTGAACTACAAGCATCAGCGCCCGGTACCGTGGTTGTCATGCACTTCTTAAAACCCGATGAGAACAAAGAAGATCGCGCTAAAATGGACCGTTCAGTATTGTTCCCAGGTGCAGCTATCGCTTCAGATGCAATGCCTTGGATGGATGATAAAGGCGTATTAATTGAAGGTGATGTATGGCCACTTCCAAGCAACGCAATAGCTCACCCTCGCTCACTTGCTTGTTTCTCTCGTTTTATTGAAAAATATGTCGAGGAATACAAAGCGGTAACACTAGTAGAAGCGATGGAAAGAACTAGCTTAAACGCATGTCGTATTCTTGAGGATGCTGTGCCACAAATGGCAAATAAAGGTCGTATTCAAGTAGGTAAAGATGCTGATTTAGCTATTTTCAAACTTGATGAAGTAAAAGCCGTTGCAACATTTGATAAACCAAATGCCCTTTCTACAGGCATGAAATACGTACTTGTAAACGGGACACCTATCATTGAAGCTGGTGAAATGTTGTTAGATTCAAACCCAGGTGAAGCGGTTCGCAACAAAGTTACTGGCTAAGTTATCCTGACTTAAAAGGTTGGGCATTAGCTCAACCTTTTTTATTGCTTACCGAGTAAATATAGACAACGAAAATCGAAAGAGAGCATGCTATGAGCAAGAAGTCTATTCCAGTAACAATTTTAGCCGGATTTTTAGGAGCAGGGAAAACGACCCTACTAAACCATATATTAACCAATGCAAATGGAATGCGCATGGCTGTGATCGTCAATGATTTTGGATCAATCAATGTTGATGCGGAGTTAGTTAAATCTGAAAGTGAAAATATGATCAGCCTAGAGAATGGCTGTATCTGTTGTAACCTTGCAGAAGGACTAGTCGTTTCGGTAATGCGTTTACTCGCATTAGAGGAACGCCCAGACCATATTATTGTTGAAACTTCAGGTATCGCAGAACCCAAAGAAGTGGCACTTCAATTTGAAGATCCGGAACTGCAAGCACACGCACCTTTAAATGCAATCGTGACGACGATCGATGCGGAAAACATTTTAGGGCTAGAAGGCCCAATGGAGACGTTGTCGAAGCAGCAAATTCAAGTGGCTGACATTGTTCTGGTTAATAAAGTTGACCTAGTCGATGCTGATAAACTAGAGCAAGTCAAAGCATGGTGCCGAGTACAAGCTCCGTTTGCTAAATTGATTGATATTTCATTCGGCGAAGTGGATTTACCTATCTTATTTGATGCCCCTGAAAGTACGCGCTTTGTCACTAACAAAATAGCGGCTGATCAAAGGGAATGCCAGCACCATGATTGTCATGATGAGCACTGTCATCACGTGAACCATGATTTCGAAACATTCAGCTTTGAAACTGATCAACCGCTTAATCTACAAAGTTTGTATCCTCTACTGCAACAGTTTTCAATTGATGCTTATCGCATGAAAGGTATTTTAAATTTAACCGATCGTCCTGATCATCGCTGTGTATTTCAGTGCACGGGCCAGCGAGCCAATGTGACGGTTGGAGATGCATGGGAAGATGATGAATCTCGTTCGTCACGGTTAGTCTTCATTGGACCTAAAGGTGGCCTTGATAAAGAGAGTATGCGTAAAAAACTGAACGCACTGGTGGCGTAGTTAGAACGGAAATGGAGTAGATGGCAAGCCTATCAACCTAGCGCTTGCCTATACCTAGCTTACCTCTGCCTACTTTGCATTGACTCATCCTAAGCATCCTTATCTTATTGAATTATTGGCTACTTTCGATTCTATTCGGTTTTTCCAAATCCATATTGCTCATTCCCCTCGTCATCTGAAACAAAATAGTCTTATCGATTTTCGAGACTCTGTTCATCAGTACCTTCTCAGAATCGGTTAACGTCAAAAAGCAGATAAAGACTCAATCGTGGGTTATTGGGGCGTGTTGATCAGCGATTGTTAGCTCGATGGTTAGTCCTCAATGATGGAATCAAAATGACGACTAAATATAGAATAAACCATGATTTGTCCCGCCATAATCGCGCCAAACATCAGCAAGGCGGACAGACCAATATTCGGAATGGGTAAAATGGAGGTCGCAAAGAAGGACTCACTTGCTCCGACAATGATTCGACTACCGGGGACAAGAATGATGATCCCTTGAATAATATATATGAGTGGTGGAACGTGACGCAATTTTCCCATCCCCAACCCGTAAAGCGTAATGAGTATTGTGCTTACCCATGTACCTACAACCCAATCGGAAGTAAACCAATGTGGCCCCCACATGCCAATTGCCGCGACAGGAAGGCCTAAGAGAATTTCTGTCATACTTGCGTTGAAAATAAGGCCAATAGCAACAGAAATCCCGATCAGTGCGGTGACATGAAGAACGAATGGGATTTCATCAATAAATACCGGTACCGATAATGGTTGATTGATTATGTTGGCTAAGCCTAACCCCATAACAATGCCGATGAATATTTTCATTACTATGAGTGCGCTTTGTGCAAGCAGTTCGATACCTGACCGAAAGTCATTGAGAGCAAGACTGGCTAAGCCGTTGGTGACGGTTAACCCAGGAATAAAAAGGACAATGGAAGAAATGCACAGTGCCAATGTTGGTAAGCCGGGAACCTGTGCCGCTATCATACCGGTTAAAAAACTGGCTACTAAGGCGACAAAGAACTCGACAAGAATGCTTCTTGGCCCAGTCAGGAAAATTTGTGCTAGCCAGGCTATAGCGCCCAGAATAATGGATAAACCGACCGCCAGATAAGTACTGCCAACTAACATTAAATAACATGGCGGAAGCAATAAATTGGCAAAGCACAAGGTACGATTCGAGTAGGTTTCTGAACCTTCGTAATGGGAATGAGTCGAAAACCCTTTAAGCGTTGCGACTAAATCACGTAAGTTAACCGAGGGTGGTTTTTTGTTTTCCATCACGACTTTTTGCGTGGGTTGCTCAAAAATAGTGATGACTTTTGTCGGGGTCACATCAATAGAGACATCAATGTTCTGGCGTTTTGCATAAGCTTGAGTGTATTGAGCTACCGAGTAAGGCGCACAACCAGATTGATGTAATCGGTCCGAAAAGCTCAAAATTTCTTGCTGGCATTGTTCGATATGATTTGTTTGTTTCATTCTGTTTGTTTCTCAATCACCAAGGCGATATATGTTTGAGGGGCATTCTAATTCAATAGTATCCTCATTCAAGCGTAACCAATAGTCGTGTATAGAGGACGGGCCCCTACAAACGAACAAGGCAATGGTTAAAAAGATAGGATTCATTGAATGAGAGGTTATCAGTTTATCGTTGAGGTAAATCAGTCATTGTTGAAGCTGCAACCTCAAAAATAGATCCGCTCATGCAGCTATTTGAAGGCGTAAAACTCCAAATCCATGAGGTGATTGATTTAACTCTGAGGCTTTTAGAAAAGCTCGGTAATGAGTAAAGGAAACTAATATTTAGGAAATGGAAGCCTAAATAAGATTGATGATGAGCGTTAGAATCACAACTAGAATGGAACCGACATAAGCAATTTCAATAATGTTTGAATTAATCCAGTTGCAGTATGCTTGAATTGCTAAACTCAGTTTGTTTTTCATAATGGCCTTTGGAAAATTAACCGAAATCTACTGTAAATAATAGCTTATTATGAGTGAGCTTTGATGACGGTTTCAAAGGTTCCTTAGCGCTAACAGTGTGATTGCGGCGCTCACGTATTAACAATATCGTCCCGTGGGTTCATGGGGCGGATACAGTCGATAAGGTTTAAGAGCAGAAAGTTGGGCTAAAAAAGAGCCGCTTATTTGTGGTTCATCGCGGCTTTCCAAGAAGTAGTCGGTATCTCGATACCCATACCCCATTCGCTTGATTAGTTTTATCTTGTTGTTTATCCCTTCTAGGGTGCAGGTGTTTAGCGGATAACTTGCCGATGCGATAATACCGTGAAGATAAGGACTCAGTTTTCGTGCGAACTCTTTCAATGGCTTAATTCCACTCTCTTGTACTTGTGCCCACCAAGCCTCCCAGAGCCCTTTAGCATGTGCTTCTGATTCACAATACCAAAGCTCTTTGAGTTGTGCCCCGAGTATATAAGTGGTCATTAAGTCCTTATTGATATTCAATATTTCTGTAAGATAGCTGTCTTGCCGTGGATTTAAGTTGCCTCTATTTTTCAACAACACCCAGCGTGAGCGCTTGACCCATTGCCTCGCTTTTTTATCTTGCTTGAGCTTGTTGGCTTGGTCGACTCTGACTCTATCCATGACCTCACGACCGAACTTAGCTACAACATGGAATAAGTCGTAAACGATTTTTGCATTCGGGCAGTGCGCTTGAACCTCAAGGTCAAAAGCCGTATTCATGTCCATTGCGACCGCTTCGATATTG
>NZ_AJYZ02000019.1:789401-795125 GCF_000272045.2 Vibrio crassostreae 9ZC13 | reverse complement strand
TCGAAGAACGGTCGTATGTCCTTGCGGCTACGGCCTAACCCTATCCAAATGACTTGGTGAGTCTTAGCGTCAGCAATGACCGTGGCATACCGATGTCCTTTAAAGATAGCGAACTCGTCCATGACGAGTTGCCTTAGCCCCTCCCATTTCACTGACGGCACCACTTGTCGAAGTCGGCGTTTATCTATCTCTTTAATGGTGTGCCAATGTACGCTCGTTAACTGGGAGATATGCTTAATGGGAAGAAGAGGCAGCAGTTGTTCTATATAACTTTTTAGGCGCTTCGTTATACGAGCATAAGGCTCTAACCAAGATAGAGACTCTGTTTTGATGCCGCAGTCACGACACTTAATTCTTCGTGTTTGAACGGAAAGTTCAACAGGAACACCGAGCAACATGGCCTCTTTTACATGACGCCATTGATACTCATGAATAGCCTCGGCCTCGAGACCACAAAGGCACTTAGCCTCAGAGTTAGGTTTAAGAGTCAGGGTAATAAGTGATGCTGTCTGGTGAGACTTTACTATTTGAAAGCCTTCCCAGAATGAAGATAGGAAAGTATGATTCGGCATGAAAACGGTAGTTTGTGTATGATTTTTGTTTGGCGACTAAACCATATCACTTACTACCGTTTTTGTTTTTAGTTCCCGCTAATGCGCGATGAACCTTATTTGTTTCGACCTAGTGAGTCAGAAACAGATAAACGGCTCTTTTATTGAGTGGGTGCTGGATTCGAAATCTAGCTCACGAAACCTTAGAGATTGAGTCTACTCAGTGATCTCTTGCAGCACTTCTCCGATTGACCCGCTTGGTTGGGTGATACCCAGTTTGTTCGAAAGCGTTGGCGCAATGTCATATGGCGTGACTGCTCGCGATACCTTCTTAGCTTCAACGTCGTAGCCTGCAAAGATCACAGGCACATGAGTGTCGTATTTCCACGGAGAACCATGTGTAGAGGCAATTTGGAGGCCTTCCATGTCGTTAATGTAGCTGCGCGGTGCAAATACTACGTACACGTCGCCAGAACGAGCAGGGTGGTAGTTGTTTTTAATTAGCTGCATCACATGCGTATCCGGTACTCGGTTAGCCGCAATGTCACTACTTGATACAGCAAACGCAACACTTTTCACTTTTGCAATTTCATCCGCAATAGCTTCTTGGACCTTAGCCAGATCAAGCTTCTTCTCAGCGATCAGATCATGATTCAGATAGATGTAAGGTTGTGCGTACAAGCGAATCGCGTCTTTGGTTAAACCAAATTCATCCTTCAATCGTTTCTCAACACCACTCGAGAGTAGTGTGTCTTTATTGAAGTATTGAGCTTGATTGAAACCAAGCGCATTTGCCGCAGGTGAAGATTCAGGTACACCGTGGTCGGCAGACAGCACAATCAATGTGTTTTCTAGCCCGACTTGGTTATCCACGGTTTTGAAAAGCTTAGCGAGAGTCTTATCAAGTCGGATAAGGTTGTCTTCTGTTTCTAGGCTTTCAGGGCCGTAAAGGTGCACCACGTAGTCATTTGATGAGAAACTCACTGACAGATAATCGGTCACGTCGCCTTGGCCAAGCTTCTCTTGCATCAACAAGGTGCTAGCGAAGTTTTCCGTGATTTCGTCACCAGCAGGGCTGACGGTTAGCGTTGTGCTGTAGTACTTGTAACTTGCCGGGCCATAAGGATGAGGGAAGGTGCGTTGGAAGTCACCGAGTTTCACTTTGTGTTCGGTATCGTGTTCTTGCAACGTGTACTTATCACGCGGTAATGACAGCTCCCATTTCTGTTTGGAATACTGAGCAGCAATCGCTTTCTCGTTCCAGCGTGATACCCAATCTGGATACTCGTCATAGTAATAGTTACTGGTGACAAACTCCGATTGTGCTTTGGAGAACCAGAAGGCTTTACCACTGTGTCCTGCCAATGAGATTGCGCCGCGGTCTTTCACTGATACACCGAATACTTTTGATTTGCCACTATTGGAAATCGTCAGTTCGTCACCAAACGTGGTGGAGAGTATTGGCTCTGGAGAGCGGCCATCGCCTTGTGCTGTCTTTTGCGTTGGGTCGATCTCTGTTGCTTTATCGACACCTGCACCAGAGGTCAGCATTTGGTAGTTACCGTCTTCTACGTTATACACCAAACGTTCTTCGCTACGGTCATACCAAACGTTACCTACCATGCCGTGTACGCTCGGTGGAGCACCTGTTGCAAGCGACACATGGCCCACGATCGTTTCCGTGTTGCCATGTTGGTAGTTTGCGTTGGTGTAGTAGGTACCATCATCCATTAAGTACCGGAAACCGCCTTCACCGAAGTTGTGCTTATATCGTTCGATTAGATCTGCGCGCAGGCCATCTACCGTGATTTGAAGGACTAGATTTGGCTTTTCCTCAGCTGAAGCTGGGAGAGCGCAGAGTAACGCGAGGGTTAGTCCTGAAAGCTTGGTGTATTGCATAGAGTTTCCTTATTCACTGTTGCCGCTGAGTTCTAATGTTTGGTCAGGTTTCCAACGTTTGGCCAGATTTGTAACGTGTGTGCAGTGCGAATCGTATTTTTAGTATTGTTGGTGACGATTAGTGAACCATAACCTTCGGCATCTTTAGTTAGTTCGCTTCGTTAGCTAGTTCACATCCTTAACTAAACGCAGCCCCATATCTGACATAGTGATCGATTGGCTTGCGAAGTCACGACGGTAACTTTCAGATTCATTTTCGTCATAAGCAAAGCTGCCACCGCGAACCGATTTGTGTGATAAACCGACGTCGCTGTGTTTTGCGTTGTTAGGGTTGTCTGTTGGACCGAATCGGTAGAAGGTGTCATCGAAGGCATCGATAACAAACTCGCCCACGTTTCCTGTCATGTCATATAAGCCTAGTTCATTTGGTTTCTTTAGCCCGACTGGATGTGCGCTATTTTTAGAATTTGCTGAGTACCACGCAACATCATCTAAGTTATTGGAACCACTGTAAGTATAGCCTTTACTTTTATTGCCACCTTTGGCTGCAAATTCCCATTCAGCTTCAGTAGGCAGACGGTATTCTTCACCCGTTAATTCATTCAACTGCTCAACAAAATAGTTTGCTTGCTGCCAACTAAGGTTATTGACCGGAACTTGTGGGTTTTGGAAATAACTGAGAGATGAACCCATCACCGATTCGAACAATTCTTGAGTCACCTCGAACTTCGCAATATAGAAACTATCTACAGTTACATTACGTGCAGGACGCTCTGCTTTGGTCGCTTCTGGACCGTTCGACCCCATGGTGAATGTGCCGCCTTCAACCAACACCATCTCTTGGTCAATTTGTTGGGCGATGGGGTGTGTAGGCACGCTTGCACAGCCACTCAGAAGGATAGTCATGGTGACGCTGCTAATTGTTGCTAACTGTTTGTAATTAAGAAATTTCATCACGTGCCTCAGATGTTCGAAATAGGGTCTAATTCTAACGTTTAAGGTCATTCCTATTGGTTATAAAGGGTATAACATGTCACCTGATCGAATAGGAATTATGATGTGTCCAGAATACTAAAATAGGTAGGTAAATCATGCATATTACTCAAGGTCCACAATATAACGGTAAAGCGTCTAAGCGCTTGCATGTCATGGCTAAGCCGATTGGCGCAGCATGCAACATTGACTGTAAATATTGTTACTACCTAAGTAAGCAAGATTTGTTGGAGTACAAGAAAGGCAGTTCTCCAAGAATGGATGATGAGACGTTAGAAACCTACATCCGACAATACATCGAAGGTCAAAACACGCCAGAAATTATCTTCTCATGGCAGGGCGGTGAACCGACAATGCTAGGTTTGGCGTATTTTGAACGCGTGGTTGAGCTACAGAAAAAGTACCAACCTGAAGGTGTATTGATTTCAAACGATTTACAAACCAATGGTACCTTGCTGAATGATGATTGGGCGGAGTTTCTTGTGAAGAACAACTTCCTGATCGGTTTGAGTATTGATGGTCCCGAAATGCTGCACAATGCCTATCGTGTTAACAGAGCTGGCCGTGGCACATTCAAACAAGTGATGGCGGCTGTGGAGCTGCTGCACAAACACCAAGTGAAGTTCGCAACGCTTACCTGTGTGAATAACCTCACCAGTCAAAATGCACTTGAGGTCTATCGCTTCCTACGTGATGTTGTGAAGTCACCGCAAATGCAGTTTATTCCTATCGTTGAACAGAAAACGTTCCGAACGGTTGCACCACAAACATCCCAAGTGAGCGAACAGCTCAAACAAGGCGACAAACGCCTGATCCCCGGCCATAAAGATTCGATCATGGAATCGTGGTGTGTGTCGGATTTGGCTTGGGGTAATTTCCTTATTTCTGTATTTGATGAGTGGGCTAAGAACGACATCGGTAAGGTGTTTGTTCAGTATTTTGAAGCAAGTTTAGAAACGTGGATTGGGCGTCCGAACCCATTGTGTACCTTGAACGAGATATGCGGAAAGGGTTTGGCAATAGAGCCAAATGGCGATGTTTTCTCATGCGACCACTATGTTTACCCTGAGTACAAAATTGGCAATATTCATCACGAGAAACTTGATGATTTGGCGTACAGCGCACCACAGCAAAAGTTTGGTTTTGCTAAATCCCGCACACTGACCAGTCAATGTCAGCAGTGTGATTACAAGTTCGCTTGTCATGGTGAGTGCCCTAAGAACCGCTTTATCAAAACTCGTGCAGGCGAACCGGGCTTGAACTACTTATGTGCAGGTTGGCATAAGTTCTTTTCTCATGTCGATAAGTCGATGGCGTACATCGCTCGCGCGATGGGGCATCCGGTTGCTCATGGTAAATTCAGCGACTCAGTATTGATGGCGCATCGAGCAAAACAGGCGCAACAAGCTACGTTCGAGACCAAGTTTTAACTCGTTCTTTGGATCAACAGGTCCAAGATAAATTTAATCAGATACGAGTCTAAGGACAGGCTAAGTTCTCCAGTTTAAGGTAATACTATGATGAAGAAGAGTTTAGCGACGGCTGTTGCTTTATTGATTTCAACGTCCGCATTAATTTCAACGTCTGCGATGGCTGCGAATAGCGTTCAACAAACGGTTGACGCGCCAGCACAAAATATCAATCAAGTGCTTGAAATGACGGACACTCAAACCCGCATTCAACAGTTGTCTTACATGGCACAAGATCAGAATCAATCTGTTGAAAATCGTACTGGTGCACTGCAAGAGCTTGCTTCATATCCAAGCCAAAATGCGCTGGTGGCGGTGGCAAGAGGCTTAAAAGATCAAAACCCTGAAGTTCGTGAAGCGGCGGTTATCGGTTCTGAACCTTACCAACTTGAACATCGCTGGGCGTTAGTTTCACCCTTGCTAAAAGACAGCGATACCATGGTTCGCCATACGGCAACGTCAAACCTAGTCCGTGACTTCAATGCATTGGATGACGAGCAGAAAGCACAAATTGAACCACCAGTCATAGAGCTTATTAGCTTCTTGGAAACGCAAGAATCTGAAAAGTACCAATTACTGTTTGCTGATGTGCTTCGTTGGCACAATGACTGGGATAAGGCGGAAACGGTTTATCTAGAGCTGATCAATACGCATCCAAAAGAAGCGCAAGTTTGGTTGAGCTACGCAGATAATTTTCGAGCTCAGAACAAAGATAAGCAAGCAGTCGAAGTATTAGATCGTGGTTTGGAGAGCGTGCCAAACAACGCCGCTCTGCATTATTCGAAATCGTTGACTCTGGTTCGCCTTGAAGA
>NZ_AJYZ02000019.1:771920-789166 GCF_000272045.2 Vibrio crassostreae 9ZC13 | reverse complement strand
CGCCAGCCAAAGAGATTGAAGTGGCTGCGAAGCTAGCGAAAGATAACAGCTACTACTGGTACCTAAATGGGGTATTACAAGAAGAGTTGGATATCGACAAGTCGACTAAATCGTTCGAGAAAGCATATTTGATCTCTGGTTCTCCAGAGCAGCTATACGCGGTATGCGATATCTATGTGCGCTACGGAAATGAAAAGACCGATGATTGCTTAGGTGAGCTAGGTAAAGTAGCTCCTGACTATGTTATTGATCAGTTGAAAGATAAACGAGTAGCGCCAAGCTCATAATATCCTAAAGAGTAATTAGCGAAGCCTATAATGAAAAGCCAGTCGACACGTTCGACTGGCTTTTTCGCATCCATGAACTGCTTAGACGAGGTTCAAGCAACTAAAGACAAAATAAGGGCAAGCCTGTTACTTGCCCATTTCGTTTTATTATTCACCCATAGAGCTTGATGCACGGCGTCTGTCGGTCGCGCCATAGATCTTGCCATCTTTGACTTGAATGGCATTCAAGCCACTGACGACTGGAATGACATGCACCGGATAACCGAGCTGCATGAACTCTGGTACTAACATTTCGGCGTAGGTTTTCTTTTCGACGAGCAAACCCGTTGGGTCGTAAGGTTTGGTGCGATCAATCTTGGTCTTTGTCTTTTTGGTAAAACAGCGCAAAAGTACCGCCGCCAATCCCAGTCATATCCGGTTCAACCACCGACATTGTCATCTGCATCGCCACCATTGCATCGACTGCATTACCTCCTTGCTTGAGTACCGAATACCCAGTGCTGCTTACATATGGATTCGTTGCACTTACCATAAACTCTTCGCCAGTTTCGTCTGGCGTAATTGGAAAAGGATTTGGGTTAGAAGACGAAACTCAACATGATGGTGTAAAGGACGGCATCTTTGTCATCAAAACCAGTAAGTGCATTGAAATCCTCAACAAAGGCACCGTTTGCTTTACGAGCCTCAAAATATTGCACTTCGCCATTGATGGAGACGTTAGGTAACACATCGTAATCCACACCAATTAGGTAGCTGTTTCCTGTTAGGTGTTCGTGAGAATCAAACTCTGCTCCGTAAACGACGTATGGAGTGAATAAATCTAGTCTGTAGCCCAAACTAGCGTACATCGAGGACGAGATGTCACTGATCTGTCCTTCACTTGCAAGCACCGCTTGACCTAATTCATACTCAACACCTAACGACCAAAGTTGAATGTGTTGGTTGTCTTGTTTGCTACTGAATGGAGCTGTTATCGAAGTCCCAGGGATTGTAATCGTGCCAGAAACGGTTTGATCAAAATTGGAGTCGAGGAATGACAAGTTCCAACGATAGTTTTCACCGCTCAATTGAAGATTGGCACCGAACATTCGGTTGGTTTCAAATTCCAGCTCTGTACTCGAATTAAAGTCAACTTTGTTTTTGTCTTTTACACCGAAGAAAGGTGAGAGCAATAGCGTTGCTTTATCACTGACATCATGAGTCCAGCTCACTTTTATACCGTTGAAAGCTGTGACTCCGAGAACGCTGTTATACACCTCTGTCGGTGGCCTTGCTGTCATATAGGCTTGGCCCACATAGTAGTACTCAGAGGCAAGGAATAATGGTAGTCGTAATCGACCAATGCTGACATCAAAGTCATTAAATTCATAACCTAAGTAAGCCCACTCTAGCTGCGGCTCACTCCAATCATATTGGGGTGGCTTGACAACTTGCACGGAAGCTTTGAATGAGTTGTAGAAGTAATCGAGTTGAACACCAAATGTGGTATCACAGTCGTAACAGCTCTCATCAGTAAAACCGCGGTTGATGATTAATGGATTATCGTTATCCGATGTTGCCCAAGACGTTGAGCCAAAGCCACTCAAGGATAAATTATCGGTAAGTTCGATATTCGCAAAAGCCGGAGAGGCCATTGAGGCACATAACACTGACGTAATTATTCTTTTCATATTATTTCTCCGAACTTATAACGTAGAGAACGTTGGCATTTTGAGGAACCGAAGAGAGTGGGGAGTAACCAATACGGTTTGGTTTGTCATCAAGCCAGTCGACTAAGCTGTCGGTTGACGCCGTTTTGATTTCTCTTGGATAACGCGCTTTTCCTGAAAAAGATAAACCAGCCCAGTGTGCATTCATTTGAGCGGCATTTTTTCCAAGCAAAAGCTGATAAAAGTCCTCTCTTTCGGCACTGTTCTCAGGCCAATCAGACAGTTCAACACGTTTGCCATTGAGGTGCTTAGTTTTCCCTCTATAGAGCTTTCGCGCTTTGTTTATTGATATCTCTTCAAATCCGGAGTCTAAAGAAAATATGGCATAATCTTCAGCGGCGTGAGCAGGGCTTAGAAAAAGCAAGCTTCCTAATAGCCCTACCGCGACTGGCAACATGACTCTGCGGGGAAGTGTTTTTATTGTTCTAATCCAATCCATGAGGTATCTCCTAACAAGTCGCACTTTCTATTTGATGGAATAGCTTTTCTTTTCTTACGGGCTTCGCTACGTATCCATCCATTCCGGAATCAAAGCACTTTTGAATATCATCATCGATAACACTAGCGGTCAACGCGATAATAGGAGTTTTGCTTAAGCCTTGGTTTTTCTCGTGTTCTCGAATCTCCTTAGTTGCCGTGAAACCGTCCATAACAGGCATCATGCAATCCATCAAAATAATGTCGAAGCTACTGTCGTTCTGGTACATATCAACGGCAATTTGTCCGTTGTCTGCAATTTCAAAGGCATATCCGGCCTTCTTCAGCATGATAGAAGCTACTTTTTGATTGACGCGGTTGTCTTCGACTAGCAAGATTCTCTCTGATTTGCTCGGAATTGCGTTTTGTTCCGCTTCTTCAGGCAAAGTACGTTTGGTCGCAGCCCCGTTGATAATTGGAGTGACAGTTGCAGGTTGTTTCTTAGGTTGAGCTTTATAGGAAGCTGGTAGTGGCATAGCTTCTACCGCGGTGAGTACTTTCTCTTTAAGCATTTCGAACTTGAATGGTTTTGGTACATAGTCATCCATACCAACGTCGAAACACCTCTGAATATCGTCATCGATGATACTGGCGGTCAATGCAATGATAGGGATGCGTCGCGTCGCTTCCGTTTCTTTTTCAATTCTTCGGATGTTGCTTGTTGCATCAAAGCCATCCATAACCGGCATCATGCAGTCCATGAGTATCGCCGCGTAATGAGGATTAGCGGTGAACATGTCCACAGCTTCTTGACCATTATTAGCGAACTCGAATTCAAAACCACTTTTACCGACATGAAGACCAGCAATTTTTTGGTTGATCTTGTTGTCTTCAACGATGAGGATTTTGTGTTGGATCTCGACTGATGTCTGGCTTGCTTCTGATAGTTCCGCCAAACCTCGAGTATCACAAAGCTCAATAGCTTTAATTAAACGCAAGCCGAGTAGGGGCTGTGCGACTTGTGCAGTAACGCTGTCACCAAGATCCGCTGGCTCACTTAAGAAGGAACGTATCAAACAGATAGTGATGCCGTTTTGGTGCAGCTTTTCTAAGTTATCTGCGTGGGTATTAGCTAGGAATGCGTCATCTTCGGCGAAAACAACAGTAATAGGTTTAGTGTGTTTTTGAGTGGAGAGCTGCTCTGTAATTGCCGTTATATCATTCGTTTTATCGGTAACCTTCAAACCATAAAGGTTAAGGTCGGACTCTATTCGCTCGGAGAGCATGTTTTCGTTACCCAGCACATAAATATCAGCCGTTGCTGTACTTGGTTTTGGCAGTATCAAGTCAACAGGCAATACCAAGTCGAAGTAGAAACAGCTTCCTTCACCTTTGACGGAGTCGAGTTGAATTTGACCACCCATCAGCTCTACCAACTGTGTACTGATGGCTAGACCAAGACCAGTACCACCAAATTGGCGTGTGGTTGAATCGTCTTCTTGAGCGAACGGTTCAAATATCTGTTTTTGTTGCAGTGAATCGATACCAATACCCGTGTCTCGTACAGCAAATCGAATGGTGGCATTGTTATCTGCTTTGTTGAGCGTTTGAATTGATAATGTGACGCCACCTTCAGCCGTAAACTTCACCGCATTCGACATAAAGTTCATCAAGATCTGTCTTAAACGGTGATCGTCTATCATCACGCGTGCTGGTGTATCTGGGCTGATATCAACGTTAATCGATATTCTTTGTTCTTTCGCTTTTGGTGCCACAATAGAGGCGATGTCGTATATCGACTCTCTAATCGATGCAGAATGCGGGCTGATTAATAGCATGCCAGACTCAATTTTAGAGAAGTCTAAGATATCGTTGATTAAGCTAAGGAGCAGTTGGGATGAAGTTTCGATCGTATCAACATAGTCACGTTGTGTCGGTGTAAGCGGCGTATCTGCGAGGATTTCCGAAATACCAATAACACCATTGAGCGGGGTGCGAATTTCATGAGACATGTTGGCCAAGAAGCTACTTTTTGCTTTGCTGGCTTGTATTGCGTGGTCTTTCGCGTGTTCGGCATCCTCTTTGGCTCTCTCTGCGTCTTCTTTTGCTACCGTCAATCTCTCTTTCGCGAGCTCTCGTTCGATGGTCAATCGTTCAACTTGCTGAGCAAACAGACTGAGTTCATCTTTACCTTGGATTAATTTATCTAAAGAAGGGCGCGTGTCATCATTTTCGCTTTTTAAGAAAGCTAACACCAAATTAAGGTTGTTAGTGACTTGTCTCGCCAAGCTAAGAGTTAAACCCATAACAATCGCAGCCAGCAAAGCGACGATTGAAATAAACAGGGTTCGTTGTATTTGCGCGTCATAGATGGCTTGCTCAACTTCTTGTTGAAACTCTTGCTTGATTACGCCGCCAAGGCTTTGTAATAAGTTGAGCCGTGCGCTCATCGCTTCTAAGCCGACAGACACTTCTTGTGGCGTCAGTTGGCTGATTGTATTTAGGTCGAGTAGCGCGCTTCTTATCTCTTGGCTTTGAGCAAACACATCATTTCGAAACACTTCAACCATCAAAGAAACTTGATGTTCGTTGGCGTTCAATGAAACAAAGCGCTCTAAGAACAATTGCTGTCTTTCACTCAAGGTTTTGATCTGTTCGGCGAGTTCTGGGTCGTACTCTTGGCTGATTTGGAAGATCTCAATCAGTGAACTACCAAGCTTGAACTCTTCGTTCGACCAAAACATCAACCACTCAAGTTGTTGAAGGGCAGTGAGGTGCTGTTGAATTTCACGTTTAGTGTTTTCAAAAGGGACTTTCTCTACTTCAAGTAACAGTTGCTTGTATAAATCGCTCTGCCATTCGAGGGCATCCAATTTATCGTAAGTGTCAGTCACTTGCATCGTCGATAAGGTCGCTTCGCTGAAATCGGCAACAAGTTGATTCATTTCATCAGATGCGTCTAAAAAAATGATGGGAGACAGGTTTTTAAGTTCTGCCTTTACTTGGTTGCTTTGAGTAGCAAACTCTTCAGGGCTAGAGGCTAAGGTACTTCTATACAAAATAGAAATATCTTGAAGATAGACAGATAACTGATTGGTTCGTTCAAAATCGGTTAACTGAGTCGTTAATATATAAGCCTGTCTACCTGCTAGGAAGAGTAATAATGAAATGGGAAGTAGAACTAAGCCAAAGAGTTTATGTTTGACTGAAAGGTTATTCCAAACCGTAATCGCCATATAAGGATCCATCCAACTGTCATTATATAAAAACAGTAGAATAAAAATGCCGATATGGAAACTTTGAAACGGTAAATTTTACGTAAGTGTGGGAGAGGTATAAGTTCTTGTGATTCCAGAGCTTATTTTGAAATGCGTTCTTTTATTAGTAATTTATAGCGTTTGGCAGTTTGTTTAATTTTATGCTTATTGATGAATCACTTAAAAAGCTTACTAATGAGAACGATTGTTATCGAGGCTTAATTCGAAAAGAAGTTGCTCTAATACGGTTTTTGCAGAGGGTTCTAATGTCCAAATACCGAGCATTCTGTTAAGTGCGGCGCGATACACTCTGTTTTTTAGTAGGAAGGCGAGTGTGCTCGTATCATTGCTGAATACGTGCATTTGTACGATGGTGAGCTCTGCTTTGTTCTCAATGTCTATTTTCTGAAGATTGAAAGCGGGTAGGAAGGCAGACTCATACCAAACCTCAACGATCTGTCGAAGCTCCATCTCTTCTTCAGGTACATCGCACTCCTGAAGTTGGTGGTTTTCAGGAATTGCGGATAAGTAAGCTACATCAAGCTTGTCTGCAACGAATGTGTACATATTCTTCCTTGTTACCTGTGGTATTGGGACGAATCATCCCTCTCGCTTATGAATTTGTCAATTATATCCATTTCCCTAAATAGCGAATTGTGATTAAGCGTTGAGGTTTTAGCTTAAGCTGTTTAAGTATTTGTCTGTTAAGCCAAAATATTTCAAATTCCCATCCGGCTCTAACACTAAACTCATGTTTGATGTTGCGATCAAACCAGGGTCGTTAGTCGAAAAAATCACGGTCTTATTCAACAATTTATCGGAGAACAGGCGATTAAAGTATTGAGCGTTTTCTTGCTCTGCACCGTTGAACGGTTCATCAATGATAATCAGAGATTGCTCACAGTTACCTAGGCCAAGTGCCAGACGCAGTTTTTGTTGAATTCCATTCGGAAGACTTTTGCATTTATCCACGCTTAACTGAGTAGCCAATCCTTCCGGAAGCCATTCATCTAATTCGAAGAAGCTGATCATCTCTTGCATCTTGTCTGTTGGAATCAGTCCGTTGTGTAAAATGAAGTTGGTCTCAAGTGAGCCTTCAAAAATATGCAAATTGAAAGGGATGTAGTTAATCGACGTGCGATAACGGTAGCTATTGAACTGTTTAATGTTGTAACCATCGACAGATACAGCGCCTTGATAGCGGTCTTCTAACCCAGCAATGATTGAAATTAAGGTGGTTTTACCGCAGCCCGTAGGGCCACAAATGACCACTTTGGCACTGGGTGGGATTTTGAACCCCAAGTTAGTTAAACCCGTTGCGGCTCCTGCATATCGGTGACTGACTCCGCTGCCCACAATGCTTCCTTGGAACAGGCGAATAGGTGGGCTTTTTTCTAAGGTCAATTTGTCGTCATTCATCGACATCAGGTTGTTTATCTGTGCTGATGAAGCCTTGATCGATTGGAACTTGGAAATTGAGTTATAGATACCCATGATTGGGCCTAACGCTTTCCAAACCAAAATAACGGTTGCGAGCATGGCACCCGCATCAGAAGTACCTTCCATCACGCCGATTACCGCGGTCACGATACTTGCTGTACCAATCACTTGAATCAAACTGCCACCAGCGGCCTGAATCTTACTGTTAGTCACGGCAACGTTCTCTGCATCGCTGGTGCTTTGCATATGCGATGCACTGAATCGAGATTGAACGACACGAAGTAAAGGCAGGCCTTGGATTGTTTTGATACCACGAAGGATTTCGTTCCATTGATACGAGACCATCGCATTGGCGCGCGAACTTTTGGATGTGGCTTGCGAGTAGATATAGCGAGAGTAAATACAGAACACTAACATCAGGATTAAACCACCCATCACCACTAATGCCGCTGTACCAGACATCAGAGCAATGGCGATGATAAATACGATCACAAACGGCATATCAAAATAGCTGAGCGTCGATTCGGCAGTCACCAAGCGTCGGAAGGTATCGATATCTTTCAAACGTGCTAGCTGAGAAGAGACCCCAGCAGTAGATGTCATCGCATAGGGTAGCCAAAGCAACTTAGATATAACGGCTTGCGAGATGTGCACGGCGAGGTCTTTACCGGAAGTGGCAATGATGTTGACCCGCATTTTCTTAAAGAAGTATTCAGAGAAGCCGACAATAATGGCGAATAAGGTTAGCCAATAGAGTGTGGCTTCGGAGCTCGAAGTCAGTGCGAAGTTATATACACTCATAATAAAGAATGGCTGCAATGCACCGAGAATACTGATGACGAAGCTGAGAATGATCAGGCTTTTAAGTTCATTGTTATAACGATAGAAAGCGTATTTAATCCAATTGCTTCTGTCTTGCGATTCCGGAGGTGGCTCGCGGAACAGACGAGAATATTCGCTAATCGCAATCAGCAAACAGGGCTTTTTGCACATTGGGTATTCAATGGTGTTGTTGTTCGTGTAATCAAACAGCAGCAACTTTCCATCTTTGGTGCCTAAGAAAATCGCACTTAGATTCTCTATTTCAATAAAGCATGGCTGAGGGTGTTTATCTATATTCTCGAGTGTCTTTAATTTGGTCACATCACAGCGATACCCAAGACGCTCTATGGTTGCTGTAAAGCTGTCGCTGTCTTTGTGTTTCGGAATAAAAGCATCGCTGAGTATCGCGGGTGTGCCTTCCCATTCGAGTGCTATCAAGGTGTAGGCCAAACCGCGGATAAGTGGCGATTGACTGTAACGTTCGTCGTATCCGCTGGATTCAAAATCCAAAACACGTTGCGGTACATTATTGAAGTCGACTAAGATACTCATTGGTCACCTCCGGTAAGTTTTACGCGTTTGAGGCGATGGTTAAGCTTGTCCATTTTATTACTGGCGATGATCAAGATTTTGTCGTTGGCTCGATAAGCCGTACTGGTGAGAACCATTCGTGCAAATTCCTCATCAAACACACAGTCGATGTCATCAAATATCAATACGCGCTTACTGGCGAGCAGGGCGCGAACTAATAATAGGGCGTAGCCAACTTGGCGTGAGAATGGGTTACGCATATGGCCTTTGAGTTCTGTATAAAAACCGGCAGGAAGCCCATCAATTTGAGCTTTGATGTTCATGGTTTCACACAGTGCAAACGCCGTGTTATTCAAGCTTGGGCGGAAACAGGTGAGGTTATCGATAATCGTCCCTTCTACGAACGAACTGGTCTTATCAACCATCAGAACACTGTTACGCCAAACGTTGTAATTGACGTCATCCAAAGGCGTGTCGTTAATCATGATATCTAGTTTGCTATCACTGTTCTGACGCGTAATACAGTTAGCGAGGTGGGTCTTACCTGAACCACTTTTCCCTGTCAGCAAATAGGCTTGTCCGAGTTCGAACTCGATACGCTGCTTTTCAGAATACTTAACCGAGATACGTTCTACTTCTGTTGTTTCATGTTGGTGTTCAACAGAGGCGGCCAATTCAAGGAGGTCAACGATACGCTGAATATGGAGTTTGTTTAACTCCCAACGGCTCGCGGTGCGCATCACTTGTTGGTAAGGCGCAAAATAACGGTTGGTTAGCATGATGATCGCGGCCATGATGCCTTGGCTAGATTCCATATTGATAACGGCCGTTGCCAGTACCACAACAACACAAGCTATAGAAAGCTGTTGGATGAGCGCCAATATTAGGCTGAAGTTAGATTCAATCTGCTCATATTTGATGTTCTCAACTTCGCGCTCTTCGACCATTTGTGTCATCAGGCTTTCAACGCGGTATTCCATATTTCGAGCTTTGATATCAAGCGGGCTAGAGATGATCTCAATGATTTTGGAGGTAGTTAACCCTTCGATGTCTGACTTATTCTGCAAACTACCAATCTTTTGTTTGGAAAGGCTCCACGCAAAAATAGCCAAGATGACAGAGGCAATCAGAAGGGTAATGCCAGCCCATATGTTGATGAGTCCTATGATGAGGATAGTGATCACGCTGACGGCAAGGTTGATAAGCGCTCGAACCGATTCGCCACCAAAGAAGGTTTTCAATTCAGGAATGGTTGAGATTCGTTCTAGGTATTCGCCTGGCTCCAAACGTCGGAACTCAGAGATTTCCGCCAAACAGATGGATTGAAATACCTTATTGGTTAAGTTGGTCTCAAACTGCCTCATGATGACAGAGGAAATCTTCTCTTCCTGATTTTTTAAGTGATAGTCGAGGAAGATAGAAATCAAGATAATCGCGAACAATAAGAACAGAGTATCTTGTGCTTGGTTGGGTAACACTCGGTCAAAAATGATCAGAATGGAGAAGGGCAGTACCAAACCAAACAGGGTCGATATTATCGTTGAGAAAGTCAGATAACACTTATCTGCCATGTTGATCTTTTGCGAAAACTGCTCAGTTTGCATTGCGACCTCCTTTCCTCAACGACTCCGTTGAGAGAAGATGTTTAGGCACCAAATCTTGATTGTCTCGTCCCTCAATATCGCTCATTAATTGCATCACGCTTTCGATAGATTGAATTGAGAGTATTCCCTTAATTTGCTCAAGCTTGATGGTCTCGATGATGTAGTCGTATCGTGCGCTTTCGTAGTCTCTTAAGGCGCTGAATAGTTTACTTTCCGCCGCCAGCAAGTCGGTGATAGTACGCGTGCCCAATTGGTAGGCTCTTTGGATCCCTTTATAAGACGCGTAGTTGGCGCGAATGATGTTTTCGTAACTGCTTATAGACTGCGAGAAATCGTTAATGTTGAGCACGGAGGTATTCACACTGTTACGTGTGGTGTAAAGCGAATCTTGGTAAAGCAGCTCAGTACGTTCGATGGCCGTCGATGATTTTTGATAGCCGTAGTAATCAGAGCCACCAGACAAGATAGGAACTGCTAGGTTTAACCCAACACTGGTTGAGTTACTTTCGCCTGTCGCTGTAATGTCGGTTTTGTCGAAGTTATTGGCGTCATCGTGTCGATAGCTGGCTGAAAGCGATACGGTCGGTAAGAAGTTCGAACCGCTCTCTTTTAAGCTTCTGCGGCTTCTCTCGACGTTTTTCTTAGCCACTAACAAGTCGTTGTTGAGCTTTAACGCTTGATCCATGATTGATCGTTGTTCGGTTTCGTTTATCTCTTTTAAAGGCACACTTTCGTAGATATCTTGAGACGGAGTGATAGGGTATTGAATCTGAATCGATAGCCCGTTGAGAATGACGCGACGGTCTTTCTGCAAGGTTCTCAATCGATTCGACACACCTTCTTTCTGAGCAATCACTTCGTAAAGCTCACTGGCGGCTGTATTGCCGAGTTCCACATTGCGTCGCATTTGATGTTCACGCGTCTCAGACGACTTAAGCTCTACCTTGGTCGCTTTAATTTGTGCGTTGTTTTTCAAATACTCAAAGTATTGAGAGCCGATTTCTGAAATAGTGCTTTGGATTTTGTTCTCGTGTTTAATCTCTTCAATGTTGAAGTCGAGCTTTGCCGTCCCATATTTGAAAATATCGCCCAGATTGAAGATCGATTGAGAAAGGGAAAGGCTGTAGCTGTTCGAGTTATAGCTTGAAGTTTCATCAGGCACACTTGATAGCAAGGTTTCATTTTCATTCCATGTGGTATCGGCAGCACCATTGAGGGAAGGAAGAAATTTTGAGCGGCTGATACCAATGTTGTACTCGTTCTCTTCGACCCCTTTATCACTCGCCCGAAGAGAAAGGCTGTTCTGCAGACCGAGTTCTACCGCCTCAAGCAGGGTAGTCGCCGATGCTGAAGGTGTCGTGCTTAATGTAAGCGCAGCTATGATGCTGCTAGTTAAGTTTTTGTACCGCCACATACTTGTTGATCACCTTGATGATTTGGTCGCTTTTATAAGGTTTGCTGATTACGTAATCCATTCCGGCCTCAATACAAGCCTGGTGTTCGTTACTGCTGGTCAATGCGGTTGCACCTATGATGGTACAAGGGTTTTTCTCGTTTTCTTGTTCGAATTGGCGAATGCGTTTTGTGGCTTCGATGCCACCCATACCCGGCATGATGCAATCCATGAAGATGATGTCAGAACGCTTGTTCATAAAGTGCTTCACGGCATCGGCGCCATCGCCAACCATGTCTGGTTCATATTCTTGTTTGGTCAAGATTCGTTTCAGTAAAATTTGTTGAACTCGGTCATCCTCTACGATAAGGAATGAGCTGTTTTCCATCTGTTCTTCCGATGCTTCCGCTTCCATAATGGTGAGTAGGTTTGGAATGAACTCGTAAGGGATAGCAGGAGCGTTGATGATTTTGTCGACGAAGCTATGACACTCTTGTGCTTGCTGAGTGTTGGTCACTGACAACAGTAACTTGGTATTTGGGTGGTTCTTAAGCTGAGATTTCACCGTCTTGCTCAACGACGGCAGCTTGTTGGGTTCAAAGGTATCGGTGAGCATAATCGCATCGTAATCACCGAACGTTTTCGCCGCTGAGAAAAGCTCATTTGCAGTGCGAATCTCGGTGATATCAAGCCCCAAGTTACTGAGCATTTTCTTCATCACATCGATGCGAACTTGAGTATTAGCACACAAGAGTAAACGCTTGCCATCAAAGCGAGTTTTCTCTGTGTGGAAGTTCTTAGCCTTAAGATCAAGCTCGATCTGAAAACGTTCCTGAGCCCCTGACTGGAACCAGTGGCTCTCGTAATATCCGTAATCCTTCAGAACGCTTTTCGCTAAGTCATCTGTGCTGGCTGTATGGTCTTTGTGTGCGCTCCAATGGAGTTTGTTGAGCTTGGCAACAGAAACATCCAGTGTTGATAAGAAGTTGAGGTTGATGGTGACACGGGTATTTTCCATGTCTGAAGCCGCACCCGATTCAATCGTTACAAACAGTTTCTTATTTGATTTGAATTGAATGGCATTGGAAAGCTGCAGGAACAATATCCAGAACAAGCTGGTGGATTGACCTTCTACACGATTGGGTAAGTTGTCAGAGATAAAACAGTCAAGTTGGCTTTCATTACGTTGTACTTTGGCACTGATATGAATCATTAATTCAGATAACACGCTCAGTAAAGAGAACTCTTTCGACTTGCTTTCCGTACCCTGTGATATCAAGCGATTATAGTTTTCTGCTAACTCAGATAGTGTGCTACACGCAGAGGTAATATCGTTCGCCATCAACACGCCGTTTTCATCGGTTTCTTGAACCAGATATTGGACACCACCGTTGATGGTGTTTGTAATTCCGCGAATCTCATAACCGATCAGCGCATACAACTGTTTGTAGAGATCGTTATTGCGCTTTTGGTCTTCTAATTTACTGAAAATAAGTTTGAGATGAGAGTAAATCTGACGCTGCTTGGGGTTGATGCTAACTTCATTAAGAAGCTCTTCAAGACGTTGTAAATCTAGCTGCTTCAGCTCTTGATACAGGGCATCGAATTCATAGTCGATTTCGCGTTCGTTAGAACTGGATTTCTTTAGCTTCAACATAGCAACTGAGTTGGATAGAATCGTAATCACAGCCAATATCACGACCACCATAAACAACCAGATAAAGAACTCGTTTTTTTCTGACATTAAGTCATTTGCATGGTTGTTAAACATGGTGCGATAGTTGTCGTCCATCTGCAGATAGTTATTGGTCAATGAAAGGTACAAGCCTAATACGTCGTTACGTGTTTTTGCGCTATCGGAGAAACGATTAATCGCCAATTCCAGTTGTGTGTATTCAGTTGCCCCAACCAAGCTGAACTCGGTTTTGTTCAACGAGGCTAAAGAGCGAAATTCATCAATTTCAAGCTTCAAGTTAAACAGGTTGAATTCGTTAGTGCCGCAAGTGTTGGTACTTAAACACTGTTGCAGAGTTTGAATATCTTGTTCTATGGTCTGATTAAGCTTCTGGGCTTGTATGAGCAGTGGGGCGCTTTGCACTTGTGCGACTGAATCTATTTTTGACCAAGAAAAGTATAAATAGAAAGCGAGCGCAGCCAATACCACGCTAAATAGTATGCTTAGACGTAGGGCGGGTATGGAAATATTGTACGAAGGTTTACCGCTCATTGATTATCTCTCATCGAAAGCATCCTCGATGGCTGACATCACCGGTTTCGCAGCGTATTCGATCACGCGACGCGAGCCTGTTTTCACATCAGCGGTAAACTCCATGTAAGGTGATAACTTGTATTGAGTGCCTCCTCGTTCAAGAAAGTTTCGGTCAATTTCAATCTCAGCTAAATAGAATTCAGCGTCTTCTTCTTCGTATGATGAACGGCTGATTGAGGCGATGGTTCCCTCAACAAACCCGTATTTTGCAAAGTTATAGGTATCCATTTTTACTTTCACTGCCTGACCAATTTCGACAAATCCCATGTCTTTACGTGGGATCTTCGCTTCACCGTGTAACGAATTATTTATTGGGGCAATATCGGCGATACTTTCTCCTGGCGGAATCACAGCAGAACGGAAATTGAAGTGAAGTTTATCGACCACACCATCGACTGGCGAGTAGACGACTAGGCGATCAACCTTGTCGGAATGCTGCGGTTGTAAGATTCGCTTTAGCTTGAGGTCTTTGTTCGCTTGAATGATTTGTGCTTGGTACTCAGAGTTTCGATTCTCAACCAAGTCACGGTGTTGCTTTTCCAGTTTGTCGAGTTGGAAACGCTCATTCATCACAGATTCGTCAAGGTTCTCAATCTCACGCACCATATTCGACTCTTGTACTTTCATGTTAAGAACGTCGACATAAGAAGCCATCTCTTCTTTATAGAGGGTGTTTTTGATGTTGAGCTGCTTACGTATCAGAGAGAGTTGATTCTCTGAACTTTTGCGACGCTTTAACATTGAACTGATCAACGAGTTCTTGTGCTTAATATCGTGTGTAATGAGTTCTTCATTTGAACGGTTTTTAGAGAATTCTTGTCTCCAGGTATTCATGTTGACCTGAACTTGCTCAGGGTATTTCTCAATGAAAGCGTCGAAGTTAGGCTCTATCATGTCGCGTAAGCTTTCATAACGAATCTTATCGAGCTCTATCTGAATAATTTCAGTATTGACGGTATCAAGTTGAGTGTTACGGTCAAGTGAGCGTATTCGAGCGATAGGTTGGCCCTCATAAACGACTTCCCCTTTTCTGACTAACAATTCTTCTAATATCCCGCCTTCTAAATGCTGAACTTTCTCAACATCCGATTCCAATAGCAGTTCGCCACGTACAGAAACAACAATATCGATACGTGCTTGTGACGCCACCGCAATAGCGACCAAAGCGAGCAAGAATATAATGAGCAACGTTTTGTGAACGCTGGTCATGGCACTAGCAAGCACAATAGTGTCATCAGCTGTGACTTTAGAAGGCTCGTTATTGGAAACGAGTGCTTTTCTGAGGTGATGTTCTATTTGGTTATTGCTCATGACTGACCTCGGTTACTTGCCATCTATTACTTCCTTAATATCCAACAAGTGGTTGATTTGTCGATTGACGTTGTGCAATTCAGTTTTTACATCCTCTATTAGATCTTCCGGCGCAGGAAACTCGTGTCTACTCAAGTGTTCCAATTTGGCCATTTTTGGCGGAAGGTCTTGGTCGCAAAGCAACGTTAAGATGGTCTTCAATCGTTTTGAGTAACTATTGAGTTCATCAAAATGATTACCGTTATGAAGCGCTTCTATATTTAGGGCTGCGTCAGAAAAGTCATTGTAAAAGTCGCCTAATAGCAATTGCAGCCCTTTGTGGTTGTTGTCGACCGAGCGCAACAAATTCGTCATGTCTATCATCGCTCCACTGCCTTAATTGCTTTAATCACAATAACTAAGGATCTTTAAAGGCAGTTTTCAAATTTTTTTTGATTCTTTCTCTTTAAAAAGAAATTATGAAAAATGTTGTATAAAAAATTGGTTTTTCAAAATGATGTCCTTTAATGCCTCTATAAATACGATCAGTTAGCTAGTAGCAACGGAGGCTGTAATGGCAGGCGAAAATAACCAAAACAACCAAAATGAAGATCTAAATGACGCGGTAGAACAAACGGACACGAACGACGCGGGTACGCCCTCCCAACAGCAGAATCAACAAAATCAGCAAAACACGATTGCGTCGACAATAGCGACGGGTGCTGAAAATGCGGATGCGGCAGACGAAGTTAACCAGGCTTTAGACGAAAATCCGAGTGGTGCAGGTAATACTGAAGATGCCTCTGCTTCTGGTGCGGCTGTGCAAGAAGAGACGCCAGGAAGTGATGGAGATTCAGACGCTGCACAATCCAATGTAGTTGGTGGAGCCGCTTCTGAAGCTGGCTCGGATAACGCTGCTGGCAGTGGTGGCGGTGCTGGAGCGGGCGCACAAGCTGTAGGTGGTGATATCGCAGAGGCTGCGACAGGTGGTGTAGACGCTGAAGGTAATGAAGAACAAGGCCAAGCTGCGCGTACTTCAGCAGCGCCGAGTGCGACATCTTCAGAGTCGGGTGACCAACAAGTTGGTGATGAGCTAGATTCACAAACAGTAGAAGAGACGTTTGCAGTTGATGTTCAAGCTTCTGACGAAGAGACCATTAGCGAAGTAGAGGATGACTTTGATTCTGAAACGGTAAGCGAAACGTTTAAAATCAAAGTGGAAAGTGAAAATGATGCGCCAGAAGCTGAACAAGATCTGGCTTACATCATGGATGAAGATGGCTCCATAACATTCACTCAAGAACAATTACTCGAATACGCAAGTGATGTAGATGGGGACGAGCTTGTTGCTTCTAACGTTCAAGTTGGTGATGATGCAACAGTTCAAGACAATGGTGATGGTACTTTCACCGTTGTTCCTTCAGCTGATTTTAATGGTGAACTTGACCTTACTTTCGACATCAGTGACGGCCAAGAAACGATTAGCAGCGCAATTGATTTAACGGTACGCCCGATTAATGACGCGCCTGTTCCTGAAGATAAAACGTTTGAAATCGAGGAAGACGGAACTCTTGTATTCACCGACGCTGACCTCCTTTCTGGTGCGACAGACATTGAAGGTGACAACCTAACGGTTGAAGGTGTGACCTACGATGGTGGCGACGGTATCCTGACCTACAACGGCAACGGGACTTACACCTTTGCGCCAAACGAAAACTTCAATGGCGACGTAAACTTCGGCTTCGATGTGTCAGACGGAACCGATACGGTCTCTGCGAACATCGATGTAAGTGTGACTGCGGTTGATGATGCGCCTGTGTCTGGTGACCTAGCGTACTCAATCGACGAAGATGGTTCGATTCGTCTAAGCCAAGAGCAGCTGCTTTCTCAAGCATCAGATGTGGAAGGCGATGACCTTACGGCTAGCGACCTTACGGTTGGTGGAGATGCGACGGTTGTAGCTAATGATGACGGCAGCTTCACCATCACGCCAGATGAGAACTTCAATGGTGATATCGATATTAGCTTCGATATCTCAGATGGTACCAATACGGTTCAAGCATCGGCTGACCTAACCGTTAACCCAGTAAATGATTTACCTGTTCCACAAGACCAACAGTTCAGTGTTGAAGAAGACGGTACGTTAATCTTCACTGATGCAGACCTATTAACAGGCGCAACGGACATTGAAGGTGACAACCTTACTATTGAAAGTGTGACCTACGAC
>NZ_AJYZ02000019.1:770829-771867 GCF_000272045.2 Vibrio crassostreae 9ZC13 | reverse complement strand
GGTGCAACGGACATTGAAGGCGACAACCTAACGGTTGAAGGTGTGACCTACGATGGTGGCGACGGTATTCTTACCGACAACGGTAATGGCACATACACCTTCGCACCGAATGAAAACTTCAATGGTGACGTAAACTTCGGCTTCGATGTGTCAGATGGCACCGATACGGTCTCTGCCAACATCGATGTGAGCGTAACCGCGGTTGATGATGCACCTGTATCGGGTGACCTAGCGTACTCAGTTGATGAAGACGGCTCGATTCGTTTAAGCCAAGAGCAGTTACTATCGCAAGCGTCAGATGTTGAAGGCGATGACCTGACAGCCAGCGACCTTACGGTTGGCGGTGATGCGACGGTTGTAGCCAACGATGACGGCAGCTTCACGATTACGCCAGATGAGAACTTCAATGGCGACATCGATATCAGCTTTGATATCTCAGATGGCACCAATACCGTTCAAGCCTCTGCAGACTTAACCGTTAACCCAGTAAATGATTTACCAGTCCCTCAAGATCAACAGTTCAGTGTTGAAGAAGATGGCACACTCATCTTTACTGATGCAGACCTGTTAACAGGCGCAACGGACATTGAAGGTGACAACCTAACGGTTGAAGGTGTGACCTACGATGGCGGTGACGGTATCCTTACTGATAACGGTAATGGTACTTACACATTCGCTCCAAACGAAAACTTCAATGGTGACGTAAACTTCGGCTTCGATGTCTCTGACGGAACCGATACGGTAACAGCAAACATCGACGTGAGCGTAACTGCCGTTGATGATGCGCCAGTGTCTGGCGACCTAGCGTACTCAATCGACGAAGATGGTTCGATTCGTCTAAGCCAAGA
Organism: Vibrio crassostreae 9ZC13; assembly: GCF_000272045.2. GTDB lineage: Bacteria > Pseudomonadota > Gammaproteobacteria > Enterobacterales > Vibrionaceae > Vibrio > Vibrio crassostreae_C. The sequence goes on along the minus strand of NZ_AJYZ02000019.1, from coordinate 771,019 downwards.
GCAGTTGCTATCACAAGCATCAGATGTTGAAGGCGATGACCTAACAGCCAGCGGCTTAACGGTCGACGGTGATGCAACCGTTACTCAAAACGATGACGGCAGTTTCACGATTACGCCAGATGAAAACTTCAATGGTGACATCGATATCAGTTTCGATATCTCAGATGGTACTAATACGGTTCAAGCATCA
>NZ_AJYZ02000019.1:769469-770819 GCF_000272045.2 Vibrio crassostreae 9ZC13 | reverse complement strand
CGTCTAAGCCAAGAGCAGCTGCTTTCTCAAGCATCAGATGTGGAAGGCGATGACCTAACAGCCAGCGGCTTAACGGTTGGCGGTGATGCAACCGTTACTCAAAACGATGACGGCAGCTTCACGATTACGCCAGATGAGAACTTCAATGGTGACATCGATATCAACTTCGATATCTCAGATGGTACTAACACCGTTCAAGCTTCAGCTGACCTTACTGTTAATCCAGTTAATGACCTGCCAGTCCCTCAAGACCAACAGTTCAGTGTTGAAGAAGATGGCACGTTAATCTTCACCGATGCCGACCTATTAACAGGTGCAACGGACATTGAAGGCGACAACCTAACGGTTGAAGGTGTGACCTACGATGGCGGCGACGGTATCTTGACCGACAACGGCAACGGGACTTACACCTTTGCGCCGAATGAAAACTTCAATGGCGACGTAAACTTCGGTTTTGATGTGTCTGACGGCACCGATACGGTCTCTGCAAACATCGATGTGAGTGTAACTGCCGTTGATGATGCACCTGTGTCAGGCGATTTAGCGTACTCAATCGATGAAGATGGTTCTATCCGTCTAAGCCAAGAGCAACTGTTATCACAAGCATCTGATGTTGAAGGCGATGACCTTACTGCTAGCGGCCTAACGGTTGGTGGTGATGCGACGGTTGTAGCTAACGATGATGGCAGTTTCACCATCACGCCAGATGAGAACTTCAATGGCGACATTGATATCAGCTTCGATATCTCAGATGGTACCAATACCGTTCAAGCATCAGCTGACCTAACGGTTAACCCAGTTAACGACCTGCCAGTCCCTCAAGATCAACAGTTCAGTGTTGAAGAAGATGGAACGCTTATCTTCACCGATGCAGACCTATTAACAGGCGCTACTGACATTGAAGGTGATAACCTAACGGTTGAAGGTGTGACCTACGATGGTGGCGACGGTATCCTTACTGACAATGGCAACGGTACGTACACCTTTGCGCCAAATGAAAACTTCAATGGCGACGTAAACTTCGGTTTTGATGTGTCTGACGGCACCGATACGGTGTCAGCAAACATCGATGTGAGTGTAACTGCGGTTGATGATGCACCTGTGTCAGGTGATTTAGCGTACTCAATCGATGAAGATGGTTCTATCCGTCTAAGCCAAGAGCAACTGTTATCACAAGCATCTGATGTTGAAGGCGATGACCTTACTGCTAGCGGCCTAACGGTTGGTGGTGATGCGACGGTTGTAGCTAACGATGATGGCAGCTTCACGATTACGCCAGATGAGAACTTCAATGGCGACATTGATATCAGCTTCGATATCTCAGATGGTACTAACACGGTTCAAGCTTCG
>NZ_AJYZ02000019.1:768388-768925 GCF_000272045.2 Vibrio crassostreae 9ZC13 | reverse complement strand
AATGGCGACATTGATATCAGCTTCGATATCTCAGATGGTACCAATACCGTTCAAGCTTCTGCCGATTTAACCGTTAACCCAATCAATGACCTGCCAGTTCCTCAAGATCAGCAATTCAGTGTTGAAGAAGACGGTACTTTACTGTTCACAGACGCGGATCTGCTTACAGGCGCGACAGACATTGAAGGTGACAACCTAACGGTTGAAGGTGTGACCTACGATGGTGGCGACGGTATCCTTACCGACAACGGTAACGGCACGTACACCTTTGCGCCAAATGAAAACTTCAATGGTGACGTAAACTTCGGCTTCGATGTGTCAGACGGAACCGATACGGTCTCTGCGAACATCGATGTAAGTGTGACTGCGGTTGATGATGCGCCTGTGTCTGGTGACCTAGCGTACTCAATCGACGAAGATGGTTCGATTCGTCTAAGCCAAGAGCAGCTGCTTTCTCAAGCATCAGATGTGGAAGGCGATGACTTGACGGCCAGCAGCCTAACGGTCGACGGTGATGCGACAGTTGTAGCTAACGAC
>NZ_AJYZ02000019.1:651245-768092 GCF_000272045.2 Vibrio crassostreae 9ZC13 | reverse complement strand
AACCCAGTTAATGACCTGCCAGTACCTCAAGACCAACAGTTCAGCGTTGAAGAAGACGGCACACTTATTTTCACTGATGCTGACCTATTAACAGGTGCGACTGATATTGAAGGCGACAACCTAACGGTTGAGGGCATCACTTATGAAGGCACTGATGGCGTACTGACTGACTTGGGTGAGGGATCATATAGCTTTGCTCCAAACGAAAACTTCAATGGTGATGTGAGCTTTAGCTTCGATGTGTCAGACGGTACCGATACCGTGTCTGCAAACATTGATGTTAGCGTGACTCCTGAGAACGATCCGCCTGTTGCGGGCTCAACGTCCTACACGGTGAATGAAGATAATTCGATTACCATTTCTGATGCACAACTATTGGCAACATCTTCAGATATTGAAGGTGATGTATCGATAGACAGCGTGACTTACTCTGGTAGCGACGGTGTCCTCGAAATCAATGGTAACGGCACTTACACCTTCTCGCCAAATGAGAACTTCAGCGGTGAAATTGCACTGGATGTGGTTGTTGCTGATGAAGATGGTGCGACCGACTCAACGACCGCGGGCATCAATGTTCTTGAAGTGAACGATCCGCCGGTTGCAGGCCCTACGTCTTACACCATTGATGAAGACTCAGTACTTACCTTCAGTGAGTCTCAAGTGTTGCTTAACGCCTCAGATGTAGAAGGGGATGTTGATCTTGTTGGTATTAGCTACGATGGCCCTGAGGGTATCTTCTCAGTAAATGGTGACGGCACTTGCAGCTTCGCTCCAAATGAGAACTTTAATGGCCAAGTTCAGCTTGATGTCACCATTCGTGATGAAGATGGTGCAGAAGTGGAAACCGTCATCAATGTTGACGTATTACCAATCAATGATGCGCCAGTGTCTGGTGATTTGGCTTACAACGTTAACGAAGATGGTTCAATCACACTGAGCCAAGATCAGCTGTTGTCTCAAGCGTCCGATGTAGAAGGCGAAGATCTAACCGCAAGTGACTTAACAGTTGGTGGTGATGCGACGGTTGTAGCTAACGATGACGGCAGTTTCACCATCACACCAGATGCGAACTTCAATGGTGACATTGATATTCAATTCAACATCACTGACGGTACTGACACGGTTCAAGCAACCGCCGATCTTACTGTTAACCCAGTTAATGACTTGCCGGTTCCTCAAGACCAACAATTCAGTATCGCAGAAGACGGTACGCTTCAATTTACAGACGCCGACTTACTTACCGGTGCCACCGATATTGATGGCGACGACTTAACCGTTGAAGGTATTAGCTATACAGGTGGTGATGGCGTACTGACCGACCACGGTGATGGTACTTATACCTTTGCGCCAAACGAGAACTTCAATGGCGATGTGAACTTCAGTTTCGATGTGTCTGATGGCACAGAAACAGTCAGCGCTAACATTGATGTGATTGTGACTCCTGAGAACGATCCGCCAGTTGCGGGTTCAACCTCATACATGGTCAATGAAGACAATGCCATCACAATTTCTGATGAACAGTTGCTAGCTAACTCTTCGGATATTGAAGGTGCGGTGTCGGTTGATACTGTGACTTACAGTGGCACTGATGGTGTGTTCCAAGATAACGGCGATGGCAGCTATACCTTCCTTCCTAATGAAAACTTCAGCGGTGATATCAGCCTTGATGTGATTGTTGCAGATGAAGAAGGTGCAATTGATGAAACCACAGCAGGTATTACCGTTCTTGAAGTGAACGATCCACCAGTTGCGGGTCCAACGTCATACACCATTGACGAAGATTCGGTTCTGACGTTCAGTGAATCTCAGATTCTTGTGAATGCTTCGGATATCGAAGGCGATGTAGAACTTGTTGGCATTAACTACGATGGCTCTGACGGTATCTTCACTGTAAATGGTGATGGTACATGCAGCTTTGCACCCAACGAAAACTTCAATGGTCAGGTTCAACTGGGTGTGACCATTCAAGATGAAGATGGCGCAACGGTTGAAACACGCATTAACGTTGATGTATTGCCAATCAATGATGCGCCAGTATCGGGCGATTTGGCTTACACCATCAATGAAGATAGCTCCATCACGCTAAGCCAAGAGCAATTGCTAGCAAGAGCAGGTGATATCGATAGCGATAACTTAGAAGCTATCAATCTATCTACTGATGAAAATGCGACCATCCAACACAATGATGATGGTAGCTACACCATCACACCGAACGCAGATTACAACGGTGACCTAGATCTGAACTTCGATATCATCGATAACGATGGTGGTTCAGTTCAAGTTGGCCTAGACATTAGCGTGAATCCGGTTAATGACTTGCCACAAGCGCAAGATCAACAGTTCACGATTGAAGAAGACGGTACGTTACTCTTCACCGATGCTGACCTGCTTGTAGGCGCGTCGGATGTTGATGGTGACGAGCTGTCGATTGAAAACGTGCTCTACACTGGTGCAGATGGTGTTCTTAGCGATAATGGCGACGGCACATATAGCTTTGCTCCAAACGAGAACTTCAATGGTGATGTTCAATTCTCATTCGATGTCTCTGACGGTACTGATTCAACATCAGCTGTTATTGATGTCAGCGTAACGCCTGAGAATGACCCACCAGTAGCGGGCTCAACATCGTACACAGTTCAAGAAGATGGCCAAATCACGATCAGTGATGAGCAATTATTGGCAAACTCTTCCGATGTAGAAGGTGATGTTTCACTGTCTGGAGTATCGTACTCCGGTGATGACGGCTCTTTTGTTGATAATGGCAATGGTACTTACACCTTTACGCCAAATGAAAACTTCGATGGTGATATTTCACTAGACGTTGTTGTCGTTGACGAAGACGGTGCAACCGCAACCACAACCGCTGGCATCGATGTTATCGCTGTGAATGACGGACCTGAAACTTCGGGCATTCAGGCTGAAGTCGATGAAGATAATTCAATCACCATTACTCAAGAGCAGTTACTCGCTAATGCGACCGATGTTGAAGGTGATGAGTTAACGGCATCTAACCTACAAACCAACGATCCAGATGCGACAATTGTTACTAATGACGATGGTTCATTCACTATTACGCACACAGAAAACTTCAATGGCGAGTTGGACTTCACATACAGCATCAGTGATGGTGAGAATGAAGTTCTGACGACACTCGACTTGACGGTTAACCCTGTCAACGATGCGCCAGAAGCGGGCGATGAAATCTTCATCCAAGCGCAAGAAGACCAAACAGTTGGTGTGACACTTCGTGAAGAACCAGCACTACGTTTAGACCAAGCGCCAGAAAACGGCATCATTGAAGCAAATGTTAATGACGAATGGGTGGTACTGGAAGTAGGACAAGAAGTTCCTGCAGATACCGAAGTGCGCTTTGTTCCAAGTGAAGATGCTCTTGCTGAAGGTACACACACCACACAAATCGGTACGTTTGACGATAACGCGAGTGTGGATGATTGGGGTACAGAAGTTGACCCTTATACGCGTGAGTTCTCAGATGGTGACTTAACGGTAACTGTTCAAAGTAACGATGACCCTCTTGGTGCCTGGAATGGCAACACCCACATTGGTCATGGTATCGGTGATACTGACCGCCAAGGCTTAAGTGGTGATGAGAAACTGACGGTTTCAGTTGAAGGTCAAGACATCAATGAAATCAGTTTCCACCTAGATGGTTTGGGTGGCTGGTTCATGGAAGAGTCTCGTCACTTTACAGAAGTAGAAATCAAAGCGTTCAATGAGGATGGCGACCTAATTGACTCGATGACTTACCACAAAGAAGACCGTGGTACTTTCGAGACAGATTACACGCTAACGGTTGATCAACCAGTGTCCTACTTTGAGCTCGGTACCGTGCAAGGTAATGGTACTTACGTCGTTCAAAACATGACAGTGTCACAAACTTGTCATGATGAAGCGGTGTTTACATCGATTGGTGTAGATGGCTCAGAGATTACTGAAACGGTTGAGTTGAATATCCATGCGGGTGACAACGAAATCGAGTTAACGGCTGATCTTCCGAATATTACTGTCGATACCGATGGTTCTGCCCAGTTTGCTTCGGTTGTGATTACCGAAGAGCAACTACTGGCGCAAGCATCTGATATTGATGGCGACGACCTTGATATTGAAAATCTAGAGCTAGTGGGTGAAAACTCAGAGTATGCAACACTCACCGATAATGGTGATGGCACTTGGACGGTAACACCGGATGAAAACTTCCATGGTGAAATCGAACTTGGTTACCAAGTTACCGATGGTGAGCTGACAGACAGCAATATCATCAATATCAATTTTGAATCAGTAAATGATGCGCCAATCGTTTCTGGCCCGATTGTTCTATCAACAGATGAAGATGAAGGTATCACGTTCAGTGCAGATGACTTGCTAGCGAACACCACAGATGTGGAAGGCGATACGCTGTCTATTTCTGACATCACTTACGGTGGTGATAACGGTGAGCTAGTTGATAACGGCGATGGTACGTTTACCTTCATGCCGAATGAAAACTTCAATGGTGAAATCGACATCGACTACAAGGTGTTTGATGGAACTGATGAAGTTGCAACGCATCTAGACCTAACGGTCGTACCAGTCAATGATGTGCCGGTTCCGGGTGAACCATTGCACACCCAAATGCTTGAAAACGGCTCCATGATCATCGAAGCGAAAGACCTATTGTCTGGTGCTACCGATGTTGATGGCGACATTCTTCATGTCGAAAACCTATTACTTGCAGACCAAACGCAAGGTACGTTAACGGATAACGGTGATAATACCTTTACCTTCGAACCTGCAGAAGACTTCTACGGTGAAGTGAATCTGACTTTCGATATCAGTGATGGCCAAGCAAGCGCACCAAGTACAGCAAGAGTTGACGTTGAAATTGTCAATGAAGGCCCAGAGGTTAGTGGTCCAATTGAAGCCGCTGTTGATGAAGATGGTTCAATCACTATCACTCAAGAGGATCTGTTAGCGAATGCGACGGATGTCGATGGCGACAACCTTGAAGCCGTTAACTTAGCGACCAACGATCCAAATGCGGTTGTTGTAGAAAACCCAGACGGTAGCTTCACTATTACACCAAGTGCAGATTTCTTTGGTGAGATTGAGTTTACTTATGATGTCACTGACGCGATCGAAACTGTTGCGGCTGACCTCAACCTAACCGTAAACCCTATCAACGATGCTCCAGACGTGCCTGACATGTCTTTCACTACGGAAGACGGTCAAGCGATTACCATTACCGAAGCTGAACTATTAGCACAAGCGACAGACATTGAAGGCGACGAACTGTCAGTTGTGAATGTGACGAGTGCAAGCGACACGGTAGAAGTCACAGACAATGGCGATGGAACATACACATTAACACCAGAGCAGGGCTTCTTCGGTAACGTTGACTTAGCGTTTGATGTGAGCGATGGCACTGATGTGGTTGCCGCAAACATCGACCTAAAAGTTGAGTTCGTCAACGATGCGCCAGAAGCGACGCCAATGGTGGCAGATGTCGACGAAGATGGTTCAATCCTCGTTACACAAGAAATGTTGTTGGAGAACGCGAGCGACCAAGATGGCGATGAGTTGTTTGCAAGCGCGCTTGAAACTAACGATCCAAATGCCAGCATTGTAGACAATGGTGATGGCACGTACACAGTGACACCTTCAGAGAACTTCAATGGCGATATTGCATTCACTTATGAGGTGAGCGACGGTGAGCTGAGCACGTCTAATGATATGACATTGACCGTTAATCCGGTGAATGACATTCCAATTGTTGCTCCAGGAATGTACCACATCGAAGAGGATGGCAGCATCCTGTTCACTCAAGAAGATCTATTGAGTGCTGCAATTGATATTGATGGCGACGACCTAAGCGTTACCAGCATCAATTACTCTGGTGATGAAGGCACAGTAACCGACAACGGCGATGGCACGTTCAGCTTCGTTCCTGAAGAGCACTTCAGTGGTGATCTGCAGTTCAGCTTTACTGTGACAGACGGTACGGATGAAGTTGAACAAGACATTAATGTTCACATTGAAGCAGTTGCTGATGCGCCTGACTTAGTTATCACGGATGGTGATGGTGTTAACGTCGACGACCAGGCGATTTTGGTTGAGCCAGGCGGTATTGTTGAACTGAACATTGCTGCGGCACTTGTCGACCAAGACTTGTCTGAAACACTCACTGTTACAGTAGATGGTGTGCCAGAAGGTTCGGTTATTCAATACGATAACGAAGGCGTTCTGAATGACCAAGAGAACGGTATCACCAGTTACAACGACACTGAAATCACAGTAACGTTTGAAGGTGAGACGGCTGGCTACCAAAACGCTGCGGGTTACTACAAAGTAGACGAAGACGGCAACATCACAGGTGTTGAAGTTGTTTACGAAAACGCATCACAAGTTGGTGGTGGCGGCGACCTTGTTCCAGGGCAAGATCAATTCAGCTTCCAAGTCGAGGAAGGTGAGAGCTTTAACCTGTTCTTAATTCCAAACGGACATCAGCACAACGACTTTGATGCGATGCAAGACGGTCAGTACGAGTTCCGTGCTGAGGATGGTTCGCCTGCGAACATGGATACGGTTGATCCTCAACTTGTCTTTGTGGCTGCTGATGGAACCGAGACAGTGATTCAAGGCCAAAATGGTGACGCGATCTTCCATGGTGGTTCAAGCTCTCAGCTAAACCAAGATGGTATCGAACATACTCGTACTACGGTTAATGAAGACGGCGAGCTGGTTTACGGATTTGAAGATTTGTATGGCGGCGGAGATGCTGACTATTCTGACTTCAACTTCACAATCGATGTCGGTGAAGTGAACAGCCAAATCTACAGCGGTGAAGTAACGGTTGGCCCTGATGGTACGGTGAACTTACCAACAACGGCTATCGAAAATGCGTTACAAATCCAGTTACCAGAAGACTTCAATGAGCAGCTTGAAGTTCATGTAACCGCAACTGCGACAGAGTTATCGAATGATGATTCTGAAACGGTATCTCAAACCATCTACATTAACGCGACAGGCGCGCACATTGAGCACGCACCTGAAGCACTTCCGGTTTCTGCAACGGTTGAAGAAGATGGTTCAATCATCATTACGCAAGAAGACTTATTGGCTAATGCGCGTGATTTAGATGGCGATCAGTTGACGGCTCTGAATTTAGCAACCGATGATGAGAGCGTTACGATTACCGATAACGGTGATGGTACGTACACATTAACGCCAGATGCTGATTTCAATGGCGATGTGAGCTTTACGTTTGATGTGTCTGATGGTGACGATGTTGTCTCTACCAACCTTGAGTTAACAGTTTCACCAGTAAATGACGGTCCAGAAGCACAAGACCACGCATTCACAGTCGGCGAAGATGGCGTGTTAACGTTCAATGACCAAGACCTATTAACAGGTGCAACGGACATTGAAGGGGACGACCTAAGTGTTGAAGGTGTAACTTACACTGGCGCAGATGGTGTCCTAACCGATAATGGCGATGGCACCTACAGTTTCGCGCCGAATGAAAACTTCAATGGCGATGTGAACTTCTCGTTCAATGTATCAGATGGAACCGATACGGTAACCGCTAACATTGATGTGAGCGTGACGCCAGAGAATGATCCTCCGGTTGCGGGTAGCACGTCTTACACGGTTCATGAAGACAACTCTATTACGATCAGTAACGAACAATTGCTAGCGAACTCTTCGGATATCGAAGGCGAAGTCGCAATTGATAACGTGACTTACAGTGGTAGCGACGGTGTTCTGGAAATCAACGGTGACGGCACATATACCTTCTCTCCAAACGAGAACTTCAATGGCGAAGTTAGCCTAGATGTTGTCGTGACGGATGAAGATGGCGCGACTGAAGCAACAACGGCGGGTATTACAGTCCTTGAGGTGAACGATCCGCCAGTTGCTGGCCCAACGTCATACACCATCGATGAAGATTCAGTACTGACTTTCAATGAGTCTCAAGTTCTGTTGAACGCTTCTGATATTGAAGGTGATGTTGAGCTTGTTGAGATCAACTACGATGGCCCAGACGGTATCTTCTCTATCAATGGTGACGGTACATGTAGCTTCGCTCCGAATGAAAACTTCAACGGCCAAGTGCAGTTGGATGTGACCATTCAAGATGAAGACGGCGCTCAAGTTGATACGTTTATTACGGTTGATGTATTACCAATCAACGACGTGCCAGTATCAGGCGACCTGGCATACAGTGTTGAGGAAGACGGTTCGATTACCTTGAGCCAAGAGCAGCTTCTTTCTCAAGCAAGCGATGTAGACGGAGACGACCTTACTGCTTCTAACTTGATTGTTGATGGAGACGCGACGGTTGTTGCTAACGATGACGGCAGCTTTACCATTACGCCAGATGCGAACTTCAATGGTGACATTGACCTAACGTTCGACATTAGCGACGGTACAGATACGCTTGTTGCGACGGCTGACCTAACCGTCAATCCAGTTAATGACCTTCCACAACCACAAGACCAAACGTTCAGCATTGGCGAAGATGGCGTCTTGAACTTCACTGACGAAGACTTGCTGACAGGGGCGACCGACATTGATGGGGATGACCTATCGGTTGAAGGCGTTACTTACACAGGTGCGGACGGTGTTCTTACTGATAATGGCGACGGAAGCTACAGCTTTGCGCCAAACGAGAACTTCAATGGTGATGTGAACTTCAGTTTTGATGTGTCAGATGGCACGGATACGGTTCAAGCCAACATTGATGTCAGCGTGACACCAGAGAATGATCCACCGGTTGCAGGTAGCACGTCTTACACCGTTCATGAAGACAACTCAATTACCATCAGCGACGAACAGTTACTTGCTAACTCTTCGGACATTGAAGGTGATGTGGCCGTTGACAGCGTGACTTACACTGGCGCTGATGGTGTCTTTGAAGACAACGGTGACGGTACTTACACCTTCTCACCAAACGAAAACTTCAACGGCGAAGTTAGCCTTGATGTTGTCGTTACCGATGAAGAGGGCGCAACTGAAGCGACCACCGCGGGTATTACTGTACTTGAGGTGAACGATCCACCAATCGCAGGCTCAACCAGCTACTCAGTCAACGAGGACGAAGTTATCACCATCAGTTCAGAGCAACTGTTGGCAAACGCTTCTGATATCGAAGGTGAAGTGGCGATTGATAGCGTTAACTACACAGGTTCAGACGGTATCTTTACCGACAATGGTGACGGAACATTTAGCTTCGCACCAAACGCGAACTTCGATGGTGATGTAAGCCTGGATGTTGTCGTTACTGATGAAGATGGTGCAACTGTAGCGACCAACGCAAGCATTGACGTTCTGCCTGTGAACGATGCTCCGGTATCGGGCGACTTGGCGTACAGCGTGGACGAAGATGGTTCAATTACCTTGAGCCAAGAGCAATTACTTGCTCAAGCGAGTGATGTTGACGGCGATGACTTAACAGCGGCTAACCTGACCGTTGGTGGTGATGCGACAGTTACAGCAAACGATGACGGTAGCTTTACTATCACACCAGATGCGAACTTCAATGGCGACATTGATTTGAACTTCGACATTACCGATGGTGATGCGACGCTTCAAGCAACGGCTGATCTTACCGTTAACCCTGTCAATGACTTGCCAACAGTCGGTGAGCCACAGTTTGTGACTCAAGAAGACACCAGCTTTACCTTTACAGAAGAGCAACTGCTGCAAAATGCGGGCGACATTGATGGCGATAACCTATCGGTTGAAAATGTGGCTTCAGATAGCGGTACTTTGGTTGATAACGGCGACGGTACTTACACATTCGCACCGAATGAAAACTTCGACGGCAATGTGAACGTGACGTTCGACGTGAATGACGGTACAGCGACAGTACCAGCAGAAGCGACGATTGATGTTCAATCTGTGGTTGATATGCCAGAGCTGTCGATTGCTTCTGACCTAGTGATTGCTTCAGACAACTTCGAGTCTGGCTCAAACGGCTGGAATACCGGTACTGAAAGCTCACAAGGCTTCGAATCAGGTGACATGCTAGGTCGTATTGGTGGCACTGGTGGCGATGAAGCTGTCAGCAAAACTTACGACATTCCAAGTGATGTGAGCGAAGTTAATATCTCGTTCAGTTTCTACGAAATTGATTCTTGGGATGGTGAGTCATTCCAAATCTTTGTCGGCGGCGAAGAGCTTACTTCGTTAGATAACTCGGCGTTCCAAACTCAAGATGGCACTACAACGTTGTACGATTCAGCGGGCAATGAAGTGGGTGAAGTTGTTCACGGCGTGTCGCAAGGTGAAGGCTTTAGTGGTTGGAACGACCAAGCACATCAAATCAACCTAACGGTGCCAGTAGAAGACGGCCAACTTGAACTTGGCTTCGGTTCAACCCTGAATCAAAGCGTCGATGACGAGGCGTTTGGTATCGACAACATCGAAATCACAGTGTCTGACGCGGATTACCAAATCATTGGTACTGAAGACACACCTGTACCACTTGATATTGATGCAGCTCTAACAGATACCGATGGCTCAGAAAACCTTGCTATCTTGATTGAAGACGTGCCAGAAGGCAGCTCGCTTTCTGCAGGTACCGATAACGGTGATGGCACTTGGTCATTGCAACCAGGCGAGCTAGAAGGGCTAGAGTTTATCCCTTCAGGTGACTTCAATGGTGATGTGGTTCTAACTGTGAATGCAACATCAACAGATGTTGATACCGGTACAACCGCAACAGCTACGCAAGACGTGACGATTCACATCTCACCTGCGAACGATGCTCCAGAAGTTGACGGTGATATTAGTGCCGTTACAGCCGAAGATAACAGCATCACGCTAACTCAAGAGCAGTTGCTAGAGCACGCTGTTGACATTGATGGTGATGATTTATCAGCAATCAACCTAACTACCAATGATGAAAATGCGACCGTTCAAATGAACGACGATGGCAGCTTCACCATTACACCGAGTGAAAACTTCAACGGTAATATCGAATTTAGTTACGATGTAACCGATGGAGAAGACATGGTCGCGGCTGGCCTAGACTTGACGGTAACACCTGTCAATGATGCGCCAGAGCCACAAGACCAAGCATTCACTATTGGTGAAGATGGGGTTCTTAACTTCACTGACGCTGACCTGTTAACGGGTGCGACGGATGTTGAAGGTGATGACCTAACAGTCGAAGGTGTGACATACACTGGTGCTGATGGTGTGCTTACCGACAATGGTGACGGAAGCTACAGCTTTGCGCCAAACGAGAACTTCAATGGTGATGTGAACTTCAGCTTTGATGTGTCAGATGGCACGGATACGGTTCAAGCCAACATTGATGTGAGCGTGACGCCTGAGAACGATCCACCAGTGGCGGGTAGCACGTCTTACACTGTGCATGAAGACAACTCAATCACGATCAGTAACGAACAGCTATTAGCCAACTCTTCAGATATTGAAGGTGAGGTTGCGATTGATAGCGTGACTTACACTGGCAGTGATGGTGTGTTCGAAGACAACGGTGACGGCACTTACACCTTCTCGCCAAACGAGAACTTCAATGGTGATGTGAGCTTAGCGGTTGTTGTTACCGATGAAGAAGGGGCAACAGAAGCGACCACCGCGGGAATCACCGTACTTGAGGTGAACGATCCGCCAATCGCAGGCTCAACCAGCTACTCAGTCAACGAAGATGAAGTTATCACCATCAGTGCAGAGCAACTGTTGGCGAACTCTTCTGATATTGAAGGTGAAGTGGCGATTGATAGTGTTACTTACACAGGCGCTGACGGTATCTTTACTGACAACGGCAACGGCACATTCAGCTTTGCACCGAACGCAAACTTCGATGGCGATGTTAGCCTCGATGTAGTGGTGACAGATGAAGACGGTGCGACAGTAGCCACCAGCGCAAGTATTGATGTTCTTCCAATTAATGATCCACCAGTATCGGGTGACTTGGCATACAGCATTGATGAAGATGGTTCGATTACTCTGACTCAAGAGCAGTTGCTGTCTCAAGCATCTGATGTGGATGGCGATGATCTGACCGCAAGCAACTTAAGCGCAGGCGATAATGCAACCGTTGTTGATAATGGCGATGGCACCTTTACGGTAACGCCAGATGCGAACTTCAATGGCGATATCGACCTAAGCTTTGATATTTCGGACGGCACCGAGTCGATTGTGGCGAACGCCGATCTGACGGTAAACCCAGTCAACGACTTGCCAACGACATCTGATGTTTATGCGAACGTTGATGAAGATAATGTCATCACTATCACGCAGGAGCAGTTACTTGCGAATGCCGCTGATATTGAGGGCGATGACCTTGTCGCTTCCGACTTAACCTTAGTGGGCGACGATGCAACGATTGTCGACAATGGCGATGGCACGTTCTCAATCACTCCAAGCGAAAACTTCAATGGCTACATCGATGTTGCCTACAGCATCAGCGATGGCGACACACCAATTGCCGCTAACTTAGGCTTAACCGTTGACCCAGTTAACGACGCGCCAATTGTTTCTGCTGATGTGGCGATAACCATTGAAGAAGACGGTTCATACACCATTACTCAAGAAGAGCTCCTACAATTCGCGACTGACATCGAAGACGATGACATGACCGCAATTATCGGAGAGCAGGGCGATGAAACAACCGTAACCGGTACAGTGTTGGATGCTGAAACTGGCAATCCAATCGCAGGTGCGGATGTTACGCTAACCGACAACGCAGGTCATTCTTACACAGCGGTGACCGATCAATCTGGTAACTACTCTGTGAGCGGTCCAGTTGTTGACCAAGGTACCGTTACGATTGAACAAGAAGGCTCAATTACTAACAGCTTCCTAGTTCCAGCAGGCGAAGATACCAATGGTGGCGTGACTGCAATATCTGAAGTCCTTGAAGAAACAGATATGCGTATCGTGGTCACATGGGGTGACAGTCCACGTGATATGGACAACCACCTATGGCTCTACGATACAGAGAATGGCAGTGAGCTAGACCATATTTACTATCGCGACATGAGCCATGATTTGGGTGAAGGTAATGTCGTTCAGCAAGATGTAGATGACACGAATGGCGGTGGTCCTGAAACCATCACTATTCCAAATTATCAAGATGCTGACATGCACTATTCAGTACACAACTACACCAGCAGAAGTTGGGATGTAGATGGTGTTGAAGATGTACAGGTTCAGGTATTTGTTGGCGATACATTGGTTGAAACCTTTAGCCCTGATTTATCTGAAAGCCCATCGGGTGACCACTGGCATGTATTTGATATCGTGAACGGCGTTATTGTTCCAAGCCAAGATGTAGGCAGCGAGAATGCGTTTGATTTACCAACGGCAGAAGAAGCGCTCGCGAATGAAAACGGCATTGATATCTCTGAATTGCTAACCGGCGAGGAAGGTGATGATTCTGGTGAAACGGGTGGTAACGAACCAAGTGTTGGAGATGTTTCCATTGAGAACGCTCTTATCACTGACAATGGTGATGGTACTTACACCATTACACCGGAAGAGAACTTCAATGGTGAATTCTCGATTAGCTACAACGTAGACGATGGCAACGGTGGGGTTACTCCAGCGGAACTAGACGTGACCGTAACAGCAGTTAACGACCTTTCTGTAATTTACGACCACGACTACACCATTAATGAAGATGGTTCGCTGACCTTTACCGATGAACAGCTATTGGCTGGTGCAACGGATATTGATGGCGATGACCTTTCTGTCGAGTCGGTTAACTACGAAGGTACAGACGGTGTGTTCACGGATAACGGCGACGGTACTTATACCTTTGCTCCAAACGAGAACTTCAATGGTAATGTCGACCTAACTTACGATGTGAGTGATGGTACAGATGTTGTATCGGCGAATATTGATGTTCAAGTGGTTCCAATCAACGACGTACCGGTAGCGGGTTCTACGACTTACAGTGTTGAAGAAGACGGCAGTATCACCCTAAGCGATGCACAACTTCTAGCGAATAGCTCGGATGTTGAAGGGGAAGTGTTTGTCAGCGATGTAAGCTACAGCGGCACTGATGGTGTATTCACTGATAATGGTGATGGTACTTACACCTTTGCTCCAAACGAAAACTTTAACGGTGACATCAGTCTTGATGTCTCTGTTATGGATGAAGATGGCGCAACCGCTGAAACAACCGCAGGTATCGACGTCATTGCCGTTAATGACTTGCCAGTTGCAGGTTCAACGACCTACAGCGTTGACGAAGATAACGTGATTACCATCTCTGAAGCACAGCTTCTTGCGAACAGCTCAGACATTGAAGGTGATGTATCCGTTAGCGACGTTTCCTACTCAGGCGCAGACGGTATCTTTACTGACAATGGTGATGGTACTTACAGCTTCGCACCAAATGAAAACTTCAACGGCAATGTCAGCCTAGATGTCACCGTTGCTGATGAAGAGGGTGCAACGGCTGAAACCACTGCGGGTATTGAAGTTATCGCGGTTAACGACGCGCCAGTGTCAGGTGACTTGGCTTACTCAGTGGATGAAGATGGTTCAATCACACTAAGCCAAGAGCAGCTGCTTGCTCAAGCATCGGATGTGGACGGCGATGATCTTACCGCTGCCAACCTAACCGCCGGTGATAACGCGACCGTTACGGCAAACGATGATGGTTCATTTACCATTACCCCAGATGCTGACTTTAATGGCGATATTGACCTAAGCTTCGACCTTTCTGATGGTACTGAAACGGTTGTTGCAACGGCTGACCTTACTGTGAATCCAGTGAATGACATCGCAGTTGTAGAAGATGTCGCTTACACCATTGAAGAAGACGGTTCGCTTACCTTTACGGACGAGCAACTGCTAGCAGGTGCTTCTGATATTGATGGTGATGAGCTTTCAGTTGCCGACGTGTCTTACACTGGCGCAGAGGGTGTGTTTACCGACAATGGCGATGGAACCTACACCTTTGCACCGAACGAGAACTTCAACGGTGACGTAAGCCTAGACTTCTCAGTATCTGACGGTACAGAGACGGTCGATGCTAACATCGACGTAACGGTAACAGACGTTAACGATGCACCAGTGGCAGGCGCAACGTCTTACCAAATGAACGAAGATGGCACCATCACATTGAGCCCTGAGCAGTTGATTGCTAATAGCTCCGATGTGGACGGTGAAGTGTCGCTTGATAGCGTGAGCTACTCAGGTGCAGACGGTATCTTGGTTCAAAATGAAGATGGGTCGGTAACGTTCGCACCAAACGAAAACTTTAACGGCGACATCAACCTTGATGTGACGGTTATTGATGACGACGGTGCAACGGCTCAGACTACCGCTGGTATTGAAGTTATTGCAGTTAACGACGCACCAGTGGCCGGAAACGTGGCTTACTCGGTTGATGAAGACGGTTCAATTACGCTATCTCAAGAGCAGTTGCTGGCTAACGCATCCGATGTTGATGGTGATGCACTAACCGCAAGCAACCTATCTGCAGGTGACAATGCGACCGTAACAGCGAACGAAGATGGTTCATTTACTATCACTCCGGATGCTGATTTCAACGGTGACATTGATTTGAGCTTCGATGTTTCAGATGGCCTTGAAACTGTTCAAGCTGGCGTCGACCTAACGGTTAACCCAGTCAATGACCTACCAACAGCAGAAGACCAAAACTTTACCGTTGAGGAAGATGGAACGCTAATCTTCACGGATGCAGACCTACTAGCAGGCGCTGCAGACATTGACGGCGATGACTTGTCTATCACGGATGTGTCTTACACGGGTGCAGAGGGTGTGTTCACTGACAACGGTGACGGCACTTATAGCTTTGCTCCGAACGAGAACTTCAATGGCGATGTAAACCTTGGCTTCACAGTGACTGATGGCACTGAGACAGTCGATGCGAATATTGGTGTGACGGTAACGGATGTTAACGATGCGCCAGTAGCGGGTTCTACGTCTTACCAAATGAACGAAGATGGCACCATCACAATCAGCCCTGAGCAGTTAATTGCTAATAGCTCTGACGTTGATGGCGAAGTGTCGCTTGAAAGCGTGACTTACTCAGGCTCTGACGGCACCTTGGTTCAAAACGATAATGGGTCTGTGACCTTCACGCCAAACGAGAACTTTAATGGTGATATCAGCCTAGATGTGGTCGTGACCGATGATGACGGTGCAACGGCAACAACAACGGCAGGTATCGAAGTTCTGGATGTGAACGATGGACCTGAATCTGAGGATGTGAAACTAACCACAGCCGAAGACAGCACCATTCTTATCACACAAGACATGTTGTTAGCTCAAGCTACCGACATCGATAACACCGCAGACGAGCTGTCGGCTTCTGGTCTACAAATCGACCCTAGCTTGGGTGAGTTGCTAGATAACGAAGATGGTACTTGGTCATTTACACCAAACGAAAACTTCAATGGCGATGTGCCAATGACGTTTAACGTTAGCGATGGCCAAGAGACAATTTCAGTCGACGGCAACATCGATGTTACGCCAGTGAATGATGCACCTGAAGCGCCAACCATTGAGATGCAAGGCGAAGAAGATGTGGTCATGGTGATTGACCCTGCTTACATCGCGGGTCAAGTGACAGACCTTGATGGCGACGAGATCAGCATTGAGAGCATCACAGTACGAGCACCAGCGAATGCGACCTTAACTCAGCAACCAGACGGCATGTATCACTTAGTGACTACTCAAGACTTTAATGGCTTAGTAGAACTCGGTTATCAAGCTACTGACGGTGAAGAAGTGGTTGATGGCTCGCTGAATGTGGATGTCATTCCGGTTAACGACGCACCATTCAATGTCGGCAACGCAATGATGACCACAGACGAAGATGGCGCGTTCACCTTCGATGCTGGCGACTTGATGAACTTGTTCGGTGACATTGATACCGCAGACCTTGTTGTTTCTCGCATTATCACCGCAGACGGTGAAGATGGCGGAGAAGTTACAGACAACGGTGATGGTACTTGGACATTCACACCAACAGGCGACTTTGCGGGTGTTTCTGACCTACAAGTTGTCGTGAGTGACGGTGAGTTCGAAACGGTTCTCGATGTTCCTGTGTACGTACGTCCTGTCGCAGATGGCGCGGTTATTTCAACTGACCATGACGGTCCATTAGTCTTCGGCGAAGATGAAACGGGTCACTTGGGACTGAACGTTGGCCTAGTCGATGATTCAGAAACACTAAGTAACTTGGTGATGACAGGTTTCCCTGTTGGATTCGAGGTAACAGATGGTGTGAATACCGTGATGATCACCGAGCCGGGTCAATACATCGACCTGTTCGACTGGGATATCTCAAACATTCAAATGACGCCGCCTGAAGACTTCCATGGTGAGTTCTTCGTAACCGTAAGCGCAACAACGGTTGATTACGGAGATGAGCCGGAAGCGTTTGATGATGGTATCGATTCAGGTGATTTCGAAACTGTGGCGGGTGATTCCATCATCCTAACGGCGGACGACCTAATTGGTTTGGCTGAGAATGTGGATGCAGACAGCGATGATGAAGTGAAACTGGTTCATCTTGCCGACCGCAGCCAAGGTGAGATTGTCGATAATGGCGATGGCACTTGGACGTTCACACCAGCACCAGGCTTCACGGGCGAAGCAGACATTGCGTACGTAGTTGATAAAGATGGCGTGCTTCATGATGAGCAAACTGGCGTAGTCGTGAAAGAAGGTGACTCGCAAGGGAATGCAGCACCAGAAGTTAACAGCATCACAACGACGGAAATCGCAGCGGATGCCACCTTGTCGTTCACTGATGAAGACATGTTAGCGAATCTGAGCGATGCAGAAGGCGACAGCTTGAGCATTGAGTCAGTAAGCTTGATGGAAGGTCAGGGCGTAATTGAGAGCGATAACCAAGGTAACTATCAATTCACTCCTGCTGAAGACTACACCGGCGATGTTCAAGTTGGGTTTATAGCGACCGATGGCGAAAATCGCATCGAAAGCTTCTTCAATGTGGATATCCAAAGTGGCGATGAAGCAGCGGCGAGCGAAGGTTATACCTTAGCTGATGATGGTTCACTAACTATCACGGATGCACAGCTGGTGGATGAGTTAGGCGTCAGTGATTCTGCACAAGTTGTTGATGTTGCAGACGCGAACGATGCTGGCTTCTTTGCTCAATCTGGTGAAGGTGAGTGGACTTACTGGCCGAACGAAGACTTCGATGGCAATTTAGCGATGAATGTTGAAGTTAACGACGGCGGTGAAGTATCAAGTCACAGCTTAAGCATCCAAGTTGAAGATGATTCAGTACAAAGTGATGAACCACAAGTCCAAGCTGCTCAAGCAACAGAAGAGCAACAAGTGGAAGTGGCTCAACAAGCTGATGACCAAGCTCAAGATGCTGAAACTGAAGACAGCGCAGCAGATGTAACTGCGGCGCCGGGCGATACTATCTCTATCTCGATTCCAGATGAGGTGAGTGGTAACGAATCGGTTGATTACGCTGATATGTCTGGCTTACCTGAGGGCGCTACTGTGAACAACGCACTGGATAACGGTGATGGTAGCTTCACAATCAGTGGCAACCTAGAGCAGCCTGTATCCGTTGAACTTCCAGAAGGTTATGAAGGTACTAGCGAGATCCAATTCCAAGGTTACGACGAATTGGGTAGTTCAATAGACGGTGCTAGCGGTTCTGTTGAGGTTGAGGTCGATGATCAATACACCATGCAAGGTTCTACTCAAGAGCAGCAACCAGACATGGCGGGTATGGAATCTGGAGGCAGCGACTGGACAAGTTCAGGTGGTCAAGATCAAGGTGTTGACTTCACGGACGACTCTGGAAGTTTCGATTCAGATTCTCAAACTGGAACCGATCAAGGCAACGACTTCGACCAAAGCTCGATTTAATCGAGAGGGCTTAGTTTTAGTCTGAACCGACATTTAGTCTAAACCGACAAGTAGATAGGGCAGCGTAAAGTTGCCCTCATTAAAGCCATGTAGAGTTATTGATACATGGCTTTTTTTTATTTATTTTTTTGTTTCGCTAAATAAACTTGAGAACAGGTAAATATGTCCTTAATTATTAGAAGGGTCCGTTAGACAGGAGGGACGACATGTATCGTTATGTCAGTTCACCGCAAGCGTCGAAGTACATAGTGCCACCGCCTCAACATCGAGAGTTGTCGAGTGTGGATGTGCCTGAGTCTGAATTAGAGATGCGAGAAATATTGAATAATTGGTTTGCTGATGGTTTAGCGCCCATTATTGAAAGTGACGATGACTACATCTCTGCGAGCGATCACGTTCGATTTGAAAAGCTTAGCCGCACCGTTGGGATGTTGTTGAGAAACAAAGATTATTATTTTGCGGCTAAACGGATTTTATCAGTGTGGGAACAAGATTGTCTTGAAACCACTTATATCAATTATCTCATTTTGCGCAGTGAGCGAGTCACTTCTTTAAGGTAAGTTAATGGTGTGGCATTTTTCATTAGGCATTAGCGACTTAGGGTTCGTGTGCTTACGATTTTTTTATTTTTCTAACGAATCAGCAAACAAAAAGGGCAAGCTTGGAGGCTCACCCTAAAGGTCTTTGTTTTGGCTTAACGTTATTTTCAACTAATTCTCAACTGGGTTACGACTTACACCCAACCATCAAATTTGAGTCGTTTTTGAATTCTTTCGACCGCTTCTTTCTGCATTTGTCTAACACGTTCATTAGAAACATTCACATCCAACATTTGTCCGACCTCAGACAGCGTTTTCACCTTGTTATCAAAGAAACCAAAACGGTGGATGAGCACCTTTTGTAATTTTGGAGGAAGTGTATAGATGATTTGTTCTAGAGCTTGGGTAAAGGATTGATCCTCACAATCTTGTTGAGGGTCTGGGATATATTCACTTTCGCATTGATCAAGCACCATAGGCGCATGGCTAGTTCCAACCGTTGTCGTCACGTCAATAAACCCGCTTAACGCCACCAGTTGATCGACGCGTTCGGCCTTTACACCTGAACTGTCTGATAGCTCAGAAATTGAAACCTCTTTACTCATTTTTTTGCTTGCATCGAGCTTTTTTGAGGCGAGGCTGTTTATTTCTTTACACACGTGGGCTGGCAATCGAACGGTTCGACCCGTGTTCATGAGTGCGGCTTCAATGTTTTCGCGGATCCACCAAACAGCATAGGTTGAAAAACGATAGCCTGGTTCTGGATCGTATTTGTCGATGGCCTTAATCAAGCCAATGTTGCCTTCCTCGATCAGGTCGAGCAGGGTGAAATTATTGCCTTTACGTTTTAGGTAACTCTTTGCGATTTTCACAACAAGGCGCAGGTTTGATTCGATCATGACATCACGCGCTTTTTTATCACCCGCGCGATTCAATTTTGCGTAATACACCTCATCTTCACGCGACAACAGATCAATGCCAACAATATCTTTCAGATAATGAGCATAAGGGTCTGCACTGGTAGAAAATGATTCGGTAATGGGTGTTTCATCCGTGAGCCCCTGAAACGCAGCAAAACTATCGTTGTTCATTTCCTTGTCCTTATCTAGCCGACTGAACGTTTTAGTTTTTTTTATTATGCTACCAAGTGATTAACGCTTGGTTTCATTAGAGTGTAGATAACAATTTCTTCTTTACCAATAAATAAAATGCAATTTCGTATGTTTATGTCACAAAAAGATCTACAAATATTTAACTATTTTGCATCTCATCAAGTGTGTTGGTTTTTCGTTTAAAACATTAAGACGGATAGTTTATAAAGCATGTGTTATACATCGGTTTATCTAGATAAATGACGTGAATTTATAGGTGTGGGTTAGAACTATAATTGAGAGGAGAAATGATGAGAAAAATGTTAAGAGTCGAGGTTCAATGTTTCCAAGCACCTCAACTCTTTTAGCTGTGTCGGCTGTTAAGTATCGCCATGCACGTTTTAATTCTATCGACTAATAAGTGCTAAGAACCTCATCGATTTGCTGATTAATGATCTTCATTTCGCTGTAGATAACCGAAAGATCATCATCTTGCGGCGCAAGCTTATTGAGTGTGTTTTGTTCTACTCTTTCCAATGCAACTGTGGCCGTTTCTTCACCAAAGCTGGCTAAAATGCCTTTTAAGGTGTGCACGGTAAAATGAAGCTTGCCCCAATCTTGTTGTTGAACCAACTCTTCGATCTCTTGTAGCGAATTGCCATGGTCTTCTTGATATGTAGACAAAACGGCGTAAATGACGTCTCTGTCATTGTCTAAATAGGCGTTTAAAGCATCAAAGTCTAGCATGTGGACTCCTGTCGGCTGAATGTTGAAAATGGGCTAGGCGGCTTAGTGGAAAAACCATACCTTGATGAATCACTAATCCATTGATTCCATTTTGGAGGAAGTTCTAACTGTAAGATTTCTTCTAGATAGTCGTCGCTAAGTTTCTCATCTATATGAGCTTTATTGACGGCGTATATATAGTCAAGTTTGGCGGCAACTGAATATGGGTAACTGTGAATGTAGTCCTTTATTTCTTGGATCGAACCCAAATTTTCAATGTTTATACACGTTGAAGGGTCGACATTTTTGGACTCAAGTTGGTGATTTATGGCTTCTCCACGAGATTTGAGACATTCCACTGTTAAATGATAAAGAGAGTACTCACCAAAGTGGGCGAGCATGGGTAATAACTGAGTGAGCAAATAAGTCGGTTGGCTGTGGAAATTGTTCGCTAACAGTGTCGAAGCTCTAATCACTTTTTTGTGGGCAATCTGAGGGCTATTTTCGATGAGCAATATGCTGCTCTGAAATAGGGCAAGGCTGGCCAAAACTTGCTGCTGTTGTTTTACCGGAAGTTTCAGGTTTACCAACTCGGTGAATTGGTTGGCGTGCTCAAGCAAAATACGTTTGTACTTTAGTTGCGTCTCGCGCTGATACGTTGCTTTTAAGGAATTAAAGTGCGCACCAATGGAATGGATGACATCAATGTCAGCAGCTGAAATGTGGGTTGCATACATCTCACCTAACTTTATGATCATATGTGTGTTATCTGCGTTCTCAGCTAAGTCGATGGCCCTGATTGCACGATGGCTGATGCTGGGAGTCATCTCAAATGCACGAATCGCTAATTTAAGAGCAGGCAGCAGCATTTTATGTTTTTCATAGATACAGCTTAAGCAGTCAATCACGCTCAATGAGAGTGGCTGTGCTATTAGAAAATTGTGGAGCTTATCTATGGCTAAATTTGGCTTGCCTAAGCTGTCGAGAATCAGCGCCTCAGCCACCAATTTGGTTGGGTGCATGTTGGTTTTGGAGTTGTTAATGACGCTAGAGAGTAACTGCCATTTCTTACCTGCAATTAAATGTTCAATCAATGTCGCTTCGAACTGAACGCTAGTACCATTAGGGGAGATCGCCAAAGCTTGAGCTAATCTCTCTTGACTGGCAATGGGATACAAATCATTCAGTTGGGTGAGTTTCTTTGAAACGGACACGGCACTTTGGATCTTTTTACCCAACGTTTGAGTATTAATCGGTTTAGAAACGAAGTGGTGTGCTTCACCTGAAAGGGCGGTTAATACTGTTTCCTGACGCATATCCCCAGAGAGCAAGATTGTCGCCACAGTATGATCGATGAGGCGGTTTCGATACAGAATGCCCAACAGCTCAAAGCCAGTAAAAGACTGTTCTAAGTGGTAGTCAATGAGGAGTACATGAAAAGAGTGTGTCTCGACCGCTTTAATGGCTTTTCGATAGTCGGTCGCAATAAAAATACAGTCGCGCGAAACTCCCAAACTAGCCAGTTGCTGCTTAATAAGTATTGTTGCGCTTTTAGAGTCGTCGACGATCAAAATTCGAAGGTCTGTTGGTAAGGTCAAATCCATTTTCCTTAATACCAAATGTTATTTTTTAATTTAGGTGTCAAGTTGCACATTGTCAAGGTGCCTATATCACATACAAACACTCAATAAACTATTGGTAATTAAAGAGTATTAGATAACATTTATGAAAGCCTTCAAACGCAGGTGACTTTTACCTGATTTTAGTGGGGTTATACGTGTTTTAGAAATAAAAAAGAGGCAAGCCGATAAGCTCACCTCTCTGTTTTATTGTTCGAGTTTTTATTCGAAATGTTGTTCTTTGCTTGAAGTTTTATTTACCGAAACTCTAGCGTTAATCACGCATGTTTAGAATCAATACTGCCGCTAGAGCCAAGAACGCCGTCATCATTAAGAACACATCGTTGTAAGCCATGATGGCTGCGTCACGTTGCATTGTGCCGAGCAAACTTGCTTGTGCCTGTTGCATCGCAGTTGCGGCATCACTTCCTGACTGAATGAAAAACGCTTGTTGTTGCTGAAGCGTCTGCCAACCAAGTTGACTCACTGAAGGTAGCGACTCCTTGATGTGTGCTAAGTGCTCACGGGTTTTGTTATCCAATAGCGTAGCGATAATCGCGATGCTGAAAGCGCCCCCTAAGTTCCGCATTACGTTGGTTAACGTTGATGCGTCTGGCGTGTCCATTTTGCTGATGTTCTTCATGGCAACCAAAGACAGCGGAACCATGATGAACGGACTACCAATAGCACGCAGAACCATAGATAAAATCAGCTGTTGCCCGCCAAAATCGATTGTCATGTGTGTATTTACGTAACAACTAAAACCGAACATCGCGAAGCCAAAGGTAACCAAGTACTTAGGCTTAATGATCTGTGTTAGCTTTGGCACAATTGGGAATATCAGAAGCTGTGGGAAACCCATCCACATTAGCACTTCACCAATTTCCATCGCGTTATATTGCTGAATTTGAGTGAGATACATCGGTAGAACATAGATAGAGCCGAGCAATGCCATTCCTAGAATCAAATAGGCGATACAAGACATCGCAAATTGCCCATCCCGCAATAGCCGCAGGTTAACCAATGGCTTCTTGTGTTGGAGTTCGTTTATCACGAAGTAAACCAAACTCACCGCCGACACGATACTCAAGCCAATAATAAAGCTCGAACTGAACCACTCTTCACGGTTACCTTCTTCTAACACCACTTCCAAACAACCTAGCCCTAATGCCATGGTGGCGATACCAAACCAATCGGCTTTTTTCAGCGTGCCAAGGTCGAGCTTTTCATCGTCCAAGCCATATCGGATCATGGTGATCACAAGCAAAGCTGGCGGAATATTGATGTAGAAAATATAGTGCCACGAGAAGTTCTCCGTCAGCCAGCCACCAAAGGTAGGGCCAATCGATGGAGCAAAGGTCGCGGTTACACCAAACAGTGCCATACCCACAGCACGCTTGTTGACCGGCAATAACTGAATCACCAGCGAGAAAGCAAGCGGGATTAGAGCACCACCACTGAAGCCTTGCATCGCGCGGAACACGATCATCGAGGTCATGTTCCAAGAGAACGAACACAACAAAGATGAAATGGTGAAAATGGCTGTCGTCCACGTGATATAACGGCGTTTACCGAGCGCTTTAGAAAGCCAACCACTGAGTGGGATAGCGATCATCTCTGCGACTAGGTAAGACGTAGAGATCCACGAGCTTTCATCCAAGGTGGCTGATAGCGCACCTTGAATATCTTTGAGAGACGAGTTGGTGATCTGAATATCCAAGATCGCCATAAACGCGCCAATCAAGCCGCCAAATAGGGCGATCCAATGGCGTCTCGAAACCTCGTCATCATCATTTGTTTGGGTGACAACACCAGCGTTACTCATGGTCTAGCCTCGTTTATCGATGGTCGCTACCACAGACAAACCAGGAAGCAGTCGACCTTTCAACTCTTGCTGATCTGGAATAGTAATTTTAACCGGTACACGTTGAACGATTTTAGTGAAGTTACCGGTCGCGTTTTCTGGTGGTAGGAGCGCAAATTTAGCGCCAGTCGCAGGGGAGAAACTGTCTACCACACCTTCAAGAGGCTGCCCCGGGAACGCATCCAGCTCTACTTCAACCGTCTGACCTTTGTGAATACCACTTAGCTGTGTCTCTTTGAAGTTGGCTTCAATCCACACTTGGTTGTTTGGTACCAAGCTCATCAGTGGTGCGCCTGCTTGAATCAGCAAGCCTTCACGTACGCTGCGTTTACCAATCACGCCATCTGCTGGCGCGTAAATTTTGGTGTAATCAAGGTTAAGCTGTGCTTGATCTCTCTGGGCTTGAGCTTCGGTCACGGATGCATTTGCTTGCTCAATCTCACTAGCGATAACGGTTAATTGGTCATTGGTTGCAACGAGGTTTGCTTTTGCTTCTTCTAAATCTGCCTGAGTTACTTTTTGTTGTGCAACCATGCTATCGACTTCATCTTGAGACGCGTAGTTACGCTTGAGTAAGCTACGAGAACGTACCACTTGTTGAATCGCGCGTTCGTATTCAGCTTGTGCAGAATCAACGCGGCTTTCTGCTTGATTGATCTTGCTACGTTGTAACGTTTGTTGTGCCACTAGATTTTTGACGTCTGATTGCACGACGCTTAAATGGGCGTTTGCTTGAGCGAGTGCTGACTGGTAATCACGGTCATCGATTTGAACCAGCAAATCACCTTCTTTAACCGATTGGTTATCACTCACATAAGACTTAACAATATAGCCAGAGACCTTAGGGCTAATATTCGTGATGTCGCCTTGTAGGTAGGCATTGTCGGTAGATTCAAAGTACTGGCCATAGCCGTACCAGTATCCAGCACCGGCTAAACCCAATGACAGCATGATCGCAGTAGCAATAAGCGGAGCTTTTTTACGTTTTTTTGTGCTTACCGTTTGCGAAGCGTTGTTCTCTGTCATTTTTTCTTTCTCATTTTGTTTTTATTTAGATGTAACGAATTGTAAATGAATTCGATTGATTGATAAGATAGGAAAAAAGGGAAACACTGTTGCAAAAATCTAACTAATGGCGCTTTGGGAGAAGTACGATGGACTTAAATGCTGTGACTGTTTTTACACAAGTTGTTGATTGTGGGAGTTTCACGCACGCAGCTGAAGCATTGAACATGACCAAGTCGACCGTCAGCCGAAAGCTAGACGAGCTGGAACAGCATCTAGGTGTGAGGTTGATCACTCGTTCGACACGAAGTTTAGTCTTAACGCCAGAGGGTGAGCGCTTTTATCAGTCGAGCATGCAGATGCAAGAGATCATGAACCAAGCTGAGCTAGAGGTTTCAGCCAATCAGGATTTGATCCGAGGGCAGTTGAATGTTGTGTTGCCTGTCGAATTGGGGCATCAAGTATTAGCCAAATACATCCACAGCTTCCTAAAAGAGCACCCAAACGTGACTTTGAACTTAGAACTGTCGAATCGAGAAGTCGACATCATTGCGGAGGGTATCGATCTTTACGCACAAATTGGTGAGCTAGTGGACTCGAGCTTGGTTTCTCGCTACCTCACAACATCAAAGCGTGTATTGGCAGCCAGCCCTGAGTATTTAGAGCAGTTCGATGACGTCTCTTCACCCGATGATCTTGAACCGCCATTCAGAATGATTGAGGTGGTGAACAAGGCCGCGCGTCTACCCAAGTGGCATTTACAATTAGAAGGCGGAGAGTCGATTTTGATCGATCTGCCGTGTCAGTTGCGGGTGAATACCATCACGGCATGCCTAACAGCGTGTGTGGATGGGCTCGGCTTGGCGGTGCTTCCTGAATTCATTTGTCGGGAACACTTTAAGACAGGTAAGCTGATTCGTCTGTTACCTGAATATGAGATGCCAGAAGTTTCAGTAAGCCTAGTGTATGCAGACAGGCAGTTGATGCCGAAACGTAAAAAGGTCTTTATCGACTATCTACTGACTGCCTTTCAAAATAGGAAGCAAAAGTAACGGGGAAAACCTTAGCGGTTAAGTGCTTAGGCTTCCTATTATTCGTTATTGTCTAAACCGTATCGAAGCTAACTATGATCGGGCTGCCAGTCGACGACTTGCCCATTCGCCAATATAGCTTTGACCGATAGGGCAGCAATATCGACACCGTTGTAACGAAATGCCTTGTTAGAAAAGTTAGCAATGATCTTACTCCCGTCACTGAACTTCGTTTGTTGAACATCGCCGTTCTTAACTAACCATTCGAAATCGACCAACTGTTTATCCCATAACTGTTCGTGCATTGGTTCAAAGCCATCTTGATAGTGTTTGAGTGCTTTGATTCTCTGGCTTGAACTTGATAAAGCTTCATCTCTGGTCAAGTGAACCATCGGTGGTGTGTTGTACAGCATGGCGGTTAAGTCACGTTCTGCTTGTACATTAGTGAACTTAAGGCTGTCTGAATGCCAATGGTGCGTATTGATTGCTTCATCATGGAAAACGGCTTGGTAAAGTGGAATTCGATATTGTGGCGAAAATAGTAGCGACTTGTAGGGCTCTTTAACCTCGGCCGGCTTAAAGAAGAAGTCAGGCTTGTGGTCTGGGTACCAACGACCTAAGTAATAGGGAGATTGGCGGTTCTCTTTCATGTCTTTGTCTGTCCATCCAAAACCAACCGTTTCTAAGCCGTGTGCAAACGCGATGCCTTTTGTTGTTAGGCTGTTGCCGTCTTCAGAGCCTAATACTAACGAAGGTTGCTCGCTAAGCCACTTCATTCGGTTGTTGAACGCAGAAAGCATGTCTGATTCGTCGTTTGTATTGCCATTACTGTCTATAGAGACGCGGTAATCTTCACGTGCCATGGCGGTTGCATCAACATCTAAGAACAAGCTGTTGAAGTTGCCGAATCTCATAATGTCTTGAGCACGCTGTTTTACGTATTCTAAATGGCAGTTCGGGTTTAAGTAAAAGCCGTTTCCACGAAATCCTTTTTTCAAACTCCCATCCGCTAGTTCAATCGCACAACTTTGACGCATCGGCTCTGGTAATTGAGCGGTTAGCCAGTTGTCATTGAGCTTCACAGGAATTGCGGTGTTGTAGGAATCGTAAGTACCGACCAGATATCCGGACTGTTTTGCCAGACCCACAGCGTTAGGTTGATAGAATGCTGGCATCCAATTGTCGAATCCTAGCCACAGTTTTTTTAAACCTGCCTTATTTAGATTAGCGACCATGTCTGAAGACAACGCTTGTCCCCAAGTATCTGACGAGTTTAGGTACGGGGAAGCGTGCTTTAGCAACCAGTTCTTCTTATCCTGTGCTGCTTTGTATTGCGCTTTAATCGTGTTGTCTTCGAGTGTCGGATTACCAACAGGATATAACACCTGCAATGACTGGATAATAGAGTCCAACAATAGTTGTTTGTGGTACTGACTGAACCAATCTTTCCCCTTGGAGAGTGACGATAGCTCTCTTTTCGCTTCCGCAGAAACATTGAGTTTAGAGCCCTCTAGATACCATGTTTTCAATCCCCACCAGTCACTCACATCTTGGATGCTTAATGGGTCTTTGCCAAATAGGTAAACGTGGCTCGCGCCGATCAACTTAGTCACATCTGGATTGCGCTTTTGCTTTGCTACAAGCGTTTCAGACTGGTCATTATTGATGCGCCAATCTCGGTATTGTTTGGCACCATCTAACCACGAGTCTCCGAGGGTGATACGAACAAGAAAAGGTTGTGACTGATTGAGCATCGTAAATTGGTGTGCTGCCTTCATATCAATTTTGGTTTTTGTATTTGAGGAAGCATTAGAGGATGCATCTGAAAAGAGCAGTTGATTATTGGTTGCATTAACCATTTGATAGCTAATGAAATGATTGTTTTGCTGTACTGTCCAAAAAGGCATCTTCAAGTCTTGAGTAGTGTTACTTCCAGAATGGTTACCGACGAGATAACTTGCCCAAAGCTTGTTGTCAGTAGGCACGCGCATGCCTTCACTAAACGGAAGAAATAGTGTCTGAGTTTGTTGTTCGGCAAGATCAAACCACGCCAATTCGATGGGTTTGTTTCGTTTCACCTGTATATTTGAAGGTAAGCTGAACTGAAAAGTGAGCTGGTCTTGATTAAGCTCTGCCTTAACGTTTATTCCACTGGGTACTAAGGTCCAAGTGGCGATTTTTGCTGAGTCAGCTTTATCGGAAAAGCCAATGACCAGATTGGTCGCTTTCTGTGGTTTGTTATCAACGGTGAGAGCAGCACTGTTAACGCTTAAGCCGTTCCAATCGACCTCTAAAGTATTCGATGAGGTAGCGACGGTATTGTTGTTACTGGTGAGCGTTATTTGGCTCGCTTGTGCGTTGGATGAAAACAGACAAGCTGTTGTTAAAGCCACAATGGCAAAATTAGAAAGATTGAGTGGGTGACGTACGCTGAGCATATTTAGATTCCGTAAAGGGTAACTACGGTTATTACACCTAAGTAGCGCTAGTGCTTTGTCACCTATATGTCTCTATTTTCTGTTTGGCTTTAGTGGTTTTCCATTAGAAAGGCACGGCGACGCGCTGCACATATTGGACTTCAATAGCGCCTTGGTATTCAAACATTTCAACCGAAGCACTCAAGTGCTTGGCTTTGGTTCCAAGTGGACTTTCTGTGGGAACGGGTGCTTGCGCTGTTTTGATTGGCACTTTGTAACCCAGCAGGTTGTAGTTTTCATCAAACCATTGCCAACTCACGTTAGCGTCGGGGCAGTTGTCGATCACCTTTGGAGGCGAGAGCACGATATGTGGTTCGCTGAGTTTACTTTCGAGCGTCAGCCATCGATTACTGTTATTTAAAGCGACAATAATAGGGTAGTGATTTGAACCTATCTTTAGTTGATAAACACCAGATTCGGGTTTGATGAACATTTCATTGGTTTCAATCTCTTGATACTCATTATTGGAAGCGAGTTGTCCATCGAGAAGGACTTTACCTTTAGGTGATACCAAAGAAAGAGTTTGAGTTTCTGAGCCTTTGCTGAGTTGCTCGGCAGAGACTTTGATTTGATAACCGTGCGACGACAGGCCATAGCGTCGAATGAAGCTGACTTGGATGTGGTGTTTTGTCTCAGCACTTTGTTTGAGTAAGGTTCCACATTGAGTCTGGCTCAGGATCTCTTGTTTGACTGGCAGCCAAAGCTCACTATCGAGTGATTTGTGATCGAGTGCGATTTGCAGCTCTTGCCACGCAACTTGAGGTTGGTCATCAAGTAGAGATTGATAGGTGTGCTGCAATGGCGTGTCGGTAAACCATGCCGCATGACTTGCGAGCGGCAAAGCGCAGATCAATGCGATTAACGAAGTGACTCTCATTATGATTCCCCAGCTAAGCGGTAACCAACGCCGCGATGTGTTTCGATCTTTAGAGTTGGCAGCTTCTGGCGCAAGCGCAGTATGTGATTATCCACGGTTCGGGTACTTGGAAAGGCTTGATAACCCCAAATCTTATTGAGTAACTCATCACGATGAAACACACGACTTTGGTTCTGAACAAACAAGACCAATAACTGGAACTCTTTAGGTTTTAACGTGATCGGGCTTTCATCCAAATAAGCGATTCGTTCAGACAAGCGGACTTCAATGTTGGCGTAATTTAGTTGGCTCACCCCTAACGGACGAAGTTGGGTAATGACTCGAGCAAGCAACTCCTCGTTTGAGAAAGGTTTAGTGACGTAATCTTTGGCACCTGCCATTAAGCCTTCTACGCGTTGCTGGACTTCCACTTTAGCGGTTAACACAATCACAGGAAGCGCTTTGAGGAGTAGCCAATTCGGCAGGTGTCGCAAGCTGTCACCGTCTTCGAGTTGTCGATCCAGTATCA
Organism: Vibrio crassostreae 9ZC13; assembly: GCF_000272045.2. GTDB lineage: Bacteria > Pseudomonadota > Gammaproteobacteria > Enterobacterales > Vibrionaceae > Vibrio > Vibrio crassostreae_C. The sequence continues at coordinate 737,488 of NZ_AJYZ02000019.1, read as the reverse complement.
CTAGATCGGAGCGGAACCATTGCTTACTGGCACTCTCTGAATCCTTCGCCCAAAGGCATGGGTAACCATTGGACTCAAAGAAGCTGACGAGGCCTTGTCCAAGTAGATGGTCGTCTTCAATCAGCAGTAGGGTGTTCACAAGCTATTTCCAAAATACATCGGGTTGGGTTACGAAGAATAATGAGACGGCCATTCGCTTGTTTCATCAAGTGTTCGACAATAGTAAGGCCAATGCCCATGTTGTCTTGTCTATGGTTGATATTCGGTGTTGCTCGAGATACAAACCGTTGCAGAAAAGAAGGGAAGTGACCTTCGTCTTGCACCTCAATCCTGAGCTTATCAGCGAGTTCGACCTTTACCAAAACCTCACCTTTACCATGTTGTTTGGCATTCTTGATTAGATTATCCAAGCAGATGGTTAGCCAGTAATAGGGAAGGTTCAGTTCAACTTCACGCGCTTCACATTGATAAGAAATATTGTGCTTTTCACAGACATGATCGAGCCACTCTTCTAATGAAGCGTTTTGCTTAAACAAAGGCTCTGACTGATCCGAACTTAGGTACACTTTGCTGTTTTCGGTGAGCTGAGAAAGCCTTTGATAGTCAGATATTAAACGCCAAACCGCACTTTGAGTTTCATCAGAAAAGTCATCGTAGCGATTTCTAAACATTTCGACGGTTAAGCCTAGGCTAGTAATAGGCGTGCGCAGTTCATGAGTAAGAAGCTGTAAAACGAACTGCCTCTCTTTTCGTTGTTTTGTTCTTAGGTATAAGACTCTAGCGAGCCCGGAAAGCAACGTTAGCAGCAATGTAAAGATCAACGTTTTCATGATCAGATTGTCATTGCTAGGCTCGTTTAAGCACACGTTACTGTAACGAAAAGTACAGGTTTCACCTGCCAAAGATACCTCTTGTTGCTCTGCGATAGGTTGCCAAACATCTAAGGGAATAGCTTTCCAGCCTTGTTCGCCACTTAACCAAAGCACATCATCTTGTTGCCAAGCGCGGTATCCATTGAGCAGTGCTTCTCTGCCTTGTGCACTTAGGCTTTCTAGTTTGTTATATAAAGGGTGCTGAGGGTTGGTAAGACTCAAAAATGGGCGTATCTGCTCGGTCACATCTGGGTAAGCGGCTAAATAACGACCAGCAAAGCTGCCACCGGCAGGGTGACGTTTGGAGTGTGCTGCAAACCAAATCGAATCCAATGTTTGTTGCTGACACAGAGCGAGCTCGAACTCGATGGCTTCATGTAATGAAGGGTTACTGCTTTCAATCGCTTGGCAGTGATCTTGTATTGACGCTAACGCTGCGATGTCGTCCCAACTGAATTGGTTGAAATCAGGATAGCGGCTATTTTCATGGAGCAGAACTTTCGGATACTGAGCCAACTCTTGTTGAGATACTAAGAGTGGGGATGATTGCCAGCTCAGTTGATACAGAGTTTGCCACTTATCTTGCAAACTTTGGGCATTGACTAGGGTTGGGAGCCAAAAGATCAAGCAAAGAGCTAATGTAAACCTGCGCATCCAATCATTCTCGTTAAAAGTCGTGGGGCGAGTCTAAAGAGTTTTGGGCGCGATTTGTAACCTGAATGTCAACAAGTGTTCTTTTAACAACAAATTGTCGAGTGGGTCATGCTTTTAAATAATAAAGTACAAATACAGTAAGTATCATTTATTTGAAATAAAATAGATAATTGTGTACTTACTGTCATTATTGGGCGAAATGAGGGGACTATACTGGGCTCATACCTAATAAGAGGAACCATCATGAAACTCATCATCAAATCAGTATTGGCAATCAGTATTTTGGCTACAGGCTCTGCTCATGCGTTCGAATTAACCAGCAACGATATTCAAGAAGGTCACCCAATGGCAAAGACTTTTGAATACTCTAGTTGGGGTTGTGACGGCGATAATCAATCACCACAATTGATGTGGAAAGATGCACCAGCAGGTACCAAAAGCTTTGCTATCACAGCTTATGATCCAGATGCACCGACTGAAAGTGGCTTCTGGCATTGGGTTGCGTTTGATATCCCTGCAACTGTGAACGAGCTACCTCGCGGTGTCGACATCTCTAAAGTCGGTGGCAAAGAAGGTCGCATTGATTACGGTACAGTTGGCTACGGTGGCGTTTGTCCTCCAGAAAAAGATGGTATGCACCGTTACCAGTTCACGGTTTGGGCATTACCAACGGACAAACTTAACCTCGACGAAAATACGCCGTCGGCTGTGGTTGGATTCACGTTGAACAGCATGGCTTTAGACAAAGCTAAACTGACCGCAACTTATACACGTTAATAGCTTATGTACGTTAAAGCTTATACACGTACATAATAAGTAAACAAGGGGATGAGATGAATCATCAATATCAAGTGACGATCTTTCGTGCAGAGCAGTTACAAAAACTGCGTAATGTGAGGATTCTATCCCCTAGTATCATTCAGATTATTACAGGCAGTAAGCGCCTGTTTTGGAAAGATTCAGCGGCAGAGCTCTCACATTCTGAGCTGTTGTTGTGTGAGGCATCAGCTTCACTAAGTTTTGAGAACATGCCCCACAAAGGGCGCTTCTTGTCGCGAGTGTTCAGCTTTCAATTCCAACCTTCTCAGGCGATGCTTGATTTAAGTGAGGAACGGTCGAATGATCTGGGACTGCCTACAGTAAAAGTGGATCGAAACTTACAAGACTCACTCAATGCTCTGTTCTCTTTTGATACACAGAGCATGAGCAAAGAGACTCAACAGTTTTGGTTGCAGGGCTTGTACCAGCAATTAGCTGAAAAAGGGGTGTTGCATCTATTGTTTGTCAGTGCCAACGTCTCGTTTAGCCAAAAGCTCAGCCATTACCTTTCACATTCACCAGATGAGAAACATCCATTAGAGTCGGTGGCGGAGCGTTTTGCGATGAGCCGAGCGACGCTGATTCGAAAACTCAAACTGGAAGGTATGCAATATCGTGAGGTATTAGCTGAAGTTCGCTTGAGTCACGCGCTTTATCTGATGCAAAACGGACAACAGAACGTGGCGATGTTGGCTCAGTCTTGCGGTTACCAATCGGAAGGGCGTTTTAGTCAGCGCTTTAAAGGCAAGTTTGGTTTGTCGCCAAGTGAATACATCAAAACCGTCGTCAGCCATAGAGTCGCGAGCAAATAAAGTCGCGACGCCATAACCATTCTGTTTGTTCTAAACGCTCACTTTTTTGTCTCGTGCTGCCAATGCCGCGAAAATCGTGCACGCAAATGCAACAGATGCGATCAGCAGAATGGGAACGCTCCAAGAATCTGTCTGAGCATGAAGCTTACCCACCAGCGTTGGACCTGTTGCCGCTAAAGCATAACCAATTCCTTGCGCCATACCCGACAGCGATGCGGCTTGGCTGCTATTCGATGTTCTCAGGCCAACAAAAGAGAGCGCAATAATAAACGTAGAGCAGTTGGCTAATCCAAAGAGTCCTACCCAAAAGATCGCAAACTCAGGCAAATACAGCAGCCCAATCAATCCAATAAATACACTCGAAGTACAAAGCGTAATGAGCCATTGTTGGTTATCGCTTTTACCTAAGAACGGCAGTAACAGCAGCCCCGGAACCATAGTCGAAAATTGCAGAAATCCATAAATGTAGCCCGCGTCGATTTCGCTGTAGCCAAGATCGTTCAATATCTGTGGCAACCAGCCAGCCAAAGAGTAGAAGGTAAATGAGTTAAGCCCAAGCGCTAACGTTACTTGCCACGCTACGCCGCTTTTAATCATCTGTTTCATCGGCAGAGGTTTGTCTTGTTGCTTGTTATTGTTGGCTGAAGGTGAGCGTTTTCTGATTTTAGGCAACCAGATCATCAAAGCTAATATTGGGAATATTAGGTTCATTAACAGTGCTAATTGCCAACCCGTGATCGTAAATAAGGTTAGATTTGAAAACGGCACCATCAAACTTGAGCCTAACGTCGACCCGATGCCCATCGTAAAGATGTACAGAGAAGTCACAGTAGCGATGCGTGTCGGGAAGCTAACTTTCACTACTACAGGCAACAACACATTACCAATCGCGATACCAAGCCCGATCATCACCGTGCCGATATACAAGGTTGGGGTTAACCCAGCAGAGCGCAGTGTAATACCCGTAGTGATCAGAACTAAGCCTAATAACAGGCTAGGCTCTAGACCAATTCGTTGGGATATCTTGGTGACTAATGGTGAGAATAAGGCAAAAGTTAACAGTGGCAAAGCTGTTAAGAAGCCTGCAGCCGATGACGTAAGGTTGAGGCCTTCCATAACCTGAGAAAGCACAGGAGCCAAGCTCGTAAAAGGCCCACGAAGGTTAAGTGCTAGGAATAGAATCCCTAACATCACGAAAATGCTATTACGAAGAGAGGCGCTCATAGGTTGTTCTACTGTTTGCTTATGAGAAGACAGGCTAGCCTACAGATCATTGAATGATTACACAAATACCGTTTAAATAGGTTTACTAATGATTGAACCTGCGCAGTACGCGCTTAGCCAGAAAAGTCACCCATGACTGTATTAAATATCGACAAGCTCATCTCGGACTTCCCACTGCTTCAACAATTGATTGCATTGGAAGAAGTGGTTTGGTTTAACCCAAATGTGACGACTCTGGAGCGCGGTTTGCTTTATGTGGGTTTAGGCGAACAAGATATTCACGATGCGAGCATGAGGCTGCAAAGGTTTGCTCCTTATCTAGCCAAGGCGTTTCCTGAAACTCAAGCGACCAATGGCATCATCGAGTCTGAGCTTGTTGACATTCCATCTATGAAATCAGCATTGGGAGCACATTATCAGCAGCCAATAAAAGGGCGTTTGATGATGAAGAAAGACAGCCATTTGCCAATTTCAGGTTCAATCAAAGCGCGCGGTGGTATCTATGAAGTACTAACGCATGCCGAGAAGCTTGCGATTGAAGCGGGGTTACTGTGTGAGAGCGATGACTACAGTAAGTTGCTCGAACCTGAATTTCGTGACTTCTTCCAACAATACAGCATTGCGGTAGGTTCAACGGGTAACCTAGGAATGTCGATTGGTATCATGAGTGCAAAATTGGGCTTGACTGTCTCTGTTCATATGTCGGCAGACGCGAGAGCTTGGAAGAAAAGCAAACTTCGTGAGCATGGTGTCAACGTTGTTGCAAATATGAGCTGCTAAAAAGATAAGTCATGATAGAAGAGTGTTGTTTATAGCTTGTACACACTCTTTCTCACCTCTAAATCCCACCTTAATTCAAACAATAACTTGCACAGATCGTTATCCAAAACACACATTTTATAAATTAAGCTTCTTAGATGTTCTAACTATCAGTTAGGTTGAGTGGCATTCAACTTGATAGGGATTGAGCAATGCAGACGGACAAAGTGATACAGACAAGACACATAAACACACCAGAAAAATTACTCCAGCGTTTAGATGCGATTGGGGAGTCTTTGGAAGCATCGGGTAAGGCTCATGCTTTGCTGGGGTTGGGCTCAGTAGGTATTGAAACAGAACGACTTGATCAGTACTCAGATGTCGATTTTTTCGCAATAGTGCAAACAGGGCACAAGCAGTATTTCTTAGACAGTTTGCATTGGCTATCTGATATTCACTCAATCGACTACGCAGTGAGAAATACCGTCGATGGCTATAAAGTTCTGTACGCTGACGGAATCTTTTGTGAGTTTGCAGTGTTTGAACCCCACGAGTTAGCGCACATTCCGTTTGCTGAATGGCGTATTGTTTGTCAGCAACATGAATTTGATACACAGTGTTGTGTTTCACCAATAAAAGGGGAGACAGACACTAATTCCCAAGATTGGATCATTGGTGAGGCTCTAACCAATCTTTATGTGGGTATGTCTCGTTATAACCGAGGCGAAAAGCTGTCGGGCAGTCGGTTCGTTCAATCTTACGCACTCGATCGTTTGATCGATCTTGTGGATCAAACTGAACAGTCTGAGCCTGAATTCGTTGATGAATTTATGTCGGATAGAAGGCTAGAAGCACGCTTCCCTAAGTTTGCCCAATTGCTACCAACCTTTACCCAAGGCTACGAGCGCACCGCTGAATCGGCACTTGCCCAACTAGCATTCCTCAACACCCACTTCGCAGTCAACCAAGCCATGTGTGACCGAATCTCTGAACTGTGTTCCAGTAAAGATTAAGCTTATAGCGTGTGAATCCCCAAGCCTAACTGACACCACCTTTCAGATGATAAGCGGCGGGCAACCTAATTGAGCTCTCGAATTATTATTCTTAAGCACTAAACCCGTACGCTTTTGTTTACTCTTCAAGACCGTGACTGTTCGTGTTTACTCCGCTTATCACTGGATGTCGTCAGCCAAATAAAATACAATCGAACAATGTTTTATTAATTCGTGCTTTATCATTATGATGAGAAACTTACTCATATTCATCGTTAGCCTGTTCTTCTTAACAGCCTGTTCTTCAACGAGTAATCATCAGCTAGACGACGAGACATTGAGCAACGAAGACGCTATGTCGAAAAGTATAGAGGGAGAGAGTAATCTCGAGACTTCAAAGGATACAAACGCTGAGACCAGCGTTGATTCTTCCCATGATTCAATCGTTAATCATCAACCACTCACTAACCTTGATTCAAATAAAGACACGATAGCTCACGCCAATGCAGAGCCAGAATCAGTGGAGCCTTCTCAAATAGAAGCGACAGAAACAACTGAAAGCGATGCTAAGAGTGGCGGTGAAAAAGGCATCGGAAGCTATTTTATTCGTCATAATAAACCGACTAAGACGGTGATTAAATCACTAGAGGGCGTGACAGATGCATTGAACGTCATGACGTTTGGGATATTTGCCACCGGTAACGGTTAAATCGTTAACCTAGAACGACAACCTAATAGATAGAATGAAACGTGAAGGCGAGCCAGATGGTTCGCCTTTTTTGGTCTTCTAAATCTGGCCACCATTCTTCCTAAGAATCGTGTTCACTTATCTGAGCGCTGAGTCAGGCGACGGTTAACGAAAATAGGAATTATTAGTTCTGGAAGGGAGTCGCCGATTTTACCCTGTTTGACTTGTTATATGCATCAAGGGTTCTAATACTCATCCCAAAGTAAGCAATGAAATCTAATCTTACAAAGACAACTCTTATATTCACTTACGAGCATAGTAAGATGTTTGCTGTTAAGTAGGTTTAGGTTTAGTTATCAATATTCTAGGGAAGAAAAATGAAGAATAAGAGTGTGTTTTTAAGTGTCGCGATGGTGATATTGTCAGCTCATGCAAATGCATCAGATGCGAACCATGAGTCTGTATCAGATGGAGTTATCGCAGAACAAAGAGCGAAGCTTTCTGAAAATACCCAAGGGCAAGGTTTTGGACCGCAAGCTCCACGAGATTTGGGTTCATTAGAAGGTAAAAATACTAGGCTGTTCTCGGATGCCCCTGATTCAACAGCGATGAACTTATGTAATATTCACTTCCATAAAAATGCTGAGCATAAAGGTGGAGAGTTTACTCAATACGCTGGTAACGGTGATGGTAAGGGATTCCAGAGTGGCTTTAAATACACAGGCAAGCTGAGTTCTGCTGAGCTGAAACCATTTGAGGGCAAGGTTTGTCCGAGCGAGCATGGTTCTTTGCATTCGGGTGACACCATTGAAGTTCACTATGTTTATTCAACGGCGCAAGTTGAACCGGGTGAAACACTGGGTGCTTGTTTTAACGATGCGATTACCAACCCGCAACTGCGTGTAGAAACCCAAGTTTACGTATTAGTGAATGACGACAAAGCACCCGACTTTGAAGCGCTCGCTAAACATTCAAAAGTGAACGGCTTACACCAAGCACCAAACATCCCACAAGATACGGGCTCAGCGATCCAATACGCAGGCTCTACAACGGGTCCTGGTTATAATGAGCAAGGTTCACCTTTCCAAGTAACATGGAGCGTTAGACCACAAGTCGCGAAAGTAAATATCGCGACAGTAGGTAGCTGGTGTGAAGGCAATGACTTTAACGAAGATCACGCCCACGGTGTGAGAAATTTGGTGGTTAACCCTGAGTTGTTATCACCCATTCGTAACGACTAAACGATTCTGGCGAACAAAATGATTAAGGCGAGCCAATAGGTTCGCCTTTTTTATGCCCTAACGAAAAGTACTTAGGTTTAGGTTTAATTAAGTCTGGTGGGTAAATTACGTGTGACACTTATTCAATACATGAGTTGTGTAAATCGTATTTAGTAAAAAACGTTCTTTACCAGAATCGAAGCTCCATGATACGTTCATGATCAATTATGTTGGGTTATAGAAAAGGACAGTCCAATGTCATTAGAAAGTGCGATTACATTCTTTATTGCCATGTTTGTATTTGGTATTACTCCGGGGCCTGGCGTCTTTGCCATTTTAGCTCGTGCTATGGTTCAAGGATGGCGAAAGTGCGTCACGCTTTCGTTAGGTATGATATGCAGTGATCTTATTTACCTTGCGCTTGCCTGTTTCGGTCTAGCAACGATTGCCGAGAATTGGTCGATTGCGTTTGAGGTGATTCGCTATGTTGGTGCAGCTTATTTGATTTACTTGGGCTACAAGATGTTTAAGAGCCTGCCTGAAGTGCAAGGCTCTGCGGAACTTGCGGCCAAACAGAGTCAGAAATCTGAACTCGCGAGTTTCGCACAAGGCTTTTTGATTTCAGCATCGAACCCTAAAGTGATTCTGTTTTATATTTCGTTCTTGCCGACTTTTATTGATCTGACTGTTCTGCGCTCACAAGATATCGTATTAGTTTCTGCTTTAGCATCTGTTGCTCTGATGTCAGGCTTAATACTTATCGCTGTGGGCGCGGGCAGAATGGCAGGTTTGTTAAAAACGCCACGCGCACATAAAAGGTTAAACCAAAGTGCTGGTGGAATAATGATTGCTGCTGGCTCATATTTGGCGATAAACAGATAAACACAGTTCAATTTAAATAGAAAAAGCGCGTTATTGCCTTGTGGCAGTAACGCGCTTTTTTGTATTTACTTTCAGGTGCGGTATTCGCTTACTAGAGCAGTATTAGCGAATTGCTGCGTTAATTGAAGGCAGTAAATCGCGCTTCTTAATCACGTATCGCAAGCGAATTAACATCAGCGTAGCAGAGATACTTAAGCCCGTAAGAATACCAATCCAGAAGCCTTCTTCACCCATTGCTGGAACAATGTGGTCTGTTAAGCCCAACACCATACCCAGTGGTAACGCTAAGCCCCAGTATGAAGCGATAGCTAAGATCATCGGGATCTTGGTATCTTTATAGCCACGCAGAGCACCATTTGCAGAGGTTTGCAGAGCATCACTGAATTGGTACATAGCGGTAAAGGTCAATAACACTGCCGCTGTTGCACTGATTACTGGGTCAGTGGTGTAAAGCCTAATGATTAATTCAGGGAACAGTAGGAACATCGCTACCGAAAGCAACGAGATTAATGCTGCCACCAAAATACCGACTTTACTGCGCTCAATCGCGCCAAGTTCATCTTTTTCACCCAAAGCGTGTCCAACACGAATCGTAATGCCAAACGAGATACTCATCGGGATCACATAAGTTAGGCTCGATATATTGAGAGCGATTTGCGCCGCTGCCACATTCTCGGCACCAATACGGCCGATCATCAATGCGATAACCGCAAAGATACTGCCACACACCGCGATGTTCATCCCGATAGGTAAACCTAACCTTAGAAGGTGAAGCATCTCTTTTGCTTTTGGCTTCGCATCTGAAAAGTTGATGATGGTCTTGTAATGGTGATGACCTTTAATGTAGGAATACAACATTCCCGACATTAACCAGTACACCAAGCTTGTCGCCCAACCACAACCTACAGCGCCCATTTCAGGGAAGCCAAACTTACCGTAAATAAGCACGTAGTTGACGGGAATATTAATCAACAAACCAATTACCGAAATGATCATCGGTACTTTGGTGTTGTTCATACCTTCACAAAAACCATTTAACGTGTAGAACAGGGCAATACCCGGCACACCAAAGGCTAGGGCAAACGCATAGTCACTGCCGATAGGAATGATCTCAGCGGCAACCCCAATCCATTCTAAGATCGGTTTCGCACTCACCAAGTAAGCGATAAGCAGTACGCTAGCAATTAATGCCAACCAAACCATCTGGAAGAATTCAACAGAGATGCTCTGAAAGTCACGAGCGCCGCGGTGGTAAGCGACAACGGGCGTTAACGCCATAATCACGCCGCGCAGTAGCAGCAACACAGGAATCCAAAGGCTAGTGCCAAGTGCAATAGCAGCGAGATCGGCAGGGCTCACTTGGCCAGCCATTGTCGTATCGACAAATCCCATCGCTTGGGTCGCTATTTGAGTCAAAATGATTGGAATCGAAAGATGCATAAGCGCACCCGATTCACGAGTAAAAGGACGAAGTTTCGTTAGCATGGAAGTTCAAAACACCAATATAAATGCACCAGTGATGGCAGGATGGCCGGTGTGCATTTTAGGATGTGCCCCGTTGGACGGGCGACAATATAAACACCTTACCGTATAGGGTCAAGCATTGGCTTTATAGAGTTTCACTTACTCCGAGGTACGGATAGGTTCTGATGGTTACAACACGGGTCTAACGCACGTAAGTTCATGATTTAGTGGAAATCATACTAGACGGGTAAATTCTATATTTGCCGCGCTAATCACTAAGGTGACGGTATAAGTGATTGTTATGGAAAGACAAAGGCTAGTACAATTGGTGGCATAAAGAACTAGATAGAAGCATTCTGTATTTAAATGGGGAATCTTTCTATCTAATAGCTGGCAATTGGCTCGTAAGTCCAACAGGAGGTTTAGATTGGGCAGATATGATCAAGTAGATTTAGCTTATACTTTCCTAGCTAACAAGGAAAATAAAGGTGAATCGTTCACAATTGAAGAGTTGTCTTTAGCTACTGGTTGGAAAACTCAGACTTGCGGTACATACCCATCTAAACGGTGGCACCAGTATGTTCAAAAAGATGGCACACATTACTTAACTTCAGGTATCAAGTTTCTAAGCAAAGAAGAGTTTCGTTCAGTCCATAGCCAAAAACTACAACAAGTTACGGACCAGTCAACCAAAGGCATGTTACTCCACAAAGCTAGAGAGTTTGCATTACTTGCTGTGTCAACATATAACAACCCATATACTGAATTTAAGACCTATGGTTACATTGTAAATATAGTCATCGCATACACAGCATTGTTTCACGCAATTTTTGAGAAAAAGGGTGTCAATTACTTCCATCTAAAAGATGGTAAACCCGTCAAAATTGATGGTGAAGAAAAAGCTTGGGAACTGATGGAGTGCTGCAATCAGTATTGGGTTGGTGTAGAGCGTCCTGAGAAATACAATCTTAAATTCCTCATCGGCTTAAGAAACAAAATAGAGCACCGCAGTTTGCCTGCTATTGACATGGCAGTCGCAGGTGAATGCCAAGCTGCATTAATCAATTTTGAAAATTTATTGGTCGAAGAGTTCGGGGATAGTCATGCCTTATGTACAAATTTGGCAATTGCAATGCAACTTAGCCGTGTATCAGAACAATCGCAATTGGATGCGATGAAGCAACTGCAAAAAGAAAACTATAAAGTAGTACGTAACTATATGGAAACTTATCGAACAGACTTAGAGGACGACATTGTTGAAAGTCAGCAATACCGTATTCGTGCTTTGTTAGTTCCCAAACTAGGCAACCATGCTAAATCATCTGACATAGCAGTCGAGTTTATTAATGTTAATAAACTCAGTGAAGATGAGCTAAAGAACTATGAGCAGGGTATTGCTTTTATTAAAGGAATCGAAAACCCATATAAACTCAAGCCCTCTAAAGTTATGAGCTTAGTCCAAGATAAACTGCCATTTTTCAATATGCCTCTTCACACAAAGTGTTGGAAGTTTTTTGAAGCGCGACCTCGTGAAGACAAAGTCGGATTTAAGGGGGAATATAGTTCATTTGTCGAGGGTTTTGATGGCTACTTATACACAAAGCAGTGGGTTAGTTTCTTGGTGACAGAGCTTCAAAAACCAGAAGTCCTAGAAAAGGTGAAAAAAGCCAATTAACAAGATAATTGGACTCCCCATCCACCCAGTCTATTCTGAACAGTGAAGTGTTTAAGGGAGTCTAATTATGAAAAATCTTATTATTGGCGTTGATCTAGCAACAAAAGAGATTCAAGTTTGCGTGTACGCAAACAAAAAAGTGCACTCTAATCGAGAAATGACACCGAGCCAATTTAGTGATTACCTGGCAAACCTTAGCCCTTCCTTAATCGTGTTTGAGTCATGTGCCGGTTCAAATTATTGGAACCAACTTGCAACAGAACTTGGGCATCAATCAAGATTAATTTCGCCACGATTAGTTTCTGTTATTCGTCAAAATCAGAAAACGGATAAGAATGATGCTTTGGCCATCATTCAAGCTTCTCAGTTACCTGATATCAAATTCGTCTCGGGTAAAACTAATAGTCAGCAACAAGCACAATCTATGCTTAAATTGAGAGAGCAAGCGATTAAACAGAAAACGGCCCTTAAAAATCAGTTAAAAGGGTTAATGAGAGAATTTAATCTACCAGTCGGGCGTAGTCACCAAAGCTTTATATTAATGATCGAGTTAACTCTTGAAGATGCAGAAAATGGTTTGAAATCGGAATTTCGCCACATGTTGAATACATCATTAGACTTGTATTTAGTCCTTTGTAAGGCTATTGAAAGTTATGACGATCTACTTAATCAGTGGGTGTGCCAATCTTCGGAATGCAAGAAACTCATGAAAATTGAAGGGATTGGAAAGTTGAATGCTATGCACTTGTATATAGGTCTTGATTCAGGAGAGCTTGGTCAATTCAAAAAGGGGAAAGACGCAGCGGCATGTATTGGTTTAACGCCATTGCAGCATTCTTCTGGAGGTAAGGTGAAATTAGGCTCGATTGGTAAACGGAAAAATACAAGCTTACGAAGTCTTTTGATTACAGGGGCCATGTCAGTAGTTCAACAAGTGGTGAAAAGGGAACCGAGAACAAGTAAAGAGGCTTGGTTAAAGTCTTTGATTGACCGTAGAGGCAAGAAATGTGCAGCAGTGGCGTTAGCAAACAAAAATGTTCGGACTGCATTTTCAATCCTACGAAATCAGACAGAATATAGAGCTGTAACACTCTAATTTTTACAATAATGAAGCGCAGGTATCAGTTGGGAGATGCAGTATAGTCGTTAGAGTGAATGCTCGTTAACAAGATTTGTACCCCAATGACCGAAAATATCTTTGAGCAGAGGTAGCTCCTCATTTATAAGCTCGTATATAAGCAAGCGAATATCTAGCGTAAAATTATTGTTGAAATGGGGGAGTCCATATAAGCGACTATGGCGCCAATATCAACTTGGCGCTATCTATCTTGTCCATACCATCATTTTTAGCTTCAAACCTGGTACTGTATCTGCCTCTTACTGCCACAAAGCTAGCAGAAACACAAAAAGACCAATTCCAAGCGTTACTTTTAGAAGCAAGCCAAGAGGGGCTCCGCCTTGTGGTGCTTTATTGCAACATCCCATAATTCTTTCCTCATTCATCATTGGATTCATTTCACCTTAAACCTTTCCCTTACGGTAAGGTCAACGCATTTGTTAGCCACAGATTTCAGAAAACAAAAAGGCGAACCATTTGGTTCGCCTTTTGTTATGTTTCACTGCTTAGCGCCGCTACGAATTAGTCTTCGTAGTTATCGATGCTTGGGCAAGAACAGATTAGGTTACGGTCGCCGTATACGTTGTCTACACGGTTAACTGTTGGCCAGTACTTCGAGTTCTTCGTTGCTTTCGATGGGAAGCAAGCCAGTTCGCGAGAGTAAGGGCGATCCCATTCTACGCCTGAAAGGTCAACTTGTGTGTGTGGTGCGTTCACTAGAGGGTTATTGTCTAGTGGCCATTCACCCGCTTTCACAGCTGCCATTTCGTGACGGATTGCGATCATCGCTTCACAGAAACGGTCTAGCTCTTCTAAATCTTCTGATTCAGTTGGCTCTACCATTAGTGTGCCAGCTACTGGGAAAGACATCGTAGGCGCGTGGAAACCGAAGTCCATTAGACGCTTAGCAATATCTTCTTCGCTGATGCCTGTCTCTTCTTTTAGTGGACGAATATCGATAATACATTCGTGCGCTACACGGCCGTTCGTACCACGGTAAAGAACAGGGTAGTGAGGGCGTAGTTTCTCCATCACGTAGTTCGCGTTTAGAATCGCAACTTTCGTTGCGTCTGTTAGGCCAGGTTCGCCCATCATTGCGATGTAAGCCCAAGAGATAGGTAGGATTGAAGCACTACCTAAATCTGCTGCTGATACCGCATAGTCAGAACCTTGTACACCGTTTTCGATGTGACCCGGTAGGAAAGGTGCTAGGTGCGATTTAACACCGATAGGACCCATACCTGGACCGCCACCACCGTGTGGGATACAGAAAGTTTTGTGTAGGTTCAAGTGAGATACGTCTGAACCGATGAAGCCAGGTGAAGTTAAGCCTACTTGAGCGTTCATGTTCGCGCCGTCTAGGTAAACCTGACCGCCCGCTGCGTGTACTTGTTCACACACTTCTTTCACTTGCTCTTCGTATACGCCGTGCGTAGAAGGGTAAGTGATCATGATGCTTGATAGGTTTTCTTTGTGCTTCTCGATTTTCGCTGCTAGGTCTGTCATGTCGATGTTGCCATCTTCATCACACTTAACAACCACTACCTTCATTGAAACCATTGATGCTGTTGCAGGGTTAGTACCGTGCGCAGAGCTTGGAATCAGACAAACGTTACGGTGAGCTTCACCGCGGCTTGCGTGGTAACGTTGAATCGCGATTAAACCCGCGTATTCACCAGATGCACCAGAGTTAGGCTGTAGTGAGAAATCGTCGTAACCGGTGATTTCACATAGCTTCTCTTTAAGATCTTTCGCTAGCGCTGTGTAACCCGCCGCTTGCTCTAGAGGTGCGAATGGGTGAATAGAACCAAACTCAGGCCATGTTACTGGGATCATCTCAGCAGCAGCGTTCAGCTTCATAGTACAGCTGCCCAGTGGGATCATGCCGTGCGTTAGTGAGAAGTCTTTGTTCTCAAGCTGTTTTAGGTAACGCATCATTTGCGTTTCGCTGTGGTGCGTGTTGAATACTGGGTGAGTTAGGAACTCTGATTCACGACGGCAGTTTTCTGGAATTGCTGCAAACTCGTTTGATGCAATGTCAGAAGATAGTGCTTGAACGTCTTCTTTTACGTCGAAGATAGCGAACAGTGCGTTCACGTCGTCGATCGTTGTTGTTTCATCTAAGCTGATACCGATTTTTCCAACAAGTCGACGAAGGTTGATGTCTGCTGCTTGCGCTTTCGCGTAGAGTGCATCTGTCTTCTCTTCAGAGTTGATCGTGATGGTATCAAAGAAGCTGTTGTTCGTTAGCTCGTAACCCGCTTTAGTCAGGCCAGCCGCTAGGATAGCTGTCATGTGGTGTGTACGACGGGCAATAGTACGTAGGCCTTCTGCACCGTGGTAAACCGCGTAGAAAGACGCCATGTTTGCTAGAAGTGCTTGAGCTGTACAGATGTTCGATGTCGCTTTCTCGCGGCGGATGTGTTGCTCACGAGTTTGCATTGCCATACGTAGTGCTTGGTTACCGTGAGTATCGATTGAAACACCGATTACACGACCTGGCATTGTACGCTTATGCTTTTCACGAGTACCCATGAATGCAGCGTGTGGACCGCCGTAACCCATAGGAACACCGAAACGTTGCGCTGAACCGATAACTACGTCTGCGCCCATTTCGCCAGCTGGCTTAAGTAGAGCAGAAGCAAGTAGGTCAGTTGCAACCGTTACAAGAGTCTTGTTTGCTTGAGCTTTCGCAATGATGTCTGTTAGGTCGCGAACTTCACCTGTTGTACCAGGGTATTGAACCAACGCACCAAATACGTCTTGCTCTGGAAGTGTTTCAAGAGCACCAACCATTACTTCAAAACCGATGTACTCAGCACGAGTTCTAACAACTTCTAGTGTTTGAGGGTGAACATCGTCAGCAACGAAGAATACTTTGCTCTTGCTTTTGCCTGCACGCTTACACAGTGTCATAGCTTCGCCAGCCGCTGTCGCTTCATCAAGAAGAGACGCGTTCGCGATTTCCATACCAGTTAAGTCCATTACCATTTGTTGGTAATTCAGTAGAGCTTCAAGACGACCTTGAGAAATCTCTGGTTGGTATGGTGTGTAAGCAGTGTACCAGCCTGGGTTCTCTAAAACGTTACGTAGAATAACGTTTGGAGTGAATGTGTTGTAGTAGCCTTGACCAATGAAAGTACGTTTCACTTGGTTTAGGCTAGCGATCTCTTTAAGAGAGGTCAGCATGTCCATTTCGCTCAATGGAGCAGCAAGTGTCATTGGTTTTTCAAGACGGATTTGTGCAGGAACCGTTTCGTCGATCAGTGCTTCTAAGCTAGTCGCGTTGATCGCTTCAAGCATTTTTTGCTGGTCTGCTTTATTAGGGCCGTTATGACGAGCAACAAACTCGTTTTGCGTACCCAAGTCTTTCAGTAATTGGCTTTGAAGTAATTCAGTCATGATATGTTCTACTTTCTCTCTGGAGCCGTGAGCTAGCCCCTAAAATTAAGCTGCTCAAAAGAGCAGCTTTATCGTAATGAGGTTACCTATTAGTCTTCTTCGATAGAGCTTAGGTATTCTTCCGCATCTTTAAGGTTGTTTAGTTCAGACGCATCAGACATCTTCACTTTAACAATCCAACCACCTTCATAAGGTTCTTCGTTGATTAGCTCTGGGCTATCTTCTAATTCTTCGTTGATTTCTACGATTTCGCCAGAGATTGGTGCGTAGATATCAGAAGCAGCTTTCACTGATTCAACTAGAGAGAAGCTTTCGCCAGCTTCAATTTCGTCGTCAGTGTCAGGCAGGTCAACAAACACAACGTCACCTAGCATCTCTTGAGCGTGCTCAGAGATACCGATAGTTACAGTACCGTCACCGTTGTCTTTTACCCACTCGTGGCTGTCTGCAAACTTAAGTGTATTGTCCATTGCTTATTCTCCAAAAATTTATGAGGTTTTAATTTAAATCTTAAAAACGGATTAACGGTAAAGAGGGAAGCGTTTGCAAAGCTCTTTAACTTGCTTGCGAACACGTTGCTCAACTTCAGCGTTGCCTTCAGGGCTTTCAACTAAGCCGTCAAGAACATCGCCGATCCATTCACCGATAAGTTTGAATTCTTCAGTGCCAAAACCACGACTGGTTCCAGCTGGCGTACCTAAACGAATGCCAGAGGTAATCATAGGCTTCTCTGAGTCGAATGGTATGCCATTTTTGTTACATGTGATCCCTGCACGCTCTAATGCTTCTTCAGTTACGTTACCTTTCAAGCCCTTAGGACGAAGGTCAACCAGCATTAGGTGCGTGTCTGTTCCGCCAGTCACAATGTCACAACCGCGAGTTTGCAACACTTCAGCAAGAACTTTTGCGTTGTCGATCACTGAATCAATATAAGTATTAAATTCTGGGCCAAGTGCCTCGCCAAACGCCACTGCTTTAGCCGCGATAACGTGCATTAATGGGCCACCTTGAAGGCCAGGGAACACTGCAGAGTTGATCTTTTTGTTGATGTCTTCGTGGTTAGTCAGAATCATGCCGCCGCGTGGGCCACGAAGTGTTTTGTGCGTTGTTGTAGTCACAACGTGTGCGTGTGGTAGTGGGCTAGGGTGAGCACCTGTCGCGATAAGACCCGCGATGTGTGCCATATCGACCATTAGGATAGCGCCAACTTCGTCAGCGATTTCTCGGAACTTAGCGAAATCAATAACGCGTGGGATAGCACTACCACCAGCAATAATCATTTTAGGTTGGCTTTCAATTGCTAAAGCGCGAACCGCTTCGTAATCGATTTCAAGTGTGTCGCGGTCTACGCCATATTGAACTGCGTTGAACCACTTACCAGACATTGCAGGGCGCGCACCGTGTGTAAGGTGACCACCAGCGTCTAGAGACATACCTAGGATAGTGTCGCCAGGTTGAAGTAGGGCAAGTTTAACTGCGCCGTTCGCTTGAGCGCCAGAGTGAGGCTGTACGTTTACGTATTCACATTTGAACAGCTGCTTAGCACGTTCAATCGCAATAGCTTCTACTGTATCTACGTGCTCACAACCACCGTAGTAACGACGACCTGGGTAGCCTTCTGCGTATTTGTTGGTAAGGCAAGTGCCTTGAGCTTGCATTACTGCTTTAGAAACGATGTTCTCAGAAGCAATAAGTTCGATTTGTTCGTTTTGACGAGTGTTCTCTGCTTGGATTCCAGCAAATACTGCGTCGTCAGTCGCAGATAGGTTCGTAGAGAAAAAACTGTCTAAGCTATGGTTTTGATAAGCGTTCATTGTCGAGACCTTTCATTAAGCTAATGGTGATTGTTTTTATAGTCCATTAGGTCTTACGTTGATTTCTGCATCGGTATCGTTTGCGTTATATAGGTGTATAAATAGTGCGTTGCTTCTTATTTATCCGACCATAGCGTCAAAGCGATCGTTGTAGGGTCAATGCAGCACGAATTGGTTCCCAAAAATTTCGGGTAAAAAACAGCTCTTACAAATGTTAAATCTATCACTTGCTGCAAGCTGAAGTAGCATCTCTTCATCTAACAAGTCGATAACATAGCTCCGATAAAATCAATTTTCAACAAAAATTTCCAATAGGAAACAGATTTTCTCGTTTTGCTACAGGGAGCACGCTTTATTTCTCTGTGTGCTCTTTAATCAACAAAGCGCTTCATGCAACAATGAAATTAATAGACAGGAAGCAAGAAATTAATGAGGGACCTATGTCAGAAGACATTTATGATGAGTACCCATCTTTAACGTTGGCGAAGGAAACGTTAGACCAGAATATCGAACCACTTAGGCTTGGCCAGCGTATTAAAGATATCCGCGGCAAGCTTGGGATTACGTTAGAAGAAGCAAGCCAAAGAACAGGCTTGGCTCGCTCTACGCTTAGTAAAATCGAGAACGAACAAATCTCACCAACGTTTCAAGCAATGCAAAAACTGGCGATGGGTTTGCAAATAGACATGCCGCAACTCTTTGAGCCACCAAGAAAAAAAGTGGCAACAGGACGTCGCGATTTAACCAAGGCAGGCCAAGGTAAACCACACCCAACACCGACTTATGAACATGAGCTGCTTGCGACTGAGCTTTCTAATAAGAAGATGATGCCGTTTAAGAGCCGCGTTAGAGCTCGTACTTTTGAAGAGTATAACGATTGGGTTCGCCACGATGGAGAGGAGTTCTTAATGATCATCTCTGGCGATGTGATGTTCTACTCAGAATTCTACGAACCTGTGCCAATGAGCGAAGGCGATAGCATGTATTACGATGCCAATATGGGCCACATGCTGATTTCTACCAGTACAGAAGATGCACTGATTTTGTGGGTGACTGCAAAATAAGTTAACAAAGTTAGAATTTCTTATAGTGAATGCAAACGTTTGCTTTTGTTTCTAACGTTTGCCAAAAGACGCGATGTTGGTGTGAAAAGCATCAATATCGCGTTTTTGTATGCGACTGAAAGTTGTTTTTAAATTGTTAAATATCACATTTTGAGCTGTTTTAATCTTGTTAAGGGTGTAAAACTGACTCAGGCTTGTTTACTATAGTGAACACGGTTTACTCATGTTGATTGAAGTTTACTGAAGTGAATTCTTAGAAAGTGAGTCGTATAGCTTTTATACAGAAGCCTCTTTTTATATCGCTAGTAATAAAAGCCTATATAGAAGACATCACTTTTTACTATCTACTGTTTCTAACGTTAACCCATATCGTTAGAGGCGACTCTAAATAGAGATATAAGCGGCAGATTCGATTTGGAAAGCCTGCAACGCTTCATGGAGAATAAAATGACTCAAGAACACGCTAATCAAGACCTACTAAAAACACCTCTGCATGCACTTCACGTTGAAGTCGGCGCAAAAATGGTTCCTTTTGCTGGCTACGACATGCCAGTTCAGTATCCACTAGGTGTAAAGAAAGAGCACTTACACACTCGTGACGCTGCTGGTCTTTTTGATGTTTCTCACATGGGGCAACTGCGTCTACACGGTGAAAATGCAGCCGCTGTTTTAGAATCTCTGGTTCCAGTAGATATTATCGACCTGCCTTCTGGTAAGCAGCGCTACGCCTTCTTTACTAATGAACAGGGCGGCATCATGGATGATCTTATGGTTGCTAACCTTGGCGATCACCTATTTGTTGTTGTGAACGCGGCGTGTAAAACACAAGATATCGACCACCTAACGGCTCACCTTCCTGCAGACGTAAAAATGGAAGTGATTGATGACCGCGCTCTATTAGCACTTCAAGGTCCGAAAGCGTCTGAAGTTCTGGCTCGTTTCCAACCAAGCGTTGCAGACATGCTGTTCATGGATGTTCAAAAAGTCGATATCGACGGCGTAGAGTGCATCGTAAGCCGCAGTGGTTATACCGGTGAAGATGGCTACGAAATCTCAGTACCGAACGATCACGCTGAAGCACTTGCTCGTAAACTAACATCAGAAGCAGAAGTAGAGTGGATTGGCCTTGGTGCTCGTGACTCACTTCGTCTTGAGTGTGGTCTATGTCTGTACGGTCACGATCTAGATACAACAACAACGCCGGTAGAAGCTAGCCTTTTATGGGGTATCCAAAAAGTGCGTCGTACTGACGGTGAACGTGCAGGCGGTTTCCCTGGCGCTGATATCATCCTTGAGCAAATCGCGACTAAAGACGTTCAACGCAAGCGTGTTGGTCTTGTTGGTCAGACTAAAGCACCAGTACGTGAAGGCGCTGAGCTGTTCGATGCTGAAGACAACAAGATTGGCGTTGTAACAAGTGGTACTGCGGGTCCTAACGCGGGCAAGCCTGTTTCTATGGCTTACGTTCGTACTGACCTAGCGGTTATTGGCACTGAAGTATTCGCTGAAGTTCGTGGCAAGAAGCTACTAATGACAGTAGAAAAAATGCCATTCGTACCTCAGCGTTACTATCGTGGCTAATCTCTTTTAAGAGAAACCACTAAGCTAAATGAAAGCCTATTGTTTGCTTCTCTTTATTGGGAAGCCTAACGGTAGGCTTTTTTGATTTTGGTAGCGTATGTCTTTGGTAACGTATTGCTTTTAACGTTACCCACTAACAACGGTTACTTAAAATTCGTTTATAAAATGAGATATGTGGCGATATCGTTACAAATACTTACTATAATCACGATTGTGACGTGTTATGGTGACGATTCATCATTTTTGTAAATAAGTAGTAGGGGTTACAAGGAGTTAACTATGAACGTAAACCATACAATGAGTCCGGTTCGTAAAGCCGTTTTAGGGCTTTTAGCGCCATTAATTTACACATCAAGTGTTATGGCAACGGAAAACACGGACGAAAGTACTCCTGATGTGGGTGTAACACCCTATATTGTGAATGGTAGCGACGCTTCAGTCACGGAATTTCCTTCGATGGCAAGCTTGTTCATTGATCGTATTGATTATGACGGTGTTTACTCAACAGGCCCTTACTGTGGTGCAACAATTTTAGATCCAACGCATATTCTAACCGCAGCGCATTGTATATACGGTAATGAAGAAGGGCAGTTGTTTACTGTTGTCGTCCCTCAAATTGAAGATACTTCTCAGTTTCCCAACGGTAACATCCAAAAAGCTCGTGTATCTGAGGTTTACTATCGCAGCGATTATTCAAATGCGTTGAGCGACCTATTACGCAATGACGTTGCAATACTTAAGTTAGAAAGCGCACTGAATATCGACTCAATCAATGATGTTGTAAAGCGTCCTAGTTCGGATGGTTATCGCAGTTCTTCTGAGGCGTTTACCGCTGTGGGCCATGGTGATACACGCACTGGTTTCGACGGAACCACTTTGCTACAAAAAGCAAACCTCAATTATGTAGACAATGCGACTTGTAAAACGGTATTTGCTGCTGGCAATGAGTTAACAGAGAATCAAATTTGTTTCGTTGGAGATGTGGCTACTTCTGGCTTGTACGGTGGCACTTGTCAAGGTGACTCTGGAGGTCCTGTCTACTGGAAGGATGGTTCGGTTTACAGACAAGTAGGGATTACCAGCTTTGGTCCTGAAACGTGTGGTGGCAGCTCAAGAGTAACTTCGGTATTCACTGAAATCTATGACTACAGAGATTGGATTACAGATGTAACTGGTGGTGTGATAGATAGTTCTGAAACCGTTCAAATTTCAGCAACAGAAGCTAAGCGAACGGCTTATGTGAATGCACGGACTTCATCTGGTTCAGGCGGCAGTGGAGGCAGTTTGTCGTTTGGCGTGCTAGGCGCGTTGATGTTACTCGGTAGGTTTAGAAGAGCGATGTCTTGTTAGATACCCACGTCTTCATGTTAGCTAAACAAACGGCCAGTCATTCAACTATGACTGGCCGTTTTTGTTTTGTTTGTTTAAGCCGTTCAGAGGATTAGGCACAGAATTCAGTAGACGCTTTTCTACTGTACCTTTCGACAATCACATCCATCTCTTTAACTGCGTCGTTGATGCTTTGAATACCGCCTTGTGCGACACCTTTTTCATTTTGGTTCAGAGCAGAAAAGGCCTGCTTCAATTCTCTCTCTTCCAACATACTTCCGTGCAGCAGCACTTCTTTGTAAGTGAGTAGCCTATGCTGCACTGCAATAATTTCGGAGCGGGCATTGTCCGTTTCTAATGCGTGCTTAATGCAAGGAAATGCCAATTTATAACGATTCGCAATTTCCAATATGACGTCTTTCTTATTCGCAATTTGCAATTTTTTTAATTTCCCAACACTTGAATACTCAAGTTACCTAGCCTGTACGTTCACAACTGATATCAGTGTGAAGGTTTATGAAACGTAACGGTTTTATCAAGCGAATAATATGCCTTTGATGGCTTATGTAAACCATCACAAGTCAATATGGTCTGCTTCTTGCTGAATTTAGGACATAACTGTCTTTTGAGGATGAGCTTATGTCACAAGAACCCATAATATTGGCGCTGATTGAGCGTAGGAAACAAGCCAACTTGTCTCAAGAAAAGTTAGCCTCGAGTGCAGGAATGAGCTTAAAAACCTATCAAAGGATTGAACGCGGAGAGGCGGACATCAAGATGTCTCAGTATCGTTCAATCACTAGAACCTTAAAAGTGACGGATTTGGATGTGGTGCTTGATATTGTTGGCGCATCACAAGTAACAGCGGAAGATGTAGCTGCGGTCAGTCGTCTGCTGACCAGCGAAGAGCGCCTGTTGTTGATCAAGCTGATTTTGTCGGTCAAAAAGAAGCAGTAGTCTTTCTTTCAAATAAACAGCGTAATAGATCGATTCGTTAGTCAAATTGACAGATACTTCTAGGGTAATGTGTTCTCTGAGGGCATGAAGCCATCAGCTCACTCTTCCACGCAGCTGTTTGGTGGTGCTTCTTTGTTTTTTGCTTTCTAAACGTCTTTTCTGAGAGCCACGCGTCGGCTTAGTTGCTCGTCTTACTTTTTGAACCTTTGTCGCTTCCAAGATCAATTCTTTCAAGCGCACTAAAGCATCATCTCGGTTTTGTTCCTGAGTTCTATACTGTTGCGCTTTAATGATAATCACACCGTCTTTGGTGATGCGGCTATCTTTGTGTGCGAGGAGCTTTTCTTTATAGAAGTCAGGTAGGGTAGAGTGCTTGATATCAAAACGTAAATGTATCGCGCTCGATACTTTATTGACGTTCTGACCGCCGGCTCCTTGTGCTCTGATCGCTGTTAACTGGAGTTCCCAGTCTTGAATCGAAACAGAGTTAGATATTTGTAACATAAACATCCATTTTGAACGGTAATATGGCGCCATGATACTGAATATTGGTTATGGTATCAGTAACTTTATTTAAGAGTGGTAGTAGTGATGAAAATAGATTTAACGGCATATGAAGGATTAATCTTTGATATGGACGGTACGTTGATCGATACAATGCCTGCACATGTAAAGGCGTGGGAGCGAACGGCTGAAGAGTTTGGCTTTCATTTTGAAGCGTCTTGGCTGCATAGCTTAGGTGGCATGCCGAGTTATAAGATAGCCGGTGAGGTGAACAGCAAATACGGTTTATCGCTCGACCCACAAGCGGTTTCTACGTTTAAAATGGCGTCGTTTGCGGCTATCGAAGACAAAGGAGACGTTATCCCTTGTACTCACTCTCTGTTGTTAGAGCATCTGGGTAACAAGAAGATTGCAGTCGGAACGGGCAGTCAACGTAAAAGTGCCGAACAGTTACTGGATAAGACAGAGATCTTGAGTAAGCTCGATATTCTCGTGACAGCAACAGACGTTAAGAATCACAAACCAAATCCGGATACTTTCTTAGATGCGTGTTTTGGTATGGGTTTGCAGCCAAAGCAGTGTGTTGTGTTTGAAGATACGAACCTAGGTAAGCAGGCTGCTCATGCTGCGAACATGGATTGTATTCTAGTGATAGAGGGGAACAAACTAGAGTTCTATCCTGCACCAAGCTGATTGCAAGGATTGGGTTGTTAAACCGCCAAACTAATAGCCTAGCGGAACAATACTGATTTTCTGTTAGGCGATTTCGCTCATTTCGCTGTCTAGGAACAGGCACACACTGTTTCGACCTGCTGCTTTGGCTTCATAAAGTGCTAAATCGGCGCACTTGTAGCTAAGAGCAGGGTCGTTGGTCAGGTTGGTAATTCCACCACTGACCGTCACCACGTTATCGAGCTCAATACTGACTGCGATTCTCAATCTGTTAAGTACATACTCAGCTTCTTCTGTTGTGGTATGAGGCAGAATAACGCCAAACTCTTCGCCACCAATACGAGCCACAAAATCAGTTTCTCGGCACTCTCGTTGTAATACTTGAGCAACGGTTTGAATGACGCGATCTCCATAATCGTGACCAAATCTGTCGTTGATGCGTTTGAAGTGGTCTATGTCCAAAATCGCTAAACAAGACTGTTCGCGAGTAGGGTAACGATTAACACGAGAGCACTCATCTCGCAGCTCAAGATCGAATTTACGGCGGTTCCAACACCCAGCTAAGGCATCTTTTTCACTCAGGTTTCTCAGTTTGTTTTCTAGCTCTTTGTGTTTACTTATATCCACAAATGAAGCGACATAAAACTGAATCACGTCTTTCGAGTCTTTAATGGTTTGGATTCGCAATATTTCCGTGATCAAAGACCCGTCTTTACGACGATTAACCACTTCGCCTTCCCACATGCCTTTCTCTTTGATGATACTCCACATCTTGATGTAGAACTCTTCGTTGTAGCGACCAGAGGCAAACATGGACGGTTGGCGGCCTTTTACGTCTTCTAACTCGTAGCCACTCACACGGGTGAACTCTTGGTTTACTTTGATGATTCGGTTGTTTCTGTCGGTAATCACCAAGGCAGACATGCCATTCATTGCGGCCTTAGCAAGTTGGCTCTCGATACTGTTCTTCTTGTGGTTGCTGTTCCACAATACGAAGCCAGCGGAGATCATCGAAATCAAGAAAGACAAGGTGATGATCTGAACGACGATCGCTTGTTTTTCTTGTCGGTATTGACTGCTGAAATGCTGATTCTCAATGTGAAGAACCATGTAAATAGGGCCTGCAAACTGCTTTATCTTTGGGCTGATGTCCGAGTGGAAATACCAGTTCTTACCATCGAAATAGCTAGACGAAGAGTTGTCTTGAATGTCTTTCCAAAGCTCTGGGTATAGCTTTGCGTATGTCTGCTCTGAACGTGATTCAATCACATGCCCAAATGATTCAGCTGGGTCAGGGCCCATGATGACATGACCAGTTTTGTTTAGAATGACCGGGACTGCATCTGAGTCTCCAATTTGGTAATGAAGGCGGTTGTAAATCTCTAGCATGTTTAGATTTGCAATGAAGTAACCAATAATTCGATTCCCTTCAGCGACTGGCGTCATAATGCGAAGCGCCGGCGTTAACGGGTGGATGATTTCTCCATTTTCCATTTCTAGGTCAATGCCTCTGGATCTGACATCACCAATCTCTAATTTCTGAAGCATCTGGTAGTAATCTCGAGAAGATTTGTTCTGCAGTTCGTTCTCGGGGACGACAGTGGCTCGACCGTCTTTGTAGTTAACGCGGAACACTTCGTTGCCGGCTAGATCGAGATAACGAAGCTGGGAATAGTATTTTTGGCCACGAGCTAACATCACCCAAAGATCTTGCAGGGTTTCTTTATGGATAATAGAAGGTTCTCGAATCGCTCGGAGTAGTGTTTGAGAGTCGGCGATTGACGGAACAGAGTTAGAGATTTGCTCAACAATAACAGCGAGTTCATGAAAGCTGTATTCGATCTGGTTCTGGCTGGACTGTTGGATATTTAGCGTGTGCTGAGCTTCAACCCTGTCAAATTCAGAGTTAATGTAGAGGGCAGGGACTAGTCCTAGGGCAAAGATGGTACATAGAAATTGGCTGACTAGTTTTTTTATACTTGTATTCATCACTGTCCTCAAAGAATCAGCGCAATACTATATATTTTATAGGGTTTTTAATGTGATCTTGACCCAGAAGTTAAGACAAGATTCGCATATAACTACGATTTAAGTGCAACTTTTTGCAGTTAAGCTTGATTGTTGAGCAATCACTTCGTTAGTAAATGATTGCTCAATATAGAACACTGCTCCGAAACCTAAGCTAAATTAATCGCGATTAATTGCCGATTATCTAACTAAGGGCAGCTAGCTTAGGCCGACGATATTTCCATTACTATCAATATCTAACGACATGAACGCCGGTTTGTCAGGCAAGCCTGGCATGGTCATTACATTGCCGCACAACGCGTAAATAAAGCCAGCACCAGCACACAATTTTAGTTCTCTAACAGGCACGTCAAATTGGGTTGGTGCACCTTTTACGTGTGCTTCTGTCGAGATCGATAGTGGTGTTTTTGCCAAACAAACTGATAGGTCGCTATAGCCATGCAGTTTGAATTCAGCCAGTTGTTTTTTAGCCAGTGGAGATAGCGAAATACTTGCCGCGCCATAACCAACTTCAGCAACTGCCATCAGCTTTTCTTCTAGGCTTTGCTCTGAGTGATACAAAGGCTTAAATTCACTCTGTTTTTGGCAAGCTTTGACTACAGCGTGAGCCAGTTGAGTCGCGCCTTCGCCACCTTGACCAAATGCTTCGCTTACTTCAACGTTAACGCTTGAGTCGAAGTCGGTGATCATCTGTTTCAAAGCATCGAGCTCTTGAGCTGAGTCTTGTGGGAATCGGTTAATCGCAACAACTGTAGGCACTTGGTATTGCTTAACGTTGTTGATGTGCCATTTTAGGTTCTCAAAGCCTGCAATTAGCGCGTCTTGGTCATCATTAAAAATTGAATCTGGTAATGGAGTGCCGGGTCTCAAATCGTATAAACCAGAGTTGGCCTTTAATCCACGTAATGTTGCAACAACCACAGCGCAATCGGGCTTTTTGTTCGACGCTTTTGCTTTTATGTTGCACGCTTTTTCAAAGCCCATATCTGAGCCGAAACCACCTTCGGTCACGACAAAGTCACTCAGTTTTAACGCTATCTTATCGGCAATAATTGAAGAGTTACCATGTGCGATGTTCGCGAAAGGCCCGGCGTGAATTAGGGTAGGAACGCCTTCAAGGGTTTGCATCAATGTTGGTTCAATAGAATCCTTCATGGTTACGGTCATTGCGCCTGCAACGTTGAAGTCATCTGCGGTCAACGGCAAGCCTTGTTTGTTGTAGGCAAGTACCACTCGTCCGATGCGCTTTCTCAAATCTTGAAGGTCATTGGCTAGAGCAAGAATGGCCATTAGCTCTGAAGCAGCTGAGATATCAAATCCATCTTCTCGCTCAAAGCCGTTAATTGTTTTGTCTGCTTCGTTCTTGCCAACCGTGATCATGCGTAGTGCGCGATCATTGTGGTCAAGTACACGTCGCCAAACGATTCTGCTTGGGTCAATATCCAAGGCTTTTAAGCCAGAACGCGCTTCAAACGCCTCTAAGCCTTCCCGTTGTTCATGATACAAACGTGCATCAATGGCGGCAGAGGCGAGGTTGTGAGCGGCCGTAACAGCATGAATATCGCCCGTCAGGTGCAGGTTTAATTGTTCCATAGGGGCAACTTGAGAGTAACCACCACCCGCAGCGCCACCTTTTACACCAAATACCGGACCCATTGAAGGCTGGCGAATGCAGGCCATTGCAGATTGGTTAATCTCTGCGAGGCCTTGTGCTAATCCGATAGTAGTGACGGTTTTGCCTTCACCAAGAGGTGTCGGTGTGATCGCCGTGACTACGACTAATTTACCATCTTGTTGGTTGGCGAGGCGTTCAAGTGACGTGAGAGACACTTTAGATTTGAATTGCCCTAATGGCTGATGTTCGTTGTGGTGCAGGCCAGCTTGCTTGGCAACCTCACTGATGTTTTTAAGGGGAGTAGAGCGACAAATATCAATATCAGACAGCATATTTGATCCTTATATCAGAACCGAAAGGCGGTACGTAAACGTTTGCGTGGCGATAGTACTGTATAAATTTGCCAAGTAAAGGCAAACCACACGAATTATGTGCTGGAAGATAACAGATCTAAAGAGTCATTGCGCGAGATCAAATCTTAAACGAGCAAAATATTCGTTCTGATTACCTTCAGTTGCAATTATATTGGCGTTGAATACAAAAAGGGCTGCATATAGCAGCCCTTCAAGGAATGGGTAATCTCACTTGGCGTTAACCTCTAAGAGGTAACTACCTAATATGGACGATTAACGATCCCAGTATGTTTCTTCTAAGCTATCTTCGCGTTCAGGCAGTGCACGAGAAAGGCGAGGAGAGTGCTGAGTCAACACTTCGTAGCTTACACGGTTTGCGTACTTACAAATTTGAGACAGTGAAGAGTACGTCAGACAAGCGTGCTCGTGTTTCTCTGAGTTTGGTACATTCACGTGGTGGTAGCTGTTTGCTGCCATGTCGTGAAGTAGTGCTGAAAGTGCACCATCGCCAGCGCCATTGGTATTCTTAATCTCAAGTGGGCCGCCTAGGTAAGGGCCAATGTGAGAGTACACTTTTACTGGGTCTTTACAGTCTTGCTTACGCATCGCACGGCTGAATTCGTATTTATTGAACTCAGGGATGTTACCCGGTAACAATGGCAGTGTGGTTTCGCGTTTCGCTGGTTCGTCAGTGTAACCTGCCATGTATAGACCAATAGGACCTGCAGTACATAGAACTAGGTCAACCCACTCAAGTGCCTTGTTAGCAGCCAATAGAGGATCTTTTTCACCCGTTAGCGCTTCACCTTCATCTTCGTTCATCGCGACGATGGTTACGTTTTCTTTCAGGTATTCTTGCCACCATTCAGCGTTGCCTTCGATCACATACTTAGTACCAAGTGTTAGTACAACAGGCACATTGTGCGCTTTCGCGTATTCAATCGCTTTTTGTACCGCTTTTGGCATCGGATCTTCAGGTTTGCCACGCATTAGGTATGACGACACAACCAATGCAGAAGCTTTCTCGAAGACTTTTTCAGGAATGCTTTCTGGAAGAAGTTGGTTCATGTGGCCTTCGTTGATTGCAAACGTACGTTCGCCATCTTCAGAAATCAGCGTGTAACAACGACCAATTGGACCATCAACAGTTTGAAGGTGGTTTAGATTCATACGAGAAGAAGTGCGGCAAAGGTAACGATAACCAAATGAGCCAACTTCAATCTTCTTAGACATTACGCCAAGCAGGACAGATTTGCTGTCCGCAAGTACGGAATAGTTGTGCAGTGTGTTGCCGATAGTATCGCCAGGATATTGATGCGTGATCAAACCGCGCTCAACTAACTCTTCATACAGCGCATCTGCTTTACTTTCTTCCAATACCAGTGAGTGACCTTTACTCAGCTCGTATTTTTCTAGGAACTCGTTGTCAACACGGGCTTCGATATCAACAATCGTTTGGCCAACACCCACAATCGTTGCGCGGTGAAGCTTAGGCGTTTGTTGAATTTGGTTGACCAACGGATCACGTGCGTGAGTTGGAAAGTAGTGCTTAGATTTACGCTGTCCAGGAAACTTCATATGAAAAATACAGTGAAAAAATTTTGCCGCATGATATCACATTTTGTTTCTGTTTCTTTCATTTTTATTACATTTTGAATCACCTGCACAATGTCTGCACAGGTGATTCAACTAACTATATGTTTGAAACTACTCGGTTGGCTGTACTAACGTCGCTGGATCAACGTAAGCCTCTGTACCCCATAGTGGAACAGTTGAAAGGCTGTGTTTGAAGCTACCTTCTGTTTCTTTGGTGGTGTAAGACAAGTAAAGCAGCGACTGATTCTCTGCATCGTAGATACGACGAACCTTCATTGTTTTAAAGAAGATACTTTTCGATTGCTTGAATACCACTTCGCCAGACTTACTCTTGTCTATTTGAGCAATCATTTCTGGTGTAATTTCACCTGTTTGACGACAAGATATAGAGCTATCACTTGGATCAGAAAGGCTAAGGTTTGCTTCGATTGATGCGATATGACAGGTAACACCCGCGATCTTATCGTCATCTAATGAAGACATCTTGATATCCTTCATTGTGAAGAAACCCAGTGAGACGTCGCCAACCTCGTTGTCCGAACAGCCAGCTAACATTGTCACGATACCTGCTGCTATTAAGGCTTTTTTCATAAGAAGTCCTTTTTATTTATATAGTTCTGTTTACTATAAGGATATTGAAAGCTTGGATACGAGTGTAGAGCTTTTCGTTAAGTTCTTAAAGGATGTTGTTGGATAATGAAAAATATGAAGCATTTAAAGTACTTGTTGGCCTTGGTCATGCTCTGTATGCTCTCTGCTTGTAGCTCGGCACCTCAGCCGACCGTATGTCTTCCAAATAACTGCGATATTTGGGGATACTAACCGTAGGTACTAAAAGAATGAATAACGAAATACCTGAAATTGCACACAAGAAAAACCAATGGCTATTTAGTCAGCTCGATATTGCTTACCCCGCAAAAGAGAGCCTCCTCGGCCGTGAACTTTATCAAAGCAAACTTCCATCCAAGACATACCAACTCCTAGCACAAGATCAAACTCCTTCCCAAATTGATGAACTGCATAAAGTCGATTTCCATAAATTGACCGTGCTATTTTCACTCAACCAAGCAAGCGTTTACCAAGATGAAATCGAAAGGGCACACATGCTTGAGTTCTTGAGCCAAATTATGCTTTCTGACGATCATGTATTATATATTGGTACTCAAAACGGTGAAGTTGTGGCGAGCGCTATCGTCACAGAAGCGGATGGTTCCCTATTGATCTCGGATGTCGTTGCTGAAAATGGTCAGAGTATCAACAACTTTGCTAAGCAGTTACACGATTTTTGGGCACAAGATCATGCTTCTTGCGATAAAGTATGGATCGAGAACTAAAGATTCTTTGACAAAGCGTTAATCTAAGTACAATACCCCGTCTTATTTAAAGGGTATTGTATGTACAAGCTATTGATATCAATCGCTGTATTATGTGTTAGCGCTTATTCTTCACTCAGTTTTGCTAACGACTGGGATATTAAACGCATCCTAGTTTTACACTCATACGAACCTTCTTATCAATGGACTGCTGACTTCCAAAAAGGGATAGACAGTGCGTTCAGCCAGTCTCAAACCGAAGTTAAACTCTCAATAGAGTATTTGGATTCAAAGCGTGTCCACAGCCCAGAGTATTACGACTCTCTCGCGAACTACTTACGTGCGAAGTATGCAGGTTATAAATTTGATGGCGTAATTACGACGGACGATAACGCAGCCAATTTTCTTGAATCTCTGCCTAATTTGATTGATCGCTCCACACCTGTCGTTGCAGCCGGCATCAATGATTTCAGCACCGACATGTACGCGGTGTCTGACAGAGCAACTGTGCTTTACGATAACGATCAGATAGACGTTAATATTAAGCTGATCTCCAAATTAAGACCTAATCTAAAGAATCTCTATTTTGTAAATGATTACAGTGTCACGTCTGAATTGATTCATAAAGAAATGAACAAAATGATGGCTGAATTTTCAAATATCAATCTCGTAGAAATTCGCGACTTGTCGCTGGAGCATACGAGCCAATTTTTGGAAGGGATCTCTGCGGACGATGCGGTATTGCTCAGTCATTACAACACCGAGTTAAAGCAAGGGGTTTATCACACTTACCAAGAGATTGCGGATACGTTGTCAAAAGCGAGTGCTGCTCCGGTGTTTGCTTTATGGCAGTTCTATATTTCGGGTGATGTACTCGGTGGTTACGTTAATCACTCACAAAGCATGGGTGAACAGGCCGTCGATGCGTTGGATAAATACCTTCCACTTGGTTTTACTACACCGTTAACTCCCGGAGACAACAAACGTTTTGTATTCAATTACCCTGCAATGAAGAGATACGGGATTAGTGGAAACGCGTTACCTGACGAAGCGGTTTTCATTAACGAGCCTTCATCCTTTATTCGCAAAAACTTCCAGTTGTTATTGGGGCTGTCGATGGTGATTACGGGTTTGAGCCTGATCATCTTGATGCAATTTGTCACTCTGCGCCAAAAGAAAGAGTTGGCGAATAAGAACAAACGAATCTTAAAGCTTCAGAAACAGACCTTGAATATCCAAAAGGATATGATTCATGTTCTCGGAGAAGCAATTGAAACCCGCTCTGGCGAAACAGGTAATCACGTTAAGCGTGTAGCCAAGCTGTCTGCATTGCTAGCGAAGTATCGTGGCTTGAGCCATCGTGAGGTCGAGATGATTGAGATCATCAGCCCAATGCACGATGTGGGTAAGATTTCAGTCCCTGAATCAATCTTGGATAAACCTGGGAAATTAACCGACCAAGAGTGGGAGGTGATGAAGCTTCATACTACGGCTGGCTATAACTTACTAAAGAGCGGAGCGGGTGATATTACCAACCTCGCGGCAATCATTGCTAACGAACATCACGAGCGTTGGGATGGTGCTGGATACCCGAATGGAAAAGTGGGTGATGAAATACACCTGTTTGCTCGTATCACTGCCGTAGCCGATGTGTTTGATGCGCTGCTTAGTGCACGTTGCTACAAAGAACCGTGGCCGTTAGATATGGTGGTCGATTTGTTTGAGCGAGAGTGTGGCTACCAGTTTGATCCTCAGCTAACTAAATTGCTACTGAAACACTTATCCGAGTTTGTCGCTATCCGAGATTCGTACCCCGATACTGGAACTGTAGAATATGCGTCTTCACCTTCGCTTGAAGCTAAGGTCTTAGAAGAGTCGGTTGTTAGCTAATTGTCGCTCTATCTGAGTAGCCTATAAGCCATTTTTTTTATCGATTCACCACGATCCGGCTAGGAAGTAGTGATTTATATTTTCTCCTGAAATTGAGTAGCTTATGTAAACCTCGCAGTCTTTGATTTCGTAGAATCTGGGGTCATTTGATGAAAGCTGTTGCTTATGTCGAGCGATAAAGTGATCAACTCCATATTTCGCGAAGAGAAATAAGCCTGTATCTGCAAACTGTTACCTCAATCATCTCGCGCATTGAAAGAACACTATAGGATAAAACTTGGATTCAATCTGAGTGAGATACCTATGCGGTTAGAACAGACTAAATGTGTGATTTTCGATTGTGACGGAACACTTATCGATAGTGAAAAGCTGTGCTGCCAGGCTTTGGTGAACGTTTTCACTGGCTTTGGGGCGGAGCTAAACGTCAACGACTGCTATGCGCACTTTCAAGGCGGGAAGCTAGCCGACATCTTAATGGATACACAAGAACGTCATGGGCTATCTATCTCGATTGATACACTTGAACCGTTATATCGCACTGAATTAGAAGCACTGTTCCAGCGTCATTTAAAGCCGATGGATGGAGCTATCGAACTTATTGAATTTCTCAAACAACAAGATATCGAGTTTTGTATCGCTTCCAATGCACCAAAATCTAGAGTTGAATCTTCATTGGCGATGACAGGCATGCTAGACGACTTCAAAGGCAAAGTGTTCTCAGCTTTTGATGCTAACAGCTGGAAGCCAGAGCCTGATCTAATCATGTACACGGCCATGAACATGGGCTTTCTGCCAAATGAGTGCATCTACGTGGATGATACGTTGAAAGGGATTGAGGCTGGTGTTCGCGCGGGTATCCAATCGTTTCGATTACGCCCGAGTATTGATGAAGCAATCGTAGATCCCGAAGCCGACTCAGCAGAACTCGCGGCTCAGGATATCTACAGTTTAGAAGAAATTTCAGTTTGGATTAATGGCAAGCACTGCTCAAATGGTGGTATATCGAATTCTGCAGCTTTGGTGGGGTAGAGCTTAGTTGAAGGCTGACTACCTTACTAAATTGTTTGGTGTGGAAACCGCAAGATGCACAAGTAAACTTTTCTCCACTTTCTGAAAGCAGATACTCGTCGTGTTGGCATAAAGGGCATGTAATGTCGTCGGTGTTTGGTGTTTCTGTTTTATTCATTATGTGTCACCTGCAGCAAGGGGGTAAGCGAAAAAAGACCCGTTCACTTAGATTACTCCTAAGCTCGAATATTAGACAGTTCTGACACTTCTTAATCTCTCCTTTGCGACTTGCTTCATGGTAATTGATAATGTCATCGTTATTGACCATGGTTCTTGTAATGTTATTAAACAAAAGCCAAAAAGAAAGGACCCATTACGAGTCCTCATTAGTTTGTTTTCAATTCACGCCGCTAGTTCACCAGTTGATCCTTAAGTTCGGTAGCGTGCCAATGTCTGAGATAGAGAAACCGACGCTTCTGTTAGCCTAGATACGCCATTTGAAGAATTCTGAGCCACGTCTTTAATCACATCGGATTGGCTTCGAATATCGTTAAGCTCTGCTGCAATCGTATTGGCAACGTTACTTTGCTCATCGGCTGATGTTGCGATTTGGATACTCATGTCCATTAGTGCTTGAGCTGAATCTGCAATCGAGTTTACGTCGTGACCAATGTTTGAAATCAACTGGCTACTGGTTTGCGCTTGGTCAACCGTCTGTTCGGTGATCTTCGCGATATTTTGGCTCTCTTGCTGTAAGCGTTCAATCATCGCTTGGATTTCTACAGTAGCCGACTGAGTGCGGCTTGCCAGTGTTCTTACTTCATCAGCAACAACAGCGAAACCTCGGCCTTGCTCGCCCGCACGAGCGGCTTCAATCGCGGCATTTAAAGCAAGTAAGTTAGTTTGCTCTGAAATAGCATTGATCGTCGTGATGACCTCGTTAATTTGGCTCGTATTCACATTCAAGCTAGTAACAGAAGATGAGGTTTGCTCAATCAAAGAAGAAAGGGTGGTGATTTCCGAGATTGCCTGTTGAACCTTCGCGTGGCTATCGTTGATTTGCTGCGCGTCTTGTTCTGTTTGTTCAGTTGAGCGTGCAGAGATGTTAGAGACTTCATTTGCTGAAGCTGTCATCTGATCCATTGCTGTCGCTACAGAGTCTAGAGATGCGTTTTGGCTCATGATTTGTGTTTCGCTGCGCTTCATCTCAGTTTCGAAAGAAGCCGATGTTTCGCTTAGCGTTGCTGCACTGTGGTTTACGTTGTTGACTAACTCACTAAGCGTGTCCATTGAACGGTCAAGCGCACAACCAATCGTGCCGAACTCATCACGGCCAGGGTGGAAGCCAAGGCGTGATGTTAAGTCACCATCACCAATCTTTTGAGTCGTTGAATAAAGAACCCAAAGTGCGCCGCCTAGGAAAGTCGCTACCCAGTAACAGAAAAGACCAAAAGGCACACACCACAAGAAGCTCAGTAATAAAGTGTACAGTGCTTGCTGCTTTTGATTCTGTATATCGTTAGTTGAAACGGTAAGTGAGTAGTAGTTGCCATCTTGTGCGAGTGCTGTGGCAGTCACCGAACCATTGTTTGAAATAGTGGTTTGTTGAGCGCGAGTTTGCTGGCTAACAGAGCGAACAGAAGCAGGGGAATCTGATGCTGATAAAATGCCTTGCAGTTGATACTCGACCTGCTGTTTTGCAGTTACGTCAATGTGTTCCATTTTGTTGACGTAGTTCAGTCCAGCTAGGCTTGCCAAAGCGGCAAAAAAGATTAAGAAAATGACCCAAAATTTGTCGTTGATCGACATCTTGATAAACAGTTTGTCTATCGTTCGAAATTGTACTTCTTTCATAAAAACTCCACGGTAAATCCTTTACCGTGGACTCTAAATAACCGACCTCAATAAAAATGTGACTTCAATCGACTAATTGTGAAAATTAATGATAGTGACATGTTATTTGTGAGATCTGGATCAAGTAAATTAGTTCTGTATAGGTTTATTAGCCCAAAGAAGGCAGTAACCCTACTGAAATAAGAACTTGAATGGCAATGATAAATACGCCAACGCTACCTGCTAAAAACAACGCTTTGCTACCGCCTAACACTTGGTAACTGGCTTCTGCAGATTGAGGTTTGACAGAGAAATCAGTGTAACGAACCTTGTAGACCATCACTGTTGGTAACAGAATCGCGAGCACTGAAAGTGCAATGGCTGCGTAGCCTAAAGCCATGATGAAGCCTTGTGGGTAAAATAAGGCAAAACCCAGTGGCGGTAAGAAGGTGATAGCAGCTGTCTTAACACGTTTTGCGTTACCTAGTTTCTTGCTCAGTGAGTCGCCCATGAATTCAAATAAGCCCAAGCTTACACCAATAAAAGATGTCAGCAGTGCAAGGTCCGCAAACACACCGACGATCACGCTTAGGTTGGATTGATGAACCGTTTGCGATAGCGAGACTAA
Organism: Vibrio crassostreae 9ZC13; assembly: GCF_000272045.2. Lineage (GTDB taxonomy): Bacteria > Pseudomonadota > Gammaproteobacteria > Enterobacterales > Vibrionaceae > Vibrio > Vibrio crassostreae_C. The sequence goes on along the minus strand of NZ_AJYZ02000019.1, from coordinate 700,723 downwards.
TAGCGCGCCTAAACTTGTATCAGACAATAATTGCTCTTGGCTAATCACACCCAAAGTAACACTTTGCCAGAAAACGTAGATAACCAGAGGCAGTGCCGAGCCAATAATCATTACCTTACGTAAAGAACGAACGTCACCATCTAGGTATCGAACAATTGATGGGATGCTGCCGTGGAAACCAAAAGAGGTAAACACAACCGGAATCGCCGCCACAATCAGGCCTTGCTGTAAAGGCATGCTCATTAGGTATTGAGAGGTAATGTTTGGCGCCAGGAAGCTGAGTACCAAAACCATCGCGATAAGCTTTAAGCCAAACAAAACGCGGTTAACTTTATCAACACTGTGTGTACCAATCGTCACAACGCCGGCAACTAATAGGGTAAATAGAAGCGTGGTGATTTGAGCATTGAGTTCGATACCCGCGATATCCGAAATTCGTTGGTTAAATTGCGCACCGCCGCCAGCTATGTATGCCGCACACAGAGCGTAGAAAAGAAACATCACCGCGAAGCTCGCAATCCACTTTCCTTTTGTTCCTAAAATGGTATGAGCTAACGTGTGTAGGGTAGCGTCAGATTCTGCGAATTGGTGAAGCTCTACCATTAATAGCGCCGTAAAGGCCATTAACGCCCATAAACCCAGCATCAAGAAAAGTGAAGTTGAAAAGCCAATACCCGCAGAAGCAAGTGGAAGAGCGAGCATGCCAGCACCAATAGTTGTGCCTGCAATGATCAAAGTACTACCAAAAACCTTTGATTTATTCATTGTATATAATTCTTTACGTTAGGGTGTGTTTTAATTGTAATTCTTCTGGCTTAAGCGCATAAACCCAAAGAATATCTCGATTTTTAAGTATTCTGATTGAGTTTAATTCCAAATGCAATGCCTAATGTAATTAAAAATATGCACTGTAAATTAATATTTACATAAAGGGGCGTTGCAGCATTCAAATGAGCAAAGCAAACGTTTGACCATGACCAGCTTCAAAATTTATAGAGTAATTTGTTGTACTTGGTGTAAGGTGGCAGTACATATGTCGTTCGCGTATACCCCTTTAGCGTAAAAAAGCGTTAATGATCGCGAGTAGCTTTAAGCTATGAATATGGAATGGGTAGAGTAGAGTGCGTTCATCAAAGTGACATAATATAAGTCCAAGATGGTGCACTAGTTAATAGGACATCATGTCCACATCAAGGAATAGAGGGGGCACAATGAGTGACCAATCTTATAATGACGAAAGTCTAGAGTTGTTAGATGCTATGGAAATTGGCATTGATTTGTCTGACTATGAGCAGACAGTGAAACAGTTAGCAGAAGAGCTTTTCAAGTCTTCGAACTAAGCTTTTAAGATCTTTAATTCAGTTTCAACTGAAACGTTTTAAAGCTAAAAGTTTTCTTAGCTAAAGCTTCTCAAAGCAAACAATTCTAAACTGAGCAAATCGTATTCGCTCACACGTCATACCAAAACTATCCTCATTAAAGTTCGCGAAGATAAACGAGTACGTTTACCATGTTACTTAGTTCTCGATACTTTAATGAGGTTCAATGAACTTTCTCGCACACCTTCACATCGCCAAGCACTGTAACAGCAACTTAGCAGGTAACCTGTTAGGTGATTTTGTTAAAGGCGACCCTAATAAACACTATTCTGATTCCCTTTCTGACGGTATTAGGCTTCATCGATTTGTTGATAGCTATACTGATCGTCATGATGTATCTCGTTCTGCAAAATCACTTTTCTCAGACCAAACACGACGCTTTGCGCCTATCGCACTCGATGTATTTTGGGATCACTGCTTAGCCAATCATTGGGATCAGTTTTCACAGCAGACATTAGAGCGTTTTTGTTTAGATAGCCATGAGCAGATCTTTGAACATCAAGAGCCACACTGGCCTGAAAATTTCGTTATGGTTCATCAGAAAATGGCTGAGCATAGATGGTTAGAGAGCTATCAAGACATGTCATCTATAGAGGTGGTGTTGCAGCGAATGGCGTTGAGAAGGCCTAAGCTCGGTATGCTACGATGACCTCGAACGTCACTATGATACGTTGCAGTGTCACTTTAATGAGCTTTATCCCAACGTTTTAGAGGAAGCTAAGCAGTTTAATGCGCTTCAAATGAAGAAAAATCAAAAGGAAAGGTAAACAGCGTAATGCAGGTTTGCTACAATCCGCGCCTATTTAATCTTTGAGCATCATACTATGTCTGAATCTACAAAATCTTTTAACCAACTAGGATTATCTGAGCATCTTCTTGCCACGTTGTCTGAGCTTAATTTTACGGCTCCTACCAGTGTTCAAGAACAAGCAATTCCATTGGTATTAGAAGGCAAAGATGTACTGGCTGGTGCTCAAACGGGTACAGGTAAAACGGCTGCGTTTGGTTTACCGATTATTCAAAGATTAATCGAGACAAAAGACAACGTTATTCCGAACCCTAAGCTCGTCCGTGCGCTTGTATTAGTGCCAACTCGTGAATTGGCACAACAGGTTTTCGATAACTTAACTAGCTACGCAAAGGGCACCGACATTAAAGTCGTGGTGGCTTACGGCGGCGTTAGCATGAAGGTGCAAACTGATAACTTACGCGGTGGCGCAGATATTCTTGTCGCGACGCCTGGTCGTCTTATTGATCACATCTTCACTAGAAACATCATGTTGAGCCAAACGGAAGTACTGGTACTGGATGAAGCTGACCGTATGTTAGATATGGGCTTCATGCCTGACATTAAGCGTATTCTTTCTCGCATGAACGAAGTGCGTCAAACTCTGTTCTTCTCTGCAACGTTTGATAACAAAATCAAAGCGATTGCACACCGTATGATGCAGAAGCCAAGTGAAATCCAAGTTACGCCAAAAAACAGCACCGCTGAAACCGTAACACAGATGGTTTACCCGGTAGATAAGTCGCGTAAAAGTGAGCTATTAGCGTATTTGATTGGTTCAAAAAACTGGCAACAAGTGTTGGTGTTCACAAAGACTAAGCAGGGCACTGATGCTCTCGTTAAAGAGCTTAAGTTAGACGGCATTAAAGCGGCATCAATCAATGGCGATAAGAGCCAAGGTGCGCGTCAAAAAGCCCTAGACGATTTCAAGTCAGGCAAAGTTCGTGCGTTGATCGCAACCGACGTGGCAGCTCGTGGTATTGATATTCAGCAGCTAGAACAAGTTGTGAACTATGACATGCCATTTAAAGCAGAAGATTATGTTCACCGCATCGGACGTACTGGCCGTGCGGGTAACAGCGGCTTAGCGATCTCTTTGATGAGTCAGGATGAAGCTTACCTATTGGGTGATATTGAGCGATTACTTGATACTCGCTTGCCTCAAGAGTGGCTAGAGGGCTTTGAACCAAGCCTTGAAAAAGATCTAGCGCCCGATCGTGGTGGTCGCAGCAAAAGCCGTTCATCAGAAAAACGTAAGATGAAAGCGAAGCTTAAGATTCACCAAAACCGCGGTAAAGCACGTCGCTAATAAGCTGGACAAAGCTCCAGTTTAAAGATCTATACATATAAAAACGCGCCGTTACAGTGACTTCTGTAACGGCGCGTTTTTGTATCTTATAAGCTCATCATGGGTATGAACCCGATTAAGCTTTATGTTCCTGGTTACACTTCCATTCACATGGCACTTCATAAATCAGCTCTTCAATCGAGGTTGGATTTAGAGCCCACTCTTCATCAATATTGAACTTGCTGACCATCTGCGTGTTGAAAAGCTGCCAATGCTTAAGTAGGGCGTCTTCGGGTGAGGTGACCATATCACCTTCATTCCAAGTGCTTTCCATAAAGGGAGTGAGGCATACAGCGCCGTTTGCGTACATGATCATTTGCCATTTAACTTCGTAAATGTTGATCATTTTGTCTGGGTTAGCTGCATTGTACTCAGCGGCAAGCCCGTTAATCTCTTTTTCAACATCGCCGACATTGTCGATGAAGTAATCAACTAGGTTGTCTTCTTGGCGAACAGAGTCTGAAATAAGCTGCATTGGCCTACGTGAGTGAATCATGTTGGTGAACAGACGCATGCTAAACAGGTAGATAGCGATATTTGGCGCAACATCTTTTGGCAGCTCTTCCATAATCTTACTGATGTAAGACTGAAAATAATCGTGTAAACAATCACTTATTGCATGCCAAATCTTTTCTTTGCTACCAAAGTGGTGGCGGATAAGGCTATGCGAGACGCCTGCCTTTTCACTGATGTTTCGCAGTGATACACGATCGTAGCCAAAGTCACAGAACATGTCTGCGGCAACGCTCATGATCAAAAAACGCGTCTCTTCGGCGTCTTTTGCACTTCTTCTACCTTGCTTCTTTTCGGTCATCTTCATTTCACATAATTACCTGATTACAACATTCTACACTGTTTTTACTGAAATAAAAAATACTGCACAAGTGGAAAGTAAAGCTTGAGAATTATTTAATATTAAATATACTGCCCACCTGTGTAATAAATCATAATAATTAAACGGAGAGGCATCATGCAGTTCAATTTGTCGATCAATGCCATATCGAGCAAGCGCATGGGAGCTGTTATTGCAGCACTATTGCTCGCAGGCTCTCTAACTGGATGTGACAAAGTTCAGTCAGAGGAAAATGTGCAGGTAATCAAGCCAGTCAAGCTGTTCGAAATCCCACAACAGACTGATATTGATCTCGATAGCTTCATTGCAAAGGTTGATGCAACCGACCGTGCGGCACTTTCTTTCCAAGTGGGTGGAGATATAGAAACCTTCGATGTTCGTATGGGACAAGAAGTGAAGAAAGGTCAGGTGTTAGCCGTATTAGACGCGACGGATTACCGTATTGCCGTTGACGCAGCCCAAGCTAAATTTGATCTGGCGAACAGCCAATACAAACAAGCTTCTGAGTTGTATGCGAAAAAACTGGTCAGTACCGATTACTACGACCAAGCCGTAAACACTTTTACTGCCGCTGAAGTTGAGTTGGACCAAGCAAAAACAAACCTTGGCTACACTACCTTAGTTGCTCCATTCGATGGCGTGGTATCGATGGTGTTTGGAAAGCAATATCAATTGATCGCAGAAAAGCAGCCTGTACTGAATATTTTGAATCACAGTGAAATGGATGTGACGTTTTCAATTCCAGTATCAAAGCTTGAAGACCGTTCTATTCAAGACCTAACGAGCTCAAACATGTGGGTTGTGATGGACAGCCACCGCGGCATTCGTATCCCGACTCGCTTTAAAGAAATCTCAACGCAACCAGATGAAGATACCAACAGCTACCAAGCGGTTGTGTCTATCGAAAAGCCAGAAGGCATCAATCTACTTTCTGGTATGACAGCGCAAGTTGAAGTTCAGAAAAGTAAATCTGACTACGGCATTGGTATTGTGGATTCAGCTTGGTTAAACAAAGACGTAGGCCATGGTGAACTATGGCGTTATAACCCTGACTCTCAACTGATTTCTAAAGTACAAGTCCTTCTTGATGAGCAAGGCAAGGTTATCGACGGATTGTCGTCTGGTGACCTTATCGTTGAAGCGGGTGTGGATGTGTTATCAGACGGACAACAAGTAAAAGCTTGGCTTCGTGAGGGCGGTATTTAATGAACCTTTCAAAATTATCAGTTGTTGTCGCGTCGGTTCTGTTACTTCAAGCCTGTAACAATGAAGCTGTACACCGTGAACAACCACCTTTGTTGGTTTCTACCTTTGAAGTTGGCGCACCGCTTACTAATCAGTTCAGAAGTTTTAATGGACAGGTGATGCCAGCTGAATTGACTCCCTTGGCATTTAAGCTAGCAGGCGAGATTCAACAAGTATTAGTAGAAGCGGGCGACAATGTCGAAAAAGGGCAGTTATTAGCCACCTTAGATAACGCAACGTACGTCCAAGATCTGACTGATGCTCAATCTCAATTCAAACTGGCGAGCAAACAGTTGGCCCGTGGTACTGAGATGTTTGGCAGCGAAATGTTATCGCAATCAGAACACGACCAACTGACGGCTAACTACAAGCTCGCATCGGCGAATTTGGCGGCGGCGAAACGCAAGCTGAGTTACACAGAACTTTTAGCGCCGTTCTCAGGAACAGTTTCAACTGTCGATAAGCAACGATTCGAAAATACGACGCCTGGAGAAACACTACTGAGTGTGTACCAGAACGACAAGGTGTATGTGCGAATTCAAGTATCAGATTCGATCTTGGCGTCAATTAGCCCAGACATGCGTTCAAATAGCTATCGTCCTGAGGCGACCTTTGGCGGTCACACAGGCCAATATCCACTGACGTATCTAGAACACACCAGTGAACTGCACCCACAATCCCGTACCTACGAATTTTGGATGCAGATGCAGCAGCCTGAAAGTGAAATCCTGCCAGGCACGAGCGTTACGGTCAATGTAGATATGGCGAAAGCGGGCCTGAGCGATGTTCAAGGCTACCAATTACCAATGACAACGCTAGAAGCGGGCTCTGAAGCGAATCAGTTCTATGTGTGGAAAATGGAAGACGGACAAGCATTCAAAAGCGAAGTAGAAGTCGACAAGATCAGTGGCCAAGGCGCATTAATCGCTCATGGTGTTGAGCAAGGTGATCGACTCGTAAACTCGAATCTAAGAAAACTCCGTGACGGAATCAAATTGTCAGGAAAAGCAGAATGAACATCGCAGAATATTCAATAAAAAACAAAGTAATCAGCTGGCTGTTTCTCGTCATATTGGCCATTGGCGGTGTGACGTCTTTTGGTAATCTATCCCGTTTAGAAGACCCAGCTTTTACCATTAAAGATGCAATGATTATTTCAACTTACCCTGGCGCTACGTCAATGGAAGTTGAAGAAGAGCTGACTTACCCACTAGAAAAAGAGATAAGACAGCTTCCGTACATCGACAAGATTACCTCGACATCATCGAACGGTATGTCCCAAATTATGGTCAGTATGAAGATGGACTACGGTCCAGACGAGCTGCCTCAGATCTGGGATGAAATGCGCCGTAAGATCAACGATCTACAACCAACACTGCCAAGTGGTGTAAATTCCGTTCAGATCATCGATGATTTTGGTGATGTGTTTGGTGTGATGATCATGCTGACCGGTGATGGTTACGATTACGTTGAGCTCAAACAGTACGCAGATTACCTAACGCGTGAAATCGAACTGGTTGACGGTGTCGGTAAAGTTAGCATTGCAGGTGACCAACAAGAACAACTGTTTGTTGAGATGTCACTGGAACGCTTAGCCGCATTGAACCTAGATATGTCGACGGTGACAGCATTGCTAGCACAACAAAACAGTGTGGTATCGGCAGGCGAGGTGATGCTGAATGGTCAAAGCCTAACGATTAAGCCAAACGGCACATTAAGCACGGTTGAAGAACTAGAAAACCTAATCATTCATGGTCGTGACACTGGCAATCTAATTCGTCTAAAAGACGTTGCTGAAGTGACTCGTGGTATTCAAGAAAAACCGGGTAATGTATTAACGTACAACGGTAAACCTGCAATCAACTTGGGTATTGCGTTCTCTTCTGGTGTAAACGTGGTTGAGATTGGTAAAGCACTGGATGCGGAACTGGATCGCCTAGAAAGCATTAAGCCAGCGGGTGTAGAACTGAATTACTTCTACAACCAAGCGCAAGAAGTAGACAAATCTGTGGCTGACTTCTTAATCAGCCTAGTGGAAGCGGTGGCGATTGTTATCATCGTACTTCTGTTCGCGATGGGCTTACGCAGTGGTTTGATCATCGGTGTAGTACTGTTACTGACGGTGTTCGGTACGTTCATCTTGATGGACTACAACGATGTTGAACTGCACCGTATCTCGCTGGGTGCTTTGATCATCGCACTGGGTATGCTGGTGGATAACGCGATTGTTGTCGTTGAAGGTATTTTGGTGGGCTTGAAGAAAGGCAAAACCAAGCTTCAAGCAGCGAAAGACATCGTCAAGCAAACACAATGGCCACTGTTAGGTGCGACCATTATCGCTATCACAGCGTTTGCACCGATTGGTTTGTCGAAGGATGCGACAGGCGAATTCATGGGTTCACTGTTTTGGGTACTGTGTTTCTCACTGTTTTTGAGTTGGGTAACTGCACTAACACTAACGCCATTCCTTGCCGAGATGTTGCTTAAAGAAGAAGACAAGGTTGATGAGAACGAAGACCCATACCAAGGCATCCTGTTTGTGGTATTCGGTGCGTGTCTGAAAGTAGCACTTCGATTTAGATGGCTTACTGTAGTTAGTATGGTCGCTCTATTAGCAGTTTCTGTCGTCGGTTTTGGTATGGTGAAGCAGCAGTTCTTCCCGCCGTCAAATACCCCAATGTTTTACGTAGACATGTGGATGCCAGAAGGCACCGATGTTCGTGAAACGATCAAGCAGACAGAAAAAGTTGAAAGCTACATTCGCCAGCAAGACTACGTGGAGTTTGTAACGACAACGGTTGGGCAGGGCATGCAACGTTTCGCACTGACTTACCAACCAGAGAAAAGCTACGAAGCGTACGCCCAGTTACAAGTAAGAACCACTGACCGCGACACTATGTTTAAGGCTCTAGCGGCGCTAGACAAAGACTTAGCGAACGAATTTGAGCAACCAACGTTCCAGTTCAAGTTGATTGAGTTTGGTCCGTCACCCGCTTCAAAAATTGAAGCGCGTATTATCGGTGCCGATCCACAAGTACTGCGTAACATTGCAGTTGAAGTCGAAGACATCTTGCTTGCCGATCCAGGCTCTCGAAATGTTCGTCATGACTGGCGTGAACGCACTAAAGAACTTGTACCACTGTTCAACGAATCTAAGGCTCGTCGCCTAGGCATTTCAAAAACTGACTTGTCTGAGACATTACAGATGGCGTTTGGCGGTTACAACATCGGCCTACTGCGTGATGGTACTCATATGTTACCTATCGTGGCGCGTTTACCGGAAGAAGAGCGTTTTGATTTCGAATCGCTAAACAATGTGAAGATTTGGAGCCCATCACTACAAACTTACATCCCAGTTGAGCAAGTGATTGATGGCGTAGAGCTTCAATGGTCTGAGCCACTGATTCAGCGTCGCGACAGAAAACGTACGCTAACAGTATTGGCTGACCACGATGTTCTTGGTGATGAAACGCCAGCGAGTCTGTTTGCTCGTGTGAAACCAAAGGTAGAAGCATTAGATTTACCAGAAGGCTACAGCATTAGCTGGGGTGGTGAGTACGAAAGCTCTAAAGATGCGCAAGAATCTCTGTTTGGCTCACTGCCAATGGGTTATTTGCTGATGTTTATCATCACGATGCTTCTGTTTAACTCGGTTCGTAAGCCGCTTGTGATTTGGTTTACGGTTCCACTCTCTATCATTGGTGTTTCAATTGGTCTGTTAGGTACCAATATGCCATTCAGCTTCACAGCGTTCCTTGGCTTATTGAGTCTAAGCGGCATGATTTTGAAGAACGGCATTGTACTGCTTGACCAGATCAACAGTGAGCTATCAACAGGTAAAGACCCATATTTAGCGGTTGTCGACAGTGCGATTAGTCGTGTACGACCGGTATCTATGGCAGCATTAACGACTATCTTGGGTATGATTCCTTTGGTATTCGATGCATTTTTCGGCTCGATGGCGATTACCATCATGGCAGGCTTAGGCTTTGCTACCGTACTAACGCTAATAGTAGTACCGGTGATGTTCGCTATTTTATATAGAATCAAACCGTCCACTGCGGGTTATTAGGGAATGATATAAAACAGATTCTTTTAAGCCAGCCCAGTCAAATTTGACTGGGTTTTTTATGCGTGTTGTCCCGTCCTGAAATGTGTTGACACGTGAGAGCGGTAAGAGGGTACGAATAGGCAAGCATTAAAAAATCCGCTACTCAATGGGCAAGCGGCTTTAAGAACAATAGGGCGATTCTAAATTGCTAGCCGTATGTCTAACTCAATCGGCTTTGGCATGGCTAAGTGGTAGCCTTGATACATATTGAAGCCTAAGCCCTGCATCGCTTCGAGTTGTTGTTGGGTTTCAATACCTTCAATCACTGTCTTTGCGCCAATTTGGTTTGCAAGATCAAGTACTAACTCCATTTCTCGAGTGTCGCCTTGTTCAAAGTCCAACATAACCGAGCGGTCTATCTTGATGATATGAGGGTTAATGTGACGAACGCGTTGTTCGGTTGATGCTTGTGTTCCAAAATCATCGACCGCTATTTGAAAGCCATTATCCGCAAGAGAAAGAGCGGCATCTTTCAAACGCTCTTCACTTTCTGCGTTCAACTCTACCAACTCCATCACTATCTGTTCGCATGAAAGGTTAAGCTCGTGAAGGCGTTTAGCTAACAAGCTATCGCTGACCTTTTCTGCAGCAAACAACTCACCAACGTTTGGAAGAACGTTCAAAAATAGATGTAAATGACGGATTGTCGATTGTGCGAAGTTACGGATATGAATCGCTCGACTCAACCTCTCTACATTGATTTTGTCTGTGCTTGAGGTTTCGTCGGAATGGAAGAAGTGATCAGGACGAACAATATCACCTTTGTTATTTGAAATGCGCACCAAAGCCTCAACACCTATTTGAGTCATAGAAGAGTCGAATATAGGTTGATAGACGCTCCTAAGCGTCAGGTCTTGGTATTTCGCAATAAACTGCATATCAGCATCTACGGATATACAGCTAATAAATTCACTTCTGTCTGATAAAATCATAGTCGCTAGTAAAGAGGCTTATTCAATGGCGGACGTACATGTCGCGGCTGTCACAATATTGACAGGTGTTACTAAATTGTCAATTAATAAAAATTCATTTGTAACGTCAATATTTAAATTAATATAACTAACGAAAAATCAGCATGATAAATGACATTAACCATTAAATTTACTTATCATTGACTGTGTTTGATAGTTTAAGTGAATCTAATGGCTGAGTAACGTCTCACATATTAACCCCAACCAATATAAGGCTAGAACGCTGATACACCAGAGAAAAGTAGGGTTAATGGCTTAAATTATGGGGGAGTGTCAAAGTTATAAAATAGATTGACTAAGCGAGTTACACAGAAATGATATCTATCTCTCAAAATCGAGACTGTGAGTCGATCGGCTATTAATAATTAAAACAGGAAGTTCGAATAATTAATGAACAGGGAATGAGTTATCTTTTATAAAATACTGGGATGAAGGTCTAACAATTTACTTTCAATATTGAATGAAAAAGTTGACCCGTATTCTTACTGCCATTGAAGTACTGCGTAAAGTTGCAGGTATTTACGAACCAGTTGTTGATTTCCTGACCGCTTTAAAGGGTGTCCAAATTTAATGAAGCAAGGGCTGATTTTAAAATTATTATTTAAGTCAGTAGCGAATTGAGAATCACTCTCTCTTAGCGTGATGCCTTGTTGGCTATATTCCGTGATCTCGTCTGGGAGTTCACCCATCCACCAATGCAATAATTCACCACTGTTTTTACTTCGGCTAATCCAATGGTCGGAGACAATGATCAAAACGTCATTGGGTTGAATGGAAAATCCATACTCTTGTTGCCAATTATGGATGTCCAACATCAACTTTCTACGACATGTTTTCCCGGCGCTCACCATATGATGACTGATCATCCAAACGGTACCGATTTCGGAAGATATTCGGAAGTGTCGAGGCGTTTCTCTAGAGGAAAGCATTTCAAGTGGGCTGATGTTGCTTGCATGATTAAAGCTAACGAAGGTGTGCTCCATTCGGCGGGCAAATGCCTTACCTATATGGTGCTCACTGATCCCTTGATTGTGTACAGTAGGGTAGTGGCGTTCACAGAGCTTTAGGCAATCGTCTTGAAATTGATTAACGCTTTTAATCACTAGATCTAATAACAATGAAGTCCCTTATACACAGCTACTATCTTATTGATGGGCAATAGTACGGTAATTGCGGTTCCGTTACCTATCGTCAAAGTGCGAGTTCTTGATCTCTCTATCAAAATTAACCATTGCTGAGTGATTTTATGGATAGCACTGGCGCTCTACAGGTCTGTATTCTAAATTATGAGGAATTCTAGCTAGTTACCTCGACTATAGTCTAGTCAGCAAATCACAATTGATCTACTTACTCTTTATTTGGAAACATTCATGACCATTCAATTAGATTCGAAACAAAAGTCTGAGCTTACTCATACGCTCCAAAAGTACCTGCAGGATGAACTCGATGTGGAGCTTGGTCAGTTCGACACGGAATTCTTGGTCGATTTCATAAGTAAAAAGTTTGGGGCGGTTTACTACAACAAAGGGATAGAAGACGCTCAAAAAGTCATGGAACGTAAAATGTTAGATATCTCAGATGAGCTTTACGAGATCGAACAAATCGTTGAAATCTAACGTTTAGCCCAAACTTGTTCAAATAATTTGAATAACTCGTTTAATTTGAAATGATGTTACCAATGTAAAGCTTGGTAAATAATATGTTACACAAACTTGGTGTAGGGTACGCTTTTCGAAACTACACTACTCGTTAACATTCGGAAGAGATGCATGGACAACAACGTCAGAAATTACAACCCTTTAGCAAGAGCGATGCATTGGATTTCAGCTCTCGCGGTATTTGGCTTATTTGGTGTAGGCCTGTGGATGGTTGATCTTTCATACTACAGCGAGTGGTACAAAACAGCGCCAGACTATCACCGCTCGGTAGGCATTCTTTTGGCTGCAGTTACCGTTATCCGCTTGGTCTGGAAACTAGTTACCGCGTCACCTAAAGTGGAAGGTAAAAGCTATGAAATTGCAGCAGCGAAGATCGCTCACGGCTTCATGTACATCAACTTAGCGGTTTTGTTTATTTCAGGTTATTTGATTTCGACATCAGATGGCCGCGGGATAGAGGTATTCAATTGGTTCACTGTACCAAGTATGGGCGAACTGTTTGCAAACCAATCTGATCTCGCAGGTACGGTTCACTACTATGCTGCATGGGTACTGATCATTATGGCATCAGTGCACGCCTTAGCGGCGATAAAACACCACGTTATCGACAAAGACGATACGCTACGAAAAATGATAGGAGCTTCAAAATGAAAAAGTCAATTATCGCTACAGGATTAGCATTTGCTATGGCAATGCCTTTCGCTGCGAACGCCGCTGATTACGTGATTGATACAAAAGGTGCGCATGCTTCAGTTAACTTTAAAGTTAGCCACCTAGGTTATAGCTTTATCCAAGGCCGTTTTAACACATTCTCAGGTGATTTCTCATTTGATGAAAGCAACGTTGAAGCATCAAAAGTAAACGTAACTATTGATACAACAAGCCTTGATTCAAACCACGCAGAGCGTGACAAGCACATCCGTAGCTCTGACTTCATTGATGCAGGTAAATTCTCTGACGCTACTTTCAACAGCACAAAAGTGGTTGATAAAGGCAACGGCAAACTTGAAGTAATGGGTGACCTTAAGCTTCACGGCGTAACTAAGCCAATCGTTATCGAAGCTGAATTCATCGGTGCTGGTCAAGACCCTTGGGGCGGTGAGCGTGCTGGTTTCGTGGGTACAACTCGTCTAGAACTTGCTGACTTCAACATTCCAGTAATGGGCGCTTCAAGCTATGTAGACATGGAACTACACGTTGAAGGCGTAAAAAAGTAATCTAGCTTTCTAGCTCTCTGACAGGTATCAACATTATTTAGAAATATCAAAAGTTTGGTCGATACTAAATAGGTCAGCAGTTAGAAATAGAGAAAGGCGCAAAGTTTTCACTTTGCGCCTTTTTTATTGAGATAAATGGCAACGCGTTTAGGTCTGTTTTGTGTCAAACCGTTTAGTACGTTAAAAGCCACCATTTACCTCTAGCCAGTCAACGTTGCCATGACTGAGTTATCTAATTGAACTACTAATCCCTAATAGTTCAACTTACGATTAGTTAAGCTGTTTCTAGTTCAGCTTGAGGAACCACGTTTAGTCGGTCACCGTAGATTGGACGCAGTGCTTGCATCACTTCAATGCGAGTCAACACACCCACCATCACGCCATTTTCTAACACTGGAAGCATATGTGGTTGGCTTACTTTCATCGCTTTTGCACGCTCTTCTAGAGAAAGAGATGTCAAGCGAGTTGCGAAGCCCATGCTTGTCGTCGGGTACAGTTGCTCTTTGTCGATGCATAGGAACTCAGCAACGTCTACTAGCTTGTCGTTTGCATCGATTGCCACAACGTCACGGCTCATTAGGTCTACGACTTTTTGGCCTTTAGTTGGGATGTAATCTTGGCACCAAAGGTCAACCATTACGTCATGAACCGAGAAGATACCCACTAGACGGCCTTCAACATCACAAACAGGAGCGCTAACAAGTTGCGCGTCTAAAAGTGTATCAATCGCGACTGATGTTGGCATTTCAACGCTCAATGTAATTGGTTGAGTGTTCATGATTTGCTTGATAGTAGTTGCTGTGTTCATAGTAATTTCCTTAACTGACGTAATTTCTGTTGTTTGTGTAATAGCGGTAATTTTTGCTGCTTTAAGTTGTGGGCGACGGTAGATACTCCAGTTGGCTAAGCCGACCAATACTGAACCACCTACGATGTTGCCGATTGTCACTGGTATTAAGTTTGCTGTGACAAATTGCATGACGTTTAAGTCTGCGTACTGCGCCGGTGTTGCACCGATTTGCATCCAGAAGCTTTCCGGGGCGAATGTTTGAATCGTGATGCCTAGAGGAACCATGAACATATTCGCCACACAGTGTTCAAAGCCTGAGCTTACGAACATTGCAACGGGTAACACGGTCATCATTGCTTTGGTCATTGCGTTAGCAGAGCTGAACGTTAACCAAATCGCTAAACACACCAACAAGTTACAAAGCACACCCAAAGCAAACGCTTGAACTGGGCTGTGGTGCAGCTTGTGTTGAGCAATGTTTAGAGCGTTTAAGCCCCATTGGCCGCCATCCAGTTGATATAAGCCTGCTGCGCTTACCAAAGCCAATAGGAACATGGCACCGATAAAGTTGCCGACATACACTTTGCCCCAGATAGACAGCATCTTAGTGAAGGTGATTTGCTTGTTAGCCCATGAGATGCTGGATAACACTGAGCTGGTAAATAGCTCACCACCGCAAATCACAATCAAGATCAAACCCATACTGAATGCAAGACCGCCGGCTAAGCGACTCAATCCCCATCCAGCATCAGCGCTGCCCGTGGTTACCGTGATGTAGAACAAAAAAGCAAGCCCGATGAATGCGCCAGCCATGATTGCCAAACTCAATGTCATGCTGCTGGTTTTATTTGCTTTACTTAATGCAAACTTCTCTGCTTCCGCCATCATTTCTGTTGGTGAGAACAGTTGATGATTTTCAGAAGTGCTGGTTGCCATATCCCCCCCTTGAACAATCCGTCATGTGTAATTCCTAGTGTTAATGACTTGGTTAATCCGTAATGGTTAATCAGTAATGTTTTGCAGGGCTCGTTGTGTCCTGCCATTCCAGATTAGGGCGTTGATGGGTAGAGGTAAAATTGATAATTTTTAGAAACCACATCAAATTTATTGATATAGATTGGGTTACGCGTAGAATGAAATTGATTGCTCATTGGCTTTATAAAAAACGAGCATCAGGACACAAATAATTAAAAGCATTAAGGATGAATTTTGCGTTATTCATTAAAGCAACTCGCGGTATTTGATGCAGTAGCAGACTCCGGGAGCGTTAGTCAGGCAGCAGACAAATTGGCGTTGACTCAGTCGGCGACAAGTATGTCTCTTGCACAGTTGGAAAAAATGCTCGGCAGGCCTTTGTTTGAAAGGCAGGGCAAGCAAATGGCTCTTACTCATTGGGGGATGTGGCTAAGGCCTAAAGCGAAGCGTTTACTGCAAGATGCGCAGCAAATTGAGATGGGTTTTTATGAGCAGCATTTACTAAGTGGAGAGCTCAAACTCGGTGCAAGCCAAACACCAGCGGAACACCTAGTTCCTGACCTCATCAGTATTATTGATAACGACTTTCCTGAGATGCGAATCTCGCTCGGCGTACAAAGTACCGATGCGGTTATTGATGGCGTATTAGATTATCAATATGACTTGGGTGTTATCGAAGGTCGTTGTGATGACAACCGAGTTCACCAAGAAGTGTGGTGTACGGACCATTTAACGGTGGTTGCATCGGCTCATCACCCGTTTGCGAAGCGTGAACGAGTCAGCTTGGCGCAATTAGAACAAGCAAAATGGGTATTACGTGAACATGGTTCGGGTACTCGCAAAGTTTTTGATAGCTCTATTCACCATTTAATTGGTGATCTTGATGTTTGGCGAGAGTATGAACACGTTCCTGTTTTAAGAAGTTTGGTTGCAAACGGCCCATATTTAACGTGTTTACCTTATCTCGATGTCGAACAGTTTGTTGAGTCTGGTCAACTGGTCACATTAAATGTCCCTGAGCTTGAAATGGAAAGAACCTTGTCCTTTATTTGGCGTGCAGATATGTCTGAGAACCCACTTGCTGAGTGTATTAAGCGAGAAGGTAAGCGCATGATGAAAGGCAAGCCATCGGTTTTGTAACGATAAATTGATAAAATACTGATAACCAAATATGTTGAATAAGCGATTTCGGTCTCTATCTAGTGATAAATACACATCTGCATACATTATTAATGTGATCGTGATCGGCTAAATAAGGGCTATCTTCCCATAGTATGCTTACTTGATTTTAAGTGAGGCTAAATCCGGTTGCGTTCAATTACGTAATTAGGCTTTAGAAATAGTATGAGTACATTAGTCGCGATTTCATTAACAACAGGTATTTTGTCAGGTCTATGGGGATGGATTGCTATCTCTTTCGGCTTATTGTCATGGGCAGGTTTCTTAGGTTGCACCAGTTACTTTGCTTCGCCAACAGGCGGCGTTAAAGGACTAGCAGGTAGCTTATTGACCAACATGACTGGCGTATTCTGGGCAATGGTGATTATCGAAAGCTCAACCTTCGCAGGGTTAGAGATTTTAGGCTACATGATTACTGCTATTGTGGCTTTCTTTATGTGTATTCAAGCGAAACAAGCGTGGCTAGGTTATATCCCAGGCACCTTCATTGGTTGCTGTGCGACGTTTGCTGCAGGTGGTGATTGGCAACTTGTAGTGCCATCTTTACTGCTTGGTGGTGTATTTGGATACTTGATGAAAGCAACGGGGCTATGGCTTCACGAGAAATCGACTCAATCTTCGGAAGTTGTTGAACAACACGCTAAACAGGCAAAGGCTTAATTCGTTAACCTAACCTAACCTTAGTTAGTCACTGTGAACTCTTGCAAGATAACCCCCAATTAATTTGTATATCGATTTATACAGGCACACCGTTTGGTGTGCCTTTTTTGGTTGAGGCGACTAGATAAATATTTCATCAGTAGAGCAACTGATAGCATCTATAAAACAAATTATGTTTAGGTATTTCCATTCGCCATGGTGATCACGCGTTTTAATGTCCACCTTAATAAAAGCGGAATGCATTCTTGTCCTTGATTCTCGCAATGAGAAACAATGGCGAGTGCAAGGTCGGGTTTTGCATGTTTCTTCAATACCTTGGCAACCACTTTCTTTGGAGGGATAGGGTGATCGTATGGAATCTTAACCATGTCACGGAAAAAGCTCTCAAATCCATTCATATATAGGTAATGCTCGATATCTTTATCTGGCAGTTCCGTGAGTCGATGTCTTTCCTGATCATTACCAAGCTTCGATAGCACCGTTGCTGCGTATTTTTTACCCGCCGCATCGCCGTCAGTTACCACATGCCAATCGATGCCAAACTCTTGCGCGACCTTAATCAGTGCCTTAAGTCCTGATTGGGCGAACTCAATAATCTGCACACCTTCTGCTGCTAGGTTATAGCCACATTGGTTGGCAAGTTCATTGAACAACCAAACCTCGGTTTCACCTTCTACTAATAGCCAACAGCGAGCAAATAGTGCCCCAGAGCGGTGGAAGCGGATATGAAAACCAATTCGTCGAAGTTCATCCTTACTGAAATGGTTCATGTTGAGTTGATTGGCGATGGTTTTGTCTGACTGACGAACCAAGCGACGAATCGATTGAAGTGGGACCGCCGCAAGTAGGTCGCCACTGTTGGTGGTCAGGATTTTCTGCATGGGCAATTTCTGCATCAAGCTCCAAGCCCTTGCCAAGTGTGTTGGGTGCAATCGACCTTCTGGATCTTCAAGGATCAACAGAGGGCGCGCACATCGCCTTAAGTCGTTTGGCCCTTTAGCTTGTAGATAAGCGTTAAGTAACCCCATGAATAATAAGCGAGTTTGTTTGTTCTTGGTCTCTTCGACGAGTTGATGAATACTCTGATCATTGGTACCCGCAGAATAAAGCAATCCGTCTCGCTGTTTTCTAGGGTTACGACGAGAAGTACTTTTGAAAGAAAAATAGTGCTCAATCAAACTTTGCATCGACTCTAGGCTACTGCGCATTTCACCTTTATTAACATGTCCGGGTATCGCCATAAGACGGCGGCAGGTGTTGTCTATTCGTTTTTCTATTCTTGCTTGTCGACCATTACCGTTATTGGCGCCGTTTCCATTTGTTGTGCCATTGCTCGTGTGATGGTTCCCGTTCCCGTTTGAATTTGCATTAGTTGCGTGAACATTAGTCGGCAGGTGAGCATTGTGGTTAAGGGACTTGCCGTTGAAAGGACGATCAAAGTGCCTTGCATCACGCAAACGGATAACGGGATGTAAGGTCATTAATTCTTGAGCAAGCTTTTCTGAATGATGAAGCTTGAGCGGATTACCGTCCAAACCAAGAAATGCATAGTGTGTTGTTGTCTCATACTGTTCTAACGTCGCGCTGATGCGATAGTAGATGCGAAATACGCCAAATTCATCTTGAACCCAAATAGGTTTGAGTTTGCGATAACGACCTGCGTTAAGTTCGCTCTTATCGTTAGCTTTTAAAGCGAGAACAATTTGAAGATGTTGAGACTGCGGGTGTGAAACAGAGTAATCGACATGAAAATCGGTCATTTCAAAGTGATATGGCACACCGTCTGAGGGCAGAATGACGGAAAGGGCATCCAATAATGAAGACTTACCCCAAGTATTTTCACCAATAAGCGTGGTTAGCTCGTCAAACGCGAGTGACATGCGCTTGATACCTCGAAAGCCAGAAATCTCGATTCTTTCTAGTTGCATAGGCTTACTCCTAACGGAAGGCTCTGCTAATTATTTGAAAGCTAACAGATATCTTTAATCATAATCGAAAAATCCAAATCCGGTATGCTCACCTGTCACAAAACCCGTTGTTTATTAATACGGTGCAAAATGAGATTTTTGATCTATCTCGAGTATTTTTTTGCAGTGCAGTTTCATAAAATTCACGATTCTGTCATGATTCTCGACCTAGTATGAAGGGACAAAGAGAGAAGAAAATATGACTAAAAAGAATAAGCCGACAAAAATAGTGTTGGCACACATCAACGACACCCACTCATACTTTGAACCAACCTCGTTACAGCTATCACTTAAAATGAACAACCACATCATTGAACCTTATGTCAGTGCTGGTGGCTTTGCTCGAATTTCAACACGCTTCAAACAAATAGAACAAGATGCCCAGCGTCAGAAGGTTGGAACCTTGTTCTTGCACGCTGGTGACTGCTTCCAGGGCACGTTGTACTTTTCCTTATTCAAGGGAAAAGCCAATGCCGATTTGTTGAATGCCCTTAATATAGATGCCATGACGCTCGGTAATCACGAGTTAGACATGGGTAATGAGCCCGTTGCGATTTTCGCGAAAAGAATCAAATTCCCGCTGTTGGCCGGTAACTGGAATCTATCGAATGAGGATATCAATAAAACTCATACGCTAGCGGACAACGACATTGTTAAGCCTTATCTACCTGAAACACGAAGTGCTTCTTTTATAACGAAAGAGTTTGATGGCGAGAAGGTCGCAATATTCGGCTTAAGCATCGACAAGATGGCAGGCATCGCTAACCCAGATACCGATACACCGTTTGAAAATGCTTTGGAAACAGCAAAAGGGACCATTGAGCAAATCCATCAAGCAGGTATCAACAAGATTGTGTTACTTAGCCATCTTGGTTACGAAGCTGATTTAGAGTTAGCAGCCAACGTAACAGGTATTGGTGTCATCGTTGGTGGTCATAGTCATCGCTTACAAGGTGATTTCGCTGATATCGGCTTAGTTAAAGATGATGAATACGGTGTGAAAATTGGCGATACCTATGTTGTGCAAGCGGGTTTCCACGCCATGAGCTTAGGACACTGCGAAATCGAGTTCGATTCTCAAGGCAAAGTGACGCACTTCAATGGTAAAAACGAACTGTTATTAGGCCGTCGACTCTTTATAGACGCGAAACTGAGTGAAGTAGGGCAAGACGATGCCCACGATATGGCGTGTGAGTTTTTAAACAATCACCCTAATATTGCAGTGTGTAAGAAAGATCCTGAGCTGCAGAGCATTCTGACGGATAAATACCAGCCGCGAGTTCGAAGGCTTCAGCAACAAGTGATTGCTCATGCAGACACTAAACTTCGCCATGTACGTATTCCAGATGCTAAAGGCCCGAGTCAACTAGCCCCCTTGGTTGCTCAATCATTTCACCATCTAATGAACAAGAAAGGGCATCAGGTTGACTTTGCCATTCACAACGCCGGTGGTGTAAGAAATTCACTGAACAGCGGCGATGTCTCTGTTGCCGATATTGCCGGAAAACTACTACCGTTTGCCGTACCTATTGGTGTGTATGAAGTAAAAGGTGAAACGATCGCTGGCATGCTTGAAGGTGCAATCAATAACGCGATTGATAATGGTGTCGTGGGCACAGGTTCAGGTAGCTTTCCTTATACACATAATTTGAGGTTTTGTTACCACAAAGAAGCGCCTATAGGACACAGGATTCACCATCTAGAAATTCACTCTGATGATTCAGGTTGGCAAGCTGTTTCTCGCAACCGTATTTACCGGGGCGCGTCGTCAGCCTATACAATGAAAGGCAAAGAGGGCTATAACGCTGTGTTGGATATGATCGGTGATGGCACGGTCACCACTGACTCTATGGCAGACTGCTTCATCGAGTTTCTGCAAGACCACCCAGAGTCGCTTCAACTCAATGAACCGTTGAATTGCATGGAGTGTTTTAGATAACTAAAGCTGATACTGATATTTAACACTATTACTTTGGGTTATTTATAAAATTGGCATTGTTTATGCTTTATCTCTGCAGGTCGCCTTCTTGTGGAGATATGCATGGATAAGAAAGATTGGTTAGATGCGGTAGCGGTTGTCGGTTGGGTATCAGTTTGGTCAGCGTTAGTGTATTTAATACCTGCCGCAGGGCTGTAAATTGCTCTTTTTGCAACTTCATTACGCAGTGCAATAGTGTGTTTGACTTGCGAATTTATTCTTAGAATCAATTCGCGTGTCTATTTGACAAAGTGGCATCAATCAGAAAGGAGCGTTTGCTCCTTTTTTGCTTTTTCCGTGCAAATTTATATAGACGAAACACAACCAGAGGATTATTATCCACGCGTTTGGGGAGTAGTTAGCGCAAGTTTACATATCGTCATCTCGTTAGGCCAAGAGTCTATCCGGTATGTAAAAGTGAAATCCCATATTTCACTTCAACGAGACCAACGCAATCACAGTCAAGATCCGTAATGGAGCTTGATATGCTTTGTTTGCGGAAGGTCTTTGTACAGTTCTTCCGCCCGGAGGAATAATGAACTCAACTCAATCTCTATTATCTACAAATAGTGAATCCTTTTTTTCATCGCCAATCATGACGACTTATGCGGGCTTTTTCCTGCTAACGGTTATTCTCGTCTCTATTGATATCTATCAGACTCGTGGCGGTAACGTTACTATCAAGAAAGCGGCAATCTGGAGTGTTTTCTGGTTTGTACTTGCGTTTTTGTTTGCTGGCTCGATTTACCTATTTTGGGACATTTATGCGCCGAACAGTGACTACACAGCGCAAAAAGCAACCGTGTCATTCATTACGGGTTACTTGTTAGAAAAATCCCTTAGCGTAGACAACTTGTTTGTTTTTGCGATGATCTTTGCTCAATACCAAGTTCCTGAGCATCTAAGACCTCGTGCGCTTCTTTGGGGCGTAATTGGTGCATTGGTGCTTCGTGCAATTATGATCGCACTAGGCGCACAGCTATTGGCGGAATATCACTGGGTGCTTTACGTGTTCGCTGCGTTCTTGATTGGTACAGGTATTAAGCTGGCATTAGACAAGGGCGAAGAGGAGAGTGTGAATACTCTGCCTGAAAAGCTACTTCGTAAAGTGATGCCGGTAACAGAGGACTTCCATGGCCCTGCATTAATGGTTAAACAGGGTGCTAAATGGGCATTCACTCCAATGATGTTGGTCATCGGTGCGATCGCAGTCATGGACGTGATGTTTGCATTAGACTCTATCCCTGCGATCTTTGCGGTAACACAAGAACCGTTCTTGGTACTTGCGGCTAACGTGTTTGCGTTACTTGGTCTTCGCTCGTTGTATTTTGTACTGCAAGGTATGATGGACAAGTTCATCTATTTGAAACCCGCGCTTTCATTCATCATGGTGTTCATTGGTGTGAAAATGCTTCTGGTTGATAGCGAGTGGGCTATCCCAACTTACTGGTCATTGGCGGTATTGGTTTCTACGATGACGATTGCGGTTATAGCGTCGGTTTATGCGAAGAAGCCAGGCATTGAACAAGTAAATTAAAAACAAATATAACTTATCGAAAAGTCGATAATGAACACGTGGCTGCTGAAGTGGAAAATTTATTTATGTAAATTTTCTGTGACATTGGCCACTGTTGTTTGCGGGGTATTTGTACTAAATGCATGATCTAAACACTATATTGAATTTGTACTCACATAATCTGCATATCTATTTTGTGGCGTTGTTAATGGTTTGTTTTATTAGAAAAACTAATCCCAAAATCTAATTTTAGTCATTTTTTAACCTGCAAAAGATCACCTATTATTCTTGTCATCAGAACGAAACACATTAATAAATTTATAGAGAGGCAATCATGGCTCAAGCAGTACAAATGAATACTATCGCTGTTCCTAACTCTATGGATAAGAAAACCTACTCGGTTAACTTCAAAGGATTGATTGCACACATTTTCGATATTCTTTTCGTAGACAACTCTCCACGTAGTTACTACGCAAGCGACCTATCTGGTCACATGCAACGCGATATCGGTATTAACCGTTAATCTCAGCGTTAACATGTAAATATAGAATTTTAAGAAAACGCCAGCTTCTAAAGCTGGCGTTTTTGTATCTGAAATAAACTCAATCTCTTCGTAAACTAAGCACCTGAAAGAAAAACCTAGGCATAACGGTCTGTATTTGAGCGCCATTCAATTCGCTTTGTACAAGGATCTCGGTATGTCACACGCCAAACGCAATTCATCATTGATTAAACTTTGTTTATTTGCCTTACCGATCGGCTTCTATTCCTCAGTGTCGCTTGCACAAACCTGGAGTAATGAAGGCCAGTCCGCACAGGTTATCGAGCTCTTCACCTCTGAAGGTTGTTCAAGTTGTCCACCTGCTGATCAGTACCTCAGTACTTTTGAAGACCATCCAAAACTTTGGACACAAGTTATTCCGCTTGCCTATCACGTCGATTATTGGGATTACTTAGGTTGGGGCGACAAGTTCGCGAGTAAGGCGTTTAGTCAGAAGCAACGCTTGTACAAAGCTTATGGAGTAACAAGTGGGGTTTACACCCCCGGCTTTGTTGTCGATGGAAAAGAGTGGCGCGGTTACTTTAATTGGTTAGACAGAACGTTGCCTTCGCTCAAACAACAAAATAACCCCAAGCTAACGGTCAACTATAAAGGCGATACGTTCAGCGTAAGTTACGAAGGCAAAGGGGATTATGTTGCTCATATAGCTTTGCTGGCGATGAACGAAGTCACCAGCGTTAAGGCGGGCGAGAACAGGGGTAAGAAACTCGAACATGATTTTGTTGTGGTTTACGATGGTTATCAGCGTGGTGAGTCTGAATGGCAATTTAATATCAATTTTGAGCCACTTGTCGCTACACCAGACGCAGTCGCTGTTTGGTTAACCGAGCCGAATTCGTATGCACCGGAACAAACGGTAGCAGGTTGGCTGAACTAACTGCAACCCACGACAATTGTGTAGCTGGAATACTCTTAGACGAAGTTGGTACGGCGAGTATCGAGGTTCTCACATCGATAACTTCGCTTCTGACGGATATTAATCAGTGAAATAGAAGCGAAAGGGCGATTTAGTTACGTAATACTGCTGAAATACGTTAATATAGCGCGCTATTATTTTAGCTTTGAGTTCCTGCAATTAATGACTAACACCACTACACCAACCAACTTCTCTGATCTTGGCTTAATCTCTCCTTTGATGGCTCGTTTATCTGAGCTTGAATACCAACAGCCAACGCCTATCCAAGCGCAAGTTATTCCAAGTGTGTTAGCAGGACGCGATTTAATTGCAGGCGCAAATACCGGTTCAGGTAAAACCGCAGCATTTGCACTTCCACTGTTACAAAAGATTCATGAAGATGCCCCTCTGGACCGTCGTTCAGGCAAAGGTAACTTTGTTTCTGGCCTTATCTTGGTTCCTACTCGTGAACTTGCTAAGCAAGTGGCTGACAGCGTTAAATCTTACGCTGTGCATTTCAATGGCGCGATTAAAACGGTTTGTGTGTTTGGTGGTGTATCGGTAAACACTCAAATGCAGGCGCTACGTGGCGGCACTGATATATTGGTGGCAACACCGGGTCGTCTGCTTGACCTTATTTCGAGCAACGCTATCAAACTAGATAAAGTGAAAACGTTAGTGCTTGATGAAGCTGACCGAATGCTAAGCCTAGGTTTTACCGAAGAACTTGATGCAATCTTGAAGCTCTTGCCGAGCAAAAAACAAACCTTGTTGTTCTCTGCAACTTTCCCAGAGCAAGTTAAAACGCTGACTCACGAACTTCTAAGCGATCCAATTGAAGTTCAACTTCAAAGTGCCAATGCGAGCACACTGGTTCAACGTGTATTCGAAGTAGAAAAAGGTCGCAAGACAGCGTTACTCGCACACCTAATTCAACAACATGAATGGCGCCAAGCTCTGATCTTCGTTAATGCGAAGAACAGCTGTGAGCACCTAGCAGACAAGCTTTACAAGCGCGGTATCATCGCAGAAGTATTCCACGGCGATAAAGGGCAAGGTTCACGTACTCGTATCCTAGAAGATTTCAAATCTGGCGAGATTGACGTTCTGATCGCGACAGACATCGCGGCACGTGGTCTGGATATTGAGAAGCTTCCAGTGGTAATCAACTTTGACTTACCGCGTAGCCCGTCAGACTACATGCACCGTATCGGCCGAAGTGGTCGTGCAGGTGAAGTTGGTCTTGCGTTATCTCTGATCGATCACGAAGATTACCACCACTTCAAAATCATCGAGAAGAAGAACAAGATTCGTCTTGAGCGTGAGCAAATTGAAGGCTTTGAAGTGGATGAAGAAGCGACAGCTGAACTGATCGCAGCACTAAAACCTGTTGCGCCACCGGCCGGTACTGGCAAGAAGAAAAAGAAGAAGAAAGCTCCAAAAAACCAAGATGTGTGGCTGAACAACAACTGATCTTGAGTCAGCAAGCCATATAAATCAATAAGTAATAGACATTCAAAGGTGCTTAATTGCGCCTTTTTTGTGTCTGTAGGGCTGGGATTTGAGTCGTTAATAAACGACTGTTGCAGTGTTAAACAACCCGATAAGCCGTTCGAAGGATAGCGTCCTCCATAAGAGATTCGGCGATTTAACGCTTTGCTCATAACCTGTTCGGGTTTTGAGCAATTGGGTAACCGCGTGAAGACCTCGATTAAACAATTAGTGCTGGCCACTTCATTTTTCCTGTTTACCCAACACTCTTCTAGTGCTGCTGAATTTGAGGTTAAAGGGGTTAATAAAACTCTCACCGAAAATGTAGAATTATATTTAGAACCTTTAGCCGATGTTCCTGCATCACAGCTATCGAAAACGAAGCTATCTAAACGTATTCAAGATGCACTCAACCCTTATGGTTATTATCACCCACAGCTCGATATCGACCTCAATGATTCTGATAACGTGATCATTAACATCGATTCTGGTCCTGTCATGCGCATCGCAGAATCGATAGTAAAAATAACAGGTGAAGCTAGCCTAGATGCGGAGTTCATCAATATACTCAATCAAAGCAAGTTAGGCTCAGGTTTAACTTTGTCTCACCAAGAATACGACCAAACTAAGCGTGCGATTTTCTCTTTAGCAAAGCGGAAAGGTTATTTTGACGGCAGGTTTATCGAGTCAAAGATTGAAGTTATTCCTAGCGAGAACATCGCGAATATACACTTGTATTTTGCAAGTGGTCCACGCTACAAGTTCGGTTCTATAAGTATTCCTGATGATGGGGTTGACCCTACTCGTATCGAGAAAATACCCACCTTTAAAAAAGGTGATGACTTTGACACCATCAAGTTAGGTGAACTGCAATCTGATTTGTCAGACACTCAATGGTTTCGAAGTGTCATCGTACATGGTGACTTTGACAAACTTGATGACAACCTAGAAGTTCCAATTGAAATCATTGCCGAGCCAAGTTCTCGAAATATCGTGCAGGTCGGTGGCGGCTATTCTACAGATCTCGGTTTACGCGCCTCTCTCAGTTGGTCAAAGCCTTGGTATAACCGGAGAGGCCACAGCTTTGAAACACAGACATATTTGTCTGAACAGGAGCAATCACTTCAGTTGGGGTACAAAATCCCCACAGAGAAAGTCACAACGGATTACTTTGGTATTCAGTTTGAATCGAAACGAATTGATCATCGAGACACCAATAGCTTTACAAACGATCTTAAGTTCGAACGTTACTGGCAATTAGACAGTGATTGGCAAAGCACCATTTATGTCAAATACTTGCATGAACAGTACCGTCAGGCGTCTGAGGAAGAGCAATCGCAATTACTGTTACCTGGCATCAGTTTTTCTCAGGTTGATCGTAAAAATGATCAGTTGGAGCTCAATCATCGACACATCTATTCTGTCGAGTATTCTGACCCTAGTCTGTTCTCTGACTCAAGGCTGTTGCGGTTGGAAGGAAACAGTGTCCTTTCATGGGATATTAGTGACAGGCAGAAGCTCCATTTCCGCTCCAACGTAGGCATCAACATTGCCAAATCATTATCTGATGTGCCGTCGTCACTGCGGTATTTTGCTGGTGGCGATGGAAACCTGCGAGGTTATGGTTACGAATCTATCTCCCCTAGAGACGAGAATGGTGAACTAACGGGGGCACGTTATATGTTAACTGCTGGGCTCGAATATCAGCATCAAGTCTATCGTTCAATTTGGTTGGGCGCATTTCTTGATGTGGGTGATGCATTTGATCAACAAGCGGATTGGAAGCGTGGGACGGGCGTGAGTTTGATTTGGAACTCACAGTTAATGCCAGTTAAGCTCGATTTTGCTTACGGCTTAGATGCGCCTGAAGGCGACGAATTTCGTATTCATTTTTCCTTTGGTACTCAATTCTGATTTTTGTACGCTGTTTATGCACTCGCGAGGATGCGAACCATCTAATAGGATTCAAGTAAATCGAAAGAGCGTAATAACCTTTGTGCTTTAGCAAACACAAAGGTAAAAACTATGAAAAAGCTACGATTCGGTGTATTTGGTAATATGGGCCCTGAAGCAGATGCTCTGTTCCAAGATATCGTCGCCAAGAAAGAAATTGAACACGGCGCACTTAAAGACTAAGACCACATGGCCATGATAGTGGTGAAAAACTCAGATATCCCCGATCGATCTGAAGTGATTAACGAAGGCGGTACCGATCCTGTGCCTGAACTGATTGAGTCAGCGTGCATTTTAGAACATGCCAATGTTCAGTTTGGCGTAATGACCTGTAACACCGCTCATTACTTTAGACCTGAGGTTCAAAAGCACACCAACGTTTATATCGTCGACATGCTTCAAACCACCGTTGATCAAATCAAAGAGCAGAACTCTGAATCTGTTGTTGGTATTTTATGTACCAACGGCACATACAATTCGCGAATCTGGTGTTCGTTAAGCCAGATTCCTTTGAGCAAGAGCATAACGTGCATAGTGCTATCTATGGTGAAGTAACCGGTGAGATGACAGAGTGTGGACAAGCAATCCGAGAAACCAACGGGATCAAAGCGGGCGAGTTTGAGCGTAATGCCGCACTGCTTGCTGTAGCGATTCAATCCATCGTAGAGAAGGGCGTTGATACGGTTATTTGGGGATGCACGGAACTTCCTTTGGTTAGAAAGCAACTTGAAACGGCATTTCCAACAGTCACTTTTATTGATCCTATGGAAGCGGTAGCTGAGCGTGTCGTTGATATTTACCGTCTCGCTGAGCAATATGTAGAGCGTGGACATGTGGATTACAACATTAATGATGTTAATTCGATCTTCACAACGCTTGATATGGTGAACTACGTAGCCCAAAGAGCGATGACCTACCGTCTATAAGCTCAGATACGTGTATTTGAAACATGAGAAAGCCGCGAATTACGCGGCTTTTTTACATTTGGACTGGAGAAAATTAAAAATTAAGATTCGAAGCTGAACACTTAAAGCTCGAACTCGCCATTCATTTTTCGAAATAACCAATCAGGTACCTTGTTCCATGAACTGTAGTTCGGGTTCTTAGTATGGATTTGTTCCTCTGAAGCCCAGATGGTGTCACCTGATTGTTCTCGCGACACAGCCCAGAACAACTCCTCTTTCTGACGTGTTAAGTAGTGTGTCACTTGCTTCGCAAACTCTTCACTGTCAACCAACACCCCAAACTCAACGTTGAGAAAGTCTGATCTTGGATCGAAGTTAGAAGAGCCAATATAGGTGACACGCTCATCTAAAATTACTGTCTTGTTGTGGTAGTAGGTATCAACATGAAAGTAGTGATCATCATTGATCGCTTGGCTTTTGTACTCATAGATACTTACGCCCTTGTCGAGTAGAGTCTCACGGTGTTTTTCGTAATACGCAGGCACAAAGCCCGAATCATTAGAAGCCGATGAATTCGTCAGTAAGGTGACTTCGGCTTCGCTCTCTCTAAGTGCATCGACGAATACAAATTTGTTATCGCTTGGCACCATATAAGGCGTAGAAATAATAACCTTAGAAGGTGTCGGTACTTTTTGCTTCATCAAGTGTTCAATACGTTGGCGAAAGTAGGGCTTGTTGTCATTGAGTTTCTCCAGTGAGTCAAATACCGGCGTGACAGAGGCTGAAATGAACTTCGGTTGGTTTAAGCTCTTTATCTGCCTTTCGACTTCAGACGTGATCAATGCTTGATTCTTTTCACCTTTGTTCAACGCTTTGGTGAACGCTTGGTATTGCTCTTTCTCTTTGATTTTAATGCGTTCTTGAATTGGCACTACATGCTCACTGTTCCACAACGCTTGGTAGTTTCGGTCGAAAGCAGCAATCACGTCGCCTTTAAACAGCACATCCATATCAAAGAAGTTGGCACTTTCGCTGTAGCCAAAGTAGTCATCACCGATGTTGCGCCCACCGAGGATCATCGATTGGTGATCAACGTTAAAGTATTTCTCATGCAGTCGATTATCTAACTGTTTTTGATGAGTAGAGAAGTTGAGCGCACGACCAATCCAGCCAGCTTTACGTGACTCAAAAGGGTTGAACAGTCGAATCTCAATATTGGCGTGTGAGTCCAACTCCGCAAGCCATTTGTCAT
The DNA here is from genome assembly GCF_000272045.2 of Vibrio crassostreae 9ZC13. Lineage (GTDB taxonomy): Bacteria > Pseudomonadota > Gammaproteobacteria > Enterobacterales > Vibrionaceae > Vibrio > Vibrio crassostreae_C. The sequence continues at coordinate 671,031 of NZ_AJYZ02000019.1, read as the reverse complement.
TGAATACCAACAAGTCATCCAGTGTGAGGCGCACGGCCACATCGCGATCAGCGGCGTGTTTTAGCTCGTTTAACAGCATCAAACCCAGAGTGTCGTTTTCCCAAGAGAAGTAGGTCATATCAATCGAGTGTTTTGCTTGGCGAACCAGATCAATGCGGCGCGCAAAGGCTTCAGGCGCACTCGGGATCAAATAGACTTCGGCTTGATGTTCTGTGCTTTGCCAGTTAGCTTCGAAGTCAGGTTCAACATCGGGGTAAGGTTGGGCACATCCTGTGACCAAAGCAATCAACATTATTGTGCATGCTGTTTTTAGTTTGCTAAGTGTCATAACTAACCTGCGTTTAAACATAAAATTTGGATATAGAAACGGCCAGCGAGCTGGCCGTTAAAGTAGGAAGGGTGTTGAATATGTTTAGTTTAGGTACCAGTCCCAAGGCATAAGACCTTGCTCTGCTAGACCCGTTAAGCGACCTTCACGAAGCTTAGGATCAACACCTGGGTTTGTGACATAGTCCCAGTCGAAGGTAGTGCTGTTGTCGCTGAATCCTGCACCATCAATGACAAGCACATTGTCGGTAGCATCGCTGTACTGGTAGCTCTGGAACAATTCATCGCTAAACCAAAGACGCGACATTTCGTTCATAAGGGCTTTATCTTTGCTTGATGGATTTACTTCGCTTCCATCAAAACGTACAGCTTTGTTGAACATAAATGGCAGTTCTGAACCGTTACATGCACCGCTGATGCAACCAATCGTTTTGAATAGATCAATGATTGACAGTTGGTCGTATTCGCCCGTTTCTTCATTTAGACCTGTTTTATAGTTCCACATGTTAAAGCTTGGTTTGTGCTCAAAGTGGTATAGCGTTGCTTCTACTTCGCTGTTTGCTGCCATATAACGAGCTGGGCCATTGAACAAGGTGTCATTTAGCAGGGTTTTAAATTGCTTCATGTTGTCAAAAGCGCCACCTAAGCTAGATTCTGAATTAGGGAAAAAGTCAGTTAGGTTTAAAACTTTATTAGTTTGTTCATGGCCGTTTAATTCAATATCTACATTTTTTACGATACATTCGATTACCTCTATTGGGTCGTCTTTAGTTAGACAAATTGGCGTAAGAACTCCTATATCAACAGATGAATCCATCCCCCAAAATAGTTCACTAACAGCTGTATATGCAGTGAGTGAAAGACCTTCATTTGCAGCAACGTCCTTAGAACTCATGTTATTTATTCTTGCCAATAAACGATCTTGATTGTGCTCATCATCTAGCCATTTCAACGCATCTAAGGCAATGGCCTCTGAGCGCTTACCTTTTATTGCTTCAGTTGAAAGAAATTCGTCAATGATAGTTGGAATCAAAAAGGTCACACTGAACAACATCCCAAAACTATTTGCTTCATGAGCATTGTTTCCCAAAATCGTTTGTACAGAAAGATCAGAATTTAGTGGTGATTTAGATGGTTCTATACATATTGCCTCTGACTCATCAGTGGTAGCAAGTGACTCACAACCTAGATAAGGAGCAAATGGCATCAGTGTTTGCATAGGGGTCTTTCCTGATTTGGGGCCTACTTCTAACTCTTGACCCAAATAAGAAACTGAAACCGATAGCGAACTCAATAACCAATTTTTTAGCTGTTCAATACCATCCAAAGCTGTTTCTTGCGACGCCATGATCTTGTCAAGCGAAGTGTCTGCTGTAAAACCCTTACTGCGATCTTTTGCAACTTCATAGCTTGGATACTCAAACCCATAAGGGTTGCTTTGCATGATTGCACGTTGGAAATATTGACCTGCGATATCATGATCTTGCTGTAAGAAACCAATAGACATAGCACCTGAGCCTTGACCCATAACGGTTACGTTTTGAGCGTTACCACCGAAGTCAGCGATATTATTGTGTACCCACTCCAAGGCACGCTTTTGGTCACCTAGGCCATAGTTTCCATCTTCGTTCTCGCCTTTAATCCATTGAGTACCTAACTGACCAAGACGGTAGTTGAAGCTTACGTAGATGAAAGGCTTACCATCGTCGCTTCCTTGAGCAACCACGGTATCACCTTGGATGAGCGGCTCTGCACCAGAACCGTATTCGAAATCACCACCGTGAATGAATACATAAACCGGTAGGTCTGCATCAGCATCTACGCCTACTGGGCGCCAAATGTTCAGGTTCAAACAGTCTTCAGATTGTGTCTGTGAAACGGTCTTCAATTGAGGACATGCATCACCAAACGAAGTGGCATCAATGTCACTCCCAAGATCAACCATTTCACTGTGCTCAAAACGCTCTGCATCGGCAAACTTAATGCCTTTAAAAGACTCAACAGAAGCCAGTTTATCGTCTTCGGTATTAGATGTAACAACCAGCTCTTCTTTGGTCGCAGTAATCATCACATCGCCGATTTGAGTGGTAAAGGTTTCTGAAGGTGCTGGAATTAAAGGTTCAGGTTTATCAGGGAAAGGAACCGTTGGTTGGCTATCGTCGCCACAGCCTATAAGGGCAGTAGCAATAGACAATGCGATAAGTGAGCGGTATGCAATATTCATATTTAATTTTCCACAATAATATTCGGTATAGTTACGATCAAACGCACTTGTATCGACAATCCTGCAGTTCCATTGGGTATTGCGCTCCATCTATGGAGCATCGACATGGCATATATTTGAGTTGTCATCTTGCTGGACGACTGAGCTTCAGAGGCTCGTATGAAAATATCGCTCTAACGAATCTATATTCACAATAGAGCGATGGTTTGACCGTTAGAATCGATAGCCAAGGTTCAATGTCACAGCCGAACGAGTTTCACCTTTGTTGTACAACACGGTCATGTTGTAATGCTTGCCAATCTGTTTGTTGACTCCGGTTAAAAATGCCCACTGGTTAATGTCGACACCAACGTCGTAATCAAACTCAATATCGTCTGTCTTTACAGTACCTTGCATACGTGAATCTAAACCTTGGTATTCAGCACCAACGAAGAATTGAGCGCGATAATCAACTAATTGGTAGCCCAACATTGGCTGAATCGTGACAATGCCGTCACCCCAATCATCCATCCCTTTCAGACGGGTTTGTGAATAGGTGCCGGTCACTGAGGCAAAGAACTCTTTGTAACCAACAGATAATGTTGTACCCGCACCGCGTAAGTCATATTCGAGATGGAGTGGTACATTTAAACGCCCACTGTTACACAGTGCTGATACGCCCTCGCACAGTTTGTCGCCTAGACCAGGTAATTTGTTATTGAGTTTATCTTGTAGATATTCTCCCGCAGCGCCGGTATAAGAGGCGTCAATATTCGCATCAACGTTTACCTTTCCTACGTACCCGAATACATTCCAGAATGGCAAGATATTTACGTCGCCGCGTATCGAAACACTTTCCGCTTTGACCGTCGCAACACTGTCTTCCGGGTCGAATAGGTCATTCAAGCGCACACCGCTAATGACGTAATCGGTCATAGGAAGGTTCATGTCTTGATTGCGATAAGCCACTGAAACACCGAATGGTAATGGCAAATCGATACCTTGACGACGCACCATGTCACCCATTAAAGGGAATACTCGATCTAACTTAACACTCGCTTCTTGCATACGAGGATCTGAAACTTCTTTTAGACGCTCTTCATGCAGGACATTAACGCCGTTGTCGTCTTCATAAATTGCGACGGGTTCAGTTACAGCGCTCATGGTCATCGGTTTCGTTTTAGACGTACCCTCGATGTTAGTTGTCTTACGTTCAATAACGACTTTACCAGAGTCTAACGTTTGGAAATCAATCACTTGGTAATAGGTATCGACTTTTGACTTACCAAGATTAAATGGCTTGTCGTTGGTGATTACCATGCGTTTTGGTGTGCCGCCTACAAGTTCAATATCAACATTCAAGAAACGGAAATAGGCGATGTCTTGTGGTAAGCCGTATTTCGAATAGTTGAAGCTAATGGTCACGTCGCCGTTGTCTTTTTCATTGACTTTCACTGACGATGGATCGAAGCTTTCTGCATAATTTCTTAGTCGATACTCAGTGCGCGTAAACTCTTCAATTTCATCGATCAGTTTTTCGTTTTCATCCAGCTCTTGCGGGTTGTATTTGATGCGCAGGTCGATGTTGCCTTTGCTGTCTGTGTTTTTTATCAGATAGACGCTTGAGTCACGAACCTCATCGCCAATTTGTATGGTTCGATGTGCGTGTTCAACTAGGTGTTCGCCCTGTACGAGCGAACTGATTGCTAGCTTTGGTAAATCATGACTGATGCCATATTTGTCAAATAGTGCTCGACCTTTTTCCATAACTTCGCTGTAAGTATTGGTTTGTGCCGCAGACGCAAAATTGGGGGTGGTAAGTAATAGGGCGCACGCTAACACAGAAAGAGTATGGGTCTTACAGGCGCTGGTGCGTATTTCAAAAAAACTCATGACGGTTCCCACGCTGAGTAGCCTCAAACCTTCGAGACTCAAACAGTCGATGTAATACTGAACGTCGTGTTCAGTTGTTATGTATTTATCCGTTAGGATTGCTAGTGTGAATGTCGCGACTAAAAATGCATTGCGTCAATCAATGAGAGGATTTTAAGAGGAGGTGGCAGATCGCGTTAATCGCTTTTGATGGACGCTATCCTCACTTAGTAATAATTAGCGTTAATCAATTGATTTATAATGATTTTCAATAGATAAAAAAACGGCCTGTGAAGTAAAAATACTTGGCAGACCGTTTTGTTGTGAGTTGTTAAGCGCATTTAGTTCTAAGCAGTTACCCTCACTCTAAATAGATCAGTAAACAACTTCGCTATCATCAGAATAATCAAAATGTTTACGAGCATCAAAAGTGGCGTTTCAATTCCATAAACAGGTGTGAGGTTGAGCGCACCAGATGTGAGAACAACTAATAAGTTAATACCCAATATTCGGTGTACCATGAGCTTAGGTGTCGCGAACACTTTCCATATCACCATAATGTTAAGGAAGTAGAATAGTCCCAGCTCCCATAGTTCTGTCATTAATGGCATCACAAAGATGTATTGCAACAGAACCACCGACCCTGTACCCAACACACCATAAAAAGCGTCCTTAATAACGCTTGGTGGCATGGTCGGCACCATAGAAGAGAATACACCGGCTAACATAGGAAATATGAAACCACCTGGAACTGGAAGATAAATCCAAACCAACAGCGATGTGATAAACATCGACACGCCTTGCAGCACTTTGCGCCCATCTTCATTCAAATGTTCAACAAACGTGCGATGTGCATGATGCCAAGACACGTCTTTATGATCACCTATGACATTGAGTTCACCCTCAACAAGAGATTGTTCTGGTGTTAATACATCGAACGTCTTCAAGTTGTGAGTAAGAACTACCCATTGGATATCTAAGTCTGATTCGCTGTTACTTTGTTTGAGTAATGTATCTTGGATATGTGCCATTTCATCGATACGCAAGCGCCATGTTTGGATGTTCTCTTTAAGGTGGTAGCTTCCGGTCAGTGGCAGATCTAAAAGTTGATACAGCTTATCAATATTCGCGGTGTTGCTTTCAAGTGCGGCAATGTCGATGTTGTCTGTTTTTTCCATCGCATCTAACAACGCTTGTTTACTGGTTTCGAAACGTTGTACAAAGTTGAGTTCAGTATTCACAGGCCACACGATGCGATACACAATAGAGAACACAACAACACCTAATAGTGTTTCTTGAAGTCTAAGTACAGCAAAGTGAAAGGTGGTTTGGTTATCAAACCCGCCCATACAAGCAACAATCGAACACACGGTAAATCCTATTGAAAAGATGTAGCCGTATTTCTCGTCACTAGACATGAAAATACAAGTGCCTAAGAACACGGTAAGAAATGTTAGAAACAAAAATCGATCTTGTGAAAACATCGCAATGAGGAAAAAGGCATAACCGGTCCCTAACAAGGTTCCCATTAACCGGTTATGGCCTTTGTTTATTGAATGGGCGAAGCTCTCGTTCAATGCCATCACTGCGACGGCTATCGCAGCCCAATACGGTTTTTCCCAACCAAACCACAACGCTAGGCAGATTGCGATAACGATAGAGAGTGCGACTTTAATCGCGTCTTTAGTCGATGCAGTGAACATAAGAATCACCTAGCTATTTTTGATTATTTTGATCGAGGCAGTCATACCAACACGCAGTTGTACGTCTTCTGGTATTTTGTCTAACTTCACTTTGATAGGGATGCGTTGAGCTAGGCGTATCCATTGGAAGTTTGGATTCACGTTTGGCAATAAATCATTACCTGTGCTGCCGTCTTGCTTCGCGATACCAAAACCAATACTTTTGATATGTCCTTCTAGCTGAACATTGTTGTGCATCATTAAGGTCACATAAGCAGTGTCCTGAGCATCGACACCGACTAAATCAGTCTCTTTGAAATAACCTTCAATCCAGAAGCTATCTTCATCAATTAGCGCAACCACAGGTGAATTCGCGACAACTTGAGAGCCAACACGTAGGTTCAGATTGGTGATATAGCCGTTAGTAGGCGCATATACCTTGGTGTACTCAAGGTTGAGATGTGCTTCTTCTACGTTCGCTTTTGCCAGTTCGACATTTGCGGCGCTGGTTTCTACCGCGTTGTTCAAGTTGTTTAGTGTCAGCACGGGCACGGCACCGGGCGTTCTTTTCTCTAAATTCAACGCGCGTTGCTCTTCGTTTTTGGCTTTGGCGAGTAGGGCAAATGCTTGTTTTTGAGTCGCAAGTGCTTTTCTGTAGGTCGCCTTGTAAATACTCGGATCGATCTCAAAAAGAAGATCGCCTTTTTTTACCTTCGAGTTGTCTTCGACATGCACTTCAATGACTTGACCCGTGACTCGAGGTGTAATCGAGACGATATAAGCGCTGACTTGTCCGTCTCTGGTCCATGGGTTACTTGAGTACGACTGGTAATAGCTATAAACCACAGTTCCCGCAGCAGCCAATAATAAAAGTGTGATGAGATAACGTTTGATCACAGTAAGTGCCTCAAAAAATGGTAATAAAATGGCCGATAGCGCCAGTAAAAATCACGATCAAGCTCAGTTCTGCTATTGCAGGAAAGGCGACGTACTTATGAAGGCCAAACCGTGTCGCGATTGACCCTGTTAGCATTGTCAGTATGTAAGCCAGTGCGATAACCAATAACAGCGGTGGGAAGTAGACTTCATCCCACACAAGCTCATGCGGCATGGTATTCATGGTTCTGTTCTCTATTTGTTTGATGAATGCAACGATAACGGAGTTCGATTTATTGTGATAATCGCTTATAGAGGATCGTACCCATCAAAATCCAACTTTATTCGGTGATTATGCCAACTGCCTCTTTGTTGAGAGCCGTAAGCCAGTAAAACAACGGTAGGTAGGTTGTCGTTCTTGAAGTGGAAACACTTAATTGAAATTGATTTCGAAAATCATCTACTTTTGCCGGTTTAAGATAAATCTATTTAAACCAATCACTTAAGGTGTAAATTGCACTTCAAAAACTATGCGAACAGTTAAAGTGATGATTTGATCCATCAAATGGGATTACATAATAAAACCTTTTGTTCTTAATATTCGGTTCGAAGCAACGAGATGCTTTATTTATTTTGAATAATCCAACAAATATCATTATTAAGTTATTCGTTAGATTATTTACTCCTTATATTTAGTAACAAGAGTAAATTTGTCATGGACATTATTTCTAATCTGTTTGACATGGCACCATTTGTCGCATTATTTATTACACTCTCATTGGGTTATATGGTTGGTAAAATTACTATCGGCCGATTTGTTTTAGGCGGTGTGGCCGGAACATTATTAATGGGCGTAATTATTGGGCAATTTGGTGTTCAGATTGATCCCGGCGTAAAAAGTATTTTCTTTGCGCTCTTTATTTATGCTGTGGGTTATCAAGGCGGCGCACAATTCTTTAAAGCGCTTAACTTTAGAACCATCAACATTCTGTTGTCTGCGGTTGTTATGACGGTTTCAGGCTTATTGTGTGTACTTGCCGCTGCGTGGTTGTTTGACTTAGATAGAGGTACTGCTGCGGGCCTAGCTGCCGGTGGTTTAACTCAGTCTGCGATCATTGGTACTGCAGGCGATGCGATCGCCCGTTTGGGTGGTGTGTCTGAAGAAGCCAAACATCTGATGCAAACTAACGTTGCTGTAGGTTACGCTGTAACATACATCTTTGGTTCATTAGGTCCAATCTTGATGGTGACTTGGGTATTCCCAACGTTGATGAAGTGGGATATCCGCGCTGAAGCAATCAAAATGGCAGAAGCGAACTCAGATGGTAATGCAGAGCTTGGTGCTGGTGAATTCAATGCGATGACAAAACTTGAGACTCGCGCTTTTGAAATCAAAGCAGAGAGCAAAGTGAATGGTTTGACACTAGCCCAAATCAATCAAGATTCAATAGACGCATGCATCGAAGTTATCGAGCGTGATGGCAAAGCGATTGAAGCAGACAAATTTACTAAGCTTCAACAAGGCGATGTTCTGGTTATCACAGGTACTCGTAAAGCCATTGGTCAGTTGAAAGGTGACTCTGTTGGCTCTGAAGTTGTGCTTCCAGAAGAGTACGAAGTCATTGAAGAGAACCGTCAGCTTATCGCAGACAACAAACAACTGATTGGCCGTACACTAGGTCAAATCAAATCAGAAGCGAACAAAGGCACTTACCGTGGTGTTTATGTGACTGACTACCTTCGCGAAGGTGTATCAATCCCAGTTCACGCTGACCTTGTTGTTAAGAAAAATGATGTTATTCAATTAACTGGCTCACCAAGCGATATTAATCGTGTTCAAGGTACAATCGGTAAGCCAATGAACTCAGCAACAATGACTGACTTCATTGTACTAGGCATGGGTATGGTATTGGGTCTTTTGATTGGCCTAATCAACTTCAAAATTGCAGGTATTCCGGTCACTATCGGCTCTGGTGCAGGCTGTCTAGTGTCAGGTCTGATTGTTGGTTGGTTACGCAGCCGTAACCCACATGTGGCGCAATTCCCAAAATCAGCAGCAAGCTTTATTCGCGACTTCGGTCTAGCAGCATTTGTAGGCATTGTTGGCCTCCAAGCGGGCCCTCAAGCGGTAGACACCATCAAAGAACACGGTATGAGCCTACTATTCTTGGGTGTTGCGGTAACCATCATTCCACAGATTATTTCATTCTTCTTCTCGTACTTTGTATTGAAGATAAAGAATCCGGTAGAAGCGTTAGGTTGTGTAACCGGTGGTCGAAGTGCAAACCCAGCGTTCGCTGCATTGATGGAAAAAACAGGCAACGCAACGCCAGTATTCTCTTTTACTGTGACTTACGCCGTAGCCAACGTGTTACTGACTCTATGGGGCCCAATTATCGTCGGCATTATTACCGTTAATGCGGGTATGTAATTAAAACCTACAACTCATTATAGATTTAAAAAATCATCAACTTATTAACAGACCTACCCAATCAAAAATAGGGTAGGCCTGAATAATCACGCTTAAGTAAAATACTTTATTTAATTACAAGTGTTTAATATTAAATTATTAGGTAAATATTATGACTACACAAAATACAAATATCGACTTTTCAAAATTCGCTGATTTAAGCCCATTTGAATTAAAAGACAAATTAATTGAAGTGGCGCAAGCAGTGCCAGACCGTGCTTTACTAGACGCAGGTCGTGGTAATCCAAACTTCTTAGCAACATTGCCACGTAAAGCATTTATTCGTTTGGGTGAATTTGCAGTAATGGAAGCGGAACGTAACTACGCTTACCTCGGTGGTGATTTCGGTGGTATCCCTGATGGCGTCGGCATCGTTGAGCGTTTCGACACGTTCGCAAGCCAATATGCAACAGACAAAGGCGTTGATTTCCTACGTCGTGCACTAAGCTACGCAAAAGACCGTCTAGGCATCGAAAAACAAGCGTTCCTAAACGAGCTAGTACTGGCTTACCTTGCGTGTAACTACCCAGTGCCACCACGTATGCTAGTGAACATCGAGAAAGTGGTTAAACAATACATCGCAGAAGAGATGTACGGCCCAATGCCAATGACGACTAACTTTGACCTGTTCGCAACAGAAGGCGGCACTGCGTCAATGACGTACACGTTCGCAACCATGTTCAACAATGGTCTATTGAAAAAAGGTGACAAAGTTGCGCTAATCACGCCAATCTTTACCCCTTACCTAGAAATCCCAGAGCTTTCTGAGTACGAACTAGAGATCGTTGAACTGCGTCTTGATGAGACCACTTGGCAGCTTCCAATGTCTGAAATCGAGAAACTGGCAGATACAGACATCAAACTACTTTGCGTCGTTAACCCTGCTAATCCAGCATCAGTGAAATTCTCTGACGAGACTCTAGAGAACCTAACAAACTTTGTGAATGAGCAACGCAGTGACCTATTCATCATCACTGATGACGTATATGGTACATTTGCCGATGACTTCGTTTCTCTATTTGCAAAACTACCATACAACACACTTTGTGTTTACTCGTTCTCTAAGTACTTTGGCGCAACAGGCTGGCGTTTAGGTACCATTGGTATCCAACACAAAAACGTATTTGATGACGCACTAAGTTCTTTCAGCGAAGAAAAACAGTGCCAATTGGATGACCGTTACAAAACACTGACTCCAGAGCCACGTGACATTAAGTTCATCGACCGCATCGTTGCGGATAGCCGTAGCGTAGCCTTGAATCACACTGCCGGTCTATCTCTACCGCAACAAGTGCAAATGGCGATGTTTGCTCTAACTTGTCTAATGGACTCAGAAGGTCGCTACAAAGCCGCTTGTAAACGCATCATCCGTGAGCGCTACACAACGCTTTACAAAAACATGGGTGTAGCAATCGAAGAGAACAAAGACCGTGTGGATTACTACACACTACTAGAGCTAGACACGCTAGGTGGCAAACTTTACGGTCAAGAGTTTGTCGACTGGTTCAAAGCTAACGAGAAAGGTAAAGACTTCCTATTCCGTCTTGCTCACGAAACCGGCGTAATCTTACTACCTGGTAAAGGTTTCGACACAGTACACGCATCAGTACGTGTATCACTAGCGAACCTTACTCACCACGAGTACGAGCTAATCGGCCGTGCAACACGCACTGTGTTGGATGAGTACTTCCAAGAGTTCTCTGCGTAATTCGTAGTTGCTAGAAAATATAAGCCCCGTCAAGTCGGGGCTTTTTTATTCGGTTGTTTAGGTCGTGATAATGAATGTAATTTCTGTAAATGCCGTTGAATCTGCCATTTTGGCACTCTTGATGTTGTTGTTTGGTGAGGTAACCAAAAAAAACACACCAATATTAAGTAAATATCATATCCCAGGGCCGGTGATTGGTGGGTGCATCGCAGCCTTAATTACTACTTGCTTATATCGCATGGGAATGGAGTTCGAATTTGAACTTCCTTATAAAGAGACGTTGATGCTGATGTTTTTCGCAGGCATTGGTTTAAGCGCAAATATCAAGCAGCTATTCCAAGGTGGACGCTTGTTCGTTGTCTTTCTCGGAATCGCCGTTGTTTATATTATTTTTCAGGACGCTATTGGTGTCGCTGCAGCCTCGTTCTTAGGGCTGGATCCTAAGCTAGGACTGATGACGGGCTCTATCACCCTATCAGGTGGGCATGGGACAGGTGCTGCATGGGCGTCGATGTTTCATGACCATTTTGGTGTCGATAATGCACTCGAAATCGCGATGGCCTGTGCCACTTTTGGTCTTGTGATTGGCGGTATTATCGGAGCGCCTTTAGGCACGTATTTGGTTGAAAAAAATCAAATTTCAACACCGAACGTACATGCAGCAGATGTGGAACACAAAAAGGCCCATCACATGCCGACTAAGGGCAATGTACTACATGGCATCGGAAGCGTTGTTCTTTTAGCATGCTGTGTTGAGCTCAGCCAAATGCTACATAGTCTAGTGCTTGTGCTCGATGTGCATTGGCTGAACATGGTGCCAAATTTCGTCTATGCGTTATTTGTTGGTGCACTATTCTCAACACTATTTAGCGAGAGCAAACCTGCCAAGATTGCGATGGTCGAAGTGGCACGTTTAAGCTCAATTGCCCTAAGTGTCTTCTTATCTATGGCATTGCTTGAAATCAAACTTTGGCAGCTGTTTGATATGGCGTTGTCGCTGGTGGTTATCCTAACGATTCAAACATTGTTTACTATTGTGTTTGTTACGTCCGTTACCTATAAGCTACTCGGTAAAAATTATGATGCCGCGGTGATGGCAAGTGGTCATGCGGGCTTTGGTTTGGGTGCGACACCGACAGCCATGCTCAATATGAATGGTATCACGGGTTACTACGGCCCATCGCCACAAGCGTATTTTATCGTGCCGTTAATTGGTGCGTTCTTTATCGATCTCTCAAACCTAATCGTTATAGAGACATTCTTACATTTCATGTCTTGATGGATCTTCCCCATCAAAGGGGATTACCAAAGTTCAGTACTTTGACTTTAAAATTTACTCAAGACATCAAAAACTATATTCAGAAGAGGAGTGACGGTTTGAAAGGTGTAATTTCAATTCAGTCTCATGTGGTTTACGGGCATGCAGGAAACAGTTCTGCGGTTTTTCCAATCCAAAGAATGGGACTCGATGTGTGGCCAATCCACACTGTTCAGTTCTCTAATCACACTCAATATCAACAAGGTTGGACCGGGCAAACATTCGGCTCAGATGATATTCGAAACTTGATTCGAGGCTTAGACAACATCAACGTACTGAAAGACTGTGGTGCGATCCTATCGGGTTATCAGGGAAGCGCAGACCAATGTAAAGCGGTTGCCGAGTCGGTTAATTTAGTTAAAGAAAAGAACCACAGTGCACTCTATGTTTGTGACCCTGTAATGGGTGACCCAGATAAAGGTTGTATCGTTGAGGATGGCGTTAGAACCGCCATTACTAAACACTTGCTTCCTATTGCCGATGTTATAGTGCCAAACCAATTTGAACTAAGTGAATTGACCGGCATTAAAATCCTCTCCCTTTATGACGCGGTTACAGCATGTAAGAAAGCATTGGAGCTTGGTCCAAAGATGGTGCTCGTGAAGCATCTTCACTCATTACCCGATGACGCGTTCAGTATGATTTTAGCAACGAAAAAGGCATGTTATTTAGCCCAACGACCGAACATTGAATTTGCTCAACAACCGGTTGGTGTCGGTGACCTTATCTCTGGCCTGTTTACCGCAGGGTTAATAAAGAGAATGTCTCCCGTAGCTGCATTCCGACATGCAAATAACGCGGTCTATGGTGTGTTGGAGCTAACTAAAAGCTATGGCACTTGGGAGCTACAAACAATCAATGCACAATATGAATTTGTAGAGCCTACCCACGATTTCAACGTGGTCAAAATCGGGTAGAGCGTTTAACTCCGATAGTGGTGGAGGGTGTACCTATTCGATGGGTCGCATCCTACAAACGAGATTACGAGCTAAGACTAAACCTAGCTATATTACTCCCAGAAAGAGACGGACTTCACTTTATCCCTATTTATTAACTTCTCTGTTTATAGCTGTTCTTTTGATTAAACAGAGTATCTGAATCATTTTAGAGAACATTAAATGAGCCTAATTATGAACCGTCTAATTTCCTCGGGTTTTACCGTTGCTTTGTCATTACTTGTAGTGGCATGTAGCTCACCCCACACGTTGGATGTACGCGTACACAAAGACAATTACAAAGAAGTGGTTGTAGAAGAAGCGATATCAGTAAAAGAGCCATTGCGTATGTGGGCGAGTGAGAACCCAGACTTCTTATACTCTCCAATCGATCAAACAACGCCAATTAAAGTGTCAGGTGAGCAACTAAATATCTTAGCTTTGTCAGGAGGCGGCGCGAACGGAGCCTTTGGAGCCGGTATTTTGATAGGGCTGGAAGAATCTGGCCAATTGAAAGACTACTCAATAGTTACTGGCATCAGTGCAGGAGCGCTAATAGCACCATTTGTATTCATCGGCGGAGATGCATTTCCGAAGATGAAGGAGGTGATGTTAAACATCAATGACAAATCAGTGCTCGGCAAAAAGAACTTTTTAAACACCGTGTTTAAAGATGCTTTTACTGACGGTAAAAACTTGAATCAATTTATCGCTCAGGCGTTCCCTGAACCGATGATCGAGCAAATTGCTGCGCGACACCGCAACGGTAAGCGTTTGTTTATTGGTAGCACACACTTTGATTCTGGAGAGCTTGTCATTTGGAATGTGGGCGCAATTGCAAATAGTGACATGCCAGATAAGTCTGAACTTATATATAAGGTTTTAGCAGCAAGTGCTTCTATTCCTGGAGTCTTCCCACCGCAGTTTATCAATGTGAAGTACGAAGGTAAAAGTTATGAAGAACTTCACGTCGATGGTGGTTTAGCCGCTCAAGTATTTTTCAATCCATCTAACTTCGACTATCAGCAGATCTCAGATGCTCTTGGGTTAGAAAAACCACCACAGCTCGATGTTATTCGAAATGGAGCACTGAAAGCGCCGTACCACTCGCTGAGAGATAAGGGTCTAGATTTAGTAGCAAAGAGCGTATCAAGCCTGACTCTTGCTCAAACACGTGGTGATTTATATCGAATGAAATACATCTGTGAAATCAACAACATTGATATGCAATTTACTTACATCGAGCACGACTTTGGTTACGCCAAACGAACCAAAGACATGTTTGATGAACACTATTTATTAACCATATACGAATATGGTTATCACAAAGCAACTCAGGGCAAACCTTGGGTAACAGAATTACCTTAATTTAGGGATATCGTAAAATGAATAAAACAGCTTTAGCGCTACTTATCATGGCAACGTCTAGCGCTGCCATAGCACAAAATGTGACCTCAATGGAACAGCAAAAAGTCGATAACGACATGCTACAACTGGCCGACGTTCAACAAGAAGCGGCGTTGTTCATGGTTGAAGAAAATTCAGACTACGTGGAGATTGACTACATTGGTCAATGGGTTGACGTGAACAATTACGTCACACACAAAGAAGCTAAAGAACGCCAGCTTCAAAAGACCACCAAGAAATACATTTACTCGCAAACAGGTGAAACTCTAGAATCCATCGAGCAGCGAATTGCTGAGCATATTCAAGTGGACCAACCTAGATATTTCAGTGTCGATGTTTACCGTAATTACCACGGTGATTCTGGGGACTTTAACTATCTAGCTCGAGTTATCGAATACATTTAAGTTATTCGTTTGACATCAACGATAAAACCTACTAGCTTAAGTAGGTTTTTTTTGTTTCAAATTGACGAATTATTTTCACTAATATTATTCTGACAAAGTAGATATTTCGCCAACCTGTGATAATTTAAATACATAACGATTAAAAGTAAGCACAACAACATGAATTTCAGCATTGAACAACTTCTCGCGTTCGTTACCGTTTATGACCAACTCTCTTTCAGCAAGGCAGCAGTCAAGCTTAACAAGCACAGAACGACAATCGGGCAGGTTATAACTAACCTTGAAGACCAACTCGCGGTAAGCCTATTTGAAAGGGTTGGACGCTCTGTAAAGCCGACAGAAGATGGTCATCTTCTTTACCACTACGCTAAGCAAACGATTGAACAGGCACGCACTTTCGACAAGGTAGCCTTGAGCTTGTCTTATGGCGGTTTGGAAAACATTACTTTTGCTTATTCAAGTGTGATACCTCATCAAATCCTTGTGGATATTCGAAAGAAGTTGCGTCGTGATTTCCCGATGATGCGAGTGAATTTTCTTGTACGAAATAAAAAAGACATTAAGCAAGGCCTTCAGAGCGGTGAGTATCATTTTGGATTGGTCAACGTGCATGACAGTCGTGGAATACACAGTTTTGATGCCAACTTTTTAGGCCATATAGAATTTTTTCCTTTCGTTCAAAAAAATGGTGAGTTTTCATCTTTGGCAAAAGAAGATGTACTTTTAGCGCTAAGAAATGCGAAGCAGTTTGTCTTAAAATCCTTCATTGAAGAAGGAATGTCCGAAAAAATAACCGTTAGTTCTGACAATGAAGAAGTCGACCAATTAGCGCTAGTTATCAAAATGGTTGAAGCAGGTCTAGGATGGGCACTTCTACCAAAAACGTTCGCTCATTCTGAATTTTCGCATTACGACATCGAACCTATACAATCGTCTGAAATGGAACAAGGATTTAAATTTGGCTTTGCACTATGGTGCCCTCATTCTAAACAAATTAGCGAAGTTAAGTCATCAGTATTATCAGTTATCAAAGAAAACGTAGAGCGATTGCTAAAGCGAGATTAATGAACCAATAACACAGTTTACTTGTTCACAGAGGCTCATTTATATGAGCCTTTTTCGTATTTGTCATCTTTAGAATGATTTGATTTTGTAGGGCTAGATCCTCCATATGAGAGTAGGGCAATACCACAGTTTGACCTATTCTAACCTTGTCGATTAAGGAACCCTTTATTGGCAATAAGTGTTTAATTTCTATGTTTATTGCAAGGAAGCAAACTTTCGGCCGGGTTTTATTACCCGGCCTTTTTTATTGAGGCCAATCTTATGAATCGCTGCGGCGGCTTTGCTCTTTTTTCCTGCTTTTTATTTACAACATCTTCTTTCGCATCGTTTTATGATCCTGTTGATGGTCAATTTGATATGGGGCATCACCTTGCGGAAAACGCATATGGCTTTTTGCCTATCCCAATTTTGATTACCGAGCCTGCGGTGGGGTACGGCGGCGGTGTGGCTGGTTTGTTTTTACATGAGACGGATGAGGAAAAGCGACAAAGAAAGCAAGCTGCTCTTTCTGCCATAGATGGTGGTGCGCAGTTAGTACCCTCAGCAATGTCAGTAGTGGGCGCAGTAGGGACAGAGAACGAAACTTGGTTTGTATTTGGTGGCCATAGACGATCTTGGATGAATGATTCCATTCGTTACACAGGAGGCGGCGGCTTTGGTGTTGCGAATTTGGATTTGTACACATCAATCAACTGGGGCCCCATAGATCATGACCTTAGAATAGGCACGTCAACTTCGGTAGCCGTACTTTCACAAAAGGTGCAGTTCCGGATTGGGCATACGCCTTGGATGTTGGGAATAAAGCAGTTATTAGCTAAGTCTGAGATTGAATTTGATAACATGGTTTTAGACCGAATTTTGGGTAACGAATCGGTTACTTCTGGTTTAGGGTTGGAGGCTGAATATGACACAAGAGATAATTTATTTTATCCAACCAAAGGTTACAAATTGTCTGCAGATTACATGGTGTACGACGATGCGATTGGCAGTGATTACAATTACCGAAATTTGAACATAGATGGCGAAGCCTATATCCCAATTACCAATAAATGGACGTTAGGCTTGGCTGCAAATTATCAAAGCTTCGAACAGCAAGACCTGTTTGTATCACCCACAGCGAAACCGTACGTGTCGTTACGCGGGGTGTCATCTTATCGGTACCAAGGAGATGAGATTGAAACAATCCAAGGCCAATTGACGTATAGCATCACTCATCGTTGGAAGGTGTCTGGGTTTTACGGTTCAGGGGTTGCAAAGCAAGATAACGGCATAAGCCACGACAGTACCGTCAATGCCGGAGGTGTCGGCTTTCGATACCAAATCGCGAGACGTTACGGTTTGCACCTTGGGATGGATTATGCGCAAAGCCATGAAGAACGCGCTATCTACTTTAACGTAGGCAGTGGTTTCTAGAACAACGGAATAGGTTAAATTTTTCCAAGAAAAAAGGCGCTAATTAGCGCCTTTTCGTTTTCTATCACTTTCTTACAGTAAGATTACTTCTTACGGCAGAACTCAGCGATTACGTACATTGATTGACCGCCGTTTGTTTTACCAGAAACAAGCTTAGGATCGTCACCAACGCTGATACCACGAATAACAGTACCTTGCTTAATCACTTGGTTAGTACCTTTGATTGGCAGGTCTTTGATTACTGTTACGTCGTCACCTTTCTTAAGTTCAACGCCATTCACATCAAGAGGCTTGTCATCAGCAGACATGCCGATTTGTGCCCAAACTGATGTTTCTTCTTCAAGGTACATCATGTCTAGCGCGTCCTGAGCCCAGCTTTCTGTGTTCAGACGAGTAAGTTGACGCCATGCCGTTACTTGAACTGGCGCTTCCTGGCTCCACATGCTGTCAGTCAGACAACGCCAGTGGTTGATATCTTTAGGATCGTCAATCTCACCAAGACATTTGTCACATACCATGATGCCGTGATCCACTGTTACGTGGCTGTGTGGCGGCACTGCGTATGCAGTAAGAGAAGAATCAGAACCACATAGTTCACATTTAGATTGGCAGCGTTCTAGCATAGTAGCTTCAGAAGACATAATGGACTCACATTTATTAGGTATTAAATTACGGGGCTATTATCCACTTTATTTACAATAAAGAAAGAGGTCGTACGGTATTCTGTCTTGATTAATTTTAGCTGAGATCAACCATTTGTGTTTTAAAGTTTTATGCAAACGGTCAACTAGGGGACTTGTTCGAACGACAGAGACAAAAATGCCAGCGGTTAGGCTGGCATTTAGTTTCATTTAGAGCTCGTTATTATTCCAATACAGAGGCTGCGTTGGACACTGTACTCAATTTGTTGTTTACCAAGAAATCTTTTGCTTGTGCCTGCATTTCTGCATGGTGAGCGGAATCTAAAGGTAATGGTGTTGTATCGTCTTGTGGGATAACAAAGGTACTGTGCGCTGCAACATTGTTAAATTTCACAAATTCGTTAGTTCCGGCACTGCTAGGTGTCGCACTACTTGAATCAACAACAGTTAGGTTAAGCTTGGTTGCCAACGGTGTTGTTCCCGCGAATGGAGCGCTTGCTACAGAGTTAGGTACTGTATCATCGCCTTGAACTTGCCCAATATAAATAGGTAGTACAGGTGAACCAGAGCTTAACAGGTGATCAGCGTTAGTGAACGGATCGATGGTATCCAACACGGTTTGAGCTGCATACGCGAATTGCTGAAATGCAGCCGTCATCACTGCTAGTTGGGCTGTGGTTGCATTAGTTTCAAACGTTTCGTAGCAGAGTTTGTCTGATAAGCTGGCACAGGTAGCACTTGCGAAACTCGCGTATTCCGTTGAAGCGCTCAACGCAACATTGTGTTTAACCTGAGGACCAAACTCTGTAGAACCGAGTAGAAGGTTAGATATTTGACCGCCAGAGTTTTCAAAAGCTGCCGAACTAAACGAATACAGAGCATCAGCCGTTGGACTACCTAACGTACGGTTAGAGGCAGCAACAGCAGTCGTTCCAACAATACCGCCCAAAGAGTGACCTAAAAATTTAACCTGTGAACCTGTATTTAGATTAAATGCACTCAAAGGTGAACTAGCAAGTAAACCAGCTTGCAAAGAAGCGGTTAACGAAGCTCTCAAGCCCATTACATCTAACGCACTTTGTCGAACGTTATCGCGCGCTACTGGCAAGTTAGTTAGGTTTAAATAAGCTAAGACGTTTGCATTTGCTGAGCGTGTATCATCTAGACTACGTGTACCGTGGATTGGTAAATCTATTGCTAGAACCGCTGTATCATCGCCCACTAAGTTATAAGCAAACGCATAAGCATTCTCTTTAGCAGAGGTAATACCATGTTGATAGATAACAACGTTTTTTGGTGTTGCCCCATTCTTAGTAAATAACAAGAACTCTACATTTTCTAATGACTTAACTTGAGGAACAGGAGAGTATTTCGTAATAACTCTTTCGCTATCAAGCGAAGAGCCATCAGCTAGTGTAAGGTTCAAACCTACCAGTTTAAGTTGTTCTGTTTGGCTTGTCGCTAA
>NZ_AJYZ02000019.1:539537-650973 GCF_000272045.2 Vibrio crassostreae 9ZC13 | reverse complement strand
CCCAGCCATATTGGCTTGTTCTGCGCTATCGCTTAAAGCCTTTGAAACTTTGGCAAGGCTCGGCATGCCCGATTCAAAAGGTTGAGAGTTCCATTCATTACTGCCTTTCTCTAAGTAATGAGGAAGTTGAACGAACCCTTGGCTAACATTGACGTTAGCACCTGAAGCATCATACATCGTCTCGATGGCTACTTTTGCTTTTGTAATCTTAGTCGCGTCGCCACCACCAATATACTTATCAAAATCAGTGTCACCGCTAAGTGCATCTTTGAAAGGTTCTGACGTTCCAAACTGCATCGCATAAGCTGTCGACAAGTCAACAGAGTTAGGGTTTGCGCTACCTGCCCAAACGCTATTGAGGTTTGCTGCAGCCAACCCTGTAGCTGTTGCCGCTTTGGTAGCGAAAAGGGAATCACCTATAGACTCAGTCGTAAACCACGTCGAATAAATGATGTTTTCAGTATCAAGGTTAATAGCACCTGCAGCCGTCGCTCCAGCAAAGATCTTTTCAACACCTTGAGTGACTTGTTGTGCTTGAGCTAGGCTACCTTCGGTGTACGTTACCGCACTAGATTTCAGTGCAGCATAACTTGCCGACATGCCAACAGGATCACCATTAATATCCGTGAGTTCATTTGACAGCGCCAACACGTATTCACTTGAAGCATCTAAGGAATCATTGAACACAATTGTGAAGGTGTCAGTTGAGGCACTAGAAAGAACGTTGAAATCAACGCCTAAAGTCAATATTCCAGCGACACTAGGTGCAGTTTCAGATGTGAGTGAGCCGCTAAGTTTTAATAGGTAAACCCCACCAGTAGCTACACCGTCAGCTAAGCCAGTACCTTCAAAGTCCATGATAATTGGCATTGAAGTTGACCAGCCATCCATTGTATTCATTGCTGCGATAGGGTTGGTTAATGAGTCATCACCGCCAGTCGGCAAGCCAAGTGTACCGTCGCTAGCATCCATCAACGCGAAACTAGGAAGAGGAACTGCAATATCAGCACCCGTTAATTGAAACTTGATGCTCGTCGCTTGTCCGAGTGAATCTTGAATGTATTGCTCATATTGAATCGCTGTTGACGCACCTGAACTCGAAGAGTCATCACCACAACCAGCAAGAAACATTGCTGAAGCGAGCAGCGAAACATTAAATAACTTTTTCATGTTTTAATTCCGTTTAGTTGAAGGTGTAGTTCATTTGAATTGCAGATAGGTAAGCGACTGCATCACCAGAGAATTCAAGTTCTTGCCCTAGTTCATTGGTTTCTTTGAAGTCACCATCTTTACTTTGTACAAGGGCAAAACCAGCATCGAAGGAAAGGTTAGGGCTGTACTGGTAAGTTAAACCTGCGCTGTACCAGAAACGGTCGCTATCAGGAATACTCAACGTCGCTTCACCAGCTTGCTCGTCATAAGCTAAACCAGCTCTTAAGGTCCATTCTTGGTTTAACTGATAAGTTGCACCCAGTGAGTAACGGTTATTGTCGTCGTAGTCTTCGGTCTTTTTAAAACACTCGCCACTTACACAATCTGAACTTGTCGCTTTAAGCTCTTTGAAGCTACTCCACCCAGTTTGTTGCCACCCGTAGTGAATTGCCCATTGGTCGGTCAATTGGTGGAAAGCTGAAATTTCAATAATCGAAGGCAACGTGATTTTTAGACGTCCTGTTGTTGTCGTAGCACTGCCTTCCACGATGCTGCCCGTGTAATCAGTAAAGTCACCGTCATCAAAGTCGAGGTCTACCTCTGAACGATAAGCGATAGAGAATCGGTTGTTTTCATTCAGTTCATATAACGCGCCCACGTTCCAACCAAATGCAAATGTTTCACCTGTCATACTGATCAGTTTTGTTGAGGCAGGATCTCCAGTGATGTTCGAAATAGAGCCTTGATGACGATTTAGTTCAGCCTCGGCGTAAACAAGGTTCGCACCCGCACCAACACTAAACTGGTCGTTAACTCGATACGCCACATTGGGGTTTAAGTTCACTGACACTAGTGAAGTATCACCTGCAAGATCACCCGCATAAATATCGTCTGGGTAATCGGTAGCAACGCCGTAGTTAGAAAACATACCAATGCCCCAAGCCCATTTATCGTTAATAGGGCTGATGTAGTATGCGGCAGGGACGACTTGCAATGGCGCTACGTCTTTAGATACTTGGCTTTGTCCGCCAGAACCTGGAACATTGTTTTGAGTAATATCCACTTCTGGATCAACGATAGAAACCGCGCCTGAAAATTGGGCTGTATCAAATAGGGTCATTGCGGCGGGGTTTCTCGCTAGTACACTCGCGTTATCAGCTACTGCACCTTCACCTGAAAAGGCACGACCAAGACCTGAGGCAGAATGCTCAGCAACTTGGAAACCAGCCGCAAGTGAGTTACATGCAAATAGTACTGAAAGTGAAACGAGAGAGCGTTGTATTGTTTTCATCCTTGACCCTCCTAGGGCATCGAATTTCGTTATTATGGTTTGAAAACACACTGAGCATTTTTGGTGTTGAAGCTCCAATGTAAATGGCATGTTAAATTCATGTTTTATATAAAGTCAAAGAAAGAGTTGTTATTTTGTGAGGTTATGTTTTAAAGGGGCGGCACTTTAACATCGATAATATAAGTATAATCAATAATTTATTCGTGGTTGGAGGTGTGACCAGAGTGTTTATGCATCGTTGCGGTATAAATAGTGTTCAATAGCTCAATATGTAACAACTTTGTTTCTGTTTACCACCATTCGCTAAATCGGCATAATATCGACACTCGTTAGAAGTCATTAAATTGGAATTTTAAGTTTGGAATTACTCGCGATAGAGTTTCTTGGAAAACCGCTTCGTTTAGAAGGATCAATGGCAGGGTGGCAACAGTTGTATTGGGATAACACTTTGGTATCTCAATTAGATGCGACCACAGACCAAGAAGACGCCCGAAAACACGAATTTACACTACGCGCTGGCGAAGAAACGTTGCAGTGTCACGTTGAATCGACCGTTCAGTGGCAACCGTTTGAGATGACGTATAAAGCGTCGGTGAATGGGCAAACCATTACCGAAGGCAATCGAAACACCAAAGATATTGAACAACAAACTCCTGTTGTCGCTCCTAAACCAGAGAAGCGTTTTAGCTTAATTGGGTTGGTGTCGCTTGGTATGAAAGCGCTTAAAAGCGCCAAGCTAATCAAGGTCGTACTTGCTTCTGCGAGTTTAGCGGCCTATTCATGGTTGTTTTCAATTCAGTTCGCTTTGGCCTTAATCGCCTGTTTAATGTTCCATGAGTACGGTCATATTAGAGCGATGAAATACTTCGGCATGAAAACCAAAGGGATCTATTTGATACCATTTCTTGGTGGCTTGGCGTTATCCGATGAAAAGATTAATACGCGTTGGCAAGATGTGGTTATCTCAATCATGGGGCCATTGTTCGGCCTGATATTGTCGTTAGTATTTATGGTGCTGTATTGGGCGACTGGCGAAATGTTCTTTGCCGGCCTTGCAGTATTTAATGCTCTATTAAACCTGTTCAATCTATTGCCGATTTTGCCTCTCGATGGCGGACATGTTCTTAAAAGTATCAGTTTCTCGATGAACAGTGTGCTTGGCATTGTACTTTGTGTCGCGGCTGCCGTTGCTGGTGTGGTATTGAGTTATCAGTTGAATTTAACCCTGTTTGGTTTCTTATTGATCATGGGCAGTGTTGAAATACTGTTTGAATGGAAAGGACGTCATCACAGTCACTTGTTACCGTTAGACAAATACGGGCAAGTCGTGTCGTTCGTTTGGTATGTAGGTTTAGTGAGCAGTTTGATTGGTGTTATCTGGTATTTTGCATCTACTGGTGATCAGCTATTAAGCCTACCATTACAAATTCTTGGTACTTAACGAGTGAGTTTCTGTTGTTGGAATTATCCAGCTGCTTAGTGCACTTGAACTGTTAGCAAGCAAGAAACTGAAAATGCCCTAACCAATATGGATAGGGCATTTTGTATTTACACCAGCTAGGCGATTCTTACTTAGATTACGCTTTGCAATTTGGTCTTGGTGAACCTGATTGAGGAAGCGTTTTTATCGTTGCTTGTAGATCTTTAATACGCGTACTGTGGGAAGGGTGCGTAGAAAGCAACTCTGGCGGTTGATTACCCCCTGATGCTTTCGCCATGTTTTGCCACAAGTTGACACTTTGGTTTGGATCGAAACCTGCTTGAGCCATATACTCTAAACCAACAACATCGGCTTCAGACTCTTGAGTTCGCCCATACGGTAGAATAACGCCATATTGAACGCCTAACCCTAACGCGGCCATCGTCATACCTTGATACTGTTTGTATTCTGATGCACCTAACGCAACGTTAGTAATAGATAAGCCCGTATTAGCGATTTGAGACTGAGAAAGGCGCTCATTACTGTGGTCCGCTAAAACGTGTGCCACTTCGTGACCGATAACCGTCGCGAGTTGGTCTTGATTGACTGCAACCTTGAGTAACCCTGTGTATACACCGATTTTTCCGCCAGGTAGGGCGAATGCGTTCACTTGATCACTATCAAACACAACAACTTCCCATTCACTAAAACCTTGTTTAGGAATATATTGAGTGATGCTGTTCGCTACGCACTGTACATAAGCGTTAGTTTTGGCATCTTTGCTGATGGGTTGTTCTTTTTTCATTTGTTCAAAAGACTGTGCTCCAAGCTGAGACATGTCTTTATCTGAAAAAAGCAGCAATTGGTTTCTGCCTGTCGGAGAAGCGCTACACGCGGTTAGGCCTGCAAGTGTGAGAAGCGAGGCAAACTTCATCCATGACGTCATACAATATCCTCTGTGTATTCGGTTTTTATGCATGTTAACATCAACTTGCGTAATAGCTAAGGGCTGTAAGATAACTAACAGCGGTAATATAGAAAAAAGCTATGCACGCGATAACAAGATCAATAATTAGGGAACCTATATGAGTATTTGGAAAAAGCCCGTTGACCTAGATACCTTCAACGCGACCTCAAAAAATACCTTAATTGAACACCTCAACATTGTTTACACCGAAGTAAATGACAATTCTTTGGTAGCAACCATGCCGGTTTGTCACTTTACGCACCAACCACTGGGTATGCTTCATGGCGGCGCATCGGTTGTGCTAGCAGAAACGCTTGGCTCATTGGCTGCAAACTTCTGCGTACCAGAAGGCTATTATTGCGTTGGGCTCGATATCAATGCGAACCACGTAAGGTCAATGCGTGAAGGGCATGTCATTGGTACTGCTGAGCCTATTCACTTGGGCGTCTCTACTCAAGTATGGCAGATCAATATCACTGATGATCGTCAACGCTTAGTTTGTACCAGCCGTTTAACCATTGCCGTTAAGAAACATAAGCGATAACAGACTAGGCAGTCGTACGCTGGTTTTGTCTTTAGAAGAAGTAATCAGTACTTAGAACAAGCAATCAGTATTTAAAGAAGTAACCCGAGAAGCCCATGGTCATAACGTTTAAAAGTGGAAAAGTCATCGCAACCGCACATGAATTGGTTGTTCGTTTAGATGGGGAGCATAGAGTCACGCTGCAAGCCCAAGTTGATGCAATTCAATTGATCGGAAAAGGGGCAAATGTTATTTCAGCTAACGGTTCTGAGTGTAAATGGTCGATAAAATTAGACGATGAACAGCAGCTCCGTGAAATCGCTAATGAAATTGGCTGCGATGTAATGTAATCCTTTACGGTAAAGGCACTTAACCCTTAAGATTGAATAACATCTTAGGATGTCGTACTCATAATTCACAATAAAATTGTGTCAGTAATATTGATTTTACGCCATAAAATAGGGAAACTGAATTCAATGTCCTTTGAATAAGTTTTCCTCTTTATGAGCAGCCCAAGACTTCGCGTTCAATTTGAAACCCTGTTTGAATACTTCGATGGTAAAGATTCTGATGTTCAACTCGACGACATCACGGATGTGCTTTGTTGTACCCGTCGTAATGCCCGAATGGTACTCAACAAGCTTGAAGAAGAAGGGTGGGTAGAATGGTTACCTGCAGCAGGTCGAGGAAAGTTATCTCAACTTATCTTTAAACAGAATCGTTGTGATGTCAGCGAGAACTTAGCAAGACGCTACTTGCAGGAAGGAAAAATTGGACAGGCGCTGTCAGTGCTTGATCACAATGCTGCCAAACTCACGCAAGTTATTCAAAACTACTTGGGCGTACAGTATCAAGAAGGCGAACAAGTTATTCGTTTGCCTTATTACCGTCCGCTATCCATGCTTAATCCGACAAAGTCTATGCGTCGTTCAGAGCAACACATCGCCTGCCAAGTCTTCAGTGGTCTAACGCGTTTGGATGAAAACGATCAGCTCCAGCCTGATCTTGCGCACTCGTGGCAGCAGATTAGCGATTACCAATGGCGATTCTTCTTGAGACCCGGTGTTCGTTTCCATAACGGGGAACCTCTGTTAACCAATCATGTTGTGGATACACTGCTTGCACTCGAACCTCTCAACATGTTTTCGCATATCAAAGATGTCTCTTCACCTGCAAATTGTGTAGTAGATGTTTTTCTCACACGTCCAGACAAGTATTTTCCCCTCGCACTAACGGAATCGGTCGCTAAAGTCACATTACCGATCACTTTACGTGGTGAAGACTACGATATTCGACCGATTGGAACGGGACCTTATCGCATTGAAAAGAACGACGAGAAACAACTCGTGTTAACCGCTTTTAATGGGTACTTTGGTTTTAGACCGTTAATTGATCGCGTTGAAGTTTGGGTGGTGGATGAGGCTTATTCTTCAATGGTTTACCCAAGCCTATCTAAGCCTGTTATGGCCGACCGTGGCGATAGCGATGAAGTAGAACTCGATCCTGGCTGCACGTATTTACTGCTCAATAGAAAGAAAGGTATTGCACAAGATCCCGCATGGGCACAGTTTTTATCTAACGCGTTGAATGCGGCGGATCTGTTTGTTCATATTCCAAAAGAGACTGTTATCGATTTGGGCGTGTTACACGCTTATGGGATAAAACCCGGTTGGTATGACATAAAGTTAAAAGTGCCCGTTTGTCCACCAGCAAATTCCAAACCAACGATAAGATTGGCGTATCAATGCCAACACCCAATGTTCCCAACGCTTGCAAAGGCGATTGTCACGGTGCTGAAGCAATACAACGTCGATGTTGATCTTTACGGTTACGAAACCGATCCTCCGCACGCCGATGATGTTGATGTTTGGATTAACCCTATGGGCATCGCCAATAACAGAGACGACGCCTTGGCTGGCTGGTTAATGGACTACAGTTTTCTTGATGAATCTAGCCCGGCAGAAGACTTCGACCAATGGTGTCACATGATTGACCGTTGGCGTTCTGGTGAATTCGAGCAATTCCCAGCAAGACAGTTAGGTAAACAACTAGTCCAAAGCAATCAATTGATCCCGATGTTCCATTGCTGGTTAGGCGTCAATAAAGATCAATGTGGTACGTTGCAAAACGCGAAATGTAATGCATTAGGTTGGTTCGACTTTAGCCAAGTTTGGGTGAAGCCTGACGTTGATTGAAATCCAAGAAAACTCAATTAGGACCAAATAACTCATTTAGGAAAAACGATGCAAACTCTGATGGTTACATTTATTACGCTGGTGGCATTTGCTGCTAATTCAGTTCTGTGTCGCTGGGCCTTAATGGATCAAACGATCGATCCTTTGAGCTTTTCGATCGTTCGCATCTTATCTGGTGCGCTTACGCTTTTGATTTTATTAGCTTTATCTTCCCAATCTAAAGCTAAAAGTGAGTTAGCAAGTAACACATCGCTATACACAAAGCTCAAATCACAGTTTCAACTCACATCAATATTGTCACTGCTCGTGTATATGTTTGGTTTTTCGTTTGCTTACTTAGAGCTTGGCGCAGGTCTTGGTGCTCTGGTGTTGTTTGTCGCGGTGCAATTTACGATGATTGCCGCGCACTTGTTTTCTGGCAACAGAATGTCATTGATTGAATGGGGCGGATGTTTGTTATCGGTAGCAGGGCTTGTTTATTTATTAATGCCAACGGAATCGACACAGGCACCTGATTTAGTTTCTATTATCTTGATGTCTCTGGCCGGAGTTGGGTGGGGCATTTACACATTGGCAGGAAAGACATCGTCAAACGCACTGCAATCGACCACCGCTAACTTTGGATTCAGTTCGCTAGTTATCCTTTTGGCATTAAGCTTGTTAGTTTTGATTCCTAATGCGTTAACGCAAGTGTCTATCACTGAACAAGGTTTGATTTACGCGGTTATATCGGGCTCTGTGGCTTCTGGTGTGGGTTATAGTTTGTGGTATTACGTGGTGAAAAAGCTGAATACCGTGGTGGCGTCTATTGCACAGCTTTCTGTTCCAGTTATCGCGACACTTGGTGGTGTATTACTTTTATCTGAACCTGTCACCATGCAATTTATAGTCTCATCAACCGTTATACTTCTAGGGATAAGCTTGGTTCTTGTCGCCCCTAAACTTAAGAAATAAAGAGTTCAATCATTAACTTCTATGGCTAAACCAAACAAGAAACAACCGACCAAGACGGTTCAGATTTTCTGTGCCAAATGTAAAACGCAGCTTTTTAAGTATCGGAAAGGTGGCAAAGGTGCACTCGTGAAATGTTTTAAGGAGCGTATCGTTGAAGATTTCACGACAAAACCATGTGTGTGCCCTGAATGCGGGATTGAATTTGCGCGAGACACTTTGGTTCGAGGTACGCCAGCCTACAAGTTTGTTGGTGGCAAGGTAACGATGAAATAACCTGTCACGATGAAACGACCAGTCATATTAAAACGAGCAAACAATGCTGAAACTAAAAATGCCACAGCACGGTTTGTGTGTGGCATTTCAACGTTGCTTTTGATACTCAGTGTAAATAATTGAGCTTAGTAAGCATTGACACGCCCTTGAAGCTTAAGAAGTAATAGCGAGACAATTGCGCCCGTGGTGTCACACAGCATATCTTTCTGTGCATCCCAAATATCGCCTTGTGAACCAAGGAATGCGATACCTTCATCACCACCTGCGATCTCCGCGTACCACCACTCGATAATTTCATAACCTGCAGCAACACTCATAATCGCAAATAGCGCAAAGAAACATGCCAGCACCGGTTGAGCCAGTTTTTTACGAATCAAGTACTCAGCGAGTGGGTAAGCATAAAGGCCAATAGAGAAATGCGCGACACGGTCAAAGTTATTCCGTTCTGAACCTATCATGTTATTGAACCAATCAAATGGCACTTCCGCGAAGGTATATTTTGCGCCTATCGTATGCAAAATCAGCCAGATAAACATCAAAACGTAAGCTGTCTTAGTGAAGGTGAGCTTTGTTGATAACCACCAAATACCGACCAATATCGCGAGCGCTGGGACAATTTCGGCAATCCATACCGCTCTTGAAGAGGGAGCAAACGCTGAAAATAGAAACACAATCAGATACAGCGTCGTCAATGACAGTAATGGTCTATTTTGAGCAAGTGGCGTGATTGTCATATCAAGATCTCTCGTCGAAGTTTTTAATAGTGTTACACAATAATGAACAGTGTTCAATTGGCTCTTAATCACCAGATTTGTTGAAAAGTGGTGTTATCGCCCAGTATCTAGACAAACGGTTGCTAGAGTTTCACAAAAGTTTGATTTACAACAAAGCGATCCTTAAAATCGCTCTATTACTACATAACAAGAAAGAAAGTCATGAAACTGGAAACTGTCGATTACCTTGCTGACGACGCAGCAGAACAATTTGTTCGCTCTCTACGTGAAACTGGTTTTGGTGTTCTTAAGAACCACCCAATCCCGAAAGAGCTTGTTGAGTCAATTTACGAAAACTGGTACCAATTCTTCATCTCTGAAGAGAAAGAGAACTTCCACTTTAATGTTGAAACACAAGATGGATATTTTCCACCTTCAGTGTCTGAAGTTGCTAAAGGCCACACTGTAAAAGACATCAAAGAGTACTTTCACGTATACCCTTGGGGCCAAATCCCTGAACAGCTGAAAGAACAGATTCTAGATTACTACCAACGTGCGAATGCTTTTGCTCAAGAGCTGCTAGGTTGGGTTGAAGCTCATGCTCCTAAAGAAGTACAAGAGAAATTCTCTATTGCGTTATCAGAAATGATCAACGGCAGTGAACAGACTCTGCTTCGTGTTCTTCACTACCCACCAATGCAAGGTGATGAAGAGCCAGGTGCAATCCGCGCTGCGGCACACGAAGACATCAACTTACTGACGGTTCTTCCTGCTGCAAGCGAGCCGGGCCTTCAAGTTAAAGCTCAAAATGACGAGTGGCTAGATGTTCCATGTGACTTCGGTAACATGATCATCAACATCGGTGACATGCTTCAAGAAGCATCTGGTGGTTACTTCCCATCGACAACTCACCGTGTAATCAACCCATCAGGTGAACGCCAAGAGAAGTCTCGTATCTCTTTGCCTCTATTCCTTCACCCGAAACCAGAAGTAGTGCTATCTGAAAAGTACACAGCAAACGAATACCTAATGGAACGTCTAAGAGAGCTTGGCGTTATCTAGTCAGTTCAATGCTTCGTCCCTAAAATTGGGATAGATGTGAAAGGTCAGCTAAGTCGCTGACCTTTTTTGTATCCGTACCAAAGAATTGCGGCTTTATTACTAACGGTTATATTCAACGAAATGGTACTCAGTTTTGACGATAAAAGGTGCCTTTAAGCCAAACGTTAGAAAGTTGTTTGTCCTTAAGCTCGACAAATCTTAGAAAATCGCTTTCAATTAAAGAAGATACGCAACGGATGCGAAACAGGTTACTTATAGTATCCACAGTTCTAGAAATCCATTAATTCAGAGAAGCTAACTGAGTCAACTATGTCGAATTATCAAGATGTGAGAGCAAACTTTCATTGCCATATGGAAAACCCATTGCTTTGGCCGATAATGGAAGTGCTTAAGCAAAAGCCAAGCGGATGGAAAGTACACACATTGGCAGCTCATCTGAACGATCTTGGGTTTGTGCCAGTGTTGGATGCTGTGCCTGAGAAAGAGTTGTTTAAAAAGAACTTCCTTATCATGAATGCGCTTTATCAGCTTCAAGAAACCTTACACCCAGATGGTTGGCTCCAAGTCCAAGCGATGGACATCGAATTGATGAATGGTCGTTATCACGGAAGCAGTCACAGCATCGATCATCAAGACCCACTTCGAGAATACTACATTAATTGGGTTAACTATGAAGCGGATGAAGGTGAAGTCAAAAGGCTGTTGAACGAATTTTGGACTCGGTATAGAAAGTATGTGGGTGGTGATGAACTCGATATGGATCGAAGTCGAGCATTGAACCTGTTTGAGTTACCTTTAGGCGCGACACACCATGAAATTAGAAAACGTTGGCGACAACTGGCATTGAGATGGCATCCGGACAGAGACGAAGGCAACACCGCAAAATTTCAGACGCTCTGTGAAGCATGGCATGTATTAAGAAGCTCATAATCGAGAGGCATTTCTAGCTGTCTAATTGCTCAGAACCCTAAAACGGAAAGCCCCACATTGTGAGTGATACAAGTGGGGCTTTGTCGAAATTACGTTATGTTTTGGGTAAATACGTTATGTGTTGTAGCGACTTAAGTTGTTGGTGCTAGGAGTGATCTTTGCTCTCACCACTTTTATGCTCAAAGGCATAGTCGAGTACTTTACGGATATAAGGTGCGCCGACTTTCGAGCCGCCGTTACCGTGTTCAATGACCACAGTCGCGACATATTCAGGGTGTTCATAAGGTGCGAAAGCTGTGTAAAGCGCGTGGTCAAGTAGATGCCTAGCGAGTTTCTTCGAGTTGTAGACCTGATCTTTCGCAAGATCAAACACTTGTGCAGTTCCTGATTTACCGCCGCTCGTGTATTTAGTTCCCTTAAATGCACGCCTGCCGCTGCCTCGACTTCCGTGGTTCACGAGTCGCATCGCGTTGATGGGCACATCCCAAATTCTATCCGGTACTTCAGTGATTGAGGGCATTGGCTCCGGTTCGACAAGTTTTTGGGTACTGAAATCTTCACCGTGGTCTAAGGTAGCTCGTAAGATATGCGGTGGCATCACCTTACCATGATTAACCAATACTGAAGTTGCTTTAGCAAGTTGCATCGGTGTCGAAGTCCAATAACCTTGGCCAATACCAATCGGTACTGTGTCGCCCTGATACCAAGGGGTGCGATAACGCATCATTTTCCATTCTCGAGTCGGCATGTTGGCGGTACTTTCTTCATAGATGTCGATACCTGTCGGTTCACCAAATCCAAATCGGTTCATCCAACTTGAGATTCGGTCAATACCCAAATCAAAAGCGGTTTGATAAAAGAATGAATCCACTGACTCTTCAATCGCTTGGGTGACATCAACAGGCCCGTGCCCCCAACGTTTCCAGTCACGCCACGATTTGGAGTTTCGTTTTGAACCGGGAATTCTCCATACCCCATGGTCGTTACGAATTGTATCTTCAGAGATAACATGCTCTTGCAGTCCTGCCACAGCCATAAATGGTTTAACAGTTGATGCAGGAGGATAAACACCTAGAGTCGTACGGTTTACCAACGGGTGAGCAGGGTCATTCAATAAGCGTTGATAGTTCTTACTCGAAATGCCGTCGACAAAAAGGTTAGGGTCGTAACTCGGGCTTGATGCCATCGCTAACACGCTGTTGTCTTTTGGATCGAGAATAACTGCGCTGCCAGTTCTATGGTCAAGTTGCTCAAAAACGTATTTTTGCAGTTCAAGGTCGATATTTAGCACGATATCTTTGCCGGCTACTGGAGGCACGTATTCAATCGTTCGAACAACTCGTCCGCGGCTATTTACTTCTACTTCCTGATAGCCCTTGGTTCCATGTAGGATATCTTCGTAATAACGCTCAACGCCGAGTTTACCTATAATTGTTGTAGCTTGATAATTCGCATCTATCCCTTGTTCTTCAAGTTTTCTTAGATCGCTATCGTTGATATGCGCCACGTAACCAAGAACGTGGGTAAGAACCTCACCATTCGGGTAAAAACGCTTTAAGCTGGTATCTATAGATAAGCCGGGGAACTGGTACTGGTGCACGGAGAACTTGGCGATCTCTTCCTCCGTTAAGTTCTCTAGAATAGTCACAGATTTAAAACGGCGGGTGTTGTGATAGCGTTTTTTGAAACGAGCGATCTGCTCTGCATCACGGGGGACATATTTGTCTAGCTTGGTGAGCATTGCATCGACATCATCGGTTTGCTCAGGAATCATGGTTAGATCAAAGACAAGCTTGTTCTCTGCAAGCAACACGCCGTTACGGTCGTAAATAAGTCCACGAGTAGGGGCGATAGGTAATACTTTGATTCTGTTGCCATCGGCACGAGTTTGATAGCTTTTAAAATTTTCAACTTGAAGTCGGTATAAATTGCCGACTAAGACAAGAGTGAACATCAAGATCCCACAAAACGCGACGATTACGCGGTTTTTGAATAGGTTCACTTCGATTTTATGGTCACGCATCTTAACGCGTTTATGATTCATTGAAGCCTCAAGGGTCTGTTACATTTGGTTACACTTGTCGAATCGGGACTTTATCTGAATATCACTAGGGTTTTGTAAAAGCTGTGTCATGTTTTGAGGGATCGACAGCATTAGATGGCGGTAAACAGTGCCTTTAATTTTCTCATTACAAAAGATGATAAGTAATTGATGTAAAGATTGGTTTTATGAATTTATAAAGTTCAAGAGTTTTGACGACACTAGAGGTTAGGTCAAAAGAGGTTAGATAAATTTACGGCCCTCAGAATGAGAGCCGTAGAAGGTTAATTTGCTTATTTAGTGGCTTAGAAGCTTTAGTAAATTAGAAGATTAAAACTTCAAAAACCTAGAAGCACAATAAATCCGATATTTAACGAAATCAGTTCGAAGGCTTGAACTGAGATTTACGCATACGGTTCAGAGCAGCCATCACATCTAACGTTCTTGGTTTCGCTAGGTCACCGTAGTTAGGCATGTTAGCGTGCCATTCGTTTTCTAAAATAGCGTTAAACTCTTTAGCAGGGTTGTTTGACCAACCTGGAGTTTGTGCGAATTGGAACCAAGCCCAACCGATCGCATTCACTTCAGACGGTGATTCTAATTGCTCAAGCGCAGAAAGGTCTGCAAACTCTTTACCAAAACGCAGTGACTCTTTGCCTTTAGCATTAACACGGAATTTACCGTCAGTCAGAATGTTCATCAGTGAAGCACGGTTCAATGAACGCGGTACAAACGTTTCTAAAGCAGTTTCACATTCGTTAGTACGCTGAGTAGGGTGCTGAGCAATCACGTCTTTTGCTTTTTCAGTCACATCTACCGCTTGGTAGTCGTGCATTTGAATCACAGTGTTCGCGACATCTAGGTAATCACCAGAGCCACCCATTACAACAATGGTAGAGATATCCATCTCTTCACGAAGCTGACCAATGCGGTCGACAAGTGGTGTGATTGGCTCATCGCCTTTTGACACTAGCGCTTGCATACGCTCGTCACGAATCATGAAGTTAGTCGCTGACGTATCTTCATCGATAAGTAGAGTTTGAACGCCGGCTTCAATCGATTCTTGTAACCAAGCCGCTTGAGACGTAGAACCTGACGCATCTTGTGTGCTGAAGTCAGATGTGTCTTTCTGCATTGGTAAATGGTTGATGTAGTTTGACAGGTTCAAGCTGTGCACACATCGACCATCTTCAGCGCGGATCTTCATCGTATCAATCGCAGTTACAATGCCTTCGCGACCGTCACCAGGAATATGGTTGTAGATAGAACGTTCAACGGCGTTCAACAGTGTCGATTTACCATGGAAACCACCACCAACGATCAGCGTAATGCCTTTTGGAATGCCTAGGCCGGTCACGTCACCTTGGTTTGGAGTATTTAACGTAACACTCAATGATTCTGGAGCCGCGAAAGGTACCGCGTCTTTCATTGGAAGGTCGCAGTTACCCGCGATACGAGGTAACACACTGCCGTTTGCAACGAAAGCGGCTAGGTTGTTTTCATCCAATTGAGCACGCAGCGCTTCTTGGTCTTCAACGGCTTCACAATGTTTGATCATTGCATCGATGTTTAACTCACGCTCAAGCGTCGCGCGACGAATAAACTTCGGTAAGTAGAAAGTGATGATGTTGTTCGCTTTCTTAGCAAGAATGCTACGACCATCAGCTGGTAAATTAATACGGAAACGAATTTCGATGCCGTGGTCTGTGAATACAACAGCTGTGTTGTCTAATACGGTTTGACCCGTCAGCGCGATAGAAACGGTCGACTCTTGTTTCGCGAACTCAGAGAAGCTACGTGCGATAAAGTCACGAGCGGCTACTTGGTATTCGTAAGATTTTTCTTTCAGCCAATCTAACCCGGTCAAAGACCACGCGCGCGTTGCACGAAAACGAGAAGCTGACGCGTATGGGTCACCTTGGATGTGGTCGATGTGTAATTCAAAATCAGCAAAGTCGTATTGACCTTTAATTTGTTGATATGCACGGTAGTTTTGTTTTTCGAGCTTTTTAAGCTTTGCAGTCAACTGATCCATAACGAGGAATGCCTATATAAGGGGAAAGATAAAAACGAAAGGCGGCGATTATAAAAATCACCACCTTTAGAGTAAAGAGAAAGTAGGCCTAAATCCAAAACTAACTGCTCTTTTTCGCTTTAAGCGTAACGAGTTGTCCCCAAATAGTTTTGATTGATTAAGCTGTGTTCGAATTCTTGGCTCGGCATTGGTCTTCCGTAAAGGTAACCTTGGCCCACATCGCAGCCTTCGTTAATAATAAATTGCTCCTGAACCTCCGTTTCTATGCCTTCAATCGTCACTTTTAAGTCGAGCTTTTTGGCAATTTGGACAATAGAACGAACAATTTCCGAGTCTTCGTGTGAGTTGAGCATTTGGTCGATAAAGCTCTTATCAATCTTAATGGTGTCGAATGGGAACTTCTTCAGATAACTGAAGGAGGCGTAGCCCGTACCGAAGTCATCTAGTGACAATGTAACGCCAATATCGTGCAAAGATCCCAAGGTATTCTTGGCAACCACTTCATCTGCTATCAGTCCACTCTCCGTAACTTCAAGTTCTAAGAAACGAGGCTCTAAATGATAGGTTTCGAGTAGGTGAACCACTTGTTCCGCAAAGTGTACGTTCTTGAGTTGAATTGCAGACACATTCACAGCCATCTTGAAATCTTCAACGTATTCGGACCACTCTTTGGCTTTTTCAATCGCATTGCGTAAAACAAAGCTGCCCACTTCGAAAATCAAACCGTTTTGTTCAGCCATGTGGATCAGGGTTTCGTTAGAGATATCACCCAAAACAGGATGTCGCCAACGAAGCAAAGCTTCAGCACCGATCCAGCGATGCGTCAACGGGCTAACTTTGGGTTGAAAGTAGAGCATAAGGTCATCATTACGAACGGCTTGAAGCAAATAGCCTTCGATCTTATTAATGTGAGTTTGTTCTTCGGTATGGGATTGAGAGTAGTAAGCGAACTTTTGTCCTGAATCTTTGCAGGCTAACATCGCTTCAGAAGATTTCTGCAGAATGCTTTCCGCGTCATCTTCGTCGTTCGTAATTGCAATCCCAATAAACGCGTGCAAATGCACTTTGTCACTTTCGATGTCGAATTCTGAATGACCAACTTTAACGAGCGTCTGGCAAAGTTCTTCAAGGCGATGGTGTAAATCTTTAACGCTAAATGCCAATACGAGGTCAACCGAAGTAGGGCGTGCAGTTAATACATCGATATCAGAAATACAGTCGATGCGTTTTCGGTATTCAACAAGCACTTGGTCTAACGCGTTATAGCCGTAGCGTGCTTGTATGCGTCTACCGTTGGTAAAACCAATATGAACGACTGCAAATGAGCTGTCTGTCAGCCTTCTCTGTGACAGTAGCTTGTGGTTTAAGCGAGATTCAAATGCGTTTCGGTTTAAAAAGCCGGTGCCGAGGTCGTGATTCTTTTGGAAGTTAATCTTCTGTTCAGCCGCTTTTCGTTTATCAATTTCTTGATTCAACGAGTAATTAAGGCTCGCGAGATCTTTAGTGCGATTGTAAACACGGTTTTTTAGGTCGCGATTCATTTGGGTAAGCTTGGCGTGTTGGAATAGGGTTTTAAGCTGAGATTCAATCGAAGTCCGAAAGCTCTCTAACAGTTTGATATAAGTAGGGGTGTAGTGATTCTCTTTCGAGTCCAAGATACAAATGGTGCCAAACAGTTCACCGTTAGGCCAAAGTAATGGAATACCACAATAGGAGACTAAGCCGAGTTTGATGTCTGGGTTGTTGTCCCACTTAGGATCGGCAAGCGCGTTAGGCACAAGAAGCTGTCGTTGAGTTTCCATCACTGTTTCGCAGTACAGCCCATTCCCCAGCGTTTCAGAATCACCTTTGTTGTATGGGTTGTTCTCGCTACGACTGGTTGAAAAAACTTCAATGTAATTGGCGTGAACGCGCATGATTAGTGCTGCGGGCACTTGAGTAATTTGAGCTAAGAGGTCGACAATATTCTGCCAACCGTGCTCCATATCGTCTGGGATATCTAAATCGAGAGTTTTTATTTTCTTCATATGACTCCGAGTCAATTATGCTAAATGCATCAACACATCCTGTGTTAATTATGATGAACCAAAGAAAACTGTGAATCTTACGTTAACTAAGTATAAGAAATGTTGCACGAAAAAACCTCGGCAATTATGCAGAGGTTTTCAAATGTGAATCCGGGTCTCAGTAATGAGATAATTTTAGATTAAGGCTTTAACTTTATAAAATCTTCTGTATTAAGTTTCTGGCTATAATCTACCGATGGTTGAGCAAACCCATTTAATTGTAGAAATTCTTCTTTAAACCCTTGGTAATCCCCTAAGGTTTGGAAGTTATTTTCGTCCATCTTTTCTAGCAGTTCAGTTACGTGCGCTTGGGTTTCTGGGTCTAATTCCCAATCATCCATACGGATCAATCGCTCACCATCAAGTGGTACTTTGGCTTGACCATAAAGTTTACTGCCAAACAGACGCTGCATTTGTTGGATACAACCTTCGTGGGTCTCTTTCTCTTTCATCACCTTATACAAAGCAAGTAAGTAAGGGCTTAATCCAGGGATGAAAACGCTCGCTTTAGTGACTAGGGCTTTACATACCGCCGCGTAAGCGTTGCCGTCGAAGTTAGCTAGTTCGAGGTTTAATGCATGACTGGTTTGATGAAGGTCGATCTTAGCGCGACCTAAAGTACCGTCTAAGTAGATAGGGTGCGTCACTTCAGGGCCAACATAGGAGAAGGCGATCGTCTTACAACCCGGAGCAATAGACTCAGCGTTGATCAGTTCATCTATCCATTGTTCCCAATCTTCGCCTCCCATCACTTTGAGTGTGCTTTCGGCTTCTTCTTCCGTCGCGGCTTCAAGCGTGTTGGTGACCCAGTTGTCGTGTTCCAGAGAAATGGTTGCACCAGTTACGCTTTCACCAATAGGTTTGATGGCAGAGCGCCAAAACTCATCGGAATCTGGTTTAGGACGAACGCCTGCAGCTAAGCTATAGATAATCAGATCCACTTCACCTTCGAAGTAGGTTTCAATGGCTTCGACAACTTGTGAGCGTGTTTCTTGCGAAAATGCGTCGCCAACGATGTTGATAGCAGTGCGTTGCTCTCGTTCGGCTTCTTTTTTGAAGTAGATGTTGTTGTACCAACCAGCACTACCTAGGGATTTTTCGTTTGGACCGCGCTCGAATGAGACGCCGATAGTGTCAGCTTTTGCGCCGCCAAAGGTAAGGGCAATACGAGCGGCAAGGCCAAAGCCTGAGGAAGCGCCGATAATCAGTACTCGTTTAGAGCCATCTTTGATTTGCGGCGCACTCTTAACAAACTTGATTTGTTGCTTTACGGCTTCTTGACAGCCAAGAGGGTGAGCGCTTTTGGCTACCACATCCTTGATAACAGGTTCGATCAGCATAAATAACCTTACAGTTAACGGTGATATGCACTCAGGCTAACGTAAAGCTGTGTAAAATTTATTGAGCTAGACCATTAAAACTTAAAGATACTGATATAATTCTTCGGCGACGAATTCAGCAATCCAAGGTTGAGCTTCTGGTTTTGGATGCAGTCCATCGTTCATCATCCACTCAGGTTTGAGGATGATATGCTCTAGGAAAAACGGCAAAAGTGGCACGTTTTGTTGATCAGCAAGCGCTGCAAAAACGTATTCAAACTGCTGGTTGTAACGCTTTCCGTAATTTGGTGGGATTTTAATCTGCATCATTATAGGTTTGGCGCCCGCAGCTTTTATCTGCTCAATGATCTGCTCAAGATTTGCAGACATCAGCTTAGGTGGGAAACCACGAAGTCCATCATTCGCACCAAGTTCGATAAGAACGGTGTCTGGAGCATGTTCTTCAAGCAATTGTGGTAGGCGGGCTAAACCATTGCCCGTTGTATCACCAGAAATACTCCCGTTAACCACGGTTACCGTTTTGTCATGCTTTGCTAACGCGTCTGGTAACAGGCTTGGCCAACTCTGTTTGATGTCCATGTTGTAACCAGCACTCAGGCTATCACCAAGGACCAGTAACTTAGAATCTAAGCGGGTATCTTGAGCCAAAGAAGCGGTTGAAAATAAAATAAAGAATAAAAAGGAAATTAGTCGAGTCATGCATACATCCATCATTAAAGCAGAAGCTGTTTCGAAGACAGTGTCTACTAATCAAGAACATTTAACAATCCTAGAGCACGTCGATATCGATATTCGTGAAGGCGAAACTGTCGCGATTGTCGGCACGTCTGGCGCGGGTAAATCGACCTTAATGACGCTGCTTGCTGGTCTTGATGTACCAACGAAAGGCGAAATCAGTTTATTAGGACAGCCACTTTCACAGCTTGATGACGAGGCAAGAGCGAAGATCCGCAGTGAATCGGTAGGGTTTGTATTTCAAAGCTTCTTGTTAATTCCAAGTCTTTCAGCGCTACAAAATGTCACGTTACCTTGTTTGTTAAAGGGAGAAGACGAAGACATCGAACGCGCGACTGCTCTGCTTGAATCAGTAGGCTTGAAAGACAGGCTTGATCACTTACCGTCGCAGCTATCGGGTGGTGAACAACAAAGGGTCGCGTTGGCGCGCGCATTTATGATTAAGCCAAAAATTCTTTTTGCCGATGAACCCACAGGCAACCTAGACCAACAAACTGCTGCCAAAATTGTCGAGTTGTTGTTTGAATTGAACTCATCCCACGGCACAACGTTAGTGTTGGTGACACACGATCCTAAGCTTGCACAACGTTGCCAAAGAACACTCAAGATGCATGTCGGTCAGATAAAGGAAGTCTAAATTGAATTCATCAAACGGACTGAATAAACGCCTGTTTTCATGGAGTATCGAAGAGATTCGACACGGTCAGCTTTGGCCAGTTTCAATCGCTTTAACGCTTATTATTGCTTGTGTATTTGCATTGTCGGCGTTGGCCGAACGTATGGAGCAGGTAATTGTTAAGCAGGGCAAAGATGCGCTTACTGCCGATATCGTGTTTATCTCAGCAAACCCAATTCCGCAATCCTTGTTAGACCTCACTCAAGTTGAACAATTAGAAAGATCTCAGTTGACTCGTTTTTCAACCATGGCATTCAGTGATAACTCAATGCAGTTAGTGACGGTAAAAGCAGTTGAAAGTAATTACCCATTACGCGGTGAAATGATCTTAGAGGGCGCTGATAAAGCATCAAGTAACCATGTTGAGCCGGGTGAACTTTGGCTAGACGAGCGTATATTTGCACAGTTAGAGGTTGAAATTGGTGACAATGTCACTATTGGTGATGCCGATTTAGCGATAACTGGACGAATCACTCAAGAACCAGGCTTAAGCTTTAACCCATTCCAACAAATGCCAGCTGTGCTGATTCATACAAGTGATATCGATGCCACGGGAGCGATTCAACCGGGCAGTCGCGTTAGCTTTAGATTGTTTTTAAATGGTGATGAATCGAAACTCAAAGCCGCACAAGACAGTATCGAACTGACACCAAGTGACCGCTGGCGTACACAAGACTCAGCCAGTCGTACCAACGACATGTTCGAAAGCACCACTCAATACTTATCACTAACGGTAGCTATCGTAGTGATCATGGCTGCGACCACTTTGGTACTCACTTGCCAACATTATGTTGCGAGTCGTCGTAAAACCATCGCGATGCTTAAGAGTTTAGGTGCAAGCAAGCAGTGGATCGTTAAATGGTTGTCTGTACAGGTATCTTTGTTAGTGGTTATCGGTGCAGTACTGGGAATAACCATCGGTATCGGCTTGGAGTTTTTGCTTCGTATACCTCTGGGCGACTTATTACCAACGCCACTTCCTAGCTATGGTATTGAACCTGCAATCTTGGCGATTTTATCAAGCATCCTAATTGGTGTTCCTGCTCTTGGTATCCCGTTAATTGGCTTGGTCAACACCTCGGCAATCAGCGTTATCCAATCAAGTCACCAGTCCAATGAAAGCTACAAGAAATATTTGTTGTTACTGGTACCGATTATTCCAATGATGCTGATGTATGGCGACAATCTATTGGTATGGATAGTTTTAGCGGGTATCGCTTGCCTGTTCTTAGTGCTTGCGGTCGTCAGTACGCTTGTTCTGCGTTTAGTTAGTAAGTTGCCGACATCGACATCGATGCGTTTGGCATTGAGTCGAATTAATCGCACACCTTTAGCAACTGGGATTCAATTTGGCTCTTTAGCGCTTTCACTGATGTTGCTGTCTATCATCTGGTTGGTAAGAAGTGATTTACTGTCAGATTGGCAACAAACCTTACCCGAGAACGCACCAAATGCGTTTGCACTTAACATTGCAAGCTATGAAAAAGACAGTTATCTCGAGACGATTGATGCAAACGAAGTAGAGCGTACTCAAGCGTTTCCAATTATCCGAGGACGACTGACGACGATAAACGGTGTCGAAGCATCGGAATACAGTGATACCTCTGGAGAAACAGACGCACTAAGCCGTGAGATCAACTTCACTTGGGGAGATAGCTTACCTAAGTACAATGAAGTATTAGAAGGCAGCTGGACACAAGAGCATGGCGTATCTGTGGAATCGGATGTCGCGGAGCAACTGGATCTAAAGATTGGCGATGAGCTGTCATTCACAATCAACAGCCAGAATGTTTCTGCCAAGGTGAATAGCATCCGCAAAGTCGAGTGGCGAGAAATGAAGCCGAACTTCTACTTCATTTTTACTCCAGATGTCTTGAGTTCAATCCCTTCTACTTGGCTAGTGAGCTTCAGATTAGAAGAACAACACAATCAGATGCTCAACGAACTCTCTCGAAATCATCCAACCGTGAGTTTGATGGATATTCGTAAGATGGGTAGCAAGATCCAAGAGTTGCTTAAGCAGATTGTTTGGTCGATTACCGTACTTGCGGCGATAGGTGTGGTGGCGGGGCTGTTGCTTATCTTCACTCTATTGCGATTGAGCTTATCTCAAAGACAACAAGAGATACGCTTGTATCGAACATTAGGCGCGAGTAAGAAGCGAATTCTCAATACTATTTGGTGTGAGTACGGTTTAATGGCGTTAGTCGCAGGCTCAATTGCAGCCCTTGGTTCTGAGCTCAGCGTGGCAGGAGTGATGAACTTTGGTTTTGAGTTACAACCTTCACTTCACCCGATGTTGTGGATAGCGCTACCGGTGCTAACGTTCATCACATTAGCCGCGGTAGTGAATAGCTTAATCAAACGTTTGTTGGCACCAGTAAA
This sequence comes from Vibrio crassostreae 9ZC13, assembly GCF_000272045.2. Taxonomy (GTDB): domain Bacteria; phylum Pseudomonadota; class Gammaproteobacteria; order Enterobacterales; family Vibrionaceae; genus Vibrio; species Vibrio crassostreae_C. Next base: position 628,215 of record NZ_AJYZ02000019.1, on the reverse strand, counting down.
CAAGGATTTTGGCTAGTCGTTAGCGAGATCTAGCCAAGCGCTTAAAACGGTCTAAAAGTGAGATTATTTATACTTAGTCATGCACTATTTATAATACGTCGCTTTAGACCGTTTTTTATTTAACCAACCGGTAGCATAAGTAAAAAATATCGCACCTTAGATTCCACTGTTTTTAGCATTTTTTAAAACTAATTACCCAATAATGCCGATTTAATGAACAGCGGTTAGTCCCTGTAAACAAAGGGTTTGCGCAACTTAGCAAGAACGTTATCAACAGTTATCCACAAAAACGGTGGATAACTTTAGGGATAAGTTAACCGCTATGTTTTAAGAGTACTGAGGCAGCCTTTATGTGGCGTCACTTAGGACAAATTTGACTGTTAGAATAACCTTTAAAACCCTATCTGGAGTTATTGAGTCAAGAGATTATTTATGTTTTTTACATAGATATTAAATCCCGCCTATCTAAGACCTTGATAAAAATGTGTTTTAATTCATCGCAGAACAAAAGTAGAATAGAGGCAGTTAATCTTATTCTACAGAACACGATGAACCACAACAAAACGGATACAAATCAACCTTCTATTGCCATTGTTGGTGGTGGTATTGCCGGAACAACGAGCGCGATTCACTTTAGTGAGTTGGGTTTTAAGGTCACTATCTTAGAAAAAGGGCCGAGTTTGGTTAATGGTCCACCAATTTGCCACCTGCACGCTGGCGGCAATTTGTATCGAGATATTTCTGTAGAGCAGTGTCTTCAGTTGCTCACGCAGTCAATTGATACCGTCCGCTTATTTCCTCATACGATCAATATTCGTCCGACAATCATCGCCGTTCCGCACAGTGATGGTGGAGAGCCGTTGGATCTGCTTCCTCGTCTCAAGATAATCAAAAGCGCTTATGCCGATCTTGTTAAACAAGATAAAAGCAACCAAGTGCTCGGTGATCCGGAAGAGTATTATAAGCTGTACAGCAAAGAAGATTTATTAGCACTTTCTGCGAAAACACAGCCTCTGAAACCAACATCGCTTGATGATTGGTGTATTCCTTTCGCCAAGCATACGGATTTAGAGACCCTAAAGTATCCTGTTGCGATGGTCCAAGAGTATGGCTGGAGCGTATTCCGACTTTCTGCGACCGCTCAACTCTCTTTGGGGCAACAAGCTAACTGTACTGTGTTAACCAACAGCCGATTACAATCTGTTGAGTCGACAGGTCAAGGTTGGTCTTTGACTTATACCGATGCCGAAAACCAAAGCTGCCAACTAACGACCGATTACTTGATTAATGCGAGTGGGTTTGAAACGGGTATCGTAGATGACTTTGTTGGCTCTAAGCAGCAAAGACTTGTTGAGTTTAAAGCTGCATACGTTACAGAGTGGCCATATTCGCAAGAATGTAAGGAAGAGTGGCCAGAAGTTATCTTCCATGGCCCGAGAGGCACACCGCAAGGCATGGCGCAATTAACGCCGTATGCTGATGGTGTGTTCCAACTTCACGGCATGACAGAAGGGATTACTCTGTTTGAGGGTGGGCTTGTTTCATCGTCAACAGACTCGTCACAGCCACAGTTGCCTTCGAAGCTGCTTAAGAAAATCGTATCGGGTTGGAGTGAAGATCAGCTTGAATTAAGAACTCGCGCGGCAATAACGCATATGTCTCAGTTCATCCCAAGTTTCAGTTCTGCATTGGTCGGTGGTAAACCTTTGTTTGGTGCACAACAGATTCCGGGAACCGATCCAAGCTTAAGAGCTTCAGACGTTTCATTCTGTGGGGATCGCTATGCTCGACTTGAAGTAGTAAAAGCTTCTTCAACATTAGAAGCGGCACAAAAGGTCGCTGAGCAATGGTTTGATGTATCAGAGGCGGCATCTATTGAAGACACACACTCAGTGACAATGTCACTTAGTCTAAATGATATTGAAAACAGAGCGATAGATTTGACACAAGAACGTGGATACCCAGAAGCGCTTGCCAAGGTGTCAGGTCAAGATCACGCTTAATAGCCTATAATTAGTCTATCATCATCGACTGCGTTTAATTTCTTCAATTCGGCTTACTGTAATAGGTAAGCCGAATCTTCATTTCAACATCTGCTTAGATACCGAACCTCATCTAAATGACATCTTCCTAGTTGATTATTCTCAGCTACATAGCATTTAGCACATAACACATCGCAAAAACTAATAGCCGAAAAACTGAGCCCATTGGCACCAAACATCTTGTAAGCCCAAGCGATCGCCCTTGCTGAACGATATCGCATGTCCAGGTTTTGCTTGCGCCAAGCGTGGTAAATCGATTCTGGCGACACATCCTATCTTCGGATAACCACCTATGGTCTGTCTATCATTAAGCAGCACGATAGGCTGTCCATCTTGTGGAATTTGAATCGCACCTAGGGCAATGCCTTCTGACAATAGCGAAATGTCAGGCGAGTCTAAGGGCTCGCCACTGAGTCGATAACCCATCCGATTTGAGTTTTGGTCAACGTGATACTGCGCGTTATACAAAGTCTCTTTTGCTGACTCGGAGAATAGCTCGCTTTGATAGCCTTCAATCACTCGTAGGTTCACGGGTAGATTGTAATCAGGCGTGTATCGGAAGGTAACACTTACCGCTTTAAATGAATGTGATAGTTGGTGCTGGGTAAAAGCTATTTGTTGCCCTTGTTGGCATGGCTCTCCATCTTGCGTTAATCCACCAATCTTTTCACGAGTCACCGTAGAACAGCTATCAAGAGTTGATGGGACATCGAAGCCACCCTTAACGGCTAAATACGCCCTTAGACCATTTTTAGGTAAACCAAATGAGAGAACTTGCCCTGCGAAAGCTTGAAAAGTACGCCAGTTCGACTGTGGTTTGCCATCGAGCTTCGCTTGTAAATCGCCACCACATAACGCCATTTCGCAATCAAAATCGATTCGTAACGCACATTGCCCAAGCGTGATTTCCAACGCCGCTTGGTTGACTGGGTTTCCGAGCAGGTGATTGGCCCAGCTATACGAGTAATCATCAACAGGACCACCTTGTGTCAACCCGAGATGAGCAACACCAAATCGTCCGAAATCTTGAATCAAACTCAACGGGCCGGGTTTAATCACTGTTAGTGTTGGTTTAGCGATGGTATTAACCATTAGCGACATCTCCACTAATCTCCATAAGCCTAAGCTCTACAAATTCTTGTTTTGAAATCGCGATGAAACGGACTGTGTCACCAACATTAAGTAGAGACAGCGGCGTTTGTGTGGTACCAGCGTTCTTTAATTGGCTGTGATCAAACAGTGCGAGTGGGCAATTGCCAATAATATTCCAACCGCCCGGTGAGTCCGAAGGATACACCGCCGTTTTCGTATCCGCGATGGCGATGCTGCCTTTCGGCACACTTAAGCGTGGGGTTGAATGACGAGGCAAAGCAAGCTCGTTGACCACATCAGACATAAAGGCAAAGCCAGGCGTAAACCCAATGGCACTGACGCTGTAAGTCTGTGAGGTGTGATGTTGAATGATCTCATCCAGCGACAGGCCTTTGGCTTGATATCGGTCTAAATCGAGTGCTTTTTCTGGTGAGTAATAAGCGGGAAGCTCGATAGTGTTACTCGTGTTAATAACACTAGAGAAGGGCGAAATAGCATGACTCAACAAGGCGTTGAGTTGTTCCATGAGCTGATGTTCTGAAATTCTATAAGGTAAGTAGTCAACCAGAATGGTGTGATAAGCAGGTGTCACATTCATCAACACCGACGCTAAATTTTGGCGAATGGCATCGGAAAAGTGAGCCATGTACTGCGCATATTGAGTGCTAGATTGATTATTTGAAGGCGATAGCGTCAAGGTCACCAAAACGCTGCATTCTGCGACTGGCGCTATATTGAACTCAATTTGATTCGTCGTCATTTCGTTTCCATACGTTTGTTTGCCTTTGATTTACTTACTGCCTTTTATTTGCGTATTTGGCGTTTTTAACATCCGTGTCTAAACCAATACAAAGCGATTAGACCTTACGAGCAATTGGTTCGATGCTCGGTTAGGCGAGTGATAAGTCCATGCGCCATACCAATCACACGCTTCATATTAGTTAAAAGCGTTGAGGTCTTGTCTGATTTTTCTAATTAATGCGATGGATTGGGGGTTATCACCATGAACACAGATGGTATCGGCTTCAATAGGCAGCCTTTCACCTTCAATGGTCGTGACCGAACCGTAGTTAATGATTTGCATGACTTGGTTGTAGATGTCGTCTTGATTGACGTAAACCGAGCCTTTTTGAGTTCGCGGCGATAACTGGCCATTATTCAAGTATGCACGGTCGGCAAACGCTTCAAACAAGAGGGGTAAGTCATGATCGTCAGCAATATCTAAATATTGCTGATTGTCTGACGAAGAGAGGATCATTAAGGGGATGTTAAATTCAGCGACGGCTTGGGCTACCGCATTAAACACATCGATGTTTGCCATCATATCGTTGTAAAGAGCGCCATGAGGTTTCACATAGCCAACAGATGCATGGTGATATCGGCAAAGGGCTTGTAGTGCACCGACTTGATAACAAACCAGCTCACTGATTTCGTCCATGGTGTGTGGAATAGAACGGCGACCAAAACCAACGAGATCTTGATAACCGGGATGAGCACCAATTTGGGTGTGATAGTGCTGCGCCAGTTTTATCGTCTTGGACATAACGTGCGGATCAGACGCGTGGAAGCCACAAGCGATGTTTGCCATATCGACCCATTCCATGACCGACTCGTCATCGCCCATCTTCCAATTGCCGAAACTTTCTCCCATGTCGCAATTAAGCAAAATCTTCGTTGTCACGTGGTGCTAATCCTTTACGTTGAGGTAAGTAATGACGGTCTTATAAATACCATAAATAAACAGTGACCTAACTCAAACTTTCGACACCGTAGATTTACCAGTATGGCATTTCATATATAGTTGAACTATTGATTAAAGGATTAATATCTATCTGTATATTAGGTGAGCACATGATATCCCGCCAGGTTTGCTTAGGACTAGCATTAACGATACCTGTTTTTGTCTCTGCTCAAGAAAACTCTCTAGACCAGCTCATGTCGATGAGCCTTGAAGAGTTGTCTATGTTAGATGTCGAAATGGAAACGGCTTCGAAAGTGACACAAAAACTTACCGAGATTTGTGTCAACCAAGAGTCCGTATATGTGAGGGTCTCTCATGAATTCTAAGTGGCTCAAGTACCGTATTAAGCTCGGTTTTACTAAACTCAGCCTTGCCACTTTAGCTATGTTTATTGTGCCTTTGAATACATCGGCGGCTAGCTTCAAGCCTTATGAAGTGAAAGCGGTGTACCTTTTTAGAATTGCCAACTTTATTCGTTGGAACGACGAGAGCACCATGAATACGGTTAACTTCTGTGTGATTGGAGATGAGAAGGTAAGCAAAGCACTGACGTCGATTACACAAGGAAAATCTATTCGTTCTCTCGCTATTCAAGTACATCAATTGGTGACTCCTAAGTGTGATATCACTTACCTATCTGATCTTGATAATGATGAATTTAGCCGTAAAGCCCACTCACCACATACTGTGACGATTAGCGATATCCCAAACTTTACGGACATGGGAGGAGTCATTGAGCTAACGCACATCGATAATAAGCTAAAGCCTAAGATCAACTTAGTGAATGCAAGGCGCGGTGAATACGTCATCGGCTCAAACCTGTTACGAATCGCTATAGTGGAGGGCCAATAATGTTGTCTTTCATTAATAATTTATCGATTAAAAACAAGCTAATATTACCGATTGTCATCTTCATCGCGGTTACTTTTGTAACGATTCAATCAGTTAATTACACTGTCACTTTTGAGCGAGAGAAAGAGAGTCTTATTCAGCGAGTTAAAGTGTTGGCACAAGGTGTTGCCTATAACCTACAAGCCGCGATTCTATTTGAGGATAAATCTTCGGCTCAGGAGATTTTGTCAGCCTTTGTTGCGGATAAAGATATAGTCAGGGTGAAGCTCTATGACATTAACGAACAGCTTTTTGCGAGTTATCAAGTGAGTAATACGCTGGTTCCAAGGCCGAATACCGATGAATTAAATGACATCGCGGATCACCAATTTGCCATCTCCGAGAATTTCATCTTTTTGCTTGTTCCGGTGACGCTGGATGACGCTGTGATCGCTAACTTGAGAGTGACAATATCAAAAGGAACGTTTAATACGATCTTAACGAATATTTTCAAGGTTGCGGCCGTCTACTTGCTGTTTCTGGTGATGTTAGGCGGGGTACTGGTCAAATTGGTTCAACGCTTGATTATCGATCCGATGTTTGACCTTAATGAGGCGATGCAAGCCTTTGTTGAACGTCGTTCAGAACAACCAAAATTAGTCGCAACGAACCACGATGAGATAGGGGATCTGGTTCGAGCTTTTAATACGATGCTCGAAAGACTTCAACATCGTGACAACCAAATCAATTTTACGCTAGATAAACTACAAGAAGAAAAGTCGTTTGCGAATGAGGTAATTGAAACTGTTCAGCACTCGTTGTTGGTAGCCGATGAAAAAGGGTTCATCGTTCATGCGAACGCTGCCACTCGTGACATTTTTAAGTGTACCGAAGCGTTTCTTGAAAATTTATTGATCCAAGAGTTGATCGCAACAAAGCAAACTGGGTTCTTACAAGAGGTTATCGACGCTAATATTGAGCTGAATGACGAACTACTCGAAACCACCGATCTCTTTAACTCAAAACGCTGGCTTCGTGTGAGCAGCCGTTCGTTGTCAAAGCGCGGTCGTATTCTTTATGCAATCCAAGATGTCACGGGGATAGAAACGGCCATGAGTCGCCAGCGTATAGCCGCGGGTGTTTTTGAGAACAGTAAAGACGGCTTAATCGTACTGAATTCATCCAATGTAATTGCCATGGTAAACCCAGCGGTCACCCAACTTCTTGGTTATCACGCTGATCTGCTGGTGGGCAAAACACCATTTGACGTTTTTTCTTGGCAACAGTTTTCATCCCTAATGCCGACAATTCGCAGTTCATTGGAAAATTATGGGCAGTGGCAAGGCGAGGTATGGGAGAAGAGTGCATCCGGCACTTTGGTTCCAATGTTTGTAAAAGTGAATCGAGTTTCGTCAGACAACGAGAAAGACGAGTTTGATATGGTACTCACACTGTCTGATTTATCTAATGTCAAAGAGATGGAAAGGCTTGAACACTTGGCTCATCACGACGCATTAACGGGTTTGGCCAACAGAGCTCAGCTGTATAAGGTGATGGATGATGTCGTCACGTCTAGCCATTATTCTAATCAGCATTTTGCGGTTATCTACTTGGATCTCGATGGCTTTAAACACGTTAACGATAACTATGGACACGATGCGGGCGACGAAATCCTCAAAGAAGTATCGAGCCGGTTGCTATCTCAAGTTCGTGCAGGAGATTTGGTAGCACGTTTGTCGGGGGATGAATTTGTTCTTATTATTAAACAGACCAACAAAGTCTTGTTAGCAAAGTTAGCGGAGCGACTGTTGGATCTGATCGGGCAAGAAGTGACCCATAAACAGCGTTCGCTTCATGTTGGAGCGAGCTTGGGCATACACTTAGTTGATGGTTCAGAGCGTGATATAGACGTGATTCTAAAGGTTGCCGATGAGGCGATGTACCAAGCAAAACGCAAAGGAAAAGGTCAATTTGTGTTCTCTCGTGATAGTTAATAGCCGTAGGTGTTTGTGACCTCTGCCTAAGTTGTTGTATCATAAGTGATAGGTTGAATATTTTTAATTAAAAGGTCCGCTAAACATGAATGTTTTAGTTACAGGTGGCATGGGTTACATCGGTAGCCATACAAGTATCCAGATGATCAACGCAGGAATGACACCTGTACTTTTTGATAGCTTGTACAACAGTAAACCAAGCGTTCTAGAGCGTATCGAAAAAGTATCCGGTGTTCGCCCTAATTTCATTGAAGGTGACGTTCGTGATAAAGCGCTTTTGACTGAAACCATGAAGCAACACAACATTGAAGCCGTTATTCATTTCGCTGGCCTAAAGGCGGTTGGTGAATCTGTGGAAAAGCCTCTTGAATACTACGACAACAACGTAAACGGCACTTTAGTTCTTGTTGATGCAATGCGTGATGCGGGTGTAAAAACCTTGGTATTTAGCTCTTCAGCAACGGTATACGGTGATCCTGCAAGTGTGCCAATTACTGAAGACTTCCCAACAAGCGCTACCAACCCATATGGTCGTAGTAAACTAATGGTTGAAGAGTGTTTAACCGATTTCCAAAAAGCCAATCCTGATTGGAGCATTACACTGCTGCGTTACTTTAACCCTGTAGGTTCACATCCAAGTGGTGAGCTAGGTGAAGACCCGCAAGGTATCCCAAATAACCTAATGCCATTTGTCTCTCAAGTAGCAGTGGGCCGCCGTGAATTCCTATCTGTATTTGGTAGCGATTATCCAACAAAAGACGGGACTGGCGTTCGCGATTACATCCACGTAATGGATCTGTCTGATGGCCACATCGCAGCGCTTGAGAAAGTAGGGTGCAAAGACGGTCTTCATATCTACAACCTTGGTACGGGTAACGGTTCAAGTGTGTTAGACATGGTTAAAGCATTCGAACAAGCAAGCGGTAAAGAGATCCCTTACAAGCTAGTTGAACGCCGTCCTGGTGACATCGCAGAGTGTTGGGCAGATCCAGCTAAAGCTCAGAAAGAACTGGGCTGGAATGCAAGCCGCACATTGGCTGAAATGACCGAAGATACATGGCGCTGGCAGTCAACAAACCCGAATGGATTCCCTGGTTAACCTAGTGGTTTCGTGAATGATTCAAAAATTAAAAGATGCTTTCGGGCATCTTTTTTGATCTTAATCGAATAAAAAGTAAATTAGTGGTTAAAAAGTATCATTCTGTATCCGCTGTGTTATTATGCTCGCGAATTATATGTTTAATGTTAATTTTCTTTGGAGTTAATCATGGAACTAGGCCTAATCATCACTTTCATCGTTGCTGCTGCAGTAATGGTTAAAAAAGAGATGGCAGAGAAGTAATTTCACTTATTACCTTTTTTATACAATTTTTTAGTGAAATAATAAAAGCCAGCATTTAGCTGGCTTTTTAGTATCTGCAATTCAGTTTTTTAACGAATTAGAATTCGTATTTAGCTGTAATTGACCAGTTACGACCTGCTTGCGTGTAATCTTTATCTTCTTGTGAGAATCCACGAACGTCATTCCACGAGTAGTACTCTTCATCCGTAACGTTGAAGAGACCTGCTCTAAGCGTAAGATCCTTCATCGGCAAGTAGTATGCTGTTAGGTCAACTACAGTTGCTGAATCAATTGGTAGAATTTCATCATTCAAACCATCGCTGTTGATATCACTAGACTTCTTACCTGCTGTGTAGCTTATGTTAAGTGATGTACCCCATAGTGCTGAAGGAGCATCATAGTTAAAACCAACGACAGCGTTCCAAGGGTTTACACTGTTAAGAGGATTACCTTCGCCATCTTCACCTTCAGTATACGTTGCAGAAACACGAGTACTAACACCTTTCACTGGCATGAAGCTATTCCAAGACTGTGTATTTGACGCTTCGATACCTTTAATTACGGCTTCATCAATGTTTACATTCTGATATATTGTTGGATCGGCCGGAGTGGCTGAGCCACTAACTGCTACGTTATCAATAAAGTTATCATAATCGCTGTAGAAGATAGCGATTTCGCTTGATGAATAATTTGTGTTATGACGCCAACCTAACTCGTATGAAATACTTTCTTCAGCTTCTAAGTCAGGGTTAGGGGCATTCAAATAACCGTGAGCAGGATTACCAAATGAGTAGTAAAGCTCTTGGAAATCAGGAGCTCTAAAGCCTTGGCTGATTTGACCGAAGATCTTATTTTCATCATTAAGCGTGTAAGTTGTACCCAAACGTCCGGTAACAGCTGAGTCTGAATATTTTGCATAAGACTCTTCTGGGTTACCACTTGGGTTTTGACTTGTATCACCTGGATCAGTTTCAAAACCATCAAAACGAACACCCGGAGTAATCATCCAATTTCCGATCGTCATTTCATTTTGAGCAAAGAATCCATATTTTCTTTCAGATGCGGCAGGGATGTAGAAAATAACTTGGTCTGCGCTGATGGAGTTATATTCGTTATTAACGTTTTTAATGTCTTTGTCCGAATATGAAGCGCCATAGATAAAGTAGTTTTCTACATTACCCGTCATGAAGAACTTATCGAATTGCACATCAAATTGATAACCTTCATCCTCGTAGATATAGTCCTTTTTCTGAACATTACCTGCCGGAGGTAGGAACATACCGCCATTAGAAGTACGATTAGTTACGCCATTCTCTTCTTTGCTCAGCCAGTCAGCTTGCCAAGTAATAGTATCTGCAAACGCTAGGTCAGCATCCCAAATATGTTTGATACCGATTTGCTGTTGGCTAGTTGTGTCTTCGCCAGTGTAGTCGGTGTAACTTGCACTATTTAAATCGGTATCACCAGAATTCTCAATGAAGTTACCAGAAAACTCTAAACGGTGTTGTTCGTTTAATTGGTACTGAAGCTTAACCAACAAGTTGTTGTTCTGAGTATCTTGCTCATCAGGTGTACCAAAGTTATCAGTTTGCTCACCGTCTCTGCGAGTATAAGCAACTAACGTTTCTAGGTCGCCAATACGATTTGCTAAAGCAACCGATTCGCTAAAGGTATTATCAGATGAAGAGTAGTTGAACTTCGCGTGGCCACCGAAGTCTTTGTCTTTTAAAAAGTCACTCGGGTCTTTTGTTTCGAACGCAGCAATACCACCAATCGCGTCAGAACCATACAGAGAAGAAGCCGCACCTTTAACAATCTCGACAGACTTCAACATATCCGTATCGACATCAATGCGTGAAGAGTTAATGAAGTTATATGACTGAGTACCACTTGGAGTAAATTGGCTAGTTTGTGATACTCCATCAACGATAACCTTTACTCGGTTACCTTCCATACCACGAATGTTAATACCTTGAATCCCTTGGCGAGAATTCGTCGTCACCGTGACACCTGGTGTGTACTTAAATAAGTCTTCTACATCCGTAACCATGTTTTTTTCGATATCTTTATCGTTAATCACAGTTACCGACGCAGCAACATCTTCAAGTTGTTGATTAGTACGAGTCGAAGATACAACAACCTCGTCAAATAGGGCATAATCTTCAGCAAAGGCTGATGTTGATGAAAGCGCTAAAACGATTGAAGCAGAGAGCAGGGATTGCTTATACATCTGATAGTTACCTTAGTTCCATAGTATTATCTTGATTTGCGAAATATAATATTGGATCTAAATGATAATTACTATTATTTGCATTTAAATAATTTTCAATTTTATCAACTAACTCATAATTAATACTCTTAAATATCTGTATTAAAAAGACTTTTACAGTTCCATTCACAGTCTGAATGCTTCTGTTTTTGTGATTCAAGTCTCATTTATAAAGTAGGAAAGCTATGCATAGTCCAATAACACTTGAAGCGTTACACATCCTAGACGCCATCGACCGACGTGGAAGTTTCGCCGCCGCGGCCAATGAAATGGACAGAGCGCCTTCATCACTCAGCTATCAAATACAGAAGCTTGAACAAGATCTAGACATCATGATTTTTGACCGCTCAGGCCACCGTGCAAATTTCACGGAAGCGGGTCAGTTGATACTTGAGCAAGGTAGAATCATTCTTGGAGCTACAGAACGTCTTGTTAACGAGGCAAGCATTCTAGCCAATGGTTGGGAGCTCGATTTGACCATCGCCTTTGATGGCATTATCCCGATTGCTAACTTTTTCCCACTGGTAGATGAACTAGGAAAAATCAGTAAAACACGCGTTCGTTTGCAAGAGGAAATCTTAGCGGGTTGTTGGGAATCTCTGGCCGATGGCCGAGCTGACTTACTTGTGTGCCCAAAGCTTGATACGATTCCAAACGACATTAAAAGTGACGTAATAGGTAAAATAGAAATGGTTTGGGTGGCAGCATCAAACCATTATGTTCACAAGCGTTCTGGTGAATTCGATCAGAAGGCGAGAGAAAGTTACAGGGTTATTGCCATTGCAGACACCGCACGCGATCAGCCAGCACTAAGCATCAATATTCTAGAGAAACAGCCTCGTTTAACCGTGACAAGCTTTCCTGCGAAAGTAGAGGCTTTGACATCAGGACTAGGGATTGGCACCTTACCGAATAGTGTCGCTAAACCTTTGATTGAATCTGGCGTACTACAGCAGATCTCCGGTACAGAACCACAACCGATCGATATTGTTATGGCTTGGCGACGCAACAAAATGGGCGACGCCAAGTCTTGGTGTATCCAACATCTTAAAAAGACATGGGCGTTAAAGTAACGGTAACACCATATCTGCAGTACCATCTTCAAAACTGATATCTAGCTTAAAACCGAGCTTTTGAGCTAGTGTCAGCATCCCTCTATTGGTTGGCATCGTCATACCCGACATCTGCTTGGTCTGCTTCGCACGGCAGTAATCGATAACCTTGGTCATAAGAATGCGACCTAGACCAACACCTTTAAGGTCAGAACGAATCAATATTGCGAATTCGGCGTCTGTGTTCTCAGGGTTAATCAGCGCACGGGACACGCCGATGATCGCTGGAACGCCTTGTTCCTCGCGAACGACCACAAAGGCGATTTCTCTATCGAAATCAATTTGAGTGAAATTCGCCAACGCCTCATGATTGAATTCACCGACATCACTAAAGAAACGCTTATACAGATCCTCTTTAGACACACGGTTAATGAAGTCAGCATGAAGCGGTTCATCTTCGGGAAGAATAGGGCGTAACAACACTTCGGTTCCATCTTTTAGCTGGATACGTTCTTCAAGCTCGACCGGATAAGGGCGAATCGCAAGACGTTCCTGTGGATCGCCTTCGTACGCTTTCAAGATGATATCGGCATCTAATATCGTGAACTTGTCACCATTGGCCAGTACTGGATGGATATCCAAATCATGTATTTCAGGGCAATCCACTACCATTTGCGATATACGTACCAATAACTCAGACAAACCTTCTATATCGATGGGGTTAGGGAGTTTTTGTAGACGAATCTTGCCGCTTTTTATCGCTCGAATAATCAAGTAACGCGCCAGTGTTATGTTGAGCGGTGGAAAAGCAGCTGCGGCATCAATCGACTCATCCCACTCCGAACCACCTTGTCCAAGTAATATGATTGGGCCGAAGGTTTCGTCTGTTGTAACCTTAATACGCAACTCTTGGCCGCCCGCGAGCTTAGCCATACCTTGAATTAACAAGCCGTGGATGTTTGCTGTAGGGAAGGATAATTGAGAACGATCGAGAATTGCCTGAGCCGCATTGGCAACTTCACTGCTGTTTCGCAAATTGAGCATCACGCCTTGTACGTCTGACTTATGTGCAATATCCGGCGAACGTAATTTTACTGCGACGGGATAACCGATCGTTTCAGCGATGTGTACCGCTTCACTTGGGTCAGAAGCGATCCAAGTTGGTAACACATCGAGGTTGAAGCTCTTGAAAAACTGACTGTTTTGGTGAGTATCAAGGCTAACTGTATCTTTATCCAGTAGTTTTCTTTCTATCCAACCTTTCGCATCTGCTAGATCTTCAATGTGTACTTTTTCTGCAGTGGTCGGCGTTTCCATTAACTGACGTTGGTTACGTCTGTACTCGACTAAGTGCATGAATGCGACCACAGAGCTTTCAGGGGTCCGATAAGTTGGGAAACCCGCTTCGGTAAACAGCTTTCGTGCGGGCCTTGCTGTTAGCTCACCAGACCAATTCGTCAGGATGTTAAAGCGCTTGTGGCGAGGGTGCTTCTTAATCGCTTCAATAATTCGTTCTGCCGTTTTAGCGGAATGTGCGACCGCTGAAGGGCTGTGCATGATAAGAATCGCGTCTGCTTCATCGCCATCGAGTAAGATGTTTATAGTGTCGATATAACGTTGATCACCAGCGTCGCCGACAATATCGATAGGATTGCTATGAGACCAACTCGATGGCAAAACCTTGTTCAACTTATCAAGTGTCTCTTCTGAAAACTCTGCGAGCTTACCACCGCGGTCAAATAGGGTGTCCACAGCCATAATCGCAGGGCCGCCACCATTAGTAACAATAGCCAAGCGCTCGCCTCGCAATGGTACTGAATGAGTCAGTGTTTCTACCGCAGCAAACAGTTCATGTAAGTTCTTAACTCGTAGCATGCCGCTGCGTCGGATTGCGGAATCATAAATAATATCTAATGTGTCGGCACCGCCAGTGTGAGCCATTGCTGCGGCTCTGCCTTTCGCCGTTCGACCGCCTTTCAACACCAAAATTCGTCGGTTACGCGAAGCCGCACGCGCTGCAGAAATAAAGCGCCTCGCATCAGTAATGCTGTCTACATAAAGCAATATCGCTTCGGTGTGAGAGTCGGTACTGAGATAATCCAATAACTCCGAGAATTCGATATCGCTACCATTGCCTATAGAGATAAACGCCGAAAAACCGATCTCTTTGTCATTAGCCCAATCGAGAATAGTGGTACACACAGCTGCCGACTGAGAAACAAAGGCGATCTTACCGGGTAATGCTGTCACTGGAGAGAATGAGGCGTTCAAATTTAACCAAGGGACAATCACCCCCAAACTATTGGAACCCAACACTCGAATGTTGTGCTTTTTGGCAATCGCTAGGCATCGTTCATCATACGTCTCACCATTATCGCTTTCTTGCTGCATGTCTGAAGAAAGCACAATGACAGAGGCTATACCTTTCTCAGCCAGTTCTTCAAAAATAGCGACATTATGGGTCGCATTGGTACACAAGATTGCGAGGTCAGGAACAATCGGTAACGACAAAATGTTCTTGTAAGAAAGCACACCGGCCACTGAATCATATTTCGGCGTAACCGGCATCACCGCACCTTTAAAATCCCCATGCAACAAATTGTTCATAACAATATATCCTGCGCGTGTTTCTCGTTGAGAAGCACCAACAACAGCGATTGAACGGGGTTTAAGTAGGGGATCAAGATGATTCATAGACATATCCTAGCAATGCACGTAAGTTCATCGTAACTTACTTTGCACTCACAGGTTGATGGCAAATTCACCGAATTCAGATTAATAAGTAAACACTGCATAAAGTTTGTGAAATAGGTCACCCACTAATGGTGTATAATCCCAAAGTTAACTTGATTCTAAACCGACGTATCGGCATGATTTATAGTAATTATTATTAAGGATATAGAGCTTTCCATGAAAAAATTTGCAATTGTGACTTTGCCACTGCTCTTGGCTGCGTGTGTATCTGACGACTACGTTACCAATGTCACTTCAGATAGTTATCAAGAAGAGTACAAGACGGCCAAAGTTGAAGCTCCAGTTGTATCTCAATCTGAGCAAACAGGCGTTGTTGAAGAAAACGTTGTCAACGTGATCAGAACTGAACCTGTTGAACAGAAAGTCACTCAAACGACTAAAGCTAAGCCAGTTGCAGTAGTGACAGGACCAACGAAGAAACAACAAGACATGAACCAGCGTTTTGGTTACACAGTTCAAGTTGTTGCTGTTGGCAGCCAAAGTAAAGTCGATTCTTTCGTGAAAATGCTACCTACGACTTCTCAGCCAGTTTGGGAAAACTACAAAATGGTTAACGGCACTAAGTGGTTCACGGTACTTTATGGTGACTACGCAACACGCTTAGAAGCTAAAAAGGCAATCTCAACACTGCCGAACACTTTCCAAAACTTGAAGCCGTTCGTTAAGAGCATTGATGACATCAAGAACTCTGAATACCCAACGCTTAACAAGTTGAACTAAGTTTTGATTCATAAAGAAGGGGCAAATGCTCCTTCTTTTGTTTTAAGACTCGCTGTTTTGTTTAATAGTTAATCGCTCGATCTTTCGAACGCAATTTTAACAATCAAAACACTGTACCTATCTCGACTTTTGTTTATCATTGAAGTCAGTACTCCTAGTTTCAAGGACCGAATTTACCCATGAACACCACAAACATCCTTCTACTTTGCGGCGGTGGATCTTCAGAGCATGAAGTATCTTTAGTTTCAGCCAATTACCTTTTTGAACAACTTAATAGCGTTGCAGATTTTAACGTTGTAAGAGTTGAAATTAAGAACGAAGGCTGGTGTCTTGATTCAGGTGAATTGGTTTATCTTGATATTAACGACCAAACCTTACGCGGTGACAATTTAGCATCTAAAGTCGATTTCATTGTGCCTTGCATACACGGTTTCCCAGGTGAAACAGGTGACATTCAATCACTGTTTGAAATGGCTAAAATTCCATACCTAGGTTGTGGTCCAGAAGCAAGCAACAACAGCTTTAACAAAATCACGTCAAAGCTTTGGTACGACGCACTTGGTATTCCAAACACGCCGTACCTGTTCTTATCAGACAACAATGATCAAGCTCACTCACAAGCAACTCAAGCATTTGAAAAGTGGGGTAAAGTGTTTGTGAAAGCGGCTCGTCAAGGTTCTTCTGTAGGTTGTTACCAAGTTAACCAAGTAGAAGATTTAAGCGAGGCTATCAACAAGGCGTTCACTTTCTCGGACCAAGTATTGGTTGAGAAATCAGTGGTGCCTAGAGAGCTAGAAATTGCTGCTTATGAAATCGATGGCGAGCTACACATCAGCAAGCCGGGTGAGGTGATTGCACCGAATGGCGCATTTTACTCTTACGAAGAGAAGTACAGTGCAGACAGCCACTCGATCACTGAAGTTGAAGCAAGTAATTTAACTGACGAACAGCGTGAATTGATTGCAGACAGCGCACGAAAAGTCTTCACCCAGATGAAGCTTCGTCACTTGTCTCGTATCGACTTCTTTTTAACGCAAGACAACGAGATCTACCTGAACGAAGTCAACACCTTCCCAGGTATGACGCCAATCTCCATGTTCCCTAAAATGGTTGAGCATGACGGCCACAAATTCAGCCAGTTCTTAGAAAACTGCGTGAGAACAAGCCTTTCTTAGGTTTCTAACTCGTTTTCGTTCACTTAGAGCTGAACCAACAAGTGCCTTGAGCTTTCGCCAAGGCGCTTTTTGTTTTTAACGCTAACCGTTTTTACAAATATCGTTTTAACCATAACTTATATCAAAATAGTAATATCCAAGTAATCTGCGACCCGTCATTGCCAAGGTATTAACGCCTTAAACTTCATCTTCTCACTATCAGCCGTTCCCGTGAAACCGACATATTGAGCTGGCATTGCCGGGCTAAGCCAACGACCAAAGTCCTGAATCTCTCTCACCTTAAGACCTTGTTTCGACAACTCTTGTGCAGCACCAACACGAATCGAATTTCCAGAGAAATGGTGATTTTCTGGCAGTTGAAGTAAGTCGCTAGCTCTTCTCAATATCCTATAGATGGACGAATCATCTAAAGGCTGCAAACCAATATTCTCATGCTTGTCTATCGCACGAAATACTGGCAAGTCATCTTGTATACCAGTAAACGAAAGCCAACGTTGAAGTGCAACACTGGCTATTTGTGACAACTGATAAGCCGAATCTTTGACTGTTACTTGGTAATGATCTTCAACGTACTCAACATCACTCATCGATAACAACTTAAGCTCTGAGCGCTTTAAAGCACACTCGAACATCACGTTATAAATAGCAATGTCTCTGATCTCTTTCAGGTTTGCTTTCTCATGGGAGAGTAACGTATTCAAATCAGTGAGATGCACAGATGTCATAGCATTGGTTTGTTTAGCGTCACCGGCCATTTGAGATTGTAAGTGGAGTAGGGTAAAGCGAACTTGCCTGTGCTTGATCGGGTTAGCAAAGCTCAACACAGTATGTAACATGCTAAGCGTTGCAGTGTAACGTTTTAGCGATGCGTATTTTCTATCGTTAGACTCCGTTTCAAGAAAACGACGAACAGCGGTTATAGATGCGGGAAGTGTGTTAATACGATGTTTGGTACAGAACGCATGATAGCGATTCCAATCACTGTAAATGCCCAACAGTGAATTGCGAGAGTATTGAAATCCTGTCAACTCATCTATAATTTCTATTGTCGCGTTGCTGTTTAATTTTTCAACAAATGAATTAATTATCACAGAGTCAGTTAAAATAGGGACTTTTTTTCTCAAATTACCATACCTCTACAGGTGTTTTTACCATATTATGCTTGATATCATTATTAGTATACTTATGATTAATGCAGTGAAAACAAAAAGATGATTAATAGATATGGCTAATTCAATTTACCGAAGCGTCCATCTTCAATCGATAGATGCTAACAACACAGTTTGGCGTGCTAAGTTAAAAAACAACGTTATTCAGGGCAACCTAGCTGCCGTGAAAAAGAGTATTGATTGGTGGATTGATACCGCATCTATTATTGATCCAAAAGAATTCATGTCATTAAATAAGTCGAGAGGAACTGGTGGCTCGACTGAAAACTTCAACGGCTACCAAATCAAGAATGACACCGGTGAGCCTAATGCGTGGTATTGCATGTTTAACGGTCGCTTAATCAAAGGCGGTAAGGTTGCAATCCAACGCCATATAGAAGCTTACTTACTCGCAAAACAAAAAGCAGAGCAACAAAAGAAGTAAATTATGAGCCTAGTATATTCAACAGAAACAGGTCGCATTAAGCCTGAAGAAGAGAAAGTCCAACGTCCTAAAGGCGATGGTATCGTTCGAATCCAAAAAGAAACCAAAGGCCGTAAAGGCAAAGGCGTTTCTGTCGTAACTGGCTTAGACCTAGATGACGCACCATTAAAACTAATGGCAGCAGAACTCAAGAAAGTTTGCGGCTGCGGTGGCTCAGTAAAAGATGGCAACATCGAAATTCAAGGTGACGCGCGCGACAAGATCAAAGCGCACCTTGAAAAGAAAGGCTACAAAGTTAAATTTGCTGGCGGTTAATCTCTAACTAATACCAGGGTTAAAATCGAAGATTATTATCACTGGTTATTAGGTATTTTATGGTAAATAGCCAGTATGGTTAAATACACAGTATAAATTAGAGAATATCGGCACAATACAAAGGCAGGGCATCGCACAAAGATACCTGCCTTATAAACATCAAAATCCATTTAACATAACGTACATAATACGCAGTTAATAATACGTGTAGTTAATTCTAAAGGTAGTATTCTCATCTTTTGTCCTTAAAATCCTTGTTCCAACTGACTCTCACGCTTCTTGCGCCGTTCAGGGTTTTCTTAGCGCATTTGAAATCAAATAATTATATGTGCGGCCAACATCTACACAATCCAACCTTCATTCAGCAAATCTAATTGACGAGAAACTTTGTCCATCTGATTTAACTTATCTTGCCACTTCTCTGTTTGCACTAACGAACCGCCGCGTTGTGTGTGATTCTTGTGAGCATTGCTGTTGTTTCTTTTTCAGATTTCACACACGCGACCAATGTTTTTTATCAACTGCACATGCTGAGCTTTCGTTCAAATCCATCAGCTAATAAAGTTCGTCTGTCTTACGTAGATTCGCACACACATTTTTCAAACCTTCTTAACGATTCTCTCTAGAGTTAGTACTTTGTGTTCAGTTTGCATAGATTCATTACACTTATTGCTGGTACACAACACCGATACTTGGCAGATCCATAATCACGGTTTGCCCTGAAATTACGTTCAATTGGACTTAGGTAGCTTTGGTAATAAACCTAAGAGTTACTTTAAACCCATTGCGCTTAGTTTTTCTTTACTTGTTTTCTCTAACTGATATGCCTGCTTTGAAGTCGCAATGGTGTTACCGCCTGAGATTAGAAAGCTTATAATGTTTATCGACACATGTAATCAATAAGTAAAGTGACACTGTAGCTAGCTGTACAGGTAAAGCTTGGTCCTATGGAACACAAAATAAAGAACCCAAATAATAACTGTATATTTACACAGTTAAATTATTATCCCCTTAAAAACGTTACCTTTCGTATAAATACCGAACAAAAACAACGCTATTTAGGCATATATCTGTCGCTGGGCGCGTATTTTTGCCTAGCAATCACGCTAGTGTCGTTGATCTCTTTTAATACGCTCATGGATAAGAACTACATCATCACACCTGACAGATAGCCTACGCGCGTAAATACGGACAGAGACCACGATGGTGGCACCGTAGGCTCATTACATAAGTCAGAAGATGGAATTAAGTTACAGCGTGACTTTGAACAAACCTATAGCTTACCCTTCTGTGAAATTGAGTACGTTAAGAGATCGACCCAAAATGAAGGGCTCGATCTCTCAACGTTCGATTCGGTCACCATCAATATAGAATATGAAGGTCAAGAGGAGCCAAGGTTTCGATTCTACATACGTAACCACGACGACAACTACAGCGCTCAAAGCGACCCTATTTCTAACAAGTTCTATCGCTTAGACTTATCATTCCCCAATAGAAAACACATCGATTTAGCATTCTCAGGTTGATACGTATCGTTCCTGAATCGCTCTATATAAACAGCTCTTCCTTACGTCTCTAAGCTTCCTTAGCACTTGTTCTGCAGTCACGTATTGGCGAGTAAAGCTTGCTCTAACCAGTGCTCAGTCACTCGCGGTATCGGTTTTGAATATTACCGTCGCTACTTATCTCGCACTGTTTTTAGATGAAATCCTCATTTGTCTGCTTGTGAACATTCATACACTCGTATCCGCTAAAAACATAAGTCACAACGTCACTATCCTTAAAAAACGCCATATATTGAACCACTTAAACACGGTGACATAAATACTGACACCAAAATTGGCAATTGTTTCACTTTCAGATCTTGTTGTAATTTAATTACAAATAGAAACCGAGAAAAGCCTATAAAGTGGATTACTCTGCTGTAACTTACTGAATAAGCTAAATTTAAGGGTTTTGGTTAGGTCGGAATTTAGGGTAACTAAAGATTGGGTATGTACGAGATAATATACTAGAGGGTAATATATTTAGTTATAGTGCATTAAGGTGTTAAAAAAGAAGGGCTGATGCCCTACTCTTCTTTATTACTCATTTCTTCACGAATTTGCTCAGCAACGATTTTGATAGCTTGTGCTGTGCTGATGCCCTGAGTCATCATTTCTTGAATTCGTTCAACAGCTTTCTGTTGTTCTTCGTGAGAAAGGGTTGGTAAGTCGTTTAGCATGCTCTGCTCCTTTATTTAGGAGCAGAACTATATAAGGACTGTTAGTAACTAGCAAGGAAATTGATGGATGCACCCATTGCATTTTCATTCGTGTAGTTAGCACTTAGATCTAGCTGAAACAAGTTCAATGGCGAGATACCAACACCAGCTGTCACTGTTCCTTCTGAATCAGAGTAAGCCAGGTTCTTGTAATACCCTCCCCTTAGCTTAAGTTGACGTAACAGGTCGACTTCAGTACCAACACGAATCATCTGTTCGTTGTCTTCGAACGAAGTAAACTTCTCTGCTTCATTCAAATCATAATCAACACTCAACGTAAAGTAATCAGAAACGATACCTGCACCCACTGTGTATACCGGCTCTAGTTGGTAAGTGTATTTACCACCAACTTGGTGTGTCGCACTACTTGTGCTGCTGGTAAGTGTTCTTGTTGTATCTTTTGTTTCGATATCTCTAGAGATCAAGTTAGTTGCTGCAACACCTACTCGGAACGGGCCGAAGAACCAAAGTGCACCGGCATCCATGTTGAATGCAGTGTCGCCATCGCTGTTTTCTCTAACGTCGGACAAATCGTAATCATTAACCGACGCAACATAGTTATACGTATAAATGCGTTGGATCTTTGGTGTGATACCAAATGAGATGTGTTGACCCATAAAGGTTTGGTATTTTGCTAAAGAAAGGCCAACTTCTGCTACGCCTATTGAAACCGCTTCAACAGTAGACAATTCTACTTTGTCTTCATCTGAACCTGTCGTGTAAACGTTAGGAGTCGCAAATGATTCTGTATAGGCTTTAGCGAAAAGGTTTGCCGCGACAAACTGGTTCGGAAGAGCAAACGCGACAACACCACCAAGTTCTACATTAGCTTGGTTGCCATCAAGTTTATTGAGCGCTGCATCTAAGTCTGCGGTGTTTGACGCATCAACGACCCTATCGACATTCGATTTCATGTCGTTAGGGTCATTATAATTACCGCCGAAACTTGGCGTGATCATTCCCATGTCATCATTACGACGATAAATGGCAACAAGTGCTGGGTTATAGAATGGAGCAGTTAGGAAGTTTGCTGAAACAACACCAACACCACCCATCGCATCACCACGCGCTTCAATGGCGTAGTTTGCTGCTGAAAGAGGAAGACTGGCGAATGCAATTGACGCTGCGAGTAGTTTTGTAGTTTTTTTCATGCCGTTTATCTTTGTTAGATCCCTTACATAGTTAACGGCACAATTTTAAATTACTTTAACTCTTCTTCGCTAGAAATATCATAAGTTTTACTGATAGTTTGTGCTTGTTCTATCGCTATGTCGCCTTGCCAGCGTGAATGCACCATTGAAACCGCTAAAACATAGCGATCATTAGGAAGTTCTTCACCAGTAAGGTTCATTGGATAATCAGATTCGTAGCTCTTGCCCCAGACCTGTTCATAGTGTTCATCAACGTAATCGTACAAACCAATTTCGAGCTTAGGGAGCGGACAATAAGGATTGAGTAGTTCTTTTTTATCGATTCGCCACGTGTCTTTTGATGCCCAGCGAACTTGTTGACGCATGGCAACTTCACCCAAAACAACCCAAGTGCTCCAAGACTTTCCGCCATCACCTTTAACGCTTAAACGGTATAAACCGGATTCAAGTTGAGAGGCTAAATTGTAACGCTTGCGGTATAGACTCACCGATGCGTTGTTAACCACTTCACTGTCTTTGGTTAACTCACTGTCCGAAGAAACGATCTTATCGACCCACTTCTCGAAGGTAATGTCTTGAATGTTGTTTTCGGATTCAACATTAATCGATACACGAAAGGTATCTCGGCCAGGGCTTTGAATGATGTGTCTTTTAACGACGACTGAACTAATCCAATCTGGGAGTGTTTTTCTGGTGAGAGTTTTACCACAATCTTTGTTCAATGCTTGATCGAACAGTTCATTGAGGTGATCTTCTCGTGATTGAGACGAGTTGATTTGCCAAACTTCCACTAATGAGTCAAACATCTGAGGTAAATCATTATCTAGCAGATGTTTATGAACTTGAGTCAGAGCATCGCTGCTCTTAAACCAATCCGTTGCTTGCGCGGTATTCGCTACGCAAGAAAACATTAATAGTGGAAGTAAGGCTATTCTCATTACGCTTTCATCTTGTAACCAACGCCACGCAGCGTTTCAATTTCTAGACCCGGCAGTTTCTGTCTTAGTTGCAGAACGTGCGTGTCTACCGTACGTGTTGTTGGGAAATGGTTGTAACCCCATACATGGTCAAGCAGTTCATCACGTGTAAACACACGTCCAAGGTTACTTGCCAAGAACAGTAGAAGGTCAAATTCAGTGCGCGTTAACGTTACTTCCTGTTCATTGAAAAACACTTCACGTGTCGCTTTATCGATAACAAGATTCTGAGCGATAACTTTTGATGCATCTTGTTCTTCAGAATCTGGCAGGCGAAGTTGAGCACGAATTCGAGCAAATAGCTCAGCCTCTGCGAATGGCTTTGTTAAGTAGTCGTTTGCACCTGAATCTAGGCCCGCTACTTTGTCTTTTACTGTCACGAGAGCCGTCAGCAAAATAACTGGGATATCTTTCTTTTTCTTCCAACCTGGAAGTGAATCTACTGAGTCGCCATCAGGAAGTTGACGGTCTAGAATCACTAGATCCGCTTGTTCCCAGTAGCCTTCAACTTCAGAGATCAGTTCTGCATGCAAACATTCATATCCAGCTTGCTCAAGGCTAACTAATAAACCGTCAGCTAAATTTTTATCATCTTCAACGAGAAGCAATGTCTGTTTCACAAGGTATCTCCAAAATAAATGTTGTTGGGGGGCCGATAAGCGTCATGTGACCGCCCATTTTTCCAACCATAGATTCCACTATCGTCAGACCTAAACCGAGTCCACTCTTACTTACGAATGGCTTTCTTAGTTGCCCCCAATCTTTGCGAGACAAGTCTCCATTATCTATAACTTTGAATGTCAGCTTCTTGTCAGAAGTATTCAGTTCTAGAATTACTGGAGCCACACCGTATTTCACGGCATTTCTGATTAGGTTATCGATGCACGTTCCCAACCAATATACGTTCACTTTTGCAGCTATATCTTTGTTTACACGGAGTTCAATCCCCTGCGCAAAGTCTTCTTCAACTTTGTATTGGAGCCACTCTTCAACACTTGGCACCCACTCTGTTGCGAGCGGTTGATTATCTGATTGCAGGTAATCTTTACTTGCTTCCGCCAACTGTCTTAAACGGCGTGTATCTTCACACAGCCTACGGAACTCATCATATACCGATTCTGGTAAGTGTTCGAACTCACGCCTGAACCCTTCCACCGTCAATGACAAACTCGCAATCGGCGTTCTTAATTCGTGCGTTAGGATTTGAAGAACCAGCATGCGACTCTTCATCTCTTGTTTCTTGCTGTTCCAGCGGTAAATCGCCCAACCTAAGACAAGCATGATGTTGGCAATAACCAAGATAAACATGGCGACTTGCAGAAGCTCTGAATGATCTTCTATTTCCCAACACACATTACCACGCTGGACAAAACAGCTTTTACCTTCTGAAGACAAGCTAAACGATAACCCAGCAAGCGTGGCATTTTCGTTCCAGACTGATTTTTTATACAGGTAATATCTGTCGCCGCGTTTTACCCACATCTCATCAAGCTCAACAAACATACTGGCACCCGCTAACAGCGCGGTGATTGCTTCGCTATCCATTTGTTGCAAGCGAGACAGTAGTTCATCGTGTTCGGTGTTTGGTCGCTCTTGAATATGCATAAAGCGCTTCAGAGAGTCGAATTTTTCTGGGTACTTCTCAACGTATCGTGCCGCATAAGAACCGCCGCCAGGGTGAATCAAACCACTACGGCTAAACCAACGGTCAGAAAGCTTGGTGCCTTTACACATTGCACGAGTAAAAACTAAAGGCTCAGTAATCAAAGGGCTTAACGGCAGTTTACCACTACAGGTTTTTGATAACTGGTACAAGCGCTGAATGTCTTTTAACGGGTACTCTGCTGTTTGTGGCAGCATAGAAGACGGCATGATCAAACGTGTTGGATAATCAGCCTGTAGCACTCGAATATCGTAAGATTCGATTGCCGTTTCATGATCAAAGAGTTTGGTGAAATTATCGATACGCTCAGGTAAAGAGTCAGCAAATGCGTTTGCAGACACAGACAACGTAGCGATAAGAAGAGTAAATGTTCTTTTGATGATCACAAACCAACGCAAATTCATATAGATCAACCAAATATATACCATTCGCTATCAAAGATAAATTTTTAACCGCATGAAAAACTTTGAGAATGGCGAGCTACAGAGATAAAGGCCAATATATTACGGCCACATTGTACATACGTACTAGTAGGCTGATTGGCAAGCCAAACCTCAATTGCGACAAGTTTTGCATCAGGCTTCGTCAACTTCGTATCAACTGAGATCACACATAGAGTCGCTTTCGTAAGATAAAAAAAGGAGCTCAAATGAGCTCCTTATCGAGTTGTTACATATTGTTTAGAGGTGATCTCTATAGATGTTCTAAGATACTTAGACAACTCTTTTTAGCATCGCCAAACAGCATCTGCGTGTTCTCTTTGAAGAACAGTGGGTTTTGCACACCGGCGTAACCTGTGTTCATCGAACGCTTGAATACGATAACATTCTGAGCGTTCCAAACTTCAAGTACTGGCATACCAGCAATTGGGCTGTTTGGATCTTCAAGTGCTGCAGGGTTTACGGTGTCATTCGCACCAATTACCAATACAGTATCTGTCTCATCGAAGTCATCGTTGATTTCGTCCATTTCTAGAACGATATCGTAAGGCACTTTCGCTTCAGCAAGCAGTACGTTCATGTGACCCGGTAACCTACCAGCAACTGGGTGGATACCAAATCGAACATTAATGCCCTGCGCTCGTAGCTTCTCAGTGATTTCATGCACTGGGTATTGTGCTTGAGCTACTGCCATGCCGTATCCAGGAGTGATGATTACTGACTTAGAGTTTTTCAGCATATCAGCCACATCTTCAGCTGATGTTTCGCGGTGTTCACCTTGCTCTTCATCGCCATCAGACACAACCACTTCTTGGCCGAATCCACCAGCAATAACACTGATGAAAGAGCGGTTCATCGCCTTACACATAATGTAAGACAGAATCGCACCCGACGAACCAACCAATGCACCAGTTACGATAAGCAGATCGTTTGCAAGCATGAAACCTGCCGCTGCTGCTGCCCAACCAGAGTACGAGTTAAGCATAGAGACAACTACTGGCATATCTGCACCGCCAATCGATGCCACTAGGTGGTAACCGAATGCGAATGCGATAAGTGTCATCACCATTAGTGCGAACATGCTGCCGTCTGCTTTAACGAACATGATCATCAGCAGTGTAGAAACTACGATAGCCGCTAGATTCCACTTGTGCTTATGAGGGATGTTCAATGCAGACGAAGAGATAACGCCACGAAGCTTACCAAACGCAACAATAGAACCCGTGAACGTCACCGCACCGATAAACACGCCAAGGAACACTTCCACTAGATGGATAACGTGCTCTGCATGAATATCTGCAGGGTTGATAGAAACAGCAGCAGGTGGATCGATGTAGCTGTTGTAACCTACAAGTACTGCAGCCATACCTACGAAGCTGTGCAGAATTGCAACCAGCTCTGGCATTTCGGTCATTTCTACTTTTCTTGCGTAGTGGATACCAATACCACCACCGATCACCATAGCAATGATGATCCACACAATACCAGCAGAGTGAGGGCCAAAGATCGTTGCGATCAACGCGATTGCCATACCCGTGATACCGTAATAGTTACCTGCACGCGCAGATTCCTGTTTCGATAACCCAGCCAAGCTCATAATAAAAAATACAGCAGCAACAATATAAGCTGCTTGTACTAATCCTTCAGACATCTGTTACTCCTTAGTCTTTACGGAACATTTCAAGCATACGTTTGGTCACGGTAAAGCCACCAAAGATATTGATACTTGCAATTAATACGGCAATAAATGATAAGAACGTGACGACGCCACTTCCTTGCCCGATCTGTAACAGTGCACCTACTACAATGATGCCTGAAATAGCGTTAGTCACGGACATCAAAGGCGTATGCAGAGAATGGCTTACATTCCAAACTACGTAATAACCCACCACACAAGCGAGAACAAAAACGGTAAAGTGAGATAAGAACGCTGCTGGAGCAACCGAAGCTACCCAAGCGAATGCACCAACAGCTACCGCCATACCCGCCGCTTTCTTAATCGGAGAAACAGGTTCTTCAACTTTAGGCTCTGGTTTGGCCGCTTTTGGCTTAGTTTGTTGTGGTTGAGCTGAAACTTGAATTGGTGGAGCTGGCCAAGTGACCTCGCCCTCTTTAACGACAGTAACACCACGCAGAACAACATCTTCAAAGTCGATATTGATGTTGCCATCTTTCTCTTTGCAAAGCAGTTTCAAAAGGTTAACTAGGTTCGTTGCATACAGTTGAGATGATTGAGTCGGCAGTCGACCAACCATATCAGTGTAACCAACCACCTTCACGCCATTAGCCGTTGTAATGACTTGATCCGCAACCGTGTATTCACAGTTACCGCCATTGGCCGCCGCAAGGTCTACAATCACACTACCTGCACTCATGCTGTCTACCATCTCTTTGGTAATCAGCTTCGGAGCCGGGCGACCTGGAATCAGCGCCGTAGTAATGATGATATCAACGTCTTTTGCTTGAGCTGCATAAAGCTCTTCCGCTTTCTTATTGAATGCTTCAGACATCTCTTTTGCGTAGCCGTCACCAGCACTGGTGTCTTCCTTGAAATCCACTTCCAAGAATTCAGCGCCCATCGACTCAACTTGTTCTTTAACTTCAGGACGAACATCGAATGAACGAACGATCGCACCTAAGCTACCCGCAGCGCCGATTGCCGCTAGTCCAGCAACACCAGCACCTGCAACCAGTACTTTTGCTGGTGGAACTTTACCCGCAGCCGTAATCTGGCCCGTGAAGAATCGACCAAACTCATGCGCCGCTTCAACAACAGCACGATAACCCGCGATGTTTGCCATAGAACTCAATGCATCTAACGCCTGAGCTCTTGAAATTCGTGGTACAGAATCCATCGCCATCACGTTGATGTTACGACTGGACAATTGTTCCATTAACTCTGGATTTTGAGCAGGCCAAATAAAGCTGACCAATGTTGCGCCATCTTTAAGAAGATCGATTTCATTTTTAGACTCGTCAACGATCGGAGCGTTAACTTTAAAGATAATATCGGATTTCCAAGCTTCATCTGCGGTGACAACTTTTGCTCCAGCTTGTTCATAAGCTGCATCTTCAAAACTTGCTAACGCACCTGCTTGTGATTCAACACAAACTTCAAATCCTAATTTTAGAAGCTGTTCTACCGATTTCGGCGAAGCAGCGACTCGCGTTTCACCTGCGAGCGTTTCTCTTGGTACACCAATTTGCATAGCTATTCCTTGACTATTGGCACGAATGACTTATTCGTTTGTATCTAACGACAACTAATACTTCAAGCGTTTTGTTCAAAGAACAGGAAAAGTTATTACTTATAACGATTTGGACGGAATTTGAGCGCTTCATTCGGATAAATGACGACCGTCTCGAACCAAGAGGTCAAACCACTTGCAAATAATCCTTTTAATAACAACTCACTAGCTGTTCTTTATCCATAAAACTAAAAAGAGCTTTCAGCATATACACTGAAAGCTCTCTAAATTATGACCAACATCAATTCTAACCCTAATTGGTTAGCTAAATATATTGTCGCCCATTTGGTCGATGAACATCTGCGATTTTTTGAGCATCAATTCATCGGCATCTTGTTTGTTTGAAACAACATCTGAACGAATAAAACGGTGAGTTTTGATTTCACCATCGAATTCTTTCTCGATTCGCCCAGCAACACGGTATTGACCAGATTCTGCAATGGCATCTTGATAGATATTGAAACCCTTATATTCGACTGGCTCAATCTCTACTTTTTGTTCGGTTTTTTCTTTGCCACCAAATAATCTAGAAAAGAATCCCACGTTTTTTTACTCCTTAAATGACCGTATTCACCCTAAACTATCATGACTGTTTACGGTTCAACAACGGCTTTTCATACCATTGCAATTCTACGTCATCGTCAAAATTGTGTTGACTAAATATAACAGGCACATTGTCGTCACGTTCACGTCTTCGATCGTCAATAATCATACTTTCTGCATTTTTGACCGCGATCTCACTATTGCGTTTATAGAGCACCAATTTGTCTTCTGGCAATGCTGACAGAAAATCGATATCAAAACGAATATAGATAGGTTTTAGCTGGCCCAAAGCCAAGCACGCGAGATCGGCCAACTGTTCGTTGGTATAACTAGACACATATTCCTCGGTAGCCAATACATGACCGACCAGAGTTTCCATATAGTTATGTACATCAACACTAATTTGCATACCACACCTCCATTTGTAGCGGTTTTTCTAGTCGCAGTCGTTTCTAAAGTCACTTGAAACCATGCAATTCCTAATAGCTTTCTATAACTCAGTTATAGGTTTTACTGTCCATAGTTGAAACTTAGGCATTATTTAATCTTACTCTGACTTCATTACAGATCTTCGTCGCTTAATGAAAAGGTCACTCAATGATAACTGATCATCAAGCCCTTTAAGTGACAGCGCCAACGTAAGAGCAGCAGAGCAGATTTTGTTAAGTATCTATAACGACTAATTAATTTCTCATATATACTGTGTAGTTCGTTCTAAGGTTAATAGCAACTCAAAATACATATAAAAATGATTGCACCAATAGCGACCTATGACTATGTTTTTGCTCTAATTTAGGCAAAAAGCTTGGCAATCGCTTGTTTAACCGTATCCTACGCATAGTATTAAATAATAAGATCATCAATATAGTTAGGCTCACCACATAAATGGCATCATCTTTTGTAACGTCGAGCATGTTTCGATTTTGCTTCCCTTTAGTCCTGTTAACAATTTTGCTCGTTGGTATGGACAACGTCATTCTCGTGACGGACTCAAATTTAGGGTTTGCTAGCAACCTCCCTTACATTTTATTGAGCGTTGCGGTTCTGCTATGCCATACGTTCAGACAAGGTCGAATGGCGATGGTATCGGTGACCATGCTTGTCGCTTATCTGATCATCCAAGTTCGCTTACAAACGCCTCTCAATACTGGCACAACGCTATTAGAGCTCTCGTTACTTGCGGCATTAGTACCTGTCACTTGCTTACTTGTTTATGCCTTCCCTGATAACGGCGTAAACTCAAAGTCGATGCTGCTCTACGCCATCGTTCTTGTTCTGTTTATGGTGTGGGCACAATTGATCGTCTCTCACTTCCATGCCGGCGGTTTTGAATCATGGAGTGATGGTCTTCTATTTATTGTCAGAGACTTCTCCAAACTGCCTTTTGTTTTAGTGCTGTATAGCCTTTGCTTGCTTGGCCTTACTGCCATTCTCGTGTTGGTGTATAACCGCTCTATCGATGTTGTGGTTTATAGCGCTATCCTGCTTTCTTCTTGTACGTTCATCTTCTTCGATATTCAGTACATCTCGAGCACCATGTTCTCGCTGTCAGGCACACTGATCATCGTCTATGTGATGTCTGCTAGTCATGATATGGCCTTTAACGACCAACTGACTAACATTCCCGGTCGACACGCCTTAGAAGTCGATATGAAGCACTTGGGGCGTAAGTATTCGATGGCGATGGTCGATATTGATCACTTTAAACAATTCAACGATACCTACGGACATGACATTGGCGACGATGTGTTAAAACTGGTGGCACGCATTCTGAGGGAAACCACAGGCGGCGCTAAAGCTTATCGCTTTGGTGGAGAAGAGTTCACGATTATCTTCAAAGGAAAACATTCGGAACAAGTTAAAGAGCACCTTCAAGCTCTGATTTCCGAGGTTCAAAACTACGACATGACGATTCGTAATAGTCATGAACGCCCCGACGATCATGAAGTGGGTATGAAAAAGCGTGGCAAGAAAGGCAAACCATCGGAAGTGGTGAATGTGACGGTGAGTATTGGATTGTCTGATAGTACAACCACCAGACATCCTGAAGAGGTGTTGAAGCTTGCTGACCAAGCGCTGTATAAAGCGAAAGAAACCGGTCGAAACAAACTGTGTATTGACCGTTAACAATAGTTGATAGCGAAAGATATTGAGTGCTAGAGATCTAAATAGCTTAAGCCATTAATAGCGATCTGCTTCAATAACTATCACTTCCAAGTTCAACGAGCCTCATTGATTTGAGGCCGTATGGGCTTAACTGGAAAAAAGAGCTTAATCTTGGTTGAAGAATATAACCAAGCTGCCACCTTTTAAGCTACTTCCGTAGTTAATCGTAAAACCTATTCCCACGTTATCGACCCACTCATTAAACAGGTTTGGGTTAAGCAACCAACCAACACTGCCCTCGTAGTAAGATGTGGTGCCCATAGATGCCACGGTGTCACCACCAATATCAATTCGTCTTATACTCGAGTACATCGAAGTGATGTTCTTATCCCAACGCACGAGATCATAGAAAACCTTGGCTTCATTGGCGATATACCACCCTTCAGGATGACCGACATTGCCATTATTCGCCTCGCCCCAGCCGATGCCATTAAAGTAATGCCAACTGGTGCTCAATTTATACTTTCCCCAGTCATTCTTATCTTCGTACATCAGCTTGATTTTAGGCTCGATGATGTAAGCCCAAGCATCAGTATTGAGATATACGCCATCCAGTTGGTCTTGAATAGGCTTTAGCAACGAAGCGCGATATTCATAATCATTGCGGTAGTAAGAGATGTGGTTACCGATTGCAGAGCTGAAGCTCCAATATTCGTCTAGCTGGGACACATTCGCGAATTCGACGTAGCCAGACACTACCGACTCTTTTTGAAAATCGTTTCTGTTTGCTGCCGCGTACTCGACATCGTTCTCGATTCGCAATGCAGACAAGCGTAGCGTCACCTCTTGATGGTTGTCTTCGATGTAACTTGGTAATTCAAATGTGTAAGGCAAACTCAGGGAGGTGATGTTTTGGCGACGACTTACCGAATCATTCGAACCGATGTCTTCATTGTCCAAACTAAACACTTTATTGGGGTCAAAGTTATTGATACCAAAAGTGAAAACATCGGTGTCGTTGAGCAATACACTGGTGGCAAAGCTCTGCTCTAGATCCTTTCGAAAAAGATCAGATAGCGTATTGGCATTAACAGTGGTCGCCAAAGCGGTAAAAAATAGAGGAACCGCAAGCGTCCAAGATGTGTTAGTCATAGAAAATGACTTCGAATGTGGCATTTCTTTTATCACTTAAAGCACTTCCTAGCTCAAACGCTATTAGAAGTATAAATTCAAATATCTAAAAGAGCTCGCCAACTAACGCGCAAGCTCCAAAATGTTACGTTGTACAAAGGTATTTCTACCACTTTGCTTCGCTTGATAAAGCGCTTGATCGACCTTTTCGTAAATAGACGCAATAGATTCGCCACCTTCTGGCACAAATGACAACACACCTTGTGACGCTGTCACTCTATCCGATACCGTTGAGTGTTCATGAGCGTAGTTCATCTCATGCAATGCCTCTTTAACTCGAGTCGCGTGTACCTTAGCGCCTTCACTGTCTGTATCGCTAAGAATCAGAACAAACTCTTCACCGCCATAACGACCTACAAATTCTCCCGCACGAACAAACAGCTGTTTCAAGGTATTAGCAAGCCCTTGTAAGCACTTATCCCCTTGAATATGACCATAATTATCGTTGTAAGGCTTAAAGAAGTCTACATCTAGAAGTATGACTGTCATGGATATATTACGTCTTCCGTGCCACGCTATGCTCTCTTCAAGCTTAGTATCCATATATCGACGGTTATACAATTTGGTCAGGCCATCTTCGTTGGCTTGTTGCTGCAGAAGGATGTTCAGTTCTTCGAGTTTGGCTGTGCTTTGTTTTAGCTCTCGTCTCATGTGCGCGATACGTTGCATCGCAATCAGCTTAGAATTCAAAACAACCTTGTTTACTGGCTTGATCAGGTAATCATCGCCACCAGCGTCAATCGCTTTTGCGATCATCTCAGGTTCTTCGTGACCACTAAGAAAGATGATGGGAACCCATTCTGGGAATCGGCTTCGAACCTCATTCGCCACTTCAAAACCATCCATATCAGGCATGCTGATATCAAGTAACACGAGTTCAGGATCAAAATCAGAATAAACACTCAGGGCTTCTTTTCCGCTACCGACAGCTTCTACAATATGACCCAGTTGCTTGAGTCGGATAGCAAGTTGCATCCTGTCTAGTTGAACGTCATCAACCAGCAATATGCGCATTGAAGATCCCTTTTCTATCATCACATCACCTTTATCTAGTGTTGAATATTCAAAGTAGCTCAAATTTGGGCTTAAATCATGCCCTAATTTCTATATTATATTGACTTTTTTACAGATCTTTTTAGCATTGTTTCTTTTTAAAGAGAAATACTATGTCAGACGCTACAAACAACGAACAACAAGAAATCGATTTAACCACCATCTCACCAGAACTTCGTCAAGTTATCGAATTTGATGGCGTACCAAAAGAGATGCACTTTATGGTTACTTCTATTCACGAAGTGTCTGAAGAAGCAGTACGCGAAGCTTGGGATAGTCTTCCAGCAAGCGCACAAAATGTTTTAGACAACTTCGAGCAGTTCCACGCTCTAATCTCAGTTAGCCAAGCTTTCGCTGGTGTTAACGTGATGGAAGAGTTCCCTACTCTTAAACTTCCAGAAGACATGTCTGACGAAGAAAAAGAAGAGTACCGTGCTCAACTGCTAGACCAAGTTCTACACAACTGTGTAAAAGACATGGTTAAACAAATCAAGAAAGCTCGTCGTGATGCAATCTTGAAGCGTGATTTCAAAGAAGTTTTTACTAAGTAAGTCGCTAGTCGCCTAAACTAGGCTAAGCGCTAACAGTACTACTTAGAATTAAGCCGCATGTTTCTTTAAACACGCGGCTTTTTTATATCCGCTATTTTCTGTTCGTCGATCGTTACGTCTGTATGTTCTTGTTGCTAATGTTCATATGATTCGACAAATCATATGCTTTAACACTCATATAGTGTGGCGCAAAACTGGCAGTTATACCGTATAAAAATGACGCATGTATCCATTCATGGAATCAAGACCGAATTTTCAGAACCTATAACAGGCAGTATCGCGGCAATATCGAAAAACTGACCTTGTCAGGTTTAATGCGTTACCGCGATATCTCTTTGAGCGACACTCACACCTTTAATTTGAGCGTAAACACGCTGCCCGATTTCTAGATTTAACTCATCCAGCGCCCACAATGTAATGGTTGCCCATAGGTAGCACCCAGACTCTAACTCTAGCTCGACCTCGACACTCTGCTTATTTGTGCCTTGTTGGTGCGTCTCTACGCTTTTAATGGTGACAGGAAGGATGTTACGTATAGAAGTCCCTTTCGGCCGTTCTAGCGTGATAGAGACATCATTTGCCCTAACTTGCAGCCTCACTGTCGTACCAAGCTCACTCGATACTTTCTGAACCCATAACGACGTCGACTTTCCTAGCATCAGGCGAGACAGCGCATAATCGTCATTGTGTTCCGCTAATGTCGCTTCAAACAACGAGCTTTGCTCTGAGAAAGATTGCCAAGGTTGCATGGCTCTCGATGCCCAAACCTCTTCCGTCACACCCGACGAAATCACTTTGCCTTGGTCAATAATCACAAGGTGATTTGCCAAGCGTAAAATTTCATTGAGGCTATGGGTGACATAGATGATCGGTATTTGGACGGTTTCGGATAAGTTTTCCAGAAATGGCATCACTTCGCGCTTACGAGGCAAGTCGAGAGACGCTAAAGGCTCATCCATCAACAAAATGCTCGGCTTTGATAACAAAGCGCGGCCAATCGCCACACGTTGCTTCTCACCGCCAGACAAACGAGCTGGGTATCGGTCAAGCAATGAACCCAAAGACAACAGCGAGACTATTTGCTCAAAGTGCGCTTGATTGACGCTTTTCATACCGTATTTAAGGTTCGCTGCCACCTTCATATGTGGAAACAATCGCGACTCTTGGAACACATAACCGACGTTGCGTTTGTGAGTCGGCAAATTAATGCCATTTTCACTATCGAACAGTGTGGTTCCAGATACGCTGATCAGACCTTTATCGGGCTGTTTAAGGCCACTGATTGCATTGATAAGTGAGGTTTTACCCGCGCCAGAACGACCAAAAATTGCCGTAATGCCGCTACTTGGTAATTCCAAGTCGATATCAAAGAACGTTTCACCAAGTTGTTGTTGATATTGGAGGATCAAAGCACTCATGCATTGCCTCCCAAGCGTTGTGCTGACTTTTTGTTGAGCCACTCAGATAGCATCAATGAACCCAGCGCTATCACAATAGAAATGACACACAAACGCGCGGCTTCCATTTCAGCGCCAGGGGTTTCAATAAAGGTATACATAGCCAAAGGAATGGTTTGAGTTTCACCGGGAATATTTGAAACGAAGCTGATGGTCGCGCCAAACTCCCCTAGGCTTCTTGCGAATGAAAGCATGGTGCCGGTAATGACCCCTGGGATCATCAAGGGTAAAGTGATCGTGAAAAACACACGAAGAGGTGAAGCGCCTAATGTAGCAGCCGCCTCTTCAAGCTTACTGTCTACGGTTTCTAGGCTCAATCTAATAGAGCGAACCATCAGCGGCAACGCCACAACCACACAAGCGAGTGCCGCGCCCTTCCAGCTAAAGCTGAATACAATACCAAACACGTCATTGAGCCACGAACCTATGATACCTTGCCTGCCCATCATCACTAGCAGTAAATAGCCAATAACCACAGGTGGAAGTACCAAAGGTAAATGGACAATACTCTCAACAATGCTCTTACCTACAAATTGTTTCTTAGCAAGTAGCCATGCTAAGCCAATACCGATAGGGATAAGCCATAAGATTGCAAACCCAGCGACTTTTAAGCTCAGCATTAAGGCTTGGTATTCGTATTCCGATAAATACATCATTTAACGCACTTCAAATCCAAAACTGTTCAAGGTGTCTTTCGCTTTTTCGCTCTTTAGGAAAGTATAGAACTCTTCTGCCACAACTTTATCACTCAACTTCGCTACAGGGTAACGTATTGGTGTGTGCAGATCTGATGGGAAGGTCGACACTAGGTTTACTTCTTTAGAAAGCAACGCATCCGTTTTGTAGACAATGCCAAGCTTAGCTTCACTGCGCTCGACTAAGGCTAAGGCCATACGAACATTGTTACTTGGTGCCAATCGAGTTTTCACATCGTCCCATACACCTAACGTTTCTAACGCTTCTTTTGCATAGATACCAGCAGGAACCGACATGGTGTTACCCACTGCAAGCCTTTCATTAGTAAGAAGTTTAGCCCATTGTTCACCTTTTGATAGGTCTAACGTTACCGATGTCTCTTTAGGAGCAATCAGCACCAGTTCGTTTTCACATAGGTTTGTGACATTGTCACTATAAACCAATTTACGATCGACTAAATGCGTCATCCATTTCTCATTTGCCGAGATAAAAATGTCTGCTGGTGCTCCTCTTTCGATTTGTCGCACCAAAGACGATGTACTCGCGTACACAGGAATCACATCGACAGAATGGTCTTTCCCAAACTCTTCAACCAACAGATTAACCGCATTGGTCATCGACGATGCAGCGTAAACTCGTAGCTTTTCCGCAGCAAAAAGATGACTAGAACTCAATGCCGAAGTTAAAGCCATGGTTAAAAGGAAGACTCGCTTTTTCATTGTTATCACTTATCTATTGTTCGTTTAAGTTCTTTAGCTAATTTCTAAATGGCGGCTTAAGCTGTTAACTCTGGCCAAAGCAGATCAAGATTTAAGTACTCTTCGATGGCATCAGCGATTCGATTAATACCCAGCTCTTTAAGCTGTTCGTGGTCAATCGCGGTCACATCGTTGGCTCCTGCCCATTCGCAAATAAGCGACAACGCATCACTGTTGTCGAATACGCCATGCAAGTAAGTACCAAAAATCGAGTTATCTTGATTCACAGCGCCATCTAGGCTGCCAGATTCTAACTGAACCGGTAAGGCTGTTTCTTTGACATCAGTCCTACCTACGTGGATTTCATACCCTTTTACTTGTGCTGTTTTGCCATCCAGCGTCATGGTGCCGCGTACGTTGGTTAAGGTTTTCTGCTGTGTAAGGGTCGTTTCAGTATCCAGATACCCTAACCCTTCGCTGCTGCCGGGTTCCCCTTCAACGCCATCAGGATCGAGGATGATGTTACCTAACATTTGGTAGCCCCCGCAGATACCCATCACTTTGCCGCCTAAGCGCAGGTGGCGTTGAATATCTTTATCCCAGCCTTGTTCTTTTAGGTAATCCAAATCTGCTCTTACCGACTTTGTACCCGGCAAGATAATTAAATCAGCATTGTTTACACGTTCGCCTTTACCGACATAACGTAAATCAATCGAAGGATTCAATCTTAACGCGTCAAAGTCTGTATGGTTGCTGATTCGGGTTAGCACTGGCACCGCCACCTTAAGCTTAGCTTCTCCGTAAGACTCTTGAGCAGAGGTAATGGCATCTTCCGCTTCTAAGTTAAAACCATGCAGATATGGCAACACACCAATCACAGGCTTGCCGGTTTTTTCCTCTAGCCAATCTAGGCCAGATTGAAGCAGTGCGATATCGCCTCTAAAACGATTTATCACAAAGCCTTTTACACGAGCTTGTTCAGATTCAGACAATAGAGCTAATGTCCCGTAGAGATGCGCAAAAACGCCACCACGGTCAATATCAGCAACGATGATCACAGGGATGTTCGCTTTCTCAGCAAATCCCATGTTAGCGATATCATTTTCACGAAGATTGATTTCGGCTGGGCTCCCCGCACCTTCAATCATCACGCTTTCATATTCTTCAGAAAGTCGGTCAAACGAATCGATAACTGTATCCATCGCCACTTTCTTGTAATCATGATAACCCATCGCTTCCATGTTGCTCAGCGCTCGGCCTTGCAAAATCACTTGCGCGCCGGTATCTGAGTTGGGCTTTAGCAATACAGGGTTCATGTGAACGGTTGGCTCTATATTACAAGCTTGCGCCTGAACCGCTTGAGCACGGCCAATTTCGCCACCATCTTTTGTCACAGCACTGTTCAACGCCATGTTTTGTGGCTTAAAAGGTGCCACTTTGATTCCTTTCCTTGCCAAAACACGGCATAAACCTGCCACCAAAACACTTTTTCCGGCATCTGACGTTGTCCCTTGAACCATAAGGGCACTTAATGGTGCTCGCATTTGTACTTAAATCCTTAATTTCTTAATTTTCAATTTATAGCTGTGGGCAATATTTCTCTGCGACCATCTTAACGTCATTGCCGAGTAGATGCTCAATAAAATGAATGGAAAATGAATGTGTTACTCACTCTGGATTCAACCCCAGTGTTGTTTAATAGCTCCATCGAAACGAAGCTTGTGAACGATAACAGGCGCTTCAACAAAAAACGTACTAACGAAAAGAAACGTTTCAAATTCAGAAAAACGTTTCTACTAAAAACAACATTAAGGGATTCACCATGAAAAAAACTGTATTAGCTATCGCATCTACTATTATCCTTGCTCCTACTTTCGCAATGGCTAGTGACCACAACAGCAATAATAATGTCAACAGCAAGCACGAAAGCGCTATTGCTTATACTGGCCCAATTGAAACCGTTTCTGTTGCGACACTACTTGCCGACACAAGCATGTTCGCAGAGCAAGAAGCAATTGTGGATGGCAAGATCGTTCGTCAACTTAAGAATGACACGTTTGTCTTCTCTGATGGCCAGAGTGAAATTCAAATCGAACTTGATGATGATATCCGCCTAGCACAACCACTGACCGCTGATACAAAAGTTCGTATCTTCGGTGAATATGAAGGTGGTAAGACACCTGAAATCGAAGTGGACCACATCCAGGTTCTATAAGCGATTAATATAAAAATACCGACTTCAAATAATTGGCCTGCATATTGCAGGCTTTTTTGTATTATACTGCCGCAAAATACAATTTATATGGAGTCACCATGCTAGGTTGCACGAATAAGACTGTCCTTTTAGGACTCGCTGCACTGTGTTCATTCTCTGCGTCTGCAAACAACTTTAACTACAACACATTCGAGCTGCGCATGGGTACTAGCCCAAGTACTTTCGGTGGTGAAGTCACAACAATGTTCACTCAGAACTCTCATTTTGTTGCTCGTATCGATTCAGAATTTGAAAGTGATTGGGATGCAGCGGTAGGTATGGGATTCAACGGCCCAATCAGTCAATTTGCTGACGTTACTGGCCAAATGTTACTGCACAACATTGAACGGAATGACGATAACCACATCAAAACAGAAATTAACCTTGGCTTGAGAGCTTGGTTAATGGCAAACGTTGAAGTTAACGCACGCCTTGGTCAACTGATCGACAACGATGACACTCGTTCAATTTTGGGTATCGGTGCTCGTTTCCATTCAACTGATCAACTGTCTGTTGGTCTTGATATGCGCAATAACGGCACATATGGCCACCAAATCTTAATGTCGGCTCGATTCGGATTCTAATCTAGATTTCAATTACTGAGTAATAAATAGCTAAACGTATTACATAGAAAAGCCCCGAACATATTAATGTTCGGGGCTTTTTTGTTTGTTAGTTTCGCTGGCTTTTAGTCGTTCACGACCTGAGCCAGCGACTTGCTTTATAAGCTAACCATCAGCATCTTTTTCTGGTGATCTAAGTACTCTTCATAAGTACCTTGGAAGCTCACTAGCTGTTGATCTTTTACATCGATGATGTGTGTTGCTAATGAAGAAACGAACTCTCGGTCATGGCTTACGAAGATAAGCGTGCCAGTGTAAACCTTCAACGCGTCGTTCAGGGCTTGGATTGCTTCCATGTCCATGTGGTTGGTTGGTTCGTCCATTACAAGCACGTTGATGTCTTGCATCATTAGCTTGCCGAATAACAGACGGTTCTTCTCACCACCAGAACAGTTACGCGCTTTTTTGTTCGCATCGTCAGCAGTAAACAATAGGCGACCTAGAATGCCACGTACCATAAGGTCATCGTGCTTCACTGTGCGCCATTGTGAGATCCAATCGAAGATGCTCAGGTCGTTATCAAAGTCAGACGTACTATCTTGTGGGCAGTAGCCTACAGATGCGTTTTCAGACCATTTTACGATACCTTCGTTTTGCTCTAGCTCTTGAACTAGGCAACGTAGCAGCGTGGTTTTACCTACACCGTTCTCACCGATAACCGCAAGACGAGTACCCGCTTCAAGCAGCAAGTTACCACCGGCAAACAATGTTTCGCCATCGAAGCCGTGACCAAGGTCTTGAAGTTCAAGCGCTTGACGGTGTAGTTTCTTACCTTCGCCAAAATCAATAGATGGGCTCATACGGCTCGATGATTTCACTTCATCAAGCGTGATCTTATCCATTTTCTTGGCACGAGAGCTTGCTTGTTTTGCTTTAGATGCGTTAGCACCAAAACGGTTTACGAAATCTTGAAGCTCGCTGATTTCAGCCGCTTTCTTAGCGTTGCTTGCTAAAAGCTGTTCACGAATCAAGCCAGATGCTTCTAGGAAGTACTCGTAGTTACCAGGGTAGACACGTAGCTCACCGTAGTCGATGTCTGCCATGTGTGTACACACAGAGTTCAGGAAGTGTCTATCGTGCGAAATGATGATCATTGTACATTTACGCTGGTTTAGCTCTTCAGCAAGCCAGTTGATCGTGTGAATGTCCAAGTTGTTGGTTGGTTCATCAAGAAGCAGGATATCTGGGTTTGCAAACAGAGCTTGTGCCAATAGCACACGCAGTTTCCAACCTGGAGCTACTTGCTGCATCAAGCCGAAATGGAACTCTTCTTCAATACCCGCTTGAATTAGGATGTCGCCAGCACGGCTTTCAGCTGTGTAGCCATCCATTTCCGCGAATTCACTTTCAAGTTCTGCGACTTTCATGCCGTCGTCTTCGCTCATTTCTGGCAAAGAGTAAATGCGGTCACGTTCTTGTTTTACTTCCCAAAGTTTTCTGTCGCCCATGATCACAACGTCGATAACGCTGTACTGTTCGAAAGCGAACTGATCTTGGCTTAGCACACCCAGTTTTTCTCCTGGAGTGATAGAAACGTTGCCCGAGCTTGGCGTTAATGCGCCACTTAGGATTTTCATGAACGTTGATTTGCCGCAACCATTAGCGCCGATCAAACCATAACGGTTGCCGTTACCAAATTTAGCAGAGATGTTTTCAAACAGCGGCTCTGCGCCAAATTGCATTGTGATGTTCGCGGTAGATATCAAAGAACTAATTCCTAAGCGTGTACTGACAGATAATTATTAGGCTATTTCAAGAACCTAAATAAGAAGTACGAAAGTATGGATTAAACAAAAATCGAAGCGCGGATTATATAGAGATCTCGATCACGTTGTCGAGGCTAAACAGTAAACGAATAGTAAACATAGACCATTTAGATGCTTTTCATACGTTATGGGGTGTAAATAAAAAAATCCCCACCAGCAGAACTGGTAGGGATTTCATTTATCAACACTAAAAGTCTTTTAAGCTCGTCACCTTTGAAACTATAGCTCTTCAAAACGAAAAGCTTTGATGACGAGCAGAACTTGTTATTTAGTAATTTTCTTCTGAACGTATTTTTTGCTCACGTCGACAACCGCAACATCTCTAAAGAAGCTTCTACCCAACAGAAGTGGGAAAGAAAGATGCGTTCGGTCGGCTAGCGTAAATTCAGTTTTGTCTTTTAGATCGCCAATTTGAATCGAAGCTACAACCACAGCGCGTCGTTGTGTGCCTTCTGCGCTTGATTGCTTGATCTTAACCCAGCGTTCTACTGGTAAGCTGATCTCTTCAGTTGTAATTCCGTCGTGTTCAATCTTGAACTTAACCCAATCTTTGCCGTCACGTTCAAAATCAACAATATCAACTGCACTGATTGAAGAGGTTGTTGCACCGGTATCGACACGTGCTTTAAACGCTTCTTTTAAACCAGGAACAAACACCCACTCTTCTTCACCAAGAATCAGTTTGCCATCACTTGTTTTTCTAACCTTCTCTACTGGTTTTTCAACAGGTGTAGGTTTTACTTCCGGCTCAGTTGGTTTTACTTCTTCAGGCTTCTCAGTAGGTTCCGTTACTTTCTCGCCTTCTGTAGCGTCAGTTTTTGAAGAGTCATCCACAACAGGTTGTTCGATTTGAGGCTTTTGCTCTGGCTCAACAGGAGTTTGAGTTGTAGCCGAACAAGCAAACAGGCCACCACTTAGCATTAAAACTACAATCGCTTTCCAATTATACATTCAGTCACCTTCTATTTTGAAACGTTTGCTATCGCTTTTGCTACATAAGGAATATGAGATTCGGAAAGGCCTGCGATATTGATGCGTCCATCACCAACACCATAGACTCCATATTCTTCACGTAATTGATTCATTTGAGTTTCTTTAAAGCCTAGTACACTAAACATGCCTTTATGGCTTTCAATGAAGTCAAATTGTGACGTGTTATAAGTATTTCGCAATTCATCACATAAACTTTGGCGCAGATTTAACAAACGTTGCTGCATTTCACTCAATTCTTGCTTCCAAATCGAGGTTAGCTCTTGATTCTGAAGAATTGTTTTAACCAAAGCTGCACCATGATCTGGCGGCATTGTGTAAGTTGAACGAGCAAGCGTTAGAAGCTTACCTTTAGCATTGCCAACGTGTTCGCTGTTTTTGCCAATCACGATAGCGGCACCCGTTCTTTCACGGTATAAACCGAAGTTCTTCGAGCAAGATGTCGTAATCAACATCTCTTCGACGTTGTTAGCCATGTGTTGAAGACCTTTTGCGTCTTCTTCTAAGCCATCACCAAAGCCTTGGTAAGCAATATCAACGAACGGCAAGAAGCCATTTTTCTGCGATAGTTTGGTAATTTCCTGCCACGCCTCAAAGTCGATATCCGCACCCGTTGGGTTATGACAGCAACCGTGCAGTAGTACCACATCTGATGGACCCGCTTTTGAAAGGTCATCCAACATTCTTGCAGTATCAACTTGCTTCGTTTCAGGACTGAAGTAGTTGTAATATCGAACTTTTAAGCCTGCCGCTTCCATCACCGGTTTGTGGTTAACGTAGCTTGGGTTTGAAATCCAAACCGTGGTGTCTGGTTGAGAAACTTTCATTAAGTCACCCAACATGCGAAGTGCACCACTTGCACCCGGTGTTTGAATCGCAGCAACGCGATCCATTGCAGAAGTCCCTTTAAGCAGCAGATCAACCATGCTCTGGTTGAACTCTTCACAGCCTGCTAGGCCAACGTAAGCTTTGGTTTTCTGAGTCTCAACAACGATATCTTGAGCCTTAGAAACGGCTTTCATGATCGGAGTTTCGCCTTGGTCGTTTTTGTAAACGCCAATGCCTAAATCGACTTTATCAGTACGAGTATCGCCACGGTAAGCGACAGAAAGAGATAAAATTGGATCTAAAGTTGGTTTTGGTAGATGTGAAAACATGAAAGTCACAACCCTTTGAAATTCAAGTAATGGCCTCCAAGTTATCATTTTATTTACAATTTAAGAAACAGAAATTCATCAAAGTTTTGATTTTTAGGAGATAACTCTAGTTGAGACTGGTGCAATCTAATATTCCCTATTCCATATAGTTCAATATTCAATCAATTTACAAATTTAGAACGTCATAAAATAAAAAAGCCTCAACAGAGAAGCTGAGGCTACTAATTTGCACTAATGTAGGTTGACGTTAACTAACGAAAGTCTACTAGAGTCGGAACCGATGAATAATTTGGTTTGAACTACCACGCCAATCCAACATTGGATCCGCTTTATCTTGCTCAAAACGACCATCAATCAAAGTATCAACATATTCAAGTACTTGCCTCTGCTTTTCGTCGAGTTCGTCGAGCTCGTAGCCCGTCCACATCCAGATGTCTTTGCCTTCACATTCTGCTTTTAC
Source organism: Vibrio crassostreae 9ZC13 (assembly GCF_000272045.2). Taxonomy (GTDB): domain Bacteria; phylum Pseudomonadota; class Gammaproteobacteria; order Enterobacterales; family Vibrionaceae; genus Vibrio; species Vibrio crassostreae_C. The sequence goes on along the minus strand of NZ_AJYZ02000019.1, from coordinate 584,008 downwards.
ACGCTGAACAAGCTTAAGCACTTCAGACACGTTTGCAGGATGCAAAGGATCACCACCAGAAAGCGACAAGCCACGACGCTTAATTCGCGGATCATTGAGATCAGCGATAATGTGGTCTTGCAGTTCTTGAGTAAACAAATGCCCAGAGTCCAACCTTTGCGTCGATTGGTTATAACACCCGCGACACTGGTGTACACAACCCGACACAAACAAAGTGCAGCGTGTTCCAGGGCCATTTACAACGTCGATTGGGTGATATTGGTGATAATTCATAAGGCAGTATTGAAAACTCGTGATTACTTAATAGTTTGAGAAGATGTGTTGTAAAAGCTGAAACGAAAGAATTGGTATCGACATAACGCCGATACCAATCATATTTCTTGAAACGTAGCTCTTCTAAATAAGCTAGCTAATAATCTTAGAGCTTACTAAAGATGCTTCACTCGGCGTTTAACTTCTTCTTGCTTACCGAAGTTAAATGGTCGTGCATCTGGGCTACCAAGGTAACCACAAACACGGCGTGTTACCGATACTTTGGTTGAGTCGTGGTTGCCACACTTAGGACACGTAAAGCCCTTACTAGTACAGTCAAATTCACCGTTGTAACCACATTCGTAGCACTCATCAATCGGCGTATTTGTACCGTAGTAAGGAACACGTGTGTAGCTGTAGTCCCATACGTTTTCTAGTGCTTCGATGTTCTTCTGCATGTTCGGGAACTCACCGTAACAGATGAAACCACCACTAGAGATTTCAGGATAAGGCATCTCAAAATCGATCTTGTCGTATGGGTTCACTTTCTTCTGCACGTCTAAGTGAAAGCTGTTGGTGTAATAACCACGGTCTGTTACGCCATCAATCACACCAAACTCTTTGGTGTCGATGCTGCAGAAACGACTACATAGGTTTTCACTTGGTGTGCCGTATAGGCTGAACGCGTAACCTGTTTCTTTGGTCCAAGATTCCACTTCACGCTTCATGTATTCCACCAGCTCAAGCGCTTTAGCACGCATTTCGCCGTCGTCATACAGGTGAACGTCTGTGCCGTAAAGCGCAGTCATTGCTTCGTGGATACCAATGTAGCCAAGAGAAACAGAAGCACGGCCGTTCTTGAAGATATCAGCAATAGAGTCGTCCGCTTTCAATCGAACGCCACAAGCACCTTCCATGTAAAGGATTGGAGCAACACGTGCTTTCACGTTTTCTAGACGAGAAATACGAGTTTCTAAAGCGCGACGAGCCAGCTTCAGTTTATCATCAAGCAGTTCGTAGAACTTAGCCATATCTTGTTTTGCGTTAATCGCAATACGTGGCAAGTTCAAGCTAACAACACCTAAGTTGTTACGGCCTTCGTGAATCAACTCACCATTTTCTTCGTAAGTATTCAAGAAGCTACGACAACCCATAGGAGTTTTAAATGACCCTGTCACTTCTACTACTTTGTCGTAGTTAAGAATGTCTGGGTACATACGCTTAGACGCACACTCTAGCGCTAATTGCTTGATGTCGTAGTTTGGATCTTGCTTCTGGTGGTTCAAACCATCTTTGATCGCAAATACCAGTTTAGGGAACACGGCTGTTTTACGGTTCTTACCCAAACCTGCAATGCGGTTTTTCAAGATTGATTGCTGAATCAATTTCGAGCCCCAGCTTTCACCTAAACCAAAACCAAACGTCACGAATGGTGTTTGACCATTAGCGGTGTGCAGCGTGTTTACTTCGTACTCCAGAGATTGGAACGCGTCGTAACACTCTTTCTCTGTGCGAGAGATAGCAAAAGCTTCTGGGCTATGAATGTCCCACTCTTTCGCTAGCGATAAGTGCTTCTCGTAGCTCGCCATAACGTAAGGTTCAAGAACCTCATCGATGCGGTTAATCGTTGTGCCGCCGTAGATGTGACTCGCCACTTGCGCGATGATCTGCGCGGTTACCGCTGTCGCCGTAGAAATAGACTTAGGTGTGTCGATTTCCGCGTTACCCATCTTGAAGCCATGCGTTAACATGCCTTTCAGATCGATAAGCATGCAGTTAAACATTGGGAAGAACGGTGCGTAGTCTAGATCGTGGTAGTGAATATCACCACATTCGTGAGCATGTACGATATCACGTGGCAAAATGTGAGTTTTCGCATAGTGTTTAGCCACGATACCCGCCAGCAGGTCACGCTGAGTTGGGATTACTTTGCCATCTTTGTTCGCGTTTTCATTGATTAGATCAACGTTGCTTTCTTCGATCAAACCTTCGATCTCACGAGTTAAAGCGCTTTGCTTCTCACGGGCGATGTCGCGGTCATGACGATATTCAATGTAGGCACGAGCCAGAGACTTGTATGGTCCCTGCATTAGCTCGTTCTCGACCATGGTTTGAATTTCAGAGATATGAACTTCATCGTAGTCTTCGAGCTTCAACTCAACTGCTAATGCCACATTCAGTGCATAAATAGCAATTTCCTTATCGGCTTTGTCTGATGCTGCTTCCACTGCAGCTTGGATGCGATCTCTACTGAATGGAGCTCTTGAGCCATCACGCTTGATTACGATTGATTTCACCACTTCTCCTTACTCTTGAGGTATTCACAGACTTATCCACAAACACACTATATAGAGCGATTTATCGTTTAACTAACACTAGATATTGTGGCGTATTTAACGAGAACCACCAACTTTGAGTATTGATTTGGATCAATAAAAAGAGAACGCTGACTAAGATCAATTCAATATTATTACGCTAGTTCTCAAGTCGAAAAGAAACAATGTAACAATAAAAAAACTCCTAAAAAGAGTTGAATTTTTGGTAAGTGTTGTAGGATAACGGCTCATCAATATTGGCAGACAAAATTAGGGATATTTGGCATGAAACGACTTCAAAACTGGATAATGTTAGGCTGCTTACTCAGTAGCCAGACATTTGCTGAACCTTTGACCATATCCAGTTGGAATATCGAATGGTTATCAACCAACGAGGCTGTGAATAAGTTTTCTGACAAACGTGATCAAGCTGATTTCGACAAACTCGCAACTTATTTTCAATCCTTAGACGCAGACGTGGTTGCGTTTCAAGAAGTCGATAACGTAAATGCCATTCAGCGTGTGGCTGGTGATCAATACAAGATATTGATGTCTGACCGGGCGCTATCTAAGAACAGCAACCGCCAATTTAAAGAAGTGAACCAATACACGGGATTTGCAGTTCGTAAAGGAGTAGCCCTCACCGACTACGCTGACTTTCCGCTTGAAACCACATCCAACAGTAAACTTAGGTTTGCCAGCTATATCGTTGTAGAAACAAACTTTAAACCCATTCACATGTTGTCTGTGCATTTAAAGGCAGGTTGTAGCGGAGCGTATAAGTCCAACCGCGATTGCTCTCGTTTAAAAGAGCAAGCTCAGCAACTGAACAAGTGGATAAAGCAAAGAGAGCGCAATAACGAAGACTACGCCATTCTTGGCGACTTTAACCATAACCTCGCTTACTCACGAGATTGGATGTGGAAAGAGTTATCACAATATACTGATGCGCAGTTAGCGACACGAAAGACCCGTGCAGATTGTAAGGTACGCTCTAACCGCAACAATTATCGCACACATCAGTTCCGCTCTGTTATTGATCATATTGTGGTGAGTGAGTCGCTAAATGCTTCTCCTGCAAAGCAGAAGGTATTTGAAACACAAGATGTTCTGGACTACAAACTCAGCGACCACTGTCCAGTTTCAACGACTATTAAATAGTAGATTTTAGATAACAGCAGATTGTAGATAACTGAAAATAATAGAAACAGTAAATATAGAAAGAGGCTGACTGACTTTCGTGCTGAAAGCGAGTCAACCTCTATGCTTGGTCAGCTCAGAACGGATAACGTCAAAGCCAATGTAATCAGCTATAAGCTTGCTACTAACACGTTTTGTTCATACGATCCGCCAGCCACATTCCCACCAGCATGCTTATCATAAACACCCACACCGTCGGGTTGCCGCCACTTAGGCTGGTTACCGCAGGGCCTGGGCAAAAGCCTGCAATCCCCCAGCCTAAGCCAAACGCTGTAGATCCAAGAATCAGCTTTCTGTCTATCAACGGATTGTTACGGCTATCTAACGGCTCGCCATTGATGGCTTTAGCGCGCTTTTTAATGACCAGATGATAAAACGGTGCAAAGACCAATAGCGCGCCACCCATGACGAATGCCAAACTAATGTCCCAGTTACCGGTAATGTCTAAGAAGCCGAGTACCTTCTCAGGATCAACCATCCCTGAGATGATCATGCCAGAGCCAAAAAGAATACCTGCGACCAAACCGATAACGATAGTAAATGAAGCGTTTTTCATTATGCCCCCAAGCCAGTCAGATTCTTGATAAACACGGTTACGATTGCCACACCCATAAATACACAGGTCGCAACAATAGAACGTTTAGATAAACGCGCCATTCCGACAATGCCATGCCCGCTAGTACAACCGTTCGCTGTTTTAGTACCAAAGCCCACCAGAAGGCCAGCAATAATCACTAAAGCGAGATTCATCTCTTCTAACTGCGGAAGTTGGTAGCCCGTCGGAATTAATAGCCAACCACTTGCGACCATTCCCACAACAAAGGCGATACGCCAGTGTTTTTCGGTGTTTGCTGTATCCGCATCTTTACGTTCTTTGTTGCTGGTGCCAGTTGGCAATAATCGGCTGACAATGCCACTAATGCCAGCAACTCGACCAATCCCCAACATTAAAACAATGGCCGACACGCCTAACAACATGCCGCCGAAAAAAGCATCCCAAGGAATCAAACTAAGCACAAACCTCTCCTATCCACAAACATCATAAACTCATAACAACCTATAAATTAGATTTTACTAATAAATATAAATTAGTCAATGCTAATGTACTGCGAGTATGTGTCGTTTTGTAAGTCTGGAATTAACAAGCGCCCTGCATGAAAAAAGCCCCTAGGTGTTAACCTAAGGGCTTAAGATTTATTCTGTCTTTGGTAAAGAACAGCTATTTGACCTTGTTCTTCTCAGCAATCCATTGCGACATGTACTTAGTGCTCGCCATGCTGTGGTGTTTGAGCATCGAACCAAAGAAGTTATCCAGTCGATGAGATTCAAGATCCGACTCTAACGCAATCAATCGCTCAATCAATGTGTCGCCCAGTTTATTCTGCTCGTAGTGCGCTTCAAGGATTGAATGACATCGGCTTTGTGCCTTAAGCCACTTCTCTTCATCTTTATAAAGGGCAACTGCAGCTTCAACAAATTCGTCGATATCATCAGCAACCGCACCTGGCCATTGCAGTTCTCCTTGTGGCAACATGCCTTCGCTGCCGATTTCACTGGTCACGTTCGGAGTCTGTAGCTTCATCGCATCAAGTAACTTGCCTTTAATGCCTGCGCCAAATCGTAAAGGTGCAACACACACACGAGCCTGCTCCATCACTTCTTGAGCGTCTATCGCCCAACCTTTGATATGGAAGCCAGTTTTAGGGTTATGCAAAGCGGTTGCTTTTGGCGGCGGATACGATCCATAAATATGAAGTTCAGTGTCAGGTAACTGTTTACGAATCTTCGGCCAAATCTTCTGTAACTGAAGCACTGCATCCCAGTTAGGCGCATGTCTAAAATTACCTATCGTCATGAAATGCTTACGTTCTTCAAAGCTTTTCGTACTTTCAGGCAACGTGTTGAGATCAACCATGAACGGCAGGTGATGTAATAGTTTTGGATCGATATTGAACTCAGATTGGAGCAATTCCATCTCGTAACTTGAGATGATCAACGAAAGATCACAGCGCAGGATTGCAGCGATTTCACGTTTCGCCAAGTCACTGTACAGGTGCTCTTTCGTTAACTCTGTCTCTTTCTTAACAGCTTCATGTCGAGCATTGCGTAGGAATTGTAAATCTTCAGTATCCAGTAGCTTAAAGGCATTGGGACATACCTTCTCGACGCGCCAGCCGAATTGCTCTTCCATCATAAAACGGTCAAACATCACAACATCGGGCTGCAGCTCTTCAATGTAATCGTCAAAGCTATCGCAATTTAACTGTATAGATTGGCTTGTGATGCCCTCTTCAGAGAGATCAATCATGTGCTCGGTTTCTTGAGCGGGTGTTGCAAATTCAACTGACCAACCTTGTCTCTTAAATAGACGTAAAAGAGACATCATATGGCTGCCAGCCGCCGATGAATTCGGTTCTGGCCAAACGTAGCCAATTGCTAAAACTTTCTTCAAAATACTTCCTAAGAAATAACAAAAGGGCCACAGAAGCCCCTAATAAAACGTTAATCGAGTTATGCCGCTGATAATAATGGTTCTAAGAACTCAGCGATCAGATTCGTTCACCTACATTGCGAGCTATCATAAGAACTTCATCGGCTGAGTAAAAGTTTGAAATCGTGGTTTCGACTTTAGCGCCCAATGTCGACTGATAGAGCTTTTGTGCAAAGTTATCTGCTCTGGTGGTCACTAATACATGTTTTAGTGTCGAGCCCTGCTCTGATAGCTTCTGCTTCACTTGAGGCAAAGAGTCTAGAATCAGCTTTTTGCCCAATCCTTGTCCCTGAGCACTCGGTAACACAGCAAGTTGTTCTAGCTCCAAAACAGCTTCAGGCCTAAACCCACTCTTTTGAACCCAAATAATGTAGCCGACAATCTCGCCATCGCTTTCAGCAACAAAGTTAAGAAAGCGTGGCGCAGCATTTAAGTTACATTGTAACCAATTTTTTGAGTTTTGCTGTCGAACAAAAGTAGCTTGGTGAACTAAAGCCGCTCCATCGAGGTCGGCTTCTGTCATAAAACGAACTTGCGCCATGCTGCTACTCATTCTCAGAATTAGGACGCGTTTTACAGTGTAAAATGGCTCTCTCTAGAAGTTCTAATGCCGAGCTATCTGCTTCTGGAAGCTTAGCGTCCGATTGACCTAACGGATCAACACGGCTACCCCACTTAATATGGCCTGCCCCCCAAGTTAAACCGGCACCGAATGCCGCCACAAGGATGTTTGAGTTCGGTTTAACAAAGCCTTGCTCTAACGATTCACACAATGCAATTGGCACAGTCGCAGCCGACGTGTTGCCATAGTTTTGAATGTTCACAAACGCTTTCTCACGTTCAATGCCCGCCATATCACACAGAGTTTGAATAATTCGGATGTTCGCTTGGTGCGGAATCACAACATCGATGTTTTCAGTTGAGATGCCAGTGCGACTCAATACTGTATGTGCTGCAGCGCCCATTCCTTTCACTGCACGCTTGAAGATCTCTTTACCAACGAAATCAAAATCCCAGTAACCGTTATCAGCAGCAAAGCGGTCCATAGACGTACCGAATTTTGGTACTGCTAGAATGTCACGGCCCTCTGCGTCACAACCGATTTGAGCTTCTTGTAAACCCACTTGTTCTTCAGTACGCGATAAAACCACAGCGCCAGCGCCATCACCGAATAGAACCGCAGTATCACGCTTGGTCCAGTCGATGAAGAATGAAAGACGCTCTGCACCCACAACGATCGCATTGCGGTAGTTGCCCGCTTGAATCAATCGAGTTGCTGTTTCAACACCGTAGATAAAGCCTGTACACGCTGCATTAAGGTCAAAAGCTGCTGCGCTCTTGATGCCTAAGTTCTGTTGAACTTTAGACGCGGTATTTGGAATAAGAGAGTCTGGACTGCACGTCGCTACGATCACAAGATCGATATCTTCGGCTGTTAAACCAGCACACGCCATTGCATGTTGAGCAGCAACGGTCGCTAGCTCAGAGGTATTTACATGACTGATACGACGATTTTCGATACCAGTTCGAGTACGAATCCACTCGTCAGACGTATCAATGAAAGTGCTTAAATCATCATTGGATAGCACGGCTGGTGGCAGACACTTTCCCCAGCCCGTAATTTCAGCGTAAAATTTTGTCATCATTTACCTGTTTATTGTTTGTTTTTATTTGAGTATCTTATTCTTGTTTTAAACAGTATAAGCGTTCCGTACATGATTCGTAAATCGCGTTAGGCACGGAGACGCAATAAAAAGAGAAAGTTATGTCTACATTCAACACACGTTGCCCTTCTTGCGGTGGCGTAAACCGAGTTCCTTCAGAAAGAATTTCAGAAAGCCCTACTTGTGGTAAGTGCAAAAACGCACTTCTAGACGGTGCACCAATCGAAGGTACGTCACTGAATTTCCAATCAATTTTGAACAGTTCACAGCCTGTCGTTGTCGATTTTTGGGCGACATGGTGCAACCCATGTGTAGGTTTCGCACCTGTGTTCAGCGATGTCGCTAAAGAGCGCGCTGGCGATGTTCGATTTGTTAAAATTGATACCGAAGCTCAACAGCAACTGGCGGCTATGTATCAAATCAGAAGCATCCCAACGGTGATGGTGTTCAAGAACGGTCAACGTGTTGATACGATTAACGGTGCACTGCCAAAAGGTCAATTTGACCAGTGGCTTAATCAAGCACTAACTAAGTAAGCACAAAAAAATAGGTTAGAGAGTCTTACCAAATCAAGACTATCTAACCTACTGTTTTATTTATGGTTATCACTTAACTTCTTGAATAAAACTACAGATTCGCCTTTCGCTTGAATATTAGATTCTTGCTTGCCAAACCCGTATTGCTGTTTGATTTGATCTGCGACTTTCTCAGCAATCATAATGGTTGGTGCATTGGTGTTTGCCCCAATCAGTGTCGGCATCACAGAAGCATCAATGACTCTCAAATTATCCAATCCATAAACTTTGAGATCTTTATCTACCACAGCTAAAGAATCGCTACTAGGTCCCATTTTACAGGTCCCGATCGGGTGATACTGAGTGTCTGCACGATTGCGAATATCTTGCTCGATAGCCTTGTCATCACTGGCGTCCACAGGGTAGAAAGCATTGCCTCGGATATCATCAAACGCGGAACTCTCTAACATTTGATACTGCTTCTTCCAGCCCTTAATCATGATCTCCATGTCTTCAGGATGACTGAAAAACGCAGGATCGATCTTAGGCGGATCATAGGGATCATTACTATTGAGCGTTACGGTGCCGTAGCTCTTCGGTCGCAATAAGGTGACATGAGAGGTAAAGCCATGACTGGTATGAATTTTTCTAGCATGGTCATCTACAACAGCGACCACAAATACAAACTCTAAATCCGGTACAGCGATATGATCTTCGGAACAGAGAAAGCCTATTCCCTCTGCAAAATTACTGCTCATTTTACCGCGGCGTTCTTTGTGCCATAATGGTAAGGCTTTGGTCATTTCAGAGGCCATTTGCAGCGAGATACCAAAAGTTTCACGCTTTTCACTGCATTTATACGAATGTACTAAGTCGATATGATCTTGAAGGTTCTTGCCCACTCCAGGTAATTCATGAACTTGTTCGATGCCATGCACCTCTAGTTCAGTTTGAGCACCGACACCAGACAGTAGTAGCAATTGCGGAGAACCAAACGCGCCAGCAGATAGAATCACCTCTTTGTTGCATTGGATCTGATAACGCTTGCCGTTAGATCCATATTCAACGCCAACCGCTTTCTTTCCTTCAAATAAGACCTTATGTGTGGTGGCTTTAGTCACGACCGTGAGGTTCGATCGTGAAAGGTTTGGCGTTAAGTAAGCCTTAGCAGCACTGCATCGTTCGCCATTCAACTGTGTTACCTGCGTCGGCATCGCCCCAAACTGAGCAGCGCCGTTAATATCCTCATTGCGAGGTACACCTATCGATTCACACGCCGTTAAATAACGTTCCAACATAGGGCTTGGCGATCTAAGATTGGCCACATTAAGAGGACCACCTTGGCCATGGAACTCATCTTGGTGGACTTCGTTGTTTTCTGCTTTCTTAAAGTAAGGCAAACAGGATTCATAGTTCCAGCCAGCATTGCCCAAGCTTTCCCATCTATCGTAGTCATAGCGATGTCCACGAGCGTACATCATGGCATTGATAGAGCTAGAACCGCCAAGTGTCTTACCTCTAGGCTGATAGCCTTTACGACCGTTCAAACCCGGCTGTTCAACCGTTTCGAATGCCCAATTATTGAGTTTGGTTGGCATCATCGCCACCACGCCAACGGGTGTGTGAATGAATGGGCTGGTGTCTTTACCACCCGCTTCTAACAAGCAAACCGTCACATCAGGATCTTCCGACAGCCGAGAAGCCATCACACACCCAGCTGAACCACCGCCAACAATAATAAATCATAACTATCCATTTGCCATCTCCGCTATTTCTAGTGGGTGTAACTCACGCTTCAAGATTTTTCCGGTTGCTGTCATGGGTAAGGCTTTACGAATGAATACCTTACGCGGGTATTTGTAGTCGGCGAGTTGCTCACGACACCATGCTATCAAGGCGGCACTATCACATTGCGTATGTTCGTGAAGAACCACATGCGCGTGGATCTCCTCGCCTAAATGTTCATGATGCTCGCCTACCACCGCGACCATTTCGACATCGGGGTGACACATCAACACTTCTTCGACTTCACGTGGATAAACGTTGTACCCACCACGAATAATCATGTCTTTAACACGGTCAACAATGAACAAATTGCCATGCTCATCGACGCGACCGATATCTCCCGTTAAGAACCAACCATCACGAATAGATTCAGCTGTCGCCTCTGGCCTTTGATAATAGCCTTTCATCACACTTGGGCTTTTAATGCAGACTTCGCCGAGTTCACCCATAGCGACAGAGTTGCCTTGTATATCAGTAATCTTGATGAGGTGGCCACATAAAGGCTGACCGACACTACCCGATAAACGATCGCCATCAATATGATTAAAGGTCGCAACCGGCGCCGTTTCCGAGAGCCCATAACCTTCTAAGACTGGTAATTCAAAACGAGATTCAAACTGTCGTATAACCTCAAGCGGCATAGAAGCACCGCCAGAAACACCTAACCTCAAGCTGTGTTTAACCTGTTCAGAGCGTTTGCTTGTGTTTTCTAAACTATCAGAAGACTCTTCTCCCGCCTTTAATAGCGCGATATACATAGTAGGAACACCCGCAAACACGCTGACTTTATGGCTAATGATCTGTTCAATAACCAATAACGGTTCAAAACGAGGAATCAACACCATGGTGGACCCTGTTAGCACACTCGCGTTCATCATCACCGTCTGACCGAAGCTATGGAATAAAGGCAGTGTAGCCATTGTGGTGTCGCTGTACTCCAATCTCATTAGATACTGTGACGACATCGCATTGGTTTGCATGTTGGTGTGGGAAAGCTCAGCCCCTTTTGGTTGACCCGTCGTGCCAGAGGTATAAAGGATCACAGCGGTATCATCGCCATGACAAGCCACAGACTCAAAAGGAGTAAAAGGTTGTGCCAACCAATCAGCGATTGATTCATGCTCCTCATTACTTTCTAAAGTAGTGTCTGTGTTTGTTGGGATAGGCATCTCGACAAAGTGTTCACAGTGGTTTGCCTGCTCAAAACCTTGTAAACCATAGCGACCAATTGGAAGCTCTTCACTGCCGTCAAAACATAAATAGGCCTTCGCGTTAGAGTCATTAAGGTGATAAGCGATCTCTCTGGCCTTGAATAGCACGTTCAAAGGCACGACTACACAACCCGCTTTTAGAATCCCGTAATAGGCTATCGGAAAGTAAGTCACGTTCGGGCATGACAACGCTACCTTATCTCCGTTCTGCAACCCAAGTCTTTTCAAGTTAGCAGCCACGTTTCCAGAAAGTTGTTCTAACTGAGAAAAACTGATTTCATCCGATCCCATACGCAGAGCGGCTTTAGTTGGAAAAAGCGAAGCGCTACGCTCCAAATTAACAGCAAGATTGTGCATCCATGATCTCCTTGTGCGGCTTAGACCTGTTTGTGACGGTCACCGTAGACGTTCTAATCGTTGTAATAAGTCTCTTTCTTGTCATCACGAGCCTGCACATTGGTGTGTCATGTAGATAAGAGTCGTTATTGAGCAAAATGTTTGAGACGCTCCAATGTGCAGCCCAATAAATTACAACATTTCGATAACATTTCGAACAGGTTTCAAAAAGACAAAAACCGGTGATATTCGGACACAGCCTGCGCTAGCCCAATAAAACCTTGCACACATAAACCAAAATTTGGAACAAGCTTGCGAAAGTGAGAACAAGCAACAGGCGTAAATGTTAAAAGTTCGGTTAAGATATCGATATTCAACAAGAGGCAGCTTATGGAATACACCGCAGTTTACGAACCCGACATGCAAGCATTCGGCATTCTGGATCTTCAGTTGCTGCATCGTTACCTGTCGCCTGTTCTCAGTATCGAAGAGTTGCTCGAAGGCAGTAACATCGATGCTCTCCAACTCAACACACCCGATACACACATCACTTTGGCGCAAAAGCTTGCTGTGTTCAGTAATGCGTTAGCGAATTCCAACGAAGACGGATTGGGGCTTAAAGTTGGCCAACAAGCGAGGTTCAGCGATTTCGGCGTGCTCGGTTATGCGGTGTTTAGCAGCGAAACACTACTCGATGCCTTTTTAATCGGGTTTAAGTATCTGCAACTTGCTGGCCCTGTCCTCAGGAAAACCATGTCTGTAGAAGACAACATTGGTTACTTTCGCGCAGAGCAACTTATCGAACTCGATTCTTTACTGCCCTTTTGTTGTGAATACTGGTTCGCAGCGATACACAGTTTGTGCGAAGAGGTCTTACAGCAGCCCTTTCCTTCTCAAGTGATCCGCTTCCCCTATCCAAAACCTGAATACGGCGATCTATACACAGAGATTTTCCGCTGCCCGGTTGAATTCAATAGTGACCGGCTTGAATGGGAGTTCGACGCAACCACCTTGTATTCATCTCTTCCTACCGCCAACCCCATCACTTTACAGATGTGCTTAAAATCGTGTGATGACATGTTGGCAAAAGTCAGTGCACCCAGTAGCCTCAAAGAGAAAGTCTCTCAGATGCTGATTGAAAGGCCAGGATGTTACCCTTCTATAGAATCCATTTCTTCAGAACTGGGCATGTCTTCTCGAACTCTGCGTCGTCACCTGAAAGCAGCGGATACGAGCTATCAGAAGATACTGGACCACGTTCGTTTTCACCTTTCTCGACACTACCTTTCTTCAACTCAAATGAGCATTGAAGAGATATCTGAGCGCGTTGGGTTTTCAGACAGCGCTAACTTTCGACATGCCTTTCGTAAGTGGAGTGGAAGCTCGCCACGTCAATACCGTAAAGAAACGGTCTAACACTTAAAATCCCACTCAATCCAAATCATAAAAAGACAATCACGCTGCAATCTTTTTCTAAATTAAACCACCAATGAACAACGGCTTAACGACTTTTTGCCCGCATAAAATCTCGCCAAACCACCAAATATCGCAACCGTATTTTAGTTTAGTTGGTCGATAAATTTCTTTTATCTTAACGACCATTTTTATTTGTTTTACCCAATTCAGTTTCTCCCCCATAGTCGCGGAAAATTCATCGTTTCTTTTACTATCAGAGGCTCCTGCATTGGACAACATCCAACCAACAACTCGCATAACTGTTCCTGTTATTGCATTGTCTTTTTACGCGATCGCTTCAGGCTACTTAATGAGTTCATTACCATTAATGCTGTCTGAGTATGGCTTAGACAAAGATCTATCGAGTTGGTTGGCGAGTGCATTCTATGCAGGTCTACTGGCTGGTACATTATTGATTGAACGTGCCATTGCGCGTGTTGGCCACAAAGATGCGTTCGTCATCGCATTGAGTGTGTTCATCGCAACGATCCTTGTATTGCCATTGATCCCACACCAAGCAGTATGGCTACTAGCTCGCTTTGTGGCTGGTGTGGCGGTTGCAGGTATCTTCGTGATTGTAGAGTCTTGGCTAATGAGCGGTGACGAGTCACAACGCGCAAAACGTCTCGCTATCTACATGTGTTCACTGTACGGCGGTTCTGCAGTTGGTCAGCTTGGTATCGGTTACTTAGGTATTACTGGTGGCGTACCTTTCATCGCAATGTTCACCCTTCTGTTTGGTGCGATCATTGTGCTGATGTACGGACAAGCAACTCCACCACAGATCCACGATGCGCAATCTTTGTCTTTAAAGCAGATCAGCAAATTAAGCCACAGCGCGCTAATTGGCTGCATTGTTTCCGGATTAACGCTAGGTGCGATTTACGGCTTGATGCCAGTTGAACTTGCTCAACGTAACATTGCACACGAAGACATTGGTGGTTTGATGGCTTTGGTTATCATGGGTGGTATGGCTGTACAGCCGATGGTGACTTGGTTATCTCACCACGTAGGACAAGTGTTATTAATGGCTTTGTTCTGCCTGCTAGGGGTTGCAAGCATTGGTGTGCTGACTATCAATCACGATTTCTACGTACTAGGCATGAGCTTGTTCGTATTAGGCATGGCCACATTTGCGCTATACCCAATCGCGATTAACTTAGGTTGCCGTAACCTTGACCCAAGCTACTTGGTGTCAGTGACTCAAATCATGCTACTTTGCTACAGCATCGGTTCTGTTGCGGGACCAATCGTTGCAGACAGCTTTATGGATTCACAAGCAGGATTGTTCACTTACCTGTTCGCGTCTCTACTTGCTACAACGATCTACATGTTGATTGCTAGCCTAAAGCGCTCTCACCTACAGATTGCAGGCGAGTAAGCTTAAATAGACAGACACTAGATGCGTGTCATTAGGGCTCCGAGTTCAGACTTTATGTCTAAGCGAAGGGCTCTTTTCAACTCATACCTATATGTAACCTTCTTCTCCCACACTTCTCATTTCATCGTGCAAGGCTAACCAAGAAGTCGATGGCTTTTTCGATATTGACTGGGTGACAAACCGAAATGCTTTTTGAAACGATGCGAAAAGTTATAAGGATCTTTGTAGCCTAAGCGATTAGCAATCATAGAAACTGACCAATCTTGATATTTCAGTAGACTGGTGGCTTTGTCCATGCGTAATTGAATCAATTTACTGCGTGGTGAGAGGTTGAATAGCGTCTTGGTGACTCTATTGAGTTGCTCTTCACTGATAAACACTCTTTCAGCCATCCCTGCCACTGTCCATGGCTGATGCAGACTACTTTCAATTTCGTTATAGAGCGCTTGAACACGTGCAGTGGTGCTGGTCGACTTAGGCTCAAACCCCGTCAATGTTCGGATAATTTCACTCAAGAGTAACTTACGGTAACTGGCTCTACCGCCTATCTCAAAGTAAACCAAGTTCATTAATGACCAGATCTGCTCACACTCTCCAAAAGGCACAATCCCCTGTCCTAAACTTGCTATGTGCTGCCATTGCTTGGTGTCAGGCGTCAGCATCCACGCCATTTTCCAATAATTATATTGAGGATCGAGTTCAAAACGAAATGGGGTTTCAGCAGGAAGCACCACGAGTGTATAAGGTGTAATCGCTTGGACCGATGTTGCGGTTGTTAGAATGCCGCCACCTTCCATAGTGAAAATCAACGTATGAACATTAACGGATTCGCGCTCAACCCAGTAGCCATCATATAGCTTCGCCATGCCGCCCATATAGACACCAAAGCTTTTCATCTCTGGAATATCTTCAACGGTCAAAAAACGTTCTTTGCACTGTTCAGCGAGAAAAACATCATCATGCCAAGTTGATTTTGGTCTCATTGAATCAATGACGGATCCGCACAGGTTTTGTTGTTTTTTAAACATGTTGTTACTTCGCTCAAATCACTATAGTTCTGCCATAAATCGGAGAGCTTATGACAACTAACATCAACCCTAACTCATCTATGAATAACAAGCCAGAGAGCATCTTACCTCGTATCGTTAAACTGGGTTTACCTGTTGCTTTACAAAGTGCGCTTGTCGCTATTCTTGCCCTTGCTGACGTATTAATGGTCAGTGATTATGGTATGGAAGCAGCTGCGGCTGTGGGAATTGCATCAAAATGGCACTTCGTTGCTATTATGATTATGGCAGGGTTGGCCTCAGCAAACGGAACATTAGTCGCTCAATACTGGGGAAAGAACGACCGAAAAAGCGCGCGAACGGTATCATCTATCGCAATGGTGTTTGGCTTAAAAGTTCTGCTGCCTGTTACTGCAATCATCACTCTTGGTTCTCAGTTTTTAATGATGTTGCAGACCAGCGATCAAACCGTGATTGAACTTGGCGCGACTTACCTGTGGTATGGATTCCCTGTCCTTCTGCTGACTCACATTGTGGTCGTGGTAGAAGCAAGCATGCGCTCATCAGGTGACACCGTAACACCACTATTGCTTGGTGCGGTCACGATTGCCCTCAACATCGCACTTAACTTCGTTCTAATCAAAGGTGCCTTTGGTATTCCCGCTATGGGCGTAGCAGGTGCAGCACTAGCGACGACACTCGCTCGCGCAATTCAAGTCGGCTTGATGTATAGCTACATGCGCATGCGTAAACATTGGTTGTTAACCACGCCTAGCTCACCACATCGTCCATCATTGTGGCTATCTTACCGTCGTATTGCTTTGCCACTAACGATGAATGCCGTGTTATGGGCAATGGGTACTATGGCATACCAAATGATCTTCGGTCACATGGGCACAACGGAACTTGCTGTGTTCTCTATGCTCGCGCCTTTTGAGTCGCTGTGTTACTCGATATTCTTTGGTATTTCTGTAGCGTGTTCCGTGTTGCTTGGTCACTCACTCGGTCGTGATGAGTTTGATGACGCTATGAGTATGGGTCTGACGTTCATCAAAGCCGTGGTTGGTTTTGGTGCGGTTGTAGGCTTGCTATTGTTTATGGGTAAAGAGCACGTTCTGTCATGGCTAAACCTGACCAAAGACGCTTTATACCCGCTTGCTTCACCTGCGATGATGATCATGTGCTTTGCGGTCGTGATTCGCATGCTCAACATGGTGATCATTAACGGTATTATTCGTGCTGGTGGTGATAATGCGTTCTGCCTTCGTATGGACTTCATCGCAATGTGGATGGTCGGCATTCCAGTATGTGTTTACGGCGCGTTTGTCGCTGGATGGGATTTCAAATACATCTATGGTTTGATGTTGGTGGAAGAAGTAGTGAAACTGGCAATTTGTTCTCATCGTTACCTAAGCCGACGCTGGATCAACAACCTCACAGTGACCTATGACGAGCCTCAAGCGGCATAGGCTACTTGGCTAGATTCAAGCTGAGATGGAAGTGTATCTACATCAAAAAGGTCTGCGCAATCAGACCTTTTTCGTTTCTTCAGCAACCACTTTTAAACGCCAGTTACTTCTTATTCATTCGGATATGGCGGTTCGACACATTCGACAGTGGCTTCTCAGACACTTTTCGCTTTTCATGTATCAAATGTCTGATCGCTAAAATCGGATGCTTGAGTAACATTCTTGGCCCAGCATAGCGCATGACTAAACGCATCTGCTCTTTCGGATCGGGCTTATAGCAATGAATCGGACACTTATTACAGGTCGGTTTGGCTTCACCATAAGGGCATCTATCCAGTCGTGTTTCGGCGTAACGCAACAGTTGCTCACACTCCTCACATAACGCGTTATTCTGACGAACTTCACCGTGGTGATCTTTGCAATAGATGTGCACCATCGCAATAACGGTTTTGTACTCCGTTGCGAGCTCACCTTGTAGAATATTGTTATGTTGGAACATGTTTTAATTACCTAATGAGAAACCGTACAGGTTGAGATTAACGCTTTCGCTTATCACATCTTCAACTCGCTCGAACACAAAGCCTAACTTAGTCAGTAGTGTGATACTTCGAATGTTATCAGAGGTAGTGATGGCAACTAAATGATCGATATCAGCATTCTGCTTAGCTTGTTCAATTATCGCCTCCGCGGCTTCTTGGGCAAAGCCTTGACCATAAAACTCAGGAGCAAACCCGTAGCCAATATCATGCGACGCTAAGGTGTCTCTTTTTATTAATCCGCAGATACCAATTGGCGTTGAAGTTTCTTTGATTTCAACCATCAACAAACAGACACCCTTCTCTTCATGCATCTTAAGAATGTTGTTTTCAATGTACTCGACAGCCTTTTCAGTGTCGTTGATTTCCTTATCACCAATGTAACGCAGGAAATCTTCTGAGCTGTATAGTCGTTGAATAAACGCCGCATCTTGAGGTGTGATCATTCTTAATCTTAAACGTTCGGTCTCGACTGATGACTGCATAGTGATATTTTCCTTGCTGAATACCATGTAAATATTGAGTTCTAGAGCTAAAATGATTATCCTCCACCGCCTAAACTAAATACAAGGCTATGCAGCAATGAACCGTAAGAAAAAAATCAATCAAATTCTAAAAAAGAAGCAGAAACAGGCGAATTCTAAACTGCATAGTAGCAACAAGCCTCGCTACATCTCTAAAGCTGACCGTGCAAAAATGGAAGCTGAAGAACAAGCGAAAGCAGCTCAAGAGCAAGCTGAAGGTTCAGTAGAAGCAACTGTTGAAGCTGAAGAGACAAAAGCTGCAGAGTAAGTTTATACTCGCAGTCCTCTTGTCTGACACTCTTTTCAGAGCCAACAGACAAGAACAAAAAAGCAGCCTCAAATTGGGCTGCTTTTTTGATCCTACCATTTTTAATCGCGCTGGTTAGCCTTTGAATGGCTGCACTTCCCAACGGGCAAACGGTGCTTTTGCGTTGATTCCCGCTCTGCCCCAACGATCAACAGAATCCACTACCAAGATACGCTCATTCGGTACCAATGATTTAATCAAGTTGCTTGGCTTTTTCGCTGTAACTAACCATAGAGCATCATCTTCCGAAAACATCTCTTTAAGCTTGGCTTTGTCCTGCTCTGTCCATTCCAGTTCAGCTTTGAACATGCGTTCTTCAACAAACAGTTGGCTGCCAGAGGCGAAATCTTCCAAGCTTTCTGAAAGCAACAATACTGAATCTACGTCATTGTCGAGCAATACTGCTTGCTGCTTGTTGATCAGTTCACGAACATCCAACATCACACGTTGTAAGTTGCTATCAATCGTTTCAGCTTGCGCAGGCCACAACAACTTAAAGTCGTCAGCCACAATCGCCGCCATACGTGTTAAGTTGGTCGGGTTTAACCATGCGTATTTAGACACATCACCATTCGACAATGTAAGCGCAGCAACGCCTTGTGCACGCGGTGTAATCGCTTGAGCGGCATCAACCTCAACTAAACGGATATTGCTTTGTCTTGCGTATACAAACGTAGGGTCGGCTTGCCAGATCGATGACAACGTTACCGCAACGGTCGCCTTTTCACCCGATTGAAGCACTTTACTCGCACCCTTGGTACCAAACCAATTCGGCAGACGGTCAATACCGTAGCGCTTAGGTGGTAGATATTCGGTCGTAATGTCCGTGCCTTTGGTTAGCTCTGTCGCCAATGCATAAGTCACAGGTGTACTGGTTAGGATGTCCTCTGCATTCACGTTCAGTGACATCAAAGAACCAGCCATTAATACACTACCAAGTACACTCACTTGAGCCGTTGCTTTTACTGAGCTAGCGATACGATTCATTAAACAAGTCATGATTACGCCTTTCTTACAATTCGGTATAGCGTTGCTGCTAGGAAAAACGTTGCAGAAACAATGATGATTGAAGCGCCCGATGGCACTGGCAGTTTGAGTTCCATAGGCAACACGGTTCCAACCAAACATGCGATGGTTGCGAGTAATGCCGACAAGAGAACAAAGCTCCCCATACGTTTAGTTAACAATCGAGCGGTCGCACCTGGAATCAACAATAACGCACCCACTAGAACTGCACCTACGATCTTCACCGCTGCAATTGTCACTAAGGTGATCATCATGACAAACAAGTAATCGTAAAAGCTGGTGTTGTAACCACGAACCTTAGCTATATCAGGGCTGATACAAGTCAGGAGAATGCGGTTGAATGTCGGTATCAAGAGCAAGATGATGATCGCGCAGCTACCTGCGAGAATCGCTAAGTCTTGGTCTGTTACCGTAAGAATCGAGCCAAACAGTACGTTTTCAAGCATGTGGATATTGATCTTACGAGCAACATACATCAGTAACGCCGCACCCACAGCCAACGCTAGCGCAAGGAAAACACCCACTAAGGTATCGTATGGAACGTTGGTCCTGTTTCTTACAAAGTGAAGAAGCAGAGCGAAGATCATACAGAAGCTAAACAGACCAATAATTGGGTTTTCTGGTGGCTCGCCAAGCAAAACACCAATAGCGATACCGGTTAACGCTGCGTGGCCGACGGCTTCTGAGAAGAAAGCCAGACGCTTGGCAATCACCAAAGTACCCAGACCACCTAACAGAGGACCAAGTAGTAACGCTGCAACCAAAGCATTGACCATGAAGGCATACATGAAACTGTCTGATAACCAGCCCGCTTCCACGCTACTAATGGCTAGTTGTCGTAACCAATCCATTACGCAACCTCCTTCGATTTGGTCATCGCAGAGCCACTGCTGTAGTGCTGGAACAGGCTCTCGATTTTACTTGGGTGTAAGACTTGTTCGTGTGGGCCACTATCAACCAAGAATCGATTCACAACATGTACGTTCGCTTCGAGTCGACGCACTGCCGTGACATCGTGGTGTACCGCAAGGATCGTACGACCTTCACTAACACATTCACGAATTAACGATTCAAGATAACGAACGCCCTGCTCGTCCATACCCGTGGTTGGTTCATCCAACACCAGTAGACTTGGGTTATCTAATAGCGCTTGGGCAAACAGCACGCGTTGCTGCTCACCACCCGATAACTGTCCCATGCGGCGGTCGCTACGAGTAACCATACCAACGCGATCTAATTGTGCGAGTGCAAGATCCAATTGCTTAGATTTACGACGCCAAAACAATGGGATTCGTGTTTGGTTAAGCAGTACGAAGTCCATTACAGTCAAAGGCAAGCTAGACTCGAAGGTCGCTTTTTGAGGTACGTAACCAATACTCTGCTTTTCTGGCCAGTGGATATTGATTTGGCCAGAGAAAGGCGTAAGGCCAAGCACAGAGCGCAGTAATGAAGTTTTACCGCCACCGTTTGGCCCCATGATCACATGACACTCGCCCGCTTTAAGTTCGAGCGAGATATCATCAAGAATTACGTTGTTATCGTATTGCAGACCGAGTTTATTAATTGAGATTGATGGACCTAACATTATGCGTTCCCGCTTTTAGCTTGGTTCGCCGCCGCAAATTTCATGGCTTCGATTAACGTCTCTAGGTTCTTCTTCATCTCAACTTCGACTTTATCGTCTTCATATTCACCGTGCGTCATGTGAGAAAAACGATAAAGCTGAACGCCTGTTTCCGCTTCAATTGTGTCAACAAAACGGTTTGGCATGTTTAACTCGTAAAACAGAACATCAATGCCCGATGCGCGGATCTTTTCGATCGTTTCTTGCAACTGGCTCGCACTTGGTTCAACACCGTGTGCAGGCTCAATCACCGCCGCAACATCCACTCCAAATTCTTGAAGGATGTAGCCATACGCATTGTGCGTGGTCGCCACCTTCATACCTGAAGTATCTAACTCACCTAATGACAACATCGCATCGCGCTTCATAAAGCGAAATTGCTTTGCGTATTTACGTGCATTCTTACGATAAAAAGCCGCGTTGTCAGGGTCGAGCTTAGAGACCTCACTCGCGATGGTGTAAACCTTTTGAATTGTTGTCGAAAGCCCAACAAAGGTATGTGGGTTAACGGCACCTTGACCAACAGACTGACCAAGAGCAGGAAGTAGAGGCACTTCTTTGTTTGCTTCGATCACGACTAAGTCATCACGTTGCGCTGCTGAAATCACTTTAAGCGCAAAGTCATCGTGACCAATACCGTTTACTACGATTGCATCCATTTGGCTCAATCGTTTTAAATCATTGGGTTGTGGTAAGTAGTTATGTGGGTTGAAACCTGCGTCAACCAAAGGAAGAATGTTCACTTTGTCACCTACCACGGCTTTCACGTAGCTGTAGTAAGGTTGAAGTGTGATACCAATCGTCAGCTTGTTGCTGTCGATCTTATATTCTTTTGCCAATGCATTGGGTGCCATGAACACCGCTAATAACGACATGAACAGAGTCATAATTCGCATAGTAATTCTCTTATTATTAGTGAGCATCGCTTTCATGATGCTGTTCAATTTCTGATTCGTTCACGACCATTTTCCAACCCGTAGACTCTAGCGTGTGTTGGTTAAAAGTAGCGGGCTGTTTCGCTACACCGCCCAAGAAGATCCAGATTTCAGGAGAAACGCTGTTCGCATTTAAAATAAAGGAATCCGCAAAACCATGATCGGTAGGCGTAGCTTGTTCACTTGGAGTAGAAAAGTAATAACCACGCTCGTCCAGTACCCAAGCATGAGAACCTTTGCGCTTCCAACTCTGATCTTCTACAAACGGGGCAACCCATTCATCTTTAAGTGATGCAACACTCGGCCATTCACCATCTGAGTCCATGCGCAGGTCACGGATTTCTTCATGCGCTAAACGCAGCTCTGATAGCATCGCCAAGTTTTCTTGTTCAACATCAGTCACTAGAATTTGATGATCAAGCACTGCTTTAACGTGGGATTCAGCCTGATGAAATGGGATTGCGACAGTTGCAAAGCAAAGGATGAACACAATGATCAGTCCTACCCATTTGCCCTCTCTGCCGCCCGTATCAGCACGTACGCTTTGAATCATCATTTTTCACTGATCTCTACAACATCAACTTCAACTGGAAACTCATGACCTGAATCGAACACAAGGTAGAACTCAGTGTCAGGATGTGGGAATTCAACGATAGAACGTTTATCTGTCATCTCTTTTGCAATCAAGTTGTCTTCGTAATCGTACATCTCAACTGCGTAATCAATCGCTTTGCTGCCATCCGAATAACCCGCTTCACAAGCAACAGTCTTACCTTCAAACCAGCAGCTCATCAGTGGAAAGTGTGCTTGCGCAGGTAATACAGCGAAACCAAGTCCCAATGCTAAGCAAGGAGTCATTAAAGCGTTAAGTTTTGTTTTTATTGTCATGGTTCGTACCCTAGCCACAGTGCAAATTCTCAGAAGTAAACTGAGCGATAAAGGGCTCAAATGAGCCCTTAAGTTTTTTTGATTCTTAATCAGGGATCTAGCCCCGATATCACAGACTATTGAAGCAGCGCTTCGAACGTTAGGTGAACGTTCGTGCTTGCTTTGTCTGCCAGTGGGTTGTCAATCAACTCACCTTTGTAGTTCGCTTTCATTACGTAACGACCTGCTACGTCTGGAGTAAACGTGATTTCACCGTTCTCATCACTCACCACATCAATCTGCTCTTGGTGGTTGCGGTAAAGCGTACCTTCACGAGTAATCTCCGCTTTCACGTCTTTCTGGATTTCACCGTTGTAGAAGAACTGGAATGTCACAGGTTCGCCTTCAACGATATCTGAAGGGTGTGTCACAGGCTTCATTTCTAGAAGCTTGCCTTCAATTTTGAACACTGAATCCGTTGGCTTACCTACCGTGATGTAGCTTTCTGCACGAGTGAAGCTGATCTGCGTTACCACGTCACGTGACTTTTCAGGTAGAACTGAGTCACGCTCAGCTTTGTTTGCTTTAATCCACTTCACCGTGTCACGGCGACCCGCTTTGTATTGCGTGTAGTAAGACGGCTGGTTGTTGATCGCCACTTTGTGTGTACCTTCTTCTTCAAAATAGAAGTCGAAGATTGAACGACGCTTGCCACGAATAACGAAGTTAGGACGCTCGCTGCGGCCATCGGGCATGATGACATGAGCATTTTCGCTGCCAGCAGGCTTATCAAAAACAAACGTACCGTGAGACGCAGTAACATCGAACGTTAGCCAATCACCACCTTCTTTAGATACAGTAAAGTGAGATGGCAAAATCCAACGTGGGTGAGCTTGTGCCGTTGTCGTTGCTGCTAGGCCGAATGCCATCACACCCGCTAGAGCAAGTGCTTTGATTTTTGTCTGTTTCATCATGTTCAATTCCATTATTCATAATTGTTAGCCGTGTCGCTCTATCTGAGCCTACGATGACCACTGTCTATTCTGTTCAGCTTGGTTTTAGTTCGTACTTACTAGTTACTGTTCGTACTTACTAGTTACTGTTCGCACTTACTATTTAGCGATGTAGTTCAGGGTGATTTCACCCGTCTCTTCCGTTGCTTTTAATTCGTAAGATATGTTTGAATCTGCGAGTGATACTTTTTGGCGAAGGTAATTACGGCCACCGTGTTCACGAACCACTTCGATATGAACCGTGTACTCGCCTTGTTCTAACGTTTCACCGCTGTCGCTCTTACCATCCCACACGAAACGGTACTGGCCAGCAGGACGTGTTGCAGACGTCACAGCATCAACCAGTTCACGATCGTAACGGCCAACCTTTCTCCACCAGCTGCGCAGATCCTTAAGCCATTCGTCTTTACCGACCCAAAGCTCGATGGTTTTCACTGACTTTCGTTCGCTATTCTCTACCCACACCGCCACATAAGGACGTGCATACATAGAGGTATCAATCTTTGGAAGCTCAAAGCTGACATCCAGTTTTGCCGTATCAGGAATCGCTTGTGCCATACCTAGGCTTGGCAAAAGAGATAAAGCAAGAAGCGCCTTGCTCCAGTTCATTTTTTTCATTTTTAACAACCTTTTAAATCCGTTTAACCTTAAGTTCGCTCTTCAATCCGATTCATCAATCGAATCAAGCGTTAAGGCACGGCGACAAAATAGATAACCAATGAGATTGCAGACCCAAACACCGTCCATTTGATGGAAGTATTAAGCGTCTTTTTCTTAGGTAACAGTAAGCACACGCCAGTAAGCACAAAGAAGATCATCAATAGCGCAGTGATATCGATAAACCATTTCCATACTTCACCGCTGTTACGACCTTTATGCAGATCGTTCAACAATGCGATAACGCCGTAATTAGTGGTTTCGACTTCTACAAACTCAGACGTAACGTCAACAAAAACGGAAGCGTTGTAGCCGGGTCCTTTGAAGTCCATAGATACCTCACCGATGAGCAACTCACCATCTTCAATCTCTGCATAGATGTCCAAACCAGAAGGAACGCCGGAGAGGTTGGCTTCTTCGAACAGAAACGTTTCAAAGGCTGTCTCGTCAGCTTTTAAACGTCCGTCTTGAACCGTAAATAAACTTGTAGGAAGCGTTAGCGTAGAGCGTTGGATATTGGGTTGGCTTGATTCAAATAACTCAGGTCGGTTCAGGGTGATACCGGTTACTGAGAAAAAAAGAACCACGAACAGAAGCGCCATAGAAATATAAACATGAAGTCGACGAGCCCATGACTGAACCGCCCTACTTTTTAACGACATACAAACCAATACCTATAAATTTTATGGCGACAATTTAGTTGATAATCATTCGTATTGGCATTCAATTTACATTGTTTACGTTTGCCGAGCGGCGTAAGGAAATTTACATAACATTACATGGGAAGTAATCGAACTGTATGCATATTCTTGCTAACTTGTACTAAAGGGAATGGATAGCTTGTATTTGAGGTCATCGATAGTAAGGTCAAACCTCAAAAAAATCTCAATATCAACATGCTTGATTGAGGTTGGTTTAAGGTAGCAGTTGTGGCTTTAAGGAATGAAAGTTGGAGCTATTTAAGCTTCATGACTATTAACCTTCAGAGCTATTTGATCTTTGGAACATTTTGAAGATCATACACAAACGGCGGACTCTTCGGTTGATGCAGTTTGTTAAATACAGACGAATAACCGATTTAACGATAGCTAATTAGGCTTAAAGGGATTTTGAAATGCGTATTATTGTTTTGGCTTTTACAGCGCTCGTAACAGCGTGCAGTAGCCAAATGAGCAGTACAGAAGAGCACGTCCAAGAATACATCGGTTCAGACATAACCGATGCACAAGAGCAGTATCTAACCGAACGCTCACGTCCTATCAGCTTTTGGGCATCTCGAAACTATGCTTGGGTTGAGACGAAGAAACCACTAGATAATGGTTACACTTTACATGCCTTTAAGAACCCT
Source organism: Vibrio crassostreae 9ZC13 (assembly GCF_000272045.2). Classification (GTDB taxonomy): domain Bacteria; phylum Pseudomonadota; class Gammaproteobacteria; order Enterobacterales; family Vibrionaceae; genus Vibrio; species Vibrio crassostreae_C. The sequence goes on along the minus strand of NZ_AJYZ02000019.1, from coordinate 558,090 downwards.
TATCGAGACTGCACCATTAACTGGGTCGCTAACACCAGTGGCGCAATTCAAAGTGCGACGCTTAGTGGCACGATGTGCGAGCCTTAATCAATCCAGGCCAATCGAACAATAACGCTAGATGAGCTAAAGTCTCAAGGTGAGTTTAAGTCGCTAGAATTAAAAAGGGTGTCATTTGAACGATCAAATGACACCCTTTTGCTTTTGTTGGTTCTTATGTGCTGTTCTTGTCTTCTGTTTGCGATGAGCTGTTAGACGTTTCCGTTATCACTTACCGTTCTTAGCTGAGTCAGATATTTAATCCAACCTTTTGCCTCAGAAGAAGGCTCAATGTTGTTCGCACGTTTCGCTTGAGCAAGAGCATTATCAAGATTCTTTAGCTTGTACCATGAACGTACTTTCGCTAAAGCAACATCAGCTTGCTTGTTCTTGTCTTTCACTTTATCCAAAACAACCAGAGCACGATCGTAGTAACCTTGCTGAACCAGTAATTGAGCCACATTCCAATGATATTGCGTGTCCTTTTTAGACGCTAACGTCCATACTTCAATAGCACTGTCCCACTCTTTCGCTAACTGCCAGTAGGTTGCTTGCTCAGCCAGGAGTTGAACATCGCTGTTCGCATCATCTAACTTAGCGATCTCTTGTGCTGCACGCTCTGGAATACCACGTTTAGCATAAAGCTGAGCCAGTAATCGGCGGTCTGAGTTTTTCAGCTCTACCCCTTGAAGATCAGCCAACGCTAGTGTGTTCAATGCATCGCGGTTACGCTCTAGTCTTAACTGAATACCCACAAGTTGACGCCACCAGTTGTCTTTTTCTGGCTGAAGTTCAATCAGGCTTTCCAGTGTTGGAATAGATTGCTTCCATTGCTTTAACTGTAGTTGTGCACCCAATTTTAGCGAAAGAGGCGACAGTTCTGATTTCGCATTGAACTTGTCGCGATTACCAATAGCAACCAGTACTTTTGACCAGTTTTCGATTTGGTATTCCGCTTGTGCAATTCGCATCCAAAGCACGTCTTTCTTTTCTGCCTCTGGCGCTGTTTTTACTAACTCGTAGTAATGTGGAAGCGCGTTTTTGAACTGTTGATCGTTTAATAACAGATCCGCAAGCATACGCTTCGTTATCCAAGCTTGTTCATCCACCAGCAAATTGGTATCGACGGCGTATGTAAGCTGCTTAATCGCCTTATCGGTTTTGCCATCTTGCCAGTAAAAAACACCTAGCATACGAGCTACGTACGCTTTGTCGTAGCCCTTAGAAAGCTCTAAACCTGCTAGTACGTCAATGGCCTGTTTAACCTGTTCATCTTGAGCAAGCTTATGCGCCTTTTGAACACGAATAGCAGTATATTGGGTTAGCTCTTGTGCCTGTGTTGTAAGGGACATTAACAACAAGCCCACTAATATCCATATATGTTTCATCATTTTGCCAACTTAAACTCTAGTTTCACGGTTTGACCAACCTGAGCTATCGCTTTTCCATCGACGACTTTCGGTTGATATTTCCATTTTTTAAGTGCTCTCATCGCTTCACGTTCAAACATACGACGTGGGTTTGCGTCAGTGACTTGAATGTCAATTGGACGTCCCGTTTCATCGATAGTAAAAGACATAATCACATGGCCTTCAGCTCCACGCTTAAGCGCTTTCGCTGGATAACGAGGCTCTACTCGATACAAAGGCATTGCTTGTTGGTTTGACCCAAAATCAGAGAATGTCGGTGCGTTAATCGCTAAGCCATCAATGGATGTGTTCAAATCCAATGAAGGCAAAGAAGACATCGAATTCAGAGGCGTAACTTCAGCTTGTGACTGAGACGTTTGCGCTTCCGGTGGCGGCTCTGGCATTTCTGGTTTTTCAGGGACTGCGCGTTGTCTTCTTTGAACTTCTTGTTCTTGTTCCACCATTACCATGTTGAAACTTAACGTCTCGCTATCGTCTGGTGAACGTTGGTGGCCATTATCGACCATCCAAGCCATGAAAGAAAACAGCGCTAAGCCCAACGCGCCCGCTAGCGGTAAAGCAAGAAATAGGCGAATCATTTATGAAGATCCTCCAAGATCATCGCTTATCAGCAGCAAGCGCAATGTTTTTAACACCTGCACCTTTCGCGGCATCCATCACTTTAACAACAGTACCGTTGTAAGCGTGTTCATCCGCTTGAATAACCAAAGAAGCATCAGGTTGTTCTAGCAACAAGTGCTCTAACGTCGCTTGGACACGTTCAACATCTACGACACGCTTGTCGATGAAAATGTCGTTTGCAGAAGTAATCGCAACAAAGATGCCTGCATCCTTTTGGCTTACTACGTTAGAAGCTTGTGGGCGATTGACTTCCACCCCTGACTCACGAACAAATGAACTGGTCACAATAAAGAAAATAAGCATGATAAAGACAATATCAAGCATCGAAGTAAGGTCTATTTGAGCCTCTTCGTTTTTAGAATGACGTCGACCGAGTCTCATCGTTGACTCCTTAAAGATTTTTCTAATTTCAATTCTAAGCGGTTACATACTTTCGCTAAGCGAGCGTGAACGAACATGCCCGCTAACGCTGCAACCATGCCTGCCATGGTTGGCAGTGTTGCTAACGAGATACCTGAAGCCATCAATTTAGGGTCACTGCTGCCTTGTGTCGCCATAACATCAAAAACAGAGATCATACCGGTTACAGTGCCTAGCAAGCCCAACATCGGGCAAATAGCGACTAACAGCTTAATAAAATTCAAGTTTTGGTTAAGCAAGATACTCGCTTGCCCTAACCAACCTTCACGAATGGCTTTGGCATGCCAAGAAGAGTGATCTTCTCTTTCATGCCATTTCGCTATCCAAGCTTGGCGTTGCTTAGGAAAGTAGAACGCAAGATAAAGCACACGTTCTACCACAAGCACCCAATACACTAGGACGACAGCCGCTAGCCACCACAGGACGAAACCGCCCTGCTCCATAAAGCTTGATAAAGACAGCAGCCAGTCACTCGTTAACCAACTCGCTGGTAATAGAGAACCCGACAAAATATCCATTACGCAGCAGCCCCAACTGGTGAAACAACAGCGTTTGATTCAACGGTCTTTTCAGCCTGCTCAGCAACAAGACCAATACCTTGCTTCTCAAGAATATTGCGAATGTTTTCTGCTTGAGTGCTAAGAATGTTGTGTGCCAGTAGAAGAGGCATTGCCGCAACCAGACCAAGTACCGTAGTTACAAGCGCCATCGAGATACCACCCGCCATAACTTTAGGGTCGCCATTACCAAACTGAGTGATCACTTGGAATGTTTCGATCATGCCGGTTACTGTACCTAAAAGGCCCAACATTGGTGCTAGTGCCGCCAATAGCTTAAGCATCGATAGACCTTTCTCTAGGTGAGTCTGCTCATCAACTACCGCTTCTAAAAGTCGCAACTCTAACGCTTCAACCGTTTGGTTTTGTTCCTTGTTGTACATCGCAAGAACACGACCTAGTGGGTTATCACCCGCTTGCTCAGGGTTCTTAAGTTGCGCGCGAATTTTCTGGCGTGCGATAGCAAGAGAGACACCACGAACTAATGCGATGATTAGACCAATAGCTAGTAGGCCAAGAATCACTTTACCAACCACACCACCCGCTTGTAGACGGTCAGTTAAACTTGGCGTAAGTGCTAATTGCTCTAGCATAAACCCGCGAGAAGGATCGACAACCACGTTAGATACTTCACCATTCGCTAACGAAGAAAGTGACGCTAACGTTGGACCATTTTGTGGTTGCTTAAGGTAAGCGATCGCATCTTCACGCTGAGTGTTCCAGCTAACATAGCCTTGCTCTGTCACAAGACCAATCGAACCTAGTCGGTAAGCGTCAACCTTGTTTGTATTGCCTTCACCATTAATGAATGCAATTTGAGATTTGCTAAGCTCAGAACTCGCTTGGATCTGTTCAACCATGCTCATCCACAAACCGGTCAGCTGTGGCATTGAAGGCAGTGATTTAGCATCAATGATTTGATCAACAGTTGCAGTGTGTTCAGCACGATCAACACTATTCACGGTTGAGCTAAGCTCTGCGCCTAGTTCTTTTGCGTTTTGACGAACGACACCGAACAGCTCGCCTAAGCTACCGGTTTCTAAACGCAGCTTCTCTTCTAAGCGAGCAAGCTTGTTTTCGTTATCACTGAACGTTTGAGTCAGAACATCTGTCGCACCTTGGATAGACGTACGCTTCGCTTCAAGCTGAGCTTTGATCGCTTTCAGTTCTTGTTCTGTCTTTTTGAAATCAGCTTCACGCACTACGTTGTGAGAAGCTTGAGTGCGATTTTCTGACTTAGCTTTGTTCACTAACTGAGCCGTTGAATCAGAAGCAGAGAAAGCAGAAAAGGAGATAGACGTGATACAAAGCAATGCTGCTAATGGTTTTAAGTTCATTACTTAACCTCCGCAACAGTTAAAGAAACAGGTAAAGTAATCAAGCTTGGGGCAGCTTGTTGGCCAGCAATATCGTACGCTTTATCTAGCTCTGACTTCATAGAAGAATCAAGTTCTTGCCATTGAGCTTCTGTTTGATTCCAAGCCCAGTATTGGCTGCCATTTAGATTACGAGCAACCAAAGAGATACGACCTAGGTGCAGAACATCTGCCTCGATTGTTTTATCACTCGCCAATGCGACACGACCTTGGTAAACACCCAACTTAATGCCGTAGTCCATCTCGATTTGGTATGCCTCTAGGATACGACGGTATTTCTCAGCATCACTTACGTCTGCACGAGTCATCATTGATTGAAGCTTTTCAACTCTCTCTAGACGCTGCTCTTTCTTAATCGGTACGTCTTTTTCTACCAGCTGTTGCAAGCCATCGATCATTTGATACATCAAAGGCACGACACCTTGGCGTGTGTATTTGATTTCTTCGATCTGCTCTTCAATGCTTTGAGCTTCTTTGTTTTGGCTCTCAACTAATGCAGCAAGGTGATCGTGATAGATTTCTAGGTTTTTAACTTCTTCTTGCAGACGCTCAATCTCAGCTTGCAGCATTAAAGTCGCTTGTGAGCTTTTATCAATAACCTTTTGGCTCGAAGCCGACGCGTTATTGGTCTTGTTTTGAATTGATTGAGCTTGATCCAAGCTGTTTGCCATAGAAGACGTTGCAACCAAACTGATGGCAAGCGCTAGGCTAGTTTTTAAAAGATTCATAATTGTAGTCATTTACTATAGAAGAAGGTCAAATACATTTTATTGATAAATACTATTATTGATAAGCACTCTCATTATCATTAAAAGTCACTCGCATTACTAGGGATATTTTACTGAATAGCAGAATCACGAAAGGAGAAAGCCGAAACTTTCCCCTTAGTATTTAGGCTAACAATAGTACCCTACTAACAAATTAGTATTTTACCTGTAAAGTCGCCATGTAGTTACGGCCTTCGCCGATTACTACGTCTTCAGCAAATTGGTGGTTTGAAGATGTTGAACCGCCACCCGCTAGGTATTCTTTATCAAATACGTTCTCGACTGTTAGACGCGCTACGAAATCAAGAGAATCGTCGTACTTAAGCGTGTATGCAGCACCCATATCTACACGTGCGTAGCCGTCTTTCTTGAATGTGTTCGCGCTATCGCCGTAACGAGAACCTTCGTAGATAAGACCCAGGTTCACATCAACTTCGTTTGTTGCTGCATAGGTAGACCAAACGCTTGCTGCAAACTCAGGTACGTCTACTGGACGGTTACCTTCATATGTTTCATGGTTCGTGATTTCAGCATCTAAGTACATTGCAGAACCAGACATTGAGAAGCGCTCTGAAATAAAGCCTTGTGCGGCTAGCTCAGCACCACGGTGAACTTGTTCGCCACCTTGTGTCTTCGTCCAATCGCCTGATGAAGTGTCTTCTACATCCATTGAAATGTTTTCTTGGGTAATATCGAATACCGCACCAGAAACGAATAGACGTTCGTCCATCAGTTCCCACTTAGTACCGACTTCGTAAGACACGCCCGTTGCTGCGTCAAGAAGTTCGCCATCGTTGGTGTAGTTGCGGCTTCCGCTAGACACAACACCTTGTGGTTCGAAACTTTCAGAGTAAGAAGCGTAGATACTACCGTTTGATGCTGGGTGGTAAATCAGGCCAAGCTTAGGCGCTACATTTTCTTCTGCTACGCCATCACTTACTTTACGGTCGAAACGAGCACCCGCAAGAACTTGCCATTCATCATTAATAGTAATCAAATCTTGGATGTAGAAGCCCCAAGTATCGTAAGTACTCATCTTACCTAGCGATGTTGGACCCACTGACGGCGCTGGTACTGTTGCATCTGGTGCGTATTCAGCGCTGCTGAAGCGATCCATACCACGGTAATAGCTGTAGCCTAACCAGTTAGCACCGAATAATAGTTGGTGCTCTGTGCCCGCAAGATCAGCGGTTGTTGTTAGATCAACGTAAGCCGTTCTGAAACGCCATTTATCATGACGGTAGTTACCGCCTTGAGTCACGGTGCCCGTACCATCAGGATTCATATTTGAAAAGCTTGGGTAGCTTTCCATATCAATACGTTCGAAATCTTGGTAGTTGAAACCTGTTTTTAATGACCATGTATCAGTCAGGTTAGCAGCAATATCAAAACCAACGTTCTCAACATCATTCTCGATCTGTGACCACTGTGCATCCCAGATGTGCTTGTCGCTACCTACTCGGTTGCCGTCTAGCGTGTATAAAGCGCCAGAATCTACGCTACCTTCGTCGTTAGTTTTGTCGTAATGAACAGAAACTGTCACGTCTTCAGTTACATCGTAATCAACGAATACACCACCAACAAAACGTTCTGTTTGTGGTTCAGTTCCGTCACCATAAGTTCTCCAAGAGCCGTAGCTTTCTTTAGATAGAATCGCGCGACCACGTAGAGTTTCAGCGTCGTTCAAAGCGCCACTTACGTCTACCGTTGTACGAGAATGGTCATTAGAACCAATATCTTGGCTAACACTTACTTGCGTATCGTAAGTTGGCTTTTTGCTTACCATGTTGATCAAACCACCTGGTGCAGAAATACCGTAAAGAAGACCAGAAGGTCCTTTTAGTACTTCAACACGCTCTAGCAGTTCGATTGGTTGACGGTAGTGAGACCAATGTTGCTGGCCATTTTTAAGGAAGCCCGAAGAGCTTTCTACCGAGAAACCACGTAGAGAGAAACGTTCACGGTTACGGCTTGTACCGCCAGCACTTACACTCGCGTCATTCTTAAGCACGTCACCAAGCGTTGTTGCACGCTGTTCATCGATGATTTGCTCATCGATTACTAAAACTTGTCCCGGAGTCTCTAATTGAGTCGCCTCCATGCGCATTGCTGTTGTGTTCGTGTCGGCTTTATAACCGTAGTCACGACCTTCAACAACCATATGCTCGTCTGTTTTTACTGTTTCTGCCAATACTGCTGGTGAAGCTAATACTGCGCCGATCACTAAAGCCAATGGGCTCTTTGAAAACATGTCCTTTACTCCGCTTTTATTCTTTTAGACGAACACTTTGTTATTTATTCGATGTGTTCGCTGAACCGTTGCCGGTACCACTGAATTATTTCGGGAGTAAATATAAGTGATAACTATTACCATTTGCATTAAATTTACATTCTTTGCATTCGTAAAGTTTTGTAAAGGCCTGTCGGTGAGTCATATTTGAGGAGTTCAACAAAACCATTCAATACAAGTAGTTAAGGCTCATGGACGTAAATCGACTGGTTATCTTCACCGAATTTTTTGAAACAACGGTATTTGTTCAGTCAATTGAAGACGTGAAGATTGATAAGAAAATCATCTCTTCTTATTTACTACCTTTGAAACGACAAATTTATGTATAAAACCCTCGATAGATGTAAACTAATAGTGAATTATTTTGTTTTTATTTGTTTAATTTACACAATTATCAGTGATTTTGATCACATCTATAATTCCAAACTCATTTTTTGTTTTTCGAATTGATTATCCGACTGCTAATCTCCTGCTCACTTTGAAAAGGTATCAAAGTTATAAATAATAAGGAGTGTTCTAAATGAATACCAAGAAACCTATGTCTCTGACTGGTCGAGTAATCCTCGGTATGGTCGTAGGTATATTAACGGGATTCGCCATTCAATCCCTTTTTGCAGACAACGGATTTGTTAACAACTACATCGTTAACGGACTCTTTGAAGTGGGCGGACAAATCTTTGTCGCCAGTTTAAAAATGCTTGTTGTGCCTCTAGTCTTCGTTTCACTAGTGTGCGGTACAAGTTCTCTTAAAGACTTATCAACTCTTGGCCGTATGGGTGGCAAAACGCTTGCACTTTATATCGGTACTACTGCCGTTGCCATCACTCTAGCATTAACTATCGGTAACCTGTTCCAACCTGGAGCTGGTGCGGATCTTACTGCTGCGAGCTCTTTCAAATCAGCGGATGCCCCTTCTCTGGGCCAAGTAATCATCGACATGTTCCCAACCAACCCTATTCAGGCGATGGCTGAGGGCAAAACGTTACAAGTTATCGTATTTGCAGTGTTGTTTGGTATCGCAATCAGTGCAGCGGGCAAACCCGGTGAACGTATCGCTGCAGTTTTCTCTGATCTAAACGAAGTGATCATGAAGCTAGTTGCGCTACTAATGAACCTTGCTCCTTACGGCGTATTCTTCTTGATGGCGAAACTGTTCTCTGGCCTTGGCTTAGGTGCAATTTGGAACCTAGCAGAATACTTCTTAGTGCTTGCTGGTACCCTGCTGTTGCATGGCTTGGTGACTTACAGTGCGATGCTTAAAGGATTCACAGGTCTTAGTCCGATTACGTTCCTACGTAAGATGGAAGATGCAATCATGTTTGCATTCTCAACAGCATCTTCGAACGCAACAATTCCAGTAACTATGGAAACGGCTAAGAACCGTATGGGCGTAGACAACAAAGTCGCTTCTTTCACAGTACCACTAGGTGCAACTGTGAACATGGACGGCACTGCAATCATGCAAGGTGTTGCGACGGCGTTTATCGCGCAAGCGTACAACATCGACCTTTCAATGGGTGATTACCTAATGGTTATCCTAACGGCGACACTGGCGTCTGTTGGTACTGCAGGTGTCCCTGGTGTTGGTCTTGTTATGCTAGCGATGGTATTGAACCAAGTTGGCCTGCCGCTTGAAGGTATTGCTCTAATCATGGGTGTTGACCGCCTTCTTGATATGATTCGTACCGCTGTAAACATCACAGGTGATAGTGCCGTATCTATCATCGTTGCTAAGTCTGAAGGCGCTCTAGACGAGTCTCGCTTCAACGACCCAGCAGCAGGTGAGAAAGAAGAAGAAGTTAAGCTAGCTCGCCAACAGGCATAGTCTCGCTTATCTTATGCTCTTGTCTTCAAGCTCAGGCGTAATTAATGGCTACGCCTAGCCCATACCAAAGCGCATAAAGAAAAACGCCACTGCAGATGCAGTGGCGTTTTTATTGGGTATCGCTTAAGTCAGTACTACTGAGTTGGGACAGTTATCAATTTAAGGTAATTATCAATAGGGAAAGCTAATCACCGATTGGGAACATCAAGTTCACTCTCAGCCCCCCACCTTCTCTATTCTCAGCAGTTACATGTCCATTCATCACACCCATCGCTTCTTTAACAATCGCAAGGCCCAGACCGTAGCCACCAGACCGTTTGTCTCTTGCTGATTCAATACGAGTAAACGGGTCGAATATACCTGCAATCTTGTTATCAGGAATACCGTCACCGTCATCTTCTACAGATATTACACTGTAACGTCTATCCATTACCTGTTCGTATGTCGTCACGACCACATGAGCGTTCTCACCCGCGTATTTAATGGCATTCCCGACCAAGTTACCAATGACTCGAAGCAGTAGCCTCTCATCAACGTTCACCATTGATATCGGCGTCTCTAGGGAACCAATCAAAGTTTGATTCGGTTTTAAATCGTTTTGCATCTGCGCGATCAACATTGAACAATAGTGCTCAAGGTGCATTAAACTTAACTTGGAGTCATAGCGAGAGGTTTCTAAGCGGCTAAATTCAAGTATCTCACCCACCAGCTTATTCATCTCTTCTGTTTCATTTTCCATTCGTTCTAGCAAACCAATGCTTTTATCATCAACCTTGCTGCGCAGCAGGTGTAGTGCGAGGTTTTGCCTTGCTAATGGTGTTCTTAACTCGTGTGAGACATCACGAATCAAACAACGTTGCTTTTCAGCCAGAGATTTAATCTCAAAGGTCATGTAATCAAAATCGTGTGCAAGCTCGTTGAATTCACGCGTGGTGGAGTTCAACTCCGACACCACACTGACCGTGAAGTCACCTTGAGCCAGTCTGCGGCTCGCTTCTCTCAATCTATCCAACGGTTGCTGAAGGCTTTTGGCCATGATAATCGAGAACAGAGACAATACGACCAATGCAATCAATGCTTTAAGCATATAGGAATATGGCGCAAAAGATTTTGCGGGATGAAACTGGTGCGGTAGTTGGATAACCAGTGTTTTACCGTTATCCAGTGGTAGGCCGAAGATCGGCTTACTCACACGATCACTAAGTTGGTGATCTAACGTTCTTAAGTATTTGAGCTTAAATTCAAAATGTGGGTGCATGTGACGATGTGTGATCGGACGATTGTCTTTGTCGATGACGAACAGATAATACTGCTGAGCATTACCCCAGTCCGCGAGTTCATCCATGTCCCCTTCTTCAATCAACACATTCGCTTGGTAAGCAAGGTCGAGCATCTCCGCTTTAACCGATTCTGGCACTTTAAGCAGCGCTTTCATCAAGGCTCTTTCTGCGACACCTTGCAGAATCAAAATACTCACCAAAATGACGGTCAGGTAACTGAACAGTTGGAAAGTGAGTCCGTCTTTACGCTTAGCAATAAAATCAGGGCAACGCAGCAGTTTTTTACTCATGCTCCGACCGACTCTAGGTAACTGTAACCTTTACCACGAACGGTTTTTATATGTTGTTTAGACAAACCTGCCTGAACGAGCTTTCTACGTATATTGCTGATATGCATATCTAAATTACGATCGAAGGGACACAATTCTTTCTTGAGTACATGGATTTGCAGATCAGATTTTGAGACGACAATACCGTCATTTTTGACCAAATAATCAAGCAAGTCTTTTTCAGTGCCAGTTAATGGCAAACGAGAGAGTTGTTCACACAAGCCGTGATTAGAGGAAGCTAAAGATTGTCTTTGGCGTTCAAAACCCACTCGGCGCAAGATCACCTTAATACGGGTTAAGAGTTCAGGAACATTGAAAGGTTTAGCGATGTACTGGTCGGCGCCTGCTTGGTAGCCATCGAGCATTGAGGCATCGTCGTTAAGCGCGGTTAGCATAAGAATGGGAGTAGCAAAACGCTGACAAATACGTCTTGCTACTTGAATGCCGCTTAGGTTCGGAAGCATTACATCGAGTAGAACCAAATCGACAGGGTGAGATTGAATAAACTCAAGCGCGGATTCACCGCAATGAACAGTATCAACGTGATACCCCTCATTTTCTAACACTTCACCCAGTAATTCACACAACTGAATATCATCATCAACAACTAAAACGCGAGACATTACACATACCGATAAATAAGAACTGTTTGCATTCTAATTATCGTTATTATTGATTTCAATTATAAAGTGCCCGATTTCCTCTATAGAAGAAAATCTTTTTCAATCGGTACAAATTTTGATGCAGAATCGATAAGATTTTGAGCAGTTAACCCGGGAACACCATACACTTCAACAGGCTTACCAAAGCGCTCTTTGATTCGCTCTACAAGGATTTCGAAATCACCGTCTCCTGATACCAAAACAATCGTATCAACCGTCTCAGCAAGTTCTATCGCGTCTAACGCAATACCCACATCCCAATCGCCTTTTGCACTGCCATCTCGACGCTGAATAAACGGCTTTAACTTCACATTAAAGCCCACACCACGAAGGATATGATGAAATTGACGCTGCTTTGGATCTTGGCTTGAGATTGCGTAAGCATTAGCTGCAATAACGTTACGCCCTTCCGTGGCAACATACCAAAACTGGTTATAGTCGAAGTTAGAACGGTATTTGTCGCGCGTCGTGTAGTAAACGTTCTGAACGTCGACCAAAATTGCTATGTTTTCCATAAATTCATACCTTTAGATTTTCCGTATACCCTATTCTATTCAATTGTAAAATGCGAGTCGCTTTACTCAATAAAAATGAACCTGCCAGCTATCGTTAACGTAAATCTAATATCTTTAGCGTAAAGCTAAGTGTCTTTACGTAATCCTAACTATGCTTATTGTAAGTGGATTTGTTTTGAGCGTTTCTTAGGTGGTTCTGATCTTCACCTTCTTCTTTACGTAGCGTTCAAATCGTACTCAGGCTTAGAGTTTTTAAAGGGAGGTTGGCAATGCTGCACCGACAAACACACAATTCGATCGTAAGCATCGACACAACCAAAGCGATGCAAACTTTAAATCAACCATCAAACTCTGGTAGCTGGTTTAGTTTGCTTAAACTACTGACCATCAGCACGGTAATAATCATGAGCTTAACCATCAATTCAGTACTCGCCTACCCCGCTTATTCTCACTCAAAGCCTTTGCCACACCGCAGTGTGATTTATTTCGCTCCAAAGGAAGATTCAATCGTTAAAGAGTTTCTGAATGAAGTGTTGCTCAATAACTGTCAATTGGACGAACGAGATGTCGTCATTATGGTTATTGCTGAGAGTGGTTACACAGTCCCAACTTGGTTAGAAGAAGAGTTTAACTTAGAAGCAGTCACCAGTATTTACGAGATCCCGAAAGGATCACATACCGCTGTTTTGATTGGTAAAGACGGGAAAGAGAAGCACCGATGGAGTGGCAAAACAGATTGGAAACAGATCACCAATATCATTGACGAAATGCCGATGCGCCAACAAGAAATGCAGCGACAAGGCAGCCGCTGCAGTATTTGATTCTTGATGGACTCAGTAGTGGCTTAGAGATCCAATTAGAAGGTCAAACGATCAAGCTTGTTTGTTAAACCAAGCAAGTTTTTCATGGAGCTGAGCCACGCTGCCTACAACAATCAGCGCTGGGCTCTTTGCGACGCTCGCAAGGTCAGCTAAATCACGTAACCCACCTCTAAACACCTTTTGTTCTTGGCGTGTACCGTTTTCGATGATCGCAACTGGCATGTCAGCTCGCATACCATTATCGAGTAGATTCTTCTGAATGTTCGGACTCTCTTTCAAGCCCATGTAAAACACGATGGTATGGTTGTGCTGAGCAAGAGATTGCCAGTCAATATCTTCGCCATCTTTCTTCAAGTGACCTGTAATAAACTGCACGCTTTGTGCATGATCACGGTGCGTCAACGGAATGCCCGCATAAGCCGTTGCTCCGGCAGCAGCTGTGATGCCCGGAATCACTTCAAATCTCACGTCATTCGCAGCTAGCGTTTCACACTCTTCACCACCACGACCAAAGATAAACGAGTCACCACCTTTTAGGCGTACTACGTGCTTGTTCTCTTGCGCTTTGGTCACTAATAGTTGGTTGATCTGATCTTGCGGTACACAGTGATGATCAAGCTTTTTGCCCACATACAGCATTTCTGCTTCTGGATTAGCCATCGCCAAAATATCTTTTGATACCAAGCGGTCATAAACCAACACGTCTGCTTGTTGAATCACTCGTGCGGCTTTTAGCGTAAGTAAGTCTGGGTCGCCCGGACCTGCACCTACCAATGAAACAAATCCTTTGTTTACTTCTTTAACATTCGATGGCGATACTTCTGACATGCTTTGCTCCGAAAGTTAGCTTGTTATATTTCAAGCTTAATTCTGTATGACGATTCATCGTTGTATGAATCACCAATATCCCTACTTCTTAGACTATCAGTTGTTGCCATAAAACTTTACGATTAATTCTAATCAAGATAGAAGTTTATATAACAAAACAATCTATTACGTTGGAAAACCCTGACATTTGCACCATCATCAAGCACACATTGCTCGCCTTAGGTGCACGGTTATCAAAGTAGAGAGTGTTAAGATCAAAAAAGCCCCAAATCAACAGCTTGGGGCTTAACACACATTATTAGTTGCTCATTAACCTAGAACTATCTAATTACTTAGCGCCTAGAGAAGGAGCTGTTTTAGCATGAGTTAGGTATAGAGGAACACACGTCATTAATAGACCACCAACGATGTTACCTAGGATTGTTGGAATAAGGTTGAAGTTCAACCATGTCGCGATACCAAAATCAGCGCCAAGAATCATACCTAGTGGGAATAGGAACATGTTTACCACTGTGTGCTCAAATACGAGTGCGAAGAAGATGAAGATTGGGAACCACATCATTGCTACACGGCCAGATACTGTGCGTGCAGTCATGTTGCCAATCACACCTAGACATACCATAAGGTTACAGAAGATACCGCGTACGAAACACGTGATCCATCCGTCCATACCCATGTTTTCAAAACCTAGGCTACGACCTGTAGAAACAGCAATGAACTTTTGAGCAACAGCGTTTGGTTCTAAAGAGAAGTTACCCGTTAGTGATACTGCAACAAGGAAAGCAACAATCAAAGAACCGATAAGGTTACCAAGACCAACAATACCCCAACAACGTAGGATACGACCCCAAGTAATACCTGGGCGGTTGTCGAATTTCGCTAAAGGTGCAAGGCCGAATACGCCAGTTACTAGGTCATAACCCATTACACTTAGAATGACGAAGCCAACTGGGAACACAAGTGCGCCAACAAGGCCAATACCGGTTTGAACCATTGCTGTAATAGCAACAACAACCGCTAGAGAAAGGATGATACCAGCCATAGTGCTTCGAATCAGAAGATCGCGAGTACTTGTTTTCGTTTTCGCTTCACCCACATCAATCATCGTTTGAACGAATTCAGCTGGTTTGTAATCAGGAGACATAAGGTTGTCCTTAAAAAGTTTAAATTAAAAGTTAAAATTGGATAGGAAAAGGCTCTAGTTGCCGAGTTAAGGCAATATCGAGAACTAGAACCCTTGAACTATCAAATCTTACTCATCCGAAGATTAAGCAGAGATTTCTACAGCGCCTTTGGCAACACGAGCTTTGTACGCTTCCACGTTGAAGTTCTCGTCTTCCATGCACACACCTGTTGCTAGGTTAAAGCGTTGCTTCTTAAGTGGGCTTGCTACCCAAAGCTCTTCTTTGTGCTCAACAATCAAACCACGTGATAGCACGTTAGATTGGAAGTATGGGTCTGTGTTGCTAATCGCGAATACTTCTTCAGCCTCAGTTGGGCGGAAGATAGCCACTTGCTCACCACTAACCAACGCACAAACACCTGTACCTGGGATAATGTCTTCGATCTTACAAACTTTGGTAAATGCCATGATGTCGTCTCCCAATTAAACAGATTCTACGTGAATGATGTCGCCCTGATGCTTTGAAGTAATGGCTTCAGGGTGTTTCTCAGTGAATGTCGCAGGACGGTGTTGTTCACGACCATCTTCAACAAACACAACGTTATCATCGCGGTCATCAGCATTGATGAAGTGTGCAAAGCGCTTAAGTTGAGCTTCGTCGTTGATTGTATCTGTCCATTCACAAGCGAAGTTATCAACTAGGCCAGCAATGTCAGTTTCAAGTTGGTCATTGATACCAAGCTTGTTGTCTACAATCACTTCACGTAGGTAATCAACACCATCTTCTAGGTTGTCCATCCATACCGAAGTACGTTGTAGTGGCGCAGCCGTGCGGATGTAGAACATCATGAAACGGTCGATGTACTTGATTAGCGTTTCTTGGTCTAGGTCGCTTGCCAGTAAGTCTGCGTGACGAGGTTTCATACCACCGTTACCACATACATACATGTTCCAACCTGCGTCAGTCGCAATAATACCTAAATCTTTACCTTGAGCTTCAGCACACTCACGAGTACAGCCAGACACACCAAACTTCATCTTATGAGGAGTACGGATGCCTTTGTAACGGTTCTCGATCATCACGCCAAGACCAACTGAATCTTGAACGCCGTAACGACACCAAGTAGAACCAACACATGTCTTAGCCATACGAAGTGCTTTTGCGTAAGCTTGACCCGTTTCGTAACCTGCAGCGATTAACTTCTTCCAGATTGCTGGTAAGTCATCTTTTTGAGCACCGAACAGGCCGATACGTTGTGCACCAGTGATCTTAGTGTAAAGGTTATATTCAGCCGCAACATCAGCCAGAACGCTTAGCGCTTGAGGCGTTACTTCACCACCCGCCATACGAGGGATAACAGAGTAAGTACCGTCTTTTTGCATGTTACCCAAGAAGTTATCGTTGGTATCGTGCAACTTCACTAGCTCAGGCTTAAGGATGTGTTCACCCCAGCAAGAAGCAAGGATAGAACCTGCTAGAGGCTTACATACTTCACAGCCGTAGCCTTTACCGTATTTCTCTAGTAGCTCATCGAACGTTTTGATTTCTTCGATGCGAATTAGGTGGAAAAGCTCTTGGCGAGAGTAAGCAAAGTGCTCACACACATCGTTCTTAACTTCTACCCCTGCTTTAGCAAGTTCAGCATTAAGTACTGAAGTCACTAGTGGAATACAACCACCACAACCAGTGCCAGCACCCGTTACTGCTTTGATATCACCGATGGTGTGATGACCTTCAGCAACCGCTTGAGCGATCTTGCCTTTCGTTACATCGAAACAAGAACAGATAACTGCAGATTCAGGAAGAGAGTCTGCGCCAAGTGTTGGCTTTTCAGCCCCAGCGTGTACAGGAAGAATCAACGCATCTGGGTGTTCTGGAAGGTCGATTTCGTTCAGCATAAGCTGTAGAAGATCGCCGTAATCAGACGTGTCACCTACCATTACTGCACCAAGCAGCTTCTTGTTGTCTTCAGAAACGATTAGACGCTTGTAAACTTCTTGTTCTTCGTTTTGGTAAACGTAGCTCTTACAGCCAGGAGTACGACCGTTCGCATCGCCGATAGAGCCTACTTTCACGCCCAAAAGCTTAAGCTTCGCAGACATGTCAGCACCTTCAAATGTGCTTTCGTTACCAACAACGTGGTCAACCGCTACCGTTGCCATTTTGTAACCAGGAGCCACTAGGCCGTAGAACGTTTGGTTCCAAGACGCACACTCACCGATTGCGTAGATGTCTTTGTCTGTAGTTTGACAGTGATCATTAATCTCGATACCGCCACGTGGTGCAATACCCAGCCCCATTTGACGAGCAAGTTTGTCTTGTGGGCGAATACCAGCAGAGAATACGATGAAATCAGTTTCTAGCTCTGTACCGTCTGCAAAGCGCATTACGTTACGAGCTTCAGTGCCTTCAGGAGCAATCTCAAGCGTGTTCTTACTTGTATGTACGTTAACGCCCATACGTTCGATTTTTTGACGAAGTTGGTTACCACCCGCTTGGTCAAGCTGCTCAGCCATTAGCTTTGGAGCAAACTCAACAACGTGCGTGGTTACACCAAGAGCTTTTAGCGCGCCTGCAGCTTCAAGACCAAGCAAACCACCACCAACAACCACACCAGATTTAGAATTCTTAGCGGTTGCTTCGATAGCTTTCAAGTCTTCGATTGTGCGGTAAACGAAACAGTCTTTACCTTCGTTACCTTTGATTGGCGGAACGAATGGGTATGAACCTGTAGCAAGGATTAGCTTGTCGTATTGAATTTCACGACCAGTACTTGAGTAAACTGTTTTCTTTTCACGGTTAACGTTAATAGCACGCTCACCGATCAGCATGTTGATGCCGTGTTTCTCGTAGAAGCCTTCTTTAACTAAAGAAAGTTCGTCCGCAGTATGGTGTGAAAAGTAAGAAGAAAGGTGTACACGATCATAGGCTACGCGAGGCTCTTCACAGAAGACTGTGATGTCCATGTTAGCAACGTCTGTCTTCTCGACTAAATCTTCGATATAGCGATGGCCGACCATCCCGTTACCGATTACGACTAGCTTCATCTTGCTCATAAGAATTCCTGAAGGTTATATATTTCTTAACTGAGCGAATAATGAATTATGAAAGAAAATGAAAATATGATGTAAATCAATTACGAAATCGAACTACCCTAAAGGGGTAGGACAAAAGAGGTAGATCTGCTGATTTATCATACGAAGCAAACGAATAACCGTAGGTTTAATAAGGTTTAGCGGGGTTTTATATACACTTTCGTGCAGTAAATAAGATGTTGTAAAGTTTCACAATAGGTTAGCAGTAACACAAGTAAATGACAATCATTTTCATTTGTGGTCATAATAAGTGTAATAACTCATGAAAGCGTTACAGGATCATGAGCAACTATGTATAAATATGAAGAATTTAATGACGCAAAAGACAGTCGCCCTTTTCCATTCCCCACTCATTCCACTCACAAACGGCGCAATTGGTTAACAGATGCTGTTGGTTGTTTAGCAAATGATAGGTTTACATAAGGAAAAGACCGGCACAAAAGTGATCTGATATAGCTTGTTCCTAGTGGTGCTACTGATTAGAGAGCATACGTGGAAGTTTGAACATAGCATGAGGGTTTAGAATTTCAGATAGCAAAAAGGCCAGCATTTCTGCTGGCCTTTCAACTTTGAATAG
>NZ_AJYZ02000019.1:538962-539162 GCF_000272045.2 Vibrio crassostreae 9ZC13 | reverse complement strand
GCACGCAATTCTTTATTGCGATGCCGATTACTGAAAAGTAAAACACCATCTTAATGTCGAAATGAATCAACACTACAAAATTTGGAGCGATACATCGGGTTCGAACCGATGACCTCAACCTTGGCAAGGTTGCGCTCTACCAACTGAGCTAGTATCGCATTTTCATTCTTAATATCTCTTAACTTATCAAGCTAAGAAAA
>NZ_AJYZ02000019.1:537250-538952 GCF_000272045.2 Vibrio crassostreae 9ZC13 | reverse complement strand
AACCGAGGTCCACGGATTTGCAATCCGCTGCATAGCCACTCTGCCAAGGCGCCTTTAATAGTGATTTAAGAGAACAACTCTTTGTTCATCACTCTACTCAAAATGTAGAAGCTAGATAGATGGTGCCCCGGGCCGGACTTGAACCGGCACAGCGCGAACGCCGAGGGATTTTAAATCCCTTGTGTCTACCAATTCCACCACCAGGGCAACGCAATCTTGCGAGGCCGATTACTGAAAAGTAAAAACACCATCTCTCAGCGACCTAAGCCGTGAGAACGAGGTGTACTTTAACGGAAGGAAAAAATTCGTCAACAATAAATTTTATCTTTTAATTCAAGTGATTAATTATCGAACTCAAAAGAATAAATTTAGTGCAGCTTGTACGGTTCTTATACTTGGATTTCTAATTTAAACGGACAAATCACTGACAACCATTGATTCAAATACCAATTGAATGCGGTGATTTTATTGTTTTAAACCAAGCAAATGGCGTTTTAATGTGCTTTTCACATTCAACGATTAGAGTTTGAAGTAACTCTTATTAAGAAGTAAACATGTGAAACCACTAAAACGATATCAATATGAGCGCTATGCCGTTCTTTGTAACCTCGCCTACCCTAGAGTTTTTAAGCAGACTCGCTATGGTTTTGACCCTAATGGACAACGCATCATCAAGAACCAGTTTGGTAAAACCATGATTAGAGTGTTGTGGAGTAGCGACAAAGATGAAGTGGTTGTGGTAATCAAAGGATCGCACAGTATCTCAGATTGGCTACTAACCTTTGCTCTATGGACAAGAAGCTGTAAGAGAATTGGGCTCAATTATCGTGTGCATGCGGGTTTCTACCATCTAATGTTTCAAGAGAGCCAGCCAAGTCGTAATGAAGATAAGCTTGGCTTAACCGTTATTGAGCGCTTGGAAGCCACGCTCACACCTCTCATCGAACAAGGAAAAAGAGTGTCTATTACTGGCCACTCTTCCGGAGGCGCTATCGGTTGTGTCTTCGCTGATTACTTTGATCAAAAGTACCCAGGCTGTATTAAACGAATAGTGACTTTTGGCCAACCCGCCATTGGTGATTGGAGCTTTCGAAAGCACTATCGCATGAGTAAGAAGACCTACCGAATTTGCTGTGACATCGACATCGTGACCTTCATGCCACCGGTTCCTTTGCTCTATTGGCATGTAGGTAAAGTGCTTTGGCTTTATAACGGACGAATCTATGAGAACACTCCTACATTAATCCGCCTTGGTCGCTCTATCTTTAGTTGGCTGATAAGACCTTTCTCTTACCACTTGATGAGCAAGTATATCCGTAACAAAGATTTCTTTGATAAGCATTGAAATGGGTACGTAGGAAGCTTTTAGCGGGGCCAGAAACGAAAAAACCAGTCACTAGGACTGGTTTTTTCTGAATGATGGAGGCGCCTCCCGGAGTCGAACCGAGGTCCACGGATTTGCAATCCGCTGCATAGCCACTCTGCCAAGGCGCCTTCAATAGTGTTTTAAGAGAACAACTCTTTTGATCAATACCAAGCGAGGTAAT
The DNA here is from genome assembly GCF_000272045.2 of Vibrio crassostreae 9ZC13. GTDB lineage: Bacteria > Pseudomonadota > Gammaproteobacteria > Enterobacterales > Vibrionaceae > Vibrio > Vibrio crassostreae_C. Next base: position 537,405 of record NZ_AJYZ02000019.1, on the reverse strand, counting down.
AATCAAATAGATGGTGCCCCGGGCCGGACTTGAACCGGCACAACGCGAACGTCGAGGGATTTTAAATCCCTTGTGTCTACCAATTCCACCACCAGGGCACGCAATTTTTTATTGCGATGCCGATTACTGAAAAGTAAAACACCATCTTAATGTCA
>NZ_AJYZ02000019.1:453902-536853 GCF_000272045.2 Vibrio crassostreae 9ZC13 | reverse complement strand
AACCGAGGTCCACGGATTTGCAATCCGCTGCATAGCCACTCTGCCAAGGCGCCTTTTTAATTCAACACTTTAGGGACTTAAGTAAGCCGCACCGCTGTGTTCGGGTGCCTACTTTACGGATTGAGGGGAGATAGTCAAACAAAAAAGTGAATTTAAATTCCGTTTGCTGACATTTAAATCAAATTGCTGCATGTTCGATCTCTTTAATCAAAAAACACACAGAAAAATCGAGTTAAACAAGATGTTCTAGCGCTACCACTTCTTCATAAAACGACCGACAAGACTCGGATGATACGCCCAGCAGTGGTCAAACATAGTCATAAGTTGAGGGTTGCCATACTTAGAAAGACTAACCGCATGGAAACGGTTTTTGTGTTCTTTCAACTTTTCAACCTGAGCAATCATTTCGTCTGATTGTTTCGGCGCAATAAAGTCAGAAAGTACGATTAAATCGGCATTCTTGTATTTATCACCAGTCATTAGGTCAATCGACTTCATGAGAACAGGTTCCAAATCCGTACCGCCGTGGAATGAGTAACTTAAGAAGTCGCTCGCTTCACGTAGGCCATCTTGCCTTGTTAACTCATAGGTAATCTGCTCAGAAGAAAAAAGAATCACATAACAGTCTCTCTCTTCTGCAAGAGCAATTTGCATTAAGGCATAAGCCATTGCTTTAGCAGACTGCTCAGGGAAACCACTCATAGAACCCGAAGCGTCCACACAGACTATAAACGGGCCCTTTTCAATATCGATGTTCTTGCTATCTGGTTTTTGCGCCTTCACTTTGCGTAACGTGCGTGATTTACCTTGCGAGCGATAGCTCAGTAAACGCTTGTCGGCCAAGTGCTTGTAAAAGATAACCTCAAGTTCAGGATAAGCTAAGAACATGGTTTCGTTTGGCAGCATCTTGTTAAGGTCATCACTTTCATGAATCCCGACAATATCATCGACCGCTTCATCGCTTTTCTCTTCAACCACCTGCAATTCTTCTACAGGGGCTTTGTGTAGCGAAGGATCATCTTCCTCACCAGCCATACGGCCTAGCTTTTCAGCGATCTCTTGCAAGCCCTTGTGCTTATTCAAGAACTCAGCATGACGTTTCATGATGGTAAGGTCTGTTTTGCTTAATTTGGCAGAAGCCATGTCCCACAAGCGCCCTACACTGCCTTCATCACCCGACTCAGTCACTTTATCCATGTTTTTCATGGTTTCCATGCGCTGATAAAGATCGGCTAAGACTTTTTCTTTGCTTGTTTCAAGTTCAGTTACTTGAGCTTGTTTAATCGCATCAGAAAGTGATTGGTACCATTGGTCGCAAAAGTAGTGTGGAAACATCGCGTTATAAACACCCTTGTTGTTCTCCATAAGGCGTCGAGCTTGTAGATAAAACGCTGAGTGCCACTCCAGCTTTTTGATAACGCTGTCAATCTCATCAAAGAACTGAGGTTCATCCCAGTAAATCACTTCTTGGTAAAGGGCGATTTCCTCTTGGAATCGATCAGTTTCACACACCTTAGTAACGCGTTTTTTAACTTTACCGCGCCATTTAACTAAGTGATTTTTCACTGAGGTTTTCACACCTTTGTTCTCTGCAGCCATCATGACTTGAGAACGAGCGATGAGATCATTCATCGCGGTATCAATGATTCCTGAATCAGCCACCATCAAAGCGAGGTTTAAGCCGTCTGCTCCTAACATATGCTCTCCTCTTACTCGAAGTACTGGCTCATAAACTTAATACGCTGAGCGATCTTGGCACTCTTCACTTTCGTGGTTTCAAGATCTTGCGTTACCGATTGCAAACTTGCTTCCATCGCTTTTGGTAAATCAGGGTCAATATAGTTATGAGGTAATGCATCATGGAATTCAGTACGAACGCGTTTTAACTTGAATTCAGCTTCAGTTAACTGTTCTAAGGCTTTCTCAGCGCCACTCAACCACTTGTTGTACAGTTCTTGGTCTAAACCGTCAGTAGTAACCACACTCACCAATACAGAGCGATTGGCGATGTCTTTAATCACTAATTGGTTTGATGCATCCAAGTCGAGTTTTAAACGGCATAGGTTTTTATTTTCGTTTACGTAACCGTAAATATCACCGTGACCTTCTTTAAGAACACGATCAAAATCGTCTTTGGCTACGTATACCCAACGGCTATCGCCTTTCTCAGATTCAGAAACCGACATGTTGCTTTGCAGCATAACCAGTTTCACTAGATTGTAAGCACTGCCCACGCTGTACATTTTCGCGTTCTTGATGTCATTCTGGTAAACATCTTTACGCAACAAGCCACTGGTTGACTCCATAGAAAGTGACACCGACAACGTTGATTCAACATCGTCTTGAATCTCTTCTAACTCTTCACGAGATATTTCAATTTGAGCTTTCGACTCTTGTTGATCAAACGCTCGGTTCAATGCAAAGTCTTTCACCACGCTACGAACCACATCACGTGATTCTGGGCTATGCCACAAACAATCTTGCAGAAGCATAATATCCAGCGGGTTCACGCTATCGCGACCACTAAAGAACGCACTCGCTTTCAATAGTTTAACGGCCTTCTTCCAGCGTCTGTCTGATACATACAATTCTGACTCTGAAGCAGAGCCTTGCTTCTTAACCGTCTCTTCAAGCATGGTTTTTAGTTCAAACAACTTATCAAACGAATTGTCTGTCAGTTCCAGCTTATCGAGCTCTTTCTGCCATTGATGGTATTCAATGTCCGTAATCGCCAAACCTTTTGGAATTACCGCTTCTTGAGAAGTACCCGTCGTCAGCATCGATTTGAAGTTTTGTTTGTTTTGAATACGGTTCACGAACACGCGTACCAACATACGGTCATAAAGTGCTTCCAAGCCGCTGTCTTCATCTGGAAGTTCGTTGGATGCCGATACTAGTAGACGCATCGGTACACGTTCAATATCACTGCCGTTTTTGAAAGTCTTTTCGTTAACGACAGTAAGTAGCGTGTTTAGGATTGCAGGGCCGGCTTTCCAGATCTCATCGAGGAAGACGACTTGTGCAGTTGGTAGGTAGCCTTCGGTTAGTCTTACGTAACGACCGTTGTCTTTTAATTCTTGGATACTTAGTGGGCCGAACACTTCCTCGGGAGTAGAGAAACGAGTCATCAAATATTCGAAATAGCTGCTGTTATCAAAAGCCTGAATGAGACGTTTCGCGATAAGGCTTTTTGCGATGCCCGGAGGGCCTAATAGAAACACGCTTTCACCAGCCAAAGCAGCCAGTAAACAAAGCTTAATCGTGTCTTCTCTTTCGTAGACACCATCAGACAGAGCATGCGCTAATTTATTGATTCTTTCAGAGAGTAGCGCCTTGTCAGCATGTGAAGAAATAGAAGGGTTCATGCGTTACTCCGAAAATCTTTGAACAGTTGAGAGTGTAGAATTGTTTTTATACATTTGTTAGCGCTTTGTTACAAGTGCATTTTATTATTGAGTTGCATTTATATCAGATGGTTACGTCGGTAATTTTGGCGCAATCATAGATTCCAATTATGAGAGTAACATCACGAACGGCGTGAAACTAAATCTATTGCTAACCCTAATTTTTCTTTTATTTTCGACACCATAGACGTTATGGTGGTGCACGTCTTCCGTTATACGAAAAATTGGCAAGGAATGTGGCCAGACTGCATGAGTAAAGTTATCCATAAATGGAAAAGTATTTCTCTCATAGAAGAGAACGTGACGCTCCCTACGAACGTCGTGGTAAAACATACAACAATAAACCACCCTGGCGCGGCAGTTATTCTTCCTATCACTTCGTCTGGAACAATCATCCTCATTAACCAATTCCGCCCTTCTCTTAAGAAATGGCTTTTGGAACTACCTGCAGGCACGATGGAAATTGATGAGTCACCTCTTCAATGTGCCCAGCGTGAATTGGAAGAAGAAACCGGTTACAGCGCAACTTCCTTTCAAAGCTTGGGGCAAGTCACCCCTTTGGCTGGCTTCTGTGATGAAATACAACATCTGTTTGTCGCAAAAGACTTAAGCCTCACTACCCGCTTTGAATGCGATGACGATGAAGTAATAGAAGTGATCGAACTGAGTTTAGAAGAACTGCACGATAAAATACGACACGATCAAATCACTGATACCAAAACTATCGCTTGTTTAAGTAAAGCCCAACTATGTGGCCATCTATAGCCAATTATATGGCTACCTAAAGTACTCTAGGAGAGAAACATGGACTTTCGTTCTGATACCGTAACTAAACCTTCGCAAGCTATGCGTGACGCAATGGCAAACGCAGAAGTGGGCGATGATGTTTATGGCGATGACCCAACCGTCAACGAACTAGAACAGTGGGCAGCAAATGAGACAGGCTTTGAAGCGGCAATGTTTACCTCTTCAGGTACACAAGCCAACCTTCTTGGCTTAATGGCGCATTGTGAGCGTGGTGATGAATATCTGTGTGGCCAGCAGGCGCACAACTACAAATACGAAGCTGGCGGCGCTGCGGTCCTTGGTTCTATCCAACCTCAACCAATCGAGAATAACCCAGACGGTACTTTAGACTTTAAAAAGCTTGCCGCTGCGATTAAGCCCGACGACAGCCACTTTGCTCGTACCAAGCTGCTTAGTTTAGAAAACACGATCAATGGTAAAGTCCTGCCAATGTCTTATCTAGCGGAAGCACGTGAGTTCGTAAACCAACACGGACTTCAAATGCACCTAGATGGCGCGCGCGTCTATAACGCAGCAGTCGCATTAGATGTACACATCAAAGAGATCGCACAACACTTCGATTCAATGACGATCTGTTTATCAAAAGGCTTAGGCGCGCCGATTGGCTCTCTACTTCTTGGTAGTAAAGAGTACATCACTAAAGCACGCCGCCTACGTAAAATGGTGGGTGGCGGTATGCGCCAAGCAGGTATTCTTGCCGCAGCGGGAAAAATGGCTTTAACAGAGAACGTTACTCAACTTAAAGCTGACCACGAGAACGCGAAAAACCTAGCGATCGGCCTAAGCAAGTTAGAAGGCTTTTCTGTTAACCCTGATTTCATTCAAACTAACATTGTGTTTGCTAAATTAGATGAATCAGTAGATATCAACCGCATCGCACGAGAGCTAGGTGAACAAGGTATTACTATGTCACCAGGTAATCCTGTTCGCTTTGTTACTCACCGTGATATTAGTACAGAAGACATTGCTCGATTCCTAACGGAATTAGAAAAAGCGCTGTAACTCTCAGCAAAGTTCTCATCTATCGCTATTAATACTTGAGCTTCCCCTAAGGGGAAGCTTTATACTTTTGTTTTCACAGGAGTATATACGTGTACAACAAGTATCTAATCTTACTAACTGCTTCCCTCTCTTTCACACTTCACGCAGACAACTTTGGTGATCCAGAACTCGGTAAACTGAAATCCCCGAGTTGTGTTTTTTGCCATTCAGTTGCTGGCGACAACACGAATAAAAACTCCCCAGACCTTAAAGGGCAAGACCGCCTCTATTTGTTCAATACTATGACAATGTATAAGAACGACCAACGTGAAGGTGCCTACGCTGACATGATGAAGGCTCAATTAAGTCGACTTTCTGAACAAGATTTAAAAGATATTGCTGCCTATTATTCTTCATTATCTAGATAGCGTTCTATTCCATATCGAGAGTTGGCTTTGTTGTGTAATTCAATCGAACTAAACCTAGAACCTACGACCTGTTCAGCTACGCCCACCCCCTCTCGTAGCTCTGTGCCTAAACCTCGTTACAATACAACCAATCATTTATTAATCGAGGCTTTCTGACCTTTTGGATTGATAAAGAGACAATAGTCGGGTGGACGCAGAGCAAACAGAATAAGCGCGCGTTTAGGCCATGTCGGTTCAATGATTTAGCTATCACGACAGCACTCATGGTGAAACGAGTTTTCTCTATGCCACTGACAGCGCTGCAAGGATTTGTAGTCTCGATATTTTGGTTAGCCCATGTGCCGTTAAGTTGTCCGCATTACACCTGCATCATTCGTAGAGCCAAGCAAGTTGAGGCCTCATTTAAGACTAAAGCTAGAGGAGCAATACGGCACCTAGCCATCGATGCTACTGGCCTTAAGGTTTATGGTGAATGTGAATGGAAAGTCAAAAAACACGGGACGGATGGGAAGCGTAGAGTCTGGCGAAAGCTTCATATTGCAGTCAATACAAACACACATGAGCTCGTTGCCGCCGAGCTAAGTTTATCAACGGTTACAGATAGAGAATTACCCCCGAACTTACTGAAACAAACTCGTTGAAATATCCTTGAAGTACCTGGTGATGGCGCTCACTCTAAGAAAAAGCGATGTATCGAGTTAAACAGTTGCCAGGAGGACAACTAACCTAACCCATCAACCAACTGGACTATGTTTTCATGTAGCCACAAGTAGAAAGGATCTGACTCCCTTTTTTTGTGTTGATAAAGCAAAATCTGCTTGCTATTGAATGATGGGAGCCTCGCATGACTAACTTCAACTAGGTTATGTGTATTATCGATATACAGTTCTGAAGTTGGAAATAGAGCCTCGGTTTGCGCTGCCACAGCTGCGACATTTGAGATTATTTCGGAACGAAAGACTTCGTAATAATTCAATCCTCTTTGCACCAACATGTTTTCCATCATCCCCTCTTTTTCATTCCACTCAGCCAACTGTGCAATTGCAAATCGACATTCTGAAAGATATTCAAATTCTACAATCTTCTTCAGATGAATAGGATGGGATTTATTCGCATACAACTTAAAGTGATCTTCGGCCAAATGTTTATGCAATATGGCCTTGCTGCCTATTGGGACGTCGTAATTAATGCCTAACTGAATGTTATCTTTCGCTAAATTATCAAGCGTATTCTGGTTCCATATGTGGCAAGAAAATGTCACGTTCGGCGCATGCTTGGCAAGGAATAGAAACAAGATATGAGGCAATGACTGTCCTAAAAGCGGATTAATGGCCAAAGAGATATGCCCAGCGTGGCTGTACGCGTCGAACTTCTTTACCGGAGTTAATGTTTTCTCTAGCAGCGCAATTAAGTCAGGGAGTGACTCTGCGATTTGATTACACCTGTAGGTAGGTTTCATTCCTTGTGGAGTCGAAACAAAGAGCTCATCATCAAGCTGCTCTCGAAGTTTCCGTAACTTCCGACTCACAGAAGGCTGAGCAAGAAAAAGTCGCTCCGCAGCATGGGTAACATTTTGCTCTTCTATCAAAACATGTAGAACCTTAAGTAGGTTCAAATCGATCTTGTTTAGCGCAGCTTTCAAAGTACCAACCTCACAGGTATAACATATTTGTCATACCTGTGATTCTATATAGTCATTTCATAAATACCAAACTTTTACTTACCATTACCTCAACTTAATAAAACAGAATATGGTATTTAAAAATGAAAAAAACTCTACTTTCTTTATTAGTGGTCACGTCTTTCTCTACGGTTGCAGGAACGTCCACAACCAGCTTTAACAATGAAGATAAATCAATTGAAGACGTCTTTGCTAACATTGACTCTTCTTCGTGGGCGGTAAACCCAGAAGATCATGGTATGACGGTGCATGAGTACATAAACCAAGAAGGCATTTGGTTTGCTGACAATTTTGCTCGCAACTTTAAGTTAGGCTTAAACAACCTTCATCACTTCAAAGAACTGGCGAACAAAGACACTCGCTGGGTTGTATCACCATCCATTGATCACTTGTACTCAATGGGCGTTATCGATACCTCCAAACCATTTACAGTCGTTGTACCTGAGAACGATGGGAAATTGGTTACACTTCACCTTCAAGATATGAACCACACTCAACCATTTTATAAGGTTGGCGCAGGAACTTACGAGTTCACTCCTGAAATGTTCGATACAAAATATGTGCTGATAGGCTTGCGTTTTGCGACAGATGGAACAAAACAAAACGTTAAACGGATTACAGAAGAGCTTCAGCCGAAAGTGAAAATTATCGGTGGTGGTCAAGATCTTGAAGGATTGCCAAAGCCAAACACTGAGGCTATGGAAGCAGTTCGTACTGCATTAATGCCAGAATACGATAAGTTAAATGACACATACGATACAGTTCAATACCGAGCGCAAGATGTGACTGACTGGGAAAAGACTACTTACACAATTGCTGGAGCGTTCGGCCTATCGACAGCTGACACCGCAATGTATGCACCTTACGCACTAGAGAATGCCAAAGGTGAACAATGTTACCAAGCGACATACGAAGCACCTAAATTAGCTAGTGACCTAGGTTATTACTCAATCACTGTCTACGATTCAAAAGGTTATCTCATGTCGAACGAGAATAACATCGTTTCGACCAATCAAGGACTGACGCAAAACGAAGACGGTACATTCACGGTGGTATTCGGTGGTTTAGACTGTAAAAAACATGCGGATGGTAATAACGTAAACTTTGCTTACACCCCTAAAGACAACTGGTCTTTCTTATTACGTGTCTATCAACCTAACGTTGAATCAATGAAGGTATACACCCTGCCCGAGATTGAAAAGATCTAAGTGCTTAACTATTGCTATGTATCAGAAGTTAACGTAACCAGTATGACTTAAAAAAAAGCGCCTCAGGCGCTTTATTTAAACATCTCTCACCCAAACATCATTGACCTGTTGTTTCAGTAAATTAATCACACTTTGATGAATAAAAACCAAACCATAATCTTCTTCAAGCTTGAAAATTAGCCTTTCTTCGAGTGGAATATTCTCTAACTTAGAAAAATCAAACTCCGTTGACTCAATGTCTAACCAGTTCAACTTGCCGTATTGTTTTTCTTTATCCGTCAATTTATAAGTTTGATGGATATAAGGCACTCGATAGTCTTCGTAAACTTTAATTTGATCATCTGTTGGTTGGCTTGGAGAACAATCCACGCGCGCGTCTAACCACTCTACTCCGTGTATGACCAGTTTCTCCACTTTTGATGCAACATCGCTGATGATAAATAGCTTTGGAGAAAACGTCATTTCAAGCAGTAAATCAGGCTCTACTGGCACTATTGGCTTGGGGCTTTGTTGGAACGGGAAGTTACCTAGGTCTTGTTTAGTTAGTAAATGATATTGTTCTTTCATTATTTTTTCCTAAAACTTAGGTGCGCGCATAGATGTATTCTTCTTCATTTTTCTAACCAAAGAAAATCTAGAATCATTACTGAGTAAATCATAGATCTCTGGCGCAAAAAAAACTGCGGTATCAGCCCCCTTTGCCCTATAAACGACTCGTTTCTGGAATGGAATATTTGATATTTTTTCAGAGCTTAGAAACAAGCGGTGGATGATTAGGTTTCCACTATTTGGCGATACTTCTACAACACTTCGTTCATGATCGACGACATCTTGTATGTTATTCAAAGCTAGTATATATCGCTCTGTAATATCTCCGTCTTTAGTCGATAGTGATGCAGGATAAAACTCTACACCATACGGATCAAAACTCATTACAAGTTCCGCAAACCCCTTTGTGACACAGATATCACCATTATCTGCTATTGGATGGACCATAGTAGAAGTTATATTCTTATCCTCCCACAGAATTGGGCTTTCCGAACTTGTTGGTTGGTAGTTGTTTGTACTATATAGAAACTCCCGAGTGTCAACACATTGGAACGCAGTAGGACTTCTCATAAAGTCCTCTGAGATTACCGAAAACTCCATCTTATACCTCTCTATTGTTTGGTGATTATCTTGCTTTGTTCTCTTACACTCATAAGGCGATATTTTCCGGGTATATAGCTAAATGAATCTACCGTTACTTGCTCAGGAACTCGCTTTTTGAGCTTGAAGAGTGATCTAAAACGCTTTGTGTAATGCGTATGCCGGACAGATTTTTTAATACAACGCGCACATCCTTTATCACCTTCTTCCATTAGTTTCCCTCTGCTTATCAACAAAAGGTCAAAACTCGCTATATCACTGAGAATTTCAATAGAAACATCATCAATTGTTTCAATATAGTTTTTAGGAAGTGTGTCGCAATTGATTGATTTCAGCCTAAAGGCCAATTTCTTAGCAACAACTTTATGGTAACCGAGTGCAGCGTTTAGTGATACAACATCTTCTTGAATAGACTCTCTAGAAGCCGGAGCTGTTGCTAAGCTTGCCAATTCAACCTCAACTTCTTCACCAGTCCTTTCCTCATAGTGTGCAATTAAATCACTGTCAGTATGCCCAGATTTGTGTAGCGGTACACTATATTGACATGATATTTCATCTACAGTTGGTAAAATTACCAAGTTTTTCTGATGATTCACATCATACCCTTTCCTCACGATTTGTTGCTGTCTAGCTTCGGACAGCCGAGATAGCGAGTCACAAGATACAACGTGATGGGATGCAACAGATCTTAACTTGAAGTTTAATGGGTGGTGTTTTTTAACTTTTGAGTCTCTCAAACTGCTGCTTCGCGCCCACTTGCCTTTACCTTCTCTTATTGGCATAGCTCTTACCTTTTAACTATATCTAGCTTTTAATGCGTCTTTACACTGACCGTTTTTCTTCCCTGCAATTCGGCGACAGATCTTACACCTAACAGGCTTTTTATCTTTCTCTTCATTCGCCTTTGCAGAGTTCTTTCCTGACTGAGCAGACTCGCCGGTATTATGTTTCACTTTTGCTGGGTAAGTTTTCTCACCCTTATCTAAGATTCGAGCAAAAAGCTTATCAAACTCACCCATCGCTTCTTTTAGTTTATCCGGCACCATTTTATCGATGATTTTCACTTCATCGGCTAGCTTTAAGAAGTATTCTGCTAATTCATCTGCTCCCATGCGATTGGCGTAAGAAGCAAGCTCACTCGCCACTTCGATACAAGGTTTTAGAACATCAGATACAATATTGCTCGCCTGCTTGGCGTAATCAACCCAATCTAATGTACGTAAGAACTTTTCTGGGTCACCTTTACCCATACCACGAAGTACCGCGAGTAAAGTGTCTTTCGATGTACCCTTACCACCTTTCAAAGCAACTTTACATGTACCTTTAACTGCACTGCCAAACGTTGGGACACAACCGATCAAAGTCAAAGAGAGTGCCAACCAATTTTCTGGCTTATCTCGTTCTTCTTCACTTAATAGTGTCATGATATTTGCTGAAAGGTCTCGTACATCTGCTGCTTGGTCTACGACGGGGATCATTGTCAGCGCTGTGTTTGCAATGATTTGCTCTACCGATGCATCATCATTAAAGTCACCTAAAATTACCCCCCAGATCCAGCTGGCAGCGCCAGACATTCTCTTCCAAGAATTTTCCCAGAAACCAACCTCACCTCGTTTGGCTTCTTCAATAATTAATTGGGCATTCGCATTTGGGTTGAAATTAGGGTTGGTTTTAGTTGGGATGTTTGGCATGAATTCGCGACTATCTTCACCATAGTCAATGTTAAATTCACCAGGTGCAACCCCACTCACCGAAGCTTTGCCTACATTATCTAATGTACCTTCAAAGGAAGCGCCGGTTTGATCAATCAGTTTATATGTAGCCCCTTGAACAGGTTCTCCATCAGAATAAGAAAGAAACAGGTCTACCGTATACGTCCCTTCTTGCTCTTCTGTCACAGAAACCGAAGGGTTTTGAGCTCCGCCTAAACACATGGTGTTGGCTTTATTCATGGTCATTTGATCAGAAAGGCGGCATACACCGACACCTTCGAACTTAACGGTAGGAGAAGCTGATATGAATTCGGCCTCGGCTTCAATAGTGCCTGAGGCTACGCCCTTTTTATCACCACCTGCATCGCCAGTACTGGCGCTGAATTTACTGCCTTTAATAGCAATGCTGTTACCGCCATCCATAGAGACGGTCGTGGTGCCGCCTACTAAATCGGCGGACTTTGCATTGTTACCATAAGGGATAGGAACAACAGGTTTGCCGACTGTTGTTAAACAAACATCAGGGAGTGTTGCGTTCGCTTCTCCTCCTGAGCCTTGATGAACTACGCTGAGTCCATTAGCACAAACTGTTACGCCCATAGTAAATCCAATTAAATTCCAATAGATGTATGATAAGAGAGATTGCTTGCTGCAATCTCTCTAAGTACGTAGTGAAAATGAAGGATGAGACTGTTACTTCGAGTCTATTTTTAAAAACGGACAGAAGATCTCACAATTAAATCTGATGCTACTGATACACATCCAAAAGCTGCTGAAATTTTAGGTCAATAACCAAGTAAGTCGCAGCATACATAACGCCAAAGATGACAGTACTGACGCCAAGAATTAACTTAGGGGAAATAACCCGTTTGAGCGGTTTTTTTAAGTACTTAGCCTTTAAGTTAACTAACGTTACTTTTTCCTGCTCAGCTAAACGCTCGTCTCTAACTAAGCGATAGATAGTATTTCCTATCTCTGAAAGCTTTTCGTTGCCACGCTCTTCTCGACCATACTTGCCTTGGAACCCTAGCTGCAGCAACAAATAGAGGAATTCTATTACGTGTCTATATTTTCGAGGGTCAGCTTTTAAGCGCTCTAAGATGGTGAAGAACTTGTCGCCACCCGATGTTTCGTTATGAAACTCAGACAACAAACTATTTGTACTCCAATGACTGTTCGCCCCCCACTCTTGTCGACATACAGATTCGTCTATCGCAGCACATAAGCAATAGCGTATGACCAATATTGATGCTCGATCCAACTCCATTTCATTGAGCTTTCGCTCACCTTTGCGAATTTCTCGTGCAACTTGTTCTCTAAAAGGGCCAGGGTCGTCCAACCAAGGAATCGAAGACATGCATGAGAGACTGGCGATTAACCAAGTAAACTGATCGACCAAAGGATTAACACCCATACTCTCAACATTTAGGTCTCTTACCGCAATATTTCTAGATAAATCAGGTGCAGGCATAACCTCCATTGGCTTGCCTGGCTCTGGTTGAAATAGTACTACTGTGACATCGTTTTCGGCGTAACTCATAGGCGTACAGCCCAAAGCTGTAGTGACAAGTTCGCGAAGTCACCTGCAATATGGACAGCGATGGCAGCTGTGTTATTCAATGCATTCCATTCGTCACTCGCTTTATCGAGCTCAAAATAGGTATAACCTGCATGATAAGGCAACGCTCGAGGTACCACTGGCATTGGTTTCATTTCAATGCCCGGCAATTGTAAGTTAATTAGATCGCGAATATTGTCGATCGAACCAATCTTAGTTTGGCTCACAAATTGTGTATGTAAAATATCAAGCGGTACGTCTGCTTTAACAGCAAGAATAAACGTCGTAGATTCGACAATTTTACTGTCTGGAATTGCTGCTGTTCGAATTCCGTAGCTTTGCTCTCTCAATGTTAGAGGTATTGCGCGTTGCTCTGACATCACACTGAGTGTCATTTTCGCGCTATCAAGTGTCCGAGATAAACAATCAGTAAGTTGGCTGTGGTTATATTTGGTGAACTCTTGTGGTCTGCGAGATGCAGAACACAATGTGGATAATTCACCCTCAGCTTGTAATAGGATTCGGTAAAACGACTCTGGGTGAACACCCTCTACGCTTGCAAAATGCCAGAACAACGGTTCGTAGCGATTTAAGGCTTGTAACAACATAAAGTCAGCAACAGATGATACGCCCTGTTGGTCAACCACCCCCAAACGCTGAACTATAGATTCTGCTCTATGTTTGAGCATTGACGCGAATTCAGTCGCGAACTTGCTTAAAACGGTAGAAGCATGAATATCAATACACGTCGGGATATAGTTCTCATCCAAAATGATGCTTCCGTCGGGCTTCACTTCGGAAATTTTTAAAATGGGTATCGATGTATAAGCACTCTTATCTTCGTGGTCGTACATTAAGAAGAAGTTAAGTTTACCCACCACAATACTTGCCATATCTTCTGATTCATAACATGCATCGACGGCTTCTTGGGTCTCCATGTTATAACGAGCACCGTCACCATTACCTCCAAAGAGTTCCGAACGCTCTGATGGTAGTGGGCAACATAAGTACACCACTTTATCCGCAATAGATGGGTCAACATCTCTTACTTCTGGAAGTTCAGCAAGAAGCGGTAAATCAAATGGCGTGCGGTCTTGTAATATACCTTCTGCTCGTGTGATTCCGATTTTTCCTAATGCCAATAGCTCAGTATTAATCTCAATTTTTTTTACTCCCCAATGTAATGGAGAGCTATTAGAGCTAAGCATGTTAGATAACTTACTTTGAGATCGGTCTAGTTGTTGGAAATGTTGAGGCTTCATGAACATACCATCTTGCCAAACAACTGGATTATATAAAGACATTCGTCAGTTCCTTAAAAATACGTCTGTTCAATACCACGAGTATTGTTCGAAGATAATTCGCTACCCTCAAGTTTTAGTCTGAGGAAGTACTCACTTTTTTCTTCGATCACTTCGACCTTCCGCCAAGATGAGCCATTGATATCGCGGAATGCGACAGAAAAACCCAATGCTCTAGTTGTTGGGTCTAACTCTAGAATCTCGTGCAACTTGTCTCCTGGTTGCAGCTGATATTCGTACCGTTTAATGTATTCATCCCCCAAGGAGGCCTTATCATTTTCGAACAAAGAGAAGAAGTCCAAACTACGGAACATAACTGGAGACGTTAGTTCGTGAACTCTCAGAATAACTGGGGACGATTGACCTTGGTCACGAACATTGAGGTGTTCTGAAGCTTCGATAACAAGTTCAATCGAAGAAGTGTCTGGAGTAATCCCTGAGGACTCTTTGAACTGCTCCCACATAGAACAACCTGATAATAGAAACAAGGTAATGGGGATTATAAGTTTACGCATGATCAGCTTTTGCAACCTTATTGTATCTGTCTTTCATCAACGCTTTAAAAGTTGACTCATTGAATTGTCTAGTACTTTGCTCATAATGTTCACTGTACTTTTTCCACAACTTTGATTTACTAAGGAAGCGTGTCTCTTGGCTTAAAGTGTTTGCAAACTGCTGAGGATCATTCGCTTTTAGTTGCTCCAATACCAAGTCGTTAATTGCCTTCGCATATAAGGTATCGTGCTCGCTAAGTTCATCCAGTATCTGTTCAATTAGCTCATTTGGAGCCAATAGATTTTGACTATTGAGCGTTAACATCAATGTAGTTAGGCTAAGATCATTGTGGGCAAATGAACTTTCGTCAGTAAGCTCTTCAACACTCTGTAAATCTTTGTACAAATTATCGATACACAATCGTAAACAAGCGCCCATTTGTTTAAAAAATAGAGCGTCATGTTTCGTGTCAGATTCTAAATCAACGCCCAGTCCTTCAAAGAATGCATGTGTTACATTTTCATGTTCGTAAGAAGTTTCACTCAATGCGATATTATTCTGAGTTCTACTCTCACTTTCAACAGGCTGCTCTTGTGGTTCGGTATGAGAGACAAATTCTTGTGTCACCTCTTCCCATTTATGGCTCTGTATGTTTGTAGAATGAGGTATAATAGTGACAGGTGGCACTTCTGGTAGTTTATTTTTGAGAGTCCCTGAACTGCCGTTAGGTGTATCTGACTTAAGATCTGAACCTTCAACGCTTGCTGGTTTCAAACGGTTCGATATCTTAGCTTGATCATCGGCGACATCTTTAGCTTTCAGGTTCGCCTGCTGTTCTTCTTCCATCCCCATCCAATCTTCAGGAATCAGACTAGGAAGGTCAAACTCAGAATGGATACTCAGACTGTCATCAACGACTTGCCTTTGATGTTCTGTCGATGACTTCGTAAGGCTTTTATCGTTGCTTTCGTCTCTAACAAGGTAGTCATCATCTCTTTGCATTGAGAATTTTAAGTGTTCGACGGGATCATGGGTCTCAACACCATCAGGTTTCGTTTCCATAAAGAGATCTTCTAGCGTGCCTGCCTCTGTCTCTTCTTCAACAACGGACTCTTCCAAGTTCATTAAAGGGTCTGTTGAATCTCTTTCTGGTGCTATTTCAGAAGCTATGTCGTATGAAGTCGTTACCAACTCAAGAGAAATACTCACTTCATATTGTCCCAAAGACACTCTATCGCCGTCACATAATGAGACTGGCTGATTCTTAAGGATCTTATTACCATTAACCAATGTGCCATTTGTACTCACATCACTAATGTAATAAGTGTCTCCATATATACTCAATAGACAGTGCGTACCAGATATGAATCGGTTGTGATCCGTTAAAGTCACTGTACAACCTGCTTCTCGCCCTAGAGATCCACCTTCTTCAGGCATTTCTATGCTCTTAGATCCAACGTATTCTTCTGGGCACTTTGAGATCACCAAAACCAATTGATTTATACGCATGAATAGCCTTTAAAACAGAAGAGAAACACTAAACTCGACACCACCTAGACCTTCGTTATAAAAAGGTAAGATGTATGAAGCTTGCGGGATTATTTGTAAATGAGCGTCTGGGTTACTTCCTAACTTGATCACACTACCAAAAGTCACAACAGCGCCAGCTTCAAATTGATCGATATCTTCAAGTTGTTCGCCGTAACGAAAGCCTTGGTCGTCAACTTTCCAACGGTTTGAGTATTGCGAGTAACCTAAAGACAAGCCTGCACCTATATAAGGTGTGAACACCGACCAGCTACCTAAAGCATACTGAGGCACAATACGAAATTCGTAATTGGTTACCTCGTTATAAACGCCATTCTTTGGAGCTTCGATGTCGTCTTCAGCCAAATAATTAAAACCTAGCCACCAACGCCATCGGTTGTTACTTTCATCAATTGGACGTGTATGGACGAACCCGTAACGCAGAGCATCTACTTGGCCACTCGGTCCTTCTTCATATTCTATAGTGTCTATGCTCAGCATATTTACTGAACCACCATATCTTTCACCCTTCGCGATTGCGATGGACGAAAAAAGACACATTGTGGATATTAGACCGATTTGACTTAGGTTTCGCATGCTTCCCTCTGAGTTCATCCATATATTAACTAGATGCGCAAGATAGCAAGTATTATGTCTTTTACAATAAGGAGACGGTCACACCCGCCATTTACGACATTATAACTAGCAAAAAAAACGATATATCTACAAGAAAATGCATTACGAATAATTACAAATAAAATTCATTTATAAAATCAAAACTATCAATAATTGAAAAATCAAACGACCAACAACCATCCAAAGAAAGAAGGTTGTTCAATACAAGAAAATTAGCATTTACAAAATTCAAAAAACCTAACATGCCACTTTTTTATCTTTAACCTATAGCATAATCATTTACAGCATTTTTCTAATTTAGTGTTAGTTAATATTTATGCAACCATTGACAAGAGTAATTATTAATCAACAAAGCACCACACGCAGGAATAGTTAGATTCATATTATTTCTCCCCAAAAAGACCATAAATGTGACTTTCATCACTGAAATTTTATAAAGCCTAGTCGTAAATTGTTACATTTTTGATCTTTTTGTGAATAACGTCACATAGTGCTGAAATTAAGAACTTTTCAAATCTTTTAACATTCAAGGATTCTGTTTGACTATAGAATCCTTGAAAAATATAAATAAAAAACAAGCGAGGCTAAATTTATTAGTTATCGCTAAATTTCGATTTCTTTATATATACAGTTGGATATCAAGATTATGTTCTCCTCAGATTTCACAAGACGGCCTATTGACGAAGAAAAGCCTAGCGGAACTAACCCAAACGCATTAGATGATTTTACAGAGATAAAACGTCAAATTAATAACCTTAATAAGGTGACAGGGAGAGTCTCTTGGAAAAAGGTTCAGTCTCTTTCAAAAACGATACTTTCGAAAAACAGCAAAGATTTCCGTTGTAGTTGCTACTTTACTGTCGCAGCAACACATAATGATGGCTTAAAAGGTTTAGCTGACGGACTCAGTTCGATTCTGGACTTATGCGTCGTTTATTGGTTTACCGCATATCCAGAAATTACAAAATCAAACGCAAGGATTGGGGCGATAGACTGGATGGTTGAACACACAGAAAAACGAATAAAGTCGATTAAAACAAACCCCGACGACGTACTGCTGATCGAAACTTGCCATCGCTTATGTATGAGAATTGAAGAAGAACTAAGACTACATTACGGTATAAAAGCACCTTCATTAGGTGGGGTACGTCGAATCTTAAAGCAATGGGTTGATGAACATAAAGAGACCGAAGCAAACCTGCGCGAAGCAGAGAATCAACGAAAGTACCGAGCTCCAGAAGAAAATAAACAACCAACACCAGTGGCTCAACCATCAACCATTAAAATTGATGTGTCAAATAAGCAATCTGCAACAACATCGAAAGTCGACGATAAAACACCCTCTAATTATTTAGTCGTCTACCTGTTAGCCGGATTTCTTGCTTTAGCATTGTCCTCTCACTTCTTTTATAAGCAATACCAACTAAAAGATCTGACTAAACAAATCATCACATCTGATATCTCACAACTTAATGAAATAGCACATTCATTAAGATATGAATATGCTCCTATTTCTCAAGATGTTAGACCTAATGTCGTAAACCAATTAGACACACTAATGAAAGGTTGGGTTGCCGATCCAATCAAAGTGTATCAGATCGATATTTTAGACCGATTGACGCTTGATTTGACCAAGCTGTATCCGGACTCGTCTTCTATTCTACGATTACGCCAAGAGTTCACCAATGAACAAGAAAAGTTAAACACAGATTACGCCCAACTTCACCGACGCTTTTCTAACGCCAGGTCTGTATTTGCGAATGTAATTAGAGGAAGTGAAAGTCAAAAGACTGCACGAGCTTATGAGTACAGTAACTCTCTTTTTCCATTGATTGGCCGCATTGAATATGCAGAAAAAGAACAACAAAAAGAACTACAGAAATCTCTTCGGATACTGAACGTCTATTTACACAAAATAAAAACCTTAGAATCAGATCTGTCAGCAAATAAACCGTAAAACTCATAAAACCGTCTTAAGACTCGGTATTACAACAAACTCAAAACAACGAAATAGGCTTATGTTAAAACACAAACTAATGAGGAACCCTGTTGTTATATCAACGGCCATTTTCCTCTTTCTTGCTGCTACGATCGCTGCAATCTATATCCTTTGGCTAGATATAACAGACAAGTTTTACCTATGGATTGCTTTAGGTGCTATAACAATTTTCTATTCGTTGTTTCAGGTAACGTTGTGGCTAAAAAAGAAAAACAACACTAAAGCCCTAAAGCTGGAAACAGAAGAAGAAGCATTAGCCATGGTCATCCGTCCGCTTCTTTCTGGTTCCAATAAAAAGCCAATCTATTTAATGATTGGCAATAAATACGCGGGTCGAACTCAGTTTCTACTTAACTCCAGTGCAATCAAGCCAATGGATCAGACTCGTACTGCAAAGAATGATTTTTTCGAATGGTATGAGTCAGACTCCGCCGTGTATATCAAACCGGATCAACGCCTATTGTTTCAAGAAGTATCAAGTAACGATAGCGCTCTGTGGAACACATTTGTAGATGAGGTCATTAAACACAAGCCTAGAAAGCCATTTTCTGGTTGCTTGTTTTTTATCGATTTTGAATTTCTAATTGTCTCTGAAACCGAACAAATCGATTACACGTTAACCGCGCTTAACCATCGATTAGAATCAGTAAGTGAAAAAACATCTTCAGCGATCCCTTTATATTTAATGATGTCTAAGCTCGACAAGCTAGAAGGATTTAAGGAATACATACACTTTAGTTCTTTAAAGACCTCGGTTGAATTTCTATCAATTCCATTAAAGGAAGCTAAAGGTGTATTTGTTGAGTACTACCATGATAGCTTCCGTAATTTAGTAAAAGTAATGGAGAGCAATGCGTTAGATTCGTCGTCTCACTCTAATGAAGTTAACGAGAAGCAAGCCATATTAGCATTCCCTAAACAATTCGAATTGTGTCAGTCTGAAATTGCTTCTGTGATAGAACGACTTTCAGAACTCAATACTGGGTCTTATTCACTTGATATCCGTGAAGTGTTTTTTATATCGAATATCCAAGGTGGTAGAAAATACAACCTATTAGCTAAGAGTTGCAGCAACTACTTTAACTTGCCGATCATTGCGTCGGAACATACTCAGTTAACAGAAACGCCCTATTTTACGCGTTTCTTAATGGACTCTCAGATCTTGCCTGAATCTGATTTCGCAGGTGAAAACAAGACTTACCTTAGGATGATCCAGAGGCAGAGCCGTCTAGCCGTTGCAGCTTCCATTATTTTACTAGGTAGTGGTGCTTACCTGTTTTCAACGACTTTAGATGACAACCTGAGAGTGATTAGTCAGCTTATTGGTATAGATGATTCACAATCGTCTTACCCAAAAGGCAATTCTTTTGAAAGTTCTCTTTCAAGTGCGATCCAAACTGTACAACCATCTTATCAAGCATGGCTTAGTGGCTCACAAGCGCTAGATAATGAACTTGTGAATATGAATGTAAGTCGTCTCGATGAAAGTACGAAAATCGCTTATAACGCCCTCATAATGCAAATTAGAAACCACTTAATGCCAGTAATTGAGCAAGGTTATCGTTTGCAACTAACACAAAATCAAGACAACGTTAATAATGCACTGCCTTTACTAAAAGGTTACTTAATGTTGAATGATCCTACAAAACGCGAGATAAAATTTCTACGTCAGCAAACGATGTCAACGCTCCAAAAACTCAGTGATCAACCAGACACGATCACGACAGTGATGAAATATTTGGACGCATATTTCCGCACTGATTTTGAACCTGTATCGATCAACATGAATATGGTGCGTGCGACAAGACGTTCTCTACTCTCTAGTTCAAATGTAGATCTTGTGTACGCCAGCTTGTTACAACAAGCAGGTGACATTGATTTAGGCACTTTGAATTTACAGCGAGCAGTCGGTTTCGACTTTAATAATGTCTTCAACGACAACTTGGATCCTCAACGATTAGAAATCGATAAAGTTTACACATCTACAGGCTTCAGTACGTTTTACCGCCCTCGCGTCGATTTAATGTCGCAACAAGTCATCACCGACAACTGGGTATTGGGTTTGTCAAACCACGTAATCCCAACAGACAAAGAACAAGAGACATTCAAGAAGCAAGTAAGAAAAAAATATACGGATGACTACATCAGTTATTGGCGAAATGCTTTAAGCGAACTAAAAGTAAAGCGTTATAACAATATAGGGGAGATTACTAACGCCATTGATCTGATCTCTGGCCCATCTTCTCCGATGACAACGGTTCTAAAACAAGTTTATACAAACACGCAGTTTTCACCGATCGGTCAACAAGGAGCATTAATGGCTCAAGTTAACCCTAAACTTGCGGGTGCCGTAAAAGCAGCACCAGAACTCGTTGAAGAAGTTGTAAAGCCTGACTACTTATTAATGAAAAGAGTTGAACAAGCTTTCCACATCTTGAATCAATTGCAAATTAACGAAACCCCAAACTCCCCTACACCATGGGATGAAACGATAACTGCACTGAGCAGAGTTCGTACGTATATGAAAGATATAGCAGACGCACCGGCCCCTCAAATGGCAGCGTTGTCTGCAGCACAACACCGGATGAGTAGTACGGATGCCGATCCTCTGATTCGTTTAAAACAAATTGCACAAAAATCTCCTGAGCCAGTAAGAAGTTGGCTTTTAGACGTAGTTAACCAGAGCTGGTCCGTGATGATTTCTGAATCATCAAAAGGAATACAGACTCTTTGGTATAGTGAGATCTATTCTAAGTTCAAAGAGTTAGGTTTAGGAAGGTACCCTTTTGATCTAAGTGCAACAGAAGAAATTTCGATCGAAGACTTTGAGCTGCTTTTCGCATCGGGAGGCTTGCTTGATGCATTTATCGATAAAAATTTCGCTCCTTTTTATGACACAAACCTATGGACGCCAAAACAGGTAGAAGGCGAAATTATGCCACTCTCGCCAGAGTTGCTTGTTCAGTTAAGAAATTACAATGTCATCAGAGATACGTTAATTAACAAGAGTACAAACCGCTTGTACCTTCCATTCAGTGCGAAAGTACTTGATCTGGATTCGAGTGCAATAAGAGCAAGCTTAAAAATAGCGGACTCAAATATCAACTATTACCATGGTCCAAGTAGAATTCGTGAACTTGAGTGGCCTCCTCAAAACGGAGATTTCAATATCAGTATAACAATTCAAGATGTAACAGACGAAGGTAAACAACATGTACTGAGCAAGAATGGTCAATGGGCTATCTATCGGTTATTTGGTGACTCAACGTTAACAAATACCCATAACGGTAGCTTCGTGAGTGATATAAAAGTATCAGGCAGATATCTGAGCTTGCGAATCACTCCTTTGACTCAGAAAAACCCGTTTACGTTAGCGGAGCTGTATAACTTCACTCTACCCGAAGCTATATAGTAAAAATACAAATACAAATACAAATACAAATACAAATACAATAATAATTCAGAAAAGGCAGAACACATGATGTCCAACATTAGTTTACAAGGCTTAGACAAACTAGATCGTAAAATTCTTTCGAATCTACTCTCCAATGGGCGAGAATCGATTGCTAATCTTTCTCGCAACATCGGCTTGTCGCGAACAGCAGTCGCTGAACGCATCAACAGACTTGAAAAAACCGGTATTATCAAAGGGTATACGGCACAAATAAGAGTAGAAAATGACGGGAGAAAAGCGGCAAGTTATTTGCTAATTTCTTGTGAAAAAGGTAAGAAAAATGATGTAAGTAATGCATTAAAAGAACTACCTGAAGTCAGACTTACAAGCATTGTTGGGGGTACCTACGACATTATTTCTTTGATTGAAGCTCCTGATCTGCAATCAATACACCATTTATGTAATGAGATAGAGTCTTTCAATGGCATTCGCTCTCTCAATACAACAGTAGTGCTACACCAGCCAATCAGTCGTTAAAAATAAAGCCGCTCTTATGAGCGGTTTTTTTAAATGCCTCCAATTACTCTAATCTTCGCATCTTTCGTACCTGCTTGACCCAACCAAAAAGTTTGCCCCAAACTCGTCCCATCACCTTGACCGAGTTGGTTCTTTGGAACTGAGTCTAAATCAACGGTTAGCTTTAAATCCCAAGACATAGGGTCACGAAGAATAAAACGCATCAACCCCACTAAAGTTTTATGGAAATCTCCTCCATAGGAGAACTTTCGGAACGTCTCGAAATCAATGTTATCAATACAAAGATTAAACTTACCGTTTAGATCTGGGATGCTCTTACCTAAATGTAAATTTGAACCCAAAATACAATTCGTTCTATTTAATTGATTCCTTTGGCATTCGGCAATTTTTACTCTTCGAAAGACCCACTCTTCGATTCGAACACTTGGTAATGAAAAATAGTGCGCAACAATGCCAGAAATCAGTTTCGGAGAGCGTGTCCTGGTAGATAGCTGATTGACGTAAGACAAAATCTTTGCACGATCAAGCCCGATCGTATCAGACTCTTGAATAACATTAGACAACCCTGCTAGGTGCAGCATACGCCCAGAAAAGTCATCTGTTGCATCGCTTTGATACTGAACATGATAACGGTACTTTTTCCAAACACGATAGATTAAACTGGTATATCTATTATGAAAGAAATCAAAGAAGTCTCTAACTGGATTATCATCATCATCTCTACCTACTAATTTTTCTGTATAGTTCGCGGGCAAAGGTGAACTTGAACCGTGTAATCCTAAAAAGTTAGTTTCAATTCTCGAATAGTGCTCACCAGACCTTTCCATATGACTGATGAATTCCATATCACTTTTGGGGAAACAGAGGTTTGGTGAGACACTAAACGCAATTCTCTCTTGATAAAAATATTTGTTTTCACCAACCGCTACAAAATCACTGCCCGGTAATAGTTGGTAGTGCTTCTCTAACAACAAAACTGCTTGAAAAAAGCTAAATTCGTTTATTTTTTCTGATAATTCATCAATCATAAGATTGTTTGCTGTCCAGTTAAACTTGCCCATTGGTAGCTTTCGCCACTGCGTTCATCGTAGACTTCTAACTCTGTAAATGAGTTAACACTTGAATATAAGCGTATGAACTCATTCAATACATTTGCCATCAAAAACATGTCCCCTTCATTGACAAAAAAACTAGAGTTCATCTTAAGCTTAAATTGATTACCACGAACGGATACCCCTCTAAACACTCTATCGATAGGTTTCATTTCTGATGAGATAATGCCGTCAAGCCTGTGCAACGAAGCCCTATGAGCCTGCCTATCCACTCTAGAATGGAAGTCATATGTAGACAGTAAAACCTTGAGTACATCAATATTAGAGAGCGATAGATAATTCAATGACATATTAGCAATCAGTTGCCATTGGAGTTCGCCATTCACTTGCGGGCTAACAGATTGCGTAGGTTTAGTAATATTACTAAACGTGGCGTAAGTTGGAGATTTATGTGTGGTATATATGATGTCTCCTACAGACAATCTTTCAGACAAATCTGCATTACTGCACAATAACTTCATCAAAACCGTTTCGGTTCCTAGGTCTGCAATATCCCCATTGTGGGTATGAAAAGATATATAACGCTCAAGCCCTCTTCCACTCACTCGCTCTGAAACTTTTGACTTGTAGAAATCACGTTTATCTCTTTGATTTATTTGGTGTTCAAAGGACTCAAATTCAATAAGAGATTTTCGTCGCCTTTCATTTTTGCTCCAACTTTCTACTTGGTTTATTGAATAAACTTCGTAGTGATCCTGGTTGTCACTCTGTGGCCGAACTTTATACTCATTTCGGCGATGTTCAAGCCGAATTGGATCACCATCTTTTTCGAATAGGTTCACAGCTGGCGTGCAATGTAACCTTAAGTGCTTATCTTTCAGGACAACTTCGGCAGGTAATGCTCTCTTAAAATGGAATTTAAGGTTCACGGTACTTCTTTGTGGTATCCCTTTTAGCCAATCGAGACCCGTAATATCAAAAAACATAAATTTGTCTGGTAAAGAAAAATATTCTTGCAACAAACGATAACCTGCAAATGAATTGTCGCTATATGGCAGTATCGCTTCGTCGTCTTGGTACCCAACCGGTTTAACAAATTCAGGTCCAAGTTTACGTTTATACCCACCGCCCACGTCTAACTCGACGTAGTCTAAGTATCTAAATATCCATAAGAAAAGAATTCTAGTTATATGGATCTCACCATGTAAATGAAACCTTAATTTATCTAACCCGATACGAGATAACTCTAGCCCATGTTCAGTCGCAAGTGTCACATCAACAGATGAGCTTGTTCGACTGTTGCTTTGGTCAATGCTTGTGATTTTTAAGGGGAAAAGCTCTACGTCATAGCAGGTTCTGAATAAACATTGCGTACCTTCCACTTGTTCACTAGCCATCTCAGCCCCGCGCTTTACCACTGTTTTTTCAGTGACACTTCCGGAGTGTGGCGTTAGTTCGCTAATGCATAACGAAGGAATCGAGCGCATGTAATGTGGCCACAACAGCGTCATTAACGACTGAGTGAGCTCTGGGAGTTCATCATCAATCTTTTCTCTAATACGGCCAGTAAGAAACGCAAAACCTTCAAGAAGACGTTCTACATCAGGATCGAATGTTCCTTCAGACAAAAAGTTGGTCAGTTTTGGATTGTACTTGGCAAATTCGCTGCCGGATTCTCGTAGATATGTGAGTTCATCTTGAAAGTATTTACTGTTACTCAATGGGCACCTACTAAACGTTAAATTGGCCGTCAGTTCCCATATAGACATCGATAGACATCGGAACTTTTCCACCGTTGTGTAAGACTTCTCCGCATATGCCAAAGCCTAATTGAAGAGGGTTGTTGTGATTTTCTCGGTAATGTACTTCAACACTTCGTAGCCGAGGTTCGAAGCTTTCTATTGTGGAAGTGATGTTCTTTTGGATGTGACGAACTAAATTGGTGTTGTTCGATAGAACATCATTGAAATCAGGTAAGCCATATTCCCGATCGATCATTGAATTACCCGCATGAGTATTAAGCAAATCAGCAAGGTGCAGATGAATGGATTCAATTAAATGCCTATGTGAAACCACTTTTTCATAACAATTTTTCGGCTCACCAAGTTCAATTCGTTCTAATAATCGGTAACCTTTTTCCATATAACACTCTAAGAAAAAAAGCAGCCAGTAAACCTGGCCGCTTATTTATTTCCAAACTTATTATTGGTCTAGCTTACCAACCAAAGATAAGTCAAAGCTCGCGCCCATGTACTTGAAGTGAGGACGAACAGACATCGATACTTTATACCAACCTGGGTCACCCTCAACGTCAGACACTTCGACTTTAGCCGCTCGTAACGGTCGACGACCACGAACTTCTGCTGGCGGGTTCTCTTGGTCAGATACGTATTGACGGATCCATTTATTTAGCTCAACTTCCAAATCGGTACGCTCTTTCCAAGAACCAATTTGCTCACGTTGAAGTACTTTAATGTAATGAGCTAAGCGGTTAATAATGAACATGTAAGGTAGCTGAGTACCCAACTTGTAGTTCATCTCAGCTTGCTTGCCTTCAGGTGTATTCGCAAACACTTTTGGTTTTTGAACTGAGTTTGCCGAGAAGAACGCTGCGTTATCAGAACCTTTACGCATTGTTAAAGCCATAAAGCCTTCTTCTGCAAGTTCATACTCACGGCGGTCAGAAACCAGAATTTCGGTTGGGATCTTAGTTTCGATCTGACCCATCGCTTCAAAGTTATAAACCGGTAAATCGGTTACCGCACCACCACTTTGCGGGCCAATAATGTTTGGACACCAGCGATATTTTGCAAACGACTCACTGATCTTTGAAGCCATAGCATAAGCTGAGTTACCCCAAAGGTAATTGTCATGGCTGTCCGTAACCATTTCATCGTAGTCAAACGCCTTAATTGGGTTGTCTTCAACTGAGTATGGCGTACGCAGCATAAAACGTGATGTACACAGCCCAACATAACGTGCGTCTTCGTGCTCACGGAATCCGCGCCACTTAGTATACTGAGGACCTTCAAATACCGACTTTAAGTCTTTTAAGTTTGGTAATTCTTCATAAGAATCTAAACCAAAGAATTGAGAAGATGCAGAAGTAATAAATGGTGCATGAGACATAGCACCTACATTACCCATATATTCCATTAGTTTAATATCAGGCGAAGACGCAGATAGTTGGTAATCACAAATAACGGCACCTACAGGCTTACCACCAAATTGACCGTATTCACGAGTATAAATCTGCTTATATAAACCTGATTTCACTACTTCAGGAGCATCTTCAAAATCATCCAGAACTTCGTCTTTCTTAGCCGAAATAAGTTCGATTTGAATGTTTTCACGGAAGTCCGTGTGATCAACAAGATATTTAAGACCACGCCATGTTGATTCAATCGCTTGAACTTCTTCGTTGTGAAGAATTGCATCAACCTGTTTAGACAACTTTTGATCAATCTCAGAGATCATCAAATCAACTAAAGACTGGTCTACTTTTTCTACTGTTGAGCTGCTTAATAACTCACCAATGAATGCTTCAACGCCACGCTTTGCAACGTCAAAACCCTCATCACTAGGTTTAATGCGAGTCTCATTTAAAATGCTATCCAGAAGAGAGCCTGACTCAACTAGAGCTGCTTCTTGTTCTGGTGCTTGTGCTTGTGCTTCTGCCGACATGATCTTCCTTACTCTGCTTTTTCGCCTTGGTCTGCACCAATGCTTAGTTCATCCAAAAGTTTCTTTCTTGCTTCTTCATCTTGAAGAACTGCTGCAATCTTCTTACGGAAAGCAGGTACATTCCCTAGAGGGCCTTTCAATGCAACCAAGGCTTCACGAAGTTCTAGTAAACCATTCAGCTCAGGAACGCTCTTCGCAATCGACTCTGGAGTAAAGTCCTTCATATTTTTGAATGTAATATCAACGCCAATTTGCGCACCTTCTTCATCAGAAAGACGGTTTTCAACATTTGCTTTGATATTCGGTGCGTAACCTTCTAATACTTCGTTAAAGTTATCTTTATCGATATTAATCGGATTACGCTCTTCGATCGGAGTTTCATCTGCACGAGCAGTGAAGTCACCGACAACCATCATACTTAGGGGCAGTTCAACATCATCAGACGCATCGCCTGTTGCTGGAACATAACGTATATTAATTCGCTCTTTCGGAGCCACCGAGCCATCACGTGACATAATTAGTCCTTTCTAGTTTATTGCTGGTCATAAATTGTTTCCCATTCGCTATATCTCACAGGTAAAAAATCCTTAGTTCGATATAGTTCCTTTAGAGTTTTTTGAATTAGATTTTCTAAAGAAAAAAACAAATGGGGTTCCCAAATTGATAGATTTAGTTCCTTAGCCACCGCCCAACCTTGTTCCAAGTAAGGCAAGCACAAAGGGTATAAACCAACACTTTGGTAGGCTTTCACTAACTTTAAGTGCAACATGAATTGTCCACGACCGGAGTTATCCAACTCGAGTTTGTTTGACAGTTCAGCCACATATTTACCCAAGTCACCTAGGGCAATATCCTCCATCTCAGATAGATCATCTTCAGCTACAACAATAGTTTGAATTATTGACGACTTACCCGAAGGACAAGCGTTACCTGTAGACAACCAAGTAATCGTTGCTTCATCCGCAAATGGAATAGAATTTTTGAAAGAGAGGTTCTCAATTCCCTCAAAAGAATCGACAAATCTCTTTGTTTCTTGCTTTACAGCCAACGCAGCTTCGTCATACCCAAGATTGTCTAACATTGAATAAACGAAATAATGCCCAGTCAGCCAAAATGGCGCATCAGTAAGTGTTCGCTCTAAACGCTTGATCGTATCGATATCACTTTCTTGATTTGCTTTATCTCGATATTCCGCCTGCTGGTCTGATGACACAGCGAGGCTAAGAGGCGTTAGATTGTCTTTGTGATCAGGTAAACCATCAACGTCGGCCCATGTCAGGTGACGGTAAATCCGATATCCTAAAGGTTCAGTCGGATTTGAATGCACCATGATCTCAGACACTTTTTTTAACGTACGCTTTGATGCAGCCGGAGATGAAAAATCCGTGTCAACGTCTACAGTGCTGTGCTCTCGAGGTTTACTTCGTTTCTGATTAGGCGTGGTGTGCGTCTTCGGACTGTCAGCTTCGTGGCTTTGTGGAACGATCGCTTTCTCGGACAGTGCAACAACATCAATGAGCGGTTCGGAATCAGCCACACTGTGTTCAACCAACGTTTCTTCATTTAGAGATGCGTTCTGCATTAGTTGATTCAAATGACTTTTTAATTCGAAAAAGTCTACATCAGAGTCTTGAAATATCTCGTCAAACTGACGCTGGATACCTTCAGTTAGTGTGATACATCGAGATAGAACTTCCCAGTCAAGGGATTCTGCAGACAATTTAGTCGCGACGAGTTTGAATTGATGATTGAGCCACTCAACAGCCCCATCTCTACCTCTTTTACGTTTAGGGTATAACTCATGACCAAAACGACTGATTGAGTCATTGAGCAAAGATAATCCTTCCTCAAGCCCTATCTCGCCTTTGTCCTCTACCAAAGAACGGATCAGATAACAAAGCGCTTTAAGATCCTTACTATGCTGACTTAGCACTTCAATCGAATGGACTTTTACTATATGCCAGTCAACAGTCTCACCAAATAATGAACCAAATTTTTTCACTTCGGCTTCCATCATTTCATAGCAAAACTCGTACCTAGCATCCTCACCAGTTGGTGAGTGTTCAGATATTGGTGCTAATAGCGTTTCAGTATCGATCAGACTCAAGTTAACCTCTGCTTTCAGAATTGTAATTTCTAATTGCTCGCTCGATTGCTATAGCACCTCGCGCTGGTTTAGATAGTTGATGACTTTTGTCTATAGAATCACTTGCCATACTATTAAGAATTTCCGTTATTTCGCTGAATTTCTTAGGGGCATTAGTCTCTAGATCAGCTAACGAGTCGTGAAGTTTCTGTCGGCCAAATACTGATTGTTCAGTTACAGTACTGAACAAGATAAATTCGCTTCTTGCTACTTTTAGAGCTCTTACTTTAGCTTTCAATTTTGGCGTGTTACCAAAAAATGATTGCGCAGCTTCTGCCTCAAGAATTGCTTTGGTGTAATAATGCTGCTTTGCATTTTTCTCTATCGAGGCATCTATTCCGCTGAGCACTTTTCGCGGTAATACATGACTATAAAAGTAGGCTCTTGACTGGTTTACTTTCCAAGCAGTTTCAATATCACTGTCTGCAACATCTGATTTCCCATCTAAGATGAGTTGGACTAAACGCTGTTCTTGATTCCCACCAAAGGCGGCAATATTTTGTGAATTGATGGTCGCCTTATTCAGACTTGCCATCGTTTCCGTCAGCGCTTTATCTGCATAAGGAAATAGAGAGCCGTCACTGTTCAGTTTTTCTCGCAAAACAACGAGATCATGCCGGATCGACATCAGAGTTTTAGGAAGTAGATCGACCGCCCCTTCATATTCATTCAAGTCCGATTCATAGTTTTTATACAACTTAGCTAATTTGCTCTGTTGGACTTCATAAGCTTCTCGGTAAGGAGCTGTCGAGACGACATCTTTTTCCATATCTTGTAACGCGAATTCAATATCCCATGGAGACTGCGCTAAAAAAGACGCGGTTTGTGCAGGTTTAATCGTGCTCACAAGGCTACTCGAACTGTTGGTCGATTTAACAATCGATTTCCATTCAGGCTGACCTTGGTTATATAAATATGTACCAGTGATAATCACGACACACAGAACCAAACTCGCTTCTAAGTATCGAAGCCGACCACTTTGAATTCTGTCAATAGTTCGATGTTTGGTTAGAACGAGATCAGCATTCCGTAAACTACTAAATAAGGGAGCACTTACATCAGCACCAAATTTTTGGGTATCGATCTTGGCTAGTTGCTGCGCAAACGAAGTCGCTGTATACCTGTGCTGTCGAGGGTTGTTGACAACATCTTTAATTAACTTCCATACATGGTTAGGGATTAAACCTGGTCGTTTTTTTGCTTGTAATTGAGTTGTCCAAGCATCGCCAAATGCAGCTCCAAGAAATAGATGCCCAGTTAACAACGCCAATGAATAGACGTCATCTTGAGGTTGAGCCACGCCAGACTTTATAAACGCAGGAGACGCATAGCTCATGCTTGCTTCAGCGTAAGTATTAGATTCACCAACATAACGAGCAGCACCAAAGTCGATCAACTTTACATAATCGGACTCTGTAACAATAATGTTTGAAGGTTTAATATCTAAATGGCAGACACCTCTCGTGTGCATAAACTCAAGCGCACCAGACAATTGATATATCAGCCACGCAATATGGTCATGCCTAAAACCTTTAGGAGTATGACGAGCCATTTTTTCAGCCAAAGATTCGCCCTGAATCCACTGATACATAAAGTATGGTCGATCGAACTCTTTGCCTATTTTAATGAAATCAGCAACACTCGGATGTTGAGACATCTCAAGACGACTGGCTTCATTAATGATTAATTCATTCGCAAGTTCAGATGAACCTTCATTTAGAACCTTACAGCAAACCTGTTTTTCAGGGTTCCCTTTCTTGGCCAGGTGATAAACAGTCGTTTTGCCATTTTTTGAAGGTAATGTATCTAACACGTCAAATTGGGAGAAAATCACATACTCTAGCTTGGGCTTATTTTTATTAGCCATATTCTGAGCTTGCTGATTTTTCTTTTCGATCGCTTTCACAACCAACTTATCTAGATAACCTTTGGCTGTCCCTTGCTTTTCTGGCACGCTAAACTCTTTATCAAACGAAATAAATTAATGCTGGATAATAATTACTGTCCAATACCCTTTTCAATAGCAGTATTTAAAACCATCGGTAAGACTATTACTTTAGTTATTATTACTAAATAACGC
Organism: Vibrio crassostreae 9ZC13; assembly: GCF_000272045.2. Lineage (GTDB taxonomy): Bacteria > Pseudomonadota > Gammaproteobacteria > Enterobacterales > Vibrionaceae > Vibrio > Vibrio crassostreae_C. Next base: position 505,074 of record NZ_AJYZ02000019.1, on the reverse strand, counting down.
CGTGTAATAACAAACTCATTGACTAACAACTTTTCACTCGAAATATAGATAAATTTCCGTTTCAATAATGGTTAAAATTCCCATCGTGACATAAATCACATTATTAACGTTTAGTATGATAAATAGTTGGGAGTGCAGCTAGTCAACTCAATCGTATTTAGAAGCCTTTAAATAGACTGGAGATAACCTAAAATCCTGCAGTTAAGATGAAAGCCATACAATTAGAAACTATCCAATATGAATGAGTTTTAAGTTAGTTGTTAAAATGCCTAACACAATGATGTAGCTAAGCCACTTGCCAAACACCTCAAGTTAAAAGTAACGCTCGCAAATTTCAGCTCAATTGATAAAAGTGCAAATTGGCAATACATAACAAGAACATTGCAGCTCTCTCTAGAGCATCAAACTTAAACTAATTCTCATAAACAATAGTTACACAAAAACGTTGACCCCGAACTAACTTGGACCAAATCCAATATGTTTCATTCGGACCAATTGAAGGAGCGCCCTTTCTCCCTGAATATCAAACATTAACAGGGTCACCTGTTTACTGTTAGGTGCGTCACGGATCGCGCTAGCCAATAATGCCAATGCGGAACAACGACCTAATGTCCCCCATAAATCATTGATCAAAGTCGGCTGTTGAGGGTTTTCGAAATATTCCGCGCGCGCACCTAACGCGAAGCCATAATCTTCAGTGTGAGATCTGAGATTGGTCATGTCAGTGAATACAGGTCCAAATTTTTTGATCTTACGGCTCGCATTTCTCACTAACTTCATCATTGTTCTACGAGTTGTGTTTGCGGCTTCTAAGTCAAAGTAACCTAATTGCGCCAAGGGCTTAAGTTTTAACGTTTTAACCAAATTGTTTCGACACAAAATGACACCAGCCCCTCCCTCGCTTGGAATAATCCCCCAAGGATTAGATGAGCTCATTACCTGTCCGGCATCAATTAAACCGCTAAGGTCATCGACAAGTGAGGCCACCGAAATGCTCATAATTGCGTCAAATTGGTTCAATTTCGCTAATGATGTCGTTAAATGTGACGGCCCACTTTGTTGAACAACTTCATAATGTGAGATTGAATCGCAATGCCTACATTCATTTAACCACTCACTCATCGCAACAACAGAAAGAGCCTCCGGTATATTAACTAGTAGAGGAATAGGCTTTAATACTTTAGGCAATTGTTTCAAAAGAGACCCAATTAAGCTCTCAATAAGCTCTTTACACTTATCAAACAATGATGTCTTCGAAGTGTATTCAATATTGGCGAAGGTGAACCTTTCTATTCCATCCAAGTCCACTTTCTGGTCAAACCTTCCCAAATCCGCTTTGGCGACTGTTGTGGCGATATCAAGGTTCATGCCGGTTGGTGTCATGGCCTCCATCCCAATAACAAATCGTGCTGAATTGTTATTCATTATCGGAAAACTCCTGTTTTTTATGAATCTTCGTTGACACTAACAGGTGCTCCTCACCTTGACATGGAAACGCAGCGCTATAGCTGATTGAAAGTGTGCGAGTCTCGGTATCGATGAAAACGGTAGAAATAAACATATCAGCTTGATAATTAGCATTTTTGAACTGCGCTTCTGCGACATACATTTCCTGAGGGAAGCGGAAAGAGAGCGAGTCATCATGACAAAACCCACTCATCATCAAACGTTCACCGCCAGATATGAAGCCTTTGCATTGTTGGTCTAGTGGCGCACTCTGATAAAAACGCTGGTCAAAGTCTACGGGATAAAGAGGTTTCCTATTCTCTAGCCAATCGTCATCAAAAGTGCCAGCATATTGCTGACGAGCCCCGAAAAATGGGGCTAACGGGCCAAATCCAGCAACCCGTGTATTCTTGGGTGTCGCACTCCAATCTTCCGTAGGATAAAAAACCGAAGGAACCTTCTGTTTCAATAGTTCCTCTTTAGTATCAGCAATACCTCCGCCGAGCCGGTTTCTTAAATCGCCTCCGATAGCACAGGAGAAGTCCATCTCTTTTTCCACAAATGGGAGTGGTTTACTTAGCGTTACGCTACCTCCGTGCTCAATCCATTGCCTATCACCAAGTACCGATATGGTTTTGTCTATATGGCCATCAATCAAAAGCCGACACTCATGGTACGTAACTGCCTTTTTCGCGTAGCTTCGGGCCTTACCGAAAATCAGTACATCTGTGTTGGTTTTAACAACTGAGAACTCTTGGTCAGCTTTCATCGCGGAAAGCCCTGCTTCACCCAGATAGACAGGATCGTCATAGATCTCTGCCTCTTCTTGCTCCTTCCAAACAGAACCTACGAGTTGCCATGAGCGTTTTCCAACGACAACCCACACCTCATTGCCATTATGGTCCCGTTGAAAACGGCCTTTGATTGAAAGTTCTGGATGGTTCTCAATATCCCACAACTGCATTATTATTCCTTAGATTAAACCTTTCTGAGGCTGTTGAATTCTGAGTTAGTCGCGTGATATTCCACTCTTGTTGATGAACTGGCATAGCCATATCCCAAGGGATGTATGAGCGAGTATGGAGGCAAACCTGACGCCAAATCCAAACCCTAAAAGCAGCACTGACTTGAGTATCGAACATGGCTTGGATACTGGTTTCTAGAGTCAAAGGTTGTCCCAATCGACCCGGTGACGCTTGTCTGTAGGCACCAATTTCGACCCATTCTTTTAGCTTTTCGAGTATTTCGTGCCACTCAAAGTCTATCCCCAAATTTTTTGGTGTCACTGGTAAACGTTTCCCATAGACAATGTAAAGCGCTTGAATCCAATCTTCACCTTCGAACTCGTCAAGGCTAGATACTAATTCAACTATTTTCGGAACATGTTCATTCAGACCGTGTAATACAAAATCGAACGGAGCCTGTACACTACTCAGATTAAAGCTCTCAAACTCTTTGAGCTCCAAAAGTTTGGCAAAAGTGACCACTTCGGGATCAGATACACTATCGATTGAGGTACCAAATTCCTTACGAAACCATGTCCCTCTATCCTCTTTCGCAAGTAATCGCTCAAACAAGTTCTGACTGCTATTTGAGTTTTCAGCTAACCAGTCAACGCTTTCTGCATCGTTTTGTAACGATAAAAACAAATGTGTTTTATGCTCAGAAAACCGCTTGTCTTTAAGCCAACGTTTTAGCAGACCAACTGTGACAGTTTGGCGTAACTGTAAGCACTCCAAGAAAAGCAGGGGCAGTTTACAACCACCTTCAACCATTTCGATTACCACAGAGTCGATACCTGATAATGATGACTGAACAACTAGCAATTTTGCGGTTTGGTAATCCAAATCATCAAGTATCGATAAACCACAAAGTAGGTTTTCTTGCTCTTGTCCAATCTCAGAATTCAACATGAGCCAAGCATAAATGGTTGGTTCGCTCTGCTTTAATTGATGAATCAAGCCCGGAGCCAATCGATAGAAAGACAAATAAACATTTTTTAGGTCTTCAATCTGACGCTCAGCCAGCGCTAAATACTCCAGTTTAACGCTTGGGTATCCCCTTTTATGTACTTGTAAGCGTTGCTTTAACAAGAAACCGAATGTCTCCGAAGCCAGTGACAGCTTTTCATTACACATATCCAGCCATTTGATAGGAAGCTCGTTCAATAAAGTGAGCGTAATTTCCGCATTAGCGATGGCCAGTTCCACATCTTCATTAGTAATCGGCTGGTTTAGTTGATCTATACCTATTTTTTGACGCATCCGGGAATCCAATCTAGTAACACGATCAATTGATCGCAATGGTGCCGCCTTGAATTTTTTGAGCCTTCTCAGCTTGAGAAGTCACATATTTGGCTTTGGTAGTAATTCGGCCATCACGGCCGCTGTAACGAGTCTCTGTTTCGCCACTTCTCACAATTAACTCTTGTTCCGTTTCAATAACCATTTTCTTTGCTCTCAGTACAAATTCATCAGAATCATCTAGAATGGAGAAAAAGATATCTGTGACTAAAGGGAGATTAAAATCGTTATTTAAAAATTCGATACGACATGAAAGTTTGTTATCAATAGCAAGTTGTAACTCGGCTAATTTGAACCCCCGCCCCAACCTCGCATTTATTGGTTGCTGTAAAGGGTTACCTTCGAAATCGACACGAACACCACTTTTAGATTCGTTAATCGATACAATTGTTCCAAAACGCGAAAAGCAAGCCGTTGATTCGGCTTGCTGTTCGGTGATGGTTTGGATAATTTGGGTTTGTTTTTCCATCATTAATTGATCGCTACGTTTCCACCTTTGACTACAACTTTATCGCTTCCTTCAATGGTTATTGAAGAACCGGACAACTTGATAGAACCATCACTATTCATCACTAATGAAGACCCACCCGTTTTCAGTACTATCTTGTCACCGCTTATGATCTGGGTCGCACCATCGGCTTTGTATGAAGTATTTCCTTTAACAGAAACCGTTAAGTTGCCACCAACCGTTTGGTTATCATCAGCTCCAATGTCAGAACTTTTTGAAGCACCTACCGTTAAGTTGCTATTTTCGCCCACATCCAAGTCATCATTCTTACCAATCTTGGTAATTTGATTGTCTCCAATTTCTAGATCAGAGTTATTCTTAACATATTGAGTCTCATTGGCATTGTAAGTAACGGATACATCTTGTTCGACAGTTTCAGTAAACGTACTGTTAACTTGGGTGGTCTTGTGTCCGTCAATGGTCTCTTTGTGATCACCGTGAACATCATTTGTCTGATGGCGTGCAACCTTTAAAAACTCATCTTGACCTATGTCGCGATAACGGTTATTTAAAACCTTGGTCGACATGTCCTTTTGCGCATGAATGTAGACTTCTTCTTGGTTAGCTTCATCTTCAAAGCTCAACTCGTTATAGCCTGTCCCTTTATGCGTTTGCGTTCTAAAAGTTGTCCGCGTTTTGTTCTCTGGTAACGAATATGGAGGATAATGAAGTCCGTTATAAACTGCGCCAGTAACTAAAGGCCTATCAGGGTCTCCCTCTAGGAAGGTAACAACCACCTCATGGCCGATGCGAGGTAGGTATACCGCCCCCCAAGTCGGTGCAGCCATTGATTGGCTAACTCGAATCCAACAACTCGAATGCTCATCGCTCTCGCCATAACGGTCCCAATGGAACTGGACTTTGATTCGCCCAAGCTTATCGGTATAGATCTCTTCACCTGCAGGCCCCACGACAACCGCTGTTTGCGTACCTTCAACCAAAGGAGCTTCAAGTTTTGGAGCTCTAAACTCAACATGTCTAGGAATACACGCGAACTGATTATGATATGTAGTTGGCAGACCATTAGTTTCGTCTTCATGCACCTGAGGGTCATGACCACTATGCATCACCGACAGCATGAGGTAATCGCGGTTAATTGCCGAACGTGGATGCTCACTGATACTAAAACTGTATCCAGACGCCAGTCTCATGACATTACTGGTCGCCTCTACTTGCTGATTATCTACAACGTGCTCTGACATCCATTCATTTGATCTTACTTGCCCCATTGCTGGGTCAACGTAACGTCCTGGAAAATCGAATAATTTCAAATCTAAATCGAGTTCGCCGGAGCTGCTCATTTCCTGAGGGATCTTCGGAAACTCATAGTTATAATCAGTGTAAGTAACGTGGCCAGTTTTTACTCTATTCACGAGTTCAAGGTCAGAGATATGCTCGCGGTCTGCAACACCGCCACCATCCGCATGATAAACAATAGGGCCTAAATAAGATCCGTTTAGTGGCGTGCTCAATAACTCAGCGATTGCATCATTACTGTCGACAATAACCATTGTGTGGTTAGCTTCTGTATGTTCGAAGTAGTACCACATGCCGTGTTCTGCCAGAATTCTCTGAACAAATTCAAGGTCAGTCTCTCGATATTGCAACACGTATTCTTTTGAAGGGTATACACCAGATAGTTCTAATCGATAATCGGTCACTAACGCATCATCTAAAACTTCAGAAATGATCGCTGACGCTGATTTTTGTTGAAAAATACGGCAGTCTTGTCTTTGGCTCAAAAACCAAACTTGTGGAACAAGAGTCAATTGGTAACGAGAGAATCTCCTACCCGATCCAAGGTAACGAACCTCATTAACCACGCCGTGAAAGCATCTCGCAGAACTGACACCTTGGCCGTATAGAGTCAAACTACCTGGTTTACGGATGAGTGCGTCAAATGAGATATCAGGATCAAGTGAAAGTAATGATAGGCTGATTTGAAAAGGCTTTGAAAGCTCTTCGATTACCTGAAAGCTCTCCACACGAAAATCATGCGAGGAGCCTTGCAGTTCAAACTTAAATTCTACGTCATTCACCATATCTTTTACCTGATACTAATAATAGAAATAGGGCCAACAGTAGTTGTTGACCCTTTGTTTTTCACGAAAAGCGATTAAGCTTCGCGTGGAGCACGCCAGTCATCATTACCAGCAGTACCACAGTTTTCGTGAGTAACTTCGATTGCACGGTAAGTCAGCTTAAGTACTTCTTCAGTTACACGATCTGAAGTTGCAGCGTCTTGACAGTGATTCATACGAGTTTGAATATCTACTAGTAGTGCATCAATTAACTTGATTGAGTAGTAGTGCTCTTGCTTACCTTGTACTGAAGTACGGTAAAAACGGATTACACACTCAGGAAGCTTTTCGCCAGACACTAATGCGTTGAATAACAGAGGTGAACAACGGTCTTGTACTTTAGTTACTACTACCGGACGGTGAACACGTTGACCTGTTGGCTGACCACTTTGTGGGTCACGTGGAACTGTTAGTACGTGATCAAGTTCTTGAACTAGGAACTCATCAACGTGAGCTTCTTGCCAAGTGTTACCTACAGAATCTGCAGAGTAAGTATCTTTAGTAATGTGACCTTGAGTTTCACCATTGATAGACATATATGCTGGAGTTGGCATCGATATTTCCTTTTTAAAATTTATAATTCATTAATTCACCAAATCGCTTATCACCGCGACTGATTAAGCTAATACAAACATCATGCCAACTTTATAAAACCAATAAATACAGATAGTTACAATAAATTATCCGTTATAAATATTATATTTAACAACAATTTGTTGTTTAGAAAAACGATTTATTGAACGTGGATACTAATAAATTGAATTTAAAAAACAAAGGCAAAATAACTATCTCGAAGATTAGAAATAAAGTCAAAAAAACTAGTAATTAAATCATAACGCCTAGACTATTTATTATTTTGAACGGGATTTTAAATATTAGTCAGATAAAAAGCCAAAACAAACAATAAAAGTAACCAATAAACAATAGTAAATTCATCACCGAATAAAAAACCAGTTATCAATTTTAGTATAATTGCTGCATCCCATATACATAACTAATAGAACTAAAATGATAAATATAAACCTTTCCTCTTTAATACAACGTCTGCACCCTATTGTAAAAGTCGCTTTAGAGGACGCCGCTGCATTAGCCGTATCGGAAAAAGCCAATGAAGTGCAAATTGAACACTATCTATTAAGCTTATTAGAAAGGCCAAATAGTGATTTTGATATCTTATTAAGTCATTTCGATTGCTCAGAGACCATTTTAAGGCAATCCATTCGTTCGACTTTAGATACCAACACAACAGGCAACGGCAGCAAGCCCGTTTTTTCTTCGCTTTTAATCGAATGGCTTCAAGAAAGTTGGTTGGTCTCATCTTTAGATCTATCCGAGACTCAGATTCGCTCTGGTGCCCTACTTCTTACACTCGTGAGTAACCCACTACGCTATGGTCAGCACGGCTACGCTTCAATCTTAGACGGTGTAAACCCAGATACCTTAAAGCGTAATTTTTCTGAACTCACAACAAACTCTCTAGAATCTTTAGCAACGACATCAGAAAAAACCGACGCACGTGAAGATGGTTCGGCATTAAGTAAATTCACCACCGACTTTACCGGCAAAGCAAGAAAGGGCGAGATCGACCCAGTATTCTGCCGTGATCAAGAAATCAGACAAATAATCGACATATTGGCGCGACGCAGAAAAAATAACCCAATCGCCGTAGGTGAGCCGGGAGTTGGTAAAACAGCGGTGGTAGAGGGTCTTGCATTAAAAATTACCGAAGGAGATGTGCCAGACTGCCTCAAAGGTGTTGAACTATACGGCCTAGACATGGGCTTACTTCAAGCGGGGGCAAGTGTTAAGGGAGAGTTTGAAAAACGCCTTAACGCAGTACTAGATGAAGTGAAGAATTCACCGACTCCAATCATTTTATTTATAGATGAAGCTCACACGCTAGTTGGGGGAGGCAGCGATGCTGCCAACCTACTTAAACCCGCTCTAGCACGTGGTGAAGTAAAAACAATTGCTGCCACCACATGGTCTGAATACAAAAAATATTTCGAAAAAGATCCAGCTCTGGCGCGCCGTTTCCAACTGGTAAAACTTGATGAGCCGTCGGCTACTCAAGCCGCATTGATCATCCGAGGCTTAAGACCAGCCTATGAAAAGTCACATAACGTATACGTACGTGACGACGCAATCACTGCCGCAGCAAACTTAGCTGATCGTTACATCACTGGACGTCAACTGCCAGATAAAGCAATCGACGTGTTAGATACGGCTTGTGCTCGCGTCAATATTAGCCTTAATGCAACACCGGCACCTGTTGAAACATTACATCAAGAAATTGCCGCTGCGAATCGTGAGCTCGAAGCTCTAGAACGTGACCAACTTCAGCAAACTGGTGACAAACACAGTGCCGCTTTAATTCCTGAGCTAAAAGAGAAGATTGAAAAGGCCACAGAAGAACAAGCTACCCTTCAGGTTCAATGGAAAAAAGAGCAATCTCTTATTCAAGAGATCATAGAACTGCGTAGTCATCTTTATAGCCTTACTACTCCTTCGACTGAAGAAGACAGCGCTCCTATAGCTGACAATACGCTTCAAGATGATGACGCACTAACAAGTGACAAACCAAATTGTCATGAATATTCTGAAGAGCAGACTCGCGAAGCTATTCAATCTTGTAACGAACATTTAGATAACGTGCGCGGTACCAATCCACTCGTTCACTATGAAGTGGGTCCCGACGAAATTAGTCATGTAATTTCTGATTGGACAGGCATCCCTATGGGTAAGATGCTTCAAGATGAGTCGCAAGCGACCTTAAACTTGAAGCAAAACCTAATTCAAAACATTAAAGGCCAAGAATTTGCCATTGATGCGCTTGCTGAAGGTATTCAAACCGCAAAAGCGGGATTAGGTAACCCAGATGCACCAACGGGCGTTTTCTTATTAGTTGGCCCAAGTGGTGTAGGTAAAACAGAAACCGCTCGCGCTATCGCCGACCAAATGTTTGGAGGTGAGCGCTTCATGACCACCATCAACATGTCTGAGTTCCAAGAGAAACACACTGTGTCTCGCCTTATTGGTTCTCCGCCTGGCTATGTAGGTTTTGGCGAAGGCGGTATGCTAACCGAAGCAGTACGTCAGCGCCCTTACTCTGTTGTTCTTTTAGATGAAGTTGAAAAAGCAGACCCAGAAGTACTCAACCTGTTCTACCAAGTGTTCGACAAAGGCACGCTAAATGATGGAGAAGGTCGTACCATCGACTTCAAAAATACACTCATCATCATGACAAGTAACCTCGCGACTCATGAGATTGAGTCTTTAGTTCACCAAGCGAAAGACATTGATGCCAATATCGTCGCTGAAGCCATTCGCCCAACGTTGAATCAACACTTTAAGCCAGCCTTGTTGGCTCGTATGTCCGTGTTGCCATTCCTTCCACTTTCAGACGCAGCAATGACTGATATCATCCATCATAAACTGAAGAAAGTGTCTGAGCGCCTACAAAGCCACCACAAACTGGCACTTTGCTATGGTGATAACTTAGTGGAATTCGTATTAGGCAACTGCCGCCTTGCAGAGACGGGAGCTCGAAATATTGATGCCGTTATTAACCGTCAACTATTGCCGCAGCTTTCGACTCAACTACTGGTGAATGACAAGGATGATTCACATACTCAAATTGAAGTTTCTGTGGACGAGCAAGGAACTCTAACCTATGCGTTCAGCTAACCATAGTGAGCTTAGTAACGCCCTACTTGCGATCAGCCAATCTCTGGCTGATCGCAGCCAGTTAGCTCAAACTTTGGATGCCGTTCTCACAGCAGCAAGGCAAATGACTTTCGCGAAACATGGCATCATTTACGTGCTTGACCAAACCGGTCAAGCCTTGATTCCAAGTACCGCGCATCACCATGAAAAAGTCATCGCCTCACATCCTTGGGAGCCACTGCAGTTAGACACAGTAAGTGAAGCCGACCCATTCAACTTCGCCGTACGTAACGGCGAAGTTGTCTTGATCAATGAGCTATACACTTACAATGGTTATGACTGCGAAGGCATCTATCAAACCGAGCAAACGTTAGGTCTAAAAAGCAACAACTTACTTGCTTGGCCATTGATTGATGATGAAAGCAAAACTATTGGATTATTGGTTTTGCTCGATTTAAGCGTTATCGATAACGAAACCGCACTTACCGAGTTTTGCCGAATGGCGGCAAGTAATATTCGCCATGCCATTTGGTTAGAGCAATATGGTCAAGTGATTAAGAGTTTAAGCGCTGATAACCAAGCGTTGGTTCGTGAAAATACTCAGCTAAAGAAACGGACAAAGAAAACCTATCAAGGTCCGATCGCTGAAAGTGAAGAGATGGTCAATGTATTGAGCCGACTTGATAAGGTGCTCTCTTTGCCTGTCGACGTCTTACTTAGAGGCGAGACGGGTGCGGGTAAAGAGGTCATTGCAAAATACATTCACGAAAACTCGAATCGTTCTGACCAAGCATTAATCGTTCAGAACTGTGCCGCAATTCCTGAACAACTTCTGGAATCCGAACTTTTCGGGCACAGAAAGGGCTCATTTACCGGTGCAGACAAGGACAAAGTTGGCTTATTTGAAGCAGCAAACGGTGGTACCCTATTCCTAGATGAAATTGGCGATATGCCAATGTTACTTCAAGCTAAACTGTTGCGTGTGTTGCAAGAACGTAAAGTTCGCCCTGTAGGCGCCAGCAGAGAGATTGAAGTGGATGTTAGAGTCATTGCTGCGACACACTGTAACTTAATGCAGCAGATTAAAGACGGAGGCTTTAGGGCCGATTTATTCTACCGCTTGAACGTATTTCCCATCACCTTACCACCACTGAGATCCAGACAAGCGGACATTATCCCACTTGCCGAGCACTTTGTTCAGCACACCACGACGATGTTAGGCTTGCCTCAATCACCGGGATTGAGTGCTAATGTGAGAAACCAACTGCTCGCTTACCCTTACCCGGGTAACGTGCGTGAGCTTAAAAACATCATCGAACGCTCGGTTCTGCTTTCCGATTTCGAAACCATTACTCAGATTGAGTTTGGTGAACAGATCCCTGAAGAGGTAGAACACCATCAAGTCGTTGCTCCAGTTACATCGGCAATACAGCCCACGTTTGAACCTGAACCTCTAGGAGATGACGATGTCGCAGTTGGCCTAAAAGAGGTCGTCAGCCAATACGAACGTACCGTAATTATTGACTGCTTAAACTCTTGTAATTGGCACACGAAACGAGCGGCAGAGCAACTGTCGCTTCCATTAAGTACGCTCAATCACAAGATGAAGAAATACGATATTTCTGCGGCGGGTTGAGCTCCGTGGATGAGCAAACTGAGCAGATCGATTGATTAAGTTCCGATTGACAATAAAAACCGCCCTAAGGCGGTTTTTTTATTTCTTGAGAATGGACGCTTCAATGATAGTTGCTAAGTATGGGTCTCTAATCCAGGTTACCAGACGCTCTGTACGCTCTGCTTGTATCAGTTTTGCCCAGTTGATGTACATATCTTTGTCAACTTTATAGCTTGGGTCTTCACAATCAGAAAAATAAGATAATTCATCTACATTTTTGTACTGCCTGCCCAACGACATATCAAAGCTTCCAAGTTTGAACGGCGTCTTTTCCGCTGTATTGCGTTGTGCTAGAGAGGACACCTTTAGAACTGCTTCTTGGAATCGACCAGATGTCGAAACAACGGGTCCAAATGGTCGAAGCCCCTTGATTTCTTGACCGTTCAGCGCTTTAAATGCGAACTCGAACCGAGACGCGTAGACGACCTTACCACCGAAATCTTCATCCATGTCTATGTTGGATAGAGCCTCAGAGACAAAATCTGCGTCTATATTTTTGTTAATCACATCGCTGTCATCTAGCATCCATTTAGACCCGTCCTTCTTTAGTATCCCAATATAAGTAAGGTTACTTAGATACTCAGGACCAGAGGTAGTTTCAGAGCCGAATACGGCTTCGTTATCAAAAGTGGTCGAGAGCTTTAGTGAAACCGGAACACTCTGCCATTCGAGACTTTGCCCCTGATACGACTCTTTTCTGTGCTTCCCACCAATGAGCATAACTTCCATAGCGAATGACTTATTCAAAGTCCAATCAAAGCCTTTGATCTCATCTGCAGTAGTGAAAATACTGTCCTCGTTCATAAACTGTCGTTTATTTCCGTAGTTGACCGCAATCGCACTGTGCTTAATGTCATCGATAACAGGCTTTGTCGGGCCTTTATGAACTTTACTATGTAAGACAAAATCCAGCGTTAACAAGTCTTTCTCTGACACACGATTTCCGTTCGCTATAAAGCCCGATTTAGCAGAGAGTGTATAGTTATGGTTTGTATCGACCCCTACAGGAATCTGTCTAGGTGACGTAATAAATCGTCCGACTGTCTTGTCCACTCGTACTGGTAGCTTATAGTTGCTTCCAGATAGAGTGAACTCATAGGTCATATTTTTGAAGCCACCGCTGTTTACATATTCTTTGAGTACATCTTGTTGGGAGTCAATTTTTATCACCTGCCCAAAAATCGGACCGAGAGCAGCTTTAGATAAGTAGCCGCTATAATCGACTAAATCATGCTTGGCGATCAAAGGCTTCACTCCAGAGAAGACATCATCACCAAAGTAAAAATACGGCTCAAACTCACAACCAATAAGGACTTTGCTGCCTACTTTTTCCGCCTCAAAAAATTCGGCCAACTCGCCTTTGGGGTCTACACTAAATTCCTCGTGTTTCATCGGCTTGAACATCAAATTAAACTTAGGTCCACTGGTATTAAGTAAACCGTCAGTGCGCTGATAAGACATCTCACACTGAAACACATTTGACGTCATCTGTTTTAGACTTTGTTTGCCTAACACCATTTGCCACTTCAAACGGTGGAAAGGCGATAATCGCACCTTTTTATTTGCTTTTAATCGTGCCTTCTCCCACTCATCAAAGGTGACCCATTTAGAGTTGTCATGAGGCTCAGAGACTAATAACCTAACGAACCCTAGGTCCTCTTCTGATAATCTTTTAGACTCAACATTAAACTGAGTCGCAAACTCAACTAAGCCTCGTTGTTGATCGCGATTATAGAGCTTGTCTTGCACTGGAAACGCGACATTAAACGCCCCAGAAACATCTTTCCTTTTTGGAGCAATATAGTTGGCTTTGTTACGAGTAATGACTTGTTCAGCGATTTCTTCACCGTAACTTTCAATTAATTGCTTGTGTCCCTCACGACGCATGAGTTCTTGGAGCCACAAGTTACACAAGTTTTCTTTTAACTCTGTGTTTAATATCCAGCCATCGGTTTCGATATATCGCTGAATGTATTCATCGATGGCTAATGTTCGCCACTGTTCTGTGAACTCTTGTTCGCCCTCAGAACAAGCTCTTTGAATCAAAAGCACCAAACCATTAATAGCAAGTGCACGACGTTGATAGCGCTTAATCAGCTCCTTTGCACCTGTAGCTTTTCCTAAGTGCTCAACTAACGCATCTGAAGACGTAAAATACATCTCTGTCAATTGAGTATTAATTTCAGCCAATGAATCAATAATCTCTGTGGTTTCATGGCTAAGTTGTTCAATTGCAGATATGCTTTTTCTAACTTCGTTGTAGGAAGACAAGTAATAATCGAAGAGCGCAGAGTCTAGCAACTGGGCGCCACTCATCAGCATTTTCCCGCCTTCTTTGACAACGAAAAAGCCTCTTGCTGCCTGTCCTATTATCGGAACATAACAAGCCATACCAACGATCATCTCGAAGATAGCTAGCTTGAGCTCTTTTGCAATTGCTTCTTCTCCCAAGTTCGCATTTAACTGAGCTAAACGCGCTTGCTCCATAGCCTTAAAGCCGAGTCGACTCGGTGGAATTCTCGCCGCAAACTCTTGTAAGTAGATTCGAACTTCAACACGTCGGTTAATATTAAGTTGCGCGTTTTCGCGTTTGATTTCGTTGTTTGGTACCTCGACTATTGGTCGACGTTCGCCAAAAAATCGAATATCACTGACTGAAGAAAAGAACTCAGCAACATGCTGCGCTCGCTGTTGCGAAAGGTTTTGGTTATATTCTGAATCACCGTTTTGACAGGCATGCCCTTCGATTTCAACAACGGCATTTGGAATCTTAGATAATTCTTTATCGACAGCAGCCAAATATGACAAGTGCGGGGCTTGAACCTGGTTGTTATCAAAAGGAAAAACCAAGCGTAAACCAGCACCTTTATGGTCTTTAACAAACATTGCACTGTCTTCAGCAACGTCATTAGGAATGACGTCAATAAACGTTACATTGTCGCCTAACTTATCTATGATTTGCTTAAGTAGTAATTCTCCACTCTTCAGACTTTCTTTCCAGACTGGTACCCAGTTCAGATAATCGCGTGATACCTGCTCAAAATAACTTTTCCTGAGTTTAGCTTTCTCTTCTGCTAAGCGTAATTGCTCGCTTTTGTCAGTGATCTCTTTTATCTCATAGAAGGTGTTGATTGCATTGAGCCCTGCACCAGCAAAGGGCGACAAAAAGCTTTTGATACTGCCGTTACCTGTCAACCAAGTTCTTGCAGCACTCCCCGCCACAACGTGGGCACTACCATTTCTCGCAGGTTCAATAACCTTGGTAAAGAACTTACTTTTATCAAACCCTTTCTCTTTGAGAAGCGCTTTTAAACCCACTTGTGCTGCACGCTCGGATTCCGATGCCGCTTGGCGTAAATCTTGAAGAGCTTGGTAAGCTGCTGTGGTAGCCGACACCCCAAATGAAAATTCCAATGCAGAAATCATGGCTGGGGGTAACGTGCCCTTGTCTACTTGTCCCCAAAACGTGTTTGCTAAACTCCCAATCACGTCATGTTTACTTGATGGATTTTGATGAATATTAATGCCAGCATTAACCAAACTTGGTGTAACTTTTGTGCCAACCTCCCACAACGCAGCACTCATACTCGCCGTCGTTCCGCTATTCTCTAGGTTTTCAAGCTCTCCCATTCGGAAGGCTTGTAGGGCTTTAAACTGCGTAGGAAATTGGTATATCAAAGACTCTTCAAGTGAGATCATGTCGCCAGCAACAACCGCGATCTTACCAAACGGTGTCGTTTGGCTGAGCGTGATGTATTCTCGTAGCTCGTAGCTAACTTTAGTCGTGTCACCAAACTCATCATACTCTTTGGTTACATTAGTGGCATTCTGTGCAAACTCAGGGATCTCATCGATGAGGTCAACATCAAAAAACACTTCAATGGTATACATGCCATCAATAAAAACCTCCGACGCCAACGGAAACAACGCTATTGGACGATGCGAATTGCTGTTTCGGTCAAGTTGTGCTCGCGTTATGATTTCTTCGTCTTGCAGGTTGATGTGCTGTCCGCTCTCCTCATCAAAACGAGTAACTTTAACAATTGCATCAGCATACTCTTGTGTTGAAAATGCTACGGCGAGAAATGAGAACGTGGGTACAATAAAGCCACGAATGGGCTTATCTTGAGGAACAGAGTCATACCACTTGTTATACGCAATTTGCTCATCAGTTAGTGCTTGAGTACCCGCTTCATATTTAGGTGCGAGCTGCGAACGCTTTACTTCTGTGACAGCGTATTCCACTTTTTTTTCTAGCGAGTTCAACGCTTGATCACCGTCATACCCCTTTAGCTTTTCTAAGATAGAGGCAAGGTCTGCACACGCCTTTTTGATTGGGCGAGCCTTACTCTGCGCACCAATCGCCAACTCTGTCAGCATTGACCACTCAGGAAAGGACAGCTTGTACGTCTTCTCTGCTAACTTATGTACTGGCGAACGCAGTGCCAAAACCTGATTGATATTGGTTTTTTGGTTTTTCTGCGTTGAATCACCCAGCACATGTAAACGGCCTAAATCGTCTGTCGCCCAAAGGACCGCGCTTTCCTCACCTAAATTTATTGCAATGGGAAGCCGTGACATAGGGCGGATATTTTTCAACTCTTCCAATGAGGTCAGGTCTTTTTCGATATTGAGTGCTTTATATCGAGGGTTCTGTGCATCCCCAACATTAGGAAAATCGACACCAAACAAATAGACATCTGTTGGTAAATACTTAAGGTCATTACTCATCGTTTTCTACCTCCAGAAAACGCCCGCCGTTAGCATCGGCATTATAAAGCACTGGGGTTTTAGCAACTCTGCCAGAATGAATCACCTTCCATGACTGAGCGCCATTTCCATTCATTTCATAACGGTAATCTGCCCCATAACGTCTTATGGTTATTTTTGCTGCTCCTCTCTGTGTTTCATTACCGTTGTTACTGATATTTACAACTTTCGCATAAACTTTCTTTTCTTCGCCTTCCTTAGAAAACGCAAGCCAAGTTTTATCCTCAACATTGATCAGCACCTTACGATACGAGTTTATTCCCCATACATATTTACCATTGGGGCTGATCGCAATTTGGCGGTAGATGCGCTTCTCAATATCGACGGAGTCTTCAAACTCTTTTTCAGGTAAAATAGTGTATAAGCGTTTGAGTGTCTTGGCGTCATAAACCCCAACCCCCAAGCCCGCAGCATTGATTAACTTGCCATCTACAATGACTGTATTTTCAGACAACGGTACATCTACCTCTTCTTTGGTTCCCGTCGCGAGTGTGTATTTAAAGCGCTTAAAACCGTCTGAGAAATAGATGTAGCTAGAATCGTTCGCCCAGACCAAATATGGCTTAGTACTCGCACTACCCAGTTGAATGGTCTGTTGCGTTTCTATGTCAAAGATCGCCTTTATCAAAGGCCCACCAAAGCCATAGGCATAAGCCACATAACGATTATTGGGTGAACGACTCGTCACATAGTTCTGTGGTGAAGCCGTGCTTGGCATATCATCCGTGACTAAACGTAAATCTGTCCCATCAATTTTCACGCTCCAAATTTTGTAGCCATTTTCGTAATCGTTTACGAGACGGTCTCGAGAGCTGACATTATTCCACCAAAACTGAATTCGAGGTTTGTCATAAGAGCTCGCATCAGACAAATCTTCACGGGGCCACTCTTTTGCTCGGCGAACGGCATAACCTGGTTTGACAGGAAGTGTACCCGGGTATTCAGGCTTGGACAGATCTTCAGAGTAAACAATAAAGTTGTGCTCACTTTGCCACTGACAGCGCGCCCCTGTCACATCTCTGCGTTCGAATGACGTTGTTTCGCCAACATTATAACAAGCCTTTTGAGTGGGTTCTTTTTCTACGGATTGTGTTGTTGCAGCATTCGAAGTTTGATTACTTTCCTCACCACAGCCTGTTAATAACATAGCAGTCGAAAGAAGCATGATACTTAACGTTGTTCGTTTCATTTTATAATAGTTCCGTAAGTTCAATGTCTTGATAAATCACTGACATTAATACCGTTTTATCTGAGTTATGAGATCGACAATGTCGGGTTAGATTGACCCGTTTGACTTCCGGTAGCCAACCACTGAACACGACTTCTTTACAATACTGATCAACAAACTCAGCCTCGCGCAAAAAAATCTTTTGGCTCCATGTTTCATCAACACACGTCAATTGGAAATAATCATCTGGTTGATCGCACTGGGGGTTACTTTTATAGGTAATTACGATGCCTTCGCTTGGGGAGTTAACAACAGCGGCAGCGACACCCTGCTCTTTTTGATTGACGACATTGTAATCTGATTTGCTTGGAGCTTGAGTATCTAAATCCGGCAACGAAATCACAGGTTCGGAGCTCGCATCAAAGTTGTGAGTACAAGAATAATCACTGAGGTTTACTTTAACCGCTTTTTCATTATTCCCGCTCTTTAACTCATTGAGTTGCTGAAAATTGAGCTGAGCCCGAGAATAATAAAGAGCAACATCACTTTGTACGCTACCGTTTATTTTGTATGGAAGCCAAATATGAGGCAAAGGAACACCAAGTGGCTCTCTCTTTGTTTTACTTCCAGCCTTAAATGGACTCAATTCGGTTTGAAGTAATTCTGTGTATGTTTCGCCTTCGTTAGGCCAATCAGCAACCACTACCTCAACTTCTTCTGCAGTAAGACCAAAAACACGGGCACAAGCATATTCGTTCAACACACCCTCGTAGACTTTTTTACCGTCTTGGTACAACTGAAACGCTTCCCCTGACAGAAATGCTTCGGAGTCTTCATCATATAAGCTGATATCGACCGATCTTGGAGGCGAGGACTTAGTGCTTTGATAGAGCGATAGATCGATATCAGAAAAGCGTCCGTCATTTTGAATTTGGATTTCTCTCCAAACTTCTGATTGCCAAACGACATAAACGTAACCACGATCAATCGATACATACCCTGAATCACCTTTATGAACAGGAACCACCGGCACCAACACGTTATCCCACTCATCCATCTGAGTCACTTTATCAACGGGTTGCAGGTCTTCGGTTAATTTAAGCAAAATCGGCTGAGGCTGGTCGGAACAAGGGATTTTGATATAAAGTGTTTTCCCCTCAGTTTCGAGATCTTTAAATGTCGCGAGGCTGCGGTGTTTGTTTTCGGTATCTGCCTTGCCTACTGTGACTTTTTCTTTTTGAGCATCAGTTTTACCCAACATCAAACATGCCGCATTACTTGACCACTGGCCAGCATACTCAACAACAATTTTGTGTTCTGGGGAAGGTTCAACTGGAGAGTAGTTGTAGTGGCGTGCCAAAGGTACATCATCGACAACTTGCTGGTAGTTAGCTTTATGAACGCGCTCTGCAGTACTATTATTGCTCACCCGATCGACATGTAACTTCAGTCGGGGGAAATTTGCTAGCTGCTTACTCATTAGTGGACTACGTCTCACATTGGATGAAAGACAAACCCAGTTCGCTTTTACAAGTTCTACTCGAATAGCATTGAGCAGGCTGTGGACATTTTTTTTAGCCGACGCAGTAATCTGCTGAACCAGAGTGCTTGGTAACTGAGCCAAGATGTCTTTAGGGGTGCGCACACGCGAAAATAGCCCGATACACTCATCCGGTGTTAAGACATATTGAAGGTCGTTCGTACTGAGAGACGAACTAGATATAAATTTGCAAACTAAGTGCATTTGGATTCTCCACAACCTACAGGTATATATAGTTGCGGTGATAACTAAGCTGATAAGGCTTAAAAAACGATTTGGTTAAATAAATTCTACGCGTAATGGTTATAAATTTCAATAGATTAGAAGGAGTATCGTCAAAAACCATAACACTATCAATAAAGCTAATTAAACAGGATAAATAGTCATTTCGTCTGACCAACTAAAAAGGCAAATCAATTTGAACGGATGTCACATAATAATCATTTCATTGCGTACTTAAGTAAATACTAGCTAGACCAAACACACATATCTGGTGGAAGAATTTCATCGATTTAGAAGGTTATATTAAGCATTTTCTCATCTGTAAAAGAGAAAAAAAGTGGGAATAAATTCCCACATAAACTTAGCCAATATAAATAGGATTTATTTTGGAACACTAAATTGGCTTAAAAGGGTGGTACTTAAGTACCAAAATGCAGAACACCACATCAAATAACGATGTGATATAAACACTATATATATTATGCATTTAATATCAAGGTGGCACTTTTATAGAGATAACACCAAAAACTACTATGCAAAATATCTATGTAATTGCCATTCTGATTGCATCACCAGTTATATTAGTTATCTGACTGAAAATATGACTAAATAATGAAACAGGAAAAACAAAATAATTTTCATTTCAATGACTCAGCATCACTAAACTAATCAATATTGGGCACTGGTGTACAATAATTTTCTTAATCAAATTGAGGGTAATAAAAATGATTAAGCCCCGGATACATACTCAAATTCCAACAACCTTAGATACATTTGCAAAAAGGTCTGCCGAATAGGCAGACCTTTGTCTAATCTTCCATATAACGATTAGCGTTACGCTGCTAGTTTTGTGCCCTTGTCGTAAATAAGCAGTTGTCGTAATAAACTTGGCACTACGACCACTGCAGCGTTCACATCCTTATTTAATGTAAATGTAGATTCAACCAAAGTGCCATCGGCTCCAAGTGCATTGGCACCATGTAGTGACACCGTCACAGACCCACCTTCGATTGGATCAAGAGTCAGTTCATATTGCCAAACTCCATTTTCACCAACCAGCACCTCAGCATCTGAAACTTTAACTCCCCCACTATCCGTGACACTTAGGCTCAACTTATCTCCTTCAGAAAAACGAACCGTAGTACCATCGAGAATCAATGTAGGTGTCTCTGATTCATTAACATCGTTACCGCTGTTGATCGCAGAGATGCTGATAGTTGGCGTAATAGGCAGCGAATGTGTGCTGTCTTGCACCCCCACGTTACCCGATAAGTCTTGGTAATCTTTCACCACCAAATCCACCGTCAAATCAGACGACGTCGCGACTAATACATCGACATTGCCCGTCCACACGCTGGCGTCCGCACTCTGCGTCAGCGAGATGACCGTACCACCTAACTCGGCACTGGCCGCTTGCAGCGCTTTATCGAACTTAAGACTGACCGATACGCTCTGACCTATCGCTTGGTGTTTTGGGTTAAACGTCACGCTCGTTAACGTCGGTACCGCTTGCGCGAGCGTAAAGCTTGCGCTTTCGCTTACTTGCACGCCTGCAGCGTTGGTGCCCGTCACAATAACGGTGTAGCTGCCGTTCGGTTGATCGCTGATGTCCACCGTACTGCTCCAAGCCCCACCGCTTGCTACGGTCGTAACGCCATTTTTCAATACCGTCTCATTGTCTTGCGCTTTCACTGCCAGGCGAAGCTCTTGACCATCAAAACGGGTCGAGGTGCCTGAGAAGGCCAAGTTCGCGGCATTGCTGCCGTCCACACTGCCCACCGGTGTAATGTCCAACGTTGGCGTGATAGGCAGCGAGTGTGTGCTGTCTTGCGTGCCCACATTACCCACTAGGTCTTTGTATTGCTCTGTAATCAAAGCCACTGTTAATTCATTAGTATCAGGCACTCGAACGTTACCCTTCCAAACTTTCTTATCAGCCGTAGCAGTTAGTGAGTTGATTTGATTACCACCAAGCATGGCCGTTACTTCTTGTAATTCCTTATCAAATTCAAGGGCTACTTGTACATCTTTGCCTACTTGCTGATGCATTGGATCAAATGTCACGCTAGACAGGGTTGGTAACACACCCTCAATCCCCAAAACCAAACTATCCCCTGTACCGGGGATAGTATTTACGCTTTCGTAACTATTATCACCGACTCGTATGGTTATGTTTTTGTTATGTTTTTCAGGCGTTATGTAATTGACCGACCAATTTATATTGTCTGTTGTACTCCTTGATGCTTGCTTCAACTCGCCTGTATCATTGCCATCACTTGCTTAAATCTCTACATCTGAAAATTCAAATTGATTAACCTCTTCAGTGAAGGTAAACAAAAGTGGAATTTCAACGCCACCAGCCAAAGGCATTGATGCTGCCGTTGATATTGTTAGCTCTGGAATACTTGCTGCTTCAACTTTTGTATTTAGTGACTTCTCGGTCTGGTGTTCAACTAAATCGTCTGCCGTTACATTTATTAGATAATCGCCAGGAGATAAAAGATAACGTATCAAGTAAGGGTCACCGTCTTTGGTCGGTTCTTCAATTGATTGTGGGTTTACCGGGGCATCGGTACCGTTTTCCGCAGTAGAACCAACACTGCTTAGATTTTTATCGAAGACGTATGCTCTTACATCCAAATAATATAGCCCTTCCTCTGGAATCATCGAATCCTGAGTACTGGTGATACTTGAAATGACCGGTGCTTGGTAATCAACAATGGATGCGATGCCTTCAGCATCGTAAGTCTTGTTGAGCACATTAAAGTCAATAATAACTCGCCCGATAGAATCGGTTACGGTTACTTTTTGCATATACTCAGCTTGAGCATCGATATCAAAAGTCATCGTATCTGAAGCTGTTGAAGAGGCTATTTTCCCAGAAAACTTAATCGTGTTACCTGAAACTGGAACCAAATCTATAGCATAGGAAGCAGCCTTTACATCTTCTCCATCTTCAGAGGTAATGGTGAACGCTTGGCTATCATTAGTAAAAGCAAGCTTACCCCCTTGTAAACTTGTTATTCCATCAAAAGCCAAATCAATAGTTGGTATCCTAATGTCAATATCAATCGTCTTATTTTGAGTCCAACCTACATTGTCAGTTGCTTCGACATTGACTCGTATCGAATTCAACTCTTCTAACTCAGTTTTTGGAAGATCAAAATAAAGGTGTGAATTTTCGCTATCGTCATCTTTATCAAATACATATTTAGGATTAACTATTGTGTACTTAACCTTTGCTATACCGCTACCTTCATCCCACACAGAAAACTGAAATCTAACTAAGCTAGAATCATCCGGAGATTCATTGAGGGATACAGTGTCGTCAACATTTGGTAGGCTATTATCGACCATTACGCTGACTTCATCGCTTATAGACTCTCCCCATACATCAATAATTTGAATTTTAGGCTTGATAAATTGACCATCTAGTTTGTCATCTAATGGCGCGGTAAACGTCGAGCAAGAATAGTCATCCTCACACTTAGTGAAAGGGCCAAAGTTCTCTGGGTTATCATTCAAATTATATGACGCACCATCTATAGTTGCGACGACATTTTCAAGATCAGAATTTTGTCCAACCTTCACCTTGAATTTCATTTCAAGGGTCTCACCTCGAATAATAGTATCTTCAGCAGGGCTGGTAATAGCGATTTCTAAATCGCCTTGGGCTGGAAGCAATAATTCTAACGCATGATCCGAACCTAAGTTTCCGGCGACATCAGACAAGTTCTTAATCGTGTATAAGTGCTGTAACGCCCCCGGAGAGAGGATATCGGCATACAACTCTCTATACGTACATGTCGTTATACCCAATTTAGAGCTACAACTATTTGGCTCAAAAGACACATTTAATCGATTTCTTACCAATAACGGTTCGTTACCATCACTAATATCCACACCAGAAAGATTGTCTTTGAAGCTCAATGTTAAGCTCAGAACTTTCTTACCTTCGGCGTTCAAACCAACGTCATTGCCAGTAAATTGATATGTGTCTTGTTCAACCGTAGGGGCATCGATATCCATCATATTAAAGCTGAATTTATTGACTGTTTCAGTATCATTCGTTCCTACTGTTTTCGTTATCAAAACCACAGGTGAAACAGACATATTCACATCAGTTGTAATGCTACACTTATAATTTTCTTGAGGATTAGTTATAACACCTGAATAAGCATTGTTCGAACCATCTTCCGGCACACCGTCTGAGGTGTAATTCTCTCTAACCCAACATTCTAATGTTTTTGCTTTTACCTCACCCGCAGGGCCAAATTCAACATTAAGGGTACTTCCCGATATATGACTTTGGAAGTCAGTCGGTTTTACGATTGACAGAGCAACACCTTGACGTTGCACATTGATACTTTCTGACCGTTCGGAAACAGGCCTTTCTTGTTCAGAGCTATAGCGAACGTTATTATATACTTTGAATTCCAACTGATAGGCACCATCTTCCGTTAGATCTGCCTCTGTCAACCTAGCTTCCCAAAGGCCACCTTTCTGAGAAAATGAGATATTGTTGGTTTGTTCCCCATATTTATAAGTACCTTCAACTAGCGGGATCCCGCTCTCATCTTCAGCATCAATACTTATAATTACAGGTTCAACACGAGTAATTTGTATCTGGCCACCAGAAGAAACTGGCGTGCCATCTTCATATGTGAAAGTAACCGAGTTAATAGTGGGCTTTGAGTTTTGAACTTTAACCACATAATCTATGCTTGTCGTATTCCCTCTAATGTCGGAACCACCTAATCTGATAGTGCGAATCGCACTATCACCATCGTTTTCACCTCTTAAAGGAATCTTCATATCTTCACCAACTAAGGTGCTTGCATCAGAGGGGTTTTC
This sequence comes from Vibrio crassostreae 9ZC13, assembly GCF_000272045.2. Classification (GTDB taxonomy): domain Bacteria; phylum Pseudomonadota; class Gammaproteobacteria; order Enterobacterales; family Vibrionaceae; genus Vibrio; species Vibrio crassostreae_C. The sequence goes on along the minus strand of NZ_AJYZ02000019.1, from coordinate 480,841 downwards.
TTTGAAAGTCCAATACTCTAATGTTTCATTGTTAACACCGTCTGATGATGGTGTTCCCCTATCATTTAAATCTTGGGCTGAAAGATTGAATACATAATCACCAAGATAGAAACTTTCCGGATCAAACGCATTTAACTTTAGTGATGGGCCTTCACGATCTAGCAGAACAGTTCTAATTTCTGTTTCAGATTCAAACCCATATTCGTCTAGGGCTTTGAGGTACAGGTTAGCCTTTCTGTCTTCGCCAATTACGATAGTGTCACTTTGCGTTTCTGTAATTTCGATATCAAAGGGCTGCGTTGGATCTTTGGGGTCAATTGAACGTATTGCAGCGTTTTGACCTTGTTGCCAAAGTTCAACCTTAGATACATCAGAGTCGTCAGATACTGATGTAAGCTTTACAGTAAATGCGGTACCAAGAACATAGCTTTCACCTGAATTAGTGTCTAAAACCCAAGGGTCAGCTAATTCAATTACTGGTCCCTTGTTGTCGACCAAGAATTCAAATTCACCACTGTGTGTTCCCGATGGAAAAGAACTGTCTGTTGCTGTTACGTAGAAGAAGTTTTTCTCATTATATTTAAATGCCTCCGCAACTAGTCTCACCTCTACGTTAGGCTGCATGCCTAATAGATACGGCTCAGTACTCTCTTCAGGTTCTGTTTCGTAATGTTGCAAAGTGAAACGCCTGCCAGACTCTGACTTCATATCGACTTCAACCAAACTCCCTGGACTCAAGCTCCAAGTAATATCAGGTACCCAGCTAGTATTACCACCTAAGTGGTTAATAATTTTAGATCCGTTTACTACCGGACCTTTTGAATCAAGTAATACACTAAATTGAGGGGCATTGGTCGTCTGGCGGTTAACTATATTAGACAGATTGTCTTCAGCATTAACATACACCACCCAATTACCATCTTCTGGACTAATAATATTACCTTGACTGCTACATTTGTCTCCAGAGCATAGTTTTACCTTAAAATGATCCTCTGTATTACTTGAAAAATGTGAGTTAGCGTCATAATCATTAGTAACACCGGTTGCCGAGTTGTAGAAAGTGAGCCCTCGCTCGTCCAATTTGTCTCCTACAATATCGTCAATGTTGAAAGTGAGTTCTTGAACATAATTGGTGTTCAAATAGACATTTTCGTCAATCGGATCACCATTACCATCGCTCGGGGGAATATAAGTCGCTAAAGGATAATCATTATCCACATACAAAGTTTCCGTATGTGGTTCCTCTCCATTGTAACCATAGCTATTTCCATGCTCATCCATTGCACTGGTCACAAGTGCAAACTCGACAATCCCTTTGAGATTTGAAGACTCGGTATTAAGGGTAAATAAATACTCTTTTTTATAATTATCACCACCTGACTCTCGAATATTCAGATCAATTGGGATTTCCGTATTCGGTTCAGTTTTCTTATACCACACTGTAACAAATAATGGCTGACTGCCTTCTTCCACGACAATGCCTGACGGATCTTCCAAAATAATCCGTGAATCTAAAACACCAGCAACGTACCGTTTATTTCCAACCCATGTTTCTCGGCCATTTTCGATACTTAGCGAAGGTTGAGGCGGTGATTTATCAATACTTTCGCCATCACCGTCTATAATCTGTTCGCCATCGAGGCTTGGGTTCGCCATTGATATCTGATCGGCGTATCGCTGAGCTAGGTTAGCTGCTACACCATACTTTTCAGTCATAATGTTATAGTATGATTGCGCTAAGTCATTACGGTAAGACTTTGAGCTAAATTCATATGAATCTAGAACTATTTTTTCACCCCCACTACCAATACCGTTAGCTTGGCCATCGTACTGCAAGTCATCATAGATAGCGGAAGCAAAATCAACAGAGTTACTTAGTAGCATATTGTTTATTTGGGTAATGTCATAAATCGCTTCTACTAAAAACCGATGAATATAATTATTAGGCAGTTTTTCCGGAATAGCACCTTTCAATATTTCATTCGTTGCATACGAAACGATCGTTGGGTCGAAACCAAAGAATGAATCGCTTCCACCAGCGAGAGCATATTGTACGTCGTCTAAAATTCGTGCGGCATTCTCAGGAGTCTTATTTCCCGCTTCAACTTGATTCCATTGAGAGTCAAACAGTCCGGTTTGGTATGTTGCAAGTTCAGTAATATAAAAAGTCTTAGAACCATTAAGTTTAAAATAGGCTCCTATATTAGCGCTATTTAAGTTCACTTGTTCTGATTGTGTGCCTGGATCACTCTCCCACTTGTAGTAATGCGGTTGCGTATTACTATCAATACCGATTAATCTAACTCGCATAAAGTCGTAGTTAACTACATCGGTTGTTGTTTCACATCCAGCAACATCTAGTGCTTTATTAGTTCCATTACTTTCTAGGTGTTGAATCGTGGTGCATCTTCCTAGCGACGTGAACTCTCCCTTCGAGTTTAATCCCTCCAATTGAACACTAGCTCCGATAAATGGAGTAACGATCGTCATTGTCGGCAAGTCGAAGCTACTACGAAAATAAACTTCTTGCTCAGCACTTTCATTTTCAGACTCGTCAATAGTTTGAATCACTAGTTTTTGACTGCTGTTCTCGGACGTCGAAGCGAAGTTGTCACCAAGTATTTCTTTTACAAAAGGAACATAATAGATAACCTCATTTACGTGTCCTTCAGTATCAGAGATAGGCTCGTGGGGTATGTTAGCGGCAGAGGCTACGGTATCGGTTACCTTCTGAAGCACGTAGTTATTATCATTGTTTGCGCTTACTAAATACTTAACAACTAGCTTAAGTTTGTCGGCACTAGATCCTAACCCCATATCCCCGTTGCCATCTGAGACTCTGACACGAACATATGGAATTTTGTTATCTTTGAGGTCGTTGACATTAAAGTCACTAAAATCGACATCGGGAATTGAGTTTAAAATCCCCTTGCTCGCGTAAATGTAATCAATCTTCAAATAATCACGAGTGGATTGAACCGTTTCTGATGTGTAGGTGTCTTGCGTATAAACATCTTCTTTAGTTACGCGTTCCCCATCAACACTAACGTTGACATAACTCATTGGAGCATTCTCTGGGTAGCTAATCACTTGCGCCGGCGCTTGATCATCACGAACGACTTCGTGAACTTCCTTACCAATATTCCCGTTGCTATCGGTGGCTTTAATTTCAAATGTTGTTATCGATACGAATTCATCGGTTGAATATCCCTTACTGAATTCACAGGCACTGCCTGACTCTAAAGTTATATGACCACAAGAAACGCTATCATCTAAACCGCCTTTAAATGAAACCGTTACCGAATCAATCTCTTGCGAGTCTTCTTTTACAGTGCCTTTAAGCACATACTCTTTTGCACTGTTGTTTATAGAACTAGCCGAGGTTACTTCAATTACCGGCGCATTGTTGTCCCATTCAAAGTTTACATAATGGCCAACATCTCGCCCTTGAACTAATTCGTTACCTAAGACGTCAGTCGTATAAAAAACCAAACGTGCCGCAGTTACATTTGAGAGTCCCGTATCCGAATCAACTTCTACCGCGTCAATGGCTTTTGTGTCTACACTTACTTTAATACTTGTTTCTCTAAGACCAGATTCAAAGCCGTCGAATTCCAAGAAACAAAACTCACTACCCGCAGTTTGTTCATCGTCACACTGACTCTCGAGAGACCAGACACCGTCCAGTTGGTATTCAAGGTACGCTGAGACACCTTGAACACCAATTTCATCATTGAGCTTAATATCCACTTTATCGAGGCTTACCAATACATCACTGTCTGTTCTAGACACTGTAGGCGCTTCGGTATCAATTTCGGTTTCGTCGCGAGGTGGGATCACACCGCCAGTACCGCTATTGGTGCCTTGGTCATTAATCTTACGGCTAAACTCAACATAGTCGTCTGCGTCTGTTCCTGAAATATTTAAGTTAGGATCATTGACGACAATTAGAACATGCTGTGCCAAATCGTGAGTGTAAATATCACTAGAGACTTTTTGTTGACCGAAGGTTAAAGGGGTTACCCCTCCCGACACAGTACTTATTTCCAGCCCATCAAGAAGACCATCGGCAATGACATCTCGATATTGGATATCAGCCAAATGCATCGATGTGTAAATATTACTCTGAGTATCACCGTATTTTTGAATTAGGTCGTACGAATAAGAAGAATAAGCGGTTAACAAAGCACCATATTGGTGACCGGATGTAGCAAAACTACTTTGACCACCTTTGGTTATGTCTATCGGTGTAGTTTCATTGACATCGAAACCATACATATCGTTAATGCTATTTAATGCTTCTGAGATAGCAGTAGAGCCTGACACTCCCTTACCTACTTTGTATTGAGTTAAACCTGAAACTATGTTGGTTAAAGGGGTCAACATTAAGCTTTGATCTTGGCCTTCCTTATAGTTAATCATGGCTTCTAAACGGAGAGTTTTACCATTACTAACGGACACTGTGTCGTTAGTCAGTGGATCAGTATAACTGCCCTCTTTTGCGACGATGATAAGTGGCATCGATGAAGACTCGAATTCGACCTTGTAGTCGCCAAAAGCATCAGAAGTCGTGCTAGCTAACTTCCTACCTAGGTTCCCATCTTTGTATTCAAATACCTCGATTTTCGCACCACTAACAGGAGCGTCAAAAACGTTACCTGAGATGCTCCCGGTATTTCTTGCTGGCGGTGTATTATCACCACCACCTTCCCCACCACCACATGCGCTCAAGATAAGCGACGTAACAATAAGACCTAATATTGATTTCAGCGTGTTTTTAGTGAACATAGTTTTCTGGCAAAGTATATTTTGCCGCGATTATATTATCGTCTAAGATTTTCTCAACATGACATAATAACTACTTATAAAGTACAGTTTAGCTAAATCAAAAGGTGAAATGTTTGTTTTTTATCTCTCTAAAAACACACCCTATACCTTTAGCTAGTCATTACGAAGGAATGAACTAAAATAACATGCAAAAAAAACAAATAAATATTATGATCTAATTCTTATTTTTATCCATTAACCGAATTTTATTGATAATTTATGTATTTGAAAATAAATAGCCATTTAAGTCGCCGTACCCTTTCCTTTGGCCTTTTGATGGTTTTTTTGATCGTTTCAACAGCCATATCGCTAAGCTACAATCATTCAAATACTGATAAAAAACAGGCACCTAAAATAGCCAAGCCCAAAAGCATTCATATTCCAACCCCAGCTCCGACATCTGAAATGGTTTCAGGGGTTGTGAAATACTCTTTTGTCAGTTCTATACTATCCTCTGGTTTGACGAACAATGAATTAAAATCACTATTGAGTCTATTAGGTGATAATTTTGACATTATTAAATCAGTTAACAACGGTGATAAGTTTTCAATAAAAACCCAACATGATGGTACAAAAACAGAATATGTCAGTGCTTTTTACTATTTAGGTAGTGATATAGAATTTTTTGCTATGAGAGGGGCGGATGATAATATCTATAACGAAAATGGATATAAAATAAACAATGACTATGTATTCCCTCTTGCTAAGCATTATCGAGTGAGTTCATCATTCGATTTAAACAGGAAACACCCTATAACGAATCGAATTGCACCTCATTTTGGAACGGATTACGCGACACCTATTGGCACAGAGATTCATTCGTTGTCCAACGGTGTCGTTTTGAAGTCTCGATATAACCGTTTCGCAGGTAACTACTTAACCATAAAACACACTGATGGAAACTATGCGCGCTACCTTCATCTTTCAGAAAGACATGTCTTAGCTGGGGAATACATCACTAAAGGTCAGATAATCGGTCTTACTGGGAATTCAGGCCGAACAACTGGACCTCACTTGCATTTAGAGCTTTCGGTTGCTGGAGTACCAGTTAACTTCGAACAATATATCAATACAGACAGAAGTTATAACAACCAATTCATTTATATCGCTCAAGCAGAACGTAAACAGTTGATGAAAAATCTCGTTCAATCAAATCAACCACAGACATAACCCCATAGGATTATGTCTCCAGTCGGATCTTCGAGATAAAACACTCAATGCAATAGTATTTTATCTTTCAACAATTGGCGACACACAAAAACTTACTTTTCGCCGAATCCATTTCAAATCATCAACTGTTAAATCAAATGCCTGCTAGATGGATTACAGCATTTGAAATCTCTACGTATGCGCCCCTTACAATCGCTCACTGCAATAATATTGCCTGTAAGGACTTTCACTCTGATTAATCTAGGGCAACATAGCGCTTTACACGCCCTAACGAACCCTTACAATGTGCAGCAAATATATTTATCAAGGTTTATCTCTATGTCTATTCAATGGTTTCCGGGTCACATGCATAAAGCCCGCAAAGAAATCGAAGAAGTTATCCCACAAGTTGATGTGATCATCGAAGTACTGGACGCTCGTATCCCGTTCAGTAGTGAAAACCCAATGATCTCTTCACTGCGCGGCGATAAGCCTTGTGTAAAAGTGCTGAACAAGCGTGACCTTGCAGATCCTGAACTGACTCAACGTTGGATTGAGCACTTCGAGAAGGAGCAAAGCGTTAAAGCGATTGCGATTACGACTAGCGTAAAAGAAGAAGTTAACCACGTTATGGAGCTGGTACGTAAACTGGCACCGCACCGTGAACAGATGGGCAAAAACATTCGTACAATGATCATGGGCATCCCGAACGTGGGTAAATCGACCATCATCAACTGCTTGGCTGGACGTACGATTGCGGTTACTGGTAACCAACCTGCGGTAACTCGTCGCCAACAACGTATCAATCTGCAAAATGGCGTGATCCTTTCAGATACTCCAGGAATCCTTTGGCCTAAAGTAGAAAACCCACACAGTGGCTTCCGCTTGGCTGCAACAGGTGCTGTAAAAGATACAGCAATGGAATACGATGAAGTGGCATTCTACACAGTAGAATACCTAGCAAAGCAGTACCCTAACCTTTTGCAAGAGCGTTACCAAATTGAAGAGCTGCCAGAGTCTGACATCGAATTGATGGAAGCAATTGGTCGTAAGCGTGGTGCACTTCGTGCCGGTGGTCATATCGACATTCACAAATGTTCAGAAATCCTGCTTCACGAATTGCGTAATGGCACTTTAGGTAAGGTAACGCTTGAGTTGCCAGAAATGATCACACAAGAGCTGATCGAAGTTGAAGAAGCGGCTGCACTGAAAGCTGAGCAACAGATTAAGAAGAAAGAAGAACGTCGTAAGCGTTACCTGAAGAACAAGCGCTAATCGCGATTAGTTTTTGTTAATCTCCATTAGTTTCTGTTAACCACTCTTACACCAGCCTCTAAGATATTCACGTTCTACCGATAATAGAGCGTGAATATTGCCTTGTACCGTTTGTTGATCTAGCTAACATACTGACAAATCTATAGAAATGGTCGTTTACAATCCCAAAGACTGTGACATACTACGCAAATTATTGTGTATCAATCTCGGCTAATTTCTCAATGCGCTCTTATTCTGGGTTCAAGAATCAAAGATTTAAAACCTATTTCGATAATGAAATTTATTTGCCGTACATAAATTTCATCTACATCCCTATCTCAATATTCTGTGCTTTTATCGTCACCGACTACATCCACTTTGGTAGCGAGTGCATTACGCCTATCATTTTCCGAGTCATACTTTTTTTATTGATGATGGCCGCCGCCAGATACTGTATTACAAACAAACCCAACGTTTTGGAACTCGTAGAAAGTGCCTTCCTTGTAATTAGCTCACTTTTCTTGGTCTATGTCGGTCGACTAGCCATCGAGCTGAACAACTTCGATTACCAAGGTGGCATCATTTTAGTGATGATCTACATTGGTACGTTTTCAAGATTGTCAGCCAGATACAGTATATCTACGCTGTCGTTTATCTTTTTGGCTTATCTCATCGGCCTTGCGCCACTGCTTTATGAAGCGGAGCCAGAGCATGAAATAGAAACAATTTCCGTTTATATCTCGGCTTACATCCTAATCTCAGCGGCCTGTGTTAGACGTGACCTGGAAGTACACAAACGTTTCGCTCAATCCGAGCAACTCCGCAAACAAGCGATTCAGCTTCGCAAGCAATCTAATATGTTCGAGGCCCTTTCCTATAAAGACGCACTAACGGGCTGCTACAACCGCCTTTATCTTCATCAGGTGATAGAACCGAGCATAGACCGTCAGCGATCCATTACATCGCTCATGATAGATATTGATCATTTCAAATCGATTAACGACACCTACGGCCATCAAATGGGTGACATGGTGATTAAAGAACTGGCCGATGAGATTCAAAAACGACTACCGACTAGCAGTAACTGCTTTCGATACGGCGGTGAAGAGTTTTTGGTGCTGGTCCAAGGAGAAACCGAGGCTTCAATTGAATCGCTGGTTAATGCCCTTTTAGAATCCCCTACTCGCCTTAGATTAGAAGTAACAATTTCAATCGGTGTGAAACATGCCCCTCAAGCCCTTGGTTCTGTCGAGCAGCTTATCGACGACGCTGACCAAGCACTCTACATTTCGAAAAAAGGCGGTAGGAATAAGATCACATGGTGTGATTAATCGCCCAATATTTCACGCATCTTTGCGAATCATTAAAACGACCACTAATTCAATCAAAAAAGCCCCGAGCAACTTAATACTCGGGGCTTTTGTCTTTGTTCTTCTGCTTTAAAATAGCTTCGTTAAGAACCTGCTACTCAGCAAAAAAACAGTATTCAACAAGAATCGACTAAGAATACACAACGCTCGCTGTTTTCTGTTCAAGTTCAACGGGAGAGCTCCAAGAAATCACTTTTTCATTCACTTGGCTGCCACATGGTGCGTTCCAAACTTGCTCTAGTTCTTCTTTGCCACCAATCGCCTGATAAAAAGCAATCGCTTGGTGGTTCTCAGACATCACCTCTAGGTAAAGCCCTGAGTCCGAATAGTATTGCTGCAACCACTTCGACAATTCAGACAACAGACGCTTGCCTACACCTCGTCCACGATAATTATTATCTACATGTAACGCATCGATGAACGTACCACGCTCAAAGTTGTGATTACCGAACGCGCAGACAAAACCAACCAGTAAACCGCCTTCCTCAAGCAATAAAACATGTTGGTTGAAAGGAGGATTAATCAAACGAGTCTGCCAAATAACAGATCTGTCCTCCAAAACATCATGTTCTAGGTAATCATCAGCAAGAATGCCACGGTAATATAGCTTCCAGCTATCCGCGTGTAATTGGGCAATCCGCTCATAATCTTTATATTCAGCTACCTTAATTTCCATTTATTAGCCCTTAGTACTTCCATTTATGACTTGCTACTACATTTCACACTACCTTTATACAATATTTAAGCAAAACATACTAATACACGTTTACACTTTCAATATTGACTTACACGTGTACGCTGATATTCTAGCGCACAGATGTAAGCCCAATGGAAATTTGCTAATGAATAGTGCCGACAAACAATCTACAAAAAAGCCGCCATTAATCTGGCTCAATATTTTTGTGTTCTCTTTTAGTATGCTGCTTGCTGTTGTAGCGGCTCCCGTTTATGGCTACTTTTTTGGCTATGGCATGGAGCACTGGATATGGCTAGCAATCTGCTTTACGTTCTGTAACCTTTCAATCACGACAGGTTATCACCGCTTATGGTCACATAAAGCGTTTGAAGCGCATTCAAGCCTAAGATTCCTGTTTGCATTAGGTGGTGCATTTGCCCTGCAGAACAGCGCGCTACACTGGTCTTCTGATCACCGTGTTCACCACAAGCATGTCGATAACAACGACAAAGACCCATACTCTGCAAAACGTGGATTTTGGTACTCACACATTGGCTGGATGATTCGTAATTACAGCACCTCAATGTACGAAAACTACGAAAACTGCCGTGACCTTAAAAAAGATAAGATTGTTATGTGGCAGCACAAGCACTATATTCTGTTAGCATTACTAATGAATTTCGGTGTTCCTATCGCTTTAGGCGTGATTTACGGTGACGTGATTGGCATGTTGTTAATCGTAGGTGCAGTTCGTTTGGTACTTAACCACCACACAACATTCTTTATTAACTCTCTTGCTCACATCTGGGGTAGCCAACCTTTTACTGACAAAAACACAGCGCGTGATAACGGTGTGTTAGCAGTACTCACTTTCGGCGAAGGCTACCACAACTTCCACCACATCTTTGAGAACGACTACCGTAACGGCATCTACTGGTGGCAATACGATCCAACAAAATGGTTGATTAAGAGTGCTTCGTTGATGGGACTGGCAAGTAAGCTTAAGAAAACCCCTCAAGCTCGTATTGAGAAAGCTGAAGCGTCAATGTTACTTAAACGCACCCAGCAAAAAATCATGCATCGTGCCGACAAGCAACAAATCGCAGAGAAGCTTCAACAAGAGTTTGATGCTCTAGTATCAAACATGAACGAATATTACGAAGTTAAAAAACAGCTACTTGAAAGCAAGCGCGAAGACGTTGTGAAGAAGTACGAACACTCTGTTCTTAAGGTTCGTTATCAGCAAATCAAAATGAATTTCGAACAACAGAAGAAAAATTGGGCAATGACGGTTGAGCAATACGCTTAAGCTAAAACAGTACGCTTAACACCCCAGTAACAACACAGTTTGATTCTTATTCAAAAGCCCTCATATTGCTATGAGGGCTTTTTTTAATAAGCTGTCCCGTCCTGAAATGTGTTTACACATTGAGGACGAATTATGGCTACTTCAAATAATACCTACGTTAAGCGCACTCAGCGTGATTACACACTAGGCTTTAAATTACAGGTCGTCGCCGCTGTAGAAAGAGGCGATATGACATATAAACAAGCCCAAACCATTTATGGTATCCAAGGCCGTTCAACTGTTTTAACTTGGCTTCGAAAGCACGGTAAGATGAATTGGGCGCAAACTCCAAGGATGAATACCATGCACCAATCAACTAAGCCTAAAGAGTCACCAGCACAGAAAATAAAGCGTCTTGAGAAAGAGCTGGAAGACGAAAAAATCAAGAATCTCTTTTTAAATAGAGTGGTTGATATTCTTGATGCTGAACACGGAACTAGCCTCAGAAAAAAGTATCTCACCAAGGAGCAAGAAGCCTTCAAGAACAAGAAGGAATAAGTTTAGTTCGAGTATGTAAGCTATGCGGGATAACGAGACAAAGCGTTTATCAACGAGAAAAGCGAGCTGTTCATCGCCAGTTGGAACTTAAACCCATCAAACAAATGGTGTTGGATATTAGACGTTATATGCCTCGGGTTGGCACTAGAAAGCTCTACTTTTTACTTAAGCCAAAGTTGCAAGAACAAGGTATCAAGTTAGGTCGGGATGCTCTTTTCAACTACTTACGTGATGAACGGTTATTGGTAAGACCTAAACGTAGTTTTACGAAAACGACAAACAGTAAGCATTGGATGAAAAAACATCCGAACTTATTAAAGAACTACAAACCATGCACTCCAGAGGGTGTGTTAGTAAGTGATATTACCTATATCCAATCAGATGAAGGCATTCACTATCTCTCATTGGTAACTGATGCGTTTAGTCGGAAAATTATGGGCTACGAGCTGAGCAACGAAATGAAGGCGACGGATGTTGTGAAAGCGCTAGATATGGCTATTAAGGGGCGTCAATATCATCGTTCGTGTATCCATCACTCTGATCGTGGTCTCCAGTATTGCTCCGGTGTTTATCAAGATAAGTTGAAAAGTAGCGGCATAAGCCCCTCGATGACAGACGGTTATGACTGCTATCAAAATGCATTAGCAGAGAGAGTAAATGGAATACTGAAACAAGAGTTCTTACTTAATAAGTGTAAAAACCTCAGAGAGCTTAAACAACTAGTAAAAGAGTCTATAAGTACCTATAACAATATGAGGCCGCACCTTAGTCTCAGGATGAAAACTCCAAATGAGGTGCATGAAAAAAGCCAACAGCTGATGCTGTTGGCTTAGTAGAAATACTGTCAACGTATTTTAGGACGAGACAAGCATAACCTACTCGGCTCTGGCCCTATGCTCTCGAGTTTGAATTGTGGATGGTAAGAACCATAGTTATTGGATTTCAGAACTCTTTCTTCATTCTGAATTTATACTTATATTACTTAAACTTACCGAGTTTAAAGCGAAGGAATTGAAAATGAGCAAACTGACTATTATTGCAACGATAGTCTCTAAAGAAGACAAAACTGAGCTTGTAAAAGCTGAGATGATTAAATTGATCGATAAAACCCGTGTTGAAGACGGCTGTATTAACTACGATCTGCACCAAGATAACAGTAACCCTGCTCACTTCGTTTTTCATGAGAACTGGGAGTCTGAAGTTCATCTAGAGAAACACTTAGCGAGCCAACACATCGCTGACTACATGGCTGCGACTGAAGGTTGTATTGAAACCTTTGTGCTTAATAAAATGACGCACATTGCCTAACCAGTCACTCAGTACTAATTCAATAAAAAGCCCTGCTCTGATCGCAGGGTTTGTCTTTTCTACAAGCTTATATCTGCTCATTCTAATAATGAAAAAACCCGCCAGAGTAGCGGGTATGGTCAATAATCATGACTGTCAAAGACAGATAGGTAACAACCATCAATCCAATATTGAGTACCACTTTACAGTGGCACTCTGACATTTCTTTTGCTGATCGCTAGCACGGGGGCACTAGTTAAAAGCACGAGCCAAAATGCCATTCCCTTGATATTGGTAAACACTTGAATTACTACTTACAAAGACCGATTCTCCGGGTTTAAGAGAAACTGACCGTCCTTCTGAAGTGACGGTCGCCTCTCCTTCCACACAGAACAAGATCTCCGCGCTACGTAGATACTGTGACTTGCTCTCATCAGTCGCAGACAAGATATCAAAGCCAAAGTCATCCACTGGAATCGGATAACTCATCTTGCCCTCTTTCAATACAGGCTTAAGGCGGATATCTTCTGGCTTAATCGGCTCAAAGATTGTGTTGTCGATAAGCTCAGGGACATCGATATATTTGGGAGTGAGACCGGCACGCAGCACATTGTCTGAGTTTGCCATAATCTCTAAACCCGTACCTTGAACATAAGCATGTGGGGTTTCTGCGAACAGGAACATCGCTTCACCGGGCGCCAGCTCAACCGTGTTAAGCATTAATGGCGCAAATAAGCCAATATCACCTGGATAATGCTGTTTGAATTCGATGCTGTATTGAAGAGCTTCACGCCCCATGACCGTTTTGGCTGGTCGCGCATGTGCAGCATAAAGCTCATTAAGCGCAGACGCTTTGCGGTCACCTTCAAGAGACATAATGGCGCTAAAGAACGACTTCAAAGAATCACTGTCGGCATTGGCTTTTAGTACATTAAGCTCAATCGCTAACGAAGGAATATCCGCTTCTTCGAACAAGGCAATAATGTCGTCGATTGCACGAAAGCCATTCATCGCTTTGTAGAAGGTCAACGCATAAACCAACTCAGGTTTATGGTTTGGATCTTTGTAGTTGCGATTAGACGCATTCAAAGGGATACCAAGTGCATTCTCACGCTCAAAACCTAATTCTGATTTTCGCTTGTTCGGGTGAACCTGAATCGATAACGGTGTTTCAGCGGCCAACACCTTAAACAAGAAAGGCAATTCACCGAAACGAGCCGCCGTGTATCCGCCTAAGACATCGATTTTGTTTTCATCAATCATGTGAGAAAGCGATTCACCGGTATCGCCTACCTTTGAACAACCATTTGGATGAGCACCCATCCAAATTTCTGCTTGAGGTTCCTGGTTTGGGTTCACAATACCAAACAATTGGTTAATGGAGTCTTTGCTTCCCCATGCGTAGTTTTGAATAACGTTGTCGAGTTTAAATAGAGACATAATTACTTCTCATTAAAAATCTGGCTACCAAGCTTGAGCGTGGCGGCGATATTACGGGCAGTGCGAGTCAGGTTTTGATTCGCTTCTGATAAAACTTGGTCTAAAGACTGAGGTGAACGTACGGTTCCAAATAAGCTAGACATTGAGCCGTAAAGTTTTTCAACGTCTTGCCCCAAAGAGCCCGCAATTCCAATGGTTGGAATACTCAACTTTTGAGCTCGCTGAGCGATGCCGAAAGGTGTTTTACCTTGCAGGGTTTGGTTGTCCATCTGCCCCTCTCCGGTCACGACCAGTGAAGCACCTTCAAGAACCTTATCTGCATCCAAGGCATCTAATACCATCTCAATACCCGCTTTAATTTGGATATTGAATGCAAGACTTAACCCCAGAGGTGTACTACCAGCAGCACCAAATCCAGCTGTGTCGCGATGATTAGTACCCGTATGTGCTTGAGCGATATCGGCAAAGTGCCCGATCGCAGTATCAAGTTGTTCAACTTGAGCTTTTGATGCGCCTTTTTGCGGACCAAACACAGTACTGGCTCCGCTTTCGCGACATAATGGATTATTCACATCACACGCGACCACGAACGTCACTTCTTTGCATCTAGGGTGCAGTCCTTCAAGATCGATGCTTGCTAACCGGCTTAATTCGGCGCCGCCACCAAATAGCTCGTTGCCTTGCTTGTCTAATAACTTGCCTCCCAACGCTTGTAAGATGCCAGCACCTGCATCATTGGTTGCGCTGCCGCCCAAACCAATAATGATTTGTTCAACACCTTGATCTAGTGCATCTTTGATCAATAGCCCAGTACCAAACGAAGATGCGGTTAACGGTGCTCTTTCTTCTACGGTTAATAGGTCTAAACCCGATGCTTGAGCAAATTCCACCAAGGCAGTTTTTACGTTGGCGCCATCAACAGTCTGTTCCAACGAAGCCCAATAAGCCGTACATTCACGCCCGATTGGATCCGTCGTGTGCAGCCGTTGCTTCTTACCATTGAGCGCCTCTAGCAACACGTCTACCGTGCCTTCTCCGCCATCGGCGAGTGGCATTTTCACAAACTCTGCGTAAGGGAAAACATCGGCAAATCCACGCTCAATGCAAGACGCAACTTGATGAGCGTCGAGTGATTCTTTAAATGAATCAGGGGCAATTACAATTTTCATTGTCGTTCACCATTCCCGCCCACCAAGGTGAGCGGGTTATCGAAATTAGAATTTGATTTGGAATGTTTTTGCTTGGCAAGGTGCTATCTGGCCGAACTCTTCAGATGCTACATCACCTTCGCGTACGCGCTCGTCCATGCTTGTCTCTTTCCAGCTTGAAACCGCTTGAGTAAAAGAGATTGAATCCGATACTGAACCCGATTCTGCCGGGTTGTAGACACGCATGATCAGTGCATCTTCGTCTTCCGCTTTCTTCAGCACACTCAACACCGCGCCTGATTGTTGCTTAGACAGAAGGCTAAAACTCATAGGTAGGTTCTGCTCACCCACGTTGAGCTTCATCGCGTTGTAAGGGATCTTGTTGTAGCATTCGATTAGAGTGACATTGTCACGTGCTTGCGCCATGATGTTCGCGTCAATATGGTTACCAGAGAAGCCACACAGTGTGAATTCACACACTAATTTGCCGCGCACTTGTGAATCTGGGGTCGGGATCTTGATACCAGAAGGACGCCCCGGACGAAGCAATAGCTCTTCTTTACCCAACACGCCAATACCACGGAATAGTGTCAGTGCGAAGGTATCTCTATTTTCGTCACCTTTAGATGCAATCACTTCAAATTCACGCAGACCATTCGACATAATAGCCATACCCGCTTTGCCGTTTTCTAGCGCAGCAAAGTTCATTAACTGATACACAGGAACCGGTGCTTCTTTCCACTTCTCTTCTTCCCAAACCGCCATTGCAGGGTCATTGGTTGGTCGAGTAATACAACCGAACTGGTTATCTGCTACCACAGTTTCAGAAATAAATGGCGTAGGTACTAATACACGTACACGGTGGTCGTCGGCTTGGTTGTCCAATTCCATACGGACTTCGATGCGGCGAGAACCTTGCTTCAATACCACTTGGCATTGCGCTTCAACGAATCCATTTTGACCCGTGCGTTCTTCACGCTCTGTAAGGTTTGCTGGCACGTTCATGCGGAAAGCGATGTTTGCTACCGATTGGAAACCTTGGTGATCAATTGATGTTTCTACCGGGAATTCATCAGAGTACAACAGCCACTCTTGACGAGATGGAGAGTAATCGTACTCATCGCCGTCATCAGAACCATCTTCTAAACGAAGTGCTTGGTCGAATACTTGCTCTGTCTCTTTATCGAAAATAGTCAGAGTACCGTTGTCGTTTACATTAATTCGGTAGTATTCGTTCTCTAGCAAGTAGTCTTTCTGCTCTGCGACTTTAACTGCGCCCTTCTCATTACCTTGGATGTGTAACGTGGTGAAACCCATCGCTGGTACAGTGCGTTTGATTTGAATATCAAACTCCATGAACGGGTCGTAGTTACCGTAGTGAACGATTTGACGGTCTACTTTACCCGGGTCAATTTGGCGCTTGTCTTGGATGAAGTACTCAACTAGGTTTTCGTTTTCATCAAAGATAGAGAACTCTTGAGCACGGATAGTGATAGTGGTGTTAACCACTTCTTCACGCTCGTATGGAGAAAGGTTGAACATCGCCAGTTTGTCGCAACCTTCGCGATCTGGCATGTGGTCAACAATCTTACGCTTGTAGAAGTGAATCAGGTTGGTCGCCATGTCGTCAGCAAGGATGTAACGGTTTAAGATTTCAGCGTGTACCTTGTCTGAACAACAGCAACCAATAGAGTCATGAGCGTGGTTCTTCATGCTCTCTTTCCACATTTTCTCAATCAAACCGTGGTGGTATTCAAAACCTAATGTCCAAGCGATAGACGCTAGCGGTTCTAAGATGTTTACAATCTTGTTTTCGATTTCTGCGTGGATCAGTTTGATGTCCATACGCGTAGAAGAGATCGTACGGTGAACACGCATGTATTTACCGTCGTTGAACTCGCCTTTGATTGTGTCGAGTTGGTCGCGCGCCGCTTCTACTTTCTCGAACACTTCTTCGTAACGGCTCATTGAGAACTCGCGATCTGGGTAGATTTCGCGAAGCTTGTCCATTACTTCAAAGATGTCTTTTTGAATCGGCATTTGGTCGTGGCCGTTCGGTAGCAAGATATCTTTAGTCACCGATGGCTTTTCTAGCACTGGGAAGTACTTATCTAAACGAGCACGCAAGCCTTCTTCGTCTTGTGGAAGGTATTTACCAATCGCGTAACCCAGCGGAAGCACTTGTGCCGTTACTTCACTGCCGTCATTAGACTGCCATAAGAATTCTGTTTTGTTGGTGCCATGACGCTCTGAACAACCACGCCAGAACATTGCACGCGTGATGTCGAAGCCGTTGTAGATCATTGGCAGCTGTGAGCTCATGCTGAATGAATCTGGTATGTAACCAATCTTCATTGCATCGCCAAACTTCATGCAGTCACGAATGCCATACATCATGTTACGTACAATTGACTCACCAGAAACTTGCATTGTGTCGGTTTGAGAATACCAAGGGCCAATAATTAACTTGCCCGCTTCAACCAATGCTTTTACGCGCTCTGTGTTTTCTGGTTTGATTGCAAAGTAATCTTCTAGAACGGCGGTTTGACCATCTAGAACGTAATATTTGTATTCTGGATCGCTCTCCAGACGGTTCATGATTTCTTCCATGTTGTTCACAAGAAGAATACGAGACTCTTCTGTTGTGAAATACCATTCACGATCCCAGTGCATGTGAGGAGTAATGTGTACGCGTGATGTAGTCATAATCATTTACCTAAATGTGTCGCTTCGAGTAAAACTAAAGTTCGAACCCAAATACGACTAAATTAAAGTTTTTCAAGGGGTTAAAATTGGCTGCCACTAAATTTAGGGTGCAGAAAACCACGCCCAGAATCTGTGTGAATAAAACCGTTAGGAGCACAGGCATTTAGGACAGCCAAGTTGTTCGTTATTTTTTATACGGTGTTTTAATTGCGAGCTAGAAGCTAGCTCAAAATTCAGTTAGTTCTGTGTTGCAGTACTTGCTTCAAACTTACCCTTTTTTACAGCGTGACCACGCCACATCAGAAGAGTAACAGTTGAAATCACTGTGCCGACAATCGCAGCACCGAACCAGATTGCAGCAGCAGAGAATGCGCCCAAACCTGAATCGTGTAACAAGAAAATAGAGAAGATACCTGCGCCCGGAGTGGATAGACCAATACCTGCCGCACCCACCATTGCACCTGTTACTACAGAGCCTAGTAAGAATGAGCCGATTACACGGATTGGATCTTCAATCGCCATTGGGATTGCACCTTCAGTAATACCCGCAAGACCAAGTAGCCATGTAGATTTACCGGTTTCAATCTCAAAGTCTTTGAATAAGCGTGGAGCAATCATGGTAGAAGCCGTTACCGTGAACGCCGATACCATTTTTACTGAGCCAAAGATTGCGTAAGGACCATAAACACCGTTTGCCATTGCACCTAAACAGAATGCGTAAGCAGCTTTGTTTACCGGACCACCTAGGTCGAATGATACAAACAGACCTAAAATTGCACCCAATAACAACGCATTGGTGCCTGACATACCGTTCAACCAGTCCGTTAAACCTTGGTTTAAGAACGCAACAGGTTTACCGATAACAAACAGCATCAAGCTACCCGCTACCAAAGTACCAATCACCGGGTAAAGGTAGAAAGTAAGGAAGCCGTTAAATGCAGGGCCTAAGCGAACATGCTCTTTCACCCAGCGCATCACGTAACCCGCAATCAAACCACCAACAACACCGCCTAGGAAACCTGAACCAATGATGTTTGCAGCAATACCCGCAGCAAAACCAGGACCAAGTGCCGGTTTGTCGGCTAATGAGTAAGCAGTGTAAGCTGCCAGTACTGGCACCATTAATGTACCTAATAGGCCGCCACCTAATTTACGATACATCCACAGCCAAGAATCTTTTGTTGCGTAAAGCTCTTGCAGGTCAAAAATTTGCGCAATAAGAACAGCAACCGCAAGAACAGTACCACCAGCAACGATAAGAGGAACTGCGTAAGAAATACCAGAAAGCAGCGCTTGTTTAAGCTCAGTTTTCAGTGGCAGTTTTTTCGGTTTGTCATCAGTAGCCACTGTACGCTCTGCACCGTTACCTTTTTTCGACTCTTCAATCGCTTCATTTAGAATGCGTTCACCGTGTTTAATCGGTTCTGCAACTGGCGTTTCAACACGAGGGATTCCGTTAAAACGATCCACTTCTTTAATCGCGACTTCAGCAGCAAAAACACACGCCACAGCATTGTTTAATTGCTCAGCCGTCAAACGATCTTCAATGCCATTTGCGCCCTGCTTTTCAACATGAACCTTGTAGCCAAGCTTTTTGCCCGCTTTTTCAAGGTATTCTGCAGCCATATAGGTGTGAGCAATGCCTGCAGGGCAAGCAGTAACACATACAATTGTCGGCGCATTTGTATCTAAGTTGTCTTGTTTTTCTTCTTGCTGATTATCGCCATCAAGAAGCGCGAAGATTTCATCAGCGGTTGTTGCTTTTAATACTGCTTCACGAACATCGTCATCAACCAATGTGGTTGTCAGTTCGGTCAGCAGGTGCATGTGGGTAGAACCCGCTTCTGCATTTGGAATGGCAATTAGGAAGATAAGATTCACATCTTCGTCTTCATCTAGGCCTTTCCATTTCATGTCTTCTTTCAATGTTGCAACAGCGAAACCAGCTTCTTTAACCGCGTCAGTCTTGCCGTGCGGTACTGCTAGGCCTTCGCCAAGCGCTGTCGGGCCTTGCTCTTCACGAGCAAATACTGCATCAAGATACTCTTGTTTGTTGTGCAGTTTGCCTTGCTGATTCAGTTGGTCAGCAAGTGCGTAAATCGCTTCTTCTCGACTGCTAAACGTAGTTTGCAGATTTACGAGCGACTTATTCGTTAGAGTAGTAAGTTTCATAACCTTTGTCCCATAGTCACGGATTAGTACGACAGTCGTCCCTGTCGACGAGATGAATAATACAACTTCAAGACATTTAATCCGTGATAACGATCTCATCAATACATATTTGTATTTAATTTGTATTTAAATCGTATTGGTAAATCCTTTAAGAAAGCTTGTTATGTATCGTTTAATTTGTATTATATGTACTACAAAACGCCGATACGACGCTCACACTAACCTTTAAAGCAAGGCTTATATAGAGCAAATTTACGTATTTAAGGTACAGGTTGTTAATCAAAGTCTAGTTGTCCTAGCGCACAAATGAGGCAAAAATGGCAAGACTCCCTATGTATCGCCAAATCGCCGATGCAATAAGAGAAAAGATCAGTTCTGGTGAATATAAAGTTGGAGAAGCACTCCCAACGGAAGCGCAATTGCGTGAAGTATTCTCGGTAAGTCGTGTAACGGTTAGACAGGCGCTGAAACTACTGATCGAAAACGATGAGCTGGAAAGCGTTCAAGGTAGTGGTACTTACGTCAAAGAGAACAAGATCAATTACGACATCTACAAACAGTCGAGCTTTCAAGAAAAGTGGGCGCATTTGGATGTGGTTACACACAGTGAAGTTCTGGCCTTCGAAATGAAGCCGTGTTCTTTGGCGATGTCTGAACATTTAGATATCAAAGAAGGCGAATTGGTTTTCTACGTAAAACGTGTTCGTTTCATAGACAACAATCCAATCACGGTTGAAGAAACTTGGTTACCTGTTGCCCTATTCCCAGATCTCACCTATCAAGTGATGCAGACATCAAAATACGACTTTATTGAGAACACCAAAGGCATGGTGATTGATCGAAGTGAGCAGGAATTGGTACCGATTCTTCCGCCTGAAGACGTTGCTAAACAGTTAGGTATTGACCCAGCTCAGCCTATCATTGAAAAACGTACTCGCGGTTACCTCGCCAATAACACGGTGTTTGAATACAGCCGTAACTACTTCACGTCTAACGATTACCGATTTACTTTGGTCGCAAGACGCCAGAGATAATGCTCATCAGCAAGTTTCGATAGTAGCAAAATGACCAACACAGAGAGCGCCTTGCTCTCTGTGTTTCTGAGCTGTTATTTCAATCATAAACCCAACTTTCCTCCCCAAATATTCCTAAACCAATATCAAGTAACCTCACGAAAGATCATTCACCTTCATTTAAATACTGTTCGCGCGCTTTGACCATAAACTAAGCGCCAAATTACAAGAACAACAGTCGACAGGAATGTAGATGAATACCAAACAACTTGAGGACGCTGTAAGTGAAGTGAGCTTATTCAATCAGCACCTCCACTTAATCCAATCCGTGCATACCATTCCGACCCCAAAAATGAATTGGGAGTCGATTGCGATGGAACATGCGCCGACAATGCCAACGGTTCGATTCGCTCACTGTCTACTCATCAGACTAACACTTAGTTCGTCGTGTTAAATCACTTTATATACAAAACCATTATGTCGAAACACACTATCTCACGAACATCGCACCCATTAGCAAATACAATTTCATACACACGATTCCTACCAAAGCTACCTTTAGTTCTAATCGCTTTCTCTATGCCCCTATTCGCAGAAGAAGTTGAAGAAGTGGTACTCGAGGACGAAGTCGTATTAAACGAAGAAGCTGAAGAATCGCCTTATTATAACTTGTGTTTTAGCGCTTACTTATGGGAAGTAAGTAGGTGTTAAACATAAGTAATCTTTAAACATAAGTAGGCTTCAAAGCTAAGATTCTCACCTCTTTACCCCGATAAATACCCACTTCGTTACACGTTTCCTTCCAAAGCACAAAAAACACTCACGATTTATAAACGAAACCTCCATATGCAACTAGAACAACCAAAGGTGATCCAAGTTATATTCTAACGAGCCGCAAAATTTGTTTATTAACATCTAAACAACAGTAGTTAATCACGATTTACAACCACAATTAACATCAAAGAAAATGTTTGTCTTAGATCATATCAACCTCAACTATGCCTCGTGCCACAGTGCAGTTTTCTGTACATTCATTGTCATATTCTGAAACACTTTCTTATATTTTTTAAACTTTGTGGAGATTTCTATGTTAGAGCTCTTGATCGGATTAGTGATTACTATTGCTGTTGGTTACTTTATTGTAAAAGGCTATAAAGCGGCGGGTGTATTACTAACTGCTGGCCTTGTCCTACTTCTTATCACCGGCCTTATTGGTCACACAGTCTTACCCGCTAAGGTCGCTTCAACAGGTAACATGGTTACCGACTCACTAGAATTCGTTAAGTACATGCTTCAGTACCGTGGAGGCGGCCTAGGCATGCAAATCATGCTTCTTTGTGGCTTTGCTTCTTACATGACGCATATCGGCGCAAACAATGTGGTAGTAAAACAATTCTCTAAACCGCTTGCTGCTATCAAATCTCCATACGTACTTCTTGTTGCGGCTTACATCGTAGCGTGTCTAATGTCTCTAGCAGTAAGTTCTGCAACAGGCCTTGGCGTGCTATTGATGGCGACCCTATTCCCAATGATGACGGCAATGGGTATTTCTCGTCCAGCAGCGGTGGCGGTTTGTGCATCACCTGCAGCAATCATTCTTTCACCAACGTCGGGTGATGTGGTTATCGCAGCAGAAAAATCAGGTATGTCTCTTGATGTGTTTGCTGTTCAAACGGTACTGCCTGTTTCTATCTGTGCGATCATCGTGATGGCGGGTGCGGCTTTCTTCTGGAACAAATACCTAGATAAGAAAGAAAACACGCCAATGGAAAAAGTAGACGTTTCAGAAATTGAAACGAATGCGCCGGCTTTTTATGCTGCTCTTCCATTCTTACCTATTTTTGGAGTATTTCTATTCAACGGTCGTACCATTCCGGGCCTTTCACTTGATATCTACACCATCGTAGTAGGTTCAATTTTCGTGGGCGCTGTTATCGATTACGTTGTGAAGAAGTTTGACGGCGAAAAAACACTAGAAGACCTAGATTCTTGCTACCAAGGTATGGCCGAAGCATTTAAAGGCGTAGTAATGCTGTTGGTTGCGGCGGGTGTATTTGCTCAGGGCCTAATGTCTATCGGTGCAATTGATAACCTAATCGGCCTTGCTGAATCAGCTGGCGCTGGCGGTATCGCATTAATGCTTATCCTGACTGGTCTAACAGTTGCTGCTGCTATCGCGACAGGTTCTGGTAACGCGCCATTCTATGCATTCGTAGAACTGGCTCCGTCACTTGCTGCGAAAATGGGCTTGAACCCTGCGTTCCTAATCATCCCAATGCTTCAAGCGTCTAACTTAGGCCGTACAATTTCTCCTGTTTCGGGTGTAATTGTAGCGACTTCTGGCATGGGTAAAATCAGCCCGTTTGAAGTCGTTAAACGTACTTCAGTACCAGTAATCTGTGGTCTTATCACGGTGATCTTCGGTACGCTTGTTCTAGTACCAATGGCAGCTTAATTGTCAGTAAAACAGACATGATTATTTGGATATAAAATGCCCTAATAAAAAGGCGCTGAACTTAGTAAGTTCAGCGCCTTTTTTAATGTCACTTTCTCACATCGTCAAAACTATCGAGACATGTATAAACAGTCAGGCTTGAAATAGTGTTATCTCAAAGGACCAAGCCCTACTTCATTTCACCATAGCGTTCTAGATACAGAACCGTGGCAGCGGTACGGGAAGGCACTTGCAGCTTTTTCAGTAGACTCTTCATATGTACCTTAACTGTCGATTCAGAAATGAACAGGTGATCAGCGATCTGCTTATTGCGGTAACCTTTCGCGACTTCTTGAAGGATCTGCATTTCGCGTTCAGTCAATTGTTCGAAGATATCATTGCGGCTTCCAGCATCATTTAGGTAACGAGCAACCACACTGCTGTAAGCCTTGTCACCGCTGTGTGCTTGCTTAAGCAGTTCAATTAACTCATCGGGTTCAGTGTCTTTCAACAAGTAGCCATCAGCGCCTGCTTTTACAATCGCTTCAATGTCTGCAGGGCTATCAGAAACCGTTAGAATAACAATGTTTGCGCTAGAACCGTCAGTGCGAAGTGCTTTCAAGGTATCTAAACCAGACATGCCCTTCATATTGAGATCCAAAAGGATCAAATCAGGTTCTTCTTCATGAGCAAGAGCAACCGCTTCAGTGCCGTTACTTGCTTCTGCAATCACTTCGAATTCGTCTTCAAAGCTCAGTAATTGGCTTATACCTCTGCGCATCAATGGATGATCATCAACCAGCATTACTTTACAAATCGTCAACTTTAACTTCCTTCAAACTTTTATATTTCAATATGACTGTACAGCCTTCACCTTGCGCCGCTTCAATCGTCAAGTCGCCATTCAGTCTTGCCGCACGCTCCTGCATAATGCTCATCCCGTAGTGGTTCACCTTGGAACTACTTGAGTCAAAGCCATCTCCATTATCTTTTATCACGACTAATACTTCACCGTCCTCATCGATACAGCATACATCTATCAAGTCGGCATTGGCGTGTTTTATTGCATTTATTGTTGCTTCACGAATCAATTGAAGCAAGTGAACCTGACTATGCGCATCAAGCTCGATCGATGATAGATTATTAGTGAGGTTAATCTTCGCATCGGTTCTCTCGCTGAGCGCCTCAAGCATGGTACTTAAGGCGTCTCCAAAGTTGCCCTCTTTAATGGTCAACCTAAATGTGGTGAGTAGCTCTCTTAACTGGGTATAAGCGTCGGCTAAGCCGTTTCCGATCTCAGACGCGATTTGTTCAGATTGCTCTCGGTGCTGTTGCTCTGGCAGTTTGCCAATCACACGCTTTAATAGTGTAACTTGAATTTTCAAGTACGACAGTGATTGAGCCAATGAATCGTGGAGTTCACGTGCAATCGTGGCACGCTCTTCCATGATAATAAGCTGTTCAGCTTTCTTTTGAGCACGATTGTAGTAGATCGCTCTCGATAGCAGTTGAATGAAGCTTTCGATCAGAGCTTTAGTTGAGTGCCCGTGGTGATATGAACAGTATAAATAGCCGAGAATAAGTTCGTTATCGTCGAGTTTCATCTCAAACTTTTCGTAGTCTAAATTCGAATCGTAACCTTCATCCATAATCAATGAACGGCCTGAGTTATCGACAATCTCGAGCCTCAGTGATCCAATCCCTTCCAAGCTCACGAGATGCTGCAAGATAGCTCGGAAGTTTTCAGGAGCAATACGCGTCACCGTGAGCTCTTGTGACGAGTTATAAAGTGCCTGCAGCGACTGGTTCGCATTTTGCAGCTCAATCGTCTTTGCATCCACCACATCTTCAAGGTTTCGATAAAGCACGCCTAAATCTTTGGCCATCGAGTTGAAGGTTTGGGTCAAAATGCCCATTTCGTTGTTACTGGTCACCTTGAGTTCTACCTCGAAGTCGCTGTTTTTGATTCTTTGGCTCGCACCGACAAGAGCATGTAGCGGTTTAACAACCTGTTTACGTACAAAGTGAACAACAAAAAGAGATATGACCAGAATCCCACCAAGGCCGATACCACCAGCCCACGCTAACTTTATTAACTTGTCTTCAGAGAACTCTTGCAGCTTATAAACGAAGCCATCGATTTCAGCCACGAAGTTTTCAACCAACACGAGATAGTGATCGCGCTCTTCGCTATTCAAGACCTGTTTTAGCTCATGCCAACGGCCGATAATTAAATAGTAATCTTCTGTGATGTCTGTCGGAACATTCCAACTGACCAAATTAGTCATGGATGGCGAGTAAAGAGAACTTTCGAATTCACGAATATGAGATTCATAATCGACAGATTCTATTTGAATATCATGGGCTAAACGGTAGCTTTGCATTCGCATTGAACCGGCCACGTTAACCGCTTCCGCATCATTCAAACTTGAAGCCAAAGTAAAGATGGCAAAGCCAGTCGTAGCAACCGACAACAGCAGTATAGAGAGCAAAGATTTTGCTATCGTACTTGTTACAGATGAAACCGGTTTTATAAGCAAAAGTGCCTTCCTATTGATAAATGACTTGCCAGCGATATCGTATTGTCACACATCAAAAATCATAGCTCCATTCAATATGTGATCACTCGCTCCGTAATTTATTGATCTAAGACAATATATGCCCCCAATTAGCCCTTAGGGGGTATTTATACAATTGTTTCTAAAACTACACTACTTGTGAGGACTCATTACAAGATATTAATAGAATAATGACCTACAATTACAACATCTTAGTAACATCTATAGGTATCTAGTGGTAGATCTATCAAAACGCCGTCTTTTTTCAAGACGAAAAGTTGACTCAAGCCAGATTCGTTTGCCTTGGATTGACAGCCTAGAAAGCTTTACAGATGACTGTACTCGCTGCGGTAAATGCATCGAGAGTTGTGAGACTAAGATAATCATTGTAGGCGATGGTGGTTTTCCCACTGTAGATTTCTCTATTGATGAGTGTACGTTCTGCTATCAATGTGCAGATGTTTGTCCCGAACCCATTTTTAAGCCAAAGCAAGGAGAGCCTTGGCAAGCAAAAGCACAAATCTCTGATAAGTGTTTAGCGCAACAAAATGTTGAATGCCGAAGCTGTGGTGACATGTGTGAACCTATGGCCATTCAATTTGAACTTAGAGCAGGCAGTGTTGCTCTACCAAAAATCGAGTTAGATGAGTGTAGCGGTTGTGGGGCCTGCGTAGCAATTTGCCCTACTTCGGCTATTCTTGTGAGTAATGCATAAAACAAAAATAACGAGAGCAATTTATGGCACTAAATGAAGTGCATATATCAAGTTTAGTCGTGCATGTGAGCCCTGAGCATCTAAATGAGATCAAAGCGGAGATCGATCAATTCGATAACGCTGAAATCTACGGAGATAGCCCTGAAGGCAAAATCATCGTGGTCCTAGAAACTGAAAACCAAGGTTTTGTAACGGACACCATCGAAGCAATAAACAACATTAAGAACGTTTTGGGGACAGCTTTGGTTTATCACCAAATCGAAACTGGACTCGACGAAACGGATTTAGAAACTGGAAGTAACAATTCTCAACTTGAGGGTGAAGTATGAAAATGACAAGACGTG
>NZ_AJYZ02000019.1:411491-453662 GCF_000272045.2 Vibrio crassostreae 9ZC13 | reverse complement strand
ACGCAGCTGCATCAGCGGCAGCCGTTGCAGGTGTAACTCTACCGGCAACAGCAACCAACCTGATTGCTAGCTCTGATCAAACAAAAATCACGTGGGATAAAGCGCCTTGTCGTTTTTGTGGTACGGGCTGTTCAGTACTAGTAGGTACTCAAAACGGTAAAGTGGTTGCGACTCAAGGCGATCCAGAAGCTCCTGTAAACAAAGGCCTTAACTGTATTAAAGGCTACTTCCTTTCAAAAATCATGTACGGTAAAGACCGTCTTGAGACTCCTCTACTTCGCATGAAAGACGGTGAGTTCCATAAAGATGGTGATTTCGCACCCGTATCTTGGGACAAAGCGTTCGACGTGATGGCTGAGAAATGGAAAGCTTCACTGAAGAAGAACGGTCCAACAGGTGTTGGTATGTTCGGTTCAGGCCAATGGACAGTAATGGAAGGCTACGCAGCCGTTAAGATGATGAAAGCGGGTTTCCGTTCAAACAACATAGATCCAAACGCTCGTCACTGTATGGCTTCTGCTGTAGTAGGCTTCATGCGCACTTTCGGTATTGATGAGCCAATGGGTTGTTACGATGACTTTGAACACGCAGACGCATTCGTACTGTGGGGGTCAAACATGGCAGAAATGCACCCAGTACTATGGACTCGTATTACAGACCGTCGTCTAAGCCATCCACACGTTAAAGTAAACGTACTGTCTACTTACTACCACCGTTCTTTCGAGCTTGCAGACACGGGTTACATCTTCGAACCTCAATCAGATCTAGCAATTGCTAACTTCATTGCTAACTACATCATTCAAAACGATGCCGTTAACTGGGACTTCGTGAACAAGCACACGAACTTCAAGCAAGCAACGACAGACATCGGTTACGGTCTGCGTGACGATGATCCACTACAGAAAGCAGCCGCAAACCCTAACTCAGGCGAAATGACTGCTATCTCTTTCGAAGACTACAAAGCGTCTGTTGCTGAATACACAGTTGAGAAAGCGTCTGAAATGTCAGGTGTATCTCAAGAAGACCTTATCAAGCTGGCTAAGCAATATGCCGATCCAAACATCAAAGTAATGTCACTTTGGACTATGGGTATGAACCAACATACTCGTGGCGTATGGATGAACAGCCTTGTATACAATATCCACCTTCTTACAGGTAAGATTTCTACTCCAGGTAACAGCCCATTCTCACTAACTGGCCAACCGTCAGCGTGTGGTACAGCGCGTGAAGTTGGTACATTCGCTCACCGTTTACCTGCCGATATGGTGGTTGCTAACCCTAAACACCGTAAAATTGCAGAAGATATCTGGAAACTTCCAGAAGGCACCATTCCACCGGTACCCGGCGCTCACGCTGTTCTTCAAGACCGTATGTTGAAAGACGGTAAAATCAACGCTTACTGGGTAATGTGTAACAACAACATGCAAGCGGGTCCAAACATCAACACTGAACGTCTGCCAGGTTACCGTAACCCAGATAACTTCATTGTATGTTCTGACCCGTACCCAACGGCAACAGCTCAAGCGGCTGACCTCATCCTTCCAACAGCAATGTGGATTGAGAAAGAAGGCGCTTACGGTAACGCAGAGCGTCGTACACAAGCATGGTACCAACAAGTGAAAACTGTAGGTGAAGCTAAGTCTGACCTATGGCAAATCATGGAATTCTCTAAGCGCTTCACTATTGAAGAAGTTTGGGGTGAAGAACTGGTTGCGAAAATGCCTGAGTACCGTGGCAAAACCATGTACGACGTGCTTTACAAAAACGGCAACGTTGATGCATTCCCACTGTCTGAAGCTCAAGAGCTTAACGACGATGCACAAGCTCAAGGTTTCTACGTTCAAAAAGGTCTATTCGAAGAATACGCAGCCTTTGGTCGCGGCCACGGTCACGATTTAGCACCATACGATCGCTACCACCAAGTTCGTGGTCTACGTTGGCCTGTTGTTGACGGTAAAGAGACACTATGGCGCTTTAAAGAAGGTTCAGATCCATATGCTAAGAAAGGTTCTGATTGGGACTTCTACGGCAAACCAGATGGTAAAGCACTGATCATCAATGCACCATACGAAGCGCCACCTGAAGTACCAAACGATGAATACGATATGTGGCTATGTACAGGTCGTGTTCTTGAGCACTGGCACACAGGTACTATGACTCGTCGTGTACCAGAACTTTACAAAGCAGTACCGGATGCACTTTGTTACATCCACCCTGCTGATGCTAAAGCTCGTGGTCTTCGCCGTGGTGATGAAGTTCTTATCGAAAACAAACGTGGTGAAGTACGCGTTCGTGTTGAAACTCGTGGTCGTAACCGTCCACCACAAGGCTTGGTATTCGTACCATTCTTTGATGCAAGAATTCTGATCAACAAGTTGATCTTGGATGCAACGGATCCTCTGTCTAAACAGACGGATTACAAGAAGTGTCCAGTTAAGATCACTAAGGTCGCTTAAGGACAATATGTTCTTACCACTTAGCTCGTAGATCTGACGTTTTTAATATTGCGACTGCTTTTTTCGTTACTTTTTGAAAGAAGTAGTCCACTCAAAGAATTAGCCTTTAGGCGGAGAAATTAACCATGAAAAAACTGATTACTGCCCTACTATCAGCTGGTCTTTTGCTAGCTGGTGCAGTTCAAGCTGAAGCTGAACTGGATAACCCAGGCGGCATTGGTGGCGTAGAATCTCTACGTGGTGCAAGTGAACTTGAAGCAACTCGCGCAGCAGATGACTTCAAAAAGTTCCCTCGTGACCAAGTACTTGAGAGTGACTACGTATACCAACCACCTCTAGTGCCTCATACTATTCGTAGCTATGAAGTTTCTCTTAACGCTAACAAGTGTCTTTCTTGCCACAGCTGGAAAAACGCAAAAGAAATGGGTGCTACTAAAGTGAGTGTAACTCACTACATGAACCGTGAAGATGCGGTACTTGCAGACGTATCACCTCGTCGTTACTTCTGTCTACAGTGTCACGTACCTCAAGCTAATGCTAAGCCACTAGTTGAGAACGAGTTCAAACCTGTAGATTCACTGCGTTAATCGTAGCCGGACTGTAAGAGAGGCTATATATGATAAAATTACTTAAAGCGTTTTGGAAAAGACTTGCGACACCAAGCAAAGCAGCCGTAGGCGTTGTTTTGTTCTTGGGTTTCTCGGGTGGTCTTTTGTTCTGGGGTGCATTCAACACGGGTATGGAGGCAACCAACACGGAAGAATTCTGTTCTGGCTGTCACGCACCTATCGTTGCTGAAATCCAAGAGACAATTCACTACTCTAACCGTTCTGGTGTTCGTGCTATCTGTTCAGACTGTCACGTTCCTCATGAATGGACAGATAAAATTGTTCGTAAGGTTCAAGCATCTAAAGAGCTATACGCACACTTTATTGCGAAAACCATCAATACTGAAGAAAAGTTCAAAGCACGTCGTGCTCACCTAGCGGAACGCGAATGGGCTCGATTGAAGAAGAACGATTCACTTGAGTGTCGTAACTGTCACCAGTTCGATTACATGGACTTCTCAGAGCAGAGCCCCCGTAGTGCGAAACAACACTCGACTGCGCTAGCTTCTGGTGATAAAACGTGTGTAGACTGTCACAAAGGTATTGCACACAAACTACCAGACATGCACGGCGTTGAAGGCTGGCAATAAGGAGCGATTGAATGAGTACTTTAGAAAGCGTAATTTGGCACATCCTAGGTTACAGCGCTATGCCAGTTATCATTCTTGGTGGCTTTGCAGGTGTTGCAGCCGTATCTCTTTGGATTTTATCTATGGGTAAAGACAAAGAAATCGATTAACAATCGAGATTCCATCAACTTCTACCAGATAATTCTGATATGAGTTGATACGAAAAAGCCACTGATTTCAGTGGCTTTTTTATTATCTGACGTTGTGTATCTTTATAATTGAATGTGACTTAACGCCCTAAGCTTCGTTTTCTGGCGCTTCTTTCTCTGCGGTCTCTTTATCAACCTGCTCTTGATCGACAATCGGCAGCACCTGTTTTACATAGTTGCCTGGCGCTTTGCCAATCACAGGATTAAGCTCTGAGCCTTGATTGAAAGGTTCGATTTTTTCGTCAGTTTCAAAACCTTGTAGCCACTGATTCCAGTGTGTCCACCAAGACCCCTCATTATGAGTCGCATTAGTTAGCCACTCATCCGCCGAGTCGTCTAGGTTGTTATTCAGCCAGAACCCGTACTTCTTCTTATCTGGATGGTTAACAATACCCGCGATATGACCAGATTCACCAAGCACGAACGTCTTGTTGCCACCGGTATTCAAGGCACCACGGTAAGTCCCCTGCCAAAGCGCGATATGATCTTCTTTCGCTGAAATGAAGTAGCTTGGTATTTTTATCTTATTGAGATCAATCCAGACACCGCCTACTTTCACGCCTTTGTCTTGAACAAGTTTATTCTCAAGGTAAAGCTCACGCAGCAAGAAATTATGGCATTTAGCTGCAACGTTAGTGCTGTCACTGTTCCAGTACAACAGATCAAACTCCATTGGGCTGCTGCCTTTTAGGTAGTTATCAATGTAGTAGTTCCAGTACAGGCTGTTTTCACGAAGCAAACTGAATGTCACGCTTAATGAACGACCATCCATGAATCCTTTAGCATCGTTCTGTTTCTCAATGGCGTTAATGATCGTTTCATTGATATATGCGCCAACCTCTCCCGGCTGAGAGAAGTCTAATAGAGTCGTAAAAAAGGTCGCAGTTTTAATGCGTTTCTTCATTCTTTTAGCAGCATAGTAAGCGACCGTTGAAGCGAGAACAGTACCACCAATGCAGTAACCTGCAGCATTGATTTGCTCTTTACCCGTGATATCTTCAATTGCCGTCACGGCTTTCGCTGCGCCTTCCGTGACATAGTCACCGAACTCTAAGTCTTTTTGCGCTTCACCTGGGTTGCGCCAAGACATCATGAAGACGCTGTGCCCTTGCTCAAGCAACCAACGAACCATTGAGTTCTTTTCACGAAGGTCGAGAATGTAGTACTTATTGATGAATGGAGGAACGATCAACAAAGGCGTGGCGTTCACCTGAGGTGTTTTTGGGTAGTATTGAATAAGCTCGAACAGATCATTTTGAAAAACGACATCACCTTCCGTGTTCGCAACATCAACACCTAATCGGAAGGCATTATTGTTGGTCATACGGATCTTGAGGATATCCGCGCTCGCTTCAACGTCAGCTTGTAGCTGCTCTAGCCCATCTAGCAAGTTCTCACCATTGCGCTCAAGCGTTAGCTTCATCAACTCTGGGTTAGTCGCAATGAAGTTACTAGGAGAAAGAGCATTGATAGCCTGACGTGAAAAGAACGCCACACGTTCCTTGGTTTTCTCGTCTATGCCTTCGATTGAATTAATGGTGTCTATATAGCTTTTGCTGAATAACAAATAAGACTGCTTGATAAAGCTGTAAAACGGGTCATTTTTCCACGCTTCATCAATAAAGCGTTTATCACTGCGCTCTTCAGTAATGACGCTTTCGGTATTACCCATCAGTGCGGCATTTTGCCAAATCTTAAGTTGCTGTTCCCACCACTGGGATTGTAACTGAAGGAGAACGGCGGGTTGGTTAGCGGCTTGCTCGAAGATTTTTGACGCATCATCAAAATTCAACTCTTGCATCGCTTGATTTAGGGGAGATTGCGCGGCTTCCTTGTTTTGTTCAAAGTTTTCCCACCATTGCTGGTTTGTTTGTTGAAGTTTAACAAGGTAGTCCGAAAAGAAGTGTTGAAACATAACATGACTCCAATAATCGGAAAATCGCCACCGAGCCTCACAGTAAACACT
Source organism: Vibrio crassostreae 9ZC13 (assembly GCF_000272045.2). GTDB lineage: Bacteria > Pseudomonadota > Gammaproteobacteria > Enterobacterales > Vibrionaceae > Vibrio > Vibrio crassostreae_C. Next base: position 447,854 of record NZ_AJYZ02000019.1, on the reverse strand, counting down.
GTGCTGACTCGATGGCGATTTTATTTATGCAGGTGTAACTGTTTTCAAGTTTTCAGTTGTTAGTGTTTCAACATCTTCTTTGAACTCTTTTGCAGCAGCTTGCATTTTTGAGCTATCACTCATCATCTGTTGAGACAATTGAGTTAGCGCTGCTAGTTGCTGGCTGTTGAACGCCGTTAGGCTAGTCACGTCTTTGATTTCAGTCACTGCTTTCATTTGCGCAAGACCCATGTTCGTGTAAGTCTGCATTGCATTCATTTGCAGTTCTGTCATCGTTTGGACGTTCTTTGCAACCAACTTGTTGAACTTTAAGTACGGTTCAAATTGCTTTTCAGTTTGGTCAGTAATTGTTTTGAAAATATCCGTGTACATAAGTAACTCCTGATGAATACATAGTTTAATAAATTTGTGTCACTATCGTTTCAGCCAACGCTCATCGATTAACTCGCGATGCTTTGAAAAGCTGATCCGATATTTAAGCTTGCTACCGATATATCAGGCTCTAACCTTCAATACCTTTTAGCAAAACAGCGGTTCCCATTCCCCCACCCACACAGAGTGAAGCAACGCCATAAGTCGTTTTCTGTTCAAGCATTTCATGGATGAGTGAAACAATAATTCGATTGCCTGAAGCACCTAAAGGATGGCCAAGCGCGATTGCACCACCATTCACATTGACCTTTGGCTTGAACTCATCAAGCGGTAAGTCATGCTGCTCTGACAATTGGTACATTACGCCAAGAGCTTGTGCTGCAAACGCTTCATTCAATTCAAACAAATCTACTTCTTCTAGAGTGAGATTCGCCTTATCAAGCGTTTTAGAAACGGCTTCTACTGGGCCTAAACCCATAATCTTTGGATCTAATCCAGACTGTGCGTAGCTCGTTAGCTCTACCAGTGGTGTCAGTCCGTATTTCGCTACTGCACTCTCTGAGGCTAAGATGATTGCACTCGCGCCATCATTGATGCCCGAAGCGTTACCTGCCGTAACAGACCCTTCACGGTCAAAAGCTGGACGAAGCTTTTGCAGACCTTCGAATGTCGCGTCTGACTTCGGATACTCATCGGTATCAAAAGTGACGGTTTGTCTGCGCTGCTTAACTTCTACAGGCACGATTTGCTCGTTAAACTTACCCGCCTCAATCGCAGCAACGGCTTTTTGTTGGCTTTCTAAGGCATAGTTATCTTGAGCTAGGCGCGAAATATTCAACGTGTTCGCGATATTTTCAGCGGTCATGCCCATGTGGTAGTGATTAAACGCATCGGTTAAGCCATCACCAACCAGTAAGTCTTTCATTGAGATGTCACCCATTTTGTGACCATTACGAACGCTCGCTGGTACCACAAAAGGAATTTGTGACATCACTTCAACGCCAGCAGCAATAACCACTTCAGCATCTTGTGCTTTGATGTGCGCCGCTGCGTCCATCACTGATTTCATTCCGCTGCCGCAAATCATGTTCACGCCGTATGCTGGTGTTTCCTCAGGAAGCCCTGCATAGATGGAAGCCTGACGAGCAACCCCCATGCCTTGACATGCCGAAATCACGTTGCCGACGATTACTTCATCAATCGCATCTAACGAAAGATCGACAGACTCAAGTGCACCTTTGATCGCAACGCCAGCCAGTTCACCCGCAGATACGTTTTTTAGCGACCCGGTAAATGCACCAATAGGAGTGCGCTTAGCCGCAACAATAAATACTTTTTCCATCATTCCAACCCCTTCAGTTTCGCCAATTACTGCATGTACAAACCGCCATTCACAGACAATGTTTCGCCTGTAATGTACGCGCCAGATTCACTCGCTAAAAAGCCCACTGCGTCTGCAATTTCAACAGGTGTTGCTAAGCGTTTCATCGGAATTTGGTTCTTGATTGAATCCAGTACTTCAGGCTTCATTTGCTCAACCATAGGAGTTGCTGTGTAGCCAGGGGCAATCACGTTCACGGTTACGCCGCTACGAGCGCCTTCTGCAGCCAAAGCTTTAGAAAAACCAATCATTCCAGCTTTCGCTGCTGAGTAGTTAGTCTGTCCAAATTGACCTTTAAGACCATTGACGGAAGAGATGTTGATGACACGGCAGTTACCTTTCTCACACATAGGAGCGAACAAAGGTTGAGTCACGTTGAACAGACTGTTTAGGTTTGTTTCAATCACGTCTTTCCACGCTTCGGCATCCATCTTTTTAAAGACGCTATCACGTGTAATACCTGCGTTATTGACTAGTACATCCACCGTGCCTTCTTCTTCTAACAACTTGCTTAAGCTCAGCGCACATTCCGCAGTATTGGTAACATCTAATTCAAACAATCTCACTTGATCTTCGGTGAATTGTTTTTCGTTAAACCAATCCAAGGCACATTGGTAATTTCCAGTAAAATAAGTCGCGATAACACGATAGCCGTCTGCAACTAATTTAGAGGAAATTGCTGAGCCGATACCGCCTTTTGACCCTGTAATTAAAGCAAGCTTTTTCATTAATGGTTCCATCCCTTACAAGCAATTAAATAACAATGATGTTAATAAGATAATGTCTTAGCTGATAATTAAACTTTACGTTTTGCTTTAATTAAACCCTACAACTCAAAATCAAAAAGTATTATTACAAATATAAAATATTTTCGTATTATGATTAAAAACTAGACTTGCATCCCAAAATTAATGAAATGTTACGAACATGTAAATTAACGCAAAGCTCTGATATTAATAAGGTTTATTTAATCTTACTTTTATCAACAAGCAGATAAGCCTTTGTTAATACGAGATAAATCTATATCTCCCAGCTTGTTTCAAGAATAATGCAATGTGGGAATTTGAAATGATTGATCACGAGAATAATAATAAAACTATTATTAGAAATTAATAAATGGTTCCTAATAATTCTATATGAGCTTCAATATAATTAACGTTCTAAATGGGGACGATGAGCATTATGAATAGACAAAAAAGCCCACTCAATCTATGAGTGGGCTTAAGTAAATAGCATTAATAAATTGAGCGTGGGATCTTACTTCGTAAATATTTCATTTGTATTTACATCAAGATAAATTTTGTTTTCAAGGGACAACCCACCACAATAAATAAAATAGACATCTCGATTGCTGTACTTAACAGATTTCACCCATCCGCCTAATTCTTCAAAATCACTTGGGGCACACTCCCCCTCAGAGATCAGTTTAGCCACCGAATTACGGAATTTTTCTTGATGGATCTTGAGGTCATCAGACTTAACCAAATAGGAATCCAATATCTCTTTGCTTTCTTTTTCCGAAATAATGACTTCATCATTCGATAAGCCTGACATAGAGACCCATTCCGCCGTCTGTGGGCCGCCTTCTTTAAGGACTATATAGTCTGAGATACGTGCCCATTCGCCTTGTTTCTCGAGTACCACCACCTTTTCCCCTTTATAGAGGTAATCTGTTATCAAGCCATCAATTTCAGGTTGCTCGACCACTTCAAGCTTTCTCTCCAAAACGTAAAATTCCGTCTGCTCGGGTTCAGGCTGAAGATCCATGATGGGTACAAGCTCAGATTCAGATTGCTCGGTAGCTTCTAACGCCGGCTCTTCCGTTTTCTCTTGTGGGATTGGGTCTTTATTCATGACCAAGAAGTAGTATGCCGCTCCTCCCCCTCCGCCCAATATCAACAACACAAGTAAAGCGATCAGCGCTTTTTTCATCAAATCCACCAGCTCTTCCGTTATAGGTATGTCTCAAGTGTACATCAACTCATGCTGCTGCTCATCTATACTCTCAATAGAGCGCACGGTAAGTAGAGGAAAGTCATGAGTTTTTGGGGGAAGGTTATCATTGTAAGCATGACTTTGAGTGCCAATGTCGCTCTAGCGAATCATTGTGACCGTGAAAACTGGCAAACACTGTTGGATCGGCAGCTCTCTTTTGAAGGTCGCTATAATCAGTACACCAAAGAGTTCAACCAAGTTCTCTCAACCTATGAGTCACAGACATTGTTATCTAAACACTTTAATGAAAAGCAGATCATTGAGCTTTGGGCAAAGTACGAAGAAAGGTTTAATGTGCAGCTCAATAGTCATATGAATACTGCGTATGACGTCTCTGAGGTTTTGTTGCAACAGGCGTATGTTGTGTCTAGTGAACTTGAAGGCGCTGACTCTCTAGTGTATTCATGGCAAGCCGTCGCCAAACACTGCACCAAAGCAAAACTCCCGCGCCAGGCAGAAAGCGCAAAGGTGCACGTACAAAGCTCACAATCACTCTCCCGAGATCTCCATACACTCAGTGAAAAATTCCGTCAGCTGTCTTCAAAATACCGCAGAGAAGCGACGATGATTGATGAAGCGCGCCACATAAACCAACCAGTAAACGATGCGTCAAACTGAAATCACCATTAGATTCTCTCACTCGTTCGACTGGACTTTTCCGATAAATATGCTCAATCCCATTCATAATATTCTAAGAACTCGTTAATCAAAGCTTTATCAATAGGTTGTAAAAGTAATGTGCTATCTATCAACAATGAAGTTCAATTTCCGACCAATGCAAGCGAGTATGTGAGATATCCATCACAAAATAGATTTACAAACGCCAGAAAATTGTTATCATGAATCTTCATATAACTTAATAACAAGAAACATTTTGGCTAGGTAATATGCAAAAGACTATGGCTTTCAACTGCTTGAGTAACACGGAATGGACTGCAGAGATAAGAGGTAAACTTTTATCTGTAGCTAAACACATGGAAGAGTTCGGTTCAGTAAGTGAGCTAGAGCTATGTAAGATATTTGGAGAGACAATTTGGAATGACGGCGTGGATTATCATTCACATGCTTTTTCATTCAGAATTAATGCACAAACTGGGGATTGTTCAATCTCTAACTTTAAGTATCACTAAGTTTTGCACCTATCATATACGGAGTACCTTTCACGAGGTGCTCCGTTTTTTATTGCCTGAAGCCTGACACTTAATGGATGATTTTTGATATTGACCGCGCTTCTACTTCAGGAGTAAACCATTTCGTTTTCAGCTCATTCTGCCTTCGTGTTACTGCTCAGAGTTTGGCTTAATCGGTATAAATTGGCAGTGGTGCATTGCCTTTTACTTGTCTTATCGCAAGGTGGGTATGAATATCTTTCACGTTAGAGAGCCTTTGAAGTTTTCTTGTAAATGCCTCGTAGGCCATCAAGTTCGGGCTAACCACTTCTAGCAAATAGTCATAAGCCCCAGATACAACGTGGCAACTGATCACCTCTTCCATCTCTACAACAGCCGCCTCAAACTTATCTATCGACACTTCTTGGTGGTTGTTTAGGCTCACCTCAACAAACACACTCATTGCGATGCCGACTTGTTCTCGTGACAAGCTCACACGATAACCGTCAATAATGCCCTTTTCTTCTAGCCTTTTGACTCGTCTTGCACAAGGCGAAGGTGATAAACCCACTTCATCAGCAAGTTCAGCCGTGGTTAACCTGCCATCTTTTTGTAGCAGTTCGAGAAGATGTCTATCAATTCTATCCATAGTAAATGCCAAACATTAGTTAAATCCGTTAATTATTTGGTGAATATTAGCAGAAATCATCAACGATAGTTCAAGTTAGGCCAAAACTTGCCAACCTGTGGCACAACAACTGTTCCATAATGAGTCATCACCCACTCTCCTTCAATATTATGAATCTTGGCTACTTATCTATTACTGTCACCCTACTCATTTGGGCGAGCTTTTTCCTGTCTCTTAAAGGCGGCGCAAATTCAGATTTAACACCTGCAGATATCGCCCTCACAAGATTTCTCATACCGGCTTTGGTGTTATTGCCTTTGATGTGGAAAGCACGCAGCGCAATTGCCGTCGTCCCTAAACGGTATCTAACGGGTATGTTCGTAGGTAGCGGATTACCTTATCTGCTTGTTGCCGGAACGGCCATGCAGTTTGTTCCGGTATCTCATGGCAGTGCTCTTGTTCCGGGCACGCTTCCTCTGTTCGTTACAGGAATTGCGGTACTCTTTTTTAAGCAGCCACTCAGCCGACATCGTGTTGTTGGTTTAGGTTTGGTTTTGCTCGGCATACTGTTGTTTTTAGGGAGTAGCTTAAGCAGCTTCAACTTCGAATACACCAAAGGTCATTTGTTGTTTTTATGCGGAAGCTTAATGTGGGCGATGTTCACCATCTCAGCCCGTGTCGCTAATCTTAATGCGTTAGTCAGTGCCGGTTTTATTTCTCTCTGTTCTACTTTGCTTTTACTCGTCCTAATCCTGACTGGAACCCTCCCAAGCCACCTAATGGACACACCAATCGCTAATTGGCCCTTCACGGAGCTTGCCGTTCATTCAACAGTGCAAGGCGTTGGGGCGGGTTTAATCGCTGCGTTCACTTACCTTTATGCGGTTAATACCTTAGGGGCTGAACGCTCTGCCGCTTTTGGCAGTGCAACACCCGCAGTGGCGACCTTGTTGGCGATCCCACTATTCAACGAGATTCCTGATGCGATGACTTGGCTCGCCCTTGGTTCTATTTGCATCGGCAGTTTGGTCGCGAGCAACATATTCATGAGAAACGACCAGTCGATGCAGTACCAACCGCCAAGCCATAGCAAAGCCTGATACTGCGTTCAAACCTAAATACAGTTCCCCTAAGCATCGATTTTAGGGCTTGTAGTACACTGATAAGCCTGCCAACGCAGGCTTATCTAAAATCTGCTTTTTCTAAACTCGCTTCTCCATTAAACTGTCCGACCTTTTTGCAGATCCAAGAGAACACCATGCAACGCGACTACACCTTAAATTGCTTAATCACCATGCCTCGCCATGAACTAGAAGAATTTAGTTTAAGAATGATTCATCGCCTTGTTCCTGAAGATGCAATGACAGAATTGTTTACGTTCGAGCAAGAAGAAGTCACCAGCGAAGAGCGCATGCAATCAGCAAAATTTGACGCAATGCTTCGAATGACCGCTATCGCGCTTGGTGAAGTGAACCTCGCCTTCTCAGAGTCGGATAACTCGCAACAGAACATCGAGCGAATGACTCGCCTACTGCTTTGGCACTTCTACTCAATTTCTTTCAACCTTGAAGAAGCAATCGCAATCGAAGTGCACTGTGAGAAAGTAGAAAAGATCTTAAAGAACGCACCTAAAGATGCGTTTGGCTGGGTTAAAGAATTAACCGAGCTGCTTCACTTCTACGCGAAAGTGAACGAAGGTAACGAAGACAGAAAAGACGCTTAACGTTACTTCTACGTAAGTACACATCAAGCTAAATCGAAGGCAGATAGAGCTATACCGAAGGCAAGTAAAAGCTTTGCTGAAAGGAGTTCTCTGCCTTTGTTGTTTCTAGCACACTGTGATGCAACATCAGTATCGACTGCGCGATCTTGGTTCCTATTCCCAAAGAACCATTCGGCGCTTCCAGTTCAACCTCATTATGAATCACCACCTTCACCCGTTTGGAATCCGCTTCAAAACCAACATCTAACGACACCACAGTGCCACTTGGGCTATGCCTCAATGCATTATCTAACAGATTCAAAATCAACCTCTCAAGCAGATCACTGTCACCCACAGCCTTGATTCCAATAGGCATATTAATGTTCAACTCAACATTTTTATGGCGATATTGGCTTTGTATCGTTTCTAAGCATTCGCTCATCAGCCCATTGAAATCGATTGAAGCGTATTGATATGTGGGTACCGGGTTATCATTCTTGGCGCTATCTAACAGCGAATGGAGCTGTTCAGATAACTTGTTGCCATTGCGATATGCCACATCTATGAGTGGTTCCGAATGTGGGTTTTGAATCCTCCAAGTTTCTAGATACCCCAATACACTCGACAATGGCGTTTTCAAATCATGACTGAGCTGTAATAAGCTTTGTCTTCGATGTGACGACTGATATTCAAGTTGCAAAAATTGCTGTTGAATGTGCTTCGCCATCAACTGATACGAGCGTGCAATCGGCACCAATTCTGGTACTTGATGAATGAAGTTCGGGTCCAATCGAAAATCTTGCTCTGCTTGTTGTTGCAACTTGTTAGGGCGTGTTGATCTTTCGTGAGTGTTTTTTGAACAGCATGGTAAAGAGTTATAATTTGCTTCGCCAAAAGTAAAACCATAACCAATACCATGCCAAGAACAATGCTAACTGATATTCGCTGGGAACTGCTACTCCAAGTTATGAAAAGTACAGGTCGTATTTACGATAAAACTGAACATCGAATGACATTTGAAGGAATACTTTATCGAATGAGAACAGGTATTCCTTGGCGAGATCTACCCTCTGAGTTCGGAGAGTGGAGTACCGTTTACAGACGATTTAATCTTTGGTCAAAGAAAGGGATTTTAGATAATCTTTTCAAAAGTTTATCTAACATGGCTGATTTTGAATGGGTATTTCTTGATGGCTCTATAGTTAGAGCACATCAGCATAGTACAGGTGCAGCTACTGAAAGTTCAGAGCAAATAGGAAAAAGTCGCGGGGGCAACTCAACCAAAATTCACTTAGCCGTAGATAGTGGTGGCCTGCCGATTTGCTTTGATTTATCAGAGGGACAACGCCACGATATAGTGCATGCCGAAAGCTTAGTTGAGCAACTCGATGAAGTTAATACCATCGTTTGTGATAAAGGATATGACAGCGAACCTTTCCGTACTTTTGTTAAGGAACGTGGCGGAGAAACGGTAATTGCTAAACGCAATTACGGACAAGATATAGACAAAGACAGTATGGATTGGTGTTTATACAAGTATCGTCACTTGGTCGAAAATGCCTTTGGGAGAATTAAGCATTATCGAGCTATTTCAAGTAGATATGACAAGCTAGAAAGGAATTATGCCAGCATGTTATCGCTGGCATTCATGTTAATGTGGCTACCGATGTATTGTTGAACGCGAAATGTACAGCAAAGATCAACACGCCCTAATATTTAATCGAAAAATATCAATTTATCATTTACGTCAGAAGGGATAGAAAAGAAGATAAAGAATAGAAATGGAACGAATAAAACGCAAAAAGGCCGAATCGATTTAACGATTCGGCCTTTATTCTAGCGTACTGTTGTTACTCTTTCCTAAGCCGTATTTGGCCTTTCAATCGAGCTAACAACACAACATCAAATTAGAACGCGTAGTTTGCGTCAATCAGTTCGCTAACTTCCACTTTGCTTACTTCAGCACGAGCTTCAAGCCATTGAGCAACTTGCAGTTGTTCTGCTTCTGTTACTGAACGGTAGCGCTCAATTGAGCATAAGAAACCTTCAAACAGCTCAAGGCCGCCGCCACCAAAGCACAGACCGATGCTGTCGATGAAATCAATGAACTCATCAATGAACACATCGTATTGATCAAAATCAGTAATCGATGTCTTGCAGCTTACTTCAAAACCCAGAATCGCGAATTCACCTAGGTATAGCTTTTTGCGTAGGCGACGATTTTTGTTTTCGATTTTATCTAATTTCATAACTGCCTCTCTTTTCGTTTGATAAAGCATTTATACACAGTTCCACATCAATCCCCAAGAGTTTTGTATTACACAAGGGTGTTAATGGCAAAAATCGTGCTACAGAAACAAAACCTTAATCAAATCTATAAAAATCTGTCACTTAACTGCTTCACGATTAGTCACACATTGACCCAACTTATTAACCAATTAGTTAGTAGGTGGGTAAGTCATGAATAACGAATAATAAAATCAGCCAATAGGAAGCAGTAAAGATGAGCAAGGAAACATTTGATAGCACTCGTTTTAATAAGAGCAAAAACAAACCCTTCGAAGAAGTTTTAGATGCGAACCTTTCAAGAAGAAATGTTCTCAAAGGCGGTTTAGGCATCAGTGCAATGACGGCGTTTGGTGCTTTTGGTTTAGCAGGCCACAGCACAGCGCACGCGGCGACAGCATCATCTAGCGCACCGCAAAAAAGCACTGCTACACTTGCATTCGAATCGGTTAAAGGCTCATTGACAGACAGTGTCGTTGTGCCAAAAGGCTATACAGCACAAGTATTGGTTCCTTGGGGTACTCCACTTAACAAGCAAGGCAATGCTTGGTTAAAAGATGGAACCAACAACGCACAAGATCAAGCAAACTCACTGGGCATGCACCACGACGGCATGCACTTCTTCCCGCTTAATGGCAACAGCAACGACGGTTTGTTGGTGATTAATCACGAATACATCGACCAAAAAGCACTGCACGCTAATGGTCCTACATACGATGAAGGCAACCGCCCTAGCCTTGATGAAGTACGTAAAGAGATCAACGCACACGGCGTGAGTGTGGTTCGTGTAAAACTTGAAGGCAACCAATGGGTGATGGTCGATAACGATCCTCTGAACCGCCGCTACACAGGCGCGACCGTAATGGATCTGTCTGGTCCTGTTGCACACAGTGAATTTACCAAAACCAAGTTCTCACAAGACGGCAGCCAAGCTCGTGGCACGTTGAACAACTGTGGTAATGGCTACACACCATGGGGCACTTACCTAACGTGTGAAGAAAACTGGCCGGGTTATTTCGTTAACAAAGGCGAGACAACACCAGCGCAAGAACGTATTGGTATCGCTACCGACAAAACACGTTACGGTTGGGACACGCTTTCTGGTGACAAACAAGAACGCCTAGACGAATTTGCTCGCTTTGACGTAACACCAACAGGTGAGTCAGCAATGGACGATTACCGTAACGAAGCACACGGTCACGGCTACATTGTTGAAATCGACCCATACACAGCAAACTCTCGCGCTAAGAAACGTTCTGCACTGGGTTGTTTCCGTCACGAAGGCTGTACGTTTGGTAAGTTGACCGAAGGCGAGCCGATCGTATTCTACTCTGGTCACGATTCTCGTTTTGAATACCTATACAAATTCGTTTCTGAAGAGAAATGGGACCCGCGTGACGCAGAGCCGAGTAATCGCCTAAGTGCGGGTGACAAGTACATGGATAAAGGCACGCTGTATGTGGCTAAGTTCAACGATGACGGTTCAGGTACGTGGCTACCACTAACGTTGGGCAGCAAGACTACAAACGGCGGCAAGCTAGGTGATTCATTTGACTCTCAAGCAGCGCTTATCATCAATACAGCGGGCGCTGCCGACCTTGTTGGTGCAACGCCAATGGATCGCCCTGAATGGTGCTCTGTTGACCCAATGACGGGTACGGCTTACCTAACGCTGACTAATAACAACAAGCGTAAAGAAGCGAACTCTGCGAACCCTCGCGTAGACAACAAGTTCGGTCATGTTATCCGTTGGGATGAAGGCAAAACGGCAGGCGAGTTCGATTGGGATATCTTCGTATTTGGTTCACCAGCAGTGGAAGACAAGTCTATTAACCGCTCTGGTCTAACAGACATGAACCAGTTCGCGAGCCCTGACGGCTTAGCGTTTGATGCTCGTGGCATCTTGTGGATTCAGACAGATAACGGCGCAGACGAAGTAACTGGCTACACCAATGACCAAATGCTGGCAGTGGTTCCATCTCAGTTAACGGATGACAACGGCAACAGTGCGGTGATTGATGCAAACAACCAAGCACAGCTTAAACGCTTCTTTGTGGGTCCAAACGGTTGTGAAGTGACTGGCTTTACCATCAGCCCAGATTTCAAGTCACTGTTTGTGAACATTCAACACCCGGCAAACTGGCCATCGTCTGAAGATGCAACCGCACAAACTCAAGGCAAAGTCCGCCCAAGAGCATCTACGGTTGTGATTCGTCGAGAAGACGGCGGTGAAATCGCGGTTTAAATATACAACGCAGGCTAAGATCAGAAACATTTCTGTTATCTAGTCTCTGTTCGCTAGCTAAGTAAAATCAAAAAGAGCGATAAGGCCAAATGCCCTATCGCTCTTTTTATATTCTATGTATTCTTCGGTTTAAGTAAGAATCCGAATTTTCAAAACTCACCGTAATCCTAAGTCGTCATCATCCCACGTACGCGTCACCCTCGAGAAGGAGGAACGACTGAGTCGGGGATCTCTGCTCGTTGTAGGCTAACCAGAATTAGCTCACGAACAACCAAACACCAACGCCCATCATCAACGTACCTGCAATGCGGTTCATCAACTTAACATTGTCGGCTTTGCCCAGCATATGCTTTAAGCTCTTTCCGCCTGTCGCGTATAAGGTCATGCAAACAAACTCAGAAACCAGAATGATTGACACGAGAATGAACAACTGCGGTGCTAAGTCTTTATTGCTGTTAATAAAAGGAGGCAGCAAAGAAATCATAAACGCCCAGCCTTTTGGGTTCGCAATTGCAGTGACAAAACCTTGAACCACCAAGTCCCAATCATTGCTGACTTTTGTTGTTTGGTTGTCAGTACTGATCGCCAGTTTGCCTCTCGAACGCCACATCTGAACGCCTAAATAAAACAGGTAACCCGCACCAACAAATTTAAAGCCCGTAAATAGCCATGGGTAATTCAACATGATCGAAGCGATACCCAATACCGCGGCAATAGAAACCACAGCGACACCAGCCAGTTCACCGATCATCATCCATAATGTACGCTTGTATCCAACACTCATTCCAAGTGTCAACGCCAAAGTCATACACATACCGGGCGTGATTGACACGAAGAAAAACGTGGGAATAAAAGCCCAAAGTAGTGCGCTATCCATATTATTACCTTATCGACTTGTTTTTATTTATTAGTTCTTGTTTCTTGATCGGGCTTGAAATGAAGCGAGGTTGAAACGAAGCAGTAATGACAATAAACAATATTGCGATCAATACAAACAAAAAGAGCCACATAACAGTGGCTCTTTTCAATCACCAACCGTAATTACTTACGACGGTTTTTAATTCGCTTCATCATAGTCAAACGACGTTCAGCGCTTGCTTGATCTTGTGGCTCTTCGTTCGCGTTGTTCTTACGACCCTGACGGTTTTTGTAAGCCGATTTAGTGTTCAGCTTCTCGATGTAAGCATCACGTTTCTTCGGTTCATAACCCGGTTGTTCAACACGACGAATGCGCTGTTGAATCAGTTTTTCAACTTGAACGACAGTCAGCTCTTCTTCGCGGTTAACGAAAGAGACAGCGTGACCTTGCTTACCTGCACGACCTGTACGGCCAATACGGTGAACATAGTCTTCTGCTAGGAAAGGCATGTCGTAGTTAATTACGTGTGGTAAGTCTTCGATATCAAGACCACGAGCCGCAACGTCGGTTGCTACCATTACACGCGCTTTACCTTCTTTAAAATCGTCTAGAGCACGACGACGAGCACTTTGCGCTTTATCACCGTGACACAATACTGCTTTAATGCCGTCTAGCTTAAGCTCTTTAACTACATCGTTCGCTGTTTCTTTGTAGTTAACAAAAACAAGCACTTGGCGCCAGTTTTTACGACCAATCAGCTCAGAAAGCAGTTCTGTTTTACGCTCTTGATCCACTGGGTAAACCACGTGGCCGACAGTAGCAGCCGTTGAGTTTTCGCGCTCAACACTAATACGTTTTGGTTTACGCAGAATATCAACAGACAGTTGGTTTAACTGAGTAGAAGTCGTTGCAGAGAACATCATGATTTGCGGTGATGTTTCTACATCCAACATGATCTTACGAACGGCATTGATAAAGCCCATATCAAGGATACGGTCAGCTTCATCAAATACTAGGAATTCTAGGTTAGCAATAGACACGTTACCCGCTTCTAAGTGCTCTTCTAAACGACCAGGTGTTGCAACCAAAATATCCACACCCAGTTCTAGTTGACGAACTTGTGAAGACATCTTGTTACCACCGTAAACCGCAGAAACGCTTAGATCCGTGTATTTAACGTAGTCTTTAATGTTTTGAGCGATCTGCGCAGCAAGCTCTCGAGTTGGAGCAAGAATAAGGCCGCGAGCCGTTCCTCTAGACGCTTTTTTACCGCTGTTCAAAAGGTGTTGGATAACAGGCAATGAAAATGCCGCTGTTTTACCCGTACCGGTTTGAGCAGTAGCAAAAATATCATGGCCTTTACGAGCCATTGGAATCGCTTTTTGTTGAATTGGAGTGAGTTTTTCATAACCACACTCAGTCAACGCTTTGACTAATTCAGGAGCAAAACCTTGAGAGGAAAATGACATTGTTACGGGTTCCTTAAGCAGACAGCCTACATTCTTATTTCAGCCGAGCACTATAAAGTAATTAGAGTGATTTATCTCACATTTATCGTGATATAACGCAAACTTTCTCACTTAATCTGGTGTTTACCCCACCTTAAACGAAGTAAACACCGAGATCCTTGGTTCAAACAGCAAAAACAGGGCTATTTGATACCACACAGCTTGAGTAGAATCTGCTCGAGCTCGCCCCATGGCATGAGCTGCGAGTCGATCACTTCCAATCGAGATTCAAAGCCATCAAGCGTAATTTCGTTCACAGACACGACTTGATTCGCCACATTGAATGCGTAGCAACCTTGGTCGGTGTTCACGACAGCTTTTACACGCTCGGCCGTTAGATCTGACAACATAGAGAATAGCGCATCGAAGTCGAACTTATGCTCTGCGCCAAACAACCAACCACAACTGAAATAGCCCTGTCCTTTATTCTCTTTACGGATGAAAGCTTCACCAGGAGGAAGTTGGAATTGAGGCTCTTGTTCAGCGTGATCGTGATGATGCGCTTCAATATGAGATGAAGCACTGCCGTATACTCTTTCAATGTCTAACACTTCCAATGGCACTTCACCATCGTGAATTAGCTTATGGAAGACTTTTGCTGGCGTTTGATCCGTCACCCAATCATTGAACACATCGATGTCTTCAGAATGAACAAGGTCAACCTTAGTACCAAGAATCACATCTGCACTATTTAGTTGATCATTAAAATTCTGATTCGAGGTGTACTTTTCATTAGACAGATTTCGTGGGTCAACCAAACCAAGCGTCGCTTTTAAATCGACATATGGTGTGTACTGATCGGAAGTCAGTGTCGCAATCACTTGTTTAGGATGACCAAGCCCTGTCGGCTCAATCAATAAACGGTCTGTTTTTTGGCGAAGTAAGGCATTAATACCTACCGACATAGGCACGCCCGCAGTACAACACATGCAGCCACCCGGCACTTCTTTAATCAAAGCACCTTGATCTGTCATCAATGCACCGTCAATACCGATTTCCCCGAACTCATTAACCAGAACAGCCCAGTTTTCATTCTCAGGTTTGTTTTTTAGTAGGTTCAAGATGGCTGTCGTTTTACCAACCCCCAAGAAACCCGTAATGATGTTTGTAGGAACTTTTTTAGTCATATCAGTTCTCCTTTTTAAGGGAGTATATACACAATCACGGAGAAATTGACCCCAATCGCTTGTTTATACGGAGAATGATTTAAGCCAGAAGTTGTATGGGTGTCACTAGAAAAGGGGGGAACGATGAAAATGGGATGCTCCAGACGAACTAAAGGCGTACTTACTCAGTACGCCTCACCCTCGTTACTCAATCGTGAGTTCGCGAATCAGGAAGCCTTAAATATCGACCTGAACATTTAACGAGGAACTAAAACTTTGTTTCTGAATCCATCCAAATTGTGTGTAAAACCTCACTTCTCCTTGCGGTTCGTTATGTTGCTTTACGATTTAACTATGGTTCATTTTTGGGGATATTCAAGCCGCCGCCAGAGAATCGATCAAAACTGTGACGGTGATTCCACTATTGACCATAGATTCCATTTATGTAACACGCACATTCCATAAATGAAATTCAACTTTTCATCTTTGTTGCTATAGGATATGCAGAGGAAGCGTATAATTTAATGCAACCCCGCCTTAACTCATTCAGGAAACTTATTTCTATGACCAGAAGAGAGAAAATTAAGCAGTCCTTACTAGCAAAAATGCCAAGGGATGCTATCAATCAATTTCTCTCAAGAGATAAGACCCCAGCCTCCGTTCTCTTTCTTTCTTGTATTGTGGGTGTACTTGCGGGCGTTGTGGGTACTTATTTCGAAGTTGCGGTTCATTTCATCACAGAAACTCGTACCGATTGGCTGAAAGATGAAATCGGTAGCCATTTACCATTGTGGCTTGCTGCTTTCCTTATTAGTGCGGCATTTGCCTTTATTGGTTACTTCCTCGTTCACCGCTTTGCTCCAGAGGCTGCAGGCTCAGGCATCCCCGAAATTGAAGGTGCGATGGACGGTATGCGCCCTGTTCGATGGTGGAGAGTATTGCCAGTAAAATTCTTTGGCGGTATGGGCGCATTAGGCTCTGGTATGGTTTTAGGTCGAGAAGGACCAACCGTTCAAATGGGCGGCAGTATTGGTCGCATGGTCACCGATATCTTTCGAGTCAAAGACGATGACACTCGCCACTCACTGTTGGCTTCAGGTGCCGCTGGTGGCTTAGCCGCCGCATTTAACGCACCACTGGCAGGAATCATGTTTGTGGTTGAGGAGATGAGACCACAGTTTCGCTACTCACTCATATCAATCAAAGCTGTCATCATCTCAGCAGTTTCAGCCAACATTGTATTTCGTTCTATCAATGGCCAATCTGCCGTTATCACAATGCCTCAGTACCAGCCGCCTGAACTCGACGCACTTTGGTTATTCTTATTATTAGGTGTGTTGTTCGGCCTGTTTGGTGTGATTTTCAATAAACTGATTACGCTTTCCCAAGACCTGTTTGTGGCGATCCACAAGAATGACCGTAAACGCTACTTGATGACAGGCACCCTACTTGGCGGTTGCTTTGGCTTGTTGCTCCTTTATATACCTGAATTAACTGGTGGTGGTATTGGTATCATCCCGAACATCACGAATGGCAGCTACAGCGCCAATGTGTTGTTGTTGATTTTCTTAGGCCGAGTCCTCACTACCCTGCTTTGTTTCGGCTCTGGTGCGCCAGGCGGTATCTTTGCACCAATGCTTGCGCTAGGAACACTCTTTGGTTATGCGTTCGGGCTTATCGCAGCGGCATTCTTTCCCGAACTGAATATTGAACCGGGTATGTTTGCAATTGCTGGCATGGGAGCATTATTTGCCGCCACCGTGCGAGCGCCTATCACTGGCATACTGTTGGTTATCGAAATGACCAATAACTACTACCTGATCCTGCCGTTGATCATCACCTGCTTAGGTGCGGTAATCATTGCTCAAATGTTAGGTGGGCAGCCAATTTACAGTCAACTGCTTAACCGTACGCTGAAAAACGAAAAACTAAGACAACAAGATCTCCCTCAACAAGAGGAAGTGCGTTAATTACAAATGACTCATGAAACAAAAGCACACATTCAACGTGCTTAATCTCCCGATTCCGTATCAAAATCAAAAAAGCAAACGTTAAACTTGGTATCATCCACTCAAAATTAGTTGAGTGCCCTCAAAATCTATTGATGGAAGACCTACATACTCTAACTAAGGCAAATATTCCAATATTCTGTAATTAACTAAGTCGGAGCAAGTCGTTGAACTGGAGAAGATTAACCCAAGTAAAAAATGTACCGCCATCTCAGGCGTCTTTAGCACTTGGCGTTATTGGGTTAGGACAAGCTTGGGCGTTATATATCCCGGGCATTGGTGAGATAATTCGTCCCTACCTAGCTGCATTCGGCGCGCTATTATTGCTGCCTGTTTTACTGCGCTATTTAACGAGCTTTAATACCTTCCTTAATGATATTCGCCACCCGTTAAGTGGAAGCTTGATGGCACCAATGAGCATGACTTTACTGATTCTGTGCGACTATTTAGCCGAGATATCGCCCGCCATAGCTTACCCAGTTTGGTTCTGCGCGTTATTGCTGCACTTTACCATGATGGTGTTGTTCTTCAGTTTTCAGATCATCAACTTCAAAATGTCGAACATTGTACCGAGTTGGTTTCTGTATCCGGTCGGTTTGATCAGCAGCTCCTTAGCTGGCACACAGTTCGGGCACACTGTATTTTCAGAAACACTTGCGGTCACTTGTATTGGTATCTATTTCCTTATGTTGCCAGTGGTGTTGTACCGCTTGGTGTTCGAAGGCAATCTTCCTCGCCGAGCAAGACCAACACTTGCTATCATGGCGGCTCCGGTTAACTTATCTTTAGCTGCTTACTTGGTTAACTTCGACAATCCAGACCCGATTCTAACAGGTGCATTGGCAGGCATTGCCATCACCATGACACTATTGATTTACTTGTGTTACATCCGCCTAATGCGTTTGAAGTTCCAACCTTCAATTGCTGCCGTCACCTTCCCATCCGTGATCAGCGCTATTGCCATGCATCGTCTAACCACCTTTTTCGGCGCGGAATACCCGCAATGGTATTGGCTGCACAAGTTCGGGTTCTTTGAGCTAACCATCGCCACCATTCTAGTGATTTGGGTAGCAGGCGGTTACGTGAAAATGTACTGGCCAGAGTTTTTCGATTCCGACTACATGTCTAAGAAGGTTAAACGTTCTTAGATAGAAGCGAAAAGATCTTAGCTGAACCATCGTGTTCTGCAGTAGTCGATGATGTCAGACAAAACCAACCAAACCCAAAAAGGCCTCACACTGTGAGGCCTTTGAATAGGCAAGGTATTAATAGTTCAGGCGAGTGTTACTAGAAATGCCGAGACCTATTAGAAGTTAGCGTGAGGGCCGAATACTTCGTAGTGAACGCGTGAACGGTCAACTTTCATTGCATCTAGCTGCTCTACGATGTTCTTCATGAAACCAACAGGACCACAGATGTAGAAATCGCTCTCTTCAAAGCCTTTAGTATCAGAGATAGACGCTAGATCCATTTGACCTTGATGCGTGTTTTCACATGCAGATTCATCTTTGTTCATGTACCACGTTTTCGCTTCCCAACCTTTGTCGGCAACAATATCTTTAACACGAGTCGTGAAAGAGTGTTGGCCTACGTTCTCACAAGCGTGAAGGTAAAGTACTGGCTCGTTTTTATCTTCCGTGTTTAGGAACTCAAGCATAGACTGCATTGGCGTTACACCAACACCTGCAGAGATAAGTGTTACTGGCTTGCTGCGCTCTTGATACATGAAGTCACCCGCTGGTGCGTATAGGCTAACCTCATCACCAACAGCAACCGTATCGTGTAGGTGGTTAGATACAACGCCTTGTGTCTCTTGGCCTTGTCCTTCACGTTTAACAGAAATACGGTATTGCTTGCCGTTTGGCTTATCAGACAGTGAGTATTGACGAATCTCGCTGTATTGAGAGCCTTCTGGCTTCACTTCGATACCGATGTATTGACCTGGTGTGTAATCCAGAACTTCACCGCCGTCTTTTGGCTGAAGGATAAAGCTTGTTACTAGCGCTGACTCTTCGATTTTGTCTGCAATCACAAACGCACGCGCTGCTTCCCAACCACCAACAGCTTGCTTACGCTGTAGGTAAAGTTCAGCTTCACGATCGATGAATACTTGCGCCAAGAATAGGTAAGCGGCTGTCCATGCTTCTTCCACTTCTGGAGTAAAGGCGTCAGCAGCTAGTTCACGTAATGTCTCAATCAGGTGCAAACCAACAATTTGGTAGTGCTCTGGTTGAATGTTAAAGCTTGTGTGTTTCTGAGCAATACGTTCAACGGCAGTTGTTAACGCTGCTAGATTTTCAATGTTCTTTGCATATGCCGCGATAGCTTCAAACAGTGCTACGCCTTGGCGACCTGTTCTTTGGTGAGTCATATTGAAGATATCTTTCAACTCAGGGTTATGCGTGAACATACGTTGATAAAAATGCTGAGTTAAAGCTGGGCCTGCGCTCTCAAGTAGAGGAATAGTAGATTTGATGATTTCGATATGTGCATTGTTAAGCATGAATTTACTCCGAACACTGAGCCTTATGACCTATATGTCATTTTGACTACTAAAAATTAAGAATGACTTATCGATTTTCTGAAACCTTAGTTATTTTTAGAAACTGAGTTATTTTGACTCGTTTTCATTTCAAAAAATCGCGAAACCTGATTAATGCAACCTGATTGATTGAGATCAAGAATAGTCTGTTTAATCAGCGCTATAATTGGGCTTCTCTGTATCTTCTGCACAATCAGTGCCAACTTTATCAATCCCCGTCATTACTGGTTTTCTTCTCAAAACTCATCTTATAAAAATGTCAAAAAGACCTTTTTTTTAAGTCAATAAGACTCTATTATGTAGATAAACACACACAGTTAGAGTTTTTTATGCAAGATATCTCCGCATCTACCCTCATGGAAATGACCATTGGCCTCGCAAGTGGTGTCAACGATCAAGATCGTTTCAATCGCCTGATCGATGCCATTCGCAAAACCATAACGTGTGATTGTGTCGCGCTTTTAAGCCTTCAAGGCGACACGCTAGTACCTATCGCAATGCAAGGGCTCAGCCGAGATACGTTCGGTCGTCGCTTTATCATTTCAGAACACCCACGGTTTGAAGAGATCTGCGCGTCTCGCTCTCCTGTTCGTTTCGATGCTGACAGCTCCTTACCCGATCCTTTCGATGGTTTGCTTATTGACCATGATGGCGATTTACCAATGCATGCTTGTATGGGCTTGCCTTTGCTATTTGGCGATAAGCTCTTAGGTATTCTGACTCTAGACAGCTTGAAACCTGATGTCTTCGCGAATATTCCGGCGCGTAACCTTGAAGTACTGGCAGCTATTGCAGCCTCAACCATGCAGATGGCACTGACCTTCTCGCAACTTGAGCATCAAGCAAAACAGTCAAAGCAATTACTCGAAGAATTGAACGTAGAAGCGTGGGAACGTGACGGCGGTGAGTTGATTGGTAACAGTGACACCATGGTCGCGCTTAAGAACGACATCGCTGTTGTAGCTCCATCTGAGTTTAATATCTTGATTCATGGTGACACCGGGGTTGGTAAAGAGCTTGTAGCTCGCACCCTGCACCACCAATCTCAACGTAAACGTAACCCACTCGTCTACGTAAACTGTGCTGCAATTTCTGAAAACTTAGTAGAGAGTGAACTGTTTGGTCACGTTCGTGGCGCGTTCACTGGCGCAGACAAAAACCGCTTAGGTAAATTTGCTTTAGCCGATGGTGGCACACTGTTCCTTGATGAGATTGGTGAATTGCCTTTGGCCGCTCAAAGTAAGCTCCTACGTGCGCTGCAAAACAACGAAATCCAACCGGTTGGCCAAGACAACATTCAAACCATTGATGTGCGAGTATTGGCAGCGACAAACCGAGATCTAAAACAAGAAGTTGAAGACGGTCGATTCAGAGCCGATTTGTACCACCGATTGAGTGTGTATCCTATCGCGGTGCCAGCACTGAAAGATCGTGGTGACGACATCAGCCTATTAGCGGGTTTCTTCTTAGAACAAGCGCGTCGTAAGCTTGGTATCAACCAAGTTAAGTTCCGCTCCGACGTTCTTTCTTTCCTAAACCGTTATGGTTGGCCGGGTAACGTGCGTGAACTTGAGCATGTGATCAGTCGTTCCGCATTGAAAGCGTTAGCGCGCAGCGCCAATAAAAACCTGGTGACAATCACCAAGGAAGATTGTGGTCCTCTAGACCAAGATCAGCCAATTGCGACGACTCAGGTGAAAAACACACCATTATCGACACCAACGATCGACCTTTCTGCAGGGCTACGTGGTGCAACGGACGATTTTCAACGCAGTATCATTACTGAGGTGTTGGAAGATGCCAACTTTAACTGGGCACAAGCAGGGCGAGTTCTGAAAACAGACCGAGCAAATCTGACTCGACTGTCTAAGCGTTTAGGGCTAAATGTGGCTAAGTCTCATACGATCGAACGGACAAAATAGATATTAGCGGTTTGTTGCGAGCATCTGACAAAACTTGTGTATATAATGCTGCAAATTGTAACGCTAATTTTAAATATGTAGAGAGAGTTATGAAGTTTATCCGTTGGTTCTTAGGTCGTGTCATCTTGTTATTGAATTTTGTTTTCAGCCCACGTGGTGTGAAGCGTTCTCAAGAAGAACAAAGCAAAGTAAATGAGCAAGCAAAAACGCACACGTTATACCAATTCGAAGCGTGCCCATTTTGTGTGAAGGTGCGCCGCGCGATGAAACGTCAGTCGGTTCAATTTGAACTTCGTGATGCAAAAAACAACGAGCAACACCGTGCTGAGCTTGAAGCTGGCGGCGGTCGTGTGAAAGTGCCTTGTCTACGTATCGAAAAAGACGGTAAAACTGAGTGGATGTACGAATCTTCAGATATCGTGACTTACTTAGAAAAGCAGTTTGCATAAGCAATAAAGCAACAAAAGTCAGATACAAAAAATCCCTCGAATGTGAGGGATTTTTTATGTCTGTTATTTGGCGTTAATCGCTTCAAATTGGGCGCGAAAGTTCAAACGACTACTTCGTGACAATCAGCATCAATTCAACACGGCGGTTACACGCCTTGCCTTGCGCAGAAGCGTTCGTACAAGCTGGAACATACTCACCGAAGCCACGAGTATAGATGGAACGACTTGATACGTAGTTACTCTCTAATCGAGCCTTCACTTCTTTTGCTCGCTGCTCTGAAAGCGGATCATTGATTCGATCTGTGCCCGTGTTATCGGTGTGCCCTTCAATCACCACATCAATATCTTGGCGTTGAGCAAGGTAGCTGCCTAGCGTATCTAGCCATTGATTATACGCTGGCTCAGGGAATGCTGAACCTGTTTTAAAGTTCACGTGCTGCTCAAGCTTTACCATCACATGGTTACCCGGCAACACTTCAAAATCGATGCGGTTTTGTCTTAAAAAGACTTCCAGTGGGTCGTTAGTCGAAACGCCACGTCCGTAGTTGGTCGTGATGGTTCTGTGTTGATGAGTGCTACTCTGGATAGAGTACCCACGATTGCTTGCTACATGAGTCGTTTGAACCACACCCCATTCAGGATGCATCAAGTCGTAATCGGTTTGTGGTGCAGTCTCTAGCATGTCACCGCCAAGTAAGTCAGTTGGTGACGTGGCTTCACACCCAGCCAAAGCTATGCTTAACATTATCGCTAAATATCTCATTACTTCACCAACCACTCATGCAGATAAACCATTCACTAATGTCTATATCGGCACCGAGGGAAAAACTTTAGACGAAAAGAAAGCAGAACCAAAAAAAGTGCTGTTGATCACAGTTAACCGTCTACTAGCTTGTCTTCAGCCGCTAGTTCGAACTGTTTGCATTTATTTACCTTATAATTGTTTTCCAATTCGTACTAAATAGTTAGAATCTCACGACTTCTCAACGCTAGAGCAAACATTATGTTTAAACCATTTACTAAATTCATCACAGCACTCGCTGCCGTACTCATTATCGCGGGTTGTAGTGAAACAGACGAGCCACAAAAAGGCGTTCAATACGAAGCGCTTCCTACTGCTCTAACAGAATTTAACTTGTCTCCGATCACTGAAATCTTCTCTCTTAACTGTGGTCACTGCCGTCAAATGGAAAGTGCCATTCCAGAGATTGAATCTCTAACAGACCAAACTATTGGCAAGATGCACGTGACGTTCAACGAAAGCGCTCAAATCAGCGCAATGATCTACTACACAGCAGTGATGCAGCTTGATGCGACGCCTGACCACGCATTCATGGACGACCTATTTGGTGCCGTTCAAATGGGTGCAGATGCAACACCTGAGCAGCGTCAACAAGCACTAGAGACAGCGTTTACTTCTCGTGGTTTGGTTAGCCCATACCAGCTGAATAAAGAACAGCAAGTCGCTCTTTTCGACTACGTTAAGCAAGCAGAAGAGATCTCAGTAAAAGGTCAGATCAACTCAGTACCAACCTTTATCATCAACGGTAAATACCAAGTACTAACAGCAGGTCACCAAGACGTTGCTGGCATTGCAAAAACGATCAACTACCTTTTGACTCAACCATAATCACGGCTTTAGTCAACTGATTAACACATTTTGTATTAACTACGAAATTCAGCACTCAATATAAATAGGTTTTACTATGTCTAAATTTGTCATCCCGGTCATTGTCTTTCTTTTGGCGGGTTTCATGATTTACCGTACTTGGACGAATCATAAGTCTGGCGGAGAAAACTTCGAACAAGGCCAACAATTTCTAATTGAAAACGGCACTAAAGAAGGCGTGATTACGACTGAAAGCGGTCTTCAATACCTTGTTCTTGAAGAAGGTACAGGCACAGAGCACCCAACTAAGAACAGCAAAGTAACGGTTCACTACCACGGTACGCTAATCGACGGCACTGTTTTCGACAGCTCTGTTGAGCGCGGCGAGCCAATCTCATTTGCTCTTAAGCAAGTAATTAAAGGCTGGCAAGAAGGTTTGACTTACATGGTTGAAGGCCAAAAAGTTCGTCTATTTATTCCAAGCACTCTAGCTTACGGTAAAGGCGGTTCAGGCCCTATCCCACCATCATCGACTCTGATTTTTGATGTAGAACTCATCTCTATCAAATAATCGAAGTGATTGATTTAAGCCCCAACATACGCGCTATGTCGGGGCTTTTTTATATCTGAACATTTGAAGCCTCTTTAGATATTTAGCTATTTAGCTACTGTAACAACGACCAAATATACCCTCGAAAACCGACCACTAGACGACTGGTCTAATTTAACTTATAGTACCGCCCATGAACGAAAAAACGAATGACACACGCCTGCATGTTTTAGATGTTGGCTACCAATTAATAGTGAACAACGGCTTTAACGGCGTTGGCTTATCGCAATTGCTTAAAGAAGCGGACGTGCCTAAAGGGTCGTTTTACCACTACTTTAAATCGAAAGAGCAATTTGGCGAGGCTCTGATCCAGCACTATTTTGAGACCTACATCAGCAGAGTTGAAACTATTTTGGTTCATGGTGAAGGCAACCATTACCAGAGAATTGTCAGTTATTTCACTCGATGGTCACAGATTGAAAACGGCACCTGCAATGCTCATAAATGCTTGGTCGTTAAACTCAGCGCGGAAGTTTCTGATCTTTCTGATCCTATGCGCCAAGCGCTATTAAAGGGTGCAGAAAAAGTGACGAATACCATCGAACAGTGCATTGTCGGCGGTATTGAAGATGGCTCCATAAAGGTTGAAGAGAGCCAAGAAGCAGCTCAGAACCTATACTCAATGTGGTTAGGCGCCAGCTTATTGAGCAAGCTGAGCCAAAGCTCACATAGCTTACAGTCAGCTTTGAGCCTTACCGAACGAATTTTAAAAGGTGAAAGCTAATAACGCGCAGCGCGCTTTATTGGCTTTAACTTAAAAAAATCACCCGCCCTCTTATCAATTTGATGACGGCGGGATTTTTAGACAACAAGACTAGACGACTGGTCTAATTCTAAATGTATAAAATACACAATTAAGGACATCCAATGACTCAACAAGACAATCGCCGAATCGTATTGGCTTCTCGCCCAGTTGGCGCACCGACTCAAGACAACTTCCGTTTAGAGACAATAGCTGCGCCAAGCATCAAAGACGGCGAGATGTTACTTCGCTCAGTTTACCTTTCTCTAGACCCATACATGCGTGGTCGTATGAGCGATGCTAAATCCTACGCAGATCCCGTTGCGATTGATGAAGTGATGGTAGGCGCAACCGTATGTCAGGTTGAAGAATCAAACCACGCTGATTACGAAATTGGCGAGTGGGTACTGGCTTACACAGGTTGGCAAGATCTTGGTGTGTCTAACGGTGAAGGCCTTATCAAACTAGGTAAAGAACCAACGCACCCTTCTTACGCGCTTGGCATCATGGGTATGCCTGGTTTTACTGCTTACATGGGCTTGCTTGATATCGGCCAACCTAAAGAAGGCGACACGCTAGTCGTTGCAGCAGCAACAGGTGCTGTAGGCGCAACCGTTGGACAAATCGGCAAACTAAAAGGTTGTCGTGTTATCGGCGTTGCAGGCGGTCAAGAGAAGTGCCAATACGCGAAAGAGGTTCTTGGCTTTGATGAATGTATTGACCACAAAGCTGACGACTTCGCAGAGCAACTGGCTAAAGCGTGTGACAACGGCATCGATGTTTACTTTGAAAACGTTGGGGGCAAAGTATTCGATGCAGTAATGCCTCTACTTAACACAGGTGCTCGTATTCCTGTGTGTGGTCTTATTTCTCAATACAATGCGACTTCACTGCCTGAAGGCCCAGATCGCATGTCTAGCTTGATGGGTATGTTGCTGGTTAAACGAATTAAGATGCAAGGTTTCATCATCTTTGATGACTACGCACACCGTTACAACGAATTTGCTGTTCAAATGACAGAATGGTTGTCTCAAGGCAAGATGCACTATCGTGAGCACCTGGTTGAAGGTCTAGAAAATGCGCCACAAGCATTCATGGGCCTATTGGAAGGTCAGAACTTCGGTAAGCTTGTTATCAAAACGAACGAAGCTAAATAAATTCAATAAACTGAACCCGTTAACTAGGTAAAATCATGATTACTTTGCATCACCTGAATAAGTCGCGCTCAAAGCGCATCATCTGGCTATTGGAAGAGCTTGGGGTAGATTACCAAATCAAACCCTACCAACGAGACAGTGTCACTTTTCTTGCACCACCAGAACTCAAATCCATTCACCCATTGGGTAAATCTCCTGTCATTGAAGACGATGGCGTCGTGATCACTGAATCTGGTGCTATCACGGAATACCTAATCGACAAATACGGTCAGGGTAAGTTCGCACCTACACGCGGCACCGCAAACTACGTTGAGTATTCGCAATGGCTTCACTTCGCTGAGAGTTCAGGTATTTTGCCAATGCTGCTTAAGATCTTTGTAATGAAGGACGGCTGCGAAACTAACTTCCTAGGCGGTTATGCAGACGATGAAAACCAAAAGATCTTAACTTACGTGAATAATGCACTTGAAGGTAAAACCTACTTGGTTGCAGACACACTAACAGGTGCAGATTTTATGATGTCGTTCATCGTAGAAATCGTTGGTAACTTTGGTGCAACTGCGCTTTACCCTAACATCGCTAAATACGGTGAACTTTTAAAGAGCCACCCTGCTTACCAAAAAGCTGAGCAAGTAGAGCTAGAACACTCGAACTGATCGAGTTTCACTCAAACACGTGCTTGCTAGAGTAAACACAAGAAACTAAATGAAGCCAAAGCCGATTTATCTTCTGCTTTGGCTTCTCATTTGTCTTCATTTCGACAACAATACCGAACTCTAACTGAACAGCCATAGAGTTTGATCTTAATGCCAACAAACGTCGCTCAATACACACCTCTGCACCTAGCAAACACGAATGTCGATTTAGCGCTACCGACTCGTTTTACGTTTCCGTATTACTATACCCCGCACCCTGTGTGTGAATTCGCTATGCTGCAGCTTCAGCAATCACTTGTCGACTGTGGTGTGAATGAAACCTCGCAAGGTAATCTCTACGCTGTGCTTCTTGTTCAGAATCCAACCACACAAGGGTTAGGTTACCTTTCTGCGTTTTCAGGCTTGCAGTTAGATCCGGCTTTGGTCTCTCAGTTAAACAACATTCACTTTGTTCCACCAGCCTTCGATTCAAAACAGTTTCAATCTCAAAACAGTGCGAACCTTGCTCGACAATTGCAGCTCTCGGACGACATTGAAAAGCTGCAACAGTCGCACAATCTAGACACATTATTGGCCGAGCTTGAAGGGTTAAAAATCGAATCAGCAAAAGCTATCGAAGCCTTTCAGTTAGCAATGGCCGCAAACAAAGCTCAGCGTAACGAACTCAGAGAACAAGCCAATCAAGAAAAAGCATTAGGGAATCTAGAGTCAGCGGCGAATTTGCTCAAACAACTGGGCAATCAAAGTAGCCAAGAGAAACGTGACCTAAAAGCACTTCGTATTGAGTGGAAACAGAAGATCGCAGAGCGCCAATCACAAATTGATTTGATTGAAAGCGAACTGAAAAACCGTAAGCAAGATCACCAAGCAGTTTCACAACAGTTGGAAACTCAACGCCTCTCTCACTATCGCTTTATCAATCAAGCCAAGCAATCTAAGAATTTACTCGAGTTGCTCGATGGTAAAGACGCGCTTGAAGGCTCTGGTGACTGCTGCCTACCTAAGTTGCTTAACTTTGCGTTTGAACACGGGTTCAAGCCGTTAGCATTATCTGAGTTTTGGTGGGGATTACCGCCTACAGACATCATTCGACAACACGCAAACCTCTACCCTGTTTGTCAGAGTAAAAGCTTTGAGATCCTCGAACACCAGTTAAGTGGCATAGAGCTAGAAGATAACCCGCTTATCGTGAACCCTGCGGTTGGTAAGTCTTTTAATATTGTTTATGAAGACGATGAAATCGTAGTCGTCAATAAGCCTGAAGAGTTCTTGTCGGTTCCCGGTAAGTTCATCGAAGATTCAGTTTATACCCGCATAAAAGCGCGTTACCCGGATGCGACTGGTCCTTTGATTATCCATAGGTTGGATATGTCGACGTCAGGTTTGTTGATCTTGGCGCTCACGGCGGAATCAAACAAGCATATTCAGAAGCAGTTCATTAATAGAACCGTAGAGAAACGCTACACCGCTTTGTTAGATGGCGAGATAACGGGCGAATCTGGCAATATCAGCCTTCCTTTGCGCGGCGACATCACGGACAGACCAAGACAACTGGTTTGTCACCAACACGGCCGAAATGCAGAGACCCATTGGCAAGTGGTTAGCACTCACAATGGCAAAACCAAGGTTCACTTGTACCCTAAAACAGGGCGAACCCACCAGCTGCGAGTGCACTGTGCTCATCCATTAGGGCTTGGTGTACCTATTCGTGGTGACGACTTATACGGATACAAACGCGAGCGCTTACACCTGCACGCTGGCTACTTAAAGTTGATTCACCCGACAACCGGTGAATGGATGGAGTTTGAAGTGCCTTCCGAGTTCTAAACTCTAACTTATCGAGCTAAGACTCTTATCTCACTCAATATTTGATCTCATAAAACGCATCAAGGTTCTACAACTGCTTAAGGTATAGAACCCTGATATTTAATTTTAATGTGATTATCACAGTTCATTAGCGTACTTTAGTTACTGAGTTCAATACTGCAGACGCCTAGCCCATCACATCTTTGCGCTGGTCAACACATTCGAAAGAGCCCATTTCGAACTCGCGACAGATCCATGGTCGGTTTTCGTAGATAGTACACATCAGTGTTTCTCTATCTACCGCAGAACACCAGCCGTCGTCTAAGCGCTTCATGGTTTCACCGCCCCATTCATCATAAGCGATGTGCTCTTCAGGTACGCCCGTATCTGTGATGATCATAACCTCTAAACGACAACAGCATGCCTGACAATTTGCACAGGTTACTTCGGGTTCGGTTACGTTCTTTATATCTATCGTCATAAGTGACTACACTGCTAAATTTTGCGTATAGTAATCGAAACCGCCCGCTACGGCTAATAAAGATAGTGCGGCGCGGCGTTTTCATTGATGTAGAAATAACAAAGGGCGCTGTGATTCACTCACAACACCCATAATATTTCGACTTTTCAGCGCGGCTTATCGCCACAGGCTCTATTTAGAACAGGCTCGCGAAGAACAGCTTAACGTAGTCTATTAAACGTTTGAACAAACCGCCCTGTTCAACCGCTTCAAGCGCGATCAAAGGCTGAGTTTGAACATCTTCGCCATCAACGGTGTAATGAACCACACCTAGAGTTTGACCTTCTGCAATTGGCGCTTTCAGTTCAGAGTTAAGCTCGATAGATGCAGTCAGCTTTTTACTGTCTGACTTAGGCAACGTAATGAACGTGTCTTCTGCCACACCTAATTTCAATGTGTCTTGCTCACCAAACCATACCTTCTCTTCAGCCACTTGATCGCCGCCTTTATGCGGGTTTAGTGTATCGAAGAAACGGAAACCGTAGCTCAACAGCTGTTTGCTGTCTGATTCACGGCTCTTAACGCTTGATGCGCCCATCACAACCGCGATAAGTCTCATCTCACCTTGTGTCGCTGAACTCGCCAAACTGTAGCCAGCACCAGAGGTGTAGCCCGTTTTCATGCCATCAACGGTTAAGCTTCTATCACGCAACAAGCCATTACGGTTATGTTGAGTGATGCCGTTGTAACTGAAAGAGCGTTCGCTGTATAAGCCATACACATCCGGTAAATCACGAATAATGGCACGACCGAGTAACGCGATATCGTAAGGAGTCGAATAGAGGTCGTCTGCATCCAAACCATGTGCATTGGCAAAATGGGTGTTTTCTAGCTTCAGAGAGGTAGCCCAAGAGTTCATCAGGTCAACGAATGCATCTTGTGAGCCTGCAACATGCTCTGCAATCGCAACGCTAGCATCATTACCGGATTGAATAATCAAGCCACGATAAAGATCCATCATTGCTACATCGGTGTTTACTTCGATGAACATTTTTGAAGAGTCTGGGAAGTTCTTCGCCCACGCGTTCTCACTGATTCGTACCTGATCATCAGCAGAGATGTTGCCTCGCTTCATCTCTTGACCTGCCACATAACTGGTCATCAGTTTGGTCAAGCTTGCTGGGTTTAACTTCGTATGTGCGTTTTTTTCTACCAGCACATCACCAGAATTAAAATCAATTAACACATACCCTTTTGCGCCTAGGCTAGGTGGGCTTGGTACTATAGAAGGTGCTGCGATAGCTGCATTACTTACCATCGCGGCGTTACTTACAATGAATATACTTAATAGAGGGAGAGAGTATTTGGAAAACAGTTTCATTGAATCAAACCTAAGTTAACGTTTTGAGCAGTATAGACAAATGCTAGCAAAAGAAGCGCGAACTTTACTTTGCTTTACGTATTTGTACCATTCGTTACAAATAAAAAAGTATAATCTGCGATCTGACCATATTTTCCACAACTAATATTTACTCCACGAATGCATTCAACGCCTAATGCTATCGCTCAGGCATGCGTCTAAATAACATTTCAACAAAGCCAGTAATACGCTGTTTGCTCTCGCTTGGCTCTAAATCAGGTTGGATGCCAGACTGTGCTAATGCTTGCCATTGTACGACCTCTGAGTTAGGTACGAAAAACGCAATGTACAACGACCCTTTCTCCGCGACTTTACCTTCACCATCGTAAAATGGCACACCAGTAGATAGCTTAATCGCATCGAAGATAGACTCATCGTTAAGTTCCGATTCTTCCGCTAATCCAAAGCCTACAACAACATCACCGACACCATCCTGCTTTAACTGATAACCTTTACTTGAGAGCTGTTCTTGAATCGAATCACGCACTAAATCGGTTACCACGGTTTCATCGTATTTTTGAGAAAGGTAAACCTTTTCTGACTCAGGGTGCCAGGAGTACGTCATCACGCCGTGTTTCATGAAACCAAAGTCACCGCTAGTGACCACACCATAATTGTGTGTGGGTGGTATTTCTTGCGTAGAGCATGCGGTCAGCCCAATAGCCATCAAAGCCAATAGTGCTGCTTTTTTTATGCTTTTTGTTGCACAAATGGATCGTTTTATCATTCGAGGCTTCCTTACCTATATAAGAATAACTATCAATTCAACCTCCAACATAAATAGTAATTATGTTAATAGAAAGGTCATTAAACGTTTGCGTAATCGCTAACCTTCACCTCTGTCTGTTTTGGGGGTTTAATCACAAAAACAGAGTTGGTATAGTTCTCCCCGTTAAACAAAACCAGACCATTCGAGGCACGGAGCTTCCTCAATCATCTCATGAAGAGAAGAATTGGTACCGACAAAGTATCGGCAAATTTAAGAGGGTCAAACAATGGAATTCAATATGGTTGAAATTTTAGGTTACGCTGCGTCTATTATGGTCGCAATTTCATTAACAATGAAAGATATCGTTCGTCTGCGTGTCCTTAACTTTATTGGCTGTGCACTCTTCACAGCATACGGCATCATGATTGACGCATGGCCAGTTGCAGCCACCAACGGCTTTATCGCTTGTGTAAACATCTACTTCCTTGCAAAAATGCAAAAGGAAAAAAAAACGGAAGCGATGAAAGCAGCGAAAGCTTAAATTAACGATTAGCCTTTCAAATAATTCTGAAAAAGCCCAAATAGAGCGATCTATTTGGGCTTTTTTATATCTGTTATTCCTCTACACGCTCACTACCTTCTACTTTTTCACCGTTCGGACATAGCGGGCGTAAAACATAGTAAGACCATGAATAAAAAACGCCGAACAGGATTGAGTTCGGCGTTTGACTCTACGTTAAGTGGTTTGTTTAAGGAGGTGGGGATAGAAAGCTCTCACCTCTATCAACAAATCAATACTATGAACAAACTTGAGTCCAGCTACCATCGCTACCCGGTTCAGAACTTGTCCACCAGTTTGCTTGGTAAACACTACCGTTGTGAACCACTTGGTCTCCTGTGTTTGCATGGCTTGGGTTACCTGCCCAATCTTTCTGAGGTAAGTCTGGGTAAACCGCTAAACCTGCCGTATCACATGTACCTGGATTGGTGCCACCATCGCCAGGGTTACCGCCACCTGAACTGATATCACCTAATGGTAGATCTGGCTGCTCGAAGCTAAACGCGTAATCAACGCCACCGACATTCACCGCGTAGTTAGCAGGGCCAGAAATTGGCAAGTAATACACCATGTCTAACTCATACACACCGCCAGCAGGAAGCTCTTCCCATGTCGGCAACGTAAACGCCACTCGGTGCATGGTTCCATCTAGTCCACCGATGTTATCCGCGCGAGTATGACCTGAAGCAATCACGGTCAAACCACCACCCGATTGATCTTTCGCGTTATCAGGTGCAGATACTGGGATATCGAATTGGAACTCAGTTCCACCCGGAAGAGCTTGCCCTGTGTTGTTCGTGAACGTGATCTTAGGGTTGATTGGGTAGTTTTGGTCACCGACTTTGAAGCCACCAACCGATACCGCGATATCTAGCGCTTCTGTTGGAATAGCACCCGTCGCTACTTTGTTTCCATATGGTGTTGCAGACTTAAACTTATCGTAGATAGCTTTCGTCATGGTGTTACCCATGTGGAACTCACCGTTACCGCTGTTACACGCTTGCTCAGTCGTATCGATAGAGCTTCGGTTGCCATTCGCATCGAGAACATAACAGTTATAATCCCCTGCTAGTTCCCAGAACATAATGCCGCCGATCTCTTTGTCGATAACGTAGTCCGCTTTCACGTCGATAGACTGTTTATCTTCTGTTGAAAGGAATACGCCCTTCTCTGCGTTCCACAACCAAGGGGCAACCGCCACACTGTCGTAGTTTCTCGTGTAAGTGCCCGTTAGAACATCTGAAGGATCATTCACAGGATCAAGCTTGTAAGCTTCAGCGTAAGAGCCCCAAATACCCTTCTCTAGGTTCTTCGCGTGCCACATAGGGTTAGAACCTGCGCCCATTTCGTTACCTTTTGGATCGGTATCGTGCCACATGTTGTCGATACCAATAGCGCCATGGCCACAGTTGTTTTTCTCGCCTTCACCCGTACCCGCTGAACATTCAGATTGGTTTGGCAGTGCTGCTCGGCCCCAAAGACCATTCTCACCACCCGTTACGCCTTGCCAACCACGAGTGTAGTAAGGCACACCGATGTTAATACGGCCTGCTGGCATAGAACCACGGAAGTAATGGTAAGCCCAATCCGTGTTCAGATAACCAATACCACCGTAAGCCGCCGTGTCGTATACGTTCCACTGCGCTAGCTCTGAATCTTTACCCGTATCAAACAAGGCTGCGTTATGACCTACGTGATCGTTCCACGCACCGTGAAGGTCGTAAGACATGATGTTTACGTAATCGAGGTACTTGGTTACATCGAATGTTTCCATACCGCGTAATAGGTAACCAGAAGAAGGCGCTGCGATCGTTAACATGTAGTGATTGCCATCTTGCGCAGACGCCGCATCGAGCTTCTCACGTAGCACTTTCATCAACACTTGGTACGACGCCCACAGGTATTGACGACGCGGCTCCATGAAGTCTTTGTCGTATGGGTTACCTGCGCCAGCCATAGAAGTTGGGTATTCGTAATCGATATCTAGACCATCGAACTGGTACTTACGCAGCATTTCGACCGCTGAAGTCGCGAATGTTTCGATACCTTGATGGTTGATAGAACCATCAGCATTGGTCGTCATGGTGTAGAAACCACCATCAGCCACGCGGCTGCCATCAGTCGCGAAGTGACCACCTGTTTCAGCCCAACCACCGATTGAGATTAACGTTTTCACGCCGTGTTTTTTCTTCGCTGTCGCTAATGCACCGAAGTGACCTTTGAAGCCTAATGCCGGATCAACTTCCACACCCGGCCACTCTTTACCAACCGCTGCGTTATTTGGATCGTTTACATCACCGACGTTTACTTTGCCATCTGAACCGATGCTCACGAAAGCGTAGTTAATGTGTGTGAGTTGTTCCCAAGGAATATCATTTACTAGGTAAGCAGCTTGTGGGTCATCCCCTGCACGCCAACTTGTGAAGTAACCAATGACACGACGGGGATGGTCTGCGCCCATTTTCTCACGGCCTTCATCATCGTAAATTGTACAGTAAGGAACATCGACACCTTGAGTTTGATATAAGCCATCAGGGCGACATGTGCTCACTGTTGGAGCGCCGTTCACGGTCAAAGATGCCAACGCAGAATCTGCAGTCGCACCTTGGTCGTCTGTTGCTTTCGCGTAAACCGCTAAAGAACCCGCTTGAGTTGTTGTGTAATCTAACGTGTAAGGGCTCGTTGCAGCAGTGCCCACAAGAGCACCCGCTACGTAGAAATCAACCTTATCAACCGTGCCATCGCTATCTGCTGCCGTTGCTGTCAGTGTGACTACACCACCAACATCAACAGATGTCACTGAAAGTGCAACTGAAACTGTCGGTGCTTCATTCCCTGGTTGTGCTGAATCAACAGAAACAGAAACCGCACTTGCAACACTTGCTGCGCCTTCATTATCCGTTGCAACAACAGAAACCTGATGATTACCCGACGTTGCAGCCCAAGTCGCTTCGAAAGGTGCCGCTGTGACTACCGCAACAGATGCGCCATCAACAAAGAACTCAACCGAAGCCACACTGCCATCAGAATCTAGTGCTGTTGCACTCAATACAACATTATCGCCTTCAGTAATCACGTCAGAAGCAGAGGGTGCCGTTAATGAAGCCGTTGGTACTTCATTTGGCGTACCGCCACCACTACACACATCAATCTTTTTCCATTGTGCATAGTCACCCTCAAATTGGCTCGGGTTGTTATTTTGATTCCAGTAATTCGCTGAGTACGCGCTGCCGTCATGTGAAACCTGATCACCACCGGTGTACACCGTGGCGGAATCCCACGCTTCTAACGTTGAACAATCCACAGCCGCGTAGCTGTTGAACGCCATTAAGCATGACGCGGTGAGAGTACTGAGTGTAAAAACCTTCTTGGCCACTCTTCCTTGGTTTAGGTGCATGTTAGCTGTCCCTTAAGTTATTGTTTCAAGATGCTTAATTTAAGTGTCATATTTCTCATCACTTAAATCTCTTCGCAAAACAACTGTAGGTAACAGTGCCAATTTAACACCTAAAATATTCGATATTTATAAAATGACTCGCATTAATTTGTTTATAGCATGCAATGAGTCGACACTTATTTTGCACGAACAACTAATATTAAATTTATTTCGGTACGCTAAAAAATATCGCCTAATTCGTATCCTTAATTACAAAACTCTATTCATATCTGCTTTATTTGTTCGTTCTGAAATTTCGTTTTAAAACTAACCAAAAGGGATTGATTTCGCCGTAGAACTGATTTCTTTTCTAAATTTGCCCACTTTTTCTTAACAATTGTGGTAGTATCGCGGATTTTTTTGACGAACCTCACATTTCCAATGCAAGTGTGGGAGAAATACATAGGCTCGAAAGAGCCAAATATAGCGAAGAAATAATGTCCAACTTGACGCAAGTCGCCAACGAAAACATCAACGCAGAATCTACTTCTATCGATTTCAATAAAGCTCAATCTTTGGGTGAAAAACTGGAACTCGGAAACCCAGTCTTTTGGCTTAGTGGCAGTTTTTTAACCCTCTTTGTCATCCTAGCCTTCACCAACACCTCCGTGTTGTCCGAACTTGTAAACATCGGCTTTAGTTATTCAACTAAGTGGTTCGGTGCTTTCTGGCAAGTCCTACTACTTCTCAACTTCATTATCGGTTTAGTGCTTGCACTAGGTCGCACCGGCCACGTTCGCTTAGGAACGCTTGCCCTACCTGAAATGACCACCTTTAAATGGATGTCTATCGTCCTATGTACGCTGCTAGCCGGCGGTGGTGTGTTCTGGGCAGCCGCAGAGCCTATCGCTCACTTTGTTTCAGCTCCGCCACTGTATGGCAACGCAGATCCTCAAGCGATGGCGTTCAATGCTCTATCACAATCTTTCATGCACTGGGGTTTCCTTGCATGGGCAATCTTAGGTGGTTTGTCTTCCATCGTGTTAATGCACTTGCATTACGACAAAGGCCTTCCTCTTAAGCCTCGCACTCTGCTTTACCCAGTACTTGGCGACAAAGCGATTAACAGTTGGGTTGGTAACGTTG
>NZ_AJYZ02000019.1:399580-411251 GCF_000272045.2 Vibrio crassostreae 9ZC13 | reverse complement strand
TCGTGGCTGTAGCCGCAGGTACTATTGGCCCTATCGGCTTCCTTGGCCTACAAATCAGCTACGCACTGAGCGAACTGTTTGGCATTTCAGACAGCTTTGCAACTCAAAGTGTTGTTATTATCTTTGCTATCGCAATGTACACGCTTTCTGCTTTGAGCGGCGTGAACAAAGGTATCCAACTGGTAAGCCGTTACAACATCATCTTGTCTGTGTGTCTAATCGGCTACATCCTTCTTGTTGGCCCAACGAGCTTCATCGTTGATGGCTACCTGCAGGGTATGGGCGAAATGGTTGATAACTTCATCCCAATGGCGCTATACCGCCAAGATACAGCATGGCTAGGTGGCTGGACTGTGTTCTTCTGGGGTTGGTTCTTAGGTTATGGCCCAATGATGGCGATCTTCATTGCTCGTATCTCACGTGGCCGTACTATTCGCCAAATGATCGTTTCTATTAGCATCGTTGCACCGCTTGTAACGTGTTTCTGGTTCAGCATCGTTGGTGGTAGTGGTCTAGCGTTTGAATTAGAGAGCCCAGGTGTGATTTCTAGTGCGTTCGAAGGCTTCAACCTTCCGGCGGTTCTTCTAGCAATTACCGCGCAACTGCCGTTCCCAACTCTGATTGCAATTCTGTTCCTGATCCTGACGACCACGTTCATCGTGACAACAGGTGACTCAATGACTTACACCATCAGTGTGGTAATGACGGGTACGACAGAGCCAAACGCAGCGGTACGTACCTTCTGGGGTATCATCATGGGTGCGGTAGCGATCACACTTATCTCGATGGGTTCAGGCGGCATCTCCGCTCTACAGTCGTTCATTGTAATCACAGCGGTTCCGGTATCGTTTATCTTGCTCCCGTGTCTATGGCACGCGCCGAAGATCGCGAAGCAGATGGCAAGAGATCAAGGTATCGCTTAATACCTGACCCGATTTAGTTTCGGGTAGCGTAGAACACTAAAAAGCCACTCAAGTGATTCACCTGAGTGGCTTTGTTTTATCTGTTCGTTACTTCTATCTACGAAGCTTATTTCAACCGATAGTTCGGCTTATTGAAACTTTTCACCCGCAGCAACCATAAACGACATCTCAACCAGTAGCTCAGGATTAGCAAGTTCTGCTTTCACGCATGCACGGCTTGGCGCGCAGCCTTCAGGGAACCACACTTCCCAAACTTCATTGAGTGCATCAAAGTTAGCGAAATCCGTGAGATAAATAGTCACTGACAATATGCGAGATTTGTCGCTGTCTACCAAACTCATCATTTCTTCGGCTTGTTCGAAGATTTGCTGAACCTGACTCTTAATTCCTGCTGTTGTATCCGTCTCTGCCACTTCCACAAAGCTTGCAATACCGTTAAAAACAGTTACATCAGACCAACGTTTGGTCGGGTTAATTCTATGAATTTTCACTGGTTATACTCTTCTTATAATTAGGGTGAACATCAGCGTAATCTAATCCAAATCGCGAATATTGAAAACAAAAATTGGAAAACTCGCGGTACCTTTTGAACAGCACTATCGCTTCCCCATTGCTTTGGTTCTCAACATCACTAGCCTTTAAGCCCCTATCGAGACAATAAGTCGCCACGTGTCAAATCTCTAGATAAATATATTAATTATTATTCTCAATGCGAAATTTAATCTGAACTCTTGCGGTCATATTCAAGGATTTTATTAAATGGAGTACTTTTATGCATGTTCAAACCTATGATTTAAAACAGAGTAATGTGGGATATAACCTTGGAGTGGTTGGAGTAGCATTAGTGCTCGCTTGGATTGGAATTTATAAGTTTACGCCAACTGAAGCGATGCTCATTGAACCGCTAATCGCGAATCATCCTGCAATGAACTGGCTTTACAATCTGTTCTCAGTACAAGCTGTGTCTAACATGGTGGGTGGCGCGGAGATCATCGTCGCGATTGGATTGATCGTTGGATTTAAGAAGCCGACAGTAGCTTTCTACTCAGGCATTGCTGCATCGGCTATCTTTGTTGTGACACTTAGCTTCCTGGTTACAACGCCAAACGCTTGGAAAGTATCGGATGGCATCTTAGTCACTAACTTCTTCCTAGTGAAAGATATCCTGTTTTTGGCTATCGCGATTAGCGTAATCGAACATAACAAACCTCAGAAGTAACCGTAAATCTAGAAGTGGCCAAACCTAGAAGTAACCTTAAACCTTTAAATAAAAAGACTCGAAGCTGGCTAGAAGGACGCTGCCAGCTTCTAATGTATAAGGCACTGATAGTCACCTAGTCAGCTAAAACCTTACGATAAAAATTAGCATCTTGATGTTCTCCTTTAAACACCGCGTAGCTCTCAACATACTCGACCAATTCAAAACCGGTATTGGATAAGATTTTGTTGGAACCGATATTGCCCACTAACGCATAGGCATCAACATATTTAAGGTTGGTCTGTTCCTCCAAATAGAGTAGAAACTGCTTTACTGCGTTAGACGCAATGCCTTTTGAAGCAAAGGAACGACCTACTCGATACCCTAGCTCTCCACTATGGGCGATCTGGTCGATATCACGAACGTTGATTCGCCCACAAATAGTGCCATTGGCATCTTTGATCAACATAGGAATCATATCGCCATTGTCATATTCTTTTAGAAAGCTTATAACTTGCTCGGCAACACCCGCATTTGAATAAAAACGGTCTTCTCTAGCTGGAACAAATTGCTCAAACCATTCTCTATTTTCGACTTCAAACTCCAATAAATTACTGACATCGCTTGGGTGAAGTAAGTGTAAAAATATATCCATAATCAATACTCTGATGCTTATCTAAAAAGCCGCACCTTACGATTCATACATCTCAGCTTGTCTTCTGAATCTAAGGTAAGTCTCTTAACTTCTTAGCAGGGTTACCTGCATAGATACCTTTCTCGGTGATGTCTTTGGTCACCACACTGCCCGCGCCGATTACCACCCCTTCGCAAATGCTGACAGACAACACTGTCGCATTGGAACCGATGGTAACGTTATTTGCGATAACAGTTCGTCCCCAACTGTCTGGGTTTGGATCTGGCTTGCCATCTTTAAACAAGTCATTCGCGAACATCACCCCGTGCCCAACAAAGCAGTCACTTCCGATCGTCACATACTCACAAATAAAGGTATGAGACTGAATCTTACTTCTGTCACCGATAACCGAGTTCTTTTGAATTTCTACAAAAGGGCCAACGAACACATCATCTTTAAGCTCACAGCCATAAACGTTACTTGGCTCGATGATAGTGACATTCTCGCCACAGGTAATATCAGTAATCTGTGACTTTAATACTCTTGGACTTGCCATACTTCACTTCCTCTCGACATTAGCGTCACAATTCAACCTAAGAGATTGTGCCGTAGCCATTAAAGTGCAGCAAATAGATATGTTGAGAGTTGGCAATGGATCAGAAATTCTGCATAAATTAAAACAGTCCTACCAGCACAACTGACAACAGCACCCCACCGATAAAACTTGGGGCGTGGAATGGCTGAGCTTTAGATCTAACGTACTCTTTTTGAAGGTCTTCTTGGTAAGTTTTAACGGCGAGTTCTTTTACGTAGTTATTTTGCATAATAAGCTCCTTCTTAATCAGTAAGAGAAGCTTAAGACTTGAAGTTAGGTTGAGGTAAAGCAAAAAATCAGATTAATTGAACACTTTATTTTTGTTACTCGAGGATTACCCTGAACACATCGTTATTCACGCCGCCAACATCTACTAACTCTCCCGGTTTCATTAGAAGCGAGGTGTTAAGCTGTCGTGTTGAACGTGGCTCTTTTGTTTCTCGAATCACTAACATATCGACAAAATAGCCAGAGTCTTTCTTTGATATTGAGCCAGAAAACGTAACGCTTTCAACCCTATCGGCAAGGACTGAATTGAATGTTTTATCCTCTAAAACACCTGCGGCGATGGATGTATCACCATAAAATAGCGTGATGGTTGTTGGGTCGGGTACCAACTCTTGATTGGACGAACACCCTATTAGGGTAAGGCATAGCAGTAAAATGGCTCGAAATTGCATAAACTGGTTTTCTTTATTACGTTAAGCGTCTGTTTTTCATATTAAAACACTTCAACCTTATAAATACCATGTTTAGGGGATAAGCTTAGGTGTGTCGCTTCGATGGACTTGAGTAATGAAGTGAACGGATCAGATCTCGGCCTGTTGAGTTTGCTCCCTATTTGGAAGCTAAACCGAGATCTGATCGATATTATCGAGAAGGGTTCAATTGATTTATGCAACAACGTCTTGTGGAGGTGTCCCTTCACAGTTAGAAACGACAGCATCAATTTGTACTAAAGCATTCATTGGGATTTCTGAAACCCCTACTACCGTTCTTGCAGGCAGCTCAGCATTAAAGAATGTGGTGTAGACTTCGTTTACCACATCAATATCTGAAATATCCTTAAGTTGAATATTAATTTTCACCGTATCGTCCATGCTATGGTCAACGCTTTCAATTATCGCCTTAATATTGTTTAAACATTGTTCCGCTTGTTCTTTTACCCCGCCAGCAACGATTTCATTTGTTTTCGGATCTAAAGGTAATTGGGCTGAAATATGATTGTAGTGAGAGAAAGCAACAGTATGCGAATAAGGCATGAATGGTGCAGAAACAGTATTATTGGTTTCAATAACCAGTAAGCGAGTGTCTTCTGGTAATTGCGGCGGTGTACCGTCGCCATGTGAAATGGATGTATCAATTTGAATTAAAGCACCCATTGGTAATTCAGCTGCGTTAACAACAGTACGAGCAGGAACGTAGCTTGGGAAGAATTTAGCACATACTTCATTTACCACTTCCGCATCTGCGATATTTTTTAGGTAGATAGTCGTTTTAACCACATCATTCATGACGTGTCCGATGCTTTCTAAAATAGCTTTAATGTTTGATAGACATTGCGCTGTTTGCGCTTTGATACCACCATCAACCAACTCACCTGTGGCTACATCTATAGGCAACTGAGCTGAAAGATTGTTGTAGTGAGAAAAGGCTGCAGTCTGCGTAGACACAGCACTTTGAGGTGCGTTATCCGTATTTCTTGAGACCTTAATTAGCGCGCAAGGAGCTTGTGGTTTAGTGCCTTCACCGTTAGAAATGAGAGCATCCATTTGAACCAGCGCATCGCTGCTTGGCAGTGCAGTGACACCCACGACAGTGCGTGTTGGAAGGCTGTTGTGGAAGAAGTTTTTGTAAACTTCATCAATAGCATCGATATCAGAAATATTCTTAACGAAAACATTAATCTTCACGACATCATCCATAACATGGTCGATGCTTTCAACAATCGCTTTAATATTATTCAAACATTGTGCTGCTTGATCTTTAATATCACCGATGACTATTTCACCCGTTTTAGGGTCAATCGGAAGTTGAGCAGAAAAGTTATTATAATGAGAAAAAGCGACCGTTTGTGTAGATACAGAATTAATTGGTGCGTTTTCAGTGTTTCTTGAAATTTTAATGATATCGCTACTCATCGGTATTATCCTTTAAATAAAATAGGTATACGTATTTATATTTAACAATCGTATTTGGAAGAATGATTAAAGTAGCGCCATGTTAAGTGAATTATTTTAGGGTAAACGTGATATCCATCAGACTCTCAGTTGACTATAAATCAGCAAGTTACAGAATAATTAGTCATCAAACGACTAATTATCCGTCGTACTAGGCTTTATCAACTGCTAAATTATCTTTAATTTTAAGTCTATTCAATAATCCTGAATACTCTCTCTGATAGTACGGTGAGTAATTCCAGAATTTTAGATAATATTTGATAGGTTGTTCACACTAAAACTTCGTTAATAGCTAAGTTAGTGAGTTTCTCCCCTATACCTGTGCATAAACTCTTAGGCTATTTAATTAATTATTTTCGAGAGCTTATTTTATATAAGTACGTTAATAATATATTCGAGAATCAAATACCTACAATCTAACAATGCCTATGATTAGATACATTTACTCATATAATTCAACAAATATGAGCAATCGTCACCATAGCTTTTGGCATTATAGCTCTCAACACATAGTTTCGTTGAAAGAAGAACTAAACCGCTCTTGGAGTAGTATTGAAGTGGCGCTTAAATTCGCGGCTAAATTGAGATGGGCTGGAGTAACCGACTCGACGTGCAGCAT
The DNA here is from genome assembly GCF_000272045.2 of Vibrio crassostreae 9ZC13. Taxonomy (GTDB): domain Bacteria; phylum Pseudomonadota; class Gammaproteobacteria; order Enterobacterales; family Vibrionaceae; genus Vibrio; species Vibrio crassostreae_C. The sequence goes on along the minus strand of NZ_AJYZ02000019.1, from coordinate 405,102 downwards.
CACTAATACGAAGGCCTTCTAGTTGAATCAGCTCTTTCGCTTTGTTGAGCCTAACCTTCTTCAAATATTGCAGTGGTGATTCAAAAGTGACATTACGGAATGCATAGTGGAAGGCAGACACGCTCATGTTGGCTTCGTCAGCCAGCGATTGAACAGTGATGGTTTGGTCGTATTCTTCATGCACTTTAGACAGCGCTTTAGCGACACGTGCGTAATGGCCATCATGATGAGCTAAATCAAACAGCACACGCCCTTCTGAACCGGTTAATGCGCGGTAGACAATCTCTGTCACCATCGCATCGCCCAATATATTGGCTTCAATGTCGCAATGCAGCGTTTTCACCAACCGGGTAAAGCTCTCTAGCATTTGCTCTTCCATCGGCGTCGATTCTAAGCCACTCGAGTTCTGTTTATGCTTGTTGCAGTAGCTCTCTAGAAAGCCTTGGTCTTCGAGCTTTTTGACTAAGCTATGCAAACGTTGAGAATCAATGCTTATCGACAAACCAAGCAATGGTTCGCCATTAACAGGCAAGGCTTCGCACTCTAACGGCATTGGCACACCCACCACAAGATAATCACCTGCAGCGTAAGTCACTGGCCTTTCACCAATGTAGATGTTCTTTTTGCCCTGTCCGAGCATGATAATGCCAGACTGGTAAGTAAATGGCTGACGCTGATTCCCGCCACTGCTTCGATACAACCACACACCGCTAATTTCAGTTTCTCTGATCCCTTCAAGGTCATCCCAACCTTTGTGTTCAACATAAGACTGTAATAACTGAGCGAGTGTTTTCATAAGTGGCGACTTTCCATTCTAAGTGCTAAGAGTAAGTAAGCTAAAGCAGAGGAAGAATATCAAGTTTGTAGAAATAGGCAATTTATTTGGAGGAACAGCTCTTCATTGACCTAGATTACTGTACTAATATGCAAATATAGAAATTGAGCAATAAACCAAAATAACAAATTTCGCTTTACACAAGGAATCTCTGATGCAATTTACTTACGTTAACCCTACTGTTATCCATTTCGGCCAAGGCCAAATCAACGCTATCAGCCAAGCGGTTGATACTTCGAAGAAAGTACTGGTCATCTATGGTGGCGGTTCAATCAAGAGCAACGGTGTTTACGACCAAGTTGTAGAATCTTTGAAAGATCACTCTTGGATCGAGTTCTCTGGCGTTGAAGCAAACCCTACCAAAGAGACGCTAGACAAAGCAGTCGCTCTTGTTAAAGAAGAAAACGTAGAATTCATTATCGCTGTTGGCGGTGGTTCAGTAATCGACGGCTCTAAGTACGTTGCTGCAGCGGCTAAATATGACGGCGACGGTTGGGACATCCTAACGGGCAAACACCAAGTAACTGAAGCGACGCCAATCGGTGCGGTACTGACACTTCCTGCGACAGGGTCTGAATCTAACATGGGTGCGGTAATCACGCGTAAAGCGACTCAAGAGAAACTGGCATTCATGAACCCTGCAGTACAGCCTAAGTTTGCGGTTATGGACCCAGATGTAATGAAGTCTCTACCTGAGCGCCAGCTGATCAACGGATTAGTTGATGCGTGGGTTCACGTATGTGAGCAATACATCACGATGCCAACAGACGCAATGGTTCAAGACGGTTACGCAGAAACACTGCTTAAGAACCTACTTGTACTGGGTAAGCAATACGACGAGCGTGACAACGATGCATGGCGTGCAAACCTAATGTGGACAGCAAACCAAGCGCTTAACGGCCTGATTGGTACAGGTGTTCCTCAAGATTGGGCAACTCACATGATTGGCCACGAATTCACTGCACTATGGCACGTAGACCACGCACGTTCGCTTGCGATTGTTCAACCTTCACTACTTCGTAACCAAATCGAAGCGAAACGTGGCAAGCTAGAGCAAATGGGTCGTAACGTATTTGGCTTAGAAGCGGGTGCTGATTTAGCAGAACGCACAATCGCTGCAATCGAAGCGTTCTACCACAGCCTAGACGTAGCAACCATGTTCGACGGCTACGAAACAAACAAAGCAACGGCGATTGACAATGTTGTTGCTCAACTTGAATCACACGGCTACCTACAACTTGGTGAGAACCAAGCAATCACGCCAGAGAAAACACGTGAGATTCTAGAGTCTGCGATTCACTAAGAATCGGGAAAATAGAGAGAAAGTAAAGATATTGGTCATACAACGATGAATTTTCACATCTGACTGAACCCATTACTTTTTTCTTTCGTACAACAGAAGCAGCGTTCATTTTGGGCGCTGCTTTTTAATTTGCCCTACAAGATGCTATTAAATTCTCATAAGTCCCTAATTTTATGTGCAATCATATTTCTATATTGTTAAGGTAAACCTGTCTCTTTACTAGGTATGAACAACGATTTGAACAATCTCAAGGAAATGGTTAAGTTTAAGTCACTTAACAAGTGGTATGGTGATTTTCATGCCCTAAAGGATATCGATTTAAATATTGAACAAGGAGAGATAGTGGTGATTTGCGGGCCGTCTGGTTCGGGTAAATCAACATTGATCCGTTGTATCAATCAGCTAGAACCTTTCGAAAGTGGCGAACTTTCCGTGCTAGAACAAGTACTCCCGGGTAAGTTCAACACACCGGGCCAAGTCGGAATGGTGTTTCAGCACTTTCATTTATTCCCCCATCTTACCGTGCTTGAGAACCTTACTCTTTCTCCAATTCGTACGCTTAAAAAAAGCAAACAAGAAGCCGAAAAAATAGCAATGCACTATCTCGAGCGTGTGCACATTGCAGAACAAGCCAACAAATACCCAGTGCAACTTTCTGGCGGTCAGCAACAACGTGTAGCTATCGCCCGTTCGCTGTGCATGAAGCCTGAATTACTGCTTTTTGATGAACCGACTTCAGCGCTTGATCCGGAGATGATCAACGAAGTGCTCGACGTGATGGTTGAACTGGCGAGCGAAGGTATCACCATGGTGTGTGTGACCCACGAAATGGGCTTTGCGAAACAAGTGGCCGACCGCGTTATCTTCATGGATGAAGGACAAATTGTGGAATCGAATACGCCACAAGCGCTCTTTGAAAACCCTCAACATGAACGTACTCAAGCGTTCCTAAATCAGATCCTGACTTATTAATGTTGATTCGAATTATTAAACCCGCCCTTTCCGCTCTAGTACAAATTGTTGTACTGGTGGCTGCTGTTGTTTGGATTCTCGATTCTGGCGCACAAACCATGGGATACAGCTGGCAATGGGAGCGCGTGCCGGACTATATTGCTTTCTATGAAGATGGCGAATGGTGGCCTGCAGAGTTAGTTGAAGGGCTACTGGTTACCATCAATATCTCTCTGATTTCTTTGGTCGCGACACTGATCATCGGCTTAACGACGGCGCTATTGAGAAACTCAAATTCTGTAGTTGGACGCACCTTAGCCACCAGCTATGTTGAGTTGATTCGTAACACGCCGTTATTAGTACAAATTTATTTGCTCTATTTTGTATTTGGCCCCGTATTAGGGCTCGATCGCTTTAGTACTGCCGTTTTAGCCTTGGCACTTTTCCAAGGCGCTTACACCGCCGAGATATTTCGTGCTGGTTTAAATGGTATTGCGAGAGGACAATTTGAAGCAGCTCAATCCTTGGGCTTATCAAAGACCTATACTTACTGGGATGTGATTCTTCCTCAGGTGGTGCAACGCACCTTGCCACCTTTGACCAATGAAGTGATCTCTCTTATTAAAAACTCTTCAATTGTGAGTGTCATGGCTATTTTTGACCTGACGACTGAAGCCAGAAACATTGTTTCTGAAACCGCGATGCCATTCGAGATTTGGTTCTCTGTGGCGATCATTTATCTTGCTCTTACACTTTCACTTTCTGCCGTTGCTGCTTGGCTTGAGCATAAGCTCGGAGCTAACTGGCGAACACAATAAGGATTTATCAGCATGAAGCTATTTAAAACCGCAATTACAGCCCTACTTGCGCTTGCCGTCAGTTTGCCTGCTCTTGCTTCTGAAACGCCTAACCTAGACAAAATCAACGAACGTGGCTCTCTACGCGTTGGTATGTCGACGTTTGTTCCTTGGGCGATGCGTAACAAACAAGGCGATCTTGTTGGCTTTGAAATCGACGTGGCGAAACGCCTTGCCGAAGATTCGGGTTGGAAAGTCGAGTTCGTTCCTACGGCATGGGACGGCATCATCCCTTCTCTACTTTCGAACAAGTTTGATGTAATCATTGGCGGTATGTCTATCACTGAAGCTCGCGCTAAAAGCGTATTGTTCACTGAACCTTACTCGCACTCCGGCGTCCAACTGGCGGCGAATAAAGAGCTAGCAGAAGGTTATACACAAATCTCTGATTTTGATTCTCGCCGTGTAAAAATCGCTGCGCGTCGTGGTGCGTTCACAGTTCAAGTGGCTCGTGAAACCTTCCCTAAAGCGAAAGTTCTACAGTTCGATGACGATGCTCAAGCATTCCAAGAAGTGTTAAACGGCAACGCGCACGCGGTGATCGCGTCTAGCCCGAAACCAGAACATGAAGCGATTAAAAACGCAGACACGCTATTTATTCCATTCGAAGAACGCCTATCAAAAGGTAATGAAGCATTTGCAGTTCGCCTAGGTGAAACTGACAAGACAGAATTCTTCAACGAGTGGATCAAAGCACGTACTGAAGACGGTTGGTTGAAAGAGCGTTACGAGTACTGGTTCTCTACTCTAGATTGGCAAGACCAGATTGCTCAAGGTCAGTAATCAGAACTTTTGCTAGTGAATCGAGGCAGTGCGTTGTCTGCACTGCCTTCTCATCGGCAACTTGATTCGCTTTATTGATGATCTAAAACTCAACAAAACAGCCTACTAATTATTATTGTTTAAACAGGAATGACGTGAGTAGTACTAGCGCATTGACAACACCTAAGCCCAACGTTCATATGAAGCCTTGGTATCAACGCCTTAACCTTTTGGATGGCGTGTTACTCGCTGTCATGTGTGTATTTGCAGGCTGGCTTTATTATCGCTCTGCTGTTGGTATTAACTACCAATGGCGCTGGGAAGATGCGTTTACCCTGATTTTTATTCCGCCTTCTCAAGGCAGTATTCCCTATTTTTTCCAAGGCTTGATCGCAACGCTGCGCTTAAGTTTATGGAGTATGGTGTTAGCACTCTCTTTTGGCACATTGTTAGGTGTGGCAAGACACTCAAAGATCGCTTTCTTCAAAACACCGGCACTGATTTTCATTCAGTTGGTTCGTAATATTCCGCCGCTGGTGTTTGTCTTTATCTTTTACTTCTTTGTTTCTAACCAGCTGATCCCATTGCTTGGTTTAGAAAGCATTTTACGTGAACACAACGGCGAGATTAATGCTGTTCAAGATTTTCTGTTCGGCCCAGCTAACCTTTGGGAAAACTTGGCGTCTGGTGTTATCTGTATTGGCTTGCTCTCTTCTGCTTATATTGCTGAAGTAATTAGAGCTGGCTTAGAAGGTATTCCTAAAGGCCAATGGGAAGCGGCCGATTCACTCGGTCTGTCTGCATTGTCTAAGTA
>NZ_AJYZ02000019.1:395141-399332 GCF_000272045.2 Vibrio crassostreae 9ZC13 | reverse complement strand
TATCACACCGCCATTGGCTGGCCAAGCAATATCTTTGGTTAAAGACACGTCGATTGTGTCTCTGATTTCTATCCAAGAGATGACGTTTGTTGGTACTGAAATGGCAAACTCTTCAGGTTTGATCTTTGAGATCTGGCTCATTGTAGGCTTCGTATATTTTGCTTTGTGCTTTGCGCTTTCACGTCTTTTCAAAGTGATTGAGCAGCGCTCTAGTGCCTATCTCAACCATCAATAACACCACCAATCAAAAATACGAATTCACCAGACTATTCATCGCCCTTATCAATTTCACCTGATTGGTTTAAGCTATTGACCAATCAGGACTTATCCCTTCATATTTCTTCTTAGAAACACAGCAAAATGCTCGCCTAATCACTATACTTAACGTATCGAACTACGTTGATTCATCTCAAGGACATCGCTCAACATGGACAATCATAAAGAAAGAGCTTTTTACGCCGTTGTCGGCGCATTGGTTGGAGACGCCGCTTCAATGGGGCTGCACTGGCTGTATGACCAAGAGAGGATCTTACACGTGGCTGGTTTTGAGCCTGAATTTCGCTCACCGAATCGGTTCGATTATCAAGATAAAGGCTACTTTGCGCACCAAGGTAAAACCGCAGGCGAGCAATCGCAATATGGTGCTCAGTTATTGGCGATGGTCGACAGCTTAGTCGACAACCAAAAATACGATGAAGCGAACTATATTCAACATTTCCGCTTCTGGTTTGATTTTGGTGGCAGTTGGCAAGGCTACATTGATAAAGCGACGCGCATGAGCTTGCTGAACATCCATCAATTAGAACTAGAGGACGCCCCGATTACTGCCTGTGGCGCAGACGATACGCAACTTCCTGCCGTATCAAAGATCATCCCATTGGTGGCGTGTACTTACACCTCTCACACTTTGCCAGCCATGGTAGAGAGTGCGGTGCGAGTCACTAACAATAACGACAAAGCAGTGGAGTGGGCGCAAGCCATCACCCTATTGGTTCAAGCGGCAATTCAAGGCAACTCGCCCTTGCAGTCGGTAGAAATGGCGCGACAAACTTGCAGCAAGTTTATACACGATCAAATCGACGAAGCATTGGCTGATCCGGAGCTTTCGATTACAGATGCCGCGAAGAAGTTTGGATTGCATTGTGAACTGAGTGCCGCATTTCCCTTGCTGATTCGCATCATTGCGGGGGCCCAGAGCTTTAAACAAGGTATTCGAGACAACATCTTATGTGGTGGTGACAGCTGCGGGCGTGCGATTGTGATTGGCGCTGTATTAGCGGCGTGTTTCTACGAAGAAGATGGCGAAATTCCAACCGAATGGCTAAAACAAGTCGAACTCAATGGCGGTGTGCTGTCTTTGCCTATTGAATGACTCCCACAATAACGAACTAGAGCCTGACATAAGACAAGCACACTTCTAGGTCGGATGTCGTTCCTATAAAGTTGGAACACACTGCGATAACTCATTCTTCAGCCAAACAACAAACGGGCTTTCTGGCTCTTCATGGTTGCTATCTTGCGTGAGCAATATGTACTGGTGACCAGAAGGTACGAAGCCAAACGGCGCGATCAAGTTACCTCTTTCAAGATCGTCGGCGACAAGTGGATAAGACCCAAGCGCTATGCCTAACCCATCGACAGCCGCCTGAAAGCAAAAGTAGAAGTGTGCAAATGTTTGGTTCGCTCGAGCTTTTGACCACTCTCCACCATTAACTTTATCTATAGTGATAGCACCCCAATGACTCCAAGCATCTGGCCGTGTACTGCTGTGCAGTAATTTCACATCATCTAAGTTATCTTTTACCTGCTGCCAATAACCCGGGGAACACACAGGGCCTACCCACTCTTCAACTAGCGGTATCTGTTCGTAACGCTCGGTTAATTTAAAGTCATCTCGGCGAATCGCCATATCGAGCCCTGTCGCATTCAAGTTCACAGGCCCACCAGCAGTCGACAATCGAACATCAATTCCGGATTCGTTATAGAAATCACCGAGTCGAGGCATTAACCAACGCATGGTCAATGTGGGTTCGCATGAAACTTCCAACGCTTGATGATTCAGCTGATTAAGCTTATGGACTCCAGTCTCCAAGGCTTGGAACGCTTGCTCTGTGTAACCTTTGAGTAATTCCCCTTCTTTGGTGAGACACACATTCCTGCCCTGTTTGTAGAACAAAACTTGGGATAAGTGATTTTCCAATACCTTGATCTGCTTACTCACCGCGCCATGTGTGATATTGAGTTTATCCGCCGCTTCACTGTAACTACTCGAATGCGCTGCTACGTGGAAAATATGAAATGCTTTCAAATGTCTCATGTGTGATTTTTTCTCACAGATAGGTAGAATTCATTTCGATTATAGGCAGCAATAAAAAACCATACAATGCTGGCTCATCAAATATAAAGAGTTGGAGTCATTATGGAGTGGTTAAGCCTAGCAGTATTGGGACTATTGATTGTTATCAGCCCAGGCGCTGATTTCGTTTTAGTTTTGAAAAACAGTGTCAATCAAGGAAGACAAGCAGGGATTTGGACTGCAATCGGTGTGAGTTTAGCGATTTGTGTTCACATCAGTTATTCAATGCTTGGGATCAGTTACTTAATCTCACAGAATGAGCAGCTGTTTGACATGATTAGATACGCAGGTGCAACCTACCTTATTTATCTAGGGCTAAAAGGTATCCTGAGCGCAAACAACAAACTTGCACCTATCGAAGATACGAAGCAAAGCACCAGTGTTTGGCGCTATTTAGCCCAGGGCTTTTTGTGTAACGTGCTCAACCCAAAAACCATGTTGTTCTTCTTGAGCATCTTCACTCAAGTCATCTCACCTGATGCAGAGAACCAGCATGTCGCACTCGGCTATGGACTTTATATGATTTTTCTTCACGGATTATGGTTTGGAGTTGTCGCCATGCTTTTCACTTCGAAGACGTTACAAAAGCACTTATTGAGAGCCAAGAAAAGACTCAATCAAGCGTTTGGGGTTGGCTTAGTGACGTTCGGAGCACTGTTGGCGATTAAATCGTAAACAAGCGAGTCAGAAATAGAAAGCGATTCAAACGACTGAATCGCATCTAACTGGGTCTTGGTAAAACTCTAAACAAGATTCATCGGTCTAATATCGGCACTATCAGGGAAGATAGCGTTGAGTTGTTTCACTTCTATCGATAAATGTCGGTTGAGCACACCCTTGATAACCGAACGCATATCAATCGTTGGATTAAGATCTCGGCCTTCATATAGTTGGCTTTGGCTCAAGCCCGGCCAATTGGCAATAACCTTACCACCCGCTCCTTTCAACGATGGCATCGTGCCACCTGCAACAAACATGACGTTGCCGGTGCCATGGTCGGTTCCTTTAGTGCCATTTTCTTTTGCTGTTCGACCAAATTCACTGGCTGCAATGATCACTGTCTTCTGCCAACGATCACCAAGTGAAGCCTTGAGAGCCGCTAACCCAACATCCAAAGTTTTAAGCTGATTACTCAACCGTCCATTTACGTTACCTTGATTGGCGTGAGTGTCCCATCCACCGAGTTCTAACGCTGCGATGTTTGGTCCGTTATCAGCCGACAATATGCCGCCTGTTTTACCCATCAATGATTTAAACTGTTTGCCGACACCTTGGTCGCCTACCAGTTGATCTATCTTCATGACACTTTCAAAGTTTGAAGACAGCATTTGGTCACTTTGAAACAACTCTTCCAGCAGTTCCGTTTGTTTATCACGTGTTTTTAAGCGGTTTGGGTACCAACTTGCCACGGTCGATTCGCCCTGCATGATGAGTGGTAAGCCCGAATCAATCGCTATTCCATCGTATTTTTCTGAGCTCAACGTGAGTAAACGGTTAATCCACCCTACGGTGTTAAACGGGTCGGAAGTGCCATTCTCCAATATCTTCTGTCCATCAAAATGTGAGCGCTCGCGATAAGCGGTTGAACAAGCGTGTACAAAGCTGAGTTCGTTACTCTCATACCATTGATGGCATTGCTTTAGGGACGGATGGAGCCCAAAGAAATCATCCAACTTCACTAGCTGTTCAGGTTTTAATCCGATGTTGGGTCTCAAATTAGAGTAATCCGGATCGGCATGCGGCACTACAACATTTAAACCATCCATCGCGCCACGCAGTGATACCCAAATGAAGATATTGTCTGAACCTGTTTTGGCAAAGCTTGGAGATGGCAG
>NZ_AJYZ02000019.1:379013-394904 GCF_000272045.2 Vibrio crassostreae 9ZC13 | reverse complement strand
ATCGCACTGACGCCAACAGCCGCCGCAATACCCATGAACTGGCGGCGGTTAATACTATGTGGCGCTTTATTCTGAGAACAATCTGACTTTTTCATACCCACTCCTAACGATATTGAAACTGCGGACTTAGCCACAACAGGGAAAGTTGCATTGCAGCGCTGTCGGCTTTGTTCAATACAATTTGGGTGTGTTCATCAATAGCATCGCCATATAAACCCGCGATCACTTTATCCACTACCGCTTTCGGCTTAACTCCTGACGCTTTAGCCGATTTTATTGCAGCAGACGCAAGCCTATTCGCAACTTGCATACGTTGAGTCAACGCCGAAGGGCTATTGTAGTCTCTGTCTTGATCCGACCAGCCTGCAGGTGAACCCGGTTTAAAAGGAGGCTGCCCTAAATTGTTGAGTGCATTGAATGCCTGTTTCTCGTTTAAAGAAATATCGGCACTACGAAGAACGGCAAACAGCCACTCCTTCGGCGGTCTAAAACGATTAGGGTTAGGTTTACTCGCCTCAGCACTGTTCAATAACAAGCGATAAACAGGCAGTAAATTCCCCTCGCCTCTCAGATATTCAGCAACCATTTGCTCTGAGAGTTCTTTAGGTATGTCGCCAATGAAATGCTGGCACAGCTTACCAACCAAGTACGCAGCAGTGTCTTTGTGGGTCGCTAAGGTTTTTAAACACGACTCTCCTTGCGAGACGCCGGATTGAGAATAAGCCTTTCCAAGCAGTGTGATACTTCCTGGCTCATGCAGGTTATTAGCAAATCGAAACCCAGCATCAGGAGATTTGAATTTAATGCCCCAGCCTGAAATCGCTTTTGCTAAGGCAATGACGTCTTGCTGAGTGTAAGAACCGTCAACGCCAAGAGTGTGGAGTTCTAAGATCTCACGAGCGAGGTTCTCATTGAGCCCCTTATTACGGCGCTTTCCGACTTTTGAATTGGGACCAATCGAGAGTTGATTGTCGAGATACAGAAGCATCGCAGGATGTTTAGAAGAAGCCATCAGCATCTCGCCAAAGTTACCATTCCAATGCTGGCGAACCACATCGTTTTCAATGCAGGCGGCCAAGGGCATCAGTTTTCGATTATCGACCGAGATGGCGAAGTGATTGCTCCAAAACTGAATGATGCGCTCTTGAAAACCATAAGGAGTTTCAACACTTTGTAGGTGGCGAGCTTGAGCTTGTTGTCGATACTGCGTTCGAAGAAAAGACTGCGCTTCTTTCTTCGTGGCTTGCATCTGTTGTTCGTCACCCTTGGCCTTCATTCGTTGTACACGATTCTCTCCTACTTTAATCAGAGTAGATTCAGTACTCGGTAAGTCTTGTATAGCTTGGTGAACGAATGGCTTTTTATCCAACTGTTCTACAGGAGAATAATAGGTTGTTTGACCTAGTTTTGGCCCAAAGCCAAACCTTTGTTCACCCACGATTTTTGAAGTCGGGTAATAATTCATTGCACACTCCCTTACGCTCGATCTTTTCTAAGTGTAATCGCTTAGTCATCAAGCATAGGGAGCTTTACAAGGTTTTACGTTAGATGGGTGTCAGGTGCCTATCAAGTTACAGACACGGTGTGATCATTTTAAATGTATATCTACTTGCGCCACATATACACAAACTGATCGTTTTGCGAGGTGATTTCAAAACCAAATCAGAGATACAACTCCCCAACTCGATTACCTTGCAAATAACACAGCTCTACTGGCTTACTGAGCTTGTCTGCGTGAGCTAAACAATCAGTCAAAACTTGGCTTCCAATACCCTTACCATGATATTCAGGCAGCAAGAAAAATCGGCAAAAGTAGAAGTGGTCACCTTTATCTTGCAGCAACACACTGCCAATCGCTTTGCCCTGATACTCAATGATTTCAGGCCTTTCCTCTGTCCACTCTTCGGCGTGTATGTCTCGTTGAATTTGGTCATCCCAGCCAAAAACAGCCTTGATTGGCTCATATTCAGCCGCCTTTTTTAGCTCGAACAGAAATTCATAATCTGATGACTGAGCAGCTCTTGTTGAATGCGAAAGAGCAGCTTTAACCATGTCCATATGATGTTGATTCCTGTTACTTTTCTACCGGGTTTAGTTATCAAGCTTAAGATAAGTGCATGGTGTATTCTTGATGTCCTGTGTGCTCATCAGTTTGTTCGCTCACAATAGAGAAACCTTGAGACAAGTAGAACTCAATGGTCGCTTGGTTCTCTTTATACACATTCAAAGACAGATTCGGGCATTCAAGCTTCGCGTGTTGGATAAGTTGCTTACCAACACCACAGCCTTGATGCTGTGGGCTCACAAATATCGCCGCTAAGATACCTTCATAAAACGAATAAAAGCCACAAACCTCACCGTCTACTTGATACACGTAAGTTATTGATGCAGGAATGTATATGTCGCGCATATTACCTACTTGAGACTCCCAGAACTCAGGAGCCACAAAGTCATGCGCCTTGATCGAGGCGGTTAACCAAATATCTAAAACGACCTCAATATCAGCTGGGTTGTACTCTCTAATCATCTTAATTCTCTAAAATTATTGCGTTTTAATATGCGAATCAGTATGTCGAGAAGCGACTTAAACTTATTGAAGATTTACGACAATTATTTGAAACAATGGTTACTGCTTCTTAACGTACTTCGCCGTAACCAGCATTTCACCGCCACCATCCAGCTTGCAATCTAGTTGGTGATCTTTGCCTTCATTGATGCGTCGAATCACAGCTTTAGTACCAATTTTCAATACGCTAGAACTGCCTTTAATTTTTAGATCTTTAATGAAGGTAACTTTATCGCCACTTTCCAATACAACGCCATTCACGTCCTTAACACGCGCGGCTTCTCTTTCTAAACGCTCTTCTTCTGGGTTCCATTCGTAGGCGCACTCAGGGCAGATTAGGTTGTTTTGGTCTGGGTAAACATATTCAGATTGGCATTGCGGGCAAGGAGGTAGAGACATACGTTAATACTTAATTTAAATAGAATTTGTTCCATTTTAATGGCTCTTGTCAGGCTTAGCGAGCATAAATCTAACAAGTTTTACGGAGAGCTAATTGTCTTCAAAAAAGAGCAGCACCTAAAACGAACAAACACAGCCGCTAAGCTGTGTTTGTTTAAAGGTTTAAAAAGCGGAACGGCTTAACGTTCGACTTTTGGTGAGTAAATCGAGTAAGCGGTAATTTGCCCTGCCACGATTGCCGAGAACATGAATAACGCCGATAAACCAATACTCGGGATAGGCAAAATCGATTGTTCAAACACCGACTGGCTGGCACTCACTAATACTCGGCTACCCGGAACCAAGATGATGATCCCTTGCACGATATAAATAGAACCCGTGAGCTCCATCTTCTTGGCAATCCAAGTTCCGTACAAAGTAATAAGAACCGTCGTCACCCAAGTGCCGACAACCCAACCACTATCAAAACCTAGATAGAATGGGCCCCACATACCGAGAACGGCAACTGGCAAACCAAGTAAGATGTCTTTAGGGCGAGCATTGAACATCACACCGATAGACACAGAGATCAGCACCAAGCCAGATATGTGCATCCACATCGGTACCGCGTTGGTATAGTCGATGGAGACCGCTTGTCCCCATATCGCTTCACCGATGTTGAGCCCCATGATAATCCCGACAAACAGCTTAATCAGGATTAAGGCGCTCTGCCCTAGCAAGCTGGTACCAGAAACCAAGTCATTAAACGCCAAACATTCTAATGCGTTAGCTATGGATAACCCGGGGACAAACAAGACAATCGAGGCGATACACAACGCCCACACCGGAATCGGCAACCCTGTGCTCGCCAGAAACGCCACGAAGATACCGGTTAGCAGTGCCGAGATGAACTCAACCGCGATAGCACGACGTGAATGAAGAACTTGCTGACATACCCACACCATCAAACCCAATAACGCAGAAAAGCCCACCGCTTCCAACGTACTGCCCACCAGCATCAAATAAGCAGGCGGAATACCCATATTGGCAAGTGCAGTCACAAATTTTGAGTAACCGACAGGTTCTGGTACAGGCTCACTGCTTGGCTGGTTAATGCGAATGATCGTATTGGCCAACAAACTCAGGTTAATTGACGCAGGCTTTAGACGCTTAAGAATAACGGCGTTGTTATCGTCTGGAAATTGATAGTTAATCGCAGTTGGCGTTGCTTGGATCATCACATCCACACCATGCTTTTTTGCATAGAATTGAGTGTATTTCTCTAGCTTGTAAGGAGCACAGCCACTGCGGTGAAGAGTGTCACCAATTTCAACAATTTTGTTAATTCGGAACTGAGAAGGCATGGGAATTTTAGGGGAGACAAAATGTGCGGCAAATGTACCAAACGATAGACGGAATGACGAGACTTTTGCGTGAATTATCAACTGAACTCGTTACTTTTTTCTGCAAAGGCTTATAAGTGCCTATAACTCTACTCATTTGGGATTAGTTTACTGAATGTTTTGACAGGCTGATAAGTTAAATTTATGCATTCAGATTGTTATTAGTGGACGCCAAAACACAAATAAAAATCAGTTTATGTTAACACTCCAAATTCCTTAATTTTCATGAGATTTATGACAACTAAGCACCACTAAAGCGTGTTTATAAATTGACTCGGATTTATCGCAAAAAGCAGCATGACATCTACTAATATTTCTCGCCCTCCTTTTAACGAGATTTTAGTCACGTTTTATTCACTCTGAAAGCGCCGAACATGATGGAAAAACTAGCGGAGTGGTGGTTATGCGAGCACTTAGAATAAAAATGAAAGAAAAAGGTTTCGTTTTCAGTTAGATGTGGCATTATCAAACTCGTTAAGACGATGTGCGTGCATCGTATAATGGCTATTACCTCAGCCTTCCAAGCTGATGATGCGGGTTCGATTCCCGCTGCACGCTCCAAGTCTCTTAACGCCTCAGTCTGACTCATAAGACAGTGTGCGTGCATCGTATAATGGCTATTACCTCAGCCTTCCAAGCTGATGATGCGGGTTCGATTCCCGCTGCACGCTCCAACTTCTCCTTAAGCTTCATTACGCACTTTCTTCCAGCGACACCCTATTCAAAAATTTTCGCCGTTTGCTAAGTCCATAATCATTAAATCTATACTGACTAAACTTATTTTATTTAAGCTTAGATTGACGAATCAACGCTAAGTGACCAACCAAAGCTATTAACTCCTTAAATTGCTTCGTATTTCTGACACCTATCCAAATCACACATTGAAGTTCAGCTTTTAATGATTTTCAAAATTGTTCCAATTTAATAATCTTGGTCAATATCTGCAAAAATCATTGTGGTAATGTGCGCGCATTAGCAACAACCCACAAATAATAAAAATGTTTGAAATCAATGAGTTAACAATTAACATCGAAGCAATTAATGTCGCGTTAGCAAAAGTTGAAAATGCCAATAAAATTCAGCTAGATACATTGAAAGGTTATGTGAACAGCGAGCCTGAACAGGCTGTACTGGCTTTTCGATCGCTGAATGAAGCAGAGTCAATCGATGACAAGTTTAAAAAGATCATGGCAGAGCTACCGCATCTGAGCGGCGAAGCACACCATCTGCTTGAAACTTCTATCTTGCTACAGTGACTATAAATAAAGATAAGCCTCAGCGAATCCCTCACAGCAAAGCGCTTTAGGTATAAGTTAAGACTTATCTTTAATTTTCTAGCCCTCATTGAATTTCTAATTCAACAAAGCGCTATTGATTAACGTCTAAAGCGTTAACGACTTCACCATACCCGCTTCAGCGTGACCAGGGATATTGCACGCTAACTCTACGTTATTATCACCATGGAAATGCCACAGCAATTGCTTCGCTTTGCCCGGCTTAACCGTGACTGTACTGCCCGAGTCATGAGCGTGATTACCCATTTTTTTCATCATTTCACGATGCTCTAGCTGCTCTGAGGCAGAACCAATCGAGAATTCGTGATCAATCTTGCCTGTATTCATCACAACAAACTGCACTACGTCATTTGGCTCTATATCGACCTTGTTTTTAAATGTGATTTTCATATCATCACTTAGCAGGACATGAACCACTTTATCCGGTTTTGCGCCTGTCGCAGGCATACCCACTTCAGACATGCCTTCCATATTCATCATCGAATGGTCCATCTCTTCATTTTTCATCATTGAGTGTTCCATGCCTGAATGATCTTTACTTGAATGGTCAACAGCTGAGTGGTCCATTTCAGCAAAAGCCGTTGCAGTAGTTAACGTCAGTGCAATCGCAATAAGTGTCTTTTTCATGATCGTTCCTTAGATAAATTCAGTTATTTATTTGTTAGTTTCACATGTTTATGTGGTAGGCCCTTACCCACTCTGTTTTGGTAAGTAAGGGCTAATAATCAATACGTTATTTGTTTGTTTCGTTTTGGCTATGCGTAATCTCACGCTGTTTCCAGAGCTTAAAGATTGCAGGCAACACCAGAAGGGTAAGCAACAGTGCAGACGCCATTCCGCCTATCATTGGTGCAGCGATTCTTTGCATCACTTCAGAGCCCGTTCCCTCGCCATACATAATTGGAATGAGGCCAATAATCACAGTAAGTACCGTCATCATCACTGGGCGAACACGCAGTCCTGCGCCCTCTCGAATCGCATCCGTTAAGTCTTCACTCTGAAGTGCTTGCTGGTTCTGCTCTGCATCCAATTTCTTGTAGTGCCATGCTTGGTTTAGGTAGACCAACATGATCACACCTATCTCAACAGCAACCCCGGCAAGGGCGATAAAGCCCACCCCTACTGCAATGGAGAAGTTGTAATTGAGGATATGCATTAGCCATAAACCACCCACCATTGCGAGTGGCAATGTCAGCATGATCATCATCACCTCACCGACACGGCGGAAGCTGAGGTAGAGCAATAACATGATGATGGCGATGGTAATTGGCACAACGACACTTAAACGCTCTTTGGCGCGCTCCATGTATTCGTATTGACCAGACCATGCCAGTGAATATCCGGCAGGCAAGACGATTTGATCTGTAACGACTTTTTGCGCCTCTGCCACATAAGAACCAAGGTCGCGCCCTTCGATGTCAACGAACACCCAGCCATTAGGACGCGCGTTCTCCGTCTTAATCATTGGTGGTCCATCTTCATAGCGAATATCTGCAACATCAGACAAAGCAATTCGCGCTCCATTTGGTGTCACTAACGGCAGGTTCTGCAGCTTAACGACAGAATCACGATAGCTTTGTGGGTAACGGACATTGATTGGATAACGCTCTAGCCCCTCAACGGTTTCGCCCACGTTCATGCCACCAACCGCAGTCGAGATAACCTGTTGCACTTCTTTAATGCTCAAGCCATATCGCGCAGCAGAACGACGTTTGATGTCTATCGTCACATAACGACCACCCGCAACACGCTCAGCGTAGACAGAAGCCGTACCACTGACGCTGTTGAGGATGGGTTCAAGTTGAGAGCCAATATCCTCAATCACGCGCAGATCTGGGCCTGCGATTTTGATACCAATTGGCGTTTTGATACCGGTCGCCAACATGTCGATACGCGTTTTGATTGGCATGACCCAAGCATTGGTCAAACCGGGGAATTGAATCAGATCATCAAACTCTTTACGCAGAGACTCCGTAGTGACACCGTCACGCCACTGTTCTCGCGGTTTAAGCTGAATAACCGTTTCAATCATAGTCAGTGGCGCAGGATCGGTTGCTGTCTCTGCTCGGCCAATTTTGCCCCAAGTGGTTTCGACTTCTGGAATGGTTTTGATGAGCTTGTTGGTTTGTTGCAACAACTCACGAGCCTTACCTATTGAGATACCCGGATACGTGGTTGGCATGTACATCAAATCCCCTTCGTCCAAAGGAGGGATGAACTCGCTGCCAAGCTTACTGGTTGGGTAATAAGCAGACGCCATTAAGCCAAGTGCAATAACAATCATCACCTTTGGATATTTTAGGCTGAGGTTCAGAAGCGGTTTGTACATCGCCACTAGGCTGCGGTTGACTGGGTTTTTGTGTTCAGGTAGCACGTTGCCGCGAATGAAGTAACCCATTAGCACAGGCACAAGCGTGATAGCCAAACCCGCCGCTGCCGCCATCGCATACGTCTTGGTAAACGCAAGTGGCGAGAACATCTTGCCCTCTTGCCCTTCTAGCGCGAACACAGGCACAAAACTCAAGGTAATGATAATCAGAGAGAAGAATAGCGGCGCGCCAACTTCTTCTGCTGCCTTACCAATCACTTGCCAACGGTTTTTGTCAGTGAGCGGAGTCCGTTCAATGTGTTTATGAACGTTCTCGATCATCACGATGGCACCATCCACCATGGCGCCAATCGCAATCGCGATCCCGCCAAGAGACATAATGTTGGCGTTAATACCCTGCCAATGCATAACGATGAATGCGCCTAAGATACCGACAGGCAGACTTAGCGCGATAACCAGTGATGATCGGATATGGAACAAGAACAGCGCACACACGACGGCGACCACGATGAACTCTTCAGCCAGCTTCTTCCAAAGGTTTTCAACGGCTGAATCAATCAAAGTAGAACGGTCATAAGTTGCGACAATCTCGACATCATCAGGTAAGCCAGCTTGCAGTTCAGCGAGCTTGGATTTCACCGAGTCGATCACTTCACTGGCATTTTCACCAAAGCGCATCACAATAACGCCGCCAACCGCTTCACCCTCACCATTGAGTTCAGAGATACCGCGACGCATTTGCGGGCCAAGATTAATGTCAGCAATGTCACCTAATAGCAGCGGTGTGCCTTTGTCGGTCACTTTTAGCGGCAGAGATTGAATATCTTCGATGCTTGTCAGGTAACCGGTCGTACGAACCATGTGCTCGGCTTCGGCAATCTCAACAACAGACGCACCGGTTTCTTGGTTACCATCTTGGATTGCCTTGTTGACTTGCTGAAGCGTTAGGTCGTAAGCACGTAACTTGGCAGGATCAATCTGTACTTGATACTGCTTCACCATGCCGCCAACGGTCGCCACTTCAGACACGCCTTCTACGGTTTGCAATTCATACTTCAAGAACCAATCTTGCAAGCTACGAAGTTCCGCTAAGTCGTGCTGACCGGTTTTATCTTGCAACACGTAGCTGTAAACCCAGCCCACACCAGTTGCATCTGGCCCTAGTGTTGGCTTAGCACTCGATGGCAAGTTAGGTGCAACTTGGCTTAAGTACTCCAACACTCGTGAACGCGCCCAGTACATATCGGTATCGTCATTGAAGATGATATAGACATAGGAATCACCAAAGAACGAGTAACCACGAACCGTTTCAGCACCCGGTACGGCTAACATGGCGGTGGTCAATGGATAAGTCACCTGATCCTCGACCACTTGTGGCGCTTGCCCCGGATAACTGGTTTTGATAATTACCTGAACATCTGATAAATCTGGAATGGCATCGACCGGTGTATTTTTAACGCTGTATAAACCGCCAAATACGATGGCGACAGTGGCAACCAGCACTAAGAAACGGTTGCTAATAGACCAGCGAATAATTGCATTGATCATAGTTCGCCCTCACCCGTGCTATTCGTCGGTTCGAGAGATTTGAGCACATAATCAGAACCTTGCTTCGCCACTAGAAACCGAATGGTTTGACCCTCGGCAAACTCAGATAAATCAAGGTCATCACTGGCTTGGAAATTCATTTCACCCGCTTTCCAATTCCACTCAGGGACTGGCTGATGTTTTACAGTGATCATGCCAAAATCTGCCATCAACATGGTGATGTCACCCGTTACCCAAACTTCGCCGGCGATCTTGTGTTTGTTGACCTTGTAATCAACAACCTCGTACTGCCCTGACTCTGTCTTTCTCATCTCAAAATCAATCGCCTTACCACGTTTCACGTCACTCATGTCTAAGCCTTCCGCAAAGGTGAAATTCATCACCATGCCCGGCCAATCCCATTCAGGAACAGGCTGATGGTTAATCGTCACCATGCGACTGCCTTGCATAACATCGGAAATTTCGCCATTTGCCCACACGGTTTCAGCTTCTTCCTCAACACCATTGATGCGTGACAGATCAGCAGATTGGCTCGATTCAGAATCCAACATGAAATGCGCAGAAGTGACAATGTTTTCGCCTTGTTCTAGCCCTTGAAGCACCTCTATTTTTTCGCCAGTTTCACGACCAACCTCAATACGAGCAGAGCGATACTTGCCAGAACCTTCTGACATCACCACTCGAGTCATACCACCGGAGTGAATCACCGAAGATCTTGGGATAGTAAGAACCGCTTCATCACTAATGGGTTTCAGCGCAATATTTGCAAACATATTTGGCTTAAGCTCGCCATGGGGATTGGAGAACTTCAAACGAACGCGCAAGGTTCGAGTTTTCGGGTCCAGAATTGGGTAGACATAATCGACGTTGCCCTGCCACTCCTTACCGGGAATCGCATCCAGTGTCATTTCGGCATTGCTGCCTGATGAGATCCAGTGTGCTTGGCGCTCAAACACCTCAGCATCAACCCATACCTCGCCTAATGGGCCAGCACTGATCACCGCTTGTGCAGGTGAAAGATAACCACCTTCTCGAATATTCAGGCTAGCGATGACACCATCCGCAGGCGCTTTGATTTCGATGGTTTGCGAGGCTTTCCCTTTACGAGCGATGGATCGTATCTGCGCTTTATCTACACCTAGGGTGACCAAGCGTTCAGTCGAGCCCTTGATCAAACCTTTACGACCCGTTTTATAAGCACTGATCAACTCTTCTTGTGCTTTAACAAGCTCTGGAGAATAGAGTGTGAAAAGTACATCACCTTTGTTTACCTTCTCACCCACTGCGTTGATGTAGAGCTTCTCAACCCAACCAGCTGCTCTTACGTTGGTTTGCCACAATGTACTTTCATCGAACGCCACATAACCCACGGTTTCAATGCGCGGTGATAGCGCTTCTCGTGTGACTTGTGCGGTTTTCACACCAAGGTTATTTTCCACGGAAGAATCAATAAACACGGTTCCGGGCTTATCTTTAGCTCCGCCGTTCACATCGTCTGCATACACAGGGATAAGATCCATCCCCATTGGCGACTGGCCCGGCTTATCACGCTGATAATTTGGGTCCATCGGAGCTACCCAATACAAAGGCTCATCGCTGGCCTGTTTACTTACATCTGCGCCTGTACTCGTTGCCATTGCTGACATGTTATGTGTTGGATTAATTAGAAAATGGTTCACACCAAAACCCAATGCACCACCGACCAATAAAGCGATTGTTGCTACTTTTACTGTACTCATTGTCTATTCCCTTATTGATTGGCTGTGTGTTTAGTTGCGCTTGAGCTGAGTTGTGGTTGGTTTACTTGGTATTCAAAGCCACTGACTAACGCCGCCAGTTTGCTGTTAACGATGTTGAGGTCGGTGATCAAACGTTGTTGCTCTAACTGAAGCGCCAGCTCATCGGTCGTTGCTGAAATGACGTCGTTAAACTGGGCGGTATTGTTTTGATAGCCCCTCTCAACCGCGCTGATTCGGGCTGCGGTTTGAGGAAGCAAGGACGTTTGATAGCGATCTAATCGCTGGATCAGATTTGATCTGTCCACCAGCAATGCGTTCACTTGCGCGTTCATTTGGGAAAGTAAGGTGTCTTTTTGAGATTTGGCCGCACCAACTTGATACTGAGCAGCCGATAAGTTCTTATCTTGTCGATTCCCCGTAAACAGCGGGATGTCGACAGTCAGATAGGCACTCACCAGATCAGAAGCAGGTTCACCTGCCATGTTATTGGCTTGACGGTGTGCATACATCACTTCCACCCCAAACTGCGGGGTATAAGCTTGCTCGGCTAACTCAACCTGAGTTTGATTGGAGGAAATACTGACATCGGAGATCTTAATCAAAGGATGGTCAGTCAGTAGCTGGTAGTGCTTGGTTGAATCGATATTGGTCGCTAATTTGCTTTCCAACAACGACCAATCGATTTGGTTAGTTGCATTCAGTGTGCCCTGAGAATCAAGAACCTGAGAGCCTAGCCAATCAGAACCCAACCATTCAGAAAGCTGAGAGATTAGACGACGCTGAACCTGCTGGTTTGCCTGAAGTTTCTCATCAAGCTTGCTCACTTGGAGCTGAGCATTAAGCAGATCTTGCGCTTCGCTTTTACCAATCGAGTAATTGGTTTGTACATAGTTTTCAAGCTCAACCAACAAACGACGATTTTGACGAATCACCGACTCAGCCTTTTGCTGATAACCCAACTCAAGCCAAAGCTGCGTCATGCTATTAGCAACCGTCAATTCTCTTGCGTGCACCTGCAAAGCTAAAGCATCTGCCTGTTGGCCTGCCTTTTTCTGTTGGAGGTTAAGCGTATCGCCACGCTCAAACTGCTGCATCAGCCCTACCGATATATTGGTCATCGGGTCTTCGTCGAATTGAAAGCTATCGACAGGCAAACCGCCAAATCCAACTTTCAATTTCGGGTCCATTAAGGTCGAGCTGGCAATGCCCGTTTCTCGCATCGCTTGAGACTGAGCAAAGTACTGTTTGCGATTTCCATCTTCGCTTAAAGCAATCTCAATCAGTGTATTGAGTTGCTGCGTCGAGCTTGCTTGGTCATGTGCTGAAATGTGTTGAGCACTTGAAGCTGACGCCGTGGTAGCCGCGAGCGTAGCACTTGAAAACAAGGCCATAGGCAAGGTAGCAGCAACCACTAAGCTCGTGTTCATGACAAACACAGAGGTTGTTGGTTTCATATTCACAATGAATGTCCATATCTAACGCTAATTAGCGCATAAAAAAGAATGGCTTATCAGATTTATCTAACTGATAGAGCTGTATTTTTAGATATAGATTTATGCGGAAGGTGGGCGTAGCAAAGATTGAGCGCGTGCGACTTTCTGGCCAATCGTGACCGATTGAAAACGAGCTAATGAAAAGGAAAGTTGATCAACGGCTTGAACAGCCTGAATTGGATAGGGACTTGCAGAACACATTGAGGCACAGCAATCGACACTCGAACAATGGTTACCCATCATCGAGCTACCGTCTTCGCTCATTGAAGACATATCGCATTGAGCCATCAAAGCATGGGCACTCATGTTAGAGTCTTCAGCGTGTACTTCTTCACTCATCACATGACACCCTGCCATTGAATCATTAACCGAAGTATCGCTGTGGTAACAAGCCGACTTGCTCGACCCCATTTCCATCATCATTACTTCAGTCATCAAGGCTGAGGAGCTTGAGGCATAGCTAGACATCAACATCGCAATGATGCTGAAAACAATAATCCAAGTTTTTCGGAATGTGTTTGTCATAGCTTACCTTTGAATTTACAACGCAACTGTAAACGTTCCCCTTAGGGTAAGGTCAATGCCATTGTGCCGATATTTACCTGACCGTT
This sequence comes from Vibrio crassostreae 9ZC13, assembly GCF_000272045.2. GTDB lineage: Bacteria > Pseudomonadota > Gammaproteobacteria > Enterobacterales > Vibrionaceae > Vibrio > Vibrio crassostreae_C. The sequence continues at coordinate 381,542 of NZ_AJYZ02000019.1, read as the reverse complement.
GAAAAAGTATTCATCCTCTCTTTCATCAAAATGAGATAATTCTTCGACTTTGCAGTTTTTTCTTTAAAAATTATCCAATTAGCTAGCGAAACCTCTATCTGTGTATTTTACTTAAGACAGTGCAACCACGATTCACGGATGATAAAAATGGCTAACAAAAAAAACGTCAAAGCAAACAAGAAAAATACAGAAATCAAAAATAAGAAAAGTAACGAGATAGAACAAAAGAAACCAACACAAAAAAAGAAGCGCAGACTGCATTCACATCTAAAAGTGAATATCCCACTTTTTCAGTCACTCATGATGATTTTGCCATCATTGGCTAAACACGCTGCTGCAGAAAGTATAGACAATTCCAGCGACGCTGCAGATCAAGTAACCGCAAATAACGTGACCGAAAAAGATGTCACCGATGACCATAGCAAGGTGGACTCATCAGCGGTTGCTCTCCAAGAAGCTCAGACGAGTGACAGCGACGTAAACTCCACCTTAAGTGCAAGTCATGCCGCCCATGGTTCGAGCTCTCACTTGGTTCCTTCTCATCATTTGTCGACGCTTTCTCACCCGCAAGTCCATTACATTCCTTCGGTATCGATGCCGACTATCTCCTCAGGGAGTAACGGTCAGCCGACTCATTCGAATGCGTCTACGACGCCCGCTTTACCTGTCACCTTTATGCCAGAAGTCATAAAAGGTACGTACGGAGAGCTTCATGTTGATGCAAATGGTCAATACACATTTGTATTGAACCCAAAATCCCCTCAATACATCCTGTTGAATCAGCACCAACAAGGCACTGACCATTTCTTGTTGCATCTATCTAACGGCTCGAGCATCATTGTTCAGATACCGGTAACAGGTAAGCAAGACACGCCAAATATTTCTGGGGACTTAACAGGTGTGGTAACAGAAGATCACAATATTGATTCACAAGGCTTGTTACATGCGAACGGCAAAATCGATGTCATAGACCCTGACCAAAATGAAAGTTCGGTTACGCCGGAAGTTATCTCAGGTAAATATGGTTCATTAACTATCGATGCTGATGGACATTGGCAGTATCAAGTTGATAACTCGCTCTCTAATGTTCAAGCTTTAACCGCAGCCACTTCACTGCATGAAAGTTTCACAATTCACACCAAAGATGGCACACCGCAAACGATCGATATGACGATTGGCGGAAACGACGACAATGCCGTAATTACGGGTGTGGATGCTGGCACGTTAACTGAAGATTTAACGACACAAGTTCAAGGGCAGCTTTCGGTAACGGACTCTGATCTTGGAGAGGACCACTTTCAAGCCTCACAAGTGACTAGTAATTTCGGTACGCTAAGCATCACCAAAGACGGTGCGTGGACATACAGTTTAGACAACAATAACCCAGTAGTTCAAAGACTTGGCCAAGGTTCAACTGCGACAGACATCGTCACTGTTCACTCTGCCGATGGCACACCACATCAAGTCACTATTACCGTTAATGGCACTAATGATACTGCTGTTATTTCAGGTACAAATTCAGGGGCGGTAACTGAAGAGTCGCAACTGAAAACGTCTGGGACTCTGACTATTACAGATACCGATAAAGGCGAAGATCACTTCTCGAATACCGATATCGCAGGTCAATTAGGCACCCTACATCTTAAAGATAACGGTAATTGGACCTACGATTTAGATAACAAAAACACGGCAGTTCAAGCACTAGCGCAAGGTAAAACGGCGACGGACACTATCACCGTTCACTCTGCCGATGGCACGCCACATCAAGTTACTATTACCGTGAATGGCACTAACGACACTGCGGTGATTGCAGGCACTAACTCTGGTGCGGTAACTGAAGAGTCGCAATTACAAACGTCTGGGACTCTGACTATTACAGATACCGATAAAGGCGAAGATCACTTCTCGAATACAGACATTGTTGGTTCATTAGGTACCCTACATCTTAAAGATAACGGTGATTGGACCTACGATTTAGACAATCAAAATCCGACCGTGCAAGCGTTAGCGCAAGGCAAAACGGCAACCGACAGCATCACCGTTCACTCTGCCGATGGCACGCCACATCAAGTTACTATTACCATCAATGGCACTAATGACAGTGCGGTGATTGCAGGCACTAATACGGGTCAAGTGACTGAAGAAACGGTATTAACCACATTTGGCACATTAACTATTAGTGACACAGACACAGGTGAAGCCCACTTCTCTGATAGCGATATTGTTGGTCAATTAGGCACCCTACATCTTAAAGATAACGGTGATTGGACCTATGATTTAGATAATAACAATCCAACCGTGCAAGCGTTAGCCCAAGGTAAATCGGCGACGGACACTATCACCGTTCACTCTGCCGATGGCACACCACATCAAATCACTATTACCGTTAATGGCACTAATGATACTGCTGTGATTGCAGGCACCAATACCGGTGCGGTAACTGAAGAGTCTCAACTTCAAACAACGGGCTCATTAACTATTAGCGACACCGATACCAATGAAGCGCACTTCTCGAATACAGACATTGTT
>NZ_AJYZ02000019.1:376377-376752 GCF_000272045.2 Vibrio crassostreae 9ZC13 | reverse complement strand
AAAGTGACGGGTGAAGATAACCAAGCAAAAATTGCAGTGACGCCCTACTCCAGCCTCAATAATCATGTTTACGAAGATCACACTTCCTTTGGCAATACCACCAGTCAACTCAGCAGTGGTGGCACGTTACAGGTCATTGACCCCGATCACGACCAAGCCGGTTTTATTGCACAAACCATCACCACCACCGAAGGTGGTCAGTTCAATATCAACGCACAGGGCCATTGGTCATACAACATTGACAATGATAAAGTCCAACATTTAGGTGCAGGGGAAAGCTTCCAGCAAACCTTTACCGTTGAATCTATTGATGGCAGTGCTAAAAAAGATATCACAGTGACCGTTCACGGCACCAATGATGCGCCCGTCGCATCA
>NZ_AJYZ02000019.1:375785-376367 GCF_000272045.2 Vibrio crassostreae 9ZC13 | reverse complement strand
GGTTCATTAGGCACCCTACATCTTAAAGATAACGGTGATTGGACCTATGATTTAGACAATCAAAATCCGACCGTGCAAGCATTAGCGCAAGGCAAAACGGCAACCGACACCATCAACGTTCACTCTGCCGATGGCACGCCACATCAAGTTACTATTACTGTAAATGGTACTAATGATACTGCTGTTATTGCAGGCACCAATACCGGTGCGGTAACTGAAGAGTCTCAACTGCAAACCTCGGGAACACTCACCATCACCGATACAGACAAAGGTGAAGCCCACTTCTCGAATACCGATATCGCAGGCCAATTAGGTACCCTACATCTTAAAGATAACGGTGATTGGACTTACGATTTAGATAACAAAAACCCAACGGTACAAGCATTAGGTCAAGGTAAAACCACCACCGATAGCATTACCGTGCATTCCGCGGATGGCACAACACATCAAATAATGGTGACCATAAATGGTAGCAACAATGTGGCCACTATTGCTGGCGTTGATACTGGTTCAATAACCGAGAATACCGCTGGCGTTAACATGTCACCCGACTATGCTCACTCAGGCATAGCCACACTTGGA
>NZ_AJYZ02000019.1:371986-375775 GCF_000272045.2 Vibrio crassostreae 9ZC13 | reverse complement strand
ATTGCGTTAAATGCCGATGGCACGTTCACTTTTACCCCAGAAAAAGACTACAACGGCGATGTACACTTCAGCTATGACGTTAAGGATGCCCACGGTGGTGTAACACACACCGGTGCAACCACCACGCTTACAGCTGTGCAAGATATTGCGGTGATTTCAGGCACCGATAGCGCGAATATCAAAGAAGATATTCACGTACAGTCGTCGGGGGTAATTGAAACTAACCAGAATCAGCTCAATGTACAGGATCCAGACGCAGGTGAAGCCCTGTTTACGCCTACGGGCACTCCATCGGGGTCGGGTAGCAAAGCAACGGGTAGCTGGGTTGCAGGTGATAAGGGTATAGGGCAGTTCATTCTGCATGCTGACGGCCGTTGGCTCTACAAGGTTGACAACGATAACACCCATATTAACAGTCTCGGCGATGGTGATACCTTTACCGAAACCCTAACCGTTCATTCTAAGGATGGAACGGCGCACACGTTGTCGGCAACGGTTCAGGGCACAAACGATGGGCCTCAAGTAACAAATGTGGCGACGATTGCCACTACCGATGAAGACAGGTCAATCACGCTAACCGAGGCGCAAATTATCGCTGGTATCCATGCGACTGATGCGGAGGGAGATCATCTGAGCATTGATACGCTTCGCGTTGATGCTGCTCACGCGTCGCTGGTACATAATGCCGACGGTACCTATACGATTACTCCTCACGCGAATTATCATGGGGACGTAGCGATTACCGGTACGGTGACCGATGGCGCTATTAGCCAGCCCTTTGCAGATAAGGTTCTGGTAACTTCAGTCAATGATGCTCCTGTCATTTCATCAAACGTGACTTTAGCGGCGGGCACCGAGGATACCGCAGTCACATTGACTGAAGCGCAACTACTGGCCAATGCTTCAGATGTTGATCATGGTGAAACCGCGCTGCTCAGTGTGCATAACCTCAGTGCAGACCACGGCACGATCACCGACAACAAAGACGGTACTTACACCTTCACGCCGGATGCGGATTACAACGGGGCCGTCCATTTTACCTACGACGTGCAAGACCCGCAGGGCGCGACAGTCGCTGCCTCTGCATCAATGAGCCTAGCTGCTGTGGCAGATACACCGATCGTGAATGTTGATATCGCGGATACGGCTGACAATGTTTTGAATGCCAGCGAATCTGCGGCGGCTACTATATCAGGGTCACTTGATCCGAGCGTGGCTTCCACACTGGATCGCATTGAAATCACCGATGGCACAACGACGGTCACCGTCGACAAGGCCAGTATCACCGTTGCAGCAGACGGCACCTATCAAACAACCGCAGATCTTTCCTCCTTAAAAGACGGAGCGCTGACTGTGACGGCGCATGCGACAAGTCATGACGGTACAACCGCAACCTCGACTGACACGATTATCAAAGATAGCGTGGCCACCATCCACGATAATAACGCCAGCATGAACGAAAATCAGCCGGGGATTCATGGCAACTTGATTGTTGATGACGAATCCGGTGTTCAAGTGACCGGCGGGCTGGGCGAACAACAGGGCAACTACGGCAAGTTCGTGATCCATGCTAATGGCTCCTATACCTATACTCCCGATGCTCGGGCGCAAGCACTAAGCCTCAATGAGCATCAGCAAGAAACCTTCACGTTTACGGTCACAGACAAAGCTGGGAATACCGCGACAGAAACCTTCCAAATCACGCTGACAGGGCGTAATGATGGGCCAGTGATTACGAATACAGTGAGCGACTCACAGGGCGCTACAGTAGAAGATGGTGCCACGAGAGTCAGCGGCCAGTTGTCTGCGAGTGATGTGGATACGGGTGACCAACTGTCTTGGGAGGTCGTTGGCAGTGGTTCAAATCCTGGTAAAGGGAACTATGGGAATCTGGCGGTCGTTCCTTCGACCGGCCAGTGGGTTTATCGTCTGGATCAGGGCGCTCATACGCAGGCGCTTGGAGATGGCGAACAAAAACAAGAGACATTCACTCTTAGGGTGACCGACAGTTATGGGGCCAGCGTCGAGCAGACTGTTGTGGTCACTGTGACAGGCACAAACGATACACCAGTGGTTTCATCGAGTGTGACTTTAGCGGCGGGCACCGAGGATACCGCAGTCACATTGACTGAAGCGCAGCTACTGGCCAATGCTTCAGATGTTGATCATGGTGAAACAGCACAGCTCAGTGTGCATAACCTAAACGTAGATCATGGCACGGTCACAAACAATAGAGACGGCACCTATAACTTCACGCCAGATAAAGACTACAACGGCGAGGTGCACTTTACTTACGATGTGAAAGATGCACACGGTGGTGTGACCCACACCGGCGCAACCACCAACTTAGCGGCGGTTAACGACAACCCTGATGTGACACCTTTAACCGACAGTGTCAGTGAGGGGGCCGATAATCATCACCCCCTCAATCTGCTAGTAGGTGCCACAGATAAAGACGGCGACTCTTTAACTATCAGTCACCTTGAATATGCCATCGATGGCCAACCTCAGTCGGGCCAACTTCCAACGGGCATTACCTTAGATGCTGATGGGCATACGTTAATTGTTGATGCCACTGATCCCGCATTTAATCATTTGGCCAATGGTCAGTCGCAACAAATCGCTATCACTTATCAAGTAGAAGATGGCCATGGTGGAAGTACGCAACAAACCGCCACGCTTACGATTGCCGGGACAGATGATAAAGCCACACTGGTTTCTAATGTCATTCAGCTCACTGAAACACAAGCGCTGGATAGCGAATTTAAATCCTATAGAGGCCAGCTTCAGCTGATTGACCCTGATAGTGGCGATAACACTCAGTTTGTTTTTAGCGGTAAATATTTAGGTCAAGGGTTTGCACCTGGTTACCTTGATGTTTGGCCTAATGGCACTTATCAATTCAGATTAAATACAGGTACCAATCATCATCCGGACGATCTAATCAGTAGCCTACATGCTGGCGAGTCGATGGAGCTCCCCTACGAAGTCGAAACCACTGATGGTCAGAAGCTCACCATTATGGTGAAAGTGACCGGTGAAGATAACCAAGCAAAAATTGCAGTGACGCCCTACTCCAGCCTAAATAATCATGTTTACGAAGATCATACTTCCTTTGGCAATACCACCAATCAGCTCAGCAGTGGTGGCACGTTACACGTCATTGACCCGGATCACGACCAAGCCGGTTTTATCGCACAAACCATCACCACCACCGAAGGTGGTCAGTTCAATATCAACGCACAAGGCCATTGGTCATACAACATTGACAATGATAAAGTCCAACATTTAGGCGCAGGGGAAAGCTTCCAGCAAACCTTTACCGTTGAATCTATCGATGGCAGTGCTAAAAAAGATATCACAGTGACCGTTCATGGCACCAATGATGCGCCAGTTGCGTCAGCTGAAGTACGTTTAGCGAATGGCTTGGAAGATAGCAAAATTGTCCTCACCTCAGCACAGCTTCTGGCTAATACTAGCGATGTTGATGACAACGATATTGGCAAACTATCCATTGAAAACCTACAGGCTGACCATGGTGCTATTGCGTTAAATGCCGATGGCACGTTCACTTTTACCCCAGAAAAAGACTACAACGGAGCGGTGCACTTTAGCTATGATGTCAAAGATGCCCACGGTGGTGTGACACACACTGGCGCATCAACGACGCTCTCGGCTGTTGGCGATAAAGCCCAAATCGCTGGCGTTGATACTGGTTCAATAACCGAGAATACCGCTGGCGTTAACATGTCTCCCGATTATGCCCAACCTGGCATAGCCACACTTGGC
>NZ_AJYZ02000019.1:371850-371976 GCF_000272045.2 Vibrio crassostreae 9ZC13 | reverse complement strand
CTCACCCCAGCACAGCTACTGGCCAATTCTAGCGATGTTGACGACAACGATATTGGCAAATTATCCATTGAAAACCTACAGGCTGACCACGGTTCGATATTAATTAATGGCGATGGCACATTCACC
>NZ_AJYZ02000019.1:337990-370490 GCF_000272045.2 Vibrio crassostreae 9ZC13 | reverse complement strand
TTTGGCAATACCACCAGTCAACTCAGCAGTGGTGGCACGTTACAGGTCATTGACCCGGATCACGATCAAGCCGGTTTTATCGCACAAACCATCACTACCGCCGAAGGTGGTCGGTTCAATATCAACGCACAGGGCCAATGGTCATACGATATTGACAATGATAAAGTCCAACATTTAGGCGCAGGGGAAAGCTTCCAGCAAACCTTTACCGTTGAATCTATCGATGGCAGTGCTAAAAAAGATATTACAGTGGCCGTTCATGGCACCAATGATGCTCCCGTCGCATCGGCTGAAGTGCGTTTAGCGAATGGCTTGGAAGATACCCAAATAGTCCTCACCCCAGCACAGCTACTGGCCAATTCTAGCGATGTTGACGACAACGATATTGGTAAATTATCCATTGAAAACCTACAGGCTGACCATGGTGCTATTGCGTTAAATGCCGATGGCACATTTACCTTTACCCCAGAAAAAGACTATAACGGCGATGTACACTTCAGCTATGACGTTAAAGATGCTCACGGTGGTGTGACTCACACGGGCGCAACGACTAACTTAGTACCTGATTCTCCTATCCAACATGACGCTCCTGATTTTGAGCAAGTTAACAGTGAGGAGTTTAGCGTTGAGGTGGATATCGCCATCACGAATGACGATGAATCTAACCAATTGGACAGTGCCGACGCAATACAAAGTGGTCATGAGAATGATGCCTCAATGAATGGCGCAAATGCTTACCTTGATGCCCTTGGTATCACACCAACACATCACGCAATAGAAAATGAGCTGCAACATCAACCCGCTGACATGGATCTTGTTTGGGCGCAAAGCGAGCAAGCGTCACTCGTTGATGAACATGGTATACATATTGATGTTTCTGATGCAGTTACAGATGAAAGTCATCAACATGATAATGGTCACGACAACCAACATGATGATCAGCATCAGCAAGTCGATAATCTAGCAGATATTGATCCCAATAATTAATACCATTTCTACTAATAAAGTGATTAAACATTGGGTATGAAAAAGGAGTGAGTTAAAGGCGAACATTGATGTAAAGATTACTCCATTTACGAAATATTCAGCGCTGAAATAGCTTCTTTTAACAAGCAAGTTGAACAGTTATTTAGTGGCTTGGGTATAAATGTAAACCCAAAAAAGGAACGCTAGATAGCGTTCCTTTTTTATGTGTGATTATTTTAAATGAAGTTATAAAAAGAAACTAACGCTCACCAAACGCCACGCTAACATTGGTATAAATCGGTTTCCATAAGTATTGGAACACCGACTTCTCGCCAGTTGTGATGTCTACTTCACCCGTCATACCCGGCAGTATGGAAAAGCTTTCAGGGTTATCACGGAAGTAAGGCGTATCAACCGACACTACAACTTCATAATAGATCTCGCCACGTTCGCTTTGACTTGTGGTCGGTGAAATACTCTCTACCGCCCCTTTTAAAGCCCCAAAGCGGCTGTAATCAAACGCATCAATCTTGACTCGAGTGGGCTGCCCAACACTCACAAAACCAATATCTCTTGGGGACAAACGTGCTTTGAAGTCAGCGTTCCCTCCGACAGGCACAATTTCAACTACCGTGCCACCCGGCTGAATAACACCACCATCCTGCGTGCTTGGTATGCTTTGCACCAAGCCTTGTAGCGGTGACACTAACATAGTGTTCGTCAATTTAGCTTGGCTTGAACGAACTCTAGCATTCAATGCTGATAAGTCAGATACGGCTTTAGAACGATCATCGCTCACTTTAGCTTTCGCTTCCGCCAGAAGCTGTATGATTTTTTGGTCATTACTGTCAGCTTGTCTAATCAATACCGACTTCTTACCACGAGCTTCTTCGATTTTCTGTTCGATACTGGCCAATTTTTGTCGCATTTCAAGCACACGTAAACGTGAAATGTTACCCGCTTTATAACCCTTCTCCAGTATGTTCAACTCTTGCTTAGTCGCATTTAACTCTTTCTCATAACTCGGCAAGGCCTTTTCTACGCTACGAAGCTGCTCTGCAATTTGCTCGCTCTCTTTCTCAAGCACCACACGCTTTTGGAAGTAGAGGGCTTTTTGCGCGTTCAGCTGCGCTTTTTGCTGGCTGACGATCTCTGGGTAATCGACCTCAAACTCAGCAAGGTTAGGCTCACGTTGCTCAAGCAACGCATTCATACGTTCCACACTGGCTAGAAGCGTCACTTGTTGGGACTTTAGCTCTTCAAGGGCGGTACGCTGGAAAGTGGCATCAAACTCAACAAGCGGCTGGCCTTTCTCTACCAACTGGCCTTCTTTAACAAGAATTTGCTTTAACTTACCGCCAATCGCACTTTGTAATACTTGCTTCTCGCCTTCCGGAATCACAGCACCTTTGGCTTTGGCGATTTCATCAACTTGAGTGACTACAGACCAAGTGGCAAAAGCAATAACACATAAGGCAACCGACCATGTGGCCAGCGCCAATGTACGAGCCGTATTTTGTGATTCAACAAGCTCACCGTAGCGCTTGCCCTTCTCGATAGATTGTTTAGTCATTAGCGACTCCTTGCTTAGACTCTGATTGTTCTTGTTGGGCTGCATTTTGTTGAGCAGACGCCTCTTGAGTTGACGGCTGTAGCTCTTGAGATAACGGTTGCTCAGATAACTGCGGTTCTTGAGAAGCTTGAGGCTCTGAAGGCTGTTCCTGCTTCGAAGACTGCTCCGGCTCTAATGGACCGGCATAAACCACTGCACCTTCATTTAATACCACCACTTTATCGGCAAGCTTGATTAAATCCGGATCGTGGGACGTGTAAATCACCGTTGCTTTTCCTTTTTTCGACTGCACAAACTCACCAAATATACGTTTAGCATTTGGGTGAGCATCAGGCACAGGATTATCCATTAAGAACATTGGGTAGTCATAAACCAGCGCTTTTGCATCAATTAGGATCTGCGCGACGCTGCCAGACAACATGTCAAAAAGGCTGTCCGGCTGAATACTGCTGATGGAAGTATCGAGCCCACCTGATAATGTCTCGAACCAACGCTTTCCGCCGACCATTTCAATTGCAGAGATCATTTTCTGATCTTCGACTTTGTGACCGTCGTTTAGCCACTCTCGAATACTCAGCGTAAGCAAATCAGGATATGCGGCTCGAATGAAACACCAGTGGCGATAAAGCTGCGGGTCGTATTGAACGAGGTTAACGCCTTCAAGCTCGACCATGCCATTTTGGATAGGCTGCAAGCCAGACAGCACTTCAATTAATGTTGATTTACCGCTCCCAGAAGGGCCGGTAATCGCGACAACTTCACCGGCTTCAATATCAAAACTCACACCATTCAAAGCGGGGCGACTCTGTTTGGGATAGCGCAGCGTCACTTGGTCTAATTTCAAGTTAGGCGCTACCACGGGTAACGGGTGATGCTGGTAACTGAATTCACGCTCAGACGGCTGAGACAAAATACGGTTCACTTGCAGCTTGGATTGATTAAAGCTATTAAAACGCATCGCGCTGTTTGCCAACACCTGAGCAGGACCCGTCACCTTAGATATCAACATCATTGAAGCAATCAAACCACCGGGCGTCATCACTTGTTCAAAAATAAGTCCTATGCCTAACCCCATCACGGCGAGTGTCGAGCCCACACCAATGAAATAGTAAATCGAGGTGTACCGACTCTGGAGAACCGATTGATTAAAGGTCACTGTTGAAGCAAGAAGATTGGCTTTTTTGAAACGTTGAATCCAGTGCTCTGAGAATCCAGCACTGCGAATAAAGGCAAGCTTGGATGACAGCTCATTAGTCATGTTTTGACGATTCGTACCTGCGACTGTCGATTGCATCGAGCGCTTGCTGCTAGAGCGTATCGAGCGTTTTGCTAGCAAGTAATAAAGGATTAAAGAGACGACTGGAACCAGTACCAACCATCCGCCTAAAACTCCTATCGCTAGTACAAAAATTAGAATGAATGGTAGGTCAAATAACGCATTTCCTAATGGCCCCGATAGCACACCTGAAATACGCTCTGACAACATCACTTGGTTTTGCTGACTAGAAGAAGCTGTTTGCTGATTTTGAGCATAGCTATTACGAAGCAGACGCTGCACGAGGGATTGAGAAATCTCACGACTTACTCGGTTGGAAACTGAAGCAAACACTCGGCTACGTAATGTTCTCAACCAACCCATCATCACAAACAACAACGCCGCGCCAATGGCGATACCTTGCAACTCATGCCCTGCATCACCACCAATCACATGGTCATAAATCGACATCGTGATGAAGGGAACAGCAAGCGCAAATAAGTTAGTGATAAAGCTGACCAATAACAATTTAGGAATGATGGGGCGAAACGCATGTAACCTTTCACCAACCCAATCAGGAGAGGCCTTCTCTAATGGTGGCCCTTCGATAACAATACAAAACTGAGGGACATCGGTGATGTCGTTATTGGCATTAAAGGCAACAAATTGCTTGGATTCCAAATGACCAGAGACCAGCTCATGTTCACCAAGTACCAGTAAGACCAATTTATGTTCACCAACTTCATCTAGGTTGGCAACCAAGCGATAAGGCAGTGCAAGCCTGTCGAACAAGGCAAACATATCGTCGATTGATTCAATGCCATTTTCATCGACCCATTGATGTGCGAACAACTGGATATTAGCATTAACTTCCAACTGCTTAAGAACGGAAAGGCTCTCGGTTTCTAAATGATTCATCACCTCTTGTCGACCGCTGGTATCTGCACGGTTGTTCGTACCTGAAGGGTTACCAATATCTAAACGATTCATACGACGGCCTCCTGATTGCTCTCGCTGTCGACCGTAATAGCTCGACTTTCCACTGTAATGATTCGATTAGCAAATTCGCGAAGCTTCGAATGGTAGCTCACCATCAGTATCGTGCGTCCTGCCGTTACTTCTTCTTCCAACACCTTAGCTAGATTCCCAAGGGCGTCTAAATCAAGTGAAGAATCCGGCCTTTCCAACATGATTATGGGTTTATCACTTGCCAATTGAGCCGCGATATTGAGCATTTTCACGTTACCCATACTCAACAAAGAAGCACTCGTATGGCCAATTTTTGTCTCTAGTCCATCGGGTAATCGAGTAATCTCTTTGGTTAAACCCAAACGCTTTGCATAGTCACTGGCGCTTTGCGTTTTCTCAGGGTCAAACCCGCACAAGTTGTCGAGAATAGTACCCGACACCAACTGCCCTTTAACGCCACAGTAGGCAGCAATATTGGTTACGGATGCGATTGAAACTGCAGCTCCGTTAATGAAGCACTCACCCGCTTTTAGATCATCAATACCTGCAATCGACGACAATAAATGACTGTTGGTGTGGCGATCCTCACTCTCTAACAAAACCAACTCACCTTTATTCAGTGTGACATCTGCATGAGAGAGTTCACCATATCTTTCAACGGTCGCTTGCTTGATTTCCAACGTCTCAAAGTCAGATAAGTGGTTCTCAACTTGCTCAGAATCTGAAGATTCCGATAATGATAAGTCACTCAATTTTTCTATTGCCTGATTGGCACTGTGTATTGAATTAAGCTTGATTCTAACCCCAACCAGAACACTCAAAGGCGCAACCGCTCTGCCAGATAAGATAGAACATGCCGCCAAGCCACCAGTAGTTAACTGACCATCCAACACCCACAAGCTCCCCGTAATTACGAGTAAAACTGACGTGGCTAATGCGGCAAGCTGAATACATTCTTGGGCAAAGGCGTTCTGTTCTTCTTCTCTCGCTTTAGACTGAGAGCGAACGTTATTGAGGGATTTAAACTGATTGAAGATTCGAGACTCAACAGCCTGACGTTTGATTCCTTGAATGGTTTGGCTCAGTAAAATCAAGAACGCTTTTCGCTCCTGCTCATCTTGGGAAGCTTCTTCACTTAGACTTTTAACGCGAATAGAAGATAACCAAACGATTCCGAGAGTAATCAGCCAAACTGCCAAAGGTATCGCCACCAGCTCACCGCCGATGTAAGCCACCAAGCCCAAGAAGATCAAGGCAAAAGGCAAATCAATAAAGCCTGCAATCACACCACCGGAATACCAATCTTTGACTTTGGATACAGAACCAAGCCCCTCTTCCACGCCGCCAACACCAATGTGGCGGAGATGGCCTGATGAAGCCGTTGTTACTCTTTCAACCAAAGTTTGATAGGTCGCTTTCTCGGTATTGCTGGCCGCGGCTGACAAAAGCCAAGTACGCACAAACCGGATCAATGCTTCCATGGCAACAGCCAACGCTGCACCCGCCAACAACAAAGTGGCAGTACCGTAACTTTGGTTAGGTAAAATACGATCGTAAATTTGCAAAACCGTTAACGGAACGGCGAGAGAGAGAAGATTTATGAGTAAAGAAGGCAGTAAGACTTTCCCCACCACCCCTTTGTTTTTCATTGAACTTGCGGGCATACACAATCCTTATCCATGCTTATGAAATAAGATTGGTACACCATGTTGAGTATTGCAAGGTAACGGACTGATTTAACGTGTTTTTCAATATAAATATGACACAGATCTTTCTACACAAATCTGTGGCTATACCCGTACCTTAAAAACGCTCCTTACAAACGCTCGTTACAAGTGCTCCTTACAAACAATTGTCGTAATCCGTTATCGCCTGCTTTAACTTTGAAAAGTCTGAGTTACATAAATACGGTTTCAGCGCTTCAAATTTATCTGAGGGCCACTCGTATATTTTGAATGACATGAGTTCGTCAATAACGGACTCATCAAAGCGGTATTTGACGACTTTAGCTGGAGAACCACCGATAATGCTGTATGGAGCGACGTCTTTAGTCACCACACTATTCGCTGCAACCACAGCGCCTTCGCCAATCGTCACACCGGGCATCACCATCGCTCTCATGCCTAACCACACCCCATCTTCAATGTGAGTGTCACCTTTGCCAATGTAGGCATCGTCGATTTCCCATCGAGGCTCCCACTGGCGGCTGACTTCGTCGCCATGTAAATAACGGACGACAGATTGCTCGAACCCATTATCCCAGCAATCGCTGTAATAACTGTGTTGACCTTTTACGTGAATATTGGGGTTGGTTACGACTTCATGCAGCAACTCGAATTTGGACCAATGCTTCTTTTGCATTTTTACCTCTGAATGATCTATTAAGTTTTATTCGTTAACTATCAAAATGTTCGACGATGCAAATCCAAGGTGCACAAACTAACGCCCTATAAACACAGGGTTCACTGGGATGAATAGTGAGTATCACGCTTAAATCATAGCAATATCGCTAAAACTAAAGAGACGTCAGTGGATTCGAGGTTGCTTAAGAAGAGGAAGTAGTTTCAAAGTTTGCTCAGTTTTTATCGATAACTTGGTTGGATAATTTACAGGCGTAGTGTAACTGTTTAGTCGCGCCAATTTGACAGGAAGATGTGATTAATAAGGTTTCAAATTTCGTTTCGTGGAATACGGAATGAACAAGAGCCTGCGCGATTACACAGGCTCAAACTTAGACTCAGCTATAAACTTCGGAGCTCGCTTGGAGCTGGGCTCAGCGACTACATGCGTGCAAGCTGTACTTTTCTGTCTTTATTCACCACGCAGAAGTTACCGCGCTTAGTACGACACTTAGAGCATCGTTCGCATTCAACAGGGCTTCTATCCCCTTCCTTCCAACGCTTCACTAAATGGGGTTCAGAAAGCAGCGGTCTTGAAAGCGCGAAGTACTCAATGCCCGTGTTGTTTGCAATCGCTTCGATAGCATCAAAATCCGTTAGACCACCAACCGTGATCACTGGGATATTAACGTCTTGGCTAATCGCGTGACCATACTCATGGAAGTAGCCTTCAGCTTGAATGGTAAAACCATCGTGCGACTCGCCAATCATAGTGTCTGCTTTGCCATGAATATTGCCTGACACGACAATGCCATCCACACCCACTTGTTCAAGCTTTTTACAGACAATACGTGTTTCCTCAAAGGTGACGCCACCTTCAAAAAACTCGGATGCCGTGAGCTTAACCAAGATAGGGAAATCATCACCCACCAGCTTACGTGTCGCGGTATAGATCTCTAACAAAAATCTCATGCGGTTTTCTAAGCTACCGCCGTATTCATCTTCACGTTGGTTGTAATAAGGGCTTAGAAATTGGTTAATCAGGTAAGTGTGAGCGGCATGAATTTCAACGCCATCAAAGCCTGACTTCTGTGCTCTCAAAGACGCTTGAGCAAACGCATCAACAATGTAGTCGATCTCGTCTTTGGTCATCGCTTTGCCTAGAGTTTGAGTTCCTTTTTCTGGAACCTCACTTGGTGCGTAGATTACTCGCTCGCCAAGGTCATGCGTGGTTTTGGTGCCACCATAAGCCAACTGCATCACGATTTTAGAGTCGTTGTCGTGCACCAGTTGAGTCAGCTTTTGATACTCTTCAATGAATGAGTCGTTATACATACCCATCATGCCTGCATTCGGCTTTTCTTCTTCAACAATGTTCGCGTAGCCCGTCACGATCAGGCCGACTTCACCTTGAGCCAACTCTTCATAGATAGCGTACAGTTTATCTGTCATATGCCCATCTTCGGTGGCCATATTTTCCCACGTTGCACTTCTCATGAAGCGATTCTTTAGTGTCATCTTGCCAATGTGGGTTTCTGTAAACAAAGTGCTCAAGTGTCTTCCTCTCAAAATCGTGTTACGCAAGTTACCCATTAAGCATGGGCACTGATTCAGGCGGATACTACAGAGAATAAGGCAGCGAAAACTTAATCTAGATTAAGAGAGCGGCACTCTCATGTGAGAAAGATATAGAAAGCATCAAAAAGAGATAAAAAAGATTGGAGAAATGGTAACAAAAGAAAGTCGCTAAGTTTTAATAAGCGACTTTGTTCAATTTAATCTGGACTAAGTCAATGGTTCTTACGAGAGGTGTCCACCTGCGAATTTCTGCCTGCTAACAGTTATTTGAACTCATAGGTGTAAGACGCGCCAACACTGTTATTTTCACCGAAATCGTCCTCAGCAAAAATAGTGAAGAAGTTGAATGATTGAGCGTCACTCAACTTGTAGCTAGCACCGCCGCCTGCCCAATACCCTGAATAATCATCAGAGCCCATTGAACCACCACCGAAGCCCATGATAGACCATTCATCCGTAATCGTTTTTAAGCCAAACGCGCCAATGTAACCACCGTGTGTTGCACTCGGCATCAATACATAGTCAGAGCCAACGTTATCATCATCGAAAACCGCTACTTCGCCGTCATTATAGCTGTACCCAGCCATAGGGAAGATTTGCCAACCGAACGGCTCAATGTCGAAATAACTCAGTGGGATAAACGTACCAATACTGTAGTTGTTCTTATAAGCATCGTTGTCATATTCAGAACGGCTAAAGTTGAAGTTAACAATACCCATAGGCAACAGCCATGAGCCGCCTATTCGCCATTCTTCGCCATCTGCGTTAACACGAGCATTGATCATTCGTGCTTCATCAAGCCCAATAGACCCAGAGAACTGCAGATCTTCGTTATAAGCAACGCCAGCTTTGGTTACGATTTTAGTCGGATCATCAGGGTGCTTCTCTTCAGCAAAAGCACCCGTTGAAAATAAAGACACTAAAGTAATGATTAGTAGATTACGTAATGTCATTAGAAGGTCGCGCTAACACCAACAAAGTGGATACGGCCATCGAACGAACCATTCAACAGATTAACTTGACCAAATCGACCATATCGATCCATCTCAACTGAACCCAAATCAGCGTATTCATAGAACACATCAATTAAGATGTCGTCCCAGTAGGTAGATGCGCCAACTGAGTAGCGGTACTGTTCACCCACAGGAAGGTCAACCCATTGCATTGACGGATCGTCTTGCGGAGAAGTTTCGTAAGAGAAGCCAGCTTTCAAACGCCAGTCTGAATTCAATTGATAATCCGCACCTACCGCAAATTTCCAAACGTCATCCCAGTCACGTTCAATCGGAACACCATTAATTGGACTTCCTGCTATTCCAAAATCAAGAACGGTTGTATCCCATTCACTCCAACGGTGGAACTGAATACTAGCAAGCAGGTCAAGTTGAGAGTTCAAAGCATAGCTCGCACTGACATCGATGATTTCAGGTAAAGCAATATCAGTTGATAATGAATTCAATACGCCTTGGTTAATAACGCCATTTACATCATTGTTAAACTCATGCTCTAGCTTAGAACGGTAACTTGCGCCCAGCTTAAGTTTATCTGTCGGTGTGTACATTACGCCAAGGTTATAGCCGTATGCCCAGTCAGTATCTTGCTTCGCAGTAAGCATTGACGTTGTTTGTTGGAATGCAGCCCAACTGAATTGCACACCCGCGCCTACTGACCATTGGTCATTCAGCTTATAACTCAGTGATGGGTTCACTTGCATTGCAGTAAGAGTGATATCTTCTAGAAGTGCAGCACCCGCCCAATCACTGCCGTAATCAAGGCTAGAGCCGCCAACAGCGCCAAGCGCGATACCAAGGTGTAATTTGTCTGTGACTTGATGAGCGTGGAAGGCACCAAATGACGGCATTACGGAATGAGCTTTACCATCTGGATTACCACCGTTATCTTGATACTTCATTTCAAGATCGAATGCCATGGTGTTGATGGTCGTTTTGCTTTCGCCCATGTGAGACATAGTGGCAGGGTTTGTCCACATCGCCGCTGCAGATCGAGTGTAAACACCATCACCAGCGCCAGTAGTACCAGCGTTGGCAACGACAGCTTCTTGCAAAAACAGGCCACTTGCGAATGCATTTAAGCTCGTAAAAATTGCAGTGGCAGCTAGAGAGTAAGTAAAAGTTTTGTTCATCAGAGCGCTCATTTAGCCTTAGACATTAAATTGCTCTAAGGTTACCGCAAAGCTCAATAAACAAAGGGAATATCCATTATTCCTGTACAAGCGCTATTTAAACTTTCTGGCGACGTAAGGGCGTGGTTTGTCTCGATGAATTTCACGTTGAGCAGCAATCGCCCTGTTCTTACCTAACCCAACCTTTATCTGATACCAAGTTTCGCAGAATACAGCCATGCCCGGGCTTGACCACCAAGTCTTGTTGTAGAGCTTCTTGTTAGCAGCGACGACATCTGGCGACCGATTCGCACACTCAAGTGCCAACGCATAGGCTTCAGCGTAAGGATCTTCGGCAATCTTGGTCACCAACCCATATTCTTTAGCGGTTTCACAGTCGATCACTTTGGCCGTCATCGCCATTTCAAGGGTGTGATCTTTACGCATCAGCTCTCTAAAAGCGATAGCGCCTCCCATGTCTGGAATCAGACCCCACTTTGCTTCCAATATAGAGAAGTTCGCATCCGGGCTAGCAATTCTAAAATCACCCCCACTGACCAATTGCAGGCCGCCTCCCCAACAACGACCATGAATCGCAAAAATGACAGGGCATGGAATATCTCGCCAACCCAATGAAAAGCGTTGTGCAGCGTTAGGCAATGTCGGTAGCCATTTAAACAAGAGCTTCATCGCCCCAGATTTACTGGTTAATAGGGACTTAACATCAAGCCCTGAACAAAAATCAGAACCCTCACCTTTTACTATTACGGCACGAATCTCGGTGTTCTTTTTCAGCTGAGTCACCATGTTATTCACGCCTTGAAACATTGCCATATCAATAGCATTGAGCTTATCGGGTCGATTCAACACAACCGTCGCAATTTGGTTTTCATCGATAGAACAAGTAATACGATCGAGGTTTGGCATGGTGGCTACCTTATCAGTGGTCAGACCTTTAGGTTATACATTTTATTAACATATGCCAAACTTGCACATTAAGAAGCGAGACCTGTGTTGCTTAACGTCTTTCCCTTTACACAAACGACATCAACAAAAAAGCAGTGATGGATCGCTCCATTCACTGCTTTTCATCCGTAGCTTTTATCGCCAATGGCTTTGATTGCCAGTAGCTTTGATTAGCAATGGCTTTCGGTCATGAGCAAAACCTATGTTCTTCGAGATTTCAGTAGCAAGAAGATAAAGTAGCTGCCAGCAATAATGGAAACTAACGTCCCTGCCGCAAGCTGCGCTCGGAACACTACCACTTGCCCTAAGCAGTCAGAAAATAGCATATATTCTGGTAACTTAAACCAAAGCGCTGAACATTAAAAAGGCCATTGAAATTCATCATTTCAATGGCCTTCTCGTTCCTACTAGCCAGGCAGCTAGCTAATTACCTAAGCAACTAACTGAGCTGAGACTCTCTCGCTTCTTGGCTACTGAAACCACGCAAAATGTTAAACAGGGTAATCAATGTGAACAGCATGATAACGAGCGATAAATGCCACGCTTCCCCTAACCCTAACTGAACCAGGCCCATACTCACCATTGAAGACACCACCATCTGCCCGCCACCAGACATCGCAGCCGCCGCGCCAGCGTTCTTCTTATAAGGCAACATCACTAACGCCTGAGCACAAGGTAACGCAATACCATTACCAAGGATCATCAAGAACTGGCCAAGCATGAGATACAAAGGTTCGAGTGGACAGAAGAACAGCCACAAGGCCGCAGCAACGTGCAATACAGGAGTGCATAACAGAGTTTTCTTGTTGCCCAGCATAGGGCGAATACGGTTACATAAGCTTGTTCCGCCAAGCATGCCTAATGCAGGAATCACCGCCCACATCGCGTATTCATCTGATGTCATGCCAATCTGATTTTGCATGATAAACGGCATCACTGACACAGTAGTGATCATCAAGCTAAAGTTAAGCCAACCGATACTCGCAAAGCTCATAAAATAACGAGAAGTGAGTAGCTCTTTATATTGAGAAACCATTCTCTTAGGCGAAGGGATCGCCGAAACCTGAGTGACGGTTTCCTTAAATTTGAACGCTAACACCACCCAAGCTAATGAGACATAGCCAAGTAGCGAGATAAACACCATGCTCCAGCCAAAATGGAAGTTAATGAATCCACCGATAACGGGCGCGATCAAAGGTGTTATAGACGCAACCATAGCAATGTAAGACATCGCCAAAGGCAAGTCTGCCCCACTGAATCTGTCTCGCGTAGAAGCACGAGCAAGTACCGCGCAACAACCGGTTCCTAAGCCTTGCAGGAATCGCCCCATCACCATGCTAGTAAACGAATGGCTGAAGAAGATGATCATCAATAACCCAAGCATGGCAATCAACAAACCGCTTAGCAGTACCTTCTTGCGTCCCAAAGCATCGGAAATAGGGCCATAAATAAACTGGGAAGGACCAAAGCCCAATAAATACACACTCACCAAAAGCTGAGCTTGCTCTAGCGAGACATCAAAGTCTTTGGCGATCCAAGGTAAAGAAGGAAACACCAAGCCCATACTGAACTGGCCGATACTGATGACCAAACACGCAAGTAAGATCGATTTAAAATCAAATCCACGACTCATCGTTTAATAGGTCCGTTCGAAGAAAAATCGTGCGTATCTAACTCACAACATAAAAACTGAGAAAATAGCGAAAATGCTGCTGGTGAGTTGTTCATAATGCTCCGACAGGATCAAATAGAGAAAGGCAGAGTAAACATACGTGAGCTTGTATAATCATACAATAGGCGTTCAACTAAATATGTGAATAGTCACTTTTCAGCAACCTCGGCTTTCCGCCTATCGGCCACAAGCGCTAGACTAACACTAGATGCTCATAATCAAGGGACTTCAATGAACACTCATCACCGTATTTTTTCATGTGCTTTGGCGCTGCTTGCCTCAGGTCCTGTAACGTCAGCCTTTGCTTGGCAGGCAGAGAAGATCACCGACGGACTCGTGATCCCTTGGGGACTGGCTTATGTCAACGATAAGTCCATGCTAGTCACAGAAAAATCAGGCGTCATTAAACATGTCGATTTAAAAACTGGCGATCAACACACACTCTTCAGGCTGCCCAATGTATGGGCGAAAGGCCAAGGTGGATTATTAGATATCGCACTTTCCCCTTTTGAAAACGGAAAGTTCTACGTCACTTACAGTAAAGACATCGATGATGAAGGCGTAACAACACTGGCTTCTGCTAATTACAGCAATAATGAAGTCATCAATTGGACAGACGTGTTTGTAACTAAATCCAGAACGGACACAGGACGTCACTTTGGTAGCCGTATCACCTTTGATGATAGCCACCTGTATTTTTCAATCGGTGATCGAGGTGATCGAGACAACGGCCAAGACACCATGACTCACGCCGGATCAATATTACGACTGAATGCCGATGGAAGCACACCAAGTGATAACCCATTCACGGATAACAACAAAGTGCTCAATGAAATTTGGAGCTTTGGCCATCGTAATCCACAAGGTCTGTATTACGATTTCCCGACTCAAAAGCTTTGGTCGATTGAACACGGCCCTCGCGGTGGTGATGAAATTAACCTAATAAAAGCGGGTGCCAACTATGGGTGGCCTGTCACCTCACACGGAAAAGAGTATTGGGGCCCTATCAGCGTTGGCGAATCGGAAACCAAAGATGGTATTGAAGCGCCAAAAAAAGTCTATGTTCCTTCAATCGCTCCGGGGAGCTTGATTGTTTACCAAGGCGATAAGTACCCAGAGCTGAAAGGCAAACTGCTGGCTGGCGCACTAAAACTTACTCACATCAATATTGTGACAGTCAATGAACAAGGTGAGGCAATCGAGGAAGAACGCATTTTAGAGGACTTGGGCGAAAGGGTAAGAGACATCGAAACTTCACCAAACGGAGACATCTTCTTCAGCACTGATAATGGCAACCTGTACCGCTTGAAAAAGTAGCCGAGACCTCGTTCAAGTAAAGGCACTTACCTTACAACGACATTTATAAATATAAGCCGTTAAAAGTGGGCTCAACGCCCAGTTAGCGGCTTTAAATTTGCAAAAATGAATGCGCTAAAACAGTGCATTTACTCCAAATTCGTCATCAATTTCGACCACCTTTTTCACAAAAACTACAACAAATCACCATACAACTGTAACTCCATGATATTTAAGGAATGCAAAGTTTGACTACCCCCAAGTTTCTGCAACCTTTCCCTATGTATTCGATTGACTATCCCCTGATTTGATTTAGACTCGTTCCCGGCTAGAAAGAAAGTTCTTTGTATATAAACATTTCGTTGGATTACTAGTAACCCCGTTGTGTTGTACGCAATAGCAATAAACTTTTCCACGCTATCAGTGCCACAATTGGCTCAAAATAAAAATTTAATTTTAGGATATCATCATGTCTAACACAGTTACTGGTACAGTAAAATGGTTCAACGAAACTAAAGGCTTCGGCTTCATTCAACAAGAAAACGGCCCAGACGTATTCGCACACTTCTCTGCTATCACTGGCGACGGTTTCAAAACTCTTGCTGAAGGCCAAAAAGTTGAGTTCGTAGTATCTCAAGGTCAAAAAGGCCCACAAGCTGACAGCATCAAAGTACTTTAATCTAGTATTTTAAAGCTTTCTAAAAATAGCCAGCCTCTGCTGGCTATTTTTTTACCCGCTATTCAGAGATTTAAGGTAATATTCCCCTTCACTATTTCTACCTAAGACACCCTCTCAATGGCTCTTAAACCGACAATCTACAAGTTTCGTATCTCTTTAACCGATATGAATCGCGACTATTACGACTCTTTCAATCTAACGGTTGCACAACACCCTTCTGAAACAGAACAGCGAATGATGGCTCGAATCATGGCTTTCTGTATCAATGCGTCTCCTGAACTTGAGTTCACTAAAGGGTTGTCTAGCATTGAAGAACCCGATTTATGGCAGAAGTCGTTAGACGATCAAATCCTAGAATGGGTCGATGTGGGCGAACCCGATCCAGAGCGTGTTAAGAAGGCAACTCGCCTATCTAAATCAGTACGCGTATTCAGCTTCAACACTAAATCAAACGTTTGGTGGGAGCAGAACAAAGGTAAATTCGGCTACCTAAAAGCTCAGATCGTTCGTCTAGACAACGATGGTATTGAGCAGCTAGCGGCGATGACACAACGTACGATGGATCTTTCAGTCATGCTGACGGGTAACTCTGCTTTCATTAACAGCGATACTCAATCGGCAGAAGTAACGTGGGAAGAGCTACAGAGTAATGACTGAGCGTCCAACCCCGAATAATTCGCAAACAGCAGCTAGCCAGCTAGAAGAAGCCAAGCAACAAGCCGACGCGCAGCAAGAAATCAAAGCTAAACAACAAGCTAGAACCAAGCTTCACCAGTGTTTAAAAGAAGCAGGTTTAGGTTCAGTCAAAGCGCTCTCGACAGGCTACGAGAAAGAGCTGTCGTCATTTATTGATGAAAACCACGCTTTGTTTAAACACGCTTGCGAGAACAAGCCGGAGAACTCTGCACGTCAGACGTTGCTTGGCTTGCTAACCAAGGTACATATCGATGCAAGCTATCGCTTTGAAAGCAATAAAGAAGCGAATGAGGCGATGCAAAATGTATTCGATAATACAGTGGGAACTGAGCACAGCGACAAGTTACAAAACTCTAACGCTCAACAGTTAAAACTAGTCACGCATTTGTGGTTGTTCATTCAAGGACGACTAGGAATGGATTACAGCCTAGCCAATGATCACGCAGCTGTAGCCGCTACGCTACTGTCTCGTATATCGAGAAGCAGTGATGATAAGATTCGCGTAGAGTTCATGGCGAGTTTTTACGATGGTTTGAGCATCTATCAAGCCGAGAACAAGCCATCCGGTATTGTTCACCACTTAAAGCGTTTGTTTAACCTTTCTTAAGCACTCCACCAGCGACTGATTCTAGTTACGCTCTATATGCTTTCAACAAACGTTAAGATATAGAGCGTGCTTTTTCTGCTTGGCCGCAACAGATTCCCTATTACGTTCATTCCTCACTTTAGGGAATGGCGAAAGTGAATAAGTCGCTCATTCTTCACTTTAGGGAATAACAGCATTCTCAGCCATTACAGTTGACTTCATTGCAGGCGTAAAAAAGCCCCGCATAAAGCGAGGCTTAGAATATATTTCAATGAACATCAATTTACAGAGGCTAAATTGAATTCATCTAATAATGCAGTGAATCAACGCAGGCCGTGTAAGAACTCGTGGCGCGTTGCTGGGTTTGATCTGAAGATACCGCCCAGAGCTGTTGTTGTCGTTTCGCTAGTCGCGTCCATTACACCGCGTGATTTCACGCAGTAGTGAACCGCATCCATGGTGACAGCAACGTCATCAGTTTCGAGTAGCGTTTGCAGTGCAACAAGGATCTGCTGCGTCATACGCTCTTGAACTTGTGGGCGCTGAGCAAAGAATCGAACAATACGGTTAATCTTTGAAAGACCAATGATTTTTCCACGCGGGATATAAGCGACCGCAGTCTTACCATCAATCGTCACTAAGTGGTGCTCACAAGTACTGGTCACGGTAATGTCTTTTACTCGTACCATCTCACGAACGCCCATCTTGTTTTCGATTACCGTAATTTTAGGGAAATTGGCGTAATCCAAACCAGAGAAAATTTCATCCACGTACATTTTAGCAATACGTTGCGGTGTTTCTTCCAGACTATCGTCCGTAAGATCAAGTTCAAGGAGAGTGAGAATCTCACGCATATGGTGTTCGATTCGTTCCTTTTTCTCTTCTCGGCTAACCTGGTTTGGACTCATTGGTGTCTCTAAACCACGGCTTGCTAGCGCATCTTTAACCAACTTCGCTGATTCGCTAAGACCTGACATTGAACTTCCTCTTTTATTACCCCTTCTGGATGGCAAACAAGGATACTCGGAATTTTGAATAAATACACCCATATTTTAAGGGAGGTCATTATTTACGGGGCTTAAACTGTGCTAGAGTGGCTAGAATTTCGTTGGCGAACCATCATGATTTGATAACTATTGAATCCCTATTGCCAACCGCCAAATCAAAATAATAACGATCAAAGGATTTCAATTATGGGCTGTTGCGACGCTCCGGGCTTGATGCCAATTGAAGAAGCACTAGATAAGCTGCTATCGCCAATTCAACCTATTCGAACGACCTTATCACTGCCATTGGCAGAAGCATTGGGTTACGTACTTGCTGAAGATATTCTATCCCCTATTTTCGTACCTCCTTTTGATAACTCAGCAATGGACGGCTATGCACTGCGCTTAGCAGACCTAGAGAACGGTAAAGTGCTGCCTTTAGCGGGCAAGTCCTTTGCAGGTCAACCATTTGAAGGTGAATGGCCTGCAAACACCTGTATTCGCATTATGACTGGCGCAAAGATCCCGGAAGGTTGTGACGCCGTAATCATGCAAGAAAACACGGCTGAAACTGACGCTGGCATTGAGATTCAACAAGACGACATCAAGCTAAACAATAACATTCGCCCTACTGGTGACGACATCAAACAAGGCGATATCGTTCTTAGCCGTGGCGAACGTTTAACACCTCGTGACATTCCAATGATTGCTTCGCTCGGTGTGAGCCATGTAACTGTGGTACACAAGCCTAAAGTCGCTTTCTTCTCTACTGGCGATGAGCTCAAGCCATTAGGCCAACCGCTTGAAGACGGTCAGATCTACGACAGCAACCGCTACGGCATTAAACCGCTGATTGAAGCGTTTGGTTGTGAAGCGATTGACCTAGGTATTATTCCTGATTGCCCTGCAACGCTTAAAGAAACCTTTGTAAAAGCACAAGAACTGGCAGACGTAGTTGTCACCTCTGGCGGCGTAAGTGTCGGCGAAGCTGATTACACCAAAGACATTCTTGAAGAGCTTGGCGAAATCGGCTTTTGGAAACTAGCAATCAAACCAGGTAAACCATTCGCATTTGGTGAGCTAGACAACGCTTGGTTCTGTGGCCTACCGGGTAACCCAGTATCAGCAATGATGACTATGTATGTGTTAGTTCAGCCTATGCTGGCTAAATTAGCTGGTCACACAGCATGGACAGCACCAGAGTCGATTCCTGCTATCACTAAATCTGCATTCAAAAAAGGCCCAGGCCGTACTGATTACCAACGTGGCATCTACTCGATTGAAAACGGTAAGTTTGTAGTAGAAACAACAGGTAACCAAAGCTCTGGCGCTTTCCGCTCAATGAGCTTAGCAAACTGCTTTGTGGTACTAGAGCGCGAACGTGGCCGTGTTGAAGTCGGTGAAACGGTTCAGATTCAACTGTTTAACTCCACGCTTTACTAACGAGGCTTGCTGATGGAAATACTGTCTGACGCAGAGATGCTTCGTTACAATCGCCAGATCATTCTCAAACAGTTTGATTTTGAAGGCCAAGAAGCGCTGAAACAGAGTTCAATCTTAGTGTTAGGTGCAGGTGGTTTAGGCTGTGCCTCTGCTCAATACCTCGCGACTGCGGGAATTGGTAAGCTAACACTGATCGACGATGATATTGTCGAGCTTTCAAACTTGCAGCGACAAGTGCTTCACACCGATGCTGACATTGGTAAGAAGAAGGTCGATTCTGCCGCTGAGTCTTTGCAGGTATTGAACCCGCATCTGACGATTGAAACTGTCGAACACAGGCTTGATGACGAGGCACTTGGCAAGTTAATTGAAGCACACTCGCTTGTTCTTGATGCCAGTGACAACGTCGAAACGCGCAATCAGTTGAACCGCTTATGTTACGCATCAAAAACGCCTCTAGTATCGGGCGCTGCGATTCGCATGGAAGGTCAGATTAGCGTATTCACTTATCAAGATGAAAATGCACCTTGCTACCAGTGCTTGAGCGCTCTATTCGGCAACGCTGCTCTAAGCTGTGTTGAAGCCGGTGTGATGGCACCTGTTGTTGGCATGGTTGGCGCGGCTCAGGCTTTGGAAGCTATCAAGGTTATTGCCGGGTTTGGACAACCAAAGCAAGGCAAGCTTTTGATTCTCGATGCCATGTCTCACAGCTGGCGTGAAATGAATTTAATGAAGATGCCTAATTGTTCGGTGTGTGGATAAGCTAAATCATATCCCTCTTATCGAAAACTTAAGCCTTGACTATATGTTGGGGCTTTTTTATATCTCAACGTCAGCATCTCAACTCGCTTTATCAATTTGAAATACTCTATGAGAGATTAGTTTCATTTGAGTTCTCATTTTGAGAATACAATAAAAAAATCAGCACCACAAAATATAATCGTTAAAAATCAACGCGTTAAATTTGGCACATAACTTGTAACTATATTTGTACCTTCCATCACAAGGATGTAGATATGAGAATTACAACGTTAAGTTTGCTATTAAGTGCCCCTCTAGTCGCCAACGCAGCGCCATTCGATACCTGCCCTAGTCAAGCATACCTCTTTCAGTCGAAACCCGTTGAAGTTTGGGGTGTAAACCTAGTAACAGGTTCAACCACACTGTTAGAAGACGATACGGGTATGAATGCCAATATCAATGGTGTCGGTTTCGACTTTCAAGACAGATATATTTATGGCTATGACACCACCAACAAACGTTTAGTGCGTCTTGGTCAAGACTTCCAAGCAGAAGTTATCAATACCAGTGGCTTACCAACCGATCACACTTTCTATGTCGGCGACGTCTATGACCACGTTTACTACTTGTATCGTACAGGTAAGGGACTATTTACTGTTGACCTCTCTCCTTTAGACTCTGATCCGAATGCGACCGTCACGGTCAACAAAATCGCAGGCAGCCCTGCAACTGTAAAACTGACTGATTTTGCTTTCCATCCAAGTGATGGCTCTTTATATGGTATCGACAATAACTCGGGTGGCTTGTACAGCTTCAACCCAACTACAGGTGCAGAAACCTATATTGGTGATACCGGAGAAACAGGGACGTTTGGCGCAGGTTATTTTGATGTAAACGGCTACTATTACGTATCTCGAAATCAAGACGGTAAGATCTACCGTATCAACCTATCCCCAGATAACGCTGCAAACATCGCTGCAGGTGTCGTTCCTGCTGTAGAGTTCGTATCGAATGGCCCTTCTTCGAATCAAAATGATGGTGCTCGCTGTGCGAATGCGCCTGTCGTAGATGAAGATTCCAACATCGACTTCGGTGACGCTCCAGATACCTATCTAACGTTATTAGCAAGTAACGGTCCTCGACATGAACTAGATGGCGTGACTTGGTTAGGTACAGACGCGCCCGACGCCGATCTTGACGGCTACGTAACACCGCAATCGGATGAAAGCGTGGGTATTGATGATGAGTGGGCGAACGGTGGTATCGGTTTTGTAACCGCACTTGAAGCTGGTCTTGATTCAAAAGTGGTGATTGAGGCTTCAACAACCGGTTACCTTTCGGCTTGGATAGATTGGAACCAAGATGGCAGTTTCGATGGCGCCAACGAGCAAGTATTTACCGATTACCTGTTAGATACGGGTGAAAACGATCTGTTCCTAAATGTCGATATCAACGCTCTGACCGGTACGACGTGGGCTCGCTTTAGATTCAGTCAACAAACCAACCTAAGTTACTTTGGCGGTTCAACCTCTGGTGAGGTGGTCGATATTCAAGTCGATGTTCTTAACGATGGTGCCACTGCTCGTTACTTCCCAAGTGCTTCTGGTTACGCAACGCTCGCGTACGAAGATAACTGGCCTTATAAAGCTGACTACGACATGAACGATGCTGTTCTTATGTATCGTATTACTGAAATCCTTAAAGATGGAAAAGTCGTTAAATCAACTATCGACGGCCGCCTAGCTGCTGTCGGGGCATCGTACAGAAATGGTTTTGCTGTTCGACTTCCTAACCTCGACCCGAGCTTGGTGAGTAGTGGTAGCTCTTACATGAAACACAACGGCGTATTCACTGACCTTGACCTAGAAGATGGACGTAGCGAAGCAATCTTTGTTATCGCCAATGACCTGACAGAAAAAATCAGCACTGGCTGTACCTTCTACCGCACCAGTAATGGATGTAAAGAAGATGAGCAGTTCTCGTTCCAAATTGGTATTACTTTAGCCGGTGACGGTGTGAGTACTGGCAGCTGGACCGATATGCCTTACGACCCGTTCATCTTCGCAACGCCTGGGTATTATCATGGTGAAAACCTACCTCTACATCCAGGACGCAGCTGGGAGGTTCACTTGCCAGACCAAGCTCCAACCGAAGCATTTGATACCACTAACCTCTTTGAAGCTGGTTTAGGCGTCGATGACAGTAATCCCTCAACAGGTAAATACTTCAAAACAGTAGAAAACCACCCTTGGGCACTAATAGTGACTTCGGATGACGAATGGGAGTGGCCTTTAGAGTACGTCGATATTGTTACCGCTTACCCAGAGTTTAAAGAATACGCAGAATCCGGCGGTGAAACGAACCAAACATGGTACCAATCACCTGCAGACAACCAACGTTACGAACCATAAGGAGAGACGTTATGACTATTCACACTAAACAATATCGAGACAATCATTGCGTTGATTCAAGTCG
Organism: Vibrio crassostreae 9ZC13; assembly: GCF_000272045.2. Taxonomy (GTDB): domain Bacteria; phylum Pseudomonadota; class Gammaproteobacteria; order Enterobacterales; family Vibrionaceae; genus Vibrio; species Vibrio crassostreae_C. The sequence goes on along the minus strand of NZ_AJYZ02000019.1, from coordinate 348,148 downwards.
CAATCTCTTTGAGGAAAAACGTATGTCTGTACAAAGCACTTGGAACATCAAGAAGTCACTAGCCGTTATTTTAGCTGCAGCGCCATTAGTATTAGCCGGCTGTGGAGGCGGCGGCGGTGGGGGCGGAAGTACATCTACGGCATCACCATCTACACCCTCGACACCTGCAACTCCGTCGAATCCGGTAACAGCAACGACTCCGGTAACAGCAACGCCTTCGCCGTCTCCCGCGACAAGTGCGGTAGCAGCGCAGAGCTATACGATGAGTGATTTGGTGGTACCTGATGGATTTGACTACAACTCTGTTGAACAGTTTGATCTCAACATTGACATCAGCAGCATTTCGACAGACCGTTCTTTTGTGACCGTTTATAGCCGCTTTAGTACAAGAGATGACTCAACCTTGAAGCCGGATTACTCCAGCAAGGTCATTGCGGGCCCACTAGATAACGGTGTGTTCGCCTCCAACTTTGCAGCACCAGTAAACCATGACGCACTCTTGATAGAGATTTGGTTTTACGATGGTCAACCTCCATTACAACAAGTGGTTTCTAGCGGCGACTCTCAGATTGTCTGGCAGTAAATTGTTTAACAGCAGGTAACTTGTCGTTAGCGAGATCTCTGACGAAACAGAGTCAAAATGGATTGTTTGTAAGTAGGAAGTGAGCAGAAATGCTCACTTTTTTATTTTCGTCGAAGAGCAGTTAATTCAGCTTTCTTAGCGAGTAGCATTCACTTTATCACCAACCTCACTTATATTTTCAACATAACCTTCAAAGACTTACTCTCATGAAACAGTTAAAAATAGGTCTATTTATCTTAATGTGTGGCGTAGGCGTGTTAGTTGCCCTTGCCTATTTCCCGCTAACATCAGAGACGGGGCAACGTATTCAAGCCAAAGTAATTTCGAACACGCTTACTCAATCCTTAGATGGGCACAGGCGTTATCTGACGGTTCAGACAAAAGATAATGACGTATTTCGGCTCTCTATTGCTCCTACCACAGACTGCCCTATTGATTCTGTGGTCGCGCTTGATACATTAAACAATCAAATAACCGGACAAAGCAGTTATCAGTTCATCCACTGTCGAGCTGCACAGTAGCCATCGATGCAACAACGGTATTCGTAAAGCAACTGTATTCGCAAAAGCAACAGTAATCGCTCTACCACTGTATTCGCTAAAACAGTAAGAATCGCTAAAACAACAAGAATGGATATAACAATAATGAATCAGCCACTCATCTCACCACAACAACTTCAACAACGTTTGCTAGCAGAAGACAATATCATCATCCTCGACGCCAGCATCGAGTTTCAAATTCCAAGCGAGTCAGAAAAGATCAAAGGACAAATGATTCCTGGTGCTATTCGTTTTGACTACGACAAAGACTTTTGTAACAAGCACACTCTGCTTCCTCACATGTTTCCGAGCGAAAAACACTTCAACACTCGCACAAAAGAAATTGGCATCAATCAAGACAGTACGATTGTGGTTTACGATAACTCCGGAACCTTCGCTTCTCCTCGTGCGTGGTGGATGTTTATGGCAATGGGACACAACGACGTATTCATCTTAGATGGCGGTTTGCCAGCTTGGATCGAAGCCGGTTACGCGACCGAGACTGACTATCGCACCGAAGTAAAAGCGGGCAATTTTGAAGGCCATATTCAAGACAACTACTTTGTCAGTGCTCAGCAGATTGAAGGTTACTCAACTGACAAGAGCGCAAACATTGTAGATGCTCGTTCTCAAGCTCGTTTCGATTCAGAAGTTCCTGAACCACGTGAAGGCTTGCGTAGTGGCCATATACCGAATTCTATTTGCCTACCATTTGCCCAAGTACTCAAAAACGGCAAGTTAAAGTCCCAAGAAGAGCTTATTGATATCTTTTCAACGCTAGAATTAACGCCTTCTCAACCTATGCTCTTTAGCTGTGGCTCTGGCGTAACAGCTTGCATCATATTATTAGCCGCTAAACTCGCTGGCTATAACGGTGAAATGGGTGTTTACGATGGTTCATGGACGGAATGGGGTGCTAACGACAAACTCCCTATCGCCATGACTAAAAAGTAATTCAACTTCGCTTAATGCAACTATTAGAATATACTGCGCATGCATAAAGAGCTTACTGATAATGATGGCCCCACGTCTCATGAAGTAAGCCTCTATGTCGCAGTCAAAGCTATGTTCATTTGAGACCAAGACTCGATTCACGCCGTTTGATTTGTAACCCACATCAACTTGCTAACCATAATTCGTGATTAATCATAAACTAATCGTTATCGACGTTATGAATACTAATTTTTCACTCAAGAATCTCTGCTCGTAGTCGTTACACTATTTAATCATTAATACTTTCATCATTGATGTTTGTATTTTTCGTTGCATGAATCGCGCTGACAACCCAATAGTTTGTCACTTGCAGTCTGTTAAAAGTAGTAACCAACAAAGGCATCTCATGGCTCTATTTAAGCAAAATATCTGGTCGCTGTACGCGTTTGTCGTACTACTGACCCTGATACTTTTCGCCGCGTTGGGAATAACAAACTGGAAAGCAAACAGAGACGACTTCATAGAGCAGCAACACATTCAGGTTGAGCTTTTTTCTAGCTCCGTCAACTCGCTGCTGACCAGTCAAGAAGCCTTATTAGAAGTGGTTGGCCATCAACTGGCTCAACAGTCTGATTTCACACGTACTGCATCTATCCAGATTAGGCCAATATTAGACAAGCTACTTGAGACCCACCCTGCGATAGCAGCGTTTGGCTTGTTGAACACCGACGGTGATTACCTCTCGATTAGCTCAAATCTCGAACTTGCGAATCAAAGGAACTTGCTGCAATACGCGCCAACCAGAGGCTCCTTCCTAGACGCCCTATCAAGCAGTAGCATGGTGCTTGGCCGTACCTATTTTCAAGATTCGTTGAATAGCTTAGTCATCCCGCTGAGAAAATCCATTTCAATCGATGGCAAGAAAACCGATGCAGTAATGACCGCAGGGCTACGATTAGACGCAACGATCGTATTTGAAAATAATGCTCACGCCGGAAGTTTCAATACACTAAGCCTGATCAGAAAAGACAGCTATCGCCAGTTTTATTCAAGTGATATTGAATCTGAGAGTGCCTATTCCTCTCCAGTCGGCAAAGATGTCATACAGCGTATTGCAAGTATCTTTACCGACCACTTCGGAATTAGCGTACAAGAAGCGATGAATGGGCAAGAAACCTATTCTTTTGTCGTCGACGATGAAGAGTACCACTCTTTGATGAGCGCGAAATACATCCCAAACTACAAATTATGGGTGGTAGGACGTACGGATCTAACTCACGTCGATAGTATATTCATACAAGAGTTCAGCATTCTTTTCGTTGCCTTTATTTTTCTTCAGTTTGGTTTCTACTTTTTGGTTAAGTCGATTGCCAAGAATGAACAACGGACTCGTAGCCAACTCATTTATCAGGCGAACCATGACCCTTTAACCTCTCTGCCAAACCGTTTGTACATGCGTAGAAACATTGGTAAATGGATTGACGATGAGTCAGAGCCGTTTTCGCTGTTGTTTATCGATATCGATAACTTTAAATGCGTCAATGACACCCACGGGCATGACTTTGGAGATAAGGTTCTCAAACAGATCGCTTTGCGTTTGATGAGGTTCCGATCTCGCCTCAGCCTATTGGTACGTGAATCCAGTGATGAGTTTTTGTTCTTGACGCCCTTGTCGAATGAAGCTGAAATTAAACGACTCGCCAAGCGCATTATTGAAGTGCTTTCTCAACCTTATGAAGTTGAAAGCGCTCAGTTTTTGTTAGGTTGCAGCATCGGCGTAGCGCGTTTCCCAGAACACGGAAAAGATCTGGATAGCCTGTTACGTTCTGCCGATATTTCAATGTACAAAGCGAAACAGCAGCAAAACTCGTACAGTATTTTCACAACGGAAATGCAAGATGCTCATCTCTACAAAATGAAAGTAGAACAAAGGCTACGCATCGCTATCGAGAAACAAACGCTGTTCATGGTTTTCCAACCGCTGGTTCGTGCAAATGAAAGTATTCATGGTGTAGAAGCACTCTTGCGCTGGATTGATGAGGAATTGGGTTTTGTTCCGCCAGATGTCTTTATACCGATAGCAGAGAACACGGGTTTAATGCAAAAACTGGGGACTTTTATTATTGAGTCCAGCATTATGCAGATCGCCCACTTGCACCGAACAACAGAACAAAAAATCGGGCTGTCGATCAACATATCAGTGCGTCAGTTTTCTCATCAATCCTTCTCTGAGCACTTGTTCGCGACACTAGAAAAGTATCAACTCTCTCCTAGCTGTGTAACGCTAGAAATTACCGAGAGCTTGTTCATTGAAGATGTGACTTTGGTGAAACCGACTTTTGAAGCCCTCAAAGAGAAGAATATAAAGATCTCTTTAGATGATTTCGGGACAGGTTATTCATCACTAAGTATGTTGAAAGCACTGCCTATCGATGAACTTAAAATCGATAAGAGCTTTATTGAGAACATTGCTGTCGATCAGCAGTCACTCACCATGGTGCAAAACATCATCGCAATCGGTAAGAACTTCGGCATGGTGGTATTAGCAGAAGGCGTAGAATCAAACGAACACTTCGCAATTCTAAAGGCATGTGAATGTGACTTAATGCAAGGCTATTACTTCTCTCGCCCTATTCCTTATGATGAGCTGGCTACTCACCTAAACAAGAAAGTGACCGAGCACGCGGAATGTTCTGTTTAAGAACGTGAGTTAAATAGACGAGCTAAATAAGGTAGGCGGCTAAACACCTACCTTATTTTCTAGGTATTTTCTGTTCAGTTATTTATTCATTTCACTTTTTATTCATTTCACTATGCATAACATCGATCAACTGCCCGGAAGGATCTCCTGATAATTCCCAAGTAAAAATGCCGCCTAGGTCTGATTTCTTCGCCCATTCTGCCTTTGCTTTAATAGAACGCTGATCTTCAAAAGATATGAATACTTTTTTATCTGGGTTCCACAAATAAGGTGCTTGAGCTTGCTCATCATACTTATACTCATAACCTTGTTTGCTGCTGTAGTTATTCATAAGATCCCAAAACATGAAGTAACCGTTTTCACCTGTACCAAACTGCGCCCCTTGTTCAGAAACTAGGTCACCTTTAGGCAGCTCTCCAGCAAAGTCTTTTGTCCCTTGCCAACCTCGACCATAAAAAGCCGCCCCGATCACGAGCTTCTCGCGAGGAATACCTTGCTCTATCATCTGATTAATGAAGACATCAGCTCCCATTCCCCACCAACTACGCTCGGTGGCATGTAAGTTTGTTGTGTGACCTGTTTGAGTTCCCCAGCCTCCGAGGAAGTCATACGTCATCGCAAACATGTTCGTCAGATATGGGCTAGCTGCATTCCAGTCAATTTGAGCTGCCTTAGCACCAACACCGACAGCCGTTGAAAGCTCGTAATCTCTTTGAGTCGTCTTTGATAGAGCGTCCAAATCACTTCTGATTGTTTTTACTAAAAGAGTAAAAGCTTCACGCTCTAGCGCTTTTTGCTCATCCGTTAGTTTCGTCTCTGGGTTCCAAGGCGAAGTGGTTAAGCCGCCGCCTCCTGGGTATTCCCAATCAAGATCAATACCATCAAAGAAGTCGTATTTTTGGATCAATTCAACAGCAGTTTTTGAAAAGTGCGCAATGGCTTGAGGATCTTTCGCCATCGCATGGAAAGGTTCAGACATTGTCCACCCTCCAAATGAGGGCAAAATTTTGATATTTTGATTGTCGGCCTTCAGTTGAGCTAACTGGGCAAAGTGACCTTTATAGGCGACATCAACACCCACGTCTCCGAAATCGACTTCTAACGCAGCTTCTTTATCCACAATAATCGCGGTATATGGTTGTTTGTCTGCACATTGCTGCTGAATTTGTTTTTGGACGGGCTCACCAGCACCGCTATGAGGACCACACATGCTCAAGAAGGCGTAAATAATATGTGAGAGCTTGTCTGCAGGTATGTCGTCAACGGTATAAGGGTTGTCTTTATTCAGATATTGCCAATCCGCAAAATACCCTGCGACGACTTTATCATCGGCATGTACTGTAGGTGTGAGCATACAAGCCGTGGCTATTGAGCTAAGCCCAAAGATAGAAATAGATTTAAAGATAGAACTTGATTGGTCACTGTTGCTAGAAATAGCGTGTGTGATAAATGACAGTTTCATAATTATCTCCTTTAGTGTGGCTTAACATTAAAGAGTGATAATTCTTTCAACCGCTGAACAAATTCACTATTCGAGTCATGTCTAATAGTTATCCCCCTTATTGCACTGCTTTCATTAGGGGGATTTTCCATGATTACTCAAATAGTGAATTCAACGAAGCACAAATATCTTACTATTCACTGCCGTATGGTTTATTCACGCTAAGTTGTTCGTCCAAATTAAGTACCGTTAAAGCATTACTTACGCTGGTTGCGATCACGTCTACCACGCCGGTTCTTAGTGCACCTAACAAAGCGAGTGGTTTACTGTTCTCGGCTGCAATGGCAATGACTTCTGCAATTGGGCGGAATTCTTCCAAGGCCAAACCAATCACACGGTCACTCATTACTGTGTTTGCTGTTTTACCGTGAACATCGAAAAAGTCATAACCCGCAAAGTCACCGACGACTCCTTGCAATAAACGAGATTGAACGACCTCACCTGCGGTAAACCAACCTAAGTCGACCATATAGCTGTTTTCACTCATATCACCGATACCGACTAATGCAACATCGGCTTTTCGAGCGAGATCGAGTGTCTGCTTAACGGTGCTGTTTTCCATAAATGCGGTTTTTTGCGCTTTATTCTCGGCATAAGCCGGCGCGTATAAGGTTTCAGAAGATCCACCGTACTTTTTGGCTAGCTGCCTGCATATATGGTCGGCATTAAACATACCGCCTCTTGGGTGAATACCGCCGATACCACACACGAATTTACAGTCTCGTGGCGTAATTACGCCAGTGTGGTGAGCAACAGACGATACGTTTCGCCCTTGCCCTACTGTCACCACCATACCGTTTTTCAGTGTACTGGTAAGATAGTTAGACACTAAACCGGCTACTTGGAGTCGTTGCTTCTCTTCATTCGGTTGGTCTAGTGCCACAAGCGCACGCTTTACACCAAATCGTTCGATCAAACGTTGCTCGATCTTCGCACTAAAGACAGGGTGGTATTTCACGGTGATCTCAACAATGCCCTCATCTCGGGCTTGCTTGAGCATTCGACCAACCTTTGCACGGGAGATAGAGTACTTTTTAGATATCTCTTCTTGCGTGGCACCATCTTGATAATAAGCAACCGCGACTTCAGTGAGGAGATCAGTGTTTTCTTCGGAAACATCTTGGATATTCTTACTCATATACCACTCAACCAATATTTAACAATTATTTTACCTGCTTGAAGAACAAATGTTCGATGCTTAAGCAAGTGATACACAAGTTTACACCCCAAACATATGTAACAGCAAGGTACATTTGCTCATAGTCATAACCATGGTTTTGTTGTTGATTAATTCACCTCACTTTGCTCGTTAAACGTTTGCTTGCATAGCCCATGATTACTAGAGCGAAATATATTTGACTGAAGTCACCATACAGTACTATTTACCGTTGACTTTGGGGCTAGATCGGATAAATATGGCTACATCATTTACTCATCGAGCGATCAAATGTTCTGTGCAAATGTTCGTTCGGAGAAAAATTTAAATTAATGTAAGTTTGGCTCACTGGTACAACCATTGAGAACTTCATTAGTTAGCTTGCAAATGCCCACACCTCTCCCATTAATGAGGTGTTATGCGATACATAGGATGATCAAAATGAGCAATAAATTAGAGCAACTTCGTAAACTAACAACTGTTGTAGCTGACACTGGCGATATCGAAGCTATCAGCAAGTACACTCCTGAAGATGCAACAACTAACCCATCTCTAATTCTTAAAGCTGCTCAAATTGCTGAGTACGCTCCTCTAATCGATGCTTCTATCGAATACGCAAAAGCGCAAAGCGGTGATAAAGCACAGCAAGTTCAAGATACTTGCGACATGCTTAACGTGAACATCGGTAAAGAAATCCTAAAAGTTGTACCTGGCCGTATCTCTACTGAAGTAGATGCTCGTCTTTCTTACGACATGGAAGGCAGCGTTGCTAAAGCTCGTCAACTTATCAAAATGTACAACGACGCTGGTATCACTAACGACCGCATCCTTATCAAACTGGCTTCTACTTGGGAGGGCATCCGTGCTGCTGAAATCCTAGAGAAAGAAGGCATCAACTGTAACCTAACGCTTCTATTCTCTTTCGCTCAAGCTCGTGCTTGTGCTGAAGCTGGCGTATTCCTAATCTCTCCTTTCGTAGGTCGCATCATGGACTGGTACAAAGCGAAAGAAGGTCGTGATTTCGAAGCTTCAGAAGATCCAGGTGTAATCTCTGTTTCTGATATCTACAACTACTACAAAGACCACGGCTACAAAACTGTTGTTATGGGCGCAAGCTTCCGTAACATCGGCGAGATCCTTGAACTTGCTGGTTGTGACCGTCTAACTATCGCTCCGCAACTTCTAGCAGACCTAGAAGCAGCAGAAGGCGAAGTAGTAGAGAAGCTTATCGACTCTAACGGTACTAAAGAGCGTCCAGCAGCGATGACTCACGCTGAGTTCCTATGGGACCACAACCAAGATGCAATGGCTGTTGAGAAACTGGCTGAAGGCATCCGCAACTTCGCCGTTGACCAAGGCAAACTAGAAGACATGATCGCAGCTAAGCTGTAATCACTCTTACCAAATTCAAATAGGGGAACGTTCAGTTCCCCTACTTTTATCAATTTTGTTTTTCTTAATTTTTATTCGGAAGTTCTTATGAATCGCAAACATCTAGCTAACGCTATTCGTGCTCTAAGCATGGACGGCGTACAACAAGCAAACTCTGGTCACCCAGGCGCACCTATGGGTATGGCTGACATCGCTGAAGTACTTTGGCGTTCTCACTTAAACCACAACCCAGCAAACCCAGAGTGGGCTGACCGCGACCGTTTTATCCTGTCTAACGGCCACGGCTCAATGCTGATTTACTCTCTGCTGCACCTAGCAGGTTACGAGCTTTCAATTGAAGATCTTAAGAACTTTCGTCAACTGCACTCTAAGACTCCAGGTCACCCAGAGTACGGCTACGCACCAGGCATCGAAACAACGACTGGTCCTCTAGGTCAAGGCATTACTAACGCTGTTGGTATGGCTATGGCTGAGAAAGCGCTAGCTGCTCAGTTCAACAAAGAAGGCCACGACATCGTAGACCACTACACTTATGCATTCATGGGTGATGGCTGTCTGATGGAAGGTATTTCTCACGAAGCATGTTCTCTAGCAGGTACGCTTGGTCTTGGTAAGCTGGTTGCTTTCTGGGATGACAACGGTATCTCTATCGATGGCGAAGTTGAAGGTTGGTTCTCTGACGATACACCTAAGCGTTTCGAAGCTTACGGCTGGCACGTAATCCCAGCGGTAGATGGTCACGATTCTGACGCTATCAACGCAGCGATTGAAGCGGCTAAAGCAGACCCTCGCCCTACTCTAATCTGCACTAAAACAGTGATTGGCTTTGGTTCTCCAAACAAAGCAGGTACGCACGACTGTCACGGTGCTCCACTAGGCGCTGAAGAAATTGCAGCAACACGTAAAGAATTAGGTTGGGAGCACGGTCCTTTTGAAATTCCGTCGGAAGTTTACTCAGAGTGGGATGCGAAAGAAGCAGGCGCAGCTAAGGAAGCAGCGTGGAACGAGAAACTTGCAGCTTATGAAGCAGCATACCCTGAGCTGGCAGCTGAATTCAAACGCCGCGTAAACGGTGACCTACCAGCTGAGTGGGAAGAGAAAGCATCGGCAATCATCGCTGATCTTCAAGCTAACCCAGCAAACATCGCATCACGTAAAGCATCTCAAAATGCTCTAGAAGCGTTCGGTGCTATGCTACCAGAATTCATGGGCGGCTCTGCTGACCTTGCGCCTTCTAACCTAACTATGTGGTCTGGTTCTAAGTCTCTTGAAGCGAACGACTTCTCTGGTAACTACATCCATTACGGTGTACGTGAATTCGGTATGACGGCTATCATGAACGGTATCGCTCTA
>NZ_AJYZ02000019.1:292344-337819 GCF_000272045.2 Vibrio crassostreae 9ZC13 | reverse complement strand
GGTTTCGTACCATACGGCGCAACGTTCCTAATGTTCATGGAATACGCGCGTAACGCTATGCGTATGGCTGCTCTGATGAAAACTCAGAACATCCAAGTTTACACGCATGACTCTATCGGTCTTGGCGAAGATGGTCCAACTCACCAACCAGTTGAGCAAATCGCTTCTCTACGTCTAACTCCAAACATGAGCACATGGCGCCCATGTGACCAAGTTGAGTCTGCTGTTGCTTGGAAACTAGCAATCGAGCGTAAAGATGGTCCTTCTGCACTTATCTTCTCTCGTCAAAACCTTGCACAACAAGATCGTGACGCTGAGCAAGTAGCAAACATCGCTAAGGGTGGTTACATCCTGAAAGATTGTGAAGGCAAGCCAGAGCTTATCCTTATCGCAACGGGTTCTGAAGTTGAGCTAGCGGTTAACGCTGCTGCTGAGCTAACGGCTGAAGGTAAGAAAGTACGCGTAGTTTCTATGCCTGCTACTGATGCGTTCGACAAACAAGACGCGCAGTACCGTGAGTCTGTACTTCCATCTGACGTAACGGCACGTATCGCTGTAGAAGCTGGCATCGCTGACTTCTGGTACAAGTACGTTGGTTTCGGTGGCAAGATCATCGGTATGACAACGTTCGGCGAGTCTGCACCTGCAGGTGAGCTATTCAAGATGTTCGGTTTCACTACTGAAAACGTAGTAAACACAGCGAAAGAGCTTCTAGCTTAATCTTGAATACATTGTCTCGCCCTTCAATGGGTTGATGCATACAGAAAGCCCCGCATGAAAATACGGGGCTTTTTTTGTCTTTTCTCTCATTCGGATTAAATCTAACGGCTATTTTTCTTCGAAACGCTTTGCCAGTTGGTAGAACTCATTGACTTGTTCTTTTAGCTCTGTGGAGTGGTCTTTCACAGAATGCGTTGCCACTAAGTTTTGTTCTGCGGTCGAGGCGATAGACTGCATATGCAGATTGACTTCACTCGACAGCTCACGTTGCTTATGAGCAGAACTTTCAACAGACTGCATGAGTTCATTCATGGATTGCATTAGGTTTTCGACTTCCGACAAGCGCTCTGCACTCACCTTCGCAACATCACCACATGCGTCCGTTTGCTCACGGTTCGCCAGAATATCTTTTTGCCACCCTTCAATCGTCGTTAGCATGGTATCGATGCTCTCTTTGATCTGAACCGTAGCCTTTGAGGTTCGACCCGACAATGCACGGACTTCGTCGGCAACAACGGCAAAGCCTCGTCCTTGCTCGCCCGCTCTCGCCGCTTCAATCGCAGCGTTCAGGGCCAACAAGTTGGTTTGTTCGGCGATTCCACCAATCTCTTCCATTATCTTGCTTACGCTCTGCGCTTGATCGCTCAGTTGGTAAGTCGTTTGAGTCGCCTTTTCAGCCTGAGAAGCTAGGCTCTCTAAGTTTTGATGAGTTTGATTAATGCTTTCTTTAGCGCCAGCACAGGTTTGCAAAGTCACATCAACAATCTGGTGCGCTTCTTCTGTGCGAGAAGAGACCTCATTGGCGGTGACTTCAACCTCTTCAGTCGCCTCTCGTACTTGAAGAATGTCTTTTGTTTGTTGATCTAAGGCTTCTGATACTTCAAATGACGTCGCATTTAGGTTGTCAGCCAAATCTTGTAACGGCTTGGCTGAGTCTGTCATGCGACCTAATACGGTGTGGATTCTTGCAGACAATAGTTTTAAGTGAAAATCGGCAATAGAGAACTGACTATTACCTGAATAAACAAGACGACTAACACTATCGAATTTAGATTGCAGCTTTTTCAACTGCAGTGGAGTATCAATCAGCTCTTGTCGGAAAAGCAGTGCTAATGCTGAAACAGGAAGTAGGCTCAACAACCATTGTGATACTTGCCCTACTTCAATGAGATTTGAAATTAACGGCGCAGCCAAAGAGCCTAGCAACACGGCGTAACGAACACTGTCACTGATCTTTAATGACCATTGGCGACCCGACTTTTCAGCCTTCAAGAGGCCTTGGTAAGCCTTATCTGCAACTTGTATCCATTCATTCTTTGGCTTAACACGAACAGATTGGTAGCCACTCACCTTACCATTGTCGTAAATTGGAGTTACATAAGCATCGACCCAGTAAAACCCACCAGATTTGGTTTTGTTTTTTACGATGCCACGCCAAGCTTTACCTTGCTTTAGGTTAACCCACATATCAGCAAAAGCGGCTTTCGGCATATCGTTATGCCTTACGATATTGTGGTGTTGCCCTAGCAATTCTTGTTGGCTGTATTCCGCTATGCGACAAAAAGCATCATTACTGTACGTAATCACGCCTTTTAAATCAGTGGTAGAGACAAGTTGTTCGTTTTCGCTGAGAAGCGTTTCACGAGATTGAGTAGATGAGCTGACAGTCATTATATTAACTTAGGTTAATTATTATTTTAGGCGAGGAATATATACAATTATTAAAGTTATGACAAAATGTGAACGTCACATTTTGTGTAAATGCCTGCTATTTATACAAATATTAGCTAAGTACCTCACAAAGCTAATAACTTCACTATCTTCTCACGCCAACAGTCACGACTCATCTAAGTTTACGGCAGTGGTAAATTTCACGGTTCTCATTGAGACAGAGGTATGGAATTTACGAATATTCAGATCTTTGCGTAGTACTCGCTCCACAAAGTCTTCGTAGGCTTGAATGTCTTTGACCGTCACAATCAGCATGAAATCAAAGCTGCCTGATATCTGATAGCACTGCGTGACCTCTTCTGCCTTTGAAATAGAATGGCGAAAGATTTGGTAAATATCCCCTCGATCACGCTCCATTTCCACGGACACAACCAAAGTCATCTTACTGCCGGTCAGTTCTGGATTAATGATGGACACACCACCGACAATCACGCCCTCTTCTCTCAGCCGTTTCACTCGCTTTAAGCAAGCAGGCGGTGACAACCCGACCAGCTCTGCTATTGTTAAATTTCACGTCATTTAAACACTGAAAGTTACTCTCAATACCCTAATTATTGATATTTTGAGTAAAAATAATTTGAGCATGGGTATTTACTAATGACTCAGTTATTACATGCGTATTTTAAAACACCGATAATAAAAAATCATCTTATTAGTTAGAACACAACGCCTTGTATAAAGCGCCCTCCAGAATAATAACCACGACCTAATCAATGTTATTAAACATCCAAACTATCAACTATTCATTCAACAAAACCCATTAAATAACTGACAATAGAATAAATAGCACTCCTTATTTTATATTAACTCTAAATGTTGAAACCGGAACGAATAATTAATTGTAATAATTATCCATTTGATTGGTAAAATTTATAAATATATTTTGTTACATAACCAAAACTAATGGCTTGATATAATAATGTCACACAAAACAATGGCTTTAATGGTTCTAATTTTTTCCTCACTGTCACAGGCTTCCACTATTGAGAACGACGAACTATTGCTTAAGTCATTGATAAAACAAGGTGTTATCTGTTCAGGCTTAACCTATGAGGAAAATCAAGAAGCTTTGCGTATCTATCTCAACGCTAAAAAAGTGAAGAGCACTCCGTTTGATTCAAAAAATAGAAAAGAGACAACCAATACAAAAGAGATAGAAGGTAAAAAACATACAACAAACACACGTCAGTTAAATAAGACACCACAAGAGTGTATTAGGCCAAACTCGGACAACAGATCCGAATAAGGCAAGTTGATACTGATATCGACATGGAAATATAAAAAGGAAATATAATGAAAATGATGAGAAGTACATTGTTGGCTTCAGCAATGCTTACTCTATTTAGCGTCAGTGGTTATGCAAAAACACCTATTGATTTAGGCGTAGTTAATGAAGACAAACTCATTGAAATGCTAGTTAGACAAGGCTTAGTCGACCAAGATGCAACCGATGTGGCAAAGCAGGATGCGCTTGACCGTTACTTGAATAATAAAATCAATTCCGGTTTCAAAGGCGATGCTCAATTCGGAAAAAAAGCACTTGAGCAACGCGCAAAAATACTCAAAGCCATAGAAAAAGGGTCTGGCGTTAAAAAAGCGAGTGTCTTTGCTTTAGAAGTCGGCACCAAGCGCACCGATAAAGTACTCGCTCTATTGGTCGATTTCCCTGATTTGAACTGGGATGACAACAAGTTGACCGAAGAGCACACGCAGATGCTCTACGAGAGCTACAGCCCTGAACATTATCAAGAGTTGTTGTTTTCAAATTCTGGCTACACAGGGCCAAATGGCGAAAACCTAATCTCGATGCGCCAATATTACCAAAGCGAATCAGGCGACAGTTACAGCGTTGCAGGTCAAGCGGCAGGTTGGTATCGCGCCTCTAAGCCTGCGTCATTCTATGGTGGCAACTCCCCTACCACCGACAACGACCTAAACGCCCAAGAACTGGTTCGTGAAGCGCTGAATCAACTGGCTCAAGATCCGAGTATCAACCTTGCCGATTACGACATCGAAGATCGTTACGATTACGACGGTGACGGAAATTTCCGCGAACCCGATGGTGTGATTGACCACCTGATGGTGTTTCATGCATCGGTAGGCGAAGAAGCCGGTGGTGGCGTGTTAGGCCCTGATGCGATTTGGTCTCACCGATTCAACCTTGGTCGCACTCATGTACTGGAAGGTACTTCTAGCTCGCTTCCAGATCGATTTGGTGGCCAATACGCGGCGTTCGATTACACCATTCAACCGATTGATGCGGCTGCAGGTGTTTGTGCCCACGAATATGGTCATGATTTAGGCTTACCAGACGAGTATGACACGCAATACACAGGCAGAGGCGAACCGGTTTCTTACTGGTCAATCATGTCTTCGGGCAGTTGGGCTGGTCAAATTGGTGGTACACAACCAACGGCATTCAGTTCTTGGGCAAAACACTTCCTACAGAAATCGATTGGCGGACGTTGGGTTAACGATGATCAGCTCTCGATTGATGACCTAGAAGACAATCCACAAGTGTATACGCTGTTCCAAACAACGGATAACAGTCGTCCTAACATGATCAAAGTGGATCTTCCTGAAAAGCAGATTGAAAGTCTGAAACCCTTTGAGGGCGAGTATTCATTCCACTCTCAAAAAGGCGATGATCTGAAAAACAGTATGACTCGCAAGTTGATGATCCCAGCGGGTGATTCTGCACTGCTGTCTTTCAAAACTTGGTATGAGATTGAAAAAGACTACGACTTTGCGCGCGTGCTAATCAACGGACAAGCCATTGCAGGAAACATTACCTCAATGGACGATCCATACAACACGGACCTCGTTCCTGCTATTGGCGGCGAATCTGGCGGATGGGTCGACGCTGAGTTCGACGTTTCACAATGGGCAGGCCAAGAAGTGGAACTGTCTTTTGAATACATCACCGATGGCGGCTTAGCAATGGAAGGCTTCTATTTAGATAACCTTGCTGTTGTTGTCGATGGTGAAGTGACCTCAATAGACGATGGTGAGAGCAACTCCACCTTCTCCCTTAATGGTTACAAGCTGAGTAATGGATTCCATCAAGCGCAGCACTACTATCTATTGCAATGGCGCAGCCACATGGATGTTGATGAAGGCCTAGCGAACATCAAACGCATGGGACAACTGATGTCATTCGACCCTGGCTTGATCATTTGGTACGTCGACGAATCACTCACCGACAACTGGGTAGGTAAACACCCTGGTGAAGGTTGGTTAGGCGTGGTCGATGCAGACCAAAATGCCATGGTGTGGGCAAACTCTGGTGAAGCGGCTCAAACACGCTACCAAGTTCGAGACGCAGCGTTTTCACTCAAAGATCATACTCCAATGCGTCTTGTAAACAGCGACAACGATGTACTCGAAGATACCAGTTTGGTTGGCAATGCTAGCTTCTCGGATGACCAAGATTACACATCGCCTCAAGCGCCTGATTCAGGACGCATCCTGACGGAGTTTGGTTTAGCGGTCGATATTGTGAATCAGAGTGATAACAACGAATACGGTGTGGTTCGCTTATCTAAAGTAAGCCAACACAACATCGTTCCTACTGCGAACTTCGAGCTTAATGTGACTGGTCTGACTGTTTCTGCAAACAACTTCAGCTCAGACCAAGACGGTGAGATCGCCCGTTACCTATGGGACTTTGGGAACGGCACAACAAGTAACGAAGTGGCACCAACTTGGTCTTACGAGCAAGCGGGCGAATACACGGTGAACTTGACTGTTGTCGACGACAAAGGCGCTACCGCTTCATTTAGCTCCGTAGTGAGTGTTGAATCTCCAAACGCCCTTCCAGAAGCGAGCGCGAAGTACATTCACTTGGGCCGCTGGGTAACCATGTGGTCTACAAGTTCAGACAGCGATGGTCGTATTGTTGATACCGAGTGGACACTTCCAAACGGAAAGGTGAAACGAGGTCGCACATTCACTTCTATCTTCCCTTCATACGGAAAGCACGAGGTGACTCTGAAGATAATCGATGACCAAGGTGGGATTACGACTAAGACAATTTTGGTCGACCTGTAGCTCATCTTGGGTCTTAGGTTTTAAACGATAGACCATCAAAATAAGTACGCGGCTCTATCACACGTACTTACAAGCAAGCTTAAGCACTGTTGTCTTCGAGCATGAGCCAAGACAGCAGTTTTAAGGAAACGTTATTATTTAAGCCGTAAGCAAAAGCCCTACCGATTTGGTAGGGCTTTTTATTGGTCGCAGTTCGAGATACTAGGGTTTTAATCACAGTAACGAATTTACTGAACCACTATTCGATGAGCCATTACACAGGCTGCTTTTGAATACGCGATTTACGAGCACTAAATGCAAACAGCAAGATAACAGCTAACACGAATGGTAATACGTAGATATTAAGGTTCTGCCACCCTGCTGTCGATTCTAGCCAGCCAGAGAGCATCGCTGTAATCGTCACACAGCCAAAGACAATAAATTCATTAAACGCTTGTGCCTTAGCTTTATTCTGCGATTGGTAGGACTGACTAAACAAACCTGTTGCCGCGATAAACATAAAGTTCCAACCGACACCAAGCACAACTAGAGCCGCTCTGAAGTGCCAGATAGATTCGCCATGAATGTTAATTGCGATACAGACGACGAACAGAACCCCGCCTGCCAAGATCATCATTCTTGAGCCAAACTTCTCGATAAGTGAACCAGTAAAAAATGCAGGAACAAACATCCCCAATACGTGCCACTCAATGACGCCCGCTGCTTTGGTAAAGTCAAAGCCACAACCAATCATTGCCAATGGCGTTGCTGTCATCAGGATATTCATCACCGCATAAGCGACCATGGCAGCAAACACTGCGCCAATAAAGTTAGGCGCTTTTACTATCACACTGAGAGGATCGGATTTAGGTGCCTGACTATTAAAAGAGACTTTTGGAAACTGAATTGTTTGTAAGATGAGTAACGCAAGAATGT
Source organism: Vibrio crassostreae 9ZC13 (assembly GCF_000272045.2). GTDB lineage: Bacteria > Pseudomonadota > Gammaproteobacteria > Enterobacterales > Vibrionaceae > Vibrio > Vibrio crassostreae_C. The sequence continues at coordinate 330,403 of NZ_AJYZ02000019.1, read as the reverse complement.
TCAATCCAATCAAAGAAGCAAAAGCACCAATGTACAAGCCATCTTGCGACCACTGTTGCGACATAATCGCCAAATTTGGTCCTAATACCGCGGCTAAAACGCCACCAGCCATCGAGATAGAGATCGCTCGATGACGTGCATTTTCATCACACACCTCGATTGCAGCAAAACGATAAAGCGTGCCAAAACCTATGCCTATCCCAAGTAAGAACGTAGCGAAACAAAACAGATAGAAATTTTGCTGAGACAGTGCGTAGGTGGCAAGACTAGCTCCTGTAATGCCAACCACATTACCAATGCTAAATCCTCTCTTTCTCCCTAACTTGCCTGAAATTAAAGATGCAGGAATAGTGGCTGCCATTAGACCCAAAAACTGCAGTGCAACCGGCAAGGTGATCATGCTGACACTGGGTGCAATCTGCTTACCGATCAAACCAATCACAGAGATCAGTAATATGTTACCCGTCATCAACAAGGCCTGACACAGTGAGAGCAGCCAAACATTTCTATTCATCTTCGTTCCTAAATATGAGCACAGTTGGTCAATAGACCAAAAATTCAACAAAGTCGCAACACTTTGTTACTCATAGCAACTCTACAAAGCGACCAATAGACCAATATAAAGTGCTACCACCACATGACTTTGATTAGCGTTACTTAAGACGCTAGAGTTGAAATTATCATTACTTAAGATAATAATAATTTTCTGTTATTTATAGGCTTTAGTATTTGAAGGTGAGTATGATTAATCCACTTTGGCTCAATACGTTTAAGACTCTGGTTGAAGTTGGCCATTTCACCCAAACGGCAGAAAAGTTGTATATGACACAACCTGGAGTCAGCCAACACATCAAGAAGCTTGAACAAGCTTGTAATTGTGACCTGCTATCTCGAGAAAACAAGAGCTTCGAACTGACCGAACAGGGTCGGATTATGTATCGCTATGCGATCAAACTAGAGAAAGACCAAGAAGATCTTTTTGAGTCTCTGAGTTTTGATAACCCTTATGCTGGGCAATGTCACTTGTCTTGCTCTGGCTCACTCTCTTTGCGTCTGTATCCCAAGCTTCTTGAACTTCAACAGCAACACCAAGAGCTCAGCATTAACTTAGAAGCCGCTCCAAACAAAAAGATATTGAATGACCTAAGCGAAGGCACTACCGATATCGGCATTGTTAGGCATTCCCCGAACGACAGCTACTACCAAAGCCAAGTCATCGGCAAAGAAGCACTGTGTCTTATTGTTCACCACAGCCTTGCTGATTTAGAGATAACGCCGCAAGTATTGAATGACATTGGCCTGATTGCCCACCCAGATTCTGCACACTATCTGTCTTTGTATTTCGACCTTTGCGGAGATAAAGACTTAGCGAACATCAACGTTAATGAGATACCAAGATCTGGCTACATCAATCAGCTTCACCAGATCTTGCTACCCGTATCAAAAGGATTAGGTTTTACCGTGTTACCGGCTGGCGCGGTTGAACACTTCCCAGATAGAGACAAGCTACACGTTGTGCCGCCAAAGGTAGAAGTAGAGGAAACGCTGTATCTGGTTCAAAAACGAAACCGAAAACTGCCGCACCGATACGATACGGTTGTTGAGCTAATCAAACAGAACGTGAGTCGTTAGTTCGGTATAGATAGATTTAAAGCCTTTAGCTAGCTCGGTATTTCGCTATAAGAGCTAAAGGCTTTAATGTTGAAGTGATATTTATAAAAGACAACTACTCAGAAGCGCCAAGCCCCTCTTTTGCTCGTTCAAAGTCATAATTATCTAACGCACTTCGAACATCTTTGAGAACAACAGAATGTGGATACTGTGCCAGTAACTCAGTCACATATTGAGTTGCATCGTTATCATAAGCATCCAGCAGTGATAGCAACTGAGCATGCTGTTCTGACGTGATGCTCGGTGAATCAGAGGTATCAGCAAGACTCGCATCGGCTTCTTCAGTACTTGTCGTATTGAATCCCCCAACACCAGACACATCAAAGCTGATCTCAACTGCTTTAATCAGTTCGATTAACCCAAGTTCGCCTTGCTTAAGATCTGCTTCATCACACGCCTTGTTATGCGCTTTGCTTTCTAAATCACTGAGTAACTCTGCCAATCGCAATCCACCAATCGAAGCTGCCATGCTTTTTAAGGTATGTAGATTACGCTCTAACGTCGCCCATTCATCTTGCACTAGGTTGTCGAAGGTTTCCGACATAATGTCAGGCGCCCCTTGGCAGAATCTACCAAGCATCTTCTCTTGCAGTTTCGCATCATGATGAGTCAGTTGCTCAAACCTCGACTGAGAGAAAACAGGCTGCTCTGTTTGAGTATCGGAGTGTAATTCCGAACTATTATCAGAATCACTGGCCAGTATCGTATCTGAAGAGGTGTCTGATGGCGCTCGACCTTCAACTAAGACCTCAGGAACAATGTATCGAGTAATCAAAGACATCGCTTTATCAATAACAATAGGCTTATCCAAGAAGTCCGTGATGCCCGACGCCCTCGCTCGTTGTTTCGCATCATCAAAAACATTGGCTGACATTGCAATAATCGGTACATCTATATCGAATTCACGAATCAAACGGGTAGCTTCAAAGCCGTCCATAATCGGCATTTGAAGATCCATGAAGATTATTTCGTAGTCGTTGTTTTTAGCTAACTCCAGCGCTTCCTTTCCGTTTTCAGCAAGATCGGCATTTAATTTAGAGCGACTGAAAAATGCTAAGGCGAGATCTTGGTTCAGCTCATTGTCTTCAACCAATAACACTCTTTGCCCTTTGAACTCTATCTGATAATCCAGTTGCAACTCTTGAGCTTTGAAGTCGGCTAACGCATCCGAGCTTGAGCGTGGCAATGTCAGTACAAAGGAGAACTCACTGCCTTGCCCGTAAACACTCTCTACCGTAATTTGACTGCCCATCGCATGAACTAATTTCTGGCTAATGTTGAGCCCAAGCCCTGTACCGCCAAACCGACGTGTCGTTGTGGTATCCGCTTGGCTAAAGGCTTCAAACAGCTTGTGACGGTTCTCATCCGAAATGCCTATCCCGGTATCCATCACACTCACTCTCATGGTTAGGCTGCTGTCGTTCGAGTCAACATGCTCCACCGTTAATACTACGCTGCCTTGTTCCGTAAACTTAATCGCGTTGCCCACAAGGTTGAGTATGACTTGGAACAACCTCAATGGATCGCCTTGTAGTGGCGTGTCTAACTCTGGGTCGATGACCATAGACAAATTGAGTTGCTTCTCAGCCGCTTTCGATTCCATCAACTCAATCACATCTTTAAAAGTCGTTACGGGATCAAACGGGACGTTATCAATAACAAGTTGCCCAGCTTCTATCTTTGAAAAATCAAGGATGTCATTGATGATACCGAGTAACGAATGGCCAGAACGGTGCACTTTCTCAATATAATTTCGAGCGACAGGATTAGATATTTCGCCAATCGCCAGATAAGACAAGCCAATAATGGCGTTCATTGGGGTTCTTATCTCATGGCTCATATTGGCTAAGAATTCCGATTTAGCTTGGCTCGCCAAATCGGCTCTCTGTTTCTCTTCTTCCAATTGTTCGTTAAGGCGCTTCATTTCTGAAATATCGAATGCCCAAAATAGTGTGGCGACTTCACCATCAATCTCAAAAAGATAGTAACTGACCAAAGCAACAAATCGGGTTCCATCAGACTTTCTGAGTACTAACTCCCTATTTTCAACTTTACCGTTAAGGTCGAGCTCTTCATGCACGCCATCACGAACGCTCAGCGAGTCATGGATAGCGGCAACGTCGATAGAAGACAACGCCTGATCTTCCACGCCAAACAAACGTTTTGCCGTATCGTTCGCGTAACGAACCTCTTCTTCAAATACCACGCTGGCTGCAATTGGAGAGCTATTTAGCATGTTGTAGAGTTGGTTCTGCGCCTTTTCCAGAGCTTCGGTTGCTTCCTTAGCAATACTGATCTGCTTAGTTAATTTACGATTCCAGAAAATAATAAGAAGAAGGATCACCAGAGAGAACACCGAAATGGTGTAAACCAATTGATAATTAACTCTTTCTATCGCTTTTGGCGCCGCCCATTTTGCAGAGATCTTCTGGTGTTCTTCAGCTGAGATACTGCCTATCGCTTTGTTCACAATAGACAACAGCAAAGGTTCAGATTTGATGACATGCAGAGTTGGCGACAGGAAGAAGTCTAATCGACCGATGATGCCAATTCCTCGATAGCCAAATGAGTCGATTAAGTAATTTAAGACGTCAACGGTATCAATCATCGCATCAAACTCACCCGATTCGACGAGCTCTAATCCATCATTAGTCGATGACACCATCGACCAATTGATCTCAGGGTAACTATCCACAATAGCTTCTGTGTTGGCTCCCCCTTCTAAAATACCTATTTTCCAACCTGCAGCTTCTTCTAAGACAAGGCTGTTCACATCTCGTCTTGAGGCAATAGCCAAACGACTAGAAAATAACGGCTTACCCGCCTTCACGCCCTCGCCAAGCGAACGATTCTCCACAGCGGCCGACACAAGGTGCACTTTTCTATGGTCAACGAGTAGTCGAGTCTCCTGCCAACTGCCGACATCAACATGTTCCAAGCGTAAACCTGTTTTCTGCTCGATCAGCTTTAGGTAATCATCGATCATGCCGATGTATTCCCCTTTGCTCGATACGGCTTCATAAGGCAAAGAGTTAGGATCAATACCGATTTTCAATACTGGATGAGATTTTATCCACTGACGTTCATTTTGACTAAGATTAAGAAGTTCACCGGCTAAACTGTTCGATTGATAAACATCTGAAATATAACGTTTTGCACCATCTCCGAATGAATCAAACTGCTCAATGGCAGGGAAATAAACATAACTTCCTTCCACGGAATCCACATCGAAATAGAACGTCATAAACCCAGCATTGGTGCTGCCCGTCTGCGTTTTATAGCCAACGCCTTTCGTTACGGATGACAATTTAGAGGTGTTTTTCTTGTCCAATGATGGCGTTGATACATCTCCTAGGAACCAAGATTCAAGCGGTCGCTTATTATTATCAGCCAGTGCCGAAATAACCATGAAAGTATTATCTGCATCAAATATGTCAAAAATCTTAGGCAATTCGTCAAAGCGATCATTAACAATAAAGTACGCTGAGATTTGAGCAATAATATCGGCCTTCTTCAGAACCGGAGTCAGGTCGTTCTTAATTTGTCTTCTAAGAATTGGCTCAAACTCCCCGTCTTCCCTTTTCAGGTTTGCCAATGCGGCATTGAAGCGGTCTCTTAGCTCAGCCCCCCTGAAATCCACGTAGATGGGATAACTGACTTTATAATCTTCATGGATCTGAATCTCGCGCATTTCAATAAACCGGGTATTGGTGACAAACCAGGTTAATACGCGCCTTTCTACCATCAGGAGATCAACATTTTGAGCTCTCAGTTGGGAAAACGCCGACTCTAAGCTGTCGAGATCATCTATCCGATCAATGCTCAATTGGCTTTCCAACACTTCTACGGAGTTTTTAATCGGCGATGTTTCATCGAACAACAATGCACCTAAGGACAAATTTTTTGCCGACTTCAAATCCAGCTTACGCCTCTTTAATGACACTGGCACAAAATCAACATCCATCACCTTGTCACTGACAAAGTGCAATGAAGAGTCATCAAGTTGAACGCCAGAAACAAATGATATTGAGTTGTTGTTATCGATAGCTTGACGAGCTGCAGTACGAGGCAAAGTGACAACGTCACCCAATCGATACCCCATATCGTTCAATGCCCTTTGCATAATGTCATGCTCTAAGCCAACAGAAGTACTGTCTGGATACATGTAAGGCGGGTTGCCGAATCCAAATACACCTTTAATGGGAGAGCGATAAGGCGAGTCATCTAACCATTTAGATAAAATGCGGTTCTTTTTACTGATATCAAACGTTGCAATCTGTTGATTCAATAAGTTAAGCAGCTCATTGTCGTTTGAACGAATAACCATGGCTGCTTTGATGTTCTTCCAGCGATCAAGTACATGGTTGACCGCTAAATTCTCGACTCCGCTTTTATGAGCAAGATCCATGGTGGTTACAGGTTCAGCCAGTAAGCCATCAACCGACCCATCTTCTAATGCACGAATAGCATCAATGGCCGTATCGAATTCAACTCTCTCAATCGAACTAAGCTGCACGCCAGATCGCTTTAGGTCGATGCTTTCTCGAACCATGGCAATTCGCCTTTTGGCCTCTTGCTCTATTTTATTATTGAGATGATCTTCGGTAGGAAGAATGACGGCAATTTGGTACGAGATATAAGGAGCAGTTTGAAGGAAACGTCCTCCTTCGCTGGGATCAAACTGTTGAAACGGAAACACATCGCCTTTCCCGTCTAACAAAGCTTGCTTTGCTTCAGCATGAGAATCTACGCTGATGAAGTTGGTTTTTACGTTGAAACGCTCTTCAAGATCGTAAGCCCAATCTCGAATAATCCCGTCGACTTTTCCGTCATCACCAATAAATGAGTAAGGATAATGACTGGATAGTGTAACAAACGTGATTTCACGATCAGGATCTTGCCATAGGTTTGGTTGTTGATCCGGAGCAGCCTCAGCGTTAACGCTAGCGGCACGAACAACGAATACAACAAACAAAATTATGGCGATGACATAACGCTTACCCCACTTACCCCACATCTGCCAGAGGTCACTCATCTTTGAACTTCTCTTTAATCTCTAGAATCTCTGGCAATTTAATGAAAAACAGATCAACGATAGTCGGGTCAAAATGCTTACCTTTCTGCTCAGTGATTAAAGCCAAAGCATCTTCGACACTCCAAGCTTTTTTATAAGGGCGTTCTGCCGTTAGAGCATCAAACACATCAGCCACAGCAGCAATTCTGCCAACCAGTGGGATATCTTCCCCTGCCACTTGACTCGGGTAACCAGAGCCGTCCCATTTCTCATGGTGATACTGCGCCACTTGAATCGCCATGCGCATCAGTTTTGAATCACTTTGCTGCCCTAAAATCTCCACACCATACTCGACGTGCTTCTGCATGATCGCCCACTCTTCCGCATCGAGTTTTCCGGGCTTAAGCAACACGTTATCAGGGATACCTATCTTACCAATATCGTGCATTGGCGCCGCGTCACGGAGCGTTTCGGCATCTTCGTCAGTCATGCCCAACGCTTTGCCTAGCACCTCACAGTAGTGGCTCATGCGCTTAACGTGCATACCCGTTTCGTTGTCTTTAAATTCCGCTGCTCTCCCTAAGATATTGAGCGTCTCAAGTTTACCTAGGTTGATCTCGACGGTTTTGTCTTTCACTTGATGGAACAGCGCTCGTTGTTGGTCATACAACGCGATGTGGGTTTTGACACGCTGGAGCGCGATTTCAGGCGTAATTGGTTTCGTTAGGTAATCGACAGCACCTAAAGACAAGCCTTTCACTTCGGCTTCTGGACCAATTGTGGCGGTCACGAAAATGATAGGAATGTGAGCCGTATTCGGCTGAGCTTTAAGTTGGCGGCACACCTCGTAACCATCGATGTCAGGCATCATGATATCAAGGAGGATAAGGTCTGGCTGCGGCACCATCTTCGCGATCTTGATACCAATTGTGCCGTTAATCGCTACTTTCACTTGATAAGTATCTTTGAGTATTGCAGTTAACACATCCAAGTTACTTGGGGTGTCATCCACGACTAACACTATGGGTTTCCGACTCATTGATACCTCGTATACAAATCAAACAGTTATAACCATAGTGTAGAACGGTTTTCAGAGGTTAAGCAGAAAAAAAGCAATTGATTTTCAAAAATGAAGAGTAGATCTGTGAGTGACTTCAAACTGGCGTTATTAGAAGTACGACCAGTCAATATTACGTCAGTTAAGTTATTATTATACAAGGGAAATTACCTTTTCATTGCAACATTTCACTAACAACACAGATACTATCCGAAAACAAAAAGAGCTCCTCATATGGGAGCTCTTTTCGTTCAACGGCTAGAAAGCAAAACAACCGAGTTATTCAGTAATCTAACGACCAGAATAATACATACAGATTCGAACACCATCGAACTCACGAATCTCAAATGGGATCTCGTAGATAGACTCCATCACCGATTTTTCAACCACTTCCGAAACCTTACCCGACTTAACCACTTTACCTTTCTTCATCGCGACAATGTTATCCGAGTAGCAAGAAGCGAAGTTGATGTCGTGAATCACGATAACGACCGCTTTATTGAACTCATGCGCCAAACGACGCAACGTCTGCATGATTTCAACCGAGTGTTTAATATCAAGGTTATTCAGAGGCTCATCTAAGAACACATAATCCGTATCTTGCGACACAACCATCGCGATAAACGCCATTTGACGCTGACCGCCACTCAACTCATCAAGGTATTTATTTTGGATGTCAGTAATGCCAAGGTGTTCTAGTGCTGTATCGACGATCTTATGATCTTCGTCTTTCAAGCGACCTTGGGAATGCGGAAAACGCCCAAAACAGACCAACTCACGAATCGTAAATCGCATATTGATGTTGTTTGATTGTCTTAACACGGCAAGGTGCTTCGCTAACTCTTTGGTATCCCACTCAGCCAGTAACTTATCGCCAATAACCACTTCACCCGCGTCACTGTCTGTTAAGCGACTCGCCATTGAAAGCAGCGTACTTTTACCCGCACCATTTGGGCCAATGATAGAAGTTACTTCGCCTTTCGGGAACATGGCACTGGCATCATCCACCACAAGTGTCTTGCCATACTTCTTACTTAAACCTGTTAATTTAATCACTACTTACTACCTTTACTGAATTCTGGTGCGTAACAACAAGAACATAAAATACAAACCGCCGACCAAGTTAATGATCACACTCACTGTGGTTTCAAACGCCATCACTTTTTCGATAAACCATTGGCCAGAAACAAGTAGCACCACCGCTAATAAACTGCTGGCAATGATAAGCACACGATGCTGATAAGAGCTGAACATCTGACGAGCCAAGCTCACGGTGATCAAGCCAAAGAAAAGTACTGGGCCAACCAAAGCAGTAGACACAGCCACCATCACTGACACAATCACCAAGATAATCTGAGTCAGTCGCTTGGTGTTCACGCCTAAGCTTGTCGCGTTATCGACGCCAAGCCAAAGTACATCGAGCTTGGGCGCAAACAACCATAGTCCAAGCAAGCTCAAACCCAGTGGAATAAGACTGAGATAAGCCAGCTCACCTTTCACATTATTGAAACTTGCGAACATCACATTCTGCAGCACCGCGAACTCGTTCGGGTCAATCAACATCGCTAAGAAGCTAGACAGACTCGAGAATACGCTGCCACACACAATACCAATCAACAGCAGTGTAAATACGTTGTTTCGCTTGCTCTTAAAGTAGAAGTGGAACAGGGCAAATGAGAACAAGATCATCACAGTCACAGACAACGAAAAGTTAGCGATGGAATCAATCACCCAGAAACTGGTACTGCCAAATACAAACAGAAGCACCGTTTGAACCAGCATGTACAAACTGTCAAAACCCAAGATGGATGGGGTTAAAATTCGATTGTTAGTAATGGTTTGAAAAACCAATGACGATGCAGAAATCGCTACCGCCGCCAACACAATCGACAACAGTTTTGGTAATCGCAGAGACAAGAAGAACTCGTAGTTATCCCACGTCAGCCCCTGCCCGATGAATAGCGCTGTCATACCCAAAGACGCGATAGCCAGAATCGCAATTTTTACTGAATCACGCATTCGACTTGTCTCTCATGATTAGGTAAATAAAAATCATGCCACCAAAGATGCTGATTACCATCGAGATTGGAATCTCATAAGGGAAGATGACGATTCGAGCTAGCAGGTCACAAGCCAACACCAAGATCACCCCCCAGTAGGCAGTCCAAGGCAGAATCTTCTTCATGTTATCGCCCATCATCAGCGACACGATATTCGGCACGATAAGGCCAAGGAATGGGATAACACCAACGATCATCACCACAGAGGAGGCACTGATAGCCACTAACGCAACACCAATGAAGACGATCTTCTGATAATTCAAACCGATGTTTTTCGCGAAGCTCTCACCGATACTCGCCGCACTGAACTGGCTCGCGAAATAGTAAGCCAATACACAAGCAGGCACCGCGAGATAAAGGATTTCATAGCTGCCCTGCAACACGCTCGCAAAGTTCGCCATAGTCCATGCCGACATGGTTTGTACTAAGTCGTACTTATAAGCAATAAAGGTTGTTAGAGACGAAACAACGTTGCCATACATAATGCCAATCAAAGGCACCAATACCGCGTTCTTAAACTTGAGGTGTTGTAGGAAGCGAACCAATAGCATGGTGCCAAACACTGCAAACGCGAAGATAAAGCCTAAGTAGCTCCATTGCGCAGCATTGCCTAGCACTAGAATGCCGACAATGTAACCCAACATCGCACAGTCAATGGTGCCCATCGTCGAAGGCGCGGCAAACTTGTTCTGTACGATTTGCTGCATGATCAAGCCAGAAACACTCAATCCCGCTCCGGCAAGCACGATCGCGAGTAGTCGAGGAATCCGACTAACAATATAAATAGAATTGGCGTGTTGGTTGCCATTGAAGAAGTCACTAAAACTGATTTCAGCGACTCCAATCATCAATGACGCAACGCATAACACAACAAGAAATACAGCAGCTGCAATGGGTTTCAACATAGGAATAATACTAAAGATAGGTCTCGGGTAGCCCGTATAAAAAAGTGAAAAAGGGCTTATAAGAACACTCTTATAAGCCCGAAAATCTGATGGTTAGTAACTATTGAATCGTACGTTCAATGTCACTAAGCATTCTATGAATCGCTGTCACACCGCCACCCGCCAAATACCAAGCACTTGAATCAAGGTAAACGATATTGCCGTGCTGCGCTGCAGGTGTTGCCGCAACCAGTGGGTTATCAAACAGTTGTTGTGCGCGTCCTTCTGATTTACCAATCGCTTTTTCGCGGTCAAGCACGTAAAGCACTTCAGGTTTTGCATCAGCTATGTATTCAAAAGAGATTAGGTTGCCGTGTGTTCCTTTAATCGGAGCCACGGTTGCACTCTTTGATTCCACGAAACCAAAGTCATCAAAGATGATAGAGAAACGGCTGCCTTTGTTGAACATCGCAATGTTGTTGCCGTTGTTCATTAGCATCATTGCTGAAGTTTCGTCAGACGCGACTTTGTCGTTTACCGCCGTGATAGACGCTTGAGTCTCTTTAATGATCGCTTCTACTTCAGCTTGCTTACCAAAGATGTCGCCTAGCACACGCCAGTTTTGCTGAGCATCAGCCCAGTACTTGTCGCCTTCAATAGAAAACATGACAGTAGGAGCAATTTGTGCCAGTTTGTCGTAAACCTTAAGCATGCGGTTTTCCGCGATGATGATGTCAGGCTTCAACATGTAGATAGCTTCAAAATCAGGTTCGCTTAAAGAGCCTGTATTTGCCGTCGTATCTTTGTACGAAGCTAGGTAATCAGGCAGCAAGCTATGAGGCGCGCCAACTGGCTGTACACCAATTTTATCGAGCACGTCTAAGCTACCGTGGCCTAGAACCACCACTCGCTGTGGTACTTCAGTAAACTGCGCTGTGCCTTTCACATGCTCAATGGTGACGGTTTCCGCATGCGCGGTCATCATGAATGATGATGCTAGAACGATGGCAAGCCCGCTCAATAACTGGCGAACTGAATTGATTGTTTTCTTCATGTTTCTTCCTTTGCCATTGATACAAACCACCACTCATGACAATGAAAGTCACATTACTCATAGACGAGCATGGGGCGTACACAACTGCTAAATAACGATAATTTAAAGTCTGTCATTGGATTGACAACAAACTTGTAACGCAAGTGAGAACTATTATCAATTATATTTGCACTAAATTGGCGATACAACAACTTTATTATTCAGAAATGTAAAAGTGATTATTCATATTTTGCGTAGTCAGGAGAGGTATTAGGAATCAGAAATATCAAAAAGACGCGAAGAGGAAAATACTCATCAACCTGAAGAAAAAAACAGATGGGGAAAGCACCCAAAAACCCTGTAATTACAACGCTGAACCCCAAAATCATGGATTGTAATTTACAATGTAAAGATCATATACAACAGAGACTTAATCATCACCAAGTTAGCTGATCAATTAAACCCACTAATGACAACGAATACGAACAGCTGAAAAGCCAAGACTCAGTCAGATATCATGGTCAAATCCCTGACCTTCGCTCATTTAACCTTCAGTAACCGGTGGTAAATCACCCAAAAATATTTTTGAATTTAATTGAAAATAGGGTTGTAATTTTGAAAACTAGGCGTATAGTTCGCCACCTGGCTCTAATCTATAGAGCTGTTAATGCTAAAGTAAGTCCAAGTTCCACATAGACAGTTCTCGATTCCCTCGTTACACCATCTCTGCGTCAGCTTTCACCCAGATAGTCATTCAATAGCTTTTAAATTCGATCCTACTACCGATCTATCGTCATTTGCTCTTTTGTCAGCGAAGTCAGAATAGATCGAGCACTTAAATACAAATGTAATAAACACAAGGCACAGTTATGTCACGCAGAACAACACGACAAACCCATTGGTACCAACTATCACGCGAAAAAACAGTCAATAAACTAAAAGGTAATAAATGCTCAAGATTAAAATAGATTTACACAAAGAAGAGATTTCATGGGTCACCGAGATTCGACAGCTCAATAGCGATATACTCCACCGCCACATATTGCCCAAGCTACAACATCACAGCTATCTCATCGACTTTGAATTTAATGAACGAGAAAGCATCGGAACTATCGTTTCAGGCAACGGAAACACCCTAGGACATTTCACACTCCTATAGCATTTCCCAAAGGCTACAAAAGAAACACCATCTAGTCCCAAAGATGTAAAAGATGTCACCCTCAATTCGCTCTAGCAGAACAAAATAGAGTAGAAGTAAAACAGATCTGAAACCTAGCCCTTTTTGCATTTCACACGCGGCTAACGCTAGCTAGGTTATCGTACTTCTATTGAAACCAACTTATATCAAACTCTGAATCACCATTGAGTCATTATCAGTGCATTCATGGACTAATAAGTTAACGGCATCGACCTTAACTTCTGATCAAGAGTATATAAGTGTTCTGCAGCTTGCATGTGTTGAGGGTAATCACTGAACTTCTCACGATTCTCCTCATTCATCTTACATGTCTCATCCACCAGCATTAACTTCCAATACAGCTTCGTTGTATGCAACATCGCCAGTAACGGTTTGAACACCTCTTTCTCATAAGCTTGAATCAACTCTTCAATCAACTCGTCACGTTCGTCTTCGCTTGCGATTGAACCTTCGGTTGCCGACAACACTTTTTGATACTTCAGATTTTGTTGCAGCTTATCCATAACCGTTTGGTTATCTTCCGCTAAGTCAACAAGCTTCGACTTAATGATATTTACCCAATTCGCTTGGCTCAGTACTGTGTCATCAACGCTGGTAAAGTCTTCTCGTATTTGTCGTTCAACATCTTTTTGAGCTTTCTTTAAAACCGCACGCACCTTTTGGAAAGGCAGCTGATACTCCTTACTTAGCTCGATAATCAGTTTATGAAAACCACCATTTGGAAGGTGTAAGTTTTCTTTAAACGTCGCCATTGCAGCTTCTTGCTGTTCGGTAAGGTGAGTCATTCTGTTTCCTATTCTTTATCACTTATGGTGCTGAGCCCGCGATCATACCATTATTACCCTCGTTTTTTCGGTAACTTGATCAGTTACACCTCGCTATGCCGTTAAATTCTCTCAGCCCTTTCTCTTTTGGCTAGTTATTAACCCACTTGGCATAAAATGGTAAATCTCTATCGGCGAAAGTTCGTACATTACGCGCTCAGGGGATATCGCCAGACAGGAGTCGTTACTTACATATGAAAGACAAGCGCGAGAAATGAGAAAACAGATGACCTATTCAGAATACAAAGAATCCGATTTGCATAAGTGCGTGAGCATTGGTTCAGAAGCAATGGTATCCATTGCCAAGTTTGCCTTTAAAGCCACTACCCTTTTATTTCGATTTTTCCGCTGGCTTGTCGTATCGGCTTATACCTACGTGATGAAGTAATTCTATATGGGAGTCGTTGTTTTCATTACGACTTATCTAAATACCCCAAAGCGCGCCCTATTAGGTCGCGCTTTTTTGTGCCCAGTTTTATACCTAGCTTGATGCCAAAAGTCCGAGTGCATTTTATATCGTCAGTGGCGCTAAATGGTAAAACTGACCATCGAATAAAAACCATACTACACCTGTTCCAACGAAACAGACTTCTAACTTATACAGGTACTAAAATGAAAAAGATTGCACTTAAAATTGTAGGACTAACGGTTTTGGCTTCTGCGCTAACTGGTTGTATCGGCAGCAACGCCGTAACAGGGAAAGTGATGAAATTTAACGTTGAAGTTGTCGATAACCGCTATGCCCGTGCAGGTGTAAACTTCTTATTAGCGCCTGTATACGGTATTACTACCGCAGCAGACTATGTGGTATTCAACTCACTTGAATTCTGGACAGGTAAAAACCCTATCAGCGGTTCACCACACGTATTTGATACAAAAACAGACACGCACTTCAAAGTGAACGATGAGCTGGACCCAAGCCTGAAAGAAGCCCCTGTCGGCCCAATTTCTAACAATCGCACCATTGAAACGGGTGAGATGATTAAGATCGACGAAAACACGATTCAAATGGACATCGTCTATACATCTGGTGAAACAGCGACTCTAACGGGCATCAAAGACGGTCAAAACGTTACCTATTACATGGATGGTCAGCTTGTATCGCAAACAACTATCGCTGAATTAGAGAAGGTTCAAGGCACTGAAGCTTAAGGTTCATCGCCCACACAGAGTTCAAACTTAAAGAGACTTTTGAGCTCATAAAATAGAACAAGCCCGGCGATTGCCGGGCTTGTTTGTATGTGCTCTATTATTTGTAAATGCTCTATTGGGACTGAGACTGTGCAAGTCGAATGCTCACCAAACTCGCCACCATGATAGCTAAGTAAAAGCTGCCGATAATGGATTCCATAAACACAAAGAATTGAGCAATAGGCAGAGCTGGTGATATGTCGCCGTAACCAACCGTAGTCAAGGTGATAAAGCTAAAGTACATCGCATTAAACAAGTTCGTCAGCCAGACTTGCTCTTCTAACCCGTTAAAGGCATTAGGAAAGATCTCTAAAATTAACAAGTAGATGGTCGACCAAGCAAACCCTAGCAACAAGTAAATACAGATGGAGCCGATGATGTGATTGGGTGTCACCGTTTTGGCTTTCATCACCTGCTTCAACGCCGAGTAAATGTGTGAAAACAAGAACACAGCCAACGCCGATAGCGTCACTATCGACAGGTTATAGCCTTCCAAAAATGAAAACACGCCAGACACGAGCGCCGTAATCAATAACAGCCCATACCAAGAGCGATACAAGGCTCGCTCTTTATGAATACCGGCAATTGAACTCGCCAACGTAATAATGATAAGAAATAGGATTGTTTTCTGGCCTTGCGGATAAAACTGCTGCATCACCGCGCAGCCAAAAAACAACACCAACAGTGCATAGAATAAGAAGTAGAAGTTGTCGTCTTTAGAGACTGGCTTCATCTATTTTCCCTCGACCTCTGCAGGTTTTTTCTCAGTTTCTTGTTGGTTTTTCTCTTCAAGTCCAAGCCACGCCATCATCAGCTCATAGCTTAAACTCAGTATCACAGCACCGACAAACAGACCGACGATGCCTGACATCGCCATTCCGCCCAGTGCACCCAATAGAATTACCAACATTGGAATGTGAGAGCCACGGCTCAGCAATACTGGCTTTAAGATAGCGTCACTGCCGCTCACCAAAATACACCACACTAAGAACAAGCTCGCCGCCAGTGTCGATTCAACGCTGAACATGTAGATGATCGCCGGCAATAGAGCGAGAATCGGTGGAAGTTGGATTATCGCAATGAGCAGCACAGCTAGCGCCCAAAACGCAGCTGCTGGAACGCCTGCAATCACCAAACCGATTGCCGACATCATGGATTGAATCACAGCCACACCAATCACACCTTGCACAACGCTTCGCACGGTCGATTTAGAGAGCTCTACCAACTCTTCACCTTTACCGCCCGTTAAACGCGCCACTAAGTGAGTCACGCCGGTTTTGCATTTATCGGCATTACTCATGAATGCACCCGCAATGATGGTAGAGATGATGAACTGAATAAAGCCGCCACCTAACGAGCCAAGAACAGAAGCCGCTTTCGTCGCAAACTGTTTAAGTTCATCCGCATACTTTATGAAAGTGCCTTCAATATTGTTGGAGGCGGCAACCAAGGTTGAATAAACCTTCTCACCTATGAATGGAATATCTTGTAAGGACTCTTTCGGTTTAGGCAATGACAATGTGCCATCTTGAAGCCCTTTCATCAGGTCAGTCGCGCTGGTGTAGATACCAGAAGAAAGCGCCGCCAAAGGAATAAATAGAAGAATCACACCAATAAAGCTCAGCAATGCACTGGCTTTACCTTTCGACATCCCGGTTTTATTTGAAATTGCGACCGCCACTGGATACAACGCAGTCGCAATGATCGCACCCCATATCACCAGAAGAATGAATGGGCGCAAAATCGAAAAACACCAATACACGAGCATGGCAATCGCTGCGATCTTGATGGCAGCGTCTATCGCCTGTTTTGAAAAATCATCGGTTAACTTCATGAGACGTCCTTGTTAGACAAAATTAAGACTGATTTTGTAGAAACTTCCAATTCCGTGTTTCTAGGAATAGAGAAGCCAAAATCATATATATGCCAATTAACACTAATTGGGATATGCGTATAAGAGTGTTGCTATCGATGTCACCGGAGCTCATCAACGTGCTACCAACCAGTACGAGCAACGTACTAAATGCAGTGGCGAAAATAGGTGCTTTTTCGGGAACCGTGTAGATCTTGGTAGCCATAAGAATGGCAATAAGTCCTATAAACAAAGAATAGAAGACAATGTTGGGTACTATAGAAAGAATTGAAAAAGCAGCAATCGCCAGCAATCCCCCGATACCGTTACTTATCACCAAAAAAGCGCTCAACTTTATCGACTTCTCTGACGTAATCATCAACGATAACAACGCAATGAACATCATTGTCAGTAAAGCTTCAGATATTTGAAAAATAAAGAAAAAGCACACCACTGGATAGGAGATAATCATCGCCCTAAAGGCCGCATACCAACGCTGTTTCTTTTCGAGTGGCGCAGCAGCGAAGCCTGAGAACGCCGATTTTGGCTCAGGGAAAAATACATGCACTAACGCAAAACAGGAATGTGTGTAACCATAACGCTCTGCCAGGTTAGAATAATGTTTTAAGTCGTTATCAAAGCGGCGTCGATTCCAGCACCCTGTCAGTGAATCCGTTTCCACCAGCATTCTTAATCGACGCTCCAATATCTTGCGTCGGCTAATATCCGTAAAGGTCACCACGTACTTGTTATTGTGCGGCAGAATTTCAGTTAGCTTTTCCACCACAACGTTTACGGTAAACTGCTCACCAAGTCGACTGACGCCACTCAACTCACCTTTCCATCTCTGGTTTTCCTTCAGTGAGCGAGTAATGGTCGTGATTAGGCTGCTGTTATTCATAAAACAGAGATCAGAAATCGGACGAGATTCGACTTGGTCAAAGGCATAACCTGAAACCCGAGAGAATTGTTGATTCACTTGTATGACCCTCAATTGACTATCGAGGACAATAAAACCTGCGACACCATCAATGATCGCTTCCGACAAGTTATTCTTGCTTTGAGCCATTTCATGTCGATAAAGGCGTGCGGGAATAAGAGTGCTAAGTAAAAACAACGCACACACCGAAAAAAACATGGCTGGCGTAGAAGCAATACTCAGCAACCACAAGCTAAATGCCATATTGAGGACAAGTGCAGACACCACGTATAGCGGCATTTTTCGGTCATAACTTAACTTGTTCATAGTTTGCTCTGGTGATGGGCGAATGACTATGATGGCTAAGTTTTAATTAAGATATTTACCATTTTACGACACATACAAATTCAAATTACATATCGAACAATAAGTGCATAGGGTTACACTAACTATTAAGCGGAAGAGATTGAAAAGATTCGAGACCGCCACTTTGAATGCCAACCAGTGCCGGGTTACCTAGGCCTACTAACCGAATATCTCCGTCAAAATAACGAATAAACAAACGGTTAGTGGCCAAGCTCGTGTTTACTGACTTGGTAGATTACTGAACGGCTAGCTCCCCTCTGTGTACCCAGAATGCTCGAACATGGTCATAAATCAGATTAAACACAAACGCGTAAATGGTAATAAAAATGGTCACGCCGATGTCCATCAAAAATGCTTGCCATAACCCCACGTTAAGTAAGTATGCCATCACAGGGATCGTCGCGATCAACAAGCCAGCCTCAAATAGCACGACATGAAAAACACGTAATTTGAGCGAACGCTTTGATTTTTCACCCGTGAAATAACGATCAAAAATACGGTTAAAACAGTAGTTCCAAATCATCGCGATAGTCGCAACAACTATCATGGTTCCTGATAAGGCATTCACATCGTGATCAGTAAATATCGCTAAACCTATAATTGACAGTGTGACGGCCAATACTTCAAACAACACCGAGTGGAAAACTCTCTCTAACGTACTCATACATTCCTATAGCAATTTATAACATGGTGGACTTACCGAAATTATGTCACCGAAAACAATAAGAGAAAGTTAACAGCCATCACGTTTAGTGATAGCTTAAGTATAAGTACCCCATTTTGTATTGAGCGAGAGATAACATGTACAGTTTTGAGCAACTAAAAGTCTTCGTCACGGTGTGTGAAAGTGGCTCTTTCTCTGCCGCCGCTCGCAAACTGAAACGAGCTCAGTCTGGGGTAAGCCAATCGATAGCCAACCTCGAAATTGCCATTGACCAAGAGCTGTTTAACCGAGAGAAAAACATCCCCGTTTTAACCAGCAAAGGTAAAGCGTTATTGCCTGTGGCTAAGTCCATTCTTGACCAGCAAAAGTACTTCGATCAAAAAGTAGAATCGCTGACCCAAGAAGATGAGCACGAACTGATCATTGCGGTTGATGAAAGCATCATAGATAAGAGCCTCATTAAGATAATCAGCTCACTCGCCGATCAATTTCCAATCACACACTTCGATATCATTACCACCTCAACCTTTGATGTTGAAGACCTAGTAAGACGAGGAAAAGCACAGATTGGCATCATCTACGCGGATGGCGAACTGAAGGTCGATATGGATTTCTTTTTGCTGGGCCAAGCGCGTTTCCTAACTGTTAGCTCTGCCACTCACGAACTGAGTCGCATGTCCGTTGTACAAGACTCAGACCTAAAGCGCTATCGCCAATGTGTGCATCGCAGCTCAAAACAACGCGAACTGTGGTTCACCTACGGTATTAGCTCGATGCTTTGGTACGCCAACAACCACAAGACCATTGTTGATCTCGTTGAACAGAACGTGGGTTGGGCTAATGTGCCCGAGATGATGGTGATGGAAGGCATTCAAAAAGGCGACCTTGTGGCGTTGCCTGTTTCGCACGAGCATGGTGGTTGGATTACTCCAGTGGGATGTTTGGTGTCTCGCAGCCACATCAACGGCCCAGTTCTCACCAGCCTTATTGAGCAGCTTAAGGGGCACTCACTGCAGTACAATCAATGGCAAGCCAACTAGCCTCCCCTGTTTACAAAACATCTCTATTTTCAAAACATCGTCAATTCAGAGATTCAATATCGGCATGGAACACACCACCGCTACCTCATTTCTGCTTATCTTGCCGATAAATATCTTTGTCGTGTGGATAAAACACCCTAGTTGATGTCCCAAAGTGACATAACTACTATGCGATCCCAACGGGTTTGTCTTTTCAAACGAATATAGACAGGCCCAAATCGCTCTTTAACACCACTGACCCAACTTCAAATCTCCCAGATAAGCGCTCAGCCTTGCCGTTGCTTATATCGGTTTCAAATAGATCACTTTTTGAATATTAATTCGCACCCAGTTTATGAGCGCTCTTTGAGTGCTTTTTTATATCTAAATGAACCTTTTGGAAAATTTGTCGTGAACGTTTTAAGAAATATTTGCCCTGAGAAAATGGGTAAAGAGCGTAACAAACGAGAGTATGATTTACGCGTACTTAATTGTGTCAGTGAAAGCGAATATGAATCGCGTATGGCGGTTTGGAATAGCCTAGCGTTAACTGCTACTCCGTCTGCTTCGGAAACAAAGGGCTTCATCGATGAGTCTTTCAACAAGCTTCAACAAGACCTAAAAGAAGCTAGCCGTGAGTTATCGATTAACTACACGGACTTCATCGCAATGGCGCATGAAGAGATCAACTACATTAAGGTGTTTGTGGCTGATAAAACAGCACAATACGGTTGGTACGCTGCGATCGTTCTTATGGTCATCGGCACGGTTGCTCTGTGTATTCAGTAAGTTAGACCACAAATTTTACTGGCTACTGCATCGAGCGCTTTAATGCGCTCTAACTAGAAAACAAATGACGAGTCTCATTTGTTTTCTAGCCACCACAAACTCACTCTCCCATCAAAAACAACAAATCTTGGGTCGCTTGTTTCGGGTCTTCTGCGTGACATATCGCTGAGACCAAGGCTAATCCATGAATACCTGTGTTAACCAACTGCGGAATGTTCGACTCGTTGATTCCACCGATACCCACAATCGGCAACTTCGTTGTTTCCAAAGCCATTTGAATGCCTTCATAACCCCAATGTTTCTTTAGATTCGTCTTGGTCGGTGTGGCAAAAATCGCACTGAGACCAATGTAATCGATCGGCAAACTATCTGCTTCTTGTAGCTGCTGTTCAGTTTCAATTGATAACCCAAGAATCTTATCCGGACCAATCAACTGACGTGCTAACTCCGCAGGCATATCCGATTGCCCCAGATGCAAACCATCGGCATCAACGGCTAATGCCACATCGACTCGATCATTAATGATCAGCGGCACACCCGTTCCAGCTAAAACCGATTTAACGGCCTCTGCACGCTCAATGAACGCTCTTACGTCCCCATGTTTTTCTCTTACTTGAACCATAGTGACGCCACCAGCAACCGCTTGTTCAACCACGAATTTAAGCGTTTCTAGATCTTGTTGGTCGTCAGTCACCAGATAAAGTTTATAAGGGTTCATCGCGTACCTTTGAAGTCGATTTCTAAAATTGGTTTTCTGCCATTTTACCGACAAATCACATCCTATGCATGGAAGTTAGCACTTAATTCCTTAAGTTAGGCGGTTGAATTCAAATACGCAACTCGTTGAAAGCATGTCGAAAAGCCCGATTTTTCTAACAAAAGCGTTACTTATTACACAAACTATTCGCTTTAGCATGCCCAGAATGCTGTTTTATGAAATACTCCCCTATGAAGGAATCAGGTAAATATAGGGATAGTTATGCGCCACCTTTCTATAGCGCTCAAGATCAAGCTGGGTTATGCCATCTGCTTGCTCTTTTTCGTCATTTCAGGCCTTGTGAGTTACAAAGGTATTCAAACCTTGTCGAACGGCTTTAGCCAGTACAGTGACCTCAGCCACAAGGCGACATTGTCAGGCAACATTCAAGTGCACTTTCTTCAGATGCGTTTAGCTTCTGAACGTTACTTAGAGTCATTGGATGATCAATACGAAGCGAATTATCAATCGAGCAAACTTGCGATTGATGAACTGCTGAACAACTTAATCCAAACCACCACCAATACTGATAGCTTGTCGAGCCTGCAATTAGTGCAAGACAGCGTTGCAGCTTTTGATGCGGCTTATGGATCAATGAAACAGAGCCAACTGCTCATTGACCAGTTAGTGAACGTGGAGATGGTCACACGAGAAACCAACGCACTGAAAGCGGCTCAGAGCTTATTGTATGAGTCTTACAATAACAATGATCCAAACGCGAGCTTATACGCAGGCATGTTGATGGAGAACTTCCTCGCAGCCAAGATCACAGTGCTGAGTTACTCAAACAACAACGACCTCAAAACCTATGAAGCTGGTAAAGACATTTTTGAATATGCTCTGCCAGGTATAGAAGGCGATATTGAATCTCTTAAATCATCTCCTTATCAAAGTGAATTGATTGAAGATTTCTCTAACCAACGGGAAGCGTACGCGAAAGGCTTTGAGCAAGTTCATCAACAGATGATTGAGAACACGCAAAGAACCGTTACCCTCGCCTCTATTGGTGACAGCTTAGCGATTTCGGTAGCTGATGCTCAGAGCATTCTAGAACAACAGAAACAAGCATTAACACCAGAACTGCAAGCCAGCGAAAAGCGCTCGATTCAAATCATCATATTGCTGACGGGTGTGGCTTTAGTTATTGGCATGACGAGCGCCGTGTTGGTGACTCGCTCTATTACTAAAGGCATCGCACAAGTTAAACAGATCACCAACGAGCTTTCTCAGGGCAACCTGAATGTGGAAGTGAACATTGAGAGCAAAAATGAGATTGGCGAACTGCTGACTAATATGGAGATCACCATTGAATCTCTGCGCGATATTGTTGGCCAAGTGAACCGTTCTAGCGTGCGTATTGGTGAGATGTCGGAGTCACTCAATCAAGTGACAAATAACAGCTCGACCAACGCAACACAATTGAACAGTGAAATGATCAATATCTCTTCTGCCGTTGATCAATTAGCTTCCAGCACATCAGAAATTGCGGCAAGTGCTAACCACGCGTCTCAAGTTGCCAACCAAGCCACCGAGAATGTGGCGATGGGACTGAAAGAAGTAGATAAGACACTGCATGAAATTGGTAGCGCCGATGAAAGCATGCAGGTAAGCAGCCAAAAAGTGACCGACCTACATAAAGAGTCGATGAACATTGGTGCCATTCTTGAAGTAATCAAAGGCGTTTCTGAGCAGACCAACCTGTTGGCATTGAATGCGGCTATTGAAGCTGCGCGCGCAGGTGAACAAGGTCGCGGATTTGCAGTAGTAGCCGATGAAGTAAGAACGCTCGCTAAACGTACCCAAGACTCTGCTAGCCAGATTGATGAGCTCATCACCTCACTACAACGTGGCGCTAAAGATGCGTTAGAGTCTATCAAAGAGAGCCACAGCACGGTTTCAGACGCTTCAACGCAGGCGCAGCAAGCTTCTCAGAACTTACATGTGATTAATCAACACATCCAAGATCTGAACCAAGCCAACAGCCAAATCGCGGTGTCGGTTGATGAGCAGGATCGTCTTACCAAATCACTGGGTGAAAACGCGCAAGGTGCAAACACTATTGCTCAAAGCAACCAAGAGTCGGTAAGCAGCATTTCAGGTGCAGCGAGCGACTTAACCGAGGTTGCTCATCACCTAGAGAGCCAAGTTAACCGATTTAGAACCTAGCCAGCCAGTCTATACACAGCTGACACAGTTCCAAACCAGTAATAAAAAGCCCCCTACACATAAGTGTCGGGTGCTTTTTTAAGTTAATCTAACTCTAACTTGTGGCTTAGAGTTAGATTAGCCCTACTGAATCTTCAAGCGTTGAATCAGAGTCTCTTCGTCTAACTGATACAACTCATCAAGCAAGTTAATTTGCAAGCTACCTGGGCCGCGAGAGTTTTCAGCCGCGATTTCACCAACCACGCCTAATACCGCTGCTGCAGCTAAACCACTATCATCACCAACAGCCGCGAAAGCACCCGTCAATGCAGTTAAAGTACACCCCATACCCGTCACATACGGCATCATTTGGTGTCCATTGTTTAACGTCACCACGCTGTCTTTGGTGACAACGTAATCTGTCTCACCAGATATCACCACATTTGCACCGTATTCAGCCACTAAGCACTGTGCAGCACCTAACGCAGCATCACTGCTATCAAGCGCATCAACGCCTTTGCTCTGCGCTTGTTCGCCCGCTAACGCGATAATCTCAGACGCGTTACCACGAATGATCAACTTATCGGCTAAGCGTGCAATTTCACGAGAAGTCTCGGTACGCAACGTACTTGCCCCACAACCCACAGGGTCAAGAACCACAACCTTGTTGTTCGCGTTCGCTTGCTCAACAGCAAAACACATTCTTGGCGTCCAAACACTGTCGAGCGTGCCGATGTTAATCACCAAAGCACCAGAGAAAGACATCATCTCTGCCAGTTCTTGTTGCGAGTGCGCCATAATAGGCGAAGCGCCAATCGCCAATAACGCGTTGGCCGTGTTGTTCATCACTACATAGTTAGTGATGTTCACAACCAGTGGTTTTTGCTCTCGTACTGCGCGTAGCGATTGAATAATTTGTTCAGTAAGCATGGGTAAATCCTTATTCGTGAAAGTCGCTTTTAAGCCGCTGTTGAATCATCAAGAGCGTTCAGCCCTTGCTGCCAAAAAGCCACTTCCATACGCGTTGCGGTTTTGAAGATATGAACGATGTTCTGACCGCGTTCGCTGTTGATATCAATTTCAGCAAGCAACTGATTGAAGTATTCCGCGCCCGTTGCTACGCCAGACTGGAACTCTTCACTGCCATACAGTTGCAGCCAGCTTGCGTATGGGTTGCCTTCCAAAACAGTATCACTGCTTTCTAACAGCGCTTTACCAATCACGGCATAACCGATTGAACACGGAGCCAGTGCCGCATATAAGTCGACAAGATCACCCGTCATACCCGCATCTAGAACGTAGCGCGTGTAGGCAACAGTGCCGAAATCTTCAGGTTCGTTTTCTAAATCCGATTCGGTTAAACCCCACTGACCACAGTAAGTCACATGGTGAGAGATTTCAGAATCTAGCAACGCATGAACACTTGGCAGTGCACGACGCATATCAGCCAGTGTTTTTGCCTTGTAAATCGCCAACGCATAAGCGCGAGCATATTGCTTCAAGAACAGAAAATCTTGTTTCAAATAATGCAGAAAACACGGCTGAGCAAGAGTGCCGTTTGCCAGCGTTTTAACAAAAGTGTGCTCTGTGTAGTCTTGCCAATCTTGTTGACAGGCTTGGATTAAGTCTTGGTATTTCATGAGATTCCTTAGTCAAAAGTCGGCACGTAGTAAGCGGCTTTTGGTAGTGATTTGATGATGCCTTTGTCGAACATGAACTGCGCATAGTCATCGTAACGTTTTAGGTCAACTGCTGAAGGGCGAAGTGCAAAACGAGTCAGTGTGTCGTTCCATGCGCGCTGGTTAAGTTCGTTGTTTAACGTATCTGGTGAATACGCAACAAACTCGCTCCATGATTCTTGTGGGTGGTTCACGATGTAAGTTGTTGCTTGCTCTAATGCTTTGTTGAACGCTTTGATCGCTTCATCATCGTGCTGCTTTGCGTTCGCAACAAAGATAAGCTCATCGTAAGCTGGCACACCGTGCTCTTCTGGGAAGAATGCTTTTGCTTTAAAGCCTTCAAGGGCTAGCTGGTTAGTTTCGAAGTTACGTAGGCCACCCCAGATTGCATCTACCTTGCCTGATGCCAATGAAGATGAAAGTGCCCAACCGACATTGATGGTTTGCACGTCTGTAAATGCAACATTTTCTTGAGCTAGCATGGTACCGATAGTCGCTTCTTCGTTACCCGCAATCGCGATACCGATCTTTTTGCCTTTCAGATCCGCTAATGAATCGTTCTTGCCGTTATCCAGTACCATTAGTGTGTTCAGTGGCGTCGCGATAAGGGTTGATGCACGAACTAAAGGAAGACCCGCTGCCACATCCATGGTTAAACTTGGTTGGTAAGTTACCGCTAAATCGACCTTACCTGCCGCGACCAATTTTGCTGGCGTGCTTGGGTCTGCTGGTTCTTGGATTTCAACCTCTAAGCCTTGGTCAGCAAAGTAACCACGCTCTTGAGCAATCACAATCGGGCCGTGGTTCGGGTTTACAAACCAATCCAACATCAATGTCAGTTTCTTTTGTTCAGAGTCCGCTAGAGCATGACCTGAAACTAACGAAGCAAGCAGTGCCACTGCACCTACCAATTTGGTATTTTTCATAGTTAACCTTTCCTTTTGAATATTATTATTGTGTTTATAGAGCTCATTTTTAACGAGCTATTGTTGAGATAAATAGCGTTGAGCGAAGCCTTATTAAACAAAGTGTTATTGAGCAAGCCATTACTGGTTCTCCCAAGGGATAGCTTTTTTGAGTAATTTGTCTGTGATGAAGTAGAGCGAGATAGAGAGCACCGCCAAGATAAACAAGGCAGCAAACATCTCATCAATGATCATTCGTGCATTGGCTTGCAGCATTAGATAACCCAGCCCTTCACTCGAACCTACCCACTCGCCAACAACTGCGCCAATTGGGGCGATAACCACAGCCACACGAATACCCGACGCCAATGTTGGCAGTGCAGCAGGAAGTTGAATGTGGCGTAGCAGTTGCCATTTCGATGCGCCCATCGTCTTGGCAAGGTCAAGATAGCCTGTCGGTGTATTGCGCAGACCGTCGTAACAACAAGTGGTTACTGGGAAGAAGATAATGATCGCCGCCATCACCACTTTTGAGGCGATGCCATAACCAAGCCACAGCATCAGTACTGGCGCGATCGCAAATACAGGAATCGCTTGGCTAGCAATCAAGATAGGCAACAGCCAACGTTTCAACGGATCAAACATCAACATCTGCAAGGCGAAAAACAGCCCCATAGACAAACCTAGCAATAGCCCAAGTAAGATCTCTTGTGCGGTCACCCAAGTGTGTTTGAGTAACACATCGTAGCGTTCAATAAGCTTGAGAAAGACTTCTGCGGGAGCCGGAAGAATGAAGCTCGGCATTTCGAAAACAACGACCACAAGTTGCCATAGGCCAAGAATCACAACACTGCTGATAAGCAAACGCATAACGGGATTCATCTGACTTGAACGTTCAGTGCTAGACTGCACGTTCGTTGACTGAGTGACAGCTTCGCTTCGCGTTAGATCATTCATAATCACGCTCCAGCTGATCTAAGATCGCTTGTTGTAACTCAGCGCATTCACCGTCTAACACTCGTGGTGTTGATGTGAGAGGCACAGATAAAGACTGAGCATTCGCAGGTATGCCTTGCAACACATACAAGTTATCCGCCAAACGCACCGCTTCTTGTGGATCATGGGTGATCAACACAACGGTTTTATCTCTCAACAGCTCACACGCTAAGCTCTGTAGTTTGTGTCTCGTTACCGCATCCAGCGCAGAGAACGGCTCATCCATCAGCACCACTGGCTTGTCTTGCATTAAAGTTCGAGCCAAAGCGACACGTTGACGCATACCACCAGACAACTGATCCGGCATCGCATTCGCATAATCAGCCAAACCAACCGCAGCGAGCAACTCGAGTGCTTGATTGGTTTGCAGTGCTTTGTCAGAAGCTGAATTTTGAAAACAATGACTCAGACATACATTGTCGATAACCGACAGCCACGGCAGTAACAAATCCTGCTGCGCCATGTAAGCGATGCGATCCGTTAAAGGCAATTCATCAGAGGTTGTCAATGTTCCCTGCCACTCCACCTTGTCGTCCAACAAGCCTGCCAGATAACGCAATACCGTGGTTTTCCCGCAGCCACTTCGACCTAGCAATACCGTCCACTTACCTGCGTTTAAGCTAAGCGACAATCCCGATAAGGTTGCGTGCTCACTGTCGTTATAACGTAAAGAGGCATTGCTGAGCTGAACACCCACCGTATTAACGGACATTCCCGTGCCCAGCGAAGAAGTGATTTACGGGCCCATGACCTTGGCCGACTTGCAACTCATCAGCATGAGCAATCGCGCGCGAAATGTATTGTTTGCCTAGCTCAACAGCCTCTGACAGCGTGTTGCCTTGCGCTAAGAAAGAAGCAATAGCAGATGAAAGCGTACAACCCGTACCGTGGGTGTTTTTGGTAGGAAAACGCTTCGCACTAATCAAAGCAGACGTGGTTGGCAGAATCAGTAAGTCGTTACTGTTCTCATCCTTCTCTAAATGACCGCCTTTGAGAAGAACGGCTTTAGCACCTAGTGCACGCAGGTCTTCAATCATATCCTGCATTTCGGCTTCGCTTTCAGGCACAGCTTTGCCCGTTAGTGCTGCGCCTTCCGGCAAGTTAGGCGTAATGATGTCTGCGAGCGGAATCAGTTCTTGTTTTAGCGTGGTGATCGCCGAGTTTTCTAAAAGAAGGTCGCCACTTGTCGCCACCATGACAGGGTCAATCACTAGGTGTTTAGGTTGGTATTGTTTGATTTTGTCCGCGACGACTTTGATGATTTGCGAATCCGCCAACATGCCGACTTTTACCGCCACGATATTCAAATCGGTAAACACTGCATCTAACTGACTAGCGACATGCTCTAGTGGGATTGGAAATATAGCGGACACGCCTTGGGTGTTCTGAGATGTAATCGCGGTAATTACCGAACAAGCGAAGCTACCCGTTGCAGACATGGCTTTAATATCAGCTTGAATGCCCGCGCCACCACCACTGTCAGAACCCGCAATGGTCAAAACAATCGGAGTATTGATCGAAGAAGATTGGTTTTCTGGTGTTTGAGTGCTGTTAGGTGATACTTGAGAATTGGAATGCTGTGTCATGGTCGCTCCTACTGTCTAAAAGACGTAAGAGAACCGAACTTTGGCCGCAAAGAGAGTGTGGAGGTGAAAGCAATGAGAGATCATTGTTGAACCACGTAGGCAAAGTAATCATAGTTCCCTACGCCAGTGTTAACTGAATCAGGTTCAACGGGTCTCGAATAACGATCTCAGCAAACACCAACTAAGGTATATGCCCCCCGACTATTGATAACGATAGTAACAGCACTCTCGCAACTGAGATACTCATTTTATTCAATTATAAGAATCACGCATGAATTTAATTCAATTAATCCCGTTTTAACAAATACTTATAATGGCTTTTTAGTTGGCTGAGATTGGATGAATAAACACATCACTATCAAGAACATACCTAGCCATCCAACCAATGGAATAAGCTCACCCACAATACACACGGCCAACACGGCGGCAACGACTGGCTCAAGTAAGGTAATCAAGTTGGCGCTACTCGCTGTGACATGGCGTAGCCCAAAACTGAAAGCGATATAGCCTAAACATTGAGGAAGTAACACCAAGTAACTCACCACCAATATATTGGTATTCGATGCGAACAAGTTATCCCCCGTAAACCAAAGCGTTGGCAGTAGCAACATCGCTCCTAGCCCAAATATGCTGCCCATCGCTGCTTGCGACTTAATGCCTTCGTCTATCAGAGCTTTTGTCGCCCATGAATAAATGGCGTAACACAACCCAGCAATCACCCCTAATCCAATGCCCAAAAGCTTCAGATCGTCACCAGAATCATTCGCTGATGATGATTCTGAAAATACCAGTAGCCCAATACCAACCACGCCAATGGCAAAGCTCGTTAACCAACGTTTGTTGATATTATTCTTTTTGCTAATAAGACACTCTAAAAGTGCAGAAAAGAAAGGAGCAGTAGCTATCGACACCACTGTGCCCATTGCGACACCCGATAACTTCATCGAAGAGTAAAAAGCCAGAGGATAGATCGCCAAAGCCAGCGCACTCGCCGCTAACAACTTTTTGTTGAGCAAAAGCTTATCAAGTGAAGATAAGATCTTTCGATACGCCAAGACTGCTTGCATTAAGCCGCCGACGCCCATTGAAAAAGCACCAATCGCTAATGGGCTGAGATCAGGCGCAAAGCTTGCGGCGGTGCCTGTCGTGCCCCATAAAACAGAAGCAAACACGATGGCTAAAGTGCCCGTTTGGAATTCGTTAACGCGATTGATGGCAAGATTCATTTCTATTACCTAGTCTATTTTCATTTCTGAAATAGATAATAGTGAACATATACTAAGTTGAGTTTGCCAAAAGGACGCTATTCTTGTTTTGGAAGACTCTCTTTCATCGAGCCCAAAAACGCCCTTGGAGACATGCCAAAGTGCTGAGAGAAGCGTCGACTGAATGCAGACAAGTCACTATAACCCACATTTTCTGCGACCAATTGAACGGGTAAATCGGTATGGCTAAGCAAGGCTTGAGCTTTCTCCATACGATAGCGAGTGATGTACTTAAGCGCACTGATTCCAATGCACTCTTTAAAGCGCTTCTTAAATTGAGTGGGGCTCAAGCAAGCCGTTTCTGCAAGCTGAGAAATAGAGAGAGGCTGGGCGTAATTATCCGCAATGAGCCTTTGGACCGCTCGAATACGAGGGTCGATGCTCTTGCTGACTTTTTGTTGCTCTAATAACAGTGAAAACACATCCAAGATGGATGATTCAATGCCACTGTCCACTTGGTATTCCAACTGCTTTTCAACAAACAGCAAGAAGCTCATTAAGGGTGGCGTGATAGTAAACACCGAGAGCTCATGCTCTAACAAGTGCTGCGGTAACTCTGCCATATCTGCGACAATAAACCGCGCTGCTTCATCCGCCTTAAACGCATGCGCTGTGGTTACCGGAATCACCACGCATTCGCCCACGGCCACCTTGCCGACATATCCCACCATTTCAATACTAATACTCCCTTGAATAGGCAGCACGAGTTGATGGTAGCCATCATGGGCATGAGTATTAAATTGCTTGGTGTAAGATCGAATGCTTAGGCTAGATTTCATGAGCAACGCCGGAATTCAGTTTATTGAAACATGAGTGTTAAAAAGAAATTACATGATTTAAGCGAGGGAGTCACATCGGACTAGTATTTTTGTCGTATCTCTTTCTAGCCTTTCTAAGTCGGATCAAAAAAGCCGTTTAAGTATTGATACTCAAACGGCTTTTTACTCAAGTCTAATTAGCAATCTCAAGAACAGTTAACCGAATCGGCTATCACTTCCTAACAAAATCGCTCATTCAGACTCTATTATTTTTGAAGTTGCTCTTTAGCGGCTTCAACCTTAGAAAAATCTAGGCCAAGCTCTTCAACTGCTTCTTTGATTAGCGCAGGGTTTTGCATTACCTGGCCCATCAGCATTTGAAGTTTATCTTGTGGTAAGCCAAGTTGGCTGATCGTCGCCATTGCTGCAAGAGGGTTCTCGGTCAACGTTTTGAATAGCTCGCTGATCTGCTCGTCGCTAATATTGTTCTCTTTCAACATTGCTAAAATCGGGTTCATTTTTTTGCCTTTGAAACACTAAATTAAGTAGGAGCACAGCATACCATCTAGCTGTGCTCGATTGTACTAGCAACTTATACTTTGCCTACTGTGAAGTAACCCTAAGCCTAGCGAGACTCTAATGGGTAAGAGCGGTAGCTCCACATACCATAGGTTCTAAGCGCATCTCGGTAGATACCTAGTAGCTCACCATCACTCGCCTTCTTAAGATCTGCGAGTGGCTTGTCTGGGTAAGAAACCGTATCAAAAGTAATGCCCTGAGGGCCGGTTTGCCAGCTAGCGATTTCAAACAGAGTTTGACCACGACGAACATGGCTTGCCGAGCTAATAATGGTCGCGTGCTTAATATCATGGCGAGCAAGTGCGTAGCTACTGAATAAGGCATTGCCTACCGTGCTGGTCGCGTAATTCTCTTCGATGATGCGATCTTTGCTTACCCCTTTCTCGATAAGCCAATCCGCCATTAACTTACCTTCAGTCTTGTGGTTCTTGGGCACGCCACCCGTTAACACGATCATCGCATCTGAGTTCGCCTTAGCCATCGCCAATGTTGTCTCAAGACGCTCAATCAAAATTTGATGCATAGAGCCGTCTGGATTAAGCGCATAGCCCAAAGTGACAATCGCGCCATGATGATCAAGCAAGCCTTTATCCGCAGACTCTTTCAACGGTGTTTCTAACACGCGGTCGACCGTAGCAAAAATGCGTTTGATGTCTTCTGCTTTACCTTTGTTCAGGCTTTCCAGTTTCTCCATGTGCTTATTGGATTCACTTTCATTGCCTTCAAATCGCTGCCAAACCGCAAGGTAAGCATGAAGATCAACATCGTCTGGTGCAACCGTCAGCGCTTGCTCAAACAGCTCAATAGCGCGCTCTGCATTCTTGTTGTAGATCTGAGCGTTCGCTGCCGAGATAACCAAATCAGTACGGTAAGGTTCTAGTTGGTAAGCTTCTAACAATCGGTTAGTCACAATTTCCATGTTGCTTGGCATTTTAGCCGTAAAGCCCGCGTGAGAAATTCTTGCCGGAGACTTAAACGCCTGCAACGCATCAAGAAGTAATTGGTCGACAACTTGTCGCTTAGTCACCAACTGCGCGTAATCCGCAGAAGCCTGTACTGCGCCGTCGTTAGCAGCAAAAGAATAAGGTGTTGCGCCAAAAGCCAGCATGCCACCAAGAGCGAGGGCGATAATGTTCTTTTTCATGAAAAGATCCTGTGTCGTTAAGTGTTCACATCAGATTTGCTCACCAATGTAAGTCCCTAAGATTAAAAAACCGTGAAGCACACCTTAATCTCTAACGTTTATATTCATTTGTTGCATAAGGTGTGGCAGCAGATCACGATTTTGAACTTACCAATAAGCCTGTGCATCCAGATAATTCTGGTTTGAACCAGTGCTCAACGTTTTTGTTGGAATATCTGACTGCGGATTTCATACGCCCTATCCCGCCAAAAACCACCCATCACAAATCCGAACTCCGCATAAAGCAACGAATCAAAAAAACCACTTTAAGCTCATTTTTTCAACAACTTAAAATCCAACACACTGAATCGCGCGATTTTACCCCTCGCTCAAATAACGAGGTCTTCAACACATAGAGTTGGAATGCGAGTCAGAAGATCTTCAAATAATTCAAAATCAACCATTGAACGATCGTTCAAGTGGTGCTTTAATAAATGACCAATACAAGGAGTTACCCCATGCTTAAGTTCTATTTTCACCAAACACCAAACCCAATGAAGATCGCTCTGTTTTTGGAAGAGACAGGCCTAGATTTTGAACTTGTTCCTGTCGATACCTTAAAGGGTGAGCAGCATTCACCGGAATATCGTTTAATCAATCCAAATGGCAAAACGCCTGCGATTGAAGATGAAGGACAACGTGTATTCGACTCTAACGCTATCCTTCTGTATCTCTCAGAGAAAACAGGCAAGCTTGGCGGTCAGCCAGAAGACAGAGCTGAACTACTCTCTTGGATGATGTTTATCGCGAGTGGCCTTGGTCC
This sequence comes from Vibrio crassostreae 9ZC13, assembly GCF_000272045.2. Classification (GTDB taxonomy): domain Bacteria; phylum Pseudomonadota; class Gammaproteobacteria; order Enterobacterales; family Vibrionaceae; genus Vibrio; species Vibrio crassostreae_C. The sequence goes on along the minus strand of NZ_AJYZ02000019.1, from coordinate 297,246 downwards.
ATATTCAGGCCAATCGGTACACTTCCGCCATGCTGCACCAGCAGGCTTAGACTACGCTGTGAACCGATACCTACGTGAAGCACAACGTCACTACGAAGTGTTAGAGAAGCATATGGAAGGTCGTGAATTTATCGTAGGAAATGAGTACACCATTGTCGATGTCGCGGCATGGGGTTGGATTGATAAAGCACCGGTTGTGCTTGGTGAAGAAGGCTTAGAACCTTACCCGAACTTGAAGCGCTGGTTCGATGCAATCAACGCCCGCCCTGCTGCACTGCGTGCTCGCGAAATCGGTAAGGATGTTGAATTCAAAACCGAACGTGATGAAGAAGCGAAACGAGCACTGTTTCCTTCGAATTATGCGAAGTAGAAGAAGTAAAGTCTGATAACAAGGCTCAGTAGTAATCTGCTGGGCCGTTCCTGCAACTTGATTAATCATCAGTAACCGCCCTATCCGTCCAGACTCAAAAACTTCCATCCTGATTCAATCGCCCCGTATGTGTAATAAGTATTCTAAAAACCGTAAGTAACTGTTGTAAGTCATAAAATACAGATTTAGAGCTACTTGATATGAGATCATAATGATATTCTACATATCATTATGATCTCATAGGCTTTAAAACGAGCCTTTAAACTAACCTGTGCGTGGTTGGTATCAATACGATAACCAGCTTTCTTTACGCGACTTACTAGACCCAAAGTAGACTTTCAGTTTCAGTGCTCTGATATAACTACCGATAACGAAGGGGGGGTCTTGTATGTGAAGTTTCGTTGATAACAGAAAGAATTGGTAAGTTAACCTCTTAGCTTACAAACGACATACAAACAAAGTAGAAGACGGTGATATGAGACTAACTGCAACACCAAGTTTAACGACACAAAGACATCGTTGGAAAAGACATTTAAGAACTAAGAAAAACTATCAACCTAACAACGATAATGTAACTTCCAATACACATGAGACTTCAAAACCTGTTTCTCACGTTGCAGATATCCAAGGGGCAAAAATTGCGAAGGAGTTCAATAAACTACATCTAGAACGCAAAGCCTTGAGTAAAAAATCGTGTAGATCCGGGACATATAAATTCCCTGTCCCAAAGAACTTTGACATCTATAATAATCCTGAAAACGTTTTTTCTGGCTTAAGTGAGCTATTTTCTGCTGCAACTTCAAAGCACGTCAAAAGGATTCAATTTTCTCACAAATCACAAAACACCTGTATGGCAAGCGAAGCTTTACTCGGTATTCTTGCAACTGACTTATGCAGAGCTAGAGCACAAGGGAAACATCCTTTACAATTGAAAGGAACAATTAGTGAACAAATTGCTACTCATGAGCTAATCCATGAAGCAGGAATCGTCGCAGAGCTTAATCATGCAAAAATACTAGCGGGTGAACCTTTAACTACATCCAAAGGTTCATTTGTATACAGAAACGAAAGCAACAAATTTGAGTCTGCTAGTGCTACAGCGGATGATGCAAAAACAAACGTCGCTGAAGAGTGCATTGATAGCTTTTGTGATGGCTTAAAAGTTCTGGCTTTGAAGATGCACGATGATGTACAAGCTGAATTACAGATGTGTTTAGCTGAAGTATTAGACAATGCGGAAGAACACTGTCACCGAACGGCTCCTAATTGGTACGTCAGAAGCTATTTAAACTGTAGCCACGAGAGCCAAAGGTATTTTGAACTCATGGTCATGAACATTGGTCACTCAATTGCCGAAACATTCAATGAACTACCTACAACTAGCGCAGCCAAGAAGCTAGCGCAAGATTACGTAGATAGGCATAGTGCTACATTCGATTCCGACGCCCTAACAACTGTAGCTGCGTTACAAGGAAATATAAGTTCAAAAAAAGACGAGGAACCAACCAGAGGGCAAGGAACCGTTCGATTAATTGAGACATTTGAATTAATATATAAAGCCTATACTGAACTTAGAGGTAATGGAAACCATAAAGATCGAGCTATGATGAATATTATTTCTGGCTCTACTTTAATCCATTTTGATGGGAAGCTCTCTTCCAAGACAACCGCAAATGAAGATGGAAGCGAAGATGTACACATTCCTTTAAATGAGGAACAATCTTTGAAATTCCCACCAAGTTCTAAATGCGTAAGAACAATGGATAATAATCATTTCCCAGGGGTCATGATTAATATTAGGATTCCACTAAATGGTAGTACTGTTCCATTAGATAATCTGCAGGAATGACATATGTCTGAACAAAAAATTGATTTCACAAAGATTGAAGGGAAATTACTTTCAGGTAGAAAGAATGGCGAACGTGCGCATAAATTACTTGGCATAAAACTTGCCGATGGCTACAAATTTGTAGCAAGACAAGAGCAGTTGATAACTAGTTCATACTTTCTTGGTTTGATGAGTAATGAGCTTCAAGAACTAAGCTCATCGATCGACATTGAAGAGTTAATGGCCCGACTAGACACAACGGACCTCAATGAGAAGAGCAAGAATGAATGCACTAGAGCTATTCGTCGTAGTATTACGACCGCTAGAGCTCTTTAGGTATTGATATGAGTCGTTTGCTATGTTTATTCTTAATCTGCCTCAGCCATTATGCTTTCGCTGAACCATCAAATTCATACTTCGACGTCGATAAGAAAGATTCTACGATAACACTCAAATTAGAAGGTAAGGCTTCAGATGATGACGGAATTTCGCTTGAAACTGTCTTCGCAGGCTTTGCTGTTCTAATCTCAGTATTGTCTTCTGTGCACACTCACAAACTCACAAAAAAACAAAAGAAAGAGTCTATCCATGACCTTTTTTGGCTTAGAGAAGTGATTTACCCAAACTGCCTAAAACATTTCGTTACTTTTATAGATGAAGCACCACAGTTGTTCAGGGCAAATGGGCAAGATATTGATGACTTTTGGGAAAGCTATGGCTTAGAAGAAACAAACAAAATTCGAGATAGCTTCATATGGCTGGTCTCTGTAAACACCCAATTAAAGGACGACGCAGAACGAATTATGGATGATTTAGATGACAATATAGCTGACGTAAGCTCAGCTGAAGAGCTCAACTTGATACTAAGTCAAACAGCTGAAAAATTCATTGCACTACTAAAAAACACACAAGAAGAGATCTGATATCTTACAATATAAACCTAACTTTCTAGATTAAGTTCTTGTATAGCCTACTGGTTAGTTCGAAGCGATTTCCTTGTTATAAGGTAAGATAAAACATCGTAGTTATTATCCCTTTCCCTGATAATAACTCACTCTTTTATAAAAAGAGCCGCTAAAAAGCGGCTCTTGATCTTCAAACTATTCCAATCCGTTCAGATTACTCTTTACCGAATACGTTGTTCTCTTGCTCTTGTACACGGATAAAAGTCGTACGCTTAGTTAGCTCTTTAAGCTTTGCTGCGCCTACGTATGTACAAGTTGAACGTACACCACCAAGGATGTCAGAAATTGTGTTGTGAACAGAGCCACGGAACGGAAGTAAAACAGTTTTACCTTCAGCAGCACGGTACTTAGCAACACCACCTGAGTGCTTGTCCATAGCCGACTGTGACGACATTCCATAGAACTTCATGAATTGCTTACCGTCTTGCTCTACAACTTCGCCGCCTGACTCAGAGTGACCTGCTAGCATGCCGCCTAGCATTACGAAGTCAGCACCGCCGCCGAACGCTTTAGATACGTCACCCGCACATGAACAGCCACCGTCACCGATGATCATGCCGCCAAGGCCGTGTGCTGCGTCGCCACACTCGATGATTGCAGAAAGTTGAGGGTAACCTACGCCTGTTTTAACACGTGTAGTACAAACAGAACCAGGGCCGATACCAACCTTAACGATGTCTGCGCCAGCTAGGATTAGCTCTTCAACCATGTCACCCGTTACAACGTTACCAGCAGAGATAACTTTAGTCGGGAATTCAGCACGTACTTTTTGTACATACTCAACTAGGTGCTCTGAGTAGCCGTTAGCGATATCAATACAGATAAATACGAATTCGTCGCTAAGCGCCATGATTTGCTTAGTTTTCTCAAACTCAGCTTCAGAAGTACCTGTTGAAACAAATACGTTGTTCAGCGTTTTCTTGTCTGCTGTTTTTGCGAACTCAGCCCACTGCTCTACTGTGTAGTGCTTGTGTACTGCAGTCATAACACCGTGCTCTGCTAGAGCAGCTGCCATTTCAAAGCTTGCTACCGAATCCATGTTCGCTGCAATTACTGGAGTACCAGACCATTGACGACCGCTATGCTTGAATGTAAAATCGCGGGTTAATTCAACTTGAGAACGGCTTTTAAGGGTAGAACGCTTCGGACGGAAGAGTACATCTTTGAAACCTAACTTAAGTTCTTGTTCGATACGCATGATAATTTGTCCTGTAATCATATTACGTGTCGTGCGTTTTCGGTAAGCGTTGGCAGACGCTTTACTGAGTTTCGGACACAAAAAAACCGGAGCGTTGGCAGACGCTCCGGTTTTCAGCATTATAGGCTGTGATTTACTAACAGCAAGTCTGATATTTCATTTTTTTTTGTGCTATCCTCTCAAAGATTCCATATCTGGTAAAAGCTTCCCGCCCGTCATTTCCTACTAAATTCATAGTAATTAATAACTTAACAACATATTCACGCAAACGCTGTCGGTTTATTGCGCAAACGTTTCCCTTGCAAATTCGGCGAAAAAATCTTCGATAAGGCAAATTTGTGAAAAAAGTGCCCTTTAATCACATAAAAATCACACTTTTCTTGAATCAAAAAATGCGTTTTTTCTTAAATAATTTCATTTTTTTCTGACTTTTTTCGCTTCGAGTGCCGATCTCAGCCCTCTTTCATTAGCCCTGAAATTTTTAAAGTACAAAGGCAAGATCGATTAGCACGTTCGAAACTTGGATGAGCGGGGTAAAGTC
>NZ_AJYZ02000019.1:0-292108 GCF_000272045.2 Vibrio crassostreae 9ZC13 | reverse complement strand
GCAGGTTAGATGCGCTTATTTATGAGAACCCAGCGGATACAAGCCGCTGTTGATAGAGCCTAACAACAACTCGACTAAAGTTAACGAACACGGAACGCCTTTCTTTAGTTCGAACTCATTACTACAGGATCAGATACAAAAATGGCCAAGGGGATTAACCTTGGCCATTTTTATTTGGTTTTCAGAGTGCTCTTATAAGGCGATTCAATTTTCACCTTAAGGTACGTCAAGCCTTTTTCTGAGACATCAGAGCTTCAGCAGTCGCATCTTGAATCGACAAGAACAAGGATGTCACTTGCCCCGTTGGAGAACGCATCGGGTTAAGCGTGACGTTCTGATACATAAAGTCGGCTTGCTGAGTTACTGGCCTCACGTTGCGGCACTTAAACAGATAAGGCCTTTGTTGCCACGTTATGAAGCTACGGCAGCCTAGGTCATAAACCGGTTTTGTTTTAAGCCTAAACCACTCTTCAGGAATTTCAGGGAATAACTCAAAGATCGACTTACCGATCGCATCATGCGATTGCTTACCACTATGGTGCGTCATGAAACCATTCCAGACTTGTACCTGAAAATCACGGTTAATAACCACCAGCCCCATATCGACGTTTTGAACCATGTCGACCATCCAGTGGAACTGTTCAAATTCAGCAGGAAGATTCAGCATATTAAAACTCCTCCATTAGGTAGGCCAATTTGTTGTCTAGAAGAGGCAGAGACTCATCAACGAACATAAACAGAAGGTCACAACGGATAGAAGTGCCATCAATGTTGTAGCTAACTTCAAAGGTCATGGTCTTTTTGAACGAGCCGCTGGTATTTTCAATCACCGAATCAATCGAGATGTGTTGACCTAGCAACACAGGAGAGCTCTGGAAGAAACGAACTTCCGACTGCTCCCCTAACCCATTCAAGAATGAGCCGACTAAGATGTTCGATACATCCATCAACAGCTCTAGTTCTTCTAGCTGCTCGCTTTCTGTTGGCACCTTCATGAGCTTCTTAAGATCGCTCACACTGGAATCACTCAACAAGACTAATGCTTCACCTGCAATGCCTTCTCCACTGAAGCCTTGGCAAACACCCGACACTTGGTCGTTATCCGCTAGGTCACGAAGTGCCATGTGCAATTCACTCACTTCGAAGATGTTAACGTTCGGTAATGGTAAGTGAACGAATACATTAAAATGGCGCGCCAATGCATCGGCTGCTCGACCTATCGCAACGTTCGCAACTTCCATATAGATGTCACGTCGGCGCAGAATCGGTAGCTCTAGCGGTGCTGGCGTAATAAGTTGAGGCTGTTTTGGTGGCTCAACATGCTCACGTAGAATCGCTTTTAACGCTTCTTTATCAATCGGCTTTTGCAAAAATGCTTTGGCGCCAAGATCCAGCACCTTCTGTTGTGCTTTTGGTTGTATGTCACCAGAAACAACGACAACTGGCGTGGTATCGCCTAAACGTTGCATCTCTTCCAATGTGCCATAGCCGTCTAATTCCGGCATGGTTAGGTCGAGGAACATCAATTTGAATTGGTTTTTAGCGAGCTCTTCAAGTGCATTAAGCCCATGAACAGCAAAAGTTATATCTGCATTTAGAGAACTAGGCAGTGACCGAGCCATCTGCTTCCTTGCTAACGCAGAATCATCACATATAAGAACTGGGAACGACATAAATGCACCACTGACAAATTAAAGCTAATTCGACCGAGTGTAACAGAACATTATGGTATCAGGTACGGGGTGAATGGATTTATGTGCAGATTATTAGTAAGAATGATGAAACAGGTGGGTAAGCTATTATTTCGCATTATTCTTCATGAAAAACAATATGCTACAAAGGTAATAGCCAATCCTTGCTGTTGAGTAATAGCACTATTATATTTAACAGCAGCCTTAACAAGCGGGTTTATTAAGGCTCGACTGACTCATTCATTGAACGGCTTTATGTAGCCATGATAGAGAGCTATCCAACAAAGCTAATGCAAGAGAACTAGAACTGATATGAAGGCCATAAAATCAGTAATGCGAAACGTATGATCACAGCAAATACCAACAACGCGATCCCCAGGCGATACCATTTGTATTCGGCGATGTTCATTGGGATACGCTTGTAGAACATCGTAATCACGCCTTTCCAATCGCTACTGCGTCTTCCGTACTGCATCATGCTCGTCAAAACAAACAGTGCGCCAAGCACTAACATTCCTTTTTCAGCCCAGAACAATCCAACTTCCATTTGTGTATTCCTTGATAAAACGGTGAGCAACTCAAATCATTCTAGTCACCTTTTAGCTCGGTTTCTGTAAGACCAAGGTCTAAATTACGAAGTACGCAATTTAGGGCTTATAGGTCATTGTTGGTAATTGATAGTTCTCGGTCAGCAATACAACGTTTATCGTTCAAGGTTCCATGGTAAAGGCGAGCATCACAAGCAAATCACGTATAAGCATGATTCGACAAATCTGGAGATTGGTTGTTCTTTTGAATGACACGCATCAATTGGATAAGCAGCAGAATACCTGTCACGCCTAAGCCAACACCGATTCCGCCCCAAATCCCTGCCAATTCGAACTTAGGCATCAAATACCAAGCCGCAGGCAAGCCAAATACCCAGTAACCGATGGCAGTCATCACGGTTGGCATAGAGACAATCTTCATGCCTCTTAGCAGGTTAATCGCCAGTAGCTGCCAAGCATCAACAATAAAGCACAAAGCAACGACCCAAATCACAGAAGCCAGTAGTGAAGTCATAGCACCCGTGCCATCGTCTAACTTGAAGATAGAAGCGATCATCTCAGGCCATATAATGAACACGGCCGACAACGCCACACTCAACACCGACACCAATATGAAGCTTTGAATCGAGGTTCTTTTTATTCCTTCGTAGTTACCCGCGCCAAAATCACGGCCAACCAAAATCGCCGCAGCTTGTGAGAAACCAAAATTGAAGTTCCAAGTAAAGCTTAAACATTGCAGCAAGATTTGGTGCAAGGCTAACGAAGCAATACTGATCGTGCCCGCCATCAAGGTGCCACCGTAAATCAAGCCATGCTCAAGTAAAGCAGCCAAGCCGATAGGTAGACCCATCAACAACAATGGGCTCATCAACTTGATTGAATACTCTTCTGTATTTAGCCAAGGGGCGAACTGCTTAAACTCGTCACGCTTAAATACCCAAACCGTATATCCAACCATCACGATAAATGCCGCGATAGCCGTACCAAGCCCTAAACCTGTTAAGCCCATGCCTAATTGGAAGGTGAGAAAGTAGCTCACTGGCACATTCAGAATTACGGTGATAATCGACATCACAAGAATGGAGCGCACGTTGCCAAACGCACTGGTTAAGCCACGAAGTACCAACAAGATAAGCGAAGGCAACATTACCCACTTCAAAGCATGGACATATTCCATGGCTAAAGTGATCACTTCTGGTGGCTGTTTGGCTGCTTCTAATACCAACGGAGCAAACCAGAAGCTGGCCATTAAGGTCACGCTGAGCACGAATGCCAACATGGTTGCGCCTTTCACCGCCAATCTAATTTGAGTATTACCAAACTCAGGGCGAGCTACTCGCTGACCATAAGCGATCGCAATCAAATTCGCGACACAACCCACGGTGCTGCTCGCAATAATGAAGATGAAAAAGTAGATTGAGGCACCTAAGCCACCAGCCGCAAGGGCTGACACACTGATACGCGACATCATCCAAACATCAGTAAGGACTAAAGCCATAGAGATCAGCTGTGAAATGATCAAAGGGAATGCAAGAGTGAGTATTTTTTTCATGAGCGCCTCAGGTAATTTCGCCCAAAATACGATCGATGAGGCTAGCGTTCAATTGATAAATTTGCGACTCTAACATTCCATAAACTCATGCGAACGAATTATGACCCCATATCCTAGCTTGCCATCATCACATAATGGCTTAAAAGCCTTTGAAGCTGCCGCAAGGCTGATGAACTTTACTCTGGCTGCCGAAGAGCTGCATGTGACACAAAGTGCGATCAGCCGACAGATCAAACAGCTTGAAGATGAGTTAAACGCATCACTGGTTATTCGTAAGCATCGAGCCATAGAATTAACGGTACAAGGTCATGATTTGTATGTCGCTTTGCGAGAAAGCTACGGTAATATCGAAGCTGTTATCGCCTCTTGGAGTGAGCCCAAGCAGAAGCGTATCGTGATCAAAGCGACTCTGAGTTTCGCGACGCGAGTATTGATCTCCAAAGTTCGGGAATTAAACGAGCGTTATCAAGATCATGAGATAGTCATTGTTCCTGTGATTGAGGAAGACGAATCGATTAATAGTAGTGAGTATGATCTACTGATCTTCCACACGCGTTTCAAAAAACGCTATGACAAGGCACCTGACATTACCTTCTTGCGTGAAGAGTTCATGGCGCCGGTTTGCTCTACTAGTTTAACCACCAAAGACACCGACCTTGATTCAATCTTAACCTTGCCAAGGCTGCATCCAACCTTAGATCATCACGACTGGAAAGTGTGGCTGGCCGATGTTGAATTCCCACCAAAGAAACCTGTCAGAAATACCAGCTTCTTGTCTTTAGATATGGCGCTCAGTGCCTGTCTATCCGGTGAAGGGGTTACGGTCACGGATCTGTTGTTAGTTCAACAAGATCTCCAACGAGGCTTCTTGTACTGCCCTAGAAATGCAAAAATCCAACACAGTGCTTGGACTTACTTCATGCACCAGCGTAGTCACACGCCTATCATCAACGACCTTATTGAATGGCTTAGAGAAGAGACAACAAAAGAGATCGAGTTGCTGAAAGTACTCGCACAGCAATATCAATGGTTTGGTGTTATTAGCGATCAACAGTAACGGTAAGCCTTAAGCTTAGATACAAATAAACCGCAGAACTTGCTACGGCTTATGCTTTTTACCAGTGGTGTTCGCTCTAGAGAATAAGCATTAAAGCTTAAACATACGCGCACTGCGTGGTGGTAAATTGAAGGTATGGTAGCGAGAAGAAATGGTTTCTGTCGCGCTGCTTAATACGTCTTTGTATTGAACATTCCAATTAAATTCATGCTGGTAGGTATCAACCGTCACGCCACGGGTTTCGCCACACTTGTTAATACCAACAACGCCTTCTTTGCCACGCTTAAACAACAAAGTACATTGGTCGCTCGAAATCATCGTCATCGATTTACCTTGCATCGCATTGTGGAAGCTCAGCATATTCTTCATATTCGAACTATTCCAAACATTGCCCCAACGACCGTTATCCTTGTCTTCAGAATCCGGTAGGTCATCGCTGTAGATCAACGGCGTACCGCCATCTTTGCCAAGGATGTAAGCGTAAGCAAGCTGCTCGTCTTGTGGATCCATAATTTGGTAACGGAAACCGTCATTGGTTGGAATATCATGTGTGATCGCAAAAGTAATTGAGCGATTGTCATCCAATGCTTGGCCGTACGCTTTTGGATCATGCAATTGGTTCAAGCCACCGTCCATAGAGAATGCAGTTCGAATCGACGCAAACAGCGGGAAATCGTACGCGGAGTGATTAGTATTATTCAGGTACGGCGCTAAGAACGACTCATAGCCGCTGTTCCCTTCTCCACCGCTGGTAATCACCTCGCCAAACACATGCATGTTCGCAGTAATTTCAGACGTGAATACCTGATCGATTTGGTACTGGCTCATGTGTTTTACCGCATCAATACGGAAACCTTTGATCCCCATATCTTTTAGCGCTTTCAGATATAAACGTTGCTGTGAAACCACCCAGTTGTTTGGATCAAGGTCAGGTAAACCTACATCGCCATCGGCACCACACAAACGCCAGTACTGAACGTGACCAGGATCGTTCCAATCTGAAATACAACCTGCGGCATGGAAATCGTTAGCCGAGACAAAACCTTGCGCTAAGCTGCCAAACAGAGTCTGATCAGCATAGTAACTTGAACGGCTCGCATAATCGTTTAGCACTTCAGTGCCTGGGTAATCCAAGTCACTTCGCTTCCAGCTTTCATTCGCCATATGGTTCAACACCACATCGGCATACACATCAACACCCACACCTTTGAGTGCGGCAATCATTGCAGCTAAATCTTGTTTGTTGCCGAGAGGTGAATCAATGGTACGAAGGTCTTGAGGTTGGTAACGCGCCCACCATTGGCTGCCGCTAGACTTCATTGCAGGTGCCACAAGCACCTTCTTATAGCCAGCTTGTGCAATTTGATCGGCGTTGGCCGTTACGTCCGAATACTTCCAATTGAAAGCATGCAAAATAGTGTCAGCATAAGTAGCTGAGCTAAAAGAACAAACGGCAAGTGCGGATATGAGTAGGGTATTGATTGGTTTCATAGAACATATCTCTCATTATAAATTCACAAGAATGATATGAATAAGAACGACAATTAAAACGACGGATAAATCAGAGTTGAATTAGCGTCACCTTCTGTTGATGATGATTTTATAAAACTGAGCTGTCGCCGATCTTATGTGAGATAAAAACGAACAGAACTGAAATGAGAATTAATTGAATCAAGTTGACCAGAACAGGACAAAGACTTTGGTCGGCTCTTCTAAACTACGTTATGATTCCTTTTCCCCTCAACCAATTGATATTTTTATGCCTTCTTTCTCTTTTTCACTGATCCCTGTAGGGGTTCGGTTCATGATCCTTTCTGCTTTTGGATTCGCACTGATGTCAGCTTGTGTGAAATACGTTAGCAATTACGGCATACCTGTATTTGAAATTGTTGCAGCAAGGGCTTTGGTGTCGTTGATCATCAGCTACATCGACGTCAAACGAAAAGGCATTTCGATCTGGGGCAATAACAAACCTCTGTTGTTTGTTCGTGGCGCTGTTGGTACCGCAGCCTTGATGTGTGTTTACTACGCTGTAACCACTCTTCCGTTAGCAGAAGCAACCATTCTGCAATACGTGCATCCCGTATTTACTGCGTTACTTGGCGTACTGTTCCTGAAAGAACGCGTCCAAAAATCGACCATGATATGCATTGTATTCTGCCTAGCGGGATTATCGGTAATGGTACAGCCAAGCATGGACAGCAGCGCGAGCAGCGAGTTGCCGCTATTCAGTATTATGCTGGCGTTGTGTGGCGCGTTTGGTAGCTCAATTGCTTATGTGATTGTAAGAAAGCTTAGCCAAACTGAAGACAGCTCAGTGATCATCTTCTACTTCCCACTGGTCGCCCTGCCAATATCGACCGCCCTGATCTGGAACGACTTTGTGTGGCCTAGCCTTTTCTTAACCATGATGCTGGTTCTAGTCGGGATTTTCACTCAGATCGGCCAATATGGTTTGACCAAAGCAATGCAAACTCAAGCGGCTGGTAAAGCTTCAGCTTACTCATACGTTCAGATCGTATTCTCAGCACTATTAGGTGTTTGGGTGTTCAATGAGATTCCATCAGTTTGGACCTACCTAGGTGGTAGCCTTATTGTGACGGGTGCTCTTATCAATGTGTTTGGCAAACAACTGTTGATGCCGTTTAAAGCTAAGTAGACACCAACTAAAAGAACTCAACATCAGTTAGCCAATCAGCGATTAAATAGATCTAAAAAGGGCATTGCGGATTATTCCACAATGCCCTTTTCTATAAATGCTCTAGCGCGTTTTCATTCAGCTAACCAACTTTAATAAAGCGGCGTATTACGGCTAGCTTGTAGCGTTACGTAGTTTTGGATCGTCACTCAAATACTCAACGAACTCGATTTCAAAACCGGCCGGATCCACAAAGTAGACATTTTTTCGATAAGGTTCTTCGGCACCGGGTTTGGCAATTGGGAAGCCCGCATCAACAAGGCGCTTGGTTACGCTTTCGATATTATTGGTCACATAAGCGAAGTGCGCGAGGCCAACAGAATGCCCAGCCAAATCTCTATTTTCACCTTCACCGTGATCGCTCAACGCGATGTATTGGTACTCGTCGCCAAAATGCAGCCAGTTACGTGGCTTGCCTGACCACTCCCCTTTTCCCTCATCACGTACATACCAATGAGGGAACGCCGCTTTATAGAAAACCAGCATTTCTGGGATGTCTTTTACCACTAAATTTACATGTTCAAGTTGGATCATTCTTCTCTCCTTAAAGTATTCTCGTAAGCAACGTTGCATATCCTAATACCTCAAGTTAAGTTGAGGTAAAGCACTAATTTGCATTTATTTCGAGAACGTCTTTAGAGCCCAAACTGTTCTACTTTGACTACATACAAACCTTAAGTTTAGACGACTTAATCTAATGTGGCTTCCTTGCCTGTGTTCTGTTCTTTGTGCCTTGGTGATCTCGTTGTTCAGAACAGATAACTAAATCGCGACACACATTGGTGTATTTGAAACAGGGTCACGAAACACGCTCGCTTTGAGATCAAACACGTTACTGAGCATAGTTTCGGTCATCACCTCATCAGGCGAGCCTTCTGCTATTAAACACCCTTTTTCCAAAACCACTAGATGGTCGCAGTAACGACTGGCTTGGTTAAGATCATGCAACACAACAACCACCGTTTTTCCTTTGGCATTCATCTGTTGCATCAGGTTCATTAATTCCACCTGGTGAGACATATCAAGGTATGTGGTCGGTTCATCCAACATCACTACGTCCGTATCTTGTGCAATTACCATCGCAATCCATGCTCTTTGACGCTGGCCACCAGACAGTGACTCAACAGGCTTATCAGCAAACTCAAGCACACCTGTATCACGCATAGCTTGTTCGACAATCCTTTGATCGTCCTGCCCTAGCCTCCCCCAATGAGACACATAAGGCGAACGGCCATATTCGACCAACTTTCTTACCGTGATCCCCTCAGGGCTTACCAAGATTTGCGGAAGAAGTGACAACGAACGAGCAAGCGCTTTATCGCCATAGCTTGATAGCGGTTTGTCTTCAAACAACACCTCTCCAGCCACTGGTTTGTTAATTCTGACTAACGTCTTTAACAAGGTAGATTTACCGCACCCGTTAGGTCCTATCAATGCGGTGATTTTTCCCTTAGGGATAGAAACCGACAGGTTCGGTATGATCGTTTGTTTGCCGTACGCGACGGAAAGATTCTGCGTTTTAAGCATGGTTACCAACCTCGATAACGATAGAGAAGAAAGATGAAATAAGGCGCGCCAATCACAGACGTGAGAACGCCTGCTGGCAATTCAATAGGTGGTTGTAGACCTCTGGCCAACCCATCAGCGCTGGTAACCAGAATTGCCCCCACCAGTGCAGATGCTGGGATTAACAATTTATGATTATGCCCAAACAACAAGCGTGCTAAGTGAGGTGCCAATAAACCCACAAAACTGATCGTTCCAGCAACAGAAACGCTAACACTGGCAAGCAATACAGCGGCCAATAACGCGAGAGCTTGAATCTGTTTTGGATTAGTGCCCAATGTGGTCGCACTTTCCTCGCCAAGCCCCATCACATCTAATCGCCACGCCAACCATAATGCCATGGGTAACAACAAGAGCAGCACGCTCCAAATAAACGGGACTTGCTGCCAGTTTCGTCCCCAAAGGCTGCCAGTAAGCCACACCATAGCCGTGTTGATCTCGATCGGGTTGGTAACCAGCAAGAAGTCGATACAACTGGCCAGAAACGCACTCACCGCAATACCAATCAGCGCCAATTTGGCGGGTGTTGGCCTTGACCACCATGCCAATACCGCAATCAGCCCTGCAGCCAATACCCCACCGAACATAGCTACAACAGGAAGCACACTGACTGGCGCATTGGGGAACCAAACTAAACTCGCTGTCGCAGCAAGGCCTGCCCCGGCGCTAATACCCATAAGATCAGGCGATGCTAACGGATTACGTATCACGCCTTGCACTAATACCCCTGAAAGCCCTAACCCTGCGCCCACGCTTATCGCGAGCAACATACGTGGTAGCCGATACTGATGGATAACAAAGTCGTCGCTGGAAAACGCGACCAAATGTTCGATGACTTGAGAAACAGAAAGCGAAGCTGCTCCGACAAACAAACCTGCGGATGCCACTAATATGAGAATTCCTGATAACAAAATTATCTTAGTGTGATGGTGCATTAAGATCTCCTCGTCGCAATCAAAATAAAACAAGGTGTTCCGAGCAAAGCAGTAATAACACCAACGGGTGTTTCAGTCGGGAAAGCAATCGCTCGCGACAGTGCATCTGACCAAGACACTAATGCTGCGCCTGCCAATGCTGAAATAGGAATCAGTAAATGATAATTGTGCCCAACAATAGGTCGAACCAAATGAGGCACTAACAATCCAACAAAGCCAATTGGCCCTGCGATAGCGACGCTTGCTCCGGCAAGCAACACGATCGTCAGTCCACTCACGAGGCGAGTAAACCTGATGTTGCTGCCCAACCCCACTGCAACTTCTTCGCCAAGTGCCAGTAAGTTGAGGTTGCGGGCAAGACTCATTGCCAACACCAAACCAATCACTACAGGCGGCCAAAGCTGTTGCCATTGCTCATCATCCACACTAGACAGTGAGCCAGTAAGCCAATGCAAGACGCTATAAGCCATGTCGTCAGCAAGAATCAGCGCCGCTCGTGTCAGTCCGAGCAATAACGCAGTAATGGCGATACCCGCGAGAACCAAACGTAACGGATGAGAACGTTCGGAGAAAAAACCACCGAGGAGCATAACGGCACCGCCGCTTAGCAATGCACCAAGAACCGCATTAAGGATTGGGTTTAAATCACTAACCACAGGTATGCCTATTGCAGCTAACGCCATAAAACAGGCTGCGCCAGCGTTAATGCCAAGAATCGACGGAGACGCGAGTGGATTGCGCGTCAAACCTTGCATCAATAACCCAGCGACGGCCAAACTCGCACCAATCAATAGCCCAGCACAAGTTCTTGGCGCTCTTAGCGTCGCCAATATTTGATGAGTCATGTTGCTTTCATCAAACGCAAACCAGTAGTGAATCAAGTCACTCAATGTTAAAGAGAAATTAGACCACCCAGTCATAGAGGCCGCGTAACCAGACAGTGCCAAACACGACACTAATGCCGTAAATAATATGACTCGCCACGACAGTATTGGCCAGAATCGCTTACTTTTAGAGAACGACATCGTACTCATGATGGGTCCAAGATCTGCTCAAGATTTTTCGCCATTTGTTCTGCCGCTAACATGCCTCGATTCAATGACCAAAGTGCTGGTGACACTTCTACAACTTGCTGATTTTTAGCAGAGGTTAGTACATTGAATAACGGATTTTTCTGCCAATCATCAACAATATTAGGATGAGAGTAAGCGCCAAGGAGCAACCAATCCGGATTGGTTTTCAACAACAACTCAAAACTGGTTGGTAAATATGCCTTCTCTGTTGGTTTCACAATAGGGCTCGCAATACCTAATGCGGTCAGCACGCCCCCTGCGTAAGATGCAGGGCTATGTAACCACATACCTTTATCCGACACGACAGCGAATTGGACGGTTTGTTTGAGCGAGAAATGACTTTTGAATTCAGCCATGGCGTGTTGATGTTGTTGAATTCGTTGTTCCATTGACGATTGCTTGTCGAGAGCGATGCCAATCTTGAGCGCAGACTCCAAATTCTCTTGATACGTCTCGCCGCGGCTTTTGAGCAGCAGAGTTGGTGCGATGCGTTGTAGATCTTGATAGACAGTACGATGACGCTCTGCATCTGCAATGATCAGGTCAGGCTTTAATACCGCAATGGCTTCTAGGCTAGGCTGAGAACGCATGCCAACTGATTCCCATGGTTGAACCAATTCGCGTACCGCCGGAATCACTCGCGAAGCATCATTGTCATCAGCAACACCAACAGGAGAAACCCCCACCGCAGCTAGCGCATCTACAAATGAGAACTCCAACACCACAATACGTTGCGGAGTAGTCGCTATCTCAAACTGACCCTGCTCATCTTGTATGACCCTGGTTTGTGCTGAACTGGAGAATGAAAACAAGCTTAAAACCAACAAAGCTAAGGTTATCGCTATCCTGCTGAATAAAAACTGCTTATTGAGTGACAGCAGTCCGTTCGACAGCATCAATTGATTCGAAAACAAAAGGCGAGAGTTGTTTTCCATATTTAATTTTCCTTAAACGCTAGAACCGTGAAAGTCGCCAAGAGTATTGGCGACTTTTATTCGTTATTACTTTCAATAAATTACGTATTAGAACTGATAATTCAGATCCAAAGTGTAAGAACGTCCTGGTGCTGGATAACGACCAACCGGGCTGGTATCAATACCGCGGAAGTAATAGTCCTCATCAAACAAGTTGTTCACCGCAAGGTTCATTCGCAGCTTACTGTTTTCATCCTTGTACAAATCCGAACCTAGGTTAAAGTTCCAGACCATGTAGGCAGGCACTTTACCTGTCGCGCCCGTTGCATCTTCGGCACTTGTATTCGCATTGTCAGAGTAAGACTCGCTGAAGTAGTAACCAGACAAAGTCGTATCTACCTTGCTAAAGGCGTAAGTCGCATCCCAGCTAAATTGGTGTTTAGACGTATAAGGGAGTTGATTACCTTTGTTTGCACCCTCTTCCTCTAACGTTGCATCTAAGTAGTTATAGCCAGCGCCCAAACTCAAAGCTTGCATCGCTTGAGGAATATAACGACCAGAGAGCTCAACACCTTGGTGAAGGGTTTTACCAATGTTATCGAAAGTTTGGGTAGCACTTTGCCATTGCAGCTGATCTTCAAAATCAATGCGGTAAAGTGCAATGTTAAAGCTGGTTGAATCTTGGTTGTAGCGAGCACCCAACTCGTAGTTCCACGCTAGCTCACTGCCCTCTTCACCCTTGCCTCGAATGTAAGCAATTTGTGGTGCACGCAAAGATTTCTGTGCATTAGTGTAACCAACCCATTGCTCTGTCAGGTGGTATACCAAAGTTAAGCCCGGCAACCACTCCGTCACTTTGTTGTCTGTGCTTTGTGCTGTACCCAGATCATCAAACGTCATATCAATCGATTCGTAACGAATACCCGGCGTGACTTTCAGTACGTCATTGAACAGGCCGATTTCATTGCTGATGTAACCAGCAAAAGCGTCAGTATCTAAGTGCCAATCACGTGGGGTTGTTGTAGCACCACCAGCAATTGGCGTTTGAGTCAGCTTGTAATCGATATCTTCGTTGACGTAGCGTGCCCCAACAATCACATTTTGCGTTACGCTATTTCCGTCAAAGTACATCGCGAGTTTAGGTTCAACACCATAAACAGCAAATTCACGTGGTGACGTACGAATATCGGTTGATGGTAATGCCGGGTCCGCCCAGTGACCGCCAGCGCTGTTAAAGCCCCATTGGAAGAAACGCTCAGAACGGTGGCCAAACGTCAGTATTTCTAATTCGGCGCTATCTGCAATATTCAAGTCATGTAAATACTTCAGGCTCCAACGCGTTGAAGTGCCTTGATATTCATCGTATGGGCGCTTCGACTGAGTACGATCTTTTTCGTAATCATCTGGCGATAAAGCGCCCGGCATTTGGGTGTCGGCATCATAACGTTGAACGAAAGCTTGTAACTCTTGAGTATCGCTCAGTAACCATTGCAATTTCGCTTGGAAGTTTTTTACATCCGTGTCGGAGTGTTCACGGAAGCTCTCACCTTTTAAGAAGTTCCCCTCGACTTGAAGTGCCAGCGTATCGGTTAACCAACCACCCGTTCGCAGGTAAAAGTCGTTGAGCGGCGTATCGCCACCCTCGAATACAGTAAAGCGATTACTGATTTCCGTTTGCCACTCATGTGGAATAGGCTTGGTCACCAAGTTGATCACACCACCGACGTTGTTTGGTCCGTACTGAACCGCCGCACCGCCTCGCACAATATCAATACGATCAAGCATCGACAGCGTTGCAGGGAAAATTGATTGTCCTGTGTGACCATACGGCGCCAGTGTCAGAGGAACACCATCCATGAGGAATTGAGCGTGCCCACTGCGACTCGCTTTCAAACCACGCACTGAGATGTTAGGCAAAACACCGGTGCCCGTTTCGTCTTGAACCTTAATGCCCGGTACACTTTGGAAGGCAGAGTCAATCGAGAGTGCGCCAGTCTTTTTAATTTGTTCATTAGTCAGAACAGTACGAGCTCCCGGATACTCTTTCACATCCTCAAGTTCTGAATTACCGATCAAGCTGCCCGTCACGACAACCGTTTCCATGGTCGTCGTTTGTGGATCTGACGCGGCAAATGCGCCCATGGAAGTCACTGAAGCGATGGCCATTGCAAGGGCACTTAGACGCAACTTTTGATGTGATTGAGTACAGGGTTTACCATCCAAATTCTGGTAAGGCATGAAAATCTCCTAAATAGGCAAGTTAGGATCAAAGGCCATGTTTACGATTCAGCGCTTTGATCCTATGGGCTAAACGGCCTCAAAATGAAGCCAACTGTTCACTCACTCGTAGTGAACAAATCAATCGTTTTTAGAGTCGAACTAGCTCTTAGAAATGAACGAACTCTTAGAACTGAATTAGCTTTTAAAACTGATAGCCGTAGCTGAGCATAAATTCGGCTGGTGCTCCGTAACCAATCTGGTTAGTACCAGACGTGCCGTTGGTTGCGCCCAGAATGTATTTCTCATTAAGCACGTTGTAAGCATTCGCTTGAACTTTGTGACGACCCGTGGTGTACGCTGCCATCAAGTCAACCGTGGTGTAGTCACCCAGAGCTACCGCTTCATCATTACCCGCGTAACGGTCGCCTACGTATTTCACGCCACCACCTAAACGCCAGTTGTCATCTAACTGATAAGTGCTCCAAAGAGAGAACAAATGATCAGACACATCGTTTGGCTTTTTGCCTGTCTCTTTGTTCTCCGCGTCTAAATAGCTGTAGCCTACAGAAATGTCCCACTGCTCGGTAAACTGACCGCGAGCTTCTAATTCAATACCTTGGTGACGAGCTTCGATCTTGTTAACAACGTCTCCGTCTATATTGGTTTCAGGTTGTTCTTGATCGATTTGGAAGACCGCGGCATTCAGCATCAAAGCGTTATCTAATAGGTAAGCTTTTGCGCCAATTTCTTTTAGATCGGTGTGGAAGAATTCTGCTAATTTAGGGTTGATGTAGATACCTGAGTAAGGCAATTGCCATGAACGAGCTAAGCTTGCGTACACTGACATATCGTTGTTGATTCGGTAGACCAAACCACCGCGGTAGCTCACTTTGTCATCGTCTAGATTCTCTTTTGCTGAGCCCGCTTTTTGCTGTTCCAGCTCCATCGAGTCGTAACGCACATTGCCGATCACTGAAAGATCACCAAAGGTGTAAACGTCTTGAATGTATACACCTGTCGTCGTTGTCGTGTTATCACGGAAAGGTTTGAAACCCGGATCAGGTGTTGGGCCTGCTACAGGGTTGTAGATATCTTTTGGAGGTAAGGTTTTATCACTTGCGAGCGTTAAGTCGATATTGATCTGATTATAATCCGCACCGATCATCATTTGGTTCGAATCGGTTTCCCAAACTAGCTCAGATTGAAGAGTCGTCGTGGTACGAGGATCGTAACCGAAGTTATTTACAGTCTGAGATACTTCATTCCCAGTTACCGTCCCTTGGCGTGTACCCTTTTGCTCAAGCTCGATATGGTTGTATGCTGCGCGGTTTGTCCATGCCCATTCACTGTTCAAAAGCCATTCATAATTAACGCCAACACGAATGCTGTCCGACTCTTGATAGTCATTCGTACCACCGTAAAATGTGCTTTCCGAGACATCGACAGGCTTACCGTTTTTAGATGGAACACCACGATATGGCACCAACTCTTGGTGCGCATATTCTACATCGAGATCAATGGTATGCCCCTCAGCAGGCAATACACGAATGGTCGGTGCGATAAAGAAATCATTAGAGTCGACGTGATCTACATAGGAATCAGACTGTCGACTTTCCACGTTGATACGACCACTAACCTTGTCACTAAGCGCCATCGAGCTGTCAACCTGACCAACAAAAAGATTATTGCTGCCAACACTGCCGTTGACGTGTGTGAAATTATCACCGTTAGCACGCTTGGTGACCAAGTTGATGATACCGCCGGCTGAACCTCGGCCGTAAAGTGCGCCTGCAGGGCCCTTTACCACTTCGACACGCTCGATATTCGCAAGGCTTCGGTACGATTGCAGAGTCCCGTCATCACGCATACCATCACGGTACATGTCGTTGAGTGCATCAAAACCACGAATCACAAATTGGTCTCGGCTTCCCTCACCCAAGGTATTGTTAACCCCTGCGACACCATCAAGTGCATCCACCAAACGTACAGCACCGCGGTCTTCCATTTCCGTCTTTGTGACCACCGATACTGCCTGCGGTACATCCAACCATTCGACATCCGTTTTGGTTCCTGACTGAGGCATGTGCTCCGCGTAACCTTCGTACTGATGACCAATAACTTGTAGGGTTTCATCTACCGTTACTTCTGCAGCCATTACATTCGACACGGTAGCCACTGCGGTTAATGCACCTCCAATAGCCAAAGCGAGAGGGGACAAGGCCAATCTAATGTTCATTTTCTAATTCCGTTTTAGTTTATAAAATAACAATATTGCGAATAAGAACAAATATCATTTATATTTGCAATATATATTTTTTGATCTATATTTGCTTTGCAATATGCAACACCACTAATGATATAAGAATAAATAAAAACAATAAGATAGAAAAATTCTCTTTCTTTTAACCCCGAAAGAGAGCACTTGAAAGCGAGTTGTGAGCAGGCGACAACAACGTTTTGGAAATTAGGAAAGCCCCATGAAATCTACGATAATCATCGTGAGTCACGTCGTGAATGATGCGATCACTCACGGCTTCGTGCCGACAGCAAAAGCGATAGGTCTCCACGTCATTTTGATCACAGACCACAAACTCAACCACTTAAAACTGGCAAATGAAGATGACCGCTTTAATCCCGATGAAATTTTGGAATGCGATGTCTTCAACCCTCTTGAACTCATCGAAATCATCACAGAGCAAGAGCTAGAACCTCATGCTGTTTTCAGTAACAGCGACCACCTACAAACTTCCACCGCAATCTGTGCACAGTTCTTTGGTGTGTCTGCTAAAGATTGGAATGTGACTCTTAAGGCGAAAAACAAATACTTAACTCGTCAGGTTCTCAACGAAAAATCGTTACCTAATACTCAAAGTGTTTTGTTAAGTCGAGAGAGCGCTCCTGTATTCGATTTCGATTTTCCTGTCGTTGCGAAGCCCAAGGAAGGCGTGGCTAGTTTAGACGTGCAGCGCTGCGAGTCTGCAGCTGAGCTGGATAACTATTGCGATACGTTTTGGCAAAAGCACCCTACGACTCCCATTTTGGTTGAGGCGTTTTTACAAGGTCCGCTTATCACTGTCGAAACCATTGGCGACGGGGAAAATTTAGTCGCACTTGGTGGGTTCGATGTAGAACTCTCTGCGCCACCTTACTTCATCGAAACAGCGGCGAGTTGGAATGGTATTAACAGCGTGCACTACCGAAAAGAATGTATACGTCAGCTTCAAACATTTGGGGTGGGGTTTGGTGTCTGTCATAGCGAATTCATCATCACAGATTCGGGGCCGGTACTGGTCGAGATCAACTATCGAAGTATTGGTGATGGCCGGGAATTTTTGCTTGATAACCTCAGTGGCGGGAATTGGTTCAATACCATCTTAAATCTTCACTTGGGTCACAAGCTTGACCCTATATTTCGTATTGATGGCAGTGCCCATGTGCACTATGTAGTGGCGCAACAAAGCGGTTTGATTGAAGGGTCATCAACCTCTTTCATTCACCAAGAGGGCGATATTGTCACTCAACAGCAAGTGCTTAAGAAGGTTGGTGAGACGTTCCAACAAAGTTTCTCCAACAAGGATTACCTAGCGAGAATTTCGGTCGTTTCTCCTTCTGGTCGAACACTAGAACCCGCGCTACAACAGGCAATCTCTCGCTTCAATCTAACAGCAACAAACGAGGTAACAGCATGAATGAAAACGCGTTATACCTCACTCAACGCTTAGTCGATACTTGCTTGCGTGAAGATTTATTCGGATTAGTTTCTCAAAGCCGATTTGAATCTCAGCTCCCGAGTACACTCAAGTTATCTTCTTATCCTCGTAATCAAATTTGGGCTGTTTTTGCGGGTTCAGACTTTACACTCTACTTGCCCGTTACTCCGAGCTATTACATGCAGCGTTGGGTATACGGCCAACCAGATGGCTCGAAAGGTGATGGTTGGTTCATCGAGAGAAATGGTGTCGTTGAAACCCAGCAGCACTATCAAGATTGGATCGAATTATTGAAAGCAAGTGCTCACGAAAGCTCGCATTCGTTATTAGATGGTTATTTGCAAGAACTCGAATGCGCAGAAAAACACAAAGGATTGTGTGATAGCGCCTTCAGTCAGCAATCCGAATCACTCATGCAGCCGATTTCTCAACTAGAACGTTGGGAGAAAAAGCTATTACGTGCCGATCAAATCGCATCCTATCTTGACCACCCTTACTACCCGACAGCACGTGCTAAGTTCGGTTTAAGCGATCACGACCTAGAACAATTCGCGCCAGAATTTGCACAAAGCTTTGAACTTCGTTGGCTCGCAATCGAGAAGTCACTCGTTACATTGACCAGTCCACAACCAGAATGTTGGCCAACGATGGAGCAAGTGGGTCTGCCCGCCGATTTTGCTCTTAGCCATGAGTTATTCCCCGCACACCCATTAACACTAAGAAGTCTTGATGGACTTCCTGATGGTGTCATTGAAGCGCCGGTTGCGTGTCTTGAGGTGACTCCTACCCTGTCAGTGCGCACTGTGGTCGTGAATCAAGCACCACAGACTCACATCAAAGTACCGCTGATCATGCGATCTTTAGGTACTAAAAACATTCGCCTAATCAAACCATCGACGCTCTATGATGGGCATTGGTTTGAACGTTTATTGACGCACTTAGAGCAAACAGATCAAGACTTACGTGGCACGCTTTTCCATTGTAATGAGAAACATGGCGGCCATGTTGGAGACGATAAAACCTTTGCTTACATTGTGCGTGAATACCCGCAGAGCTACTTCCAAGACAAAGCACCGGTGCCTGTGGCTGCGCTTGCCAGCCCAATGCCTGATGAACGTTTATTCTTGGAACACCTCGCTGAACAGTATTATCAGCAAGATACGCTGACTTGGTTTAAAGATTACGTTGATCTGCTTTGCAAAGTGCACCTTACATTGTGGATTCGTTACGGTATCGCTTTGGAGTCCAACCAACAAAACGCCATCATTGCATTCGATGAGCAAGGCAAAATGACCTTATCCATGAAAGACAACGATGCAGCACGTATTTGGCCAGAACGTTTCCAAACGTTTGAACAACAATCGCCTGTAAAATGTGAGCAGCTTTTAGATCAACGCATCACTGTAGACAACGAACTTGCTCTTGGTCAGATGTTTACCACGATTACTTTGCAGTTAGACATTGCCGCGATTGTCGAAGCAATGGCGACGAAAGGAATCGCCACGTCAGCTTATCTGTATGAAGTGGTTGCCAATAGCCTTTCCCAACAGCTTAGCCAGTTGGACAAACAAGGACACAACACCAAGCTCGCAAACGAGATGTTGTTTGAGTCACCCAACCTATACGCTAAATATCTATTGAGCTCAGGTAGCTTGTTGTCTAAAGAGTCATCCGGTGCAAGCGATATCAATAAATTTTATGGCTTGTCAGCACCGAACTTTTTATTGCTAACCAGCGAAGAAGCACAACACGCTTACCTTGAAAACATCAAGCAGAGTGTGAGTTAACGCATCATGACCAAACTCATCTATTGTGTACTTTTAAGCCACTTTATCGCCGCGTTTGCAGCCTTAGGAATGCCGCTGTTTTTGCCAATGGTATTGCCAACACTGGATGCAAACATTACTTCGGACTGGGCGGGGGTACTGTTCATTTTGCCGACCTTTTGCACTGCCGTTGCGGCACGCTTTTGGGGGCAGTTTGCTGATAAATATGGCAGACGTCGCTCTCTATTACGTGCTCAACTCGGGCTTGCAGCAGGCTTCGCGCTGTGTGGCTTAGCCGATAATCTCTCAATGTTTGTGTTTGGTCTTATCATTCAAGGAACCTTTGGTGGCACCATGGCCGCCTCAAACAGCTACTTATCCAGCCAAATCAACGATGCGAAATCACTCGGTAAGTCACTCAATAAAACTCAGCTTTCTGCCCGTCTGGCTCTAATTATTGCTCCGATAGGGCTTGGCTGGAGCTTATCAGAAACAAACCCGCTGAACGCGTATCTGTGGTTGTCCGCTTTGCCGCTATTCGCGCTATTGATCACCTTAACATTACCCATCGATGACTTAGCGAAATCTAAGGGAATTGTAAAAGATCAGGTATCGAATAAAGCTCAAAGCAGCCAAACCAACTCGTTAAATACGCTTTATTGGGTGTTTGGCGCGCAGTTCAGCTTTGCTTTCGCCATGGTCGTCACGTTCCCCTATTTCTCGCCTTATGTGCAGCAATATGGCGTGACAAGCCAAGCGTGGATTGGGTTTTTATATGCCCTCCCACATGGTGTTTATCTGCTCTTTGCAGGAAAAGTCCATCTGTTCTCAGAATGGGTTGATCGCCACCAGTTTGAACGTAATCAAGCGCAGCGTACTTTATGGCTAGGCTTTGGTTTGCTTTCACTCAGTACAGCAATGCATCTCACTCCTTATCAAGAAGTGTTGATTATTGCTCGTATTGTTTTCGGACTTGGCATGGTTTGCTGTTATCACGGCTTGCATCAAGCGTTAGCAAACCAAATTGATCGACGACAAAGCGGCAAAGTATTTTCGCGCTTTGACGCTATGTCTAAATGGGGTGGCGTTGCGGCTGGGTTGAGCGCGTCTTTTATATCAAGCTTGGGCTGGCTTGAGTTTCCTTTCATACTTTCTATGTTGGTCAGTGGCATTGCTGCTATCGCGCTGATCATCCATTCAAAATTTGGACATCAACATGTTACAGACTCAATTATCTCCAAGTGAACATTACGCTGAAGACCAAGCTCTTCAAAATCGTAAAAAAGTACTGCTAAACCGAGAAAAAGCCCAACTCAATACCATCATGGGCGTGGTGAACTGTTACTTGCGTGAATACGCGATACCCAATGAACAGGTTAATTGGCGCTACAGTTCTGCCTCTCTGCCTCAAACTTTGAAAAGAAACTACAACGCTCACCAACGCGTGGCTATTCACCTACCTCACCAAGATCAACCTCAGAAAAATGGTCTGATGGTTTTACCCGTTGAGTACATCAGTAAACTGGGGAAAGTGAAGCTCAGTGATACACCTTGGGCTAAAATGCCCGGCGCAGCTTGGTGCAAATTGGACGCAACGCAAACCCTGACGCTTCTACTCAGTTACCTAAAACAAGTGCTGACGATTCCATTCAATTACGAACTGGTCGAGCAAATGGAAAACAGTTTGTTGATCACCGAACAGTTCCTAAACTCAGACAGCTCACCTCAGCATCACAACGCGTTTATCGCATCAGAGCAATCGTTACTTTGGGGACATACTTTTCATCCAACGCCAAAGAGTCGTTCAGGTGTCAGTATCGATGATCTGCTAGCGTGTTCCCCTGAGGTTGGCGCTAAAGTTCCTCTCTATTGGTTTAAGGTCGACACCACGTTGCTTGATGTCTTGAGTTCAGATGACCGAACCTCACCAACGACCATGCTTGAACAACTTGCACGTGATGAAAACAATTCAGCAGGTACCATGCTTTACCCTTGTCACCCTTGGGAAAGTTACACACTTTTGCAAAACCCAGTGGTCAAAACGGCCATTGAACAAGGCAAAATCATCCCGCTTGGATTAGGTGGTGAAAAACTCTTACCCACTTCATCCGTGCGCACTCTGTACCACCCAGATATGGATTGGTTTGCTAAGTTCTCTATCAATGTACGTTTAACTAACTGCGTACGTAAAAACGCATGGTATGAGCTCGATAGTGCCGTTCAATTAACCTCGATTCTGCATCCCATCAAAGAGAGTGAACAGTTACGTAATCCAGTATTCAAAGTAATGACAGAACCTTACGCAACCACATTGAATCTAGAATCTATGGCTGAACAAGAGCATGCTGATGTTATTAAAGCTCGAGAGTCGTTTGGTATTTTGTATCGAGAGAATTTCACTTTAAGCGAAACCGATATTTTGCAACCAACGTTAGCGGGTGCCCTCTTTGCTTACGATACAGACGGGAACAGTTGCATCGCCACTCAACTCAAACAAAAAGCGCAAACAACACAATCCCAATATGAAAATGTCGCCACGCTGTGGTTTGAGCGCTATCTGCATTGTTTGATTCCGGGCGTCTTTAACTACTACTTCAAACATGGGGTTGCGTTTGAACCGCACTTACAAAATACGTTGATTGGATTTGAAAAAGGCATGCCTTGCTGTGTATGGATTCGAGACTTAGAAGGTACCAAGCTACTACGCGAGTTTTGGCCATCAGAAACACTTCAGCAACTTTCAGAGCGTGCTCGTCAATCGGTGTACTACAGCCGTGAGCAAGGTTGGAACCGTATTGGCTATTGCACCTTCATTAACAATATCAGCGAGGCCATTTTCTTTATCGCTGAGGGTAACTCGGCACTTGAGAATACGTTATGGGGAACTTTAAAAGACGCTATCGTCCGCTGGACGTCTATCAATGGCCAGCAACCCGAACTAATGGCATTGCTTAACGATGGTCATTTTCCAAGCAAAAATAACTTCACAACACGTTTGATGCAAAATGCCGATAAAGAGTCCGGTTACACCCAAGTTGCAGCACCGTGGCCAACTCATTCAAAAGGAGTTCACCATGCTTAATTCTCCTCAACTTTCAGCCTCTATCCATCAAGAAATCCAGCAATTGGCCAAGCAACAAACGCAACCATTATGTGCTTATCTTTATGATCTCGATGCATTGGAGCAGCACATTAAGCAGATGCGCCATGTATTGCCAAAAAGCGTAGAGCTATTTTACGCCGCGAAAGCGAATCCTTCAGAGCCGATATTACGCACTTTAGCCCCTTATGTTGATGGTTTTGAAGCAGCATCAGGCGGAGAGCTTACACACCTCCACCAGCAACAACTCAATAAACCACTGATCTTTGGTGGCCCAGGGAAAATGCCCAGTGAGTTAGAGCAAGCGATTATACTCGATGTTGATGCGATTCATGTAGAGAGCCTCACTGAGTTACAACGCATTGGTTCTTTAACACAAAAGTTGAATCGACCTGCTTCGATCTTCCTGCGTATGAACATAGACATTGGTGACATCACACTTAGCAAATTAGCCATGGGAGGAAAGCCCACCCCGTTTGGCCTAGATGAGAGTGAGTTAAGTAATGCCTTGATGTACCTACGCGATTTCCCCTTAATAAAGCTGAAAGGCTTTCACTTCCATTTGATGTCACATCAACTCGACGTTGATCGCCACCTCGCCTTGATGCAACGCTATTTCCAAGTGGTCAAAGAGTGGAAAAAAACGTTCTCACTCGATGAGTTGATCATCAACCTCGGTGGAGGTATGGGGATCAATTACCAAAACCCTAAACAACATTTTCCTTGGATGGAGTTCTGCGACAAATTGGAGTTCCTGATTTCCAAGGAACATTTACAAGATTGGAAGCTGCGTTTTGAATGTGGCCGCTACATATCTGCACCTTGTGGCTATTACGTAATGGAGGTCTTGGATATTAAACAAAATCTTGGCGAGCATTTTGTGATTGCCCGTGGTGGCACGCATCATTTCCGTACTCCGGCAGCGCAAAGCCATGACCACCCTTTTGCAATCGTGAAAAGTAATCAGCAACCCACGATTTCACATCCGATAAACCATGCCACAGCCACGTTGGTTGGACAGCTTTGTACACCAAAAGATGTTCTGGCACGAAATCAACATATCGAGCAAGTCGATATCGGTGACTATGTGGTGTTCACTCTAGCAGGCGCTTATGCTTGGAACATCTCGCATCAAAACTTCTTAATGCATGAACCTCCAGTGTTTCATTATTTCTAAGCGTCCCGCTGTGCTCGATGATTTCTAACTGATAGTTTGAGTTGAAACTCCATAGAGCCAGCTAAAGACACTAGATATAAAAGGCACTAGATATAAAAGGCACTAGATATAAAAGGCACTCAATAAAAAGACACCAAATAAAAAGGCGTTAGTAAACTCAAGTCTACTAACGCCTTTCTTCTGTTTATCTTAGCCCTTTTGCAAAACAGCTGCAGTGATTTAATAACCGACTCCCCACAGTGATCGTAATGCAGAACCAAACCGTATTTAATTCGAATACAAGCACTTAGCATTTTTCATCGACTGCGCAGCGGGAGTGGTACATGGACAACAGAATCACCATTTTAGAGTTTCTCAGAGTGTTCGATAGCATTCGCTCCTCTGGTAAGCAGTTGGATAGTAAATATCAATTGGGCGAGATGATAGCGTGGCATGATTACGATGGTTACACCTGTTGGTTGAGCTACCGAGACGTTACCGTGACCTTGATGTTCCACGGTTCATTGAAGATCGAATACGACAAAGCGTCGAACTATGAAGACTTCATCAAGCGTTGTTTAGCTATGCTTGAAACTGAACCTTCTTCATAAGTTGTCCATCGCTGTCGAGTAAACAATGCATAGCCTACGGGGAAAGAGTGGAGAAATTCATGAACGGAACCAAATGTAAAACGCGGTTACCCCTTAGGTTAACCACACCTTTATTCCTTCTACTCAGCCTACATTCGTTAAGTCTTAAGGCAGATGCAACAGGGACAAACATGATCGACTTTACACAAGCGAGTGAGCATCAAAACTGGACAGTGACCAACGACGATGTAATGGGCGGCATCTCAACAGGCGAGCTCATTTATCTTGATAATATGAGTCGATTTAGGGGCGAGCTATCGTTAGAAAACAATGGTGGTTTCAGTTCCATAAAGCGCTCCATTGAATCACCTGCCCATAAAATAGATAGTGCAGAGCTGGTATTCGTTGGTGATGGACGCACCTACCAACTGAGGTTCACAACATCGAAGGACGGCAATCGAATTCAATACAAACACGATTTCGATACCATTAAGGGAGTGCGGCTTAACAAGGTGTTCCACTTCAATGATTTTCAAGCTGTGTTCAGAGGTCGGCTACTGAGCGATGCGCCGGAACTTAAGGCACGAGACATCAAACAAATCGGTTTTTTGATTGCGGACAAAGAGCCCTCGCCTTTTGAGCTAGACCTAATACAGCTTCACTTCAGAACATCGAAACCTATCACATCACCAGAAGCTGACTAAACTGACTAAACTGAAAACAAACAAAAGCCCCTGAAACCTTTTGACTAGCAATCAGATATCAGGGGCTTCTTCTATTTAAACCGTCAACAATTCAAAACAACGGCGGATTAAAACATCAGCAATTAGTATTTGATAGCTGTTTTACCAATCGAGGCACTGCTTTCAATACGTTGGTGTGCATCTTTAAGTGTTTCCACACTAAAGCCATTTAGGGTCGAGGTTAGCGTCGATTTAATACGGCCCGCATCAATCAGATTCGCGGCTTGGAATAGGATGTCTTGCTGCTTCTGGATATCTTCGGTGTTAAACAGTGAACGTGTAAACATCAGCTCCCAAACAAAGCCTGCTGATTTGCCTTGCAGCGCTGACAAGTCAATGCCACCATCAAATTCAACAATCGAACTGATCATGCCTTGCGGTGCGATCAATTCAACCATCGCATCCCAGTGCCCTTTTGTGTCTGCAACATTGAAAATGTAGTCGACATGTTGAATGCCTTGCTCTCGCACAGACTCAACAAGGTTACGGTGGTTCACCACATAGT
Source organism: Vibrio crassostreae 9ZC13 (assembly GCF_000272045.2). Lineage (GTDB taxonomy): Bacteria > Pseudomonadota > Gammaproteobacteria > Enterobacterales > Vibrionaceae > Vibrio > Vibrio crassostreae_C. The sequence continues at coordinate 266,284 of NZ_AJYZ02000019.1, read as the reverse complement.
CCGCTCCCATATCTCTTACCCACTGCTCCGTTTCAGGTCTTGAAGCTGTTGCGATAACATTTAGGTTGGTCAGTTGCTTAGCCAGTTGAATCGTAATTGAACCAACGCCGCCCGCTCCACCAATGATCAGGATAGACTTTTTCTCTTCAGGACGAACACGCAGGCGGTCAAATAACGCTTCCCAAGCCGTAAGTGTTGCTAGTGGCATAACGGCTGCAGCTTCATCAGAAAGGCTCTTCGGTGCTTTAGCGGTAATACGGTAGTCCACAGCTTGGAATTCTGCGTTAGCACCCATACGTGTTACGTCACCCGCATAGTACACACGGTCACCGACTTCGAAGCCTTCAACGTCAGCACCTTTACCAACAACTTCACCGACTGCGTCATAGCCCAGCACTTTTGGCTGCTCAAGAGTTTTGTCTTTGGCATTACGAATACGAATTTTTGCGTCAGCAGGGTTGATAGAAGTCGCGCTCACTTTTACTAGCAAGTCATTATTTTTTAGTGCTGGCAGACTCGTTTCAAACTCAAATAAACTGTGTTGCTCTGTAATCGCAAGTGATTGAGTAAATCCGATAGCTTTCATTTTTGATGGTACTGACATTGTGCTTTCTCCTTGAATTAGACGAGTTAATCTTAGTCAATTCTCACTCTAGATAAACCGCCTAATATTTGAATAATTCTCAAATAATTTTTGATAATGGTGTTACCGCTATCTGGGTAATGCAGACATCTAACTGCACTACCACGGCTGAAAGGTTAAATCAGGCCTTTCTCAATCAACCAATCATGTGTCACTTGATCTTGTGTTTTACCTTCACGGCAAACTTTGTAATCCAGCTCTGCGATGATGTCGTTCGAGAAACGTAGGGAATCCAACTTCTGAATCTGTTGTTCGCTGAACAGGTGCTTCTTGTCATCTCTTAAAAGAAGTACCGCTCTATCAACAATTCCGAGCAAGCCTTTAGGCTCTTTGAGTTCACGAATATCGTAACGATAGTGTAAAAACTGAGGTTTCCACAGTGGCACTACCACCCACTCTTTGTTTGCGACCGCACTTTCAAAGGCACTGAAACAATCGTCTTCACTGCCAGGAAAGAACTCGTAGCCGGCATCGCTCAGGCCATAGTCTTTCATCATCTGGATAGAGAAGCGTGTGATGCCAGCGCCGGGGTTGATACCTTGGATGGTCGAGTTCATTTTCTTGACCACTTCGGCTTTTAATAAATCAAAGACTTCAGAAACCGCCGCTTCAGGCACATAGTCTGGCACGCCCCACAAAGCATAAGGTTCATAATGAAGCCCAAGCTCGATAAGCGGTTCAACTTCTTCAACGCCAGCTTTGTAGATACCGTGACTTGATGGCAACCACGCAGAAGAAAGCATATCCACTTGGCCTGTTTTCAGCTTTTCAAAGTTCTCCTGATGTGGAGAGAAAATGCGCTCTACCTCAAAGCCCATGGCTTTCAATACATTGGCAACCAATGATGCGGTCGTACGGTGGAACGACAAATCCGTTACACCCATTATGATTTTCTTAGTCATCTTGTCCCCCTAGATCGTAGGCTTCGTTCATACAGTGTGTACTGCGCTACGTTGTCGATAGGGGAAATGATAGTGAGAAAATTACTAATGAAAAACAGCCTCATATTTGAATTATTATCAAATTAGTTTTGACAATTAAGTGTTTGAAGCTAACTTAGAAGCGATAACTAGAGATAACCCATCTGCAGATTGTGATGGGGAAATATTCCAACGCCATGTTTAGAACATAATTCAATACAGGTAGACAACATGCTTCTTGAAGACTTACAGGTCATTTTGAAAGTGGCAGAATTTCGCAGTATTACTGCAGCAGCCACCAACCTTGATATGCGCACTGCCACCGCAAGCGCTGCCGTCAAACGTGTTGAAGCTGCACTGGGGGCGGAATTATTTGTAAGAACCACGCGCCACCTAAGGCTCTCTTCAGCTGGCGAACGCTATTTACCTGAGTGTGAACAAGCCTTAAAAATGTTGGAGCAAGCGAAACTCAACATGAGAGAAGAGCTTGGTATTGTTGACGGTGAAATTCGCATCGCGCTTTCTTCTGATCTAGGGCGAAACCTAATCACACCCTGGCTTGATGAGTTTTTACTGGAATATCCTAACGCCGCACTACGTACTAGCATCAGCGATAGCAATATCGATTTTTACCGTGATTCTGTTGATATGGCGTTGCGTTATGGCTCCCCGACTGATGCCAACATGTATGGCTTTAAAATCTGCGATGTGCCCAGAATATTATGTGCGGCTCCTGAATATTTGGCTGAAATGGGAACACCAAAACACCCGAGTGACTTAACTCAACACAATGGGTTGCTCTACCAACTTCATGACATATTGCAAGACGAGTGGATATTCAACGATGGCACTCAAGATCATAAAGTGAAACTAAAAGGGAACCGCGCCTCGAACGACGCTGATCTTGTAAGACGTTGGTGTATCGCGGGTAAAGGAGTGGCAATAAAATCTTGTCTAGACATGTCTCCTCATCTGCTTTCAGGCGAAGTTGTTAAAGTCATACATGAGTTTAAACCAACACCTACCGAGCTGTGGTTAGTGTGTCCAAGTCGTCAATCCATCACCCCTACTGTGCGTCTACTGAGAGATTTATTCAGAGAGAAAACCGCTGAGATCCTTTCGCAACTGAGCAAACAAGGCATTACAGAAGGCACAACATCTTAAGGTTTAATGTCGCTTATATAAGAAGCAGAGAGACAAAAAAGGCGTTAGCGAACTTCAATTCGCTAACGCCTTTCATCATTAGAACATCATAGCTGCATGATGAACCTTAATAAGAGTACTTAGTTTAATACTCTTAATACAAAAGCTTAGTTTGACTCGTCTTCAACATCGCAGTCTGCGCAGCACTGAAGAGCAATCTCATGTTCGAAGGTGATGGTGTCTTTACCTTCTTCAAGTAGCTCTGCGATTTCGTCTGCCACTTCTTTTTCATCATCCGCTTCGATTCCGCTTTCTAATTCTTCTTCTGAATAACCAAAGAAGTTAAGCAGTAAATACTCACGCGCTTCATCTTTAGTACAAACCACGTCCGCTGAAAGATCAGGAGTAACCTCGCCTTGTGCAAGTGTTGCTGTCACTTGTGCGATAGCATCGTCTTTCATCGCAGGCGTTAACCAACCAAGATCAGTACTTACTGTCGTTTTTTTACAGTCGAAGCAAGGCAGTTGGTGAAAGTAGTATTGAAAGGTAGTCATAGGTAAATTCTTCTTTAAATGTTGTATAGCGAGATTATGCGCGTTTTGTAGCAAAATACTATCTCAATCACAACCTGAAACCGCTTCGTTCTAAGTATTTTTACCAGTGCCGCGCAAGCTGATGTGATCATTCGATAAAAGCACTGTTTTACCTATGCTTACTCAGCTTTACGCTTGTTTACATTTGTACGGGTAATATATGCCTCATCAAATAATAAGCGTGGTACCTCACAATTGCTTTGGCTCTTGCTTAGTTTCGTCGTTCCAGCTATCAGCTTTGAGTTCACTGCTTACTTAACTACTTAGCTACTTAGCTACTTAGCTCGGATTTGTTTGAAATAGCTTTGTTTTCAATTAACTTACTTGCACTTGGCTTATTTTGAACCACGCTTATTTAAATAACCCCTTCTCGGATACCCAATCAATGATCATCACAAAATATCAAGCCCTTGCCCTTTCATCAGTTGCTTTGCTCGTTACAGGCTGCTCACCATCATCAGATACGCCTTCGGTCAGTAACATCAGTGATTACCAAGGCTCAGCAAGTATTACTCAAGGGTTGGCGACCACCGTTGAATCGAATCTCTTTGAGTGTGCAAACGGACGTAGCCGAGTAGCGGGCGTTGGGGAAATTACGGACTCTGAAGGAAAGGTTTGGACGGTTCCAGCCAAGAACAACTTTGCGACAGGGCCAAAAGCCTTTGATCTTTATGAAGAGTGCTCAAACACTACGCCAAAAAGCCTAGCCGAAGTCGATCAAAGCTCTGTACCGGTAGCTGTTGTGGATCAAGACGGTGAGGAAATAACAGGCTATATTTTTGCCGATAACTATTTCGAACTTTATATCAACGGCAAGTTAATCGCGGTAGATACCGTTCCTTTCACACCGTTTAACTCAAACATCGTCAAATTTAAGGTGAAGAAGCCTTACACGATTGCCGTGAAAGTGATTGATTGGGAAGAAAACCTAGGTCTTGGCAGCGAAGATAACCGCGGAAAGGCATACCACGCTGGTGATGGTGGCTTTATCGCGAGCTTTAGTGACGGAACCGTGACAGGACCAGACTGGCAAGCACAAACCTTTTATACCTCACCGATTTATGACCTGACTTGTTTGAGTGAAGTGGACGGGAAGCGTCTTTCTGAAAGCTGCACCACGGAAGGAACAGACCACGGTCAAGATGCCTACGCCGCTCACTGGGAAACACCAACCAACTGGATGAACCAAGAGTTCGATTCAACATCTTGGCCTCAAGCATCAGTATATTCAGAAGACGATATTGGCGTGAACAATAAAAAAGCGTACATGAACTTTATCGAAAAGTTCAGTGGTGCTGGCGCAAGCTTTATCTGGTCGACAAATGTTGTTCTCGATAATGAAGTGATACTGAGATACGAAGTTAAGTAGCTTTATTCCTTTGTAAGTAAGCCCAGTCACAAGTATGACTGGGCTTACTACTCAAACAACTTGCTTGTGTTTCTAATTCACAGCGAACCTGATCATAATCTTAGGGCGTTTGATTACGACGAAGTTTGCGAAGCCTTGCTTGCTCCACGTGACTTAGCTTTGTAATTGTGTAACCAGCAACAAAACAACCCGATGCACAAACCCCAAAATGCACTGCCGATCCCCAGTAAATTGGTGCCAGAAGCAGTGAATAATAAAGTAAGCAGTGCAGGCTCTCGATAGTGGGTGTCTGCCATCGAAACAGCTAAACAATTCATCAAGGTCGGCATCACCGCTAAGCCAGCAACCGCAATGACAATCTCGGAGGGCACAGCGCTAAACAGCGACACAAATGACATCCCCATCACGCCTGCTAACAAGTAAAACCCGCCCATACAGATCCCCGCTATATAACGTGTCTTTGGATTACTATCCGCATTCGGGCCCATGCAAATAGCGCCCGTAATCGCAGCAAGGTTATACGCAAAGCCACCAAACGGCGCGAAAATCAAACCCGTCACCCCAGTGGTGGTAATGATCTTCGATGAATCGACTTGGTATCCGTTCGCTTTTAGAACCGCAAATCCCGGTAAGTTCTGTGAAGCCATCGTCACTATAAACAGTGGGATACCGACACTGAACAACGAAAAGAACTCAAAATCGGGCGTGATGAACACTGGGGTCGTTAATCCCATAGTCACCTGACTGACATCGAGTTTGCCAAAACCCACACACATGACCAGTGCGATAATGAAAATGCTTGGGATCAGTAAATTTCCTAACCGCGCTTTCGCCAGAATAAATACAGCGAGCATGACCGCTACGACTTGTGCCTCTTCCATTAGCGACGTGAACAAACCCAAACCGAATTGCAATAGAATCCCCGCGAGCATCGCAGAGGCAATCGATGTTGGGATCTGTTTTAGGACTTTCTCAAATATCCCCGCCAATCCAACTAACGTGATCAACATCGAACTGAACAAAAACACGGCCACAGCCTGATTCATTGTCAGCCCTTCAAGAGATGTGATTAACAACGCCGCTCCAGGCGTCGACCACGCTGTAACCACAGGCTTCTTGTAATGAAACGAAAGCAGTATTGTGGTTACGCCCATGCCAATTCCCAACGCCCAAAACCATGACGCCACTTGCTCTTCAGTTGCTCCAGCACTCATTGCCGCTTGGAAAATAATCGCCGCGGCGCTCGCATAACCAATGAAAACAGCGATAAAGCCGGTACTGACGTGAGAAAATTTTAGCTTAGTCATGTTAATCTCTTCCTGCGTGCGTTATAACGTCCATAGACCAAACCTAGCACTGTACGCTATAACGCACAACTTATTTGTAAAAACTTGTAGAGAAAATATGCAAACAGAAATTAAAGTTGGCGTTAACTTGAAACGCCTTCGCCAAGAAAAAGGCTGGAGCTTAGACAAAACAGCGAAAGAAACTGGCGTGAGCAAAGCAATGCTAGGACAAATTGAACGTGGAGAATCCAGCCCGACAGTCGCTAAGCTTTGGCAGATAGCTTCTGGGTTCGAGGTGTCACTTTCGAATTTTATCGCGGCTAGCCCAAACAGTGAACTGACGAGTTTATTCAGAGATGCAAACGAACTAAGACATGAGGAATACAACATTGGCTTTTTCGTCAGTTTGTTGTTTCCTTTTGAGGAAGCACTAGGATTTGAAATATTCGAACTCACCCTAGCACCCGATTACCAGCATGAATCCGCCCCACATAACGCAGGCGTCACTGAGCACATCTTATGCATTTCAGGAGAGATGGCCGTGATGTTTGATGATGAGTGGCATACGTTACGCGCAGGACAAGCCGTTCGCTTCAATGCCAACCAGACCCATGCCTACAAAAATATCGGTGAAGGAAACGCCGTATTTCATAATGTGATTCACTACCCTAATAACAAGCAATAGTGCCGGATTTGGTGCTAACGGATGTTTAGCTCTAACCGGATGTTCAGCGCTAACGAAAGAGCTAGCAGACCACTGGCTGTTACTAACTTAAAGCGACTATACGTTGACGACCATACTGCCATCTTCGGCTTGATAACGAGCCCATAGTTGAGAGAGATTTTCTTTATTAAGCTGTATCTCTTTTTCTTTCAGAAACGTTTCGTTGTGCAGCTTCGAATACGAGCGCTCAGCAAGGTCACAGCTAAATGTAACGATGGTTTTCCCTTTCCCCATTCTAGCCGCAGCGTATAGCGCACCTGCTACGTTTAACGACGAACTGCTTCCTAGAAGAATACCGTCATGTTCCGCAACAAGGCGGGATATCGTCACCAAATCCTGATCGGGCAGCGTGATGGCACGATTGATTTTTGCCTGCCTGAAATTTTCAACCGTTCGCATGATCCCTATGCCTTCCGTGAACGAACTTCCCGTTGATTGATAGTGTCCATTACGTAGAAACGAATAAATGCCGGACCCATTTGGGTCAACTAACCAAGTTTCGAGATTGGGTTGCTGCTCAGATAGATAGTGTGAGTTTCCGGCAATGGTTCCACCCGTCCCCACCACTGAAACTAGAGCATCAATATTCCCCAGTGTTTGCTGCCAGATCTCAGGTCCAGTATTTAAATAGTGCGCTCGATAATTACTGAGATTTTCAAACTGATCTGCCCACCAATAACTCTCATTTTCGACACCAATCCGCTTAGCCGTGTGGTAAAAATGTTCAGGGTTTGCAAAAGGACAAGGGTCGACCAATAACAGTTCAGCATTATAAAGCGAGATCATGCGCTCTTTCTCTTGTGCCTGCCCTTTTGGCATCACCACCAACATTTTGTAACCAAGGGATTTAGCGACCAGAGCAAGTCCTATTCCCGTATTACCAGCAGTACCTTCAACGATTGTCATTCCCGGCTTAAGCTTACCGGCTTCTATTGCATCCATAACCAACTGAAGTGCCGCTCTATCTTTAATCGAACCACCCGGGTTCTGGTGTTCGCACTTAATAAGAATCTCACAACCTGATATCTCTGAAAGACTGTTGATTCTAACAAGATCGGTATCGCCAATCAGTTCACTGAGATTGTTTGCAATATGGGCAGATGACATCGCGACTCCATTTATTTGTTGAGGATAAGTTTGTTCATCGATTGGGTTGTCGATGATCATAAGCGTAGCTCTGGGGTCTGCTTAGTCAAGAAGTGCCGGAATTGAAAAGACTCTCATTTTCCAAATAGCAATTATAATTAGGGGTGACCGATTAGATTGAGGGCAAAAAAATGTTTCTAAAAGAGAAAAACCGGTGACCTCGTTGATGTAACTGAAATGACCAAATTAACCAACTTATTTCAAGACAGTATCGAAGGTCGGTTTCAAGCAGGCGAAGAACAGCAAGACCCTGAGATGTTTAAAAAGTCCGAACTGATGTTTATGTCAGGGGAAGAGTTACCTCGATGCTGGACAGATCCAAACTACCGCTCAGGGACTAAATAACCTTAGCGCTTCCAGAGCACCCGATGAGTCGCAATTTAAGCTCTGTTCTAAAACTGTTTCACGATCGCCTTGTAGGCTATCCCCCTGTTAAAACATTCAGACGCATCTTTACTAGACACAAAAAGCGAGCCACTTGGGCTCGCTTTTGATTGTCTTTTTCTTGCTTAGACTTCAGTTCAGATTACAGAAGTTCTACCGACTGTTGAGCAATCACGAATTCTTCGTTGGTTGGCAAGCTATTATAATCGCACCTATTAACACGGGTTTGGACAGAAGTGTGTCAGCAACTTTACTATCGAGGTGTTGATAAGTGTGTTGATTTCATTGATTATTGCCTCAGTCCATATAGTGATGAAGCGGTTGCTAAAACCTTATTGTATTGATTTTTCCTTGCGTTTAATAATCAATAGTGCCAAAAAAGATACAGCTAATGCCATTATAGAAACGATTGTTCCGATGTTCCCACTTGGTGCAAAGTCCCAATCATTAAAGAAAAATGCGGGTACGATAAAAACTTCCACTGTATATATCCACAAATTATAAATCGTATGAAAGATTATAGCGCTATATATACTCATGTATTTCAGTAGAACTATTGATGCAGTGATACCTAGAGAAAAAGCAACGACAGGGTCTTCATGGCCGTAGGCGAATAAGAGTGACGATAAAATTACGCCTACAAACTTGTTTCTCAAAAGTAAGCATATGCTACTTAGCAAGATAAACCTGAAGAAAAACTCCTCTGATAACGGAGCTAATATAACGGTTTCGAAAAGATAATTTAGTTTCTCGCTTACTTCCAGTTCACCACTAACGAGAAATCCTACGATATAGTCGACTTCTTGTCCCGTGACATATTGCCGGATAAATTCCATATAGAACAACGTGATACAAGCCACGCCAATCGCTAGCACAGTAATTGGGAATACATGATGAGTAAAAGAGGAAACTTGTGGAGTTACTGAAAAGAGGCTATTTTCACTCTTCTTTAAAGTAAGCATCATCACAAACGCCACCACCCAAAAAAGGCCTCGAAGATCATTAAAACCCATGTCGCCCCATAAGTAATATAAGGCAAGTGCCAATATGCTTATGGGTAACGAGGTTTTAAGTCCTACGGTGGGAAAGTTATCCATTTGTACCATATCTAAATTTATTAATTCTTGCATTTAAAGATTACATTTATATCATCCGCCTCACATTAATTTCAATCGTATCGAGATCTTCACGACTAAATAATCTGGTGAAAAACTGGAACAGGATATGTATGGGTTTAACTCTGCCGGATTTTGAGGCACACGCGTTTTAGAGTCATAGCACTGAGGCGTTCTTGTCCCAAAGCATGGCGGCATAACACGTCTCTGGACAGAAATCATTTAGACTATTTACTTAAATCGGGAGTCACCGGATTAGTTCAGGTATCTAAAACTCCAAGGTCTCACCATCAGCAGGAATAAGGACTTTATCTGACAAACCGTTTTTATCAATTGCTTCTTTAAGAATTGGTCGAGTCACTGCACAGTGATTGAGTGCCTCCATATGGTTCGCAACCACCTTATTAGGGGAAAGGCGAATAAACTCCATGACCTCATCAATAGACATCAATAACGGTTGACCAACGTCCATACGAGCACGACCTGCCGCGACTACTGTGATATCAGGTTTCAACTCAGTCAACGCTCGTCTTACATCATCGGTTAGAACTGTATCACCGCTAATGTAAATAGAAGGCTCATTGGGGAGCTCCAAGAAAAATCCAACACCATTAGCCATTACCTTGTGAATCCAACCATGACCGTGTAAAGCAGGAACCGCAGTTAGTTTTCCGCCTAAAAAGTCGATAGTTTGCCAGTCTTCAATTCCCCAATTTACCGTCAAGTCGTATTTTTCTAGGTAAGCCTTATCTTTGGCTGGTGTCGCAACTGGGATATTACGACTTGTTAAAAACGTCTCACCTGCCGGATCTAGGTGATCTCCATGTTGTAATGCCTTGATACCAAGTGTTTGACTGTGAGTAATTAAGGTATGAGTAACCTTGTTTAGTAGCTCATCGGCATTACTTGGCATCTCAACCGTTGGATTTTTCGCGGCCTTAGCCTTAATGACTGAAAACGGAGGCATAGAGCCTTTTTTCCCCAACATAGGATCAATAAGGATAAATTTTTCGCCAGATTCAATGATAAAAGTTGCGCTACGTAGGTGATGGATCTTCATAATACCTCTCTAAATTCACTCATGAGTCATATTCTCTATGTGATTTAGTATGCTATTTTCGGTAATCTTGCCATACTGTCTCGAAAGTCAATATTCGCGCAAATCGAGACAAATATGGAGAAATCAACCGAGTTAGTCAAAATCACTTTGATTGCCTTTGAAGGGATCAGTGCTTTTCATCTCTCTGTACCCTGTATGGTGTTTCAAGATATCTTTTTCGATCAGCCGCCTCGGTTTGACTTGAAAATCTGTAGCGAAAAAAGCTCGCCATTGGAAACAAGCTCAGGATTTGGTGTGGTGATCGATAGAGATTTGAGCGCTATTAAAGAGGCGGATATTGTGATTGTTCCAAGCTGGCCAAATGACCTGCCAGAGCCAAGTGAGCGACTTATAGAGGCGCTAATAGAGCATCATGGGAAAGGTAAGCTACTAGTAGGACTCTGCCTCGGGTCTTATGTACTTGCATGTGCTGGCGTTCTCGATGGAAAACGTGCCACAAGCCATTGGGCGTTTTCCGAACAATTTCAGCAGCAATTTCCTAAGGTGAATTTTGATCCAAACCCTCTATTTATTGAACATGAGACTATCATTACCTCAGCAGGGGTAGCAGCTTCGCTAGATTGCTGTCTCCACATAGTGCGCCGCCTGTGTGGCAGTGTACTTGCGAATGATCTCGCACGTAAGATGGTGACAGCGCCATTTCGAACTGGTGGACAGCAACAGTACATACCTGCACCGATTAGCGTAAAGCCACTCGCAGAAACAAGCATCAGCCTTGTGATTGAGCATGTCGAACAAAACGTCCATCTGCCTCACTCACTAGATGCAGTCGCTGAGCGCTGTGCGATGAGCAAAAGAACCTTCACACGCCAGTTTAAAGCTACCTATGGCTGTACATTTGGTGAATGGTTGCAAAATAAACGCTTGGTGCTTAGCCAACGTCTATTAGAAACCACGAAACTATCGATACCTCAAGTTGCAGAGCAAGCGGGTTTTGGCTCTGACAGTGTATTCAGAAAGCACTTTAAATCGGCTTTTCATGTATCGCCGATTCAGTGGCGCACTACATTCAAGCAATAGTCTTAATTTCATTGAGGGCGATGGGGCTAGATCGTCGCATCTATTACTTTTTGTATCTGAAACCTTGCAAGTTCAATTCTAGGCGTTTTTGGGGCATCACAAGCCAGCCCTAACATCACTAGTTTGAAGCTACAAAATGATTTGCCGAAATCAATAGAATGAGTTTTGACTATCTCGCTATAAGGCCACTTAGCGATGGTCTATCCAACATATAAGATCAAAAAAGCGAGCACTAAGCTCGCTTTTAACTATCTGTTTTTGAAAAAATTACAGCAGTTCAACCGACTGTTGAGCAATCACGAATTCTTCATTGGTTGGGATAACCATTGCTACTGCGTCTAACATTTCAGACTTAGCGATGATCCCTTCAGCACCAAAGCGAGCAGATTCGTTACCTGCTACATCTTCAACGAAACCTAGAATCTTAAGGTTGTTTAAGATCTCACGACGAATTGGTAGAGAGTTCTCACCGATACCACCAGTGAAGATGATACCGTCTAAAGAATCTAGCGTTGCTAGGTAAGAAGCAACGTATTTCGCTACGCGGTAAGTAAACACCTCAAACGCAAGCTTAGCGCCTTCGTGGCCCTCTTCCATTGCTTCTAAGATGCCACGAGCATCGCTCGTAAGACCAGACACGCCAAGGAAGCCAGACTCCTTGTTTAGAGAGTTAAATACTTGCTCTTGTGACCAGCCTTTCTTAAGTAGGTATTCGATGATGCCTGGGTCTAGGTCACCACAACGTGTGCCCATCATTAGGCCTGAAAGTGGTGTGAAGCCCATAGAAGTATCAACACTGTTACCATCTTTAATAGCACATACAGATGCGCCGTTACCTAGGTGAACAGAGATGAAGCTCGATTTTTCGATTGGCTTGTTAACCATCTTCGCAGCTTCACGGCTAACGAAGTAGTGGCTAGTGCCGTGGAAACCGTAGCGACGTACGCCGAAGTCTGTGTATAGCTCTTTTGCGATTGCACCAGTGAATGCACGTTGAGGCATTGTTTGGTGGAAAGCAGTATCAAATACAGCGAACTGAGGTAGAGAAGGGAAAGCTTCAATTGCAGCACGGATACCGATAGCACCTGCTGGGTTATGAAGTGGAGCTAGGTCAGATAGGCTTTCAATTTCGTTCGTTACTTCTTCAGTAATGCGAACCGTTTGAGTGAACTTCTCACCGCCGTGAACGATACGGTGACCGATAGCCACGATATCAGCCGTGAAGCCTAGGTCTTCCATCAGGCCAACCAATTTGCCAATGGCAATTTTGTGGTGGTTATCTTCACCTTGAATGGCAATTTCAGTTTTCTCGCCTTGGAATTTCCAGCTCATACGAGCATCTTCAAGACCAAAACACTCCCCTAGGCCACTTAATACTGCTTCACCAGAAACAGAATCGATTACAGCAAATTTTAGGGATGAACTACCCGAGTTAATAACCAGAACAAACGAATTAGACATTGGATATGGATCCTGTTTCAGTACGAATTGGATGAAGTGTTTACTTCAATTTTAGTTAAGTCCATTATTCAATAATTTTTGAATCTTTCAACTTTTGTTTTGAAAAAATCACTAAATGAACACAATTAAGTTGATCTTGGTCATTAAATTATTTATTTCGAGAGCGGAATTAAAAAATAGTTGAATAAGAAAATTAATGAACAGGTGACGCAAACGAGTGCTCACGTTATTTTTAACTTGATTCAGTTAATTAAAGCGACTCGAACAAATGCAGGTGATCCGCTTGAAAAACAACCACCCTTCCCTTTCGTCTGCTTATCATTACCGATAACTTTTTGCTCGATTTCTCAATTGCTCAGTGTTTGCATCAAAAAGCTCACTGAAGTTGAGAATAGTGATCTGATCTTATTTTGATTGCCTTCGAGCACAACTACGAATAGATGCACTGTAACGACGCTTAGATAGCCTTCACTCTTTGTTTCAGCATCTTGTAGCACGTTCTTTTGGTATAGGCTTAGAACGCGATACAGCTAAGTTTTGGCACTAACATTCGTTCTAGGCGCGATGCTTAGTTTCATGGACGAAGCATAGTTACAGGAACGAAGCTTGATTAAAGTAAGTTATCTACGAATATCGAGCCAACCAAAGCTTAAGTTCAAATAGCAGGCACAAAAAAGCCGAGCATTACGCTCGGCTTTTAAATTCAGTGTCTAGACCTAAAGCGTCTAAGCGACAGGTTGATTAACCTTCGTTGCGCTCTGGACGACGACCACGGTTACCACCGCCATTGCCGTTACCATGGCCACGTTCGCCACGGAAGTTACCACGGTGATCGCCACCACGGTTACGGTCGAAACGACGTTCGCCATCACGTCCGCCAGCAGAGTTACCATCGCGAGCACCATCTCGGTTGCCACGGTATCCACCACGACCGCCTTCACGGTTACCACCTTCGCGGTTGCCGCCTTCACGGTTACCACGGTAGCCGCCACCATCACGACCGCCACGGTTGCCACCACGGTTGCCATCACGACCGCCGCCGCCACGACGAGGCTCACGGAAGTCATTGAAATCAACAACTACAGCGCCAGCTTCTTTTTGACGAATGCGAAGTTTGCTTAGCTTACCAGCAGTTTCAGAGTTCATTGCTTTTGGCAGTTGAACGTAAGTAGAACCTTGGTCTAGCTTGATAGCACCGATAGAACCTTTAGTTAGGCCAAGTTCGTTTGCTAGTGCGCCAACGATGTCTTTAACCTGAACGCCTTGCTCACGGCCAACTTGTAGTTGGTAAGTATCCCAATCTTGAGTATTGAAGTTGCGACCACCACCGTCACGGCCGTTGTCACGATCTTCACGACGCTCTTTGCGACGGTTCTTATCACGCTCAATAGCAGCGATCATCGGGTCTTCGCCAACGTAGAATAGTGGGCTCTTACCTTGCTGACGCTTAAGAAGCATTGCAGCTAGAGTAGCAGCATCAACTTCTAGAGACTCTTGAAGAGTAGAGATAAGACCTGCAAAGTTTTCTAGTGCTTTGCTTTCTTTCTCAGTTTCAAGTTCAGCGCCAAGCTTAGCAACACGTGCAGCAGCAACTTGGTCACGTAGAGGAAGTTGGATTTCTTCCATTTGAGACTTAGTTACACGCTCGATTGTGCGAAGCATGCGAATTTGGTTAGTGCGAACTAGTAGGATCGCTTTACCTTTACGTCCAGCACGGCCAGTACGACCAATACGGTGGATGTAAGATTCAACATCGAATGGGATGTCGTAGTTGAATACGTGAGTGATACGTGGAACATCAAGACCACGAGCTACAACGTCAGTTGCAACTAGGATGTCGATAACACCTTGTTTGATGTGATCAACAGTACGCTCACGTAGAGACTGAGGAATATCACCGTGCAGTGCAGCAGCTTTGAAGCCACGTGCAGATAGCCAATCAGCTAGACGCTCAGTGTCTTGACGAGTACGTACGAATACGATTGACGCGTCAGTTTCTTCGGTTTCTAGAAGACGAGACATTGCTTCGTCTTTTTCTACGCCTTTAACAACCCAGAAGTTCTGCGCTACTTTATCAACTGTGTGGTTAGTACCAGCAACGTCAACTCTAGCCGGGTTACGTAGGTAACGGTCAACAATAGTCTTAACCATTGGAGGCATAGTTGCAGAGAAAAGTACACGTTGTGCAGATTCTGGAGCTTGCTCTAGGATCCAAGTAACGTCATCTACGAAGCCCATTTTCAGCATTTCATCTGCTTCATCAAGAACAAATGTGTGTGCTTCATCTAGGTGTAGACGGTCACGAGTTAGTAAGTCTTTAACACGACCTGGAGTACCAACAACAATGTGAGCACCGCGGCTTAGAGCACGCATTTGGTCAACAATTGAAGCACCACCGTAGATTTCAATAACTTTAAGACCTTTGATATCACGGCCAAGGTTTTTGATTTCCGCAGCAACTTGAATCGCTAGCTCACGAGTAGGAGCCATGATGATTGCTTGTGGTTTGTGTTGGTTCAGGTTGATTTTGTTAAGTAAAGGCAGAGAGAATGCTGCTGTTTTACCAGTACCAGTCTGTGCTTTACCTAGTGCGTCACGGCCTTCAAGAAGAAGAGGAATAGCTGCTGCTTGGATTGGAGTCGGAGAAACGAAACCCATGCTATCAAGAGCTGAAAGAATGTTATCGTTTAGGGCTAATTCATTAAATTGAATTACAGATTCGGACATTGGGATCCCACTATATATAAGTAAACAAAAGGTCCCGGGAGCTCTATCAATTCCAATACTGATCCAATCAGATACTGATTCCATTCAGAGTTACGAAGCAGTAATAAAACACTTCAAGCCATTAGGGACGTCTAAGGGAGGCGGATTATTCCCTAAATGCATAAAAAAATCCAGAAAAAATTGAAATACATCACATATTTTTCGCTTTTACATCAATACTGGTTATCATATCGTCAAAACTTGATGAATATCTCGTCACAGCACCCATCTCCTAGCAAATTGACCTAGTTAAATAAGAGGGCAATTAATTAACGCTCACTTCGCCTTTAAGTAGTAATCAAGCCTCGCAATGATTATAGTGTGCTCAATTGTCCTCGATAGATAAAAGTCAAAATGTTTCAAGATAATCCTCTACTCGCTCAGCTCAAGCAGCAAATCCAAGAAACCCTCCCTAAAAAGGAAGGTACCATCAAAGCCACTGAAAAAGGTTTTGGTTTTCTCGAAGTTGATAGCAAAACAAGCTTCTTTATCCCGCCTCCGTACATGAAGAAATGTGTGCACGGTGACAAGGTGATTGCCATCATTCGCACAGAGAAAGAGCGCGAAGTAGCAGAGCCTGAGGAATTGGTTGAACAAGGTCTTACTCGCTTTATTGCACGAGTTAAGCTTTTCAAAGGCCGATTGAACGTTGTTCCTGATCACCCGCAGCTCAAAAAACTGCAACTTAAAGCGAAAGCAATGAAGGGTCTAAACCCTGAAACGCTTAAAGAAGGTGACTGGGTTGTTGCTCATATCATTCAACACCCGTTAAAAGGTGACAACGGATTCTTGGCTCAAATCTCTGAAAAAATCACAGACGCTGACGACAAGATCGCACCTTGGTGGGTAACGCTGGCACAAAACGATCTACCAAACAGCGAGCCTGAAGGCATCGACAACTGGCTAATCAACGATGACGCCGATCTTGAACGTGTAGACATGACGCACGTCCCTTTTGTGACTATCGATGGCGAAAGCACAAAAGATATGGATGACGCGCTTTACGCGAAGAAAAAAGAGAACGGTGATTTTGAACTGACTATCGCAATTGCTGATCCAACGGCTTACATCTCTCCAGATGATGCGATGGATAAAGTGGCACGCGAGCGCGGTTTCACTATCTACCTTCCTGGTCGCAACATCCCAATGTTGCCTCGTGATCTTGCTGACAACCTATGTTCACTGATCGAGAACGAAGTTCGTCCTGCACTTTGCTGCACAGTAACGGTATCTAAAGATGGCGTTATCGGTGATGACATTAACTTCTTCGCTGCAAACATCAAATCTCATGCTCGTCTTGCTTACGACAACGTATCAGACTGGCTAGAAACAGGTGCATCAGAGAAATGGCAACCATCAGAAGAGATTGCTGCAATTGTTTCTGATCTTCACCAATTTGCTCAAGCACGTTCAGCATGGCGCTCAGCAAACGCTGTTGTGTTCCCAGATCGCCCTGACTACCGCTTTGAACTGAGCGAAGATAACGATGTTGTCGCTATCCACGCTGACATGCGTCGTAGCGCAAACAAGCTGGTTGAAGAATCAATGATCAGCGCGAACATCTGTGCGGGCCGAGTACTAAAAGAGAGCTTCAACCAAGGTGTGTTTAACTGCCATTCTGGTTTCAAGGCTGAGAAAATCTCCGACGTTCTTGAACTGGTAAACCCGCAAGCGGAAACGCCGTTCACTGAAGAGCAAATCATTTCTCTAGAAGGTTTTGCTACTCTACGTCGTTGGTTAGGTTCTTTAGATAACAGCTACTACGACAACCGTATTCGTAAATTCCAAGCGTATAGCGAGATCAGCAATGAGCCTGCACCGCACTACGCGATGGGATTAGATATTTACGCAACTTGGACTTCTCCAATTCGTAAATATGGCGACATGATTAACCACCGTATGCTTAAAGCACACATCTTAGGTAAAGCGCCAATTCAAACACCAGATGAAACTATCGGTGATGAACTTGCCCTGCACCGCCGTCACCACGGCATGGCTGAGCGTAATGTTGGCGATTGGTTGTATGCTCGCACTCTAGCCAATGCTCCAGCAGAAGAAACTCGTTTCCAAGCTGAGATTTTCGATATTAACCGTGCAGGTATGCGTGTACGTTTACTTGAAAATGGTGCTGCTGCATTTATCCCTGGATCTCTCATTCTTAATAATAAAGAAAGAATAGAGTGCAACGGTGATATGGGTACTGTATCTATCGATAAAGAAATGGTATACAAACTGGGAGACGTTTTAGAAGTAGTTCTCTCTGAAGTTAATCAGGAAAACCGTAACTTAGTAGCAAAACCTACTCAAGTATTTGCGGACTTGCCTAGCGAGCCTGAAACGACAAACGAAACCGAAGCTTAAAGGCTTTAACAGCTACAGCTTTCAAGGTTACGGCTTTCAAGGTCAAAAGCTTCAAAGGTTCACTTCTAAAGGCGCTAATTATTAGCGCCTTTTTTGTAAATGTCTCATGCTTAAACAATACTTAAAAAAACAATCAATAAGCAATCAATTTACAACGTCAAAGAAGCTCACTATGTCATCAATCACAGTTACTCAGTTCAGAAACTTCATTCCCAGGAGACGAGAACGTTATCCTGCCTCTAAAAACGGTATCTTTATAGTGTCGAAAGGCAGCATTTCTTTTGTGTTGCCCAATGGTACTCAAGCCTCGTTGCAAGCGGGAGATTTCACCCTTTACAATTCTGGTCAGATTAAAGACATCACGGTTAACACTGAAAATGGCGAATTCAGCGCAACCTGCTTAGATTTTGATTTGGCTATCTTTCAAAAGTTCATTAATCAGTTCAGCGATTTAGAGTCCGCTCGAATCCCAGACAAGTACATTAAGTTCAATCAAACGGATACTGAGCTCTGTCAGTTGAAAGATCTCATCATGTCACTGGCCAACTCTTCTTCTCAGAATGACTACGCACTCACTCAATTAGGCTTAAGTTTGCTGTCTTTGATGGTGGAACAGTACCCAGCTCTATTGGCTATTATTGCTCGAGCTTCAAGGTTAACCGTGACCCAAAGAGTCATTCATTACATCGAGCAAAACATTGAAAACAATATCTCTTTGGATACGCTCGCCAGTTACATGGGAATGTCACCGGCTACGCTTAAACGTCGCTTATCGGCTGAAGATCTGTCGTTCTCAAACTTATTAAAGATAAAACGTATTGCTCATGCAGCCACTCAGCTAAGAACATCGGATAAGTCGATCACTCAAATCGCGTATGAGTCAGGCTTTAAAAGTGCCGCTCACTTCAGCACGGCCTTTAAAACGTATCACGGAAAAACACCAAAAGACTTCCGATCGCTAGTGGCACAAGCACAACTGCAGAGCGTAAAGCCGCAAGTTTAAAGAAACAAAGCGATAGATTGATGTGGACGTCTTAGTTGGGAACTGGTGTAAACCAAGTGGCTTCAATATTAAGCCACTTGGGTGTGGGATGAGATGATTTGGCTTTGGGATTCAGTGGTTGAGTTTTGATACTCATTGATTCAGCTTTGCGAGCAGGCCACCAGCAAACGTGAAAACAGAGTGACTATGACCAGAAGTACGATTTAGGGTCTTTTTCTATTTCCGCCAAAATAGCATCAAGATCCTTCGATTTAGGAAGGTACGGATACGGCCCCCAATTCACAGAGTCGGTTTCGACATCCCCTTCAAGCGGCACCATCACTAACCAACAAGACAGCGACTCATCAAAAGTCACGCAGACGATCTCGTTTGTATAATCACTGTGAGATGAGTCGAGTAGATAATGCGCCTGAGAAAACAGCACACCACCCTCACACTCTTCATATAGGGATTTGCCTAGCTCGACAGGTAAACTTCGATTTCGAGATGTACAGAGCCTCTCGGCCCCAATTAAAAGACGATTCAGCTCGATATGAATGACGGACATAACACCCCTTGTAACTTCATAGAAACTTCTAAGTAGTGAATTCCTCTACTTAGCTTAGGACTCAACAAACATTTTAGCGAACAAGCGTAATCAAAATACCGGCCCTGCTCCCAGAAACGAATCTTGCTTTCGGAAACCCAGAAAGCTACGACTCATCAAGCGAACAGCTATACATCGAGAGTATGGAATTTCACAAAAGTGTCATATAACCGACCTATCATATGCGACAAATGTTATTAACTAGGAGTTGTTTATGTTACGAGTCGCGCTTGCCTCTCTTTTATCCTTAGCCCTGTCTTCTCATGCTGCTTTAGCACAAGAAACCACTATTTCGGGCTCCACTTCAGTATCACGAGTGATGGATGTATTAGCTGAGGAGTACAACAAGACTCACCCTGATAACTATATTGCGGTTCAGGGCATTGGTTCTACAGCAGGTATTACCATGGTTAATAAAGGTGTCTCTGACATCGGTATGAGCTCGCGTTATTTAACCGACCGCGAACAAGACGAGAAGTTGAAGGTATTTCCAATTGCCTTTGACGGCCTAGCTGTAGTAACTAACCGCTCAAACGCTGTAAGCAACGTTACACGTGAGCAGCTGTTCGATATCTACAAAGGCAAAATCACGAACTGGAAAGCTGTGGGTGGCGCAGATCAGCCTATCGCAGTTGTCACTCGCGAAGCGTCTTCTGGCTCACGCTATAGCTTCGAAAGCTTGCTTGGTTTAACGAAGATCATTAATGACCGTCTAGTGTCTGACATCAACCCAAATAACTTGGTTGTAAACAGCAACAGCATGGTTAAAACGATTGTTAACCATAACCCACACGCGATTGGTTTTATCTCTGTTGGTTCAATCGACCGTTCGATTAAAGCAATTACATTTGAAGGCGTAGAGCCAACATCTAAGAACATTGCTAACCACAGCTATGAATTGGCTCGCCCATTCTTGTTGCTGCACAAGACAGACTCAGTTTCTGACGAGAGCAAAGACTTCATCAAGTTCGTGAAGTCAAAGCAAGGGCAAGACCTTATCGAAGAGTACGGCTACACTCGCATTAAATAAGTGAGTGAGTTTTATCTTATGAAAAAAAAGAGAGAGCATTAAGCTCTCTCTTTTTTTTGGAATCTATATGGTTCGTTTAGAAGTGAAGTTGAATCACTGAAACGATCACAGCGCCAGGACGACGAATACCTTCGATTTCGACGCGAATTTCGCGTTCAATCTCTAGGCCTTTCTTAATTGGCGTTACTTTTGTTAGCGTACTTTTAGCACGAACATTACTACCCGATTTAACAGGGTATGGGAAACGTACTTGGTTAAGACCAATGTTTACGACCATCTTCGCTGTTGGGAATTGAGACTTGTCAGGGTCAACACTGTCAGTCAATCGAGGAAGCAGAGATAAAGTTAAAAAACCATGTGCGATGGTTGTTTTGAACGGAGAGTCTGTTTCCGCTTTTTCAGGCTCAGTGTGAATCCACTGCATATCTTCAGTAACAAGGCCGAACTGGTTAATACGGTCTTGACTTACATTGATCCAGTCGCCAGTATGGATGACTTCACCGATCTGTTGATTAAGCTCATCAAACACAAGTTGTGCTTCTGGCTTAAGTACGATCGGCTGTTCCACCGGCATCTCTGGTGCATCTTCATTGACAGCAGGTTTGTGGTGATCACGAACCCACGCAAAGAAATGGCTATTTTGCGTACGATTAAGAAAGTCGCCCCAGTAATCTCTAAGAGCTGGAGACATCCATTGCATAAACTCTGAGTGTTGCGAAGACATGCTATCGCCTCGGTGTTTAAATAAATCAATGACTTTCATAAGAACCTCAATGCACAAAAAATTTCAATATGACTTCGTAATTTTGAAACACTTCACACTATTGTGCAAATGTTTTCGAGCATACAACCGTTAGCTGAACCTTGTTAAAATCATATTAAACATATACTTACCAATAAAACATCATTTTATTACAAAACCCAAATTAGAGTGTTAGCTCTATCACATGACAAACATTTGTTTATATAAAAGGCGTTTTTATTCTTAAGTGGAATAAAAAAAGGCTTAGCGCAATGCTAAACCTTAGTTTTTACAAGGAATTAGTTTTCCGAGGGTTGGTCTTGTAAGAGACGAATCTTACAAGACACTCAATCCTCTATTCGTCATCAAGCGGAACCAGCTTGGTATTACCACCGTGTGCTTTCTCACGCTTACGTTGCACGAATGCGTAGAAGCCAGGGATTAGGAACGTACCCGCCAGTAATACACATAACAGGCCGCCGATCAGTGAAATACCCAGAGAGTTCTGACTCACGTGACCTGCACCCGCAGCAAAGATAAGCGGGAAGATACCTAAGATGAACGACCAAGACGTCATGTTCACAGCACGGAAACGCAGTGTACCGCCCTTCACCGCTGCATCTTCAATCGGTGCGTCTTTCTCTTCACGCTCTACCTTTGCGAATTCCACAATCAAGATTGCGTTCTTCGCGGCCAAGGCTATCAAGAGAACCAAACCTATTTGTGCATAAAGGTTCAGCGGAGTGCCCGTTAGATTCAATGCCAAGAAGGAGCCTAAGGTTGCGACAGGTACCACGAGGATAATCGCAATCGGAATTGTCCAACTCTCGTATTGAGCCACCATAAACAGGTAGATGAAGATCAGAGCCAGTGCGAAAGCAAAGATCGCTTGGTTACCTGCTAGTACTTCTTGGTAAGCCATGCCTGTCCATTCGTACTGATACCCCTGAGGCAATACTTCTGCAGCTACGCGTTCCATTGCCGCAATCGCATCACCACTTGAGTAACCTTCTGCAGGTTGACCTTGAATCACGGCACTGCGGTACATGTTGTAACGCCATGCTACATCTGGTTCGAAGATCTGATCGTAAGTCACCAATGTGCTTAACGGGATCATCTCGCCATTAGACGAACGAACGTGGAATCGTTGTAGGTCGTCCATGCTGCTACGGTGTTCACTGTCAGCTTGCATGGTTACGCGGAAGTTCTTACCAAACATGGTGAAGTCGTTCACGTACAACGAACCAAGGTTACCTTGTAGTGTTTGGAAAATTTCCGACAACGGAATACCTAATTGCTGCGCTTTCTCACGGTCAATATCGACATAGTAGTGAGGTACGTTCGCACGGAAAGTACTGAATGTGTGTGAAATCTCAGGCTGTTTGCTCGCCTCAGCTATCACGTCATTCATCACCATAGCAAGATCAGTACGGCTTCGGCCTAGCGTATCTTCAAGTACAAACTCGAAACCAGACGCGGCCCCCATGCCCGGAACTGCAGGAGGCCCCATCGCAAACACGACAGCTTGAGGAAGTTCAGTCGCAGCACGACCATTAATACGCTGTGAGATAGCCTGAGCAGAGTGTTGACCATCCAGTGCATTACGCATGTCCCAATCGTGAAGCTTGATGAACATTGACGCACCATTCGACGCAGAAGCGCCCGTCATAAATGCGTAGCCGTTAACCAGTGTTACACCATCAACACCCGGCTCTTGTTCAACCATTTCAAGCAGCTGCTTAGTCACTTCTTCGGTTCGAGACAAGGATGCCGCGTCAGGAAGCTGAACGTTAACCAGCAAAATGCCTTTATCTTCTTGAGGTACAAACGCCGTAGACGTTGTCTTCGCAAAATAAGTCACAGCCGCCAAAGCCACAAAGAAGAAAGTGAACAGCAGAACGCCTTTCTTAACTAAGAAGCCAGCCACTTGACCGTATTTGTTAGTAACAGACTCTAGACCACGGTTAAATGCTTGGTACCAACGCGCCGTGTTACCACCACCCTGCTTAAGAACCAGTGAACACAATGCAGGTGATAGCGTTAATGCGTTAATTGAAGAGATAACAACCGCGATACAGATAGTCAGAGCGAACTGACGGTACATGATGCCAGTAATACCAGGAAGCATTGCAACAGGGATGAATACCGCAAGTAGAACCAAGGTCGACGTAATGATCGGCCCCGTTACTTCTTTCATCGCAATAAGCGTGGCTTTACGCGGTGAAATGGTTGGGTCTTTAGCCATTGTGGTATCAACGTTCTCGATAACCAAGATCGCATCATCTACTACGATACCAATCGCTAGTATCAAACCAAACAGGGTTACCGTGTTGATGGTGAAACCCGTCATCTGCATGATGGCAAACGTACCAATCAAAGATACCGGAATCGCAACTACAGGAATCAAGGTTGCACGCGCACTACCCAAGAACAGGTACGTTACCGCAATAACCAGCAAGATGGCTTCGATTAAGGTCTTTACTACCCCTTTGATCGACTCAGCAACAAACAGTGTAGTGTCGTAACTTGCTTCATACGCCACGCCTTCTGGGAAGTTCTTGCTTAAGTTTTCCAGCATCGCCATCACAGCTTTGCCACTTTCCAGCGCGTTAGCGTCTGATTGAAGTGACAGCGTTACGATCGACGCATCTTGACCACGGTATTTACCATTACCGTCGTAGAACTTTTTACCAAGCTCAACACGTGCAATGTCTTTTAAGTAAACCGTTGAACCGTCTTGAGTTGCACGAAGAACAACATTTTCAAACTCATCAGCTGTTTCTAATCGGCCTTTTGTTACCAAGTTGAACTGCACTTCTTGTGCGTTGTTATAAGGTGCAGCACCAATACGGCCTGCAGCAACTTGAACGTTCTGCTCTGCCAACGCGCGATTCACGTCTGAAGTGGTGATATTGAGGTTAGCCATTTTCTCAGGATCTAACCAAACACGCATCGCGTATTCACCACCACCCAACACGTTAACTTCACTGATGCCCTTCACACGAGCCAGTTGGTCTTTAATGTTTAGGTTAACGTAGTTGATCAAGAATTGATCGTCGTACTCACCGTTTGGCGAATAGAAGTTCAATACCATCAAAAGGTCTGGTGAACGCTTTTTAACGGTGACACCCACCATTCGAACTTCTTGCGGAAGCTTCGATTCGATTTGAGCAACTCGGTTCTGAACGTTGACCTGAGCCATATCTGGGTCAGTACCAACATCAAAGGTCACATTAAGGTTGTATGAACCATCGTTAGCGCTTTTAGAAGACATGTAGATCATATCTTCAACGCCGTTAACCGACGTTTCTATGGGGTCGGCTATCGCCTGTTCCACCACTTCAGCACTTGCGCCCGTGTAGAATGCCGACACACTGACCGACGGTGGACTAATTTTTGGATATTCAGCCACTGGCAAGATAGCGAGAGAAATCGCACCCGCCAGCGTTAAGATTATGGATATAACAAGGGCGAACTTAGGCCTTTGAATAAAGAAACGACTCAACATAACTACGCCCCTTACTCAGCTTGTTCAGCAGAAGCTTGAATACGAACAGACATACCATTACGTACACGCTGTAGGCCTTGAGTGATGACTGCGTCGTTTTTCTCTAATCCAGAATGAACAATCACACCACCTTCAACCTGACGACCCATTTCGATGTTTCTACGCTCAGCCACAGGAGCAGCTTCGCCTTCAACTAACACCATAACAAAGTCGCCTTCAAGGTCGGTTTGAACCGCGCGGCGAGGAATGGTTACGACATCAATAGATTGCTTCTCACGCAGATCAACGCGAACGTGTTGGCCTGGAAGTAGTTGCTGATTCGGGTTATCAGCAATCGCACGCATCGCGATCGTACCAGTATTAAGGTTGATACGGTTGCCCAAGAAGTCAAGCTGACCTAGATGTTCGAACGCTTCACCGTTCTCAAGCATGATCTGAACTTCAACACCTGCAGAGTCGCTGCTGCCATCGCCTTCGATGCGGTCCATACCCAGCTCAATACGCTCTCGCTCACTGATGCTGAACGATGCGTGGATTGGGTCTAGGCTAACCAAAGTTGTCAGAACACCTGAAGACGGTGAAACTAGGTCACCTTTACTTACTTTAGTGTCACTGATTCTTCCAGAGAAAGGCGCGATAATTTTGGTGTGAGAAAGTTGGACATTCGCGGCGTTTAACTGAGCTTGGCTTGCTTCTAACTGTGCTTGAGAACCTAATAGGTTTGCCGTTAATGCATCAAATTCAGATTGAGAAATACTGCCCTTAGGAAGTAGGTTCTTACCACGATTGAAATCAAGTTCGGCTTTTTTAAGGTTGGCATTCGCTTGAGCAACAGCCGCTTTCGCGCTTGCTACTTCTGCTTCAAATGATGAAGGCTCAATTGAGTAAAGCAATTGCCCCTTCTCGACCATTTGGCCTTCTTTGAAATGGCGGCTTTGCAGGTAGCCAGAAACTTGTGCAGTAATTGCCGTGTCTTCAACGGCTTCAATACGACCGATGTACGACTTACTTTGTTGGTGAGAAACGACGCTAACATCCTGCACAGCTACGAGAGGTAAAGGCGCTTGCTTGGCATTCTGAGCATCTTGCCCACATCCAGCAAGAATAAGAGAGCTTGCAAGAGCCGTAAGGATTAACTTTTTACGCATGGTTATACCGTCACTTATGAGAAATTGAACAGCATAAAAGTTACGTAACACAATTGCTTCAAATGTCCGAGGAATATCAATTATAACTGGCCAAAGTGTATCAATATGTTAATTGAAACCAAGTGCTTATAAAGTGATTACAAACACGCTACAATTCCTAAGTAAATCAATCTCTCAGCTTTTGTTCTCTATGGATATTGTCTAACATAATGTATTGTCAGACAGATAAGCATTCACATTTAATTGTTAAGGAATTCTCATGATTTCAAAATGGGCTAAACGTTTCTATCAAATGGCGGAATTGGTCGGTTCTTGGAGTAAAGATCCTTCAACTCAAGTCGGCGCCGTAATCACTAAGCACAACCGCATTGTTTCTGTTGGTTTTAATGGCTACCCACATGGCGTGTCTGATAGTGCGGATACTGATGACAGAGAGATGAAGTACCTCAAGACACTTCACGCTGAAGAAAATGCGATCTTATTCGCCAAGCGTGATTTGGACAGTTGTGAGATCTGGGTGACGCATTTCCCTTGCCCAAACTGCGCAGCGAAAATCATCCAAACCGGTATTTCTGCGGTTCACTGCCCAGAGCAAAGTGAAGACTTTCTTTCTCGCTGGGGAGACAAAATCAAAGTGAGCCAAGATATGTTTGAACAAGCAGGCGTAAAAGTCGATTGGTTGCCACTGGCTGACCTAGATTAAACGAACAGATAGTTAGAACAAAAAAGCCGAGAGTCGATATTATCGCTCTCGGCTTTCTTTTGTTTGGGGCTCAGCGGACTGCAGGATTAAGCACTGACAGGAAATGCTTCAGCGTATGCTTCCATGAAATCTTTACGAATCTCTTGCTCTAGATGAACCGCCTTCTCGGTTGGACAGAAAATCATAAAATGGACTTCTTGCTCACCTGTCGAACTGCTTGTGATATGGATGTGAGGCTCAGAACCCGGAAGGTCAACACCAGCGTGCTTTTCGATCACACCGTTGTAACGGCGAGCAACATCGATAAACTCTTCGCAATGCTCTTCAATTTTCACAATAAGACCCGACAGCATAGGGTATAGGTTTACAAAGTCTTTCACCGTCACAAAAAAGTTATGATAAACATAACGCTTCATGAAGTTGAGGTTCTTAACCGGATAAGTGAAGAACATGCTATTAGGCAGCGTGGCTGTCTTGCCAGTGAAGTGATATTGCCCATGATACAAATCGATTTCTTGAATCACGGTCGCCATCAGATTGTGCTCAATCACTTCACCGCTGATTTTACCCACTTCGATCCAGTCGCCGATTCTAAATGAACGAGAACTCGCACGCTGAATAGAACCGGTGAAACACAAAATGATCTCTTTTGAAGCCACTACTATCGCAACAGCAATGGCCGTGACAGATAGCGCAAACTCGCTGATTTCGGATTTCCACAGCACAAATAACGTCACAACAATAATCGCGAATGTGCCGTTTTTGGTTCGTGACATCCAGTTACGTTGGTCTTCACTAAGGAAAGCAACATCACCTCTTATTTGAGATAAGGTGATTCGGCGAATGATTAAAATAATAGTGATAATCAACGCACTAAAAATAAACTTATGAGCGAGTAGAAAATCAATTACTTGCCACACTTTTTCCATTACTTATTCCTTAGCATTACAACGACGAGCTTTACAACGATTAGCGGAGACTTCGCTATGAAAAAGCGCTCAAAAATAGAGCGCTTTTTTACGTGCCTAAATCAGCTATTGGTAAGGCTATCATTTTATCTTGGCAGAAGTAATAAATTGGCCAAAAGTTTCACACCAAATCACAACCGTATTAAATCGATTAAGATCAGTACCTTCGGGAAGCTCAACCATAAAGCGGTCGAATGTTTTCACATCTCCGACTCTCAATAACTCGTTCTTGCTGTCATTGAAAGCGTGCTCGGTTTCAATGAACTTAGGCGAGAGATAAACCTTGTAATCAGGTCCCGGCGCCAATTCACCTTCAAAAGCGATCGCACTTTCGGATACTGAGACGATGCCTTCTCCCCAGTGCAAGAAGTCACTGTCTTGTCGATCTTTAGTGAACTCGCCCGTGTAGATAGCCTGCTCACTGATCGCTTCAACAGAACTTGAGGAAGGAGAATCAGGCTCAATCAAGATAGGCAATGCGTAAACACCTAGCCCAAAACCAACAGCACCCACGGCTAAGTGGGTGCAAAGTAAAACTAACTTTTTCATCGCGTACTCCCTTATGCTTAAAGAGAGTATTATTGAATACTCTCAAAAATACAAAGAGATATAACGCTCTGATGTTCTATTTTTGGTAATGCGTTGCTGTACGTTGTGACAGTTCAACAATCACTTTTACCGCTTGCTCCATGCCTTGAATGGTAATGAACTCATGAATACCGTGGAAGTTGTAACCGCCAGTAAAGATATTCGGACATGGTAGCCCCATGAAAGATAAGCGAGCACCGTCTGTACCACCTCGGATTGGTTTAACCATTGGCTCGACATTGCACTCAATCATCGCCTGCTTGGCCAATTCAATAATATGTTGATGCGGTTCAACCATCTCTTTCATGTTGAAGTAGCTATCGGTTAGCACCAGCTCAACACGGCCTTTCTCAAGGCGCTCATTCAGCTCATCGACTTTCTGCTGCATGAATGCTTTACGCGCTTCTACACCCTCACGTTCAAAATCACGGATGATGTATCCCAGTTCAGAGCGAGCCACACCCATTTCCGCCGATTTCAGGTGGTAGAAGCCTTCATAACCTTCTGTGCACTCTGGTGTTTCTTGCGCAGGCATCATCAATTGGAATTGCGCTGCAATGTTCATCGAGTTCACCATTTTATCTTTTGCGGTGCCCGGGTGAACGTTCACGCCATGACAGATAACATCGGCGCTCGTGGCATTGAAGTTCTCAAATTCCAACTCCCCTACTGGGCCACCATCGATGGTGTACGCCCACTCGGCGCCAAATTTTTCAACGTCAAACAGGTTCGCACCGCGACCAATCTCTTCATCCGGCGTGAAACCAATGCAGATGTCGCCGTGTTTGATGTCTGGATTCGCTTTCAGGTAAGCAATTGCACTGATGATTTCAGCGATGCCCGCTTTGTTGTCGGCACCAAGCAGAGTTGTGCCGTCAGTCGTAATCAGGTCGTGACCATGTAAAGAATCAAGATCTGGATACTGGCTTGGGTTCAAACTCTCGCCACTTTCCCCTAATTCAATCGTTCCACCTCGGTAATCTTTAATCACTTGTGGTTTCACGTTGGCGCCTGATGCGTCAGGAGCGGTATCCATGTGCGCCACAAAGCCAATCGCAGGCACATCGTAATCGACATTCGACGGCAGTTTCGCCATCAAGTATCCATTGTCATCTAAAGACACATCAACTAAGTCTAATGCCACCAATTCTAACTTTAAGGCTTCAGCAAAGGTAATTTGACCCGGTGAACTTGGGCATTGCTGATTAGAAGGATCGGATTTGGTATCAAAAGTAACGTAATTCAGAAAACGTTCTACAAGCTTTTCCATAATTCATCTCACCATGGATTAAGTAATTGATTTACTGACTTAATTATTATGTCGATAAGTGATACTTCGTTAAATAAATACGAGCACAGAGTCAGTAGCGAGGGTTTTCATCTTACGCCCCTGACCATGTATGTAATTGCTCTAAATCATTATTGTGCGAAATTAGATGCGCTTCCTATACTTGAAAACAGAGGGTTTCGTCAGTTCAACATTGCATACGGATGATAAGAGATCGCTTTGTACGCATTCTACGCCCTCCGCTCTCAGCCTAACAAAAGTACAAAGTGGATGATGATCACAATTTATCCTTGATGCAGAATCTGTCATACGTTACACGGAGACACAGTTATGACGATTAATAAATATTTCATTTTCTCTCCTCAAGCCTCTGAGGAAACGCTTCGACCAGTATTAACTGAGAAAGAAGTTCAAAGGCAGGAAGCTCTAAGACAGGCGCAGATCCAGGGTGGATTAGACACAAACGCGACCTCGTAACTCAATGAATACCTAGCACTATTAAGACCCCTATAAAAAAGCTCTACGCTCTATCCGGTAGAGCTTTTTTTTATTTTTGATCTGTTCTCCTCTCCCCCACTCCCAAACAAGCTGAACATTAAACCTTCGCTCATTGCTTGTTGTTCTTCACTTCTCGATCACCAATTGGCTCATAGTTTCTCGCGAATGTATTTTCACGCATTGCACACACTAGCTTGCAGCGCTGAGAAATGACTCACTAAACTCCCCGATGCCATACCTTGTCGTGTCATTTTGTGCTAATAATTCATATTCGTTTTCATTCCTCACTCGCCCTCTTTTCAAAACTATAATGCGAGTACCAGAGAACCTAACCACAGGAACCCCGAATTCAATGGAATATTCAAAGCTAGGAAGTAGTCAAATTCCCGTTTCCCGTATCTGTCTTGGCAGCATGACTTGGGGGCTACAAAATACGCAACAGCAAGCCGACCAACAGATCGAATACGCATTAAGCCAAGGTATTAACTTTATCGATACTGCAGAGATGTACGCGGTTCCACCTTCTCCAGATACCTACGGAAAAACAGAAGCGATCATTGGTAACTGGTTATCGCGTAACCCACAGCGTCGACAAGAGTTGATCATTGCGAGCAAAATTGCCGGGCCAGGGCTTCCTTGGGTTCGAGATGGCGGCCCGATAACGGGTGAAGCGGTGATCGCAGCCGTTGACGCATCATTAAAACGCCTACAAACAGACTATATCGACCTTTACCAACTTCATTGGCCAAATCGTACAACGCCTCACTTTGGTAAGCATTTCCCGAATCACATTCGATTCAGTGATATTGACCGAAAGCAGCATGAAGCTGAGATGTTGGAAATCCTACAAGCACTGGCAAGCTGCATTAAGGCGGGGAAAATTCGCCATGTCGGGCTTTCAGATGATTCTACTTGGGGCATTAACACTTACCTCAAGCTGAGTGAAAAACACGATTTGCCACGTATGGTTTCGATTCAGAATGAATTTAGCCTACTGCACGCAAAAGACTGGCCATATCTGATTGAGAACTGTGTGCATGAAGATGTAGCTTACCTGCCATGGTCACCTTTAGCTGCAGGCATGTTGAGTGGAAAGTACATTGATGGCGCAAGACCGGAAGGCAGCCGTTGGACTTACATGCAACGTAAAGGCATTTTCCGTGACACTGAATCTGCCAACGAAGCGGTTAAAGGCTATGTTGAAGTAGCAAACGCTCATGGATTTACTCCGAGCCAACTGGCATTGGCATGGTGTAATCAAGTTGATGGGGTGACGTCCACCATCATCGGTGCAACGACCATGGAGCAATTAAAAGAGAACGTAGCCGCTTTTAGTAAACCGCTATCAGAAGAAATCCTGACTGATATCAACACAGTATTTAAACGCTATCCTGCTCCGTATTAGGCTGTCAGTTCAGCTTAACTTAGGTGAGTAAATCCCATAAGAGCGCGCTATTTAGTGCGCTTTTCTTTTTTAAGTGGATCGCTTTTGCTTTTTATATGGATCGCATTGAGCTATCACGCTTTTGGTTCGCTAACCTTTGCTCTATAATGCGCGGGCTTATATCTAGGATAAAAACATGATTTCAAAAAACCAATTAAAACTCCTTCGTGCTTTGGGTCAAAAGAAACAACGTAAAGCCCACGGCCTGTTTCTAGTTCAAGGTGAAAAGAACGTTCTTGAGCTGTTCAATAGTGACTTAGTGGTGAAGAATGTCTTTGCTACCGCTGATTTCTTATCTGAAAATCATGCTTCACTGATTGAGTTTGATTGTGTTGAAGCCTCGCTGGATGATCTAACCAAAGCGAGCACTTTGGTCAGTAACAACGCAGCGATTGCGGTTGTTGAGATCCCAACGTTTGAACTACCAGAAGCAACAGGACTGATGATTGCGCTTGATGGCGTTTCAGACCCTGGCAACCTAGGTACGATTATTCGCGTAGCAGACTGGTACGGCATCAAGCATATCGTTGCGAGCAGCGATTGCGCAGACCCATACAACCCTAAAACGATCAGCGCGACTATGGGCAGCTTTGGCCGCGTACACGTAAGCCAAACAGACTTACCAGCTTACTTAGAGCAAGCGAACCTACCGGTTTACGGTGCTTTCTTAGAAGGCGAAAGTGTTCATAAGACTGAGTTTACTGCTAACGGCATTTTATTGATGGGCAGTGAGTCTCACGGCATCCGTGAACACGCGGCTAAATACGCGACTGATAAGATTACGATTCCAGCATTCGGCGGCGCAGAGTCTTTGAACGTTGCAATGGCGACAGGCATTATTCTCGACAACATGCGTCGTCAGCATAGCTAGACCTCTAAGCTAACTAGCCAATCGACAGTGTTCAGATATTAAAAAAGGCGTATTGATTAAATCAGTACGCCTTTTTATTTGAGTTCTTTTCAACAATTACTTTTCTAGCATTGCCAACTTATCACACACACCATTCCACTTTTCAGCGTCATCCATTGGTGCTTTTACTTCCGTTTGCACAGGCCAAATCTCAGCGAGCTCTGCGTTCACTTCGATGAAGATCTTTTGATCTTCTGGCAGTTCGTCTTCTTGGAAGATTGCTTGAGCATCACATTCAGGTACACACAAGCCACAATCAATACATTCGACTGGGTTGATTACCATGAAATTTGGGCCTTCATGGAACGCATCTGCGGGGCACACTGCCACACAGTCTGTGTATTTACATTGAATACAATTATCGCCTACGACAAATGCCATGATGCTCTGCTCTATAAGTTAGTCAAAATTGAAGAATGGGGATAATACTCATCCCAAAGCAAAATTCAACATCATACGGCTCTAATATCGTGTCTATTTGCTCCATGTTTCCAAATTAGTATGACAGATAAATCAATTTCTCGTAAAATGCGCGCCATTGTGAGCTTATCGCTTCTTTGAACATCAGCGTTTCCATCAAACTCTGTATTAAGAAACGATCTAGCTAAGACACCTATAAAAACGAGACATCGAAATGATACGTTTAACCGAAATTAAACTCCCACTAGACCATGAAGAGTCTGCTATTCAAGACGCTATTGAAGCGAAACTTGGTATTAACTCTGATCAGGTACTCTCTTTTAATATCTTTAAACGTGGCTACGATGCTCGTAAGAAATCAAAGATCTTACTTATCTACACGCTTGACGTTCTCGTTGAAAACGAAGCTGAGTTGTTAGAACAATTCATTAGCGACCCGCACGTAAAAGTGACTCCTGATATGGAGTACAAGTTTGTTGCTAAAGCGGTTGAGAACCAAACTGAGCGCCCTGTGGTTATCGGTTTTGGCCCATGTGGTCTATTCGCTGGCCTAGTGCTTGCTCAAATGGGTTTCAACCCAATCATCGTTGAGCGTGGTAAAGAAGTTCGTGAGCGTACGAAAGATACCTTTGGTTTCTGGCGTAAGCGTACGCTGAACACAGAATCAAACGTACAGTTTGGTGAAGGCGGCGCAGGTACTTTCTCTGACGGTAAGCTGTACAGCCAAGTTAAAGATCCAAAGCACTACGGCCGTAAAGTAATTGAAGAGTTCGTTGCTGCGGGTGCACCAGAAGAAATTCTATACGTAAGTAAGCCGCACATCGGTACCTTTAAACTGGTTACCATGATCGAAAAGATGCGCGCTTCTATCATTGAACTTGGTGGCGAAATCCGTTTCAGCACTCGTGTTGACGACGTTCATATGGAAAATGGTCAAATCACTGGCCTAACGCTTTCTAACGGTGAAGAGATCAAATCTCGTCACGTGGTATTGGCTGTTGGCCACAGTGCTCGTGACACGTTTGAAATGCTGTACGATCGTGGCGTTTACATGGAAGCGAAGCCTTTCTCTGTTGGTTTCCGTATCGAACACAAGCAATCGATGATCGATGAAGCTCGTTTCGGTAAGAACGCAGGCAACCCAATCCTAGGTGCTGCGGACTACAAACTCGTTCACCACTGTAAGAATGGCCGCACTGTATACAGCTTCTGTATGTGCCCAGGTGGTACTGTGGTTGCTGCAACGTCTGAAGAAGGCCGCGTAGTAACGAACGGCATGAGCCAATACTCTCGTGCAGAACGTAACGCAAACAGCGCGATCGTTGTAGGTATCGACCCAGAGCGTGATTACCCAGGTGACGCACTGGCTGGTATCCGTTTACAACGTGAACTTGAAAGTGGCGCTTATGTTCTTGGTGGTGAAAACTACGATGCACCAGCTCAGAAAATCGGTGACTTCTTGAAAGGTCGCGATCCGAGTGCAATCGGTGAAGTACAACCGTCATTCACGCCGGGTATCCACCTAACAGACATTTCAAAAGCGCTGCCTGATTTTGCTATCGAAGCGATTCGTGAAGCAATCCCAGCGTTCGAGAAGAAAATCAAAGGTTTCTCTACACCAGACGGCCTACTAACAGGTGTTGAGACTCGTACGTCTTCTCCTGTATGTATCAAGCGTGGTAAAGACTACCAAAGCATCAACCTTAAGGGCTTCTTCCCTGCAGGTGAAGGCGCAGGCTACGCAGGCGGCATCCTGTCTGCTGGTATCGATGGTATTAAGGTTGCGGAAGCACTTGCACTGTCAATGGTAGAACAGAACCAAGCTGAGAAGATTGAGATCGCTTAAGCGCTTTCGATAAAGCAAAGCTAGATCGCGATCAACCAAAACTAAAAATCCAGTGCCTTGTCGACACTGGATTTTTTTATTGCATAAAGGTATCTAAAATTATTTAGTCACGACTTCGGCAGCGTTACTTACAAGTCTCTTTTGACCAATTCACACCATCATTTGAACACTCAAATAAACTTGTCCCATTCTGGTAATAATAACCTTTAGTCCAGTTCCCTTGAGAATATTTAGACGTTATCGTCTGAGTATAATCAAACGGTGTATTTTCAATGAACGCATACTTATGTCGGTTCCAGCTGTCAGAACCATATGAACTGTTGTCATTAAAATCTACCGATAGGTAGTTGAGTGCATCAAAGTCGCTGCGCGACACTCTATCCAATGAATCACCGAGATTAACCCACTCGGGATGTGGTGCGTTATTCTCAAAATTAAATTTCGCTTGTACTTGGGTAAACTGATCTTTGTAGTCACCGACAAGATCTGCCGACAAGGTTTGCATGAATCCAGCACCGACATTTTGACGTGAACAACTGTCCCAATCAGGTTGTTTAGACCAACCACGGTTCAACACACCAAAGGTCGCGAGTGAGTTAGGTAAAATCTGTTGCTTGATGGTCTCTTTCACCGAACATGAATATTCCGTTCCATCACTATCCAATGAGAACCAAGCTTCTTTGTCATATTCCAAACCATTTTTCTTTTGGCTATTACGCTCAATATGCTTATTTAACGCCAGTTCTGTCTGCAAGTCAGCTGAAACTTCATGTTCAATGACAATCAGCTTATCCGCAGTCATCACTGTTTTAACTTTATACCACTTATTAATTTCGTTCTTCTTGGAGTAATCCCAATGCTGCCAGTAATAGTCAACATAAGCTTGCTGGGCTGTCGGGTTCTCTTTTTGAATCTCTTTGGTCTCTTGATACGACTTTTTAATGGCAGGCATCATCTTCTGCGCTAAATCGTAGAGCTCAGTATTTTGATCTTTAACGAAATCACCATACAAGTCCTCTACTGCGATGTTGTATCGGTTCGCAATTCGGAAGTCATGCTCTTTCACATTTTGGATAATGCTATTTTGGGTGTTCACGGCTTGCTTCAAAGCAGAGCAACTGTTTAAACCACCTTTATACAAGTCGGCTTGGATCTGATTCCATAAAACAGTTGTCAGTGGCGTAGTCGACTTAATTTCTTGCTCAGAACTCACCGTCATGACTGGCGGAAAGATTAACTGATAAGGTTCAGTAATCGGTGTGTTTGGGCTGTCTGCATCAATAGCGCCTACTGGCACGTTCACTACGATTGGAGCGTAGTCCATACAGTCTGAGTTAGAGCCCGTCAAAGATAGCTCATAGCTGCCCTCATCGTCCGTGACACTGCTAGGCTCACCTTCATCTAATACGCCATTATAATTGATATCTAGAAACGCGGTCGCCCCGGAAATATACCCGTCAATGGCGACACCTTGTAAGGTTCTCGTTTGAGGAGCAGGAGCACTTGTGTTGCTACCACCGCCTCCTCCGCCACAAGCCGTAAGG
This sequence comes from Vibrio crassostreae 9ZC13, assembly GCF_000272045.2. Lineage (GTDB taxonomy): Bacteria > Pseudomonadota > Gammaproteobacteria > Enterobacterales > Vibrionaceae > Vibrio > Vibrio crassostreae_C. The sequence continues at coordinate 230,007 of NZ_AJYZ02000019.1, read as the reverse complement.
CCAACAGCTATAAGTGCGATAGAAATAAGCTTAAGTTTCATTCGATTAGATCCTAATGAAATACATTATAAATGGAATTGTCATTGGGGGGATGACCGGAAATGACTGTGATAGTCATAGCCAGCCATAATAGCGATTGGCATTAGAAAGAAACACGAAAGGGTGATAGCCGATTCGTGCATGTTTTCATTTTGAACAGAAACTAAAAGATAGGGAAATGGGGTTAAAAATGGACTAATTACTTCTCGTTCGAAGCTATCCAAAGCTTATAAAAATCACTATAACCGGTTTGGTTAATCTCTACCCCATGAACCTCAACACTATTAAAAACCTTCTCTTTGCCGTGAAATAACGGACAAAGTAACTTCTGTTGATAAAGCGAACCTTCAATCTCTTTCAACTCGCGCATTGGGTCCTCGCCACTGACAGCAGCTCTAACTCTCTCGCAATGCGCCTTCATCTCAGAATTGTTGAAAATGAATCTGAGCCCAGAGGAAGCAAGTAGCCAATCGTAAAGGCCATAATCGGCTGGCTGTTCGATAACTTCTTCAATGAATAACAAGTCTGCCGACTCACTCATGGAGCTAGGGTCACTGATATTGGTAAGCTCAACAACTTCAATAGCGACACCCGTTTTTACAATCGTTTGTTGCAGCCAGTCCGCCATATCTTGAAGTAAAGGAATCGTCATTCTAGGTCGTGTTAATACAACCGTGCCCGTCAAAATAGGAATGGGATTGCTGGATGTTAATTTACTCGGCGAGAAAGACAGATCATCCGTCACCATATCAGCATCAAACTCTTTACTGCTGGACTTGATAAACGATACCAACCTGTCGAGTTCTTCAGGGGTTATGCCCGAGTTTTCTCTACGATTAACCGCAAGATACGAAAGTGCATTGATTGTGGTTTCTTCTGCTACGCCAGATTGATTAAAACTCAGGGTGTGATCATTCAAACCTTCTATGTCGGTGAGCGTTATCTGTTCTAACAAGGCATTTTGAGCAAAGTAACCTCGGTGACGTTTAAGAACCAAGCACTCTTCGCTCCAATCGTCTAATGAGAAAGGTCCGGTTCCGATATAGGCACTGCGCCCGCTCGAAAAATAAGTACGCTTGCAGCGGTAAATAGACGCGTGTGGGCTAGTCAAAGCATAGAGAAACATTGGGTTTGCGTGTGTCAGCTCAATAGTCAGTTGTTTATCACCCACCACTTGAACATCACTGACCTGATCAAATAAAGACTGTACTGGCCCTTCGATATTTTTTAGCTGCAACAAACATTGAGCAACATCTTTGGCCGTTAAAGTTTCACCGTCATGGAATAACACATTCGGTCTCAACCAAAAATGCAGAAATCGCCCTTCCACCTTCCAATGGTGCGCGAGGCTCGCTTGGGGATTTCCCTCATGGTCTTGGACGAGTAACGTATTGTATAGACTTCTTAAGATGTGATGTTCTGCGGTTCGGTATGTTTTTGCTGGATCAAGGTTATCAACCCACGGATATTGAGTGATCAGTAAATGGTCATGTTGTTGATTGAACAGACTATGTTTTTCAGTCGCTAGCGTCAGTGCCTTTATTGCAGCATCACCATAGCTTTCTAGAAGGCGGGGAATAACGTTAAAACACCCTTGCTCTAACTGAAGCGCTAACACTTGTTCTAATGCTTCGGGAAAGCTGACCAAAATTCTAAACTGGCTAAGCTTCCCTCTTCCTTTGGACGGAATCCAACAAATCCAGCGATATTCCGATAAGCATTTAAGAATGATCGAAGTGTTTCTGCGAGAGGTCGATAGCGAGTGTTCAAGATCATCGATCGTTAGGTGATACTCTTCACCTAATTCATACTTTGCAATAAGCTGCTGAAGTCTACGTAAGTTAGCGTCGTTCAATGGATATCCGAATCAAGCGTCTAGTGGAACGAGAATAGCTGTAACCCAAATGGGAGGTCTATTTACTCATTCAAGTTGGAATATGCTGTATGAAACTGTTGATATAAATAATATCAAGATCCAACTTAATTTATAAACACCTCTTTTAGCAAACAAAATAATCACTGATCGTGCATATTCAGTGGCAAAAATAAGTGGGAGATTAATCCTCCACCGGATTTGCTATTTGCTCTACATTCCTGCCTTATCGTTGTGCTATTGAGCCAGTATTATCCAACTAAAGTGTGTATGTTACTAGCGGTACACAAGCAACATGGTAGAATGCCGCCATTAATCTTATCCTTGTATAAGATTGTTGAACCTTTCCATCGCTATTTAGCCAAATCATACCGAGAAACTTATGCCATTTTCCAAGCTTGGATTAAGCTCACCTATTGTTAAAGCCGTTGCAAAACAAGGCTATGAAAAGCCAACCTCTATTCAAGAAAAAGCAATTCCGATTGTTCTTTCTGGTAAGAACCTTATTGCTGCAGCACAAACAGGTACAGGTAAAACTGCGAGCTTTGTTCTCCCTATCTTAGAAATGCTAAGCAAAGGTGAAACGCAGCGTAAAAAACGTATCCGCGCAGTTATCCTGACACCAACGCGTGAGCTGGCAGTTCAGGTTGAACAGAACATCACTAAGTACGCGAAGTTCCTAAACCTAACATCACTAGCGATGTACGGTGGCGTGTCTTACCAACACCAGAAAGATCGTCTTATTGAAGGCGTGGATATTCTTGTGGCAACACCAGGTCGTTTGATCGACATGTACGGACAACGTGCCGTTCACTTTGATGAAGTGGAAGTACTGGTTCTAGATGAAGCTGACCGCATGCTAGACATGGGTTTCATTGAAGACATCAACAAGATCATCGCGCGTCTACCACAAGACATCCAAAACCTGCTGTTCTCGGCAACGCTTTCAACGCCAGTGCGTGCACTAGCGAAAAGTGCAATCAGTGAAGCGGAAGAGATTTCGATTGCCAAGACTGATGCGTCTAAAGCGAACATTGAGCAATGGTTGGTAACGGTAGATAAAGACCGTAAGTCAGCACTATTGAGCCACATGATTACCGAAGGTAACTGGGACCAAGCGCTTATCTTTATCGAAACCAAGCACGGCGCGGCTAAGTTGGTTGCTCAACTTGAGAAACGTGGTATTCAAGCGGAAGCTTTCCACAGTGGACGTAGCCAAGCGATTCGTGAAAAAATCTTGGCTGACTTTAAGAAAGGTCGCCTAAAATACTTAGTCGCGACGGGTGTTGCTGCTCGTGGTATCGATATCGACAACCTAAGCCGCGTAGTGAACTACGACATGCCATTCCCAGCAGATGATTATGTTCACCGTATTGGTCGTACAGGCCGTGCTGATGCATCTGGCGAAGCGATCTCTTTCCTATCAAAAGATAACTTCAAAAACCTGTGCATTATTGAAAAGCGTCTTGGTCACTTGATTGAACGTCGCGTTGTTGAAGGTTTCGAACCACGCAAAGAAGTACCCATTTCAGTATTGAACTTCGTTCCTAAGAAGAAAAGAGAACAGCAACAAGACTAAGTAATTTCAGCGACAGAAAATGCAAAGTTGCATTAACCAAAAGAAAAGTCGCGTTAGCCAAAATGAAAATAAAACGAAGCCCTATGTGGCTTCGTTTTGTTCTTTGAAATACATATAACGTTGAGGCAATAAGATGATCACTCCTATCGCAACGAGATTAACCCGCGGCCAAGACCTAAAGCTAGAGATCCAGAGGCTAGTGACAGCGCACAATATCTCCGCGGGCTCTATCGCGTCTTGTGTCGGATGTGTTTCTCAACTCAATATTCGTCTGGCTAATGCAAACAATACCAAGCTAATCACAGCTCCGTTCGAAATTGTGTCTGTAATGGCAACGCTAACCCCAAACCACCAACATGTTCATATATCCGTTGCTAATGAAAATGGCGATTTGATAGGTGGGCATTTGCTTGAAGGGACGATTATCGCAACCACGGCGGAATTGATTGTTCACCGCTATGATACCTTGACCTTCAACAGAGAGCATGACGATTCGACGGGTTACACTGAACTTACTATCAGCAATAGCAAATAACTGATTTACCCATAGCAACACCAAACGCCCCATACAAAGCGATACTACCAAACAGCAATTAGGAAACACGATGGCTCCAAACTCCGCAGATTCCGTTATCGTTCTCGATTTCGAGACCACAGGCTTATCACCAAATATGGGCGACCGAGCGATTGAGATCGGTGCGGTTAAACTCGTTAACGGCGAAGTCGTCGACACCTTCCAGCAGCTCATGAACCCGGGATTTCGTGTGAGTGGATTCATTGAAGGTTATACCGGAATCAGTAACCGTATGTTAAGCACAGCGGCCAGTTGTAGTGAAGTGATGGATGAGTTTGCAGACTTCATTCAAGACAGCCAACTTGTCGCTCACAATGCCTCATTTGATAAGCGCTTTCTTGATGCGGAATTAGATAATATTGGTCGCGATTACAATGGACAGTTCGCTTGCTCAATGTTGATAGCTCGTCGTCTAATCCAAGACGCACCAACTCATAAGCTAGGCGACCTTGTGCGTTTCAAAAATATCGACAACGACGGTACTTTCCACAGAGCGTTAGCCGATTCAGAAATGACAGCAAGGTTGTGGTTATTAATGATCGATGAGCTGCAGAGTGACCACGGTATTCAACAGCCGAGCTTCCAATTGATGCAGAAAATATCGAAGACAGCCAAAGGTTCGATTCCAAAACTACTGATGAGCAACAGGGGTTAGGTTCCGAAATTCACCTTAAAGTGGGATGAAAGGCTAGCTCGACAATAACCGCTAGCCTTTAAAAGGGACGCTCTACTCTTGCAATGACTTCAACGTTCCTTTGAGGCTTTCTAATTCATTCATAAAATACGCCCACTGCTTGTTACTGCTGGTCGCGGCGATATCTACTAAAAACTTGGCTGATGTTTCCATATTTTGGTTGAGTTGTGACTCAAGTTCATCAGGATAATAAGCTTCATTGTTTAAAAGCAACTTCATGATAATCGGCTGAGCAATATGCAGATCGCTCTTCTTTGCCATCAGCGTCGTTAGCTCTTGATAGGTGTTGTTTTGATATTGTCGCCAACTGCTATTGGTATTTACCCACTCTTTAGACCAAGCCAAAATAATCTGTTTTTGTTCTTTCGATACTGAACCTAACCACCGTTCTGCGCGCTCTTCTATTCTGCTTCGGTATCGCTCTCTCGAATCGGCATCGTTCAACGACAACCTTTCTTCATAATAGTCTTGCTGCTTTTCACGAAAGTTCTTTAAAAACTCCCTGTCTTGCTTAGGGCTAAGCTGCATACTCAAGGCGTAAATATCTGGAGCGAACTTATTGACGATTGTGCGAATATGCTCTTTCGTTTGTTCACTTTGGCCCACAATAAAAGCGGGATTCATATCCGACCGTTCTACGTTTTGAATCGCTTCTAATTGCGAGATGTACAGAGGTAGCTGAGTTTCTTTATGCCATTTTTGTAATATATCTAATCGCTCTTCAAGCTCTGATTCTTGGCTATTTGAGAGGGAAACAAAATCTTCTATATAGCTAACGACAAACCAACCTATATTGTTATAGGCGAACTTGGTCCCGCACCCAGTAAATAGAAAACAGATCACTAAAACTAACCACCGGCACTTTCTCATTCTACCCTCTCACGACATTCAACAAAGCCACAAACCGATTAACTCATCCCTTTAAGGTTAGCCCAGTTTTTATAACGCTAATTCTAGCTCTTATAAAAGTAGTCTTAATAAACAGTGGTCGTAAAAACTTTGAGATAAATTGAGACCCAAACTTGCTAATCTAGCTATTTAGGCAAATGATTAAACTAAAAATAATTAATGGCAGTGATGTAACTTGATTTTATTACTCATTTGACGTGATACGAGCCCTATAAATGAGTTGGGTTGACGTATTTAAAATGATTGATATTTGGGAGGGAAGCTATGGCCGCTATTCCTGATCATCCAAGCGATTTAGAATATGAGCTTTGTTATTTTGATGATGGTTCAATAACCACAATCACGATATTGGTTCACAATCGACAGGAAGCGATGACTTGGTATCTTAGCGAAGGAAAACATATCAACGATCTTTATTCGATAAGACCCGATGAATAATGCTTTGGTATAGAGGACTAGGTCGATAAACCTAAGATAAGAAACTTAAGTGGCATTTTGTGGAACACCCTTTACTGCAATGCCATTAATTAGCAATGTCGTTAATTAGACATATCGCAGCAAAGGGATTCAGTCTCGAATTACTTCAGGATTCGGGCGCGGAATTGACGACCCTTCATTTTACCTGATTCGATTTTGTTCAGTGCTTTTTTAGCCACAGATCTTTCTACCGCTACGTAAGCACGCATTGCAAACAGATTGATCTTACCTACTGATTTACCATCAATGCCGCCTTGGCCCGTCAGTGCGCCAAGAATATCACCAGCACGAAGCTTAGCTTTCTTACCGCCATCAATTTGGATGGTAACCATGTTTGAGTAGTACGGCTTAGCAATTGGTTTTGCTGGCAGTTCAGATGGCTCGATTGGCATGTCCATGTACTCATCAATTTGAGCAACACGGTACATCTCTTTTTCGCTAAAGAAGCTGATCGCTACGCCTTTGCTTCCTGCACGGCCAGTACGACCAATACGGTGTACGTGAACTTCAGGGTCGCGAGACAATTCAAAGTTGAACACAGCATCTAGGTTATCAACATCAAGACCGCGAGCCGCAACGTCTGTCGCCACTAGAATCGAGATGGTTTTGTTTGAGAACTGAACCAAAGCTTGGTCACGTTCACGCTGTTCCATGTCACCATGAAGTTCGATAACACTGAAACCGCGGTGGCTTAGCTCATCGTTTACGTTCTGCACTTCTTTCTTAGTGTTACAGAACACAACCGCAGACTCCGGTTGGTGATGCAACAACAGCAGCTCTAGAGCGTCATCACGAGCTTCAGAACCTTCTAACTTGTAGAAGTGTTGTTGGATGCTTGAGTGATCGTGTGTTGATTCAACCTTCACCATTTCTGGATTGCGCATAATGCGGTCTGCAACAGATTTGATCTGTTTAGGGAAAGTCGCACTGAATAGCAGAGTTTGGCGTTCTTTTGGCGCCGCTTCAATCACAGCATCCAAAGCGTCTTGGAAACCCATCTCTAGCATGCGATCCGCTTCATCTAACACAAGTGTGTTCAGCTCAGACAGGTCAATGCGGCCTTTCTCTAGGTGATCAAGAATACGACCAGGTGTGCCTACAAGAATGTGTGCGCCATGCTCTAGTGAACCAATCTGTGGGCCCATTGGCATACCGCCACATAGTGTCAGCACTTTAATGTTGTGAATACCACGAGCAAGAGTACGAATCTCTTTTGCTACTTGGTCTGCAAGCTCACGAGTCGGACATAACACTAAAGACTGAACACGGAAACGCTTAACGCGTAGGTTCTGCAGCACGCCTAAACCGAAAGCAGCTGTTTTACCTGAACCCGTTTTACCCTGACCGATAACGTCCTTGCCATTTAGGATAGTAGGAAGACTTAACGCTTGGATAGGCGTCATTTCAGTATAACCAAGAGAATCTAACGTGTTTAGAAGCTCTGGTTTAAGGGCGATTGAAGAGAATTTTGAAGTGCTCAATGGAAATATCCAACTGGTGAAAAACAGAGTGCATTATGAGTGTTTTTGAAAATTATTCCACCTTAATCACAGTTTTGGAGAAACATGTTAGGCGAACACAAAAAAGCCAGCTTTGTTAGCTGGCTTTAACTTCTATACGAATTGCTTTCTATGGCACACCGTGACCTTTAGATGCCACCCATACGCGATACCACTGTTCGCGCGTCAGCTCGATTTTCAGTGCATCAACGGCCGTCTTCACACGCTCAATCTTACCAGAACCAATAATTGCAATTGGACTAGATGGTAAACGACGAACCCAAGCGTAAATCACTTGATCAATGCTGTCTGCACCGACTTCTTGACGAATCGCCTCTAGCTCATCACGAACGCGAACCGCTTGCGCTGAATCACCACTGAAGATGCTACCACCACCGAGACAAGACCACGCCATCGGGCGAATGCGGTTCATCTGCAGTTGATCTAGCGTGCCATCATGAGCCACTTCGAAGTTCAATGGGTTGATTTCAACTTGGTTGGTCACTAACGGCTTACCGAGTCGAGATTGAAGCAGTTCGAACTGACGCGGTGAAAAGTTAGAAACACCGAAGTGCTTAACTTTACCTACTTTGTGTAGCTCTGCGAACGCTTCTGCTACTTCATCGGCATCCATTAACACGTCAGGGCGGTGAATCAACAATACATCGATATCGTTAACACCTAAGTGCTCTAATGAGTTATTTACTGATTGGTAAATATGCTGCGCGCTGGTGTCATAGTGATTGATCTTACGATCTGGAGTGTGGTCACCACATAGGTTGATATCGCACTTGGTGACGATTTGAATATCATCACGAAGGCTTGGTTCAAGCGCTAAAGCCTCACCAAACAACTTTTCACATTGGTAGTTACCGTAAATATCCGCGTGATCAACAGTTGTGATGCCAAGATCAATATGTTGCTTCAGGAAAGTCAGGCGTTGTTGCGGGGTCATGCCCCACTCTGCTGTACGCCAGTATCCTTGCACCAGCTCAGAAAGTTCTGGGCCTTGTGGCGCTATCGTTACTCTTGCAACCATGGGTTGTCTCCTTTATCAATACTGAACGTATCCTAATCTCGTTTTACCGAAGGCTCAACGTAATAACAAATGGCAAAGCTAAACGCTTATTAAAAATGTGAGAGCCGCAGAAAAACGAACACTTAAATGAATTATAACTTGCTGTCTGCCCGCGAGCCGTTCTCCTGAAAGGCTTGTTTAGCCTAATAAATAACGAAACTATCTATAAATTTGAGCAATTAAAAACGATTAAGTTCAACCGTTAAGTTGTCACCATCACTCTGTAACTGAATCCAAGGAGAAGTAGAGCTAGAAGAAGATAAGCTAGGCACATTCCACACACTCAGTTGCTCTGCTGAACCGTGAGGCGCGTTGATGAATTCGACCAGCTGTTTATCCACCTTATCGAAACCAACACCTTCATTTCGAGCTTGTTCGAGTTGAGCTGTAACATCGAATTCATCTTCACCAATACGAATTGAACTGAGAGCAAAGCCATCTTGGCGAAGGTATGCCTGAAGCTTTGTGTAACTTAGGTCCGAATATGGCAGGTTTAAGAGAACCGTTTCGACACTTGAGTCCCCCAACTCCAGTTCAACATACACATCCAGGTCGTAATATTGGGTTAAGTCACTGCACAACAAAGTACCTTCGATCTCACCACAATCCATCAACTCGATATCATTAAAATAGTTTTGAGAATTCGGCAGACTTGGGCTGCTGTTAAATACTGTTCTTAGCCACCAGCTTTCGGTTGCTTGCGCTGAAAATGAAATAGCATTGAGGGACAGCATTAGAGGCAAGATTAGAACTTGAAAGATTTTCATCGACTGGGCTTATTTAGCGCTATATGAAGTGTCCATTATACGTGACCAAACGACAAACAACTGCTCGAGTCGCAAATTTTAGGCGAAAAAAAACGGGCATACATGCCCGCTAGATAATTTCATCACCGAATAACGTAATCCGTCACGTTGAGAACCATTACGAAAGAGAGAATATCACTCTCCCACAACAGTTACAACATGACATACCCATTACTTGTAGCCACCTTCAATAGCAGGCTCTTCAAGCGACAATCTGACTTTGTTACGTTGAATAGCTTCTGGCGGCAAGCTGATGAAGCCGTATTGGTTCAACACGCCTTGATGATCTTGTGACAAGGTAAGCCCAACAAAGAACTCCTCTTGTTCCGTAAAGCCTTTGCGATGCGCTGGAATATTCAAGTACATGTAATAAACCGTTGCTAACGGGTAACGACCAGAGAGGATCGTTTCTTTGTTTAGGTCGTAGTTCACACCTAGGTTATCAACCACGCTCAACCATTTCACATCAGAGATCTGATCTGAGTAAACGGTGTAACCAATGGCGGCATCTTCGTCTTCAATCTTATTAATCAGATCAGGTAAATCCGCTAAGAACTGAGTATGGGCATATTCTCCTTCTGTTCCACATTCGACCCAACTTGAAAAGGTAGTATGGCCTTTCAGGTTGTGATCAATGGCAAAGGGCAACATATGAGTATCTAGGCTTTCACCGTTACGAATATCACTACTTGCTGACCATTTTGGATGTTTAGGATCGTTAGAACAACCAAACACATCAATTAATTCAGCGACGGTGATTGATGTCGCAGGGTTATTTTCATTGGCTAGAATCGCAATCACTTCAGCGGTAAACATCAGCTCTGTTGGCCTATAACCGTAACGCATATCAAACCTAGCCATCTCTTTGTCAGTCCACTTTTGGGAAGTGATACCAACACGCGAGCGCTGCATGATCATCTGTTCTGGGACGCTGTCACTCAACAAGATTTCTAAGTCGATCTCTTGGCTCTTAAGCAGATCTTCTACAAGCCCCTGCATATTCGGCTCAATCGCGACCAAACCAATGTCACTGGCATCATTCGCGAACGTCGATGCAGAGAACAACATAGGTACAGCAGCAAGCAGTAAGCCCGATTTATTCGATAGACGTTTCATTACTGGCCTCCTACTGGATCAATCGACGTTTTAGACTCAACATCGCTATTACTATCGAGCTGCATTTCTGAAGTGAAGATGTTCCAAGATGGATTCACTTCCATGCTTTCTGTCTTAATCACCGCAATCGTTCTACGCTTACGCTTGTGAAGGTGCTGAGTTAAACTGGTTATCTGAGTAAACTCTTGTTCGAAGATACGCTCACCATTGATGCCTCTATCAATCAATGCGTCTCGAATCACGCCAGTTCTTTTCTTGGCCAATGCTTTGTTATAAACGTTTGTACCTTCAGCACTGGTATCTCCGACCAAGGTAACCGAAGCATCAGGCTGCTCTCCTAGTAAACGCACCAACTCATTTAATACAGCGGTATGATCAGGTTTAAGGTCATACTTATCAAAATCAAATGCCACACTTAATACTTCAACATCTTCGACAATTTTCCAATTAGCACACCCTTTAATGTCTACCGTTACACCTTCTGGCGTATCGGCACATAGATCTCGCTGGTTAATCACACCATCTCGGTCATTATCCGCTAAGTCATCAATTTGGTGGCGTGTCATTGTCGTATCAGGCGTTTCTACACATCCCATTAGCAAGATAGAGCTAAGTAGCGCTAGTTTAAAATATCTCATTACTTATTCTCCCCTTGCCACTCTTCTGGATGTTCAATCCTCAACGCATACGTCAACATACCCATCGCATTTAACACTCGATAAGCCGCTAACGTTTGATCATATTCAGTGCTGATGAAGTTTCTTCGAGCCAAAAACACTTCTACTTTTGCATCCAGTACATCAAGAAGGCTTCGTCTGCCAACATTGAATTGCTGGATATAGCCAAGCTCTGCAATTTTCGCTGCATCAACATTCTGTTGAAGTAAGGATTTTTGCTGCTCAAGCATTTTGTAAGCGTTCCAAGCCAGTTGTGTACCTTCTCGAACCTCACGCTCTGTTCGTAATCGGATCGCCCTTGCCTCTTCCACTCGCCAAGCTGACGATTCAACCCTGGAGTCGGTAGAGAAGCCATTAAACAGGTCATAATCCATCGTCAACATGATACGTGCATCTTCATCGACACCGCCTGGCGGGTTAGATACGTTGTCATTCTTATTGGCATGAAGCTCAAGTTTTAGTTCTGGGTAGTAATCCCCTTTCTCGCGGCGCATCTCTTTACGAGCCGCGTCGATATCAAGCAAAGAGGCTTTGATTTCAGGGTGATTCTCGACAGCTTGTTCAAGTGCGACCTGTGCTGAGCTTGGTAATAGAGCGTAATCAAACCGGGGGTAAACCAAGTTCACCGCAGGTTTGCCAACCAAGCGTAGATACTGAGTTTGCAAATCAAACAGGTTGTTCTGAGCGGCGATAAGTGAAGACTGCGCGGTCGCGACACGGGCGGAGATTTGAGCCAGATCCGAGTTGCTACTCAAGCCTTTGCTCTTTTTATCTTGGATATCTTGATAGATCTCTTGGTGCTCTTTTACATTACGCTTAGACAATTCAAGTAGCGTCTCTGCTTTTAGGATATCGAGGTAATTTCTCACCACATCTAACGATACGTTTTCAGCTCGCGAAATCAGAGTTAGACGCTCAGCTTCTGCTTCGAACGTCAGTCGATCGACATTCGATGTGGTTTTAAAACCATCAAATAGTAACTGGGATACTTTAACGCCAATTTCCGTTCTCGTTAGGCCTCGATCATCGGTATCAAGTTTGCTACCACTGTTGTAGCGCGTTTCTTCATAACCTGCTGCCGCGTACAAGTTCACTTGCGGCATATACAAACCACTCGCCGCGTCTCCGTCTCTGACCACCGATTGGTATCGGGAGTATTGCGCCAATATCTCTGGGCTATAGTCGATGGCAAAGGCCACGGACTCTTCTAATGAAGCTGCTTGAGACAGCCCACTCATTAGCAAGCAAGAAGAGAGTAAGAATTTTGAATGCATTACACTTCCTTTTATATTTATGCTTTAACCCACTTCATCGTTCACGAAGTGAGTTTTCCTTAGCTCGTAAAATAGGTTTTAACCAATAACTCAATACTGTTTTCTCTCCGGTTAATATATCGACCGCGACTTGCATCCCTGGGATAATGCTAAAGGCAGAGTTTTGTTGCTGGTCTTCGTTTAACTGAATATGGGCACGATAATAGGCGTTTCCGTCTTCCGTTTGTAAGGCGTCGGCACTCACGTAAATCACCTCGCCTTTAAGTCCGCCATAAATGACGAAATCGTAGGCCGTGAATTTCACTGTTGCACCTAACCCGTTATGAACAAACGCAATATCTTGCGGAGAGATTCTCGCTTCAACAATCAGGTCACTGTTTGATGGAATGATCTCAATGATCGGCTCGCCGGGACGAACTACACCACCAATGGTACGCACAAAGATCTCTTTGACTGTGCCATCAACGGGCGCGACAATTTCAGTACGCTTGAGTTGGTCGGCAATCGCCTGCTGGCTTTCGTTCAGCTGCGCTATCTTGCTCGCCACTTCATTCAACTGGCCTTGCACTTTGGTACGAAAATCTAAAGCGATACTTCGATGATCCGCTATCGACTCTGAGTAGGCAGCTATCTGCTTCTGCGCTGCTACTTTTGAGCTAGCAATATCACCTTTGAGTTTGACTACATCACGGTTGAGTTTAAGTAGCTCAACTTCCGCAACAGCACCGCTCGCTACCACGTCTTTCAGCATGTTGCGCTCACGAATCACAATCTCGAGGCTGCTTTCAAGAGTCTGGATATTGTTAAACGTATCGACACGAGCTTGGTCTTGTTGCTCGATACGAAGTGCCGCCTCTTCCAGTTCAGACTTCAACTGTCCTAAACGTTCTCGGTAGTTCGCCTTGGCATTCATTAACGCAGGGTGGCTTGATACATCAACCGCAATATCTTGAGGCACCAAGACCACTCGCTCATACCACTCTTTCGCATCGTTATTTAAAACGACCGTCGACAGCTCAGCCTTTAATCTTAATTGCTGAGCAAGCAAGGTATCCGCTTGTTGAGCCGACTCTAAAAACGCCGCCTTAAAACGTGTGTCTTCTAACTTAGCTAGAGGTTGCCCCTTCACTACAGATTGGCCTTGTCGCACCATGATCTCTTGAACCAGTCCACCTTCTAAGCTCTGAATGGTTTGCACCGAAAGACTTGGAACGACTTTACCTTCACCGATCACGACTTCTTCTAATGTTGCCCACGTAGCCCAACCGATAATTGATACAATGAGTAGAGCACTCAACCAAATCAGCTTTCGAGAGCGGAATGCTAAGTGGTTGTTGGTCCATTGAATATCATTACTCATGACGACCTCCCTTCACCACAGATACCGTCTTAAACCGGCTCGTACCTTTAGGTACACTTTTCTTCTGTAAAGAGAGAATTTCTTTAGGTTCACCTTCTGCCACGATTTGACCTTTATCCAATACAATCACTCGATCACACATCATCAAGAATGAAGACTTATGGGAGCTGATTAGCATTGAGGTTTCTCTCGGCATACTTTGCAGCGCATTAAAGAACTGAATCTCGGCCTGATTATCTAGCGCGCTGGTGGGCTCATCCATGATCAATAACTTTGGACAACGATACAGAGCTCTCGCAATGGCAACGGCTTGGCGCTGACCACCAGAAAGTAACCGACCACCCTCACCGACAGGTGTTTCAAGGCCATTGCTTAGGCGCCCCATGTAACCATTCAAACCCGACTGTTGAAGAGCTTGTCTTAGCTTTTCTTCATCAACGTTGGTCGCACCAAGCGTAACGTTGTCGTAAACACTGCCAAAAATAAGATTAGTGGTTTGCCCTACCCAACCCATGCCACTACGCAGAACGCTGGTTGGCCATAATTGCCCATCGATTTCTTGATAGAAAGCTTGTCCTGTTGTTGGCAAATACTGGCGCGCAACAATCGATAGTAGAGTTGTTTTACCCGCGCCTGCCGCACCGACAAGACCAACTCGCTCACCCGGTTTGATCTCTAGGGAAATCTCCTTTAATGCAGGGCTTTGAGTCTCTGGATAAGTAAACGTCACTTCATCTAACCTAACCCCACCATCAAAGTCTCCTTTGTCGATAACTTGGTGTTTGGACTCTTCCTGAGGTAGCTCCATAATCTGATTCAGCCCTTCAACGGCCGAACGTGTTTGCTGGAACCTCAGCAATAGAAGAGAAAGCTGGTTCACCGAACTTGCAGCGCGCCCACTCAACATCACAACGGCTATCAAACCACCCATACTCAGCAAGCCTTCAGAGATCTGATACACGCCGAAGATGATCAGAGTGATGGTAACGATCTGCTGACTGGACTGAATAGAGTGCGTCACGATATTGGAGTAATGACGAGATTGAGTCTGCCATTGAGAGAGCGACGAAATCGTCTGTTCCCAACGCTTCTGGGTAATACCCTCAGCATTGTTTTGCTTGATATCCGGAAGGGTTGTTAAGCAATCAAACAGCTGGGCTTGTCTTTGTGTCGAGAGACGTGCGGTTTCATCGAATGTTTTCTCGACCTTGCCTTTCATCGCGATGCTCAGCACAATCAAAACAAGCATGATCGCGACAGGTATGAACATCATTGCGCCACCGAGCCAGCCGATAAGCAGTAGGAATAACAAAGTGAATGGCAGATCGACTAAAGTGACTAACGAGATAGAAGTGAAGAAATCTTTCACGCTATCGAAGTCTTGAAGCTGTCTGGCAAATGCGCCTACCGATTGAGGTCGATTTTCGAGCTTCATACCAAGGACTTTCGAGAACAGCTGAGAAGACAACTTGTTATCAATATAGCGCCCAGCCATATCAGTCACAGAGCTTCGTGAGCTTCTCAATACCCAATCAAAAATAACAACGATACCAACGCCTGCTGCTAATACCCAAAGCGTGTTAAACGCTTGGTTTGGCACAACACGGTCGTACACATTCATGGTAAATAACGGAACCACTAGCGCAAGCACGTTGATCAAGAACGAAGCGATAAACAGATCGCGATACCAAGGCTTCACTTCTTTGACCACCCGCCACAACCAACGGGTGTTGGATTTACTGTCATTGCGCTCATGTGCCTGAACACGGGCGTCATCAAGCGCTTGAGCACCCACTTGCCAAACAAATGCATCCACTTTAATGACTAAGTCTTTAAGGAGAATTTGTTGGCTTAAGTTGGATTCACAATTCAATACTTGAAAGTCGCCAACGGAGCTTTGGGTTACGACAAGAGGAGACCCTGTCGCGGACTCAACAGCAACAACAGGGAACTGACATTGAGTCAGTAATTCTTTTTTAACGTGGCTCAGCGTTAACCCCGATTTCTCAATCGCTCTTGGAAAAAGGGATTCATTGAGCCTGCCTTCATTTAAAGGTAGGCCAGACACTATTTTGGAAGGGTGACTGCGAATATTAAAATGCTCACACAACCACTCAACACAAGCTAGCCAGCTGTCTTTTTGTTCTACCAATCTAAACTTCCTTTTATAGACTGTACATCCAACTTACAGCGTTAAATTATTGTCTTCTATCATTTTTTGTAAAATTTGTGCTTCTAATGCACTGCTACTGTCACCTTGATACAGATCGTCGTACGTGACATCAGCTAGCAAGATGTTTTGTTGAACGTCTTCGTCACCATTAGGTTTAATAGAAATGGTCACACCTTCACCAGATTCTTCTAAATCTAGATATTGTGTTGCCCCTAGCCCTGTATTAAGCCCTAGGCTTCCCAAAATACCCGAGAGGTCAATTGCATCAGTGTCTGGAGACGCATCAAAATCTTGAATCACATCGTAGCTTGGTGCTTCTGCACTCCCTAAGCCTGAAGATGCGAACACAAAATTGTCAGAGCCTATACCGCCAATCAACAGATCGTTATCATCTGTCGCGGTAATCGTAGAATCCCCTTCAGCGACAAACTCAATCGATACGGTTTGGGGTAACCCGACCGCTTGGTTATTGCCTATCTCTGCAGACGGCTCTATCGTTAGGTCAAATTGATCACCACTGTTGTAGCCCCCGGTAATCGCTAGGTTAGGCACATCTGCCAAGTCCACCACATATTGACCATAGACCATAGAGCCGTGTGAGAACGTCAAACCTGCGGGAATATCATGAATTGTAATGAAGCCCACTTCTGAATCAGCAGGGTTTACAAGAGAAAGGTCTAAACCAAGAGGAATCGTGCCACTTGCTTCTGCCACGATCGAAGAATATTCAACGCTCAATAACGGTGCATCAGGCTCTGGTGTGATAATAAGCGTCATGTCTTGCGAGCTCGGGTCACCCGTGTCGACCACTAACTCACCGAGTACCGTATTTTGATCAACCGTTCGGCCGGTAATCGTAATATCGAGGTTTCCAAACGCATCGCCTGCAAAGAATTCGAGCTCATCAACAGAACTTGCTTTAACGAGGATCGTCGCCTGTATGATGCCACCAACACTGGTGAAAGAACTGGTTTCTGATCCAATTCGAATTCGGTCTAACCCAACTAACCCTGATGGGTCCGAAGTTCCATTCACTGTTACCGTAATTGCTAAAAACTCATCACTGTTAGTTTCAAAGCTATTGGCATCAAGAGGAATCACGATGCCATCATCTTCACTTCCAGTGAGCTGTTCAGGTAAATCGAAGAACTCAACTTTGTCACCTATAGGGTTAACACCTACAGTAAATTCAGATTGTGTATAACGGATATCCGTCGTACCAATTTCTTGAGTAATCGCCTCTAGAGACAGATTAATGTCACCACTAAAGTCTCTTGGTGGCAGAATGACTAGATTAGATAACTGACTTGGATCTAACTGCCACTCATAGGTAGGGTTTCCATCGAAGGTACCGCCATCAGCACCATTGTTTGGAACCAACTCATAGTTGTCTCCGATTTTAATCGCGACAACTGCGCCTTCAGGAACTCCCTTTAACGAAAGCGACATGTTTTCAGAACCATCTTGGTCAATGAGCTCTGCGCTAAGTGATGACAATGAAATGTAGTTATCCTCGTCGCCGACTATATCCTCTGTCACCAAGTTCGCCGCATCAGCGACTGGCTCAACGGTGATCGTGACTACGGTCGTTTTATCTTGCGTATCCGTTTCAACGACACAATCCGCTTCATCGGTAATATTTGCAGTTACCGTGAAGGTGATATCGCCGCTGTAATGTTCAGGTGGTGTTACCAACACATCACTCAAGCGGCTAGGATCCGTTACCGTCCAAGTACCATTGCCGTTATCAACCAACAAGCCAGTATCAGCAGGACTCTCCGATAGTGTTACACCATTTGATACTGTGATGGTCAGAGAGTTAACTGTCTCCTTGCCAGTAGCACTATTGCCTTCACCCGTGATTAACTGACCGTCTTCAACGCTATCACCAAGAACCAGTTCAAGGTTAAGGTCTGTCGCGATGTCTTCTTGAATGGTTGTGGAGTCGGCTTCAACCGTAATGTCATCGACCACAGGCAGAACTTGGATACTAATGGTTTGGGCCGTCGTCACCGTATCACCGCTACATGGTGAGGTCTCAATTGTCTCTATGGTGAAGTCAATACACCCTGCAAAATCTTCATCCAAGCCCGTTAACGTTAGTTTCGAAAGTCCATCTGCAGTGATTGAATAACCGACGATCTCACCAGAAGCATCGTATTCAGCAATCACACCATCACCGGAGATCTCAACGCCTTCAGGAAGTGAATCGGCAGGAATATAGAAAGAGATTTCATTGTCTGGATCACTGCCAACATCGGTGTTTAGCAAGCCAGTGAGATCAATATCTTCCCCTTCAGGTGTTTTAATTTCGCCATCGGGTTGAATCGGGCTTGGTGGGCCAACAGGGTCACAAGAACCGCCACCGCCGTCATGACCAGTAATTTGCAGCGGGAAAGTCGCATCAATATATCTCGCATCTTCACCATCAATCACACGAGCACGAACCACAATATCCAGTACCGGAGTATCACTTGGGCTGGAAATCGTCGCATTATCTAAAATGTACGCTGCGAGCTCTTGGAAAGAGTCACTCGTTAGCCCATCCGCCGATATGAGCCAATTCCCAGAGCTATCTTGCGCAGCACCATTAGGGTGCTCAACAATCAACGAATAGCCGTCGGGAATCTCGATCAAAATATAATCTAGGTACTCTGACCCATCGATATCCGCGTCGACGAACGTCACGGCGTTAGAGATATCAACAGGCGAGCCATCTGTACTCTGTAACAGCTCTGTAGAGCCTTCTAATCGAGTATCTAGCTCGACACGAGCATCGACAGTCACGCTAATGGATCCGGTAATATCTTTAATATCCGTTGCACCAGTTGGAGAGGTATCCGTGACTTCATAGGTGATAGGAATTGAGAATGTTCCGCTTAAATCTTCTGTCGCTGTAACAGAAAGCCTGCCGCTGCTTAGAAGATCCGAAAGCGTTGGCGTTGTTGAGTCCAGTAGAGTATCCAAATCTAAGCCTGAAGCTGGGACCTGAATAACACTCCCATCAAAATAAAGAGTGAGATCTGCAGGTAGGCTATCAATGACATATCCCGTCAAGGATTCGCTGCCATCAATATCCTGATTCACTGAAGGTTCAAGGTTCAGGCCGATTTGACTGTCTTCGATGCCTTGAGTACTGACCACTTGACCGTCTTCTTGATCAACGACCGGCGCTAGCTCTACTTTAAGTGTCATAGGAAACTCGCCCGAATCACCATCGGGCTCAGTTGAGATAGCAATAACGGTGAGTTCTAATTCACCACTAAAATCAAGAACTGGCTTGAGATACAGATCATCCAGTTGAGCGTTAGAGACTTGGAATACGGGCCCTGTCACATCATCAACATACGCAATCGTCAGCGATACTGGTTCACCCAACGCATCCACCAGCAAAGTGCCTTCAGGAATGTTAGTAAGCAGTATGTTGATCTCTTCTGAAGCATCGTCATCCGTCGTCTGTATGAGGAAGTCGAGCTGTATTAACCCATCTTCATTCAAGACCGATTGGTTGCTGATGACTTTACTGTCACTGTCGTATTGCCAATGACCATTACCACCGTCTACCGCGATAGGTTCATCCACAACACCTTTCAAAAAGATATTGATGGTTTTTGTATCACTTGACGCTTGCCCATTGATAGGAATAAGTGAATCGATCGTCGACTCAGTCGCTATTGCTGTTACGTCTATTGACAGATCTTCAGTAAAGGAACTGATGTCTTCTTTAGGCTGAATATAAGCAACACCATTGGCGATAGCTTCGGCAGTGACTGAATAGGAATTATTGCCTATCTTTGCGGTACCATCACCTTCAACAGACCAGCCATCTTGAACTTGGATAATATAAGTTAACGATTCAGAACCATCGGTGTCCGCCAAAGCGCCTTCAATAACGTCTTTGAGGTAAATAGCTTCATCCTCTAGTCCCTTGTAGTCTTTAACAGACACATGAGGAGTATCAGCATCAGGTGAAATATCGACAGTAACGGTATGTACAATACTTGCCGTTTTATCATCTGGGTCAGCGAATGAATTGCCAGACTCTGTTGCAACCGCAGTAATCTCAAACTCAAAGCGACCCGCTAGGTTGTCGTCAGCCCTGATTTCCATTTTATCAATCTGAGCCTGTGTGTAAGATTTCCCTTCTTTGACTGCGTTGCCATTTAACGTCAAATTCAAGCCGTCAGGAATCCCACTAATCTGGTAGCTCAATGTTTCTGACGTATCTTGATCCACCAGCTGAGCTGTTATGTCCAAACTGACTGGGTCTGAGTCATCTTCTACTGAATGATAGGAGAATACGGAAGCCGACCAATCCGGTGCATCAGCCACCGGTAAAACAGACACTGCAACATCAGCCGTCAGTTCTTTAGGATCCGTATCAGTGCTAATGATTGCGTTGATCGCTAGGATAACCGTTGAGGTGGTATTGGATTCATGAAGCGCGGGACGATAAGTCAACTGTCCATTAGGCCCAGTGAACTGACTATCAATCGCTGCCAATTGACTTCCAGACAAGGTGACCTTGCCGTCTACAACTTGAAGCAACACCCCATCAAGGTACAAGCTACCACCGTTTAGCGATGCTTCTGAGAACTCGATAGCAGTAACGGTTTCGCTTTGGTCGACATCGCCGGTTGCCACACTTACAACGATAATCGCGTCATTGTCTTCTGTGGTTTCAGAATCTTCATAACGAATAAAACCTTCGTTATCATCCAGAATAAGCTCAGCAGTACTGGTAACTTTATCACCGTCCGCATCTCGCACCAGATAATCGATGTCATCGACGATCTTAGGATCTGCAGGGTTTGTTGATACATTGGGATTTGTAGTCAGCTGGTAGCTACCATCTGAAGAAAGCGTAAACTGACCGTAAGTAGACCCACCATCATAATCATTAATTAGATTAATCGTGATAGGAGTGCCTGCGTTATCAAAGGTATAGGTAGTACCGCGATAGTCAAAACTTACAATGGTTGCGCCATCGGCACCTGCGAATTTTTCTGTTAGAAATTGTCCATTAAGGTCATCACCCTCAACCATTTCAATTGCCCCTGAACGCGCAACTGGGACAGCATCTGTTACGTTGACAGAATAAATTGCCGGATCAGAGCTATCGCCGTCCGCATCGTTGACCACCAATTCAAAATTGAGGGCTAGATTATTCTCTCCATCAGCATTGGCGTGATCGAGAGGTGCATAAAGGTCGAGCTCTGTTGTCCCGTCAGTATTAAAACGAATCCTAAATATATTGTTTCCATCAGAATCTTGACCGTAATACCAACCATCAGAATCGACAGCTTGCAGTGAAATGTCTTTCCCTGCACTCGAATATGAAAGTGCATCAAACGCAGCGGTGTCGACCGTCACAGAGACAACATCATCGGAACCTTCGATTATTCCTAACGAAGGGCTAGAATCTTCAACACCAACCTGTTCGCTGTCTCCAAGCAGACCGTCTTCATCAACAGAAATGCTTCCGATAACAGTAATTTTAGGGTTTGCACCATCGTAAATCTTAATATCAGATTCTTGTGTATCTCGTGAACCGTCTGAATCGATGGTGACGATTGAGGCTGGAATCGACAGCTCTGTGTCCTTCACACCGGTTCCGTGGTCTATTGACTGGTACAAATCAATCTCAACCGTGACATTCGTGGAACCATTGGCTTCTAAGCTAAAATCTTCAGGAAGTCTCACTTGGAAAACAGCATCGCCATTCGACAATACCGCATCAAACGTTCCATCCCCATTATCTCGCCAAGACAATGCTTCACCATTACGTGTCACCGCCTCACCGTCACTATCAAGAACGGCTTGGCCAGTTGTCACATCTAACCCCAAGAACACGAGTGGATCGTTGCCCGCACTCACGGCTAAGCTTGCACTCGCTGTTGTTCCAACACCAGACGGGGTTGTATCAGCAACAGGGTTTTCACTCAACTCGACCATGCCAGAGCCAATCGTAGGCTCCCCACCATCCGTAATCGAGACGTTCAAGGTTAATTGAGTTTCATCGTTGTCATCATCTTTTGCTGTGATGACAAAAGGAATTTGGTCGGTTCCATTCGTTTGGTCGAGGCCCTTGAATAGTTCAAAGGTGTAAGTAACATCAGTATCGATCTCACCTGACAGAGAGGTAAAGCTCAAGGTGAACGCTTTATTTTCAGCACTTTCAGAGCCGACATAACCAATAAGTTCATTTCCGTCTGCAGAGACCACATAGATGATCTGTACACCCCCACTAAACAACTGCGGCTGATCTCCAACATCAAAAAATACAGACTCAACAAAGTCACTTCCGACGTTGAGATTGAAAGTGCCAGTATCTGAAACACTGCCGTGAATAAGATCTGATTCGTCCACAGCAGCATTGCTAGTTGAAGTTAATATTGGGTCGGCTCCATCCTGGATGATCCAGTCGAATTGCCCTTGTTTTAAAGAAGTGCCATCTAAATCCGTTCCATCAATAATAAGTGGCAGGGTGATGGAGTCGTTGCTGAACAGGTGGTTGATAGACTGTTCTAACACTAATGTGACATCTGCTAGAACATCGATACCACTAGCGACTGCACTCAACGTTAGCGTGAATATCGTTTCACCATTTGCTTGTGCGGTAATCGTTTTACCATCATTCGCTAACGTGTAGGTTAGAGGAAAGTTCTCATCTCCGGTCGTCAA
This sequence comes from Vibrio crassostreae 9ZC13, assembly GCF_000272045.2. GTDB lineage: Bacteria > Pseudomonadota > Gammaproteobacteria > Enterobacterales > Vibrionaceae > Vibrio > Vibrio crassostreae_C. The sequence continues at coordinate 207,195 of NZ_AJYZ02000019.1, read as the reverse complement.
GCCCAAGGCGTCTAACTGCACCAGAGTATTAGCATTAAATACAATAGAAGCGGGATCTGGATTATCTGATCCAGCGGAAACGGTAAACTGGCCGACTACAGTTTGAATTCCATCAGACACATCACCTTCAGAGCTGGTCGTTGTCCCATCAACAACTAGCCCTGCATCACCATCAAAAATATCAATGACCGCAGTGCCGTTTCCGAAATCATTACTGATGTCGCCAGCAACATAGTTGAAGGTGATGTTCTGATCAACTGTGTGGTCCAAATTCCTGTTGGCGACGAACGTCCAGTGGCCATTCGCAAATACGGTCAAGGTGCCTTCGCTAGTAGCAAATGAAACCGGAGAGCCACCAACAATCGTCTTGGTCGTACCATCAACTTCAACACTTTTTATCGTAAGTTGAGTATCCAAATCGATGTCGTTATTCAACACGTTCCCTGACGCAATCTCACCCTCGATCATTTGATAAGACTCATCAAAAACCAGAGGTTCAGTATCTTTGATGACAATAGGTAAACGTCCTATCACTAACTCCGTTGTACCATCAGCATCGGTTTGCAAACCTTCGATGAGCAGAGCCGTCAGAATTGAATCTAACCCAGCTTCCTGATCAATCGCCTTATAAAAATTGATATTTACGTTGCTGCCGGAAATTGACGCATCGAATACTTTTTGCCCATCGCTTCGTGTGCCAATTAGGCTTTGTTTATCAGCCGATACAGCAACGGTTATCGATAGGGTTTGAGAAGTTAGTGACTCTGCGATGCTTTGATCATCGCTAAAAGAGAAGTCCGCATAATCGATGCGAATATCAGAGGTCTGAGTTTGATTTCCAAAAATCCCGACAACAGTTTCTGAGAACACAACCGACTCGGGCAGTATAATGCTTGGCATATCATCGATAGCTTGATTGCCTACCGTATTGAAAACTTTGGCATCAACCGTCCATTCTGACGCCAAGTTTAGGGACGAGACATCTATATTTTCAACAACCCAATTACCTGATGCATCAACAACACCCTCAAACACAAGAGTCTGAGAGCCATCATTAACTTCAATATAAACAGGAAGACCTTCGGCAACATTGGTTGTGCCTTGCATGGTTGTAAGTTGGCCGCCACGAAATGCCAAAATACTAAAACCGTCTAGCGTATCAATGTCTATAACAGGCGAAACAGTATCAATAACAATTTGCCCTGCGCTATTTATTGCAGAAGCAGGGTTACCGGCAACGTCAACAGTATCAGCCTCAATTTGAATGCCACCATCGGAAAAGCTGGTTAGATCCACGCCTTCAACTGACCAAGCACCATCAATCACAGTTGCCGTCAGAACAATGACATTCGTTGTGCTGTCAGAAATACGAATATTGACCGTTTGGCCATCTTCTACGTTCTGTACCGTACCAAAGAATTTAGCCGACTGAATTTCGAAGCTATTGAGGACACCGTCGCCACCATCATCAACCGCAGCGGTGATGTCCGCTAGCGTATCTTTCACGATCGTGTCGGTCGCTGTTGTAGGGTTTCCAGCAATATCGATAGTATTGGCAACAACGGTTAGCTCACCTTCTGCAAAGCTTGAGTAGTCTTGAAGAGTCAGAGTCCAAGTTCCGCCGGATACTTCCGTTGTGTATTCTTGTATCGTTCCTTGGCTATCGGTAATTGAAATGTTGATGGTTTGCCCATCTTCTACATTGGCAATCGTACCAACTAGCACCCCATTCGATATTTCAAATTGATTGTAAAACTCATCACCAAAGCCATCGAAGTCAACCTCAATGTTGGCTAATGTGTCTTTGATTGTGGAATCGTTAGCTGCAATGCTATTGCCAAAATCATCAGCAATGACAGCATCGACTTGAAGATCCCCCTCCTCCAATGAAGAGAGGTCGACGCCATTGACGACATACGTTTCATCGCTTGTGATGGCTGTGGTGGTTACTGTGTTTCCGTTAACATCAGTGATGGTCAGAACAACGGTACGCCCGTCTCGAACATCCACTGCCGTGCCCGTAATCGTGACACTTGGTACTTCAAACTGATTTTCGTAACCGTCTCCACCATCCAAAATATCAACGGTTAATAGTGCACTAGGTAACAGAATATCAAGGTTACCCTCATTCGAGGTTGTATCTTCGTCGGCATATTCTGCAGGACGCGTATCAAAACCCGCCTCAGCGAGCGTTTCATCTAAGGTGGAACGAACATAAACAATAAATGAGGCGCTGGAACTAGGTTGGTCATTTACTGAGTTAGGCTGTTGAGGTGCGCTTTCAATGTTGTTGACGAGTTCGGTGACCACCTTTTCCAACTGTTGTTCAACTGCGGCGATTTGTGGTTCGGTTAGGGGCTGAGCCTCTTGTAAATTCTGAGGTTCAATGCTGACGACTTGCACGCCTTCAACTTTTGGCTGCGTAGCAGGTAATTGAAGCCAAGTCCCATCAGGGAATACTTGCCACACAACACCACCAACTTCGATATATAAAATAGGATCCATCCTAAACCTCTTCCTTACAAAAACGCTGACCTTGAGAACATCAATTTACTCAATAAAAAGCCGGAGAAATCAGCACACTCTCTTTAGTTAATACTAGCAAATAACAAACCATTAACAGTTAATTATCACTAATACGCTGTAAAGTAAACCGATAGGCTGTGACTGCATTCAGTTATATCTATCGTCACAAAATACATTCAATGAATGTGTCATAATGTTGAAATTACTGGTTAAATTTCAAGGAATGTCATGACTGCAACGAACTATCTCAACCAATTGAATCAAAAGTATCTTGCGACTCATAAAGCGAAAGAAGACTTCTTTTGGGATACATATATGGGTATCAGTGACGACCACGATGGTTCGACACTCGCACAGACTCAGTGGACTGAATTTCTAAGCGCTGCCGAACAGATTACTGCTATCGAAACGCAACTTGCTGCTATCGATAAAATTCAAGATCCTCTCGAAAAAGAGAGTACACTAACAGGCTTGAATGGTTGGTTGGCGACCTTTAGATCTCACGCTATTGAGTCTGAGCAGTCACAGAAGCTTAAATCCGATCTCATAAAGTTTGAGGCTGAACTGTTTGAGAAAAAACAGAATCATGTAATGACTTACGTAAATGAAACAGGTGATGAAACAGAAGGATCGCTGCCCGTTTTAGGTTCAGCCGTTAGAAGTAATGGTAATGAACAAGTTAGGCTTTCTGCACATCAAGCATTATTAGATTTAGAGCAATGGCTGCTGGTTAACGGCTTTATTGAGCTGATCAAAAAACGTAACCAATTTGCTCAATCACTGGGGTTTAAAACCTTCTTTGATTACTCGGTGGTAAAAACCGAACAGATGACGACAGAACAACTGTTTACGATTCTGGATGACTTCGAAGCACGCACGCGTGATAGCCATCAACAAAGCCTAGCCAATTTGGCAGAGCAGAAAGGCGAGAATGCACTTCAAGCCCATAACTTTACCTACTCTTTTGCAGGTGACGTTATGAATGATCTTGACCCGTATGTTCCGTTCTCAAAATCATTAAGACGCTGGATAGAGTCTTTTGGTCGCCTCAACATTGAATACTCTCAAGCGACATTGAAACTCGATTTACTTGATCGCAAAGGAAAATACCCTAATGGCTTCTGCCATGGCCCTATCCCTTCTTTCTATGACCAAGATGCTTGGGTTGCGGCCCAAGTTAATTTCACTAGCAACGCTAAGCCCGATCAAATAGGCAGTGGCTATGATGGGATTAACACACTATTTCACGAAGGTGGTCACGCGGCGCATTTTGCTAATGTAAAAATGAACGCCCCTTGTTTCTCTCAAGAGTTTGCGCCGACTTCGATGGCTTATGCTGAAACACAATCCATGTTCTGCGACAGCTTGTTAAATGACGCTGACTGGCTAAAACAGTACGCTCTAAATGCGGACGGGCAACCTGTGCCAGATGATCTAATTAAAGCCATCATCGACAATAAACAGCCCTTCCGAGCTTACCAAGAACGCAGCATTCTTGTGGTTCCATATTTCGAGCGAGCCCTGTACGAATTAGCTGATGAAGACCTCACGCCTGAAAAAATCACGGCACTTGCTCGTAGCAGTGAAAAGGCAATTCTTGGATTGTCTTGCAGCCCTCGTCCACTAATGGCGATCCCTCACTTATTGTCTGATGAAGCATCTTGCTCATACCAAGGTTATCTATTGGCTCATATGGCGGTGTATCAAACACGAGCTTATTTCACCGACAAGTTTGGTTACTTAACAGATAACCCAGAGATCGGGCCTTTGTTGGCGAAACACTATTGGCATAAAGGCAATAGCGTGAACCATAACGGTACAATCGAAAGCCTGACTGGGGAAGGTTTTAATGCCAAATATCTCGCTGACGAGTGTAACTTATCGCCAGAGGAGGCTTGGGCGATTGAGGAGCAAAAAATCAAACAGCTGTCGACAAGAGAACGTGCACCAGTCGCGGATTTGAATGCGAAGGTATCGATCGTTGATGGAGCAACTGAATTAGCGAATAATGCAAAGTCGAATGACCAAATGTGTGATGATTTTGAGCACTTTATTATTGAGCAATACGGTCGATAGATTGAGTTTTAATGCTAATGAAAAAGGCAAAAATGAGTAGTGACATAACTCATTTTTGCCCCAAAGTGAGCCAGAGAGGGGGTGAACTCTGTTTCAAACTCAGGAACTTGCCTTACTTTTCCTCATGCCTAGAGTTCTAACTTTGTCCCCAAATTTCTAACCCACTAGACCACTAGAGACTGATCTTCAATCACAGCTACGCACGAATACGTTGTTTAAGTGTTTCTAAGCTATTGAATAGTCGGTAACTAAATGGAAGTTCTTCAGTGATAACGTGCCTTGAATAGGAAGCTATGTGTGTTTGCACGGTTTGCACCTGAAAATCGGATTTATACTGTATTATGTGCTTATTTTTCAGTTGGTTAAGCAATGAATTTCGGATATGCTGAAAGTGTGAATTCGTGCCTGCACGATATTAAAATGTTATGTTTAATCAGCATCACAAATTTCCACTGTTTTTATATACAGTTTAATGTGTTCGGCTATCATCTCGAGCTTTGAACACATTCGAAGAATTAAATATGAGCAACTATCTAGAGCGCGGCATTAAAGAACTCGTTGAAGAGTTCATTTCTTGTGGGAAACCCTGTCCATCAAAACAAACTATTTCTGATCGTCGGGCTGGTTATCTATCAAGTACAGTTTTAGCTGGCTCTAGCCCTGAAATGGCCGATGAGTTTGTTGATGAGCTGGATGGTATTCAAATCAAAGTTTATAAGCCAAGCGATAAAGCTAATTTGCCAATCACGATTTACTTTCATGGTGGTTGTTTCATTAGTGGTGGTTTTGAAACGCATGAAGCACAACTGAGGCAGTTAGCTCATCTATCAGAGACTATAGTGGTTTGCATTAAGTACAGATTAGCACCAGAACATACATATCCATCAGCTCATGATGATGTTTTTCAGACCACGTTGGGTATCAAAGAGCATGGTCATAAATATGGCGGTGATACTGAACATGTGTTTTTTGTCGGTGATAGTGCTGGCGCACAATTAGCTCTTGCTACAGCACTTCGCTTGAAAAATAAAAAGCTGTGGCTACCTGAAAAACAAGTCCTAATATATCCAATGGTCGATCCCTTGGGCGCGTCTGATAGTTATCAGAAAAACGGTACAGATTTTATTATTACCGCTCAAATGTTGCTGTCAGGTTTTCAGCTTTATGCGGGTGAATCAGAGCGGTTAGTCAGTGAAACAGAACTCAATCTATTAGCAAGAAAAGATTTTCAAGGTTTACCGCCAACGATGATTATCACAGCCGAATATGACCCACTGCGAGATGAAGGAGAGCAGTTGTACAGGTTGCTTCTTTCCCAAGGAGTTGACGCTTATTGTGAACGTTACCTAGGTGTAATACATGGTTTCTATCAACTTTCGGGTGTAAGTGAGTCTGCAAGGCGTTGTATTAGGAACATTGCAGAAACGCTCAAAAATTAAACATAACAAACGCTTCAAGAGGGACTTCCAACGCGTGGCATTTTTATTATGCGTTGGTTTTTGTGTTTACGGTGTTATGCGGAAACTTGGTAGTAGCGTTGTCAGCCCCTTAAGCGGGCGTTAGTACTCCCGAATCGTTCATGCCTTAAACAAAGTCAATTAACTATATGACTTTGTTGGCAAATTTAACCTAACATCCAGAAATTTAGTTGCATTTTCATTTAAAATGGCATGATACGTTATGATTTTCTTAGAGGTTTAAATGTTAAAATATATGCTAATTGGTGTTGCTCTTCTTTCATCTGGTGTCCATGCTAGGACTCAAGTTTTAACGGAAGAGAGAGTCGGTGGAAGAACAAATAAAGTTCTATTAGCGCAGACATCAAAAGGTCAATCATTTTGTGCCTTATCAATGGCAAAAAACAATACATCTGTAAATCACTTTTCATATAATGATGGAAGTAAAGAACTTGTTATTTCTTTAGATCAAGCACTAACCTTCAAAGGAAGACAGTTTTCAGCACATAAACATTATGAGCTTAATGGTGAAGAGCTTAAAGTTATCAATGCTAGAACCTTAGTAAAACAGGATTACACATTGAATGAATTGTTCTCTCAACAAGCAGATTTGCTATTAACAGAAGGGCTTGCTGTTAATCAATATCCAGGCTGTAATCCACAAGTAGTATCTAAGAGAATTGTTACGACTTACGAAAATTGTATCAACCATATTTCTCAGTAGCGACAGAGAGTACTAACAAATAAGGATTAAGGTGTTGCGCAGCCAACACTAAATCCCGAGTGTTGAACAAGCCCGAAGCCACTTTATTAAGTAAACAACAGTGATTCGCAACGCTTGGCGCTCTCACTTCGAGTTGGGTTTAGTGTTTACGATGCAGTGGTTAAGTTCAGTGTATGCGCTGCTCACACGTTAATTGGGCTACACCTTTAAATTATTGGAGTCCGAGTGGAAGTCAGAAAAGACCTAGAAGAAGTTAGCCCTCATATATCAAGATTACTTTCTTTTGCTAAAGAGTTTTCAGCCAACAATAAAGATTGGAGTCACTTGAAGAATCAAGAGGACTTCAAGTTTGTTCATCGCGTCCCTGATCATGATAGGCATAAAGTTGAAGCACTATATTGCGATGGTAGGGATATGGCTATGTATATGGCAGGAACTCTCGCTGAGATAAATTACGACTTCAGTCGCTTCCCGACGCTAACTTCAATTGTAGAGGGCTTTGACGAAGGCAGGGTGAATGGAAATTATGATGAAAAGGTTCCCGATACGGCAGTTGAAATCTGCAAGTTGCATGATGTTAAACTTTGGTCCGTCGACCAAATGTTCCACCTATTTAAACGTCAGGAAAAGCTACTTTCAGCAATACGAGGAACTCTAAATATTTTGAAAGCTAGTGATTTGTATAAATTAGAGAATGGAATTGAAGTCATGAGTAAAGAAAATACAACGATCAATGTCTCTGGAATATCTTCTTCAAGCATAAATATAAATTCTGATAGCGCTACTGCATCGGTTAATCAGACTTATAATGAGCCTGAAGTATTTTCTGAGATAATTTCTGCAATAAATTCGACAGACTTGGATGACGCCGTAAAGCAAGAGCTGCTAGACAGTACGCAAGCTCTTGCTCTTAGCCATGAAAATGGTACTTTTCCTGCCGCGTATAAAGACTTTATGCAGAATGTATCTGCACACATAACAGTATTGACCCCATTCATAGCTGGTCTTTCAGCATTGCTATAGTGTTAACAAGCGCATGTTGTCGGACTGGTTTTCCGCTGCGCTCCACACCAGCTGCAAATGCGAGCGTTATATAAATGATGAAAATGGAGAATTATAATGAATGAAGAAACAAATCAATATCTACAACAATTAGTATCTCTAAATGAGGGAATTCTTGAAGCTTTATTTGAAATTAAGTCCGACATCGCAGAGATTAAAGAAGAGCTTAACTGGACTAAAGAGCACTCACACAGCAAAATGCACCTAGATAAACTTGAGGAAATGGATTCTAAGTTATTTGATATTTCTCTAAATTTACCCGGGTGATTTATATAACTAATAAGGATTAAGCGTTGCGCAGCCAGCGTTAAATCCCGAGTGTTGAACAAGCTCGAAGCCACTTTATTAAGTAAATTATTCGATGATGGTCGAGGGGCATTGCGCCTTGAACTGGTCTATTCACGCATGGCACCAAGTTAGTGACTTTCCATACCTGTAGTTATTTATGAATAGCTAATTTAGCAAAACCACTGACACAGAAATGTCCAATAGTTACTTAGGACAAACCAACATACTACAATAGGAAATTTTTCCGGCTTAGTTATTCGTTACCTTCACTCAATGCAAATTTGATCTCGTCAGAAGAGAACCCCTTTCGACTTAGCATCGCGTAAGCCTTAGAGCGTTCTTTATGATCGTTTAGGTCATAAGGCTTCTTCTGCAACTGTTCTAAACACGAAGAATAGAAATCTAGCTGCTCTTCATTAATCAATCGGTCGATGAGCGATGACAGCTCACTTGTGTCGATTTGTCGTTGTCTAAGTTCTTGCTGAATGGCGGTCAGGCCCTTGCCTTTACGAGCATACTTGAGCACCTCTTTTTCCAAATCGGCTTTCTCGGCCTTAATTTGAATGTTACTTTTCAGTTGATGCGCTTGTGGGTGCTGGTCAATCGCTACCTTAACTTGTTGATAGCTAAAGCCACGCTTTTGCAGTGTCGCAACCAGCTTTTCACGGCTCATGGTAAAGCTTGAATAGTAGTGGTTGATTCGGTCTATCAAGATGGTTTGTTCATCAATAGACTTTTCGAACGACACTTTATGGATTGCATCAGAAATCACTGAATCGGTCAGCCCCTTCTTCTTCAGTTTTTCGACAATGTATCGAGAACCGAATTCACCAGAGAAAGCTTGTTCCACGAATTGTTCTGCAAACACTTGGTCAGACTTGAGATACCCGAAGCCTTTCAATGTCCCTAGAGTTTCATCGATCCATTCTTGATTGTCGGTTTTCACTTTGAGCTTCGCCACTAACTCGCTTTCCGTCATGTCTCTCTGAGTTAAATGCCACATCGCAGAGTTCATAACACTTTCAATTCGCGTCGCTTTTCTTACCGTTGTATTTCTAGTATTCGTTTTTTGCTGTGAATCGTCCATTCGATTTCAACTTTCCAGATTAAGCCTACCCCATCATAACGTAATTCTAAGGTGGTTGAGTGGCATAAAAGAATGAAGCTCAACATAAGCGGCAGCCAATAAAAATGGACGCTTGTTCAGCGTCCATTTGATATCACATTAAGAATGATGGCTCTAAGCCATGCTTAGCTTTTTCGTAATAGCTTTTCATACTAGATCTTTCGTTTAGTTCTCTTCGTGATTGTAAATATGTACATCTCGTTGAGGGAATGGAATCGTGATGCCTTCTTCATCGAAGCGTTTCTTCACGGTTTCCGTTACATCCCAGTACACATCCCAATAGTCATCAGTCTTAACCCAAGGTCGAACTACGAAATCAACAGAAGACGTATTCAAGGTATGAAGCTTGATCATATGCTCTGGTTTTTTCAACACTAGAGGGTGTGCAAGAATGATGTCGTTCAATACCGCTTTCGCTTTATCGATATCATCTGAATAACCAATACCGAAAACCATATCAACACGTCTTACACGTTCTGCCGTGATGTTGTTGATCACGTCACCCCAAATCTTGTTGTTTGGGATCACCAAGCGTTGGTTATCAATGGTTTGAACAGTCGTCGATACTAAGCTCATGTCTTTTACCGTGCCTTGCACGCCTGCCACTTTAACCATGTCACCGACGTCATAAGGACGGTAGATCAAGATCATCAAACCCGATGCAAAGTTAGATAGTGTGTCTTGCAATGCGAAACCAATGATGACACCGGCTACACCGAAACCAGTAAGAAGAGGTGCTAGCTCTATCCCTATTTGAGACAGTGCGATAAGCAAACCAATAAACACGACCGCTTTAGATGCGATGGATACAAAGAAGTCCTGCATCAATACACTGAAGTCCATTTTAGAGTGCGAAACACTCTTACGAACGGTTTTGCGAGCCACGTTAGCAATAAGGCGAGTTACATACAAAATACCGAGAAACAGAGCAAGTTTAACGATAAAAGAAGGGGTATTTTCAAAAGCCCATGAACTGAACGAACGAAGCCAACCATCCAACAGCTCCAGTGCAACATCAACATCCAACACATCGGCGTTAATGTCACCTGTCGTCGCTAGCAAAACACGTTTGTACGAAGTCACATCCACGCCAAACGGTTCCATTAGCGTGATGGTTTCTTCTAAGCTCGCGACCATAACGCTAGTTCGCTCACTGAAGCGTTCAAGCTCCGTTTTAATCGTCGCTTTCTCTTCTTCACTTACATAAGATAACCGGCGTTCTAAATCTTGACGTTGTGTATCCGTGTATAGAATTGCATTAGTAAGATATTGAGAACGAGAAACAAGTGCCGTTTTGAGCTCACCTTCAGGAACAGCAACATCAACACCACGCTCTTTCGACCAATTTAAGGTCTTAGCAAGCTGCTGATAATAGACATCCATCATTCCGATTCGTTTTTGAATACGCAATTCAAGGCGTTTTTTAGCGTCACCTTCAGCTGAACGGTTTTCTTTACTCATTGAAACGATTTTAGTTTCATTCAACGACAGCAATTTTTGTAGCAGTTCGACCTGCTGAGCAAGAGTGACATCCAGCCCCTCTTTTTTATCTGACGATAGCTGTGAAAAAATCTCTTCGCGTAGGCCCTGGTTCTTACGCCTTAAGATATCTTCAAGAAAGGGTTTTTCAGCATCATGCGCCGTTTCTAATGTTGCTAGATCGAGCATTAACTGATCTTGTACTTCTGCGATTTTCTCAACGCTCTGCGCATAACTTCCAAATGCGACAAACGCCAACATTAACAATAGACAACGCCAAACCTTCATCATATTAATTCCTATCACTGTCTAAATTGACCCTATAAATAGTAGTAAAAAGAATATAGATAACAAGCATTTAAACGTATGTTATGTTAAAAATTCGCAAATTATCAGCCTGCTTCTAATATTTGAGAGTTCCAATCCCCTCTTATGACCTGTAGAGTACGCATCCAACAAAGAACAACAGCCAATATCTTCATTCGAGCACAGCACTAAAGCGCCCTAAATACGATGTTGGCTCACAGCAAGAGAGCATAAAAATGAACAACGAACTTGATATTATTGAGTCTCTAGAAGAACTAGAGCAATTCCTAATTTCAGTGGAAGCTGGCGGTTTAGGCCTTGAAGGCGTTGAAGGTGTAGGCATGGCAACCAATAATTCAGATGGTCGTCACTTCGTTGCTGTATTCAATAGCAGCCATAAAGTTCTGCTTGCTCGCTGGATCACCAAAGAGGTGTTTGATAACGGTAAAGACTTGGTACGTAACGGCCCTCGCCGCACTCACTAAGCCTTTCCAATAGCACCAATGATTAAAGCCCAACACGTTCACTGACGATCTGTTGGGCTTTTTTGTATCGCCTGTCCCGTCCTGATAGTTAATAAACCACTCAATACAGAATAATTAGCGATAACTTTCAGTTGTTGTGAACTTTAGCTACAGCTCAATGTCGTATTCGCGTGAATTGGTGTTTATGCGTCTTTTATCGTGTATCTGCCGTTTCCCGCATTTATACATAGTTTCACTTTAACCATTTTATGACTTGTGGCACGAAGAGAACTTATCTAAGCTAACCACAATTCAATGAGCTTGCTTTAACGACTAACAGATTTGATTACTGACTAATTTGCTGAACACATCGCTACTTTTCTTATCCACACAGAACCGCCGACAAAAGCATTCGCTTTGGGCGCTCTTCCTTACCGGACTGGTTATCGTAACTTGTCTGGCGAGCACTCTGGCCGTCAAGAAAGTATCGTTATCTGCATCCGCTAATGGCCAATCAGTCCTAGTTGGCACACAAACTCATACAGAAACCAGTAATCCCCAAACCAACATCGCTTCTTCAGAAAAAATGGCTGCTCTATACGCCAGCGTTTTCGGCTTAGAAGCCTCAAAAATGTTAACGTCCCCCAATTCAAATTCATGCAGCCTAAGTTCGAAAATGCTGACCTTTGCCGCCCCAAAAACCGGCTGGCTTATCCCATTCGTACTTATTATTGCTGTTGCGTTTAACTTACCTCCTCACATCTCGAGATTATCTAGAGACAATCATCGCTCTACTCGACCGACAAAACACCGATTGCATCTAAAGCACTGTATATTTAGAGAGTAAATAACCGGGCTACTACACCCTTTTATTTATTTTTTGGAGATACATTTGTGTACAACACACTACTAACTAAGTTTGTCGATTCATTGGCATTCTCTATGCGTACATGCGCGAAAACCTTAGTCACTGCCCTTTTGGTTATGACGTCATTTACCGCCTTGGCACAGACAACGGGCTGGCTTAGTGTGCCTGAGCATCCGCCTGTTAAAATGCGAATGATGTCGACGGGTGAACAGTCGGATGACGGCTCTAAGATCCAAACCGTGCTCGATGTCGTGCTCGACGGCGACTGGAAAACCTATTGGCGCAGCCCAGGCGAAGGTGGCATTCCGCCAAGCTGGGACTGGTCTGGTTCAACAAACATTGAGTCAGTAGAGTGGCACTGGCCGATACCTAAATACTACGAGCAGCTTGACGTCATGACGTTAGGCTACAAAAAACATGTCAGCTTTCCTGTCACTTTATCCCTGAAAGACAACACGAAGCCTGCGATATTCAGGGCATCGTTTACCTTTCCGTCGTGTACCAATATCTGTGTGTTAACCGATTACGATATCGAACTGCCGATTGACCCACAAACTTTAGCGCTCGATGAAGAAGCGATGTTCTTGTTCAACCAAGGCATGAGCCAATCTCCACGAGAAGCTAATCGCACTTCAGTCAATGGTCTATTTTGGGACAAGAGCAAGCAGCAACTGGTTACTCAGCTGACAAGTAAAAATGGCTGGGATAAGCCGATGGTGTTGATTGACGGGCAAGAAGTGATTGATGACTTCTTCTCTCAACCAAGCGTCCACATCACAGACAATACAATGACGGCCGTATTTGATGTGAGCAACTGGATAGGTGAAGTCGACTTAACGGACCATAACGTGAGTGTCACCGTTTCAGACACTAATTTCGCCGAAGAGATGACGGCCAAAGTTGGCTCAGAACCGATCGCTTACCAAACAAGCAACAACGGCTTTTTGGCGATGATAGGCTTCGCTTTAATTGGTGGTTTGATCCTCAACATCATGCCATGTGTGTTGCCAGTCTTAGGAATGAAATTAAACAGCATCATTCAAAACCAAGGTGCATCTAATCGTCATATTCGACTCTCATTCTTAGCTTCTGCGTCAGGTGTCATTACATCATTTGCGCTGTTAGCCCTAGGTATGACCGCTCTAAAAATGGGTGGTAATGCAATTGGCTGGGGAATCCAGTTCCAAAATGTTTGGTTCATCGGGTTCATGCTGATCATCACTTTGCTGTTTTCGATTAACCTGCTTGGGTTATTCGAATTCAGACTACCATCAGGTTTAAACACCTGGATGGCAACCAAAGGCGATGACTCACATTCAGGCCACTTTGTTCAAGGCATGTTTGCAACGCTGTTAGCAACGCCGTGTAGCGCGCCATTCCTAGGAACCGCTGTCGCGTATGCACTTGGAGCAAGCTACCAAGAGTTATGGGCTATCTTCATCACGCTTGGTATCGGTATGAGTGCGCCTTGGTTGATCTTTGCGCTATTCCCAAGCCTAACCAAATTGCTTCCAAAGCCTGGGGCGTGGATGTTCAAAGTTAAGCTGGTATTTGGCTTAATGATGTTCATTACCAGCCTATGGCTAACAAGCCTCCTTAGCCCATTCATTGGTAAATTCCCAACTATCCTGCTGTCGCTATTTATCGTGATTTCAGTATTGATTTGGATTGGCCGTAAGTTGGGTCGCAAGGTGCTTATTCCTATCGTCGCAACCACAACCTTGGTGTTTGGTGCTGCATTGATCGTCGGTAGTGTCACCGCTGATAACTGGGCGACTCCGATTGTTGACGATCTCGCTTGGCAAAAGCTGGATGCGAAGCAAATCCCTCAGCTCGTTGATGAAGGCAAAACGGTGTTTGTTGATGTGACTGCTGATTGGTGTATCACTTGTAAAGCCAACAAGATCGGCGTCATCCTTCAAGACCCTGTCTACAGTCACCTACAGCAAGAAGACATTGTTTTGATGAAAGGTGATTGGACAACACCAAGTGAAAGTGTCACTCAATACTTACAAAGTAATGGGCGATTTGGTGTGCCATTTAATATCGTCTACGGCCCGAGCTATAAAAGCGGTATTCCACTGCCTGTCATTCTCAACAGTGACACTGTCGTTCAAGCCATCGACGCTGCGAGATAACTGATGAAGACTCCCAACAATGAAGATAAATCTAGCACGATTGAAGACGACGCTGTAAAGGGTGAGGCCAAAAAGCCAAGTCGTCTTAAGAAGTGGGGAAAGGAACTGGTTTCAATGATATTGATCGTTGGCGTGGTTTCATTTGCCATGGACTTTTATCACAGCAGAAGCATGCCTCAGGGCGATGCGATTCCAATTGTGGGTCAATCGCTCCAAGGCGAAGATATTGATGTTATCGAGCTAAGCAAAAATGGTAAGCCAGTCATTGTCTATTTTTGGGCGACTTGGTGTGGTGCCTGCAAATTTGTAAGCCCGACGGTTAATAGCTTCAGTGATTCCCATCAGGTGGTTTCGGTCGCTCTATCGTCTGGTCCAGACGAACGTGTCCAGCGCTACTTGGATGCAAAAGAGTATGACTTCCCTGTTATCAATGATCTTTCTGGGTCAATCAGCAGAAGTTGGGGCGTTAATGTCACGCCAAGTATTGTCATCATCAAAGATGGAAAGATTAGCAGTATCGCAACCGGCGTTACATCCCCTATCGGCCTGTGGTTAAGAACCTACTTTGCCTAAATCGCTCACAAAGAAAAACAGAGCAAAGCTAAGTAAATAAACCGACTCAGCCAGTTTAACAAACAATATTAATGTGATCGCAACCTAATAAGCGCTCACGATTATCACGAATTAGAGAAAAGACAATATGAAAAAGCATCTGATAAGCGCACTGATTTTAGGCTCATTAATGAGTACTAATGCCTTCGCAGAATTAAACAAAGAACAAACTCAACAACTTGAAGAAATTAATCAATTCCTGAAGGAAAACCCATCGACGATCTCTGGATTGCATACCAGTTTAGAGCAGTACGTAGCAGGTCAAGAACAGTCGAAGAAAGCTCAAGCGGAAAGCCATGATTGGTTGTACAACAATGACGCTCACCCAATCACGGGCAATCCGGATGGCAAATCAGTCATCGTTAACTTTACTGACTACAACTGCCCTTACTGTAAGCGCTTGGAAAAAGGCTTGGTTCAATTAGCCTCTGAAAACAGCGACATTAAAGTGATCAACGTGTACTTATCGTTTAAGCAACAACAAGTTGCAGGGCTAGACACCAACGCGGCGCTATACGCGATGAAAGTATGGAAAGATAACCCAGCAGCATTCCCTGAAGTTGATAGATTGCTGATGGCGAAAAGCGGTATTCACTCGAAAAGCTCACTAGAAGCCGTTGCCAAGAAGACGGGAACAGAGGCGGAACTAAAAACAACTCAAGAACAAAACCAGGTTCTAACCACTAACCATCAAACGTTCAGTGCACTCGGCTTAACGGGCACTCCAACCATGATGATGAACGGAAATGTTTTACCAGGGTATGTGCCTTACGACCGACTTAAAGATATCGTGGATGACGCTTTTTAATCGAGTGTAGATAGAGATAAAGATTCAAAAGAGAAGTAATAAAAAGCCGACTCGCGTAACTCGCAGTCGGCTTTTTGATGAGTTTAAGATAATGTTTTCAATATTATTTTTGAAATAGAAAAGCAGTCGAAGTGTCACTATCTTGCAATGGATTCTTAATCTAGCCTCGCTACTCTAAAAGCAGTTCTCTCGATGAGTCCAAGACGTGCTTACTCTAGACAACTGTCCTTTGACCGAGCCCTGCTCGGTCTTTTTTTTGCGTGTTTTAATGGCGACACAGTGCATTAACACGGAAACTTCCAACCGACTGAGCCTTAACTTAGCAAGCGACAAACAAGCGCACCCGGCTCCCTTAACGCATCCACGTTATAGCTAAGGACACGTCCGGCAGACGGCGCGTGATAACGGCGACACTCATTACCAAAAGCGTCATATTGAATAGCCAACAGATCATCTTGTTCTACGCTCTGCAGAAGCTCAACCTGCGGCAATACGAAACCACCAATATCAGCGCGGATAGAAACCACATCATTACCCTCTATCCAATCCATACTCGGCAGCTGCATTTTCTCGGGATGATTTATTTCAACCTCGAACATTTCATAATAAGACAGCATGTTAAAAACACCGTTTACCGCTCGTTGAATCATGTCAGGCTGAGTAAATTTCCCCATCCCAACTTCCACCGTGATGCTCGGAATTCCACTTCGATTCCAAACCGTTTCCAAAATACCTGGGTCACCAGGGTCATTCAGAACACAATCGGGCTGCATGAGCCTCGCCATCTCCAAACATTGTTCTATGCGGTAATCAGCAAACACATAAAGTGGATAAACTGCGCCACGAGTTTGAGTGTGGAGGTCAACGGCAAAGGTGGCATTATGCTTAAGCAAACGCTCCCACAAAGACGCAACAAAGCGCTCCGCAGCCAAGCCATTCGCGTCACCCGGAAAGAGTCGATTAAGATTAGCAGGGCAAGAACCCGGATCCGAAGAGATGAAATCACGGCTATGGTTCAGCAAGCCAGACAGATTCACAGTAGGTACAATCGTTACCGTGCCTTTGAGCGTTTTACCGACTAAGTCCCTGATAATTTGCTGTGCAGCCAACACTCCGTTTAGCTCATCACCGTGAATACCGGCGGTGATCATCAACTTAGGACCTTCTTGACTGCCTTTGAAAACAGAAACCGGCATGTTCTTAGGTTGCCCTAGCCCATCACTGGTGACTTGAAACCAAAACTGGTGCTCTCCAACGGGTAGGTCTTCAACATTCAAGGAGCCAATAACCTGCCTACCTTGTAAAACATCGCCTAAGTACTCTGTTTTCATCCAACGTCTCCATATTGTTGAGCAGAATCTATTCTCTTCTAAGTTTTTGCATCATAGAGGATATCCTTACCAGTACAAGCAGTTAATCAGATTAACAAGCTCTCAGCGCAGCCAAAATTCACCACCATCGACATACGTGATTCCAAGGTAAAACTTGCCAATGTGACCTTTGAAATACACGCAACTTGTATAACTATTCATAGAACACTCAGTCGCATGAAATAAAAGTGCAATAAAATCAACACTTAAAAAAGTTCCCCATTCACGAAAATGTAATTTTATGGAAATGAAAGCTTAATTTATCTGCTCTAAATTAGCTTCATATCGAAACGGAGAGCACATTGCTCACGGATTTTAAAATACAAGGTAAGTGATTATGAAAAAGGCAGTTCTAGCTTCTGCAGTGGTAGCAGCACTAGTTTCAGGTTCTTCTCTAGCAGCAACAGTTTACAGCTCTGATGGTACAGAACTTAAAATTGGCGGTCGTGCGGAGGCTCGTTTCAACGTATCTGACAACAACGAAAGCGCATCTGACAGTTCTTTCAAAGACAAGTCACGAGCTCGTGTGAATATTTCAGGTAAATCTGAACTTTCTGATGGTTTATATGGATTCGGTAAGTATGAAGCAGAGTTCACTAGCGCATCAACAACAGAGTTCGAAGACGGAAGTGGCAATACTGTAAAAATTGAAAATGAATCTCTTACCAATCGCTACTACTACGCAGGTTTAGGAACCAAATTCGGTGAGTTCTCATACGGTAAGCAAGATTCTTCACAGGTAATGCTGACTGACATTACAGATACAATGGCAACATTTGGTGCAGATGCTGCTGATGCCGTTGATGGCAACAAAGATAAGCGTGAGAATAACTTCCTTTACTCTGGCGAGTTTGACGCGTTGACGGTACAAGCTAACTACATCGCTGCAAATGAAAAAGATGCAGATAGTTTTGGCCTTGCTGCTATGTATAACCTAGGCGCTTTTGACCTTGGTGCGGGTTATGTTTCTCAAAAGAATGGTAACTTCGATGACGATCAAATCAACCTTGTAGCTCAATTTTCTATGGATGCGTTTACGGTTGGTGGTCTATACACAATGGCTTCAGTTGCAGATAAAGATTACACAGGCTACGAGCTTTCAGCTATCTTCAAAGCAACTAAACAGCTATCACTAATTGGCGTATACAACTACGGCGAGTTCGATAAAGCGGCTGACGAAGAAGCAAATAACTTTGCTATTGAAGCGGTGTACAAGTTTAACGGCCACATTCGCACATATGCTGGTTACAAGTTTGAACAGCGAGACAATAAAGATGACCAACTACAAGCGGGCATCCGTTACGACTTCTAATCTAAATCGACTTTAGATACAGACTAAAAGGTTGGGCAATAGCTCAACCTTTTTTCATATTCAAATATTCTGACTGACTTCATCAATGCTTTTTCTGGTTAAGTGGTGCTAAATCCGTATCATAGGTGTACCACATCAAATAATTAGAAGCATCATGTCACAACACCATCCGATCCAAGGCGCTAGCTGGATGCTAACCGCAGGCCTAGCCTTTGCCGTTATTAACAGCCTAACTCAAATTGCTAGCATTCATTTCGGACTTACTTCTACCACCGTTGCCGTCATTCAATACGCCATCGCGTTGTTCGCTATTCTTCCTTATCTGAAAACGCTGGGCATTCGTCGCGCACTAAAAACCGACAACCTCAAATTGCACGTATTCCGTGTCTTCTTGTCTGTTATTGGTATTCAACTTTGGATATGGGCACTGGCTTACCCAGTACCAATTTGGCAAGGCATTGCCCTTCTCATGACATCGCCATTGTTTGCAACCATTGGTTCAGGGCTTTTCTTAAAAGAGAAAGTTGGGGCTGCTCGCTGGGGCGCGACCTTAGCAGGCTTCGTGGGTGCGATGGTGATTCTAGAGCCGTGGGCTGAAGATTTTAACTGGGCAACGTTATTACCAGTCGGTGCCGCTTTCTTCTGGGCATGCTACTCACTGATGGTGAAAAAACTCTCTTCGCAAGACAGTCCTTCAACCATGGTGGTCTATCTTCTACTATTAATCACACCATTTAACATCCTGCTTGCTGCGCCAGATTGGCAAACGCCAAGCAGCGGTACAATCTGGGCTATATTGATTGTTATCGGTGTTATGACGGCACTCGCTCAATGGGCGATAGTAAAAGCCTACTCGGTCGCTGATGCTTCGTTTGTGCAACCTTTTGACCACGCCAAATTACCGCTAAATGTTTTAGCAGGTTGGATTGTATTTAGTTGGGTTCCACCGGGTCGTTTATGGCTAGGGGCTGCTATTATTATTGCGTCAGTTGCATTTATAACGCACTGGGAAACTAAAAAACCTTCAAAAGTGAAGAAAGTTTAAGGTTGGTGAAATAAATAGTTCGACAGTCCGTTCTATATGGATAAGAGAATTCAAACGAGGCCGTAACCATGAAGAAACCAGTCAAGATTACACTATACCGTTGGGCAGGCAGTTGGGGTCCATTTAAAGTTAATATCCCATGTGGGGAATGTACCCTTACCAAAGACATTCTTAAGGATACTTTTGAGAATGAGTTATCAGATGTCGATGTCGAACTGGAAGTGAAAGATTGGTTGTCTCACTGGTGGGAGCCTCTAAAACTTGGCTCTTGGCACGCCCCAATCCTTGTTGTTGAAGGCAAGGTTGTCAGCCAAGGTGAAGCGCTTAATCGCGGTGTGTTAATCCAATCCGTGATCAAAGAGTGGACCAAACGAGACAGCTTAAAAGGCAACATCGTTTATGGTAAGGCGACCTGCCCATTCTGTGTTAAAGCAAAGAAAATGTTGGATGAAGCGGGTGTTGAATACCAATACCACGATGTCGTAAAAGATAGCGCCGCTTTGTACCGTATGATTCCAGAGGTAAAAGCACACATTGGTGAGAAAACACCGGTCACCGTCCCGCAGATCTGGCTTGATGGTAAGTACATCGGTGGTGCCGATAACTTAGAAGCGTGGATGAAAGAGAATGGCTTAGATAGCATCCCTAATAATGTGGTCGACTTATCCAATCAATCTGCTGGCTGAGTTCATTAAAAGCCATTAGTCAGAAGCTTAATTGGTATTTTTTGTGTCCATCCACAACAAAACAAAGCGATAACTTTCACCAATCGCTAAAACGAAAAAGGCCTTAAACTTCATCGAGTTTAAGGCCTTTTAAAATTCCGTTTTTGAAAATGCTTATTTAGCCATTTTCTTCATCATTCGCTTAAAGAGCGATGGTTTCTTTGGCTTTGAAGTGCCGTACAATGCTTCGTGCATCATGTTTTTTGCTGCCATTTGACCAAGGTATGCGTGGCCTAGTTCGTAATTCATGCTTATCTCCGCACATAATCAACTTTCTTTAGCGCGGATTCTACACTTAAAACGCCCAAAAACAAGATCTAAATCACACTTTAATGCAATATTAAGCATTCATTTGCAATTAGCCTAATTTTGTCTCTGTGCTAATCAGCATTGTTTTTGTATATCAATGAGTTAACCTAAATTCTGGTTTGAGCTTAATGCTCCATTCCTAATAACAACCCAAGACATTGATTTAGACACTGATAAAAAAAGCAGCTCAATAGAGCTGCTTTCTAAAATGCTTTACTGAGAAACCTAGTTGCGCTTTGGCTGTCTGTAAGTTTTACCGGCAATTTGGTATGTGTCTTTTTGCTTCAATTCAAACATCGTTTCAAAGAACCAAGCTGCAAATTTGATTAAGTCATCGCCTTCATTCATAACATGTTCGATGTACTCTTGCTCTTCGCCTTGTTCATTTTCTTGAAGCGTCACGTGGTAAATACGCTTTTCGCCTTCCACTTCAGCAAGTGCAAATTGACCAGTCAGTGATGCAGCAGCCTCAGCGACTTCTGTATCCTCATTGGATTTCAATAGCTCAAGCGCTTGAGGCAGGCCATCTAGTGCGCAGATAGCTTTTACCAGTACTTCAAATTCATTTTGCTGCATTTTGTTTTTACCTATTCAATGGACCGAAGCATTGTAGAAAACCATCAGCACAAATACAACGTATTAACGATGGTGCGTTAAACGATAGTGAATTTAGTGTTTAGCTATATTCCACTTCAACAGTATCGCCTTTGTTGTTCATTTTGGTTGAAGACCAAAGCACTCCGCCCATGGCTGCGCCAATAATGAGGTAGAACACGCCTAACTGTAGATGAGTCGTGACCCAACTCTCTACTAGATACCCACCCAATAAACCCGCTAAACACATCTGAATAGAGCCCGACAATGCCGATACTGCGCCCGCTTGCTTCTTATGAGGTTCTAATAACATGCTGATTGATAATGGGAACGAAATGCCTTGTGCTATCGCCAACCAAGTAAACGCCCAAACCAAGTTAAAGATGGATAACTCATGAGTAAGAAGCCAAGTTCCCGAAGCCAAAATAATCAAAATCGCAAGGCTCATCAATTGCGGAGTGCTAAACCTACGATTGAGCAAGTTCAAAGCCACGCTACCGATCAGTAAGCCTGCCGAAGGGACAATCATCAATGAACCATACTCAGCGGCGGTCAGCCCCAATTGCTCTTGCATTAAGAATGGAAACAACGACAGTGATACCAAACTCGCCATGTAGCTCATCCAGTTGTAACTGGCACTGGTCAACACTTGGCGATTGGTCAACAAGCGTCCGTAGTTCTTCACCACTTGGCACGCATCAAAGCGGCTCTTTCCGTATGGCAAAGTTTCATGCAGAACAAAGTAACCCAGTGTGAATATCGCTAGTAGATACAATAAAACGAACAGGAACACCGCCTGCCAACCGAGGTGAAATGAAATCCAACCACCGAATACCGGCGCAATGATCGGCATAATCGACGCGGTGATCGAGATATAAGACAACGCTTTGGTAAGCTGTGGACCATCATAGCTGTCACGAAGCACACTTCGCCCAAGAACCGAGGCACTACCCGCCCCTAAACCTTGTAGCAAGCGACCAACTTCTAGCGCCGTCATATTGTCAGAAAACACAACACAAACGACTGTACCAATCAAATAAACACCCTGACCTAACAAGAAAATAGGTCTTCTTCCCACCGCATCGGACATCGGTCCGTAAAATAGCTGAGACAAGCCAAAACCCACCAGAAACAGCGTGACGAGAAGCTGTACATCTACTTGAGTAGCACTTAAATCAGAAGCAATTAACGGTAATGCTGGCAAGTAGATGCTCACACCCACCTGCCCCGTAGCAATAATCATCATTGCTAAGAGTAACGGTGTTTTTTTAAAGGTCGATTGGCTCAAAAAATTCCCTATTCGTTTGATATTTGTTCATTAGACGAGTTTACATTCAAAACCAATAATTGATAATTAGCTAAATTGGAATTTTATTAAGTCCCAACAGGAAATAATATGGATTGGATTCTTAACGTAAAAAGCTACGTCAGAGTAGTCGAAGAAGGCAGCTTCAATGGTGCTGCTCGAAAGCTGAACACCACCAGCTCGGCGATCAGTAAAAGAGTGAACTGGTTAGAAGAGCGCATCGGCACCCAACTGTTAAAGCGCACCACGCGATCAATTAGCCAAACCGAAGCAGGTGCGCTCTTTTACCTGCGAGCCAAGGATCAGCTCGACAATTGGCAGTCCATTATTGATGAGACTCGCTCGGTTAACCAAACCCCAGCAGGCCTATTAAAGATTGGCGCTACGATTGCGGTTGGCTCTAAGTTTCTGGTGCAATACATGGACGACTTCTTAGAAAAATACCCAGACATTAAGGTGCAGCTGATCACGACCACGCCAGGCCAATTACCTGAACTGGGCTTAGATCTGGTGATCAGTCGTGAACTGGAACAGCTCAACTCCTTAAGCTTCAAGAAAACACCGCTGTTTGAACACAAAGCCAGCTTCTATGCAGCGCCAAGCTATTTAGCTAAACATGGTTACCCCGCCAACGAGCAGGACTTAGAACAACACAACTCGTTAATTTGGGGAGAGCGTCCGACCCGTGAAGTCACACTCACCAAAGGGCAGCGAATAACGTTAAACGGTAACTTTGCGACCACCAATCCAGAGGCTTTGTTTCATGCTGCGAAGCGAGGAATGGGCGTACTGTTAACCATCAAAGCGATGATCAAAGAGGATCTAAAGCAAGGGACATTAGTTCCAGTATTGCCAAATATTACCGCCGACGAAGTGATGGTTTACGCGTACTACCCTAAGCTTGATTACTCGCACACGCGAACCAAGCTCTTTTTGGACCATCTGAAAGACAGGCTAGACAAAGAGCGTAGCACGCAAGCTCTGTGAAATAAGTCACATTTTAATTTGAAAAGTTATACAACACGGTCAATAATAAACTTGACGTATATAGATTATACAAGTTCGCACATATACAAGATAATACGTATACCGCTTACACAGTGAATCTGGTTAACTAGGGGTGGTGGCTATGACTCAACATACGCACAATAGCATGATAGACACAGAGCGCATTGGCCGTTTGCTGAAATTGGAAGGTATCGACCTTTTAGAGTCAGCTGTGCTTACTTTACATCAGACCTTTGATACTCAATACACTAGCATCATTGAGAAGAAGTACTTCCCTGACCAAACCGTTCCTTTGGTGATCGCCCATTCTGATCATGTATTACATGACAAAATCAATGCGCGCCATGGTCACATCTACCAACAAGCCTTCAATCAAAGACACCCAGATTGCTCATTTTCTCAGTACATCGTCCAGTCATTGCCAACATCGGCATTTAGGCAGGAAATCACCTCACAAAACTCCATCGCGATCCCGACTCAAACTCAAAGTGGCGAAGTGATGGGCGTGCTGTTTTCAACGTTCACCTCGCCTCTTAGCCCTGATCAGCAACAAGACGTGGTAAAGCACCATCAATTGTTCGCCGACATCATCATCCACACCTTGCGTGAAATGTGGTTTAACGATCG
The DNA here is from genome assembly GCF_000272045.2 of Vibrio crassostreae 9ZC13. GTDB lineage: Bacteria > Pseudomonadota > Gammaproteobacteria > Enterobacterales > Vibrionaceae > Vibrio > Vibrio crassostreae_C. Next base: position 182,965 of record NZ_AJYZ02000019.1, on the reverse strand, counting down.
TTCCGAACAACTTGTAAATCAGCTTAGTTATGAGGTGTCACACGACAGCCTAACCGGGTTACTCAACCGAAGCTGTTTATCAGATACCTTAGAGTCGATTACTCAACAGAGCGTCACTCCGTTTACATTGGCTTTACTCGATATCAATAGCTTCAAAGCCATTAATGACATGCACGGCAATTATATTGGCGACAAGGTACTTCAATTTGTCGCAGAAACCTTGCGGAGAACCTTACCCGAAAGCAACCTGACTTTCCGGACTGCTGGCAACGAGTTCGCCTTCATCACCTACCATTCTGATCCGATAGCCGTGTGCGAACAAATACTGGCCAAAATTAAGCAGGGCTACAGTAGCGTTGATATCAAGATAGATTTCGACGTCAGCATCGGTATTGCCAGTTCGGATGGAGACAACAAAGACGTTGAGCAAATCATCTTCAATACCAGCTTGGCGCTTAAAGAGTGTAAACACAGCCAAGATACTCATATTCAATGTTATGACACTCACTTAAGAGTTCGTTACCAAAGAAAAACCGAGCTAGTCGCAGCGCTACGAAGTGAGCTGGAAAACCCAATTTCACAAAGCTATATCCCCGACAGCAATGGAATGTACGTAGTGGTACAGCCGATTGTGGGTCAAGGTGAAACGCAATGGGAATATTTCGAGGTACTGACTCGCTGGAAAACCGCCAGACATGGAGACATCTCACCCGTAGAGTTTATTCAAGTGGCAGAAGAGTCAGGGCTGATTGTCGAATTAGGTGAACGCATTATTGAATTGGTGTGCCGCGCTAAAACCACACTAGAGCAAGGCTTGGGCTACAAGGTTAAACTTGGAATCAACTGCTCTGCGCACGAGCTTACTGATTCGAAACGTTATATATCCTACCTGACTCGAACCATTGAACAGCACCATTTTAAGGCGAATGAGTTTGTTATCGAGTTAACCGAAACCGTTCTGTTATCGCCAACACAAGAGACAAAATCCGCGCTTAACTTTCTGAGAGGACAAGGCTTCACGATTGCACTCGACGACTTTGGTACAGGCTACTCCAGTTTGAACTACATCCACAGCTACCCTATCGATTGCATTAAAATTGATGCGACCTTTATTCGAGACTTGTTAACTAGTTCGACCTCAGAGAGCGTAGTATGGCTGATTGTTCAACTGGCCCATAGACTCGATGTATCTTTGGTTGCGGAAGGTGTTGAGAAGCATGAGCAATTAGAAAAGCTGCACGCGATGGGATGTGACAAGATCCAAGGTTACCTCTACTCACCTCCAATGCGACCTGAAGCTATCGTTAGCTATGTCGCGCACTCAGAGCCTTTAGTTTAAACCCTTACCGAACCTTCTATTGAGAACTAAAAAGCCGCAAGAGCATCACTTAACACTGACTGTGCTTTGTGATGCTCTTGCGGCTTTAAAACAGTTTAATGGCTAGCTACTTACTAGCATTATTAACCATTGCTAGATTGCGCGTTTCTAACGCTGCCTTCAATAGCTTGTCGGCTTCATCTCTTGCTGCTACAAACGTCGCTTTTTCCTTTTTAGGCACAGAATCTGCCATCGGGATATTTGCTGTCATTGCATTCACAGGACGACCACGTTCAATCAGTTCGTAGTGCAAGTGTGCACCTGTCACTCGGCCAGTTTTGCCAGACAAACCAATACGCTGTCCACGAGATACCGTTTGTCCTTTACGAACGAGGATCTTACTCAAATGTAGATAACGCGTTTTGTAAGTGCTGCCGTGCTGAATGACCACGTAGTTACCCGCATATGGATGCTTACGCGTCATAATCACTTTGCCATCACCCGTTGCTTGAACCGGCGTACCAACTGGCGTCGCGAAATCTGTACCGTTGTGCGGTGAAATGCGGCCAGTCACAGGGTGTAAGCGCTTAGGGTTAAACTGAGAACTTTGGCGCCAGCTACTGCTCACTGGGTAACGTTGGAAAGCACGTTGTAAGCTATCGCCATTAGCATCGTAATATTGTCCGTCAGTGTGTAAGTATGCTGACACAACGCGGTTACGATTCATGATCTTAATTGCTTCAATTTCACGTTTTCCGGTTGCAACACCATCAACATATTGCGCTTTTTGAAGCACTTCAAACTGATCGCCAGCACGTAGGTCTCGGCTAAAGTTCAGCTTATCTTTAAGAAGAGTCACAATATGGTCAATCTCAAGACTGCTCAGGCCAACCTTGTTCGCCGACATTGAGAAGCTGCCATGAATATCACCCACTAAAGGTTTTTGCTTCCATTCACCAGGAATAGAGATGTCTTCGAATTCGTAGCTGCCGTCATCAAGCAGTCGGTAAACCACTTTGTCCGCGACGCTAAATTGAAGTTCCATTTTAGAAAGGTCGCCGGTCGCTTCATCACGCCAAAAGCGTAATGTATTACCCGGACGAAGCGTATCTAAAGCAAGGAAGTTCAAATCAGTTTCCATCACGCTCATCATCGATTTGTAAGAAAATCCAAGCTGAGTGAAGATGCTACTCAAGTTATCGCCAGATTGAATTTGATACTCAAATGTCGGCGGCTCAATAACGGTAACAGAAGATGGTGACAGAATTGACTCAATAACGGTTGAGTCGGGCAAATCAAGATCGATCGTTTTCGTCAGATCCGATTGTGACGATTGCAAAGCAACACCAATCGCAGCAATAAGTGGCAGTCCCAAAATAGCTACTTTTTTTACAGGTGAAAGCTCAGCAAACGGAGAGGGAAATATTTTTGAATACACGGTAAACAGGTCTTTCTACGATATAAAGGCATAGGATATGCTTTTCAAACGCATAAATCATCAATGCATTGTCATAATATGATGTGAATCTTCCCAACTTAGCCTAAGTCATTGAGTTGCCGTAGATGAAGAGCCACTAGATAAGAAATAAAATTAACCGCTAAATTTAAAAATAAAAAAGCAGAAACGGCTAGTTTCTGCTTTCTATTGGTTGACGTTATTCCGTTTCGAATAATTAATAAACGAAGCGAATTAGTCGCTGATTTTAAGACAAAGACTATGCGTTAACCGTCGACACTAAGCAGTTGTCTTCACCAAACTCATTTGGGATGTAACGGTCAGCATTCGCATCGTTCACCCATTGTTGGTCATCAACTAGGTAGCGGAATTGAAACTCGCCATCTTTAGGTAGACGAGTTTTAAACTTGTAAACCTTCCCTTTGGCCAGTTTTTTCATTGGGGTGGCTTTCCAATCAAGAAAGTCAGCAACGATGGATACAGAGTTCGCTTCTTGAGCTTCTAGCTCGAAGGTCACTTCAACTTCATCTTTCGTCTTAAAAAAACGTTTATTAATCATTCGCAAGCTCCATTTGTAATAATAAGCGGACACAAAGCTAACTGTGTCTAAATTTCATTCATCTAACTAAGATAATATGTAATTTGGCTCACATAAACAACAGATCCTTACATTCACGAAAACGTTATTGCTTACCAATTGATTGCGTATCAAAAGAAAAACTCATTAACACCTTTTCAGAAGGGGGTTCTGCAAATGATTGTTCCGCAGAATGCTGAGTAAAGCCGATAAAACCTTCCCCAGTAAGTTTATTCTGTGATTGCGAACCTGGCTGCTGAGCTACCTCCAATGTCTGAATTTGTATACGATCACCCAATAAAAGTTGGTCGACTAACACCACACGGCTTCGTTGCTGGTCATGCTTAAACAGGCCTAGATAATAGAAAACACCGCTGCCTTGGTTAGATATCCACATCGGCGCGACAAAGAAACTCGCCTTGCCCAACGTGGCGGCTGAAAGATTATTGGTGTCTACCGTTACCACACCGCGCTCAACACCTGAGTCATAGCGTCCAAACGCGATGGCTCTAGGCTCATCAACTTCATTGATAAAAGCGTAGGCGTTAGTCTCAGGAACTTTAATTGTCCATGGATTGGTCGTCTTCAAATCAAAAACGGTTTCTACGACTGGGTCATAACTCACTTGAGAAGAAGGAAACTTCGCCAAGATCTCTTCATCACTTAAGCTAAAGCGATAAATACCCGCTACTATCACCACAACCAGCATGACAATTGGAATCAGTAGAATCAGAGGGATAGGTAAGATTTTCTTTTTCATGGGCAATTATATTCTTTTGTTTTCATCCAGTTGTGCAGACCATAAAGGGCTTTAGTATAATTATCAATACAGGGTTAACCAGAAGTGGAGCATGGATGGATATCAATCATATTAAAGACAGAAATATCAGAAGTTGCGAATGCCGCTGTGGAGCAGTCAACCTAGTATGCCGAGGTGAACCTCAACGTACATCTGTCTGCCATTGCTATGAGTGTCAGAAACGCACCGGAAGTGTGTTCAGCGTTCAGGCTCGGTTCCCAATAGAACAAGTTACACTCAGCGGTGAAGTGACCTCTTTTTCACGCATCAGCGATACAGGTAATGAAGTCACCTATCAGTTTTGTCCCAAGTGTGGCACCACCATGCTTTTGCAGTCGGTTGCCGCCGCTGATTTTTATATCGTCCCGCTCGGATTATTTAAAGAGCAAGACTTCCCACTGCCGAGCTTTTCGGTTTATGAAGAACGCAAACACGGTTGGGTTAAGTTCGACCACCAAATGAGCCATTACAACTAGTTCGTCAATGAGCGTTATCTTTATCTCGTTATTGACCGTTATCTTTATATAGCAACAGTATTAAAACAAACTGCAATACTGTTGCCTAAGATCAAATATCAACGCTTCACAGCGCTAGCGTATCTTTTGTCTAGCGTTATAATCTTGCTCCTCTATTTAACCCAGGGTGAACCACATGATTTCTAAGTTACCTCGCTGGGTTGAATACGGCGCCCTTTTGTTAGCTGGTCTTGCTGGCAGTGTTAATGCTATCGGCTTACTTGGCTTCCAACATCAAGCTATCTCCCATATCTCCGGCACCATGTCTTTGCTAGGCAGTAGCCTGCTTACACCGACCTCGTCTTCTGTTCACCTCCTATTGGTGATCATGAGCTTCATGTTAGGTGCGGCGTTCAGCGGGTTCTTTATTGAAAACCAAGCATTGAAGTTAGGACGCCGTTACGGTGTTGCACTATGTATTGAGGGTGGATTGCTGTTTTTGGCGCTGTGGACACTGTTGCAAGGCTATACTTCAGGTCAGTATTTCGCTTCAGCCGCGTGTGGTTTGCAGAACGCGATGATCACCACTTACAGCGGGGCAATCATTCGAACAACACACATGAGCGGGATCATTACCGATCTTGGGATCATGATTGGCGCTCGCTTAAAGGGGATGCCTTTTGACCGCCGTAAAGCCAAACTGCTAATTTTCATTGTGGTTGGCTTCCTGTTTGGCGGCTTAATTGGCGCTTGTCTGTTCCAACGCTTCGAAATCTTGGCATTGGCTTTCCCTGCCTCTTTTGCTTTCATTATTGCGTTTAGCTACTGGTTATACTTGACCTATCGAACTGAAACCCCAGTCAATTTATAAATACCTGGCAATATAACCTCAAACTACGTAACATCCGCAACACTTTATTCTAAACTCTTAATACGTTGCAGAATAACCAGCATGAATATTTAGCGATATTTGATGAATAGTATTGCAAGCGATATTAATACTGGGTAATCTTGCACCCAATGAGAAAATACGGACGTTTAGTGAATAAAAATTCCAAGGATGTGGCTTTTTTACGTGTAGAAATTCGAGAACAATAACATGTCTAACAACACGAATACTGCTCAAACAGAGAAATCTAAAGGCAGTTTCTGGGTTTTCTTAATCCCATCATTGATTGGTTTATTCCTTTTCATGGCGCCAATCAGCTATCAAGGTGATCTAACCATCCCTGTAGCTATCTTAGCCAAATCAATTCAAGCGGTTTTCGGTGAATATCTAGTTCCTATCATCACTGCGATCGTTGCTTTCATGTCTGTAGCTTCAGTTTTAAGCACCATTTTTAAGCCTACATTCATTACATCAAATTCATTTTTAAACGGCCTTTTCAACCCATCTCCACTGTGGTTGCTGGTTCGTTTAATTGGTGGTGCTGCAGCCGTTATGGCTTTCTTCCAAGTTGGCCCTGAGGTTATTTGGGAAGAAAATACTGGTGGTCTGGTTCTAGAAGGCCTGCTTCCGACACTATTCTCAGTATTCATCTTTGCTGGTTTGCTACTTCCGCTTCTACTTAACTTTGGTCTACTAGAGCTGTTTGGCACGCTACTAAGTAAAATCATGCGTCCAATCTTCAACCTACCAGGCCGCAGTGCTATTGACTGTATGGCTTCTTGGTTGGGTGACGGCAGTGTTGGTATCCTGCTTACAAGCAAACAGTACGAGAAGAAATTCTACACTCAGCGTGAAGCTGCGGTTGTTGGTACGACTTTCTCAGCAGTATCTATCACATTCAGTCTTGTGGTTATTGCTCAGGTAGAACTAGAGCACCTGTTCCTACCTTTCTACGCAGCAATCTGTTTAGCGGGTATTGTGGCAGCGGTGATCATCCCTCGCCTTCCACCACTAAGCATGAAGAAAGATACTTTCATTGATGGCAGCAAGCCGCACAAAGACGCTGACGCGATCCCAGCAGGTCACTCAACGTTCTCTTGGGGTCTTGAGCTAGCGGTGAATAAAGCATCTCAAGTAAAGTCGGCTAAATCTGTATTTGGCGAAGGCGTTCGTAACGCCGTAGATATGGTATTTGGCGTACTGCCTGTTGTTATGGGTTTAGGTACAATGGCACTGGTTATTGCGGAATACACGTCTGTGTTCTCAATCCTAGGTCAGCCTTTCATTCCATTCCTAGAGCTACTTGGTGTTCCTGAAGCGGTTGCAGCATCTGAAACGATTGTTGTTGGTTTTGCGGACATGTTTATCCCAGCAATCCTTGCGGCTTCTATCGACAACGAAATGACTCGCTTTGTTATTGCAGCAATGTCGGTAACTCAGCTGATCTACATGTCTGAGGTGGGCGCTCTACTTCTAGGCAGTAAGATTCCAGTGAACATCTTAGAACTGTTTATTATCTTTATTCTACGTACGTTAATTACGCTTCCAGTTATCGCTGGTGTAGCGCATCTAATATTCTAAATTAGATACTACTTATGTAACTCAATAAAGATTCAGTTTATAAAGCCTCACTTTTGTGGGGCTTTTTATTTGCGAAAATATATACACAGTATTATTTGGAGTTCAATTAATTTATAAGCTCTGCATGTCATTTGATTTCATATCGTTTGTTCACCCCGCCTCTTTTTAATAGAAAACTGAACGCATAACTATCAAATTAATACATTCTTAATTCCTCCTTAAACTCCGTCTAGCCCCATTCCCCAACTCATTGAACCAAATACTAAAAGCAACAAATATGCGCTTTAGTGAATTTTGCATTGTTTAGGTTGTTGTATTTTTGTAGTCTATTTTGTGAAATTACATTCAAGTAAAATTCAATCTAGTCGATATATATAATTACAAAAACACGATTAACTTTAGTCTTCGCAAAGCCTGTGAGAAGGGGAAAACTCAATGAAATTTAGCCATAAGGTGGTTGCTGCATCATCAGCCTTGCTGCTAGTGACAGTATCATTGCTTTCAATACAACAACTTTACACTGTAAGAAGTGCAGTAGAAAACCACGTCAATGCGAGCCTGAAAGAGATGGTCTCGGGCGTGAAAAATACCGTCGTATCGGAGATGAACGCCAAGAAAGCGTTGGCTCAATCGACGACTGAAGTCATCGAGATCAACCCTGAAGATCGCGCTTACGTTAAAGAAATCTTAGAAAAGCCAAAGCTTAAAAACAGCTTCCTAGCGGTTGGTTTTGGTTATGAAGCAAACGGTTTCGTTATTGAAAATGATGATGGTTGGGATGCCGGTCCAGACTACGACCCACGAATTCGTCCTTGGTACATTGATGCTAAATCCAAAAACAGTTTAGTTGTTACCGCTCCTTATGTGGATGCATCAAGTAAGAAAGTCATCATATCAGTAGGTACTCCAGTTAAAGACAACGGCCGCTTTACTGCGGGTATGTTCTACGACCTAGAATTGACGAACCTTGCTACCTTGGTCAACCAAGTGAACTTGTTTGATGCGGGTTACCTGTTCCTAGTAACAGCCGACGGCACCACGATTGCTCACCCAAATGCGAAAAACAACGGTGAAACGCTATCAAGCTACATGCCACAAGCGACTATTCGTGAAGGCTCTCAAGAAATTGAAGTCGACGGCAAAATGTTCCTAGTTAATTTCACCCACATCCCTAGTGAAGATTGGTATATAGGTGCAATCCTCGATGAAGAGATCGCGTTCCAAACCGTTGAAGAATTGAAGAACAGCTCAATGATCTACTCGTTGATTGCAGTTATTCTCAGCATCATTGCACTGACTGTTCTGATTCGTGTGTTAATGCGTCCACTGGATGCGCTTAACCAAGCCATTCAAGATGTGGCGAGCGGTCAAGGTGATTTAACTAAGCGCCTAGATACCAACACAGACCAAGAGTTCTCTGACCTAGCGAAAGGTTTCAACACCTTTACTGAAAACCTGCAAAATCAGATCATTCAATCGAAAGCGATTGGTGTTGAAATTAAGCGTGGTACTGAAATCACGGTTAAAGGTGCAGGCGAATCAGCGAAAGCGATGAATACCCAACTGGAAGAGCTTGAACAGTTAGCGACTGCAATGAACGAGATGGCGGTTACTGCAACTGAAGTTGCAAACAATGCTCAAGGCGCAGCAGCGGCAGCCCGTGAAGCAGACGAAGCAACGCTAGACGGCACATCTGTCGTAAGTGACACCACTCAAGCGATTGATAACCTTTCAGCACGTATCGACCAAGCGGTTGCCGAAGTACAAGTACTTGAATCAGCAACAGCCAACATCGAAACAATTCTAAAAGTAATCAACGATATTGCAGACCAAACCAACCTACTGGCATTGAATGCGGCTATTGAAGCGGCGCGTGCTGGTGAATCAGGCCGTGGTTTCGCAGTCGTTGCCGATGAAGTTCGTACTCTGGCACAACGTACTCAAGAATCAACTACGGAAATCCGCAACATGATCGAGCAGCTCCAAGCGGGTGCAAGCTCAGTATCGAACGCGATGAACCAAAGTAAAGACACAGCCACTGACGCCGTTGAACGCGCTCAGCAAGCGAACTCTTCACTTGACCGTATCCGTGACGCGATTCAACGCATCTCAGATATGAACATCCAGATTGCTTCAGCGGCAGAAGAGCAGAGCTTAGTAGCGGAAGAGATCAATAACAACACTGTTAAGATCAAAGACCTTTCAACACAAGTATCAACAGCGGCCCAAGAAGCGAATACCGCAATGCAGCAGCAAACTGACAATGTTCGCCAACAAGACGAGCTATTGAATAAGTTTACGGTTTAACCAAGGTTTGGCTCAGTTGCCGTTTGGCTGAGTCGCCATTTGGTTTAGTTACCGAGCAATAGCTTAAAATAAAAAGCCCCGATTACTGATTGCCAGTAAGCGGGGCTTCTCTTTCTAGTCTATCCAAGTTAACTCGTGACAGGCTTCAATTCATTCGTCGTTAACATCATGCATTGGTTCGATTCCACCTTGATGGTTAAATCCTTACCAACACATTCAAACACATCATCCGACAGTAAATCGGTTACCGCACCAGTCCAATTTAATGAGGCTGTTTTGCTTCGCTTCGACTTGTTGATCACCACAATGCCTTTATCGCCACGGACAAACACCAACAAATCATCATTCGCTTCAACCACACGCATCGCTTCGCCATGAACATGGTTATGGAATTGAATCATGCTTTTCATGTAAGGCGCTTGCCAGTCGTTAAGCCAACGAGGCTGACCGCTCTTGTCCAGAATACCGCTGGTGCTCAGTTCACTGTAAACAAGCGGCACACCGCCGTCTCGACCAAGAATGAAAGCATGAGCCAATCGCTCATCCACTTCATCCATCACATGCTCCAAAAACACCTCGTTATTGGGAATATCATGAGTGACTGCAAACGTGATCGCTCGCATATTCGACAGAGCCTGACCAAAACAGTATGGGTTAATCAAAGACTTAAAGCTGCCCTGCTCTTCAAATGCTTTGAAGATGGTGTTGAACAACGGGAAATCGTAAGCGCCTAAGCGAGTGTGTTTAAGATAAGGCTCAAGGAACAGCTCATACTCTTCTTCTGTCGCGCCGCCATCGGTAATGATCTCACCGAAGATGTGCATTTCTTCGCAGATGTCATCCGTCCACACCTTGCGTAGGTGTGCCAGTGTCATATGCTTTGCCGCATCAATGCGAAATCCTTTCACACCAATCTCTTTCAGTGCTTTTAGGTAGGCTCTTTGTTGTGCCACCACATTATCGTTATCGAGTAGCGTTGGCAGGCCAGGATCGCTGGCGCCACCGGTAATACGCCCGTTTTGCACTTCCCACGTGTCTTTCCAGTTCTTGATACCAAACGCTTCCACGAAGTCGTTCTCATCAAAAAGAGGCTCAGAAAGGTCACCAAACAAACGTATGGATTCATAATAGTCAGCATCTTTTTGATAAGACGCCATGTCTTGCTGATTGGGATACGTTAGATCACCGCGGATACCCGATTCGTTGGCCATGTGGTTAAACACCACATCCACATAAGTACGAAGCCCATGTCGCTTTAACGTGTCGACCATCGCTTTAAAATCTTGTGTGTCACCCAACTGATTATCGATCACACGATAGTCTTGGGGCTGATAGCGTTGCCACCATTGAGTACCAGAATTTCGATCGCAACCTTTAGGGCCGCGCAGCGATTTCATCGCCGGTGATACTAAAACAGATTTATAACCCAACTCTTGGATCAGTGGGGCGTTCTTCATTACGTCAGCGTAGCACCAGTCAAAGGCATGCAATATGACATCTGTCGCTGGTTTGCTTAACATAGCTGAACTCTCCATGTTGTTCTCCTACCAAACTCGTTTACAGCTTTTTAGAAAAGGCAAAGGCTAAAAGGCAAAGCTGCAATAAATTTCCTCAAGAATGGCATTTATTATATGAGTTACTCATTAAAAACCCTCCTCCTCCTACCAATTACTCACGGTGGATGGTTGAGGGCGTAGCACCAATTATCGCATAACGTCTGGGATGAACACTCAACCGTAGTGCTTTAAAACGCGCACAAAAGTCACAAAAAAGGAGCGTATATACGCTCCTTTTATTCAATCTAACACATATTTATGACTAAGTTCTGTAAAGAACCTTCACCACATGCCAACCGAATTTTGTTTTCACAAGGTGTGGTACAAGCGTCTCGCCAGAGAAACAAACCTTATCAAACTGAGGCACCATTTGACCTTTTTTGAACTCACCTAGGTCGCCGCCCTTCTTACCAGATGGACAGGTTGAATGTTTCTTCGCTAGCGTTTGAAATTTAGCGCCCTTTTTAAGCTGCGTCATGATGTCTTCTGCTAGTTCTTTATGCTTCACCAAAATATGAAGCGCTGCTGCTGTTCTTGCCATGATAATTCTCAGTTTGTTGCTGCCAGTTTACTTACGACGATTACTTAGAACATCGCGAATGAACTGACTGTTGTAAATCTGTTTGCCGCTAACGGCTTATCGACATAAATTCATCGACAGCCAGCGTTTAGCGTGATTTTAACCCAAGAACCGCTATTCTTCACTCTATAACCGAAAACAACTGCCTTAAAGGCCATTAAAAACCGCATCGCGACTTGCTGCGGCTTCCATTTCCCTTTAAATTAATCCTTATAAATTAAGCGCGTATTAAGTAGGAGCCACTTATGGCCAAACCGATCAGTAAAGCGAGTCAGTCACAGGGAATGTTGATGTTCAAATTGTCCCTCACTCAAAGTTTTGCGATTGGCACGCTTAAGGTCAGAGAAATCGTCCCTTTTCAGCCGATGACTCAGATCCCCTACTCCCATCATCACGTGATTGGTACAGTGACTATCCGCGACCTTACAGTTCCTGTGATTGATATGTCCGCTGCGATTGGCTTCCGTCCGATAACACCCGCTGAATACCAAGATTGTGTACTCATCGTTACTGACTGTTTGAGAACAGTTGTGGCGTTCTTGGTTCGTTCAATTGATAAAATCATTGAATGCGACTGGAAGAGCATTGAATCTCCACCCACCAGTGTGGGTCGCAATGTGTTTGTAACGGGTATTACACGTTTTGAAGACCGTATTGTGCAAATGCTCGATGTGGAACTGCTGCTTTCTAAGATCTACCCAGCTTATGAGAATGCTCATATCCCGATGCTGACCGATGTAGAAAGGGAACGCCTCAAAGCATTGAACATCTTATTAGTGGATGACTCTTTGATTGCACGTAAACAGTTATCTGATGCCTTAGACAGCATCAACATCCCTTACAGCATATGTAACAACGGCTTAGATGCCATCGACCTAATGCGACGCCAAGCCAGCGCTGGCAATGCCATTGATCTTCTGGTGAGTGATATCGAGATGCCGGGATTAGATGGTTATGAGCTTGCATTTGAAGTGCAAAACGACAGCGCTTTAAGTCACGCTTACTGTATTTTGCATACCTCACTGTCCAGTGAGATCTGTGTCGACCGTGCTAATCAGGTGGGGGCGCATGAAGCGCTTGAGAAGTTCAACGCGGGTGAATTAATCGAAGCTATGCTACGCGGCGCAAAAGTCTTAAACGGCGCCTCTACGGCTGCTTAGGCTCTGTTATAGAAGCTAAACCTGACATAGTGCTCAATGGTTTAGCTTCTTAGTCTCTTCTTTCTTCAAATCTTAATAAGAATAGAGCTAACCGTTAGTCTTTGTTTTCTGGCATAGACTTTTTCGGCATAGAGTAGCTCTTACTCACAAATTCCACTTCCTCGACTTCATTCACATGATTGGTAAAAGAGGCCAATGCATAGAGAGTGTTCGCGACTAGGTTGGCGTATTTAAAAAGAATCGGGTCTGGCGACTTTTTGCTTTCATGATGTTCAATACTCACCAAAGCTCGCACAACTTTCTTAGCCTGACAACGACACAAGTGAAGTTCACTAGACACTCGGTGTCCACCGGGTAAGACAAAGCCTTTAACCCCCCCTTCTAACTGCTCACGGATACGATGATAATCTTGCTTGAGCTCGACCAATTCAGACTCGGTGATGGCAAGCTTACCGCGCACAGAGCCATTCAAATGGTAGATGTTTGGCTGCAAGCGTTGCAGGATCTCACGAACCTGAGGCTCTAGCTCTAAAGACAACACCAATCCAACTCGGCAACAAAGTTCATCCGACAAAATCTCAAAATCACAGATAGGACTGTCTTCATAAATAAACGGGTAACAGAACTCGTCCCAATCTCGACTTACTGGTTTCACGTACCGATCCTTACATATAAATAGTCATCAAACGCCAATATACCAAACTCTTTGATTTAGACATAAAAAAGCCCTCACATTGGAGGGCTCCTAAAGAAATCGATTAAACGAGATTACTCGTTAGATACTTTTCTGTGACCTTCTTGTAGGTGAACGAAATCCACCAGATCGTCGCCTGACACTTGGTATGCCTGACCAAAGCCTTTAACGAACAGGCCGTTCTCAGCTTTAAGGTTAAACAGAGAGAAGTCTTGAAGTTGGCTCAAACCATCAATGATTTCACCAAAACGCTCTTGCATCTGGCCAATCACTTGAGTCCAAAGTTCCGTTTCACGCTCCACAACACTTGCTTGAGCATCAAACGTTAAACGTTTACGTGCGTAAAGTTGCTTCGAGCTCTCTTCGTCTTCAATCATCATCAAAGAGACCTGAGGGTTCGCTTTCAAGTTGCGAGCATGACGAGCAATATCAGAAATTAGAACAAAGTAACCTTCTTGGTTCTGAACGAAAGGTGCGTAACTTACGTTCGGGCGACCTTCTTCATCAACCGTTGCAAGTTGAAGGGTACGGCGCTCTTGGCGAAACTCTTTAATTTCTGGACCTAGGCGACCTTGTAGACGTTCTTGTTTTACTTGCTGTTCCATGGGTAATTCCTTTCTTCACTTTCTCTGATTTATTATTTTTGCCCAAGGTTGAGCGATCATTAGCGAACTAAACGATCCTCGAGCATTGATGTCTTGTTTAAGCCAGTTGGCAACCCTATGTAAGATTGCTGCTGATTATTTACTGTAAATTGAACTTAAGCTTGTTCTTTTAGCGCTTTGAAGCGTTCTACTTGGTCGGCAATAAGCTCACGCTTTTCGTTGCGGCCTAGGTAAATCTTAAAAATGTTCTCACCGGTTTCACTGAAGAAGCCGAAGTAATGACTTTCACGACCCATGAACGCCTTGCTCACCAAACCGATATGTTTAACGTTATCAAGTTTAAGGTGACCATGAAGCTCGCCCTCTTTGCCCATTAGGTTGTAGTAACCACGCGCTACCTTACCTTTCGGGAATGGCGCTTTTACTTCAAAGATAGAACCAAATGAATGCACGATAGTGGTCACAGGGCCCCAACCCACTAAACCTTCTAGAATCTCTTGAGCACGGCTGCCATCTAGCATTACCGCCATGTCGTTTGGAAAAGCAGCAACCACTTCAACCTCTGAAACACCTAGCTTCTCAGCAATTGCTGTTGGCAGTAGTTTTGGCTCTTCTTCTAAAATTAGAGCTACGCGTTGTTCTAGAGTTTCTGTCATTTCTAATGTTGTATCTGTCATTGAATATGTTCCGTATAAACGAGTAAGTTATAAACTAAAAATTCGATATTAAGCGTGCTTCAAACTTGCATGCGGGTGTACGCCCGAACCTGACGCTTTAGGCGCTGGGTGCATAGCTTGGTATTCAGCGTTAAGCACTTGAATCACACTCTGCGCTAGGCTTACCGCCCAAAAGCTGCCAGCAATAGTCAGGCTCAGATAATCTTCCGAAAGCTCAACTAAACCGTTATTTTCCCAATGTGCGAACAAAGGTTTTAGGTAGTCGAACGTATCTTGCCCCATAAATCTCGGTAGCGTACTTCTTCTAACAACACCAGAATCGAAACCTGCCTTTAATGTTGAGAAGATAGGCTCTAATGAGCTTTGCTTAGTCATCATGGCAATAGGTAATTGACCTTGCTTTATAGACTCCATGTAGCTGTCTAAAGTTCGATGCTGCATCACACCATGACCGCCGATGTTGCCACCAGCGCCACAACCAATGGGTAGAACTTCGGCATAAGTTTTCGCTAAGCTGTTGTAAATGCTGCGTTCACGGTTATCACGAGTCCAGTGGTTTACGCTCAGTTGCTTAACCTTATTTTTTGCCATGAACTCCACACCCGCCAAATACATGCTCGCCTTGTCTGGCGTATTCGCAGGCGGTGGGATTTTTCCTTTCTCAACAAGATTAAGCATAGGTGCATTGCCCGCAACAATCAGTTGGTAGAGGTCAATGCCGTGTGCGCCAGTAGACATGTAGTCTTCTAAATCTTGTTGGAACACTTCCATAGATTGGTGTGGTAATCCGTATAACAGATCAAGAACGATTGGCGCTTGCTCGGTGCGGCTTAGTGAACTGATACGTTCTAGCACAACCTCTCGGTCATCTAGGCGCTTAGCACTACGTCGAACCTGAGTATTGAAACTTTGAATACCGAACGAGAAACGATTGAAGCCACCTTCAAGCGCACGATCAAACATCTCGTCACCAAATCGATTGATGCGCCCTTCCAATGTCATCTCAACATCGTTTGCTAGTGGGAAATATTGACGAATCGCTTTACCCAGCTGCTCAACTTGTTGAGACGACAAATCGGTGGGAGTTCCGCCACCAATATAGACGGCGTGAAATAGTCCAGACTGAGCCCAAGGTGTTTTGGCTTTCTGCTTTAGCTCGACCATCAGTGCATCGAAATACTCATCCACTAATTTACGGCTTGCGGCATTTTGGAAGAAATTGCAGAACGTACAACGCACACGACAGAAAGGAATGTGGATATACAAGCAACGCGTATCCTGTTTTTTCCCTTCACTCAGCATCAGTTCGTCAAAGAGTTCTAACTTCTTACTGGGGTCGACCGGAATTGAACTTCCTCCGGCGTGTGCAGAATGCTTTTTCGCAAACGCAAAACGAAGCGGATCAGGGCTAGAAACGCCCAAGATTGATTCGTCAAATTTATAAATATTAAGACTCACATAATCTCTCTAAACACTTACATAGCAAAGTCTGGAAGACTATTCGCTAAAAACTGAGAGAATCATAAATACACGCAAATGATAATGCAATTGATAATTGATCTTATTTAGATTCTAAGCAATAATCCGATACAGAATTTTGATTTGGTAAAGGATTGATTGTGAACGTTCCTAGATATGTTATTGCAGGCGGTGCATCGTTAGTGATTCATGCCGCGTTGTTGTTTGTCGCTCAAGAATCCAAAGTATTTGCGATGCCTGCAGGTAGCCAATCGAACACGGTATCGATCAACTTCACTCCTAAGAGCGTTCCTTCACAAGCTCAGCAAAAAACAATCACAGAGCCAGTTAAACCTGAGCCAATAAAAGAAACCGTCTCACAAGCCGAACCAAAAACGGTTGAGCCAAAGCAAACTAAGCCAACCCCAAAGAAAAAAGCGATCACCAATAAACCTCAACCAAAGAAAGTTGAGAAAAAAGTGATTGAAAAGAAGGTTGTCGAGAAAAAGCCTGTTCAAAAGAAACCAGTGACTGAGAAAAAGGTGGTGAAGAAAGAACGCCCAGAGCCAGCCACTCAACCAGAGAAACTGGCCGACAAGAAAGTCGATAAGAATATGGACGAATCTGCCAACCAGCCTCAGGAAGTAAACCAAGGCGTATCAAACCAAGAGCCGGTTTTAGTCACTAAGCCTTCGTTCTCTGCGCGTCCTACCCCACCGAATTACCCTCGCCAAGCAAGACGTCGTGGCGTTGAAGGTGTCGCGACTTATGAGATCTGGCTAGACGCTGAAGGCAAACAAATTAAACAAGCATTAGTAAATTCATCAGGCGCGCTAATGCTCGATAACGCCGCATTAGATGCCATTAAACAATGGAAATTCTCACCTCACACTGTCAATGGTCGAGCGATTGCTCACCGAGTACAAATACCTGTTCGTTTTAGGTTGGATTAATCATGCAACAAATCAGTTACTTACAAGATCAACTTGGCTTAATGACTTGGCCTCTTCTTATCTGCTCAGCATTAACAGCAATGATCATCGCTGAACGTGTCTTCCAAGTCATGCTCAGCATTGGTGTGGGCAAACGTGCTATTCGTCGTGAGCTTAACCAAATTTCACCAACCAACAGCAAAGAGATTGAAGCGCTTGCTCAGTCGATTTCAGGTAAACGCCCGCTCTTGTACAAGGGCGTGTCAATGTTGCTTGCTCACCACTCTTTCTCAAAAGGGTTACGTGAAGATGCCGCTGGGATCTGGCTACAAGAAAAACGCCACCAGCTTCATGCAGGTTTAAGACTGCTTGGTTTGATCGGCGTGATCAGCCCACTCATCGGCTTGCTTGGTACGGTACTTGGTCTTATTGAGATGTTTAAAGGCGTTGCCGCGACAACAGGCAGCATCACGCCTAATGATTTGGCAGACGGTCTTGGATTAGCAATGCGAACCACAGCAGCAGGTTTGATGATTGCGCTTCCTGCTATTTCTGGTGCTCAGCTACTAGGGCTATGGGCCGATCGAGTGCTGGCTCAATTGGAGCATACATTGAACTATGTGAATGTGTGGCTAGAAGGCATGTCGATTCAAACCAATCAGTCTGATGATACTCAAGGTAAGCCTATCAACAAAACCTCTATCGGTGATGTGAGTCAAGCATGATTAAAACGCCCCACTCATCTCACACACAGAGCCTAGCGCCAGACTTAACACCGCTGCTCGACATCATTTTTATCGTGATGGTTTTTCTACTGCTTACGGCATCGGTAAAGCTGGAATCGCTAGAAGTTGAGCTACCAAGCTCGGATGTTAAAAACGTTTCTGAAGTCCACAAAGACTCGATTAGCGTCAACATCCTAGACCATGCCCCCTACTGGGCGATTAACGGCCAAGAGTATATCAACTGGGAAAACTTCAAGATTGCCTTGTTAGAAGAGACAGGCTCAACGGATAAAAAACCGATCATCATTGGCGCGGATAAAGCCGCCAATGTTGAAAACCTAGTGAAGTTGCTTTCATTCCTTCAAGAGAACGGAATACCAGCGACTCAACTGCTCACGGACGATGGCTAGAACAACACTCAATTTTTATGAGGCCTAGCGTTTATAAAATTTGGCTCCTGATAGCTAAGACCAAATAGACAGAACTAAGCCTCTCTATCGATTCGAACTCACAATGCGAACGGACTGCTCACTGAGTATCTTCGCGATACAAAAAGAAAATATAAAGAACTTATTATGAACAACTTAAACGTGCTCAATAAATTAAAGACCAAGACACATCTCCTTTCAGTTGCCGCTATGAGCCTGGCACTTAGCGCACCCGCAATGGCCAACGACGCTGAACAACCTCGAATCATCAGTGCCGGTAGTGCCGTTACTGAATTGGTTTTGGCATTAGGAGCTGAAGAGCAGCTAGTCGCGATTGATGTGACCAGCCACTTTCCTCAAGCAGAAAACCTGCCAAAGATTGGTTATCACCGAAACCTGTCTGCTGAAGGTCTACTCGCCCTAGAGCCAACCACATTGATTGGCTCGGATGAAATGGGACCAGACAACGCGATTTCTCAATTGAAATCGGCAGGCGTCGATGTAGAGATTGTTAACACTGAAGCAAACGTGGAAGGGCTATTAAAGCGTATCGACCAAATCGCAAAGATCACCCATACCGAAGACCACTCGCAGCAAGTGAAAACCGATGTGAATCAAAAGATCGCAGCACTGAAAGCGAACCAAGTACCAAGCAACGAAGCGAAGAAAGTTCTATTCCTGTTGCTGCATGAAGGTCGCCCTGCCAACGTTGCTGGCGGTGAAACATCACCAAACGCAATCATCGAGTTAGCTGGCGGTATCAACCCTGCCGCTCAGAGCTTAACGTCTTACAAGCCACTTTCAATGGAATCACTCGTTGAGATGCAACCTGATGTCATTTTAGTAAGCGGCCGTAGTTATCAAAAAATGGGCGGCGCAGATGCCATCCTGAAATCACTGCCTATGCTAGCGGCAACGCCTGCAGGTATGAACAAGCAAATCATTACCGTAAATGGCAGTGCTTTGGTTGGCGGGCTTGGCCTAGAAAGCCTCTCTGAAGCAAAGCGTCTAAACGCACTTATCTACCCGCTATAACTCAACCACCCTATTTCTGCTATCGCTAATTCGCTTCCCTCACCAACTGACTCACGCTGTTGTTGAAGGAGGTCGAAGTTAGCGATAGATATTGAGGCCCTTTATGTTGTTACGCTCCGTCCCACTGAAAACGTCGATGTTAGCTCTAGGTGCAACCCTAGCTTTTGTCGCGCTGTACTCGATCACTGTTGGGCCAATGAACATTAGCTTAGCGGACAGCGCCACAAGCTTAATTAAACCAAACAATGACTTAGCACCTCACATCAACTTAGTGATTCAAGAGATCCGCTTACCTAGAACCATCTTGTGCATGCTGATTGGTGCGATCCTCGCCTTGTGTGGTGCAGTGATGCAGGGTTTGTTTCGAAACCCACTTGCAGAACCTGGCATCATAGGTGTGTCTGCGGGCGCAGCATTAGGTGCTGCACTGGCTATCGTTTTGTTCTCTGAGCTATCGCTTCAATACCCTGCTTTCATGAACTTTGCTGCGGTTCCTGTGTTCGCTTTTCTTGGCGGCGCTTTAACCACGCTGCTGGTGTATAAGCTAGGTACAGGTAAATTCGGCACCTCTGTCACCATCATGTTGTTGGCGGGTGTGGCGATCAGTGCGCTCTCTGGCGCAGGTATTGGCTTCTTGAATTTCATTGCTGATGACCAAATGCTGCGCGATCTTTCATTGTGGTCGATGGGTTCATTGGCAGGCGCTAAGTGGTCAGGCATTTTGCTGGCTGCTGTCACGCTCGTTGGATTGTTTGTTGTTTTCTACCGCCAAGCGATGTCTCTAAATGCTCTATTACTGGGCGAGTCAGAAGCACAACACCTTGGTATCCCAGTTCAAAAGCTGAAACGAAAGCTGATTCTACTGACGGCTGCGGGCGTTGGTATCACGGTTAGCCTGTCTGGCATGATTGGTTTTATTGGATTGGTTATCCCACATTTAGGTCGCATGTTAGCAGGCCCGGACCACCGAGTTCTGTTGCCACTATCAGCGGTACTAGGCGCACTACTGCTAACCGCCGCAGACATGTTCTCACGCGTGGTACTTGCTCCGGCAGAGCTACCTGTAGGTATTGTCACTGCGATTATCGGTGCCCCATTCTTCTTATATCTACTATTTCAACAGAAAGGGAGAATCCTTTAATGTTTCCTTCAGCTTTAAAAGCGACCGATATCGAAGTGAAGTTCGGCAGTAAAGTGATATTAGATGGCGTTTCTATTGAGATTGAAGCGGGAAAGGTAACTTCACTGCTTGGGCCAAATGGCGCAGGTAAAAGCACGCTGCTTAAAGCTTTATGCCAAGAGATATCAAGCAACGGCGATATTCAATACTTTGGACACAGCAAAGACAAGTGGCCTTCTCACAAGTTAGCTAAGCACCTTGCTATGCTTCCTCAACACAGCACCTTGACCTTCCCATTCTTGGCACATGAAGTTGTCGAGCTTGGTGGGATTCCTCTGCAAGAATCCAACAAAAAACTAACTAGCATTGCTAGCCAAAAAATGGATGTTGCTGATGTGACTCACCTGAGTGAAAGGCTTTACCCTTCACTATCAGGCGGTGAAAAGCAGCGAGTGCACTTGGCTCGAGTATTAACTCAGCTTCACCACTCTGGTGACCAATGTATTTTGATGCTTGATGAACCAACCTCTGCACTGGATCTTGCCCACCAGCACAACACCTTAAAGATTGCGAGAGAATTAGCCGATAACCACAATGCCGCGGTTATCGTGGTTTTGCATGATCTCAACTTAGCCGCGCAGTATTCCGATCGATTGGTGGTATTGAAAGATGGCAATTTGGTGTGTGATGGCAAGCCTTGGGATGCACTGAAACCTTCGATGATAGAAGATGTGTATGGTTACAAAAGTATCGTAGAAAAACACCCAACCATGAGCTTCCCTCAGGTTCACCCCGCACAATAAGTCCGATTAAGGAGCGACTCGTTTTGAGTATTCGTTCTTGATAACAATGACGTAATCCTAAGCCTCGATTTGTTCGGGGCTTTTTATTGGCTCACAGCCACTCTCTCGGCTTAAACTCAATTTTATTAACAACCACAACAGCAAGCACCAAAACGACTCACCTTGAGCATTTGAGGCTCTAGAAATGAACTCTACTTGTTAGGGTTACTTAGCTTTTAACACTGAAGAGAAAAACAAGCCGCGAGCGTAAGCATATAAAAAGAAAGGAAATAACATCATTCAGCATCAATCAACAAGACTGCGACATCGATGTGGGATTGAGAGAAAAACGTACAAGAAGTGAAACGGCAGGCACAAAAAAAGCCCCCGTAGGAGCTTCTTTTATTGAGTGCTGATTATTGGCTCATACGAATCAATGATTTACCAATCAGCCACTCTAGTTCTTTACCGCTAGTATCGCCAAACTGAGTTTCAGTCAGCTTGTATAGACGATCAATACCGTTTGCAGCGAACTCATGTGCGCTCTCAGCAGTAACGATATGATGGAAAAGTAAACGTAAGATTGCTAGGAACTCAGCGTCTTCAAGTGCTGCAACCCAGCTAGCTGAAAATGCGTCAAGGCCATTTTCGAAGTCAATGTGTTCCATGAACATCTTGAAAATACGACCGTCTAGAGCAGCAGTAAAATCCGTTTTCTTTGGAAAGTGATGACTTATACCTGTACGAGAAACACCCGTTTGTTGACTCAACGTCGTGTATGACATCTTGTCGTAACCCAATCTTAGTAGCTGGTCTACAACGGCATCCATGATTTTCTGGATCGTGATTTCTGTATCTTCTTTACTACGCTTTGGCATATTCAGGCTCTTCTCTTTGTAAATCCATCTAACTCAATCAAATGAAGTCAGAATGAAAATCGTTATCAGCATTATGTGAGCAAGGTATTTTTTCGCAAGTATTTATAACTAAATTCACACAAATACTATGTACGAACAATTTTACAGTGATGCCTCTTTGGACACTTTGTCTAATTATTCTTCGAAAATCACCTTACAATCCTAAGTCGATAAGTTTAAATAACGACTTAGAATATGAAATACCCAACGAAAAATTCATTGTATAAATACCTATCAAGCGATAGATAGTCTTATAAAATCATTCCTGGCGCAACTAAGTGAATGATATTCTGACATATTAATAACATTCCTTTTCAACAAAACGTGAGGTAAATCACATACATATTTGGCGGCGCGAATATAGATATTCATCAAACACCTTAACAAACAACATAGCATACCAGTATAAATTAGTTCAAAGGTTTTAATTTTTGTAGATACAGTTCAAATTGCTCGTTAGAATAACCTCAGACTTTGTAAGAGGATTATTTATGAGCCAAGATATTGGTAACAACGATGTATGTGAGGCTTGCGGCTGTGCAGGCGAAATCGGGTTCATCATTAAAGAAGGCGACGATGTTGCTGAAGTAACGGTTTACGGAAACTCAAAAGCACTGATTGAAGCTGAGTTTGCTAAGTATGTTGAACTTGCTAAACAAGTGTCTAGCAACGTTGAGTTCGAAGCATCAGAGATGACTGAAGAAAGCACAGAGTTGCACGCTCGCTTTAAATTTGAAGTTAGCGCTGAGAAGATTATTTTTGAACTTAAGACTCGCTCTCTAGCGCGTTAATATAAGCATTTATATGCTTATTAAAAGACGAGTGAATTACTCGTCTTTTTTTAATTGAACCCAAGCCAGTGACCCATTTTTCTCAAAATCGTTTTCTGCAGCGCACTGAATCACTACGCCCCCCACCTCTAACACTGCCCCAATGCTATAAGCCTTGTCATCGTAATAACAAACTCGTTGCTGTTGACCGCCTTGTGTCACCACCACCGCAGCTTTACCGGGCGTTGAAATTACTTTATTGGCACTCGCAGACATTGAGCCAAACAATGAAGCGGCTATCAGAAAGACCTTAATAATTCGTATATTTACTCTAATCATTGATTTACCTATCATCTTTGCTCCATTCCTCGTTAATCTACCGCCAAATGGGTAAAACACTATGCGAGAATAATTTTTCCATTATAGTGTAAGCGTCTATCGTAATAAGAAGCCTGTTATGCTCAGAATAATTGCACTTATTATTGGTTCCTTAACCATAACAAATGTCAGTGCTGAACCACTCGATCACTATCAAATATTGAACCATCTCGATAATTACGGAAACTTATATCTACGAAATAAGCCTTATAGATCACTTCCAACTGGCTTGGTGGTAGATGGTAATCTCAATATAGAGAATACTGCGATCACACGCCTACCCAAAGGGTTAGAAGTGAACGGCAGCCTTAAAGGCTCTAACAGCCAACTCGCTCGAGTCCCGAGCGGGGTTAAGATAAAAGGTTACGTCGACTTGATTGGCAGCCAAATCACCAGCTGGCCAAGAGGTGTAAGAGTGGGCGGCTTTATCAACCTCACCGACACTCCACTGGAAAGGCTACCGAATGGCTTTAGAGTAAAAGGCGATCTGAGCGTGATCCGCACTCCTTTAACCGAGTTACCCAACGGGATCGTGATTGACGGCGACCTTTATATAGGCGGTTCTGGGATTACAACATTCCCCGAGACCATGACAGTCAAAGGCAACATCTATCTGGGCGGTAACACTGTAACCACATGGCCAACCAATCTAGAGCTCGGTGGCGCAGTCGCTCGCTAATTCAAGCTATTGCTCTAATGCTCTAATGCTCTAATGCTCTAATACGTTAATGCTCGATCGCAGCAACAAATGGTGATTCAGAAACAAAAAAGGAGCCCAAGGCTCCTTTTTCAATTCAATCAAGTTGCTAATCAACTAGCAAGCTAACTAACGCTCGTTAACCAATGTTCTTCACTGGGTTGGCGTAGCTATCGATCAAATACTGACGCGCACCTTGTGGCAGGCTCGACAGTTTAGCTTCAAACTCTTGTTTAACGGCCGCTGTAATCGACTCATCTTCTTTTTCTGCTGCCAGCAAGTTTACTGGGAACAGTTTGTAGTTATCGTGGATCTGACGATCGATCTCTTCAGCAAGCGCTTCAGGCGTATCAAAATCTTGGTCGATAACCTGACCGAAACCAACGTGAACGCGTCCTTTATCACCGATGATGCCTTGAATGATACTTTCGATATCTTCAAACTCACCCTTTTCGTAACTGCCGTTTACGTCTTTTTCGAAAAGCTCTATCGCTTTAGCCGTGTCACATGGGTCGTTCTCGTAAGAAATAGCCACAGGAACAATCTTCAATGACTTCACGTATTCAGGGAAAGCAATTTTTTGCTTACGTCCTTCAACGTGGAACATTTTCAAAATTGCTGGCTCAGTAAAATCGTTACCGTCTTTCGCACGACCTTCCTTTTGAGCGATCCAGATTGAGTTGCCCGTTTCTAGAGAGTGCTTAATGTAAGAAGACAACTGCCCTAGCGCTTTCATCATCTCACGCGGTCCTTTCAAAGAACGCTTTACGATGAAGCTCTTGTTTAAACGCATCAATTCAGTCGCACATGGCTTTTTCAACAGGTTGTCTCCGATAGCGATACGACAAGTCTGATGATTATTTTGATGCAGAGCGTAATTTACTAACGCAGGATCCATAGCAATGTCACGATGGTTTGATACAAACAGATAAGCTTGGTTCGCATCCAGTGACTCGATACCAGTGTACGTCACACCGCTAGTGGTTTTCGCTAACGTGTCGCGTAAGTACTTTTTCACTTCAATCTGAATGGATTCAACGCTAGTCAGCTTGCTCCATTTCATTTTTAAGTACACACGCAAAATCGGGCTCATTAATGCTTTGAACCAAGACGCATGGTTTGAAAAACGGTAGTGCAAGATTGCACTGATAAATTCTTCATCATTAATAAGACGGTTTAGTGCCGCTGGAATTTCATCATCGCCGTAAGGGCGAATATCAACATATGGATCGGTTGGAGAGGTCATTTTTTAATTCATATAATAAAAAGCTGGCTCATTCTACGCGTTGTTTTGACTTCTCGCAGCTACAGAGCCCATACTTTTGACAAGGTCAGACCAGAAACATTGAAAATCCCCTGTTATTGTTGGCATTCTTTAAGATTAACGGTAATCTTGACGCCCCAAAATTAAGGTACTATCTATGAACTTCGCTATTGAATATACATCGGCTTACTTTTCACACTTGGTGATCACACCACGCAAGAAAGTACTTAAACATAGCCTTGTATCGGTTCAAAGTGGCTTGGTTTTGATTAAGTTAGGCAAACAAGAGTATGCCGTTGAACCAGGACAAAGCGTCTGGATTCCATACGACTGCCTAACGTCACTGACCTACTTTCCAAACACTCAGGTTAACCGTGTCGATTTTTCTGTTCGTTTGACGGATTCATTCCCAAGACAAGCGGGTTACATCACGCAAACGAACCTCTCTTCGGCACTACTAGAAAAGCTAGAACAAACCAAAGCTCGTGCTTCCAATGCCAATAATACGGAACAAGCGTTTAAAGATATGCTTTCTGTCTTGAAGCAAGAAGTGTTGTCGTTTAAACCACTGCTTTGCGAAAGTGCTCTTTCTCAGCGATTCAATCAATGGAACATTGATGATTCAAACCTGCCACAAGAGCACACTCTGGTGATGGTGATGCGAGAAGCGAAGAAACGCATGCAGTCAGGTCAAAAACGTTCACTTGTGATTGATGATCTGTTCTCAGGTAAAGAAGAAGAGTTCGAGCAACTGTGTATGCTTGTTTTTGGTGAAGATTTATAGCTTGCCGGAAAGTGAGTGCTGGTATTAAAACTCGCAAGCCAGATACTAAAAAGCCGCAAAAACTGAGTTTTTGCGGCTTTTTTAATTCTTACTATTTAGACGTAGATAGCAATCTATCTGTGTATCTGCCTGTCTAAAATGGCAACTCAACCTGCATCATTAGGTCGGCGTCACGTGAGTCGTGCCAACGATAATCAAAGCGCATACGCGGCTGCCCTTCGACTTTCTCGCCAAAACCGATGCTGAGTTGAAGACCATGATTCATCAACCACTCTTCAGTCGACATATCATACTGCTCATCTTCAAGGTCTTCTGGAAACCACATACCCAAGCCAACATAGTTTGACTCAATGCTTTGTGTCAGCAATGGCGAGTCTTTGGTTTGAAGAACCCAGTCAGACCAATAGTCCGGTGTGCTTTCCGGTTCATCATCGCTCAGCCCACTGATTTCCATCATACGTTGGCCAAAAGACTCAATGCTGGTCGAGAAATCTAGACAATTGTCATCTTCATCAGAAGTCAGCATGATTGAATCTAAGCTAAAAAAATCACACTCAGCATACGCAGGCATACTACATGCTGCCATGATCAACGTCGCTGGTATCGCGCTCTTTAGCATAGTCCTCTGACCTCTTGATTAGTGAACTCACATTATCTGATACAGTCCACTATCTTGCAACATCTTTGTAACTGACTTTGTACTCAGTTTTGCAACATCGCTTCCACTTATCAGTGCATTACGTATGTCTGTGCTGCGAATTTTCACTTTTTCAGGGCAAGCCATTACAGACCACTGCTCGGTAATCTCATCTGATTTATAGAAAGATGAGAACTTAAAGAAGTTATCTGGGCCAATAACAAACGTCAGTTCAGCGTCACGATGTAACTTTTGCAGTTCACTGAGTACAGCAAAAGTCGTCACGCTTTCGCCGGGTGTAAATAAGCTCTTTTCGATCAACGAAAGCTCAACTTGATCCAGTGAAAGATCACTGATAAATGCATTAACTAACTGACATCTCGTATCAAAGTCTAGCATCTCTTTTCCCCAAGCATGGGCAATACTTGGAACGAGTAGAATTTTGTCAAAGTGAGCCAACGAATCAATCACACTTTTATGCCCTAGGCTCGGTGGATTAAACGCACTACCGAAAATGGCTATTTTTTCCATTGTTTATTACTGCCTTCTCTTTCTAAGCTTGTGCAAAGAGGTTTTTAAATCGGATGATTTAGGTATGATAACACTAGATTTTTAATTTGCTTGCAGGAAAGGAATACGAATGGAACAGTTAATTCGTGACGAAATGCGCGTACTACCTTCAATTGACCCTCACTTCGAAGTGACTCGTCGTGTGGACTTTATTAAAACGAAACTTCAGCAGTCAGGCTGCAAGTCTCTGATCCTTGGTATCAGTGGCGGTGTAGACTCAACGACCTGTGGCCGCTTGGCACAAATGGCCGTGGATAGCCTGAATGAAAACTCTGGCAGCAACGACTACCAATTCATTGCGGTTCGCCTACCTTACGGCGAACAAAAAGATGAAGATGAAGCACAACTTGCTCTCTCTTTCATCCAGCCTTCTCAATCTGTTTCTGTAAACATCAAAGCGGGTGTTGATGGGCTTCACGCAGCATCTCACGTTGCACTTGAAGGTACAGGTTTACTACCAACAGACTCAGCAAAAATCGACTTTGTTAAAGGTAATGTGAAAGCTCGCGCTCGCATGATCGCGCAATACGAAATTGCGGGTTACGTTGGTGGTCTTGTGATTGGTACTGACCACTCAGCAGAAAACATCACTGGCTTCTACACCAAACACGGTGACGGTGCATGTGATTTAGCGCCTTTGTTTGGCCTGAACAAGCGTCAAGTTCGTGAACTTGCAGCAACGCTAGGTGCGCCAGAGCTATTGGTTAAGAAAGTGCCTACTGCCGACCTAGAAGAGCTTGATCCACAGAAAGCCGACGAAGCAGCATTGAACCTTTCTTACGACCAAATCGATGATTTCCTTGAAGGTAAAGAAGTCCCTCAAGACGTGTCAGACCGCTTAGTAGGCATCTACAAAGCAACACAGCACAAGCGTCAACCGATCCCAACGATCTACGATTAATTGTTTGAATTAATCTTAGAATCAAAAAGGCCGGAAGTTCATTTCAGTGAACTTCCGGCCTTTTCTATTCAATGTGCTTTTCTTTCTGGCCTTCCGACCTACCGAGTTAGTCTACAACTTCGATATCAGTTTGAGGCACACTGCAACACGCCAGTATTTGCCCCATGTTGCGTTCATGCTCTTGCAACGCCGGTACATCAGGTTGATGAACTTGCCCAGACTCAAGGGTCACTTTACAAGCACCACAGAAACCCGCGCGACAGCTTGATGCGATAGACACACCTGCCGACTCAGCTTGCTCTAGTAGTGTTGATTGGTTGTTGCCTTCGAACAGGTAGCCGTTAACGCTCAACTGCAGTTGCTTCACCGCTTCTTCCGTTGATTGAGCAACACCAAACGCTTCTTGATGATAATGCTGAGGATTCAGCCCCATTTGAATCAGCAATTTCTTGGCATTATCCATAAAGCCGTCAGGGCCACACACGAATGCTTGGCGCTTATGAAGGTCCTCAATTTTGGCGACATGAGACACACTCAAACGACCTGACAAACCATCCCACTCTTTCGTTGGTTGGCTTAGTGAATAAATCACACTTAGACCAGCATGTTCGCGAGCGATCTTATCAATCTCAGCTTGATAAGGGATATCTTCTTCACTGCTGCATTGGTGATAGAACACCACATCATCAATCTGACCATGGTCGGCTAAGTAACGAAGCATCGACAACATAGGGGTGATGCCGCTTCCCGCTGATAACAGCAGTAATGGATGTGTTGGGTTATCTTCTAAGTAGAATGCGCCATCTGGATTCTGAGCAACTAGCGTGTCACCGACTTGGAAGTGATCATTGAGCCAGTTTGAGATTTGACCATCGTCCACTCGCTTCACGGAAATCGCCAAACGACCTGCGCGTGAAGGGCTAGAAGATAACGTGTAACGACGAGACACTTTCTCGCCATTAATCACCATTTCAATCGGTAGATGCTGCCCCGGCTGATAGCTTGGTAATAAATTGTTCTCTTTCGCTGGCTCTAGCCAAAAGGTTGTGAAGTCGCGAGCGATCTCTTCACGCTCGACGCAAGTTAAGTGCAGTGACTCGACCCAAGAGTCTTCGTAGTGTTCTTTCTCTTTGGTTTCAAGTACCTCAACAACGTCACCCGCTTTCACCAGACCTTCATTTTTCGCCACAAGGTTCTGACCAAAGAAAACGCCACCACGTTCATTGGCTCTGAACGTAGAAAAGGTATTGAGTGGCTCTTTTGTTGCTCTGAATTCGCCGCTCTCAACATCGACTGTCGTTAGGATACAGCGCTCACAAGGCTTCACCGCTTCGAATTCAACCTCACCAATTCGAATGCGCTTCCAACCATCTTCAGCAAACGCTTCAGTGTTTGAGACGACAAAATTGGTGCGGAACTGATCCATGGAATGCGTTTCAGGACTACGGCGATTCAACTCATCAAGCGAAGCTTGGCTGATGATTAACATCGGGTAACCATCGGCGAAACTGACATTCTGACCAAGCTTTTCTCGAACACGATTAGATTGCTCACCACAGAACAGAAGTTCTACGCGAACACCAAGCACATCGCTAAACCAATCATCCGCCTCGTCGTTGGTGGTATACGCAGTGAAGCTATCTTTCCACACTGTTGCAGGCGCTTCTTGCATCTTGAAGTTTGCATATTTTAGGCGCAGCGGTTCTTTGCCTTCGTAAGTAAAAATAAAACCGTCTGGCTGCAAGCTAGAAGACACCTTGACCATTTTAGGGTACTTACGCGCCGTCACCATTGAGCCGTCAGCCAAGGCCAACATAAAACGTCTGTCGAAGGTAAGGCCCTGTTTTTCGACCCAAGCAGAAGAGAGTGCAATCCCACCTACTGATTTAACCGGAAACACATTAATTTGAGATAAGGAGGGCTGTTGACCTGAAAGCTCTTGCTCCAAAGCCTTTTGATCCAAAGGTGACTGCGACATAACGATTCCAATGTTTTGTTGTTTGTCCCAATGCTAACAAATGGTTATAAATAGATAAACTGGCAGGCATTCAACACTTGATACTAAGTAGGCATGATTAAACTAATAGAATGGCATTATGTTCCGGCAAACCTAAAACTCTTGAAACTAACGATGATGCTTTACACACTAAAAGTAACCCGAATTTATTCACGCTATTTTTAAGTAGATCAGCAATATGCTGCACCTTGTTTCGACAATTGACTCAATGAGCCAGGTTTGCCTAAGTGATAGCCCTGAAAATAATCTATGCCCTGCGATTGTGCAAAACGTAAATCTTCATGGTTTTCTATACCTTCAGATAACAATTCAATCTGATACTTCCGAGCTAAAAATCTAAGACGCTCCCAAAAGGTCGAATTATCACTCCGGTTTCTCATTAACGACCGATCTATTTTCACTATGTTCGGTTTAACAACCCTAATCAGTGCTTCACCAGTGTTATAACCACTGCCATAGTCGTCTATCGCGATTTTAATTCCAAGACCACGACATACTCCAAACTGGGACATCATCCTTTTCTCGTCAATGCCAACCGGGTATTGTTCATTCTCAGTAAGCTCAATCCATAAGGTTATACCTAACTTGTTGCATGCTTGCCAAATTGGGGAAATATCACGTAGAAAAGTGAAACTTAAAACGTGATCAGGGGAGATATTAATAGTCAGAAAATCAATCATTTTCTTCTGAGACAATAATTCCTCGGACACTCTTAACAAGAATATTTGAGTAAACCATGCAATCTTCTTAGAGTCTAACAGACAGCGAATTGACGATTCAACATCGTGCCCTTTTTCCCAACGTAACAAAACCTCAGCACCGACAGTTCCATTGCCATTAGTTATCGGTTGAAAAACAGGATAAAACAATCCTTGATTAACATCGTCAATAAGTGCTTCGGCTTGTAAATTTTCAGACAACATATTCGTATTCATAAACAAACCTCTTTTTGTGATTAATCCATACTACAGATCAATAACTAGCAAGGATTAGCATGAACAAATCATATGTAGCTTTACATGCCTACTTCTTAACCGTGAAGACAAACTGCATAAGTAGTTAAACGAACTCCTGTACAAATACACAATGCCGTTTCAAAACGGTAATCTCGAGTCTGTTACTTTTAGATAGGTTATTAAAAACGCCATAAACTATCATAGATGACTATACTTCAATTAGATCAAATTACGCTTAGGGATAATGTATGTTTGGTGACTATTTAAAGGAATTGAGAGTCTCACTAGGTCTTACTCAGAGTGAGCTTGCTGTTAAGTTAAACCTTGCAAATGAAGAGTTTCGCTCTGTAGACGTGGTAACTCTCAGTCGTTGGGAACGAGGAAAAACCAAACCAACACTTGCAAAATGCCTAAGAATCTTGCGTTGTTTACAGGTTGACCTGAGTGACTTTTATGAATTAATACCGAATCCAAACGAAACAAAGCTACTAGACGAGATTGAACAACTTCGTTTTAATAACAGGGTAACGAAGCTTTCATCATTAAGTTATGAAGAGCCACAAGAGCCACAAGAGCCACAATCAGCTTTAATTACTGAGATGCCACTTCTTTTGAAAGATGATGACAAGATACTATCTAGCCTTAAAATATTTTACGAAACAGCCATCCATACACCGAAGGGTTTTTTCGACATTAATCTATATGACTACCAACAAAACAAACGAGCTATTTTAAAAAGATTTATAACAGAAAGCGGGCAGTTGGTAGGTCACTCACTTAGTTTTATATTCGAAAGTGACTATTTTGACAAAGTTACTCATTCAAAAATCATTGATATCGACCTGACAAAATCTGTCAGTTATAAAAATTCGACTAAGTTATCGGTTTGTAATTATAATCGTTACTCTTCTAATTTCCAGATATTTCGATGTATGTTAGTTTCTCAATTTATAAACCTAATTCACTATTCAAATGTTCAACGTTATTATTTCTTTAATGCATGGCCTGAAAGCGGACAAATTTTAGAGCAACTTGGATTTAAGAAAATAGCATTTGATATTGAGTCAGAAAAAGGAGGTTTTAAATTAGGCAACCGCTCATTCGAACATTGCTTATACGAAATTGATACAGCGACACTTCTTTCTCAACCCGAAATAATAACCCTCATAAAAACAACCCAGTGGGATAACCAATACTCAATCAAAAATCATTAGGCATAGCCAAGCAGCCTTTAAATTAAGATGCCTAC
The DNA here is from genome assembly GCF_000272045.2 of Vibrio crassostreae 9ZC13. Taxonomy (GTDB): domain Bacteria; phylum Pseudomonadota; class Gammaproteobacteria; order Enterobacterales; family Vibrionaceae; genus Vibrio; species Vibrio crassostreae_C. The sequence continues at coordinate 150,691 of NZ_AJYZ02000019.1, read as the reverse complement.
CATCTTAAGTTTCTACACATAATAATACTTCGCCTTATGCAAAAGATTGGAGAAAACTACTGTGTTTGGCGAATACTTAAAAAAATATCGAATCGCGAATGAACTAACACAAAGTCAAGCAGCTACAAAGCTCAACTTACTCGGAGGAGATCTATCGAACATTGACACAGTTACACTTAGTCGATGGGAAAGAGGAACAACTAAACCAACTCTTAGCCGTAGTATTCGTGTTTTGCGAGAATTTACCAACGATCTCGAGCCTTATCTATCTAAAGTTAGTCATTTACTACATCAAGACCCTAGTTCTAAAAATAGAGTTGATCAATTCGACTCTCTGATGGAAGAGAAATACCGTAGTTTAAATAATTTGATCGCCAGAGCAAATTATCAGTCAACATCGATGATCGAACACAATCCTGTTTGTGAATATCCGATTGGAAATTCTAATGATAGTGAGATTGTAAATTCTGTACTTGTTTTTCATGAGAAAACCTCTGATGAGAATATTAAGCATGGACTCTATAAAATCGATTTTTTAAACTATTGCAATGAAAAACGTTTCATTGCCTATAAATATGTCGACAGCGTCACAGGGGAGCTATTAGGACATAACATAGGCACTATATTCACGACTGAAGGTATGATCTCCGAAATTGAAACACTTTCTCAAAAGTCGATTGATGAAATAGATTTAAGAAAAACCGTTCCTTATAATAAAAGCCGAAAATTAGCTTATTTTGCGGTGAGCCAGCATTCGCTGTACGAGCGACCTTTTCGTCTACAATTAAATAGAGAATTCAGGTTTCTAGCAAAACACGCTAACATTACCGACTACTACACAACAGTTGCTATAAAGAGCTCAGCAGAAGTACTCGAAAAAATGGGATTTTCTGTTGTTTCGTACGAGAAAAAATCAACCAACGGTGCAATCAAAATTGGTAAACACTATTATTCTAAAGCTTTAATGCACATAAAAACAAGCCAGCTATTTACTCAACCCGAGTTCTTGAACTTGCTTACAGGCTGTCAAACCTGTTCAAACCCATGCTCAATTAGCTCTCAGTGTTGCTAAGCGGTCTCTTTCCGCGCACATTAACAGGAGTACCAATCCATCGAAAGATAGTTGTGATGGATGAACTCCTGCTTGCTTCAATCTTTCAAAACACAGCTCTACAGTTTTGACATTCGTATTCGATATTATTGAACCAATATACCTCATTATTTTCCCACTTAAATTATCAGTACAATCTATATACTATGTAATTAAGCGATTGAGTATTAAAGCATATGGTAAAAAGTTAGAATCTAATATGCTATGTTCGCTTGACTACATGTCAACCTCACGAACAATTACATCATCTACTTCATTGTTTAGTAATGTTACATAACTGCTCTGAGTCATGCCTCTTACAGCTTTCGTGTTTTGCATGCCATCCACATTCGTTAGACTTTTGTCAGAATAAATTGCTCGTATATCTCCATCGACTCGGCCTGAAAACGTGACATCATCAGCACTAATAGAAGCAATCGCTGAGGTTGCAAAAAATAAAAACGAACATAAAACGACCTTAATATTGACAAACGACTTCATAAACACCTCAAATGTAATTGGTTACATATGAGAGTTTAGCTTATTCGCAGGAAAAAAGAAGTCTAATGCCTATCAGCCACTCTTGCATCCGTGATGTTAGATTTGTAAACATTAATTTGTTCAGAAAAGTCCATTCATAACGATCATGACATAGCATGGATACGGCCACATCAATTCACCAGACTTATGCATATTATGCACTGGTTAGCGATTTGATGGCAGTTAAACCTTAGGGAGAGACCGAAGAGTAAAACGCTAATACATATCTTGCAAGTCTTCATAGTAGTTTAATGGTTTTACATTAAGAGAATTAAATTTTATCTAACTTCGTAATATTTAATACCTGAACCTAAGATCTGGTATGTAAACCATGATTCTTGGCAACACTTGATTATTCACATCAACGTAAGCTATGTAAGATCATAGATGAATAGTTAGACAGATTTAATCGAGTGCAAAAAAAAAGCATCACCATACCTTATAAGAAATAGGTCTAGTAATACTTTAATATTGATCAGGTTACCGGTAAGAGCTTATTCTAATACTTGGCCAGGAATGAGCAAATCAGGATTTTCAATATCATTACTCTCAATGATCTCTTCTAAATCGAAGCCGAACTTTCTACGTAGTTCATATAACCAATCACCTTCTTGTACGACATAAGGTAATGTCGGCTTAACAGCAACTTCGGATATACTGTTAGACATAGTATCGAAGTCACAGTCCGTATCAGTTGGGTCAGATGTGCAATCCGGAGCTTTCGTAATTTCAAGTGACGAAGGGCGAGGTTCAACTTGGTCAGACTCAATCTTGCGCTTGCTGTCATTGAAATAATAAGATAATCCAACCACGGCTTCTCGTTGATTTTGCCCAAAATCATCATTCAACGTTTGATTAAGTGCGATACTCGCACCGAAATATTCATTCAAAGCATACTCAGCAAGGTACTCTATTGTTGGATATTTATCTTCAAATCCGACTCCAACCTTTAAATCAATTTCTTCTCCATCATGTATACTATAAAGCAAACCTAAATCAGGTATGTACTCAGAATCATCTAATAATTTATAATGTTTGATACCTAGATTCAATTGAAGTCGGTTATATTGGTAGAGAAAATAAATAGATTGAGAATTCTCAAACATATCTCCATCAAAATTATAGCCATAGTTTGCCCCTACCCCCAAAATATGAGCAGTTGGCTTCTCAGCAACCGCTGCACCGCTGGTTAGTACTAGAAACATAAAAAAAATATTATTAATTAGTCGGTTCACAGGTTCACCTCATAAACAACATTAAACGACCCTTGGTAATTACCTGAACTGAGTGCATTTCCATCGACATCAAAACTAACATCGTATGCTACATCAACTTTGTTACTACCTTCTCCATTCACTGTAATCACTTCTGAATCAGGAAAAGATGCGGTATTAAGTACTCCGTCTTGGACAATCACCTTGTCAGGGCTTTCGCAGCCAATGGCACACGTGATTGTGTAGGGTATCTTTTCTAGCGAGTTATCAATATTTGTAAGCTCATAGTCACCTGACGTAGGGCTAAATGTCATAATAACGCCTGTAGGTAAAGTCCCTAACAAGCTAACATCATACCTCGTTGTACCAGAGATCCTTTTTGTTGCAGTATCATACTGGGGTTCAATATTCCCGTCTCCAAGTACCGTTAATGATTCAAGGATCGCAGCTTGATAATCAATCGTGATAATTAACGTCTCCGGCACTCTGGTATAAGTCATCGTACCGGTTTGACTTGTAAAAAAGTAAGTGGGTGAAAGGTTAATTGATGCCGTAAAAGTTCCAGATCCAACAGGGGCTGCGAACACATCATTACTGATATTAGGCAAAGCGAAAGCAGGTCGATAAAACTTAAAAGGCTCTATTCGGCTTGTTGCTGTGTAACCCATTCGCGACACACACAAAGTCGACTCTTGGCCCACTTTCGCACTCGAACCACTTATATTTGTAGCTGCACACTCATTGGCAACTCCCATTCCCACATTTGACCCGTAGTCTTTTGATGTGAAATAACTAGCCGAGCTACCCAAATTGTACTCAACGCCTAACAACTCCAGGCTGGTGTTAAAACTTTCGCCTGTAGAATGATTAACAAAGCTAACGTTATTAACGGGTTGGTTATCCATCGTTGCGGGATACCACTCTGCCGTTGGTTGCTCTTGCGCTATCGTCCATGCAGATGGAGATATAGCTTCACTACCGAAATAACTATTTGGCGCCGCATTGTTCCAAACCACAGAGTTGTTTGCTGTAATCGTTCCGTATACATCTGCAGCATGGCTACTATCTAAAGCCGTGAATAATAGCGCTATACTAATTAGGCTATTTCTTTTTAATAGTGATATTTTTGTTATAACTGTAATCATGGTTGGCTACCTTAACGGATAACGAATCGACATTTTGCAGGCCTTCTGCTAATTTTATGGTTTTCTTTCGACCAGATAGTATTGTATTAGTTTGTTTACATTTGTTACTAACAGAATTCGGTTTACAGTTATCAAACTGCATGTAGAAAAATGTGTTACCATTATTTTCCACATAAACTTCTGAACCGTTATATTTAACTTTGTAGTCAACATTAGTATTTTTTGCAGGTACAATATAATAAGGAGCATAACCATAATTAATACCAATTATACTTTCTTTTTTATCTCCATCGATAACGCTAGGCATGAAAGTCACTTGATAAACTTTGTCCTTCTCTAAATCATCACAATTAACCTGACATAAATTCTTTACTGATACACGACGTCTTTCCCCCGGATTTAATATCAGTTTATTGGGTAATAGCGCAAGATCCCATAAAGGTAAATTATCTTTTGTTAGCTCTACCTTTTCTAACTCTCCGTTTTCAACCTTTACTTGGCTAACGTTACCTTTTATATATTCAGGTTCAGTTTTCGAACTAGTCAGAGTAAAAACTCCATTACCATCTTCTCCAGCTATAAGAAGCATTTTATCTATGCTAAATGCATGGCTAAAAGAGGTCGTCATTAATAGTATCGAAGTAAATATTACACGTTGCATAATTTTCTCTATGTTAGTTATAAGCATATGGCGTCATCTCCATATGAACTGCATAATTAATGAGTTCATCAACATACAGTTTGTTTGCCGTAGTTAGTTGCTCAGGAGACTTAGCGAATATATACAAATAACCGCCAAGCTTTTTGTTTATAATTTCAACACCTGAGTTGTTCAGTTTGTTCTGATAGTTCAATACAATATTACTATCCTTGTATTGCCCTAAGTAGTAATAATAAACACCATCAACTAGGGCTATCTGATAACCTTCACTATTTTCTTCGAATGATGGCATACAGAAGTTATTACCTAAATTCAAATTATTAACCGATGATAACTCCGGTATTACACATTGGTTTTCCTTAGATATAATTTTGTAAGGTTGTTTATCTTTCACCTTAAATTGATACACACCTTCAACAAGCTTGTCAGTAGAAACACAACCTCCACCGATACATTCAACTCCGTCTATTGGATTTCCATTTATATCACTAAACGTCGATATAAATGATTTCAACTCAGACAACGACGTATCCAAACGGATAACAGTTCCTGGATAACTAGTAGCCGACGTAGAAGACTCACCATTGTTGTAAAAATCAGAGGCTTCCGTATCAAGCTTGAATTCATATTCATAGAACTCTTTTAATGGATATACCGTCAAAGCATCTTCACTAACATAAGCATTGCTTTGTTTTCCATTCTGCTCGGAGTTAACTACCGCCAAGAATTTTCCATCCGAAGACAGTTCCCCTGTATCATTATTCGAAATAAAATAAGAAGATGACTTTTCACTCGTAAACTCTATTCCTTGAGAAGTTACGATATTACTTGTACCAATATATGCAGAAACACTTGTATTACTACTTGAATTGATATAGGCATAAGAGTTTGAGTCAATATATTTATTCTTATAATTTGCAGACAATGATAAATCGGCACTGCTTTGGTCTTCAGTAGAATCTTGATAATAAAGTCCCGCAGAGCTTGATACATTTAGATTGTTTCTGTTAATTAGACTACTTGAGACTGTATCTCTATGCGATAGCGCAACATCACCACTATCATCTATTTGTGCTTGTGTACTATGTGTGTATGTGTTTTCCTGGCCTATTGGAATAATTATTGAGGCCATAACACCATAATTTATATCGCTCGATTCACTTGCTGATAACTCTAAGTTCACCTTTGAGTCAAGTGGTAATGATGATATCTGCACGCCACTTCTTGCAGACCAACTTTCTGATTCATTATTATAACCATTACTAAAATCTTTATATTGGTTTTTTGTTAATATACCCGATATATATGATGATATATTTCTCGTTAAGTACTTGTTGTAATTTACTGATAATGACGTATAGTTCGAGTTACTGAATAAAAGTTGAGACAAACTAATATCTCCAATACTATTATCATTTTCACTATCAAATTTTGTGTAAGATACACTTAAGTTATAAATCCCCACATCAAAATTATAAAAACTAGATCCATCGTCAAATAATCCTGTTACTGCCGATATTCTGGACACTTCCCCTAAAGATAAGTGACCACCAACATAATTATAATTATCTTCCCCTGTAATAAACGAACCTGCACCCAGTGCAAAAAAATCCGTAACTTGATAGCTCAATTTCCCATTGGTGAACATTGGACTTTCATAATTATCATAAGCAAAGTTGATGGATTTCTGGTCAAAATCGTCCTCTAGTCCCGTATTCGTCAGGTCTCTTGATAAATAACCGGCTGTAATATGATAATCTAGTTCGCCGGTTTTAATCGACGAAGAGCTTGTATTGACTATCAACCTATCTTCTGTGTAAAACTCTTCACTGCCATCAAATATTCGAATTGTCGCAGTATAAGTACCAGATGGTAGCTCGTTATAGTCAAAGTATTCTTGCCCTGCATCCACATTACGACTTAATAGAACACGGCCTCTATCATCATTAATTTCTAGTCGACCAGCTCTTGAAATGTTCAAATAGACTCGTCTAGAATTAGGAGATGATTTTTTTACTAGCTCTCTCGTCGATCCAATCGACAACATGTAACCAGAAGTTTTGCTGCCATTTTCTAAAAACTGAGTACTATTCCAAGAGCGTTCTTGGTATTTATACCCAACAGAGAAACGAGTATTACCACCAACATAGTTATACGATGAGTCATCCGAACTGAAACCATTGACATCACTAAAGTTTAGATCATTATGCAAATAGCCATACTTGCCAAAACCTGCATAATTTTCATGTTGATAAGAATAAGACGATGTATAATCAGTGTTGTCGCTATAAGAACCAGATAGATTCAAACCATGTGACATAATGATCGCGTTTTGATCGATCTCTTCTTTTACAAATTTTATTTCTGACTCTTCTATTATCTCAGTTAAGAATTGTGAGTTAACATGAATAATCAATGATTGGCTATCTGGCACATAAACAAAATCATATAAATCAGGTAGTAGACCACATTCACTTCGATAACCTTTACAATCTAGGCTCGATTCAACCCCATTTACCAGTGTTGTTGCCATCGCATCGCTAACATCTTTCTCAATACCAAGTTCATTCGCCAATGCTTGTGCTACAAGTTGTTTTTGTGAAGTGGGAATTCTTACTTCATCACCCGAGATGAAAGCTTCCGAATAGAATAATTTGTTGTTATCAGCCGAGAGAATTAGTGGCATTCTTATCAACTTCTCTTCAAACATATCTTCAAATCCATCTGGAATATTTGCGACGGATTTTGAACTATATATTATGGCCAAGAAAAATATGATAATTAAGTTTAAACCAAACCAAAGTCTAATAAACATTATAGTTGAAGCTCCACATTGAACGTAATACGACCATTGCAATCTAATGGCTCATCACTCGGTATATTTTTATTTGTCACTAATTCAAATTCATTGGTAGAGTTTTCATATTCAGTATTTTTAATATTATTAAATTCAAAGTTTGGTATATCTAAAATATCAGAGTAATGTTTTCTATCGATATAGAGATCGACAAAATCATCATACATAGTCTCACCGCTATCGTTGAGAACACATTTAGAAGTGAACTCTGATATGTTATAACTGTATTCAAACGAATCCCCAGCGCTTGTTGGTATATTCGTTCTAATATAAGAATAAAAACGCCCATTTAGAAAGGTTTCGTTCTCACTATCATACTTCAGTGCAATAAACTCATCAGATAAATCTACACTTATAGAATAGTCATACAAATTCGCTCTATTTATTTGTGTATTTACTGGAAATGAATAGCTTTCATAGCCAAAGCTATTGAAACTAAAAATAACAAGCAATAATAGAAAGAAATAATTTATATAGATATTCATTTTCATCAGCCTCGAAAAACAAGGCACTTAGTTAATTAAGTGCCTATCAAATAATGAGATTTTTTCTTATGGCAAAGTTGCAATCATATCAACGTTAACGATAACTTCTGTACCAGCAATATCATCTGGAGTTGAGTGTGCTGTATCGTTAGCAACATACAGTTGAATCGTATCGCCTGGTGAAAGTAGAGTTGAAGCTAAGTAGTCAGCTGAAGTAAGTTCCGTCCCTGTAAGGTTATCGCCAACGACAATGTTAGGCTGTACTTCACCCATTGAAGCTGGAAGCACATTTACTTGTGATACCGTCCAGTTAGCTGGAGTTAAAGCCCCAAGCAAAGCATCCGTGTAGTCATGCGCTTCCAAAACAACTGGTTTAGTCGTTGCGAACGTACCGTCACTGTTCACCTGTAACGTACCAACAAAAGAAGTAGCGTCTTCACTACCGCCCGCACCAGTAACAATGATGTCACCGTTGGATACAAAACCAGGAACAAAGCCGCTGAATACTGCAGAACCAATAGAGGTATCGCCAGGTGCAGCAAAAGCCGGAACAACAGTAATTGCAGACAATAATGTAATGAGTGTTAATTTTTTCATTTTGTTTCCTTTAATATAATATAAGCATTGCGTTAGCCTCTTGCTAAGCAGCAGGCATATAATATTGAAATAACTGCGTTTTAGGTTAGCACGTTGGAATTATTTATAGTTAAATATGCCTAGTCGATATATCGCCGACTAGTTCATTTATCTAGGGAATAAGATCTGTACAATAAATACTTTCAGTTACACTAAATTGGATATCATAATAACCATTATCAAACTTTGAGAAAGGTGTTTCAATTGGATATGAGAAGGGGTAACGCTGGTGACTATCTGAGTTATAAAAATGAGCATCATAACTATTTTATTATATTGCTTTATATAATATTAATTATGACCATCACAAGTTAAACTACCTAAATCGTAACCTAAGTTATTATAATCTAGCGTTTAATTTACAAGTGATGTCTTTAGTTGGGGAAATAGAGTGAGACGGAGAATTTACCTTTCGGTTATTAATTAATAAATATCAACATGACAATAACACGTAAATAATTCGCATTAAAAATGCCAGTAACATCGCTACTGGCTTACTAAAGATTTTCAACCTACTTTAAAGGAAGACAGACTCATAACTATCATCTATAGCATGATAAAAAAACGTGTACTTGGACACCAAGGTAATTATAGGTGGCCTCATAAGTATCTTCAGGACCTCTATAATACGTGATACCACCGTTTTCCCCACTTGGGTCCGAGTAATTATTAATGTAAAACTTATAGAGATAACCACCTCCTCGGAACCAAAACTCATCTAGGTAATCGGCATGTGAATATATACGACCTGCAGGTATGGCTTTATATGCAGGGTCTTCATTCCAAGCGCTAGCAAACCGAAGTGCAATAGTTGACGAGTCAAATTCTTTCCACCCACCACCATCGAAGTTTATTGATGAGCAGTAATATTGAGTCTGGCTGCTATTATATCCAGACTCTATAAAGTTCGTGTCATCTGCGTTATACCCATCACCTCCGATTATCGAATACGTAAAATCGGCAGTATCATTCGGAGCAAAAATCGAAGTATCATTATCACTATAGCGGAGTACTTGTTCTCTCGTAAGCAACGGAAGAAATTCACTTCCTTCATATGAGGTTATACCCAAAGGTGCGAGTAAAGTAACGTTCAAGTTATCACAAAATGAGGCATAGCAAGCTTCAATATTAACATTAAATTGATCTGTATTTGCGGTAGAATACGCTGTCAAGATACCTGTATGTTCATCAAAGGTAATAACGTCCAACTCAGTTACTGTCCAATTGACATATTCGGCTGGAACTTGTTCCACTTCGCCAATTGAGTTAGTTATAGTCGCCTGATATAATTCATGTTTATCTGTATCTAAGTCAAGTTGAATCGAAGACACACCATTTAAACTGATAGATACTGGGGTGATTTCTGGGATATAAAGAGCATTAGTACAAAGAACATAATTTACCTCTTCATTATTACTAGCAGTGACTGAACCATCAAATAGATTGACTAGTGTTGTGGTAGTTTCATCAACCTGGTCACGAGTCCAATACGGTTTGTCATTTGGATATCTATAGTCTGTAAATATTTGACCATCAGGCTTCCAAGCATAAAGTTCTTGCAAATCTGCTTGATCCGGTAAAAAAGCACCTCTTGCAGTACAAATTGCTTCAGCAACACCTTTCGAATGCGCTACGGTTGTTACATTATCGACGGCATTGGTGCCATCTCCTGTTCCTATTATTTCGAATTCAATACTCGCAGTTTCTGCCTGCTCCATAGTTAAAGGTGGAGTAACAGTAACAGATCTGACTTCATTAAAATCAATTATCGGGTATAAGTCTTCGGATTTTAACTTTATTATCCCGGTGGCATAGCCTCCTTTGTTATCAGAGACAACGTAAGTGATATTGTGATAGCCAGAATTAGAAGTAGTAAACGTGAAAATAGTGTCATTGAACAGATTACCATCTAAGTTAGCATCTTCTATAATGGCAACATCAGCATCGTAAGCATAGACATCAATTAATTGTAATGAATCACCATTAGGATCAGAAATGAGACTCAAAACGTCAATTGTGACCGTTTTCCCGTATGGAACTTCTGACACTATTTTTAAGGTATCAGGATCGGTAAATGTCTGTATATATGTAGAGTTAGCTATTGGAGCACCATTTACTGTTGTTGAAACTGCAATATCCAGGCTACCACTAAGAACATTTACTCCATCACTATAGCTATATAAAACCCTCTCAACTCCAGATTCAAGTCCAGCACCTGGAGTATACTCTATAACGTTATTCGCGGGATCAGATACTGCTGATGAAAGCGTTGAATCGCTATTAGGCAAAGTTACCGTCATACTAAGTGTATAGCGACTCGTGTCGACCTCGTACCCCAAATTTGCTAACTCGTCCTTCACGTTCACCGAAATGGGTGTTCCAGTTGAAGTTGCAGATGATATGGGTATTAATTGTTCACTGTTTTCAGCTATAGCGATTCGAGCTGTAGCCTCACTATAGCCATCATAAGATATCGCTGTTGACATTCTTGACACAGAGGATCCAACACGAAATCGGTAGTCACATAGGTTTACTTGCGTTGCTTTAATATAAAAACCATTTTGGTCGTTAGAAACCACATCGCAATGATAGTCAGAATTAAGGGATTCAACATTCAGCAGAGCAACAGGTGTCCCATCAGAACTTTCCATATTGTTGGAGAGATCAACATAAAAAGTTTCACGAGGTTTAGTGTGCTGCATGGTATCTTGAACGGAGTAAAGTACGTTCGATTGATCTGGGCTATCTGGGCTATCTGGGCTATCTGGGCTCGAAGTAGAACCAACTCCTGAATCACCATTACAACCTGAAACAGCCAAGATTAAAGCTACCTGTAACAAATTAGCCTTCTTTGGCAACACATCTAACATATCGTTTGACCTTTTTAAAATTTAACCTAGTAGCGTACGAATTCTACATTCGATTGCGATGTTATCTTTTTGCAACTGGATATGTTTAGCAAATATGCAAAATTGACTCTTGAAAATGCCTAGTCATAAAATCACGGCCAAACTTCAAATGATTAAATGTATATCTTGATGGGAATACTGATTATAAGCATTTGGTTATAAATAGATAAACTGGTAGGCATTAAACACTTGATACTAGGCTAGTATCTTGAGATGTTTAGCTTTCTATCTTGATACATTAAGGCAGCAATGCAGTAACACTCTCGAGACGTTCTATAATATGAACACGTTTACCGCATTGAACTTTCATTGAATAAAAAGGATTTATCATGAACAAACTCGTCATTATCATCTTATGTGTACTGCTTCCGCCTGTTGGCGTGTTCTTCGCTCGCGGCGCCGGGAAAGATTTGGTGATTAATATCATTCTTACTTTCTTCTTCTGGGTTCCAGGAATGATCCATGGTCTGTGGGTAGCCACCCGTTAACCCTTATTAACAAATAGATACCGAATAAAATATCCATAAAAACAAGCTCCTAGCCATGAAGAGTTAAAAATAGGATGAAATGAAAGTACTTTTCCACTATCATCCTGTCGCCTAAACGTAAGCGATTGCTTTCACAGATTTCGCCGAGTTTAGGCTCCAACTACATAACACTTCAAATGGTGGGAGCCTTCAATGACACAACTTACGATTACTCGTCCTGACGACTGGCACGTTCATCTACGCGATGGCGAAGTATTAAAAGATACAGTTCGCGATATCAGCCGTTACAATGGTCGAGCGTTAATCATGCCAAATACGATCCCACCGGTAACCGATACCGAAATGGCTCTTGCTTACCGTGAACGCATCATGGCACAGCAGCCAAGCGAGCAATTCCAGCCTCTAATGGCACTTTACCTGACAGACAACACAACACCTGATGAAATTCGTAAAGCGAAAGAATCTGGCGCTGTTGTAGCAGCGAAGCTATACCCTGCTGGCGCGACGACTAACTCTGATTCAGGTGTAACTTCAGCTCAAAAGATTTACCACGTACTCGAAGCAATGCAAGAAGTGGGTATGTTGCTGCTGGTACACGGTGAAGTAACGGCTCACGATGTTGATATCTTTGACCGTGAAAAAGAGTTCCTAGACACAGTTCTAGCACCGATTGTTAACGACTTCCCTAACCTGAAGATCGTTCTAGAGCACATCACGACGGCAGATGCTGCGACTTTCGTTAAGAACGCTAACGAGAACGTAGCGGCAACCATTACTGCTCACCACTTGCTTTATAACCGCAACCACATGTTGGTTGGCGGCATTAAGCCACATTTCTACTGCCTACCTATCCTTAAGCGCAACACACACCAGTTAGCACTTATTGAAGCAGCAACAAGCGGTAGCAAGAAGTTCTTCTTGGGTACAGACTCTGCACCACACGCTAAAGGTGCAAAAGAGTCAGCGTGTGGTTGTGCAGGTTCTTACACAGCGCACGCTGCGGTTGAACTGTACGCTGAAGTATTCGATTTAGAAGGCAAGATTGAGAACCTAGAAGCATTCGCGAGCCACAATGGCCCAGACTTCTACGGCATGCCACGTAACTCAGATACAATTACGCTCGTTAAAGAAGAGTGGAATGTTGCTGAAACGATGCCTTTCGGTTCAGACATCGTTGTGCCAATCCGTGGCGGCGAGGCGATTGCTTGGTCTGTAAAATAAGCACTTGGGCTGTTAAATAAACACCCTCCATTTAGCGAAAAGGGTCACCATAGTAATTATGGTGACCCTTTTTTGTTTCGATGAAAGACTGTCTTATTCCCAGCAGTAATTTAACGATTACTTACCGCGAATTTTTCCGATAGCAGTCCAAATAGCAACGACAATCAATCCAGATAAAACCCCAATCACACCATTTAATAGCGTTGGTACCACCGCAGTCGCAATCGTATGTCCACTGAAGTCCATAATAATCGGTTCAATTAAGTGATGAATTGCTGGAACGTTGTGTACCACAATACCGCCGCCAACCAAGAACATCGCAGCCGTGCCGACAACCGCAAGCATCTTCATTAGCTTTGGTGCAAATGCGACTAACCCATTACCCAATCGGGTTTTAATGGCACTCCCATTTGATGTGCGTTGGAGATAGAAACCTAAATCATCCAGCTTAACGATCCCTGCCACTAAGCCATAAACACCAATCGTCATCACAACCGCTATCAAACTCACCACAAGAATCTGAGTCACGATACTTGTACCCGTTACGGTACCCAGCGCAATTACAATGATTTCCGCAGATAAGATAAAGTCAGTCCGAATCGCGCCTGCTACCTTTCTCTTCTCATACTCTTCAACAGATTCACCCGAGCTGCTTTCCTCATCTTTCTCTTCGTGTTGATGAGCATGAGGAAAAAGCTTTTCTAAGATTTTCTCTGCCCCTTCAAAACAAAGAAACAGACCACCAATCACCAGTAGTGGCATGATCAACCAAGGAATGAATGCACTGATCAATAGTGCTGCCGGAACCAAAATCAGCTTGTTTTTAAATGAGCCTTTGGCGACCGCCCATACCACTGGGATTTCTCTTTCAGCAGAAACACCGGATACCTGCTGGGCGTTAAGGGCTAAATCGTCACCTAATACGCCTGCGGTTTTTTTAGCGGCTACCTTAGACATCAATGCGACATCATCCAACACGGTTGCAATGTCATCTAGCAGTGTTAGTAAACTTGCTCCAGCCATTTTGTTGTCTCTTTATAAAGAATTGAACCATCAATAAAATGTAACACCATCAATTCACTCATCAAAGTTATGAGTCTGTAAAAAATAAAGTCACAAGTTGTGTTTTCTATTGCTGTCTCTGTTAGACAGGAATAATCTGTCTTAATCTTTCACGAACATAAAAGAAAAAGTATTGATGAAAAGTGAATCTACCTACCCGATTGGTAAGCCAGGGCAAAAATGGCAACAAGCAGAACGTGAAGCATGGTTAGCTCAACGAACGGTTAAGCGTGAATACCAGCAAGAAGTTGTACCAAAGATTAAAGCACTTGCAGACCGCTTTGACATCGAACAATACGGCGCACTGAGCTACGACGAAGCTCGCTTCCCACTCTTCGCTATCAAGAGCAAAAACTGGGACGAGTCAAAGCCGACGATTCTGGTAACAGGTGGTGTTCACGGTTACGAAACCAGTGGCGTGCATGGCGCGATCAAATTCGCTGCGACTCAAGCAGAAAAATACACGGCGCACTTCAACATTGTTGTCGCACCTTGTGTGAGCCCTTGGGGCTACGAAGTGATCAACCGCTGGAATCCAAATGCTGTTGATCCAAACCGCTCTTTCTACGACGGTACGCCAGCAGAAGAATCAGCAAACCTACGAGCTCTAGTAGCGTCTCTGCCAGAAGTATTGGTTCACGTTGACCTGCATGAGACGACTGACTCTGATGAAACTGAATTCCGACCTGCACTCGCAGCTCGTGATGGCATTGAGTACATCGAAGGTATGATCCCAGACGGTTTCTACACTGTTGGCGATACTGAAAACCCACAACCTGAATTCCAAGCTGCTGTCATCGCTTCAGTTGAAAAAGTAACCCACATTGCGCCTGCGGATGACGAAGGCAAGATCATTGGTTCAGACGTCACTCAACACGGCGTGATCAACTACCCAATGAAGAAGCTTGGCTTATGTGGCGGCGTGACTGACTGTAAGTACGGTACAACCACAGAGGTTTACCCAGACAGTGACAAAGTAACAGACGAAGAGTGTAATGATGCTCAAGTTGCTGCTGTTGTTGGTGCTTTAGATTACGTTATTCAGCACGAATTGAACGCATAAGCTCATACCCGCTAATAACTAGAACCGAGCACCTAGAACTAAGAACGAAAAGAGCCACAAGTGATGATTCACTTGTGGCTCTTTTTTATCTGGTCTCTGATTTCTTCCTAGGCATAAAAAACTCTCTTGCACCAAGTACAAGAGAGCTTTGAATCATGCTGAGTAAAGTAAATCTCTATCTAGCGACTTACTTAATTCACGATTTATTTTGTAGTTTGAGTTACGGTTTCTTGCCCTTTACCGACTTCTGTCAGTAGGCCTTTCAACAAGCTCACGCAACCAATCAAAAGAATGATCGTAAACGGCAGTGCTGCAATAATCGTAATAGATTGCAGAGCTTGGATTGATTGAGTACCACCAATCCACAGCATCACCATCGCGATAGCACCTGAGATAACCGCCCAAACGACTTTCTGTTTCACTGGCACTTCTAATTTACCACCCGCCGTCATGCCATCGATAACGATAGAACCTGAGTCCAACGTTGTAACGAAGAACACGATGATCAGCGCGACTGCGAGAACAGACAGAATGCTACCGAACGAGTAAGCATCTAGCATGTAAAACAAGCTTAGAGATACATCTGTAATGCCTTGGTCGAGGCCAAGTTGCCCCACCTGATTAATCACTTGCTCGATAGCTACGCCACCGAAGATAGACATCCAAGCTGAAGTCACCAATGTTGGGATAATCAATACGCAAAGTAGGAATTCACGAACCGTACGGCCTTTAGAAATACGCGCTACGAACATACCGAAGAAAGGTGCATACGCTACCCACCATGCCCAGTAGAACACAGTCCAACCATGCAGCCATGTTGTGTCTTCACGACCCGCACTTTGGCTCAAAGCTACGATATTTTTCACATAGCCCGTTGCCGCCGTTGCCATTGAATCAAGCACAGTTGTGAAATTCAATACAGCGATAAGACCAAGGAATATGAATGCAATAACCATGTTCAGGTTACTTAGGAACTTAACACCACCGTCCATACCACGTAGTACAGAGATGATCGCCAAGCCCATGATCAGAACGATGATAGATTGCTGAAGGAAGATGTTGTTTTCCAAGCCGAACACGTGGCTAATACCACTTGCTGCTTGTGTACCACCTAAGCCCAATGAAGTCGCAAGGCCAAACAGAGTAACCAGTACGGTTAGTACATCGATTACATCACCAGTTTTGCCCCACACACGCTCACCCAGAATTGGGTAAAACACAGAACGCATTGATAGCGGTAAGCCTTTGTTATAAACAAAGTACGCCAGACAAAGCGCCGTCATGCCATAGATAGCCCATGCATGAAAACCCCAGTGGAATACGGTTGCGCCTAGCGCCAGTTCACGACCAGCGGCTGTGAAAGGTTCTGCGTCTAATGGCGTTCCGAACCAGTTAGTGAAGAACGCAGTTGGCTCTGCAACACCCCAGAAGATAAGTCCAATACCCATACCTGCTGCGAATAACATCGCAATCCAAGATGACATTGAATAGTCCGCCGTCGCGTCTTCGCCACCTAAACGGATTTTACCCAACGGTGAAAAAGCAAGAACAACAGCAAACGCTAGCATGATGTTAGCTCCCCACATAAACAGGAAGTCAAACTTTGATAGAACAGCACCCTTAATAGAATCAATTGCAGCTTTAGCATCTGCAGGAGGAAGAGCAAGAAGAGTGATGATGAAGAGAAGAGATAAGCCAACTGAGGCTACGAAAACTGTGTTATGGACATCCATGCCCCATTTACTGACGTTGTCTTGACCAACTTGATAGTCAGTAGAATCAATACTGTACTTTTTTGATTTAAAACTCATAAATTATGATGTTCGCATATCCGATTCAACGAATATAAGGACGCTCTCCATATCCAACTACTACTTGATTGGCTCGCCGCATCGCCTAAATAAAAGGCAATAAAAATCACAATAGTTAGTGATAAATGGACTTACTGGCTCAATCCCAAGGCGCGTATTATAGCACAGCTCAAAGCATTTTGACTGAGATTTCGCTCAATAGTCGCCCAAACCACCGTTGACAATGATAGTTAACCTAATAAAAACAGAATAAAACAAAAGAACAAAATTATTTAAATACAACAACTTAAATCAAAACCACACACTGTAACGTCACATCCAAAATTTCTGCATATAATTTTGATAATCGCCCAATTTACTTATAGCTCTAATAAAAAAGCCCCGCTATAGGGGCGGGGAAAGTTACCAAAGGTAAAAGAGAAATCAGTGCTCAAATGTCAGTGCTGCGTCTCACAGATCAGCACTGCACATTTCAAAGACAATTCGTTAGATTGCGAAGCAAAAACCTAGGTTATAGTCTTCACCATTTTTCGCCGTGAACTCTTTGTCTTCACTTGATGCATTCGGGCGGCCACTTTCATCGCCTTTTACTAAGCTCACCCAGTGACGGATGCCAGAAGAACGGCTCGCCTCAGTTTGACCAAACGTGGTGCACGTCTCTAATTGGATATCTTGAATATCAACCAACTCCAGGCGGCCAGTGCCTTTACGAGCACCGATTGTCACTTCAACGTGCGTACCGCTTTCATCACGGAATAGGATTGCTGAAGGCTTAGATTTATCACCTGTGTAAGCCACAAAGTGTTTAGCGCGTTTCAAACCTGTGTGTTCACCGTTTTTGAAATAAACCTGAACGTGTCGGTAGTCAATCTCGTAACTCACTACATCTTCATGTGAACCCGTCTCTAGAGGAAATAGAGTATCAAGCAACTGTTTCGCCATTTTTTGTTTTTCGAGTTGCTTGTCTGCTTTCACCATTTCGACGGCAAAGACAGCTTCAGCAATAAATGTTGAATGGTTTCTGTGAAGTTCTGTTTTGTCTAGTGTCAGCATATTCATAGTCTATCCCTCGTACGGCTTTAAATTTCATTTAGGTCAAACATCCCAATTGACCCTTTTCAAAATTGTTCTTTACTGTGTGGTTTCCATGTTTTTCATACTACTTGTATTTTTGTCACAATTTCACAACAAAAATTTCACAGTGTGAATTTTACTAAATTGCTTTTTTACACACTCCTATTTTTAGGGGTAAAAAGAGTCGTAAGCCATTAATTTAAATAGACTTACGATCATAGAATATTCATTTTTACGTCTTGTTTGAATTTGTGTAATAACCGACCCCTACTAGCTTATTGTCGATAACACGGTAATACGTGTGCTTGGTTTCGACTTTACTCGACAGCGGGTTCAACCAACGATAAGTGTAAACACCTCGGCCGTTTTCTTTCGCAAGGTTCAACATCTCAGTAAAAATTGGCTTATCGTCAGGGCTTAGAATCTCGCTGTGCGAACGCCCAACTAGCTCAGGAGAGACCCCATGCGCCAGCAACTTTCCAGAGCTCATATCCATCACAAACACATACAAATCCCCTTCTACAAAGCTGCCATCGGCATCATTAAACTCATTTAGGCTCTCTTGTTCTGACTCCACTATCGCGGTCATCGCTCTCGCCAGTAAATTCTTTGCTTCGGCCGCACTGGAACGTTCAGGGTAATAACCGACAGCGACAATCACATCACCCACACGTTCAAAGAAAGTCGTTTTCGGCTCACCCATTCGATCGGTCGGATTGGTCCAGTGATACTTCACTTCACCAAAACCGTTGTGTGCTGCTTTGGTGATCATTTCACGGAAAAAAGGATTACCGTAGACGTCTTGCGTATCTAAAACACTGTCACCCACTAACACCATTGACGAGCCGCCGCTGGCAAGGAATTGGCCATCAATGCCCAACGCAAACACATAAAGCTCACCATCGATATATTCAGGGTCACTCATGAAGTCTTTGACGCTATCGTCGCCCTCTTTTTGAACGTGTATCACTGCCTTGGCAAGCAAGGTTTTGGCTCTTCTTTCAGCCTTACTGACAACATGTGGTTCAGAAATATCGAGCACATTGACAGGCTTGGCTTCTTTCTCTATTTCAGAGTGTTCCGCACGTAAACTAATACCACTCACCACTGCAAACACGGCACAACCAATGAGGATGATTCTGGATAAATTCATGGTTATCTCTCCTAATAGCCGACTAAGGACGGTAGCCAAAGCGTAATTTGTGGGAAGAAAGCGATAACGAAAACGCCCACAACAGAAGCAAGAACAAAGGGATGGATCTTCGCGGTGATTTGTTCAACCGTGGAACCCCCTATTCCCGAGGCGACAAAGATATTTTCCCCAAGCGGCGGCGTTGCAAAACCTATCGATAAGGTACACACCACCACGATGCCCACGTGAGTTGGATCAGCGCCCAGCATGTACATGATTGGCAGTAACACTGGCACGATGATCATGATCGCCGCTAAGGTTTCCATAAACATGCCGATGAACAACAACAAGGTAATGGTTAGCGCCCACACCATGTACATGTTGTCGGTAAAACTGAGTAATGATTCAGCCACGACAACCGGGATCTTTTGCTCGATCAACAAGCGTCCAAATACTGTTGCTGCAAAGAGGATCAACAACACACGTCCGGTGATCCATGTCGTGGTCGATAGAGATTTCATCACACTTTTGAACGACAATTCGCGGTGAATAAATACACCCACAAACAACGAATAGAATATCGCTACAACCGCAGATTCTGTTGGTGTGAACATGCCGCTGTAGATACCGCCAAGAATCAAGAACGGCGCTAATATCGACCATAAACCGCGGCGCAAGTAGTGCCTTACATCGCCAAACGACCAGGTTTCAGTCAACCCTTTATAGCCTTCTCGCTTAGCAATGAAGTAGTTGGTTACCACCAGCGTCGAAGCCATGATGAAGCCCGGTACAACCCCAGCAACAAACAGTTTTGGAATAGACAAAGAAGCAAACTGGCCGTGTTGAGCAATGGCTTCCGGTGGCGCCATTAAGCCCATTGCGGAGATACCAAAGATAACCAAGGGAATGGATGGTGGGATGATAATGCCCAAGCCACCAGATGCAGCAGTAACTGCCGATGCGTAGCTCTTATCGTAGTCACGCTTGACCATCGCAGGCACCATTAGCATGCCTACCGCAGCGGTGGTTGCAGGGCCTGAACCCGAGATAGCACCAAAGAAAAGACACGCCATTACCGTTGCTGCGCCAAGGCCACCTGTTACGGGACCCGCTAAGCTTTCGGCGATATCCACCAGACGTTTGGAGATACCCGCCGCCTCCATTAATGCACCCGCAAGAACAAAGGCTGGCAGGGCCATTAGCGGGAAGTTACCCACCGAGGTAAACGCGATTTGTACTAAAGCGATGGGATTTTTGTCGAGCAACATATAGGCCGCCATCGAAGCGCCAGCCAGTGATACTGTGATTGGTGCGCCCAGAATTAACAGCGTTAAAAAGCCACCAAATAAAATTAGAGTTAAATAGGATTCCATTATTACATCTCTCTATTACGACTATTCTCTGTGATGACTATTGCGCTGACTTTTGTGCCGTCATTTTGCGCAGCTCTTTGACTTCTGGATCTTCGTTGGTTGCGCCTTTGAATAAACGCTCATAGTTGTTCCAGATAATTCGAATCATCATCAGTGAAAACGCGATAGGTAAAATCATGTAGAAGTACTTCATCGGGATACCTGTAGTCTGAGACTTCCAAAACAGATTCATTTTGTTGAACACGAAGTCGTAGCTGAGGTAAACGAAGTAGCCGTTGAAACAGAGCCATAAGAAGTCAGCGATGGTTTCACTCACGGTCTGCACGATTGGCGGAAAGAATTTAAAGTGAAAGCTCACTCGGTTGTGCGCCGACATCTTGGCCGCAACAACAGCCCCTAGATAGGCAAACCAAACGAACATGTAAGTAGCGACCTCATCCCCCCAAGGGATAGAGTAATCAAAGAACTGACGAGTAAGGATTTGTGTGAACAGCAATAGGACAAAGCTTGCGAGCAGCAGACAACATGTATATTCCTCAATGTTGTTTAGGTGCTTTTTTATTGTTTTAGCGACTGACATATAACCTCCAATGTTGATTTCCACATGACAACCAGTCGCTCACGGTCCTAAAAAGATCAGGTACAGAACAGATCAACGAGTACAGCCATGTAAATGCCCTATCTCACTGTTCTATCGCTAGGTGATTAAGTAGCGCAGAACAGCAGATAGGGCGAATCTAATCGTTACTTTCTACCTAGTAACTCAAGAACGTCGTCTAGCTTGTCTTTGCCTCCAATGCTTGAGTAGAACTTAGGCCAAACTGACTTAGTCACCTTGCTGATCCACTCTTGCTCGTTGTCTGCTGGGTCTGTGAATACCATGCCTTTCGCTTGTAGCTCTTCACGGATCTTGTTTTCCGTATTTTCTAGATAAGCAAAACTGTGCTCTGTCGCTTCCTGACCTGCTTCAAGAATGATTTTTTGCATTTCAGGAGTCTGTTGTTGGAAGACCGTTTCACTCACAATTAGAGGTTCCAAAGAGAAAATGTAGCGAATGTTGGTCACGTACTTTTGTACTTCGTTGAATTTCATCGCGTGGACTGTGATGTAAGGGTTATCTTGTCCATCTACCACGCCTTGTTGCAGGCCAGTGAAAGTCTCAGACCACGCCATTGGCGTTGGGTTTACACCCCATGCTTGATAAGACGCGATCATGATTTCGTTACGAGGAACACGAATCACTAGCCCTTTCAAATCTTCTGGTGAAGCAACAGGCTTTTTCGAGTTGGTCAAAACCCTAAAGCCAGAATAAGCCCAACCGACAATACGAACACCAGCGTCACGAATCGTGTTATCAACTAAATCTTGGCCTACTTGACCTTGAGTCAGTAGCACTGCTTCTTCTGCGCTTTGAATCACGTAAGGCATGGTCAATAGACCAACGGTTGGAGAGAAAGGCGTCACGTTGTTGATCGCCAGTACAGAGAAGTCGAGAAGACCGATTGCTGCGTCGTTTACGGTGTCTTGCTCATTGCCTAATTGGCCATTCGGGAACAGGTCGATTTTCACTTTACCGTCTGTTTTTTGCTCCATCAGTTCAGAGAATGAGGTCGCTAATTCCCACTGCGTACCACCAGCAGCATCGCCGATAGCCATTTTAAAATTCGCTGCTGCCGCGGTATGAGATAACACCGCTGTTGCTACAATAGTGACACCAGCAATAATTTTATTTTTAATCAATTTCATAGTCTTAACCTTTCCTATCATACAGACGTCCTGCCTGTACTTTGCTCACAAGGTGACCTGGTACAACTTTCCTGGTCGTAATTCTATTTCCCTATTTTGGAAACAATGTTCGGGTAGTTACAGCCTTTCATCCTTTAACGAATACCACTGATAAAGGAACCGCTGCCCTACTCTTCGAAATGGTGCAAACATCTCAGATTCCACCACTTCCCTCACGTTGGGGAACGGAAGTTTTGATTCAAATATTGGCAAGTCAAGCTTATGACCTTCACCTGCGATCCACTGGGCAAGGCGCTTGCCTGCTTGAGCGGAATACATCACACCATTGCCGCCATACCCTAGTGCGTAGAAGATGGATTGCTTTGGATTCGGCTGATAGATTCTTGGCATCATATCGTGGCTAACATCCACCCACCCCCACCATGAATAATCGATTTTGATCTGATCGAGAGACGGGAATTTTCGGGTTAAATCCGCTCTCAACATGTCTTCGTATTTCTTTTCAGGTGCGTTCTTGCCACTGATGGCACTGCGTGTACCTATCTGCACTCGGTTATCGGGTAACAAACGGTAGTAATGACGCAGGATTCGGGTATCAGTAATCACCTGATTGGTTTTGAAGTTACACGCGGCAATTTCGTCTTGAGTTAGCGGACGCGTCACCATCGAATTAGAAAGTACCGGCAACAAGCGATTCTTAAGCTCTGAATGCAAACCTTGGCTAGTGTATCCACCGGTACAAACCCCAACAGAACGTGCCTTCACAACACCGCCGGGCGTTTTTAGGTAATGCACACCGTTGCGTGTTTCCCAACCCATAACAGGGCTAGCTGGATGCACTTTTACACCGAGTGCTCTCGCCTTTCTTAGATAGCCAAACGCCAATTTCCCTGCATGAATACCAATGCCTTCTGGTTCATGCATTGCGCCTGCCGCTTCTTGGTCACCAACGTAATCTCGTTTTACGGTTTCCGCATCTAAGATCTGCGCATCGTAATCGAACGTGTCACGCAGCAACTTGGCTTCTTTCTCGAGTGTTGCCATCACTTTTGGACGGTGAGCGACGTATAAGTGGCCGCCCGGTTGTGGGTCACAATCAATGTCTTTGATCAGAGACTTAAAGGTGTTCATACCATCGACGCATTCGCGATGCATTTTCAGTGCGGTTTCTAGTCCCCAGCGTTCAATCCACTGAGAACGCTTCAAACGTCCTGACGCACACTGAGCCTGGCCACCATTTCGGGTACTGCAGCCCCAACTCATACGGTTAGCTTCAATCACAGTCGCTTTAATGCCGTACATTTCAGCAAGGTGTATCGCGGTGCTTAGGCCTGTGTAGCCTGAACCGATTATCGCCACATCCACATCCATATCCGATGTAATTGGACCATCATCTTCAGGTGGCGCGCCTGCGGTATCTACCCAATAAGTCGGGGCGTATTCCTTACCGTGACCTGGGCTCTTGTCTTTAAGTGGATCGTATTTTGGATCGTATTTATCTTGTGCTTGGGTGCTTTCTTTTGCTTGGGTGCTTGTCACCTTTGGCGGCACATCGGCTGCCGGTTGTTCCATTACTAAACTCATAATTCGACTCTCCTAGTCATAACACGTGGACTGATTTTGGTTTCGTGTCTAGCTCTTGGGAGTGTTGTTAGGAGTCAAAAGAGGTCGTGTTTTACGGAAGGCATTTTTTACGCTGATTTTTCCATCTTTCAGGGTAAACACATCAACCATACGAGCTTCGATGACGGTGCCATCTGGGTTAGTCGCAGAGAACGTTGATTCGCTTACCGCGCGGTCTCCACACACAAAGTGGACAGGATCGCTCCAGGCTGCATCTGGAAAGTTCTGCCAAACCAATTCAAAGCTATTGCGAACGGCTTCGTACCCTTCGATAGTGTTGCCAAGTTCGCCTTCTCCTGCCACGGTGTGGAAGACACAGTCTTCGGTCATAAACGACATTAGCGCTTCAATATCATGGTTATTCCATGCATCACTAAAAGACTGTAAAAAGGCGGTGTCGACTTGGTTTTCCAGCACGAATGTCGCTGCATTGGTTTGCATATTCATATTCCAGAATCCTTTATGTTTTCGTTATTGGTTTAAATTTCAGTAGCTTTGCGCCACTTTTTTATTAGAGTGTTTAAACTAGATCTGTGAAATTTAACAACTTGATAACAAGCTTCGCCACTCTAACTTCGAGTTACTTTATAAACAATCTTTAAGCTCACAGATTTCATCTTTTTATAAATTAATTAGTGTTCTAATTTTATTTACACAGTCACTCACTATATTTATACGAGGTCTAAATAAAATAATTAGAAATACTAGACTTTAGTCGAAGTCAAAATCTTGATGGTACTTTCGGCCATACTGCTCAAGCTGACGATCATGAGTATTAACTTGTAATTCGATATTACCCTCACCTTTATTAATTTCTTGATTACCATCTACATGGGCTTCATTTTTCAAATCATCCAGTTTATCTTCAATATATTTTGTCGGTTCATTTAAAACATTCATGGAGGTTAATTCCTTTATCAGGTTTACTTTCGCTGATGGAAGAATATGAACGGACACTAGACCGTTTGAATATTCTTTCTCATCGTACCAAGGCTGAATGGCATCATTGCCACCTTCCTTAAATGGGTGAATGGAATACCACTTATCCTTGCGTTGCTCTTGCTGATCACAATCAGCCACATTGAATATCTGAGTTCTATTCAGGTCACATGGTGAGTTAAAAACACTAACCTTATGATAATCAATGGCTTTAATAATATTGATACAGTCTTTGCTTTGGCTATGACACACAGACCACAACGCATTGACCAGGTTATCTGTCCACTCAAGTAAACGGGTTGGAAACCCCTGTTTCTTGGCTAAACACATCAATAACCAATCGTTTATCTCGTGTGCACTCAACGAATGCCCGCCATAAACTCTCACGGTCTTAAGAAGCTCTTGTTCGACACGGCGAATATTCTTTCGATTTGAGCGACCTAAGCTTGGCATCAGGTTATTATTCTCATAGTCACACACGTTATAAATCAAACCACGATGCCCACTACACTCTGTAATAAGTGAATCGATTATTTTATACAGCTCTTCGAGTGAGCTTATATAATGTTTATTTTTCACAACATGCATACTACGATTCACTTAATTTAAATTCGGTAAAATCCAAATATCAATAACCCCATCAATCGATGATAAAAACCAACCAATAATAACGATTGACCAATAGTCAACGAGTGTCGTTATTGTATTTTTCTAAAATGATAATAGGTATATATCTTCATAAACAAGTATCAGTAATAGAACCATTCACTAAGGAGCTATGAGTTAATGGTCGATTAATAATAGCGAGTAACAAAGTTTATATAGCTAGAACCACTTATGTTCCTAATAAACATTTAATTAGTGTTCTAATGTTTAACTGGAAATTATTGAACTAAGCGTTTACGTTCTTAACCTAAGTACTTGCCAATACCCGTTGGTATTGCCCGACCACATTCTCGATAGCACTTCCTCTAACACTCTCGAGATATCTGCGGCCGGACAAATTTCCTATGACTTACACGTAATCTTTGTATTTATCTAAGAAACGAACCGGTGTTGATAGTGCATCTCGGCGGAACGGGTCGCCCAACTCCTGAGTACACATGATTTCAATGATGGTTGTTTTGCCTTCGTTCATCTGCATGTCGATGGCTTTTTGCAAGGTTGGACCTACATCTTCAAGCTTATCAACCGTGATACCTTCAGCACCCATTGCTCGTGCAATCTCTGCAAAGCTTTGGTTTTCAAGCTCACCGGCAACAAAGCGTCGGTTGTAGAAGTCGACTTGGTTCTTCTTCTCCGCACCCCATTGACGGTTGTGGAATACCACGGCTGTCACTGGAATGTTATGGCGAACACATGTCATGGTTTCCATCAAGCTCATGCCCCACGCACCGTCGCCTGCATATGAAATAGCGGGACGATGAGGTGCCGCAGCTTTCGCACCAATGATGGTCGGGAATGCGTAACCACAGTTACCGAAACTCATTGCAGCAAAGAAGCTACGTGGTTTTTCAAAGCGTAAGTAGCTGTTTGCCACTGAGTTGATGTTACCGATATCCGTCGAGACCATTACGTCTTCTGGCATCGCTTTTTCTAGTTCACGCAATACTTGGCGTGGGTGTAGATATTCGCCACCAGAGAACGGAGTCTCGTGTGAGTTTTCCTCAATCATATCTAAGCTGAACGAGTCACGTTCGTGTGTCCACTCATCAAGCTCTTTTTCCCAAAGTGCTTTCTCTGTTGCGACCGTGTCTTGACGAGCGCCTTTATTGTCATCACACAACAATGCACGGCCTTCCAATCTTTCAGATAGAGCAACCGCAGCTGCTTTCGCATCACCACAGATACCAACTGAAATCTTCTTAACCAGACCTAGCATCTTGTTGTCGGCATCAATCTGAATGATTTTCGCGTTCTTCGGCCAGTAGTCCATACCATGTTGAGGCAACGTACCAAATGGACCAAGACGTGTACCCAAAGCGATAACCACATCCGCTTGAGCCATCAACTTCATTGCTGCTTTCGAACCTTGGTAGCCTAAAGGACCACACCATAATGGGTGACTAGCAGGGAACGAGTCATTGTGCAGGTAGCTGTTCACTACGGGTGCGCCTAATCTTTCTGCCAGTGCCGCACACTCTTGAACTGCATCAGCCATTACCACACCGCCACCAGAAATGATGACTGGGAATTTCGCTTCAGCTATCAGGTCTGCTGCTTCATTCAGAGATTTCTCACCACCTGGACCACGGTCTAAACGCGCGGGTTTAGGGATCTCGGTTTGAGTTTCACCGTAGAAATAGTCACGTGGAATGTTCAGTTGAGTTGGACCCATTTCACTCATCGCACGGTCGAAGCATCGACCTGTGTATTCCGCCATACGATCTGGGTGCGTTACGTGTCCTTGATACTTAGTAAACTCTTGGAACATTGGAAGCTGGTTACATTCTTGGAAACCACCTAAGCCCATTGTTTTAGTGCCTGTCTCTGGCGTCACAATGACGACCGGGCTATGTGCCCAGAACGCAGCTGCAATTGCTGTTACACAGTTACTGATACCTGGGCCATTCTGCCCGATAACCACACCGTGGCGACCAGATACACGAGAGTAACCATCTGCCATGTGGGCAGCGCCTTGCTCGTGTACTACTGGGACCAATCGAATGCCAGCAGGAGCAAAGATATCCATTGCGTCCATAAATGCTGACCCCATGATGCCGAACATGTCGGTAACATCATTAGCAACCATAGTTTCAACGAACGCTTCTGATGGTGTCATTGTTACTGTGCCGGAAACAACCGTACGTTTTTCTTGCTCGCTCATTCTTCCATTCTCCTTGAGTTAATCAAAATTTCATTTTTCGGAATGAATTGTCTCTTTTTCGAATTAAATTTCACCTTAGTAGTAGAATTTTTGCGCGTCAACTTTTTATATTAAATTGGAACAATTCATTCTAATTAATAAAACTAGATCACATTATTGGTAGTTTTTCGTACAAAAAGTGCCGTTAACTTAGGTTGAGCTGTTAATAATCGACGACATAGCGCAATAGCTGCGACAAGTAATGGGTTATATAGAGGGAAGAATGATGAAAGAGTCGGAATTGATACCAACGCGACAAGTAAGTGTAAGAGAGTGCTTTGGCATCGACAGCAACCTAACGGTGATGGCGTTTGAACATGCGGGAGAGTATGTGCCAAAAATCGATCCTAACTACTGTTTTGATCCTGAAGTGACGCTGGCCATATTGGCGGGGTTCACTTCAAATCGTCGCACCTTGATACAAGGTACGCACGGGACGGGCAAGTCTTCTCACATTGAACAAATTGCCGCGAGATTGAACTGGCCATGCTTGAGGATCAACCTAGATGGGCACTTAAGCCGATTGGATTTCATTGGCAAAGATAGCATCGTCATTAAAGATGGAATGCAGGTGACAGAGTTTAAGGAAGGCATTCTTCCACAAAGTATCCAGCAACCCATCGCATTGGTATTGGACGAATACGACGCGGGTCGACCTGATGTGATGTTTGTGATTCAGCAACTCTTAGAGCAAGACGGCAAATACACTTCTCTCGAGCAAAACCGCGTGATCACTCCCCACCCTTCTTTCCGCCTGTTTGCTACGTGCAACACGCTTGGCTTGGGTAATTTTTCAGGTTTGTATTCGGGTACTCAAGTGCTTAACCACAGTCAGTTAGATAGATGGAACATCATCGCTACGCTCAACTATTTAGACCCACAACATGAAACCAAGATAGTGTTGTCAAAGCGCCCGGAGCTAAACGATGAAAGCGGTCAACAATTAGTAGAGAAAATGATCGCCACCGCTGGTTTAACGCGTAACGGGTTTCGGGCTGGCGACCTTTCGACTGTGATGTCTCCGCGTACAGTGCTCACTTGGGCTGAAAACATCCAAATATTCGACGATGTAGCGACGGCATTTAGGCTTTCATTCTTAAATCGCTGCGAAGACGAAGAGAAAGAACTGGTTAGCGAATACTATTTCCGTTGCTTTGGTGAAGCCTTGGAAGCGCATACTCAAAATTATTCGCACTCGGAGTCGTAAACCATGGCCAATATTTCTTCTCAGCAGAAAAAGATCCTCGATATTGGTGTGTCTGTCGCCAGAGCAATCAGTGGTGAACTCGATCTGAACTATCGGGGAGAACGACTCTATAAAGGCAATAAGCCCTGTTATTACCAGTCTGCCCACACCAACGATCTCACCTTTGTATCTCGCCACGAGCTGAAAAACAGTAAGCTTTCGATGCAAGGCAAGATCGATTCATCGGCATTACGACTCTTGCTTTCAGATGCTGATCTTCACTACTCATTGCGACCGAAAAACGAGGTCGAACGTCTGTTATATGACTTCTGCGAGCAGGTGCGAATTGAATCGCAAGTTCCATCTTATCTAAAAGGCGTTACCACCAGCATTCAGTTCAACTTTGCGTATTGGAGCGACCAATATCATCAGAATGGCTTCACCGAATCACGAATAGGCATGTTGCTGTTTACTCTGATGCAAGTCATCCACACCCGCTTAACCGGTGTTCCGGTTTCGGAACCCATTGCTGAGACCATTGAATCGACTCGCGCCGGCATCGTGCCTACCTTCGGTCACAGCTTTAAACGCTTAAAGCAACATAGAACAGACCAAGAACAGTTTGCACACAGTGCCAATGAGCTTGCAGCCCTTGCACAAGAGTTAATCATCCAAGAACAGGAAAGTGATAACTCACCCACACCAACCGTTGAAGAAGACATCAAGATCCTTGCACAGCTTGCCTTGATTGTTGATGGTGACATTCAAGATCAAGACGTCGATACCGACATCACAGGCAGTAGCAAGGTATTCGAGTTGTCGGGCGCCAATTATCAGGTCTTTAATTCAGAATTTGATCAAGTCATCGCCGCAGACAAACTCGTCAGGCGTACCCTATTACTCGAACTGAGACAAAAGCTAACCGATGACATCATGGCGAGACAAGTCAACACTCGCCGTTTAGCCGCTATGCTTACTAACTTTGTTGCCACACCACAGAGGAACCGACGTCAGGACCATTTAGAAGAAGGCATTGTTAACGCCACCACCATCACCAAGCTCGTCACATCGCCATTGGATAGCACTGTCTTTTATCAAACTGACATCGGTACATCTCATCAATGTGCCATCACATTTTTGATGGACTGCTCTGGCTCAATGCAAAAGCACAGTCACAAGCTAAGCCTACTGATTGATACAATTCTCAAATCCGTTGGACTGGCCAACATCCCTTTCGAGATTATTGGCTTTACGACCAATAACTGGAACGGTGGCAAGGTCTATCGGCAGTGGCTTAAACAAGGCCAACCAAAGCACCCGGGCCGCTTAAACGAAGTTCGGCACATCGTGTTTAAGGATTTTGATACCCATTGGAGACGTTCTCGACTTGGCATTGCGAGTCTTCGTAAAGCCGACATCTTTAAAGAAGGGATTGATGGCGAAGCGGTTCAGTTCGCGAGTCATCGATTGCAGCAGCACACCGCCCAGCGAAAGGTTTTGATTGTGTTCTCAGACGGCTGCCCGATGGATACCGCTACCAGTACCGCCAACGATCAGTTCTATTTAGATAACCATCTCAAACAGGTGATTGAACGTGAGTCGACCAAAAACGGTATTGAGATTCATGGTGTGGGAATGGGAGTGGATTTGAGCCCGTACTATCGCAGCAACATCACGCTAGATGTACAAGAGAGCTGCTTGTTTGGGCTATCTAGGAGCATATTTGAGATGCTAAAGCGTGTTTAAACAGGGAAGCTTAGGCTAGCGAATCACTAGCCTCCTTTGTCGAGAATGGTTTTACGAGGAGCCAAACAACGACCATGCAGAGACAGCCATCAAATATCCGCCTATCAGCATTAACACCGTAAACACCAGCTTTCTGAGTTGATCATTAGACAACGGCGGTGGGAAACGCCGAGCAAACATTGTGACAAGCGCCACCAGAGGAACAGCAATAGCGGATAACCACAATATGCTCTGTTCCATGTCGCCCGCCGCATAGACATTGACCGTACGGGACATCGACGTACAAGCGAAAACCATCAGCAGTGTGCTTCGCACCAGATCGAGCGAAAAAGGTTGCCGATAGAGATGATAAACAATCGGTGGACCTGCCATCCCAAATAATCCCCCCGCTAACCCAGAGCTAAATCCTGAGACAAGGAAAGATACGGTTGTCGAACGGACCGTTCTAGTTTTAGGTTTAAACATAAAGCTCAAACCAGCGAACAACACCATGGCACCCAATAGCCCTCGTAGGATTTGGGTTGCCGACTCGCTCAACGCGTCCAGCAAGTACACGCCCATCGATACGCCTGGAATAATACCGATAACTAACACCACCAGAATCTTGAGCTCCCCAAGTAATGGTTTACCCATCAACGCGACCAAGCAATTGAACAAGGTCACAATACTGACCACAGCGGCTATGACGGGTAAAGAAACCAGATTAAGGCTGACCGTCAAACCAATCACGATGATACCGAGGCCAAATCCAGTGACAGTTTGGAAATAAGTACCTACCGCAATGGTGGCAAGAATGGCGAGTAAAACAGGTAACTCCATTAGCTATCCTAATTAGGTTATTTGGGGGTAAATATGAGTGCAAGATTCCGCATTAGTTTAAGCAACGAGTGTTAATACCTGAATTCAAACTCCGACTCTTGGCTCTCTTCAACATCAGTTTCTGCATCAACCGCTGATTTTTGTGTTTTCCCTTGTTGCGCTTGTACCGCGGTAACGGCAATGACATTAAAGATATCTTCGGCACTACAGCCTCTGGACAGGTCATTCGCTGGTTGATTCAGCCCTTGCAGCAACGGGCCAATCGCAACTGCCCCACCTAGCCTTTCCGCAAGCTTATAACCGATATTCCCCGCTTCTAAGTTAGGAAATATCAACACGTTAGATTGACCTTTCACCTCTGAATCAGGCAACTTTTTCGCCGCTATTTCAGTGACAATCGCCGCATCAAGTTGGACATCTTGATCGACGGCGATTCCGGGACAACGTTGTTTCACGAGTTGAGCGGCATTGCGAACCTTATCGACTGATTCGTGTTTAGCACTACCGTTAGTCGAAAACGACAGCATCGCGACTTTAGGTTCTTCCATCAGGAGCATTTGAGCGCTGTTTGATGCCGCTACGGCAATCGATGCCAGCTCGGTTTCATTGGGGTTAATCACTAAACCACAATCGCTGAAAATCATACCGCCTTTAAGATTATGGAAAGGCTCACACAACATCATCAAGAAGAAACTCGACACCAATTCGCTGTCCGGTGCAGGGCCGATAATCTGCAGCGCAGCTCGCACCACATCAGACGTGGTATAAACGGCACCATTAACCGTGCCGTCGACCAGCCCTTCCCTTACCATCAAATTGGCAAAAACAAGTGGATCTTGAACCAGCTCTAGGGCGTCATCATAGGTCATGCCTTTGGCTTTTCGTAATGTATACAGCCGTTCAGCGAGCACCTCTTTGAGTGACGACGCCTGTGGAGAAACAATATGAATGCCAGCGAGGTTAATGTGGTGAAGTTCTGCAGCAGCGATGATCGCCGATTCATCGCCCACAAGTGTGATGTGAGCGAGCTGTTTGTCAATTGCCATTCTTGCAGCAGCTAGCACTCGCGCGTCCTCCGCTTCACTCAAAACAACACGCTTACGATCTAAATGAGCTTTATCAATAATCCGTTCAATCACCTTCATCTTTAAATTCCATTTATTGAGATTAATTGTTCCATAATTTATATTCATATTATTGAAATAATAAAAAAGGTCAAATTTTATTCAGATAATTGAAGAATAATGATTTGGTATGTACACTCTTAGGCATAGACATATCGCAAGGATGAATCACTGTATGCAAACAGAAACACCGCAAGTTCAAGGGGATACACCGACCCTCCGACTTTTTGCACTATTAGAGGTGATAGCGCAAAAAGACGAGTTTATTTCTCTGCAAGGTTTAGTCGAAGAGACCGGATTGCCAAAACCCACGCTGCACCGAATGCTTCAACAGTTAGAAGCCGCGGGCATCATTCAAAGAGATGGCGACGAAAAGCACTACAGCTCAGGTATTCGACTCAGAAAACTTGCCGAAAACCTACTTTTGAATAGCACCATGCACAGCGCTCGACGCACCATCCTTGAGAATCTAAGAGCAGAAGTCGGTGAGAGTTGTAACCTGACGGCTCTTTCAAGTGGTGAAATCATTTATCTCGATCGTGCAGAAACTGAAGCTCCCCTTCGCTTTCACCTGCACCCCGGCTCTCGCGTTCCCGTGCACTGCTCGGCTACTGGCAAACTGTTTTTAGCGCACATGTCTAAGTCGCAGCGCAGACGATTAATTGAAAATGTGCCGCTGACTCAATACACCGTAAACACGATTACCGACTATTCGACTCTCGAGAAAGACATCGAAGAAGCAAAAATCCAAGGTTTTGCTATTGATGATGAAGAGTTTTTACCGGGCTTAGTCTGTATCGCTGTGCTGATCCCCTCACCAACAGGTCAATCAAACCTAGGCCTAGCGATACAAGCACCTGTGATTCGAGTGAAACCAGATGAAGCAATAAAATTCTTACCCGCACTTCAAAAAGCAGCAAAAGCATTAGCGAAGATAGAAGCAGACAACTGGGCGCAAGAATAACCTTGGCAGGCTAAAGCGAATCATCAGCACTGCATAGACATCAACTCAATAACAGCACCAACACGTGTTAAGTAATCATCAAGAAGGAATCACATGCTAGAAATTAATAACCAGCGCTTACTCTCTTTTATGGTGACAGAAGCGAATAACGCGGTTGCCGTGACCAATCCAGCAACGGGTGAACTCATCGGGAACGCACCGATATCATCAGAAACAGAGTTAGCGAGCGCGATCGAACGAGCTCATGTAGCGCAGAAAGAGTGGGCAAAAATCCCTGCTAAATCTCGTGCTGCACTACTTCATCGCTGGCACCAGTTGATCCTCGAAAACAAGGATGACCTTGCTCGAATCATGACAATGGAACAGGGCAAGCCGTTAGCCGAGGCGACAGGTGAAGTCGTGTATGGCGCGAGCTTCATTGAATGGTTTGCAGAAGAAGCGAAGCGCACTTATGGTGATTCCATTCCTAGCACAGTCGCTGGCAAACGCTTGGTGACCATCAAGCAGCCTATTGGTGTCGCATGTGCGATTACGCCATGGAACTTCCCGATTGCAATGATCACTCGTAAAGCGGCTCCTGCCTTAGCAGCGGGTTGTAGCTTTGTCGTGAAACCTTCAGATGAGACACCGCTTTCTGCGTTTGCTGTGGTTGAATTGGCTTATCAAGCGGGTATCCCTAAGGATCTGCTCCAAGTAGTGCTTGGTGAAAGCCCTGAACAAGTGGGCAACCTATTCACTTCGCATCCGTTGATCAAAAAAATCTCTTTCACTGGGTCGACCCGTGTGGGCAGCATTTTGATGGCTCAAGCTGCAAAAGGCATCAAACGCACCTCTATGGAGCTTGGTGGCAATGCACCTTTTATTGTGTTTGACGATGCTGACATCGACGCGGCCGTTCAAGGGGCAATGGCGTCGAAGTTCCGTAATGCAGGTCAAACATGTGTCTGTGCAAACCGATTCTACGTTCACAGTAAAGTGTACGATGAGTTTGTGGCTAAATTCGATCAAGCGGTTCAGCAGCTTAAGATTGGTAACGGCTTAGATGAAGGTGTCACGATTGGCCCTGTTGTCAGCCTGAACGCAAAGAACAACATCCAAGCATTAATAGACAGAGCGGTAGAACAAGGCGCGACGCCTGTGACGCCAACTCAAGAGCTTGATGGGCTTTTCCTTCAGCCTGTCATTCTGAAAAATGTGAAACACAGCATGGACATTGTTCAGCAAGAGATCTTTGGTCCTGTCGCTCCTGTGATGCAATTCGAGACAGACGAAGAGCTTATTGAGATGGCAAACGACACCATTTATGGATTAGCGTCGTACTTCTACAGTCAGAACATTCATCGTGTATGGAACATCGCAGAGGCACTTGAGTACGGTATGGTCGGTATTAATGATGGCCTGATCTCAACCGAGGTCGCGCCCTTCGGCGGTGTTAAGCAATCAGGTATTGGCCGTGAAGGTGCGAAAGAAGGCATCGATGAGTACATGGACATTAAGTATCTTTGCTTTGGCGGAAAATAAGGTTGGTAGTAACTAAGTTCTGGCAGTGATTAGGGCTCGGAAATAATTAAGTCTTAGTGATCACTAACCTGACCCACTTTCCACCTTTCCCTTCACAAAAATGAATCAAAAAAAAGCCGCGCTATAAAAGCGCGGCACCTTGGGCTCGGTTAAAGGGGGGGTTCTTTTTTTAGTATTTTACATTCTCTATTTTTGTTATTCGGTTGCTTCGCTATTCCTGTGCTTTCAGTTTTAGACGCATCGCGTGCAGTACTGGCTCGGTGTAACCGCTCGGCTGAGCACAGCCTTCGAATACCAACTGACACGCCGCTGAAAATGCAATGCTGTTTTCAAAGTCAGGCGCCATATTACGGTAGCTCGGGTCGCCAGCGTTTTGCTCATCCACCACTGCGGCCATGCGCTTCATGGTTTTCATTACTTGGGCTTCATTACAAATCCCATGACGTAACCAGTTCGCAATGTGTTGGCTCGAAATACGCAGCGTCGCTCGGTCTTCCATTAACCCTACATCGTTAATATCAGGTACCTTCGAACAACCAACGCCTTGGTCAATCCAACGAACCACATAACCCAAAATACCTTGGGTGTTGTTATCCAGTTCACTTTGAATATCTTGCGCGGTAAGCTTTTGATCGCCCAGTAACGGGATAGTAAGAATATCATCGACATTGGCTCTCACTCGCTCACGAAGCTCTTTCTGACGGCTTGGTACACTCACCTTATGATAGTGCAGCGCGTGCAAAGTCGCGGCGGTTGGAGAAGGAACCCAAGCGGTATTGGCACCCGCTTGTGGATGTCCGATTTTCGCGTCCATCATCTTCGCCATATTATCCGGCTCTGGCCACATACCTTTACCAATCTGGGCTTTACCTTGCAGGCCACAAGCTAAGCCAAGATCAACGTTTTGATCTTCGTATGCGCCAATCCAAGTCATGGTTTTCAGCTGTGTTTTAGGAGCAAAAGGCCCCGCTTCCATACTGGTGTGAATCTCATCACCCGTTCGGTCTAAGAAACCTGTGTTGATAAACACAACACGATCTTTAGCTGCACGAATACATTCTTTAAGGTTAACCGAAGTACGACGCTCTTCGTCCATGATGCCGACTTTTATCGTGAATCGATCTAGCCCTAATGCATCTTCAATACGGCCAAACAATTCATTAGTAAAGGCGACTTCTTCAGGGCCATGCATCTTAGGTTTTACGATGTTGATACTGTTCGCAGTCGAGTTTTGGTACGCGCTGTTGCCTTTTAAATCATGCATCGCAATTAACGAAGTGATCATGCCATCCATAATGCCTTCAGGCACTTCATTACCTTCGGCATCAATAATCGCAGGGTTAGTCATCAAGTGGCCGACATTACGGATGAACAACATGCTGCGGCCTTTTAGTGAAATCTCACCACCCGTCACGCTGGTGTATTGGCGATCGGGATTAAGGTTACGAACAATGGTTTTGCCGTTTTTCTCTAGTGATTCTTGTAGATCACCTTTCATCAAACCTAACCAGTTACGGTAAGCCAATGCTTTGTCTTCACCATCAACTGCAGCAACCGAGTCTTCGCAATCCATAATGGTTGTTAGAGCGGCTTCGACTAATACATCTTTAATTCCCGCCACATCGACGCTACCAATCGGTGCGCTCGGGTCAATTTGAATTTCGATGTGCAGATTATTGTGTTTAAGAAGAATGCACGAAGGGGAACTTGCGTCACCTTGATAGCCAATGAACTGGTCGCTATCAATGAGAGTGACTTCTTCGCCGTTATCGAGTGTCGCTATTAATTTATTGCCGATGCTAGCGTTACTGATGCTGTATTTGGTGACGTCTTTATGGGAGACGCCGTTTAATGGCGCTGCGTCATCAAGGAACTCGCGAGCATAAGTCACTACTTTAGCGCCACGGGCTGGGTTAAAGCTTCCGCCCTTTTCCGCGCCATCACTTTCACTGATCACGTCCGTTCCGTAGAGCGCATCATATAGGCTGCCCCAACGCGCATTGGCTGCGTTAAGTGCAAAACGTGCGTTCATGATTGGCACCACAAGCTGCGGCCCTGCTTGTGTTGCGATCTCAGGCTCTACGCTCGCTGTCGTCACTTGAAAGTCATCGCCTTCAGGAACCAAATAACCGATCTGCTGTAAGAACTGTTTGTACTCCACAGGATCTAGCGTTTGCCCAGCACGCTCTTGGTGCCAAACGTCAATTTGATGTTGAAGATCTTCACGCTTGATAAGCAATGCGCGATTTTTTGGAGCCAAATCTTCAAGGATGGTTGCAAATGATTGCCAAAAGTCTTCAGCGACAATGCCTGTTCCAGGAATCACCTGCTCATTAATTAATTGGTAGAGGGTGCTATCAATGTTCAAGCTTCCCTGTTGAATACGACTGCTCATAAAATCTCTCTCAAACTAATTTATGGCTACTCAATAAATTTTCGTGACTAGCTCAAATTTACTTTACTGACTTAAACTTACTTAACGGACATGAATTTAGCTAATTTATGCCGGTTATATTGGATATTCATATAAAAAATACCCTAAAAACTGTGTTATTCCGTTACTCCACTCTCGATTTCGTTAGCGACACTTTTAATCAAACGACGCATCCACTGGTGGTCTGGATTGGTTTGTAACAATGGACTCCACGCCATCTTCACCTCAAAGGGTTCAATCGCAAATGGCGCAGGCTTGATCAACAATCTAGGGTTATTGCGCTGCAGTTGAGCGGCTTTGGTAGGAATAGTCAGGATCAGGTTCTTCTGTTGTGCGAAGAGAATCGCCGACAAGTAGTGTCGCGTAAACACCGTGATGTTACGGGTTTTACCAATGCGCATTAGTGCTTCATCTATCCAACCAAGCTTTTGTGCTTCGCTTGGGTTTATCCCGACTCCCGTTCCCATACCAGTCTTACTTACCCAAATATGTTGCGCCTTTAAATAAGACAAAATATCGAAATTGTCGGCTATCGGGTTGTCACAACTAAATAGACAAGAAAACCCGTCGTGCCAAAGGCTCATCTGGTGAAACGACTGAGGAATATCGTCAAATCGGTTGATAATTATATCAACGGTACCTTGCTCTACATCCTGATAGCTCACATCACTTGGCGTCATTATATCCAGTCGTATTTTCGGTGCTATCTCGCTCAGTTTTTTTAATAGCGGCTGAATAATGGTCGACTCTGCATAGTCACTCGCCATGATACGAAACACGCGTTCACTGTCTTCTGCATTAAACTCTGTGGTCGGCTGCAGTGTCTTCTCTACATTCGCCAAGATGTTTCGAATCAGTGGCTGCAACTTATGCGCGCGTTCGGTCGGTATCATCCCTTCACTTGTTCTTACTAATAGCGGGTCTTCAAACAGATCACGCAATCGGCGAAGGCCATTACTCATGGCTGGTTGAGTAATACCCAATTGATTTGCTGCTCGTGTAACGTTTCTTTCACGTAGCAACATGTCTAAATACACAAGCAAATTAAGGTCTATACGAGCAATATTCATAAGAAAAATACCGAATATAATAACTATAAATTAACAAAATTATCACATGAGTGGTTATTCTTTGTCCATAGCAAAGTTTTAATCCAAGTCAATTTGGCAACCATACCCCACGTGAAACTAAGGAATAGTTATGTCGCAAATTACACAAGATATCGAAATGATAGAAGTTGCAAAAAGCGCTGCTGGTGCTCCATGGGATGCAATTAACCCTGAATCTGCTGCTCGTATGCGAGCTCAAAACAAATTCAAAACAGGTCTGGATATTGCGCAATACACGGCAGATATCATGCGTGCAGACATGGCGGCTTACGACGAAGACAGCTCTCAATACACTCAGTCTCTGGGTTGCTGGCATGGTTTCATCGGCCAACAAAAGCTGATTTCTATTAAGAAGCACTTTGATGGCAAGACTGACCGTCGTTACCTATACCTTTCTGGTTGGATGGTTGCTGCACTTCGCTCTGACTTTGGTCCACTTCCAGACCAATCTATGCATGAG
Organism: Vibrio crassostreae 9ZC13; assembly: GCF_000272045.2. Classification (GTDB taxonomy): domain Bacteria; phylum Pseudomonadota; class Gammaproteobacteria; order Enterobacterales; family Vibrionaceae; genus Vibrio; species Vibrio crassostreae_C. Next base: position 111,393 of record NZ_AJYZ02000019.1, on the reverse strand, counting down.
AAAACATCCGTTGCTGGCCTAGTAGAAGAGCTATACACATTCCTACGCCAAGCCGATGCTCGTGAACTGGGTGGTTTATTCCGTGAGCTAGACGCTGCGCGTGAAGCAGGCGATGTGAACCTACAAGACCGTATTCAAGACAAAATAGACAACCACGTGACACACGTAGTGCCAATCATTGCCGATATCGATGCTGGTTTCGGTAACGCAGAAGCGACTTACCTAATGGCTAAGCAGATGATTGAAGCGGGAGCTTGTTGTCTACAAATCGAAAACCAAGTAGCCGATGAGAAACAATGTGGTCACCAAGACGGCAAAGTAACGGTTCCACACGCTGACTTCCACGCAAAACTTCGTGCGCTTCGTTACGCTTTCCTTGAGCTAGGCATCGACAACGGCATCATCGTTGCTCGTACCGATTCACAAGGTGCTGGCCTAACAAAAGAAATCGCCGTAGTGAAAGAGCCGGGCGACCAAGGTGACATCTACAACTCATACCTAGATGTTGAAGAGATTGATGTTGCTGATATGGCTGAAGGCGATGTTTGTTTCAACCGTGACGGCAAGCTAGTTCGACCTAAGCGTCTACCTTCAGGTTTATACCAATTCCGCCAAGGTACTGGTGAAGATCGTTGTGTATTTGACTGTATCGAAGCAATCAATGCAGGTGCTGACCTACTTTGGATTGAGACTGAGAAACCACACATCGGTCAAATCAAAGAGATGATGGACGGCGTACGTGAAGTTCACCCTAATGCGAAGCTGGTTTACAACAACTCTCCATCATTCAACTGGACGCTAAACTTCCGCCAACAAGCATACGATGCGATGGTAGCAGAAGGTAAAGATGTTTCAGCTTACGACCGTGCTAGCCTAATGAGTGCTGAATATGACGAAACTGAATTGTCTAAACGAGCTGATGACAAGATTCGCACATTCCAAGCGGATGCATCTCGTGAAGCGGGTATCTTCCACCACTTGATTACGCTACCGACTTACCACACTGCTGCGCTGTCTACTGACAACCTAGCGAAAGAGTACTTCGGCGACCAAGGCATGTTAGGTTACGTTGCGAATGTTCAGCGTAAAGAAATCCGCCAAGGCATCGCATGTGTTAAACACCAAAACATGTCTGGTTCTGACATGGGTGATGACCACAAAGAGTACTTTGCTGGTGAGAACGCACTAAAAGCTGCAGGTGAAGCGAATACATCGAACCAATTTGATTAATCGCTAACGCTAAAGCCTCCCCCGTCCTTCTCTCTTACTTAGGTAAGATCCGGGGGAAGGCTTTGAGATAAAGCTTGTACTGCCAGCTTTATCTCAAAGCCTCAGATTTGTGTTCCACACCACGGTTAACCGAACAACTTCTGTTTAAGCTAACTGTATACGTATTTGTTCAGATTCCTATTTGTTGAGATTTTTATTTGTTGAGAGTGCCTATGACTTCAATACCTACACACCTACAAGATGCAAAAACACTGTTATCAGAGAATGGTTTCGCGACGGGTGATACTTGGTATCACGGCACATCTTCAGCTTTATTGGCTTCGATTCAAGGCCAAGGTTTAAAACGTTCTGGAGACAAAGCGCTCAACGAAGCAGCTTCAAAAACTATGGCAACCATCGGCAACAACTATACCGAATCGGTTGAGCCAGTGTTTCTCACTCAGAGTAAAGAACTGGCGTACTACTGGGCTCAACAAACCGTTCGTGAGCGAGGCGTTCGATTCGAAGGTGAAGAACAACCTATCGTATTAGCGGTAAACCTATCTGAAAAGCAACGCACCAAAGTAAGACCGGACGTAGGCGCAATGAGTCTATTGATGATGAGTGTGGGCGAGCAATTCATGTCTCATCTCACTGAAATTTATCAAGCCAACAACATTGCAGGCCCCGACATCGAGCTTCGCACTGCCGATCGCATGGACTACCTCAATAAACTCGGTATGGCCTACATTGATGAAGACATCAGCCGTGCTTGTGTTCAGGAGTTAGCTGAGCCCGAGTTGGCCGACTGAAAACGTTCAACAAATCAGTCTTCTTAAAAACAAAAATGGCTCCCAATACGGAGCCATTTTTATTTGCTATAAGCCTATCTCACAAGATACAGACGCATCTAGATTATGAGCACAGAAGACCTTTCTGTGCAGGTTGCGTCATTTCGATGTCACCTTGTAGAGAACGGTAAACGATGGTGTTCCACACTTCACCATTATCCATTTCAAACTCAATAGCGTAATTCAAACCCGCGACAACCTGAGTTCGAACACTCAAGATCTGCTTGAGCTCAGCTGAAGTGTTCATTTGGCTAAGAACTGCGTTTAAAGCTTGCTTGGCTTCTGGTGTTATCTCACTTTTCGACCAACCACCCGTCAGGTTTTTAGTGCTGCAGATGGGGTTCGCATTCTCTTGCGGTTGAGTTGGTACTTCTGATTTCTGACTACACCCAGCTAACGCCACGACACTAAACAAGGTTGCTGTTCCAAGTAATGATGTTAATCGTACGTTCTTCATAAATTCTCTCTACCTCAATCATTTACGAGGGATTACTCGCAATAATGTTTCATATGCAGGCAAGCTTAAACCTCGAATGTCATCACTTCATCAGAGATTATGGTGTAACTACTCTATAAACACAGGAGATTGTCAGGAAAACAAGACGAGCACTGGAGCTCTGCTTTTATCCACCTGATATTTAAATCATTAAAATGAGTAGCGAGAGAATAAGCGAGTAATAATACAGACATAATTAATCAGATAATTACATACTTCACACCAAAAACATTCCTATCACGATTAATAAGATGAGCTCATCTTGATGTGGATTGTGATATTGGTTCAAAAAATAGATATTTGAAATTATTTTATAAATCCAAAAGTTTATGCTCGACTTAATCATGTCTAATTTTAAAACTGTGATCCAACCCTACAAGTTGTTGATAATAATGTATTTTGTTCATCTTTGAATTCATTCAAATATGGAAAATCTTTATTGTTGAGGGTGAGTGCAAGTAGTAAAATCTCGCCCGATTATGCAACTTACTTCTCACACCATGGACACAAGTAAAGTTACGATTGGCTCTCTCAAAGTAACGTAACTTCAAACACATACCTAAAATCAGAGTCCTATAGATAGTGCAGATCAAATAAAAACAATTATATAAACCTAGGCTAGGTTAAACATGAAATTAACGTCGTCTTTAGGCTCACTGTTGGCTAGCAGTCTGTCTATCGAAATAAAACAGCGAGCGCTGATAGAGCTCGTCATCAGCACTTATCAGCCACATGAGCGCACTGAGCTTTTTCAAAGCGTGACTGAATATCGTAGAAGCCAATTAGAATTACTTTTCCCAGAGCATCAAAACAAAAGCTACTCTGTATTGTTTGAGGTGATGGACTACCGCGATCTGATTCTGCGCTATCCAAATACACTATCTGCAGAGATTGCTCTTCTAGAGCAGGCTGTAGGGCAGTGCTATATGCATTGGCTAGATTTCTGGTGTGAGTGTGAAATTGCTGCGATCAAAGCAAAATCTCCATTAAATCCAAGCTCCATTTCTCATGTCGACCTCCCTATCAATGACAGTGCTTATTACGGTGCGATCATCGAACAGATAGAACATGAGCCACTTTTGGTACAAACACCGAGTCACCCACAAGGAATGCCAATCAGCGATGCCATTGCTTTAAGCAATCTCGAGGTGTTCATCAAGGGCGAGAAATGGTTTGAGATGCTGCCTTTATTACACCTTTCTCAGGCAGGTAAGCATTTTATTCTGCTCAAGCATCCAGTCGATGAAGCCTTTCCAACACTGGTTTCCTCTGCGCTGATTCAAGACTGGTCTAAGAATGACACTTGGCTAAGTTACGCACCGCCGTTCAGCAATGAGCAATGGCAATACTGTTTACCCAATTACGGCTACGATGAACTCGCAGGGTTACAACTTTTCACACCGCCTACACTGTCAAAGTGTTACTCTCTGCCAGAATTTGACCAACAATTCCAGTTACAATTGTCCGACAAAGATGCCCTGTGTGAGGTGTTACGTCTGACAGTCAGTGGCAATACCCAACAAAAGCTCTATTTCCTCTACCTTTCTCAAAAAGAGCTGATGAGTGTGTTACACCAAATAGGCTATAAGATTGGCTTCACTATTATCGAGCAACCTTTCATGCTTCAGTTTTATCAAACCATTGATTCCAATGCATACTTCCATTCTGGATATTGCGAATTAAATGACGATGGCACGACAATTTATCGTGGATTCTGGAATTTTGAGATGATGGTAAAAGCGTTCAATAATGTCGATTTTCGAAGCTACAAACGCGCAGTGCGAGAAAGCAGAAAGTCATTAGAAAAGTCGCGCTCGGCAGGAAAAACTAGCTCGGTGAAAAAGGATGAACATGTTTGATTTCGGCCTAGAGGCGATCATCTATGCAAAAGCAATCACACTGCTTGCAACCGTGGCTGTGGTTGTCATGTGGTTGTTCTATTACTGCTATCGCCTGAAACAGAAGAACGAAGTGATCGCAGGGACACACCATGCCCCTTACATCGCGTATTCGATCTGCATTGTTGCGTGGATCAGCAGTAACGCTTATTTCCATACCGACTTATTACCGGAACTTGGGGCCTCGGCCGCCGTGTTCGCCGCAAAGTTTGCCAACCTCGCCTCGTTCTTTGCGTTTGCCTTTGCCTATTACTTCTCGTGCAAACTCGCCGCTGAACAACGTAATGGTAAGGTTCATGTGTGGCAGCAAGCCATTTTCGTCACCCTGACCGTCTACTCCTTCTTTATCAATTTAAGTCCGGGGTTAACCGTTGAACACGTCACTATTGCAGGCCCAAGCCAGTTCGTGATTGAGTTTGGCCCGCATACGCCGTACTTCTTTATTGGGATTATTAGCTTTGTAGTGCTAACACTACTCAACCTGGTGGCCATGCGCGCCAACAGCAGCAAGCTAACTTTAGCCAAAACCAACTATATGATCGCCGGCATTTTAGTCTTCATGCTGTCTACTGCGACAATCCATCTAGGTATGACCTACTTCTTGCGTGACTTCTCACTCACTTGGCTGCCACCAGCCTTATCGATCAGTGAGATGTTGTTCGTTGGCTATGCTCTACTGACCTCTCGCTTCTATAGCGTGAAATACCTTGCGTACATGAGCTTAAATACGTTGTTGGTGTGTGCAATTTTGGTGATACCTTTTGGCGCGATATTTATCCCACTGACAGACGATAACCAATGGCTCATTGCTATCCCTATCTGCGCGGTTATCGGCATCACTTGGCATTTACTCTACAAACGTGTGAGCGACTACGCCTCCTTCTTTATCTACGGAAACAAGAAAACGCCAGTACAACAGATCCTCGCGCTAGAAGAGGATTTCAAGCTTTCAATTGATGATGCAATGCGTCGTTTGGGTAGCCTACTGCAAATTCCAGAAGATAAGCTACGTCTAGTTAACAGCAACTACAACGAAACCTTCTACGAAGATTATCTGTCTACTAACAAGTCCGTTTTAGTGTTCGATGAGTTGTCTCAGGAGCTTGATTACACCGCACCAGCCAAGCGCTCAATCAAAGCCCTGTATGACAAAATGAGCTCCAACGATACCGCTTTGGTGATGCCTCTATTCGGCCAGGGGAAATCGGTCACGCACTTGTTAGTATCGTCACACAAGAGCAACGATCAGATGTTCTCTAACGAAGAGATCTCTGCCCTGCAAACCTTGTTAACTCGAGTACAAAGCACTATCGAAGCCGATAGACGCATCCGCCAAAGTCGTGCCCTTGCTAACTCAATCGCTCATGAAATGCGTAATCCACTGGCTCAAGTGCAATTACAATTTGAACTACTAAAACAGCACATTGATAATCAAGCACCAGCGAAACAGATCTTACTTGATATTGAGAACGGCCAAGCTGCGATTCAACGTGGTCGACAGCTGATTGATATCATCTTGCGAGAAGTCAGTGACAGCTCACCCGAGCATGGACCAATCACCATGACCTCTATCCACAAGGCCGTGGATCAAGCCGTCAGCCATTATGGCTTTGAGAACGAGAAGATCATTGAGCGAATTCGTTTACCACAACATGCTGATTTTGTGGCAAAGCTCAATGAAACCTTATTCAATTTCGTTATTTTCAACCTGATACGTAATGCAATCTATTACTTTGATTCTTATCCAGAAAGCCAAATTGAGATCAGCACCAACACAGGGCCTTACGAGAACGTTCTGATATTCCGAGATACCGGCCCTGGCATTGACGAAGCCATTGCACATAAGATCTTTGATGACTTCTTCTCTTACCAAAAAAGCGGTGGTAGCGGCCTAGGGCTTGGCTATTGCCAACGTGTGATGCGTTCATTTGGCGGCCGAGTTGAGTGCCACTCTAAACTTGGGGAGTTTACTGAGTTCCACCTGTACTTCCCGGTAGTACCCAATGCACCCAAAGCAGACGCACTTCGTACGCCTTACTTCAATGATTGGAAAAGTAATCAAACCACAACTGAAAACAAACCCAACGCAGAAGTTAAGCCAGATAACCAAGCGGAAACGCAAAGTTCAGAGCCAACAAGTACGCTAACCCCAGAGAACCATTTGGCTCCAACCGTGCTTATCGTCGATGATAAAGAAGTGCAACGCACGCTTGTTCAGATGTACCTGAGTCGACTTGGCGTAAATAGCTTACAAGCTAAAAACGGCGAGAATGCCGTCGAGCTGTTCAAAACACACAAGGTCGATTTGATCTTAATGGACGTACAAATGCCGATAATGAATGGTTTTGACGCAAGCCAAATCATCAAGGCACGCTCTCCTCAAACGCCAATCATTGCTTTGTCTGGCGAATCAGGACAACACGAGTTAGATATGATCAGCAAACTGATGGATGGTCGCCTAGAGAAGCCAACCTCTTTGAAGGCACTGCAACGCGTGCTCGATAACTGGCTAGAGAAAGGCTGTGCCTCGAATGCTTCCAAAGAAACCGAAGATGAAGAGTAGATGCAGGAAAACACGAATCGCAATTTAGCCAGTTGATTACTGTTTGTCTCATTACATTGCTTTAATTATTCATCAAAAAGCCAGCCGAACAAGGCTGGCTCTATCAGAACTAAACGCTCTAATTAATCTAAAAGTGAACGAACATAATCAGCGATTTCTTGGTTTTGGCAATGCTCAAAGAAGCATTGTTGGAAACGCTCGCTGCCAACCGCTGTTTTCACTAGATCTTGGTCGATAGCTCTCAGAGAATCAATAAAGTTATCTTTCACTACCGCCGCTTTCACCTCATTTAACAGTGCTGCGTTACGCTGTTGTGGTTCTGCTCGCTCTAGCGGATACCCGTTACCACGCTCGCCTGTAAACGCTTTTTCAAAGATATAACGAATGTTGAGTTCACCTGCCCAGCCAAAGCCTTTAGCAAAAGCGAGAGCGAGAGCATTGCCGTTGTTGATTTGGTTAAACAAGAAAGCATCTGATGGCTCTAGGCAGTAACCACAAACCACACCCGGGTGCAGGTTCAGTGACATCAAAGCACCTTGGCCAGTGCCACATCCTGTCACAACAAAGTCAACAGCCTTTGAGTTAATCAGAATGCTCGCCATAATACCTAGATGAATATACGTTAAGTGGTGATCGTTCTCGTCTGTCATTCCTAGGTTGAAGACATCGTGACCAAAACCACCAGCAACTGACTCTAGTTCAGCTGATACCATAGCATTTTTGCCTGCTTGACTGTTTTCCATCATTAAAGCGATTTTCATTTATCTTCTCCTGCAAGATTGCTGCAAACTCAAAATTTAGAATAAAAAACTAATTAGCGTGCTAACCAACCACCGTCAACAGCAATGGTATAGCCATTAATGTAATCCGATGCTGATGATGCTAAGAACACACAAGGACCTGCGATATCTTGCGGTTTACCCCAACGTTCAGCCGGAATACGCTCAAGAATCGCTTGATTACGCTCAGCATCTTCACGCAGAGCTTGAGTATTGTTCGTTTCCATATAACCGGGGGCTATCGCATTCACGTTGATATTATCGCGCGCCCATTCGTTCGCCATCGCACGTGTCACGCCCATCACTGCACTTTTTGAAGCCGTATAGGAAGGAACTCGAATGCCACCTTGGAATGAGAGCATCGATGCAATGTTAATGATCTTTCCGCCAGTACCTTGAGCCTTAAATTGCTTTGCAACAGCCTGAGACATAAAGAACACCGTCTTGGTGTTCACGTTCATTACGTCATCCCAATCTTGCTCTGAGAACTCAATAGCATCTTGGCGGCGAATAATTCCTGCATTGTTCACGAGAATGTCGACTTTGCCAAACTCAGCCAAAGTGCGCTCTATAACCCCTGGAATGCACGCTTGCTCGAGAAGATCAGCACTCACGTTTAGGAACGAATGACCTGCTGCACTCATTTTCTCAATAGTCTCTTCAGGCTCTGTTCGGTTAACACCGACAACCTTACAACCGGCTTCCGCTAGGCCTAATGCAATACCTTGCCCAAGCCCCGTGTTACAGCCCGTCACTATCGCTACTTTACCTTCCAGACTGAATGACTCTAAGATCATGCTCGCTTCCTCAATTACATTGGATTCATTGCGTATCGTTATTACCAATAATTAAATCATACAATAAGATGTAAATACGAGGGCGACGTTGTAGAAGTTCGATCTTGCACCAAAATCAGTCGAACAAGTGAAACGGCACCACAAACTAAATGAATAGGGGAAAGTGATTTGAAGACGAGAAACCTATAACCCACTATGAACAATGAGTTCGAAGATCACCCAAACCAGATATTTTAGGGATTTGGCAACAATTCCATGATTTAAAAGAGTAAAAGGGTTATACATAATAATGTGTTATCTAAATTACTGAAATTATCATGACGCTCAAAGAGATCCTTAAAATTCCCAATGTCCGCTACTTCTTGATGTTTAGAAGCAGCTACTTTGCGCGTTTTTACTACCCTATATTCACCCTACTTTATTTAGATTACGGGTTAACCCTGTCTCAATTCGCGATGCTCAATGTAGTTTGGGCGGCCACCATTGTGCTTGCTGAAGTACCGTCGGGTGCATTCGCCGATACCTTAGGCCGCAAGAAACTGGTGGTGCTGTCTTCGATTGTGATGTTTGTTGAGATCGCAATGATCGCCTTAGTGCCAACCGGAAACCCCGACTTGGTGTTCATAGTCTTTCTGATTAACCGGATTCTCAGTGGCTTAGCGATGGCACTGGCCAGCGGCGCCGACGAGGCATTGGCTTACGACACCTTAAAAGAACAAGGTAATGAAGAGTTGTGGCCGCGAGTGCTGCAAATCCAGCTTCGTGTCGCCTCAACGGTCGGTATCTTTGTCACGCTGATTGGTGCGGCGATGTACGACGTGAACTTTATGACGAACATCTTTCATTTCCTTGGACTAGCCGAACCAGAAAGCACTAAAGACCTGATGCGTATTCCTGTGTTCGCCACCCTATTTGTAGCGATGATCGCCATCTATGCCGCGATTAATATGCGCGAAGAGAAAAAGCTGATGCCAAGCGACCAAACCAAATTGGCAACCACCATCTCAAGTCTTAAATTGACGATCGATACGGGTAAATGGGTATTCGCTACACCTTACGTGCTGTTCATCTTGCTCTACTACAGCCTATTCGAACACACCTCACGCATGTTCCTAACCATGAACAGCCAATACTATCTGGCGATTGATATTCCAATTATCTACTTTGGTTTTATTGGTGCGGGTATAAGTTTGCTTAAGATTATATTGGCAGGACAAAGCCGAAGATTAGCAGAGAGTATTGAGCCTAAAACCTTCATTGTGGTCATGGGTTTAGCAAGCATGGCGACTTATTACTGGATCAGTTTAGGTTGGTCGATTTACGGGGTCATTCCGGCGTTGGTGTTAATCTTTATCATCATGACGATGAACATTTTCATCAGCTACCACCTGAATAAAAAGACCGAATCGCACAACCGAGCCACCGTTCTTAGTTTCAAAGGTTTAATGTTTAACCTCGGATACGGGCTGATCGGGATCTTGTACGCTTACTACTATAAGTTGGTGTCTCAGGGCTTCACCGAACAAGAAATAGAACAGAACCTTGCCTTCTTGGCCTCACTGTCTTCGTTTTTCTATTACTTCACCTTACTGTTCGTTTTGATCAGCGCGCTGTTCTACTTCAAGAACAGAAAAGAAGCGATTTTCTAAACAATCGATTGATGTCGAGTGACAAGTAAATGAAGCCGTTAAGGTTTACAGCGCAAGTTTTAAAGACCGAATATTCTTCAAAACCGAGCGATTCACGCAACTGACTATTGCTTATTAAAAGAACAAGTCGCTTCTTATATTGGTTTTATTTGTTAATATAATCAGCAAATTACATAACACATGGACGCGTCATGTCTTTTAGTTGGATAGCCTTTACTCTCCTTGCTGCCTTTAGCCAATCTTGGCGCAATGCCTTTCAAAGTAAATTAAGTGGCACCATGAGCGTGGCTGGCGTGACGTTGGCGCGTTTTATTTGGGCTGGCCCAATCGCCCTTATTTACCTCTACACCCTCTATCAATGGCAGCCAGTCTCCGCACCGGATTTTTCGGGTGAGTTTGTTTTCTATATTGTTGCTGCCGCCATCATGCAGATCCTCGCGACCGGCTTAATGGTGATGCTGTTCAAGCTAGAAAACTATGCGATAGGCGCAGGATTAGCCAAGTGTGAAGCCCCCGTATCTGCTGTGCTATCCGTATTGTTTTTTGGTACTGCTTTGACACTAACAGGTTGGGTCGGCGTACTTATTGGTACTTTAGGCGTGCTAATCATGAGTAGCGCTTCTGGCTGGCGAAGCTTGTCCCCGAAAGTGTTCTTATTAGGTATGGCGTGTAGCACCGCCTTTGCTTTAACGTCTCTTTGGGTACGGGAAGCAAGTTTGAGCATAGGGTTACCCTTCCCTCATAGCGCTGCTTGGGTACTGTTCCTCGTCATTTCCCTTCAGACAGTGATTATCTGTACGTATCTCTTTTTCAGAGAACGCGACACGCTGCGCCTGATATTCAAGAAGTCGAAACTAGTCATCATGACAAGCTTAGCGAGTGTTATCGGTTCTCTGGGTTGGTTTAGCGCGATGTCGCTTCAAGCCGTGCCGTACGTAAAGACACTCGGGCAAGTCGAAGTGATCTTCATGGTGTTGATATCCTATTTCTGGTTAGGGCAAAGCATCGCGCGCAAAGACATTCTTGCGCTCATCTTGCTTTCTATCGCAGCAGTATTGGTTATGTGGCAGTGACGAGCTCGTTAATATGACTAGGACAAATTGAAGTCATATTGCGACCGTTTGTTTTCGCTTGATATAACGCTTTGTCGGCTCGGCTAATAAACCCATTCCAACTCTCATGCGGGTGAAGCTGAGCGACACCGAAACTCGACGTCAGAAACATCTCATTCCCTTGTACGGCTGAGATCTCTGAAATAGATAATCGCAGCTTACAAGCAATAGCCTGTGCTTGTAGGAAATTAACATTGGGCAATAAAATCATTATCTCGTCTCCGCCAAAACGAAACGCACTGGCTGTTGGCGATGTTTTGATTGCACTTTGAACCATTTCAGCAAAAGACTTGATCACGAGATCACCCACAATGTGTCCGTGTTGGTCATTGATCGACTTAAAGTTATCAATATCCATCATAATGGCACTAACAGGTGCAGTCCCCGCCTGCTTCATGACGACTGAAACCATTTCATCTAAAGCTCTGCGGTTTCCAAGTGCCGTTAAAGGGTCGCTGTAAGACAGGTCATGAATAGACCTAAGCAACCTTGCATTAATCAACCAGAGCATTGTGAAGCTCATCGACACGATAAGAACAATACTCATTAAAAAGGCAAGTTGATGAATGAGTGCGGCTGCCATGAAATCCTGAAGCTCAGTTGAAAATAGCGTCACCAGTACTCGGAAAACCATAAACCCACCATATATCAAAAATGATAAGGCCATCATTCGAGTTGCTAGGGTCAAGTCATCACGTTGACCCTTTAACACCACAAAGGCAGTGCAAAGAGTAACAAAGGCCAAATATAAACTAATGAGAATAATTCGAGCTTTGATGGAAGGTTCATAGTACGTGAAGTGAATAAAACCTAGCAAAAGAGCCAACATCATCAGACTGCTGAGGTAGGTGCATTTTAGGGAATATTCTCGAAACAGGCACAAGCTATACAAAGCGAGATGAAAGCCAAGCGCAATGACCATGTTGGCGCCAATAACAGTGATCCAATCAGGGAGTTCCCCTCTTAGGCTCAACATCAACGGCCCACTTCCGATAACAAATATTGAAATCGAAAAAATTGAAAGCCCTTTAATGGACTGTTGGGTAAATTGGAACAGCAACAAGCCAATGCAGTAAATGAAAGAGAACAAAATAATAATAAAATTAAGTGTTCTCATATCCAGCGAAAAACCATCCATGATTTTCTATCTTCCATACGCCAATTAAATCACAATATGGTCAATAATTATCTAAACCATAAATTTATTCACTATATGAATCATTACACTTTGTAAAATAGGGGATGTGTCACATATGGGGAGATCGGTATCGCATGAGTCCATGACATGGATAGGCATGTAACACTCGCCCTCAATATTGCTTCATAACATCACCGAATCTACAGGCTTCTTCACTCGTTACTTGGTTGAATGACAACTGTCTGGCATTATGCGCCCAAGAAATCTCTAGGGGCTGTTGACCTTAGTTATTATACAGCAAAGAATGAACGAAGGTAGTCAGTGGTAGAAAACAGCCAACAATTAAGTGACCGTTACGACGAACATGGTTACTTTGTTATCAGAAATTATTTCAATGAAGCTCAAATTGCATCGCTTAGAAAAGTCGTGCTGAAATTTCATGAATCATGGAAAGCAGACAACGAAGAATTCTATAAAGAAGAAGCATTTAACTCGTCTTTAATTACGGGAAGCGAGTATTTGCCTGCCGACGATAGAAGCGTGCTTTTCGACTTCATCAGCTCGAAACAAGTGATGGATGTGGTTGATGCGGTGATTCCGAACAAGCCGGCATTCATGAATACACAGCTGTTCTTCAACCCAGTAAACCCGCAGCAAAAAGACTTCTGGCATCGTGACTGTCAATACGACTACGACATTGATGACCAGATGAAAGTCATCATGGAAACCCAAGTATTGCATCTGCGAGTGCCCCTTTTTGATGAGCCCGGCATGGAACTTATCCCCGGCACGCACAAACGTTGGGATAACGAAGAAGAGTACAATGTTCGCCAAGAAGAAAACGGCAAAGTGAGCAGCGATGACATCTCTGGTGGTAAGCAGATACCGTTAGCCGCAGGTGACTTATTGGTGTTTTCAGCGGATATGATCCACCGAGGCCGATATGGCTTGGATCGTTTGGCTTTGGATATTTTGATCTTCGATTCGGCGGCAGACTATGTCGACTACGTTGATGACGACTGTTTACCGACGCCAGCTATGTTAAGCAATATTAGCGACCCAAGGTTGTTTATGAACACGCTACACTTAAAATCAATGCAGTACTCATAATCCATAAAGGTGCCCAAACTATGACTGACACTAAGCAAAATACCCGAATTAGCCAGTTCCGTTTCGGTCAGCCAAAAGAATCTCTCAAGTTAGAACATGTCGCTTTAGGGGTACTAGACAAAGATAAAGTTCGCGTACAAATTGAAGCGACTAACATCAACCCTAGTGATCTGTTGTCGATTTATGGTGTGGGCCAATACAAACATAGCCATCAGCCGCCGAGAGTACCGGGATTTGAAGCGGTAGGAAGGATTGTAGAATCCAGCAGTGCTGAGTTTATAGTGAATCAACGAGTGCTTGTGGCAACCAGTGGAACATGGCAGAACTATGTCGATGTATCACCAGATGATCTGTTCCAAATTCCTCAACATTTAGACAATGGCTACGCCTGTCAGTTGTACATTAATGCGCTAACCGCATGGGTGCTAACGACAGAAATAGCCAAGCTGACCCAAGAGGATGTGTTGATCATCAACGCGGGCAGTTCAGCCATCGGTAAGATCTTCTCCCAGTTATCAGCATCACTCGGCTTCAACATCATTGTCGTTACATCACAGCAGACACAATACCCTGCCACTTCCTGTTGGGTGATAGATGCGAACGCTGATCTAGTTTCTCAAATTAAGGCATTAGGCTTGCCTATGCCAACCGTTGCCTTTGATGCGATTGGCGGCTCACCCGGAACCGATCTTGTTCACACCCTTGGCAACAACGGGCGCTTTATCAACTATGGGACGCTGTCGTTGGATTTTTACGAGCCACGCTTCTTTGAGTACGCGAAAAACCAACACATCGATTTCAGCACCTTCTTCTTGCGTTATTGGGAGGAAGCAGAAGGTAAAGATGTTCGCCGTGATAAGTTCACGACCATGCTAGATCACTTCATCACAAACGACATTCAGCTCGACGTTGACCGCTATCTACCATTCGATGAAGTGCAAACCGCGATTGATCTCATTGAATCGAAAACCACACGCCTAGAGGGCAAGATCATCTTACTGCCACAGTAAGTGAGAGTTGGACGATATATACCTTGTTTATTTCAACAGGCAAGACGTTCAACAGCTTACAAGCGTGCTTGTTAATACACCATCGCTTAGGAAGTTTGATTAAAGAAATCGAAGATTGAAAAGATAGCGAAGAGTTGTGGTGCATTTCTCCATAACTTAAGTGGTTACGAGATGGTCATGAATCACATTTATTTGAAACATCAATTAGTTATATCATTAGAAATATGACACTGATCACCCATAAGATAACCTCGATTCTATATGGTAGCGTCATACTTAAAACCACGATGTGAACATACTTATGAAAAGACACATACTATCAAGCGCCATCCTACTCTCTCTAGCCTTTCCCACCTTTGCAGCTGATGGCGATATACACGATGTCACGATACTGGGTACTTCAGATATCCACGGTCATTTTATGGCGTGGGATTACGCGGCAGATAAACTCAACACTCGTGGTAGCTTGAGCCAAATCGCGACCAAAGTTGGTGAGATCCGCAAAGAGCAATCTAACATTATCCTTGTCGACGCTGGCGATACCATCCAAGGCAACTTCGTAGAAACCTTCAAAGACGAGCCCGTTGATCCAATGATGCTTGGCTTTAATCACATGAAATACGATGTGTGGGTTTTAGGTAACCACGAATTCGACTTTGGCCTCAAAACCCTCAACAGGGCCGTTACCCAATTTAAAGGGCAGTCTCTCGGTGGCAACATCAAGAACAAAAACGGAAACCCATTCCTGCCTGGTTACACCATCCTAGAACGCGGTGGCATTAAGATCGGCGTGATCGGAATGGATACCCCAATGACGGAGGTCTTTGCGCAAGGTACCAACCGTTTAGAAGGCGTCACTTTCACTAATCCAACCTTGGAAGTGAAGAAAATCGTCAAAGAGATTGATGATAAAGTGGATGCCATCATATTGGTTGCCCATATGGGAATTGAGAACGAGAATGACATTGCCGACACCGGTGTCACCGACATTGCCAATGCAAACCCAGAGCTTGATGCCATCGTCGCTGGCCACATGCACACTCGCATCGATAAAGCCGTTGTAAATGGCGTTATTATTACTGAACCCGACAGATATGGCCGCGCCCTATCTCGTATAGATCTTCAATTTGAAGAGCGCGATGGCACATTCACTCTCGTCAACAAAGACAGCTTCACCTATAAAATTAAAGGTATCGACTCTGATGAGAATATGGACGAGTTATACCAGCCTTACCACAAACAACTCCGAGAAATGGCGAACAGACCTGTCGCTCAACTTACCGGCGTTGATTTAGTCCCAGAAAACGAAATCCGCGGTATCCCTCAAGTCCATGTTCAAGACACAGGCATCAGTGCGCTATTCCAAGAAGCGAGCTTCTTCTATGCACCTAAAGCCAATGTCATCGCACTTCAAATAGACAACGACAATGCCGAGCTCGATGTTGGCCCAATCAAAGCCAAAGACATCGCGTACAACTACCAATACGCAGGTGGCGAAATCACTGTCTACCAGATGACAGGCAAAGAGCTGAGAACCTACATGGAATGGTCTGCGGGCTACTTCAACTCAGTACAACCTGGCGATGTAACCTACAGCTTTAACCCTGAACGCAGAGCATCAAAATACTCGACCAATGACTTCTTCGCGGGCGTGGCTTATACCATCGACCTTACTCAGCCTGCAGGTACACGCATTACCAACCTCGCGTTTGCAGATGGCACTCCGGTTACTGATCAAACAGAGATCCGTATTGGTATGAATAGCTATCGAATGGGTCATCTAACCAAGAAAGGCGGCGTGCTAGAAGGTGAATCATTCCCTGTACTCTTTGATACGGAAGCAGAGTATGGAGAAGAAGCAGGCACGATTCGTAACATGACTATCAAGTATCTTAAAGAAGAAAAGAACGGCCAGTATGAGGGTAAGCCTCAACAACGATGGGCACTTTCTGGTTTAGAGAGTCGTTACAATGAACAGCGTGAGATCGTAAAATCATTGATTAATGATAAAACCATATCAATCCCAACCAGTGACGATGGCCGCTACACAAACATCGCTTCTATCAACGTAAAAGAACTGATGTTCAAATCTGACGAAGCCAAACAAGCAGCCATAACCACACGCGAAAAGAAACTGGCGCAGGCGACTGAGCAAGAGAGTAAGCAAATCAAACGCGAAATCACTCTGATTGAAGCGCTCAATTAACCCCTGACCTCAAACCAATAACGACTTAACGACGCATAGAGCGTGGTTAGGTCGTTGATTACGGAAAGTTGAGTACGATCCATATTAAGTGACGTTGAAAAATAGAAGTAAAAGCAGACTCTTTGACACACTCATTACTATTGTAAGCAAGTACTTTGCAACTTGAAGGCTACACCGCCTCCCCCCCCCTTTTAGTAAAACCTAATAAATCAGATAGTTATCCACAGGTAGCCCCATTTCTTTATCTTGCCTTCCATCACATGCATGTTGATAATACGAAGAATCTCTCACATAAGGCGAGAGCTTCTTTATAGTTAATAATATGAATAACCCTGAATTGGTTTTCGCTATCGCTGCTTTGTTAGGTGCCTTAGCAAAATTAATCCTCGCAATAAAGTCCAAGTAACTAGATTTTCTTGGGCCTTACTAACCCTGATTGGCTTCAACCAATCGGGGGCGTTTTCTTTTAAAACGAATTGGAATTGGGACAATTTTTAACATAGATATTTATTATCTATAAACAGCCCCAAAAGCCTCCTAGGTGACTCTAAGCTCCCACTTACACCTGTATTCCATCTCACACTGATCTATTTCCCTCTTTTCACAGTACAAGTTATTAATAATTCGATATAAATCGCTCTATTGTTTGAAATTGTTGTCTACAGTTTTGTAGAGCTTGTCGCTTCGATAATTACCACAAGTAACGACACCTTTTGATGGTAAGTTTTGGTTATAAGGAAAGGAAATGGAAAGCCCAATTGTCACACTTACACATGCCAGCAAAAGCTTTGTTGATGGCAACGATACCCATCACGTGTTGGACAATGTCGACTTCGCTTTGGCGACAGGGGCAAGCGTGGCTTTGACTGGGGCGAGTGGTAGTGGAAAGAGTACTCTGCTTAACATCATTGCGGGGTTTGAGCCTCTATCCGGTGGCGAGTTGTGGCTTGATGGCGAGAACACATCAAATTGGAAAGATCCACAGTGGAGCCGATTCCGTCATCAAAAACTAGGCGTTATCTTTCAGCAGTTCAACTTGTTAACCCCACTCAACGTAAAACAAAACATCGCCTTCCCTCTTCATTTAAATCAACAGAAGTGGAGCGACTGGTGCGATTATTTAGTTGACGCATTGGGTATCAGCGAGCTACTCGAAAGACATGTATCCGCACTCTCTGGCGGTCAGCAACAACGAGTCGCAATAGCGCGCGCGCTAGCCCATAAACCCAAACTATTGCTTGCCGACGAACCCACTGGCAACCTCGACCAAAAAGCAGGGTTAGAGGTTATGAAGCTGCTGAGTGAAATCACTACACAAGGCAACACTGCCGTGCTTTTGGTTACGCACAGCCCAGAATGCGCCAGCTTTATGCAGACAAAATTGGTGCTAGATGATGGTTGTTTAAGGAACATAGATCTAACCCCAAGAGCAGCAGCGTTGTGAGTAATCCAATGAAGCAAACTGGCTTTGCTCAGAACCAGCTCACCCATACCAAACTGACTCTGAATCTATTCGCGGCGCACTATCGTCAATCACCATTGCAAGCCGCAGCGATTCTGATCGGCATTGTGTTAGCGGTCACCTTGTTTGTCGCAGTGCAAGCCATCAACCTCAATGCCAAGCGCAGTTATGCAGAATCGACCGAGCAACTTAGCACTCAAGCGCAGAACCTTATCATTCCACCAGCAGGGCAAAACTATTTGCCGGAATCGCTCTACTTCAGCTTAAGACAAAGTGGATTAAGCGCAGCGCTACCTGTTATAGAAGGGCGAGTAAGAGACGAGCAAGGTCGACGTTGGTCAGTTCAAGGCAGTGAGTTGATCGCCGCCCTCACTTCAAGATCTCGTCACGCTCGCGTCGACGAACAAAGCAACACTCAAACCAAAGAACCAAACATTTCCCTGTTCGACAATGCCTTACCTTTGCCGCAACTCTTAGCGGGTGAACCCATTGTGATGATGAGCCAGTCGCAACACCAGAACTTGGGAGGAGTAGACACACTTACTTTGGATGAAGTGCTCACTCAAGTGGTAGTGCTACCAGATGAATGGCAGCTAGGTAGCCGAATGTTGATGGATATTGGGTTCGCTCAGCAACTGCTTAACAAGCAAGGGCAACTGAGCTACATCGCTATTTTTGACACTAAGAGCGACACTAACAGCAATGCTCAGGATAAATGGCAAAGCCTTATTGGCGAGCAAGGGCAATGGATATCCAACAACCAAAGCACGGATCTCGGTTCAATTACCGATAGCTTTCACCTTAACCTCACCGCCATGAGTTTGTTGGCGTTTTTGGTTGGCCTATTCATCGCTTACAACGGTGTGAAATATAGTCTGCTGAAACGTAATCGGCTGTTGGTGCAAATTCAACAAGCCGGCATTGCGCCAAGCATCGTATTTTCAGCTCTGTTAGTCGAGCTGACTCTTTTAGTCACACTAGGCGCGTCGCTTGGTTTCATTTTCGGCATTCAACTCAGCCATTGGCTACACCCAACCGTCGCGATAACACTTGAGCAACTTTATGGTGCAACACTGCTTCCCGGTACATGGCAGTGGCAATGGTTAGTGCGGGCACTGCTACTCACGCTGGCCGCAACGCTTGTCGCTTGTTGGCAACACTTTAAACAGCGAGTGCGACAACCCCTCTCTTCCCATGGCGGTTTCTATCAAGCGCCGGAAACGTCTAACGAAAATCAGCTGTTTGTTATCGGGTCAGTATTAACTATTCTCGCGTTAGCAGGTTTATGGATGAGCGAACATCATCGCTTCACCATGGCATGGCTCGGTGTGTTAGTGGTATCGATTCCTTTGTACCTGCCCAAAACGCTAAGCGTGCTAGCGAACTGGAGCGAAAAACGCACCCAATCGGGGTTAATACAATATCTGTTTGCTGAGCTACGTGAACTTATTTCCCCTCTCTCCCTTGCCATGATGGCGTTGCTTCTCGCTGTCACCGCCAATATCGGAATGAATACCTTAGTCGGCAGCTTTGAATCCACGTTAAAGCAATGGCTTGAACAGCGCTTACATGCCGATATTTACGTTAGCCCTGCCCAAGGTGAAATCGCGAATGTGGAACGTGCGTTAGAGCAGTTTGAAAATGTTGAAACCGTTTATAAGCAATATTATGTCGATGATAACTTGCAGGGCTTACCTACTTTGCTCGGCACCAAAGACAAAGACACACTTGAGCAAACCATGGTATTTCAATCCCACCTTGATGATTTCTGGACGCGCTTTTACCAAGGTGAATTCGTGGCGATCAGCGAACCTACGGCAGTGAAGCTCGGCTTGCCGCTTGGAAGCCGACTCAAGCTCGACGCGATCCAAGACAAAGCGCTCATCGTCGGGGCGATTTTCCACGATTACGGCTCACCGAATGGCGAAGTGTTACTTGCACCTAATTTGTGGATCGAAAGCGGATTTACTGACTTACCCACCAGCTTGGGAATCAAAGTCTCTGGCGACCCACAAGTGGTGTACGAACAGTTACGCCAACAACTCAATCTGCACCCAGGTCAGCTTTACAATCAAGCACAGATCAAATCGATCGCGTTGGATATATTCTCACAAACTTTTGCCATCACGCGGGCGCTTAATGGCGTCACATTAATGGTGGCGGTGATTGGGTTGTTCTGCGCCTGTTTCATGTTGCTCGATGCACGTAAAGCCGCCATTGCAAGGCTGTATGCACTCGGTGTTAGTCAGAAAAAATTGATGGCAATGGTGGTCGGGCAAATCGTTGTTCTGGTCGCCTTCACTCTGGTTATCGCTTTACCACTCGGCGCTATGGTCGGTTATGTGTTGACGGACATCGTTACCCTACGCGCCTTTGGTTGGAGCTTAAATTACGTATGGAATTGGAGTGATGCACTCAGCATCGCAACCATCACCATTTTAGTGGCAGTGATTGCGACCTTGATTCCACTGTGGCGTTTGGTCAGCAAACCCGTGGTATCCAGTTTACAGAGTGAGGTGTTGTGATGAATCGAACAATGAGAGTTTTCGTTCTCACACTTGGCATCTTGCTCCTTTTAGGGTGCGATGAATCCACTCAACCATCAGCTCAAAATATGGGCTCAATACTCGGCACTGGAAAACAAACCGACGATGAAACACAAAAAGAGACTGATCAATTCACACCGGTAGTAAAAGGTATCGACATCACTTTCCCTGCCGACCATCAAGCACACCCTGATTTTCGTCATGAATGGTGGTATTTAACCGCAAACTTAATTGATGAAGAAGGCAATGCGTTAGGCCTGCAGTGGACACAGTTCCGCTTCGCCTCTGCCCCACAAGAAAACGACAATCAAGCCAAGCAGCCTAAGAAAACCACGTGGCAAAGCAAGCAAATCTACATGGCGCACAGTGCTGTCACCACTAAAGACAAACACTATGCCGATGAAAAATGGTCACGTGACCAAGCAGAACTGGCAGGCGTCGATGCTTCCCCATTACGTGTCTACCTTGATGATTGGCAATGGAACTCTTCAAGCGATGATCTATTCCCCGCAACCTTGAACGCTAATTCTGAACAGTTTGGCTACTCGCTTAAGTTAACCAGCAACGCGCCTTATCAAAAACAAGGCGAACAAGGCTACAGCACTAAAAGTAGCGATGGCAAAGTGGCTTCCTACTACTACAGCCAACCATTCATTAATGTATCGGGCGAGGTAACTATTGATGGAGTAACCCATCTGGTTTCTGGCAAAGGTTGGATAGACAGAGAATGGAGCTCTCAGTTTTTACTCGACTCGCAACAAGGTTGGGATTGGTTTGCGCTAAGGCTGAGTGATGAAACCAGCTTGGTGGTATTTCAACTTCGAAACTCAACAACAGGCAAAGCCAATTATTCCCATGCAAGGTTGATGAATCAAGATGGCTCCGGCATCACGATTAAGCAGCAAGACATCAGCTTAACAGCCATCATGCAAACGGAAATCGATGGACGTGACTACCCAACAGAGTGGCAAGTTTCGATTCCAATTCAACAAATCGAACTGACCGTCTCGGCACTCAACCCAGAAGCAAAAATGCCACTGTCTGTACCCTATTGGGAAGGGCCAATCGTGATTAAAGGTTCTCATTCCGGAGCTGGCTATATGGAATTGACTGGGTATTAAGTCCTGTATTAATAAAGGTGAAATCTGACAACAAATACATCCGTTCTGTTAGGAACAACAACGAACTACAACAAACGGTTCTTATACTGCTCTGGCGTTTGGTTCGCGTAACGTTTGAACATGGTGATAAATGGGCTTGCTTGGTTATAACCCAATGTAAGAGCGACCTCTTTAACCGATTGGCCGTTTCTCAACAAGTCCATTGAGTATAGGTAGCGCACTCGCAGTCGCCACTCGGTAAAGCTCATTCCAAGCTCGGTCTGGCAGTGGCGAGAAAGGGTTCTTTCCGTGGTGTGGACACGTTCAGCCCAATCTTTCAGCGTCACTTCATCGGTTGGGTTCTCTTCAACAGAAGCCAATATAGGCGCTAGATACTTATTATCGGTTGAAGGCAAGAAGTGGTGTTCAACCTCACGCTGCGCAAGTTGGTCAAGCAGTACCTGAACGAGCCTTTGATCTTGTTCTTTTTCCGCAACATTGATTCCACGCTCGCGAAAGTCATCGATAATAGAAGACACAATCGGCGTGATCTTTATAAGGCTGGTTTTATCTGGCAGGTGTTGCGTTAGCTCTGGGGCGATATTTAGCGAACAGTAGTCCAAAGGCTTACGGTTATAACTGCAATGCATCACCCCGGCCGGTACCCAAATCGCTAGATGTGGTGGCGCCAGAAATCGGGTGCTTTCCGCTTCCATCTCTAATATACCGCCACTGATCAATTGAACCTGTCCCCATGAGTGGCTATGAACTCGGGTTTCAGTGTTCGAAAGAAACGCTTCAAAATTCATAAATACGTTGGATGGTGCCTTATCAATTGATAAGGATGGATGAAGGTTTCTGGACTGTTTTTTCAAACTTGTCTTCCTATCGCGCCTGATGTCTTTCTAAAGATACTTGTAAGTATAACGACCTGTCAAACTAGCCGCATCAACTCATTCGCCATGGAATTCACATGCATTATCTCTTACCATTTTTTACAGTCTGTATCTGGGGCGCCAATGCAATCGTCAACAAGCTTGCTGCAAGCACCATAGAACCTAGCGCGATGAGTTTTTACCGCTGGTTTTTTGCGATGTTAATTCTCACGCCTTTCTGCATTCGCCCAGTGATGAAACAGTGGGCTGTCATTAAGCCAAACTTATCTAAATTAGCATTCCTCGGCTTTTTGGGCATGGTGTTGAACCAATCTCTAGGTTACTACGCAGGCTTAACCACAACCGCTTCCAACATGGCCTTGATCACGTCTTTAGTCCCATTGATCAGCGTGTTTCTAAGCGTTCCTTTGTTGCACAAGTCGATTTCTAGTTTGAGTATTGTTGGCGGTGTGTTGTCACTGTCAGGCTTAGCTCTGATGTTAGGTAAAGGCGACCCTTTGTTCTTCATGCATCAAGAATTGACTCAAGGTGATGGTTATATGCTAATTGCAGCCTTTGTTTATGCGTCTTACTGTGTGCTCTTGAAACGCTGGAAAATGCCCATCAGTAGCTGGGTGGTGATTTACATTCAGGGTCTGTTTGCTGTCGCGATGCTTACGCCACTTTGGCTTACCAGCGAACAACTTTTACCACCGCAACAAGCGCTCCCATTGATAGCTTACGCAGCGGTTGCCGCTTCGATTTTAGCGCCTTGGATGTGGGTGAAAGCGATTGACACCATTGGTGCTGACTCAAGCGCGATGTTCATGAACTTGCTTCCGGTTGTAGCGATCGTATTAGCCGCGACATGGCTTGGCGAAGAGATTAACCAGTTCCACATCATTGGTGGTGTGATGGTGATTTCAGGTGTCATCCTTGCTCAAATCAGAAGAAAACCAAGGCTTGAGGCTCCTCTCCCTCAACAAAGCTAAACGCATTACCCAACGCTCACATTAGGGTAAAAATTCAAACTCACGTTTCACACAGCAAATGAGAGTGGCTACTGTAATCCATACTATGATGAGCCCTTACAGCAAGCGAGTAAAACGGAAGGTTAGTCTAAACGCTTTACTTTATATCAGCACGATGAGTCGTTACTCAACTATTCTTCAGCAGTTATACCTTTATATAATTAAAATCACACACGATTAGTGCGAAATACACTAAAAGGCTTCCCAAACAATAATCCGAAAGGAAATATCTACGCGAAGGATCTATACTTTTTAAAACAGTAAAAGTGAGCTGATAAGAAAACAATAATCACTACCACTTTAGTGGTATCTGAGATACAGCCACTTTAACTAAACCAAATCAACAGCGGTTGGTTGGCTAACACAAAAAAGTACCGACATGAGTACCACACGGCTTAGAAACACCTAGCATTACGCTAGGTGTTTTTTTTGCAATCGACCTATCTAGTGACTTAATCAGTATTTCTATTCTCTTGCTTGATATCACTTCATCCATGTTTGCCATTCGCCTGATACGCCTTTAAGCACCAATATTCATCAACTGATCATCTGTTTGAAAAAAATAGTCTTAACCATGAGATTATCCGCTTTAACTTATGTCATCTTAAGTATATTGTTACTAGCAAGTAACAAGCATGTTACGCAGCAAAATAATAATGAAGGAAGATAGATGAGCAGTAGCAATAGCCGACAAAATGGTAAACGAGACGTTACTCTGCGTTTTTTAGCTGAACCCGGGGATGTGAACTTTGGTGGTAAAGTTCATGGTGGTGCAGCAATGAAGTGGATCGATTTAGCAGCCTACGCTTGTTCCGCAGGTTGGAGCGGTAAATACTGTATAACAGCCTATGCAGGCGGAATTCGATTCGTTGCCCCAATTCATGTAGGCAACCTTGTGGAAGTAAGTGCAAAGGTCATTTACACAGGTTCATCTTCAATGCATATCGCTATCGACGTGCAAGCAAGCGACCCTAAAGAGCTCAATAACCGCCTAACAACTCACTGTATCGTTATTATGGTCGCTGTCGATGAGAATGGTAATCCGACTAAAGTGCCAGAGTGGATACCAGAGACGCCAGAAGACATCGAATTACGAGATTCGGCTATTCGCCTAATGAACATGCGAAAACAGATTGGTGAAGAGATGGAAGCTCACGTGAAGTACCTTAAGTAAGGTCCACCAGCTGCCCTCCCCCTACAAAACCTTATTACAATGCCAAGCGCCTGCTTGGCATTGATCTATTTGATACCTTCGTGCTCTACACAGCCAAATCCGCTGCACACCCAATACAGACGATAAGAGCGTGATACCCAGCCAAAGGTTGAAATGAATCGGCACTTGTTCACTGATTTATTTTGACTGTAATAAAGTCGTCATTTTGCTCTGATTAAATACCGCCAATCATAATAGATGCATTTGAATTTCTTGGAGCCACTCTTGAGCGTCATACGCCCCACTCTTAGCGAGTCTACACTGAACAATTTAAAGGCTGTTGAGTACCAATGGGTTAGAACTTTGTACGTCGAAGGCTACGACAGCAATGAAATCAACCACTATATCCAAACGTGTTTCGGTGGAGATCCGACATTTGCCGATCTATTTCGTCGCGTGGCACTCGATCAAGAAAGTATCTATGTGTTGTTGCAACACTTAGGTTGTGCTCCTTCTAGTAAAGAGTTCTAACTTCTAAGTCCAACCAAAAACCAGAAGCATAAATAAACCTACCTCCATAATTCTCATGAATGTCACTTGAATATTTTGTAACTACCTCTCGCTTACCCATACATTTTCAGTGCAATTTCAGGTTTTGTTGCATACAAATCATTGAAGTATCACGCATTGGAATATTCACAACATATCAATAGTACAACAGCCACTTATACTGAGTGTCTGATTTGTGAGACTAGTTCATTTCTACAAGTAACCAAAATGAAGTGGTCGGTATTTAGGAGAGAAGTAACTCGAAACTTTGGGTTTTAAAGTAGATATGAGCGCGATAGTTAACGAGTAACGCTGACACAAAAAACAAAAAGTAGCAGGCATAAAAAAACCCAAGTAAATACCTGGGTTAGAGTTACAAAAACCACTAATCATTAATAGCGTAAGGAACCTGATTAGTAGCCAGCTATGCGTAACCTGAGGGTTATTTTTATTACTGATCGGCGGCCAAACCAAATGATGTAATAAAAATGCCAATATAGAGCGACCTAACGGTCGCTCTTTTTCTTTCTTATAGAGTACAGCTTATCCTTTTACACCACCTGCCGTCAAACCACCAACTAACCAACGTTGAGCAAGTAAGAACACGATAGTAATCGGAAGTGCTGATAGTACAGCCGCTGCCGCAAAGTCACCCCATAGGTAGTTCTGAGGGTATAGGTACTGCTGCATACCTACTGCTAGCGTGTAAGAGTTCACATCTGTAAGTAGGATAGACGCTACTGGCACCTCACCCACTGTCGCGATGAAAGATAGGATAAACACAACCGCTAGGATTGGCACAGACAGCGGTAGTAGAACCAGTCTGAATGCTTGCCAAGGCGTTGCACCATCAAGGGCTGCTGCCTCTTCCAGAGAGTTATCAATCGTCTCAAAGTAACCCTTAATCGTCCATACGTGCAGTGCAATACCACCTAGGTAAGAGAAGATTAGACCACCGTGTGTGTTCAAGCCTAAGAACGGAATGTATTGACCAAGTTTGTCAAACAGCGCGTAGATTGCTACTAGAGCCAATACTGCTGGGAACATTTGGAAAATCATCATCGCTTTCAGGATTGTGTTCTTACCTTTAAAGCGCATACGAGCAAACGCGTAAGCCGATGTCGTAGACAGTGTCACAATCAGAATCGATGTGATACCTGCAACCTTCACTGAGTTCCATAACCAAGTTAGCACAGGGAACGGAGGTGACGTTACCGAGCCATCTGCGTTCGTTACTGACATACCCAATGCTAACTTCCAGTGTTCCAATGATGGGTTATCTGGAATCAAACTACCGGTTGCGAAGTTACCTTCACGGAACGAGATCGCGATGATCATCAGTAGTGGGAAGATAATCATTGCCAAGAAGCACCACAACACTGCATGCGTTGCCCACACTCGGTATTTAAGGCCTTTACCTTGTACCATAGCCATTGTCGTGCTCCTTAATCTTGAGACAGTTTAGTGAAACGAAGGTTTAGTAACGCTAGTGCACCAACCAATAGGAAGATAAGCGTTGCGATAGCACTTGCTAGACCGAAGTCTTGACCGCCGCCGCCTTCGAATGCAATTCGGTACGTGTAGCTTACAAGCAAGTCTGTGTAACCCGCTGGCTCAGAAGTACCAATCATGTTCGGGCCACCGTTCGTCAATAGTTGAATCATTACGAAGTTGTTGAAGTTAAAGGCAAACGCTGCAATCAATAGCGGTGTAAGCGGTTTAATCATCAATGGGAACGTAATGCGCTTGAAGTTATCAAGGAAGTTCGCACCATCGATTGCTGACGCTTCGTATAAATCATCAGGAATCGCTTTAAGCAGACCCATACATAGAATCATCATGTAAGGGAAACCTAGCCATGTGTTAACCATCAACACCATGGTTTTCGCTAAGATAGGGTCTGAGAACCAGTTCGGGCTTAAGCCGAAGATATTCTCGAGCACCATGTTGATCTCACCAAAGCTTTGGTTGAATAGACCCTTAAAGATAAGAATCGAGATAAACGCGGGTACGGCGTAAGGCAGAATCAGTAGAACACGATAAATAGAACGACCTTTCAACTCTTCCCATTGCACGATGTTAGCCAATACAAGGCCGATAACTAGCGTGAACGCTACGGTACATACCGAGAAGATAACCGTCCAAATAAAGATGCTGATAAACGGTTCTTTAATGCCGTCATCTTTCCATACACGCTCAAAGTTATGCGTACCAATGCTAACCACGAAACCTGGAGAGATGGTATTACCCGTAAACTCACCATTTGCATCAACAGGCTGGTAGAAACCCACATCCATATTTGGCTTGAGAACTTCACCCGTTTCATTGTTGATTAACGTTTCTTCATCGTCTTGTAGCGTGTAAAGCGGAGCAACAGAAGCAAACTTACGTAAGCCACTCATGCGGATGTCACCACCGTCAGGTAGATTGAAATCAACACCACTGATTGCTGCTCGGTTTTGAATGATCGCTTTGATCTTCTCTTTTTCACCTTGCGCAGACTCAATAACAGATAGGTCCATCTCTGTTTCTGTCATATTGTCTAGAGAAAATACGTCAGTCGCTAACAGTTGATCGCCATCTTTTACAACGATCTGGTGACCGTCATCTGTCTTGTACAAAGTAAATGGGTAGCTCTCACCGCTTTGGAAAGAACGGTCTAAAAGAACGGTTTGAGTGCGCTCTAGAGAAAGTTGGTTTTTCGCGCTGTAGTTAGTAAACGCAAGCCCTACGGTGTATGCCAATGGGAAAAGAATGAACAAGATCATTCCGGCAATACCTGGGTAAATATAACGGTGGGCGTAAGTTTTTTTACTACCAAAAATGTAAAGTGCCAAAGCCGTTAAGATCACTGTAAGCAGCGCAAAAGCGAGCTCACCGCGAGAATACATTAGAATTGTAGCGTAGCCGTTTATTAAGCCAACGCTACCAAGCAACCCCCATTTAATGAAGACGCTTTTACTGCCTGGAAGGCTTGATGGTGCTGGGATAGCATCTGTACCTTGAACTGACTGCATAGAGGAACCTGCTAGCGATATAGATAAAAAATAGAAAAGTAAGGAGAGGTTACCCTCTCCTTAAAAGGTAGTGCCTGGGTGTTACTTAACCATACGACCTTCAGCAGCTTTTAGTGCTTGGTCTACTGATTGACGGCCGTCAACTACGTTGCCGATCGCTTCTTCCATGCTGTACCAGAATGTTGTGAACTGAGGGATGTTAGGCATGATTTCACCGTTCATCGCGTTGTCCATTGTTGCTGCAATACGAGTATCGCTGTCTAGTTGACGTTGGAAAGAGTTAAGAGCAACAGCGCCTAGTGGCTTGTCGTCGTTCAGGCTCTTCATACCTTCATCTGTTAGTAGGTAGTTTTCCATGAACTCAACAGCTAGGTCGCGGTTTGGAGACGCAGTGCTGATACCACCTGCCCATACACCAACGAAAGGTTTAGACGCTTTACCGTTGAACTTAGGTAAAGTTGTTACGCCGTAATCTACGCCAGCTTTCTTGATGTTTTCCCAACCCCAAGGGCCGTTGATTGTCATTGCAACGTTACCTGCAACGAATTCAGACTCAGCTACTGAGTAATCCATGTCTGCAGAGATAACTTTGTCTTGTACCATCTTCTCGATGAAACCTAGAGACTTCTGAACACCGTCAGTCGCTACGCCCGCATCTTTAATGTCGTAACCTTCTGCAGTCTGTTTGAATGCGTAACCGCCGTCAGCTGCAAGTAAAGGCCATGTGAAGTAAGCGCCGCCACGTAGAGGCCACATGATTGCTTTCTTGCCGTCTTTTTTAAGTTCAGCATCAAGTGCTGGGATTTCTTCCCAAGACTTAGGTGGGTTAGGAACAAGCGCTTTGTTATAAATTAGAGAAACTGACTCAACAGCAACAGGGTATGCGATTGTTTTACCTTCGTATGAAACAGCATCCCATGCGAAGTCTACGATACCTTCTTTAGTTTCTTTAGAAGGTTTGATATCAACAAGAAGTCCCGCTTCTGCATAGCCGCCAAAACGGTCATGTGCGTAGAAGATCATGTCTGGGCCATCGCCAGCTGCTGCTACTTGAGGGAATTTTTCTTCTAGCTTGTCAGGGAAAGCGACGGTTACTTTAACACCAGTATCTTCTTCGAAGCGTTTACCTACTTCAGCCATGCCTTCATAAGCTTTGTCACCACCTACCCAGATTGTTAGTTGTCCTTCTTCGATAGCAGCATTTGCACCAAAAGAACCCAGAGCAACTATTGTACCTAGAGCTACAGCGCTTAGAGCGTTTTTCATGTGAATATCCTTTTTATATTTATACGTAGGGCACATCTACCAAGACGAGCCAGTTTTCGGAGGTTATGATCTGAGAAAACAGACCCTAGCTCATCATCCTAGCCACTACGCCCTAGCTATTATGGCTTAAATTCGTGATCGCCATCCGGTCAGATTAGAGACTGCAATCACAAAACGTATACTCATCGTGATCAACATCACCGTTACGCGGTGGATTTATTTGAACTGGATCGCCAATTATTAATAACCCCATTTATCTACTCCTCCCCTCCTACTCCCCCTAGTTAATTTTCCATTAGGAGGATGTACCCTTACGCCAATTCACCGAAACTGCATTCATCCAAGAGTGGATAGTAAGAACCCTTTACCAGCGAATGTCATGTGTAACCGCACTGTTCATTTAGTTGGCTTCACTGCCCGCTGGTGTCTTATATTAGCATCGAGCTAAATCTGTGATTGAATCACGGGGGAGGTTTAGCTGGATGTGGGGGAAATGGGCATCAGTTTGGCTATGACGGGTGGGCTTGGTTAAAGAAGCCAAGTCTCACCCACTTTTTTCTTACTCACTCAATACTTACCAATTCCTACAGTTACTGCTGACCCAAAAATTTCTTATAATGATAAGCAGTAAAACTTAAAATTTGATCGATCGAGGACAAGCTAGATGGCGAGTGTCACGTTAAAAAACGTTTATAAATCATATGGTGATGTACAGATTTCTAAGGACGTAACCTTAGACATCAACGAAGGTGAATTCGTAGTATTCGTTGGACCATCAGGTTGTGGTAAATCGACGCTATTACGTTGTATCGCAGGTCTAGAAGACATTACGTCTGGTGATTTGTACATTGGCGACCAACGCATGAATGACGTTGAACCGTCAAAGCGTGGCGTAGGTATGGTATTCCAGTCTTATGCGCTTTACCCTCACCTTAACCTATACGACAACATGTCTTTCGGTCTTAAGCTAGCAAACGCAAATAAAGCTGAGATCGACAAACGCGTTGAACATGCGGCAGAAATCCTTCAGCTTGGTCACCTTCTTGAGCGCCAACCTAAAGCGCTTTCTGGTGGTCAACGTCAACGTGTTGCGATTGGTCGTACTCTGGTTTCTCAACCAAACGTATTCCTACTTGATGAGCCTTTATCAAACCTAGATGCCGCGCTACGTGTTCAAATGCGTTCGCAAATCACCAAGCTACAGCGTCAACTGGGTTGTACCATGATCTACGTTACCCACGACCAAGTGGAAGCGATGACAATGGCGGATAAGATCGTTGTTCTTGATGGTGGTTATGTATCTCAAGTCGGTAAGCCGCTTGACCTTTACCACTACCCTCAAAACCGTTTCGTTGCTGGCTTTATTGGCTCACCGAAGATGAACTTCATGTCGGTACACATTGAACAAGCTGAAGCAGAACGCGTATTGGTACAACTTTCTAATGGCATGACTTTCTGGATCCCTGTTGATGGTACGACTGTCAATGCTGGCGATCGTATGTCTCTGGGTATTCGCCCTGAACACTTGATGTCTGCTGAATCAGGTGACGCGACGATTGAAGCTGACGTGATGATGGTAGAGAAACTAGGTAACGAAACTCAGGTTTACCTAAACCTTGAAAGTGCCGATGCTGATGTTATCTATCGCCAGCCAGACACGTTGAAAATCGAATCAGGTGACAAGTTGGCGATTGGTATTCCAGCGCACCGTTGTCACCTGTTCCACAGCGATGGCCGCGCATGTCGTCGTTTGTACAAAGAATACGGCACAGACTAATCGCTTAGCCTTTTAGGATATAACTTGCCCATATCAAATCCCTCTTACTCAGTAAGGGGGATTTTTTTATGTGCTGGATATTTTTATGTGTTGGATACGAGTTTCACTTACATTGAATAGTTCATGAGTCAGCCACTCGGTCTTTCGCTAGCGGCAATAAAAAAGGTCTAGCAAGCGCTAGACCTTTATCTGTTAGTTAGGCTATGAACCCAACCGCTAATATCACTTCTTTCAGACATGAAACCTGTCTAAATCAACTTAGTGAATTGGCGTATCATTCTGTTTGTTGAACTGGCCAAAATGCTTCTCTAACACTTCAGGAGTCAGTTTGCCTTCCGCCTCTAGTCGCTTGAACTCAGCAACAATTGCTTTTTGCTCTTCAAGTGATGGCAGTTTCACCTCAGGCTCATCGCCCATCTCTTGAGTCATCTGCTCTAGTTCTTTTTCAAAATCGCTCATGATACTTACCTAAATATTAAACCTAACGAGATTTTACTCATTTACGCCCTATGATGCTAGGGCGATTGAGTGCAAAGCCCGAAACCAGATCAAGCGAACGTCAGTTAGAAGAAAACAAGCACGTAAATAAAAAGAGCTGAATTCACGATTAAATGAATCCAGCTCTTAGTTTATGTATCTTTGTAAGCCATGCTACAGCTTAAAGGGATTAAAGCTTAAATGAACCAACCATCTTATCTAGACGAGACGATAGATCACGAAGCTCTTGGCTCGCTTCAGCAAGTTGCTCAGCCGTGCCCGTTGTCACTTCGTTGATTGCGTTAATCTCTTCAATATTCTGGTTGATGGTGTGAACTACGGTTGATTGCTCTTCCGTTGCCGTTGCCACTTGAGTGTTACGGTCTGTGATATCAACGATACGGTCTGAAATGCCACTCAGCACGTCTACCGCTTCATCCGAAGCCGATACACCTTCAAGGGTAATCACCTTACCCGCACTCATTGCCGTTACCGCATCTTTAGCATCGCTTTGCAGTTGGTTGATCATCTTTTGAATCTCTTCCGTTGAATCTGCGGTACGGCTTGCTAGGTTACGTACTTCATCCGCTACAACCGCAAAACCACGACCTTGCTCACCAGCACGGGCGGCTTCAATTGCAGCGTTCAGTGCAAGTAAGTTAGTTTGCTCTGAAATATCACGAATAACACCCAGAATAGAACCGATGTCTTGAGTTGTAGAAGCCAGTTGCTCTACTACCTGACCCGTGCTTTCAATATCTTGCGCCAAACGACTGATCGCGTCTTTTGCTTTGTTCACCACAGAGCGGCCTACTTCCGTATTGCCTGAAGCTTGAGTTGCCGTTTCTGCTGCGGTTGCCGCGTTCGATGCAATCTCGCTGATGGTCATACCCATTTGGTTAATTGCAGCCACCACTTGAAGCGTTTGGTCGCGCTGTTCTTGGCTGTTGTCGTGGGTGATGTGGGCTTTGCTAGAAACACTCTCTGCCGCCACTTGAAGCGCTTGGCTTGTCGAACACACCTCTTTCATCGACTCGTGAATCTTTTCAATGAATCCGTTGAAGCCTTTTGAAAGCTGTGCAATTTCATCGTTGCCTTTCACTTCGATACGCTGTGCAAGGTCACCGTCGCCTTCACCTAAGTCGCCGAAACGCTTAGCCAAAAGCTTGATCGGTTGAGTAATGCTGTTCGCCAGAACTACGCCCATTAGGATAAAGACTAACGCCACAACCGCAGTCATGATCAGCATCTTCTGCGCAGTCGCATCAAGCTCAGCAAACACTTCACCGGTTGGTACCACACCAATAACGAACCAGTCCATTGAAGACACATACAAGCTCGCCACGAACAGCTCTTGGCCTTGGCTTTCTGTAGTAATCAGGTTGAAGCCCGACTTGTTCAGTAGTTGGCTTGCTTGAGGACCGTAAAGTTGTTGAAGTGAAGAGTCACTGCGAGAACGCTCACGGTGAATTTGAACATCACCTTGGCTATCGGTTAAGAAGACAAAACCGGTATTTTCAATCTTGAAACCGTTCAGCAGGTTAACCATGTCATCCATCGACTTTGATAGACCAGACATAGCCAAACCAGAAGGCTGTTGGTAGTTAGCAAACATCTTCACTTCGCCATTGGCTTCTTGGAACATGCTCACCATGGTCGGCTGTCCAGATTGCGTAAAGCCAAAGAACCAACCATCTTGCTGTTGGTTTAACTGACGCAGGAAACCATTTTGGTTCCAGTAGTAAGCAGTTTGACGGTTCGCCACTGAGGCATCGTTCAACTGATACTGGTTACGAACATTGTTCAGCTGTTTCACCAGTTTATTTTCTAGTGCCGGATCGCGATCGGTCGATTCGATAGCATCAGAAATAAATTCATTTGAAGCAATTTGCTCCGCCGCTAGTAATAGCTGAGAGACTTCTCGGTCAATTTCACCATTGATTCGCTCTAGCATTCCTGGAAGTTCAATATCGATCAATCGATGACTTAATACATCTCTTGCTTGTTGTTGTGCCATTGCGCCGACAATCACTGTCGATGCAAGAACCGCAAAGGTAATTCCAAGTACAACTTTTTGCTTGATACTCAGAGAGTTAGTTTTAAACATATTTGGACCTTTAAAAAGAATCGCTCGTTATTGGTATACCCTGAACAGGACTTTTTTAGTGCACTCCAACAAGCAATGCACAATCTGAGTGATGTATCGGCCACAACCAATAAAACTAGAGACTTTCTTCTCAAAAAACTGCAAATATGATGTAACAATTAGAAATATTCACCTTGAGCATGAATTAACTAAGCAAATACCGCATTGTCGAGAGTCAATTTTAGTTCTCACCCCCTGAGACCCAACCGAACTCAAACCACTCCCCACCGCCGAGCTTTTGTATATAAAAACCAATTGATATAGTAATAATCACAACCTAACGATTTTTTTAGCTAACCACTTGTAAATATTTCCAATTTTGAAAAAATAAATTACGCAAATGTACTGGAACTTTTTCCTCGAAATCAGTGACCAATACTCAAAATAAAAATCAAATGGATACCCAGAGAGTCCAAAATGCACAAAACAAATTTCGAAGTCCTTCAAAACTATCTAGAGTCTCAAATCATTGGTCAAAAAGAGCTAGTTAAGCAACTGATGATCGCCCTTTTAGCGGATGGTCATATCCTCGTTGAAGGACCTCCCGGCTTAGCAAAAACTCGCGCAGTAAAATCATTGGCTGATTGTGTTGAGGGTCACTTCCACCGCATTCAATTCACTCCCGATCTGTTACCTGCTGATTTGACGGGTACCGACATCTTCCGTCCTGAGACTGGGGAGTTCACTTTCCAATCAGGCCCGATTTTCAACTCGCTGATTCTAGCGGATGAGATCAACCGAGCTCCGGCGAAAGTTCAAGCGGCAATGCTGGAAGCAATGGCAGAGAAACAAGTAACTGCCGGTCGAAAAACCTATGCGCTGCCTGAGTTGTTCTTGGTAATGGCAACACAGAACCCAATTGAACAAGAAGGGACTTACCCGCTACCGGAAGCTCAGTTAGACCGATTCTTGCTTCACCTAGAGGTTGAATACCCAGATATGGAAAGCGAGCTTGAGATCTTACGACTCAACCGTGGTGAGGCTCAAGGTAACGAATCAGCTCAGCCACAACAGATATCTCAGCAAACGATCTTTGAAGCGCGCCAAGAAGTGCTCAACATTCACATGGCAGACACCATTGAGCAGTACATCATCAGACTGGTTATGGCGACTCGCCAACCTAAGCAATACAGTGACCAACTTGATCAATGGTTAGACATGGGTGTCAGCCCGCGTGCAACCATTGCGTTAGACCGTTGTGCCCGCGCTCACGCTTGGCTTGCAGGACGAGATTACGTCACGCCACAAGACGTTCAAGCGATGGCATTCCCTGTGTTACGCCACCGTCTACTGCGCAGCTACCACGCACAAGCTGAAGGTGTCACCGCAAACCAAGTGATCGCACACCTTATTTCATTGGTTGGCAGCGCATAGGGATACGCGCATGAATAATCAACTACCCAACCATAGTGACGGCGTCACGTTAAATCTGGATGAGCTGCTGCAATACAAAGCGCAGTCTGTTCGCTGGTTGCCTCCCGCCAAGAGCCTTTGGTCACAGCTTAACGGCCAACACGAGAGCAACCGTAAAGGTCGCGGGATGAATTTCTCTGAAGTTCGTCAATATCAAGCGGGAGATGACATTCGCAGCATTGATTGGCGTGTAACAGCCAGAACGGGCAAAGCGCATACCAAACTTTTCTCTGAAGAACGAGAACAGCCTGTCATTTTATTCTTGGATCTATCAAGCAGTATGATTTTCGGCTCAACCTTGTTGCTGAAATCGGTTCAACTTGCACACTTTGCTAGCCAACTGTGCTGGCTTACTGTGGCTCAAAAAGATCGAATTGGCGCGGTGATCGATACTGGCAAAGAGGTCATTGAGATTAAGCCAAGTGCAAGCAACCATGCTCCACTGCGTATTTTGCAAAAAGTCATAGAAATCAATAATGCAGCGCTGACTCATCACGACAATCATAATGACACAACCTTAGAGCATGGGCTGAAATCTCTGCACCAGCTTTGCCCTAAAGGAAGCGATATTATTATGCTCAGTGACTTTGTGCGCTACCAAGAAAGTGACTACTCACTTATCAGTCAAATTCGCCGACACAACAGAGTACGTCTGGTGCATTTCTACGACCCGCTAGAGCAAGGTGAAACCACCTATAAAGGCTCTAAACAGGTCACCGATGGCAGCAAAACTCAATGGTTTAATTTCTCTTCTAATAAAGAAAAGCAAAAGCTTAACCATGCTTTTTCGCTTAAGAAACAGCAGCTGCAACAGATGGGGTTATCTCTCGCGATACCTTATAGCTCGCTGTCGAGTGCGCAGTCACTCATGAGCCAGATATCAGGAGTTCAGTCATGAAACAGCCCTTAGATTTAAGTCCGGTGATTGCGCCAGACGCCCCGACTTGGTGGCCTTTGGCGTGGGGTTGGTGGGCAGTCATTATCACAGCCATTTTCCTGATTGCCTTGGTGTTTTTCATTCTAAAACGTAGAAAAAACAATCAACAGGCGAAACAAGAAGCGCTGTCTTACTTTAGTAATAGTCAGTCCCAAGATGGCTTGTCTCCGAGCAAAGCACAACGCATCCTTCGTCAAGCAGCACTGAGCTATTTCCCTCGTGAAAAAATTGCAGGTTTGTCTGGTGATGATTGGTTGAAGTTCTTAGATGCGCAATTGGCGAAGCCGTTATTTGTAGCAAAACAATCCCAGTGGCAACAAGCGCTCTATCAAGATGTAGCCCTAATGAACGACGAACAGAAAAAGGCTCAACAACAATTAGTTAATGATTGCGAAACTTGGCTTCGTAAAGCCCTTCCTCCTAAGCGAGGTCTTTATGAGTGATTTTCTAAGCCCTATGTTTCTAAGCGGGGACTTGCTAAACATCGAGTTCGTTTGGTGGTGGATGTTCTTCATCGCGCCACTGCCGTTGCTCGTTTACTTGTTCTCACCAAAGTCAGAATCAAGCCATGTCCTAAGACTTCCATTTCTGCCAGAAGACAGCAATACCAAAACACCGAGCAGTCGCTTACCAAAGGCGTTGTCCGTGATTATCTGGCTTCTGCTGGTTACGGCGAGCGCACGCCCTGTATGGTATGGCGAACCGGTGGAGTTTCAACCGAAACATCGTGATTTAATGTTAGTTGTCGACCTCTCCTATTCGATGAGCCAAGAAGACATGCAGTTCAATGGCGAATACATCGACCGCTTGTCGGCGGTGAAACGCGTGTTGAGTGACTTTATTGAGCGTCGTAAAGGTGACCGAGTCGGATTGGTACTATTTGCTGATCACGCCTACTTGCAGACCCCGCTTACGCTAGATAGAGATACGCTTTCACAACAGCTCAATCAAGCGGTGTTAAAACTGATTGGTACTCAAACCGCGATTGGTGATGGTATTGGTCTTGCCACCAAAACCTTTGTCGATAGCGATGCGCCCCAACGTGTAATGATTCTACTCAGCGACGGCAGTAATACCGCCGGGGTATTAGACCCATTAGAAGCGGCGGATATTGCACAGAAATACGACGCGACGATTTACACCGTGGGTGTCGGTGCAGGCGAGATGATGGTCAAAGAGTTCTTCATGACGCGCAAAGTCAATACTGCTCAAGACTTGGATGAACGTACACTAATAGAAATTGCCAAACGCACCGGCGGTCAGTACTTCCGAGCGCGTGACAGCAAAGAGTTAGCGACGATTTACGACACCATTAACCAGTTAGAGCCCGTGACGAACGCCACTAAGATCTGGCGACCGCAACAAGAGTGGTTTGTATGGCCACTGTCGGCGG
Organism: Vibrio crassostreae 9ZC13; assembly: GCF_000272045.2. GTDB lineage: Bacteria > Pseudomonadota > Gammaproteobacteria > Enterobacterales > Vibrionaceae > Vibrio > Vibrio crassostreae_C. The sequence goes on along the minus strand of NZ_AJYZ02000019.1, from coordinate 73,433 downwards.
CAATGTTCTTCGCATTTATGCTGTTAGCCATTAGGAGAAACAATGTCTAACTTTACTTTTATCTACCCATATTGGTTCTTGGCGCTTGTCGTGCTGCCCGCTATTTGGTGGCTGAGCAAGACACAATCTAAGCAAGGATTACTCGCGTCACACATCGCGCGATACTTGGCACCAGAATCGAGTAAGCCATCGAAAAATCGCAGTACTTACTTCGGAATTTGGTGGCTGGTCGGCGTTATTGCATTAGCTGGACCAAGCTTCGAGAAAAACGAACAGCCGAGCTTTGAAAAAACGCAGGCACGAGTTGTGATCATGGACATGTCGATGTCTATGTATGCCACCGACATTAAGCCGAATCGCTTAACTCAAGCGCGATACAAGGCTCTGGATCTGCTTTCATTGTGGAAAGAAGGGCTAACAGGCATGGTGGCGTATGCTGGGGATGCTTACACCATTAGCCCGCTAACGTCAGACATCAACACCATCAAAAACCTAGTGCCTAACCTATCGCCAGATATCATGCCTTATCAAGGTGGTGATGCCGCATCAGCCGTTAAGCTTGCGATTGATATGATGACTCGCGCGAAGATCTACCAAGGTGATTTGGTATTGATTGCTGATGACATCGATGACCAAGAGAAGAAGCAGATCGACTCCCTACTCTCTGGCAACGATTGGACATTGTCGATTCTAGCTGTAGGGAGTGAAAACGGTGCGCCAATCTCGTTACCTACGGGGTCGATGCTGCAAAGCGACTCAGGACAAACCGTGGTGGCAAGAACCAACTTGAAGAACATGCGCGAGCTTACACGCAGCTATGGTGGCACGTTCACTGAAGTTCAATTTGATAACTCAGATGTTGAACACATCGCGAGCTACCTCGACCGCGTTGCAACAACATCGGAAGTAACCAAGACCAAGAACTCACTCAACACCAGAGTGAACAACGGTTTCTGGTTACTGCCTTTGCTATTACTTCCGGCACTTGGATTATTCAGGAAAGGGGTTATTTGGTGTGCCTTAGCTGGAGTTATCTCTTTTAGCCAACCAAATACTGCGTTTGCGAACCCGTGGAAAACCAATGATCAAGTAGGCTATCAGCTGTATCAGGACGAGGACTTCCAACAAGCTGCTGAACAGTTCACCCAACAAGAGTGGAAAGGCATTGCTCAATACAAAGCCGGTGATTTCGAAGCCGCAGAGCAGACGCTGCAAGAGCTTTCTAGTGAAGATGCTCGCTACAACCTTGCTAACGCTCAAGCCCAACAAGGTAAGTACGACCAAGCGATCCAAGAGTATCAACGTATTCTTGAAAGCAACCCTGAACATGCTTATGCGAAGAAGAACCTAGAGATTGTCGAACAGGCTCAGAAGCAACAGCAACAGCAACAGCAACAGCAACAGCAACAGCAACAGCAACAGCAACAGCAAGGCGATTCTGACTCCAAAGACCAGAAAGACCAAAATCAGCAAGGTCAGCAAGGTCAGCAAGGTCAGCAAGGTCAGCAAGGTCAGCAAGGTCAGCAAGGTCAGCAAAATGATTCTTCGCAAAGCTCTCAGGATCAACAACAAAGCTCCGCTGACAATGGCAAGTCGCAAGATCAAAGCAGTAACCAAGATCAACGCGGTAGCCAAGACCAAAACTCATCTCAAGGCCAACCTGAAAATCACTCTGACTCTGAAAAGTCTAAACAAGACGACAAGCAAGCCACGCAACAAAGTAACAGTGATCAGCCGAAACAGAGTGACCAAGAAGGCGCTACACCTCAAAGTGCTAGCGCACAGCAAGCTTCAAAAGAAGATGGTGAGCAAAGTAGTCAGCAAGCTGTAGCACAAACCTCAGATCAACCTCTGTCGAGCGACCCTGACATGCGAAAACTTGAGCAAGTAGAAAGCGCCCGTGACCCGAGCCAACTGCTTAAAGCGCAAATGATTTTACAAGCACGACAAAAAAGTGCTCCTAACAACCAGAACAAAAAGTGGTAACCATGCGATTTTTAAACAAGCCATTTTTATCCGTACTCCTAACATTGTTGTTGGGAGCTTTCTCGTCCTTCTCAGTATTGGCTGCAAACGCCGTGGCGAGCGTTTCACATAACAGTGTCACCAAAGATGAAGTGTTCCTTCTTAGAGTTGCAACCGATGAAAAGGTCTCCTCTGATGCTCTAGATCTAACAGCGCTCCAGCAGGACTTCTATGTCGGTACACCAAGCTTTGGCTCGTCGATGCGAATCGTCAATGGCAGCCGTTCGGTGTCAAGCGAGTGGAACATCACCCTTGCTCCACTGCGCTTAGGCCGGATACAGATCCCTAGCTTTGACATTGAAGGGGCTAAAACCAAGCCTATCACCATCAATGTCGCCGTTAATAAAGCGGCGCCAACTCAACATGACATGGCTGAGTTTCAACTTAATCTCAGCAAGAACTCACTATACCCACAAGAGACCGCAGAGCTTGATGTAAAGCTGATCATTAAAGCGGATCCAAGAAGGCTTCAAGATCCGAAAATCGCGCCACCGAGCTCTTCAGGCTTAGATGTGGAACCTATTGGGGAATCGAAGCAATTTCAAGACGTTCTTAATGGAAAGGAGGTGACGGTAGTTCAACAGTCATTCCGTATCTCGTCACAAAAAGCAGGTCAATTTAAGCTGAACGGGCCGAAGCTAACAGGAGCTGTTGTCTACTCAACCAATAACTCTAGTACAACACGTTTGTTCCAACTCGACACACCCGTTGAAACCTTAGATGTCACCGTAAAGGATGTGCCAAAAGGCTACAAGGGTGAGTGGTTACCAACATCAAACTTCAAATTGATACAGCAATGGTCGGATAGCCAAGGTAACGAATTAACCAGTACCAATGGATTAGAAGGCGACAAGCAAGCCATCGAAATAGAAGCGGGGGATTCTTTAACTCGTACTATTACCATGACGGCGAGTAACTTAACGCAGCACCAACTACCAAAACTGAATATCACCTACCCTAAATCGGTTCGTGTTTATGAAGAAAAACCGCAATTTGGCACAACACAGTCCGGCGATGCGGTGGTGGTGCATAAACAGGTTCTAATCCCAAAAGAGGCAGGAAACATCTCACTTCCGGATGTTTCCCAAGCTTGGTTCAATACTGATGCCCAATCAGAACAAACAAGCAAAGCGCAGGGGCTAGAGTTAGCGGTAAAAGCAAGTGATCGCGCAACGTCAAGCACTCCACCAGTAACTGCTACGCCCGCCCAACAAGTAAGCCCGACGGTTGTTACTGTGGATAGCCCTGGGATCTGGCCTTATCTCACCGCCCTATTTGCAGCTTTGTGGCTAATCAGCTCAGCATTGGCATTCTACTTCTGGTCACGCCGCGGTGTAACGACAAAACCAACACACACTGTTGAACGTCAATCAGATACCGCAGAAGCGCTTATTGAAGCTCTAAGAACGAAAGATGGCGTGATGACCAGAACCTTATTTGAGCAATGGAAATATGAAAATACAGATCTAAGTGATGAGACGTTACAAACCGTTGAAGCCGAACTCACCAAGCTAAACCAAAGCCTTTATGGTGAAGCCGGTTCACCAGCCCAAACATGGAGCCCTGAGCTGGCAATCAAAACGGTGAAGAAGCCCAAGAGAGTTGCGAGTAAAAAGCATAATAGTTCGCTAGAAAATCTTTAGTCGACGCTGTTCATCAAGAACAGTAAAGCACAAAGGCCGTTGATCATCTTGAGATCAACGGCCTTTATTTTAAGAAAGAGAGGCTGTGACTTTTTTACGTTTTAAGGCAGAAACAATTCGATTTCGCCCAGAGTCTTTGGCTTGATACAAGGCTTTATCTGCCTTGCCATACAGTAGGTCGAAGTCAAACTGGTGCTGATCAGAAGTTATCGAGGCATAGCCAACGGATGCCGTTAAATATGGGCTGGTACTACTTTCACAATGCAGGATTTTTGCCTCTTCAATGCATTTTCTAATCGACTCTGCACGTTGCTTTGTCTCTGAGTGATTCGTGCCAATCATCAACAACATAAACTCCTCTCCGCCAATCCGGCAGAAGGTTTCTTTATCATTGTGAACATGGGCATTCAGTATCTCACCTACCGTCCTCAGAGCCGCATCCCCTTCAGTATGACCATAGACACTGTTGTACAAACCAAAGTGGTCGAGGTCGACAAGAATCAAGCCAAATGTAATTTCGTTCTGTAAGGCAAAGGCACCTTGATCGTCACCGTTCAAGTCTTCTAGAACCTGCGACAACATACGGCGGTTTCCAAGGCGCGTAAGAGGATCTAGCTTAGAAATGATATCCAATTGCTCATTCGCCAACTCTAGCTCTTGGGTACGCTTACTGACTTCTTGCTCCAATGTTTCATTGAGCTTTTTCAGTTCTTCTTGAGCCATGGTTCTTTGCAGCACCTCAGCAAGGCTCGAAGCAAAGATACGTATTACCTCACGAAGCTGTGAGGTTAAAGGACTGCGAGTTAATAGGTTATCAGCAGCGATAAACGCAATCGGCTCACCCGTATTGGTGGTGAGCATGGTCATTGCCGTCCAACCGACTCCCACAATATTGAAATCGTGATAGATAGGAACTGATTCTTCAAAGGCAACTTGATTAGGGCAAGCACGAGCTGCGGCTACAATGTCACGTTCCACCAGCTCAGAGCGATAATAGGACTCATCGACAATATCGCCTTTGATGTCAGTGCCCCAAGTACCTTGCATGTAACTGCACTTTTTGTCTGTTAGGAAAACAGCCAGTCGATCGATACCTAGATGTTGAATCGCAAAACTAACCGCGGACTTACAGACTTCACTGACGCTATCGCATCGAGACAGCTCAACCATACTCGAGTGCAACATACGTATGTTCTGCTCTTGGCGCTTGCGAATATAGATTTGAGAAAGCAAAGAGCCAAAAGACTCAAGCATCTGCTTTTGATAGTTAGTAATCGGTGAGCGATGAATGTAGTTATCCATGGCGATCCAGCCGACAGGTTTGTCGCCTTCACGCAAGATAAGCATGCCATTCCACCCCTGCCCGACCACCTTACCTTCTGTATACAGGGGCGCATTATCGATGATGACTAGATTAGTATGGTTATCAGACAGCGCTTCAATGTATTCCGCTTCAAGTTGGTGCAAATCGTATTGAGTGTGGTGTTCACTGTTGGTTTTACCCGCTTCGTCAGTGCCATAAGTGCCGCTGAAACAACGCTTTTTCATATCAAGCAACATGAAGATCGCACGATCAAACCCTAACCTGTCTCGCACAGCCTCAACCGATGCTTTATACAAAGCATCGAGTGACTCAGGGTTAGAAAGCTCAAGCGCGACCTGATGAACCAGCTTCATGTTCTCTACAAACAGCTCACGTAACTTTATCTCATCTAAGTATTGAGCTTCACGTGTGTCTCTGTGTTTGATTTCTAGCGCCGCGTTCTTTTCGGCACGAATACATTGCCAACGGGCAGCCGCGAGCTGTAACACATCAAGATCTTGGTCAAAGGTTTGATTAACCTTCTCAGCATTGCAATTTTGAACAATTAAATAAGTTCTGGAGGCAGGTGCGTTGTCGAGCATCATGATAAACGACTCCCCACCAAGCACTTTCATGTGTTCCCACTTGCAGGTGTTGATAGCCATTGGCAAAACCCCGTCTGCGGTATCAAACTGTGAGACCCACGGCCAAAATGTAGAGGGGTAGCTCGCCAATGAGGTTAGGTCGCCATAAGAAAAAAGCGGTAATGCGTCGCTCTCCGGCGTCGGTTCAGCAAATATTCCTATCCCTTTTGGAGTAAGTACCTTAACCAGATAGTCAAAAAGAGACTCAGCCAACAGACGATGGTCGCGTGTCGCAGATATTTGTTTTGCAAAGGCTTTAACAGGCACAGCTTCCTTCCATTGGCGATTAAGAATAAAGCAAAAATACAGAAGGCTTGATATGCAATCAATGTAAGTGAAAATGAGATGTTAAGCGGGTCGCAGTTTCACCTTTAACATTATCACAAGCATGAGAAGGACGACAAAAATGGGATTCTCTGCCCAAAATCACATCGACATTGGGGATTTTTTAGACACATAAAAAAGCCCCACCTATAGTGGGGCAAAACTTCCATCGCTTATAGTTATAGTGATAATTCTGTTGTTCTATTCGATTATCTAACCTGCGTTTCAGTTAGTGTGTAAAGGTATCTAATCGCTTAAATACCACACGTAAATCGTCGATTAACCGAAGTCACCGTTTACGTAACCTTTAGTACGATCATCTTTTGGTTCACTGAAGATAACGCTGGTTTCGTTATGCTCTACAAGCTCTCCCATTAGGAAGAAAGCCGTGCGGTCTGAGATACGACGCGCTTGCTGCATTGAGTGCGTTACGATAACGATAGTGAAGTCTTTCTTCAGATCTTCCATCAATTCTTCAATCTTGTGTGTCGCGATTGGGTCTAGAGCCGATGTTGGTTCATCCATCAGGATTACATCTGGTTCCATTGCAATGGTACGTGCGATACATAGACGCTGTTGTTGACCACCAGACAGACCAAATGCATGCGCTTTAAGACGGTCTTTTACTTCATCCCACAGTGCAGCACTGCGTAGCGAGCGCTCAACCACTTCATCGATGTGTTTTTTGTCTTTGATACCTTGAGCACGTAGGCCGTATGCCACGTTCTCGTAGATGCTCATTGGGAACGGGTTTGGCTTTTGGAATACCATGCCTACGCGGATACGTAGGTCAGCGACATCGATATTACCGTAGATGTCAGTGCCATCCATATCCAGCTTACCCTTAATCGTAACGCCTTCAATTAGGTCATTCATGCGGTTCAAACAACGCAATAGTGTTGATTTACCACAGCCAGACGGGCCAATCAGAGCAGTAACCTGGCGAGTTGGAATTGGCAGGTTGATAGATTTAAGCGCTTGGTTGTCGCCGTAAAACAGATCTAGGTTCTCAATATCAAATTTATTCATGTTCGTAATCTCTAAATTCTTAAATTCGTGTCTAACTTGATGCTTTCTTTATCACGGGGGCTCGCTTTATTTATGAGCCAGCTAATGAGCTTAGTAAGTTGCCGTGTTGAAGCGTCTCGCAATCAGTTTTGTAACCATGTTGATCAAGAGAACCAGTACGATTAGGACTGTCGCCGTGCCGTAGGCTTGGTTCCACTCATCGATAGTAAATAGCTCTGTTGTCAGCTTATATAGGTGAACCGTTAGTGTACGGCCAGAATCGAATACCGACTCAGGAACACGTGCCACCATACCTGCTGTTAAAAATACAGGTGCTGATTCGCCAATTACACGACCAATACTAAGAATGACCGAAGTTAAGATACCTGGCATTGCGCTTGGTAAGATCAAACGCCAGATAGTGTAGATTTTTGAAGCGCCAAGGCCGTATGAGCCTTCGCGGTAAGTTTGTGGCACTGCCATCAATGCTTCTTCTGTAGTACGAATGATTACAGGAAGAATCAGGATACTTAGCGTTAGTGCACCCGACAGAATCGAGAAGCCAAGACCAAGAATCGAAACAAAGAAGGTCATACCGAACAGACCAAAGATGATCGATGGGATACCAGCTAACGACTCAGTACAGAATCGAATCACTTTCACCAATCGGCTACCTACTTTCGCATATTCAGTTAAGTATATCGCCGTCATGATGCCCAGTGGCGCGGCTACCGCAATCGATGCGATTACCATGTAGATCGTGGCAATGATCATTGGGAAAATACCACGTTCTTCACCAGTACGAGTGTAATCGTCAGTGATGAAGTTCCAATCTACGTATTGCAGACCGTTCGATAGGATGTACCAAATAATCCAGAATAAGAAACCAACGGTTACAGCTGCAGCTGCCCAGATAAAACCTTTTAGGATGTTATCTTTGGTTTGACGTGCTTGTTTTAGTTTTACGCGATCCATATTACTTATCCTCGCCTACTTCGCTTTTTCACGGTTAAGATAAAGTAGAGCACCATTTAACATCATGATGAACACTAGAAGTACAACACCTGTTGCGTACAGTGCGTTAGCGTGAACGCCACTTGCGTAAGACATTTCAATTGCAATGTTTGCTGTTAGCGTACGAGCAGAGTCCAAAATGCCTTCTGGCATTGCTGGCGCGTTACCCATAACCATGATGATTGCCATCGTTTCGCCAAGTGCGCGGCCGATACCCAAAATCACACCAGTCATAATGCCTGAACGTGCAGCAGGAACGAGTAGCTTAAAAATCGTGTAGATTTTCGAAGCACCCAGTGCAAGTGAACCTTCTTTGTATGTACGAGGTACCGCACGAATCGAAGTTTCAGAAACCGTGATAACGGTAGGAAGAATCATGATACCCAGAACAATGATACCCGCCAGGATAGTGTTACCCGCTGGTACTTGGAAAACGTTTTGAATCATTGGAACGATAATTACTAGACCGAAGAAGCCGTAAACTACCGACGGGATACCCGCTAGAAGCTCAACTGCTGGTCGAATAATATCTGCAAGACGCTTTGGAGCAATCTCAGCAATAAAAATAGCGGTTAATACACCAACTGGCACACCAACAACTACAGCTCCAAGTGTCGAAACAATCGATGCAACAATCATGGTTGCAACACCGAATAGAGCTGGAGGTAACCAGTCAACACCCAGAACGATGCCAGAAACACCGGCCTCTTGGAATGCAGGGATACTCTCTGCAACGATAAAGTAAGCGATAACGGCTAGTGATACGATGCCGATTACAGCACTCGATAAGAACAAGCCGTGGAAGATTCTTTCTCTCCAGTCGATGCGCTTCTTAGCACGTAGACTTGGCTTGTTGATTTGAGTCGCTTCAGTATTCATAAGCTTTTCACTATTTGCGATGGTCATATATAAAATCTCAAACTTTGTGGCTCAATAAGAGCTCGAAATAAACAAAGTTGAAAGAAAAGGCTCAGCCTAAAGCAGGCTGAGCAATAATTAAGATTGAGTCAGTTAAGATTAGTTAACTGTGATGTAGCCTTTCTTACCAGCGATAGCTTGAGCTTCATCTGCAACCATCCAATCTAGGAATTGTTGAGTTTCAGCTGTTGGAGCGCCTGCTTTGTAAAGAACTAGGAATGGACGAGCAACTTTGTAAGAACCGTTCTTAACGTTGTCTACAGTCGCAGCAGCGCCGTCAATAGTTAGAGCTTGAACAGATTCGTCAACTGTACCTAGAGAGATAAAGCCGATAGCGTATGGGTTGCTTGCTACAGAAACTTTAAGTGCGCCGTTACCGTTTGCAACTTGTGCACGTTGAGAGATAGCCGATACTTTCTTATCGCCAATCTTCTTCTTAAGCTTCATGATGTCTTCGAATGCACCACGTGTACCTGATGCAGTATCACGAGTGATTGCTACGATTGGTTTATCAGCGCCGCCAACATCTTTCCAGTTAGTGATGTCGCCTTTGTAGATTGAAGTGATTTGCTCAGCAGTAAGAGCAGATACTTCGTTGTTCGGGTTAACAACAACTGCGATACCGTCACGAGCGATAACTAGCTCTTTCAGGTCAGCTGTTTTCTCTTCTTCTTTTAGGTCACGAGAAGAGATACCAAGGTCAGCACTTCCATTTTTTGCTGCTTTGATGCCTGCAGAAGAACCTGGTGCTTGAATTTCGATGAACACTGGTTCGCCTTTATTCATGTAGGTTTCTGCAAAAACTTCAACCAGTGGAGAAGCACTGTTAGAGCCAACTACAGAGATAGTTTCTTTAGCTGAAGCTGTATTCACTGTTAGAGCGCCTAGTAGTGCGATTGCACCGATAACTGTCTTTTTCATCACAAATTTCCTTTAGTGGCGTTATTGCCGTAATGTTTTGCTTGAACGAGGCCTACTTTAGAATCCGAATGTGACAGTTGTGTTTCACTTAATTGAAGCCTATATGACAACTACAAATTAATGGCTAATTTCTCTCCTACTCGATGAATTGATAGTCGCGCCCCCATCAGATGCAGTTAGTGAATGCAGGTCTCACCATCGTTTGAGCACCAAAAAGCTAGATTTCCTTCCCTATTTATATCGAATACTAACCAATATATTTCTCTATTTATCAATCAATTAGCCCTAACACGATGGATAAAAAGATCCACCTTTATCGCCATTTAGAACAATAAATAACCATCTATATCAAATACCTATCGCATATAACGAAATCAAAGCCTTTACTGATTGAATTGTCAGTCTCATTAGTTAGAATCGCCAACTAATTCTAATAATAATAATTCTCATCTTTTTATTTTATTCAAAGAAGGACATTACATGCGCCAACTTCTCAGTGGCTTATCAATCAAAATACAAATTCTTATACCCGTACTATTTTCCGTTGTCTTACTTTTAGCCGGTGTCATTATCGGTGGTGAAAAACTAGAAAGTGCATTCAAAGATGTGTCAGTAGCAACCGACCAGTTAATCTTACATAAAGAAGAACTTAGCGAAATCGTCGACAACAGCTATGGCATGCGCATCAAAGCGATTTACAGTCTATTCAATGCTGATGACGTAAAAACATTGGTTGAAACACTAAACCAAAAACGCGATCAGAATACTCGCCTACTGAATTCATTAGACACAGTGCCAGGCATGCAAGATGAAGTGGCCGCGATGAACAAAGCGATGAATCACTATGTCGATTTTTCTCGTACCACCATGCTTCCGCTATTAAGAGCGAAACACGGCGATGCATCACTATCTTCAGATTTTGAAAACCGCTACCAGATCGCAATCGACCAATACCGACATGCGGGTAATGAAATGGTGCAAGCGATCAATACTCTGTCTAAAAAGCTGAACTTGCTTGCCACTCAAGAGGTCGACATCAACGGCCAGCAACACGCTAGCACGCTGACTACTGCGACCATTGCACTGTTGGTGATCCTGTCTGTAGCTCTAATTATCAGTTGGACGCTGGCTGGTATCATTGTTAAGCCGATCAGCAACATTCAAGAAACGATGCGGGAAGTAGCAAAAGGTAACTTGTTAGTTAAAGCAGAAGAGTATGGCGACAACGAAATCTCACGCCTAGCGCAAGACGTAAACCAGTCTGTTGAACAGCTGCGTGACACGGTAAGCTCGCTGTCTCGAATCAGTATCGAAGTGGCTTCTGCGTCGACAGAGCTAGCGGCTGTAATGACACAGTCCAGCGTTAACTCAGACCAAGAGAAGCAAGAGGTGGAGCAAGTTGCTTCTGCTGTGAACCAATTGGAAAGCACAGCAGCACACGTTAATGAGAACGCAGTACAAGCCGACTCAGCGTCTAAGCAAGCTGACGAAATGGCGACACACAGCATGAGCTTGTTTAATGAAAGCAACAAAGCTAACGAACAGATGGCGATTCAGCTAAGCGAAGCCGCAAATGTTGTGGGCACGCTAAAAGAGCACTCTGAACAGATTGGTAAAGTGATTGAGGTAATTCAAAGTATCTCTGAACAAACTAACCTGCTGGCGCTTAACGCAGCAATCGAAGCCGCTCGTGCAGGTGAAAGCGGTCGTGGTTTCGCAGTGGTTGCTGATGAAGTTCGAATGCTAGCGGCACGTACACAAGATTCAACCAAAGAGATCCAAACCATCATAGAAGGTTTGCAGGTTCAATCCGGTAACGCGAATGAAAGCATGAGCAGCTCATTATCTATGCTGGAACACAACCAAACTCTTGCAGGTGAAGTAAGCGCGGCGCTTTCAGGCATTGCTAACTCGGTAACGGACATGACTGAGATTAACACTCAGGTTGCCTCTGCCGCCGAAGAGCAAAGCCAAGTAACCTCAGACATCAACCGTAACATCTCAAACATCTACAGCCTAGTAAGCCAAAACGTTACCGGCATTACTCAAGCCGCTGCAGCAAGCCACGAGCTTTCTAACCTAGCAGAACAACAGAAGCAGCAGTTGGATTACTTTAAGGTATAGGCTTCAAGGTACGAAGTTCAAGGCAAACAGATTCAGGCTGTATGCTCTTTAGAACTCGCCGATAAACAAAAAGCCAGCCATCATGGCTGGTTTTTCGCTTTTAGACACTACTGACGAGATTCAGCCGCTCGAATTCTTTCAATCGCTTCTACCCTTCTAAGCTGTTCTGGTAGGAAATGTTCAGTCCTAAGTTGCGCAATCTTCTCTTGTTGTTCGGTTTTTGATAGGAATGAATCTTTCAAGACATCATTTCGTTCTGCGAAGTAGACCTCTAACGAGTCTTCAAAGGCCGCTCTTTGTTTATCAAGTGCTTCAAGTCTCTGGGTTACTTCTTCACCGACAAGTTCGCTTCTCTTTAAGTATTTACCCTGTTCATCGAGACCTTCAGAGCTAGAGAGCTGTTGGAGTAACACCTGATTCTGGTGACTCGACTGAACATAATCAGGTTGCTCAGATAGATAGGATTCGAGTCTTTGTTGGTATTCTTCATCCTCTAATCCCTCCTGTTTCAGAAGTAACTTTTCTAAGGCGATTTCTCTCATTCTGTTGTCGTGCGTAAACAGAATACTTATCTCGCTCTCACTGAAAAACTGAGCTTGGAGGTCAAGGAGCGCTTGATTGAGTGCACGTAGATCATCAGCGGAAATGGATGTGGTACCGAACTGCACGTCCAACGATGTCAGTGCCGACTTATACTCAAGATATTTGGCAAACAGTGCTTCATCAACCACGGTTGTTGATGATTGTTCGTGGTGTTTCGCCACGTTGTCTCGAATATCTTCAAGGGTTAATTCTGTATTACCTGACACGAAATATTCCATCATGTCTTTTGCTGATGCGTTATCGATGTCGGTATCTTGCTGAGAGGTGACTTTCAATGAGGAGACGCGTTGTTCGTCGTCAGTATGTGTATCTTGATTATTTAGATATAAAAAGACCGCCGCTGTGCTCATCAGGGCTATCGTGGTTATCGACAAAATGGCGGTCTTTTTCATCATACTTCCCTTGTTTTCTTATTAAACGGCTTTGCAGACTACAAGCCAGCCAACTTCAATCGATTGGCATGCTGACGATATAGTGTTACAGGATCTGTCTCAAACAAGTGGTGAATTCCCAATAACCCATTAATCTCATCTAGGTGGTTCATTTTGTAATCATCACCAATCACTTTGCCCAAATGCGCGCTGCATGCTCCTACTAAGCCATCATTAGGTTCGTTGAAGGCTAAGCCTAGGATTGTCATCGCTCCGTCGGTAGGATCAAGAAGGTTGGTAAAAGTGGAAGACCCTGTCCATGAATAGTAATAAACGCCGTTACTTGCTTGCCACTCACCATCGCCACACTCAGACGTCGGAACGCCCTCAGGGTAAAACTGGTTGAAGGCTAGCGAGCCTTCTGTGGTCAATGCTTCAAGAGAAGCGAGGCCGTCTTGGTCGAGATCCGTTCCACCAGATAAAAGGTTAATCAGTGTCGTTAATCCACCTGCTAATTTAACCGCGATACCTTCTGTGACAGAGCCTTCAGATACGTTCCCTCGAACGAGATCAGCGACCTTAGAACCTTTATGCACACCGCCAATACTGGTCACTGAAGCAACAAGATCAGGTCGAACTGACGCAACATAACGAGCCGTAGGCCCACCGTGGCTATGACCAACCAGATTCACCTTACTTGCTCCTGTTGCAGCTAACAGCGTTTCAACTTGGCTAAGTAACTGTTCACCACGGACCTCTGAACTGTTGGTTGCAGAGACCTGAGCGACATATACGTTCGCGCCATCTTTGGTTAGGGATTCAGGTACGCCATAGAAATAGTCAACGCCCGCTAATGTATCGAAACCAAACAGACCATGTACCAACATAATGGGGTATTTCGTTTCAGTGTATCCGCTGGCTTCTAATGCTGACGCGCTCGTTCCGGCATATACGCCAAAACTGGATAGGCAGGCTATCGTCCAAATTAATATCTTTTTCAATGCTCTTTCCTTAAACAGATTAGACCTCTGATGAGTAAAAGAACCGTAGATGATGATTTTATAAAACAGAAAGTAACGACTTCATATTTGTGATGGCGAACTTGAATTAAACAGGTGCGATGAACATCAGGCAAACAGAATCAGGAGAACAAAACATAAGCAATTGATTAAATTAACATTTAACTAAGGTTGATGAGATTGTTCTTTCAATATCCCGACTCAAATATCAATTCAACATTCTCAATAAACCAAAATTATTCGACAAATAACCGTTTGGAAACAGGTATTTTTCAACCAAAAACTCGTTGATAACTTGAGGCTTATTCCATTAACGACACACCATAACCCTGAATACATTGACGCTAATTATTAATTTTAGATATAGGTCGTACCAGTTATTTACTTATCCACTTATCAAGAAACAAGCAACAAGCAACAAGCAACAAGCAACAGCGTTTCTGTTTGGCTCATCTAAATATAAAAGAGAATACAGTGATGAAAAATACGGCTTTAATACTCACGTTAGCCCTGCCTTTTGCCGCTTATGCCGCTGAAGACTCAATACCAACACCTGAATCGATTACATCTGCACAAGTACTCAGTGCACAAGGCTCAGAGACCTATTCATATGTTAGATGTTGGTATCGAACCGATGCCTCTCATGATTCCCCAGCCACCGACTGGAAGTGGGCAAAGAAAGAGAGTGGTGATTACTACACGATCAACGGATATTGGTGGTCTTCTGTTTCTTTCAAAAACATGTTCTACAGTGATGCGCCTCAATCTGAAATCAAACAGCGTTGCGAACAGACGCTCGACATCCAACATGACGCCGCTGACATCACCTACTTTGCCGCAGATAATCGCTTCTCTTACAACCACTCCATCTGGACCAACGATAACGCGTTCCAGGCCAATAGCATCAATCGTATTGTCACCTTTGGTGATAGCCTGTCCGACACTGGTAATCTATTTAATGGCTCACAATGGTTTTTTCCGAACGCAGATTCGTGGTTTTTAGGGCACTTTTCGAATGGTTTAGTCTGGACGGAGTATTTAGCAAAAGCGAAAGATGTCCCTCTGTATAACTGGGCTGTGGGTGGCGCCGCAGGTACCAACCAATACGTGGCATTGACTGGTGTTTATGATCAAGTCACCTCTTATCTGACCTACATGAAAGTCGCCAAAAACTATCGTCCGGAAAACTCACTGTTTACTTTAGAGTTTGGCCTCAATGACTTCATGAATTACAACCGAGAAGTCGCCGATGTAAAGGCTGACTTTAGCAGCGCGCTGATCCGCTTAACAGAATCTGGTGCGAACAATATCCTGCTGTTCACCTTACCCGATGCAACCAAAGCCCCTCAATTCAAATACTCTACCGAACAAGAGATAATAAAAGTTCGTGGCAAGATCTTAGAATTCAACCAGTTCATCAAAGCTCAAGCCGAGTATTACCAAGGTATAGGGAAAAACGTGGTGTTGTTCGATGCAAGTGCGTTGTTCGCCAGCATTACCGATAACCCAGAACAACATGGCTTTCGAAACGCGAGTGATGCTTGTCTTAATATCAATCGAAGCTCAGCCGCGGACTATTTAAGAAGCCACAGCTTAACTAATGATTGTGCGACCTATGGTTCAGACAGTTATGTATTCTGGGGCGTGACGCACCCAACCACCGCCACACACAAATACATTGCCGACCACATCTTGGCGTATTCGTTCTCGACGTTCAATTTCTAACTAAATATCGAAAAGTAATGGCTGAGCCAAGGTCGAGATACAAAAAAACCGCCTAATATTGGCGGTTTTTATTTATGTCAGTTTTACTAGCAAACGCTTTAAAACTGGCTGGTGATTACTCGTCGTCCACTTTTGGTGCGACTTTTTTCTTAGGGATAAACACGGTATCACCCACTGCCACATTCTGGTGGAAGCTCTTATCGCGCTTAACTGGTTTCTTCGGCGTTTTCTTCGCTTGAGTGTTGGTCTTCTTCTTAGCAGGACCGCCTTTAGCAAACGCAGGTTTACGTGGCTTAATGCCTTTGAATTTACCTTTTAGGCCTTCAAGTACAGAGAAGGTCAAATCTTGTTGAAGGTAAAGTTCAACACGCTTGAAGCTGTCCCAGTCTTTTGGACCAACCAAAGAAATCGCATCGCCTTTGTTACCCGCACGGCCAGTACGACCTACACGGTGCACGTACTCTTCCGTATGCTTAGGCATATCAAAGTTGATAACGTGGCTCACGTTTGGAATATCAATACCACGTGAAGCAACATCGGTAGTTACCAAGATCTTGTAAACCGCACGCTCGAACTGGCTCATAATAGCATTACGTTGCGTTTGGTTTAGGTTACCACTCAGTGCTACCGCTTTAAGCTTCTTCTCGTTCAACTTATCTGTTAAACGGTCAGTATCAGCGCGTGTTGCTGTGAAGATCATTACCTGACGGTATTCAGCTTCTTCCAGTACACGGTCTAAAATCGCTTCTTTGTGATCTAGGTGATCACATAAGTAGAATTTCTGTGTGATATCTAAGTGTTGCTCGTTAGAAACACCAACAGAGATACGCTTAGGTGCGTCTAGCATTTCATTTGCAATGCCATTTACTTCAGCGTGATCTAACGTTGCAGAGAACATCAACGTTTGACGACGACGGTGTTTAGCTGCATTGGCAATGCGACGAAGTTCTGGAGCGAAACCCAGATCAAGCATACGGTCCGCTTCATCAAGGATTAGCGTTTCAACACCATCTAGGAACAATGAACGATGTTCTAGGTGGTCAGCAAGACGGCCTGGAGTCGCAACGATAAAACGAGGGTACTTACGCAGTGCTTTAACTTGGTCGTTAAAGTTCTCACCACCTAAGATAAGCGCCGCTTCATAAGACAGACCACCAAGCATGCTACGCAGTTCGCCGTAAACTTGCTTCGCTAGCTCACGAGTAGGAGCCAAAATTACACCACGAGGATCTTTAGCAGAAAACGCTTTTGTTTTTAATGCTTTATGTATCATTGGCAACACAAACGCCAATGTTTTTCCTGATCCCGTTTTTGATGAAGCCAATAGATCCTTACCAGCAATAGCAACAGGGATCGCTTTTGATTGGATCTCTGTCGCCTTCTTGAAGTCGTAATGTTTTAAGTTCTTCAGTAAGCGGTTGTCTAAGCCTAAATCTTTAAAGTGCAAAGGACTCTCCAGTCATGATGGTATTGAATAAAATTAATTTAACGTGACATGATACCGCGAAAGTACTTTATAAGGATAGAGATCACAGTAAATTTATCCCTTTATCTATCTTTAGCTAGAACAACGTATGCATTGCTAGCAAAGGGATAGCTCTCCAAAAACACCTTCAAGTCGTCTCTAAATCCTTCATCTCATAAATGAGACACAACGTGATACTTAGCTAATTACCTCAAAATTTAGCAATTTCTTTAGTTATTGTTTTTGCAGTTAAAAAATTAGTCGCTACAATCATTAATGAAGCGACTATATGATAAAGAATGTATAGCGCATCTTTTGATGATAAATAAGCAAGGAGTTCTTATGAATAAGACGTTAATCGCAGCTGCAGCCTCAGTTTTCATTTTAGCCGGTTGTTCTTCAGAGCCAGAAGAAGCTGCAGTGTCAGAAATGGATCAACTAACTAACCAAGTCGCTCAACTAACAAGCGAAGTTGAAGCACTTAAGAGTGACAAAGCAGCCGCTGAAATGAAGGCTCAAGAAGCAGAAGCAGCCGCAATGGCAGCGAAAGAAGAAGCGGACCGTGCTAACGACCGTATCGACAACATCGCTGAGTCTTACACTAAGTAGTTTGAGATCTAATCGCGATTAAGCTGTAGATTAAATAAGTCGCAAAAAGCAGTATATAGACAGCACCACTTCTTATCGGATGTGGTGCTTTTTTTGGGTGACACTAATGCGAGTAAACAAGATAAAACCGCCCCTTGTTGCAGAAGAGGCAATCGAATTAAAACTCAATCACAGGTGGTGCTATCTCTACAGGTACGCCGTTTTGAGCAAAGATAACCGCTTTCGCCTTTGAATTTGGCAGTTCTGCGTCTTCAAGCCACCATTTTAGTTCCACAGGGATCTGTAATGATTTCTTTGAACCATCACTTCGAGTTAATGGCTCGTGCGCTTCTACAAACACACTTCTATCAGGCTCTAATGACACCTTAATCGGCTCATTGATAATGGTGACCTGTTCACCACGGTTCACTTGCTCAAACAGCCACTCAATGTCTTTAGGTTCCATTCGGATACAACCAGAGCTAACTCGTAAACCTATCCCGAAATCTTTGTTTGTACCATGGATCAAATAGTCGCCAGCGCCATAAGCAAGCCTCAAAGCGTACTCTCCCAATGGATTTTCCGGCCCGGCAGGAACCACTCTCGGTAATTCAATGCCCTTTTCAAGATACTCGTTGCGGATTGAATTTGGTGGCGTCCATGTTGGATTCGGTCTTTTTTGGCTTATCTTGGTGATCATCTCGGGAGTATCACGCCCCACTCGACCGATGCCGACAGGGAAAACATGCACCTGATTTTTCTCAGGCTCAAAGTAATACAACCTTAACTCAGCAAGATTGATGACAATCCCCTTTCTTGGGGTGTCAGGCAAAATCAAGCGGCTTGGAATGCTTAACACATAGCCTTCCGCGGGAAGAAAAGGATCCACCCCTTTGTTGGCTGCCATTAAAGAGAGAAAACCAATATCGTATTGCTTGGCAATGATGGCCAAGGTTTCGCCCGCCGCCACTTCATGCTGCTGGATTCTGCCCACAATGCGGCTTTCCGTTGGTGGCAATTCAAAGGTTGCAGCAGACACCCACGATGAAGCTATCCCGCTGGCAAGCAAAGTAGTTCTTACAACAAGCGACGCCGCCCTGTGGAGTCGTGTTTTCATTGACTGCAAAGGCGTCGAGTTAACGCAATACGACATACAAATCCTTGGTTTGTCTTTTATCAAAGTTTAGATTATCTCTGATCAAACGTCTCTACAACGTATTGTTGTCTCGAAACTAATAGGCAACAAGTTTATATGTAAGCCTTTTCTTCTCATTCACTTGCAATTTACCCATACAAAATCGATTGCCTTTACGCTTTCAACATATTTGGTTATCAATATTAATAAAACTATAATGGCAGACCTATTTTGTGACTAAAGTCTCATGGAGCCACGTTCTAACTCGTTAATATTGCCTCAACAAAACGAATTCAATTCAACAGAATCGGTAATTGATTAAATCCTGTTCCTATAATTACCGTTTAAACTTTGGAGAACGACCATGGCTACACCTCATATTAATGCTCAAGCTGGTGATTTCGCAGAAACAGTACTTATGCCGGGCGACCCGCTTCGCGCAAAATACATTGCAGAAACATTCCTTGATGACGTGAAGCAAGTTTGTGACGTTCGCAACATGTTTGGCTACACAGGCACTTACAAGGGTAAGAAAGTTTCTGTAATGGGCCACGGTATGGGTATCCCATCATGCTGCATCTACGTACACGAGCTAATCGCTGAGTTCGGCGTGAAAAACGTAATTCGCGTTGGTAGCTGTGGCGCAGTACGTGACGACGTTAAACTAATGGACGTTGTTATCGGTATGGGTGCATCTACTGACTCAAAAGTAAACCGCATTCGTTTCAACAACCACGACTTCGCTGCTATCGCTGATTTCGGTCTTCTAGAAGAAGCAGTAAACCAAGCTCGTGCACAAGAAGTTCCAGTTAAAGTTGGTAACGTATTCTCTGCAGACCTTTTCTACACTCCAGAAGCTGACCTTTTCGAAAAAATGGAAAAGCTAGGCATCCTAGGTGTTGATATGGAAGCGGCTGGTATCTACGGCGTTGCTGCAGACCTTGGTGCTAAAGCACTAACTATCCTAACAGTATCTGACCACATCATCCGTGGTGAAAAACTAAGTTCTGAAGAGCGTCAAAAGTCTTTCAACGACATGATGAAAGTTGCTCTAGAGACAGCAATCAACATCTAACGATTTGATAAAAGATACATTGAAAAGCGTTACCCCGCAGCCAGGCTCGCTTGGCTGCTCAAATAATCCCGAGGGGGAGATCGTGTCTAACGACAAGCTGCCAAAAGATGCGGATGGTTTGCAACTCAACTTTTGTAAAACATTGGCGTGTGACAACTTTGGCTTGAGCGATGCAAAACGGTATGTTTTGCAACACGCGAACCCTAAGCGTCCAGCGATGGTTTGTCGTGAATGTGGAGCTTTCCCCCCCTTACTTAACAATCGTGAAGTGTTAAGCGAACTTCATCGCCTAAGACAACTTCACAGCGACGGGCTCCCTGCTTGTCGTAATGATGATTGCGATAACTTCGGCTTATCGGTTCATACCCATAAACATCTTTATCATGCCTTCGGCTACAGTGGCGACAGGCAGCGTTATCGATGCAAAGACTGCCAAACAACCTTCGTTGATAAATGGTCTGGGTCCAACAAAAAACTCCAATTTCAAGAGAACCTCATGGGCTTACTGTTCATGGGCTATTCTGTACGTGAAATCTGCCGAAAATTAGAAATCAACCCAAAGACTTTCTATGATCATGTTGACCATATCGCGAGCCGTTGTCGTCGTAAATTAGCGATGATCGATGCACGATGGGTTAACCATGCAAAAGATTACGAATTCGCATCTCACTACCAGCGTCTGCAACCACAAAGTAACAACGGTGTGGTATGGATAGCGACGGGCGAGGCGCATTCTGGTTATATCCTTTGCCAGCACGTCAACTACTCTCAAAATGAAGAACCATCAGGGAACGTCGACCACAACCCTTATGATGATGTGGCACGCTTTGTATCCAAGGAGCACTCTTCAGAAGCAAATCTCGAACTGCCTCAGCCCTCAGACAAACTAAAAGAGCGCATTGAACAGCAATACCAAGTGATTCTTGCGAGAGGTAACGTTGAGGACCCTATGGGTAACCTCACCACATTTAGCTACCCTTCAAAAGGCGCACTCATTCGACCGCCTTATACCTCTTATGCTCACTTCTTACATGTGTTGGATATGTGTAACGAAGACAAGCATGTCGCCATCTATATGCCACAAGATCCATTACTAAGATCTGCCGCTTTAAGCGTATGTTTGCCGCGTATTCAGAGTCAAAATATTGACCTTATGTACGTCGAGGAAGATTCAGGCTGGCAAGACGATCAAAGTTTTGAAAAGATCGACATCGTTCACATGAGTTGGTGGCGCGATCGCTGGGCTATTGCGAATCAAGGTGATAACCAGAAAGGTATCTGCTACCTAACCGGTAACAATCCAGAACCAAAACAGTGGTTTAACACGGCCTCAATTCAACAAACTAAGTTCTATCAACAACGCTTTCAGCTGTTATTTGATAGCTTTATTAATGAGCCCAGACGTAAGCTTCGTCCTGGGGGCATTCTTCCATTGCTCGACATATTTAGAGCTTGGCACAATCTGTGCTACCAAGATAAGCAAGGGCTCACGGCAGCACAGCGCTTAGGCGTAGCAGAGCTGCCATTAACTCTAAAGCAACTACTTTCATAGCAACAAAGCCTCTAGGTAATTATTCGGGAACTCATTGATTTTAAAGCAACAACATGAGGTAACACCCATAATTAGAAAAGATCGATGTTCCTTTGACGCTCTAGGAAAGATAATTGGTGCTTATCTCAAATCACACTCTTATAATGATTGTGTTATCAATATGTTCGATAAACATGGATGTAAGTCTTGGACAAAAATCAGTACCTTCTTGAAACAGAATTAGAAAAACTTAAAACTCGTGTCGACTCTGAGCCATCGGTGATCCTAGAGGTTGCCCAGCAGTGCCTAGTCCGATCAGAGCAAGTTCTGTTTGAAGAGGGCGCCATCCAGTCATTAATGTTAATGGCAAGATGTAGCTGGAACCTGATGGATTACCAAAAAGGTTTAAAGTACATCAAGGAAGCCTACAAGCGCCAAAGCCGACTAGATACCGACCTTTTTCTCCCTGAAATCCTCCATTTACACGCGCTCCAGTTCTGGGGACAAGCCAAGTATTACTCCGCCCAACAGTTTTGGATCAATGCCTTAGAGCAGTCCGCATTGGTTGATGAAGTCGAAATTCAAATTGAATGCCTCATTGGCCTTGGTAATATATGGCGGATGACCCACGAATATAAACTTGCACGTTCAACCCACCAACTTGCCGTGAAAGTGGCTAACAACAGCCGTATTGGTTGGTTAGAGGGTAAAGCCAGAATACTGCTCGCGTGGGATTACTACCTGCTCAACAACTATGTTGAAATGCTGTCGGTATTAGACGGTGCAGAAGAAGCATTAAAAGACCATAAAGATAACACTTGGCATGCTGAGGTGTGGGACTTCCGAGGCTTAGCACTTCTTGGTCTTGAACGCTTAGATGACGCAGAGCGCGCCACGGCCAAAGCGCACAATCTGGCAGTTGAACACAACCTAGTTTGGATGAAAGCGCACTCATACATCAGCCGAGCTAGATTGGAGCTCCTGAGAAAAAGACCAGAACAAGCGGCGGAATTACTGAGGCTCGCTGAGCAATCCGCAAACGAGTTCGATAATGGGGAGTTGCTAAGCCAAATCTGTTACCAACAATCTTTGGTAGCGGAAGAAAACCAAGACTTCCAAGCCGCGCTCGTCGCCTTTAAAAAGTACCGTCAATATTCTATCGGCATGCTCAAAGAGCAAACGACACGTGTTGGGTTAGATAAAGCGCGCAGTTCAAAACGCCAGCTTGAACAGAGAGCACGAAAACTGATTAACCGTATTCGCGGTCAGCACGAGTACGATCCTGAAAAGCACCTCTCTTACGTTGTCTCTGAAACCTTTTGGTGGGAAAAGTTGGTGCTGTTCAAGACAGAGCTTAAACGCTCGAACCACAGCATCATTATGTTCCATCATGTCGATACTGATTACTTAGATGTTTGCACCGAGATTGCTCATGCTTTATGTAACCAGAATGACTTCATTGCAAGACTAAGTTCTGAACGTGTGGCCCTTATGCTTTCCGAAAAAGGCGAAGCCGCAGAGCAAACCTTCCAAACTCTCAGCACCATGCTCGATATCTATCCATGGCATAGAAAAGGATTAAAAGGTTCGAAACCAAGCGTCAGCCTCAATGATATTTTGACGTTCCCGTTCACGCTTGAACAACTCGAAGAAGACGATGCTGAGGTAATAGAATAATGGAAACTCTATTAAGCAAGATCACAGACGCCGGTTTAGACCCTTCATCAGTATCAGGTGAAGAAGCGATCATCTTCTGGAACCACATTCGTCAGCACGTTTCGACAACGCAAACAGAGCAAGCGCACTGCTATATCATTAGCTCTGAATACCGTGCCGAGTTACAACAAAATCAAACCAGTATCGAAGAGTTGAGACGAGCACTCGATCTGCTCCACCTTCCTGCCGATATCGAAGATATTCTGACAGTCAAAACCAGTTTAAGTGACCGCTTAGTTGAAACTGGTGATTACACCTCAGCACTCAATGAATTCGTCAGTTCGTCGACTATCGCGGTTGAACACGGTCATATCGATGAGTATGTATTAGCTATTTTAGGCATGGGCAACCTGTGTGATTCCTATGGCGATCACAACAGAGCACTTCGTTACTACCAAAAAATCAGCAGCATAGACCATGCGATAAGCAGTCGCTCACTTCGTCTCAAATTCAAGCTGCATATGGTAGCAAGCCTACTTCTACTCAATCGCATTACAGCAGCCAGCGATTTACTGAATGAGTGCGAAGAACTGAGTATTTTGGTCAGTGACAAGTTGCTCACAGCTCAAATACTGCTTTACCAAGCAAAGGTGCTGCGCGCTAAGAAAAAACACCATGAAGCGCTACGCTGTCTGTCTAAGGTTCAATACCCAGCCAACAGCACTCAAGCAAGCTGGCTTGCAACCATGACTCGTCTAGAGCTCTCACATTGCCTAAGTGCAACCGGCAAGCAAGACTACGCGAGCATGATTTTGTCGAGCACAGACAAACGCGTGAAAGCCTACTCGTCGCCAGTACTTGCAAAACGATTCTACGATTCGCTGAGTGATGTGTGTATGAATCAAGGGCGTTTTCAAGAAGCGCTAAGCTATGAGAAAAAAGGCTACCGAATTGAAACCGATCTGATGAAGCAGATCCCGATCAGTGAACTCGGTGCAAGCCAACTACGCCGCCTGTCCCGTTTTGAATTACAACTCAAACTCATTCTCTCTGAACAAGAAAACAAAGAGCTGAAAGAGACAACGGAACAACACAAGAATGCGGTTGCTCAGCTTCAACAAGACGTATTCACCGATCCATTGACAGGGTTACACAACCGTCGCTGGTTAGATGTGAAATTGAAAGACATGCTGTTGCACGATACCTCTTTCGCACTGATGGTTATTGATATTGACCACTTCAAGTCTATCAATGATGAACTGAGTCACTTAGTGGGTGATAAAGCGATTGTTAGTGTGTCTCAAGAGCTACGTTTATACTTTAAGTTTAGAGGCGCGTCATGTGTCAGATTTGGTGGAGAAGAGTTCCTCGTCATTCTAGAGAACACTGATCTTCCGAAGGCAGAAATGCACTCTGAAAATTATCGAGAGCGCATCTTCCAATTTGGATGGCATGAAATACTTGGGGAGCGTGGTTTGACCGTGAGTATTGGTATCACTTTGCATCGTGACGGAGAGAATACTCAACGCACCTTCTACCGTGCGGATAAAGCGCTATACCGAGCTAAAGCCAACGGCCGTAATCAAGTGTGTACAGAGTAGTGGCATATAGCTCTGTAGCTTAGGCCAACTGCTTATTGATAAAAGAACAGAGAAATACCAGCAAGGGCGGCAAGTGTGCCTATGATACTTTGCTTTGACACCTTCTCCCCTTTCAGCGCATAAATCACCAAAATAAAGACCGGGCTGGTCGCTATCAACGTTTGTGCAATCGCAGGGTTAGCATTCTTCAACGCCACTTGTTGAAGCCATAGAGCGAGAAACGTCCCGACAAAGATTGCTCCTAGTAACCACAGTTTATCGAGCTTGGTCATTTCCCATAAATCTCTTTTTATCGATGAATACGGCTTCTTTTCAACGAAAGGGATAATCAGCATCACAGCAAACACGCCAATCGTCAGGCGAATCAAAGCACCTAACAATGGTGGGATATCACCCGCCACTAACGCGTAATGAGAAATAACCACACCAGATGCCTGACAGACACTCGCCACAAGCCCATAACCAATGCCACCCCACTGCGCTTTGTTATTCGATTCACCGCTCACCGATTTTGATGGCTGGAAGACAACGAAGGTCACCGCTAGTGTTGTAATCACGACACCGAGCCAACTTTGCACTGTCAATACAGCGCCCAGGAACATTAATGCCAGCACACCAGAAAGAGGCGGGGCTAAAGATTCCAGTAACAGCGTCTTATTGGCACCGATTCTTTTCAACGCCGCAAAATAGGCGCTATCTCCAATCGCAATGCCAATCACACCTGAAATTGCCAATATCAGAAAATGGTTGGTACTCAGTTCAAACTCCGGCATCGGAATAAGAGGCATCACCAGCAACATCATCCCTGACGCCACTATACCCTTAACAATGTTCAATTGCATCGCAGAGAAGCGATGACCAAACTGTCCATAAATCCATGTCGCACACGCCCACACAATTGCAGCGCCAATGGCCGCCAATTCACCTATATACATCCGTATTTATCCCTTGTGGTTATGCACGTCATTTAGAATCGTAGCTGTCATCATTTCAGCTGAAATACCAACCAGAAAGCCGAAATAGCCTCTTCAAACGCGATGAAATTTTATAAGATTCATCAATGCTTTTATTCGCATTAGAAGCGACAACACATTATTTTCAACTCGGTAAATCATTTTTATAACAATTACTTGGATGATAGCGTAGTATATTTATAACTAATATCTAACATTACAAGGATCTGTTATGTTTTTAGACTACTTTGCGCTCGGCTTACTTATTTTCGTAGCATTAGTAATCTTTTACGGCATCATCGTTATTCACGATATTCCCTATGAAATTGCGAAAGAACGCAATCACCCTCATCAAGATGCTATTCACGTCTCAGGCTGGGTTAGCCTATTCACTTTACATACTATTTGGCCATTTCTTTGGATTTGGGCAACATTATGGCGCAAAGATCGTGGTTGGGGCTTCGCTAAATTAGAAGAAGAACAACACGATATTCATCATCGCGTCGATATTCTCATCGATCAAGTGAGTACTCTTCAGGAAGAAATCGCACAGCTCAAGCAAGCAGGTGCTGAACAAAGCAGTCCAGAGAAAGAGACAAACAACGTTCAAGATCAGGAGGCTAAGTAATGGATTTACTGCTGATAATGACCTATGCGGCACTTTGTATCACCATTTTCAAGGTGTTCAATATACCGCTAAATAAATGGACAGTACCTACTGCCGTACTTGGAGGTGTGATCATAGTAGGTACCCTAATTCTACTAATGAACTACAACCATCCATTTACACAAATCGGTAACCAAGTTTACTCAACAACGCCAGTCGTTTCAGGCGTTAGGGGTAAAGTTATCGAAGTGCCTGTAGAAGCAAACAAACCACTGAAGCAAGGGGATATTCTTTTCAAAATCGACCCAGTTCCATTCGAAGCTGAAGTCGCAAGGTTAGAAGCTAAGGTAAAAGAAGCAAGCCAAGGTGCGCTTGGAATGGAATCTGAAGTGGTTGAAGCAGAGGCTGCAAAAATCAAAGCCATCGCGGAAAGAGATAAAGCTCAACGTGAGTTTTCTCGTTACAAGCGCGGTTACGACAGTGGCGCTTTTACCGAGCAGCAATTGGATACTCGCAGACAAGCTTACAAAGCATCGGAAGCGGCCGTGAAAGTTGCAGATGCAAACCTAGAACAAACAAAGATCGCCTTGGACTCTGAAATAGGTGGCGAGAATACAGCGGTTTTAAGCTTATTAGCTGAATTACGTAAAGCTCAGTTTGATTTAGAACAAACCGTGGTTCGAGCTCCCACTGACGGATACGTTACGCAACTAGCATTACGCCCAGGTGTAATGGCAGTACCACTTCCTTTAGCTCCCGTGATGACGTTTGTTCACACTGAAGCTCAGTTCTATACCGCTGCATTTAGACAGAACTCCTTACAACGCCTACAACCGGGTTACGAAGCTGAGTTCCTGTTTAGAGCATTGCCAGGAAAAATATTTAAAGGACGTATTGATGAAGTGATTCCAGCTATTGGTGAGAGCCAATTCCAAGCTAGAGGCGCGCTTCTAGGTACTGATGCGTTGCGTACTAGTGGTCGTGTGTTTGTTAAATTGAGCATCACTGATGACCTGTCTGACTACCATTTACCTATGGGTACCGCGGTTGAAGTTGCCGTTTATTCTGACAGCTTCACCCACGTTTCAATCATGCGCAAGGTCCTTATTCGCATGAAGAGTTGGCAAAACTATCTATACCTAGACCACTAAACGATCAAAGGTACGTGACGAACCCGCTTAACACATTGTTAAGACGAATGAAAAAGTCAGACTCGCTCTGGCTTTTTTGTTGCTGGATTAACCGTAAAATTACGCTTTTTACACGATATTTAGGTGTTCAGATGGAATTTTAGACATCTAGACACTTACCTTCCCTCATGGAAGGGTTCTACTGTATAATGCGCGCCTTATTTTTTATATTTGCCCAAAAAACGTTCTCATTGAGACGCATATTAATAATGGCGAATATTTATTCTTTATTTTGCTTTATTTTTCAGAATTCGAGGTTATCTATGAACTTTTCAGCTAAAACAGTGGTCGTTATCGCCATTGGCGCGGCACTGTACGGCATTGGTGGTTTACCTATGTTTGGTGTCCCAGTGTTTGCTAACACGACATTGAAACCAGCAATGGCAGTTCTAGCACTGTTTTCTGTTTTGTTCGGCCCTATTGTTGGCTTCTTAGTTGGCTTTATCGGTCACTGGGTAACGGATCTGTTCGCAGGCTGGGGTGTGTGGTTAACTTGGGTTTTAGGCTCAGGTATCGTAGGCATGGTTATCGGCTTATTCCCGATGTTGACCAAGAACCGCCTTCAGCAAGGTGAGTTGCCTATGAAGGACTTCGCGCTGTTTGTGGTACTTGCCCTTGCCGGTAATGTGGTTGGTTACGGCTGCTCTGCATTCCTAGATACCATCCTATACGCAGAACCGTTTACTAAAGTCTTCACTCAGCTGTCTATCATCGCAGCGGGTAACACCGTTCTGATCGCTGTTGTGGGCTTCCTGATCCTAAAATCAGTCGCTAAACGCAACAAACAAAGCCGCAACCTGACTGAGGCATAAGCGATAATGACTATAGCATTTTCGAACTTCTCTTTTAGATATGAGTCGCTGGATAAACCGACGCTAAAAAATATCAATCTAAGGATAGAGAAAGGAGAGAAAATCGTCATTATTGGACCAAGTGGTAGTGGTAAATCTACCCTAGGTCAATGCCTTAACGGTCTGATTCCTCATGCTATCAAAGGTGAGGTGACTGGCTCTCTAGAGATCAACGGTAAGAACATTTCTGATTTTTCTATGCACGACTATACCGAGCAGGTTGGCACAGTATTACAAGATACTGATAGCCAATTTGTCGGTTTGAGTATTGGCGAAGACATCGCATTCGCACTGGAAAATCAGTTAGTGTCGAACATTGATATGTACCCTCTGGTTAAGTCGACAGCAAAAATGGTCGACTTAGCTGATATGCTTGATCGCTCGCCACATGATTTATCCGGCGGCCAGAAACAACGCGTGTCATTAGCGGGCATCTTAGTTGATGACGTTGACATCCTGTTGTTTGATGAACCTTTGGCTAGCCTTGACCCGAAAACGGGTAAAGCGACTATCGAAATCATCGACCAACTTCATAAAGAAACCAACAAGACTATAGTCATCATCGAGCATCGCCTTGAAGATGTACTACATCGCGATATCGATCGAGTGATCTTGATGGAGCGCGGTGAAATTGTCGCGGACATGACACCCGATGAAATCTTAGCTTCTGAACTGCTTGAAACACACGGTATTCGTGAACCACTTTATTTATCTGCTCTGAAGGCAGCGAAAGCACCTTTGACCAGTGAAGATAAGCTATCAAACCTCAAAGCTCTCGATTACAAAAGATTCCGCCCTGCGGTTCAGGCTTGGTTTGCAGAGCGCCCGACTCCAGTTGCCGAGAAGCAGTACCAACCTTTGCTTGAGGTCCACGGCCTGACTTACTCTTACGATGGTGAAAAGAACGCTCTCGAAGATGTCAGCTTTAAGATTGGTAAGGGTGAGTTCGTTTCAATCTTAGGCAAAAACGGTTCAGGCAAATCTACCATCACTAAACTCATCATGGGTGTGATCGATGCCGATTCAGGCTCTTCCTATCTAAATGGTGAAGACCTATCTGAGCTTTCTATCTTTGAAAGAAGCCAGAAAGTCGGTGTCGTGATGCAGAACCCAAATCATATGATCTCTCATCATATGATTTTTGATGAAGTTGCATTCGGTCTGCGTAATCGTGGGGTTGCAGAGCAGGAAATCAAAGAGAAGGTGGAAAACGTTCTTGAGCTGTGTGGCTTGAGCAAGTTCCGCCACTGGCCAATCGAAGCGCTAAGCTACGGTCAGAAAAAACGCGTAACGATCGCTTCTATCTTAGTATTGGAGCCAGAGCTTCTGATCTTGGATGAACCAACAGCGGGTCAAGATTACCGCAACTACACCTCAATGCTGGCGTTTATCCAAAAGCTTAACCGCGAGTTAGGTATCACCGTCGTGATCATTTCACACGACATGCACCTTGTTCTAGAGTACACCACACGCTCAATTGTCATTGCTGACAGCAAGCTGATTGCCAATGCCGCGATGACGGAAGTATTCAGTCAGCCATCGCTGTTAGAACGCGCAAATCTTTGTACCACCAGCATTTATGAACTCGCGACTATGATGAAAATCGACGACACCAACGCATTCATGCAGTACTTCATCGACTACGAGAGAAGCGCTCAATGAACGTATCAAAAGTAAAATTCGGCATCAATTACATTGATACAAAATCACCGCTTCATGCACTTAACGGCATCACCAAATTTGCGCTCTTCTTAGCTTGGGTAACCGTGGTCTTAACTACGTTCGACCTAAGATTGATTGCACTGCTTATTGTGACTGGTTTATACCTGCTAAAGCTGACCAATGTGCCTGTACGCGTATATAAGCCTCTGTTATTGGGTACGGCGAGTGTATTGAGCCTAAATGCTTTGTTCATGTATCTGCTGGCTCCACAGCAAGGTACTGAGCTCATCGGCAGCAAAACCTTATTGCTGACATTGCCGGGTAACTACTCGTTGAGCCAAGAGACTCTGTTTTACTTGGTTACTGTGACGCTCAAATACATGAGCATGTTCCCGATAGCGTTGATTTTTGTCTTCACAACGCATCCGACTGAGTTTGCAGCTAGCCTCAACCGTATCGGTGTTCCTTACAAGATCGCATATGCGGTCAGCTTAACACTGCGTTACTTGCCAGAAGTTAAGAAAGACTTCATCAATATCATGCATGCTCAACAGGCTCGTGGTGTAGAGCTCTCAAAGAAAGCGCCTCTAATTACTCGAATCAAAAATGTGGCTAAGGTTCTAGGCCCGCTCATTTTCTCTAGCTTGGACCGAGCAGACGAGATCTCTAACGCAATGACGTTACGAGGTTTTGGCCGACACAAAGCTCGCACTTGGTATAGCTATGCACCTTTGAAACGTATCGACTTTGTTTGTTTAGGTGTCATCGCTTTTATCGTGGTGTTAGCCATTGCGAAACGCATTCTAGAGCCGCAGTTATTTTGGTATCCGTTCTAGTCATCTGAATTAGCATAGATAAACAAAGACTTTAAATAACACACCGCTCAATAGGGCGGTGTTTTTGTTTATGCCAAAATCTGATTGATAATTGAACCAATGACACAATACTGACTATATTTAACGATAAATTGACCAGTTATTTACCCTTGGAGTTTGAGATTTAATTCAGAAGCTCTTAATATACTCGTTTACAGAATGTTACACTCAATAGAGATTTGTAATGGCTCGAATTACTCAAGTACAGAAACTAGAAAATCAAAAAAACTACGATGAGATCGTACTAAACCTTTTTCTGGCTGAAGGACATGAAGCACTAACTTATGCAAGGATTGCTCAAGAGATTGGCATTAGTTTAACGACGCTTCAGGGCTATTATCCGTCGACCCGCGCTATTCGCTCAGTACTTCACGAACACATGCTATCGATCGTTATAGACAGTCTAGACTTTTCATCGGAAGCGCTTTTTATCCAATCTTGGCAAGCCGCTCTAGATAATGAGCAGTTTCGATACGTGATTAAATTGATGTTTTTCCATGCTTCGCAAATCAAGAATCCTGAGCAATTTAACCTCAGCTCGAACGGCGAATTTCGTGAAAAGATGTTGGACAGTTTCGGCAACAACTCAGTTCGAATCCTTGAAATGGTAGTCGGACGCTCAATGTTCTATCTCACCAACTTCAAGTAACGCTAACCAGCTTACTGAAATAGAAAAAGGGAACCCTAGGGTTCCCTTTTTTAGACTTTCAGAAAAGTGAGCAGCGATGACCTGCTCAACTTATAGACCTAATTTAGCTTGTAAAAAACGGTCGATAACGGCGGCAAACGCAGCTCAATCGATGTGTCTAGCCCTTCGCTCTCTACAGATTCAATCTCAGCAGTCTGCTTCACTTCAAAACCGCTGCCTGCATAGTCGACAGAGTCTGTATTCAACAACAATGCGTATTCACCTTTTGCAGGAACACCTAAGCGGAAATGCTCGTGAGGCACTGGCGTAAAGTTAGACACTATCAATACTCGCTCACCAGATTCACTGATGCGCTCGTGCGCAAGAATGCTCGCTTCAGCAGAGTCCTGTAGACGCCATTCAAAGCCTTTCGGATCAAAATCAAGATCGTGCATTGCAGCTTCAGAGCGGTACAGATTGTTCAGGTCTTTCGTTAAACGCTGAACACCTTGATGACGCTCGTAATCCAGCAAAAACCATTGCAGCTGGTCGTCATGGTTCCATTCAGCCGTCTGACCAAATTCTGCACCCATGAAGTTCAGCTTCTTACCTGGTTGCGCATACATGTAACCCATATAAGCACGTAGGTTTGCCGTTTGCTGCCATTCATCACCAGGCATCTTGTTGTGGATAGAACCTTTACCGTAAACCACCTCATCGTGAGATAGAGACAATACATAATTCTCACTGTGTGCGTAAACCAGTGGGAAGGTAATCGTATCGTGGTGATATTTACGGTTGATTGGGTCTTCTTGAATGTAAGACAAGCTGTCGTGCATCCAACCCATGTTCCACTTAAAGCCAAAACCTAAGCCGCCCATAAAAGTCGGTGCTGAAACACCAGGGAAAGCCGTTGATTCTTCAGCAATCGTCATCGCATTCGGAAAGTGTTTATACACTTCTTCGTTCATCCACTTAAGGGTTGCGATAGCGTCGTAGTTTTCGTTGCCGCCATCCGCATTCGGGATCCATTGGTCATGGCTACGCGAATAGTCGAGGTACAACATCGAAGCAACCGCATCAACACGGATGCCATCAATGTGGAATTGCTCGAACCAGTACAGTGCATTAGAAACTAAGAAACGACGAACATGCTCTTTGCCTAAATCGTAAATGTACGAGTTCCAATCTTGATGCCAACCACGACGTGGATCTGGATCATGGAATAATGGCGTACCATCGAAGTTTGCTAGGCCGTGATCATCACTTGGGAAGTGAGCAGGAACCCAGTCCAGAACAACGCCAAGACCCGCTTGGTGACATTGATCGACGAAGTATTTGAAATCATCTGGAGAGCCAAAACGGCTAGTCGGTGCAAATAGACCTACAGGCTGATAGCCCCAAGAACCGTAGAATGGATGTTCTGAAACTGGCATTAGTTCAACGTGCGTGTAGCCAAGATCCGTTAGGTATGGGATCAGCTCTGCCGCAAGCTCGCGATAATTTAAGAATTCACCTTCAGCGTTACGCTTCCAAGAACCTGCATGCAATTCATAGAACGAAAGCGCTTCTTTGCGCTTTTGCGTTACCGGGCGATTTTGCCATTGAGTATCTTGCCACTGGTAACGAGCGTGATCGTAAGTTACAGATGAGAACGATGGGTATTGCTCAGAGTAGAAACCCCATGGGTCAGCTTTGTGTGGTAAGCCTTCGCCATTTGGTCCTTTTAATTCAAACTTGTATTGAGCGCCTTCTTCCAGTTCAGGAATGAATAAGCCCCACATACCGTAATCTAGGCGTTGCATTGGGTGGCGGCGACCATCCCAAGCGTTGAAGTTACCCACCAAGCTTACCGCAGTTGCATGCGGTGCGTACACCAAGAAACGCGTACCTGAAATCGTCTGTCCATCACGCTCTAGCGTAATAAACTGAGCCCCCATGTGATGATACATATCTTTCGGTGTATGAAGATCTTCATAACTCGCGTACAGATCGTGGTACTGGTAAGGATCATCGATGATCTGTTCTACGCCAGCCCAATCAACCGCAAGCTTATAGTGAGTAAAACGTAAGTCTCTCTCTTGCTTAAGAATGAAACCACTTTCACCCTCTCGCGCTAACTCAATACGAGGTTCCTTTCCAACAATCAACTCGACTTTATCTGCCCCAGGAATCCACACACGTAATGCACCTTGCTCAGAAGGTAGGTATGGCCCTAAAAACGCGAATGGGTCTGTGAAACAAGCCTGTGATAGTTGGGTATATATTTGTTTTTGCTTTGAAATCGAACTTAGTTCCAAAACGTTTCTCCCTAACCAAACATCCAAAAAACATAATACAAAAATGCCCGCTATTAGTGCGGGCAATATAACGACGGTTTATTCTACCAGATGAGCATTCATTATTGAGTGACCGAGGTTGTAGTTTCGTACGGCGTAAGCAAAAAACCACCTAATTTCAAGTCACTCACGTCATTACTTAGCGGCTTTTTCTCGAACGTCAGTCAGCTTAGAAGCGATACGATTAACGCCTTCGTGAGCAAATATTTCGTCCAAGTTCATTGATAGTTTACGACGCCAGTTAGGGTATTCATCAACCGTGCCAGGAATGTTTACTGGCTTGTCCATCTCTAGCCAATCTTCTAGCTGAACGCTCAGTAGTGTTGAACCACCAGCCGCTACGTGCAGTTGAAGTGCCTCAGCAAGGTAAGAGTCCATCGGTACTTGGCTCGCATCGCGGCCCACACCTTCTGGTAGGAAACCATGCCATGCTACTGAATCTAAGATACCTTGCTTGCACTCTAGGCGGTCATCGAACAAGGTTTCTAATTGTTCTGCATCTGGGTATAAGCCAATCTCTTGGCCCATTTTCAGGTCATCACAGTGCCAGAAGCCACGAAGCGTTGGCATATCGTGAGTACACAGTGCCGCCATCGATTGTGATGCGTAGTGTTTTGGTGAGATGAAACCACCGTCATCTTCTGATGTTTCGAAGAAGAACACTTTGTAAGAGTGCACGCCAGCATCTGCAAGGATGTCGACAATCTCATCCGGTACCGTTCCTAAATCTTCACCGATAACGCTACATTGGTAACGGTGAGATTCAAGCGCCAGAATAGACAGCATATCTTGTACTGGGTAGTAGATGTACGCGCCCTTAGTTGCGTTCTCACCCTTTGGAATCCACCACAAGCGCAGTAGACCTAAAACGTGGTCGATACGCAGTGCACCACAGTGCTTCATGTTCGCACGAAGTAGCTTGATGTAAGCGTCGTAGCTTGTTTCTTGAAGCACTTCTGGGTTTAACGGAGGTAGACCCCAGTTCTGACCCAAAGGACCAAGAATATCAGGTGGAGCACCAATGCTCGCATCCATCACTAGGTTGCCTTCGTCAGCCCAAGTCTCGCTGCCTGAATCTGCAACACCTACCGCTAAGTCACGGTACAGGCCAACAGCCATGCCCTTCTCTTCTGCAAGAGACTGTGCATCGTTGATCTGGCAATCTGCTAGCCATTGCAGGTACATGTACAGATGAACGTTTTCTAAGTTCTCTTTGATGTATTTCTGTGTCGCTGGGCTGTCGAATGTACGGTACTTCTCAGGGAATACCGGCCATCCCCACATGCCAGAATCTTCTGCATGCAGTTCACCATGTAGAGCATCAAACGCCGCTTGATGCATCAGGCTATCGCCACCCTCTTCTACGAAGGCTAAGAACGCTTGTGCACGGTCGCTGTTTTTGTCTAGATGACGAGTCTTAAATTCTGCGAATAGCAGAGGCAAGATGCTCATCTTAAGCTCAGACACTTCGGTGTAGTTTACCCAGTGTGCTTCACGCGCTTTTTGTAGACGCTGTTGGAACTCTGCGCTGCCGACTGTTTGTTGTGCTTCTGCACTTAGTGCAAATTCAGGAACTGAACTCACATCAATGTATAAGATGTTCAACCAGCGACGAGAAGATGGGCTATATGGGCTCGCACCTTCAGGGTTCGCAGGGAACAATGAGTGAATTGGGTTTAGACCAACGAAGTCACCACCACGAGAAGCGATATCCGCAACAAGCTGTTTTAGGTCTCCGAAATCACCAATACCCCAGTTATGCTGAGTTCTTAGGGTATAAAGTTGAACACTGGGTCCCCAAAGCTTTTTGCCTTGCTCGATTGGTGACTGCTTGAAACACGCTTTTGGCGTAATAATCAGTGTCATCTCGTAAGGCTTCTTACGGCGCTTACGGCTCACAATGAGCTTGTGATAACCCCATGCCAAATCACTTGGCAATGCAAACACTAAAGGGCCACCCTCGGCACGCTCGTCACGAATGACTTGAGATTGAAGATAGCCTTCAAGTACCTCTCCTTGCTCGGTTTCTAAGCGCCAGCTGAACTCACTTTCACGAGCACTTACACCTAGATTAAGCGCCACTTCTACTGGCTCACCGTCACGCAAGACAAGAACTGGGTCTAGTACATCTTTTTTGTGTTTTCTTTCTGCTGACTTAAGCAGTGCATCATCGCTGCTTGTATCGTAGCCCAACGAAGCCAATAGAGACGTGATCGTCTCGTCTGATACTTGTGCTTCATCGCCCCACGCACTAACGTAACTGTCGGCAATGTTTGCCATTTCTGCGACTTGTTTTAATACGGTCTGTTCTTTCATCGCTCTCTCCGAAAACGTTCTGACGCTTTCTATTTTGTAGGGTTGTTAATTTAATTTTTACTAATCAATTAGCTTGTGACAATCGGTTTGTAAGCAGCTTGTTTATAAACGAAACCTTTAAGCCTTTCGTTTGCTCACAAGCTAATTGAGCCAAGGCAGAAACTGCCTTGGCTACTTTGGAAGTATTAACGGTTAACCGCTTCAAGTTTCCAGATGTTGTTCACGTAGTCGCGGATAGAGCGGTCTGATGTGAACTTACCAACCAATGCTGTGTTAAGAATTGCTTTCTTAGCCCAACCTGCTTGGTCTTTGTATTGCGTGCCCATGTCTTCGTGCGCTTTCACGTAAGATGCGAAGTCAGCAAGACATAGGTAAGGGTCACCACCGTCTAGCAGGCTATCAAACGTTGCACGTAGAAGGCCTGGTTGACCTGGAGTGAACTCATCGCCAGTCAGTAGGTCTAGAGATGCTTTCAGTAGTGGGTCTGCATTGTAGTAGTCGTATGGGTTGTAGCCTTGAGCTTTCAGAGCTTGAACACCATCAACGTCTAGGCCGAAGATGTAGATGTTTTCATCACCCACTTCTTCACGAATCTCAACGTTTGCACCATCCATCGTACCGATAGTTAGCGCGCCGTTTAGAGCCATCTTCATGTTGCCCGTACCAGATGCTTCTTTACCCGCTAGTGAGATTTGCTGAGAAACGTCTGCTGCAGGGATGATGATTTCAGCCATGCTTACACGGTAGTCAGGAATGAATACCACTTTCAGTTTGTTACCGATGCGAGGGTCGTTGTTGATCTTCTCTGCAATCTTGTTAACCGCGAAGATGATCTCTTTCGCTAGGTGGTAACCCGGTGCTGCTTTCGCTGCGAAGAAACATACGCGTGGCTCACACTCGAAACCAGGTTCGTTAAGAATACGGTGGTACAGAGATAGAATGTGTAGCAAATCTAGGTGCTGACGCTTGTATTCGTGAAGACGTTTGATTTGAACGTCAAAGATAGCGTTAGTATCTAGCTCGATACCCATGTTCTCTTGAACCCAATCAGCTAGGCGCTGTTTGTTTTCTTTCTTAACAGCCATGAATTCTTTTTGGAATTTCGCGTCTGTTGCAAACTTAGCGATGCCTTCTAGCTGCTCAAGTTTTGCTGGCCATTCAGTGCCGATCTTACCCGTGATTAGCGCAGATAGACCTGGGTTACAGAACTTCAACCAACGACGTGGCGTGATGCCGTTCGTTACGTTAGTCAGTTTACCTGGGAAGATTTCGTTGAATTCAGGGAACAAGTCTTTCTTAACCAGTTGAGAGTGAAGCGCAGCTACACCGTTTACTTTGTAAGAACCAATCACACATAGGTTTGCCATGCGAACCATACGGTGGAAACCTTCTTGGATGATAGAAAGCTTCGCTTGCTTCTCACCATCACCAGGCCACATCTTGCGAACTTCTTGCATGAAGCGGTGGTTGATTTCAAAGATGATTTCCATGTGACGTGGAAGAAGACGGTTGATCAGTGATTCAGACCAAGTCTCTAGTGCTTCAGGAAGTAGTGTGTGGTTCGTGTATGCGAACGTATGAGCACTGATTTCCCATGCTTGGTCCCAAGATAGACCTTTCTCGTCAATCAAGATGCGCATTAGCTCAGGAATCGCAATCGTTGGGTGCGTATCGTTAAGCTGAATCGTTTCTTGCTTAGGCAGATCTTCTAGAGAGAAACCTGCTGCTTCGTGACGACGTAGAATATCGCGAACAGACGCTGCTGAGTGGAAGTACTGCTGCATTAGGCGCAGAGTCTTGCCTTTCTCGTGGTTATCGTTCGGGTAAAGAACCTTAGTGATGTTACCTGCATCGATTAGCGAGTGTTGCGCTTCGAAGTAATCACCGTTGTTGAAGCTTGCTAGTGAGAATGGTGCAATTGCCTGACATTCCCAAAGACGCAGCGGGTAAACTGTGTTTGACTCGTAACCTACGATAGGTAGATCCCAAGGCATTGCTTTCACTTCCATACCTGGAACCCAAGTACGTACTTCTTTACCGTCGATGAATTCAACTTCTACATGACCGTAAAAACCAATGTGTTGTGCTAGTTCTGGACGAGCCACTTCCCATGGGTAACCTTCAACACCACGCCATGCGTCAGGTGCTTCTTGTTGGCGACCGTCTTGGAAAGACTGCTTGAATAAACCGTATTCGTAGTGAAGACCGTAGCCTACTGTTGGGTATTCTTGAGCGGCACAAGAATCCATGAAACAAGCAGCTAGACGACCAAGACCACCATTACCTAGTGATGGGTCACGTTCTTCTTCTAGAAGGTCAGTTAGGTTTTGACCTAGCTCTTCCATTGCATGAGTGATCTGTTCGTATAGACCCATGCTGATCAGGTTGTTACCTGTTAGACGGCCAATCAAAAACTCAAGTGATAGGTAGTTAACGCTCTTCGCGTTCTTAATTTTTTCGTCATTTTCAGTTTCTAACAGATCAAATGTTGTGAGTTCTGCTAGCGCACGCCCCATTGCTAGGTACCATGCGCGGCTATCTGCGTTTTCAATCGTTGTTGCGTAGGTTGCAGATAAATGTTTCTTAACACTCTCTTGGAATGACACTTTATCGAAAGTTTTTTGCTGAGTTGGTTTCATTTCAGAAATCTCGCTTTTAATAGTTCTAATTCATCTGTGACATATCGTGCATGGTCACCATAAACTAAACATCCTCCCGCTAATGCAACTGACTAGGAGTAGATGGGAGGGCGTAGGGGGCGTACCGACTTAGGGTTAGTGATCTGACTCTCATGTTCTGACTGCGAACAAAAACTTGGAGTGACTAAGATCACAAGCTCCCGTTCGATAACTTAACTTCAATTGATGTGACTTTTATTTAACCCATTTAAAGTCATTGCCAAATCTGAGTTTCAGATCACGAAAATAATTTCCAACTCTCATCTTTTGCATTGATTCCCGTGTAGGGATGAACGAAGTCACATTCACAAACCAACCCACAACGTGAGCAAAGTCTCAAATAAAGGGCGTAGACACCCAAAAACATGCAGGAGTGCAAGGTTTCTGAGGAGGATCGTAGTCGGTAACGTTTGGCTTCACGTAATATGAGTAAAGACTTAAGTAATTAGGCTCATGTCATTGGAGTGCACTCAACGATAGATTGGGATATTCCAGAACATAGCCACGGAATAGGTGTAAAACTTCGATATGTGGATCCCTTCGAAACTGACTCGTCCCGGCCGCTTACATAATGCAATCCTACGACCTAGGGTTCTCGATCTGCTTCACAATGCAGATTGCTATAAGCTTGTGTTGTTCCGCTCTCCAGCGGGCTACGGCAAAACCACCATGGCTGCACAATGGTTGGTAGATAAACCTAATGTGGGTTGGTACAGCATTGATGATAGCGACAATGATGCCTTCCGCTTTATCAACTACCTACTTCAATCACTTAATAAAGCGACTCAAAATGCCTGTCCGAATGCCCAAAAACTGGCAGAAAAGCGACAGTTTTCATCGCTGCATTCTTTATTAAGTGAAGTATTTGCCGAGATGTCGGAATTCCATCACGAGTGCTTTCTGGTGTTGGATGACTATCACTTGGTCAACAATGACGACATCCACGAAGCCATGCGCTTCTTCCTCAAACACATGCCCGATAACCTAACGTTGGTTGTCACCAGTCGTGGTACGCCACCACTTGGTACAGCAAACCTGCGCGTTCGTGACTTAATGATCGAATTAGGTAATGACTCGTTGGCGTTTGATACCGAAGAAACCACACGCTTTTTCAACCAACGCGTAGCCGACGGCATTGATGACACCACGGCAGATAGCATTTGTAGTTATGTAGAAGGTTGGCCTTCTGCACTACAACTTATCGCGCTACAAGCACAACACCAAAAACGCACTCTTGCACAGTCCGCAGAGTCATTCTCTCACTTTAACCACGCCCATCTTTGGGACTACTTGGTTGAAGAAGTATTCGACCTGCTAGACAAAGAAACCCGACAGTTCTTGATGCAATGTTCTGTGCTTGATCACTTCAACGATGAGCTTGTGTGTGCACTTACACAGCGTGAAGATGCGTTAGGTATGATCGAATCACTCAACCGTTTTGGTTTGTTCATCTACCCGCTTGAAGGTGAAAAGAACTGGTATCGCTTCCATAACTTGTTTGGTGAATTCCTCGCACATGAGCGCCAAGCTCGAATTCCTCAGCAAGAAGCTGAACTGCATCGAAGTGCTGCAAAAGCGTGGATCAAGCAAAACACACCACACCAAGCACTACGTCACGCACAGCGCGCTGAAGATCCAGAACTGATCATTCAAATCCTGACTGAGCACGGTTGGCCGATGTTCAACCAAGGTGAGCTTTCGTCATTAGAAATGGCGATCAAACAGCTAACCACAGATCAACTATACAGTGAGCCAAAGCTTTCGATGTTGCGTGCTTGGCTTGCACAAAGTCAGCACCGTTATGACCAAG
Source organism: Vibrio crassostreae 9ZC13 (assembly GCF_000272045.2). GTDB lineage: Bacteria > Pseudomonadota > Gammaproteobacteria > Enterobacterales > Vibrionaceae > Vibrio > Vibrio crassostreae_C. The sequence goes on along the minus strand of NZ_AJYZ02000019.1, from coordinate 32,831 downwards.
TGGGTACTTTGTTGGAAGAGGCTGAGACTCAATATCAAGCTCGAAACATTGAACTCGATACTCAGCAGCAAGGCCAATACAACGCCTTACGCGCACAAGTTGCCATCAACAGCAATGAGCCTGAGAAAGCATTGGAATTGGCTGAGCTTTCGTTGAGTCAGTTGAACACCACCGTTTATCGTAGCCGCATTGTCGCAACCTCGGTTGTAGGCGAAGTGAATCACGTAATGGGTAACCTAAGCCGTGCGCTACCGATGATGCAACAAACAGAAAAACTGGCACGTCAGTATCAGGTTTACCATCAGGCCCTGTGGGCGATTCTGCAACAAAGCGAAATCTTGATTGCTCAAGGTTATGTTCAAGCTGCATTTGAGCTACAAGACAGTGCATTCAAATTGATTGAAGAACATCAGCTGCAATACGTACCTCTGCACGAATTCTTGCTGCGTGTTCGCGCTCAGATCTTCTGGTGTTGGAACCGACTAGATGAAGCGGAAGAGTGTTGCTACAAAGGCTTAGATATCCTTGGTCACCACTCTCCGAGTAAACACCTGCACAGCTATTCTATGTTGGCTCGTATTTCATTGAGCCGTGGTGAGATTGATAAAGCGTCGAAATTTATCGACCAGATTCAGCACCTATTGCGTCAATCGACTTACCACGTAGATTGGACGGCAAATGCTTCTCTTTCTTTGATTCTGTTCTGGCAAGTAAAAGGCGATAAAGAAGCTATCCGTGATTGGCTGAGTGTGGCTGTTCGACCTGAATCGGCAAGTAACCACTTCTGCCAACTTCAGTGGCGAAACATCGTTCGTGCTCACATCATCCTTGAGCAGTATGAAGACGCAGAAGAAGCGCTGACCTTCCTTAAGAGTGAAGCCCAGCGTTCGCACCTGATTACAGACACCAACCGCAACTTGATCGTTGAAGCCGTGTTACGTACACAAATTAACGATGAAGACAGCGCACGAATACTACTCGAAGAAGCGCTTCATATGACTAACCAAACCGGTATGGTCGGTAACTTCTTAGTCGACGGTGGGACTATCGGGCATATCTTGGATAAGTTGAGCAACAAGCCTGGCTTAGGTGATTTAGAACGTCACCGCGCGCAACAAATCATGAAGGATATCTCCACGACCCAACGCAGTCGTTCGGTGCATTTCGATGAAGACTTTGTTGAGAACTTGGTTAATCACCCGAATATCCCTGAGTTGGTGCGCACTAGCCCACTCACTCAGCGTGAATGGCAAGTGCTTGGTCTGATCTATTCAGGATTCAGTAATGAGCAGATCGCTCAAGAACTCGATGTAGCGGGTACCACGATCAAGACTCACATCCGTAACCTTTACCAAAAACTCAATATTGCTAACCGTAAAGAAGCAATCAGCACAGCGGAAAACTTGCTGCAGTTGATGGGGTACTAAAACGGATTCGAGATTGATTCGAGATTGATTCGAGATTGATTCGAGATTGATTCGAGAAAACATAAGCTAGTCACCGATGGTGGCTGGCTTTTTTTTCATCTGAAGTTTAGAACCTAAAAATGTAGGAATGGGAAAAGTAAAAAGACGATCACCAAACGACAGGCAAAAAAATAGCCAACCGCAATAATCGCGATTGGCTCTATATATTTGTGAACAAATCATAAGTTCACTAACAACGTCAGTTGGCTAGGTGACCCTCGGCTTAAGAAGGGTCAATGTATATAATGCAGTTAGCGTGCCAACTTTTATTCGACGTTTTATAAGCCCTGCATCGCATAAAAACCATGAATTTGTCATGCGAATTGCAAAGTGCATTTGCATAATGCAACCAAGATGCAATATCGATAAGAGATCAGTTTCATCGCTGCTCTTAATGACAAATCACTAAGTGGTTGTTATCTAAATGTTAGGCAAATATTCAATTCAACTTATTGCTTTACAATTAATAGAGTAATAAAAGCCCTTCCCCAAAAGCATATTCATACTTTTTTTACACTAAAGTTTGTATACTGCACAAAATCATCCTCAACTCTATGAAGCAATGAACTACTTAAGTACTTTTTTCAAAGGCATGGCAATGGGCGCAGCAGACGTTGTTCCTGGCGTGTCGGGCGGAACCATCGCATTCATCACTGGTATCTACGATACGCTGCTAGAAAGCATTCGCAGAATTAACCCTAGCGTACTTGGCTTATGGAAACGCGAAGGCTTCAAAGCCGCGTTTAATCACATCAATGGTTTCTTCCTAATTTCACTGTTCGCGGGCGTATTCACGAGCATTGCGACATTCGCAAAATTGATTTCTTGGTTATTAGTCACCCACCCTGTTCCACTGTGGTCTTTCTTCTTCGGCCTGATCTTGGTCTCGGTTTTCCATATTCTTAAGCAAGTAGAGAAACGCGATATGATTCGCTTCGTGTTTTTGCTGCTTGGCGTTGCTTTCGCTTATAGCATTACCGTGCTTAAACCGCTGCAAATGGAACCAACCAGCATCAACGTATTGATTGCGGGTGCGATTGCTATCTGCGCGATGATTTTACCCGGTATTTCAGGCAGCTTTATTCTGCTCCTGATTGGCATGTATGGCCCCGTGCTTGGCGCCGTTAAATCATTTCAAGTCGATGTACTTGCGCTATTCCTTGCGGGCTGTGTGATCGGACTGCTGACTTTCTCACATGTACTGTCTTGGCTATTGCGTTCATTCCGCGACTTCACATTGGTATTCTTAACCGGTTTGATGATCGGTACGCTGCCTAAGATCTGGCCTTGGAAAGAGACCATCAGCTGGCGCACAAACTCAAAAGGTGAACAAGTTCCTCTGATTCAAGAAAACCTATCACCGTTTGATTTTGAAGCGGTAACCTCTCAGCCTTCTCAGTTGGTCATGGCGATTGTGATGATGTTTGCTGCGATTGCATTGGTTTTAGGCCTGGAGAAGTTCGCAGAGCGTAACGCTGACTAATCATTCAACGTATTTCTGGAACATGTTCAGAATGGATAGAACTTAGAAATACTAAGCTCACATATCTATTAAACAGACAAAAGCGAAGCCAATGGCTTCGCTTTTTTAGTTCTACCATACGCACAAAATTGCTTTTTGATACAAGCACGTATTGAGTGGTGTGATACCATCGCCGTTCTTATAAAATCAAATGAGAACACGACATGCACCCAGCATTAAAGGTTGCTGCGCTCGGTATTGCGCTGGTCGCTGGCTTTTATGGACCACAGGCAGTCGAGCAATTTAAATCGGTAGTAGAGAGCCACTCTCCTGACGTCAACTTAGATGACTACTGCATGCTTTCAACAACATGGTGTGAGCAAGACAGCGTTGCTATGACCCTTGAGCATGAAACAGCTCAACCTCTAGTCCCAACAAAAATCAAAGTGGTGTGGGAAGGCGCGGCCTCTGAAACCTTGATGCTATCGCTGACCGGTTTAGAGATGGAAATGGGCTCAGCACGTTTCCAATTAAAAAATACTGGTAACAACATCTATGAAGGTGATGTCATTTTACCCGTGTGTACCATGGATCACATGACTTGGCTTGGTGAGCTCACCGATGGTGTTGAAACCGTAAAACCTGCAATAAGGATGGCAAGATGAGTAGAAATTGGTCGTTAGCATTGGTTGTCGCTTTTGTACTTGGCTTTGGTGTCAAAAGCTATCTTGATGGGCAAAACGAAGTTCAAGAACAACACGCTGCAAAACAAGAGTTCTCCGCAACGACTCTTTTCGGCAAAGACAACCAACCAACGGAAATCTTTGACCAAACCGATGACAGAATTCGTATCGTTTACTTCGGTTTCACACGCTGCCCAGATGTGTGCCCCACTTCTTTGGCTATGTTGGCCGGAGCACTTAACCAAGTCTCTGATGAAGCAAAAGCCAAGATTCGCCCGATGTTTGTCTCTCTCGACCCTGAGCGTGATGCAGCAGAGGCCTCATACGAATACGCACAATACTTCCACCCAATGATGGAAGGATTAAGTGGTCCTTTGGATGTGACAACCACGCTTGCACACAACTACGGTGTTATTTTCAGAAAGACCAAGCTGGAAGGTTCAGAGTTGGAATACACCCTTGACCACAGCTCATATTTTTATTTTTTAAAGCCCGACGGTACCTTGATTACCAAAGTGCCGCATACGTTAACGCCAGCACCAATTGTTGAGGCTATCAACAAGCTGACGCAGTAAAACGTAAAAACAAAGAACTTAACTAATAAAGTTCGAACAAAAAGTCAGGTCCCAGACCAAAAACATAAAAATTAAGGACAACAACATGAAGTTAAAAGCACTTGCTCTAGCAGGCTTATTGCTCACCCCTTTTGCTCAGGCTAGTAGCGATATTATGGTTCATGACGCGTACGCTCGTGCAACCCCGCCTTCAGCAGTGAACAGCGCGGTGTTCACGACTCTGATAAACCACAGCGATAAAGATCGCGCTATTGTTTCTGCAACAACACCTGCAGCAGGTAAAGTAGAACTTCATGATGTAATCATTGATGGCGATGTTATGAAAATGCGCCAAGTTCAAGAAATCACCATCCCTGCAAACGGTGAAGCGGTACTTAAACCTGGCAGCCTACACATCATGTTGTTCGACCTAAAAAGTAGCCTAAAAGAAGGTGAGCAAATCGAGATGATACTGACCTTTGCCAATGGTGAAACACAGACCTTCGACGCACCAGTGAAGAAAGTGATGAGCGGCATGAAAAAGATGAATCACGACCATCATTAATCGTATTCACAATTGATAAAATAATTTAAGCCACGATGACTTCTCGCCATCGTGGCTTTTTGTTAAACTGAGCGCGCTTTTTATTCAAAGCCTGAACACATTAATAAACCAAGGAGAATAGAAGATGATTGTAATGAAAACACTAAAACTGGCAGTAAAAGTAACGCGTTAATTTGTTTGGTTAATCAAACTTTAATCTCGAACTACCAACATTAAGCCATCAGCTGGCTACCGCACACTTTTACCCGGTTTACTGTTGATCGTAAGTGATCAATATCTGCATGCCTGTAAAGCATGACTCAAATCCGGGGTCCTATCGATTTTGAATTCGACCCAAGCTCAAACATTTTTGACGTCTCGACGCTTTTTGAACTGACCAACGCTTTTCGATCTCATCGACAACCTGAGATCTTACAAGACGTTAATGCTCTCATAAGACTTTAATGCACTGATAAGACTTTAATGCTCTCACAAGAAAAGAAAGCTCGCACGTCTGGGTAAATAGACATGAATTCACAAAACGCATTTTCTCATCCAATGTCACTTCAACAACTTGGATGGCAACCTGTATTCCAACAACAACTGACACTCGAAGACTATGATCACTCCGTCATTGCTCGTATCGTCGCACATCACCGCAATGGCTATACATTAGCGTCAGAGCAAGGTGAAATTGTTCTACCCATCCACCAAAACCAACCGGCAATGACCGTTGGCGACTGGGTAATATTGAACTCTGAACTGCAATTCGATCGCTTACTAGAACGCCAATCGCTCTTTAGCCGAAAAGCTGCGGGCAGTCGTGTGGCTGAACAATATATTTCAGCCAATATCGACACAGTGTTTATCGTGGTTTCATTGAACAACGACTTTAATCTGAGTCGCATTGAACGCTACCTGGCACTCGCAAATGAAGCACAAGTTGAAGCGGTTATCGTCCTGACGAAGAAAGACTTGTGTGACGACTACGAAGACAAAGTACAACAGGTACAAAGCTTAGACCCGATGCTGATGATCGAAGCGGTCAACAGCCTAGATCAAGACTCAACCCAAGTACTTTCACCTTGGTGTAAAATCGGCAAGACCGTCGCGCTAATGGGCTCTTCTGGTGTGGGTAAGTCGACTTTGGTTAACTCATTGCTAGGTGAAGCATCGCAGGCAACTGGTGGTATTCGTGAAGACGACAGTAAAGGTCGTCATACAACCACATCACGATCACTCCACTTGCTCGCATCAGGTGGCTTGCTTCTCGACACTCCAGGAATGCGAGAGCTCCAACTTGCAGACTGCGCTGAAGGCGTGAGTGAAACTTTTTCAGACGTTGAAGAGTTAGCAATGCACTGCCGCTTTTCTGATTGCAGCCATGAGTCAGAACCAGGATGCACAATACGCAAGGCCATTGAAAGCGGTGAGCTTTCTGAAAGACGATTCTCTAACTATGAGAAGTTACTCAGAGAGCAAGCAAGAAATGGAGCCTCATTGGCAGAGCAGAGAGCGAACAGTAAACAGCTTTCTAAAATGTACAAAACCGTGCAGTCAGAGAGCCGTAATATCAAGAAATCGTCTAAATAGCCGATTATTGGATTAGGTTTACAACACGTAAATAAGCCCCATGTCCCTATCGCGTATTAGCTCAATAATTCCTGAGCTCTTTAATGCATTGGGCTGGGGCTTTTTTGTATCAGCGAGGCTTCTTTGTATTAACAGGTCTTCTTTATATCAACAGGAACCCAATGGGATCATTTCTGCACACAATGATCTTGCTAATCGACTCTGACGGCACCAGAACCAGAACATTGACCCGAATGAGTATTATCATGCAGATTTATATCTCAACAAGAGTACAAAAATTTAACATTTAGCTCTAAAAACACCACGTAGCGCAAACAATCACCCTAAAAGTAAACTATTCCTAGACACCCTCTTAGATCCCGCTAATATGACCGCCCATTCCACTAGTGTATAGTTGGATTTGGTACAACTTTATAAAAAAATACATCACTATAATAAATTAACAATTGCAGGTATTTTATGCAAAATCACAACATGCTCGCCCGCATCGCTCGTGGAAATCTCGTTCTACAGATCCTTGCTGGTATTGTTTTCGGTGTCGTTCTCGCCATGGTTTCTCCTTCAGCAGCTCAAGATGCAGGCCTATTAGGTAGTCTGTTTGTTGGTGCTCTGAAAGCTGTTGCCCCAATTTTAGTATTCATTCTTGTTGCAGCTTCTATCGCAAACCAAAAGAAAGGTCAGCATACTCATATGCGTCCAATCATTGTGCTTTACCTGATTGGTACGTTCTCTGCAGCACTAACTGCTGTAGTACTGAGCTTCATGTTCCCAACCACTTTGACACTGGTTGCTGGCGCTGAAGGTGCTAACCCTCCTCAAGGTATTGCAGAAGTTCTTCATACGCTTCTATTCAAGCTTGTAGATAACCCAGTTAGCGCACTAATGAACGCTAACTACATCGGTATTCTTGCTTGGGCTATCGGTCTTGGTCTTGCACTGCACCACGCATCTGCAACAACCAAAGCGGTTTTCGAAGACCTTAGCCACAGTGTTTCACACATTGTTCGCTTCATTATTCGTCTTGCGCCATTCGGTATCTTCGGCCTTGTTTCGACTACATTCGCAACAACGGGCTTCGATGCACTAGCAAGCTACGGTCAACTACTAGCGGTTCTACTAAGCTCAATGCTGATCATTGCTCTTGTCGTTAACCCACTGCTTGTCTTTGTAAAGACAAAACAGAACCCATACCCACTTGTACTGCAATGTATTCGTGAATCTGGTGTAACGGCATTCTTCACTCGTTCAAGCGCTGCAAACATCCCAGTGAACATGAACCTTTGTAAGAAGCTAGAGCTAGATGAAGATACTTACTCTGTATCAATCCCTCTAGGCGCAACCATCAACATGGCGGGTGCTGCAATCACCATCACTGTGTTAACGCTTGCCGCTGTACACACAATGGGTATTGAGATTGATATCTTCACTGCGATTCTACTAAGCCTTGTTGCTGCAATTTCAGCATGTGGCGCATCAGGCGTTGCCGGTGGTTCACTGCTACTGATTCCTCTAGCTTGTGGCCTATTCGGTATCTCAAACGATGTAGCGATGCAGGTTGTAGCGGTTGGTTTCATCATTGGTGTGATTCAAGATTCTGCTGAAACAGCGCTTAACAGCTCAACTGACGTAGTGTTCACTGCGGCTGTATGTAAAGCTGAGCAAAACAAAGCTTAACAGCTCTTGGTATTAGGCTTTAGCTCTAAGCTCTAAGCTCTAAGCTCTAAAAGCAAATAGCACACAAATAAAAAGGGAAGCATTCGCTTCCCTTTTTTGTTGTCTTGGTTTTCTAGATTACGGTTAGAAGCTATATAGATTTATAGATTTATAGATTTATAGATTTATAGCTTCAGTCATTTTTGTCTAACTCATCAAAGCTAACCAACACGTTTTAGTGGTTGCTTTTCCAGCTTGGATCCAAGGCTGCCTGACTGAAGTCTAGAGGGTCACTATTTGGGGTCGCTTGTCTCTCTGTTGATGCTTGCTCGGAATTAGGTTGTTGGCTGTAATCAACATTCGTATCTTGAGCACTCGCCGTTTGAGTATCTAGATGGCTCGCATCTACTTTTAATGCCTCACCTTCTTCATCAGACGCTTCTTTCACTTTCTTAGGGATCGGTATATTGCGCTTGTAGAGCTTATTGAGCGCTTTAATGATTGAATGCTTAGTGATCGCTTCTTGAGTCAACTTAGTCATGATCGGCTTAGTCAGAGCTTGTAAGCCCACGACGGCATCGACACCCAGTTCACCACCAACTTTATCCCGCAAATGCTTCGCTTCTGAGTAGCCAAAATGAGCAGACAAAAATAGCCAGATATAAGCAATCGCGTTGCCGTGTTCACCATGGTCAATCCAAGCTTCGCCTGCTCTAAACATCGCTTCTGCACTGTTCTTTTCTGCGGCCGTCTCAAACCAGTAAACAGCCTCGCCATGGTTAGGCTCAACACCCACACCGTTCAAATAACTCATACCGAGTTTGATCTTGCCATCTAGGTTATTTTTTTCAGCAGCCTTTTGGTACCACTCGACAGAGCTTTCAGCTGAGTAGTCTGGGTTTTCTTTATCGAGACACCAGTCACCGATAAACAGCATCGCTTCGGTATTACCACCAGCCGCAGACTCTTCAATATAGGTATAACCCTTAGGGATGTTCTTATCGGTTCCACGACCAAAGACGAGCGCTTTGCCCATCTCGAATTTCGCCGATACGTCATTGTCTAAAGCAGAGATTGCTAACTGCCAAAAGTTGGCTTTCTCTCTTAAAATCAGGTCTTCTTTACGCTTCATACTTAGGCGCACAATGCCGTACATGCCATTGATATTATCGAGTTGCGCCGCTTTGTCGTACCAATACAGAGCTTCCTTAATATTGTTACGTTCCGCTTCTTTTGCCAAATACAGAATCGACGGTACATGGCCGGTTTCGGCTTTGAAGTGACGCTCTTTTTGCTCTTGTATGCGCGCTTTTTCAATCGCTTTTCGGTAAGCGACAGCACGAGCCTTACGTTCTTGTTCCAAGCGCTGCTTTCTTAGCGATAAAGAGATCAGCCACACGGCGACAAGTATTAACGAAAGAGCCGTCGCACCAATTGCGATTCCCATTGTACTCATAAAATATTTTAACCTAACTCGGCTGATACTAGCCCCGATATCGGGAAAGTGATCAACCCATAGTGAATGGTATGTTTCTAATTACAGGGAAAAGTGCAGTTACTGGCACGTTCCGCCTTAAAATGAACTTAGTTCAGTATCTCAGGATTACATTGCGATAAGAAGCCTAGGAGGTTCAATCCGTATGCAGTCCATAGACGATGTGATCTTGCTTCAATATAGATAAATTATGAAGGCTGCCTTTCATCAGGAAAGTCCTAAAGCTTGGTGACGAAATTGATGTTTTTCCCATCAACAATTTCGTGCAACTGCCGTACAACTCTCTTACAGGAATAGCTCTATACCTAGGTCAATTGACCGTATATGTAAGCCAACTCGGCAACCGTCTTCGCTGAGAATTTCTTCATCAAGCTTGCTCGGTGTACTTCCACTGTTCTCATGGCAATGCACAATTCATCGGCTATTTTCTGGTTACGCTTACCGTCGATAATTTGTTTGAGGATGTCTATCTCACGCTCGGTTAACGACGCGTACGCTTGGCGATACACATTCATGTGTAAGTGCTTTTCTGAAGCCTTTAATCCTTGCTTGATTGCCTCGGCCAATTCCCCTCCTTTAACCGGCTTTTGGAAGAAGTTCATCGCACCTGCTTGCAAAGCTTCCACCGCCATTGGCACATCGCCATGCCCTGTGAGATAGATAACCGACAGCGGACTCTGCGCTTTCACCATTAACTCATGAACTTGTTGCCCTCTCATCTCTGGCATTCTGCTGTCTAGCACTACACAGCCCGACTTTGTGAGATCCACAGAGTCTAAAAAGCTTGGACCATCTTCATAAGCTGACACCGTGAAATCATGCTCTTCCAATAAGAACACCAGCGAGTCACGCATCGACTCATCGTCATCAACCACATAAACCGGCAACGTTTGATGAAGTTCAGGCATAACAAGATTCCTTATGAATCATTTGAAAGAGAAAAAGGTAACGTCACTGCAACGTGACAGCCATGAGGAATCAGTGACTTAATGGTCATTTGACCGCTGTGGTCTTCAATCACGTCCTGGCAAATCGCAAGCCCTAACCCCAAACCGTTTTCTTTGCTACTCACAAAGGCTTGAGTGACTTGCTGCTCAGTGAAATCTAAGCCCGTGCCGTTATCGATAACCGACAGCATCATTTTATCCGGTTGATACTCGGTAATCACTTTAATTGTTGGTGGTTCGCTGTTTTTGTTATCAATATCAGACGCAGCGCTTTGTTCGCGATGCTGTTGTGCGTTACACGCGTCCGTCGCATTGTTGATCAAATTTACAACCACCTGCTGCAATCCGACAGGGTCAACATGTAGCGTGATAGGTTTACCCACGACATAACGTTCAATGGTTATCTTGTGTTTCTCTAATCGAAATTGCAGTAGCTCGATGGTATCTGTAAGAAGAGCTTCTATATCAGTTTGAGATTTATCTGATGAGCGTTTTTTGATCATGTTTCTTAAGCGCTGGATGATCGCATCAGCACGGTCCACTTGCGACTGGATCTTCTCAAATACAGGCTCTATGTCAGTCAGCGGTTTGTTCTTCGAAATCCGCAGTAAACCACCTTCGCTATAATTCCGAATAGCTGCCAAAGGCTGATTAATCTCGTGTGCCAAGCTACTTCCCAGTTCACCAACTACCGCGATTCGTTGTGAGTGCTCTAGCTGTTCACTCTTACTTTTCAGCTTATAAAGCGTCGCTTCTAGTTGCTTTTTGCTGCGACTGAATTTGTATTCTAGCCAGAAGTGGTAAGCATTCAGAGACACGACAAGAATAAAGAACGCCCATGCCCACTGTTGATTGTACTTGAGCCAGATTAACGCTTCTTTCCACCAAGGTTGTTGCAGTGGATGCATGTCGAGTTGTTGATATAGCTTGTCGATCGCCAGCAAGCTTGTCGGTGACGTCCAACCCGATGCATTCGCTGCAATGGCCGGTGCGCTGCTCTTAGGCATCGCAAATAATACCTGACTCATCTGTTTGGCCAGTGCCGAAGAAGCCCGCTCTGTTTTGGCGAACGACCAGTTGGGGTACAACGGCGTAGACACTTGGCATCGGAATCCTTCTGGCGCTTGATTCTCGATAATTCGATATTGCCCCGCCACCAGCAAACCTTCACTGATCATGTTCTCAACTAAACAGCTTGGTACGACAGCCGCTTCAATGTGCCCTTCACGTAGTTGATACAAGCTGGCGTCGATCGGGAAACCTAAAAATTGGGTGTTAGAGAAAAAGTGGTTGGGATTAAGCCCTTGTTGCATCACTTGGTAACGCATAGTGAGGTAACCACCAAAAGCATTTTCAGATACTGCCGCAATCGGCTTACCGCTGAGTTGTTCGAGAGAGATATAAGGCGACATTCTTCTCACCACCAAGGCGGAACCAATGCTGCGTGTATTACTAGTGTCTTGAGCTTCAAAGTTATGACTGGTCATGGTTGCCATCCAAGAAAGCGCATACTGGCGTCCTAATCGAACCGCCTGACCGGGGTTGGTGATGACAAAGTCGACCTCAACACCTTTTACCGCATCAGCCATCTCTTCTAAGTTGAAAGGCTTGAGAACAAAGTGTTTGCCGGGAATGCGCTCCGACAACCAATCCATCGTCGGCTGCCAACGCTGCTGCGCGGAAAGCTTGCCTCGAATAGCCAGCACACCGACCTCAATCACCTGTTCCGACTCAACAGTGTTTGATGTTGTAATCTCTTGCTCCGCTTGAGCGGCTAAACAGATTCCTGCAGTTAGACTCAACCAACAAAGGCTAACGATTGATATTAGGTTTCGGACTGTCACTAAAATCTCTTTCTCCACACTGATGGCATGTTCACACTCGAATAACGCATTGACGACACGTTAAATAGAGCCTTTAAACAAAGCATAACAGCTAGATTGGTAAAACCACATTTGTTCTAGATCAACTTTGATCTGGGTATGTGGAAATCCACAATACCTCGTGAACGGTCAAAAACTGACAATGAGCCTAACAGATCGAATACCCATTTATAGGTACCTCTATGGACTCATTGAAAAGACGGTTTCTCAGCCAATTCGGTAAAGTTTCCGCCGGCGCTGCGCTCATTCCCATTGCCGGAATCAACACCGCAGTCGCCAGCACAGCCATTCGCAATAACAACCAGCCTGACCGCAAGGGCGAAGTAGGTAAACGCTACGCCATGGCGATTGATTTGCGTAAGTGCGTTGGCTGTCAGGCATGCACTGTTGGCTGCAGCGTTGAAAACCAAGCACCAATTGGCCAATTCAGAACCACCGTAAAACAGTATGAAGTCTCCCTTGATGATGGTTCGACTGCTCAACAAGACGTGAAATCTTTCATGTTACCTCGTCTCTGTAATCACTGTGACAACGCTCCCTGCATCAAGGTTTGTCCAGTTCAAGCGACCTTCCAACGCGAAGACGGTATTGTCATGGTCGACAACGAACGCTGCGTAGCCTGTGCTTACTGTGTTCAAGCTTGTCCTTACGATGCTCGTTTCATTAATAACGACACCCTTACCGCAGACAAATGCACCTTCTGTGCACACCGCCTTGAAGACGGCTTACTGCCTGCTTGTGTAGAAACCTGTGTCGGTGGCGCGCGTGTCATTGGCGACCTTAAAGATCCAAACAGCGAGATCAACCGTCTGCTCAATGAAAACCAAGACGACATCAAGGTGCTTAAGCCAGAGCAGAATACCAACCCCCATGTTTTCTATATCGGCATGAACGAGCGATTCGTTAGTCACATTGAAGGCCAACCTGCGATTTATGATCCAGCCGCCATCGATAACTCATCCTCTAGCAAACAAGAATTGGCAATCGCGACACAAGGCAAACAAGGAGAGACAGCATGAATATCACTGAGGTGTTAGTCCCCGCTCAAGAGATCGCTTGGCTACCGTGGGCGGTTCAATATTTCTTCTACATAGGTTCAGCCTACGCGGCCGCTATTTTGTTCTTGATTGCACTGATCTTTAAAAACTCAACCAGTCACCAATTCCGTTCTGCCCTTGTGCTTGTGATGGCCATTGGCGCGATTGTTGGACCATTAGCATTAACCGGTGACTTGCACCAACCCGGACGTGCGTGGCACTTCTATGCTCATATTACGCCTTGGTCATGGATGTCATTGGGCTCTTTGTTTCTACCTTTATTTTCTGGTCTGGCTGTCACGACGGCTTGGGTTTACCTGCGTGACGACATCGCACAGCTTAAACAAAGTGAAAACCCATTTCTAAAACGTTTGTCTTGGCTGACGCTAGGTAAATGGCAAATATCATCAAAGCTGATGATTGCACTCGCTGCTGTGACGGCTATTTCGGGCCTAAGCATCGCGCTTTATACAGGCGCAGAGATTGCGATTTTGGCGAGCCGACCGCTTTGGCATCAACCGGCTTCTCCACTACTTTGGTTCACTACCGCATTCTTTGCTGCAACGGGTTTAACGCTGTTGATTTGGGCTCTTCTGCCTTCAAGCAAGCCAAGCTTAAAACCAACAGACCTAGCTCTGATACAAAGAACCATTACCTTAACGGGTGGCCTTGCCATCATTCTCACGTCGATTTGGGCATCTAACCATGGTCACTTCAGCCTGTATGAGAATGACGCTTGGGGCATCAATTTAGGCATCATGACCACCAGCATTTTGCTGTGCATGATCTTGGTTCTACCACTGCAACGCCTATCGCAAAGTAAGCTAGGAATTATCTGTGTTGCGCTTGCGACCATAGTTTCTGCATGGGCGGTACGTTGGGTCACCATGATGGAAGTTCAAACCATTCCACGTTTCGATGTTGGCCCATTCCCTTATGAACTGCCGATGGGTAGCGCAGGATTACTCGGCATTGTTGGTATGTGTGGTCTTTGGTTAGCACTTGCGTTGTTCGCCTCTGAGATCGTGTCTACTGGTTCTACACGAACAACTGGTTCTGCACCAAAGACAACATCGAAGCCAAACCAAAATACACCTTCACCACTTAACCGCTCACATAGCTTGTAGTCTGAGGAATCATCATGGATAACAAACGTCGTCAATTTTTGAAAACAGGCCTTGCTGCCGGTGGTGTTGGAGCTTTTGCTGCAGGTTATGCGACAACCACAAAACACATGGTTCACGGTGCTATCGATGGCACCGCGGGTAAGAAAACCAACCACATCCATCACGGTAATTCGCTAGAGACAGAATACAGTGTCGATGAGCAAGGTAAGATCTCGCCGAATCCAAACCAACGCGTTGCACCATCAATGTGTTTTGGTTGCTGGACACTGTGTGGCTTGCGTGTACGTATCGATAATCGCAATGACGAGATCTTGCGTATCTCAGGTAATCCGTATCACCCACTATCAAGTGATCAGCAGATCCCGTTCAAAACACCGGTAAAAGACGCCTACATTGGCTTGTCTGGTGAGTCAGGCATCAATAACCGCTCGACAGCCTGTGCCCGTGGTAACGGCATGTTGGAGATTCAAAACAGCCCATACCGAATCACTCAACCGTTAAAACGTGTTGGTAAACGAGGTGAAGGCAAGTGGGAGCCGATCAGCTACGAACAACTTATCTCTGAGATCACCGAGGGTGGTGACTTATTCGGTGAAGGTAAAGTTGAGGGCTTACGATCGATTCGCGATATCGAAACACCACTTGATCCAAACAACCCTGAATACGGTCCCAAAGCCAACCAATTGTTGGTGACGAATGCTGGTAATGAAGGCCGTGATGACATCTTGAAGCGCTTTGCATTCAACAGCTATGGTACACGAAACTTCGGTCACCACGGCTCTTACTGTGGCTACGCATTCCGTGCAGGTTCTGGCGCGATCATGAACGATCTAGACAAGTTCTCGCACCTAAAACCCGACTTCAACAACGCAGAGTTCATTCTTTTCATCGGCATGTCTCCAGCTCAAGCGGGTAACCCGTTTAAGCGCCAAGCGAGACAATTGGCTGAGGCTCGTACCAACGGAAAACTGAGCTACACCATTGTGACTCCAAGCCTTCCGGCAGGATCGTCAAGCCTTGCGGCGGGCGATCGCAATAACTGGCTACCGATCAAACCGGGCACCGATTCAGCATTAGTTCTTGGCATGATCCAATGGATCATCGACAACCAGCGCTACAATCACGACTTCTTGTCTCGCCCAAGTGCGCAAGCGATGAAGCAAGCAGGCACCACACACTGGTGTAATGCATCTCACCTTGTGATCAGTGACGAGTCGCACCCACAAAATGGGCGTATGCTTCGTGCATCGGATATAGGGTTGCTAGAAACAGGCGAACCGATGTCTGACGATGACGGATTCATCGCACTCAATATGACAACGTCACTATTATCATCGCATATTCAGGTGAATGAAGCGGCTCTGTTCGTCGATCAAGATGTAGAAATCGATGGTCAGACTGTTCGCGTTAAATCTTCTCTGCAAAGATTGAAAGAAGAAGCCTTCAAATACGACCTTGCTTACTACAGTGAGCAGTGTGAGATCCCACAAGACCAGATTATTGCACTGGCAAAACGCTTCACCAGTTACGGTACAAAAGCAGTCGTGGATACTCACGGTGGAAACATGCACACCAACGGCTTCTACAACTCGTTCTCTATTCTGATGCTGAACGCGCTGATCGGTAACATCAACGCGAAAGGCGGTGCGATGGCGAAAGCGGGCGGCTACCCGACTTCGGTTGCTGGTCCACGTTACGACTTTACCAAGTTTAAAGGTAAGACTAAGCCTCAAGGTGTATTCTTGTCCCGCAGCAAGTTCCCGTATCAAAAAACTAGCGAATACAAACGTCGCGTTGCCGCAGGCGAGTCACCTTACCCGACCCGCGCGCCGTGGTACCCAATATCAGCTCCGCTTTTAACTGAGCACTTATCAGCTGCGATTGACGGTTACCCTTACCGTGCAAAAGCGTGGATCAACCACATGGCGAACCCACTATATGGTGTCCCAGGCTTAGACAACCTGCTAGGCGAGAAGCTTAAAGATCCCAAACAGCTTGGCTTGATCGTGTCTATCGATGCCTTTATCAATGAAACGACTGCCTTATCGGATTACCTAGTGCCAGACACAGTGACCTACGAGAGCTGGGGCATGGCAACACCTTGGCATGGTGTCGCGACCAAAGCGATCACCGCTCGTTGGCCGATTGTTGAGCCTAAAACTTCCCGCACTCAAGACGGACGTGCCATCAACCTAGAGAACTTCTTTATTGATCTAGCGAAAACGCTTGGCCTAGGTGGCTTCGGCGACAACGTAATCAAAGACAATCAAGGTAACTGGCACGGTATTCATAGCGCTGAAGACTTCTACCTGCGCTCGGCTGCTAACTTAGCGTTCGTAAAAGGTGGCGTGCCGAATGTGGATGCGGAAGATATTGTTTGGTCTGGTCTTGAGCGCCTAGTGCCTGTGATGAACAAAACGCTCAAGCCTGAAGAGATGCTCAAAGTAGCGTACATTTTTGCGCGTGGCGGTCGTTTTGAAGACGCAACCAATGCCTACACCAATGAAACCATGAAGTACAAATGGACCAAACCTTTGGCAATCTGGAATGAAAAGCTCGGTACTTCTCGCAACACCATCAGTGGTGAGCAGTACATGGGTTGCCCGACATGGTATCCACAAAAGCTTGCAGACGGCACACCTTTGGCAGAGCAGTTCCCAGCAAAAGAGTGGCCGTTCACCCTAACCAACTTTAAGTCCAACATTCACAGTGCGGTATCGAATTTGTCACCACGCTTGGAATCTATCAAGGGGGTAAATCCGGTTTACATCCACCCGCAAGACGCCTCTTCTGCGGGTATCAAAACAGGTGACGTATTTGCGATTGAAACACCGAGCTCAACCACACATGCGTTGGCGATGGTGATTGATGGCATCAAACCGGGAACATTAGGCTTTGAACACGGCTTTGGACACAAAGAGCTCGGTGAACGCGCACACTGGATTGGTGACGCACAACAACCAGTGAAGATGAAGTCGAACGATGGCGTTAACATCAATGATATAGGCTTGATTGACCCGACGAGAGAAGGCAAAGGCGTCATGTTAGATTGGGTTGTAGGAGCAGCAGCCAGACAAGCGCTTCCGGCTAAGATCTACAAGGTCTAGCTTAAACTCAGCAAGCTATAACTTAATCACTGATTCAAAACACTTCCTTATCTGATTTGCAGATTAGAACACAACAGGGCAACTTCGTCATTCGAGGTTGCTCTGCTTTTTCGTCCCCTTGATCTAGAAAAGCAGCCTATTTGGATAAACGTCCAATCTACATAAAGTACCCAATCTAGATAAAGCATCCGCTCTAGATAGAGTAATCAACCCAAAGCCATTAGGTAATCTTCATTTCACCACAACTTTTTTAGCCCGCATCCATAAAGCAGCTATGCTTATACAATCGGTGCCATAAAAGAGCCTTAACAAGCAGTTATACCGAGGCGAACATGGCAGTTCCCTTGCATTTCATAAACGGCAGTTGGATCAACCTATAGAAGTTCACATCAATACCATTATGGTAACTGAGGTTATTAATGTGAGACTCACCTCAAGTTCCAAGTGAATTAATGTGGAAATCCACAATAGCGCGAACAACCAATTATGTCGAAAATGCGTGCATTACAACCAATAGCGACGCCTCATGACTAAGCTGACAATTAAAACTCAAACTCTAACGCTTTGCATCGCTGCTCTAGGAAGCCTTTCTTTATCCGCTTTTGCACAAGCAGCACCCAATCCAATGCCAGAAGCCGCAGAAACTTGTAGCGGCTGCCATCAAGCCGACGGTAAAGGCATGCCCAACATTGCCCCTATGCTTGCAGGGCTCAATGCTGACTATCTAGAACATCAACTGGTTCTGTTCTCAAGTGGTGAGCGTCAAAGCGCGATCATGAAGGGAATGGCTGACGGTGTATCTGATCCCGCTGTTCGTCGTGAGGTCGCAGAATACTTTGCATCACTACCTTCATACGAATTTACCGATTTAGAGCAGCGCGGCTCACAGGCTGATATCGATAACCCCTATCGTAAACTTGTATTCCAAGGCGATTGGGATAGAAACATTCCAGCCTGTGCAACCTGTCATGGGCCAAGCGGTATGGGCGTGGACAAATTCCCGCGCCTAGCAAGCCAGCATGCCGACTACATTCAAACTCAGCTCAACGCCTGGAAAAATGGCACTCGTAAGGGTGATGATTTGAACATGATGGGTAATATCGCGGGCAAGTTAACCGACGATGAGATCAAAAACCTGTCTTACTACTTCGCCTCTTTCCGATACTAAAGGGCTCGCATGAAAACATTACTTCTAATTACCGCAACCCTTGCCTCTGGAATCGCTTATGCCGAAGCAGAGTTGCCAGATCGCCAAACCGAACTGCCCGCCGTTGAAAAACCACAAGATAATAAATATCTGGTGCCACGCGACTTGGTAGATATTCCTGATGGGGAATTTGGTGACAAAGTAAAACTGGGCTATTCCCTGTTTGTCGATTCACAACAGATGCGTGGTACGTTCGTCGGCAATGAACAAAACTGTGTCAACTGCCACATGCAAGCGGGCATGAAGCCTAACGCTGCCCCTCTTTGGGGTGCGTACATGGCCTACCCTGCGTATCGTTCTAAGAATGACAAGGTAAACAGCTACGCAGAACGTATCCAAGGTTGCTTCACCTACTCAATGAATGGTCTGCCACCGGCTGAGGGTTCAAAAGAGATGGTCGCACTGACGGCGTATTCATACTGGCTGGCGATGGGCGGCATCTTAGACAAGAACGGCATGCAAGATACACCCGTTCCTGAGATTAGCGATGCCGACTTACAAGTCGGTGGTAAAGCGGAAAGCTTCCCTCTCCCTGAAGAGCTGTTAAGCAAATACCCAATCGATGGCCGCAGTAAGTTGGCAGGGCGTGGCTATCCTAAGATTGATAATCCTGAACAAGAGCCATCGATAGCGCGTGGTGAAAAGGTTTACCAAACCAACTGCCAAACCTGTCATGGTCAAAATGGTGAAGGTATTAAAGGGGCTGACGGACGTTCATACTTTCCACCATTGTGGGGCGAAAACGCGTATAACTGGGGCGCGGGTATGCACCGGGTGAACACCGCTGCCTATTTCATCTATGAAAACATGCCGCTTGGAAAGAGCCAGCAACTTTCGATTCAAGATGCATGGGATGTGGCTGCATTTGTGAATAGTCATGAACGCCCACAAGATCCTCGATACAAAGGTGATGTTGCTAGCAATGCTAAGCGCTACCACAACCACCAAGGTTACTATGGTAAAGAAGTCGACGGTAATGTACTGGGTTCAAAAGCCTACCCAAGTGGTAAAGAAGTGATTCATGAGCATTGATAGACATTAGTAAAAGAGCCATTCACGCCAGATATAGCTAAGCTTTACATTGTAAATCAGCTATAGCCGGAGGAATAAAAAGGAGCCAGATCGTTCGACGTTCTGGCTCCTTTTTTATGTTTGAACGATTAGAGATTCAGCTAATCTTGCTGCATCTTTTCCCAAATGGTCGGAGAGCCAATATAGTCTTGAACCGTAGTGATGAATTCTTTGACTAGTTTGGTTTGCTTACGGTGCGGATACACAGCGTAGATTGCGGTATCAATCGTAGAGATCGGATAATCCGGCAGTAAAGTGACCAAGCCAAGTTCTTTCATTGAGGCATACAGGTTTGATTGATCAAGGAAGCCATAACCTAGACCATCTTTCACACAAGACACCATAGTACGAACATCACTCACCTTATAGTTGCCACGAATCGTTAGGCTCTGGAAGGTATTACCTCCCGGCTCTTCACTAATGCGCAGATGGTCGACCGTCATATCACCATTGGTATAAATCACCGCAGGTAGAGCGAGTAGATCTTGTGGCGTTTTCGGTTCACCGTGCTGCTTCACAAAATCGTTTGACGCGACCAACATGAAATTACTGTCGGCAATCTTCTTCGCAATCAAATTCGATTCAACAAGCTTACTGAAGCGAAACGCGATATCAAACTGCCCTGCAATGATATTGGCGATCTTATCGTCTAGTGAAAGTACGATCTGAACATCTGGGTACTTTCTCATGAACTGAGTGATGATAGGTTGCAAATATTGCTGCCCAAAATAGATCGGTGAAGTAATTCGTAGCACGCCTTTTGGCTCTGACTGGTATGAATCTGCAATGCCTTGAATCTGATTGATGGTGTCTTTCAGTACATAGGTTTGTGCGAGAATATCTTCCCCTGCCGACGTCAACGAAAACGAGCGTGTAGAGCGGTTCAGCAGCTGAACACCTAAATCTTGCTCGAGCTTTTTGATCTGTTTAGAGAGTGATGAGTTGTCCATATCATGTAAGGTTGCCGCTTTGGTAAACGACCCTTGTTGAACCACATCTAAGAACAATAACAACTGATTAGTATTTGGCACTGCGCCTCTCCTGAAATAAAACTCGACTAGCGTTCGTCTTTAGGGGTATCCATCACAACCATAGTCGTAATAGATTGCACCTGAGCACATTCCCCAAGCACATCGGCATGAAACTTCTTATAGCCCGGTAGATCTTTGGTTTCTACCCTTAGCAAGTACTCGTTGGCACCGGTAATGTTGTGGCACTCCACCACCTCTTTTTCCATACTGACATGCTGTTCAAACTCTAGTTGAGCCGCTTTGCTGTGGCTCGATAAACCAATCGAAACGTAAGCAATAAAGCCAACGCCCATCAGGCCATTATCCAGAACTGCACGGTAACCTTGAATGATCCCTTTACGCTCGAGATCTTGTACTCGCCTTAAGGTCGCAGAAGCCGACAAGCCAATCCGTTCTGAAAGCTCAATGTTGGAGATTCTGCCGTCCAATTTAAGCTCTTGCAATATCCTTTCGTCAAACCTATCCATAAGTACTTATTATTGTGCATTTAGTGATAATAGAGGAAATAAAAGCACATAATTGCCTCACTTTCCACCTACTATGTTTCTCAACACGTGAAAGTCATGACCGGTCAGTCACTTCGTTCATTTTTTGCTGGAGAACCATAATGCCTTTAGAACAACTTAGCGCACTTGCCTTGTTTGCGTTCGTCTCGACCTTCACACCAGGTCCAAATAACATCATGCTCATGACATCAGGAGCAAATGTTGGCT
This sequence comes from Vibrio crassostreae 9ZC13, assembly GCF_000272045.2. GTDB lineage: Bacteria > Pseudomonadota > Gammaproteobacteria > Enterobacterales > Vibrionaceae > Vibrio > Vibrio crassostreae_C. The sequence goes on along the minus strand of NZ_AJYZ02000019.1, from coordinate 11,258 downwards.
TTGCCCGTACTATTCCACACATGCTTGGCATTGCTCTAGGGTTTGCAGCCATGTTGCTGCTGGTTGGCTTCGGTTTAATGGGCATTTTCAACGCGTACCCAGTTACTCACCAAATACTGAAATACCTGAGCCTTGCTTACCTCGTGTACCTTGCAATCAAGATAGCATTGAGCGGCAAAGCGAAAAGTACTGAAGCTTTTAAACCAATGACCTTCCTCGGCGCTGCCAGTTTTCAGTGGGTGAACCCTAAAGGTTGGTCAATGGCGCTGACTGCGATTTCAGTTTATAGCAGCGGCAGTTCATGGTGGGAGCTTGCAATCATCGCAGGTATCTTCACGCTAGCCAACTTGCCTTCTGTGACCTTCTGGACGGCAGCAGGCAAGCAACTACAACACTGGTTAACAACACCAGTCCGCATTAAAAGCTTCAACTACGGTATGGCTGGCTTGCTTCTAGCATCGACCATTCCGATGCTCTAGTCGAATAACTTCTGTATTTTAACGGTTGGTACTCCTGTGCTAACCGTTATTCTCTTTATAAATAACCCACAAGTTCACTAAGCCAACGACCAAACATCGTCTGCCCGCTCGGCGTTAACGTCCACACAAACGCCGCAACATTCACTGCCACTGTCACCCAATATATGGCTCTGAACGGCTGCTTCTGCGTTTTATGACGCAGCTTATCTTGAGCAATCAACGCCCCTAGCCAGCCACCAGCAACAGAAAAAATATGCAGAGTTTTCTCTGGCACACGCCAATTGCCATTGATCGCTGCTCGCTTGTCCTTCGCGTACACAAAAAACGTCACGAAACCGATAACCAAATACCACACCAACAGCGCTTTAGAACTTTCCGCAAACAACACAGACACCGCCACCAGAACCAAATAAGTGATAACGATTTGAATAGATGAAGACAACATGACTCCTTTTGAGCAACAGCTCACATACTGTAGCAATTACGCCCTGTAGATTTTGATAAGGATGAGTAAGGCATATTGTAATTCGGTTAGCCTGCAAAGAATAAACAAGCCCTTTCATCCCTACATAACATGATGGAAGTTAAAGGAATTATAAATATGTACAACCAAAAGTACGCCATCTACCAAGTTTTTACGCGTTTATTTGGCAATAAAAACACCCAACATGTTCCATGGGGCACAATCGAGCAAAATGGCGTCGGTAAGTTCAGTGATTTTACCGACAAAGCGCTGTCTGAAATCCGCAAACTCGGTATGACTCATATTTGGTATACCGGAGTGCCACATCATGCGCTCATCAATGACTACAAGCACCTTGGTATTTCAGACGATCACCCTAGCGTGGTAAAAGGCCGTGCGGGATCACCATATGCCGTCAAAGACTACTATTCCGTAAACCCAGATCTCGCAGACAACCCTGAATGCCGACTAGAGGAGTTCGAGGCACTAATCAAAAGAAGTCACGACAATGGTTTAAAAGTGATTATCGATATCGTACCGAATCACGTTGCGCGTCATTATAAAGGCTTAAACAACCCAGAAGGTGTCAGTGACTTCGGCGCTCAAGATGACACAACGCTGGAATACCACAAAGACAATAACTTCTACTACATTCCCAACAGCACCTTTGAATTGCCAGACATAGAGCCCGCCTTTACGCCGCTAGGTGGTGAACAGCATCCCAACCTAAACTCCCCGTTTATAGAGACGCCCGCCAAATGGACAGGTAACGGCTCACGTTTAGCCAAGCCTAGTTTCGATGATTGGTATGAAACGGTGAAAATCAATTATGGCATGCGACCAGACGGTTCAAAAGACTTCCCTGAACTACCGAGTGACTATGCTCAACGCAATTACATGGATCATTTCCGTTTCTGGGAATCTGTTTATGTGCCTAACTCTTGGGCTAAATTCCGAGATATCGCCTTGTTTTGGTTGAATAAAGGTGTTGATGGGTTTCGCTACGATATGGCTGAGATGGTTCCAGTCGAATTTTGGAGCTACCTTAATTCATCTATAAAGATGAAAAACCAAGATGCCTTTTTAATGGCTGAGGTGTACCAACCGGACTTATATCGCGACTATATCCACTTAGGCAAAATGGACTACCTCTATGACAAAGTAGATCTGTACGACGGTCTAAAAGACATCATGCTAGGCAATACTTCCACGGCTATCATCCCCAAAATCCAACATCAAATGATGGATATTGAACATCACATGCTGCACTTCTTGGATAACCATGACGAGCAACGCATCGCGTCTCCTGAATTTGTAGGTGACCCAAATATAGCGAAGCCTGCAATGCTAGTCAGCGCGTTATTGAGTAGTTCTCCAACCATGATCTACTTTGGGCAAGAAGTCGGCGAACCGGGCGCGGAGAATGCAGGCTTTGGACAGCCCTCACGAACTTCCATATTTGACTACATCGGAGTCCCACAACACCAAAAGTGGATGAACCACGGCGCATTCGATGGCGGGCTATTAGACGAAAACGAAAAGCAGCTGCGTCACTTCTATCAAAAGGTAATGAACTTTTCGCTAGAGCACTCATCGATAACAGGTGATTACCAAGACTTACACCAGTGCTGTAACTTAAGTGATTCAGTCTACGCATTTCTGCGCTCTGACCACCAAGAGCTAACCATTGTTGCAGCTAATTTCAGCCAACATACCACTGAAAATATTCACTTAAAGATTCCAAGTGATGTAATCCAAAAACTCAAATTAGTTGATGGTCGTTACATACTCAATGAATATATTGAAGGCATAGCGCAACAAGTGCTCGACATTGAGAACAGTGTTGGCAGTTTTAATATTGAATTGAAACCGCTGGCGTCTTTGGCTTGGGTGTTATCCTTAAATGGATGATATACCTATCAATATAAATTACCGAACAGCTCGCTTTTAGCTAATTGATAAATAACTTAATTCCCACATTAAATTAACGTCACCTCAATTCGATACCTTCCTCACATTAATAAGGATGAGCTCTCATCCTTATTATCTACTCCCATCCTCTACGCCTTCTACTATTGATATTAAACATATGAGTTATTGATCCAATAAATTTAACTTAAACCAAATACAAAGCGTGATATTGACACTATGTTTCCTATTTTTATATATTAAAAATAACTTTATACATAGCCATCACAAATAGTTGACCATCGTTAAGACTAGGATATTCATCTTCATAAAAAGTGAAATATGGATATTAAAACGTGAACAACATAAATATTAATAAAATTATCTCTCTACGAAATACCTTCAACAATACCAAAAAGAAGAGCTTCAAACGCTCTACATTGGCCAAAGCAATGTTACCGCTCTTCACCGCTACTTTGATCGCGGGTTGTGGTAGTGATAATGATAGCGACAACGGTACAGCCCCTGGCAACAGTGGTTTATACCCTGCAGCTGAAAACGAAGTCGTTATTTACTACAAACGCGATGTTGCCGCTGCCAGCTCATCTGGCTCTACTTACGACGGTTGGGGACTTCACCTGTGGAATGGCGAAGGCTGTACTAGCACAGACTTAGTCGGCATGGGGTTGAGTGAAACCGGAACCGATTGGAACAGCCCTTACGAATACGATGGTATCAGCGATACTTACGGTGCCTATTATGTGTTGAAAGTTGACCCAGATGCCTCTGACCCACACAAATGCATGAACTTCATCTTGCACAATGGTGATGAGAAAGCATTTGGCAGTGCGAACTCAAAAGTCGAGTTAACTAAGCTTGGCGATTCACAAGGCGTATTTGGTTTCCATGGCAGCAGCGAGTTGTACTACGACCCAATTTCAGAGCGCCCAGTCAATATTGATGGTCAAAAAGCACACTGGCTAGATGCAACCACAATTGGTTGGGAAGCGGCTAGCAATGCAGACTCTGTGAAGCTTTTCTATGCACTAGACAACAGCATCACAATGAACGATGACAAAGAGATTGTCGGTGGAACTGCAATTGAACTAAGCAAAGACGGAGAACTATCTTCTGAATTGAAAGAGCGTTTCCGACACCTTGCAAGCTTACCTGCCCTAGCTATCGATGTTGACGACAGCACACTTCGCACTATTTTAAAATCTCAGATAATTTTTGTTGCCTACAATGCCAATGGCGATGTTATCTCTTCAACTGAGGTTCAAAAACCTGGTGTGCTTGATGCGGTATTTGCTAGCGAAGATGCTGGTAATGCAATGGCTGAAGAACTAGGCGCAATTGTTGAAGGCAGTGCGGCGACCTTCAAGCTTTGGGCACCAACCGCGCAAGATGTAGAGCTAGTTCTTTACAGCGAAGACCTGAAAAGCTCACAAGTTTTTCCAATGACAGAAAGCACTGAGACGGGTATTTGGGCGACTGACGCGGTACCTAACGCTGTCAACAGTTACTATCGCTACCAAGTGAAGGTTTACCACCCAACCACAGGCAACATTGAGACTCGCCTAGTGACAGACCCATATTCTCTCAGCTTATCGAAGAATTCGGCATACTCTCAAGTGATTGACCTAAATGATTCAACCTTGAAACCAGCGAACTGGGACAACTACCAACGACCAACCGTAGAAAAAGACGAAGACCACGTACTTTACGAATCACACCTACGTGACTTTAGCTTCAGCGATAAGCTCGGCACAGCTAGCCTAAATGGCAAGTACCTCGCTCTTACAGAAGCCGATCGTGAGTCGGTCAAACACCTACAAGCTCTCCAAGAAGCAGGTTTAACTACGCTGCATATCTTACCAGCATTTGATATCGCTACCGTCGATGAAGATGCCGCGAGCCGTGTTGATATCACCGACACCGTAGGAAAACTGTGTGATGTAAAACCGACAGCTACCTTATGTGGAAGCGAAGACGAAAACAAAGTCATCGAAGACGTACTCGATGGTTATGACCCTTCAACGGGTGACGCACAAGCATTAATGAATGACCTTCGTATGCTTGATAGCTTCAACTGGGGCTACGACCCATTCCATTACACAGTTCCTGAGGGAAGTTACGCGACCGATCCTAATGGTTCTCAGCGTATTCTCGAATTCCGTCAGATGGTCAAAGCTACGCACGACATGGATCTTAAGCTGATCATGGACGTGGTATACAACCACACCAATGCGTCTGGTGTGAACGATAAGTCGGTACTGGATAAGATTGTCCCTGGGTACTACCACCGTCTTAACGTCAACACTGGTGGCGTAGAAAACTCGACTTGTTGTGACAACACTGCGACCGAAAACCTGATGATGGGTAAATTGATGGTCGACTCACTTAAGGTGTGGGCTGACGACTACAAAGTGGATGGTTTCCGTTTTGACTTGATGGGCCACCAGCCAAAAGATGTAATGGTCGAAGCATTGGAAGAAGTGCGCAAAATCGACCCGAATACTCTGTTCTACGGGGAAGGCTGGGACTTTGGTGAAGTCGCCAACAACGCCCGCTTCGATCAAGCGAACCAAATCAACATGGCAGGTACAGAAATCGGTACCTTCTCAGACCGTTTGCGTGACGCCGTTCGTGGTGGTAGCCCATTCGATGGTGGTGTCGACTCAGAAGGGAACCACCCACTTCGCTTTAACCAAGGCTTTGGTAACGCAGCGATTGCCAACGAAGAAACCAAAGTTGATCAAGATTCGATCAATGGTCGTTTACATAACCAAGACCTTGTTCGTTTAGGTATGGCAGGTAACCTCGCAGAATACGTACTGATTGATTACAAAGGCGATACCAAACTGGGTAAAAACGTTGATTACAACGGCGCGCCAGCTGGTTACACCAAGATGCCTTCCGAGAACATCTCTTACGTTTCCAAACACGATAACCAAACACTTTGGGATAACAACGCTTACAAGATCGCCACTGGTACTAGCTCTGCAGAGCGTGCTCGCATGCAGTCTGTATCACTCTCTACCGTGATGTTAGGCCAAGGCATACCATTCATCCATATGGGTTCTGAACTGCTACGATCTAAGTCTATGCAGCGCGATTCTTACGATTCTGGTGACTGGTACAACCGCGTCATGTTTGATGGGACGGACAACAACTGGAATGTTGGCTTACCTCGTGAAGATAAAGATGGTGCAAACTGGGATCTGATCAAAACAATCATTGCTGACAGCGCGGCTAAACCAGACTCAGACGACATTGAGCTGACTAAGCAGCAATTCCTAGAGCTATTAAAGATCCGTAGCTCAAGCGAACTGTTCCGCTTAGATACAGCTGACGAAGTTATGAAGCGTGTCGACTTCCGTAACGTTGGCGAAGATCAAGTCGAAGGCCTGATTGTCATGTCGATCGATGATGGCGTGTCTGCGGGCGACGATCTTGACCCTGCAAATGATGCGATTGTGGCAGTTGTAAACTCAACTAATAAATCTCAATCATTCAAAATCACAGGAGCAACCGGCTTTACACTTCATGACGTTCAACAAAACTCGGCTGACGACACAGTAAAAGGTGCAAGCTTTGCTAATGAATCATTCACAGTTCCGGCACTAACGACAGCTGTGTTTGTACAAGCACAAAACGGTGCTCAAGGCGCTGGTTTGCCGGTTGATAACTCTGGCAAGGATGTATCGAGCATTCCGCCATACGGCCAAACAACCGTGTATGTTCGTGGGGATATGAATGGTTGGAACCCTGTTGATGATTGGGCGATGAGCTTTGTTGCTAATGGGGTTTATTCTGTAACAGGCAATTTGGAAGCAGGTAACTATGGCTTCAAGTTTGCAGATGCTGATTGGAAAACACCTAACTTTGGTTGCGATTCTGTAGAGCTTGCAAGCGGGTCAATCGATATTGGCACAGGTGGCAATTGCCAATTGAGCGTAACGGAAGCGGGCAGCTACACCTTCACCTTGAATGCCATTCACGAGCTTGACGACAATGTAGACAAAGCTGTGGTATCTGTCACTAAGAATTAAGCTCCAAGCTTAGGTTCAAGTAACAGATAATAAAACAAGCGAAAGCTAGCCTTTGGGAGACGTCAGTCTCCCTTTTTTACAACTATTGAACCCAGCAGATTTAAGCAAATAATAAACAACTGCATCGCCCATTAAAATTCGGGGCATTTCCAACCATACTTTATAGCCCCTACATTCGATTACATGGCTGAAAACTTAGAACTAAAGGGAAAGGATATTCCTTAGAACCGTTAAAACCAAATCTTAACGATATATCATAGTAGGAATGCCGCTCTCCCTTAAGTGAACAGAATTAATCCTGGCAGCCTTTTTTGAAGGGTTACGCCCTACAATTACGATTAAAATACATTCAATTCTCGATGTAATATTCTATCAACAGCAAAACACCGCAGTTGTTTGCGGTGTCGTTAAATTTTGATTAGGAAAACTTCCATGAACCGTAAACATATCATCAAAACCATCCAAATGGGCATCGTGACTACAGCATTGATGGGCGGGATGGCTTTGGCTAATACCACTGATCTTGTAGAATCTACCGACGCTGCTCGCGCCCTGGCACATACTCCTAGCACTGCAACAACGCAACAAATACAAGCTGAAAATGCCGCGCACAAACAGGCACTGCAAACACTTGAAAGCAACGGTAATGTTGATCAATATATGGAAACGGATAAAGCAGGGGAAACGACTACTGGTCACGTATCAAAATGCGAAAATACAGAAGTCCCTTTAGGCGAGAAAGTTGCTGAACATTGCAAATAAAAAGCATATACATTAAAGCGGTATTCGATAGGGTTCCTTAGAAGATGCTAACCGATGCTTAACTTACAAGCATTGCACTTTTAAAGGAACCCTTTATCTATATTACTTGGCGTTGACGGCTCGCACAAAGGCTTCTTGTGCACCTTCAATACCAAGGGCTTTTGCTTCATCTAATAAGCTAAGTGCTTTGGGAATATTGTCTGCGTCTACTGCTGCTTGAATGGCATTATGGTAGTAAGTTTGTGTTTCTGGTTGAATAGTCTCAACCTTAGCTGCTGCCGCTGGTTTAGCGTTAGATTCACTGCTAGAGCCAAATGAGAAGAAGCCCACTCTATCAATAGTCACTTCAATCTTACCGACATTCGCGTTTGGAACGGGGATGTCTTTTACTTCTGGCAGGTAGTTACCGCGGCCTTCCGCATCTAAACGTGCAGGGTGAATGACATCAGTAAAACCACCAAGATCTTCTTGCTCTGTATAGATAACTAAGTAAACAGATTCAGCAGTTGTCGGTGGGTAAAAATCATTTTCTGCAACAAGACGGTTGCCCAAATGCAACCTAGGCTTCGCGTATTCGAAGCTCTCTTTGCCATAACGCTCTAACTCGCGACCGTTTTTATCGTAAATCACGGCATTCGGCACAAATGCTGTATCACCGATCATGCTGGTGATCTTAATAGAGTATTCACCGCGATCCGCTGGTAGCTCGATCGCTACTACAGGGCTGTTTATACCCTGATAGTTTAAAATTTGACTGTCTGGTGTTACATCGAAAATTGCCGAGCTTGGAAGCTTCATCGGGGCAAATTGAAGACCAGCAATAGAGTTAACTTGTTCAGCCTGTGCCACTTGCACTTGCTCGACTACTTGTGCAGATTGACAACCGGCCAACGCAACACAACCACTCAACATTAGAGCTTTAAAATACATAACCCTTCCTTCTTGTTATTTTTTTAAGAAATTTACTAACTTTAATTACCACAAAGAGAACTATTCACCTAGGGAACGATCAACTTAATCGTACATTCCTTAAAAAAATAGCCGACGCGAGCCGGCTATGAATTAGGACAGTTTAGGATTTGTTAAGCTAAGTGTTTACCACCAAGCTTCAGCTTGGATACCGAACACGTACTCAGTATCGTCGCCGTTGAATGCATCTTTGTTTTCAGTATCTAGGATGTAAGAACCGTAAACACGAATTTCAGGACGAGCCCAGAAGCTGTCACCCATAGCCCAAGCTTGAGCTACTGTGAACTTAGCGTTACCGAAATCTTCTTTAGCTAAACCGCTGTCTGAAATTTTCTCACCAGCATTGTAACCTGCTTCGAAGATAGTACGCATAGTGTCGTTCCACTTAAACATTGGACGAGCAACTACAGAGTACTGGTCGATATCAAAGTTTTTGTTTGTGTAAACGCCTGCAGCTTGACCACCGATGTCGCTACCAGATAGGTATGCTAGTTGGTGACCCATTTCCCAAGATTCGCCTAGGTTCATTACACCCCAGTTGATCAAACGGAAACCAGATGCATCGTTGAATGCTTCAGTACCACGAGCGTAGTATGTACCTGAACCCCAGAAGTTAGCCGCCTGAACACCGTAACCGTTAGTACCGTATTGAAGGATAGTTTGGTGGAAACCGTTATCCATACCTTGGTGAATGATCGCAGAAGCTAGTAGGCCATCATCCGCTTCTTCACTCTTATCATCAGAGTCAGTTGCAAAGTTGTACGCTAATGCTAGCTCTAGAGATGCATCTTGCCATAGGCCAATGTTCGCTAGACGAGCATCAAAAATGTAACCTGTAGACTCGTCGTGGTCACCGTCTTGAATCAGCGCAACAGAAAGCTTCTGGTCACCAATAGATAAGTTTTCAATACCACCACCGGTACCTGACGTGTTTAGGAAGTAAAAGTCAGTGATGTGGATATCTTTACGTTGGTAGTATGTTTTACCAGCCCAAAGCGTTGCTTCTTTGTCTGAAGCGATCACGCCTTTAGCTTTAACAGCAAATTGTGCAACGTTGAAATCACCGTCTTCCCAACCATTAGAACCGTTGTTGCCTTGAGCAATCATAGATTCTACGCGCCACGTTTGCTCGCCAGTTTTTAGTTCTTCAGCTAGACCAAACTCGTAGTAGTTGTCATTTTCGTTACCTAGACGACCAATACCGTTTTTATTTACTGATACGTCGCCGTTACCGTTACCGCTAATACCAGTACCAGCACGCATGTAGCCATTAAAATCTACAGCGAACGCAGAGCCAGCAGCTAATGTAGTTGCCACTGCAACAGCAATCAAACTTACTTTTTTCATTCTTAACTCCATTAAGGACGATTTATTTTAGGTTTTTATATTTTTGCTCTCTTGCGGCAACCAAAGGCAGTAATGGTAGTCGTAAGATAGAGAGGTTTAGGGTTTCCCCTGATTCGTTTCAACGGGGTCAATATTAAGAGGGGATGACAAGTTTGACTTCCTCCGCCCCTAAGTTAATTAAGGGGGACTAGAGGGGAGTAGGAAATATACAGAATGGTGTTTTAAAGAGGTAGATCACTTAATATAGGAGGAGTAGACAGCACACAGATCTAATTATTCAACATAAGTGAGATCTAGCTCAAATATATAATTTGAACTTCATCGATGAATTATTTTTTTACCGTAATTAATCTGTGAAGTTGCTTGACCTTACTGTGACAAAGCCTTTTACTAATAGTTCACTGATGTTGATAAACGAACAAGAAATCAAGCAATGACTAGAACGCTCGCTCGCCCTTATCCGCTAGGCGCAACGCTAGGTAACACTGGCTGCAACTTCTCTATTTATTCTCCTGACTGTAAATCTCTTTCACTCGCTCTTTTTGACGAGAACGACGAATTCACCACTTATAAATTGGAAAATGAATACGCTGATATCAGATATGTCTTTATTGATGGTATTAAAGCGGGGCAAAAATACGGCTTCATTGCCGAAACGGACAATGGCCCTATCCTGCTTTCAGACCCGTATGCCAAAGCAATAAGCGAACCGCTCGATTACGTCACGCCATATACCAATGAAAAAAGCTTTGCTATGGCGAAATGTGTCGTTGTTGATGACACCTTCGATTGGCAAGATGTAGAAAAGCCACGCATTAGCCGCGAAGATACCGTTCTTTTTGAAACGCATGTAAAAGGTCTATCTCAACTGCACCCAGAAGTGGCTGCCAATACTAAAGGACGCTACTTAGGGTTAGTGAGCCCTGAAATGCTTGCGTTCTACAAACAGCAAAATATCAACTCTCTACAGCTTTTGCCCATTGCCGCATGCATGCATGAACCACACCTATTAGACATGGGTAAAGTGAACTATTGGGGCTACAACCCATACTTGTTTATGGTGCCTGACCCTCGCTACGCAGAGAAAGATGCCGTAAACGAGTTAAAGACTGCGATTCGCGAACTGCACCGCAATGGCATCGAAGTCATTCTAGACGTGGTGTACAACCACACAGCAGAAGGTGGGGAAGGCGGAACCACCTTCAACCTAAAAGCACTCGATAGCCGCTACTACATTAAACATGGCTGCCATTACGCGAACTTCACTGGCTGGGG
>NZ_AJYZ02000018.1 GCF_000272045.2 Vibrio crassostreae 9ZC13 | reverse complement strand
CAGGGAAAACTCATCTCAAGGCTCGCTTCCCGCTTAGATGCTTTCAGCGGTTATCGATTCCGAACTTAGCTACCGGGCAATGCCATTGGCATGACAACCCGAACACCAGAGGTTCGTCCACTCCGGTCCTCTCGTACTAGGAGCAGCCCCTTTCAATTTTCCAACGCCCACGGCAGATAGGGACCGAACTGTCTCACGACGTTCTAAACCCAGCTCGCGTACCACTTTAAATGGCGAACAGCCATACCCTTGGGACCGACTTCAGCCCCAGGATGTGATGAGCCGACATCGAGGTGCCAAACACCGCCGTCGATATGAACTCTTGGGCGGTATCAGCCTGTTATCCCCGGAGTACCTTTTATCCGTTGAGCGATGGCCCTTCCATTCAGAACCACCGGATCACTATGACCTGCTTTCGCACCTGCTCGAATTGTCATTCTCGCAGTCAAGCGGGCTTATGCCATTGCACTAACCACACGATGTCCAACCGTGTTTAGCCCACCTTCGTGCTCCTCCGTTACTCTTTGGGAGGAGACCGCCCCAGTCAAACTACCCACCAGGCACTGTCCGTAATCCCGATTCAGGGACCAACGTTAGAACATCAAAACTACAAGGGTGGTATTTCAAGGACGACTCCACCACATCTAGCGACGCGGTTTCAAAGTCTCCCACCTATCCTACACATGTAGGTTCAATGTTCAGTGCCAAGCTGTAGTAAAGGTTCACGGGGTCTTTCCGTCTAGCCGCGGGTACACTGCATCTTCACAGCGATTTCAATTTCACTGAGTCTCGGGTGGAGACAGCGTGGCCATCATTACGCCATTCGTGCAGGTCGGAACTTACCCGACAAGGAATTTCGCTACCTTAGGACCGTTATAGTTACGGCCGCCGTTTACCGGGGCTTCGATCAAGAGCTTCGACCGAAGTCTAACCCCATCAATTAACCTTCCGGCACCGGGCAGGCGTCACACCGTATACGTCATCTTACGATTTTGCACAGTGCTGTGTTTTTAATAAACAGTTGCAGCCACCTGGTATCTGCGACTCTCGTCTGCTCCATCCGCAAGGGACTTCACTGATAAGAGCGTACCTTCTCCCGAAGTTACGGTACCATTTTGCCTAGTTCCTTCACCCGAGTTCTCTCAAGCGCCTTGGTATTCTCTACCCGACCACCTGTGTCGGTTTGGGGTACGATTCCTTACAATCTGAAGCTTAGAGGCTTTTCCTGGAAGCATGGCATCAATGACTTCACTACCGTAGTAGCTCGACATCGTATCTCAGCGTTAAT
>NZ_AJYZ02000017.1:4012-4758 GCF_000272045.2 Vibrio crassostreae 9ZC13 | reverse complement strand
TGTGGGATGAAAACACTGCCAAAAATTAATCATTGACGCCATAGTCGTTTGTTAGGCTAAAGTTCTATAGGCGCGAACTCTTCAGTAATAGCTTTGCACATTTTATTTACGATATCATCTGACACATCGTTTGAATCTCGGAGCCTATTGACGTGTTCATCCAAAGAAGCAAGAAACTCTGAGTTAGTCATAAGACAATTAAATTCGTTAATGTACTTTTCAAAACGCTCAAAAACTGATTTTTGAAACAATACTGTATATTCATCAACCATCTCTCCTTTTGCTTCATGGCCAGTGAAAGGATCAATTAACTTTGGTACATAAACAATGTTCCAAGGAGCTGTGAAAGCATATACGTTTTTGGTCCTGCCAAATACGTGTGATATTTGATAGTTTCTCAATGGCTGATATTGCTTACTTGTTGTTTTTGAAAAACCTGTTAACTGTCTGATTAGTTTGGTCGGTTCGGCATTATTCGTTGAATCTTTCACCACATTACGATTTCCGAGCACTTCCGAATAAAGGTTTTGAAATAAATGCGTACCGCTAGCATTCCGACCGAACCCTCGTATGTATACAGTCTGATTTGTTTCGATGCGCTTTTTAAGATCAGCCCAGCACTGACTTGCTTGATTCTCTTCTGCATAAATTGTTTCGCTAAGCCCAAATTCGAAAAAGTCATCCTTTGTCAGCCCCATACGATCTAAAAACGCTATATATGAATCACGCATGATTATCTCCTTTAG
>NZ_AJYZ02000017.1:0-2270 GCF_000272045.2 Vibrio crassostreae 9ZC13 | reverse complement strand
CAACATAAGTTTAGCGGATGTTTGACAACCGGGGGAATCCATGTAGCCTCATTAAGCGGACAAAAATGGTTGGCTAAAATCGCGAAGCGACGGCCAACTGTTTTTGTTCCGTTTAAATGACTTGTTATAAGGCACTTTCGTCAATGATTCTGAACTGCTTCGGTACTAAAAATGCCAGTATGACTGCCAAAATTAAAATCATTATCACTCGTATACTCACTGAGGGAATCAACGATTCAAGTAATGTAAAACTCAGCGCTGATGAACCGCCAACAAACATGCCTAAATAGGAGCGTCTTGGTGTCCATTCGATCAAAGCTGAACATTGGGTACAGCGATACTTTGTCCTATTTCCACTAAATAAAAACCAACTAAGTGAAATCTTCTGTTGACAATTAGGGCACTCTCTATTCTTCATACTAAATCAAACTCCATGTGACTTATAACGCCTCATTAAGCGGACTAAAATGGGGCAGTATTTTTGCGGTCTTTTTGCAAAAATGATGAACTGTTTTAGTTCCGTTTAAATGACTTGTTATATTTTTATTTTAGAAACTCTGGCATTGTTTTCGGTATCGGGTCTATGATGTGATGAACTATTTTTTTGTCCATATTTTCATTGATCCCGTTTCGAAAATCAGCCAAATTATCTAGTATTTTATTTCCACCTAAAACTGAACGCCACCTGACTTGTTGTTCAGAAAAAGAGGTGCGAAATGCAAGCACCCTTGTTAAAGCCATTTGAGCAAATAACATAGAAGGCTCTAAGCAAACGTTGTGTATAGTTAAATGTGAATCAGTAACTGTTGATTCTTCACTTAGATCCCAAGCAAAAAACACTTGCTGTGCTAGCGGAGACAAGTCTCTAAATTTTTCACCGTTATAAGAAGTAAAGTAAACATCATCAATGACGGCTTCCCAGTTTTCATTCCATTTAGTATCTTTTTCAACCACCTCTACATCAACCAACTTCTTTTTCTTGGCTTGAATATGCAATCCAGCCCCAGCTCCTAGTGAATAACCAAAATCACCAACGAGATACCCCATCAAACTGTCACACATTGAATCATTGAAATTTAAGTTATAATTTTTCTTTGCTTGTTTAAATGAATCAAGTGAATTAAGAGTCCAAATACCAAATTTATTTTTCCATGCTATCAATATTGGTAAATTAAAAAGGTCAGAGTATGCTTTAAGCTTTCCTATGTATTGTGGCGTAAATGAAAGAACGTTTTTGTGTGAAGACTTTACTTCAATTAAGACTGGTATATTTTGGCCATCGCGATTAAATGTGGCAAATAAATCAGGAACCTGAAACTCATTCTTTGATACGGCAGGATATTGCTGTTGGTCTAGCTTATGTATTAATTTACATTGACCAAGCCAACCACAAAGCACAGTAAACTCATCTTCTAATGGTAAACCGATATCTAATCGTTTAACTTTTTGTGCTAATACTTCGGCATCAGCCTCCCAGCCTAACTGCTCTAGAGACTCATGGATTAATCTTTCTAAATCTGTAGGTTCCAAAACACTCTCCAAAAAATATAACGAATGATATGGACTCCCTCTACCTGACACTCTGCGTGCCATACTTACTTAGTACACGCTGAAGAACTGGAGGTTACTATGTCCACCATTCAAACTATTGGCGTTGACCTCGCCAAGAATGTATTCAGTATTCACGGCGTTGATGCATATGGCAAGTGCGTCCTACGCAAAACTGTCAAAAGAAACAAACTCTTAGACACATTCGCGAAGTTACCTCCCTGCCTCATCGGTATGGAGGCGTGCTCTGGTGCACACCACTGGGCGAGAGAGCTACTGAAACTAGGTCATAACCCGAAAATTATGGCGTCCAAATTCGTTATTCCATATCGACAAAATGAGAAGAACGATGCCAATGACGCAGAGGCCATCTGTGAAGCGGTATCTAGACCCAAAACACGATTTGTCTCTATAAAAAGTGAAGAGCAACAAGCTGTGCTTTGCCTGCACCGTATTCGACAGGGGCTAATTAAAACAAGAACGGCGACTATTAACCAGCTCAGAGGTTTGCTTTCCGAATTTGGTATTGTGATGCCTCAGGGGCGCTACTCGGCTCAAAACACTATTGGTAGTGTCCTTGAAGATGCAGAAAATGGTTTGCCTATACTCGCTCGAGAGCTACTTCAAGATCTATCGAACAAGATTCAACACCTTAACCTAGAAGTATTGCACTATGATCGTAGAGTCTCTGCTTTAGTTCGTGAGATGGCTTCAGCCAAAGC
>NZ_AJYZ02000016.1 GCF_000272045.2 Vibrio crassostreae 9ZC13 | reverse complement strand
TGTCCCGTCCTGAAATGTGTTTACACATTGAGGACGAATTATGGCTACTTCAAATAATACCTACGTTAAGCGCACTCAGCGTGATTACACACTAGGCTTTAAATTACAGGTCGTCGCCGCTGTAGAAAGAGGCGATATGACATATAAACAAGCCCAAACCATTTATGGTATCCAAGGCCGTTCAACTGTTTTAACTTGGCTTCGAAAGCACGGTAAGATGAATTGGGCGCAAACTCCAAGGATGAATACCATGCACCAATCAACTAAGCCTAAAGAGTCACCAGCACAGAAAATAAAGCGTCTTGAGAAAGAGCTGGAAGACGAAAAAATCAAGAATCTCTTTTTAAATAGAGTGGTTGATATTCTTGATGCTGAACACGGAACTAGCCTCAGAAAAAAGTATCTCACCAAGGAGCAAGAAGCCTTCAAGAACAAGAAGGAATAAGTTTAGTTCGAGTATGTAAGCTATGCGGGATAACGAGACAAAGCGTTTATCAACGAGAAAAGCGAGCTGTTCATCGCCAGTTGGAACTTAAACCCATCAAACAAATGGTGTTGGATATTAGACGTTATATGCCTCGGGTTGGCACTAGAAAGCTCTACTTTTTACTTAAGCCAAAGTTGCAAGAACAAGGTATCAAGTTAGGTCGGGATGCTCTTTTCAACTACTTACGTGATGAACGGTTATTGGTAAGACCTAAACGTAGTTTTACGAAAACGACAAACAGTAAGCATTGGATGAAAAAACATCCGAACTTATTAAAGAACTACAAACCATGCACTCCAGAGGGTGTGTTAGTAAGTGATATTACCTATATCCAATCAGATGAAGGCATTCACTATCTCTCATTGGTAACTGATGCGTTTAGTCGGAAAATTATGGGCTACGAGCTGAGCAACGAAATGAAGGCGACGGATGTTGTGAAAGCGCTAGATATGGCTATTAAGGGGCGTCAATATCATCGTTCGTGTATCCATCACTCTGATCGTGGTCTCCAGTATTGCTCCGGTGTTTATCAAGATAAGTTGAAAAGTAGCGGCATAAGCCCCTCGATGACAGACGGTTATGACTGCTATCAAAATGCATTAGCAGAGAGAGTAAATGGAATACTGAAACAAGAGTTCTTACTTAATAAGTGTAAAAACCTCAGAGAGCTTAAACAACTAGTAAAAGAGTCTATAAGTACCTATAACAATATGAGGCCGCACCTTAGTCTCAGGATGAAAACTCCAAATGAGGTGCATGAAAAAAGCCAACAGCTGATGCTGTTGGCTTAGTAGAAATACTGTCAACGTATTTTAGGACGAGACA
>NZ_AJYZ02000015.1 GCF_000272045.2 Vibrio crassostreae 9ZC13 | reverse complement strand
AAGATTTTAGCTACAACACCAGCACCAACTGTACGGCCACCTTCGCGGATTGCGAAACGTAGACCTTCGTCCATTGCGATTGGAGCGATTAGCTCAACAGTCATTTGAACGTTGTCACCTGGCATTACCATTTCTACGCCTTCTGGTAGAGTGATGTCGCCTGTTACGTCAGTTGTACGGAAGTAGAACTGTGGACGGTAACCTTTGAAGAAAGGAGTGTGACGGCCGCCTTCGTCTTTAGAAAGTACGTATACTTCAGACTCAAACTTAGTGTGTGGGTTGATAGAACCTTTCGCAGAAAGTACTTGACCACGTTCAACGTCATCACGCTTAGTACCACGTAGAAGTGCACCAACGTTCTCACCTGCACGACCTTCGTCAAGCAGTTTACGGAACATTTCAACACCAGTACAAGTAGTAAGAGTAGTCTCTTTGATACCAACGATTTCTACTTCGTCACCTACACGTAGGATACCGCGCTCGATACGACCAGTTACAACAGTACCACGACCTTGAATTGAGAATACATCTTCAATTGGTAGTAGGAACGGTTGGTCAACTGCACGCTCTGGCTCAGGAATGTAAGAATCTAGTGCTTCTGCAAGCTCAACGATCTTGTCTTCCCACTGCTTCTCGCCGTTTAGTGCGCCAAGTGCAGAACCTTGGATAACTGGTAGGTCATCACCTGGGAAGTCGTATTCAGAAAGAAGTTCACGAACTTCCATCTCAACTAGCTCAAGTAGCTCTTCGTCATCTACCATGTCACATTTGTTCATGAATACGATGATGTAAGGGATACCAACTTGACGACCAAGTAGGATGTGCTCACGAGTTTGAGGCATAGGGCCGTCAGTCGCAGCAACAACTAGGATACCGCCGTCCATTTGTGCAGCACCAGTGATCATGTTTTTAACATAATCCGCGTGTCCTGGACAGTCTACGTGTGCGTAGTGACGTGCTGGAGTATCGTACTCAACGTGAGAAGTTGCGATTGTGATACCGCGCTCACGCTCTTCTGGAGCGTTATCGATAGATGCGAAATCTTTAGCAACACCACCGTACACTTTTGCAAGAGTAGTACAGATAGCAGCAGTTAGAGTTGTTTTACCGTGGTCAACGTGGCCGATAGTACCAACGTTTACGTGCGGTTTCGTACGTTCAAATTTTTCTTTAGACA
>NZ_AJYZ02000014.1 GCF_000272045.2 Vibrio crassostreae 9ZC13 | reverse complement strand
TCTTGACGTTAGCAACAGAAGAAGCACCGGCTAACTCCGTGCCAGCAGCCGCGGTAATACGGAGGGTGCGAGCGTTAATCGGAATTACTGGGCGTAAAGCGCATGCAGGTGGTTCATTAAGTCAGATGTGAAAGCCCGGGGCTCAACCTCGGAACTGCATTTGAAACTGGTGAACTAGAGTACTGTAGAGGGGGGTAGAATTTCAGGTGTAGCGGTGAAATGCGTAGAGATCTGAAGGAATACCAGTGGCGAAGGCGGCCCCCTGGACAGATACTGACACTCAGATGCGAAAGCGTGGGGAGCAAACAGGATTAGATACCCTGGTAGTCCACGCCGTAAACGATGTCTACTTGGAGGTTGTGGCCTTGAGCCGTGGCTTTCGGAGCTAACGCGTTAAGTAGACCGCCTGGGGAGTACGGTCGCAAGATTAAAACTCAAATGAATTGACGGGGGCCCGCACAAGCGGTGGAGCATGTGGTTTAATTCGATGCAACGCGAAGAACCTTACCTACTCTTGACATCCAGAGAAGCCAGCGGAGACGCAGGTGTGCCTTCGGGAACTCTGAGACAGGTGCTGCATGGCTGTCGTCAGCTCGTGTTGTGAAATGTTGGG
>NZ_AJYZ02000013.1 GCF_000272045.2 Vibrio crassostreae 9ZC13 | reverse complement strand
TACTTGTTGAGCCTTCCTTTTAGTAAGGAGCCTCTCGAAGTGGACGGCCATTCTAGCGATTTAATTCTCAGTGTCAAACACTTATTTGGAATTAATTCCTACTTTCTAAAAGTAGAAGCGAATCATCGCTTAAAGCTAGTTGCCTTACTAACATTTCTCGCTGAAGCCTTGTGGCGTCTGCCGTGTCAGTGAGGCGGCATTATAGAGATG
>NZ_AJYZ02000012.1 GCF_000272045.2 Vibrio crassostreae 9ZC13 | reverse complement strand
ATTTAAACCTATCAATCTGTGTGGGCACTCGTTGATGAATATCAAAACGTTTTATCTTCCCTTTTTTAAAGAGAAGTAAAACAGATTCCTCGGAATCAAATTTGGTTTCAATGAACTGAGTGACCAATACGAATAACTACTTTCTCTTGTAGAAAGAAGGTATTTGGCACAGTCAATTCATTATCTTTCTGTTGGAAAGATAATAGCTTTAGAATTACTTTTTGTAGTTTTGAAGTCAGTATTCATTGAGCCGACAAAATCTTAAATTGAAGAGTTTGATCATGGCTCAGATTGAACGCTGGCGGCAGG
>NZ_AJYZ02000011.1 GCF_000272045.2 Vibrio crassostreae 9ZC13 | reverse complement strand
TTGATATTCATCAACGAGTGCCCACACAGATTGATAGGTTTAAATTGTTAAAGAGCGCTAGCGTTTTGTGATTCACATCTCAGTCGCTAGGGGTGCGTACTATACCTGCACCACTTTGAGAGTCAAGGGTTATTTTCAAACTCTTTTTCTCTACCGATTTCGCTGTGTGACTTTCGTCTCACTCCGTGTCGGTGAGGCGGCATTATAGAGAGATTGAGATGGAGCACAAGGGCTTTTTGAAATAAAAGTTTTGTTCGCCTAAAAAGCCACCAGATCCGCATTTTTCGAATAAAAACTAAACATTTGAGACGTATCACAGCAATACATTGGAAAAATGGAAGCCATGAACGTAAGATTCATGTGTCTATTTTGTTAATGGTAGATGCGTCTATTTCGTTTATTAATATGTAGTATTCCGATATGAACTCAAAAAAATCGATGTTGTTAATTGTCGCACTGGCTGTATTAGGCGGCATTGTTTTCTCTCAGGTAGATATATCGCCTGCAATTACCTTTATCCTTGGTGTCTTGGCTTCCGCTTTTGTTGTTAACTTTTCAAGCACCGACTCAAAATCAGATTCAGAACCTAAGGCTTCAACCAAAACACTTTATGTGGGTAACCTTCCATACAAAGCGAACGAATCACATGTACGTGAATTATTCTCAGAGCATGGTGAAGTATTTGCAGTACGTTTAATGAAAGACAAACGTACTGGTAAAAGAAGAGGCTTTGGATTTGTTGTTATGGCAAGTAATGATGTGAATCATGCAATCTCTGCACTTAACGATAAAGATTACATGCAACGCACTTTAAAAGTACGTGTTGCAAATGATCCTAAACATCCTGAAGCGGACGAATCTGAACTGAGCTAAACCCTAACTGCTTTAACATACTATTTAGTGCACTTTCTTTTTTAGGAAGTGCACTACAAAAAACTTCACGTACTCCCCCTTCTTTATTAACGCTTTCCAAACCCAACAAATCTTGAACCCGCTTAGCTATCGCTTTACCAGAATCTATCAGCACTACACTTTCACCTAGTACTTGTTGAATCTCTGATTTGATCAATGGGAAATGAGTACATCCTAATACAGCCACATCAATTGTGTTGATCATCGGCTGAAGGATTTGCTGTAACTCTTCAAGGCTAATCTCCTCGCCTCTGAGTTTATCTTCGGCCATATCCACCAGCCGAGTAGAACCCAACAGCTCTACTCTTTTATTACTCGAGAAGTTTTTGATGAGCTCGTGTGTGTATTCACGAGTAATCGTCGCGGGAGTCGCAATAAGGCCAACCGCTTTATTAGCCAGTAACGAAGCAGGTTTGATTGCCGGGACTACGCCGACAATAGGGATAAGGTTATTAGCGCGAAGTGTCGGCAGGACTATCGTACTGGCCGTATTACAAGCTATCACCACGATATCAATAGCGTGACTCGCCACAAAACTGGCGACGATACTTTGGACTCGCTGAATGAGGACTTGCTGATCGAGCTCACCATAAGGGTAAGCCTCGTTATCGAATACATAGATATAGTTGTGATTGGGTAGTAACTGGCTTATCTCTTTATATACAGACAGACCGCCAACTCCAGAATCAAAGACCAATATGTTTTTTTGTAGACTATCCGACACAACGATTACCTATAATAAGTTTCGCTGCAATGATACTCCTTCGCTTAGTTTTCGCCAATCCTCACTCTATATAATGCAAGCCTGATAGCGTTGATGAACAAAACGCTCACCTTGCTCTACATTTTCTAACTCTATCTTGAGCTTTCCTTTAAAACACGGTGCTGACGTCACTAGTGTATGGAACTCACCATCTTCTCCACATGGGTCGACGTGACTTGGCAAACTGTCTATTAGTTCAGGCGTGTATTCTTTCCCGCAATAGCTCATATCTAGTGCATCTCTATCAACTGTGACGAGTAAGGTTTCGATTCCTCTGTTTATTATCTCACTAGCAAGAGCCTGGCTACTCTCTCCCATTAGTGGAAACACACACTCCCAGCCAGCCGGTTCTATATAGCTTTTTCTATAGTCGGCAATGCCATTGCAAAACATATCGCCGAATGCCACGGCATCAATTGATAAACCCGACCCTTTAAGCGCCGTAACAATCGTACTTTGATAGATCTCGTTACTTGGGAAGACTTCCGGCAGCTCAATAGTTATTAATGGCAAGCCGATCAATGTTGCCTGCATTTTGACAACCTCGATTGGCGTGACTTGGAAAGGAACCTCATCTCCAACATACGTAGTATAGAGAGCAACAACTTCATACTCGGTGCTTTCAAGTAGACGTTCTAGGGTTAATGTAGAGTCTTTGCCTGACGACCAACTTATGACGACTTTCTTTTTCATTGATATATCCAATAAGAAAAAACCGCCCGAAGGCGGTTTAGGTGAAAATTAGAATTGGTAAGTAGCATTTACGTAATATGTACGCTCTGGAGATGGGTATCCACCAGCTGTCTCGTACTCTTCATCAGTAAGGTTCTCGACTCGACCATTTAAAGTAAGATTTTCATTTGCATAGTAGTTAACTGAAACATCAAACAAACTGTATGCAGCCAACTCTTCAGAGAAATCTGGTCGTGCTCCTACGTATTGGTACCCCAATGACAGATCAACATCATCGAAACTAGCTACCGCGTTATACTTATAAATCTTCTTTGCGCGGCGAACTAACTGCTCACCAGATTGATCTTCGGGGTCTTGAAAGTTAGCGCTCACTTCATGATTAATAAAGCTAGTATCAAATCCTACGACCATTTCCACACCACGTAGTTGGCTTTCGCCATCAGTATTGTAGTACTTGCTTGTCGCGTAGTTATAATCTATTAAGTCTTCGACGTTCGTATCATAGCCAGTAATCGACCAATCAACATCCTTGATTAAGCCACCAAAAGTCAGTTCAAATGAATCTGCCTTTTCAGCTTCTAACTGTGCATTACCGTAGTAGCTATATAGTTGATACAAGTTAGGTGCTTTGAAGGATGTGCCATAAGCTGCTTTTACAACAAGCCACTCAGCATAACGATAACCTAACCCTGTGTTGTAAGTAGTTTCTGTACCAAACTGCTCATTGTCATCAACACGAAGACTCAGTTCTCCGAACGCTTTATCCGCATCTGCGTTTAATGCAGCGAAGTACGCAACATTCGTTCTGTCGTATTCAGTATTCGAAGGCTTAACAATATAAGCCTCATCACGCCAATCTACACCACCACTAAGAGTCAGTGACGACGTTAGTTTGTATGAATTCACCCATTGAACATTTAGCTGTTCAAGCTCATCAGATGTTGCTGACGCTGAGTTCTTGCCTAAAGACTGTTCGTAGTTCCAGTTATCTTGATTCTGATAGTTAACTAAGAAATCAGACTTAAGTTCACTGCCACTATATTTAACACCAGTAGCAAAGGTCGAATTTTGAACTTCAGCTTCTTTGTAAGAATGGTCTGTACCAAATGAACCATCGTACTGAGAAATGGTTTCAAACATACGGAAATTCGCGAAGCCACTCCATTGCTGATCAAAATTATGAACATAACCAATTAGAGCATTGCGTGATTCAAAACCATGGCGATCACCATCATTAACACCTGGTAATGGATGAACGTTGTATCCCTCATCGGAATCGTAACCAACAGATACGTTCAAGTGACCATTTTCACCGACCTTAGTACCACTAACAAAGCTCAGCTCTTGGTAATCTAAGCTTCCTAAACCTGCACTAACTGCCGTTTTTTCATTGTCAGAGTTTGCAACAGTAATAATGTTGATAACACCGCCGATAGCTTCTGAGCCATACATAGCGGCACGAGCTCCTCGAACGTATTCCACTCGGTCAACGAATGTAATTGGTAACTGGCTAAAATCGACACCACCCTTTGCAGCTCGCGCAAAACGAATACCATCAATGAGAACAAGCACTTGATCAGAATTAGCACCACGAACAAAGATCGAAGCTTGCTGTCCTCGGCCTCCATTTTGTGAAACCTGAATACCCGTCAATCGTCTAAACACATCTGTTAGAGACTTAGCTTGAATTCGATCGATATCTTGGCGTGTTACTACTTCAACTTGAGCGACAACACTTTCCGTGCTTTGCTCAAAACGGTTAGCCGTAACCACCATGGTTTCGTCGGCAGAGGCTTCTTGGGCGTGTAAATTGGAGATAGGTGAAAGCAGCGATGCTACAGCTATCGCTAAAAGGGATTTGTTCATGTTGTTATCCTAAATCGCGTAAATTCCTACCAAACCACATCTTATGGTTTAGCTACTGGCAGGTATTCGGACTCAAGAGCACAACCTTTTGGTTACCTTATATTCGACTTCCCACAAAAAGCTATTTGCAGTGTCTTGTGAATACTTGTTCTCTTTTACCGCTGCGCGTCAGTTCTGGATTCACACCAGATTCCCTCTTCAGCCATCTATACATCTAAATGGCACCAGCTTGCCGAAGATAGTATTGACCTCTGAATCATTTGTCTAGTCTAAGATAGTTATAAGCTATAGTTTTCATGGTCGATTTACATTGAATGGCGCTCAACACTGGACAAGCGCCTGTGATTGAATAAAATCTGCGCTCTTGATTTAAAAGCACGACAGCAAAAGGCATAACCATGGCGAATTTAGATGTAAACCCGCAACGCTACCAAGAACAACTGGCAGAAAAGACAGAGCGTCTTACAGAAATGTTCTCAGAATATGATGTGCCTGAACTGGAAGTGTATGAATCTCCAGAACAACACTACCGCATGCGTGCTGAGTTCCGCGTGTGGCATGAAGGTGACGATATGTATTACGTCATGTTCAATCAAGAGACTAAAGAAAAATACCGCGTAGACCAGTTCCCTGCAGCTAGCCGTCTTATCAATGACCTAATGCCTCTATTAACAGATGCAATGAAGGACAACCACTCTCTGCGCCACAAGCTATTCCAAGTAGACTTCCTTTCTACGTTAAGCGGCGAAATTTTGGTGTCATTGCTTTACCACCGTCAATTAGGTGAACAGTGGATTCAAGATGCTAAAGCACTTAAGCAGCAATTAAACGATGAAGGTTTTAACCTAAACCTGATTGGCCGTGCGCGTAAGATGAAAATCGTACTGGACCGCGACTACGTAATTGAAAAGCTAGATGTGAATGGTGATAGCTACATCTACCAACAAGTAGAGAACAG
The DNA here is from genome assembly GCF_000272045.2 of Vibrio crassostreae 9ZC13. Taxonomy (GTDB): domain Bacteria; phylum Pseudomonadota; class Gammaproteobacteria; order Enterobacterales; family Vibrionaceae; genus Vibrio; species Vibrio crassostreae_C. Next base: position 53,268 of record NZ_AJYZ02000011.1, on the reverse strand, counting down.
CTTTACTCAACCCAACGGCAAAGTGGCAGAGAAAATGTTGGAATGGGCTGTCGATTGTACTCAAGACAGCAAAGGCGACTTACTTGAGCTTTACTGTGGTAACGGTAACTTCTCATTAGCGCTAGCACAAAACTTCGAGCGTGTACTGGCAACTGAACTGGCGAAACCGTCAGTAGAATCTGCGCAATACAACATCGCTGCGAACAACATTGAAAATGTTCAGATCATCCGTATGTCTGCAGAAGATTTTACTGTAGCAATGGAAGGCAAGCGTGAGTTCCGTCGTCTACAGCAAGCGAACATCGATCTTAAGAGCTACAACTGCAACACTATCTTTGTTGATCCACCGCGTTCAGGTATGGATGTTGATACTTGTAAGATGGTTCAAGGCTACGAGCGTATCATGTACATCTCTTGTAACCCTGAAACATTGAAAGAGAACCTAGACATCCTAAGCGAAACGCACGACATCACTCGTTTTGCTCTGTTTGACCAGTTCCCTTACACGCACCACATGGAAGCTGGCGTATTCCTAGAGCGTAAAGCGTAAGTATCGCTTTCAGGTCTAAGCCAAACAGCAGATACAAAAAAACGAGCCCATTGGCTCGTTTTTTTAATTTCTAAATCAGCTTAAGCAGTTTTGCCGATAAAGCCGAGTTTCTTACCTACCCATGCAAGAAGCAACATCGCGACAATAATCGCAAAGAAGTTTGAGCCAGCATCAGGGTGTTGTGCCTTCACAAAAGCCGAGTGGCCAAATGCACCCACGAAGAAACAAGCTAAACCTACCAGTGGGATATCTTCAGATACTGGGTTAGTTAGGTACTCTTGGTAAAGCGCTTGTACAGCCAAAACTAAAGCGATAAGCGGGAAAATAGAGAAGCCCACTTCGCTCATTGTTACCCAAGATAACAATGCATCACCACACACACCGGCTACAACAGCAAGTACGAGTGTTTTTCTTTCAGAACCACGGTTTACAGTATTATTTTCATTCGACATTATTCAATCCCGCCTTTTAATCGGTTACGTTCACGTTCTTTACGATACCAAAAAGCTCCTTTGGCCATCATTCGCAATTGCATGATCAAGCGTTCAGCCAATTCATCTCGCTGACGTCGATCTAAATCTAATGCTTCTGCCCCTGAGTTGAAGACTAAGATAACCGAGGCTTCCGCTTGAGTGAAAGCTTCGTCCCTTGTCATGCCAGTCGTTATCAAATATTCGGTTAACTCAGCAGAGAAGTGCTGTATCTCACGAGCTACCGCTGCACGAAACTCAAATGAAGTTCCTGAGCGCTCTCGCAATAACAGTCTGAATACGTTAGGGCTGCTTTCAATGAATTCCATAAAGGTTTCAACCGATGTACGAATCACACTGCCTTCTTTTACTATGCGTTGCCTAGCTTGACGCATTAACTGGCGCAGCAGTAAGCCACCTTCATCAACCATGGTTAAGCCAAGCTCATCCATGTCTTTGAAGTGACGATAAAAGGAAGTCGGTGCTATTCCAGCCTCACGAGCGACTTCTCTCAAGCTTAGATTGGAAAAACTACGATCGGCGCTGAGTTGGCTAAATGCTGCATCGATTAAGCTGCGACGAGTTTTTTCTTTTTGCTGTGCGCGAATGCCCATTGGTTTCATACTTTATCAATTTCTTCTTTTACAGCCTAAACAGGCATGTCTAATACTCTATTCAATATAACGCGAATCACTTATTTATATAAGGCACTCTGGTTATATAAGACACTAAACATACCTCTTTGTTCACGTACCGAAGTAAATACGTTCGAAGAAAAAATTTCAATATCCACACTGTCATTTGGAGACATACGACATACCAAATATTATTTTTTCGATAACACTGCGTGATCCCACCGACTCTCTGATGCCCTTTTCATGTACCCAAGAACAGAATCAGTTAAAATCTCGCTAAAGCAATGTTACTCAAATATAACAAGGAAGATATCTATGCCGCACTCCAACCACTTTGATGTAATCGTAATTGGTAGTGGCCCCGGAGGAGAAGGGGCAGCGATGGGATTAACCAAAGCCGGGTTGAACGTTGCAATCATTGAGAAAGAGAGCAGCGTTGGTGGTGGTTGTACTCACTGGGGAACCATTCCTTCAAAGGCACTGCGTCATGCCGTAAGTCGTATTATCGAATTCAACAGTAATCCGCTGTTTTGTCAGAACAACAAAAGCATACACTCAACGTTTTCTAACATTTTGGGGCATGCCAAATCGGTTATCGACAAGCAGACTCGATTACGCCAAGGCTTCTACGACCGCAACCAGTGCACGTTGGTCTTTGGTACTGCACGTTTTATCGATACCAACACTGTCTCGGTAATGCAAAGCGATGGCACTGAAGAACATTACAGTGCAGACAAATTTGTTATCGCGACAGGCTCTCGCCCTTACCAACCAGATAACGTCGACTTCCTGCATGAACGTATCTACGACAGTGACTCGATTCTTTCTCTTAAACACGACCCGCAACACATCATCATCTATGGTGCTGGCGTTATTGGTTGTGAATACGCGTCGATTTTCCGCGGTTTGGGTGTAAAAACCGATCTTATCAATACTCGTGACCGTCTGTTGTCATTCCTAGACAATGAAACCTCAGATGCACTTTCTTATCACTTCTGGAACAGCGGTGTCGTGATTCGCAACGATGAAACCTTTGAGAAAATTGAAGGCACTGATGATGGCGTGATCATTCACCTAGAGTCAGGTAAAAAGATGCGCGCTGATTGCCTACTGTATGCCAATGGCCGAACGGGTAATACCGATAAACTGAACCTTGGTGCTGTTGGCTTAGAAGCGGACTCGCGTGGGCAAGTCTCAGTAAATACCAATTACCAAACCAATGTTGACCATGTTTACGCTGTCGGTGATGTGATTGGCTACCCTAGCCTAGCAAGCGCGGCTTATGACCAAGGTCGATTTGTGGCTCAGGCAATTGTGAAGGGTGAAGCTGAACGCCACCTTATCGAAGACATTCCAACCGGCATCTACACCATTCCGGAGATCAGCTCTGTTGGTAAAACCGAGCAAGAACTTACCGCAGCTAAAGTACCGTATGAAGTAGGACGTTCTTCTTTCAAACACCTAGCTCGTGCTCAAATTGCGGGTAAAGATATTGGTAGCTTGAAGATCCTGTTCCATCGCGAAACCAAAGAGATTTTAGGTATCCACGTGTTTGGTGAGCGTGCCGCTGAAATCATCCATATCGGACAAGCGATCATGGAGCAGAAAGGTGAAGCAAATACCATCGAGTACTTTGTGAATACGACCTTTAACTATCCAACGATGGCGGAAGCTTATCGTGTTGCAGCACTCAACGGGCTTAACCGTTTATTCTAGATATAGAACCAATAGGAGTATTTGACCACCCATAGGCCAAATGCATAAAACAGCAAGCCATGCGCTTGCTGTTTTTATTTAAGATATTGAATGTTAAGGTATTGATAGTAATTAGATCATGATGTTCTAAATACCCCTTTACCTGTACAGCCTCATTTACTCTCCACAAACAGAGCCCTCGAGCTAAGCGAGAAACTCCCCTTTCTTCCACTGAGAAACAAACAACACACCAAGACCAATTCCGCGCATTGCCATAAAGCTCAGCATCGCTAGCCACAGTGCATGGTTCTCTAAACCTGATGCTAAATAGAAAATCGCGAAGAAACTGCAGGTCGCAACAAACATACTATTGCGCATATCCTTGCCCTTGGTTGCTCCAACAAAAATACCATCCAACAAGAAGCACCACATAGACACCAATGGCATTGCGACTAACCACGGTAAATACACCTCGGCTTGACTCTTCACGTCTGGGATTGTGGTGATCATATTGATTAAGCTCGAGCCAACGAGTGCGAACACTATGGTCAGTACCAAACAAATATTGAAGCTCCAGAAGAAAGTTCCAATCAATGACTGGTTCAGCTCATCTTTGTCTTTCGCGCCTATCGCCTTACCGACCATCGCTTCCATTGCGTAGGCAAAGCCATCCATCCCATAAGAGATGATCATCAAGAAACTCATCAACACGGCATTGGCCGCAACAACATCATCGCCAAAGCTTGCACCTTGGAAGGTCATGAAAGTGAAAGTCGCTTGTAGGCATAATGAACGAAGAAAGATATCGCGATTCAATTTCACGAAACGACTCAAACCTTGGCTGGTTTTCTTAAGCAGATCCCATGGCGATGGTAACTGCTTCTTCGCCCAGATTCGGTAAACACAAATTAGGCCAAATGTTAGACCGGCATAATCAGCCATTACAGATGCCAATGCAGCACCTTCCACTTGCCACCCTAAGCCGATAACAAAAACGATATCCAAAACGATATTGGTGATATTGGTGATGATCACCATCCACATTGGCGCTTTGGCGTTTTGAGTCCCGAGCAGCCAACCTAGAATCACAAAGTTAGTCAGCGCGGCAGGTGCACTCCAAGCGCGGATTGAGAAATATTGCTGACCATAGTGCTTAACTTGATCACTGGCGCTACTCAATGAGAAAACTAAATCGGCGACTAAACTGTGTAAAAGTAAAAAGACACCAGCAAACCCTAAGGCCATGGTCACGCCTTGCACAAAAACTAAGCCTAGTTGCTTGCCATCATTCGCACCATAAGATTGTGCAGCTAGCCCTGTTGTCGACATACGCAGGAAACCAAGCAACCAAAAGGTCACGCTGATCATTGTGCCGCCCAGCGCCACACCACCTAAATACCAAGAGTGCTCTAGGTGACCGATAACCGCCGCATCGACTAAGCCCAACAGTGGAACAGTAATATTAGAGAGAACCATCGGGATCGCGAGCAACAGCACTTTTTTATGCATCGCCTGATTGGATAGCGTTTGAAAAATAGTTTGGGGATTAAATAACTTCACGATCACCTCTTAGATTAGAGGCGATAGTTTAACCTAGTGGGTGGGCTTTCACTATGTTGTGGAATTTTACTTATACCGGCTATGTACTCAGTTACTCGAAATACAAAACACCTAGGATTACCACTTAACGAGCACTAACTGCGGCGTTAAACGCTTTTTGACCTGAGAGATCTTACAAAGAAGTCGCTGCCACAATTTCCAACGGTTGCATTTTTGGTCTAGTGGAGAAAACGCTTTTACCCATTGTGCCCATGGCAACCAATTGAGAACACTGTCTATTGGAGAAGATAGGCCATGCGCATACTTTCCTGAACCAAGTTTTTGCCCCAACGTACTTGAGCTTTTATCTCCAGCTAAGACTAAACACGCATGCGCATGAGTAAAGTAACGGCTCAGCGATTGAATAAAGTGCGCGGTTTGCTGTTCATTGCAATCCAGCAGAGCATGTTCACACACCACCATCACCGAGGCTTGTTCTGGAATATTGAGTTCATCCAACCAAGTCAGGTCATCGACAGAACCACACTCCAAACGATAGCGTTCATTTTTGTGGAACAGACGTTGGCGCCACACAAGGTTTTCCGTGACATCCAGCTCAACCCAATGGCAGCGTCCATTATCTAAACGGTAGAAGCGGGTATCGAGCCCTGCTCCAACATTGATGATCCAAGCATCTGGGTTGTGAGATAGAAATTGCTGAACTTGAGAGTCACAAAGTTGAGTCAGTGTTGCGTAGAGAAGTTGTTGTTGGTCTAGCTCGCCAGTAAGACATTCAGGTGCGAGCTGGCAACGCTTGCAGGCTTGAGCTGCGATGGGGTCATAAACGAGACCATCATCGGCTAGGCTTTCACGGCTACGAAACCAAAGATGCTGAACGAGGTTCGTCGGAACTTGGAATTCTTGATGTGCAGACCCTTGTTCAGAAGAAGCCTTTTGAACAGAGGAGCGCGGCTTACGAGTAAGCGGCTTCATTTGAGGTTTGGTTGGGTTTGGCATCATCATCTTCCTTGTATCTCGACAAAGAAGATGATAATGAATATCAATTACAATGACAAGTTATTGAGAATAAATATCAATAAGCTGTTTGTACTGACTACATCCAGTCGGTGTTGCGAATAATACCAACCGCAAGCCCTTCAATAGACAAGTGTTGAGATTCTAGATCGACATGGATTGGAGAAAACTCTTCATTTTCAGCATGTAACAGAACCGTTGAACCTTTACGTTCTAGGCGTTTTACCGTTACATCATCATCGACACGAGCCACTACAACCTGACCATCGCGTACATCTTGTGTTTTATGAACAGCTAATAAATCACCATCCATAATACCGATGTCTTTCATACTTTCGCCATTTACACGAAGTAAGAAGTCAGCTTGTGGTTTAAACATGCCTGGATCAACTTGGTAATGCATTTCTACATGCTCTTGAGCCAAGATAGGCTCACCAGCGGCAACCTGACCGATTAATGGTAAACCTTGCTCTTCGTTTGCTGCATCTTCAAGCAAAATACGAATACCGCGAGACGCACCCGGGATAATCTCAATCGCTTCTTTACGAGCAAGAGCTTTCAAATGTTCTTCTGCAGCATTAGCAGAACGGAAGCCTAGTTCACGCGCGATTTCTGCACGTGTCGGTGGCATACCGGAATCTTCGATCTTACCTTTGATAAGGTCAAAGACTTGTTGCTGGCGGGGCGTTAACGGCTTCATGATTCACCTGTCTTTTTATACAGTTGACTGTGAGTATATCCAGTAACTGAACAAAAGCAAAGCAATTGGTTGTTTTTAGTTCATTTTTAGCAAATTACAAAAACAGGATCTCTAGCCACACATAACCTGCGAGTGCCAAACAGATGAAAACTGCTGCCGAACCGACATCTTTAGCCATCCCAGAAAGCTCATGATGTTCACTGCCGATTCGGTCGACAACCGCTTCAATCGCGGTATTGATTAGCTCGACAACCATCACCAATACCACCGATGAGATCATTAAGATTCGTTCAACTTGGCTTACATCTAGGTAAAATGCCAACGGAATAAGCACGACCGCCATGAACACTTCCTGTCGAAATGCAGCCTCATTTTTAAACGAACTCGTAATGCCTTGCCATGAAAAGCCTGCTGCTTTGATGATGCGTTTGAATCCGGTGTTTGATTTTTTGGTCATTTTTAACCCTATACTCAATCAGTCGATGAATGATTTTCCACAAACTTAACGGCAATATGACTATTTCCATTAAAAGGTTAGACCAGTTTCTGGTATTCTTACATCGATTAAATTTACGCCTAGGCTTATCCCTATTTCACTCATAGGATTTATCCTTTTTATCAGAGAAATAGAGATACGCTTCAGCACATTGAAATAACTATTGAGGCAGTGAACCTATATGTCTTCTGGACAATCTTTTTCACGTTCATTAATGAAGCTACCTTTATCCGTATTGGTAAAGGGCACATCAATTCCTTCAAACCCTGTTGAGGATTTGAACATTGATTTGAGCAAACCGATTGTATACGCCTTACCGTTTCGCTCAAGTGTCGACATTCTTACATTGCAAAAACATGCACTTGAATTAGGCCTACCTGATCCGTTGAGCAAGCTTGAAATCAACGGCAAATCACTGCAACGCTACGTTTTCATCTCTTCTCGCAAAACTCTGCTGCAAGACGATGATTATGTACCAAGCTCTTCAATTGAAGTGTTCTCTGAATTGCTTTCACTGCACGCCGACGACTCTGAACTCGATGTTCAAGTTATCCCTGCTACCGTTTTGTGGGGGCGCAAACCTGGTAAAGAGAATAACCAGAAGCCTTACCTACAGGCAATGAACGGCTTAGAGAAATCAAAAGCGGTATTGCTAGCCGGTCGTGACTGCTTGGTTCGATTTAGTCCTGTGGTTTCTCTGCGTTACATGGCCAACTCACACGGCACCGACAGCACCATCGCGCACAAACTGGCGCGCGTGGCACGTATTCACTTCTCTCGCCAAAAGCTTGCAGCATCAGGCCCTAACCTGCCAAGCCGCCAAGCTCTGTTTGATCGCCTGTTAAAATCAGAAGCGATCAAAAAAGCGATTGAAGACGAAGCACAAGCAAAGAACATCTCGATCGAGAAAGCGAGCAAAGAAGCTCAAGACATTATGGACGAGATTGCTGCGAACTTCTCTTACTCGCTGATCAAGCGTGGTGAGAAGATTCTTGGTTGGCTGTGGAATAAGTTGTACCAAGGCCTGCATATCAGCAACGCTTCAACGGTTCGTAAGTTGGCTCAAGATGGTCACGAGATTGTTTACGTGCCTTGTCACCGTAGCCACATGGACTACTTACTGCTTTCTTATGTGCTTTATCATGAAGGCATGGTGCCGCCGCATATCGCTGCGGGTATCAATCTGAACTTCTTCCCTGCCGGTCCTATTTTCCGTCATGGTGGTGCGTTCTTTATTCGTCGTAGCTTCAAAGGCAACAAGCTGTACTCGACTATTTTCCGTGAATATCTGGCGGAATTGTTCGCCAAAGGTTACTCGGTCGAGTATTTCAGTGAAGGTGGTCGCTCTCGTACAGGTCGCCTGCTACAAGCTAAAACCGGCATGTTGGCGATGACTATTCAGGCTATGCTGCGCGGCATGAACCGTCCAGTGACGTTAGTACCTGTGTACATCGGCTATGAGCACGTAATGGAAGTGGCGACCTACGCAAAAGAACTTCGTGGTAAGCGCAAAGAAAAAGAAAATGCGAGCCTAGTGATTCGTACGCTCCGTAAACTGCGCAATTTTGGTAAAGGCTACGTGAACTTTGGTGAGCCGATTCAGCTTAACCAATATCTGAACGAGCACGCTCCAGAGTGGACTAAAGATATCGATCCAATGGGAACCAGCAAGCCACAATGGATGAATCCAGTGGTCAATGACCTGGCAACCAAAATGATGACACACATTAACGATGCGGCAGCGACCAACGCACTAACACTTTGTGCAACGGCGTTACTGGCTTCAAGACAGCGTGCATTGTCTCGTGATTCTTTGGTTTCTCAGATCAACTGTTACCTGTCTCTGCTTAAGAACGTACCTTACTCTGATACATTTACGGTACCAAAAGACAGTGCTGAAGATCTGGTAAAACACGCTGAATCGCTGAACAAGTTCCTAATTGAATCAGACTCAATGGGCGACATTATTTCGCTAGACCGTCACCAGTCAATTCTGATGACCTACTACCGAAACAACATCATTCACTTGTTCGCTCTGCCATCTTTAATTGCCCAGATGACCATTCGTCAGCGCGGTTTATCGATTGAAGCGATTCAAAAGAATGTTGCAGCAATTTATCCGTTCTTAAAGAAAGAGCTGTTCTTAAGCTACGACGAATCACAGCTTGAAGGCGTAGTATCAAACATCATTGATGAACTTGTTAGCCAGGGCATGATTGTTGTGTCTGACAATGAAGTGACGATCAACCAATCGAACAGCCAAGCTCTTATGCTGTTAGGCCGTACGATTTCAGAAACGCTACAGCGCTACTCTATTGCTCTAAACTTGCTGGCAGAGAATCCGGAACTGGACAAATCTGACCTTGAGCAGAAAAGCCAAGACATCGCACAGCGACTTGGTCGATTGCATGGTATCAATGCTCCCGAATTCTTCGATAAAGGTGTGTTTGCTTCTATGTTCGCAACGTTGAAGCAGCAACAGTACCTAGATAACGACGGCAACTGCGATTTAGAGAAGACTCAGCAATTCGCTAAGCTTCTTTACTCGATGCTTTACCCAGAAGTCCGTCTGACTATTCAAGAGAGTATTCACCAAGTCGAGTAATTCCTGTATATAGCAGGGCTCTGATAGCAGATTCAACGCGATCAAAAAAGGCACCCACTGGGTGCCTTTTTCTTGAATATTCGTTTGATAAAAACTGATGCTTACCAGAAGGTAACGAACAAACCGACCGTTACGGCCATACCAACATAGTTGTTATTTAGAAAAGCTTGAAAACATAAGTCTCGGTCACGATGCCGCATCAAATGTTGTTGGTACACAAACAAGCTGCCTGCGGCTAACAATGCCCAATAGAAAGTATCACCCAATTGGTAGTGCATACCTAACACAATCAGCATCGCTAGAGTAACAAGTTGCAAAGAGCCGACGATAAGCTTATCGAAGCGACCAAATAAAATAGCCGTCGATTTAATACCAATCTTCAGGTCATCATCTCGGTCTACCATCGCATATTGCGTGTCGTAAGCAACCGTCCACAAAGCATTAATAACGAAGATAAACCAAACAATACTTGGTAGTTCATTGGTTTGTGCAGCCCAAGCCATTGGTATCGCCCAACTAAACGCTAAGCCAAGAAACAACTGTGGAAGATGCGTAAAACGCTTCATGAAAGGGTAAATGAACGCCAGACCCACACCAATAAATGAGAGTTTAATGGTCAGTGGATTCATGGTGAGTACCAGCAAGAATGAAACTACGGCTAGCACTAAAAAGAGCAGAATCGCTTCCTTACTGGAAACCAAACCAGACGGCAGTGGACGCTGCTTGGTACGTTTAACATGACCATCTACTTTACGGTCCGCAAAGTCATTGATCACACAGCCAGCTGAACGCATCAACACCACGCCGAGTACAAAAACAACCAAGACATCAAAATCAGGCATACCTTGTGCGGCGATAATCAGTGACCACAAGGTCGGCCAAAGGAGTAATAGGGTACCAATCGGGCGATTCATTCGCGTTAATTGCCAATACGCCTTCGCTTTGGTGGCAAGCATTTACACACTCTCCTTAGAGTAAATGGGTGATGTTGGTAAAAACAGTTCTGCCACAAGCATCGGTTTATGGTTCATCCATAATCGAGAACGACGCGCGAGTAATCGCTCATCGCCTGCGATAACCCAACCAACTTGCAGCGCATCTCGCTCCACGTTCTCAGCACTAAAAACGGTCAATCCAAGCGGAACATTACCTTGTTGAGAAAGGTCTGAGTGCTGATGATCTTCTAATGTGACTCGGGGAATCAAGGTTCGACCTAACACCCACGGTTCGTCATCACCCTTTAAAATCACTTTACGCAGTAAGCAATCAAACGATGATAAAAGATGTTCCTCGTCTTGTTGCAGCATTGAGCGTTCTACAACTTGATTATGAAGCAACTCAACAGACAGGTGCTGACAGCACTTCCCCAACTTGCGGGAAAGAGAACCTTGCTCCATCAGCCACTCTTTGGTGGTTTCATTAGGAAAATCAAATGTTTCTGTACTTTGCCAATCTACATTCATTAACGAATTAAGATACAGCGATATTGGCTGATTCATACTAGTATTCAATAGGTGACTTTACACGTACAATAAAGCTTCAACTTTCGAACAAAATTAAAGCGTTCTTCGAATTGTAAACGTATTTAGATTTAGACCGCTCATTGTAACAAGACTAATGCGTTTCGAATATCGCGAATAAACTAAAGAAAAGTCACAAATATGCACAAACGTTATGTAGCCCAAATATTTCTTGCGATTACCCTACTCTTTTCAGCATCAAGTTTCGCGGAAGAGGAGTCGGCAGCTAAACTCGCCTACTTCACGCTAGAGCCAGACCTGACCACCAATTTTTACACTAAAGGTAAAAAACTGGGCTACATTCAGGTTCGCCTCGACATCATGGTGGCAAATAGTAGCGACTTGGCCGCTATTGAGCATCACCAACCACTGATTCGCGATGCGGTGATTGAATTGCTTGGCAAACAAAACGAAGAAACCATTAAATCTCTATCTGGCCGTGAAGACTTAAGAAAATCCTTAGTTGAACACCTCAACAAGATTTTGCTTCCAGAGACAGGTAAAACCCTGATTGCTGACTTACTGTTTACCAAATACCTTTATCAGTAATGATGTAAAACGAATCCCAATAAAAAAGCGGCTCATCTGGCCGCTTTTTTTGTCTCTATCGTTTGGCTACTCATTAGAAGATATGAATTAGCTTCTTGCCGAGCTTGGTGCTTTCATCGCATCGATAAAGCCAATAATCACACCAGCGGCTAGACCAGCTAAATGCGCCGTATTGGCGATAGCCATAAATGGCTGCATGTACCCAAGCACCAACCACACCAACATAAAGCCGACAATCTGTCTTGGGATACCTAAACCAAGTTGTGGCGCCTTCGCACCAACCACCCATAAGTAACCAACCAAGGCATACACAACACCAGACAAACCACCGAAGTTCGCCCCTTCAACCCAATACTGCCCAGCACCTGAAAGCGCAGAAGAGACAGCAAAGATCTGAAGTAGCTTGAGGCTGCCAAGTTTCTTCTCAATGTCTCCACCTAGCTGCCACCACCACAAAATATTAAATGCGATGTGCATAACAGAGAAATGTAGAACGGCATGACTCAACCAACGCCACAGCTGCCATTGCTGTCCATCCACCGCTGGGAAATGTAGGGCATTGAAAATAGCTTGGCCAAAACCGATCTGTTGCAGCGCAAAAATCACCACACACACCAACATCAGGCTTAGTGTCACTGGGCCTGCTTTGGCTTTGATCATGCCCATGAAGCTTGGCGTGTGGTAATGGAAGTTGCTCTTTCTGGTCTCTGCCATGTCCCAAGATGCAGCTTGATAGCGCTTATGATTGGGCTCAGCCAGAAAACGATTCAGCTCAGCTTCGGTTTCAACCTGAAATTGGCCATCAAGAAGCCAAAGAGCAAAACGCCCTTCTCCCTCTGGAGACATCTGAATAGGGATCTGACGAGAGGCCATATAATCAATAAATGCTTGAGCAAGACGTGGATTGTCTAACACCATCAATCTAATCATTGTTACTTCCTATTCATTCTATGAGGGATGCTTGAGGCGGTTCAGGTGATGAAAGTCATTAACCTGCGATCACTGGAAGTTCAGCACGATGCCAAGCTTCGAAACCACCATCAACACTATATACCTCTTCAAAGCCTTGGTTCACTAAATATTGTGCCGCACCTTGGCTACTGATGCCGTGGTAGCACATCACTAAGATAGGTTGTTCGAACTCAACCTCATCCATGAATGACACCATCGTATCGTTAGTCAGGTGGTAGGCTGTTTTTGGGTGGGCAACCGCAAAAGACTGCGGGTCACGTATATCGACAAGTCGAGCTTCGCCTTGTTCGATGAGGGCTTGAGCGCCTTTAACATCGATATGTTTAAACTGGTCCATGACTTTCTCTTTTTATACTGATTTACTTTGCTGCCATTGTAACCTATCCCAAGGCTAACATTCACATCCACTTAATAAGGTTATCCACCAGCGATCACTTTTACACCATTTGTGGATAAATCTGTGAATTGCGTGAATAAAGTGTCTTTTCAAAAATAGATCCACAACATGTAGTAATGATCCTGATCTAACTGTGGGTTAACTGAAACATATCCCCACTCGAAAAACCCCGTCAAAGCCTTACTACACACTGCTTTTAGATAGCTGACGAATAAACTTCTCACAGAGTTATCCACAAAATCATTTTGCAAATTTCGATCGCAAAAGTTGAGAAATCGATCCAAAACAAAAAGGCCGAGATCTCTCGATCTCGGCCTTTTCAAAATTCAGCTATTTGTTAGCTCTACTAGAAAGTAGAAGCTAATAGAAACTAGATGCTATTAGAAATCACCAACGGCTTGTTTCAATTTCTTCATCGCATTCTTTTCTAACTGGCGAACACGCTCAGCTGATATACTGTAGGTATCCGCTAAGTCTTGCAGGGTTGCCTTGTTGTCGTCTAACCAACGTGAGCGAACAATGTGTTGGCTACGCTCGTCTAAGCTTGCTAGTGCTAGCCCTAGGCGATTATTGGTGTGTGACTCCCAGTTAGCCGCTTCAACCGTCTCAGCAACGTCTGACGCCTTGTCTTCTAGGTAGTAAACTGGAGCAGTGTAAGCAGAACCGCCATCGTCATCGTCCATAGGCGCTTCAAACGTCGCATCTTGTGCTGCTAAGCGAGATTCCATCTCACGAACTTCTGAAGGCTCAACACCCAGTTCACGAGCAACCGTCTCAACTTCACCGTTATTGAACCAACCCAAACGCTTTTTAGACTTACGAAGGTTAAAGAACAGTTTACGCTGTGCCTTAGTGGTCGCAATTTTAACGATACGCCAGTTACGTAGAACGTATTCATGGATTTCAGCTTTGATCCAGTGAACAGCAAACGAGACGAGACGAACACCAACTTCTGGATTGAAGCGCTTAACAGCCTTCATCAAGCCGATGTTACCTTCTTGGACGAGATCAGCCATTGGTAGCCCGTAGCCAGAGTAGCCTCTTGCAACGTGCACCACGAATCTTAGGTGGGAAAGGATCAAGCCTTTCGCAGCGTCGATCTCACCTTTGTAATGTAATCGCTCTGCAAGTCCACGTTCCTCTTCAGGAGTCAGCATAGGGTAGCTGTTCGCTGAGCGGATATAGCTATCTAAACTATCTTGTGTGACTAAAGCCATTTGATACGCTTGGTTTGCCATTCGGTTCCTCATCAATCTCTGATCTGGAGTAATACATCTATTAAAACCCTACAATCTTGAACCTAAAATGAACAGGTTTCAAGGAGGGGGAAGTAATTATGCATAATCAATTCGTCTATACAAGGCAAAAACTGGTTAAGAAGTGCCTATTTTTCGTCTAAATATGACTCTATTCACCTAAACTGGTTCAATTTCTTTTAGGTGACGCTGTGCAGAAAGCTTTGCAGCCACACTACCAAGCAGAGTTCCGACGATCAAAAGCAGTAAAGATTCATCCCAACTCAGGCCAATTAAACGGAAGTGGCTGTCGTATAGCTGAGCCAAATCATCCACCGCGCTGTTCAGCAATACGGTAATCAATGCCGTCATTACCCAAGCGCTAATCGAACCTAAAACGCCAAACCACATCCCAGCATAAAGGTATGGTCGAAGAATGTAGCTGTCGGTCGCACCAATCAGCTTCATGGTTTGAATCTCTTCTTTATGCGCCAACACATTAAATCGTAGTGTATTGCCGATAATCAGAAATACCGCGCCCAGCATCAATACCGTTAAGGTAATCACGATGACAGCCGCTAATGCTTTGATCGCATCTAATCGCGCTAACCAATCTTCGTCTAGGCGAACATCGGTCACTAATTCTTGTTGTTTAACTGTGCCTGCCAGCTCTTTAATTAAGGTATCGCTGTGCACGCTTGGCGTAATCACCAGCACACCTGGCAGTGAATAATCGTCGAGAATGGTTAGGGCGTCTTCAAAACCAGAATACTGGCTGAGGTCTGCAAGCCCTTGCTGCGGAGAAATGTACTCCACGAGCTCAACTTGATCCCAACTTTCGATTTCATCCTTAAGCACCATTACTCGTGGCTCAGGAATACCATCCTCTACATAAGCACTTATTTGTGACGGGCTAGTGACATCTTGCGCCACTTCCCCTACATTTTTACCTAATAGGTACAAACAAGCTGGCATCGCCAACGCCATAGAGATCACCGCAAGGGTCAGTAAGTTGCCTAACGGGCGCTGCCACATTTGCGAGAACGATGACTTGGCTTGTTTCCAGTGAACAACAAAGAAGCCGTCGCTTGAAGCGCGGTTTGCTGCTCGATTAGATTGAGGTTTTTTGATGCGCTTATTCGCGGCCATAGTCTTCAACCTCACTCAAAAATCCTTGGTTTAATTCAAGATGGCGGTACTGAGGGCGAGTGTTCACTAACCCGATATCGTGCGTCGCTAGGATGATCGTCACACCTGCGCGGTTGAATTCTTCAAATAATCGCAACACACGGTTAGATAATTCAGGGTCTAGATTACCGGTAGGCTCATCGGCTAAAAGCAGAGTTGGACGGTTAACCACGGCGCGAGCAATACCCACGCGTTGTTGTTCACCACCAGAAAGTTGGCTTGGCAAACAACGGGCTTTATCTAATAAACCGGTTTTATCCAACGCAGCACTGACTCGGCGTTTTATTTCGTTTTCAGAAATAGATTCAATACGCATAGGCAGAGCGACGTTATCGAAAATCGAACGGTCCATCAGCAGGCGATGGTCTTGAAAAACAATCCCAATATTACGGCGTAAGAAAGGAATGTCTTTGGCTGGGATACGAGTGATATCGTGATCGTTGAACCAGACACGTCCATCAGTTGGACGCTCTATCGCGCAGATCAACTTCAGCAAGGTACTTTTACCAGCCCCAGAGTGCCCACCCAAAAAAGCCATCTCTCCACGTTTCAGGTGAAAGTCCACTTTTTGGAGCGCTTGTCTTCCACCTCGGTAGGCTTTACTCACTTGCTGAAATTTGATCACCGAAAATTCCTCTTACGATCACTAATATCAAATTTAAAAACGGTAGCAGATTAAGGATAAACCACTTTGCTACTCGCGTTACTCTTCGCGGCTAAATAGTGCTTCAATGAAGTCTTTAGATTCAAATGGACGCAGGTCATCAATACCTTCACCCACACCAATGTAGCGGATTGGAATCTGGAACTGGTCAGCAATTGAGAAAATTACACCACCTTTCGCCGTACCATCTAGCTTAGTCAGTGTAATACCCGTAACTGGAGCCACTTCACTGAACAACTTCGCTTGGCTGATAGCGTTCTGACCTGTACCTGCATCGAGCGTTAGCATGATTTCGTGTGGCGCAGAGTCATCAATCTTCTTCATTACACGAACGATCTTGCGTAGCTCTTCCATCAGGTTGCTCTTGTTCTGCAAACGACCGGCTGTATCAGCAATCACAACATCAACACCACGAGCCTTCGCTGCTTCAATCGCATCGTAGATAACAGACGCACTGTCCGCACCAGTGTGTTGAGCGATAACTGGCACATCGTTACGCTGACCCCAAACCTGAAGCTGTTCAACGGCTGCAGCACGGAAGGTATCACCCGCTGCTAGCATCACTTTCTTGCCTTCATTTTGGAATTGTTTCGCCAGCTTACCGATCGTAGTTGTCTTACCTACACCGTTCACACCCACCATTAAGATAACGTAAGGTGTTTTAGTGGTATCAACAACCAGTGGCTGTTCCACTTGGCTTAAGATGTCTGCCATCTCTTCTTTGAGCAGACCATAAAGCGCTTCACCGTCTTTTAGGTCATTGCGAGATGCTTTTTCTGTCAGGTTTTCAATGATCTTAACCGTGGTATTCATACCCACGTCAGCAATCAGAAGTTGCTCTTCTAGCTCTTCAAACAGGTCTTCATCGATTTGCTTGCCTTTGAACAGACCAAAGAAACCAGCACCGATGTTTGCTTTAGTGCGGCTTAGGCTGCGCTTAAGACGAGCAAAGAAGCTTTCTGTCGGCTTCTCTTGTACTTCTTCAACCTTAGCTTGAGGAACTGCCACTTCTTCCTGTTCTGCTTCTGCTTCTGCTTCTGCTTCTGCTTCTGCTGCGACAGGTTGCTGCTCTTGTTGAGCTTCTTCAAGCGCTTGCTCAGATTCAGTTGGCTTAACTTGTTCAGCTTCAGGCGCGACCTGTTCAGCCTCAACTTGTGATTCAACTTCAGTTTGATCTTCAACGCTTTCTACGTTCGCTTCATTCTGAGTTTTTGGGCTTTGTTCTTCTTCACCAAAACCAAGCCACGATAATAATCCGCGCTTCTTTTTTTCCGTCATCAGAGGAGTTTCCTAGATCTACTAATTAGCTGTATTGACTTAATACACGTCGACTCTTTGCTATTGTTATACAATACAAGCTTGTACAAACGAATAGTAAAGAAAAATGACAAAGCAGTGATAAGTTTGCTTTTAGCTTGATACACTTTGTCATTGCAAATTTATTTAATACACGAACCCACTTAAATTGGGCTCGGTATAGTATCACTTTATTAGCGGTCAAAAAATCTATGGTAAGACGTCGCCAGCAAAACACATCACAAAAAAAGCCATCCGGAGGCTTTGTTCGAATTATTAGTGGCTCATGGAGAGGTAGAAAGCTGCCTGTTCATGATTTAGAAGGATTACGCCCAACCATTGACCGAGTAAAAGAAACACTCTTTAACTGGGTGGCTCAAGATATCCCACATTCAACTTGCTTGGATGTATTTGCCGGTTCTGGCGGTCTAGGTTTTGAAGCAGCTTCTCGCCAAGCCAAAATGGTGACACTGCTCGAAATGAATCAAAAGGCGGCTAAACAGCTTTCTGATAACGCGAAAGAGCTCAAGGCAGACAACATTAATGTCGTGAATACTGATGCTATCTCTTTCCTTAAGAAACCAGGCACTCCTTACGATATGGTTTTCCTTGATCCACCATTTCGCAAAGGCTTACTGGCAGAAACAGTACAACTGCTTGAGAGTAACGGTTGGCTTGCAGACAATGCCATCATTTACGTCGAGACAGAGAAAGAACTGAAACTCGAAGCTATGCCAGAGAACTGGGAATTGCATCGCGACAAGACCACCGGACAGTCAAGCTACCGACTGTTCAATCGAATCACTGAAGAATAGGAGTTATTGAATGAAGTTCTTGCTTCCACTAGCAAAAGCAGCCATCGCCTTTGTTTGGTTTATCTTAATCGTAAATATTTTCTACCCGTTTCCGGGTAATGCTGCGATTGCGCTTTATATCATGACCGCATTCTTGTTCTTCATGCACGGCCTGCAGATGCTGATTTTCATCGGTGCATTCGGCGATAAGATCGAGATGTCACGTTGGGAGAAGTGGTCAATATTGATTTTCGGTGTCTTCGCCTTACTCGATATCCGACGCAAACACATGATGTAATCGAGCTTAAGCCCAGATATAAAACGCTTAGCTACAGAAAACATCATGACAGAAACAGTAGAGACAAAAACGCCGCTCATTTAAGCGGCGTTTTTTTATTCAGCAATGATATTGATGTTAGCCCATGTAGCCTTTCACACCATCGAGGAACATTTGCGTCGACAGCATAACCAACAACAAGCCCATCAAGCGTTCGATGGCTTTAAGACCTCTCTCTCCCAGCACTCGCAGGAAGAAGCCATTAAACATCAGAATAAAGAAGGTAGCACCCCAAGCCAGCATCACTGCGCCTGAAAGCTCTAACATATTGTCAGGGTGCTGTGTCGACAACAGAATCAATGCCGCAATCACTGAAGGGCCAGCAATCATTGGGATCGCCATTGGCACAATAAACGGTTCTTCACCCGCCGCGAGGCCAGTAATACTACCCGCACTTGGGAAAATCATCTTAATCGCGATGATGAATAGAATAATACCGCCAGAGATACTCAAGGTTTCAGGCTGCACGTGCAGGAAGTTCATGATGCTTTGACCAGCAAACAAGAACAACAGCAGGATAACCAGCGCAAACATCAGTTCACGAACAAGAACAATACGGCGACGCTTCGGATCAATATGCTTAAGGATAGAGAGCACGATTGGTAGATTGCCAAGCGGGTCCATAATAAGAAACAGCATGGTTGCTGCAGATAAAATTTCCATAAGTTTGTCTCGAAAAGCGTAAGTGCGCGGAGTATAGCAGCCTCAACATTGATTTTCGAACGCAGTAATAAAAGGATTAATTTACGTAATTAGAAGGGAATTTTGCGAGAGCAGATAGAAAGCTAGAAGATATAATTTAAAGAGTGGAGCCGAAACATCGCATCCACTCTTCTTATATAAAAATCAAAGGGCTCAAAGAACCAGTTGTTACTCGAGATTAGTGGTTACACACGCGTTCGCGATTGGTGCAAAGTTTGTCATCAACAACTACGACCTTTTCCATCTTGAGGAAAAATTTCAGCAGGCCTTCCAAATCCAGACCATTTAGCTTACACGTATGGAAGCGAGCTTCTGCGCCGTAAGTTTGAGCGAGCTCTTGCGTCAACTCTTCACGGGTCAGGGGCTTTTCACTCAGTAGGTTTAAAACATTGTGTGCATGAATTTCGGTAGTCATAACTCTATCTCATGTTTAATGAAGTAGACGTAGAGTACCTACTTTCATCTGAGCTGCCTTGATGTAGCTCAGAATTAAGCTAGCTCTACCCTAAATGGTAAGGGAAGCAACAATGAGAGCGTGTGCGAGAAAGTAACTGCCCGTCACCCAAAAATAGGCACCTTTGATTGGGCTACGATAGAAATTTAGCGCATACGCCAGTGCCGAAAGTAGTAACACGCTACAGCCAGCAAAACCAACCGCATGTGACAATTGAGGATCAAGCAACCAGAGCTCACCAGAAGCCCATGCAAGCTGAATAAGCACGATACCCATGATGACCACAGGAAAGACGAGTTTGTCTAAGCGAGGCAGAAGTAAGAAGAAAGCAACGACACAAGCCGCTAATAGGAGCGCGAACAACCACCAGACCATTTCTCCTGATAGCTGTAACCAAAATGCTTTGCTGTAACAGAGCTGAGCCAATAAGAAGCACACAAAATGCAAAGGACGCTTTTGAGTCACCGTATGAAGGACATCTGCGATTGCAGAGATCGCCAACCCAGCAACGACCCAATAGGTAAAATCAGCAACGACAGATTGAGTTAAAGCAATGGTCGCTAATAATACATAGGTAAAAACCTTATACGATAAGGCCTGACCGATATGTCCATGTTTCGTTCCTGCTATTGCTCCGATACCAGACAAGGAAACCGCCAACCAACTCCACATACCATTTGCCCTATTGCTTTAAATCGTCGCCAGTCTAGGCACACGAGTGTTGATGTAAAGCCTCAGCGCCTCAAAATTGGATCTTGATTACGCTTCCACTAAAAAGAGTCTCTTTAGATTGAAGTCGTAACAATTACCACCATGACAATGGCCATTCGTTTAAAACTAGAACGAATCATCATAAAACCCATTCAAACTGGCATTAGAGTCGCCATACTTGAGTTTTGGCCAATTCTAACCTATCGACTTCACCAAAATCGGCTTAATTCCGTCAAATACCACACTTGAAAAATTAAAATAACCACCTTTAAATCAAACAATAACAATAACTTAAACAAAGAAACTCAAGATTAATAAGGAAATAAAAACGCCAACCAAGCCTAGACTTGTAAAGTAGCCAGTTTTCTTTTTTTAAATCCCAGTTTTGTCAGGTTATTTCAAGCCCCCGGTAAAAACCGCCACAAAAACCAAGTCGAAAACTTAAAAAACCAACCAAAACAAACCTAGCCACCACCAGCCCCTATTAATACAGTTTAACAACCTTTAACAATATAAATTACACAAAACAACCATTACAAAACAACAAGTTAAATCAAATTAGAACAAACATAAATCACAACGAACAAAATAAGAACACACCATAAAACACAGTTAAACACTGCCAAACAAGCCAAAAACTCATAGTTTTCTACTACTTTTAAAGCTTTCGAAAGTAATTCTTGATCTAAAGCCATAAGTAGTGCTATTCTTTAAAACATAGCGAGAGACAACCAAATTTAGGAGTAGTGTTATGATTTCATCTTCGCAAAGACAAGGACTTGTAATGATCGCGGTAGTTGTAGGTCTAATGACACTACCGATGATGTACTAAGCAAGTTACAGATAAAAAAAGGGACGCCATGAGCGTCCCTTTTTTTGTTCAATTTTTTCACTTCGAAAACAGATGCAGTGTTAGCACATCCCAGTTCGCATAATAGAAACCTGCGGCAGCTAAAGTCATTGCCATCATCAGTAAGATCGCAACTCGCCAGATAAAACGACCACTACGTGGAGTCAGCTCCTTCTCACAGTCGTTACACATCATGATGAACTTATGTTGGTCTTCCAACTTAGCCTCATGTTCATTGACTACCTTGTTACGACACGTTGCGATATAACGCAGCTTGCTCACCATATCGTGCGGTAGCCTTTCTTCACAGCTTGTTACAAGCTCATGCAATCCTTCGCCTTCGGCATGATATTGAAGCCTCAATAATTTCTCTATATTGCGAGTTCTTGTCACCACTTTTTCAATATCGGTCATCTTGGCCCTCCCACTCCACACTATAATTCTAGTCGAGCATTTCCCTATTCTTATACAAAATCACTGTTATTTACGAGAGAAAGAGACAATAAATAACAATGCTTTATCCCAAACCGACCATTAAATGTGATGTCTGCCGAAAAATAATCAGCTTGGCTTACAACAGTTCACGAATAACGGCTTTAAACACATATCCCTATTGCCTGAAAGACTAGAATAACCATCACGACTACATGGAGGTTATATGCCTAATTCACTCTTTTTTGCCATCTTTGCTCTCGCTGCTCTAGCGGCTTGGGTATTTATTGGTTTCTATCGAAAACACTCGCAAGGTGAAAATGCGCCAGAGAAGAAAGTGAATGTCACGGTGTTAGACAAACAATCGATCGACCTTCCTGACGCAGAACCGGGCCAAGAAGATCAAGAGTACTGGATTTACGTTCAACGTGGTGTGGTTGGTCCGAAGCGAGAATTCCAAGTCGGCATCCACTACTTCCACGCCCTTAACCCTGGCGACAAAGGAACCTTAACCTACCAAGGCGATAAGTTCTTACACTTTGCGTTGAAGCGCTAAACGTCAGCCGCTTCAACTGTCTCCCCTAAGTAATCCATCAGAAAGCCTTAGCAATCACCGCTAAGGCAATAACCAACGCGTTTTCTCTGACTTAGACACCAACCAGCTCATCCATAATGCGCCAGCTCCGCTGATCACAATCCATAATGGAATAACCCATGCCGGATGTCCTTGGTACCAACCAAACTCTTTCATCGGCCACAAGAAAATCGGGTGCAGCAGGTAAATACCTAAGCTGTGCTTACTGATAAAGCCAACCACTTGGTTACTCTTCTCAGACAGGCCTTCACCATAGTAACGGCATACCATGAACACCATGCTCGCGGCTAATACGGTATTCAACGTTTTGTAAGATAGCCAGCGCCCTACCGTGTACTCTTCTGCTACCAAGCTTGCATCAACCACCATGTAAACCGTGGTTAGTAACGCTAGCCCACCCAGTAACACACTCACGCCAACGGTCATCTTGTTAAGTGGCACAATCTTATACAGCAAGTAACCCAATGGTAAGTAACCGGTGTACAACCACAATTCGTGACTCCAAGGGCCATCGATTTTCAGTAAGAACAGCAATGTTGTGAACAACCATACCGCCGTAAAGGCATAGACCGATCTATCACCGTACTTTCTAACCATGATCTGCAAGAACGGAATCACAAAATAGAGTGGGATGAAGTAATAGAAGAAACCAAGGTGGTAATAGGTGTAATGATGGTAGCTATTAAGCAACACGTCCCAACTGACGTCGGCATCAAAGCCCATTGCTGACCAGCCCGACAGATAGGTATAGAAAAGCGACCAGACAATGAAAGGTATCAGTACCTTGCCCAAACGACGCTTGAGGTAGTATTTGGCGTCAAACGGGCGCTGATCACTGAGCATCAGTGCGCCAGTAATCAAAATGAACACAGGTACTGCCCAGCGGCTGAAACCGTTTACCGTAATGGCAGTAAGCCATTCACCGAAAGGAATAGTGCCCAACTCATTGCGATAAGGCGCCAAAACATGAATCGCGATAACCGCTACGGCCGCGACACATCGTGCTAAATCAAAAAAGAGAATTCGCTGCTTCATGTAAATGCCTGATTAATATTCAATCATTCTACTATAGCAATAAAAAAGCTGACCGGAATAAATACCAAGTCAGCTTAGTGTTAAAGGAGATACTTATCGCGAATTTAGCTCATACGACTCTAGCTTCTGCGACTTGAGCTCTCACAAATGAGGCTCATGTGGCTGAAGCTTATGCCGCTGAAATTTGCGGCACTTTCGGTAAACGCAGAGAGATCACCGTCGTTATCGCCAAGAATGCGAAGGAAACCCACAGACACGCAGACAAACCGGCCATTTGGAATACCAAGCCCGACAATATCGTGCCAATCAAACGGCCCATCGCGTTTGCCATGTAGTAGAAACCGACATCAAGAGAAACGCCATCACCTTTCGCATAACTCACAATAAGGTATGAGTGCAGCGATGAATTCACCGCAAAGATGGCACCAAACACCATCAAGCCACCGATAATAACGAACTCGGGTTGCCAGCCAATTTGCACCGCATAGGCAATACCTGCAGTCACGATAGCCAACGCCCCCGCCCATAATAGCGCTGCATGTCCATCAGGCACCTTGCCTTGTGCTTTACCAGTAATCTTGGGTGCAATGCCCTGCACAAAGCCGTATGCGATGGTCCAAGCCGCTAAAAAGCCACCCACCCATGAGTGATCCCACCCAAACACGCTGCCTAGGTAAATCGGCAAAGCAATCACAAACCACACATCACGAGCGCCAAACAGGAACATACGTGCTGCGGATAGGATGTTGATGGATTCAGACTTAGAGAAGATCTGTTTAAACTTAGGTTTAGTTTTCGCTTTACCCATGTCCGCTTCTAAGCTCAACACACTGCCAACGAAGACCAATGCCAACACGGCTGCCATCGCAAGCACAGCGTATTGGAAGCCAATCGTTGAAAGTAGTAAACCACCAATAAAGAAGCCTGCCCCTTTAAGCGCATTCTTAGATCCGGTCAGAATCGCAATCCACTTATAAAGCGCGCCTTGTTGTTCATCAGGAACCAGAGTCTTAATTGAGCTCTTGGCACTCATCTTATTGAGGTCTTTAGCGATACCAGACAAGGCTTGCGCCGCCATGACCCAAGGAATGGTCAGCATTGCCGTTGGCACCGCGAGCATACCCAAGGCGACGACTTGCATGCCTAACCCAATGTTCATGGTCTTATTGAGGCCAAGACGCGCCCCTAACCAGCCACCGATTAGGTTAGTCACCACACCAAAGAATTCATAGAAAAGGAACAGTGAGGCGATTTCTAACGAACTGTAGCCAAGGTCGTAAAAATACAGAACCACCAACATGCGAAGTGCACCATCAGTAATGGTGAAGTTCCAGTAGTTAAAAGTCACCAACATGTATTGGCGAACGCTCTTACTTAGATTTGAAAACATAACGCTATCTCTGCAATCTAAACAAAAAGAGCTTTTGGATCATGATAAGTTCAACACTCCAGATACCAAAAGCTCCCTGTCTAACACTGATGACTATTAGCTATTCGCTACGCCATTAATGTATTCAACCTGGATAGGTTTAGTGAAGGCACCTGGACGCAGTGCCTGCACCTCTTGAACTACCTTGCTCAAATCCCAGCCTTTTTCTAACAGTAGGTGAGCTGCGAACAAACCAGTGCGACCAGAGCCGCCCATACAATGCATTGCAACCTTGCCGCCGTTATCGACGATGTTATGTAGCTCAGGGCTAGCTGCTTGCCACTTCGCAGCAAAACCAGCACCCGGTGCACAGTCGTCTTCAATTTCGATCTGGAACCATTGCATACCTAACGCACGTGTTTTTTCACCAAGTGCCGCCACGTCTTTGCTTGCAAGCTCATGGTCATCAAGTGCTGTCACGATAGCTTCAACGCCTTGCTCTTTTAGCTGAGCCAGTGATGCATCAAGCGTTGCTTCTTTTGTGCCTGGGCACGGAGTAAGCACTAGCGCACCTTGCTCTAGGTCTAGTTGCCATGTTGGATGTATCATTATATCTTCTCCAGATTCTTATTAAGCAAGGCCAACGGTACGAACAAGCTCAGCGGTACGTGTTGCGTAACCCATCTCATTGTCGTACCAAGCGTAGATCTTAACCATGCGCTTACCGACCAACATCGTTGATAGTGCATCCACGATTGTTGAGCGTTGGTCGCCTTTGTAATCGATAGAAACCAGTGGACGCTCTTCAAAGCCAAGAATACCTTTTAGTTCATTCTGAGACGCTTCTTTCAGCATCGCGTTAACTTCTTCTGCCGTGGTGTCTTGCTTCACTTCGAAGATGATGTCTGTCAGAGAAGCGTTCGCTAGCGGTACACGAACTGCGTGGCCGTTGATGCGGTTTTCTAGCTCAGGGAAGATCTCAACAATCGCTTTGGCGCTGCCCGTCGTTGTTGGGATAAGACTCATGCCACATGCACGTGCGCGGCGTAAGTCTTTGTGCGGCGCATCAAGAATAGTTTGCGTGTTAGTTAAATCGTGAATAGTGGTGAAGGCTGCGTTCTCGATACCAAGCTTCTCGTTGATCACCTTAACCACTGGCGCGATACAGTTCGTTGTACAAGACGCTGCCGTTACGATTTTGTGTACCGCAGGGTCGAAGATATTGTCATTCACACCAACAACGATGTTTGCGATGCCTTCTTCTTTCACTGGCGCCGATACCACAACACGTTTCACGCCCTGCTCTAGGTATTTGTTTAGGAAAGAGGTCTTACGGTGAACACCTGTCGCTTCGATAACCACATCACAACCAGACCAGTCGATCGCATCGATGTCGCGCTCTTGTGTGGTCTTGATGCGCTGGCCATTAATGATCATCTCATCGCCTTCTGCAGTTACTTCGTGGTGAAAGCGACCTTGAACTGAATCAAATTCTAGAAGGTGGGCCAGTGTTGTTGTGTCGCCAGCAACATCGTTAATTTGAACAAATTCTAGCTCATCCCAATCGAATGCTGCGCGAAGTGCTAGACGGCCGATACGACCAAAACCATTAATACCTACTTTGACTGTCATTTTCTGTTCTCTCAGTTAATTGCCTTCATATTTGAAGCCGCAGCGTTGTTGACTACGTTCACTTACCGGAGCGCCGGCCGCCCTAATTACATAGAGCCACTATGCTCATAGGGATAAGTTCACTTGTCGCCTAGCTGCAACTACAACTATTTCGGCATTAAGTTTTAATGTATTTAAACGCAACATACTGGGCGTGAGTTCATCGACTCTAAGCGCTCAATATCTTGCTGGTATTCAGTTTTCAAACAGTTCGATGCAATAAGGTCGTCAATTAACTTTAGCATCCAACCTGGTAAATCTTGTGACAGGCGGTAAAACACCCACTGCCCCTGGCGAACATCAATCAAAACACCGTTTGAACGCAGCTGCGCAAGATGGCGTGAAACCTTTGGCTGACTTTCTTGCAATGCCTGAGTCAACTCACCAACCGATAAGCACTCATTGCGAACTATCAACATTAAGCAACGCACTCGCGTTTCATCGGACAGTAATTTAAAAAATTGGTGAGGAAGCATAAAAACATACTCATATATGGATATACACATATCTTAGATATAAAAAAACGCACGTCAAGGCGTGCGTTTCAATTGTCATAAAAGTTTAACGAAGAAATATCAGAGCTTGTTGGTCACGGTATGGCTCCAACGGCGCGCTTCAGTAAGCTCCGTTTTAACCTGATCCACGCTTAATCCTAAATCGGCGCAGTGCTCATCAATCTGTTGCCAATCGGCATGCTCAAAGCTCTCTTCAAGTGCGAGCAAGGTACCATATGGCCCTTCTCTACGTAATAGAGCAACCTTGATACTTTTACACAGCGGCAACTGCTCGACTAAGTTATCTAACGACAAGTCCAACAGAGCATCCAACAAGGAGAATAAGCCAATCATAAAGGCCTGTTCTCTATACCCTTCAAATGCCTGATAGCGAGACATACGCTGACAAAACTGAGCACGCTGTAGAGACAATCCATACAGCTCTTTAGGCTTTTTATCGGACACATAAGAGGCGACGGCTAACGAGACAAACATTTTCAGTTTCTCTTGACCTAGATATACCAAAGCCTGACGAAAAGAAGAGATGGTAACTTCAAGGCGCGGCGACATAGTATTCACAAAACGCAGCAGCTTATATGAGAGCGCCACATCTTTCGCGACAATGCTCTCCACCCGTTGAAAGTCCACATCGGGCTTACACACTTCTTGAAACAGCTCCATAGCAATCACTTGCTCAGGGCTAATGTATTTACTCTTGATGATTTCCGGTTTATTGAAAAAGTAACCTTGGAAAAACTTAAAGCCAGCCTCTTTGGCTTGCTGGAATTCTTGTTCGGTCTCAACGCGCTCCGCCAAAAAGCTAAACTTTTTCCCTTGATGCGCCCTAACCAAATCACACGCTTCATCCAAACCCATCTGCATAATATCGAGCTTTACGATATGCGTGTATTTAAGGAAACGTTCCCATTCTGGGGTCGAAGTAAAATCATCTAGGGCAATCATGTAACCCGCTTGGTAAAGGTCTTTAACCGCTTCCAACAATTCATCTGTTGGTTTACAGGTTTCCAGAATCTCTACCACCACCTTATCTTTCGGCAAACTTAAGGGCAGTCGACGAATCAAACTTTGATAAGGGAAGTTGATAAAGCAGCGTGAAGATGGAATAGAAGGGTTAAGACCAACAGACAAGAAGTTCTCAACAATCAGACGATACGTTGCTCGATTAGACTCAATATGCGCTGGGTACGCATTCTTTTCTCCATCGCGAAATAACAACTCATAGCCGAGTGTATTCCTCTTGCGATTTAAGATAGGTTGTCGAGCAACGTATGTAGCGGTCATTTCTTGATAACTCTGATTGGTTTAACTATAACTCAGTCGCTTAATCTAAGCTTTCGCGGCAGCTAGCAAAGCACCGCAGCCCATGAACATACCACCAAATATTTTATTTATCTTACCCATTATGCGATCAGAGCGAATAAAACGTCCCATTTGTGACGCTAATGAGGTGTAACCCAACATAACAACGCTATCAATGAATACTGTCGTCACACCTAGCACTAATAACTGAGGTGCTTGAGGTTGTGTAGGGTCAATAAACTGAGGAAACAAAGCCACCAAAAACACGATTGATTTCGGGTTAGTTAGGTTGATAAGCACAGCGTTTCTCAGCAGTTTGCCACTCGACAGAGTAGAGCTTTCTTCAGATGCTACTAGGCTCGAGCTATCACGCCACTTTTGAATACCTAACCAAAGTAAGTACACCACGCCGACCCACTTAATGATGGTGAACGCCAACGCAGACTTAGCAACGAGTGCACCGATACCCGCGCCCACCAGCATAATGTGAAACGCAAGACCAAGCTGTAAGCCAACAATTGATGCGAGTGACTTTTTAGTGCCATAGCTAAGCCCATTACTGATTGAGTTAACGGTACCCGAGCCCGGAGCCAAGCTAAACAAAATCGCTGTGACAACATAAGCAAGCCAAACATGAGTATCCATTTGCATTTCCTTACTAGTTCTTTAATCTAACAACATTAGTAGTAATAAAGCTCTCACACGCATCAGTTCAGGTAATTTCCCATGGAAAACCACAGCGAAGCCACCTTCCCTTACACTCAAGAACCTCAGTTCGATCATGCGATTAAACACCCGATCAACGCTCTTTGGCAACAAAGAAAAGAGGGGTTTTTAACATCGTCTGGTAAAAAGAAACTGTACTGGTGCAGCCTCACCTCAGAAAAGCACAGCAAAGCTATTGTGATTTCAAATGGCCGTATCGAATGCTGCCAAAAATACCAAGAAATCTTTTATGATTTTTATCAACAAGGCTATGACGTTTATTCATTTGACCACCAAGGTCAAGGCCAGTCTGAACGTATGGTAACAGACTCTGACATTGGTCACATTCATGAGTTTGATGATTATGCATCTGACATGTCTGACGTCATTGCCAGTTTTGATCTCAGTAAGTATTCCAATCGCTACCTGCTCGCACACTCAATGGGCAGCACCATAGCCACTCGCTACCTACAAACCCATCCAGACCACCCGTTTGATAAGGTAACTCTGTGCGCTCCGATGTTTGGTATCAATACCGAGTGGTACCTGAAACCTATCGCGATGATCGTTGGACAAGTGCTTACCGCTTTTTATGCCAAGCCAACTTACGCGCCGGGCCAGCAAGCATATTATTCGAAGCCTTTTGAAAACAACTTACTGAGCCACAGTAAGGTTCGCTATCAGTGGTTCCGTCGCTTATATGACGAGTCTCCATCTTTGCAAGTGGGTGGACCAAGCACGCGTTGGGTGTGGCAAGGGTTAATGGCCGCCAAGCAAGCAATTCAACAAACTCGTCAAATCAAGATCCCTCTGCTATTGATTCAAGCTGGGGATGAAAAGATTGTCAGTAACAGTGCTCAAGTAAAGTTCATCTCTAAGCTGAAGAAAACCAACTCTGATTGTCAGTTTAAGTTGATTGAGGGTTCTAGGCATGAGGTGTTGTTTGAGCAGGATGAATATCGCAATCAAACACTGGATGCGATCAATCAGTTTTTCGCCTAGAGCTAATAGGCTAAGCAACCTACCAAGAAAATAAGCGCTAAAGAGGAAGAGAAGTAAGTGAGCTTTGCCCTCTTTTCTTGCATGAATTTGGCATACAATTTCTACCTAGAGATATTGTAGTTAAAACGATTCTAGCGCTGGCTAGCGTCAATATTGGTTAAGCATTTTGCAATGAGGGTTAAATGAGTATTCCTGCACTAAAAGATTCCGTGAAAATTGTTGCTTCTGATTTAGATGGTACGCTTTTGGCTCCCAACCATCAGCTAAGCGACTTTACCAAGCTAACGCTTAAGAAATTACACGACCAAGGTTATACCTTCATCTTCGCTACGGGTCGTCACCACGTCGATGTGGCGGGTATTCGTCAGATAGCAGGTATTCCGGCGTACATGATCACTTCAAACGGTGCACGCGTGCATGACCAAAACGATCAACTGATGTATAGCCAGAACGTACCTCAGGAACTCGTTCAGCCAGTTATTGATATTGTGCGCCAAGATCCAAACCTCTTTATTCACATGTACCAGAATGAAGATTGGTTACTAGACCGTGAAGATGAAATGTTGGCTAAATTCCACAGTGAGTCTGGCTTTAGCTACAAGCGCTTTGAAGCTGAAAACGCACCAAGCGAAGGCATCGCGAAAGTCTTCTTCACACATCCAGAACAAGACCACGAATATCTCGTCACGTTTGAACAAAAGCTAAGAGATGCTTTTGGCGACAAACTGAACATCGCCTTCTCTACACCTTGGTGTCTGGAAGTGATGGCAGCTGAAGTCTCTAAAGGCCACGCTCTAGACGCTGTTGCAAAATCACTAAACCTGACTCTAGATAACTGTGTTGCCTTTGGTGATGGCATGAACGACGCTGAAATGCTGGCTATGGCGGGTAAAGGTCTAATCATGGGTACATCACATGAGAAAGTGATGAAAGCACTACCTGACAATGAAGTGATTGGCAGTAACGCAGACGATGCCGTTGCTCACTACCTAGAAAAGCATCTGCTCTAATCTCGCTCGTTGAACAGATCTGAATAAATAAAAAGGCAGCCAACTGGCTGCCTTTTTTGAACCTTACGTAAAAAGCTCTCTCTAACGCTATCGAGAACCTAACACTTCTTTGCTTAAGATTGCCTGCCACTCTTGTTCGGTAACCGGCATGATCGATAAGCGATTACCGCGTTTCACCAAGGGCATTTCGGAGAGTTCAGGCATGGCTTTAAGCGTAACCAAAGGAATCAAGCGCTCAGTCACTCGCACAAACTCGACATCCACCATGATCCAGCGTGGGTTATCGGGTGAAGACTTAGGATCGTAGTAATCACTCTCAGGGTCGAACTGAAAGTGGTCTGGGTAGGCTTCTCTGGTTACTTTAGCGATCCCCGCTACGCCAACTTTTTTACATGATGAGTGGTATATCATCACCAGATCGCCAAGCTTGACGTCATCACGCATCATGTTTCGAGCCTGATAGTTGCGTACACCCTCCCAACAAGAGGTTTTTTGTACTCTAAGAGTCTGAATAGAGAAGGTGTCGGGTTCTGTTTTAAATAACCAATATGCCATAATAAATCCAATTAACGGTTGCTCCGAGGAAGATATAACATGAAGGTAATGAAAAACCCAGTGACATGGCTAGTCGCGTTCGCTCTACAAGGCTGTGTTACGGCACCTGATACGCCGCAACAACCTGAACAGCCCCCAGCAAACTTGGATGAGCCACTGAGCATTCAACCGCAAACCTTCATCATGCGTGGTCAGGTGGTGGTTGGCCATGAAAGCCGAACCTTCACTCCTTGCGGTAGCCAACAACAATACTGGTTAGACTTATCTCCAGAGTTAGCGTTAGAAGCACAAGGGCTCTCAACGAGACCTTACCAAGCCTTATATGGCGAGCTGATTGGTCACCTAACCGTGCCGAGCCAAACGGGTTATAACGCAGACTTCACAGCGCGTTTCGTGGTTGACCAAGTGAACATCCTAACCGCAGAGAACCCAGATCGCTGCGACCAACCGCTACGTTCAACACGAGTATTTGGTAATGAACCCTTCTGGTCAGCAACCTTCGATAAAGACCAGCTGAAATACACTAAGATGGGCGAACAGCCACAGACCCTCGATATTGAATCAAGCCGCACCACATCGAGCAGCCGTGATTACCAATTAGAAGGTAAAGCAGCACAAGGCAAACTCAACCTTACGAAAGAGAGCTGCAGCGACGGCATGAGCGACTCTATCTATGGGTGGCATGCCAAGCTTAACCTCAATGACAATGACTATAATGGTTGTGCGACGGTCTCTAACCAAGATCCAACACTGGACTGGAGCGGACTCTACTTCGCTAGCTCAACGCAAAATTCAGGGTTCTCTATCAACCTTGAACTCAACGATGACCACAGTGCTATCACAACTTACTCATACAGCAATGGAGACCCTTCTATTGTTGAACAAGGCTTCTGGCAGCAACTGAACCAAAATCAGGTACAAGTGGTTATGACTCGCCACCAGCAACAGTATTTGATCTCCGAGCGCATCTTCACACTCGATAATGGCAAGCTAATCGCTGAAAAAGAGAAAGTGGGTAACGTGGTGTATCCGATTGCCAATGGCGGTCTGGTGCTATTCGAAGCTAAGAGTGCGCAAGCGCAAGTAAACACCACCACTAACGTTGATCTAACCGCAAAGCAGGTGAACTCCAGTGATCAACTTGATCCAAAAGTCGACCAAGCGATCCGTGAATACTTTAAGATCAACAACAGCTCACCTGACGACACTAAATACCGCTGGTTAACCTACGACCTCAACGGCGACGGTAAAGAAGAGCTGTTCGCCCAACTCGATTGGTGTGGCTCTGGTGGCTGTACCCTGCTGATTTTCGAAAACCATCAAGATAACTGGCGCTTCAATAGCCGGGTGACACTGGTCAAGGGCGACATACGCTTAGGTAAATCGCAAAACCATGGCTGGCAGGATCTGATCTTCAACGTCAGTGGCGGCGGTGCAACACCGGCGAAACACACACTGTCATACTCTGGAGTCAGCTACCCGCTAAACCCAAGTGTCGCTCCAGTTGCAGATGATGCTGATATCAGCGACGTGGTTTTGTTTGCTGATGGTATCTCACCCGCACAAAGTGGAGTTAAGTTGTAAACATGAGTAACCAACAAGCTTGCCATGGTTGTAGCTTCACTCACCAATGTATTTGTCACCTGATACCTAGTGTCGCAAACCAAATCGATCTTGTACTGCTCACTCATGAGAATGAACTGTCACGCGATACCAATACAGGGAAGCTGCTTCAGCAATCCCTTGATCAGTGTCAGTCCATTGTATGGCAAAGGAAAACACCACCAGCGGAGCTCATCGCACTGCTTGACGATGAAACACGACAACCGTTTCTTTTATTCCCAAGTGATCAAAGTGTCGAGTGCCAGCAAGCTGTAATGACCCAAGCCCAGAGTCGTAAGCCGCTATTCATCATCTTGGATGGCACATGGCAAGAAGCGAAGAAGATGCTTAACAAGAGCTCGTGGTTACAAGCCGTTCCGCAAGTTCACCTCGATATTACCAGCGAATCTTCATACACCTTGCGCCGCAACCAAGACAGTGGCCACTTGTGTACTTGTGAAGTGGGTATTGAGTTACTCAAATCTTTAGGTGAAAGTGAATCTGCCAAGCTCATTGATGACTACTACCAGCATTATCTAAAAGTGTTCCACGCCGACAAGTGTGGCCACGCCCTCAAATAGACCAAGCAGGCGCGCGGGAAGGTAAAAACACATTTCGGGACGAGACAGACACTAAAAACAAAAAGGGTGAGCCATAAGCTCACCCTTTTTACATCGTATTTTCGTTATTGAGCCAACCAGTGTTTCACGTGAAACGCTCGCTCCATCAAAACAAACGCTGAGGTTGACCAAAGTAATACCCTTGCAAGTAATCGACCCCCATGTCTTCAGCAATACGGCACACCTGCTCATTATGAACGAACTCCGCCACCGTCTTAGCATTCAGAATCTGGCATAAGCTCACCAACTGCTGAGCGATCTTGCGCTGCTTTTTATCTTTATCAATATTGCGAATCAAACTGCCATCAAGCTTGATCACCTGTGGTTCTAGCTTCAATATCTCATCAATGTTCGAATAGCCCGAACCAAAGTCATCAACAATAATATTCACACCAAGATCGCGGAAGTGATTACACACCTCAATCAAGCGACCGTAATCCTGAATTTGTTCCGTTTCTAACACCTCCAAGCCAATACGCTGTGGGTGACTGATTTTCTTGATCGCTTGTTCAAGGTGAAGAATGGTTTTCTCATTGCTGAAATCTTGTGGCGCTAAATTAATTGAGAACGAATCGGTTCGCTGACTCATAAAATCGAAGGTGCGCGTTATCATCTGACGACTGAGGCGTGTATAGAGATGGGTTCCTTCAATGATTGGCAAGAACTTACCCGGTGCAATTAACTGACCGTCCTCTTCAATTCGAACCAAACACTCGTAGCTCTCTACCTGATGACTGTGTGCTGAAACTATGGGCTGAGAGCACGCCACAATATTCTGATTAAGCACCGCGCGACTCACGCACGACAGCCAACCAAGTTGCTCTTGGCGATGCTTCTCCAATTGAATGAGTGCCTTGGCGCTCACTAGGTGCTTGTTCTGGCTGACAGCGCTGCGCCTCGCATCAATCGCCTTCAACAATAAGTCATCAATAGAGGTAGTCGGGAAATCTCGACGGCTGGCGATACCCGCACAGATAGACACCGACAAGTAATCAATATCGGGTAAACCGGTAGGCTCAAAATTCACATGCTCGGTTTGATCGGCAAATTCCGAGAATCGCTGATGAATATGTTCTTGGCTCGCCCAACTATCAAACACCACCGCCCACTCACCAATACCGATGCTGTAGAGCTGACAGCCCTCATCAAAGAACTGCCACAGCGCCTTTTGAAAGTACTCACTCAAATCATGCAGAAGCTTGTCACCTACTCGATAACCATACTTCTCATTGATCTGACCAAAGGTCGTGACCTTCAAAGCTAGTAAGTGGCTATCACTGCTCATCTTCGACAGTTTCTCACGCAGCACACTTCGATTGGGTAAACCTGTACGGTGATCAATTCGATAGCTTGCCGTCAATGCAGTGGCTTGCTGCTGAATCTTACTCGCCATGCTGTTGTTCATGTCATCGACATCAAGCAGTGCATTTCGGATCAATGAAAACAGAGGGGATATGTTGGTCGCGGGTTGCGTCTCTAATGGCAATACCGCCTTACCCTCGCCTTCTCTAAGCGCAAGATAAGTGAGGCTATGGTGCAAGATTCGCTGTTGGCCATTCTCTTGATAAAGTTCTCCCATGCAGTAAACGCCATAGCTGTCGGCCAATTTTTGGAAAACCTCAACCTCTTGGTTGCCATCAATAAAGTCGATACGAGATGTACAGTTATAAATGAAGAACTGTTCTGGCCTATGAGAGGCGATCTGCTGCACGCCCAGTCGTATCTGCTCTAAGGTCAGTGATGGATGGTCATAACAAAACCGGACCTCATCGCCCACTTGGAACAGGCCGCTGAATTCTATCTCTCCACTTTCCGTTACCTTGAGCGGTAAGTGAATGTTTTGCTCTTTCGGGTCACCGACCATCAAGGGAAAGTTATGCAGTTGCTCAAAAGGCACTTCGAGGCCATCAGCGAGGTAACGATTGTAGAGTTCGCGAACAGGCATCCCATCCAGTTCCAACAACCGGTTCTCTTGAGCACCTGTCACTCGAAAAGTTCGACCAATCGGATTCCATTCAGTGTAGTAACCCTTAGCGATGGAGAGCTCAACACTGTGCAGCGCCAACATCACATAGGCATTTTCATAGCAAATGCCGTCTAACATCACCCATCGCCCATTATCTGTGATGGTCGATGCACCGCCACAGATCGGTAATGAATACATCGACTGCTCAAACGCTGAAAATAGATCTCGGTTATTTATCTGCAAGCGGTCTGCGAAACAGATGATGCTTTGAGTATTATCATTGCACTCAAGCTGTTGCCACATAGCGTGGCTATCGAGCAATGGTTGTTCGCTATATTCGACAACACCACAAGAGTAAGACGTCGCGTCAAAGCGGGTAACAATCAGATAAAGACCTTGGTGCAGGATGACACCTTGACTAATGTAGTGGTTAGCACTGCAACCAATCAATTTGGCATTGGGAAAAGTCGATTGAATCACTTGGCAGGCAGCCAAAACAGAACCTTTCTCGAAAGACGAAAACACCTGAATCAGTAGGCTTTCATGTTGATGAAAATCTATCTTTTCCAATTCACGTTGGGTTTGCTCAATGTCTTGTATCAGGAGAGAAGTCGACTGCATATTCACATTAATCGTTACGTTAATGATTTATTATTGTGCTTATTATAGATAAGGCTTGCACGGAATACTTGCGATCGCGTTATGAATAATGTGAC
Organism: Vibrio crassostreae 9ZC13; assembly: GCF_000272045.2. GTDB lineage: Bacteria > Pseudomonadota > Gammaproteobacteria > Enterobacterales > Vibrionaceae > Vibrio > Vibrio crassostreae_C. Next base: position 16,782 of record NZ_AJYZ02000011.1, on the reverse strand, counting down.
CTTAGTTAGACATCATTCATTCCGCCAAAAAACAGTCATTAATGGCGGCGCAGTACTTTTATAGCCAGTCGTTACACAATGCGGGAAGCTTTAACTGCTAAAACAGTCGCTTAGGCTCACCGAAGTAGTAACCCTGCAGATAATCGACACCCATTTGCTCTGCTATCTCACAAACCTGTTGGTTATGGACAAATTCAGCGACCGTTTTGGCATTGAACACTTGGCACAAACGAATCAACTGAGAGGCTATGTTTCTTTGTTTTTGATCTTTGTCGATATTACGAATCAAGCTACCGTCGAGCTTAATGATCTGTGGCTCAAGCTTAATGATTTCCTCGATGTTGGAGTAACCAGAGCCAAAGTCATCAACAATGATTCTCGCCCCGAGAGCACGGAAGTGATCACACACCTCAATCATGCGACCATAATCTTTAATCTGCTCAGACTCGAGAACCTCTAGGCCAAGTCGAGTGGGATCGTTCATAGCACTGATGGCGGTCTCGAGCACCTCAAGCGTCTTGTCGCTCAACAAATCTTGCGGGGATAGGTTGATAGAAAATGGGCTTTGCTTATCCGCCATATAACCTATGGTGTTCTTAATCATGTGTCGGCTGAGGCGAGTGTAAAGGTGCGTGTCGGCAATGATAGGTAAGAACTTACCTGGTGGCACAATGGTACCGTCTGACTCCATGATTCTGACCAAGCACTCTTGGCCAATCATTTCGTGCGTAACCGACTCCACAATTGGCTGGGAATAAGTGATGATGTTCTGATCTAAAATCGCACGACTTACACAGCTCAGCCAGCCTAGTTGCTCTTTGCGATCTTCTTCACTCACCTGAATGTCTTTAGCATTGGTGATGTGGGTATTGTTACGTACTCCATAGCGTCGAGCTTCGATCGCTTTCAATAAGATCTGGTCACCACTGTCGGTTAAGAAGTCACAACGACTAGCAAAGCCGCCACACAGAGAAACTGACAGGTAATCAATATCAGCCAAACCATATGGCTCAAAATTTATGTGTTCGATGTCATCGGCGAACTCAACGAAACCTTCTTTTATTTTCGTACTACCAACACTAGCATTGAAGATAATCGCCCACTCTCCAACACCAATACTGAATAGCTCTACCTTCACGCGAGGCTCTTTAACCACACGAAGCTGTAATCGCTCGATAAAGTGATTAGACAGATCGAGTAGCAGCTGATCCCCCACTTGATAACCATACTTCTCGTTAACCTGATGGAAGTTGGTTAGCTTTAAGGTCAGCAGATGTTCACTGAACAGAATCGTATTGAGGCGCTCTTTCAGTACGATACGGTTCGGCAAACCAGTACGCGAGTCAATGCGATAGCTTTCGGTTAAGCGACGCGCTTGTTGATGGAGTTTCTTTTCCATCTGAGTATTCATACTGTCGAGATCAGCGACTGCATTTCTGACTAGGTTAAGCAATGGCGACACGGTTGAGCCACACTGAAAGTCTTCGCAATGAAACTCTTTAATCTCGTCAGACTCGCGCATAGCGATATAAGTCAAGCTGTGGTGCAGTATCTCTTGGCGGTCTTCATTACGGTATAGCTCCCCCATGCAGTAGGCACCACATGTATTCACTATCCCTTCAAATGGCTTGAGCTCAAGTTTACTGTCGATAAATTCAAGTCGAGATACGCAGTTATAAATGATCACCGATTCAGGCTGATGCATGGCTAGCATCTCGGCACCGTGGTGCACCTTTTCTGCAGTGAGCGATGGGTGGTTATAACAAAACTGCGCCTCTTCACCGACATGCCAAGGGCTATCAAACTCAATACTGCCATCATCATTAATACGTAGCGGCGTCGAGATACCCTTCTTTCTGCCAAGTTCTCGATAAAGTGGAAAGCTCATCAGTTGACTAAAAGGAAGGTCTTTGCCATCCGCAAGGTAATGTTTGAATACTTCAATAGCCGGCTTGTCGTTCAATGCGTATAAGCGATTTCCGATTGCGTGTGTGACTCGTAACTTCATCCCAATCGGGTTCCACTCAGAGTACGCGTCCGACCAAACCTTCAATCTTGGGTTAGTCAGAGCCACAGCAACACAGGCGTGCTGGTAGGTTTGCTCGTTATACATAACCCAACGGCCAAATTCATTCTCATGGCACAGTCCACCAGCTATCGGCAAGGCGTAAGGCAAATTTTCAAAAGCGCTATAAATAGGATAATCACGCCCTTCAACCTGATCGCACAAGCTGATGACCGTTTTGGTTTCTTCTGTAAGGCGCAGCTGAAAAGCTAAGTCTTGGCTGTCTTGATTTGGATTGCCGGAAAAAGGCTGGACCGCAGAGGTTAGATGGGTTTCGTTGAACTCACTGATGATGACTAAGGTGCATGCACTTTCAAGGCAATTATCACAGATAACATGACGAGCACTCTGGCCAATTAGCGTCGCATTATTTAAACGATTGAGGGCAACACCCGCGATTTGACGAGCTAGATCTGAAGATTGAGCTGAGAAAATTTGAATAAGGTACTGTTTGCTGTCACACCATTCTCGCTGATCAAATTGAGCTCTAAATAACGCCTCAGTATTTGCGAGAAATGTAAATGTTTGCATGCCAACCCTTGTTCAAAATCGAGTGAAGTAACAACCCGCAACCACTGCTATGACTGAAATGAATCGATAAAAAGTAGTCGCCAATTATCCTAGCCTAATCAGGCTTTTATAGGCGACCAATGTAACAATTCAATAGCATAAATGCGACACAATAAGCTTACCGAGCCATTAAATTAGTCGCATAAGATCGCTAAGTTGGCCTATTTCAACATCAGGGAGCACACTCGCCTTCGGGGAGCGGTATAAATTGGAACCAGTGTCATTAAACCAGCACGCTTGGAAGCCATTTTGCTTGGCTCCATAGACATCCGTTTTGAGGTGATCGCCAACATGAAGAATATTCTCAGCGTCACAACCTAGGTGTTGCTGAGCTTTTTCAAACATATCTGGATAGGGTTTTGCTCTGCCATCAGGGCCGGCTTTAAGGATTAATTGAAAGTACAGCCCTAAGCCAATTTTGTGTGGATCGACATTGCCATTGGTAATCGCAACCAGAGGAATACGTTGGCTAAGTTCAGTCATCACTCGATGCGTTTCTTGAGGGACATCGACTTGATTACGCAACCACAAGGCATGCTCAATGCCCTCTCGAGCCGCTTGCTCTGCTTGCTGCAGAGAGTAACCCAATTGCAGCAAACCACTCTTAATCTGAGTTTCACGCCACACGGTGACATCATGTTTCAAAGCTGGGTTTTCAGATGCGACTTGCTGCTTAATGCCCTGCCACTCTTCAAGCGATAAAGAAGCCGACACTGGGTGCTTTTGATAAAGCCACTGTGCCATCTCTTTCTCAACCTTCATGATCACAGGCCAGTTGTCATACAGGGTGTCATCCAAGTCAAAGGTCATGGCTTTGATGGGCTTTAACCCTCGATAAATTCGCATAGTAAACCCTTTAATCTAATCTTTATTCTTCTTACGAGCTCTCGGGTGAGCCTGATCATAAGCTTGTGCTAAGTGTTGGAAATCTAAGTGGGTATACACTTGGGTCGTCGAGATGTTTTCATGGCCAAGCAACTCTTGCACAGCACGAAGATTTTGGCTCGATTCCAGCACATGCGTTGCAAAGGAGTGACGCAGTTTATGCGGGCTGATGTGGCTCGCGACAGATTGCTTCTTGCCCCACTCTTCCATGCGCTTTTGCACGCTGCGGTGAGAGATACGAGTCCCGAGCTTAGAGACAAACAGCGCGGTTTCACCCGGTGAAGCCAATTCACCACGAACTTTGAGCCATTTATCGACCCACTCTTTAGCTAAACCAGAAAAAGGCGCTTTGCGTTCTTTGTCGCCTTTACCAATCACTCGGATTTCGCCTTGTCGACCCAACACATCTTTCAGATTGATGCCGACCAGTTCTGCCAGTCGTAATCCAGCACCATACATCACCTCCATCATCGCTCGATCACGAATCGACAATGGATCGTCCTCATTCACATCAAGCAGTTGACCCACTTCATCAACATCGAGGTTTTTAGGCAAAGGGCGTTGTTTGCGAGGTGCAGAGACACCTTTGGCTGGATTGGCGGTCATTTCGCCACGCAACACAAGGAAATCAAAGAAGCTGCGCAGTGACGATAAGCGCGTTGCAATGCTGCTCGCTTTCATTCCCTCACGCATGCCTTTACTGGCCAGTTGTCTGACCCACGCCGCATCGACTTGCCCCCAATCCTTTAGCCCTAGAGTGACTAAATGACCGGCCATGGTTTCAAGTTGTTGTTTGTAATTACGTTGGGTGTGTAGGCTGAGTCCCTTCTCGCTTCGGAGATATTCATAGAAGCGAGAAAGTGGCTTTTGAAGGCTGTTAGGAAGAGGTATTTTGGGCTCTAGGCTCATTATTTATCTGCCAAGGTAAGGTGTCCGCCAAATGAGCGACAACAAGTGCTAAATGGCGTAAAAAGAGCGTATCCATATGGGGTTGGAAATGTCCGCCATCTTCACTAGAAAAGGCGAGCAAACCCAATGGAGACTGCTTAGCAAGCGGTAGTACTACATAAGAGCCTAGCTCTGGAACTGGATAATCACCAAACAAATCGTGTCTGTCGGCTTTTCTCAAGCGTCCAAGATAAGCATCTTTGCCATTGAAATGGTTAAGCGAAAACTTAGAGTAACCCTCAGCACTCAACTGATAAAAGCCAGATTGCGAAAGAATACGAACATGAGCCTTAAGCCCAAGATCTAACGCTTTTTGTTCAACGGCTTTTATCACCTGCATGAAGTCACTGCATTTCAGCACTTGCGCTTGCAGATCCATAAACTCATAGAAGGTTTTATCGTTATTTGCTGCCAACGACATCAAGCCAGTGATCTCTTCTTCAAGCTCTTCGATTCGATGACGTTGGCGTTTAAGCTGAACCTCAACCAGAGAAACAGCGCCCTGCTCAACGTTATTGATAGCAAGGCGATCAACCAAATCTTTTCGGTCTTGGAAAAAATCTGGGTTATCACGTAAATATTCCGCGACCACTTCTGCGGTGAGTGCGTCGGCTTCAACGTAAGACAAAACCTATCCTTTATTTTTATGAATATATTTGTTTTGGGTCGTTATTAGCAAGAAAGTTGACCATCAAACACATGCGTTGCAGGGCCGGTCATAAACAGAGGTTTACCCGGGCCTTGCCAGCTAATGTGTAAGTCACCGCCTGGTAGACGAACCTTCACATTCTCAGCCAGTAAGCCTTGAGTGATACCCACTGCAACTGCGCCACACGCTCCGCTGCCACATGCCTGAGTTTCACCCGCGCCGCGTTCGTAAACACGTAGACGAACTTCTTCACGGTTAACGACCTGCATAAAGCCAGCATTAACACGCTCAGGGAAACGTTCATGTGATTCAAGTAGTGGGCCTAAGGTGTCCACATCAGCCGTGTCGACGTCATCAACCACGGTAACCACATGTGGGTTACCCATGCTTACCGCACCACAGAATAAGGTGTGTACATCCGTTCTTAGGATATACGTCTTCTCTGGCTGCTTGGCCTTGAATGGAATCTTGCCGGGTTCGAACTCAGGAATGCCCATGTTCACCGTGATCAGGTCATTCTCTTCAATCTTGAGAACCATTTTACCTTTCTTGGTACTCACGTTGATGCTGTACTTATTCGTTAAGCCTTTCATGCGAACGAATCGTGCAAAACAACGTGCACCATTGCCACACTGCTCCACTTCACTGCCATCCGCATTGAATATGCGGTAATGGAAATCAGTTTCTGGATCATAGGGAGCCTCAACCACAAGTAGCTGATCAAAGCCCACACCAGTGTGACGATCCGCCAAACGACGGATCAAATCTGGAGAAAAGAAAATATTTTGAGTAATGCAGTCCACGACCATGAAATCATTGCCCAAACCATGCATTTTAGAAAAGTGGAAGTGCATAACGCTTAAAATTACTCCGGAAGAATGTTTTCAAGTTCCCACAGACTCGTAAGCTCTTCACGCTGACGAACCAAGTGAGTTTTATCGCCATCCACCATCACTTCAGCCGCACGCGAACGAGTGTTGTAGTTAGATGACATCGCGAAGCCATAAGCACCCGCTGAACGAACTGCTAGCAGATCACCTTCTTCAAGAACAAGGTCACGATCTTTACCTAGGAAATCGCCTGTCTCACAGATTGGGCCAACCAAATCGTAAGTCACAGCTTCACCCTGACGAGGGCTAACAGGAACAATATCCTGCCAAGCTTGATAAAGTGCTGGGCGCATTAGGTCGTTCATTGCTGCATCGATGATGGCAAAGTTCTTGTGCTCTGTTGGCTTGAGGAACTCGACTTTCGTTAATAATACACCAGCGTTAGCAGCAATCGCTCTTCCAGGCTCGAAAATCAGCTCTAGATCAGAATGATTGTCTAGGCGAGCCAATAAGGCTTTCGCGTAGTCAGAAGGCTGTGGTGGTAATTCATCACGATAAACCACACCCAAACCACCACCGACATCAAGGTGTTTGATGTTGATACCGTTAGCACGTAGCTGGTCGATCAGCGCAAGCAGGCGATCGGTTGCATCGATGAAAGGTTCGATATCCGTTAACTGAGAACCAATGTGGCAATCAATACCATGGATAGACAAGTTATCGAGTGTTTTTGCAAACTCATAGACAGCAGGAGCACGGTCGAAAGCGATACCAAACTTGTTATCACGCAGACCAGTAGAGATATAAGGGTGAGTGTTCGCATCAACGTCTGGGTTGATACGCAGTGAAATCGGCGCTTTAACACCAAGCTCACCAGCTACTTTATTCAGTCGCTCTAGTTCTGGTTCAGACTCTACGTTGAAACACTTAATGTTCAACTCAAGCGCACGCTTCATTTCAGCGGCTGTTTTACCGACACCAGAGAATACAACTTTTGCTGGATCGCCACCGGCAGCAACCACACGCTCTAGCTCACCGCCAGAAACGATATCGAAGCCAGAGCCCAAACGAGCCAAAGTATTCAACACGCCAAGGTTTGAGTTAGCTTTAACGGCATAACACACCAAGTGCGGATGCTCACCAACCGATGAATCAAACGCATTCCAGTGGCGTTCTAATGTTGCACGAGAATATACATACAGCGGTGTACCATATTGCTCTGCTAGTTGTGAAAGTGCGACGTCCTCAGCCCAAAGCTGGCCATCTTCCTGATAGTTGAAGTAATCCAAAGTTCTTATCCCTTATAAATAACGATTTCTGCGTGTTTTCACTTATTGTGATTGTTCGGTTTGCTGAACTTCATCAGGATCGTACAAAGGACCCGTTTGACCACAACCAGAAAGTCCAATAACGGACATCATAAATAGAGCAGCAATTAATTTTTTCATTTTGCATATCGTGATTATTAACTCAATGCCCCCTATAATCGCACCACACTCAGGAAAAGCAATAGGATAGAAAGGATGAACGAGACTGAATTTCATCAGCTGGTCGATATACAGATGCAAAACATCGAAGAAGCTATCGATGAATCAGAGGCAGATATTGATTACGAAGTGACTGGTAACGTGATGACGCTGGAGTTTGAGAACCGCAGCCAAATCATCATTAACCGCCAAGAACCAATGAAAGAAATCTGGTTAGCGTCTAAATCTGGTGGCTTTCACTTCAAGCTAGTTGACGACAAGTGGACATGTTCAAAGACGGGCATGGAGCTGTTTGAGATGGTTAAAGAAGAATGCGTGAAGCACGCAGGTGAAGCGATCTATTGGGTCTAATCATTTGTAAGCAAAACTAAAAAGGAGTGAATCAATCACTCCTTTTTCAATATCAATCGGGCTTAGTAAGACTAGATGTTGACTATCTTTGAGCTCCGAGAAGCTAAAGTTGCATCGTTACGATAAGGCACAACGTAAGAATTGCCTTCTTCAGGATGAACGATTTGGTAGTACTGAGGTAGGTTAAAGTTAATCAACTTAGACGACATCTTCGACTCATCTTTTACCGATGTGTAGAAAGAATTCACGCTCGCGATCATCTCATCTTTTTCACCGCTGTACTGGTGGTAGACCTCAACTTGGTTCGACTCGTCCAATACATAAATATTGAAGCCTTTGTCGGTATCTTCGAAAAAGAACTGAATCAAGCCCTCACTCGCAAAACCATCCACCACTTCTGGTAGCTGATACTCTTGCTCTTTATCGAGCATCAGTAAAGGTGAGCCTTTGAGCTTATTGGTTGAGATGCTACGGTAGAAATCGACCGAGTTTTCCAACATCTGTACCGACACACCACGACGTTCGAAGAACAGACCAAACATCTTATTAGCTAAACGAATAGCCTTAAAGCGGCGGCGCTTCTCGGGTTCAATCGGTTTCAATCGTAAATCGATACACTCAGCAAGCAGTTGATACACCATGTTACGCATCACACCACGCAGGTTTTTGCTGTAACAGAACACATCAACCGATTCTGGCGGTAAAGCATCTTGGTGCATTTTGCCAAGTACCGTCTTCAGCGCATCCAGCATTGCCGTATCACCTTGGAAATGCAGCGTACGTACTTCATGCCAAGAGTTACGATAAACTAAGTCGACACTGCCGACTAAGCTCTTACCTTCCTCACCAAAGCTGAAGATATCGGCGTTCTTGAGGTCCACTTTTAATGCACGACCACTTAATTCAGACGTCGGGTCATTTTCAAAGTTGATGAACATCGCTAGCTGGCTTATCTCACACGGGCTCGCCAGTGCTTGCATACTTGGGCGACGCTTACGCAAAGAAAACGTATTACGCAGGTCGCTCACCATTTGATAGAACTTATCGATATCGATGTGAGCGTCACGTACCACAGAGTGCAAACGTGTCGACTCGGTAATCAAGCCATTAAAAAACGACCATGCTACCAACTTACTCAAGTACTCATGGTGCTCTAGAGAAGGCTGACCAAGAATGCGGTGTGCAACCAGTGGCTGCTTATACAAGTACCAACCTGCTTTATTCGACTGACCCTGACGAACTTCGATGAAGCTCAAGTCGGGTTCATGCAGATCCGGAGAGATTTGTGGGTTCAGCAGTGTCACTTTACCTGGCAATACCTCAAACGCAGCGTAAAGCTTACGTGCCAAGATACTGATATCTTGTGGGCTGATTGCCGAAGTGATGTCGTTACGACGCGCAAATTGAATCAGATTACGGTAGCTCAGCATCAAGGCATCAAGCAGTGCATGGTGCACCACTTTAACCTGCTCAACCTTCCAGTTACGGCGGTTATCGAGCTCAGCAATGGTTTCATGTCCCCAATTCCAAGACTTAGTCATCTCAGTCAAGGCTTCACGACGCCACGCAACAGAACCAATGCCCGCATCTCGTGACAGCTTCTCGTGGGTCTTAAGATAAAAACAGCGTCTTACCAAGTCCAATCGAGTGTGGTCGTTAATGCGTTCTAGATAGCGCGTTACCTTTTCAAGCATCAGATAGTAACTATCCATGCCATACAGATCCGGTTCATCCGCAAAGAAGCGGCGCTTGGTATCAATACTCAGCAGTTGGGTGTTTGGGTATTCCCACGAATAGGCCTCTAACAGGATCGCCTTCAAAACCGATTTATACGGTGAGTCGATACTCTTATAGAGCTGCCACAGGTTTGAACCAAAGTACTCTTCAGCGGGAATACGATTCAGCTTGCCGAAATCGATCCACTGCGAGCAATCAAGATAACCATCCTGACACAAACCTTGAACATACTCGTCGTAACACTCTTCCATTTCTGGCGGAATGATTTGCCACAACAAACGCTGACCAGCTAAACGAACCGCAGAGCGATAGAACTCATCAAGCAGTAATAAATGCTGTGAAGAACCACAGTTATCGCCTGTCATCTCTTCTGAATGGTTCGAACGGAAACGCTCTTCATCCATCAAGAAGAAGTTCGCTTCAACCCCTAAGGTTTCAGCCCAATCAGTAATCAAGAGACACTTGTTGGTTAGGCTATCGCGAGATGCGCCATCCATATCCGGGGAAACACACACCCAGATATCAAGATCACTTGAAGTGCTTTGACCAATAGAAGAAGTACTACCCATGGTGTACAAGCCAAGGATTGCAGGTTCATCAGCTTCGGTGAGTTTGCCACCCAGCGTTAATTCGGTATCAGAGACAAATTGCTTTTGGAATTCATTAAGCGTGAAGCTACGAATTCCAAAAGGAACTTGTTGGTCATAATAACCAGGCATCATCGGGTGATTGAAGTGAAGCAGTGCGGGAATAAGGTTGAATACTCGCTGGCCTTGCACATTCATCAACGCCAACGCACGATCAATGCGCTGCTGATTTAGATTGTCTAATCGTTGAATCAAAGTTTGAGTGTAAGCCTGCAAGGTAAGTCCTTGGTTTGAGGTTAAGTGCAGTTCTGTTTAGTTACTGAACGAAAGGAGCAACAAAACGTGATCAATTTAACACTTTTACCCTTAATGGTAAAGCAAAGGAACCCGTCATACTGGTCAATTCCTTGATGACAGAAAGTTAAACTCACGGCGTCGTAGTGTCCTCTTTATTGACTACTTCTAATAATAGCCCATGTTTCAAATGAGATACCAATCACACTATTTTGGTGAACTCATGAAAATCTCTCAGCTATCAAAGTATGGAATGATCAAACAGTAAGAATTCTCGCCTCATAATGGTAGGATTAGGCTATTACAGAACCTATATCGGAAACACCATGACAAATTCAGCACCAATCCGTATCGCGACCAGAAAAAGCCCTCTTGCCCTTTGGCAGGCATACTTTGTAAGGGATGCACTGCAAGCTGCTCACCCTGGTTTAGAGGTTGAGTTGGTAACTATGGTGACCAAAGGTGACATCATCCTAGACACTCCGCTTGCTAAAGTGGGTGGTAAAGGACTGTTCGTTAAAGAACTTGAAGTAGCCATGCTAGAAGGTCGTGCTGACCTAGCGGTTCACTCAATGAAAGATGTACCTGTCGACTTCCCTGAAGGTCTAGGTCTGGTAACAATTTGTGAGCGCGAAGATCCGCGTGACGCTTTCGTATCAAACACTTACAACAACATCGACGAACTCCCACAAGGTGCTGTCGTGGGTACGTGCAGTCTGCGTCGCCAATGCCAACTGTTAGAATACCGCCCAGATCTGATCATCAAAGAGCTGCGCGGCAACGTTGGTACTCGTCTAGGTAAACTCGATGATGGTCAATACGATGCGATCGTACTGGCTGCTGCAGGTCTTAAACGTCTAGAGCTAGAAGAGCGTATTCGTAGCTTCATCGAACCAGAGCAGTCTCTCCCTGCTGTTGGCCAAGGCGCTGTTGGTATTGAGTGTCGCCTTGATGACGAGCGTCTGATTAAACTCCTTGAACCACTGAATCATAAAGACACGGCTGATCGTGTACTGTGCGAACGTGCAATGAACCTTACCCTAGAAGGTGGCTGTCAGGTTCCTATCGGCAGCTACTCATTATTAGATGGCGAAAACATCTGGCTACGTGCATTAGTTGGTGAACCGGACGGTTCTAAGATGGTTCGTGGTGAGATCTCTGGCCCTCGCAAAGATGCAGAAGCACTTGGCGTGACTCTGGCAAATCAATTGCTGGATGATGGCGCGAGAGAAATCTTAACCAAGCTCTACGTTGACCAAGAATAATCATGACAGTGTTGGTGACTCGTCCCGGTTCAGAGGGACAATCGCTTTGCCAACAACTAGCGGATGAAGGGATTCAAGCAATCCATCATCCGCTGATTCGTATCGTGGATAATCCCAACTCTGCGGATTTAAGCACCCAGCTTAATAACAGCGATATCATTATTGCAGTCAGTCACCATGCCGTGGCGGCTGCCCAAAGCATCCTTTCAAAAACCTCATCCATTTGGCCTACTTCGCCGCTTTATCTTGGCGTTGGTCAAAAAACTGCGCACGTTTTAAGCAAAGTCTGTAAACAAAAAGTAAACTATCCTCAAGTTAGTGATAGTGAACATCTTCTTAAACTTACTGAACTTAATGGCGTAGAAAATAAGTCCATTTTGATACTACGTGGCAAAGGTGGGCGTGAGCTCATTAGGGATTCTCTACTCAATCGAGGTGCACAAGTCTCTTATTGTGAGACCTACCGTAGAGAATATATTCCTATTAGCGACCACAATACCTATCAAACATGGATAAACAAAAAAACGTCCAAAGTTGTCATCACTAGTCAGGAACAATTGGAGTATCTCTGCTCAATTACCCCTGATGAGTATTTGGCTTGGCTTTCAACAAGACATCTATTTGTCCCAAGCCAGCGCATTGTAGAACGAGCACAACAACTCGGCTTCTCGAATGTGACCAATACTCACAGTGCTACGAACCAAATATTACTGGCTGCTCTCCGGCCTTAGCTAGAAACAGGAAATAAGCATGACAAGCAAAAAAAATAATGAGCATATTGAACCTGAAAAGAAACAAGATACTCAGCCAGTAGTTGTTGAAAACGAAAAAGCTGACTCTACAGAGACAAAACAACCTGAACAGAAGCTTGATGCCTCTGCTTCAAATACCGCTAAAAATGAGCAGCCTCAAGCTGAGCATAAAGAGCAAATAGAGAAAGCAGAAAAGCAAGGTAAGCGCGGTGTCAAACTAGGCGCTATTGCGATCGCTATTTCAATTATCTTCAGTGGCGGTATCGCATTTCAAATGCAGCAAAAGAGCGCTGAGTACTCGGCTCAAATCGCCGCTCTTCAAGCACAACTGCAAAATACCCAATCTGCAGTAAATAAAGACCTACAAACCATCAAGCAAGAGACTATCCAAGAAGCGTCACACGCGGTGGAGAAAACTCAGGTCGTACAGTCTCAACAGCAGAAGAGCATTCAAAGTTTGCAGTTAGCAGTGGCTGACGTGAAAGGTCGCCGCCCAAATGACTGGTTACTTGCTGAAGCCGATTACCTTGTGAAACTAGCAGGACGTAAACTGTTCCTAGAGCATGATGCCGTTAGTGCAACCAAGTTAATGGAAAGTGCCGATCAACGTATCGCAGCACTGAATGACCCGAGCTTAGTATCACTGCGTCAATCAATGACCAATGACATTACCAAGCTTCGCACTATTCCTCTGATCGACCGTGACGGCTTAGTTCTGCGTATCACAAGCCTGCAACAGCAAGTCGATACACTGCCGCTTGCCAATGCGATTCTTCCAGAAGCTGCGGCTGTTGAGAAAAAAGCGGTATCGCAAGATATTAATGATTGGCAGAACAACCTGATGACGTCGATGAAAGACTTCTCAGAAAACTTCATCACATTCCGCAGTCGTGATGGCGAAGTTATCCCTCTACTATCACCAGAACAGCACTTCTACCTGCGTGAAAACATCAAAGGTAAATTAGAAACCGCGATTCGCGCCGTCTACAAAGAACAAGGTGAACTCTATAGCGCAGCTCTTAATACCGCTAACGAGTGGTCGAAAGCTTATCTAAATCAAGATAACAACTCAGTGATTGAATTTGAGAAAGCGATTAAACAGCTAAGTGAACAGAACATCTCTGTGAAATACCCTGTAAAGCTTGAGTCTCAAAATGAGTTGTCAGATGTGATACGTGAGCGCCTACGTCGTGAAGTCACCGTTATGACCACGGAGGAAAAATAATGATTCGTTGGATTTTTCTTTTTCTCGTTCTAGGTGCTGGGTTAATTGTTGGTACTCAGTTCTCTGGTCAACAAGGCTACGTTCTGATCTCAATTGCGAATAAGACCATTGAGATGAGCGTGACAACACTGGTTATCTTCGTCATCGCTCTTCTAGCGGCTCTATTCGGCTTAGAGTACCTATTTAAAAAGCTTATGTACGCGAGCTCGACAACTTGGAATTGGTTCAGTGTTCGTAAATTGAAACGCTCTCGTCGTTATACCAATGAAGGCATCATCAAGCTGCTTGAAGGTGACTGGAAAGGCGCTGAGAAGAAGGTAACACGTTGGGCTAACCATCACGACATGCCTCTACTTTGTTATTTAGTCGCTTCTCAAGCGGCGCACGAACAAGGTAATACGAGTGAGCGTGATAAGTACATCGAGCTTGCTAGCCAACAGGACGACTCTCTACTGGCGGTTGAGCTAACTAAAGCTAAACAGCAAATCAGCGAGTCAAACTACGAAGCTGCATTCGATACACTTTCTACCCTAAAAGGCACATACCCTAATAACACTGCTGTACTTGGCCTGTTAAAAGCCACTTACTTGCAACTGAAGTTATGGCAGCCATTGCTAGAGTTAACGCCTAAATTAGTTAAGAACAAACTTCTAACAGCTGATGAGCAACGTGAATTAGAACAGAAAGCACAATGTGGATTACTTCATGATGTAGCTCAACAACAAGGTAGCGAAGGTTTAATCAGCCATTGGAACAAGCTTTCAAGAAAGCAGAAACAAAGTTCGCACCTTGTATCTTGCTTTGTGAAGCAACTGATCGCTCGCAAAGCTGACTCAGAAGCGTTCACAGTGATCAAAGAGAACATTGCGAAGAGTGGTTCAAATGAGCTCTACATGTTGCTTCCAGAGTTGAATCTAGCCGATCACCACCCAGTAGTGGTCATGCTAGAACGTGCAATCAGTAAAGACAGTGGTAATGCCGAAGCACACAGCGCTCTGGCTCAGTTCTACTTAAGAGAGCAGAAGTGGGCGGAAGCACAAAGCCACTTCGAAAAAGCCCTAGCACTTCGCTCAAATGTTTCAGATTACGGATATCTATCTGACGCCCTAGAGAAGCAAAACTTAACAAAAGCAGCTCACGAGGTTTCTCGTAAAGCGCTCGCTCTAGTTCAACCCGCTTAATTCAAAGTGACTCAAACTAAGCCGATGTCTAACATCGGCTTTTTTGTATCTGTTACTTATCCCTAGATAACTTCTACAATACCTATAAACCAAACGCCTCGAACCCTACCCATCCAATGCTACCAAACCAACTAATCATGAAATTGCTCAATCGGGCCTCTCAAACAGACGGAGAACGACTTTAATTATGTCTGTACGTAGTTTTACCATTCTTATAAACAACCCCAGAGAAGAGACTCAGGAAGAGCCATAGAGAAAAGTGACACCTTTAAGCCCAAGATTAAATGAGTCTCACCTTGAAAGAAGGCGTTTAAAGATATTTACCCGCAGACAGATACCCACTTTAAATCACGCTGAATTAACAATTAAATAGACATCAATGTTCCAACTATAAACCGTTATAACCGGGGAGTTCACGTAACTGCCTGTAGATTCATCTATTAAGTAGAAGGGATATAGCAAGAGTTACCGACCAACAAAACCTTGTTATTAGAAACGAGGCATCTTTATCAGCCAGTTCAAATTAGTAGGAGATAGAGCTCTCAAGACGCTCAGGAAAAGTTAATCAACGAACCAATAGCCACAAGTATAAACTTACGTAATCAAGCGCTGCTAGAGAGAGCAGAGCTTAATAATAAGTGTCGGAATATCAGAGCTCGTGATCAACGTAAAGCGCCTCTACAAACTCTGAGACGAATAATAAGACTCATACCAATCCGGAAAATTAACTGATCAGGTCAATCCAATCTCTTGTACACATTTTTGTGACGCGATCTTTGCACTCAAGAAATCCATTCCAAGCGCTACAGACCTTCGAAACAATATCGTTATAATCAATGAAGTTTTGGTTTGCTAGATAGTGTTGCCTTAACCAACTCCACACTTGCTCTATAGGGTTAAGCTCTGGTGAGTATGGCGGCAATTTGATAATACTGACATTATCAAATGGGTTAGCAATATCATCGGTATGCCATCCTGCGCCATCCATTATTACCACTGAATGACGGTCTTTTTCTGTGACTTTAGATATCTGCTCTAGATGGTTTATCATGATGTCTTTGTTAACCCAAGGGACGACCATTGCCTCACCAATCCCTCTCGATGGGCACACTGAGCCAAACAAATAAGCGTATTCAAATTGCTGCTGTTTTACTACGCGAGGTCTCGTTCCACGAGTAGCCCAAAGACGTGTTGTTGTGTTCTGCTGACCAAACCTAGCTTCGTCTTGAAACCAGACATCAACACTCTCTAGCCCAATATGGCCGGGGATCTTAAGGATCGTTTCGATTTGGAATTTTTTTAAAATCGTCTTGTATTTGCTGTGATTGTTTAGGGTGTTTGGAACGAGAAGTTATCCAAGAAAAACCCATGTGGTCGAGGAGATAATAGATGGAATTAGGGTGGTAGTGCTTGTCAAAGTGTTTAACGATGTAGTCATGTATATCGCTTCCAACAAGGCGGCCACCAGAAGGTGATTCAGCTTCTTTTTTTATGAAGGCACTGAGTTGAGCCCGCTGCTCATCGGTGAGGTATGCAGGCCTACCAGTCCGAGGTTTTTCTTGAAGTCCTTCTAGGCCTTCTTCAAAAAAAATCCGAACCCATTTATTGACACTGGTTCGACTGACTTTGAGAGATTTTGCAATTTGTGTACGAGAGAGGCCGTCTTTAAAGTGTGCGAGCGCAAGTAAACGCATCTTCATCTGAATGGTTTTTTGCTGGCTCGCAAGCTTTTTGAAGTCAGTGTTATTAAGGCTATCCATGGCTAAATTTCACAATAATTCATCAATCTTAACTAGATCACATTTTTACTTTAATTGGTATTACAGCACTCATAAAACCTAACAACAAACACTTTTCTTCAAATGTAAAAAAGCCCTGCTATTGCTAGCAGGGCTTCTCTAATAAGTGGCGGAGTGGACGGGACTCGAACCCGCGACCCCCGGCGTGACAGGCCGG
>NZ_AJYZ02000010.1 GCF_000272045.2 Vibrio crassostreae 9ZC13 | reverse complement strand
AACAACACCCAGCGTGAGCGCTTGACCCATTGCCTCGCTTTTTTATCTTGCTTGAGTTTGTTGGCTTGGTCGACTCTGACTCTATCCATTACCTCACGACCGAACTTAGCAACAACATGGAATAAGTCGTAAACGATTTTTGCGTTCGGGCAGTGCGCTTGAACTTCAAGGTCAAAAGCCGTATTCATGTCCATCGCGACCGCTTCGATATTATTGCCATGCTTGCCTAACAGCTCGAAGAACGGTCGTATGTCCTTGCGGCTACGGCCTAACCCTATCCAAATGACTTGATGAGTCTTAGCGTCAGCAATGACCGTGGCATACCTATGCCCTTTAAAGATAGCGAACTCGTCCATGACGAGTTGCCTTAGCTCTTCCCATTTCACTGACGGCACCACTTGTCGAAGTCGGCGTTTATCTATCTCTTTAATGGTGTGCCAATGTACGCTCGTTAACTGGGAGATATGCTTAATGGGAAGAAGAGGCAGCAGTTGTTCTATATAACTTTTTAGGCGCTTCGTTATACGAGCATAAGGCTCTAACCAAGATAGAGACTCTGTTTTGATGCCGCAGTCACGACACTTAATTCTTCGTGTTTGAACGGAAAGTTCAACAGGAACACCGAGCAACATGGC
>NZ_AJYZ02000009.1 GCF_000272045.2 Vibrio crassostreae 9ZC13 | reverse complement strand
AATACAACACTCTATGCGGATGGTAAGCTGACCATTACAGACCCTGATACGGGTGAGTCTATTTTTGAAAAGCAAGGCAGCAATGGTTACGACTATCACGGTACCTATGGAGATCTGATTTTACAAAATGATGGTACATGGCATTATCACGCCGATGCCGGACATAGAGCCGCTATTGGTGGCGTAGCAACAACGCGTGGCACTGCAATTGACCAGCTTGGTGAAGGGCAAAGCCTAACCGATACGATTACAGTCCATTCAAAAGATGGTACAACACACGATATTGTCATCACCATTCACGGCAGTAACGACAGACCTTACTGTTCATCTGAAGTTGTGCTTGCAAATGGCAGTGAAGATACACGCCAAACCTTAACCACTGCGCAACTATTAGCGAATACCGTCGATGTGGATGCCAATGACGCCGGTAAGCTAACCATTGAAAACCTCCATGTCGACCATGGCTCTATTCTAAACAATGCCGATGGTACGTTTACGTTTACCCCAGAGAAAGACTATAACGGCGATGTACACTTCAGCTATGACGTTAAGGATGCACACGGTGGTGTGACCCACACCGGCGCAACCACCAACTTAGCTGCGGTTAACGACAACCCTGATGTGACGCCTTTAACAGACAGTGTCAGTGAGGGGGCCGATAATCATCACACCCTCAATCTGCTAGTAGGTGCCACAGATAAAGACGGCGACGCTTTAACTATCAGTCACCTTGAATATGCCATCGATGGTCAACCTCAGTCGGGCCAACTTCCAACGGGCATTACCTTAGATGCTGATGGGCATACGTTAATTGTTGATGCCACTGATCCCGCATTTAATCATTTGGCCAATGGTCAGTCGCAACAAATCGCTATCACTTATCAAGTAGAAGATGGCCATGGTGGAAGTACGCAACAAACCGCCACGCTTACGATTGCCGGGACAGATGATAAAGCCACACTGGTTTCTAATGTCATTCAGCTCACTGAAACACAAGCGCTGGATAGCGAATTTAAATCCTATAGAGGCCAGCTTCAGCTGATTGACCCTGATAGTGGCGATAACACTCAGTTTGTTTTTAGCGGTAAATATTTAGGTCAAGGGTTTGCACCTGGTTACCTTGATGTTTGGCCTAATGGCACTTATCAATTCAGATTAAATACAGGTACCAATCATCATCCGGACGATCTAATCAGTAGCCTACATGCTGGCGAGTCGATGGAGCTCCCCTACGAAGTCGAAACCACTGATGGTCAGAAGCTCACCATTATGGTGAAAGTGACCGGTGAAGATAACCAAGCAAAAATTGCAGTGACGCCCTACTCCAGCCTAAATAATCATGTTTACGAAGATCATACTTCCTTTGGCAATACCACCAGTCAACTCAGCAGTGGTGGCACGTTACAGGTCATTGACCC
>NZ_AJYZ02000008.1 GCF_000272045.2 Vibrio crassostreae 9ZC13 | reverse complement strand
GGTATCCGCCCCATGAACCTACGGGGCGACTTGTCAGTGTTTGAAGTTCCAAGGCAGGAGTGCATCGATATCGGGCTCTGCTTTTGCTAGCTCTTTCATGCACTTGACCATATAGTCATAGAGGATAAGGCCGTTGGCTTTTGCAGTCTCGATGATGCTGTAAAGCATCGCGCTCGCCTCAGCGCCATTTGGTGTGTTGGAGAATAGCCAATTTTTCCTGCCAATAACCAGCGGTTTAATTGCGCGTTCAGCGCGATTATTATCGATAGATAAGTGACCATCGTCGATATAACGAATGAGTTTAGGCCATTGCCCGAGCGTGTACTTTATTGCTTTGCCTAGTGGGCTAGAGCCAATCACCTTCTGGGTCGTCATCCATTGGTAAAGCTCATCCAGTATCGGCTTGGCAAGCGCTTGACGCTCTGCTTTTCGCTCTTGGGCAGGCGCACCTTTTAAGCGTGATTCTATCCCGTAGAGTTTTTGGATTTTAGCCAGCGCCTTATCAGCCTTGCCCGATTTACCTTTCCCTTGAAGCTTTTTAGCATCCATGAACTTGCGACGAGCATGCGCTAAGCACCCTACATTGGTGACGTGATGCAGACCATCATAAGCCGCGTAGCCATCGGTTTGTAGATAACCGTTGTAGTCACCTAAAAAGTCCACGGGACACGCCCTCGCGCGACTGTTTTGATAGTCGTACAAGGCAATATTTTTCACATTCGGCAGTGCCGATTCGGGTGAGTCAGCGCCTGAGCAGTAGAGCCACATATAACACTGCTTCTCTTCTTTGAGCACATTGAGCGGCGTTTCATCCGCCTGAACCACCACTTGTTGAAGTAGGTGCTCTTTCAAGGCGGCATACAGCGGGGCGAACTTCTCACTGACTTGGATAACCCACCTTGCCATGGTGGTGCGTGATAGCTCGATACCCGACTGGGTAAACAGCGATTCTTGGCGATAAAGTGGCATCGCGTATTGGTATTTGCCAAGAATGATGTTGGTCAGCAAGCTTTCTGTGGCGAAGCTTTTAGGGATGAGACTCTGAGGGGATGGCTTCTGAACGATACGGCTGCTGTCACCTGTTTTCTCGCACTGGCGGCAAGCGTACTTAGGACGAACATATTCCAACACTTTGAGTACCGCTGGCGTGAACTCTAGCTTCTCGCTGCGGTCTTCACCGATTTTATGCAGGCTATGATTGCAGCAAGCGCACTGCTTTTCATGGTCGTCTACATCAAGTTCGATAACCTCACGAGGCAAGGTCTTAGGCAGAGGTTTACGTTTACCGCGCTTTTTCGTTGTGGTCGTGGTTGTCACCTCAACCTCGTCTTCTTTAACGGCTTCACACTCCGCTTCGTTGAAGAGGTCACCTTGTGATTCATCGTAAGGCTTTAATGCCTCCGAGCGTTTCGCGAACTGACGGTCGAAGGCGAGTTTGAGTTGTTCAAGCAGCGATTGGCGCTCTTGTTTCCACTCATTTTTCTCCGACATCAGAGCAGCTACCATCGCTTGTAGCTCGGCAACATCTTGGCTTTCTGGGTTGATATTTGGCGTCTTTTTCATAGCATTGATTATACTAAAATCGTGCCGTTAACGCTTGGAGAATAAGGCTTTATTCTCGATTAACTCATTGTAAAATCGTTTATTTTGATGGGTTCGTGGCCGATAATTGTGAAGCCTGAAAGCAGTCTGTCAAGCTCAAATTGAGTGAGGGTAAACACCTGATTTTTCTCTTTTGAAGGCCACTTATACTTGGCTTTTTCAAGGCGTTTATACCAGAGGGCGAAGCCTGTTTTATCCCAGTACAACACTTTAATCTTATCGCGCTGTTTATTGGTAAACAGGAACAGCGCACCGCTGCCAAGAGGCAAGTCAGTATCATTTTCGATAATCGCTGCAAGGCCGTTGATGGACTTTCTAAAATCGACGCTTTCACGATAAAGGTAAATGTCTGAAGCGCTGAGCATACCTTTCATGACAACGCTCCAATGAGTTCAGCAAGATAGGTGGCTAGCGTGCCTTGAGGAATGCTCAGCTCCACATCATTGATGAGAAGTGTCATGTTCGCCGTAGCTATCTGGGCCTGATACTTGGTTGTCTTTTCAACGATTTCGGCTTTAACAAATCCGACAGATTCCGATTGGCTTGCTGTTTGGAGTTGACGCCGTTTGGCGAAGAACGTGGATAAACTCAGTCCATGCTCTTCACAAAAAGCGCGTTGGGTAACACTGCTACTTTCATATTGTTCAAACAGTGATTGCCATTCTAGGTCGGTGCGTCGTTTTGCCATTTCAACTCTCCTTTGGGTTGGAGAGATGATCTTATTCTTCGTGCTGAAGGATTAGAATGCGGTGTTCATGGCACGCTTAC
>NZ_AJYZ02000007.1 GCF_000272045.2 Vibrio crassostreae 9ZC13 | reverse complement strand
AAAAAGGCTCTAGCATTTCTGCTAGAGCCTTAAATATGGCAGGGGTGGAGAGATTCGAACTCCCAACACGCGGATTTGGAATCCGCTGCTCTGCCAATTGGAGCTACACCCCTAAAACTTTCATTACTTCAGATTCGAAAAAACCTCGCACTAGGCGAGGTTATCGAATAAGTGGCGGAGTGGACGGGACTCGAACCCGCGACCCCCGGCGTGACAGGCCGG
>NZ_AJYZ02000006.1 GCF_000272045.2 Vibrio crassostreae 9ZC13 | reverse complement strand
AGACCACAAAGGCACTTAGCCTCAGAGTTAGGTTTAAGAGTCAGGGTAATAAGTGATGCTGTCTGGTGAGACTTTACTATTTGAAAGCCTTCCCAGAATGAAGATAGGAAAGTATGATTCGGCATGAAAACGGTAGTTTGTGTATGATTTTTGTTTGGCGACTAAACCATATCACTTACTACCGTTTTTGTTTTTAGTTCCCGCTAATCCGCGATGAACC
>NZ_AJYZ02000005.1 GCF_000272045.2 Vibrio crassostreae 9ZC13 | reverse complement strand
TTAAGATTGATGAATTATTGTGAAATTTAGCCATGGATAGCCTTAATAACACTGACTTCAAAAAGCTTGCGAGCCAGCAAAAAACCATTCAGATGAAGATGCGTTTACTTGCGCTCGCACACTTTAAAGACGGCCTCTCTCGTACACAAATTGCAAAATCTCTCAAAGTCAGTCGAACCAGTGTCAATAAATGGGTTCGGATTTTTTTTGAAGAAGGCCTAGAAGGACTTCAAGAAAAACCTCGGACTGGTAGGCCTGCATACCTCACCGATGAGCAGCGGGCTCAACTCAGTGCCTTCATAAAAAAAGAAGCTGAATCACCTTCTGGTGGCCGCCTTGTTGGAAGCGATATACATGACTACATCGTTAAACACTTTGACAAGCACTACCACCCTAATTCCATCTATTATCTCCTCGACCACATGGGTTTTTCTTGGATAACTTCTCGTTCCAAACACCCTAAACAATCACAGCAAATACAAGACGATTTTAAAAAAATTCCAAATCGAAACGATCCTTAAGATCCCCGGCCATATTGGGCTAGAGAGTGTTGATGTCTGGTTTCAAGACGAAGCTAGGTTTGGTCAGCAGAACACAACAACACGTCTTTGGGCTACTCGTGGAACGAGACCTCGCGTAGTAAAACAGCAGCAATTTGAATACGCTTATTTGTTTGGCTCAGTGTGCCCATCGAGAGGGATTGGTGAGGCAATGGTCGTCCCTTGGGTTAACAAAGACATCATGATAAACCATCTAGAGCAGATATCTAAAGTCACAGAAAAAGACCGTCATTCAGTGGTAATAATGGATGGCGCAGGATGGCATACCGATGATATTGCTAACCCATTTGATAATGTCAGTATTATCAAATTGCCGCCATACTCACCAGAGCTTAACCCTATAGAGCAAGTGTGGAGTTGGTTAAGGCAACACTATCTAGCAAACCAAAACTTCATTGATTATAACGATATTGTTTCGAAGGTCTGTAGCGCTTGGAATGGATTTCTTGAGTGCAAAGATCGCGTCACAAAAATGTGTACAAGAGATTGGATTGACCTGATCAGTTAATTTTCCGGATTGGTAT
>NZ_AJYZ02000004.1 GCF_000272045.2 Vibrio crassostreae 9ZC13 | reverse complement strand
TGTTGTATGTGCCTCTGAGAGTTTTGCCGTCGATAGCAATCACTTCACCCTCTGTCGTCTCATGACAGTCTTTCATCCACGCAGTAAAGCATCGTTGCAGTTGCTTGGCGGAAATAAGATTGATAACTCGGGCAATGGTATCGTGTACTGGTATGCCTTGTTTGAAATCACCATACTGCCTAAGCCATTCCAAGTTATCTTCACCAAAATCTTCAATATCCTCCCAACCTTCAGCACCAGCAATCACTGCTGCAATTGTTAAGAAGATAATGTCGGTTAGCGTGTGCTCTATTTTCCAAGCTTGGCGAGGGTCTCGAATAACTGAAATATGGTCCAAAAGGCTTAATCCATTCATTATGGCTAAATATCTGCTGTTAAAAAACAGTATATGATCACACCTAAATCTGATCATCAAATCGATCTTGAATGTATTGAATTTGTTGTGACTTCAGTGTACAAATTAGTGGAAACATCACTTCACGCTACCCCTTATTCCATATGGGTTTTTCATGATCTTGCCCTGC
>NZ_AJYZ02000003.1 GCF_000272045.2 Vibrio crassostreae 9ZC13 | reverse complement strand
CTCAAGCAAGATAAAAAAGCGAGGCAATGGGTCAAGCGCTCACGCTGGGTGTTGTTGAAAAATAGAGGCAACTTAAATCCACGGCAAGACAGCTATCTTACAGAAATATTGAATATCAATAAGGACTTAATGACCACTTATATACTCGGGGCACAACTCAAAGAGCTTTGGTATTGTGAATCAGAAGCACATGCTAAAGGGCTCTGGGAGGCTTGGTGGGCACAAGTACAAGAGAGTGGAATTAAGCCATTGAAAGAGTTCGCACGAAAACTGAGTCCTTATCTTCACGGTATTATCGCATCGGCAAGTTATCCGCTAAACACCTGCACCCTAGAAGGGATAAACAACAAGATAAAGCTAATCAAGCGAATGGGGTATGGGTATCGAGATACCGACTACTTCTTCTTGAAGATAAAAGCGGCTTTCCCCGGAAAGCCGCGATGAACCTTTTTT
>NZ_AJYZ02000002.1 GCF_000272045.2 Vibrio crassostreae 9ZC13 | reverse complement strand
GTATTGGTCACTCAGTTCATTGAAATCAATTTTGATTCCGAAGAATCTGTTTTATCCAAAAGGATAAAACGTTTTGATATTCATCAACGAGTGCCCACACAGATTGATAGGTTTAAATTGTTAAAGAGCTGTACTTGTTGAGCCTTCCTTTTAGTAAGGAGCCTCTCGAAGTGGACGGCCATTCTAGCGATTTAATTCTCAGTGTCAAACACTTATTTGGAATTAATTCCTACTTTCTAAAAGTAGAAGCGAATCATCGCTTAAAGCTAGTTGCCTTACTAACATTTCTCGCTGAAGCCTTGTGGCGTCTGCCGTGTCAGTGAGGCGGCATTATAGAGATGCCGCTCATATTGGCAAGCAATAAATGCGTTTTTTATTAAAAAAAGAGGTTAAGCGAAGACATTTCAACCAAGGGCTTATTTATACCACTTTCACCCCAAGTTTCGAACAAATTACCCACAACGACCTGTGGATAACTACTCTCCACTATCAAAAAAGTAAGATAAACGAGCCCTAGGGTTTAGATACTCTCGAACTTGTTCAGGTAATTTGCTTGGATGAACGGCATTAACGATTTTGATCTCTTTAATAAAGAGGTCAATGATCGGAGCTTGGGTTCTTGGCACGCTAGGATCATAGATAAGTACATTTGGATAAAGCATATGTTTAGCGTTAACGGATATCACAATCCCAATAGAATCATTTGAAAGCTGTACTACAGTTCCTGGTGGATAGACTCCCATGAACTTAACTAACAGCCCCAAGTTATCTTGGCTATATAGATGCTTGCAGCTCTTATATAGGTGGGACAGTGCCAAATACGGGATCATTTGTTGAGATTGCGTTTTACCATGGCAAAGGTTATCAAATGCATTAGCCACGGCGACTATCTTGGCAAATTCATCAATCTCATGTTCTTTTAAGCCCTCGGGGTAGCCAGAACCATCATTCATCTCATGATGTTGAGCGATCACCTTTTTAGCACTTTCAGGAAAGTCATCAATTGCCGATACAATATCCGCACCGTATTTAGTATGAAGCTTCAGGTAGTTCTCTTCTGGCACCGTTAGTGCACTCTGCTTTCTTAGTATCGCGACTGGTATTTTGATCTTGCCTACATCGTGAAACAACGCTGCGAATGAGAGGTCTTTCAATTGCTGTGTGTTATAGCCTTTGGCCTTACCTATCATCAGTGCAACAACCGAAACATTTAGAGTATGAAAGTAAATATCTTCGAAATCCGCTTTAGCATTCATAAGGTGCAAGGTGACGTTATCATCGCTCACTAGAGTTTCAACGATATCATCAACAAGAGCCTTAACCTCCCCTACCGCATCTAAAGGTCTGTTACGGATCTTGGTCATCACAGATCGCATTCGAGCAAGCGAACGTTCAAACTCTCTCTCACAATGACTCACCCTGCGGCGGTAAGAGCTAAGGGTTTCGATACGCTCATGCTTATCTTTCCACATTCTTTCCGTTTCAAGGCTTACCTGTGAATCAATATCGACTTCTTGTTCACCTACGTGATTAACAGGTAAAGGTGAGGTATCACTTTGACTCAGGTTTATATAGACGTGCTTAATCCCAAGATGTCGAATTACTTTTACTTGAGCGTCATCTTTGATTTTAAAGCTGTTGAATAAAAATGGGTGTTCATTCCATTTTACGGGGAGTCGTATATGCAGACCGGGCTGAATGCGATCTACGGTAATCTTTATGCTGCCCATTTTTATATATAATATTGATGATTAATCTCTATTTATAATTCTAATAAAACCAAGCAGCAATTTCACTATCCAATTTCACAGGCTCAACTTAAAGAGTCGCAGTGCACCATCCAGCGTATACCGAATTTATCTTCTACTTTGCCAAATCGAGCCCCCCAAAAAGTATCTGCGAGTGGAGTCATTATCCGCCCTCCCTTCTTGAGCTTTTCAAAGATTTGTTCTTGAGTCGCGGTATCTTCAGTCACAAGAGAGAGAGCGAGATTGTTGCCTTCAAGTTCTTTTGCCTTAACACCATCAGACATCATCAGCTTCATACCAAACGCTTCGAACTCAGCATGCATAACCCAATCAGGTTGAGCGCCCTCGATTACCTGTGGTGCATCACTAAAAAGCTGCTTAGATAAAACCACACCACCAAAGCACTTGTGATAAAAATCCAACGCTTCATTACAACGACCATCAAAAAACAAGTAAGGGGTTACTGTCAGCATATCTATCTCCTCTGTTAGTCCTTTAAACATAGACAATAGAAAAGAGAATGACAGGTAACATCATGATTTAAGATAATTAATTCATTATCAGATCGAATAGCGAAGGGAAATTATGAGATTTAGGAGTGAAACATCAAGATCTGTCTGATTGAAGAGCAACTGCAACGACACGCCGGATTTCAAATTCACATACGTCCAAAACATAGAAAGGTCGCTATAAAAGCGACCTTTCTATGTTTGGTACCGATAGGCGGACTGATTGGACAGGCATTCTTGCCGCCACCGTGAAGGCAATGCTTCCTATACCCCAGATACAACAAAGCCCCGATTTTCATCTAGGCTTTGTCATTTAAATATGGTGCCGGTAGGTGACTTGACTGGGCTTGCATCCAAGCCGACACGCTGGATTTAAAATTCACAAACGCCCAAAGCGACCTTTCTATGTTTGGTACCGGTAGGCGGACTGATTGGACAGGCATTCCTGCCGCCACCGCGAAGGCAACGCTTCCTATATCCCAGATACAACAAAGCCCCGACTTTCGTCGAGGCTTTGTCATTTAAATATGGTACCGGTAGGCGGACTTGAACCGCCACGCCCGAAGGCAACGGATTTTGAATCCGTCGTGTATACCAATTTCACCATACCGGCATTATCTTGGGGCATTGCCCTTTCGATGTTTGGCATTATACGTATGCGAACTGATGTGGCAAGTATAAAAACTTGAATTCATGTGTGTTTGCCGATAATTTCGCCACTAAGTCATAAGCTGTGCGTCATGTCTCTTTTCAGGCTAAGCCTTAAACTATATTCTGACGCCTCAATTTTTAAAGAAGTAATAACACATGACATCAACAAACACTCTGCCACCAGCAGGAGTCATGCGCCGATTTGGTGCCTTGTTCTACGACGCTCTGATCGTAATCGCTATTGAAATGTTGGCGGCTGGCGTCATTGTCGCTCTACTGCACGCGCTCATGGCTCTCGGCATTTTTAACCACAGCGGTTATGCCGATGTTAGTGACTTCTTAACCAACCATCCGATTTGGAGCCCTGCATATACCTTTTACTTAGTCGCCGTTTGGGTATATTTCTTCGTGTTCTTCTGGACTAGAGCTGGTCAAACTCTCGGCATGAGAGCTTGGAAGCTGCGCGTTCAAAACAAAGATGGCTCAGCGATCACAGTAACTCAGGCGCTGATTCGTTTAGGTACTTCAGGTTTTGGACTGGCAAACCTATGTGTTCCATTCGATCCTGAAAAACGTGGCTTTCACGATATCTGGGCAAAGACCGAAGTCGTTGTGTTACCACAAGCACGATAATGTGATTTAAGTTAGCTCCAATCAAGATCAAAAAAGGAAGGCGTTATGCCTTCCTTTTTACTATTTACAGTTTCCGCCTCAAGAGCATGATGGCAATTCCAAGGAACACCACGCTCGGGGCTATTGCGCCAAAGGCGGGTGGTATTTGATAAACCAAACTCACTGGGCCAAAGAACTCACTGGATATATAGAAGGTAAAGCCAGCAATAACACCTGACAAAATCCTCGCACCCATGGTCACACTACGCAAAGGACCAAAGATAAACGACAGTGCCATCAACATCATAACCGCGATCGAAATTGGCTGGGTTATCTTTCTCCACAGCGCCAATTCATAGCGTGATGCATCTTGCTCTGACGCCTTCAGATAAGAAACATAATCATACAACCCACTTAACGATAGCTCTTCTGGTTTAACCGTTACTATCGCCAACTTATCTGGAGCTAATGACGTTTCCCAAGAGTAAGTCGGTAAACTTTCTTTAGTAATTTGAAGTTCGTTTTCAAAAGACGTGATCTCTACATCCTTCATCGTCCACACGTTGCCTCCAACGTAATCAACTTCGTCAGAATAAATAGCGGTTTTAAGTGCCTTGTTTTCATCAAAGCGCCACATGTTCATTCCATATAGCTTCTGGTCATCGATTTTGACAATGAAGATGAAGTCATTGGCATCACGAGCCCAGACACCACTTTGCGTCGAAATAATATTACCACCAGCAATCGAGATAGTTCTTAAATCACGAGCCATTTTCTGCGCTTGCGGTGCTCCCCATTGACCAAGCAATGTCACCACGATCATCAGTGGAATAGCTGTTTTAAGTACTGATAGGCCGATATCTAACTTAGAGAAACCAGCTGCCTGCATAACGACAAGCTCAGAACTTGCAGCAAGCATACCAAGCCCTATCAATGCGCCAAGCAATGCAGCCATTGGAAAGAACATTTCGATATCACGAGGGATACTCAATAAAACGAAATACAGCGCTTGTAATAGATCGTATGTACCACGGCCAACTTTTCTTAGCTGTTCTACATATTTGATGATCCCAGAGAGACCAACAAACGTCACCAATACCAGTGACGTCGTTGCGATGATGGTTCTGCCTATATATAAATCGAGAATCTTAAACACGGCTTAAGCCAACCTCTTATTCTTGAATTTTTCTTTCAAACGCCTTACTGGCACGCTATCCATAAAGTTGGCACCAATCGCGACAAATAACAATAACGCATTGATTGGCCACATGCCGATTACCGCAGGAATGCTCCCCTCTTCGATTGAAGACTTGGTTGCACTGATTGCTAAGAAATAGGTGAGATAAATCAGTATTGCTGGGCCGATTTTCGCAAAACGACCTTGTCGAGGATTTACCGCAGACAGTGGCACGACAAGCATGGTCAACAATGGAATACAAAGTACCAAAGAAATACGCCACTGCAACTCTGCTTTCGCACTATTATTTGAGTTACCAATCAGTTCAAGCGTAGGGATCGCTTCCCAGTCTCGACCTTTCTTCTCAACTTCACGCTGACCAATCAGGCCTTCGTATTCTTCAAAGTGCGTCACCCTGTAGTCGAGGCGAGTCGGAATGCCTTCATGACGAGTACCATCGTACATTACGATCACTTGGCGACCATCACTGAGCTCTTTTACATCACCTGACTTCGAGAACATCACACTTGGCAGTACAGAATCACGCGGACGCATTTGAGCTACGAACACGTTTTCTAAATTATTACCGTCGATATCATCAATAAACACGACAGAAGAGCCATCCGGCGTACCTTCAAACTTACCTTTTGGTAGCAAATCAACGCTGTTCTCTGCAGCTACTTCTTCATACATTTGTTCAACTTTGTCTTGTGACCAAGGAGATAACCAAAATGAGTTAAAGGCTGCAACAGATGCCGTAATTAAAGCGAGGTAAAGCGCAGATTGGATCAGGAATTTATTACCGATACCGGTGGCGTTCATGACCACTATTTCACTTTCAGCGTAAAGGCGGCCAAAAGTAAGCAAAATACCAATATAGATACTGAGTGGAAGCATCAATAGGCCCATCGCTGGCATATTTAAGCCAACAATCGACAATATAAGACTCGCAGGGATATCACCATCAGAGGCATCCGCTAAAACACTGATGAATTTTTGGCTGAGAAACACGAGAAAGAGAACAAAAAAGATCGCAAATTGGCTCTTGATTGTCTCGCGGATCAAATATCTAACAATAATCACGCTCAAATTACCTATACAAAACTTGTTTTTTTGATTGAATCACTATAATTTCCCGTTGAACCTTTTATTTTTTTAAATTTTTAGCTAAGTGTTAGCGTTCTTCTTTAAGGTTAGTTCCATTATAGGATCCAACAAGTAAGAACCCATTATCTAACATTTAGTTCGATTTGTCTTCAGGATGTAGGAGTACGCATGGAGTTCAGTGTAAAAAGTGGCAGCCCAGAGAAACAGCGCAGCGCATGTATCGTTGTCGGTGTATTCGAACCGCGCCGCCTTTCTCCAGTAGCCGAGCAATTAGATAAGATTAGCGATGGCTACATTAGTTCACTGCTTCGTCGCGGTGATCTAGAGGGTAAACCTGGCCAGATGCTACTACTGCATCAAGTACCTGGTGTACTTTCAGAACGTGTTCTACTGGTAGGCTGTGGTAAAGAACGTGAGCTAGGCGAGCGTCAATACAAAGAAATTATCCAAAAAACCATCAGTACACTAAACGAAACAGGTTCTATGGAAGCTGTATGTTTCCTTACAGAACTTCACGTTAAAGGTCGCGACACTTATTGGAAAGTTCGCCAAGCGGTAGAAGCGACTAAAGATGGTCTTTACACATTTGACCAATTCAAGAGCAACAAGCCAGAGACTCGTCGCCCACTACGTAAATTGGTATTCAATGTACCAACACGTCGCGAATTGAGCCTGGGTGAGAAAGCAATCTCTCACGGCCTTGCTATTGCTTCAGGTGTAAAAGCGTCTAAAGATCTAGGCAACATGCCACCAAACATCGCAAACCCTGCTTACCTTGCTTCTCAAGCTCGTCGTTTAGCCGACGATTACGAGACAGTGAAGACTAAGATCATTGGCGAAGAAGAGATGGAAAAACTGGGTATGACATCATACCTAGCAGTTGGCCGTGGCTCTAAAAATGAATCGATGATGTCTATCATGGAATACAAAGGCGCTCCGGATCCAGATGCGAAGCCGATTGTATTAGTAGGTAAAGGTCTGACTTTCGATTCAGGCGGTATCTCGCTTAAGCCTGGTGAAGGCATGGATGAGATGAAGTACGACATGTGTGGTGCGGCGTCTGTATTCGGTACAATGAAAGCACTGGCTAAGCTGAACCTGCCTATTAACGTGGTTGGTATCCTAGCCGGTTGTGAAAACATGCCGGGCAGCAATGCTTACCGTCCAGGTGATATCCTAACGACAATGTCAGGCCAAACGGTTGAAGTACTCAACACTGATGCTGAAGGTCGCTTGGTTCTATGTGATGCTCTAACTTACGTTGAGCGTTTTGAACCTGACTGTGTTGTCGATGTTGCTACGCTAACTGGCGCATGTGTTATCGCTCTAGGTCACCACATCAGTGGCGTTCTATCGAACCACAACCCACTTTCTCACGAACTTGTTAATGCTTCAGAGCAAGCAAGTGACCGTGCATGGCGTCTACCAATGGCAGACGAGTACCATGAGCAGCTAAACAGCCCATTCGCTGATATGGCGAACATCGGTGGCCGTCCTGGCGGCACAATCACTGCTGGTTGTTTCCTGTCTAAATTCACTAAGAAGTACCACTGGGCACACATCGACAGTGCTGGTACAGCTTGGAAGTCAGGCGCAGCGAAAGGCTCGACAGGTCGTCCTGTCTCAATGCTAGTCCAATTCTTATTGAACCGCAGCGGCCAAGAGACTGAAGAGCAATCTTCAAAATAATAAAAAGGGCCTACGGGCCCTTTTTTAATAAGCGCTATTTGTTAGACCCTGTTAACCAAGTAACATTGATATCCACGATTTTCAGTTCGAGTATTAAGTATGCAGACTGCTACATTTTACATTGTGCCTTCAGACAGCCCGCAAGCCAGCGAAGATGGTTTTGCTCACTATGTGCTGTTTCTTGCTCAGCACTTTGCAAAACAAGGCGCTAAACTTTATCTCAACTGTAATGACAAAGAGCATGCCGAGCGTATTGCTGAAGTTTTCTGGCAAGTCGAACCCTGTGATTTTATTGCGCACAACTTGGTTGGCGAAGGCCCGAAGTATTCAACCAACATCGAAATTGGCTATCAAGGCGTAAAACATAATTGGAATCGTCAGCTAGTAATTAATCTGGCCGATAATCATACAACCTTTGCGAACGCCTTTGTTCAGGTGATAGACTTCGTCCCTTGCGAAGAAAAAGCTAAGCAACTCGCTCGAGAAAGGTATAAAATTTACCGTCAAGCTAGATATCAGCTACAAACTATCGAGATTCAACATCCATAGTCAAACCTCATAGTTAAAGCTATCTTTGGATTTAGATTCAAGAAGCTTCACTTATGAAGTTTGACCACGATTAACCATTCACAGTATCCGTTTAAGAGCACTATGGAAAAGACATACAACCCAACATCAATCGAACAAGCTCTGTATAAGACTTGGGAAGAGAAAGGCTACTTTAAGCCACACGGTGACACATCAAAAGAAGCTTACAGCATCATGATCCCGCCACCGAACGTCACTGGCAGCCTACACATGGGTCACGCGTTCCAAGATACGATCATGGATACGCTTATCCGTGCTCAACGTATGAAAGGCAAAAACACGCTTTGGCAAGTGGGTACTGACCACGCTGGTATCGCAACTCAAATGGTTGTTGAGCGTAAGATTGCTGCCGAAGAAGGCAAAACAAAACACGACTACGGCCGTGAAGCTTTCATCGACAAGATCTGGGAATGGAAAGGCGAATCAGGTGGCACGATCACTCAACAACTTCGTCGTCTTGGTGCATCTGTAGATTGGGATCGTGAACGATTCACTATGGATGACGGCCTATCGGCTGCGACTCAAGAAGTGTTTGTTCGTCTATACGAAGAAGACCTAATCTACCGTGGTAAACGTCTAGTAAACTGGGATCCTAAACTGCACACTGCAATCTCGGATCTTGAAGTTGAAAACAAAGACAAAAAAGGTTTCATGTGGCACTTCCGCTACCCGCTAGCGAACGGTGTTAAAACGGCAGATGGTAAAGACTACATCGTTGTTGCGACGACTCGTCCTGAAACCATGCTTGGCGATACTGGTGTTGCTGTTAACCCAGAAGATCCTCGTTACAAAGATCTTATCGGCAAAGAAATCCTACTTCCTGTTGTAAACCGTCTTATCCCTATCGTAGGCGATGAGCACGCAGACATGGAAAAAGGCACGGGTTGTGTGAAGATCACTCCAGCTCATGACTTTAACGATTACGAAGTGGGTAAGCGCAACAACCTACCGATGATCAACATCCTAACGTTCAATGCTGATATCCGTGATGCTGCTGAAGTCTTCACGACTAACGGCGAAGAAAGCGATGTTTACTCAACAGGTATCCCTGCTAAGTACCAAGGTATGGAGCGTTTTGCTGCACGTAAAGCTATCGTTGCTGAATTCGATGAGCTTGGTCTTCTTGAAGAGATCAAAGATCACGACCTGACTGTCCCTTACGGCGACCGTGGTGGCGTGGTTATCGAACCAATGCTGACTGACCAATGGTACGTGCGCACAGCACCTCTTGCAGAACCTGCAGTTAAAGCGGTTGAAGATGGTCAAATCCAATTCGTACCTAAGCAGTACGAAAACATGTACTTCGCGTGGATGCGTGACGTGCAAGACTGGTGTATCTCTCGTCAACTTTGGTGGGGCCACCGTATCCCAGCATGGTACGACAACGATGGTAAAGTTTACGTAGGTCGCACTGAAGAAGAAGTTCGTGAAAAGAACAACCTAGCGCCTGTTGTTGTGCTTAAGCAAGACGACGACGTACTGGATACTTGGTTCTCTTCTGCACTTTGGACGTTCGGCACACAAGGCTGGCCTGAAGATACTGAAGCACTGAAAACATTCCACCCATCTGAAGTACTAGTATCTGGTTTTGATATTATCTTCTTCTGGGTTGCTCGTATGATCATGATGACCATGCACTTCGTGAAAGACGAAGATGGCAAGGCTCAAGTACCTTTCAAAACTGTTTACATGACAGGTCTTATCCGTGATGAAAACGGCGATAAGATGTCTAAGTCGAAAGGTAACGTACTTGACCCAATCGACATGATTGACGGCATCGGCCTTGAAGAGCTAGTAGAGAAGCGTTGTGGCAACATGATGCAACCTAAACTGGCTGCTAAGATCGAAAAGAACACACGTAAAACATTCGAAAACGGTATCGAACCCTACGGTACTGACGCACTGCGTTTCACTCTTGCTGCTATGGCTTCAACTGGCCGTGACATCAACTGGGACATGAAGCGTCTTGAAGGTTACCGTAACTTCTGTAACAAGCTATGGAACGCAAGCCGTTACGTACTGATGAACACAGAAGAGCACGACTGTGGCATGTCACTGTCTGTAGAAGACCGTGCAAACATGGAATTCTCTCTAGCCGATAAGTGGATTGAGTCTCAGTTTGAAGTTGCAGCGAAAGAGTTTAATGCTCACCTAGACAACTACCGTCTAGACATGGCAGCAAACACGCTTTACGAATTCATCTGGAACCAATTCTGTGACTGGTACTTAGAGCTAACTAAACCTGTTCTTTGGAAAGGTACTGAAGCTCAACAACAAGCGACTCGTTACACGCTTATCACGGTTCTTGAGAAGACTCTGCGTCTTGCTCACCCTGTTCTTCCTTACATCACTGAATCTATCTGGCAGAGCGTTAAGCCGCTAGTAGACGGCGTTGAAGGCGAGACAATCATGACTCAAGCGCTTCCTCAGTTTAATGAAGCTAACTTCAATGCTGAGATCGTTGACGACATCGAATGGGTTAAGACTTTCATCACTGCTATCCGTAACCTACGTGCGGAATACGACATTGCACCAAGCCAAGGCTTAGAAGTAATGATCAAGGTTGCTGATGAGAAAGATGCCGCTCGTATCGAAGCGAACAAGATCGTTCTTACTTCTCTAGCTAAGCTAGACGATATTAAAGTTCTAGCTGATGGTGAAGAGACTCCTGCTTGTGCAACTAAACTGGTTGGCAAATCTGAGTTGATGATCCCAATGGCGGGTCTTATCGACAAAGATGCAGAGCTTGCTCGTCTAGATAAAGAAGTCGCTAAGACTCACGGCGAGATTAAACGTATCGAAGGTAAGCTAGGTAACGAAGGTTTCGTTGCTAAAGCACCAGAAGCAGTTATCGCGAAAGAGCGTGAAAAGCTTGAAGGCTACAAGGAAACTCTTGTTAAGCTTGAAGAGCAAAAAGCGACAATCGCTGCGCTTTAAAACCGAGTGAACGAGAAGGCTTCAAACTTCTCGGTCTAAATAGAAAGGTTGGTCTTGGTGACCAGCCTTTTTTTATGTCCCTGATTCCAATATTCCAATGCTTCTCACTCTAGCCGCACTGATTGATAGGTTTTATCTATCAAATTAATCTCTACTTCCCATTATACTTAATGATAATAATTCTCAATAATAGACCTATCAAAACAACACAACGACTGAGTAATTATCATGAAAAAGACACTAACCTTTGCTGCATTACATTTTACTATCGCATTTAGTGTCGCTTATGTACTAACAGGCGACATCTTAATTGGTAGCTTAATCGCTATGATTGAGCCCTCTGTGAATACTGTTGCCTTCTATTTTCATGAAAAGGCGTGGGCTCAAGTTCCAGCTCTTAAAGCTCGCCA
Organism: Vibrio crassostreae 9ZC13; assembly: GCF_000272045.2. Lineage (GTDB taxonomy): Bacteria > Pseudomonadota > Gammaproteobacteria > Enterobacterales > Vibrionaceae > Vibrio > Vibrio crassostreae_C. Next base: position 228,152 of record NZ_AJYZ02000002.1, on the reverse strand, counting down.
GTGGATGACCAAATTAAAAACAGCAAGCTTTGCTACCATCCACTTTAGTGTTGCCTTTACCGTTGTCTACTTGTTGACTGGAGATGCTTTCATAGGCGGCGTGATGGCTTTGCTAGAGCCAACTTTAAATACCGTTGCTTACTACTTCCACGAGAAAGTCTGGTTACGAAAAGCTGAAAGCCAAACAGCACAAGCTCCGTTTTGCTTACACCAACACGCTTAATCTAAAGCTCACTGAGCGATTGAAGTAACCTACATCGAATAACAAAATTCAGCTTACTATTGACAAAGTTGCGCACCGCAATTAAATTAATTGCGATACGCAACTTTATTTCTTAATTCAAAGGTAGGTAGTTATGAATTCTCAACAGTTAAGAGACTATTCTCGTCAAACGGTTCGTTTACTTGGCATGCTTGATAAACAGTGTGGTGATGTCGACCTCACTCCAGTCCAGGCTCATACTCTTGGTGAAATCCAGTTGCAGCCAATCACCATCAACCAATTGGCACAGCAACTCAACGTAGATAAATCCAATGCTAGCCGCACTGTCACGGGTCTGATCAAGCTTGGTTTAGTTGAGAGCCTAGAGAACCCAACAGACAAGCGTAGCCAATTAGTCACCCTAACCGCTCAAGGTGTTGATGCGTTATCTCAACTCGACCAACAGCAAAGCATCTTCTTTGAAAAAGTACTCTCGACACTCGATGACAACGAACAACAACTACTTAAGCAAGGGCTTGAGAGCTACTTAAAAGGGCTAACGAAAGTATGCCAAGCGGATGAGTTTGTATTACGTCCACTCACAGAGTCAGACAACCAACAATTAGCACAAATCATTCGCCAAGTTTCGGCTGAGCATGGGCTCACAGAAGATAAAGGCTATGGCGTGGCCGATCCAACACTCGACGATATGTACTCTGTCTATAGCCAAGCGAATACAATGTACTGGGTTATCGAACACAACGGAAAGATCGTCGGAGGCGGTGGCTTTGCCCCTCTAGCAGGTAAACCCAATGTGTGTGAGCTACAAAAGATGTACTTCTTACCGCAAACTCGAGGGCATGGCCTAGCCAAGCGAATTGTCGCTTTGAGCTTAAAGCAAGCCAAGCAACTTGGGTATCAACACATGTATTTAGAAACGACGAAGTGCTTGGGTGCTGCGGTCAAACTCTATGAGAAGCTTGGGTTTGAGCATCTTGAGTCAGCTTGGGGAGAAACAGGCCACGACGCTTGTGAGGTTGTCATGGCCAAGTCGTTATAAGCAGAATGCGCCGCTATAGCGAAAGAAGATAACGCTAAAATATACGGAGTTAACGTAGAAAGTTACTGACGCAAGAAGTTGGGTTCAAGGCAACAAAAGAACTCTCTTCTTGCCCATCAAGTACCACTTCTAATGGGTATAGATACTTGGGGTTAGGATTCTCAATATCAAATATGATAGGAGCTTCGACCTGGAACACGACGCCAGTATGTTCAGCGCGTACATCAATCGGCATCACGAGAGTCATACCATTAAACTTGATGGATGCCGATACTAACCCCGCCTTTAGCGTTTGATAGATAACATCCACTTTAAACTCACAGCCACCACCGTGGTGCCAGATCTGCTCTGTGACAACTTGCTCTAGCTTGACGTTTCGAACGAACTGCAGGTATGGCGCTTGCCAAATCCCGATGCGTGAATCAGATTTAGCGATAGCCTGTGAAGATACAGAGTCATCCATGTCTTCTTCAAGCAATAGGCTCTCCTCTTCTTCAAGGAAAAGGATCTCGAAACGGTTTCGGCCGGACTGCATATAAGGACGGATATCTTTACGGTATTCAGCTTGGCTACCATCACAATCAAAAACAGCCACACCATTAAGTCGAACTTCAGCAAAATAATCGACTCCAGCCATCACTAACTCAACAAATGGACACGCTAACATAGCGTCATCCACTTCGATGTCGTGCATCAGGTGCCACTCTTGCTCTGCAATTTGACTTTCACTCAAGCTATCAGGGAGCTTTGAGCTTAACGGAGCCGGAAAGGTGATGTCATCTTGTGGGATAGAGAGATCCGTCAGTGGCGAAATTTGCCAAAGACCATCGAGAAGCAACCGCATATCATTCCTTGAGCTAGATCAATTTTGACCGCATTATAATGAATGAATGCATATAAAGACATTTATTTTTCTAAGGGTAAAAAAATGCCAGCTCGAGGCTGGCATTTTTTAAAATTGGGAAAGAATTACTCTTCGCCTTCATCATCTTCGTCTGGGTAGATAGCATCTTCACCTTCGTAGTAAGTGCCCCAACCGTCGTAGATAATGTCAAACTTCTCTGCAAGGTTTACAAGCTTCTCAACTTGCTCATCAATCGCTTCTGCATTCAGAGTGCATTGCATCGTTGCATCACAACAAAGTAGCTTATTGCCATCTTCGTCTTCTGTCTCTTCAGCTTCAAGCACTTCAAAGCCCATTTTGAATGCTTCAACAACCGCTTTCTCAAGCACATCGAAATCTTCAGCAAATAGGTGATGCTCGATATCGTATAGAGCTTCAGGATCGCTACCATCTTCAATTAATGCTGTAATGATGTCGCGAGTCTCTTCCTTTTGAAATTCAATTAATTCCGCTACTGATAGATATTCATCTTCGTGAGACATGTGTCTGCTCCAGAGTGTTGACTATGAAAAGATCAAATTTGATTGCCACGAAATATGGCACGGATCGTCCAGAAAAGCCACCCAGATCAGGCCTAGAAAGGTAAGTTTATCGCGAGATCGCAGCGCCAATATCAATTCAAAAGTGAAATCAAAATCACAGAAACAAATTTTCAACATTTTATTAACTACGCCGTATTTTAGCATTTCGTTTTTGTGGCCACTTTAGGGCTTATTGAATAAAACTTGCGTGATTAGTCACGTTAGGTGCATACGCTAAACCGCTTTTGGGGTGCATAAATCCTCAGCTTGTTATCAAAAAGTGCATAATAGTGAATAAAAAATCACGATTAATAAGCAAAATTCAATTTTAACAAGCCACGAATTGAGCATAGATCCTCAAAAACGTTGTTCCGTTCGATAGCCAGTTCGTTGGAATTTAATCTGTATAAACTTAAAAATCACAGGTTTTATGACCAATTATTACCCAAATACCTTGTATTAACTCAATCTACAAAACTTGCATATTACGGACAAGCTTGTCATAAATAGACGCTGGATTAATAGTAAGGATGCAAAATGAGTAAGCTGTACGTTGGCTCCGAAGTCGGTCAATTGAGACGAGTTCTCCTAAATAGACCTGAAAGAGCACTCACCCACCTCACCCCTTCAAACTGTCATGAGCTTCTATTTGATGATGTACTTGCCGTTGAAGCCGCTGGTGAAGAACATGATGCCTTTGCAGAAACGCTGCGCAGCCAAGACGTAGAAGTACTACTGCTGCATGACCTGCTAGTAGAAACGCTTGCCGTATCTCAGGCTCGTGAGTGGTTGCTGAATACTCAAATCTCAGATTTCCGTTATGGGCCGACTTTCGCCCGTGACTTAAGAAACTACCTTGCTCAAATGGATAATGAGCATCTAGCAACGATCTTACTCGGTGGCTTGGCCTACTCTGAGCTTCCTATCAAATCATCATCGATGCTGCCTAAAATGCATCGACCACTCGATTTCGTTATCGAGCCACTGCCTAACCACCTATTTACGCGAGATACTTCTTGCTGGGTTTACGGTGGTGTATCGCTTAACCCAATGATGAAGCCTGCACGTCAACGTGAAACGAACCACCTGCGTGCTATCTACCGCTGGCACCCAGTGTTCGCAGGCCAAGATTTCATTAAGTACTTTGGTGACGAAGACCTTCACTACGACAACGCTAACATTGAAGGCGGTGACGTACTGGTTATCGGTAAAGGTGCGGTACTGGTTGGTATTTCAGAGCGTACGAAACCACAAGGTGTCGAAAACCTAGCGGCTAGCCTATTTAGATCAGGCCAAGCGAGCGAAGTGATTGCGATCGATCTACCAAAACACCGCTCTTGTATGCACCTTGATACGGTGATGACACACATGGATATCGACACGTTCTCTGTCTATCCAGAGATCGTTCGTAAAGACCTCGACACTTGGCGCTTAACGCCAAAAGAAAACGGCGAAATGCGTGTCGAGAAAGCTGAAAACTACCTGTCAGCGATTGAAGGCGCACTAGGCCTTGATCAACTGAAGATCATCACTACCGGCGGTGATAACTACGAAGCTGAGCGTGAACAGTGGAATGACGCTAACAACGTACTGACAGTGAAACCTGGTACCGTGATTGGTTATGAGCGTAATGTTTACACCAATGAGAAATACGACAAAGCGGGTATCGAAGTTCTAACGATTCCTGGCAACGAGCTAGGCCGTGGTCGTGGCGGCGCGCGCTGTATGAGTTGCCCTATCGAAAGAGACGGTATCTAAGTCAAAGAGCTCAGTCAAACAGACTCAATAGTCTTATCTAGGCCAGTATTCATTTACTGGCCTTTTTTATCAAATTAATAAAATAAATATTCACAAATATAGCATCTTTATGTTTAACTAAGTTCTTCATTGATTCTATATACGCAAGGAGCGAGAGATGGCCTTTAATCTTCGCAATCGTAACTTTCTAAAACTTCTCGACTTTACTCCTAAAGAGATTCAGTTTTTACTCGACCTGTCTGCTGACCTAAAAAAAGCTAAGTATGCAGGCACTGAGCAGAAGAAACTCAACGGCAAAAACATTGCTTTGATCTTCGAGAAAGCATCAACTCGAACACGATGTGCGTTTGAAGTGGCCGCCTTTGATCAAGGTGCTCAAGTCTCTTACCTTGGCCCTTCTGGTTCTCAGATTGGTCAAAAAGAATCAATGAAAGATACGGCGCGTGTATTGGGACGCATGTACGATGGCATTGAATATCGTGGCTTTGGCCAAAGTATCGTTGAAGACTTAGGCGCTTATGCGGGCGTGCCGGTTTGGAATGGCTTAACCGATGAGTTCCACCCTACTCAGATTTTGGCTGATTTCCTCACTATGCTTGAGCATGGCCGCGGGAAGCATCTACACCAAATCAGCTTTGCTTATCTAGGCGATGCACGCAATAACATGGGTAACTCTCTGTTAGTCGGAGCCGCGAAGATGGGCATGGATATTCGCCTTGTCGCGCCTAAAGCATTCTGGCCAGAAGAGCAGCTTGTTGAAGAGTGCCAAACCATTGCGCAAAACACTGGCGCAAAAATCACGTTAACTGAAGACGTTGCTGAAGGCGTGAAAGGTTGTGATTACCTATACACCGATGTTTGGGTTTCGATGGGCGAAGCCCCTGAAGCTTGGGACGAACGTGTGGCGGTAATGAAACCATACCAAGTGAATATGGATGTCATTAAGCTCACTGGCAATCCTCAAGTGAAATTCATGCACTGCCTACCCGCTTTCCACAACAATGAAACTGTGATTGGTCAGCAAGTCTCTGACAAGTATGGAATGAACGGCTTGGAAGTGACTGACGAAGTGTTTGAATCTGACTACTCGATTGTATTTGATGAAGCGGAAAATCGCATGCACACCATCAAGGCGGTGATGGTCGCGACGCTTGGTCAATAGACAATAATGAAAGTAAACAAAAGCTTGATGTAATCGCTTGCGCTCACAAATTGAAAGCGTATAATTCTCGGCAATTTGTCTGAGAGTAGTGAAAATGACGCCAAGCAATGTTGTGATAAAACATAATGATATTGTGAAAACACATAGTAATATTGTGAAAACACCAAATATTGCTCGTAAGCTAAGATGCTTACCAGGCCGTCTATTCTGCTTTTCAGCACTTTTTTAAAGCCTCCCATTATGGGGGGCTTTTTTATGGCCAATACATTATTGTGGGGAAGAAGATCATGGCGAACTCGCTCTATCAAAAGCACATCATCTCAATTCCAGAGCTTTCTCGTGAAGAGCTAGAATTAATTGTTCAAACGGCAGGTCAGCTAAAGGCTGAGCCAAACCCAGAACTCATCAAGAACAAAGTTGTTGCCAGCTGCTTCTTCGAACCTTCTACGCGAACTCGTCTCTCTTTTGAAACTGCGATTCAACGCATCGGTGGTGATGTGATTGGTTTCGACAGTGGTGGTAACACTTCTTTGGCAAAGAAAGGCGAAACGCTAGCGGACTCGGTACAGGTTATCTCTTCATACGTTGACGCTTACGTGATGCGTCACCCTCAAGAAGGCGCAGCGCGTCTGGCTTCTGAGTTCTCAAACGGTGTTCCTGTTATTAACGCAGGTGACGGCGCAAACCAACACCCAACACAAACGTTATTAGACCTATTCTCTATAGCTGAGACACAAGGCCGCCTCGACAACCTAAACGTTGCATTCGTTGGTGACCTTAAGTACGGCCGTACGGTTCACTCGTTGACTCAAGCACTAGCAAAATTCGACAACATCTGTTTCTACTTCGTGGCTCCAGAAGCACTAGCGATGCCAGACTACATTTGCGAAGAGCTTGATGAAGCGGGCATCAAGTACCAACTATTGACGGACATGGAAGATGTGATTCCTGAGCTCGATGTCTTGTACATGACTCGAGTTCAAAAAGAGCGCTTCGATGAGTCAGAATACGCGCACATAAAATCCGCATACATCCTGACCGCTTCGATGCTGGAAAATGCACGCGATAACCTGAAGGTTCTGCACCCTCTTCCTCGCGTTGATGAAATTACTGTCGATGTCGATAAAACACCTTACGCTTACTACTTCCAGCAAGCAGAGAATGGTGTTTACGCCCGTGAAGCATTGCTAGCCCTTGTTCTTAACGAAACGCTGTAGAGGAGAGATATAATGTCTAAAGAGACTCAATTAAAAGTTGAAGCAATCAGAAACGGTACTGTTATCGACCATATCCCAGCCAATATCGGGATCAAGGTTCTAAAACTGTTCGACATGCACAATTCTCATCAGCGCGTGACGATTGGCCTGAATCTACCGTCTTCTGCACTAGGCGGAAAAGACCTGCTCAAGATTGAGAATGTGTTTATCACAGAAGAACAGGCGAGCAAGCTGGCACTTTATGCGCCTCACGCAACAGTGAATCAAATCGAAGATTACGAAGTGGTTAAGAAACTACCACTAGAACTTCCTGAGCAAATCAACGATGTGTTCGAGTGTCCAAACACCAACTGTATTACTCACAATGAACCGGTTGAAAGTAGCTTTAAGATCTTTGAAAAGAAAGAAGATATTCGATTGAAGTGTAAGTATTGCGAAAAAGTCTTCTCTCGCGAGATCGTAACAGAAAGATAACGTCATACGGCAAAGCAGACCGAATGTAAAAACTATCAAATACCTCGCCTGTGCGGGGTATTTTGCGCTTTACCTATCCAAAGTTTGAAGGCACACTGAAAATTGATTTTTATCTAATAACTGATGGAATAAACCAATGACTAAAGTACTTCACACAGAATCTGCTCCAGCTGCAATCGGCCCATACGTACAAGGCGTTGACCTTGGCAACATGGTACTGACTTCTGGTCAAATCCCAGTAAACCCAGCAACTGGTGAAGTATCTGCTGATATCGCAGAGCAAGCTCGCCAATCTCTAGACAACGTTCAAGCGGTTGTTGAAGCTTCAGGCCTGACTGTAAAAGACATCGTAAAACTAACGGTATTCGTTAAAGACCTAAACGACTTCGGCACAGTAAACGAGGTTTACGGCAAATTCTTCGATGAGCACGGCGTTGCAAACTACCCTGCACGTTCATGTGTTGAAGTAGCTCGTCTACCAAAAGATGTAGGTATCGAGATCGAAGCTATTGCGGTTCGCAAATAGCTTTTAATCTCTAGATTAAACACCTTCGGATAAACGACTTAGCGTAATGCTGAGTGTTTATTAGATACAAAAAAGGTTGCCCCGTTGGCAACCTTTTTTATTGTTCATCGTTTCGCTTAGATAATTACTTTTTATTAAGCTCAACCACTTCTTTGTCTAACTCTTCAAGTTTCGCAGCCATCTGCTCACGAGCTAGGTTAGCCAGTTCACGAACATTAGACTTGTCGTAGCCTTCAGTGCTGATTGGTGGCAGCATTTCAACAATCACGTGACCATTGTTCCAACGGTTTAGCTTCACGCCACCGGTTGAGCTACACACGATAGGGATGATAGGCAAGCCAGCACCAATCGCAGCATGGAATGCACCTGTTTTGAATGGCAGCAGACCACGGCCACGAGAACGAGTGCCTTCAGGGAACATCCAAACTGAAACATCGCTCTCTTTTAGACTCGTCACGACCTGATCAATCGTACCTACCGCTTTGCTACGGTTAGCACGGTCAATTAGGATGTTACCCGTCAACCAGTAAAGCTGACCAAATAGAGGCATCCACACTAGGCTTTTCTTACCAACAGTTACCACTTTTGGCGTTACCGCTGATGAAATCGTGAATAGATCCCAGCTGTTTTGGTGGTTCGCCACATAAACATGTTGGCCGCGAGAGTAGGCATCTTCTGGGATGCGAAGCTCTAACTTCATGCCGAAGATCTTCGACATGCGACCGAAATAACGGCCAAAGGTAAATACGTGTTTCGGGTTGCGTGGACTTAATAGGCAGTAACCACAACCAAATACAAACATAAGAATCGCAAATATCGCCACTGCGAAAATACGTAATATTGCTATCATTTTGTTCCTCACCGACCGCCAAGTTGATTCATCTATTCGCGCAAAAATGAGCAATAGATTTACTCGCGGTAAATACAACTATAAAAAAGCCGAAACCAAGGTTCCGACTTTTATGTTTTCATCTTACTGATTCATGAATCCACTAACCTAGGTTAGTTCGACTCACTAAATCGTGTAATGTTTGCGCCTAAGGCTGACAATTTATCTTCAATCTTATCGTAGCCACGATCGATGTGATAAATACGGTCAACGATGGTTTCACCTTGAGCAATACAGCCAGCAATAACAAGGCTCGCAGATGCGCGAAGGTCCGTTGCCATTACTTGAGCGCCGCTCAGTTTTTCCGTTTCACCACAGATAGCCGTGTTACCTTCGATTTCCGCTTTTGCACCCATTCGCTGTAACTCAGGAATGTGCATAAAACGGTTTTCAAAGATAGTCTCAGTGATAACACCACTGCCCTTCGCCATCATGTTAAGCAGAGTAAACTGTGCTTGCATGTCGGTTGGGAAACCAGGGTGAGGTGCCGTTACGATTTTCACCGCTTTCAGTTCACGACCCGTCATATCAAGACTGATCCAGTCTTCGCCCGTTTCAACCTTCGCACCCGCTTCTTCAAGCTTCGCTAAGGCAGCTTCAAGAAGATGAGCGTTGGTGTTGCGACAAACCACTTTACCGCCAGAAACAGCAGCAGCAACCAGGAAAGTACCTGTTTCAATACGGTCAGCAACCACAGAGTGTTGGCCACCACCAAGACGTTCAACGCCTTCGATAGTAATCGTATCTGTACCTGCGCCAGAAATTTTAGCACCCAGTTTGTTTAGGAAGTCAGCCGTATCAACAATCTCAGGCTCACGCGCTGAGTTATCGAGTACTGTTGTTCCTTCCGCTAGCGTTGCTGCACACATGATAGTAATGGTGGCACCCACACTTACTTTATCCATCACGATGTGCGCGCCTTTCAGACGGCCATCAACACTTGCTTTCACATAACCATCTTCCAACTTAATGGTCGCACCTAGTTGCTCTAGGCCGTGGATATGCAGATCAACAGGTCGAGCACCAATTGCACAACCGCCTGGAAGTGACACTTGGCCTTCACCAAAACGAGCGACTAGAGGACCTAAAGCCCAGATAGAAGCACGCATTGTTTTCACTAAATCGTAAGGCGCACAAAATTCATTAATTTCGCTGCCATCAACATGAACACTACCATTACGCGATACTTTTGCGCCTAAACGCTTAAGCAGTTCCATCGTAGTATCGATGTCACGTAGGTGAGGAACGTTACTTACTTCCACTGGCTCTTCAGCAAGAATTGAAGCAAATAAGATAGGTAGCGCTGCATTTTTTGCGCCTGAGATCGTCACTTCACCGCTTAGCGGCTTATCCGATCCAATAACTCGAAACTTTTCCATCATAAACCTTAAAGTGACATCAGTTTCTTATCACGTTCCCACTCTTCTGGCGTAAAAGCCTTAATAGAAAGAGCATGGATGTCATTGCGTTGAATGTATTCCATTAGTGGGCCGTAGATTAGTTGCTGCTTCTTAACTCGATTCATGCCGTCAAAACATGCATCAACCGCAACAACTTCGTAATGACTGCCTTCACCCTTCACGAAAATCTCCTGAAGGTTCAGTGCCGCTGCTAATAATTCTTGTACTTTTGTGCTGTCCACAAATAGCTCCTGCCTAATTTTTTATGTGTTCTGCCATCATTGGCTGGATATTGCTCAATTGGAACAACGTTCGTAATTGTTCTGGCACGAAACTGAGCATTATATGACAGTTTTGATTTTTTGCATGCTCTAATAAGTGAATTAGCATCACCATTCCTGCTGAATCGACTCGATTTATATGGCTAAGGTCAATTTCAACGCTCGATTCCGTCGTTTGCCACTTTTCCAATATACGCCAGATTGCAGGGACACTGTCTCGGTCTAAATCACCGAACAGTTGATACTCTTTAGAGCTTAGCGCTTGCCATTGAGAATGGCTCATTATTTGTTACTCTCAAAACGAATCGGTTGTGCGGCTAATTTCTCTAGTTCGTCTGCAACTTGTAAGATGCCTTCTTGACGAATCTTAGTATTCCACTCCGATTGCTTGCTCGACAACAAGCTAATACCTTCGGCAACCATATCAAATGCTTTCCACTCGCCAGATTTCTTGTCTTTGCGAAGCTTAAATTCAAGCTTAATGTTTGGTCGCGGCGTATCGATGATGTCGACCTTGATACTGGTAATGCGGCTATCCGCTTTGATTTTTGGTTCTGGACCAAATTCAATCGTCTGATCTGTGTATTGAGTCAGCACTTGGGCATAAGAAGAAACAAGGTATTTACGGAATGAATCGATAAACACGCCCACGTCTTTTCTATCCGCGCCTTTCAAGTTTGGTCCAAGTAACTTAAGAGCTGCATATTGTGCATTCACATAAGGCATCAACTCTTCTTCCACGATGACCTTCAATAACTCTGGATCTTGGTGGATGTTGTCTTGTTCACTCTTCAAACGCTCAAATGCCACTTCGGCAACTTGAGTCATCATCTGGTAAGGCTGAGTACGGTCAATCGATTCTGCAGCAAAGGCTTGGGTAGAAATAAGCAACGCCATTGCCGCCATAAACATTGATTTCAAGTAACCAATAGCTTTTAAATAACTAATAGTTTTCAACATTATCTTATTCCTTAGCTTCGCTGTCATTAGAACCACCAACGCTATACAACACTTGGCCAATCAAATCTTCTAGTACCAATGCTGACTTAGTGTCTTCAATTGAATCACCATCGACCAACATCTCTTCATCATCAAAAATGAAGCCTGGAACCAGACTAATGTACTGCTCACCAATTAAGCCAGATGTTAAAATTTGAGCACTAGAGGTATCTGGAAATTGTGAGTACTTCCCGTCAATAGACAGTTCAACGACAGGAAGGTAGCTCTCGGTATCAAGCTCAATGCTTTTAACTCGTCCAACAACGACGCCACCCACTTTCACTGGAGAACGAACTTTTAGGCTGCCAATGTTGTCAAAGGTCGCTTTTAGATTGTAAGTATGGTTCGAACCTATGCCTTTTACGTCAGCGACTTGAAAGATCATGATTAAGATTGCGCAAATTCCGGCAATAACAAAGGTGCCGACCCATAATTCTAATTTTCGAGTTTGTTGCATGATTAATTCCCAAACATCAATGCGGTAAGAACAAAATCTAGCCCTAGTACCGCTAGAGAAGAGTGCACTACAGTGCGTGTGGTTGCCTGACTGATACCTTCTGAAGTCGGTACTGCGTCATAACCATTGAAAAGTGCGATCCAAGTTACGGTGATAGCGAAGACCATACATTTGATCATGCTGTTACCAATATCTCGGCCAAGTTCTACTGAAGACTGCATCGCAGACCAGAAACTGCCGTGATCAATGCCTTTCCAATCAACACCAACCAGTTGACCGCCCCAAATACCTACCGCCATAAAAATCATAGCAAGCAATGGCATTGAGATAAGCCCGGCCCAAAGACGTGGTGCAATAATGCGTTTAAGAGGGTCAACGGCCATCATCTCAAGGCTTGAGATCTGCTCTGTTGCCTTCATTAACCCAATCTCTGCCGTGAGTGCTGAACCGGCTCGACCTGCAAATAATAACGCAGTCACCACAGGCCCCAACTCACGCAACAGTGAAAGCGCGACCATTTGACCAAGGTTTCCCTCAGCGCCGTAGTCAATTAACACGACATAGCCCTGCAGGCTGAGCACCATGCCGATAAACAGACCCGAAACTAAAATAATAGCCAATGACTGAACGCCAACGCTATAAAGTTGTTTTACTAATAAGGGGAAGTTTTTTAGTCGCGGGATGCCAAACAAAGCCCCAAATAACATCAGGCTTGCTCGACCAAATGACTCACAGCTCGCAAGTGTACGCTTACCGACACCCGCAATAGTTTTAACAATCATATTAAAACAAATCCTTTTCTAAGCTCTTCGCAGGGAATCTAAATGGTACTGGACCATCGGCTTCGCCTTGCAAAAATTGCTGCACTCTCGGATCGCTATTGTTGTACAACTCATCAGGTGTTCCAGCGGCAATAATCTTGCTATCTGCCATGAGGTAAACCCAATCAGCAATACTCATCACCTCTGGCACATCGTGAGAAACAACAATCGAGGTTAAGCCCAAGGCTTGATTGAGATTTCGTATCAATTCAACCAATACGCCCATGGTGATGGGATCTTGGCCAACAAACGGCTCATCGTACATGATAAGTTCTGGATCCAGTGCGATTGCGCGCGCCAGTGCGGCACGCCTAGCCATTCCGCCAGACAACTCACTCGGCATCAATTGCGCAGCACCACGTAATCCTACCGCTTCAAGCTTAAGTAATACGATGGTACGAATGAATTTTTCATTAAGTTCAGTGTGCTCTCGCAGCGGAAACGCCACATTATCAAAGACATTGAGATCCGTAAAAAGCGCACCCGATTGGAATAGCATGCTCATTTTCTTACGTGCTTGATATAGCTTTCGACGTGATAATGCAGGGATATTGTCACCATCAAACCAAACTTCGCCTTCATCTGGCGGCAGTTGCCCACCGATCAAACGCAGTAAAGTCGTTTTGCCGATCCCAGACGGCCCCATGATGGCGGTTATCTTGCCTTGAGGCACCTCTAAACTGATGTCATCAAAGATAACGCGGTCACCGCGTGAGAAGCTGAGGTTCTTAACTTTCACAAGCTCAGTGTTCAACATATTTTTGTTGTTTCCTTGCTTTAAAAAACGCCAATTATGGCTGCAATAATAATGAGTCTACTTTAGAATTAAAAGCACTGTTCAATTAATTCATATTAAACAGGAATCTATGCAGGGATTTGAAAGCATTAGGAAATTATCTATTGATCTCTCTTTCTTGCCTGCTAACTGGTAATTAATTTGCCGAGTGACTTCCCTTTTATCTAGCAACAGGTCAAAATTAGCGGTTAATTCTCCGTTTTTATTAATTTTTTAGGAATCATCATGCTTGAAGCGATTGCGTTTCTTATTATCGGTCTAGGTTTTTTGGTGTGGAGTGCAGATAAGCTGGTTTACGGTGCCGCTGCTCTTGCTCGCAACTTCGGTATTTCACCACTAGTTATCGGTATGACGATCTTAGCAATGGGGTCTTCGGCTCCTGAAATGATGGTTTCTGCGACAGCAGCCCTTGATGGCAAAACAGATACAGCTGTAGGCAACGTACTGGGCTCTAACATCGCCAACATCGCGCTGATTTTAGGTATTACAGCCCTTATCAAGCCGTTATCGATTAGCTCAGGCGTGATTCGTCGTGAACTACCATTAATGATCGGTGTCACTCTGCTAGCGGGCGCCCTATTGTGGGATAACCATTTAGGCTTCTATGAAGGCGTGTTGTTGTTTGTTCTTTTTGCCGCGTTTTTGTTTGCTATGTTGCAAATCAGCCGCAGCGAGAAAAAGAACGGCGATGCTTTCCTTGATGAGCAAGAATCAGAGATCCCTGAAGGCGTAAGTAACCCTAAGGCTGCAATGTGGGTCGTGATTGGTCTAATCGTCCTACCTTTAGCTGCTGATATGCTGGTAGATAACGCTGTGATCATCGCGAAGTTCTTCGGCATGAGCGACCTTGTCATTGGTTTAACCATCATTGCTGTTGGTACTAGCCTTCCTGAACTTGCAGCATCACTAGCCGGCGTTATGAAGGGTGAAGATGATATGGCTGTAGGTAATATCATTGGTTCAAACGTATTCAACATCCTTGCTGTTATGGGTATCCCGGGCATCCTAAACCCTTCGATCTTGAGCGAGTTCGCTATGGGTCGTGACTTCTGGGTAATGCTAGGCGTATCGCTACTACTTGTTGTGATGGCACTAGGAAAATCTCGTAGTGTGAATCGTATTGAAGGCGGCGTGTTAATTGTGACGTTCGTGGCCTACCAAAGTTACCTATTAATGAACATGTCGGCTTAATTGTTGATTTAACTTCCCGTACTTGGAGTATTTGATGTCTCAGCCATTTGATTACCGCAGCGTTGCAAAACAAGTTTTGGAAACCGAAGTTGCAGGTCTCACTCAATTAGACCAATATTTTAATGATGATTTTTGTAAAGCTTGCGACCTTATCCTGAACAACAAAGGCAAAGTCGTTGTGATGGGCATGGGTAAATCAGGCCACATTGGCAACAAAATCGCAGCAACATTGGCAAGTACCGGGACATCGGCTTTCTTTGTTCACCCAGGCGAAGCGGCGCATGGCGACTTAGGCATGATCGAACCTGGTGATATTGTGATTGCAATATCCAACTCCGGCGAATCGGGAGAAATCCTCAGCCTATTTCCTGTGTTAAAGCGTCTGAACATCAAGATCATCAGCATGACAGGCAAGCCAGCATCAAACATGGCAACCCTGTCTGATATCCATTTACAAATTTCAGTACCGGAAGAAGCTTGTCCGCTGGGCTTAGCACCAACAACAAGCACCACGGCGACTTTGGTCATGGGTGATGCATTAGCCGTTGCACTTTTGCAGGCTCGAGGCTTCACCGCTCAAGACTTTGCCCTGTCTCATCCTGGTGGCGCTTTAGGTCGTCAGCTGCTGTTGAAGCTCGACGACATCATGCACACAGGCGATTCACTTCCTGTTGTAGCACCCGACGCACTAGTAAGAGACGCTCTACTAGAGATATCTCAGAAAGGCTTAGGCATGACAGCAATCGTTGGTGAAGATGGCCAAATGGCCGGTATTTTTACCGATGGTGATTTACGCCGTATCTTAGACAAACGCGTTGATATCCATAACACGCAGATCGGTGATGTGATGACGCTAAACCCGACGGTAGCCGAGCCAAACATGCTCGCGGTTGAGGGCTTAAACTTGATGCAAGCGAAGAGCATCAATGGCCTGATGTTATGCCAAGAAGGTAAATTAGTCGGAGCGTTAAACATGCATGACTTACTGAAAGCAGGAGTAATGTAATGACACAGACAGTCGAAACTCTATACGGCACTGTTAATTCAGATGTATTTGCAATTGCAAAAGAGATCAAACTGCTGATTTGCGATGTCGATGGTGTCTTCTCTGATGGTCGCATCTACATGGGCAACAACGGTGAAGAGCTGAAAACCTTCCACACTCGTGACGGTTACGGTATCAAATCACTGATGAACGCAGGCATTGAAATCGCGATCATCACGGGTCGCAAATCTCAAATTGTTGAGAATCGTATGACCGCTCTAGGCATTAAGCTGATTTATCAAGGTCAAGACGATAAAGTTAAGGCATACCAAGATATTTGCGATAAGCTTTCTGTAAACCCTGAAAATACAGGTTACATCGGAGACGATCTGATTGACTGGCCTGTAATGGAAAAAGTTGGCTTGAAGGTCTGTGTGGCAGATGGGCACCCGCTACTTGCAAAGCGTGCAAACTACGTGACAACCATTAACGGTGGTCATGGCGCGGTACGTGAAGTCTGTGACCTTATTTTACAAGCAAGAAATGAACTCGACGTGCATAAAGGTTTAAGCATATGAGTTTTACTCGTATTATCTATTTAATACTCATATTTATTGCCTCTTGGTCGACCTATTACTTGTACGACAAAGAGCAAACATCAACGATACAAGTGGCTCCAAATTTGGAGCTGCCCGCGTTTAGTGGCAAAAGCCTGAACAACATTAGCTACGACGAAAGCGGTATTCGCAGCTATCAGGTTGAATCGACGTATTTAGAACACTACTCAGTAGTTGGCGATACGCACTTTCAAAACCCAGTTCTTTCGGTATTCCGTGAAGGGCACACGATTGAATGGCAAGTCACCGCTGATCGCGCGATTATGGATGAGAATCAAGTTGTCACGTTTTATGACAACGTCGTGGCAAAGAACCTGTTGCCAGAAGCCAGCTTCGATACAATGACCACAGATAAAATGGTTGTTGAGCTGCCTAGCCGAGATTTTTATTCAGAGACTCCGGTCCATATGATCGGTACATTTTTTGAAACTGAGGGACAAGCAATGAAAGGTAACTTCGGTACCAACAATGCAACCCTCTTTAATTCTGTTCAAGGTAGATATGAAACTCTTACACCTTAGTTTATTCGCTTTGACCCTTGCGGCACCTAATGTCTATGCTCTGTCTTCGGATAGTGAGCAACCTGTCTACATTGACTCAGACAGCCAGCAATTGGATATGAAAAGTAACCAAGTGACTTTCCTTGGTGATGTGAACCTTAAACAAGGCAGCATCAATATCAATGCCGATAAGGTTATTGTTACTCGTAACGCCGTAAACGGTGAGATTGAAGAAATTCAAGGCTTCGGTAAGCCAGCAACCTTCTCTCAGCTTACTGACGACGGTAAGACACTCTACGGTGAAGCTGACGACCTGCACTACCAGCTTGTTGCCGACCGACTGATCATGACTAAGAATGCGATGTTATCTCAAGATGGCAGCATCATTCGCGGTTCTAAGATCACTTACCAGATCGGTTCTCAGAAATTAGTCGCTGACAGTGGTGAAAACAAACGAGTGTCAACGGTTTTACAACCAACGGAAGTGAATAAGTAACGATGGCTGTTCTTAAAGCAAAAAACCTAGCGAAAACCTACAGTAAACGTAAGGTTGTTACCGATGTAAGCTTACAGGTAGAGTCAGGCCAGATCGTCGGTCTGCTTGGGCCTAACGGTGCAGGTAAAACCACATCTTTCTATATGATTGTTGGTTTGGTGGCGCGTGATGAAGGTACCATCAGCATTGATGACCGAGACATCAGTATCTTACCAATGCACAGCCGCTCTCGTCTTGGTATCGGTTACCTGCCTCAAGAAGCATCGATTTTCCGTAAGTTGTCCGTAGAGAACAACATCATGGCGGTTTTACAAACCCGTGATGAAATGACCAACGAACAACGCCAAGATAAGCTGGAAGACCTGCTAGAAGAGTTCCACATCCAACATATCCGCACCAGCAATGGTATGGCTCTGTCGGGTGGTGAGCGTCGTCGTGTAGAGATTGCTCGTGCACTAGCAGCAAACCCGCAGTTCATTCTATTGGATGAACCATTCGCCGGTGTTGACCCGATCTCAGTAATCGATATCAAAAAAATCATTGTTCACCTGCGTGATCGCGGCTTGGGCGTTTTGATTACCGACCACAACGTTCGTGAAACATTAGACGTGTGTGAAAAAGCTTACATCGTAAGCCAAGGACACCTGATCGCTGAGGGTACTCCTGAAGATGTTCTCAATAACGAACAAGTTAAACAAGTTTATCTAGGCGAACAATTCCGTCTATGATTATATAGAGAGTATCGAGAGTTCTAAGAATAATAACTAGGTAAGTCACACTGAATGAAACCCTCATTACAACTTAAGCTAGGCCAACAGTTAGCAATGACTCCTCAATTGCAGCAAGCGATTCGTTTGTTGCAATTGTCTACTTTAGATTTGCAGCAAGAGATTCAAGAAGCACTTGAATCTAACCCACTACTCGATGTCGAAGAAGGCAATGAAGATACGCCAACATCGGAAGAAAAACCTAGCAGTGACGAAAAAGAAACTGTTGAAGCCACAGAGCAAGACTTACCTGATAGCTCAGACTTAATCGAAAAATCAGAGATTGGCAACGAACTAGAAATCGACACAACTTGGGAAGACGTCTACAGCGCGAACACCGGTAACACGGGTATTGCGATTGATGACGACATGCCGGTTTATCAAGGCGAAACCACTCAAAGCCTGCACGATTACCTACTTTGGCAACTCGACTTAACGCCATTCACTGACACCGACCGAAGCATCGCTTTTGCATTAATCGATGCCATCGACGACTACGGCTACCTCACTGTAACTTGTGAAGACATCCTTGAAAACTTCGACAATGAAGAGATCGAGCTTGATGAAATTGAAGCGGTACGTAAACGAATTCAGCAGTTTGATCCGCTAGGTGTCGGTTCAGTCAACCTGCAAGATTGCTTGTTACTGCAACTGGCAACCTTTCCCCAAGATACGCCTTGGCTTAACGAAGCTAAGTTAGTACTTACTAGCCATATCGACCAACTCGGCAATCGCGATTACAAACTGGTTATCAAAGAGACCAAGTTGAAAGAAGCAGAACTACGTGAAGTTTTGCAACTGATTCAACAGCTGGACCCTCGTCCTGGCAGTAAGATTACTCCGGATGAAACTGAGTATGTGGTTCCAGATGTATCTGTCTTCAAAGACCTTGGCAAATGGTTAGTGACCATTAACCCTGATAGCGTGCCTAAGTTGAAAGTGAATCAGCAGTACGCTGATCTGGGCAGTAAAGGCAACAGCGCCGACAATCAATACATCCGCTCAAATTTGCAAGAAGCAAAGTGGTTAATTAAAAGCCTAGAGAGCCGAAATGAGACGCTACTCAAAGTTGCGCGATGCATTGTTGAACATCAGCGTGATTTCTTCGAACATGGCGAAGAAGCGATGAAGCCAATGGTTCTTAATGATGTTGCGTTAGCTGTTGATATGCACGAATCCACGATCTCTCGTGTGACGACTCAAAAATTCATGCATACGCCACGTGGTATCTTCGAGCTCAAATACTTTTTCTCAAGCCATGTCAGCACTGACAATGGCGGTGAATGTTCATCTACAGCAATTCGCGCACTCATCAAGAAGCTTGTCGCAGCGGAAAATACCGCGAAGCCTCTAAGTGATAGTAAGATTGCTGCTTTACTGGCTGACCAAGGAATTCAGGTAGCTAGACGTACCATAGCGAAATACCGTGAGTCTCTGGGCATTGCCCCATCGAGTCAGCGTAAACGCCTGCTATAAGCTCATTTAGTCGCTAGTTACTTAGCAACTATGATCAGGCAACCAACTGAAAAGGAAAGTCTATGCAAATCAATATTCAAGGCCATCACGTTGATCTTACCGATTCAATGCAAGACTATGTTCACACCAAATTCGACAAACTTGAGCGCTTCTTTGATCATATCAATAGCGTTCAGGTTGTTTTAAAAGTTGAGAAAATCAATCAAATCGCAGAAGCTACCCTGCATATAAATCAGGGGGAAATCCATGCGACAGCAACAGATGAAAGCATGTATGCCGCGATTGATTCATTGGTTGATAAACTCGTCCGCCAACTCAACAAGCACAAAGAAAAGCTAAGTAGTCACTAACATGCAATTAAGCGAAGTACTTTCATTGGACTGCACCAAAAGTGCAGTCCAATGCACAAGCAAAAAAAGAGCCCTTGAGCTCATCAGCCAGATAGCAGCTGAGAGCTGCGGTCAAGATTCAACAGAGCTATTTGAGTGTATGTTGAGCCGTGAGAAGATGGGCAGTACCGGTATTGGTAATGGTATCGCGATTCCCCATGCTCGTATGAATGTCAGTGATAAAGCGATAGCTGTATTACTGCAATGCCAAGATCCTATCGAATTTGATGCGATTGATAATCGTCCTGTCGACCTACTATTTGCCCTGCTTGTTCCTAGCGAACAATGCAAAGAGCATCTAAAAACCCTTTCTTGTATGGCAGAACGACTAAACGACAAGCAGACTCTTAAACAGCTGCGTAATGCTCAGAGCGATCAAGAGCTTTACGACATCATGATTCAAGTGCCAACTTGCGAGCAATAACATGCGATTAATCGTGGTTAGTGGCCAATCAGGGGCCGGTAAAAGTGTTGCGTTACGAGTCCTAGAAGACTTGGGGTATTACTGTGTCGATAATCTACCAGTAAACCTGCTCAACAACTTTGTCGAATCGGTACGCGAAAGCAACCAAAACGTTGCGGTAAGTATTGATATACGTAACCTACCGAAAGAGCCTCAGTTAGTCACCGACACGCTCGAGCAACTCGAGTCAGCTACAAACATCGATGTTGATGTATTGTTCCTCGATGCCAGCAAGCAGACACTCCTTAAGCGCTACAGCGAAACCCGCAGAATCCACCCTTTATCAATTGGCCAAGAAAAGCTCTCTCTTGAGCAAGCGATTGATTTAGAGAAGACACTTCTGACACCTCTCGCAGAGCACGCCAGCATTGTGATCGACAGCAGTGACTGCAACCTCTACGAATTGAGTGAAAAGGTTCGATTTAAAGTTGAAGGCAAAGAGAAGCAAGAGCTGATCATCGTCTTTCAATCTTTCGGTTTTAAGTATGGCTTGCCAAGTGATGCCGACTACGTGTTTGATGTTCGCTTCTTACCAAACCCTCACTGGGAACCTGCACTACGACCACTAACCGGGCTAGATGCACCAATTCACTCCTTTCTAGAAGAACACTCAGAAGTTCTGGAACTCAAGCAACAGATCCAAGGCTTTGTTGAACAGTGGTTACCAATGTTAGAGAAGAACAATCGCAGTTACCTAACGGTCGCGATTGGCTGTACTGGCGGCAAACACCGCTCGGTTTATCTAACCCAGAAAATTGGTGAGTACTTTGAGCAACTTGGCCATCAAGTTCAAATCAGACACGCCTCCCTAGAGAAGCACCAACAGGGCTAACCATGGAATTAACTCGAACTGTACTGATCCAAAATCGCTTGGGTCTTCACGCTAGAGCAGCCGTAAAGTTGGTTGAGCTTGCACAAAGCTTTGATGCCACTATCACAATTCATAGTGAAGAAGATAAAAGTGCCACCGCAGACAGCGTAATGGGGTTACTTATGCTGGAATCAGCGCAAGGGCAACATATTACGATTCAAGCTGCAGGTACCGATTCACAGCAAGCACTGGATGCCGTCTGTCATCTCATTGAAGACAAGTTTGATGAGGGTGAGTAGCGAAAACGCTTCACTCACAACGCCTAAGACTCAAACAACGAACCAACCAATATTAAATCTTAGTTCTATCTAAGTTTATGATTTAAATAAGCCCCAGAATTAAGTTACTATTCCAACCATTGTTAGAATAATGAGATAGGAGGAAAATATGGCAGAGCAATTAGAATTCGACCAAGCTCACCAAACCCTCCAAGAAGTCAGCGAAGCCCTAGAAAACGGCCGATTTGTTCACGTACGCCGACAACTTCAGGACATGGAGCCTGAAGATATTGCACACCTTTTAGAAGCCTCCCCTCGCAAAAGTCGTGACGTACTCTGGCAACTCACCGATCCTGAAGACTACGGTGAAATTCTTGATGAACTAAACGAAGACGTCAAAGATGCTCTTGTGTCGAAAATGGCACCTGAGACCTTGGCAGAAGCAACCGAAGGTATGGAAACCGATGACGTCGCGTACGTACTTCGAAGCCTACCCGACGATGTTTCTCGCGAAGTCCTTTCTCAAATGGACTCCGTCGATCGTGCATTAGTTGAAACTGCCCTGTCGTACCCTGAAGATTCAGCGGGTGCGATCATGAACACCGACGTAATCACGATTCGTGGTGATGTCGATGTTGACGTTGTATTGCGCTACATGCGTATGCGTGGCGAACTGCCGGATGCAACTGATGCTCTGTATGTTATTGATGAAGAAGAACGTCTTATCGGTAACCTATCACTTACCACGCTAGTAACGACTCAACCTGATGTCCCTGTTTCAGAAGTGATGGATGATGCCGACGAAGCGATCGCGGTAGAAACCAGTGCGTCAGATATCGCGAGCCTGTTTGAACGTCGTAACTGGGTTTCTGCGCCTGTCATCGATAGTAACCAGCACCTTGTTGGTCGTATCACCATCGATGACGTGGTTGATGTTATCCGTGAAGATGCCGAACACTCAATGATGAGTATGGCGGGTATGGACGATGACGAAGATACCTTCGCACCGGTCGTAAAATCTGCTCGTCGTCGTAGTGTGTGGCTTGGTGCTAACGTACTCGCAGCACTTGCTGCCGCATCAGTATCGAATATGTTTGAAGCAACGCTCGACCAAATGGCAGCGATTGCAGTACTGATGACTATCGTACCTTCAATGGGTGGTGTTGCCGGTAACCAAACCGTTGCTCTGGTGATTCGTGGTTTGGCACTCGGTCATATCGGTGACAGTAACAAACGCGAACTGCTACTCAAAGAGGCAGCCATCGGCTTCCTAAACGGCGTTCTATGGGCCGTTATCATTGGTGGTATCGTGGTGGCTTGGAAAGGTAACTGGATACTGGGAGGCATCATCTCAGCGGCGATGATGACCAACTTGATTGTCGCAGGTATTGCTGGTGTAACTATCCCAGTGATGTTGAAGAAGATGAATATCGATCCAGCCCTTGCTGGCGGTATGGCACTGACCACAGTAACCGATGTTATTGGCCTATCGGTGTTCCTAGGCTTAGCGACCATACTGATCTAGTTAGCATAAGCAGTTAGCCAATTTTTGGCGAAATACAGAAAACAAAAAGGGAGCCACGGCTCCCTTTTTTAATTCATCAGATTCGCTTTAATTGAATTACTCGCCTGCGACTTTCATTGACTCAAGCAAGATTGAACCCGTTTGAATTTGCGAACGTGTTTCTACGTCGTTACCCACAGCAACAATCTGAGTAAACATGTCTTTTAGGTTACCTGCGATTGTTACTTCTGATACTGGGTATTGGATCTCTCCGTTTTCAACCCAGAAACCCGCAGCGCCACGTGAATAATCACCCGTTACGGTGTTTACGCCTTGGCCCATCACTTCAGTGACTAGGAAGCCAGTACCCAACTCTTTTAGCATCTGCTCAAAGTTTTGACCGGTCGATTTAACGAACCAGTTATGAATACCACCAGCATGACCGGTTGGCGTCATATCCATCTTACGTGCGGCATAGCTCGTTAGTAGGTAAGTTGCTAGCACACCGTCAGTGATGATTTCACGATCTTGAGTGAACACACCTTCGCTATCGAATGGGCTTGAAGCCAAACCACGCAAGATATGTGGTCGCTCAGAAATGTTAAACCAGTCAGGTAGGATTTTCTGACCGAGATGATCCAATAGGAATGACGACTTTCGGTAAAGGTTACCGCCACTGATCGCCATAACAAGGTGACCAATCAAGCCAGTTGCCACATCATTAGCGAACATAATTGGATACTGGCCTGTTGGTAGCTTTTTCGCATCCAAACGGCTAATGGTCTTTTCTGCAGCTTCTTGACCTACACGCTCAGGCGTCCACAGCTCGTCACGGTGACGTGCAACGGTGTAGCTGTAGTCACGCTCCATCTCACCGTTAGCGCCTTGTCCAATTACACAGCAGCTCGTGCTATGACGACTAGAAGCATAGCTTGCTAGTAAGCCATGGCTGTTACCATAAACCTTAACGCCATAGTGGCTGTCGTAGCTTGCGCCATCACTCTGTTTGATCTTATCGCTATAAGCTAACGCTTGCTTCTCAGCAGCAATCGCAATCTCAGCGGCATAGTCAGGGTTTGGTTCATCAGGGTGAAAAAGATCCAAATCTGGAATTTCTTTTACCATGTATTCTTTTGCCGCAGGACCGGCAAATGGGTCTTCAGAAGTGTACTGAGCGATATCAAGTGCGGCCGCGACGGTTTGAGCAATCGCCTTTTCACTCAGATCAGATGTAGATGCGCTGCCTTTTTTCTGGCCGCGATAAACAGTAATACCTAGCGCACCATCACTATTAAATTCAACGTTTTCCACTTCACACATACGTGTTGAAACACTTAAACCCGTTGACTTAGTAATAGCGACCTCAGCTGCGTCTGCACTCACTGATGCCATATCCAACGCTTTAGCTACTGCGGCTTCTAGCTCAACTCTTTGCTGGGCGACTTGCTGTTTTACATCCATATCTATTCTAATTTTTTAGGTCAATATTACGTAGGATAACAAGAATTTCGCTTTCTCCCCAAGATTCTTGCTAAAATAGGCAATATATTCGTTTGAGATAGTGACATAGGCAGAAAAGATGGCTCGCAAAAACCAAAAAGCCCCATGGGAACCAGAAGAAGAAATCATCTGGGTAAGTAAGACAGAAATGAAAACCGACATGGAAGCGCTACAAAAACTGGGGGAAGAACTTGTTTCCCTGAAGCCTTCTGTATTAGACAAGTTTCCTCTGTCTGAAGATTTGGCACAAGCGATTAAAGATGCACAACGCTTTAAAAATGAAGCGAAGCGCCGTCAACTTCAATACATTGGTAAAGTAATGCGCAATGTTGATCCTGAGCCAATTCAAGCGGCTTTGGATAAAGTACGTAACAAGCACTCACAAGCAACCGCTGAACTACATAAGCTTGAGCAACTGCGTGATCGTGTTGTTGCTGAAGGTGATGCGGCTATTTCAGAAGTAATGGAAATGTACCCTGAAGCAGACCGTCAGCGTCTTCGTCAGCTAGCTCGCCAAGCTAACAAAGAGAAATCAGCGAACAAGCCTGCAAAGTCTTCTCGTGAGATCTTCCAAATCTTAAAAGAGCTAAAGCTAGAAGACTAATCTTTGTCGCTTTATTCTGTAAGACAATAAAAGACCTAGCGCATGCTAGGTCTTTTTGTTTTTGACGCACTCGATATCAAGAAGCACTCAATATCAATAAATACTCACAGGAGTGATGAGTCGTCACTCACCCGCTTTAACAAATGAGCTTAATTCTGTCTGTGGATGATCCGCCGTCAGTGCCTCTATCGAGTCTTCAACCAACACCTTACCTAGCGCCACAAACACAAACTTATTCGCGATACTGCGTGCGTCACCTAAATGGTGAGTCACCATCAAGACCGTAATATTTCGCTCTGCCGCTAATCGCTTCACTAAGCTAAGCATCTCTTCACGCAGCAAAGGGTCAAGCGCAGAGAAAGGTTCATCAAGCAGCCAAATATCATGAGGTTGGACAAAACAACGCGCTAACGCGACACGCTGGCGTTGACCACCGGATAAGTGCTCAGGCAATCTATCCAAATACTCAGCGACGCCAACTTGCGCTGCGGCTTGCTCCACAGCTTGCTTTTGGGTTGCAGTAAGCTTTAAACCTGGATGCAGACCTAAACCAATATTTTCTCGCACCGTAAGGTGAGCAAACAGGTTGTGCTCTTGAAACAACATCGCCAACGGACGCTGATGTGCTTCTTTACCAATAAGCGACTGCCCAGCCACTGATATCTCACCCGATGTAGGCTCGATGAAACCAGCAACTAGCGCCAACAGTGTAGACTTACCCGCACCACTCGGCCCCATAAGCGCAACAATATCGTCCTGCTCAGCTTGAAAATCAAAGCTAAACAACTCTCTGTGATAGTGGTAATCCACATCTTTCATCACTAACATCATCGGTTCCTTAATTCTTTAGCATCGAGCTTAGATCTTCGAGTAAATAAGAATTCTATTAAGCTAAAACTGCCGACACTCAGTAACAGTAAGCTCACAGAAACTACCGCCGCCGCTTCCATTTGATAGCTGCCTAACAATTGGAATAGGTACAAAGGCAGAGTTCTAAAATCTTGGCTACCAAACAAAGCAATCGCGCTTAAGTCACCCATCGCCAACATAAAGCTAATCGAGAAGGCTTGCGCCATCGGCTTACGCAATGCTCGCCACTCCACTAACCTAAAACGCGTGAAACCTGTCATACCCAAGCTTGCACACACATACTGGTACTGCTGAGACAAATGCAGCATAGGTTGAGCTAGGGTTTTAATTACGTAAGGCAGCGCCATTAAGCTGTTGACGGCAATCACGATAAAGAAAGCTAAACTGAATACATCGGTGAATGAACGCAGTAATAAGAAGATACCCGTACTGATCACCAGCCCCGGAGTCACCAAGATAATAGTGCCAATCAGCTCGATTTTATCGGCTCGAAAATTCTTGTTCTGTAAACGCCATGCTCGGCTAGTCAGTAGTATGGCGATACCAATACCAACTGCGATAACACTTGCTAATGACGCGACTTTAACCGAGGTCATTAACGCCGCCCAAAACGGCTCGCTGCTGAGTACGGTTAATGCCTGCGAGTTAATTCCACTGACGATAACCATAGCTAATGGCGGCAATACCAGCATTGAGACTATGATGATCCAAAAGCTATCCCAAGCTTTTGACCACCAGCTGTCCTTAACCAAATATTTCTCTTCCGACAGCTGACTGGCCGTCACTGAAATAGGCTTCGATAGGCGTTGAATGCTCACCGCTAGCACACCACACAGCAGCATTTGCCATATCGCGAGCAAGGCACCAGCTTGAAGGTCAAAGTCGAATTTAATCGCCTGATAAATAGCGAGCTCGATAGTGGTTGATTTAGGTCCACCGCCTAGCGCCATCACGGTAGCAAAGCTGGTAAAACACAACATGAAGACTAAGCCACACACATGTGGTAATTGCTGTCTTAAGCGAGGCCATTCAACCCATCTGAATTTGTTCCAATGACTCATACCCAAGTGAGCACAAAGCTTGTGTTGCTCGGCAGGCACGGTATCTAACGCTTGCAGAAGTAAGCGACTGGCATAAGGCAAGTTGAAGAAAACGTGCGCCAGCAAAATACCATTCAATCCGTATATGGAAAATGGCAATTCAATATCGAAGTTCGCCAAAAACTTAGCTAACCAACCACTATTGCCATAGATCGCAAGTAAGCCAAATACACCCACTAACACTGGCAGGACTAAGGTCGACGCGAACAGCCTTAACAACAAAGCGCGTCCAAAAAATTGTCTACGACACAGCGCATGAGCAATAGGTATAGCAAAGCCAACACTCAGTGCCGTTGAGAGTGTCGCCTGATAAAAACTGAATTTCGTTACATGCCAATAGTAGGGATCGGACCATACTTGGCTGATATCAAGAGAAGGGGCATTGCTAAGCAATGCCCCAACTGCTGAAACCACGAAGGCGGTAATGAGTATCGCAACCCAGATACCTACCTTAGGTGTTTTCTTTATCATAGATTGATTTTTTACCGTAAATGGTTCGCTCAGTTAACATCGAACAAACCTTTAAATACAGAAAGTTAGAAAGCTAATTTTTTAAAAGAAAATTAAAAAGTAAGTGCACTCTGCCATTCACGAATCCATGGCTTACGCTTAGCTGCAATTTCTTCGGGTGTAAAGCTTAGCGCTTTCTGAGGAACCGTAAGTTGCTCGAACCCTTTTGGAAGCTCAATATCGGTCACTGGGTACATCCAGTTACCTGTTGGCATCGCCGATTGGAATTCATCACTTAGGATAAACGCCATAAACTCATCAGCAAGTTTCTCGTTCTTACTGCCTTTAACTTTAGCGGCCACTTCCACTTGAGTGTAATGCCCTTCTTCGAAGCTTGCTGCTGCATACTTAGAATCGCTCTCTGCAATAATGTGGTAAGCAGGAGACGTTGTGTAAGACAACACTAAATCCGACTCGCCTTCTAGGAACATTGAGTAAGCTTCAGACCAACCTTTGGTTACAGTCACTGTTTTCTGAGCAAGCTTCTTCCATGCTGCTGTCGCTTCATCACCGTATACTGATTTCATCCAAAGCATCATGCCTTGGCCTGGTGTTGATGTACGTGGATCTTGGTAGATAACCTTAAGATCATCACGCTGCTCAACCAACTCTTTAAGACTCTTTGGTGGGTTTACCAACTTCTCTTTGTTGTAAACAAAAGCAAAGTAGCCAAAGTCATAGGGTACAAAAGTGCTGTCGTTCCAACCATTAGGAAGCGTTACTGATGAAGTATCAACATTATGCTCAGCCAATAAGCCCGTCGCTTTCGCTTCAGCCATCAGGTTGTTGTCGAGACCTAGCAAGATATCGGCTTTGCTGTTGCCGCCCTCAAGACGTAAACGGTTCAGAATAGACACACCATCTTCTAGAGCGACAAAATTCACATCACAACCACACTTCTCTTCGAATGCTTTTTCAACGGCAGGACGAGGGCCCCAATCCGCAGCAAAAGAGTCATAGGTGTATACAGTCAAAGTGTTGTCTGCAGCAAAGGCAGAAAAAGAAATAGCTGTAGTAACAGCAAGGGTAGTTAATGTGAATTTCACTGGACGCTCTCCATGGTCTGAGCGGCACAGGTTTGAGGGAGGAGAACGGTAGAGGTTGTTCCTAACTCAATTCCTACGCCAGCATTATCTGGTTCAGGTTTACGGGTCCCAAGCACCTGCTTGATCTCAGCTCGCATTCATTATTTGAATGGTTCGCTCCCCGATGAGTGTTCAGAATTGTAATTTGATTTTTAACAATAAGCTATCAAGTTTGGATCAATTACGTTGATCGTAACCCCAACGTGGCACTAAACCTTGTTCGATACCAAGGTGATCTAGAATACGCGCCACCATAAAGTCGACCAGTTCTTCAATTGACTTAGGTTGATGATAAAAACCCGGGGCTGCAGGCATGATCGTCACGCCCATGGTCGAAAGCTTATGCATGTTCTCTAGATGAAGCGTCGAAAATGGCGTCTCACGAACCACCAACAACAGCTGTCCTCGCTCTTTCATGACTACGTCTGCTGCTCGCTCAATCAGGTTATCCGACAATCCATGTGCAATCGAAGCCAAGCTTCCCGCGGAACATGGGCAAACGACCATCTGCTTCGGTGCAGCTGAACCAGAGGCAACCGGCGAGAACCAATCATCTTTGCCACACACCACCAGCTTTTCAGGGTCGCAGCCAAGATGTTTAACCAAAGCTTGTTTCGCCGCATCTGGCCCAGCAGGTAACTTAAGTTCATGCTCGGTCGCCAATACCACTCGCGCTGCCGATGAAATCAGCAAGTAGACCTGATAGTCGGCTGCCAAAAGGCATTCAAGTAAACGCAGGCCATAAGGCGCACCGGATGCGCCAGTGAAAGCAAGGGTTATCGCTTTATCGTGTTTTGTCATGTTCTCAATTACTTCAAATTATAAGGTCGTGGATGCCGTTAGCCTTTGAGTGCCAATCCATCCAACAGTTTTTGATGAATGCCACCAAAGCCACCATTACTCATTACCAAAATTTGGTCGCCAGCTTGTGCCTCTGAGACAATTTTAGCAACGAATGCATCCATGTCATCACTCACGTGTGCCGGTTGGTGACAAGCGTCTGCAACATCTTGAACTGACCAATCAATGTTATCCGGTTGGAATAAGTAGGTAGAATCCGCCTGCTTCAACGAATCAGCCAGTATTTCTTTGTGCACACCACGTTTCATGGTGGCAGAACGAGGCTCTAAAACGGCAATGATTTTCTTAGTGTCGACCTTATTACGTAATCCCCCGAGCGTAAGTTCAATCGCCGTTGGATGATGAGCAAAATCGTCATAAACAGACACACCTGCCACCTCGCCTTTAAACTCCAAACGGCGCTTAGTATTAATAAAGGTAGCTAGTGATTCACAAGCAAGGTCAGGTGTCACGCCCACATGACGTGCAGCTGCAATCGCCATCAAAGCATTATTTACGTTGTGGTCGCCCACTAAATCCCAATTTACGGTTCCAACACATTCATTTTGGAAGTAAACCTCAAATTGAGAGCCATCTTTGACCAGTTTCTTGGCATCCCAGTCGCCTTGCTCGCCACTCGATTCAGTTTCACTCCAGCAACCGCGAGCTAGAACATCTTCAATAGCGCTGTCTTGCTTAGGTGAGAAAATGCGACCATTGCTTGGCACAGTACGCACCAAATGATGAAATTGTCGCTTAATCGCTTCAAGATCGTCAAAGATGTCCGCATGATCGAACTCTAGGTTATTCATCACTAAGGTTCTTGGGTGGTAATGAACGAACTTAGATCGTTTATCGAAAAAAGCACTGTCGTATTCGTCGGCTTCTACCACGAAGAACATGCTTTCACCAAGGCGAGCAGAGATACCAAAGTTACCCAACACTCCGCCAACTAAGAAGCCCGGTGCATAGCCACAGTCTTCCAAGATCCAAGCCAACATGCTTGATGTCGTGGTCTTACCGTGCGTTCCCGATACCGCTAACACCCAACGGTTATGCAGTAAGAACTCTTGCAACCACTGAGGACCAGAGGTGTATCTAAGGTTGTTATCCAACACATACTCAACACACGGATTACCGCGGCTCATTGCGTTACCGATAACCACGAGATCTGGCCTTGGTTCTAATTGGCTAGGGTCGAACCCTTCAATAATTTCAATCCCTTGTGATTCCAACAAGGTGCTCATTGGTGGGTAAACATTCGCGTCACTACCCGTAACCTTGTGACCTAATTGACGAGCCAATACCGCAGCACCACCCATGAAGGTGCCACAAATTCCTAAGATATGAATATGCATAAATTGCTTCCAAACGCTTGGCTAAATAAACAGTGCCTAATTAAAACGGCTTGCACTCATTATCATTAAATGGCGATTAAAAGCGAGCGGCAATGCAAAACAAATTGAGTCGACATAGTAAGTGAGATCTGTGTCGCTTAGTTCATTACCATTAAAAAGATCTAACCTTTAGAATTTAGGTAAGCGTCTAGATGAATAAAGCCCACTCAAGAGGCCGAATCTACAGTGCTCAAATCCCCCCTAATATTGAGAGAAGTTTAAGGAAATAACATGTCTGAGATGCGCACCCTTGGTGAGTTCATTGTTGAGAAACAGAGTGACTTCCCCCATGCAAGCGGTGATCTATCATCCCTTTTGTCGTCTATTCGACTTGCTGCAAAAATTGTTAACCGTGAGATCAACAAGGCTGGCCTAGTCGACATCACTGGCGCTGTTGGTACAGACAACGTGCAAGGTGAAGAGCAGCAAAAGCTAGACCTTTACGCGAACGACAAATTTAAAGCGGCTCTAGAAGCCCGTGACCAAGTTTGTGGTGTTGCAAGTGAAGAAGAAGACGAAGCTGTCGCCTTCAATAAAGAGCTCAACAAAAACGCAAAATACGTTGTACTGATGGATCCACTAGATGGCTCATCAAACATCGATGTAAATGTATCGGTTGGTACAATTTTCTCTATCTACCGTCGAGTATCACCGATCGGTACACCACCAACACAAGAAGATTTCTTACAGCCAGGACACAAGCAAGTAGCCGCGGGTTACGTGATTTACGGTTCTTCAACCATGCTTGTATACACAACAGGTGCTGGCGTAAATGGCTTCACCTACGACCCATCACTGGGTACCTTCTGCCTATCTCATGAAAACATGATGATTCCAGACGAAGGTAAGATTTACTCAATCAACGAAGGTAATTACATCCGCTTCCCTACGGGTGTTAAGAAGTACATCAAGTACTGCCAAGAAAATGAGCCAAGCGACAACCGCCCTTACACATCACGTTACATCGGTTCTCTAGTATCAGATTTCCACCGTAACCTTTTGAAAGGCGGCATCTACTTGTACCCAAGCACGCAAAGTCACCCTCAAGGTAAACTGCGTCTGCTTTACGAGTGCAACCCTATTGCTTTCCTTATGGAGCAAGCTGGCGGTATTGCATCAGACGGTGCACAGCGTATCATGGATATCAAACCAACTGAGCTACACCAACGTGTGCCTTTCTTCGTTGGTTCAACAAAAATGGTCCGCAAAGTAGAAGAGTTTCTTGAGCTGAACCCTGAGTAACCCTCTCATTTCATTCTCAAACTAACGCTATTAAAAAGCCAGCACCTCAGTGCTGGCTTTTTGTTTGGTAACTCAGAAGATATAGCGACTAAGCGTTGTTCCGCTTACACCAGTTACCCGAAAGTATTTCTTTATTAGCTGTTAGATCAAGCTGATACAAATATACCCATGCTAATCCAAATATAGTCTCTATTTGCTCGCGACGATACTCAACAGGAACATCTTCTAGCCGATCGAGCGACTCTAAAATTTCGTCGTTAATGATATAGACCTCACCAGCGACACTTTTCTTTCCCAAAATCATCGCCGGATAGGCACCTAAATCAAAAAGTGCGTATTCCTTAGGTGTATCAAACTGCCCTAATAAATCGCAGCCCTTCAAATAGTGGTGATTGGACTGACCTTGCCTCAAGGTTCCATAGACAAAAACAAGATGCTGCATATGCCCTCCCATACGGCTCTACTCGAACTCAAATTGATAGAGAAGATCCACAGCACTGTCTAAACCAGACACAGCTTCAACATAGAGATCCTGCATCAATCGATAACGAACGGTAAACTCACCTAAAGAGTTGAAGATACCCACACCATACTTCACCTGTAAGCCTGGCAGGATGTAACCACTTACCGTCACCTGAGAGTCATCGCCAGAGCCTGCGGTATCCAGTTGCAAATCTTGCACACCAAAGGCTTCACCAATTTCGCCGACAACCTTACCACTCTTCGCTAAACTCAAACCGATTAAAGTCGTTGTCATCGAACCGCTCGACTCACCATCGATATCTTGGCCACGCAAAATATAAGACAGTGCGTTCGCTTGTGGCATCGCTGGGTCAGAATAAATCTCGATGGTAGGCTCTGTCGCCGGGCCTGTAACTCGAATACCTGCGGTCACGTCATCCTGAGTATTATCAGGATTACGAATCGCGTTGATGGCTACGTATGGCTGATCCGGTGGTCCATTCATTAGGATCTTACCCTCTTCGATCAAGAGGTCTTGCCCGAATGATTGATAAGTACCATCGACGATGTTCACTTCACCTGTAATAAATGGACCTTGGTCTTTTTGAGCCACGTTGAGCTTACCGACCAAATCACCTTCAAGACCGAAGGCAGACAGTTTAAAGTCATCACCAATGGAGATATTAATATTCGTCATCACATTGAATGGAATCGTATCTTCGTTTTCTGGCTCTAGATCTTTATTCAAAATAACCTGATCAGAAGAGACGCCAACCGCTGACGGTGGTAAATCTTCAACAACAATTCGTCCCCATGGTAATGCAATATCACCGGTGATTTTCGCCAGATCTGGTGTGACATCAATAGTCATATCAGGTACGACCTTCACCTTAACCATCGGTGGGATATCAACCATCAACTCATCAGCGAAAACTCTAACGTTCGAATGCCATGCTTTAAGATCTTGCCAATCTCCGGTTCCCTCAATATCAAGGTGACCATCAGGTGTTTCGACATTCGCATCCAGTTTTGCACTATAACCATCAAAGTCGAGGTCGATGCGGCCATCTTTCACATCAACAGGCGTAACATCGCCTTTGACTTGAATACCATCAACAGAGAATTGACCAAAGACTTGAGGGTGCATCAGAGAGCCTTTAACTTGAAGATCACTCTCAAGGTCGGCTTTCAATAAGCTGTATTCACCTAGAATTGGTTGTAAGAAATCAAGATGGAACGTGGTCAGCTTAATTGCCGCATCGACCATTTTGTCTTCGGCAAGAATATCCGGTAACGACACCGTGCCAGACAGGTCACCATTGTCGGAAACATCCAACTTAAAATCGGCATCCAGTTTGTTGTCTTTCAGTTGGGCATTCAATGCAACGCTTTCCCAACCCAGTGTGATTGGCTCACCCACTTGTTGAACAACCTGACCTTTCGGCATATCAACGCTTACCGTGACTTCAGGCTCATCTTGTTCAGACCACTTTGCATGAGCAGTCGCATTGACTAAGCCCTGTAATTGCGTCTCTTTAGGCACAAAGGCTTTAATCTGCTCGAAATCGAATTGATTGATGGCTACCTTGGCCTCACCCGATTTTCCGACACGAACGTCTTCATCCAAACACACGCTCGAACCCGATTGTTTCCAACAGTGCGCTTGAACATCGGCAAACTGTTTATCAACATCCGCATTTATCGCGACAGGTTGATCTAACACCCAAGGACCTTGCTGAGTGGTGATTTTGACTCTGTCTAACGATCCATACCAAATAAGAGAAGGCTTTTGAATCAACTCTCCGGAAATAGCTAAGCTTGTAGACACGATGTCGGATATCACATCAAGTGTCACTGTGTGTTTCTTCTCACCACCACTCACCGTGAGATCAATGCTTTTTACGCTCTGATCTTGATAGGTTAGGTTGTTAGCTTTTAATTCAAGATCAGCTTGAGCTTCAAGCAATGGCAGAGGAACCACAGAACCATTAAGCGACAAGGATTCTAGTGTTGCTTCGTTATTCCAATCTACCTTATCCACATTTAGAGCGAGATCGACTTCAGGCTTTTTCGTTGGACCACTGAGCTGGATGTTACCAATCACTTTACCTTTCAAATCAGGGACGCTTTTTACAAGCTCAGGGAAGTGAATCTCAACACCCATGTCCCATTTCTTATCAAGCTCACCCTGAGCCTTAATCGAGTTAACACCGTGAGCTAAGCTCAAACCACTGGTTTTCAGTTTTGGTTCACCGCTCGCGCTGCGATCCGACGCTGACAACTGACCTTCGATATCCAGAGGGTATTCTCGCAAGATCCCTTCAATATCCAATTTAGGCAGTTCAATCGCCCAGCCGCCCGCTTCCGTCAACTCACCTGAGGTGACGATGTTTCCACTAATGTTGCTCTCAGCTTCTGGCCACTGCAGACCCGGTTGAATATCTTTGAGTGTCACGTCAGCTTGCCAGTTAACGAGACTCTTCCAGTTCGCTTTAACGACACCGTTAAGCTCACCGCCTAGCGTGTTGAGCTTTAGACGCTCGAGAACAATTTGTTCCGTCGTGCCTTTACCCTGTAGATCGATGGCTAATTCAGGGATTTCCTTACCATCGGCTTCACCTTTAAGAAGAACATTAAAACCATCTAGTGAGCCATCAGCTTTAAATTGCTCAATTGTCGCTTGGTAATCGCTTTTTCCGGTAAGGGGCCACTGTGCTTGTCCGTCCTCTAAAAGAAGGTCAAATGGCAGAGTCGGTTCTAAGGGTTGAATATCCCCAGACAACTTTGCCTCAATCAGCTCAGAAAATTGGGAGTCTAGGTTTAGCTTAGCCACGCTGCCTTGTGCTTTCAGAGACAACTTCTGCCCAACAAGGTCGGTTTCTTTCACCAACGCATCCAAAGAAAGTTCTAGCGGGTAACCGCCCTTGAGCTCAACCTTCGTGGTTAGATTGGCGCTTGCTTGTGGCATATCGAGTTCGAGAGTTGAAACATCAACCGTGTGTTTGCCCGCGCGAGCTTCTAGCCCAAGGTGGTTAACAACGATTGGTGTTTCTTGTTCTAAGGTGAAACGGTTGAGGTCAAAACGCTCCAACACAACCTGCAGAGGAATCCAGACTTCCGGCAATTCGATAGCCGTTTTAACGGCAGCTTTTGGCTCAACCTTTTCTGCTTGCGGTTCTTCTGTCGACTCCGCGAGTTTAACCTTAAGATCATTGAATAAGGTTGGCGATACAGTTAGCTTTTCGCCCTGCATACTCAAAGCCGTAGAGAACAAGCTCCATTCAATTTCATGCCCTAAGATATTCAACTTGATATCAGACAAAGCGATACGGTTGATTACGATTGGCAACGGTGTTTTTACCGATGTTACGGGCGGAGTAGGTTCTGTTTCTTCTGTAGAGGCCGGAGGCAGTTCAGTAAATGCGAAGTCCAATCCTTGAATCGCTAAACGATCGACACACAACTTAGGGTCGAGCAGACAGCGAGGATTGATCGCCAAGTTCAGCTTTTGAACTTTGGTGTCTATATGCAGGCTGTCATCTTTAAACTGAACATTATTAAGCGTAAAGCTCGGGAACAGAGCCCCTTTAGTGCTTTCCACTTTAAGCTGTGGCAACGCTTTTTCAGCGCCCCACAACACAGTGTTCAACCCTGGATTGGTGAACAAAACAAAACCTAGCAAGGCTATCAACAACAGCAAAATAGACGTCAATGAGATCGACGTCCACTTGATGTACTTGCCCATCACTTTGATCATAATTCTGGCCCTAAACTAAAGTGTAACTGGAACTCATCACCTTTTTCTGCATCTAGACCCCAAGCAAAATCTAAACTCACTGGACCAACAGGTGACGCCCAACGAACACCGACGCCGGTGCCGTGTTTCCATTCGGGTTTGTCATTAAATGCATCACCAATGTCGTAGAATGCTGCGCCCCACCAGTTTCCAACCAAGCGGTATTGGTATTCAAACGAGCTGGTTGCAATGAATTTGGCACCCGTTAGTGCGCCACTTTCATCTCGAGGAGAGATCGACTCATAACCATAACCACGAATGCTATTGTCACCACCAGCAAAGAATCTTAGGGAGGGAGATAGCTTATCAAACTCGTCGGCAAAGTTGCCGCCAAATTGAAGTCGAGTTAAGCCTCGGTGATTGTCGCCAATGCTTCGAATCCAAGCGGTTTGACCTTGAAAACGAACAACCTTAGTTTCAGATAACAAGGTATCATCACCCGCTTCAACCATAATGGTTTGTTTATCGCCCCACATCGGCATCGAACCGCCTCGCGTTCGAGTGCGTGAGAAAGAGATACCCGGCAGCACAAATTGCGCTAAATCATCCTGCAAACCTTGCTCATAGTTTTCGACCAAGTATCGAATGAAGACCGTGCGTTGCCAACCGTTATCCAGTCGCCAATATCTTTCTAGCGCTAAGTTTGACTCCAAACTCTTGGTATCACGATTATCCAAGTTTTTCATACCGTACTTAACTTGATAGTAGTCGTTCAGCACGTCATCCAGAGGGATTTTATAGGTAGCGGTAATCGTCTGTTCAGGTTTAGAAATCGACAGGCTGCTATTGAAGCTATGGCCTTGTTCATTAACCCAAGGTTTTTTCCACTTCAGAGTGCCTTTTACGCCAAGGTCGGTGGATACACCGATACCCGTTTCGATTTGGTTACGAGCTTGCGGAGCAAGGCTAACCTTCATCGGGATCTCTCGGCCTTCGCCTAACTGGCTTAAATCTGGTTCAACAAATACCGAGGAGAACCAATCCGTATTGGACAGGTTTTGGTTGTACTCACCGACTTTGGTGATTGAGTAAGGTTCGCCATCCTCAAATGGTTTAAGTGACTGCACCTTATCTTCTTCTATCTGGCTACCAGTAACCTGAGTAGTACCAAAGTGATAGCGGATACCACTGTTATAATGAAGACGAACATAAGCGCGGTTCAATTCAGGAGCGACTTCTAGCTTACTAAGATCATAAGCACCATCGAAGTAGCCTTTCGCTAAGCCAAGGTTGCGGATCGACGATTTCAAAGAGTCATAATTACCATGATTCAGAGTCGAACCTTTAGACAAGCTACTCTTCGCTATCAAGGCTAAAAAGTCTGGGTCATCCTTGGCTTCACCAGTTAGAACGATATCTGAAGTATAAATAACAACAGGCTCTCCCGGCTCAACCGTAACGGTCATTTCGGTATCATCTTCGGAGTGAGTAAATGTGATTTTAGGGTGGTAGTAGCCTAACGCATTCAGGGCTTCTTTAATCATAGATTCCAAGCGGGATTGGAATCTTAGTGAAACCGAATACTCTTCTTCAGGGATCGCACTCAGATAAGCATCAACATTATCCTCAAGCGCTCCATCTAGCCCTTTGATTTCAAGGGAAACGTCAGCGAAAGCGAGCGTCGATGACAATAGAGTGCCAATCAGAACTGGTAAAGTTTTTCTTATCATGTTTAATTGGTGAAGAAGTTATCAATACGTTAATAAGTGAAAAGAAATAATACCGCTAAATAGGCATTGAGTCTGTAATAAATCCTGGAATAACACGGTCTAATTTAAAGACTTATTCAATATTGACCAACAGTTAATATGAACCCACGTTAAATAAAAGCCAGCGCGGTAAACGTATGCGAAAAGGAATATAACATGCTAAACAAACAACAACTGGTTTCTGCAGCAACCGCACTACCGGGAAATGCTGACCCAATTCGAATCACTGAGCGCCATTTCGTCAATCAAACCGACCTGCTCGATGCACCCACGGGCTCTCAACAAGAAGTCCTGTTTGGTATGGGGTGCTTCTGGGGAGCTGAGCGTTTGTTTTGGCAATTGGATGGCGTTATTTCAACATCCGTTGGTTACGCTGGCGGATACACAGTTAATCCCACTTATGAACAAGTATGTACTGGGCAAACCGGCCATACCGAGGTCGTTCGTGTCATATTTGATAGTGAACAAACCTCTCTAGCTCGAATACTTGAAACCTTTTGGGAGCGTCATGACCCAACTCAAGGGATGCGCCAAGGCAACGATTTAGGGACTCAGTACCGTTCTGCGATTTACACCTTCAGTGAAGAACAACAATCTATCGCTGAGCACTCTAAATGTGAATATCAACGAGCAATGACTGAATCTTTAGGCAACGAGATCACGACGGAAGTTCTGCCTGCTGGAAAATATTTTTTCGCAGAAACCTACCACCAGCAATACCTAGCTAAAAATCCGAATGGGTATTGCGGGTTGGGTGGAACAGGTGTGTGCTTCCCTCCACAATAAAGTGCCGTTCGACATACCATCGTGAACGACACGCATTAAAAA
Organism: Vibrio crassostreae 9ZC13; assembly: GCF_000272045.2. Taxonomy (GTDB): domain Bacteria; phylum Pseudomonadota; class Gammaproteobacteria; order Enterobacterales; family Vibrionaceae; genus Vibrio; species Vibrio crassostreae_C. Next base: position 189,265 of record NZ_AJYZ02000002.1, on the reverse strand, counting down.
AGGGCTTCCATCAGGAAGCCCTTTTCATTGTTAATCTATTCGGTGCAAGACAAATCGATAAAGCTCAGTTACACCGGCAACGCTGCAATGGTGCCGTTAACTTCTTTAAAAATAGTGAGCTTTTGTTTGTCTGAAACTTCAGGAAGTAGCACCTTGCCTTGGTCGAAGCGAAACTCTCCAACACCTTCAATAGCAAATTGGCCTTTGAACAGGACTTTAACGAAACGCGCCACCTGACGTGGACGGTAAGTAGAAAATTTTCTTAACATAATACAACCTCAATTCCATTTGAGTACTACAGTCACATACCTGAACAGCGTCGCTGTTCAAAGCACATTTAATCGCTAATTCCTTTAGCAAACAGCAAGATAATCTATTGTTCATCTTGATATTGATGCATTATACCTTTTGGTAACAAGCCTGCAACTTCTTTCTACGTCGTACGATAAAAAAGTTAAAGAGGCATTTTTCAAATTTCATATTATACTTCCTGTGCAAACCAATAAGCGGAACAAAAATATAATGAAAAACAAAACTCTACTGGCTTTTCTAGCCGCAGCCTCTCCACTCTTCGCCAATGCTCACAACCTATCAGTAGGCGCTACCCTGCCTGCCGTCGATGTGAGTAACTATGGTGAGATTGTTCTAAACGACGGAAATACTGGATATCAAGCTTGGGCAACCAATGATCTTCTAGGTAAAGTTCGCGTCGTTCAAGCTATCGCTGGCCGCAGCAGCTCTAAAGAGCTCAACGCACCACTGATGGCAGCCATTACCGCATCGAAATTCTCAGAAGACAGCTACCAAACCACCACTATCATCAACCAAGATGATGCGATTTGGGGTACTGGGTCTTTTGTTAAGTCCTCTGCCGAAAGCAGCAAAGAAGAATTTCCATGGTCTTCTATGGTCCTAGATGAAGACGGCGCCGTTGCGTCAACATGGGCTCTAAAAGAAGAAAGCTCAGCGATTATCGTTCAAGACAAGCAAGGTAAAATCTTGTTTGTAAAAGAAGGTGCATTAAACGAATCAGAAGTCACTCAAGTCATTGAGTTGATTAAAGCGAGCCTTTAATAAGATATTCGCGTCTTTTTCGAGACCTAACCAAAGGATATTGTTATATTATAACAGTATCCTTTTTTTTAATTCTGTGGTTAATCATCCTGATGTGGCAAAACACACCCAACAATGTGAAACGCAAAACAGGCTTCTTGCTTGGGCTTATGCTCATGTTAAGCGTGTTAGCCGCAACACACATTGTGGATATCGCACCAGAGCACCACACTTCACACCATTGTGAGCTGTTTTCGCTTAATCAGTTCATCACAGCGCACTCACTACCACAGATTCCAGAGTTCCATTCGGAATTTACTGTCGCTATTACAGAGTCAGTAACTTCACTACAGCGGCTATATTTCGCTTATTTGGCACGCTCACCTCCTGTAAATATCGCTTAATTACCACTACTTTTTAATTAACCTTTATTCAGGAAAAAACATGAAACCTACTTTTTTAGCCGTTGTTATCGGCATGACTGTCTCTACAAATGCTCTAGCTAACGAAGAATTCCGCTCTCATGATGCACACGTACATGGCCAAGTTGAAGTAAACATCGCGCAAGATGGGCAAGAATTGCTTGTTGAAGTAACAGCTCCAGGCGCAGATGTGGTTGGGTTTGAACATGCTCCAAAAACTGCAGAACAGAAGAAAGTGTTTGAACAGGCTATCGCACAATTAAACAAGCCAGAAGAGCTGTTTAGTTTTAACAATGCGAGTTGTACTCTGAAGTTCAAGTCAGTAGCAAACACCTTAGAAGGCGGTCATGACGACCACAAAGACCATGACCACGCTGAACACGATCATGATGACCACAAAGACCATGACCACGCTGAGCACGATCATGATGACCACGAAGGTCACGACCACCACGATCATGAAGGCCACGATCACTCAGAAGGTGGCCACGGTGAGTTCACTGTTGAGTACCACTATGAATGTTCAGATGTTGCTAAGCTAGACACAGTTAGCACTCAGTGGTTCTCTAAGTTCAGCAACACTGAAAAAATGACGGTGAACCTACTAACAGACACAGCTCAAGTACAAGAAGTGCTTAACGCAGAGCGTATTAGTTTCCGATTCTAATCACTCCTAGATCGGATTAAACGTAAAATAAACAGCCAGGTAAGTCATCGCTTACTTGGCTGTTCAAATCGGTGTGTTCCTGAGAATTTATGTTTCAAATTACTGTCCAGTAGATACACCGCTTTAATTATTGGAGCTAGCATGTCTTCTGACAGTTCATCACTTGTGGTCAAACTCGAAAATATCAGCTTTCGTTGGAAGCCTGAATTACCACCAACGCTAGAGATCCCCTCTCTTCACATCCAAGCCCAAGAGCACCTTTTTATTAAAGGGCCAAGTGGTTGTGGAAAATCAACTTTGTTAGGGCTACTGACCGGAATCAACCAAGCTGAGCAAGGAGAAGTCTCTATCCTTGATCAAGACCTCACTCAGCTTACACCTCGTCAAAGAGATAAATTCAGAGCCGATCATATTGGTTATATTTTCCAACAATTTAACCTGCTTCCTTATCTATCAGTTATCGATAACGTGACGCTTCCTTGCCAGTTTTCACAGATTCGTAAACAGCAAGTCGCTGAAAGCCAGAAAAGCTTACAAGAGACGGCTCGAGAGTTGTTACTCCGATTAAAGCTACCTCAAGCTTTAATGGACAAGCCCGTTACCGAGTTAAGCATCGGTCAACAACAACGTGTTGCTGCCGCTCGTGCTTTGATCGGCCAACCCAAAATCATTATTGCCGACGAGCCAACCTCGGCTTTGGATCATGACAACCGAGAAGCTTTTATCGAACTGTTGTTAGAACAAGCCAACCAGGCAGGTTCTACTCTTATCTTTGTTAGCCATGATCCAACACTAGAAAAGTTGTTCACTCGAACCATAGATTTAAAAACCGTTAACCAAGCTAAGGTTGTCGTATGAAAGTAATTACTCACTTAGCCTTAAAAAGCGTACTCAACCGTAAAGCCACAGCCATTCTAACTATTCTCACTGTGGCTGTATCCGTCATTCTATTACTCGGTGTGGAACGTGTAAGAACCGAAGCTAAGAGCAGCTTCGCCAATACGATTTCAGGTACTGACCTTATCGTCGGTGGCCGCTCTGGTCAGGTAAACCTGCTGCTTTATTCCGTATTTAGAATCGGTAATGCGACCAACAACATCGACTGGAAAAGCTATGAAGAATTTAGCCAGCACAACGCTGTAAAGTGGGCGATCCCAATCTCATTGGGTGATTCACATAAAGGCTTCCGCGTAATGGGCACGAACCATAGCTACTTCGAGAATTATCGCTATGGAAGTAAGCAACCACTTACTTTTCAGCAAGGCAAAGAGTTTAATCAGCTATTTGACGTAGTGATTGGTGCCGACGTCGCGAAGAAGCTAGATTACAAAATAGGTGATCAAATCATTCTTGCGCACGGTATCAGTGATGTTGCGTTTAGCCGTCACGATAATCTGCCCTTCAAGATTGTGGGAATACTCGCGCCAACAGGAACACCAGTAGACAAAACCGTACACGTATCGCTAGAGGCAATCGAAGCAATTCATGTTGGCTGGGAATCAGGTGCCAACCTCGGGCACACACCGAATGCTGAAGCGCTAAAGCAACGTGACTTCCAACCGAAGCAGATTACCGCGATGATGGTTGGCCTTAAATCGAAGATCCAAACCTTCGCACTGCAACGAGAAATCAATAACTACCGCCAAGAACCTTTAAGCGCCATTATGCCGGGCATTGCGCTTCACGAATTGTGGGGAATGATGGCTGTAGCAGAACAAGCATTACTGATTGTTTCAGGGTTTGTTGTTGTCGCCGGATTATTGGGTATGCTCAGTAGCCTACTCACTAGCTTGCAAGAAAGGCGTCGAGAGATGGCTATCCTACGTGCGATGGGCGCAAGACCTCGTCATGTGTTTGGTTTACTGATCAGTGAAGCCAGTGCACTAACCTTCCTTGGCATTACATTAGGTGTTGCAGTGCTGTTTGCGCTGATCGCAGTGGTTGCTCCTATTGTGCAACAAAGTTATGGTATCAACATATCGATATCCGCAATCACACCGCATGAGTGGAAACTGCTTATGCTGGTACAAGTTGCCGGAATCATTATCGGCTTTATTCCCGCTTTCAGGGCTTACCGCCAGTCATTGTCTGATGGCATGACGATTCGAATCTAAAATAGGAACCTACGATGCAACGCAAATTCCTACTGATACTTGGGCTACTTCTGTTCCCATTTATCAGTACAGCTCACGCTGAAACCACTCAGAATGACGAATCGGTATTAACACTTGAATGGATTGATTTGATTCCAGAATCAGAACGTGCTCAGCTAGATTCATTTGGTATGCCGATGGTTGACCACAATAGTATGGACAAACCTCAACAATCGACACTTGGTGCTGTTCGCCCAGAGCTGAATGGCAGCACAGTGAAGATTCCTGGCTTTGTGATTCCATTGGAAGGTGATGAGAATATGATCACTGAGTTTCTGCTGGTACCGTACTTTGGCGCATGTATCCACGTGCCACCGCCGCCACCGAACCAAATCATCTACGTGAAGTTCCCGAAAGGTGCACCAATACAGCAGTTATGGGATGTGATCTATTTGGTCGGAACGCTGAAAACTGAGTCAATCAGCCATGACTTAGCGCAAACCGGTTATCTTATTGAAGGTACTGCGATTGAAGAGTATGACGACATGTAGTCATTAGAAGGTTGGCTCAAGGATGAGCTGCCGTCACTGAACGAGTGTGATCATTCAATAACAGTTTAATAACGATAATTTTCTTCTGAATTACGCGATGTAATTAGATAAGTAAGCTAGAACAGCGACATAAGTCGCGAGTAATAACCCTATACTAAGCTGTTTCTTCAGCTTGTTATCATTGGCTTGATTCATAACTCCTCCTTGAGAATTACAACAAATTTAACATTTTATTATCATTAACAAAAGTAAAATTTTGTTGAAACCTTCAACTCTGCACGCAAAATCTAGCCACCAATAAGATAAAGAGTTACATTTTAGACAGTTATACCAATCACAATAAGTAAGTGTTCAGAAATAGCGTAGAAAAAAGGCTTGAGAACCAGGCGGAGCTTTTTGATAAGTGGTTATTCTACAATCAAAAGTTCTAACGCCGTTATCGAGCGTTTTAACAAGCTAGAGCGAGCAATTATTTACTACGATTGGTCTTGAGTCGTCTCCTAACGGTACTCTTATGTCAGAAACCAAACAGCCAGTGATCATTGAGCATGCTAGCGATACACAGCAAAAGCATGAGAAAAAGCCTCATATTGCCGACAGTGCCAGCAGAATGCTGCACATCGCACAAAGCTTCGGCCTCGATTTCTTAATTAGTCATAGTGCCAAGCCAAAGGATAAAGCTGAGAGTACGCTTATCGAACGGGCACTATTGCGAGAGAAAAAACGTAGAGAGCTTCGCCAAAAGAACCTAGAACAGATTCTAAAGTTGGCGCACTCTTCATGTAAGGATGAAGCGGCTGGAGACCCGGATCAGGACTGGCTATACCGTTTCTTCGACATGGCACAAGAGATCCACAATACATCGATGCAGAGGCTATGGGCTCAAGTACTGAAACGAGAAGTCACCAACCCAGGCTCGACGTCGATGAAGGCACTGCAAATCTTAAAAGACATGACGCCAAAGGAAGCACTGACCTTACAAAGAGCAGCTTCATTAGGCTGCAGTTTTGGTAGCGATAACAGCAGAAAGCTCTTACTCGGCTTTAAATCTCATGCTGGGCTATTCAACTTTGGCAAAAGGGACACCACCAACACCATCAACCTTGGTGGGCACAACCTGCCCTACTCCAGCTTGCTCCACTTGATAGAGCTCGGGATTATTCTGGGCACAGAATTAGAATCCGGAGAGATTGATTTCGATCCAGCCCTGCACCTAACCTATCAAGGTAAGAGCATGTCACTGGCACCATTATCAAAAGGCGTGAAGCTGGTTTACTACCGATTCAGCCCTACAGGCAATGAGCTTTGTACCTTGCTCGGTAACAAGCCAAACACGCAGTATTACGATCAACTGATTGCACTATTGAGCCAGAAATTCACAGTACAGACAGAAGTGAAAAGCAGCGTAAATTACACCGTCTAGACACTCGACGGAGCTAAAATAGACGGTGTAAGAAGTGAAGTATTAAGAGGAATAAAGAGAATCTAGGGGATAGGTTTCTTGTCTCGGTAAACTAAGGCTGCACTACTTATCAGTCATGAATAAGTCGATAAGTAAGTGAACAGCCTTAGTCGTACCAACGATCTCAATTGGCTAAAATATTTCGCTTCTCCAACGCATCAATACACCGTTCGACCAATTCATCGAGTGTCTTCTCACCTGCAGGTAGATCAATCTCAGGGCTCAGAGGCGCTTCGTACACTGAACTAATACCTGTGAAGTTCGGGATTTCTCCGGCACGTGCTTTCTTATACAGACCTTTAGGATCACGCTGTTCGCAAACCTCTAATGGCGTATTGACGAACACCTCAAGAAACTCACCTTCCGGCAATAAATCTCTCACGAGTTGCCTTTCAGCTTGATGCGGAGAAATAAAGGCTGACAACACGATCAAGCCTGCATCTGCCATCAATTTAGCAAGCTCACCAATACGACGGATGTTCTCTCGACGATCTTGCTCAGAGAAGCCAAGGTCACTACATAATCCATGACGCACATTGTCGCCATCCAATAAATAAGTATGGTAACCAAGCTGTGCCAAGCGATTTTCTAATGCTCCAGCGACTGTCGATTTACCAGAACCAGACAACCCCGTGAACCAGAGCACGGCTGGCTTTTGTGATTTCAGATCCGCGCGAAATGTTTTATCAATCGAGTGTTGATGCCACACAACATTCTCATCTTTGGATTTGAGTACTGCGGTCATAATTAGTCCTTTAAATAAACAGCATTAAAATGGGAAAAAATAAGGAATTAGGGTCAGCACCAAGCCCGAATATACAATCGAGATTGGAATGCCGATACGCAGATAATCCGTTAAATGGTAATTACCTACGCTATAAACAAGTAAGTTGGTTTGGTAGCCGTATGGAGAGATAAAACTGGCACTGGCACCAAACAGTACCGCCATGATGAACGGCATAGGGTCAACGCCATAACCTACTGCCATACTGTAGCCAATCGGAAATGAGAGTGCTGCAGCCGCATTATTGGTCACCAGCTCTGTCAAAACCAAAGTCATAAAGTAGGTAGCAACTAACGCACCGAATACGCCCCAGCCATTAAACGCCTCCATAAACATCAGCCCCATCCGCTCAGATAAACCCGATGAAATCATCAGTTGAGCAATAGAAAGTGCAGAGCCCACGATCACCACAATATCGACTGGGAAACGGCGGCGGAGCTCACCCAGTTGCACCACGCCAAATGCCACCAGCAACAGTAGAAAACCAGCTAAGCCTTTGATAATAGGTACTGCATCGATAAGGGCTAAACCAATCACGCTAGCAAAGCCGAGCAACACGAACGTCGATTTGTCGGCATCAAGCTTGGCACTCGAATCTAAGTCATTCATCAACACAAACTCTTTGTTGTGTTGTTGGCGCTGTTCTTCAAAGCGTTTACCTGGAACCAAAATCAAGGTATCACCAGCGGTCAATGTGATATTCCCTAGCCCACCTTCTAGGCGTTCATGGCCACGACGAATAGCAACCACAACCGCATCGAAACGATCTCTAAATTGGCTGGTTTTCAGGGTTTTGTTACAGAAGCTTGCCGACGAACTCACCACCACTTCAACAAAGCTCTGGCCATTCAAATGATGCTGACCAAACAGGGTTAAACCTTGGATTTCTTGCAGTGTTGCAACACTCTCTACATCACCACAAAACAGCAATCGGTCGCGAGCTTGAAGAATAAAATCAGGGTCAATAGATGCGGTGGTCTTACCGTCTCGAATCACTTCCGCTAAGAACAGTTTTCTCAATGCTCTGAGGTTGTTTTCACTTACGCTGCGACCAACTAACGGTGAGCCCGGCTCCACTCTGGCTTCTAAAAAGTAAGGCAGATCATCTTGAGAACCATCATCGTAGCTGGGTAAAAAATAGCTAAGAGGAATAAGGATCAACACGCCGCCGATCAAAACCGCTAAACCGATCAAGGTGGGTGTGAAAAAGTTTAAGCTCGGCAATCCGGCATCTTCAACAAAGCTATTGATGATCAAGTTGGTTGATGTGCCGATCAATGTCAGGGTGCCACCTAAGATGGCAGCGTATGACAAAGGGATAAGTAACTTAGACGGCGCGTGCTGTTGATTACGTTTGATCGCCCCGATCAAAGAAACAACCACCGCAGTGTTATTAGTAAAAGAAGAAAGTAACGCTGTAGAAATACCCAACTTCGCAACCACGGTACCTAGCCTACCTTCAGAGATATTGCGGCTAACCCAGCTAATTAAGCGAGTTTTCTCCAACGCACTTGATGCGAGGATCAGAAGAATTAAAGTCAGTAACGAGGAGTTAGTGAAGTTATTAGCCAAGCTCGACAAGTCGATCATGCCAGCCATAAAAGCAATAAACGCCGCGCCAGCAAAGATAAAGCTTGGCTTAATACGGGTAACGAGCAGGCAAGTAATGATGCCGAGCAAAATCGCTAATACAAATCCTTGTTGCCACATATACCCGTCCTTTATGGCGGAAACGATCGGTTTCCGCCTGATTCAATAAGCTGTTACTTGGTCGTTTATGACTTCAGTAGTTGGCTTAGATCTTTGGCATCCCAATGAGGGAAATGTTTGCGAACCAATGCGTTGAACTCAAGTTCAAATGCAGAGAAGTTACCGACTTGCTGTTCAACAGAGTCCAAACGGTCTCGAATCAAACCCGCGCCAACCGTCACGTTGGTTAGTCGGTCGATAACGATGAAGCCACCGGTATCGGCACTTTCACGGTATTTATCCAGCGCGACAGTCTCGTTCAGTGACCATTCACACAAGCCAATGCCATTCAATGGCAACTCATCGACAGCGTGAGTCGATAGGTTGTTGATGTCGTATTGGTGACGAACCGTTTCAACCTGACCAACGGTTTTCTTGCCTGCGATCTTGATGTCGTAAGCTTTGCCCGGTTGCAATGGTTGCTCTGTCATCCACACGATGTCAGCCAATACGTGGTTAGTGGATTCAATCTGCGCGTTTTCTAGCACAATCAAATCACCACGACTGATATCAATCTCATCTTCAAGAGTCAGTGTTACTGCCAAGCCCGCTTGCGCAGACTCCAAATCACCATCAAAAGTTACAATGCGTGCAACCTTAGAGGTTTTACCCGACGGCAGCGCCTTGATTTCATCACCGACACTGACACGGCCAGAGGCAACGGTGCCAGCAAAACCGCGGAAGTCTAAGTTAGGACGATTGACGTACTGAACTGGGAATCGGAATTCACCTGCCGAACGCTTTTGGTCAATGTCGACGTTCTCTAACACTTCTAGCAGAGATGGGCCTTCGAACCATGCAAGCTCTTTACTTGGTGCAGCAACGTTGATGCCTTCAAGCGCCGATACTGGCAAGATCTGAATATTGGTTTCACCTTCTAGGTTTTCTGCAAACTCTAGATACTGATCGCGAATCTCTTCAAAACGATCTTGTGAATACTCCACAAGATCCATCTTGTTTACAGCAACGATGAAATGCTTCAAACCAAGCAGGTTAGAGATAAACGAGTGACGACGTGTTTGATCCAGAACGCCCTTACGAGCATCAATCAAGATCACCGCCAGATCACACGTTGAAGCGCCTGTTGCCATGTTGCGCGTATACTGCTCATGCCCAGGAGTATCAGCAATAATGAACTTACGTTTTTGAGTCGAGAAGTAGCGGTAAGCCACATCGATCGTGATCCCTTGCTCACGCTCAGCCTGCAGACCATCAACAAGCAGTGCCAAATCAGGTTTCTCACCTGTCGTTCCCACTCGTTGGCTATCCGAGTGAACCGCCGCTAGCTGATCTTCATAAATCTGTTTTGTATCATGGAGTAAGCGACCGATTAGCGTACTTTTACCGTCATCTACCGAGCCACAAGTTAAAAATCTAAGCATAGATTTATGCTGATGCTGACTTAGATAACCTTCAATCCCTAGTTCAGCCAATTCGGCTTCTACTGCACTATTCATTTTTCTTTCCTTAGATTCTTAGAAATAACCTTGGCGCTTTTTCAGCTCCATAGAGCCCGACTGATCATGGTCAATCGCTCGACCTTGACGCTCACTAGACGTCGCCACCAGCATCTCTTCAATAATGCCCGTTAGCGTATTCGCCTCAGATTCAACCGCTCCGGTTAATGGGTAACAGCCTAAAGTACGAAAACGAACGCTTTTCTCTTCAATCACTTCACCTTCTTGCAGCTCCATACGGTCATCATCAACCATGATCAGCATGCCATCACGCTCAACTACAGGGCGTTTGTCTGAAAGGTAAAGTGGAACAATATCGATGCTCTCTAGATAGATGTATTGCCAGATATCGAGCTCAGTCCAATTAGATAGCGGGAAGACACGAATGCTTTCGCCCTTATTAACCTGACCGTTGTAGGTGTGCCAAAGCTCTGGACGCTGGTTTTTTGGATCCCACGTATGGTTCTTATCACGGAAAGAATAAACACGTTCTTTCGCACGAGATTTTTCTTCATCACGACGCGCACCACCAAAAGCCGCATCGAACCCATACTTGTTTAACGCCTGCTTAAGGCCCTGTGTTTTCATGATGTCAGTGTGCTTCGAAGAACCATGTACAAATGGGCTACAACCCATCTCAATACCTTCTGGGTTCTTATGTACTAAAAGGTCGAAGCCGTACTTTTTAGCCGTACGATCACGAAACTCAATCATCTCGCGGAATTTCCAATCCGTATCTACATGCAATAGCGGGAATGGAATCTTGCCTGGATAAAACGCTTTGCGAGCTAAATGAAGCATCACAGAAGAATCTTTTCCGATGGAGTACATCATCACTGGGTTATCAAACTCAGCCGCTACTTCACGGATAATATGAATACTTTCCGCTTCGAGCTGTTTTAGGTGGGTTAAACGTTCTTGGTCCATTTCAGTGCTTCCTTTAAGGCTCGCGTTACGAGCAATTCATTACTTGGTCTTGCCAAGCATGGGATTTAACTCATCCACTTGAGTGAATGGGAGTATTGGCACTAGAAGAAAACAGAAGCTTCGTGTTGAGCTATCCTTGCTATTCGTCTGCCTGATACGTCCTTGATATAGGCATTATGACGAGCCTCTCATATTACTGGAAATTCTAAAATTTCATTTTTTATTCGAAAAGCTGATAAGGGATTGAATTTATCGATAAGCAGGTGAAATGAATGGACTAATATTATCGATATCAGTTGCACATCGATTAATCAGGTTTGGGAGGCGTCTTGCAGAACACCATAAAGTAATCGATCTAAGTCACGAATTAACATTCGTTGTAATCATTGTTTCATTCCATTTTGTTACATTACGCAACGAATTTTCTACTATCCACTTTGGAGCTACAAAATGAAAGTTGCAATGAAACCTTTGTCATTGGCTGTACTTGCGGGTCTTGGTTTGACTTTAGCAGGCTGCACAACAACACCAGATACCGATGAAGTGATTAAATTACGTGTCGTAGAAACGACGGATATCCATACCAACCTAATGGATTACGACTACTACAAAGACAAGCCATCGAAAAAAATTGGCTTAGCACGTACTGCAACTCTAGTAAAAGAAGCTCAAAGCGAAGTAACCAACAGCGTATTAGTTGATAACGGTGACTTGCTGCAAGGTAGCCCAATGGGTGACTACATGGCAGACAAAGGCATCGAAGTAGGCGAAGTTCACCCTGCATACAAAGCTATGAACCAACTAAGCTACGACGCTGCAAACCTAGGTAACCACGAATTCAACTACGGTCTTGAGTTCCTAGAAGAATCGATCAACGACGCTGATTTCCCGTACATCAGTGCTAACGTTTACGACGCAGAAACCAAAGAACACTACTTCACGCCTTATATCATCAAGACGCACACGTTCGAAGATACTGCTGGTGTAGAGCACGAAGTAAAAGTGGGTTACATCGGTTTTGTTCCACCACAAATCATGACGTGGGATAAGAAGAACCTTGAAGGCAAAGTGATCGCTCGCGATATCATTGAGACGGCTAACGAGTTAGTGCCTCAAATGAAAGCGGAAGGCGCTGAAGTTATCGTTGCTATCCCTCACTCAGGCGTATCAACTGACCCATACAAAAATGGCGAAGAAAACTCAACGTTCTACCTATCTGAAGTAGACGGCATTGATGCAATCGCATTCGGCCACTCTCACGCTGTGTTCCCAGGCAAAGGTTTTGATGACATCCAAGGCATCGACAACGAAACGGGCACAATGAACGGCGTTGCGGCGGTAATGCCTGGTCGTTGGGGTAGCCACGTTGGTGTTATGGATCTAACACTTGCACAAAAAGACGGTAAGTGGGAAGTCGTTAAAGGCCAATCAGAAGCACGCCCTATCTACGACAAAATCGAGAAGAAATCGCTTGCTGCAGCTGATGAAGGCATCGTAACAGCACTAGAAAAAGACCACGCTGGTACTCGTGAGTTTGTTAACCAACCAATTGGTAAAGCAGACGACGTGATGTACAGCTTCCTGTCTCTAGTACAAGACGATCCAACAGTGCAGATTGTTAACCTTGCACAGAAAGATTACGTTGAACAGTTCATCCAAGGTGACCCAGACCTAGACGGTACACCAGTACTTTCTGCTGCTGCGCCATTCAAAGCCGGTGGCCGTAAGAATGACCCAGCGAACTTCACTGAGGTTGAATCTGGCCAACTGACATTCCGTAACGCGGCTGACTTATACCTTTACCCGAACACGCTAGTTGCAATGAAGGTAACAGGTCACGAAGTAAAAGAGTGGCTTGAGTGTTCTGCTGGCCAATTCAACCAAATCGATGTGAACTCAACAGCACCACAACAGCTGATTGAGTGGGATAACTTCCGTACTTACAACTTCGATGTTATCGACGGTGTGGATTACCAAATCGACGTAACTCAGCCTGCGAAATACGATGCAAACTGTAAAGTGGTTAACCCTGATTCTCAGCGTATTGTTGGCCTAACTTACCAAGGTAAGCCAATCGACATGAAGCAAGACTTCCTGATCGCAACCAACAACTACCGAGCTTACAGCGCTAAATTCCCAGGCACAGGTGAAGACTTCATCGCATTTGATGCACCAGATGAGAACCGTACTGTACTGGCGAACTACATCTCTCGCGTAAGCAAAGAGCAAGGCCAAGTGAGCCCAACAGCTGACAACAACTGGTCATTCGCACCAATCAAAACGGATAAAAAGCTAGATATCCGCTTTGAAACGTCGCCAAGTGAGAAAGCGGCACAGTTCATTAAAGAGAAGGGTCAATACCCAATGAAACGTGTTGCCACTGACGATGTTGGTTTCGGCGTTTACCAAATTGATCTAACTAAATAGATTACTCTAGTAATCAATAGTTAACCTTCTAAAAGGCTGAGTTTAACGACTCAGCCTTTTTCTTTTCTTATCTAAATTCTTAGTGTAAGGCCTCAGCTTTCGAAGCTTAAACTCCTGCTCATTCTTCGCCTAATATCGCACACCTCAAATCACCTATTGAATCCAATCAACGTAAAAAAGCAGCAATTCGCTGTAAGTTTTTCTGAGCTCCTCCTGTCTATTTAATTTACTACACTCAATGAATGGCCGGTAAGCCATTCATCTATAGGATAGATAAGGACATTTGATGGGCACCGTCGAGAGCATTCAAGCATGGTTACATTCAGGGGAGGAGTCGCTGCTATGGCTGATGCTTGGCATTATCGCGCTTTCTTACCTGCTTGAAGATCTGGCAATCGTGACGGCCGCTGGTTTAGCGACTCAAGCACTCATCCCACCGCAATATGCGTTACTTGCAATTTTCATTGGCATTGCCACGGGTGATCTCGGTCTTTATTACTTAGGGAAGTCAGGACGTTATTTCCGAGGTGTTCGATATAAAGCCCTCACCAATAAGTACTTTCGTTCGCTTCGTACCAAATTACGTCAGAACGCATTCAGCAGCCTTTTTGTTATCCGCTTTATTCCAGGGCTTCGCACCGTCGGGTTTACCTTAAGTGGCTTTTTCGCCATCCCACTGCCTACTTTCTTGTTTGCTGTCATCAGCGCCACCGCGATCTGGACTGGCATTGTCTTCTCTGCCATCTACTATTTAGGGACATCAGCGTGGCTGCAAGCCTCTGAATATCAATGGATCATAATCCCGTGTGCCATCGCTTTGCTGTTTATCGGTAATCGATTAATGAATAAAACCTACTCTAGAGGATTATCATGAGTTCACCGCAAGATATTCGCATCATTCCAGCACATCAAATCAATGCAGGCATGCCTTTGCTTGAAAAAGATACCGTGCGCAGCGTCTCTCCTTATGAGTTTCTTCCAACTTGGTTCTTCTACACGCCAGTTGTGATTCAAAGCCTGATGCAAGGGTTACGGCACTTTGACTGGGCGCTGCCGCTCATCGCCAACCCAAGCATCAAGTTAAGCGGTATGGTAGGCGAATCAAAACACGAGATATTAAGCCTTGCCGGATCTTCAAGTCAGCGTTGGATCTCTCCGTTTATCACCCTCACCAAAACGGATCTCAGCGGTAAGAAACAAGCTGAAGATGCACGCAGCGCACTCATACAATCCGATCTTGATTTCCCGATTGTAGCGAAACCAGATCTTGGCTGTCGAGGCGTTGGAGTCAAGCTGATCAACACACAAGATCAACTTGAGCAATATGTTGAATCTTTCCCAAATAATGCTCGCTTTCTACTGCAAGAAAAGGCGCCTTATCAGGCAGAAGCTGGCGTTTTCTATGTTCGTTACCCAAACAAAAAGCAAGGCGAGATCATCTCGATCACACTCAAATATGCGCCAATGGTGATGGGTGATGGCAAGTCGACACTCAAGCAGTTAATTGAAAATAGCCCGCGTGCTGGGCAACTCAGCCACCTGTATCTACCAAGGCATGAAGATAAATTGGATCACGTGCTCGCAGAGGGCGAAGAGTTCCAACTCGCGTTCGCAGGTAGCCATAGCCGTGGCTGCATCTTCCGCGATGGCAATCAATACATTACTCAGGCTTTAACTGAACGTTTAGACGAGATATTCGATGACTTCGATGGTTTTCATTTTGGCCGACTCGACGTCAAGTTTAAAGACATGCACAGCCTAATGAACGGCGAGGATTTCACGATCCTTGAGGTCAATGGCGCAAGCAGTGAGGCTGGGCATATCTGGGATCGCAACACACCGCTGCGAGAGATATTTTCTACGCTACTCCTGCAATACCGCATTCTTTTTGATATTGGCGCTCAGCAAAAACAACGAGGCCATAAGACTCCCTCTTTCAAGAGCTTATTCGCTGCGTGGCAAGAAGAGCGACGTCTTGTTCAACAATATCCGACCACTGACTAACTTTGTACGAGGACCATGAATGAACCCCATAGCCCAACCGAGCGCCCTCACTTCTTTCTCTCCTAGTATCAAAGGAGCGGTAGAGATATTGAATCAGGGTCTAGAGTTTTTGTTAGCGATATCTGACAGCGACTATCTGACACGAGCAAAGCCGCATGTCACAAGCTCTATTGGTGAGCATACTCGTCACACGCTCGATCTTTTTCACGCCTTAATCTTAAAAGAGAATGCGACCGTTGATTACAACACTCGTCGTCGTGGTCATCCCGTCGAATACGACCGCTCAATTGCAGTAAAAGAGATCCATTATGTGATCAACTGGCTTGAACGATTAGACCGTCGAGATCTCGAAGCGCCTATCATGATCCAAACCGAGGTTTCGATGGATGCTCAAGTGTTCGCAAGCCTGCCTTCAACGCTCGAAAGAGAGGTCACCTTTGCCGCACTGCATGCCAATCATCATTACGCGATGATCAAGGTGATCACCACCTTCCTAGACGTCGAGACCTGCAACACCTTTGGTTATGCCCCAACCACCAACAGCTATCTGAGGGAGCAATAATCATGTGTTCAGTATCTTGGCTGCTTGAAGAGAATGGTTATCAGGTCTTTTTTAATCGTGATGAACAAAAGACGCGAGCACTGGCAATGCCACCCAGACAATATCGAGTCAACGGTGTCGATATCATTATGCCACTCGACCCAACTGGCGGCGGTAGCTGGATAAGTATTAATGAGTTCGGGCTTTCGCTATGCCTACTCAATAACTATCAAGGCACAGTGCCCGTTGGTCCTTTAGTAAGCCGCGGTTTGCTACTTAAAAACCTATCATCGAGTCGTAATATCAGTCAGCTATCTGAAGCGTTTCACAAGCTAGACCTACACTCTTTTGCCCCATTTACCTTGCTAGCTTTCGCGCCCAATCTAACCCAACACAATGGTCTGGTTATCGCCTACATGTGGGATGGTATTCAACAGAAAATAGTCGACACTGATTCTCCACTCTTCTCATCCGGTGTTGATTTAGAGCGAGTGCAAGCCTACCGACAAGCAAAATATGATCAGCTCATGGCGGCAGGTAAGAATCAACAGAACTTACTGATGTTCCACTCTCACCATCACAATGAGCAACCTCATTTAGCGACCTGTATGCATCGCGAAGACGCACATACCGTGAGCTTTACACACTTACGTAACCTGCATGGTCAAGCCTCTATGTTTTATGCACCCGGCTCACCATGCGAACCCATTAAACCATGTCAGATAAATCAGCAGCGCTTTACCTTTGATTTATCACCCGCAATCAATCTATAGATGGAGTCCATCATGAGAAAACTATTCACCATGGTTCTGCTACTTGTTAGCCCGTACGTATTTGCCGCCGATGAAATCTATACCGGCTTCTTTAGCAGTAAGGCACTCGATGGCTACGATACCGTGGCTTATTTCACGTCTGGGAAGCCTGTTGAAGGGAGCAAGAAGTTCAGCACAGAGTACAAAGGCGCGGACTGGTATTTCTCTTCTGAAAAGAATCTGACTTTATTTGTTAATAATCCTGAAAAATATGCCCCTCAATATGGTGGTTATTGCGCATGGGCCGTTTCTGCCAAAAACGACTTCGCACCAGGTGACCCACAGTATTGGACCATAGTTGATGACAAACTTTATCTTAACTACGACCAAGAGATTAAGCAGCGCTGGGAACAAGACCAAGCACAGCATATTCAACAAGCCGATAAAGTTTGGCCGCAACTGATTAAGTAAGGTAATTTCATTATGATTGATAGTCCTTTTCGTTTACCACGTTACACGCCTTTTGGTTTAGGTGAGTCTGTTGTCGAGTGGGCAACTGGGCTATCTAAGCTAGACCGACTCTACCAAGATCGTAAAAACGAGTTATCTAGCTTCGAATTCATGAATTACACTCTGTCGGCGCTCAATATCGACTACTCGGTTGCATCGGGAAGCACGGAAAACATCCCGGAAGAAGGGCCTGTCGTGATTGTGGCGAACCACCCGCTTGGCGCCATCGAAGGCGTGATCCTTGCCGATCTCGTAGGATCAGTAAGAAAGGATGTGAAGGTGCTGGCCAATGAGTTACTTAAGCGCCTGCCTGAACTGGATGATCTTTTCATCGGTGTCGATGTCTTTAACAGTAAAGAATCGAAACGCACCAATGCCAAAGCGATTCGAGATGCCAATCGTCATTTGGCTGATGGTGGACTATTGATTGTATTCCCAGCAGGTGAAGTATCAAGCTACCGTAAAGGGGCAAAAACACTGACAGACATCGAGTGGAGCAAGTCGGTAGCGAAATTCGTCAAACGTCACCAAGCCACCACGGTACCTATCTTTATCAATGGCAAGAACAGTGAGCTTTTCTATCAAGCGGGTCGTGTTCATCCACTGTTGAGAACCGCTCTACTCGGGCGTGAACTTCTTAATAAACAAGCGACAACTATCTCTATCTCGATTGGCTCATCGATTCCGTATTCAGAGATAAAATCGTTTGAAAAAGAGATGGATATCGTCAACTACCTACGACTTAATACCTATCTAATGAGTCAACAAGATAGTCCGAACACGCCAATCCACGCGCCCTCTTTCGATACCCAAGTGATAGCGCCTATTCCACCAGAAGTCTTATCAATAGAGATAGACTCACTCCCTGAAGAGATGAAACTGCTCGAGCAAGGGAACTTTGAGGTCTACTGCACACCAAGCCAATCCATTCCTAACTTAATGCGCGAGATTGGTCGAGTAAGAGAAGAAAGCTTTAGAGAAGTCGGAGAAGGCAGCGGGCTGGCCTGTGATTTAGATGAGTATGACCTTTACTACCATCAACTGTTTGTGTGGAATAAAACCAAGGCAGAACTGGTTGGCGCGTATCGACTCGGTATGGTCGACAAACTCATCGCTGAGCACGGGCTTGATCAGCTCTACTCTCGTAGCCTGTTTAACTACAACCAAGAATTCATTGATACTCTAGAAAACAGCATTGAGCTTGGGCGATCGGTAGTAAGTAAACCTTACCAAAAGAGCCTGAACTCACTGTTACTATTGTGGAAAGGCATTGCGACCTTTGTGTCTCGTCACCCTCAATATACCCATCTGTTCGGCCCAGTCAGTATCAGCAATGATTACAGCCACAATGCGCGTCTGTTGATCGCGACCACGTTATCAATCCACCATTATGATGAGGAAAAGGCGAATTTGGTTTCACCTTCGTCACCACTCAATACCAGCAGTCATGTGTTCTGGCAAAATCACCTGCTCTCTTCACTGGCGAGTGTGCCTCTGCTCTCTAAAGTGTTAGCACGCATGGAGCAAGGTAAAGGCCTGCCGGTACTGCTGCGCCAATATCTAGGGATGAACGGTAAACTGGTGTGTTTTAATGTCGACCCATCGTTTAATGATGCCTTGGATGGCTTGATTGTGGTGAACCTTAAAAAGGTACCACTGAAGACTCTGGGTAAATACATGGGCAGAGAGCTTGCTCAAGATTACCTAGAGCAACACGCACGCCGCTGATTTATCCCGCTCTGTACCTCTCTCCAAATAAGTGCGATGATTTCGGCACTTATTTGGGTTAGGTTATTTTCATGCACACCTCTTTTATCGAACAACTACAAAGCTTCGACTTCTCTGAAAGCCAGATTGAATCTCTAGTTGCTGTCGCCAAGCCACTTGAGTTGCCAACCAGACACATCTTGATCAATCAAGGTGAGATGGCGAGTTCAATCTACTTTGTACTTGAAGGCTTGTGCCATGCCTGCTACCTCACTGATGATGGTAAGCAATACAGTAAAGAGTTCTATTGGGAACAAGATTGGATCATCGGCTTTGAGAGTCTGATAAAAAGCCAAGCGTCCCCTTACCTATTAGAAACGCTGACTCCCATCACCATGTTAGAGCTGCCAATGAATGCGGTTATCGAGTGGCGTGCATCAAATAATCCTTTGTATTTAAAGCTGTTAGAAACACAGCTGATGCATAAGGAAAACAAAGAACGCTTCATGCTGCTCTATACACCAGAGCAACGTTATCAGCTGTTCTGCGAGCACTATCCCGACCTTGAGCAGCGCTTAAATGACAATCAAATTGCCGCTTATCTAGGAATCACCGCAATCAGCCTGAGCAGAATTAAAGGTCGAATTAACAATAGTTAATGCCAACAATCATCACGCATAGTACATTCAGAGCATCGATAATCTCTGGATGTAAACATGATCACTTGGCACTCAATTCCTTTTTCTGAACTCTCAACACAACAGCTTTATCAACTACTTAAATTAAGAGTCGATGTATTTGTGGTCGAGCAGACTTGTCCTTATCCAGAGCTGGACGGTAAAGATACACTCGCGGGTGTTGAGCACCTGCTTGGCTATGCTGATGAAGAGTTGGTAGCGTGTGCACGTTTATTACCACCAGGTACCTCTTACGACAACACCAGCATCGGTCGAGTCGCAACCAAGCAATCGGCAAGAGGTGGTGGCTTGGGGCATCAATTAATCAAAGAAGCATTAACACGCTGCGAGGCTCTTTGGCCAAATACGGCCATTGATATTGGCGCGCAGCAACACCTAGAAAACTTCTATGCGAGCCACGGCTTCAACACCATCTCGGATATGTATCTCGAAGATGACATTCCTCATATAGACATGAGATTAGAAAAATAATGACGAATATCACTGCCGGTATTCTATTGTTGGTTGCAGGTAACTTGTTTGCCTCGCTTTCCGACGTAGCGGTAAAGCTGTTAAATGGCGAAGTACCGCCCTTACAGTATATTTTTTTCCGACAGTTGATATCTCTGGTCATCATCACCCCTTTGTGGCTACAGCAGAAAAAAGAACAACGGCGCTTACAGCAGGCTAAGGTAACCTTCATTCGAGGTCAGTTAATTCTGATCGGCAGTGGGTGCATGGTGGTCGCGATCACTCACTTGTCTTTGGCAACCGCCAACGCAGTATTTTATGTCGCGCCTTTACTGATGTTGCCGCTCTCAATGTTGCTATTGAAAGAGCAACCGGCACTCGGCAAGGTTATCGGCACAACCATAGGTTTTATTGGTGCATTGATTGTCTTGAGGCCATCACA
Source organism: Vibrio crassostreae 9ZC13 (assembly GCF_000272045.2). Classification (GTDB taxonomy): domain Bacteria; phylum Pseudomonadota; class Gammaproteobacteria; order Enterobacterales; family Vibrionaceae; genus Vibrio; species Vibrio crassostreae_C. The sequence goes on along the minus strand of NZ_AJYZ02000002.1, from coordinate 168,569 downwards.
ATTTCATTGGGCGGCACTGTTTGCTTTGGGGACAGCACTCACCCTAGCACTATTTAATGTACTCGTAAGAAAGCTTCCTAGTGAGCAAACGGTGGTCACTACGCTGTGGTGGACAACCTTATTCTCTATTCCAGCCTCATTAGTACTGTGCTTCTTATACTGGCAGCCAGTGTCTGTGGAGCATTTGGGATACATAGCCCTGAGTGCGACGCTAATCTTAAGTTACAACGGCCTTGCGGTTGCTGCCTATCAAAAAGCACACTCTAGCCAAATTGCCTTGGCTGAGTATTCAGGATTGGTGTTTGTCGCGCTAATAGGTGCAATATGGTTCGATGAGATTCCGGATACATTAACCTTTATCGGAATCATGCTTATCATCTTGCCACTCGCCCCTTTCAAGCGACCAAAAAAAAGAGCTAATGCTTAGCTCTTTTCTATCGTTTATCTGTGTCTGGTGAAGCGCTTTAACTCAGGCTCACTATTCATCTACTTACTGCGACCAAAGCCACCATCGGATAAGCGGAAGAACATCACCGAAGTGTCGCCTTTCTCTAGCTGAAGAATGTCCAACTGCCCAGTTTCAGCAAGTTTGAAACGAACCAGCTGGCCTTTACGAATCTGACTGAGCGGCTTATCTGCACCTTCAATTCGCACTAACGCATTCAAGTCAGACAATGGCAAATCGTTGTTTCGAAAAACCTGCGCTAACGTATCCCCTTGCTTAACAAGGTACTCCTGCCAATTTTTGTTACTCGGTTCTAATGAGCCGTTCTTGGCATTTTGCTGTTCGCTTAAGCCGACGGTGTTTATTTCAAGCTCAACGCGCGATGTTGTTGGAGCTGTGTCTACTTTAGGTTCTGGTAGCGGCACAAAAAGTAATATCAGTACGATCGGAGAAATCACCATCAACAGTCTTTGGTGTAACTTCGGCAATGAACCCCAAGTTTGCGCTGTCGAGGTTTTCATTTTCTTCACATCGATCGAACTCAATTTCTCTTTGACCTGATTCAGTCGATCCTTGAATTCTGCTAAGTGGTCAACTTTCTGTTTTTTCTTTTGACGACGATTCATACCACTGCGTCCTATACATTGAATAACTACAGTATAAAAACCAAAGTACCAACAGTATAGATCTTTCCGTCACAACAAGGCCCAAAGCGAGAAAATTGACATGGCTGTGATTTGGGCACGGTAAAGCGCAAGTGATCAGGACTAGCCGTTTCTTCACGCTGCTAATACTGGTATTCTTACCCTTTTCGTACTGACAAAAAGAGTGACTTTTCATGTCTGAAGTAAAATTTGAAACTGTAGAGCAAAAAGCTAGCTACGGTATCGGTCTACAAATGGGCCAACAACTTGCTGGTTCTGGTCTTGAAGGCCTAAACGTTGACGCAATCGCTGCTGGTATCGCAACAGCTCTAGTTGGCGACATGCCAGCTATCGAAGTTGACGAAATCAACAACGCACTACAAGAGCTACACACTCGTGGTGAAGCTGCACGTCAAGAACTAGCTAAAGCTGCTGCTGCTGACGGCGAAGCTTTCCTAGCTGACAACGCTCTTCGTTCAGAAGTAACGGTTCTTGAGTCTGGTCTTCAGTACGAAGTACTAACTGAAGGTACTGGCGAAATCCCAACTGCAGACAAGCAAGTACGTGTTCACTACCACGGCGAACTAACTGACGGTACTGTTTTCGACAGCTCTGTATCTCGCGGTCAACCTGCTGAATTCCCAGTAACTGGCGTAATTCAAGGTTGGGTACAAGCTCTACAAATGATGCCTGTTGGCTCTAAGTGGAAGCTATACATCCCTCAAGATCTAGCATACGGTGAGCGTGGCGCAGGTGCTGCAATCCCACCATTTGCTGCTCTAGTATTTGAAGTAGAACTTCTAGCAATTCTTTAATTTTTATAAAAACCTTTAGTAAAACAAAATACTATAGGTAAATAAAATTGAAATAATCCAACGGCGATGTGACTACATCGCCGTTTTTCGTTTATAGTGAAAGAGTAAATTACTTTATTACTTAAGGACGAATAATGAAGAAAGTACTCATCACAGTTTTAAGCAGCCTTGCTGTTGTCTCTTGCGCTAGCACTAGCGACTCTGAACAAACCAGTTCATCATCAGATACCAACTATTCCCAACTATCCCAAACTGCACTGATGGCTGCAGTGAATATGTGGTCTCAGCAGAACGAAACAACACCGCTTGTGGATACGGTAGCTGACCAAGCTTCTGTTACCAGCGACCAAGCAGTTGGCGGTATTGGTTCAATGTTAGCCCTTGCACAAAACTCTCTTGGCACAGCCGACAACAAAGAACTCGCGACACTTATTCCGGGTATGTCGAGCCTTGAGTCTACTGGTCTATCATCGCTACTAAGCTCACAAGGTGCCGTTGAAAGTGCGTTTTCTGGATTAGGTATGGATCCATCAATGGTTACAACATTTGCACCCATCATTCTTCAAGCACTGCAGTCACAAGGTGCAACGAGCGGCCTGATGGATTCACTTTCAGCTATATGGCAATAATCGTTAGTTATTAATAGCTAGCTTAAAATCTAATAAGGGCACTTCGGTGCTCTTTTTTGTGCGTGGAAGAAAAGATATTTGAGATACGAGATACGAGATACGAGATACGAGATACGAGATACGAGATACGAGATACGAGATACGAGACATTTTTGAAAATTGGAGCAGATAAGACAAGCAAAAAGTGCCAAACATCATGGTGCAATTTCTATTATCTTTTCCTTGTTCTACAGACACAAAAAAGCCGAGCTAATGCTCGGCTTTTGTATTAAGAATCTAGTATAGATTACTCAGCAGCTTCTTCAGCAGCTGGGCGGTCTACAAGCTCAATGTAAGCCATTGGAGCTTTATCACCAGTACGGAAACCACATTTAAGAATGCGAGTGTAACCACCTTGGCGAGCCGCGAAACGCGGGCCTAGTTCATTAAATAGTTTTGCCACAACTTCGTTATCACGAGTGCGAGCAAATGCAAGACGACGGTTAGCAACACTGTCTGTCTTAGCTAGGGTAATCAATGGCTCAATTACGCGACGTAGTTCTTTTGCTTTAGGCACGGTAGTTTTAATAACTTCGTGACGAACAAGAGAGCTAGCCATGTTGCTGAACATCGCTTTGCGATGACTGCTGTTGCGGTTGAGTTGACGACCACTTTTACGATGGCGCATGACCTAATCCTTCTAACTTTTCGATTAATCTTCAGCGATTGACGCTGGTGGCCAGTTTTCTAGACGCATGCCTAGAGAAAGACCACGTGAAGCAAGCACATCTTTAATCTCTGTAAGAGATTTCTTACCAAGGTTTGGCGTTTTAAGTAGCTCAACCTCAGTGCGCTGTACAAGATCACCGATGTAGTGAATCGCTTCTGCTTTCAAACAGTTAGCAGAGCGAACTGTTAGTTCAAGATCGTCTACAGGACGTAGTAGGATAGGATCGAATTCTGGCTTCTCTTCCTTCTCCTCAGGTACACGTACATCACGAAGATCTACGAACGCATCCAATTGTTCAGCTAAAATAGTAGCTGCACGACGGATTGCTTCCTCAGGTTCTAGAGTACCGTTCGTTTCCATATCGATAACAAGCTTGTCTAAATCAGTACGTTGTTCTACACGTGCCGCTTCTACAGCGTAAGCGATTTTATCAACCGGGCTGTAAGTAGCGTCAACTAGTAGACGACCGATAGGACGCTCATCTTCTTCAGTATGGATACGAGCTGAAGCTGGAACGTAACCACGACCACGTTCTACTTTGATACGCATAGCGATCTCAGCGTTGTCATCCGTTAGGTGACAAATTACGTGCTCAGGGTTAGCGATCTCTACATCACCATCGTGGGTGATGTCACCTGCAACAACAGGGCCTGAGCCTGATTTGTTCAGTGTAATAAACACTTCATCTTTGCCTTCAGCAACGCGTACAGCCAAACCTTTAAGGTTTAGAAGGATTTCCAGGATATCTTCCTGAACGCCTTCTTTAGTGCTGTATTCGTGTAGCACACCTTCAATTTCAACTTCTGTTACGGCACAACCCGGCATAGAAGATAGAAGAATGCGGCGAAGAGCATTACCTAGAGTGTGGCCGAAACCGCGCTCTAATGGCTCAAGAGTTACTTTCGCGTGTGTCGTATTGATCTGTTCAATGTCAACAAGACGCGGCTTAAGAAATTCTGTTACAGAACCCTGCATTGTGTCCTCTCTTTTTTTAACCTTACTTAGAGTAAAGTTCGACGATCAAGTGTTCATTGATGTCAGCTGATAGGTCAGAACGCTCAGGCATACGCTTGAATGTACCTTCCATTTTGCCAGCATCTACTTCAATCCAAGTTGGCTTTTCACGTTGTTCAGCAACTTCTAGAGCCGCTTTAATACGAGATTGCTGTTTAGCTTTCTCGCGGATAGAAACAACGTCGTTTGCCGCTACTTTGAAAGAAGGAACGTTTACAACTTTACCGTTAACTAGAATAGACTTGTGGCTAACTAGTTGACGAGATTCAGCACGAGTGGCGCCAAAGCCCATACGGTAAACTACGTTATCAAGACGACCTTCAAGAAGCTGAAGCAGGTTTGCACCTGTGTTGCCTTTAAGACGTGCAGCTTCTTTGTAGTAGTTGCGGAATTGTTTTTCTAGAACGCCGTAGATACGACGAACTTTTTGCTTCTCACGAAGCTGAACGCCATACTCAGATAGACGACCGCGACGAGCGCCGTGTACACCTGGTGCGTTATCAATTTTACACTTGGTATCGATCGCACGGACACCAGACTTAAGGAATAAGTCAGTACCTTCGCGACGGCTAAGCTTAAGCTTAGGACCCAAATATCTTGCCATGATCTTTCTCCAATATTCCTAGAAACGAAACTTAAACGCGACGTTTCTTAGGTGGACGACAACCGTTATGAGGGATTGGTGTCGCATCAACAATGTTAGTGATACGGAAACCAGCAGCGTTCAGTGCACGAACAGTAGATTCGCGACCTGGACCTGGACCCTTAACCATAACTTCCAAGTTCTTTAGGCCATATTCTTTAGCCATTTCACCACAACGCTCAGCTGCAACTTGTGCTGCGAACGGAGTAGATTTACGAGAACCACGGAAACCTGAACCACCTGCTGTAGCCCATGCAAGAGCGTTGCCTTGACGGTCAGTGATAGTTACGATTGTGTTGTTGAAAGAAGCATGAATGTGCGCTACGCCATCAGCTACTTGCTTGCGTACGCGCTTACGCGCGCGAGTTGGTTGTTTTGCCATTGTACTCTACCTTATCCGACTATTTCTTGATCGGCTTGCGCGGACCCTTACGGGTGCGAGCGTTGGTTTTAGTACGCTGTCCACGTAGTGGTAGACTGCGACGATGACGAAGACCGCGGTAACAGCCAAGGTCCATAAGACGCTTGATGTTCATCGATACTTCACGACGTAGATCACCTTCTACAGTGTACTTAGCTACACCATCACGCAGTTGATCGATCTGCTCTTCAGTTAGTTCACTGATCTTAGCATCTTCAGCAATACCCACTTCAGCTAGAATAGCTTGAGAGCGAGTTTTACCGATACCGTAGATTGCAGTAAGTGCAATTACAGAATGCTTATGATCAGGAATGTTAATGCCGGCTATACGGGCCATTATTCACTCCTAAGGGGTTCATAAAAGAATTATCCGCAGCAAAGCCCGTTATGGATACGCTGCGGCATACTACTTCTTTTGCACGCAAAAGGTAGGCCGAGGAATATACTCGACTCTACCTTGTATTTCAAGTAAAAATTTCTGCTAATTAGCCTTGGCGTTGCTTATGCTTTGGCTCACTGCAAATCACGCGAACGACACCGTTACGCTTGATAACTTTACAGTTACGGCAGATTTTTTTAACGGAAGCACGAACTTTCATTGCTAAACTCCGTAAATGGAATCGAAATTGTTACCACCGAATTAACGGCCGTAACCCTTCAGATTCGCTTTCTTTAACACAGAATCATACTGTTGTGACATCAGATGAGTCTGTACCTGTGCCATGAAATCCATGATAACTACCACTACGATTAGTAGTGATGTGCCGCCAAAGTAGAAACGAACGTTCCACGCGACCATCATGAACTCAGGAATCAGACATATAAAAGTAATGTATAGAGCGCCCGCAAGGGTTAGTCTAGTCATCACTTTATCGATATATTTCGCTGTCTGCTCACCTGGGCGGATACCGGGTACGAATGCACCAGACTTCTTCAAGTTATCAGCTGTTTCACGTGGGTTAAACACCAACGCTGTATAGAAGAAACAGAAGAAGATTATAGCTGCTGCATAAAGCATTACATACAAAGGTTGACCTGGGCTAAGAGCTAATGACACGTCAGTTAACCAACCGAACGCGCTGCTTTCACCATTTTGACCAAACCACTGCGCTAATGTTCCTGGGAACAAAATAATACTTGATGCGAAAATCGCTGGAATAACACCTGCCATATTAATCTTAAGAGGCAAGTGAGAGCTTTGTGCTGCAAAAACTTTACGACCTTGTTGACGTTTCGCATAGTTAACGACGATACGACGTTGACCACGTTCCATGAAAACTACGAAGTAAATAACAGCAAAAGACAATACAGCAATCAACAGCAGAAGAAGCACATGCAATTCACCTTGACGCGCTTGCTCGATTGTTTGACCGATTGCAGAAGGCAATCCAGCAACAATACCTGCAAAAATCAGAATGGAAATACCATTACCGATTCCTCGCTCAGTGATTTGTTCACCTAACCACATTAAGAACATGGTACCAGTTACTAAACTCACGGTAGCAATAAGCGTAAACATGGTTTGGTTGATAACAACCAGATTGTCGACCATGTTTGGTAAGCCTGTTGCGATACCAATAGCTTGGAATGTTGCAAGTACAAGCGTGCCGTAGCGTGTATATTGGCTTATCTTACGACGGCCTGCTTCACCCTCTTTCTTGAGTTCCGCTAACGCTGGATGAACTACAGTTAGCAATTGGACTACGATCGATGCCGAAATGTACGGCATGATACCCAATGCTAATATAGATGCACGCTCAAGAGCACCACCGGAGAACATGTTAAACATTTCTACGATGGTACCTTTTTGCTGATCGAACAAATCGGCAAGTACAGCTGCGTCAATACCAGGGATCGGCACAAAAGAGCCGGCTCGGAATACTAAAAGTGCACCAATTACGAATAATAAGCGCGACTTTAGTTCACTTAAGCCGCTCTGAGCACTACGAAAATCTTGTCCTGGTTTCTTAGCCATCTGTACCTCGTTCCTCGAGATTATTCCTCGATTTTACCGCCTGCAGCTTCGATTGCAGCTTTAGCGCCTTTAGTCACGCGTAGACCTTTAACAGTCACAGCTTTGCTTAGGTCACCAGAAAGAACGATCTTAACAAACTCGATGTTCTTAGTGATAACGTTAGCAGCTTTAAGGCTGTTAAGATCAACTACGTCACCTGTTACTTTCGCTAGCTCAGCTAGACGAACTTCAGCAGACACTAGGCTCTTACGAGAAGTGAAACCGAATTTAGGTAGACGTTGTTTTAGAGGCATTTGACCGCCTTCAAAACCTGGACGAACAGAGCCGCCAGAACGTGACTTTTGACCTTTGTGACCGCGGCCACCTGTTTTACCAAGGCCAGAACCGATACCACGACCTACACGCTTCTTAGAAGGTTTAGAGCCAGCAGCCGGTGATAGAGTATTCAAACGCATTCTGATTACTCCTCAATCTTAACCATGTAGTAAACCTTGTTGATCATACCGCGTACGCACGGTGTATCTTCAAGTTCTACTGTATGGTTGATGCGACGAAGACCTAGACCTTTAAGACACGCTTTGTGCTTAGGTAGGCGACCAATTGAGCTTTTAGTTTGAGTTACTTTAATAGTTGCCATCGTGTGCTTACTCCGAAATAGATTCAACAGTTAGACCACGTTTAGCAGCAACCATTTCTGGTGACTTAACGTCTACTAGAGCACCAATCGTTGCACGAACGATGTTGATCGGGTTCGTTGAACCGTATGCTTTAGAAAGTACGTTATGTACGCCCGCAACTTCAAGTACAGCACGCATTGCACCGCCGGCAATAACACCTGTACCTTCTGCAGCTGGCTGCATGTAAACTTTAGAGCCCGAATGACGACCTTTCACCGGGTGGTGAAGAGTGCCTTCGTTAAGCGATACTGTAACCATGTTACGGCGCGCTTTTTCCATTGCTTTTTGAATCGCAGCAGGTACTTCACGAGCTTTGCCGTAACCGAAACCTACGCGACCGTTACCGTCACCAACTACTGTTAGTGCAGTAAAGCTCATGATTCGACCACCTTTAACCGTCTTAGATACACGGTTAACTGCGATCAGCTTTTCTTGCAAATCATTAGCTTGTTGTTGTTCTTTAGCCATCTTCCAACCCTACCTTAGAATTTCAGACCAGCTTCGCGAGCAGATTCTGCTAGCGCCGCTACTCGACCGTGGTATTGGAAACCAGAACGATCAAATGCAACTGAAGCTACGCCTTTTTCAAGAGCGCGCTCAGCAACAGCTTTACCAACTGCTTTAGCTGCATCAACGTTACCAGTGTTCTTAACTTGCTCACGGATCGCTTTTTCTACAGTAGAAGCAGCTGCGATAACCTCAGAGCCGTTTGCCGCGATAACTTGTGCGTAAACATGGCGAGGAGTACGGTGTACTACCAGGCGAGTTGCACCAAGTTCTGCAATCTTACGACGTGCACGTGTAGCACGACGGATGCGAGATGCTTTCTTATCCATAGTGATACCTTACTTCTTCTTAGCTTCTTTAGTACGCACATTTTCATCTGCGTAACGAACACCTTTGCCTTTGTAAGGCTCAGGAGCACGGTAAGAACGAATGTCAGCCGCAACTTGACCTACTACTTGCTTATCGCAACCAGTAATGATGATCTCAGTTTGGCTAGGGCACTCAGCTTTAATACCTTCAGGTAGAGCGTGCTCTACTGGGTGAGAAAAACCAAGAGTTAGAGCTACAGAGTTGCCTTTCATAGCAGCACGGTAACCAACACCCTTAAGAGTTAGCTTCTTAGTGAAGCCCTCAGTAACACCCACAACCATGTTATTAACTAGAGCGCGAGCTGTACCAGCTTGTGCCCATGCGTTAGTAACACCTTCTTTCGGACCGAAAGTTAGGTTGGTTTCTTCCTGTGCAATAACTACGGCGCTGTTAAGAACGCGAGTAAGCTCACCTTTGCTACCTTTTACAGTAACTTCTTGGCCGTTTAGTTTCACCTCTACGCCAGCTGGAATAGCGACAGGTGCTTTAGCAACACGAGACATAATCTACTCCTTAAGCTACGTAACAGATGATTTCACCGCCAAGACCTGCTTTACGAGCAGCACGGTCAGACATCAGACCCTTGGAAGTAGAAACAACTGCAATACCAAGACCACCCATCACTGTAGGTAAAGAGTCTTTATTTTTATAAACTCTTAGACCAGGACGTGATACACGCTTGATTTGCTCGATTACAGGTTTAGCTTGGAAGTACTTAAGAGTAACTTCTAGCTCAGGTTTTGCTTCGCTGTTAACAGCGAAGTCTACGATGTAACCTTCAGCTTTAAGTAATGCAGCAATTGCAACTTTAAGCTTTGAAGAAGGCATTTTTACAGCAACTTTGTTTGCTGCCTGACCGTTACGAACTCGGGTCAGCATATCCGAAATCGGATCTTGCATGCTCATAAGATTTACTCCAAATGATTAAGTGGCAATTACCAGCTAGCCTTACGAAGACCCGGAATCTCGCCTTTCATGCAAGCTTCACGAACCTTAATGCGGCTTAGACCGAATTTACGTAGGTAACCGTGTGGACGACCAGTTTGGTTGCAACGGTTGCGCTGACGTGATGCACTTGAATCACGTGGAAGAGATTGCAGTTTAAGAACCGCATTCCAACGATCTTCTTCAGATGCGTTTACATCGCTAATGATAACTTTTAGCGCAGAACGCTTTTCAGCGAACTTAGCTACTAGTTTTGCACGTTTAGCTTCACGTGCTTTCATTGATTGTTTAGCCATAACAGTAACCCTACCCTTACTTACGGAATGGGAAGTTAAAGGCAGCCAGCAGAGCTCGGCCTTCCTCATCGGAACCCGCAGAAGTCGTGATAGTGATATCAAGACCGCGGACACGATCGACTTTATCGTAGTCGATTTCCGGAAAGATGATTTGCTCGCGAACGCCCATGCTGTAGTTACCGCGACCGTCAAAAGACTTAGCGCTAACACCACGGAAATCACGTACACGTGGAAGTGCGATAGAGATTAAACGCTCTAAAAATTCCCACATGCGCTCACCACGCAAGGTTACTTTACAACCAATTGGGTAGCCTTCACGAATTTTGAAACCAGCTACAGATTTACGCGCTTTAGTGATAAGTGGCTTTTGACCAGAGATCGTTGCCATATCAGCTGCTGCGTTTTCTAGCAGTTTCTTATCGTTGATTGCTTCACCAACGCCCATATTTAGGGTGATTTTCTCAATCCTAGGGACTTGCATGACGCTTGTGTAGCTGAACTCTTTGGTAAGCTCAGCGACTACAGACGACTTGTAGTAATCATGCAGTTTCGCCATAGTAGAACTCCAAATTACTTCTAATTAGTTAGAAACAGTTTCGCCGTTAGATTTGAAGAAACGAACTTTCTTGCCATCTTCGATACGGAAACCGATACGGTCTGCTTTACCAGTAGCCGCGTTAAAAACAGCAACGTTAGAAGCATCAATAGCTGCTTCTTGTTCAACGATGCCACCTTGTTGACCTAGAGCCGGAACCGGCTTTTGGTGTTTCTTAACAAGGTTGATGCCTTCAACGATAACTTTACCAGTTGTCAGAACCTTAGTTACTTTACCTTTCTTGCCTTTATCTTTACCAGCAAGAATGATTACTTCGTCATTACGACGGATTTTAGCTGCCATATTGCCGCTCCTTACAGAACTTCAGGTGCTAGTGATACAATCTTCATGAATTTCGCGTTACGAAGTTCACGAGTCACAGGACCAAAGATACGTGTGCCGACTGGTTGCTCAGTAGTGTCATTTAACAATACACAAGCATTACTGTCGAAGCGAATGACAGAACCGTCTGGGCGACGAACGCCTTTACGGGTGCGCACTACTACCGCCTTCAGAACATCACCTTTCTTTACTTTACCGCGAGGAATCGCTTCCTTCACTGTAACCTTGATGACGTCACCGATATGTGCATAACGGCGGTGAGAGCCACCCAGAACCTTAATACACATTACCTTGCGCGCGCCAGAGTTATCTGCTGCGTCAAGTGTACTTTGCATCTGGATCATTGTTAGTGCTCCGCTAAATATTAAAACTAGACCCTCTCGGGTCGGGCTGCCTCTTTAAAAGGGACGCGAATTGTACCACCCTTTTTTTAAATTGGGTAGACAAAAAACAAGCGGCTCCAAAAAATTATTTGGAGCCGCTTATAAGTTATAGAATTACAAAGATTAAATCTTCGCTTTTTCTAGAACTTTAACCAATGTCCAAGACTTAGTCTTAGACAGAGGACGACACTCAGCGATTTCAACTTTGTCGCCTAGGCCACAAGTGTTGTCTTCGTCGTGTGCGTGTACTTTAGTCGTGCGTTTGATGAACTTACCGTAAATTGGGTGTTTTACAGTGCGCTCAATAGCAACAACGATAGACTTGTCCATCTTGTCACTTACTACACGGCCTTGCTGGATGCGGTTAGTTTCGCTCATTATGCGCCTGCCTTTTCAGTCAAAACAGTTTTCACACGTGCGATGTCACGGCGTACAGCTTTTAGAGTATGAGTTTGCTGTAGTTGACCAGTTGCAGCTTGCATGCGCAAGTTGAACTGTTCACGTAGCAAATTCAATAGCTCAGCGTTAAGCTCTTCAACGTTCTTTTCGCGTAGATCTTGTGCTTTCATCACATCACCTGCTTAGTTACAAAAGTAGTTTTAACAGGCAGTTTACGTGCCGCTAGGCGGAACGCTTCACGTGCCAACTCTTCAGGTACGCCATTCATCTCGTACATAACTTTGCCTGGTTGGATTTGAGCAACCCAGTACGCAACTGAACCTTTACCTTTACCTTGACGAACTTCAAGAGGCTTTTCAGTAATCGGTTTGTCTGGGAATACACGGATCCAGATTTGACCTTGACGCTTAATGTGACGTGTCATAGCACGACGTGCCGCTTCGATTTGACGTGCAGTCAGACGACCACGGCCAACAGCTTTAAGACCGAATTCGCCGAAGCTTACTTCAGTACCTTTAGCTAGACCACGGTTACGACCAGTCATAACCTTGCGGAACTTAGTACGTTTTGGTTGTAGCATCGTTCGACTCCTTACTTACGGCCTTTACGCTGCTTCTTAGGCTTATCGCCTTTTGGCTCTACTGCGTTAGCAGCTGGCATACCGCCTAGAATCTCACCTTTGAAGATCCAAACTTTAATGCCGATCACACCGTATTGAGTGTGAGCCGAAGAAGTTGCGTAATCAATGTCTGCACGTAGAGTGTGTAGAGGCACACGGCCTTCACGGTACCACTCAGAACGTGCGATTTCAGCACCGCCAAGACGGCCGCCTACTTGTACTTTGATGCCTTTAGCGCCTAGACGCATAGCATTTTGTACCGCACGCTTCATTGCACGACGGAACATAACACGACGCTCTAGTTGAGACGCGATGCTATCAGCTACAAGCTGACCATCTAGCTCAGGCTTACGTACTTCAGCGATGTTAATTTGCGCTGGTACACCTGCGATTTTAGCTACAGCTGCGCGTAGCTTCTCTACGTCTTCACCTTTCTTACCGATAACAACGCCAGGACGAGCAGTGTGAATAGTCACACGGATGCTCTTAGCTGGACGCTCGATAACGATACGAGATAATGATGCTTTTTGTAGTTCCTTTGTAAGGAACTGACGTACCTTGAAGTCGCCGTCTAGGTTGTCAGCGAATTCGTTGGTATTAGCAAACCATGTAGCATTCCAAGGCTTAACGATGCCAAGACGAATACCATTAGGATGTACTTTCTGACCCATTGCTTACTCTCCTAGTCTTTAGCGATCTGCTACAACAATAGTGATGTGGCTTGAACGCTTCAAGATACGATCCGCACGACCTTTAGCACGAGGCATAATACGCTTCATGATAGGGCCCTCATCTACGAAGATTTTAGCGACATTTAGATCGTCGATATCTGCACCTTCGTTATGTTCCGCGTTAGCGATAGCTGACTCAAGAACCTTCTTAACTAATACAGCAGCTTTTTTGTTGCTGAAAGTTAGAATTTCTAGAGCTTGGTCTACCGACTTACCGCGAATTTGGTCTGCAACTAAGCGAGCTTTCTGTGGAGAAATACGAGCAAAGTTATGTTTAGCTAAAGCTTCCATCATCTACTCCTTATTTCTTCTTAGCTTTCTTATCTGCAGCATGACCGCGATAAGTACGAGTTGGTGCAAATTCGCCCAGTTTGTGACCGATCATTTCTTCGGTAACGAAAACTGGAACGTGCTGACGACCATTATGGACAGCGATGGTCAAACCAATCATTGTTGGGATGATCATTGAGCGACGGGACCAAGTCTTAATAGGCTTTTTGTCTCCGCTTTCCACCGCTTTCTCTACCTTCTTCAGCAAGTGTAGGTCAATAAAAGGACCTTTCTTGAGAGAACGTGGCATGGCGATTCCTCTTTATAAATTATTTAGTGCGACGACGTACGATGTACTTGTCAGTGCGCTTGTTCTTACGAGTCTTGAAGCCCTTAGTAGGAACGCCCCAAGGAGAAACTGGGTGACGACCACCAGATGTGCGGCCTTCACCACCACCATGTGGGTGATCCACCGGGTTCATTACTACACCACGTACGGTTGGACGTACGCCGCGCCAGCGTGAAGCACCAGCTTTACCAAGTTCACGTAGCATATGCTCAGAGTTACCAACTTCACCGATCGTTGCACGACCTTCAGAAAGAACTTTGCGCATCTCACCAGAACGTAGACGGATAGTTACGTATGCACCATCGCGAGCGATGATTTGAGCATAAGCACCAGCCGAACGAGCTAGTTGAGCACCTTTACCAGGCTTAAGTTCAACACAGTGTACAGTAGAACCTACTGGGATGTTGCGCATCGGCAGAGTGTTACCTGCTTTGATTGCAGCATCTACGCCAGATTGAATCTGGTCGCCTGCGTTAACACCTTTAGGTGCAATGATGTAACGACGCTCACCGTCTGCGTACAGAACTAGAGCGATGTTAGCACTACGGTTTGGATCGTATTCTAGACGCTCAACTTTCGCTGGGATGCCATCTTTAGTACGTTTGAAGTCAATTACACGGTAATGGTGCTTATGACCACCACCGATGTGACGTACTGTAATACGACCGTTGTTGTTACGACCACCGTTCTTAGAGTTTTTCTCTAGAAGTGGTGCGTATGGCTTACCCTTGTGTAGGTCAGCGTTAACAACTTTAACGACGTGACGACGACCAGGGGAAGTCGGCTTACATTTAACAATAGCCATTTTTACTACTCCTGTTATTCCGCGCCGCCAACGAAGTCAAGATCTTGACCTTCTTTCAAAGTAACGTAGGCTTTCTTAACGTCTGAACGACGGCCTTCACGCATACCTTGACGTTTGGTCTTACCCTTTAATACAAGAGTATTTACAGACTTAACTTCAACTTCAAATAGCTTTTCTACAGCTGCTTTGATCTCTTTCTTAGTTGCATCTTTAGCTACTTTGAAAACGATAGTGTTCGCTTTCTCAGCTGCCATAGTTGCTTTTTCAGAGATGTGCGGAGCACGTAGAACTTTTAAGATACGCTCTTCAGTGATCATGCTAGCATCTCCTCAACTTGCTTAACTGCGTCAGCAGTCATTAGAACCTTGTCGAAAGCGATTAGTGATACTGGATCAACACCAGCAACATCACGTGCATCTACTTTGTATAGGTTACGAGCAGCTAAGAATAGATTTTCATCTACTTCGCCAGTCACAATCAGAACGTCGCTTAGCTCAAGCTCTTTAAGCTTAGCTACAAGTTCTTTTGTTTTTGGTGCTTCTACAGAGAAGTTATCAACAACGATTAAACGCTCTTGACGAACTAGCTCAGAAAGAATGCTCTTCATAGCACCGCGGTACATTTTTTTGTTTACTTTTTGGCTGTGATCTTGTGGTTTCGCAGCAAAAGTAACACCACCTGTACGCCAGATTGGGCTACGAATTGTACCAGCACGTGCGCGGCCAGTACCTTTTTGACGCCATGGCTTAGCGCCACCGCCAGATACTTCAGAACGAGTCTTTTGAGCACGAGTACCTTGACGAGCACCTGCTGCATATGCAACAACTACTTGGTGTACAAGAGCTTCGTTGAAGTCACGTCCGAAAGTAGTCTCGGAAACAGTTAGTGCATCAGCACCTTTAACCATCAATTCCATTACTTACTCCTAGACGTTATGCTTTAACAGCAGGTTTTACGATCACGTTTCCGCCTGTTGAGCCCGGTACTGCACCTTTAATAAGGAGTAGATTGCGCTCAGCGTCAACACGTACGATCTCTAGGTTTTGAGTCGTTACACGCTCAGCACCCATGTGACCTGCCATTTTCTTGCCTTTAAACACGCGGCCTGGAGTTTGACATTGGCCAATTGAACCCGGTGCGCGGTGAGACAAAGAGTTACCGTGAGTCATATCTTGAGTAGAGAAGTTCCAACGCTTGATAGCGCCTTGGAAGCCTTTACCTTTAGATGTACCAGTAACGTCTACTTTTTTAATTTCGTTGAAAAGTTCTACGTTTAGCTCAGCGCCAACTTCAAACTCTTCGCCGTTTTCTAAACGGAATTCCCAAAGACCGCGACCTGCTTCTACACCCGCTTTCGCGAAGTGACCAGCTTCAGGTTTAGTTACACGGTTA
Source organism: Vibrio crassostreae 9ZC13 (assembly GCF_000272045.2). Lineage (GTDB taxonomy): Bacteria > Pseudomonadota > Gammaproteobacteria > Enterobacterales > Vibrionaceae > Vibrio > Vibrio crassostreae_C. The sequence continues at coordinate 152,595 of NZ_AJYZ02000002.1, read as the reverse complement.
GCTTTCTTAGCACCAGTAGTTACTTGGATTGCTGCGTAGCCGTCTGTCTCAAGAGTTTTAACTTGAGAAATACGGTTCGCTTCAACCTCAACAACAGTTACTGGGATAGAAACGCCTTCTTCAGTAAATACGCGGGTCATACCCACTTTACGTCCGACTAGACCAATCATTATTCTTATCTCCCTTAACCTAGGCTGATTTGAACATCAACGCCAGCTGCAAGATCAAGACGCATTAGAGCATCAACAGTTTTATCTGTTGGCTCAACGATGTCGATCAAACGCTTGTGAGTACGGATTTCGTACTGATCACGTGCATCTTTGTTGACGTGTGGAGAGGTAAGAACAGTGAAACGCTCTTTACGAGTAGGAAGTGGAATAGGACCACGAACCTGTGCGCCAGTACGTTTTGCTGTTTCAACGATTTCCGCAGTTGAAGCATCGATTAGCTTGTAATCAAACGCTTTAAGGCGGATACGAATACGTTGGTTCTGCATGAGACAGAGCTCCAATTATTAAAAATTACACAAACAATATCGCCACTCAAACCCGATAAAACGAGAGAATGCCGATTGATTTATGTGAAACCGTAGCACCCAAAATTAGGACGCATTGTCAGTTAACTTTTGAAGTAAACAAGAAGTTTACTATTTTTATTAACCGCGAACATAAGCTGAGTATACATTACTAGGTAAGACCTACTCCTCAGTGCTCATTGGTTCACAACCAGCGTTAGCCAGTGCGATGCATTATACAGATCACACTTTAGTATGCAAGTAGTGTTGGAAAAATAATCGCAATTTATTGGAAGTTGGTTTTGTATCGAGAGGGAAGAAGATAGATGGAAGGTAATATTTCTTTTGAGAAAACAAAAGGGAAGCCGAAGCTCCCCTTTTCAGATGCGTGCTCTTCTAATGAAGAGAGTGCAAAAATCTAAATGCTATTAAGCGAAGATTTTAGCTACAACACCAGCACCAACTGTACGGCCACCTTCGCGGATTGCGAAACGTAGACCTTCGTCCATTGCGATTGGAGCGATTAGCTCAACAGTCATTTGAACGTTGTCACCTGGCATTACCATTTCTACGCCTTCTGGTAGAGTGATGTCGCCTGTTACGTCAGTTGTACGGAAGTAGAACTGTGGACGGTAACCTTTGAAGAAAGGAGTGTGACGGCCGCCTTCGTCTTTAGAAAGTACGTATACTTCAGACTCAAACTTAGTGTGTGGGTTGATAGAACCTTTCGCAGAAAGTACTTGACCACGTTCAACGTCATCACGCTTAGTACCACGTAGAAGTGCACCAACGTTCTCACCTGCACGACCTTCGTCAAGCAGTTTACGGAACATTTCAACACCAGTACAAGTAGTAAGAGTAGTCTCTTTGATACCAACGATTTCTACTTCGTCACCTACACGTAGGATACCGCGCTCGATACGACCAGTTACAACAGTACCACGACCTTGAATTGAGAATACATCTTCAATTGGTAGTAGGAACGGTTGGTCAACTGCACGCTCTGGCTCAGGAATGTAAGAATCTAGTGCTTCTGCAAGCTCAACGATCTTGTCTTCCCACTGCTTCTCGCCGTTTAGTGCGCCAAGTGCAGAACCTTGGATAACTGGTAGGTCATCACCTGGGAAGTCGTATTCAGAAAGAAGTTCACGAACTTCCATCTCAACTAGCTCAAGTAGCTCTTCGTCATCTACCATGTCACATTTGTTCATGAATACGATGATGTAAGGGATACCAACTTGACGACCAAGTAGGATGTGCTCACGAGTTTGAGGCATAGGGCCGTCAGTCGCAGCAACAACTAGGATACCGCCGTCCATTTGTGCAGCACCAGTGATCATGTTTTTAACATAATCCGCGTGTCCTGGACAGTCTACGTGTGCGTAGTGACGTGCTGGAGTATCGTACTCAACGTGAGAAGTTGCGATTGTGATACCGCGCTCACGCTCTTCTGGAGCGTTATCGATAGATGCGAAATCTTTAGCAACACCACCGTACACTTTTGCAAGAGTAGTACAGATAGCAGCAGTTAGAGTTGTTTTACCGTGGTCAACGTGGCCGATAGTACCAACGTTTACGTGCGGTTTCGTACGTTCAAATTTTTCTTTAGACACAATCGTGTTCCTTCCTAGTTATGATTCGCCACGTTCATTATTGAGCGAGACGCGCCAGAAATTGCTATTTTATGCGCCAACTCTCGTTAGCGCAATATTTGGACGCATTGTTCTTTCAAAAAATGAAAAAAAATGCCTTCCTTTTGTTTAACCACGCTCTGCAATGATTGCTTTTGCAACATTGTTAGGCACTTCAGCGTACTCACTAAACTCCATAGAGTAAGAAGCACGACCTTGTGTCGCAGAACGTAAATCAGTTGCGTAACCGAACATGACAGACAACGGAACTTGTGCACGAATTATCTTCAGGCCAGCTGTCCCCTCGTCCATACCTTCGATGATGCCGCGACGACGGTTAATATCGCCAACAACGTCACCCATCCAGTCTTCTGGAGTAGTTACTTCAACTTTCATCATAGGCTCAAGCAGAACCGGTTGCGCTTCAAGTGCACCCGTTCTGAAAGCCATAGAGGCAGCGATTGTAAACGCCATCTCACTTGAATCTGTTTCATGGTAAGAACCATCATATAGTGTAGCTTTGATATCCAAAACTGGATAGCCAGCAAGCACACCATTGTTCATCTGCTCTTCAACGCCTTTAGCAACTGAAGCGATAAACTCTTTCGGTACGATACCATTGGCAATTTCATCCACAAAGACAAAGCCTTCGCCAGCTTCTGATGGTTCTAGTTTCAGCCATACGTGACCGTACTGACCTTTACCACCATGTTCACGGATAAATTTACCTTCCGCTTTCGCTGTACCACGAATAGTCTCACGGTAAGCCACTTGCGGGTTACCAACGTTGCAGTTCACGCTAAATTCGCGCTTCATACGGTCAACGATGATATCTAAGTGTAGTTCACCCATACCAGAAATCAGAGTCTGGCCAGTTTCCGCATCCATATCAACGCGGAACGATGGGTCTTCCGCTGCTAGTTTACCTAGAGCGATAGTCATTTTATCTTGATCAGCTTGAGAGCTTGGCTCTACAACGATCTGAATAACTGGGTCTGGGAACTCCATGCGCTCAAGAACAATCTTATGGTTCTGGTCACAAAGGGTTTCACCAGTAGTCACATCTTTCAGGCCAATGATGGCTGCGATGTCACCTGCTCGTACTTCTTTTACTTCTTCTCGCTTGTTTGAGTGCATTTGAACAATGCGACCCAAGCGTTCACGTTGTTTCTTCACAGAGTTATAAGCTGTTTTACCGCTTTCAACAACACCAGAGTAAACACGGATGAAAGTTAAAGTACCAACGAATGGGTCTGTTGCAATCTTAAATGCTAGCGCTGAGAACGGTTCTTTGTCGTCTGCGTGACGCTCTGCTTCGTTCTCATCTTCATCGATACCTTTAATTGCAGGTACATCGACTGGAGAAGGAAGGAAATCAACAACTGCATCTAGAACAGCTTGTACACCTTTGTTTTTGAATGCACTACCACAAGTAGCAAGTACGATTTCATTATTAAGGGTACGAGTACGAAGACCTTGTTTGATTTCAGCTTCTGTTAGTTCACCTTCTTCAAGGTACTTATCCATCAGCTCTTCATTTGCTTCTGCAGCAGCTTCAACAAGTTCTGTACGATATTCTTCAGCCATTTCTTGCATGTCTGCAGGAATATCTTCGTACGTGAAAGTCATGCCTTGGTCAGCTTCATTCCAGTTAATTGCCTTCATCTTGATAAGATCGACAACGCCTTGGAAGTTTTCTTCAGCACCAATGTTCAGTTGAATTGGAACAGGAGTTGCGCCTAAGCGGTCCTTGATCTGTTCAACTACGCGCAAGAAGTCAGCGCCGGTACGGTCCATTTTATTAACGAAAACCATACGTGGAACTTGGTACTTATCAGCTTGACGCCATACTGTCTCTGACTGAGGTTCAACACCAGATGAGCCACAGAACACAACAACTGCACCATCAAGCACACGCAGAGAACGTTCTACTTCGATTGTGAAGTCAACGTGTCCAGGAGTGTCGATGATGTTAATACGGTGGTCCGAGAACTGAGCTTCCATACCACGCCAAAACGTAGTGGTTGCTGCTGAAGTGATCGTAATACCGCGCTCTTGCTCTTGCTCCATCCAGTCCATGGTTGCTGCACCATCGTGAACTTCACCGATTTTGTGAGAAAGACCGGTATAGAACAGAATACGTTCACTTGTGGTTGTTTTACCTGCATCTACGTGAGCAACGATACCGATATTACGGTATTGCTCTATAGGAGTTTTACGAGCCACGGTTGAATCCTCTTATTAGAGACTTAGGGACTATTGCTATGTCTAGATTAGGCGTTAAAAGCGATGCTTCGCTAAAAATTGCTTGCCCTAGAAATAGCAATAGTTCCTAGCATAAGCATAGGAACTAAAGAAGTGCTGCAAGGAACCTTGCAGCACTAAAAAGGTATTACCAACGGTAATGTGCGAACGCTTTGTTTGCGTCAGCCATGCGGTGAACGTCTTCACGTTTCTTAACCGCAGTACCTTTGTTCTCAGACGCGTCTAGCATTTCAGCAGCTAGGCGTTGAGCCATAGATTTTTCACCACGCTTACGCGCAGCTTCAACTACCCAACGCATAGCAAGAGCGTTACGGCGAACCGGACGAACTTCTACAGGTACTTGGTAAGTTGAACCACCTACACGGCGAGATTTAACTTCTACCGCTGGGCGAACATTTTCAAGAGCTTCTTCAAATACAGCTAAGTGGTCTTTACCAGACTTCTCAGCCATTGAATCTAGTGCAGTGTAAACGATTTTTTCTGCAGTAGATTTCTTTCCGTCAACCATAAGGATGTTAACGAATTTTGCCAGCAATTCAGATTTGAACTTAGGATCTGGAAGGATCTTACGCTGACCTATTACGCGACGACGTGGCATGGATATTCTCCGTTGTCTTCTTCAGGTTTTTTCCAAAACTTTTCAGAATAATAAATAAAATAGTGTTTGGCCTTACTTAACGATTTCTTTTTAAAAAAGAGAATCAATTAAGACTTAGGACGTTTCACACCGTACTTAGAACGACCTTGTTTACGGTCGTTAACGCCAGCACAGTCAAGTGCGCCGCGAACAGTGTGGTAACGAACACCCGGAAGGTCTTTTACACGACCGCCACGGATTAGTACAACACTGTGCTCTTGTAGGTTGTGGCCTTCACCGCCGATGTACGAAGTTACTTCGAAACCGTTAGTTAGACGTACACGACATACTTTACGTAGTGCCGAGTTAGGTTTTTTAGGTGTAGTAGTGTAAACACGAGTACATACACCACGTTTTTGTGGGCACGCTTCTAGTGCAGGCACGTTGCTTTTAACAACTTGCTTTACACGAGGTTTGCGAACCAACTGGTTAATAGTTGCCATTAACTAGCTCCTGAAATTTACTTGAAAGTAAGCTTTGTGAAAAATCTATCCCTAATCACAAGTCGTAATTAGGGACGCAAAATTCTATTCAGCAGTGGGAGGTGTGTCAAGAAATATACAGATCTTTTTTAGCCGTCTAGAGCTCAGGATGGTCTACTTTTAACCAAACTGATAAAACACAGCTACCAAGTGACTGATTTGTCGTTCAAAACCGTCAGTTTAACGAAGCCATCGAAGTCAACTTGATCAATGGTACTTGAGACAAGTAGTTGTAAACCTCGGCTATCGAGATCTGGTTTTAACACCGACACCTGCTCTACTGCGCAGATTTGAGTGAATAACTCATGATTGGGAAGGCAAACATACACCGCATCTTCCACCAAAAGATACTGATCTTGTGGCTGAGAATAGGTCAATGCGAGTTTAAGTTTGTCGACTGATTTTACAATATGAAGCATAGCGTCCCCTAGAAAGTCAGTATCTGTTGGCACTGAGCTAACTTCTGCGTTAACTCGTCGGCTTCAACGGTGGTCACATCGATCAGCAGGTTGTCTGCTGAAAGACCAAACTGACTCAGACTACGCTGACACACATACACCTGTTCGATGTCGTACAGGTCCATAAGTTTGAATGCAGAGATGTAGTCACGCGATAGTGTTTCGTCGGGCTGCTGCGCTTTGAGAAGCTGTGTCACGCCATCGCCAACAAAGAACACGGCAATGTCTTCACTATATGCGGACGCAGCAAGCAGGGCGTCTAACCCTTCTCTACCCGCAGCGGTCGTATGAGGGAAACTGTTAAATATAAAGGCTAACTTTCTCAAAACTGCACAACCCTATCTTGCGTTAGTAGCGCTTCCGATAAGCTCCCTAATCCGGCTTGAGTAAATCCAGTGGCTAGGTTAGAGGCACTTAGTTGATGTTGCTCTGCTTCTTCAGAGCTAATCACTCCGCGTCTTAGCGCAGCTGCCACACAGGTTTCAAGGCTAACATCGTGTTCATCAGCCAGCTTTTGCCAAGCAGAAGCTAAATCAAATTCATCGTTAGCCGGTACGGTAAGGTCTGAGCCGTTACTGACGCCATCTTGATAGAAGAACACACTGTGAAGTTTGTGGCCCTGTTTAATCAGAGCCACGGCAAACTGGTAGGCACTTCTTGCTGACTGTGAGCCATAGACTGGCCCATTCACTAGGAGTGTATAGCTTAGCAACCCTCTTCATCCTCTGTTTTACGTTGGCGGATGTATAGGTACACGGTGTGCTTAGAGATGTTCAGTCGCTCAGCAACGCGGTTGATCGCGTCTTTAATATCGAAAATACCTTTGTCGTACAGCTCCATCACGATCTGACGGTTCTTAGTATTGTTCGATACCGATTTGTCAGCGTTAATTTCTTCAATGGTGCGTTCAACCGTTTGGTCGACAAGTTCTTCAACGTCACTAGCGAAGTTAACCGATGATGCGGCTTCGTCTGCGTCTTGTGTAGGCATGAACGATTGCAGCACTTGTGAGAATGGCGCGTCTAGATTCACGTTAATACACAGTAGGCCAATCACTCGGTCTTCACCGTTGCGGATAGCAACCGTGATCGACTTCATCAACACTCCGCCTTTAGCGCGAGTGAAGTATGAACGTGAGAAGTTACGCTTAGAACCTTCAATATCTTTTAGCATCTTCAATGCAAGATCGGTGATCGGCGAGCCAACCTGACGACCTGTATTTTCGCCGTTGGCAATTTTAATCGCAGAAGTATTGAGGTCTTCTAAAGAGTGCAAAACGATTTCACAAAACGGACCAATAAGGCTCGCAATACCGTCAACAACGGCCTCATAAGATCTTAGAATGATTTTATCGTGTTCACTGAATGGCATAACGTGGACTGATTCCATTTCAAGTAACACATCTGCATTGACTGTTTCTGTAGTAGTCACTTATTCCTTACCTTCGTGTGAAAAATCAACAAATTTATGTAAGTTTATCAGAAAATTTTAATTGCACACCTAGCTAACATTGCAACTAGTGATTTAGAACAAGTTTAAAAATCAAATACTCATCTTCAAATCATAAAAAAAGGTTCATCGCGGCTTTCCGGGGAAAGCCGCTTTTATCTTCAAGAAGAAGTAGTCGGTATCTCGATACCCATACCCCATTCGCTTGATTAGCTTTATCTTGTTGTTTATCCCTTCTAGGGTGCAGGTGTTTAGCGGATAACTTGCCGATGCGATAATACCGTGAAGATAAGGACTCAGTTTTCGTGCGAACTCTTTCAATGGCTTAATTCCACTCTCTTGTACTTGTGCCCACCAAGCCTCCCAGAGCCCTTTAGCATGTGCTTCTGATTCACAATACCAAAGCTCTTTGAGTTGTGCCCCGAGTATATAAGTGGTCATTAAGTCCTTATTGATATTCAATATTTCTGTAAGATAGCTGTCTTGCCGTGGATTTAAGTTGCCTCTATTTTTCAACAACACCCAGCGTGAGCGCTTGACCCATTGCCTCGCTTTTTTATCTTGCTTGAGTTTGTTGGCTTGGTCGACTCTGACTCTATCCATTACCTCACGACCGAACTTAGCAACAACATGGAATAAGTCGTAAACGATTTTTGCGTTCGGGCAGTGCGCTTGAACTTCAAGGTCAAAAGCCGTATTCATGTCCATCGCGACCGCTTCGATATTATTGCCATGCTTGCCTAACAGCTCGAAGAACGGTCGTATGTCCTTGCGGCTACGGCCTAACCCTATCCAAATGACTTGATGAGTCTTAGCGTCAGCAATGACCGTGGCATACCTATGCCCTTTAAAGATAGCGAACTCGTCCATGACGAGTTGCCTTAGCTCTTCCCATTTCACTGACGGCACCACTTGTCGAAGTCGGCGTTTATCTATCTCTTTAATGGTGTGCCAATGTACGCTCGTTAACTGGGAGATATGCTTAATGGGAAGAAGAGGCAGCAGTTGTTCTATATAACTTTTTAGGCGCTTCGTTATACGAGCATAAGGCTCTAACCAAGATAGAGACTCTGTTTTGATGCCGCAGTCACGACACTTAATTCTTCGTGTTTGAACGGAAAGTTCAACAGGAACACCGAGCAACATGGCTTCTTTCACATGACGCCATTGATACTCGTGGATAGCTTCGGCTTCAAGACCACAAAGGCACTTAGCCTCAGAGTTAGGTTTAAGAGTCAGGGTAATAAGTGATGCTGTCTGGTGAGACTTTACTATTTGAAAGCCTTCCCAGAATGAAGATAGGAAAGTATGATTCGGCATGAAAACGGTAGTTTGTGTATGATTTTTGTTTGGCGACTAAACCATATCACTTACTACCGTTTTTGTTTTTAGTTCCCGCTAATCCGCGATGAACCTAAAAAAAGCCTAACTCAAAGTTAGGCTTTTTATTCAATCAACGTATTTTAGTACGAGGCTTTTAACCGATATTACTGTGCAGGAGCTGCTTCAGCATTATCGATGTTTAGTAGTTCTACTTCGAATACTAGCGTTGAGTTAGCAGGGATAGTCGGTGTGTCTTGCTCACCGTATGCTAGCTCTGGTGGGATAACGAACTTGTACTTAGAACCAACTTGCATCAGTTGTACGCCTTCAGTCCAGCCTGGGATTACGCGGTTTAGTGGGAATGTTGCTGGTTCGCCACGATCGTAAGAGCTGTCGAACTGAGTACCGTCTGTTAGCGTACCTTTGTAGTGTACTTGAACGGTATCAGTGTCTTTTGGAGAAGCGCCTTCACCAGCAGTCATTACTTGGTAAAGTAGACCAGATTCAGTTTGCTTAACGCCTTCAGTTTTAGCGAACTCAGCGCGGAAGTCATCACCGGCTTTCTTCACTTCTGCAGATTTTTCTGCCGCTTGTGCTTGCATCGTTTCAGCAACACGCTTGTCTAGAGCTTCAAGAGCTGCGCGAGTTTCTTCTTCGTTAAGTGCTGTTTTCTCTGCGAATACGTCTTCGATACCTTGAAGAACCATATCTTTGTCTAGGTTGATACCTAGCTCGCTTGGCTTATCAATGCTTGTGCTTAGGTAGTTAGCGAAAGATACACCGATTGCGTAAGCCGCTTTGTCATCTTCTGTTTTAAAGTTTACTGCTTCAACTTTAACTTCTTCTACCTGTGGAGCTTCTGCCTTTGGTTCTTCTTTCTGACAACCAACTGCTAGCATAACCGTTGCGGCAAGCAGTGATACTTTTAAAACTGATTTCATTGAATTCTCCAATTAATGGCCAAGCCATTGGTTATTGTGCACAAATCTAATGATTAGATTGGTGTGAATACGTTAGTTATAACAATATACTAGTCATATGTCTTTCGACACAAACCGGATTATTAGATGTGATGCGAATATTTTTCCACTCATTGCTATGTACAATTGTCATCACCTTGTTAAATGGTTGCTTTTTCTTCCAAGATGATGAGCAGCGTTGGGAAATTGAGCCCAATGGTGCCACCAGCTTTGCACTCAGCAGAGATGGACGCTTCGCCCTGCTCTACTCTCAGCAAAAGCAACTGCTCCTTTGGGACCTCGCCGAAGACCAAGAGTTGGCTCAGCTTGGTCCACAAGACCAGTTAGAAAACCAAGTATCGCGTATCCGTATCTCGGACAATGGCCGTTTTGCCATTACCGCTAGCCAGATGAACTTCGCCGTTTGGGACTTATCTTGGACTCAAGCACAAGGGCTCTGGTCTATCTCCGACGGCTTGATTCGCGATGTCGATATCTCTAGCAATGGTGAAAAAGTACTGCTTGGCCTTTCTAATGGAAAAGCCATCTATGTGGACTTAGTCACCGGACGCCGTCTGGAGTTCCTTGCTCACCGAGAAAAAGTGAATTCAGTCTCCCTCTCTTCTAATGGCCGCTACGCATTATCAGGCGGCAACGACTATAAAGCCTACCTGTGGGATACCGAGTCAGGCTTGGTATTACGCACCTTTGAGCATGAACAAAGAGTAGTACGAGTCGCGCTACAACGCGATGGCGAGCTGGCTTTTACCTCTGATGGCGGCAATCAAGCGATGATTTGGGATCTTGAAACGGGCGAACCTCAAGCGCAATTGCAAAGCTGGTCTCGACAGTTGATTTTCTCGAGTGCGCGTTTTTCTGATGACGGCAGTATGTTGGTGACGGGCACACCATCCAGCCAAGTGAGTGTGTGGAATACTCAGGATGGCAAGCGAATTTCTCGCCACGATGCTGAGCCATTAAAAGATGCTCGCCCTCCTCGTGCGGTAGTGTATGATGCAGCCTTTGATGATAAGAACCGTGTGATATCGGGCACCTCTGCGGGCATTGCCCAAGCTTGGAATGTGGATTAAGAACGATGACAGAAAAGCGAGTTGAACAACTAGAAAGCCGCGTAAATGACCTAGAGTGTCAGCTAGCTTTCCAAGAACAGACCATTGAAGAACTCAATGAAGCGCTTAGCCAACAACAAATGTTAATCACGAGAATGCAAGATCAGATGAAGTTCGTGGTTGGCAAAGTAAAAAATATGGATGGCTCTAATCTAGCTGACGCATCAGAAGAGACGCCACCTCCACACTATTAAGTGCGGTTCAAAATAACCAATTAAATCTAACGACGCATATCGTTAGTTTCTCGTCCTCAATGTGTAAACACATTTCAGGACGGGACATAGAAAACTAAGAGGGCGACAGATACTTATCTGTCGCCCTTTTGTTTATTTCATCTCAGTGAATAAGCTAAAGCCAATTAAGCCGATACCAACTTAGTCGTCGGCATAAATCTTCACTTCAACACGACCTTGAGTATCAACGCTTGCACGATACATTCCTGAGCTGTTCATACCAAAATGAATATCGCCTTGGCCATCGATCGCGATCAAGCCACCTTCTCCACCCATGGTTTTCAATTCACCTTGAATGATCGTTTCACAAGCGGTGTGCACATCTTCTTTCAGATAACGCATTCGGGCTGCGACATCGCTGGCGACCATTTTACGTAGGAAGAACTCACCCATCCCGGTTGTTGAGACGGCAACGTTGCCATTTTCAGCGATGGTTCCCGCCCCAATAATCGGAGAATCACCCACGCGACCGTATTTCTTATTGGTCACGCCACCGGTACTGGTTGCTGCTGCTAAGTTACCCGCTTGGTCTAATGCGACTGCACCGACCGTGCCGTACTTTTTGTCATCTGGGTATTTCTCAGCTTGCTGTTCATCATATTTCGCTTCAGACAGAGCAAAGATGCCTTTCTCTTTCATCGACTGAAGTTGATCATAGCGGCGCTCAGTAAAGAAGTAGTCTTGCTCAGTAAAGGTGTACTCATGCTCAAACGCAAACTTCTCGGCACCTTCACCAATCAGCAGCACATGGTCGATTTTCAGCATCACATCACGCGCAAGCTCTATTGGATTTTTGATATGGCGAACCCCTGCAATAGCACCCGCATCCATTTCGCGGCCGTGCATCACAGAAGCGTCCATCTCAACAAATTCATCATGCGTTAAAACAGAGCCCTTACCGGCATTAAAGTGCGGGCTGTCTTCCATCACCTTAACCGATGCCACTACCGCATCCAGAGCATCACCACCCGCTTGCAATATTTGATAACCAGCCAAAACCGATTTTTCCAAAGCCTCGGTAATACCCGCTTTTAATTCATCGCTCATTTGCTCTCGCAAGATGGTTCCTGCACCACCATGAATGGCAATTGAAAAAGGTTGTGACATGCGAATTCTCCACTGACGTCGTCTTATAATGTTGTGCTATCAATACCACATCCATGGTTCTATGTCTGATAGCGAAAACCAAACTTTTTGCGAATACTTGGCTCAGTAGATAAATGCGAGACTCCTAAACGCAAAAAGCCTCCACAAGGGAGGCTTTCAAGATTCTTAAACTAAACCGTTAATTCGGTATTAGTGAGAACCACAGCTACCGCCGCCGCAGCAGCCGTCTTTTTTCTCTTCACCGTGGTCATGGCCTTCGCCACCACAGCAACCGCCTTCGTGGTCATGATCGTGGTCGTGACCGCCACAGCCGCCTTCTTGGTGTACGTGACCGTGTTGAACTTCTTCTTCAGTCGCTTCACGAACCGCTACAACTTCAACGTCAAACGTTAGAGTTTGGCCAGCTAGCATGTGGTTACCATCAACAACAACTTCGTCGCCATCTACTTCAGTAACTTCAACTGGGATTGGACCTTGGTCAGTATCAGCTAGGAAACGCATGCCAACTTCGATTTGCTCAACACCTTGGAATACGTCTGCAGGAACACGTTGAACTAAGTCATCGTTGTGCTCGCCGTAAGCGTCTTCTGGAGTAACCGTTGCTGAGAACTTGTCGCCAGCTACTTTGCCTTCAAGCTCTTTTTCAAGACCTGTAATTAGGTTGTTGTGACCGTGAAGGTAATCTAGTGGAGCTTCTGCAGTTGATTGGTCAACTACTACGCCATCTTCAAGTTTCACTTGATATGCAACACTAACTACTACGTTCTTTTCAATTTTCATGAGAGCTCCAAGGAGGTTTGGACTAAGCTCGAACAGTTGAGCTTAGGAAAAATTCTGTACCGGGATATTATGGGGATCAATTAACGAAACTCAATCATTCTGGCTTAAAAATACCGATCATTTCTTGATTCGCGTGTTCAGATTTCTCTACAGTTTTCGGTTTACGCTGTTCTGTGAAGTCACAATCGACACATTCCACCAGCTCGATATTATTTTCAATCCACCAACGGAGTGCGTCTTGAGTACTGCAACTTGGGCAGCTTGCCCCTGCGATAAAGCGTTTTTTCTGTTTCACGTTCATATCCTTTACTACTCTGGATTCGCGGTTCTTCCCACTCACTTTATTGATAAGTTAAGCAGAGACCGCGTTTATTATTAGGTTAGTTCTATAGTCTGTTATTTCTATGCCCAAGCTCTATTTCTAAGCTCAAGCATGAGTTATCACTTCAAGCTACTGCCAATAGTTTCGAGATTGGTGATCGTTTTCCATCTCGTGTCCAAAGATCTCTTCAAGTTCTTTACGAGCCTCTTTCGCTCTTTGGGCTAACTCGGCATCTTCGTTATGCTGAGGCAGCAACTCTTTCAGCATACCATTATCCAACTTTCTAAAGTGTGCTTCTGCTCGCTTCGCTTTATATGGATGCATGCCAAGTTCAGTCAATGTTTGACGACCTAAATCCAATGCTCCAAGGAAGGTTTCACGCGAATAGTTACTCACACCGTGGTTAAGTAGTTGATACGCTTCAACACGGCTTCGTGCACGCGCCAAGATCTTTAAGCGTGGGAAGTGCTGCTTACATAAATCGACGGTTTTCATGATTTCATCAGGGGAGTCAGTACACAACACAATCGCCTCTGCTTTATCAGCACCGGCTGCGCGTAATAGCTCTAGGTGAGTCGAGTCTCCGTAAAACACCTTGTAGCCGAACTTTCTAAGGATGTGTATTTGGCTGGCATCACTTTCAAGGACAGTGATACGAATCTTGTTGGCATACATCAGACGACCAATGATCTGACCAAAACGACCAAAGCCCGCAATAATCACTCGAGGGCTGCGATCAACCACATCCGAAGACATCGCACTTTCACTGATTTGATTAAGCTGACGTGCAAAGAATCGGTCTTGCAGTTTAAGCATCAATGGCGTGGTCACCATAGAAAGGCTCACAACCACCAGTAAGAACGACACTTGTTCGCCACTTAAGATGCCTTGCGCACTCGCCGCAGTAAAAATAACGAAAGCGAACTCACCACCTTGGCTAAGGATCATCGCCATTCGGCTGCGTGCTTTAGCTTGAGTGCCGAAGATACGAGCCAGCGCATACAGCACCAAACCTTTCAATACGACTAGCGACGACACTGCAATAAGTATTGCGAATGGGCTTTCTGCCAGTAGACCTAGGTTTACCGCCATACCCACAGAGATAAAGAACAGACCAAGCAGTAAACCTTTGAATGGATCAATCGCGATCTCAAGCTCGTGTCGATATTCACTTTCAGCCAGAAGTACGCCCGCTAGGAAGGTACCTAATGCCATCGACAAGCCAATCCGTTGCATGATCACAGCAATACCAATCACAAGTAACAGCGCCGCGACGGTGAATAACTCACGCACACCACTCATCACTACGTATCGGAAAAGTGGTCTCAACAAGAAGTGGCCACCGACCAGTAGGCCAATCACGCCACCCAGCATCCACAGCATGTCAGCCCAGCTACCGCCGGTATTACCCGCAAGTAGAGGCAACATTGCTAGCATTGGAATAACAGCGATATCTTGGAAAAGCAGTACTGCAAAGCCCGACTGCCCTGCTTCTTTGCCGCCGAGCTCTCGCTCTTCAATAACACGCAAGGCAATCGCAGTCGAAGACAGCGCCAAACCCATACCTATCACGAGACTGGTTTGCCAGGTTAATCCAAATAGACAGGCGATGGCGGTAATAATTAGAGTGGTGATCAGCACTTGCGCGCCGCCCAACCCGAGAATGGGGGCTCGCATCTGCCACAGTTTTTTCGGGTTAAGCTCTAAACCAATCAGGAAGAGCAGCAGTACCACCCCGAATTCGGAGAAGTGCAGAATCGCCTCTACATCACTGATTAAGCCCAGCCCCCATGGGCCAATTGCCACACCTGCTAATAGGTAACCGAGTACTGAACCCAAACCGGCGCGCTGTGCGATAGGAACCGCAACCACAGCAGCCGCTAAAAATATAACGCTACTTTGTAGAAAATCATTAGTCAGAGCCATCATCTGCTCCTATATCTTGTAGCGGGTCTCGCAACCAATTTCGATACGCTTCGGCGTGTTGGTAACGCGTCATATCGGTGACATTTCTTGCCCAGTGTAAAACCAAAGGGGATATCCAGTTCATTTGACACAAAGCAGCGGTGAGCTCGAATGGTTGCAAGATCTCTTGTAATGGATATTTATTATAACCTGCGGCACCAAACGCCTCTTCTTTACCACCGGTAGTAATCACACTGCGCCAGTGTTTGCCTTTAAGCGCACTTTGCTCACCAAAAGCAAAGCCCTTGCCTAACACGCGATCAAACCACTCTTTTAACAATGAAGGACAGGAATACATGAACAGAGGATGCTGAAACACGATCACATCGTACTGAAGGAGCAATTCATGCTCATAAGGCACATCAATAAAGAAGTCAGGGTAGATGGCGTAGAGATCATGAACTTTGACATGACCGAGCGACTCTACCTTCTTAACCATCATCTGGTTAGCAATAGAGGTTTGCGGCTCTGGGTGCGCGTAGATGATCAACACCTTTGGCACGACTTTGTCTGTCGAGGGAGTATTACTCATTCCTTTGAAACATTCCTTTGAGGGCTAAACGGTGGCAAGGCCACAAGAATTTAAGCAAAAGTTATTAATATGTTATTGGCATCATAACGCAAATTGCATTGTGATCGACTTTTATCTGGTTTCAGCCTACTATGCAGGCGTCTGTTCACCTCTAATTTCTATGCTATTTCAATTATGATTACTTTCTCTGATATTCAATTGCTACGCGGCGGTAAGCCACTCCTCGACCAAGCATCTGCGACTTTTCACCCTGGCGACAAGATCGGTTTGGTTGGTAAAAACGGCTGTGGTAAATCTACGCTATTCGCCTTAATTAAGGACGAACTGTCTATTGATGCGGGTTCATTCAGTAAACCAGCCCATTGGGAAATGGCTTGGGTTGCTCAAGAAACACCTGCATTAGAAAGAACAGCAATTGAATACGTGATTGATGGCGACCGTGAATACCGCGGCCTTGAAGATCAACTAGAGAAAGCTGAACAAGCCGACAATGGCACATTGGTAGCAGAGATCCACGGCAAGATTGAAACCATTGGTGGTTACAGCATAAAGGCACGTGCTGCCGAGTTACTGGATGGCCTAGGCTTTAGCCAAGAACAAATGACATGGAACCTGACTCAATTCTCAGGTGGTTGGCGTATGCGTTTGAACCTAGCGCAAGCCCTACTGTGTCGCAGTGACCTACTGCTACTCGATGAGCCTACCAACCACTTGGATTTAGACGCAGTAATGTGGCTCGAGCGTTGGTTACAAAGCTACCCTGGCACGCTAGTGCTTATCTCGCACGATAGAGACTTCTTAGACCCTATCGTCAACCGCATCGTGCACGTTGAAAACCAACAGCTCAATGAGTACACGGGTAACTACTCATCGTTCGAAACCCAACGAGCGCAAAAACTGATTCTGCAACAAGCGATGTACCAAAAGCAGCAGAAACAGATGTCTCACATGCAGAGCTACATTGACCGTTTCCGTTACAAAGCTTCAAAGGCTCGCCAAGCGCAAAGCCGTATTAAAGCGCTAGAGAAAATGGAACAAGTGCTGCCTGCTCAGTTTGATAACCCATTCAGCTTTGAATTTAGAGAACCAGACGCACTACCAAACCCAATCATGATGATGGATGAAGTATCAGCGGGCTATGATGACAATCTGATTCTAGAAAAGATTCGCTTGAACCTAGTACCGGGCAGTCGTATTGGTTTGCTTGGCCGAAATGGTGCTGGTAAATCAACACTGATTAAACTGCTTTCTGGCGAACTTAAACAGCAAGGCGGTGAACTGAGTTATTCGCAAGGCGTTAAGATTGGTTACTTTGCACAGCACCAGTTAGAAACGTTGCACCCAGAAGAAACACCGCTGCAGCACATGATGCAGATTGCCCCTAAACACACCGAGCAACAATTGCGTGATTACCTAGGTAGCTTCGGTTTCCAAGGTGAAAAAGCGCTCGATAAAGTAGCACCCTTCTCTGGTGGTGAAAAAGCGCGTTTAGTATTAGCGCTACTGGTATGGCAAAAACCAAACCTGTTGCTACTCGATGAACCAACCAACCACTTGGATCTCGACATGCGTCAAGCGCTGACTTTTGCCCTGCAGACATTTGAAGGCGCAATGGTTATCGTATCGCACGACCGTTACCTACTGCGTGCGACTACCGATGATTTATACCTTGTACACGACCGCCAAGTAGCACCGTTTGATGGTGACTTAAGCGATTACTACAAGTGGCTAACCGAACAGCAGAAAGTTGAGCGCAAAGAAGCACAAGCATTGGCACCAGCAAAAGACGGCGCCAACAGTGCAGCAGCGAAAAAAGAGCAGAAACGAAAAGAAGCCGAGTTCCGTAAACTGACGGCACCACTTCGTAAAAAGCTCACTCAATTTGAAAAGCAGATGGATAAATTAACGCAGGCTCTTGAAGAAGCCGAACAAGAATTATCCGACACTTCACTGTATGAAGCTGAAAATAAGGCTAAACTGAATAAAGTACTCGCTCTCCAAGCGAGCAGTAAGTCACAGCTAGAAGAAGTTGAAATGGATTGGATGTCCACTCAAGAAGAGCTTGAGCAGATGGAACAGGATATGGATAGCTTATGAGTCCAGAGCACGCCCCAATATCACTAACACTGGAACGACTATGGCAATTTAGCCTTCAGTATTACAGTGTGCGCGGTGTAAAGGATGCGTGCCTAGCTTTGCAAAACCAGTTCCACGGCAACGTCAATCTACTGCTGCTTCTCAAATGGCTTGATGAGCAGCAATTGTCTTTTGCTGAAGAGGAGTGGCACAAGGTTCAACAGTGCTTGAGCCGCTCTGAAACCCTGCTTCATAGCTATCGAGAGCTACGTAAACATCTCAAAGCACACGTTGTCGACTCTCTATACCGTGAAGCGCTAAAGTTTGAGTTACAGCTTGAAAAGCAACAACAGTCCGATCTGGTCGACTGTATAAACTCCCTACAGCTGTACGCTAACCAGCAATCACCGCTCACTTTTCAGTACTGTCGTTTATTAGGGGCTGAAAACCTCTACGACGCTTTTTCTGAACCAGCACCACAGCCCTAGCTCATTCTCTTTCCCTTTTATTCAATCAAGATCCAAGCTTAACCTTGATATTATTCAAACGGTTACCCATAGCCTGTTTTTGTATCTCGTATAAGTGAAGCCTTGCGCTTATGCCGAGAATCAACCAAGCTCAAATAAAAACGTGGGCGTTTCGTTACAAACTCAACACGTTATCAAAACCCGTAAAAGAAGCATGGATCGTTTTTATGACAATATTTACCGCAGCTGCTGGTCTCTCTAATCCGCACTTACAAACCTTAGTGCCACGGTTTATTCGAAAGCAGGCGCTGTTTCATCCTCACTGGCAAACCTTAGAAACACCCGATGGTGACTTTCTTGATCTTGCTTGGAGCGAATCACCAGACGGTGACACCTCAAATAAGAATGATCGCAGTAGCAAGCCGATATTCGTTCTATTCCACGGTTTAGAAGGTAGCTTTGAGAGCCCTTATGCCAATGGATTAATGAATGCGTTTGCTAAAGATGGTTGGTTGTCCGTGATGATGCACTTCAGAGGCTGCAGCGGAAAACCCAATCGCCTGGCTCGCGCTTACCATTCAGGTGAAGTCGAAGATGCGCGCTTTTTTCTAAGACACCTGCACGCCCAGTTTCCGAATAACCCTAAGGTTGCGGTTGGCATATCTTTAGGTGGAAACATGCTGGCGAACTATTTGGCTGAGTACGCAGACGACCCATTGCTGTCGGCGGCGACCATCGTATCTGCTCCTTTTGACTTAGCGTGTTGCTCTAGTCGTATTGAGCGTGGTTTCTCCAAGCTCTATAAGAAGTACCTGCTCAACTCTCTAAAATCGAATGCGCTAAAAAAGGTTAACCTGCTGCAGGAAAAACTTGGCATCACCGCTGAAGCCATCAAGAACATCACCAAACTGTATGAGTTTGATGAACGAATCACTGCGCCTCTGCACGGCTTCAAAAATGCCCAAGATTATTATGCGCAATGTTCTGCTCTGCCTAAGCTCAATAAGATCAAACTACCGACTCAGATCATTCATGCCAAAGACGACCCTTTCATGACCGATGATGTGATCCCAAAATTTGTTCTGCCCGATAACATCGATTATCGACTGTTTCAAAAAGGCGGCCATGTTGGGTTTATTACTGGCAGTACACTCAAGCCAAGGTTTTGGTTAGAAGAAGCCTTGCCTGCCTACTATGAAAGTATCCAAGATTCGGCATAATGACCGAGCCTTAGTAAATAGAAGTAAAACAATACTAAGCACACGCATTTCTACATCAATAAACCTATTTATGAACATAAAAGAGAGAAGTATTTATGATCATCCCATGGCAAGACATTGCGCCAGAGACACTGGAAAACCTCATCAAAGAGTTCGTGCTGCGTGAAGGCACAGACTACGGCGACGTAGAGGTTTCACTGCAAAACAAGATTGATCAAGTGAAACATCAATTAGCTTCAGGAGAAGTCAGCATTGTGTTTTCTGAGCTCCATGAAACCGTTGATATTCAAGTCACAAAACGCTTCTAAGCTGCGCTCATAAAGGAGCCGTGTTATAGTGGTAAACGATTGCTAACAAGTAAGTTACTCAAAAGACAAGGGTTGTCATGTCCGCTAAACATCCAATTATTGCGGTGACGGGTTCATCTGGAGCCGGCACCACCACCACCTCAGAAGCCTTCCGTAAAATGTTCAATATGATGGACGTGAAGGCCGCTTGGGTTGAAGGGGATAGTTTCCATCGCTTCACTCGCCCAGAGATGGATGTCGAGATCCGTAAAGCGCGCGAGCAAGGTAAGCACATCAGCTACTTTGGTCCTCAAGCCAACGACTTTGGTGCGCTAGAAGAGTTCTTCCGTAAATACGGTAACGAAGGTACAGGTAAAGTAAGAAGCTACCTACACACCTTCGATGAAGCCGTGCCTTACAATCAAATGCCGGGCACCTTCACGCCATGGCAAGAGATCCCTGAAAACTCCGATGTGATGTTTTACGAAGGCCTGCACGGCGGTGTGGTTGATGGCGACATTAACGTTTCTCAACACGTCGACTTGCTGATCGGCATGGTACCTATCGTCAACTTAGAATGGATCCAGAAATTCGTTCGCGACACACGCGATCGTGGTCACTCACGTGAAGCAGTAATGGACTCGATTGTTCGCTCGATGGATGATTACCTTAACTACATTACTCCTCAGTTTTCGCGTACTCACATCAACTTTCAGCGTGTTCCAACGGTAGACACATCAAACCCTCTCAACGCTAAAGGGATCCCAAGTTTAGACGAAAGCTTCGTTGTTATACGTTTGCGCGGCATCAAAAACGTCGATTTCCCTTACCTTTTAGCTATGATTGATGGCTCATTTATGTCTCGCCACAACACGCTTGTGGTACCAGGAGGGAAGATGAGTTTTGCTATGGAGCTCATTGTAAGGCCGATCCTACAACAACTCATCGAAACCGGAAAAATTGGTTAACAGAGCACCATTCTGGTTGATTACTTTTCATACCGTGATCATGTGCACAATTTTGCGTAAAAAATCGTAGCTTGGTCACGATTAAAATCAAGAAATAGTACCTGAAAAAGGATACTATTCTTAAACGAAACACAAGATAGCTTGCAGCGCTCAACGAGTGCTCTTATCCTACAAGTCAATCCAGGCTTAGCTAAAATACGGAAAGCGGCAAGCATACCCTGCAGAGGAAGTGAGATATTATGGTTCTAGGTAAACCTCAAACCGATCCAACATTAGAGTGGTTCCTTTCACACTGTCATATTCATAAGTACCCATCAAAAAGTACTTTGATTCATGCTGGTGAAAAGGCAGAAACCTTGTACTACATTGTTAAAGGTTCTGTGGCAGTTCTTATCAAAGACGAAGAAGGTAAGGAAATGATTCTTTCTTACCTAAACCAAGGCGACTTCATCGGTGAGCTAGGCTTATTCGAAGAAGACCAAGAGCGTACAGCTTGGGTTCGTGCAAAATCTCCTTGTGAAGTAGCTGAAATTTCTTTCAAGAAATTCCGTCAACTTATCCAAGTGAACCCAGACATCCTAATGCGTCTATCAGCGCAAATGGCAAACCGTCTACAAGTAACTAGCCAAAAAGTTGGTGACTTAGCGTTCCTTGACGTAACTGGTCGTATCGCACAAACGCTACTAAACCTAGCAAAACAACCAGATGCAATGACTCACCCTGACGGCATGCAAATCAAGATCACTCGCCAAGAGATTGGCCAGATCGTTGGTTGTTCTCGTGAGACAGTTGGTCGTATCTTGAAGATGCTAGAAGAGCAGAACCTAATTTCTGCACACGGTAAAACTATCGTGGTATATGGCACTCGTTAATCTCGATTAACTGAGCATAAAATTTGAAAGCCACCAAATGCAAATTTGGTGGCTTTTTTGTTTTCTAAAGATCTACAAAGAAAATACGAATGAAACACCTACAGCTTCGAAGCGCAAACACTCTCGAAGCGAAGCCTATCTGCATCTTTAGGGTAAAGTCCGTACTCGTATCTTTCTTTAACCGTTAGTGCTTTCGAAGATCTTGTCAGCCGATGCTGCCACAAAACCGGTATAAAGCTCACCATTAGCCATCGCATAACGCTTAGCGAACTCATAGAAGCCTCCAGGAATCATCTCATTGCCCTCAACAAATGAAACTGGGACTTTATCTGCCATTGTTGATGATTGCTCTAATAAGACCTCTGGAGAGCCTTTAACCTGGCCACCAGATGCATTGATCGTGAAGCCTGATTCGCTCAAATAATCATTCACTGCCTGCACTTCATCAAAAGCATCGAGTTGATTAACGCTCACTGTAAAGTGGTTGGCACCGTAACCATGAGCTGCGAGCCAAGACGCGTATTCACTCTCTTTTGCAAGCACTTGGAAATCTGCGAAGCTCAAGTCCCATAGACGACCACCAAACAAGAATTCATGGCCTTGAAGCTTGCTTACGTCGACTTGCTCAACCAATTTAGCAACGATCTGTTGTAAGTCACTTGAACACTCTTCGACCTTCAACTCACTAATGAACACTTTAGGTTGATTTGGATCTGGGTGCTCGTAATGCTTCGCGACTAGCTTCTTACTCTCAAACAAGTAATCGCCACACGCTTTATAACCTAGCTCAAGGAAAGGCTTAGCCAATGTTTCAATACCTAGCGGAGCAACATTGAAAGTACGCAGTGCAATGTGATCATTAATCAGGGCTTCGTCTTCTTTCAGCAAGTGATGCACTTTCTCAGCCGATGGACAAAGCCTATGAATGTAATCGTCCCAAAGTGATTTAAAGAGTAGATCGAGCGTCATGGTGACTCCTTGTCAGAGGTTCTAGCAAGCTAGTAGTTTGGATTAGAAAGGGAGAGGCTGAGACACAGAGTCAGCAGCCATCAGCCTGTGACATACTTTTTCTATTATTATCTACCGCCCAATCTAGGTGTCGGACGTGGTGGAAAAGGGAAGTGATAACACCACCTCCCTCTTTCAAGCTTAACGCATGAGCCTAAGACTCATTAGCCTAAATTAAAGCTCAATACCTGGGCTAAACGTTGCTGGAAGTTGAGTTTCGCCACCTTCCATTGAAGCCATAGGGTAAGCACAGTAGTCCGCTGCGTAGTAAGCACTTGGCCGTAGGTTGCCCGAAGCACCCGGACCACCAAATGGTGCATCACCACTTGCGCCTGTTAGCTGACGGTTACGGTTAACAATACCCGCACGGATATGGTCAACGAAGTATTCCCATTCAGAATCATCTGTTGATACAAGACCCGCAGACAAACCAAAACGAGTGTCGTTAGCTAACTCGACCGCTTGCTCTAGCGATTGGTAACGAACCACTTGCAGCAATGGACCGAAGTACTCTTCATCTGGCAGTTCAGCAATATTGGTTGCGTCGATAATACCCGGAGAAACAAACGCCGCTTGACCCGCTTTTGCTTCTACTAGGCTGACTCCACCTAACGATTGCAGATTCGCTTGCGCGTCCAGAATGAACTTAGCCGCAGCTTCAGAGATCTGAGGACCCATGAAGGGTGCTGGTTCAGCGAATGGCTGATCAACACGAATCTTTTGCGTCGCTGCGACCAGCTTATCGAGTAGCAGATCACCCTTCTCGCCAACAGGCACGTACAAACGACGAGCACATGTACAACGTTGACCCGCACTGATGAACGCCGATTGGATAATGGTGTATACCGTTGCGTCTGCGTCACCATATTGGTCACTGATCACCATAGGGTTATTGCCACCCATCTCTAGTGCCAGCATCTTGCCCGGTTGGCCCGCGAATTGACGGTGAAGGATATGCCCAGTATTAGCGCTACCTGTGAACAGCACGCCATCAAGACCTTTAGCATCGGCCAGTGCGATACCTGTCTCTTTAGCGCCTTGTACTAGGTTGATTACGCCAGCAGGAAGACCCGCTTCTTGCCATAATTTCATCGCAAACTCACCCGTCCAAGGTGTCTGCTCTGAAGGCTTAAATACCACGGTATTACCCGATAGCAGTGCAGGAACAATATGACCGTTAGGTAGGTGACCAGGGAAGTTATAAGGACCAAATACTGCCATCACGCCTAATGGACGGTGACGCAGTACAATCTGGTTGCCTGCCGCTTCACGAGAAGCTTCACCGGTACGCTCATGGTAAGCACGAATTGAAATAGCAATCTTGCCCGCCATTGCGCCCGCTTCAGTGCGAGTTTCCCAAATCGGTTTACCCGTCTCTTTCGCGATGATTTGCGCGATTTCTTCGCTGTTCTCTTTAACTTTCTCAGCAAAGTTCAACACGATCGCTTCACGCTCTGCAAAGCTCAGTTTTTTCCAAACCAAGAAGGCTTCACGAGCTGCTGCTACTGCAGATTCAACCTGTGCTAGTGTCGCGCTATCACCCTGCCACACTACTTCATTGTTGTATGGGCTTACTGATGTCATGGCGTCACCTTGACCTGCCACCCACTGTCCTGCTATCCACTGAGTCATACTTCTATCCTTAAAATCTTCGACAGATAATCGCCGCTCTTATTGAGCCAACATGCGAACGAATTCGCCTTCTTTTACTTCAAGAGCGCTTGCTACTTCAGATGATAAAATCACTGTGTCGCTTGCTTGGTCATACGCACCTTTCGCGGCTACTGCGCGGAAGTTCTCAAACGAGGTATTACCAATTAGGAAGTCTTTAGAGCTAGAGTGCTCTGCAATTTGAACCTGTGCTCGAATTGAGTGACGCACAGATTCGATGTTTCTTAGATCACACTCAACCGTTGGGCCTGCATCAAAGATGTCGACATAACCACGGTTGGTGAAACCTTCACGTTCCAGCAACTTAAGTGCAGGGCGCGTATTGTCATGTACCTCTCCGATCACCGCTTGAGCTTCTTTGCTCAGTAGGTTCACGTAGATAGGTAGCTTAGGCATTAGGTCAGCAATGAAGCCTTTCTTACCAATACCGGTTAGGTAATCGGCAAGCGTGAAGTCAATCGAGAAGAAATGTTCTTGCAGCCATTGCCAGAAAGGAGAATTGCCTTCCGCATCTGATACACCACGCATCTCAGCAAAGATCGTTTTTGAGAAACGCTCTGGGTGTTCCGCCATGATCAAAAACCGACACTTCGACATCAAACGACCGTTCAAGCCGCCACGGAAATCTGGACGCAAAAATAGCGTACAGATCTCACTGCACCCGGTGTAGTTATTACCGAAAGTCAGTAGCTTAACGACGTTGTTCACGCCTAGCTTTTGTGATGAGTGGACTACTTTGCTGATGTGGTAAGAATAAAACGGTACATCCCAGCCAATCGAGGCTTCTATGCCGGTCGTACCCGCCACTTCTCCGGTTTCGGTATCGTAGCCAACCATCAGGTAGCCTTCATCACCGGGCTCGGTCACGCCTTGTTTCGCGAAGCTGTATTCAGAGTGAGTAATACGATTGGTTAACAGTTCTTCGTTAACCGGAAGAGATGTGAATCCATGTCCTGACTCAACAGCGCAGGTATGCAACGCGTCGTAATCAGATAGTTTAATTGGGCGAACAACTAGCATCAATATTCCCTCCAGATGCAAAATAGGCCCAAAACCAGAAGCTTGGGCCTTTAGCAAAACGTCATGGGATCGCTCTAATGGCGATCATTCCTATGACGCCGCTTAGGCTAAACTAGCGTAGCGATTGCTTTGTCTAGTTTTGATAAGCCTTCTTCAATTTCTTGTGTAGTAATAACCAGTGATGGCGTAAAACGAACCACGTTTGCACCCGCAACCAGTACCATCAAGCCTTGTTCGCCTGCCGCTACTAATACGTCACGTGCACGTCCTTGCCACTCGTCATTTAGTGCAGCGCCTAACAATAGGCCTTTACCACGAACTTCACTGAATATTTGATATTTGTCATTAATCTTAGCTAAGCCGTCACGGAATAGCGCTTCACGCTCTTTTACGCCTTCTAGAGTCTCAGGTTGGCTAACTACGTCAACCACTGCTTCAGCTACCGCACACGCCAGTGGGTTACCACCGTATGTAGAACCGTGCGTACCAACCTTAAGGTGTGTAGCCAGTTCAGACGTCGTCAGCATTGCGCCGATAGGGAAACCGCCACCTAGAGACTTCGCTGTGCTTAGAATGTCTGGCGTCACGCCCAGACCTTGGTAAGCATAGAAGTTACCAGTACGACCATTACCTGTTTGTACTTCATCAAAAATCAACAATGCATTGTGCTTGTCACACAGTTCACGAACCGTATTCACGAACTCAGCCGTTGGAGAGATGATACCGCCCTCGCCTTGCAGAGGTTCCATCATGATGGCACAAGTGCGATCAGAGATATGCGCTTCTAGAGCGGCAATATCGTTGTAAGGTAGGTGAGTTACATCGCCAGGTTTTGGACCGAAGCCATCTGAGTAAGCTTCTTGACCACCAACGGTTACAGTAAAGAAAGTACGACCGTGGAAACCTTGTTTGAATGCAATGATTTCAGATTTCTCAGGACCGTGAACATCCGCAGCCCAACGACGAGCTAGCTTAAGTGCTGCTTCGTTCGCTTCTGCACCAGAGTTCGCAAAGAATATTTTTTCTGCAAAACATACGTCAGTTAGCTTCTTCGCTAGACGCAGTGCAGGTTCGTTAGTCATTACATTACTTAGGTGCCAAATCTTGTTTGCTTGCTCGGTAACAGCATTAACCATTGCTGGGTGACAGTGACCCAAACAGCTCACAGCGATACCACCAGCAAAGTCGATATACTCTCGGCCTTGTTGGTCCCAAACGCGTGCGCCTTCCCCTTTTACTGGGATCATTTCCATTGGGTTATAACAAGGCACCATCACCTCATTAAACAGACTACGTTCTACTTTATTTTCCACTGTCATCGTACATTCCTTCTCGATACCGCAAGCTTCGCAAATAAGCGTAATGGTTCATAAGTGAGACAAAGATATTTTGTCTCGCCATAATCCCGCTGCAGCATTATATTTACATTTAATTAACCTTTTCAATAGTAGATTATTCTTTAGCCATCCCTTACAACCAGCTAAACGTCACTACCTATGACTATTTATGCATCAATTAATCTGTTTTATGAAGCTTTTTTTACCTAAACGTATAACCAGCAACAGCAAAGCCTTACTGGCATTGCGGTATATTGGGTTCGAGACGAAATAACGCGAATAATTTTGCATAGGCTAAAAACTTAGCCTGACGAGGGAGAAATGTTATAAAAAGTGATCGGCGTCAGAGGGATGAAGACGCGTAGCGCCCGAATTTAAACGCTTAACGGGTAATGGAATACGTTAAACTGGCTTATTTAGACGGAGAAAGAGTCAAATTTAAACACTCAGCGTGCTAGGAAGTTAGCGAGAAGCTGGTGTCCTTGCTCTGTTTTAATCGATTCAGGGTGAAATTGGACGGCATCAATCGGCAAGGTTTTGTGTTGATAACCCATGATCTCATCCATGCTACCATCTTCAAATTCCGTCCAAGACGTCAGCTCAAAACAGTCTGGTAATGTGCCGTTTTTCACCACTAAAGAGTGGTAACGAGTCACAGTCAGAGGGTTATTGAGACCTTGAAAAACACTCTTCCCGTTATGACGAATAGGCGAGGTTTTACCGTGCATCACTTGTCTGGCTCTCACCACTTCACCACCAAAGACTTGAGCAATGGCTTGATGACCAAGACACACACCTAAGATCGGCAGCTTACCAACGAAGTGTTCAATCACCTGCAGCGAAATTCCCGCATCATCGGGCGTACATGGGCCCGGCGAGATAACAAGATGGCTAGGATTTAGCGCTTCGATGCCCGCAATATCAATCTCATCGTTGCGAACAACTTTTACAGTTACCCCTAACTCACAGAAATACTGATACAAGTTATAGGTAAAAGAGTCGTAGTTATCGATGATAAGTAACATGGGTCGAAATCGTTTGCTAAATACTAAAGGATTGGGAGATATAGGGGCGGTATTGTGCAATACCCATAGCGAAAGGCAAGTGGAAACTGCATTTCGCCAATAATTAAGGCCAACCTAAGTTGACCTTAATTGTTTACAGATAGCGTTAAGTTATCTGAATTGGCTTACTTGTATGGCAAGCCAATCTATTTGTGATTGAGCTACTTACGACGACGCCACATTGCTAAGCCAAATAGTGACATAAGAGCACCGAAGCCAAATGAACCGCCTACTCTTAGCTCAAGAACGGCAGGATCATGATCCGATGAACGGAAGTGATCTTGGTACTTAGGTAGGTCACCTTTGTACTCTTCGTTGTAGTCAAACAACGTCGACTCACCACCATTGATGTGCCAATCGGTAGCATCGACAACCCTATCTTTCAGGCTTTCGCTGATCAGCAGGTGGTCTAGAGCGCCAACTTCATCATTGTATGAGTAGCTCCAGCTGTCTGGGTGCTTTTGAGCCACAGCATTGATATAACCGTAGTTCTTCGTAATCACCGCACCGCTATCACCAAACTGCTCAACACCATCAATGTAGGTATTACGAGCTGCTTTGATCTGCTTGCCGTATTTCTCTTCCGAGTAATCGGTTAGCACCAGCATTGGATCTTCCATGCCGTACGAGTTCATATCACCCAGGATCACTTTGTGACCTTTGATGCCATCGAGCGCTTCACCTAATGCAACCGCCGCAGCAACACGGAAGTTCTCACATGAACCTTGCTTATCGGCATCAACGCCGCCTTGGCCGCCCTGCTCAATCGGAGCAGCATCTTCCCAACACTTAGAGCCTTTCGATTTAAAGTGGTTGATCGCTACGGTGAGTTTCTCTTTGGTGCCTTTAACTTTAAAGGTTGGCGCCAATGAGTCACGTTGGTAGTTCTTACCGTCTTCAATCACCTTGCCTGAATCGTCTAACACCTCTGGTGCTTGTTGGCTTGGCATCGCGATAACACGGCTGTCTTTAAGCTTAACCACCTTCTTACGGTAGATAACACCCGTTGTGATAACGTCAGTACCAATAGAGTCCATCTCGTCGGTTACGCCGTCTTCGTTCGAGTCGACAGCCACAAAGGTATAACGGTCTTTCTTACGCTCAATGCGATCATTCAGTTGGTTTACAAGTTGCTGAATGGCAGAGCCTTCACCAAAGCCATTGTTCTCAATTTCCATCAAGCCAATGATGTCTGCATCTAAGCGAAGAATCGCGTTCACAATCTTCTCTTGCTGCATCTCAAACTCAGTGATGGTGTTCGCGCCACGGTTATTGCCGTGCTGATTCGCGTCGCCACCAAATGGAGAGTTGAAGTAGTTCAATACGTTGAAGGTCGCAATACGTAGGTCGCCTTCATCCATGTCTGGTTTGTCGGTACGCGGATCGTTACGCACATAGTTTTCAGCCGAGATCTGGTTAGTCGCAATTAAACGGTACTCACCGTAGCTGTAAGTCAGCACGCCTTCTAGGCCAACAATGGTGTCATCAATGCGGATGTAATCTTCTGTTGAACCATCTTGGTCGATATCAGTGCGGCCAAAATCTGGGTAGAAAGGGACTTGTCCATCAGCCGCTTTTTGATCGGTTTCAACGAAAAGACGGCGGTCTGCGTTGTCTTCAGTTTGCTGCTTCGCTTCGTCAGATCCCGCGACGAAAAGCTGGTTCGGCTGCATGTTAATACGCTCATGCGCCAGTACCATGTTGTTACGACGACCTGCGTAGTCATAACCAAAGGTACGCGTCACACGCATATCAAGCGCTTCGGTTGTTTTCACCAACATGCCTTCGTAGCGTTCAAGCGTTGCAGCGAAGTTCTCGTCACTGTCTAGCACTTCAATCGCCGTAGCTTCAGGTGCCTGCTGCTCGCCCTGTTTTAGCCATTGGTTGTTTTCTACTTTCAGCTGAGTGTGGCTGTAGTATTCTTGAACCTTGCCTTTCACACACACTACATCACCGGCTACTAGCTCTGAGCTCGACTGGTTGGTATGAATAAATAGACCCTCAGAAGTGCTTGAGTTGAAATCATCCTCAAGTGCTTGCAGGTAGAAGCCTTTAGTTAGGCCTGTTGTTACCGCACTTACCACACCTTTTACGAAATATTCATCGTCGGTGATGTATGGGTAGCCATCGATGAATGGCGATGTAGCGCCCTCACCTTGGATTTCTTGAATGGTGGTGAATACTGGGTCAGAGCCATCTTGTGTACAAGTGAACGCTTCTGGCAGTTCAACGCTGTCTAGTGAACCTAGGCCTTCAATGCTGTCTTTTGGTAGCGATACCCATTGTGAAGCATCAAACGTCGCAGAAGGTGTTTGTGTCGCACGAACCAAAGTAACATCTTTGCCCCAGTCCACATCGCCCATCAAACCAACAACATCATGTACCGAGCCGTCTGAATTCAAGATAGCCAGCGGGTCGTCACCATTATGATTGGCGATAGAGGCATTAATGATGTCAGCTTGAGCTTTAATCTCATCACTCGCACTAGAATGTCCGACCACGAGTACTTCACCGGGTGCTAAAACGTGTCCATCTAAAGGTAAAGTGGCACCCCATGATCCGTTGCCATTGGCAGATTTCGCCAATGAGTAACCATCTAAACTAATGCTGCTATCGCCACTATTGGCAATCTCAACCGCTTTGTTATAGCTGCCGCCTTCCACATATTGTGAAATAAACAAATCAGCGTGTGCGCTTGTAGTTAACAAGCTACCAATTGCCACTGCTAGCAATGAAGGTTTGTGTAAAAGAGCCATCCGTTTCACCTGAGTTCATCGAGTTATAGTCACTGCCATCTATGGGCAGTCATGTATTTTGTGGTAACTATCAGGTTTATTTATGAAAGGAATAAGTCAGTAGGCAAGAAAATGAGGAACTTATCACTTTGGAATCATCAATTGTTTGGCACGTTATATATTTCCAACATATATAGAAACGAGTGTAATTTTATAAAGCTTGAGGGTACCAAATAAGATCATCTGCACAGCATTACAGCGATGGATATGCTAGCTAAATACTGGGTAAATTATCAATTCAAACAAGGGGGTTTCGAGGAAGGCAAATGGAATGGGCATGAAAAAGCCCAAAGTAAACAACAGCTACTTTGGGCTCAAATTCTCAAGCGAGTTGTGTTAGTTCACCCTATGGGCGAGTAACAAAACCTACTGCTTCGTATGCTTTTTTCAGTGTCACTGCAGCACGTTCAGAGGCTTTTTCAGCACCGGCTTTCATTACTGCGTCCATGTAGGCACGGTCAGCACGGATACGGTGATATTCAGCTTGAATCGGCTCAAGCATCTCAACCAATGCTGCGCCTACGTCTTTCTTGAACGGACCGTACATTTCAACGCCTTGGTACTGCGCTTCGATCTCTTCGAACGTTTTACCTGTCGCTGCAGAGTACAGACCCATTAGGTTAGAGATACCCGCTTTGTTTTCCCAATCGTGAGCAATGCGTGGTGGTGTTTCTGCATCGGTTTGCGCTTTGTTGATCTTCTTGATGATCGACTTAGGTTCTTCTAGCAAAGTAATCACGTTCTTACGGTTGTCGTCTGACTTAGACATCTTCTTCGTCGCATCTTGCAGGCTCATTACACGTGCATTCACTGTTGGAATGTAAGGTTCTGGTACTTGGAAGATTGGCGTTTCAGGACCGTAGATGTTGTTGAAGCGAGTTGCGATATCACGCGCTAACTCTAAGTGTTGTTTCTGGTCGCTACCTACAGGCACTTGATGAGCACCGTAAAGCAGGATGTCTGCAGCCATCAACACTGGGTAGTCGTATAGGCCTACGTTTACGTCATTTGAGTGGCGTGCAGACTTATCTTTAAACTGAGTCATACGGCTCAGTTCACCCATTTGCGTGTAACAGTTAAGAAGCCAACCAAGTTGAGCATGCTCTGGTACGTGTGACTGAACAAATAGCGTGCTCTTCTTTGGATCAACACCGACAGCAAGACAGATTGCTAGTGCGTCTAGAGTCGCTTCATGCAGTGCTTTCGGGTCTTGGCGAACCGTAATTGCGTGAAGGTCTACAACACAGTATTGGCAATCGTAATCATCTTGCATCTGTTGCCATTGACGTAGAGCACCCAAGTAGTTACCGATACTTAGTTCACCAGATGGTTGAACACCACTCAATACGATGGGCTTGCTCATGGTTTTAATTCCTTTGCTTATTCGCTAAGTTTATTGAACGCTTAGCTTCTTAACTTAAATATAGAAAAGCCGCACAGCTCTTCTGTACGGCTCATCCAGTGTACTCATTGATAAGTATTTTGCTAGTAGGTTAGCTAACTTTTGTCCGCTTTATGCTGAAACTAGAACGACATCTAGTAATTGCGCGACGTTATCCGCGACATAGTCAGGGTTTGATGCTGAAATCGGCTCGCCGTGGTTATAACCGTAAGTCAGACCAAACGAGTGACAACCTGCATTCTTAGCCGCTTTAATGTCGTTGCTTGAATCGCCAACCATCAACATCTCTTCCGCTTTTACATTGTGCTTTTCTAGCAACCAGTTCAGAGCGACTGGGTTCGGTTTTTTCTCTGGGAAAGAGTCGCCACCCAACACATCAACAAAGTACTTATCAATACCGTGTTGCGCCAGTACGTCTGGTACAAACTTCGATGGCTTGTTGGTAACCAGCGCCATAGTGAAGCCGGCTTTATCCAGCTCAGCCAGCGTCTCTTTAACCGATGGGTAAAGGTGACTTAGCTTGTGACCGCCCTGCTCATAGAAATCATCAAACAGGATGCGTGCTTTTTTCAGTAGCTCTGGCTCTAGGCTTGGGTCAACCGTCAAGTTACGGCTGAGTGAACGTCCGATAAGAACATCAGCACCATTACCTACGTAGTCGCGAACTTGTTCTTCGCTCACTGAAGGGAAGCCCAACTCCTGACAAGCTTGGTCAGCAGCAACGGCCAAATCAGGCACGCTGTCTAACAAGGTTCCATCCAAATCAAAGGCGATCAGTTTTATTGAGCTTAATGACATCTTACTTTCCTATTTATTATGTTCGTCTTATGAGTTGAGCTATAAGACGTAAAAAAGGGGCAAATTAGCCCCTTAATATTCAATCTATCTGTAGTTTTACGATTATGCGTTTACTTTTGCAAGCTCTGCACGCATCTCATCAATCACTTCTTTGTAATCTGGTTGATTGAAGATAGCTGAACCCGCAACGAACATATCTGCGCCCGCTTCTGCGATTTCACGGATGTTATCAACCTTCACGCCGCCATCAATCTCAAGGCGAATGTCACGGCCTGACTCATCAATCAGCTTACGAACAGCACGTAGTTTATCTAGCGTGTGCGGAATGAAAGATTGACCGCCGAAGCCTGGGTTCACAGACATCAGTAGAATCATGTCTACTTTGTCTAGGATGTAATCTAAGCAAGAAAGCGGCGTTGCAGGGTTAAGAACCACACCCGCTTTACAGCCGTGCTCTTTGATTAGCTGTAGAGTGCGATCGATGTGCTCTGAAGCTTCAACGTGGAAGGTAATCATTGATGCGCCGGCTTTAGCAAACTCAGGCACGATGCTGTCTACTGGCTTAACCATAAGGTGAACATCGATAGGAGCCGTAATACCGTAGTCGCGCAGCGCTTTACAGATAGGCGCGCCAAAAGTCAGGTTAGGTACGTAGTGGTTGTCCATCACATCGAAGTGCACAACATCAGCACCAGCTGCGAGTACTTTTTCTACGTCTTCACCAAGACGAGCAAAATCTGCAGACAAAATCGATGGAGCGATTAGAAAATCTTTCATACCAAACCTCTTAAGAGTGAGTAAATTGCGAATATCACCGCCTTGTGACATCTCATATACAAATACAAGACTCAATTCCAAGACTATTTGGTGTGCAATTCTACCTAAGCAACTAAGCAGATCCTAGCAGTTCGAAAGATTAGTTTATGAAAGTACCCGTTGGTCACTCAATTTAATGAGTTCGAGGGTTATGTTGGCCGCTACAATTCTTCTGAAGCGTGTTGCTGGTTTTTCTCTTTATGAAAAAGTGCCAGTAACTCATCGACTTTATTGCGCCCTGCGCCATTACGGCTAATGGTGCGCTTAACCTTGACCACGTTCAGTTCTGCACCATGGTATAAACGGCGCGTTAAGGTGGTGTCATGGTTTGAGATCAAGACA
Organism: Vibrio crassostreae 9ZC13; assembly: GCF_000272045.2. Classification (GTDB taxonomy): domain Bacteria; phylum Pseudomonadota; class Gammaproteobacteria; order Enterobacterales; family Vibrionaceae; genus Vibrio; species Vibrio crassostreae_C. The sequence continues at coordinate 118,665 of NZ_AJYZ02000002.1, read as the reverse complement.
GGGATGCCTCGTTCCATCGCTGCTTTTTCAGCAACATCCGCCAGTGCAGCTTGGTCATCTAAGCTAAAGCCATTACCTGCGTAAGAGGTAAAGTTTGCCGTGTTCGACAGTGGTGCGTATGGAGGATCGCAGTAAACCACACAGCCTTTGCGCGCGCGGCTAAAGGTTTCATGGTATCCCTCACAGACGAAGGTGGCTTTTTTCGCTTTCTCGGCAAAAAATTCCAGCTCAGCTTCTGGGAAGTAAGGTTTTTTATAAGAACCAAATGGAACGTTAAAACCGCCCTTCTTGTTGTAACGACATAGGCCATTGAAGCCAAATCGGTTCATATACAAGAAAGCCAATGAACGATACATGACGTTATCTGTACCATTGAACTCAGCGCGAATATCTAAGAAGGCTTCTTTACGGTTGTTCTCAGGACAGAACCAGCGCTTCGCTTCCGTGATATAAGTTTCAGGATCGGTTTTAAGCAGGTTGTACAGGTTGATAAGATCGGGATTGATATCTGCAAGCAGGTACTGTTCAAAGTCAGTATTCAGAAATACTGAGCCGGCACCGACAAACGGTTCTACCAATTTACGAGCAGGTGGCAGGTGACGTTGGATGTCTTCAACTAGGCCATATTTACCACCAGCCCATTTTAGAAAGGCACGCTGCTTTTTCATTTACTGCTCTATCTATCAACTCAAAAATAAGGCTGCGGAATGTAACATATTTTGAGGCTAAGCTCAGGGTTATTTCGCACGTTCTATCTCTCGATGCACTTGATTCATCGATTTTGCCCAAGGTTCCAACTGTTGAAGGGGTTTTGATAACGCACTTACCGCGTCTCTCGCCACTTGAATCGTTGGGTAATCTTGATAAGTGATAATAAACCACTTGGTGTCGTTGCGAAGTGTTGGGTAAATACGAACCTTGTTCTCAAGGTCATACTCTTCAATGAAAGACTGTACGTCGTCCAATGAGGTCATCGCACTCAACTGCAAAGTATAAGCTCGCGGAGAGATAGCTTGTAACTCTTCGCGAGAAAATGAGAATGTAATTTTCTTAGTCGGTGGCGTGGACTGTGTTAGGTCTGTTGCTTCATCGGCTGAAGGCTGTGACTCCACTTTGTCTGCATCTGATTGCGAACTCACCGCGGCACCTGTGTTTTCTTCAACAGCAGCATCAATCGCACTGGTATCGGCACTTTCAGGTTTATCATCAAGCAAGGCATCAACCACATCAGAGGTGATTACGACACGCTGCTGATCTTGTTCGACTTCTCCAACACTCGCGGTATCTTCAACGACAGTCGGTGGCAAAGATGAGCTGTCGTCATCAGCACCTTGATAACTCATGTCAGCTTCGGCTTCAGAATCGTCCATTCCGTCGATTCCAGCTTGCTCGGTACCACTTTCCACTTCAAAAGTTGGGATAGCTGTCTGTTCAATCGGAGCGATAAGAGATTGCGCTTTATCGTCAGGGGTTGGTTGACTGAACATCCACCAATAACCACCACCAATTAAAATCAACAGCAAGGCCACCACAATCGCGATATTGATGGGTGAGCCAATAATTGAGCGAATAATAATCCTTTTTTCCACTTTCAATTCTCCTAAAGCCATTAACTCACCGGGCAGAGGTTGCGCTTTATTAAACGCACGTCGCACGCGAGTTTCAGACTCATCATCAACATATCGAATCACCAGTGATTCAAAGAAATGTTCAGCTTCTGGTTGCGAAAGGTCATCGATCTCAAGATCGATAGGTTTGTGTTGTTGACCGTAACTCAAACGCGTTAATAACGTATCTAAGTGGCCAGGTTCCGAGAAGAGAACGATATTGATCGTCCATTGAGTGTTTGATTGAGCTTCCAGTACCAACATCCATAATTCGGATACCAATAGCTCAGAAAGTCGTTGGGCATCATCAACGACGACAACCACATTACACGGTTCTCCATCCAGTAACCTTGTTAGGCTATCCGATAAAGAATCATGTTGATTAAACAGGGGATCAGAAACAATTTGGCTAAGAATAAGCGCGCGGCGTTGTTGATCGTCTTGGCTTGGATGACAAAGCAGTAAACACTGATTTTTTTCTGTCGACCATGCTTCAAGATAACGCTGAGCCAACCAAGATCGGCCAGAGCCAGCTTTGCCAGCAACCGTCACAAGGTTTGAACCAAAGTTAGTCAAAAGCTGTAAGCGCTCTAGCAGCTCAACTTGAGATTCTAACTCTAATACTCTTAATTCATGAGCCAAACTCATTGGGGATCCCTACTGATAAGATCGATCAGTAAAACGCTTCAATTGCCTAGAGTTTAGCTAGGCAACCTCACAACCAAATTTAAAGAGTACGGCAGAAATCGATCGCTTGTTTAATGATGTCTTGAGGCACATCAGCAACCACTTCAGCAGTACCAATACTTGTTGGTAATACCAAACGCAACTGACCAGACAGCACTTTTTTATCGCGCATCATGTGCTTCATAAAGTCTTCAAAAGACATGCTTTCTGGCGTATGGATTGGTAGTTTCGCATTCTTGAGTATAGAAATAATTCGCTCAAGTTGCTGCTGAGAGATCAGTCCCTGTAATTGAGCTGTTTTAGCTGCCATTACAGTGCCTGACGACACAGCTTCACCATGTAGCCAATTACCATAGCCTAGTTCTGCTTCAATCGCATGACCAAATGTATGACCTAGGTTCAATAACGCTCTGATTCCTGACTCTTTTTCATCTAGAGCCACCACTTCAGCCTTAATTGCACAACAACGAGCAATCGCGGTAATCAGTGCTTCTTCATCAAGTTGATAAAGTTTCTCTAGATTCTGCTCCAACCAATCAAAGAAGGCTTCATCGTAAATGATGCCGTATTTGATCACCTCAGCAATGCCCGCTGCAAACTCACGCTCTGGAAGCGTTGATAAACAGTTGGTATCGATGATCACAGATTTCGGTTGGTAAAAAGCGCCGATCATATTCTTACCAAGAGGATGGTTTACTGCGGTTTTACCACCAACAGAAGAGTCCACTTGAGAAAGAAGGGTCGTCGGGATTTGAATGAAATCAATACCGCGCTGGTAACAAGAGGCAGCAAAACCGACCAAGTCACCGATAACACCACCTCCTAAAGCAATCACCACCACATCGCGGCTGTAATTTCCTTCAAGCATGTAGCTCATCACTGAATTGAACGTTTCAAGGGTTTTGTACTGTTCACCGTCTGGCAGCTCGAGAAGAGATGTCTGACAGCCGACTTGATCCAATAGCGATAAAATTTTATCAGCATAAAGAGGCGCTACTGTCACATTACTGATAACAACAACTTTCTGCTTACCTGATAAAAAAGAAAGGTACGCCGGGTCTTCAAATAACCCGGCGCCAATAGAGATAGGGTAGCTACGCTCAGCTAGATTGACCGTAATCCGTTCCATGGGTTTGCTCTCCGAAAAAATGAACTTAACGTTCTTCTAGCATTTTTACGATCTGGTTGGCTACCACTTTTGCACTTTGGTCGTCAGTACGAACTGTGTAGTCCGCCACTTCTTCGTATAGTGCGTTGCGAGATACAGCTAGATCTTCTAGCACATCACGCGGGTTGTCTGTTTGAAGTAGAGGGCGTTTCTTGTCGCGGTTAGTGCGAGCAAGTTGCTTTTCAATTGTTGTCTCTAGGTATACAACAATGCCTCGTGCAGATAGACGGTTACGGTTTTCTTTGCTCAACACTGAACCACCACCTGTCGCAAGAACAATACCTTGTTCTTCTGTCAGATCATTGATTACAGATTCTTCGCGCTTACGGAAACCTTCTTCGCCCTCAACATCAAAAACCCATGCGATGTCTGCGCCAGTGCGCTCTTCGATCACAGTGTCAGAGTCTAGAAACTCCATATGAAGTTGGGAAGCTAGGTGTCTACCAATTGTACTTTTGCCGGCGCCCATTGGGCCAACAAGAAAAATATTGCGTTTCTCAGCCATGTTTTTAGCAGTAATTTACAACGTTAATTCAATGACATCGCCACAAGGTAGGTCAGTACAAGTACTGAAATTAAAAGGCCCGTGGCACCGATTCCTCACAGATAATTCGTGATAAGACCCGAAATTATCAAGGTTAGGTGCCACTAATGCAACTTTATTTTTAATCTAATTGTTCATTACTGAATCACAACTTTGGGTGTGACAAAAATAAGTAGTTCACTTTTACCCACATTTTCATAGCTGCGACGGAACAATGCGCCCAAAACTGGCAGGTCCCCCAACAGAGGAACTTTATCCACTGTACTGCTCACGCTGTGCTGAAATATCCCGCCAAGCACGACAGTTTCACCATTATTAACAAGCACTTGCGTACCTATTCTTTGCGTATCAATGGCGACCGCTTCACCGGTTCCAGTTTTTACCACTTGCCCTGGCCTATCTTGAGTCACGCTCAAATCCAATACCAAACGATTATCGGGCGTGATCTGCGGTGTCACCTTAAGACTCAACACGGCTTTCTTAAATGCAACCGACGTAGCGCCACTTGAAGATGACTCTAAGTAAGGAATTTCAGTACCTTGCTCAATATAAGCCGGCTTTTTATTGGTGGTGATTAAGCGTGGACTAGAAATGATTTCAGCTTTTGACTCTTGTTGCAGTGCCGACAGTTCAAGATCGAGTAAGGTATCTGAACCCAGTTTGGCCACCTGAAACGCAATACTCGAGGCGTTCGGCGATGTTGCCCCTAAATTGACGTTGAGATAGTCATCAATCACGCTGCTGCCGCTATCGTCGTCATACGGCGTAATCGCTGATGGGTGGTTACCTTCGATTGAGCCACCAACGGTGAAGCTTCCGTTGGTTGAGGAAACGCCCCAGCGCACGCCAAGCTCATCAAGATTACCCTCAGTAACCGTGACAATACGTGCCTCTATCTGTACTTGCTTCACGGGAATGTCTAACGATTCAATGATGCCTCGGATCACGGCAATGTTTTCTTCCAATTCACGAATGAGCAGTGAGTTGGTGCGCTCATCAATGGTAATCGAACCACGATCGGACAACATGCTGACCGCACCTTCACCTCCAATCATGTCAGCGATGTCGGTGGCTTTAGCAAAGTTAATCTTGATGATTTCCGATTTAAGCTCCCCTAACTCCTCTTCTAAGCGCGATTTCTCTAACGCTTGTTGCTCTCGAAGGTCGAGCTCCGCTTTCGGCGCGACCAAGATAACATTGCCATCAACACGCTTATCCAAGCCTTTAACTTGCAAGATAATGTCGAGAACTTGCTGCCAAGGTACGCCATCTAAGCGTAACGTCAGGTTTCCGGCTACCGAATCAGACACCACGAGATTGAAGTCGTTGTAATCGGCAATCAGTTGCAGGACATTTCGTACCGGGATATCCTGGAAGTTAATCGATATCAGCTTGCCCTCTTTCTCTAGAACGCTTTTTTCTTTGGTCGCTTCATCGAGCACCGGTTTGCTGATCACCACCTCAATAAAGCGCCCCTTTAGGTTGTATTCATACTGATAGTCATTGCTAATCGTCGCTAGAAGCCGAGTGCTTGGTGTCTCTTTATAGACTTCAATGCCTTCAACCAAGGTAGCGAAATCCTTCACATCCAGCAGGTAGAGCTTGTCATCATCAACTTGAGTATTGATTAGCTCGATACTTAACCCTTCCTGAGCTCGTTGAACATCCACGACTGCTGTGCTGGTCGCCAGCTCAATAATGATGACGGCGTCTTTATCCTTATTGACCCTAAAATCAATATTCTCCAATTTGTTCGGTAAGCTCTCGGCATGGCTGAGCACGCTAACAACCAACATCACAGACACAGCAAAACCTTGTAGAGCCTTGCTCACTAATCCACTTATTCCTTTAATCATATTTACATCTCATATCCACATCATGTGACATTGGTTTACTTCAGAGCCAGCCTAACGTTGCGCTTATGCCAACAACCTAAGCCATCTGGAAGAGTTTCATTAATCTGAACGTATTGGCTCGTCACCTTAGTAACTCGGCCATTGTTTAAGCCGATAAACTGGCCTTTCTTGACGTTTACCACGTTGCCTTTGGGTGTTTGCACTAAGCCAAACACGCTTGAGCCACTGCCCATCACGCCTCTTAAACGAAGCTTACTCAGCGGGTACTTCTCTAACTTGCCATTACGAGAACGGGCGCTGGGTTGCCAACAGTCTTTCTTAACCAAGGGTTGGTTTTGCACAATGGCTTCTTTAGGCAGTTCAAAGGGAGGACGCAAAGATCGGCGCTGATAAGTCGCCGCCGTGAATTCAGTTGCTGGGACAAGTTGCTCGACATCTTTTCTCGCCTTGGCTTCAACCTGCGCCACAAAATCTTGCAGTGAGTCTTGATTAGCTTTGCAGCCTGACAACGCAAGCATCAATACGATTGAGTAAAACGCGCTATTGGGTTTCATCATTAACCTCCGATTTAAACTGGTAGGTATAAGCTCGAACCCTAAAGTGCAGCGTGCTACTTTCTTGACTGACTCGCTGCCAATTCACATCATCAAAGCTAATAATACGCGGCAGCTTGGCGATGGCAGCAGAGAAGTCACCAATCTCGTGATAGTCACCTGTCAGCTCTATATTGAGAGGCAATCGATAGAGAAACTCCTTATTCTGCTTTTGCCCCCAATCGATTCGTGTGAAGGTCAGCGAGTTATCCAAGCCGAGCTCATTCACGGAGGCCAACATGCTCGCTAACTCCTTTTGAACGGGCAGCTGCTCTAATAGATAATCGTAGCGACTAGTTAGCTCATCCAACTGGCTCTGCAACTTAGGCAAGGCTGCAACCTTATTCGCCTTTATCCTCAAGGTCGTTTTTAAGGTCTGCTCCTGTTGCTTCATCTGTTTCAGTTCCTCGTCGAGCGGCAGCAGATACAGCCAAGTGCCAACACCTTGGATTAACACCATCAACACCAGAATCACGAGAAGCTGAGGCAACAATGGCCATTCGGTGATCTCATCAACATCGAGATCTTGCAAGCTCATCCTGTTTTGCCTACTAATCCTATTTTGAAGGTTAGCCATGATGCGCCCCCTTATCTTTTCTGCTCGCGGTTGTGTTTTCTAAAGACACAGGGCTAAACACAAAAGAGACCTTGAAGGTCTGAAACTCTTTATTGAAGCGCTTGCGGTTATGAACGATAGAGTGCATCTCGACCCCTTTCAAAGAATCTGAACGTTCGAGGTTGTCCAACATGGTGGCGAGACGAGCAGTGCTGTCGCTGATGCCCGACATTTCAATCTCCTGACCATTCATCTTTATCTTGTCGACATAGACACCCTCTGGAATCAGCTCCGGCATCAAGTTCATGAAGTCGGTGGTCTTATTACGGCCAAGCTGCAGCGACTCAACCACATCAAGTCGAGTCAGAATGGCTTTGTGTTCTTGCTCTGCGACTTTTAACGACTGAATTTGTCGGTCGAGCTCAGCAATGTACTGATTGAGGTAATTGAGGCGAGCTTGCTGCTTGGCTTGTTGATCGTGAAAATAGTGACCAACCGCCCATTGCCCTATAAGCGCAATGATGACGCCAAGAATGACCAGATGGATAAAACGCTTCTTGTGCTGAGCACGAATCTCATCACGCCACGGCAGCAGGTTAATTTGATGCAACATGCTTCTCTCCCTGCCACTTGAGCCCACTCATCGCCATACCCGCCGCGATACCAAAGTGTTGCCAGTCAATCGGCAGTCGGCGTCTCTTGGCGACCTTATTCTCAAATAAAGACAAAGGATTCAATGACTCGCAGCTCAACTGAAAATGGCGTTCTAGCTCTTCGGTTACCATAGGGATGCTGGCGCCCTCGCCCATCAACCAAATCCCTGAGATAGGTTGCTGCGCATTTCCCGATGAATAGAGCTGCAATTGACGCTTGAGCTTCTCAATCAGGTTAACAATGAATTGATGTGTCTCTTCCATAGTACCGAACACGCTCTCGATATCACTCGGGTCATCTGAGCTGCGAAGATCTTGAGTGCCAAAGGCGATGTCTTTATAGAAAGGCGCCGAATTCTGCGGGATAACCCCTAGCGAGGTTTGGTCGATTCCAACATCCACTAGCAACCAGTTTTTCTTATCGGGATACAGGCGCGAGGCCAATTGCCAGATATTAAGTAGCCCATGCGCCTGTGTATCCACCACCACAGGTTTGAAGCCAGCCTTGGTTAATGCATCCGCTCGGCTATCCACAACTTCTTTACGAGTGGCGTATACCTGATAACTGCTTGTCGAACCTTTACCAAATCGTTTGTCTTCCAGCTTTACAAAATCTAAACTCAGCTCCTCGATAGGAAAGGGAGATTGATGGGCGAAGGTTTGATAGATAGAAAACTCTTTTTCTCTGTCTTCTAACTCACTCTCTATTTGCAGTACTTTGCTGATCACCGTGTTATCAGGTACCGAAATGGCGACGTTGCGACAGCCAAAAGGCAGTCCTTTCCTAAGTTCTTTAAGTTTCTTAACAGTTTTCTGATACTCCAAAGTATGGTTAGCTGTAAAAATGTCGTCCGAAATCGGCAGCTCTTTGTATCCCACTAGGGCATACAACTCCCCCACGGGTTTTAGTACCACGGCTTTGATGCTGTGATGATTTATATCTATACCTGTAATTAATGATGAACCCATGTGACCTAGCTCCTGAAGTGCCAAGCATTTCGTTGATTATCTAGGGGTTGTGATTATTAGTTAAATAAGCGTTAATAAACGAAAGCTAAGTTTTTAGCCTAGAGTACAAGGGTTTGCTGCTTATCAGCCTTAACTAATCAGGGATTATCCGGTGAAGTTCATAAAGCGATTATTCATATTTACATTGATTTGCATGATTCTTGGAGTCAGTACAATTTTCGGGTTTTATTTTTACGTAAAACCAGAGTTGCCTGATGTTGCCACTTTGCGCGACGTAGAACTCCAAACGCCGATGCAAGTCTTCAGTCAAGACGGTAAGCTGATCTCTCAATTTGGTGAAAAGCGTCGTAATCCAGTCACTTATGACGAGATTCCTCGCCACTTAGTTGAGGCTCTGATTGCCACCGAAGATAGCCGTTTCTATGAACACCCAGGTATTGACCCAATCGGTATCACACGTGCAGCACTCGTGGTTGCAATGTCGGGTTCAGCCAAACAAGGTGCTAGTACCATTACTCAGCAGCTTGCGCGTAACTTCTTCTTATCTAATGAGAAAAAGATTATGCGTAAGATCAAAGAGATCTTCATTGCGATCCACATTGAGCAACTTCTTAGTAAAGAAGAGATCATGGAGCTTTACGTCAACAAGATCTTCCTTGGTCACCGTTCGTATGGTTTTGGCGCGGCAGCACGTGTTTACTTCGGTAAAGATCTTCCTGATCTCACGCTGAGTGAAATTGCGACCCTTGCGGGTATGCCAAAAGCACCTTCGACAATGAACCCTATTTACTCTGTTGAGCGCGCGACTAACCGTCGTAACGTTGTATTGCGTCGTATGTTAGACGAGAAATACATCACTCAAGCAGAGTTCGATGACGCTCGTAGCGAAGAGCTTATCTCGAAATACCACGGTGCAGAGATCGAACTGAGCGCGCCATATGTTGCTGAAGTTGCACGTGCTTGGATGGTGGAACGCTATGGTGAAGAAGCTTATACATCAGGCATGAAGGTCTACACGACCGTTGATTCGAAACTGCAAAAAGCAGCGAACCAAGCCGCAATTAAGAACCTACTTGGCTACGATGAGCGTCACGGCTACCGTGGTGCTGAAAAAGTATTGTGGCAGACTGCGCAATCAGCGTGGGATCAAGAACAAATCGTTAAACACCTTAAGTCTCAACCAACCTATGGTGACCTAGTCCCTGCTGTTGTTACCGCGGTTGATTCGAAAAGTGCTCAAATTTGGGTTAAGAACCAAGGTGAAGGCACTATCGAATGGCAAGGCATGAACTGGGCGCGTAAATTCCTAACGGATAACCGCCAAGGACCAGCGCCTTCTCAAGCGAAAGAAATTCTGGCGGTTGGTGAACAAATCTGGGTTCGCCATGAAGCCGTTACCGGCGATGAAGTCTCTGAAGAGCCGACAGAAGAGTCAGCGACTGCAGAATCAGAAACACCGATTGTATGGCGACTAAGCCAAGTACCGAATGCGAACACAGCATTTGTTGCAATGAACCCGAACAACGGCGCGGTATTGTCGATGGTCGGTGGCTTTAACTTCGTCCACAACAAGTTCAACCGTGCAACGCAATCTATTCGTCAGGTGGGTTCTGGTATCAAACCCTTTATCTACTCAGCAGCGATTGAGAAAGGCTTAACGCTAGCCTCACTGATCAACGATGCACCGATTAACCAATGGGATAAGAGCCAAGGTACCGCATGGCGACCAAAGAACTCGCCACCGACTTACGTGGGTCCAACTCGTTTACGTATTGGCTTAGCTCAGTCTAAAAACGTAATGGCGGTACGTGTACTGCGCGAAGTAGGCCTAGATGATACTCGTAACTACCTAACTCGATTTGGTTTTGATATTGACGAAGTGCCTCGTTCAGAGACCATTGCTCTGGGTGCGGGTAGCTTAACGCCAATGAAAGTAGCTCAAGGTTACTCAGTATTCGCTAATGGCGGCTACTACGTTGAACCTTTCTACATCAGTCGCATTGAGACACCATTTGGTGAGACTGAATTTGAAGCGACACCAAAAGTGGTTTGTAAAGACGATTGCCAACAGCAAATGACCTCAGACCCAATGGCTGATGAGTTTGCAGAGCAAGATGTGGATGCCAAAGTACAATACGCACCTCAAGTTATCTCTGAACAGAACGCATTCCTTGTTCGTGAAATGATGTACAGCAACATCTGGGGTGGCGGTGATTGGAGCGCTGGCACTGGTTGGAACGGTACTGGTTGGCGTGCACAACCGTTGAAGCGTCGTGACATTGGCGGAAAAACGGGTACCACCAACGATTCTAAAGATACTTGGTACAGCGGCTACGGCCCTGGCATGGTGGCTACGGTATGGGTTGGTTTTGATAACCACAACCGAAACCTAGGCCGTACTAAAGCGAACTCGAACCTTGGTAAAAATCAGATTACTGGTGCAGAAGCTGGCGCGAAAACAGCAGAACCTGCATGGGTTGATTTTATGGGTACGGCGTTAGCGGGTGTTCCTGCTGAGCGTAAAGAAATTCCGGAGAACATCGTCCGTGTTCGAATCGACCGTGAAACTGGCTTACTGACCAACAAGTTCGATAGCTCATCAATGTTCGAGTACTTCGAGAAAGGCACAGAGCCAACCGAGTACATCACTGAGCGTTTCAATGATGACATCTACTCAACCTCATCAGGTGAAGCAGTAGAAGAACTGTTCTAACTAGGGTTTGTAGAACCTAGTAACATGAACCAACAAAAAGGGTTGATATGAATTCATATCAACCCTTTTTATATATCTATATCTGACCAGACTAGGCTCTAAATTCAAGCGCTAAGCCGTCTTCTCCAGTTGAGTTCGAATCGTCTCAGCCAGTTGCTCGAAACGTCCCTTCAATGGAGAGCCCGGACGATAAGCCACGACAATTCGACGTGAAGGTGTTGGATTCACCGCAGGTACGTAACACACACCATCTTTCTGCTTTTCCTTTGGCACCGATAACTGAGGTAGCAAGGTAATGCCCGCCCCCGCCGCGACCATGTTACGCAGCGTTTCTAAGCTGGTTGCCTTAAAGCGCTCGTCATCTTTGGCACCCGCAGCAAAACAGAAACCCAAGGCTTGGTCTCTTAAACAGTGACCGTCACCTAGCGCCAGTACGGTTTGTCCATTTAGCTGCAGCATATCGACAGTGTCTTGTTGAGCCCACTCGTGGTCACATGGAACGGCAACACTTAACGGCTCGTCATACACATCAATCTCTTTAAACACCGCCGTTTCATCAACCGCAGCCAGTACCAAGCAATCAAGCTTGCCGTCTTCAAGTTGACTCACTAACTGATGGGTCTGAGCTTCATGCAGGTAAAGCTCAAGATCTGGGAAGCTCTCTTTTAGATGAGGAACAATCTTAGGCAAGATGTAAGGACCCACGGTTGGAATAAAACCAATGTGCATTGGCCCCGTCATCGCTTCACCGTGTCCACTCGCCATATCTTTAAAAGTTTTCACTTCATTGAGAATACGCTTGGCTTGTTCAACAAGTTGTAACCCTGATTCTGTAAATATTACCTTCCTTGGACTACGCTCGGTTAACTGAAGTCCAATTTCATCTTCGAGTTTGCGTATTTGACCGCTTAGTGTCGGCTGACTGACAAAGCACGCTTCTGCCGCTTTTCGGAAGTGTTTATGCTCTGCGAGCGCCACCAAGTATTCAAAGTCACGAATGTTCATGATCAGTCTCTTACCTCAGGTTTTAATAAGAACAAGGGTTCTAATAGAAACATTTAAAAGAAAAATGCTCTTGATAGAATTTACCTATCAAAACCATAACATCAAACGATTAGAGCTATCAAAGGATTTATCTAATAATGGGCTCAACGAAACGAAACTGAGCGAAGAAAAACGTTAAGCTCTGATAGAACAAAATTAAAAATACTATTTAAGGAAATCAATATGTTTGCATCTAAAGAAGGTCAATCAATCCCTCAAGTAACATTCCCAACTCGCCAAGGTGATGCATGGGTTAACGTAACTACTGAAGAGCTATTCAAAGACAAGACAGTTATCGTATTCAGCCTACCAGGTGCGTTTACGCCAACATGTTCGTCAAGCCACCTACCTCGTTACAACGAGCTACACTCTGTATTCAAAGAAAACGGTGTTGATGACATTCTGTGTGTTTCAGTAAACGACACATTCGTAATGAACGCTTGGAAAGCAGACCAAGAAGCGGAAAACATCACATTCATCCCAGATGGTAACGGTGATTTCACAGACGGCATGGGTATGCTAGTTGAGAAAAACGACATCGGCTTCGGCAAACGTTCATGGCGTTACAGCATGCTGGTTAAAAACGGCGTGGTAGAAAAAATGTTCATCGAAGAAGACGTACCAGGCGACCCGTTCAAGGTTTCTGATGCAGATACTATGCTTAACTACCTTGCTCCTGAGCACAAAGAGCAAGAGTCAATCACAGTATTCACTAAGCCAGGCTGTCCTTTCTGTATGAAAGCAAAACAGAACCTAATCGACAAAGGTCTGAACTACGAAGAAGTGGTTCTAGGTAAAGATGCAACAACAGTAAGCCTACGTGCAATCTCTGGTCGCACTACCGTTCCTCAAGTATTCATCGGTGGCAAACACATCGGTGGTAGTGAAGAACTAGAAACTTTCCTAGGCTAATCGCTTCATCGACGATATAGGCTTAGAAGTATCAGCTAACCCACCCTCTTGTGGGTTAGCTATTCCAAACACTCTTATCTGAGTTTTGGGAAAAAGAATATAGCTGGTGACTCGCCTGTCTTTTACTAACCTATAGTTAGCAATAAAAGCAGAGTCACAAGCTAAACCTAATAAAACAGAATCACAAAACTGACCCGCAATCCTGACTCTCAAAAAATCATCAGAGTTGGAGGGGTTCGTTCAAACCAAATTTAGCCATTGCGAGAAAATTATTATGAAACAAGTCAATGTAGATGTAGCAGTTATCGGGGGCGGTACGGCAGGTTTAGGTTCTTACCGCGCTGCAAAAGCACACACTGACAGTGTCGTGATGATTGAAGGTGGCCCTTACGGTACAACCTGTGCTCGTGTTGGTTGTATGCCATCTAAACTGCTTATTGCAGCTGCGGAAAGCGTACACCAAATCGAGAAAGCTCCGGCTTTTGGCGTTCACCCACAAGGTGATATCGTGATTAACGGCCGTGAAGTGATGGACCGAGTGAAGTTTGAGCGTGACCGTTTTGTTGGTTTTGTTTTAGAAGGTGTTGATGAAATCCCAGAGCAAGACAAGATCTCTGGCTACGCAAAGTTCTTAGATGACAACACACTACAAATTGATGACCACACGGTTGTCACCGCTAAGCGTATTGTTATCGCGACCGGTTCTCGCCCTGCATACCCTGCCGTTTGGAATGAGCTTGGCGATCGCCTGATCATTAACGACGACGTGTTCAGCTGGGATGATTTACCAGAATCGGTTGCGGTATTTGGCCCTGGTGTTATTGGTCTTGAGCTTGGTCAGTCACTGCACCGCTTAGGTGTGAAGACCAAACTGTTCGGTTTGGGTGGTCAAGTTGGCCCAGTAACTGATCCAGAGATCATGGCTTATGCAGATAAAGCTTTCAATGAAGAGTTCTATCTCGATGCCGACGTGAAAATCGAAAGCATGAAGCGCATTACCACTGAATCGGGTGAGCCACGTGTCGAAATCCAGTTCATCAATAAACAAGGTGAATTAGAAACTAACGTCGTTGAATACGTACTAGCAGCAACAGGTCGTCGCCCTAACACTGACAAGCTTGGCTTAGAGAATACCTCTCTAGAGCTTGATGAACGTGGTGTGCCAATCGCAGACCACTACACGCTACAAACATCACTACCATCAATATTTATCGCTGGTGATGCGAGTAACCAACTGCCTCTACTGCATGAAGCAGCAGACCAAGCTCGTATTGCGGGTGACAATGCAGGTCGCTTCCCAGAGATTCGTGCAGGCCTACGCCGCTCTAAAATCTCGGCAGTATTCTCTGACCCGCAAATCGCGATGGTTGGTGAAACCTACAAAGAGATCACCACACGCTTAGGCACATGTGGCTGTTTCGCAACGGGTGAAGTGTCTTTCGAAAACCAAGGTCGTTCACGAGTGATGCTTCGCAACAAAGGTATTCTGCACGTATACGGCGAGCAAGGCACAGGCCGCTTCCTTGGTGCTGAGATGATGGGACCAAACGCAGAACACTTGGCTCACTTATTAGCATTGGCACACCAGAACAAGATGACGGTTTCTGAGATGCTAGACATGCCGTTCTACCACCCAGTAATCGAAGAGGGTGTACGAACTGCCCTACGTGACCTGAATGCGAAACTGCACCTAGGCCCAGAGATGGTGAAACACTGCCTAGATTGTGGTCCTGGTTGTTAAATTATTGATATTTAATATAAATAGCTTACCTTTGGTAAGCTATTTTTCTATTTACCCACATATTTCATAATGTTTTCCACACCAAGTATGATTAAAGTCACTTGGTTACTTTTAGATACATTTCGACACTTCCATTCATCCCCTTGCATACCTCTATAATAGTAACTCATCGAAAGGTGACCTTTATTCCATAAAGGGAATTTTCAGCAATTTACTACAACTAAAATGTTCACAAGGAAGATGTAATGTTCAAACAAAGTTTGCTAGCAGCAACCATTACTTTGGCTTTAATTGGGTGCGGCTCAGACTCCAATTCAGGATCAAGCGAGGAAACTATAACCTCATACCAATTTATTGATTCTGCTGTTGAAGGGTTATCATACACAACAAGCTCAGGGTTAAATGGAGTAACGGATTCAGAAGGGAATTTCAACGCCCTCCCGAACGATTCGGTCACCTTTTATATTGGTGGTCCTGATGGTGTAAAAGTAGGAGCAGCTTCAGTGCAAGAAGTAGTAACACCGTTTGAAGCAGCTGGTAAATACAACAGAGCGATAAACTTAGCGGTTCTACTCCAGTCTGTTAATAACCAATTTGGTAGTTCCGGAAGCGGCGTTTTAACTATCCCGGAAAAGCTACAAGACAGAGACGATCAGCAAGTTGCTGATGCGTTAGTCAACCTTAGACTCGACAATATCAGCAGTGTTGAGACTTTTTTAACTGAGATTGGCGTTGCTTCCACGAACATAGTGACTGACGCTGAAGCTATCGCACATATGTCTGATTCTTTTGGTGAAATGGTGCGTGGAGACGTTGATACCAACAACCCGTTCGCACAAGGTGGTCATAAACACGTACGCTATATCGATGTTACTCAGTATAAAATCGCTACAGACTTAGACCCACAAACATTTACCTACGTACATGCAGATAAAACCCTGCCAATCGAGCTCTTTGAAAAAACTCGTGGCATGACATCTATGGACTTCACTTTAGATTCAGAAAACGTAGTTATGCTTGCTGGCTCAAACGACACATCCCTTTCGGAAAGCAGAGCTGAAGATTATTTAAACTGCCTCGCGGCAGGCCATAACTTTGTTGATAAAAGCTGTGATGGAATCCCCGACGAAAATTATTCGATCATTAAAAATGGGACATTCGCTTACCAACTGCAAGACCCTGAAGGTGTTCAAGAAACCAACGAACCATTTCCTTGGGATGAGTTCAATTTTGGTCCATTCCAAGCAAGCACTATTAGTGAGTTAAATCACTTCAATGAACGAGTTAGAGACGATAAAGATGATGGAGATATCGACTCCGCATGGCAGCGTGAAGTTATCTCAGGAGCTTACGACCCGATTACTGGCATCTACACAGAGATTACTAACAAAACAGAGTTAAATGGAGATAGCTGTGATCTATCGCCATCAAGTTGCACCGATAGCCGAAACACTCAGTTAGTCGCATTCTATTATCCTGTAGATGAGGCTGGAGGTGAGCGCTACGTAAACTTTGAAGGTGAATGGGTTAACACTCAGATTTGCGCAGACAACTCCGTAGCGAAGGAAAGCTACTCTTTCTCAGAATCCAATGTCACCATCAGCGGTTCGGAATGTCAAAATGGAACCGCACAAGACAATACCCATGACGAACCATACACCTATGAAGATTTAGCTAACATCGATTATTGGTGGTTCAACCAAACAGGTCGACAATCTCAGGCAACCCTTACAGAGTTGAACACGGTCGTGCGCTTCTGTGATCAAGATGACTATGTTCAGGGTGACGTGTGCTCTGACAATAAAGAGTATTTCGTCAAATGGGAATACCAACCTGCTGGGACAGACTGGGATCAAGGCTTGTTAATCCGTACGAAGAAATCTAAGTCGGGTCAAGTTGTTGGTCGTAGCATAATGCAAAAAGTATCTAGCTAACTGTTTCAGAATTAGTCATATAAAAAAGCCTCGCATAACAGCGAGGCTTTTCATTGAACTAAGAATGAATTAACAACAGCTGTTTTTCTCAGCAGCAATCACAGAGATCTCAACAAGTAGCGCTTCGCGAGCCATGTCGCCAGTCACACATGCGCGAGCTGGAGCGTGACCTTCTGGAACCCATGCATCCCAAACTGCGTTCATTTCTTGGAAGTCTTTCATGTCTTTCAAGTAAATCGTTGCTGACAGCATGTGCTCTTTGTCGCTGCCTGCTTGATCAAGTAGGGCTTCGACTTTATCCAGCATCGTTTGTGTTTGCTCAGTGATGTCTTTGGTTGCATCAGCACACACTTGGCCACATAGGTAGATAGTACCGTTGTGTTTAACAATACGGCTCATACGTTGCTTGGTTTCTTGGCGCTCAATCATCGACTTTCTCTCTCGTGTCACCGTGATCCAATATCTTGTGACGTGTTATTATCAGGGCAACAAGCATAACGCGAATCAAACCCAAGATGACATGCATTCATTGCAATAAAAGTGAAAAAATCCGTAACAAACTCGGTCGCTGCCAGCGCTGTATGAATCAGCTGATGGTGTTGTCGATTTTAAGTTGGGGAGCATGGTGGTTGTTTTTCAAAGAAGACCCAAAAACCATCAATGCCATCGCGTTGATGATGGCCGCTTTTGCGTTCAGTGGCTTACTGTCGTTGCATTGGATAATGAAGTTTGTCGTGCTGCCTTTAAGGAACAAAAAGCGCTAACAGAGAGATTTTGCTAGATAAGTAATAAAGGCTAGATAAGCGATAAAGGCTAAATGCCAAATTAAATGACCCGACTTAGCAAGCCATCATCATTTCCCAAACAGCAGATAGAAAAAAGCCCCAGAACCAATCGATTCTAGGGCTTTCTTAGAAAATTCTAAGAAAAAGCAGTGGTACTTTAATAGACCGGACTTTTCTTAATTTGTTCCCAAAAAAGATCAATTTTTTGATCTTTTTTTTAGGGACTATAAAATCAATGCTTTATGCAACATTAACCTTAGCGATGATCTGCTCTACCAAGTTCACTTCCAAGGCCACTTCATCACACGCGTGTTGACGAGGACACTGGTCACAATCTTTCAGCACCTTCTCAGGCAGCAGAGATTTTGATGTCGGTAAGAAGTCATGCTTCATAAAGAACTCTGGAGTACGAGTCAGCACAAACACCTTCTTGATGGCCATTTGTCGCGCTTTCTCAACCAAGTGCTGCACAATTGCGGTACCCTGCCCTTGACCTTGCCAGCCAGCTTCGACACCCAGTGAACGGATTTCCGCTAGGCCAGAGTCATACACATAGAGTGATGCACAACCTGTCACCTCACCATGATGCTCTGCGACCGCAAACGAGCCAATATCACGCACCAGTTCATTACGAGAACGAGGTAGGTTTTCACCCATGTTCGCCCAGTAAGCGACCATACCTTCCAACGCTTCAATATCGGTCAGACGAGCAGGACGAACCTTGACGATGGACGTATCACGCTGTGATAAACGTTTCTCAGCTTGGTCAACCGCGTAAGCCACTTGCTGTGGAGATACACCGCCTAGCGCGCAACGTTTTTCAAGACACGATTCAATGGTCAGGATGTCATACACATCTTCCTCAATCACCTCAGAGAACTCTTTCATCTCTGCGATGGTTAATTCTTCTAATGCACAGCCTTTAGCAATCGCCGCCACTACCGTCACACCAACAATATGGTGAGCTTCACGGAAAGGAATCCCTTTCGCTACTAGGTAATCAGCCAATTCAGTTGAGTTCGCGTAGCCTTGTTTCGCGGCTTCAAGTGTACGTTCGCCGTTCACTTTAATGCCGTCAAAACAGAGTGCTGCCATTTCCATACAATCATTCCAAGTATCTAAAGCGTCGAACAGACCTTCTTTATCTTCTTGCATGTCTTTGTTGTACGCCAAAGGCAGAGCTTTTACTGTCATCATCATTGCCGCTAATGAACCGTAAACACGGCCAGTTTTGCCACGGATAAGCTCTAGCGCATCTGGGTTTTTCTTTTGTGGCATCAGAGATGAACCTGACGTCACGGTATCCGCTAACTCGATGAAGTTTGATTCACCTGAGTTGTAGAAAATCATATCTTCTGCAAGACGCGAAAGGTGAAGCATAGAGATAGAAGCAATCGACATTAGCTCCATCACATGGTCGCGGTCAGAAACTGAATCTAGAGAGTTGCGCGTTGCACGACGGAAACCTAAGTTGTGAGCTAACTCTTCACGGTCCATCGGGTAAGCTGTTCCAGCAAGGGCACCAGAACCCAGCGGACATGTGTCTAGACGCTTAATCGCATCATTCAAACGTGAATAATCACGCTCAAGCATTTCAACGTAAGCCAAGCACCAGTGAGCAAAAGTTACCGGCTGAGCACGTTGTAAGTGAGTGTAGCCAGGAAGCACGGTTTCTTGATGCTGAGAAGCAACGTTCACCATTTGGCTTTGTAGGCGATCCAATGCCAGTAGCAGTTGGTTACCTTGCTGACGACACCATAGTTTCAGGTCTGTCGCCACTTGGTCGTTACGAGAACGGCCAGTGTGAAGTTTTTTGCCCAAGTCACCGACTTTGCCGATAAGTTGCTGCTCAACCCAGCTGTGAATATCTTCTGCATCAGAACGTAGAATCTGTTCAGGATCTTCCATCACCTCAAGTTTTAGCTCATTCAGCGCTAACTCAAGCTTCTGTTGCTCTTCTTCTGTTAATACGTTGACCGACAGTAGAGCTTTAGACCAGGCAATTGAGCCCACAATGTCTTGCTCAGCCAATCGGTAATCAAAACGAAGAGAATCGTTAAAATCTTTGAACCGGGTGTCTGCTGCTTGGGTAAATCTACCGCCCCATAATGCCATTGTGTATCTCCTAATTGCACAGTGCTCACTGTTTTTGCAAATGATAATTCTGATTAAGATTCAGTATTTTTCTGATGGTTTAAACTTACGGCAATTCAAAATGAAAATAAAGTATTAATTCATTATTTTCACATATTTATTCACCAACAGTTCAATCCATTGATTATTTTTAGCGTGGAGCGCGAATTATATGCCATCCGATAGGAAAAACCGAAGCTGATTTATTAGGCAAATAGAAAGTAAAAAGCCCACTCACTAATCAATAGTGAATGGGCTTTGCATAATAATGTCTGTTTACTAACCTTCAATCTTTCATCAAAGGCTAGCTCACTAACTCATTGTTAGGATTACTTTTGGCTATTCAAAGCACGGATACGGCTTGATAGCGAGTAAAGGCGGATGAAGCCTTCAGCATGGCTTTGGTCGTAAACTTCATCTTCACCAAAGGTTGCAAACTCTTCTGAGTACAGGCTGTTGTCAGAACGCTTCTGAGTCACCGTTGCATGGCCTTTGTAAAGCTTGATAACCACTTCACCATTCACGTCTTGTGCTAGCTCTTCTGTCGCGGCAAGGATTGACTTACATAGTGGAGTGAACCAACGACCATCGTATACAAGGTGAGAAGCCTTAACACCGAGCTCTTCACGGAATTCGAATGCCGCTTTATCAAGAACCAGTTGCTCTACTGCACGCAGTGCTTCCATCATGATTGTGCCACCCGGAGTTTCGTAACAACCACGAGACTTCATGCCAACAAGACGGTTCTCTACGATATCGATACGACCAACACCGTGCTTAGCACCTTTCTCGTTTAGGTAAACCAGTGCGTTGTATGGCGTCATTGTTTCGCCATCAACCGCAACCACTTCGCCTTTTTCAACTTTAAGCGTCACTGTTTCAGATTCGTTTGGCGCTTGCTCAGGGTCTACAGTCCAAGCCCAGCAATCTTCGTTAGGTGCATTCCATGTGTTTTCTAGAACGCCGCCTTCTGTTGAGATGTGCCATGCGTTTGCATCACGCGAGTAAATCTTAGTAAGAGAAGCCGTACAAGGGATGTTACGCTCAGCCAGGTAATCTAGACACTCTTCACGACTCACTAGATCCCATTCACGCCATGGTGCAATTACGTGTAGATCAGGTGCTAGTGCAGCAAATGCGCCTTCAAAACGAACTTGGTCATTACCTTTACCAGTACAGCCGTGACACAGTGCGTCTGCACCTACTTTACGTGCGACTTCAACCTGTGCTTTCGCGATGATTGGACGCGCCATCGACGTACCTAGTAGGTATTTACCTTCGTAGTAAGCGCCCGTTTTCAGCGTTGGGTAGATGTAGTCAGCAACCATCTCTTCTTTAAGGTCTGCGATGTAACACTCAGATGCACCAGAAGCTTTTGCTTTCTCTTCGATACCAATCAACTCTTCGTCGCCTTGACCAACATCCGCAACAAACGCAACCACTTCACAGTCATAGTTCTCTTTCAACCATGGAATGATTACTGATGTGTCTAGACCGCCAGAGTAGGCTACTACAACTTTCTTTACGTTAACTTTGCTCATTTTCTTTCTCCTAGTTTCCATACTGCACATGGCGGTCAGCGTTGGAAATGACTTCATAATTATATGTTTATTTAATTTGTCTAAATTCTTTAAGTAGTGACTCGTTGTGAGACCTACTGAGGTAAAAACTGTGTTCCTATGCTTTTACCTGAAAACAGTTGTGTTAGCTTTTCTGGGTATCGCCAAGTGGCAACTTCGATTGGTCGTCCAAGGTCGTTAGCGGCTTCTAGTGCAGCTTGAACCTTAACGATCATGCCGTCGGTAATCACTTTGCCGGCAATAAGGTCATCGGCTTGCTGTTGATTAAGACTTGGAATGAGGTGGCCTTTGCCATCCAACACACCACTTACATCAGAAAGCAGTACCAGTTCAGCATCAAGTGCGCCCGCAACGGCAACCGCAGCTTGGTCGGCATTGACGTTCATCAGTTGACCTTGCTCAGTAAGACCAATTGAGCTAATGATTGGCAGTGCGCCCGCATTAAGAATCGCTTGCAGAACGGTTGAGTCGCCCGGCTCCGCTTTTCCTACCGCGCCCAGTTCAGGGTTCAGTTCGCTCACTTTGCATAAACCACCGTCTGCTAGGCTTAAACCAACGGCATTGATACCGTCTTTAATTGCCTGACCTTGAAGTAGTTTGTTGGCCGTGCCCGCTAGTGCACCAGCGATCACAGGGATCTGATCATAAGGAGTAACACGTAGCCCTTCTTTCTTAACGGTTTCTAGATTCAACTTATTCATCAAATCATCAACAAGGTAACCGCCACCGTGAACAATCACGATTGGTCGTTGTGCCTGTTGTTGGTAAGCAGAGATAGCACCAAATAACTTGCTAAGCGTTTCACCACAAGATAGCGCTGCGCCACCTAACTTTATGATTAATGGTTGATTATTAAGGCTCATATCTAGATTTCCTTACACTAACGCAGTTAATGGCGCAAAACCATAACGTAAATTTAAACACTGCATCGCTTGGCTAGATGCACCCTTTAATAAGTTATCAATCGCTGAAACAACGATGATGTGTTGACCTTGAACCTTCCAACCTAAGTCGCAGAAAGGCGTCTGCTCTACATCTTGAATTCTTGGCAATGTCTCTTCGAGTAATCTCACCGCAGGTTTACCTTGGTAAGCTTGCTCGAAGGCATCTTGTATCTGTTGTTCTGTCACGCCTTCAGCCAATTTCATGGTAATGGTTGCCAAAATGCCACGCTTAAAGTTGCCGAGGTGCGGGGTAAAAATCACATCACATCCTAAATGTGCAGCCATTTCAGGTTGATGACGGTGATTGAATACACCATAAGCTTGCAAGCTCACTTCGCAGAAGCTGTTGACCATCGTCGCCTTGCGGCCTGCACCAGTCACACCGCTGGTTGCGTTAATCACTGGCCATTGGTTTTCATCCAGTAACTTGGCTTCAACCAAAGGCTTAATCGCCAGTTGTGATGCGGTTGGGTAACAACCCGCGACAGCGACAAGCTGAGCTTCTTTAATTTCTTGTTCGTTCCATTCCGCTAAACCGTAAGCCGCTTTGTCTAGCCATTGTTCGTGTTGATGTTCAAAACCGTAAAACTCTTGATAGAAGTTTTCGCCTTTAACTCTGAATGCTCCCGATAGGTCGAAGACTTGGCAATCGTTCTCTAGAAAGATTGGCGCTAGGTCGTGACTAACCTCGTGTGCCGTTGCTAAGAAAATCACATCAGACTGTTTAGCTACTTCTTCCGGATTTGTTAAAGGTTGTACTGGCATATCAATCAAACCAGCTAACTTACCGTGCAGTGCCGCTATAGGTTTACCTGCGTCTACACTATTGGCTGAGACATATAAACCTGATAGCGTGAGCTCAGGGTGTCTGTTTATCATTAGAGCCAGTTCTGCTCCTGTGTAGCCGCTTGCGCCAATGATCGTGGTTTTCAACATCTCAACACATCCATTTCTGAGGTAAGTTACATTTCAAATTTGACTATTCATACTTAATTTTTAGCTTTATTTGATTTCTTATGCATTAAATATGATTTAATATGTGTTTTACCGACTTATGGTTTTCCTGTCAATAGTAGAAGTGAAGTTATTATGCAATTACCGAGTTTTCTTGAGGTCTACAAAGGCCTAATTTCCACAGACTCTATTAGCTCGACCGATCCAAGCTGGGATCATGGCAACGAGAAAGTGATCGAAAAAATGGCTCAATGGTTTAAAGACGTAGGCTTTAGCGTTGAAGTCGTGGAAGTCGAACCCGGCAAGCATAATATGGTCGCTAAGATGGGATCGGGCGAAGGTGGCATGCTACTCGCAGGACACAGCGACACAGTGCCATTTGATGAAGGACGTTGGAACTTCGACCCTCACGCACTAACAGAACACAACAATCGCTTCTA
The DNA here is from genome assembly GCF_000272045.2 of Vibrio crassostreae 9ZC13. Taxonomy (GTDB): domain Bacteria; phylum Pseudomonadota; class Gammaproteobacteria; order Enterobacterales; family Vibrionaceae; genus Vibrio; species Vibrio crassostreae_C. Next base: position 94,852 of record NZ_AJYZ02000002.1, on the reverse strand, counting down.
TGGATTAGGCACAGCCGATATGAAAGGCTTTTTCGCTTTCGTTTATGAAGCGGCAAAGAAGATGGATTGGAGCAAACAGACCAAGCCGCTATATGTATTGGCAACCTGTGACGAAGAGACCACCATGCTGGGTGCGCGTCATTTCACTGAAAATGCACCGTTTAAACCGGATTACTGCATTATTGGTGAGCCAACCAGCCTTGTGCCGATTCGTGGCCATAAAGGCCATGTTGCTAACGCTGTGCGAGTAACGGGTAAATCAGGTCACTCTTCTGATCCTGCATTAGGTGTCAACGCCATCGAGATCATGCATGAAGTGTTGTTCGCTTTAATGCAACTGCGTGACAAGCTAGTCAAAGAGTATCACCACCCGGGTTTCGCAATTCCAAGCCCCACTCTAAACCTTGGCCATATTCACGGTGGCGACAGCGCGAACCGTATCTGTGGTTGCTGTGAGCTGCACTACGATGTACGTCCTTTACCGGGTATCAGCTTAGATGGTTTGGATAACATGCTGCGCAGCGCACTCAAAGAAGTAGAAGCAAAATGGCCGGGCAGAATTGAGATTACGCCACTGCACGAACCTATCCCGGGTTACGAGTGCCAACATGACCATCCATTTATCGGTGGCATGGAATCAGTTTGCGAAACTGAATCACAAACCGTGAACTACTGTACAGAAGCACCTTTCCTTCAAGAACTTTGCCCAACCTTAGTGCTGGGTCCAGGCTCAATCGACCAAGCTCACCAACCAGATGAGTTCCTAAGCTTCGATTTTATCGATCCAACGATTGATGTTCTGAGTAAGTCGATCCGCAAATATTGTTTCTAGTTATTACTTTTCTTCCAATATTTTCGTATAAAAGCTACCCGAAAAGGTGGCTTTTATTCTGTTATCCCAGACACAGCCTGATCTTGTAATTAAATTTCACTTTAATTCCGAACTATTGGGAAATTTACTTCTCCCGCATTTCGAAAACTAATAATTGCAAACTTAGAATGCTTTATTTGACTAGATACAGCACTTTTCGCTAGATTGTGTACTTAACAAGGAACAATGGATGTAATTTTTTTACGAGGCAGGATGACAATGAACGAGAAATACGCCGCTCTCAAGAGTAACGTAAGCATGCTGGGACGCTTGCTAGGTAACACAATCCAAGATGCACATGGTGACGTTATCTTAGAGAAAGTGGAGACTATCCGTAAACTTTCCAAATCCGCCCGCGCAGGCAACAAAGCTGACCGTGACAGCCTAGTTGAAGAAATCAAAAACCTGCCGAACGAACAACTCACTCCTGTTGCTCGTGCATTTAACCAATTTCTCAACCTCACCAACATGGCAGAGCAGTACCACACCATCTCTCGCCACTGTGAGGAGCATGTTTGTGAACCAGACGTGCTGCAATCTCTATTTTCCAAATTAAACCAGAATGACATCAGCAAGCTAGACGCGGCTCAAGCCGTTCGCGACCTGAACATTGAACTCGTTCTGACTGCACACCCAACAGAAATCACTCGTCGCACCATGATCAACAAGCTAGTTAAGATCAACGAGTGTCTGTCTAAATTAGAATTAAGCGACCTATCACACAAAGAGCGCGTGAAAACCGAACGCCGCCTAGAGCAACTGATCGCTCAAGGTTGGCACTCAGATGTGATTCGTCAACAACGCCCAACGCCACTTGATGAAGCTAAGTGGGGCTTTGCGGTTGTAGAAAACTCTCTATGGGAAGCTGTACCAGATTTCCTACGTGAAATGGACGGCCGACTAAAAGGCTACCTTGGTGAAGGTCTACCAATTGATGCGCGCCCGGTACACTTCTCATCTTGGATGGGCGGTGATCGCGATGGTAACCCATTCGTAACGCACACCATCACCAAAGAAGTACTGCGCCTATCTCGCTGGAAAGCCGCTGACCTTTACCTAGGTGACGTAAACGAGCTGATTACCGAACTATCGATGACTAAGTGTAATGATGCCGTTCGTGAACTAGCGGGTGATGAGCATGAAGCTTACCGAGCAATCCTAAAGAGCCTACGTACTCTGCTGAACAACACGTTAGAAGTGCTCGATGCAAAACTGCATGATGCTGAAGTACCGAAGAAAGAAACACTACAGAACATCGACCAACTTTGGACACCGCTTTACGCGTGTTACCAATCGCTGCACGAATGTGGCATGGGCGTAATCGCAGACGGTTCTCTACTTGATACCTTGCGCCGCCTAAAAGCATTCGGTGTACACCTAGTGCGTCTCGATGTTCGTCAAGAAAGTACACGTCACTCAGATGTGCTGTCTGAACTGACTCGCTACCTAGGCATTGGCGACTACGACCAGTGGAGCGAGCAAGACAAGATTGCTTTCTTAACCAATGAATTAAGCTCTAAGCGCCCACTACTTCCTCGTGATTGGGAGCCATCTGAACAGGTTAAAGAGGTTTTAGACACCTGTAAGGTCATCGCTGCTCAACCTCGTGAAGCCTTCGGCGCTTACGTGATTTCTATGGCTCGTACTGCATCGGATGTACTGGCTGTTCACTTGCTGCTGCAAGAGTGTGGTTGCCCGTATCGCATGGACGTGTGTCCACTGTTCGAAACGCTAGACGACTTGAACAACTCAGAAGCAGTGATGAAACAGCTAATGAGCATCGACTTGTACCGTGGCTTTATCCAAAACCACCAAATGGTGATGATTGGATACTCTGACTCAGCAAAAGATGCCGGCGTTATGTCTGCAGGTTGGGCTCAATACGATGCAATGGACAAGCTGGTTAAGGTTTGTGATGAAGAAGGCATTGAACTGACTCTATTCCACGGTCGTGGCGGTACAGTTGGTCGTGGTGGCGCTCCGGCGCACGCTGCTCTTCTTTCTCAGCCACCTAAGAGCTTGAAAGGCGGTTTACGTGTAACAGAGCAAGGCGAAATGATCCGCTTTAAACTTGGCTTACCAGACGTTGCTGTAAACAGCTTCAACCTTTACGCAAGCGCGATTCTAGAGGCGAACCTTCTGCCGCCACCTGAGCCAAAACAAGAGTGGCGCGACCTAATGGAAGTGCTATCTCAAGTATCTTGTGAGGCTTACCGCAACGTGGTTCGTGGCGAAGAGAAATTCGTACCTTACTTCCGTCAAGCGACACCTGAACTGGAGCTAGGTAAACTGCCTCTTGGCTCTCGCCCTGCGAAACGTAACCCGAACGGCGGCGTAGAAAGCCTACGTGCGATTCCATGGATCTTCTCTTGGAGCCAAAACCGTTTGGTACTGCCTGCATGGTTAGGCGCTGGTGAAGCGATTCAGTACTCTGTAGATCAAGGCCATCAAGCCCTGCTCGAAGAGATGTGTCGCGAGTGGCCGTTCTTCTCTACCCGTCTCGGTATGTTGGAAATGGTGTACTCGAAGTGCAACATGGAAATCGCTAAGTACTACGACCAACGCCTTGTTGACGAAGAGCTATTACCATTAGGTGAGTTACTGCGTGAACAGCTGCAAAAAGACATCAAAGCCGTGCTAAATGTTGAGAACAACGAGAACCTAATGCAGAGCGACCCTTGGGGACTTGAGTCAATCCGCCTACGTAACATCTACGTTGAGCCACTAAACATGCTTCAAGCTGAACTGCTTTACCGTACTCGTAAGTGTGAAACACCACCAGCAGAGCTTGAAGAAGCGCTAATGGTGACGATTGCAGGCATTGCAGCAGGCATGCGAAACACTGGTTAATTAGTGATTCCTACCATTTAACAGACAAAAGGTCGCCTAGTGCGACCTTTTTATTTCACAAAATAAGCAATAGTGAGTTTTTTGTCAGTTTTTTGGGTTATTTTGTCCATGTATTCTACTTTATGCTTATTATTTAGATATACTACTGCTCCGCTGCGGAAACACTCCAAAAAATAATCTGCAGCATCTTGACCAATAAACTGGTCAACCTAGGTGATAAACGGCTTTGTAAGGTGACATAACCAACCGATGAGTTGGTGCTACTTAGACATAACCAATATAACGTGCCATTAGAAGCACACTTGTTGTTTAAGTATTTGTTTACTGTTTACCATTTGGATTTCAGACATGTCATTACCACACGTAATTCTAACCGTTTTAAGTACACGCGATGCTACTGGTTACGATATCACAAAAGAATTCTCCGCAAGCATTGGTTACTTCTGGAAAGCTAGCCATCAACAAGTTTACCGCGAGCTAAATAAAATGGCTCAGAACGACCAGGTAACTTGCGTGCTTGAGCCTCAAGAAGGCAAACCTGATCGTAAAGTTTACTCTATCACTGATGCTGGCCGTGGCGCGCTAGGTGAATGGTTTGAACAACCAACTGCACACCCAACCGTTCGTGACGAGTTCTCAGCTAAGCTAATGGCTTGTGCTGTACAACCTTCTGACGCTTACCGTGTACAACTTGCTGAGCTAGTAGAAGAGTCTCGCAAACTGGTTTCTCACTACCGTGAAATCGAAGCAGCTTACTACGCAACGCCATCGACACTAGACAAGCAAGCACGCCTTGAGCGTCTAACACTTCGTCGTAACCTACTTATCCGTGAAGCATGGATTGTATGGGCTGAAGAAGTACTGCTTGAACTTGGCGCTCTAGCTTAAGTTAAGCTAGAAAAGAAAAGCAAAAGGCTTGAACTCTATGAGTCCAAGCCTTTTTTGTATCTATAGGATTTGAAATGTTACTGCCAGAGGCTTTTTACAAGTGCTTAGGCTTTACTTCTTAGACTTTTCTTACAGCGCAGCGACTTGCGGACGAACACCTAGCGTATGGCAAAGTGCATAAGTCATTTCTGCACGGTTTAGCGTGTAGAAGTGGAAATCTTTCACACCTTCACGGCTCAGTGTACGAACCATATCAATTGCTTGGCTAGCACCAACAAGCTGACGAGTCGTTGGATCATCATCCAAACCTTCAAACTGCTTCGCCATCCAGCCCGGTACTTTTACGTTGTTCATCGCAGCAAAGCGAGATGCTTGCTTGAAGTTAGAAACCGGCAGAATGCCCGGTACAATCTCAACATCAACGCCAGCCGCTACACAGCGGTCACGAAAGCGTAGGTAGCTCTCTACATCAAAGAAGAACTGAGTGATGGCACGGTTGGCACCCGCATCCACTTTACGCTTTAGGTTAATAAGATCAGATTGAGCGCTTTTTGCTTCAGGGTGAACCTCAGGGAATGCCGCTACTGAGATATCAAAATCGTGGCGAGATTTAAGTAGCTCGACTAGGTCAGATGCGTACATCTCTGGCGCGCCGCCGCCTGCTGGAATATCACCACGTAGCGCAACAATACTCTCGATACCATTTGCCCAGTAATCGTCGGCAATTTGAATCAGCTCTTCACGGCTTGCATCAATACACGTTAGGTGCGGTGCAGCCACTAGGCCGGTTTGGTTTTTAATTTCTTTAATGATTGAGTGGGTACGGTCACGTTCACCCGAGTTTGCACCGTAAGTTACCGATACAAATTTTGGTTGAAGTGTTTTAAGGCGGTGAACAGAGTTCCACAGGGTCTCTTCCATCTTCTCACTGCTCGGTGGAAAAAACTCAAATGACACATTGATGTTGTCAGAAAGCTCAGCGATATTCTGATTTAAAGCGTCGATATGACTAGCGTGTGTGTATCCCATCTTACTCTCCCTGTGGCAAAAGCAACCACTAAAAACTCAAATCCTTAAACGACGTTTAGACGTCTATATGTCTGTAGAATGTATTGAATACGATTTAATGTCAACAGATCCATTATGAATTTTTCTCAAGTAGATCGTGAGTAAAACTCAAGTCGTTAGATGGGTCGCAAAGCAGAAATAATGTAGAAAAAAGGCTGAAAAACACATCGTGCTTTCAGCCTTATTTATCTTAGTGAATAGTATGCCATTTACGTACTAAAACAATTGATCTGAGTTTCAAACCAACCGATATGAGTATCAGAACAGACTAGACATTCTGTTTAGATCAGATTGAATTGCACCTGCCGTTACTTCACGACCGGCACCTGGGCCACGAATAACCAATGGATTATCTTTGTACCATTTGCTCTCAATCGCAAAGATGTTGTCGCAAGGCAACAAGTTCGCCAGAGCATGTTCTTTAGACAGTGCTTCAACGCCTACGGTTGCCTTACCGTTCTTCTCCAAACGCGCTACGTAACGCAGAACTTTCTGTTGAGAGTGCGCTTTCTCTAAACGCTCAGCCAGCTCTTCGCTCAGTACAGAAGCTTTGTCGAAGAAGTCATCCACAGATAGATCTTGCAGCTCTGCAGGTACGAGCGATTCCACTTTTACGTTTTCAGGTTCGATATCCAAACCAGATTCACGCGCCAGAATCACCAGCTTACGCATCACGTCTGAGCCATCTAGGTCAGCACGAGGGTCAGGTTCCGTAAGGCCTTGTTGCCATGCTAAGTCAACCAACTCGCTGAACGGCACGGTGCCATCAAACTGTTGGAACAACCAAGACAACGTGCCCGAGAAAATGCCAGACAACGCAATGATGTCATCGCCACTTTCACGTAGGTCACGTACCGTGTGGTTAATCGGCAATCCAGCACCCACTGTCGCGTTGTACAACCAATGACGGCTGATCTTAGCGAAAGCATCTTGTACTTGATGGTAATACTCGCTCGATGCAGAACCTGCCACCTTGTTCGCCGAGATTAGGTGAATACCTTGTTGTGCGATTTGCAGATACTTTGCTGCAAGCACTGGGCTCGCAGTCACATCCAGAACCACTGCTTCGTCATAACCTTGAATAGAGCCCAAACGCTCTAACCAGTCGTTACCATTGTTAGCAATAGCTTCGTCGTCAAAGCGCTTACCTACCGAAGTCGCATCAATGCCTTGATCGTCGAACCAATAGGTTTGGCTATCAACCACGGCAACCAATTCAAAGTTCATTCCACGGCGCTTTTCAAGTTCCGCTTTTTGCTCAGCAAACAGGCTTAACCAGCTTGAACCAATATTGCCCTTACCACACAAGGCAATCGCAACACGCTTCTGCGCTTGGAACAGTTGAGAATGAATGCCTTTCACTAGACTTGATGTTTCACTCTTACGAATCACAGCCACCAAGCTTAAGCCTGAGTTCGCTTCTGAGATGAACTCAACCGGCGAGCTCTTAAGCTGCTGGTAGAAACCGTAGCAATGATTAGGGTTCTTAGTCACACCCGCACCCACTGCAGCAATCAGAGAGAAACCTTCTTTTAGCTTAATCTCAGCTTCAATCGCATGGTCTTGGAGATATTCTAATGCACCACCAGCGATCTCTTCTGTGTAGGCAAGACGCAAACAGTGTTGATCCGGTTCAAGCTCATAAGCAAGCGGCTCAAGTTGAGCACGCTTAAGCCCTTCAAGCACTTCACTCTCTAGACGGTCGAAATCATGGCCGTGACCAAAGGTCAGTTGCACGATAAGCACTTCATCCAAAGAGGTAATGATTTTTGCGCCACGACCCGATGCCAGTACACGCTCGATCTGTGTAGAGCCCGCCTCCGGCTGATAGCTGCAGCGTAAGCTGAGATCCATAGCACTTTGCGCGACTGGCTGTAGTGTGCGGCTATGAAGCACAGGTGCGGCAAGACGAGCGAGTTCACTTGCTTCATCAAGACGAAGTAGAGGCAGTAAACACGCATCCGACACCAAGCGAGGGTCAGCGCTGTAAACACCCGCCACATCACTCCAAATCGTCACGCGTTCAACTTCAGCCAAAGCACCGATCACGGTTGCTGAGTAATCCGAACCGTTACGGCCGAGTAGAACCGTTTCACCCTCGCAGTTCTGAGCCATAAAGCCCGTAATCACCACGCGGCAATGGGCATGCTGCGCCAGAGCTTCTTTAATCAGAGGGTAAGAACGTGCGCGGTCGACTTCGGGCTGAGCGCCTACTTCTGCACGTAAAAAAGCACGCGCATCTTGAGCAACCGCTTGTAAGTCATGCTGGCACAACAAAGCAGCGAGTAGACGTGAAGACCAAACCTCACCGTGTCCAAGCACTTTTGCTTTTTGTGCTTCGCTCAAGGGAGCCGTTAGCTCACCCAAAGCGGTAAATTCTTGTTGAATGGTTGAAGTAAGTTGTGCGGCTGATTCACCCTCAAGCAGTGCTTCAATCAGATCGAGTTGGAACTGACGAAGTGCTTGTAGGCATTCATGGGCAATACGACCATCTTTGTCGAGCGCTTCAACAAATTCAATCAAACGGTTGGTTGTTTTGCCTGCTGCCGATACCACCACCAAATCAGATGCTGATGAGTATTCTCTAAGAATGTTGACCACGCGTTGGTAACATTCAGGATTCGCTAAACTGCTGCCACCAAATTTATGTAGCTGGCGAAAGGTTGCCATTATTAACCCTCCCCTTCAGCGATAAAGCGCTGTGTTCTTTCAAACGCTTGCTTGAGGTCATCGATTAGGTCTTCTGCATCTTCAAGGCCAACAGATAGACGCAGTAGTTGCTGAGAAACACCCGCTTCTGCTAAGGCTTCTTCACCCATCGCGCGGTGAGTCATCGACGCAGGGTGACAAATCAGGCTTTCAACACCGCCCAATGATTCTGCCAAAGAAAACAGCTCTAACTTATCAACAAAGTATTTAAGCGCCTCGAATGAGCCCGCAAACTCAAAACTGAGCATGGAACCAAAGCCCGATTGCTGTTTCTTCGCGATATCATGACCCGGATGTTCAGGAAGGCTTGGGTGGTAAATAGTGCCAACAAGATCTTGTTGCTGCAGAGACGCTAGAATTTCACGTGAGCTTTCTTCGTGAACTCGCATACGCGCACCTAGCGTACGAATACCACGTAAAGTCATGTAGCTATCAAATGGTGTGCCGGTCGCACCAATACAGTTGCCCCACCATGCTAACTCTTCAGCGTGTTCTTCTGTCTTAGTGACCACAACGCCACCAATAACATCTGAGTGTCCATTGATGTACTTAGTGGTTGAGTGGATAACAAAATCAGCACCCAGCTCTAAAGGCTTTTGGAACACAGGTGTCAAAAACGTGTTGTCGACAGCAACCAGAGCACCAACCTCTTTCGCTTTACGGCAAGTTTCTGCAATATCAACCACGCGAACCAGTGGATTCGATGGGGTTTCAATTAAGATCAACTTTGGCTTAAGCGCGAGCGCCGCATCCAGCGCTGCTTGATCCGATTGATCAACGAACAGAACTTTGAAGTCACCTTTTAGCGAGCGAGTGTTAAACAGACGGTAAGTACCGCCGTAGCAATCGTGCGGTGCAATAATAAGATCATCGCCGCCTAAGAAAGCCGAAACCCATAAGTTAAGCGCCGAAGTACCACAGTTAGTCACAACCGCGCCTTTGCCTGATTCAAGCTCAAACAGTGCCGTCTCTAATAAACCGCGGTTTGGGTTACCAGAACGGGTGTAATCGTACTTTGGCACTTCACCAAAAGCGGGAAACCCATAGTTAGTCGAAAGATAAATGGGTGGGACAACGGCATGGTGTTGCGTGTCTGACTCGATACCAGTACGTACTGCGATTGTTGCTGGCTTCCGGCTGCTCATAGGTGCTTCCTTACAAGTTTTGCGTCTGAGAATCACAGCGGCTTGTCGGCATTTTGCGGCTGTGTTAGATATATGTTATTCACTTTACTTTCATAAACGTGAGACGTCAACACTTCTAGACGTCTATATGTCTTTGCTTATGGCAGTAAATCCCGCTAAAATCACCACTATTAATTTATTCTAACAACTAAAGTGATGAAGGTACGCAATGGCCGACTGGAATGGTGAATACATAAGCCCATATGCTGAGCATGGAAAGAAAAGCGAACAAGTAAAGAAAATTACAGTTTCTATCCCTCTAAAAGTGTTAAAGGTTCTTACTGACGAGCGTACTCGCCGCCAGATTAATAACCTACGCCATGCAACAAACAGTGAGCTACTGTGCGAAGCCTTTCTACATGCGTACACAGGCCAACCACTACCAACGGATGAAGACCTTCGTAAAGACCGCCCAGACGATATTCCTGCTGAAGTGAAAAAGCTGATGACAGAGATGGGTATCGAGTTCGAAGCGTTTGACGAAGAATAAAAACAACTCAGTCACTGCCTTCATTATTGATTCGCTCTAGCTGAACCTTATTTATCACATCGCGCATAGCTTTTTATGATTGCGCTGTGAATGATAGACATAAAAAAACCGACTCCAGATGAGTCGGTTTTTTATTATTCTTTTTGGCTCAATAGAGCAACAGCTATTAAGCCATATAGTTAGCAGGCATCTCGATACGAGCTACGCCAGATTCAACAGCCGCTTCCGCAACTGCTCGTGCTACGCGAGGAAGTAGACGTGGGTCCATTGGCTTAGGAATGATGTAACCCTTACCGAACTCCAGTGCAGTCTCGCCCGCAGCTGCTAGTACTTCAGCTGGAACTTCTTCTTTCGCCAGTTCACGAATCGCTTTAACCGCCGCTAGCTTCATTTCGTCATTAATTTCGCTCGCACGCACGTCTAGTGCACCACGGAAAATGAATGGGAAACAAAGTACGTTGTTTACTTGGTTAGGGTAATCACTGCGGCCTGTACCCATGATTAGGTCAGAACGAACTTCGTGTGCAAGCTCAGGCTTGATCTCTGGATCTGGGTTTGAACATGCAAACACAACAGGCTTATCAGCCATCAGCGTTAGTGCTTCAGCAGGCAGTAGATTCGGCCCCGATACACCCAAGAACAGGTCAGCGCCTTCGATAACATCTTCAAGCGTACGCTTATCAGTGTTATTTGCGAACAGCTCTTTGTATTCGTTTAGGTCATCACGACGAGTATGGATCACACCTTTACGGTCAAGCATGTAGATTTTTTCACGCTGAGCGCCACACTTAATCAGTAGTTCCATACAAGCAACCGCCGCTGCGCCAGCACCTAAACAAACGATCTTACACTCTTCAAGTTTCTTACCTTGAAGCTCGATCGCATTCAGCATACCCGCTGCCGTTACAATCGCAGTACCGTGTTGGTCATCGTGGAATACCGGAACATCACAACGTTCAATCAGGCGACGTTCAATCTCAAAACAGTCTGGTGCTTTGATGTCTTCCAGGTTAATGCCGCCGAATGTATCTGCGATATTCGCAACTGTATCAACGAACTCATCGATTGTGCGGTGTTTTACTTCAATATCGATAGAATCTAAACCAGCAAAACGCTTAAACAGGAGCGCTTTGCCTTCCATAACAGGTTTAGAAGCAATAGGGCCAAGGTTACCTAGGCCAAGAATCGCTGTACCGTTAGAGATAACTGCAACCATGTTGCCTTTACCTGTGTACTTATAAACGTTATCAACGTTCTGTGCGATCTCGCGAACAGGCTCAGCCACGCCTGGGCTGTATGCAAGTGCTAGGTCTTCTGCAGAGTTTGCAGGCTTCGTCAGTTCTACGGCAATTTTGCCTGGAATTGGGAACTCATGGTAATCAAGAGCTTGCTGACGGAATTGTTCTTGAGGCGATAACGATTTTTCAGATGATAACGCTTGAGAGGATTGAGCTTGGCTGCTGTCTTCAGACATAGGTGTAGGTTCCTAGGATATTATTATTTGGGGGATCTTGTTCATGTTAATGGATGTACTTCAAAGTTCCTAGGTGGTTGAAGCCTCTGTCTCATTAAAAAACGAGATTTCACTACTAATAAGACCAGTGAGCAGTTGAAATTACTATCGCTTGTTGAAGTTTCGTGCTGAATTTTGGTGAAGAGAGATACGCAAGGAATTGCCCTGAAATAGAATAGAGAGGCAACTTATCGTTGGGTGAGAGTGATGCTTGAATAGAAGTCAGTGCTTTCTCAAATTACAGGCAACAAAAAAGGACACCGAAGTGTCCTTTTTCATGTCTAAATAGCGAGAATTACTTCTTGCTAGAAAGAGCACCGAAACGCTTGTTGAAGCGATCAACACGGCCGCCAGTATCTACGATACGTTGCTTACCAGTGTAGAACGGGTGACATTTGTCACATACGTCTAGGTGGATTGATTCTTTTGCTAGCGTTGAGTTGAACTCAAATGTGTTGCCGCAAGAACAAGTTGCAGTAACTGCTTTGTATTCTGGGTGGATTCCAGCTTTCATGGGATAACCTCAAGTAGGCCGTGTCGCTATACGATTCTAAGCCGCACACCACACGTAGTTTAAAAAAAGAAATAAAGACACCGCATCGACACAAAAGAGTGATGAAGCCATACCTTTAAGGCGCAGTATAGTAATGAATCTATAAAGCAGGATCAACCGATTTGATACATTTTTCACCAATTCTCTCTTTATTTCCTTTATCGGCCTGAGATTTCGGGCTGTCGTTGTCGGTATACGCTAACTCGCCACCTTCATCCAAACTGCTTCTCGAATTTAACCGCCTTATCCTTTAGACTGTTCGCTCTCGTCAACTCAGATAAAGCCGTCCCTTTATGCGTCCAATGATTGCCCGCGTGGCACTGCCTGTTCCACTCGACAAGCAGTTCGATTACAAGATTCCAAACCACCTATTTCCGATTATTGGTGGACGAGTCTCTGTGCCTTTTGGACGACAAACCTTAACCGGCATTGTCACGGCTCTGGTTAACGAATCTGAATTCGAGCTAGACAAGCTCAAACCGATTAAAGCCTTGTTAGATAATCAGCCTGTTTGGCCGGAATCTGTCTATTCACTGTTAACTTGGTGCAGTCAGTTCTACCAGTACCCACTTGGCGAAACCTTTGCCAATGCCCTACCCAGCGCTTTACGCAAAGGCAAAGCTGCAGACTTCGCAACTTTGGTTGAATGGCAGTTAACGCCATCAGGCAAAGACCAACTGATGCAAGGTTTTGGTCGCGCGGTCAAGCAAGCCAAAGTGATGCACATGCTTGAACACGGCCCGGTTCCTCATCAAGAGTTCATTGATGAAGAAGTTGGCAGCGCCGTACTCAAAACGCTAGAAGAGAAAGGCTGGATTGAATCGGTAGAGAAAAAGCCGAAGCGTCAGGCGTGGCCAGTTGATCTTGAAAACGACCAAGACAAACCTAAGCTCAATGCTGAACAAGCCATCGCGATTGCGACCGTAAATAGCCAAACCGACTTTGGTTGTTTCCTGTTAGAAGGCGTCACTGGCTCAGGTAAGACCGAGGTTTACCTGAATATGATTAAGCCGATTCTCGATCAAGGTAAACAAGCGTTAGTACTCGTGCCTGAGATTGGCCTCACCCCTCAAACAATTAACCGCTTTAAACGACGCTTTAATGTGCCTGTTGAGGTTATCCACTCAGGTTTAAACGATTCTGAGCGACTGAATGCTTGGTTATCGGCGCGTGATAAAATAGCGGGCATCGTGATTGGTACCCGTTCGGCTCTGTTCACGCCGTTTGCGGATCTGGGCATTATCATTGTCGATGAAGAACACGACGCCTCTTATAAACAACAAGATAGCCTGCGCTACCACGCTCGAGATGTGGCGATCATGCGTGCTCATAAAGCACAGATTCCAATAGTGTTAGGCTCGGCGACTCCGGCCTTTGAAACACTGCACAACGCTCAGATTGGTAAATACAGTTATCTCACCCTTACTTCACGTGCGGGTGTCGCACTGCCGACCACCAATAAGGTGTTGGATGTTAAAGGTGAATATCTAGAAAGTGGCCTGTCTGCGTCGTTAATTGCAGAGATGCAAAGACACCTCAAAGCAGGCAACCAAGTGATGCTGTTCCTCAATCGCCGAGGGTTTTCTCCGGCATTGATGTGTCACGATTGTGGTTGGACAGCCGAGTGTAAACGTTGTGATGCTTACTACACCTATCACCAATACAGTAATGAGATGCGCTGCCACCACTGTGGTTCTCAGCAGCATATCGTGCACAACTGCCAAGGTTGTGGGTCTGTGAACTTGGTGACAGTGGGTGTCGGGACCGAGCAGTTAGAAGCTCAACTTGGTCAACTATTCCCGGAATACAAAACCATTCGTATTGACCGCGACAGCACCCGCCGTAAAGGCAGCTTAGAAAGCGCGCTCGAGTCGATTCGTAAGGGTGAATTCCAAATTCTTATCGGCACGCAGATGCTTGCTAAGGGTCACCATTTCCCTGACGTGACACTTGTGGCGTTATTGGATGTGGATGGCTCTTTATATAGTAGTGACTTCCGTGCCTCTGAACGTCTTGCCCAGCTATTCATCCAAGTAGCGGGACGCGCAGGACGAGCAAGCAAACCCGGTGAAGTGATCTTACAGACTCACCACCCAGAACATGGGTTGTTGCAAGCCTTGCTACACAAAGACTATAACCACTTTGCTCAGACGGCGCTGGCAGAACGTAAGCAGGCAATGTTACCGCCCTATACCTTTATGACGCTGTTTAGAGCAGAAGCCAATGACACTCGCTTGGTGGAAGAGTTCTTGCGTCAGGTTCGTCACACATTGGAATCGCACCCGCTGTTTGACCAATATTGCATGGTGTTAGGGCCAACCCCGGCTCCGTTAGCAAAACGAGCGGGCAAATCGCGCTGGCAGTTAATCTTACAAACTCAGACGCGCTCGTTAATGCAGAAGCTATTGATGAGTGCCAAGCCGGCCATCAATATGTTACCTGCTGCGAAAAAAGTTCGCTGGTCACTCGATATTGAGCCGCAAGATTTGAGTTAAACCCACTTGGGTTAAAACTAATGATAAGTTTGTTCAAAAATATTTCATATTTCTCGTGAGCAACTTCACACTAGTCATGTGATTTTTGTTAATCTAGCCGTAACTTTACACGGATTAAACGAATAAAATATTGCAATAAAAAAAGTGTTAGCAACACTTTCATAATATCTATTCGATTACATTTATTATTCACGCCTTAGATGCTTAGGCGGCAAAGGAACTTAAAAGAGGGTTTAATTTATGGCGACAATGAAGGATGTTGCCCAGCTAGCAGGCGTCTCAACAGCCACGGTATCACGTGCATTGATGAACCCTGAGAAAGTCTCAGTTTCGACTCGCAAACGAGTGGAAACAGCAGTACTTGAAGCTGGATACTCACCCAATACATTAGCTAGAAACTTACGTCGCAACGAATCAAAAACCATCATCACTATTGTTCCTGATATCTGTGACCCTTATTTCGCCGAGATCATTCGTGGTATCGAAGATGCCGCAGTAGAAAATGATTACCTTGTTCTACTGGGTGATAGCGGCCAGCAAAAGAAGCGCGAGTCTTCGTTTGTTAACTTAGTTTTCACCAAACAAGCCGACGGCATGTTGCTGCTGGGTACTGACCATCCGTTTGATGTCAGCAAACCTGAACAAAAGAATTTACCGCCGATGGTAATGGCGTGTGAGTTTGCCCCTGAGCTTGAACTGCCTACGGTACACATCGATAACCTGACCTCTGCCTTTGAAGCGGTGAACTACCTAGCTCAGTTAGGTCATAAGCGTATTGCTCAAATTTCAGGACCAGTATCGGCAACACTGTGTAAGTTCCGCCAACAAGGCTACCAGCAAGCGCTGCGTCGCGCCGGAGTCTCAATGAATCCAGCCTATAGCACGGTCGGTGACTTCACCTTTGAAGCGGGCGCTCAAGCGGTTCGTCAATTACTGGCACTTCCTGAACAACCTACAGCTATCTTCTGTCACAACGATGCGATGGCGATTGGTGCGATTCAAGAAACGAAGAAGCTGGGCTTGCGCGTTCCTCAAGACCTATCGATTGTCGGCTTCGATGACATCCAATTCGCTCAATACTGCGATCCACCGCTAACCACCATTTCTCAGCCTCGTTATGAGATTGGACGCCAAGCGATGTTGATGATGCTTGATCTATTAAAAGGCAACGATGTGCAAGCAGGTTCACGTCTGCTTGAAGCTAAATTAGTGGTTCGAGGCAGTACAGCGCCACCTCGAATATAACCCTTAGAAATACCCTTATAAATCTGCGGCACATTTTGATGTGCCGCTTCCATTTCTGCACTATTATCCTCGCGCAATCTGGATTACCATGAGGGCAGAATCAGCAACTATTGAATTGTCTTGTGGCTAATAGAGATTATGTAAAGCGCGGTCGTGGCACGAAAAAACCGACCAAAAAACAAGCCCCTCGCCGTAAACCTTGGCGCAGTGGTCTTTTGGCGATCCTCCTTGCCGGTGGTTTTGGTTACGGACTTTACCTATTGAGTAATGATCCTGAGCCGCCTGCACCAACGCCTGTGGCAACCAAACCAAAACCTAAGCCAAAACCAGCGAAAGTGATTCCGCCGCCTCCTGAAGAGAAGTGGGACTACGTTGAAACGCTGCCAAGCCGCGAGATTGAAGTAAAAGCCAAAGAGCAACAGATCTCTAAGATCCCTTACATCATGCAGTGTGGCGCTTACAAAACCTCGTCGCAGGCAGAAGCACGTAAGTTGGATATTGCCTTCCAAGGTATCTCAAGTGAGATCCGCAAGAAAGATGGCAGTAGCTGGTACCGTGTGGTTTTAGGGCCATACAAGTTGAAGCGTGACGCAGAACGCGATCGCCATAAGCTGCAACGAGCGAAAATTGAACCTTGCGCTATTTGGAAAGACGAGTCTTAATCAACTCAATATATAATAGGGGGAAGAGGATTCCCCCTATTGCTGTTTGAAAGCGTTCAATAGTTCATCGCACAAGCAATACCAGTATGTTAATCAAAAGAGTGCGTTTTAACGAAACTGAGGTACTTGTTCGTAGTACTCAAGCCCAAAGTCAGTCAGGTAGACCTGCTCCTTATTTATCTCGATGTAACCAAAAAAATCCAAGTGCGCTAAAACGTTAGGAAATGGACGTTTAAGAAAAACGTTGACCGAGTTTTTTAGATGTTCTGTTGAACACTCGCCCGCCTCCTGATACATCAGATGATGCAGTATAGACAGCTCATCCAGATCCATATCTCTATTAAAAAAACTGATATTGTCACTATTCATCACACTACTCCTTATGCAGTGAATACCACTGATTAGTGAACATCATTCCTTATAAATCAAACAAAAAGTGTTAACCATTTCACGTTAGAAATTTGTTTTATCTTTTTTTATATTTATTACAAACTATTAACCCACCAACCCTTGCCACACATAGGCTCAACAGGTAATGGATGTTTGAAACAACTGGTAACATTTAGTTTTTTTGATATAGCATACCATTAAATGTGGCACTTGAATTCATGATAGTGGAGCCACATATAAGTAGTAACCATAAATAATAATCAAAAGAGGTCGACTCGTGACTACCATTGTATCTGTACGTCGTAATAATAAAGTCGTCATCGCGGGTGATGGACAAGTATCTCTGGGCAATACAGTAATGAAGGGCAACGCCCGTAAAGTACGTCGCCTATACAACAACAAAGTACTGGCCGGTTTTGCTGGCGGTACGGCTGATGCTTTCACGCTATTCGAAAAATTTGAAAGCAAGCTGCAAATGCACCAAGGCCATCTCACCAAAGCGGCAGTTGAGCTAGCGAAGGATTGGCGTAGCGACCGTGCTCTACGTAAGTTAGAAGCACTGTTAGCAGTAGCGGATGAGACCGCTTCACTGATCATCACAGGTAACGGTGACGTAGTTCAACCTGAGAACGACCTGATTGCGATCGGTTCGGGCGGAAACTTCGCTCAAGCAGCCGCTACTGCACTATTAGAAAATACTGATTTAGATGCGCGTGAAATCGCAGAAAAGTCGCTGAACATTGCAGGCGACATCTGTGTCTTCACCAACCATCACCACACTATTGAAGAACTAGAAAGCACCGTTGAGCTGCCAAAGCCAGAGTAACGACCGCTTCCATCAATAACGTTGTATTCAACAGTGATTAAAGAATTAAGGAAAAACCATGTCTGAGATGACTCCTCGCGAAATTGTTCACGAACTCAATCGCCACATTATCGGCCAAGACAACGCTAAGCGCTCAGTGGCTATCGCTCTTCGTAACCGCTGGCGGCGTATGCAGCTTGAAGAAAGCCTACGTGTTGAAGTATCGCCAAAAAACATCCTGATGATTGGCCCAACGGGTGTAGGTAAAACTGAAATCGCTCGCCGCCTAGCGAAATTAGCAAACGCGCCTTTCATCAAGGTAGAAGCGACTAAGTTCACCGAAGTGGGTTACGTTGGTAAAGAAGTTGAAACCATCATCCGTGATCTAACGGACGTTGCGATCAAGATGACGCACCAACAAGCGATGGAAAAAGTACAATACCGCGCTGAAGAACAAGCTGAAGAACGCATTCTTGATGCCCTTCTACCACCAGCGCGTGATGCTTGGGGTCAGAACGAGCAATCAACTGAAGACACAACCTCTTCAAACACTCGTCAGATTTTCCGCAAAAAACTGCGTGAAGGTAAGCTAGATGACAAAGAGATTGAAGTTGATGTAGCCGCACCGCAAATGGGCGTTGAAATCATGTCACCTCCAGGCATGGAAGAGATGACAAACCAGCTGCAAGGCATGTTCCAAAACCTAGCGGGCGACACCAAGAAAAAGCGTAAGATGAAAATCAAAGACGCATTCAAAGCACTGACGGAAGAAGAAGCTGCGAAGCTTGTGAACCAAGAAGAGCTGAAAGAGAACGCGATCTTCAACGCTGAAAACAACGGCATCGTATTCATCGATGAGATCGACAAAATCTGTAAGCGTGGCGACAGTTCAGGCCCAGATGTATCTCGCGAAGGTGTTCAGCGTGACCTACTGCCTCTTATCGAAGGCAGCACAGTATCAACCAAGCACGGTATGGTTAAAACTGACCACATCTTGTTTATCACATCAGGCGCATTCCAAGTGGCTAAGCCATCTGACCTGATCCCTGAGCTACAAGGTCGTCTACCAATCCGCGTAGAACTTGAAGCACTATCAGCACATGACTTCAAACGCATCCTAACTGAGCCAAAAGCATCTCTAACAGAGCAATACATTGCCCTAATGAAAACAGAAGATGTCAACATTGAGTTCACTGAAGATGGCATCAACCAGATTGCGGACGCAGCATGGCGCGTAAACGAAACCACTGAGAACATCGGTGCGCGTCGTCTACACACAGTGATGGAGCGTCTAATGGATGAGATTTCATTCGAAGCAACAGACAAAGCTGGCAGCAAGCTAGTGATTGATGAAGCTTACGTAACATCGAAACTTGGCGAATTCGTTGAAGACGAAGACCTAAGCCGCTTCATCCTGTAGCACACCAAACTCTAACTTATTGCTCTATCTCAAAGAAATAGCAGCTAATAAGCGAATTCAAGGCCCACTTTCGAGTGGGCTTTTTATTACCCGAAAAATGGGCGTATACTCAAATCACAGTATGAAACGAAGACTTACAAAGAATTAGACCTACGATGAAACAATCTCTACTGATCTGGCTTGATGCCGCACGACCAAAAACTCTGCCTCTCGCACTTGTCTCTATTCTTACAGGAAGTAGTTTAGCGTTCGCCGGTGGTCAGTTTTCTTTATCGATAGCCCTACTGGCATTTTTAACCGCCACCCTATTACAGATTTTATCGAACCTAGCCAATGACTATGGCGACGCCGTAAAAGGCACAGACAACGAAAATCGTCTGGGGCCAACACGTGCCATGCAATCTGGCGCGGTAACAGCGAAAACCATGAAGCAAGCGATCATCCTCAACATCGTGTTTACTATGGTCGCTGGGCTGATTCTTATTTTTCATGCCTTAACCTCGATTGAAAGTATCTTATCTTTCATTGCGTTAGGCATATTAGCCATTGTTGCTGCCATCGCTTATACCGTCGGTAATAAGCCTTATGGCTATATTGGCCTTGGCGACTTATCGGTATTTATCTTCTTCGGTTTATTAGGTGTTTCAGGGACTTACTTCTTGCACACTGGCCATGTTGAACCAAGCCTATTCCTTCCGGCATTGGGCTGTGGCTTGATGGCGGTTGCGGTACTCAATATCAACAACATGCGTGATATCGAAAACGACAGCGAATGTGGTAAGCGCACCATGGCGGTTCGCCTAGGACAACGCAAAGCCAAACACTATCATTTTGCTCTGCTTGGCCTCGCCCTTGCGTCTTTCGCTATCTACCTGCTTATTCAAGAAAAACCGGCCTGGATCAGCCTGCCGTTTTTGCTGAGCATTATTATTGTTTACAAGCATGGCAAAGCCGTTTGGGAAACCGAAAAGCCAGCGCAAATTGCACCAATGATGCCCGTGATTGTGAAATGCTCACTGGTCACTAACCTATTGTTTGCAGGGGTTGTCGTAGCTCAAACTCTATTGAGTTAAATGAGACTAATCATTGCAAAGGGATCAAGCGCCGATATACTCAAAGTAAGCTCATTGTTCAAAAGGTATACTAATGGAATACAACACTTCAGCACTGTGCGACATATATTTGGATCAAGTTGATGTCGTGGAGCCAATGTTCAGCAACTTCGGTGGACGTGCATCCTTCGCAGGACAGATCACGACATTAAAGTGTTTTGAAGACAACGCTTTGATTCGCTCTGTACTAGAGCAAGACGGTCTGGGGCGTGTGTTGTTAATCGATGGGGGCGGCTCACTACGTAAAGCGCTGATCGATGCTGAGATAGCCCTACTTGCCGAAAACAATGAGTGGGAAGGGATTGTGGTTTACGGGTGCGTTCGTGAAGTCGATGAGCTTGAAGACATGAACCTAGGTATCCAAGCCTTGGCTTCTATCCCTGTTGGTGCGAGCCAAGAAGGTGTCGGTGAATTAGACGTTCCAGTGAACTTTGGCAGCGTGACCTTCTTACCTGAAGATTACCTCTACGCAGACAACACTGGCATCATTCTTTCTGCCGAACCTCTAGATGTAGAACTCGATTTGGATGTCGAGGAAGAAGACGTCGAGTAACTCTCACTCAGCTTCAAATAATAAAACAAATCATAAGAACACAAACAAAAACGCCCGCTACTGAGTAGCGGGCGTTTTTTTTAAATCTGAAGAGTCGATTACTCTACTTCATCCATTTTACCAAGAAGGTTACGGATGCGATCTTGCCATGCTGAATGCTCTTCCTGCATTTGCTGAGTTTTTTGCTCTAGCTCGTGACGGCTTGCTTTAAGCTCACCAGCTTCTGTTGCTAGTGCTTGTTTCTCTTCTTTAAGCTCTTCCACTTCCATTTGAAGAAGTGCAATTGTATCTACTGCTGTTTGAATTTTTGCTTCTAGCTGCTCTAGTACTTCAAAAGACATTCTGGCCTACCTTTAAGTTATCCGTTTGATGGTGAAGGTTCACTCCACTTATTTCCCCATTCTACTCAGCAGAGCAAGGATAAACACTCAATATATTCGATATTTTGCGCCATTCGATGAAAAAAACAGCGCTTTTTACCGAATATTGACGTGAACGATTACCGCCACAACGGCAAACCGATTATTTTGATGAATAATAACTGTTTTCCACTGCGAATTGATCGAGAGCAATCTCCAAAAAACAAAAAGGCAAACGTTTCCTTTTGGATATGGTAAAATTCGCCGCGAAATTTCTATTCCCCCTTTGAAAATTTTGGAGTCCGCATGAAACGCGATTTAGCAATGTCATTCTCTCGTGTCACAGAAGGTGCAGCACTAGCTGGTTACAAGTGGCTTGGCCGTGGCGATAAAAACGCTGCAGATGGCGCTGCTGTAGAAGTAATGCGTAGCCTATTAAACAAAACCGAAATTAGCGGTGAGATTGTTATCGGCGAAGGTGAAATCGATGATGCACCTATGCTATACATCGGCGAAAACGTAGGTGTGGGCGGCGACGCTGTCGACATCGCAGTTGACCCAATTGAAGGGACACGCATGACAGCAATGGGCCAATCAAATGCATTGGCTGTATTGGCTGCGGGCGAAAAAGGCAGCTTCCTTAAAGCGCCTGATATGTACATGGAAAAGTTGGTTGTTGGCCCTGGCGCTAAAGGCGTGATTGACCTAGAACTGCCACTAACAGAAAACCTAGAAAACATCGCTAAAGCACTAGGTAAAACACTTGATACTCTAGTCGTAACCACGCTTGCTAAGCCTCGTCATGATCAAGTCATCGCCGACATGCAAGCAATGGGCGTTCGTGTATTTGCTGTGCCAGACGGTGATGTTGCGGCTTCTATCTTAACCTGTATGCCAGACAGTGAAGTAGACGTCATGTACTGCATCGGCGGCGCACCTGAAGGTGTGGTCTCGGCGGCGGTAATTCGCGCACTCGACGGCGACATGCACGGTCGTCTTCTACCTCGCCACGAAGTGAAAGGCGACACAGAAGAGAACCGCAAGCACGGTGAACTTGAACTTGAGCGCTGCGCAGAAATGGGCGTAACGGCGGGTATCGTATTGAAGATGGAAGACATGGCACGCAGCGACAACGTTGTATTCTCAGCAACAGGCATCACTAAGGGTGACTTGCTAGAAGGTATTTCTCGTCAAGGTAATATCGCAACCACAGAAACCCTGCTTATCCGTGGCCGCTGCCGTACAATTCGCCGCATCAAATCTATCCACTACCTAGAGCGTAAAGATCCAGAAGTAGTAGGTCATATCCTGTAAGCCTAAATTCGGTGAAACAGAATATTCCAAGGCTGATACCTAGTATCAGCCTTTTGTTTTATTAGCGCACCAGAATCTGACCATGGCAGCCAATAGAGTAAAACGCTATCTATAGAGTAAATTATCATCAATATAGTAAATGGTTTGCTTTATAAACACCTTGCCTCATAATAGTAAGGTTCATTAGGTAGGGATAGTATGAAAACAAGCGACAGAATCTTACAGACCATTAAGCGTCAAGGCGCGGTAACCGCGAAACAACTGTCAGAAGAATTTGGCATGACGACAATGGGGGCAAGGCAACATCTGCAAAGCCTGGAAGATGACGGTATTCTTGCGTTTCATGATGTGAAAGTGAAAGTGGGTCGCCCGACTCGCCACTGGTCCCTGACTCAACAAGGTCATAACCAATTTTCAGACCGACATGGTGAACTCACCATTCAAGTGATTGATGCTGTCGAGAATCTATTTGGTAAAGAAGGGCTGGCTAAGGTTGCTGCCGAGCGTGAACAACACACTCTTAAGCAGTATCAAACTGCGCTGTCTGGCTGTGATTCACTCATCAGCAAGCTTAAAAAACTCACCCAGCTTCGTGAAGACGAAGGCTACATGGCTGAGCTTCAAGAGCATGATGATCACTACATCTTAATTGAGAACCACTGCCCTATCTGTAAGGCTGCAACTCGCTGCCCTAGCCTGTGCCAATCTGAGCTCAACGTGTTTACTGAGTTACTAAAAGATGAGTGTCACGTGAGCCGTACAGAGCACATCATTGCTGGCGAACGACGCTGCACTTACACCTTAACACCCGCCCTTTGATTGCAAAGGTAATCGGCTAATACCGTCTCAATATTGAGAAAATACAAATAGATTAAAATTTGTACAGATTTCTTTCTTAAGCTTAGAGCATATGAAACACGCTTAATGCTAAGGAAGGAATGATGGCGCATCCACAACCCGCTCAAAAACTGCCACCCTTTGATGAACTTGTCCAACTCGCGAAAAGCGACCCGAAAGCATTCAATCAATTCAAACACGAGATGTGCGAACAGATGATTTGTTCGGCTTCAGACGTGATGCAAGACCGACTTCGTGCGCAGCAAAGTCACATCGACTTAGTGGTTAGCCGTTGTAAAAACCCACACCACGCCAATGTCGTACTCATGCAAGAGCTGCGCTGTCAGGTCTGTAAGTTCCAAGATGCACTCGAAGGGCGCTGCGGCTTTGAAGAATCTCTGCCTGAAAATGTCGTGCCTTTTAAGCCGAATACTGAACCTAAAATGTACTGAAATTAGCAAAGCACTAAAAAGAAAAAGGGAGCGTAATGCCCCCTTCTTATTGGTTCGCTGTTCAATATTTACATGGGTCTTCGCCGTAGTCATTACGGCCTTCTGTACCTTTCAACAAACCACACTCAATCAGAATCCAGAAACCACACACTAATGCCGCGACGGTTGCCGCCATATGAATTGGCGATACCGGCTCTGTCGTCGTTGCAACCATTGGCGAAGCTAAACGACCCAATACTAATGGCACATTCAATAGTAGCCAGTAATTAGACTTATTGCGGTCGTGCCAGCGCTTAGCGGTTACCGCAAGGTCTGGGATCACAAGCATCAATAGGATGATTGGTAGCAGGATATAAGAGTAAGCAGGGAACAACACAGAGATACCTGAAGCAAAACCGGTAATCGCTATGTAGTAGAAAACATTCCAAATCCAGTAAGTCTTACGACCAATTCTCCCCTTGAAAGAGAGCAGTAATTCTTTCATCGACATCTTAAATACTCAAATTTATACGCCGCTAAAAGTCAGCAGCAATGGTTAGTTTATTACTTTTTGAAAGCAACTTTTATCCATATCACGAATATTCACCGTTAAGCTTCTTACATGACTCGCTTGTTCTTGCAGGATCTGCATTAACGATCGTGACAATTCTCGCTTTTGCTCTTCCGTTCGTCCCGAAAGTAACTCAAAGCTGATATGAATAAAGTCTACACTATCTTCCTCATCACCGACCAACCAATTATGGCAACGCAGTGAACGAGATTTCACTGATGGCACATCAAACAAGCCACATGTGAGAGCGACTTGGTGGAGATCTTCCAGTAAGCCTTGGATATTTACTCGCTCATCCACTGAATTGGAGTACTCTAGAACTAGATTCGGCATTGTTACTTCCTGTTGTTAACGCAATCGTTTGTCCCTTAATAACAACTAACGATGAAAAATCCGAGAAGTTAGCTATTATTCTGTCTGCCGGATCACTGATATATGCTCAAAATCTACTCTGACCATTGAGTAAGATCCAAGAAAGTCATGACCACAGTCATGATCTGTTGATATTAATCTGTTATATTATTTCGTAATAAAGTTTACTTTTTTACATTCGATTTATTTAAATACTTTGGAGATATTCCTATGCGTCATCCTGTAGTTATGGGTAACTGGAAACTAAACGGCAGCAAAGAAATGGTTGTTGATCTACTAAACGGTCTTAACGCTGAACTTGAAGGCGTAACAGGCGTAGACGTAGCAGTTGCTCCACCAGCACTTTTCGTTGATCTAGCAGAGCGTACGCTTACTGAAGCGGGCAGCGCGATCATCCTAGGTGCTCAAAACTCTGACCTAAACAACAGCGGTGCATTCACTGGCGACATGTCTCCAGCAATGCTTAAAGAGTTCGGCGCATCTCACATCATCATCGGTCACTCTGAGCGTCGTGAATACCACAACGAATCAGATGAGTTCGTAGCTAAGAAATTCGCATTCCTAAAAGAGAACGGCCTAACTCCAGTTCTTTGTATCGGTGAATCTGAAGCACAAAACGAAGCAGGCGAAACTGTTGCAGTATGTGCTCGTCAACTTGACGCTGTTATCAACACTCAAGGTGTTGAAGCTCTTGAAGGCGCTATCATCGCTTACGAACCAATCTGGGCTATCGGTACTGGTAAAGCAGCTACAGCTGAAGATGCACAACGCATCCACGCTCAAATCCGTGCACACATCGCAGAGAAATCTGAAGAAGTTGCTAAGAAAGTTGTTATCCAATACGGCGGTTCTGTTAAGCCAGAAAACGCAGCAGCTTACTTCGCACAACCAGACATCGACGGTGCTCTAGTTGGCGGCGCAGCTCTAGACGCGAAAAGCTTCGCAGCTATCGCTAAAGCAGCAGCTGAAGCAAAAGCTTAATTTAAACCTCACCGTTTAGATTAGATGAAAGGTCAACTTAGGTTGGCCTTTTTTATTACCTGTCGTTTCTGAAACCCAAACGGCAGGCACAAAAAAACCGCTGAATAATCAGCGGTTTTTAAATTCTTTAAGCTAACGCTAAGCGTGTCTTAGAACAACTCTTCTGCAACGCGGAACAGCTCAGAACGGTCTGGGTTCTGCATGTTCTCGATACAGTCGATGATGTCGTGGTGAACAAGTTCTTCTTTCTCGATACCAACACAACGACCACCGTGACCTTCTTGAAGAAGGTGAACAGCGTAGTTACCCATACGAGAAGCCAATACACGGTCAAATGCAGTAGGACGACCACCACGTTGGATGTGACCAAGAACCGTTGCACGAGTTTCACGACCTGTTGAAGATTCGATCTCTTTAGCCAGTTCGTTAGCATCCATCATTAGCTCAGTTAGAGCGATGATTGCGTGCTTCTTACCTTTCGCAATACCATCTTGGATGTTGCTGATAAGCTGTTCTTTATCTAGGCCAGTCTCTGGAGTAATGATGTACTCACAACCACCCGCGATTGCTGACATAAGCGTAAGGTCACCACAGTGACGGCCCATGATTTCAACAATAGAAATACGTTGGTGAGAAGAAGACGTGTCACGTAGACGGTCAATTGAATCAATAACAGTGTTAAGCGCTGTTAGGTAACCGATTGTGTAGTCAGTACCCGCGATATCGTTATCGATTGTGCCTGGAAGACCAATACATGGGTAACCCATTTCAGTCAGCTTCTTAGCACCCATGTAAGAACCGTCACCACCGATAACAACAAGTGCTTCGATACCGTGCTTCTTAAGGTTCTCAATGCCTTTCTCACGAACAGCAACGTCTTTAAATTCAGGGAAACGTGCAGAACCTAAGAAAGTACCACCACGGTTGATCACGTCAGATACGCTTGAACGGTCAAGCTTTTCGATACGGTCTTCAACAAGGCCTTGGTAGCCATCGTAAATACCGTAAACTTCAATGCCAACTGATAACGCAGTACGAACAACGCCGCGAACTGCTGCGTTCATACCTGGAGCGTCACCACCACTGGTCAAAACACCGATCTTCTTAATCATGCTCACCCTCGATTTTTGGGAATCTATTATTCAATTCTTGTTCTTGCTGATTGTATATCAACAAGATTTTAAATCTATATTTGTGCGTTATGTTACATTTCCTCAACAGGAATAGCACTCAAATCGCGTAAAATTATGTAACATTTCTACTTCTGTAAGAGTATTACAGTTTTACTCAATAACTTTGTTGATTCACATCAGAATCAACATTAATTGTTACTAAGGTGGTTTTTGAATCACCTAACAGTTAATAATTTTTACTCACTTTAGTTCAAAAGCCACTCACTTACCATTTGCCCGCTGATTTTTAGCACGCATTACCACGAGTGGAATTTCTGCTGCTTCTCTGGTCCAAATACGACCGAATACGGGTCTTGGTGAATTAATACATCAGCATCAGGGAACACGGAGATAAGCTTAGCCTCTACTTCGTCAGAAATGCGATGCGCTTCAATAAGTGGGATATTATCTTCCAATTCTAGATGCAGTTGGATGAAGCGTATTGGCCCCGAGCGACGCGTTCGTAATTGATGCACACCCAACACGCCTTCCACGCTCAATGATGTCTCTTTAATCTGTTTCAGCTCATCATCTGGCAGCTTATGATCAAGCAGAGACTGAACCGCTTCCATCGCCATTTGATAAGCGCTGTACAGAATGTAGATACCTATACCCACCGCAAATACAGAGTCCGCTTGGCCAAGCCCAAACCAACTCAATGCCAGTGCCAGCATAATCGCGGCGTTCATATAAAGGTCTGATTGATAGTGCAATGAATCGGCTGCAATAGCTTGGCTACCCGTTTTGTTGACCACATGTTTTTGGAAGCGAACCAGACCAAAGGTCATCACTATCGCGAACAGGCTGACGTAGATACCAATTTCTGGAGAGTTCAGTTCATGAGGTCGGAAGAAGCGCTCAATACCATTGAGAATAAGGAAACATGCAGAGCCTGAAATAAACATTGCCTGCGCTAATGCAGCGAGAGATTCAGCCTTACCATGACCAAAGGTGTGCTCTTTGTCGGCAGGCTGCAGAGAGTAACGAACCACGATAAGGTTAACGACAGAGGCCGCGATATCCAGCATTGAATCCACGACGGAAGCCAACAGACTCACGGAACCTGTCACCCACCAAGCTGCGACTTTCACTATCAATAAAATAGTGGCGATGGTGGTGGCTGCCCAAGCGGCGAGCGTAACTAAACGTGCGTATTCTTGTTTCATAACTTGGCTATAAAGTGACTGATAGCACAAAGTATAACCTGCAAACCACCAATTGAATATGACAGCCATGATGTAAAACATTCATTTTTAAGGATCAAAAAAAGCGACACTCGGCCGCTTCTTTCTAAACACTTTCATTCAACGCTGATTTTTCAAGCAATGAATTACTTGTCTTTGTTCATGCGTTTTCCCATTTTGTCAGCACACTTAGTCATGCGCTCTTGTTGGATTTCTTTCAGTTGAGTCTTTTGCTCAGCCGTTAGTACGCTCATCATTTGGTGTTGCTTCTTAAGCATTGCTACGCGACGCTCAGTTTGCTTCTCAACCATTTGGCTTGCTAGGTCGTTTGCTGCTGCTTCGTCAAAGTTGTCAGCAAGTACCAATGCTTGAACCTTTTCGTGATGCGCTTTCATTTGCGCCATTTTTGCCGTTTTGTTTGCACCGCGCTTTGCTTTCATCTCAGCACGGTCTGCTTCACGCATCTCTTTTAACTGTTCTTTTTGAGCGTCGGTTAGGTCTAGTTGGCGCATTACTTTTTTATCGAAACCGCCACACTTGTCGTGCATACCTTTGTGGTCACCTTTATCACCACCACCGTAAGCATACGCGCTTGCTGTACCAAAAATAAGTGGAAGTGCCGCAGCTGCTAGTACAAGTTTCTTAGTCATTTTCATAATTGTTGCCTCAATTCGGTATAATAAGTCATGTGTTGCGTCTGTTTCTCAGCGCTTAGATATAGATTAGTCTTTCCCTCGTAAAGTGACGTTTAGAAAGCGTAAAGAATCGTAAAGAGTGAAAGTTGACGAATAATTAGCAGTATTATTAACCTGTAAATAGTAGATAACCGATTAAGGCTTCCCAATGGCGAACATTCTTCTTATTGATGACGACACCGAGTTAACCAGCTTACTCAAAGACATTCTGAGCTTTGAGGGCTTCACTGTTTCCGAAGCCAATGATGGCTATGCAGGGCTGGAAGCTATCAATGATGAGATTGACCTGATTCTTTTGGATGTGATGATGCCGCGTCTTAATGGCATGGAAACACTAAAGAAACTGAGAGAAAATTGGGAAACACCAGTGCTGATGCTGACCGCAAAAGGCGAAGAGATCGACCGTGTGATTGGTCTTGAGCTTGGCGCGGACGATTACCTGCCTAAACCTTTCAGTGACCGAGAATTGTTAGCGCGTATTAGAGCTATCTTGCGTCGAACTCAAACCGCCACCGCGCCTAAAGCGGCCAGTGATAGAGTTCAATATCAAGACATCGAAGTTTTCCCGGGTAAACAAGAAGCCTACTGCAATGGTGAGCTCATCGATCTCACCACCACCGAGTTCGCTCTACTGAGTCACCTTATCCAAAACCCAGGGCAAGTGATCACCAAAGAAGCATTGAGCCTAGATGTATTAGGTAAAAGGCTCGCAGCGTTTGACCGTGCGATAGACATGCACATCTCCAACCTGCGTAAGAAAATTCCTGAGCGCACTGACGGTAAATCACGCATCAAAACCTTACGAGGCCGTGGCTACTTATTGGTAGAGGAAGATTAATGCGTATACCTAAAATCACCAGCTTATATGGACGTATCTTTGCTATCTTTTGGTTCACCATGTTACTGGTGCTTTTGTCGGTGCTGTCACTTCCCCATTTAGACCCTCGAGTCGCGCGCGATGTGCCTGCAGATCACCTCGATAAACTCGAGCGTATCGCTAAAATCACAGAGAAACGCTACGCCAAAGAACCAAATCTGGGCAAGATTGTCTTCCAACTTGAGGCACCACGCAGCCGCAAGGATTCTCGCGCTCGCATCTATCTGACCGATCTTGAGGGCGCAGTCCTTACCTCGAAAAGGCATTCAGACTACAAACTTAAAGCGATTCGCAACTTTGTTACCTCGATAGATAACCCTGAAGTGCCGAAACAAAAACTGTACGGACACTACATGGTGGCAGGTCCAGTACCCATCAAACTCGCGGGTGAAGAGTTGTTGATGTACGCCGGAATAAAGTGGACTCAACCACCTCCGTTCTTGTTACGCCTGTTTGATAGACCTCTGCAGTTACTGCTTGCGGTTATGCTGGCGAGTACCCCGCTATTGCTTTGGCTAGCTTGGGCACTGAGTCAACCCGCTCGCAGGCTAGAACGCGCGGCACAACGCGTGGCGAAAGGTCAATTCGAGGTCGATCCAACACTCGAAAAAGGTACTTCAGAGTTCAGACAAGCTGGTGAAAGCTTTAACCAGATGGTAGAAGCGGTAAACCAGATGATTTCGGGGCAACAACGCCTGCTCTCTGATATCTCACACGAGCTCCGCTCGCCACTGACACGTCTTCGCATGGCCAATGCACTGGCGATTCGTAAACAAGGCGAGAGCCAAGAGTTAGAACGCATTGATACCGAAGCACAGCGTTTGGAACAGATGATCAGTGAGCTGCTGACGCTATCTCGTATGCAGGTCGACAGCCATATTACTCGTGAGGTTCAGCCTATCTCGAGCCTATGGGAAGAGATCTTAAAAGACGCAGAGTTTGAAGCCGAACAGATGGGCAAACAACTGACGTTCTCGGAGATCCCAGAACGCTCTATTTCGGGGAACCCTAAACTGCTGATGAGTGCGCTAGACAACATTACACGCAATGCCATCTACTACGGTAAAGACCAAGTGGATGTACAGTTCCATGTGGTTCAAGATCAGCTAACAATTTGCGTCAATGATAATGGTGATGGTGTTCCAGAGGATGAACTCGATTCTATCTTCAGACCTTTTTACCGTGTCTCAACAGCGCGTGACAGAAACTCTGGCGGCACAGGGCTTGGATTAACCATTACTGAAAGTGCGATTCGCCAACACAGCGGAACCATCACCGCAACCCGCAGCCAGCTCGGTGGATTACAACTCGAAATCACCCTGCCTATCTTACCGGTGTAATACCCCCACAAAGATCGCAGTTGATAATGATTGTCATTACCATTATGGTAAATCCTCTAATTAAGGAGGATTTACCATGTCGCACACTTTCCCTGCTTTACCCTACGCTTACGATGCCCTAGAGCCTTACATTGACGCTAAGACAATGGAAGTGCATTACAGCAAGCACCATAGAACCTACTACGATAAGTTTGTTGCGACGGTGTCTGGCAGCGAGCTAGAACAGCAATCTCTGACCGAGATCTTCGCCAACATCTCTCAGCACAGCCCGGCTGTTCGTAACAATGGCGGTGGCTACTACAATCACATCTTGTACTGGAACTGCATGTCGCGAGACGGCGGTGGTGAACCTACGGGCGAGCTTGGTGAGGCTATCAAGAGTACCTTCGGTGATTTCGAGACATTCCAAGATCAGTTCGCCCAAGCGGCGATCAATACCTTTGGCTCCGGCTTTGCTTGGCTAGTGGTAGAGCAAGGGCAACTGAAGATCATCTCAACCTCGAACCAAGATAATCCGTGGATGGATACCGTTGTCAGTGATGGCGAACCGATTCTTGCGCTCGATGTTTGGGAACACGCCTACTACATCAGCTACCAAAACCGTCGTCCTGATTACATCAACGCATGGTGGAATGTGGTGAATTGGAAGGCGGTTGCTGAAAACTACGCACAAGCACTCGCGAATAAAGCGTAAGCGAATGGTGGTGAACTGTACTCACTCAGCTTGCCACCGTATACTCGGGCTATCTTTGATTACTCTTGTGAACCAACATGTTTGATATCGCTCTATACGAACCAGAAATTGCACCCAATACGGGTAACATCATCCGCCTATGTGCTAACTGCGGCGCAAATCTGCACCTGATTGAACCGCTTGGCTTTGATTTTGAAGAGAAGAAGGTTCGTCGTGCTGGATTGGATTACCACGACCTTGCGCGAGTTAAGCGTCACAAGAACCTAGAAGCTTTCCTTGAGTATCTTGAGAATGAACGCGAGGGTGACTTCCGCATCTTTGCCTGCACCACTAAAACGACAGGTCACCACGTTGATGCAAAATTCCAACAAGGTGATGTGTTGATGTTTGGCCCAGAGACTCGCGGCCTGCCTGCTGAGTTCATTGAAAGCATGCCAATGGAACAACGCATTCGTATTCCAATGATGCCAGACGCGCGCAGCCTGAACCTGTCTAACGCAGTGGCAATCATTGCTTTTGAAGCATGGCGACAAATGGGTTTTGAAGGCGCGGTATAACCGAACACTCAAGCTTATCTTTTATCTGTTATCTGTTATCGATAGTAAACAGTAAGTAACAGCTAGCGACAGACAATAAAAAAGGCTCTTACCATTATCACTTTCTTGCGAAGGATAAAGGTAAGAGCCTTTTCTGTTTTCCCTCTATATAAAGAGAGAAAAAATTAATTAGTTTAAGCGGTTACGATCGTTGTCGTCGTCTTTCTTCTCAAACTCACCTTCAAAGGTGTTGCCGTCTTTTGATTGGTCAGATGGATCGCGATTGAATGGGTCTTGTCCAAATGGGCTCTGGCCAAAACCAGCTTGTCCACCGGCATGGAAACCACCAGACATGTTGGTCACCACCATTTTTTCCATCATTTTCTTGGCAATCATCGCTCTTGGTGCTGGCAATAATACCAACATACCGAGTGCGTCCGTCATAAAACCCGGAGTCAGCAGCAATACACCGGCAACTGCAAGCATCACGCCTTCAAGAATCTGTTGTGCTGGCATTTCGCCTTGTTGCAAACGACCTTGCACAGACATAAGTGTCTGAATGCCTTGGCTACGAACCAGCGATGCACCCACAAATGCAGTGATCAAAACCAACGCAATAGTTGGCCACAATCCTAAGAAGCCACCAACTTGAATAAATAGCCCAATCTCAATGATGGGTACGAAGATAAATAGTAATAATAAGATAGGAAACACACGCCCTCCTTTGTTACTTGCAGTTTACGCTGAAAGCCCTAACAATCTCAAATTTATCCTGTAAATAAGCGTGTTTATTGACCAAGAATAACTTTGCAAAATATTGACGAAACAAAACTGAAAAAGGTGATCCACTTAATATTTTTATGCGCTAAGTACAGTATCATGTGCCACATAAGTCAGGACGGATTTATCAGCCCAATATTCTAGCGAACGGAGTATTTGCACACAGAATAGGCTAATAACTAACTATATAATCAGAATAATTCTCTAAGGATCCTGTTATGGCTACTCAATCAGAAGCTCAAGTTGAAGCTCCTCAAGCTACTCGTCTCGAAGAAGATCTATTAGGTCAACGTCATGTTCCGGCTGATGCTTACTACGGCATCCACACTCTACGCGCAGTTGAAAACTTCAACATCTCAAATGTAACGATCTCAGATGTACCTGAATTCGTTCGCGGTATGGTTATGACTAAGAAAGCAGCGGCTTTAGCAAACAAAGAGTTAGGTGTAATTCCAAGCGAAGTGGCTAAATACATCATCCAAGCTTGTGACCTAATTCTAGACACGGGTAAGTGCATGGATCAGTTCCCATCGGACGTTTTCCAAGGTGGTGCTGGTACTTCTGTAAACATGAACGCAAACGAAGTTGTTGCGAACGTGGCTCTTGAACTTATGGGCAAAGAAAAAGGCCAATACGAGTTCATCAACCCGAACGACCATGTAAACCGCAGCCAATCTACAAACTGTGCTTACCCAACTGGCTTCCGTATCTCTGTTTACAACAGCGTTCGTAAACTGATTGATGCGATCGAATACCTAAAAGGTGCATTCGAGCTTAAGAGCCAAGAATTCAACACGATTTTGAAGATGGGTCGTACTCAGCTTCAAGACGCAGTTCCAATGACGGTTGGCCAAGAGTTCCACGCTTGGGCTGTAACCATCAATGAAGAAATCAAAAACCTAGAATACACTTCAAAACTACTGCTTGAAGTAAACCTAGGCGCAACGGCTATCGGTACAGGTCTGAACGCAGCACCGGGTTACCAAGGCCTAGCAGTGAAACACCTAGCAGAAGTAACAGGCCTAGAGTGTGTAGCGGCTGAAGATTTAATCGAAGCAACGTCTGACTGTGGCGCATACGTAATGACGCACGGCGCACTTAAGCGTCTAGCAGTTAAGCTATCTAAGATCTGTAACGACTTGCGTCTACTTTCTTCAGGTCCACGTACTGGTTTGAACGAGCTAAACCTACCTGAACTGCAAGCAGGTTCTTCAATCATGCCTGCTAAAGTAAACCCAGTTGTACCTGAAGTAGTAAACCAAGTTTGCTTCAAAGTTCTAGGTAACGACAACACGGTTTCTTTCGCTGCGGAAGGTGGTCAACTTCAACTGAACGTAATGGAACCTGTTATTGCACAAAGCATGTTTGAGTCTCTAGACATTCTGACAAACGCTTGTGTGAACCTGCGCGACAAGTGTGTAGACGGCATTACGGTAAACAAAGAAGTATGTGAAGCGCACGTATTTAACTCTATCGGTATCGTCACTTACCTAAACCCATACATTGGCCACCACGAAGGTGACATTGTTGGTAAGATCTGTGCAGAAACAGGTAAGAGTGTTCGTGATGTAGTTCTAGAACGCGGTTTATTGACCGAAGAAGAACTTGATGACATTTTCTCTGTTGAAAATTTGATGCATCCTCAGTATAAAGCGAAGCGCTACGAATAAAGTTAGCGAGAAAGGGTTCCAAACGGAGCCCTTTTTTAGGCTCCAATACGGTTAACCATGATTATTTTGTGGATTTCCGTTGGTTGCGCTTTTGCCAAATTGAATCTAAACCATAGAACTATTATGTGAACATTCCAGCGGCGAATGTTCACATAATAAAATCTAAATGAGGTGTTACTTATGATTGCAGTAGAACTGTTTGTCGTCCTGCTCTTTATCTTTTTGGGGGCCAGAATTGGCGGTATCGGTATTGGTTTTGCCGGTGGTGCTGGTGTTATTGCCCTTTCACTTATTCTTGGCGTTCCAACAAGCCAATCTTTCATCCCGATCGACGTAATCTTGATCATCATGTCAGTTATCACCGCAATTGCTGCAATGCAAGTTGCTGGCGGTATGGACTGGTTGGTACAAATTGCCGAAAACTTTTTGCGTAAACACCCTGAACGCATCACCTTTTACGCGCCGATTGTGACCTTTGTAATGACATTAATGGCGGGTACTGGTCACACAGCATTCTCTACGCTTCCTGTTATTGCAGAAGTAGCGAAAGGCCAAGGTGTTCGTCCTTCTCGTCCACTGTCTATCGCAGTTGTCGCTTCTCAAATTGCTATCACAGCTTCGCCAATCTCGGCTGCAGTTGTGGCTTTCGCAGCAATGTTGGCACCATTTGGTGTTGATTACCTAACGCTATTGATGGTTTGTATCCCAACAACCTTCATCGCTTGTATGGTTGGTGCGGTTGTTGCTAACTACATGGGTAGCGAATTGAAAGACGATCCTGTTTATCAAGAACGTCTAGAGAAAGGTCTAATCAAGCTAGCAACAGAAGAGAAACGCGAAATTCTACCTACAGCGAAGAAAGCAACGTACATCTTCCTAGCTGCAATTGGTTTCGTGGTTTGTTACGCAGCGGCTATCTCTAGCTCTGTTGGCCTAATTGAAAACCCGGCGCTAGGTCGTAACGAAGCGATCATGTCTGTAATGCTGGCAGCAGCAGCGGCTATCGTGATGTTCACTAAGATTGATGCAGCGAAGATTTCTTCAGCACCAACGTTCCGTTCTGGTATGACGGCATGTGTATGTGTACTTGGTGTGGCTTGGTTAGGTTCAACGTTTGTAAACGCACACGTTGCTGAAATCAAAGACGTAGCAGGCGCTCTACTGGCTGACTACCCATGGATGCTGGCTCTTGTTCTGTTCTTCGCTTCTATGCTGCTTTACTCTCAAGGCGCAACAACAGTTGCACTGATGCCTGCAGCACTAGCGATTGGCGTAGCACCACTAACAGCCGTTGCTTCTTTTGCTGCGGTAAGTGCGCTGTTCGTACTTCCAACTTACCCTACGCTACTAGCAGCGGTTGAGATGGATGACACAGGTTCAACTCGTATTGGTAAGTACGTATTTAACCACCCATTCTTCATTCCTGGTGTGGCAACAATCAGTACAGCGGTAGCACTCGGCTTCGCATTCGGCGGTCTGTTTATCTAACATTCGCTGGTGATTGAACATTTAAAAGGAAGCTTCGGCTTCCTTTTTTGTTTTCTGCTCAATGTGTTATTTGATACGCATCAAATAACCATTATAAACTTTAAAAACCGCCTAAAAATAAAGTTTGAATAAAATTCCAAGATTATTCTGCCTAATCATAAACAACGCCTACCAAATCAATCTCCTTCCACTTCCAGTTAATCCACAACGAATATTAATCCAAGCTAACTAACCAAAAAACCTTGACGATTTTCTGCCATTTTTTAGCCCTT
Organism: Vibrio crassostreae 9ZC13; assembly: GCF_000272045.2. Classification (GTDB taxonomy): domain Bacteria; phylum Pseudomonadota; class Gammaproteobacteria; order Enterobacterales; family Vibrionaceae; genus Vibrio; species Vibrio crassostreae_C. Next base: position 58,471 of record NZ_AJYZ02000002.1, on the reverse strand, counting down.
TTATTAGCCATTATTTTTGTGAACAGCACCAAACTTAAATACCGGAGTAAGGAATAAAATAACCGCAGCTAAATTAAATCTAACTTCATTTGGATTAGTAAATATAAAAACAACCTTAATTTAAAGTCAGCAACTTTATATCGTTGAGTGCTTTATAAGTGTCCGTGTATTTACAATCTATAAATCATTAGTCGCTAATTCACATCACTTCTATTTAAGATGATGTAAGGAGATAGCCATGACAACTCAAACGATACCAAGCGAGAAAAAAAAGGGCGGCTTCTTTGCCAACTTTAAATTCCCTTCTGCCTACACCATTCTATTTATTCTGATTGCGTTCGTCGCACTGCTTACCTGGATTGTTCCAGCAGGCCAATACGACCGTGCAATGAATGAAGAGCTAGGCCGAGAAGTACCCGTAACCGGAACCTATCAAGCGGTAGAAGGTAACCCTCAAGGCGTGATTGATGTACTGCTCGCGCCTATTGACGGCTTCTATGACCACAATAGCTATGAAGCGGCGGCTATCGACGTTTCGCTGTTCATCTTAATCATTGGTGGCTTCTTAGGGCTAGTAACCAAAACGGGTGCCATTGATGCCGGTATCGAGCGCGTCACCGCCCGCTTAGAAGGGCGAGAAGAGTTGATGATACCAATACTGATGGCGCTATTTGCCGCAGGTGGTACCGTCTACGGCATGGCGGAAGAATCACTGCCCTTCTATACATTGCTAGTGCCGGTAATGATGGCAGCTCGCTTTGACCCTCTTGTTGCCGCTGCGACCGTACTGCTTGGTGCAGGTATTGGGGTGCTGGGTTCAACGATTAACCCATTCGCAACCGTGATCGCTGCCAACGCCTCTGGTATTCCATTTACAGACGGTATCGTGTTGCGCATTGCGATGTTGATTATTGGTTGGGGTATTTGTGTTGCCTACGTAATGCGTTACGCAAGAATGGTTCAAGCCGATCCAACAACATCAATTGTCTACGACAAATACGAAGAGAACAAAGCGCACTTCTTAGGTAATGCGAGCGGCGAAAAACTTGAATTCACCGCGACTCGCAAACTGATTCTGACCATTTTTGGTGGCTCGTTCGCTGTAATGATTTATGGTGTATCCGTTGCTGGATGGTGGATGGCTGAGATCTCAGCGATGTTCTTAGCAGCAACCATCATCGTTGGTATTGTGGCTCGCATGAGCGAAGAAGAGTTTACCACCAGCTTCATTGATGGTGCCCGCGACCTACTTGGCGTTGCGCTCATCATAGGTATTGCACGTGGTATCGTAGTGGTGATGGACCGCGGTATGATCACCGATACCATTCTCTTCTCAGCAGAACAGATGGTAACGGGGCTTTCTTCGGTTATCTTCATTAACGTGATGTTCTTCTTAGAGATTCTACTGTCGTTCTTAGTGCCATCGACCTCTGGCTTAGCGGTACTGACCATGCCAATCATGGCACCACTGGCCGACTTTGCTGGCGTAGGTCGTGACTTGGTTATCACTGCGTACCAATCTGCATCTGGCTTGGTGAACCTAATCACCCCAACCTCCGCGGTGGTGATGGGTGGTTTGGCGATTGCTCGTGTCCCTTACGTGCGCTGGGTTAAATGGGTGATGCCACTAGTCGGTATATTGATGGTGTTCTGCATTGTTGTACTGAGTATTGGTGCGCTGATCTAACTAACAGCACTTCACTCCTTTCTCATCCAAAGCCGCTTCTCACAGCGGCTTTTTTATTGTTCCCTCTCAATGTAACCCTCTGCCACTGAAACAGCTCCTCAAAGCCATACACGCGATATTCAAGGTTCTTCTGTTCGTAGCCAAGCTCAACCAAACTCAAAGCACTCGCAATAGAAGAATCAATCCTACTTTTAAACATCTAATTTTCTTGATGAAATAACACTCTATTTTCAACCATGATGTTTAAACAAATAGTTAGTCACTTATTAGCGTTAATTATATTTAAAGTAATTAATAGCCTAATAAACAGACGAGGATTAATGCCCTTTTCTATCAAAAAACACACTTAAACAGCCGATTTTAAAATGTGATCGCAACAGCTTTATTCGCATTTACTTTGTTAATAAACAATTAATTCCACATCCAAAATTAAATATCTAAATAAAAACACTGCATACTTCCAAGCTAAGTACACTCTTATCAATAAAACTATTCTGCATATAATCCCTCGTAAATTAGATTCTAGTAAGTTTCGTCAAAAAAGCGTGCATAAAGTTCCCTAACTGCTAACTATTTAGAATGTATCATTCATAACTGAAAGTGCATAAAGTTTGTTAAAACCCTTAATTTTAAAGGGCTGCGGGATAAAAAACGATTTGTGATAGATCTCTAAGAATACCTGACTAGCAGGCGTAATATTAATTCCAGACAAGAGATATGAATAAATAATTCATTCTTCTCAACTGAAAATAAATAATTACTCTTAGCGATAAAAGTAATTCAAATATATAAGAGAGAGACGATCATGAGTAAGTTCTATGTAGGTTCTGAAATAGGTCAATTACGCCGCGTTCTAGTTCACCGTCCAAGACGCGCACTGACTCACCTAACACCCTCTAACTGTCACGATTTACTATTTGATGACGTACTGGCTGTTGAACGTGCTGGTAAAGAGCATGACGCATTTACTCAAACGCTGCGTGATCAAGGTGTTGAAGTTCTTCTTCTTACTGACCTACTAGCAGACACGCTAGCAGTGCCAGAAGCGAAAGATTGGCTTTTGAATCATCAAGTTTCTGATTACCGCTTAGGCAAAACCTTTGCTAACGATGTGCGCTGCTACTTGGGCGACTTACCAAACCTAGAACTAGCAAAAATCCTAACGGGTGGTCTGTCTTACGCTGAGATGCCAATGAAATCATCTTCAATGATGCAAGGCATGCACGCACCAACCGACTTCATTATCGAACCGCTACCAAACCACCTATTTACTCGTGACACATCTTGCTGGGTATACGGTGGCGTATCCATCAACCCGATGGCGAAACCTGCTCGTCAACGTGAAACCAACCACGTTCGCGCTATTTACCGCTGGCACCCAACATTTGCTGGCCAAGACTTCATTAAGTACTTCGGCGATGAAGAAAACATCAGCTACGACAACTCAACCATTGAAGGCGGTGACGTTCTTGTAATCGGTCGCGGTACGGTTCTTATCGGTATGTCTGAGCGTACAACAGCACAAGGTGTTGAGCACTTAGCATCTAGCCTATTCAAACACGGTCAAGCGAAACAAGTTATCGCAATGCAGCTACCAAAACACCGCTCTTGCATGCACTTAGACACCGTTATGACGCACATGAACGAAGATACGTTCTCTGTTTACCCTGAAGTGGTGAGTAAAGACGTACAGTGCTGGAACCTAACTGGTGATGAGTCTGGCGCAGTGAAAGTGAAAGAAGAAGGCTACTTCGTAACAGCTATCGAAAAAGCACTTGGCGTAGACAAGCTAAACCTAATCACGACCGGTGGTGACAACTTCCATGCAGAACGTGAGCAGTGGAACGATGCAAACAACGTTCTAACGGTTAAACCTGGCGTTGTGATTGGCTACGAAGGCAACACCTACACCAATGAAAAATACGATAAAGCAGGCATCACAGTTCTTCCTATCCCTGGAGATGAACTTGGCCGCGGTCGCGGTGGCGCACGCTGCATGAGCTGCCCAATTGAGCGTGATGGTATCTAATCACTAAGACGAAAACGGCCAAGTTGAATGATCTTAAATAATCTCAGCTTGGCCAAAATGAGAGAACACAATTATGACTAAGCAAACTGTTGTTGTTGCACTCGGCGGTAATGCCTTACTTCGTCGCGGTGAGCCGTTAGAAGCCGATGTTCAACGCCGTAATATTGAAACAGCGGTTAAAACCATCTCTGAAATCGCGAAAGTGTACAACGTGGTTCTAGTACATGGTAATGGCCCACAAGTTGGTTTACTGGCTCTGCAAGGTTTGGAATACAAAAAAGTAAACCCGTATCCGCTAGATGTATTGGGCAGTGAGACTCAAGGCATGATCGGCTACATGCTGATGCAAGAGTTCAAGAACTATCTACCTAACCGCAACATCTCGTGCATGTTGACGCAAATGACCGTTGATCCAAACGATCCTGCATTCGCCGATCCAACGAAGCCGATTGGCCCGATCTACGAAGAAGCGGAAGCGCGTGAATTGGCGGAGAAATTCCACTGGATCGTCAAACCAGACGGCCAACACTTCCGTCGCGTTGTGCCAAGCCCACGCCCTACTGGCATTGTTGAGCACGAAGCGATCACCCAACTTATCGATGCAGGCCACCTAGTGATTTGTACTGGCGGCGGTGGCATCCCAGTGAAAAAAGAGAACGGCAAATTAGTGGGTGTTGAAGCGGTTATCGACAAAGACATGTCAGCGGCTTTCTTAGCGAAACAACTGGATGCGGATGCACTGCTTATTTTGACCGACGCGGACGCTGTTTACCTTGATTGGGGCAAACCGACTCAACACGCACTGCGCAGCACCACACCAAGTGAACTGGCGAAATTCGAATTTGATGCAGGCTCTATGGGACCAAAAATTGAAGCATCGTGCGAATTCATTCAGCAAGGCGGCAAAGTCGTCGGTATTGGTGCACTCGAAGATGGTTTGCAAATCCTGCAAGGCTTGGCGGGCACCAACATCACCAAAGATTAATCTACTCGCGAGCTTTTCAAACCTTGCGAGAAAACTGAATCACCGTTTGAACTGAAATTAATACACAAAAATTGAATCGCGCTTTCTTGAATTTTCTTTCCCTGTAACAGGAAAGCGCCTAAATCTAAGAAGGAATACATCATGGCTTTTAACCTACGCAATCGTAACTTCCTAAAACTACTAGATTTCACTCCACGCGAAATTCAACACTTGTTAGATCTTTCTATGGAGCTAAAAAAAGCGAAGTACAACGGTTACGAACAGCCGACACTGACTGGCAAAAACATTGCACTTATCTTTGAGAAAACCTCAACTCGTACTCGCTGTGCATTCGAAGTCGCGGCATTCGACCAAGGTGCTCGCGTGTCTTACTTAGGTCCATCTGGGTCTCAAATTGGCCACAAAGAATCTATGAAAGATACCGCTCGCGTTCTTGGCCGTATGTACGATGGCATTGAATACCGCGGCTTCGGTCAAGAGATCGTTGAAGAACTAGGCGCTTACGCTGGTGTACCTGTATGGAATGGTCTGACTGACGAATTCCACCCAACTCAAATCTTGGCTGACTTCCTAACCATGACGGAATACGGCCGTGGTAAACAACTGCATGAAATCAGCTTTGCTTATCTAGGCGATGCTCGTAACAACATGGGCAACTCTCTGATGGTTGGCGCTGCGAAAATGGGTATGGACATCCGCCTTGTAGCTCCAAAGCAATTCTGGCCACAAGAAGAGCTACTAGCTCAATGTCGTGAAATCGCAGAACACACTGGCGGCAAAATCACGCTAACAGAAGATGTTCAAGAAGGCGTGCAGGGTTGTGACTTCCTATACACCGACGTTTGGGTATCCATGGGCGAAGCGAAAGAAGCATGGGCTGAGCGTATCAACCTAATGATGCCTTACCAAGTGAACATGGAAATGATCAAAGCAACAGGCAACCCACATGTGAAATTCATGCACTGCCTGCCAGCTTTCCATGGCGAAGATACCACGGTAGGCAAACAACTTGCTGCTGAATATCCGCAACTTAAAGATGGCGTAGAAGTGACAGATGAAGTAGTCGAGTCTGAATACTCAATCGTATTCGATGAAGCAGAAAACCGCATGCACACCATCAAAGCAGTCATGGTTGCGACACTAGGCAGCTAATAAATTAAAAAGTTACGAAGTTAAAAAGTTAAGCACTCACTTGTTCGCAAGACATTGACAAGTTAAGTGCAATAACAGGGAAATGCGGGTGGCGTTCTTGGGATTTTGACCTTGGATAAAACCCGCATTTTTTTTCATGTACTAAAAAAGATTATTACCTGAAAAACCCTGAGATTCGCAGTTCCGACAAAGGCTTAAATGGAAGCTACAAACGGACGTGATTTCGCATAAAAATCCATTAAATGAATACTTTACAGAAAGTATTGCATGGCCTTTTTATCTGAGTATAATCCTCCGCAATTTGTCTAAAGAGAGCAAAAAATGAACCGCAGTTCTGTCGCACATAATTGTCAAACTACACGCCAAAGAGTGGCGTTAGTGTCATTTTTATTTTGCTCTATTGATCGTTTCGAAGCCTCCTATTTTTAGGGGGCTTTTTTTTGTCCGCAATTTGACTGTATGCATAGAAAAAGGAAGACCCGTTATGGCGCATTCGTTATTTAACAAGCACATCATCTCCATTCCAGAGCTCTCTCGTGATGAACTGGAGCTTATCGTCGATACTGCAGCAAGACTCAAAGCAGAGCCAAACCCAGAGTTGCTGAAAAATAAAGTCGTTGCGAGCTGCTTCTTTGAGCCTTCAACTCGAACTCGCCTTTCATTTGAGACCGCCGTCCAGCGCCTTGGTGGCACGGTCATTGGCTTTGATAATGGCGGTAACACCTCACTGGCGAAGAAAGGCGAAACACTTGCCGATTCAGTGCAGGTTATTTCATCCTACGTCGATGCCTTTGTAATGCGTCACCCACAAGAAGGGGCAGCACGTTTAGCGTCTGAATTTTCTAACGGTGTGCCGGTAGTAAACGGCGGCGACGGTGCTAACCAGCACCCGACGCAAACCTTGCTGGACCTGTTCTCGATTTACGAAACACAAGGCACGCTCGATAACCTCAATGTGGCGTTCGTCGGCGACCTAAAATATGGCCGTACCGTGCACTCATTGACCCAAGCACTATCGAAATTCAATAACGTGCGTTTCTTCTTTATCGCGCCAGAAGTCTTAGAGATGCCAGATTACATCTGTGAAGAATTGGAAGAGATGGGCATCCAATACAGCACTCACAGCAGCATTGAAGAAGTCGTGCCGGAACTGGATGTTCTGTACATGACTCGCGTGCAGAAAGAGCGCTTTGATGCGTCGGAATACGCACACATGAAATCGGCTTACATCCTCACCGCCGATACATTGAAAGACGCTCGTCAAAACATGAAGGTACTTCACCCGCTGCCACGCGTCGACGAAATCACCACCGACGTTGATAAAACGCCACACGCTTACTACTTCGAACAAGCTGAAAACGGTGTATACGCTCGCGAAGCCCTATTGGCCCTAGTTCTTAACGACACTTTATAAGCAGGAGAAACAGTCATGGTTAAACAAACTCAGCTACAAGTAGAAGCGATCCGTAACGGCAGCGTGATTGACCACATCCCTGCTCACCTTGGTATCAAAATCCTTAAACTGTTTAAGCTACACAAGACAGAACAGCGCATCACTATGGGCTTAAACCTGCCATCATCGGCACTTGGCCATAAAGATCTAATCAAGATTGAGAACATCTTCCTGACCAAGGAACAAGCCAACCAATTGGCTCTTTATGCTCCGCAGGCAACGGTCAATCAGATTGAAGAGTATAAAGTGGTTAACAAGCTAACCCTTGTGCTGCCAGAGCAAATCCACAGTGTCTACTCTTGCCCGAATAGCAACTGTATTTCGCACGGTGAACCTGTCGAAAGCAGCTTTAAAGTGCAGCTAAAACAGGAAAACGTGCAGCTAAAATGTCACTACTGTGAAAAAGTATTCTCTCGCGAGATCATGAGTGAAATTCGCTAACCCTTAGCGCCATTATCACGGTCTCCAAAGCACCCTAATACCGATGGATATTTATGCCAAACTTGGAATAAATATCCATTTAACAAAAGAATAAAACTCCAAAATAAAAGCAATTAACTAGAATTTTATTTGGTGATCCCCTTCAAAAAGATAACTATCCTTTAGTGGTAGACTCAATGGGTAGACGATCATACATCACGCATACCTTCCCTCTTTATTTCGGGATTCATCGGTAAGCCCTATTTAACAATCGTACTCTACGGCTTTGGGAGTACGCTCGGCGCTATGGACAAGCGATAACCACATGTTGACCTTAAGGAGTTGTTCATGAACCCAATCACTGAGCACGGTTGCTTGTATTCAGCTGAAGATAAAACACTGACTGCAGCGTGCAAACGCTTACTACAACAACAAAGCTTCTCGACCCAAAATCAACTGCGAGAGAAACTCGTCGATATTGGCTATACCGGTATCAGCCAATCGACCGTATCTCGTATTTTGTCACAGCTTGGTGTTGTCAAAATTCAGAATGCTTGCGGTAAAAAGGTTTACTGCATCACGGTTGAAAGTGCACCGGTTCGTGTCGATGCATCCATCTCATCGCAAATCGAATTCATCACTCATAACCAAGCGATGGTCATCGTAAAAACTCATCCAGGTTGTGCTCAATTAGTCGCAAGATTAGTCGATATCGACCCACATACTGAGATTATCGGCACCGTTGGCGGTAATGATACCGTGCTTATTATTCCAAAAGATACGATGAATATTGATGCTTGCGAACAAGTAGTAAAAGCACGCTTGGGTGTAGCTTAAATGTCTCTTTTACAAAGGCAAGTCACTCAAGTTGAATTGCAGCTCCCCACTCGATTACCCAATAAAATCGCTATCCCGCCTTAGGGGATATTTGTTTGCCGATGAAACTAATAGCAAACTATTACGGTCTGATTGAGTTAAGATACCTTCAACTCCATTTTGATGACTAAATAGTATGCGACGACTTGCCACATTACTTTTTATTTGTGTTTCCCTATTCACCCAGCCTGCGTGGGCGCTATTTGGGAACGACAACGCCGAGCCAAGCTTCGGAGGCAATAACAATGGTTTTGTCCCTGTAGACCAAGCTTTCCCTTTCAATTACTACCAGCAAGACGACAAAGTCCTTCTCGACTGGCAAGTAAAAGAGGGCTACTACCTCTATCAACATAGCCTCTCGTTCACCGGGCAAAATCTCGCTATCGGTAATGTTGAATTAGAAGATGGTAAGCCGCACCAAGATGAATTCTTCGGTGAGGTGAGCATTTATACTCAGCCGTTATTCGTGCAAGTTCCTCTGCAGAGTTACCAAGATGGCTCACAGCTGATCGTTAAGTATCAAGGCTGTGCGGACGCAGGGTTCTGCTACCCACCAGAGACTCGTATCATCGACATTGAACCTTTCACAGCAACAGGTTCTGCTAATTCGCAAGGTAGTGACTCACAAGCTTCATCTTCTGCTGGCAACGAAACCGATGTTTCTACGCAACCAACATCTCCGAAAGCAGACGTTGTAAGTAACACGACTCAACAGCCAAATGCCCCTGTTTCAAAAGAAGCAGGCTTAGCCGATAAGCTCGGTGACAGTTGGTGGACCCCTCTATTATTCTTAGCACTCGGTGTTGGTTTAGCCTTTACGCCGTGTGTGCTGCCTATGTATCCGATTCTAACGGGTATCGTTTTAGGTGGTGGCAAACTCAGCCAAGGTCGCGCGCTGATGCTGTCCTTTATTTACGTGCAAGGCATGGCGTTAACCTACACCTTATTAGGTTTAGTGGTTGCTTCAGCAGGCATGCAGTTCCAAGCCGCTATGCAGCACCCTTACGTGCTGATCGCGCTGAGTGTTCTGTTCGTGGCGTTGGCAATGTCGATGTTTGGCGTTTATAACCTGCAACTGCCAAGCAGCATTCAAACTTGGCTCAACAATCAAAGCAATAAGCAGCAAGGTGGCAATACCTTGGGCGTATTCGCAATGGGCGCTATCTCTGGCTTAGTGTGTTCACCTTGTACCACGGCGCCATTGTCAGGCGCGCTGCTGTATGTGGCTCAGAGTGGCGACCTATTTACCGGTGCGATTGCTCTGTATGCATTAGCCATGGGTATGGGTATTCCGCTGATTTTAGTTGCGGTATTTGGTAATAAGCTATTGCCTAAAGCGGGCAGCTGGATGGACAAGGTGAAGATCGTATTCGGCTTTATCTTGCTGGCAGCACCTATCTTCCTGCTAGAGCGCATCATTCCTGAATTGTGGGCAACCGTGCTTTGGTCTGGCCTTGGCTTCATCGCCTTTGGTTGGCTGTACCATAGCAAGAATGCACTGCCATTCGGCGGCTGGAAGCAGAGTGCGGTAGGCATCATCGCGATGCTTGGCTTGTTTGCTTCGGCACAGCCTGCATTGAACTATTGGTTTGCGGAGAAGAGCGTAACGGTAGAACAACAGCACATCCAATTTGCACGCATCAACACGGTTGAAGAGCTAGAAATCCAGCTCATCGAAGCGAAGAAACTCGGTAAGCCTGTGATGCTCGACTTCTACGCCGATTGGTGTGTGGCGTGTAAAGAGTTCGAGAAGTACACCTTCCATCAAGCTGATGTGGAAAACAAGCTTTCTGACTTTGTACTGCTACAAGCCGATGTAACGAGAAACATGCCTCAAGACATTGAACTGCTTAAACAATTACAGGTACTTGGCTTACCGACGATTGAGTTCTGGGATGGCGAGGGTAACCATGTTCCAAATGCTCGTGTAACCGGTTTTATGCCTGCTGATGTATTCTTAAAACACATGCAAAACCACCAGCTATAACGGCAATATTCACTAAAATATAAGCCGAATCGAAAGCCGCACCGCCCCTCCGTAACGAGATGGCAGTGCGGCTTTTTTGCTATTCAGAGTAACGCTTTCTTATTCCGGGGATAAAAGTCGATATGGTTCAGACTTTTAATGCATAGATATTGTCCACATACTCAATCAGGATGATAATAAATATTAACTAAATTGTTAAAAGTATGAACGTCATGGACTCGACCTATACCATCATCATTGCTGATGACCACCCTCTCTTTCGCAACGCCCTGTTTCAGTCAGTTCATATGGCGATCAGTGGTGCGAACCTGCTTGAGGCCGATTCTCTCGATGCCTTACTGACTCTGCTAAAGAAAGAAGGCGAGCCGGATCTATTACTGCTCGATCTGAAAATGCCGGGCGCCAATGGCATGTCAGGCTTAATTCAACTGCGCGCTGAATACCCAGATCTACCGATTGTGGTGGTTTCTGCCAGTGAAGATGCCAGCGTGGTCACTCAGGTGAAGAGCCACGGTGCGTTTGGCTTTATTCCTAAGTCGAGTGATATGCGTGAGTTGGTGAGTGCACTGAATCAAGTGCTGAATGGCGACCCGTTCTTCCCTGAAGGGCTTATCACCAATAATGCAGCGTGTAGCGACCTTGCAGAAAAGATTTCCACACTGACGCCTCAGCAATACAAGGTATTAGGGATGCTTTCTGACGGCTTGCTTAACAAGCAAATCGCGTATGAATTGAATGTTTCGGAAGCGACCATCAAAGCACATATGACGGCCATCTTCCGTAAACTGGATGTGAAAAATCGTACTCAAGCGGTTATCTTGCTACAAGAAGTCCACAATTAAGCTTCACTGATATCCTCTTCTAAAGTCGTCTTAGGTAAACATAAACCCAACCTGACGACTTTATGATCGTCTATCTCTGCAACCACCCAAGTGATGTCATGCCACTCAAAGCTATCACCCAATACAGAGTGTGCGCCAAGCTCTTGAGCAACCAATTGTTTTAGCGTCATTTCTCGCTCTTCTTCCGAGCCAAGTTCAATACCATAACAATCACTCACTGCCGCAACTGATAGCTCAACATCCAAGAAGAAGTCACCAAAGAATCGTGCCGCCTCTTCTGCTAGAGGCGCCTCACTGAACAACGAACTTAAGCTGTCCAAATCTTTGTCTTGACCAAGCACACATAAGATATCGTTCGCCTCTAACACGGTGCTGCCTGATGGGTGAAGCATGGCATCTTGTCGAAACACTGCCGCAATGCGCGTCCCTTCTGGCATAGATAAGCGTTTAAGCGGCTCGCCGACACACCACTTCTCGTCTTTCAATTTGTAAACAAACATCTCCCACTCACTGGTCGGATAAATCTCCATGCCGGTACGAGAAATTGGGGTTGGTGTCGGTGGTAAGGTCACCTGAGCCAACCTCGCAACTTTCATCAAGCTACCGCCCTGAACAATCAGCGAAACCATAACCACGAAGAAGGCGATATTGAAGTAAAGCTGGGCATTAGGCAGGCCAGCCATCATCGGGAACACCGCCAAAATGATCGGCACAGCGCCACGTAAACCTACCCAAGAAACAAACCAACGTTCTTTGGTGGTAAAGCTTCTGAACGGCAGTAAACCCAACCAAACAGACAACGGGCGAGCAAACAAAATCATACCGAAAGCCAATGCTAACGCAGGAAGTGCAATGTCCATCAATGTCGATGGCGTCACCAATAACCCCAGAACCAAGAACATCACGATCTGGCTTAGCCACGTCATGCCATCAAGAACATTAAGAATCGAGTGTCGCGAGCGCGTCGGACGATTACCAATGAACAAGCCCACTAGGTAAATCGATAAGATGCCGCTGCCGCCAAGCATGTTAGAGAACGCAAACAGAGCCACACCCCCACTGAGTACCAGAATGGAATAAAGGCCATCAGCCAATTGTACTCGATTGATTAAGCTCCATAGCACCCAGCCCCCACCAAGACCGATAAGAGTGCCGATACCAAACTGCATCGCGAAGCTTTTCAGTAGGAAGTTCATCCCCATTTCAGCATCAGGAGTGCCCAGCAGCGCAATTAAGGTCACCGTCAGGAACACCGCCATTGGGTCATTGGTACCGGATTCGATCTCTAGGGTTGAGCCAACACGTTCATTGAGGCTCTGCCCTTTCAACAAAGAGAATACCGCTGCCGCATCGGTCGAACCAACAATCGCGCCCACCAAAATGCCCTGCATCAGTGACAGGTCGAACAGCCAAGCCGCCATTAAACCGGTTAGAGTCGCAGTACAGGCTACGCCTATTGTTGCTAATGAGAGCGACGGCCAGAAAGCGACCTTGAAGCTTGCGACCTTGGTTCGCATACCGCCATCCAGCAAGATCACGGCAAGCGCGAGGTTACTCACCAAATAAGTCAGTGAGTAATCATCGAAATTAATACCGCCCGGGCCATCTTCACCGGCTAACATGCCAACGAAAAGGAAGATCAAAAGAATAGGAACGCCCAATCGAGAGGACACTTGTGAGAAAAGTACACTGATGGCGATGAGTACGGCACCAGTCAAAAATAAGTGATTAATGGTTATTGCGTCCAATTCGTTCCCCCAAAGAATAAAACTCGAGCTTTAAGCCTGTTGATCTTTTGCCACTAGCTTGTTGATCTTCTGCCGTTAAGCAAGTCACAGCCGGTGAAAGTACCGTAGTTACTATAACAAACTTATGTTTCGCTTCGTGTCATAGGCAGGACTAAATACCGTTTCTCGGTCATTTAGTTGTTAAATTTTATGACTCGCAGTCTAATTCATCCCTTTTTGTTAGACCTTTGGCTAATTTAACAACATTTTAACATCACATTTTTCTATGATTATGTCTCCTAGCTCCCATATTTCAGTACATTAGCGCTAATACCATCCCGACTAAAGTTGCACAGATCCCTTGACTTATCCTTGCTACATTCTAAATCGTAACATTACGTTAACACGCTATTTTACAAAACGGTTTCACAAAAACAGTTTCTACGAAAACGGAATAAAGGAGAAGGCAATGGCGTTCGAATCTACGGAACATGCTCAAGCCTACTGGAAGGAAAACTTGGGAATTATGGGAACACTGCTCGCGGTCTGGTTTGCGGTGTCTTACGGCGCTGGCATCTTATTTGTGGATGCCCTCAATACCGTTCAGTTTGGCGGGTTCAAGCTAGGATTTTGGTTCGCTCAGCAAGGTTCGATATACACCTTCGTGGCGCTGATATTTATTTACGTTGTCCGCATGAATGCGCTCGACAAAAAATACAACGTACAGGAAGACTAGAGGCTAGAACATGGATATTCAAACTTGGACGTTTATTCTCGTCGGTATTACTTTCGCGGTATATATCGGCATCGCAATCTGGGCTCGTGCAGGGTCTACTAGTGAGTTCTACGTTGCTGGCGGTGGTGTACACCCAGTAGCAAACGGCATGGCGACCGCCGCTGACTGGATGTCGGCAGCATCATTCATCTCAATGGCAGGTATCATCTCATTCGTTGGTTACGACGGTGCGGTTTACCTAATGGGTTGGACAGGTGGTTATGTACTACTTGCGCTATGTTTAGCACCTTACCTACGTAAGTTCGGTCAGTTTACGGTTCCTGATTTCATCGGTGAGCGTTACTACTCGAAAACGGCACGTATGGTAGCGGTATTCTGTGCAATCTTCGTATCGTTTACGTACGTTGCAGGCCAGATGCGTGGTGTGGGCGTTGTATTCTCTCGTTTCCTAGAAGTTGATATTAACCTAGGCATCATCATTGGTATGGGTATTGTGTTCTTCTACGCAGTACTAGGTGGCATGAAAGGCATCACTTATACGCAGGTAGCTCAATTCTGTGTCCTCATTTTCGCCTTCCTTGTTCCAGCAATCTTTACCTCAATCATGATGACAGGTAACCCACTTCCACAAGTTGGTATGGGCTCTACGCTATCAGGCACAGATGTTTACCTTCTTGATAAACTGGATGGACTGACCGAAGAACTCGGATTTACCGCCTATACCGAAGGTAACAAGAGCATGGTAGATGTATTCTTCATCTGTGCGGCTCTAATGGTCGGTACTGCGGGTCTTCCACACGTAATCATTCGTTTCTTCACGGTACCAAAAGTACGTGATGCTCGTATCTCAGCGGGTTGGGCACTACTGTTCATCTCATTGCTATACACAACAGCACCAGGCGTTGCAGCATTCGCTCGTGTAAACATGATCGAAACAATCAACGGCCCTGACATGCAAGGTGTCGCTGCAGCGGACGCACCAAGCTGGTACAAAAACTGGGAAAGCACTGGCCTAGTAGGTTGGGAAGATAAGAACGGCGATGGCAAAATGTTCTACTCGGGCGATGAGCGCAACGAGATGAAGATTAACCGTGACATCATCGTACTGGCTTCTCCAGAGCTAGCGAAACTACCAAACTGGGTTGTAGCACTGCTTGCAGCCGGTGGCCTAGCAGCCGCACTATCAACAGCCGCGGGTCTACTATTGGTCATCTCAACGTCGATTTCACATGACTTGTTGAAGAAAGGCTTCAGACCAAACATGACCGACAAGCAGGAGCTGTTAGCCGCTCGTCTGGCAGCCATGGTCGCGATTGTCGGTGCCGGTTACTTAGGTATTAACCCACCAGGCTTTGTAGCACAGGTAGTAGCGTTTGCCTTCGGCTTAGCCGCAGCATCCTTCTTCCCAGCGATTATCCTAGGTATCTTCTACAAGAAGATGAACAAGGAAGGCGCAATTGCAGGTATGTTGTCAGGTATTGCCTTCACAGCAAGCTACATCATCTACTTCAAGTTCATTAACCCAGCAGCAAGCACACCTGAAAACTGGTGGTTTGGTATCAGCCCAGAAGGCATCGGTACGCTAGGTATGTGTCTAAACTTCGTAGTATCGATTGCTGTAAACAAAGTAACTGCTGAAGTACCACAAGATGTACAAGATATGGTTGAGAACATCCGTTACCCGAAAGGTGCAGGTGAAGCTCACGACCACTAAGCACGACCATTAAACAAAGATGTTTAGCAAAAAATGAATCAGTACTTACATTGTAGGGATTAGGTACTGACTCCAGAAAGCCGATACTTCGTGTATCGGCTTTTTCTTTTTCTGCTCACTTTATAAAAAGATAAACAAAGGGTTGTTTTTAAAATTTTATTTGATAATAATTATCATTAACATCCAATAAAGAGATGCAGATGATGATGAAAGAGCAGCAGGTTCTCTATTCGAGATTTTACAAAGCACAGGATCGCTTTGCTTCATTAGAACAAGTTCAAGGCCATGAGCCGTTTGTAATTCGAGAGTATATCGAGTGTGCACTGACGCTTTCGGCTTACTATGAAAAGCATGCCGCTCAAGAAAACATCTTGTTGTGCGAGCTGTATCTACGCCAAGTTTTCTTTCATTTGATTGAAGCGATTGAGTCTCCTCAGCGCAGTTTCGCCTTTCGTCATATCTGCCTAGACTCTATTCACTCACCACTATTTTATTTGAAGCGCCACTACTGCCAGCAACCTCAAGGCCAAGCGCGTTTTTTGAATCTCAGCCAAACACTACAACAAGTCCAAGCCCCACTTGGCTAACAAGGATAGAACATGACCCTACAATTTCGGATTGAAAAAGACAGCATGGGCGAAGTGAAAGTCCCTGCCGATGCGCTATACCAAGCACAAACTCAGCGTGCAGCGGATAACTTCGCGTTTAGCTCTCACAAGATGCCGACCAGTTTTATTCAAGCACTGGCGTTAATTAAACAGGCAGCGGCAGATACCAATGCTCAGTTAGGTCTACTGGAAGGTGATATTGCCAACGCGATAGCCGAAGCCAGCCAAGAGATCATTGAGGGTAAACACCTCGATCAATTCCCTATCGATGTCTACCAAACCGGTTCAGGTACCAGTTCCAACATGAATGCCAATGAAGTGATTGCTACGCTTGCCTCAAGAAGCTTGCAAGGCGACGTGAACCCCAATGATCACGTCAACATGGGCCAAAGCAGTAACGATGTGGTGCCAACCGCAATTCAAGTGAGCGTTGCTTTGATGGCTGAAAATAAGCTATTACCTGCATTAACTCACCTTTCTGAAGCACTCACCATCAAACAACAGGAACTTGCGGAGGTCGTGAAGACCGGCCGCACTCATCTAATGGATGCGATGCCAATGACCTTTGCTCAAGAGCTAGGTGGTTGGAAATTTCAGATAGAACACGCTAAGCAAGCAATAGAGAACACCCTGCCCGCTATCAAGGCTTTAGCACAAGGTGGTACTGCGGTTGGAACAGGGATCAATGCTGACCCACGCTTTGCCGATAAGTTTGCGAGTAACCTGTCTCAATCGACAAAGATCAGTTTTAGCTCGAGTGAAAACTTCTTTTTTAACCTCAGCAGTCAAGACGCGATCGTTGCGCTGTCAGGTCAGCTCAAAACGGCAGCAGTTGCGATCATGAAGATCTCAAACGATCTTCGCTGGATGAACTCTGGGCCGTTGGCTGGCTTAGGGGAAATTGAATTACAGGCTCTACAACCAGGCTCATCGATCATGCCTGGCAAGGTAAATCCTGTGATTCCAGAAGCTGCAGCTATGGCGGCGGCGCAAGTCATTGGCAACGACACCACCATTACCGTAGCCGGACAATCAGGTAACTTCCAACTTAATGTGATGCTGCCAGTGATTGCTCATAACGTGTTGGAAAGTATTGAGTTATTGGCTAATAGCTCTGTCGCATTGGCAGATAAAGCCATCGCGACCTTCACGGTACGCCAAGACAATCTCGATTTGGCACTGTCAAAGAACCCAATCCTAGTGACCGCACTTAACCCTGTGATTGGCTACTTGAAGGCGGCTGATATTGCCAAGAAAGCTTACAAAGAAGGCTTACCAATTCTGGATGTCGCAGAAAGAGAAACCGATCTTAGCCGAGAAGAGCTCAGTAAACTGCTTGATCCAACCACACTGACACAAGGTGGCATTGCTGGTTAGTTATTGAATTAACAAGCGAATCGGCGTTCGCAAAAAAAAAAGAGACAAAAAAGGCCTCATCTGAGGCCTTTTCACTATCCGCTCACGAACGTACTAATCCGAGCCTGTTAACCCAAACTAGCTCACTCGATTCAAGACCGCTCTTAACTTAAGTGGCTTCACTGGCTTGGCAATAAAGCGAAAGCTGTTGGCCTTTATCGCTGCCAACATGTCATCGGTTCTATCGGCACTAATGATGACCCCTTCAAAAGAGTCTCCGAGGCGCAAGCGACACTGCTGCAGGACTTCGAGACCCGTTCTGCCATTATCTAAACGGTAATCAGAGAAAATCACATCAGGTAGCCAACCCTCATCTAGGCACTGCAAGCTTTCGACCAAATCAACCGCCGTCTTAACCTCACAGCCCCAACGTCCGATCAGGTTTTCCATACCGACTAAGATTTCTCGTTCATTATCGACACACAATATCTTGAGATGTTCGATGTCGCTGGTCGCCATTGGCGTCGAAGCTTGCACAACTGGAGCCACTTTTTCCGCTCTAGTTAAGGTGATGGAAAAGACACTGCCTTGCCCCGGCCATGAGCGCATCGAAATTTGATGGCCAAGCACATGAGCAATACCTTTCGAGATTGCTAACCCTAACCCCAATCCTTGATCGGCTCGTACTTGGCTGCCACGAGTAAACTCTTCAAAGATTTCTTGTTGCTTGTCTTCATCGATACCGGTTCCATTATCCCACACATCAATTCGAACCTGTCCATTGACTCTTCTCGCACCCAGTACCACTTTCCCTTCCGGGTTGTAGCGGAACGCATTGGTCAAAAAGTTCTGAATCACACGCCTCAACAGCTTAGGGTCTGAATGAATGAACAATGACGACGGAATCATCTTAAACTCAATTTTCTGTTGTCTCGCTAGAGCGCTAAATTCCGCGTTCAAATTGGTTAATACGTCATGCACGGCAATCGCGTGAATGTTGGTTTCTAACTTTCCGGACTCCAATCGAGAGATATCCAGCAAGTCACCAATCAAATCTTCTGCGGCGCCAAGTGCACTCTCGATGTGAGATGACAATTGCTTCACCTCTTGCTCTTTTGCCACCTCAGACAGTGACGAAGCAAATAGACGTGCGGCATTGAGCGGCTGCATCAAATCGTGGCTTACCGCGGCTAGAAAACGACTCTTAGATTGTGATTCTTGATCCGAAATCTGCGTGGCTTTTACCAAGCGATGGTTCAGTTTTTCGAGTTCTTGAGTTCGCTCATGCACTCTCGATTCCAAACTTTCGTTGGCATCTTTTAGCGCTTGCTCTGCTTGTCGGAATACCGTGATGTCGGTAAAGCTCATCACAAAGCCACCACTTGGCATCGGGTTACCTTGCACTTCAATCACTCGACCATCAGGACGAATGCGAGAAGAGGTATGTCGAGTGCCTTGCTCCAAATGATAAACACGGCGACGCACATGATCTTCAGGGTCACCCGGACCACACAAACCTTGCTGAGCATTATGGCGAATCACATCGGAGATCGGCCTGCCCACTTGTATCAAACCAGCAGGGAACTCAAACAATTCTAGATAGCGCTGATTCCACGCCACCAGCCTCATTTGTTTGTCGATTACTGCGATGCCTTGGCCAATATGTTCAATCGCGCCTTGCAGTAAACCACGGCTGAAGTCGTACAGTTCCGAAGCTTCATCCACGATGGTCGCGACTTCTTCAAGCTGCATGTTTCTTCCCTGTAAAGCGGAAGTAAGTACTAACTTAGCAGACGAAGCACCGAATACTCCGGCGAGCACGCGCTCTGCGTGTCGAATCAGACTTGCAGGCGCTTGTTGATTAGGAAGCAGCGGCTGACCGTGTTGTTGCCAATAGCTGTGTAAGGCACTTTTGGCACGCTTACGGCCCACAAAACGCGACGCCAGCATCTCTAATTCAGCGACCGTCACTCGGTTCTGGTAAAGGCTGATATTCTCGTTTTCAGGCAGCGGCGTGCCAACAAATGCTGCTGATTGTAAGCGCTCACTTAGGCTTGGGCGAGTCGTCATCGAAACCACGGCATAGCACAAGGTATTAAGTACAATACTCAGCACAATGCCCCAGTTTGAACTGCTGATATTCCAGCTACTGAGCAGTTCTGGCGGCGTGATAATCCACAGTAAAAGGTTACTTTCACTGTCGCCAGCCAACATGCTGGTTTGGCTCATCAAGGTAATCAGCCAAATCAACGAGCCCACCATTAAGCCGACATACACGCCCTTGCGGTTACCCGGGCGCCAGTACAAACCACCAATAAGTGCTGGCGCGAATTGAGCAATCGCAGCAAAGGAAAGAAAGCCAATCGCTGACAGTGAATGGATGGTATCGAGCGCCTGATAAAACAGCCAAGCACCCAGTAACAGCAGTAAAATTAGCCCGCGGCGAATCACCAATAGCAGGCCAGAAAAGTGTCGATGGGTTCTTTGAGTTAGGCGCATACGGCGCAGTAACAATGGCATCACTAAATCATTCGACACCATGATCGCCAAGGCGATGGTCGACACTATCACCATGCCACTTGCCGCAGACGTACCACCAAGGAAAGCCAGCAAGGCAATGTGATTAGCGCCTTCTGACATTGGCACACTGATCACATAGGTATCCGCTGGCATACCAGTAAGTAGTCCTTGTCCTGCCCAAGCAATTGGCAGCACGAACAGTCCCATCAAAATCAGGTAAAGCGGAAACAACCAACGAGCGGTATGCAGGTCTTGAGGACGTTCGTTCTCTACCACCATGGTATGGAACTGGCGTGGCAGACAGACAATCGCCAACATGGTCAAAACGGTATGAATAATTAAGGTCGGAATATTGGGTGATTCGTAGGTGGAAGCCGCCACATCAAGCAAGTCGATCTTGTCGCTGCTCATCGCCAGATACATGATGAATAGGCCAACGATCAGGAATGCCGCGAGCTTAACGATGGATTCAAACGCCACCGCCATCATCATGCCACGGTGATGCTCTGTGTTATCAATGTGTCTTGTACCAAACAGCATGGTGAAAATAGCCAAAGCACCGACCACAAACCAAGACACATGATAGTCCTGATAACCGAAGTCAGCCGCTAGGTTGGGTGCAACAATATCCAACCCCATGGTAATACCACGCAGTTGCAGAGCAATATAAGGAAGGATACCAACCACGGCGATAACCGTCACCGCCACCGCTAAGCCCTGAGATTTTCCATAACGAGCCGCGATAAAGTCGGCAATGGAGGTGATATGTTCCCGCTTCGCAATCAGGATCAGCCGCGCCAAGATCCGCCAGCCTAGTGTAAAGACTAGAATCGGGGCGAGGTAAATGGGTAAAAAAGACCAAGGGTTGTTACTCGCCTGCCCGACCGTTCCATAGAAGGTCCAAGAGGTACAATACACGGCAATCGAAAGGCTATAGATCCACGGGCGCCAACGCGATAGCCAACGAACCTGCCTGTCTCCATACCAAGCGATCAGAAATAACACGCCCAAGTAGGCTAAAGAGACTGGAATTACTATCCATCCTTGCATTGAAAACCCTTTTTTCATCCATAAAAAAACCTCTCCATAAGGGAGAGGTTTCATTTAACTAAGGATGGGTGATTAACTCAATCGCATCGCTTAAATTCTGTGCTTTAGACTCTAATTATCAGCATTTGCTGTGAGATTCTGACTGTTCCGAATCTGATTGATTAATCTCAACCACTGAACTTCTTTCATCCAACTTAATGAACAGAGCAAGTGCACCCATTGCAGCCATGCCCCAGAAGATATTTGCGCCCCAAAGCTCATAACCCCAACCACTTAAGGTGGTCATCAGTGCAATAAAGGCACCTAATGGAATCGCGTTATACAGGGCTTGTAGCGCAACCATCTTGTTTTGTTCTTCAGATTGGATGTATTGAATCGCGGCGATGTGTGCCATGGCAAATGTCACACCGTGCAGCAACTGCACCATCACCAGTGCAAAAATCGCCGTGGTTGATGCGGTAATACCCCAACGCGCCATCACCCCAATAGCCGCGACGACAAACAAAGTACGCAGTGACCAGCCTGAGAATAATCGCTTACTCAGAGCAAATACGGCCACTTCAGCAACAACACCTAAACTCCACAAGTAACCGATGATAGCTTCTGAGTGACCCGCTTCTTTCCAATAAATCGCACTAAAACTGTAGTAAGCCGCATGACTACCTTGCAGCAGCGCCATCAAGGCTAAAAACTTTACCACTGACGACTCACGCAGCAGTTCACCTAGTTTTGGTCGCGCCGCTTGTTGCTCAGATTGTGTTACTGGCATCACATTGGGGTTTCTCATCGCAAGAATCAATGACAGCAACACACCGGCAAGCGCAGTATACAAAATCATGTCGGTGCCGAATTGTGCCACCAAATAGCCAACAACCGTTGAACCTGCGATAAAGGCAATTGATCCCCAAAGACGAGTTCGGCCGTAGTCGAGCATTTTCAAACGACTGTAATGGTTAGCCATCGCATCAGAAAGAGGAATGATCGGCCCACAACAGAGGTTAAACAGTACCGTTGCCAACAACATCAGTATAAAGCTGCCACCGGTGAAGAAGTGGAAACCGACAAACAGCAGCGCAGCGAAACTCAAACAGCGTAGCGCTGGCATCAAGTGTTCCACTTTATGGATACGCGGCGTAATCACTAAGTTGGCCACACAACGAGTCGCAAAGCCGATACCAATCAATACGCCAATATCACCAGCAGACACGCCTTGGTCTTCAAACCACAACGCCCAAAATGGCAAATACACGCCATACGCAAAAAAGAAACCAAGAAAATACTGAGAGATCCAGCCATAGGGTGAAGGGCTAAACATAAATGACCTATAAAGTGTGCGGAAAAAGGCAGCACCAATTATGCCTATCTCGCATACGATGAAAAAGGGAATTATTACTGGGATAGTATTCCCATATTCAATGGGTCTGGATATCGCATTTCAACAAGAGATTTCACGCTCATCAATACTCATACTCGCATTTAGACTAAAGTCGTCTGGAGCTTCGCTGGTATTTTGTCAGACTGATTAAAGACTCCCATTTCTTCTTGTGATGCTTATGCCTGACAAATTTAATATGCAGCACCCGCCCTTCGATAGCCTGTCCGACGCCGAACAGTTGAAGCTTCGCTCTTCATTAGACGTGGTGTATTACCGCTCTCAAGAAGTGATACTGGAAGCTGAAAGGCCGAGCCGACACCTGCATATTTTGATCAAAGGAGCTGTTGAAGAGCGCGCGAGCAGTGATGGTGAGATTTACGCACACTATGCCAATGACGATATTTTTGATGTCCGCAGCCAGTTTGAACCCCACACCAAACACCAATATATCGCACTCGAAGATACATTAAGTTATCTGCTGCCCACCGATATTTTTCTTGAGCTTTACCACGCCAATGGCCAATTCGCTGCCTACTTTGATAGCAACCTATCAACACGAAAAGCTTTGATAGAAGCCGCCCAGCAGCAACAGAATCTTGCCGAGTTTATATTAACCAAAGTGGATGACTCTATCTATCACCCACCACTGATACTTGAACCAAACCAACCGATCAACCAAGTCACTCAAACCCTTAAAGAACAAGGGTTAGACTCGGCCCTAGTCCATTTGGAACATAATGATCCAAAAGCTTTTGGATTATCATGTTCCTTGCCGTATGGAATCGTCACTCGAACCAATTTATTGCATGCTGTGATGCTCGATAATTTCACACTGGATGCGCCTGTCGGTGAGATCGCAACGTTTCCGGTGATGCACGTGAACCAAGGCGATTTCTTATTTAACGCCATGATTACCATGACCAGAAATCGAGTAAAAAGGTTGATGGTTTGTGATGGTAAAAATGCGGTCGGCATGGTGGATATGACACAGATTCTCAGTGCATTCTCCACACACTCCCACGTTCTTACTTTGCGTATTGCGCGCGCCACCAGCGTTGAAGAATTGGCAATGGCTTCTAACAAACAGCGTCAGCTGGTCGAGAGCTTACTCAGTAACGGGATTCGCACACGCTTTATCATGGAGCTGATTTCTGCGGTTAATGAACAGATCATAGAGAAAGCTTTTGAGTTGGTGATCCCACCTGCACTGCATAATCATTGCTGCCTAATCGTATTGGGTTCCGAAGGCCGTGGAGAACAAATTCTCAAAACCGATCAAGACAACGCTCTGATTATTCAAGATGGTTTGGAATGGCATCAATGCCAAAGTGCCATGAACGACCTCACCCATACCCTTCAACAATTGGGTTACCCACTGTGCCCGGGCAACGTAATGGTCAACAATCCGAAATGGGTGCATTCAGAACAAGAGTGGAAACAAACCCTCACCCATTGGGTAAAAAAAGCCACGCCAGACACCGTGATGGATATCGCGATCATGGCAGATGCACACGCAGTAGCGGGGAATAGAGAGTTATTAAAACCTGTAAAGCAGCACCTCAGTGATTTAATGCTCGGACAAGAATTGATTCTGACGGAGTTCTGCCGCCCGGCGCTGAACTTCTCAGTTCCCCTGACCCTGTTTGGTAATGTGAAGCAATCTAAGTCCGGACTCGATATCAAACAAGGCGGTATTTTCCCTATCGTGCATGGTGTGAGAGCGCTTTGCCTAGAACATGGTGTCACGGTCAACAACACCTTCGAACGCATTGAGCAGCTGGTCAGCAAGAAAGTATTAGAGCAAAGTACTGCCGATAATCTCAGTGAAGCACTCAAGCAATTCTTTAAGTGGCGCTTAGCCCAAAGGCTTTCTCAGCAGCACAGCAGCAACAAGATTAACGTCAAACTGATGGAACGAGCAGACAGGGATCTGCTTCGTCATAGCCTGCACGTGGTGAAGAAATTCAAGCAATGGCTCGGCTACCACTATCAGATACGGGATTAGGCATTGAACGATGAATAGGTTGGTTCGCTATTACTGGCATCACAAGCTCAAAGGCTCCCTCTATCAGCCTCTGTTTACTGCGCCTATTGATCATGAATATGTATCGCTCGATTGTGAAACCACCAGCCTAGATCCCAATCAGGCAGAATTAGTTACCATTGCCGCGACCAAGATCATCGGTAACCGAATCATTACCAGCCAACCTTTTGAAGTCCGGTTGCGCGCCCCCCAATCGCTCGATTGCAATTCAATAAAAATCCACCGTATCCGTCATCAAGATCTAAAGCACGGCATCGAAGAAAAACAGGCTTTAATCGAGCTACTGAACTTCATTGGAAATCGTCCTTTAGTCGGCTATCACATCCGCTATGATAAAAAAATTCTCGACCGCGCCTGTTTAAAACAGCTTGGATTTCCACTGCCTAACCGATTAGTCGAAGTGAGCCAACTCTATCAAGACAAACTCGAAAGACAGCTGCCCAATGCCTATTTTGATCTCAGTATGGACGCCATCTGTCGCCAACTCGATTTACCTATCCCGGTCAATAAACATGATGCATTACAAGACGCTATCTCCGCTGCGCTGATCTTTGTGCGCCTGAAACATGGTGACCTTCCCCGTTTCAACTCTTCTTATTCTTAATTCAACCACTGGCGCTTCACATAGAGAGCAACATCTCAAAATTGAACTTAACTCGCTATTTTGTAAGTGAAAAGCAGCGTCTCATCCTAAAGTCTAATTGTGGAAATCGCCGTCCTAGCCGAGAGTGATAACACAAAGACGGTTCTGTAATAGACCTAGAAACTGAACACAAAGGAAGTTGCCAGTTCATTAGGAATGTAGGCACAAGGAGAGATGCAATGAGTGAAGCCCACGTTTATCCGGTAAAAGAAAATATTAAATCAACCACACACGCGGATAATGACACTTACCTAGCCATGTACCAGCAATCTGTTTCTGACCCTGAAGGCTTTTGGGGTGAACACGGAAAAATCGTTGATTGGATCAAACCTTTCACACAAGTAAAAAACACCTCTTTCGACCCTGGCCACATTGATATTCGCTGGTTTGAAGATGGCACGCTTAACGTTTCGGCTAACTGTATCGACCGCCACCTTGCTGAGCGCGGTGATGAAGTCGCTATCATCTGGGAAGGCGATGACCCGGCAGATGATAAAACTCTAACTTTTAATGAACTGCATAAAGAAGTGTGCCTGTTTTCGAATGCTCTAAAAGAGCAAGGCGTGCGCAAAGGTGATGTGGTTTGTTTATACATGCCAATGGTGCCAGAAGCGGCAGTAGCCATGCTGGCGTGTACCCGTATCGGTGCGGTTCACACAGTCGTATTTGGTGGTTTCTCACCAGAAGCACTGTCTGGTCGTATTATCGATTCAAATTCTAAAGTCGTTATCACTGCCGATGAAGGCGTGCGTGGCGGCCGTGCTGTTCCACTGAAAAAGAATGTCGATGAAGCACTGACGAACCCTGAAGTGAAAAACATCGAGAAGGTTGTTGTATTCAAACGCACTGGCGGTGATGTGGCATGGCACGAACATCGCGATGTGTGGTGGCACGATGCTATTGCTAATGTATCTGCAGATTGCCCACCAGAAGAGATGAACGCAGAAGATCCACTATTCATCCTTTATACGTCAGGCTCAACAGGTAAACCTAAAGGCGTTATGCACACCACAGGTGGCTACCTTGTTTATGCTGCGATGACCTTCAAATACGTATTCGATTACCAAGAAGGCGAGACTTTCTGGTGTACAGCCGATGTGGGTTGGATTACCGGTCACACATATCTTGTTTACGGACCGCTTGCTAATGGCGCAAAAACGATTCTGTTTGAAGGCGTGCCAAATTACCCGAACACCAGCCGCATGAGCGAAGTGGTCGATAAGCACCAAGTTAATATTCTTTATACGGCGCCAACGGCTATTCGTGCATTGATGGCGAAAAGCAATGAAGCCGTTGAAGGTACTTCTCGTGACAGCCTAAGAATCATGGGCTCAGTGGGTGAACCTATCAACCCAGAGGCGTGGGAGTGGTACTACAAAACAATCGGTAATGAGCAATCTCCAATTGTTGATACATGGTGGCAAACAGAAACGGGCGGTATCTTGATTGCACCGCTACCAGGCGCAACAGACCTGAAACCGGGCTCTGCAACTCGTCCATTCTTCGGTGTGCAACCGGCACTGGTTGATAACATGGGTAACATCATTGAGGGTGCAACAGACGGCAACCTAGTGATTCTTGACTCTTGGCCAGGCCAAATGCGTACCGTTCATGGCGATCATGACCGCTTCGAACAGACTTACTTCTCGACCTTTAAAGGCATGTACTTCACCAGTGACGGCGCTCGTCGTGATGAAGACGGTTACTACTGGATTACGGGGCGTGTCGATGATGTACTTAACGTATCAGGTCACCGTATGGGTACTGCTGAGATTGAATCGGCTCTAGTCGCGTTCGATAAGATTGCAGAAGCCGCGATTGTGGGCATCCCTCATGATATTAAAGGCCAAGCAATTTATGCTTACATCACACTGAATGATGGCGAGTTCCCAACCGCAGAGCTTCATAAAGAAGTGAAAGACTGGGTACGTAAAGAGATTGGCCCAATTGCAACGCCAGATGTACTGCACTGGACCGACTCTCTACCAAAAACTCGTTCGGGTAAAATCATGCGTCGTATCCTGCGTAAAATCGCGACTGGCGATACAGGTAACCTAGGTGATACCTCGACACTGGCCGACCCAAGTGTGGTTGATAAGCTGATTGCCGAGAAAGCAGAACTGGCATAAGCAACCAGTCACAGCAGCTAATCACTGTTTAAAACAACACTTTCTAAACCGTCACCTATGTGGCGGTTTTTTTATGGCTGATCTTGATCTCAAATATCCCGCCCCAAATTAAGGCTAAGACGCTTTTTTGTTAAGTTGGTAACAATTCCAAGCTGTATCAATAGGAGATTAGACCAGTAAATTGCTGCGATTTGCGCTGAATTAGCTATAATCTGGTTCTAATTTTTAAATTTGGGTTTTTCTCACTGGAAATTAACCGCAAATTTTCAATAAAATGGCAACATTCACGTTCGTAAACACGATAAAGGAAGATAGCCCCACGATGTCTACAAAGTTTCGCATTCTAGTTTTAAATGGCCCAAACCTTAACCTGTTAGGCCTTAGAGAGCCTGCACACTACGGTTCTCAAACACTTGACCAGATTATTAGCTCACTGACCGAGCAAGCGAAAGCACACGATGTTGAGCTATCTCACTTACAGTCAAATCGTGAGTATGAACTGATTGAAGCGATCCATAGTGCTTATCAAAATGTTGATTTTATTATTATCAACCCAGCAGCCTTTACACATACCAGTGTGGCACTGCGTGATGCACTACTTGGCGTTGCCATCCCATTTATTGAGGTTCATCTATCGAATGTTCACGCACGTGAACCATTCCGTCACCACTCTTACCTATCTGATAAAGCAGAAGGTGTGATTTGTGGCTTAGGTGCCCAAGGTTATCAATTTGCTTTGACCGCTGCGCTCAGCAAGCTCAACTCAAAGTAAACATAAACAACGAACTATTACTAACCTACTCAGTCATAGAGTAAGTTCAATTAACAGATAAAGAGAAAGAAACAATGGATATTCGCAAAATCAAAAAGCTAATCGAATTGGTTGAAGAGTCTGGTATTTCTGAGCTAGAAATCTCTGAAGGTGAAGAGTCAGTACGAATCAGTCGTAACAGCACTGCACCTGTAGCACCTGTTCAATATGCAGCTGCTCCAGCACCTGTAGCGGCAGCAGCTCCTGCGGCGGCACCTGTAGCAGCAGAAGCAGCAGCTCCTGCAGTTCCAGCTGGTCACCAAGTTCTTTCTCCAATGGTTGGTACTTTCTACGGCGCTCCAAGCCCAGACGCAAAACCATTCGTTAAAGTTGGTCAATCTGTAACTGCTGGCGAAACGCTATGTATCGTTGAAGCAATGAAAATGATGAACCAAATCGAAGCTGATAAATCTGGTGTTGTAACAGCTATCCTAGTTGAAGACGGTCAACCAGTAGAATTCGACCAAGCTCTAGTAATTATCGAATAATAGAGAGCACTCATTATGTTAGATAAATTAGTAATCGCGAACCGTGGTGAGATTGCACTACGTATTCTGCGTGCATGTAAAGAGCTTGGCATTAAAACGGTAGCGGTTCACTCAACTGCTGACCGTGACCTTAAGCACGTACTGCTTGCAGACGAAACCATTTGTATCGGTCCAGCTCGTGGTATCGATAGCTACCTAAACATCCCTCGTATCATCAGCGCAGCTGAAGTTACAGGTGCAGTAGCTGTTCACCCTGGCTACGGCTTCCTATCTGAAAATGCAGACTTTGCAGAACAGGTAGAGCGCAGTGGCTTTATCTTCGTTGGCCCTAAAGCTGAAACCATTCGCATGATGGGTGACAAAGTGTCAGCTATCACGTCAATGAAGAAAGCTGGCGTACCTTGTGTACCAGGTTCTGACGGCCCTCTTGACGACGACGAAGCAAAAAACAAAGCGCACGCTAAACGCATTGGCTTCCCAGTTATCATCAAGGCATCTGGCGGCGGCGGCGGTCGTGGTATGCGTGTTGTTCGTTCTGAAGCAGAATTAACAGAAGCTATCGCGATGACTCGTGCTGAAGCAAAAGCATGTTTCAACAACGACATGGTTTACATGGAGAAATTCCTAGAAAACCCCCGTCACATTGAAGTACAAGTGCTTGCAGATGGCCAAGGTAATGCTATCCACCTAGGTGAGCGTGACTGTTCAATGCAACGTCGTCACCAGAAAGTTGTGGAAGAAGCGCCAGCTCCAGGTATCACTGAAGAGATGCGTAAGTACATTGGCGAACGTTGTACTCGTGCATGTATTGAGATCGGTTACCGCGGTGCAGGTACATTTGAATTCCTATACGAGAACGGTGAATTCTACTTCATCGAAATGAACACTCGTATCCAGGTTGAACACACGATTACTGAAATGGTAACGGGTATCGACCTAGTGAAAGAACAGCTACGTATTGCAGCTGGTCAGCCTCTATCATTCACTCAGGATGACATTAAGCTGCGTGGCCACTCAATCGAATGTCGTATCAATGCTGAAGATCCAGTTCGTTTCCTACCTTCACCAGGTAAGATTGAACGTTTCCACGCACCAGGCGGCATGGGCGTACGTTGGGAATCTCACATCTACACGGGTTACACAGTGCCACCACACTACGATTCAATGATTGGTAAGCTGATCACTTACGGTGAGAACCGTGATGTTGCTATCGCTCGTATGAAGAACGCATTGGGTGAAATGATTGTTGAAGGTATTAACGTTAATACTGAGCTTCAACTGTCTATTATGAACGACGAAAACTTCCAACACGGTGGTGCAAACATCCACTACCTTGAGAAGAAACTTGGTTTGTCATAATCCGTTCGTTTAAGAACAGTCAAAATGCTCACTTCGGTGAGCATTTTTGTTTTTGAACCGCCGAAAAAATCAATCTTTAATCCCCATTATATTCCGTGGGGTTTTGGTGAATTTGCTCATATTTTCTGCTAGACTCGCCATCCAATTTTTCTCATATAGAAGATGCAGCCATGCCTTGGATTCAAATCAAGCTTAATGCTACCAATGAAAATGCCGAACAAATCGGCGACATGTTAATGGAAGAGACTGGTGCTCTTTCTGTAACTTTCCTGGATGCACAAGATACCCCTGTATTTGAGCCTCTGCCAGGCGAAACTCGCCTTTGGGGTGATACTGACATTCTCGCGCTTTACGACGCTGAGACTGATACTGGTGTCGTTCTAGCGCAGATTAAAGCAAGCAACATGTTCCCTGCAGACTTTGCTCATAAAGTAGAGCAAATTGAAGACAAGGATTGGGAGCGTGAATGGATGGACAACTTCCACCCAATGAAGTTTGGTGAGCGTTTATGGATCTGCCCTAGCTGGCGCGATATCCCTGAACCTGACGCTGTTAACGTAATGCTAGACCCTGGCCTTGCATTTGGTACAGGTACTCACCCGACAACGGCATTGTGTCTTGAGTGGCTTGAAGGCTTAGACCTTGCAGGCAAAACCGTGATCGACTTCGGTTGTGGCTCAGGCATCCTAGCGATCGCTGCGATCAAACTAGGCGCAGCAAAAGTTATCGGGATCGACATTGATCCTCAAGCTCTGCTTGCATCAAAAGACAACGCACAACGCAATGGCGTTGCTGAGCAACTAGAGGTGTTCTTGCCACAAGATCAACCGGAAGGTTTGCTAGCAGACGTTGTTGTTGCCAACATTCTTGCGGGTCCATTACGCGACCTTTCTGGCATCATCAAGGGCCTAGTTAAGCCAAATGGTGTACTTGCGATGTCGGGTGTTTTAGATACACAAGCAGAAGATGTTGCCACTTATTATCGTGATGAGCTTCACATTGATCCGATCATCGAACAACAAGAATGGTGTCGAATCTCAGGTCGCAAGCAAGGCTAGACAAGACTTTGGGCGCTAATTGACTGAAATTTAAACAAATTACAAAAACAAATTGTAAATGCTCAAATATTAGTCTTTTCACGCAGCGAAAAAATGCGTAAAATGCGCGCCCTTGCTGGTACAGAACTGTGATGACATTTTTGAAAATCGGAAATTATCAACTTAAGAACAATCTAATCGTCGCTCCTATGGCTGGCGTAACGGATAGACCATTCCGTGAGTTGTGTCTTCGCTACGGTGCGGGGATGGCAGTCAGTGAAATGATGTCCTCCAATCCGAAAGTTTGGAAAACGTCAAAGTCTCAGCAGCGTATGGTACATGAAGGCGAATCGGGCATTCGTTCAGTACAAATCGCTGGTGCAGATCCACAGCTTATGGCCGAGGCTGCTCAATTTAATGTCGATAACGGTGCGCAAATCATCGATATCAACATGGGTTGTCCAGCCAAAAAAGTGAATAAGAAGCTTGCGGGCTCAGCCTTACTGCAGCATCCAGAACTCATTGAAGACATTCTGAAAGCGGTGGTAAATGCTGTCGACGTTCCAGTAACGTTGAAAACGCGCACAGGCTGGGATACAGACAATAGAAACTGTGTCCAAATCGCGAAAATAGCCGAAGACTGCGGCATACAAGCTCTTGCGCTCCATGGAAGAACTCGCGCTTGTATGTACAAAGGTGAGGCAGAATACAAACACATTAAAGCAGCGAAACAAGCAGTATCTATTCCGGTTATCGCTAACGGTGATATCGATAGTCCGGAAAAAGCGAAGTTTGTGCTGGAGTACACCGGCGCTGATGCTTTAATGATAGGTCGACCTGCCCAAGGACGTCCTTGGATTTTTAACGAAATCCTACACTATTTGGAAAACGGCACCACGATGGACCCACTCCCGATTTCGGAAGTGAAAGACATCATGCTTGGTCATGTGCACGCTCTACATGAATTTTATGGAGAGTTTTTAGGCCCTCGCATCGCTCGTAAGCATGTGGGTTGGTATCTAAAAGAACATGAACAAGCGAGTGAGTTTCGCCGTACCTTCAACGCATTCGAAGCAGGTGATCTGCAGCTTGAAGCGCTAGAAGGTTTTTTTGATAACGTTGCACCATAATTACGAGAAGAGCTAGACCGAATATGTTCGAACAAAATCTGACTTCAGAAGCATTGACAGTAACTACAGTTACATCACAAGACCAAATCACGCAGAAGCCACTACGTGACTCAGTTAAAGCATCATTGAAAAATTACCTTGCTCAATTAAACGGTCAAGAAGTCAGCGAGTTATACGAATTAGTATTAGCTGAAGTTGAACAGCCACTACTAGACACTATCATGCAGTACACTCGCGGTAACCAAACTCGCGCAGCAACCATGATGGGTATTAACCGCGGTACTCTTCGCAAGAAACTTAAAAAATACGGCATGAACTAATCGTTCTTTCGTAATTTATTGAATTGAAAGCCAAGCTCATTGTTGAGTTTGGCTTTTTTTTGGCTTGTCGATCCGTGATAGTCGCTGATTACTCTCCAGTGCGACAGCAGCGACCTTTGTCGACGTTTGCTGAGTCCAAGGCTGCTAGAATCGAACAATGGCTTGCATCATCGTCTACGTGACCACAACACGCATCATTAATCTTTTTAAGTGCGGTGCGAATCTTAGTTAACTCGGTAATCTTCTCATCAATCATCTCTAGCTTTGCTGAGGTAATCGACTTCACTTCAGCGCAACTGTGCTGTGTGGCCTCGAGGCGAATCTCAAGCAATTCTTTAATCTCGTCCAAACTCAGCCCCAACGCTTTAGATTTGAGAATAAACGTCACCTGTTTCTGGTTATTTTCATCATATAGGCGATAACCCGAGTCACTGCGACTGGCTGGCGCGATCAGGTTATTCTTCTCATAAAATCGCAAGGTATCGGCTGTCACACCGCATCGCTTCGCTAATTCACCGATCTGAAACATGTTTTTTCCTACTGTTTCGTCCATTCCACAATTAACCTTATCGTTACTTTTCAGGCTGAAATGGCACTTTTCATAATTAATTTTGAGATGCCAAACGATTGCGCGAGCTTTTTTGTAATAAATTAGTTAGAATCTGCGCCATCAAATTTGGAGTTGGTTATCTTATAGCTTAATCATAAGACTAACCCAAAAGGTCTTTACCAAAACTGGCCAATATTTTATCTCTTACTGGTATCTAAGATAATCCACGCTAAGAAGATAGAAACAAGTTCTTTTTTGGCAAATATCTTTATTTTAACCCCATGAATTTGAGGAAGATGGAAGCATGAATAACGCTCGTCCAATTCGCCGCGCTCTAATCAGCGTATCAGACAAAACTGGTATCGTTGAATTTGCACAAGCTCTTGCTAACCGTGGTGTAGATATCCTATCTACCGGTGGCACTGCTCGCCTGCTTGCTGATAAAGGCATCTCTGTTACAGAAGTATCTGACTACACTGGTTTCCCAGAAATGATGGATGGCCGTGTTAAGACTCTGCACCCAAAAGTTCATGGTGGTGTTCTAGGCCGTCGTGGCCAAGATGATGACGTGATGGAAACTCACGGTATCAACCCTATCGATATGGTTGTTGTAAACCTATACCCATTCGCAGAAACCGTTGCTAAAGAAGGTTGTACCCTTGCTGATGCTGTTGAGAACATCGACATCGGCGGCCCTACAATGGTTCGCTCTGCAGCGAAAAACCACAAAGACGTAACGATCGTTGTTAACGCACACGACTACGAGCGCGTTGTCGCTGAAATGGACGCGAACGATAAATCTCTAACACTAGAGACTCGCTTCGACCTCGCTATCGCAGCATTCGAGCACACCGCTTCTTACGACGGCATGATCGCAAACTACTTCGGCACTATGGTTCCATCTTACGGTGAGAACAAAGAAGGTGACGAACCTTCTCCTGAAAACAAGAGCAAATTCCCTCGCACGTTCAACCAACAGTTCGAGAAAAAGCAAGACATGCGCTACGGTGAGAACAGCCACCAGGCAGCCGCATTCTACGTTGAAGCAAACCCTGAAGAAGCATCAGTTTCTACAGCTCGCCAGATTCAAGGTAAAGCCCTTTCTTACAACAACATCGCTGACACCGACGCAGCACTTGAGTGTGTGAAAGAGTTCGACCAGCCAGCATGTGTGATCGTTAAGCACGCTAACCCATGTGGTGTTGCACTAGGTGAAGACATCCTAGAAGCTTACGACCGTGCATTCAAAACAGACCCAACTTCTGCATTTGGCGGCATCATCGCTTTCAACCGTGAGCTAGACGCTGCAACAGCAACGGCTATCACTGAGCGTCAATTCGTTGAAGTTATCATTGCACCATCAGTTTCTGCTGAAGCAGTAGCAATCGTAGCGGCTAAGAAAAACCTTCGCCTACTTGAGTGTGGTGAGTGGACAACGAAGACAACTGGCTTTGACGTTAAACGCGTTAACGGTGGTTTGCTAGTTCAAGACCGCGACCAAGGCATGGTGTCTGAAGATGACCTTAAAGTGGTTTCTAAGCGCCAACCTACAGCTGAAGAATTGAAAGATGCTCTATTCTGCTGGAAAGTAGCGAAATACGTTAAATCTAACGCTATCGTTTACTCGAAAGGCGACATGACAATTGGTGTTGGCGCTGGCCAAATGAGCCGCGTTTACTCTGCGAAAATCGCAGGCATCAAAGCTGCAGACGAAGGTCTACAGGTTGAAGGCTGTGTGATGGCATCAGATGCATTCTTCCCATTCCGTGACGGTATCGACGCGGCTGCAGAGGCTGGCATCAAGTGTGTTATCCAACCGGGCGGCTCTATGCGTGATGACGAAGTTATCGCAGCAGCAGACGAACACGGCATGGCGATGATCTTTACGGGCATGCGTCACTTCCGCCACTAGAAAGAAAAGATACGAGAGCGCTTCGCTACGGGAAACGAGAACGCTGCGCTCCGAGATGAGCAACACTATCATTTAGTGTTGCTCAGACATTTTCTAGTTCTACTACTATCAATTTTGATTGAAGGTTTAAAACATGAATGTATTGATTATTGGTGCTGGCGGTCGTGAGCATGCACTAGGTTGGAAAGCAGCACAAAACCCAAACGTTGAAACAGTATTCATCGCTCCAGGTAACGCAGGCACTGCACTTGAGCCAAAACTAGAGAACGTAAACATCGGCGTTGAAGACATCGCTGGTTTAGTCGCGTTTGCTCAAGATAAAAAAATCGAACTGACTATCGTGGGCCCTGAAGCACCATTGGTTATCGGTGTGGTTGATGCATTCCGCGAAGTAGGTTTGCCAATCTTCGGCCCTACTCAAGCTGCAGCACAGCTTGAAGGCTCTAAAGCATTCACTAAAGACTTCCTAGCTCGTCATGATATCCCAACAGGTTACTACTCAAACTTCACTGAGATTGAGCCAGCTATCGCTTACGTTCGCGAGCAAGGCGCTCCTATCGTAGTGAAAGCTGACGGTCTTGCGGCAGGTAAAGGCGTTATCGTTGCGATGACCCTTGAAGAAGCAGAAGACGCAATCAAAGACATGCTAGCGGGCAACGCCTTTGGCGAAGCAGGCAGCCGCGTTGTTATCGAAGAGTTCCTCGAAGGCGAAGAAGCAAGCTTCATCGTAATGGTTGACGGCTCTAGCGTGCTTCCTATGGCCACCAGCCAAGATCACA
The DNA here is from genome assembly GCF_000272045.2 of Vibrio crassostreae 9ZC13. Classification (GTDB taxonomy): domain Bacteria; phylum Pseudomonadota; class Gammaproteobacteria; order Enterobacterales; family Vibrionaceae; genus Vibrio; species Vibrio crassostreae_C. The sequence goes on along the minus strand of NZ_AJYZ02000002.1, from coordinate 22,752 downwards.
AACGTGTTGGCGACAAAGACACTGGGCCAAACACGGGCGGCATGGGTGCTTACTCTCCTGCGCCGGTTGTAACTCCAGAAATCCACAACCGTATCCTTGAGGAAGTTATCTACCCAACGGTACGTGGTATGGACGCAGAAGGCGCACCTTACACAGGTTTCCTTTACGCTGGCCTAATGATCGATGCTGACGGCACACCTAAAGTTATCGAATACAACTGCCGCTTTGGCGACCCTGAAACGCAACCTATCATGATGCGTATGGAGTCAGACCTTGTTGAACTTTGCCTAATGGCTATCGACGAGAAGCTCGACGAAGCAGAATCGAAGTGGGATCCACGCGCTTCTATCGGTGTTGTTCTTGCGGCTGGCGGTTACCCTGCTGACTACGCAAAAGGTGACGTTATTTCACTACCAACAAGCGAAGTTGAAGGTCAAAAGGTTTTCCACGCGGGTACGACAAATAATGAAGCTGGCGACGTTGTGACAAACGGCGGTCGTGTACTTTGTGCAACAGCACTGGGCAATACGGTTTCTGAGGCTCAAGAGCGCGCTTACGCGTTGACGAAGCAAGTTAGCTGGAATGGTATGTTCCACCGCAATGATATTGGTTACCGTGCGATTGCGCGCGAACAAGAGCAGTAAACAATCTTGTTGCTCGCTTACTTTCCAATAACAGTAAGCAAATGACAGCAAGTGAATAACAGAAAAAGGCGCCTCAATAGGCGCCTTTTATTATCTCATTTACACAAGAATCTGTATTTGTACAGACAAATAGGCACTTGGCCTACAGTAGGCCAAATACTCTCAATCCTTTGATTACTCGCTATTCTTTCAACAATGATGGCCTAACGACACAATCATGGCTGTCTTCAGCCAGCATCAGTAACTCTTCCACGCTCATCTTACCCAGTGAATCACTGCCAAGAAACGCCGCATAGCTTTCCACAGACGCCAATCGGTCAATCACGAAGCCTGGCAAGGTCTGGTTAAATTCAATGCGATCAAACTCACCACCAGCGCACGTTTTAAAAGAGCTGCCATTCCAGTAACCCTGAATCAGCCTAAGCCCTTCATCATGCTGCTTCGTTGTGGTCTCTAGAACCGACGTCGCTTCTTTCTGATAGTTTTCAAGCTGCTTGGCTTGGATAGGTAAGATTTTGCTATCAATACGATACTGTTGATACACAGCTTCGCCTGACTTATTGAAACGCACATGGACTCGATAGGGAACCAGCTCATTAGAAGAGTTACGCTGCTCGCCTTCACGAATGAATTCACGAAGCACGCCTTCTGACCAAGCATAATCAGTTTGGTACCAGCCGTAATCGCCGACAGTGACGTAGTCAGCTGAAGTATGAGGTTGTGTTAGCTTGTTTGTAACCCAGTAGAAACTCGTCGCGTCGCCCATGACTTGGCCGCCAGTGTGAGTTTCAAATTGCTCTAGGTTTTTGCGAGGGCTTGTTGAAGAACAGCCAATAAGAAATGTAGATAATAGTGAAACGAGAAGAAATGCTTTTTTCATAAAAACCTGTACCGAGGTGGAATACGACTACCTCGGTACAGTTTAGATTATTTCACTGAATCTTTCAGCGCTTTACCTGCAACAAATGCTGGAACATTTGCAGCAGCGATTTGGATCTCATCACCAGTTTTTGGGTTACGACCAGTGCGAGCTGCACGGTGGTTTACTTTAAAAGTACCAAAACCAATTAGCTGAACTTGATCGCCATCTTTAAGAGCATCTGTAACACCGCCAAGAGTCGCTTCTAGAGCAGCTTTAGCTTGTGCTTTAGAAAGGTCCGCTTTTTCAGCAATAAAGTCGATTAATTGAGTCTTGTTCATTTTAGGTTTCCCTTCTTTGTATTTTTGAATTCAATTCACTCTAAAACATAAATGCCCCATCTGGCAAAGGTTTGTCGTCGATCTTTAGCTCTAATGCCGTAGTTTTAGCCATAATATGAGTAATAACTCACAATTTGTTACTGATTTTATTAAGCAAGCCCTTGTTTAAAAGGGGCTGAGAGCAAAATTAATGATGACCTAGCCACTACTTTTTCACTATAATCCACGCTGAATCGCTGCTAAAGCGTACAATTTAATTTAAGGGCAAACATGCTGCTGCTATCTATTTACGTCTCCATTGCTATTGGAGTTTCTTTCATTTGTTCTGTTTTGGAAGCTGTACTTTTGAGTATTAGTCCGAGCTACATTGCTCAACTAAAACAAAATGGGCACCCTGCAGCAGAGTCTTTAGACAAACTGAAAACAGATATTGACCGCCCGCTTGCGTCAATTTTAACGCTCAACACCATCGCCCATACTATCGGTGCTGCGACAGCAGGTGCACAAGCGGCTGTCGTTTTTGGTAGCCAATGGTTAGGTGTCTTCTCTGCCGTGCTAACGCTAGGTATCTTGGTATTATCTGAGATTGTTCCAAAAACCATTGGTGCAACCTACTGGCGTCAACTTGCTCCTGCTTCGGCAAGCGTGCTTCGTTGGATGGTGTTCTTCCTAACACCGTTTGTATGGTTCTCAGAACAGATCACCAAACGTCTTGCTCGTGGCCACCAAGCACCAAAAATGCGTGATGAGTTATCTGCAATGGCGATTTTGGCAAAAGAGAGCGGTGAATTTGCAGAAGGCGAGTCAAAAATCCTGAGCAACCTACTGGGTATTCAAGATGTACCCGTGACTCAGGTAATGACGCCGCGCCCAGTGGTATTCCGTGTTGATGCGGAAATGAGTGTGAATACGTTCCTAGAACAACATAAAGACACGCCATTCTCACGTCCGCTGGTTTACAGCGAGCAGAGTGACAACATCATCGGTTTTGTTCACCGCTTAGAGCTGTTTAGATTGCAGCAAGCCGGTTGTGGTGAGAAAGCTTTGGGTGAAGTAATGCGCCCTATCCACGTGTTGCTGAACAACATGGGCTTGGCTAAGGCCTTTGACCAGATGATGGCAAACCGCCTGCAACTGTCTTTAGTTGTGGACGAATACGGCACTATTCAGGGCATCATCACCCTAGAAGACATCTTTGAGCACCTAGTGGGCGAAGAGATTGTCGACGAAGCGGATAAGACGACTGACATGCAAGAACTGGCGTTCCAACGCTGGGAGAAGTGGAAAGAGACACACGGTGTTATCGAAAACCGCGATGACGAGGACGAGGAAGAAACTCCAGCAGACAACGACTCTTCAGATGCAAAATCAACGAATGACGACGACGCATCAAAAGATAAGGCATCAAAAGACAAAGTGTAGAACGAAGACAAAAAAGACGCTTAATCTAAATTTGATACCGTCAGATACAACAAAGGCTCCCTAGGGAGCCTTTGTTTTTATTCGTACCTTGGTGCAATTGCGAATTATAGCGCAACACCAATGTTACTGACTGGGTCTTCACGCAGTTCGTGGCGTAGGTCTTTGATCAGCTCTAAGTCACGCTCAGTCGTTTCACGTAGAGGTCGGAAAATGGCCCACTGAACGTCCCACTCTTCACACACCGCTTCGTTTTCTTTCTGGTTTTCGTTCGTCACTTCTTCAGCGCCTTGAGCAAACTCAAGCTCAGCAACCGTCTTCACCGATTGTTGACTCACTTTAATTACCGCTTCCAACATATGTTCACGGTCAAGCAGACCATGAATTAGCGTTGCTAGGCCTTGGCATGCGTCCATTGCTGGGTAAACACCATAAAAATCAAAATCATCACCGCTAGGGAATAGCTCTTCAACCTTCTCAAGTTGACGCTCAAAGTTCACCTTTGCTGTTTTAACCGTCAGGATTTCCCAAATGCTATCCAAAACATCACGATAGATTCGAGCTTCCGCAAATTCTGTATTCTCACAAAACATGGCATAGTTAGGGTACATACGCTCACATAGACACGCCATAAAGGTAATTTGTTGCCAAGGTTCTAACTTTTCAAGACGAACCTGCAGTGGATTCTGAAGCATAGTCACTCAATAATTGCAGAAAAAGACAGCGAAAGTGTACTTGATAAACCCTGGGGGGAAAAGGTAAGCCGATGAACAATTTTACGAATAAGCTCTATATTCTTACTGAGCATGACGATACCTATACGCAACTGATTCTAAACCAGGATTTACCCGACCTAGAAATCACTCAAAACCCCAAATCAGCACAGATTGTCTTGGCGTCACCACCTCTAATCGCAGAGCGCCTCGGCGAGTTTAAAGAGCTAGACTGGGTACAGAGTACCTATGCCGGAATCAATAAACTCACTCAGCCAGATCTGCGTCAGGACTATACGCTAACCAACGTCAAAGGCATCTTTGGTCCGGCTATCGCAGAATACGTATTGGGTTACACAATCAGTCACTGTAGACACTTCCCTCATTACCACCAGCATCAACAACAACGAAACTGGCAGCCACAGCTTTATACTAGCCTAACTGACAAAACTATGGTGATTTTAGGAACAGGTTCAATCGGCAGTCATTTGGCAAAAACCGCGGCGGCTTTTGGTATTCATACCATAGGTGTCAACCGTACCGGCATCCCATCCAAACAAGAAACCTTTAAAGAGACTTTCCACATCAATGAGATAGAGGCTGCCCTTAAGCAGGCCGATATTGTGGTCAACACCTTGCCATCAACCGCTGAAACCTATCAGCTGTTGAACCAAACCACGTTAGGTTACTGCTCTAATGTGTTGCTGTTTAATGTCGGTCGAGGGGAAAGCATCGACAATAAAGCCTTGTTGCTCGCCATAAAAAACAGATGGGTAGAACACGCATTTTTAGATGTGTTTGAAAGTGAACCCCTCTCTCAGGAACATCCTTTCTGGAAACTACCGCAAGTCACCATCACTCCACACATCGCTGCACTCAGTGAGCCAAGACAAGTAGTCGAGATCTTCGCAGAGAATTACAAACAGTGGCGAGATGGCTTTACACTTAATCATGTCATCGATTTTGATAAAGGTTACTGATGTCCTCTTCGTTACTTAAAGAGATTCGACAATGCCGAGCTTGTGAGCCTCACCTATCACACGGTGCTAACCCGGTGATTCAAGCGCATCCAAACGCGCGCTTGCTGATCATAGGTCAAGCGCCGGGTATCAAGGTGCATGAGTCGTCGATCCCTTGGAATGACGCGAGTGGCGAACGATTAAGAGGATGGTTAGGGATAGATAGCGATACTTTTTACGACGAGCAAAAAGTCGCGATTGTGCCTATGGGGTTTTGTTATCCGGGGAAAGGGAAAAGTGGTGATCTTCCACCACGCAAAGAGTGCGCGGAGCTTTGGCATAACAAAGTGCTGCAATCTCTACCCAATATTCAAATGACACTGCTGATTGGCCAGTACGCACAAAACCATTACCTAACAAACAAGACCACCAGCACATTGACCGAAACCGTGCGTGATTGGCAAAGGTGGGCGCCTGAGTTTTTGCCATTACCCCACCCTTCGCCACGCAATAATATCTGGCTCAAGAAGAACCCTTGGTTTGAAAGTGAAGTCATTCCTTATATCATGAAACACATCTCTGAGCATTTGGCCTACCATGATCCAAATACCTAATTAACTGCACACAACAAGATTAAACCGCCATCAAATGCCAATTTCAGGCAATAAAAAAGCGCTGTTGGTTTCCCAACAGCGCTTTCAATAATCTTACTCAGAATTACTTGTGGTAAGGCTTAGACAATTCGTGAACAGCGTCAACGAATACACCAGCGTTCTCTGGCGGTACATCTAAGTGGATACCGTGGCCTAGGTTAAATACATGACCGGTACCACCGTCGCCGAAGCCTTCAAGGATGCTGCCCACTTCTTCGCGAATACGTTCAGGCTGAGCGTAAAGCATTGAAGGATCCATGTTACCTTGCAGAGCAACTTTGTCGCCGATGCGAGCTTTTGCATCTGCGATGTTGATAGTCCAGTCTAGACCAACCGCATCACAACCTGTTGCTGCGATAGACTCAAGCCACATGCCACCGTTCTTAGTGAACAGAGTAACCGGTACTCGACGACCTTCGTTTTCACGGATTAGGCCATCAACGATTTTGTGCATGTATTGCAGTGAGAATAGGTTGTAGTCACGAGGAGTCAGTACACCACCCCATGTATCAAATACCATTACCGATTGAGCACCCGCTTTAATTTGCGCGTTCAGGTATTCGATAACACTGTCAGCCAGCTTATCTAGAAGCAGGTGCAGCGTTTGTGGCTCTGCGTACATCATCTTCTTGATCTTAGTGAATGCTTTAGAGCTTCCACCTTCAACCATGTATGTCGCTAGAGTCCATGGGCTACCAGAGAAACCAATCAGTGGCACTTCGCCTTTCAGGTCTTTACGGATCTGACGAACGGCATTCATTACGTATTGAAGCTCACCTTCTGGATCTGGTAGGCCAATCTTCTCTACGTCAGCTTTACACGTGATAGGACGCTCAAACTTAGGACCTTCACCTGTTTCAAAGTACAAACCTAAGCCCATTGCATCAGGGATAGTTAGGATGTCTGAGAACAAGATTGCCGCATCAAGCGGGAAACGACGTAAAGGCTGAAGTGTTACTTCTGATGCCAGTTCAGCGTTTTTGCACAAAGACATGAAATCGCCCGCTTCAGCGCGCGTTGCTTTGTACTCAGGAAGATAGCGGCCAGCTTGGCGCATCATCCATACCGGTGTGTAATCAACAGGCTGTTTTAAAAGTGCGCGTAAATAGCGATCGTTTTTTAATTCGGTCATTCCGTTAAATTCCAATTCAATCTTGTCTAGTTTTGATGGCAAGTATTCTAACACTGATTGAAGGGTAAAAGCTGTGTGCTTTGCAACCTAGATCAAGTTATTAACTTTTAAATCAATGCTTAATTTGCACCCAATTACGGGAGCATGTTAAAAATTTGTTCGCTAGCGAAAATTACAATTATAACATCTGAGTAGTCACTACTCAGCATCTCATAACGACATCTTACTTACCCCCTCCACTTGTGGAGGGTTTTTTTTAGCTTTTGATCACCCATAGGCCAAATACTATCACAGGCAAATTAGTGCTCTAGTATCTGCTCAGTCACACCATCTTTCATCACGTCATCAACGGTTTTCTCAATCAACTGTCTCGCAATGGTTCCAACAGGAGCAACATCAGGTAGGCTTGTTACGTCAAACCATTGAGCATCCGATAGCTCGCTGTAGTCAGGCTTGAGCGTACCACCAGCATAATCTGCGAGAAAGCCCATCATCATACTCGATGGAAACGCCCATGGCTGGCTGCCAAAATAACGAATATTATCGACATCGATACCCGTTTCTTCTTTGACTTCTCTTGCCACACACTGCTCTAAGGTCTCTCCGACCTCTAGGAAGCCCGCTATCACGGTATACATACCTGTCTTATGTCTTGGGTGCTGCGCAAGCAATATCTTGTTGTCGTTTCGTACAGCGACAATGATGCACGGGAAGATACGAGGATAATGAAGTGTGCGGCAATCTCCACACTGCATCGCCACCTGGTTATGGTTGAGATGATTTCGACCACCACACTGAGGGCAAAAACGCATACTTTGAGTCATATGCCCATATTGGATGGCTTTGCTTGCAGTCAAGAAACTCACTTCAGGCCAGTGCAGTAACTCTCTTAGGCTGACCATGCTCAGCTCATTCTCCACATCACAATCGTTGAGCCAATACACCTTGCGACCTTGATGCTGACCAATACAGATTGCATGCTCCACACTCAGCCCAAGCTCTTCAGCAGAGCCAAACGGAAACTGATCATTATTAACCCAAATATCACTACCAGAAACGACGCACCAATAAGCTTGCTCTGTCATTTTGTTATCACTTTTTTTTAACATCCCTATGCCTCATTGCTTGCAGTTCGTTCATTTTACTGGCAATCTAATTTCATACTAGAGTTGTAGCAGAGAATATTTCAAGCTATTACTTTTAGTAGCTACCAATAAAACGGACCCTGCTTAGGCAATTACTTGATCACAAGGTTGTGATCAGATCATGAGGACATGGTCATGCTAAATAAATTCAAACAAATACAAGAACAATGGGGTGGCTCTAATGAGGTCATCGATCATTGGCTCGAAACTCGACAGTCTCTAATCGTTGAATATTGTAAGCTAGGTGCCTTGCAGCCAGCTAGCAACGGGCAATCAAACGTTGTTGAACTCCCTTCCCCTAAAGAAATAAGCTCATTCTGTGATCATGTTGTCGATTATATCTCAGAGGGTCATTTTAAGATCTACGATATGGTCATGAAAAAATGGCAAGCAACAGGCTTTAAAACCAATGACGAGATTGATACAACTTACGCGAAGATCGTACTTACAACCGAGCCGCTTCTAGAATTCAATGATAAGTACGTTAAAGTAAATGCAGACGATGAGTTGCCTAACTTCGAAGGAGATATGTCCAAAGTAGGTGAACTACTCGAACTACGTTTTGAAGTAGAAGATAATCTTATCCAGCTTATTGCAGACAGTTTAGCGATTCCACCAGGCGCTTAGTTAGCCGAATCCTTAATAAGCTTGCCTCTGTGCAAGCTTTTTGTTTTGTCTGTAAGGTTATCCAAACTACCCAGAACCTTTCAGACAGAGCTTACTCGCTCGCCCTGACCTTTAGCCATAAGCATATGGTTACAGCCCTAATCAGCCTAGTCATCTCTACCCTTTATCTTACTGGCCTCAAAGAGCACTCTTCAGGACATAAATCCAACCTCACCAGCTAGATAAGCACACCTATCACTTTATAAGTCATAGCTAAATACCAATACGCCAGATACAAAAAAGGCACCCGAAGGTGCCTTTTTCTTATCTCTTAGAGACTACTCGTAGAGCTTACTCTTCTGAAGAGAAACCAGCGTTTAGAAGTGCTGCTAGATTGTCAGTAGCTTGTTCAGCTGAAGGACCTTCTTGCTCTTCTTCACGTTGTTTTTGACGCTCTTGGTGGTATGCGAAACCAGTACCAGCTGGGATCAGACGACCAACAATTACGTTCTCTTTCAGGCCGCGAAGGTCATCACGCTTACCAGAAACCGCAGCTTCTGTTAGTACGCGAGTCGTTTCTTGGAACGATGCAGCTGAGATGAATGACTCAGTTGCAAGAGATGCTTTAGTAATACCTAGTAGATCACGTTCGAAACGTACTAGTTCTTTACCTTCAGCTTCTAGCTTACGGTTAGCAATCTTAACATTGTGGTACTCAACTTGTTCGCCAGGTAGGAACGGAGAGTCACCAGAATGAGTGATTGTACACTTACGTAGCATTTGACGAACGATAGTCTCGATGTGCTTATCGTTAATCTTTACGCCTTGTAAGCGGTAAACTTCTTGAACTTCGTTCGCGATGTACTGAGTTACTGCGTGGATACCACGTAGACGCAGGATATCGTGTGGAGTTTCAGGACCGTCGGCGATTACATCACCACGTTCAATCTTCTCACCTTCGAACACGTTCAATTGACGATGCTTAGGAATCATCTCTTCGTAAGCGTCACCGCCTTCACGAGTGATTACTAGACGACGCTTACCTTTCGTTTCTTTACCGAAAGACACAGTACCTGTGTGCTCAGCAAGGATCGCAGGCTCTTTAGGCTTACGAGCTTCGAATAGGTCAGCTACGCGTGGTAGACCACCGGTGATATCTTTGTTTCCGCTCGATTTTTGAGGGATACGAGATAGTGTGTCACCGATGCCAACTTCAGCGCCATCTTCGATGTTTACAATCGCTTTGCCAGGTAGGAAGTAGTGAGCTGGCATATCAGTACCAGGGATCATTACGTCGTTACCTTGCTCATCAACAAGTTTGATAGCTGGACGCATATCTTTACCTGCTGCTGGGCGAGCTGCTGCGTCTGTAACTTCACTTGAAGAAAGACCCGTTAGATCGTCAGTTTGACGAGAAACTGTAATACCATCGATCATATCTACGAATTGGATACGACCTGCCACTTCAGTGATGATTGGCATGGTATGCGCTTCCCAGTTAGCTACAACTTCACCAGCAGTAACTGCTGCGTTGTCGCCTTTGGTTAGCATCGAACCGTAAGGAAGTTTGTGCTTCTCTTTAGTACGGCCGAATTCATCAATAATCGTCATCTCAGATGCACGAGAAGTGATAACCAGTTTCTTATCTTTGTTAACTACGAACTTAGCATTGTGAAGTTTCACAGTACCAGTTGTCTTAGCTTGGATGCTGTTCTCTGCTGCTGCAGTAGATGCCGCACCACCGATGTGGAACGTACGCATCGTTAGCTGTGTACCCGGTTCACCGATAGATTGTGCAGCGATAACACCAACTGCTTCACCTTGGTTCACTAGGTGACCACGTGCTAGGTCACGACCGTAACACTGTGCACAACAACCGAAGTCTGCATCACAGGTAACAACAGAGCGCACTTTCATGCTATCTACTGAGTTGTCTTCCATGATTTGACACCACTTCTCATCAATCAGAGTATTACGTGGAATCAGTACATCTTCAGTACCAGGCTTAAGAACGTCTTCAGCTACTACACGACCTAGAGCAAGCTCAGAAAGTGCAACTTTAACGTCACCACCTTCGATGTGAGGCATCATGTCGATACCTTCATGCGTGCCACAGTCATGTTCGTGTACTACAACGTCTTGAGCAACGTCTACTAGACGACGAGTTAGGTAACCCGAGTTTGCTGTTTTCAGTGCTGTATCCGCAAGACCCTTACGAGCACCGTGCGTTGAGATAAAGTACTGAAGGACGTTTAGACCTTCTTTAAAGTTCGCTGTGATCGGCGTTTCGATGATTGAACCATCTGGACGCGCCATCAGACCACGCATACCTGCTAGCTGACGAATCTGAGCTGCAGAACCACGTGCGCCCGAGTCGGCCATCATGTAGATGCTGTTGAACGATTCTTGCTGTTCTTCTTCGCCGTCACGGTTGATAACTGTTTCAGAAGATAGGTTATCCATCATTGCTTTCGCAACGCGGTCATTCGTAGATGCCCAGATATCGATAACTTTGTTGTAACGCTCACCCGCAGTAACAAGACCAGATTGGAATTGCTCTTGGATTTCGCGAACTTCTTCTTCAGCAGATTCAATTTCATCGTATTTCGCTTGAGGTACAACCATATCGTCGATACCTACAGAAACACCAGAAAGTGCAGCGTATGCAAAACCTGCGTACATGATTTGGTCAGCAAATACTACTGTATCTTTTAGACCAAGCTTACGGTAACACTCGTTAAGAAGAGTAGAGATCTGCTTCTTACCTAACTTTTGGTTAACGATGCTGTACGGTAGGCCAGCTGGAACGATTTGCCATAGCATTGCACGGCCGACAGTTGTATCAACCATCTTCGTTTCAGTAGTGCTGTTACCATCTTCGTCTACTACAGTTTCGGTGATACGTACTTTAACGCGAGCGTGTAGCTCAGCAGTCTTAGTACGGTATGCCTTTTCAGCCTCAGCAGGGCCAGCAAGGTACATACCTTCGCCTTTCACGTTGATCTTGTCACGTGTCATGTAGTAAAGACCCAATACAACGTCCTGAGAAGGTACGATGATCGGATCACCTGACGCTGGCGACAGAATGTTATTCGTCGACATCATCAGTGTACGTGCTTCAAGCTGTGCTTCTAGAGTTAGAGGCACGTGTACCGCCATTTGGTCACCATCGAAGTCGGCGTTGTATGCCGCACACACTAGTGGGTGAAGCTGAATCGCTTTACCTTCGATTAGTACTGGTTCAAACGCTTGGATACCTAGACGGTGAAGTGTAGGTGCACGGTTAAGCAGTACTGGGTGTTCGCGGATTACTTCGTCCAGGATATCCCAAACGATAGCTTCTTCGCGCTCTACCATCTTCTTAGCAGCTTTGATTGTCGTAGCCATGCCACGAGTTTCTAGCTTGCTGTAGATGAACGGCTTAAATAGCTCAAGTGCCATCTTCTTAGGAAGACCACACTGATGTAGACGAAGGTATGGACCGACTGTGATTACAGAACGGCCAGAGTAGTCTACACGTTTACCTAGAAGGTTCTGACGGAAACGACCTTGTTTACCCTTGATCATATCAGCAAGAGATTTCAGAGGACGCTTGTTAGAACCAGTGATAGCACGACCGCGACGACCGTTATCTAGAAGTGCATCAACAGACTCTTGCAGCATACGCTTTTCGTTACGTACGATGATGTCCGGAGCAGCTAGCTCTAGAAGACGCTTCAAACGGTTGTTACGGTTGATCACACGACGGTAAAGGTCGTTCAGATCTGAAGTCGCAAAACGACCGCCATCTAGTGGTACTAGAGGACGTAGATCTGGCGGCAGAACCGGAAGTACAGTCAGAATCATCCATTGCGGATCGTTACCCGATGCAATGAACGCTTCAACTAGCTTCAGGCGCTTAGTAACTTTTTTACGCTTAGTTTCTGAGTTAGTCGTTTCTAACTCTTCGCGCATTTCTTCCACTTCTTGATGAAGGTCCATTGTTGCAAGCAGATCTTTGATCGCTTCAGCACCCATCTTAGCAGTGAATTCGTCACCCCACTCTTCTAGACGATCCAGATACTCTTCTTCAGTAAGCATCTGAGATTTTTCTAGATCAGTCATACCAGGTTCAGTTACTACGTACATCTCGAAGTAAAGAACACGTTCGATATCACGTAGAGGGATATCCATTAGTAGACCGATACGAGACGGCAGTGATTTTAGGAACCAGATGTGAGCAACTGGTGAAGCTAGCTCGATGTGGCCCATGCGGTCACGACGAACTTTAGTTTGTGTAACTTCAACGCCACACTTCTCACAGATAACACCACGGTGCTTCAGGCGCTTGTATTTGCCACAAAGACATTCGTAGTCTTTAACTGGACCAAAAATACGTGCACAGAACAGACCATCACGTTCAGGTTTGAACGTACGATAGTTAATTGTTTCCGGCTTTTTAACTTCACCAAAAGACCATGAACGGATCATGTCTGGTGAAGATAGACCGATTTTGATTGCATCAAATTCTTCGGTCTTATGCTGTGCTTTTAGAAAGTTTAATAAGTCTTTCACATTCAGCTCCTGTAAGGAGTTAAAGGAGCTCACTGCTGTAGCAAGCTCCCTTTTACCAAATAATCCTATCTTCTTTTAAAAAGAAGGAGGGATTACTCTTCGTCTTCTAGCTCGATGTTGATACCTAGCGAGCGAATCTCTTTCAACAGTACGTTGAACGACTCAGGCATACCAGGTTCCATGCTATGGTTACCGTCTACGATGTTCTTATACATCTTAGTACGGCCGTTAACGTCATCTGACTTAACTGTTAGCATTTCTTGTAGAGTATATGCAGCACCGTATGCTTCTAGTGCCCATACTTCCATCTCACCGAAACGCTGACCACCGAACTGAGCTTTACCACCAAGTGGTTGCTGAGTTACTAGGCTGTAAGAACCAGTTGAACGAGCATGCATCTTGTCATCAACCAAGTGGTTCAGTTTCAGCATGTACATGTAACCAACAGTTACAGGACGCTCAAACGAATCACCAGTACGACCATCAAACAGTTTAAGCTGACCAGATTCTGGCAGATCACCCAGTTTAAGTAGTTCTTTGATTAGAGACTCAGAAGCACCGTCGAACACAGGAGTAGCAATCGGTAGACCGCCACGTAGGTTCTTGATCAGTGTACGAACTTGATCATCAGACAGTTCAGCAATATCAACTTTCTGACGAGTATCACCAAGATCGTAAACCTTCTGTAGGAACTCACGGAACTTATGCAGTTCTTGTTGTTCCTTAACCATTTGGTTGATCTTGTCACCGATACCTTTCGCAGCCAAACCTAAGTGAACTTCTAGGATCTGACCGATGTTCATACGCGATGGTACACCCAGCGGGTTAAGTACGATGTCTACAGGCTGACCTTTCTCATCGTATGGCATGTCTTCAACAGGGTTAATCTTAGAGATTACACCTTTGTTACCGTGACGACCGGCCATCTTATCACCAGGCTGGATACGACGTTTAACCGCTAGGTAAACTTTAACAATCTTAAGAACGCCAGGCGCTAGATCATCACCTTGAGTGATTTTACGACGCTTAGTTTCAAACTTCTTATCGAAGTCTGCTTTTAGCTCATCCCACTGCTCAGCAAGTTGCTCAAGCTGTGTTTGTAGCGCATCGTCTTCTAGAACTTGCTCTAGCCATTGCTTACGACCGATAGTATCAAGCTTAGCTTCAGAGTAACCACCAGACAGAAGTACAGCTTTAACACGGTTAAGAAGGCCACCCTCAAGAATTTGGAACTCTTCAGTTAGGTCTTTCTTAGCTTCTTTAAGCTGCATCTGTTCGATTTCAAGTGCACGCTTGTCTTTCTCTACGCCATCGCGAGTGAAGACTTGTACATCGATGATAGTACCCGAAACAGAGTTTGGTACACGTAGAGAAGTATCTTTAACATCAGATGCTTTCTCACCGAAGATAGCACGTAGTAGCTTCTCTTCAGGAGTCAGTTGAGTTTCACCTTTAGGGGTTACTTTACCAACTAGGATGTCGCCACCCTTAACTTCAGCACCAATGTAAACGATACCTGACTCGTCTAGTTTAGACAGAGCAGACTCACCTACGTTTGGAATATCAGCTGTGATCTCTTCAGAACCCAGCTTAGTATCACGAGCCACACAAGATAGTTCTTGGATGTGGATTGTCGTGAAACGGTCTTCTTGAACTACGCGCTCAGATACTAAGATCGAGTCTTCGAAGTTGTAACCGTTCCAAGGCATGAATGCGATACGCATGTTTTGGCCAAGAGCTAGTTCACCAAGGTCTGTTGAAGGACCATCAGCAAGAACATCGCCACGTGCAACTGGTTCACCAGGAAGTACAGTTGGACGTTGGTTAATACATGTGTTTTGGTTCGAACGCGTGTACTTAGTTAGGTTGTAGATATCGATACCAGCTTCGCCAGGTACCAATTCATCTTCGTTAACCTTAACTACAATACGAGAAGCGTCTACAGACTGAACTTGACCACCACGTTTAGCAACCGCTGTAACACCAGAGTCAACTGCGATGTTACGTTCGATACCAGTACCTACTAGAGGCTTATCAGCCTTAAGTGTTGGTACAGCTTGACGTTGCATGTTGGCACCCATCAATGCACGGTTCGCATCATCGTGTTCTAGGAACGGGATAAGCGAAGCAGCGATAGATACTACTTGGTTTGTCGCAACGTCCATGTAGTCAACGTGATCGCGTGGGTGAAGACCAGATTCACCTTTTTGACGAGCTGTAATTAGCTCATCTGCAAACGTACCTTCTTCAGTAAGAATGGTGTTTGCTTGCGCGATTACGAATTGACCTTCCTGGATTGCAGACAGGTAATCAACTTCTTCTGTTACTACACCATCTACTACACGACGGTACGGAGTTTCTAGGAAACCGTAATCGTTACAACGTGCAAACGCAGATAGTGAGTTAATTAGACCGATGTTTGGACCTTCAGGCGTTTCGATCGGACATAGACGACCGTAGTGAGTTACGTGAACGTCACGTACTTCGAAGCCTGCGCGCTCACGAGTAAGACCACCAGGACCTAAAGCAGAGATACGACGTTTGTGCGTAACTTCTGACAATGGGTTGTTTTGGTCCATGAACTGTGAAAGCTGTGAAGAGCCAAAGAATTCTTTAACTGCAGCAGAGATCGGCTTAGCGTTGATAAGATCTTGAGGCATGATTGCATCAAGGTCACCAAGGCTTAGGCGCTCTTTAACGGCACGTTCTACACGAACTAGACCAACACGGAATTGGTTTTCTGCCATTTCACCTACAGAACGGATACGACGGTTGCCAAGGTGGTCGATATCGTCCACTTCACCAATACCGTTACGGATACCAATCAGTTTCTTCATCACTTCGATGATGTCTGATTCATCCAGAGTACCGCGCTCTTCTTCTTCTTCACGCTCAATAGAGCTGTTGAACTTCATACGGCCTACAGTTGATAGGTCGTAACGTTCTTCAGAGAAGAATAGGCTTTCGAATAGAGACTCTGCAGCTTCTTTCGTTGGTGGCTCGCCAGGACGCATCATGCGGTAGATTTCTACCAATGCAGAGATGCGATCTACTGTGCTATCTGCACGTAGAGTGTCTGACATGAATGGACCGTGATCTAGGTCATTCGTGAACAGAGTTTGTAGAGCCTTGTGGCCTGCTTGAGACAGGTTAGCAAGAGCTTCTAGGCTAATCTCTTGGTTCGCGCCAACGATGATCTCGCCAGTTGCTTCGTTGATGTAATCTTTAGATGCAACTTTACCAACGATGTACTCTACTGGTACTTCGATGTGCTCAACGCCATCTTTTTCAAGTTGACGGATATGGCGAGCAGTAACACGACGACCAGTCTCAACGTAAGTTTTACCGTTTGCTTCGATGTCGAATGACGCAGTTTCACCACGTAGACGATCAGGAACCAACTCCATAAGAAGAGTTTGGTCTTTCACTTCGAAGTTCACTTTGTCGAAGAACAGATCAAGGATCTCTTCAGTCGACTTACCAAGTGCACGAAGAATAATCGATGCTGGTAGCTTACGACGACGGTCGATACGTACGAATAAGTTATCCTTAGGATCGAACTCAAAGTCTAACCATGAGCCACGGTAAGGAATTACACGTGCGTTATAAAGAACTTTACCTGATGAGTGGGTCTTACCCTTATCACTGTCGAAGAACACGCCTGGGCTTCGGTGCAGCTGGGATACGATAACCCTCTCGGTACCATTAATTACGAAAGTACCATTGTCTGTCATAAGCGGAATTTCGCCCATGTAGACTTCTTGTTCTTTAATGTCTTTTACAGTACCTGCTGGTGCATCTCGATCAAAGATAACTAGACGTAGTTTTACGCGTAGTGGCTTTGAGTAAGTAACACCGCGGATTTGACATTCTTTAACGTCAAAAACTGGCTCACCAAGACGGTAGCTAACGTATTGCAGCTCAGAATTGCCGTTGTAGCTCTGAATTGGAAATACAGAACGGAAAGCAGCTTCAAGACCGTATTGACCTTCTGGATCCTGTTCGATGAATTTGTCGAAAGAATCAAGCTGGATCGATAACAGGTATGGAATGTCCAAAACTTGTGGACGAGTACCAAAATCCTTACGGATGCGCTTTTTCTCGGTATAAGAGTAAACCATGGGGTTCCTCAGCTCGCTGATAAGTGACCCAAACCACCCAAAACACTCTTCAGAGGGGGTGGTGACAAACAGCTGTTTAGTGGTAGTGAACAATCATTTCGAAAAAATGACTGTTTTTTTGCTCGGATTATGACGGTTAAACAGCGGAAATTTCGTCATAGCCCTACAGCGCAAAAAGGCCGGTGGTTAATAAACCACCAGCCATTAGCCTTGCGGCTATGAAATTAAGTAATAATTACTTGATTTCAACAGAAGCGCCAGCTTCTTCTAGCTGTGCTTTAAGAGCTTCAGCTTCAGCTTTGTCAACGCCTTCTTTAAGCGCTGCAGGAGCTGAGTCTACAAGACCTTTAGCTTCTTTAAGACCTAGGCCAGTTGCGCCACGTACAGCTTTGATAACTTGTACTTTGTTAGCGCCAGCAGCAGTTAGGATTACGTCGAATTCAGTTTGCTCAGCAGCAGCGTCGCCGCCAGCTGCGCCACCAGCTACAACTGCAGCTGCAGCTGAAACGCCGAATTTCTCTTCCATAGCTTCGATAAGCTCAACAACTTGCATTACAGACATTTCTGCAACTGCGTCTAGGATTTGCTCGTTAGTAATAGACATAACAATTCTCTTTTAAGTCAACAATAAGTTTAATTTGCAACCAGTGAAAAGCAAGGCTTAAGCCGCTGCTTCTTCTTTTTGGTCACGTAGTGCAGCGATAGTACGAACCAGCTTGCCAGCAGAAGCTTCTTTCATGCACATCATTAGGCGTGCGATAGCTTCGTCGTAAGTTGGTAGTGTCGCTAGTACTTCAGCATCAGTAACTGCGCCTTCAAATGCAGCAGCTTTGATCTCGAAATCTTTGTTCTCTTTAGCGAAGTCTTTGAAAAGACGCGCTGCAGCACCTGGGTGCTCGTTAGAGAACGCGATCAGAGTTGGACCAGTGAAAGTGTCTACTAGACACTCGTAGTCTGTACCCTGAACCGCACGGCGTGCTAGTGTGTTACGAACAACTTTCATGTAAACACCCGCTTCGCGAGCTTGTTTACGTAGAGAAGTCATTGCGCCAACTTCAACGCCACGAGAATCAGCTACAACTGCAGAAAGTGCACCACTGGCAGCTTCGTTGACTTCAGCAACAATTGCTTTTTTGTCTTGAAGATTTAAAGCCATTTGGATTAACCTCTGGTTGTGATTACAGCACCCAATACAAAATGTATTGAGCGTTTACGATGTTATTTAAAAATGAATAAATCCACTTCAAACCACAACATCGCCTACGTAGGTTTTATTAAGCTATCAATAATCTAATGAAAATCGACAGCGCCTACGGTCTTGGGATAGATGATTTCAAATTGCTTTAAAACCACCCAACCACAAATATTAGGCGCAGAAGTATACACTAAATCTGCGCCTAAGCAAATTAGTTTGCTTGAGTATCAAGACTAGCTTGATCAACAGCAACACCAGCACCCATCGTAGTAGAGATGCTTACTTTCTTCAGGTAAGAACCCTTAGCTGAAGAAGGCTTAGCTTTCTTAAGAGCAACTAGAAGTGCTTCTAGGTTCTCTTGAAGCTGGTTAGCTTCGAAAGATGCTTTACCGATAGTAGTGTGGATGATGCCGTTCTTGTCGTTACGGTAACGAACCTGACCAGCTTTAGCGTTCTTAACCGCTTCAGCAACGTTAGGAGTTACAGTACCAACTTTAGGGTTTGGCATAAGGCCGCGTGGACCTAGGATTGTACCTAGTTGACCAACAACACGCATTGCATCTGGAGAAGCAACAACTACGTCGAAGTTCATTTCGCCTTTTTTCACTTGCTCAGCAAGATCTTCCATACCAACGATATCTGCGCCAGCAGCTTTAGCAGCTTCTGCGTTTGCACCTTGAGTGAAAACAGCAACGCGGATGTCACGGCCAGTACCGTGAGGTAGCACTGTTGCGCCACGAACGTTTTGGTCAGATTTACGAGCATCGATGCCTAGGTTAACAGCAACATCTACAGACTCAACGAATTTAGCAGTCGCTAGTTCTTTAAGAAGAGCAACAGCTTCGCTGATTTCGTATTCTTTAGTTGAGTCAACTTTGTCGCGGATTACGCGCATACGCTTAGTAAGTTTAGCCATGATCTTATCCCTCTACCACTAGGCCCATTGAACGAGCAGTACCAGCAATAGAACGTTTCATTGCTTCGATGTCAGCACCAGTCATATCAGCAGCTTTAGTTTCTGCGATTTCCTGAACTTGAGCGTCAGTAACAGTACCAACTTTCTCAGTGTTTGGACGACCTGAACCAGACTTAACGCCAGCAGCTTTCTTAAGAAGAACAGCAGCAGGTGGAGTCTTAGTTACGAACGTGAAAGAACGGTCGTTGTAAACAGTAATAACTACTGGAGTAGGTAGACCTTTCTCAACAGATTCTGTTTTTGCGTTGAACGCTTTACAGAATTCCATGATGTTCACGCCGTGTTGACCTAGAGCAGGACCAACCGGTGGACTTGGGTTTGCCATACCAGCTGCAACTTGCAGTTTGATATAAGCTTCAACTTTCTTAGCCATGATATTTCCTAATATTTTGGGTACATGCGCTAGCCGCAAGGCGAGCTCCCCATAAATTCAATTAACTCTTTTTCACTTCCACAGAAGCAAAAAGGCGCGAAATTATAATCATAATTCGCGCCTTTAACAACCCTAAAAAGGTGATTTTTTATACTCTTTAATTTTAAACAGCTTATGAACTATTTATCCACAGCTTGTTCAAAACTTAGAGTTTTAGTCCAGTTTTTCAACCTGACCAAATTCAAGCTCAACCGGTGTTGCACGACCAAAGATCGATACAGATACCTTAATGCGGCTTTTCTCGTAATCTACTTCTTCAACAGTACCGTTGAAGTCAGCAAATGGACCATCGTTCACACGAACCACTTCACCCGCTTCGAACATTGTCTTAGGACGTGGAGACTCGCTCGCTTTCTCTAGACGGTTCAAGATAGCATCAGCTTCTTTATCAGTGATTGGTGCAGGACGATCAGAGGTACCACCAATGAAGCCCATAACACGCGGAATGCTGCGTACTAAGTGCCATGATTCATCATTCATGATCATTTGAACTAATACGTAGCCAGGGAAGAATTTACGTTCACTTTTACGGCGTTGGCCTGCACGCATTTCCACTACTTCTTCAGTAGGTACTAGCACATCGCCAAATAGTTCTTCCATGTTGTGCATTTTAATATGCTCGCGTAGCGACTGTGCAACACGACCTTCAAAGCCAGAAAAGGCTTGAACTACATACCAACGTTTTTTTGGAGCTTCACTCATGAATCAGAACCCTCTACACCCCAGTTGCTAGAGAAACTAGACGGACCATAATGCCGTCAATTCCCCAAAGCACTAGAGACATAACAATACATACAGCTAAAACGATCAATGTAGTTTGCATAGTTTCTTGGCGAGTAGGCCAAACAACTTTACGAATCTCCATACGAGATTCTTTTGCAAAATCGATCGCAGCTTTACCTTTAGTTGTTGTTGCTGCAACGCCTAGTGCGGCAGCAATCAGCACAACTACACCTGCAGCGCGAATTACAACAGACAATTCACCATACAGGTAATTACCCACAACAGCAGCAGCCAACAGAACAAAAGCGACAATCCACTTCATTGTATCTGCTGCACCTGAGCTATCAGGAGTTTCAGCGTTTGCTTTCATAAAACCAACCTGTGATAAGTCTTAAATATAGACGACAATAACCCCGCTGTTGCAGGGCACATTCCTTTGCGTTGCAAAACAACACATCTAACAGTCATTTTAGTCAAAAAGACCGTTTAATTCTTTGCTAAGAGCAAAAATCGATGTCAAAACATCCAACTCTTTTTTTAGCGCAGAAAAAGGGCATCAAATGATGCCCTTTTTACTAGTGGTTCGTCAAATCTTATGCAAAGATTTTAGCTACAACACCAGCACCAACTGTACGGCCACCTTCGCGGATTGCGAAACGTAGACCTTCGTCCATTGCGATTGGAGCGATTAGCTCAACAGTCATTTGAACGTTGTCACCTGGCATTACCATTTCTACGCCTTCTGGTAGAGTGATGTCGCCTGTTACGTCAGTTGTACGGAAGTAGAACTGTGGACGGTAACCTTTGAAGAAAGGAGTGTGACGGCCGCCTTCGTCTTTAGAAAGTACGTATACTTCAGACTCAAACTTAGTGTGTGGGTTGATAGAACCTTTCGCAGAAAGTACTTGACCACGTTCAACGTCATCACGCTTAGTACCACGTAGAAGTGCACCAACGTTCTCACCTGCACGACCTTCGTCAAGCAGTTTACGGAACATTTCAACACCAGTACAAGTAGTAAGAGTAGTCTCTTTGATACCAACGATTTCTACTTCGTCACCTACACGTAGGATACCGCGCTCGATACGACCAGTTACAACAGTACCACGACCTTGAATTGAGAATACATCTTCAATTGGTAGTAGGAACGGTTGGTCAACTGCACGCTCTGGCTCAGGAATGTAAGAATCTAGTGCTTCTGCAAGCTCAACGATCTTGTCTTCCCACTGCTTCTCGCCGTTTAGTGCGCCAAGTGCAGAACCTTGGATAACTGGTAGGTCATCACCTGGGAAGTCGTATTCAGAAAGAAGTTCACGAACTTCCATCTCAACTAGCTCAAGTAGCTCTTCGTCATCTACCATGTCACATTTGTTCATGAATACGATGATGTAAGGGATACCAACTTGACGACCAAGTAGGATGTGCTCACGAGTTTGAGGCATAGGGCCGTCAGTCGCAGCAACAACTAGGATACCGCCGTCCATTTGTGCAGCACCAGTGATCATGTTTTTAACATAATCCGCGTGTCCTGGACAGTCTACGTGTGCGTAGTGACGTGCTGGAGTATCGTACTCAACGTGAGAAGTTGCGATTGTGATACCGCGCTCACGCTCTTCTGGAGCGTTATCGATAGATGCGAAATCTTTAGCAACACCACCGTACACTTTTGCAAGAGTAGTACAGATAGCAGCAGTTAGAGTTGTTTTACCGTGGTCAACGTGGCCGATAGTACCAACGTTTACGTGCGGTTTCGTACGTTCAAATTTTTCTTTAGACATGGGGTGTCCCTCTAGGTACGGATTAGGTGGCTTAAAATAAGACCACGCAACCAAAAAAAATGGTTTTCTTTATTAAAGGAGAAGAAGCTTTAGACTGGTGCTAATACCCAGAGTCGAACTGGGGACCTCACCCTTACCAAGGGTGCGCTCTACCGACTGAGCTATATCAGCACACAAAATGAGTTGGAGCGTGCAGCGGGAATCGAACCCGCATCATCAGCTTGGAAGGCTGAGGTAATAGCCATTATACGATGCACGCAACACGTAACTCTGTTTGAGCTATTTAACCTTTAGAATATGGTGGAGAGGGACGGATTCGAACCATCGAAGGCAGTGCCAACAGATTTACAGTCTGCTCCCTTTGGCCACTCGGGAACCTCTCCAAATTTTGAGCTTTCTCTCGCTTGCCTTATAGGAAGGGAGAAAGTGGTGCCGACTACCGGAATCGAACTGGTGACCTACTGATTACAAGTCAGTTGCTCTACCTACTGAGCTAAGTCG
>NZ_AJYZ02000001.1 GCF_000272045.2 Vibrio crassostreae 9ZC13 | reverse complement strand
ATTAGGGCGTGTTGATCTTTGCTGTACATTTCGCGTTCAACAATACATCGGTAGCCACATTAACATGAATGCCAGCGATAACATGCTGGCATAATTCCTTTCTAGCTTGTCATATCTACTTGAAATAGCTCGATAATGCTTAATTCTCCCAAAGGCATTTTCGACCAAGTGACGATACTTGTATAAACACCAATCCATACTGTCTTTGTCTATATCTTGTCCGTAATTGCGTTTAGCAATTACCGTTTCTCCGCCACGTTCCTTAACAAAAGTACGGAAAGGTTCGCTGTCATATCCTTTATCACAAACGATGGTATTAACTTCATCGAGTTGCTCAACTAAGCTTTCGGCATGCACTATATCGTGGCGTTGTCCCTCTGATAAATCAAAGCAAATCGGCAGGCCACCACTATCTACGGCTAAGTGAATTTTGGTTGAGTTGCCCCCGCGACTTTTTCCTATTTGCTCTGAACTTTCAGTAGCTGCACCTGTACTATGCTGATGTGCTCTAACTATAGAGCCATCAAGAAATACCCATTCAAAATCAGCCATGTTAGATAAACTTTTGAAAAGATTATCTAAAATCCCTTTCTTTGACCAAAGATTAAATCGTCTGTAAACGGTACTCCACTCTCCGAACTCAGAGGGTAGATCTCGCCAAGGAATACCTGTTCTCATTCGATAAAGTATTCCTTCAAATGTCATTCGATGTTCAGTTTTATCGTAAATACGACCTGTACTTTTCATAACTTGGAGTAGCAGTTCCCAGCGAATATCAGTTAGCATTGTTCTTGGCATGGTATTGGTTATGGTTTTACTTTTGGCGAAGCAAATTATAACTCTTTACCATGCTGTTCAAAAAACACTCACGAAAGATCAACACGCCCTAG